>CP170458.1:0-935000 GCA_047947195.1 Bacteroidota bacterium
ATCCAGGATTCCTACTTCTTTGTTTTGATAATGACCACCCCATTAGGGGCATCATACCCCTTTGCGGCAGCACTCTCACCCTTTATTACTTCAATAGTTGCAATATCTTCCCGTGAAACACTTTTCAGGAATTCCGGGGTTGCGACCGTCCCGTCAATAATGATGAGCGGATATAAGCTATTGATCTCATTCTTAATGACAATCTTTTTGTCCTCTGTTTTGATCGTCTCATTTTTCACTACCTCCATTTCGGTACCTGTTTCTTTGGTAGTGATCCAGACAACCCCATTGGGGGCATTGTATTTCTTTAGGGCTACCGAATCTTTCATTACGACCACGGATTTAATCTTGTCAGAATCAATCAGGTCAAAAAATTCATTCGGATATTTCTTACCATCAACGTATATCACGGGCTGTACAGACTCTTTGAAGTAGATACCCAGCTGTTTTTCAATTTTCTCTATGTCCTGGTTCTGAGCCCATACCATTGATGTTGAGAAGAAACAAAGGTTTATGATGAATATGATTTTTTTCATGGGAGTAATATTTATAGATAATTATTCAGTTGTCTTTACATAAATGATGATGATGTCATCCTCATAGAGAATATCTTCTTCGTTTGGTATTTGGTCTTCATCCGGGAACATGGAGAGTGCTTCCTGTAGGAGCACACTCTTTTCTGCCTCTGTCTGGCCTCTTTCGATAGGGATCAGAAAGAAAATCAGTAAAGCGATCGAGGCAGCGATGAATGGGGCTACCAGGACCCTTTGTCGCTGTTGTTTTTTTCTGCGGATGCTGGTCCAGACCTTGTCCTGGAGATTTGACGGGACGGCATGCTTGTTTGCCATCACATAGGCATCCCACAATTCATTTTCGTCCTTATTCATAATCGTAAACAGTCTTTAGTTTTATACTCACACTTCTTCTGGCTCTGAAGAGCAACACCCTGACATACTCTACTTTCAGGTTCAGTATCCCGGCGATTTCACCATACTTGAAACCGTCGATATCATGTAGCTTCAGGATTTCACCCTGCGGCTCCGGCAATTCCTTCAATATGCTCTCGATGAGTTCAAAGAGTTCATTCTGCTCAAGCGATGATGATCCTCCGGTGGTTCCGGCCTCTACCGTCTGATGGTCTAGCGGGTGCATCTTCAGACTTTTCTTTCGGAGCAGATCCAAACAGTAGTTCCGGGCCATCAAAAAGACATACCCGGAGGGATTGGGATGGTTATCCAGCTTCGAACGGTGGTCCCAAACCTTGAGCATGATATCCTGAACGGCGTCTTCTGCACGGTGATCATTGTTTAATATACGTGCGACCATGGGATAAATCCTTTCTGTTAATGGAAGTATGAGTTCTTTAAACGCTCGTTCAGTCATTCATTAATAAATAACGATAATTTGTCCGAGGCATAACAAACACCTGAGATTATAATTAGTATAATTCAGTTATTTATGCGGAGAAGCTCAGACACACAAAGACTCTGTGAAACTCCGTGTCTTCTCTGTGGTCTCTGAGTATAGCTTCCAATTCTACTTAATTTATTCAACCACGAATCCACGAATTAATTTTTGATAATTAGGAAAATGACCACGAATTCTCCGACAAGTCGGAGTCTCTAGAAATGCGACTCAAAAAACATTAGTGCATTAGTGGCTATTTTTTGGATAAGTCCTTTGTTTTCTCAGAGGTCTCTGCTTATAGCTTCTAATTCTACCTAATTTATTAGCCACGAATCCACGAATTAATTTTTGATAATTAGGAAAATGACCACGAATTCTCCGACAAGTCGGAGTCTCTAGAAATGCGACTCAAAAAACATTAGTGCATTAGTGGCTATTTTTTGGATAAGTCCTTTGTTTTCTCAGAGGTCTCTGCTTATAGCTTCTAATTCTACCTAATTTATTAGCCACGAATCCACGAATTAATTTTTGATAATTAGGAAAATGACCACGAATTCTCCGACAAGTCGGAGTCTCTAGAAATGCGACTCAAAAAACATTAGTGCATTAGTGGCTATTTTTTGGATAAGTCCTTTGTTTCCTCAATGGTCTCTGCTTATAGCTTCTAATTCTACTTAAATTATAAACCACGAATCCACGAATTAATTTTTGATCATTAGGAAAATGACCACGAATTCTCCGACATGTCGGAGTCTGTAAAAATTCGCTTCAAAACATTAGTGCATTAGTGGTTAATTTTTCAGAATAAGTCTCTAGTCGTATCTGAACTGACTTAGCTGTTTGAAGCAACTTACAGCAACAAATCAATGGTATACGGAAGAGAATGGACAGATAAGCATTGGGTAAAACGTGATTTGCTCAATTAACAAAGGATTAACAACGAGATGACAAAATATCAATTCATTTTATTCATATCAGCCTTTTACCTCCTGGGTATAAATTTTTCTTATGGGCAGGGCTGCAGCGATGCCGGCTTTTGTACCATCAATAGTTTTAAACCCAACAGCCATGGCAGTGCTGTAGCGATGAACAACCAGGTCAAAATCGGTGCGTTCTATGGACAGGCGGATTACTCCATTGCTGTTTACGGCACCTACCTGGATTACAGCAGACAAGTGAATGATCAATTTGGATTTGATGCCCGGTTGACCACACTTGCCCAAAATGGAAATGGAATAAAGGTCTTTGGACTTTCCGATCTTTTTGTCAATGCCAATTACAAGATAAGTGAAAGCGTCACCTTAACACTTGGTGGGAAAATACCCTTCTCAGGTGCAGATAAGACCTACAACGATCTTCCGCTGCCTTTGGACTACCAGGCGAGCCTGGGCACTTTTGATTTGATATTCGGCATTGGGTATGAAATCAATAAGTTTCAGTTAGTGGCTGCTATTCAACAGCCATTGACACAAAACGACAATCAATTTCTGGCGACCGATTATCCGACAGGTTCCGAGCTGAGAACCTTTCAATCAACCCATACCTTCCAAAGAAGCGGTGATGTTCTCGTACGGATATCATACCCGGTAAGCATCCACTCAAAGCTTAAGTTAACACCCAGCCTGTTGCCCATTTATCATTTGAATAATGACCGGTACACCGACGAGTTTGATGTTTCCAGGGAAATAGACGGTTCCCGGGGACTAACCCTGAATGGCACCATGTACCTGGACTATGAATTAAATGGCAATAGCACCATCCAGATCAACATGGGGATGCCATTTATCGCCCGGGATGCACGTCCGGATGGCCTGACAAGGCATTTTATTACAAATCTGGAATACAGCATAAGGTTTTGATACTCTCCTGGAGATATCAGGAACTGCGGAAAGGAGAAGCTATACCACAGAGTTACTCAGAGAAGACACGGAGATACACAGAGAACTTAGATGGTTTAAATTCATCATCAATTTTATTAGATTTAGGGATGCTATAATTAGTTATGTTGCATTGATACAACATAACCGTATGTTTAGCCACAACACCCCCTTCGTAGAGAATATGCCGAACATCGAAATTGCATCGATAAACGCCAAACAAATTAACATTGATCAAGACAGTTTCGAACTAACTGTAAGAACTGATCAAGGTTTAGAATATGATCGTTGGCTTTTCTATCAGTTTTTAAGTAAGGAAGATGGAATTATGATTCACATTGGCAATCCTGAATTCAAAACAGCCGACCATGACTCTGTCTTTGGGGGCATGCTCATTGACTGGGATTACGAACCAACCGACATTGCAATTCCAGACTTTGAAGATCCCAATAATGGTGCAAACCAACAATTTCGATTTCAGTTTTTACCTGAATTCAGAGATCAAATAGACCGACTCCTGAACATCGCACTGACGAACTCACCAGTAAGTAAAATTTACTTTTTGACTGACTACCAATTTGGTCCGGACGAGGCGAACTACGAACGAACTTTTCTAATCAGCGACTTTTGGGAACAACACGATTCGAGCGGACTGACTTGGAACACTCTTTACGAACTCTATGGCAAATAAATGCTGTGGGTAACAGACGATATGGCGAATGGCCAAACTGCCTATCTGATACTTCAGTGTAACTTGACCGTGACCCTGCCCATTCTGCCAGCTTTTGTGCATCTAGCTACTTTTTTCTTTCTGGACTTAGACTTTCGAAACGCAGTGCTTCGTAGTTGCCGTTGTAGGTGTTGGGCAGTTTCGCTATCTTGTGCTAGTCACAACTGGTGGGCGCACAACCTGCTAGCTGTGCGTTAGCGGCAAGCGCGACTATATTCCAAATGCTGTTCTTTGATGGATTATTTTTGGTGAAGACACAAACTATTTCCATCCAAATCCTTTAACCAGGCGAACCTCCCCCAAGGTGTATCATCTATTTTTCCAACTTCTATACCCTTACCTTTATATTCTCTAATTTTAGCTTCAATATCATTAGTCTCACAAATAATCCCTTGAAAGCCGGCAAGAGAAATTGTGGTATTGCTTCCCGGAAAACCCATTTGGATCCATGGCTCTCCATGAGCATCCGGGGCTTCAACAATTACTTCAAAACCAAGTGTTAGATAAAATTCTTTAGCCTTTTGCCTGTCATTTACAGGTATCATGATAATTTCTACTGATTTCATTTTTTTCTGCTTTGGATACTGATTACTAAACAAAGATACAAACACCTTTAAGTATGAATACCGGGTAAAAACGACAATGTTACCTGCCGAATGCGACAGATGAATTTTATAGATTTGTCGTATGAAACATGTTTCAATATTGCCACTCTATGATGCTACACTTACAAGTATTGATAGTAGCCATCAAATATTTAGCCGTGTCAATGACTTTATGAAATACCAGGGCAAACCTATTAGCTCTTCGACATGTTCCACAGGGCATGTCGAAGGATAGATAGATGGGAATCTACTGATTCCTTTTTCAGTTACTTCCTTTATTTATCCCAATAGGAGGACAGATACTTGATGCGATTTGTCAAGCCGCATGCTTCCATGTGGCTATTTAAGATGGTTTAGGTCGGATGGTAGTATCCGAGAGGATGGTATAAACATCTCAGGGAAGCTTAATTTTTCATTGCTTTTGGAGCAATCAGGAGCTTTCATCTTCTATGTGGAATAGTTACTCAGAAGCTTCTGAGATTCACAAAGACTCTGTGTCACTCAGTGTCTTCTCTGTGGTCTCTGTGTATAGCTTTCTACCTAAATTATTAACCATGAATTCTCCGACATGTCGGAGTCTCTGGAAATTCGCTTCAAAACATTGGTGCATTAGTGGCTATTTTTTGGATAAGTCCTTTGTTTCCTCAGTGGTCTCTGTGTTTAGCTTCCAATTCTACCTAATTTATTAGCCACGAATCCACGAATTAATTTTTGATAATTAGGAAAATGACTACGAATTCTCCGATATGTCGGAGTTTCTGGAAATTCGCTTCAAAACATTAGTGCATTAGTGGTAAACTATTTAGCATTTCTCCCGAGCTTGATTCATCATCAATTTCAGTAGATTTAGGAATTTTATAAGGTAGTTATGTGGCAAAAGATCATATTGCCGTATGTTACCTGACAGCAGGGAAAGGTCAACAATTACAAAGCTTTTTTCGTAACTTTGATCTATGGAGGCGAACATTAAACTTTCTTTCCCTCAATTACTGGAACTGGTTAATAAATTACCCGGCGAACAGAAAATCAGACTTTCTAAAGAATTAGAGAAAGAAACCATTCAATCCAAATTGACTGAACTTCTCACTTCTTTCCGAACCGACGATTTAACAATGAATCAAATTACGGAAGAGGTTGAAAAAGTGAGACAAAAGAGATATGACCAACGAACCTCCCATTAAGGTCATTTTTGATACTAACATCTGGATCAGTTATCTCATTGGAAAGCATTTCTCCCGAGCTTAATTCTTTATCAAATCAGAAAATTCAAATTGTCCTAACTTCTCAACTAAAAGACGAACTGGTTGAAGTCACAAAACATCCAAAATTCAAGAAATACTTTAAAAAGAAGAAAGTAGAAGAACTTCTCAAATTGATGGATATTATCGGACTGAACTATGAAGTGAATGATTATCCAAGCATTTGTAGAGATCCAAAAGATGACTTCATACTTGGATTGATCAGGATTGGGAAGCCACATTACCTGGTAACTGGTGATAAAGATTTATTGGAGCTTAATCCATTTGAAGGAACACAAATAATAACACCGGCTGATTTTCAACAAATTGTGTTGGATAAAGTTGCCGACGGGTAACAAGCGGGACGATGAATGGCTACACGGCCCGGGCCTTAAGCATTTCTTTGATATTTTATGAGGAACCTGCCGCTAAAACCTCTTTAGAGTTACACCGGGGAGCTCATAGATACACAAAGACTCTGTGAAACTCTGTGTCTCCTCTGTGGTCTCTGTGTACAGCTTCCAATTCTACCTATTTTATCAGCCACTAATTCACCAATAAATTTTGATCAGTATGATATCACCGATGGTGGTAGCATTAGTGTTATCGATATCAGGAATTTATTGAGGAGGCAATTCAAATGACCACGAATTCACCGACTAGTCGGAATCTCTAGAAATACGACTCAAAAAACATTAGTGCATTAGTGGCTATTTTTTGGATAAGTCCTTTGTTTCCTCAGTGGTCTCTGTGTTTAGCTTCCAATTCTACCTAATTTATTAGCCACGAATCCACGAATTAATTTTTGATAATTAGGAAAATGACTACGAATTCTCCGATATGTCGGAGTCTCTGGAAATTCGCTTCAAAACATTAGTGCATTAGTGGTAAACTATTTAGTATTTCTCCCGAACTTAATTCATCATCAATTTCAGTAGATTTAGGAATTTTATACGGTAGATATGTGGCAAAAGATCACATTGCCGTATGTTACCTGACAGCAGGGAAAGGTCAACAATTACAAAGCTTTTTTCGTAACTTTGATCTATGGAGGCGAACATTAAACTTTCTTTCCCTCAATTACTGGAACTGGTTAAGAAATTACCCGGCGAACAGAAAATTAGACTTTCTAAAGAATTAGAGAAAGAAACCATTCAATCCAAATTGACTGAACTTCTCACTTCTTTCCGAACCGACGATTTAACAATGAATCAAATTACGGAAGAGGTTGAAAAAGTGAGACAAAAGAGATATGACCAACGAACCTCCCATTAAGGTCATTTTTGATACTAACATCTGGATCAGTTATCTCATTGGAAAGCAGCTTGACAGGCTCAGTAATTCTTTATCAAATCAGAAAATTCAAATTGTCCTAACTTCTCAACTAAAAGACGAACTGGTTGAAGTCACAAAACATCCAAAATTCAAGAAATACTTTAAAAAGAAGAAAGTAGAAGAACTTCTCAAAATGATGGATATTATCGGACTGAACTATGAAGTGAATGATTATCCAAGCATTTGTAGAGATCCAAAAGATGACTTCATACTTGGATTGATCAGGATTGGGAAGCCACATTACCTGGTAACTGGCGATAAAGATTTATTGGAGCTTAATCCATTTGAAGGAACACAAATAATAACACCGGCTGATTTTCAACAAATTGTGTTGGATAAAGTTGCCGACGGGTAACAAGCGGGACGATGAATGGCTACGCGCCCCGGGCCTAAAGCATTTCATAGCCACTTGATAAGGAACCTCACGGCTAAAACCTCTCTGGGAAAGACTTATTTTTCATTGCTGTTGAAGTAGCCAGGAGCCTTCATCTTCTATGTGCAATAGTTACTCAGAAGCTTCTGAGACACACAAAGACTCTGTGTCACTCTGTGTCTCCTCTGTGGTCTCTGTGTACAGCTTCCAATTCTACCTATTTTATCAGCCACTAATTCACCAATAAATTTTGATCAGTATGATATCACCGATGGTGGTAGCATTAGTGTTATCGATATCAGGAATTTATTGAGGAGGCAATTCAAATGACCACGAATTCACCGACTAGTCGGAATCTCTAGAAATACGACTCAAAAAACATTAGTGCATTAGTGGCTATTTTTTGGATAAGTCCTTTGTTTCCTCAGTGGTCTCTGTGTTTAGCTTCCAATTCTACCTAATTTATTAGCCACGAATCCACGAATTAATTTTTGATAATTAGGAAAATGACCACGAATTCACCGACAAGTCGGAGTATAAGAAATCCAATTCAAAACCATTAGTGGCTATTATTTCAGAATAGTGGCAAGTGGAATCGTCTGAATAATCGGAGCGTCTGAACATCGGACTATCTTTCAAATCTCCCTCTTAATCCTTCTCAGCTCCCGGAGCATATTCATGAAGGTCTTGGAAGCTGTGAGCCTGCTGTCCGGATCGGCGTACCAGTGAATCGGGAATTCTTTGATCGTAAATTGGTGTTTCTCTGCCCGGATGATCGTCTCGATATCGATCATAAAGCCATTGGTGAAGCAATCTTTATAGATCTTATGTCCGGCTCCTTTGCGATAGATCTTTAATCCACACTGGGTGTCGCTGTATTTCCCATAGATACCCATATAAAGTGGGATGGCTATCCTGAACGCTCTCGAAAGTAGCCGTCTGAACAAGGACTTGGGTTTGTCAATCTTGCTTTCTGGAAGAAACCGCGAGGCATGTGCGATATCCGAATGCCCCTCCTGAACCAGCTTCACCCCCAAATCCACATCCGAATAGGGGATACAGCTACCGCTGTCTATGAATAGCATGATGTCTCCTTTGGCATGGACCATCCCCGCCTTTACCGTACCTCCCTTGCCCCGGTGGGGGTTTTCAAGGAGGATGAGATTTTTATGTTCCTTTTGCAGGTCTTTGACAACGGCTTTGGTGTTGTCCCCACTGCCATCATCCGAGACGATGATTTCTCCCTTAAGGGAATGCTTTAATAGATACTCCTGCGCCTCCAGGATGTCTTTGGGGATTTTTTGGGCTTCGTTGAATACGGGGATAATGATGGACAGATCCATGGGGCTGCAAAATAAGGAAAAACATCAAGTAGTCAGTCCCTTGTTGAGGGGATTTCGGGTCGATTTTATATGAATCAATCGTCCAATATCCTCCGGCTAGTCATAATAATTAACTAATTTTATAGTGGGTTACATGAGGTATAATTGGATGTTCATTTTTTCGTTTTTTAAAAAATTTAGAATGGTTAAGTCGTTAGTCAGAACATATTTATTCCTTTTGATCTTGTCGCCACTCAGTGGCCTGGCCCAGGTGGAGATAAGTGATATCACAGGGCGATTCGAAGCTCTCCATGAGCAAACTGCAACTGAAAAAGTTTATTTACATACAAACCGCGACAGGCTCGCACTGGGAGAGACACTTTTTCTCAGTGCTTTCGTGGTCAATGGTCAGGATCATACACCCACCTTTTTGAGTGGCGTACTGTATGTGGACCTGGTCTCCCCAAAGGAAGAGATTGTTGAATCTCTCAAGCTTAAAATTGATACCCTGGGCAGGTCGTCTGGTTCGATGGTTCTCTCAGATAGTCTGGAAGCAGGTAATTATACACTGAGGGGATACACCCAGTATCAGCTGAATTTTGATGAGGACTATCTCTTCACTAGAACCATAAAACTCCTTCCCAGGCTGGATGTACAAAAGGTGGCGGATGGGTCACCTAATAAAGTACCCCAGGTCATCTTACAATTTTTCCCTGAAGGGGGTGACCTGGTAGCAGGCACCAATAATTTCATCGCTTTCAAGGCTACGGATCAATATGGCAATCCCATCGATATTAAGGGAAGCATTCTAGATAGCTCAGGCAAGGTGGTCGCTCCTATTACCTGTGAGCATGACGGGATGGGAATGGTACAACTTTACCTGAATGAAGACAAGTACTCATGTGCCTATGAATTTGCAGGACGGACTTTTTCGCAGCCCTTGCCACCAGTGGCATCAAAAGGATATTTACTTCATGTCAGCAATGTAAAAGGTCGTTGGTACGCTGAGGTTAAAGCCCAAAATACTTCCATTGATAAGAGTTTTCTGATGGTTCAAAGCAGGGGTAAGATCCTGTATGTGGTAGGTCCTCAGCCTAATTCTGAGACCATTCGTTTTTCGCTTCCACAGAAGGACCTGCCTAGCGGGATCACCCAGCTGACTTTTTTTGATTCTCAGCACAGGGCGGTGGCGGAACGTTTGATCTATAATGAAAACCCTGAATCGAGAACCACCCTTCAACTAACAACAGAGAGCACTTCCTACGCCAAAAGATCCAAAGTAAACCTGGATTTGAAGTTGACAAATGGGGCAGGTGAGACTCCTGAGCTGGCGTCGCTTTCTACTGCTGTGATACCGAGGAAGCTATACTCAAAACCAGATGTTTCGATTGTTTCATACCTGCTTTTTACTTCGGATCTGAAGGGCTATATCCATCAACCAACGTATTACCTGGATCGTGAGAACCCGGAGAGAATGAATCATATTGATTTATTGATGATGACGCATGGTTGGAGACGTTTCGAATGGGATAAAGTGATAGCTGGCGAGTTACCTGAACTTAATCATTTCTTCGAACAGGGTATCCGGATTGAGGGAACAGTTACAAATTATGTAGAAAGACACAGACCAGTAGTAGCGGATCTGGAATTGAGTTTTCCAGATAACCTGTTATTTAAGATGGAAACCACCTCACTGGAGAACGGCCTGTTCTGGTTTGACAAACTGAAGTTCAATGATACGCTGACGGCGTATGTAAAAACCGTTACAGAAATTACTAAAAAGTCCAAAAAGGATGACAACAATACTCACATCAAAATTCATGAACGAGAAATTCCAGAAATTCGGGAGTATTTCCAATCGCCATTTGCAATCACACCGGAAGATGAAAATTTAATTGAAAAAGGGAAACAGCTTTTAGCCTTCCAACCCTCAATCAGTCCGAAACCGGAAGCTTCAGAAAAAGCTGCTTCAGAATCCAAAAGTGAGAATGCCGATCCTTTTGCAGGCAGGCAGGGGTTGATCTATTCTGAACCAGACCACAGGATCATGCTGGACTCTTTTCCTCAATACTATCGCGATGTTTTTCAATATCTGTATGGGGTACCAGGGTTGGTCGTTACGGGATTTGCACCCAATGCCAGTGTCAATATTCGAGGTGCTGAATCCATTAACAGTCCAACCTCACCAATCTATATGCTGGATGGCCTTGAAAGGGATGAAAGATTTATGAATAACATGAATGTGATGAATATTCTATTCATTGATGTGCTTAAGGGTCCCAGCGCATCAGTATATGGATCGAGAGGGTCTAATGGAGCCATATGTCTGTACTCCCGTCAGGCTGGCGATTATCGATATGTAAAAGACCAGGATCTTGTAGGGCTGGCAGTTATGCAATTAGCTGGATATACTCCTTCGAGAGCATTTTATATGCCAGATTATAGTAATCCAACCGAAGAGGAAAAGATCAGGCCCGACTACAGAAGTACTATTTACTGGAATCCTAATAAAATAATTGAAAATGGTCAGGCTTCGGATAACTTCTACACTTCGGACGAAGAAGGTGAGTTTATTATTTACAGCGAAGGCATTACCAGGGATGGTAAGGTCTTTACCGGGGAGGCGGTTTATGTTGTAAAATGAGGTTAGTTCTCCATGGGCTATTCGTTTCACTGAACCTAATTCCATCAATTCTCCTGGCCCAGGTAGGTGAGCGGGATGTGATTGATCGCTTTGAAAAGTACCATCTGGATTATCCCGTTGAAAAAGTATACCTACATACCAGTCGGGAGGTCATGACATTAGGTGACACCCTCTATTTCAGTGCCTTTGTCCTAAATGGACAGGATCATACGCCAAATATTGAAAGTGGGTTATTGCACATTGAGTTGATTTCACCTACTAACAAGATTCTCAGATCTTCCAATTTGAAAATTGATAGTCTGGGGAGGTCATTTGGCGACTTTGCTTTCTCCGATACCCTTTCAGCGGGGATTTACACCATTAAAGCTTATACCCAGTATCAATTGAATTTTGATGAGGATTTTTTGTTTACCAGGGTCATCAAGCTACTCCCAAGGATGGAAAGACAAAAGGAGGTTGAGGAAAACATCAGTAAAGACCCTGAGGTGACACTTACTTTTTTTCCAGAAGGAGGCAATCTTATTTCTGAAACCACAAACTTCCTAGCTTTCAAATTCACAGATCAATTTGGTAATCCCATGAATATTTCAGGCGAGATAGTTGATCAGAAAGGTGTAAAAGTCAGTGACCTGGTCAGTCAGCATGATGGAATGGGAGTCATTGAGCTATTCATGGAGGAAGGGAAGGAGTATACCAGTCAGTATGAATATGCTAACAAAACTTATTCAATACCTCTTCCGGAAGTACTGCCTGCTGGCTATCAACTTCATGCCGAAGCGGGTACGGACGGTTGGCAGGTAAATGTTAAGACTTTGAATTCTTCCCTTGACAATACTTTTCTGGTTGTTCAATCCAGGGGGAGGCTATTAAAGTTACTCAACTCAAAGTCCGGACTGGATAGTATCAGTTTTACAATGAGTCACAATGAATTCCCCAACGGAATAATCCAAATAACATTTTTTGATGGTGATCACAAGGCGGTTGCCGAGCGTTTGATTTACAATGAAAATCCTGATGACCAGACAGTACTCAAAATCAGTACGGACCAGGCTTCATATGCCAAGCGATCAAATGTGAACATTGATTATTCGTTAACGCAGACCAATGGTGAGATTCCATCGCTATCCACGGTATCTACAACAATAATCCCCAAAAAACTCTGGGTAAATCCAAAACAGACCATTACATCCTGTTTGTTATTGACTTCAGATCTTAAGGGATATATACATGACCCATCCTACTATACCAACCCTGAGAATCCCCATCGGTTGCCACACATAGATCTTCTGATGATGACACATGGTTGGAGACGATTTGGCTGGGAAAGAGTGATTCAAGAGGAGACTCCGGAAATTAACTATTTTACTGAGCATGGCATAACGGTAGAGGGACGTGTGATTGGCTATAAAAACAGGAAGAAGACTATGGTCAGCGACTTGTATTTAACTTTTCCGGAAGATCCAAAGAAAGAAAGACTGCATACAACTTCTCAGGAGAACGGTTTGTTTTTGTTTGATGGATTGGATTTTGAAGACACTTTAACTGTAAGCATTAAAACATTATCGGACAAAGAAAAGCAACGACAAGCAGGTGAGGTAAATAGTAAAACGTTCATTCAAATTCTTAATCGAAAAATCCCCGTCTTCAAAGGGCATTATTTTTTGCCTGACTACTTTTCCACGGATGAAGAAGAATTAATTGAGAGGGGCGAACAGCTTTTCGATATTGCATCAGCTTTTGATGGACAAACAATTATTCTGGATGAGATTAAAGTTGAGAGCAGGTCCCCACAGAAAGTTGACCATTTTAGTAATAGACCAGGGTTAATCTATGGTAAGCCGACCTCACGTCTTGTGTTGGATTCTATTCCAGGGACACTAATGACTGTGTTTCAGTATTTAGGTCGTGTCTCCGGAGTTAGAATCGCTGGGACACCTCCGAATCAATATGCAATTATCCAGGGGGTCAATACTTTAAATACAAGTCCTGATCGTGTTTCTCCGCTTTTTCTGCTTAATGGTATCCCAATAGATTTGGCTACTGTGAATAACCTAAGTACGAAAAGTATCTATTTTATTGATGTCCTCAAAGGACCAGATGCTGCCATGTATGGTACCAGGGGAACTAATGGTGTCGTTGCCATATATTCCAGGGTTGCCGGGGATGAACGAATCATACCACCTCAAGATCCGATGGGGCAGATTGCCCTTTCTCTTGCAGGTTATACAGCCCCTCGTCAGTTTTATATGCCAGATTATAGCTCCCCCACAGAAAACGAAAAAGTCAGACCTGACTTCCGTAGTACGATTTATTGGAATCCCATGTTATTAGTGGAAGAGGGGATGGCTTCTGATCATTTTTACACATCTGATGAATCAGGTGAGTTTATTATTTATAGCGAGGGCATTACCTTAAGTGGCGAAGTGTTTACTAGTAAGGTGGTCTATACGGTAGATTAACATATGAAGGGAATTTTTAAGGCGTTTTTAATTGCACTGGGCCTTATTCCATCAATTGTGCTGGCACAAGTGGAGGAACAGGATGTAATTGATCGCTTTGAGAAGTACCATCTGGATTATCCCGTTGAAAAAGTATACCTACATACCAGTCGGGAGTCACTGACACTTGGAGATACACTATATATCGCAGCTTATGTCCTTGATGGGCAATATCACAGACCAACCAGGGTAAGCGGTCTGTTACATGTAGAATTGATATCCCCTCAGGATAAAATTGTAAGTTCTATCCAGCTGAGTATTGATACGCTTGGCAGATCCCATGGAGATTTTGCAATCTCCGATAGCCTGGATGCGGGCAATTATACCTTACGGGCCTATACTCAGTACCAACTGAATTTTGACCAGGATTATCTTTTTACGAAATCAATCAAGTTGCTTCCGAGGTTGAAGCAGCAGGAAGTAATGGAAGAGCTATTTGATCATATACCTGAGATCAGAATGGATCTGTTTCCCGAAGGTGGAGAGCTTATTGCTGGATCAACGAATTCTGTTGCTTTTAAGACTACCGATCAATATGGGAACCCGGTTGTTGTCTCAGGAGTGATTATTGACGAATCAGGCAAAAAGGTAGCTGATGTGGTAAATGAACATGATGGCATGGGGGTCTTTCGGGTTTTCCCCAACGCGGGGAGTAAATACATCTGTAATTATGAGTTTTCAGGACGGACTTTTTCTCAGCCACTTCCCAGTGTATTACCAGCCGGTTATATTCTACACGTCAGGTATAATAATCATCGGTGGTTTACCCAGGTAAAGCCCCAGAATGTCTCTATTGAAGAGACATTTCTTGTTATTCAATGTAGGGGAAAGGTTTTATATATCATTAGACCACAGCAGGGAGCCTCTGAAATAAGATTTTCTTTAAAGGATACAGATCTACCCAACGGAATCATCCAATTGACCTATTTTGATACGCTGCACAGAGCTGTTGCTGAACGATTGATCTATAATGAGAATCCGGGAGCTCAGATGTCACTTAGTTTGGCTACGGATAAGAAATCCTATCACAAAAGAGATCACGTAAATCTTGATCTGAGTTTGGATTTTTCTGGTGATGAAACTCCAGGTCTGGCTACACTTTCTACTACAGTGTTACCAAAATCTTTATATGTGTATCCAATTCATACAATAAGCTCATTCCTATTGTTGACATCTGATCTAAAGGGGTATATTCATAATCCATATTATTATGTTGATCGCTCAAATCCCGATAGGTTAAAACATACTGATCTGTTGATGATGACGCATGGGTGGAGGCGTTTTGACTGGGAAAGGGTGATCAATGGACATGAACCAGATATTGATCATTTTCTAGAGGTAGGCATCAGGGTAGAAGGTAGCGTCCAGGGCTATATCAATCGTAAGAAAGGAGTGGTTAGTGATGTCACATTGAGCTTTATGGAGAATCCAATGTACATTTTGCAGAAGACTTCCCTGGAAGATGGCTTGTTTTGGTTTGATGGACTTGATTTTACTGACACCCTGACTGCCATAGTTAAGACACTTTCCCCAAAGGAAAAAAAGCGTGATGCTGGAAAGGTCAACAGCAATACCTTCATCCAAATTCATGAAAGAGAAATCCCATCTGTCAAGCACAGGACACTGATACCCTATCACGAAACTCCCACTGATCAGCTTGTGATCCGTAGGGGAGAAAAGCTTTTTGATATAGCGTCTTCATTTGATGAAAGAACAATTGTGTTGGATGCAATACAAATAGAAGATCGGGCGATCAAGCCAGATGATCCATTCAAGAATAGATCTGGCATGATTTATAATACCCCTAGCAATAGAGTAGTGCTGGATTCTTTCCCAGCCACATATCAGAATATTTTTCAGTATCTGTATACGGTCCCCGGAGTTCAGGTGATAGGAACTCCTCCCAATGCCACAGTAAATATCCGGGGAGCTGCCTCGTTTAACAGTCCTACTGCACCTTTATATGTGTTGGATGGTATTCCGATGGAGGAGGATTTTATCAATAACCTCAACCCGCAGAATGTCTTGTTTATCGATGTGCTTAAAGGTCCTGCGGCGTCTATTTATGGCGCAAGAGGGGGTAATGGAGTGATTGCTATTTATTCTCGTGGAGCGGGTGACTTCCGTAAGGTATCTGACTATGATCCGGTAGGTCTGGCCGTCTTTCCACTTGTAGGTTTTACTGCTCCCCGACAGTTTTATATGCCGAATTACAGCCATCCATCAGAACGTGAGAAAGTCAGACCCGACTTTAGGAGTACAATTTATTGGAATCCGCTACTTAAGGTTGAAGGTGGAATGGCTACCGATCAGTTCTTTACCTCTGATGAGACCGGTGAGTTTATCATCTATAGTGAAGGTATCACCATGGGAGGTGACGTTTTTAGTGGGTATTCGGAGTACAAGGTAGAGTAACGCCATGCACTATGCTATTTCTTCTCCTATCTCCTTTCTCCTCGTTCCTCGTTCCTTTATTCCTTATTCCTCCCTTATATCTTCACCTCATTCCCGGTAGCCACAGACTTATAGATCGCCTCAACGACTGTAATATCCCTCAAACCTTCCTCCCCGGGAACCATGACATCCTGGTTGTTCATGATAGCCAGGGCGTCATCATCCATTTGGATAGGTTGCTGTCTTTCAACAGGTGTATTAATGATGGTACCATCTGACATGACTCCTTTGTTTCCGCTATACCCTGATTGCGGTTCCATTTTTAACGATCCTTTTTCATAATTGATCATTAGGTGATTCATGCTGATCCCGAAACTGGTCTGACAGGCGGCTCTGGCTCCACTTGGAAACTCGAGTTGAAACATCATGGTTTCTTCCACCTCTTTGTATATTTCTGGTCTGGTGGTAGAAGCCTGTGCCATTACAGAGATGGGTTCCTCTCCCGTAGCCAGTCTTGCGCCTTGTAGTGCATAAACCCCCATATCGCCCATACATCCACCTCCCATGGCTCTTTTCTGTTTCCAGTGATCAGTCCTTCCGTCAAAATAACCTGCTGCAGAGGAGACCATCCTTACCTTTCCAAAACGTTTTTCTCTTCCAACCTGCATGTAAGCCTGGATGTTGGGATCATGCTGACAACGATAGCCGATGCAAAGCTTAACCTTGTTCTTTTTGGCTGTGCTGATCATGTCCTCACATTCCTTGACCGATGGGGCCATCGGCTTTTCACACCACACATGTTTTCCTATGTTAGCAGCCCTGATCGCATACTCAGCATGCATGGAGGGTGGCAAAACCACATAGATCACATCGATATCGGGATTATCAGCCATCTTTTCGTAGGTCTGGTAGTTGTAAACATTCCTGTCAGGGATACCATATTTTTCCTGCCAAACCGGGATTTTGCTTGGTGTCCCTGTCACAATGGCTTTTAGTTCACAATATTTGGTTTTTTGAAGTGCCGGAGCAAGGAGATCAGTATTGTAATAACCCAATCCAACAAGTGCTACTCCAAGCTTTTCCTTTTTTTGTCTGATAGCACTAAGTAATACATGTGGAGAAAAGACAGCAGATGACGCTACCGCCAATCCTGCTGTTTTGATAAAATTCCTTCTTTCAATCTTCATGGGTTATTGATTTATTGTGAGAGAAAAAAGGTACGAAAAATTAGGGAATATGTGAAATTGAGTCTGGCCAAACCCTCAGAACCGTTACTGCTGAAGGATACATCGAAGCAATCTCATGCACTAATGTGGGATGAGGTAACTTCAGAATCTGAATTAACAAAGCCCTTTAAAAACTATAACTAACAGATCCCTTTAAGAAAAATGGAGTACCGGGAGTGAAATGAATCTCCTCTACCGGGATGAGTTCATTGAATAATCTTGATTCAGTAGCAAATTGGGTTTCATTCCACTCGGTATTTAACAGGTTTTGAATGTTAATGCCAAAATCCAGATTCTTCCACTGATAACCGGCATTAAGATCAACGACAGCATATCCCAAAGCCACAATGGAATTATCTTCATTAGCAGGTCGGCTCTTGACATATCTAAGGCGAATCCCACCATAAGTTCCAGAAGGATGTATGACGCTAACTCCACTCATTACAGTAAAGTCAGGAGCAAGCGGGATATAATTAGAGCCTTCAGGTTCATCTATAGCCCGGGCTAACGTTTGGTTTAGATCAGCATCCCAATACAACCAACTAACCGGTTGATACCTCAGACTTAAATCAAATCCGGATCTGCTGGTTCTGCCACTTGGTTCCACAATGCCTTCATCTCCCACATAGACGAATTCCTGCTCCAGATACAAGTGCCACAAAGCTGTATTTATAAAAAGCTTATCAAGGGGTTTCCAAATCATCCCTAAATCAGATCCCCAGGCAGCAGGCAGGATTTCATTCCCATTTTGTGCGACAACTACCCGTGTATCATTGGAGTGGAATCCCTTACCACTTTTTAAGTACAACTGAAGTTTATTTGTGGGGTTATACAGGATGTTGAGTTTAGGACTTGCAGTCACTGTTGATTGAGTCTGGCGTACAAATTGTGTGAGCAACCGATCGTGATAATTAAAATTGAACTGGTCAAATCGTATTCCTGGATTGAAAGTCCACCTTCCAAGTACAAAATTCGCATTCATATATCCGTAAAGATTGGTTTCATTGATGTCTCCCAATTGTATAGAGTCTAGTGTAATCAACCGAATTCGGGTATGTGACAGCTCATTATCCAATACCTGGTCTTTGCGAAGCCCGATACCTGCCTGAAATGTTCCATCCGTTCTTCCCACATGGAAAGATTGGTTATACTCACTTTTCAGTCCGAAAATCGTCCGATTCTCTTTTTGTTTGATCTGATCACCATTTAGTGGATCATTCAAAAAGAAGGTGAAGTTGGAAAAGAGCTCAAAATCGTAGTTAACAAAATAGACCGTGTTCTTTATCAGTGACTGATTGCTAATATTTCTTACATGGTCAAATAAGAAGTTGATCCGGCTGGTTTGCCCTCCTTCAGTATTGTCGATTGCACCAAAACGACTGATACTCCCACTATCGACTGCTCGTTGTGGTACTTGTCCTGATGCATCCCATCTACTGGAAAACAACGAAGTCAAAAAGGTGATCTTGTCATTATTTGAAAGGTAGCCGGTATATTTTCCCATCACATTTATCCGGTCAAAATTTTGTGGGCTGTCGAATGGTCCATCACTAGAAAGATACTCGGTAGCCACATAAGCAGCATGATCTTCGTTTTCCAGAATGTTAAACATTCCCAGCATCCTTTGAGTATTGAATTGACCTGCTTCCAGCTTCACCCTGCTTTGGGCAAGTTTATCATAAGTTTTAAATGATACATATCCAGCGGTATTGAAGTTTCCCTGGTCGGTATAGTAGGGTCCTTTACCAAAGTTGAGATTTTCGATGGTTTCAGGAATCAGGAAGTGCAAATCAGCATACCCCTGCCCATGGGCGTGTGAGACCATGTTGACCGGCATACCATCTACGGTGATATTGATATCAGTACCGTGATCTACATCGAATCCCCTTAAAAAGATCTGCTCTGCTTTACCACCCCCAGCATGCTGACCAATAACGATTCCCGGAACCTTCCTTAGAATTTCCTGTGATGAGTTTACCGGGTTTGTTTGGATGTTGATTGTCGTAAACAGGTTGATGGCATCCAGTTCAGGAGAGACCATTATTTCATCCAGGTTGATAGAGCGCTCAATCATCCGGATGATAATCTCGCTATCAAGATTAACCACAAAGTTGATGGATTCATAACCGATATGGCTGATATATAAGGTATCTCCAGTTTTAAGTTTGTTGATTGTAAACTGTCCGAACTGGTTAGTATGAGCATGTTCTTCGGAAGAGATATTAATGATGTATGCACCTTCAATAGGTTGTTTCCTTATGTCTGTTATTTTGCCAGAAAAACTCTGTGAGAAACCAATTAATGGGAGGAAAAAGACCAGTAGGGTTATGATTCGAAACATAGGTGATTAATTGTCTGAACAAATTTATTTGAAATACAATAGTGAATGAGATTGATTCATGAATTGTGTGTTAATGATTCAGGTTTTTATTCACATTTAGTATACATAGAGAATTATTTGAAGGGCTACGCGAAAAAGTAAAACTTCAACTTGAGAATTAGCACAATTCTCTTACTTTTGCGTTCCGATTCAGCAAAGACCATTATCCAGAGGCGTGGCAGACTTGCCTACCGAAGCTTTAGCGAAGGTAGGGTGGTCCAAAGCGACTCGACAATACAGAGGCGTGGCAGAGTGGTCGAATGCGGCGGTCTTGAAAACCGTTGTACCGCGAGGTACCGGGGGTTCGAATCCCTCCGCCTCTGCTTAAAGCCCGACAGAAATGTCAGGCTTTTTTTATGGAATAAAATGGATTCGAACGAAGTATTGATGGGATTTCTAAAGTATTTCACCTCAATGGCCATAACTCCGGATGCTTCTGAAATCGTTCTTTAAGTCTATTGATTCCGTCCACAAATGCTTTGCAAGAGTCAAAAGGATCACCTCCAATTCCCCAGCCCTGAGAAGAAATAGGTCCTGAATATCCAAATTCATACATCTTCGCCAGGAACCAGGCCATGTCGATCTCTCCCTCATGAAAGCGTACGGCAGGAAAGCCATTTCCGACAAACTTGCCATTGGTCATGACCACATAGTTAAGATTTTTCATGATATCCAGCTTCAGTGCATCATCCAGCTCAATTGAATTTTTGTTGGCATACCAATGATGTGAGCAAAAAGCCGGACCGATGAAAGTGGCATTTACTCCTTCCAGGATCTTTTCCTGGGATTGTGGGGTGTCGCAGATCCAATGTGTATGCGGATACAAAGAGCCTCGCATGTTGTATTTTTTGCAGACAGCATCAAATGCCGTAATGATTTTATATGCACGGATCCAGTGCCTTTCTTCAGCCTTAGCGGATCCACTCTCCTGGATGGTTGGGCCTCTCAATTCGCCATTTCCACTCAATGACAGTGTAATATATTCGATGGGGGTTGCAGCACTTGCCTCGACAACCTCCTCTATCTTTTCAATATCCTTATTAAGATTATCAGCATTCTCATCTACCACCGAGGTAATAGTACGATGATGACCCCATACAGAAAAGTTTGAACCACTCATCAGGTCGGTAGCCTCTTTCCAATCGTCCGATGAAGGATCTACCATTACAATTTCAAAACCATTAAAGCCTGCAGCCTCGGCAGAAGCCATTCTGGCCCTCATAGAATAGCTTCTCCGATTCCCAACATGAAAATTATCAAAGAGCACCAGTGGATTATCAGGAAATTCTTCTGGTATTGAAAGCCCGGATTCTTTGCTTTCGTAGGCACCTGAAGTACGGTTACTTATGGGTAAGCCTAAACCCGCAAGTAACCACGAGGATTTCTTGAGGAAATTCCTTCTATCGTTTCCCTTTTCATTCATCATGCTATCATTTTTTTACCAATGACTTTCTCATTTTATTTCTTTTTCGACCCCAGATCCAATAAATAAATGGATATAGCATATACACAAAACCGGACAGCATTACACCAATAATAAAATTCCCAAATATCAAAACAATAAGTACCGATAGTACGGGTATTGAACTCATAATAACGGCAGACTGGAGGCTACTTTTGGTATCAAAAATTTCAATTTCATTTAATCCGAGTTCTTTTGTTTTTGATAAAGCATAACGATACATCAAAACAATGATCAGGAAGATAAAAGCAGCGCCAATACCATAGATTAGCATCAATTCTGGAGCATCTTTGGTTGAAATCATGGTTGTAAATGCTGGGGGAGAATCAAATACGATTCCAAATAATTTGGCAAATATGCTCCCATACATCGACACAAGGACTTTGAACAGAAATTTCAGGGGATATACGTATAATAAGATTGAAAAAAGTAGAGCGGTATTGAGGATAACAATTCTTGAACTTTTGAATCCAAACCTGATGAAGTACAGGTAATGTTCATACCAGATATAGGTAATGAGGATCATACTTAATCCAAATGGGATGATCTCAAAAAGGAAACCTCTCAGTTCCTCAAAGTTGTCGGGTACCTTTGAGGAGAAAATCAAAAGGGTAATTGCCAGGGCAAAAACTGCATCACTAAATGTTTCGATCCGGGTTTGTTCTTCGCCACGATAACGAAAATCCTGGTTCAGGCCGATCTTACTATTTTTCAGGCTTTGTCTGACCATATAATCATGTTTGCAGTCTCAAATTAATGAGAATACTTCTGATTTCTGATTTCTGACTCCTGTTTTCCTTACTCTTCTCTTTCTAATTCGTATACTTCTCCATTTGCAGCACGGTCCATGCTGGCATTAAACTCAAAGCCTAGAAGCAGTATGGCAGACATCAGGTATTGCCAGATCATAAAGGCAATCAGGGTACCTATAGACCCGTAAACTTTGTTATAAGTAGCGAAATTGCTGAGGTAGAGTGTGAATCCGAAGGAAACAATTACACAAGCAAGCGTAGCTCCACCTGACCCAATCGAGAAGAATCTCCATTTATCGTGAATAGCTGGACCCCAGTAATAAAAACAACTAATGACCAGATAAAAGCAGATGAAGATGACCAGGAACCGTAGGAAAATGATGAAAAAGTAGTCAAAACCTTCAGCAAGCAATCCAAAGCTGAACATCCAATTGATGACGAAGTTACCTACCAGTAACAGGACAATGGCCAGGATGAAAGTAAATGCGAGGATGATGGTAAGTACCAGAGCGATGAAACGCATTTTGATAAATGAACGCTTTTCATTGGTCTTATATGAAGCATTGAATGCTTTCATCAGAGAGTTTACGCCGTTTGTGGCAAGAAAGAGTGCAAACAACACCCCAAATGAGATCAGCCCTTCCCGCCTGATTTCCACCGTATTTCTTATGGTTTGTTCTGAGGCTTGATAGAGGCTGGTGGGCATGATCTCGCTCATAAAATTTAATATTTCCTGCTGACTGATAGAGGGTATCCAGGTATGGATAAAGGGGATCAGGGCAAAAAGGAAGATGACACTGGGAAATACCGCAAGGGTGAAATTGAACGCCACACCGTACGCCTTTTCAAAAATCTGATTATCAATCGTTTTATCCAGAAAGATGATAAATATCCGATATAAGGAGGCTTTTCCATGTCTAAGCCTGATTCGCTTTAAGATGCTGATAAGTTTTATATACCAATTGCTATATCTTAAATGGCGATGTAAGATCTGCCTTTTTCTTAGGTTTGGTTTGGTGCTCAAACTATCTGGATTCAAGAGGTAAAAGTTACGACTCCTTAAAGTATTTGCGCATTAATTTTTCAAAATCTTCTGGTAGACGGGTTGGCCTACCATTTTCCATTTTGATAAATACCAGTGTGGTTTCTGCCTGATTCAGCACTTTCCCACTTTCATCGGTAACTTCATATTCATACCGGATCCTTACCCCGGGCATCTCAGGAATACTGACTTTTACAGTAAGCAAATCATCATATTTGGCAGGACCAAGGTACTTTGTCTTGTATTCGAGCACGGGCATACCAATCCCTGATTCTTCCAATTCCTTATAAGTAAATCCAATTTCTCGAAATGCCTCCACGCGTGCGACCTCAAAATATGTGGCATAGTTCCCATAATAGACATAACCCATCTGGTCAGTCTCTGCATAGCGAACCCTTATTTTTATTTCATGTTGGAACATTACCTGTAGATCCCTCTTAGATTAAGTGCCTGTTGAAACCTGGCCGCATTCACATTATGTTCAGTCAGGCTTTCCGCAAATTCATGATACCCTGAAAAATCAGCTTTCGCACAAAAATACAGGTATTGATGATTCTCATAATTCAATACTGCATCTATACCAGGGATTGAAGGCATCTTAATCGGACCTGGAGGAAGCCCACGATATTTATAGGTGTTATAAGGTGAATCAATTTCCTTATCTGCATTTATGACCCTCCGGACATCTATACCCAATGCAAATACCAGGGTAGGATCCGCTTGCAAAGGAATCCCTCTTTTTAACCTGTTAATATAAACACCAGCTAACCTCGGTTTTTCATCATTCATATTGGTTTCACTCTCAACTATCGATGCCAAAGTAGAAACTTCCTGTGGTGTTAATCCAATAGAATCAGCAAGCCGTAACCTTTTTTCATTCCAGAATCGGTCATATTCCAGTTTCATTCTGTCGAGCAGGTCTGAAGCTGATATGGTCCAGTATACCTCGTAGGTATTTGGAATAAACATACTGATGAAGTTTAACGAATCAAAGCCATAGCTATTACTTACCTGGGAGGATAGCAGCATGGGTGCAAGGTCTGTCGAATCCAGTTGGATCGTGCTGGTAAGTTTTGGTGGCAAATCTTCCAGTCGTCTTGCAGAATTAAATGTGAGTTTAACTGGAACCTGTCTTCCGGCACGCAACATATTGACTGCATTCAGGTTATTCATTCCTTCGGTAAAGAGATACATGCCGGGTTTTATTTCTTTATCATAACCCTTAATCTTTGCAATAAAACTGAAAGCCATGAGGTTACTGACAATTCTTTGTTCATCCAGTTCTTTTTGGAGTTCAGAGAAGGTAGTTCCATCATAAATAGCGAAATAGCGATCTGGCTGGTCCACCAGTATATTTGGAACAAAAAGGATCTGGTATGCATAAAATCCAAAGGATGTGAGCATCACAGAAAACACAATAATGATTAATACAAGAATTCTTCGTCCTCCCATTCCTTTAGAATTAACGCGCAAAAATAATCATATCATAAAATTGAACATTCAGACCTTTGATAAGTTTGGAAACTATCCAAGATTTGAAGTTCAAACAAAATGAACTAATAATGTCCGAACTTGTAAGAATTCATCCGGAAAATCCCCAAAGAAAGAAAATTCTGCATGTTGTGGAAGTATTAAAAGTTGGGGGTGTGATTATCTATCCAACTGACACCGTCTATGGAATGGGCTGTGATATTTTCAACACCAAAGCGATTGAAAAAATCAAGCGGATCAAGGGGATTAAAGGGAAGAGTGTAAACCTTTCTTTTATCTGTCATGACCTTTCTAATCTATCAGAGTATGCCAGTCACGTAGATACTCCTGTGTTTAAAATGATGAAAAAAGCCTTTCCGGGTCCCTTTACTTTTATTTTAGAATCCTCTTCAAAGACTCCGAAGATTCTGAAAACCAACAAAAAGACTGTAGGAATCAGGGTGCCTGATAACTTGATTCCCAGGCAGATAGTAGAGGAGCTGGGGAATCCGATTGTGACAACCTCCCTTCATGATGATGATATTAAAGATTACCCAACTGATCCGGAGTTAATCTTTCAGGATTTTGGAAATTTGGTTGATCTCGTCATTGATGGAGGTCCCGGTAATGTAATTCCGAGTACAATCATAAATTGTTCAGAGGGTGAACCCTATGTCGTCAGGGAAGGATTGGGTAAGGTAAATCAGCTTACCTGATGCGATCCATACTGATTGAACCTCATTATCTCGGGAGTCTGGAATATTTTACTTTATTGTTAGGATTTGATTCGGTGACCCTGGAAGTAAATGATTACTTTCAGAAGCAGACTTACCGTAATCGCTGTTACTTCAATGCTATTTCAGGAAAGTTCTCTCTGGTTGTTCCAGTGAGCTATGACAATCGGACGTTAATGAAAGATGTAAAGATTGACTATGCTCAAAGCTGGCTGCGGGATCATTGGGGGGCTTTTTATTCGATATATGGCAAAGCACCATTTTTTGATTTCTTTGCCCATGAGTTTAGACAGATTTGGGATAGTAAACCAGAGTTTCTCCTCGACCTGAACATACAAATGATGACATTATGTCTGAAACTTGTCCAAATTGACAGACCTATAAGTTTAACAGAAAATTACCATTCATCGAGCAAAAACGACGCTTTAGACTTCAGAAACAGAATCCTTCCGAAAATTTCTTTTGATCAGCGAGAATTATATCTACCTTTTCCCTACATACAGAATTTTGGCAGCAATTTTGCCCCTAATCTTAGCATTGTTGATCTTCTGATGTGTGAAGGCCCAGGGTCTTCTGAGGTTCTTAGAAACTCAACAAACCAAACATGATGAACGATTATTTTTTGCATCGTGTTTTTTAACAGTCCCAGACATGGGATTAACTATTTTAAGGTTTAATTTTACTAGATACGGGTATAGATAAATCCATTTTATGGAAGCAAAATTTTCAAACAGAGTAAAAGAAGTCATCTCATTAAGCAGGGAAGAAGCGCTGAGGCTTGGACATGATTATATTGGCACAGAACATTTGTTGCTTGGCATGATCAGAGAAGGTGAGGGTGTTGCTGTTAGCTTACTCAAGAAGCTGGGTGTGTCGTTAGAGGAATTGAGATCGGCGATTGAGCAGGCTACAAAAGGAACAGCTACAAGCAATGTGAAAAACCTGGCTAATATTCCACTTACTCGACAATCAGAAAAGGTACTTAAGATCACCTATTTAGAAGCCAAGATCTTTAAAAGCCAATTAATAGGTACAGAACATTTATTACTCTCTATCCTGAGAGATGAAGATAATCTGGCCACACAGATTCTGGACAAGTTTGATGTGTCCTATGATGTGGTTAAAGAATTGCTGGAATACCAGACTGAAAATCCATTAGCCCAGTCTGACACTGATGATTCAGATGAAGATTCGGGAAGAATTTTTGGTGGAAGCTCTGGAAGTGGTAGCGGTACTTCTCGTGAATCGACAAAAGGCGGAGAAAAATCAAGGACACCTGTTCTTGATAATTTTGGCCGTGACCTTACAAAACTTGCAGAAGAAGATAAACTCGACCCAATTGTAGGAAGGGAGAAAGAAATTGAAAGAGTAGCTCAGATACTGAGCCGTAGGAAAAAGAATAACCCAATATTAATTGGGGAGCCCGGTGTAGGTAAGACTGCTATCGCAGAAGGACTTGCTTTGAGGATTGTTCAGAAAAAGGTTTCACGCGTGCTTTTTGGTAAGCGTGTAGTCACCCTGGATCTGGCATCACTTGTTGCGGGAACCAAATATCGTGGACAGTTTGAAGAAAGGATGAAAGCTGTCATGAATGAGATCGAGAAATCTCCGGATGTGATCCTTTTCATTGATGAGCTTCATACCATTGTCGGTGCTGGAGGAGCATCAGGTTCTTTGGATGCTTCTAATATGTTTAAACCTGCGTTGGCAAGGGGAGAAATTCAATGTATCGGAGCAACAACTCTTGATGAGTATAGACAGTATATTGAGAAAGATGGGGCTTTAGCCCGGAGATTCCAAATGGTAATGGTAGATGCTACCACTCCTGAGGAGACCATTCAGATACTTCAAAACATTAAAGATAAATATGAAAGTCACCACCATGTGAATTATACAGAGGAGGCGATACTTTCATGTGTTACGCTATCGGATCGATATATCAGCGATCGGTATTTACCAGATAAAGCCATTGATGTAATGGATGAGGCAGGTGCCAGAGTACACATCAACAACATCAATGTACCAGAAAATATCATTAAGCTGGAAGCTCAGATTGAAGATATTAAGAAGGAAAAGAATCGTGTTGTTAAGAGTCAGAAGTACGAAGAAGCTGCTCAACTAAGAGACAAGGAGAAAAAACTACTTGCTCAGTTGGATGAGGAAAAAGCCAAATGGGAAGACGAAACCCGTACCAAGAGATACGAGGTGAATGAGGAGAGCGTGGCTGAGGTGATTGCCATGATGACTGGTATCCCGACCAAGAGAATCGCACAAAATGAAAGTGTGAAACTTTTGAGTATGAAGGATGAGCTTAACAAGAAAGTCATTGGTCAGGATGAGGCAATTAAAAAACTTTCTAAGGCTATACAAAGAACCAGAGTAGGGTTAAAAGATCCAAAGAAGCCAATTGGTTCATTTATTTTCTTAGGACCAACAGGAGTTGGTAAGACTGAGATGGCTAAGGTGCTTTCTACCTATCTGTTTGATAAGGAAGATTCACTGATTCGAATTGACATGAGTGAATATATGGAGAAATTCTCTGTGTCCAGATTGGTCGGAGCACCTCCTGGATATGTCGGTTATGAAGAAGGCGGCCAGCTTACTGAGAAGGTAAGACGTAAACCGTATTCAGTCGTCCTACTTGATGAAATTGAGAAAGCTCACCCTGATGTATTCAATATTTTACTTCAGGTACTTGATGATGGTATTTTAACTGATGGTCTTGGTAGAAGAGTTGATTTCAGGAATACCATTATTATCATGACTTCGAATATTGGAGTAAGAGATCTGAAGGATTTTGGAGCAGGGATTGGTTTTGCTACTCAAGCCAAAAGAGAAAGCGGTGATGACATCATGAGGTCAACCATTCAGAATGCACTGAAAAAAGCATTCAGCCCAGAATTTCTTAACAGACTTGACGATGTGATTGTATTCAATACACTTGAGAAGGAACACATCCACAAAATCATTGATATTTCATTAGATAAGCTTTTCGAACGAGTTATTGAATTAGGATATCAGGTTGAGCTGACCAAGAATGCAAAAGATTTCTTATCCGATAAAGGCTATGATCCTCAGTTTGGAGCACGTCCACTCAATAGAGCGATCCAAAAATATCTCGAAGATGCCGTGGCTGAAGAAATTCTAAAAGGGGAAATTCAGGAAGGTGATACAATCGTAGCCGATTGGGATAAAAAGTCTGATGAGTTAACGATTAAAGTGAAAAAGAAAAAGGTCCGGCAAGAGGACAAAGAGGAATAAGGAAAAGGGGCTTTAAAGCCCCTTTTTTACTTTTACGGATTCAGATTTCAATTTTTTAGCGGAGTTTTTGAAAGAATAGTGTAACAAATTGTATGATAATCTAGTTTATATTATAAACTAATTTATATTTGTATATTATGAATGAAAAAGCAATGACTAATGAAGAGAGTCTGGCGCTCATTGGGAGGATGATTAGCCAGGCCAAAGAGAACTATTCCAAAGGTTCGAGTTTCTATTTCCTGTTGTGGGGGTGGATTGTTTTGATCGCTAATATTGGCCATTACCTAATTCAAAAGTTTGATTGGTTTGATCGCCCCTATTACATTTGGGTAATCACAATTCCAGCTATTATTCTTACAATTATTCGATCTATTAAAGAAAGCAAAGAGGGCTTAGTAACCACACATCTGGACCGTTTATATGGACATGTCTGGATTGGTGTTGGAATAGGTATTGGTGTATCGATCATGTTTATGAGTCAGATCAATTATTATCACAATGCATTTATTCTATTATTTGCTATGATAGGCACATATGTTAGTGGACAGATGTTGCGATTCAGACCTTTAATGCTGGGAGCAGTCGCCTTTCTTGTTGCCAGTATCATTTGTTTTAATGTAAGCATGGTAGATCAATATCTAGTTGGTGGAATTGGTATACTTTTAGGTTATCTGATCCCTGGTTATCTGTTAAAAGTAAAAGAAATTGAGTGATTTTAAGCCTTTAGATCCTTTGTTACATTCACAGTTGAGGTTGGCTGTCATGAGTCTGTTGCTGGCTGTGAAATCTGCAGAGTTTACTTATATCAAAGAGAAAACAGAAGCTACTGCCGGAAATCTAAGTGTACAGCTAGATAAGTTATCTACTGCTGGCTACATAGAAATTGAGAAATCCTTTAAAGGCAAAAAGCCTTTGACAACCTGTAAAATCACTAAGAAAGGGATTGAGGCTTTTGAACGATACGTCAATGCCCTAAAGGGTTATCTGGAGTAAATTTTTTTTGAATATTAAGTTTATATTATAAAGTAGTTTAAAATGAAGAATACTATAGCAATAAGTATGATTTTTATAACCTTCCTGGTAAAAGGCCAGGAGGGTGTGTCTAAATTTCAATTGATGAATGATTTAATTGGAGAATGGGAAGGTACAGGATGGGTGATTACCCAGGAAAGACAAAAAAGATTCACCAGGGTGAATGAAAGACTTACCTATAAGCTTGACAGTAGTATCATTTACATTGAAGGAAAGGGAATAAATATCGAAGATGGTAAAGTTGTTCATGATGCCATTGGGATTGTTCATTTAGATCCTAATACTTCGCAACTTATGATGATGGCTTTTACTGAGGAGGGTAGGAATACATTAACAGCATTGACTTTCCCGACAGTCGATTCATTTGAATGGTTAATTCAGCTTGGACCTGCAGGCACTATCCGATATACGGCGGTAGTTAAAGATGGAACCTGGATAGAAGCCGGTAGTTACTCTAGAGATGGTGATACCTGGAATCAATTTTTTGAGATGACCCTAAGAAAAAAGTCCTGATCATGTCCCAGTATGCTGGTATACCGGGATTTAATACATTCCAAAAAACTTCCTAAGAAACCACTCTGTGAATAAAAAGGCACAGATCATTGCAATGATCCACGAATTGCTGATTAATGGAAAATAGCTTTCACGAGTTCTTATAATGCTCTTTAGATCAAGGCTATCCAGTTCATTTTCCAACTGGCTGATCTCACTATAATGAAAGTAAACGCCGTTAGATTTGTGAGAAATTTCTCTTAATAAATTATGATTGGCAGTTAGATCAAGGGCTTCAATCTGTAGCGCTTCAACTAAGAATTCCCCCCTGTCTGTGAGTTGTTCATTTTCATTTTTAACCACAGCATCATACTTATAGATTCCATGATTTAATGTCCCTATGTTGAAGGTACTGTTTAAAGGACTGTCAACAAGTTCATAATTTCTGGTTTCTCCCGCTTCATTTGTAATACTTAAGGTAATTGTGTTTCCATAGCTCCGTTCAAAAATCTCATCATAAACCTGAGTATCAATGAAAATTCTATCACCTTCACGGAAAACATTTTGCCTTGGAGTAGCAGCAAATCGTTTTTTATCTGTTCGGATACTAAGGAATTGAATGGTTTTTAATACCAGTTCATTGAAAAGATCGGAATTTCCGTAGGCAGCCGCTTCCTGTAATTTCCATTGCCAAATACCGGCACCAATTGAAACTGCTGACTTTTTGGACCCATCATCATAGAAAAACATGAGTGGTCTGGAAGTTTCTACAGATCCGATCTTTTGTTTTAATAGGACATCTGTGGCACCTGTCAATTCATAATTGCCAAAAAACGCTTCGATTGGTGGATACTGACTAAATCGGTCAGTATTGTCCGGATTTAATTCGAATTTTCTAAAAGTAGGGTTTATGGTTGGCCTAACAAGATCCTTCTGACTACTTCTTGTGCTGATTCTAAGGAATGGAATTGAGCGGTTTATTTGATCAACTTTTGATCGTGCATCAAGGATCATCCATTTACCACTGGACTGAAAAGTATGTTTGATAATTTGCTTGTATGGGGTGTATTCAATGATTACATCATAATTCTTCTCTTCCGGAAGTTTGGTGATTCCTGGTATATATAGAATCGTTTCATAATTACCGGTTTCCTGAAGGGTTTGGCGAATGGCCTTAATATCGGGATGGGGAACAGGTGAGATCAATAGTACTTTTTCTTTCCCCTCAATTACTTCTATGAATATATCCTGTCTGTTGTTTTCATGAGTCGATTCTCCAGCTATTCTGGGAAGATTTACAGTGAGATGCATCAATCCAGCTTCTTTTGCCTCCAATTCAAAATCAACATCTGTTAATTGTCTCTCAAGTTTTATGTTTTGACTTGCGATTGATGTACCGGATTTTCTAATGGAAACATTTATGACATCATCATCAAAACCTCGTTGTTCAATTTGCAATTGAATAGGAAATTTATTGCCCTGGTATGCCACCCTGTTATTGCGAACGTCTTTTATAGAGATATCTTTTGGAGGAATGGTATCTCCAAGACCGACAGTAAATACAGGATATCTAAAATTTAGGAATGCTGGGGAAAGCCCCTCATTATATATTCCATCTGAAAGAAATATTACACCGCCAACATTTTTCCCGTCATAGATACTTTCAAATGAATTGAATATTGATGATAAATTACTTGTTGCTCCGTTAAAGCTTAGGGAATCAATTCGGCCATTTAGATTATATGAACTTACCTGGTATTGATTCATATGATCTCTTATTTCATCAATTTTAACAATTAGGTTTGAGAAACTACTGGAATCCATTCTCATTGGGACGGATGAAGAATTGTCAAAAACAAACAGGAATATGGGGTCATCCTCTTCATTGACCAAAAGTTTAAGAATCGGATTTAAAAGGAGAATTCCAATAAGTAATAAGCTAATAAATCGAAGAAACCCTAGTAGCAGGTTGATATTTCTATGCCATGGAACGCTCTTCCTACTATATAATAAGTATGAAAGGACTGATGAGAGCAGAATGACCAGAACCACCCAACCAGCAGAAACCTCAAGTGAAAAAAAGTTATCGTCCATTCAATTTAGTATTCATGAATCCCTTTGATAAGAGTCCAATGATATTAATGAGTAAACGCTTAAAGTGGTTGAGTGTTGGGTCAATCAGGTTAGCATTCCTCCATCTACCTGCAAAACCTGCCCGGTTACATAGGACGACATGTCTGATGCCAGAAATACGCAGGCATCTGCAACGTCTTCCGGTTGACCACCTCTTTTAAGTGGAATAGCGTCTCTCCAACTCTGCACCGTTTTTTCATCAAGCACCTCGGTCATCTCCGTTTCAATAAATCCTGGTGCAATAGCATTACATCTTATATTTCTTGAGCCCAATTCCAGGGCTATAGACTTGGTAAACCCAATGATACCAGCTTTAGACGCCGCATAATTTGACTGACCAGCATTTCCTTTTATTCCAACAACAGAAGACATATTGATAATTGATCCGCTTCTTTGTTTCATAAATGTTCTTGAAGCAGCTTTCACCGTGTTAAAACATGACTTTAGGTTCACGTTCATGATATCATCCCACATTTCCTCGGTCATCCTCATTAGCAGGTTGTCTTTTGTAATTCCAGCATTATTAACGAGTATGTCTAACGTGCCAAAGTCTTCAACTACAGAATTGATCAATTCTTCAGCAGCTTTAAAATCTGAAGCATCAGATCGATAACCTTTTGCTTTTACTCCAAAAGCGGCCAGTTCTGATTCCAGTGCCTGTCCTTTCTCAACACTTGATAAATAGGTAAATGCCACATTTGCACCATTCTCAGCAAACTTCACGGCTATTGCTTTACCAATTCCTTTTGATGCCCCTGTAACTAAAGCTGTTTTTCCTTCGAGTAATTTCATGTGGTTAATATTGTTTTATTTAGCTGTCGTATGGAATTCGTTCCTAAACTGAGACGTATTTCATGTCGTTCTTTTTGCTAAAATATAAATTGCCAGGCTAAATGATGACTTTTTCATCAATCACCTGTAATTAAAATCTTAGGACTTAAATTTGCAACGTTTAGAATTTTAAAATAAAGACTTATAAATATGGCATCACAATATGATTTGTTGATTGTGGGTAGTGGCCCTGGCGGGTATGTCGCTGCGATACGGGCATCTCAATTAGGAATGAAAGTTGGGGTAGTTGAAAAGGCCGAATTAGGAGGTATATGCCTTAATTGGGGGTGTATTCCAACAAAAGCCTTACTTAAGAGCGCCCAGGTATTTGAATATGTGAGCCATGCAAAAGATTATGGTGTTGATATAAAGTCTGCTTCGGCGGATTTTGCTGGCATGGTAAAAAGGAGTCGTGAAGTTGCAGATAGCAATAGTAAAGGGATTCAGTTTCTATTCAAGAAAAATAAAATTGATGTGATCAGTGGTGCAGCAGTCCTGAAAAAGGGCAAGAAGCTGGAAGTAACCGATGATAAAGGGAAGAAGACTGAATACACTGCGAAAAATATTATTCTAGCCACAGGAGCCAGATCCAGGGAGCTACCCGCATTGAAGATTGACAATGAAAAGATCATTGGCTATAGAAAAGCCATGGTGATGGATAAGCAACCGAAGAAGATGATTGTTGTAGGATCTGGTGCTATAGGGGTTGAATTTGCCTATTTCTACAATTCTATTGGCACAGATGTCACAGTTGTAGAATTCCTTCCAAATATTGTTCCTGTAGAAGATGAGGAAGTGAGCAAAGCACTTGAAAGGTCCTTCAAGAAAAACGGTATTAAGATCATGACCAGTAGTGAGGTTACCAATGTAGATACCAAAGGAAAGGGCTGTAAAGTCACCGTAAAAACGAGTAAAGGAGAAGAACAAATCGATTGTGATGTTGTGTTGTCTGCCGTGGGAATCTCCACAAATATCGAAGGCATTGGGCTTGAAGAAACCGGCGTAAAAACTGAAAGAGGTAAGGTGATTGTTGATGACTTTTACAAAACCAATGTTGAAGGTGTATATGCTATCGGGGATATTGTAAAAGGCCCAGCGCTTGCTCATGTGGCATCCGCTGAAGGCATTATTTGTGTTGAAAAGATCGCCGGACAAAATCCAAAACCTCTGAATTATAATAATTTACCAGGATGTACTTATTGTTCACCTGAAATAGCATCTGTTGGTTATACAGAAAAAGCAGCCAAGGAGGCAGGATATGACATTAAAGTTGGTAAGTTCCCATTCTCAGCATCGGGGAAAGCAAAAGCTGCCGGCGCAACAGAAGGCTTCGTGAAGGTCATTTTTGATGCAAAATACGGAGAATGGTTGGGTTGCCACATGATCGGTTACAATGTAACTGAAATGATCGCTGAAGCTGTAGTAGCCAGAAATCTGGAGACAACAGGGCATGAGATCATCAAGTCAGTTCATCCTCACCCTACAATGTCAGAAGCTGTCATGGAAGCTGCAGCTGCAGCTTATGACGAAGTGATCCATATTTAAAATGATTATTTAAACCGGCTATTTAGCCGGTTTATTTTTGATTAATTTGACTATATTTGTCAATATTTTTATTGTCATGTTTAATCAATTAATCAAAGATCAGCGTTTTTCCAAAGGCATGAAGCTAAGGGAGCTATCAGCAATGACTGGTATTGATCAGACACTTTTAAGTCGTTTTGAGAAGGGAGACCGTTTGCCTACACAAGATCAGTTAGTTGATTTGATGGGAGCATTACAGCTTGATTTTAAATCTACCCGAGTAGAATGGATGGCAAGTAAGGTTCTCAAGTTAGTCGGTTATAATCAAATCAGCGTTGAGGCTTTGCAGGTTGCTGAGTCCAGGATTGAATACCTGGTGAAGAAGCAAGGAAAGGAGGATTATCCTTTATCATCAGAGATATTGGATAAGCTCGGAGCCCTCGATGAATTGAAATCAAAATGGGAAGATCGACCAGAGTTAGGAGTGTCTCAGCTTAAAAGAATGCACGAATTCTTTGACGTGGAGTATACTTTTGAAAGTAACCGAATTGAAGGGAATACCCTTTCGCTCCATGAGACCAGCCTTGTTGTCAATGAGGGGTTGACAATTGGTGGTAAATCTATGCGTGAGCATCTTGAAGCGATCAATCATCAGGAAGCTATAGACTTTGTGAGATCATTGGTTTTCAGCGAAGAGGATTTTAGTAAGCGAGTCTTATTGGATCTACATCGATTGATTCTGAAGGAAGTCGATTCTCGCAATGCAGGAGTCTATCGTAGCATTCCGGTGAGGATATCTGGTAGTGATACCGACTTGCCTCAACCTTATATGCTTGAGCAATTGATGGGAGATTATTTTGAATTTTATAGCGTTCAATGTTTTCGTCTTCATCCAGTAATCCTTGCTGCTGAAATGCATGAGCGATTGGTAAGCATTCATCCTTTCGTGGATGGAAATGGTCGTACAGCGAGACTAATAATGAATCTGATTTTGTTGAGGAATGGCTATACCAGAGCCAATATTAAAGGTAATGCTGAAAGTAGAATGGCTTATTATAAAGCATTACAGAGCGTTCAGAAGGATGCGAACCCAATACCCTTTTATCATTTGGTAATTGATGAAGCTATTCGTTCTATTAGGGCTCACCTTGAGTTAATATAGACAAAGCCTCAATTTTTAATGAGGCTTTGTTTTAAAGGAAGTTTTTCAATAATTCTGATAACTGTTTGGCTTCAATAAGGAAGCCATCATGGCCATAGTCAGAATCAAAAGTAACCAGTCTACTGTTTTCAATATGATCAGCAATAAACTTTTGCTCATGCAGTGGGAACAAGATATCCGAATCAATACCTATCACCAGGGCTTCCGACTTAATTCTTTTTAATGCTGCCTCCGCGGAACCAAAATTGCGCCCCAAATGGTGTGAATCCATTGCTTTGGAAAGGATATAGTAGCTTTCCAACGTAAACCGCTTTCTTAATTTTTCTCCCTGATATCGTTGATAAGATGAGGCTGAGAAGTGGTCCCATCGCTGATCAACATCCTTTTGAGACTTTCCATAAGTTTTGTAGTTCCTGTAGGAGAGCATGGCAATAGCTCTTGCTGTTTCAAGCCCTTTGGAAGGATCAATATTCTCCAAAGCCATTCGCTGAGCCTCATTAAAGGCTATACCCCAGGGGGAATGAAATGCATTTGTCGCTAATGGAACAATCTTTTCAAACAATTCCGGCTCCTGTACCGCCCATTCCAATAATTGTTGACCACCCATCGATCCACCGATTCCCAGATGGATCTTACTAATTCCCAAATGTTTCTTTAGCAACTTATGCGCATCAACCATATCAGTAATGGTCACCAATGGAAACTTGCTATTTTTAGGCCCCGTCGTGCCATAGCATGATCCCAGCATATTGGCGCATACGATAAAGTGTTCATCTGGATTAATGACTTCTCCTTCACCAACCACACCTGGCCACCATTCCACTGGATCACTGTTGGCAGTAAGTGCATGAAATACCCAGACGACATTGGTTTTTGTCTTATTTAGCTGACCATAAGTTGTATATCTTATGGTCAGGTCTTCAAGCACATTTCCACTCTCGAGAATAAATGGACTATTTGTATGAAATGTTTTAGTGTTCTGTTGCACTTTAATTGCTTCCATAAACTTTGTTGAATGCTTGTGTAAAATCTGCTTTGATGTCATCAATATGTTCGGTACCTACAGAAATTCTCAATGAATTTGGTAAAACTCCAGAAGCCAGCTGTTCTTCATCTGACAATTGCTGATGAGTAGTAGCAGATGGTTGAATTATTAATGTTTTCGAATCGCCTACATTAGCGAGGTGACTTACCAGTTCAAGGCTATCGACTAGCTTGGTAGCCTGTTCCTTTTCACCTTTCACTTCAATCGATAATACTCCCCCAAAACCTCTTTTCAGATATTTTTTAGCGAGGGAGTGATAAGGACTACTTGAAAGTCCTGGATAACTTACTTTTTTTACTTGAGGGTGGTTTTCAAACCATTTGGCAAGTTCCAGTGCATTGGATACAATGCGATCCATTCTAAGAGAAAGTGTTTCGAGTCCTGTGTAAGTTGGAATGAATTGAATGGGCTCAGTGCCGGACCAAAGTCTCTTAAACCCTCTACTCTTGCACGAATAGCGAAAGCTATATTTGGTAATCCCAAAGGGTTATTTTCTCCAAATACGTCCCAAAATACTAATCCATGATATCCTTCTGATGGTTCTGTAAACTGAGGAAACTTACCGTTACCCCAGTTGAAATTTCCTCCATCTACAATAACACCACCAATTGATGTTCCATGACCGCCGATCCATTTAGTAGCAGATTCAACCACTATAGAAGCTCCGTGTTCCAGCGGTCTGAAAAGATATCCACCGGCGCCAAAGGTATTATCTACAATCAAAGGAATATCATGCTTTTTAGCTACAGCAGCTATCGCTTCAAAATCCGGGATATTGAAGCCCGGATTTCCTATGGTTTCAAGATATAAAGCCTTTGTATTATTGTCAATCAGTTTTTCAAACTCTGCCGGAGTGTCATTTTTAGTAAACCGTACATCAACTCCTAGTCGCTTAAAGGCAACCTTGAATTGATTATATGTACCGCCATATAGTAAAGCAGTGGACACAAAATTATCCCCTGATTGCAGAATGTTATTTAAGGCTAAAAACTGTGCCGCTTGTCCGGATCCGGTAGCCAGCGCCGCTACTCCACCTTCAAGAGCAGCGATTCTTTTTTCAAAAACATCGGTTGTCGGATTCATGATCCTCGTATAGATGTTTCCGAATTCTCTTAATGCAAAAAGGTTAGCGCCGTGCTCAGAATCCTTGAAGGTATAACTGGTTGTTTGATATATAGGTACTGCTCGGGAACGGGTAGTATCATCAATTTCCTGTCCAGCGTGTAGTTGTAATGTTTCGAAGTGTAAATTATTGCTCATGATAAAATGGGTTAAAGTTTAGACAAACCAATTTCGAGTAGTTATTTCTTCCTTAAAGCCAGGAGATCAACAACAAAAAAGATTTGAGATAAAAGAGGGTAATAAAAAATGCTTTGAGCCAACTATGGCAATTGCATCAAAAGATAATTTTTGCGTGCTTTTCATAATTAATCAATTTATCTATCAGGAATTAGCACCTTTCCCAAAGGTTGGGGGGTAGGTTGCTAGTGCTTCACGGAGCCTGTCTCTCAGCACTTCTATATAAATCGATCTCTCGATTCGATAATGCAAACGTACACGTCCGCATTCGTTATTCCAAATACGGAATTAAATTTATTTTGTTTTGGAAGTGAATGGAAAGAAACTAGGAAAGGGCTTTTTTCATGGTTTCACCAATATCAGCTGGTGAATATGCTACATGAATTCCGCACTCTTTCATGATTTTAATTTTGGCTTCTGCTGTATCATCTTTTCCCCCGATGATTGCTCCAGCGTGACCCATTCTTCTTCCCGGAGGTGCTGTTTGTCCCGCGATAAATCCAACAACGGGTTTCTTGTTCCCATTTTCTTTGATCCATCTTGAGGCTTCTGCTTCATAATTTCCTCCAATCTCACCGATCATCACAATCCCTTCTGTATCAGGATCTTCCATTAGGAGTTGGACAGCTTCTTTGGTTGATGTTCCAATGATTGGGTCACCACCAATTCCGATGGCTGTTGTGATCCCTAAACCAGCTTTTACAACCTGATCAGCTGCTTCATAGGTTAATGTACCTGACTTGGATACGACACCAATATTTCCTTTTTTGAATACGAATCCAGGCATGATACCCACTTTTGCTTCACCTGGTGTGATCACACCAGGACAGTTTGGACCAACCAATATAGCTCCACGTTTTTTAACGTAAGGCTTCGCTTGTATCATATCCTTAACCGGAATTCCTTCAGTAATGGCAATGATTACTTTTATTCCCGCATCTGCCGCTTCCATCATCGCGTCTGCCGCAAATGCAGGGGGCACAAAGATGATAGATGTATCTGCACCAGTTTTATCGACAGCATCTTTTACCGTGTTAAACACAGGTTTATCCAGGTGAGTTTGACCACCCTTTCCAGGGGTAACACCACCCACGACATTGGTTCCATACTCAATCATTTGAGTGGCATGAAAAGTGCCTTCTGAACCGGTAAAACCCTGTACAATTATTTTAGATGCTTTATTTACGAGGACGCTCATTTTGTGTTAATTAATTCGGGTACAAAAATATCCTAAATGGCTGCTTATCCAAATTAAGTGGATTTAAACTATTACTTACATTTGCAACGAAATTGAGACTTTACAACTAATTGGCATGCAAGAGGCGAGAAAATTTGAATTAATTACCAGGGATGGAGTCCAATTAGCTGCCAGTTTATTTCACAACGATACACGTAAATCAAATTTAATCATAGTCGCACCAGCTGCAGGTGTTCCACAGTATTATTATAAAAAGTTTGCTGAGTTTGCCTCAGAGGATTTTGATTTCGATGTCCTGACTTTTGATTATCGCGGTATCGCCGCCTCACTAAAAAAACCTATTAAGGAAGATAAGAGTACAATGTCTGAATGGGGCAGTAAAGATATGGATGAGGCTTTCAGGTGGGGTAGCGAAAAATATGATAAGATTTTTTTGATTGGTCACAGTGTTGCTGGACAGGTTTTCCCTAAAGCAGAACATGCTAGATCAGTGACAGCCGCCTATTTTGTTTGTAGTCAAACAGCTTCGAAAAAATATTGGTCCGGATGGCCAAAACTTGCAGTCTCATTATTTTGGTATATCGTATTACCTTTTACATCCTGGATCTACGGATACCTGCCAAAATGGACTCTAGGGGGAGGTGAAAATTTACCTTTTAAGGCTGTTCGTGAGTGGAGAAAGTGGGGACTACATCCACAAGGCGTACTTCAGGGTGATCAAAGGGTAAAAGACCAGTTTAACCAGTTGCATATACCGATCCACTTTGTAAATATTGAGGATGACAGGATTCTTGCTCCTGTAGATGCAACACGTGAACTTATGCATTATTATAGTAATGCAATAACTACTTTTCAGCACATCAGACCTAAGGACCTGCACATTAATAAGTTAGGACATTTTGGCTTTTTCTCAAGTGGGCATAAGGAAAAGCTTTGGTCAATGCCAATCATGTATTTTAGACAATATGTCAAAAGCTTTGAGGAGGAGATTAGTCTAGCAGATAAAGATCAATAAATTCTCTCACTGCTCCGTCACCACCATTTTTGGTCAGTACCACATCTGAAATATCTTTAATTTTCCCAATAGCATTAGCCGGGCAAGCTTTAAAACCCACTTTTTCCATGATGTCGAGGTCATTTACATCATCTCCGATATAAGCAATTTCCTTAAAACTGATTTTTAGTTCCTTTTGCCATTCTTCCAATACTTCTAGTTTTGATCTTTGACCGATATAGAAGTGTTTTAGTCCTAACATGTTTGCACGAACTGTAACCATTTCAGTGACTGAACTATGGCTAATGATTCCCACATCAACCCCAGCTTTAATGGCAAGTTTGATTCCCAGACCATCCTGAGCGTTGAATTTTTTGAATTGTTTTCCATCTTCCTGAATATAGACTCCACCATCAGTGAGTGTCCCATCCACATCCAGGATAAGCATTTTTATGGATAGCTTTTTCATTAGATCATTTTTTTGCCAATAGCAGTGGCTATTGGCTGCAAGGTGTCAAACATCTCCTGGAATTCTTGCAGGTTTAGTTGTTGAGCGGCGTCAGATTTAGCTTTTTCAGGAGTTGGATGGCATTCAATTAACAATCCCTCTACCCCCATAGCTACTGAGGCTCTGGTCAGATCAGCGACGCCATAGCGGTAGCCCATTGCATGACTAGGGTCAACGACTATTGGGAGGTTTGTATATTCTTTAAGGAAGGCAACCCCACATAAGTCCAATGTGAATCGTGTCTTGGTTTCAAAGGTCCTGATGCCCCGTTCGCACAGAATTACATTTTCATTTCCCCCTGACAGGATAAACTCAGCTGCCTGTACAAATTCCTGAAGTGTAGTCCCAAATCCACGTTTCAGAAGAATCGGCTTTCTTGATTCACCGCATCTTCTCAGGATACTCTGATCATACATGGCTTTAGCTCCAATTTGCACGATATCTGCATTTTCGATAACCAGGTCCACATGCGAACTATCCTTTACTTCAGTTATGATATTGAATCCATATTGCTTTCGCACTTCCACGAGCATCTTGATCCCTTCTTCCCCGAGTCCCTGAAAGGTGTAAGGGGATGTTCTGGGTTTAAAGCATCCAGCCCTTAATGTTGTGATGTTATTCTTTTTAAGTACATCAGCGACCTCAGTGATTTGTTCCCAAGACTCAATTGAACAGGGACCTGCTATAAGCATCGTATTGTTTGAGGTTCCCCCGATTGTATTGTTTCCCAGGTTGATTGACCTCTTCCCATTTTTATAAGTTTTGCTGGCCAATTGTATATCTGTCTCCATTGGGAAATATTCCTCAACGAATGGTATAGCATCCTTAGGAAGTTCTTTCACTTTTGCAGCAGTGACCAAAATATGCTGACTATCAGATGTAAAATGAATAGCCTCCAGGGTAACACCCAGCTCAGTTGCCTTTTCACTAGAAATGTCCTTTTTAAGATGTATGATCATGATTCGCTGCGAATTAAATTAATGAATGAAAGTGCCCCTGTCAATTTGTTTTGGTCATCAACGACTGGTAAATATGAGATCAAAAAGCTTTTGGACTGGATCAGATGAAGTAATTCTGAAATGTTAGCTGATTCTGCAATAAAAACAGGGTTAGTGTTGATGACATCAGAGAGTTCCATGGCATTGAAATCATCCAAATGTTTAAGTAATGCTTTTCTCACATCGGCATTGCTGGAAATTCCAGCCAGATTTCCTTCATAATCCTTTAATAACGTAAAGCCAAGGTTATACTCATCTATGTGTTTAATGATTTCACTCACGCTTGTTTTATTAATATCTAATACAGGAGCGTCTTCGATATCAATCATGAAATCTTTAATACGAAAATCAGAATGTATAATGGAAGATCTTAGATGAAGTAAAGCCTCACCGAGTGATTCATGGTTTACCAGGTATGATCCTGAAACAACTGAATGAACACCCAGCATTCTTAGGATAAATCCGGTTTCATCATTTACACCACCGTCGACATAAATCTTTTTTCCAGGAAATTGATTTCTAAACTTCCTGATTTTCTTAAAATTTTCTTTTCTGAATTTGCCCCCACTTTGCCCGGGAGTGGTTGTCATCATAAGCACAAAATCACATGTGTCCTTATATTCTTCAAATACTTCAATAGGTGTGTCAGATGTGATGGCCAGTCCCCATCTTGTATGTGGGGATGCTGGTAGGTTCAGTTTGCTTTTAAGGTTTTCGTATTGAAAGGTGACATATTCCACCTGGTACTTTTCAACGAGAGGCAGGTAGTCTTCAGATCTATCCGAGATGATATGCAGATCTATTGGGGTTTTACTGATTTTTTTTATTTCCTCAATATCCTTGAAAACACCCATGTCATCGTTGCAGTCAATGTGAAAGAAGTCGATGTGACACCTGTCAAGGGCTTTTACCAGGTTTGGGAGTGTTCTTTCTTTGCTAGAATACAGTGAAGCAGAAATCTTCATTTATGGAATTTTTCGGGGCTCAAAGATAGACACATTAATATATTTTGTTTGGTGAATAACATGCCAATCAAAGGATAATGATTCCGATTATTCCCATAGGACATAAATATGTCTCAGCTAATTGTAACCATTGGCACTCAATCGGGTAATATTTATGAATACCGCTTATATAAAGTATTCACCAATAACGTAAGTTTTGTATTTTTTTCAATTGGATGCCCGTTAAGAATGGTAAATATGCCTTTTGGTTAGGAATTGCGTATTACTTTTGAAAAACATTAATAATCCTCTTCATATACACTAGTTTAAATAGGGTTCTCTAAATAAGGGAACTCTATTTTTTTATAGCATGAAATAGAGCAAAAACAGGATTATCAGAAGTACAGCAATCCACTTGTAGCTGGTAGGATAATCTGTAAATTCATAACCACAAATGGGGCATTCTTTGGCCTTGACATCCACCATCATGGCACAAGATGGGCATTCCTTTTTCTTCACAAGTTTATCCTTTTAGTCAATTTCTTCATTATTCTTTCAACCCGCTTTCTATGAGCTTCGTTCACAAGATCAGGAAATCTTTCCTCAAGAATACCAAGTAATTTTCCAATGTCTTCGGTCTGGATTACTTTCATCCATTTTTCGGCATATTGCCCAAGCTGGTTATCGGGTGCTCGTATAATCTGTTCTTCCAAAAGAGGGGTAATAAAATCTTTTTGAATGCCATTGTGATAGAGATCAACAAGAATATTTATTCCATGGTCTCTTGTAATGACTGAACCCTCATCCATAATTTTTATAATCGTAGGGAGATCATCAAAAACACCTGATCTGTGGTACGGAGCTATCTGTGCCATCACACACATGGCTCTCCATACAATTTGATTTTTTGGGTGATATAAATACTTTTTTATCTCAGGATAAAATCCCTTGATTAGCTCAGGGATATTTTCACCGACAGACTCCAAAGTCTTTAGTAGATCTGCGATGATGTCTGTGGGCATATCGTCGTCATTAAGCAACTGCTTAATCTCATCAAGAGCAGATAAATCCTGACTTCTAGCAATACTCTTCCCAAGTTCAATGTTAGGTCTTTGGTCTTTTCTGCCTAATGAACTTGCAAGTTTATCTGTGATTCCCATAGATTATTCAAATAATTCCAGCTGAGCAGGCAGTAGCTGGAAAGACTTTCTATGTAAAGGAGTGATGCCCATTTCGCGTATGGCGTCTCTATGCGCAATGGTCGGGTATCCAAAATTGGTTTCCCAGCTATAACCAGGAAATTCTAATGCTTTTTGCTTCATTAGTTCGTCCCGATAAGTCTTGGCCAGAATGGAAGCTGCGGCAATGCTTAGGTATTTTCCATCGCCCTGAATAATACATTCATAAGGGGTATCATTATGAGCTTTGTATCTGTTACCATCGATTAATAGAAAAGCAGGTTTCATTTTTAATTGGTCAATTGCCCTATGCATGGCCAAATAGGAGGCATTTAGAATATTGATTTCATCTATTTCACCAGGAGAGGCAACACCTACTCCATAGGTAATTGCATGCTTTAGGATCACCTTCCTCAGTTCGAATCGCTCAATCGCTGTAAGTTGCTTGGAATCATTGAGTGTGTCATGTGAGAAATCCCTTGGTAGTACTACTGCCGCGGCTACAACAGGACCCGCAAGACAACCTCTTCCTGCTTCATCGCAGCCAGCCTCAAAATCTTTTTCCTGGTAGTAGGGAAGGAGCATAGGTAAAAATAAACAAGGATTTCAAATGTTCTTGCAGTTTTGAGACCGTTTGGCCATCTATTTGACCGGATTTCAAGTTCTTGGCTCTCAATTATTTGACCAACCGTTTAATGAAAAAAAATAGACAGATGGGAAACCATTGTAAAACTTGCTTGTCTATTGAACCAAGGAAACTCAAAATAAAAGGACTTAACTAATGAAAAGAATTATCTATTTATTCATTGGACTGCTATGCTTTACAGCAGCCAGTGGACAAGACTTTACTCAAACAATTAAAGGGCAGATTTTAGATCAACAGTCAAAAACACCAGTAATTGGTGCCTCTGTGATTGTTGTGAATTCATCCCCAATTATCGGTGGTGTAACAGATGTTGATGGCTATTTTAGAATTCAGCATGTTCCTGTTGGACGCCATTCTCTGGCTATCTCATCAATTGGTTATGAAGGAAAAACACTTCCAAATATTACTGTAGGAACAGGTAAGGAAGTTGTGTTGGAAGTTGAACTGGCTGAGGCCTTAGTAGAAATGGACGCTATTGAGGTTATTGCAGATAACCAGGAAAAAGGACAACCCCAGAATGAAATGGCTACAGTGAGTGCTATTTCGTTGAGTGTTGAAGAATTGGGTCGATATGCAGCAACATTTGATGATCCTGCACGTGCAGCTCTATCACAAGCTGGTGTGACCACAGGTGGGGATGATCTGATGAATGAAATTGTGATCAGAGGGAATTCGCCGAAGGGAATGCTGTGGCGACTGGAAGGGGTGGAGATCCCAAATCCCAACCACTTTGGAAGCATTGGTTCATCGGCTGGGGGTATCAGTATGTTGAGTTCTAATGTACTGAGCAATTCAGACTTTTTTACAGGGGCTTTTCCTGCTCAATATGGGAATGCAACCTCCGGAATCTTTGATCTGAAAATGAGAAAAGGAAACTTCGATAAATATGAGCATTCCTTTCAGGCAGGTTTGCTTGGATTGGCGGCTGCATCAGAAGGGCCGATTGGCAAGAATTCCAATTCCAGTTACTTGTTCAATTATCGTTATTCCACGCTGGCACTTTTTGATAAAGTAGGACTTAATATTCTTGGTGATCAGGAAGACGTAGTATTTCAGGATCTCTCATTCAAAGTTCATTTAGCAACTAAGAAGGTCGGATCTTTCTCCATTTGGGGTCTCGGTGGAAACAATACCTATACATACATTCCAGATCCTGAATTTGATGATCCGTATTCCGAGAATAATAAACAAAATATGGGAGCTTTTGGGGTAACCCACATTGCCTACCTGTCTCCAAATACCTATCTGGAATCTATTGTTTCACTGACAGGATATAATATTAATTATCAGTTTGATACCTTGAATGTGAGAGCCCTCGAGAGGGAAGACGTTAGAGAAACAACTGCCAGGCTTTCTTCTTATGTGAATCATAAATTCAATGCTAAGAATACACTCAGAATAGGTGGAATTGTTAGTCAGTTAAATTATAACCTTCGAAATGAAGAATGGGTAAGAAAAGATAGCATGTATGTATCGAGCCTATCAGATAAGGACCATACCTATTTTTTGCAGGGATTTGGTCAGTGGCAGCATAGGGCAACACAGAACCTGACAATTAACACAGGCTTGCACTTATCACATTTTGTATTAAATGGCAATACCTATATTGAACCGCGTCTTGGATATCGGTACAAACTTTCTGGAGGTTCGACCTTGACAGGAGGATTTGGCTTGCATAGCAGGATGGAATCTCTTGCGCTTTATATGGCCAAAGATGTTTATCAGGGAGAAGGTGATGTGGCGCAAAATAAGGACCTTGGCTTTACTCGCGCTTTACATGCTGTAATAGGTTATGAGAAAATGATCTCTAAGAATTTAAGATTCAAGAGCGAGATATACTATCAGTACCTGTTTGATGTTCCTGTCTGGGGAAATGATACAACCTCCAATGCCTATGAACAGAGTTTTTCAGCTTTAAATACCTATGATGGCTATACCTCCTTCCCATTATCAAACGAAGGTACTGGCCGAAACTACGGCGTGGAATTTACCCTGGATAAGTTTTTTGCCAATAAACATTACTTCATGGTTACAGCCTCATTATATGAATCTAAATATACTGGAGTTGATAAAGTAGAAAGGGATACCAGGTTCAACGGAAATTATATTTTCAATTTAGTTGGCGGGAAGGAATTTGAATTAGGTAGCCCGACTCGAACCTTGAATGTGAATGCAAGAATTATCTATGCAGGGGGTAAGCGTGAAGCACCAATTAATATCGAATCTTCCAGAGATGAAGGATATACTGTGAGGTATTACGATCGGAATTATGAGTCTAAAATGGAGGATTATAAGCGATTAGATCTTGGTGTATCTTATAAAAAGAACAAAATCAAAACTGCTTATACAATTTCCGTTAACGTACAGAATGTACTGGGTATGGAAAACGTTTATGGGAAATTTTATATACCTAAGACGGATTCAATCTTTTCAGCAAGTCAGCTTGGAGTGTTCCCTAATATCAGTTACAAACTAGACTTTTAAGCTCACGCTTTGCAACCATTTAAAATAGAGTTGTGTCTATGTAAATAGTTGAGTGTGTGGAGTGCGGGTATGAGATAAATGAAGTAAGAAGGGCGTAAGCCCTTTTTGCTTTTTATTCCTTCTTTTCCAGTGTGGTAACTACAATGGTTGATTCGGCAATGTAAGAGCCTGGCTTTTTTACCATCTGGTAACCTCTGCTTTTGTTTACAGTTTCTTCCAAAGCCTCAGTCACAAAATCAAACCCATCTTCAGTTTCTATTTCCAGGTATTCGAATGGCTCACTTCGCGCAAAAAGCTGAATATATTCGGTCCCACATGGGCAAGCTGTTACCCATTCAAATGGAAGTGGAATCTTCTTATTGATATTTTCCTCGTCAATATAATAGTTGTCCATCAATAATAGTTGCTGTTCATCGCTCCAGACGTTTAGTAGCCTGACATAAGAAGGGCGATTAACCTCAATAAATAATTCCAATTTTTCTCCTTCTTCGAATACCAGTGCCTCAGACCCTTTTTGGGTTGAAACCTCTGCGTCCATCCCTCCGTTAGTGATACGATTCATCAGGAGGACATTTTTTTGCAATGCCCTGGAAGATGTGGCTACTTCATAGTGAAGGTTTTCTTCATCAACAGCAGCGATTGGAACATAAACCGCACCACTGGCAATTGTTAAGTCCATTCCATCCCCAAAATCTTCAACCAGGTCCATTGATACCTGGATCTTGTCTACTCTGGGCCAATAAGTTCCAGCCAATACTTTTGTGGCATCTGATGCATTACCTGTCCTTACCTTTACTCCCTTTTTCAGTAAATCATAAGAAAGCAATTGATTAAACCGTAGGGAGAACTCTGTTGCGATTTCAGAGCTTTTATAAGTTGGTGGCTGTAGTTTGATGACGAGATCTTCTAAATTCTGCTCGGAAACTAATTTCTCAATCATAAAGAATGCCGCTTCCTGCATCGTAATCTCTTTGACGTTTCTTAGTTCTTCCGCACGATCCTCAACAAAGTTTTTGTACCCTTCCCATCTTGCTGTCATCAGGGCAACTTCGTTCGTTACACCCAGGTTTCGCATCAATAATCTATCTGAGTTGATATGATCCAGCTCATTGAGTAATTCCATAAATCTTGAATAGGCAGCACCTTTATTGGAGATACGATTGGCAGTTTCAATTTTGCCTTCTATTTCATCCATTTCTGTACTTAATTTCTTATAGAAAAAAGTTTTCATGGATCGAATAGGGACTGAAGCTACACCAAAAGCCACACCTTCTTTTTCGTCAATAAAGGATTGCGTTTCCATACCACAGGCTTCCATAGTGGTTCGTGTAAAGCTCGATTTTGGATAATCTCCCCTTATTTGAGCGGCACTGTTGACTGATTGGTAGAGGACTTCGGACAATTCATTTCTGGCAAGGCTTTCCACATATTGCGTGATTGTAGGGATATCCTCACCTTTTTTGAAATCAGAAGAATTATACCCAATGTAATATTGATCGGGAGGGAATACATTTTCCCGTTGGATATTATCTGTCCATTTAGGCCTATCCTGACCCAATAATAGGACTGAAAAAGAAATCAGGTAGCTAAAAAAAGAAAACCTGATGACGGAAAGTAAAGTTGACCGATTCATCAGGTTAAAAATAAGTTTTCTTCTTAAGATGCTAATCAATCCTTACGGATAAAGATGAATTCACCACCCTCATCACCAACCTTCTGGATTGTACCATATTGAGGTCTTACATCACTGTTGTTAATTACGGCCTCTTCAAAGCTGTAGAATAAGGTGCTTACAGAAAGATACTTTTGAGTATTCGCTTCTAGTCTTCTTACCAGGTACTTAAGGAAAGCACTTCTATCTGGTACTTCAGTCAGCGTACCACTGGTCATCGCTTTTCTGCTGGCTAATTCATATTTCTTGTTTATAGCTAGAGAAGCGTCCATAAAGGCAGCTCTTGCTTTGAAGATACCTCCGGAGAAACACGCGTCAGCTATTAGTAGTGTGTGTTTTGATTTGATGGCAGACAATTGATCTGTCAGCGTACTGTTCCTATACCAGTCTGCAGTACTTTTCTTCTTACCATCAGCAGGGATCCAGTATCCGATTTCAGCTTGCTCATCCCAATATCCGTGACCCGCATAGAAAATCAACACATTATCATTAGGTTTCACTTTTCTTGCCAGACCATCCATGGCGTCATTAATTTGAGCCCGGGTAGCATTTTCTATATAGTCAATATTTTCAGGAGCAAAGATGTACTGCTCTTGTAAAACTTTTTTCAAAGCCTTAGCATCAGAAACAGGGTTATCCAAATCGACGATTTCCGGGTCCATGTAATCGTTTACACCAATGATCAATGCATAATAGTTGCCAATTTCAGAACCAAGTGCAGCGTCAAAGGTTGTTTTGGCGACAGCTTCGTCAGTTTTAACTGTTCTTACTTCATTGTGAACATTATTTTTTCCGTCAGTAACAGCGATGTTAATAATATTTTCTCCGGGTTTTAAAGCAATGGTATGACCAAAGCTACCATTCATAGCAACCTGAATTAAGTTATTATTGATGGTCATCAATTTCACGCCATCAGCATCCTGAACCGTACCGGTTATACGGATTGAAGTTCCTTCGACCCTTGCAAATCCACGACTCTTCTGAACAAGAGACTCGGGGCTGGTGATGCTGACAATAGTGGGATTGTCTTTGATTTCAAAATGAACTGGGATAGGGCCCACTTCCTTTGAACTGGTCTGTGCGAACGCCAGTGTAGTGAAAAGGAAAAATGTAGCAGCGAGAAAAATAAACCGTTTCATAATCTTGTTGGTTTTATTGTCATTCTTTTAAGCCTCATTCCCGCAGGGTACACCAAGGCTAGGGTAAAGATAACAATAGTTGGTTAAATAATTCATTTTTAGCAGTAAGTTTTTATAGTACAAACACTATGCCAATTGTGTTTTTCTTTCAGGAAATTGGAATATCTGTAGAATTTAAAATTCTGGAGACAGAAATCAGGTATCAGAATCCTGTATATGATTATGAGGACAAAAATTCTTTAAACTAAACCTAGATAGAGATTTTTCTAAGCAATCTATTTTAGAGTCCTTCTGACTACTGATTTCTGATTTATGATTACTTGATAATAATCTTCTTCACTGCGCTCTCAAAATCACTGTATTTGACTTTGAAAAGGTAGATGCCAGATTTTAGTAAATCCTGAGAGCCTACTTTGTAGTTGATCTCATTCCAGTGCCCACCAGATACCATCTGATTGATCGTACCAAGCTGCTGACCACCTAAATTGAACAGTTCTACGGTTGCCGGGAGAGAACCTTCTTCATCTACAAAGAATCTAAAGTTCACTTCCTGATCTGCAGGGTTAGGATATGCGGTGATGGCATTGAAAAGGAGTTCTTTTGGAAGTTCTTTTCCATAGATCACCATCACTGATTGGTTTTTCTCAGGCGTAAATGTGATCTCCCCAACAGAGCCCATATCATACATCTCTCCTTGAGGAAGGAGCGCGATGATTAAAGGCTCATCAGCTTGATTGGCCACATATTGATCCCATGAGATTGTAGTAGATTCTTTTGTTCCTGTCAGGATGAAATCCCAGAATACTGATTTATTTACGGCCTTGATATTTTTTGTCAGTCCCGTAGCTTTTTCAGTTAACTGAAGCGGATCGAAGATACTTGGTGTGGGTGGAGGAGCAATGTCCAGTCCATCCTGCTCATCGATCGAAATTTGATTTAATCCAACCCCTGAAATATTTGAGCTAATGCCTTTGCTTTCCAGATTTAGATACAGTTGCCATGCATTTGAATTATCAAAATAGCTGCTAACTATCCTTTCATTAGCCGTTGCACGGGCAGTTCCAAGTGATGCTGTTGCGGAAGGGTATGCGAATGAACTTGAGGCATTTGCTACGTTTACGAATCCTCCTTGCATCACTCCCAATGTTGTTGTTTGATTCCAGCTTCCGTTCCAGGTAAAAATCTGTGCTCCAACATCTCCAGAACTAATTGAGCCACTGACATTTTCATTGAAACTCAATACGGTAGCCCAATCAAGGGTGGTAAGGAAGGGGTTACCAATGAGGTTCCAACCACTTTGAAGTGATTTAGGTACAGTTGGAGCGGTGTTAACATTTCCTGCAGGAAGTGTAACACTTTGCTGTATAGTGGAGATAAACCAGTAACCATTTCCATTTGTCAGGTTCGACCCAGTGCTTTTCAACTCACTGGTTGAACCGTTATTAAACCCAAACATTCTCCATTCCGTCAAATTATTGTCATTGGTCAGATCAGGGAATGTGCTACCAATGGTGGCATTTTTAAAAGGCACTCCAATTATTCTATAATTACTCTCAGCGCCTCCGATACTAATTACATTACTCACCGCATCAGCAATTACTCTAATGCTGAATGTTCTTGTAATAGAATTTGATGAAATACCAGAGTCATCGGTTGCTATAACCCTAATGGAATAGGTCCCAGCAGCCAGGTTGTCATTATTTTGCGTGAGCACACCGGTAGATGAAACAGAAAATTCGGCATTGTCTGTACCGCCTGATGCTAATGCATAAGTGAAATTATCACTGTCATCATCTTGCGCGTAAAACTGGCCAATAACCGCAGTTGCTCCATTGCTTTCATTAATGGTATTGTTGGTCAGAAGCAATCCGTTTGGTGGTGCATTGGCTGGTTCAACAGTAATAGAAAATTCCTTGCTGATGATCAAACTACCCTGATCTTCAGACTGGATGGTAAGTGTAAATGCATCGCTAACGGATGGATTGTTCACTGTGATTTTGAGGTTGCCACTTCCATCGATGAGGAAGCTTGCATTGGCATTATCTTCGATTGTAATTGTATAGGTATGGCTATCAGATAGATCCTGATCAACTGTTTCAAGCATACCTACTATATGCTCAAAATATGTGCCGCCAGCTATAATGGTTGAGTTAGATAACGTGATATCTGTTGGGGATTCATTGATATCAGTCAGGTTGATGGTTATATCTTCAGCCCATACTCCACCACGGTTATCATCCACCTGGATACTTACAGTGTAGGAGGTTGCATCAGTTTCAAAATCACGTACAGAATTGGTTAATAATTCCCCACCCACAATCTGGAATAGTGCATTGTCATTGGTACTACCAACTAAAGAGATATCAAATAAATCATCATCCGGGTCATCATAGAATATACCACCAACTTTTGTTCCAATAGCTGCATTTTCCTGGAAGGAGTAATTATCCAGTGTGATAGAAGTTGTTACCTTGTTGAGATTGATAGCATCTATATTAAGTGCTGCAGAAGCCGTATTATTGGTTTCATTTTCTTCTTCAACTACCATAAGATCATCCAAAACTGCGATGACATAATAATCCCCGTTTGGGGCAGTTGCGACATCAGGGATTGTTGCCTGGATTATATTAAAAACTGATTCTCCCGTTAAAAGCCCTGAAGAAAAATTGGTCGTTGTTAAAAACACATCGGTTCCGGGTCCATCATAATTGATATCAGTTGAGAGATAAAAATCCAGGTCAAAAGCTCCAGCATCTGCGGGACCAATGTTTTCAATGGTATATGACATGGAAAGGGTTTCACCCTGGGCAATGCTCTTAGGATTTAATCCCAATGAGATCACATCCAAATCAGGTAGTTGAGTAATTACAGCATTTCCAACAACAAAATCATTGGCGCTGGTTGTCTCATCAAGTATATAATCCGTACCACTAATATTTGTAGTGCCATTCATTTTCCAATAGCCAATCAAACCAGAAGTAACTGGATCAATTTCATTTTTCATGTTAATGCGAAGATCATCCTGTGTTCGAGCGTAATTCCAGAATCTTAATTCGTCCACTGCTCCATCAAATTGTCCAATACGAAGCATGTTCGCAGTACTTGTTGGATCAAAGATATCCACAAATCCCTGGTTGATTCCATTGATGTATAGTTCTGCGTAGCCATAGGATGGTGTTGAATAAACCAGCGCGATATGAGCCCATGTACCATTGGAATAGGCTTCACCACCGCCGATACCTGAGACATCTACTCCAGTTTCAGGTAAGATATAATTTGGGTATGGAATGGCACTGATTTCACTGGTAATCAGGCCTGTTGGGTAGGCAGTAATGCCATCATAAGTATAATAAACTGCTCCATGTAGTGGAGTGTAGGTAGATCCATTGTCGAATCCTCTTGCTATGATTTCTTGAAATGTTCCGATAGTCGGATTGACATCACCAAAATTGATCAATGCTTCCATGGTAAATTCTGAAAAATTTTCCAATTGAACATTTGATGGAAAGAAGGTTGTACCATCATCTATGTAGACATCAGTATTTGCATCTGTGGCTAAGAAGCCTCCAATAGGCGAAATAGTTGTTGGATCGAAAATGTCGAGTTTAATATCAGCAAGGTCCGCTGCCTTACCAATGAGTGTTCCATCTTCATTGGTAAATACCATCGCAATTTGAGCAGCAATGAAATTATCCGGTGCGTTAAAATAGGTTCGTGGATTGATTGTAATCTCCCAGACTCCACCATTTAGGGTCATTTGACCAATACCATCATCCACACCCCAGGTGCCCACCGTATAGGACCAATTGCCAGATTCTACATCTTCAGGGGCTATCAGACCTGCATACATGTATATTTTGGAAGCCACATCCAGGTCGCCAACCGGGTAGGACAATTGTGGATAGAACTGTATGGTTACATCCTCATCAAGTATGAAAGGTGCCGGAAAGGATGCTGCCTGAATGGGTCCTTTGTCAACAGGTGTTTGATATACATAATCATATGCATAGCTGTTATTGTAGTCATTTCCTGTGTAATCATTCCAGGCTACTACTTCGATGTAATACTCAACATCTGTAGCAAGGCCAGTAATTGTATATGTTGTTTCACCTGCAGGTAGATCAACGTAATCGTAATTTGAGCCCGGATCTTCCCAGTAAACCTCATAGAAGGTTTCATCCGGACCATCGTCCCAGGTCAACTGGATGGATCCGGGGCCAACTACTTTAGCCACCACATTCTGGGGCATGGTTGGAGGTGAAGGGTATGAATTGAAGAGGTCGAATACTTCCTCCTCTGTTAACGCGTAATTATAGAATTTCGCCTCATCAATAACTCCGTCCATGAAATCGCCCCAGGCGATATTTGAGCCCAGATTCAATTCTTCAACGTCTATATTCAATGAAAACGTAGCATCATAAGTTTCTACCAGAACACCATCTACATACCCTGAAACAATTGTACCATCCCAGGTGACCACGACATGCTGCCAGTCATAACCGACTGTACCAAAGGTTTGAGCACCCAACTCATTACCCCCATCATTATCTTCCTGATAGAGCACAAATGATCCGTCAACAGCTGCTAATTGTACTAGCTGACTGGATGAATTATAAGACTCCAGACCCATTATATGTTGATAATTGGTATTAGCGGGGTCTGAAAAGATAACCCATGCTGAGAGCGTGAATCCTGTGAAATTGATTGGATCGGCAAGTGTGTGGTAGACCTGAGATTCTACTCCGTCGAAATAGTATGCCCGATCAGCTAAACCCGCGACATCTGCATGTAAGGCCACGGTTCCAAAGGATACAGCATCATATCCGTTTCCGGAAGCATCCAGGAAATCGCCATTAAGAGGGTAATATGCAATGAGACCAGGATCCACAGTGGCAGTTACCCGATTACTGATAGAGCCTGTGTTCAGCACAAAGCTTGATGAGGAGGAGGACCCTATAATTTCGCCAACTGCACCGTTTAATTGGAAGGAGGTACTGACTGCGGTTCCAGAGCCGTTGTTAATAGAATTTGATTTCAGCTCAAAGTTTTGGGATGAGGCTAATAAGCAATTTAAGGTGACTAAACTGGTTATAATAAATTTCAACATATTATTATATCTACTCATTAGGACTGGAGCTATTAAAGATCTGTCAATTCATAGGTGATTACGGTACTCTTTATTTGTAGGGCGGAAGTTGCCTGTCTGGTTACTACATAAATCCAGTAATGATTTGCGCTATTATCTACCACATGATTTAGATCAACTCCACCAAATGTATTGCCGGGCGTCCCGGAGGAAGTTGTAATGGTAGGAGCTAGAGCAACTGAAGAAGTACCATGAGGTACTCCATAAAAATATGCCTGAATATCATACGTTGCATCAGTATCAGAATAGTAAAAATCTATATGTGTAATTCTGGCATTATGGGGTTGGTTGACTGGAGCAATTATATAAGCGGCTGATCCAACTGTACCTCCAGTAATACTACTGGCATAATAACTTGGACTTAAATAATATGTAGCATCCGTGCCTCCACCAGCTAATTCATATTGAGAAGGCGGTACAGAGTAATAAGAAACTTTAGGACTATTATAACTAAACATATCTGCCGTTACTGTTCCATTTGAAGCTATGTTTCCATTAACACTTAATTTTTCGGCTGGTGTTGTGGTACCAACTCCTACACTTCCTTCAAAATAATTGACATCTTCACCTTCCATGTATAACCCATATTTGGTTTCAGTGGTAGATCCATACTGGTACACATATATTCCCATGGTACCGCTCGTTCCATTATTTTCGATCTCTGAATAATACCCATATTTAAAGCCAGTGTTTGTACCATAAAGCATATTAGCAATACCTACTGAATAACTCGATCCATCATAATCGTTATTCAAATAGAGATTCCAATTTGGACCCCCAACCCCGTTGTTCAAGTTGAATTTATATTGAGAAGATGGTGAAGTCCCTATCCCAAAATTTCCAGATTGTGAAATATTCAAAAGGGGCTCATCAAGACTATTTTCAATTACAAATTGATTTCCATTAATTAAGCCGATGTCGACAAAACCACTACTGGTATCGTTAACAAATCTCATTTGAGGGTACAAGGAAGACCCACTAAATGTTCCAATAAGTGAACTTTGGTTTGGACCTTCCCCAAATGTTGGATGCATACTGAATTCTCCAGATGCATTACTAACAGAGAAAGTGCCACTAATATTTAACGCACCGGCATCACTTAAAGCCATATGTTCTATACCATTGGTATAAAAAGAAAGAATACCATCGGTTGAAACTTCCAGACCTGTATCATCATCGTCAATAGCTAAATCAATTGTAGGTGCTACACCGCCTACATTCAAGTTTCCCCCAATGTGTACGTTTCCGGAATTGGGGATGAAATTGTCGCCAATCAAGGCTTTTGAGGCTAAACTGTAAGCAGAGGATCCAATTTCAATCCTTGGAGAAAGAATTTCCCCGTTTACGGTGATCTCAAGCCAAAGTGGTTGTGTAAAGACCGATGGGTCAAATGAGGATATACTTCCCAATGCAACATTGAAGATTCCATTACTTACAGGAATTGAGCCCTGATCTTCTGTCCATAGGGTATTTCCTGCTGTAGGGTCATCCAGCAACTCAAAAAACAAGTTATAATTTCCATCCGCAATAGTATTTCCTGTTAAAGGATCCGTAAGGTTCCCCTGAAAACTTATCGTTTCCGGTATTTGAGCCCGTACGGCAAGGGCAATAATTAGAGCAAGTAATAAAAGGCTAGTATGTTTCATCGGTCTGTATATTTCAAAATTTTTATATCACAGCAATCAATTGGTTGGTGGTGTATCAGGAGGTGTAGGGAGTTCCTCTGGGTCGTCTGGCTTTGTTGGCCCCAGGAGAAAGTAAGCCGCAGCTCCACCACCTAAAGCCACAGGTGCAATGATCAACAATGGGTTAAGCCCCCCTGCAATTTTGAGTTTTGCTTCACCATAGGCTTCCCTGTTATTACCTGGAGTGACTCTTAGGGTGTAGTTACCTTTATCCAGGTCTTTGTCAAGTAAGATATTAGCGGATGTTCCATTTTCCTCGGCTATGGTAATGGCACGATCCATATTATCAATTAATTCAACCTTATAAGGGCCATTGGTATTGAATCCTGTCCATGAAGCCAACAGGCCTTTCCCTTTTTTCACCTTACTGTCTGCACGTACTACTAGCGGGAAGGTACTTGCTTCAATTTCCACTTTAAGCTGAAGTTGTGATGCGGCACCTCCAATATCTTCAGGACTTAAAGTGAATATCACTGGTTCTCCGGGAGCGACATCGGTCCTACCTACGGATAGCTTTTGAAAATTACCACCATCTCTGGAGCTGTAAAGCACTATATTGTATCGTTCGCGAGGAGAATTCTTCTGCTGAATGGTCATTCGCAGATAAACTCCATTGCCCTCCTCTCTGAAATCCCCATCCCTGATAATGATATCCTGGGCAAATGTGAATGACAGAAATAATGTAAATGATAGAAGTGAAAGTAAAGGTCTTAACATAGGCGATTTATTCAGGACAACACTCCTTCCAAAATTAAAGACACAAGATAATTAAAAATGGTCTAAATGAAGTTTGAAATGTTAAATAATTTATTAAAATAGTAACATAAAATGCACAAGTAATCCTGGCAATATGAAAATATTTCTGCCAAGTGGTTATAAGATTTAATATAAATAAAAATATCATCAGTTTGGAACTTATTATGGGGCAGGGTCCAGATAGGAAATCCTCACATTTGCTAATTGTGTCGTACCTGAGCCCGCATTAAGTCTAACTATCACTATATATGAGTAGGTTGAGTTGTCAATAGTAGCGTTAACTATTGTGTTGTCTGTAATTGTTTGGACAACTGCATTATCGGAAGTAGTTGATACAGATGCCATCAAAGTATAAGTATCATTGTCTGTTAACAAATTCTCGACAAAATCAACTCTTACGGAATAACTAGCATCATTATCCAACACATATCCGTCTACCTGCGTTACAACTGCATTTTGAGGCAGGTTAACAGATGCAAATAAATAGACTGTTCCTGTGGTGGAACTAGCATCGTATAATCTTGAACCGTATACAGAACCTGTCATGTATTGAGTATCATTATAATTGAGGTGTACAAAAGATCCGGCTGAAATAGAGTAATACGCCAATTTAGGGCTTGTATAAGTGAAGTCAGATGCTTGAATAATACCTACTACATCCAGCTTCTCTGTCGGTGTACTGGTTCCAATCCCTACATTTACACTACTGTTCCCTAAAACCATGCTATTGCTTTGGGAGACAATTGCACCGGCACCGATAGCCGTAGCATTGCTAATTGTACCATCACTTACATCTGCTCCATTGCCGATGGTTGTATTGTTTGATCCCGAAGCATTGGTACTCAAAGCATTTACTCCGATAGCTACATTTCCACCACCATCCACATTGTTTACCAGGGCACTTGCACCTAATGCCGTATTTCCAAATCCTGTGGTATTAGCATTTCCAGCGAGGTCCCCAATAGCCACATTACTCGTACCTGTTGTATTATCAGTTAAGGAATAATTACCCATTGCTACATTATTTGAGGCTGTACTATTGGCCATAGATAAGAATCCAATGGCTACGTTGCCATAGATCGAAGTTCCTAACGACAATGACCCTTGACCGATGGCAATGTTGGCATTCCCATCCAGGTTGTTTTGAAGCGAATTGGATCCCATAGCGATATTTTGAGATCCTGTGGTATTGGCATTCATAGCAAGTCTTCCTGCTGCCACATTTTCTGAACCAGTAGTATTGGATTCCAGTGAAGCATAACCAACAGCTGTATTGGAAGTTCCTGTTGAGTTTGCTAAGAGTGCATAGGCTCCAATACCCGTGTTACTACCTGCGTTATTATTGATCAGTGCATCATATCCTACAGCCACATTGTAACTACCATTTCCACCTCCATTGGAGGAAAGAGCCCCGGAACCCACGGCAGTATTTCCAATCCCGGAGCCAATGGTGATCATGGATCTCGATCCAACGGCTGTATTATCTCTTCCTGTCGTATTATTGATTAGGGCATCTCTCCCGATACCAACGTTTTCGGTTCCGTCTGTATTGTTTTGTAAGGCAAATGCTCCAATTCCTATATTGTCACTGCTTATAGTATTCTGATTGAGTGCCTCATATCCAATCGCAATATTAGTTGCCCCTGTAGTATTGCTGCCAAGAGAATATGAGCCAACTGCCACATTTTGAGAGCCTCCGTTGTTGTTTTCCAAAGCACCAACACCAATAGCCTCATTAAAGGAACCAGAACCCTGTTCACTAGTAAATGAATAATAGCCCAGAGCCGTGTTGGTTTGATCTACAATGCCTGCTTTCTGATTAGCTATTCGAAAAATGATGCTATCAGTGCCAACTACTGCTTTTGATGTTTGAGCAAAAGGGACTGTCTGTAAAGCAATTCGGGGAGATAGCGTTTCACCTGCAATAGTAATTTCAAGATAAAGGGGCTGATAGAAATCCGAAATTTCTAAAGGTGTAACTGAACCTAACTGAACATTGATCAAACCATTGGTAACCTGAACCGAAGGTTGTGTTTCACTCCACATTGGATTATTTACATCATCAAAAAGTTCGAAGTCCATGCTATATGCACCATCAGCAATTGGATTTGCTGTTCCGGGAGTCGTGAGGTTTCCCTGGAAGCTTATTGTATTGGGAGTTTGTGCATTAACAATAAAGGCACTAATCAAAACCAACAAAAAAAGTAAATGTCTTTTCATGTGTATAATATTAATTTTTTAGTCGTCACATGGAATTCGCATAATAAAAACTTTCCGCTTTAGGACGTTCCCTTAAGGGTTTTGGTCATCCCAGTTTGATGTTCTCAAACATGCTCATTTCATATTCATTTCATATTTCATCACAAAAAAGTGGGCGGTTAAATAAGTAATTGGGCGGTTAGGTTAACTTCGCGATCTTATTCACAAAGTAATTTATCTAAAAAAATCAAATCATGACAACTGATCAGTTGAAAGACTTGAAGGCCCGTGTCTCGGCCTTGAGGAGGTATCTTTGACTACGATGCCAGAAAGAAAGAATTAGACGATCTGGAATTGGTTACGGTTCAGCCGGATTTTTGGAATGACTCCGAAAAAGCTGAGGCTACTATGAAAACTATCCGCTCCATTAAGGGTTGGACAGATGAATACGAGGAGGTTGATATACTTGTTCAGGATCTGGAGACCTTACAGGAGTTTCTTCAGGAAGGGGAGGGATCTGAGGCGGAAGTAAACAAAGCTTTTGAGCATGCTACACAGGCTGTAGAAGATCTTGAGTTCAAAAAGATGCTTTCCGGTGAGGAGGACCAGCTTTCGGCTATGCTTCAAATCACACCAGGTGCTGGCGGAACTGAAAGTAATGACTGGGCATCAATCCTGATGCGTATGTACATCATGTGGGGGGAAGCCAATGGATATAAAGTCAGGGAAGTTGACTATCAGGCTGGTGATGTGGCTGGAGTAAAGTCAGTAACCCTTGAGTTTGACGGCCCCTTAGCATATGGTTTTCTGAAATCTGAAAATGGTGTTCACAGATTGGTCAGGATTTCACCTTTTGATAGTGGAGGAAGACGTCATACCTCCTTTGCTTCAGTGTATGTGTATCCTGTAGTAGATGATACCATTGAAATTGACCTTAACCCTGCGGATGTAGAATTGCATACATCAAGGTCAGGAGGTGCAGGTGGTCAGAATGTGAATAAGGTGGAGACGAAAGTTCAGCTCACACATAAACCTACTGGTATTGTAGTGGTGTGCCAGGTAGAACGCTCACAGCATGCTAACAGGGAGCGGGCCATGCAGATGCTGAAATCTCAACTTTATCAGATTGAGGTGGAGAAAAGAAATGCGGAGCGGGATAAGATTGAATCAGGCAAGCAAAAAATAGATTTTGGTTCACAAATCAGGAACTATGTGCTACATCCATACAAGTTGGTGAAGGATGCCAGGACCGGGTATGAAAGAACTGATGTACAGAATGTCCTTGATGGAGATATTAATGATTTTATTAAGACATTTTTGTTGCGTCAGCAGGAATAGAACGGAAATCAGAAGTCATTATATTTTGATTACGAATTGAGGCTTTATTAGCTTTTCAAGATCTGATTTGGTTTCTTACTTCTCATTAAGTGTCTAAAGACATTGACATTTTATCCAGATGAGTCTATTTGCCAGGTATAACAAGGGGTTTTGGCTTTTATGCTTTAGCTCGTTCCTGTTTTTCTCTTCCTTCACAATGGTGCTCCCCGAGTTACCGGGTTACTTGTCCAGGATGGGTGGAGAGGAATACATTGGGCTCATCATTTCTTTATTTACGCTGACGGCGGGATTCTCCAGGCCTTTTAGCGGGAAGCTCACAGATCGATGGGGTCGAATACCTGTGATGGTATTTGGAGCTGTGGTAAGTGGCATCGCTGCTTTACTATATCCGATACTTACGACAATTGTTGGTTTTTTCTTCGTGCGGTTGTTTCACGGATTTTCTGCCGGATTCAAACCAACAGCTACATCAGCTTATATAGCCGACATTGTGGAACCTAATAAAAGGGGGGAGGCCCTGGGTATTAGTAGCTTTTTTGGAACTATCGGCATGGCAGCAGGTCCGGCTATGGGCTCAACTATCTACCTGCATTTTGGTATGAATGCTTTATTTTATCTCAGTTGTGTTTTTGCTATGTTGTCAGTGGCTATTCTTGCCGGTATGAAAGAGACACTTGAAGAAAGGGAGCCTTTCCGATTTTCCTTACTTAAGATTAACAAGTCCGACATCTTTGAACCAGCCGTTTTTGTGCCAGCAATCGTTATGATCCTCACCTGTTTCTCATTTGGAACGGTGCTTACACTATCACCTGATTTCAGTGCCTTCCTGAATATTGAAAACAAGGGTATTTTCTTTTCTGTATTTACCGGATCCTCGTTGATCGTGAGAGTAATAGGTGGAAGATTATCAGATAAATATGGTCGTGAAAAGATTTTGTGGTTTAGCACTTTGATTTTATTTGTCAGCATGACTATCATTGGTACCGCACTTTCACCTGCACATTTTTTTACCGGGGCGTTTTTCTTTGGGATTGGATATGGATTGAATTCACCAACTATTTTCGCCTGGACTATTGATTTAAGTCCAGGGAAGGGTAGAGGAAAAGGAATTTCAACGCTATTTATCTTTTTGGAAGTGGGCATTGGTTTGGGTGCATTGATATCAGGCTCATTGTATCAAGGGGATCCAGGTAGATTCCCTTTGATATTTATAGGAGCGGGGTTATTCTGTTTGATCGCCTTCGGATTTTTATTGCTTAAACGAACGAAACGAAATGCCTAGGATACTCTTATTGATTTATCTTCTTGTTGGAACGGTAAATGTCGTTGGGCAATTTCTGGGATCTTCGGAGCTGAATGAATATACAAAGCCGCTCCTGATGCCCTTGCTGATCTATTATTTGTATCGATTTGCCGAAGGTCACATTACTTTACCCAGGATACTATTGGCTGTTGCTTTGATATTCAGCTGGGGTGGAGACTTGCTTTTAATGGGGTCAGGAGACTCGTATTTTCTTGGTGGGCTGGTTTCTTTTTTGATCGCACAGATCTTTTATGCGGTTACACTTTTCAAATCGGCTGATCACAAACCTAAGATCAGGTTTCTCTATCTCATTCCATTAATTGTTTATGGTGCTGGTTTACTTACAGTACTCCTTCCGGAAGCCGGAGAAATGGGGCCAGGGATCATTGTTTATGCAATTGGAATCCTAACAATGGTCTTTATGGCTAGCATCAGGCATGGATATACTAATAAAGGAAGTTACATCTCAGTACTCATAGGTGCTTTACTATTTGTTCTATCGGATTCCATGATTGCCCTCGATAAATTTTATTCACCCATAGATTACGCGAGGGTACTCATTATGAGCACTTACATTGTCGCTCAGCTATTATTGGTAAGAGGGATACTCTTACATAAGCCTTAATCTTTATACTTAAAGCTTACATTGCCCAACGCAACATCAATATTGAAAGCCAGAAGGTTCTCAGCATTATTGGAGTAGGCCATATTGACGTATACATTGCTTTCGACCTGTTCAAATCCAGGTGCCAGCTTCACGCCACATAATGGAGACTCTTTGAGGTGAATAATGATCGGTACGCTTTTATTGGGTATAATGATATCCAGATTTCCTGCACCCACTGAAGCCTTTACTGAACAGGATTTCTTGTTGGGTTTTTCCAGATCCAGGAGGGCGCTTCCAAATCCTACATGAGCAATTATTTGTCTTGCATTTGCCAATTCAAGATGATTGGAGGTGAAGGTCCCCATATCCACCTGAACTTTGAATGTATCCATTTCAATTCTATTTGGCGAATCGGGAGAGTAGTCCACATTGATGTCGGCAGTTCCGGACTTGAGTTTGAAGGACTTAATGGAAGAATTACTGAGATCTATATCTGCATTTCCAACCCCATAGTTCAGGTCCAGTTTATAAATCTTTTTATCATCAAAATGAATTTTCCAGTAATTGTGTTCCTCTTCACTTGATCGCAGCATGGCAAAAACCAGACCGTCGCCAAGACTTGATGATCTGAACTCCTGTAAGTCCAAATCTGCGTAACAGGTATTTTTTTTAATTTGAAATTTAAAGGATGGATTGATCTTTTCCAGGTCCGGATTACCATAGATTACCAAAGGACTTTCCTTTAAATCCGGGGAAGATTTAACAAAACAATTACCTGATGCAGCATGCAGCGAAAATGATACCGTATCAAAGTCCGCTTCATTACTCAGGGAATAGAATTTTTGTAACTGCCCTAACGCAACTGAAAAAACCAGCACCGAGGTTGCTGATAAAATCATCCTCAACATGGTGTTTAATACGTAATATTGGCGTCGAGGTTACTTATATATTAAGCACCGAAGAATTCGCGCATATTTTCGAAGAATCCTTTCTCGGTTTTTGATGGCTTAGGTTCAAAGTTTTCTGAATCTCTCAGGCTTTCCAGGATAGCAGTCTCTTCTTTAGAGAGCGTTTTTGGTGTCCAAACATTAACATGGATCAATTGATCCCCAACGCCATAACCATCTACATCTTTGATTCCTTTTCCTCTTAACCTAAGTATCTTTCCACTTTGGGTTCCAGCATCGATCTTGATTTTAACTTTACCACCTATCGTTGGAACTTCAATGGTAGTGCCAAGTGCAGCGTCAATAAAGCTCACAAATAATTCGAATATTACATTGTTGCCATCTCGCTTTAGCTGTTCATCCTGAGTTTCTTCGATGACTATCAAAAGGTCACCGGGTACACCGCCGGGCACTTCGTTACCTTTTCCAGACATAGATAGCTGCATTCCCTCTGCCACCCCTTGTGGGATCTTGATCGAGATCACTTCCTCCTTGCGGCTCATGCCCATGCTGTCGGTTCCAGATCCTCTTTTATCAACCATCTGACCTGCACCTCCACAGGTGGGACAGGTTGTAGTGGAGACCATTTGGCCCAGCATGGTATTCATGACCTTTCTTACCTGGCCGGTGCCGCTACAGGTAGAGCAGCTTTTAAAGGTAGTATCAGGATCAACAATAAGTCTGTTTACTTTTATCTTCTTTTCTACTCCTTCGGCAATCTCCTTTAAGTTGAGTTTAAGCTTGATTCTGAGGTTGGTTCCTTTTCTTGTTCTACGGCCACCACTTCTTCCGCCTCCAAAGAAACTATCGAAAGGACTTCCACCCCCACCACCGAAAATGTCTCCGAATTGGCTGAAGATATCTTCCATGTTCATGCCTCCGCCACTAAAGCCACCAGCTCCACTCATTCCCTGATGACCAAACCGGTCATATCGCTGGCGTTTTTCGTCATTACTCAGGACTTCATAGGCTTCAGCGGCTTCCTTGAATTGCTCTTCAGCTTCTTTATTGTCAGGATTTTTATCAGGATGATATTTAATGGCCATCTTTCGATATGCTTTTTTAATCTCATCCTTTGTAGACGATTTACTAACCCCTAAAACATCGTAGTAATCTCTTTTTGCCATTATGATTTAGCCCCAGTTACAACTTTTGCAAATCTTATCACCTTATCATTTAAGGTATATCCGTTTTCAATTACATCAACCACTTTGCCTTCCAGTTTTTTGCCTGCCGGGGTTTGCGTAATGGCTTCCTGAAGTTCCGGATCAAACTTATCTCCTGCTTTGACCTCCATTTTTTTCAAACCTTTTTGATCAAGAACCTTCTTGAATTTATTATGGATGAGTTCCAAACCTTCTTTAGAGGCATCAGATTTGTCGTCAAGCGATTTGAATGCCCGCTCAAAATCATCCAGAACAGGGAGAAGATCAACGATCAGATCCTTTGTAGCGGTACCAATCAGTTCAATTCTTTCCTTAGCAGTCCTTCTTCTGAAATTCTCAAATTCTGAATAGAGTCGTAAGTATTTATCTTTCGCCTCATTCAGTTCATCCGCGAGAACCTCCTTTTCGTCCTTTTCAACTACCTCTTCACTTTCCTTTTGATCCTCAACCTGGTTTAATGTTTCATCATTAACCTGCTCTTCACCTTTGCTTTCGATGTTTTCTTCCACTTTATCGTTTTGCATCTCTAGTCCTAACTTTATAATTGTATCATTTCGTCAATTTCTTTGCCAAAAGCGCATATGCTGACAAGATGACAGATCAACGGTGCAAATTACTGTAACCTATCCAGATTTATTGCCAGAATGAATGATCTGAACTCAATTCAAGGCTTTCCAGATTTTGTCTTTTAATGGAAATAAGCCAGTTTGGGAAATACTTGATATGAACTCATAAGGGATGTCTGGGAGCTCTTTTTCAAGTGCATTTTTTAGTTCTTCATCCAGAAGGTCTGATTTTGTAATAGCAAGTAACCGATCCTTATCCAAAAGCTCAGGATTGTGTTTTCCCAATTCATTTAGAAGGATCTGATATTCCTCAACAATGCTTCTGGTGTCACAAGGAACCATGAAAAGCAGGATGGAATTCCTTTCTATATGACGTAAAAATCTAAGTCCGAGACCCTTACCCTCTGAAGCACCTTCAATGATTCCCGGAATATCTGCAACCACAAAAGATTTATCATCCCGATAGGAAACGACACCCAGGTTTGGGGTGAGTGTGGTGAATGGGTAATCCCCAATTTCTGGCTTTGCAGCGGAAATGACCGACAGAAAAGTAGATTTACCAGCATTTGGAAATCCAACCAATCCCACATCTGCGAGCACTTTTAGCTCCAGGATGATCCATTTCTCCTCACCAGGGATACCTGGTTGCGCATATCTAGGGGTCTGCTGAGTTGAAGATTTGAAGTGAACATTTCCGAGACCTCCTATACCTCCTTTTAAAAGGATTTCAGTCTGTCCGTCTTCCATAATTTCCATCAGAATTTCTCCGGTTTCCTCATCCCTGGCAACCGTGCCAATGGGTACCTCTAAGACAACATCTTCCCCTCCGGCCCCTGTCTTCATCTGGCCTTCCCCTCTGACACCATTTTCGGCACTAACATGCTTGCGATATTTCAGATGCAGGAGAGTCCACAGCTGAGAATTACCTTTCAAAATGACATGTCCACCTCTACCACCATCTCCTCCGTCTGGGCCCCCCTTAGGAACGTGTTTTTCTTTCCTGAAATGAGAGGACCCTGCTCCACCATTCCCCGATCGGGCATGGAACTTTACGTAATCAATAAAGTTTGATTCCATTTATTTGTATGAATCAACGACAGAGCATATCTCATTAAAGATCCCTTCAATGGTTCCTACTCCATGTATTCCCTGAAATTTTGATTGTTGCTTATAATAGGTAGCTACTGGTGTTGTTTCTTTTTGATATACCTGAATCCGGTTAGTGATTTTGGCATCGTCCTGATCATCAACTCTTCCGGAAGTTTTTGCTCTTTCTTTGATTCTTGTTCTCAATTCATCTTCGGGCACTTCCAGAGCTACCATTACGGAAATACTTAGTCCATGGGTAGATAGCATCTTATCGAGGGACTCTGCCTGAGCGACTGTGCGGGGGAAACCGTCAAAAATGAATCCATTGCCTGACAGGTTTTCCTCAATTTTTACTTCGACCATGCCAATCACCACCTCATCAGGAACCAAATTGCCCTCATCCATATATTTCTGCGCCAGTTTCCCAAGTTCTGTACCTTCTCCCAGATGTTTACGAAATAGATCACCTGTAGAAATGTGTGTTAAATGATACTTCTTTATCAGATTTTCACTTTGAGTGCCTTTACCGGCACCAGGAGGACCAAATAATACGATATTCAGCATTTTCTTGAATTTGGGTTAAATATACAAAAGTCAATCTCTGTATGAATCTATACTTGTTTAAAGTCTTGCAATAAGATAGCGATACATCTCGATCATAGACTGGATATCGTCGATATGTACTTTTTCCTTTGGTGAATGGACATTCGCCTCAGGTGCTCCTATGAAACACCAATCTATTGGATAAAGTGAATGGTGTACTTCCTTGCCATCACTCGATCCTGCTCCCTCCACTTCAAGCTGGAAACTAATACCTGATTCATTGGCTAATTCCAGGATTTTATTAAGAAATACTTTCCTTGGAATATTTCTGTCACGCAAAGAAATGGCTACCCCATTTCCGTGAGTGACTCCTTCCGTTACCCAGGTGATATCTGATATCAATGCTTGTTTGATCTTATATTCTTCATAGAGAAATTTGGTGAGCATTGGAACGCTACCTCCACCGTGCTCTTCATAGCAGCTGAAAACAATGGCCCCATCTTTCATTGTCTCCGCTACTTTCAAGGCATTATACATACCCAGCCGGTTATCTAAATAGGTCCCTTCCACATAATTTTTGGTAACATTTAATGATGGCTTAAATACCAGGGATGTTCCTCGGTCTATTGCACGTGGAAAATCGTGAAATAACCTATGCTCCTCATCCACCTTCAATTTACACTCAATGGGTCCCAGGCTGTCTTCTCCGGAAAGCAAAATATCTTCTTCCACATGTGGTCCACCGATGGGCACGAGCTGGTTCTCATACCTGGTTGTGAAGCCTATTGAATCCATGTGTGCAAAAACCGCTGTTCTTGGTTTGCCAAAGACCAGAATTAATGAATCATGTAAATTATCACCAGAAATAATTTGAGGCTTATACTTCCACTTCTTTGACTCTTTTTTTAGATAATCAAGCAGAAATTGAGTCATTCTGAATTCTTCACCAGATGGTGCATGAACATCAATTAATCTTTGAAGTAACTCCATTAATTTTTTTTCTGTGCGGTAGGGCTGATTTAAAAATTATTTATTGCTATAATCACGCCGATTATTAAGTAATGAGCATGCAAAGTTAACTTTTGCTTCATCACCTAACCTCGGAAAATACGTATATAATTTCGAATATGCCTGAGTTGATTAAATATCTATTGGTTTATGCATTGTCCGGATTCAAATTCATATTTGGACCGACCATGGGTGCCGCTTATGGCTTTAGTGTACTGGTGACAGGAATATTGACCACCCTTGGTATGATGACGGCTGTCTATATCATAAGCTATTTTGGTCCTCAGATAAGGAGCATTATGCTGAAGCTTTTTGGCAAGAGGAAGAAAGCGATCATTTTTTCACCAAGCAGAAGACGCTTCGTGAAAATATGGAAGAGATATGGGATTCAGGGAATTGCCTTTTTGACCCCACTTCTCCTGACCCCTATTGGCGGCGCATTTTTTGCCAATGCGATGGGAGTCCAGCGAAAAGACATATTTAAGTGGATGTGGATATTTGGCTCATTTTGGTCTTTTGTGCTTTCTGCTGTCGTCCAATATGCAGCTCACCTTATTGTGGAGTTTAAAAACCTCTAGAATCAAAAATTATTTTTTTTATCTGTAGCATCATACGGATGGTTACTTTTGCTCCATGCAACTAAAAAATGATCTGATATTACGGGCTGCAAGAGGTGAGCAGGTTGAAAGAACTCCTGTTTGGTTGATGCGTCAGGCAGGTAGGATACTGAGAGAGTATCGAGAGGTAAGAAGCCGGTTGAGCGGATTTAAGGAGCTTGTTGAAACGCCTGAGCTTGCAGCCGAGGTTACGATGCAGCCAGTAGATATCCTTGGGGTAGATGCTGCCATCATTTTTTCTGATATCCTCGTCATCCCTGAAGCGATGGGATTAAAGTATGAGATGATTGAAAAAAAGGGTCCATTATTTCCTTCAACAATTCAATCTGTTTCAGACATTGATAAGCTTAGGGTTGCGGAAGCAGATGATCTCAGGTATACGCTGGATGCGATTGATATTACAAAGAAGACATTAGACGGAGCAGTACCACTCATTGGTTTCGCTGGTGCACCATGGACTATTTTTTCCTATATGGTCGAAGGACATGGGAGCAAGACGTTTTCCAAGTCCAGGAAAATGTTGTATCAGGATCCAGCCACCTCACATAAACTGTTGGATAAGATCACACAAAGCACCATTAATTACCTGAAGGGACAGATAAAAGCCGGGGCTGATATGATTCAGCTATTTGACTCTTGGGCAGGGATGCTACCACGAAATCAATATCAGGAATTCTCTTTGAAGTATATCAGGGAAATAGCTGAAGCGATTGACGAGGTGCCTATTACTGTCTTTGCCAAAGGCGCATATTTTGCTTTAGAAGATATGGTTGATCTGCCTTGCAACACGATTGGGCTGGACTGGAATATGAATATTGAAGAAGCCAGGAAGATATTCCCTGATAAAACTTTACAGGGGAATCTAGACCCTTGTGTGCTTTATGCGACACCTGAAATCATTCAACAGGAAACCTTAACCATGCTTGATCGGTTTCAAGGTCATTCCCATATAGCCAATCTGGGTCATGGGGTTTATCCGGATACGCCCCCAGAAAATGTCAAATATTTCGTTGATACGGTTAAGAATGCCCAGCTTATTTCCAGGCTTAGCTAAGAAATCCTTTTAGAATCTGGTTTTCTGTTGATTCTGCTAATAGTCTTTTGGGATCAATTGGGACAACCCCCTGGTACTCACATACAATTCCGCCTCCCAGATTTGCTAATTCTGAAATAAAAGGAAGCGGTAGTTTCAAGGCAAGCGCCAATCCTGCTATGCTGATTACGGTATCTCCGGCTCCTGAAACGTCAGAAATGGACCTTAGATGAGCTGGATATTGACCCTTTTCTTTATCTGAATGAAAATAGACTCCATATTCAGATAAGGTAATGAGGGCCTTTTCAAATTGTAATATATTCTTCAGGTTAACCACAGCCTGTTCTACTTCCAATATTAATTTTGGATCAATATCAATGCCTAGACCTTCCCTAAGCTCTTTGAGGTTAGGCTTAAATAGCGTACATGCTTTATAAGCATTGAAGTTTCTCTTCTTCGGATCTACAGCTGTTGGAATATTTAATTTGTTAGCCTCTTCAATGACCGCTTCGATGATCTTTTCATTGAGGACCCCCTTGTCATAATCTTCAAAGATGATGAGGTCACAATCTGTCATCAGGGATTTCAACTTTGAAATGAAAAAAAGCTGATCCTGTTCAGATAAGTTGCTTTCAATTTCGGAATCGATCCTTAACAGGTGTTGCGAAGAAGACATCACTCTATTCTTTACCGTTGTGATTCTCTTATCGCTTTCCAGAATGCCTTCTTTGCTTAGATTTTGAGCCTCTAAAAGTTCGTAAAATTCTTTTGCATCATTGTCATTCCCAATAACAGAGCATAGAATGGGTTTGGCACCCAATGCCTGCACATTCAATGCGACATTGGCTGCTCCACCTAATCTTTTTTCTCGTTTGGTAACACTTAATACCGGAACCGGTGCTTCGGGTGAAATTCTCTTCACAGATCCATAGATGTAAGCATCGATCATCACATCACCGATGACCAGCACTTTCAGTTTCTTGAATGCCACAAGAACTTCATATATGGATTTAAAACCCATTAAGCCAGTTTTGCTAACGCTTCTTTCATGCTGGAAATAGCTGTTTTGAGCTCCTCCTCAGAAGCAGCATATGATAATCGGATACATTCTTCATCCCCAAAGGCATCCCCGGTTACCAACGATACTTTTGCCTGATCCAGTAAATACATGCAGAGGTCTTCTGCATTATTGATTTCAAATCCATTGGCAGATTTACCAAAGAATTTGCTGACGTTCGGGAAGAAGTAAAAAGCGCCTCCGGGCATATTCACTTCCATGTTAGGTATCTGTTTTAACAGATCATGAACAAGGGTACGGCGTTGGTGATAGGCCTCGGCCATTTTTTCTGTAGAATCTGAAGGTTCTGTTAGAGCAGTATAAGCAGCACGTTGAGCAATTGAGCAGTTTGCTGAAGTCAGCTGTCCCTGAATCTTATTTGCCGCCTTTGCCAGCCAAAGTGGCGCACCAATGTAACCAACCCTCCATCCGGTCATAGCATAGCCTTTACTGAAACCATTTACTGTGACAGTCCTGTCTTGCATACCCGGCAACGTACCAATGCTTACATGGTCGCCAGTGAAATTAATTTTTTCATAGATCTCATCTGCAATGATCAGGATGTCCGGATGTGCCCTAAGTACTTCCGCCATGGCCTCAAGTTCATCTTTGAGGAATACCGATCCTGTTGGGTTACAAGGTGAAGAGAAGATTACTGCTTTGGTTTTTGGAGTAATAGCCTCTTGAAGCTGCTGTGCTGTAGCTTTGAAGTCATCTTCGATGCCTCCTTTGATAATCACGGGAATGCCTTCTGCAAGCTCCACCAAAGCAGGATAAGTAACCCAGTATGGGGAATAAATAATCACTTCATCACCTGGATTTAGTATGGCCAGGAATACGTTGGCAAGTGATTGCTTTGCTCCGTTTGATAACACAATTTGGTCTGGCGAATACTCCAGACCATTTTCTTCTTTAAATTTTTTAGAAATGGCTTCACGCAGATCCAGATATCCATTCACAGGGGGGTAGGAAAAATACTTTCCTGAGTCTATCGCTGCTTTTGCACCTTCATTGATATAATGAGGTGTCTTGAAATCCGGCTCACCCAAACTAAGGCTTATTACATTGATGCCTTTTTGCTTTAGCTCTCTGGCTTTTGCGGCCATTGCCAGAGTAGCTGATTCTTTCATGTTTTTAATTCTGTCTGATCGTAAATCCATCTTGTTGTTTAGAAAAATGCGAGGCCAAAATTAATGAAATACGAGGCAGAAGCAAACCAAATTATACAAGGAAGAAAGTGTATTGAAAAATAAGGCAATAAAAAACCCCGACTCAGGGAGTCGGGGTAAAAAATAAAAAAAATATTTTTAGCTGGCGCAGAATTCTTTCAGTCTTCTGTTTTTACCAGGTTCTCTAAGTTTTTGCAATGCTTTCTCTCTGATCTGTCTTACTCTTTCTCTTGTCAAGCCCATTGCATCACCAATTTCTTCAAGCGTATATGGGTTATCGTAACCGATACCAAAGCTCATCATGATAACTTCTTTTTCCCTGGCAGTTAGGGTAGAAAGCGCTCTCATGGTTTCAACTTTCAAAGAATCATTGAAAACAAGTGCACCATCAGTAGGTCCTGTAGTTTCGTTTTCAAGAACATCTAATAAAGATCCTGATTCATCTTCTCCGAAAGGAGCGTCCATTGACATTTGTTTTACTTCAGCGCCAAGTGTATTTCTCACTTCGCTAGGCTTCATATCAAGAATTTCTGCGAGCTCTTCTTCAGTTGGTTCACGCTCAAACTGTTGTTCAAGTTCTGCATAAGCTCTTCTGATCTGGTTAATAGCACCAGATTTATTCATTGGAAGTCGTACAATCCTTGACTGCTCTGCTAACGCCTGCATGATTGATTGTCTGATCCACCAAACCGCATAAGAAATGAATTTAAATCCCTTGGTCTCGTCAAATTTCTTTGCTGCTTTGATCAGCCCAAGGTTTCCTTCATTAATCAAATCATTTAAAGGAAGGCTTCTGTTCTGATATTGTTTTGCTACAGAAACAACAAATCGCAAATTCGCTTTTACCAACTTTTCCAGTGCCAGTTCATCACCCTCTCTAATTCTTTTAGCTAATTCTACTTCTTCATCTGGTGTGATCATGGGCACATTACTAACCTCAGTGAAGTATTTTTCAAGCGTATGACTTTCTCTTCGGTTGGTAATGGATTGCGTAATCTTGAGCTGTCGCATATATTATTTTATCTTAATTTTTTTCTGTGGTATAAATATCTCTCTATCAATCTTTTGATCGACCAAGTTTACAGTAAACCGCGAATTTACGGTTTAATATAACACCAGTCAACATATAATGAAAATATTCCCTCAAGAAATACAACCTAAAGTACTCTCTTTTGGTTTCCGAAGGCTACAAATTCTTTCTGATTTTTGGATAATTCGTCTTAAAAACGTAATTTCTATGCCCTTTGTTATAAAAAGACCAACCTTTTAACTCAATAAACACGATGAACTTTACAGGAAAAAAAGAAACTACAGGTACGCTAGAACCACAAAATACTTATGAATCTATCACGAAATACATGACCAAGAAGGTAATCACTTTTGATCCCGAGCAGTCGATTTATGATGCAATCGACATTATGCTGGAAAAAAGGATTTCGGGTGGTCCGGTACTAAATGCTTCTGGAGATCTCATTGGCATGCTTTCAGAGAAGGATTGTCTAAAAATCATGGTTGATGCTGCTTACCATAATCTATTGAATAATGATGGGTTAGTCAAAAACTACATGTCTACTCAAATAGCAACAGTCGATATAAGTAAGGATGTGGTTGATGTGGCAAATATGTTCTTAAGTTCAAATTTCAGAAGGTACCCGGTTGTCGAAAACGGAAAACTTAAGGGCCAGGTAAGTCGGCGAGACGTGATGAAGGCGGCTTCTAAATTGAGAGGAACAACTTGGTAATTACTTTTGGCTTCTTAAATTCGCTGCAATAACGCGATTCATTGGAATTTCTTAACCCTTTTAATCTTTCATCCGAAAGCCTGGCCTGGGTGATGTTTTGTGCCTTTTGTATAGGAATGTCCAAAACAGGGTTGGCCGGTGCAGGTATGCTGGTAGTTCCCATTATGGCGAGTGTTTTTGGGGCCAAGGAATCAACCGGTATAGTTTTGCCTATGCTGGTTATGGCAGATGTATTTGGTGTATCCTATTATAACAGACACGCTGAAATTGGCTATCTAATGAAGCTGGCACCCAGTACTATTTTGGGGGTTTTGGTTGGCATATGGGTTGGAGATGTGATTGACGCAGATCAGTTTACTATATTACTCGCCATTGTAATTCTCTTTGGTATCGGGATCACCATTTGGCAGGAAGTCACTCGCTCAAAACTGATTGTTCATAATTTGTTATTTGCCTCAATAGCAGGATTTCTGGGTGGATTTACGACAATGATTGGTAATGCTGCAGGTCCTGTGATGTCCATCTATTTTCTCTCAATGGGTCTGCCGAAAAATAACTTTATTGGTACATCAGCCTGGTTTTTCTTCTTAGTAAATGTATTTAAAGTACCATTCCATATTACGATCTGGGAGACAATTACCTGGGAAACTTTTAAATTCAATTTAGTACTACTTCCTCTGATCGTTGTAGGTGCTGTAGTTGGTATTAAGGTAGTAAAGATGATCCCTGAAAAACCTTACCGGATTTTCATCATGGTAACAATTGTGCTGGCTTCCTTAAAGCTTTTTTTCTAAGCCTAAAGTTTTATACGCTGTAAAACCTGGAAAGCAACGATGCTAGTGTATTTATAACTCTTTGCTTCCGGAAGACTTGAAAACTGGTTATGCCAGAACAGTGTCAGGCTAACATTATCCATGGCCCAGGAAGGACCAATTGAAATTCTTTCAAGGTCAAACAATTTCTCATCCTGATCATTCGGCCCATTGAATAAAGTTTCGTTTCTGAGTGCAAGCTCCAGATCACTTCTCTTCCCATCTTTTGAAGATGCCAAAACCGGGATATTAAAAAACAAACCATATCTAAATCTTAAATAAGTGGTTTCCAGTTGTTCTCCCTCGACGAATGTCAAAACACGTTCTTCCATCCTTAATCTATTAACCATCCTGGCTTTTCCTACATCCTGACTAAATAATAGTTCCTGGAATGGTCGGAATTCATGATGGGTATTACTTGAGTGATTTATAGGTCTGAAATAGGCAACGCCACTAGAGAATCTGAAATTTTCTGTAAGCTGATAGCCCACACCAGTATTGATTTGATACTGGGATAGTAGGCTAAAGTTTTCAATCCACCGTAATGAAGCATTGCTACTTAAAACCCACTTGCTCTTAAATTGAATGCGGTTTGCATATTGTAACCACTGCTGGTTCTCCCGGTCAATAATTCCACTTTGAGCTTGAACTTCACTCGCGAGAAAAGTTGATAATACCAAAGCCAGGATTTGGGCATTGCGATAAATATGTCTAATCCTGGTGGTCTCCATTTGTTGTCCAATTGCCCGATTTAAATTTTATATCGGTTTTAAGACCGCAAAACTAAATCTAAATTGGAAATAAAGGATTAAAGTCCCAGGAGCCTGGCTAGCTTTAAAATTGCCACCATACTTAGCCCATCGGTGATCTCACCAGTCATTACCATATCCACAACCTGGGTGAATGGAAGTTTTTTTATCAGAAGGTCTTCTGTCTCTTCAAATTCGGTTTCACCCTGAGTCAGCTCTTTAGCAACATAAGCGAATCCTACTTCATCTGTGACGGAGTTAGAAGTATGCAATTTCATGAATAATTCCCAGCTTTCTGCGGTAAGGCCTGTTTCTTCTTTGAGTTCTCTTTTAGCGGATTCAAGAAGATCAATTTCAAGCGGTCCACCGCCCATGGGGATCTCCCAGGAGTACTCGTTCAGGGAGTACCTCCATTGGCCTACAATCCAGGTGTTGTTTGCTTCATCCAGCGGTATGACTCCAATGGCATAATTTTTAAAGTGAACTTTTCCATACACACTATTCCCGCCACCAGGATTGATAACCTGGTCTTCATCGAGTGTAATCCATGGGTTTTCGTAAATTTTCTTGCCTGAAATTTTCTTCCAGGTATTAGGTTTTGGCGGCTTATTCACAGATCATCAAATCAGAGTAATCAATACCCAGCTCTTTCGCTCTTCTCCAGTCTTTATTAGCACCATCTATATCCTCCATCATACACTTTGCTGTTCCCCTGCTCACGTAGGCAGCTGCCATATTGGGTTGCAATTCCAACACTTTATCAAGTGCTTTAATGGCTTCGACAGGATTTTGGTCCTGGAGGTAGATGTAGGCTTTTTCATAATAGACCTCAGCGTAATTAGGATTTAACTTGAGGGCTCTGTTATAATCGACCATTGCGGCAGCTTTCTCATTAATATTGGATTTACAAACACCACGCAAGTAATAGATCTCCTCATTTTGGGGAGCGATTTCAGATGCTTTTGTAAAGTCCTCTATTGCTCCCACATAATCATCATCCAGGTATTTGTTATATCCGCTATTGATCAAGGCCTCTGCGGGAGTCTGTAAAAGGACAGTGAATGAAAACAAGATATTCAAAAGGACCATTCTACGGTGCTTATTGGTTCAACAAATGATTGGATCTGAATTTTATTGCAAGTTAGATGAATCACAATTAATGAATCAGACACCGTTTTTAAAACTCTCGTTACCGGTTAATATTGCCTGGCCAAATCGGCTATCTTCTTCAGCATTTTCAAGTTTGAGTACACCGCGGGGGCATACTGCAGAACAAACACCACAACCCACACAGGAAGATCTTACAATGTTCTGACCTCTTTGTGCATACCATCTCACATCGATGCCCATTTCACAATAGGTAGAGCAATTACCACAGGAAATGCATTGTCCGCCATTTGTGGTTATTCTGAAGCGGGATTTGAATCGTTGAACGATGCCTAAATAGGCAGCTAATGGACAACCAAACCGACACCACACCCGATTGCCCATTAAAGGGTAAAAGCCAGTACCTACGACTCCGGAAAAGATCGACCCAATTAAAAAGCCATAAGGTTTCTGAAGCATGTTGTAAGTATCCAATCCAAAAAGTGAATAAGACCCGGTGAAATAGGTATAAAGAACCCCAACAGTCATGATCACTGCAAAAACCAGTACACCATGAACAAGCCATCGCTCGATTTTCCAGGCTTTCAATGATTTATCTGAGAGTTGCCGGAAAGGGTCACCCGCAGTCTCAGCTAATGCTCCACAACCGCAAACCCATGAGCAATACCATCTCTTTCCAAAGAAATAGGTCATGATGGGCACACCGAGTACAATCAATAAGATCCCCCATACCAGCATAAACATGCCAATTGTACCAGATGATAGGAAGGTATCCAATTGATAAGTATAAAAGAAGTCATAATCCAAAGGCCAGATATTTTTAAAATCAAAGTAGGGTTGATTTAAGGCCAGTAATATTTCCGGAAGGATAAATGCGATTGCTAATTGAAAGAAAGTAACTGAAAGTGTTTGAAGAATCTTGTATTTATTGTGTCGGTATTTGATAATCTTCCTAATCCCCATGATCAATACTGCGAAGCAATAAAGGAATCCATATAGGAACCATTGGCTTGCTTGGCTATCAGGGATGAATAATTGTTTTACCGGATCCATCATGATAATCCAGTTGGTGATATATGCTGGAAAGAAATAAAGCAGGATATAAAATAGGATGAGGATTCCGCCAATAAGGATTCCTAACCAGCCCCGGTTATTCAATGCGTTAAAAAAGATCCCGTTGTTTTTGATTCCTGGAGGTCCATTGAGCTTAGCAGCTGGTAGGATGAACATGAGACTCCCGACAGTTCCCAGGATGAATGTAAGAAAAAAGAAAAACCCAGGATAATCAATGATTACTCCCTTGGCGGAAGCTCTCGTAAGTATGGCGCCATAGTCATCGAAAATCCTTTTATCCCAGTTTTGCTTGGCAGCCTGGTCAGCGTTATAATGCTTGATTACCTCATCGATATAGTTCACAAATGGTATGCTAAGACTGAATGGTTTTTGATAAATCTCCGAAAGCTTCGGTGCCAGAATTTCCTGGTGTTCTGCTTTGATGTAGGTATTAAAGATCTCCTCGGTCAAAGTATACTTTGACATGAAAAACATTGAGAAGAAAATTCCCAGTGAAATCAAAAACAGGAAAAGTCCAGACCACCTGATTGCCTTCATAGACTTAAGATTTTTTCCAGGAATGACTTCTTCTTTGCAGTGATTTGATCATCAGGAAATTTCTGATTGAAGATTTTCTGTATCTCTCTGTCGACTGGTATGGAAAATTCTGGATCAAAAAAGGATGTCTGAAGATTCGCCACAACATCTTTAATCCTGGCTCCCGAAGCAATCCAGTCATTCCAAACATTATGTCTGAATCTGATCCCCATGGCATTCATCCCTTTTAATGTGTTTTTACTCTTGTCAAAGGCAATTCGAATCCCATTTTTGCCATTGGGAGCTTCCCAATAAATACTATCAACATCTTTAGAAGGAATTGGTTCAATCTCGCCATATACCTGGTATTCAATATCAAAAAATTTGGCTGAATTAAACCAAATTCCTGGCTGATATTTGGTGTCTTTTCCTGCTATCGTTTGAGCAAGTGTTTCACCCATCATTCTTCCTGTATACCAGACAGCTTCAATGGGTTTTCGATGACTCATCGGGTTCTTGATTTGGGCACAATCACCGATGGCATAGACATCATCAATATTCGTTTTCAAATAGTCATCAACCAAAACACCTTTGTCCACTTCAAGTTTTGAATCTTTCAGAAAATCAATATTTGGCGAAACACCAACCGTAAGTCCTAAGAATTCACAGGAGATTATTTCTGCTGATTTTGTTTTAATAGCTTTTACATTCCCAGTGCCATCATTTATTATTTCTTCAACCTCAGTATTCAATCTTAGATCTATCCCATATTCCCTGATATGATTATTGATCATCCCGGATTCTTCCGGGGGTAGAAACATGTCCCAAAAGCTATCTTCCCTCACTAAAAAAGTAACTGGGATATGCCTAGAATGAAGCATTTCTACCATTTCAATTCCAATCAGCCCTCCGCCAACAACAACTGCATGGCTAATCCCTTTGGTGTTTGTCTCCATGGATTCAAGATCCTGGTAACTATATAATCCCTGGACTCCATTTAAGTCTTCTCCAGGCCATCCGAATTTGTTTGATTTTGATCCGGTCGCAATAATGAGTTTATCATATGATAAAGTCTCTCCAGACTCAAATTGTAACAACTTACCTTCGAAATTGACAGTTTTAACCCATCCCTTGATCAGCTCAATTTTGTTTTTCTTCCAAAACCAGTCTTCGTAAGGTTTTGTATGTTCATATTTCATGTGACCCATGAAAATGTACATAAGCGCAGTCCTTGAAAAAAAGTGATCAGTTTCACCAGAAATAACAGAGATTTTATCATTACCAAGCTTTCTGATGTGTCTGGCAGCTGTAATTCCTGCTATCCCATTTCCGATGATGACGATGTGTTGCATGAGACTTCTAAATTACCCTAAATACAGAAAAGTGTCCGTCGATAACCCAGAAATCAGCTTAGGGGATAGATAAAATATGTTTTGAACTTTCGACCCCTGATCACAGTTAATAAGCTATTAAGATGAGGTGTATAAGATATTGAAGAAAGTGATGGGTTACTGGTAATTTTGAATTAGGTTAAGTTAGGTTGAGATCCCATCATAGAAGCCCCGCTCCAAAGCGGGGCTTTGCATTTTTTGTTAAAGCCACAAATGCATGATTATATCTTATATGCCTTAAAGATGGTTTTACTAATCCCTCAACCTAAGGTTCTGAATCGAGGAAATTGTATTAGTCAATTAGTGATTAAAAAGATTTTATAAATAACCAAGAAGCTCGCTTATACTTTTTACTATTTGCTTATTGCCTTTGGATAGGACCTCTATTTCATCAAAGGCTTTGCAATTAACCATTGTTTCTCCACCTTTTTCCAGGACTTTAAACCCTTTCCTTTTAAGTGCCATAGAAACCCAGAATTTAGTGTCTGCGTCACCAGATAGGTTAATGGACGGCCCTTCCTGTTCCAGGTTAAGTGTCCCGTGGATCATGTCATATCCATAACCTTCCAGATATAGCCCCTTTTGCAAGGTTTTATTTAGTATCAGATCCTCTGGTACGCCCTCTTGAATTTTGTCATTGAAATTAAATAGCATCAATTTGTCTGATAGTTGGGTACTCACTTGGAGGTCATGCGTCGAAATTAAAATTCCTTTCCCTTTTGCAGCAATCTTTCTAAGTAGGAGCATAACCTCAATCTTATTGTTGAGATCGAGATGTGCGGCAGGCTCATCAAGGATGATCAAATCAGTCTCCTGAGCCAGGGCTCTTGCGATCATCACTTTTTGAAGCTGACCATCACTTAATTCATACAGTTTTTTATTTGCTATGTAATTGATGTTAGTTTCGGATACCGCCCATTCAATTGCATCCTTGTCTGCATTACTCAGCATTCCAATCCAATTGGAATAGGGGTGTCTGGCGATGGCGATAAGTTCAACTGGCGTAATATTAAAATTGAAGGGCTTCTCCGTAAGGACCAGGCTCATTTTCTGGGCGAGTTCCATTGATGAGATTTCGCTGAGGATTTTTTGGTTGTAATAAATGGAACCTGATAATGGGGTGAGTAACCCGGCTAAAGTTTTGATGAAGGTGGTCTTTCCAACTCCATTTTGACCCATAAGGGAAACAGTCTCCCCTTTTTCAATGGTTAGGTTGATGTCACTCTGGAGCATAATATCCCCATTTTTCCTTGGGAAGCCAATACTTAATGATTTTGTCTGAAGTAAGCTCATCCGTTAAATGAATATCCCAGGTTTTTCTTTCTAATAAGCAAGTAAACTACGAAAGGAGCTCCAATGAGTGAAGTCACTGCGTTGATCGGCAAAGTAGCTCCTAATCCAGGCAATTGTGATATGGCATCAAAAATCAGCATTAGGCTGGCTCCAAACAAAATCAATACTGGGGTCAGTAGCAGGTGATTACTGGTATTAAATAACATCCTTGTTAAATGTGGAAGAGCAACACCAAAAAAGGCAATGGGGCCACAAAAGGCTGTCACTGTTCCGGCCAGTATGCTGGTATTTAGGATGATGAGCAACCTGGTCTTACGGATGTTTAGTCCGAGGCTTTTGGCATAGTTTTCCCCAAGCAATAAGGCATTAAGCCTTTTGGAAAGCAGAATAGAAGCGACCAGACCACTTGTGACGACTGGAATAAATATGCTTAGCTCCATCCAGGATAAACTCCCCAGGTTGCCAAAAGACCAAAGGACATAAGCCTGGATATTTTCAGCCTGACTGAAGAATTGAAGGATGCTCACAAGAGCGCTTGAAGCTGTTCCAAACATCAATCCGATAATGAGTAGAGATACACTATCTTTTATGCGGGTAGCTACTACGGCAATTACAAGTAGAACAACAAAAGATCCCAGACCAGCAGCTAAAACAATTAGCCAACTCCTACCGATACCTGAGAGATCAAAGGCCCCACCAAGATAAAATCCAAGGAATATGACTAACGCTACACCTAATCCAGCACCAGAACTGATCCCTAAGATATAAGGACCAGCAAGTGGATTTCTAAAAAGCGTTTGCATTTGAAGTCCACTCACCCCAAGTGCACTTCCCACAAATACTGCAGTTAAGGCTTTTGGTATTCTGAAATTTGTTAGGATCAAATCCCAACTTTCTTTACCAGCTCCATCGCCTAATAAATAATTGATCAGGCTTTTTAAAGGAATATTTACCGAGCCCAGGCCGATGTTGAGAAAAAAGCATACAAAACCCAGGAACCCTAATCCTGCCAGGATTTTTATCCACTTTGATCGCGATTCTTCAAAGTACTGGTTGATCATGGGATTAATTCAAAATAATAGGTTTCATAATCAGGGATAAGATCGGGATGCAGGATTTTGATCATATCTGCCAACACCATATCTGGCCTGGCATATCCTGACTCAAAGATGTCATATCCTCCCCCAGGTCCAATTCTCTTGCTGTAATTATAGACTTTCTTGTTTTTAAATGCAGAAAAGTTTGAATATCTGCTGTCCTGATCGACCAAAGCTTCTCTAGATTCAAATGTAGCTATGCCGATCCAATAGTCAGATTGTTGAGCTTGATCCAAAACAAACTCAAAACTTAATTCAAGCCAGCCGGTATCATCATTATCATCCAGGAAATAGCGACCTCCAGCATCATTAAAGAATTGAGCCGACCAGTTTTTACCACCAGGAAGGAACCATTTATCTCCATAAATCACCCCACTTAATATCTCCGGTTTGTTCTGTACATTTCTAGTCAATTGGTACAATGAATCGTATTTTGATTCTATCTCGGTAAAGATGGAGTCAGCTTTTTGATTTTTTTGATAGAAAGCACCAAAGAATTTGATCCATTCCGCTCGTCCAAGAGCTGATGTTTCTAAGAAATCCGCATCATAGACTACCTGTATCCCCGATTCTTCAAGCTTATCCAGTACTGTAGATTCATTACCCATGTCAAAAGCAAAGACAAGATCCGGATCTAGGCCCAGGATTAATTCAATATTCAAACTCCCCTCACCACCAACATCGACCACCAGACCATTCTCAACCATCCTGATAATTTTAGGTGATGTGATATATTGTGTGCCCGGAAATCCAACCAGGGTATTTTCTTCACCAAGTAGCTCAAGAAATGGAAGGTGAGTAGTAGAGGTACAGATCACTTTTTTAGGTGGATTATCAAGGGAGTAGTTCAGTGTTTTATTAGCTCCTGGCCAGGGTTCAAGTACAGATACACCGCCATTCTGAAGTGAAAATTTACTTGCATATTTTACAACAACATTTTCCTGGGAAATATCTTGTGTCTTTTTACTTTCAGAATGACAACCCAGAAGGAAAATCAGGATGAAAGGGATTATATACCTCATTTGCCAAAATTGAGAAAAAAAGTAAAGATTCATTTACATCATTTGATTTTCATTAGCTTTGACTTCGATTGTGGTTCCCTGTTGTGCTTCGCATACCAGGGATTAAAAGGGAATCCGGTGTATAATCCGGAGCTGTCCCCGCAACTGTAAGTCTTTTAAAAGGCTCGATCTGCAAATCCACTGTCCCGACAAGTCGGGATGGGAAGGAAATCGAGTTAGACAAGCCAGGAGACCTGCCTCATTCATTTTTATTCCGAGCTTCGGGTGAAAGCAAAGGGCGTGATCGACCAATTTGGTTAACCACACTTAAGTTTTTCCGAAGGCTTTGAATTGAAGAAAATTTAATTCATGGTCTGATGAGGGTTTTATTTTTTGTCGTATTTATTGGCTATTCTTTGCTTTTAAGGGCACAGGAGGATACCGTAAAACTATCGGAGGTCAAAATCTATGGCGATCCAATCCATCTGTTTACCATTGGTCAGTCTATTGAGAAGATTTCAATTAAGGATAGTGATATTAGTCTATCGGATGCGCTGTCACGAAATGGGGGTCTGTATTTGAGATCTTATGGAAATCATCAACTTTCTACAATCACCTTACGAGGGACTTCTGCCAATCAGACAAATGTACTCTGGCATGGTATTCCGGTAAATTACCCTACATTGGGTCAAATGGACTTTTCTCAATGGCCGACCTGGTTTCTAAGTTCAGTAGAGTTGCAGGTTGGGAGCGCCGGTGCATTGTTTGGAAGTGGATCTATTGGTGGAACTGTGTTGCTCGATTCCGATATAGATTCTGGTATTTCAGATCCTGGTATATCCCTTAGGGGAGATGTTGGAAGCTTTGGATATAATTTCCTTGGCTTCAAAGGGAGGTATAGCCTTGGAAAGGTCGCGGCTCAGACTAAAGTATATAGAAGCCAAATTGAAAATGACTTCACCTATATATATAACGAGCAGGAGTTAGTGCAGCATAATGCTGGGTCCACCGAATATGGGTTTCAGCAACAACTCCAATGGGAGTTTAAAAGGCACCGACTGCAATTTGATGGGATGTATGCTGTGAACGCTCGTGAAATCCAACCATCAAAAGGGGCTACCGGTACTGATCAGCTTAAAACATCCAATACCCGATTGGCCCTAACACATGAGAATCATAACGCTTTTGGGAGCTGGAATAATTCCCTCGCTTATATTAGAAATAGTACGCTATATAACCAGATCGATCAGACGGTAGTTGATCAATATTCACTTGTTTCATCCTTGATGTTCGAGGTGGGCGATCATTTTAACTTCAGGGTTGGTGTGAATAGCAATGTTTATAATGCTCAATCAGATAACTATGTTAATCAACTGGATGATTTTAGAACCGGAACCTTCGGATCAATTGGCACAGACATCACAGAATTCTGGGATTTAGCGATTAACCTGCGACAATCCTTTTTTAATCACCGGTTTCCCTTCAATCCAGCAGTTAATCAAAAGATCCGCTTTTTTTCTAATGATACTTATCAATTGAATTTGACTCAAAGTGTTGGAACTGGTTTTCGTTTCCCTACGCTAAATGAACTGTACTGGGTACCAGGCGGAAATCCGGATCTTAAGCCGGAGCGCAGCTTAAGCACAGATTTTGGATTATCCATCGAATCATCAGGTGAGCAAATAAAATGGTATGCCTCATTGGAAATGTATAAAATGTGGTCACAGGATTATATCCTGTGGATCCCTGGATCCGGCGGAATATGGTCACCGGAAAATTATCAGGATGTACATATTAATGGAGTTGAGATTGAGGGATCATTGAGCATGCTTTTTGGGAAAGCTTCACAAAAATTTACCGGATCATATACCTATTCTTTGTCAATCAATCAAACTGGAAATAATTCAGGTAATCAATTACCCTATGTGCCCATCCATCAAGCTTCATTGATATCCGAAAGCACCTGGCAGAATTGGTTTGTTGATCTAAGTGCAAACTATACGAGTCAAAGATTTACCACATTAGACAATATTCAAAGTCAATCTGTCGAAGGCTTTTTCCTAATTGACTTGGAGCTAAAGAAGTCATTTGCCCTGGATCAGTTCAGGTTTATACTTGGGTTTGAAGTCAATAACCTGACAGATGTTGACTATGAAAACCTTATTAACCGGGCAATGCCGGGAAGAAATTATCAACTGCATATACTATTAAATCGATGAAATTTAGATTTGACATTTTAAGATTATTTGCCCTCTCCAGCCTATTTTTTTGGACAGGTTGTAATGATAAAGAGGATATAGATCCGTCACTCCCTACAGAATTTGAAAACGGAATTTTCATCAGTAACGAAGGTAACTTTGGAGATGGAGATGCATCCCTTTCATTTTATGATCCGGAAGTTGACCGGGTCTATAATAACGTGTATAGACTGGCTAATGAAGGTATGGAATTGGGGGATGTTGTTCAATCTATTCATTTGGATGATGAAAGGGTCTTTCTGTTGGTTAATAATAGTAATAAGGTAGAGGCTTTAAATCTGGAGAATATGGTAACTGATTATACCATTTCAGATCTTAAGCTTCCAAGGTACATGACCACTTCCAGTACTAAAGGCTATATTTCTGAATGGGTAAGTTTTTCTGATATTGGCCAGGTTTCTATTGTGGATTTGAAGACAGGCATTATTCAGAAATCCATTCAAACTGATTATGGTGCAGAGGGAGTGATTATAGCAAACAATTATCTGTTTGTATCCAATAACTTCAGCACAACAGTTTCTATAATTGATTTGGCATCTGAATCGGTAATTAAGAATATTGAAATAGGGAGTTCTCCCGGAGAGATGGTAATTGATAAAAATGGAAATGTTTGGTTGATATGTGGGGGAGGGTATGATCTGGATTATAATCCACTTGGTGATGGTAAGCTTATTGAAATAGATCCATCCATCCTAGAGGTTTCAAAAGTAATTGCCCTAGGGATGAATGTGCCTACAAAAATCGCTATAGATCCAAATGGAGAGATCATATATTATTTCTCAGGAACCTCTGCCTATGCTCTTAATGTGAACGCTACAACTCCACCGGCTACTTCTTTAATCGAAGAAGATAAGGCCATTGGTTTTTGGGGTATTGGTGTAGATGATTCAGGGGTGATCTATCTGTCAGATTCCAAGGGTTTTGTGGAAAATGGAGAAGTATTTGTTTACAAACCTGATGGATCATTTATCACACGATTTGAAGTAGGGCGTGGACCTAACGGGTTTGGCTTCAATTGAAATTTATTCCCCGCACTGAAATGATCTAGGTTGGGAGTATTTAGCTAGCTACATGATTTTATTTTCATGTTTTATAGCTTAAATTGTGATATATACAGAAATAATAGAATTATTTTAATTTAGGAGTTGATCAATTAATGAATTGCTCCTTAATTGCAGCTAGTAAATCCTAATCAACCCCTAAAAAGAAAGCAAATGTTTAAAAAATTCTGGCTAGACGTAATCCTGGCGACCTTTTTCATATTTGGTCTGATGGGTCTTTTCAATTCTGTTACCGCGTTTAATATTTTCGATGTCTTTGATCCCATAGGGGAAGCCTTTTCAGATATGGAGGTGACTGACATCGTGTTTTCTCAGCTTCGTGATGAACCAGTAGCTGATGACAGAATTGTATTGGTTAATATAGGAACGTTACCTCGTCCTGATATCGGGATTATGCTCCAGATAATCTCTCAATACAATCCAAAAGTGATTGGCATGGATTCTTTCTTCTCTTTTCCAAAGGATTCTATTGGAGATGCAGTTTTAGAAGAGGGCTTTGCAAGTGTTCCAAATCTAGTCATGGCAAGTAAGTTAATTTATAATCCAGCTACTGATGAGTTGGATTCAGTTGCTTATTCCTGGCCGCAATTTGCTCAATACGGTGAGCCTGGATTTGCTAATTTTATTACCGATGCATCGGAACAGGAGGATTTGAAAATGACCCGGGAGTTTTTTCCACAGCTCGAAGCTGCTGGTGAGAATAGAATTGCATTTGCTGTTCAGATAGCCAGCCAATATGATTCAGCTGTTGCACAAAGGTTTCTGGAAAGAGGAAATGAAACTGAGACTATAAATTACCGAGGCAACGTATTGGATTATGGGGCAACAAAATTTGGAACTAAATTTTTTGCTTTAGATGTGCAGGATGTATTTGAAGAGAACTTCACGAGAGATCTAATTGAAGATAAGGTGGTCATTTTTTGTTACCTGGGTGACTACTTAGGAGATCGCAGGGCGATTGAGGATAAGTATTTTTCACCTTTAAATGAAAAATATATTGGTAGAGCCTATCCAGATATGTTCGGGGGCGTAATCCATGCAAACATCGTTTCTATGATCCTAAACGAGGATTATATCAATCATATGGGCTTCCGTGAGGAAGTTTTTTTAGCAATTCTTCTGTGTTTTTTAAATGTGGCACTGTTTTCGCTTATATACCGTCGTATATCCAGATGGTATGATGGAATAACAAAATTATTCCAGTTACTTGAGTTAGGATTTTTGATTTACATTATGATATTACTATTAGACCAATACAATTATAAAATCGAGTTAGCCTACGCACTATTTGCGGTGGCAATAGCCGGTGATGCATTGGAAGTATATTATGGTGTTGTTAAAAATATCTTTACTAGAGAGGGTAGACGATCATTATTTAAAGTGGAAAAAATTTAAAAATCACACACACTCAATTTTAATAGCTAAATAATTATGAAAAATTTTGTTTCAATCGCCTTTATGTTTGCTATGATTTTGACGGCTTCTTTGGCCTTTGGTCAGAGTTATACTTTCAGAGTTTTAGCTAATAAAGGTAGTAACCAAGTTAAAAGAGCCGGTTCTACAACAACTGAAGCTTTAAAGACGGGATCAACCTTGAATTCCGGAGATGAATTAATAGTTTCTGATGGTGCATACATTGGATTGATGCATAAATCAGGAAAGACAACTGAAGTAAGGACAGCAGGTACTAAAAAAGTATCTGAACTTGAAAAAAATATTACTGTAGGTTCTACAAGTGTCGCGAGCAGATATGCACGATTTGTTGCAAGTAAGATGAATGAAGAGGAAAATACCAACAACCGTTCAAGACTTGCAGCAACAGGGGCCGTTTCCAGGGCTACCAATGCTGCGATTTCTGTAATGGCAATGGCTGACGCCAGTGACAATAAAGTGATCGGGGATAATGTGATCATCAGATGGAAACGTCCTTCTGAAATGAGTGAGGATGACTCTTACATGGTATCAGTTAAAAATATTTTTGATGAGGTTATCTATCAAACCGAGACTCCTGATGAATTTATATCACTTGACTTCACTGCTGAAGATATGAAAAATGATGTAGGACTTTATATCATTTCAGTAGCATCTAAGAGTCAGCCTGATGTAAAATCTGATGATATTGGAATCAAAAGGGCTGATGATAATGAAATCAAAGAAGGACTTGCCAGCTTAAAAAGCGAAGTACCAGATGACAGTCCTTTGAACAAATTAATTTATGCTTCTTTCTACGAAGAAAATGGTCTATTGCTTGATGCCTTGACTAAATATGAAGAAGCTGTAAATATGGCTCCTGAAATTCAGGACTTCCAGGATCTTTACGACAATTTCAAAATTGTCTACGGTTTTGAGGAAGATGCCGAATAGGTGTTTGAATATCTTTAAATGAATAAAAGCCGTTCCGTTCAATCGGAGCGGCTTTTTTTATTTTAAGCATAGCCTGATTACCTATCCAATTAAAATTTGTCATAAAAATCTGTAACTTTTGTTTATTGTATTTTTCAAAGAAATTTAAATTTTATCATGCGATTTCTTGAAGTAAACGGAGATTGCAAAAAGTCAAGAGAGAATTCATTTTTTTCTTAAAATTATTTGTCACAATTTTGATATCCCTCTTCCCCGTAAGGGTACCAAATTTATATAGACTGCCAACTTATTAATATTGATCGCCAATGTATGTAGAGACGTGGAAAAAATGCCTTCAATTTATACAGGATCGCATTCCTCCACAAAGCTTTAAGACCTGGTTTGAGCCCATTGTCCCGCTTAATTTAGAGAATAACGTTCTAACCATCCAGGTGCCTTCACAGTTCTTCTATGAATGGCTGGAGGAAAACTATGTCCATTTACTTAAACAGGCAATTCGATCAGAAATTGGAGAAAGTGGAAGATTGGAATATTCTGTTGTGATGGATAGAGGAGATGAACAGACCAAGCCCTTTACCGTAAGCGTCTCAGGATCAAGCCATAGCCAAAATAAAAACCGGGTAAATGGCTTTGATAAATATAAAAATCCTGAGTTTTTGGAAGAACTCCAAAACAACAGTAATCTGAACCCTAACTACCTTTTTGAAAATTTCATCGAGGGCGACTGCAACCGACTTGCCCGTTCGGCAGGTTACGCAGTAGCACAGAAACCAGGGGTTACTTCCTTCAACCCGTTAATGTTTTATGGTGGAGTAGGATTAGGAAAAACTCACCTTGTTCAGGCGATTGGAAACCAAATTAAATCTGAAAATAAGGGTAAGTCAATTATCTATGTAGCCTCAGAAAAATTTACCAATCAGTTTATCGAAGCACTCAAGGACAATAACCTTCAAGACTTCATTAATTATTATAAGGAGGTGGATGTTCTGATTATTGATGATATACAGTTCTTAAGAGATAAAGAAAAGACTCAGGAGATTTTTTTCCATATCTTCAACCATTTGCATCAAAGCGGCAAACAAATCATTCTTACTTCTGATTGTGCGCCTAAGGACCTAAAGGGACTGCAAGAGAGACTAGTCTCCAGGTTTAAGTGGGGTTTGACTGCTGATCTTCAGCAACCTGATTTTGAAACCAGGATGGCCATCATTCAGAAGAAGATGCAGAATGATGGGATTTCTATTCCAGATCAGGTCATAGAATATATCGCCTACAGTGTGGACACAAACGTGCGAGAGCTGGAAGGAGTAGTGATTTCATTGATCGCTCATGCTTCCTTGACCAAACGGGAAATGGATTTGGAACTGGCTAAACAGATCTTAAAAAATATTGTACATGACATTGATTCTGAAGTAGGCATAGATTACATCCAAAAAACTGTTTCAGACTTTTTTAGTGTGGCTCAGGATGATTTGAAAGCCAAAACCAGAAAGAAAGAGATTGTAATAGCTCGTCAAGTGGCTATGTATTTTTCGAAAGACTATACTAACCACTCACTCAAGTCAATAGGTTATCATTTTGGAGGTCGGGATCATAGCACCGTAATTCATGCAGTGCAATCAGTTAACGACATGATTGATACCAATGCTAAATTTCGCTACTCAATTGAGGAGTTGAAGAAGAAGCTAAAGTTTAAAACACACGCGGTTTAAAAATAGTAAGGGTAGTAGACTTTTCTACCCTTTTTGTCTATACCAGCAATGATTACTCTTCCCCGGATCTTCTCAAGAATATTGATCAATTCTTCTGGATTTTCAATTGAAGCATTGTTGATATTAGTGATGATAAACCCTTCAGGGATTCCAAGTTCTGCGAAGAATCCATTCGAAGTATAATCCACTACTTTAACACCATTACTGATGCCGATCAGGTCTCTTTCAACTTTAGAAACATTTTCGAAAGTTGCAGCCAGGTAATCTGATTTGACCAGATTTCTTTTGATTACACCGGTTGTCCCTTCCCGATTAGTGAGCGTCAGGGTTTTTGATATTTCTTTTCCTTCCCGATGCAAAACAAGTTTAAGTTGATCTCCAGGATAAAGGTTCCCTATATATTCTTCCAAATATGCCTTACTAATGATTTGGTTGCCATTTACCATTCTGATTACATCTCCTTTTTCCAGGCCGGCTGATGCTCCTGCCCCTGTCTTTTGGACATTGGTAACTATGACTCCATTAAGGTTGGTTAAAGACATTTTCTCCGCGAGATCACTGTCAATGTCTACATACTCTGCACCGACAAATGCTTTTTGGACCTCGCCATACTTCACAATGTCATTAAATACTTTCTTAACAATATTTGAGGGGATGGCAAAACCATATCCAGCGTAAGATCCTGTCTTTGAAAGAATCGCCGTATTTATTCCAATAAGTTCTCCGTCACGATTGACAAGAGCACCCCCACTATTTCCCGGATTGATGGCAGCATCGGTTTGGATAAAGGATTCTATTGGAAACTTATCTCTTAAAATATTGATATTTCGACCCTTGGCGCTAATGATACCTGCCGTAACTGTAGAAGTCAGGTTAAACGGATTACCTACAGCTAAAACCCACTCGCCTACTTTCACCTCGTCACTTTTACCGATGGTAACAGCAGGCATATTTGAAGCTTCTATTTTTAATACAGCCAGGTCAGTGGATGGATCCAAACCAATCAATGTGGCATCATAAGACTTTTTATTATGGGTAACTTTTATCACATCTGCATCATCAATTACGTGGTTATTAGTCACTATGTATCCGTCTTCAGATAGAATTACACCAGATCCACTCCCAATTTGTTGAGAGGTTCGGGGCTCGAAAAACCAATCCAGCCAACTACCCGTCCGATATTCAAATTCACTTGATGTCTGGATAAATACAACACATGGAGTGGTTTTTTCTGAAGCATACGAAAAATCAGTGCCTGTTTCTGATGGAGCGCTCGTGTACGTTGGCGGGGTGATTGCTGTGTTCTGAATATTTTCATTTGAACCATCTGTTGAAGCAATGGAATAAGCTTTTTCAATCGGATGATCGAATTGTTTGGTGATTAGATTCCAACCAACATAAACCCCGGCAAGACCGGTACTGAAGCCAATAATAGCCACCAATATATATTTCTTCATAGCATTCACACGGTTATTCACCCAATTTCCTTTTACTTGGTTTTCGCAATGAAAGTTTCAGATCACTAAATTAATTTACCCATCAGATTTCCTTAATTTCACGCCGATGGGAATACGATCTATTCTTGCTAAACCTTTTGCCTCCATTATTGCAAATGAAACCAGAAAATGGTCATCTCAACCTGGTCTTTATCAAACAAAAATAAGAGAACTGATAGTTTCGCGAGCAAAGGAGACCAATTTCGGAAAAGATCATGGCTTTGGTGAGATTAAGTCTTATGGTGATTTTAAAAATCAGGTGCCTATACGAGATTATGAGCAATTATCTCCATATATCCAGCAAATTTTAGAAGGGAAGTCTGACATGCTATGGCCAGGTAAACCAGAATATTTCGCCAAGACTTCGGGTACTACCAGCGGAACGAAATATATCCCAATTACGAAGGAATCCATTCCCAATCATATCAATAGTGCAAGAAACGCCTTGCTATCCTATGTCAACCAGACCGGGAATGCCCGGTTTCTCGATGGTAAATTGATTTTCCTTTCAGGAAGTCCCGTTTTGGATGAAACAGCAGGGATCAAGACTGGTCGACTTTCTGGGATGGTAAATCACCATGTGCCTGGATACCTCCGTTCAAACCAACTTCCTAGTTATGAGACTAATTGTATGGAAGACTGGGAAGAGAAGGTTGACCAAATCGTGGAAGAAACTTATAATCAGAATATGACTTTGATTTCGGGGATACCCCCCTGGGTTCAAATGTATTTTGATCGGTTGGTTGCAAAGACTGGAAAACGCATTAAGGACCTCTTTCCAAATTTTGAAATGTTCGTTTATGGTGGAGTTAATTTTGAACCATACCGTGCAAAACTTTTTGACACAGTCGGCAAGAGGATAGACTCGATTGAAACCTACCCTGCTTCGGAAGGATTTATTGCCTACCAGGATAGCCAGGTTGATGAGGGTCTTTTATTGTTGGCTAACACAGGTATTTTCTTTGAATTTATTCCGGCAGATGAGTTTTTTAATGAAAAACCAACTCGGTTATCCATTGATGAAGTTGAGCTTGGAGTTAATTACGCCTTAATCATCAATAGTAACGCAGGTTTGTGGGGTTATTCCATTGGTGACACCGTAAAATTTGTTAGCAAGAAACCTTATCGACTGTTGGTTACAGGTCGGATTAAACATTTTATTTCTGCATTTGGAGAACATGTAATCGGTGAAGAAGTAGAAAAGGCGATGCAATTAACCTGTGCAGAGTTTCCGGAGGTGGAACTGATTGAATTTACCGTTGCACCTAATGTGACACCGAAAGATGGGTTACCCCATCATGAGTGGTTTATCGAGTTTGGCAATAAGCCCGATGACCTTGATAAATTCTCAGAAAAGCTGGACAATCATCTCAGGGATCTTAATACGTATTATGATGATCTGATCAGTGGAAACATTTTATGTAAACTGATAGTTACACCTCTCGAAAAAAATGCTTTTATCAACTACATGAAGAAAATTGGTAAGCTGGGAGGTCAAAATAAAGTCCCTCGTTTGTCAAATGATAGGAAGATAGCTGATCAAATGGCTAATTTTGCCATTTCGTAGCAAAAGACAACATGTCCACTGAATCCAATAAAATAAGTATTGCCATTCTTGGCTCGACTGGATCAATCGGAACCCAGGCACTGGAAGTGATTGATCAGCATAAGGATCTTTTTGAGGTGGAGGTTCTTACAGCACAAAACAACTGGGAGTTGCTGGTAGATCAGTCTTTAAAGTATAATCCAAATGTGGTTGTCATTGCCAATGAGGATTATTACTCCCAGGTAAATGAGGCACTTGACCCAAAAGGTATAAAGGTTTTTGCAGGATTGCAGGCTCTCGAATCTGTTGTTCAGATGGAACCGATTGACCTTGTCCTTACGGCGCTTGTTGGATACTCAGGGCTAAAGCCCACAATCAAGGCGATCGAAGCTAAAAAGGATATAGCACTAGCAAATAAGGAAACACTGGTGGTTGCCGGGCAGCTGATTACTGCATTGGCTACCGAAAATCAGGTAAACATATTACCAGTAGATTCCGAACATTCTGCCATTTTTCAATGCATTGTTGGGGAATTCAATAATCCGATTGAAAAAATCATTTTGACAGCATCAGGAGGTCCTTTCAGGGGGATGAACCGTGATCAGTTGAGTGCGGTGACAAAGCATCAGGCACTCAAACACCCTAATTGGGAGATGGGAGCCAAGATTACGATTGATTCCGCCACACTGATGAACAAAGGCTTGGAGGTGATTGAAGCCAAATGGCTCTTTGGTACTTCATTGGATCAGATTGAAGTTGTGGTACATCCTCAATCCATTATTCACTCTATGGTTCAATTTCAGGATGGGAGTATCAAGGCACAGATGGGGTTGCCAGATATGCGTTTGCCTATTCAATATGCATTTGGATTTCCTCAAAGATTACGCAATAATTTCAAGCGATTTGACTTCACCTCCTATCCAAATCTCACATTTGAACAACCAGATATCGATACTTTCCGTAATCTAAAATTAGCTTATCAGGCGATCGAACGCGGGGGAAATCACCCCTGTATTCTAAATGCTGCAAATGAAATTGCAGTAAGTGAATTTTTAGCTGAAAGAATTGGTTTTCTAGAAATATCCGATGTAATTGAGGAATGCTTGGTCAAGGTAGATTATATTCGTGAGCCGATTTTAGAAGATTTTATAGAAACTGACCATTTGACAAGGGTCAAAGCACAAGAGTTTATTAGATAGATGGAAGGAATAATCATGGCAGCTCAGCTCTTATTAGGGCTGTCAATTTTAGTTGGATTACATGAGTTGGGGCACCTTTTGGCTGCCAAAGCCTTTGGGATGCGAGTGGAAAAATATTCTATTGGATTTCCGCCCAAAATCTGGGGAAAGCAATTTGGAGAGACTGAATATTCAATCGGAGCCATCCCATTAGGAGGCTTTGTGAAGATTTCCGGTATGATTGATGAATCGCTGGATACCAAAACAATGAATGAGGAGCCTGAGCCATGGGAGTTTAGAGCAAAACCTGCCTGGCAGAGATTAATCGTAATGATGGGGGGTATTATCGTCAATGTAATTACCGGTATTATCATTTTTATCTCATTACTCTATATCAATGGTGAATCGTATATCACTAAAGAAGAACTTAATAAAAATGGCATTGAAGCCAGTGATCTGGCCCTTCAGATCGGATTGCGGACGGGCGATCGAATCGTAGATATAAGTGGCCATGACTATGAAACATTTAGTGATCTATTCAGTCCTGATGTTATTCTTGGTAGTGATGTCTATTATACTGTACTTAGAGATGGCGAATATTATAAAATAGAAATACCAAATGATTTTCTGGATAAACTGTCAGATAAACGTGGAGAACGATTTATAGACTTCAGGGCGCCATTCACTGTGGGTCAGGTTGCAGCGGGAAGTAATGCCGCAGATGGAGGGCTAAAAACCGGAGATAGATTTATGACCATAAATGGGGATTCGATCTATTTCTATGATGAGTTCAGGAGTAAGATGGAAAATTTGAAGGGACAGGTATTTACTGCTGTAGTTACAAGACCAATGGATGGACCAGAAAGTGATATTACAGTACCGGAAACATTAAAGCTTGAGGCGGATGAAGATGGTGTTTTAGGCTTTCAGGCACTTAAAATCATTGACTTTTCAACCCGTGAGTTTGGTTTGGGAACAAGTATAGTAAAAGGAACTGATGAAGCTTTTGGTATTGTATGGCAAAATATCCGTGGATTTGGAAAGATCTTTTCTGGGGAAGTTTCAGCTTCCAAGTCATTATCAGGGCCTATAGGGATTGCTCAATTTTTCGGTGGGACATGGGACTGGAATCATTTTTGGAGAATCACCGGATTGTTATCTATGGTGTTGGCTTTTATGAATTTCTTGCCCATTCCGGCATTGGATGGTGGGCATGTGGCTTTCCTTACCTGGGAAATCGTATCCGGTAGGAAACCATCGGATAAATTCCTTGAGAATGCACAGAAAGTAGGTATGGTTCTTTTACTGGGATTAATGAGCTATGCCATTTTTAATGACATCTATAAAATATTACCATTTTAAAAGTTATTCATTGTTGGCTGAGTCTTCTACAGGAGTATTGTTGTTAGCAACTCCCGGTCTGTAGATCTCAAATTCCACTCTTCGGTTGAGCGCTTTGGCTTCTTCAGAGTTTCCTGGTAGGATAGGTTGGGTACTACCATAGCCTTCATATTCGACTCTATCAGCCCAGACTCCGGCAAATTCAACGATATAATCCCTGATATTTTTTGCCCGGTCTTTTGAGAGTTGCAGATTAAATTCATCTGAGCCAAATGAATCAGTATGTCCCGAGATCTTTAGTTTAAAAGATGGATTATCATACATGAAGTTTACCACCTTGTTGAGGTCAGCATACATCTCCGTCTTTAGCTCTGCTTTTCCATTATCAAATTCAATTGATGCAAACTTGACCCTGCTGGCTAGCGGTTGAGTTACTTTTCTCAACTCCGTAGGCCCATCGAGGAAAAATACGTCTTCAATTCTGAAGAAATCATCTCCCTGGATGACAAGCAAGTAATTACGCTGATCAATCAAATTAAATTCGAAACTACCATCCGGACGAAGAAACTTGGGAGCTACTTCCACACCTTCATCAAGGTCGATTATAGAGACAATTCCTTTGAAAGGTGCACCGGTTAATGAATCTGTGAGGGAACCATACAACAAAGTGTTGGCTAGTGGCTGGGCTTCCATTGGTAAGGGGAAGGAGTAAAGGTCCTGTTTTGTCAGATCCCGGGTTATAGACCTGGCATAAAACAACAGGTCAGATTCTGAATCAATCGTAAAATAAAACTCGCTTCCTGCTGCGTTTACCAAAGGTCCAATATTAAAAGGTTCACTCCAGGCACCCTTAAAGTTTCGACTCTTATAGATATCAAATTCTCCGAAATTGTAAAGTTGGCCGTTTGAACTGAAGTAGAGCACATCGTATACAGGATGATAGAATGGACTTACATCATTGTTTCTTGTATTAATGATAGGACCAAGATTTTGTGCCCTGGCCCATGTTCCATCTTTTTGTTTATAGGTAAAGTAGATATCGGAAAGACCAAATCCTCCCAGTCGGTCCGAAGCAAAATATAGTGTATCCTCACTATGCGAAAGAGACGGATGAGAGTCCCAACTCAGACTATTTACATTAGTCCCCAGGTTTTTCACATTACCCCAGACGCTATCAGGACTCAATGTTGCGACAAATAAATCACAATCTCCGTAGCAATCAACGCAGTCACAACGACCGAAATAGAGGGTTTTTCCGTCCCTGGAGAGCACTGCGGATCCCTCGTTATACATGGAATTCAGCGCTTCAAGTGGTTGAGCTTTTTCCCATGTCCCATAGTCATTTTTACGTGAAAAGAAGAGATCCTCATTTTCCTTCTTTCGAAGGGAAAATTCATCGCTATTTCTTTTTGAAGTAAAGAGCAGAATGTTGTTATGAATATTTATGGTGGGTCCATAGTCAGCTTTAGAACTGTTGATGTTTTGACCCATGTTTAGCAAAATTCCTCTCGGGGGTCTCAATGTATCAATAAGTTTACGGTATTCTACCAGCTCATAGTAGTAATCAAGTGGAACATATTGAGCTGCCTCTTGTTCATTGAGTGTGTCATAATACAATTCGATCTCCCTGATATCAATGTCCTGGTGGTGGTGTCTCAGGACCAGACGATATAATGATTTTGCCTCATCTGGATCGCCATACAACTCAGTGAGTTTTGCCAGACGCCAGATCATCCGGGTATCCTTGTAGAAATTCTGGACACCAAATTGCTTCACGTAATTTTTTAAAATCGGGTATAGAGCTTCCCAGTCGCTGGCATTTTCTAGCTCCTGGATCTTCTTCAGACGATCCGCGTTGTAATAATCATTGACCTTATTGATGTTTTTGAATTGAAAATCATTCATGATGATTTTCGGCATGATGGTGTCTTTTTCAAGGGTGAAAGCGCCTACCTGTCCAAATACAAAAGTATTGGTCAATAGTAAGCAAAGTATCGAGCATACTTTAATAACACCGTTCATATTCATGCCGTTTCGACAGGTTTCCCCAAAGATAGTGTGAAAAATAGCAGGTATTCTATTTTGGCACAGCTATTGGGCTAATAACGTTTCAATATTTAATTCGTACATTAATTGGCAAATTCTGCCAAAATGACATAAAAAGCTTTATGGCTGACCGTAAAAACATAAAATCTTTTCGTTTTACCAAGTCTGATGAAGATTCAGGAGATTTGATTCAACTGGTCATCGAAGACGATAATCATAAGGACGATGAAGCATTCCCTGAAAAATTGGGAATATTACCGGTAAGGAATACTGTTCTATTTCCGGGAGTCGTGCTACCAATCACTGTAGGTCGTGAGAAATCGATCAAACTCATCAAAAAGGCCTATAAAGGTGACAGAATTATTGGTGTCGTAGCTCAAAAGAACAACAAGACTGAAGAACCCGGTTTTAAAGATATCTATGAGATAGGGACAGTAGCTAAAATTTTGAAGATGCTTGTACTGCCTGATGGCAATACAACTGTCATTATCCAGGGGAAAAAGCGATTTAGCTTAAATAAACCCGTTAAGGAAACTCCATTTATGGAGGCGACCTATAAATTGCTTAGTGACGATGAAGAAGTTCCTAAGAAAGATATTGAGTTGATCATTCAATCACTCAAGGAGGCAGCCAACAAGGTCCTGAAACTGAATCCGGAGATCCTCGGGAGGCACAGGTGGCCTTAGAAAACATAGAAAACTATACTTTTTTAACCCACTTTCTATCATCAAATATCAGTGCAGATGTAGCTGATAAGCAAAAGCTTCTGGAAATCAATAATCCCAAAAAAAGAGCAGAGAAGCTATTAAAATTCATGCTTAAGGATATCCAGGTGCTGGAGTTGAAAAATGAGATCGCCAGTAAGGTGCATTCTGATATTGATCAGCAGCAAAGAGATTATTACCTGCGGCAACAGATGAAGGTTCTTCAGGAAGAGCTTGGACAGGACCGACCAGATCAGGAAATCGAGATGTTGAGGAAAAAGGGTGGAGAGAAGAAATGGCCGGAGGAGGTAAAGCTCCATTTTTTAAAAGAGCTTGATAAGATTGGTCGGATGAACCCGGCAGCCGCAGAATATCCGGTGGCTATGAATTATGTGGAATTATTGGTTAACCTGCCATGGGGTGAAGCCACTGAAGATAATTTCGACCTGAAAAATGCCAAAAAAGTTTTAGACAGAGATCATCATGGTTTAGATAAGGTTAAGGACCGGATTCTTGAATACCTGGCTGTTCGCAAACTGAAAAATGATTTAAAAGGACCGATTTTATGCCTTTACGGCCCTCCCGGGGTTGGAAAGACATCATTAGGGAAGTCTGTGGCAAAGGCATTGGGTAGAAAATATGTAAGGATGTCGCTGGGTGGATTGCATGATGAAGCCGAAATCAGGGGTCATCGAAAAACCTACATTGGTGCAATGCCGGGCAAGATCATCCAGAATATCAATCGAGCCAAATCTTCTAATCCGGTTTTTATCCTGGATGAGATCGACAAGGTTAGCTCAGATTTCAGGGGAGACCCATCTTCGGCATTGTTAGAGGTACTGGATCCTGAACAGAATAATGCGTTCAAGGACAACTACCTCGAAGTTGATTATGATCTATCAAAAGTTTTATTCGTAGCGACTGCCAATTCACTGGATAGCATTCAACCTGCATTGAGGGATCGGATGGAAGTTATTGATATTACTGGCTATACCATGGAAGAGAAGGTAGAGATTGCTAAACGACACCTTATTCCGAAACAATTAGAAGAGCATGGCCTTAAGAAAAAGGATATTTCTTTTCAGGCAAGCGGTATCACTAAGCTAATCAATGATTACACACGTGAATCGGGAGTAAGAAACCTCGAGCGGAAAATAGCTTCTATCATCCGTCATGCTGCTAAATCTATTGCGATGGAGGAAGTCTATGATCACAAGATCACTGACAAGCAGGTGCGACAAATCCAAGGACCGGAGATATTTGATAAGGAAGTCTATGAAGATAATAAAACACCGGGTGTTGCTACAGGTTTGGCATGGACACCAGTAGGTGGAGAGATACTTTTTATTGAGGCAAACCTTAGCAGGGGCAAAGGGAAGTTGACGCTTTCCGGCCAGCTGGGGGATGTAATGAAGGAATCAGCCATTACAGCCTTATCCTATCTGAGATCAAATGCTGAGGGATTGGGCATTGATTACAGAATCTTCGAACACTATGATCTGCATGTCCATGTCCCGGCAGGAGCTATACCCAAAGATGGTCCATCTGCTGGTATTGCTATGTTGACAGCCCTGGCTTCTGTCTATACTCAACGACTAATCCAAAGTAAGCTGGCCATGACAGGTGAGATCACCTTGAGAGGAAAGGTCTTGCCAGTTGGAGGTATCAAGGAAAAAATCCTTGCCGCAAGAAGAGCAGGTATCAAGGAGATAATTCTTTGTAAGAAGAATGAAAAAGATCTGGAAACGATTAACAAAAGTTATATTCAAAATATGAATATCAATTTTGTTGAAACTGTGCAAGAGGTCATTGATTTGGCCTTGCTGAAGGAAAAGGCAAAAGACCCCATGGGGTTCGTTATTCCAGAAAAGGCTGATTGAGATATATCCTTCAAATATTACTGCTTTGCTCATTACCCGCTACTGCACAATTTTCGGGGTACCAAAGCTTACAATTACCCTCTGGGGCTAGAAATGCTGCTTTAGGGGGTAAGGTTGTCTCTATTTCTGATGGGGATATCACACAATTCCAGCATAACCCGGCCTCTCTTGATTCAATACAGGATACTGATATTGCAATCAGTTTTAGCCCTTATTTTGCAGGGATTTATCAGTTTTCCGGCCAGTATTATCTGCCAATTGAAAAGATTGATGGAATAGCTGTGGGGTTGAATTATCTGGATTATGGTGATTTTATATCAATGGATGCGACAGGCAATGTGACAGGTGAGACATTTCGAGGATCAGATTACCTGATGTCTTTTGGCAAAAGTCATCGACTAAATTCATTCTCTATTGGAGTGAATTTGAAGCTTGCTCACTTTGCTATTGAAACGTATTCCTCTACATCTATATTGATGGATATTGGTGGGATGTATCATTATCCTAAAGGTGATTTCAATATTGGTTTGGTTTTTAAAAATGTAGGGTTTCGAATCAATGATTTTTATGGGTCAGCGAATACAAGCTTGCCTTTTGATGTCCAAATAGGGGCCTCTATTAAACCACAGTATATGCCGATCAGGTTTACCATGACCGCTTACAACCTGGTAGAAGAAAATCTAGTATTTCGAGAAGGCTCGCAAACCTCTGGTACAGTTAAAGCTTTTGACGATTTTTTTCGTAGAATTAATCTGGGTGGAGAATTAATCTTTTCGAAAAATGTAAATCTTCTTTTGGGGTACAACCATTTACGTAGACAAGAATTATCACTTAATGACAAAGGAGCTGGGGCAGGTTTTTCATATGGACTAATGATCAGCATTAAAAAATTTACGTTTAGATATGCCAGATCAGTTTACCATGCCAATGGCGGGGCAAATTTTTTCACCTTACAATCGAACATCCGCTCCTTTAATAAAGTATTATAGATAACCATGAACAAGAATTTAACACCTAAGGCGATCGTTGCCGAACTCGATAAATATATCATTGGGCAAAGTGACGCCAAACGAAACGTGGCTATCGCGTTGCGTAATCGATGGCGCAGAATGAATGTAAAGGAGGAAATCCAGGGAGAAATTGTTCCTAATAATATCCTGATGATTGGCGCCACCGGGGTAGGTAAGACCGAGATCGCTCGACGACTGGCTAAAATAGATGATGCACCATTTACTAAAGTAGAGGCTTCAAAATTTACTGAAGTTGGCTATGTGGGAAGGGATGTAGAGAGCATGGTGCGTGATCTTGTGGAACAGGCTGTGAATATTGTGAAAGTGAAGAAGAAAGAGGAAGTGAAAGAGCGTGCCGCGGAGATAGTGGAGGGTATCCTACTCGACGCTTTGATTCCACCGCTCAAAGGTGCTACTACGTCAGTTTCTACCACAGATTCCTTCGAGGATCCCAAAAATGATAAAGAGTTAAACGAAAGAACCCGCGAAAAATTCAGGGAAAAGATCCGGGCAGGAGAATTAGATGATCGAAAGATCGAGATCAATGTGAAGCAGTCAGCTAGTCCGGGGATGGGTATGATCGGTGGTAATATGGATGAAACGTCGATGATCAACCTGCAGGAGATGCTGGGCAATATGCTTCCAAAGAAGAATAAGAAGAGAAAGGTAACGATAGCTGAAGCAAGAAAAATTCTGATGGAAGAAGAGGCTTCAAAGCTGATCGATATGGATGAGGTGAAGGAAGAAGCACTTACCAAGGCTATGAATACAGGTATCATCTTTATTGATGAGATTGATAAGATTGCTTCTGGGAGTGCCAGTGGTGGTAAGGGACCTGATGTCAGTAGAGAAGGTGTTCAGAGAGATCTGTTGCCCATTGTGGAGGGTAGTTCAGTGATGACCAAGTATGGCGTGGTACAAACTGATCATATTCTTTTTATCGCTGCTGGTGCCTTTCATGTGAGTAAACCCTCGGATCTGATTCCAGAGCTTCAGGGTAGATTTCCTATCAGAGTTGAACTTGACAATCTTTCCAAATCAGATTTTCTTCGAATCTTGAAAGAGCCTAAAAACGCATTAACTAAGCAATATGAAGCATTGATCGGCGCTGAGGATGTGAAAATTGAGTTTCATGAAGAAGCCCTTGAGGAATTGGCGGAAATCGCTTTCCATATTAATGAGGAGGTTGAAAACATTGGGGCCCGAAGGCTGCATACGGTGATGAGTCGATTGTTAAATGAAATTCTTTTTGATATCCCGGATACCATAGGACCAAATGCGCACATTATCGTTGATAAAAAAATGGTGCAGGATAAGCTAGCCGGTCTGGTGAAAGATAAAGATCTCAGTCACTATATCTTATAAGGGGTTTCTTAGAATATAAAGGGAATAAGTCTTCGGGTCTTTTTCCTGTAATCCAGGTATTCCTGTCCAAAGTGATCGATAAGCACTTTTTCCTCCAGGTTTATTCGGTAGAGGAAGCTTCCAAAGGCACAAATTGTTACAACAGCCAGTGACATCCAGTTGTTGAGACTAACCCCAAATCCCATAAATGATAAGATCAGAGCAGAATAGGATGGATGCCTCACATGGGTGTAAAAACCATCCGTTTTCAATTGATGGGACTCTCTTATCGTGACATTCACGGTGAAATATTGACCAAGGGATCTGACAATAATCAGTCGTAATAACACACCAAGTAAGATTATACCAAGCCCCAAATACTGAATGACTACACTTTGGGAGATGTAATATTCCGTTTGATTTGAAATCTTAAGAGAGACAATATTTCCAATAATCAAAACGATCCATAAGAGATACAATGAACCCCTATCGGCATTTTGTTTATCTGTTGATTTGGCTCTTCTTCTGGCGATGTATATTTCGGACCCAAGCCAGAATAAGTATACTGCATAAAACAGGATTTCCATTTGTCAATTAAAGGTAATGAGGAGGATTTATGATTTGTTCAATTCCTGGTTTATTATTTTAGCATACAGCATTAACAACAAACATGGATTTTTCAGATAGGGTAGGTCGATTAAGCTCCGAAACAGCATTCAGTGTATTAGCACGTGCAAAATATCTGGAGTCTCAGGGAAAGGAAGTTATCCACCTGGAAATTGGGCAACCGGACTTTGATACCCCCCAGAATATCAAGGACGCCGCCATTCGAGCACTCCAGGAAGGAAAGACCGGATATTGCCCTACTCCCGGTATCAATGAATTAAGAGAAGCCATTGCCCGGGAAACGGCTCAGACAAGGAATGTAAAAGTTGATCCTGAACAAGTTGTGATCACTCCGGGAGCCAAGCCTATCATGTTTTTTACGATCCTGGCCCTGGTCAACGAAGGGGACGAAGTGATGTACCCTAATCCAGGCTTTCCTATTTATGAATCACTGCTACATTTTGTAAAGGCTAAAGCAATTCCCTATCCGCTTCGGGAAGAGAAGGGATTCAGTTTTGATATTGAAGAGTTTAGATCTCTTGTCACAAATAAGACTAAATTGATTATCCTAAACTCTCCACAAAATCCTACAGGTGGCATATTGCCAATAGAAGATCTTGAAGCAGTTGCAAAGATCTCTGCAGAAAGAAATATTGCTGTCCTATCTGATGAGATCTATCGAAGATTGATCTATGATCAGCCATTTCACAGCATTGCCTCTGTCGGTGACATGATGGATCGGACCATCATTTTGGACGGTTTTTCAAAGACATTTGCCATGACCGGGTGGAGGTTGGGGTATGGAGTAATGAATGTAGATCTGGCGAAGAAAATTGAATTACTTCAAGTAAACAGCAATTCCTGTGCACCTACTTTTACCCAATACGGGGGAATCGAAGCACTTGAGGAGGATCAAACTGCCATTGATGAAATGGTGGCTGCCTTCCGGAAAAGAAGGGAAGTAATTGTAGCCGGGTTGAATCAAATTGATGGACTTTCATGTATTACTCCTCAGGGTGCTTTTTATGCTTTCCCTAATGTGAAGAAACTGAATATTCAACCCCAGAAATTGGCCGATCTATTGCTCGACCAGTATGGTGTTGCTTTACTGAATGGTTCATCATTTGGACAATATGGCACCGGATATCTGAGGTTATCTTATGCCAACTCTATTGAGAATATCAATAAAGCACTGGATAAGATCCAACAGGCGATTACCGATCATAAATTAGCCTAATTCCACGATTTCATTTGGATTGTGGGATTATCTCTGGAGATCTCAATCAATCGGTTGTATTTAGCAAGCCGTTCGGACTGTGTAATTGAACCCACTTTGATTTGATCACCACTCCAACCTACTGCGAGATCTGCCAACCAGTCATCTTCAGTTTCGCCACTACGAGCACTTATAGTTACTTGCCATCCGGCAGATTTTGCCAGTTTATAGGCGGCCAATGCTTCAGAAAGGGTCCCACACTGGTTTACTTTCAGGAGTAGGGCATTGGCTGCTTTTGATTCAATGGCTTTGTCAATTCTTTTTGTTTGTGTACAAAGCAAATCGTCACCTAACACAAGTACTTTACTACCGATGAGTTGATTCAGATTTGGCCAGTTCGCCCAATCTTCTTCAGCCAGTCCATCTTCCATACTGACAATTGGATAATTGGTGACCCATTTTTCCAACAATGCAATTTGTTGGTCTCCGGACAGATGCTTGTCATCCATCTGGTAGGTTCCATTTTCATAAAAATGACTGGAAGCCACATCCACCGCCAGGGCTATATCTTTTCCGGGTTCAAATCCGGCAAGTATTATAGACTCAATGGCATCTAGAAACAAGTCGTCAATGGAGATAAAGTTGGGCGCCAGCCCACCTTCGTCAGCAGTGAGTGTTCGCATCCCGTACTTTTTTTGAATCAGTTTGGCTGCTGAATAATAAACTTTATGAACATCTGCCAGGGCCTGATCAATCGTTTGAGCGCTCATGGGTACAATCAAAAGATCCTGGATCGGTATCTGTCCACCGGCATGTTTTCCACCGCTAAACAGGTTTACGGTAAGCCTAGGGCTTCGATAGGTATTGACACCTAATAAGCTCCCAAAATATTGATACAGCGGTTGCTTTTGATTGATTGCATATGCTTTTGCAAAAGCCAGCGAACAGGCCAAAATACTGTTTGCTCCTAAATGAGATTTATTTTCAGAACCATCCAGTCGAATAAGCTTTTCGTCAAATTCCTCCTGAGTGGCAAACGCTAGTCCGGATACTGCATCGTTAATCACGCTGTTTATATTTTGGACGGCTTTTATGCACCCTAAACCATTGTACCTGGAGGGATCACCGTCCCTCAATTCAACGGCTTCAGCCTTACCAGTCGATGCTCCTGATGGGACAGAAGCTTTCCCAATTGCTCCATCAGCTAAAAAGCATTTGGCCATGACAGTCGGTCTTCCCCTGCTATCAAGGATTTCGTAGGCCTGGAAATGATCAACTTTGACGCTCATTCAGTGATTTTTTGTAAGTTTCCAACAATGCTATCATTGATCCCGGAATATTATTTAGCAATGCTAAAATAAACTGAGACTGCCAATCTCTATGTTCCCGGGAAAGGTACTCCAGTGGAGATTTTCCATGAATCCTTGCCAACATACACCCTAGTAGGTGCCGGATGCAGCGTGACTGATAATCATCTTCATTGAAAGAAAATTCACTTCGATAACTATCCCAGACCAGTAAAGCTAAATCAACGAAGCTGATATTGCTTAAATGGTTGGCTTTACTCAGAAAATGCGTGAGCGCAAAACCTACATCAAATGCCGGGTCTCCAAAGTGCATGACTTCGTGATCCAACAGGATGAGATGATTATCTTTCACCAATATATTTTTAGGGCTGAAATCCCCATGAACGATGGTTATTCGATGATCAAGTGTTGATTGAATTAACTTATGATAAAACGGCTTTGATGAGGGTACCTGACCTCCCGTGAATTCATAGTAAGGTTCAAGCCTTAGGTTGATAAAGAAATCCCGATTTGAAAAGGTATTGGGAGAATTTGGATCCTCCATTCCTTTTCGGTGGATGGTACCCAGCATTTTTCCGAATGATTCGATTAAGTGTTTTGGTGGTACACCATTTAGTAGGAGGGACTTCAGGTTATCCACTGGTGGAGCAATTCCCTCCATGATCATTAGATTATTCTTTAGATCAAAATAGATCGGCTTAGGAACACTCCCTATTGGAAGATTTTTAAAGAGCCAGTTGAGCCCCAGGTTTTCAATAGCTATTCTTTCGGGATCGCTAAACCAGTCCACCTGGGTTTTAAGTTTCCCTAATGCCTGTTTGACCACAATGGGATGATCCCCATCCACGTATACGGTATGTGCTGAAACACCTCCCGGTAGAAGGTTATAATTGGTAAGCTGGTAATCTTTCAGAAAATCTATCTCAGCCAGATAATTCTTAAGATCTGAAAGATTTTTGATATCCATTTTAATCTAATTCAAATAGTTATTGACCTTTTGCCAGACGCTCTTATTGACGGGCATCCCTTCTTTTAGATTTTGGGCTCTTGTCAGCATACTTCGTTCTCCCGGGTAGTAAATCTTTTCACCAGGGTGCATAGGTTCCACATCGCGTGTATACCCGATGATTTCATTGAGGAGCTTTTGCTGAAGATCTCTGTCATGGAATACTCCCGGATCAATGCACAGGTATACCTGTGAGATTCCGGTTTCATATGCTTTTTTACTGATTTTATAAGTAGAATCCCCTGCGGATAATATAGTTGCCAACATATCCAGTATCACAGACAAAGCGGAACCTTTCCAGTATCCTATCGGCAATCCCCTTTCTATTTTAGTGATCTTTTCCGGATCATTAGAGAGCTCATCATTTTCATCCCATCCTGCTGGAAATGGTAATTTTTTCCCCTGAAGCTTATAATCGTTGATCTTGCCGAAGGCAAATTGAGAAACAGCCATATCCAGAATTACATGACCTTCATCTCTTGGGATGCCAACTAAAAATGGATTGTTTCCGGTCCGGCTATATTTTCCACCCCAGGGGGGCATATTGGGCTGAGTATTGGTAAAGAGGATTGAGATACAGCCAGCATCAGCGGCCTGTCTGGCATACGTTCCGCCACGCATCCAGTGATTGGTATTTCTTAGGGCAACCAACCCCATCCCATGTTGCTTAGTCAATTCGATGGCCCTGGCCGTACATTTTGTTGCATTGATGATCCCAGGCCCCTGGTGTCCGTCCCATCTTTCTATACTGCCAAATTCCCCAACTTTTTCAGCTTCCTTATCTACAAATACAGAACCGTTTTCGATGTAGTCCAGGAAAAGGGGAACCCGGTTTATCCCATGAGAATTTACCCCTACAAGGGTGCTTTCTGTGTAAGTGGCAGCCAGAAGCCTGGCTTTCTCCTCAGTGAAATTGTATTTGGTAAAAACGCGGAAGAGAACCTCTTCCATTTCTTTTGGGGAGATACGGATCGTGTTGTTGGACATTTAGATGGATTATTATGCCTTTCGAAACTAGTTAAATCTTACACTGGAAACAACCGAACTCTATTCCGTGTCCTTAACACAACGAAATCCTATGGGATGTACGAAATCTTTTCTGATATTACTCAGGTTTCTTTTTTGGGTCCTGCCTGGTATCGAAGAGGGTTAATAAGCTAATATGATCTTTATTGATCCGATAGAATATTTTAGTCTGTTTTGAGATTTGAAATCCATAAATGTTTTTATCCACTACTTCTAAAGTTCCAAGCTGTGGGAAACGTTCAAGGAGTTCTAAGAAGTCGAATACCTTGTCTTTGAAACTTATTGATGGCTTTTCTCCAAATTCAGTCAGAATGTAAGAGATTATTTCTTGAAATCTGGTTTGGGCCTTCTTGGTCCAGAGAATTTTCATTTATACTTTGACAGAATTTCTGAGTGGGGGGTAAGGTTTTCGGGGTGCTCAGATTCTTCAAATGCCTCCATTACTTCTTTTTTCTGATCTTTGGAAAGGCTGTTCCACAATGTTCCAGCTTTAGCATTCTTTCTTTCAGATAAAAGATCATGAAGCGATTCCAGAAGTTTAGTATTCTGGATGCCGTCAATTAGTTGATGAAGATTTGATTTAAGTTCAACCGTACTCATAATTCAAAGATACGAAGATTTAGCTGGAAAGTTGATCGAGGTAAATGATACCGCTATTAGAAATGTAAAGTGTTTATCTTAGTGTCTGACCAGTTCATGCAACATATGATAGAAAACGACCTTTCTGCACTCAAAATGACCCTTGAAAAAATCCCCCTCAAGGATGTGAAGCGACCAATCATACCTGTAAATGTATTTATTCAGGAAGCTCATGATCTATATGTGTGGATCCTGGAGGACGAAGCGGCATTGCTTCGGGCAGGACTAGATCAAACACTATATGAAACTTTGCCCAAACGGATAGATGCCTTGCAGCAAGCCCAATCTCATTGGATAAGATCCCGGGAAGATCGTAAAAGCTTTCGTCAAAAGCATGAGAAGATTAAGCTGGAAGCAGAAAAGATAAAAAGAGACCTCGTAGCCACCTTCAGGTTTGCCTTTAGAAATGATCCTCACATCCAAATGGCTGTAAATAAGATCGTTCAAGGAACATCCAACCATGATCTGACACAAGACCTGAGTGACCTGGTGGTTATTGCGGAAGATAATATTGATGGACTGAAGGCCATAGGGTATGAAACACAAACGATAAAGCAGGCATCAGGGCTTGTCTCCAAACTGGCCAATGCCACAGCCTTATGGAATGTGCAAAAGAAATCTACTGATGCCAGAGAGCTCCGCGACAGGGCATATTCTTACCTTTCAGAGGCCGTGGATGCCATTAGAGTGACCGGTCGTTATGTATTCCGAGAAAATCCAATTCGGATTGTTGGTTACAGGCATCGATATAGGGCCAGGAAGTAGTTCATGACATGGATTGGTATATCAACAACAGCTAGAAAAAAGACTACAGCATCATTAAAGAATTACACAACGTATCATATTCTTTTCACAATGTAATGAGAGAGTCAAATACTGTTGTGAATTGTTAAGATCGTGTTGTTGTAATAGAGTATTTTGTTGTGGATAAAAACATTAGAAGTTGGGAAGGATAGTTTTATGAAAGTGGAGTAGGAGTATAGGAATTGAATAAGGAACAATATTATGTTTATTGAAATAATCTAGTTGATAGGCTTGAATTTATAATAGAACACTATGTTACCTTCAGTTTTTACTCTTAAGTTCAATTTTAGGGATGCCAAAATCTAAAAGTTCGATTGGGCCATCATAAATAGATGACCCCAAGAGTTCCAAATTTCCGTCTGAATTCGAGTCAATAATGTCTCTTAACCGCCAATTTTTATTGAAGAGGATTTTCTGGTTGGCGGGATCAATGATTGTCATGAGTCCGGGTCCACTGGCATAAATCCAACCAAATATTAATATGAGTTTAGTTGTTGGAGTTGCGTTAAGAAGTAAGATATTATTTGATGATAATTGGTTTTTATCTTCTATATCTTCAGGAATCGAATAATTTTCATTGAATGTTACCCAACCACTATAGTTGGAAAGTTCGAATGGTTCTTTGCCAGATAATTCGAGCCTAATTTTGTGAAAGTTCCCTGGATCTCCCCAGTTATCAATAATATATAAGGTTATTTTATCAGTTTTTCCATCGTTATTCAAGTCTACTGTTTGGGTTTCCACTTCTTTAAATGGATACACTTGCTGATTATGATTTTCTACGATGAATAGTTCTTCTATTAGTTCAGGGTTAACTAAGAAAGTTGGAGGTTCAATTGTTTTTTCATTCCTTGTTCCAATTCCGCAGGCAAAGAGATTTATTGTTACAATTGTTAGAAAGATATTTCTCATGCGGAAGAATAATTGAAGGTAACCTTTAGCTTCCCTTCATATTACTATTCCAAGAAGCATTGTTTGTAACTTAAAGATAGGAAAGGCAGGTAAGATCCATGCGCTAACCAGGTGTTGAGACCTATCGGGCGATTTGGTACCTGCTCTCCTATCTAAAAGTTTCATATAGATATTCGGGAGTCAGTGTGAGCTGAACGTCCCACTATAAGGTTTAGAAAGAATAAGTTATGAAGAAAGAACAAAGTCAACAAATAGTTTACCCATTTATCGTAGGGGTAGATGTAAGCAAAGAGAGTATGGATGCCTGTATGATTGAGGTATCCAGCCAAAGATCCATTTCAATTACCCTGACCAATACTTCAGAGGGCTATACCAAGCTTAAGCGATGGATGAAGCAACACGGTAATGATGATCATGAACAAACATTGTTTTGTATGGAACATATGGGAATCTATACCAGGAACCTGGTAAAGTACCTGATGAGCCGAGGCGGGAAAGTATGGTTGGAGTCCTCATTACATATCAAGCGAAGTATAGGATTGGCCAGAGGGAAGAGTGATAAGATAGACGCAGAAAGGATAGCAAGGTTTGCCATGGTTCATCAATCTGAGGCAAAGCTGATAAAGCTTACTCATCCCACTCTGGAACGATTGCAGCATCTGATGCGATTAAGATCCCGACTGTTAAAGAGCAAGCTGAGCCAAGAGAGAGCCATTGATGAAATAGGACATTTCGACAAGAAGGCAGCTGCAGAGATGAGGAGACTGAGTAAGACTTCGTTGGATGGATTAGCCAGTTCTTTGAAAAAGGTAGAAGCTAAGATGCTTGAAGTTGTTCAAATGGACAGAGAAGTACGAATACTCTACGATCTGGTGACCTCAGTGAAGTGTGTTGGCAAAGTACTGGCTACGGACCTGATCATTTACACTCATGGATTTACGAGGATGCTGGATGGAAGGAAGTTAGCCTGTTATTGTGGGGTAGCACCCTTCGAGTATCAAAGTGGGACAAGCATCTACGGAAAACCAGGGACATCCAATTTTGCTAACAAAGTCCTGAAGTTTGATCTACACATGGCTGCTATGAGTGCCATCCGGCATTGTCCGGAACTTAAGGAATATTACCAAAGAAAAAGAGAGGAAGGGAAAGGGAAAATGACGATACTAAATGCGATTAGGAATAAGCTACTGCATCGAATTGTAGCAGTAGTTAAGAGGGGAACACCTTATCAGGATAGAATTGCACTAAAAAAAGTTGAAATGGCTTGATTTTATCATAGATATCGCCCATGTATGAGGCGTGTGCTCTCACTTTGTGGACAGCACTAAAATAGTGAAGTCTGCCGGTGCTTCCAAAGTTTGTAGAATGCAGTGCGTTCTGAAGTGAAAAAATCCCGCAAACTGAAGGTTCCAAACAGCACAAACCTTTTTCGGTGGCAGACGAAACGGTCGAGTACCGATGCACTTTGCAGAAAGCACATTAGCACATGCCTCATACATAATGTTGTGGCGCGTTTTTCAGTCTCTTACGTTTTGCCTTGCGGTAGATAGAAGTTCGTTGTAGTCCGATGAAAGGGGTTCATTAAGTTGCCTTTCCAGTTCAGCTTCCAAGTTCCATAAGACTCGTTGTTCAGATTGATCCTCAAAAAGACCTTCGGGTTCATTCTTAGAAATTCTAGAAAGAAAATCAAAGAGTACCAGAGCTTCGTCATTTGTTAGTTTGACCGTCATGGATATTACAGTTTGTAGTTGATAACAAAAATGACAAAAAGAGCTAGAATTGAAAGGTATAGGAAGCCTGATAAGACGTTCGAAATCAGTTTCATCGTTCGGTGTTTGTCTCCTTTCCACCATGGCTTCAAAAAACTAATTGTTAGATGTCTTAAAGTAAGAATTAGATCCTGTGGTCGAGCATTGAATATTCTTGGGTGATTAGTTCCTTCGACTTGGTTGAGAAGTACCCAGTTGAAAAGTCCTCTCAGAAAATAGAGAAGTATTATAGTTAAGAATATTTGGCTAAGAATAATATCTATACTCATGGGTTCACGCTTGTTACCTTGCGTTAATGATATTTATAGTAAAGCATTAAAAGATCCTTGGAGGCTATTAAATGAGAGATATCTTCAATAGATCCAATCTTCAATGTCAAAGGTTCTGGATCAGAGTGACCAAAATGCAACCGAAATTCATTTTGGTGTTCGTAGGTATCAGGTTTATTGAAAATGGATAATTCAGTAAAGTCGTTTTTTGGATTGTAATATGTTACAGGTTTATAATTCAAAGAATATTTTGAAGCTACTTGTTCAACTCTTTTTATAAACTCCTTAGGATTTGTAATTACCAATGCAGCATCACCGAATTTTAGTATTCTTTCGTCAATGAAGGGCTTTCCTGTGATATGTTCGGGCTTAACCCCGTACATGCAGTATAGATGAGTATTGTTTAAAGTGTCGTTGTAAGTGTTCAGCTTGGCATTTGAGAATTCATAAGGTATTTCGAACCTATTCTCGATTAGGATTTTCCTGACATTTATCTTGAGTGAGGCGTTCGCACCCTCTGAAACATCTTTCTTTTCGGCACTTTCAATTTTTCTGAAATATTCGACTGTATTTGCGTAAATAGTTCCATTCTTCATCAGGTCTATGACATGTTTCCTATCCCCAACTTTAATGAATCCATGAATAGTAACTTCCATTACGAATTTTAGAGTTTCTTACTCAGAATATTCAGGTATTCTTCCGCTTCTTCTTTTAAAACTATTTCTGGGTCAAGTTCATCGTTCTCAAATCGATTGTGACCGAGTGTTTCATAATCAAAAGGAGTTATGAAAAGATAATCACCTCTGAATGTAAGATCCGTTTTAGAATAGTTGAACTTACCAGTCTCATCGTTATATTGAAATTGGTTAAAAGTCTCAAGTACAAAATATAGTTTCGAACTTTGAAAGTAGAATTCGAGTTCTTCTATTCCATATGATAGACCAACCCGAAGTTTCATTTTTTTAATTTCTCCATTTTCAAAATAGCCAGTTAATTCGCCACCACCATCAGTAACTTGTTCCATTAATTCTTGGTTTGTAACTGTCACAATTTTACATTTTGTTAGTTCAGAGTTTAAATTATTGATGAAGGATGGGATATTGGGATGCCGTTCTTTGAAACCTTGGCTAAATACTGAGGGAGCTGAAAAGGTAATAATGAATATTATCAGTAGTTGTTTCATGGAGGAATGCAAGGTAACGCCAGCCTATAATGCGTGCCGGCGGACCAATTTAATAAATAATTATTAGTTTCCGCCGGCATGAATTATAGGCATTGTTAGCGCCAGTTAAACTACTATCACGTTGTCTTAAATAGGTACCAACCATTTCCTAATTCTCTAATCATAATAATACTGTTCGGATTCATCTTTGGTACTTTTTCCTTGTCTGCAATAAACAGATAGCCCACAGTATTGTCTACCATTCCTCCAATATTAAAGTTCAAGTTGTTTGATGAACCATTGAAAACATCAGGCCCAACAGTGTTCAGTAATAATTTGTTTAATCGTTTCCTGAATCGGTCCGCGTCTGCCATATCCTGAAGTCCACTCTTTATTGACATTATGCCATTAGCTATCAAGTCGTCCTTAAGTTTTTCAAAGTCTAGTTCGTTTTTCTTAAAATGGTCAATCAGTTCTTTGTCTGAGGCAAGTGTTAATCGAGCATTACCAAGTGTATATTCATATTCTTCTCGTGTTTTAAACAAAGCAAATCCTTTGGTGTCATTCTTTGACCGTTCAATAATGCTATCAATTTGTGATTCAGTCATATTTTCAAGCATTTCCTTGATTTGACCTATTATTCCAGTCAATGCCAATGCCCTAAAGGCGGTAATTTTCCAAACCTCTTCTTTTACAAAATGTAAATAGCCATCAAATGCTTGTCCGGCTGAATCAGTAATTGTTATATTAACTACTGCGGTCTTATCATATTGTCCAAGTAGTAGAAAGTCAGTTGTAACATTAGTTGGGAGATCAGTCCCATTTGGGCGTCCTTTATATTCTCCAGTAACGTGTTTGTCGAGGTTCGGAAATTTTTCTTTTGCAAAAATTGCGTTTGCCAAACTTAATGGTTCATCTTGTCCATGACAAAAGGTTGTCATGATCATAAATATTAAAATGGCGTATAGTTTCTTCATCGGTAATTGGCGCTAACATACGGGTATAGTGAAGTTTATTCACTATACCTGGTATACATCGTCAAATTACACATAAACCTTTATATACGATAGATGGAATAGCAAAATGTTGTCCTGGGTTTTGAACAGATACCAGCTACTCCACATCCTTCACACACCTTATCCCAACCGGATATGCGGCTATCTTTTCGGGAAGTACATAATACCGATGTGAGCAGCGGATAAAGGAATGATTATTGAAATTGGAACCGCCCCGCATCACTTTATATGTTTCGCCATATTGTTCCATGGGTGTATCATTTCCAGGGTAGGGCTTATACCAATCGGAGGTCCACTCCCATACACTTCCAGCCATGTCGTAGCACCCGTAGGGACTTTCCGGTTGAGCGATTGATCCGCCCCGGGTGAGGGTTTTGTCCCAAACTACATAGGTATTATCATAGGTATTACCCCAGGGAAAAATTCTGCCATCGGTACCCCTTGCAGCCTTCTCCCATTCTTTCTCGGTTGGTAACCGCTTTCCAGCCCATTTCGCATAGGCATTGGCCTGGCTCCAGGTCACAATCACAGCCCGGTCTTCTTTTCCTTCCGGGATCTCGAAGTCCGGGTCGAATTGGGCATATTCAGCATAGGAGACTTCGTATTTATCAATGAAAAAGGCCCCTGTAGAGGCAATTTGTTTGGGTCGTTCATCAGGATCTCCATATTCGCTGCCCATGATGAAATCACCAGCCGGAACATAGACCATCCCTTCGGGAGGGGTGGGTGTTTCCTGAGCTTTCAGGATTGCGGCACTTAGGGAAATACCTATGAGTAATAGAATTGATTTCATTGTTGATATTTCTTTTACCATTTGGGATCTATAATATTATAATACCTGCCAAACCAATAATTTCTAATCATAGCGCCTGCAGTTCGTTCGTATTCAGATTTGACCTGTTTGAAACTCCCATCTGGCTGTGGAATGTCGAATACCCGCTCCTGACGATCAAATCCCCACATATCTTTTACTACCTGGGTTCTATGATCATTAAATACCTCTTCACCTGTGAGCACCTGGTAGACCATGATAAACCAGATACTGCTTTCCCAGGAAAGATCCATGTCCTTCCAGTCATACCAGTGCCTGTTGAGGCTCATCTTGTACTTGATCAGCAGGTTATTATCCTTTTCCAGTCTCATCAACATATACAAAGAACGGGCAGCGTGATAATCATCCCCTACATTTCTCCATTCAGGGGGAAACACGATCTTGGCATTGATGGCACGGTCGTCGTAATGATACCGATCAATCAGCATGTGATAGGCTGCATTGAATCGTTCTTTTCCGGTAATGTGATGGGTTACTTTTAATGCTGCCAGCATCTCCAGCGAGTTTAATTCCTGATGTGGTAGGTCTGGACAGAAGTTTCCCCATAAAGTCATTTTGCCATCCAAATCTGTTAGTTTGAAGTTGTCATCGATTACCCGACCGATAAATCGATCCAAAAGATCCGCTGCTCGTTTTTTGTATGTTTCATCTGCACAGAGTTCCCAAAAAGTACCCACTCCATAGAATATGGAAGTGAATTTATCTGCGCTGAGGTCTCCAAGCCATCGGTATCCGGGCATTGAGGATGACTCATGCCATTCATGATACCAGAAGACCTCTTCATGCCACAGTGATTTATCCGTTTTGTTGAAGCTTCGTGCAACCAGACCTGGAACCCCGGTCACTTTTTCCATTCGTTCTACGGCTTCAAAGATTTGGTTGGCAATTTTTTGGTCTTTTGGATCCTTTGTGATCGCATATTTATGTGAATAGGCAGCCAGCATCTCTGTGGTCCCATCGAGGCAATCAGCCTGAGGGCCGATGATTGGACGTTCCAGGCCTGCAGGAGGGAAGATGACATATTGCATGAAAGCCCCCTCATTCCAGTGATTGCCCATCATGAGCTTGTCGAACATCTCTACTTTCTTATGTAATGGGTCCGATTTTTTTGGGAAGTCGTTTACTTTTTGGGCAAGGATTAAATTGCTGAAAAGAAGGTAGCAAACAAGATAGGAGAGAAGTGATTTAAAGTGCATAAGCGGAGACTATTCCCTTTTAATACTTTAAAAATAACAAAAAGGCTAGCCTCCTGATTATGCAATTATTAATCTTAATGAGTTGTCATTTCAGTTTCCAGCTTAATCCAAACCAGATTAGGTAGGAGATAAAATCATTGCTTTGGACCCATCATTTCCTGTCTTCCTCTAATTCCAAAACCAATTACTTCTCCTCTCTCATTTAGAAAAAATTCCCATTCCACCCCCTGGTTGGCAAAATAAAAAGTAGTATTAGATGAAGGAACAAGTTCTTCTTTACCTGGGATAGGATCGGGCCTCAGAAATAGCTTGCCGTTTTCTTCAGAAATATGCAATAACCCAAAATTTTTGGTAAGATACTGTCCGATATAACTTTCATAAATGTCTGGGTCAATATCATAAATCACCCGCTTAGAAGGAATTTCATAGTCCTCCCCATTCCAAATGTTTTTAACGGTATGGTATACGGGTTTCCATTCCTGTCCAGAATAATTATGAATATAGATAAAAGTCTTTTGGTCATCGAGAAATCTCTGGATGCTAGCCCTTGTATGCTCACCATCACCTACAGCATAGACCTCCGTTTTATTTCCATAGTTACTTATCCTCCATCCAAATCCATAATTTGAAAGAGAGCCATCTCCCAGAACCGGTGGATCATACATTTTTTGTATTGATTCTTTTGTTATTATTTGATTGGTGTAAAGTGCCTGGTCAAAGAGGAGTAAATCCTTTGCAGTTGAGTATACTTCACCACTACCGTACACTGCCATAAAATTTGTGGAATTAATTTGATCTTGGTTGAGTGTATTGAATTCTTTCACAAACGTATTCTTCATTTTGACAGGATCAAAAATGTTCTCTTTTAGAAAGTTTGCAAAGGTTTCTCCGGTGACATCTTGAATGATCGAAGCTAAAATCATGTAATTATCATCACTATAAAAAAATGATGCACCCGGAGGTTTATTTGCTTTTGGTTCATAATAGGAGATCATTTTTATAAAATCATCATTTGATAATTGTTTGGTAGTATCACCTGCGTCTATAAATGTTGTGAAGAACCTTGGTAATCCACTGGTCATGTTGAGCAGGTTACGGATTGTGACATTCTTGTATGGTAGTTCCGGAAAGTATCTGATTAATTTATCGTCTAAGCTCAGAAGACCCCTTTCATTTAAAATAAGTATTGCTGTTGCTGTAAAAGTTTTGGTAACAGATTCGATTGATAGAGGACTTTCAGGTGTGATTATATCTCCTTTTAGATCCTTTCCATAGGCATGGTTAAATAAGATTCTCCCTTTTTCGGCAAACAGAATCTGGCCTTGAAATAACTCGTCCTTTTCAATAATTCTCATTACAGAGTCTAATTCCTTTTCCCAGGATTGAGATTTTAAACTATAAATAGCTATTAGAACTAAAAGGATTGACATTCCTGTTCTGTTCATTTTTGGTTTGATTTAAATGAAGTCACTAGAAAATTGAGTGATGAGAACTTAAGTAATTTCCAGGCATAAAAGCCTTTACAAATACTGATAGGATTTACTTAAGCTTCCAGCTCAGTCCAAACCAGATCAGGTAGGAAATCACATAAATGGTAAATCCATACAGTGTGGTAATCATAGATACTTTCAATCCTCCATACACCAATGAAGGTGAAACATCACCGGCTGCTTCAATTGCTCTAAAGGCATCAGTGAGTCCAATTAGCTGTCCCAGGATTCCGATGACCAGCGCAAATTGCCCAACAGATTTAATATAAGAGATCTTTGCTCTTCCTTCGGAGGATTCGATTTCTCCCTTTATTACCGGGATTCCATTGATTACAGTTATAGCGATCATAGCAACAAAGATGATGGTGAGGATACTCATAAACAGGGTACCACCCATATAGAATAGTTCAAACATTTTATTTTTTGTTTAGGTTAAAATACTTCTTCAAAGTTCAGTGGGAACACATTGATATACAATGTAGAATCCCTGGCTAAAACTGTAATTCATCGACTTTTCTCTAATATCAAAGCAAAATACCCCATTTTTAATGTGTCAAAATGAAGAATAACATTCTGAAACACATTCTCCTTTGGATCACAATTGCTGTGATTCTTGTCGTCTATTATGGGCGTGTGAACAGTGATTTTATGGAAGCCTTCTACTATGTCACGATGCTGATGCCGGTTGCTGTTGGTACGGCGTATGTGTTCAATTATTACCTGGTTCCAAATTACCTATTAACCAAAAGGTATTGGATGTTCTCACTGTATATGTTTTATATGGTAGTGATCACACTCTACCTGGAAATGATGGTTATGGTATTTTCCTTCATTTACATGTACAACTTCAGGTTTGGAGATATGAATCCCTTGACAGTGGATACACTTTCTGTTGCTACGACGATTTACCTGATTGTTTTTGGGTTTGCCTTTTTTCGGATGATAGAATCGTTAAGACAGGTTGATTCTGAGAAAGCGTTATTGAGGGAGCGACTAGAAAAAGATCAGCAGCAAATATTAACTGTCGTTTCGGATAGGCATCAGGTGCCCATCGTGATGGATAATATCAGGTTCATTGAGAGCCTTGCGGATTATGTAATGATCCACCAAGTGGATGGCAAGACCATGACGAAGGAAAAGATTAGTGTGTTGGAAGAATCCCTTCCTTCTAATTTTATCCGGATACATCGGTCATTCATAGTAAACAAACGTTGGATCACTGCTTTCAACAGTGAACATGTGGTCATGATAGATGAAAAGATTCCGGTTAGCAGGACTTACAAGAAGAAGGCTTTAGAGGAGCTTGAAGGTTGATTTGGAAAGCTTTAAGTCGGTGACAACACCAACTTAAAGCACATTATTAAAATCACAGTTCAGATACCTGAAACGCTATTTCAACTGTTTTTTCTGAAGGGTTTGGTATTATATTGGGATTTACCTTAGCCGAATCAAATAAGCCAGATTCTGCAATTGCTTTTTGAGATTCAAGGAGTTTACTTCTATTGAATATACCTCCATTTTTAAGGCTGATCATTTTGAATATTTCCTCATCATTCACCATTTGGTTTCCAGCTACTTTTATTTCACTTACAGTGAATACGTCACCTTCATTGATTTCGAACACCAAGTCAACATTACCCTCATGATTGATCTTTTTTATCTCGATAGTGAAGAACAAATACCCCTTATCCATATACAGGGAGGACAGATCACTACCATCAGGGTTATAGTTAAGCTTTGCATTGAGGGTTTCTTCATTAAAGGATTCACCTTCTTTTAAGCCAATGTATTTGGATAGATATTCATCAGAATATAGAGTATTTCCAGTCCATGAAATTATTCCTATTTTGGTATTCAATCTATCGACCATTATAGTCTGGATTTCTTCTGCTGACAATTTGTTTTTACTTATATCGATTTCTACAGTATCCACAACTTCATTGATAGAACTCCATTGGCCAATTGACCCAAAATTCTCCCTAACTAATAGATTATATTTGTCTTTTGCACCTTGTTCTTTATCTTTTATTACTGACTCTTCATAATCACAAGCAAATGCTACAAGTAATACGATTAGGCTTGGAAAAATAATACTATACCAGAGTAAAGCACTTTTTTGATTTTTGGTTTTGTTAAGCATAATGATTCTTTTTTTAATGTTTTTCATTGAAAATTGATGGGTGAGATATTGCTCACCATTGCTGGAGGAAAGCCGGAGAATGAGTCTTGAATAGCTGTCTTTATTGCCATTTCCGTTGGCTACCTCATCAGCAAAAAATTCATGAGTATGGTTTAATTCCCTTTTTAGGATGTAAAGGATTGAATTGAACCAACACAAGGCAATGACAAACTCCAATATAAGATTGTCTATTGTATGCTTATTTATCAGATGTACTTTTTCATGCTCGATTACCTGGTTCAATTCATCAGAAGAAATGTCAATTTTATTGGTATTGATAAACAGGTAGCTCATGAAGGTAAAAAAGGTATGATTACCCTCTTTCAGGTAAATGGTTTTTAGTCCTTTGTAGTCTGTAATTTCATTTGCTCTAATGAGTTTAAAAACCTTACTAATCCCGCTGGATAGTTTCCACAATCGAAATGAAACACCTGAAAAGTAGACAATGCTGAATAGCACCAATAGCCAATTGATTGATGATAACTCTTCTTGTGTAGTTGATACTAACGAATCATTGAATGTTAGCTGCTGAAGATTTAATGTGAAAGGGGCGACTGTTTCAGAAGTAATGCTATTACCTACAGGAATATCTAAAACGGGGACAATGAACCCAAGCAACGTGATGGATAGCAGGAATGCCCTGTTGATTTGAAAGAAGGAGAGGTTTCTAAGGAACCCATAATACACCAGAAAGAAAAAGGCATGGCATATGGATACTTCTAATAAATAGGTCAACCAGTTGATCATTTCTTTTTGTTTTTAAATTGTTCAATTAGTTCTGCTATTTCATTCACCTCTTTTTCAGTCAGCTCATTTTCTTTGGCCATAAAGGATACTACGTTGTCTAGTGAACCCTCAAAAAATTGAGATACCATGCTTTTTAGCATGGTCTTTTTGTACTGAACTCTTGAGATTATTGGAGTATACTCATGCGTTTTACCGTATGCTTTATGGGTAACATAACCCTTGGATTCCAAAATTCTGATGATTGAGGAAATGGTCGTATAGGGTGGTTTTGGATCAGGATATTCTTCCAATACATTATTCACAAACCCCTTTTTGATTTTCCAGAGGACCTCTAATGCTTCAAGTTCTCTTTGTGTTAGCTCTTTCATAATACAGAATTATAACGCTAATATACGTTCAATAACTCAAATATACGTTATACAACGTTAATTTACGTTAAATGATTCGAGAAACTATTCTTGAAGGGTTTTGGGGAGTTGGAGGCTTGAATAGGAAATCTTTAAGTCGGTGACAACACCGACTTAAAGCACATTAGGATCATCATAATTCCAGGCTAAAGATTTGCCAATTTTTCCCTATAAATCTGCTTAGCCTCATCATACGCCTTTTTCGCTGCTGGCAATTCTTCTTCACGGATCTGCTTACTTTTTTCTGTCCAGCACTGGTCAACGGCGGCCAGGCACCATTCAAGGCTTTCTTTTACAGCAATCGGTCTGCCATCCACTTTCACGAAGATGGGATTGGTGTGGGAACTTGGGAAGATTCTCAAAGCAACCCAGGCAGATTCCTTGATATTGTAACTGAAATTAACATCTGACCAGGAACCATCAGCGGGTATCTCTTTTTTATCAACCGGCTTGCCATTGACTAACAATTCAACCGCCACATTCCTACTTTGTTCTATACGACTTCTTTCAATGTGCCAGTAAGGGAAGGTTGTCAGTGAACGTTCCGCAACAGAAGCCTCAACGGGTCCCTGGGTCGCACTTAGAAAGCCGACACCTTTCCCGGAAATTTTAAGATTTGTTCCAGATTTCACTGATAATTCACTGTCTCCTTCTCCAAGGTTTAGGTCATTTACCTTGAAATCAATTAGATGTGAAAAGCCATCTGACACATAGGTCTTCCCTTTGGTCAGGGCATCCATATAGTTTTCAAAAGTAAGTTCCCCATCAATCTTAGCATAGGTACGTGTGGCACCCACTCTTTCATCCGAGATACAAGGGAAATCAGTTTCCCCACTTAACCTAACCCGGTACCCAGCGTTTAGCGAATGATACCACATGTTGAGCTCCCAGGTGCTTGGGGTATCTCCCGCAGAATAGAAATCCACGGCATCATGAGCTACGGTGACCACATATTCATTGGCTCCGATGCCAGTCATCTTGGGCATGACATAGTTAGGGAGCTCAAATGTTTCTTCAACTGGTTCCAGCCCCCAACCTGAGTGGGCATAACCGACAATACCACCCTGTTCTTGAGCCCATTGGAGTACTGGTAAGGTCCAACTGGGCCATTCTTCAATTAGAGTGGTGTTGGGATAATCATCTTCTTTTAAATTAAGTAATACGACATGTCCGGAATGTGAGGAGGGGAATCCGGAAACTTCTACATCATACCTTAAAAGGTTATTCTGATCAGACAGTGGATGTGACTCCCCTGTAAAATATTGTTTCTGGTGATACCAGGAAGGACCCCAGGTGAGGTTACTACCCATGTTCAGATCTTCACCCAGGATTTGGCGCCACATGTGTTCTGGCATAACTCCTTCGGTCGGACTTTCATAATGGGAACATCCTGAGGCATGAATGTGGTGATCACCACTATACCAACCCAGCTCTTTCATATGGATCCAGCGTTCCAGCTCAACTGAAAGCTCAATCGTTTCCTCACCTTCAGGTACCTGAAGTGGAATGAGTTTGGGAAAATATTCCGGACCGCGACCAACTACGACATTGTAGTTTCCGGGAGGTAGGTATAGATGTTCGCCCGATTGGCGGTAGATCTGTGGCTGAAAGAAAAAGTCGGGGTACTCATCCCGCATGGCGACTCGACGGGCGGGCAGGGGATAGATTCCACTGAGTTTGGGTTGGACAATTTCTTTGGTTCCCTCCAGTTTGGGCTGGGTATACATGTTAACAGCCCAGTCACTGATACTTTTTTCCGCATTGCCACCCCATTTCAGGTATTGTGCAAGTCTTAGTCGATAATCATCGGGAGAGGATCCTCTTTATCAGCTTCATAGAATCGCCCAATTCCATCGGCAACCACAAACGAAGCCATGACATCGGACCCATCCTCATCTTTCACATCAAAAACCACCTTTACAGCTGGTTGAATATCAAACAGGATATCAATGGTATTTCTGAAGCCGATGTCCTGTGTTCCCTGACCTACATTGAATCCGATATTGGCTTCCCGTTGACCCGTTTGGCGGGTGTAGACCATCATCACTGCATACTCCAGGTTCAATCCCGATAAATTGGTTTTGAGCGGCCGATCCCTGAACATAGCCAGCTGCAGGAATCGATTTTCTACTTCGGCCTCGGTAATGGTATTTTCTTCTTTGGCATGGTGGCTCCCCGTAGATTTATGAAGGGAAGGCATGGCATTAGGGCTTTCTACTTCCAGTCTGGCGGTAACTGCTGCTTCATTGTGAACTTTCACCAGGAACACTGACCATCCTTCCTGCTTGAGTTGTGGACGTGCTGGACCAGCTGTGACTTTCACCCTGGATTCCGGGTTGATGTGGATCATGGTCAGGCAGAATGGATCCAGAAGCTCCTGTATTTTTCGGACTGTGGTTTCATTGGGTACTTCCTCTGAGAGTGACAGCAGGTCATTGCTGATATCCAATGGGAGAGGGCTGCCGATGTGGTTTAGCGCATCATTGAGTCGGGTAGCCTGGGCTAGTAGGGGTTGAGGCTCAACATTTTCGATGAGTGCAAGTGGTTCAACGTAAGAACTTCCTGTATCCTTCTTGCAGCTGGATACAAATAAGACAACTAGTGATAAGGCAAGGTATTGGAACTTCATGGTTTGGGTTGGTTTGGATGGTGATACTAAAGTTAGGGGAATTGTGTGGATTTTGGAATTGGGGTATCATCGAAACTGTTTCACCATCTTAAGTCGGTGTAAAAATCGACATAGGGCAATGGAATTCAATCACGTTTTACTTTCTGTTTATCACAACTTTAGGTATCTTAAACGTGTGGATATTAAGAAGTTAGTAACCGTATTATTTTTATTTCTGCTGTTTATCAATATTTCCTTTGCTCAGGAGACTTACTATGTGCTACATACAAATGGAATCATAACGCATAATAAGGATACCCTTGGTTTTAGAGACAAGCTTTCACCTGATGATGAAATTGTATTCAGCTCCACTAATGACTTCCTTATCGTATTTAGCAATCAATCCGGGAAGAGAATTATCAAACCAAAAGATACTCAAGATACAGACGGTCAACCATCATTACTTTCTTATTTTGTCAATGAGAATTTGTTTCCTGTAACCACTCAGATAAGTACCCGGGGGAGTGGGAAAATCAGCACGACCAATGAGCTGACCAATTATTTTTCGCAACCTATTTTAGTGATTAACAGGCATAAGCTGAATATTGGTGATCTACTCCGTAATCTGCCTAAAAACGGGAAACTTCAAGTCCTTGGAGAAGCCGGATTTGTTTTGAAAAACCTTACTTATGACAACTTTTTCCTGGAATCACTAGATAAGGGTACTTATAAGCTGGTTATGCTTGATGGAGATTTTGGTTATACCCTCCCAATTGCTGATATCAAAATTATACGGATGGACAAACAAGAATTTGATGAAAGATTAAAGTTTTTTGAAACAGTTAATCAGAAAACAGTTTCTCCCGATGAATTAGAAACTTTTATTGCGGAAACTTATGGAAAGATCAGCGATTCTGACCTTGAAATACTAAAAGGGATGTAATGTTCAGTTTCATCAAACGCTGGAGGTACATTTTTTATGGATTGCATGCCCTTTTCCTCGTTTTTGTTTCATTGTTTATTCAGGAGTCCTATTTTCTTTATAAAGATGAGGCCAAAATCATTCAGGCTGGTAAGCTAACAAAAGAGTTTTTCTCTCCCTATGAACATAATTCCGAACGCTTTTTGTTCATCAATACCTCGTATGACAACCAATTAGTCAATGTTTATGACGAGACGGGGTTTTTGACGATTGGGAACAGACCTATCACGGATAGAAAAAAACTCATTGATATATTTTCAGTGCTTCAAAAACGACCTGATTATGAGTTTATCATTTGCGACATTTTTTTTGAGCAACCACAGGATGTGGATGCAGATTTGGAGAATGTGATTGAGAAACTTCCCCATTTTTTAGCGTCCAGACTTCTTTCGGACTCCTTAACTCCTATTTACCCAGTCATTGAGGTTCCATCTGCGATTGCGTCTGTCCAGGTAATTAATGATGAGCTAACCAAGTTTAAATTGTCTTATGGTGATAATAATTACACCATACCATTAGCTCATTATCTTAAAAAGAATAACATAAGATATGATCATCGAACGCTATTTCCTAGGATGAATGGCCATTCACTCATTGATCCATTCTTTCTTGACCTGCGTATCACAAACTTTGATTTATTGATTAAAAAGAGCTACCCATTGATAAATCTTGGGGAATTGCTTGCATTAGGAGAGGAAGCGATATATGATTTGACAAAAAATCGGATTATTGTTCTAGGCGATTTTATCCATCATGATAATATTGAAACCTACTTAGGGCAAATTTCGGGTCCACTTGTACTTACAAATGCTTATTTAGCTCTGGAAGAGGGGGATATGGTCATCACCTGGTACTTTCTGATTTATATGTTCATTTGTTTTCTCTTAATAACCATGGGCATATTTAATCCTAACGACCCACTTGAGCAACTCATACGAAAGTTGAAATTATCCGTCTTTCTAGGCAATATGACAAAGGGCTTTTTCATCATATTAAGCCTTATAGCCATTTCATTTTTCAGTTTTATCTTTTTCCACCTTCACGTAAACATATTGTTGATTTCTTTTTACCTGTATCTAATTGATTATCTGGTTCGGCACAGGTTTAGGAAAATAAAGAAATCAAAGGTTAAATATTAGAATAGGGTAAACTAAAGGATCATAGTCTAGTCTTTCTTGATGAAGAAAAAATCCCCTCCTTCATCACCGGCACCCTGAATGGTACCAAACTGTGGAGTACTGGGAGTATTGTTTAAGATGGGCTCGTAGATTCTGGTATATAATGCAGAGGCCGATAGAAATGGATCCTGGTTTTCTTCCAACTCTTTTAAAAGAAATTTAAGGAATACACTTTGATCAGGTACTTCGGTAAGGTTACCACTGGTTAATGCCTTTCGACTATTGTCTTTATATAAATCATGAAAGCGCCTGAGAACATTTACAACTGAACGTGTTTTGAAAATGCTCCCACCAAAACAAGCATCAGTGATCAGCAATGTATGTTTTGAATTAATGGCGCCAATATAATCTTTAATGGTGCTGTTGGCTATCCAGGCGGCCCTACTTGTAACTTTTGCATCTGATGGGAGCCAATAACCGAAATCTTTATCCTTATCATAAAAACCATGACCGGCATAAAAAACCAATAAATTGTCCTTTTCTTCAACCTCATTAGCGAGTTTGTCAAAATTGTTAATAATGTCTTCCCGGGTTGCATTCTTTAATAGTGTGACATGCTCTGGCTGAAACGCATATTTTGTGGTTAACAGGTGATAAATATTTTCTGCATCGTGCATGGGCTTGTCAAGGTTGGGCAGCCCAGCACCAGCATATTCGTATTCAGAAACCCCGATGATCAATGCATAATATTTTGGTAGGGTAGTAATACCCAGGGATTCCAGGGTGATTTCCAATTCAGCCTTATTGCTTGCTGGCGGTAGTACAGTTTCAACTACTGCCGGTTTTGGTTCAACTTCTACAGGTTTTGTTCCTACACTGACCAGAATGGTATTACTGGTGCCCTCGATAAATTGATTTTGTGAGGAGGCTTGAAGAGCAGTAACAATTAAGAGAATTACAAATGGTGTTTTCATATTTGTAAAATTTTGATTGAACTTATTTCAATATCAACCGGGTTTGTTTAGCTGTACCAGTCACTTTCATCGAGATGATATAAATGCCTGATGGTATGGATTCCCGGATCCAACTAAGTTCATGGTAGCCAGGATTAAATTTATTCGTGTATGACCAAACCTTTCGACCCATCATATCGACCATCTCCATGGCTACTTCCTGTACTCCGTCAGTAGATGGCAATGTAAAGGCTATATTCATCTCCTTTTCTATTGGGTTAGGCCAAATATTATGAACGATGAAATCTGAAACATCAATCTTTTCTAAAATAAATTCAGCTGAACCGAAGAGAACCTGGAATGATTTGGATTCACTTTTACTAAAGCTATAAGAATCTGATGATCTCATGTCAACACTTACCTGCCGGTCAACATCCCATAGATATAATTGCCTGTCATTATCACCGAAGTAGGAATTATCCCATGAAAAGGTAAGGGGTTCATCACTGCTTGAGGTGATAGAAAATTCCCAGACATGATTTTCTGAAGTTGGAATAATGTCTTTTGAAAGGAAATTTCCATTAGCTTCTTTCATATGATTGACTTCCAGGTAAGCATCAAAGAAATGAGGCATATTGAGTCCGTCTAATGGGTCATATCCGTCATTTGATTGACTATTCATACCAATACCCGAAATCCGATTCTTCAGCTTACCCTGATCCAGATTTAGGTAGACTTCCCAATTTGGCTCATTGAGTGGGTTTTGAGTATGAATTCCTTCAGCCAGTCTACCGTTGACTGAGTTATTTTTTATTACCGGGAATTTCAAGGTGGTAGCAGCCGTCACATTAACAAATCCTCCTTCCATCGCTTCCAGTATTGTGCCGTCTACCATGGTATTGTCCCACTTTCTTAATCCCGGTAGACCCGGGTTAGCTGCCTGCACATCAGCCCAGCTTAGATTAAATTCATAAGGATTGCCAACCTGGTTCCAACCTTGTTGTAATGAAATCGTAAATGGTTCATCTGTTGTAGCTGCTACGGTAGTCCCCTGACCTGAAGTTAGCAATGCACTTTCTTTCACAATTAACCAGTAGCCCAATCCGGGATTGATGGTTGAACTGCCACTCAGTTCCTGGTTTGATCCATTCTGGTAGTGGTACATTCTCCATTTGGTATCATCATAAGGCATCAATTCATCAAATATGTCAGCCACGGTATTATTAGGTAGTGAAAGAGGCACTGCAATGATTTGATAATTGGATTCGGCACTTCCAAAACTGGAAACCGGGATATTCAAACCGGAGGAGCTACTATTAACGCTAATTGATGCTAAAACAGGAGTATTCGAAAGATCAGCACCATTTGTTACCTCGAATTTGTATTCCAGGCCAATATCATCAACAAATGAGGCGGGAATGGAAAAAGTATAATCATTTCCACTTGACGGTGCTTCCAAGGGGGAGGAAGTAAATGAATCGCCAGAGGAAATGGACCGGTATAATACATTGGCTGAAGCAATGCCAGACTCATCATCGACAAGGGATACTACAATGGAAACAGCACTTCCCTGATCAACGGAGGTAGCTGTTTTGTTGGTGATTACTGGCGGTGAGGAATCCGGGATACATTTACTATCCCCTGAGATTGTCCATCCATAGGTATTGATCAAAGTATTTCTTTCGGTTTCGCTATTACAATATGTCAAACCGCTTGCTCCAAGGGTTACGTCAGCTGGAATTTGTGTTTCACTAACATCAAGGGTAACCCAACCTTGAAGAGTAGCATCGTAGTTGGTGACGGAGAGATTTGACCCATTAAACATCCTATCCATGCTTACGGCACTGCTAATATCCCAACTGCTTAGATTCTGATTAAAGGCCGAACCTTCAAATACTCCATCCATATTGATAACCTGGCTTACATCCCAACCGTCGAGTGGTTGATTAAAAGAAGTAGCACCCCCAAAAATCCAGGGAAAGTAAGTAACGTTGGAAATTATCCATTCATTTAATGGCTGATCAAAGCTGGAGGCTCCAGAAAACATAAAACCCATATAAATAGCGCCGCTTACATCCCAATTATTCAGTGGCTGGTTGAAACTAGTTGCTCCCTCAAACATGTTATTGAAATCTGTGATCGTTTTCACATCCCAGTGTTCAATATTGCCATTAAAACTTGTGCAATTCCTGAACATACTATTTAAATTGGCAACCAGTGAAAGATCGGGTGCATCACTTGCATTAATAGTCAGGTTTGAACATCCATTGAAGGCACTTTCCATACTTGACCATTGAATCATTCCCCATTGCTCTATGGTTTGAATTTTATCTCTATGTTGGCCTTCTGAACCCTGATTAAAATAAATCCTTGGAAAAATTCCAGAAATAGAAACCGTATATGTTCCGGCTGAAGCGTAGGTATGGGAAGCATCCCCTGTATAACCAAATTCAATGGTCCCATCTCCCCAGTCCACCTGATAATCATAGGTTTCTCCTGTAAATGTTGGGATGGTGACCACATCGTTTGCTGCGGGGGTTTGCCATGTGGTAATGAAGGCATTGGCAAAACAATCATAAGTATCTCCACTAATGGTCCAGCTGTAAGTGTTGATTAAATCGTTTCTTGCAGCTCCTCCAGCACAATAGGCTAACCCGTTTGCTCCAAGTGTAATACTAGTTGGAATTTGTGTTTCTCCTGCATCCAACCTGGCCCAGCCAATTAGCGTAGAATCGTAGTTAGCTATGGAGAGCCCGGAGCCAGTGAAAAAGTTGGTCATGTCTGTCATGCTAGAAATATCCCATGCTGCCAGACTTTGATCAAAGCTACTAGCATTATCAAAAGGACCTCGCCATGCCCCGTTATCATAGGTAAAGCTTACATTGCTGACATCCCAGTTGCTGATATCCTGATTGAAACTGCTGGCATCCTGGAAAAGAGCTACAATACTTTCGACTCCAGATACATCCCAGTTGCTTATATCCTGATTAAAGGTTGAGGCACCAACAAACATCCCACTCAAACGGATTGCACTACTTAAATCCCAGGATCCAAGTGGTTGATTATATGCTGTAGCGTAAGCAAACATATAACTGAAATACTGTACATTACTAACATTCCAATTGCTAATATCCTGGTTAAATGCAGTCCCCCTTAAAGTGGCGTACATATCAGTTACGCTAGCTACATCCCAACTTGACAAAGGCTGATTGAAAGACGATGCTGCGTCAAACATGAACGATAAGTTCGTGATTGTGCTCACATTCCAATGATCAATACTTTCGTTGAGTGAGATGCATAATGAGAACATAGCCTGTAAACTTATTACATTGGATAAGTCAGGAGCATCGGAGGCGTTGATGTGGAGCTGACTGCAGCCACTAAATGCCTGTTCCATTGATGACCATTGAATTTCACCCCACTGCTCAATTGTTAAAATCTTATCTTTCATCTGACCCTCATTCCCATTATTAAAATAAATTCTTGGGAATGTTCCTGAAATAGACACAGTAAATGTTCCGGCTGTAGCATAGGTATGTGAAGCATCTCCGGTAAACCCAAACTCAACCGTTCCATCTCCCCAGTCCACCCTATAATCATAAGTTTCCCCAGTATAGGTTGGAATTGTAATAGATTCGTTATCGGTAGTTGTTTGCCAGGTGGTGATGAATGGATTGGCAAAACAATCATAGGTATCCCCGCTAAATGTCCACCCGTAAGAATTAATCAGGGTTGTTCTTGAAGCATCCCCGATACAATAAGTTAGTCCATTCGCTCCCAGGGTTAGACCAGTAGGTATTTTGGCTTCTCCTGCATCTAATCTGGCCCAACCAATGAGAGTGGAATCATAGTTGACTTGAGACATTCCTGAATCATCAAAGGTCGCACCCAAAGTTGTTAAGCTGGAAATATCCCATGTGGCAAGATTCTGATCAAACGCTACATTATTACAAAACATACAATTCATATCAGTAACCTTACTGACATCCCACCCACTGATATCCTGATTGAAGGCGCTGTAATTGAACATTCCACTCATCGTTGTAACATTACTTGTCTCCCAACTGCTCAAATCTTGATTAAAAGATGAGGCCAGGTAAAACATTTCGTCTGTTGTTATTACGTTACTGACATCCCAAGTATTAATATTTTGATTGAAGCTGGAAGCTCCCCTAAATGTTCGGTCGAAACTGGTTGCACTCGTTGTTTGCCATGAGGATAAATCTTGATTAAATGAACTTGCGTCAAAAAACATATAAGCGAAATTTGACACATTACTGACATCCCAATTACCAATTATTCCATTAAAGGAGGAGGCTTCCAAAAACATACTTTGAAGGGAACTAACACCTGAAAGATTTGGAGCATCTGTAGCATTGTAAGTGAGATTGGCACAACCTGCGAATGCATCCATCATCGAACTCCAGGCAATATCACCCCACTGATCAATCGAAATGATCTTGTCCTTGTTTCCGCTATTATTAAAATAAACCCTCGGGAAAGTACCGGAAATTGAAACCGAATATGTACCAGCAGTTGCATAGGTGTGGGTAGCATCTCCAGTAAACCCAAATTCAACCGTTCCATCTCCCCAGTCCACTCTATAATCATAGGTTTCTCCCGAAAAGGTTGGAATCGTAATAGATTCGTTATCGGTGGTAGTTTGCCAGGTGGTGATAAAGGCGTTAACAAAACAATCATAAGTATCACCGTCAATAGTCCAGCCATAGGTGTTGAGTAAGGTGTTCCGCGCAGCTTCACCCATACAATAAGTTAATCCAACGGCCCCGAGGGTTAAACCAGTTGGGATTTGTGTTTCTCCAGCATCTAATGTGGCCCAACCTTGAAGGGTGGCGTCGTAGTTAGCCGTGGAAAGATTTGTCCCATTAAGCATGCTATTCATGGTCGTAACATTGCCGATATTCCATCCAGACAAATCCTGGTCGAAATCTGAGAGAAAGGCGAACATACCTGCCATGATGGTTGCACTGCCAACGTCCCAACCACCGATATCCTGATTGAATGCAGAGCCTTGAAATGCGCCATCCATATTCATGACCTGACTTACATCCCAATTGTCCAGTGGTTGATCAAATGTGCTAGCTCCATAAAAGATAAAAGGGAAGTTCGTAAGACTTGATGTAACCCAATTATTTAATGGTTGATTAAAGCTGGAGGCACCCTGAAACATCTGACCCATTCCTACCGCACTGCTTACATCCCAGTTGTTTAATGGCTGATTAAAACTGGTGGCACCATCAAATAAGCCACTAAACTCTGTAATTGTACTCACATCCCAATGTTCAATGTTATCATTCAAACTTGTGCAGGCACTAAGCATTTTGAACAAGCTGGTAGTTAGCGAAAGATTGGGCGCATCAGTGGCAGGAATCGTGAGGTTTGAACAACCCGAAAAAGCATTATCCATAGAGGACCAGCTAATACTACCCCATTGTTCAACCGAGCGAATTTTATCAGTCATCTGGCTTTCTAAGCCACTATTGAAGAAAATTCTTGGGAATGTACCTGAAATAGCTACCGTATATGTTCCTGCTGTGGCATAAGTATGAGAAGCATCCCCTGTGAAACCAAATTCAACCGTTCCATCTCCCCAGTCCACTCTATAATCATAAGTTTCTCCAGTAAATGTTGGAATGGTTATCGATTCGTTATCGGTAGTTGTTTGCCAGGTTGTGATGAATGCATTGACAAAACAATCATAGGTATCCCCACTAAATGTCCACCCGTAAGAATTAATCAGGGTTGTTCTTGAAGCATCTCCGATACAATAAGTTAATCCATTCGCTCCCAGGGTTAGACCAGTAGGTATTTGGGCTTCTCCTGCATCCAATGTAGCCCAACCGATAAGGGTGGAATCATAGTTTGCTATAGAAAAATTTGTTCCATCAAGCATTCCACCAATGTCTGTAGCAGCGCTTATGTCCCAGGCTGACAAGTCCTGATCAAACTGGCTTGCTCCAGCAAGCATGTTACTAAAGTCGCTTACATTCGCTACGTCCCAACTACTTATATCTCCATTAAATGGCGTGCCTGCAAACATACCTGCCATTGTGAGTGCATTGGATGTTGTCCAATTGCTGAGGTCCTGGTTGAAGGAAGATGCTCCATTAAACATGGCTAGCATATTGGCGCAGTTACCTGTATTCCAACTGTTCAAGGGTTGATTAAAGGCTGTAGCACCTTCAAACATGGCCCCAATAATGACAATATTTGAAACATCCCAATGATCCATAGGTTCATTAATAGACGCACAACCCTTAAACATTCTATATAGATTGTCTGTACCACTTAGGTCTGGAGCATCGGTTGCTGGTAAGGTAAGATTCACACATCCTGCAAAGGCTTCTTCCATGGATGTCCAGGTAATATCCCCCCATTGTTCAACGGTCTGGATTTTAGCAGTATCCTGGCTTAAAAGACCGTTATTAAAATAGATTCTAGGAAAAGTCCCGGTGATTGATACAGTATATATTCCAGCTGTAGCATAAGTATGAGTCGCATCCCCGGTAAATCCAAATTCAATGGTCCCATCTCCCCAATCTACAGCATAGTCATAGGTCTCTCCAGTAAATGTAGGGATAGTAATAGATTCACTAGATGAATTGGTTTGCCAGGTGGTTACAAAACCAAATTCGCTGATACTTTGGTTTTCGAACCAGACGAGGCGTTTATTGGTAGCAGTAATTGCCACAATATCAATATCTCCATCTCTGTCCACGTCGGCCGGATATATTGATAGAGTACCATCAAGACTATCCGGAAGTAAAATTTCCGAAAAATTTTGAGAACCATCATTCAGGAAGTATCGGATCTGGTTGGACCCAAACCGGTTACTGGAAACAATATCCCAGTTGCCATCCCCATTGATATCTGCCACTTTGATTTCTTCAGCACCTGAAGTCGTCGCACTCACTAAATGCTGGCTATAAGATCCAGAAACATTTTCGTACCACATTACCTGACCATCTGCATATACAGAATTCAGATAATCAGTATCCCCATCCTGATCTAAATCAAAAGCGATGACATGATTGGCATCTATTGTGGTGGCCACATTCTGTTCTGTGAAACTTTCATTTCCATCATTTTCCAGGAATCCGAATTTGTCATACCACATGGATGAATATACCACATCCATATCTCCATCCGCATCCACATCAAAAATATCGATCCCCATAGTCCAATCAGTTACCGTAGGGCTCGCAATAATCTCCTCAGAAAAAGACCCGGATATGTTCTTATATAAGGTGATGTAATCATTTCCATCATCTCCAACGACTATGTCGATATTTCCATCACCATCTACATCTCCGAGATCCATTGATCTAACATTAGTCACAGAGGCAGAACTGATCTCCGAAGTAGTAAAAGCATTATATCCATTATTGGAAAGAATAAATACTCCCGCATTTGCGCCAACAACAACATCTATATCCCCATCTGAATCTATATCTGCTGCCATGACATAAGTAACAAAATCAATTGTTGTTGTGATTTCGTGTTCAGTGTACTGTTGATTTCCGTCGTTCTCAAACCACATCACCTTATTATCTACTCCAGCTCCCGCTATGAAATCAAGATCCCCATCTTTATCCAGGTCTATCACATCCACAGAATAACCATGCAAGTTGGTACCTACTTCATGATAAGTAAAATAGCCCCCATGACCTTCCTGGATCACCGTAAAATCAATTGGATCTGATGCACCATAATCATTTGTCACAGTGAGATCAACAAGACCATATGCCATATTTGGAACCGTCACATAGGCCACATTATGAAGGGCAGAATCAGGCATGACGATTGTTCCCCCAAAAGAGATTGTGGTATTCGGTTCGGTGAAGTGCTTGCCATAGAGTCGGATCTGGTTTCCGGAAATTGCTGCGTTCGGCTGGGTACTGTGAAGAATCGGAATGCCCCATCCGTTTTCCGTATACAACTGTACAATCTCTGTACTATCAAGTACTCGACTATAAAGTCGAATATCATCAATTGACCCATTTGTGTACCACCCCCCCTCTACATTGGCACCAATCCCAAATTCTGTGTCATACTCCGTATCAAGGGTTAAATTACCTGAGGTCAGTAGTTGACCATCCACATAGAGAGATCCAGCTGTCCCATCATAAGTTGTAACAACGAAATGCCATGAACTGTCTTGTTCTGAGAATGAAATATCCTGATTATGCCCCCAAAGCATGGCTGAATTATCGCTATTGTATCCAGTTCCAAACCTGGCTCCATCATAATTACTGGAACCATATTCCATAATCATACCTGGCAGTCCATTTTGATTGGCTCTTATCCAACCTGCCATAGTCCTCGATGAGGATCCGGTCGGAAAGTTTGTAGCAGGTCCAGAGATATAGTCATCCACTCCATCGAAAATGAAAGCGCTGTTTGCATTTCCAAAGCGATCAGAGGTCAGACTAACTCCTCCATTTTCAGTTCCATTATTACCATTGCCAGATTCATCGAAAGCATCTCCGTTAAATGGATAATAGGCTACCAGGTCTGTGTCTTTCACAAAAATCACTGATGGATTATCCATCCAGGTATTGTTATCTGTTGTGGAATAGACGCGGAACCATATTGTTTCCATGTCATAAAAAAAGAAATCGGGACTTGAGGTTTGTATTGAGAATTGTAAGCCTCCATCTGAACTTCTATATCCGGAGTAGGTATAACCGGAGGAGTCTGCAACCACCTTAAAGTGATATGATTGTCCGATTGTAAATGTTGAAAGATCATTAACAAATAGTCCGGTTGAATTTGAGAAAATTTCTGCAATTATTTCATCAGCAGCTAAAGTGTTGTCATAGGTTTTTGCACTAAATGCCATATAATTTCCCTGATCATTATGAATATACAAGGGTGTTGTCATGCCCCAAGCGGAGTAATCCAGGTATCCATCCCATTCAAATACTACCTTTTGTGTGCCCTCTGGAACCTGGCCTTTTTTCCACAAATATCCTATTCCGTCTGTGATGTATCCATTTAATCGACCATTAGCAATTTCAACACTTCCATTATCAGCCGGATCCGTAACATCTTGTAATGTCCACCCTTCAGGTACCTGGTTATCATTGAGGTCATGTGATTCGGAAATAAATTCGGCCAAAGTGGTGTACACTGTCCATACCTGGGTGGTTGTTCGATCTTCAGCTGTGACAGTATATATGAAGGTATTCGTGAAGTCCTGGGCGACCCCTGAGGCAGGTGAGATCGTGGCACCATCAGACAAAGTGATGGTTGGTGCCAGGGAAGTATGACCCGAAAAACCAGGAATGGTAACCGTATGATTAACGGTGTCGATGATAGCCTGGTCAGCGTTTGGCAGCGAAAAGCTTTTGATATTAGTAGCGGTTTGAGTAGTAGCATCCCTGATGCAGCGAATTGATTTCCCCCACCATTTGGCAGGTGATTCTCTTGTTACACCTGTTATGGTATAAGTCATTCTCCTATTCCATGCAGTACTAGCGTCAGCTTCGGTAGCGCTCCACCAATAGCCTCCATATCGAATATTGGCGAATGCTCCTGCATCTTTTCGATCTCCACCCGGAAGAGCAGTAAATCCAAATTCATCAGTAGCCCCCGTTGCACTTATCCAGTGAGTTGTGCCTTCTTCTTTCAGTATATTGCCGGCATTGGCTTCTCCTCCTGCATAATCTATCAATGTCGTCCATTCAGCATCACTAGGGACATGCCAGCCAGAGGGGCATATATTATCAGTTTCAACGACATACCAGTTGTATAATGCTCCGTAGGTGGGGCCATAAGTGGCTTGATCATTATACATCCAACAAAGAGCAGGAGAAGTCAAACTCATCCATGTGGCATCAACTGTTTCTTCAATAATATCAGTACCATCATTGAATTTCGTCGTAGTCAGGTTCTCATCCATCCAGACCTGGGTACCAATCACAACGCCACTATAATTATTACCATCCACATCTGAGACAATTATATCAACTGGTGGGCTATAGCCGCCTTCTGTGTAGAGATCCTGGATTTCAGAGTCGGAGAGGGCGCGACTATAGATACGAATATCGTCGAGGCTTCCACCGAAGTACTGCGTAGCAGAGGTAGAATATCCAATGACCAATTCACACGAAGCACATGACATGGTTTCAGTTGTAGTGCCGACTTGCAAAACACCATCTATATATATTTTCGCAACTCCACCTGTTCGGGTGCCCACAACAAAATGCCATTGGTTATCATTCTGATAGACATCATCGCCAACAGCATATCCCCAGGAAGTTCCATTCCCTTCAAGTATTGAGTAATGTCCTGTTGAATTAATATTCAAATAGTACCCATTATTCCCGGCTCCACCAATAAGTCCTGCTATCCCCTGGAAGCCAGCTTTTTTAGACTGTACCCATGCGGCAACCGTATGATCCTGGTTGTCCAGGCCAGCTGGGCTGGTATTGATGATGTAGTCATCGACACCATCAAAGAAATAGGCACTATTTGCATTGCCAAATCGATCATTTGTAAGCACTGCACCATTCACCGTCCCATCATTATTATTATTCGTCGAGTCCATCGCATTCCCAGCGAATGGATAATAGGCAACCAACCCATCACAGGCATAGTCATCACCTGAGATTGTCCAGCCATAGTCATCGATCAAACGTTGTCTGGCATCTGCTCCTTCGCAGAATTCCAAGCCTGTGGCCCCTAAGGTGAGACTAGTTGGGATTTGGGTTTCTCCGGGATCCAGACGTGCCCACCCCTCAAGTGTAGCATCGTAATTGGCTGCGGATAGCCCTGAGCCAGTGAAAAAGTTCGTCATGTCTGTCATGCTAGAAATATCCCATGCTGCCAGACTTTGATCAAAGCTACTAGCATTATCAAAAGGACCTCGCCATGCCCCGTTATCATAGGTAAAGCTTACATTGCTGACATCCCAGTTGCTAATATCCTGATTGAAACTGCTGGCATCCTGGAAAAGAGCTACAATACTTTCGACTCCAGATACATCCCAGTTGCTGATATCCTGATTGAAAGCTGTAGCACCAACAAACATCCCACTTAAACTGGTAGCATTACTCATGTTCCAAGATCCCATCGGTTGATTATATGTTACAACATCAGCAAACAGATAACTGAAAATTTGAACACTACTAACATCCCAATTGCTAATATCCTGGTTAAATGAAGTCCCTCTTAAAGCGGCATACATATTTGTTACACTACTTACATCCCAACTTGACAATGGCTGATTGAAAGACAAAGCTGCGTCAAACATGAATGATAGGTCAGTGATTGTACTCATATCCCAATGATCAATGTTTTCATTAAAGGCAGTACATAATCGGAACATACCTTGTACGTTGGTCACGTTGGACAGATCGGGAGCATCAGAAGCATTAATGTGGAGTTGAGTGCAGCCTTCAAATGCACTTTGCATAGAAGTCCACGCAATTGAACCCCACTGTTCAATTGTCAAAATCTTATCCTTATCCTGCCCTTCATTTCCCTCATTGAAATAAATCCTCGGGAAATCCCCTGTAATGGATACTGTATAAGTACCGGCATTGTTATAGGTATGAGAGGCATCCCCGGTAAAACCAGATTCTATATTACCATCCCCCCAGTTGACGGTATAATTATACCCAGTCCCGGTCGTCGGGATGGTAATAGTTTCGCTAGCGGTGGCTTGCCAGGTGGTAATGAAAGGCCTGCTGTATCCACCTTCTTCAAAAAGTGCCAATACTTCAGTTCCAGTCAGGGCTCTATCATAAAGTCTCATATCATCAATAGCTCCCATAAACTGGCTGATACTTGGTGCGGAAGCCGTTGTTCCAATCCGAATAGGAAAACTGTTGTCATAAAGATTCCCTGAAATCCCGCTATACTGTCTGACTAATTCACCATTTAAATACCAATTTAAATCTGTACCATCATAGGTGATAGTGTTCAGATCCCAACTATTAAAATTGATTGTTCTCCAACCATAAAATGTACCAGCACTAAGCCAGTATCCTGTATTATTTATGTTTTTAATTGCTTCATAATTTCCGTCCGCATTAGCCTGTATAAAAATTTCAGCATCTGTGGAGCTATTATGCTTGGAAATTACCATCATTGAAGTACCAGTATTGGTTGCCTGCGACCAAATGGATATTGTAAAATTTTGACGATCCCAGGTGAAATCAGGAATGGTTATATAGTCACCACCGTCTATATTCAGTGCACTGTTAGCATTTCCAAATCGATCAGTTATATAACTGGTACCACCATCTGTAGTCAAGGTTCCATTGTGTCCATTCCCTGTGCCATCCGATACATCACCATCGAACCCTATTTGAACTGTGAGATTAGAAGTTAGATCTTGCGCATAGCTATTTGTGCCAGTAATAATTGACAGAATACTTAGCAATGTGACAATTAATAGGTGTTTAGTCCCAATAAATAAATCTGGTGATAATAAATAGAACATAATTGGTCTAAGATCTCTTATAATTGAAATTTCCATATGTGGAATATTCTTCATCTTGGATGCTATATCAGGTGTTTTTCCAAACTTTTTAATTAGGATTAGGTGCCGCCGGAAGCTTTTCATCACCAGTTGGGGTTGCTGAGCCAGGACTACCACCGTCCCAGGGAAGGGTTGGAATAATGGCTCCTCCAATGACCAAAGGACTAAGTATTAACCAAATAGGAGGCTTGGATTTAATAGTGAACTTTTTAGTTGTTCCCTCCCTTTCTCCATCCGAGATCACAAAAGCATAATCTTCACCCTTACTTATTTTTTTTGGAACCGGCCAGTTATACTGCCCGGTATTGGTTGTTTTTATGGGCGCATTCACAGGCTGACCATCCTTTAATAATTGGAGTTCGATATTCTGACCCTTGATCCCACCTTCCCAGGAGATTGGGATGATTTTGCCGTTGCGTACCTTTGAAGTGGCTAACGGGTTATTGAATGAGAAAGGCAATGGGATGATTTCCACCCGGATTTTGAAGCTCAGCTCCCCATTGAAAGTGCCCAGCTCTTCAGCAGCAGACCAGACAATCTCCTTATTTACTCCTCCGGCTAAATTTGAACCTACATCTCCCTGAACTGAAGCCAATGGAGTGGCATAAGCATCATGAGAGGAGTAAACAGTTACATTATATTTTTGATTAGCGCTTCCGCCCGTAAGATCATAGTGAATGATCACCTCTCCACCCGCGAAAGAAGCGTTTATGTTTTGTACTTGCTGTGCATGTGAGACAAGGACAATAATTGAAGCAAGTAAAATAAGTAAGAACTTCATTAGGTTTGGTGTAGCTGATTTAGAAGGAGGAAAGCATTTTTAAAATACACTTTCACCCTAAAGCAGTTACTAAACATAATTAAATTCCAGGAAATAGTAATAATTCTTACTGTTTTTTTAATGCCTAACTTGAAAACAAAAGTGTCTGATATACAACGGATTATTTGTAGCTATAATAATGAAAGGTATAATCACCTTTATCTGATTGGGACATGTCCAACTTAGTTCTAAATTCCCTAAATTGTATGTGACACAATTGGAAGTGATATGAAAAAAAGCCGAAGAAATTTCCTGCGCAATTCAGTCATCGGAACCACCGGGGGTATGATGCTTGGTCATACAACAGAGGTTAAAGCAGCCACCTACGAGGATTTGCCTGGAGTCATTTGGGTAGGGACTGTTTCCCAGGAGGGTTTAAGAGCTGATTCACCTGAAACATGGACAGAGAAGATCATTAATATCATGGAAGAGATGGTACCTTCCAAACCTGATATCATATGCCTTCCTGAAACCTTTCTTTTTCTGGGAACAGGATTTCCAACAAAGACCCAAATTGCTGAAGCTGACTCCGCGCCATTTCCTTCCCTGGATCGATATAAAGCCTATGCGAAGGCCAATTCCTCCTATGTGATCGCCCCGACAGTCATAAAGGAAGAAGGCAAAGCATATAATGCCGCGGTATTGATTGACAGAAATGGGAATCCAGTCTGGAATTATAAGAAAATGCATCCGACAGATTCAGAAATGGATGCCGGTATTTCTCCGGGTCCTGAGAATCAATCTGCCTATCAGGCTGATTTCGGTACCATTGGTGCCCAGATCTGCTTTGATGTGCAATGGAACAATGGGTGGGAACAATACAGGGACAAGGATGTGGATATGATGTTCTGGCCTTCAGCGTTCCCAGGAGGAAAGATGGTGCAGGCAAAAGCTCCGTTTACCAATGCTTATTTAGTTACCAGTGTGAACAAAGGTCCGGCGCGTATTTGCGATCACTCTGGTGAGGAAATAGCCAAAACAGAGTTCTGGAATAGGAATTGGATCTGCGCTCCGGTCAATATGGAGAAAGCCATCCTCACCACATGGCCCTATGTGAGTAAATTTTCTGCCATTAGAAAGAAATATGGAAGGAAGATTAATATCGTAAATTATGATGAGGAGGAATGGAGCCTGATAGAAAGCTTGTCGCCCGATCTAAGGATTAAAGATGTGATGAAAGAATTCGACCTGATCACTTACAAAGAGCACATTGCCAGGGCCACGGAATATCAAAAGAAAATGATGTGAGGTAGTCATATTTAGTGGATAACATTTCTCTTTAAATACCTATATTTAAAAAGCCTTTCACATTAATACTATGGGAATGTATATTGGAATTGGAATACTGGTTGTACTGATCATTTGGATCGTATCCATCTACAACGGACTGGTCAAACTTCGAAACAATCGTGAAAATGCATTTGCGGATATTGATGTGCAGCTCAAGCAGCGGCATGACCTGATCCCGCAACTGGTGGATACTGTTCGGGGTTACATGAAGCATGAAAGCGAAGTGCTGACACGCGTTACCGAAGCACGTGCTGCTGCGATGGGTGCCGGCACAATCAATGAAAAGATTGGTGCGGAAAACATGCTCTCCTCAGCACTGGGTGGATTGAAAGTGGCTGTTGAAGCCTACCCGGACCTGAAGGCAAATACCAATTTCACCCATCTGCAAACGGAGATTTCGGATGTCGAAAACAAGATTGCCGCAGTCAGAAGATATTTTAACTCTGCAACGAAAGAGCTAAACAATGCGGTGCAGGTGTTCCCCGCAGTAATTTTTGCCGGTATGTTCGGGTTCCACAAAGAAAAGATGTTCGAGATTGCAGAGGAGGATCGAAAAGCTCACGAAACCGCCCCCAAGATTAGTTTCGACTAAATGGAATACGTCGGTGTACAGACTCAAATCTGGAAGAATAATCGACATTCTTTCCTGCTGTTGATTGGGTTTCCAATTTTGCTCCTGGCGGCTGTCTGGCTCATTATCCTGATTCTTTATAAAGATCAGGAAGGAGCTCTGGAACTAGCCAATGAAAATTTTATAATTGCTTCACCATTTGTAGTTGCAGTAGTTATTGTCTGGTTTCTAATTGCCTGGGCATCTCATAGTGCTATGATTCGAAATGCCACTGGTGCTAAACCCTTGGAGCGAAAGGAAAATATGCGAGTCTACAACCTGGTGGAAAATCTGGCCATGTCCAGAGGCTTGAAAACACCACAGATCAATATCATAGAAGATGATTCACTCAATGCCTTTGCCAGCGGTCTGTCAGAGAAAAGTTATACCATTACGCTTTCCAGAGGTATTATCAACAAGCTGGATGATCGGGAATTGGAAACGGTCATTGCGCATGAGCTGACTCATATCATGAACCGGGATGTTAGACTGCTGGTCATTTCCGTTATTTTCGTAGGCATCTTTGCATTTTTTGCAGAGGGCTTGATGCGATCCTTTTTTCGCTCTTCAGGCAGACGCGTAGTTAGCTCATCATCAAAGGGTAAGAAAGGCAAAGGGGGTGCCATTATTCTGATCGTGGTGGTCATCCTGGTTAGCTATTTTATTTCCTTATTGATTCGTTTTTCCATTTCAAGAAAGCGTGAATATATGGCTGATGCCGGAGCTGTTGAGTTGACGAAAAATCCTGAGGCGCTAGCCAGTGCCTTGAGAAAGATATCCGAAGATCCCTGGATAGAGGCGGTGAAACGGGACGATGTGGCCCAGATGTTTATTGAGCACCCGAAGAAAAAGGAAAGCTCATTCATTTCGTTTTTCTCTAACCTGTTTGCAACCCACCCACCTATAGAAAAGCGCATCCAGGTGCTTGAGCAATTTTAAAGGGACAGTTTACTCTACTTTCAGATTTTGTAGCTCAGCCCATTCGGTCCAGGAGCCGTCATAGACTTTTTTACTCCCCCTTCCAGCAATTTCACCTGCCGTCAGAATGATGCAGGCAGTGAGGCCCGATCCACAACTATAGACCAGGTTTTGAGTACCTCCACAGGTGCTTTCAAAAATCTGTTTGAGTTCAGCTCCTGACTTGAATTTTCCATTTTCCAGCACCTCCCCGAAAGGGATATTAACTGAGTTTGGTATGCTGCCACTTTTTAAGTGCGGACGTGGCTCAGGAGAGGTTCCCTTAAATCTTCCTTCTGATCTGGCATCCACAATGGTAAATGAGGGATCAGTTGCATTCCTGAGTACATCCTCATAACTCACTAAGTAGTCTTTTTGGAATCTGGCTTTGAAATTACCTGGAGGATAATTTCCTTCTATTTTGGCACCAAGCTCATTACCCCTGGCAGCCCATTCTGGGATTCCTCCATCCAGGACATAAACATCTTCATGTCCCATGGTTTTAAACATCCACCAGAACCTGGGGCTGGTGTAAATTCCCAGGTTATCGAATACGATGATTTTGGAGTTTGTGTTTATTCCCAGTTTTCGACTTTCTGTCTCAAATTGTTCCGGAGAAGGAAGCACATGAGGGAGTGAACTGCTGGTATCCGAAAAGTCCTTCTCAAGGTCGATTAGCCTTGCTCCGGGGATGGTCATCGAATGAAACTCGGACTTTCTTCCGTCAATGGTTGATTCAGGACTGGCATCCAGAAGGATGAGATTCGGATCATTAAGGTTTTGGGAGAGCCATTGGGTAGAGACAGTTGGATTCATAATGCTGAAGAATTTCAATAAAATTATTGGTTGAGAGGACTTTTTGCAAGTTCCATTTATGTATGACAATTTAAGTCGGTGACTACACAGTGGGTTACAGACCATGGATATTGGGCAGGTTTCCTCGTTAGGGGTCGGGGTGAGCTAGGGGCATAGAAGGAACTAACGCCATTACCGTCAGCAATGACGATGCTAGTGGAGATAGGCCATTCGCTGCACGAACCTTCTACCAAATACGAAGTACCCTCTCTTTCGAAGAGCGGGGAAGCAGTTTTGAAGCTTCACGATAATCGAAGTATTGGGTGAGTTAATGACGGACGGGCCAGGATGGTTGGTGGTGACAACACCGACTTAAAGCAATAATTAGTAAGATGATATTTAAAGATAACTTTGAAAGATGAAAGTATTTGACCTGCTTACGATTTCTACTTTAATCATTTTTGGGACATCCTGTATCCAAAAGAGTAAGGAAGCTAATTCTGAAAATACTGAGCAAGCTAATGAACGGTCAGCTAGTCAGTGGAGGAATCCTCTAACTAAAATGGGAAGACTTAATTCACCTTTGGTTGAGGTTCAACCATTAGTCATTGATGGGGAGTTTTATGTGCTTGAAAACTGGCGTTCTTCCTGGGACTGGCCGGGTCAGCCCCACAAAGATGCAGGGAAAGATAACGAGATGTGGATTGCCCATTTGCCTAAAGGACCTGAAAACTATGAGGGGCGTAAATATCTTTCCAGGGCTTTAAAAGGAAATACGTTAGGTACAGCCATCGCAGATGAAGGAAGGGTATATGTTTTCGGAGTGAATGAAGCAAGTAAAAGAAAATTTGTTGAGATGACCTGGTCTGATGATCTGAAGGAGTGGTCTAAACCAGTAAAAGTTCTGGACAGTCCGGAAGGAGATATTTTTAATGTTTCTTTATTTAAGGATGATCAGGGATATGTTTTCCTATGGGAGACAAATGGGGTAGGAAAACCTTTTACCATGTGCTTTGGACGCCTTAATCGTTTAACGGATAACTGGAACGATCACATTATTGAAGGTGCTTGTTATGGTAAAGAAAAGTATACTGGCGGTCCGGAAGTTGTATATTCAAATGGCTGGTATTACCTGCTATATCTTGAGGATTTATCCGAGGGGTGGGAAACACGGATTACCCGCTCTCAAGATTTGATCACCTGGCAGGATGCTCCAGAGGAGCGTCCATTTTTACCTTTTAACGGCGACCACAGGAATTTACCCTTGCACTCACCTGAAGTTCAGGAAAATAATGCCTCGGATCCTGGGTTGACCACCTATCAGGGACAGGTCATTGTCTACTTCACCGGCGGAATTCAGCAACGCGGAGGAGACCTTCAATGGGCAAAGTATGAGGGGACGGTGGATGAATTGATGAGGAGTTTTTTTGAATGATTAACTATTTATTTTTTACAGCTTAATGTCGCTGTTTTCAGCGGCATAAGTAATAAAAAAGGTCTGTGAAGACACAGACCTTGGAGTTTTAAAACACCTTCACTTATCGGTGTTTCATGTGGAGCATATCGGAGTCGAACCGATGACCTCTACGCTGCCAGCGTAGCGCTCTAGCCAGCTGAGCTAATGCCCCGTGTCCTTAGCTTTTCAAATTACTAAGGTATTTTTATAATTGGGGATTGCCAGCGTATCGCCCTAGACTACGCGTCCCGGCCAGCTGAGCTAATGCCCCGATTGGATTGCGAATTTAAAAGATTTTATTTAATCACCCTTCGGAATTTTTTCACATTATCCGCATAATATTCCTGGTTCAAAGTAGACTCTATAACGCCACGACTCGTGGAGGCGTGAATGAACTTGATTCCCTCAGGATCTGTAGTGTCTGTGATCATCCCACTGTGCCACCACTTTTCGCCTTTCTCTTTAAACTTGAAGTAGACGATATCCCCCGGCCGGATGCTTCCCCAACCTTTTTTTCGGCCCACTTTGGATTGCTCTTTGGCTGTCCTGGGAAGATCAATGCCTACCTTGTCAAAGCTATTGTATATAAGTCCTGAGCAGTCGATACCTCGCCTCGACATGCCACCATAAACATATGGAGTACCCCGATAGGTACGAGCTTCTGTGACCACGGCTATGATAATCTTTCTTTTCCGTTTACTTTGTGCCTCGGAAAAAGAAACGAACGACAGGAAAAATAAGAAGACGAGAAGAAATCTGGAAAACGGCATGCACAACACTTTTCTGTTTTCTTTCACAAATTTAATGCCTTATGTGCGGGATCACAGGATTATATGCATTTAATATGGTGGGGAGGATCAACCTGATCCACCTTGAAGCAGCTACCCGCTGCCTGGAGAAGCGGGGTCCCGATAACCAGGGTAGCTGGTTTGATGATGTGGTCGGTCTGGGCCACCGAAGGCTCTCTGTGATCGATACCTCCGCTGAAGCCAACCAACCCATGATTGATGAGTCTGGAAGGTACCGGATCATCTTCAATGGTGAAATTTATAATTATAAGGAGCTGGGCAGAGAGCTGCGCGGAAAGGGAGTTACTTTCCGGACAGAGAGTGATACGGAAGTATTGTTGCAGGCCTTTATTCACTGGGGTCCATCCTGCCTATCCCGATTAAATGGATTCTTTGCACTGGCTATTTATGACCAGCAGGAGGAATCGCTTTTCATTGCCCGTGACAGAATGGGGATCAAGCCAGTATTGTATTACCAGGATGAAGACAAGGTGTTGTTTGCCTCTGAAATGAAATCCATGTTGTCCTACGGTATCCCGCGTGAACTTAATTTGACAGCGCTTCATCTTTATTTTCAACTCACCTACATCCCCGCACCTCTTTCTATGATTAAAGGGGTAAAGAAATTACAACCTGGCTGCTTCATGACTATCTCAAAAAAAGACGGTGTGAAAATCAAGCGGTACTATGAAATCCCTTACAGGGAGCAGCCACCTATAAAGTCGCATGACGTAGCAATAAAAAAGGTAAAAAGTACGCTCGCTGAATCCGTGAAAAGAAGGTTAGTATCAGATGTTCCGCTGGGTACTTTTTTGAGTGGAGGAATTGATTCCTCAATCATTACGGCCCTGGCTGCTGCGGATGTGGAAAAACTTGATACTTTCAGCATTGGATATAAGGGCAATGACTATTTTGATGAGTCGAAATATGCCAGGATGGTGGCCAGTAAATACAACACCAATCATCATGAGTTTTCTTTAAGCAATGATGATCTGTATGGACATCTTCACCAGATGATCCAAAGTGTGGATGAGCCATTTGCTGACTCCTCAGCACTACCTGTGAATTTACTTTCAAAGCTTACTCGCAAGCAAGTCACAGTAGCACTCTCCGGTGATGGAGCAGACGAGATCTTTTCAGGGTACAACAAGCATAGCGCCTGGGTAATGAGCAAAGAAGCTGGTCTAAGAAATACCCTGATCAGCAATATGGATTGGTTATGGACCAAAATGCCTAAATCCAGAAACTCCGGACTTTCTGATAAATTCCGACAACTTCATCGGATGGCAGATTTGCTAAAGATGAAAGATCAGGACAAGTATTGGTTCCTGGCTTCATTTGTTTCAGATGAAGAAATAGCGAGGTTGCTCAAAAGTTCATTTCTGGGCAAGCAGAAAGAAATTGAAAAGTTCAAAAGGTCCATTCAATCGCTCACCGGCTCTGGCAGCCTGAATGAAATGCTTTTTACGGATACTCAGTTGGTACTCCCTAATGACATGCTGACAAAAGTTGATCTCATGTCTATGGCAAACAGCCTGGAAGTTCGGGTACCATTTCTGGATCATGAAGTGGTTCAACTGGCCTTTTCGCTTCCTGAAAAGTTTAAAGTGGATGGCATGAAGCGAAAAATTATCCTAAAAGATGCCTTTAAAGATTTATTACCATCAGAATTATTAAACCGCCCGAAACATGGTTTTGAGGTGCCACTCTTAGGATGGTTCCGAAGGGAGATGAAATCTGATCTTGATGACTGGGTTTTTGACCGGGATAAAATTGAAGATCAGGGGATCTTCAGCTGGGAGGAAATCAAAAGGGTCAAAGAAAAATTGTATTCCCCTGACCCTGGTGATGCGACCATTAAAGTCTGGTCACTATTTATCTTTCAAAAGTGGCATAAGAACTACTGTGCTACAGGTTGACCCATCCAGGCATTGAGCATCCAGATGGTTTTTTGCTGAGCATTGATCAATGCGATCATCATGTCTTCGGTTTCATTATCACCATCTTTTGTGGCCAGTTCCTTCACTACATTCTCCTGTTTCACTAAGCCTTCCAATTGACTGATCAGGGCTGCAACAATTTCTTTATCGGCAGAAACATTTTTGTAGACCTTGAACTTTGAGGTCGCCTTATAGTCATCAAAAGTGTGTAGTGGTTGACCACCAATCGTTAGAATCCGCTCTCCAACCTCATCAATTACCGTTAGGGCCTCAGTATATAATTCTTCGAATTTGGTGTGTAATTGAAAGAAATTATTCCCTTTGATGTTCCAGTGAAACCCTCTCGTGTTTTGATAATAAATATGAAAGTCACTGAGTAATTGGTTGAGTTCATTAATAAGTTGTGATGTCATTTTTATTTTGGTTTTTGTTCATCAATAGAACAAAATGAAATCACATTCTGTTTGCTGAAATCTTATTTTTTGCGTTCCAGAACGCAGAATAAATCAAGATTTTGATCATTTTTTTCCTTTAGTAAATAATCATCATCTGAAATAGACATAACCAGTTCATCAGCCTGGCTCTTCAACGAATTCCTATTGAAACGATTTAGGAGGTCATAGGGGATCCTAAGGATGGAAGCGGGTAACCTGTGTTGTAGATCAAGCACATCAAATCGCATGATTTTATCCACTGATTTCCTATTCCTTTCATGATAGGTCATCACTTTTTCATTTCCGGCGATTCCCATCATGGAGACCTTATCGAAGTATTTTTTGCAAAGTTCTTCTAATTCATTGGCTGTGTATTCCCGGATGTGCCAGGGATTTCGGGATAATGACATCAATCGATTTGGGGTCGAAATGATGGCTTTCCCACCCTTTTTCAGCATCCTGTAGATTTCCTCTAAAAACAGGTGATCATTTTTAATGTGTTCAATCACCTGGAAGGACACGATTGTGTCAAAACTCTCATCCGGAAGCTTTACAGGGGGGAATACGCTGGACTCAAATTGTAATTCAGGGAACTTTTGACTGAGTTTCAGGATGGCGTCTTCAATCTTATCCAGCCCGAGGTAGCTTGATGCTTTGGGTGCCATCCATTCAATACCTCGTCCTTCACCTACACCTAACTCAAGTAAATCACCTTGAATGTACGGGACGGCCTCAATATATGCTTTTAGAAGTCGTTGATGAATGGGATTATCAGAAGCAATCTGATCAGATGTAATTTCTGTAGTATAAATTGCCATCCGGATTTTTTTGGCAAAGAAACCAAATTATTAGTTAACTTTTTGACTTCTATGTTTCAAACACTTAAAAGCGGATTAATAGTTGTTCTTATATTGTTTACCACCCAGGTGAATGGATTGGATCTTACCAGGTTTAATCTATCTTTTCATTATGATATCACTGTTGAAAGTCAAATAGCTTACAGGGTTACAGATGATGGAGAGGGTCAGTATAGTATTATTTACCATATTGAGCATGATACAACCGATCTTTGGAAGCTATCTATCCTGGCGCAAAATGGGTATTCCTCCGAGGAACACGATACGTTAAGCCTGGATATGATAGATACGGTACTTGTCAACCCGGATAAAATCTTTTTATCCGTTAACGTTCCTAAAAACAAGTATGATCTATTAGTCTTCTCGCTTTACAATCTGAGTGAAGGGGTATATCGGGTCTATGATATTCCACTCAATGCACCTGGTGGCTATCCCAGATTCTACCCTGTTGACGAGGATGGAGAGCCATTATTATCCAATTATTACACTGGAGATGAACTTAGCTTTGTAGGATCAGATTCCTCTCTTCATGTCTTTCAATATAAAGAAGAATTTGGCCCTGCAGATCCTGCCATGGGAGAAATGGGAACCCTGGCGCCAACTTTATCCATCGATTCATCATATTTCATTGGGAGTTCATTTGACTATTTGGAGGACTTTCATTTTTACCTGTTCCAAAAAGATACGCTGGACAATACTGGGATTACAATCCTAAAGGTCCCTTATTACTATCCTGAATTGAGGAGTTATGATGAGCTGATAAAGCCTATGCGTTATATTACTACCTCTGTGGAGAACCAGGCTCTGAATCAAGCTACAAATCAGCGGAAGGCTTTTGAAAATTTTTGGCTGACAACCTATGGCACCAAGTTTAGGGCAAAGAGTGCCATCCGGTTTTTTTTCCAGCGGATAGAAGAAGCTAATTTATTGTTTACAGACTATAAATTAGGGTGGAAAACTGATCGTGGAGTCCTTTATATCATTTATGGGAAACCTGATTATGTGATCAAGAATGATCGAACTGAAGTCTGGAGGTATGAGAATGGGGAGCGCTTTGAGTTCATCAGAATCCCGATACTCTTCACTCCTTCACTATATTCGCTCAGAAGAAATTCAAATTATGAGCAAAGCTGGTACAGTCAGGTGGGCAGCATTCGAAAAGGGCAATAGATGAAAAAAAATGAGCAACTAATCTACGGTGCCAGAGCAGTCATTGAGACCATTCAATCCGGAAAGCATTTAGAAAAGCTTTTTATTCAGAAGAACAATTCTTCTGATCTGGTAAAACAACTACTTCAACTTGCAGGTCAATACGTGGTACCTATTTCCTGGGTACCTGCAGAAAAACTTAACAGAATTACTAAAGGTAATCATCAGGGGGTTGTGGCATTTGTTTCACCAGTCCAGTATCATAATCTACATCATGTATTAACTGATGTGTTTGAGGCTGGTAAGAACCCATTATTTTTAGCGCTGGATGGGGTAACTGATGTAAGGAATTTTGGGGCAATAGCCAGGACCTGTGAGTGTTTGGGTGTGGATGGTATCATCATACCTGTCAAAAGCAATGCCCAGATCAACGCTGATGCCGTGAAGACTTCAGCCGGAGCATTAAATTATATACCCGTCTGTCGGGATCTCAAGTTATTGGAGGCATTGAAATACCTTAAAGATTCAGGACTCCAAGTTGTGTCATGTTCAGAACAAGGAGAAATTCCATTGGCTCAACTAGATTTCTCTGTTCCTACTGTCATCGTGATGGGCTCCGAAGAAGAAGGAATATCAAAAGACATTTTGAGAATCTCAGATGCTATTGCATCAATTCCTATGAAAGGGCAGGTTTCCTCTCTCAATGTGGGCAGCGCCGCTGCAATCATTTTATATGAGGTTATCAGGCAAAGAAGCTAAATAAACTCTTCGCCTTTCTGAAGTTTGATATCACTTACAAATTCCCTGAAAATACTGGAATCCTCTTTTTTACATATGAGTAAGATATCCTCAAAGTCCGCTACCAGATAACCCTCAAGCCCTTGTAAAACCATGAGCTTATCCTTGTTCTTTGACTTCGAAATAATAAAGTTATCAGAGCTTTCGTAGAGTGTAACTTTCCCCTGGGCAACATTCAGATTTTCGTCCTTATCCATGATCTCATGTAAGGCATTCCAACTCCCCAGGTCAGACCACCCGAAGTTTCCAAGGATAGTATATACGTGAGGCGACTTTTCCATGATTGCATAGTCAATGGAGATATTTTGACAATGTGCATAGGAAGTTTCAATGTATTTCTTTTCCTGATCTGTAAAATATTGATTTGAGTTGAAGCATTCTGCCAGTTCCGGTTGCAACTCCTCAATCGCACTGATTATAGCATTTACCTTCCAAACGAAAATCCCGGCATTCCAGACAAAGTCACCACTTTCGATGAACTTTTGAGCGAGCTCAGAGTCAGGTTTTTCAGTAAAGGTCTTGACTTTCTTGAGATCCTGATTGGTCTCATCGAGGTATTGGATATAGCCATATCCTGTTTCTGGTCTGATCGGTTGAATCCCAATGGTGATAAGCTTTTGATCATCTGTGAAAGCGACTGCCTTCTCTATTGTAGAAATGAATTCCTTTTCATTAAAGATTACGTGGTCTGAAGGAAGAACCACCATGATAGCATCAGGATCTTTTTGCCTGATCTTATAGGCAGCGTAAGCGATGCATGGTGCTGTATTTCTTTTTGATGGTTCCAGTAATATTTTGGAATCATCCATTTCTGGAAATTGTTCATGAAGTAGATCATCGTATATTTCATTTGAGACAATCCAAATATTAGCCTCCGATGCTGTACCTTTGAAGCGGTCATAGGTCATTTGTAATAATGACCTTCCTGTACCCAAAACATCCAGAAACTGCTTGGGTTTTTTGTTTCGACTGTATGGCCAGAATCGGGTTCCTGAGCCTCCAGCCATGATCACAATATGTAAATGCTTATTCATAAGGAGATGATCCTTTCTAATTTGATTTTATCAAAGATAGGGTTTTGATTGTTTGGAGTAGCAAGGATAAACACATGATAAGATTTTGTTAAAATATTTTTAATTTTTAGATACCCGAATAGTTTTTTTTTCCTAGATTATAGTATTAAATAGAAGAGATGGAGACCGGTATAGAAGATAAGCTAAGAGAGACATTAAAATCGGTTTTTGGTTACGATACATTCCGTGGTAATCAGGAATCAATCATCCAAAGTGTAATGGATGGCAAAGACACTTTTGTCATTATGCCAACGGGTGCTGGTAAGTCTCTTTGCTACCAATTGCCTGCAATTCTTAAGGAAGGAACTGCAATAGTTATTTCACCTTTGATTGCACTCATGAAAAACCAGGTGGATCAGATGAATGCGGTTGGTATCAACGCAAAATTTCTTAATTCTACACTTACGAAAGGTGAGATCAACCGGGTTAAGAAAGAGACACTTGCTGGTGAAGTAAAATTGTTATACGTAGCACCAGAGTCACTTACTAAAGAGGAAAACGTTCAGTTTCTAAAGGAAGCCAATATCTCATTCACTGCGGTAGACGAAGCCCATTGTATTTCTGAGTGGGGACATGATTTCCGCCCCGAATACCGGAGGATAAAAGCTATCCTTGCAGAACTGGGGGAAATTCCGATCGTAGCATTGACAGCTACAGCTACGCCGAAAGTTCAGTTGGACATTGTAAAAAACCTGGCCATAGAAGATGCTAATATCTTCCAGTCTTCTTTTAACAGGACAAATCTGGTCTATGAGGTAAAACCAAAGAAGCAAGCTAAAAAACAGCTGATTAGGATTGTTAAAGAACATAAGGGAGAATCAGGAATTGTTTATTGCCTAAGCCGTAAAAAGGTGGAAGAAATAGCAGAGTTCCTAAAAGTGAATGACATTAAAGCCGCTCCCTATCATGCTGGGATTGATGGAAATATCCGAATGAAAAACCAGGATGCATTCCTCAATGAAGATGTTGATGTGATTGTAGCAACAATTGCTTTTGGTATGGGAATAGATAAACCCGATGTCCGGTTTGTGATCCATTATGATGTGCCTAAATCCATAGAAGGTTATTATCAGGAGACTGGTAGGGCTGGACGTGATGGCCTTGTAGGAAAATGCATCATGTTCTATAGCTACAACGATATTCTGAAGCTGGAAAAATTCAACAAGGATAAAACGGTTACTGAGCGAGAAAATGCCCGTTTCCTATTGGAAGAAATGGCATCCTATGCTGAATCCGCAGTCTGTAGAAGAAAGCAGTTGATGCATTATTTTGGTGAGGAGTATCATAAAGAAAACTGTGAAGGCTGTGACAACTGTTTGCATCCAAAAGAGCGTTTTGAAGCAGAAGATCAGGTGAAAATGGTGATTGAAGCAGTGCAGCAGACTGGAGAAAGATTTGACTTGAATCACATTTCTGATGTGTTGATCGGTAAGAAGACCCAGCATGTCAAAAGTTATAATCATGATAAAATAAAAGTATTTGGTGCCGGAGAGGATAATGATGAGTCTTTTTGGAAGTCAGTCATTCGCCAGACATTACTAAATGAATTTATACAGAAGGATATTGAAAATCCGGGTGTCTTTAAACTAACCCAAAAAGGAATTGACTTTTTGATTGATCCATTCCCTATCGAACTGGCTAAAGACCATGAATACGAAACTGAGGGTGAGGAGGAGGAAATCGAGAGAGAAACGGTAAATACCACAGCATACGATAAGACATTATTTGATATGCTGAAGGCACTCAGGAAGTCCGTTGCTAAGCAAATGGATCTTCCTCCTTATGTGATCTTTCAGGATCCGTCAATGGAGGAAATGGCTACGCTTTATCCAACCAGCTTTGATGATCTTATCAAGATAGTGGGTGTTGGGGAGAGTAAAGCAAGAAAATTCGGGAAGCCGTTTCTGGATTTGATTGAGGAATATGTAGAGGAGAATGACATCATTACAGCTTCCGATGTACTGATCAAATCATCCGGAACAAAATCGAAGAACAAGATTTTCATCATTCAGCAGATTGACAGGAAAATTGATCTGGAAGAAATAGCTGAAAATAAGGATATGACTTATGAGAAGCTGCTGGAGGAAATTGAGAATATCTGCGATGGTGGGACCAAATTAAATATTGACTATTATATTGATCATATTCTGGATGATGATCGACAGGATGAGATATATGATTATTTCCTGAATGCAGAAACCGATAGCATTGATGTGGCACTTGATGAATTGGGAGAGGATTTCAGTGAGGAGGAAATTCGTCTCATGCGGATAAAATTCATGTCGGAATACGCACATTAATTAAGATAAGACTTTTAATCTTTCAAAGACCATCTAATTTTGGATGGTCTTTTTTAATTCTTTACAATGAACATATTAATCATAGGCTCCGGAGGGAGAGAGCATGCACTGGCCTGGAAAATCAAACAAAGCCCTCGATTGACAAATCTCTACATAGCACCTGGAAATGGTGGAACAGGAGAACTGGGAACTAATCTTTCTTTAGATATAAATAATGCTAATCAGATAAAGCAAGCTGTTAGCGACAACAAGATTGACCTACTGGTATTTGGTCCGGAGGAGCCTCTCGTTCGAGGAATGGTTGATCAAATTAAATCAGATAAGGCCTTTGCAGATTTATTGATAGTAGGACCTGCGGCAGAGGGAGCACAGCTCGAAGGGAGTAAGCACTTTGCGAAAGAGTTTATGGAGAAATATGGTATTCCTACGGGTAAAGCCAGGGTTTTCAGCAAAAATAATTTGGATGAGGGATTGAAGTTTATTGAAGATCAGCAGCCTCCTTTCGTGCTAAAAGCAGACGGTCTTGCTGCCGGAAAAGGTGTATTGATCACGGAAGATGTGGAGGGAGCCAAGCAGAACCTAAAGGATTTGATTCTGGAGGAGAAATTTGGTGCAGCAAGTGCCAACGTGCTGGTTGAAGAATTTCTCAGTGGGATAGAGTTGTCAGTTTTTGTTGTAACTGACGGCAAAGAGTACAAGATCTTGCCAGAAGCAAAGGATTATAAAAGAATTGGTGAAAAGGATACAGGGCTTAACACAGGTGGAATGGGTGCTATTTCACCGGTGATCTTTGCTGATGCTGATTTCATGAAAAAAGTAGAAGAAAAGGTCATCAAACCTACTGTAGATGGTATTGCCAAAGAAGGAATGGATTTTCATGGTTTCATCTTTTTTGGCTTGATTAAAGTGAAAGAAGAACCCTATGTCATTGAATATAATGTAAGGATGGGTGATCCGGAGACTGAAGTAGTGATACCACGGATTAAGTCCGATTTGGTTGATTTACTGGAAGCCACAGCAAACTCTACTTTAAACAATATAGAATTAGTCGTGGATCAGGATACTGCTGCAACCGTGATGATGGTTGCTGGGGGATATCCTGAAAAGTATGAAAAGGGGCATGAGATTCAAATAAGCCAACCTGCCGGCAGTTCTATCATCTTTCATGCAGGTACGGCAATTAAAGACGGGAAATTAGTTACTAATGGGGGCCGGGTGATGGCTATCACCAATCTTGGAAATGATCTTTCAGAGGCACTAACTAAATCGTATGCCGGAGTAGAAATGGTAACCTGGGAGGGTAAAAATTTCAGAAAAGATATAGGTTTTGATTTGCAGGCACTAGGACAATAATTGCTCATGGCTTTGCTTATATTTGGTAGTTAACAACATGAAATATGGGTTGCGCAACGTGTAGTACGATCAATGGAGAAGTAGCGGGCTGTCAAAATAATGGTGGCTGTCTTACTGGCGGGTGCAATAAGCTCAATGTTTTTGATTGGCTTTCTAATATGGAAATGCCATCAGAGAAGCAATCTGAATTTTTAGAGGTACGATTTAAGAACGGGAGAAAAGATTTTTACAAAAACCATGATGGACTGGAGCTCACGACTGGGGATGCAGTAATTGTGGATGTTCCCAATGGTCATCACCTGGGACATGTTTCACTTATGGGTGAACTGGTGATGTTGCAGATGAGGAAAAAGAATGCTGAGATCTCAGAAATTCGAAATATATACAGAGTAGCAAACCAGCAAGACATTGACAGGTATCGGGATGTGAGGAATCGCGAGATGCCTACCATGTACCGTACACGCCAGATCATTCAGGAGATGAAGTTGGAGATGAAGCTTACAGATGTGGAGTTTCAGGCGGATAATTCAAAAGCGACATTTTATTACTCAGCGGAGGATCGGGTAGACTTTAGGGAATTGATTAAGATACTCGCAGGAGAATTTAAGATCCGGGTTGAGATGAGGCAGATTAGCCTAAGGGAGGAGGCAGGCAGGCTTGGAGGCATTGGCTCTTGTGGAAGAGAGTTGTGTTGCGCCACCTGGTTAAGCGATTTTAAAAGTGTAAGCACACAGGCGGCACGTTATCAGAATCTTTCACTAAACCCTTCGAAGTTATCCGGGCAATGTGGACGCCTTAAATGTTGTTTAAACTATGAACTGGATACCTACATGGATGCGTTAAAAGATATCCCTGAGGTTGAAGAGCCATTGATTACAGAGAAAGGTATAGCAAAGCTGCAAAAGACGGACATCTTCAGAAAGGTCATGTGGTTTGGATATGAGAACGAAAACAGCTGGCATCCACTAGATACAAGAAGGGTATATGCGATCCTTAAAATGAATAAGGAAGGCAAAAAACCTGCGACTTTGTTTGAAGATAGTCTGGATGAGTTAAAGGATGCGGTGCTAAATGAGGATCTGGCAAGAATGGATAAGAAATACTCATCCAAATCCAAGCGGAAAAAAAAGAAAAGAAAGAAAAACAGAAATAAGTCTAAAGGGTCGTTGGGGGATAACCAGCAATCTAATTCTTAAAAGTATGAAGTATTTATGTTTGAGTATCCTGACTATTTTACTTGTATCGTGTGATTCAGGTAGGATCTATGAGGATAATATTGATTTTGACCAACTCGTTTGGAGAAAAGAGAAAGTCCCGGAATTTGCCTTTGAAATTGAAGATGCTAAGGTTCCGTATAATATCTTGATTAATGTCAGGAATGGGTTCGATTATCCTTTTTATAACCTGTACTATCAGTATGAGCTAACAGATTCTATTGGCCGAACATTAGATAAGGATATGAAGGAATTAATACTTTTTGATGCTAAAACAGGCGAGCCATTTGGAAGTGGGTTAGGGGATATGTTCGATCATCAGGAACCAGTTTTAGAAAATTATCATTTTCCTTCTTCCGGCCAATATACCATCGCCTTCACTCACTTTATGAGACCTGATACGTTGCCATTGATTTTATCAGTTGGAGCCCGGGTAGAAAAAGCTGAATACTAAGTTTCCCGATCAATAAATCGGTCCAGTTTATCAAAAGATGCCGTTTTATGTTCCCAGAATTCTCTAGTGAAAAACTGGATAAAAGGCCATTTTTTTTCTCTTAAAAGATTGTAGTTGTTGTAAAATGCATCCAGAACATTTTGATCTTTCAAATGATCCTCAGTGAGAATGGCGCCTTTATATTTTTCTTTTTTCTTTATTGCGCAATCCGTAAAAGGTAAGTCTGAGGACAGGAATTTATTGTTAAGCGACTTCTTAAAAAGATAAGTATTTAGATCTCCCTCTTTTGTAGTATTACGGATCATTGACTTATTATCCTTTGCATATTTTAAATAAGCAGCTAATAATTGTAGTCCATCATCTTCAATCCTATCATTAGTATTTAATGAACTGATAAGATGTATCATCTTTTTGCCTCTAGTACTGAATAGATTGACCATTTTCTTACTGAAGGACTCAAAATGTTCCCATTTACTGTAAGATAGCGAAACAATAATTTCATCTCTAACAATTCCCTGGGTCTGTTCAATTGTCTTGATAAAAAATGATTGAGGTAATTTGATTTTCTTCTCAGCTAGCAAATTCATTATCAGGGAACCTTGAGTCTTGTTGGTAACCACTACCCCGAGGGATTCCTGTGGAGATTTTTTGAGAGAATCATCAACGAGCCTAACGACTTCATGAGCTTCTTTTTCATTTCCTTTCGTAGACCAGGTTCCATCAACCTGATGGAGTATAATTCCATGTTCGGATTTTATGGAAAAGTCAGGAATAAGTTTGAGTTCATCATTGTAGAAATGTCTGTTAGAGAAATCCAGCAGTATTTGATCTCTCATGTAATAATTTCTTCTCAAAGTGGTTGAGGCTAACTTATTAATCATAAAGTTATATACTGAGTCTGATGCATCCTGTTGATTTAGGATTTCATCATCGTATATGTTGTTTTGAGAAAGTTGATTATTATCTCCAATCACCATCCAACACGTACTTCGTAACAGGGCGGGAATTCCTCGCTCTGCCAGACATAAGGTTGCTTCATCAAAAATTACCAGGTCAAATATTTGTTTCATCGGGAAAATGGCTGAAGCTGATTCGGGTGTAGTAACCCAACAGGGTAAAAGGGAAAAGATTTCTTCTTCGAACTGATTAATGACTCTTCTAATTGGCCACTTTTTCTTTGAATCATTTAATAGTTTCTGCAGGTCTTCGTAGGAAGCTTCTGTTCCTTCAATTGCGGTAGCTGACACCGCTTTTTCTCTGGCTTTTGTTAGAATAAGATCTCTGGATATTCTAATCTTCTCATCAAAATTGGATTGAAGCTCCTCAATATTTTTTTCCATTTCCTGAGTGGTTGCCATTTTCAGGATGGGGAATTTCTGTTCAATATGATCAATCCAGGCACTACTGATGCTACTAATAAATAATTGTTCAACCAGCCCTTTACCTTCATATTCCAGCTCACACAGGTCATCAATAAGTTTTAGTTCTTCCTCAGAGAATGAATCTCTAATCTCATGATAGATCAATATATCGTTGAGGTCTTCCTGCAATTGTTTTTCTACTTTGCTCCTGTCTGTTTTCCCTAATAGAAGATATCTGACCTGTGCTTCATTCACATAGCTTTTCCATTTTTCCAGATATGGTGGAATTTGGTTGATCAGGTCAACTAATAGCTGAATGGTCTTGGTGTAGTTTTCCAGGGTTTCATTCTTGGCTAGTAGATAGTTTGGCAATGTTCGAATTGTATGCCGAAGCTGATAGGATTTTAGCGCAAGCTTTTGATAGAAAAACCAGTTCTGAATATCTATTTTTCGGTAACTGTCAGGGAAATCCTTCAACCAGTTTACTTCCTTGATTTCAGAGACAAGATGTTCGAAATTCAGGCGATTATCAATTCGTTCAAGTAGCGTTTCAAATCCAACTTTGTTGCTTTTGAGGTCATTGGCAACTAAAACCCGGGTGATAAAAATTTTGTCTTCAGAGAACAATCTCCACCTGATCCAGCTAATAATCCCCTTTCTTGCTTTTATGGCATGTTCGAGCGCCTCCTGGAAGCGACCGAGGTCGCTGGATGGTAAGGAGATTTCCGGACCTGCTCCTTTAAAGCATTGGAGGAGGTTTCTCTCTTTTTGTGATAACCAGCCGATATCCTGATCAGGTGACTGATCTACCAAGTAGACATAGAAGCTATAGGTTGTATCATTTTCGAGGTTTTCTGCAAGTTGCTCAAGGGGCTCCTTATTAGCCAGGAAGAACAAAGCTGTTTCGAAATCGATCTCATTTTTTGTGAATTTCCTGGACTCATCTTTGATATGCTGCTCTAATTCGTAGATCTCATCCAGGATGCTACTGAACTTTTTAGCATCTACTTTTTTGACCTTGGAGAGGGAGGGTCCTTTTGCCCAAAAATGCTCACCTACTTCAAATCGTCTGTGATTTTCCATGTAACGAGCTAAGACGGGGATGAATTTTTCAACCTTGTCAAATTTATAGTTTCTATAGACCTGGTTTAAAGGTAGACGGGCATCTTGTTTATCAGTCAGCAGATACAACTCCTTTATGGGTTTTCCACATTCATTATCATCAAACAATGCCTCTTTATATTCATTTAACGTGCTTATGATATGATCAATGGTCTCACTACACTGATGAAAAACTTTTTCCAATTCCTGGGTGTCAGGAGAAATGTTTTTTTGACGATACTCACTCAGGTTTTGGATTTGTCTGATGATTTGGTCGTAGATATTCTGCCTATCATTCTTAAAATCATGGACAAATCCAACGAACGGATGTAACTGCAATTCCTGAAGTCTCTTGTAAGCTTCCTTTAAGGCCACTGCTTTTTGACTTACAAGCAACACACTTTTACCCTGAGCCATATAATCACCCATGACACTACTGATCAATTGAGATTTGCCTGTCCCAGACGGTCCTTCTATGACAACCGATTCACCGATTTTGACATGCTTAAATGCCCTTTCCTGATATCCATCTATTGGAAAAGGAAGATGCATATCTACCTGCTTTACAGCGTCTATAGATTCTTCAATAGTGATTTTCTTTCCAAGGGTTGAAAAGAAATTTCCTTCAGTTGTCTCGAGTAATTTTTCATAATCAGTGATGAGATAAGCGCCGGCTTGTGGGAAGATTCCTAGTGTAGCATATGGATAAAGTCTTAATTTCCCATTGGATTCATTCGCTTCAAGCTCTTCAATTTTGAATGACTTGAAGGGTTCGAGTTCATCAATAAAATTTCTTTGATTGAACTCAATATCCAACTCGCTATCCTTCAATAGAGAATACAACTCACTGCGAAACAAGGTTACATCCGTATTGAAATCATTCAATATCTTCTCAATCAATTCTTCATTGAGGGTGGTCTTATTGTGATAGGCATACCTTAGAAGAAAAGTCTTATTCAATGTGATGTTGACATCTTTTCGCTTTTCCAGGAACCATTCATTGTCTTCCTGAACCAATGAATAAGGGAAGAAGATAAATGGGCATCGAACAAGCGTTCCATCCTTGAGTTTTCCTCTAACGAAGGGCCACCCAATATAAAGATCTTTACCGCCTCTTTCCTCGAAAATGAATTGCTCATTGTTGGCAATATTCATTAGCTGACGATGAAAGGTAGCGTCGTTCTGACTTATTTCGGGAATCCTGATTTTTTCAGATCTGCTGACTACTGATTCTATGACACTAAAACTTGAGTTATTGGTTGCCAGATCCAGCGTTTTTAGATCCAGGTAATGATTTTCAGGTAGGTCAAGTAATAGCAGTGATCTGTTATTCCCTGGCAGGAATTTTAACTTTTTGAAATACTCGGCCAGCTGTTTGTTCATATAGACTCATACTAGGGTCTAACTGAAATATAAGGAGATAATTTATTAAACGTTGAGTCAGAAACAATCTTTATCAATTTCAAATCGGATTTTTTCTGAAACGGACCATGAACCTTGCGATAGTTTAATATGGCCTTGGCTAATGAATAATTAATGTATGGATGGCTGGACAATTCTTTTTGTTCGACAGAATTGATATCAATCATGGTGAGGGTTGAGTCAATAATGACCCTTGACTCAATTTCTTCGATCACTCTGGTTTCCAGACCGTAAACCTCATTTAGTTGAGCAGTGGAATAAAATCCGCCAAGTAAATTCCGGTATTTGATGATACGTTCACTTAAAGTAGGACCGATTCCATAGATAGACTGCAGTTCCATGGCAGAAGCCTTGTTAATTGAGATAATGGATTCATTTCTTTCAATTGTACTTTCTTTAGTCTCAACGATTTTTGGAATTCCAGCTGTATGATCTAATTCCGTAGGTAGTTCAATAAATGGTTCGATTCCAGTGTACAGATTATCACTCATACCATACACTTTCTTAAGGTCTGATTTTATTTTGTATGAACCACCGGCATTTCTGTAGTTAATCATGTTAGTGGCTACCTGGTTAGGAAACCCCATTTTCAATAATGCGTCAATTGAAACCGAATTAGGGTTGAATGATACGAAATCAAAAGAAGGCGATTCTTCTGTTATAAAAGTTGATTCTGTCAAAGTTTCCTCATCAGGAAGGATAACAGAATTCTTTATACTTGAATACCACTGCCGAAGGGTGATTTTATCCTTGTTGACTGAAACTTCATGGTTCATTGTTTTGTTCATGATCAGTCTGGGAATGATTCCAGTAAGCATAACCATGGTTAAAAGGATTAAAGAACCGTTTGTCTCGGATTTAGAAAAACCAAATGTGTTCATTATCCACCTTCGTAGAATTTTTACCATAAACAGTTGTTTAGAAAGTAATATACTTCTTTTTAATATGACTTAAGTCATATTGTATTTACATACAGACTTTTTAATTTAGCGGTTCGTTTAAAGTAGAATGGAGCACTTTAAGTCCCTTGGCATCTCTTTCAAGAATACACCTCTCGAGGTTCGTGAAGCAATTACGCTCAATGAGGAAGAGACAAAATCACTACTTAGGAGGATAAATGAAGTACTGGGCTTAGATGAAGTTTTGATTTTATCTACCTGCAACAGAACTGAAATTTATTATACCTCAAAAGAGCTTCAAACAGATTCATTGATTAGTCTATTGAGCTCTTTTAAAGGGATTGAATCAGGCACAATAAATAGTTATTTTAATACTTATTCCGAATCTGAAGCAATCAACCATTTGTTCGAAGTTTCGTTGGGGCTGGATTCTCGTGTTTTAGGTGATATCCAGATCTCGAATCAGGTGAAGAAGGCTTATCAATGGAGTGCTGATGAAGGTTTGGCTGGTCCTTTTCTTCATCGCTTGATGCACACTATTTTTTACTCAAATAAGCGGGTGGTTCAGGAAACTCCATTCAAGGATGGGACGGCTTCACTAGCCTCGGTCGCTGTGGACCTGACAAAGCATTTCACCAAGAATTTTACATTACCAAAAATTGTGGTGATAGGATTGGGTGAGATAGGAGAAGATGTGGCTGAAAATCTTAAAGATATTGTAGCTGAAATTACCCTCATAAACAGGACAGATGATAAAGCGGTTGAAAAGGCCAGGGAATTAGGTTTTAATTTCAAGTCATTTGATCAACTTGAAGAGGTGGTTGCTTCTTCGGATGTAATTATCAGTGCGGTCAACTCACCTGAACCCATTCTTGTAACCAGTCAATTTGGAAATACTTCCAGTCATAAACTGATCATTGATCTTTCTGTCCCAAGAAGTGTCTCATCTGATGTTGAAAGCTTGAATGGTATCCTGCTTTATAATGTCGATCAGTTGCAGGAACGAACAGCAGAAGCTTTATTAAAGAGACAGAGTGCTGTGGTTGATGTGAAGTCAATCATCAAAGAGTCATTATCTGAATTCAAAGAATGGTCACAGGAAATGGAAGTTTCCCCTACAATTCAAAAGCTAAAAAATGCCCTTGAGGAGATCAGGCAAGAGGAGTTGGCAAGATATGTTGGAAAGGTAGATGAGAAACAGTCAAAACTGTTGGATAAAGCTACCAGGAACATGATTCAAAAAGTCATCAAACTTCCAGTCCTTCAGCTCAAAGCTGCCTGTAAGCGCGGAGAAGCAGAGACCCTGGTTGAGGTATTAAATGATCTTTTTAACCTCGAAAAGGATCAACAGGAAAAATAATCACACGACTTTTCGTATATATTTGAAGCAAATGAGGTTTCTGAGCATTTGTCTTCTTATTCTATTTAGCTACAATAGCTCCTTTTCAGGAACAGAAATCAGTATTATTTCAAGCGGTAGTTTCAAAGGATTGGCTGACCCGGATGGAGAGATTCTTATCCCGGCAATTTATGATGGGATTGGCTGGTCAGATGGAACTGTCCAACTGGAAAATGATGTGATCGGTTATCTTGATGCTGGAAACTGGGGGTTGATCAATACCAAGAACAAGAAAATCACAAAGCCGATATATCATTCTTTGTTTCCCCTGGGAGAAGAATTGTTTCTGGCCTCTAAAAAAGCCAGATTGACCAATCATCTATTCTATGGTCTGATCAACCAAAAGGGTGATATCCTAATAGACTTTAAATACTTTTCTATTAATAGATTGTCCCCTGAGATATTTCTCGTTGCTGATTATAGAGATGGGGAAGTTTTGCATGGTGTACTCAATATTGAGGATGAGGAAGTCATCCCCTGTGATTTCCGTTCAATTAACCTATTGGAAAATCTGATCATTTGCCATGGATCGGATAAACTGGTGCGAATTTTTGATTTGAATGGTAATCAATTATATGACGGTTGGCTGGACCAGGTTAATCTGCATCCAAAGGGATATGAAATAATTGAGGAAGGTAAGCGAGGGTTACTGTCAAAGGATTTGCAATTGATCAGTAAGCCTAGTTCGAAAGGGTTGGCTGAGAATGGGGAAGCCCATTCTTTTAATCGATGGGAAGTACGATCACTTTCGCAGGATAGCACCTTTTTCCAGTCCTGTGATTCAATAACCATTCTTAATGAAAAACTTTGGATTGCCCATGTGAATGACGCTGAACATATGCTTGGAGCCCATGAGAAACTTTTTTCAAATCAAAAATATCTTTTGAAATATATCCATCGTGGATTTATTGTAGCTCAGAATAAGCATTCAGGGAAATGGGGGCTGTATAAGACCAATGGTGATGCTGTTGAGGAGGGGTATGATTACATATTTACGGACTCAAGTTATTTCTTTGGGCGACGTGATAATAGCTGGGATATCTACAATTCATTTAGTAGAAAGATGAATAAGCAACCACTCGAAGATTTAAAAGCTTCCATTGCAAGAAGTATTCCCGTAAAGAAAAATGGCTTTTGGGGATTTATTGATTTTATGGGTGAACCCATTGTTGCCTATAAATATGATCAGATATTACCAGGTATTGGCAATCAGTATCTGGCAAAATATGTGGACAAATGGGGTATTGCCAATCTTCCGGAATCCTGGGTAGCGCTACCGGAATTTGATACAATTGAAGTCCATTCAGACTATTATTTAGGTAAAAAGGGTATGGCTACTTATATCTTTGATCCACAGGGAGACTTGATTATTCGTACAGGATATGATGTTTTTATTAGTGAAGGCATTATTTACTTAAGGGAAGGTTTTACCTATGGGATAATTACTCAATCTGGAACCATCATACATCCTGAATACAATTCGATTAGGAAAGTGGGCGATTTTTATGTCTGCAAGAAAGACTCTGTCCTCGAGATGTTAAATCCATTTGGAAGAAAAGTACTTACGGAGAAGGATGAGGTTCAAGAAGTTTTTGGGTATTCCGAGGGCTATTTTCATATCCTAAAATCCGGCAAACATGGGTTTGTAGATGAAAATGGGAAATTGCGAATTGCAAACAGATATGATGGAGCATTGCCTTACAAAGAAGGGCTAGCTGCAGTTAAACTAAGAGGTAAATGGGGTTATATTGATAAGTATGAGATTCTGGTTGTACAACCACACTACGATACCTGCTCGGTTTTTGAGAAAGGGTTAACCGATATATCCATCAATGGGAGGTATGGTATCATTAATAAAGAAGGGGATGTCATTATTGACCCTGATTTTAACCTGATTTCCCGGACTACATATGGGAACTATGTGATGACTGACGGAAACAAGAAACAGGGTCTTGCGGATGAAAATGGGAAAATTCTATTAAGAACAAATTATGATGAGGTGATAGATACGCCTTACGACTTTGTAATAGCCAGACTTGGGGAAAACTATGGAGTGGTCACTTATCAGGGTTATTCCTATGTCCCTTTTAATTATAAGCAGGTAGAAGTACAGGGGGATTATCTATTGCTGCTAGAAAACTAACTAACCTACAGTAACCAATCTTATTTTTTCTGTATCGAAGTATTTTACAGCGATGGCTGAAATATCTTCAGACTGGATACGATCAATTGTATTGAAAAGTGTATTCCAATAATCCAGGTCAAGACCAACAAGGTCGAGGGTTTTTGTTAGGTCCGCTGCATCTAGGACGGTATCAAAAGATGAAGCAATTTTGCCCATCATATAATTCTTAAGTGTAAATAATTCGTCAACAGATGGCGGTGTATTCTGTAGGATTTTAATCTCCTTAATTATTTCACTGACTGCCTCATCTTTTTTCTCTTTTAATACGTCAGTGCCTATCTGCCAAAAAGATTGTTGGTTGAAATGAACCAGGCTGGAGTATATTCCATAGGTTAATCCTTTTTTCTCCCGAATATTCGTCATCAATCGGGAACCAAAATATCCTCCTAATAATTCATTGGCAACTTTTAATGAGAAGTGATCCGAATGGTCGCGTCTGATGGAAAGGTTTCCCATCCTGATACTTGTCTGCACACTTTCAGCCTTGTCGATATGAACATTATCTGAAGTAGTTGGGGCAGGCATTTCATCATTTTCATCCTGGAGGAATTTAATGATTGAAAACTCTTTCTCCAATTGATTAATTTCTGAGTCATCAACATCCCCGGCTAAATAAATTTTTGGACTTCTTAATAATCCATTTCGGTAGTAGTCAAAAGCTGCCTCATGAGTAATTACATTCACATCTTTTTCTTCCAAAATCCTACCATATGGATGATGTGTTCCAAACAGACATTTTCTGAGTTGAAGTCCTGCCACAACGTTATTCTTTGAAAGTTGCTGCCTGATATGCTGAATCCTGATCTGTTTTAATGTATCAAATTCTTTTTCTGGAAATTGAGAATCATGAAGAATCTCTGACACCAATGGTAACAAGGTAGGGAAGAATTTCCTTGCACAATAAAGTTTTATGGATACGTAATCTGGAGAGGGTGATATTTCCAAATGACCCCCATAGAAATCAATTTTTGAGGCAATTTGATAAGAATTTAAAGAAGATGTGCCCTCTGATAACATCTTGGCTGCGAAATAGGTGACCCCGGGTATTTGCTCCTGTTGTGAACCAGATGGAATGACCACGTTTAGCATGACAACAGGGTGATCTTTTCGGGGTATTAAACCAAGCGGAACGCCGTTATTTAAAATTGATTTTTTGAATTCCGGAAGTTTGAGGTGCTTGATGTCGTGAATTGCAGGGGCGACCGATCTATCCACCATTTTCAACTTCTTCAAATGTCGGTTCGTCCTTATCTAAATTAAATAGGAAGGATAATCTTAAGGTATCTCCTAAAGGATGGTTGTTTTGTCTGGGGATCAGGTAAGAGAAATCAACACCAAAAACCTGGTATCTGAATCCTATTCCAGCGGTGAAATATTGCCTGTTGCCTTTTATTTTACTCTCCTTAAAATAACCCGCACGAATTGCAAAAACATCTCTATACCAGTATTCAGTACCCATTGATAGGGTTATTTCCTTAATCTCTTCACTGAATCCTCCCGGAGCATCACCGAAAGATCCAAATGTACCGCTAAGCAAAGGCCTGTTGGGATCTTTACCTTTAGCAATGACATAATTATCATTTGCATCCTTAACTAACTGTCCATTTGCATCTAGCTCGTATATCGGCGGTGTAGGAACCATGAGTTTATTGGCATCAAAAACCAAAGTAATGGTATTGTAAGGATCCAGGTTTGTGGTGAAGGCTGTACCCAGACGCAGGTTGCAAGGTATAAAATCTTCATTTGCGTCTGTACTATAGGTTATCTTTTGACCAAAATTTGAAATATGTGCTCCTAAAGATAATTTGGAGTCAAGACCCCCAAATTTCATAGGCTGTGTATAGTAGTATCCCAGATCGACCGCTACACTCGTTCCATTTTTTGCCCCTGAAGCTCCGGTGAGATCTCCAGTCAGATTTGACCAAATGAAACGGGTCGTCAGTGCGATACTCATTTGCTCTGTTAATTTTCTTGAATACGTAACATCTACTGCTAATTCTCGAGGGTTTTCGGTACCTATTGGGAGCCCCTGAACATCTGTTTTAGCGATCTCTCCAAGATCAAAATACCGCAGAGATGCCCCGAAAGTCTGTATTCTATCAATCTTTTTATAAAAAGTCAGGTAGTTTAGACTCATGTCATCTACGATCTTACCCAGCCAGGGCGAGTAGGAAAACGAAAATCCCATGTCCTTTTCTACAAAGGCCAACTTGGCATTATTCCAGTGAGTGCTATATACATCAGGGCTTGTGGCTACTCCGGCGTCACCCATAGCGGAACCTCTACTGTCCGGGGCAAAGCTTACGAAGGGAACTGCAGTGGTTATGGGGTTGCTACTTCCTGATTGACCAGTAATGAAGGCAGTTTGTGCAAAAGCATTACCTGAAAGGATGAAAATCAAGCAAAATAAATAATTTGGCTTACCGTTCATTCGGTGGTTTATTCTTGGGGCGTAAAAATAGTTAATTAATGATTATGAGTCGCTTGATAGCTTCATTTGATGCGCCATCCAGCATACTTTTTACCTTTATTCTATAAAGATACATTCCTTGCTGCAAATCTCCACCAGCTGTATTTGAAGGCCTCCATTCAAGGTGATCAACCCTGGCCTGGCTATCATCAATGCTAAATTCTGATGTAAACTTAATTGATCCGGTCATATCATAAATATCTATACTAATGATCAACTCTTCACCCTCCCGATCATGCTCGAATGAAAAGGTGGTTTTGGAATCTTTATATAACTCTATTGGGTTAGGATAGTTCATTACGTTATACAACCTGATCAGGGGTTGGTCTGATACATTAAAATCAACTGTTACTATGCTTGAATTATTGTGTGTATCCCAAACTTTTAATGAAGCTGTGTAATGCCCAGGATCAAGGCCTTGTAAAGGATAGATAATTGTTCCGGATTTATATGTATCCAAATCAGACTGATAAAAATCATTGAGACTAAAAGGTTCATCATCATTTAACTGCAGGGTAATGTTTTGATTGAATCCATTTGAGGAGATATTGATACCGCTGTCATCGTTAATTTTCGCAATAAGTGTACTATTAGTTCCTACAGATTGCCCATTTACAAAAGATTCGTCATTGAGGTAAAGTTTTATTTTTGGTGATGCGTTGTCAACATTGGGATTAGCAATTGTTCCTCCGATCACAATATTTGTATTGGCTCCTGTGGCGTCCAAAAACTGTTCATCATCCCAGGCATATGCCATTGCTTTACCATTTTGCAGTTTATAAGAAATATTCTTTGGGAGGATGAAAGTAGAGCTAAACAAACCTCCATTCACCGTGACTTCACCTCTAAATAGCGTGTTGGAAAATTCAAGGTAGGAGAACTTAGTATTATCCTGCCCCCCACGCGTGACATGTTCTTGAGGGATATCTACTATCGTGACAATGGCCTTTCCATTGAAATTGTTGATGGTATCTCCTGAACTGATTACCGCACCATAAAGGGTAAATTCTTCAAAGGCACTCAATGTATCTGATTTTGATTCCAACTCTCCGAAAGTGATATCAAATTGGGGATAATCCAGCCGCATAAAAGGATCTCCTAATAAGGCAAAGTTCCTGTTTACAGGACCACTAAGACTATTGTTTTTTGTCTCCCGAATGAGATCACCCAATGTGGGAAATTCCCCATTTGATTTAGAGAGAAGGGATTCATGAAAAGCCTTATTTACTAATAAATTGGTGTGAGCATAGACAGGCCTTGTGGTTGTGATTAGTCCAATAGCTCCTCCATTGGGATTTAAAAGAAGACTCTCCCCTCCAGAAGTGATTACGGGATGGTCATACCTTCCGAACTCACAGGTTGCTGTAACAAACAGGGGGAGCTTGTGCCTGTTCGTCAGATTGCTGATCACTCCAATATTGAGTGTTTCCTCCTCCATCCATTGGAATTCGTTTCCATGCCCGATATAATTTAATACCAATAGTCCATCTGCTATTGCATCTTCCAGCGCTTTAGTTGCGGCAGGTGATCGTTCTCTTGGGTTACTAATCTGCTCGAAATTGTCAAGAAAGATCTTTTTTGTCCTGAATTGAGGCCCTTGATTGTTTACTATGTTTGAAAGGGTCACCGCATGATTCATATGAACATTTAGATCACCATCATCGGCAAAATAGGCAATTTCATTTCTCCATTTGCCCAATGATCTTTCACTGGTGCTATATCTTATTATCTTATCCACAACCGTCTCAGCCTCTTCGGCAGATTTAGCAGGAATTCTGCCCACCCCAACTTCCATGTCATAGTCGTTCTGGGAGTTTTCAATCCAGATACCCTCATCATCCTCTAGAAAACCCAGGTAGTCATCCGAAGAATAGCTGTAAATAGGGCTGAAAGAATCATAGGATTCATAGACAGGAATATGGTTTTGATTGCTTCCGGCGTATTTGTAATCGTAGGAACAATCTCCCATCAACAACACATTTTTCAATCTATTACTTCCGTTTTGGTAAACATATTTTATGTAATTCCTAAGTGCTGTCAGATCTTTACGGCCAGAGGAGAATTCGTTATAAATGTGGTTCACATTGATGACACCGATGGATAAATTATCGTGCGCAGCATGAAATTGCTGTAATCTTTTGGCCTGCTCCTCTAAAAGTGGGGTTGTGATAATTATTCCATCTAATTGTGTAGATGACTTTAAGTTCTGATTGTTGATCGTTCCATGGAAATCTGGAGTTGGAAAATCTGAGCCATGAAACACCACATATTTTTGAACTTCATCACCAATATCCGCATTGAAGACAGCTTTACTATTCTCAGTCGTAAACTCAACGATCTCAATATCCAATGGGTCCGTCACATCAATAATTTGTGCATTGGTGACACTTCCAGGATCTATTTGAAAGGTGTACAGGCCATTCTTCGCATTAAGGCTACTGAAGGTGGTACTGCTTCCATACAATGCCAGATCTCTTTCGTACGAGAGTATGAAATAATCGATAAATCCCCGAGAAAGTGAAGCGTTTGATCGGTTATAATTAAATGCCAGGGTTATATTGTCAAATTCATTGTTCGTCGTCACCAGGTTTACTTCTTTTTCTTTAGCCCGGATAGTGTAGGTAGTCCCGGATCCGGTAGGAATTGAGTCAAACGGTACCTGGGTGGTGACTAAATCATTTAAAGAAATATCAATAGAGCTTTTACCTTCAGATTGAGTAATAACCCTTGTGTACATGTGGATGCTATCACGCAACCCGGGCAGATCGTATTCGAATACTCTTGAAAGTGTTTTTTGGGTGGAGAATTCATCACCAAACCAACGCCTGCCAGAACTAATCAGGTTGGTTTCCTCCGATTCTCTTATTAGAAATTCATTAAAGTGATCTATTACAATACCAGATCCGGGGGACGCATTAATTGTGTTTGCCCGTTTCCCATTATTGCTATCTATTGTTAAAAAATAGTAAGCGGTGTCGCTATAAATATTCTTTTCATAGTCGATTCCCCCTGATTCATCAAATTTTTTCTTGTCCGGTCCATTGGCATAAAAGAGCAGGTATTCCGAAGGGCTAAGCCCAATTGCATTGTCAATAAATTCTAACAATGCATTTTCTGGAGGGTCATCATAAACAAATGTGGCATTGGACTGCGGTAGCATGCCTCCATTTTGGCCATAAATCCTGATCTTTTTTGGGTCTATAGTAGTTGAATTGACTCCCAGGGAAGTGAGTAACTCAGCATTTATTTTATACAGTCCACTTTCTGTCACTCCTAATTTATACCAGGTGCCATCCGAAAAGATGCTCTGACTCCAGGCAAAAGAATTCAGGAAAATAAGTGCAATAAATGGTACCTTTTTTATCACTTTATAGAAACGCTTCCAGGAATGGAAAATTACCGGAAAGAAAGCTAACTGCCGTTTTTAACCAGAAAATTCCCTATAATACTTATAACTAGGTAACAAGGTATGACTAGTGGAAGTGCTTTCCATTGGAACACCACCAGCAAAAAGATGATCAAAAAAATCAATAGGAACCGCATGCTGTTATCCTTCCATTGGAAGTTTTTGAATTTAAATGCTATGAGTTCGATGGGTGCTACAAGTAATAGACTTGAGACAACCGTAATTGCCAATAAAGAATATTCATTAAGATAATTTGCAGGCACAAAACTCAGACTGCAGATCATGATCGCATTAGCTGGTGTCGGCAGGCCGATAAATTTATCTGATTGACGGTCATCAATATTAAATTTTGCCAATCTTAAAGCGGAAAATATAGCGATCAAAAATCCGGCTAAATAGATGTATCCACTACTATGCTCTGAAAGCCTCAATGACATGTAGAATGAGGGTAACATACCAAAAGAAACCATGTCTGCGAGCGAATCAAGTTCTTTACCCATGGGTGAACTAATCCCTAATAGTCTGGCTACAAGTCCATCCAGTAAGTCAAAGAAGGCTGCGATCATTACAATTACGATGGGTGTACTTAATTCACCTGTAGCAATAAGAAAGCATCCGATTGCCCCAGTGAATAAATTCAGGCTGGTGATAAAATTGGGTAAATGCCTCATGCCTTAACAAATGGGTTATGCTTCTTTTCATACCCAATAGTGGTAGTCGGTCCATGTCCTGGATATACCACAGTTTCATCAGGAAGCATGAACAGTTTTTCCTTAATATTTTCAATCAGTGCGGCATGATCTCCACCGGGAAGATCTGTCCTGCCAATACTTTCTCTAAAAAGGACATCTCCTCCAATGAGCTTATTTTCTTTTTTCATGTAGAATACCTGGTGACCGGGAGAATGCCCCGGTGCATATATCACTTCCAGATCTGTATTACCAAAAGAGATGCTTCCCTCATTCTCAATCAGGTGGTCTGGTGTTGCCGGGTCATAGTGAGTGATTCCCCAGTTTGGAGCATAAGCTTCAACTGCTCTTAAATTATTAGCTTCGTTTTGGGGTATTAGTAATGGTACTTTATAGTGGTTCTTGAGTTTCTGGTTTCCGAGTACATGATCAATGTGACAATGTGTATTAACAATCGCCTTGATTTCCAGTTTTTGTTCACTGATGAACTCCATAATTTCATCAAATTCGTATCGTTCATAACATCCGGGATCAACGATTAGCGCTTTTTTTGTGTTGTCCCATACGACATACGTATTTTCATATAAGGGACTAAAGACAAAACTTTTTATTTCCATTTGATGGTATGGATTTGAATTTTACAAATTTGCGTAAAAATAGTTTAGGTTGAAGGAAGTACAGTATTTGATTGTTGGTCAGGGAATTGCCGGTTCGCTGTTATCCTGGGAGCTTGAAAAACGAGGTCTTGAATATATTGTATTTGATAGAGCTGATACTGAAAATTCATCTTTTAAAGCGGCGGGGCTATATAACCCAATTACAGGTCGCAAAATGGTTAAAACCTGGTTGGCCGATAAAATCTTTCCAGGACTTGAAGCTTTTTATAGGGAGATTGAAGTTGCTATTGGAATTAAAGTCATTTTCCCTAAAAACATCTATCGTCCTTTCATGGGAATTGATGAGCAAAATGACTGGCAGGGAAGATTAACGGATTGTAACTATTCCCCTTTTATTGATTCCATCAAAAATACCACACTGGGAATTGAAGGGTTAATTGATCCGTTTGGAGGGATAATGATCAGGAATTCGGGATATGTAGATGTTCCAGAATTGATGATTCAATATAAGAATTGGCTTTTTTCGAACAAAAAATTCAAATCCGGGGTCTTTGAAAGCAACAAAATGACTATTGAGCGGGGTACTGTAAAATATGAGGACATTGTTGCGGAGAAGGTCATATTTTGTGAAGGGGCACATGCCACAAATAATAATTATTGGAAATATTTACCCTTTAGACCGGTAAAAGGTGAAATCATGGAAGTGGTTGCAAACTTTCAAAGGGATTTGATAGTTAATAGAAATGTATTTATCGTTCCAAAGTCACAATCATTTTTAATTGGTTCAACCTACGATCACAAGCATCTGGACAATGAACCTTCTGAGGCAGGAATGCGTAATATTCAAGACAGATTGAGTAAAATTTTTAATATAGAATATTCAGTAAAGGGTCAATGGGCTGGAGTGCGTCCCGCTACATTTGACCGTCGTCCATTTATTGGATTGCATCCCGAACATCCGGAGATTGGAATTTTTAATGGATTTGGTACAAAAGGCGTGTCATTAGTTCCTTTTTTTGCTGCTGAATTTGTAAATTTCCTATTGGGAAATCAGCAACTTACCCCGGAAGTTGATATTGTTCGTGTTTTGAGAAAATAAAATGAGAAGAGGAGGTTTAATATTAGCTATGGTTCTACTAGTGGGGGTTGAGGCGTTTTCCCAGTTTTACCACACTCCTTTTGGTCATAACAGAATCCAATACAAGCGTTTTGATTGGTTTTTCTATACCACTAGCAATTTTGAAGTCTATTATTATCCTGGCGGTCAGGAATATGCGCGTGAGGCATTAGATTTTCTTGAAGATGAATTCGTAAAGCTTACCGATATCCTGGGTTATGCTCCATATACCAAAACAAAGATTTTCATTTATAACTCCATTCAGGATCTTCAGCAAAGTAACATTGGGATTGGAGGGGATGTTTTCACCATAGGTGGAAAGACAGACTTTGTCAAACTACAGGTTGAAATAGCCTATCCCGGAAAGGCTGAGGAATTCAGGCAGAAATTGATCGAACAATTATCGAATATTCTGATCAATGACATGATGTTTGGAGGAAGTCTTGCTGAGATATTCCAAAATTCATATTTGCTGTCACTCCCTGAGTGGTTTATTGATGGTGCAGCAAAATACCTGGCCTACGGATGGTCTTCAGAAATGGATGACTATATCCGGGATTATCTATCAAGAAAAAAGATTGCCGGATTAGTTAAAGTTCAGAATGAGGATGCTGACATCATAGGGCAATCCATTTGGAATTTTATTGCAATCAGATATGGTAAAAGCAATATTTCCAATATCCTGAACCTGACCAGAATCATTAGGAATGAAGAGAATAGTATTGCCAGTACGCTTGGGATTTCTTTTAAAAACTTTTTGTCTCAATGGCAAAACTACTATCTACAGCAGAAGGAGGAAATCAACAATCACTATATCTCTACAGATAAGGATAACATAATTGCCGAATACAGAAATAAGGATATCACAATTAGCCATGTGTCACTCAATCAGGATGGAAATAAGCTGGCTTATACCTATCACAAGGATGGAAAATATCGTGTTTATGTAGTAGATCTGGCGTCAGGGAATAAGAAGAAGATAGTCGCTGGAGGATATAGTGTCAATGGTCAGCAGATTGATGAGAATATGCCTTTGATCGCTTGGTCTGATAATGATAACCTTGGTGTGTTGCTTTATAAGCGTGGGTATTTATACCTCAACACCTATGATATAAACTCAAATAAGAAATATCAAAAACCTTTGACGCGATTTAGGCAAGTGGAGAGTTTCTCATTTAATGATAATGGAAGACTTGCAGTAATTAGTGGTGATGTAGATGGCAAAAATGACATCTTTTTGATCAGCATGAGAAGAAATGCATTGCGCCGTATCACTGATGATATTTATGATGATCTGTATCCGGTATTTATCCCAGGGACAGCAGCAATTGTTTTCAGTTCCAACAGAGAAAGTGATTCGGTAAAAGTTAGCGGCCCGGATTTGAAAGATGTTAGCAGTAATTTCAACTTGTTTTCATTTGATCTTGATACCACAACTACATTTTTTCACAGGATAACAAATACCTACAGCAGAGATATTCAACCCATAGCTAAAAACCAGTATTCAGTTTATTATTTAAGTGATCAAAAAGGGATAACCAATCTGTTTGAATACAAAATACAGGATTCAACATTTATTCAGATATCTGCATTTGAAAACTCTATTCTTGATTATGATATTTCCTTTGGCAATAACACCTTGAGTTATATTATGCTTGACAGGGGACGTCAGAGAATTTTTCTGGAAGAGCACTATAATTTAAACAAGCAGAATTTTACTCCTCAGAATGCCAGGAAAAGGTTAGAACAGGCACAATATGTAGTGAGTAGACTTCCTCAGAATAAACCTGAAAAGGTAGTTGTGGAAGTAGAACCGATTTCAGTAAATATCCCTGCTGTCAAATTACCTGATGATTTCAAGAAAGGTCAGGTTAATACTGATAATTACGTTTTTGAAGATGAGGAGAAAAGTGAGCCTGACATTGTTGAAGAAATCAGCCCAAATAACAGCAATATCGTCAATACAGATGATTATGTATTTACGGATGACAGTAAAACAACTTATAAGCCGGAGTCTTTCTTTTCCAATTATAGAAAGCTGGAAAAGAAATCCAGAGTGTATGGACCTATAGCGTATGAGCCCAAATTCAACTTTAGCAATCTCATCACTTCTTTTGCAATAGATCCCCTAAGAGGGTTTAGCATGCTTGTTGAGTCAGAGATAAGCGATATTCTCGAAAATCATAGATTGAATGGCGGCTTTTTGGCAAATACATCGGATTTTAAGAGTGGAGATATTTTCATAGAATATGACTTCCTGAAATATTGGATGGATTTCCATATCAAGCTGGATAGAAAGGTTATTCTACAAAGACAGAATAACGATAATGAAGTAGCGACGAGGGATTTGCGGCAAAAATATATTCTGAATAAGATTGAAGCCGGGGCTTCAGTACCATTGACAAATTCATTTAGAATTGAAGCTGCTCCTTTTTTCGCAACTACTGAATTCAGGAACTTGCAAAACGAGGCTGTATCTGCGGTCAACAATACTAATCTTGCAAAAGATAATACTGTTTCTTTTGGAGGAGGTAGAGCAGCATTGGTAATGGACAATACAATTGAACGTGGTTTCAATATTTATCAGGGAACCCGGGGGATTGTTGAGTTTAATTCCTACTATGATCTGACTGGGAGCAACAGAAGCTTTAGCAATCTTGAGCTTGACCTAAGACATTATCAAAAGATACATAGGGAATTAACGCTAGCAGGGAGGGTGTTTTATGGAACCTATTGGGGAGATAATAAACAGAATTATCTTGTAGGAGGAATGCAGAATTGGATTTTCAATAGAACTGAAGATCAGGGTGAGGAGGATCCACTTAGGTTTACTAACAACACTGACAATTCAAATATCTTGTTTACAGAATATGTAACCAATCTGAGGGGTTTTGATTATAATGAGCTTTTTGGAAATAGCGCTTTTATATTGAATGCTGAATTAAGATTTCCTGTATTTAGATATTTATCGGGAAGTCCGATTTCCTCAAATTTCCTAAGGAATTTCCAGTTGATTGGATTTTATGATTTCGGCTCTGCATGGAACGGACCACCCCCAATTAAAAGAGGATCCGGAGCTCAGACGAAAAAATATGTAAATAGTGGTTTCATCGGTGAGATCTCGAATTTCCAAAACCCGTGGCTGGCCAGCTATGGAGCCGGTCTAAGAACCGTTCTATTGGGTTATTACTTAAAAGTTGATGTAGCCAAGCCTATCAGGGATTTTGAAGTTGGAAAAACAAGATTTTACTTCACTCTCGGATTAGATTTCTAAATTTACCCATGCTTTATTCGATGACAGGATTTGGATCCTCAGAAGGGGACCTATCCGATTACTATCTCAAAGTTGAGATCAGGACTGTAAATAGTAAGTTTTTTGATCTTAGTATAAGACTTCCCAGGGAGCTTGCGGATAAAGAACTTGATATAAAAAATTTCCTGAATGGGTACCTAAAGAGAGGCAAAGCCAATGTAACTATTGAGCTTGAATCCAAAGATCCTTCTTCGCCCACCGTGCACATTGATGATGTGCTTTTCAAAAGCTATTTTAAAAAATATGAGGAGATGGCTGCAGAAACAGGGGCTGATAAGAAAGATCTGTTTCGCCTGGCCCTACATTCTCCTGATGTAATTACAACTAATAATCTTTCAGAGGTATTATCCTGGGAGGATATGCAACCTATCATCAAGGAAGCCATTGATAAATGTATGGAATCCAGGCTCTCAGAAGGTAACGCACTTGCTGAGAAGCTTGCCGGGTATATCAAGGAAATACGAACCGGGTTAGAGATGGTGGAAGCGGAAGATCCAACAGAAAAATTCAGATCAAAGAAAGGTTGAATCAAAGCCTGGAAGAGATCAAGGAAAAAGTGAAGGTTGATCAAAACAGATTTGAACAGGAATTGATCTATTATTTTGAGAAACTGGATATCACAGAAGAGAAAGTCCGACTTGGCCGTCATTTAGATTATTTTATGGAAGTCCTTGAAGAAGGAGAGAGCCAGGGGAAAAAGTTAGGGTTTATCTCCCAGGAAATTGGAAGGGAAATCAATACAATTGGTTCCAAAGCCAACAATTCAGTCATTCAGCGTGCAGTGGTCCATATGAAGGATGAACTGGAAAAGATTAAGGAACAGTCAATGAATATATTATAAAGGCGACCAAAGGCCGCCTTTAGCTGATTTCTTTATTTCTTGGCTATTGTGAAGGGCACAGAAACGTTACTCCAAATCATTGAAACGTTGCCTTTTTCATCGATGGTATATTCAAGCCTTTCCGTATGGTCAATTTCTTTTGGCTTTACATCTACTCTCAGAACATCTAAGGTGTTATCATAAGTGTAAGCGCCCCACTGATCCCAGGTTGAATTGAAAATAATTGTCCAGTCTTGATTTTCCCTGGGAATGATAAAAAAGGAATACTTTCCCTTCGGTAGCGGTTGTCCATTAATTGTTACATCATCCGAAACTTCAATCCAGGTAGCTTCATTGGCTCCTGCCCTCCATACCTGTCCAAATGACTCTAGTCCGCCGAAAATTGTCCGGTTTTTTACTCCTGGTGAACTGTAATCAATTGTGACATTCACCCCATCTACTTTTTCACTGATCTGTTTGGGTGGGCTAGGTCGTTTACTTTTGTCCTGTTGGGCAGCCAGGGGGCTTAGCACAACCAGAGAAATTAAAGAAAATAGTCCTATCAATATACTTATTTTTGAGCGTTGCATAGATTTAATGTTTTCAGATTATCACGTTTATTTTTTCATTTGGTTACTTCCCAATAAAAGTTTTTTGTGATCCATAAACTCACCATCGGCCTATTGAAGATCATCTCGATGCTACCATTTTCATTTTGGTATTTCTTATCGGATATCCTCTATTTTCCTGCTAAATGGTTTTACCGGAGAAAAGTAGTTGTTGGAAATATCAGGGCTTTATATCCAAAATTGTCAGATAAGGAGATCAACAAGATAGCGGATGATTTTTATCGAAATTTCTGTGACCTGATCGTTGAATTATTCAAATCTCTCTCCGTATCCAAACAGAAAATGCGGGAGTTGGCAGAATTTGTAAACCCTGAAATAATTGATCAGACAAACGGATCTGATAAAGAATTTTTGATGTATTCCATCCACAACGGGAACTGGGAGTGGCTGGCTTTAGGTTGTTCGGCGGGTAGTGAATATCCCTGTAGTCCGATTGTACAAAAACAAAGCAGCGGATTTGCTGACCAATTTATGAAGCACATACGGTCAAGATTTGGTGGCGTAGCTATTCCTAAAAGCAATGCTGCCCGATTTATTGTTAGAAATAAAGCCGAAAAGATGAATATTGGCATTTTAGCAGATCAAAGTCCTCCGTTTAAGCAGCCTAAATATTGGGTAAACTTTATGGGTAAGGAAACTGCATTTATCAATGGATTGTCTCAGCTACCTTATCTCGCTCAGTTGCCTTGCTATTTTGCGCGATATAGGAGGGTAAAACGGGGAAGATATCAGATTGAATTTGTGAAAATTGGTGAGCCCCCATATCAAAAAGGTGATTTGGATGTGTTAAGGAACTATGTGAAAGAGAGTGAGGCATTGATTAAGTCAGACCCATCTCAATATTTATGGTCGCATAGACGATGGAAGTATGAACGTCAAGAAAATGAAGAAATGACTAAATTGTAACTCAAACTGCTAACCTATGAAATCAAATTTACTACTGCTACTGGCTCCACTATTCTTTTACTGCTCATCAGAGATTAGTAAGGAGAAGCGAAACGAGGTAAACCTCATTGATACTAAAGTCCATCATATTGATCTAAACAGAAGAGTGAGTATTGTGGAGGACGACTTCCATATGGGTGACTCAATTTATAAGATCAGGGGATATTTTATGGATGAAATGTTACAGAAAATCGTGGGTGTTTTACATGGACCCGATTTTGATCGGGATGATTACTTCTATTTTGAAAATCATGAGCCCATATTTTCTGGGCACTTGGTGATTGATAAGAAGAATGCCATAGCCTCAGAATATAAATATTATTATAATGATGAGGGATATGTATATGAGGCATTATTTTGGGAAGATAAATATGAAGCCGGGAAACAATTTCCACATGAAAAATTTCAGGAATATACCCCAAATGCAGACAGTTTGAGACAGGAAGAAGAAAAACGTCTAAGGTTTTTTCTGGAAAAGCTGGAGATGGAAGGTTTTGAAATCCGACACCTGAACGAGAATTTATCAGCTAACACTCAATGACCATCGAAGAGGCACAAAGCCAGGTTGATCAATGGATCAACACAAAGGGAGTTCGCTATTTTAATGAACTCACCAATATGACAATTCTAACCGAAGAGGTTGGTGAATTGGCCAGGATAATGGCAAGAAGATTCGGTGAACAGTCCTTTAAGGGATCTGAAAAAGACCTGGATATGGGAGATGAGATGGCTGATATCCTTTGGGTCTTGATCTGTCTCGCCAATCAAACAGGAATAGACCTCACAGAAGCATTCAAAAAAAACATGGCAAAAAAAACAAAGCGGGATGGTTCTCGTCACAAGGAAAATAAAAAGCTATTTTAATGGATCTTACTACTCCAGCTCTCTTGTTCCCAGCAATCTCTCTGTTGCTGCTAGCATATACAAATAGATTTCTTGCGATTGCTACCATAATCAGGACTTTGCACAAAGCTTATCTGGAGAATCAAAAGAGTGTTCTGGAGGGTCAAATCAAGAATTTACGACTTCGATTGTTTCTGATACGAAATATGCAAATTACCGGAGTTTTGAGTTTTTTCATGTGTGTGTTAAGCATGATCTTTATTTATCAGGATAACCAGGAATGGGGTGGGATCATATTTGGGATATCCCTGTTCTCTTTGTTACTTTCGCTGGGCATCAGTTTGCGTGAAATTCAATTATCAACCAAAGCACTTGAAATAGAACTTAGTGACATGGATCTGGATAAAGGTATCCATTTCTAATCCTTTTACTTCCTGTATTTTTCGATCAGGAATTTTGCTGCTATTGTGGCAGTGATCTGTTCATTTAGCACTTGCTCTTCAATATGCTGGAGATCCTTCTTGACATCTTGAGCATTATAAAAACCCGATAATACATGATTTTGGATGATATCTTTCATCCATGCAAGATTTTGATTTTGTCTGTTCTTATGGAAAAACCCGGATTCCTGGGTATGTTTTTGATAACCCTCAATCATCGACCAGACTTCTTCCAATCCTTCCCTATTGATAGCTGAAGTTGTCAATACCTTGGGTATCCATCCTGATAAGGTAGGTGGAAACATATGTAGTGCATTGATATAATCTTGCCTGGTCCTCATTGCTTTTTTTATATTATCACCATCGGCTTTATTGATGATGATAGCATCTGCCATTTCCATAATTCCACGTTTAATCCCCTGTAATTCATCACCAGCACCGGAAAGAGCAATAAGTAAGAAAAAATCGACAATGCCTCTAATAGCGGTTTCGCTTTGCCCAACACCAACAGTTTCGATGATTATTACATCGAATCCTGCTGCCTCACACAATAGCATGGATTCACGGGTCTTGGAATGCACACCACCCAGCGTATTACCAGAGGATGAGGGTCTTACATAGGCATTTGGATCATTGGCTAATTCTTCCATGCGGGTTTTATCTCCCAGAATACTTCCTTTTGTAATCTGGCTGGAAGGATCAATCGTAAGCACCGCTACCTTCTTACCTGAAGCAGTGAGCAGTTTACCAAATGATTCTATGAAGGTGCTTTTACCTGATCCTGGAACACCAGTTATGCCAATTCTAATAGATTTACCTGTTTTTATCAGGACTTCGTTAATTAGGTCTTCAGCAAGCATATTATCATCAGGGTGTTTGCTTTCAATCAGGGTAATAGCGCGGCTCAGTATGATCCTGTTACCATCCGAAATACCCTGTATGTATTCCTCAAGTTTTAATCGGCGTTTAGCAAACTTCTTTTCCTGCGACATTAGATACGATGTTTAATGAGCTTTAAGCATAAAGACCCTGATTTTTAGCATGAGGTGATTCAGGAAAATAAAATAGCTTTACCCATGTCAACACAACCGTACTAATTTATGTTAAAATATTAGTGATATGGAATTAAACTTTATTGAACACATTGGTATTGCGGTAAAAGATCTGGATTCATCGATTCCATATTATGAACAGGTTTTGGGGCTGAAATGCTATAAAATTGAAGAAGTTAAAGATCAACAAGTAAAAACAGCTTTTTTCAAAGTGGGTCAGACCAAGCTCGAGCTTCTTGAATCAACGGATCCGGAAGGACCGATTGGTAAGTTTATTCAAAAGAAAGGAGAGGGGATACATCATATAGCGTTTGCAGTAAATAATTTATCAGACCAGCTGGCTGATGCTCAGGAAAAAGGAATTGAATTGATTGATAAGAAGCCTCGTAATGGAGCGGAAGGCTTGAATATTGCATTCTTACATCCAAAATCTACATATGGTGTTCTCACGGAGTTATGTGAACATATTGACAAAGATGAAGTTCAATGAATATGAGTGACAAGGATTTTTATATGGGATTTGAACCTTTGTCGAAGGATCATTGGATATCAATTGCGATGAAGGATCTGAAAGGTGCTGATTTTGATGAAAAATTAGTTTGGAAGACATATGAAGACTTTACCGTTCAGCCTTACTATTCACATGAAGATCTTGGTGAGATACAAATACAAAACCCGGTAGGATCAACTGATTGGATCTCTTACTGGGAGATTGATGGTAATGATGAAATATTGGCCAATCAAGAGGCTCACAGTGCGGTCTCTTTCGATGCTGGTGGTTTGTTATTTAGGGTTGATCAAAAGATTAGTATTGAAAAATTGATGGAGGGCATTGATCCCACTTCGATGCAAATATCATTTTCTGGTAGTCAGGCTATTCAGGCAACAAAAGACTACATTGAATACCTGTCAACAGGAGGAGCTTCCCTAAAAGAAATCTCAGGATTTTGTGATTATGATGTGATCGGACAATGGATCACTGTAGATGGTGTTCTGAACTTTAAAGAGATAGCTGAACTTATCAAAATGACCGACGGGGCTCCCCACTTTAAAGTCATACACATTCATTCCGGTGACTTTGTAAATGCAGGTTCCAATTTTACTCAGGAGCTTGCGTTTACGCTTAACAAGATGGTGGACTACATTGATCAATTGACTGAAGTTGGTTTAACTGCCGAGGAAACCATCAACAATCTAAGCTTTGAGCTCGCGATTACCGGAGATTTTTTCTTTGAGATGGCAAAGATCAGGTCGATGAGAGCATTATTAGGAACTGTTTTAAGAGCCTATAATATTAATAATCATGAGATCCCAATACTTGGATCAAGCAGTTTGTGGTCCAAATCCAAACATGATTATCATATCAATATGATCAGGGATACAACTGAAGCCATGTCTGCAATTCTTGGTGGATGTGATGGAGTTATGATCAAGGCACACAACAGTTATTACGAGACTCCAACAGTATTTGGGAAGCGAATTGCGAATAATATTTCCAATCTTTTGAGAGAAGAATCCTTTTTTAACAAGGTGGATAATCCGGTATCAGGATCTTATTATTTGGAGTCAATTACAAATCAATTGACTACTTCTGCTTTGGAATTATTTAAAAAAATAGAGCAGGAAGGGGGATTAATTGAGTCTACCAAAAAAGGTGAAATTCAAAATAAGATAAGTCGAACATGCAAACGGAAAGAGCAGGACTTGTTGGAAGGAAAAACTAATATAGTTGGAACCAATAAATACACCATTGAAGGAGAGCGCATTGAAATCAGGAATGATAAAATGAGGGAGAAAAGCGCTGATGGTAGGCAATTACTTTTTCCAAGGTCTCTTGCCAATGTAATAGATAATAAGGACAGCAATTTCAATATATGAGACCAAACTTTTCAAATAGCGAACATGGTCTTGCGGCTCAAGATGGCACCAAACAAGCCGGGAATAAGTGGAGTTCACCAGAGAAGATTGAAATCCCAAAACACCTTACAATTCAAGACTTGAAGGAAGTCAAGCATCTTGATTTTGGTGCTGGGGAACCACCATACCTAAGAGGTCCTTATAGTACAATGTATGTAATGCGACCGTGGACAATACGTCAATACGCTGGTTTTTCATCTGCTGAGGATTCGAATGCCTTTTATCGCAGGAATCTGGCTGCCGGTCAAAAGGGGTTATCAGTGGCTTTCGACCTGGCCACACATCGGGGGTATGATTCTGATAATCCAAGAGTAGAGGGGGATGTGGGGAAAGCAGGTGTTGCCATCGATTCAATTCTGGATATGGAAATCCTGTTTGATCAGATTCCACTGGATAAGATGTCTGTGTCCATGACAATGAATGGAGCAGTTATCCCCATTATGGCCTTTTATATTGTAGCAGCGGAAGAGCAGGGGGTGAAAAAGGAGCAATTGAACGGGACCATCCAAAACGACATCCTCAAGGAATTCATGGTTCGGAATACTTATATCTATCCACCAAAGCCGTCAATGCGTATTATCGGGGACATATTTAAGTATACAAGTCAACACATGCCCCGGTTTAATTCCATTTCTATTTCTGGGTATCACATGCAGGAAGCTGGAGCCACAGCAGATATTGAGCTGGCTTACACGTTAGCTGATGGATTGGAATATGTGAGAGCAGGTATTGATGCGGGGCTGGATATTGATGACTTTGCTCCCAGGCTGTCATTCTTCTGGGGTATTGGAATGAATTACTTTATGGAGATAGCCAAACTACGCGCTGGAAGATTATTGTGGGCGAAAATTATCAAGCAGTTTGAGCCAAAAAACCCAAAATCAATGGCTTTGAGGACTCACTCGCAAACTTCCGGATGGAGTCTGAGTGAGCAGGATCCCTATAACAATGTCGCCAGGACCTGTATCGAGGCAATGGCTGCTGTTTGTGGACACACCCAGTCCCTTCATACAAATGCGTTGGATGAGGCCATAGCTTTACCAACTGATTTTTCTGCCCGGATTGCCCGCAACACACAATTGTATTTACAGGAAGAAACTAATATTACTAAGGTTGTTGATCCCTGGGGAGGATCTTATTATGTAGAATTCCTCACGGATCAACTGGTGAAACGGGCAACAGAATTAATGGAAGAGATAGAAGGGCTCGGAGGGATGGCCAGAGCCATTGAAAAGGGAGTTCCAAAGATGCGCATTGAGGAGGCAGCTGCCAGAAAGCAAGCCAGGATTGATTCAGGGAAGGATGTAATTGTGGGTGTGAATAAATATCAGGTTAAGGAGGAGATAGATTTCGACCTGCTTGAGGTTGACAATGAATCTGTAAGAAGATCTCAAATTGAGCGGCTTAAAAAGCTTAAAGGCGAGAGAAATGCAGAAGCTGTAGATCAGGCACTCAAAGCAATTATCAAATGTGCGGAGACTGGTGATGGAAATCTTCTGGAACTGGCAGTGGAAGCAGCAAGAAAAAGAGCTACTTTAGGCGAGATATCTGATGCCATGGAAAAGCAATTTGGTAGACATAAAGCTGAAATAAAGACTATATCGGGTGTATATGCCAGTGAATCCTTGGACGATAAGGACTTTGAAAAAGTGAAGCAGCTCACCGATCAATTTGAAGAGGATATGGGTAGACGGCCCAGGATCATGATTGCCAAAATGGGGCAGGATGGTCATGACAGGGGAGCAAAAGTTGTAGCGAGCTCCTACGCAGATATGGGCTTTGATGTGGATATGGGGCCATTGTTCCAAACTCCTGAAGAAGTCGCCAGGCAAGCCACAGAAAACGATGTGGATTTTGTAGGTGCCTCGTCCCTTGCAGGTGGGCATAAGACGCTTGTTCCTAAGCTGGTAAAAGAATTAAAAAAGCTGGGGAGGGAGGATATCCTTGTTTTTGTGGGAGGAGTAGTCCCTCCTAAAGATTATCAATTCCTGTTTGACCAAGGGGTCAGTGAGGTATTCGGTCCTGGGTCTAAGATTCCGAGTTGTGCGCTGGTAATGCTGGAGAAGTTGAGGGGGTAAAACTAGTTGTGAACAATCCCTAACATAACTTCCAGTTTTTGAATCCTTTGATCGTAATTGGATTGGGCAGCTTCTTTTTCAGCATTAAGATTTTTGATCTGTTCTGATAAATCTGTGATAATTGACTGTTGTTCATGGAAAGCTTTAATCATCGGTGCGATCAAATCCGTATAACGAACAGTGTAATATTCCCCGTCCTTATTTACCATATTGACATCTTCCCTATTTAGAACTTCAATCAATTCCTGGGCAATTAAACCGAAATCAGTTTTGCCATTACCGTCTTTCATATTGTATTGCACTGGTCGAACTTTCAAAATGAAATCTAGACCTAGTTCGGAATCGATAATATTTTCTTTAAGCCGTTTGTCTGAGGAGACTGTAACCGCAACAGGTAGTTCAACTACAGTTACCGAGGTATTCCCAATACGGACTTTGTTGCTAGCATTCACAATGGCTCCGTAGCCTAAAGCAGTTGTATTGGTTAAATTTGAGGCGGATACGTCTGATTGGTATCCAATAGCTGTATTATAAGATCCACTTGTTAAGGTTGACAAAGTGGTTCTTCCAATTGCTATGTTACCGTTCCCAGTCGAATTTTGAAGGGCCTGATACCCAACAGCAGTGTTGTAATTGCCTATTGTATTTGCAAAAAGTGCCCATGTTCCCAAAGCTACATTATAACTTCCTGAAGTATTTGAATTGAGGGAGATGTATCCATTAGAAACATTGTCTCTACCTGTAGAATTATTCACCATGGTGTTGTAACCTATAGCACTATTCTGATTCCCTGTATTGTTGGCGGGAGTATTGGATCCTCTAAGTGCTCCATACCCGACGGCAACATTGGCATTGACAAACGGAGTTGTACTGTTATTTACATTTTGCATAGCCCCACTACCGATTGCGGTGCCTTGTGAACCAGCGACATTGTTTTGAAGGGACCCAGTACCTATCGCTGTATTAGTACTGCCAGTAACATTAAAGTATAGTGCAGTTCCAAGGGCTAAATTGTAATTTCCTGTCGTATTATTGTATAGTGCTTGATGGCCAATTGCGATATTTGTATTACCTGAGGTGTTTTCGTGCAATGTTTGATAACCAATTGCCGTATTAGCCGTTCCTGTATTGGCAGCTAAGTCTGATGAGCCAATCAACGATTCAAAGCCGACAGCCACATTATTGTTAGTGAATGAAGTTGTAGAATTATTTGCATTTTGCATGGCCTTATAACCAATCGCGGTGGCTCCAGATCCAGCAACATTATATCTTAATGAGTTGTATCCAATAGCGGTATTACTTGAGCCTGTAGTATTAAAGGATAAAGCCGTTGTACCAAATGCGGAGTTCGAAGAACCAGTTGTATTATACGACATTGTTTGCATTCCATGGCTGGTATTAAAAAAACCGGTTGTATTATTTTGAAGAGATTGATAACCAAAGCTCGAATTGAAGTTTCCTGTTGTATTCGAATTCAAGGCGTAAAATCCGATTCCAGTATTTGCAACTGCTGTATTCAATTCGCCTGCCTGAAAACCGAAAAACACAGGACCATCAGATTTTAGAATTCCAACTTTTTCATTATTAACTTTAAATGTTATGGGCACATCATCCGTCGTTCCAATAAAATCCGTCCCTTCTATTGTACCTGCATTTCCCGTCAATGACCAGCCTCCGCTGCCTTCAGAGAGATCTTGCCAGGTGGCTACTCCATTCACATCGGAAGTGAGAACTTTACCAGAAGCGAGAGTACCTCCTGTTATTTGAAGTCCGCCTGCAATGAGGGTAGCATTAGTGCCGGTTCCTGCAAAAATTTGGGTGACATCGGTGTTACCTAATTGAATGGAATTACTTAAACCAACTATAGCACCTGCTCCAATAGCTGTTGCATTGGCAAGGTTACTTGTAGTGACATCTGCTCCATAGCCTAAACTTGTGTTATTGCTCCCGGTGGTATTAATGTTTAATCCTAAATCACCAATTGCAATATTATTACTGCCAGTTGTATTGTATTGCAAAGACCCTACTCCAATTGCGATATTATGAGCTCCTATTGTGTTAGCAACCAGTGCACTTGCACCAGTAGCTGTGTTTGAATTACCTGTTGTATTATTTTTAAGCGCATTAGCACCATTAGCAGTGTTGCCAGCACCCGTTGTATTTGATGATAGTGTACTCGAACCCACACCGGTGTTAATAATGCCACTTTCATTATTTCGAAGTGATTGATAACCAATTGCTGTATTTTCGTTGCCAGTATTTGCAGAAGCATCGGTCGAACCTCTTAAAGCCTCATAGCCAACAGCAACATTATAGTTTGTAAAACTTGAAGAAGAGTTGTTTGCATAATACATTGCATAATATCCAATTGCTGTTCCATTTGCTCCTGCTACATTGGAATATAATGCCTGAGATCCTACAGCTGTATTATTAGATGCAGTTGTATTATTCCTTATAGCTTGTAAGCCCACTGCAGTATTTGCAGAACCTAAAGTATTAGCATATAACGCTTGTTGTCCTACAGCAGTATTATGATTCCCATTACTATTTGAAAACATAGTACTTGATCCAATTGCCGTATTATTTATCCCAAAAGTATTAGAATAAAGAGATGAATTTCCTAAACCTGAATTGTCATTTCCAGTTGTATTAGTTGTGAGCGATCGAATACCAACTGCTGAATTTCTTTCTCCAGATGTATTGTTCATTAAGGTTCCAAAACCAATGGCTGCATTGAAATTACCTGTATTGGCTGAAGCATCTGTCGAACCTCTAAGTGCATTATACCCAAATGCTACACTATACATAATGTAAGGTGTTGTTGTATTATTTGCATATTGCAAAGCACCAGATCCTACTGCTGTTCCATCATAACCAACGACGTTAGTCTTCATTGTATTGAACCCTAATGCCGTGTTATTGTATCCTTCGGTATTCGAGTTAAGTGAGTAAGTTCCGATTGCGACATTTCTAAATCCTGTTGTATTCTCCATCAAAGATTGATAACCAATTGAAGCATTTCGATCACCAGTTGTATTATTTAAAAGTGTCTGATACCCTATTGAAGTATTGTTATTACCAGAAGCCTCAACCCTTCCACTTTGTTCATTATTCACTCTAAGGGTTATTGGCACATCATCAGTTGTCCCAATGAAATCAGTCCCATCAACAGTTCCAGCATTTCCTGTAAGTGCCCAGCCAATTCCTCCACCAGACGCATTCTGCCAGGTGGCTAATCCATTGGCATCGGAAGTGAGCACTTTTCCATCTGCGGGGGTACCTCCTGTAACTTGAAGACTCCCTGCAACTAAAGTGGTGTTAGTTCCCATTCCTGCATAAATATGGGTAACGTTGGAGTTGCCTAACTGTATAGTATTACTGGTATTTACTATTGCTGAATACCCTATAGCAGTTGCATTGTTTAAATCACCAGTACCAACATTGGCTTGAGCACCAATAGCTGTATTGGATGTTCCAATAGTATTATGATACAGGGCACTGTACCCTATAGCAGTATTTTCAGAACCTGAAATATTATTATAAAGCGTCAACGCACCAATACCTGAATTAGCAGAACCAGTTTGGTTTTTATTTAATGATTGAAATCCAATAGCGGAATTATTTGAAGCATCATAAGACATAGATAAGGTCCCATTTCCTAAGGCGACATTATAAACTGCATTTTCACTACCAGTTAAAGACGAGTTCCCTATTACTGTATTTTCATAGCCGTGATGGTTAGAAGACATTGAATTATTTCCTATGGATATGTTGTTACTACCACTAAGATTGTTATCAAGAGCATTTACCCCGAAAGCAATATTATTATTTCCAGATTCATTCAATCGAAGGGCGCTATAACCAATTGCAATATTTTTATGAGAAGTAGTATTGGAACTTAAAGCACCATAACCAATTGCCATATTTTGAGCACCCGTGGTATTGTATTTTAGGGCATTGTAGCCAATGCCGACAGACCCAATATTCGTATTATTCATACCTGCCTGATATCCAAGGAAAACTGAACCAGAGGATTGAATTTTTCCAGCCAGCTGATTATTAACTTTAAATGAAAGGGGCATATTATCCGTTGTCCCAATAAAATTAGTTCCATCCACTGTTCCTGAATTCCCGGTCAATCCCCAGGCGTTTTGGTCACCATCAGCACCTGCAGGCCCGACTAATGAAATACCTCCCGGCCAGGAACCTCCTACCTTTGGTCCGAATAGTGTACTTGTAGTGGTATTAATAAAAAACTCTCCATCCACACCTTCTCCTGAAGTTGGGTCAGAAGTGCCATTTAGAACACTTAATCCATTGGCTCCAACCTCTCCCTGAACGCCGATGAGAGAAATTCCTGCTGGCCAGTTACCTGAACTTTTGGGCCCGAATAAAGAATTGCTTATTGTATTAATATAAAATTCTCCGTCAACACCAATTCCAGTTGTTGGATCAGATGTTCCATTCAGAATATTTAATCCATCAATTCCAGGGTCTCCTTGTAAACCGAATTCTCCTTGCGTTCCTGTTGAACCTTGAGGACCGGCTTCCCCCTGAATTCCTTGTTCCCCCCGGGGGCCGATTAACGAGATACCTGCTAACCAGCTTCCACTTGATTTGGGACCAAATAATGTATTCGATAAAGTGTTAATATAGAATTCTCCATCAATTCCAATCCCTGAGGTCGGATCAGATGTGCCGTTCAAAATGTTGAGCCCATCAATTCCAGCTTCTCCTTGGAGCCCCTGAGGTCCAACTTCTCCCTGAGGACCTATCTCACCTTGAATGCCCTGTTCCCCTTGAGGACCGATCAAAGAGACTCCGACTGGCCAATTTCCCCCTGTTTTGGGACCAAATAAAGTATTTGTAATTGTATTGATGTAAAACTCACCATCCAAACCTATTCCAATTGTGGGCTCGTTAGTTCCACTTAAAATATTTAAACCGTTAATTCCATTTTCACCAGATTCTCCCTGTGGACCTTCTTCGCCTTGAGATCCGTTTTCTCCAGGGTCACCCTGGGGGCCAACTAATGAGATACCTGATGACCATACCCCTCCGGATTTAGGACCAAATAAGGTATTTGTTGTTGTATTAATATAAAATTCACCGTCTTCTCCATCATTGGCAAACGGATCTGTTGTCCCATTTAAAATGCTTAGTCCATTCTCCCCAGGTATACCTCCTGGACCACTATTGGCATATAAAGCATAAGGCACACTCAATAATTGGGAAGCTCCCATGCTTGTAAATGAACTTCCACCATTAAAATCAACCTCTACCTCCATATATTTTGCACCAGAACTCCAGTCAATTGCTCCAAATGATCCAGTGGTTGGGGTACCATTACCAATTGTAATGGTGAACAACCCAAAGTCATTAGTAGTGGAGTTGTGTGTGGCCTGGTAAACGACACTTCCAGATGGTGAGACATCCCGTATACTTATTCTTAGACTAATGTTCGAATTTGTTAAAGGTTCCCCAGTGGCATCACGTGCAACTGACTGATATTTAAATCCTTGTGGAGCCTGTGCATACAATGTTGTTGTGAAAAAGAAAACTAGTGAAATAAAAGCGACGGTTTTCATAGGCTAATGATTTCAGTGTTTAGAGATCTTGACGGAATAGATTCTTTTATTATTGTTAATATTTACAATCAACAGGTAAATTGTGTGTTCATATTCAGACATGTCTAAGAAGTGCTTTTCTGCTTCAGGAAATGCATATCTCATTTCATCATATATTCTCCTACCGCTTAGATCAAATAATTGAACAGTATATGGACCTTGCCAGGTAATATTAAATTCCAAATGCTCGGTGACTGGATTTGGATATACGATGAATGGGATTGAATCAAGGATACCTCCGATAATTTCTAATTGATAAATTGGTTGATGAAATCCCTGGGTCAAAAAATTGGATTTATGAAAAGTTTCAGTCGCTATTTCACCCATAGTGGAATTTAGACTACCATTTATAGCGTTTGAATTGGCAGTGTAAGGTGTGATAATAGAGCTCGAAAGAGATTGACTTTTTCCAACATTTATTGCCAGAAACAAAAAGAATACAGATGCAAAAAATGAGAGGAATATACTTCTATTCACTGATCCAATTCGTTTGTCAATGAGACAAATTATTCAATAATTATCAAGACCCATTGTAAAAATGCGACACCAACAATTATTTCATAAAAGCAGGGTAGTTGTCTTTTTGGCTTTAGTGTAAAGATTCCAGCAGTGAAGCGGTATGATCATTTGGTGATTTTGCCCACTCAGTAGGTAAATTGAGCCCCAGTTTTTTGAAATCATGACAAAGATGACTGGTATCGTAGTAACCGGCACGTAAGGCTACCTCAATCAACGAAGAGTTAGGATTGGCTGTTATTAGTGCCATAGCGGTATTGAATCTTAATAAACTGGCATAGTGTTTAGGTGAAATCCCTGTCAATTCTTTAAAATTTCTTTGCATTTGTCTCATGGATCCATCTTCAACTAAGGATAGGATTTTTGCCGATCCCTGACTTTGTGTGATGGCAGTTGTAAATTTTTCAATTTTGCTTAAAGCATCATTTTTTTGTCTTAGTAACTTCAAACACCAATCATTTATCAAATTAAATCGAATAATTGAGCCTTCTTTTCCAAGGGGAGTAGACAGCAAATCAGGCAGCGGTTCTGAACATACGTCATCATAGTCGGCAAAACCATTTAAACAATCTGTGCTTCGAACACCAAACAATCGCCACATTCCTAAAGGTGAAATGGTAATACCATAAGTCATATAATAACCGTGTGGTTGTATGAAATTTCCCGAAGATGGGAGCATACCTGCAAAAGTGATCTTGGATGATTGCTTAAATTTATTATCGATAATCCCCCTGATTGTATTTCCTGCATGAAATTCCAAATGCATAACCCCAACTGCCGGCAACGGTTCTAAAATAGGAATTGGTTCATACCTTTCATATTCCCAATAAGCTAAAAAATAGGGTTGTATCTGAAGATCAAATTTTTGTTTTTCAAATCGAAACACCTGATAAATGAATTAATTTGATAATATCCAAAATATTTCTGATCCTATAAGAAGTCGTTTGATGTACAACTATTTCAATGGATCGATCAAATAAGCCGTATGCGCCTGCGGATCTTTTGCCCATTGTGTTGGCAAAGGACCGTGCAATGCTTTAAAATCCCGGCATAGATGTGCCACATCATAATATCCTGTCCTTACTACGGCTTCTAATAAAGGAATTTCAGGCTCCCTACTCAATAATGTAAGTGCGCTATTAAACCTTAATAACCTAGCATAATGTTTTGGAGACATTCCCATGATGCTTTTGAATTGACGCTCTAGATTACGGGAAGCCTGCTTCTCAATCAAGGAAAAAACTTTCACTTTTCCTAGGGACTCTCTCAGGTTAAATATCAACTTTTCCACCTCTGAGAACTCTTTAACTCGCTCTTTATATAGAGTCATACACCAATTCTGGACTTCATTAACACGTTCCTGCATCCCCTCCTGACCTTTCCTAAATCTATAAATTTCAGGTAGTGGGTAAGAACAATGATCCGCATAAGGTAAACCATCATTCATCACAAGAGAGGGTCTGACACCTAATAAATGATAAAGTCCTAATGGTGTAAAAGTGATTCCAAGTGCATGAACGTGACCCTGAAAAATTATTTTTTTGCCTGGTCTATCAACAAGACCAGCGATGATGGTACCAGCTAGTTTAACTATTTCATCCTGACCATTAATATTATGTCTGGTCTCCGATATATCCCCTTCATGCCAGACAATATGGAGGACTGCAACAGCTGGAATTGGTTCGTCAGCAGGTTGTTCATCAAAGCGATCCATCTCCCAATAGACCTCCAGAAAAGGTCTGAGGGTCGAGTCAAATGGAACTCTTTGAAACCTTGTGATTCCCAATTAGGTGGTGGTTGAGTTGTGATAGCGTTGTTTTACCTGTTATAATTTATTAATAATCTATATTAATAGCAAGTACCTCATCTTATATCAAAGAATTAGACCAGGTTCCAAAATTCCTGCTTGTGCACTGATAATGCTTGAAAAGCTTAGATCATGATCAGGCAGCAAGAAACTTCAGCCACTCATAAACTAAAAAGGCCGGCCACACAATGGCTTTGAGTATTCCTAATACTCCCATCCAAAATCCTGATGCGGTACTTATGAAGTAAATGGCTGCCCCGATGAATCCAAAACCATAAATTGCATTTCCCGAATGATTATTTACATCTCTATTTGAACTCATTTCATTGATTATTATTTCTGTACAAAATTCTAACTGAAGTATAATGAATGAAATGATCCAGATCAGATTAGGGATTGATTTTATTTGTTAGACGTGCCAGAAATAGTGAAGGAAATCCACATCTTTTTTCCAACCCAGGCTCTCATAGAGGTATTGTGCAGGATTATCCAAAGCCGTGGCGAGAGAAAGACCTTTTAGATTTTCATTTTTAGTAAATAATTGAGCATGTCGTAGTAACGATTTGCCAATTCCCTGACCTCTGACCTCAGGCTTTACAAACAGGTCATTGAGGATATAGAATTTCTGCATGGTGGCTGAGGAAAAGGTGGGATATAGCTGAGTAAAGCCCACCATTTGATTTCCATCGCTAGCGACAAAGATGACAGAGTCATTTTGATCTAAGCGTTCACTAATAAAAGATTTCGATCCTATAGGATCAGAAGATTTTCGATAGAACACCCGGTAATCATCGAAAAGAATTGACAACTTGTCCAGATCACTCCTGGATGCTTTAGATACATGAATTTCCATAAATACTAAAAATAAAAAAGCCATTAGCCGCAAACACCTAAATTGTAGATTATTTTAGTTAACTGACATTTAAGAGGTGAAGAATTGGTTGTCCGGATTTTATCTTATCTTTTTGTTTCAGCTACCTATTTTTAGCGCCGAAGCTCAAACAAATTCTATTATTGATAGCCTGAATCACTCGCTTCTAAAGATGGAAGATCCCCGGGAAATAGCTGAAATCTATTATACCCTGGCTGAGGAATGGGCGGAAATCAATTTTGATTCATCTTATCATTATGCCAGGGCTATTCAAGGTCTGTTTGATGGTGATCCTGATCCACTTTTTCAGATATATGCTTATAGAGCAAAGGGCCTGGCCTATGATTATGCCTATAAAATGGATTCTGCCACACATTATTATCAAATGGCCTTAGCAGTCGCTCAGCAAAAAGAGGATACTGCAAATATGGCCACGGTAGTATTTAACCTGGGAACTGTTGAATTATTGAAGGGGAATTATGTGAATGTCTTGCCGTGGTATAATGAAGCTATAGAACTTCTGGAGGCATCATCAGGAGACAATGGGCTATTAATAAATATATATATCAACCTGGGGATTGTTTACCGAAGAATGGATCGATTTGATGATGCTAAAAATATCTATCAAAGGGCGTTGAACATTCTCGACCCATTAAGAGATGAGCAGGTAAAAGCGGATCTTTATACTAATATGGGTAATGTAATGATTTCATTGAAGCAGTATGACAGTGCTGAATATTACTATACCCATGTTAAGACATTTTCCGAACGGCATAATAACCTGGTAGATCTTGCATTTGCTAACAATGGGCTGGGGGTAGTGGAGGAATCCCGGGGTAATTACAAGAAAGCTTTGCAATATTTTGATTTGGTCATCAATGAAAAAGGTATTGATGAAGATTATATTCTGTTCAGCGCAATAAGGTACAAAGCAGAACTACTTTCTGTCCTGGGAAAATATGATTCTGCTACTTATTATTTTGATGAGGCTCATAAACTATTTGATGAAACTAACTATCCAGATGAAATAAAAGACCTGTATTTGCAATTAGCAGACCATTATGAAAGAATGGGCCAAATTTCGCTGGCCATGGAATACTTAAAGAAGCATTATACATTGAAAAACCAGTTGTATAATGACGAAGTAGTTGATCGCACCTCAGAGTGGGAAGAACGATATAAGACCCAGGAAAAGGAGAATGAAATTATCAATCTTAGACTTAAGAATGAAGAAGCTTCACTGATTGCTGCTCAGCAGAGAAATGAGCGAAATATTTTCCTTTCATTAACCCTACTACTGGTTGTTGTGGTTGGTTTCTCCTTTTATATGTACCAATTAAAACAAAAGGTTAATAAGAGCCTGGAGGAGAAAAATGAGATAGTAAACAAAGCACTTGCCGACAAAGAATTGTTGATGAAAGAGATTCACCATCGGGTAAAGAACAATCTTCAGGTCATTAGTAGTCTGCTGAATCTCCAATCCAATTTTATTACGGATGAAAAAGCCAATGCGGCTATGCTGGAAAGCAAAAACCGCGTGCATTCTATGGCACTGATTCATCAAAGACTTTATCAAAATGAAAATCTTACAGAAATTGATTTAGCAGAATATCTTGATCAACTGATAGATAACCTGGATCAATCTTATGCCAGTCCGGATAAAGATATACACATAGATTTAGAAGCTTCTTCCATCATGATGGATGTTGACAAAGTCATCCTGTTAGGCTTGATTGTTAACGAGCTGATCACTAATAGTTTTAAATATGCTTTTGAGGATGCAAAATCTGGCAGTATTATTGTCCGATTGACAGAGATGGATAATAAGATAAGTCTTACTGTGACAGATGATGGGAAAGGGATGAAATCGCCACCTGAGGTGAAGCAGGGAAGTCTCGGGACACTATTGATTAATGATTTATCAAAAAAACTAAAGGCGGAGTTGCACTACAATTTGAGCAAAGGAACTGAGGTATCCATTCAATTCCCATATAAAAGACAGCTAGCATGACCAGGATCTTGATTGTAGAAGACGAAGCGATTATTGCAGCAGATCTAAAAATGATCCTTGAGAAACGTGGCTATTCATGCGATCATACTGACCATGCGATAGAAGCCATGGAATTGATGACTAAAAATGATTACAAGTTGTTTTTGCTTGACATTTTCATTTCAGGAGACATGGATGGTGTAGACCTGGCTCGTCAGATTCGTAAAAAAGTGGATAAACCTTTATTATTTCTGACCTCCTATTATGATAATCAGACACTGGAACGGGTTAAGGAGATAAAGCCTGAAGCTTATATTGTAAAACCATTCGAAGAGCGTAATCTGGTAGCAAATATTGAGTTGGCTCTTTTTCGTCATAATCGTCCAATAGATTCCAATCAATCACTTGATAAACTCTTTGTGAGGGATCAAAGTGAACTTGTGGCCATTGATCCAAAAGATATTAGCTATGTAGAAGCTGATGATAATTATGCAAAAGTAGTTGTCGGTTCTAAAACCTATATTCTCTCCCATCCTATTAAAAAGGTTGAAGAAAATTTGGGGGTATTGCCATTTGCCAGGGTACATAAGTCATTCATCGTAAACCTGAATAAGGTTACCTCTATCCAGGAAGGATATGTATTTTTGGGTACTGACAAGATACCTCTTGGAAGGACCTATCGTCAGACTTTTATGAATGCCCTGACAATCTTGTAATTCATTCACCCCCCCATTTTTACACTTCACTCACAGATTATGCTGTTCACGAAATGGCTATGGCTTTAGAAGCTTATTTCATCGAATTTTAATCAGTATTAAAGTCAATTTAAGATGGATTTCGCGCCTAGAATTTCCTCAGCACTTTTATTGCTGATCATTACTATTCATGTAGCCTTTGCTCAGCAGGATTATTACTGGGTTGGGGGTAGCGGCAACTGGTCAGATGCCGCACATTGGGCCACCACCAGTGGCGGTTCTACCAAGCATACGGTAGCCCCTACAGCTTTAGATGACGTATTCTTCGACAGCCAGTCCTTTAGTGGTAGCGGTCAAAGTGTGACCATTGATGTAGCAGCCGAATGCCATGATTTTGACTGGACTGGTGCTACAAATTTTCCCGGACTCAATGCATCTTTTCAATTGGATATCTATGGATCCATTGCGATGAATACGGATGTATCCTATAACCTGGCAGATGTATATTTCAAGTCAAGCGATTTGGGAGAAACAATTACTACCAATGGAGTTTCTTTTGGAACGACCAGCAAGCTCAGGTTTGAGGGGACAGGAGGATGGACACTTGATGGCAACCTCAACTCCTCCTACGTATATTTTACACTGGGCACATTTTCTACAGGCAATTTCAATATCACAACGAGCAATACCGTCTATCTATCCAGCACAACAGGAAACCTACTGGACGTTAGTCTGGGAAGTAGCACAATTGATTGTGGGACATTTTGGAATTCCAGTGCATCAGATCTGGTTTTTGATGCGGGGACATCAGAAATCATAACGGGTCAATTGAGAAGTGACTTAAATGGAAACGGCCCCTTTACCTATTATGATGTAACCTTCGAAGATGGAGGGTCACTATACAATACTGCTACACTTAATTCTGTCACTTTATTGGCAGGAAAACTCTATTTAGAAGCTGGGGCAACTTTTACAATAAGTGATTTAGTAGCTGATGGTGATAAATACTCAAACCTTGAAATTGTTTCTTTTACCGATGGCGCAGAAGGAACCTTTAGTATAAGTAGTGGGACTGTAGACATCGATTATGTTACCCTAAAGGACGTTCACGCAACAGGTGGAGCAACTTTCAACGCTACCAATTCAATTGACAATGGAAATAATGACGGATGGAACATAACAGCTCCTACAGGGTCTGATTATTTCTGGGTTGGGGATAGTGGTGACTGGGATGACCCATCTCACTGGGCAACGACATCAGGGGGTAGTACATTTCATTCTGATTATCCCAGTAAATATGATGATGTATATTTCGATGCCAATTCTTTCACGCAAGCCAATCAAACAGTTAATGTAAATATCCCTGATGCAGACTCAAAAAATATGGATTGGACTGGTGCCACCAATACACCAAATTTCTATGCTCCTTATGAAAGTGATGTAAATTTTTATGGCAATGTGACATTCATTCCAGATATGGAAAAGAGTATATACAATGGTAGAGTATATGGTGATGTAACTGGCCTGGAATTTCATTTTGGAGGTGGTACGATACAGAATTTTACCATTTATGGCCCGGGCGAGTATACCATGTACGATGAAGTGAACTGTGGGAATTTTGGCGTTTATGGTGGTACTGTCAACCTGGGCGATATCACCGCCAATGTGAGTTTTACCTTTAGGGTTCAGGATAATGATGGCTTGACTTTAAATATGGAAAGTGCAGTGATCAATACCCGTGATGTCGTAGTCTACACTACACTTGGGACAACAATCAATCCGGGGACATCCCAGATCTATACAACAAGAGATTTTACAAGCGATGATGGTTTTAGTTTTAATCAGCTGACGTGTACTGGTAATGGCACAATAAGTGGTTCCAGTACGTTTGCAACATTGGAAGTAGAACCTGGTGTAAACCTGAGTCTTGAGGAAGGCAAAACACAAACGGTTACTAACCTTAATCTAACAGGGGCTAAAGCTTCCCCAATAAGTATTTCTTCCACAAACCCAGGTGTTCAATCCACACTTTCCGTAGCGTCAGGTACAGTAGACGGAATTTATTTGGTTTTGCAGGATATTGCCGCCACAGGGGGAGCTACATTCAATGCAGATCAGACCATTGATAACGGTAACAATACTGGTTGGAATATCACTGCCATTACAAGTCAGGACTATTATTGGGTAGGGGGCTCCGGAAATTGGTCTGATTTCGCAAATCACTGGGCTACAACATCCGGAGGGTCCACCTTTCACACGGGTGAACCCGGAGTATTAGACAATGTTTTCCTTGATGCCAATTCATTCAGTTCATCTTCTGATGTACTGACTATTGACTATACTTCCGTAAGTATGCATGATCTGGACATGTCGGGAATGGATGATGCAGCTTCTATTGCAGGAGATGTCATACTTAACATTTATGGATCCCTCGACATTTCACAATTAGCCATATTCTATCCTGATGATGTCTATTTATTATCGGATGGATCAGAAACGATATCTGCTCAAAATTCAGCCCTTTATACAAGTGGAGAATTTCATATTGATGGGTCTGGCACTTTTACATTGACAGATTCACTGCTACTGCGCAACCTGTTTATTTCCGATGGTACTTTTGACACGGACAATTTCTATGTCAATATTGATTTTGAGACACGATTGGAAGGAGACGCAGGGATCATGATGGATTTAGGAACCTCAGAATTTATCAGTAGATCATTTTCCGGTGGGAGTGCATCAAATTATACCATTGATGCCAGTGCCGCCACCATGGTATTTAGTTCGAATTTTAATCCTGATTATAACAATGCGAACACGGTTTTACTGAATGATCTCGTTGTTAGGCAATCAAATTCAACTGACGATGGGGATATCGAGCATGATATTACAGTAAATAAGCTCACAGTAGAAGCTGGCTCATTAATTACAATTAGGTCGGGAAAAACTGTGACCGCCACACAGATTGAGATGATTGGAACTTCTGAAGATCCCATCCTTCTGTCCAGTTCAATTGCTGGCCAGGCAGGTACCCTGAGTCAGGCAACCGGAACTGTTGATGCCGAGTATCTGGAGATCAAAGACAATGTAGCCACCGGAGGAGCTACTTTCAATGCATATAGTTCATTGAATCAGGGGAACGTGAGTGGGTGGACCTTTTTCAAATCTGACCAAACAATTGATTTTCCGGCTTTGGCGGATAAGGTCTTTGGTGATGATCCATTTACACTGGAAGCAACAGCAAGTTCTGGTCTAGATGTAGTTTTTGAAGTGCTTTCAGGACCTGCTACAGTGGATGGAAATATTCTGACGCTGGATGGATCAGTGGGAACAGTTCAGGTAAAAGCAAGCCAGCCAGGGGATATCGACTACTATCCTGCAGCCTCAGTGATCAATGAATTTGAAGTGATCGGCTACAATCAGGAAATTACCTTCCCTGCATTAGCTACAGTGACTTATGGAGACGCTAATGTTCCACTATTAGCAACATCATCAATGGATCTAATGGTAAGTTATACCTCAAGCGATGTGTCGGTGGTCACTGTGAATGGGGATGTCCTTGAGATTCAAGGTGCAGGAGAAGCAACGATAACCGCCGTGCAACCTGGTAACGATTCGGTATACAGTGCTACACCTGTGGAACAAGTGATTGTAGTTAATAAAACCTCATTATCAATTATCGCAGATGACCAGGTGATTTCCTATGGGGACCCAATTACCCTAACCTATACGTTTGAAGGTCTTGTATATGATGATTCAGAGGCAAATTTTACTACTCCTGTTGAGATATCATCCGTCGCCGCGAATGACTCGGATGTGGGCACCTATCCAATTACGATTGGAGGTGCTACATCTGAGGATTATAACATCAGTTTTACTGATGGAACCCTTGATATACAGATTTTAAACCAGGTCATAACCTTTGATCCACCAGCATCAGTGAATGTGAATGATGGAACACTTGTACTAAACCCAACCAGTAACTCTGACTTACCTATTACAATAGAATTGAGATCAGGACCTGCTACCCTAGACGGGAATACGCTTACTTTTCTGGGAACTGGTGAATTGGTAGTAAAAGTCTCTCAAGCTGGTGATGCAAATCGGACAGCAGCCGCATCAATTATTAAGTCAATAATCGTTACGGATGTAACCAAAACAGATCAAACAATTACATTCAACCCAATTTCAGATAAATCTTATGGTAGTGTTTTATCGCTAGCCGCAACAGCTACTTCGGGTTTAACAGTAACCTTTGCAGTTGTGGAGGGACCGGCCACTATTATTGGGAGTAGCCTGACGGTTACAGGAATCGGGCTCATCACAGTGAGGGCATCACAAGCAGGAAATGATAACTTTAATCCAGCACTTCCAATTTTACAAAGCTTTACCGCAGGCAAAGCTCCTTTGACTATTACTGCAGATGATAAAACAAAGACCTATTTGGATCCAAATCCTGCATTAACAATTTCATATGATGGATTTGTAAATGGAGATGACGTAAATGACATCACACCACCTACTATAGGGACCACTGCTAGCATTTCCAGCAATGCAGGTGAATACCCTATTACACTGGCCGGTGGCTCATCAGATTTCTATACAATCACCAGGGTAAACGGGACACTTACTATTGAGAAAGCCCAGGCCATGATAACTTTTTCAAATTTAGAACAAGAAGCTGATGGTACTGAAAAGTTTCCAGGTATCGCGATTGATCCGGAGGGGTTAGCTTATAGTACGACCTATAATGGGTCCAGTAGCTTACCTGTTGATGCCGGAGATTATGAAGTGATTGTAACTGTTTCAGATGCTAATTACCAGGGTCAGGCGATAGAAACATTCACACTTACGTCCGTATTGGGAACACCGTTTGTAGAATCAGGTATCAAAATATTCCCTAATCCGACTGCCGACTTTCTTGAAATTGAAGGAGTTGAAAAAGGAAATCTATCTATCATCAATTTGCAAGGTAGAACTGTATTAACAAGTGAGTTTAATCCTCGTCTCAATTTGACTGATCTTTCAGCAGGTAACTATATCCTGCGAATAGAAAACCTTCGAACCAACCAGGTTTCGCATTTGAGGATAATTAAGAAACACTAGGCAGAAGTCTTTCTGGTATTCCAGATTTGACTTAACCGCTTCAAAAGATTTGGAGCGGTTTTTTTGTATCTTAATAATGGTTTTTAACCTACTTTTGAATGATACACCCCATTGAAATAAAAGGATATTATGAATAGTAAATTACCAATCATCATATTTCTGATCGTTTCCATAGGCTGCGACAGTGGGGGCGATAACCAAAAGACAGCTCTTTCCGGTCATATCATAAACCCAATAGGTAATATCGTTTCTCTCAGGATTGATCAGCAGGATTTTATAGATACGTTGGATGATAACAATAGCTTCCATTTGGATCTGGACATCACAGAACCAGTAGAGGCTCGATTCAGACATGGAAACGAAATCACCTACATCTATCTAAGTCCGGGAGATGATCTTAGTTTATCCCTTGATACAGATGCATTTGATGAGACTTTAACATATGCTGGTACTGGCTCAGCAGGTAATAAATATAATGCCGCAATCGTGTTACTGGAAGATACATTGATTGGCACATCGGAATTCATAAAGATGACACCAGATAGCTTTTTGAAGGCAGCCGATTCCATATCCAATTTGAAAATTAGCTTTCTGGATGATTTCGACATCGAGGATGAGCGTTTTAAGAACTATAAAAGGCAAAGTGCTAAATGGCAATTGCTGGACCTTAAGATGGAGTATGGTGCTTACATTTCAAATAATATTGATTCTATATCCCTTCCTGAGAATTATTCGTTCCTTGATCAGCTTGATCTGAATGATCCAATGAATTTGAAGATCCCGGCATTTAAGAATTTTCTAACAGCTCTCCTGAATAAAGAATCAGAATCGTCCAATTCAGATCAAAGTATTGACGAGTATTTTTCAAGTTATTACCTGGCCATTGAGAAGTTCATATCTAATGATATCATTACTCAAGATTTGCTATATGACCTCTTAAGTAGATACTATTCTTATCTGGATGAAAGTCTAAAAAAGACAGCGGTGGATAAATGGAGAAGTACAAATCCGCCCGAAGAGCATTTGATTGAAATTAACGATTTGATCGATTCATGGAGAGACCTGGCTCCGGGTTTACCAGCCCCTTCATTTACCTACACCAGTATTGATGGTGAAACCGTATCGTTAGAAGATTTTAGAGGTAATGTGGTATATGTGGACGTTTGGGCAACCTGGTGCAGACCATGTCTTGCAGAACAACCGGATATGGCGAAGCTACAGGGGAGGTTTAAAGGTAAGCCGGTGACCTTTATAGCAGTGAGTATAGATCCACAACCTGAACAATGGGTCACAATGGTAAATGAAAGGCAATTAGGGGGTATTCATTTGTATGCTCCTGGGGAGTACCAATCGGAAATTAATAAAGCTTACTTGATCTCTGGGATCCCAAGATTTATTCTTATTGATCCTGATGGAATGATTGTTGACGCCAATGCTGACAGACCATCCATGGGTGCGGGTGATCAAATTGAAGAGGTTCTGAATAAGGCATTTTCTTCAATTGCACTTGCTGGTTTTTAATCGGATAAACCGGGCTGAATCTCCATTGTATTTCGGAAAAACAAATTTGAGACTTATCTTTCCTTGTGAAAGGTTGTAGCGCTTGCTGGCTCTTCAATAAACAATCCAAAACTAAAATTGAGAACATGAAGATTGAACAGATTTTTGAGAATAATAAAAAATGGATCCAGGATAAGCTTAATCTTGACCCCAATTACTTTGTAAACCTGTCAAAAGGCCAGAATCCACCCATATTGTATGTAGGTTGTGCAGATAGTCGGGTGACAGCTGAGGAGATTATGGGAGTTAATCCCGGGGATGTGTTTGTCCACCGGAATATTGCCAACATGGTTCCAAATACAGACCTTGGCGTGATGTCTACAATTAACTATGCAGTTGTGCACTTGAAAGTGGAGCATATCGTTGTTTGCGGCCATTATTATTGTGGAGGTGTAAAAGCAGCGATGCAATCTGCTGATTTGGGGATACTAAACCCATGGTTAAGAAATATCCGTGATGTTTACAGACTACATAAAACTGAATTGGATGGGATTCAGGATGAAGAAGCCAAGTATCAAAGGTTGGTTGAAATAAATGTCCAGGAACAATGTGTCAACGTACTTAAAACCTCAGAGGTTCAGCTAGCCTATCGCGAAAGAGGATTGACTGTTCATGGCTGGGTCTTTGATATCCATTCTGGTAAATTGATCGATCTTAAAATAGACTTCGAGGGAATCCTTAAAAAGATCATGGATATTTACAGGTTGATTTAGGTCCTGTATCTACAACCTATAGCAAAGTGATCTTCTTGTCTTTGAATATGGGGATGATGGAGTACAGGCTCATCTCCATACAGAAATCCAGATCTTTCTCAATTCCAAATGCTGCCAGCCGCTTGGCGTGAGAAGAATTATGTGAAGCGTTTAGTAAGTCTGTCTGGTGAAAATGAAAAAGATCCTGGGCCATAAAGGCAGAATCACCGGATGGCTGATTCGCTGCTTTAATTTCATTGATTAAGGCTCCGGCAAATAGTGTATCCTCAATATTGACCATGCCTTTCCAGCCCGCACAATGAATGATGATATTTTTATTGATGTCCAGAACATAATCAGCCAGGGCTCTCAAATTGAGAAATGCTCCGATGAGTATTTCATCCGCCCCAATAGATTTAATGATTGCTTGGGTGCCGTTGGTTGTGGTTACTCCGATATCTTTTCCCTGAAATTCAACATTCATGTATTCGTACGGGGAGTTTCCAACGTCGAAGCCTTCTACTTTCTGACCACCTCGTTCTCCTGCTATAATCATCCCTTTCTTTTTGAAGGCTTTACATTCCTCCACGGTGGCAACCGGGTAAATGGCATTTACACCGTAAGCCAGGCCAGTAACAATGCAGGAGGTAGCCCTGAAAATATCGACGACGATGACCACTTTTCCCTTTAGGCTGAAGTGCTGTATCAGGTCAGGGGTTAAACAAACTTCAACGGTCTTCATTCAATTGAAAATTAAATAAACGGTGCTTTTACAACCTTAGATTTTATGCTTTTGTTTCGTATTTCGATGTACACTTCTGTGCCTGGTTTATGCAAACCTGATTTAATATATCCCAGGGCAATTCCTTTGTTGGTTACCGGAGAGATTGAACCAGAAGTAATCAATCCCATAATATTTCCCTCTTCATCGGTGATGCGATACCCATGTCTTGGGATCCCCTTGTCTACTATTTCCAGGCCAACCAGTTTAAATTCCGTACCTTCTTCTTTATCTTTTTTCAGCTGCTCCGCATTGATGAAGTCTTTTTCAAATTTGGTAACCCATCCCAACCCAGCGGCTATAGGGGAGGTATCGTCATCGATGTCATTCCCATACAAACAATATCCCATTTCCAACCTTAATGTGTCTCTGGCCCCCAGCCCTATTGGAAGAATATTAAATGGCTGACCAGCCTCAAATATTTTATCCCACACTTCCTGAGCATCGGCTTTTTGAATATAGAGTTCGAAGCCTCCTGCGCCAGTATATCCTGTAGCAGAAATGATCATTTCCTTACCAGCGAGTCCACCTTTTACAAAATGATAATACTTGATTGAGGAAAGATCTATATCAGTCAGTTTTTGTAGCGTCTCCGTAGCTTTTGGTCCCTGGACAGCTAAAAGAACGATGTCATCTGAAATATTTTTGAGTGTAGCTCCTTTGTTTTGAGATGAGATCCAATCCCAGTCTTTATCGATGTTGGAAGCATTCACCACCAGCATATATTCTTCGTCACTCATTTTATAGGTGATAAAATCGTCTACCACACCACCTTTTTCATTTGGTAAATAGCCATATTGGGCCAGTCCAACTGTCATTTTCGAAACATTGTTGGAAGATATCCATTGGAGTGTGTCAAGGGCTTTAGGACCGGTGACCATAAATTCACCCATATGTGAAACATCAAAGACCCCCACACCATTTCTCACGGTAAGGTGTTCTTCTTTATCGGATGAATACCTTACAGGCATTTCATAGCCGGCAAAGGGAACCATTTTAGCACCCAGGTTAACATGCAAGTCGTGTAGGGGAATTCTTTTTAGATCCATAAGAGAATTAAGGTTAAAGTAAAATTAGGCCTTTTCAAAAATAAATTAGAATTCCAGTTCAATGGAAACAGGGCAGTGATCCGAGCCAAAATACTCATTGTGGATTTGTGCGTTTTTAAGGTTGGATTTCAATTGATCACTTACCAGGAAATAATCAATTCTCCAGCCTACATTTCGTTCACGAGCACTGAATTTGTAATTCCACCAGCTGTATTTTACTTCATCCGGAAAGAAATGTCTGAAGCTGTCGATGTAACCAGCTTTTAATAGATTGGTAATCCCATCAATCTCTGTCTGAGTGTAACCTGAAGTTTTGTTGTAATTGGCTTTAGCTCGGGCAATATCAATTTCCTGGTGAGCTACATTTAAATCTCCGCAAATGATAACGGGTTTCTTTTCCTCCAGGGCTTTTATATGTTCTAAAAATGATTCATCCCAGGTTTTTCGATACTCCAGACGTTTCATACCCTCTCCGGAGTTTGGAGTGTAGACTGTTACCAGTATGAAATGATCATATTCAGCAGTAATAACCCTTCCCTCAGTATCATGATGGTCTATTCCCATGTCCTCAGAGACTTCCACGGGCTTTTGTTTTGTTAGGATGGCTGTTCCGGAATAGCCCTTTTTTTCTTTTGAACTGTTTACAAAGGCGTTGTACTCGGAAAGAATGCTGAGTGCAGATTTGGCTTCTTCAGGTTGGGCCTTTGTTTCCTGTAAACAAAGAATATCGGGATCCATTGATTTCACGTCTTTGATAAAATCTTTTTTAAGCATGGCACGGATACCGTTCACATTCCAGGAAACAAGTTTCATTGATGTCATAGAAAATACTTTGTGGCGAAATTATAAAAGGCTGATCCCTTTGTCAGGGATTAACACAATTGATTTGCTTAGTTATATCTTTTATTCATATAACTCACTGAATCCTTGATGAGTTTTTTTAGAATGTCCAGGTTGAGGTCGTCTAACTTTTTGGTGTACAAACAACTTTTTCCGGTTTTGTATTTACCAATTTGAGCCATGTGTTCAGGGTAGCGATCGAATCCTGGCATGATATAAATGGTAAGATTTTGCTTTCTCGGAGAAAAACCCACAATAAAAAAATCACCTTCTCTACCAGAGTCGTACTTGTAATGGTATTCACCAAAACCCACGATGGCGGGTCCCCACATCTTCGGCGGCATTTTGGTGATTTCCTGCATAATTTCAATTAATTTGAAACAATCAGCCTTTTTAATCTCATCATCAACAGACCCAATAAATGCGGTAACATCCTGGTCTGTGGGCTGGGTTTTATTTTCTGCCATAAGACTTAAAAAAGATTTTATTTTACAATTTTATAAAAAGTGGAACAATGTTTGGTTTAATGCTAACAACAACAAAAAGTAAGGTCATGAAAACGATAAAATATTTACTAATGCTTCCTCTGCTGGTGGCTTTGGCAGCATGTAACAATGATGATGGACTAATAGGCCCGGAGGGCCCTCCAGGACCAACTGGTCCTCAAGGACCACAGGGAGTAGCTGGAGAAAGTGGATTTCTTTTTGAATACACAGATATAGATTTTGTCGCTCCGGATTATGAAGCACTACTCGAATTACCTCAGGATTTTGAAGTATTTAACGAAGATAAAGCACTGGTCTATCTGCTATGGGAAGTTACTGAAAACGATGTGGATGTTTGGAGGCTTTTGCCACAAACAATTTTTCTCAACGATGGGATGTTTCAGTATAATTATGACTTCACCATGTATGATGTGAGACTATTCATGGATGGAAATTTTGATCTTTCAACACTTCAGGATGGTGATCTATTGAATCAAATTGTCAGAGTAGTTATTGTGCCTGCACAATTCTGGTCTTCAGGTAGGATGGATTTCTCTAACTACAATGAAGTAGCTGAGACACTTGGCATCCCAGAGATGAAAGTAGACAGATCGAATTTTAAGAACCGGAACTAACATTTTTTTGGGCTTTAAGATGAAGCCTGTTGATTACCGCCTTACTTGTTAGTTCTTTCAGGGCATCATTCGCAATCCATTTTGCAGAATTGGTGCCCTGATTTTTTATTTCATGGGCCACTACAATTGCTTGCTTGTTCAGCTCCAGGCTCCTCTTCCCAATCTGCCTGAGCGCCCAGTTCACACTTTTTTTTACAAAGTTCCTGTTGTCCCAGGCTTCTTTGATGATGTATGGAAAGAAGCTCGCTATTTTTTCATCTGGGAGCTTTTTTGCATGAATGGTCAGCATAACCATGGTAACAAATGCAGCGCGTTTGACGAATTCTTCTTTCTTGATGGTCCATCGGGTAGCTATTTCATAGGCTTCATCCATTTGATAGAACACCCTACAAATACTATCACAAAGATCCCACGAGTAAATCACTTGTGCCCATTGCTCTGCTTGTTGAATATCTAATGCAGTTGGGTCCGCGATAAGTGTTGCCAAAATCCTTGCCTCATGAATTGGTGTATTCCATAGTTTGATGGCTAAAGAGTGATTGACTCCTATGCTCCTGGAAATTTTCTTTATTTCTGGTGACTTGATGCCTATAACCTGTTCAGTAGGTATGCCAAATCTTGCAACAACCGATGTATAATCCGGATTGGCGATTGCCTTTAATTTTGAAATTACTTCAGCTGATGATTGGTGCATAGAAAGAGATCATTTCACGCATTGAAGCCACAGGCATTGTTTTTGCTAAATTAAAGACATGAAGCGATTTATGATTATTGGGGTTCTCCTGGTTTTGGGTGATTTGGCCACGGCTCAAAATGATTTCTTGAATGGGTACGTTGTCCTAAACACTGGTGACACACTCTATGGTCTTGTAAAAGATCGTAAAGACGGTATTAATCCAAAATTGCTTGATCGAATAATCTTTAAGGGAGATCGGGGAAGGCAAAAATTTCGCCCGGATCAGTTATTAGCCTATCATCGGGGTGGTTCTAATTTTCATAGTGTCCCATTTAGTGTAGGCACTGATCTATTAGGCATTTCCAGGATTAAGATTGGTCCGCGCCACTTTCTGAAAGTCTATATCCACGATTATATGTCACTTTACATGGACGAGTATGTTGATGATTCAGGTCCTTCTTATGATGGTAACTTCTATCTGATCAGAGAAGATGAATTGCAATTCGTGCAGGCCTCAATACTTTTCTTCAGGAAAAGAATGGTTCCATATTTTGAAGATGCCCCTCACATAGCCAAAGCCATCGAAGACAAAGACTATAAATACAGGGATATTATCACAATTATCACTGAATACAACAATTGGATAAGATCGGGAAGCAGATGACGATCATCTAATTTTTTTGAAATAAGCTTTCTCATGCGCTGGCTAGTGAAAAATTTGAAAAGTTTTGAATCTGTATATCCTTTCTCTTATTAATGGTCTGGCTTAGTTCCCGGTACTTTAAAGGGTACTGACCAGTAAATCGTCTGAAAATATTAGAAAAAGTGCTATGGTTCTGGAAACCCAGGTTTTCTGCAATCTCTGCAATTGGGGCGTCTGTTTGAATCAAATCCTGTTTTGCTTGTGACACCCTTACCTGCGCTAAATACTGATTGGGTGTAATTCTGTAAATGGACTTGAATAATCTCACAAATTGGTAACGTGAGAAATTGGAAAGATTAATCATCCTGTACAAAATATGTGGTTCTCTAAAATGCTTATCGATTGTTTCTTTTGCATTGATCACCTTGTGATAGATATACCGCTGTTTTCTACTCATATTATTTTAATAGCTGCTGATTGAGATGACTTATTTTATATCGCTAATAGTTTCTTATTCAAATCCAGAGGATTTAGAGTTATCTGAAAGGTACTACCCTGACCTTCACTAAAGACCTCAATGTTTCCTCCATGCATCTTGATAAATTCTCCAGCAAGGGTAAGCCCCATACCTGTTCCTTTTTCACCCTCAGTACCCAGTGTACTGTCGTTTTTTACCGTTGAGAAGAGATTTTCAATTTGTGATTTGGATAATCCTACTCCATTGTCAATTACCTTGATAACTGAGTCGCCAAACTCATTTTCAGAGATATGTATCTTTACGGCTCCACCTGTTGGAGTGAACTTGATGGCATTGTTTACCAGGTTTCTGACAATAAATGTCAGCTGATTCCTATCTCCATACAAAACCATTTGATCTTTCACTGTGTATGATAGTTTGATCTTTTTCTTTTGCGCATTCGGAGCAGTGAGTTCCAATATTTCCAGGATGATCTCTTCGGGATTAAGAATTTCAGGATGGAGATCAAAATCTTTCATCTGTGATTGTGCCCAGGTGGTCAAATTATCTGCCAACTGGATTGTTCCATCAATGGATTCTTTGAGTTGATGGGATACTTTCAAAACTTCCTCCCGGCTGAAATCTTTGGCATTTTCAATAAACATGCTCACATATCCACTCAGTCCACATAACGGACTCTTCATATCATGGGAAACCACATTGAAGAATTTGTTTTTAATAGAGTTCAGTTGTTCAAGTTCTGCTTCATGCCCCCTAATGATCTCATTTTTCTTGTTCAGCTGATATTTAAGTTTTGAGATCTCTTCTTTCATTTCCTGGATCTTAGCCTTATCCTGGATTCGTTCGTCATCAGCCTTATTTTCCTTAACCTCATGGATTGAAGAGTGAACAAGGCATTGCCCGTCTCCATCAAGGTAGGAGTTTAATACGATTGGTAATTTGGTTTTATCCTTCCTGACTAATTCGAATTTTATTTCTTTGACAGTACCATTAAGTTCCAGTAGCGGAAAGTATTGAGTGTTATAGTATACTTTTCCACCTATTGGTAGAAAATCCTGAAAACTCATCTTATTGAATATTTCTTCTTTGTTCCACTGCACCAGGGAAAGGAAGGTGTCATTGGCATTGATGATTTTGCCAGATCTATCGCAACAGTACCGGGCAATATCTGTGTCCGTTTCTGATACTTTGGGTGTAGTCTTGTTTATTGATACAAAGTCCATATTGATACCGTATTACTTTCTAATCGCAATGAGTTTCAATTTTCACATTGAATTTTTATGTAATACTAGCATCCCTAATCAAGGATTTCCATCGGTTATTTCACGTAATCCTATTCCATGGTTTACAGGATATTGATATGTGTAAAATTCTATTCAAAAAGGATTTAACTATCTGGTTATAAAATAGTTATCCGATTCCATTTCAAAAAATGCTTTCAGGAAACACTTCTACGATATACGGTCCAGAATACGTACTACAGCAGGACAAATCATACTGTTTTTCCAGGTGAGTTTGGTGATTTGATGCATCTTTTTTCTGTTGGTATGCGGGTATTCTCTACAGGCTTTTGGTCGATCTTCATAGACTTCACAGGTATTGTCATCCAGCAGGAACGGGCATGGTGAGCTTTTCAAAACATAGTCACCATCATCATCCATTTTCAGGTACTTTTCAATAAGTTCCTTAACAGAATATTTTAAAGATTTAGCAAGCCTCTCAATGTCCGACATAAGGAATATGGGACTTGTCGTTTTGCAGCAGTTGGCACAATCCAGACAGTCCAGTTCATTGAATACTTCGTCGTGGGCCCGATGGAAATCATCATCCAGACTTTTTGGTTTTTCTCGCTGGAACCTATCAAGGAGTTTTTTATTCTTATTCTTGAGGGACAAGCCTCTTTCCAAATCAGCCTGATATTTCAATTACGTAAATTTTAGTAGATAAAAAGAAAGCCTCCCGGTGAGGAGGCTTCAAAGATAAGTTTAATGTTATTTACTTGGCTGCAGCCAGGTTTTTTGCTACCTCATCCCAATTGATCACATTGTAAAATGCAGAGATGTAATCAGGACGTCGGTTTTGATAATTAAGATAGTATGCATGTTCCCACACATCAAGTCCCAGGATAGGTGTTCCATTGCAACCAGATCCTGGCATTAGTGGATTGTCCTGGTTTGGTGTTGAACAGATTGTCAACTTACCCCCTTCTACACAAAGCCATGCCCAACCTGATCCAAAACGGGTAGCAGCTGCATTACTAAATTCTTCCTTGAATTTATCGAATGATCCAAAAGCGCCATCAATTGCGGAAGCAAGATCCCCCGACGGATTGCCACCACCATTTGGGCTCATGATTTTCCAAAATAGTGAGTGATTCCAGTGTCCACCACCATTGTTGCGTACCGCTCCTACATCAGAATGATTTTTTAAAAGATCTTCAAGGGATTTACCCTCCATAGAAGTCCCCTCAATTGCAGCGTTCAACTTGGAAACATAAGCACCGTGGTGTTTTCCGTGGTGTATTTCCATTGTTTTCGCATCGATATTTGGTTCTAATGCATTGTATGCATAGGGTAGATCGGGTAATTCAAAAGCCATAGTATGTATCTATTTATTGTTTAAGTATTTCAGTCTTCGAATATAAAACGTTCTCCCTTAGGAATTGTTCCCTCGAAGCTGTTTGAAGAAGGATTTAATCATTTGGGATGACTCTTCTTCCAGAAGGCCTGAAACAATTTTTGTTTTTGGATGGGTCAGGTTCCCATAGATTGAAGAGCCTCTTTTCTCATCTTTTGCACTAAATACCAGCTTCTCCAATTGCGTCCAGAACAAAGCTCCCGCACACATTGCACAAGGTTCAAGCGTGACATATAATGTGCACTTATCCAGGTATTTGCTCCCCAGGTAATTCTGGGCCGAAGTAATGGCAAGCATTTCTGCATGAGCGGTACTATCGTTCAATTGCTCTACCTGGTTATGCCCCCTGCCAATTATTGTATGGTTCGACACCACAACAGCTCCAATGGGTATTTCTCCCTTCTCCAGTGCTTTTTCAGCTTCCTTAAGCGCCTGACGCATGAAATGTTCGTCCGAGTGAATGCTTAACTTACTCATCAATTTTTACGCTTTCCATCATGGTTTTGGCAGCATCTTGCCATCGGTCTCTCATGTATGCCGGCGATGAAAAATTGAATAACATCACCTGGTTCCTGAATAAGGTATATTGGATATAGGTGTATTTACTGGTGGATTTATTACCGCCAAAGACAGTGCTTTCATCGGTTACTTTAGAAACAAATTCCAGTACGATAAATTGCCTGCCATTGATTTCTCTGACCTCCTGCTGTGAGAAGGCTACTTCGGTATATAAGTTTTTGATGCTGGAAACGTAGAATTGCATGAGCAGATCAAGATCACCAGTGGCCCAACCCAGATTCGTTAAAGTGATGCCAAAATCAATATTGCGATCCTCGCTGGTATACATAACAAGGGGTTCTTTGGTGCTCACATACTTATTGATCTGATCCGATTTTGACATCAGGATAAAATTTTTCGGTACCAATAAACTGATTGCCTTGTTTATTTGCACTTTTTCAAGAGGCTGTTGTGCATGTAGGAGCGAGGAACTGCCAACCAGCATCAAAAGAAAAAACCAGGTCAATGTACGCTTCATTTGGTCTATTTTTTTAATTATCTCAAAGCTAAAACTATTGTTAAATTTGCGGCTGCTTGTTTCAATTAAACTTCATATAAATGCTAAGAACACATACCTGCGGAGAATTAAGAATCACGCATGTTGGTGAATCAGTCACACTGACGGGCTGGGTACAAAGAGTAAGAGATAAAGGTGGGATGTTGTGGATTGATCTTCGTGATAAGTTCGGACTGACTCAGCTGGTTTTTGAAGAAGGTAAAACTAGCGAAGAAGTATTGAAACAAGCCAGAAAGGCCGGGCGTGAATTTGTGCTTTCAGTGTCTGGCCATGTGGCAGAGCGGTATGCAAAAAATGATAAGATCCCAACTGGAGATATTGAGCTGGTGGTAGAGAAACTTGAATTTCTGAATGAATCAAAAGTGCCTCCATTCATCATTGAGGATGAGACTGATGGCGGTGAAGACCTCCGCATGAAATACAGGTATCTTGACCTAAGAAGAAATCCTGTAAGGAAAGGGCTTGAGTTGAGACATAAGATCATGTCAGAGACTCGAAACTACCTGAATGAACAGGCATTTATGGAGGTGGAAACGCCATACCTTATCAAATCCACTCCGGAAGGAGCAAGGGATTTCGTAGTGCCTTCCAGGATCCACCATGGGGAGTTTTATGCTTTACCACAATCACCGCAAACCTTCAAGCAGCTATTGATGGTTTCAGGATTTGATCGTTACTACCAAATTGTAAGATGCTTCAGAGATGAGGACTTCAGGGCCGACCGTCAGCCGGAGTTCTCGCAGATAGACTGTGAGATGTCATTTGTGACCAGGGATGATGTGGTTCAGATCTTTGAAGGTTTGATTAAACGATTATTTCTAAAGACCCGAAATATTGACCTTGGTACTTTTCCTCATATGTCGTATGATGAGGCGATGAAGTCGTATGGAAATGACCGACCAGACTTGCGTTTTGAGATGAAATTCCAGGAATTGAATGACTTGGTACAGGGTAAAGGATTTAATGTATTTGATAGCGCTGAGCTTGTTGTTGGTATCAATGCCAGTGGATGTTCAGAATATACCAGGAAGCAGGTGGATGCGCTTACTGATTATGTGAAAAGACCTCAGATTGGAGCAAAAGGTCTGGTATATGTGAAGTACAATACCGATGGAACTTTAAAGTCTTCTGTAGATAAGTTTTACACTGAGGAAGATCTTAGATCCTGGGCTGACAGGTTTAATGCAGTACCTGGAGACCTTTTATTGATTTTAGCCGGAGATGCTGATGCTACCAGGAAAGCATTATCTGAGCTACGATTATATATGGGTACAGAGCTTGGATTAAGAGATAAGAATGTATTTAAGCCAGTCTGGATATTTGATTTCCCACTCGTGGAATGGGATGAAGAGACCAAAAGATATCATGCTATCCACCATCCGTTTACATCTCCACATAAGGATGATGTTCATCTGTTGGAGACTGATCCTGGAGCTGCTCGTGCCAATGCCTATGACGTGGTGATCAATGGATCTGAAGTAGGTGGGGGATCAATAAGGATTCACAACAGGGGACTCCAGAATAAGATGTTCGACCTACTTGGTTTCACCAGTGAGGAATCTCAAAAACAATTTGGGTTTTTGCTGGATGCCTTTGAATATGGAGCACCTCCACATGGAGGTATCGCATTTGGTCTGGATCGTTTATGTGCCATTTTGGGTGGAAGTGACTCAATCAGGGACTTCATGGCATTCCCCAAAAACAACAGTGGTAGAGATCTGATGATTGATACTCCTTCTGCCATTGATCAGGAGCAGCTTAAGGAGCTGGGATTAAAAATCAGTGGCTGAGATGAAAGGGTGCTTAATCACTGTAATAATTCGTGTTTTGATTAACTTAACCCGTCCAATTTGTAAGATAAATGACTAGAAAATTCATTTTATACTCCATGCCTTTCCTGTTTTTGTTTTTATGCATGGCCATTTTTGAACCGTGGATTTATCGTACACTTATTGTCAGTTCAAAAATTGATAAAGATCTGAAGGAAAGAGACTTTGAGATCATTGCCCATAAAGGTGCCTCCGGAATGGCTCCTGAAAATACGATTCCGGCCATCATGAAAGCACTTGAACTAGGTGTGGATATGATTGAAATTGATGTAAGGCAGACCAAGGATGAACAGATTGTGGTGTTTCATGATGAAACATTAAACCGGACAACAAATGGGGAAGGTTATGTATACGATTATACCTTAGAAGAACTTAAGCAGCTGGATGCCGGATTTTGGCATTCGCCTACCTTCAAGGGAACTACGATACCCACCTTACATGAGGTATTGGATTCTATAAGAGGAAAGTGTAAAGTGCTGATTGAAATAAAACATTCGGATCATCCGCACTATGAAGATTTTTCCGAAAAGCTTATCGATATCATTAGAGAAGAGAAGAATGGATTTGACTGGTGTATCCTCCAGTCTTATGAAATAGAATATCTGGAGGCTGCGCACGAATATGATGATCATATCCAGACTAAAAAACTGCTAATTGGTGAGGATTCAGCACCCCTCTTTGCGTTTTATGTAGAAACAAAAATGCATCTTGGTAGAGCTACCAGTGAGGGAAATCGACTACTCGCGCTAAACCCAGAATACCATACTTTATCTACACGGAGAGTATTCCGAATGCACGCAAGGGGATACAAGGTTTATACATACCCGGTGAATGAACGCGAAAATATGATCAAGATGCTCCATATGGGAGTAGATGGGATCATTACAGATTATCCGGAAAGACTGATCCAGATAAAACAGGAGATCCAGGCATTATAATTGTACGGCTAGTTTTCGGCTCATTCCACCAAACACAAAACCATGCAGTGGGTAAACGGCATACCAGTATAACCTTCCCAGCAACCCTTTTGGGCGAAAGGTGGCTGTTTGAATCAGTAAATTATTTTTGATTTTAAATTCAAGCCAGGCTTCACCCGGTAGTTTCATTTCAGCAAATAATAAAACGCGTGCTTCATTACGATCGGCAATGAGCACTCTCCAGAAATCAACAGCATCCCCGGTTTGCAAAATTTCATCATGCGTTCTCCCTCTTCTCAAGCCTACGCCTCCGACCAACTTATCAAGAAATCCCCTTAATTTCCATAGCCAGGTTGCATAATACCAGCCTGTCTGACCACCGATTCTCCAGATACGATCCAATGCATCTGGTAAGGAATCGATATTGATAGTTCGCGTATCCTTAAAACAACCATGGGAGGGTACCTTGAGGAAGTCGGATATGTTTAAATCCAATCTTCCACTGATCAGGGAATCCTTCCAACTGGAGAGGATTTGATGATTTTCAATTTTGGTTAGCGTACGTTTAAGAGCCTCCTCATAAGGGATGGGCTTTATACCTAGAATTTCATTGATTTGACTCTTCTGGCAAATAACTTCTACTTTCATGCTGTCAACCAACGCTGTTGCCAGCTTGTAGGAGGTCGAAGTAACAAAGTATAGCCAGTAGGAGGATAATCGTGGAGTCATAACAGGCACAATAAGGATTCTTCTCTGAAGCTTCCTCACCCGGGCATATCCCATCAGCATTTCTCGATAACTGACAATATCCGGACCACCTATATCGAAGTTCTTGTCAAATAATGCTGCTTGATTCAGACTTTTAAAGAGAAAGGAAATAACATCGGTAATACCAATCGGTTGACATTTAGTCTTTAACCATTTCGGCGTGACCATTATGGGGAGTTTCTCCACAAGATCCCGAATGATCTCAAAAGAGGCACTTCCGGACCCGATGATAATACCAGCCCGAAGTGTGGTGAGGTGAAACTTTCCTTTGGATAATTCCTGCTCTACATTTTTTCGTGATTTGAGGTGTCGCGAAAGGGAGTTTTCATTGACTATACCACTAAGATATATTACATGCTTAACAGAGGTACTATTCAATGCGCTGACAAAATTGATTGCTGACTTTTTCTCCAGCGCCTCATAATCTCTTGAGCCTGACATTGAATGAACCAGATAATATGCAGCATCCAGATCTTTTGGGATTTTAATTAGACTTAGGCTGTCGAGCAAATCCACTTCAATTACCTCGATTCCTGTTGTGATTGAATCAGGCGGGTTAAACCGATTTTTATCCCGGACACAACAGATAACTGTATGTCCGTGATTGATCAAAATGGGAAGTAACCTTTGTCCAATATATCCGGTAGCACCGGTTAACAATATTCTCAAAGTATGAATTATTAGTAACTCTCAATTAACCATGTTTCAATCATTTAGTTTAGTCTGCCAATTGAGGGATTGATCAATAAATTTGGTTAGGTTTATAAATTAACCCAAAGTAATTGTGACCTCTGTAATTACTCGAAGCAATTCTGCCATTCTTCTAGGAATGGTTTTAACCACATCAATCCTTATCCCCGGGTGCAACCGGTTTCTGGTCATTGATGACTCTAATAAAGATGAAGAAATTGTCCAAACAATACCTATTGACAGTATCTGGGCCGGGCATCCGGTGGGTTTTAGTCTTTACACCCATGGGGACCGACAATATATTGCTTATTACAATGCCAACAGGAATATGGTTGTTGGTCAGCGAAATTTGGGTGATGACTCTTTCGATCTCCATGTGATGCCAGCAACCTCAAGGGAAGAGGCTGGTGGTACCAGTACAGTGCTAGGATGGGACAGTCACAACTCAGTTACGATTGGTATTGACAAAGCTGGTTATCTCCATCTATCAGGGAATATGCATGTAAACCCCATCACGTATTTCAAAAGCACCAGGCCAAATGACATTTTTACCTTAAAGCAGCAATTTGTGATGGTTGGCGAAAATGAGCAGCGATGCACCTATCCGCATTTTATGCTAACGAAAGAAGATGAACTGCTCTTTCACTACCGGGATGGCGGTAGTGGTAATGGTAATGAGATCTATAACCTGTACTCCACTGAAACCGGTACCTGGTCTAGAATGCTGGATGTGCCATTGACAGATGGAGAGGGGTTGATGAATGCCTATCAGTCTCAACCCACCATCAGAAAAGATGGCTGGTACCATGTCTATTGGGTTTGGCGCGATACCCCGGATTGCGCTACCAATCATGATCTTTCTTATATGAAGAGCCCCGACCTTCAGAACTGGTACAATGCATTTGGCGAACCCATTGAATTACCAGCTACGCTCGATAAAGAGGCACTGATTGTAGATCCGATCCCTGTAAATGGGGGGATAATCAATTTGGCGGCCAGGCTTGTATTGGATGAAAATGATAAACCGGTATTCACCTATCATAAATTTGATGAAGCTGGCAATACTCAATTTTATATTGCCCAAACTGACGGAGATCATTGGGTCAATAAAAAGATTACCAACTGGGATTATCGCTGGGAATTTTCAGGCAATGGCAGCATCAATAGTGAAGTGATCCTGAAGGGATTCAGGGAAAGAGATGACAACAAGTACGAAATAGATTTTTGGCACATTCAGTATGGAGATGGGACCATCTTATTGAATAAAAGATTCAATCCAATTGGAAAAGTAATCAAAGCTGAAGCTTTTTCCAGGACGTTGGAACCCGAAGGGGACTTTCCCGGGTTAATGGTTCAGACAACTGGTGATCTGGGTGAATCTGAGGATGAAAATATCCGATATTTGTTGAAATGGGAGACACTCAATAGAAACCGGGACAAACCCAGACCCAAACCCTGGCCTGAGCCAAGTTTACTTAAACTATACAAATTGAAGTCTGAAGAATAATATATATTAAAGCGCTAAAATGATGAAAAAGACCCTGTTAATCCTTTCTTTCTACCTTGTGTTCCTTGGTATTTCGAGTGCACAGATCAAAGCCCTGATCGTGGATGGACAAAACAATCATGTGGTATGGCCAAAATCTACTATCATGATGGAACAATACCTGGAGGAGACGGGATTGTTTACCGTGGATGTCTATCGCTCAAAATATACCTGGAATGCAGAAAGGGAAAAGGATTATCTTCCTCTGGCAGGGGTGGGTGAAACGGAGGATCTCAAAGATCCAACCCCGGATCCTGATTTTGCCCCTAAATTCAGTGACTATGATGTGGTGATCTCCAATTTTGGATGGAAAGCTGCTCCTTGGCCAGAGAAGACCCAAAAGGCTTTCGAAAAATTTATGAAGAAAGGGGGTGGATTTGTGACCGTCCATGCAGCAGATAATTCTTTCCCGGAGTGGGTAGAATACAATAAAATGATTGGTTTGGGAGGTTGGGGTAACCGCACAGAGAAAGATGGTCCCTATGTGTACTACACCAATGAAGGTGAGCTAAAGACAGACAATACGGCTGGAAATGGGGGGTCACATGGTCCTCAGAACAATATCCAGGCGATACTCCGTGTGGCCGATCATCCAATCACCAATGGGTTGCCCTCTACCTGGTTTACTGCGAAAGATGAGTGCTATGCCAAGCTGAGAGGTCCTGCTGAAAACATGACTATTCTTGCGACTGGAAAAGACATGTCAGGCAAGGCTCCTACAGATCGACATGAACCCATGTTGATGGTCATAGATTATTATAAGGGCAGGGTATTTCACACGACCATTGGCCATGAGGACTATTCCATCGAGGGAGTGGATTTTATTACTACCTTTTTGAGGGGTACCGAATGGGCAGCGACCGGTAAGGTTACCATCCCCATTCCGGCGGACTTCCCTAAGCAAGGAAAGCAAAGTAGCAGGCCGTTTGTGCTGAAGGAGTAGGTGTGAGATGCTAGGAGAAGATGATTGTACCCTTTTATGTAAGCAACCAGTCACAAGCTGATGCTTGCGCCTGGTGGGTAACTTATTGGACAATTACCAATCTGTGTATTGAAATGCAACGGGAAATTATGAGTAAGTACATTCATGCAAGTCCGGAGTCAGGAAAGACATTTTATCAAGACTTTCAAAACAAAGGCAAAGTAGTCATGCTGAATTTGTTAAAGTTTAAATCCGTAGCAGACTATTCCGGGATTGAGCAACTAAAACCAGCATCGGAAATCAGTGGAAAAGCAGCTTATAAGCTGTATCTGGATAGTACTCTACCACTCCTGGAAAATGCAGGAAGTCGGGTCATATTTTATGGCGAATCCAAAAATTTTCTTATAGGTCCCGACACAGAAAAGTGGGATGCCGTTCTATTGGTTGAGCATGAATCAGTATCGAAATTCATGGAATTTGCACAAAGTTCTGATTATCTAAAGAATGAAGGACACCGAACAGCCGCATTGGAAGATTCCAGGTTATTGCCATCTAGTGAATTGAAATTGGAATAGTCTGCCAATCTTCACACAAGTTTTGAAGGCATGTCAGATTAATTTGAAAGCTTAAAATTGTTTGTTCTTGCTTATCAAACAACTTAAGTATCACATAAAATAGTCAAAATCTAGTCAGGTTTTAGATAACTGATATATATCTTTTCAAATTTTGATATATAGCAAAAATAAGAAAGATATAGATCAAAATACTAAATGATATATATCATTTTATCAATTTGTAAGCAGATATTAATTCCTCATTGCCTGGCTTTCGGGTGAAATCTATCCACATCGTTACATTCAGGGGGTTACTTGCCGACAAATACGCATAGAAAAGGCAGTAATAAGGAACTTCCTAACTGCTAAACCTCCACTCTCATCCCTGTTTTCACAGCCTTGTAAATCGCATCGATGATCTTCATGTCTTTCACACCCTCCTCACCACTTACTGAAACCAATGGCTCTTTACCTTCTAGGATGATCTGAGCCATCTCATCCATCTGGATCGTTTGGTGGGTGACATGCGGCTGGGTAAGTGGTCCTTTATGGGTTCTTCCTTCTATTGGACCATAACCTGTAGAAGGTTTCATCTCGGCAAAACCCTCGTCTCCGGAAAGGAAAAACCGATCAAGGTATCGCATCTGGTAGGTGGATAGGCAATTAGCAACTGCACCACTAGGGAATCCCATCTGGAACTGGATGGTTTCATCCACACCCTCTTTGAATTTGACCGGATCCGTTTTCGTTTCCTGGGCAGTAACCCATTCAGGTTCTTCACCTGTCATGTACCGGGCCCCATTGATGGAATAGATACCGATGTCCATCATTGCCCCACCGCCAGCAAGTTCTTTGTTTAGGCGCCACTGGGTAGGGTCTCCAATTTTGAATCCGGATTGCCCCTGGAAGAATCGAATCCTGCCAAATTCTCCAGCCTGGCGCATTTTGATTACCTCGACAGTCTTAGGCTCAAAATGCATTCTGTAACCGATCAGTAGTTTGACACCATTTTCTTTGCAGACATCCACCATCTCCTGACCTAGTTTAGAGTTCACGGACATAGGCTTTTCACAGATCACATGTTTTTTTGCCCTGGCAACTCTTAAGGTTTCAGGATGGTGCAGTGCATTTGGAGTAATAATATAAACTGCGTCAATATCCGGATTGTCCTTGATCTGATCAAAGTTTTCGTAGTTGTAGCAGTTCTTGTCGGGGATTTTATGAGCTTCCTGCCATTTTGGGATTTTGGATGGTGTTCCACTGATCAATCCAACCAGCTTGGCTTGTTTGCAACTACGCATGGCTTCTGCAACCCGGGTGGCATAGGACCTAATCCCATGATTGCCACTCTTAATACAGGTCCCTGGTAGCTACTCTCAGTGTACGCTGAAAGGGGATTGCTGTGATACAATAATGGAAGACCGAGGGCTGTGATCTTCATCTTATCCAGGAAGTCTCTTCTTGTTGTCATATTTGAATGCTTTGTTTAAAAATAAGATTAAAAGAGCAAAGAGCAAAGAGGCATGGTGCAAAGAGCAAGGGTGAAGCAATCAAATATACCACCAGTCTTTACCTTCATGAAGCGACAAGTCAGATAGATATGCTTCAATTTTTTTTCTTTCTTTAGTGTCCGGGTGGACGCCAACCAGGATTTGGGGCTGAGTAAAATTTGAGGTCTCCTGGTAGCTGGTAATATCAAATTGTTTAAAGCCAACACCTGCTGCATTCAGAATCTTGATCGTGAGTCGTGTCTTTTCATTATTTCCCCATAATACCAATTGACTTTCCTTAAGATCATTTTCTATGAAATGGTTGATTTTAAGTTTAAAAAAGGCTTTCTGATTATAGTTTTCTGATGTTCTGGAAGTTCTTTTAGTATGTTCCCTCCAAAGTAAGGTCACCTCAGGCACAGTAATAATCGACATGTTTTGCTGGTGCCATTTTAAGACCAGGTGATAATCCTCGGGGTAATTTAGCTGATCAAAACAATCCATTTCTTCTAGCGTATTCCGATGGACCATCCAGTTGGGTGAGGCGATCACACATTCCCGGTAGACCTGATCCCATTGGTTACCCGAAAGATTCAGGTAGTTAATCCATTTCTCATATTTCAAATAGCCTTCACTCACGGGCTCCTCAGAAAAGTATTTCACCAGCCCTGTGACTATGGTTTTATTATTTGCTTTATCAAGACAGGTAACCATTTTGCCCAGGCGATCTGGAACCATCAGGTCATCAGCATCCATCCTTGTTATGTAGGTTCCTGTAGCTTTGGATAAGGCCAGTTGTAGCGCTGGAATGATTCCATTACGCTGGTTTGTAAATATTTTGATCCGAGGGTCTTTATGGGCAAACTCATTAAGGATTTCTTTGCTTGAGTCAGATGAATGGTCATCCACAGCGATTAATTCCCAACGCTCCCAGGTTTGATTCAGGATAGAGTCGAGGCAGTCCTTAAGGAAGGGACTGGCATTTTTGACCGGCATAAGGATGGAGACTGTATTCATTTGTTTATTAAAAGCCACATATGCCTTTAGACAAGTCTAATGGAATTTGTAGCTAGTTAATCATGCCATTGATATATTGCCATGCCACCTTTCCAGCCTCGGGTTCATGATTTTAAACCAAAGTGGTGGGACCAAAGCTAGCAGAATCATGGTAGGATAGCCAGCGGGAAGCTGTGGACTTTCATCATAATGATCCAATATCTGATATCGTTTAATGGCATTGGCATGGTGATCTGAATGGCGTTGTAGCTGAAACAAGAAGAAGTTGCTCAGCAGGTGACTCGCATTCCAGGAGTGAATAGGAGTCACCCTTTCAAACTTCCCTGGACTAAGTTCCTTTCTCTGAATGCCGTAATGTTCTACATAATTGACCAGCTCTAAAAGAGTAAATGCCAGAATACTTTGAATGGTCATGAAAACAGGGATTTCCCAAACAATTCTGGCTTCCAGGTAGCTGAATATGAGTGTCAATATTGCTATGAATAATGCTGGCAATACAGAAAACCAGATCAAATTGTTCTCAACCGAGAACCAGGATTTACCTTTTTTCTTCATTCTTTCAGATTCAAGATGCCAGGCATGGATCCATCCCTTAAAGACGGATTTTATCCAGAAGGCATAAAATGACTCATTTTTAAAAGCAGTTGCCGGGTCATCGGGAGTGGCCACTTTCACATGATGTCCCCTGTTGTGCTCAATGTAGAAATGCATATATCCAACCGTCATCAGGATCATCTTTGCATAGAATCGTTCAATGGATGATTTTTTATGACCCAATTCATGAGCTACGGTGATTCCAATGCCACCGGATACCAGGGATACTCCCAGGACAAAACCAACCCACTCATACCATTCGATCAATTTGCCTTGAGCAACTACATGGCACGCCCAAATGATAAACCCAAGTTGAAAATAGGTCCAGGTGTAGGTGACGAAACGATAAAAGTAATCGGCTGAAACTATTGAAACTTTCTCCTTTGGGACATTACTGGTGTCCGTACCCAGGTAATGGTCAATCAAAGGCAGGATAAAGAATACCTGGATAAGTGCAAGATAATTCCACCACCCTCCCAGATAATAACCAGTAATCACCATGGTTGGGATGATAAATGCAGTAAAAAAACCAATCTTCTTTAGCGTTCCCATTTTTTAGAAACGTTTATTACCCAACTTTTAGTTCTTATTGGGTAGTTTCCAATGCATCCTGAGACTTAAGATAAGTAAAAATAGCTTCTAATTCTTCTTCAGGTAAATGGCTGTATGCTTGCCAGGGCATGAATTTGGTATCAATTATTTTTCCTTCTTTGGTCTTTCCTGAATGCATGAAACTTGTGAAATCATCATAAGACCAGTTTGCAAGATTACCACCAGGCGTAAGATTGGCTGAAGGTGGGGAATTGGGATCAGGAGTTACTTGTCCACTCAATGCTTCACCATGACAACTTTGGCAGCCTGTTACAAGGGACAGATATTTCCCGCGGTCATATGGGGTTTCATCAGTAATATTTTCCGGAATCGGTGCCTGATGATCAATTACATCATAGGAGAATAAATCACCGAAAGCTCCAATAGAAACTAGGAATTTGGCAAATGGCTTAAACTCTGTTTGTCCATTTGTTCGGTCTACTGGTGGCACGGTTTTCATATAAGCAATAATTCCCCCAATATCTTCAGCCCGCATTTTAGTAAATTCCTGTGAAGGCATAATCATCAAAGGTTTCCCTGTAGGAGAGACCCCATGGCGTAATGAACTTAACCAGTTTTCATCTGTATAATACGCTATTCCTCCTTGTCCTTTTGTGATGTTAGGCGTATAGATTGTTCCAATAAGATCCGGATCGTCGACAAACATTTTGCCCCCCAGATCAGAATTATGGCAATCTGCACATAATGCCCTTACCCATATTTCACCAATGGCCAATGAAACCGAGTCGTCAGGAATAGTCATTTGAACCGGCTTAATCTCCACGGTTCTTTGTATGAGATTTTCAGCATTGCGTATTTGAAAAAGGAAAATAGCCGCAACAATAATGATAAGGGATACAAGAGCGATCCCAATCCATTTTAAGATTTTCATGTTTGGTTAGTGTTAGTTAGCGCTTATTTTAGGCGATTTCAGGTCAAAAATTAGCCAAAATCACTGATATCTGCAAGATCTATGAAACGGTCTCTCGTTCAATAAATTCGAATCCTGTGGTATCTAGATTCTCCAAAATTGGCTCGTAAATAGCGGGATTTGTAGGTATATGAACACCCTTCAAATTCAGTTTTCCGTTCAGAATCAGTTCCGCACAGACTGCTAAGGGTAATCCTACCGTCTTGGCCATGGCAGTATTTAACTCATCCTCCCCATATACTACCATATGGGCCTGAATCTCTTTGGGTCTGTCACCATCCAGGTAGTTGAATTTGTGCCACATCACGATCATATCCCGATCTGACTTATTCATTGTCCACTTCTTTTTGAGAATATGCTCCAGAATCTGTGCTGGTGTTCCCTTTGTCAATCCCACAGGTTCTTCATCAAAGATGCCCAGCCATTTCAGCTTATACATTTCCTCCGAATCAAGTCCCAGGTTCAGATAGTGGGCCAGTTTTAGTTCAACGGAATCGTGCGGATTAAACCGCAAAAAGGAATTGATAAACTGGCGATGCGTCATCTGATCCACAGCTTCCATTTCATACTCATCATTCGTGGCTCCAAGTTGCACAAAGACATCCCATGCCTTGCAGAAGCCTGGGCGTCGCAGGGTGCCACGATATAGTGTGTTGATCCCCCTAAGCTTATACAGATCAAGGTATTTCAGTGAGTCTCGATTGGCGTAACCTTCAAAATATCCGTGACCGGGGATGTATATTACCTCTGTACGTCGATACAGTTGGTGATAAGGGATATATTTAAATCTTCCTTCCTGAATAAATTTCACAGTCCCATTTCCAGCCAGCACCACATTCCTGGGATTCCAGGTAAATTTATAATTCCATGGATTCTCTGCTTCTGTGTTCTCAGCCAGTAGCCCTCCAGTGAATGTTTCGAATCCAGTCAGTTTGTGGCCGGCATTTTTGATCTTATTGAGCACTTTCATGGCGGACATGTGATCAAGTCCCGGGTCCAGCCCCAGTTCCATGATACAGCAGGTACCCTTTGCTTCAAATTGTGGTGCCAGAGCTTTAATATCGTCTGTGAGGTAAGAAGCAGTGAGTAGATTAATACCTAGCTCTGCGCAAATTTTTGCTATTTGAATATGGAGCCGTGCAGGTAACATACTAACGACCAGATCAGCTTCATTGAGTTGAACTCTGGATTGTTCAGTATCTGTAATATCAAATGAAAAAGTATTTGCCTCCGGGAATTTTAATTTTGCAGCTTCCGAATCGATGTCTCCAACGCTTACTTTGAAACTTCCGTTAATTGATTTTTTAAGCAGAAATTTTATGAGAGAGGAAGAAGATCTTCCAGCACCTATGATGATGACAGATTTTTCCGCTTTGGGCATGACTGCAAATTAGCAATAAGCCCTATCCTTTGGTATTATTTCTTACGATTTGCTACTGTAGCACTTGCCTGATCGGTGGCCAGTACCAGTACATCAGCAATCTTTACATGAGCAGGACGATTAAGTACAAACTCTATGATCTCTGCGATGTCAATTGCTTTTAATGGAGCCATACCTTCATACACTTTACTGGCCCTTTCCTCGTCCCCTTTAAATCTGACCATGGAGAATTCAGTCTCCACGAGGCCAGGTTTTATGTCAGTAACTTTGATACCATAAGGATTCAGATCCAGGCGCATGGCTTTGGATAAGCCATCTACTGCAAATTTGGATGCATTATACAGGTTTCCATTGGCATAGGCTTCGATGCCTGCGATGGAGCCGATGTTCACAATGTGACCACTTTTTCTTTCCACCATGCCTGGAGTGATTGCCCGACTCATATACATCACACCTTTCACATTGATGTCAATCATGGCCTCCCAGTCGTCAAGGTTACCCTCATGAATGGGGGCAAGTCCGTGGGCATTTCCAGCGTTGTTGATAAGCACTTCAATTTCTTTCCACTCAGCCGGAAGACTTTCAATGGCTTCGAGACTTTCTTTCCTTTTACTCACATCGAAGCATAGGGTATGTACATCTGTTTGAGATGAAAGTTCTTTAGCCAGTTCTTCCAGCCTTTCTTTTCTTCTTCCAGTGAGAATCAGTTTATAGTTAGGGGCGAGAAGTATGGCAGTTGCTTTCCCAATCCCACTAGTAGCTCCCGTGATTAAGGCAATTTTTTTCATCTTCTTTTGATTTTTTTAGATCTTTTAAGGTAAGTAGGGCCTCCTTCAAAGGTAATGTAGAATGAAAAATTCTGATAATTGAGCTGCTTTATTGGGAGCGTGTAGTCATTCACATCGTTGGTAAGCATATTTCTAAGTCCCCAGGAATAGCGGATCTCGGGTGAAAACTTGAAAAGTTCAAAGTAGATGTCAAAACCAACTCCAGCTTCAGCTGCATAGTTCCAGTTTTTGAGTTTAAGGTTAGACCGGATATCCAGATCATCACCCCTGCCTGCAGCTTCGAGGGCAGGCGTGAAGCCACCAATCATATACATAGCAACATTTCTTCGTCGGACGGATTTATATTTTAATAATAAAGGAACTTCTACCATTGTCTGGTCCTTCAATTCTTCAATAGATGTGCCGTCTGTAAATCGATAAAGCAAACGATTTTCATAAAACCCTACCGTGACCATTGTTCTGAAATCGAGGTATTTCAACAATCTCATATTGGCAATCATGGCAACTTTAAATCCAGGTAGTCTTTCTGAAATGACTGAATGTAGCGAATCGAGCGCAGTGGTAGCAAAATCATCAGCATATAGTGTTTTATACCTGGAAGAATGCCAAGCCATAGCAAATCCATAGTGGATCCATTGTTCATCGTAGTCTATGAGATATTCGGAGGGATCATTTTGAGCCTGCGCGGGTGCTAAGCAAAAGATCAACAAACCAAAAATGACTACTTTATTCCAGTATAAATGGATGAGATTCCTAAAGTTAATGGTTTGCATTCCGTTTCTTTAAATCCGGTTTTTTCTAATATTCCAAGGAAATCTTTCCCATCCGGAAATTCATTGACAGACTCAGGCAAATAAGTATATGCTGAATTGTCTTTAGAAATTAACCGGCCTATTTTAGGCAAAATCCATTTAAAATAAAATTGATACACCTGTTTAAATGGAAATGTCCTGGGTTTCGAAAATTCCAATATCACCACTTTTCCGCCTTTCTTCAAGACCCGATACATGTCACTTAATCCCTTCTCGAGATTTTCAAAATTTCGTACACCAAATGCAACGATGATGGCATCAAACTTATTGTCATCAAAAAGTAACCGCTCAGAATCCCCGGATTGCAATTCAATACGTTTGTCAAGTCCTTTTTTGATGAGTTTTTTTCGGCCAACTTCCAGCATACCTTCACTGATATCTACCCCAATCACCTTGTCAGGATTTAAAGCCAGCGCCTCAATGGCAAAATCTCCTGTGCCAGTGGCAATGTCAAGAATAAGTTTTGGCTGATGGGCCTTTAACAAACGGATGGCTTTTTTCCTCCAAAGGATATCGATTCCCATGCTGAGGAAATGGTTTAGAAAATCATATTGGCTACTGATGTTGTCAAACATCGTAGCAACCTGCTTCTTTTTGGTGTCCTGCTTATCTTTGTAAGGTAGTACGGTCATCGGCACGCAAAATTAAGGGATTAACCTTCCGAATAATTGAATTGTTCATAAATTCTCCAATGTATCAGATTAAGTCAGCCACTTTCGTTAAGAGCAGCAGTCGCCTGGATGAGTGCCCAGAGCCTGATCTTCCGGAATATGCCTTCATAGGTAGATCCAATGTAGGTAAATCATCTCTTATCAATATGCTGACTAATAAGCGAAAATTGGCCAAGGTGTCTACTAAACCGGGTAAGACCCAGTTGATCAATCATTTTCTCATTGATGATACCTGGTATTTAGTGGATCTGCCAGGATATGGGTGGGCGAGAGCAAGTAAGAAAGAGGTCGCAAAGTGGAAGAATTTCACTCATGAGTACTTTCAGAATAGAAAAAATCTTACCTGTGTTTTTGTACTGATTGATTCCAGGCTAGATCCTCAAAAAATTGATTTGGATTTTATCCAGTATTTGGGTGAACGAGGTATTCCAATTGCTTTTGTATTTACCAAGGCTGATAAACTAGGTTTAAATAAAAGTATGGGTAATGCGGCTGCTTTCCGAAAAGTTCTGATGGAATCATGGGAAGAGCTTCCTCCATTTTTTATGACCTCTGCTGAAAAGGGACATGGAAAAGAGGAATTATTGAAATATATCGATGATATAAACCGGGAGATTACAAGGTAATCCATATTTTTGGGTTGTTTTTAACAAGCAACTATGGAATTAAAAGATATCGCATCAGTATCAGGAAAAGGGGGACTATTTAAAATACTCAGTCCTACCCGAACAGGTGCTGTACTTGAGTCATTGGATGATCAAAAGAAGAAAATGGTCGTGGGTACCCATTCAAAAGTTTCAGTCCTTTCTGAGATAGCCATTTATACCAATGATACTGACGGATCAAAACCTCTAGGTGAAGTACTACAGAAAATCCACAAGGAATTTAATGGCGATACAGATCTGGATAGTAGTTCCACGCCTGATGAGCTGAAGGCCTTCCTTAAGTTTATTTTACCTGAATATGATGAAGCCAGGGTTTATGCTTCAGACATCAAGAAACTGGTCAGTTGGTATGGGATTCTTGTGAAAGTTGCACCCGAAATCCTTACAGCCCAGGAAGAAAAACCAAAAAAGAAGGAACCCAAAGCCCAGGAAGCTGAAAAGTCAGAAGCTCCTGCTAAGAAGGCTCCCGCTAAAAAGAAGAGTCCTACTAAACCAAAGGGTTGATCTAGATCTTATCGTCTATTGAGTACTTTCCGGGCCCTGTAAGTAACAGGACAATGAAAGCGCCTAAGAACAGAAAAGCCTTTTCTTTTGAACCGAATGCATCCGCTGCATGAACGATAAAAAAGATTATACTCATATTGATAATCAAAATAATAGCAGCAAATCTGGTTCCCAGGCCCAGGACGACAAGGATCCCACAGATAAATTCTGCAAATACAACAAGAATAAGAGATAATTCAGAACCCAGTCCTATTGGATCTGCAAATTGGAAATTGCCTGAAATTGCCTTTTGAAATTTTGGCCATCCATGGGTCATTATCCCAATTCCGGCTATAAGTCTTAATATGAGAAGAGATAAGTCAGTGGCGATAGGTCGTTTTGAGAAGAGAATATTTTTCATCTAATAATAATTTTTTAGCTGTCAGTTTAAAGAAACCTTCTTAACGTCTGATTTATACCACTAAGATAAGAGGTTCCAAATAAGTTTACATGCACTAGAAGGGGATAGAGATTATAAATATCCAATCTTTCCTCAAAACCCGGTTCCAATGGAAAAGACTCATGGTAACTTTCATAGAAAAGCCTTTCAAAACCCCCAAAAAGCCGTGTAAATGCGAGTTCGATTTCCCGGTGGCCAAAATAGACAGCAGGATCATAGACAAATGGCAAGCCTTGGGTGCCAGACATAAAATTCCCACTCCACAGGTCGCCATGCAGTAAAGCCGCTGATTCTGAAGGGATCAGTCCAGGCAGCTGAGCATAGATCATCCTGAATCTTTTAGCAAACTCTTGATCGACAAAGCCATTATAGATGGCAAGACCCAGCTGTACCTCCAACCGCTTCTCAATAAAGAAATCGATCCAATTCTGCATTTCTTCATTGTTCTGAGGTAAGCGACCGATATAGTTGTTATGGGATAATCCATATTTTGGTGCTGAAACCCGGTGAAGTGCTGCAAGAGATTGACCAAAGGACTTCCAGAAATTACCCGATGGAGGTGATTTCTGAATGTAGGATAACAATAAATAGTTTTTGCCATCAGCTGAACCTGTACCAAGCACTTCTGGAAGGTTGAGTACTTTCTGATCACGCAAAAGCTTAAGACCCATAGCCTCCTTTTCAAACATATCATTGTCTGAATCATTGTTCCACTTCAAAAAGAAGGGCCCTTCATCTGTTTCGAGTTTTAGGGTGTTGTTGATACAACCCCCGGATACGAATCGCGATGATCGCACAGTGACACTTCTTCCAAGAGACTGAAATAATGCGGATTCAAAAAAGCCACTGTCATCCGTAAACATTTTAAAGATTGTGTTTTTCGATCAGAAAATTCAACAAGGTGTCACACGAACGATCCAGGATGTCAAATACATGCTGAAATCCATCATCCCCACCATAATATGGATCCGGAACATCAGCCTCTTTTTGTAACTCATCAAAGTAGCGCATCAGATACAAGCCTTCATGTTGTGAACCCAAGACATTTAGGATTGTTCTCAGATTGTCACTATCCATAGCAAGGATATAGTCAAACTCAGTATCATCAAAAGAAAATTGTCGACCAATATGCTGGATTGGAACATTGTTTTTTTCAGCCACAGCTACTGATCTAGGGTCAGGATTGCTACCCACATGCCAGTGACCGGTACCAGCAGAATCTACTTTAAAAGCACCCTGGAGGCCTTTTTTCTGAATTTTATCTTTGAAGATGGCTTCTGCAAGCGGGCTTCTGCAGATGTTACCCAGGCAAACAAATAATATTTTTAACATTTTTTTTCTATCAGGTGGTTACCTATTTACTGGTATACGTATATATATATGCATAACACAAATTATTCATACACCTGTTTGACATCTTGAAGAGTCCCGGTTCTACCGGGACTTTTCTTTTTATGTAATTCCAAACATAAAAAAAGCGGACAAATGTCCGCTCTTCGCATATTATTTTTTGATCCTATTATCTAACTGAGATACCCATACCCGCTGAAATTGTGCTATACTTCTGGGCAGTATAGTCAAAATGAAAGGTAAACACTGCTAATTTCAATCGACCACCTATGGTAAATCTTGGTCCCCCGGAACCTGAGAAATTGAGGTCAACAGGATTAGTAATGTCGTAAGTTCGCGTATTTCCAATGGTAGGTTGGATTTCATACGTGTAATCGCCCAATAATTTGATTGATGAGTTCACAATATTGAATCCTATTCCTGCATAAGGTGTAAAAACCAAGAGCTTCTTAGAAATGAGTGCCTGAACTGTGGTGGCACTTGAGACAAACTCAGCAGACCCACTTCCTGAGAAAGTAGTTTGAGCTGCTGAACCGGATTGAGTAGTGCTAAAATCAGCAATCGTGTATGCTGCTGTAATCTTTGAAGTCCCAAAAAATCCTGAAAGATCAAAAGGAAGATTCTTGATTCCTGGGATCCATTGCTTTACATCATGGAGTATGCCTATACCAAACATTTTTAAGCTAAAGTCACCTGTATTTATTTCTGGCATATAGCGAATTTTGAGATCGGTATTTTTGTAAATGCCAATCCCAAGGTGAACAGTGGGTGTAGGTAGACCTGTAACTACCGGGATTTCATCAAGATTTATAATACCACCAGGAACATCAAAATTGATGTCCTCTTCCAATACTACTGTCTGCCCTCCGAAATCGATTGGAGCACTTGAGCTGATTGTTATTTGAGAACCTACTTCAGCATCACCTCCAACCAATGTTGGTAGTTGTCCATCTGCATCTCCAGATAGCGTCATATTGAGGTAATCGCCTGTAATGAATGCAAAAGTTCTTTCTTCAACTGGAATTTTAGCAATATTGAAAGAAACAGTGAGATCCACACCCAGGGTTTTGTGGGCCTTGGCAGTATTATACCAGCCATTGGCTAAACCATTTCCGAATGAATTGAGTGCTGGAGCCATATAGTTTTCGAAATATGTATTGGCATCCTGGGTTCCTGCAGCAATGATCTCACCGAAGTCCTGAGCCCTTAATGAAGACCCGCAAAGAAGAAATATTCCTACAAAAACAGTTTGAATTGATTTCATAAAATTTGGTACCATTGTTATTAGGTTAAAATTTTTAGTCAGGTTCCTTGAATCTAAAAAACTCTCCAATTAAATGGAGATAGTTTCCACTAATTTACAATTTTCGTTCATCAGAATACGTATTTCATCTATAAAAAAGGACTCATTTTAGATATTAATGTGATTTTCAAAGATCAGCCTAAAAGATGCGTACAGAAATTCCTGTCCACTTATTCAGGTCCATTCGGATGCAATTAATTTCTTCATGCCTTTAAATGCGTACTTCATTTTGGTACCGAGCTTTACTAAATTGCATAGAAAATCACCCTAGATGAAAAAGCTATTGATCATGTCTTTGTTGGCAATCGGGTTATTTCCAGCAAGTGCTCAGCTAAATCTGAAAAATAAATTAGAAAGGAAGGCCGATCAGGTTGTTGATGATCTACTTTTTGGTAAAAAGAAAAAAGATAAGGATAGCGGAAGTTCTTCTTCGAGCTCTACCACTCCGGGTGAAGCCAGTGAAACATACAAATCAGATAATGATAATGCTCCCAATGGAGGTTATGTCAGAAAGCCGGTTGATTATGGCAGTATGAATACTGGTGAAACGGTTCATTTCAGACAATTGATTGATTTTTTGCCTGATAATGTCGGACCGTTTTCACTTTCTGATAAACCAGATGGAGCCAGTATGAGGTTTGGTGAAGCCAGCTATAGTTCAGCTTCCAAAAAATATTCAAATGGGGATCAGGATATGAGCATTTCGATCTTTGACTATTTATTTACTGGAGCACTATTCGGTGCTTATGCCAATGCTTATAAATATGAGTCTACTGAGGGGATGATGAAATCCATCGAAGTAGAGGGGCAACCTGGGTGGTTTTCTACGACTTATGAATCCGGATCTACGCAATTGACACTTGTGATCAATAATCGCTTCATGTTGAGCATTAGCCTGGAGGGAGCTTCAGAAGATCAATTGAAAGAGTATGTGGGTACCATGGAAATCAATAAACTTCCTGAGGGGCAGGTACCTGAAGAGGAAGACCCGGACGACACTGAAGATAACACCAATAAATAGGAAACTGTTTATTGAGTAAATTGTCAAATGCGTTTAATATATCGGGTTAGTCTAAGTTTTTATCAGTTTTCGGTTTGGATTCTGTCCTTTTTCAATATAAAAGCCCAACTATTCATTACCGGACAGAAAGGCATATTCGAAAGTCTTAAAGGAGCTCTTAAAAGTAATAAAAAGGTCATATGGGTCCATGCATCCTCTGTGGGGGAGTTTGAGCAGGGCAGGCCCATCATTGAATCAATCCGGAGGCAGAATATTGATTGCTATATTCTCTTGACATTCTTTTCCCCTTCAGGTTATCAATTAAGGAAAAACTATGAACTGGTGGATCATGTATCCTACTTGCCGCTGGACTCACCTGGGAATGCCAGAAAGTTTGTAGAAATCGTAAGTCCTTCCCTTGCCATCTTTATCAAATATGATTTCTGGTTATACTATCTGCAGGCATTGCAAAATAAAAATGTACCAATCCTTTATGTTTCCTGCATTTTGAGGGAGAATCATTTTCTGTTTGGACCATTCGGAAAATTCTATCATGAGGTTTTGAGGGGAATCAAACATTATTTTGTTCAGGATGAATTGACTGGCAAAAAACTTTCGGAGATTGGAATTGACCAATTTACAGTTGCCGGAGATACCCGTTTTGATCGGGTAATGGAAATTGCCAGAAATGCTGGGGATGTCCCACTTATTCAGACATTTCTCAAAGAGAGCGAAGAACTGATGGTGATCGGGAGTGCCTGGGCATCTGACCTTGAGGTAATCAAACCTTTTATCCTGGATCGGATGGGTAAAATGAAGTTTATCATTGCTCCACACAATATTGATGACCACCATCTGGAGCCATTTGTTCGGTTACCTGAAAGCATCAGATATTCTCAATTAAGTAAAGGGGATTCGTCTGGTTTCAGGATCTTAATTATTGATAATATTGGGATGCTCTCCCAATTGTATAAGTATGCACAATATGCTCTGATCGGCGGGGCATTTAATGGGACCTTGCATAATGTACTGGAAGCGGCAGTCTATGGCATCCCGGTTTTTTTCGGAAAGAATAAGAATAACCATAAATTCCTTGAAGCAAAAGGGCTTATTGAATCAGGAGGTGGGTTTTCATTTGCAGATTCCAATGAATTGAATGATTTATTTGAAATCCTCCAAAAAGATGAGAAACAATATCAAAATGCAGCAATGTCTGCGGGTGAGTTTGTAAAATCCGGTACTGGAGCAACAGGTCTTATAATAGAAAATATAAAAGCGTTGCTATGAGGGGATTGGTTGTAAAGTCTACTGGCTCCTGGTATAGAGTTAAAACAGAAAAAGGAATGCTTGATGCCAGGCTTTTGGGGAAATTCAAGCTAGAAGATAAAAAGATCACCAATCCAATAGCGGTAGGAGATGAGGTGCAGTTGGAACCAAATCCAGGGGGCGCAGATGAATGGTTAATCAAAGAAATCCTACCCAGAAAAAATTACATCATCCGAAAATCACCACGAAAGAAGGCTCATAACCACTTGATTGCCACCAATGTTGATCAGGCTGTTATGGTCGCAACATTGAAAATGCCGAGAACTTCATTTGGATTTATCGACCGGTTTTTAGTCACCCTGGAAGCTTTCAGGATTCCTGGTGTTATCTTCTTCAATAAGACCGACTTATTAGATGATAATGAGAAAGAGCAACTCATTGACATCATGACAAGATATGATTCAATTGGGTATAAATGTGCGTTTGGATCTGTATTGAGAAATCAACTGGGCGACATTAAGGAGTTATTGAAAGGAAAGATCTCGCTGTTTTCAGGCCATTCAGGTTCTGGAAAGTCCTCCCTGATCAATATTTTGATTCCTCATGCAGATCAAAAGATCTCCGAGATCTCAAATTTTGCCAATAAAGGGGTACACACAACCACTTTTGCAGAAATGTTTTTCAATAAGGACCTGACCATTATTGATACACCCGGTATCAAAGAATTGGGATTATCCGAGATTGAACCAGAGGAGTTAGGACATTATTTTCCTGAGTTCAGAAAGCTACTGGGTCAGTGCAAGTTCAATAATTGCCTGCATGTGGAGGAACCGGGATGTGCGGTGAAGGATGCTTTGGATGCAGGAGAAATCCATTATGAAAGATACATCAGTTATCTCTCCATGTTGGAAGATGAGGATAATCGGCGATGAAATTGGTGAAAAACTAGCTAAATTTAGATGCAAAGACTTATTTCATAAGGCATGAGAACTTCAAAAATATTTGTCATTCTTATTTTACTCTTTATTCTATCTGGTTGCAATAAAGACCAGGAGGAGATAGAAACCACTGTTGATTTAGATGTTACCACCTATGTTGAATTGTTAAAAGCTGGTAGTTATGATTCCCTGGAATTACCCGGCTTTACTTATCAGCATATACCGGCACTCCTGGAATATCGGGATGAAAAGGAATTGATTAGGAATTTCCCAGTGAATGGTATTTCCTCATTGTTGCAGTATGAATGCAGACTAGGAATGTATGTTTTATGGACAATTGAATCTATTAGAGCTGTTGCAATTGACAGTAAATTTTTAATTGGTCGATTTCCCTCTCAAAATCCGATTGTTGAAAAAATAGGAGTGCCATTTGAAATGACAGGTGGAGATGAGGCGCATGAGATTGTGTCCGAAGCATATTATAACTGGTGGGTGAATAATGGAGATAAAAATTTCAGTGAATTCAAGGGCATCGACCCCTTGACTGAATCAGGCTACCAGTGGCACTAGAAAACAGATTTAGCAATTATTGGTTTTGTTCCAGGCAGCATGATCTATTCCGGATCCAAAGAATATTCGAGATAAGTATTATCTTTTGCCTAAATGGCTTTATTTCCTTTAGTGCCTGTGCACAGGATCAATCTTTCCATGGGTATGCACTCAAAGTCTTCCAATTTGAAGGGCATGAAGCAAAAATTGTATTCCCGAAAGAACAAAATGAAAATAGTTACTGGATCTGGAGAGCCCGGTTTTGGGGACACGAGCCTCAAACAGATATTGCGCTACTTGAGTTGGGCTTTCACGTGGTCTATGTGGATGTTGCCAATATGTTTGGCAATGAAGAAGCGGTAGTGCTCTGGGATCACTTTTATGATTATTGTGTCAAAGAATATGACCTAAATCCCAAAGTGGTTTTGGAAGGTATGAGCCGGGGTGGATTGATCATCTACAACTGGGCTTCCAGAAATACAGACAAAGTCTTTTCTATCTATGCAGATGCTCCGGTTTGTGATATTAAAAGCTGGCCCGGGGGAATGTATGAAGGGAAGGGCAGTCAGGAGGCCTGGGAGATTTGTTTGAAAGCTTACGGACTGGATTCAGCTTCTGTTTGGGATTTTAAAGATCTGCCGATTTATAATTGTGTAAAGGTTGCCCAGGCAGGAATACCTGTTATCCATGTTTATGGCGATTCAGATGAGGTGGTTCCTCACAAAGAGAATACCGCGATCCTGGCAAAGAATTTTAAAGAGGCAGGGGGGACCATTGAATTAATTGAGAAAGAAGGTGTTGGACATCACCCCCATAGCCTGGAAGATCCTAAGCCGATCGTTGACTTTATCTTAAGGAGTGTTAAAACCAGGTAAGCTCAATATCCACACTAGCATCTGATCCATTTTATATACTTTTGATCTCTTTCAAATTAGACTCATTATGACATCCAAAATATTCAAATACTCTTTTATACTTTCTTTGACAGTTTTGTCAGGGGTATTCACCATGGCGTGGGCTCAGAAGAAAGTGCAACCAAGCCAAAAGGCAAGTGTCACTCAATTTATTGGCGACGACACACAAATAACTTTTTCTTTTAGCCGACCTGGCGTAAAGGGAAGAGAAATCTATGGTGCCATCGTCCCTTATGGTATGGAGCCCGGCAATAATTACTCTGATAACAAACCATTTCCATGGAGAGCGGGAGCTAATGCTAACACGACAATTGAAATCAATAAAGATGTATTGATTGAGGGAGAGCCCTTACCTTCAGGTAAATACAGTATTCATACTATTCCGGGAGAGAAGGAATGGGTAGTGATTTTTAATAAAGTCAACGATGGATGGGGAAGTTATAAATATGATGAAAGTATGGATGCTTTAAGGGTCAAAGTTTCCTCAGTGAAGGCTCCTCATCAGGAATGGCTGACCTATGGGTTTGATGAAATCACAGCTAATAGCACGGTTGCCTATATGCATTGGGAGAAGCTAAAGGTGCCTTTCAAGATACAAATCGCTGAATAGTCAGGACTCGATCCATATCTTTCTACCCTAACCATTTCGGATTCGAAATGTAACCGAATACCATTTTCATGAGTCCAAATAGAAAAAGACGAAATGAAAATGTTTCTTGCCTTCTTCTTAAAGCTGGTTTTTGTAGACCTATGTTTATCCCAAATATTAGATGGACCAAAAACTAATACGTTAGATCAATTTTTTAAGTCCCTGAATGAAAGTGAATTGTTGATGGGGCAGGTGGAGGTTTATCAGGATGGTCAAATAGTATATACAAATGTTTTAGGTTACTCAAACATCGATTTAGGTGTTAAGGCTGAAAGGAATTCAAAGTTTAGGATTGGTTCTATTTCTAAAACGATTACCGCCACAATGGTTTTGAAAGCCGTTGAAGAAGGTAAAATTGGCCTGGATCAAACCATTGAAGTCTTTTTCCCTACAATCAAAAATGCTAAGAAAATCACTATCTCCCATTTACTCACGCATCATAGCGGCATTCATAACTTCACTGGAGATAGAAGTTACCTGGAATGGAATACCTTTCCAAAAACTGAAGCTGAAATGGTTTCTATCATTTCATCAGGAGGAAGTGATTTTGAACCGGGAGAAAAAGCAGAATACAGCAATTCTAATTATGTATTACTGTCTTACATCCTGGAAAAGGTATATAATAAGCATTATGCCAAAATATTAAGGAAAAAGATTATTAAGCCATTAGGATTAAGGAATACGCAGTTTGGAGATAGTAAATTATCAGAAGCCGAAAAGACCTACTCTTATAAGTATGAAGTGCAATGGAATCCGATAGCTCCTACGGACGAATCCATTCCAATGGGTGCTGGTGGAATTGTGATGTCTGCACAAGATTTATCAATTTTTATTGATGGTTTGTTTAAAGGAAAAATAATCTCAAAAGAATTGCAGGGGAAGATGCTTCAGCAAATAGATGGATATGGGATGGGGGTTTTTAAAACTGAGATATCGGGTAAAGTAGCTTATACGCATGATGGAGTGATTGATGGCTTCAACTCGGTTTATTATTATTTCCCGGATGAGGGCTTGACTTACCTATTACTTTCCAATGGGAAAAACTATAATCTGGCGGACATTCACAACATCATATTGAAGATGATATTTGACCAGCCATATGAGATCCCGTTGATCAATCCTTACAAGGTTGATGCTCATGATTTAGAACAATATTTGGGTGTTTACACCAGTCAGGAAAGTCCTTTGGTTATTACCATATCACAAAAGGAAGATACACTTCTGGCTCAACCCGAAGGCCAGAAAATATATACGATGGATGCAATGGAAAAGGATTTTTTTAAACACCATGAGTCTGGTGTGACTTTAGAATTTGATCCTTCCACCAAAACAATGGTCATGAGACAAGGAAGCAATACGCTTCATTTCACTAATCACTAAAGAATTTATTCCTTAAAGGTCTTTCTTAAGTTGAGTTCAATGATCAGAAATAATACCGCGAAGTATACCACAGCAATCAATATGTGCTCAGTCTCGGTTAATCTTTTATAGATCCTTGGAGACCAGGTGAGAATAGCCAAATAAACACCACTGATCAAAAACATACCTATCCCATAAATGGTATTGGCATAGGCGTAATGTTTATGTGTACGAATAGCTCTTGGAGATCGATAGCCAAAAATCCAATTTCTATTACCTCTTAGTAGAACTATCGAGATACTAATCAGAAAAAGGCTGATTGAAATTTTGAGTTCAATAGGCATTTGTTGCAAAGGTGGACGCTTCTTCTATTTAATAAAAGGCCTCGTGTCCAAAAGATGCAATTTTATCATAAAGAAGTTTTTTCAGGAATTCATTAGATTTACTTGGTACCTACCTCATCATCATGAAAAGAAGCTATAGCCAACTTTTGATATTCGTTGTTTACCTGCTATCAGGTTGTGGACAAGAAGCAAAGTTCGAGCGGGTGCCTGATTCGGAAGTTGATTCGGCGAGGCTAATTTTTGCAACTGAAATTTCAAAGAAAATTCTTACTGCTCAGAAAGAGGGGGGATTCTATAAACTGAATACGGATGAAGCGATACCAAAAATGGTGGAAGTGCTTAATGAAACAACACAGAAGCAGTCCTATGAAACAATAAAGAGCGCTTTTGGTGAGTATCAGGGCCTGATTTTTGAATATATGATGAAACCCAAAGATGGGTCATTATTTGAAGTATACAGGTTTGAGGGAAAATTTAATCCAAAAGCTAAGGTTGAAGTGCGTACAGTCCTTGATGCGGAAGGTAAATTGGCTGGCTTTTTTGTAAGGCCCTGGATTGAGTGAGATTACTTGTGAATTAGCTCCCTTTTGTACCTATTACCTTCAATAGCAATCTGATATATTTCGGAATCAATCCAAGATTTAATGTCTTTATGCATTGCCTGATCTCGTACCAGCACCGGGATACCAAAGCTTTGTTTTCCGCTTTTGATTGATTTAGCTCCAGGATCTTATGACAAACCTTGAGCGTACTTGCCTGATGCTTGTTATAAAATTTGAATTGCTGTGCAGACAATGACTTTTTTACGATCCTTTTTTTTACCAGAGGTGCCTTATTGAATAAATATTCATATTTCCGCGCAGACCGAATCCAGAAGTCAAAGTCTTCATAGGTTAAATCTTCATCATACCCCCCCAGCTCTTCCAGTACCTCTCTTCGGACCATCATGGTTGGAGGATTAATAAAATATCTTTTGATTAAGACCTTATAGATATCGCCCTGTGGGATTTCTTCAATGATTTCACCGGCACGATTTCTGGCATAATGTGTATCAAGCATTTTACCTTCCTGATCCATGATGAAGGCATCTGAAAAATGGACGCCAAATTTCCTGTCATTGGACTCGAAGTCTTTAATGCCTATTTCTACCCGAACAGGCAACAATTCATCATCGGCAGCCAGGTCAATAATGTACTTTCCCTTACTTAGCTTAAAACCTAAATTGAATGCGCGACAGTTGCCAATATTCTGTTCAAGAGGCAGGAAGTTTATACCAGGGTGTTCGCTAACAAAAGTTTGAATTACTGATTGACTTCCATCTGTACTGGCATCATCTATTACAATGATTTCAATGTTTGGGTAAGACTGTGAAAGAGCAGATATCAGGGCTGCCTTTACGTAGTCTTTTTGGTTATAACAAAGACATATTATACTGACGAGTGGGAGAGAATCCATAATTTTCCGTCGGATTGACAAATATGAGAAGAATTAAATTAGCACGTTTCCTCATGATGATTAGCCGACGGTTACCATCCCGATTACCTGTGAGGAGCGTGAATAATATTCAAAAGCCGATCTTTGTTTTTGGATCAGGAAGAAATGGCAGCTCTTTGCTCAACAGAATGCTCAACCAACATCCCCTATTGTTTGCACCCACAGAACAATATTTTCTTGGTCCGACGATCATTAAGTTTTACCTGTATCGTCACCTGATCAATTGGCGGGATCTGGTAAAAATTATTGCTGGTGAGCTCGATGAATCTTCAGGATCACATACCTGGGAGACTGGGTTTGGACCTCATTTGGCTGGTTTATTTGAATCTGAAGACAAGAGTTTACAGTTTCTTATTGATGAGATTTACCGGACATATGGTAAAAGTCAAAAGACAGGATTTAAATATTGGGCGGATACCTGTTCAAGCAATACCCGCTACTATAAGGAAATATTTCGTTGCTTTCCAGACGCTCATTACTTGTTTTTGATTAGGGATGGAAGAGATGTTGTAAACTCTTTTATGAAAGGAGGAGAAACTCTTTTTGGGGAGCTATCAAATCCAAAACGCGCTGCCAGCAATTGGGTTGATTCAGTAAAAGCATATTCATGGTTAAAAGGGAGAACAGATATTTCTTTGATTAGGTATGAAGAATTGGTGCGGTCTTCGGAAACTATTTTAAAAGGGATTTGCAATAGAATAGAAATTGAATATTATAAGGAAATGCCAGATTTTTATTTGAATGATCTACCTAAAGGAATGACGGCCGAGAATCATCAGAATTTGAAAAGACCTGTATTTACAGAATCAATAGGGCTGTGGAAAAATGAGTTAGATCCCAGATTAATAGAAGAAATTCAGCCAGTCATTGCTTCATTCTTGAAGAAATTTAACTATCAATGAAGCTTTTCATAATCCCGTCATGGTATCCGTCCGCAAGCTATCCAAATACAGGGATCTTTCTGAAAGAACAGGCCCAGGTAATTGCCAGGAAAAATCCTACCTGGAAAATGGGTATCAGTTTATGGGGATCTCATGAACCGTCACTTTGGATACGGATATTCAGGCCATTGGATAGTATTTTTAAACTCACCTCCAGGTTTCCCATAAGGCCTCATGAGAATATGCTGGAAGCCAATTGCATTGAATTTTTCACACCAGCTCACACCTGGACCAGGAAACTTAGAAGAGGGAACCTTCAGAAGATCACTGAAGCCAATGAGGCGAATTTTAAAAAGTATTTAAGCTATTTTGGGAAACCTGATCTTATCCTAGCTGAAATCACTTATCCTGCAGGTTGGATTGCCATGGAATTATCTAAGAAGTATCAAATTCCTTTTGTGATCAGGGAACATTCGAGCCCTTTTCCGCTGCCGAGTTTTAGCAATAATCTTATAAAGACATTAATACCACCGCTGCAGTTGGCTGATGCCGTTTTGGCAGTCGGGGATAATTTAAAAGAGGAATTAAAAGCCTATCACATTGAAGCTAAGCAAGCTTTAAATTTTATAGATCTTGACTTCTTTACGCTTAGTAAAAAGGTTGATAGGAAAACTCCTGTCATCTTTTCATTGGGAAGACTTGTTCATCAGAAAGGATTTGATCTTTTGTTAGAAGCTCTATCAGGTCTAGTAGATCAGCCATGGGAGTTAAGAATAGGAGGATCTGGCCCTCTGGATGATTCTATACACAAGCTGGTAAAAAAGTACGGGCTTAGTGACAGTGTTAGGTTTTTGGGTGAATTGGACCGGCTTCAGGTAAAACGGGAGATGCAAGCCTGTACATTCTTTGTTTTGCCTAGTCGACATGAATCTTTTGGAGTAGTCCTGATTGAAGCGATGGCTTGTGGTAAGCCTGTGGTGACTACCAGGTGTGGAGGTATTACAAATGAGCTACCAGAGCATACAGCTATCAAATGCGAAGCAGATGCTTCAGCAATAGTCAAGGGCATCAAAAAGATGCTGGAAACTTACGATCAATATAATCCGAGTGAAAGTCGGGATTTTGTAAAGGAAAATTATTCAGTAGACCAGGCTGTGAAACTTTATGAAGCTGTATTGAAGGAGATCAGTCAATGATCCTTTCATAGATACTGGAAGAGGTGTCCTTCGCACCCATTCTCTTCTTGAAGGCATAAAGCCCGGATTGTTGGATCCCATTTATTGATGATAGTCCAAGATCCAATATCTCGCCTCCTCTTGATTTTAAAGTCTCCATCAGTGAGACAATCAATAAGACCATTGGGCTTTTACTTTTATGATTCGGGTGCGTAGCAGGCAGATAATAATAATAGATATTAGGGATGGGTCTTGATACTATACAGGCTGCAAGAATTTCCCTTTCTTTTCTCACGGAATACAGACTGTAATCGCTTGGAAATGTCTCAAATAAACGAGTTAGCTTGTCAAGGGTAATATTCACTGTGAGTCCGACGTCCTCTCTGCAGGAAGCAATAAAGGAATGGATTTCTTCAAGGTCTGAAATTGAATCATGAGAAAAAAGCAGCCCTTCCTTCACTGCGGTGTTCAGCTTACGTAATTCCATCTTGTGAAGCACCGGATGTTGGTCCACTTCCAAAGATTGATTAACATCCGAAATAATTCGATTGTAGCCGACTGCTTTTAACCAACGCGAATCAATAAATGAAGGATAGTAAGTTGGTGGTTGACGAATAATTAGTTTTTTGATGTTTTTCTGTTTGAGTTCTCTGTTAATCTCGCTTTGAAATGACTTAAATGATTCAAAATCAGTTGGTTGAGTATTCATGATAGATCCAAACGGACCTTGTCTAAAACTATAGGCTACATCTCCCTCCAAGGTAACGATGAACCGGAATTGATTACTTTTGAAGACAACGATTTGATCATTGTTCTGAGCCCTTATATACTCGTCGGTGAAGTAGATTGGAACGGAATTTGAGAAATTATCCGAGTTGATAGAATCCATCCAATGCTTGATTAGTTGTGTCCCTTAAAATTAGCAGGGAAATTCTATAGGACTTGGATATTTTCTTTAATAAATTGAACTCAACCCATCCGATTTGATATTGCGAAGATATTTTTTCATCATTTTTTTAGGAAGTGCACACCTTTCCGGAGCTCAATTATTTGATAATGAGAAAAACCTGAAAATGGTGAAAAAAACTGTAGACTACATCTACAACCTCGAAGAGGATTCAGCGCTTATCTATATTGATTCAGTCAAAATCCTCTTGCCAGATCATCCGGTTGTACCGATGATGAGAGGATTAAAGATCTTGTGGGAGAATGTCCCCTTAGTTACAGTCGATTCCGTATTCAGGAAATTCAGAAACCAGATGGACCATGTCATCAAACTATCAGAGAAGATGAATGAAGAAAATCATGAGCATTCAGAAGCTATTTTTTTTGAGATGGCCGCCAGGGGACTTCTGGCTGAATATTATGCTGACGATGATCAGTACATGAAAGCAGTAAATGAAGCCTCCAAGACTTATCAATTGCTTAAGCTGGGATTTGATCTTGAAGAAGAGGTCCCGGAATTTCTCTTTACTTCAGGCCTTTACAACTATTTCAGGGAAAAATATCCTGAGCGGTATCCCATCTACAAGTCCTTTGTATGGCTTTTTAGAAGTGGCGATATCGAGTTGGGTCTCGAGCAGCTGCAGAAGGCTTGTGAGGTAACAGTGATCAGTAAAGTGGAAGCCACAGTTTACCTGGCTTATATCTACTTAAGATATGAATATGAACCTTTGAAAGCCCAGAAGTATCTGTCGCACCTATACCAGGAATATCCAAAAAACCTCTATATAAATGCCAAGTTGCTGGAATCTTATGCAGACGGGAAAAATTTTGAGATAGCAGATAGGGAAATGATTGACCGACTTTTGGCTAGTGATAGGCCCTATTATCAACTGGCTGGAAAAGCTTTTGATGGCTTATATCACGAAAGGAAGCTGAATGATCCTGAGAAAGCCATTAAACTTTATCGAGAAGCTATCGCTGCCGGAGCGTCTATCCTTGGGCATGGGGAATACTACAGGAGTCTGACTTTCCTGGGGATGGGCAGGATCTATTTTCAGGATGGTGATATGCATAACGCAGAATATCACCTTGAGCAATCATTGGAACATTCCCCAACCAGAACAATTAAGGAGGAAGTAGATAGTATGCTGGATCAATTGTGATGGCTGAGTACAAAACAATTTTCAAACAATCAGAAGGGTTGTATAAAGAGAAAGGAAGCAAATTTTTAAGCTTCGCTTTCCCTGTATCAGATCTTGAATCGATCCAATCTATATTAGATGATATAAGGAAGCAATACCACGACGCCCGGCATCATTGTTATGCCTATGTGATTGGTTTGAATGATCAGACTTTCAAAGCCAATGACGATGGAGAGCCCAACCATTCAGCTGGAGATCCTATCCTGGGCCAGATCAGAGCTTTCGGGTTGACCAATGTGTTGGTAGTTGTGGTCAGATACTTTGGAGGAATCAAATTGGGTGTTGGTGGATTAGTTACCGCCTATAAGACTGCTGCAAGTGACGCGCTTAATCATTCGAAGTTGATAGAGATCTATGCTGCTAAATCATTTTCAGTTTCATTTCCTTATGAGTTGACAGGCGAAATGGAAAGCCTGTTCAATGACTTTAGCCTAGACTTTAAAGAAAAGTCATTCACCGATACTTGTAGGTTTTCAGGTGAAGTCAGGGAGGGGGAGGCTAAAGCTTTTCTGCAGCGCCTGGAAAAAATTTATGGGATTGAATTTACTATCGCAGAATGATCACGAAGCTTCTACAAAACCTCTTTGCATTAAACTGTCATACATCTTCATGCATACCCACGCATCAGTAGCCGCATATCTTTGTTGAGCGGGCGTTAGATGATGATTTTCCCAATTAGAGGTTTGTTGATTTTTGGCTATCCTTCTTTCAAGAAAAATCCCTGTAAGACTTTTGATTCCTATCTGATTAATACCAAGTTCTTTAGCGATGTTATTAAGGTCAATAAAACCACCCGGTTTGAAGGATCTGATTTTTTTAAGGTCTTTTAGATCATCTCTCAGGCTGATACCAATTTTGCGGATATTCTCATTTTCAAAAAGCTTCTTCAACCGATCATTGATACCCAGTTTATTGATCCTAAGCAAATAAGCATGATCCAGCGTGGAGAATTGCACCAGGGCTGTATGGTTATATTGACCTTTGGTGAAAGTTGGTTTTGTTTCGGTATCAAATCCAAGAATGGGTTCCCTACCCAGAAATTCCAGGCATTCGTCTACCTCTTCGATTCGCTCAATGACTTTAATGGCACCTTCAAATCGTATAAGTGGTAATTCCCTTAAGGCAGATTTCTCAATTTGATCAGGAAACATCCGTATTCTTGGTTGTAAGCTTTCTAATTTTATAACCAATAATACCAAAAAATATAGTCATGAGAGGACTAAGGATGTTAAAAAAACAATAAGGAGCATACACAAATGTGGATACACCTAGTATTCCGCTATGATAAGCCCCACAGGTATTCCATGGAACAAGGACAGATGTCACCGTTCCGGAATCTTCCAGTGTTCGGCTTAAATTTTCGGGAGCCAGACCTCTTTCCTTGTAAACTTTATGATACATTCTCCCTGGAATTACAATTGCCAGATATTGATCCGAGGCAGTAATATTAAAAAATAAACAGGTACCAACCGTAGATGAAAATAGACCCCCAATGGTGTTGACTCTGTTGATGATAGATTGGGCAATAGTCTGTAACATCCTGGTCTTTTCCATGGCGCCACCAAAGATCATGGCGGAGATTATTAACCAGATCGTATTCAGCATTCCAGACATGCCACCGGAACCTAGCAGATCACTTACCAGCGGCATAGATGTTTCAAAAGCTGTATCACCATAAAGCGAGATGATACTACCGGCAAATAACCCGGGTAAGTCATTCGAGCCTCCCACTTCGGCTACCAGGTTGCGCTGGAAGATCAGGGCAAATACAGTACCCAACAACGTACCAACAACCAAAACCGGAAGGGCAGCGACCTTTCGGGCTATCATCACAATGACCAGGAGGGGTACAATGAATAACCACCCTGAAATATGAAACTTTTCAAAGATGGCTTCCTGCATCAGTTCAACCTGTCCTAAGGATTGACTTTCGCCATGAAAGAATCCCATCACAAGAAAAATAAGTAATGCAATGCCGATTGAAGGACCAGTAGTGATGGTCATGTACCTGATATGGGTAAAAAGATCGGTCCCCGCAACCGTCGGAGCAAGGTTGGTAGTGTCGGAAAGCGGTGACATTTTATCTCCAAAATACGCCCCTGACAAGATGGCCCCAGCAATATAACCTTCATGGAGACCAAGGGTCTTTCCAATCCCCATTAATGCAATCCCCACTGTAGCTGCCGTGGTCCATGAACTTCCTGTAGCAATAGATACAATTGAGCAAACTACACAAGCCGCAAAAAGGAATATTTTAGGATTCAGGATTTCTAATCCATAGTAGATCATAGCAGGAACGATACCACTGATCATCCAGGATCCTGCTAGCGCCCCAATAACGAAAAGAATGAGAATACTTGGCATGGCGGTATGGATACTTTTTACCATACCATCCTGAATTTCTGTCCAAGAATAGCCTAACCTGATTCCGATAACTGCCGTGAAGGCAGCAGTTAGCATCAGGATGATCTGACTTGATCCGGAGATGCCATCATCACCAAATATGGTAACATTGATCGAAAGAAATGTGATGAGGAAAATGACAGGAAGTAGAGCTGTTAATAAACCAGGAGATTTTTTTTCTGTCATTCTTACAATTTTCGTTAAATGGCAAAATAACCATTTTTTTAAAAATGTCTGCTGATAATCAGGTTGGCTAATTCTTCGCCTACCATGCTCCCAATTGCCACGCCCATGCCACCTAATCTTGCCCCAACAAATATACCATCGTCAAGTTGCTGAATGACAGGTGCTTTACTCTCACCAAAAGCCATGATGCCAGACCAAGCCATTTCGATCTCGTAGGATTGACCAGGAATAATGATTTCCTGGAGATCCGCTTCCAGCTTTTCTTTTATTTTGGGGTTAATGCCAAATTCAAGTGTTTTTTCTGCTTCAAGATCTAAATTTCTTGCTCCGCCAAATAATAGTTTTTGCTCAAAGTTTCTGAAATAATAGTACCCCTGATCATAGTGGAAAGTGCCCTGATAAGTTATTGGCTTTTCAGTTTTAACTACCATCACGATTCCCCTTCCTGGATTTAAACTCACTGAACTTGCCAGTTTCTGAGTAAAGGCATTGGTACATATGCCAACAGCCTTAGAGGTGAATTGATATTCACCACAAAGAACCCTAACAGACTTTCCATTTTTTTCAATCGATTGTACTTCCGAACCCGTGATGATACGTACACCCAGTAATTGACAATAATCCCAAAAGGCGCTCATCAGTTTGCCCGTATGCAAGGATCCTTCATAGGGGTTGAATATCAGATGATTGATATTCTCAAATCCCAGATTTTTGATTTCACTGTCCAGATTATTAAATACTTCCAGCCCTAAAATGTCCTTTAAAAGATGATTGAGTAATTCCAACTTTTCATACGCATACAGATCTTCAGGTCTGATCAGCTCATATCCACCACAAGGATTAAAACCAATAGTTGATGCACCGAGTCGATTCTTAGTCTTTTCCAGTCCTTTCCATCTCTTTTCCACTAATCTGCACATCCCCTCTTCACCTAGCTTTTCGATATCTTCAAGTAATTCGGATACACTTCCAAAGCAGGCAAAACCTGCATTCCTGGTACTTGCTCCAATGGGAAGCGTTCCTTTTTCAATTACCAGTATAGATAATCCAGGCTGTGTTTCCTTGAGTGTTGCAGCAGTAGATAATCCGGTGATACCCGCTCCAATAATGATGATGTCATAATTCAGCAGGGACTCCTTCTCCCAAAGACTGATCATTGAGAAATCTTATCAGTAATTATACTTGCTGTTTTATCCCAGCTAAGCTTTTTGGCTGATTTCAAACACTTTTCAACTATCTCTTTCCTGTAAGCCTTGTCTTCAATCAGTCGTTCAGCTAATGAAGTGCTATTATAAATATCCCATCGGTCTGATTGGGGCAGTTCCGGGATGAACTCCGAAAGCCCGGAACCCGGAGCAGAGAGGACAGCAACATTTTGTAAAATAGCTTCAAGCATTACCAGTCCGAATGGTTCTGAATTTGAAGGTGCAATGAGCAGGTCGATTTTACTCATCATCCCAAGGACCTTCTGGTGATTGATAAAACCAGAAAGCGTTAATCTGTCAGCCATATTGAGTTCATTACATTTCGCTATCAGATCATTGTATAGGTAGCCATCGCCAATCATCACAAATTCGTAATCCCTACCTCTGGAGGTTAGTTCTCTGGCAATATCTATAAATGTCCCAGGACTCTTCTGATCGGTAAATCTTCCGATAAAAGCGACTATGGGTTTCTTCTTTTTTAAAGCAGAAGGTTTGAAAGAGATCAGGGGACCAGCATTGGGAGCCACCGTGATTTTATTTTTCTTCACCGCATAATTATCAGCAATGATATTTTTTGTGACTTCACTCACTGAGAATATATAATTGGCTGCTCTTATTCCTTTTCCCTCTTCCTGGATTACTGTAGGATCAGTAAATACTCCATTTCGCTCAAATTCGGTGCTATGGATATGCACAGCTAATTTTATTCCCAACATTTCCTTGACTAACCGGCCAGCTTTGAAGGTGGGCCAGTCATGACAGTATACCAGGTCATATTTTTTAGAAGAAGCCTGCTGAACAGCCAGTAAGGCAAATTTTCCGGTCTCATGAAGAAGGCCTTCGTCATATTTTCCGGTAAGTGGTGAATCTGGAACTTCGGTGTACTGTTTCTTCTTTTCAAATTTTACGATGGTAGATAGTTTTCGATAAATCTTCGGGGGCATATAGGCCACCACCTGTGAACCCAGCTCCGAGTCCTGGATTTCGGTGATGGATTCGGTTGTCTTTACCCAGAATTCCTGCTCCACTTTCATTGTGGAGGCATCTACCAGTTTAACCTGTGTGCTTTGCTGAGTCTTAATCTTCTTGGGGAGAAGAAAGGTAATATCATGACCTTTTTTTGCCATTGATTCGGCAATTCCATGGCTTGCGATGCCAAGTCCGCCAGTGATAGAAGGAGGGAATTCCCAGCCAAGCATAAGTATCTTCATAGAGCTGATTTTTTCAATCGATAATTTGAGGAATTAAGTTAATATGGTCGTGCTTGTAATCCTAAGAGAATTAAAGAATCCTGATCGGGTACTAACTTATTTGAATAACTATTTTGCCCATATGTTTTCCCTCTTTGAAATATTGAAGTAGCTGAGGAATTTGATCAAAAGAGAAAGGACCCTCAAGCAAAGGCTGTAGCTGACCTTCTATGAATAAGTCATTGATGGTTTTGAGATCCTTGTTTGGCTTAAGGCCAAGTACATTGAATCTTTTCTGAGTAAATAAATGGATCAATGGCCCAAGTAATGAAATCTGTATAATGCGACTCATAGATCCGCCTACGGTTACATACTTCCCACCTTTTTTCAAAGCACGTGCATAGTGAGAGATGGGTCTGTTTGTTTTAGTATCCAAAATAAGGTCGTATTGCTCAGTTCGCTTTGTGAAATCTTCTTTCGTGTAGTCTATGACTTCATCAAAGCCAATGGATTTTAAAAAAGAGAGCTTGTGACCATGGTCGACGCCAGTAATGTGAATCTTTAATTCTCGGGCTATTTGTACACCCAGTGTACCTACGCCTCCTCCCGCACCATTTATGAGGACTTTCTGTCCATTGTCAAGCTTCCCAAGATCAATCAGTCCCTGTTGAGCAAGTTCAGCTGCATGTGGTATGGCAGTGGCCTGGTCAAAGGTCATCATGTGGGGCTTTTTGATCAAGGCATTTTCTTTAACGCATACATATTCAGCAAAGCCTCCAAAACCTGACTCGGAGAGGTCTCCAAACACTTCATCACCTACGACAAATTGCTTTACCTCGGCTCCTATTTTCTCAACAATTCCAGCCGCTTCAGTACCAGGGATGTTGTACTTAGGTCTCCTTAATCCATATAATAATCTAATGACAAAAGGTGAGCCTTCGACCAAACCTAAATCCCAATCATTGATTGAAGTGGATTTTACTTTGATCAGAACCTCGTCATCCTTAGGTTCGGGTATGGGAATCTCCACCATATTCAGGACGTTGGTATTCCCATAATGAGGAATTGTAAAAGCTTTCATTCTTAATTAATAATCAATATCCGGCAGCCTGACCATCTTTACGGCTCTCGGAGGCCCCTCGATATACTTTGTTTTCCTTGTCCCACATGATCGCCTGATATCCACCATAGGCTCCTCGATCATACCCCACCTCGTGTCCTCTTTCCATCAATCCCCTGATTGTTTCATAGGAGATTCCTGATTCAATTCTCACAAGACCTGTTTTTTCTGCAGGTTGTCCAGTGGGAGTGGGCGATCCTGTGTGATCCCAGCGAGGGGCATCACCAGCTTCCTGAAGGTTCATACCGAAATCGACCAGATTCATAACGATTTGTGTATGACCTTGTGGCTGAAAATCTCCACCCATGACACCAAAACTTACATAGGGGTCACCATCTTTGGTAATGAAAGCTGGAATAATCGTGTGGAAGGGACGTTTCCCGGGCTCATAAGTGTTGGCCTGCCCGGGTGTAAGACTGAAGAGTTCACCCCGATCCTGGAGCATAAATCCCAGACCAGGGGGTACCATTCCTGAGCCCATTCCCCTGTAATTACTTTGAATGAATGAAACCATATTGCCGAACTTGTCTGCTGTAGTGAGATAGATCGTCTCGCCGGAACTAATTTCACCTGCCTGATAGATACCCGCCCTTTTTCCAATCATTTGGGCACGCTGTGAGGCATAATCATCGGATATTAAATCTTCAACAGGAACTTTGGCAAAATCCATGTCAGCATAATACTTAGCCCGATCCTGAAAGGCTAGTTTTTTGGCTTCGGTAAATAGGTGTAAGTGTTCGGCACTTCCGAATTCAATATTCGAAAAATCAAATTCTTCGAGTATCTGCAACATCTGAAGGGCAGCAATTCCCTGCCCGTTTGGAGGCAACTCCCACACATCATATCCCCTGTAGTTAACCGAAACCGGCTCTACCCATTCGGATTTATGAGAAGCAAGGTCTTCTTTTGAGAGGAAACCGCCATTGGCTTTCATGAAATCAGAAATCGTTTGAGCAATCTCTCCTTTATAGAAAGCATCTCTTCCACCTTTGGCAATCTTTCGTAAAGTATTAGCCAACAGGGGATTTTTAAAGACTTCTCCCTCTCCAGGCATTCGGCCCCCATTGGGATCCATATATGTTTCTTTAATATTTGGATATCGATTTTCCATATTGATTACAGAGCCCTGCATGCCTCTACCGATCACCTGCGTCAATGGGAAACCATTTTCCGCATATTCGATCGCAGGTGCCAACAAAGTTTCCACCTTCATCGAACCAAACTTTTTGTTGAGCTCGAACCATCCATCCACAGCTCCTGGAACACTTACTGGAAGTGGCCCATAACTGGGAATTTCTTTCAACCCTTCCTTTTGAAAATACTCAAGCGTTAAACTTTTAGGAGATCTACCACTGGCGTTAAGACCGTATAGCTTTTTGGTTTTTGCATCCCAGATGATCGCAAAAAGATCACCACCTACACCACACCCTGTTGGTTCCATAAGCCCCAGAGCTGCATTGGCTGCAATGGCTGCATCGATGGCATTACCACCTTGTTTTAATATGTCCAATCCAATCTGAGTAGCTAACGGATGACTGGTAGCTATCATCCCATTTTGAGCCATGACTTCAGATCTTGTGGCGAATAACTCTCCGTATATTCGATCCTGGGCATACACAGAAATAGAGACAAGAAGAGTGAATGTGAAGCATATAATGTTTTTCATCGTCGAAGGGTAATACGTTTATTCGTAATATAATAGATTATGTGGGCCGGTAGCCTCAGTCAGATTAATTTTAGATGAAAGGACTGTTAATTTATATAACCAAAATGTGAAATATGAACGAGAACAAACTGAATTTAATAACTGTCTTTTTAATAGACTTAAGGATAAGGATTATTATTACCTTAAATGAGATTAATTGGTCTTTTTAGTTTAGATAGGATAAGTATGATTTCTTTAATTTTAACGATCATTGATTAAAATGAATAATTTTAGGGGGAATTAATAACTTGGGCAATTTGAAGTCTAAATTGATAAAAGTATTGAATATAATTATTGGAATATTTCTTTCGTATATGGGTTTGGTCATGATCAGGAAGTGGCTAGACTTTGCCGGATTATAAATACATTTTGTTGCAATTACGGTGTAGTAACAACCTACAGGCCAAATATCCAAAGTATTAGTGCCACTATCAATTCAAGGAAAATCACTGCAAGGATATTAAGAATGAGTTTTTTAGATTTTCCAAACAAATGTGATTTATTGAGCTCCTTTTTACGGAATTTATTGAATATGATTTCTGACACTTTCTGATCAAAGTATTCTTCTCCATCATTAACCCTGTTTATTGCTTCAATTAATCGGTCTTTTTTAACATCTTTTGGCAGGTAACCACTCATCTTGTTGTTTATACCAGTAAGGATGTGTTCTTCTACTACTTCCATTGATAGAAGTATCACCTTTATCTTTTCGTTTATGGATTTAATCTTTTTGAGCGCCTCAAGACCATTCATCACTGGCATACTAATATCCATTAGGATCACATTTGGGGCCTTCGTTTGACAAAAATCAACGGCTTCCTTGCCATTATTTACTGATCCAATCACTACGATATCATGTTGATTGGCAAGCAATGTTTTAAGCCCATCTCTTATAAGGGAATGATCATCTACAAGCAATACTTTGATCTTAGAAATCTTTTTATAGAGGGATTATCTGCAAAACTTTAAAAAGATAAGTATTAATACAAAACAAAGGAAGCTTAAATCAAATGTTTATTTGTACTCCAACTTTTTTAGAATCAACTCTTCTCGAAGAATTATTGTTATAAAAGATCTTTTATAAAAACTTTCATTTACTGAACTAGGTGTTTTTCTATTTCTAGTATTAATTTATCAAGTTCATCACTTTTGTTGATAAAGGAAATAGCTCCACATTCTGTTGCGTATTCAGCGTAATACCTATCATTATTTAGTGAAAGAATTATGACCTTGATTAGAGGAAAATCTTTGGTAATGATCTTACAGGTCTCAAACCCATTTAGTCCCGGCATATTGATATCCATAAGAATAAGATCCGGATTGATCTTACGCTTAAGTAATTCCAAAGCCTCATGTCCAGAGGAAGCCTCAACTACATTGATTTTCTCAGGAAAACAAATCATTAGGTAGGCTGATAAACTGTCTCTCACCAATACATGATTATCAACAAGCAAAATAATCTTTTTATCCATTTAATTGGGAATAAATGCGACTGGCTCATAGAACAAGGCTGGCTGTTTTCAAAATATGTAAAATTCAGTTGCTACTTATATTAAAATTTTCTTTTCTTTATTACCAATTTATATAGTGAAAAAATTTCACGATATATTTATATAATTGATTCAATAGTACGAAAATTTCTTGTTTTAGTTTGATTTATATTAATCAAAAAAATCAATATCATTCAGAGTACTGAGAAATGCAGTCAATTAATATATAAGGATAACCTGTTGGTATTCTTTGGAATTCTAAATAGCTTTAATTAGTTGATCCTTGATCCTAGTTACCTCTTCTAATTATAATAGATAGCGTTCTTTAAATCGGGGGAACGCTATCTTATTTTGGAGCATCGTAGAAATGCTTTCCTGCTTTATCTGCATTTACAATCAATTCTATGTTATATTAGATCCGTATTTTAAATATAGCTGGTTCTTAAAACCCTTTGCTTCAGTCGGAAGTGAGGGGTTTTTCTTTTGATGGACACCTGTTTGAAAGTCGAATTTCTTAGATTTACAAGTGAAATATCAACCACTTAGTGGTACTTTGACCAGAAAACGAGAATGGAATGAGCAAACTGCCTAAGGCACCACTTTTAGAAGTAATTTTTGAACTGCGATGGCCAAAATATCAATATCTAATTGGTGACTTATATTCAGCTATTAAAAACGCATATCCTGTAAGAGAATCACTAGCTCCTCCAGAAAGTGCCTACTGATATCTTAATTAATTAATAATCCAGTTCATAGGTTTAGTAAAGGTAAAAATCAGTATCCTAATGTTTATGGAATCCAATTCAACAGCCTAACTCAAATTGTAACTAATTTGAAAAATAGGATTAGACTTTTGCCCCCTTATCGAGAGCATTTATCCCAATCCTTTGCTCGTTATTTCATGAGAGTTGGACTGCCTCAGGATATTGTAGTAGAGGGATACTAAACGGTATCCAACAAAAAACTGTCATCCATAAGCTAACTCAGCTATTTGCAAAGCCTAGTGCGATCAGATACTTTAGTAGAAATTTGAAAAGTCCAGCTTACGGATGATAGTTGGACGTTCTCACCTCACCTTCACCAACCAATTCACATAGGCATTTTTCGGCCTCGTTTCGGAAGAAAATCTCACTTCGCCAAAACCTTCCATGAGGGAAGGAGCTCCGGTTCCACTGCGTTCGCCGATGCGTTGACCTATTCCATAGTTGGTCGTGTTGTTTCCAATGCGGCCATTGTTGGGTGTGGATCGGAGGAAGTGCTCATGGCCCTGGAAGACATCGTCCTGGTAGCTGCCAACTTCACCTGGGAGGTTTCGTCCATTGAACCGGTCGGCTACATCTGGATCTTTTTCTGCTCCGTAATCTGCACCCCTGAGGAACATCCCCCGGAAATCTGGTAATGCAAAAGTGCGTTCTCCATCCCCTGCTCCCCAGCTGGTACCGATCACATCAAACAATTCAGCATATTCTGTACGGTCTACTTCTTTACCATCACATAGCATCCAGGCATCAAAATCGATGGTGGAGGAATCTCCCGCAAAGGCAATGATCGTGCCAACGGGATAGCTGATCCATTTCATACTTTCCACAATGGATTGGGCTTCTTCCGCATTTTCTTTAATGATGGTTAGGGACTGTTGTCCAGCCTTGCCCTGGATGGTCTGAAGGGCTGCCACGTAACTGAGGATACCTGAGGCGATGATGAAAGCCAGGGCTCCGCCAAGCACGGCGTAGATTCGCTTGCGCTTTACGAGAAAGTATTTGTCTTCTAAGTATTCGAGATCTCTGTCAGTTAGTTGCATGGGTAAGGAGTTATGAGTTAAAGCCCACCTACGCTCAAGGCTTCGGTGGACAAAGAGTTAATGGGTTTGAGTGTTGAATTAGGTTCCTGCGCCAAATTGATCTTTCCTGCAAAGGCTGGGACCCTTCCTGCAGGTTTGTGAGGCGTCCTGCGCGGCTTGTGGGAAGTTCTGGGAGAGTTGTGAGCCTTCCTGTGTGACTTGTGTGTCGTCCTGCGGAGGTTGGGAGGTGTCCTGTGCGACCAGTGACCACTCCTGCAGGTAAAATGATACTTCTTGAATGGATTTTGGCTTTCCTGGGATGTGGTAGAGATATCTTATGATCCTGGTTCATGGCTCTGGTTAAAATAAAAATCACCTTCCCCGCGGAGAGGAAGGTGATCGCTTAATTCAAGGAATTTAATTCCGGGTCCTTCGGAAATAGGCACTTGAGAATCCTCTTAGTTTCTCTTTATCCTTCCGAAACACATATTTTCCGGTTACCCTGATCTCATCTACCAGTCGTTTTAGGTGAGTGTAAGCTCGGTCGCGCATCACTTTGGATTTGGAGTCATCGAATTTGTCACCGTTTACTCGTCCAAGTAAGGTGGCCATTTCGCTGGAATGATTTTCTGCAACTTCCAGTTCTTTCATGTCCATACCGATTGCTTGCAACAGGTTGGTATTGGCTTTGCCAAGTACAGCCAGGTCACTCAGATCCTGGACCATATCAGCATGTCCATAACCTTCTTCAATCACCTGTACTTTAGACAGCAGGTCCGTCCTCCGTCGGAATGCAAAGCGGAATGATGCTTCCAGTGAGTTCTTCAATTCATAGACTGCCGGGGATTTTTCATTCCATTCTCGCTCGGCCTCTTCCTGGCTGTATTGCTCCTTCATCCATGTTGACTGAGCATGTCTGAGTGCCCCAGATCGAACGGGTAATTCAGCAATGAGTTCGGGATCTAGTCCAGCTTTCTTGAGTTTATTGTGATCATCTTTGATCCAGGCCTGCAGATCATAGGCTTCCTGGATGTAAACATCTACGGGTACATTAGGGATCATAACTTCCTCTGTCGGAATAGCTTCCAGAATAGGTAGTAATTTTGAATAATCTTCTTTTGACATAGCTAAAATAATTTAAGGTTCTTATAGAACGGTTAAACAAAAAAAATCAATATAATGTATTTGTTAGAAAACGGTATAGTTTGATAAAAAAAATAATGATAAAAAACGTATAGAGGTATGAGGGGGCATAATAGTGAATGAAGACAACCTAAAGTAGGGGAAGTTTTTAGAGTTGTGATTTACCGTTTGAAATGACCGGATTTGACATATATCAATCCAGAACTTTCTTTTTATTATCCTTGGGTACCTCATTAATAACTGAGAACAGTATTTCTTTCTTAGCGTTTTTATCAACAAAAGCTATAGCCCCACATTCCCTAGAAGGTAAAGAATATAGATTCTCATCATTTAGGGATAACATGATGACATTGTTTCCAGGGAAGTTTTTGCTTATTACTTTATAAATCTCAATACCGTTCATACCCGGCATATTGATGTCCAGTATGATATTCCTTTTTATGTGATAAAATCACGTTTTTTTTGTATTGGTATTATATTTGCTGGAATTCTATCGTCTAATAAATTGCTGCAATGAAATTACTTTTATCGCTTAACCTTTTTGCTGGTTTTCTTGTTTGGAGTCACTTGGGCTATACACAGGTTTCTACATTTACTGCACAAACTTCTGGCAATTGGAGTCTTGCCACTACGTGGTCCGGGGTAGGCAGCGATGCGGATGGCATCCCAGATGCTGATGATACCGTGATTATTCCAGCTGATTTCACTGTCAGACTTACACAAAATAGTAGCTGCGATGATCTCGTAATTGAATTTAGAGGTATTTTATTGTTTCAAGGATTTGGCCTGACAATACAAGGTGGAGATATTTTCGCGGATATTGGCAAAACAACCACCTTGTATCTTTCAAATCCAAATGGCAATGGAAATTTTAATTCCAACTCCAACTGGTTGAATGGAAGTAGACCACCTACTACCGGAGGTGCTACCAAGACCTGCAGTGTTCCTTTTTATATTTCTTCCAGTTTCTCCCAGTCTTTCCCCGATATTTTTGAAGGAGATTTTACCGTCTCTACCGAAGGGGCTATGGTAATGAAAAATAACTCTGCTTCCTTCAGATCAAACATGAAAATAGGAGGAAGTATGTTCTCTACCAGTGTTGATCAATTTATTGATGACAACATCACCATTTATGGTCCGGGTTCAATTGATTTATCAGGAAATGATCTGGTTCTGGGAACAAATTATAGTCTCACCATAGGCGAATCTAATGATATAGCAATCTCGGGAGGACAAATAATAGGTACTGGAGGAACAAACAACGTTACAGTAAATGGTAATTCGTATTTCAATATCGGTTTCAGCAACATTGACCAGTTTACCCTCGGCACCAATACCAATACCATCTTTTCGCTAAATCCTGGTAGTGGGATTGCCAGCTGGGATGTTGACCAGACAGGGAGTAATGTTAAATATGCGGTGAATTCAGGAGGTCAGATTACCCTGCCTGCCAATGTTGTATACTACAGTTTTAGCAATACTTCTTCGGTAGGGATTGTTTTCAATGACGGTAACGATATTTTGTCCTTCATTGAGATATTGGGTCCGACAACATTCAATGGCACGGTTGACATTGGTGGTGACTGGAAACAGTTTGGAGGGGCAGTCACCCAAAATGGCACCATTAATTTTAATGGCACCTCGAATCAGGCAGCCTTTTCCTTAGTAGAGTCTCCTATCACTTTTAATAATTTGACAGTAGATAAATCCGCAGGCCTATTGTCCTTCAGCGATAATGTTCAGGTTTCCACTGCATTCAATTTACTTGATGGTGTGATTAATATGAATGGAAAGATCCTGACCCTGGGCACCTCCCCGGCCAATCCCGGGACTTTAACCTATGTTTCAGGAGGAATAGCAGGAGGCTACGAGAAATACTTTGCTGCTTCCGATCCCGGTGTTGAGTATTTTCCATTTCAAGGAACTCAGGCCCCTGTCCCCTTTATATTTTCCATTGATTTCGGAACCATCACCACCGGGGGTTCTATCCTCATGGTCTTAAATACAAATAATCCAGGGACCGGTGGTCTGCCCGTCACCATTTCAGGCTCTACCCTGTACAATACTTTTGTTGAAGGTTTCGCTTCAATTATTCCACTCAACTCATTCGCAACCTCCGCTGCATACACAGTAACCGGAAGTTCACTCGGTCTGGTAAGCTTTCCTTTTGATACTGACGTGAGGATGCTGGTTAGAGGCGCTTCGGGCCTTTGGAGTGACGGTGGTCAATCCAGTGGTATTTCCGATGGCGTTTCTACTGTAACGGGCAATGATATTACAGAAAGTCTGCCCATTGATATTGCCTTAGGAAGCAGCCTCAATTGTACTGCTGTGGCTGCAGATGCCATTTCCGGAGATACGCAGGTATGTACGGACGATGTGGATGATGTGTATTCGGTGACCCAGCAGGCGATGTCGGGTACCTCTACCTTTTTTTGGACCGTAGTGGGAGGAACCATTGATGAAGCAGGTGGGGCTTCCACTTATCTGGCTTCTGGCGCTACTTCCATTACAGTGGACTGGGGGTCTACCGGCCATACGGGTAGCATAAGGGTGCAGGAACAATCGCAGGGGTGTGGCTTTGGTTCTGCATCCAGTCTCAGTGTTACAATCGGATCAATAGCGCCTGCCAGTATATTGGGGCAGAATGAAGTCGCGGAAGAAGGTTCCGGCCTTGTTTATACGTTGTCAGATGAAATCACGGGCTATACCTACGACTGGAGTGTGACCGGTGGAACCATAACCAGCGAAGTACAAACCGGCGGGTCACCGGCATCAGCCACAGTGACCTGGGATGTAGCCGGTGAGGGCACAGTTAATGTAACCGCTACAGATGGAGCCAATGGTTGTCCCGCAAGTGCAAGTGTAATCAAACCGGTTCTTATTTTGATCATTCTGGATACCGATAATAACGGTCAGTGGAGGAATCAGGGCGGGTCAAGATGGGAAACCGGATACGAACCAACAGATACCGAAAGTGCCCGTATCAACAATGACATTTTCCTGGATCAGAACGAGACCATCAGGACACTCATTATTCCCAGTGCAGGATCTTTGGATCTTTCTGGATTTACTTTAACTGTGACCAAGAATTTAGAAGTTTCCGGTTCAATAGTTGGCCCCGGTACCATCAACCTGGCGGGAGATGGTCTTTTTTTGGGAAACCCCTTAACCACTATAGGTACCATTGCTGATAATGTTGATGTGAATATAATTTCCTCGCGTACCTTTACCAGCGGATCCCAATTCAGTATGGTGGGAGATCTTACCATTAGTGACAACGTTTCGGTAATTAATGACGGGACACTCATTGTAGATGGTAATGTCAATTCATCAACAAACTCTAAATTAATTAATGATACTGGGACCCAATTGGCCCCAACTTTATTAGAAGTGACCGGTGGAACCTTCATGCCGGCCGGGACACTGACAGCCTCTGCAAATTATAACACCGTTAGATATAGCTCAGCATCCCCTACCTCTCAAACCATTGTGGTTCCTTTTAATAGTAAGTATTTCAATCTTGAATTGTCAGGGACAGGCACCAAGTCATTAAATGGGCTTTCACTAAATGTCTTAGGAGATTTTATCAGCACTGCAACCGATATTACAGAGACCGGATCCACACTAGCTTTCAATGGAACCCTGGACCAAACGATAAGTCTTACCAATGATCAGGTCTTAAATAACATTACCATTAACAAGGCCTCGGGTGCGCTTACCCTAAGCAGTGCGCTTGATGTGGCGGGCGTTTTGACGCTCACCAATGGTATCGTTAGCAATGGCAACAACCTATTATCTATTACCAATTGTGCAGTCGGGGGCATTTCCGGGGGAGGCGATGCAAGTTATGTGGATGGCATTCTCGAAAGATGCCTGAACGGATCCATTAGTGATGTTTTCAATTTCCCTGTTGGAACAGCGGGGGATTTTAAAAGAGCGGAATTAATACAAGAAACAGCAGGTCGGTCAGATTATACCATTGAGCCTTTTAACAATGCATATTCAGATATTACCAGCCTTACTGCCCCTTTGATTAATGTCAGTGGACTGGAATACTGGGACATTAACCAAACATTCGGTTCCGGGGATGTTTCCGTCAGACTTTACTGGGATGTGGCAATGGAAAGTGGGATCAATGATTTTACAGACCTACGGATAGCTCATTATACAGGCGGAACATGGGTAGATAAGGAGCAGGGGGGGCAATTAATAGGTAATCCGGGATACGTGCAGTCTAATCTGGTTTTCACTTCATTTTCTCCTGTTACTTTTGGGTCAGCTTCCGCAACTGAAAACCCACTTCCGGTTGAGTTATTATATTTTAAGGGCATTTATGCAAAAAACAGTGTCATGCTCGAATGGAGAACAGCTTCGGAGTCAAATAATGATTTCTTTGAGATTGAAAGGTCAACTCAATATCAGGAATTTGTTCCTATTGGGAGGGTAGAGGGAAGTGGAAATTCTACATCAATACTTGATTACCAATTTATTGACAATCAACCAGAAAATGGTATAAATTATTATAGGCTGAAACAGGTTGATTATGATGGTGAATTAGAATATTCACCGATCGTAGTCATAAATACAATAAGTAAAAATGAGCCGGAATTAACCATTTTCCCTGTTCCGGTTGATAAATATCTCCAGATAAAGACCAATGTACCCCTGGGAAATGTCAGTGTGTCATTTTATAATTTAGCTGGGAGACAGGTAAAAGTTAACGTGAGGGATTTTAAAAACATTGACGTTTCTGATCTTCCCGCAGGTCTATATTTCATTAGGATTGATACACCCGTAGAATCCTTTAAGAGAAGATTTATCAAGGAATAGTACATTTGTACTATAGAAAATCATAGCTAAGCCCAACGTCTATTTGAGAAGATGGTGGGCGGAAATATTTCTCAATTTATATAACTTCCTATCTGGCCAAATACCAATACGAACATGGCTCAGAATCTTTTGAGTCAACTTGGTTTGTTTTGTATATTATATAGAATTAAATGAATTATGTGTAAATTTCTCGTATGTAATTACATATTGAATGGAATATGTCTGTGGGCCTTGCCATTGTTAAAGGGATCATAGACAGGGATGGAAGGATATGGGCAGAATCGGTGATCGGTGAGGGTTCAACTTTTTATTCAAAATAAACTATATGGAAAACAATGTGGAATCAATAGAGACCATGCCTTTAGGTTTTAATGAAAGTGATCTCCCGGCATTAGAGGCCTATAACGCTTTTATGGAAAAACATTATCTAAAGATCAATGAACAATTGCAAGTGGATCTTGAAGATGATGTCAAATTCGGACCACTGATGAAGATGCAATCCATCGAGGAACAACAAGCCCAAAATGAGTATTCTCGGAAACTTGAGCGGGAGGCCATTCTTCAGAATCAATGGAAGGAACATGCAGACCATCTGCTCAATCAGGGGATTACCTATGCAAAAGTGGGATTGGAATTTTCCGATTGGTATCGGGTAGTGAAGCTCTATCGGGACGTGGCCCTTCCCCATATCATAGCAGCTAATGGGCAGGATGTGTACAACCTTGCGCGGATACTGGATGGTATGAATAAAATGGTGGATCGGTCCTTGTACATTATCGCCCAAAGTTATTTCATCGAAAAAAATGCGCTGATAGAAAAGGAGCAGGCCCTACAAATCGAGACAATCCAGCTGAAGGCATCGAATGAAGTGCTAAAAGCAGCTACTCAAGCCAAGAGCACTTTTCTGGCAAAAATGAGTCATGAAATTCGAACCCCAATGAATGCCATTATTGGATTTAGCCATCTGATTCAAAGGACTGAACTCAATGAAAAACAAGTAGATTATGTTCGTAAAATTGAATCTTCCAGTCAGAATTTATTAGGTATTATTAATGATATACTGGATTTTTCAAAAATTGAAGCCGGTAAATTGACTCTTGAGGATATTGAGTTTGACATTGAAAATGTATTTCAGGATTTGGCTAATGTCACTACTTACAAGGCGCATGAAAAAGGAATTGAGATTGTCTTTGGTATGGATAGTCAACTACCAAATTATCTAATTGGTGACCCGCTGAGACTGGGGCAGATTTTGATAAATCTGGTTAATAATGCCATAAAGTTCACTTCGGAAGGTGAAATTGTGATCAAAGCAGGCCTGGTATCAGAGACGGAGGATTTAGCAGTGATCCAATTCTCTATCAAGGATTCTGGTATCGGCATTAAAAAGGAAAAGATACCCATGTTGTTTGAGTCCTTTACGCAGGCAGATACATCTACCACCAGGAATTTTGGAGGAACGGGATTGGGTCTCACAATCTCAAAAAATCTTGTTGAAATGATGAACGGAACAATTTGGGCAGAAAGTGAATTTGGTCGTGGTAGTACGTTTATGTTTACGGTAGAGTTAAAGAAACAAAAAGATGCTACCCTCCAACTTGTTCCTACTACAGATTTAAGAGGATTGAAAATACTTGTTGTCGATGATAGTGAAGCATCCCGCGAAATCCTTCAAAATGCTCTTGAATCCTTTACGTTTGATGTAACCACCGTTGACTCCGGAAAAAAAGCAATTGAATTGTTGTCAAAGTCATCAAATTCTCCTTTTGATTTGGTATTAATGGATTGGAAAATGCCTGAGATGGATGGATTGGAAGCTTCCGAAATCATATTGAAAAACAAAGACTTATCTCATCCTCCCTTGATCATAATGGTGTCAGCCTATCGGGATGATAAGGTATATGCAAAATTGGAACAATTAGGCATCTCCTCGTTTTTAGATAAACCAATAAAATATTCTTTGCTCTTTGATACTATTATGAATCTCTTTGGTAAATCAGTTAGTAGGGAATCTTTTAAGGACAGGGGACTGAAAGAAGTAGCAGGAGGTCTCGAAAAGATCAGAGGAGCTCGAATTCTTTTAGCGGAAGATAACGAGATTAACCAGCAAGTGGCGACTGAGCTTCTTGAAGGTGCAGGATTCGATATAACAATCGCCAGTAATGGACTCGAAGTTTTGGAGCAGCTAAGATCGAACGAGTCATTTGATGTTATACTAATGGACTTACAGATGCCTGAGATGGATGGATATGAAGCCACCATTTCGATCAGAAAAATAAAAAAGTTCAATGAACTGCCAGTTATTGCCATGACTGCAGATGCTATTGGAGGCGTTAGAGAAGAGTGTCTTAAAATTGGGATGAATGACTTTGTTACAAAACCAATTAATCCTTCAGAGCTTTTCAAAGCATTACTCAATTGGGTAAAAAGCGGAGACAGAGATTTCAATATTGTCGCCAAAGAACCAGTTGAAATCGTGGAATTTCCTGAAATTGATGGGATAAATATAGAAGAAGGACTTGCCAGGGTTGGCGGTAATAAAAAGTTATACCTGAATCTTTTAAGAAATTTTGCTGAAGGTAATGAATCGTTGATTAGTGAAGTGAGTGAAGTATTGAAGGCAGATAACCTCGAGCAGGCAGAACGACTGATTCATACATTGAAAGGCACTTCAGGAAATTTGGGAATGACTGCTGTTCATAGTGAAACAATCAAGTTAGAAAAACTGATGAAAGAAAAAGGTTGGGATGATTTTGCCGATTTAGGTACTCCATTGAAGGATGAGCTAACTAATCTAATAGGTCAGCTGAAAGGAGCATTATTGAATCTTAATCAAGATGACCCTACAAAAGAATTTACTCCCGAAAAGATTAACCAGCTAATGGAATTGTTGAAAAATGATGATCCGGAGGCAATGGATTTACTTGAATCCATGGGTAGTACTGAACATCCCTTATTCGACGAATTAAAGGAGAAAGTAACTAATTATGAATTTGAAGAGGCATCCAAATTGTTATCCAGGCTTAGCGCAGACCTTAAAAAACATACTGAATAAAACATTTATGCCAATTTTGAATTTTAGTTAATAACCATATTTAACGCCTGAAAAAATGATACCAGCTATTAATGACATGACCATACTGATGGTCGATGATACACCGGATAATATCCGTATTCTCAATGAATTACTTAGTGGCTTCAATAGAAAAGTAGCCACGAATGGCGAAAAAGCATTGAAGATTGCAACTAGTGGAAGTTTACCAGATCTTATTCTCCTGGATATTAATATGCCTGGGATGAGTGGCTTAGAAGTTTGTGAAAAACTAAAAGCTGACCCGGCTACCTCGGATATTCCTATCATATTTCTAACAGCACAATCAGATAAAGAGACTACTATCCAGGGGTTTAAACTTGGAGCGAATGATTATATAACCAAACCATTTGATGCCGATGAACTATTGGTTCGTGTACGAACGCAACTCAAACTAAAAATACAAAGGAATATTATTGAGTTTGAAAAAGAAAAATCAGAGAATCTTTTACTCAATATTTTACCTGAGGAAATAGCCAGTGAACTAAAGGAGAAAGGAACAGTTTCACCTCAATATTTCCAAAGTGCCACAGTACTTTTTGCTGATATTGTGGGTTTCACAAAATTTTCAAAAGGTATGGCACCAGATCAAATGATAGGGGAACTCAATCTTATTTTTCATGGAATAGATGAGATCGTCACCAGACACAATTTAGAAAAAATAAAGATGATAGGTGATGGCTATCTGGCTGTTGGAGGAGTTCCTGTTAAGAATGACACCCATCCGAAAGACGCTGTAATGGCTGGTCTGGAAATGATTAAATATGTGAGTAACCTGAGTAAAAATAATAAATTGAGCAATGATTGGAAATTAAGAATTGGAATTAACACTGGTGATTTGGTAGCTGGTGTAATAGGCAATAAAAAGTTTGCTTTTGATATTTGGGGTGAAACAGTAAATAAAGCCAGTCGGATGGAAAGCGCAGCTGACTCAGGTACCGTGAATATTTCAGAGGCAACATATAAACTGGTCAAAGATGAATTTGATTGTAAATCCAGGGGTAAAGTTCCGGTGAAAAACATGGGTGAATTAGAAATGTTTCTTGTCAAGGGTAAGTTATAATGATTGTAAGGCAGGAATCTATTAAGAGAGGAATTATTGCATTTTTCAGTACACTTGGGGTATATGTACTATTTCATATAATTCTTTTAACTATTGACTGGGATTTTCCACAAATCCTTCATAGCAACATCGATTCATCTAATTTTTTTATTGATTTTGCACCAGAAATTTGGTTTACCCTACTGGGTCTTGTACTAGGACATTGTTTAATAATTGCAATATTTATCATAATGAAGTCAGAAAAAACAATTATATTCAAATGAAAGAGCAATTGAAACTTGTACTCTGAACATAAGAAATCAAATAGCAATGGCCTTCATGGTTGGAGATAGAATTAAAGCAAATAAGAATTTGAAATATGGTGATAAGACCATCTTAAAAGATTCATTGGGAAAAGTGAAAACAATCAGAAAATTGCCTTCAGGACTGATTTTAGATTATGAGGTTCACTTTAAAGGAGATAAAGATATATACAGGCATGTTATGGATGATGATATCTCTCTATCCCAGGCATCAATGCCGGGTCATTAATAGTAATATGCTCCCTGATGAGTCATTGGATTTATGAGATCTATTTTTTTGATCACAAGGGAGGAAAATCCAAAAGACTTAACTGATGCTTAGGCTTTGCTTTGAATCAAGAGAACTCTATGTTGTTACATAAAGCATATGGGCCTGACCAGCCACACTCCACATGTCTAATATTTAACCTTTAACTAAAAATTGGACTTATTTCAACACTTGAATTTTTAGGGATGGGTTGGGATTTTTTTCCTCATATTTATGGTTTGTTTTAAAATCCTCTTCTTAGTTATTTTTCTAGTATGGATCCTAATGTAGATTCAAAACCTTTTAGGCTGATAGCCAATAATCCCTTCAATACAAGTACTAATGATGCATAACCGAAGAGATATTCTACCACATGCCAAAGATATATTTCTACAGTAACGAACATGAAAATAGTGACGGTGGGCATAATTGTAGAAGCTTTTTTCCATAACTGGGCTTTTAGCATTCTCTGGATGGGCATCATTTAATTTTTCATTTTTATGATTTATCTCTTGATTTTTTTCAATGATTTTTTGTTGGCTGCATCAAGCTTTTTCTGTAGCCTATCACTGATTTGGCAGATCACTGACTTTCATTAGTTAATGCTACGAATCTATTTACAAATTCATTTTGATCCTCCCAAGAAATGGATTCGTCATAAACCTTTTTCTCAAATTCACTGATTGCCTTCTTCTCTTCCTGGAATAAATTGTCCAAGCTTAGATGATATAAAAATGTTAAATTTTGATCTGGTTAATGATATAAAAAAGATATTGGTTTAATAGATCTACTCCAAGTCCACCTTGCAGTATGGGATTAAAAGACCTTAGACCCACACCAGCATTGAGATGTATCCTCTTGATGACCTCGTAGTCTACTTTCACAGAAGAAGTGATGGCGAAATTGACTTTGTTTGTTTCTCCGATACGGACATCCAGGTTCATATTTATACCACGGAAAGAGAATATCTGTGTGGCCAGGTTTAAACCGATGAATTCTATTTCTAGAATCGGGGTTTGCTGAATTCTTGTCCAGCCAACATATCCACTTCTTTTTGATAGAAAATACCTATTGATGGTTAGTTGCAAACTGGTATCCTACTTGAACCCCGGCTTTGGGACTAACTTGTTTTTTCCATGTAGGAATTGACAAACAGGTTTTGTGAGATAGCCTGAGTAAGTGTGGAGAAGAACAGAACGGTTGATTAATATCAAATCAGGCCTTTTTCTTTGGCAAATAGAATTAACCATTGTTTAGTTATGCAGTTTGCATTTTTGAAATGAATTATCCAGAATCTTAATAAAGTCAGTAGGTTCTAGAGGTAGTTCCTCCATGATTAGACACTTGGGTGCTTGTCTAACAATTAATTGCAATATTTTAGTTTCATAAGTGATTGATTTTAAAGTATTTATTTAAATTTATATATAAATAGTATAAAACGGGAGCAAAATTTATGATAGGGAAAAGGGTTTTGCATAATGAAAATTTTGATATTGAAATTCAATCACTGCTTAAAACTTTATATAATGCCTATGGTTATGATTTTAGTAATTACTCAAGTGCACACGTAAAACGACGTATTCAAAAGAGACTCAATGAAGATAAACTAGACAGTGTAAGCCAAATAAAGGAGAGAGTACTCCATGAACCGGATTATGCCAATGACCTATTACATGATTTAAGTATTAGAGTGACGGAAATGTTTCGCGATCCTGAATTTTATCTTTCTGTCAGAGAACTTGTAATACCTTTATTAAAGACCTGGTCCCATTTACGTATCTGGCACGCCGGATGTAGCACTGGCGAAGAAGTATATTCTATGGCCATATTACTCAAGGAAGAGGGTCTCTATGACAGGGTGCAGATTTATGCCACAGACTTTAATCAATTAGCACTAGATCATGCCAGGACAGGGATATATAAGACAGATCAGATAAAGAAATATGCACGTAATTATCAAAACAGTGGTGCTAAAGGGGATTTTTCTGACTATTACTATGCTGAGCATGATGCAGCCATCATTGATAGTACCCTTAAAAAGAATATCATCTGGGCAAATCATAATCTGGTTACAGATAGTGATTTTGCTGAGATGCACATGATTTTCTGTAGGAATGTAATGATCTATTTCAACCAGAAATTACAGGGCAGAGTTCATAATTTGTTTCATACCAGTCTGGTCAATGGAGGTATTTTGTGCCTGGGGTCAAAAGAAACGATACGATTTTCTTCTCATGAAGGTTCGTACGACATATTGGATAAACGGTTGAAGATCTATAAGAAGAAATATGGGAAGGGAAGAAATCAGCATATTGAAGAGCATTAGATCTGAAGCCATCGTGCTGGGGGTTTCAGCCGGAGGGTTTGAGGTCATTAAGCGATTGATCACCGCTTTGCCCATTTATTTCACATTGCCCATAATCATTGTGCAGCATTTATCAGACTTTTCCAGAGGTGAGTGGGTGGGGCTTTTGGATAAACAATGCAAGATTTCTGTGAAGGAGGTGGAGGAGAAAGAGGAAATCACAGGAGGTGTCGTTTATCTGGCCCCACCAAACTACCATTTACTCATAGAAAATGACCGGACATTTACTTTAACAGTGGATGAAAGGGTCAATTATGCTCGGCCCTCCATAGATGTGCTGTTTGAAAGCGCCGCTGAGGCCTATGGTCCATCGCTGGTTGGCATAGTGGGTACCGGGGCCAATTATGATGGGGCCAGGGGGCTGGAAAGGATCAAAAACCTTGGTGGCGTTACCATTGTGCAGGATCCTGACACTGCCGAAGTAGATTCTATGCCAAGGGCTGCCATCGAAATAGCCCAACCCCAATTGATCCTTTCTCTGGAGCTAATCATCAAATATGTGTTAGAAATCAATTCAATTAATAAAAAAATATCATGAGTTTGAATATTAAAAAACTGGGTGCGAGGATAGGATTGGGGTATGCTGTCATGGCATTACTCCTGGCCACGACCGTACTGATGACCATTTACCTGATCGATGTTCTGGACAAAACCAATAACCGGATCATGGATCAGCGAGTGCCCACCAGCAAAGCCAGCACGGATATGCTTTATGGGCTACACCACTCAGCTTCGTCACTTAGAGGTTATGTCCTTACAGGGGATCCTGCACATTTAAAAGAACGCCAACTGGCCTGGGAGGATGAAATTCTGGCGGCTTTGGGCCAAATGGAGGTGCTTTCTTTAGACTGGACAAACCCCGAAAATATAGTTAGATTAAACAAGATAAGACCACTTCTGTATGAGCTAAAGGATATTCAAACCACAATAGAAACTGCTGAAAAAGACCAGCAGATCTATCTGCTGGACAGCAAAGCCATGCCCATCATAAAGGAGGTGCATAGTTCCCTGCTGGACATGGTAGAGAACCAAAGGATCCTGATGAGTGATGACTTAATCGCCTCGAGCGTTCAGGTGGCTCAAATGGAAAACATTGAATGGGTGATTTTGGCATTGGGAATAATTTCCAGTTTTATGCTGGGCACTTTCATCACCAGGTCTGTGACCGAACCGGTTTCCAAGGCTGTTTCCATCGCTAAGGACATTGGGGCTGGAGACCTTCATTCGGAAATCGAAATTTCCGGGCCTCTGGAAATAGAAACCCTGGGAGTCGCTTTGACCGAAATGCGGGATGAACTGCTGAGAAAACAGGAAGCCAATGAATTGTATGAGTGGAATACCACCGGCGAAAATAAGATGTATGAAACCGTAAGAGGGGAGAAAGACTTGTCCACCCTTTCCAATGAAGTGATCGCATGCCTTTGTGAATACCTGGACTGCCAATCCGGGACGTTATACTTGATAGATGAAGGCCGCAGGGCCCTTACACTACAAGGGACTTATTGCCTGGATTCCAAAAAAATTGTGAAAAACTGTACCATGGGTGAGGGTTTAATTGGGCAGGTGGCTCACAAAGGTTCGGGTATTTTGCTGGAAAGTATTGAAATTGAAGATGATCACCTTACCGTGAATTCCTCACTTGTAAATCATAAGCCTTTACACGTTTATATCATACCATTTGAATTCAATGGAGAGACTGTAGGTGTCATTGAGTTGGGGAAAACCACTATTTTCAGCGACAACATCAAACAGTTTTTAGACTCCATCAGGGAAAACCTGGGCATCGCATTTAATTCTGCGATGACCCAGCAAAAAGTAAAAGAATTACTGGAAGAGACCCAACAACAAGGCGAAGAGTTGTTACAGCAAAAAGAAGAGCTTGAACAATCCAATGAAGAATTGGAAGAGCAGACACAAAAACTCAAGGAGCAGCAGGAAGAACTTCAGGTAGCCAATGAAGAACTGGAAGAACAGACCCAGGTTGTTGAGCAAAAAAATCAGGATCTGGAAACAGCCCGTACAGATATTGAACTTAAAGCAAAGCAGCTGGAGATCAGTAGCAAGTATAAAAGCGAATTCCTGGCTAATATGAGCCATGAGTTGAGAACGCCTCTAAACAGCCTGCTAATACTGGCCAATGACCTGGCGAACAACAAGGATCAAAACCTTGATGAAGAACAGATTGAAAGCGCACAGATCATTGCTAAAAGCGGGTATGACCTGCTGAACTTAATTAATGAGATTCTGGACCTAAGTAAGATCGAAGCGGGCAAAATGGATCTTAATATCACAGAAATTTCCTTTCAGGATATTTCAAATGATTTGTTGAGGAATTTCAAAAGAAATGCCAAAGAAAAAGGGATAGCATTGGAGGTGTCACTAGATGAGAGTTTACCTCAATCCTTTAGGTCAGATAAACAAAGGCTTGAACAAGTCCTTAAAAACCTTCTCAGCAATGCGATCAAGTTTACCGAAGAAGGAAAAGTTTCAGTTCATGTAACATCTGAAATCAATGGTTCAATAAAATTTATAGTTTCAGATACGGGTATTGGCATACCAAAAGAGAAGCAAAACATCGTCTTTGAGGCTTTTCAACAGGCAGATGGCGGTACCTCCAGGAAATATGGCGGGACCGGGCTTGGATTGTCCATTTCCCGTGAGTTGGTAAAGCTTCTTGGTGGTAAAATCTCTCTGGAAAGTACACCTAATAAAGGATCAAGCTTTACGATATCAATTCCTTCAGAGCTTAGTGCAGGGAAATCCGCAGAAAAGCAAATTAAACCCGTTGCTAAAAAAGTAAAGATCACTCCGGGAAATGAGTTTCTGGGGTATCCTTCTATAGAAGATCAGCGGGATGAAATTAGTGATGGCGATCATGTAGTGTTAATCATTGAAGATGACGAGGACTTTGCCAGGATACTTGTGAGTCAGGCAAAGGAAAAAGGATTTAAATATCTGACAGCGGCATCTGGTGAAGATGGTCTATTGCTGGCTGCTCAATACATTCCCAGTGCTATTATTCTGGATCTTGAATTACCAGGAATAAATGGGCATATGGTGCTTAATGAGTTAAAAGGAAACCCAGACCTGAGGCATATACCGGTACATATTATGTCGGCCAGTGAGAAGACGCTGGATCTGATTCGATCCGGCGCTGTGGAATTTCTTTCCAAACCTGTAAGCAAGCCAAAACTGGATGAGGCTTTTGGTCGCATGGAAGATCTCATTAATAGAAAAATGAAAAATTTGCTGGTGATTGAAGACAATGAAGCCCAAAGAAAATCAATACTCAAGCTAATAGGTAATGGGGATGTACAATGTTTCGAAGCCGCCACAGCTAAGGAAGCGCTACAGCAGTTTAGTGAAAATAAAATTGACTGCATCGTCCTGGATATTGGTTTGCCGGATATCAGCGGGTTTGAATTGATTGAAAAACTGGAAAATAACAATGGTGGTGTTGTGCCTCCCATTATCGTCTATACTGGCAGAGAGCTGACAAAAGAAGAAGCGAATTCACTACAGGAACACGCTGAAACTGTGATCATAAAAGGTGTAAAAAGTGATGAAAGGTTGCTGGATGAGACTGCGCTGTTCCTTCACAGAACAGTAAGAGACCTCCCTGCAAATAAGAAAGAAATGATCACGAGCATGTATGATAAAGAAACCATTTTTATCGGGAAGAAAATACTTATTGTAGATGATGACATGCGCAACGTATTCGCTTTAAGCAAGGTATTAAAAGAAAAGGGTTTGGATATAGCAAAAGCAGATAATGGAATGACAGCCCTAAAAGCCTTAAAAGGGGATGAAAGTATTGATATGGTCTTAATGGATATCATGATGCCGGAAATGGATGGTTATGAATGTATGAAGGAGATCCGGAAGATGCGACATTTAAAGGAATTACCAATCATCGCTCTCACTGCCAAGGCAATGAAGGACGATCGAAAGAAATGCATTGATGCCGGGGCAAATGACTACATAACTAAGCCAGTAGATATTGAAAGGTTACTTTCATTAATGCGGATTTGGATTAAAAAATAACAATACAATGGACCAGCTATTAGAAAAACAATCAGGAATTACGGAAGATGCTCTTATGTCAGAGTACCCGAAGATCCTTATGGTTGATGATAAACCAGAAAACCTTATTGCTTTGGAAAGGTTACTGCGGGACTTACCAGTGAAACTTTATAAAGCAGATAACGGCAATGATGCCCTTCGTTTGACTCTTCATAATGAATTTGCACTAGCTCTTTTGGATATTCAAATGCCAGAAATGGATGGATATGAGTTGGCAGAACTTTTAAGACAAGAAGAGAAAACTGCGGAAATGCCCTTTATATTCATTTCGGCTATTTATACGGATAGTATCAATATTTTTCAGGGATATGAAAAAGGAGCATTTAGTTACCTAACCAAGCCTTTTGAACCGAAAGTTTTGTTAGCCAAAGTACACTTCTTTATTGACAAACACCGTAAAGAGAAAGCGTTAGAGGCGAAGACCAGACAGCTGGAGACGATAAATAAAGAGCTAGAAGCAGCTACTCAAGCCAAGAGCACTTTTCTGGCAAAAATGAGTCACGAAATTCGTACCCCAATGAATGCCATTATTGGATTTAGCCATCTGATTCAAAGGACTGAACTCAATGAAAAACAAGTAGATTATGTTCGTAAAATTGAATCTTCCAGTCAGAATTTATTAGGTATTATTAATGATATACTGGATTTTTCAAAAATTGAAGCCGGTAAATTGACTCTTGAGGATATTGAGTTTGACATTGAAGAAGTATTTCAGGATTTGGCTAATATCGTTACTTACAAGGCACATGAAAAAGGGGTTGAGATTGTCTTTGGTTTGGATAGTCAACTACCAAATTATCTAATTGGTGACCCGCTGAGACTGGGGCAGATTTTGATAAATCTGGTTAATAATGCCATAAAGTTCACTGATGAAGGTGAAATTGTGATCAAAGCGGACCTGATATCAGAGACGAAGGATGAAGCAGTGATCCAATTCTCTGTCAAGGATTCTGGTATCGGCATTAAAAAGGAAAAGATACCCATGTTGTTTGAGTCTTTTACGCAGGCAGATACAACTACCTCCAGAAAATTCGGAGGTACGGGATTGGGACTCACAATTTCAAAAAATCTTGTGGAAATGATGAACGGAACAATTTGGGCAGAAAGTGAATTCGGTCAAGGTAGTGAATTTATGTTTACGGTAGAGCTAAAGAAACAAAAAGATGCTACCCTCCAACTTGTTCCTACTATAGATTTGAGAGGATTGAAAGTACTTGTTGTAGATGATAATGAGGCAGCTCGGAATATCATTCAAAATGCTCTTGAATCCTTTACGTTTGATGTAACCACCGTTGACTCCGGAAAAAAAGCAATTGAATTGTTGTCAAAATCATCAAATTCTCCTTATGAACTGATATTAATGGATTGGAAAATGCCTGAGATGGATGGATTGGAAGCTTCCGAAATCATATTGAAAAATAAAAATATAAATAATCCTCCCTTGATCGTAATGGTGTCAGCCTATGGGAATGATGAGGCATATGCAAAATCGGAACAATTAGGTATCTCCTCGTTTTTAGATAAACCAATAAAATATTCTTTGCTCTTTGATACTATTATGAATCTCTTTGGTAAATCAGTTAGTAGGGAATCTTTTAAGGACAGGGGACTGAAAGAAGTAGCAGGAGGTCTCGAAAAGATCAGAGGAGCTCGAATTCTTTTAGCGGAAGATAACGAGATTAACCAGCAAGTGGCGACTGAGCTTCTTGAAGGTGCAGGATTCGATATAACAATCGCCAGTAATGGACTCGAAGTTTTGGAGCAGCTAAAATCAAACGAGTCATTTGATGTTATACTAATGGACTTACAGATGCCTGAGATGGATGGATATGAAGCCACCATTTCGATCAGAAAAATAAAAAAGTTCAATGAACTGCCAGTTATTGCCATGACTGCAGATGCTATTGGAGGCGTTAGAGAAGAGTGTCTTAAAATTGGGATGAATGACTTTGTTACAAAACCAATTAATCCTTCAGAGCTTTTCAAAGCATTACTCAATTGGGTAAAAAGCGGAGACAGAGATTTCAATATTGTCGCCAAAGAACCAGTTGAAATCGTGGAATTTCCTGAAATTGATGGGATAAATATAGAAGAAGGACTTGCCAGGGTTGGCGGTAATAAAAAGTTATACCTGAATCTTTTAAGAAATTTTGCTGAAGGTAATGAATCGTTGATTAGTGAAGTGAGTGAAGTATTGAAGGCAGATAACCTCGAGCAGGCAGAACGACTGATTCATACATTGAAAGGCACTTCAGGAAATTTGGGAATGACTGCTGTTCATAGTGAAACAATCAAGTTAGAAAAACTGATGAAAGAAAACGGTTGGGATGATTTTGCCGATTTAGGTACTCCATTGAAGGATGAGCTAACTAATCTAATAGGTCAGCTGAAAGGAGCATTATTGAATCTTAATCAAGATGACCCTACAAAAGAATTTACTCCCGAAAAGATTAACCAGCTAATGGAATTGTTGAAAAATGATGATCCGGAGGCAATGGATTTACTTGAATCCATGGGTAGTACTGAACATCCCTTATTCGACGAATTAAAGGAGAAAGTAACTAATTATGAATTTGAAGAGGCATCCAAATTGTTATCCAGGCTTAGCGCAGACCTTAAAAAACATACTGAATAAAACATTTATGCCAATTTTGAATTTTAGTTAATAACCATATTTAACGCCTGAAAAAATGATACCAGCTATTAATGACATGACCATACTGATGGTCGATGATACACCGGATAATATCCGTATTCTCAATGAATTACTTAGTGGCTTCAATAGAAAAGTAGCCACGAATGGCGAAAAAGCATTGAAGATTGCAACTAGTGGAAGTTTACCAGATCTTATTCTCCTGGATATTAATATGCCTGGGATGAGTGGCTTAGAAGTTTGTGAAAAACTAAAAGCTGACCCGGCTACCTCGGATATTCCTATCATATTTCTAACAGCACAATCAGATAAAGAGACTACTATCCAGGGGTTTAAACTTGGAGCGAATGATTATATAACCAAACCATTTGATGCCGATGAACTATTGGTTCGTGTACGAACGCAACTCAAACTAAAAATACAAAGGAATATTATTGAGTTTGAAAAAGAAAAATCAGAGAATCTTTTACTCAATATTTTACCTGAGGAAATAGCCAGTGAACTAAAGGAGAAAGGAACAGTTTCACCTCAATATTTCCAAAGTGCCACAGTACTTTTTGCTGATATTGTGGGTTTCACAAAATTTTCAAAAGGTATGGCACCAGATCAAATGATAGGGGAACTCAATCTTATTTTTCATGGAATAGATGAGATCGTCACCAGACACAATTTAGAAAAAATAAAGATGATAGGTGATGGCTATCTGGCTGTTGGAGGAGTTCCTGTTAAGAATGACACCCATCCGAAAGACGCTGTAATGGCTGGTCTGGAAATGATTAAATATGTGAGTAACCTGAGTAAAAATAATAAATTGAGCAATGATTGGAAATTAAGAATTGGAATTAACACTGGTGATTTGGTAGCTGGTGTAATAGGCAATAAAAAGTTTGCTTTTGATATTTGGGGTGAAACAGTAAATAAAGCCAGTCGGATGGAAAGCGCAGCTGACTCAGGTACCGTGAATATTTCAGAGGCAACATATAAACTGGTCAAAGATGAATTTGATTGTAAATCCAGGGGTAAAGTTCCGGTGAAAAACATGGGTGAATTAGAAATGTTTCTTGTCAAGGGTAAGTTATAATGATTGTAAGGCAGGAATCTATTAAGAGAGGAATTATTGCATTTTTCAGTACACTTGGGGTATATGTACTATTTCATATAATTCTTTTAACTATTGACTGGGATTTTCCACAAATCCTTCATAGCAACATCGATTCATCTAATTTTTTTATTGATTTTGCACCAGAAATTTGGTTTACCCTACTGGGTCTTGTACTAGGAACCCTGATACTTGTTATATCAATTGCTTCACAGAGTAATCCAAAATTGATTGATTATTATACTAGCGATTATCCAAGTTTATTTTACTCTTGTTTTATTACCATTGCTGGGGTAGAAAACATCTTTCTTCAACTAAATCTTTCTATTTATTCAGTATTTTATAATAATGTCACCTTTATTAATGTCTTTGTGCTCATGCCTCTTGCGGTTTTGAACATTATACCTTATGCATTTTATATTCTTAGTTATGCCAAGACAAGCAGTCTGATACAGACAATTACCAGGGCTAATCAAAGAATGATAGTAAATTCTTTTGGTCAGGTAAAAAAAAAACATGTAGAAAAAATCCAGTTTCATTTATTAGAGACAATCAATCAACTGGATGATCAGCACGGATATGTAAGATATAAAGAACCCAAGAGTGAAATTATTCATTCGCTGGGCGAAATGATCCGTTTTTATTTGACAAATAAGGAAAAAGTAAATCCGCTAATCTTCAATTTAACCTGGACGATTAAACAGGATATCTCGTTCAGGACCTTGATTGATGAATTTGAGGCTATTGAAAAGTCCGGTACTTTCCTGGAACATAAAGTTTTCAAGGTTTTGTCAGGGATCTATCTCCAACTGATAGCTCAGGATTATCATGATTTGGCAGCATTATGTTGTCATGAACTCGGTCAAATTGGAAGAGTAGCTCATACAACAAAAAATTTTAAGATCCTTGAATTGTGTTTGATACAGTTCAATACCCTTCTAAGATTTGGTATTAGGCATGCTACTCAGCATACCGATGTACGACATGTCTTTAATGCCGTCTTCCATTATACACAACTCATTTTATTTCTGGTGAAAAATAATCAGGGTGCAAAGGTAAAGCAGTGTTGTCAATACCTGACTTATTACGGAAAGGAGATCTATAAGTTGAGTCTGAATTATCCCCACTTCATTTTCTTGATTGATTCCTTTGCAAGTGAGATTCAAAGAATATTGATTTTAATGAATCAATATTCTTATCCCAAAAAGATCCAGATGGAAGTACTTCAAATTTATGCAACAATTGAACCTACCATCCAAGAGGCCTATTTGGATCGCGCCCGAAATAATAATGCACGCAGTGTGAAAATCGCTTTAATTTTATTTTATTTACATAAGAAGGAATCAGAATTTGTCGAGGAACTGATTCTGGATATCATAGACGATTTAAGATATTTTGAATCAGGTGAAGTATTGGAAATAATCAAAAAAGATTGTTTCTTTTTGCAAGATTCAAAACCAAATTTTTGGGAATTTTCGGATCGTGGTGATAATAACATTTATTTCACACCATTTAAGAATCACCTGAATGAGTTTTATAAATTATTTAAGCAGCGGTTACATTCTATTAGAGTCAGAGATTAACCAGATGCAATTATTAAGAATGCTTTAATAATGCAAATTAAATTTTATGGCACCAGGGGTTCGTTTCCCGTAAGCAACAAAGGAGCTTTGGAATTTGGTGGCAATACTAGCTGTATTTCAATTCTAAATGGCCAACAACAATTGATCATTGATTCGGGAACGGGTATTTATCGCCTGGGTAAAGAGTTGGTGCAATTAAAGGAAATGGATGACATCTATGTCTTTTATACCCATTTTCATACGGATCATATTCAGGGTCTCCCTTTTTTTCTTCCGGCATATGATCAATCATTCACTATTTATATGTCATCCATTCAAGTAAACAAAACCCCTAAGGATCTTAGGAATATGATAGATACTATTATGAGTCATGAATTTTGTCCGGTTTCTTTCGAAATGTTGAAAGCTGATATTCACCTTTATTCATTGGAGGAAATGAAGGCCCAATTGACTGGATTGGATTTGGATACTATTGAGCTTAATCATCCGGGAGGTGCTGGAGGGATCAAAATTAGAGGTGATGATGGAAAAACCATTGCAATACTTACAGATAATGAGCTTGCGGAGCCGATAGCGGAACGATATATTAATTTTTGCATGAATGTTGATGTGCTTATACATGATGCCCACTATACAGAAGCAGAATATGAGGAGACAAGGGGTTGGGGTCATTCAACTTATTCCAAAGCATTGGCTCTGGCAGAAAAAGCAAGTGTTGGTCAGCTAATACTTACACACTTCAATCCTGATCATGATGATACATTTCTCAACGAGCAACAAAGGAAGTGTCAGTCTACATTTAAAAATTGTTTACTTGCGAAAGAAGGATTGATTGTAGACGTATAAACAACGCAGATTCGAGGCCAAAGCACTAAGTATCATCAATTATATACAACCCAGAATTGAAACTATATTTAAACTGACGCATGATTATTTAGGACAATTTTAATAGTTGGAGAAACACCAGCCAACATCGTTATATTAAATAATCTATTTTGGGTCTCAGAAAGAAAATAGACACTATGGAGAGGGCATTGGAAATACAAGCTAGTGATCCTAATTATATTCCTGACTGCTCAAACTGATAAGAATCACTATGGTGGGATTTTTAACTGGATCCTAGAGATTATCAGCTCGTATAAAGTTAAATTTGAGTGCGAGTAACGAGGAAGTATAACCGTAAAAGATTTGTGCAAAAGGGGGCAGTAAAGAAAGTAAACTATTCTCTATGAAATTATGATGGAAAAATACCTTGCTGAATTAAAAAAGTATCAAACCTTTAAAGATTTTTCGGAAACAGAGTTAAAAAATGTTCTTCCATATTTCAAATTAATCGAAGTAAAAAAAGGAAATGTACTTGTATGGGAGGGATCAAATGACTGCAATGACCTGTTTATCGTTTTGGATGGTGAATTAGAAGTTATTAAAGATTCACTTGCAAATTTGGATGATTCACTTTCCAATACTATAGTAGGCAATTTTAAAATAGCAGAAATTCACAAAGGTGACACATTTGGCGAACTTGCCTTGTTCGGTTCGGGGATCAGAACAGCTACTATTAAGGCTATTAGAAATTCTGTCTTATTAAAATTATCTGCCCAAAATTTCAAAATAATCAAGGACAAACTAAAACTAACTTATGGAAAAATGGTCCATGGCATGATGGTAACGATCAGTCAGCGGCTAAGCTTAACAAGCGAGCATGTTGTTTCAGTCCTTCAGTCGCAGCTAGACCAGTCAAAGAAAAATGCGAGGGCAAATATTTTCTTTTCATATATCATTGGAACACTTTGTGTATACAACCTGATGATTGATTTCATTTCAAGACTTTCCGAAAGCAATGGTAATATAGCATCTGCTATCAGTGCTGTCATTATTGTTATTTTCAGCTTGATATTAGTTTTGATGATCAAACGGACCAATCTCCCCGCTGAAATATTTGGACTCAATACTAGTAAATGGAAATTTGCTTTAAGAGAGTCTATTTTATGGACTGTGGGAATCGTTGGCTCAATGATTTTATTGAAATGGTATTTGGTGACTTATGTTGTGAAATATCAGCATTTGCCTGTCATTGATTTTCATCCGTTAGATCAGAAATATTTATTTTTTAATTTTATGTTATACGGTTTCCACTCTCCCATTCAAGAATTTATAGCCCGCGGTGTTCTTCAAGGGAGCTTACAACGTTTTTTTAACGGAAATAATGTGACATTTCGGGCAATCCTTGTCTCTAATGCACTTTTCGCAGCTACACATGTTCATTTGATGGGTGGATTGCTGGCTATTATAGTTTTTATTCCCGGTTTATTCTGGGGTTGGTTATATTCACGACATGGCAATCTCATTGGGGTAAGTATTTCTCACATATTGATCGGTTGGACCGGATTCTTTTTTCTAAATCTGGAGAGTTTATTTTGAGTTTTTATGCCCATTGTAGTCAACATTTTTTATAAAAGATTCTTATTCTACTTGCCTAGTTTGACTTTTAGGAGTATTTTAAAGAGTTTCTAAAAGGTTATTGAAGCCTTCCCATTTTCGTGGAAGGCTACAGAACCTGACCAAGGTGATCTCATTGATCAAACGCTGATAGCTTTGAATTGATTCAATTAGGGTGTTGTTTTTCTTATCTTTAGGATCAATTCTTTTAACCAACCATGATGAAAAAATACTTAACTCTTCTATTGATTGGATTTATTGCTTGTCAAAGTCCACAAAAACAACAAAATGAAGAAAAGGCAACTGCTGAAGCAGAGCCTTTATACATAGTTCCGCTGGGTATTCAGGATTATACTTTTAGAAATAGTTTCCCAAATGGGATTGAAGCGACTTTGGATACTATTGCTGAAATGGGATTTACTGAGCTTGAGGGGGGACCAAAAGGTGATCTGACACCAGAAGAATACCGAAAATTATGTGAAGACCGTGGAATAAAAATTGTCGGTACCGGAGCTGGGTTTAACGAATTGGAAGAGGACCCGATGGCTGTTGTTGAAAGGGCAAAAGCTTTGGGTGCCAGTTATGTGATGTGTGCAGGAATTCCTCGAGCTGAGCGTGGTAATTTCAAACTGGAGGAAGCTCAAAAGGCTGTTGAAGTATTTAACAAAGCGGGTAAAGTATTGAAGGAAAATGGAATCATATACACTTACCATGTTCATGGCTTTGAGTTCCAACCTTATATGGACGGAACATTGATGGACTATTTGATTCAAAATACTAATCCGGATGATGTCTCTTTTGAAATGGATATTTTGTGGACCCATTTTGGAGGGGGTGACCCGGTAGCATTGCTTGAAAAGTATGGTGATCGGTGGAAATTACTTCATGTGAAAGATCTGAAGAAAGGTACCCCTAAGGATAAGACTGGCGGGACCTCAGTGGAAAATGATGTTGTACTTGGGACCGGTGAATTGGATATCCCGAGTATCCTCAAAGCTTCAAATAAGATTGGCATCAAGCATATGTTTATTGAGGATGAGAGTCCACAACCTAGCGTGCAGGTACCTCAAAGTATCGCCTATTTGAAAAGTCTGACTTATTGATAAGAAAGCAGAGTTTACTCTTCAGCAGTTTGTCTGTTGAGTTCTTCAAGCTTCTGAATGGAGTATCGATTACCATCGATTTCAATGGCCCTGGTAAACATCTCGGTAGCCTTTTCTTCCAGTGATTTGGCTACATAATAGTCACCCATGGAGTCCCAGGAGTTTGAATTTTCAGGGTGTTTATCAAGGTTAAAGGCGAAAAACAATGCGGCACCTTCAATATCTTCCCTTTTCAGGAAATAATATCCAAGATCATTGATTTGATCCCAGTCTGGCAGGATTTCATACCCAAGTTTGTGGGAAACTATTTGATAGTGGTCAATTATTCTTTTGTAAAATGATTCGCTGGAAATTGAGGGGTCGGTTCTGATGATTTTATCCAGGTCAATCATATTCCAGCGGAAGAAATATTTTAACCCCTCATAGGCGGATATGGTGTGGACACTGATATGATTTTCATCCGGATAATAACTCCACCGATAATCCAGTTTATTGTTGGAAATGCGATCCAGGTTTTTAGCAAATAGCAAATTGGTACGAATGGTTGAGGTGATCCAAGAAGTGTCTTTGAGGACCGTGCTGGTATCCATATCTTCTGGCATTGTATTGGCCACCGTTAGAAACAGGGATTTACCCTCATACTTATTGATTCGGAGCGTTTTGAGTGCCTTTTTATAAAACTCGTAATCATGAAATTTCATGCCAGGATCAATCGCCAGATAGTTGGTGAATAATTCCGGATGATCAAGTAACGTATTGATCACAAAAGAGCCTCCCAGAGAATGTCCAACTAACGTTCGGTATGGGAGTGTTGGATAGATGGAATCAATAAATGGAATCAGCTCGTTTTCTAGAAATGCTGTAAACCTGATTATCCCTGTTGAATCAATATAATTTTTTGTTGGGTCATCCGGAGTAAGATCTCTGTCCCGATCTGTATTAGGGATCGCCACCACAATAGATTTTGGAAAGGAGGTTGCTCCAAAGGAACTCATCTGCTGAACAATACTGGATATTGAAGTGAAATAAACGCTACCATCCAACAGGTAGATGACCGGATATTTTGAAGTTTTAGAAGAATCTATTTTCTCTGGCAGATAGATGAAGACCTTTCGTTGTTCCTTTAAGACATCAGAATATATGCTATCAACAAGACCTATGGTGATTTGATTTTGGCTTTGAGCGATACCAAATGTTGAAATTAAAATTGAGAACAGGAAAAGATGCTTTCTCATAAATTTTTAAGGCGATTTACTAAATTAACAATCAGTTTCTCTTAAACCGATTAGCTGGTACCCCCTTAAATTTTCCTTGGGTATCATAAACGAAAAGTGATCCTGCTAAGGGTTCTTTTTCCAACGCTTTTTCGCTCAAGCCCTTTCTTGCACAGGTGATATACAGCTGATCCAGATCACTCCCTCCAAAAGCGCATGAAGTGACCTGGCTCACTGGCATTTTGACTGAGTAAAGCTTTTCTCCAGTAATTGGATCCCATCTGGCTACCTGATAACCACCCCAGTGGGCAATCCACAGCTTGTCTTCTGTATCAATGGACATTCCATCGGGAAAGCCTTCGGATTCGGGGATTGAAACTGCCACTCGTTTATTTGAGATATTCCCGGTAGCATTATCATAGTCAAAAGCCCAAACCTCTTTGGTTGGTGTATCGATATAGTAGAAGGTTTTTTTATCGCTGGTCCAGACAAGCCCATTCGAGATGCTGATATTATCAAGTTTCTTTTCAACTGACATGTCAGGATATAAACAATACAAACCTCCAGAGGCTTTGTCTTCTGGCTGCGGCATAGTACCTGCCCAGAATCGACCGGCGGGATCACATTTCCCATCATTGAAACGATTCTCTTCGATATCTTTTTCTACCTCACCAATCGTATGAAATGAACCAGTTTCCCAATCCAGACTAATGAAGGATCGGTTGTTTAGAAGGATTAAATCCTCACTTTCCGAGGGTACGATCGAACCAATAAAACCACCAATCTTCCTGCTATCATGTTGATTAGTTTTTGGATCTAGCCGATGCAATATACCCTGATATATATCGACCCAAAAAAGGCAATTCCTTCGATCATCCCAGATGGATCCCTCTCCAAGGGTACACTGAATTTTTACTGCAATACTTAAGTTTTCTGTCATCTGTTTATTCTCTTTCAGCTAACATATCTTCACCACGGACCAGTTTCTCCTCGTGTGCCTTAACCATCTGGCTGATCTTCTCCAGCATTTCAGGTTTTTCTTCATTGATATTCCACTCTTCAGATGGATCTACTGATAAATTGAATAACAAGGGTGGATCCTGATCCTCTTTTTCTTCCCACATTCCATAAGAACCCTGAATGGTATAGTGAGCCTTGTAATCTCCTAATCTTGCTGCGAATAACTTGCTGCCACGATAATATAGCATATTGTCTCTTGGACTTTCATCCCCAATGAGTAAGGTTTCACTTAGATCTAGTCCATCAATTATTCGGTCAGTTGGAATTTCTCCACCGGCAAGGCTTATAAGGGTTGTAAAGATATCCAGTGTGGATCCAATGCCGGTTTGAATTCCCGGAGCAATCTTTCCTGGCCACCAGAAAATCCCGGGGACTCTCATGCCTGCTTCCCAGGTATTACCTTTTCCCCCGCGCAGGAGTCCTGCAGAGCCTCCATGACTTCGGAACACTCTCCAGGGGCCATTATCAGAGGTGAAAACTACCATGGTATTTTCATCCAGTCCTTTGTCCTTTAATGCCTGGAGTATGTCCCCAACTCCGGAGTCGATCTCCTGGATCACATCACCATATAATCCTCTCAGGCTAGTTCCCGCAAATTCTTTTGATGCAAACAGGGGAATATGTGGCAGGTTATGAGCCAGGTACAGGAAAAATGGTTCGTCACCCCGGGTTTTGATATAATCCACTGCAGACTGGCTATATCTTTTGGTCAACGTATATTGATTGGCTGGTCGCTCATAGATCTCCGTATCTTTCATCAAGGGAACATTGTAATCTTCTGTTGGGATGCTATCCGCTACTTCCCAATAAGGTCGACTACCTTTAACCTTATCCATGTCATTGCTATAGGGAATGCCAAAATAAGAATCAAAGCCATTGTTGGTGGGGAGGAATTGCTCCCGGTGACCCAAATGCCATTTTCCTATCATGGCCGTTTGATAGCCCAGGTCTTTCAAAGCTTCTGCAATCGTAATCTCACTTTGTGGCAAACCATTGACAGAGTTTGGAAACAACACCCTGGCCTTATCACTGCACATTCCACTTCTAACCGGGTATCTACCAGTCATTAGAGCCGCACGACTTGGGGTGCATACAGATGCAGCAACATAGAAGTTGGTCCATTTCTGACCTTCAGCAGCCATCTGATCCAGGTTGGGTGTGAGAATGGTAGGGTGACCATAAGTGCCCAGATCACCATATCCCAGATCATCACAAAAAATCACCACAAAATTTGGAGGACCTGTTGGTTTGGATTCAGGTGAATGACAGCTGAAAAAGATTAATAAAAGGAGGATCGGGCTAAGATTGAATTTCGACATGGTTATATGCTAAAGGATTCCCGCTAATTTAATAAAGGAAAGACAGACAATAGGCCAGGATTGCAGGTTCAAAATCCATGAATAGATTTTAAATTCATTATTTTTAACTGAAGGAGCAGACTACAACTTCACCATTATGATTGCACCAACAGTAAGAGTCATCCTATTAATAATCTTAATCCAATGCCTTTCCTGTAGCCAAAATGCGGTTAATAGAGATACTTTTTTTGTTGAGGGAAGTAAAATCTTTGCCCCGAATGGAGAAGAGTTTGTTGCCAGGGGAGTCAATAAGATGATTTTTTACCAGGATCGATCAGGGGCCGAATCGTATCGTGAAATAGCAAAAACAGGTGCCAATATTGTCCGGATATTCTGGTTTACGAAAGGCACTCCTGAAGAACTTGACGCTACACTCTCAAATTGTATCGCTAACAATATGGTTGCTATGCCGTCGGTTTGGGAAGCAACAGGAAAATGGGGCCAGCTACAACAGTGTGTTGACTATTGGAGTCGTAAAGACATTGTCGAGGTCATTGAAAAGCATAAAAGATACGTCCTCCTGAATATTGCCAATGAGGCAGGTAATCACGAGGTGTCTCCTGCTGAATATCGTGAAGCTTACCAAAATGCTGTGTTGCGGCTCAGGAATTCTGGTCTGACGGTACCGCTTGTGATTGATGCTGCCGCATGGGGAAGAAGAGAAAGTGATATTTTAAATAATGGGGAGGAAATTCTTAAAGCAGATCCGCTACAAAACCTGATATTTTCGTGGCATCAGTGGGATAGCAATATTCCCCAATCCAGAATTAAAGAGGCCATTGATAGAGCCAAAGCTAAGGGCATTGCCTTCATCATTGGTGAATTTGCCCCGATGGAGGTGGGATGTAAATGTTGTATTGATTATAAATACATTCTGGATTATTGTCAGGAAACGGGAACAGGCTGGATGGCATGGTCATGGGGTCCCGGGAATAGTGATTGTGAAGAAATGGATATGACGGAGGACAATAAATTGGAAACCTTACATGGCTGGGGATTCGAGGTGGCCTTATCTCTGAAAAACAGCATTCAGAATACTTCCGAAAGACCGTGTATCTTTCCAGGGATGAACTGTGATTAAACTTAAGGAATGACGCTTAAAAAACTCATCGGGCAAATTCATCTATGGATTGGATTGGCAGTAGGGATTCTCTTTTTTATTGTGGCTATTTCCGGGGCTATACTGGTTTGGCAGCCAGAGATCAGATACCTGCTATTCAACCAGGGTATACCCGCCCAGAATAAAGATTATGTTCTTCCATCCGATCTGAAAGAAACAATAGATAAAGAATTTCCTCAGGGTGACTATCGTACGGCTTTTTTCAGAGAACCGGATAAGACCTGTGAAGTGCTGCTATACGGTCAGGGTACATACTACATCGCTCAATTGAACCCGTATACAGCTGAATTGATCCATATTCAGGATATGAATACCGGCTTTATCAGCTTCATGATTGGATTACATCGGAATTTGCTTATGAAGCAGTTTGGCAGGGAAGTAGTTCATTGGGTCACCCTGTTGTTTTTGATTATGCTGATCACCGGATTGGTCATCTGGTGGCCATCAAGTAAAAAGGAGCGGAAAGGGCGGTTTATGATCAAGTGGGGTACCTCACCCAAAAAGTTGAATTATGATCTTCACAATGTACTGGGTTTCTATGCTACCTGGATAGCGCTCTTTATTGTGGTCACTGGCTTATTTTGGGGATTTGAGATTGTGAAGAGCAGTCTGAAAGCCATGACCGGAGAAACTGGGGTGACTTACGAACAACCAAAGTCGGATACTTTGCAAATGCACCTTAACACTAACCAATTTGACTTGATGGACAGCCTGACCTTGGTATTTAGAGATCGTTTTCCAGGTTATAACCTGAGAATCAGCAACCCGCATGGTAAACAGGATATTATCAGGGTAACCCTCAATGATTCCCGAATGCTGGTTTTCACTTCTTATCATTATTATTTCAACAGGTATACCGGGGAAGAGATCCTGGGTAACTTCATGCATGGTCCAGGAGATGAGACCTCAGCATATGAACGATTACACGGGATGGTCTATGACATACATTTTGGAACCATTGCAGGCCTTCCGGGCAGACTTTTGGTATTTCTCTCTTCTATCATTGCCGCTTCTTTACCTTTTACCGGTTTTATTTATTGGTGGGGAAGGAGAAAAAAGTCGAGATGAAAATGATTAATAATAACTATTCAAAGATGAGATTACTTTTCCTTGCCTTCTTACTGGCTTCTTGCGCAGCTGAGACTCAAAATTGGCCACAGCCTTCCGGCCCAAATGGAACCTGGCAAATTACCATTGACCAGGAACCCCCATTGTCATTTAGCGTTGCTGAAAAGAAGAATACCCTTTGGACCAGTACCCTGCCTGAAGGGGGACAAAGTGCAATTGTTGTCTGGGGTGATCGGATCTTTCTTTCCATTATGAAGCCTGCGACCAGCGAGAAGATCGAAGATCTGATGGGGTCGGATATTGTCGCACTATGCCTTGATGCAACAGATGGAACGATACTCTGGCAATCTGAAATAAAGGGTAGCGTTAAAAGCCCTTACATGTACGGGTTTAGTGATTCCACCTCACCTGGCCCGGTGACAGATGGGGAAAAGGTTTGGTTTTTTAATTCGAGTGGGAATATTACCGGTTTTGATTTTGAAGGCAACAAGCTGTGGGAACGTAAATGGGATCCCATCGAGGAGCTAAATGGGATTGAGTTTCCATTCAACAAGCAGTTTGAACCCTTCCTAATAGGGGATATATTAGTGAATATGGAACCGTACATGGAGCAGGATGGAGAAAGGGAATTTGGATGGAACTATCTCTATGGGCTGGATAAGAATACGGGTGAAGTAATTTGGATCTCTGAAGATGGATTAACACACTACAATACGCCTTTTTATTCAAAGGATGTGCTTGGGAGACCAACTGTCCTGATTGGTCGTGGCGGGCATCATCAGATACCTGAAGAACCCAGGGGATACTCTATGATCGATTTGAGTGATGGAAAAAATATCTGGAGATATCAGACAGATGAAGGAATGGCGCTTTATCATTCGGTATTCAATAAGGATTATGCTGTTTGGTATACTGAGTCAGAAAATGAACTGCATGTCCTAAATTCCAATAATGGAGAACTGCTTAAAAAGATTTCATTGACGGATCATGTGGATGTTCGAGGGTATGATACCGTGGCGAATGCATACAAGTTCCAAGAAGGGATCAATTATCAAGAACAGACCGGATTCAATGTTTTCCCCGGGTGGTACACCAACATGATCATAGGGGATCAATTGTTTTTTATGTGCTTCAAGGAAGGACGCCATCGAAAAGGTATTGGGCCGGCTTATTCGTTTGCCAGGGTCAATTTGAAATCTGGACGGGTAGAATATCTTGAGGTTCCAGTCTTCAAAGACAGTGATCGGGAGATCTGGCAGCAAAATCTGGTGACAGAAACCATCAATTCCAGGGGACTGGATGTGTCCCAGGATAAGCGCTCCCGGAGAAATGGCTGGCACTGGTGCTTCAATGGGAATCCAATTGCCATTAATGGCAAAATCTATTATACCACCATGCTTGGTGTTTGTTATATCATTGATTCCGAAACGGCAAATTTTGATAGAGAGGCATTGGTGAGTGTAAATGATCTTGGACCTTTGGGTAAAACCTGGTCCCTCAATACACCATCATATGCCAATGGTAAATTGTATCATCGCACCCTCAAGGAATTGATCTGCATCGGGAAATAGCCTTTGTTTGGAAGCGATAAATTTCTTATTGTTGATGATTAAATGATCAACATGACCACAACCTCAGACCTTCAGGATCCACAGCAAAGACTACTGTCACTGGATTTTATGCGTGGATTTATCATGGTATTACTTGCAAGTGAAGCAGCTGGCTCCTATGGACTAATTGATTATACTGATGGGATCCTTCACGGATTTTTTATGCAGTTTCACCACCACCCATGGAATGGGTTGCGCTTCTGGGACCTGATCCAACCAGGGTTCATGTTCATTGCAGGTACGGCTATGGCATTCTCTTTGAATAAGCAATATGCGATGGGCCGTTCCTGGGAGGATTCATTTAAAAAAGCACTGAAACGATCCGGATGGCTGTTTTTCTGGGGTGTGCTGGATTATGCCGTAAGAGGGGATCGTTTATCTTTTGAACTGTGGGATGTGCTGACTCAACTTTCTTTCACTATGTTGGTGGCTTTCCTTGTTTTCCGATGGTCCTATACCCAGCAAATCCTGGTTTGCGCGGGATTGTTACTATTGACTGAAGGACTATATCGTTTGACAAGTATACCTGGTTTTGACCAGCCCTTTACGGATCAGCACAATTTTGGTAATTGGATTGATCTTATTTTGATGAATAAGATCAATAGAGGAGGATGGGTTGCCATCAACTGCATACCTACTGCAGTTCATACCATTGGTGGGGCTATGGCAGGTAAGTGGTTTTTGAATAATAAGGATCAGATTAAGCCGGTTATCATTTGGGGCGCTATATGTCTGGTCGTTGGTTTTGCGCAGGATTGGATTGGTATTACACCAATTATCAAAAGAATAGCAACTACTTCATTCACACTTGCCTCTCTTGGTTGGTGTATGCTTGGGTTAGCGTTTTGCTACTGGTGGATTGATATGAAAGGTCACAGAAAGCACCTTAGATTCTTCACCATTGTTGGGATGAATTCCATCTTTATCTATCTGTTCTTCGAGATCGTTGGTAGCAGATGGTTAAGAGAGTATATTCGGGTGATCACAGATAATATTACCGGATGGATCGGACTACCCGAAGTCCTGCAACTAATCATAGGATCAGCCTGTGTTTTTGGAGTCTATTGGTATCTCTGTTATTGGTTGTATCAGAAAAAGATCTTCTTTAAGCTATAATTCTTCCAGGAAAGTACGGAATTTTTCTGTATCATATTTGGCCATTCCATGCCTGGTAACAACGATTTCTCCTTCCGGGGAGATCACATAAGTTGTGGGTATGGCACTTGGATCATAGACAGGAGGAAGTTCAGATGCAAGGAAATAAACCGGGAACTTAAATTCCTTTTTGGTGACAAAATCTCTTGCTTTTTGTTGGTCCCGATCCAGTGAAATCATCACAAATGCTGCATGCTCACCTGATTTTTTATAAAGATCATGGATATCCGGCATTTCTGCAATGCAAGGGGGACACCAAGTAGCCCAGAAATTAATGAAGACTGCTTCCCCTTTAAATTGGTCAAATGGTATTTTATTGCCTTCAAAATCTTCCAGCATGAACTGATAGTTTGCTTTGATGGTGGGTTCATCCAGGTCAGGTGTGATGATACCAGTTGCAAGTATCACCCGCTGTAGCTGACCCAGTACCTGGGTATGTAAGCCAGTGAAATAGAGTGTGGCGCCAACAACAATCACCACTGACCACTCGATGACTTCTCTTCTTTTGATCTTCATGCAAATATCAATTGACTATGCAATCTCAGCAAATTAGATGACCGGAACACCTATTTTTGCTTCGAATGATGATAAGAAGACAAATAACTCAAAATAAGGGTTCCATCAATTCGTTTTTTTCTGGAATGAAATTTTTAAGATTATTACTAATCGTTCCTTTGCTGTGGGCTTGTCAACCGGAGGATATACCAGTTGGGTTCTATGACTATCAGGTTGTAAGACTCCTGGCAAGTGATAGTGCAAAGACCTGGTTCCGGACTCAATATATCGTTGATGGTAATGTAATATCCATTTCTTCATGTGAAGACAGTGTTTATTCAACATTCCGATTACATGAGAGATATCCCAAAGATTCAGTGTATGCATTTGAGGTCATTCCGCAGACTGGTTGTGCTATGTCTGACACACTCTTATTAGGTGGATTTGCAGCCTCTTCGACTGATAATGTCTTTACCGATTCATTGAATTTTAAAGAGGGTCCGGTTGATTTTATGTTGGTAGAAAGTATTACAAGTAAGTATCTTAAACTGGTCTACCAAAGGGCTGGGAAGAATGTGAGTGCATCATTTGAAGCTGTTCAGTAATCATTAATCATATTCACTACATGGCAGGCAATCAGACCGGCGGTCTCTGTTCTGAGCGTGTTTTTCCCCAGGGAAATTCTTTTGATTCCCTGATTCGAAGCTAAATCCATTTCCTGTTTAGAAAAATCGCCTTCCGGTCCGATCATGATGATGATAGGTTGTTTGGGTCTCAATAGTTTTTTAAAAGAAGGCAGACTTTCTTCCACGATAGCAATAAATCTATTTGGCTGAGACGTAGTTTGTTTAATAAAATCGTTAAAACGAATAAGCGGGTTTATTTTCATTAGATAGCCGCTTTTGGACTGCTTTAGTGCACTAATTGCTTTCTTTTGTAACCTATCGAGCTTGATCTTAGGTCGCTCGCCATGTTGTGTTTGCAGAAAGGAGATCTCATCAATACCCAACTCTCCCAATTTTTCTACCATCCATTCCATCCGATCCATACTTTTTGTTGGAGCGATAGCCAGGTGAACATGAAAAGATTTTAAAGGGAGATCAATCTTATTGGTGATTTCTAGCTTACAGGAATCCTTTAGTAGAGAAGAAATTGTTGCCTGATAATATGTACCCTTTCCATCAAATAGACCAATCTGGTCACCGACCTTTTTTCGCAATACCCTGGTGCAGTGCTTAAATTCCTCACCCTCTAATTTTGGGGATACATCAATGTTTGGTTGATAGAAGTCATCCATTAATTTTCAAGGTCTCTAAAAAGTCTTTTATAGATTTTTTTAATGGTTTTTCCGTTTTTTTTGTCCTCTACCAATAATCCATAGATATTGGAAGTAAAGAGTTTATCATGATATTCAGCATCGAATATCTCTATGGTGATTTCTGCTATCACGTCTTGAGGCAGGGGGCCTTCAGGCCTTTGAAATCCGATCGGTAAAGTATCTACCTGAAAATGATAATTGAAATAAATATCCCCCTCTTTTTCTTTAGACTGGAGATCAACTTTTTCCATTCTTTCATGCAATTTTTCAATGAGTAACTTGGTTCTGATACTATAGTCATAAGGCACATTTCTGCCATTCAGTTTGAAAATGTTAATGTTATAAGTTTCGAATGGACTAAAATCTGTCTCAAAGTAATTAAATCGAATAAGAGGCTCCTGGGCATAAGCAGATAAAGCAAAAACCATCAGAAGTATTGAAAAGAGAGATCTCATATAAATAGATTTAAGTTCAATTTAATAAAGTGTACCAATTTTCTGTTGAATTAAACTGAATGCGCAGGCTAATTTACTTACTGGTTGCCCTATTAACGTCATCTTGTATGGATTTCAGGTATTCAGCCAATGAGATGAATGATTTTCTAAGTCAGCATAGCAACCTGAAGTCAGATACACTAACGGTCGATGGTCAGCAAATACACTATGTCTATTCCAACTCCCACCGTAATAATCTTATCGTGTTTGTCCATGGATCGCCCGGTTCCTGGAATGCATTTTCCAGGTATATGACCACAGATAGTCTGTTCGGTAAATATGATATGCTATCAGTGGACAGGCCTGGTTTTGGATATTCTGATTATGGAACGGCCGAACCATCTATTAAAAACCAGGCATACCTGATTAGTGAAGTAATTAAAAAGTTTGATAATCCCACCAAGATCCTTGTTGGCCACTCATTGGGAGGGCCTGTAATTGCTCGCATTGCAATGGATTTTCCAGCCCTGGTTCAGGGTTTACTCTTTCTGGCACCCTCAATAGATCCAGAAATGGAAAAATTTGAATGGTACAGAGCTTTAGGGAAGACCTGGGTTGGGGATTTGGTCACCCCCACAGATTTTTGGGTGAGCAATGAAGAAATTATTGGATTGAAGGCAGAACTCGAAAAAATGTTACCCTTATGGCGCAATATTCACATACCATGCCTGGTCATTCATGGAACAAAAGATTCTTTTGTGCCGGTAGAAAATGCTGATTTTGCCAAAAGGATGATTGCTGATTCTTTGATACAGGTGAACTATCTGGAAGGGGAGAGACATTTTATTCCCTGGTCGCATCCCTCAGTCGTTGTGGAAGGAATAAATCAATTGATTGTTGAAACTCAATCCGGATTGTAATTGATCATTTTGGTCAATCTTCCCCTGGTATTGTAAAAACTCCATTTACCGGTTAATTCGCCAGCTGTGTATCTGCCTTCTGCTGCAACTGCTCCATTTTCATGATATTGTTTCCAGGTACCTTCTTTTTTGTCATTTGAATAGTGGCCGGACTCTTTTACGGTTCCAGTCGGATAATAGGCAGTGAATTCTCCCTGTAGTAGGCCATTCACATAATTGTAAACATTTTCAATCTGACCTTCAGCCGTGTAAGTGATAAGGGTTCCATTTCCATCTTTTAAGGTTCCCGGATTTAGTTTATTCCCTTTAATTGAATAAAAATCAGTGACATTCATGAGTTTCCCATTAACCCATTGTTGTTCTTGTTTCAGTTGTTCGTTTTCATAAAATAGGCCCCACAGACCATTTTTTTGGTCACTTTCAAAGGCTCCAATCATTTCTGCTTTATCAGAATCGTAATAGTAGATCCATTGACCATTACGCTGGTCATTTACATAAGGTCCTTCTTCTGCGAGTGAGCCATATTCTTTGAAATATTTCCAGATCCCTGATTTTTCATCCGCTGAATAATCTCCAATAGCGTACAGGTTTCCACTTGGATAGAAACTCACCCAGGTGCCAGTCTTCAAGCCGAATTCATATTGACCTTCCACACTTTTTTTCCCATCATTAAAGTATTCAACATAAGGACCGTCTAGCAACCCATTTTTATACTGAAATACTTTCTCTACCTGCTTATTGGGAAAATAGATGGTCCATTTTCCGGTTTCTACTCCATAGTTGTAATATTCTTCTGCTTTTACCCTGTTGTACTCAAAATAATAGGTCCACTTGCCATGAGCTGATCCGTTTTTATATTCCTTGATGTAGCTTCTGGTTCCATCAGGGAAATGTTCGATCCATGTGCTGTCTTTTTTGCCATTTTTATAGGTCCCTTCCAATGCGAGCATGCTATTGTCATAGTATTCTTCATAAAGACCATTCAGGATATCATTCTTATAGGTTGTTGTGCTGATCAGTACTCCACTTTTATCAAATCGCTGTTGGATACCATTTTTTTTGCCAGCATTGTAATTGATTAGCTCCTTTACTTCGCCATTGGAATAATAATAGACCCATAGCCCCTCCTTTTCCCCCTTTTTTATTTCCCCTTTTATGGCTACCCGGCCATTTCCGAAAACAGCTTGATAAATTCCGTCTTTCAAGGAATCTTGAGCAAAGACATATTCGTTAGTGTCAGTGTATTGGCCATACATGCAAAACGGACCAATGATTAGTAGGAGTATTAATGAAATTCTAGACATAAGCTAATCAATCAACTTAAGAAACCGTTTCAGTGTAGTTAACGAAAAATCACCAAACTGATCCCAATTATCCAAGGAAATTTTATCACTGATCTTGATAAAATCATGCTTATTAATCTGATCAGTGATGGTTTTTACGGTAATAGATTCTATGGGTTCATAGTTTGATTCTTCAAAATGATATTCCCATGGGTTGTTAGAGATGCAAAAATAGAGCCGTTTTTCCTGTGGTAAGCGAGCTTTCAGTTTTTCAGCACACTCATCTAATGGACGCCCCCCAATATGGAGTGTGCAGCTGAATTCATTTCCCCACCAAAGCATGGTTCGGTAAGCAAAAACAGCTTCATGAGTAAATAATCGGGGGTAATCCAACAAATAATAGGGGAGTGAACGATAGTTTTCTCCTTTGGATATTTTGCCGGCTTTGAGAAAAGTCTGATCAGGGAATCTGAAATTTGATTTCTCTATTTCATCTTTTAATAACCGTTCTATCATGGATAATTGGGCAATTACCTTGTTTGAAAGGCTTTGTTTGATGAGCAGAAAGCGCTGATCTTTTAATACCTCAAGTTCTTCCCGGGTCGGATGATCCATACTACCATCTAATCAGCGCGGATGCCCAGGTAAATCCACTACCGAATGCGGCCAGACAAACCAAATCTCCCGGCTTGATTTTGCCTTCCAGATGAGCTTCGCTCATGGCAATGGGTATCGATGCAGCTGTGGTATTACCATAACGCATGATGTTATTATAGACCTTATCATCGCTAAGACCCAGTTTTTTCTGTACAAACTGACTGATTCTCAGGTTAGCCTGGTGAGGGATCAGCATGTCGATCTGCTCCTTGCTGATATTATTCTTTTCGAGTGCTTCAAAAATTACCTCCTGAAATCGGGTAACCGCATGTTTAAAGACAAAATTTCCATTCATATATGGATAATAGCTGATGTCTTCCGGGTCTGCTTCACTTATGATCCTGTCCACCCACCTTCCTGTGGCGGGTCCAATCAATGCCAGTTCTTTGGCATGTTTGCCTTCCGAATGCAGGTGAGTACTCAGAATCCCTTTACCCTGTTCCTCTGATCGTGATAGTACCACTGCTCCGGCACCATCTCCAAAGATTACCGTTACACCCCTTCCCCGGGTTGTTTTTTCTAAGCCTCCGGAATGATATTCTGAACCGATTAGCAGGATGTTTTTATACATGCCTGTCTTGATAAACTGATCTGCTACAGACAATCCATAGACGAAACCTGAGCATTGGTTTCTCACATCCAGTGCACCGATTTCACCAATCCCCAGCTGATCCTGTACCTGTACCCCCGGTCCTGGAAAGTAATAATCAGGGCTCAGCGTGGCAAAAATGATAAAGTCTATGTCTTCAGGTTGCAGCCCAGCATTTTTGATAGCTATCCGGGCCGCTTTGGTACCCATAGTGGAAGGCATATCGTCGGTGGATGGGTCGATCCATCTACGTTCTTTGATTCCAGTTCTCTCCTGGATCCACTCATCAGAGGTGTCCATGAATTCCTCCAGGTCTTTGTTGGTGACTACGCGTTCCGGGACATAGTGTCCGATGCCTGAGATTCGGGTGCTATACATGGTGTTTATTTTCAATTAAAGTTAATAAAGTGGGTACATACAGCAATGATATAATTAAATTGATAAACTGGAAACCCTTTCGAATGTTAGCTGTCTTTATTGGAAAAACATGGGGTAGATTGCCCGAACCATCCCAAAATACTGATCATTGAATGACTAGTATGATTAATAGACTATTTACCATATGCTGTTTTATGTTGTTGGGAGTTGCTCATGCTCAAACAATTGTGATGAAGAATGATCACTACGGTTTGATCAATAAAAGCAATGAAGTCGTTATCCCATTTAAATATCAAAGCATAAGTAAGTTTCCGAATTCCCCGTTTTACCTGGTTTGTAAGGATGGTCAATATGGTTTATTGGATAGTCGGGGGAGAGTAGAAATTCCGATTAAATATCAACGCCTCGATACATTCCCGAAGAGCCCAAAAATTTTGGCTCAAAAAAATCACTTATATGGATTGGTAAAACACCATGGAAAGATTGCTGTTCCAATAAAATATCAAAGCATTGAAAGAATGCCTGGGTCGCCTCACTTGCTTGTTCAAAAGAACAATTTATTTGGATCTATAAATTCCATTGGGAAAAAAAGGATTCCGATCAAATATCAGAGCATTAACAAGTTTGGGCAACACCCTTTTTATTTGGCAAAAAGGGAGGACTCTTATGGGTTTATAAATCATCGGGGGAAGATATTGGTGCCAATCAAGTACCAAAGCATTGGTGAATTATCTGGTAGTCCATTCTTTTTAGTAGAGAAGAAAGACAAATATGGCTTTATCAATTATAAGGGCAGAGTAATTGTAAAAATCAAGAATAGAAATGTTGATCAGGCCTTAACCGCATTAGAACGTAAGGGAAGATATAACAACTAATTAAATAGGGTGTAATTCCCATGCTGATCAGAAGGGAGAGCCGCTTTGATCAGCCCTTCATGATTTTGGTTAAGGTTGGAAATCAGCGGTGCTACAGAATGGAATTTCAGTTTATCAACAGAAGCATTCATAAATGACTGAGCATGCTCAGTTACCTCAAATTCAGCGTCCAGCCATTGATTTAATAAGGTATCTGATAGAATCAACGGCATATCTTCCTGGTAAGGTTCCACCTGGTTTGTAGCTGACCTCATCATCATGATAAAGGTGTTGGTAGGATTCCCATCCATATCTTCATATGACTCCCATAGCCCAGCTATTCCAAATGGTTTTCTTTCCGGCAGATGAAAATAATAAGGGACTCGCTTGGCCTTTCCAATTTGTTTCCAGAGATAAAACCCGTCTGCGGGGATTACACATCGGTTTTCTCTGAGCCCCTTCTGATACATCCTTTTTTCGAAGGCCTGATTTACAGTTAGGTTGAAAAGCTTGGGGCTAATGCTTTTGTTGTTGGACCATTTGGAGATCAGACCCCAGGTCATATTGATTATGTTGTTTGGCTGGGTATTTAGAATTACCGGAAGCTCCTGGGTAGGACCTGCATTAAAACTTGGGGTATAATCTCGAGATTCTTTGATTCCAAAGATCTTCTCAAGCATATCAGGGGGACAGGTGATGGTATAGCGGTCGCACATGAAGCTGAAAGTTAATCAGGAGCTGAAAAATATCAGTGGTTCCTGCTAAAATTCAATGCTCTTTCCTCTGACCAGTACAAACCCTTACGATTAAATGATGCAAAACCTACATGTCCTCCTGTGGATGTCGTTTCGAAAAATACGTTCTTTAGATCAGCTGCTAACTGATGGTCGAGGGATTCCCGGGTGAGAAACGGATCGTTTAACGCATTTAAGATCAACGTTGGAATCCTGATACCCGCAATGAAATCTTTTGATGAGCACGCCTCATAATAAGCTTCAGCCCCTTTATACCCATGCATCGGTCCTGTATAATATTCATCAAAATCACGCAGGGTCTTTACTTTGGACAATAGAGCTGCATCCAGTCTATCAGGCATGATGGCTGCCTTCCTCCTGATTTTATCCTTAAGTAGTCTGAGAAACCGTGCTTCGTAGATATAGCAATTAGGAGTAGAAAGGTTATCTGATCCGGTAGCAAGATCTAATGGTGTCGAAATAGCCACAGCTCTTTTGACCTGCGAGGGGCGTGCTTTTTCACCTAGATATTTTAAGGTCAGGTTTCCTCCCAGACTAAATCCGACTAATGTGATATCGTCATACTTGTCAATAAACCTATCTACGACAGTTTCAAGGTCATATGTAGCTCCGCTATGATAAAAGAACGGTTGTTTATTTAGCTCATCGCCGCAACCCCGATAGCTCCAGGCACACACATCATAATTTTCACTTAAAAAAGCCCTAACCATGCCCAGCACATATGGGCGGGTGCTGTCACCCTCCAGACCATGCTGTAGAATCACCAATTTTTCCCTATTATTTTGATAAATATCCAGTTCGAGGAAATCATTATCCGGTGTTTGGAGTTTTTCTCTTATTGGACGCTGATTGACTGTTACTTTCCTAAAAAGCGCCGGATAAATAGTTTCCAGGTGCTGATTGGATAAAATAATGGGTCGTTTATATTCGCTGACATGTTTTGCTGGCATCTTATTACAACCGAAAAAATGTGATTTTTACTGGATTTAAAAGCTTTGGACAAATTAATAGAATCAAAGATGTTACCAAAAAAGACGCTTATGTTTAACTTTGAAAATATTCTTAACTGTAAAAATATTCCCCGGAAATGGCTGAAGTAATAAAAATGCCCAAGATGAGTGACACCATGGAAGAAGGTGTAATCGCATCATGGTTAAAAAAAGAAGGTGATGAAATAAGTTCAGGTGATGTGCTGGCAGAGGTAGAGACAGATAAAGCCACCATGGAACTGGAGTCTTATCAGGATGGTGTTTTGCTCCACATCGGGGTGAAAGAAAAAGAAGCCGTGCCTGTAGACGGAGTGATCGCCATCATTGGGGAAAAAGGAGAAGATATCAGTGCACTGATCAAGGAAATAGAAAGTGGCGGGGGTAGCAGCAATGGCGAATCTGCAAAAGCAGAAAGCAAACCTGCTGCAGAATCGGCTGGTGGTAGCTCAGAGGCGATTGACACATCAGGTATCAATGCGACCGTTGTGAAAATGCCGAAGATGAGTGACACCATGGAAGAAGGTGTGATCGCTCAATGGCTGAAAAAGGTAGGTGATAAAGTGTCAGCAGGGGATATCCTCGCAGAAGTAGAAACTGACAAAGCTACTATGGAGCTGGAAGCTTATGATGAGGGTGTGTTGCTATATACTGCCGTAAAAGACGGTGGATCTGTACCGGTGGATGGCGTAATTGCTGTGATTGGAGAGAAAGGTGCGGATTATGAAACATTGATTAAAGCCGCAAATGCAGGACCTGCTGCAGAAACAAAAGAAACCAAGCCAGAGCCTGCAAGTACACAGTCAGCTGCTTCAAGTGCTCCACAAGCCACACCACAACCATCAGCGGATCATTCAAGCAATGGAAGAGTTAAGGCGTCTCCATTGGCTAAGAAGCTGGCCGCAGAAAAAGGCATTGATATATCCCAGGTAAGTGGTTCCGGTGATGGTGGCAGGATTGTGAAGCAGGATGTAGAAAACTTCACACCATCTGCAGCTCCTGCATCTGCACCGGCAGCCAAGGCTGGTACACCAACCATCAACCTGCCACAAGTAGTTGGGGAAGAACGTTCGGAGGATATCCCCGTGACACAAATGAGGAAAACCATTGCTCGAAGGTTAGGCGAGAGCATGTTCACGGCACCACACTTCTACGTAACCATGGAAATCAACATGGACAAAGCGATAGAGGCTCGTAAGAGCATGAATGAAATTTCGCCAGTTAAGATCTCATTCAACGATATCGTTTTGAAAGCATGTGCGGCTGCATTGAGACAAAATCCTGATATCAACGTCTCCTGGATGGGAGATAAGATGGTGAAACATCATCACATCCACATCGGTGTGGCGATGGCGTTACCTGAGGGACTGATTGTGCCAGTAGTAAGATTTGCTGATAACAAGACAATATCTCATATATCTGCTGAGGTTAAAGACCTGGCAGATAAGGCTAAGAACAAAAAGCTAACACCAGCTGACTATTCCGGAAATACTTTTAGTGTTTCCAACCTGGGAATGTTTGGTGTTGAAGATTTTACCGCCATCATCAATCCACCAGATGCGTGTATCCTCGCTGTTGGAGGAATTAAGGAAACTGTAATTGTGAAAGACGGACAGATGAAGCCTGGAAACGTGATGAAAGTAACTCTTTCATGTGATCACAGGGCAGTGGATGGTGCCGTAGGAGCAGCCTTCCTTCAGACATTGAAAGGTTTGCTTGAAGATCCAGTCAGAATCCTTATTTAATGGGACAACAAAAGATACGTTCCACAACCGTATTGGCTATTAAGCACAATGGAAAAGTAGCCATTGGTGCCGATGGTCAGGCCACTTTTGGCAATACCGTTGCCAAGAGCAATGTCAAAAAGATACGTAAACTTCAAGACGGAAAGATAGTGACAGGTTTTGCCGGATCTACTGCAGATGCTTTCACCCTGCTTGAAAGGTTTGATGAGAAGTTGGGTGCATACTCAGGGAATCTAAAGCGAGCTGCTGTGGAATTGGCCAAAGATTGGCGTACAGACCGATATCTGAAAAAGCTGGAGGCTATGATGATCGTTGCAGACAAAGGAGAGATACTGATCATTTCCGGGACAGGGGATGTATTGGAGCCAGACAATGAAATAGCTGCTATCGGATCCGGTAGCATGTACGCCCAGGCGGCAGCCACTGCATTAAAGAAGCACGCACCTAACCTCAGTGCTAAAGAAATGGTAACGGAGGGATTGAATATCGCTGCAGACATCTGCATCTATACCAATCACAACTTAGTGGTTGAAACGATTGAGTAGGCTACAGAAGGACTATTTGTCCATCTGTAGCTTAGTCTCATCAACTACTTCTCCCTTGGCATCTAATTCTACAAGTTCATAACCCAGCTTCTCGAGCTTTGATCTGTTTGATGCGCCGTCACCAACTACCAGGATGTACATATTGTCATCATCAAGATACTTTTTCGCCAATCGATTGATTTCTGCTTTATCTATTGTCTTGATAATCTTACTCTGTTCTTCTACGAAGCTTTTATCCAAATCATAATGTACAATCTGTCTAAGGAAGCCAGCCTTTTGCCCCGGAGTTTCATATTCTCTGGCATCTCTTTGTCCAATCGAAAGTCTCATGAATTCAAGTTCTTCATTTGTGATTCCATCTTTGCTGAATCCTGATATTTCCTGTACAAATTCGACAACGGAACTGTCAGTAGCCGTAGCAAGAACACCAGCGTAGGCTGTATAAGGCCCCGGGTCTTCAGTAGAGCTAAACGACCCCCTGGCCCCATAAGTCCATCCCTTATCTTCTCTTAGATTCAAATTGATCCGACTGCTAAAATTCCCAGCCAGGGTATAGTTCATAAGATTTGCTTTATAATATTCACCAGTAGCGTCATAAGGAAGATCTGTCATATAACCAATCCTAATTTCAGATTGTGGAGCATCCGGTTTGTCAACAAGGTAAATCTTTGTTACACCCCCGGGTTTTGGTTTGGGAAGGTCGGGTACAGAAACATTTTTGTTTGTCCAGGTTTTTAAGAATCCCAGTTTTGATAATATTTCCTTCTGCTCAATATCTCCAACGATCACTAATTCACCCAGATTCGGAGAATAGTATTTTTGATAAAAATCCTTAACATCTGCGAGAGTAATTTTACTCACTGTTTCCTCAATTCCTTCTGTTGGTACAGAGAAGATATGCTCATCTCCATAAAGAAGTCTGTTAAACACCTGGGAAGCAATTGAAGAAGGATCTTTCTGGCTGGCGATAATTCCTTCCATTTGCTGTTTGATCACACGATCAAAATCCACCTGCTGGAATCCAGGTCTGAGCAATTTCTCTTCAACCAGTTCCAGAGTCCTGTCAAGGTTCTTTTTCAAAGTGTTGATACTCACTACAGTAGAGTTTCTGTTGGCATAAATATCCACGCTACTCCCTACTTTGCGAAGTTCTTCCTGCATGGCTTCAGCGGAATAATTTTCTGTTGATTCATTCATCATGCTGGCAGTAATCTGTGCCAGACCACTCTTCATCGGGTCGTTTGCATCAAATTTGTGGCCTCCCAAAAGAGTAAGCTGAATAGCCACAGTTGGAATCTCATCACTCTTGGTGCCGATAACCTCAATTCCATTTTTGAATTCTGTTTCCCAGAATTCAGGTACTTTGACTAGAGGGCTTGGCCCTGACTTTGGCTTAATGCTTCTGTCGAAGGGTTCATTGGAAGGTTTTTTATAGGTAAGTCCACTGTAATCCGTTTGTGGGAACGGATTTTCCCCACTTGTAGGTTTTACAAAGTTATCAGGTTTAGCAGGTGCTGTTTCTTCGTCAGGAAGATAACTAAGGATTACACCAGGCTTCTTATAGATATATTTATTGAATACACGAAGAATATCTTCAGCAGTGAGGTCGAGATATCTTTGAAGATCTTTATTAACCAGATTAGGGTTGCCAAAAGCATATTGATACCTGGCAAGCTGGGAGACTTTGCCACTAACACTCGCCAAACCATTCACAAAATTTGATTCCATGTTGGCTTTAAACTTGATAAGATCATCTTCGCCAACTCCATTTTTAGCAAAATCATCCAATATCTGTCTGACCTCGGTTTCAAAATCTGACAATGTCTGACCGGGGTAGGGCAGGACAAACATGGTGAATTCACCGGAATGCTCTGCCGCCGGATGAAAGACTGAGGCTTGAATGGCTTTTTGTGTCAGTACAAATTTTTTGAAGAAGTATGAGCTCTGACCTGTTCCCAGGATCTCCGATAAACAATCCAGCGGAGCTTCATCAGGATGCATATTCGGGACAGTTGGATAGGTAAACATCAATGCCGGAAAACGAATGTTATTATCTATATGAGATATATACCGATCCGATTCGATCACCGGAGGGTCCAATTCAAGTTTTTCCACTTCGGGTCCTCTAGGGATGCTGCCAAAGTATTTCTCCACCAGTGGGACTACTTTTTTAGGGTCCACATCGCCACCAATAGTTAAAGCTGCGTTATTGGGGCCATACCAACGAAGGAAGAAATTCTTTAGGTCATCGAGATCTGCCCGATCCAGGTCTTCTAATAAACCAATCGTGCTCCAGGAATAGGGATGACCGTACGGGTATACTGCTGCAATGGTAGTTTCATTCCACATTCCGTAGGGTGCGTTTAATACTCTCTGACCCTTTTCATTTTTTACTGTAGCTCTTTGGATCTCAAATTTTTGCTGGGTGACAGCGTCCAGGAAAAATCCCATTCTATCGGCTTCCAGCCAGAGCATGGTCTCCAGCTGATTACTTGGAACTGTTTCATAGTAGTTGGTTCGATCTCTGTTTGTGGAACCGTTCAGGGTACCACCGGATTCGGTTACGATCTTAAAATGTTCTTCATCCGCTACATTGTCGGAGCCCTGAAACATCATATGCTCAAAAAAGTGAGCGAACCCGGATTTATTGAGCTCTTCCCGAGCCGATCCTACATGATAAGTTACATCCACATGTACCAGGGGATCAGAGTGATCTTCATGAATGATCAGGGTGAGTCCATTACCCAGCACATATTTTTCATAAGGGATCACCAGACCATCTCCATTATCGGTGACTTTTTCAACAAGTTTTGTCTGAGATCGAGCAGCTATAGTGATAGATGCAAGCGAAAGGATGAGCAGCAGTTTTTTCATAATATGATATTTACAGTCCTAATCATTCAAAGATATTTATTTCTCTGAATGGATTTTAACGGGATATACTGATTTACAGTTGTGGTTACAATCGCGCTTAAATGGTAATGGAAAAGGTTTGAAAGGTTAGATAATTTGAGTTTCCTTATTAATATAGTTTAATTACAATCAATCCAACGCCCTGCCGCTCCAAGTCAGTATTGATCACAGCCTTACCAGATGTGATGGAAATGGATTGATCACTGATCACCTGTTCCAACTCACTTGCTTCTTCGAGTTTCTGGTACTGGGCTTCATTGGGCTCTTGTGGTGAACCCATTTCTTTCCAAACAGTATAGGCATTGCTATGTGTTTGATCAACAAGGTAGACATTGACTGATGCGGAATTGCGATCTGCAGGAAGTCCCTTGATTGCCATACTGATTTCCGCAGAGGGACCGGCAATATCGCTGTCATGGTAATGCCAGTAGAGGATATACACTTTTTCACCATCAAAGGAAGCATAACCCTGAACATCCACCTGGGACCTTACACTATTGCTAACAATTGAATCGAGGGGGATAGCTGAGTCACTTTCGACAGCAAGCCTTTTCCCTTTCATTTTGCTAAACATCCTGAATACATTCAGTACCGGTTTATTGATTCCATTTGTGGCAAGTGACCTGAACCCAGCAAAATAGGGTTGATCTTCAAACTCAAAGGCCCAGGTGAGTGCACCTTCAAGGTTAACGCCATGTTTCAAAGCAAGATCCAGCTTCCTGGGGAAGATGGCTGCGGTGTAGCTTGAATACATGGTTCCATTTCTATACCCGAGCTGGTCGCCCTGGCAAGCAGCGCATCCTTCCGGATCAGACTCCCCAATCACAATCGGGATATCTGCGATCTGGGGATAGGATGATACCAGCTTAAACCCCTCGTTGATTGTTCTCAATTGACGACCCATATTCATCTGAACAAAACCACTATCGTAGGTAGGGGCACCTTTGGCATGAAAGGAGAAGAAATCCAGCTTAGTTCCATACTCACCAGTTGCATAGTTGGTCCCACCCAGGCAATGTTCGATAAATGCCCTGCTGAAATCCCCGCCATGACCTGCAGCATCCGGCCCACCAACCCGTGCAGTCGGTAAAGCTCTTAGCACTCCATTGATGGCGTAGTCATGCAGTTTATGGAATTCCTCCACTGTACCTTGCCAGTAGGGAATGTTGGGTTCATTCCAGGTTTGCCAGTACCATGCTTCGACCTCTTCTTTTCCATATCGATCGATACAATGACTTACCCATTGATACACCAACTCTTCCCATTTTTTATAATTGTTGGGTGGGTAGGCCCATCCGGTAAATACCTCGTCATAAGGTAGTTTAGGATTCCAGAAATGGCGATAGGGATTCGGCTTTGTGGACAATGCCTCTGGCATGAATCCAATCTGTGCATATGGACGTACATCGTTTTCAAGATAAGCATCAAAAATGCTGTCCACCAGGGTCCAATCATATACAGGATTCCCATTTTCATCTTCCGTATAGGCATTGGTGGATCCCCACTTAAGGTCATAGGTCCCTTTCCCGGTATTCAACAGGTTATGTGCCCGGAAATAAACCTCTTTAGGTTTCATTTTCCCCAGATCACCCAGCAATTTCCTCCCATTTTTCATGTAAGCATAGTTGGGTTCATCAGCTCCGAAGAACCTCCAGACTGGTTTGATTTCACCCAGGTCTGAAGTAATATCCACTTCGATATTTACCTGAAACTTACTTTTTTCAGGAGCAGGTTTGCACCCGGGGATGAGTAAATAAATGATTGTGATGGCTAAAAGAGGGGCTATTTTGATCATTTGAGAGGATAGTTTTCCACGGATAAGCTAAATAAATTCAGCAAACTATCACAATCCAGATGAAAGCATCCTCATAATGACGGATGCGGTAAGATAATAGATGAGATAACTTTAACCAGAAGGATTGTAAGCTATCTCACCTTTTATATTCAGGATTTGGTGGCGGAAAATAATCTTGCTGCATAAGGCATAGGGTTACCCTGAGCTATATTTTCTTCAAAAATTTCAGATACTTCTTTTCTGATACTATCTCTGAGATCATCAGAAGTGCTACGAAGTGCTGAAACTACTGGAGGCACCACATCATTCATGAAATCCCAGTATTCACTGGATGTACTACAAGACATTACCCCATTAATATCTGTTTCATAACCATCTCCTGTACCAACTTCATTAAAAAGCGTAGTTAATAAACCTGGAGATGCGCATCTGAACAGTCCGGGCGCATTCGGGTTAGCAGCAGGAAGTTCTAAATGTTTGTTCAGCACTTTCATGATCGTTGTGATCCACAGGTTTCTGGTAGGTTCGGCCCATACAGTAGCTACTAATCGGCCTCCGGGCTTTAATACCCTAAGCATTTCCTTAGCGGCCATTTTCATGTCTGGGAAAAACATAAATCCCAGTCTACAGGATATCGCATCGAAGGAAGCATCTTCAAAAGGCAGATCACACGCATCTGCAGCAAGCACACTAAAGTTTTTAATAGACAGAGTTTCGGCTTTTTCCTGAGCGATGCTGAGCATATGCTCAGATAGATCGATTGCGGTGACATGACCATTCTGGAGAATGTTTGCGGCGATTGTCAAGCCTGGCTCCCCGGTGCCTGATGCAATATCCAGAACTTTGTCTGAAGGATTGAGATTTAGTTCATGGATGATTTGGTTGCCCTGCTCCTGTAAGAACCTCATGGTAAAATCATCCCATTTCTTCCATCCCGGAGAAAAGGTGTTCCAGGAGCCTCTTTGATTGTTTCGTATTTGAATGAATTCAGTTTCCATATTTTAAGATTTTATCAAATCAAAACAGGACCATTAAATCCTGTCTTGATTTCAAGTTGAAATTATTTTGAAAGTGATACCTGTACATCTACAGGGTTGATAAGTGTATTATAGACTGGAGACTGCTTTGCGAGGGTGATCAATTCTTCTTTTTCTGCTTCACTTGCTCCTTTGATATCAAAAGTCACCCTGATCTGAGTGAATTCTTTTGCTACAGAAGCATCCAGACCAAGAAAGCCTTTCAGGTCTACATCACCTTCAATCTTGGATGAAATGCCACTCACCTCGATGCCTCTTGCAGCTGCCAATAGCACCATCGCTGTAGTCATGCATGACAGTAATCCATGGAGCATCACTTCCCCTGGATTTGCCCCCTTATTGTTCCCAAGTAAGATAGGCGGCTCATCGTTGTCGTAGACAAATGGTTCGATGCGGCTGGTGTCTTCCTGGCATGCTCCGTAAAAGCCCTGAACATAGCTCCTGTTATGGGCGCCATAAATCCATTCGTTAGTAGCTCTTAGTTCAAAATTTGCAATATCAGGATTTGTCTGAATTGCAGATACAGTGTTGCCAATTGCTTCCTGATCGAATCCGTTGATTGTTTTAGTCATTGTTTCCATTGTTTCTTTTTGTTTAGATTGATGATTAAGTAACAATGCAAACTTAGGTCGGTAGGTACCCGTCCTGATAGACTGAAAAGTTCAGAAAATTAGCAATTTGGGCCAATAGACCTATTTGCCTCAAATTCCTCTAGAATCAGGCAGTTAAAGCTACCCTGTATTGTAAAGGTGTATTTGAAAATCGTTGTTTGAATGCCCTAATAAAGCTCGAAGGATCTTCGAATCCACACTGAAAGCCAATCTCATTGACGGTCTTATCGGTGGTTTTTAATAGATGACAGGCAAAATCCAATCTTTTTTCAGCGATCCATTTCCCCGGGGAAGTTTTGAAAACATCCTGAAAGTTTCTTTTGAAGGAGCTTAGGCTCATGTTGCAAAGACTGGCATATTGTTCCAGGTTGAGGCAGTAGGCAAAGTTCTGCTCCATGATTTGTTCTAGCTGAGCACCTTGATTCTTACTGATGGAAAGCAGATAACTGGCCAGCTCTTTATGAATGGGTCGGGTGAAAATGTTGAGCAGCAGCTCTTCGAACTTCAAATTCAACAAGTTCTTATCTGGATAGGTGGGGGAACTGAGGAAAGCCGCTAGTGAATGAATATATCCCTGCAGGTAATCATCCATCTGAATCCGAATGACAGCATCTGATTGGTGGTCTTTATCAACCAGATGATCTTTAATGATCCCGGAAAACCTTTGGATGAATTTTTGGATGAAGTCATCCGTGATAAACACCATCAATGCACAGTAGTCCTCATCGAAATATTGATGGACGAGATTACCCCCTTTTTTTACAAACAGTGAGTCCCCGGATTCTACTATATAATCGTGATAGATGCTGCGCCACATCTTCTTACCGGAGGTGACAAAAACAAAATAATTGGCATCTGACCATATTCCAGCTTTAGATTCATCCACCAGACATTTGTACTCAATGAAAAGCAGATCATCAACTTTTAGCTTGTTGTAGCTATTATCTCCTTTCAGATATCCGTATAGGTCAAGCATAATCGGATGATGGTATTGGAACTCTTGGGGTAAATTAGTTCATTTTGGTGATTGAGAGCAATGGGGAATCCCTAAGTGTGCATTATACTTTTCATAAATTTGAAAAAGATTTTCGCGATATCAATCTAATTCCTGTACTCTACGGGATAGCCCAGCTGGCTCCAAACAAGGATGCCTTCATCCAGAATAGCCGTATTTTTATAGCCATATCTTTTTAAAGTATTAACCACTTTTTCGGATGCTTTATGTGGACAGGCACAATAGGCAATTACCCATGTGCTGTCATTAGGTATTTCTGACACAAAATTTTCTGGTTCCTCATAGTAAGGAACCGGGATAGATCCTGGGATATGCATCTGGCGCCAGGCAACTTCTGATCTGGCATCTAATATCACCAGCCTCAGACTATCCTGTAGGGCTTTGATCAGCTGTTTCGCAGGTAAATATTTTCCGTCTTTCAGCATGAAATTTGGGGCTTTACTGGTTGGGTTCAAAACATAATTTTCAGGAGAGGGTACCGGAGTCGTATCGGCCCGTGCAGGCACCTCCCACCCGGATGCCCGGGTCCTGAGAAAAGCGGTGACGGCATCGATTTCAGTATTGTTCAGACTGTCTTTAAAGGCTTTCATAGGCGTGCCATCTCTTCCTTCAGAAATGGCATACCGAAGAAAATGATCTGTAGCCGTAGCTAACAGCATCGAATTTCCCAGTGCTGGTGCCGTGATGCCCTCTCCATTTTCACCGTGACACCTTGCACATTTATTGTCATAAATTTCTTCACCTAAGGCTACGTCCCCGGACACAGGTTCTCTTGACAGATCATTGGCTACATCTACTTCGGCCATTTCATATAACCATTGCAAGAGCAATTCAATTTCAATAAAATCCAGCGGTCCTCCCTGCCTGCTGATATAACCCCCCATGGCAGTACCAGCGCGACCATACTGAATGGTATACCGCATGAAATTATTGTTTTTGCTGGTAGCAAGTAAAGAATGGGATCGGAGTGAGGGTGCATGATCTGCAGCATATCCCTCTCGGTTTTCGCCATGACACAATACACAGTATTTGGCATAGATTTCCGCTGCATGCTGTGCCGCTGTACTGTCCAGCACGTCATCTTGGCTTAGCTGCTTAGCCATAAGGCGTTGTGCTTCAGGCTCCTCAATAAACTCAAGTTGAACTCCAAGCGCAAATTCATTGGAAACAGTGATGAGATTTTCACCTATTTTAAGTGCCCTTTCGGGCAGTCGCTCTTTTAAGTAAACAGAAGTAGAGTCCAGGTTACTTACTTCAAAGCGTATGGCAAATACTCCAGGACCCCTTGATTGCAGGAAATCAGAGATTTCATCATTTGTCGATCTTGGAGTTACGAGATGTAGTTCCTGATTTCGATCCAAGTGAAATCGGGTCAATGAATCATTGTGATCTAGCATTTTAAAACCCATTTTTTGAAATTCTTCAGTGTTTGCTTCCAAATCCTCTACGGCCACACGTATAGCGGATATTCCTACCACACCATTCGGGTTTAAACGAAACATGCGGTTGTAATTGTAGAATGTTTTCCATTCCTGGCGAGAGAATTTGTAATCTAAATCTGCTCTTTCCAGAAAATTTGGTAGATACGGGGGTGGGTCTGCTGAATTGAAAAACAAACTGTGTCGTTGTGGGCTCCCATCATCCCATGACCATCCTTTTTCTACCTCCTCAATTCGATAAGAATAAATAGGATCCACTTGAAATCTCTGGGAAGTCAGCCAAATGGATGTTGAGTCAGCCGATGAACTTGACAAAGTATATAATCTGACTCCTTCATTATGTGCTAGAAAAGTAGATAGGAAGGAGGACCTGAATTCCTCAGGTAAGGTGTCATTTAGAGACAAAATCTCTAAAACGGACTTATCTGAGAAAGTTGTTGAGGTATTGATCGATCCTTTGAATATCCCTTTCCCTGTGTTGTCGAAAATGGTAAATCCTAGTGTACCCCTGTAATAGGCAGTCGCAGATTTAAGGTCATCAACCACTAAAGTGATACCATCAACGCCATAACCTGCTCCTAAAAGAAAAGGGACTTTTCCCGATGCCTTCTTGCAGGAAGAGCCAAAAACCAGAATTAAGAGTATTGATAAGATGGGGAGGTTGAAAGTCTTGATAATCATAAAGTGATTGAATTTCCAGATCAAGATAAACCAAAAATTATCAAATGAATTTGACTCGGGGGAAACCAGGGATGCTCCTTCTTACCCAAACTTATAATCACGTTCTACCTTTGCGATCCTGATGTGATAATACCGATACCAGACTTTTCTTCCTTTTTCCTGCGCTACCTGATGATCCAGGTTGCTTTTCCAGCTTTTAATGGATTCCAGATCTTTCCAATATGAAATGGAGATTCCAATTCCATCTCTGGCCGACTCAAAACCCAGGTAACCTGGTTGCTCTTTAGCCAGTTCATCCATCTTTTGGGCCATTTCGGCATACCCTTCATCTACTTCGGTCCTTATAGAAGTGAAAATGACAGCATAATAAGGCGGTTTAGGGGTTTGGGCAATCATCACAAATCTTTTGGTTTGAGAAAAATAAATTGATTACCCTTGGAATTCTCAAGCTGACCCCAGTTATTGATGTTGAAATTTATACCTACAACTCCGCAGGTAGAAATATTGTCGAGGTACTTATCAGATAAGTTATTGGCAAGGTCAGTAAGTCCGGGGTTGTGGCCAAATATGGCGACTGAATTTTGATTTTCCAAACCCATCAATTCTTTCAAAATCCCCGCAGGAGAACCATGATAAAAGCTGCTCGCCAGACGGATTCGTTCTTCTGGATAATTCCACTGATCGGCAATGAATAAGGCCGTATAAAAAGCCCGACTCGCGGGACTCGAGATTATTAATTCTGGTGCAGCGTAATGTTGAGCCAGGTATTTCCCCATGCGGGTAACATCCTTTCTACCTCGTTCACCCAGAGGACGATCAAAATCCTTCAGGTCAAAAGACCAGGATGATTTTGCATGTCGGATGATATAAAGGGTTTTCATTGATCAGTCAGGTAAATAAAAATCAAAGATCATCTCCTTCATACACTTAAAATGCCCTTTAGGGCATTTCTGAAATCCCAGTTTTGAGCAGGGTCTGCAGTTGATCTTATTGTTTTCAAATACAACAAATTTCGTTCGGTAGGGATACATTCCAAAAGATGGGATGGTGTTTCCCCATATGGAGTAAATCTGCCTTTTAAATGCAGCAGCGATATGCATGAGACCTGTATCATGTGTAAATACCCAGTGAGCCTGTCGGACTATAGAAGCGGACTGATTCAGGTTGAACTTTCCGCATCCATTGTAGATAATGCTCTTTTTACCTAGTTCCTGGAGTCTTTCTTCCAGGGCTTCATTACCCTCCTGTCGCGCAAAAAAAGTTTCGATCCGCTCACCATCTGCAATATCCTCTTTTCCACCCAGTAAGATGATGGGCTTGTTGATACGGTCACACAACTCGATCATCTTTTCTAATGGGAGCCGCTTGGTAGGGAATTTACCACCAATAGCAAAGACTGCATAACCATTCCGGTGGGTGTCCGGAAGCCAACTTAGCTCTACCTCATCCGCTTCAGGAATAAAGTAATCCAACCCGAGGTTGTCCATTTTCACACCGAGCGCTGAAGTGGTCTCCATATACCTGTCTACGATGTGTTTGTTGGGTAGTCGATTCCATTTAAAATTGACCATCAGCCATTTGGCTATGTTGATCTTTTTGAATGAATAGGTTTTGACTCCCAATGCCCAACTGATCCTCTTGGTCCGGATGTTATTGTGCAGGTCAATGATTACATCAAATTTTTGGTTCTTCAGTTCCCGAATCAGTTCATTCATGCTAGCCTCTAGCAAATGAATCTTATCTACATACGGATTGGATTTGAGGATGGAGAGGTATCCGGATTTTGTTGCATAGTGAATTTCAGCTTCTTCTACCTGCGTCTTAAGGGTTCGAATGACCGGAGTTGTCAATACAATATCACCGATGGATGAAAACCGAAGGATGAGTATTTTCATCTGGCAATACTAATGTTTAAAATGCTCCCGATACCCATTTGATAGTCCTGATTCGCACTTTTTAAAATTAGCAAACAACTTTAATGATTACCTTTATGTTATTAGTTAAAAATTTCAATATTAAATGAATTATTGGTTGATCAAATCAGAACCTGGGACTTATTCATGGTCCGACCTTGAAAGAGATAAACAAACATTGTGGGATGGCGTTAGAAACTACCAGGCCAGGAATAATTTGAAAGCAATGGAAAAGGGGGATCTCTGTTTGTACTATCACAGTGTAAATGAGAAACAGGTACTCGGAGTCGCAGAAGTTGTAAAAACTTTTTACCCCGACCCAACCGCAAAGGAGGGAGACTGGGTAGTAGTAGATGTAGCTCCTAAACAAAAGCTTAAAAAACCGGTTACTCTCGCAGAGGTTAAGTCAGATGAACGTTTATCCAATATGGTACTTGTAAGAAATTCAAGGCTTTCCGTCCAACCAGTCAAAAAAGAAGAATTTGATATTATCATTGGGATGAGTGAAAAGTAAAATATGCAGCTGAGATCCATCATATTATTGTTGCTGTTTATTCCACTTCTTTCTATTGCACAGAAGAATGATGAGGAGCCGCAAAGCAACTATATCAGTCAACCAAACCGACTTGAATTTGATATTTCAGATGCTGATACCGAGTTTACCCTAATCAGTGGGGAGGAAAATGGGTTATTGGCGGTGATTGAAACTTATGAGCGTGTGGGGAAGGGTTACAAGTGGATTCTGCACATGGTGGACACTGCGCTCAATGTGAAATGGACGCGCCTTATTACAATTCCTTTTGAGAGTAATTTCAGGGGATATGACTATTATGACGGGGTATTTTACCTGTTGTTTAATAAGAACCGGTATCAAACAGTGGATCTCATGGTATATACCATAGATATTGAGACTACCAGGGTAGAAGAGATAGATATCAGTACAGTTTTCCCCGTCCAGTTAACTGAATTCGAAGTTCTTGGCAATAGCATGCTGCTGGGAGGATATGTAAATACCCGCCCTGTGATGATCACATTTGATATGGATGAGCGGGTACCCAGGGTAATACCCGGGTTTTATGGGGATAATAATGATATTCTGGAGTTGATCACTGATGATGTATCTGATGTGTTTACAGTCATTACTTCACAACGAATGAGGAACAAGAAGAACTCAATTCGTGCAAGGACCTATACTTCCTCAGGAACTCTCATTCAGGACAACCTGATCAATGCGGATGAAAAAAATCTCATTGACGGAGCTTCAACAAATTTCTTTGGGGGATTTCAATATGTTGTAGGGACATACTCTAAGAGATCCTCCACCTTTAGTAAGGGGTTGTATTTGTCCAGATTTCTCAATGGTCGTCAGCAGTTTATCAAATATTACGCCTATGCTGATCTCAACAACTTTTTTGGTTATATGAAGGAAAGACGAGAATCCCGAATTAAGGCAAGGATTCAACGAAAAGCCGAAAAGGGTAAGAAGCCGAATTTCAGCTATCAACTGGTGATACATGATATTATACAACGTGAGGACGCCTATATCTTAATAGCTGAAGCCTATTACACCCGGTATTCAGGATACTCATCTATGAGTTCTCTATATGGTGCCAGCTACTCGAATTATTATGGGGGATATAACAATGGGTTTATGGGTTATAAATATACACATGCCATAGTGGTAGCATTTGATAAGGCCGGTAATATCATTTGGGATAATAGTTTCGGAATTGACGATGTAACCACATTCACGCTTGATGAATTTGTCAAGGTAAATGCTTACGACGATAAGATCGTTTTGATGTATCTGGACGAAAATGAAATTCGGTCCAAAGTCATTAGTGGCAATGAGATCGTAGAAGGAAATACTATCAACCCTGTCAGACTTTCCTATGAACACGACGAAATCAAGTCTAAGAATCCAGAGGTAGAGGGCTTAGAAGAGTGGTATGGTAATACGTTGTTCGCATATGGTGAGCAAAGAATTTACAATGAGAATAGAGAGTCTGGAGAAATGAATCGTAGGATATTTTATATCAATAAGATAGAATATCATGCAGAGGTGAAACCAAATTGACAAGATGAGGCTATATTTGCCCCAGTTTTGTCATGCAAAAACGACTTCTGTTAGACAAGCACCTCCTCAAAATCACAATCAGTCGGTTGTGTCAACACTTAATTGAAAATCATCATACTTTTAGTGACTCAGTAATATTGGGCATGCAGCCCAGGGGAATATACCTTGCCGAGCGTATCAGGACTGAGCTTGAAGAGTTGTTAAAAGTACAGATCCCCCTGGGATATCTTGATACTACATTTCATAGAGATGACTTCAGGAGCAGGGAAAAACAGCTTACACCCAATAAGACTAAGGTTCCCTTTGCGATTGATGAAAAAAAGGTAGTCCTTATCGATGATGTACTATTTACTGGCAGATCAGTTAGAGCTGCCCTGGATGCGATGACCATGTTTGGCAGACCAAGCAAAGTAGAACTACTTGTGCTTATAGATAGAATGTACAGCAGACACATTCCAGTGGAGGCAAACTATGTTGGGAGAAAGGTAAACACCTTACCCTCCCAACGTGTATTGGTGGAACTGAAGGAACAAGGCAAAAAAGATAATATTTGGCTCATGGACGAAACCGATAAGGATGAGTGAACTAAAGACAAAGCATCTCCTGGGTATCAAAGACCTGACTGAAACAGAGATCCGGCTCATCTTTGAGACGGCAGATAACTTTAAAGATGTTTTAAATCGTCCAATTAAAAAAGTTCCTTCATTGAGGGATGTAACCGTCGCCAATGTCTTCTTTGAAAATTCAACCCGGACCCGGTTATCTTTTGAATTAGCAGAAAAAAGGCTTTCAGCTGATGTGATCAATTTCTCATCATCTTCAAGCTCAGTGAAGAAAGGGGAGACGCTTTTGGATACTGTGAATAATATCCTGGCGATGAAGGTAGATATGGTCGTAATGAGGCACTCAAGTCCCGGAGCACCACATTTTCTGGCTAAACATATCAGTGCGAATATCATTAATGCAGGAGATGGTACACATGAGCATCCTACTCAGGCCTTGCTGGACACCTTTTCTATTCGGGAAAAGTTTGGAGATGTATCCGGTAAAAAAGTAGTGATTGTTGGGGATATCCTTCATTCCCGCGTAGCCCTATCCAACATTTTTGCCTTACAAAAACTGGGAGCGGAAGTGATGGTTTGTGGACCTGCCACATTACTTCCCAGGTATATCAGGGAGATCGGGGTAAAGGTAGAGCTGGATATCAAAAAGGCTTTAGAATGGTGCGACATTGCCAACGTGTTAAGAATACAACTTGAGCGGCAACGAATGAGCTATTTCCCATCCCTTAGGGAATACTCTTTATACTACGGGATCAATAAAAAACTACTTGATAGCCTGGATAAAGAAATCACCATTATGCACCCTGGACCGATCAACAGGGGAATTGAATTGACCAGTGATGTGGCAGATTCGGATCATTCAATCATTCTTCAGCAGGTGGAAAACGGTGTAGCCGTGAGAATGGCTATTCTGTATCTTCTTGCAGGCAATCGCAATTGATTAATTCACTCTATTCGAAAAAGTGTCAAAGGTCTATAGACCAGGAACGTTTTTGGTTTTATTAGTATAAAATAAAAAACCCGACAGTTTACTGCCGGGTTGAATTGAATGGTGAATTTAATTTCAAGCTTTAGATGGCGCCTTATCAAGCATATAAAGCTCATTCAGTGAAATCTCGGTCACATATTTCTTGCTCCCATTGGACTCGTATGAACGATTGATAAGTTTACCCTCCATTGCAATCTCACTTCCTTTTTTAAGATACTTTTCAACCACATCGGATTTTTTGCCCCACACGACTACGTTATGCCATTGCGTATCTTCTACTTTATCGCCTTTATTGTTATAATAGGTTTCATTAGTGGCCAATGAAAATGTTGCCATTTTCTTGCCACTATCAAAAGATCTGATTTCTGGTTCGTTACCTAATCTGCCGATTAAATGCACGCTGTTTTTCAATGATGTCATGATAAATAAATTTAATGTTTAACATAAGTCTCCGATAACAGATGACCCGGTGAAACAATCACCATGACAAAGCTGAAAAATCAATGAACAGTTATTCGGTAAATAAACATTTATAAACGACTATAAACGTTTAAAATTGGCTAACTAACTGAATAATAATTACTTAATGATTATGATAAAAATGCGAAAAACGCTTTTTTCTTCTTTCAAAGAGGTTCCAAAAATCATTAATTAATTTACTAAGCAGGAAGAGAAAGACATTCTCCCTGTGGCTTTTCTTTGTGTCCATATAGTGCTGATTGAAGGTTGTTAACAATAAATATAGTAATAATTATATTAATTCCATAAAATATCATAGAAAATTGCTAAATGATAATTTTCAGATAAGATTATTTGAGTTTTTACTAAAACGTTATGTATATTCATTTTGGCGTAAAACCATTATGAACTATACACCAGCTATTATAAATGGAAGACAAACATTGCCTGGAATGTGGAATTGAGTTTTTCGGTAGGGCTGATAAGAAATTTTGTACTGATTCCTGTCGAAATAGTTACAATAACAGGCTAAACTCTGGTCATTCATCTTATATCAAAGAGGTGAACCGGACACTCAGGCAAAATCATAACATCCTGAAGAAGCTTAACAAGAATGGGAAGACCAGAATCCATCGGGATAAGCTTTTAATGGAAGGTTTTGATCTAGATTATTTTACCAATACCTATGTTACCAAAGACGATCGGTCCTATCACTTCTGTTATGACCAGGGCTATCTGATCCTTGATGAGGGCTATGTGCTACTAGTGAAAAGAGAGGTGGAGGATTGAGTTAGTGAAGTTGTTCATAATGAGTCCATATCCTAAGTACTTAACAAGTTTTTCACCTTCCAATACCTGATAGACTAAACGATGTTGAATGTTTACACACGTATATCCAAATCATTACTTTCTCTTCTCACTCTCCCTACCAGGTTCTATCTTTCATAAACTCATCCAGCTCTTTTCTACTCATTGGAAGAAGATCAGGATTTTTATCAAGCCAGGAAAGGAAATCTTTTTTGATCGCATCGGTCCATTGGGCATCAATCTGTCCCGGTGTGTATTTTCCTTCTTTGAGTCTCTGGATTCCGAAACCATCTCTTAAGGCTACAAATTCTGCGTTGATGATAGCATCTTCTGCCAGGTGAGCGGGAATGGCAATGATTCCTTCTCTTTTTGCCAGGATGAGGTCACCAGGTAAAATGATTGCTCTACCAATGCGAATGGGTGTGTTGAGCCCCATGAGCATCATCTCCTGGATGTATGAAGGGTCCCATCCTCTTACAAAGGCATTGAATCCCTCAATCTTAGAAAGTCCTTCAAGGTCTCTCAGGCTACCATTGAAGATGACACCATTTTTAGATTTGGCGTAAATGGCATTACCCAGGTTGTCTCCAATTAACGTACCACCAACAATTTTGCCATAGCTATCCGCAATGTAAATGTCTCCTTCTTGTAGCATGTCAATGGGCCATGAATTAGGTGAACCAATTCTACCTGACTTTTGACCATCATTTTTCATCCTCTCTGCGAGTTCGGGACGGTTAGGCATGTATTGAGCAGTAAGTGCTCTACCCACCATTGGTATGTCATTGATCATCTTCCAATCACCCTCAAACTGATTGTGGTACCCTGTGTTTCGTAAGTATCCCCAGGCTTCTTCGATAGAAATATTTAACGCCCGTTTCAGGAGGGCATCAGGTATTTTAGGTCTACCATCTTCAAATCGTTCACCCTTCCACTCCTGTGTGTAGTATATCAATTGTTCTTTGGAGATAGCTTGTCCAAGTGTGGTGATCACTGCGAAAGTAAAAAGCAGTATGAATGACAGATATCGCATATTTATAGTCTTTTAAGAATTTTTTGTAAAGTCAATTTCTAATTTATTCATTTTCAGTTTTAGTCTCATCATCCCCTACAGGAGGTCTGTCACGCCACCAACTGGCCAGTGTGGATCCGGTGATATTCATCATCGGACCGAAGACTGCAGGAGCAAGGCCAACAGTAGCTACTTTACCCATTTGCAGAGCAATACCAGAGGCGAGCCCACCATTTTGCATTCCCACCTCGATGGCAATGGTACGGCAAGAACGCTCATCCATTCCCAATAACCTGCACGCCCAGTAGCCCAGGAAGTATCCAAAGGTATTGTGGATCAGACAGGCCAGGATAAGTAGCGCTCCGATTTCAAGTAAGCTATCTCTGCCTGCAGCCGTGATAATGCTAATGATAACCGCAATCCCGGCCATGGAAATAAAGGAGAGTGCTTTGTTCAAAGACTCCTGACTGGCTGCCCATTTCTTGAATTGGAAGCCTGCAATTATTGGCAGTATCACAAACCAAATAGTATTTTTCCCCATCTCAATAAGTGCAGCAGATAAGCCAGCTTCACTGGTCTCAAAGACCATCACATTTTTCAGTACGACAATAAGGAAGAAGCACACAGCCTGGATAATGATACTTTTCCTGGAGTGTTTTCCATAGGCTATAGCATTAAACATCAACCCTCCGATAATCGGCAGGATAACAATTTCGGTGATGCCTATCATCATATTCCAGAAATCAATAGGTACATACTGACCGGCAAATAGCTTCATCAATAGCGGAGTCATAATTGGAGCCATCAGGGTAGCCACAGCAGTCAATGTCACGGAAAGCGCCAGATTAGCTTTTGACAGGAAGGCCATAACATTTGAGGCAAGACCGCTGGGAGATGAACCCACGAGCACGATACCTGCAGCAATCTCCGGAGGAAATCCAAACGTAGATGCTATGGTGATCCCAATAATTGGCATAATGGTAAATTGACAGACGATTCCAACGATCACACCCTTAGGCATTTTGATCACACCCTGGAAGTCTTTGATACTCATCTGAGAACCCATACCAAACATGATGATCTGTAGCAAAGGGACAATCAGGATCTTTAGGTCAAATGAACCCCAGGAGCGGAAAAGCACCGGATAAAACATGGCCGCAGAAACGGATGAGAATATCCATAAGGCAAAAGCAAATCCTTTGATCTGTTTTATCCCGGGAGCACTTAAGGCCAGTAAAACAAAAAATGCAATAATGAATGGACCGGTTAACGAGGTTTGACCGGTCAGATAAAATACCAGGGCAAGTACCAGACAGACCAGGGCTATCCAGAAAAATACTTTTAAATTCATTCTACTGGGGTTAGGTTATTTGAATGTTATATAAAGATTAGGTAAAAAGATCACTTATTTGATGTTTTGAAAAAACTTTTCAAAAATTAGCAACCTGTCAATATTGTCTAAAAAGTCAATTTATTAAAGGTTGATAATTTTTTGTTTGTCCTGTGATTCGTAGATCGCACAAATGATCTCGACAGCTTTTCGGGATTCCAGCCCATCAATATCAAAATGTGTGTTGTTTTCAATGGCTTCAAGAAAAGCTGCAATATTTTTCTTGTGGTTATGATGGGTCATGGCCGCCGGATCTGCAACACCGCCTCCTTCGTGGGTTTCACCATACTTTTTCATGATCTCTTGATCCTCAGGTTTTGATTCTTTAAAATCCCATACCGTGATACTGTCCTCTACCAGGTGAATGGTCCCCTCACTGCCAGTGATTTCCATTTTTCTGAATTGGCCAGGCCAGGAGGCAGTAGTTCCGTAAATATGTCCCAGAGCACCATTTTTAAACTTTACGATGGCCACTCCCGTGTCCTCAGCTTCAATTTCATGCACCAGGTGATCGGTGAAAGCACATAAGGATGATATCGGTCCCATGATATGCTGAAATAAATCCACCATGTGGATGGACTGATTCATCAAGGCACCTCCGCCATCCAGCTTCTTGGTACCTTTCCAGGACCCTGCATAATATTTTTCGTCTCTCCACCAGGGTACATAGATCCCCGCAAATGAAATTTTTCCTAGCCTGCCTTCTGACAGGGCGTTTTGGATCTCTTTTATGACAGGGGTGAATCGGTAATTGAAAATCCCACCCAGGAAAGTATTAGACTTTTTATGGGCTGCAATCATCTGGTCCACCCGCTCTGTTGTGATCTCAATGGGCTTTTCACATAGTACATGAATTCCTTTCTCTGCGGCTAGGACCGTTGGCTCCAGGTGAAGACCACTTGGAGTGGCAATGGTGACAACATTGATTCCTGGTTCATTGAGCAGGTTCTCATAACCGGTAAAAGCTTTTGTGTCATATTTCTCAGCCAGGAGCTTTGCTTTGCCTGACCCACTATCACAAAACCCAATAATCTCTGTATCCGGTATCTCATTGATTGCCCGAGCGTGAAAGTCTGCGATCATCCCTGACCCTACAATTCCGAATTTCCATTTAGTCATAATTATCCATTTTAATGTTTTTCACTCCAATCCTTTACACCTGCCCTGATTTCAACAGACAAATTATTTTCTTTGGGTGGGATAGGGCATGAATATCTTGTATTGTACGCACAATAAGGATTGTATGCTTTGTTGAAATCAATAATAATATAATCCCCATCAGGGATTTTAAGATCCAGGTATCGACCACCACCATAGGTCTCTATCGCATTGGTATTGTCTGTGAAAGGTAGAAAGAGATAATCCTCCATCTCCTCCATGTTAAGAAGTGTTTGGCTTTGATAGATAGGCAATACGAATTCTTTATCTCCCAATGTAAAAGTGGCTTCCCCGTATTTCACATAGATGGGTAATCTCTCGGTTGTTGTAGGCATATTGAAGGGAAGGGAGGCAGGCGTTCTCAGGAATCTCGCTTTCACTCTGTAAGTAGAGTCTATCGGGTAAAATTCCAACCCTGAAAATTTTTTAAGATCCCTTTTTTCCAGAGGTGATTCTTCTTCATTTCTGAAATGATCATCCAATTCCTTTTGCCAGGACACTATTTCCTCAACATAAGTTTTGGTCTGTGAATAGCCAACTTCGGAAAGAAATATCGTTATCAGAAAAAGGGTCGAGGACTTCATCATGTGCTAAGTTACAATTTTGAAGGTTTTTGGAGCCTTAAGCAAAGATTTGTCTAAATTCAACCAAAAATTTCTACTGATGAAGCAACTGCTTGGTATTTGCTTTTTAATACTTCTTGGAACCCAGGTATTTGGTCAGAGACATCTTGAATTTCAGGATCTTGAATGGTCGGAAGCGTTGTCAAGAGCAAAGGCTGAAAACAAACTGATCTTTCTAAATGGGATGGCGCAATGGAGTCAGCCATGTAAACTGATGGAAGAATATATTTTCACTGATCCGGAAGTTGGGGAGTTTTATAATAGCAAGTTCATTAATCTGAGCGTTGATATGGAAGCTTTCCCGGGTACCGAGCTTGCTGAAAGATACCAGGTATATCTCTATCCAACCCTACTCTTTATTGATGGGAATGGAACCCTGGTACATCGGGGTTGTGGTGCCATGGAATCAGCAGTGATGCTTGACCTTGGTAAGACGGCTCTTGACCCTGATGCCAGGCTGATAGGCCTTCAAAAGAAATACGATGACGGTAACCGAAATCCTGATTTTCTTGCTTCAATGTCTGATGCCCTAAACCAGGCTTGCCTGGATCAGACTGCCTGGGTGGATCACTTCTTTAGTGAGCTGGAGCAAAATGATTGGACTTCACAAGCCGCGTGGACCATGATCAGCTTAAATGTGCAGGATCCCTTTAGTCCATACTTTCAATATTTGATGAAGTACCACGATCTCTATGCGCTGAAGTTCGGAAAAGATACGGTAGATCAAAAGATCTATGATGTGCTACTTAGCCAGTTCACCCAAATCTATGAGGGGGAAGACTTAACTCTTTTTGCGATCCAGGCATTGAAAAGTATTATCCGACCATTGGAGTTCACTCAAAAGGATGAGTTGGAAGCCATGGTCAATCTGCAATATGCTGAGGAAAAGGAAGATTGGGATCTATATTGTGAAAGTGCCATTAAGGTGGTAAAGCAACAAGGAGTTGAGGATCCGGAGCAACTCAATGAATTTGCCTGGAAGATCTATGTTTTCTCAGATGATGAAGAACAATTAAACAAAGCCAAAGGCTGGATTGAACCGTTACTGAAAGAATATGAGGATCAGTCCTATATGGATACGTACGCTTCACTACTTTACAAACTGGGAGATCCAAAATCTGCTATAAAATGGGAAAAGCGAGCCATCAGGCAAGCTGAGCAATTTGATGATGAAGACCTGCTCCATTATCAGCTGCAGTTGGAACGATTTGAAAGTGGGTTGTAATAGATAAGATGCGGTCAGACGGTTTCAAACCGTCTCACCGCATCTCAAACCCACTACTCCAAAATAACCCGTTCCTTCTTGGGATATTTCACCTCATAACGCATCTCCAGTTCCTTTTTACCTCCCGCAGGTATGGTCAACTCCCAGGTAATTTCACCTGTTGTAGCATCTAACTTTCCACCACTTACCTCCTGAGGGGTGACTGTGATCTCACCTCTTGTAGATACCGGGATCTGGTCTAATATGGTAATAGTGATCGCGGTTGACTTGGGATTTCGGATAGATAGTTTGAATCCACGGGTTTCAACCTTATTAGACCCGATGAAATTTGATTTTGAATAGAGATCTATTTTCGTTCTTTCTATGGCTATTCCGGGGTCTCTTCCCAGTGACAACTCAAGTGTGTCGGATACAGAATAGGTGTCAAGGAATGACTTCCCAACAAAGGTTCCTTCCAGAAACAAGTTGGCTTGTCCAGGTAACAGGTTGTACTTTTCCCAGTCCACTATTTTAGCCAGTAGAAAAGCGTCATCATCCAGTTTTGGCACTGCAAAATATTTGTAGAAAGAATTGATATCGTATTGTTGCAGGCTTACAGTCAGTTGGTCCCCATTGGACTCGATGCTATATTTTTCATCCACCTCAATTTCCACTGTAGTTTGATTTTGGGTGATTGTTGTAACAGGAATGGATGCCTCTTCTAGAATAACCTCGTCGCCAACTGCCATTGATTCCATGGCCATAGGCGCTGGCGCTGCTCGCATCGCTGCCCCCGCCGATTTCATTCTGGTGATTGGAGGTGAATATGGTTGAATAAAATTCAAATACCAGGTCGCCAGTTGAGGAGCTACTCCCCCCTTGTTCGGATTACCGTTACTAAGTACAAGTTTTACATTTTTCCAGTCTTCCCTGGTGTTTTGATAAACCTCAGCCTTGTATTCCAGTTGGATGGGCGAGGAGATGTCTTTCACACGGATATCATATTTAGGGGACCAGCCAGCATTTTGTGCAAAATAGGTGATGGTGAACTCTGCCCGAGAATTAGTTCTTGAATCAATGCTCACGACAATTTCGCTTGAAGGGAGATCGTTACCCCTGTTTATTTCATTGATCTGATTCTGGATCTTAGTTCTTTCTTTCTTCAGGTCCTCGATTTTAATTCGGGTGGATATCTTACTTTGTTCTATTGACATCAACTCGTTTGTGTAATAGTCCACGATCTTAGATAGCTGCTCATAAGAGATTCCAGTATCCGTGCCCCCAAGCTTTTGATTTTCTTCGAGGATCTTTTTTCGAGAATCCAGGACCTGTATACGAGCATTTTCAGTGTCAAAATCTTTGGTGACTTTTTTGAGGATATCTTGTAGACTATCCAGTTTGTCGCTTTTGACCTGCTCCGCCAAATAGTCTAGCCGGTGATTGACCGAAAGTATGGTAAAACTCCCGTTTCCTTTGACTTGTATACTATTATCATCAATGAATGGTGATAAGGACCGGATCAGTAGGGTACTTCTACCTGCAACAAGACTTGTTGTTCCTGTACGGGTGATTTGAGCGCCTTGAGTAAAAACTTTGACTTCTTTGATGGAGGTTTTGAGGATGGACTCATTGGGTTTCTGAGCGTAGCCTAGTGAAACCAGACCAAATAACAATATTGAAATATATTTTTTCATCTTTTTAGACTTTTTCTTAATGAGATGCCGGATGGACAGAATTCCATAAAGTTCATTAGAATTTTATGAACGTTTTTAATTTTGATGAGTTGTGTAACTGATTTAGGTCTTAGAATTATGTTTAAAATAAGTCAGAATCATCACTTATTCCATTTTTAATTCAAGTCAATGCATAAAAGAATACTTGGTAAATCACGATTTGAGATCAGTGAAGTTGGGCTTGGTTGCTGGCAGTTGGGGGCAGACTGGGGTCAGGATATTTCTCAACAAAAAGCATTCGAAATTTTACAGACGGCAGTTGATCAGGGCATCAGATTTTTTGATACAGCAGATGTATATGGCCTGGGTAAAAGTGAAAAGTTTATTGGTGATTTTCTTAAGGAGACACAATCCACTGTCACAGTAGCTACCAAGTTTGGAAGAGATAAAAGTGTATATCCCAATCAGTATTCGGAAGAAGCGCTTAGGAAATCAATCATTGGATCTATCGAGCGTCTGGGAGTTGATTCTCTAGACCTTATTCAACTACATTGTATTCCCACAAATGTTCTGAAAAAGGGTGAAGTTTTTGATTGGCTGAGGAAGGCTAAAGAGGAGGGGCTTATCAAAGCTTTTGGTGCAAGTGTGGAAACGGTTGAGGAAGGACTCATTTGTTTAAAACAGCCAGGTCTGACCTCCTTACAGGTGATCTTTAATGTTTTTCGCCAAAAATTGGTGAGGGAATTGTTGCCCCAGGCAAAAGAAGCCAAAGTGGGCATCATCGTGAGATTACCACTGGCAAGTGGTTTGTTGACTGGAAAATTCACACAGGAAACCAGGTTTGCAGAGACCGATCATAGAAATTTCAATCAGAACGGAGAACTGTTTAATGTAGGGGAAACTTTTGCCGGACTTCCATTCGAAAAGGGTGTTGAGCTGACCGAGAAAATGAGAAAGGATTATTTGCCGGATAGTCTAACCATGGTTCAGTTTGCACTAAGGTGGATACTAGACCATGAAGCCGTCACCACAATCATACCCGGTGCAAGCTCTCCGGATCAGGTAAAATCAAATGCCTCTGTGTCAACATTACCACCTCTTTCAATGGATTTGCACACTTCACTATCCAAATTTTATCAGGAAGAAGTATATGAAAATATTAGGGGTGCTTATTAAGGATGTTTTGTCAAAGTTTGTAGACCAACTGGATAACCCCAGAGATATATGCTTTTGTTGAAGCCAGTTTGTATTTTGTTGACTGATCACTTTCAGTAAACATCGGAATTCCTTTTCCCAGAATTATAGGCATGACACTAATGATCATTTCATCGACTAAGCCTTGATCCATCAACAAGGTATTGATCTGGCCTCCACCAACCAGCCAAATGTCTTTCCCCTCTTGATATTTCAGGTTTTTCACAAAGCCCACAATATCATCTTTGACAAAGCTGACATTTTTGTCAGGTGGGTTGTCCTTTCTTGAAAATACATAATTGACCTTGTCAGGGTATGGCCAAGGGATTCCAAATCCTAAGACTATACGGTAAGTTTCACCTCCCATCAAAGTAGTATCTATGGTTTTCAGAAATTCATGATAACCGAAATCTTCGCCTGGAATCATGAAATCCTTGTCTTCCAGCCACTTGACATCACCATCTGGTCTGGCAATGTACCCATCGATGCTCGATGCGATGTATAGTTTCAGAGCTCTCATATTCCTTTATGCCATATGAAAAATGGTGATTGTTTTAATTTGTTAATTTGATATTGTTTTATAGTTGCTGTTTTTGTACATTATTAAAATAATTGAAAAAGACTGGAAAAATTGTAAGTATAACGCGGGAAGAACTATTTACCAAATGGTTTGAGCAAGCTTATAATGCCCATTTTGAAAAGCTTTATTTATACGCCTACTCAATTACAAAAGAAAAACAATTAGCAGAGGATGTTGTATCTGAAGTGTTTCTCAATATATGGAATAAGAAGCCCAAATACGATGATATTGATGAAGTGGGTTCTTATCTTTTTGTGTCTGTAAAACATTTAGCGATTAGACTATCCTCGAAAGATCCTGCAAAGTTTTCATATAGTACATACGACGAGGCTTTAAAAATTTCAGATTCCGTTGATCCAGAAAAATTGTTGATTAATAACGAATTAAAAAGAATAGTCGGCGAGATACTTGCTAAACTTAATCCGGAGTATGCCATAATTTATGAGTTGGTTAAAAACCGAGGTCTTTCTCATGATGAAATTGCTCAGGAATTGGGAATTTCTCCTAAAACAGTTTCAAATAAGATGAATCTCATTCTTAATAAAATTAGGGGAGGGCTGAACAACTACTTTAACAAGTCAGAAAATAATTACGCAAACCTGATGAAGATTAGTCGGGTAATTTCCCTATTAATTACGGTTACTGCCTTTATTTAAAAGTCCCAAGAGCGATTATCAAATATTCATCATTTGTTCGTGAATTTTATTAATTATATTATTGATCTCGGGAAAAATTTGAAAAATTGAAAATATTTTAAATTAGTCGGGAGTGAACTATGGAAAAAGCCTCTTTAACATAAGCCTCTATTAAATGGATAATCTTATAAATAAATATTTAAGCAACAACCTAACTGTTGGGGAGTCTGAAAAATTAAAGGAATGGTTGCAGGAAGATGATAGAAACAGGGTTGAATTTGAAAATATTGTTGCCCATTTAAAACATAGTGATTCTGAATTTGATGCCTTAAGGGAGAAGATTTACAACAAGGTTGTAACCACGCCTGCTGGAATTAAGACGATTGGATCTCAGGATCAAGATATAAAGAATAAAAAAGTTCGATTTGTCATTCAGGTAGCGGCTGTAATTTCAATCCTATTGGTGTCAATCTTTGTCCTTATACGCACCGATTCGTCTGATGAAAAAGTAATAATTAGCCAAATTGAGACAACCTTCATTGAAAAGGAGGCTTTGCCGGGCCAAAAATTGACCATCAATCTTCCGGACGGTACTTCTGTAAAATTAAATTCTGGCAGTAAACTTATTTATCCAAAAGTATTTAATACCAATGAGCGGAGAGTTGAGTTGGAGGGTGAAGCTTTTTTTGATGTAGTCCCAAATAAGGAAATGCCCTTTAGAATCGAGACTAATACCCTGAACATAAAAGTGGTTGGCACATCCTTCAATGTACGATCCTATCATGATGATGTGATTTCTAAGATTGGAGTCAAAAGTGGAACGGTAATGGTGTCTACACTAAGCGGTGATAATGAAGTAGTACTTCAACCAAGCCAAATGGCCCTGTATTCAAATACGTCACAAAGCATATCAAAGGAAAATATTTTATTCAACTATGCTGTATTCGGATGGATGGATAAAGAACTGGTTTTTAATGAAACGTCATTTGACCAGGTCTTAGTAGAAATATCCAGATGGTATGGAGTGAATTTTGAGATTGTTGGGGAGTTTACCAGTGAGCAGAGATTGACAAGTCTATATAAAAACCCAACGCTTGAATCAGTATTGACAAGTTTGTCTTTAGTGTATGATTATAATTTTGAAATCCATGATAAAACGGTGAAAATCATGAAAAATTAATATTTAAATAGAAAGGCCGAGAGCGCTTGTGGTAAAGATCTCGGCCTTAATTAAAGTTTCAATTAAACATAAAAACTTATGAATGTAAAATTACAACATTTTATCATTTGTATGTCAAAAACTGCGATATACGCCCTTATTGTGTGTGCCTCTATGTCGCTGACATTAGCAAATGAATCAATTGCTCAAAGACAGAGTTTGAGTGAGATCGAAATTCAGCTCGATCAGGATCAAAACAATTTCATTAATCTAATCCGGGTTATCCAAAAGAATGAAAATTTTGGATTCACCTATGTTAAAGAAGAACTAAAGTCCAAAGACATTAGTATCAGAGCAGGAAAATGGAAAATGGATGAGCTGCTCAGAACCTTATCTGCTCAAGCTCAGGTTTCTTTTAAACGAATCAACGAGGATATAACCATCGTGGTTGATGATTCCAATGCTAACCCACCGATTACTGAGCAATTTTCAGTTCAGACAACCATTTCAGGGATTATTACTGATGGAAATAATGAGCCACTTCCGGGTGCAACGGTTCAGGAAAAAGGAACTACCAATGGGACGATAACTGATATTGATGGAAAATATAATTTGAATGTTGGGGATGGAAGTACCCTGGTGATCTCTTTTGTTGGGTTTCAATCAAAAGAGGTTGAAATCAACGGACAATCGGTGATTAATGTAAGCCTGGAAGAGGATGTTTCAGCACTGGAGGAAGTGGTAGTGATTGGTTATGGAACACAGGAGAGGGCTAAAGTTACCTCGGCGATTTCAGAGGTTAATACATCCGAATTGAAAAGTTTACCACTGGCTCAACCCGGGCAATTGTTACAAGGCAGGGCATCCGGAATTACCGTTAGAGATAATAGTGGAGCTCCAGGATCTACACCAAGCATTCAAATCCATGGGATTAGTTCTATAAATGCCGGAGTCGGACCACTTATCGTCATTGATGGTAATCCCGTTGGAGATCTCCCTTCGAGTTTAAGTGCCAACGATATTGTAAAAATGACTATCCTCAAAGACGCTGCATCCACTTCCATTTATGGAGCCAGAGGGTCAAATGGTGTAATACTCATTGAAACAGTGCGGGCTAAAGAATCCAAAGGTCAGGTTGAATATACAGTCAGCGGGGGTTATAATTATCTTCCGCAGAGCTGGAGGCCCAAATTTTTAGATGCTCAACAATATGCACAATACAATGTGGAAAGAATTCAGGAGTTGAATGCTCGCAATAATGCCTCAACTCCTGTACCCCAAATTTACCTTGATGTGCTTGCTGATCCTAATTATGGTCCGGGAACAAATTGGCAGGATGAGGTTTTTCAGGAAGGCTCCGATGCCCAGTTCCAAAGTCACAACATAACCTTTCGAGGTGGTAATGAAAGTTTGAGAGGCGCCGTTTCAGCTGGATATCTTAATCAGGATGGAATATTGCCTAACACCAATTTTAAGCGTTATTCACTCAGGACTAACGTTGATGGAAAAATCACCAAATGGCTAACTGCCGGGGCAAATTTGTCAGTTTCCCATACTGAAAGTAACCAAACACCTGAACTTGGGTCGCGAGGAATTTCCATGACTGCAATGACCCTAAGTCCATTGCAATCCCCTTATGATGAAAATGGTGATCTGGTTCCCTATATCCTTGGAGATTCACCCGGATATTTCTCTTTTGCCAACCCTTTGTACAAATCAAAAGTGACTAAAGACCAGGACATAGGTAGGGATATTTATGCGGGAATGAATTTAGATTTTAAAATTATTGAGGGATTGCATTTTAAACCTCGGGTTTATAGCAGATTGTTCAACGCTACCAATAATACATTCGTTCCCACCACAGTAGGACGTCCAAGCATTGGTGCTGGTGGTGCTCCCCCACAAACTAATAGTGCGTCCAATGTGAATTATGATATTACCAATTGGGGAATAGATAACTTACTTAGTTATGATAAAACAATTGCGCAGCATTCATTTGGTATTTTACTAGGTTACACTGCCCAAAGGCAGTCGGGTGAAACTTCATCCATTAGTGCTTCTAATTTTCCGACTGACAACAACTTGAATTATCTGGAAGCTTCTCAGGTATCAGCAGCAGTCACAGATGGTAGTAATTGGTCACTGGCTGCACTTTTTGGAAGAATCAATTATGACTTTAATGGTAGGTACCTGGTGGAAGTCAATTTTAGACGTGAAGGGTCTTCGAGATTTGGAGCCAATAATAAGTACGGTAATTTCCCTTCAGCTTCTGTTGGGTGGAGAGTATCCGAAGAGAGTTTTTATCCAAAGGATTTTTTCATCAATGAATTAAAAATAAGATCAAGTTATGGTATAACTGGTAATAGTGCCATAGGAGATTTTGACCAGTATGGAAAAGTCTTAGCCATACCAAATTTGAATAATCTTAGTAACAACAATAATTATGTTTTTAACAATACAATTGTTACAGGGAAGGCCCTGACATCCCTGGGTTCAGAAAATTTGAAATGGGAGACAGCCAGGCAATTTGACATAGGAGTGACATTAGGATTCCTTCAGGATAAATTCGGATTAAAGGTTGATTATTACCAGAAGACTACGGAAGATATGTTGTTTAATGTTTCCGTACCGCAAGCCTCTGGATTTTCATCCAGTCGGATAAACATTGGCGAAATGCAAAATAAGGGTTGGGACATTGAATTGGTGGGGACCCACAAGATCAACGACTTTTCATGGAATGGCAACTTAAATATTTCGCTTTTAAGGAATAAGGTAACTGCCATGCCAGAACAAATCGAGAGAATAATTAATGGCACCCATGTCACACAGGTTGGATCACCGGTTGGTTCAATATATGGGTATCAGATTGACGGCATTTTTAATACACAGGAACAATTGGACGATCCGAATTTATTTGGATGGCCAAATGCAAAAGTGTTTGGTTGTTATATATTCAGGGATGTAAATGGAGATGGGGTAATAAATGCGCTCGACCAGACGATAATCGGAAATCCTCATCCACGAACGGTGCTAGGTTTCAATAATCAATTCGCTTATAAAAATATATCTCTTTCCATCTTAATGACAGGATCATTTGGTTATCAGGTGATGAATCAACTTTATGAGGCAACATATAATGAAGTTGGTAGATGGAATGTAGATGAAGCATTCCTGACCAGATGGAAATCCCCTGATGATCCGGGAGCTGGTCGAATTCCAGCTATAAATTATCCTGGCCAGCATCCTCAATCCAGTGTTTATGTTGACAATGGAAGCCACCTCTGGATTAAAAATGTCACAATGGGTTATCAACTACCAACCTCACTAATGGAACAAACCGGATTTATTTCAAATGTTCGATTTTCTTTAAGTGTTCAGAACCTATTCAGGTTTACTAAATACTATGGTTATAATCCTGAGGTGAGTCAAAGTGGAGGTACAGCAACACAAATTGGTAATGATAACTTTGCATATCCAGTACCCAGAACCTTCACAATAGGTGCAAGTGTTACCCTTTGATCACCACATAAAATTGAAATATCATGAAAAATCAAATAAATAAACTGGATATAAAAATTGTAATTATTAGTATGTCCTTATTCTTGAGCATTGGATGTAGTGAAGATTTTTTAATTGTCACACCCAATCATTACATAACCGAAGCAGATTTTTATCAAACAGCGGATGATTTTACCCAGGCAACGACTGCTGTATATGGAGATCTTCAGACATTTATATTGAGTGCCCATATTTTACAGGAATGTAGGTCTGATAATACGACCATTGACAATGCAAATGACCAGGGATCCCTGGGCGGTAGCGCTCAGATTGGGTATCTTGATCAATTTAAGGAAACCTCAGATGCCAATACCATTTCCGGACCATGGAATCAGATTTATGGTGCAATTAAGGATTGTAATGTCCCATTATCCTATCTGGGAACAGCCTCTATTGACCCGGATTTGGCTACCAGACTGGAAGGTGAATTAAGGTTTTTCCGGGCTTATTTTCACTTTGTTGCTGTTCAATATTGGGGAGATGTTCCATTACTTTTGGAACCAATAACCACCGCTGAACAGGCTTTTGCTATTGGAAGAACCCCAATAGCTGAAGTTTACGAGGCCATCATTGCAGATGCACAATTTGCTATTTCTGCTTTAGATCCCAGTTATTCTGGGGGTGATAAAGGGCGTGTTACCAGTTATGCGGCTAAGATGTTATTGGCAAAAGTATATATGACAAGTACGGATTTTCGTGATTATGCAAAGGCTCAAAAGGAACTGGAGGATATTGTGAATTCCGGACTTTATGACATCATTCCGAGTTATGCAGATCTCTTTGATCCATCCATGAAAAATAGCAAAGAATCTATTTTTGAGGTTCAATATCAGGATGGAACCGCTGGTGAAGCAAGCAATTTCATCTATCAATTTGCTCCTTTAGGTTCAAAGGGTACTGTTTTTGTTGGCCCGGGTAATGGGAGTGGAAGAAATCTTCCTACCCTGGATATGGTAAATGCTTATGAAGCCAATGACCTAAGGAAAGATGTTTCTGTTGGATTTTTCCAAAGAGGTACAGATTTAGTTCCCTATGTCAAAAAATACGATCACGATGTTGATCCCAGTTTTGCAACTACACCTGATAACTGGCCGATCTATAGATATGCAGATGCCTTGTTATTGCTTGCCGAAGCAATCAATGAGCAGGCTTATGATACCGGAGTGCCTTTTACCAATTTGAATGCAATCAGATCAAGGGCAAACCTACCCGATTTGACTACGACTGATTTGCCGGATCAGAATTCGTTTCGTGACGCGATCGCCCATGAGAGACGTGTAGAGTTAGCCTTTGAAAATCATCGCTGGTTTGATTTGCTTAGAACTGGAAAAGCCATTGAGGTAATGACAGCTTATGGACAGATAGAATTGGCAAATCCTACTACACCTCCTCCAGGCTTTTTACCCTTTGATGAAACTTGCTGGGTTATGACGCCAAACAAATTGTTGTATCAAATCCCAAGTGGAGAATTGATTTTGGCTCCTTTAATGGATCAAAATCCAACGGATTAATAATTCTTTAAAACAAAAAAAATTATTGGGCTGTGGTATTGAACCACAGTCCAATATTTCTTTTCTAAATCTAAAATTCAATAAGTAGTCTAAAATTCAACTTATGAAGAACTTTTGTTTACCCATACTAAAAATGTCCGCACTATTTTGCCTGATATTTTTTAGCAAATGCGATCAAACTAAAAAGCCGTCTGAAGAAGTGCAGATGAAAAAACCAAATGTGCTTTATATCCTCGCGGATCAGTTCAGAGCGCAAGCCACTGGTTACAATGGAGATCCTAATGCCAGGACACCTAATATAGATAAACTGGCATCCATGTCAGTGAATTTTAAAACAGCCGTTTCCACTAGCCCGGTCTGTACTCCATACCGTTCCGCATTAATGACTGGGAGATATCCATTAAGCACAGGTATGTTTATGAATGATCTTTACTTGCCAAGCGAGGAGTACTGCATGGCTGAAATGTATAAAGATGCAGGGTACGAAACAGGTTATATTGGTAAATGGCATTTAGATGGCCACGGACGTTTAGCATTTACTCCCAAAGAGAGAAGACAGGGGTTTGATTATTGGAAGGCTTTGGAATGTTCTCACGACTATAACAATTCTTACTACTATTATGATGGTGATACGGCCAGACATAAATGGGAGGGGTATGATGCTTATTCCCAAACAAAGGATGCTCAGGTTTACATAAAAAATCATGCAAATGATGATGAACCCTTTTTATTGATGATTTCTTATGGCATTCCTCATTTTCCTCATGGTTCTGCTCCTGAAGAATTAAAGGCACTTTACCCACCGGATTCAATCGTGTTGCGTCCAAATGTTCCTGACTCTAGAAAGGAGAGAGCCCTTAAAGAGGCACAGGGCTATTATGCACATATTATGGCATTTGATAAATGTATGGGGGATTTGATGAAAACCCTTGATGAAGCGGGTGTAGCCGAAAATACGATTGTTGTTTTTACCTCTGACCATGGGGAAATGATGGGCTCTCAGGATCAATCACCACTTGAAAAACAACGACCATGGGATGAATCTATTCGTGTTCCGTTTCTTATCAGGTATCCTGCAACTTATGGCACATCGGGATATGAGGTCAATGCTCCACTAGGTACGCCAGATATATTGCCAACTTTACTATCTATGTCCGGTGTTGAAATACCAAATTCCATTGAGGGTGAAGACCTGACAAAATACATCACTGAAAATGGAGTTCAGGAAGATCGAACAGCACTGATCATGAATGTATACCCATTCGCGGGCTACAGTGATGGTGATGCCTGGAGAGGGATCAGGACTACTCGTTATACCTACGTTCGGAAGCAAGATCAACCATGGTTGCTTTATGACAATCAGGAAGATCCTTATCAGATGCAAAATCTGGTGAATAGTGAAACACATAATGACCTCCAAAAGGAATTAGAAGAACGACTTCAGACTATGCTCAAAGAAAGAGGCGATCAATTTTTACCCAAGGAGGAGTATCTAACTGAATGGGGTTATGTAGTAAATGAAAGAAACAAGGAAATTCCTTATAAACCTTATGAAACTAAGGTTCAAAGTCCTGCTTTTAAACCAAATTGATTTTTAATCAGTTTATTCAGGACTTTGACAATTCATAAAGCTTATTTACCGAATTCCAATTCCTGGTTGTTGCTTTTACCTTCAGTTTCTGCTCAAAGAAGTTGTTGTTCATCTTAGCATTTCCATATCCATTAGGTGAATAGAAGTAAATGATATCTTCTTTGACTTTGAATTCCTCAGGTTTATACTGGTCCTGATCTATCGTCTTGACCAGACCCTGGTCAGGCTTCGTTTCCAGGAAAGTGACATAACACCGTTTTTCATCCTCACCGCGTTGCACAAATTCATTGTTATCGATTACTTCTTTGAAGTGTAGAGATGTCCTAACAATGCAGGGGACATCAAATGTAAAATCTTTCTTAATCTTTGATTCGATATCTTTTGCAATCTTTACCTGATCCTTTTCTTCAGTTTCAAAAAGGACATTGCCACTTTGAACATAGGTAGACACATTCTGGAGCCCAAGATCGGCCATAGAAGTTCTCAGATCGGCCATCTTAATCAGTTTTTGACCACTGACATTGATTCCCCGCAACATGGCTATGTATTTTGGCATATTATTCTGATAATCCTTTGATTGGTGTCAGCTGCAGGTTATAGAACTCTACTTCAGATCCCTCTGCCTGTAGGGCGATTTGTCCTTTTGATGCCGTACAATTATATCCTAAATTGACCAGGTCTCCATTCACCCATACTTTTACGGAATCTGCAAAACATTCCACCTGCATCGAGTTCCATTCACCTAATGGCTTTTCAGATCCATCAGTCAGATTTAAAATTCTCCTTTTCATTCCTTCTGTGATTCCCCATTCTTCTTTTGGTCCTCTACGCTCAAGCATATTGGGCACTTCAATATCTTGTACAATACACCAGAAATCACCCGCATTTTCATGATACATCTGGACTTCAATGGATTTGGGAAACATATCGTATAAAGCCCGGGGAGTGGATGCATGAACGAGAACGCCACAATTTCCTGGCTCACCAGCAAACCGATATTGAAAGGTCAGTCGATAATTACTATAAATCGAATCTGTGATTAAATGGCCTTGAGGAGTTCCCAGGCTAACCAACAGGCTGTCACGGACGATGAATGGAAAGGGTAATGTATCAGTATCATCCAACGCTGGTACATCTGCATGCCATCCGGTGAGATCTTTGCCATTGAACAATGCGATCGATTGATCTTGTGATCCATTGGGAGCCTCAGAAGCTTTCTTCTCTACGCATTGAATTAATAGAACCAGTCCAAAGACCAGAATAAGAAGGTTTCTCATGAGCTGTCGGGTATAATCCAAAATTAAGTAATCACCTTAAGATTTGCACCCAGCCATTGCAGACATCTCCGTCACTTAATGTCAATGCGTAGTAATAGGTATTACCTGGAAGATCATCCCCATTCCACGTATTTTGATAATTTTTTTGAGCATAAACCTTCTTTCCACTCCGATCAAATATCTCAAGATCAGCCTGAAGATCTGTCCTTATCTCAAAAACATCATTTTTTCCATCATTATTTGGAGTAAAGACATTCGGAACAAAGATTTCCTCAAATGAGATTTGGACTGTTTTATTTACCACACATACTGTATCAACGATAAGGCTGATGTCGTATTCCCCAGTTTCCTGGTATCGATAAGTAAATTGCTTTTGATTATTTGTGGTTCCATCTCCAAGGTCCCACACAAAGCCGGCATCGGAATCTGTATTATTGATAAATAAATAATCAGGCAGACCATTGCAACTATTTTCCCTGATCACCTTGAATTCCTCTAGCGTTTCGTTGATGACGTGAACGGTTATCTCTTCCTCGAAATGGCATCCATTGGGAGTGGTGATAAAAGCAGTATAAGTGGTTGTTGTATCGGGGGAAGCCAATGGGTTACCAATAGTTGGGTTATTAAGACCAGTGGTGGGCTCCCAGGAATAGCTCCCACCTCCAAACGCCAGGATTTCCATTTGTTCTCCCCGGCATATGGTCACGTCTTCAATGATCGAAGTCTTGTCGTCATACGCATAAACGTAACCTGAAGTCTGATCAATGGTCTGGCAGGTATTCTTATCCGTCACCGTAAGTGTTACCTCATAAGTGCCTGTTTTTGTGAATATATAGTCAAAGGTCTCAACGTCTCTTGTCTCTCCATTAATCGTCCATAAAAGTTCCTCACCTCCAATGCTGTTATTGGTAAACCTCACGGAAAAAGGAATACAATCACTATGATAGCCAACTTCGGAATCATCAATTTTACTGGTAAAGTACCTGGCTTTCAGTGATGCCAGATCAAATTTAAATGCTGCATTATTGCATCTTTCAATCCCATTGCTATTTCTGCCTCTATTGATAGTTGACCAGGCATTTGGGGTAGTTGGGAAATCATCTATAGAGCCATTACAAGAACAAACAGATTGATAAATGATTCCCCGCTTGTCAAATCGACTTGTCCCACCATCCACATGGTCACCCGTAGGTCCTGAAGAACCGAAGTACGTGCCATACAAAAGTTCTGATCCATCTGCCGAGAGCACCATCAGATAAAAATCTGAACCGTCGGTAGTGGGGAACAGTGCATTCTCCGTGATGGGCATGCCATAAGTGTAAGAATTATGATAGGGTCCGAAATTATTGGTTGACCCGCCCCAACCACTTAAAAAGAGATTTCCGCATTCATTGGCCAGGAAAGCAGTGGGAGAAATATTCGGGAGCGAATTTCCGGATCCAAAGACCGTTGAAAAGATTGTAGAATCCAGGTTATTGCTTAAACTGTGAATAAACTGAGAGCTATTTGGGTTGTTGTAAACTCCCTGACTCACCGGATATTGACCCATCGTCTGCCCGAAGGCAAAGACTGACTGATATTCATCAATATCAATAAAATAGGCCTGGTCATATGCTGAAGTACCTAAAAAAGTGCTTTGCATAATGCTATCACCTTGCAAGTCAATTTTTGTGATAAATCCATCAGTCGTTCCTTGAAAAGTAGGATTAAGAGTACTATCGGTTGCATGAAAGTCTGGACTCATTGTCCCACCTCCAAGGAATAAATATCCAGAACTATCAAATTTGATGGAATACGCGGCATCTTCAAATTCACCACCCAGATAGGTACTCCATAGCAAATTGGTAAAATTCTCATCCAGGGCGAAGATGATGGCATCTGATACTCCACCACCATAATCAGTCTGTATATCGCTTGTGATAGGAAAATCTGTTGACTCAGTACTTGAAGCGATATAGACGTGATCATTTTCATCCACAATTATATCTCCTCGCATATAGTCCCCATAATTTTTGATTAACCTGTTAACCGGAGTTCCCTGGTTCAATAATTTGAGTACCCCATCATTTTTGGTACCCCCAATAAAGGTTGAGGAGATTAGATTTCCTGTTGGCCCGAGTTTGCTGAGAACAATGTCAGATCCATTGCTATAAGGATTAAAAATAGTAAAGTCTTCACCACCATTAAAGGTAGTATCATAGGCATTTTCGCTTACTGGGTAATCAGCAGAGCCGGTAGTACCCAGAATGACCAGTTCACTGTTATGGTTGACGATCAGACTATGAGGAGTATCTTCTGAAATCCCACCTAGGAATGTAGCATAAAGCAATTGCGATCCAGTAGAATCATATTTCAAGATGGCCATATCCGTTCCTCCTGAAAAACTTGATCCATTTGTCGCAGGAAATATGGGTCCGAAAACGATTCCCCCGCTGTAGAGATTTCCTTTATCATCAAAACAAGCTGTGTATCCGAAGTTATCTGCAACTGAGCCTGAGAAGGTAGAAAAAATCAATTCAGGATCAATAACAGTTGTCAGCTTTGGGTCATAGCGTGACAATTCAAACCCAATCAGGGTATTGTTTAATGTATATTTTGATTCAATTGGGAGCTTTTTTGTATTGTTTAACTGAAAGCTGACAGGTTTATTCTCGGTAATGGTGTTGATCCTGGATTTCACACTCACACATCCATCTTCAAGACTAAGGTTCTCCATGCCCTCATATTTGATCCCAATTACCGAGGGATCTGATCCGGGATGTAGGATTAGATCATATTTTAACGCATCATTTTCATAATAGTACTTAAGATCAATGCCCGGATAGAGGTCATGATAAATGATAGTGCCATATGCCTTGCAGCCCGAAACCCATTTACTCTGATCTTTTCCAAGGTAATAATTATAGTTTTCTATGGAAGGACTTTCAAATGTAATTCTGGGATCTGGATTAGATCCTTGAAAAATAATATTGATTTCTTCTGCTATTAAACCTTCCCTAGCCCCGCTTAAATCAACATCGTGCTGATGAATAAATGACTCGTAATTAGAGATTCTATAGGTGAATTTACTTGACCTTAGTTCCAGGTTCCCTCCTGGAATAGCTATTTTAAACAAAACACCTGCATCCCATTGGCCTTTGTTTTCAATGAATAGTTTATTGTTACCAATTTGAGAGAAAATGGTGTAGGGTATCATGAAGCAAAGCAGAAATCCTGTTTTGCTAATCAAGGTTATTTTCCGGTTTGTTTTTTTACCATCACTCACCTCCTCACCGAATGTTTTACATTATTATTCGAAGATCTTAAATGCCCTTACCGCATTATCGTGAAATAGCTTAGCAACGACTTCTTTTGGAAGTTTTAAGCCTTTAAACTCCTGATCAATGAGGTCGCTTGTCATGGTATCATCAGTCACGAAGAATTTCCAGTCTCTCATCCAAACTTCAGCATTTTCGGCATTTACTTCCTCTGCTGATTGAGACCCACTATCTCCCAAATCTGTTGCATAGATCAGCCGATCCTGATATTTGATGAAGAAGTCGCGCACCTTGTCGTAGTTATTGGCTGTCTGATAGAATACCTGCCCCATTCGAGCTGCCAGGTCAACGGTAATATTTGGAAACCGATCAAAACGCATAGCTAGTTCATCTACATCATATTCAAGACTCGCCATGTGTGCACCAATAAACCTGAGGTTTGGGTTTTTAGCCAATCGATTATCCCTGGCAAGCATCTGATCTGCATGGGATGGCATTTCCGGATGCTTATACATGTGGTACTGTGGGTTTCTGCTGAAATATCCACTGTCATTTTTTGTTGTCATTTCTTCTACGGGTAGCCAGCAGTTATAAGGCTCTGCCAAATGACCCACTACCGGTATATCTTTTGCCTCCAGCATGTCAAATATTGGGTCAAATCCGGGGTCATCCAGCATAACGAGGGCACTGTCTTTGTCACGATAAACCATACCAATATTTTTCCAGAACTTGATCCCTATTGCACCATCGTCAAGGCTGGAGTCTATCCAGCTGAGGCTATTTTCCAACCAACCCTCATCATCCCAACCTTCCATGGCTATTGAGGTAGCAAATTGAACTGTTTCGGGATTCTTTTTTGTCTGAAGCACCATAAAGTCATAACTACTTTTCACCCAGTCCCATGAGCTCCTTGAATCGACGACTATGGTAACCAATTGAAAATTATTGGCCTTTGCAGAGTTCACAAAATTTTCATTCTCCGTTCTGATGTGGACATGCGTGTCAATCTTTTTAACCTTTTTAAAATCGTCCATGGTATAGAACGCTTCGGTCGACTCAGTGCCGGGAGAGCAAGCAATAAGCAATGATATTAGGAGCAAAGGAGCAATAGTTTTCTTCATAATGAGTAGTGTGTTAACTACACTAAAATACCTCTTTAATTTCATAGAACCAGTTCCATCCACAGATCACATCGTTTGTATTTCGTATTGGGATCATCTTCTACCTGTTGAAATCCTGCTTTCTTATAGAGATGGATAGCTGGTGCTAACCTGGAATTGGTTTCCAGTACGATCTTCTTCTTTCCTGCTTTTCTGGCAAATTGAATGGCTACTTCTATCAGTCCGTTACCAATCTTTAAACCTTTATAATCGGATAATACACCCATCTTCACCAGTTCATAGGATGCCTCTTCTTTTGGGATTAAAGCCACTGTCCCAACAGGCTTGTTATTAATCAGGGCAAAAAATACCATCCCACCCTGGTTGATTACCTCCTCCTGGGGGTTCTCCAGAATCTTACGATCCTGGGGTTCAATATTGAAGTATTCCTCAAGCCACTCATAATTAATTGTAGCGAAATCCATAGCGAATTCCTTTCTAAATTCAATGAAGGTCAACGCAGGAGGAGAGTCGTTATTCATCTTCTGTGAAATGTTTGATGTTTTTTCCCTTATCGAACCTTTGTTGATTGAAGCTGTCAGATTGATTTTTTGGTATGGACAGATTTTTCCAGTCTTCCCCTTTGATTAATTTACCAAGCACTACGATCTGACCTACATGGTAGGCATAGTGAGTAAGCTGTCTCTGAATAGCTTCAAGTGCTGTATGTCCTTCATTTCGGATATACACGATTTTTTCCAGGTCTTCAGAAGATAATTTTTTGAGTTCTTCAATGAAATGTTTCCAACTTTCATCCCATCTAGCTATTATTTCTTCCCTGTTGAGCGTGTCATCTTCAAATTCACTGTCTCTGTTTCTCCAGGGCTTTTCTCCATCTTCAGTCAGAAAATTGGTAAATCTTGAATAGATATTTCCAGAGATATGCCGAACGATGATGGCAATGCTATTGAAGTCATGGCCTGGAGTCCAATGAAGGTCATCTTCCTCAAGCTGTTGAAACGTACGACTACCCAATGATTGATAATATTGAGCAAGTTTCAAAGAACTACTTAAAAAGTTAACTGACATTATAATTTTTATATTTTAGGCATTAGAAAATTAGAATCTTCATAAACCATCATGGTAATTGAATATGAAAAATAGTGTATATTTAGTTTGAATTAATTTCATACCCGCACTAATTAATTCAAAATAGAGAGGGAGCTCCTTAATTGGGGCCCCCTCTACTTTTTTTTGAAAGATATGAAATGTCAGTAGTCGCTATTGGTGGATTGCTAGCATTGGAATCTTGATTCTCATCGCCACTTTCTTGGTTTCACTTGCCTTAAACATGCGTTCTAACAATTTGTGGTGGCGAGGAAACATCACCAGCAGGTCAATTTTGTGCTGGTCAATGTATTCAAATATTCCATGGCTGGTTTTTTCATCTAAAATCTGATGGTAACTCAATTTTTCTTTCTTAAAATGATCTTCAAGAAGGGATTTGGCTTTGCTATGCTGGAAATCCATCCTCTCCTCATTTGTTCCAATATTGAAAACCTGGACTTCCGAATCGAAAGAATCTGCGATTTTCTTGATCAGGTTTAAGTTATGGGGTTCAATCCTATGAAAATCAGCGGCAATACCAATTTTTAAAGCCTTAACTGAGGTAATGTTTTCAGGGATCACCAATACAGGAACCTTGGCGAAATCGATCACGGTAGTAGTGATTCCTCCCATCCATTTTTCCAGGATGTCATGTGTGCCTTTGGTTCCCATTACCACGAGGTCAATATTGTTTTCTTCGATTTCAGTGTAAATAGCATCTGTCACTACCGAATGGTATTCCTTAGACACATACGAGATATTTTGTAGTTCGGGAAATTCTAATTCTATCTCTTCAAAGGGACTTTCATATTCATCATAGTCTCCTCCGATAGGTTGAACCATTGCATCTCCAACTCCCACTGTGGTTGAGGGTAAGAAGGTAGAATGCATGACTCTTAGCCTGCTATTCCATTTTTTTGAGAGCTCTATGGCTATTTTTAAAGCATTTTTAGAACATACTGAAAAATCTACCGGGACAAGAATGCTATTTACTTCCATGACATTGATCTTTAAAACCGAAGGTTAAGGTAGCCTGCCAGACACTTTAATAAAATGACATTTGGCTGCCCTAATACATGATATCTGTCAGATTTAGTAAGGTGTAAATTCCTTGAGACCATATATTTGCAGGAATAACCCAGTGGTACTCTATGTATAATAATAAGAAGGTAGTGGTGGTACTACCAGCATATAATGCTTCCAAAACGCTTGAGATTACCTACAATGAAATACCCTTTGAAATTGTCGACGAGGTAGTTTTGGTAGATGATGCCAGTAAAGATGATACTTCAGAAAAGGCGAAAGAACTTGGCATAAAGCATATTATTAGACATGAAGAAAACAGGGGATATGGCGGAAACCAAAAGTCTTGCTACGATAAAGCATTAAATCTGGGAGCTGATATCGTGATCATGCTTCATCCGGATTATCAGTACACCCCAAAATTGATTTATGCGATGACTACTATCATAGGGAATGAATTATATGAAGTTGTATTTGGTTCCAGAATTCTAGGAATGGGGGCTCTTAAGGGGGGTATGCCGATCTATAAATATATAGCCAACCGCTTTTTGACGTTTTTCCAGAATCAACTAAGCAATCAAAAGCTATCCGAATATCACACAGGATATCGTGCCTATTCCAGTAAGGTGTTGAAGGATATCGCCTACTCAAAAAACTCTGATGATTTTATTTTTGATAATCAGGTAATTGCCCAAATTTTTGCTAAAGGGTACAATATTGCGGAAGTCACCTGCCCAACTAAATATTTTGAGGAGGCATCATCCATCAACTTGAAACGAAGCATTAAGTATGGCCTGGGTGTAATGGGGGTTTCAACCAGGTATTTTTTCCATAGACTTGGAATCAAATGGAATCTGCTTACCTGATCAGGTATGAAGCTATTAGAGAAGCCATTTAGTCCTGATTTTCAGTATCCTCAAGCCTTTATTATTTTCCTGGGAGCCATATTTTTTATCCCATTACTCGGACATTTTCATCTGTTTGATTGGGATGAGATCAACTTTGCAGAATCAGCCCGCGAGATGATTATCACTGGTGATTATGCTCGGGTGATGGTTGACTTCGTTCCATTTTGGGAAAAACCACCGCTCTTTTTTTGGCTTCAATCTCTTTCCATGAATGCCTTTGGAGTCAATGAGTTTGCAGCCAGGTTCCCCAATGCCCTATGTGGTCTGGCAACACTTATAGTTATTTATCACATTGGGAAAAAACTCTATGATCATCAATTCGGAATGTTATGGGCTATTACCTATTTAGGAGCTCTTTTGCCGCATCTTTATTTCAAGTCCGGAATCATAGACCCAGTTTTTAATCTCTTCATTTTTCTGAGTATTTGGTATTTGATGCAGGTAATAGAAATGGATCAAAAGAAGAGCCGGAATGCCTTTTTATCAGGAATTTTTGTTGGTCTGGCCATCTTAACGAAAGGACCAGTTGGGTTACTCATCGTCATATTAACTTTTTTGGTATACTGGATAGGGGCGAGATTCAGAAAAGTCGCTCACTGGCAACAGGTGGTCCTGCTGGCTTTAGGTGCCTTTTTAATGACCGCTCTTTGGTTTGGGCCGGAAACCATCAAAAATGGCCCATGGTTTATCGGAAGATTCATTGAGTATCAAATCAGGTTGTTGAGTACTTCTGATGCAGGACATCAACAACCCATTTATTATCATTTTGTGGTGGTGTTATTCGGGTGTTTCCCATTTTCAGTTTTTGCAGTGAGAAACCTGCTCCGGTGGAAAGGACAATCGTCTGTTCCGATAAATACAGACAGGTGGATGAGGCACCTTTTTTGGGTTGTCATGATCCTGTTCACCATTGTAAAGACTAAAATTGTACATTATTCCTCTATGGCGTATCTGCCGCTCTCATTTCTGGCGGTGCTATATGTTTATGAATGCATCAAAGGCAAAAGAAGCATTGACAGATTGATCCAATATTTTAACATGGTATTGGGGATCATTTTGAGCCTGATGATATCAGTGGTAGCCATTCTATTGATCAGAAAAGATTGGTTACTTCAACTAATTGATCATGCCAGCCTGACTGTAGATGTACCGATGATTGGTATGGAATATCTCATTGGAATTTTCTACCTGGTCGGCACTATCCTTGTTTTCCTTTGGATTAATCGTGGGCAGATCCAAAGAGGCTTAATGTTTCATGCACTGATTCTGGGTATTACCTTATTCCTAAGTAGTCTGTGGATTGTTCCTAAAATAGAAGCTTACTCTCAACGCCCAGCTATTACATTTTATCAATCTCTTGTTGGTAAAGATGTTTATGTATATCCGCTATTCAAGACCTATGCACACTATTTTTATGCAAAAATCTTACCGGATCAGAGCACCCATCAGCATGAAAGGGAATGGTATCTAAAAGGTGAAATAGACAAGCCGGTATACCTGGTAGAGTTTTCTTCCCGGGCTGGTCATTTGTTTACCGATTCAGCATGGACCCATCTATATACTGAAGGGGATTTTGCTTTCTTTCGCAGGAATCCCTGAATTAAAATGACCACTTAATGGTCAGCCCGCTATAATAATTCCTGGGTGTTCCAGGATAGTAGTACCGTCCAAAAGTATTATTGATTTGTAACATAGAAGAATATTTGGCATCCAGGATGTTATTGATCCCAAAATTGAAATCAAATTTGACTGGTCCGAATTCCCATGCGTAACCAACTTTTGTTCGTGCCAGAAAATAACTGTTAGCATACAAAGTGTTTCCGTCATCAATAGGCATTTTGCCAGTGTACAGACCATTGATGTTTCCATAGAACCCACTTTTTGAGGTGAGCTCAATACCAACATTGACAGTTTCCTTTGGTGAACCAGTCAAATCATTACCGCTATAGTCTGTGTCTCCATCAATAAATTCCAGAAATTTGTAATTGGTGAAAGACCCCGTAAAGAAGTAGTTGAGCTGATAATTGGGGCTCAGATCCTGGGAGTAGGAGAGTGATATTTCAGCACCCAGGTGTTTTGTTTTCCCGGCATTGATCCCCGTGATCGCTCCACTCAAATTGGTTCGACTAACGATCAAATCTTTAATTAGCATATAATAGACACTGGCATCATATTGCAATTTGCCATTCAGCAGATAACCCCTTGTTCCGGCCTCATAATTCCATCCCATTTCTGGCTGGATGTCGGGGTTGATAGCACCATCAGGAAGGAGAGTCTCCTCCAGGTTGGGTGGAGAAAATCCATGGCTGATATTACCGTAATAATGCTGATTGCTCTTAGAGTGGAAAACCAATCCTAACCTGGGAGATAATACCGGGTCAAACTGGTATGCACCACTGTTTTCAACGCTGTCCCTTACATAAAAGTCTTTTAACTGATAATTGGTCTCATTGAAATTTGCGCCTAATTCAGCAGAGAACTTTGGTGAAAGATCAAGATTTAACTGGGCAAATAAATTATAGTAGTCCCTGTTTTCTACGAAATCACTTTGGTCCAATCCCAGGATGGTTCCTGAGCTGCCCTGATAGAGGTTTTCGTAGATTTGTTGTTTGTAGGTATCTCGAAAATACTCAACCCCACCACTGATAGCCCATGGTATAGAAGTGGAGCTTTTATACCTCATAACATTTCGAAATCCTGTACCAACCGTATTTTCTTTTAAAATTCCTAATGGTCTGGGTCTGGGCTCATAGGCGTCTCTGTAGGTTACAAAAACAGAGCTTGTATTACTAAGACCAACTTTACTACCTGTTGTATAACTCAATCCAAGCAATACCTTATCATATTGTTCAAATCCTTTTGCTCCTGCCCAGTTAGGTGCAGCTGCCGAAGGTATGCTGTCATAGTAAGCCTGGTTAATTGAGCTGGGGATATAGCTTTTGAGGTAGATATAATTCCCAACAATGCTGAGGTGACCGGACCTCCCGCTATTGATTCTTCCAATGAGTCCAATTGATTCTCTTTCAAATTTATTGTTGTCTCGATATCCATCGCTTAACAGCTTACTATGAGTCACACTGAAATTAGCATGGTTAGTTCCGAAAGCAAATTTGTTGGTCCATCTCTTTAGGCCATAAGATCCTACGGTCAATCCTGATTGAACACTGGTTTTTTGATATTCAGCTATAATGGGCTTTAAGTTTATGACACCGCCTAAGCCAGCTCCATAAATGCTTGAGTTTGGTCCTTTGATTACTTCTACCCGCTCTATTAAAGACATATCAATGTCTTCGAGGGTCGTTTCACCAACACCAGATGTAAGTGGTATCTGATCGAAATAGGCTCTTATTTTATCAGTTCCGAAAGGAGTTCGGCCTCCGATTCCGCGAATCGTAATTCTATTAGTATTTAAAGACCCGGATTGCATATAAACACCCGGAATTCTATTTAATGCCGGTGTGATGATCGTCTGGTCATCCCGCTCCAAGCCTTTTCGGGTAATTACACCTATGCTGGCTGAGGCATTTTTTAAACTTTCACTTTGCTGTGAGGCGGTTACAACTACTTCATTTAGTTGAGTAGGGGCCACCTGAAGCTGAATAATCTGGGGGTCTTCTGCTGATGTAATTTTGATTACCCTGGAAAAATAACCCAGATGATTGATTGAAAGGTCTGCGGGTAATGAGTCGACATCTATTCGAAAAGCCCCTTCACTATCAGCCAACGTAAATATTGAACCGTAAGCGATAATCGAAGATTCTAATGGCTCCTGATTAGCAGCATCAACAATTTTACCCTGAATGGTATATTGTGCACAGGCGATCTGTATTGCCAGGATGGAAAAAAGGATTCCAAGGTTATATTTTAAGGGCATCATATTTTGGATCAATCTTAGTAAAGATTGAATGTTTAAATTTCTAGGTACAAATCAAATGAAGACACATGAAATGAGCATTAACATTCTATGCCGAATTTATACCAACGGGTAATGAATGTCTATAGCAAATTCCATGTAACCTGTTAAAATCAATTATACACTCATGAAAATATCACTGCAACTTGAAGAACTTGCTCAATTTGTTGCTTCAATTATCATTTTAGTTTATTTGGATGTTGATATAGCATGGTGGCTTTGGCCGATTCTGTTTCTGGCTCCTGACATTGGAATGATTGGCTATGTTGTGAATCCATTGGTAGGATCGTGGACTTATAATTTATTTCACATGAAAAGCATTGCCTTGATCATAACAGCATTTGGGTTTTTTACCAATAATTTGGCTGTGTTGGTATCAGGGGTCGTTTTATTTGGTCATTCGGCAATGGATCGGACGATGGGGTATGGCCTTAAATATGTGCATGACTTCAAACATACCCACCTGGGTAACCTTAAATAGTTATTAGTTTTTTAACCAAATGAACGCATTCAATGATGTGGCAATGATCAGCCAGATTACGTAAGGAAGAACCAGTAAAGACTTGAGATGAAATTTTGGCCAGTAAAATAACAGAAAGAAAGCCATCAGAGCTGTCAATAATGTGATAATAATAAGTCCGAATGATGGAAGATGAAAAGAGAAGAAAACTGGATTCCAGGAGACATTCAAAACCCATTGTATGATGAAAAGGCTAATCAGTAAATTCTGATTATCAGTTTGTTTCCAGATCAGGGCCATATAGATGGTAAAGCAAATCATGATGGAGAACCAGGCAGCACCAAAAACCCATCCTGGAGGAGTCCATGGGGCTTTGTTTAAAGCTTGATACCATTCAGAGGGAACACCCTTACCGGTAAAAAGAGATCCAAGTGCCAGGGCTCCAAAATTTAATAGGGCAAAGATCAGAATTCTAACCGCCATATTTCAATAACCTTATTGGGTCATGAAAGTTCTGTTTAGCACAATGTTTTTCTGACCAGGACTTACTTTATATCGTTAATTTCTGTGATGGCTTGTTCGATTTCAAAAATACGGGAACTATCCAACTTTGTATGAACCAGAGAATCAATGTGACGATATGCCTTAAGCTCATCATTAATTTCTCCGTCGTTGGCATATTTTAATGCATTGTGGATGTGCTCATTGGCATATTTGATGGCATATCCTGCATCATCATTTTTGCCATGAAGTAAATACTGCTCAGACAATCTTAACTGTGCAGCAGCGACAGTATTCAGGGCAATGATGAATGCATGGTTGATATGATCATAATTTACCATGCCATTTTCCAGCTCTGTTCTCACCTTTTTTAAATCCCAGGCAGCATGTTCCAATTCCTCAATACTTAAGGAATCGGAGAACTCCTCAACCAACTCAATGGAGTGAATTGCACTATTTAAATGGTAGAGGCTTCTTTCGATTGAACGCTCCTTGATATAAAGTCTCGAGTTGTTCAAGTGAAGGTCAGCTTCCAGTGATAAATCCGTTGTTCCGGGGTGTTCCTTTTCCTTAGCTAACTGGTAGTAATGAGCTGCAAAAACACCGGAAAAAATCAATAGCAACAGGACGATGTAAAATGGAAGTTTACTTTTCATGTGTATTTAAATTGATTATCAATGGTCACATGGAATGTCCGAAACCCGTTTGGTACCGGAAACGAATAATTTGTCCCCAAATGTTCATTCTCGGTGGGTATAGCATACTTTGTGGACATTTCATGATCTGATTGAAATTTGATGTGAAAGTTAGAAAAATCTTTTGATTTTACCTTAAATGTCTTGAAATCATGCAATTCCAATAAAATTCCTTCACTTTTGCAAACCATCAAAAATACCGGATATTTTGGTTAACCTGGCCCGATATTTATTTTGTGTGATATGGTCAATCCTGATGATTTCCTTGTCAATCATCCTGATGATTCTATTGCTGAACAGACGATTGCCCGTAGTGATGGCTAGAACCATGTGGGCGCCAGGAATTTTATGGGGCTGTGGTATCAAGATCAGTGTGACCGGAACAGAGAATATCAATGTAAAAGACCCTCATGTATTCATTTCCAATCATCTTTCTTATCTGGATATCCCGGTTCTTTTTAGAGTAATTCCGGCGAATATTTATTTTATAGCCAAAAGGGAGCTTAAATGGCTTCCTTTTATCGGTCAGTACATGATGGCAACTGGAATGTTGTTTGTGAACCGGGATAACAGACATAAAGCGATCATCAGTCTAAGAAAAGCCGCTCGGCTTGTAAGCAAAGGAAAAAATGTGCTCATGTTTCCGGAAGGTACAAGGAGTAAGGATGGGAAAGTCAATGCGTTTAAAAAGGGACCATTTCACCTGGCTAAAGATGCAGGTGTGAGTGTGGTTCCCATTGCCATCAATGGCACCAATCATATATTGAGTAATTCAGGTAAAATCACCCCAGGAAAAGTTACAGTTAATATCGGGGCACCTCTTCAATCAATTGATTATTCTACAATAAATGCTTTCATTGACTTCAGTCAAGAGCGTGTAATTGAATTACAAGAAGAAGGAAGAAAACAGGTTGTAGCATCTTAGGCATACAACCTGCTTAATATTATCTATCAAATATCAGGCTGAGGAGTAATCCTCAAATAAGGCTTAATTACCTTGTGACCTTTTGGAAATTTAGCAGGGATTTCTTCGTTGCTAACAGAAGGTAAAATTACCACATCCTGGCCATGGACCCAGTCAGCAGGTGTAGCTACACTGTGATAGGCAGTTAATTGAAGTGAATCAATTACACGCAAGATCTCCCCGAAATTCCTCCCAGTACTAGGAGGATAGGTGATGGTAGCTTTTATCTTTTTATCCGGACCAATAAAAAATACAGATCGTACTGTCACCTTTTCTGATGCGTTTGGGTGGATCATGTCATATAGTTCAGCTACTTCCCTATTTGGGTCTGCGATAATTGGGAAATTAACCTCTACATTTTGAGTTTCATTGATATCCTTTACCCATCCCTGATGTGATTCCAGGTCATCAACACTTACGGCAAGGACTTTTGTATTCCTTTTCTCAAATTCACCTTTCAATGATGCAGTTCGACCCAATTCTGTTGTACATACAGGTGTATAATCTGCAGGGTGAGAGTATAAAAGACCCCAGCTATCTCCTAGCCATTCATGGAAATTAATAGTCCCCATAGTGGTCTCTATTGTGAAGTTTGGAGCAATGTCACCAATTCTTAAGCTCATAGTTGTCGTTAATTTAGTTTGATAAAAAATATTAATACTATACGGTATTGATTCAATAACGTTCCCTCCAAAGTTATTCTCAAGTTTGAATAATTCCTTGTGGAATTTAGGTTAATGTGCCTCCGCAACTAGACCCCGCCCCGGCTGTGCAGCCAAAACAGTGCTGGTTTACTGAAATGTCTCTGTTATTCAGTTCTTCCAGCTTAAATTCTGATATGTGGGTTGGCACATTTTTGACTTTCATATCCAACATTTGATTGAAGTCACAATCATATAATGTTCCATCCCAGCCAACACTGATGGTATTTCTACACATAACCCCAAATGCAGCAGAAGCATTGAAATTATTAACTAGCTCCACCATGTAATCATCATAGTTTCCGGAATTGACCAGGTAATCCAGGAATCGGCTGATGGGTAGATTAGTTATCGCAAATAGATTATTAAATACAATTTGATGCCCTTCAAGAAGACGACTTTTGAATTCTTTTTCAAGCTCTGACTGGTCTCCTGGTAAGAAGGCTCCGGATGGATTATATACTAAATCCAGTTTCAATGAAGGGTCTTTTCCATAACCGACTTCATTGAGTCTCTTTAATGCCTCAATGGACTTACCGAATACGCCATCACCCCTCTGCGCATCTGTTCTCCTAGCAGTAAAATAGGGTAGGGAGGAAACCACATTTATTTGATGCTCTTTGAAGAATTCTGGCAGGTCATGGTATTTTTTATTTGCCAGGATAATAGTCAGGTTGCACCGGACGATGATGGATTTCCCCATTGAGGAGATTTCCTCGACAAACCATCGAAAATCAGGGTTCATTTCCGGTGCCCCACCTGTGACGTCCACCGTCTTGATATCAGTATCCTGAATGGCATCCAGACATTGCTGCATGGTTTCCCTGGTCATGATCTCCTTCCTGTCCGGACCGGCATCCACATGGCAATGCTTGCACTCCTGGTTACACATCTTCCCTACATTAACCTGAAAGATTTCGATACCGGTAGGCTTTAACGGATATAATCCTATCGCCTCAAGTTTATCCCTGAAGGAGGGAATACCCAATGATTGATGATCATCCAGTATTGCGATTTGTGTTTCAGAATGAGAGAACCGATGCTTGAGTCTGTGCAATGATGACATAATTACATCATTTTATCCTTCACCTGATTCATCATCTGCACTCCATGGACGAGAGAAGCTCCTCCGCGAATTGCACTGGCTACATGTACTGCTTCCATCATTTGTTCTTCATCACAGCCTTTTGCCATGGAATCGGAGGTATAGGCATCAATGCAATAGGGGCATTGTATAGCATGTGCCACTGCCAGGGCGATCAAAGATTTTTCACGAGCTGTTAGTGCACCCGGCTCGAAAACTTTACCATAATAGTCAAAGAACTTATCACCAAGCTCTTTTTGAAATTCTGTTACATTACCGAATTTCTTTAGATCTTCTCTGTTGTAATAGGTTTCCTTCATGAGTTATATTTTGTCATAAGATACAGGATATTTTATTAGCTGAACATAGTATTCTAATCCAACAATAAATATTGAAATCGGTTCCAAAGGGAGATTCTAATGAGCCTCTTTTATCACGACCCCGACACTTTTAAGGTCATCCCAAAATGCAGGATAGGATTTATTGACTACCTCAGGATCCAGGATTTCGATTTCCCTAATTTGGCAAACAGGAGCAAATGCCATGGCCATTCGGTGGTCCTCATAGGTTTCAATAGGCGCTATCTTTTCAGGTATTTCCCCTGGGAATAATGTCCATGTTTGATCCTTCTCTTCAAGCCTGGCTCCAATTTTCCTGAGCTCAGCGGTCATGGCTGCTATCCGATCTGTTTCTTTGATGCGTAGGCTTTCCAATCCTGTCATGTGAAGCTCTATACCTTTGATGGCGGCTATCACCATCACCGTTTGAGCCAGGTCCGGGCAGGTTTTGAAATCAACCCTGATGGAATGTTCTGAAGTGTTTTTGTTGTGTAACCGAACTCCGTCACTGACATATTCAGATACTAATCCCATTTTACTGGTTATGTCAGTAATTTCCTGATCACCCTGAAGACTATCTTCTTTCAGACCCGTTAAGGTTAGATCACTGGCAGGATTGAGCGTTGCAAAGGAAAACCAATAGCTGGCTCCGGACCAGTCACTTTCGATCCTGTATGTGGTTTGCTTATAAGTTTGAGGCTTAATGCCTATTGTATTTCCTTTCCATTCACTTTTTACACCGAAATGATCCATTAAAGCCAAGGTCATTTCAATATAAGGTCTGCTGAATACTTCAGTAGTCAATTCAAGTTCAAGACCTTTGGGAAGAACAGGACCAATCATCAACAATGCACTTATATATTGACTGCTTACGTTGCCGGGAATTTGGATTTTTTGAGTCAACTGCTCTTTGATGCCGGATATTCTAAGTGGAGGATAGCCTGGCTTCTCAAGGTATTCGACATGAGCTCCGAGTTTCGTAAGCGCATCTCCTAATAGCCCGATGGGTCGCTCCTTCATTCGGGGAGTCCCGGTAATGGTCTCACCTTTTCCATTTACGCCAAGATAGGCCGTGCAGAATCGCATGGTAGTTCCTGCATCCAGAACATCCCAGATCGGTCCCTTTTCTTTAAAAAGTCGCATCATGGTTTGTGTGTCCCTGGCGGCTGAGAGATTTTCAAGGGTGAGCTTATTGCCACTTAGCGCATTTATTAGCAGGGCGCGATTACTTTCACTCTTGGAAGAAGTCAGATTAACGACTCCTTTTAGCTTTTTATCGAATTTTGAAAGAATTGATCTCAAATTGAAATATTTTTAGAATGACTTAGAACCATGGTACAACCATTAACGTTCTTTTAATGTCTTTAATAATATTATGTCAATAGGTAGAACTATAGGAACCATTTTAATCACTGCGGTAGTTGGTACATTTGCATTTGTTTTTACAAGCCCTAAAAAGGTCAGCAAAAATAAGGTCAAAACTATCAATAGCCGAGCTGAATTGGGGATACAAGAGAAAGAAGATCTTTTTATTTGAGGGTATTATAGAAATTTATCGCCGCCGCGATCATATTTTCATCCACTTTCATATCATAAACACACTTCCCAATCTTCTCCAGCAAGGAAAAGTTAATTTCATTACCAACATTTTTCTTGTCCTGCCCCATTAATACCATGATTTCATCCATGGGTGGGATTTCTATTACCTCGTAAAGAGAGAAGATATAATCCGAGATTTCACTCACAGACTTTTCATCCAGCATACCTAATTGCAAGCTCAGGTGGGCTTCAAGGATCATGCCTGTTGCAATTGCTTCCCCATGGAGCAAACTCTTTTCATGATTGAGATACCAGGTTTCGATTCCATGACCCAGGGTGTGACCGAAATTGAGGATTTTTCTTAATCCATTCTCTTTAGGATCTTCAGCAACTACCTCTGATTTAATCTCTACAGATCTTTGAATGACCTTTTCCCAGTCCAGATTAGGAAATTCACTGTTTTTGATAATACCCCAATAGGAAGCATCATAGATCAAACCGTGCTTGATTACCTCTGCGTATCCTGACCTCAATTCACGTGGAGGAAGCGTTTTTAGGAAGTCCACATAGATGAGAATCTTATCGGGGTCATTGAATAATCCGATATGATTCTTAAATCCCATGAAATCAATTCCAAGTTTGCCTCCTATATTGGCATCTACCATGGCCAGTAGTGTCGTCGGGAAATTGATGAATCTAATTCCGCGTTTATAGGTAGAGGCAGTAAAACCACCCATGTCTCCGATTACCCCACCTCCCAGGTTCACTAAGAGAGATTTCCTGGAAAAACCGGCTTCAGTTAGTCCTTTCCAGATTTCCTCGCAGGTCCTGATATTCTTGTTGATCTCTCCACTATTAATTTCAATCAAAAAATGATCTTTTGCATCAAAGTATTGCAGGCAGTCTTTAGAGGTATTTTCATCAACTAGAAAAGCAACTTTATCCGGGTTCAATTGGTTAATAACCTCAGCAAGTGCCTTTTGGGGGGATTGAATGAAAAGAATGTCTCTCGAAATTTCCACAGCGTTTGTAATGAAAAAAGGTTTGTTTAGGATGCTATCTTTGCATCGCTTTTCAAAACTATGTCAGAAAATTCAGAAATCAACTTTGAAGATACGGCAATTGGATTCGCTTCTAAGACAACAGGCGAGCTGAGAAGGACTTATCTGCTCTTTTTGTCAATGCGATTTTCATGGATGGTGGATGTTGGTACTTTTCTTACCAAAGCGGCACTTGCTTTGAGGTTACCAGTAAAGAGCCTTATTCGAAAAACTTTATTCGATCAGTTTTGTGGTGGAGTATCCATAAAGGATTGCAATACCACCATAGATCACCTCGAAAAGTATCATGTGAAAACAATCCTTGATTATTCTGTGGAAGGCCAGGAGAATGAAAAAAGCTTTGATGAGACCATGGAAGAAGCCCTACGAATAGCAGATTTTGCAAAAGATACTGCTGGGATCCCATTTTGTGTGGTTAAGCTTACCGGGCTGGGTTCTGCCTCATTGATGAAAAAGAAGCAGGCTGGTAAAAAGCTTACAGAATCAGAACAGATCTCTTTAGCACGCTTTAAAGACCGGATCCACCGCATCGCTGAGCGAGTAGTTAATAATGGCCTAAGGTTTATGGTGGATGCCGAGGAAAGCTGGATTGAGGAGGTTATTGATGAGCTGGTCATTGACTTAATGTTGAAATATAATCAACAAGCTCCCCAGGTATTCATCACCTACCAGCTGTATCTGAAAAAGTCACTTTCACAAATGCAACGAGATTTTGAAAAGGTAACAAAGCAGGGCTGCTACTTTGGAGCAAAATTGGTCCGTGGGGCTTATATGGAGAAAGAACGTGACAGGGCTGAAGAAAAGGAATATCCGGATCCGGTCCAGCCTGATAAAAAGTCTACTGACAATGCATATCAGGCTGCACTGACATTTGCAATCGAACATATTGACTGGTTTTCTGTTTGTGCGGGAACACATAATGAAGAGTCGTGTCAGCAGCTGGCCTCACTTATGCAGAAGAATAAGATAAAAAAGAGCGACGAACGTGTTTACTTTGCGCAATTATTGGGAATGAGTGACAATATCTCATTCAAGCTTTCCAACCTGGGATATAATGTGGCTAAATATGTGCCCTATGGACCAGTGGAGAAGGTATTACCCTATTTGTTTAGAAGAGCTGAAGAGAACACTTCTATTGCAGGTCAAAGCAGTAGAGAGTATGCGCTTGTAAAAACCGAATTAAAAAGAAGAAAAAAAGACCAAGATAAAGTCCATGCTTAGCGAACAGGAAATCCAACGAAGAAAAGAACGGGAAGAGCTGATTAAACTGGGAATCGAACCCTATCCTGCAGCCACATATGAAGTAAATGTCTCTGCTAGGGACATAAAGGAAAACTTTGAACGAAGGAATAACGATTACCAAAATGTTTCCATCGCAGGCAGGTTGATGAGTCGTCGGATCATGGGATCTGCTTCGTTTGCCGAAATACAGGATAGTACAGGAAGAATTCAGATTTATCTTAGAAGGGACGATATCTGCCCTGGAGATGATAAGTCTTTGTATAATGATATTTTCAAGAAGCGACTTGATATCGGAGATATCATTGGGGTAAAAGGCTTTGTCTTTACCACCCAGATGGGAGAGATATCTATTCATGTCCAGGAACTTACATTATTATCCAAGTCGTTGCATCCGCTACCAATTGTGAAGGAGACGGAAGATGAGACAGGACAAAAGATTACTCACGATGCGTTTAATGATCCGGAGCAGCGCTACAGACAACGTTACCTTGATCTCATAGTGAATCCTAAGGTGAAAGAAACCTTTAAGATGCGTACTCAGCTGGTCAATACGCTACGAGAGTTTTTTAACAGCAAAGGATATCTGGAGGTAGAGACACCCATATTACAGCCTATCCATGGTGGTGCAGCAGCGCGACCATTTGAAACGCACCACAATACACTCAATATGAAGCTATACCTGAGGATAGCAAATGAGCTGTATCTAAAGAGACTTATCGTAGGCGGTTTCGATGGAGTATATGAGTTCGCCAAAGATTTTCGAAATGAGGGAATGTCCAGATTTCATAACCCGGAATTTACCCAGGTAGAGCTTTATGTGGCCTACAAGGACTATTTCTGGATGATGGATTTTATGGAGGAGGCAGTGGAAAAGGTTGCCATTAATCTACATGGAGATACTAAAGTTAAGGTAGGTGATAATCTCATCGATTTTCAGCGACCATGGAAACGATTCACTATGTTTGAGGCGATTCAGCATTTTACTGGTGTTGACATTTCTGAGATGGATGAGGAGGGATTGAAAGATGTGTGTAAAGAGCTCAAAGTAGATTTTGATGAATCCATGGGTAAGGGTAAGCTGATCGATGAAATTTTTGGGGAAAAATGTGAGCCACACTTGATCCAGCCGACATTCATCATGGATTATCCGGTTGAGATGTCGCCGCTTACCAAGAAACACCGCTCCGTACCGGGATTGGTGGAAAGGTTCGAAGTCATCTGTAATGGGAAAGAAATTATGAATGCTTACTCTGAACTCAATGATCCGATTGATCAAAGAGAAAGATTCGAAGAGCAGATGGAGTTAGCTGAAAGGGGCGATGAGGAAGCAATGGCTTTGGATGAAGATTTCCTGAGGTCGCTTGAATATGGAATGCCTCCTACTTCCGGAGTAGGGATTGGCATTGATAGGTTAACCATGATCATGACCAATAGCAATTCAATTCAGGATGTACTGTTTTTTCCTCAAATGCGTCCGGAAAAGAAAGTCACCGCCGCTTCTGAGGAGGACTATATGAAGATTGGTATCAGGAAAGAGCTGGTTCCTATTCTGCAAAAATTGGGATTTAACACGATAAAGCAGGTAAAGGAAGCGAATGTAAATAAGCTCTTCAATGACGTGTGTGGAATGAGGAAGAAATTGAAACTAGAGATACAGAATCCAACTAAAGAGGAAGTGGAGTCCTGGCTAGGTTAGCAGTTTATTGAATTGGTAATTTGATCTTGAGGGAAGTTCCCTTGCTATTAGATATTATTTCTATAAATCCGTTACATCGGGCAACTCTTTCCCGAATATTTCTAAGTCCGTTCCCAGACTGTTCATTGGATGTATCAAATCCTATTCCATTATCAGAGATGAACAGGCTTAGGAGATTTTTTTCATTTTTTATGGACAGTTCTACTTTGGAAGCCTTGGCATATTTGAGAATGTTTGTCGCACCCTCCTGGACGATCCGATAAATTTGAGTACTTAGTTCGTCAGTAAGCGCCTCTTCCTGGAATTCTGAAATATATTTTACCTCAATATTGTCGGGGAATGTACTTAGAACGTCTTCGATGGCCGATTTAAGTCCCTGTCCTTGAATGGTGTAAAATGACAATGTCTTTGATAGACTTCGAATTTCATTAATGCTTTGATCAATCAATTTACCCGCTTTGGACAGCGCTTCAGAAGTTCCGTCATCCAATTGGCTTAGATACATCTTAGAAGCCACCAGCTTCTGACCCAGGCTATCGTGCAAATTTGATGCAATGGTTTTTCTTTCTTTCTCCTGAATATCAATGGTTGATTTTCTCAGTTGTCGATCTCGGGTCACATCCGTAACCACACCGAAATAAACATTGGAGTTATGCTTTTTCCCGGGTACAACGTAGGTTTTGCAATGAATGATTTCTTTACTATTCAAACGTGTACACCGATGTTCCATGAAAAACTCTGTTTTTCCGGCGATAGCCCGTTCAAATTCTACCTTGAAAATTTCACGCTCTGCTCTATTGATCCTTTCCAGAAAACAGGAGAATGAAATTTTTCTCTGGTCTTGTTTATAACCGAAGTTTTCCAGTAACTGTCGGGAACAGAAGAGTTCCTGACTATTATGATCATACTCAAAACTTCCGGATGAGGATTGCTTCTCTGATTGTTTAAGGAGTTGCTGTTTTGTAATTAACGCTTCCTCAGCCAGTTTTTTGCTGGTGATGTCTCTCGTAATCCCCGTAACGCCTACTAAATTTCCCTCTTTATCGAAAATAGGGGATTTTATCGTTTCGAATACGTATTTTTTTCCTTCCTTATTGAATTCAATTTCATAAGTATCTGGTTTCAAAGTTTGTACGACCTTACTATGGGATTTGTTTATTGTTTCAAGGTCCTTTTTACCGAAAATAATATCCGAAGTATTTCCTATAAGAGCACTCCGATCAAGATTAAAGAATTTGCATAATCCTTTGCTTACTTCAATGTAACGACCTTCTACATCTTTGAGGAATATTAAATCAACCGCACTCTCCATAAAAGATTGGAAGATGCAATTGGTGTCATATGTCGAATCAGATTGCTTAGATCGCAATTGACTCACTTTTTCTTTTGTGCCGTGATTTTTCACTTTTAGCGGATGATCCCTTCTTAAATGAATGTCTAACTTTTAAATAATCTCATTTAAGGAGGATACAATATATCAAAAAATGCAGGTTTCTTAACTAAAATATCCTTTCAGGATTCAAAAATAAGTGTTTTACTCTACCTGGAAATGCACCTTATTTGCAGATATCTTTTCGCCATAAAATAAAGTGGCTTGATTACTGAAAGCCTCTTCGTCATCTGTAGTCAAAAATCTTATTGATTTATTCCGAGTGAGGCGTGTCTCTATTTCAGGATGCCGGGCGAGGTATTTATGTAGACTTTTCTCCACAATTTCTGCCTGATCAATGACTTTAATGTGCTGTGGGAGATGTTTTTTTATTTTTGGAATGAGTAGTGGATAATGTGTGCATGCCAGCAGAAGCGTGTCAATTTCTGGATCAGTATTGAGGATATGATCAAGATTCTGATTCACAAAGTAATCGGCCCCCGTACTATTGTGTTCACCATTTTCGACCAGTGGGACCCACATTGAGCAAATTTCCTGGGTTACTTTAAGATTCGGATAAAATTTTTTTATCTCCATGAGGTAGGATTCTGATTGGACCGTTCCTTTTGTTCCCAAAATTCCAATGTGACCTGTATCAGTATAATTCCCAATCGATTCGGTGGTTGGTCTGATCACTCCCAATACCCTATTATCCGGCGCCAGTTTTGGAAGGTCTAGCTGTTGAATATTTCTTAAAGCTTTGGCAGATGCTGTGTTGCAGGCCAGAATGATAAGTGGGCAATTTTGTTCAAACAAATATTTAACCGCCTCGAGTGTGTATTCATAAATTGTTTCAAATGACCGTGGACCATATGGTGTTCTCGCATTATCTCCCAGATAAAGAAAATCATGGTCAGGTAATTTTTTGACCAGTGATTTAAGGACTGTCAACCCACCATAGCCTGAGTCAAATACCCCAATTGGGCCATTTGTAGCTGGATGCACTCTAGTCTATTGGAATAAGGTCTACAATTTCCCGCATTTTTCGGTCAGAATATCGGCCTTTGGTTGCATAAATAATCTTCCCTTCGGGATCCAGGATATAAAAGTATGGGATGTCTTTTTCATCAAACCCCAGTGGTTCTTCATAGTCTTTGACTTTCCCTTTATAGAAAAGTACATAAGGCTCTAATCTTCGGTCTATGGTCTTTTTTACTTTTTCCATAGTAGCCTGGTAAGCTGGCCTTTTGGCACCTGTAAACATGGGTACAAAATAAAGATTGATATCGTAGTCAATCTGAAAGATATTGTTTGGATCAGGCTCTCTCATAAATTGATTAAATGCCGGGCTAAACCAGGTTTTTAGATCATCTTCGGCTTTTTTAGAGAAAGCAATTCCAATGATGGTATGTTTCCCCATGGTGTCATCTGGGAGGTTGATAAATTTATTTTGAAGGTTTTCCCCTTCTATAAATGGAAACTTATTTCCAACCTGAGCATTGGCAGATAGCGCAACAATTACGGTGATGATAAAAGTTATTTTCCTAAGCATGATTTCAAAATTTTGCGAAAGGTACTAAGACTGTTTCAAACATCAGATTTGATACCCGCAAATACTATGCTTAAATTTATTTAATAAAAAACTGAAAGATGAAGAAGCTAATTATTCCAATATTATTTCTTGCAGCTTTTGGATGCAATCCGGAGGTGAAATCATTAGAAACTGAAATCGCAATGTTGAAAGAGGAACTTGCAAGATATGAAGCAATCGCGCTTCAGAATGAAAAGGTGGCTGTACAAAGTCAAAAGATGGCTGAAATGAATGCCAAAGAAGCTCAAAAACAAGCAGAAATTGCAGCCGAAAATTCAAAGAGAGCATTAGCGTCAGTAGAAGTTGCACAACAACAGGTTGCTGAGTTGCGGAAGCAATTAGCAGATTGCAGAACTAAGTGAGTATGAAGCTTATTAGTATTTATTCTTTCTTACTTCTTTCCTTAGTTTCAAGTGGACAATCTAAGGTCGTCATTTCAGAGAAATTTAGTAGTCTGGCAAAGGTTAAATCACAACAGGATTTACTAACCGTAGAGTGGGATGCCGGTGGTAATTCAACAGCTATTATTGAATTAAATCTCGACGATGATAAGCCTCTAATCAATTCTCTACAAATAAGTAAAGGAGGTATGATAAAGACTGTGGGGGAATCTTTAGATCCCGGATTTATCCTGACAATCGGTGAAAGAAATCTGGACCGAAATGGCTGGACCACCTTTTTTGATAAAGTGCATGAGAAGCGTTACTTCAGTAGGGTGATGAAGCTTACTGATAGATCCGCTGAAGTTTTAAGTGAGAGTAGTAGGACAATCATAAGAATTTCTGAGATAAGCTTTAGAGAGTTTTCAGGCAATCTGGAAATCACCCTTTTCGATGGAAGTCCTTTAATCAATATTGCAGCTGTTGTGGAAACTGAACAGGATGGTTCAGCGATAGTTTACGATGCTGGCTTGATTTCCAGGGATGCTCCCTGGAAATCTATCAGCTGGATGGAAACTGATGGAGCATTCAGTCAAACTGATCCTCTTACTCTTGGGTCGAAAAACCTGGAAGTAAAGCATCGTACAATTTTGGGTTCTCAGAACTCTGGGTCTATAGCAGTATTTCCCCCTCCTCATCAATACTTTTATCCACTGGATGAGGCGTTCAATCTGGAATTTGTCTGGCATGGTAGCTATTATCGAGATTTTTTTGATGGTTATGGTATTGGAATTCGTCAGGAATTGAAAGGTGACCTGCGCTATGTTCCGTGGTTTAATGCACCACCAGACACCCAACAGCGGCTCAATTTCTTTGTATTACTTAGTGATTCTACCTGTCAGGAAAATTTAGATCAAGTTCTCAGATATACACGTGGAGATCGCTATCAGGAATTGCCAGGGTATAAGACTTTTTCCAGTCATTTCCACAACGAGTTTATCATGAAAGTGGTACTTGCAGGAAAGCCAATCCCCGTAAATCCTGAGTTTGTAGATGTATTTAAGTCAATGGGAGTAGACATCGTTCATCTAGGAGAATTTCACTATACGGCACATCCAAAAGGACCGGATTCTCTTCGACTCAAGGAACTTAAGTCGCTTTTTGAGTTATGCGAAAGGGTATCAAACGAGGAGTTTTTGTTGCTACCAGGTGAAGAACCAAATGAATATCTGGGTGGCCATTGGATGAATATCTTTCCACACCCGGTCTATTGGGTAATGGATCGCCCTGAAAATATTCCGTTTTCAAAAAATGATCATCAATATGGAAAAGTCTATCATGTAGGGTCGGCTGAAGAGATGCTTAAATTGATGGAAGACGAGAATGGATTAGCGTGGACCGCGCATCCACGAATAAAGGGATCGATCGGCTATCCGGATAAATACAAAACTGAAGATTTTTATATATCGGATCGATTTCTGGGAGCAGCATGGAAACCCATGCCTGCAGATTTATCATATGATCGTTTAGGTATTCGTGTGTTAGACTTATTTGATGACATGAATAACTGGGGGCAGCAAAAACGTGTGATTGCCGAAGCTGACCTTTTTACAGTCACACAGGAAAATGAGATGTGGGCACACATGAATACCAATTATTTGATGCTGAAGAATCTCCCCAAATTTTCAGACGGATGGTCTTCGGTTTTGCAGGCTTTATCAAATGGTAGGTTCTTCTCTACGACCGGCGAAATACTCATTCCTGAGTTTAGCGTTAATAAAAAGCAATTAGGGGAGTCTGTCAGATTGGAGAAAGATGGTATGGCTGATGTGGAATTCAAAGTTAACTGGACTTTTCCTCTGGATCATGCTGAAATCATTTCAGGAGATGGTGTGGAAGTGTTTAAAGAAAGGATTAACCTGGAATATACAACAGCATTTGATGAACAGGTATTTAAAAAGACACTCAGTCTCAAAGGAAGAAAATGGGTTCGTCTTGAAGTATGGGATGTGGCTGTGAATGGAGCTTTTACTCAGACTATCTGGATTGAATAAGCTACAAACTGGCTAACGGTAATAAGGTCTGCCTTTTTCGTAGGCGTTATCCCTTATAAAGACGGACTCGATGCCCCCTTCAGTAAAATGAATCTCATGTTTATTGACAAAGAGTAATTGAAAGCCTTCCCCTTTTAATTCATAGGCTTCTTCACTTCCAAATTTCAGGTCAATATCAGTTACTGGTTCCAATCCTTTTACACCCACCCATTTTACTGATTGATTTCCCGGATCAACCTTCAAATAACATTTCCTGATCAGGTTATCATCCACATCTGAATGCTCAAGTTCAAGGACATCCGGGAAAATTTTGGTAATTAAAATGTTCTCTTTGTTTTCAGCCAGGAACCGATCGTCTTCAAGGGTAGCAATAAGCTGTTTGGTGTCACCATCAAAACTTCCGGTCGGATAAACTTTTGTGGCAATCATTATGGCCTTTTCAAATTTTTCGACGATTGATTCAGCGTAGTTGCTGGCAGTATCTTCATATACCTTGGGTATGGATATATACAAGAAGGAAGCAGTAGATGGGACGGCCCCATTTTTCATCTGACTTATCGATTTGGCTTGTTGATAGGTGCCGATTCTGATTGTTGTTCCCTTAACCAATCGACCGGAATTGGTATTCGTTTTTTCTGTATAAATATTGTAGGGATTTAGATCGCCAAACTGAAATACCCTTTGCATATGTGTCCGATCCTGTATAGCACCCAGGTTTTCCGCAGAAATATTTCTGATGGTAGCTTTCAATGTCAGCGGGTCATAGTCAAACCGGTTGGTCCACCACTCCTCATCATCAATGTTGTAATAGTTATAAGTTAGTTTTTGTTCAAGCCACTCTGCGGTCTGTTCAAGAACTACCAGATCTTCTTCTTTACTTTGGCTGAAGAGACACATAGATACTAGTAGGCTTAAAATAAAGAGGGTTGTTTTCATTTTATGGTGGCAATCGACGATAGGCTAAAATTATAGATAATATCTTTAACCTTAAATAATAGTAACCAATGTTTCAGGATCCTTCTCCTTTAGCCGAACGCATGCGTCCCAGTACCTTAGATGAGCTGGTGGGTCAGGAGCATTTAGTTGGAGAAAAAGGCGTATTGAGGAAAGCAATCTTATCAGGGAAGGTTCCTTCTATGATCTTGTGGGGGCCTCCGGGAACCGGGAAAACAACCCTGGCAAATATCATTGCCAACCAGGTAAAACTCCCCTTCCATACCTTAAGTGCGATAAGTGCTGGGGTGAAAGAAGTAAGAGAGGTGATTGCCCAGATACGACCCGGAAGCAAAGCCATTTTATTCATTGATGAGATCCATCGATTCAATAAGTCTCAGCAGGATGCGCTTTTAGGTGCTGTTGAGAAAGGTACGATCACATTGATTGGCGCTACAACAGAAAACCCAAGCTTTGAGGTAAACGGGGCCTTGCTTTCCAGGTGCCAGGTTTATACACTCAAATCATTAGGTGAAGATCAACTCACACAGATTTGTGAGAAAGCCATTGCAGCTGATAATGAGCTAAATAAGCTTGAAATAAAAATTAAGGAAAGGGGGGCTCTTTTCAATCTTTCAGGTGGTGATGCCAGGAAACTGCTTAATCTTCTGGAACTAATCATCAAAATTGATGGTGGGAAAAAGGTGGTAGTCACGGATGAAAAAGCGATCGAAGCTGCTCAACGGAAGACCGTACTCTATGATAAAAAGGGTGAGATGCATTACGATATTATCTCAGCCTTTATCAAGTCCATCAGAGGCAGCGACCCCAATGCCGCAGTTTACTACCTGGCACGGATGATTGAAGGAGGAGAGGATGTTAAATTCATTGCAAGAAGGCTGGTGATACTGGCTTCAGAAGATATTGGAAATGCCAATCCCACGGCCCTTGTCATGGCAACCTCTACCTTTCAGGCTGTAAATGTGATTGGTTATCCGGAATCAAGAATCATATTATCTCAATGTGTGACTTATCTAGCCTCATCACCTAAAAGTAACGCCAGCTATAAGGCGATAAATGAAGCTCTGTCTATGGTGGCCAAAACAGGCGATCTTGAAGTGCCAATGGCCATTCGAAATGCACCTACAAAACTGATGAAACAAGAAGGGTATGGTCAGGGTTATCAATATGCTCATGATTATGAGGGTAGCTTTGCCCACATGGAATTTCTACCTGAAAAAATAGCCGGGACAAAGTTTTATGACCCCGGGAATAATCCCAGAGAAGAGGAACTGAGAAAGTTCTTAAGAAATCGCTGGAAGGAGAAATATGGGTATTGACGAGGCATTTTAATCACAAGCTTCTGATATAACACTAAATGTATATTTTTACTGATCTTGAAAATTAAAATGAGTGCATGCGGGAATTCAATGATTTCTTAAACGTCATCGACAGCTATCTGGGTAGCGGTGCCTGGTTTGTCTATCTTTTACTTGGTACCGGCTTGTTTTTTACCATTTACCTGGGCTTTCCGCAGTTGCGATATTTCCGCTTTGCAATAAAAGTTCTAAAAGGAAAATTTGATAAAAAGGGCGATGAAGGTGATGCCTCGCATTTTCAGGCTTTAGCGACTGCGCTATCGGGAACGGTAGGGACAGGAAATATTGGTGGGGTGGCACTGGCTGTTCACCTGGGAGGTCCGGCAGCATTGTTTTGGATGCTGGTTACCGCATTTTTAGGAATGACAACCAAGTTTGTTGAGGTTACGCTTTCACATAAGTATCGTGAGATCACTGAAGATGGGACTATAGCTGGAGGACCCATGTATTTCATGAAGAAGCGGTTGAACATCAAGCTAAAAGATGGGAGGGTCATTAAGTGTGGTGTTTGGTTGGGTGGAATCTTTGCGGTTGCAACAGTATTTTCTTCATTTGGCACAGGAAATCTTCCTCAGATCAATAACATAGCGAACTCAGTTTTTACCACTTTTGGGATTGAGCAGATTATTACTGGTGGCGTGCTTACCGTCTTCCTTTCTCTTGTCATCATTGGAGGGATTAAGCGGATTGTGAAAGTGACTGAAAAGCTCGTGCCTCTTATGGCAGTGATTTATTTCATTGGGGCACTTTCTGTGATCTTATTCAACTATGAAAATATCATCCCTTCTTTTATCTCTATTTTCTCAAACATCTTCTCCGGGACAGCAGCTGTAGGAGGATTTTTGGGGGCCAATTTTGCCTTTGCCTTCAACCGTGGAGTGAACCGAGGATTATTTTCAAATGAGGCTGGACAGGGTTCTGCACCTATTGCTCACGCTGCAGCCAGGGCACATGAGCCTGTATCAGAGGGATTGGTCGCTATTCTTGAGCCATTTATTGATACCATTATTATTTGCACTATTACAGGATTGGTACTTCTTTCTTCCGGGGCATGGTCTAATAAATACCAGAATGAATTTCAGTTTACAGATGTCTATGTGATGCAAAAGATGTACGATGAAGGTAATCCGGATGATCGCCAAAAAATCAGGAGACATGTGCTGGGAGTAAGCGGTGAAAACTATTTTGATGGCTCCTTAAATGTTGAAAATGGAATTATCACTAATCCTTTGACCATCATATCTGCCAATTCCTTTGCTGAAGATGTAATGGTGTTTGAAGGAGGAAAGCCTTATACAGGTGAGTTGAAAGTGGTAAATGGGCAAATTGAGGTAGGGGAGGAAGACCTGGTTATGAGCGGGAAGTCACTTCTGCATAGTGCACCATTGACAACTGTTGCATTTAATAATGGATTTTTTGGTGAATATGGTCAGTATATAGTTAGTATCGGGTTGTTATTATTTGCTTTTTCCACAGCCATTTCCTGGTCGTATTATGGGGGTAGAGCAACCACCTATTTATTTGGAGCCAAGTATGAGATCTATTATAAGATGGTTTATATCGTTGGATTCTTCCTGGCTTCGTTTGCAGACACCACTGTTGTCTGGACTTTTGCCAATATCACCATTGCTCTGATGACCATTCCAAACTTGATTGGCCTTTTGTTGTTATACAAAGAAATGAAGAGCACAGTCAAGGATTACTGGAAAGATTTCAAAGCTGAGTGGCCGGGAGAAAAGATTCCTGGATAAACATTTTGCCAACCAAATCATCCTCTTTCCATTGATCAAGTTATCGATTGATATCTGAGATGTGTAGTGTTTATTTGATATGATGATTAGAATTACATTTTTGCTCGTTTCTGCATTAATTGCTTTTTCAACACAGGGCCAGAAAGTCGTAAAAGACATTGAAAATGAAGTAAGCCAGCAGGAGATCAAGGCTCACATGTATTATTATGCCTCCGATGAGATGCGTGGACGTAATACCGGGACAATCGAAAATAAAATTGCTGCCCGATATATAGCGGAAAGATTCAGGGCCTATGGAGTCAAACCCATTGAAGGGCAGGAGGACTATTTCCAGGATGTATCCCTGGTAAGTAAAAAGGTTCCAAAAAAAGCCATATTGGCGGTAGGCGATTCTGTATTTAACCTTTGGGATGACATGCTTTTTCTAGACCCCGCCAATGTTGATGTGGACTCCACATACTATGAATTTGTCAATTATGGTAGAGCGGTGGATTTTGAGGGCAAGGATTTAAAAGGAAAGGTCGCCATTGGAATTTATGCCTTGCCACCAGAGGGAACCAGGCTTGAAAAGGAACAGATGGTTAAAATTCTTACTGAAAAAGGTGCTGTTGCTTTTTTAGAGCTTTACCGACCCTCAAAATTTAATTGGCCAATCCTAATCAATTATTTATCTAATGATACCTACGAATTAGCTGGTAGTGAAATCACTAAAGATACTTTACCTGTAGGGTGGATTGTCGATAAAAACTTTGAAAGGATGAAGTTTTTCAAGGAGTCTGATAGTTTGCCGGTCTCGCTAAAGGTGACAGGATCAGGCATGGACAAGGTGACGGTTCCAAATGTGGTTGGCTATCTTGAAGGAACAGATCAAGAATTGAAGGACGAATACATTTTGATATCAGCTCACCTGGATCACGTAGGTGTAAAGAGTGCTTTGGATAACGAGGATTCGATCTATAATGGTGCCAGGGACAATGGCATTGGTATAACCAATATGCTTACTGCAGCTGAATATTTTAGTAAGCATCCCCCAAAAAGATCTTTGATATTTCTAGCCTGTAATGCAGAAGAAGTTGGCCTGCTGGGTAGTGAATGGTATGCCAATCATCCATTGGTTCCATTGAGAAAAACCGTATACAATATCAATACCGATTCGGGGGGATACAATGATACATCCAAGATCACGGTGGTAGGATTGCCAAAGACAAATGCTGAAAAGGAGCTGGACAAAGCAGGTAAGGCATTTGGATTGACGATCATAGATGATCCGGTTCCGGAAGAACACATGTATCAACGATCAGATCATTACAGTTTTGCTAAAAAGGGCGTACCTGCTATTTCATTTGATCCTGGATACACTGCTATTGATGATGTCATTAATAAATACTATCATCAACCCGGCGATGAGCCGTCAACCATAGATTACGATTACCTCACAAAATATTGCAAAGCCTATATCTATGCGGTTTATCTGTTGGCAGAAAAGGATCATCTCAGCTGGGCTGAGGGTGATGAATATGAAGCCCTGGGTGAAGAACTTTATAATAATTAATTGATTGGAATTTTGATTGTTACAATCGTTCCTGAAGGTTTATTGTCTTCTATGATCACTTCTGCGGCCTGAGATTTAGATTTCAATAATGCTATTCTTTGGGAAGTGACCGACATCCCTCGGCTTTTGTTTTGGGTGTGATGAGACTTTCTTTCACGAGCTTCTTTTCTTCCTATTCCATTATCTTCGATTTGATAGATAATAAAATCATCCGCCTGATTGATAAGCACTTTGAGTGATTTATCACCTTTCTTAGGCATCAATCCATGAAGAATGGCATTTTCAGCAAAGGGTTGCAAGAGTAGAATTGGTACCTCGTGACCGTGTATGTCTACCTTAGGATCAACAATTATCTGATATTTAAAAGCACCATCGAAACGCAACGATTCAATTTCCAGGTAGATTTCCAGTGACTTTAGCTCATCTTCGATAGAAACCATGACATTGATTGAGTTTTCAAGAATTTGACGGAGTAAGCTTGAGAATTTTGTCAAATAGGAAAGTGCAGTCTTACGATCATTTTGGGCAATGAAATGTTGAATTGAATTGAGTGCATTAAAGATAAAATGTGGATTGATCTGAGCCCTAAGCATCCTGCTTTCCAGTTGTTCATTAATATCCTCGATTTTATTTTTCTGATCAGAAATTACCTGATTCTTCTTTTCCAACATGATGTTGAGCTGGTTTTTTAGATTGTATCGTTGAAATAAAAAACCAATAAGGATGACGAGTGCTCCCGCAAGACTTGCCAGGAATAATTTTAAAAATTTATCTCGATCGGATTTGATTTCCAATTGCTCAAGATCAGACTGCTGTTTTTCGATTTGTCTGTTTTTCTCGAATATATCCTGTTTTACTTCTTCTGCTTTGAACGATTGGACCTTATCAGTTTCAAAAAGGCTATCCTGAAGTGCAATCACTTGTTTGAGCGCTTTGGTTTCTTCCTGATAATTACCCATTTGTTCGTACACCCTGGCTAAAAGTCCATAAGAATCATGCTGAAGCTGAAAACCAAATTGTTTGCTTTCTTCTACTGCCTGTTTTGCATCTTCAAGCGCTTCATTGATTTTAGATTTTGCCAGATAAGCATCTGCACGGTTATATCGAGTGGTAACGACAAGATCCTCACCGCCAAAATAGAAAGCGGAGTCAATCACAATATTGCTAAAATGGATTGCCGAATCATATTTATGGATTTTGTTATAAATACGGGCAAGATTTGAAGCCGTATTGAAAAAGACATATCGATCATCTGTAGTGTAATGTAGATTTCTAAGTATCCTGATACTCTCATCATAATCCTCTTTCCACATGAAGTATATCGCTATGTTGCTTAAAATGGAGTTTGTTTCCCGTCCCTTTCTTTCGGCAATTTCCAGGGCTTTTAAATAGAATTCGTAAGATTTTTCATGCTCTTTCATGAGATCATGAAGTATTCCAAGGTTAGTATAGGCAAATGATAAATCCAGATTGGCACTATCCAACAGTTCTATCTCCAAACATTTGTTGTAGTAGTCATAGCTGGTCGGATAATCACCAATGCGTTTATATACTATCCCCAGGTTATTATAAGCTGAAGAAAGTGAGCTATAATCATTATTTTCAGTCGCAATTTGTATGATCTGATTAAAAGTTAGAATTGATTCGGTATAAAGATTGTTCATACCATAACCTATTCCTTTGCTCATTAAAGCTTTTATCTGCCCTTTGGTGTACTTAATTTCTGCTGCTTCGCTGGAGGCCTGGTCCAGAAATAGCACGGCACTGTCAAGGTTGATTCTTCTCAAATACCTTCCCAGGTCGATAAGGGCATTTACCCGCGTAGTATCTTTTGAATTTTTAACCGAATCTAATAAATGCTGATAATTCTGGGCAATTGAGTGCGCTGCCAGTAAAGTCAATAAAAAGGTGAATAGAAATATGCGATTCCACATAGGTTGAAACATGAATATATAAATAATCTCAACCTAGTTTGCCCATTCGGACTAAAAATTCGTCACGTCTACTTTGAGATATGCTGATTTGTTTATTGGTATTCATCAGGATATAACCACCTTCTGACTTGACAAATTTTTGGACTTCACTAAGATTGATCAGGAAGCTGTTGTGAACACGCATAAAGAGGTCCGGATTAAGCATATGTTCGTATTCTTTCAGATTCTTGCTTACCAGAATTAATTTGTCCCCCTTCAGGTGAAAATTGGTATATGAGCCGCTGGCTTCACAATAAATGATATCTTCAACATTGATGAATTCCAGTCCGTCAGAGGTGGCCAGACATATCTTTCGTCTCTGCGGCTGTTCGGTTCTAATGTTTTTTAACAATAGTTCTACCTGATCATTGGAAGCGGCGCCATTTTGCTTTTTGTCTATGGCTTTGTTTACCGCGGACTGTAATTCATCAATATCTATTGGTTTCAATAGATAATCCAACGAGCTGAATTTGATTGCTTGAATAGCATATTGGTCAAATGCAGTTGTAAAGATCACATCAAAGGTTCGATCTTTGACTCCTTCCAGAACATTAAAGCCTGTGCCAGTCTGCAATTCAATGTCCAAAAAGACGAGATCAGGACGGCATGTGTCAATAGTCGTAATTGCTTCCTCAACATTTGCTGCCATTTGGACCACTTCAACACCTTCGCAGAAATCTGTTAGGAGAGCTTTTAAACTTTCCCTACTGTGTTTTTCATCCTCAACGATGACCGATCTTAGTATCATTTTACTTATTGTTTAAAATAGGAATGTGCAGAATTACAGATCTCAGAGATTGCCCATTAGTCACTTCATCTTTTTCAGTTACTTTATAGGTGATCTGAAACTCTTTCAACCTGTTGAGCGAGTCAACATGATCTGTCCAATTGAATAACTCAGATCGATAATCATCGTCCTTTAACCTGGAAGATTTAATATGGCCATTTACTTTCAATTCAAAGCTGCTTGTAATGCTTTCAGGAGAGCCATCAAATGTGATGAGAAGAATACCGCTATCATTTTCATTCATCACCAGACTTTCAACCATGTCTTCGGCAACCAATTGCAACAACAAAGAAGGGATATGCTTTGAAGTCAATCGTTCCTCTACGCGAATTTCAAATTTTAACCTGTTTTCATACCTGAGTTGCTGTAGCTCAAGGTACCAGGAAATCATCCTCAATTCATCTGCCAAAGATAATTCCTCCAGATCCATGTGCTTCAGGTAATCTCTTAACAACTTGCTAAATAAGGCCTGATACCTGAGCGCTTCCTTATGATTTTTGGTCGTGAGAAAATGCTGTATGGCATTAATGGCATTAAACAAAAAGTGTGGATTGATCTGGCGTCTCAGAGCTGTCACGCGTAAATTGAGTAATTCATGCTCTTTTGCGATGAGCGCATCTCTCTTTTCTTTTAATTCTATGTCGGCTGCAACACGCTCCAGTTTCACGGCACAGATTGAAGCGATTGCCTTTAAAATCCTTAAGTGTTGTTTATTGAAGTAATCCTTATCAGGGTGTTCACAGTCAATGACACCCCACACTTTTCTTTTAATCACAATCGGAACAGCAATTTCTGAAAGTCGTGCCTGATCATCAACAATGTATCTTGGGTCTTTAGAGGTATCCCTGATTAATTCAGGAAAACCTGTTTCGACAACATTTCCCGTAATGCCCTCTCCAAATTTTATATTGATGGGTTCAAGGATCCTGTATTCCTCCGGATTCTTTGGTCCATGAGCAGCTTTTTGAACGAGTACTTTTTTTTCGTAATCAGCTTTGTATACCACGCAATCATCTATCCCGAGACCAGATATGCAGTTTTTAGTCAAGTCCCAAAGTACTTCTTCCTCAGTGCTTTTTGGGATTACTGATGTGGCAAAAGATATTAGGACTTCTTCAAGCTTATTATATTCGATCTTTTCAGCCAAGGTTATCGCTTTTTGAATGTCCATATTATCACTATATTTTATTGACTGCAATAATTTTTAAGATAATTTCATATAAAGGCGAAAGGTGCCGGGCCAAACACCCAACACCTATGCACTATTACTATGAAGACTAATTTTTAGCGAGAACTACAATAAACGGACTGTTATCTCCTTGTGAGAAACTTGACAAGATCAGGAGTTGGTTGTCACCATCGATGCCATAAGCTGATGACATGGGTGATTGCCCGTCTGAGCCTGGAAATGTCAGATATCCCTGAGCCCTTCCGTCAATTACATTATCAACAAAGATTGTGGCTCCTTCAGAATCGGATACTTCGCCAGTTTCAATATTTGTAAAAACTGTTGCGATACCTTCCATTTGACCTGCTTCGTTTTGAGTGAAAACCACTTTTACCGGGCGTACCTGCTCATCATTGTCTGTAGGCGTATAAGCTAATCCAAGATAAGTATTCCCGTCTAAATCTGATTTCGTGGGCACATTGCTGGCTTTCATCGCAAAAACTCCACCATTGCCATATCCGAAATCCATCATCATGGCCCCAGATTGAGTGAATTGACCCTGTGCCACAGTGCCTCCATCCAGGATAGCAACACTTCCACTACCTTCACAAATAGCTGTTGGTAGACCGCTGATTGGTGCATTTACAGTACATCCTCCATCTACACAATCCAAACTAAATTTCTGACCGGAGATCGAAAAACCATCCCCAGATGGCGTGAATTCAGCAATTCCGAAAGCTTCTTCAGTTAAGGGATCAAATTCTTTTCCATTGCCAGGAGCACTCAATACATAATTAAATGTACCTGCAACATCCGCACAATCTCCTGAGGCAATCATGGCGATCATATCCCCTTTGATATTCCCTTCTGGCTTGATTACAAGTGACATGCCAGGTATTTCGAGTGCATAAAACCATGCAGAACCGTCTGTTGGAATTTCTTCGTTGGCAGGTTCCACCTGATTGATCACCACTTTAAAGTATCCTGAGGGAAGTGTTTCTAATTCTCCTTCGATATAAATATCATCCGACTCATCGTCAAATGTTCCAGCATCCCAGGAGGCGGTCATATGACCTTGTTGTCGGTCGATTGTCCAGGTCCATACGTCTCCGGGGCTCTGTGTGCCAATGTATACTTCAGCGGCATCCGGGTTAATGAATGGAAGATCTTCTATGTTACTGACCCCTTCCTCTTCATTACAACTCACCAGGAAAAATATTCCTGCAATTACTAATGTTTTAACTATTAACTTTTTCATGATATAATTTTTTTGCTTGATTGTGATAGTTCAAAAGTATGTGTGCTACATTCAGGTATTGGTTGTCAATTGATGAATCGTAGTTTTCAATTGATGGATTGTTTGTTGGGATTGATTCAGATATTTAAGTCTTACTCTATTAAATATTATCTTTAAAGAATGCGCTATATCATTTCGATCATTATCGCGATTTTGATAGGATGGGGGGTCATCTTTAATGCTGAGGAAACGGGAGATCCGGGCTACAAAGTGAATGGCGTCAGTCTGGTTAGCCCTTCCAGAGAAGTCACTTCTTCACATATGGATGAACTTGAGCGGGTAAATGCTGACTGGGTGGCCATCATACCCTATGCTTTTGCACAATCCGGTGAACCTTCTATTACTTTCGATCATGACAGGCAGTGGAGGGGTGAACGAACAGAAGGAACCATTGAACTGATCCAGCTGGCAAAAGAACAAGGGCTGAAGATCATGCTGAAACCTCATGTCTGGGTGAGGGGGGAGCACTGGACGGGTGATTTCACACTTTCAGATGAAAATAAATGGAAGATTTGGGAGAAGGATTTTTCAAACTACATTCTTCATTTTGCCCGTCTTGCTGACTCTTTGAATGTTGAGTTGCTATGTATTGGCACAGAATACAGGATCCCGGCAAAAGAAAGACCAGATTTTTGGAGGAAGCTGATAGGGGAGGTTAGGAATAATTATTCAGGAAAAATTACCTATGCGTCCAACTGGGATAATTATATGAACATTACCTGGTGGGATGCAGTAGACTATATCGGCATAGATGCCTACTTTCCGCTGGTTGAGGAGGGAGTTCCATCACTAGAAGAAATCAAGGATGGATGGGATCCTATTAAGCAAGATTTGAAAGCCTTCTCGAATCGTTGGAATAAACAAATCCTCTTTACTGAATATGGTTTTCAAAGTGCTGATGGAGCTGCTGGTAATCACTGGGAAATTGACCGGTCAAATGCGTTGAATAACGATCAGCTCCAGGCTGATGCCTATGAGGCTACTTTTCAATCATTGATGGATCAGTCCTGGTATGCTGGTGGTTTTTTCTGGAAATGGTATTTTCATCAAAGAAACCCCGAGCGCTATCAGACGGATTGGACACCACAGGGCAAACTTGCCGAGAAAGTGATTGCTAAATGGTATGGGATAAATAATAAGAAGACCACTAATCAGCAATAGAATATTAGGATTTGACCTCAATCTTAAGATTAGTTGCCAGCGCCGGATGATACTCTGGTATATCTACCTTGACAGGATTTACCTTCCAAATGTCATCACAATATTGCTTGATTGTCCGATCACTGGAAAACTTTCCCGTATTGGCTGTATTAATGATAGACTTGGTACCCCAGCTCTCATAATTTACAAATGCGTCAGAGACAATTTTTTGCTGGTCGATATAAGATCTAAAATCGGCCAGTACCAGGTAGGTATCATGATCCAACAGGTGATCTATGACAGGCCAGAAGAGCCCTTTTTGCGATTTTGAGAAATATCCAAGAGAGATCATATCCAGGCATTTCTTTAATTCAGGATCAGATTCATATAAATCGCGTGGTCGATAGCCTTTCGCCCACAAGGCGTTGTTTTCTTCGACAGTGTTTCCAAACAGGAAAAAGTTCTCTTTTCCAACCTCTTGTCTTATTTCAATATTTGCTCCGTCAAGTGTACCGATGGTAAGTGCTCCATTCATGGTAAATTTCATATTCCCTGTTCCTGAAGCCTCTTTACCTGCTGTTGAGATTTGTTCACTAAGATCTGCCGCCGGATAGATACGCTGACTATTGGTCACATTGAAATCAGGGAGGAATATCACCTTTAATCGATCATTTACATCGGGGTCATTGTTGATCACGGTAGCTACATTGTTGATCAACTTGATGATTAATTTGGCCATGTTATAGGCAGGTGCTGCCTTGCCGCTGAATATAAAGGTCCTGGGGACCATATCAATTTCCGGATTTTCTTTGATCTTATTATAGAGGTGGATGATATGCAGGACATTCAGGTGCTGTCTCTTATATTCATGAAACCGCTTCGCCTGCACATCAAACATGGAGTTTGGGTTAAGGGTAATTCCCTGATGGGCCTTTACAAATTCAGCTAATCTCAACTTGGCTTCATACTTACACTTTTGCCAGGCAATGAGAAAGTTAGGATCCTGTGCATGTTGCTCCAGGTTTTTTAGTTCTAACAGGTCTGTTTGCCAGGCTTTTCCGATGGTGTCATTGATCAGGTTAGTCAGTTTAGGGTTGATCAAAAAGATCCATCGCCTTGGGGTAACACCATTGGTTTTATTATTGAATTTCTTAGGCCAAAGTTGATAGAAATCTTTGAGAACACTTTCCTTAAGCAGTTCGGTGTGAAGTTCGGCTACTCCATTGATGGAATAGCTTGCATATGAAGCCAGGTTCGCCATTCTCACATATTTGACGTCAGATTCATCAATAATAGATAGGCGGCTGAGTGTATCCTTATCAACCTTGTTCTTTACCTCCTCCATAAACCGATAGTTGATCTCATAGATGATCTCCATCAATCTTGGAAGCAGGTTTTGAAACAAATCAATGGACCATTTCTCGAGAGCTTCAGGCAAAAGGGTATGATTCGTATACCCAAAAGATTTTGTGGTGATATCCCAGGCCTTTTCCCACTCTAATTCATGGACGTCCACCAGGAGACGCATCAACTCGGGAATAGCTACGGTAGGGTGAGTGTCATTCAACTGGAGGGCGAATTTTTCATGGAAAGATTCCACCGGGTTTCCCCTGTTAATATGAATTCTTAAGGCATCCTGTAAAGAACATGAAACGAAAAAATATTGTTGTTTTAACCTTAATTCCTTACCATTTCTTTGATTATCCGGGGGATAAAGTACTTTGGAGATATTCTCAGAGTTAATTTTTTGATCCACTGCCCCATAATAATCCCCTCTATTGAAGGAATGGAGATCAAAGGACATTTCAGAATCTGATTTCCAAAGCCTGAGGGTTGCTGCGGTATTGGTTTTGTACCCTAAAATAGGTGTATCGTATGGAATTCCTGTGACCACCTGTTCAGGTTCCCAGGTAACCCTCAATTCACCGTGTTCATTATATTTTTTTTCGGTATGCCCACCAAAGAATACACTTACTGAATTTTCTGTTTTGCAGATCTCCCAGGGGTTCCCATACCTCAGCCATTTATCGGTGATTTCAACCTGCCATCCATCCTTGATTTCCTGGTCAAATATTCCAAACTCATACCTGATACCATAACCAATAGCTGGAATATCGAGAGTGGCTAATGAGTCCATAAAACAGGCGGCAAGACGACCCAAACCTCCATTGCCTAAGCCCGGTTCTTCCTCCTGGTCAATAAGCATTTCAAGATCTACACCCAGTTCTTCCATCGCCTGATGTACATTTTCGTAGAATCCCGTATTGATCAGATTATTACTAAGATGTGGTCCTACCAGATATTCAGCAGATAGATATCCAACCACTCTTACATTATCCTCCCAGTACTGTTTTTGGGTGTTAAGCCACCGATGGAGGATACGGTCTCTAATGGTATATGAGAGCGCGAAGTAGAGATCCCTTTTTGAAGCAGCATCTACATTTTTCCCCTGGATGTAGAACAGGTTATCAAGAAAAGCTCTTTTAAAAGTTTCTACATCAGTACCTGTACGATCGTCCTCGATCTTGATAATAGGTTTGTCTTGAAATGCCATGACGATGACTTCCCCTTCGGGTATTCAAAGCTATAAAAAGCATGATTACTAACCTATATATTTGGTTAAAGCTTTTACCTTGCCAGGTATATAATATCCTGCTTGTTTTAGGATAAAACTGCGAATTATATTAAGTTGACAAATTGTATCATCAATCTCCATTATGGTTGCCTTATTCTTAAGATCCTCACGTTTTTTATTATCAATTGCTGTGGTCATGTTGGGTATATCCCTGACATATGGAGCAGGTGGTCTGGATGAAAAACCTAATATTCTAATTATCATTCCGGATGACCTGGGTTGGTCTGATGTAGGTTATCATGGATCGGAAATTAAGACCCCCAATATTGATTTGTTAGCAAAGACCGGCATCAAGCTGGAGCAGCATTATGTGATGCCAACCTGCACACCCACCAGAGTGAGTTTGATGACAGGGAAATATCCCAGTCGGTATGGTGTTACAGCCCCGGATTATGGCGAAGTCATTGATCTGGGAGATCCTACCCTGGCTTCTATCTTATCAAAGAATGGATATTACACCGCCCTTGTTGGGAAGTGGCATATGGGATCGCCACCCTATACGCCTATGAAGTATGGATTCAAATCTACCTATGGATATTTTGATGGTCAGATAGATCCATATACCCATGAGTATAAGACCGGGCGTAAATGCTGGCACCGAAATGACAAATTGTTTGATGAGGAAGGACATGTGACAGATCTCCTGACGGCTGAAGCTATTCGTGTGATTGAGGAGGATAGGGATGAACCATTTTTCCTGTACGTAGCTCAGCAGGTACCGCATTCACCACTTAATGAACCCGAGGAGTGGACCTCTGTTTATGATGAACTTTCGCTTTATCCGACCAGGAAATTATTTGCAGCCAGTGTCACGCATATGGATGATGGGATTGGTAAAATTATCGAAGCGCTTGATCGGACTGGTAAAAGAGAGCAAACAATCATTTTAGTACTCAGTGATAATGGTGGCCAACATAGCTGGCAAAGTGATACTGAATACCATGGAGCCTATGCGAATCAACCTCACCTGGTTCTGGGAAATAATTTTCCGCTGCGTGGCTGGAAAGGAGACGTTTATGAAGGAGGGATCAGAACCCCGGCCATAATAAACTGGAAGGGAACCTTAAGCCCCGGGGTTATCAACTCACCTTTACATATGTCGGATTGGCTGCCGACTCTTTGTAATCTCATTGGCATCGAGAAAGAATTAAATAAGTTGAAGCTGGATGGTAAAAACATTTGGCCAGTAGTAAGTGGGGAGAAAGAAACCCTGGATGAGCATCCGATTTATTGGAAGACCAATCAAGCTTATGCCGTCAGAGATGGTGACTGGAAACTGATCTACCATAGGAATTCAAAGACTAGCGAATTGTATAATCTTAAAGAGGATTTTCGAGAAGATCATGATGTAAGTAAATTCAATCCTGAGAAGGTTAAGGTTTTATTGGCCATGATGGAAGCTTACAAATCAGGAGATAGAGAATGATTGATATTTGAGAATAAAAAAACATAATGAAAAGAATTTTTTACATACTGTTCCTTCCACTTTTAGCCTGCAGTACTTCAGAGAAAGAGGTTGGCGATATTCCACCAATGAAGGTGATTCCTTCACCACAACAAGTAGCCTATCAGCAAATGGAGATGGTAGGATTTATCCATTTCACGGTGAACACTTTCACCAATAAGGAGTGGGGGTATGGTGATGAAGATCCAGCCATCTTCAATCCGACACAGCTGGATGCTGAGCAGTGGGCCAAAGCCGCTAAGGATGGTGGGCTGAAAGAACTGATATTAACCGCCAAACATCATGACGGGTTTTGCTTATGGCCTAGTAAATACACCGAACATAGTGTAAAAAATAGTCCTTACAAGGATGGTAAAGGAAATGTGGTAAAGGAATTTGTGGATGCCTGTAGAAAGTATGGATTGAAGGTAGGACTCTACCTGTCACCCTGGGATCGAAATCATAAGGATTATGGGACTCCAGCTTACATTACATACTATAGAAACCAACTGAGAGAATTATTGACAGAATACGGGGAGATCAATGAGATCTGGTTTGATGGTGCCAATGGTGGTGATGGATATTATGGGGGAGCCAATGAGACCAGAAAAATAGATCGTAAAACCTATTATGATTGGGAAAATACCATCAAACTGGTGAAGGAGTTACAACCGGACATTAAGATCTTTTCTGATGCAGGTCCTGATATCCGATGGGTAGGCAATGAGCGTGGTTATGCTGGGGAGACCTTCTGGTCAACGATCAATACAGACTCTGTTACGATAGGTAATGCTAATACATCCTATCTGAATACGGGTGATCCGAACGGGAACAAATGGGTCCTTGGCCAGTGTGATGTGTCCATCCGACCCGGTTGGTTTTATCATGCAGATCAGGATAGCTTAGTTAAATCACCGGAAAAATTACTTGAAATTTATGATCGGTCGGTTGGACGAAATGGTGTCCTTCTGCTGAATCTGCCTCCCGACCAGCGGGGACTCATACACGAAAATGATGTAAAATCGTTGAAGGACTTTAAGCGATTGATTGATCACATGTTTATGATGGATCTTGCTTCCGGACAGGTGAGGGCGTCTAATACCCGGATGAAGAATAAGTATTTTGATCCGAATAACATCCTGGATCAGGATCTGAACACATACTGGGCTACAGACGATGGAATAAAAGAGGCCTCACTGATCATTGAACTGGAAGAGGAGGTTGACTTTGAAAGGATTATCATCCAGGAGCCTATCAGGTTTGGTCAACGTGTATCCAGGTTTCAGGTTTTTGTAGATAGAAATGATGAGTGGGAGCTGGTATTTGAAGGCACAACAATTGGTTACAAACGGATTATCGAGACAGAACCAATCAACTCGAAGCGGATCAAACTCACAATCCTGGATGCATTAGGCCCGCCAGCAATTTCAAATTTTGAGATCTATTAGTGGGATAAAATCGAAAAAAAGAAGGCATCATTATGGGATGCCTTCTACCTATTAAACTAATCTATAAACTAATCACAAAACTTATTTTTACCCTAAAACTTCTTCTTCCTGAAGCTCCATTTTATCCAACTCCGTTACATCCTTTTTAAACTCAGCATCAACGTCCAGAACCATTGTAATCTGATCATTTTCCTTAATTACTCCAGTGACTGAATCACTCTTTTTGTGGTTGTTGAGGGAAGGAAGGGGTAATATTTCTTTTTTATCAATTTCTATTACTTCTGATATACTGTCTACAATGATCCCCACCTTGGCATCCCGGTTTTGAATTTGTACTTGCATCACAATGATGCAGGTATTAATTGTATCAGCGACTTCCGGAAAAGAGAATTTGATTCTACTATCAATTACTGGAATTACTTCGCCTCTCAAATTAATGACACCACGCATAAATTCAGGGACTCTGGGGACTTTAGTAACCGGCATCATTTCCAATAATTCGGTGACCTTGAACACGCTGATAGCATATCGTTCCTCATTCATCATGAATGTGACAAATGATTCTTTGCTGTTGTTTAATTCTTTATTTGCCATTAGTTTAAAATTTAGCTCAAAAAGACCTTATAAATAAGATAAGTGATATAGGAGGATTCAGAAATGACAAGGAAAAAGGACCTTTATAGTTAGGAAATTTCCCAATTGGTTTGAAAAGTGATGTGGTCAAAGTAATCTAACATAACTCCATATTTGGAGCCATCGTTGACATATAAAGTTTTATCAGTTGCACAATGTTTTTAACCCCACACTTTTGTTGGATACTGATGCGGTAATTAGCTGCGGTTTTTTCAGAGATAAACAACTTTTCAGCAATCTCTTTAGTGTCGTCACCAGCTACAATAAGCTCCAGGACATCAAGTTCTCGTTTGGATAAGATCTTTTTAAAATGGTCGTATTTTTTTCCCGGATTGTTGATGTTTTCAATTAGGTCACTCATAATCCGTTGGCTAAGGTATTTTTTTCCTTCCACAGCGTTCTTGATCGCTGAGATCACTTCTTCTGATGATGAGTCTTTTGTAAGATATCCGAGAGCGCCAGAATTAATTGCTTTTGTGGCATAATCAGACTGATCAAATATGGATAGCAGGATAACTTTTACCTTTTTATTGAACCTGTTGCAATATTCAAGGACCTCAAATCCATTACCATCCTGAAGGTTAAGGTCGCAGAGTAACACCTCAATGTCGCTATTGTTATCCAGCAGTTTTTTTATTCCGGAGACGGAATCTGATTCTGCTATTACTGTGGCTATTGAGGAGTCCTCAATGATCTTCACAATCCCCTCACGCAATATTTTGTGATCATCAACTACGGCAAGTTTTATCATAATGGTATAGTGTATCTGAAGAATTTTGACAGATATTTTAAGAAACTGTTGAAATCGTTAGTAAGTGGTTTAGATAAGGTTTCATACCCTTCATCAGATTTAACATTTAGTTTATTTGTATATGACGTTATTAACAGTTTGGTAATCTTAAATCCGAGCGCAAGTTTAGGTTCTACTACCTTAACTGGCAAGGTGGAAATAAAATTTGGGTGATAGCCGGATGATGAGTAGGTTGAAATACTTATAATAAATGTCATATAAATAGATAATATATATTACATAATTATATTGTATGTAGTATATAAAATGGTAATATACCCTGGCCATTGGATCATTCTTGAAGTAGATATCACCTTTGACCAGGGTCGCTGGTTGGACCTTGTATTTCTACACTAGGGCAGAATTATACGTTGCTTTTTTTATTCCATTGATGAATTTTTCATCAACGAACCAAACGAAATTGGCATTAATATTCACACCTTCAGATACCAGTCTGGCTTTGAACTCGAGTGTAAATTCATTATTGGTTCTTTCTGTTTCGAAGGAGTCAACTAACCCCCTATAGGTAAGTATGTCCAGGTTTGGTGTACCTCCATAAGTGTTGTAATCAAAATGATTAGCAAACTGGCTCATTACAGATGCTGTGATAATATTGTCAATTTCCAGGATCAACCCGTCTCTCCTTGCCTCATACGTTTGCGAATAAGTTTTTTTGCTATCGTACCTGATTTTCATTAAAGCATTCACCTCTTCTTCAGTAAGAATTAAAAAGGCCTTACCGTTTAGTTCTCCTTCGAGCCCGGTTGTCAGTAGATAGATAATCTTATTTTCATATGACATTAGATTAAGCGGGCCTGTTTTACCAATCACAAAATTTTCATCAAATTCCTGTCTTGTCTCAGACATGGTAAAAAATTCCATTGACTTAGCTGCATCATCTAGCCCTTGTCTGATTATCTGTTGCGCAACTTTTTGTTCATTTACTTCTATTAACATTTGGTTTAAATTTTATTGAATGTTGTTGATATGATCGATTAACGTATCTGTTGTAAATGGTTTGGCGATATAGCCTTCCACTCCATAGGATTTTGCCTGTTCAACGATTCGATCTTGTCTTAGGGCGCTGATCATGATAATTTTTGAAGTAATACCCTCATCTACCTTTAGTATCCTTGCCAGGTCAACACCGAGCATATCAGGTAAGACATTATCTAATGTAATGAGATCTGGTTCTTGAGAAAGGGCTAATTCTATTCCAGAATCACCATTTTCAGCCTCGCCAATTATCTCCCATCCATCACTTGTCAGTGCGTTTTTGATATAATCTCTCATATAAGCTGAGTCATCAATAATTAGAGCTTTTTTTGACATTTTTATTTGTAATTAATTGTTAACATATTTTTATTGTAGTTGCCCCTATTTTATCCAGGGGAAGTATCTGATCGATAGCGCCCGTTGCAATGGCCTCTTTCGGCATACCGAAGACGACACTGGTTTCTTCATTTTGAGCGATCGTTTTAGCACCAGCTTGTTTCATTTCCAAAATACCCTTTGCGCCGTCTGCACCCATTCCGGTAAGTATGATGCCGATTGCATTTTTTCCGGCATAACGCGAGGTGGATTTAAATAAAACGTCCACGGATGGTTTGTGCCTGTTGACTAATGGGCCATCTTTTATTTCAACATAGTACCTGGCTCCGCTCCGTTTTAACATCATATGATGACTTCCGGGAGCTATCAATGCTTGTCCTCGAAGTACATTGTCACCATCAGAGGCCTCTTTTACGTTGATTTTGCACAATGAGTCTAGCCTTTGAGCAAATTGCTTGGTAAACATCTCTGGCATGTGCTGCACAATAACAATTCCGGGACAATCCAAAGGCATATCCATCAGGAATTTCTTTATTGCTTCAGTGCCTCCTGTGGATGCTCCCAACGCAATTACTTTGTCAGTAGTCGTTGTTAAGTGGCTAATCGTATTGCTTCTCCTGTTGATCTGCTGAATACCTGTCAGGTCAGACTTTTCATCAGAAAGAGCAGGTGTATTTCGTGGACGATTCAGTTTAGCCTTGGAGACAGTTTTAATTATTCTGCAGTAATCCTCTGTGGACCTCTTGAGTAATTCTTTGGTATTAAGCTTGGGTTTTTCCAATACCTCCAAAGCACCATATTCCAAAGCACGTATTGCTGTCTCAGCTCCTTTTGCTGTAAGGGTTGAGATCACAACCACAGGTATTGGGTGCTGAGCCATCAGTTTTTTAAGGAATGTCAGCCCATCCATCCTGGGCATTTCAATGTCCAGAGTGATGACATCGGGAATCTCTTCCTGTATTTTCTTAGCGGCAATAAATGGATCTGATGCTTTTCCAATTACTTCTATTTCAGGATCAGACTGCAAGATCTCCTCCATGGTTTTTCTTACCAGGGCGGAATCATCGATGATCAGCACTTTTATTTTTTTATTTTCCATCTGGCCTTTGCTTTTGTACATATTTCATCATGACCTCGCTGTTATGTGTATCATAGATCACCTTTCTACCAATGTTGCCACCTATGCTCTGAGCTATTACCCTGATCTTTTCATTCTCCAAATGATCAAAGGCCACCTGAGTGTTACGTGTTCCGATTTTTAAAACACCCTCTGAAAGATTAGAACCACCGAAGACCTTAGCAATGATGTTTTTTCTATTTGAACCAAGATTTTCCATTCCTTTGATCAGCTTATCGATAGCGACATTCCCGTATTTTGGGGAGGCCAGGCCTTCACCATTCCAAAGTGGCAGCATGAAGTGATTCATCCCGCCAATCTTGAGCTGTGTATCATAAAGGCAAACAGCGATACATGAGCCCAGGACTGTCGTTACTTTGTACCTTTCCCTGTTTACAAATAATGTTGCAGGGTAGAGATAGTGGGTGCCAATATCTTCGACTACTGCGTTCAAAATATTTCGTTACCGTTATCAAAGAGAAATTCGTCATCGCCAAATGCCAATCCGCTGGGTTCTGAACTATCCATTTTCGGCAATTGGACCTTGAAAGTACACCCGCTGTTAAGGTTACTTTCAAATTCAATGGATCCTCCAAGGAGATCGACAAGTTCACGTGTAATTGAAAGACCCAATCCATGACCCTCGTGATTTTTGGTTGTGCCGGTATCCAATTGTTTGAAGCGGTCAAAAATGGCTTTTTGAGCTGATAAGCAAATACCCATCCCATAATCTCTTATAGTAATAGTTGCTTGTTTGCTATCCTGTGAAACGTAGACGTTGATCAAGGAACCTTCGGGGCTATATTTGATCGCATTTGAGACCAGATTGATCAGGATCATGTGGATCTTTTCGCGGTCAGAATAGAATTCTTCGTCATTTATACAAAACGTAATATCTAATTCAACACGTTTCTTCTTCAGCTGGTGAGTAAACTCTCTCTCTACCTGATGGATGAGCTTTTTGAGATCTATATTAGATGGTTCGGGGAGTAACAAACCTGATTCGAGCTCAGCCGCAATAAAAATGTTTCGTAATTGAAAATCTAGCAAAAATGCTTCCTGATGAATCAAATGCCCTATTTTTTCTAGATCTGTGCTCTCTGGTATTCCTTTTGAGATAATCTGCGAAAGTCCGATGATGGATGTCAGAGGATTATTGATTTCATTTCTAATATTGGATAAGAATTGAGTCTTGACACGTTCAGATTCTACTAGTTTCGTGTTAACAGTTTGTAATTCATTTACTAACCTGGCTTGTTCTTTAAGCGCTGTGCCCCTTCGGCCCACTTTGTTAATTATTTTGTCTATTCCTTGCTGCTCTGATTTCATTTCTTCATTAATTTTTTTTGTAAATGGTCGGTTTGATGGTTTTTACAGGAGCATCTATTCCGGTCATCGATTCTGAATGACCTAAAAACAGATATCCTCCGGGTTTCAGTCGTGCACATATCTTATTGATGACCTGTTCCTGGGTAGGCTTATCAAAATAGATGAGTACATTTCGGCAAAAAATAATATCATAATCAGATGGGGTATGATATAGCTTATCCATCAGATTGAGTCGGTCGAATGTGCACTTCTTTCTTAATTCTGGAATGATTCTAACTGTAGGATTATTTACATCCTTATTTTTCAGGAAATATTTCTTTTTAATCTCAAATGGAATATTAGTTACACGGTGATTTTCATAAATACCTGTCACCCCTTTTTGGAGCACTTTTGTCGATATATCTGTACAATAGATAGAATAGTCAAAAGCCCTTTTCTTATCCATGGATTCTTCAAGTGTGATGGCAATGGTATAGGGTTCTTCACCTGTTGAGGCAGCAGCACTCCATATATTCACATGACTCTTGTTGTCCTTTTTATATGCAGGAAGTACCTCTTCCTTTAAAAATGTGAAGTGAGCTGGTTCCCTGAAAAAGTCGGTTTTATTTGTTGAGACCACATCTATCATGTGTATCAACTCTTTATCCATCCCCTCCTTGCTAAAAAGAAAATCACAGTATTCACCATATGACGAAATATTGTTTTCATTTAGCCTTCTTCTTAACCTGCCTTCTAACATGGTCTTCTTGGTATAGGGCATCTTGATGCCGTAATCATTGTATATCAGGTGGCTGAGTTTTTCAAAATCCTCATCGCACATCTTTTGCATTGTACCTGTCATTTCCCGGAATCTGTTAAATGGATATTAACTCTGAAGTCTTTGTAGTAATAGTCTCTTTGATAGATCTGTATTACTTCTTCATATAATCTTTTTAAAAGAATTAAGCACTTGTTTGTATTTGAAGGGATGTGGGATCAGTCCCGGCCAAAGCCAGACCTGACCCCTCAACCCAGGTTATCTAGAACTTTTCGTAATCTTTGTCCAGATTGTCCTTGCTACCATTCCCATTGCCGTTGAGATGCAGAGATATCCCCTTGATGCTTTTATGCAAATCGGAAGATTTATCTGCCCTTTTTTCGGCTCTGTCCTGAGGTTTTGAAGACTCTTTAGCTGGTTTTTTTGCCGGCTTGTTTTCTCCTTCTTTCTCCTCTTTTTGGTGAATGAATTCGTCTACCCTGGATAGATCAATTTTGAAGAAATTCATTAACTCCTGAAGATTATCAGCCTGAGCATTCAGTTCCTCTGCACTTGCTGCCATTTCTTCTGCTGTCGCAGCATTTTGCTGAACAACCTGATTAAGTTGCTGGATCGCATTGTTGATCTGGTCTGCACCAGAGTTCTGTTCAACACTAGCAGCGGTGATTTCCTGAACCAGGTCAGCAGTTCGCTGAATGTTAGGAACAATCTGCTTCAATAATTCACCAGACTTAAGTGCTTTTTCAACACTTGATGTAGAAACCTCATCGATTTCGTTAGCCGATTGCTGACTTCTTTCCGCAAGTTTTCTCACTTCTGCTGCAACTACAGCAAACCCTTTTCCATGTTCACCTGCTCTTGCAGCTTCAACTGCTGCATTCAATGCCAGGATATTTGTTTGTCTGGCGATCTCACCAATGATCGAGATCTTTCCTGCAATGGTTTTCATTGAGGCCACAGTCTCATCCACAGAGTTGCTGCCAACTTCAATTTCTCCGGAAGCTGATTCAGCAATTTTTTCTGTTTGCTTGGCATTATCGGTGTTTTGCTGAATATTAGCAACCATCTCTTCCATAGAAGATGAGATCTCTTCAACAGCACTTGCCTGCTCAGTAGTACCTTCGGACAAAGATTGAGAAGATACATTCATATCGTTGCTGGCATTCAGGATGCTTGCACTACTGTTGATACATTTTGCGACAATGTTTCTGAGCTTTTCAGTCATGACTTTCAGATTAGCCATCATCTGACCAATCTCATCTCTTGTGCCAACAGTTACTTCGTGATTAAGATTACCATTTGAAATCTCGAAAATGGTCTCGTTTGCAGATTTTAAAGGTCTCATGATAGATCTCATGATCCACAGAGAAAGCCCTGAGGCCAACAAAATAGTGATTGCTAAAATACTTACTATTATAAGGGCGAGTGTTGATTTCTTATCAGCGGTTGCTGCTTTGATGTCAGATTCTAAAGCCTCAACTGCTGGCTCAACTGCATGAACTGCAGCTCTTAGATCGCCATATAATCCCTGCGTTTCATCAAGTCCAATCGTTACATCTTTTGCAACAATCTGTAAAAAGATGTTTTCATAAGTTTCGAGACTTTGAAGTGCTTCGCCATCTTTTACATATTCTCTCATTTTAGCCACCTGTGCTGTCAGTTTATCCCTGTAAGCAAAATCTCTTCTCAGTAGATAATCTTTTTCGTGACGTCTCAACATAAGAATATCGCGTTCCATCTGTAATCCTACCGTATGGTCTTCCAACGAATAGACAGCATTTCTCATCTGACCAACTAGCCCATAGTCTTTAAAACCCCTTTCTCGGATGTTTTCTACCAAATTGAGAAAGTTTGTTTGATAGGCATCAAAAAAGCCTACTAGTGTATCGATCCGGTTTGAATATCCAAGTGTTTCGATAAACTCATTCCTTTTGATGTCCTCCAGGATTGATCTATTTTTTTCAATTAAAGAATTGTATTTCTCGATGTACTTGATCTTTCCTGTTTCAAAGAACTCAATATTATTTTCAGCTCGAAGCATGAAATCTTTTTCAGATCTTCTTAGCTGCAAAGTGTTTACCCATACATCTTTAGAGTGAATGGTTGTGGCTTGCAAGTCTTCAATCTGACCGTTGAAGTTTATTAATACGGCGCCAATTAGCGTAAGGAATACCAATGAGGATACTGCACTCATGATAAGCCTTGATTTTATAGATATTGTGAAATTTTTCATTTTTTATTTATTGGTTTTTTCCGAGAATTATGTCTTAGAACTGTACCTCGAATTGCAGCCTGAACCTGATGGCATCGTCCGCATTGAGATATTCCTGATAGGTAAAATCAGATTGGATTTTTAAGTTATGTCCAACAATATATTTGGATACTCCAAGGGTGTACTCGGTTGTTTCTTTTAGTCCGGAATACTGTGTATCAGGTGAAATCGTGGTATACCTTCCGGCAACTTCAAAATTGTTGGGGAACAGATAACCTACCTGCGTATTCACTGCAGTTCCCGTGTTGAACTTTTTACTTCCGTTGATGATAGCTTCATCATTTACAACTTCTGATCCGTTCACATGGATAAATTCACCATTACCCAGGATAGGAGATGTGCTGGCAACAGCATATTCAGTCATCCAGGATAACCCTTTGTATTTGAAGAAGGCATCTAGCTGAAGCGCATAAAGATCGTGCTGAGCATAATCACCTGTGGACTGACCCAGGCCATCTAATTGATAGACGAAAGATCCCAGTTGACCCTGTTGACGAACGGCATCATCATTGAAGTTATAGGTAGCGCCTAATGCAAGCTTTGGCAATGGTTGACGCTTTAAGTCAGAAGAAACGTAATCGTCAGACTTACCTTCAAAATCTCCGAAAGGCAAATATTCTACACGGCCTGTATAGTTGAATCCACCAATGTTACCACTTGATATATCTCTTCCTTCACCTGCTGTGAAAGCAAATTTTGGCCTTAGTACGGCATTACCAAGCTTATACTTACCATGGAGCTGTACACCCATGTCCCTGTCAATGTTGAATTTACTGTTCAGGATTGACCGGTCAACAAACTGTAAAGCGCTGGATGAAATAACCCTTTCCCGGTTACCTGGAAGTTTGGTTTGCCCTACCCAGAATGACCAGTTTTTAGCAAACTGATATTTCAATACGGCATCCAGGATAATCCTTGAAGAACCACCTGTGTTGCCATCTTCTTTAGATGTACTGATGTCCTTGCTTGTAAGCCCTAACTCTGCCTTATAGGTCAATTTGGGGTTATAAACATGGCCACTGAATTTCAATCTTGCCCTTCTGACAAGAAAATTGGCTTTTAACTCATCTCCATCGCCCAACCCCTGGCTGAGATCAAAAAGATGCTGCATTCTGAATTGAAACTTCATGCTCACAGAACTATCTTCTGCCATCAAAGACATCCCCTTTCCAAAGGTGACTTTTGATGGATTTTGAGCAAAAAGGATCCCTGTTAGGCTGTAAAGTACTACAGCCAATTTTAGTCGATGTGTATTCATTTTTATATTCGATTTAGTTAGACCTGTGACTGTAGCACCTTGCTACTTTCAGGCTGAAAGTGTTTCTGTTTGTTTTTCTTTTGTTGTTTTAAAATGTTTCTGATTTAGCGAAAAGACCTGTCCGATATCAAGGAGCATAATGAAGTTGTTGTCAACCTTTGCGATACCCTGAATAAAGTCAGTATCATATTCAGCTTCAATCGTAGGAGATGGGCCAATCTGTTTCGGACTTATCTCGATAACTTCTTTTACCTCGTCCACCAGGGCTCCAAGGTTGGCGATTTCGCCATCGATGTTTACATTCAATACAATGATTCGGCTATCGATGGTAAGATCCATTGTAGGCAGGAAGAACTTAATATGTGTGTCAATCACTGGAAGTATGCTCCCTTTCAGATTGATCACGCCCTTCATGTATTCAGGTGATCTGGGGATTTGTGTGAAGGATGGTACCTCCATGATTTCCCTTACATCCTTAGCTTCTACTGCAAATTCTTCGTTACCCAGTCTGAATACCAGGTAATGATTAAGTGTTTCTTCAAAATTTATATTTTCCATATTCGTTTTTTTAAGCTTCTGCGAAGTGTCCGATGATCCGGTTGGTATCGAGTACCAGTGCGATGCTACCATCACCCAGAATAGTTCCTCCTGAGATGAAATCCTGCTCTGCGTAATGCTTTCCGAGTGGCTTCAGAACAGCCTGATATTCATCCATAACATGGTCAACACTTAGCGCTACTTTGCGATCCTCATTGTTAACAACTATCATTTGAATGATTTCAGGAGGGTTTTCAGACAATAGGAACTCATCCCTAAGGTTCAGGAACGGAACCTGTTCGTCGTCAAATACCACGAGCTTGTTGAAATTGTCCTGAAGCTTGGCATAAGGGATCTCGTAGCATTTTTCAACAACTGAAAGTGGAATCACATAGGTGTTATTGGCAATGTCTACTAGTAGCCCATCAATGATAGATAGTGTGAGTGGTAGCTTGATTGTAAGTGTAGTCCCCTTATCTTTATGCGATTCGATTTCGATCTCACCACGCAGATTTGAGATATTTCTTTTGACAACGTCCATTCCGACTCCACGACCAGACACTCCGGTGATTGTTTGTGCTGTCGAAAATCCAGGATGGAAGATGAGATCAAATAATTCCTTTTCACTCAATATAGCATCCTCCCGGATGAGCTCCTTGGCAATGGCTTTATTTCTGATGGCCTCGGTGTCGATTCCTTTACCATCATCCTTTATTTGGATATTTACACTTGCTCCTGAATAAAAAGCACGCATAGTGATGGTGCCATTTTCAGGCTTGCCTTTGCTAATTCTGTCTTCAGTCTTTTCTATTCCATGATCAAGGCTGTTTCTGAGGATATGCATCAAAGGGTCGGTCAGACTTTCAATGATGTTTTTATCCAGCTCAGTTTCATCTCCATCGGTGATGAAATCCACCTTTTTGCCAAGGTCTGCTGATACATCTCTCACAAGACGTTGAAATCTTGGCATGATGTTCTTGATTGGGATCAAGGTCATACCGAAAGCAACATCTCTTAGTTGTCTGGAAAGCTTCTCTACATTTTCAGAAATGGTTTCTAATTCCCCTGAGTGATTGGTTTCGGCAAAAAGACTAAGCGCTGCCTGGGTAGTGACCAACTCACTTACGATATTCATCAGGGAGTCCAGTTTGTCTGAAGCTACCCTGATGGACGATATCGCCTTTTCATTTTGATTAGCCTTGGCTAACTTAACGACGGGCTGCGCTTCTTTTTCAGTTTTATCTTCCCGGACTTTTGTTTCTTTGGCTGGCTTGTTTTTTGAGATGATCTTCAGCTTGTCTAGTGGAAGTGTGTCGGCGTTTTCCAGAGATCCTTCCTCTTTCACAAACTTGAAAAAGTCTGGTGAGTTGATCAGGTCGAAATCACAGATCTTTTCAATCTGGATCTTACTGTCATTCTCTACGAAGATGAAGACGTCAAGGAGTTCCTGATACTTAACCTTGGTAGCAATTACAATTTCCCAATAGGCATAGCAATTGGTAGGAATCAGATCTTCAATCTTTTCAAGTGCCTGGAAACGAGGGAATATTTCGCAGTTACCCAGGTTGGTAAGCTCTTCCAGCAGGTACAATGGGTTTGTACCATCATTTAAAATATTTTCCGAAGGTTGGAAAAGAATGTGATAGGTTGTGCTTTCCGTATCCTCTGGCTCGGCCATTTCAGCATTCTGGTCACCTTCTCCCTCATAATTTCCATCCAGTATGGCCAGAATTTTCTCTGAAAGTGTATTGTGATTTTCTACATTGGCTTCCTCAGTGATTTCATGATCATCTATAATCTTTCTCAGGTGATCAAGTGAGTGAAGACTTACGTTAAGCAGGTCTTTGGTGATTGGAAGCTTGCCTTCTCTGATCCGGTCATAGATGGATTCAAGGTTGTGGACAAAGCCGGATACTTTCTCGAATCCAAACATGCTGCTGCTACCCTTGATGGTGTGCATGGATCGGAAGATGTCTTCGATAAGTTCCTCATCGTTTTGATTGTTTTCGAGGGCGAGCAATGAAGCTTCTAGCTTTTCTAGTAGCTCATTGATTTCTACAAGAAAGGTGGTTTTTGTGATATCCATTATCGAACTACTTTATTGATGACGTTTAATAATCTGTCTTTATCGAAGGGTTTTACAATCCATCCGGTAGCCCCTTCTTTCTTTGCTTGTTCCCTTTTCCTGGTTTCTGATTCTGTGGTAAGGATCAGGATAGGCAAGTACTTGTTTTTCGGATCTTTCCTAACCGCCTGGACCAGCATTAAGCCATCCATGATTGGCATATTAAGGTCAGTGATCACCAAATCAACTTCGATGGTTTTTAGCTGGTCATACGCGTCTTGTCCGTTTACACCAGCATATACTTCATATCCATTTTCGCGGAGAGCCGTCCCGACTAATTCCCTGATACTTTCAGAATCATCTACAATTAGAATCCTTGTTTTCATTTTTATGCCCTTGAAGGTTTTTGAAATAGTATTTTGTTGTATTTGGATTTATTGATAATCGTATTGACTTCAGCCGGTAGTTCGAGTAACTGGAAATTGATCCGTTTCTCTTCACTCGTGAATAAGGACTTGTAGTAATACATGGTCTGCAGGGCACTTAGGTCGATCTCAGTAATCCCCTGGAGCTTAAAATCCACGATGTCCCACTTATTCACGATTTCACCAATTTTCTCTACTATGAAAGCAGCATTGTAGAGATTCATTTTACCCTCCACATTTACTCGTGCTTTCCTTACCGTCTTTCGCTTGGAGGGCTCAATTGAGAAGACCAGGTCCTGATCTTCGTTCGTTATTGTCAATTCGTCATTCATTCGTATTAACTTTTTTGCTTTTTAAGTCAGCTCTTAAACTCGGCAGGTATCGGACCCGTTAAGGCCTCTGACCTGATAAGTTTTAAAATCTGATCTGGCAAATTGACTAAAGCGGTAAGGCAAGAAGAATAGGATAATTCGTTTTTAGATAGGAAATGAAAATCAATTCAACCAGGAAATTTCCCACTGTCAAATAGGCACATCACACAGCGTGAATACGCCTCATTGAGGGTGTTTTATCACAGAAATAACCACTGAAGGCAGCATTTTCCGGCCTGAAGGTAACACTGATCACTGATCATATTTTTTGAAGATCTCATGGATTAAAATACTTAAACATTTAAATTCCTGCTGGAAAGATGCCAAAGCTTACAATGGCAGTCTTTGTTAACTACTTAATCTTATTCGTATGAAATTCTCATGGCTTTTTTTGATCACTATTTTGTTTGTTGGGTGTTCCGGTCAATCTGGTAAATCAGATGAATCGTCTCAAACCCCAGTATCAGAAGCTGAAGATTACCTCTGCATGGGTCACTACTGGACGGAAGATGAAGCTAAGGAGAAGCTAAAGGAATTTGCTTCCACCTACGATGATAAAGCATCCTGGGAAGCAAGAGCTGCAAAAATCAAGTCCGGCATCCTTACAGGATTACAATGGGAAAAAATGCCGCAGGTAAGTAATGACTTTGAGCCGATCATCACTGCCACCAAAGAGATGGATGGATATATCATTGAAAATGTAATTCTCGAGACGTTTCCGGGGTTTTTTGTTACAGGAAATATTTATAAACCAACCGTCCTGAAGGAGAAGAACCCGGCGATTCTGACAGCCCATGGGCATTGGGAAGACCGCCGCTTTATGGAAGAATATCAGAAGCGTTGTGCCTACCTGGCAAAGGCCGGAGCGATTGTATTTGGCTATGACATGATCGGGTATGGCGATAGTAAACAGACCACCCATAAGATGCCGATCGCACTCTTGCTTCAGACCTGGAACAGCAAACGGGTGCTCGATTATCTCCTTACAAGAGATGATGTAGATCCTGAGCTCATTGGAATGACAGGTGCTTCCGGCGGAGGAACACAGACCTTCGTCCTGACCGCAATAGATGATCGGATTAAATATTCTGCGCCGGCTGTTCAGGTGTCAGCGCATTTCTTTGGAGGATGCATGTGCGAGAGTGGGATGCCCATCCATAAGAATGCCAACTTCCAGACCAACAATGTGGAAGTGGCTGCGACATGTGCACCACGACCTTTATTGCTGATTTCCGATGGAGGAGACTGGACCAAGAATACGCCCAATGTAGAATATCCATACATCAACAATGTCTATAAGCTTTACGGGATTGAAGATAAAGTGACCAATGCTCATTTTCCTGATGAGGTACATGACTATGGAGCGACTAAACGAGTCCCTATGTACCGGTTTTTTGGAAAATACCTGGGACTGGATGTTCCGGCAGAGATCAATGAGGATTTTATTCAGGTCTTAAGTAAAGAAGAGCTAAGCGTACAGCCTGATCAGAACTTACCTAGCAATGCTTTGATGGGAGATGATGCGGTGATGGCGTATTTGGGGTTTTAAGGGGTTTGGTTTTAGGTATTGGGCTTTAGATATTGGGTATTTGGTGGAGAATATATATCCAGCGGTATGCAAATGAACCCTTTCTCGTCATTCTGAGTGGAGTGAAACGCCTTGCTTCGCCGAAGCTACGCGAAGGCAAGGAACGACAGAATCTCATTCTCGTAAGGGTAAATGAAAATGTTTGCCTAAGGCAATCCGATTAGAAATTGCAATTTGATAATTAAATAGCAAGAATGAAATCAGAAAAGAAAACAGCCATTGTCACCGGATCCTCTTCAGGTGTGGGTGCCGCAACATGCATTGAGCTTGCCAGGCGAGGATGGAATGTTGTCATCAATTACGCTCTTAGCGAAAAAGAAGCACACGAGGTAGCTGAAAAATGCAAAGCCTTTACTGATGGTGTAATGGTCATTAAGGCAGATGTTTCCCAGGACGACCAGGGTATCAGTATGGTCAATGAAGCCATCAACAAATGGGGGAGACTGGATGCTTTGGTAAATAATGCCGGGACAACCAGATATTGTAATTACAAAAATCTGGACGGGCTTTCCAAAGAGGACTTTTTAAAGCTCTATGAGGTAAATGTTGTAGGGGCGTACCAGGTAACAAGAGCTGCTGCTAAATATTTAAAAGAAGCTAAAGGATCAGTGGTCAATACCTCATCCATCAGCGCTATTTCAGGAGTAGGGAGCTCGATAGCCTATGCAGCATCTAAGGGAGCACTGTCAACGATGACACTTTCCCTGGCACATGCACTGGCACCGGACGTTAGAGTGAATGCGGTTTGTCCGGGATTTATTCAGGGAAGGTGGACCAAAAACTTTCTGGGTGAAAGATATGATCAGGTTCGAAAAGACATTGAGAAAACAACTCTGTTACAGTCAAGCTCAACCCCAGAAGATATTGCCAAAGCCATTGTGTACCTCGCTGCAGATGCCGGAACAACTACAGGCCAGTTACTCACGATTGACAGTGGGCAATTGGTGAATCAGAATATACTCTGAAACTTGAAAAGTTGAATCTTCTACTGATAAACATGGACAACCGCAATGCCATAGGTTTTCACACCTGTTTAGTAGAGAATCATCGCTGTTCGATATCTATACAAATCAATGTCCATTAATTTGACAAGTGATAAATATTCCATGAATTAATGCGCTGATAATGAGTTAATTATAACTCTGGCACATTTATTAAGCTACCATAAGCATTACATTTTTGAGTTTAAACATTAATTGGAGGAGGAGTCCGGTAACCGTCGACTTCTCTCCTTGATTATCAGAAAAAGGATTATAACAACTGTTGATTAGGCTTATTGAGTCTACAAGAGTTTAAGGTCCGAATAATAAAGATTCTATGCTTAGACATCATCTACTTCTGGTATTCCGGAACTTCAATCGAAATAAGCGTTCGTTTTTTATCAATTTGATTGGCTTGTCAGTTGGGATCACAAGCACCCTGTTGATCTACCTCTGGGTAAATGATGAACTTTCAGTAGATAAGTTCAACCAAAATGACGATAGGTTATACCAGGTTATGCAAAATATTGAAGATCCTAATGGTATCCAGACCATTGAGGGAACACCTGGCATGCTGGCAAAATCACTGATGGAAGAAATCCCGGAAGTGGAGCTGGCAACATCAGTAGTTCCTGCAGACTGGTTTTCAAATAAAGCTATTCTGGCCATTGATGAAAAGAGGATCAGAGTAGATGTGCAAAATGTCGACAATCACTTTTATGATGTTTTTACCTGTGAGCTGATCCAGGGAAATAAGAACCAATTGTTATCAGATAAGCACAACATTGCCATAAGTGAAGCAACAGTCGATAAACTCTTTGAAACAACAGAAGATATCATAGGAAAGCAGGTCGAATTAAGCATCGGACAATCTGTAGAAACTTACCAGATTGCCGGTGTCTTTAAACGGCCCCCTGCTAATGCAACTGCACAATATGATATCCTGGTCAATTATGAATTATTTCTGGAAGGGCATCCATGGCTTAGAGAATGGGGGAATAGTGATCCAAGCACCTTTGTCCTTCTACGTGATAAGTCAAATGCCGAGGTAGTTGAGCGCAAGATTCATGAATTCGCTCAGTCACCTTCTGATCACTCCTGGCAATCACTTTTTTTACAACCTTATTCTAAGCGATATCTCTACGGTCATTATGAAAATGGTCAGCAAGCCGGAGGCAGGATTGAATATGTCAGGTTCTTTTCCATCGTATCCGTGATTGTGATGATTATTGCCTGTATCAACTTCATGAATCTGACCACGGCCAAAACATTCAAAAAGTCAATGGAAGTAGGGCTCAGAAAGGCTATAGGAGCCAGCAGACGATCTATCATCAAGTATTATTTCCAGGAGTCTGTGTTGCTTTCATTTCTTGCGACTATCACTTCGATCCTGTTTGTTTGGATTTTGCTTCCACAGTTTAACCAGGTTACCGGAAAGGAACTGGCTTTAACCTTTGACGGTACTCTTATTGTCTCATTGGTTGGTATCGTGCTTTTCACCGGACTCCTGTCCGGGAGTTTCCCCGCTTTGTATTTATCGGGATTCCAGCCCGCAGAGGTCATCAAAGGAAAGATCCCAAAATCGATAGGAGAATTTTGGGCCAGGCAGGGGTTGGTGGTATTCCAGTTCACAGTTTCTGTGATATTGATCGTTTCCGTGATGGTGATCTACAAACAGATCGAGTTTGTACAATCAAAGAATCTTGGTTATGACCGTGAGCATGTCCTTCACTTTAACCTGGAAATCCCAGCCAGTCCCAATGAGAACTTCCTGGCTGAGGGTGGTGAATTCGAGATGAGTGTAGTATCATTTCTGAATGAAGCGAAGGATATCTCCGGGGTGATCAATGCAGCCAATTTCTATCATGATCTCATCAGCAATCACGGCGGACTTAGTGGAGTTGACTGGGAAGCCGGCGACCAGGATGAATCCATTCCATTTAGCAATCTGGAGGTGGGTTATGGTTTTATCGAGACATTGGATATTGAGATGGTATCCGGCCGTGCTTTTTCAAGGGATTATGCCAATGACCGCTCAGCCGTCATATTTAATCAAACGGCAATTAATCAGATGGGATTAGCCGATCCCATCGGCAAGAGCATCAGACTCTGGGGACAGAACAGAGTAATTATTGGTGTGGCAAAAGATTTCAATTTTGAATCCCTGTACGAAAAGGTGAAGCCTTGCGTCATCCAACTGGAGCCCAGAAGTCCGGGTATAATTTTGAAAGTAAGAGATGGGTCCCAACAGGAAACCATAGCAAACCTGGAAAAGCTGTTTCATGCTCATTATCCAGGATTAACCTTTGACTATCGGTTTGTGGATGATGACTATCAGGCACTCTACCTGTCAGAGAAAAGAGTATCGACACTTTCACAATATTTCGCAACAATTGCCATCCTGATATCATGTCTGGGATTATTTGGTCTGGCTACCTTCACCATTCAAAAGCGATTAAAGGAAATTGGTATCCGAAAGGTATTGGGTAGTAGTGAGGTGAGTATTGTAAAGGTGATGTCAAAGGACCTAACCAACATGGTGATTATCGCCATTTGCCTAGGTATTCCGATCAGCATCCTGATGACTACCCAATGGCTCCAAAACTTCGCCTACAGCATTGAACTATCCTGGTGGTATTTTGTCGGAGGAGGATTGATTACTCTGGTGATCGCCTGGCTCACCGTAGGATTTCAAACGATTAAAGCAGCAATGGTGAATCCGGCGAAGATCTTACGAAGTGAATAAATAATGAAAGAGCAGCCCTGGTCAATCCAACTGAGTGCCTGAAGGAAGAGTAAGCAAAACCTGTAGTTTCTGGCATTTCTAAAAAGGTATCCGCTGGATGGGTATTCATTAGGTGATTAACTCTTCGATTTTCTGAAGACTATAACAAGGACTATGATACGTAAATTAATTTTAGCAGCTCTTCTTGGAATGGTAGGACAATTGACTCTTGCCCAAAGAGACTTGCCCATTATAAGCGCTTCTTCTAAAAGTGTAGACATCAGGGATGGCAATCATTTCAAGAAAGGGTATTGGTACATATTTCCGGATAGGAAGCCTGACTATTACTATGTTGAAATCCCCGAAAAACCACACCAGGTTACCTTCATCACTGATTTGGATTCCATTTCATTTGATATAAAATATGGTGAGAATTACGATTTTATCATTTTGCTGAACGGAAACGACAGCTGCTTTACCCGCATTTCTGCTACATACAAAAACCTTGACTCGTACACTCGAAAAAGGATCACACCGAACCCAGATACCCTTTCCTTTACTTTGGGCGACAATGATAAGATATATCTGAAGGGAACGATAAACGGTTCGCAGCCACTGGATATCCAATTTGATTTAGGTAATGGCGGAACGATTATCAAAAAATCGTCAGTGGAGAAGGTGAAAATGGAATTTGACGAAACCATTACCCTTTACAATTCGGATGGTACAAACCTGGTCCCTGCCTCCAGTAGAAACCTTTTGGAAATAGGAAATATGATCTGGGACAGCATCGGTATTGCCGTAGCCGATAATATGACCCATCGGGAAGACCTAATCGTAGGGAATTCACTATTCAAAAACAAAATAATAGAAATCGACTATGATCAAAAAAAATTGGTGATTCACGATACCCTTCCACATCTCAACGCAGGTTATTCAAAACACGACATTATTCGTGATGGGGGTACTGTTCCATTTATAAAAGGTAGTCTCACATTTCAGGGCAAAACCCAAAAAGGCTGGATGATGTTTGATACGGGGGCTTACACTTCTATCCTAAACAGCAGCGATGTGCCCATAACCAACAAAATGTTAGGTGAATTAAAGAGCATGATCGGGATTGACCATGAAGCGTTTATTCCAAAGCTTAGTATTGGCAGTTATGAATTTTCAGGTTTTAATTATGTTACCCGGGATATGGATGGCGATGATTTCCATCTGATATTGGGAAATGACCTGCTCAAACGGTTCAACCTTATACTCGACAATCGGAACGGTCATATTTATTTGAAACCTAATTCGCTTACATCAGACCTCTACAGAAACCCTGATTATGTTGTGGTCAGAGTTGTGACAAGTTTCCTTTTTCTTTTGCTTTTGGCCGGGATTTTAGTTTATCGGAAAAGAAGAAAAAAGATAAAATATTAAAATGAGATGAAGCCAGAAATAAAATTAATGCCAATATCAAAAATCAATTTTTACAAAATTTTGGGACTTTGTCTATTCTCCATCACAACACTTCCTATTGCAGCCCAAAAGCCCATTCCGGTGATCTATGCAGGATCTAAAATGGTTGATATTACAGATGGTGAACATTATAAAAAGGGAGTATGGCAAATCATGCCTGAAAGAAATCCTGATATATATTATGTCTCATTTCCTCATAAGCCCCATAAAGTTACCTTTCATACTGATAGCCTGGAACTATAGAATTCCCTATTGGATAATCCAGGCTAATACCCTCGCATCATTCGGAAGTGAGGGGTTTTCTTTTGATACACACCTGTTTGAAGGGGATATTCGTTAGATTTATAGGTGATATTAGTAGCTATGTTGCATTCATGCAACATAACCGTATGTTGGCGGTCATATAAAAGAAAACCCAACTTTGGACAAATTGACCCTACATCATACAACGACTGACTTTTATCTGCCATCATACGTGTCCAAAATAAAAATTGATATGGCCTATGCCTCCACTTTCTAAACCTAACCCCAGTTACTGGACAAGCATGTCAGTGATTAGAAACCTAATCTTATTAGGTTCTAAAAGTGATAATGAAGTCGCAGAGGTCTGCGAAGCAGCGGGAATAGATTTAGATCATTTGAATCACCTTGAGATAAAGGTGCCTTTGCAAGTAAAAATACTTGTTATCAAAAAGTTGCTTAGTCTGTCCCAAGACACAAATTTGGGTTTACATGTTGGCGAAAAAGCATCTCCTCCTATGCTTGGGTCTGTGGGCCATCTCCAAGAAAGCAGTAAGGACGTGCTCTCCGCATTTAAAAAAACATTTCCTTTTAGTAGGACATTTACAACTGTATACGATCGCAGAATTGAGGAGGCCAATGGTGAAGCTTGGTTGTATTATGAGCCGGTAAAGGCTTGGGTTGACGCCTCCCCGGAGACAGCTATTCATGGGGTGAGTATTCCATTCTCTGGAACCATGAACTTTATACGACTCTTATCAGGCAAAAGGGTAATCCCCATTCGAGTAATGTACCGAGGTGAACAGATCCACGACATGTCCGAACATGAGAGGATTTTTGGATGCACCCCTTCATTTAACCAACAAGCGAACGCAATTGTGTTCAACACGTCCGATTTAGAGATTCCAATTTTTGGTTACAACCCACAACTTAATGTGATGCTTGAAAAGCTACTTCGGGATCGCTTGAAGGAATTGGAAGAAGGTGTTCATTTCTCAACCAAAGTTCGAGAAGCAATTTCTCTTAATTATCAATTTGATTTTCCACACCTGGAAAACATCGCTCTGGCTTTAAATATTACTCCAAGAACGCTGCAACGAAAACTCCAGGATGAAAATACAACCTATCGGGAATTGAGTGACACAATCCGATATGAATTGGCTTCGACACTCCTGAAATACAAAGAACTAACGATCTCGGAGATTGCATATAAGCTAGGATACTCGGAGCTAAATAGTTTTCGAAAGGCTTTCAAACAATGGTCTGGTGTAACGCCAATACATTATCGATCAACAATAGCGTCCCAATCACCCGGTGTCTAAAGGATGTTGATCAGGCTATCCACTAAAAGCTTGCATCGTAACCTCTTTATAGAGGAATATGACCAAAAGCGTTGAGAAGAAGAATAGCGCATTTTATCCTTAAAATGTCGTATTTCAACCCTATTACCTTAAATCGAACAATAGACCTTTGTAATAAAAAGAAATGAGAAAATTAAAATTACAAATGCAAATATCCGTTGACGGATATGTTGCAGGACCAAACGGAGAACTTGATTGGTTGACGTGGGATCAAGATGACCAACTTATGCAGTATGTAAATGACTTAACTGATTCTGTTGACACCATTGTTCTGGGTAGAAATATGGCAAATGTATTTACTCAAGCTTGGGAAGCTCGGGTTCAGAACCCCCAAGACAAACATTATTTTCTAGCAAAAAGAATGGTGGACTATAAAAAAATATTTTTTAGCAAAACCATTAAAACAGTTGAAGGACAAAATGCTGCTGTTGAAAACGGCAATATGAAAGTTGTCATTGAAAATTTGAAGAAGCAAAATGGAAAAGACATTATTGTTTATGGCGGTGCAGGTTTTGTTTCATCACTAATAAAAGAAGGACTCATTGACGAGTTCAATTTTTTTGTGAACCCTGTTATGATTAGCACAGGCCTGAGAATTTTTGATTTGAATGACAAGAGACAAAAACTTTCTTTTCTTAGTTCAACACCATATGAATGTGGTATAACAGTTCTTACTTACAAATTGAATAATGACTGACACGGCAAATAAGCAACGAACCGCCAACAATGAAATACACAAATTAAAAAATCGATATAACTATGAGCAAAACAAAGTCACTTCAGGGCTAACAATATCTCTTGATGGATTTGGAGCTGGACTCAATCAAACCTTTGAAAACCCATTTGGAGATAACTTCGATTCAGAATTGCTTGATCGTTGGATGTTTGCTGAACCGGAAAAGCATAAACATAAAAAAGAAATAGACGCTATTCTTGATGCAGGTGCATTCATTATGGGTAGCAATATGTTTGGACCTAAAGACAGAAGAAACAAACCAGAATGGAAAGGATGGTGGGGCGACAACCCTCCCTATCATGCTCCGGTTTTTGTGCTCTCCCACAAAAAGCGAGACCCAGTAGAGATGGAGGGTGGAACGACATTCAATTTTGTGACGGACGGCATCGAATCAGCACTTTCAAAGGCAAAAGAAGCGGCCAGAGATCGAAATGTAAAAATTATGGGCGGAGCGAATACTATTAATCAATATTTGGCGGCTGGGTTAATTGATGAACTTGGGTTGCATATAGTTCCTGTTACTATAGGTACAGGAACCCGGCTTTTTGAAGGCGTCCCCAACATCAAACTTGAACCGATAGAAATAAGCGGAACCACTTTAGTGACACACATCAAATATCATATCTTGAAATAGGGTTTGGTACTACGTGGACAATGAGGCGGACGACAAAACATTGCAGGCAACAAAGGTAAGGTCAAAAATTATTACTAATAAAAAACAACGAACCGCCAACATTTTGTATAAGTAATGGCAGGCAATGTGGTAAACATCAAGTTTTGTAGCCCGCTCAAATTGTGTAGCGGTTTGAAAGGAGAATGCCACGCAATCTGCCACTACAATTTACCGTTCACCTCACCTTCACCGACCAATTTACATAGGCATTCTCGTATAATTAGCCTATTTAGCATTTACTCAAACCACCATTATTTACCATATCTTTGGGCTTTATTTTTATAGCTGGTTCTTAATGAAAACCCCTCGCATCAGTCGGAAGTGAGGGGTTTTCTTTTGATACATACCTGTTTGAAGAGGAAATTCGGTAGATTTATAGATGTTGGATGTGTAGCATCAACCATTCGCAGAGTTCCTTCATTCTACCGTTAAAGAAGCCTAAATGTTTATAAAAGATGTTAATCCAAGTTGGCAAACAGCTTATTATTTGATTATTCTATCAACATTTGAGTTATTCCGATCGGAAATAAAAGAACACCGATAATTTATAAACATGATAAAATGAATACTAAAAAGAATTATTTTGTAATTGTAATTACATTTTTTTCGATATCAACGGCTAATGCACAATATGAAATTAAACCAGCAACGGGATATACACCTCAAATTGGTATAATGGTAGATATGCTGGAAGATATTAAGGATAGGATTACCGAAATGACATATGATTTAGACCTGGCAGAAACAGATTATTTATTTGACGCCAAGGCCAACAGTATTGGATCTATAATTATGCATTTGGTGGCCAATGAATCATATTATCAAGTAGAGTCTCTACAAGAACGTTCTTGGACTGAAAAAGAAGAAGAATTTTGGGGAGTTGCGAGTGGTTTAGGTGAAAAAAGCAGAGAGGTACTAAAAGGTAAACCCATTAAGTATTATTTAGATCTATGGGACCAAGTTCGAAAAGAGACACTAGAAGGCCTTAAAACTAAGGATGATATTTGGTTTGCCGCGAATATAGAAGAGGGTATCAACAACCATTGGGTATGGTTTCATGTAATGGAACACTCAGCAAATCATATGGGTCAAATAGCACTGGTGAAGAATAGACTATCCAAGTGATCTTTTTTGAACATTAGCTACTCGACATGTTCCTAAGGGCATGTCGTTGGATAGATAGTTGGGGATCTCCTGATTCCCTTTTCCACAACTTCCTTTGCTTATCTGTATAATTATACCTAAAAGTATATTTATCTTAAAGGGATTAGTTAGGCTTCTTAAAACGGCAAGCTTCTGCATTTGATTCTTTGCAATTAAGAAAGCATTACCTGAGTTGGCGATTTGATGGGATTAGGAAATCCCTTTTTATCTGGAGTTCGACATGCCTTGCAGAACATGTCGAACAGAGTAGAGTCGGATTATGAGTAAATTTCAGTAAATTAATTACGGATTTAAGGGCTGGTCATGTCAAATAAGCTCATTCTACCTGATTTCGATGACTTTCGATATAATAGGAAATGAATGTGATTGAAAATTAACAAAAATCAAAATATGAAAACCCTGAGATTAACAAAATCACTTCAAAGTGAAGATTTAATAAAAATCTTAAAAAAAGAGATTTCATACAGATTTTCATATTGCGTAAGTGAAAACCAGACTAATTTTAATGTACTGCTTAAAAAGTCTCCTTTTATCAGTACAAGTGTTTCGTGTCGCAATAATGCAGTCAAAGTTGAAGGTAGCCATACAGATGGAATTCTAGCGATATTCATATATTGGCTTGGCTTGGATTACTTTAGCAGTCAATGGTATAGGATGGAAGACGATGTATTTCAAGCTCTTGAAAAGTATAACAATTAAATGTTCGTCTTAGCTCCTCGACATATTCCGAAGGGCATTTCGTGGGATAGATAGCTGGGGATCTCCTGATTCCCTAAACTCGGTGGAGTTTGCAACTTCAACGAATTATGTAGCCGTTAAATATTACCTTTCTCAAAACCATTATTTACCATAACTTACCCCCTTATTTCTTTAAGTTAATAAATCAGTTTCTTGGAATATTTAATGTAGGGAACATAAAGCTTAGCACCAATGTCATGCGGAGGTTCTCTACCACGCTTTTAGCACATGTCATAGCCAAACAACCCACGTGACACCAAAGCTATGATAAGAACTAAACCCTCCGCACATTAGTAGACACCAGTCAGAAAAATATTTGCTGAAAAATTTTGAATGTAAGAAAATCTTACCATATTTGTATTAAATTCTAACACAGTATGGCAATAAAACTAAACGAAATCGAGGGGGCCATGAAGGATTTGATCATTGAGATCAAAGAAGCCCTGAACGTGAAAGAGGCAATTGATGGGAATGTTTGTCCCGGTGAATTGATTATGAGCGATGCACTGATGACCGTAACAGGAAGGCTTGGTGCCAAATTGGGTATCGCGATACCGCTTAATTGTTATCCGTTTTTTGACAGAGACAATCACAAGCAACTTTCAATAAAAGAGGCAGCAAAAAAAGTTTTTAACTTGGTGAAAGATGGAAAGTAGTAGTTCAAATTCTGACCGTGAAAAAATTGCCGCACGCTTGAAGGATGCTCGGATCTTGTCTGGTCTTTCGCAGGCACAAGCAGCAGAAAAACTAGGTCTTCAACGACCAGCTATTTCTGAGATTGAAGCCGGCAATAGAAAAGTGAGTGCCGAAGAGATCATTCAATTTTCTAACCTATATCGAGTTGCCACATCATGGCTTTTACTGGAAGACGATACAGAAGAATTGAAGTTTGCTGCTCGAGAATTGAACAAACTGAAACCAGCCGATAGGAAGAAATTGCTCGAGGTATTAAAAATTCTTCCAAAATAAATGAACATGGTACCCTTACAAGCTGCCATTCTTGAAGCAGATAAGCTGAGAATACAACGTGGTTATACCATGTTTCAGCCTGTGAACGTCTTTGATATTTGTATGTCGATGGACGTGTCGGTCCGCTTTATCGATGTTAGTATGGAGGGTATGTACACGATCCGTGAAGATGGTACTCATCCAACGATTATTCTTTCCAATCAGCGACCTCTCCCTAGACGTTACTTTACGTGTGCTCACGAACTAGGCCATCACATTTTTAAGCACGGCAATCACATTGATGAGTTTTCTGATAGCGAGGTCTCATCCAATCGTAAAGAAGAAATTTTGGTGGATACATTTGCTGCTGCACTACTCATGCCAAGTATTGGCATACAGGCAGAGTTTGCAAAACGAGGCGTGAAGATGGATGATGCCAGTGCTGAGCACTATTACAGTATCGCTTCCACTTTCGGTGTAGGATACAGCACGTTAGTGACGAATTGCAGGATTAACAAACTCATTAGCGCAGCAAAGGAAAAAGAATTGCTGAGACACACACCAGCCAAATTGTTTAAAGCGATCACAGGGCTGAATGACAAGGTATCACACTTTAAAATTATTGACGGATTTTCTTCATTGTCCGTGATTGATTTGGAAGTATCTAATCATATCATTCTCCCTGCTTCAGCAAGTATTGAGGGCAATCATTTGGAAGAGTGTAGCAGAAGTTTAAAAGTAGCAGTATTTGTTGCCAAACGACCCGGTATTGTTCGTGCTGTATATGCCAACACATCAAGCTTCATACGCATCCAAAATATGCAATACATTGGACTTGTCGAAAACCGACATTTGGAAAACTGAACATCCTATGAATATGTCTGAGGCACTAATCGGAGAAGTAAACTTATCACAAGCTTGGGCAACTGCTCTCAGACGTATAGTAGATAGTCCGAGTAAGGAAATGTCACCTTTAGTCCTATCACTTACTGGCTTTGAGGAATCAAGTAGTATCCGGTCACTATTAAATAAGAACCTCAATGACCGAAAAATGGATAGTATTGATACAGTTGCAGGTACGATCTTCCCCGCCGGAATTGCTGCGCTTTCTCAAGATCGTTTTGAGTTGTACAAGCAATATTTGGAAGTGATACCCCGAATAAGAAAAGTGGATTCCCGTAACAGGCGTGGAACTTACTTCGAGCGACTCATTGCTTTCGAACGATCAGGCAATGAGAAAGTAAATCAGATTGAAATAATAATCAATTCACTTCAAGCTGGAACAATCAAACGCAGGTCAAAACTTCAAGCTTCGGTTTTTGATCCAAGAGTCGACCATACGGACGGACCTTACCAAAGTTTTCCATGCCTACAGCATGTTACTTTTTACAAATCAGAAAATGGTGGCTTGGTACTGAATAGCTTTTACGCAATTCAATATCTTTTCCAACGAGCCTACGGCAACTGGCTAGGATTGATCAACCTTGGAAAATTTGTTGCAAATGAAACAGGATTGGTATTAGAACGATTTAATTGTTTTATCAGCATAGAACAGCTTGATCATTTAACCAAGGCTGAAGCGAAAAAATTTCTAAAGTCAATTGAATGACTTACCTAAAAAGATATATTAATCATTATGACTCAGAGTTTGGATGGTAAAACTAAAAAGGTGAAGAAAGGCATTTCAGACGTGCCTGTGAACATGGAAATTCATGTTCCACTGTCACCCGCAAAAACCACAGTGGTGTATGACAGCTACTGGCGATTTGCTGCTTTACGTCAAGAGGTTTTCTTTAATAGGATTGAAGGCCGCACTTATCCATGGACAGCAGATCCAATACTCAGCAAATATAAATTTACCAACGTTTACAGGGCTGCCGACCGGGTGAGTCAATATCTCATAAAGAATGTCATCTACAATGATACCTTACCCGAAACCCCACGTGAGGTATTCTTCCGGGTGATGCTGTTCAAGTTGTTCAATAAGATTGAAACTTGGGAATTGTTGACAAGTAAGGTCGGACAAGTCACTTTTGAAGACTATAATTTCAAAGTTTATGAAAAAGTACTGTCAGCGGCAATGGCATCAGGTAAACGGATTTATTCTGCCGCTTACATCATGCCATCGGCTAAGTCAAGTTTTGGCTATGAACGCAAGCATGGCAACCATCTCAAACTGATTGAGTCGATGATCAGGCAGGAAACTTACAAGCGAATGGCAGATGCACTCACAATGCAACAATCCTTTGAGATATTAAAAGCATTTCCAAGCCTTGGTGATTTTCTGGCTTATCAGTTTTTGATTGACATCAATTATTCTACAGTGACTAATTTTTCTGAATCAGAATTTGTAGTTCCAGGGCCGGGAGCAAAAGGCGGTATCAGTAAATGTTTTGCCAATACTGCTGGATTAAGTGAGGTGGAAATTATCAAACTTATGACCGATAGGCAGGAAATTGAATTTGAAAGATTAGGGCTGTCATTTAAATCGCTATGGGGACGTAGGTTACAGTTAATTGATTGCCAGAATGTATTTTGTGAAGTTGACAAGTATGCAAGGGTAAAACATCCAGAAGTTAAGGGAAACAGTGATAGACTGAGGATAAAACAAATGTTTAAAATGAATTCAAAAGCAATAGACTTCTGGTTCCCCCCAAAGTGGCAATTAAATGGTATCATCTCAGAGATAAAACTAGCTAAATATGATCGTAAGCCCTTGCCCCAACCCGCCTATGATGAGTTAAAAAAGTAAAGTAAATTTGTTAATATACAGAGTATGTCATTCCTTGGTACAAATAACTTAAAACAACTTCTTGAAAGTTCAGACATAATTAGTCCGTTCGACAACCAAAAAATTAAGAATGGGGCTTATGAATTGTCGCTTGGCGCACAAGTTTTCCAAACAGACTCAAGTCCAAGAGCCGTCAAAGAATTAAAGCCAAATGAAAAAATTGAAATAAAGCCAGGTCAGTTTGCGCTCCTTTTAACCGAGGAGTACATTAAAATGCCAAAGGATAAAATTGCCTTTATAACAATCAAAGCAGGAGTAAAATTTGAAGGCCTAGTAAATGTGTCAGGATTTCATGTAGACCCTGGATTTGAGGGTAAATTATTATTTTCCGTTTACAATGCTGGCCCATCAAATATTATATTAAGTAACGGCACTTCGTATTTTCCTATTTGGTTTTCAGAATTAAATGAGACACAGGAATATCAAGGGAATCATAATAAGCAAACAAAGATTCCTGATACTCCAGTCAAAGCTTTGAGTCAAGGAGAGTTAGCTTCTCCAAATGTGCTAAGTAAACGAATTGATGAGCTTGGACATAGTAAAAAGACGAATGAATGGATACTGAGAATTGTGTTAGGTGTGGCAGTTGCGATTGGTGCCAAACTTTGGTGGGATAACAATAAGCTTAATGCTGCAATTGAATATGGGTACGATAAGAAATCAAACGAGGTAGCTATTGATTCACTATACAAGAAATGGAGTTATGATATCAAAATACTGACTAAAAAGGTTGATAGCCTAACATATTTGTTGAATGAAAAAAGGAATACAAAAACAGGCAGCAAATGAAAAGAGAAACCACATTTTTTGATTCTGCATATAGCGAAAAAGAACAGCTTCCTAGAGAATTTACTGTCATCTTTGAGACGCTTACTGACAATTTAAGAAACAAGACAAAAGTGTCGGTCAACGGTATCCATGTAGGCGATATTATTGATGACAATTCAATGGAAAAAGATGGCTACCGATTTCATGATGTATTTCATTATACATTTGCTGCCTTACTTGGTTGGTCACCATGCACTCGATCCATGATGCAGCGTAAACGCAAAAGCGTTCCTCAGGTTGATGAAATTGAGGATGGTGCAAGAGCTACAATCACCGAAGAGGCTATTTCATTGTTACTTTTCAATGAAGCAAAGCAATCTAATCTTTTTGAGAACAGACATTCGGTTAATTCACACTTGCTTGACCAGATCAAAAACTTGACATCTTCCTTTGAGGTAAGTATCCGATCAAAACAAGAATGGGAAACGGCAATACTAACTGGGTATTCACTATTTCGCAATTTGGTTAACAATGATGGTGGGAAAGTCTATTTTGACATGAACACCCGTACAGCAATCTACGAACAGTAATAACATCCATTTATATGATAATTGGAATTGGTTGCGACATAGTAAATCACGAACTAGTTGAAAAACTAAATTGGTCTTCTGACTTAGACCTACAGCACCGAATTTTATCAGACAAGGAATATCAACTCTATCAAAAAGTAAAAGATATTAAATTTATTGCTGGTAGGTTTGCAGCTAAAGAAGCCGTTGTGAAATGCTTAGGCACAGGAATGGAAGACGGAATTTCTCTTACCAACATTCAAATTCATGAAACTATTGAAGGTGCACCTCAGATAGTTATTACCGGTCCAGAAACAGAGATGATTAAGCGAAAAGGAATAAAGTCCTGGCATGTTAGCATTTCTCATACAAATGGGTATTCTATGGCATTAGTGATTGCTGAAGGTAATTAGGGAATCGTTCTTAGTATAGATAATCGAACATCAACTCAACAAGTCGATCACCCACATACTAAGCCGAATGCCCAAACACACATTCAAACTTTAGCAAAAGTACCTCTAGATGTCATAAGCCTTACCCTGCGCGTTGGATGGTGCGTGACTTGTGCCTATCAAACATACACTCTCCATTTTTCCCATTTTGAGAATCCCCTCCTAAAAAACTCCTTCAAGATCACACTGAAAAACACCTGCCTAGATCTTCTCCAAAACCCGCGCGGGTTTCATGCAAAGTCTGCGCAGGTTTTGATCAAAGTCTGCGCGGGTTTTAACGAAAGTCTGCGCAGGTTTTAAAAGGCCCTTTTTAGCCTTTAAATGGACATTTTTGGCCTATTTAATAAACATCATTCATGATGCTTTCGGACAAAAGATGACCTTTCCTAATTTGGCAATTTTTGTGTCAAAATGAGAAAGACAATTGGGGAGATTTGAATCTTTTTTCCTAAGCTCGCTTACCTTATCATTAAACGATGACAAAGCACGGTAGGATGCGTTTTGAGATGTTTATTTCACTAATTGAAGGATATATGCTCTTTTTTGTCTCACAAACCGTTTTGGCATACAAAATGGAGCAATTATTGCATTCTTTTTTAATGTCTGCAGACATGTCGAAAAGCGCATTCGACAGCTAAACAAGCTAAAGCCAGCAAACGTCTCACTGTCCCCAGCAAGACCAGGCAAAGCAGCAATTTAGAGAAACCATGATTGGTGGATAAGTTCCGGTAGGCATTACCAACGCTTTTAGTCCCAGTCCCACCAGGTACAATCTGACGCCAGCCGCGTGATAGCAAGTGAAGCAATGTAATTTTTGTTAAACCTTTAAATTTTATTGTCATGAGTATTTTATATAAGTCCGTACCCAAGGGTCAACCGGGAGTGGTTGGCGGAGGTACAATCAAGTATTATGCAGGAATCGTTCGTCAGCAACCCATCAACATGAGGAAGTTTGCTAACGAGATTGCGGATAGAAGCACATTGACTACCACAGATGTATATGCTGTGTTGGAGTCATTTCTAGAACGGATGAATTATCACATGGAAGATGGTCGTATCATCAGATTGGGTGATTTCGGTAGTTTCTCACCATCCCTGTCCAGTAAGGCAGAAGATGAGCCGGGAGATGTAGACGAATACACCATCAACAAGGTGAAGATAAACTTTCGTCCGAGCAAGGAGCTTCAATCACGATTAGACAAGCTGAAATTCCACAAGATGGGAACAGCTATTGACGAAAGTGAAGTCATAGTCCCTTGATAGTATCAATGTTGTCGTTGATTACTGAGGCCCGACCTGGGTAAGCGCAACTCCGATTTGATCGGAACCGCCAAACCAGGAAGGGTCTCTTTTAATATTTATCCCACTTTATCTGGCTTATCCTGATTCATAATCTCCATTTTATCTTCTACTAATTTGCTTTATCTACCGAAAGTTTTAGTATTTTAAATTTATGTTGGGTAGGATATCCTTGCTTACAATTCTAATCACTCTGGTAATCGCTAAGGTTTCATATGCTCAATCATTAGGGTCCTCGTCTCCATCGGCTAATTCAACTAACATAAATTCCAGTTCTAATATCACTTTGAATTTTGATTCTAATGTGGATCAGTCTACTGTTGATTTAAGCACAACGGGGGACCCATCCGATGATAATATTATTATTTCTGGTTCGCAAACTGGACTAATAAATGGAGCATTCAGTGGTGACGGTACATCAACAATTACATTTGATCCTATATCTAATTTCAAGCCTGGAGAGCTCATCACAGTAAATATCACAGAAGGTGTCCAAAATACAAGTGGTGACCCAGTGATGCCAGAATCCTTTCAGTTTACAGTGGCAACTGGCACCGCATCCGGCATTTATTATGAAAAATGGACAATCGAGTCTGTTAGCCTTGCCGGAAGTATAGATGTTGTTGATATTAATGAAGATGGTCATTTAGATATACTAAGTGGATCGACATCATTCAATGGAGACTTATATTGGTTCCAAAATAACGGTGACCAATCATTCTCAAAATTCTGGATCGGTCGCCACAATCAAATAAGTTCAGTAGAAGGTGTCGATATGGATAATGATGGTGATTTGGATGTACTTTGCACTGTTAATTATGATGATAAAATAATTTGGTATGCTAATAACGGTAACCAAGTTTTTACAGAGCATGTAATTTTAGATACAATAAATGCTCCTTTAGATGCATTAGCAGTAGATATTGACAATGATGGTGATATAGATGTTATTGCCGCCTCCTTCCTTGATGATAAAATTGTATTGTTTGAGAATACAGGGGCATCGGTTTTTGTTGAAAGTGAAATTACTTCTCAAACAGATGGAATTAGATCTCTATTTACCTCTGATATGGATGGAGATGGTGATTTGGATATCTTGAGTGCTTCATCACTTGATAATTCAATTAGATTATTTACGAATAATGGTTCATCGAGTTTTACATCAAATGTTATCAGTGCTTCAGCTAACGGAGCATATTCGGTAAAAGCTGCTGATATGGATAATGATGGTGATTTGGATGTGATTTCTGCATTGTATAATGATGACAAATTTATATGGTTTGAAAATGATGATTTATTATTTACAGAACATGAATTCCCAGCAATGTCAGATGGAGCCAATTCTATATCCGTATCAGACGTTGACGGTGATGGTGACCAGGATTTTTTTGGTACCTCGTTTAATGATAGTAAGATCGTTGTATACATAAATGAAGGAAATCAAATGTTTACAGAAGAAATAATTACTAGTTCCGCTCTGGGAATTTCTTTAGTTTATCCGGCTGATTTAGATAATGATGGTGACATTGATTTTGTAAGTTCTTTGAATAGTGATGACGACAAACTAGCATGGCATGAAAACTATAACAACGGCACTGAAATAACATCATTTAGTTTCCCAGAACAAACCGGTCCTTCTACAATTGGACCAGGTACCATTTATGTTGAAGTGGAGGAGGGTACCGATCTTTCCATTCTGATTCCAAGCTTCGACCATTCTACTGGAGCCTCTGTTGAGGTTTTGGGCACTCCTCAGGTTAGTGGTATCACGGCCAATGATTTTAGCACGGAAGTTACCTACGTGATTACTGCCGAAGATGGTACTACCATACAGAACTGGGTAGTAAATGTAACAGAAGCTGTAACTCTCAGTTCAGCTACCGAGATCACATCTTTCAGCTTAGCAGAACAAACCGACCCGGCTACTATCGGAACCGGTACCATAAATATTGAAGTAGAGAATGGAACTGATCTTTCTAGTCTGATAGCCAATTTTACCCTTTCTGCTGGAGCGACAGCTGAGGTTTTGGGTACCCCTCAGGCCAGCGGTAACACAGTCAATGATTTTAGTTCTGAAATTATCTATGTGATTACCGCCGAAGATGGTAATACTATACAGAACTGGGTAGTAACTGTAACAGAATCAGTAACTCTTAGTTCGGCTACAGAAATTACATCTTTCAGTTTTCCAGAACAAACAGGCCCTACAACCATTGGCTCGGGTACAATAAATATTGAAGTAGAAATTGGAACAGATCTTTCCGTGCTCATATCTAGTTTCACCCTTTCTCCTGGAGCAACTGCTGAGATTTCAGGCTCCCCACAGGTTAGTGGTACAACAGTCAATGATTTCAGCACCAAAGTTACGTACGTAATTACTGCCGAAGACGGTTTTACTACACAGAACTGGGTAGTGACAGTTGGATTGGGTCCAGGTACAGGAGGAGGATCAAATAATGGGGCTTTTGTAACGCGGTGGAAAGACGCCATTGTTATTCATACTTCTGAAAATTACCCTACTTCACCTCATTTACAATATGATTACAACTATACAATCAAATGGACCAATCTCACTAATGCTGGAGTTGGAGATGGAATTGTTAGCGGTGTAAGTGGTTCATTTTTTATTCATTCATCGGGTAGTTCTCATTCCCTTGAACGATTAAATGAGGGAGATATTTATCAGGTTGAAATTACAGGGGCTATTCCGTTTTTGCAGTGTGGGGATGGATTAATCTCTGTTGAAAATTGGGGACTAATCGAATGGGAAAATTTGTGGGAAGCTTTCTCTTATATTGATCATTTAACCATACATGCAGTGGATGTTCCCGATCTTAGGAAAGTTGAAGATATGTCATATTTGTTTTATGGTAATCCTTCTTTTAATGCAGATCTTAGTAATTGGGATGTCAGTAATGTGAGAGATTTTTCTTCGATGTTTGCAGGTGACTCTGTGTTCAGCTGCGATTTGTCTAGCTGGAACATGGGCAATGCTCGAGATATTAGTTCAATGTTTTACGCAGCAACTTCTTTCAATCAGGATATTAGCAATTGGAATGTTGGACAAGTTGAGAATATGTCAACCGTATTCTATGGTGCGAGTAGTTTTAATCAGAATCTGGGTAATTGGGATATTGGTGGCATCAATCCACTAAATGGCATGAGCGGTATGTTGTCAAATACTGCCATGTCTGTTTCAAACTACGACTCTACCATCATTGGCTGGGCTGATGATCTCAACGGTACCCAACAAATACCTGGTGGTCTTATAGTTGGAGGAATAATATTTTCAGCTGAAGGTCTGAAGTATCAAAAATCAATAAGGGCAAGAAATAAATTGGCTGAAGAATATAATTGGAGTTTTCATGGTGATGAATTTGTTGAAATAGGTAACCGACCCTTTGTCTCAAGATGGCAGACAAATGATGGTCAGATAGTTATTCCTTCAATAAATCCGGGTCAGGGATTTGATTATGATGTAAGGTGGGTTAATGCAACAGATCCTGATTTACCTAGTGGAGAATTGCTAAATCAAACTGGATCAACCTATATCACTGGTCTATCGCCAATCCACGAATACATTGTTTCAATCTTTGGTACGATGCCAAAGATTAAAATTGCTTCTGGAGGAATTGACAATGCTACTAAAATTAAAACCATAGTACAATGGGGGGATATTGCCTATTCATCAATGGAAGGTGCATTTGCACTCTGTACGGATCTTAAAATCATTGCTGAAGACGGTCCATATTTGGATCTTGCCACAGATGTGTCTGAAATGTTTAAGTATGCAGATTCTTTAACTGGAAATTTAAATTCTTGGAATGTTTCTACCATCGAAGATATGTCCGATATGTTCTTTGGCGCAGAAGTTTTCAATAGTGATCTTGATAATTGGAATGTTGGGAATGTTGTTAATATGGAATATATGTTTAGAGATGCTAAATCCTTTAATGGTAACATTAGTAATTGGGGAGTTAACAATGTTGAGAATATGCAGGGTATGCTATATCATGCTGAATCCTTTGATCAGGATTTAGGCAAATGGAATCTTTTTAAAGTAACCAATATGGCTGGCATGTTGGACTATACAGCAATGTCAGTCGTAAATTATGATTCTACATTAATAGGATGGGAGCATTTCAGGCAAAAATATAAGCCTAAAAACCCCGAATACATACGTCTGGGTGCTGCTGATCTCATCTATTCTGACTCGGCGGCACTTTCTAGAGGGCTGTTGATTGATGATTTCGGATGGATAATTGAAGGAGACAAGACTATGCCCACCATTAAATTCAATGTTTCAGACAAGGTTTATGGACAGGAACCGTTCGAGTTGGTAGCTGAAAGTAATAGCGATGGCTATATATACTTTGAATCATCGGATGAAGCTATTGTAGAGATAGATAAACAAACTGCAACCATAAAATCTGCAGGAAATGTAGTCATCAGGGCTATTCAAGATGAGGATCAGAATTTTATTGGCGCAAAAGATTCTACATCAATTGAAATCACAAAGGCTGATCTGACCATTGTGGCAGACGATAAGAAGATTGGTGTAAATGATCCATTACCAACCTTTACCATGACGATATCAGGATTTGTATATGATGATGATGAATCTGAAATCACACTACCAGAACTAACAACAACAGCCCAGACAACATCAAAAAAGGGAACCTATCCAATAACTTTGATTGGAGGAGAGTCTGAAAATTATAGGTTGCTGAAATATGATGGAGAGTTGGAGATAATTGAATATCCACTATCTGTCGATAATGTCCAAGAACTATCAATATATCCTAACCCGGTTAATCAGAACTTCTTAAATATAGATTTCCCTTCTCCTTTTACGGGGGAGGTCAATGTTTATGATGTTGGGGGATCATTGAAGAAAAACTTAAAATATAAATCAGTTGAGCAACTTAATATCCCCTCTCATATTTTTTGCAATGGACTGAATATAGTAGAAATTGTTAAATTCAATGGGGAATATGTTAAGGTTAAGATTGTGAAGAATTAGGAGTAATTGGACTTATACATATAAGAGAGCAAATTAAGCATAACAGTTATTGTATAAATCCTACTTGGAGTTTCTATTTCCAAAATTTCCTGACTTGTTTTAGATTACAAACCATGTTTTTGAAAGCCCCCCTAATAATCTTACGGATTTGCATAGGAATCCTTTTGTTTTCTTATGGCTCTGCAAACTCCCAAAGCATTAAACCCAACATCATCTTCATCATGGCAGATGACCTCGGCTATGGTGACCTGGGATGCTATGGTCAGACAAAAATCAAAACGCCAAACATTGATCAGCTGGCCGCTCAGGGTCTTCGCTTTACCCAGGCTTATGCAGGAGGTCCGGTTTGTACTCCTTCGAGAAGCGTGCTGATGACCGGACTTCACAATGGACATACACCGGCCAGGGACAATGTGCCCCATTACCATACCTATTTGCAGGTTGAAGATATAACGGTAGCTGAAGTATTGAAGCAGGCCGGTTATCGCACCGGTGGATTAGGTAAGTGGTCACTTGGTGATCCTGGGACTGCAGGCGATGCCACCCACCAGGGATTTGATATGTGGCTGGGCTATCAAAACCAGGATCACGCTCATTACTATTACACCGAGTATCTGGATGATAGCTACCGGGCTGAAAACAATTACCGGATGGAGCTTCCTGGCAATGGCAAGACAAGGGAATTCTACAGCCATGATCTGCTGACGGATAGGGCGTTACAGTTTATAAGAGATTCACATAACGAGCCCTTCTTCTTGTATGCGGCTTATACGGTACCCCATTTTTCCTCACCGTCAGAAGATCCGGATGGATTATCTGTTCCGACAACCGATCCTTATACCAATGAGGCCTGGCCGGAACATGCCAAAAAATATGCATCGATGGTGCACATGCTGGATCGGGATGTGGGAAAGATCGTTCAGCTGGTCGAACAACTGGGTTTGTCAGAAAATACTTTGATCATCTTCACCAGCGACAATGGAGGCCATGATCACGTCTGGGAAGGTTTTGATACCAATGGGCCATTGAGAGGATATAAAAGGGATTTGACTGAAGGTGGAATTCGGGTGCCTTTCATTGCCAGGTGGCCAGGTAAAGTACCGGCAGGTACCACATCAGATGAGGTGATTGGCTTCCAGGATATGCTACCCACTTTTGCTCATCTGGCAGGTGCGGAAGTACCCGATAAGCTTGATGGGATCAATGTGATAGATGCCTTATTGGGCAACAAGCTTCAAAACCCGCATAAGTATCTCTATTGGGATTATGGTCACAACAGGGGTACTTACGCGCAGGCCATCAGGATGGGGGATTGGAAAGGCATTTATACCAAAAAGACAGGAACCATGGAGCTCTATAACCTGGCCGAAGATCTTGAGGAACAAAAGGATGTGGCTAAACAGCATCCTAAAATCGTTACTCAAATAAGGACCTACATGCAGGAAGCATTTGTTCCGGATGACCGATATGAAATCGATCGGATATACACCGGTAAAGCCATCTGGAAAAAGGAATAATCATTAGACTTACTTTGTCTTATTCGCCTTTTTTGACCCTGAATCCCTAAAGGGAAAGGCGAATACTCAATTTGACTTCCGCCAGCTTGCGGATTGGGGTAAATCAAATTGATTTTAAAACCTGACAAAGTAGGATTAGTTTTAACCCATCATGATTTTTAACATCCCGATAAGAACTAGTTACTTCCTGGTATTAATTACTTTGTTATTTGCCTGTAGTAGCAATAGATCAACAGAGCGTGCCAGTGATCAACCCAATATTGTTCTGATCGTAGCGGATGACCTGGGTTGGGCAGATCTTGGATTTACCGGAAGTGATCTTTTCGAAACACCCAACCTGGACCAGTTTGCCAGAGAAGGCGTTTACTTCAGTAATTTTTATTCGGCCAGTCCGGTTTGCTCGCCTACACGCGCCTCAATACTGACCGGGAAGTATCCGGCCAGGCTGAAGATGACCACCCATTATGAAAATTCCGGAGACTACTGGCGGAATGCAGATCGTGACATGACCGTTTACAACAATCCCCTGGTTCAGCCAAACACTGTAGGGAATCTTCCACAGTCTGAAATTACGCTGGCTGAATACTTAAGAGATTTGGGTTATTTCACTGCTCATATTGGTAAATGGCACCTGGGGAATTTTGAACACTACCCGGAAAACCAGGGATTTGATGTAAATGTTGGAGGTACTTCCTGGGGAGCACCCGATACTTACTGGTATCCCTGGACAGGCAATAACTTCCAGAAGCAGTTGAGATATATTCCTGGACTGGTATTCAAAGCAGGTGAAAGCACCTTTTTACCGGACAGGTTGACGGACAAAGCCATTGAGATCATTCAGGAAAAGAGAAATGACCCCTTTTTCCTGCATCTCAACTTTCACATCCCCCACACACCGATGGAGGGAAAGAAAGAATTGGTGGAATATTTCAAGTCGAAAGTAAAACCGGGAATGAAAGATACCAACCCGGTCTATGCAGCCATGATCAAAAGCCTGGATGAGAATTTCGGAAGAGTGTTAAAGGCCTTGAAATCAGCAGGTATTTCTGATCATACCATTGTCATATTTCTTTCGGATAATGGAGGACGGATTGGTGAATTCCAGGAGTGGGAGACAGTGGCCAATAATGCTCCTTTGAGGTCCGGGAAGGGATCAGTTTATGAAGGAGGAATCCGGGTTCCGCTGATCGTCAAATGGCCGGGGGTGACGAAGCCAGGTGCAGTAAGTGATGAGCCGACCATAACCAATGACCTGTACCCTACGATTGCTGAGATGCTGGGAGGAAAAGAAGTTCCGTCAAATGCTTTAGATGGCATTTCGTTAGTACCTCAACTTATAAATGCTGAAACAACATCTGAAAGAGAGTACCTGTATTGGCATTATCCTCACTATTATTCTACCACCACACCAGTGACTGCAGTTCGCAAAGGGAAATGGAAACTTATTCATTACTATGAGGATGATCAACTGGAGTTATATAATCTGGAGGAAGATTTGGGAGAAGAGAAAAACTTAGTGGATGAACATCCTGGGTTAACGAAAGAATTATTTGAAAACCTCAAAGCATGGCGTCGGGATATGGATGCTCAGTCACCGGAAAAAAATCCATCCAACGATCCAACTTCAGATAAATAGATTTGAATTTTCAATGTTTATCTTTATGTCCCTATGAACAACCCCGCCCCGGTCACAACATTCCTTTCTTTCATTTTTGTCCTGGGATATCTGGCTACTATCTCAGGGTGTAGCGAGAAGCAACCAGTAGAAGCGGAACCTCAATTTTTATCTTTTGTAAAAAATTATGCTGACGCGATGATCACCCAGGGAAGGGATCATTATGGAGTAGAGCAATCTCCGCTATTCGCTTCCGCATTGGATCGGAAAACCCTTGAGTTGGGCGAGTCTTTTGATACCATAAAGATTGATGGAGTCAGAAAGACTGACCGTGCACTCACTGGAGCAAACATGATCCATGATGTAGAATTATTTGAAATGTTGTACAGCTTAAGCGAGGTTTCCGGCGACGGGAAATACAGCCTGGAAGCAGATAAAGCCATCAATTTCTTTTTCAATACCTGCCAGAGCGAGACTACCGATTTTTATTGCTGGGGGGAGCACCTGTATTGGGATTTTCAAACGGATGACTGTGGACTGGGGCTTGACTATCACGAGACAAGTGTATGGCCTTATTGGGATAAAGCCTATGATGCAGCCCCTGATGCTGTTTGGAGATTTACCCTGGCAGAGTGGGACCACCAAATCAATGATAAGCGTACCGGTGACTTTAGTCGACATGCCGGATACACTGAACATAAGACCTTTTCAGGATTTGATTTCCCCAGATATGCCGGGCAGTTGATGGAACGGTGGACCTATTCATATAGCAGACCGGAGAATGAAAACCGTCCCAGGAGGAAAGAGCTGCCTCACTTTATTGAAGTGATGTTCAGTAGAATGAAAGACAACATGGCGCAATCAAAATCAGGTTTGCTCATTGCAGGTAGGGCTTCACAAGGAGATCACAACCAGGTGGTCTGGCTTACCAGTAACCTGGAGCTTGCCAGGTGTCTCGAAGTAGCGGCACCCATTATGGAATCAGCGTTGGCTCAGGAAATGCGGGAATTTGCCATTAAGCAGGACCAGGACTTTTTGAAGGCTCCACATAAGCTGGATTCTGCTGGAGGAGGTTTTGCGGTAACGTTGCATGCAGACACAGGATTGCCACGGGTTCGATCCATGAACCAGCCCTATAGCTCTACCTGGAGCTCGGGTTATGGGTATGGGACGCATGCAGGAGTAGCGAATATACTTTTCGGAAGGGTTGGTCAGTTAAAAAATTTACATCCTCAAATCACCAGTCGATATAGAGAAATGATCCTCAAAGTCGGTGAGAAGTACCTGGATTCTGAGCCGGATACCAGCTGGCTATTGAAGCCCAATGAGTTTGCACAAGTCATAGAACTGATGCTTAATTGTGCAGCATTATCCGGAGATAGCAAGTTTCTGGATCGGGCTTCGTTTTTTGCTAAGATGGGGATCTCGTTATTTTTTGATGAGGATTCTCCTTTGCCAAAAGCTTCCAATCAAAATGATCACTATGAGAGTATTACCGGCGGTCCTTCCTTTATGTATCAATTATTGAAATTACATCAGCTTAACAGTTAAACAATTAAAAAATGGAACGACGGAAATTCATACAAAACACTGCCCTTGGCGCATCTTCATTGTTGCTTCCACGCTATCTAAGTTTTGCTAAAGCCCATGATCTTCCCGTGCGTGCGATTACTAATGGCCCAAAATTTCATTGGTTTGGTTACTATGACAAGCTCCAGTTCAACCAAAGCAATACCAAAGTGTTGGGTATGGAGGTTGGATTTGAAAGCAGGTCTCCAACCAAAGATGACATGATCAAGATGGGGGTCATCGACATTAAAAACGGAGATCAATGGACGGAGATCGGAGAGAGCAGAAGCTGGGGCTGGCAACAGGGATGTATGCTGCAATGGGTGCCCGGATCGGATAGCAAAGTGATCTGGAATGACCGGAGAGGTAACCAGTTTGTCAGCATCCTGAAAGATCTTGATACTGGTGAAGAACAGATCATTCCACAGGCCATCTATACTTTAAGTCCGGATGGGAAATTTGCAGTAGGTACGGATTTCTCAAGGATCCAAAACTACCGTAAGGGCTACGGCTACCCGGGAGGTGAAGACCCATACAAGGATCAGAATGCTCCAAAAAAGGCCGGTATTTATAAAATCGATTTGGCTACCGGTAAATCAAAACTAATTTTCTCCTATAAAGAGATTTCTGAGGTACCTAATAATGGGCAGGACATTTCCTCCAAATGGCATTATTTTAATCATCTGCTCATTAGCCCTGATAGTAAGAGGTTCATCTTTCTAAACCGATACCGGGAGGCTCCAATACCTGATGAGGTGCTTAACAATCCGGCGGAATATAATAAGATCAGGGGAAGGTATGATACGCGGATGTTTACAGCCGGAGTAGATGGAAAAGACCTGTATCTGTTGGATCCTTCAGGTAAGACCTCACATTTTATCTGGAAGGACAATAGTCACATTACAGCCTGGACGACGCCGATCGGAATGGAGAATGGATTCTATGAATTTACTGATCGGACCAATCAGATCAGGACGGTCGGAAAAGGGGTGATGACGGTAAATGGGCACAACACCTTCCTTCCGGGGACCAATGCAGAATGGATCCTGAATGATACCTATCCGCAGGGTGAGGCGAGGGAACAAATACCTTATCTGTATCATGAAAAAACCAATAAGCGAATTGACCTGGGAAGATTCCACGAACCGAAAGAATACAATGGCGAGTGGCGTTGTGACAACCACCCCAGGGCAAGCAATGACGGCAAACTGGTCTGTATCGATTCCACCCATGGGGGCAATGGAAGGCAGATGTATTTGATTGATATTAGCGAACTGAAACTCTCTTAATGAAGAATAGATGATACACACACAAATAGACAGCATTGAGGCAAAATTGCTTCAGAAGAAATATCCGGCATTAGCTAAATCCATGCAGTGGATCAAGGCAGAGGCGGCTGGTTTACCTGACGGAAACTATGAACTGGGAGATGGCATGATTGGCATGGTACAAAGCTACCAGACCCGGCCATTGGAGCAATCCAAATTCGAAAGCCACCGGGTGAATGTGGACTTGCAATATGTGATGTCCGGCAGAGAGATTATGGGATGGACCCACATCAACGACCTGACTCCAAAGACCGAATTTGACGAGGCCAAAGATGTGATTCTTTACCAGATCCCGGATAGCTATCATCAGATGACCCTTACAGCTACAAACCTGGCTTTGTTATTCCCTGAAGATGGTCATATGCCAAAAGTGATGGTTGGAAATCCGGAGGATGTGAAGAAGGTGGTGGTGAAGATTCCGTTAGTATTGCTGGAAGGATAATCAATTTTTAACAACCACGAATGCACGAATATTATTTAATATATCCAACAGGAAGGCTTTAACTTGTTGGAGCTAATTCGTGATTATTTAAAATCTTTTCAGGATAGAAATGTTACAATTTCACTAATCCACCTTCGGTGGATGGTATAAATCCTACCATAAGTGTATTAGTGGTTGAAATGATATTGACGTTATAACATTAATTGAATAGGTCAGAGTGTGAACCAACTCTAATGAGCTTTATCTCTTTCGGACTTTCTATTTGGAACCAGATAATCAGGAGATCGGGTTTGATATGACATTCCCAATTGTCTGAATAGATGCCCTTTAATTTGTGAGGTCTCATTTCAGCTGAGATGCCATTTACTCCATTTGCCTGTAGTTTCCTAAGGACACTTACGACCTGTTCAAAATCCCCTGACCTTGATTTGAGTTTTTTTAAGTCTTTTTTAAATCTTGTGGTGGGGATTAGCTGGTACATGTAGTCTATAGACTGTAGGGGTTAGATGTTGTCCAGAAATTTATCCAGGTCATCAATAGGTTTCAGTTTTTTGCTGGTCCTGGCCTCATGAATTGCCTTCACGGTCTCCTCATTTGGGATGTCTCCTACCTCTCTATATAACAAGTATTCAATATAGTTATTAAGGCTTCTCTTTTGAGCTTGAGCCTTTTCTTTCACTCTATCTAATAGTTCTTTATCAAAACGTAATGCGGTTTGAACTTTCATTTTTACTATTTATATACTGTAAAATTAGATGATGACATGATGTTATACAAGTGATATCACTTTGATAAGGTTATACTCGAACAATAACTTTTTCAAACCATTCCAAAAGCTCTGATTCTAATAGGCTACCATCGGCTAGTCTGGTTACTGTTTTGAATACATCTGTTTCAGAAGCATTGATATAGCAATCATTGAGCAGGAGGAATGTCACAGCAACAACAAATCCAGTTCGTTTATTTCCATCATTAAACGGATGGTTTCGGATAATTCCAAAGGCATAGGCCGCAGCACATTTTGCCAGGGATGCCTTCTCATATATCAACAAATTTTGAGGTCGGGTAAGAGCGGATGCTAAAAGTCCTTCATCACTTAAACCTGATAAACCTCCGTGTTGGGTAAGCTGTTCGTTATGGATGGCTAATATAGTTCTAAGACTTACCCATCTAAAACTCATTCAGCTAGCTTTTTTAACGCATTGCGGTAATCGCCCATTACTTTTCTGGCGTGTGTCATTTCTTCCTCAAGAGCCGGATCATAAGCCGTTATTTCAACGCCATTTGGCGTTTCAATAAATGTGACCATGTCTCCTTTATTGATTCTCAGTTTGGCAAGAATTTCTTTCGGAAGAATGATTCCGGTTGAGGTTCCTACAGTGGTTACTTTTGACTTAATCATTATAATGTTTATTATAATACAAAGTAACGTAAGAAAACTAAAGGAGTTACCAACTTCTGAATAAAATCAAAGTAATCTTATTGCTTTTGATATTTGTAGGAACATCCTTCGACACACGCCGGACTTTTAGGGATCAAAACAAATTCATTGGCACTTGTGAATGTAATGTTGGATATATTGGTTTGGATTTTATCACAATCGTATGTCAAAACCAATTCGGATCCCGATTCATTGATTTGATAGGTTCCACCCTCGCAGGCTGGATTAGCGTTGCTGCTGAAGGTGTTGTCATTTGAAAAGATGATTTCATGACCGTCTGTGACCTCCTTATGGATCTGTGGCCCACCAATACTATAGGAGTATTCGACTAATTTCCATTTCCCGGGAAGGATTTGCTCAACATCAGATAAATCTTCACAACTTGAAAATATTACAGACATAATCAAAATGATCAAAGTATTCTTTAATCTATTTCCTGTCATCTTTAATATTGTTTGATTTTGTAATCAGATTTAATTCAAGGACACCTCTGCTTGATAAAAGGTTTGTCATCAGTAGTGAAAAAACACATCATTTATTGATTAGTAGCTAAATTGAGTTTTCAATTTCATTTATAACATCATTAATATCAGACAATTTTGAAGTACAGAAAATTAGGTAAAACAAACTGGGAAGTAAGTGAAATAGGATACGGCATGTGGGGTATGGCAGGCTGGAAGGGATCCGACATTGAAGAATCCATGAAATCACTTCAATTGGCAGTTGATCTGGGCTGTAACTTTTTTGACACAGCCTGGGGATATGGCGCTGGAAAAAGTGAAAGTATGCTGGGTGAGCTGGTAAGAGCTAATCCGGATAAGAAATTGTATACGGCCACCAAAATCCCGCCAAAGAATTTTAAGTGGCCAAGTACTAGGGATTATTCTTTAGATGATTGTTTTCCTCCGGATCATATAGAAGAATACGTCCACAAGAGTTTGAAAAATGCCGGTATCGAATCCTATGACCTGATGCAGTTTCATACCTGGGAAGATGGCTGGTTGAAGGATGATCGATGGGTGCATAAAATGGAGGATCTCAAGTCACAGGGCTTGATCCATGCCATTGGGATCAGCCAGAACAGATGGGAACCCTGGAATGGGATCAAGGCCATTGAAAGTGGGATAGTGGATGTCACCCAGGTGATCTACAACATCTTTGATCAGAACCCAAAAGATCAATTGTTCCCAGCCTGTGAGAAACACAATGTAGGGGTTATAGCACGTGTACCATTTGATGAAGGTACATTGACAGGATTACTTACCAAAGACTCCAAATGGCCTGATGGAGACTGGAGAAACACCTACTTTGTTCCTGAAAACCTCAATTCCAGTGTGGATCATGCGGATGCGTTAAAACCACTTGTTCCTGAGGGAATGACTATGCCGGAAATGGCACTTCGATTTATACTGGGTGAAAGCAGGGTGAGTACGATCATTCCTGGTATGAGAAAGCCACATCACGTAAAATCCAATATCGCGACAAGTGACCAGGGATTACTGGATGATTCATTGATGAAAGAGCTGGAAAAACATCGCTGGGATCGTGAACCAACAGACTGGTCGCAATAATTTGATAAGATGAGAATTGGAAGAATAATCATTTTCTCGTTACTATTGATTGGACTGGCGAGTAATTCAAATGCTTATCTTTTACTTAAAAAAGACAAGGAGATCAGGCATTCCTTCTTTGTTGCTGGTCCTCAATTTACGGGGATCATTGATGAAGATGGTAAGGTGGCCTGGGATTCGGGCAAGGCAGGAGCTCGGGATGGCTTTGTATTGCCAAATGGTAATGTGCTCATCTGCTGGGCAGATGAAGTGCTGGAATATGATCAGGACAAAAAAGTTATTTTCACTTTCAAAAGACGTGAACCTGAAAATGAACTGGGAACCGTCGTAAGGTTGGAAAATGGAAACACCCTAATCACTGAATCTGGTAAAAAACCTGAGTTACTGGAAGTAGATGCTTCAGGTAACATTGTTTTAGCTGTACCCCTAAAGCCGGAAACGGACAACATCCATATGCAGACCCGGATGGCACGTAAGTTGGATAATGGAAACTACCTTGTTCCGCATTTGTTGGCGTTCAAAGTGAAAGAATATACTCCAAAGGGAGAAGTAGTGAATGAGATCATTACCGATCGGGAAGAACTTGGAGGAAGGGCTGAAGAGAACTGGCCTTTTACAGCTATCAAGTTGAAAAACGGAAATGTCCTGATCAACCTGACACATGGCAATAAGACCATTGAGGTCAATGAAGCTGGGGAAATTGTTTGGAAACTATCCAATGATGATTTTGATGGGAATCCATTTCAGGATCCATGTGGAGCCCAGCGTCTCCCCAATGGAAATACTGTGATTGCCAGTTATGGGGCAAAGGAGGGTATTAAACTCTTTGAAGTGACCAGGAAGAAGGAGATGGTATGGAAGTATGAAGGGTATAAGGTTCATCACTTTCAGATACTAACCACCAATGGAAAGCCTTTGAAGGGGGCTCCATTGAAATAATACCAGATTAAGTATTTCCCACATCTCAAATTACCAATAAACATATATTGTATAATAATTAGATAAAATTGACTTTTGCTAATACCAACCAGTTATTTTTATTATAAATAACTAGGTCAATCATGAGGTCAATACTTTTTATATTTTTTCTGATATGTTCCATTCAGGCTTTTCCAAATAATACAAATAAAGCCCTTAGAAGCAAAATTATTTCTCTGTCCATTACCTGGGAGGAGGAATCAAAGAAGCTAGTACAGTATAAGGGACTTTCCGGATTTTGTAACGACCTGGAATTCCGAACTTCTTATTACGATCTATTAAAGGAGATCCATCAATATCATGGACTGCTCTATGAGCAATTAATTCGGACATCAGATCAGCATGATCAAAAGAAGATGAACAAAGTTCTTGAGGAGTTAGAGTTCATTGAGAAAGATTACAATATTATCAGTTTCAATGATTTCTTTAGGGAACGATGCTATGATCAGCAGGATATGGAGAAGAATACCCGCCAGCATAAGAGCGGATTTGGCGTACATTCCTACCACGGAAAGATCTATGTGATGGAAGAGGAGCTTAGAAGATATATTGAAAAGCTTACAAAAAGGATCACTCTCGTTAAGAAGCATATAAGACACTTGCATTTGGAGGCTAATACTTCAATAATGATTGAGTAATACCAGTTTACAAATGATAATAACAATGAAATTTTGGTAATTTAGGTTTATTATTATCCTCAATTATTGAAATTCATTGGTGAATAAAACGACTGAAATAAAGAAATTGCATCAAATCCCTCCTTTTGAAGGTGATTTTGAAGATGTGTATAAGGAGCATTTTCAGTCTTTATTTGTTTATGCCAGAAAGCTGACAAATTCATCAGAGCTGGCCAAGGATGTGGTTTCTGATGTCTTTTTTAATCTCTGGAAATCCAATCCGGATTTTTCACAGATCAAGGAGATCAAGTCTTATTTGTTTATCGCGGTAAAAAACAGGGCAATCAGACTTTTGACCAGGGATCCTCACGATTTTATCTCATATGACCAGGATCAGTTCATTAAAAAAGTTGATCAATCTAATCCGGAGGAAGTTCTTCTGGAAAAGGAATTACTTCAAGCAATTGAGCTGGCGGTTTCCAAACTTCCTGATCAATGCAGGTTGATTTTTGACATGGTTAAAAACAGGAACTTAAGCTATCAGGAAGTAGGCCAGGAATTGGGAATTTCTCAATCTACCATCAAAACTCAGATGAGTAGGGCACTAAATGAGATTAAGTCTTCAATTGCTGATCATTTAGAAAATGAAGAAGGGGGCAGATCTAATATTAAAATTGGGGTAATCTCCATTCTGCTTTTTTTACTACTGGGTTGAATATTGCATAGTTCGTATTAAAACCGCATTATTATTGGGTTTCAATCAGCCAAGTATCTAAATCGATAGGATATTGATAAATTTTTAAAATTTTGTAGACCAAATCAAGTTATCTGGCTCTTAATAGGTAACAAGCTGATTAAGAGTTGGAAAAGCTACTATTAAAATACCTTCAGGGAAATTTGAGTTTGGAGGAGCAACACGAGCTCTCTAAATGGAAGGAAAAGGATACTAAAAATTCTGTTATCCTTAGAAAGCTTGAAATCTACTGGAATGATTATCGAGGTCAACTAAATCATGAAGATCTTGAAGTTAGGAAAAGGATCCTTTCCAGAATTGAAGATGAAAAGCATATTCGGTCTGGCCAAAGAGTCTCCTTCACTAAGTACCTTCTAAGGATAGCTGCCGTTTTGATTCTTGGGCTTTCAGTCGCACTTATTGCCTTAAACAATCAAACCCAGGTAGAAACCAAACCCGCAATTACCTGGGCAGAAAAAGTAAGTGGGGCGGGACAAAAGGTTACTACAATCCTTCCGGATGGTACGAGTGTCAAATTGAATTCAAACAGCAAAATCATTGCGCCTTCATTTTTTGGAGACGATGTGAGAAAGGTTATTCTTCACGGAGAAGCATTCTTCGAAGTGACAAGGGACGAGTCGAAACCCTTCATCATTGAAACTGATAATATGGAAATTACTGTGTTAGGCACATCATTTATGGTCAGTGCCTATCAGTATGAGAAGGTGAATTCTGTATTGGTGAAATCTGGCAAGGTGGAGGTTAAGGAAGCTGATTCAGGCCATTTGGTTCAGCTTAATAAAAATGAGTATACCCAATATCAGGGTGAAGGTGAGATGAAAAAATTGACAATCAAAAAACCTGAATATGTTTTTGGATGGGTTGATGGGAAGTTGCAATTCAATGATCAGACAGAGGATGAAGTACTTAAAAGTATTTCAAAGTGGTATGGAGTAGAAATCACCATGAATAGGAAACTGTCGGTTGATAAGAGATATACTGCAAGCTATGATAATCCTACTTTAAAAGAAGTGATGGATATCCTGGCATTCGTTTATGATTTTAATTATGAAAAAAAAGGGAATGAATTAATCATTAAATAAAAATAAGAGGGCTCGGTACTTGGGGAAGTCATGAAGCCCTCTTAGGTAAAAGTTTTAGTATCAATTAACCAAAACTCTATGAATGTAAAATTACGAAAATTCACAATCCGTATGTCCAAACTAGGGATTTATGTGATGATCATGTGCCAATCAATAGTGATGGCACTAGCGACCAACTCAGCAGCTCAAAGGAAATACCTTGAAGAGATTATCGTTGAGTTGAGTCAAAGCGAACAGGAGCGATCTCTTATTGACGTATTTAAAGAGATCGAAGAAAACACCACTTTTAGATTTGCTTACTCAAAAAGTGAGCTAAAAAAATATGATATCTTTCTCGCGGGAGGGAATTGGCAAATGGATAAACTTTTGGCGAATCTCTCTATTCAGGCGAAAGTTTCCTTTAAGCGGGTAAATGAAAGTATTGGCGTTTATAGCGTTGGTGAGACCAGGATTTTACCAGAAGTGTCTGAACAAGTGACGGTGCAGTCGTCTGTGTCAGGTAAAATCACCGATGAGAATGGAGAAGCCTTACCGGGTGCAAGTATTATTGTGAGCGGAACCAGTTCCGGAACCACCACAGATATCGATGGAAATTACAGCCTTGAATGTCCTGATGATGCCATTCTGATCTTTTCTTTTGTTGGTTATGAGTCACAGGAGATTGCTGTAAATAATAGATCAATACTTGATATTACTTTATCTCCTGATTTAGAACAGCTCGAAGAAGTTGTTGTCGTGGGATATGGTCAGGTAGAGATGAAGGATATCACGGGATCAGTTGCACAGGTCAAGACCAAGGAGCTTGAAGCAGTACCGGTATACAATGTAGAACAGGCATTGAAAGCCAGGGTAGCTGGGGTGCAAGTCACTCAAAATTCCGGCCAACCCGGTGGAAGAATCGAGGTCAGGATCAGGGGAGGTAACTCAATGATAGGAAGCAATGATCCATTATATGTCGTTGATGGTTTTCCGATTACGGGAGGAATAGGATTCCTTAACCCTTCTGATATCGAATCCATTGATATCCTTAAAGATGCCTCTGCAACAGCAATTTATGGTGCCAGGGGTGCCAATGGAGTTGTGATCATTACTTCGAAAAGGGGTGCTAAATCAGAGAAGGGTAAGATTGAAGTAAATAGCTACTATGGAGTGCAGTCAGAAACCAAAAGGTTTGATTTACTTGACTCCAGAGAATATGCAGTCATAGCCAATGAATGGCTTCTAAATAGTGCAAACCCAACGCCCTATTTTGATTTGGATAATTTCAACTATCCCAATACGGACTGGCAGGATGTAATCTTTCAAAAGGCTCCGATTCAAAACCATACCATATCTTTTACAGGAAGCTCTACTAAGACACGTTATGCCCTTTCCGGTAATTACTATGGCCAGGAGGGTATTATTATTAGCTCAGGTGTGAAAAGAGGATCTTTACGATTGAACCTGGATCATGAGGTGAATAATTGGCTGAATCTGGCCGTAAACCTTAATTTGTCACGAAGGCAAAATATATCTGTACCTGTTAATAATGGAAATAGAGGAAGTGGTTCAGTATTGTCAGCTGCCGCTTCAGCTCCACCAACACTTCCTGTGTATGATGCGGATGGGCTTCCAACTCAGATTGAACAATTTTATAGTTTTGGATCAGCGGATATGAGGAATCCGCTCATATTTGCTTCTCAACAATCTACTACTTTGGCCAATTCGGTCATTGGAAATACCTCGTTTTCGATTTCCTTAACCAAGGACCTTACATTTAAATCGCTGGTTGGTTTGGAATATGAAAATGCCTTATCCGATCAATTTAATCCAATTATCTTCTCAAATGACAGGGGTTATGGAAGGCAGAGGTACGGCTATACCAATTCATTTTTGAATGAGAATACATTGAATTATTCCAAGACTTTTGCAAGTATTCATAAGCTGGATGTGGTGGCTGGATATACCTACCAAAACTATATGAGTAGGTTCCTTGAGATGACTGCTACTGGTTTTGCCAATAACACCACTCAAAATTATGATCTATCAGCTGCTGAAAACCTTGGCAACCCAAACTCTGGTATTTCAAGGTGGGTATTAGCCTCCTGGTTAGGCAGAGTGAATTATTCGCTATTCGATAAATATTTGATGACCATAAGTGTTCGTTCGGATGGTTCTTCAAGGTTTGGAGCTGCAAATAAATGGGCTGTATTCCCTTCTGCTGCTTTGGCCTGGAGAATTTCAGATGAAGCTTTTATGCAGGGGTTGGAATTCCTGAGTGACATGAAGATCAGAACAAGTTATGGAATTACAGGTAATACTGCGCTCTCACCTTATCAATCACTTGATCGATTAGAAGCAGTTCGTGTTGTATATGCGAATCAAACAGAGGAAGTGGGATTTGTTCCTAATGGTATTGCCAACAGTGATCTGAAGTGGGAAACCACCGCTCAACTGGATTTTGGAATGGATATTGGACTACTTGACAATCGATTCAGAATAACAGCAGACTATTACAAGAAGAATACCAGTGATCTGCTCGCTTCCGTTCCACTTCCTCCTTCAGTTGGCTTTGGTTCAATCCTTCAGAATATTGGAGAAATTGAAAACAGAGGAATTGAGCTTACAATAGGTGCGGATATCATTTCAAACGCTAATTTCAGATGGGATATTACAACCAGTTTTTCAGCAAACAAAAATGAAGTGATTGAACTGGCTGGTGGAAGTGATATCCTGGGAAATGGTCAGGCTGCCGTTTGGTCAAATACCAACATAGCCAGAGTAGGTGAGCCTTTGGGTAGCCTTTTTGGATATCTTGAACGTGAACTTGATGCCAATGGCTATATACAGTATGTGGATACCAATGATGACGGAGTGGTAAATGCCCTGGATAAGGTGATTGTTGGAAATCCTTATCCGGATTTCTTTTATGGCATAAATACCAACTTGTCTTATAAGAATTTTGAGTTCAACCTATTTCTTGATGGGGTTTATGGCAATGAAATATTCAATGCTACCCAGGGAACTCACCTAAATTCATTCCAACGTGGTAACAACCAATTTACAGCAATCCTTGGCAACTACTGGACTCAGGAGAATCCCGATCCCAATGCCAAGTATCCAAGGATCAGTTCGCTAACAGGTATCGATATTTCGGATAGATTTATCGAAGATGGTAGCTACCTGAGAGTTAAATCTATCAGGTTGGCTTATAATTTTCCGCTTAAAGAGTGGGGTCTTGAGGCAATTGACAACGCCCAATTATTTGTATCAGGAACTAATCTGTTCACCTTCACCAAATATACTGGTTTAGATCCCGAAATGAATACCCGGGGAACAGACTCACAATCTATTGGAAGTCGACTTCAAATGGGACATGACCAAAGCGGGTATCCTAATGCCAAGAATATCACTGTTGGCTTGAGGTTGAGTTTATAATCTGATGAAATATCATTATCAAAAATGAAAAAGATGAAAAAATTATTATATATCATATTTCCTTTATTCATTCTTTCTTGTGAAGGGATGTTAGATGAAGTACCTGAAGATTTCGTTTCAAGAGCTAATTACTATCAGAATGAAGCGGATGCTCAGGGTGCAATCAATGGTGTCTATAGTGCCTTTGGTCCTGATTTCGGCGGGATCACTTATTATTTAATGGTTGAATTACACGCTGACTTCCTGAATGGTAGGGGATCGCAGCAACCCATTTCAAATTTTGATCAACTTTTAAATGCACAGAACATTGGTCGAGCGGCGACTAACTGGGCTACTTTTTATAGGTGTATCAACCGGGCAAACGTGGTCATAGACAATGTATCCTTGATTGAAAACATAGATGCAGGTGTCAGGGATCGGATTGTTGCTGAAGGTCACTTCTTGAGAGCCTTAGCTTACTTTGAATTAGTAAGAGGTTGGGGACCTGTCCCTCTAAGAGTTAAAGAAAATACGGATTTGAGTGGATTGGATGCTGCCAGAGCCCCTGAAAGTGAAATTTATGATCTAATCATTCAGGACCTGATTACAGCGGAAGCCAGTTTACCGGATGATGTGGGAGCCGAAACAGGCAAAGCTTCTGTGTGGGCAGCAAAAATGCTGCTTGCACATGTTTACCTCACCACAGAGCAATGGAGTTTGGCCGCTCAAAAGGCGGACGAGGTAATTCAGAGTGGAAAATATGAATTGGTCACTGTAAGTAAGCCGGATGATTTCTACAATATTTTTGGAGTGGAGACGAGCACTGAGGATATTATGTCGACTCATCATTCCCCTACACGAGGATCTTCTGTTCCAAATTATCTGCATAGAGCGAATGCCCGGCCGTACAACTATTCAAGCGGAGGTGTTTTTGCCTGGCTTCCGGATACAGTAAATAATACATTCATCGGGCCAGCCTGGGACAACAACGACTTGAGGAAAGCTTTTAATCTATATCGACAGTATCAGGACTTTGATGGGAATTGGGTTGATCTTCCAAGCACAATTCCAATTTTGTTCAAGAAGTTTATCACTACACCTGATGGTATAAGCGTTCCAACAATTCCAATCTACAGGTATTCTGAAGCATTCCTTTTTTATGCTGAGGCAGCTGCAAGAGCAAATAATGGTCCTACAGCCCTGGCCCTTGAAAGGTTAAATATGATCAAAAGGCGGGCTTATGGTTATGACCCAACTGTTGCATCACCAGTGGACTATCCATCTGGTATGACTGAAGATCAGTTTGCTGATACAGTTTTACAGGAAAGGGCTTATGAGTTTATGATTGAACGAAGGAGATGGTTCGATTTGAAAAGGACAGGAAAGGTAAAGGAAGCTTTTGCTGCAATCGGTAAGACTTTTATTGATGAGCGATTATTCTGGCCAATACCTGAAGATGAGATCAACAATAATGCTTTAATTAATCAGGTAGATCAGAATCCTGGTTATTAAATTTTCATTTGATACTTAAAAAAACCCTGCGAGGATTAAGTTCTTGATCCTCGCATGGGTTTGTTTTTAAAATCCCAGACACCATGCTCAAATCATTTTGGCATCTTATAATTTTAATGATCCTGTTTATTTCCTGCAAAGGAGATGAAATAATATATGATACTGAAGTTTTGGTCTATGGCGCTACTTCTGGCGGAATCACTGCAGCCATCCAGGCTGCCCGCATGGGAGATCAGGTGATATTAATTGAACCATCCAATCATATCGGAGGGACCACCACCGGAGGCCTGGTTTGGACTGACTACGGACAGGAAGGAGTTGTTGGTGGTCTAGCCGGAGAATTTTACAATCGTGTTACTCAACACTATAAATCAGATGCTGCCTGGAAAGTAGAGGATCCCTTTCGACAAAGACTGCTCAATGAAAAACTGAAGTATATCAAAAGTTTTGAACCCAGGGTAGCTGATAGTATTTATCATCAAATGCTTTCAGAAGCAGGAATACAACTAATCATTGGAGAGCGGCTTGATCTTGAATCAGGAGTTGAGAAAAAAGATAACAAAATCACTTCAGTGACTTTTGAGACTGGTAAAACTTTAAAAGCAAAAGTATTTATTGATGCAACCTATGAAGGTGACTTAATGGCCCTTGCCGGCGTTTCTTATCATGTTGGTAGAGAATCTGCAGATACCTACAACGAAAGCCTTGCGGGCGTATTACCCGATGATTCAACCATAAGGCAGCCCAAACGATATTTTAATAAGGTTGATCCCTGGATAAGAGGTGCCAACTTAAGAGGCTATTCAAGAGTGGATCCTTACGATAAAGAAGGGAACCTGCTATATGGCATTCAGAACTTACCCCTTGAAGCTCCCGGAGCAGGTGATGATAAAGTGCAGGCATATAATGTGCGAATTGTGCTGACAACTGATCCTGACAATTTGATTCCTATCACAAAGCCTGCTGACTATGATAGCACCAAATATGAATTGCTCATTCGATATGTAAATGCCCATCAATTTGATCATATCCGACAGGTACTTTTCAAAATTGATCCGGTTCCAAATCAGAAGACAGACATTAATGATGGTTGTCCATATTCTACTGACTATATCGGCGCAAATTGGGATTACCCGGAAGCCGACTATGCTCGCAGGGAGGAGATCCTGGGCGAACATCATAGTTTTACCAAAGGGCTTATTTATTTCATTGGCCATGATCCGAGAATGCCAGCATCTATCCGTTCTGAAATGCTTCGATATGGATACCCCAAAGATGAGTATGTAAATAATAATCATTGGACTCCACAGGTATATATTCGGGAAACCCGCAGAATGATTGGTGAGTATGTCATGACACAAAATGATATTGATACAAACACGCAAAAGGAACACTCGGTTGGAATGGGTTCATATGCATTGGATAGTCACCATATTCAACGCCTTGTAACAAAGGATGGCGAACTAATTAACGAGGGGAATTTCACTATCCATATCAATGGACCCTATGAGATTCCCTATGAGTCACTGATCCCTAAAGAAAAAGAATGTGCCAATCTTATTGTACCGGTTTGTGTGTCCAGCTCACACGTGGCTTTTGGTTCCATTCGCATGGAGCCGGTATACATGGTACTTGGTCAGACTGCTGGAACTGCAGCTTCACTTGCTCTGAAAGAAGACAACAATGTGCACAGGGTTGAATATGAAAACTTAAGAAGTCAATTGATTCAGGATGGACAAACTTTGAAATATGTTGGATCGAATACAAAAGAGGAGTGGTAAATCTAAACTATAGAATCGTTCATTATTTTAGATCAATATGTAGGACAGTATCAATTGGAATACTTTCCTCATTTCTCTTTGCTTGCATATCTCCGGATAATGAGAAGAGCTTGCCCAATATTGTTTTCATTTTTGCAGACGATCTAGGCTACGGAGACCTGGGCTCCTATAATCCAAATTCACTGATCCCAACACCCAACCTGGACAAACTAGCCAGTGAAGGAATTAGCCTTACTAATGCATATTGCCCGGTGTCTGTATGCTCGCCTTCTCGGTACGCTTTAATGACGGGCACCTATCCGTGGAGAAGCTGGAACAAAAGTGGCGTTTTACAGAATTATGAAAAGTCCATGATGGAGCCCGGCCAACTTACTTTGCCTCAGATGTTGAAGAAAGCAGGATACGTCACAGCAGGTTTTGGTAAGTGGCATTTAGGAGCACAATTTCCAACTTTAGATGGGGAAGAACCAGTAGGGTACAACGTGCACTATCATCCTGAAAATGGTGCGAATATTGATTTATCTAAACCGGTTTTTGATGGCCCTATAGATCATGGATTTGATCATTGGGTGGGATTTAGTTGTGCGAGTGAATGCTGGGTATTGACCGATAAAATGGTGACAGGTACCATAGATCATGATTTTTATACGACCGAGAAGACACCAAATCAGGACCATATTCAGCACTTTGGATTGGACGAATATCTGCCATACGTTACTGGTGAGACGTTGAAATTCCTTGAAAATCATGTGAACAATGAGGTCAAACCCTTTTTTCTCTATTATTCACCCTATGTTCCCCATCTACCTCTTGCACCTGGTGCAGATTATAAAGGTTCCACTGATGCAGGAACCTATGGAGATTATGTGCACGAGCTTGATGCCCGCATCGGTGATATCCTGAAATTTATTGAGGAAAAGAACCTGTCTGATAATACCCTAATTATGTTTGCAAGCGATAATGGATCGACTTTTAAAGTTACAAGTAGCTTTATTGATACTTCAAAAGCTACAAATAACCCTACGATGAATAATGCCGGTCTTGATGTAGAAGCTTTGATAGCTTCCGATTCTATTCCTATTCATCAACCTAATGGAAAATTAAAAGGATTGAAAGCGTCAATTTGGGAGGGGGGTGTAAGGACTCCCTTTATAGCCAAATGGTCTGGACATATCCAGGAGGGGAAAAAAAGTGATGCTTTGTTTGCTTTGAATGACGTGTTACCCACCCTGGCAGAAATTGTTGACTATGAATTGTCTAAGAAGGATGCCCTGGATGGCTTTGATATCTCGCCGGTATTATTTGGCACTGGTGATGGGAATAGGAAAAGTGTAGTGGTACAGTCAGCGAATAATATTTTTGGCTTCCGTAAGGGAAATTTCAAGTTTGTGATGTTGAGTGACACACTTGAAAAATGTGTACTTTATGATTTGGGATCAGATGTTTCGGAAGAAAGAAATCTGATCGCCAGCCAATCAGATTTAGCCGAATCGCTAAGAAATGAACTGTTAACTTACATTCCATAAAAATTTATCAATCAATTTGACCTAAACCTAAACCAATGAAAAATAGCTTATTCCTCTTACTGATATTATTCACGTTTTCCTGTCAAAACTCGCAGGAACCACCAAACCAGTTTTCTGCTGATGTGATTATTTATGGTGGTACGTCTGCCGCTATTCCTGCAGCAGTAGAGGTGATCAGGTCAGGAAAAACAGTCATTGTAGTTTCCCCGGATATTCATCTTGGTGGCTTATCCTCAGGGGGGCTAGGATTTACTGATACAGGAAAAAAAGATGCAATTGGTGGCCTTTCACGTGAATTTTATCAGCGTATTTATAATTACTATTCGGCTGATAGCACCTGGAAATGGCAAAAAAAATCTGAATATGGTAATAAAGGTCAGGGAACTCCCGCGATAGATGGCGAGAACAGAACCATGTGGATCTTTGAGCCGCATATTGCAGAGAATGTATTTGAAGATTTTGTCCGGGAAAATAACATTGAAATTTATCGGGATGAGTGGTTGGATAGAAAGGATGGAGTAGTTGTGGAGGCTGGTAAGATTTTATCCATTGCTACTTTATCAGGAAAAACCTTTAAAGGAAAGATATTTGTGGACGCTACCTATGAAGGTGACCTGATGGCATCCGCGGGAGTGAGTTATCATGTTGGAAGGGAAAGCAAAGATACCTATGGTGAGGAGTGGAATGGCATTCAGACAGGTGTTTTACACCATCAACATTGGTTTTGGGAAGATATCTCTCCTTATATAATTCCTGGTGATCCTTCCAGCGGGTTGGTTCCAAAAGTTTCTGCAGAACCTCCGGGTGAGTATGGAGCCGGTGATGACAAGATACAGGCCTATTGTTTCAGAACCTGCATGAGTAATCATCCGGATAATCGGGTGCCTTTCCCAAAGCCTGAAAATTATGATCCAAAAGATTACGAATTACTGGGAAGAGTGTTTGATACCGGACGCAAGGACTGGTTTCAGAAATTTGATGTAATACCTAATAGGAAAACAGATACCAACAATCACGGACCATTTAGCAGTGATAATATCGGAATGAACTATGATTATCCCGAAGCTTCATATGAGCGAAGAAGGGAAATCATTAAAGAGCATGAAGATTACCAGAAAGGATTGCTCTACTATGTGGCCAATGACCCAAGAGTTCCTGAAGATATCAGGACAAAAATGAATGAATGGGGGTTGGCTAAAGACGAATTCACTGACAATGGCAACTGGCCTCATCAAATATATGTGAGAGAAGCCAGGCGCATGATTGGTCAGTCTATCACCACTGAACATGAAGTAATGGGTAGGAGACCGGTGAAAGATCCTGTGGGCATGGGATCTTATGCGATGGATTCTCACAATATTCAGAGATACATTAAGGAAGATGGATTTGTTCAGAATGAAGGTGATATTGGTGTTCATCCAAAGGGCCCATACCAGATTTCTTTTGGATCAATTGTGCCTAAAAAAGAAGAGTGCACAAATTTGATAGTCCCAGTTTGTGTCTCATCAAGTCATATAGCCTTTGGCTCCATTCGCATGGAACCCGTTTTCATGATTCTGGGTCAATCTGCAGCAGTGGTAGCCAGTATGGCAATAGATAAGAACATAGCAGTTCAGGAGGTGAACTATGATGAGTTGAAGCAGGTCCTATTGGCAAAAGGTCAAATACTAAGTTTGTGAGATTATTTCTCGTTTGTAAAATTTATTAAAGACATCCAGTTCAAATATTCTAATTATGAAAAGCATTTATTTTTTGATGATTCTGTTGGTAAGTTTTTACGCATGTGAGAATAAACCGCAAGATGCTAATTCCGCCGATATTGTTATCTATGGTGGTACATCTGCTGGTGTGGCAGCTGCTATCCAGGCTAGCCGAATGGATAAATCTGTTATACTAATTGAACCAACCTCTCGTCTGGGCGGATTAACTACGGGGGGACTGGGACAGACAGATATTGGAAATAAGCAGGCTATTGGTGGTATAGCAAGAGAATTTTATCAAAATATTAAGAAATATTATGATGATCCATCAAATTGGAAATGGCAAAAAAAGGAAGAATACATGGATGGTGGTCAGACCAGGACTGAAGAAGGCGAACAGGCCATGTGGACATTTGAGCCATCTGCGGCATTGAAAGTTTATGATCAAATGATCCTGGATGAATCTATTTCTATCCGGTATAATCAGAGATTAGATAGAGCTAAAGGGGTAGTAAAGAAAGAGTCAAATATTGTTGCTATTGCAATGGAAACAGGTGAAGTATACACAGGTAAGATGTTTATTGATGCTACTTACGAAGGAGATTTATTAGCTACTGCCGGGGTGAGCTATACGGTAGGACGTGAGGCAAATAGTCAGTATAAAGAAACTTTAAATGGGGTCCAGCCTTCAGATACTTCAAGTACAATCACAGGCTTACCTTCAAGGAATGGTTTACATCACAATTTTTTACCAGGAGTTGATCCATATGTTGTGGCAGGAGACCCATCAAGCGGATTATTACCATGGATTAATCCTGAAAAACTAGAACCTGAAGGAACCGGCGATGATAAAATCCAGGCTTATTGTTTTCGAATGTGTTTGACAGACCATCCGGACAACCGCATTCCATTTGAGAAGCCTGACAATTACAATGAATTGAATTATGAATTACTGTTTAGAAATTATGAAGCCCGAACAGGTGAAATAAGGGATATGTACAGTTATGGAAATTCGCTTTTACCCTGGATCAATTCAGCTATGCCGAACCGAAAAACAGATACTAACAATAAGTTCGGTTTTTCAACGGACTTTATAGGTCAGAACTATGATTATCCCGAAGCTTCCTATGAAGAGAGAGAAAGGATGGAAGAGGAGCACAGGAACTATCAGAAAGGATTAATGTGGAGCCTTGCCAATCACCCAAGGATTCCTGAAGAGGTCAGGAAGGAAGCATCCAGATGGGGTACTTCCAAAGATGAATTTGAACGGGCTGACGGCTGGCAAAAACAACTTTATGTCAGAGAAGCCAGACGTATGATTGGGAGTTATGTAATGACTCAGCATAATTGTGAAGGTCTCGAGGTGGCAGAGGATGCGGTAGGATTAGGAGCCTACGGAATGGATTCGCATAATGTACAGCGATACGTAACAGATGAGGGATTTGTTAGAAACGAAGGAAATGTGGAAGCCAGGGTGAAATCACCGTATCCGATCAGCTATCGGTCCCTAATTCCAAAGGCAGAGGAGTGCACCAACCTGTTAGTACCTGTCTGCCTCAGCGCCACACACATTGCATTTGGATCCATTCGCATGGAGCCCGTTTTTATGGTATTGGGTCAATCAGTTGCTACAGCAGCCGCTTTGGCAATAGATCAGGGAGTAACTACTCAGGAGCTACCATACTCCTCTTTGGAGGCAAGATTGCTTCAGGATAAGCAAAGACTACAATAGTGAAGCTTCTTCAGCAGAAGATGAGAGCCTTAGTGCTTCTATTTTCCATTTTGATGGTTTTGTCTTGCAAGGAAGACACAAAACATGACCAGGTGGATATTGTGGTTTATGGAGGTACATCTGGCGCCGTAATTGCAGCTGTACAAGCCAAGAAGATGGGGAAATCAGTGATCATTGTTTGTCCTGATATACATCTTGGGGGACTTACCTCCGGAGGTCTGGGATATACAGACACCGGTAATAAAGCTGTAATTGGTGGATTGTCGAGGGAGTTTTATCATCGAGTGTATAATTATTATCAGGATCCGGATACCTGGAAATGGCAATCCAGAGAGGAATATGGAAATAAGGGTCAGGGCACTCCAGCTATTGATGGCGCTAATAAAACACAATGGATATTTGAGCCTCATATTGCCGAGCGTGTTTTCGAAGATTTTATCAATGACTACAAGATCCCGGTTTTTCGCGATGAGTGGCTCGACCGCGAAAATGGAGTGGAACTGAAAGAGGGGAAAATTGTTTCGATTACCACACATTCCGGTAATACTTATCAAGCAAATATTTTTATTGATGCTACTTATGAGGGGGATCTCATGGCTGCTGCCGGTGTGAATTATCATGTTGGCCGGGAAGCAAATGAAGTTTATGGTGAGGATTGGAATGGAGTGCAAACCGGGGTATTGCATCATAAGCATTTTTTCAAGGATAAGATCTCGCCCTATTGGGTACCTGGTGACAGCTCAAGTGGAGTATTACCCAGAATTTCATTAGAAAATCCAGGAGAATTTGGATCGGGAGATAAAAAGATACAGGCCTATTGTTATCGGCTTTGTATGTCGAATCATCCGGATAATAGGGTTCCGTTTCCAAGACCAGCAGACTACGATTCTACACAATATGAGATATTACTAAGGGTCTTTAACGGTCCAAGCTTCGAAATGCACAATGACTGGTTTGGTAAGTTTGATACCATTCCGAATAGAAAAACAGATACCAATAACAGGGGGCCTGTTAGCAGCGATAATATTGGAATGAATTATGATTATCCGGAGGCCTCTTATGAGCGCAGAAAAGAGATTTTGGATGAACACATTAGTTACCAACAAGGTCTTTTATGGTTTGCTGCCAATGATCCCCGGGTAAGGAAGGATGTACATGATGAAATGCAAAACTGGGGTCTGGCCAGGGATGAGTTTGTTGATAACGACAATTGGCCACATCAGATTTATGTACGGGAAGCCCGAAGAATGATAGGGGATTTTGTATTAACAGAGCATGAATTGCTTGGAAAGCGCCCGACTCCAAAATCAATCGGGATGGGATCGTATACTATAGACTCGCATAATATACAGCGGTATATAACACCCGAGGGCTATGTTCAAAATGAAGGAGATATTGGAGTACATGTGAAACCTTATAAGATTCCTCTGGGATGCATATTACCTAAGAGAAATGAATGCTCTAATTTACTGGTTCCGGTCGCTGTTTCCAGCTCTCATATCGCCTTTGGTTCGATCAGAATGGAACCTGTCTTTATGATCCTGGGGCAATCTGCAGCCACACTTGCTGGTCTTGCGCTGGAATATGGCAAGGGGATACATGAAATAGAATATGCTACACTTTCGGCTAGATTACTTGATGATAATCAGGTGTTAACATATGAGGATTAGAATTATCCTGAGAGTGTACCACCTAACATATAAGCAAAGATTGGAGTAAATGTCTTTCTTTGAATTTGAGGAGATATTTTTGAATTTAAACCCTTAAATTATCCCTTCAAACATTCAAAGATCAACTTAATTCCTCCGATTTAATGGTAAGTTTTACAGTTTTTAAGAAATGCTTTCCTACACTTACCAGAATCCTTGGATTGATATTTCTGACAGTATTTTCAGCTCTATTATTTCAATGCAAATCAGGGAATCAGTCTTTCAAAAAGCCCAATATTGTGGTATTCCTTTCTGATGACCTGGGATACAAGGACATCGCTGTATACGGAGCAAAAGTTGTTAAGACACCCACCCTGGATCAGTTGGCTGGTGAGGGCATTACCTTTAACAATGCTTTTGTTGCCTCACCTTCCTGTGCACCGAGCCGGGCTGCTCTCCTGACAGGATTAATGCCTGCAAGGAATGGAGCTGAGGTCAATCATTCGTTTCCCAAATCTGATAGCCTTTACCTGGTGAAAAAACTGCAGGAGAATGGATACAAAGTCTATGCCTTTGGGAAAGTAAATCATTATGGGGGTAATGAAAAATGTGGATTCGACTTTCACAAGGATCAGCAGGTGAACCTGTACAGAAATGTCAGTCAGTATTTTGATTCAGTTGGTATAAGCCAACCTGTTTGCATTTTTATTGGTGACAGAAGGCCCCATGTACCCTGGACCAAAGAAATGATTTATGATACCAACGAGGTAGATCTGCCAGAATATTTTATCGATACAAAACCGACCAGGGAACACCGATCCAGGTATTATACCGATATCACCCAGATGGACCAGGAGATGGGGCAGATCCTGGATTATCTGGAACCAAAACTTGGGGAGAATATATTGACATTGTTTACCAGTGATCATGGAGGACAATGGCCATTTGGCAAGTGGAACCTTTATGATGACGGTATACGTACACCGCTGATTATTAAGTGGCCTGGTAAGATTGAGCCCGGAATTAGGTCCGATGCATTCATTAGCTGGATTGATATTTTTCCTACACTACTTGATATCACAGGGTCAGAAATTCCTGATGACCTGGATGGAAAGACTTTCTTATCAGAATTAGAGGAACCAACTGATGCTTTTAGAAAGGAAATTTATACCACACATACCGGAGATGGACGATTAAATGTCTACCCCATTCGAAGTATCAGAACTGAGAAGTATAAGTTTATTATTAACCTGCTTCCGGACTATTATCATTCAAATCATTCCGATGTATTTCGGAAGGATGGAGCCGGAGCTTATTGGGATTCCTGGGATGAGGTAGCTAAATCAGATTCAGTAGCTGCAGCCATTATAATGAAGTATTATCAGCGTCCTGCCTTTGAGTTTTTTAACCTGGAAAAAGATCCTAACGAACAAATGAATCTGGCCAATGATCCCGAGTACACTCAGATTATTGATGAAATGAAGCAAAAGCTTTTTACCTGGATGGATACCCAGGGTGACCAACGAAAAGTCTATGAAGAGCCTTATCCTGTTTCAGGACCACTACCAAGAGATATTATTGTAGGAGCAAACTGAATCCCCTGATGCAAAAAATACTTTCCTTGATTGCCATTCTGGCTATTTTGTCATCCTGTGATAAACAAAACAGTGAAGACAAACGTCCCAACATTATTTTGATCATGTCGGATGATATGGGCTATTCCGACCTGGGTTGCTATGGAGGAGAAATCAGTACTCCAAACCTGGATCAACTGGCTAAGAATGGACTCCGGTTCACCCAATTTTACAATGCTGCAAGGTGCTGCCCGACAAGAGCTTCATTAATGACCGGGCTGTATCCACATCAGGCAGGGATCGGTCACATGACCAATACCCCAGAAAACCCATCCTCTCACGACTACGGATTGCCAGGGTATCAGGGTTTTTTAAAATCCAATACCAACACCATTGCTGAGGTACTTAAGCCGGCAGGATATCAAACTTACATGGCAGGGAAGTGGCACCTTGGGATGCAGGATTCTACCATGTGGCCGTTGCAGAGAGGTTTTGAAAAATTTTATGGCATTCTGGCAGGAGCCACCAACTACTTCAAGCCAGAAGGCCAAAGGGGGATTACCTCCCAAAATGATCAGATTGAAATTACAGATCCTGACTATTACACCACGGATGCATTCACAACGACAGCCATAGGGTTTATTGATCAGGGGATTAGAAACGAAAAGCCTTTTTTTCTTTATCTGGCCTACAATGCCCCGCATTGGCCATTGAATGCCCCGGCAGATCTGATTGAAAAGTATAAAGGCAAATATTTAAGCGGTTGGGCGAATCTTCGACGTGAACGTTATCAACGTATGCTGGATATGGGGCTGGTAGATAAGAATTGGATGATCTCAGAAGATGATGCGCCGGATTGGGATTCACTTGCAGATACATTGAAACAGGAAATGGATCTGAGGATGGCTATTTATGCTGCCCAAATAGAGTCCATGGATCAGAATATTGGCAGACTTACTTCCTATTTAAAATCCAGAGAGATCTTTGATGAAACAATCATTGTATTTATCAATGACAATGGAGCGTGTGCGGAAGGAGGAACCTTTGGAGGAGGTAACAAAAAAATTCTGGAAACAGAAGGTGGTTATTTTTTGACTTACGGACGATCCTGGGCTAATGCCTCAAATACACCCTATCGGGAGTATAAACATTATGTGCACGAGGGTGGCATCTCATCTCCATTGATTGTATCCTGGCCTGATGGAATTGATAAACAAAAAAATGGATCATTGGTGAGAACCCAATGCTTCCTCCCTGATATCATGGCGACGTTTACTGATTTAGCTGGTGGGACTTATCATTTGGATCAAAATGGGATCACTATTCCACAAATGGCTGGTGTGAGTTTGGTACCGTTAATTTCAGGAGCTGAAATAAATGCTGACAGACCTATCTTTTGGGAGCACGAGGGAAATAAGGCAATTAGGTTGGGTGATTTTAAATTGGTATCGAAATGGAATTACAACGGTCCTCAAAAGTGGGAACTTTATAATATCAAGGAGGACAGGACTGAACTCAATGATTTATCCGAGTTAATACCGGACAAGGTTGCTGAACTTAGCACATTATGGGATGACTGGGCTGCTAGCCATCAAGTAGCACCATGGTCTGAGATTCTGGAAATACAAAAAGCACGTAGAAATTAAAATTATCTTTCAACAATGAAAAAGATGTCATTTCTAACCATCATTATTTTAATGGGCTGTGCTCCCCAAATCGAAAAGGAACACTTTACAACTTCCTTTCGGGCACCGGCCTATCCCTTAATTACCATTGACCCCTATACAAGTGCCTGGTCGATGGCGGATCACTTATACGACGAGCCGGTGAAACATTGGACAGGTAAAGTCTTTTCACTGATAGGTGCTATCAGGGTGGATGGAAAGACTTACAGGTTCATGGGTAAAGAGGAGACAACGCTTAAACCAATCATTCCAATGGCGAAGGACAGCGCCTGGGAAGGTAGTTATGTGCGGAGCAATCCGGGAAATGATTGGTATCTGCCATCATTCAATGACGCTAGGTGGGCCAACGGATTATCAGCGTTTGGCTCAGAGGGTATGAAGGCAGTAGGAACGATTTGGGAAGATGACGAGATCTGGGTCAGAAGGAAGTTCAATTTTCCTAAAACAGAAAAACAACTTTATCTCATTTATTCCCATGATGATGATATGGAGCTCTATATCAATGGAAAAGAAATGATAAGTACAGGCAGAAGTGCAAAACAGGAGGTGATCCTTGAAATTGACCCGGATATCTTAAATCAAGGGGGTGAGAATCTTATCGCAGCACATTGTCTGGATAGAGGTGGGTTGGCTTACGTGGATTTCGGTATTTATACAAATAGTGATATTAAGAAGTCATTCACAAATCCTGCAACCCAGACAGGCGTTTCACTCACGGCAACTCAGACCATTTATCAATTTGATTGTGGACCAGTCGCGCTGGACCTTACTTTTACCTCACCATTGTTAATGGATGACCTGGATGTTTTATCCCGACCGGTTAATTATGTTGACTATACAATTAAGTCAAAGGATGAGTCAGAACATGAGGTTCAGGTGTATTTTGAGATCACCCCGCAGTGGGCTGTTAACGAGTTATCTCAGGAAGTAGAAGTGACGTCCGGAACTTCAGATAATGTGTCATATCTGAAGACAGGAACCACGGAGCAACCAGTCCTGGAAAAGAAAGGAGACAATATCCGTATTGATTGGGGATATGCTTATCTGTCCAGTGTCCGGTCAGATGGTTCAGCGTTAGCTATCTCCGAATACTCCGGGGCCAAAAATGAATTTAACGAAAAGGGGAGCGTCACAAACCGGGGCGATACTAAAGCTATCTTATCAAAACAAATGCCTGTTTTGAGCTACACAAAAGCATTTGACAGGGTTGATAATCAGGCTTCCACAGGGTCTGTCATGATCGCTTATGATGATAGATACTCCATTCAATATTTTGGAGAAAACTTAAAAGCCTGGTGGGCACAGGGAGGAGAGGACATTCTTTCGGTGCTTCAAAAGGCTTCAAATGACCATGATCTGTTGATTGAAAAATGCATGGATTTTGATAATCAAATGTGGGCTAACGCCCTGGAAGTTGGCGGCAAGGAATATGCCGATCTGTGTGTCCTGGCCTATCGACAGTCGATTGCAGCACATAAATTATCCAGGGATACAAAGGGCAATATCCTGTTTCTTTCTAAAGAGAACTTCAGCAATGGTTCGATCGGGACTGTTGATGTTACCTATCCGTCAGCACCCCTGTATTTGGAGTATAACCCTGATTTGCTGAAGGGTATGCTAAACCCAATCTTCTATTATTCGGAAAGTGGAAAATGGGATAAACCATTTGCCGCACATGATGTGGGGACTTATCCGCTTGCTAATGGCCAGACTTATGGAGGTGATATGCCCGTGGAGGAGTGTGGAAATATGTTGATCCTTACTGCTGCAATTGCTAATAAAGAAGGAAATGCCGTTTATGCCGGGTCTCATTGGGATATCCTAACCACCTGGGCAAACTACCTGATGGATAATGGACTGGATCCGGAAAACCAGCTTTGTACGGATGATTTTGCCGGCCATTTTGCTCACAATGCCAACCTTTCAATAAAAGCCATTATGGGAATCGCCAGCTATGGTAAGCTGGCAGAAATGCTCGGGAAAAATGATATCGCAGAAAAGTATTTGGAAGAAGCCAAAAGAATGGCTGTTGAATGGGAAAAGATGGCTAATGATGGAGATCACTATCGTTTAACTTTTGACAAGGAAAACACCTGGAGTCAAAAGTATAACCTAGTATGGGATAAGCTCCTGCATCTGGGAATCTTTCCAAAGGAGATTGTATCGAAAGAAATACCCTATTACCTGTATGTTCAGAATGAGTATGGTTTGCCACTTGACATCAGAAGGACTTATACCAAATCTGACTGGATCGTATGGACAGCTACCCTGGCTGATGATATGGAAACGTTCCAGAAGTTTATCGTTCCCCTACATAAATATGTAACTCATACTCCGGATAGAGTGCCTAATTCCGATTGGTATGAAACGAAGACGGCGGAGCAAGTTGGGTTTCAGGCCAGGTCAGTAGTAGGTGGCTATTTTATTAAAATGTTAGATAATTAGATATGGCTCGATCAATTGAAGTTTTAGGAAAAATCATTTTTAAGTTCCTTATTCTGATCTGGTTAGCATTTTCAACGCTTTCCTGTGCTGAACAACCAGCTGAAAGAGCAGGTAACCCCGTTTTTGAGGGGTGGTATGCCGATCCGGAAGGAGTCATATTTGGTAATGAGTACTGGATCTATCCTACCTATTCGGACATTTACAGCCGTCAGGTCTTTATGGATGCTTTCTCATCAAAAGATCTGATCACCTGGACAAAACACGAAAGAATCATTGATACGGCTGCTGTGCAATGGGCGGACAGTGCGATGTGGGCTCCAGCCATTATTGAGAAAGGGGAGGACTATTTTCTATTTTTTGCAGCCAATGATATTCAAAACAATCAATCAACCGGGGGAATAGGAATTGGAATAGCTGAAGATCCAGCCGGACCCTTTAAAGATTACCTGGGAAAACCTTTGTTAGATTCTATTGTTAATGGAGCCCAACCGATTGACCAATATGTTTTTCAGGATACTGATGGGCAGTATTACATGGTGTATGGAGGGTGGCGACATTGCAACATAGTGAAACTGAGCAATGACTTTAAATCCTTTATCCCCTATGAAGATGGCAGCATTTTCAGGGAGATCACTCCGGAACAGTATGTAGAGGGTCCGATCATGTTTATTCGGGACAATAAATATTACTTTATGTGGTCTGAAGGTGGTTGGGGAGGACCGAATTACCGTGTGGCTTATGGCATTGCTGATAATCCACTCGGACCATTTGAGAGGATAGGAGTGGTTTTACAGCAAGATCCGGAGGTAGCTACAGGGGCAGGGCACCATAGCCTGTTGAAGAATGGGGAAAACTGGTACATCGTGTATCACAGAAGACCATTGGGAGATACTGGTAGAGACCATAGGGTCGTTTGTATCGACAAGATGGAATTTGATGAAAATGGATTGATCAAGCCGGTTAAAATTACCTTTGAAGGAGTAGAGAAGGATTTGATCGACGGTAAGTAAGAGTAGAATTTTGATTAAACTTACTCTACTATGCGAATCAATATTATATCCTTCGTCCTGATTTGTTTCTTCTTTTTTTCATGTAAGCAAGAGACGAAAGAAATTCAGCTACCTCAAAAACCAAACGTCATCTTCATCATGGTTGACGATATGGGATATGGAGATCTGGGGATTTTCGGCCAGCAGGTGCTGAAGACTCCCAACATTGATCAGTTTGCAAAAGAAGGAACTGTTTTCACCAACGTTTATGCGGGTTCCCCAGTCTGTGCACCTTCTAGAAGCACATTAATGACCGGAAGACATACAGGTCATACCACCGTGAGAGGGAATAAATCACAAATTCCATTGGACCTACCCAATCCGGATCGGGTTCCTTTAGAACCGAAAGATATTACCATAGCGGAGATAATGAAGTCCAGAGGATATATCACCGGTATGACAGGCAAATGGGGGCTTGGTGAGCATGGGACAACTGGTGAACCCAATGAGCAGGGTTTTGATGAATGGCTTGGTTATCTGAATCAGGCCAGGGCACATGACCATTTTCCGGATTACTTCTGGCATAATACGGATTCATTTTATTTAGAAGGAAACACACCAGTACATGGCGAGTCTAATGTGACCTTCAGTCACGACTTGTTTACATGGTTTGCCTTAAACTTTATTGAAGAGTATCGGGATACGACCTTTTTCCTATATGTGCCCTATACGTTACCACATGGGGGCTATATTATTCCTGAAGAAGATCTGGAGCCTTTCAAAGACATGGATTGGGAGCCAAAAGAAAAAGCCTATGCCGGCATGATGAAACGTATTGATGATGACATGGGAAAATTCATGAAAACCCTGAAGGAATATGGAATTGATGAAAATACGCTGGTCTTCTTCTGCTCTGATAATGGAGCCGCTGATCGTTACGATGAAAGGTTTGATAGTTCAGGAAAATTAAGGGGAAGGAAACGGGATATGTACGAAGGAGGCATCCGCTCGCCTATGATTGTGAGGATGCCAGGGACAGTACCGGCTGGGAGAATAAGTAATTATCCATGGTATTTCCCGGATGTGCTACCAACACTCAGTGAGCTAATTAGTGCAAATGAACCTGATAACATTGATGGGATTAGTGTATTGCCTGAGATCCTGGGAGAAGATATGGAATTGACTGACCGGTTCATGTATTGGGAATTTCATGAAGGGGGTTATTATCAGGCAGTAAGATGGAGAAACTGGAAGGCGGTACGGCAAGGGCTTGATGGTAGGCTTGAGCTTTATGATCTGAGTAAGGATGAAGCGGAAACAACAGATGTAAGCGCGCAAAATCCTGAGATCATTCAGAAGATAACCGATTATCTATCTACTGCACGAACAGAATCCCCTTACTGGAAAGCAAAATAGATGTAACGAAGACCAGATGACTTATTTTTCTGATTAATTTAGGATCGGACAACAATCTCAATCACTAATCCAATGCACAGATATCTTTTATTATCTCTTGTACTCTTTTTTCTTTCATGTCAACAACAACCTAAGGAGCAATCCGGACAATTCTCGGCTGATGTGATCATATATGGTGGGACTTCAGCTGCGATACCAGCGGCTGTAGAGGTAGTCCGGTCAGGTAAGTCTGTCATTGTTGTTTCTCCGGATATTCATTTGGGAGGTTTGTCATCCGGAGGCTTAGGTTTTACTGACACCGGTAAAAAGGAAACAATAGGGGGCCTCTCCAGGGAGTTTTATCATAGAGTTTACAACTATTATGCTGCTGATAGCACCTGGAAGTGGCAGAAAAAATCGGAATACGGGAATAAAGGCCAGGGTACGGTGGCGCTTGATGGAGCCAACCGCACTATGTGGATCTTTGAGCCTCATATCGCTGAAAATGTCTTTGAGGATTTTGTCCGAGAAAACAACATCAGGATCTATCGAGATGAGTGGCTTGATCGGGAGAATGGTGTGGTTATGAAAAATGGTAAAATTGAATCTATCACTACTTTATCAGGAAAGACATTCGAAGGGAAGATATTCATTGATGCCACCTATGAAGGCGATCTGATGGCCGCTTCGGGCGTAAGCTATACCGTTGGTCGGGAGAGTAAAGACACGTATGGTGAAGAATGGAATGGCGTCCAGACAGGTGTTTTACATCATCAACATTGGTTTTGGAAAGACATTTCACCCTATGTTATTCCCGGAGATCCTCAAGTGGTTTGCTGCCCAAAGTTTCAGCTGAACCTCCTGGAGAATATGGTGCTGGGGATGATAAGATTCAGGCTTACTGTTTCAGAACCTGCATGAGCAATCATCCGGATAACAGGGTTCCTTTTCCGAAACCTGATAATTATGACCCCAAAGACTATGAGCTCCTGGGAAGAGTTTTTGATACAGGCAGAAAAGATTGGTTCCAGAAGTTTGATGTGATCCCTAACCGGAAAACAGATACCAACAATCATGGCCCATTTAGTAGTGACAACATAGGAATGAATTACGACTATCCGGAAGCTAGCTACGAAAGGAGAAGGGAGATTATCAAAGAACACGAGGACTATCAAAAAGGATTGCTTTATTATGTGGCTAATGACCCCAGGGTACCGGAAGATATCCAAACAAAAATGAATGAGTGGGGATTAGCAAAAGATGAATTTGTTGATAATGGAAACTGGCCACATCAGATCTATGTTCGAGAAGCCCGAAGGATGCTTGGTGAGTATGTTACCACAGAACATGAAGTTTTGGGTAAGCGAGATGTAGAAGATCCGGTAGGGATGGGTTCTTACGCAATGGATTCACACAATATACAGCGTTATATCAAAGAGGATGGATTTGTTCAGAATGAGGGAGATATAGGCGTGAGTCCTAAAAAACCTTATCAGATTTCATACAGGTCCATCATTCCTAAGAAAGGGGAATGCAGTAATTTGTTGGTACCTGTTTGTGTCTCAGCTAGCCACATTGCTTTTGGATCCATTAGAATGGAGCCTGTTTTTATGATCCTGGGACATTCTGCGGCTGCTGCAGCAGTCATGGCTATTGATAAAAACATCGGGGTTCAGGATGTGGCCTATGCAGATTTGGAAAAAGTATTATTAAACGAAGGTCAGGTATTGTCCTTAAATTAACTTTATTCGAGCATAGTCTCTCTTAATGAAGACGATGCTTGAAATGTTCATTTCACAAATCATCATCATAAATGAAGCATTTTTCGATAATTACCCTTGTTGCAACATTCTTAATCAGTTGCTCCACACCAAAAGAAGAACAATCAACACCCTATGAGATCATCCCGGTTAAATTCAATAACCCTGGATTGACAGTAGATCTCGGGGTGGGATTATGGGCCTGGCCCTTGCCCATGGACTATGACAAAGATGGTGATATGGATCTGATTGTATCCTGTCCTGACAAACCTTTCAACGGGGTGTACTTCTTTGAAAATGCTTCAGGTGAAACGTTCCCGGATTTCAAGCCTCCGGTTAGGCTAGGTGATGCTGTGAGACATGCTCAGGTATCCTATGTGGATGGTGAACCTCGGGTGATTATCAGTGGGTCTGAGTTGGTGAATTTCAGAGAATCATTAGATGCTAACCCTAAGGAACTATTCCCGGTTGATTCTATCATCGAAGTATTGAGAAAGGATTATCCGGAAGGTAAATACAATAAGACACCAAGATTCAATCAGTGGAAATATGTTGATTATGAAAATGATGGTGATCTCGACCTGGTCGTTGGTGTAGATGACTGGACGGACTACGGATGGGACAATGCGTATGATGAAAATGGGACATGGACCAATGGGCCACTTTATGGATATGTCTTTTTGATAGAGAATGTGGAGGGCACTTATGTAAATAAGGGAAGGCTGGAAGCTGGCGGTGAAAGGATCAATGTTTATGGTGCACCTACTCCGAATTTTGGTGATTTTGATGGCGATGGTGATCTGGATTTAATCTGTGGTGAGTTTGTGGATCGGTTTACCTGGTTTGAAAACATTGGTACAAGGGAGAAACCCGAGTACGCCAAAGGAAGATTTCTGGAAAATGAAAGAGGCCTGGTAAAAATGGATCTTGAGATGATCATACCAGTTGGCCTGGACTGGGATAAAGATGGTGATATGGACCTGGTGGTAGGGGATGAAGATGGAAGAGTTGCGCTGGTAGAAAATACAGGTGAAGTTGCTCAGAATATGCCCGTTTTTAAATCACCAAGATACTTTAGACAAGAAGCTGATCTGTTAAAGTTTGGAGCGCTTGTTACCCCATACAGTGTTGATTGGGATGATGATGGAGATGATGACCTCATCTGTGGGAATACGGCTGGATACATTGGATTTGTCGAAAATCTCGATGGCAATAATCCACCAAAATGGGCAGAACCAACATACCTGGAAATTAACGGGTCACCAATCCGGATCATGGCGGGAGATAATGGATCAATCCAGGGACCGTGCGAGACTAAATGGGGTTATACGACACTATCAGTGGCTGATTGGGATGGTGACGGATTGAAAGATGTGATTATTAATTCTATCTGGGGTAAAGTGGAATGGTATAAAAATGTAGGCAGCAAAGGGTCGCCACAGCTAAGTGAAAAACAAAGCGTGAAGGTTGCCTGGGAAGGACCAGCTCCTAAGCCTGCCTGGACCTGGTGGGAGCCCGGACCTGAGGAATTAGCCCCGGAATGGAGGACTATACCATATGCTATTGACTGGAATAAGGATGAGATGATGGATTTGGTGATGCTGGATCACGAAGGGTATCTCACCTTCTTTGAAAGATTCAAAAAAGATAGGGATCTATACCTTAAGCCAGGACAAAGAATATTTCGGAACGAGAATGACGAAGTGCTTAGGATGAATGTTAAAGAAGCCGGAGGTAGTGGAAGAAGGAAGTTCACCTTTGTGGATTGGGATCAGGATGGAGACCTGGATATGATTGCAAACAGTAAGAATGTGGAGTTTCTGGAGAATACTGGTGAAGCAGGTGGTGTCGCCACTTTGAAAAACCGGGGTGATATGTCAGATATGCTTTTGGCTGGCCACACCACCAGTCCAACGGTTGTTGATTGGGATGGGAATAAAGTTCCGGACTTGCTAATAGGTGCTGAGGATGGTCATTTTTATTATTTGAAAAATGAATAATATTTTAAGAATTGGCGGTTTTTGTTTCGTTCTGAACATTGTCATTACAGGTTGCGCGCCTCAAAAGCAGCCGCAAACTAACGTAAAACCAAACATCATTCTCCTGATGGCCGACGACCATGGATGGGGGGATACCGGTTATAATGGCAATGACACAATCATTACTCCTAACCTCGATAGAATGGCTAGTTCAGGCCTTCAATTCAACAGGTTTTATGCTGGAGCACCGGTATGTTCACCTACCAGGGGCAGTTGTATGACAGGTCGCCACCCTTTCCGATATGGTATTTATACGGCCAATGCTGGCATGATGAAACCACAAGAGATTACCCTGGCTGAAGCGGTCAAAACAGCCGGCTATCGAACAGGGCACTTTGGGAAGTGGCATCTGGGAACGTTGACTAACGATACCATCGATGCGAATCGTGGAGGCCGTAAACTGGATGTGTATTCTCCACCCTGGGACAATGGTTTTGACGTATGTTTTTCTACAGAATCCAAGGTCCCAACCTGGGATCCCATGATTACTCCACCTAAAGATGCATTGGATCTGGGTAGCAGAATGCCCGGTACTCCATTTGGAACTTTTTACTGGACGGGGCCTGGACAAATAGAGACCAATAACCTGGAAGGAGATGACTCCAGGGTTATCATGGACCGGGTCATTCCTTACATTCGGTCAAATACAGAATCCGGCAACCCATTTTTGGCAGTTGTTTGGTTTCATTCTCCTCATCTGCCTGTATTGACAGGTGAGAAATACAGGGATAAATACCCGGGGATGAGCAAAGACATACAGCATTACTATGGAACAATCACAGCGATGGATGAGCAGATAGGAAGATTACTGGCCACACTGGAAGAATTGAATATTGATGAGAACACACTTATTTTCTACACCAGTGACAATGGACCCGAAGGAGCCGAAAGAATAAACAGAACCCAGGGATCCACCAGGGGACTATTGGGGAGAAAACGAAGCCTGCATGAGGGGGGCATCAGAGTACCCGGAATCATGTACTGGCCGGGAACAATAACAGCGCATAGAGATATAGACATGCCTGTAAGTTCAAGTGATTATTATCCCACAGTATTGGAGCTTTTGGATATTGAAATGCCCAATCAACCACCATTGGATGGTACGAGTCTGTTGCCTTTGCTGAAAGGTACCATGAAAGAAAGACCTGTTCCAATAGGATTTCAGCATCGGGATCAATTGGCATGGATTGATGGAAATTTCAAGATTTATTCTCCTGATAAGGGAGAAACTTATGAGCTCTACAACATTGAAGCTGATCCGTATGAGGAGAATGATCTATCCAATCAGAACGAATCCTTGAAAAACAAGTTAATTGCAGATCTGGAAGCCTGGGTGGTTTCTTGCGAAAAAAGTGATCAGGGGTTTGACTATAAATAAGTTCATTGGAATAAATATTCTCCAGATTCTATGCAACTTTTTGAGGCAAGTAAGATCCGTGATATACCAAAAGGAACATTTATTCTTCGAAAAGGAGAAGTGTGCAAATTTGGCTGCAAGGTAATATCCGGATGTTTGAAAAGCTTTGCGATTGATCAATCGGGGAAGGAACACATTATTCAGTTTGCTCCTGAAGGTTGGATTATCACCGATATGGAAAGTCTATTTAATCAAAAACCCTCAAACATCTTTATCCAGGCTATTGAAAAAAGCCAGGTGCACTGGATAGATGGAAATATAAATAATGCTTTCGATACTGCAAGTAGGGAAGACCTACTGGAACAAATCGGACTCCTTACCCGAAATATCATGGCTGCCAATAAACGTACCCGAATGTTGCTAAGTGCTACTGGTGAAGAACGCTATCAGGATTTTATTGAGACCTATCCTACACTGGCCCAGCGGTTACCACTCAAGTTAATTGCCTCTTTCATAGGCATTACACCAGAATATCTGAGCGAGATTCGAAGAAAATTCGCAGGTAAGTGATTTCTTAAACTACCTTAAGGCAAAGCACAGAACCTTATCTCAATTTTGTTCTATCAAACAAATTATTTAAGGATATGTCAACAAAAACAAAAAATATCATTGGCTGGATACTTTCTGGTCTGTTAGCCCTTGCATTTCTGGGAGCTGGAGTAACCAAATTGATTGGCGTCGAGATGCAGATTGAAAATCTCACTAGCTGGGGTTACCCCCTTTGGTTTCGTTTTCCAATTGGACTGGGTGAGGTTTCGCTGGCAATAGGTTTATTGATGCCAGCTTATCGCAAATGGGTCATATATGCGATTTATGCATGGGGTGTGGTGGCCATTTTTACGCATATTCAGGCGACACCACCACAATACGAACAAATTGGAGCTCCTGTAATATTCCTGGTACTTAACACCATTTTATATTTTGTTTCTAAGTCAAAATAACAATTCCAATTTTTAAATCCCATCAGGGGGTCTTTGGATGAAGTATCAGTTTTTGGGAGCAGACCGTGGACTTTAGGGCCTCATCATTCTGATACTTTCTTGTGAAAAAAGTCAACAGGGCTTAGATTACAGTTCAATATCTAAAAGGCTCCTTGATGAGAAAACTTACTTTACTGTTTGCTATTTTAATAGCTATATGGCTGGCAGGTTGCACAACAGAGAATCCAACCAGGCCAAATATACTTTTCCTTTTCGCTGATGACCAGCGAGCTGATGCGCTGGGATGTTACGGAAACCCGTATATCCAAACCCCCAATATTGACTTGTTAGCAGCGAATGGCGTTCGCTTTTCAAATAACTACATCATGGGGGGACATCACGGAGCCATCTGTGCACCCAGCAGAGCCATGCTAATGAGTGGCAAGAGCCTTTTTCATGTATATGATAAGTTGGATGGGATAACTACAATGCCAATGTATTTCTCCAGATTTGGTTATGAAACTTTTGGAACGGGTAAATGGCACAATGGAGCCGCCACCTTCGAAGCTTCCTTCCAGAATGGGGATAATGTATTTATCGGGGGGATGTCAGATCACTTCAATGTACCAGTCAGAACCCTGGTTGATGGTAAGCTGACGGATCCGGTAAAGAAATCTTTTTCTACTGACCTTTTTATTGATGCAGCATTAAATTATCTGGATGGTTATGTAAAAGGTGATAAATCGAAGCCCTTCTTCTGTTATGTCGCATTCACAGCTCCACATGATCCTCGTTCCCCCAGAGAAGATTATATCGGTATGTATGGAGACGAAAGCCTGCCTTTACCCGGTAATTTCATGCCTTACCATCCATTTGCCTATGACAACATGCAGATCAGGGATGAAACCCTTGCCCCGTGGCCTCGCACACCAGACATGATTAGGAAATCCCTGGCTGACTATTATGCACTGGTTTCCCACATCGATGACCGGATTGGAGAAGTTATCGAAAAATTGAAAAAAGAAGGCTTGTATGAAAATACCATTATCGTTTATGCTGCTGATAATGGATTGGCAGTAGGAAGTCATGGATTGCTTGGTAAGCAAAGTCTCTATGAGCATAGCATGAAAGTGCCATTGATCATGACTGGTCCTGGGATACCAAAAGCCAGACAAAGTGAGGCCTTTACTTATTTGTTTGACCTTTTTCCTACACTAGCACAGCTGAGTAATTTACCGGCACCAGACAGTGTTGACGGGAAGACCATCGTTCCAATACTGACCGGTGAGCAGGAATCCATTCGCAGTTCAGTATTTACGGCTTACAGAGGTACTGTCAGGGCGGTTAGAACTGAAGAATGGAAATTAATTCGTTATCCGGAACGAGATCATACCCAGTTATTTAACCTGAAGAAGGACCCATTAGAGCTTAATGATCTGGCTGCCAATAATGAGTATCAGGGTACAAAGCAAGATCTTCTAAATCTGATGAGTGAGTGGCAGTTGAAAACTGATGATACAACCAGACTTACAGCTGCAACGATCAAACCATTGGATTATGATCCAATGTCGCTTTCGCAACGTCCGGATCAACATCAACCTGAATATGTACTGAAACGATATTTCCCTAACCTGGATGAATAGGAGAAATTTTGTTGAGTGGATTTCAGCAAGTGGAATCTTGCTTTCCACACCCATTTCTGCATTTCCATCGATCTTGAATAGACCATCTCTGATTTCTGATTTGGAAACGAACGCTGATGTAGTTATCGCTGGAGGAGGGCTTGGTGGTGTGGCTGCTGCTTTGGGATGTTTACGAAATGGCTTGAAAGTTATCTTAACTGAAGAGACGGAGTGGATCGGTGGTCAGATCTCTCAACAGGGAGTACCACCTGATGAACATCGCTGGATTGAAACACATGGTGCTCCAAAATCTTATCGTGATTTCCGAAATGGTGTAAGAGATTATTATAGAAGGTACTATCCCCTGACTGAAGAGGCTCTCGGTAGACAATATCTTAATCCAGGTGATGGATCGGTGTCGCGGATCTGTCATGAAATGAGAGTGGCAGTTGCCGTGATGCTGGAAATGCTGGCTCCTTATATGAGTTCGGGGAAACTCATGTTGCTTACTGAACACAAGGTCAAAGCAGCGACGGTGGATGGAGATCAGGTAAAAAGTGTGAGTGTGAACAATCTTAGAAATGGCGCCGAACACATATTTTCAGCAAGCTATTTTATAGATGCCACTGAACTTGGAGATCTCCTTCCTTTGACGGGTACGGAATATGTTACCGGTGCAGAATCCAAAAGTCAGACCAATGAATTGCATGCGGCAGATAAGGCTGAACCTGAAAATAATCAGGCATTTACAGTCTGTTTTGCTATGGATTATCTGAAAGGCGAAAATCATGTTATTCCTAAACCGAGGGAATACGATTTCTGGCGGGATTTCACACCCAAAATGGATACTCCCTGGTCAGGAAGATTACTTTCTCTGATGTATTCATCACCTTCCACACTTCAGCCTAAGGAGCTTGGATTTCATCCGGAAGGGGTTAAAACTGGTGACATGTTAAATCTGTGGCTGTATCGCAGACTTATCAATCCGGGCAATTTTGTACCAGGCACCTATCAAAGTGGTATTACCATCGTTAACTGGCCACAGAATGACTACTTTCTGGGCAATATCGTCGATGTGAGCGATGAGGAATTCAACCGTCAATTTGAAAGAGGAAAACAGTTGAGTCTTTCACTGTTGTATTGGCTCCAGACAGAAGCTCCAAGGCCTGATGGAGGAACCGGATGGCCTGGATTGCGACTCAGGAAAGATATTATGGGCACTGAAGATGGGATGGCCAAATATCCCTACGTCCGAGAATCAAGAAGGATTAAGGCTAAGTTCACGATCCTGGAAGAACATGTGGGGGCAGAAAACAGGGCACTTGTCGCAGGAAAAAAAGCCGGAGTCAAAGCAAAAGAATTTGAAGACAGCGTCGGGATCGGTTATTACCACATTGATCTTCATCCAAGTACCGGGGGAAACAATTACATTGATTTTGGATCACTTCCATTTCAGATCCCCCTTGGGGCACTTTTACCCGAGCGAATGAAAAACATCTTGCCTGCTAACAAAAACATCGGGACCACTCACATCACCAATGGTTGCTACAGGCTGCATCCCGTTGAATGGAGCATTGGCGAAGCTGCTGGATGCCTGTGTGCTTTTGCTTTGAATAAAAAGGTTTCTCCAGTAGCAGTCAGAGAAGACAAGAAATTACTTTCAGATTTTCAAAAGTTTATTCAATCACAGGGAGTTGAGTTGGAGTGGCCAAAGGATTAGCAAGTATTTTAAAATTTAGGTTTAATTAATTTTTAATCCAATATTTTTGAAATAATCTAAAGGGGAGCACTTTTGAAGACTTCTTTTTGAGCAAATTCATAAATTATGCACGAGTCAGCATTCAATATATCCCTGTTTGTGATATTATAGCATATCGTCTTCATTGTAGATGAACAGAAAAAAGATACACACAAAGTCAACTCAGCGGTTCGAAGAGATCTACAAAAAGTACTACAATGGACTTTTTGCTCTGGCAACTATTATTACTGGTTCGGAGGAGCAGGCGAAGGATGTCGTTGCGGATGTATTTTTTAATCTATGGAAGAAGGCAAATCCTGATTTTGAATCTATCAGTCAAATACGACCTTATCTATACGCAAGTGTTAAGAATCAGGCCTTAAAAAGTTTGTCTTCAGATCCATCAAAATTCATAGAGAACGACTATGATCTGAAAGTGCACTCTATCGAGAACATAGACCCGGAAGAGCTGCTGATTGGGAAAGATCTGGAAAATTTTATTCAAAAAATGATCGCTGAGTTGCCTCCTCATTGTAGCATAGTATTCAAACTATTTCATGAAAAAGGATTGACCCAGGATGAAATAGCCCTTGAATTAGGTATTTCAACTGAAACTGTACGTTATCATTTAAAAACAGGAGTAAAGAAGATCAGGGAGAAACTGGATAATGAGTTTGATAACACGAAAGTTATAAAATGGTACTCTTCCCTGGTGATCCTATTGTTTCTATCAGTATAGGACTTAGAAACACTTAAGCTAATAATGTAAATATTATAATATTTGATTCAAATAATTGAATGATATATAATTATATGAACGATTATATAAGTATATTATAATTATTTTAAAGCAGCCTACCAAAAATCAACATTCATAGATCTTATATATAGTCACGGCTAGTTATTGCTTTGGATGACAAATGGATATTGATGAGATCATATTAAGGGAATTAGAGGGAGAGCTTTCGGAAGAGGACAGGCTGATCCTGAGTGCCTGGTTGAAAGAAAAACCAAGGAATGAGAAAGTCTATAATCAGGTCAAATTGATTATGGCAAGCAGAGGATCTAAGACCAAGAATGCCAGTCAAGAGGTGGTTTTGGATCAACTTAGAGAAAGGATCAATAGTTATGAATCCCAAAGGAATCCTCAATCAATGTCGACAAATAAAAAGGAGTTTTCGATTGGTTCATGGATTAAATATGCAGCGATCATATTTCTAAGTATTGGTCTTGGCGCACTTATTCATCAAATTCAGACTGATGACCAGACTGTTGCTGATGTAAAACCACTGCTTATTGAGAAGGTGAGCAATCCGGGACAAAAGATTACCACAAAACTTCCAGATGGTACAGTTGTTAAATTAAATGCAAATAGCAGGATAATCGTTCCGGAACAATTTCAAGGCAATACAAGAAGAGTTGAGTTACATGGTGAGGCATTTTTTGATGTTTACCAGGATAAGACAAAGCCATTTATCATCAATGTTGGCAACATGGAGGTTAAGGTTCTGGGAACTTCCTTCAGCGTGAAAGAAGATGATTTTCTTGGTCAAAAGATTGTTGCGGTAAAGACTGGAAAGGTTACAGTTGAAGATAAGAACAGTGGGGAATTGGTTGTATTGGACCCAAGTCAGATGGTCATTCAGAATAATGGAGAAGGGTTGTATAAAAAGGACTTTGTGTTAGATGATGAAATTTTTGGATGGACTGAAAATAAGTTGGTATTCAATGATGATGGGTATCAAAAGGTTTTAAGGGAGTTAGGCTATTGGTTTGGCAAGGAAGTGGTGATTAATGGAAATATTGATGGAAATCTGAAATACACGGCTACCTATGTAGATCCGACATTAGAAGAAGTGCTTTTGAGTTCTTCTCACATTTTTGAATTTGAATATAAAATGGATGGCGATAAGATAATAATAGAATAATAGTACAGTAAAATATTGAAAAAAGAGCCGGAATAACTTTGGGCAAAGACACCGGCTCTTAATAACAGTTTTAGCAATCAAAAACCAAAACTATATGTTTGTAAATCTACGAAAATTAGTAATTCGTATGTCGAAATTGGCGATTTATACGATGATTATTTGTCAGTCAATTCTGATGGCAATGGCGACCGAGACGGCTGCTCAGAACAAGTTTCTCAGGGAAATAAGTGTTGAGATAGCGTCTGAAAATGGCGAAAGGAATCTACTGGATCTGGTCACAGAGATCGAGTCCAAGTCAGATTTTCATTTTGCTTACTCCAAAGCAGCAATGCGCAAATTGAGTGTCAGTTTAAATGGAGGTATTTGGAATATGGATGAGTTGATGAAAGAGCTTTCAGAGCAATTACATCTCTCTATCCGAAGAGTGAATGAAACCATTTCGTTACAACCAATATCCTCTAGGGATGAAGTACCCAAAGTCAATGATACACTAGAGGATCAATTAACTGTATCCGGAAAAGTAACGGATGCTAATGGGGATGGTTTACCGGGAGCGACAGTTCAGGAGAAAGGTTCAAGTAATGGAACTATCACAGATGTTGATGGTAACTATAACCTTACAGTGAGCTCGGAAGCTACCTTGGTAATTTCATTTGTAGGATATCAAACGATTGAAGAGTCTGTTGGTGGACGATCTTCCATCAGCGTGACACTTTCAGAAGACATTTCTTCACTTGAAGAGGTTGTCGTAGTGGCCTACGGAATTCAAAAGAAATCTGACGTGACCGGTTCAATAGCTTCTGTCAAAGAAGAGGACTTTAACAAAGGTGTCGTGGTAAATCCTGGTCAGTTGTTACAAGGAAAAGTGGCTGGTGTAAACGTATCTACAGCAAGTGGAGAGCCAGGGGCTCAACAAAATATCATCATTCGAGGTGTCGGTAGTTTAAGATCTGGTACCACCCCGCTTTATGTGGTTGATGGCTTTGTGTTGGATAATTCCTCTACCGGTATTGCGAGCAATCCGCTAAACTTCATTAACCCTGCGGATATTGAAAGCATTGAAGTTTTGAAAGACGCTTCTGCGAGTGCGCTTTACGGATCACGTGCTGCTAATGGTGTAATCGTTATTACTACAAAAAAAGGTAAGGAAGGAAAGTCAGAGATTAACTTTTCAGCTTCTACAGCATGGTCATCAATGGCCAACACAATCGATGTTTTTAGCCCGGCGGAGTTTCGAACACAGGTACCATTAGCGGGGGGAACAGTAGGTGATTTTGGTGGAAATACTAACTGGCAGGATGAATTGTCTCAGATAGGGAGAACCAATAACATCAATCTCTCCATGAGCGGAGCCTCAAGTGAAACTTTTTCCTATTTTGCTTCAGTTGGAATTCAGGATCAGGAAGGAATTCTAAAAAACAGTAATCTAAAAAGATACTCGGCCAGGTTGAATTTGAATCAGCAGGCATTAAATGGTAAGTTGAAAGTAGCTTACAATTTTACCGGTGCTCAGACAAAGAATCTAAGACCTAATATGGGATCGATTGTGACGGATATGTTACAATTAAACCCAACTATTCCGGCCCTTACCAATGGAGAGCCAACAGTAATTCAGGATATGCTTAACCCTCTTGTTAGCTATGATATTTATAGTGATGAGGCTGTTAATAACCGTATTCTGGCCAATATTACTCCTTCGTTTGAGATCATCAAGGGGCTTACCTACAAGCTAAATCTGGGAGTAGACTATTCGACAACTACCAGGGATATTCAAAATGAACCCTATGCGTTACTTGCAGGAGCTGAATTGGGATCATTGAATTCTATTTCAAAACGAAATGAAAATAGCCTTGTTGAGAACACCCTTTCATACAATCTAAATAGTGGATCTCATAATGTTAATCTCTTAGGGGGTCATTCTTATCAAAGAACCTTTGAGCATCAGAAGAGCTTTTCATTGACTGGCTTTGCTGATAATGATGTGCAACCAATCTATCAGGATCAGATCAGTACAACAGAACAGCCAACATCTCTTTCTTCATTTGCAATACAAAACGAGTTACAGTCTTTCTTTGGAAGATTGGATTACAGCTTTGCTAGCAAGTACTTATTTACAGCCACAATGCGGGCGGATGGATCTTCTAAGTTTGGAGAAAACAACAGGTACGGATATTTTCCATCATTTGCTGCTGGTTGGAACATCACAAATGAAGATTTCATTTCAAGCGGATTTATTGATAACCTGAAGTTAAGAGCAAGCTGGGGACAGACTGGTAACCAGGAGATACCATCGAAAATCACGCAGGAGAGCTACACTGAGAGCAAAGCAGACAACGATACCTATCCATTGGATCCAAATGCCACAACTTTGGATGATTACCCTTATGGAATTATCTACACCCGTTTAGCTAATCCTGATCTGCAGTGGGAAGTATCAACTCAGACCGATATTGGGCTTGATTTCACCTTATTTGATTTTAGATTAAGTGGAACAATTGATTACTTCAGTAAAGTATCTGAGAATATTCTACTGGAAGTGGTTCCTGCTGATCCGATTCAGCCTACCTCGACCTACTGGACCAACATTCAGGATATGCAGATCAAGAATTCTGGTGTTGAATTCAAGCTGGATTACAAGAGCAATCCTAGTAAAGAGCTGAAATTCAATTTTGGTGGTAATATCTCATATATCAACAATGAGGTAATTAATTCTCCTTTCGCTGTATTAACCAGTGGAGCTGCACAGGGTGCTGGACAGACCGGAGCGACCATCAACGGATATATTAATGGTGAGCCTATCGGTGCTTTTTACATGAAAGAATTCATTGGAATTGGTAGTGATGGTTTAAATCAGTTTGTGGATGTGGTCCCAGATGGTCAAAACCTGGAAAATGACCGGACAGTTGTTGGTACTGCTTTGCCAAATGTATTATATGGATTTTATTTAAATCTACAGTACAAAGGATTTGACTTGGGTTTAAACTTTAATGGTGTTGGTGGAAACAAAATCTTCAATCACACCGCCATGTCTATCTTCAACAAGGGAAATCTGGCTTCGTCATTTAATACCACTGACTTTGCTATAGAATATCCGGAAGAAATCATTTCAAACTCTAATGAAGTGTCTACCAGGTACCTGGAAGATGGAGATTTCTTAAGGTTAAACAATGCTACATTAGCATATACCCTTACACCTACTGATCTGGGATTGAAAGGTATGAACATGATTCGATTGTCCTTGACTGGTCAAAATCTATTCCTGCTGACAAAATATTCTGGATATGATCCGGAAGTGAATACAGGTAGTGCTATCAATGGTGTTCAGACCTTTGGTATCGACAGGTTTACCTATCCCACAGCGAGGACGATTCTATTGGGACTTAATGTATCATTCTAAATTATTTAGTGAAGCAAATGGCATTTCATCTTAATATGATAATAGCCAGAACTTCTCTTTCAATTTCTTAGAAAATCTAAAAAAATGAAAAATCAAAATTTAATAAAAATATTAGCGAGTCTCTTTTTTATTGTACAACTGGGTTGTACTAACCTTGAAGAGGATGTGCTTGACGAATCTTTAATTGGTCCTGGAAATGCAGACGCTATTAGTGGAGCAATTGCTCCTGCATATGGGCAGATTAGTTGGACCTGGAGACATACAAACTATTATGGGTTACAACTTATAGCTGCAGATGAGGCTATTCTACCCTACCGTGGTGGAACAGACTGGTTTGATGGTGGTAAGTTTATGGCTGTTCATCAACATGAAATAACACCAGGTAATGATTTGGTTACCTCTTCATGGAATGAGTTGACTAAAAATATCTCCAGAGCCGTTGCGGCCATTGAAGCACTACGACCATTGTCTGAGGCTGGAAATAATGAAGCTTCAGGTGCTCTTTATGAGATGATTGCATTAAGAGCCTATCTGAATTTGTTGGCTTTAGATGGTTGGGGGATCGCTTTCCAACGGGATAATAATGATGAGATGACAGTCATTCTCAGAGGGCAGGATGCTATTGATTACATTCAAAGTGATCTTCTTTCAGTTGTGGATCTTATTAACACAGATAGAGGGCCAGGAAGGTTGACACAAGGTGCTGTCTGGGGATTTTTGGCAAGACTTCACCTCAATGCTGCAGTATATCGTGATCCTTATGGAACTCCATCATTTACTCAGGCAGATATGGATAAGGTCATTGAGTATACAGATAACATCATAAATTCAGGTGATTATGCTTTGTCAGCTGAGTATTTTGAATTATTTAATGATGATAATCATGATAATCCGGAACTCATCTTTGCGTTGGACCAACGAGGTGTGTTGAGTAGAGAACATAGCCGATGGTCTTATTGGTCTATTGCGGGGTCAATGTTTCCAAGACCGGAATTTACAAGTGCCGATGGTACTGATGGTCCAGCAATTACAGCAGATTTTTATGAGACCTGGGTGGCTGCATATGGACCTGATGATCCAGCAGATGTGGATGCTAGGTTTTATCAAAGGAATACGTTGGTGCCTGCCGCTCTTCAGGATCTTACCGGTTTGGATCCGAGTAATGATACGGATCACTATTACTGTGTAAAACCTACTGACTTTGAGATGGATCGGGGTATTCTCCGTGGAGTCCAATGGGGGCCAAGAAAAGGTGGAGATGGACAATTTTTGACTTGTGATGGGGATTCGGTGAGGATTTATCCGGTAGCACAGACAAAAGGAAATAATCCAACAGGATATGTGGATCATACTGAAGTTGTAGACTTTACCAATGATGGCAGATTGCATAATACAGGCTACAGAGTATCCAAGTATCAGTTTAGTCATACCTCGCCTAATGGCAATAATTTCAGCAGTATTGACCTGGTGATGATGCGGCTGGGTGAGATCTATCTGATGCGCGCAGAGGCAAAGCTTAGAAATGGGGATGCAGCTGGCGCCCTGGCTGATGTAAATACCTTAAGGACTTCAAGGGATGCAAGGCCTGCACAAACACCAGCAGCACTTGCGTCGATAGATCTGGATATTATGTTCCGTGAAAGAGGTTTTGAGCTTTATTGGGAAGGTTTCCGAAGAACTGACCAGATCCGATTTGGTAAGTATGAGGATACCTGGGTGGAAAAGACCAATACGGATAAAACCAAAAGACTTTTCCCTATCCCTCAAAGAGCTATTGATGGTTCTTCCAACGTACCGGGATTCCTATCACAGAATGACGGATACTAAGGTCTTGTAGATATCATATTAAAAGGCTGGGTACTTAAGAGTATCCGGCCTTTTTTAATTAAAACAAATCAAGATGACTTATTACCGGCCTTACAGTTACTTTTGGGTTTAATTAAGCAATTGGAATGTCTATATTTAAATTCCAACAACAAACCAAAACCTAATGATGAACATTCTAGACAGATGCAGACTGGTTCTGATATTGACCTTCACCTTTTCGACAATATTAATTACTCAAGCCCAATGGAAAGTCAAAGAAGGAGCTATGCTCACACCCTGGGGAAAAGAAGTCACCCCACAAAATGCGTGGCAGGAATACCCCAGACCTCAACTGGAACGAAAAAGCTGGATGAATCTGAATGGACTTTGGGACTATTCAGTGATAAAAGCCACTGAAAAGCAGCCTTCAAAATATCAAGGGAAGATATTGGTCCCATTTGCGGTGGAGTCTGCCTTGTCTGGGGTGAGTAAGAGTGTTCAGGAGGACGACAGGATATGGTACAGGAGATCATTTACAATCCCTACCAGTTGGAAAGGGCAAAATATAATCCTGAATTTTGAAGCAGTAGATTGGAATGCTACAGTTTGGATCAATGGTGCTCTAGTTGGAGCACATAAAGGCGCTTATGATCGGTTTTCTTTTGATATCACTCCTTATCTCAAATCATCGGGATCTAATGAAATTATTGTCAGCGTGACGGACCCAACCAGTCTGGGCACCCAGGCAAGAGGAAAACAACAAAATCCTCAGGAGGGTATTTGGTATACTCCGGTGAGTGGTATCTGGCAAACAGTCTGGATGGAAGCAGTGAGCCCAAAAGCCTGGATCAGGGAGGCAAAACTTACTCCGGATATCGATCAAAAAACCATTTCGGTGATTCCACTTTTGAATTACCCGCCGTCCAGAGATAAATACACAGTTCAGTTGGAAGTATTTGACGGCGAAAAGTCATTAGGTACAACAGAGGTGGCTGCCGACCATCAGGTGGCTATCCCAATGGATAACCCGAAACTCTGGTCCCCGGACTCACCATTCTTGTATGATCTAAAGTTAACGCTTAAAAATAAGGACGGTCAGACCCTTGATGAGGTTAAAAGCTATTTTGGTATGCGAAAGATCAGTCTGGGAGATCATCAGGGAGTAAAATATCTGTTTTTAAATAATGAACCACTGTTTCACTATGGTCCACTCGATCAGGGGTGGTGGCCTGACGGACTTCACACTCCTCCTTCGGATGCCGGGATGCGATGGGATATTCAAAAGACGAAAGATATGGGCTTCAATGCCATCCGAAAACATATAAAAGTTGAACCGGACAGGTGGTACTACCATTGTGATCAGCTGGGCATGCTAGTTTGGCAGGATATGCCTTCCGGAATGGTCATACTGCCTCCAGAAAATGAGGGGGATAGAAAGGAAAGTGTTCAACATGTTGGAAGAACAGGACCTGATCTTTTCAGAAGGACTGAGGAAACAGCGCAATTTGAGTATGAGTTACGGCGCATGATAGATCTAAGGGGCAATGCACCAAGTATTGTCATCTGGGTGCCTTTTAATGAGGGTTGGGGACAATATGCAACCTGTCGCATTGCTGATATGGTCAAGGCTTATGATCCAACCAGACTGGTCAATGCGGTGAGTGGTTGGGCATTAAGACCTTGTGGCGACATTTATGACATTCATACCTACCAGGTGGAGGTTCATATCCCGCCTACTTCTCTCAGTCAGGCATCAGTGATAGGTGAGTACGGAGGAATAGGATATCCAATCAAGGGACATCAATGGAATCCGGATATGAGAAACTGGGGATATCAGACTTATCAATCCGATGACGAGCTTTTGAAAAATTACATTTATAAGTTTGATCAGATTGTTGAAATGAAAAAGAGTAAGGGTCTCTCAGCAGCGATCTATACGCAAACCACGGATGTTGAGGGTGAGGTCAATGGGCTGATCACCTATGATCGAGAAGTTGTTAAGTTTCCCGAGGACAAACTCAAGGAAATGCATTCTGTACTTTATGAATGATTAAAATAACCTGATATGAAATCAAAAAAGTTAAATATATACCTCTATGTCCTGGTTCTGGTAGCCTTTTTTTCCTGTAACCAGGAGAAGTCCAGTAGTTTGGTAAGAATGGATTTTGGGACATTGAGGGGAAATACAGTGGACTTATACTCCCTCGGATTTGAAGGGGGGTTAAAAGCTGACATCACAAATTATGGTCTCATCGTTACTTCCTTGTCAGTCCCTGACAAAAATGGAAAGGTGGAAGACATTGTATTGGGATATGATGATCTGGAAAGCTATCTGGAGGAGACTCCCTATTTTGGTGCCATTGTAGGAAGGTATGGTAATCGGATTGATAGTGGAAGGTTTTATTTGGATAGTGTAGAGTATACTTTAGCAATAAATAATGGTCCGAATCACTTACATGGTGGGCTCAAAGGTTTTGATAAAGTGCTTTGGGAAGTAGTAGATGCTAAAAGATCTAAGGATTCGATTAGTTTAAAATTTAGATATGTAAGTGCGGATGGAGAAGAAGGGTATCCGGGAGAATTAACTACCACTGTTGAATATGTTTTTACACCTAATTCCTTTGGGATTACATATTCAGCCACAACAGATGCGCCTACGGTAGTTAACCTTACGCAACATACTTATTGGAATTTGTCAGGCGATCCTAACAAAACCATTCTTGATCATGAACTGAGGTTGGATGCAACCAAATTTTTGCCTGTTGACAGTACCCTTATCCCAACCGGTGAATTGAGACCTGTGATAGGAACACCATTTGATTTCACCAAACTAAAAGTAATTGGTACTGACATAGAAGTGAAGAATCAGCAGTTGACTTTTGGTGGTGGTTATGATCACTGCTGGATATTTGATGATGGAGTAACAAATACACCACGGAAGGTAGCAGAAGTATATTATCCTGGTAATGGAAGGGTTGTTGAAGTGTCTACCACTGAGCCGGCGATCCAGTTTTACACAGGGAATTTCCTGGATGGAACACTTACAGGTAAAGATGGGATCGCCTATCAATACAGGACTGGACTGTGTCTGGAGACTGAACATTACCCGGACTCTCCAAATCAACCGGACTTTCCTAGTGTTGTGTTAAACCCCGGTGAGACATATAATACCACCACGATTTATTCCTTTTCTACCAGATAGAATAGTATTGATTAACAAATAAGCAAAATACAAATAAGCAATTTTGAAATAATGAAAAGCATCATCCATTCATTCCTTGTACTTATAATTTTGACCTGGTCATGTACAACAAAGAGTACGCAGCAGACTGAAACTAAACCCAATGACATAACCGGAAACTTTGTGATTCCCGATCTGGCTACACCAGGTGAAGGCGCTTATCTGAAAGGCGAGCTTATCTATCCGCTAGATAACAAACCTACTCCGGAGTGTCATGCCTCAACTTTGGTTGAAACACCATCCGGTATAGTTGCAGCTTTCTTTGCCGGAACTCATGAGCGGCATCCGGATGTAGGGATCAGGGTTACACGCCTGGTAAATGGAGAATGGACCTGGCCTGAGGAAGTAGTGAATGGGGTAGAGAACGACACCCTTAGATATCCATGTTGGAATCCGGTACTTTTTCAGCCAAAGGATGGACCATTAATGCTATTCTATAAAGTCGGTCCAAGCCCTCGTGAATGGTGGGGAATGGTAATAACCTCGGAAGATGATGGTGTGACATGGTCGGAACCTTATAAGCTGGGCGAGGATGAAAAGATTGGTCATCTCCTGGGTCCGGTTAAAAATAAGGCAGTTCAGCTACCTGATGGAAAGATTATCGCGCCAACCAGTACTGAAGTAGAAAATGAAGATGGAGATGATTTCTGGAAGGTTCATTTTGAGATCAGTGACGACAATGGGAAGACCTGGAGAGTTGTTGGCCCGATCAATGATGGTGTGGAGTTTGATGCCATTCAACCTAGCGTGATCAATTATCCGGATGGAAAACTGCAGATTTTATGTCGCACACGACAGGATGTGATTTCACAAAGCTGGTCTGAGGACGGTGGTGAGACATGGTCACCCATGACTGCGACAAGTTTGCCCAATCCAAATTCAGGAACTGATGCTGTTACACTGAAAGATGGCCGTCAGCTGTTGATCTATAACCACACAACTAAAAAAGGCGAAGAGCCAAAAAATCGGAATATGCTTAACCTGGCTATTTCCACTGATGGTATTAACTGGGACCCTGTGATGACGCTGGAAAATGTACCTGCAGATGCGGGTTATTCTTATCCTGCAATTATCCAGGGTGAAGATGGGTTGGTCCATGCCACCTATACTTACATGCGTCAGAGTGTGAAGTATGTGGTGATTGATCCGGCGAAGTTGTAGAAATGGAGGCAGAGCTCCTTTATGGTCTCTGTGGCATAACCTTTAAACATAAAAAAGCTCAGGATCTATCCGATCCTGAGCTTTTCAATTTTATTCGATTATTCTATTAAACCACTTGGGGAACAACAAATGAACCCCTATAGTCTCTGGTTAATTGCTTATCAGCTTCTTTGTTATCTATAAATTGTTCCTTCGCTCCGTCAAACTTTAGCGAAGTGCCCAATTTATAGGAGATATTAGCTATCAAAGGAAGAACGGTTGACATATGTCCCGTCTCAACCTCACAGTTGAGATCATTTCTATCACCTGACCTTACCGCATCAATAAAATTGGCATAATGGCCTTTGCTGTCCGGAGCAGCTCTGAAAGAAGTATCTCCTCCGATTGCAGCGCCTTCACCCATTTCAGAGCCTGCGAATGGTTCATTGTCACGTCCCTTATAGGCTTTCCAGGTATCTCCATTTATTTCCAACCATCCATCAGTACCATAGAAAAGGTTTCCAATTCTTACTCCAAGGGGAGCTTCAGCATTGGTAAACCTGCCTCTGGTTTCGAATTCCAGAATCTTGCCATCGGCATATTCGAATGTTGAGACCTGCGTGTTTGGTGTTTCCTGTGAACATTCTTCAGGAGTAACACCAAAAATGCCACCCATGGATTGAACCTTCACCGGATGGATGTTTTTATTCAATCCCCATCTGGCAATGTCAAACTGGTGAGGTCCCTGGTTTCCGGTATCTCCGTTTCCGGTATTCCAGTGCCAGTGCCAGTTGTAATGCACTTTCTTTTCATTGTATGGCTGATAATCAGCGGGTCCGAGCCACAGGTCATAATTCAATGTTGATGGGGGCTTGGTGTCCGGAGCAATTCCGAAAGAATCCCTGGGTTTGTAGCACATACCTTTAGCCATGTAAACATCCCCAATTCCTCCGTCATGAAGAAATTGGATAGCTTGCATCACATTGCTAATTGAACGGTTTTGGAAACCAACCTGAACGACCCGATTGTATTTCCTGGCAGCTTCCACCATCTTACGCCCTTCCCATACATTGTGTGAGCTTGGTTTTTCCACGTATACATTCTTACCTGCCTGGATACCCCAGATCGCTGCCAGTGCATGCCAGTGATTTGGCGCAGCAATGATGACTGCATCTATGTCCTTGTCTTCATACACTTTTCGAAGGTCACCTTCTGTACCAGGTTTTTTACCCTTCTGATTCCCTGCGATCAATGCAGCTCTATCGTTAAAAAACTGTGAGTCTACATCGCAAATGGTTTTGATCTCCACTCCATCACTATAGAGTCCCGAAAATGCTTCCATCAGATCCTTACCTCGTCCGCGAATACCAATAGAAGCTAAAACAACCTTGTCGTTGGCTCCTATGATATTGCGATAAGATTTAGCACTTAATGCTGAGGTACCGAGAGCAATCCCTGATGCACCTAGCGTGGTTTTTTTAATAAAATTTCTTCTGTTGTTCATTTGTACTGGTCTTTCAACCTATTTATTGGGGTTAAATTCTTCTATTCTTTCTGGTGAAGGGTCTTCAGAGAAGATTCCAATTCGATAGTAGAATGTGGTAGATTCTCCTGGTTCCAAAGAGAAATTTAGTTCTTGTTTTCCCTCACTGAATATTTTTTGTCCAAGTGGATTGGCTGCAAAAAGCCCATAATCACGAGCATGCCAATAGGTGGGGTATCCAATGTTATCCTTTGTGTCATAGATAACAACAGCAACATTTTCCCCATTCATCTTGCCTGCAAGTTTCATCCAGGTGGCTCTGGTTGCCCAAACTTCCTTTCCGGTTACACCTTCACTACTGAGATAGTTTCCTGTTACACTTGTATTATCAGGATTCTCTACTACTGTGATGTTTCCTTTTGCATCAGAGAGTTCCATTTTGCCTTCAATGGGTAATTCCAATTCTCGGGCCATTCTCATCCCAAGCATTCCCTCTTTATTATCGGTAAATGTTACTTTTTGACCCTGGGCAGTCAGTGTGGTTTTTCTGTCTATGATCCTGACACCATCTTCAAGACTGAAAGTGAATGTTGTTTGGTCATCTAATAGCTTTGTGTCATCAGGGGACAACCAGTCTGATTCAGTTTTAAGTACCGCTACATCTCCACTTTCAGCTGATAATATTTTGACGTTCTTAATGGTCCCATACTCATCGCGCTTGTCGACATCAATAGAATCAGAATTGTTCCAGAAGTCAAGACCGTTAACATCCCCATAGTTTAGCCATAGGCCTACATGGTGAGGATGATCCACTCGTTCTCCTTCTTTTTGTTTGAAGGGGAATTGCCTCGTTAATTCATTCCCTCCACCACTGATGATTGGCCAAAGGACAGGTTTCTTAATTGTGTTGGGGTATAAGAAAGAGGTAAATAATTTACCTTCAATCATCACATCTACTTTTGTTTCAGATGGTTTAGAAACCAACTCGATTTTAGGTTCTTGTTCTTTCTCCTCTTGCTGTTGACCTTGCTGACCTGAAGTATAGGCTATTAAGAAGGCAAGCGCCATCACTAGAATCGTGTTATAATACATCATAGCTATTTTTTGGATATTCCTTAAAAATTTGATTTTATAGATTTAAAACGCAATATACGCTCAGGTAAATTTAAAGAAGAATGCATTTAATCCATGGATGAAAAGAAAAAAGCATTGTCGTATGGATCAGAAAATCTAACTATCAAAACAATATTTCAAAAGGATATCTTTACGAGGATTTTAGATTAATGAAACGCTATTTTTTCGGTTTACTCATTTTTGTTTTCCTGGGATACCATTCTATCTCACAAGAAGTGATTGAAGAAAGGTACCTTTTTCCTGAATTTGTAGATGGCACAATGCTGATGAAGGACGGAAAGAAGAGGCAAGTCATTATCAATTATGATAAAGCCACTGAGGAAATGATTCTATTTATTAGTTCAATGAAATTGACTATTGCAAGAACCGAAATTGAGTTGATAGATACCATTTATATGGAGGAAAGAAAGTTTGTTCGTATGGACAATAAGTTCCTCGAATTCCTAGACCAGTCCGTAGATGCAACACTTTATGTGCAGCATAAATGCAATGTGATCTATCATGAAGGAGGTGGTAAATATGTGGGTGTCGGCACCGGGCCCAGGTATCAAATCATTCGTCAAAATGAATCGTTCTTTCAAGGTGATTATAGTGTTGAACCGTATCTCATTTATTGGATTAGAAAAGATAATGTGATGAATGAAATCACCACATTGAGTGACCTAAAGAAAGTTTACTCCAGGCAAAAGGCTAAATTGAATAAGTATATAAGAAATAATAAAGTTGAATTTGAAGATACTAACCAGTTGATGAAGTTGATTGGTTATCTTGAAGAAGAGTCTCAGTGAGTTCTCAAGTACATTGAATTAGTTAGGTAGGATTAGGAACCACATCAAAAATGCCAGTCCAGGCAACCGTTTTGTCGAAGGAGCTATGTCGGAACTACATAAATAAAAATACCAGTTAACTAATTGATATACAATTAATTAACTGGTATTAATAGTGGAGCCGGAGGATTACTTACATGATCCTACCTAACCAAAAGTGAAAATCAAAATGGCAACTTTTCAAGTTGTTAATCCGACTCCCGATCAAGAATCTGAAAGCAAGCTTTCGATTCATTCTCTTCGTCGTCTTTGAACCATTTTGATTCATTGTGGAGCCGGAGGGATTACTCATACGCACTGGCATGCCCATATCCCCTCGTGAACCTACGGTTTCAAACCCTCTACCCGGGTTCTCATCCGCTTCATTAATGCAAAAACCCATCACAAAAGTGATGGGTTTACTGTGGAGCCGGAGGGATTCGAACCCTCGTCCAGAGAAGGAAATCATATACCCTCTACATGCTTAGTTATCCTTTTAATCTCGTAGATAAGCCGGCGAATAACTGCCTACTTAGTCTACCAGCTATTTTAGCTTCGCAATGATTTAATAGCATCATCAATGCTAGTTCTGAATGTCGACACCCCAAAATCCTACCTACAGAACAAAGGCCTGGTGGGATGTGGCAGGTCTAACCGATAGGGTTAGAACTAATTAATCTCTACTATACTTCGAGATTATGCTGCCATGGCGTAATTAGATTCGCCAACTATAATTCGAGTGAATTGATCACAGGTGTACACTCATCACCTGGCATGCAAGCATATCACCTACACTTCCTGTCAATTCCGGTCGGCCCCGGAATACGCAAAAATAGATAGTATTGCAGTAACGATGCTCCTGATCAGTAAGTTTCAATTATTTTGGAAGAATCATCGTGATCCAATCAAACTTAGTCTCTTCTGGTAGTTAATTCACAAATTTCAATTGATCCAATACCAGATCAAAATTTTCGAATACCTCATTTTTGAAAAGGTAAGCATCAACAGCTTGTTCAAAACTTGTTTTTAAGATGGATTTTTTTCCGGTACTGGTCAGGACCACTTTTCGGATATCCTTATAACGCGCCTGGCTATTCAGGTAATCAATAAAGTCGGCGCCATTCTTTTCAGGCATATTGAGATCAATGAGGGCAATGTCTATCTTGTTTTCTTTAACGATCTTAACAGAATCCTCGTAGTTCAAGCTTGTGAAAATCGTTACGTCCCCTACACTCTTTATCAAGTTGGTCTTTAATAAGTTAATGATGAAAGGGTCGTCATCAAATAATAAAATATTCATCCTATAATTCTTTGATAACAGCCATCCAATTGATCTGGCATATTTTAAGAATCGAATTTCACTATTCTGTTTAGTCATTTCAATACCATCTTAGTCGTAATTGAATTAGGGTTTTTAACTTATGCGACTCTTTTCAATAAATAATTATTGAATGGAATTAATCGGGTTTATTAATTTTCTAATAAGCTATTATTATTAGCGTATAAGCTAAAAATATGAAAATATTGTTTATTTTAGGATTTTAGGACCAACCAGTTCTGAATGCCTTAGGGATGTAAGGATTCCTCTCCATACGTTTGCTACGGTATTGATAGTGTCCTCGAAGTAGGGCACTATCTTAATTTTATGTACATGTAAAGAATCACAATCACTTTTAAGATCGATCTGTATGTTTTTTCTCCAGTAATTTTTTGAATCCTTCAAGAGCTTTAAACGGTTGCTCCAGATCATGAGACAGTGCTTTTGTCAGTAAATCCAGCTCCTCAATTTTACCTCTGAATTCAGCTAATTTTGAATTCATTTCAATATTCTTCAAACGAAGTTCGAGCAGCTTCATGATCTGACCTGACAGCGCCTCCAGTCCCAATAACTCATCTTCATTGAGTTTCCTGGGTTTATGGTCGATTACACTTAATGTTCCTATAGGGAACCCTTCACTTGTAATCAGGTTTACTCCAGCATAAAAACAGATTTGTGGACTTTCAGTGACCAGGGGGTTATCATTAAAGCGTAAATCACCATGGGCGTTTTCAACTTCCATAAATCCTTTTTCATCATTAATGGTATGCGCACAAAATGAAATCGCTCGTGGATACTGAGATTTTGTAATACCGATTTTTGATTTTATCCATTGTCGGTCATGGTCGATAAAGGAGATCAAGGCAATTGGCGTACTGCATACTAAAGTTGCCAGGTAAGTGATTTGATCATACTCAAGTTGACTATGAGAATCGAGTATTTCGAATTTGTTTAGGTTTTGTAGTCTGTCCTTTTCGTTGGACTGGATTTTCGGTACTTTCATAGATGTAGTTTTAATAAGTAATTCATAAAAATGTTAGCGTTTGAGTCAGGTGATGTTGACTTAAAAAGTAAATTTTTACCTATATGGATTGATTTAGATTGAGGTTTTTAATCTGTTGGTTTCAATGAATGACCTGGTAATTACATCCATTAATTCATATTTCTGGAGCGGCTTGATGATAAACCGGTTGACATTGTAATGTTCACAGATCTTTTGATCATCGGGATTCAAAGAGTTGGTCAGCATCACCACTACTACATTCGATTTTTGAATTTCATCCAGTTTATGATACTGTTCGAGAAATTCCAACCCATTCATTTTAGGCATGTTGATATCAAGCAGAATTAATTCCGGTTGAGGATAGAAGCCAGCTGTATTTGTAGTCAAATATTCGAGGGCTTCAAGGCCATTCCTCTTAACGGTGACTTTATCAACCAGATTTGTCTGGTTTATAATGATTTCATTTACATAATTGGTCACCAGGTCATCATCGACCAGCAAGACGTTTTTGATTTTTTCGTTGGACTCTTCCATGATAGCTGTAGTTAATTGATACATATTTTGTGGTCTAATATTTATTATGCGTTTAATGTGAAATAAAAAGTAGTCCCGGCATTTGGTTTGGATTCTAACCAGATCTTTCCTTTGTGTTGCTCAACAATTTTTTTGCAGCTCGAAAGGCCAATACCGATTCCGTCGTAAGCTTCCCTTTGATGCAGTCTTTGAAAAAGTTGAAAGACTTTTTCGAAATAAATCTCTTCAATACCGATACCATTATCTGATATATAGAACTCATTGCTTTTTCCTTCTACCATCCCAATCTTAATCACAGGCTTTACCCCATTTTTCTGAAACTTTAAGGCATTACTTATCAGGTTTTGAAAGAGTATCCTCAATTGGATTTCGCTTCCCCTTATTTTAGACAGTTTCCCTACCTCGATATAAGGATCATTTAATTCTATCAGTTGACTTAAATCAGCGATTACGTCCATGAGTACTTTATTCAAGTCAACCCTTCCAAATTTTTCAGTCACCGAAAGTCTGCTATATTGGAAAAGCTCTTTGATCAATGTCTGCATCCGGTTTGTGGATGCTTTGATCAATTCAAGGCGATGAACCAGCGAGCTTTCATTAAAGATTTGATCGTCCTGTTCAATAAGATCTATCAAGCTCAATATGGTATTCAAGGGCTCTCGTAAATCGTGGGAAGCTATGTGGGTAAACTGGTGTAGCTCATCATTTTTGGATTGTATTTCTTTCAAGTTTACCAGGAGTTTTTCATTGGCCAATTTTTTGACAGTGATATCCGTTTTTTGTTTGATAAACTGAATCGGATTGTTTTGGCTATCTGTTAGAACTGATACTGCCAGGTCTACCCATACAGTGCTGCCATTTTTATGGATGTATCTTTTCTCTGTCTGAAAACTTTCAATAGAACCCTCGTATAATTCCTGAAAGAGCTTTCTTTCTGTAAGGAGATCTTCAGGATGTGAAATCATAGAATCACCAATACTTAGGAGCTCCTTTTTTGAATACCCGAGCATCTCACACAATTTTTTATTTACATCTATTCGGCTACCGTCAAGGTTGACTATTGACATTCCAATAGGAGAGTGTTCGAATGCATTTCGAAAATGCTTTTCACTTTGGATCAGTTGCTCTTTGGAGTGTTTGTAGCCAGTGACATCCTGTGTAAGCATGATCATGCCCCCGAATTTATTTTGAAGATTATGCCAGGGTCTGATGTCCCAATCCAGCCAGATAGTGGATCCATCGGGTCTTTTAAACCTGACTTCAGAGGCTTTGTTTACCCCACCATTAAGACAATCTTTGAAAATCTTTTCGTTTTCTTCACACAACTCAGGGAAAAGATCAGTAAAGGATTTCCCAATGACGTTACTACGTTTTAAGTTAAAATCAAAAAGCCATCTACCGGAAACTGCCGTAAACTTGCCCTGATCATCTGTCATGGCCATTGCAGTTGGGGTGCTATCGACCCATTCTTCTTTGAAGCTTTTTAAATTATTTAGACATGTATAGCATTCTTCTGGTAACGCCATGGGTATTATTGATTTTTCTATATCAGGCATATTTAAAAAAAGACATAGGGAGAGTGTACAAGACGCCTCTTATAAAAATTAATCGATAAAATGATCTAATCGTTCTCGCTTAGGAATAGCGAGTTTTAAATAATCCGATTGGAACTAATCACCATTTGAATGTGCAATTATTCAATTGAATTTTTGTGAGTAGAAACAAAAAATTTATCACGTATCTAGAAACTAAAAAAATTGCCCATTATATACGCTACCGCTACAAGGCTCGTAAACCGCTTTGTATTGGTGAGATACATTCTTACCAATTCAGCCACGTTTTTTACCTGTAATTTCTTCATGAGATTGTTCCTATGTGTATCTACAGTCCTTGGACTTAAATACAACTGGTAAGCAATTTGTTTATTACTCATTCCCTCAACCAGGTATTGAAGTATTTCCTTTTCTCTTTTGGTAAGAGGTTCTTCATTAAATGAATCATCAGGGCTGGCCAACATTTCCTCTGCAAGGATTTGAGAGATTTCTGCTGGAATATATCTTCTTCCCGCAAGGATACTTTCCATAGCCGTTTTGATTTGTTCGTCATCAGAATCTTTTGGGATATAACCCATAGCTCCCGCAGCATAAGCTCTCACAATGGAGTTGTAATCATTGTGCATGGAGAATAGTAGAACTTTTGTAGAAGGGAAACTGGCAGAAATCTTTTTGGCTAAATCAATCCCATTCATTTCAGGTGACATCCTGATATCTGAAATTAGGATATCTGGTTTCAAAGTTTTCACGAGGTTGAAGGCTTCGATTGCATTTGCAGCTTCACCCACTATTTCAATTCCTTCAATTTCTTCAATTAATGTTCTGATGCCTTCTCTCACATAGATGTGATCGTCAGCAACAATAATTTGGATTTTCGATTCTTTCATAGCAGTAGTTAAATATTCTAAATTATGTTATTTAGTAGGTAATTTCAACAGTTATTTTCAATGCAAGTGTTTGTTTGTCAAGACTATATCCAAGTAGTTATTGAAATAAAGGAAGCCTTCCGGAGATTGGAGAAAAATATGCCAATCGAAACCCCAAAAACCGGAAGGGTTCTCCTCTATTTAATCGACTAAATCAACACAAGTCTTTTCAGTTTTTAATAAATTAATCAGGTCAATAAGTACAATCAGTCGATCACCTGACTTTACTATACCTTCCATGCAATCATTGTCTATCGAGGAATATTGCACAATTCCTGAAGACCTGTCAATTGCATCAGTGGCAATGCTCAGGGTATTCGGTACTTCCTGTACCAGAATACCTGCCTTGAAATTTTCACTTTCAATCACCAGGGTATAATTTGAATGCGTATCATCCATCCCCCGGGTTCCTAAATTGAATTTCTTTTCCATGTCAAAGAGCGTCACTACTGTACCTCGAATATTTGCTGCACCCAGGATATATTCTTCGGTCTGTGGTATCTTGATAAAGCTGGGCGTGATAACAACTTCTTTTAGCTGATCGATGCGGATGGCAAACTCTTCGCCACCCAGCTTGAATACAATGAGTTGTGAAATCTCCTTTGTATCTTCTTTCAAACGAGAGCCTTTCTCCAGCCCCAGATCAGTTGTCGTCATTGTCCTTTCCATATTTTTTAGCTTTCAAGGTGAACTTGCTTACATTTTTGAGCAATTGATTAGCCACATCCGCAAGGTCTCTACTGGTAGATGATACTTCATCCATACCATGTCTCAGTTCCTTGGATGAGCTGGCGACCTGCTCTGTACCCGAGGCAGTCTCTTCTGATACTACCACAATTCGTTCAACGGCTTTTACTGTATTATTAATGGATTCCTCCTGGCTTTGTGCACCTTTTGAAATCTCTTCTGATTTCTTGTAGGTATCTGAAGATGTTCTATCAATAGTTTCAAAAACAGACTCGGCATCTTTGGAGGCTTTATTTCCCTCGTTTACACTTTTTTCCATACCCTGGATGGATTTATCAGCCAGGTCGATGTCTTTCTGAACCTCATTGATTACCTTTTCAATTTCCTGTGCGCTATTCCTGGAATCTTCAGCCAGCTTACGTATCTCTTCGGCAACTACCGCAAAACCTCTCCCGGCATCACCGGCACGTGCAGCTTCGATAGCGGCATTGAGTGCTAATAAGTTAGTTTGAGAAGCAATGTCTGTAATCACATTCAGTGTCCTGGCAATCTCTTCGGATCTATTGGTAAGTGTTCCAATTGATTTTGAGGTCACTTCTGCAGATTTTTGGATCTCCTGCATACTTCCGACAACAGATTTGATCGTTTCGGTTCCAGCTTTTGAACTTCTGGTACCTTCTTCTGCTGACTTGTTGATCTGGTTAGCTTTTTCAGCTACTCCCTTAGCTGAATCAAGTACTGCAGCAAGCAATTTCGAGATCTCATCTACCTGCTGTGACTGATCCTGAACTCCCTCGGCCATTTGCTGGATAGCAGATGACATCTCTCCTGTGCTGCTTTTCATTTCCTCGCCTTTGGTAGTCATTTCTTCAGATGATGCGGCTACCAGATTAGCAAGCTCTAGGATACCCTGTAATAATTCATTCAGGTTGCCTACAGCAGTCCCGATAGCATCAGCCATTTCTTTTACATAACCATCAGCTTCGATATCCACATTCTGTGCAAGGTTACCTTCAGCAATCCCTTTGAGGATACTACTTACCTGAAGTACTGGTATTTTAACCTTGGAAATATCTGTAGCAATTTTGATTACCTTGTAAACCTCACCATTTTCATCCTTGATCGGAGTGTATGAGGCATTGATCCAGATCTCTTTACCATTCTTAGTTATTCGTTTAAATTCTCCAGATTGTATAGTCCCATGAGCAAGATCATTCCAGAATTGCTTATAATCTGGTGATTTCGTATAATCTGGATCGCAAAACATTCGGTGATGATTTCCTACCAGTTCTTTTTCGTGAGAATATCCCAGTGCCTGGATAAAATTAGGGTTAGCCGATAATATATTTCCTTCTGGAGTAAACTCAATGGAAGCCCATCCGGTGTCTACTGCGGATTTGATGGCATTTGCTTGATTTCGCATTTCGATCATTGCAGTAATGTCGCTAGCGATTTTTATTACCTTCACTACTTTGCCACTGTCATCTTTTACTGGTGTATAAGATGCATTAATCCACACTTCAGAACCATCTTTTTTAAGTCTTGGAAATTCCCCAGATTTAATTTCACCTCTTCCAAGCTCATCCCAGAAGTGTTTATACTCTGAAGTTTTTGTATAAGAAGGATCACAAAAGATTCGATGGTGTTTTCCGGTGATCTGGTTTACAGAATCATATCCCAATGTATTAATAAAGTTTTCATTGGCAACGATAATTGTTCCATCCGGTTCGAATTCAATGGAGGCCCATCCAGTGTCAACTGCTGATTTAATATGTGCAGCTACCTGCTTTGTATTTAAATCTTCTGTAATGTCTTTAATGAAGGCAGTATAGTTGATACCATCGTTTGTAACTACCTTGCTAAGAGCGAGATTACCCCAAAATTTGGAACCGTCTTTGCGAGTCATTTCCAGGTCTCTGCCAGTGCCAACAACTTTGTTATTACCAGTTCTTTGGTTGTTTTCAACATAGCTGTCATGATTTTGGCGATGCTCGATAGGAACCAGCATTTTTACGTTTTGTCCAATTACTTCTTCGCGGGAATAACCGAACATTCTTTCAGCTGCCTTGTTGAAAAAAGTTACCTTTTTGTCATTGTCAATGACGACAATGCTATCAACCGCCTGGTTGAGAGATTCATTCTTATTGTGTAGCTCTTTTTTGAGCTCTTCAACGGTTGTATCCGTGCCGTTCTGGTGCTTACCATTGCTCTCCTGTTTTTTGGTGAGGGTACCATTACCATTGGTGGGTGGATCCATTAGATCCAAATTGTTTCCAACTGCCATACTATTTATTTTTTTGGTTTTTATTCAATAATTACTTTACCAAAAGTGAAATTTTGTTGGCATGGATTCAATACTATCTTATTCGTAATTACGCTTAAGATCTTATTCCCGGTAATGAGTGAAATCACGTAGCTATTCTTTTAAGAGTTTTACCTATTCATTGAATTAAAATCCAGTAAATGATTGATTTTGAGCGTTTTGAAGTTCAATAAACAGTAGGTGAGAAATTACATTCCATGTAGCTGAATAATTTAAAAATTAAACCAGTCCTTGTTCGATGGCTTTTTGAACTAATTCTGCGGCATTACCCACATTGAGTTTTTTCATGATGTTAAACCTGTGTGTATCAATGGTACGAACACTTAGATTTAATTCTTCTGCTATATCCTTATTCCTCAAACCAGAGACCAGCAACTTTAATACTTCCAATTCTCGTTTGGTAAGTTTCAGGTTTGATTTTAACGGATTTAGATTCTTTACAAACCTTTGAGCATAAATCTGATTGACTTCCCTTGTAAGGTATCGAACACCCTTTGATACCGACTCGATTGCTTCAAATAATTCCTTCTGATCCGCATCTTTCTGCAAATAAGAAAATGCTCCCGATTCAAATCCTTTAAATACATATTCTGCTTCCATATGCATGGTAAGGAACAATACTTTTGTTTCAGGAAATTCGTCAGATATTCTGGATGTTAATTCAATACCATTCATTTTGGGCATGGTAATGTCAGTCACTACTACATTGGGTTTTAGTTCTTTTATCAGGTCGATCGCCTGAATACCATTGGAAGCTTCCCCCACTACTTTTATATGATCTGATTCGTCAATAACTGACCTTATCCCTCTCCTGACTACTGGATGATCATCTACCAATATTATTGTTATCATCGATTGTATTTAAGAATCCTGGTGAACACTAATTTCTGTGCCTTTAGCTGAAGAAGAATGGAGGTCCAACTTAAAACCAATAAGTTTTGCTCGTTGCTCCATATTTGCAATTCCATTTCCGGCATTATATCGGGGATCTTTAGTACTAAAGCCTTTCCCATTATCCTTAATTACCAATTCTAATCGGTTGTTTTTTAACTTGAGTTTCACGGTAATTTTGCTCGATTTGGCATATTTAAGCGCATTATTTATGGCTTCCTGTGCAATTCTGTATAATCCTATTTCCACTTCAGGTTCCATTCTATCAATATTACCATAGACATAATATCTGATGACTCCAGGGTAGTTTGGTCTAATCAATTCGAGCATATTACGTATGGCAATTTCGAGCCCGAAATCAGAAAGGACCGAAGGCATGAGATTATGAGAAATAGACCTAACTTCTTTGATCGTTTCTTTAAGGATTTCTTTAGTGCGAGCAACAAGGCCTATGGCTTTTTTATCTTTCACCACCTGATCAATCCGCTTTAGGTAGATTGAAATAGCAGTTAATAATTGCCCTAAACCATCATGGAGTTCTTGTGAAAGTCTTTTCCTTTCCATCTCCTGGCCATCAATCAGCGCCGTAAGGCTTCTGTTTCTTTCTAACCTCAATAATCTGTCAACTCTTTTCCTTTCAGTTACATTACGACTAATACAAAGAATGGCTTTCTTACCCTGGTAGATAACTTTTGTAACCCGTATTTCAAGTGAAGTAACTTCTTGTTTGCCGGCAATAAAATTATACTCAATGATATCATTTTTATTGAACGTCTCATGACTTGGGATACCCAGAATTTCCCTATATCCGAGTTTTAATAATTGTTCTTTTGGGAATCCATATATCTGACACGCAATTTGATTGGCTTCAACTACCTTCTTAGTCTTAGCATCTAAAATGATGATTGCATCATTTGCATTTTGAAATAGATGTCGGTATTCTTTTTCCGAAATCTTTAATGCTTCCGCTGTCTTTTTTCTAAGCTCTATTTCGTCAATGAGCCTGGAATTGGTCTTTTTCAATTCCTTTACCCGTAAAGCAACCTCTTCTTCGAGTATTTGATTATAAGACTTAAGCTGCTTCTCTTCAAGAATTTTTTTTGAAATATCTCTTAAGACTCCAAGGTATCCGGTGATAATTTGGGGATTCTGCTCATCAAACAAGGTGCTTAAATTTAGACCAACCCATATTTTGGATCCATCTTTTCTAATAATTGGGAGTTCTCTGTAGGTACGTTTGATTTTTTGGTTGAATTGATTTCGATAAAATTCAATAACCCCTTCCTGATCATTCTCATGTAATAATGATATAAGATTAGTCATCTGAATCCCAACCAATTCCTTCTCTCGTAAACCAAACATTTCACAGCCATTTTGATTGATGAACTGTAGCTTCCCATTTACATCTATGTTGAATATGGCATCATTAGCCGACTCTACCAGCATTCTGTATCTTTTCTCGCTTTCGCGTAGCTTAAGATCCATTATCCGTTTCTCAGTCACATCGCGGAACACGCACGTCACTGATATTGGCAGTCCCGATTCGTCCAATTCATTATTTAAATTCCCTTCAACATATATTGATTCCCCTTTTTTTGTAATGAATCGTAATTCAACCTGTCTAAAGGTTTCACCTCTCCTAAGACCCGTCAGAAGCCTTGTAGCTTCTTTTTGATTATCCGGATGAATGATATCTGTAAATTGGATCTGCTTAGATTCAATCTTTGAATAGCCCAAACTTTCACACCAACTTGGATTTACATAAGCAAGATTCAAGGTTTTAGGATCAAGGATCTGAATCAGATCGAGTGCATTTTCAAATAGATATTTGTAGGTCCGGCCTTCAATCTGGCTGGCTTCCCTGGTGACATATTCTTTATATGCCCGCTCCATTACTGAGGGGAGGTGCTTTATGTGTAAACTATCTATGTCTTTAACAAGATAGTCTACCGCACCAGCCCTCATTACATTGACGGAAATGTGTTCATCACCCCGACCAGTCAGCACAATCACGGGTTTATCATTATAGGTTCGGACAATCTCAATACCTGAACCATCTGTTAAATCGTAATCGGTGACGATGATGTTATAATCGTTTTTTGCTAATTCATTTTTAGCTTCCCTAATTGAACTGGCCACATAAAAATCCTGAATGAGTTGGGATTTCTCAGCCATGGTAGCCAAAGCCATCTGGTCAAAAGCGTCATCATCAACAAAAAGTGCTTTTAAGTTCATCTAAATCTCTTCTAAACTCATCAATACTTAAATCAAGTCTTAATACTCCGAAAGGAATAAATTTTCACCTAAAGGTCCATTCGATTCGATTCATGGTTTAATCATCAAATAAAATTAGATTAAAAAATAGAAAATAATCTATTTGCAATAGAATATATGTGTCATAAGAATGAATAATTTTTTAATGGTCCTGGCTACGACAATTCAATAATTGATTATCAGGGATTATATAAGTATGAATTATTTTTCACGATACTTTTACAATAACCCATTTATATTGTAATCATTCCTGTAGATGAATTATATTAGTTTGTTACCTGATTACGAACTTTGCGAAGCTGGTGGATTTAGTGATTAAAAATCTTGTTCGTTTTGTTGAGTCAACAAAATTATCTGACAAGTCATTTGAGACGAGAGTGGGTTGGTCAAATGGTTATTATAGCAAAGTCAAAAATGCTGCAATTGCCATTTCAATTATGAAATTGACCGATGTGTTAAGTTCGTTTCCTGAATTAAATGTCTATTGGCTCTTCACAGGAAAAGGGGATATGATACTTGACAAATCGGTAAAGGAATCAATCATCTTTACACCTGATCTAAAGAAAATAGAAAAGAAATTGAATTCGGTAGAGGAGTATGTGCCTCCAATTGGTCATAAGGATTTCGTTTCTCTTAAGAGTGAGGTTGAAAAATTACTGTTGGAAAACCAGCAGCAAAAAGCTTATATTGAACAGCTTTTAGATCGTCAGAAAAAAGCAAAGGAAAAAATTAATGAATTGTTTTCTTTACGAAATTCGATGTAATCAATTAAGTTATGTTTGATCAAATTTTGCTTATTGAGGATAATGTATTGGATCAACGAATGATTGCAGAGGCACTAAAAGATCTGAATACCAATCTGAAAATCAGTACCAGTCTCTCTGAGGCTATGAAGATCCTGGAAGGAAAAGATATTGACTTGATTATCTCAGATATTATGCTCAATGATGGTTTGGGTTTGTCTTTACTGAATGGCAATGAAATCCCAAAGATCTTTATAACAGCTTCAACCAATATTGATCTGGTACTTGAGGCAATGAATAAAGGTGCAAGTGACTATCTGATCAAAGATATAGAAAATACCTACCTCAAGGTATTACGGAATCGTATAGAGAAACTATTTAACGAAATTCGGGCTGAAAGGGAATTTCAATTCCTCGAAACTACCTATAAGGACATTGTTGACAATTCAAGTGATTTCATCTTTATTATTGATAAGGAATGTGAAAGCTTTATTTTCATGAATCAATCCATGTATTTTGAACTAACTGGAACAAATGAAATTGATCCGTTGGAATTGAAGGTTGCAGATCTCTTTCCTGAACATCATGATTATTTAAAAGGACTGTTTGGTAGGCATGCTTTGAATGAACTGATAAGCGAGGTGAAATTAACTACTCAGAATTTCAAAAGTGAAAATACATTACTTGAGGGAAATATTCTGCTCACACTAGACTTCAATAAGCAAAAGGTATTGAGGGGTATCTTTAAGAATATGACTCAACGAAGGAAACTTGAGGAAGAGATTACCAGGTTGTTGAGGGGTACTACAGACATATAGCAGCACAAGTGATCTGACTGGATCAGATATTCATTGTTTCCATTTGATTGAAATTGTTCACGATGCCGTCTAGAAAAGTATTGAACTGATCATTATCCACAGGCTTAACAAAATAACCGCAGGCACCTTTTTTATAGCATTCTTTAATATCCCTGGAATTGCCACTTGTGCTGATCATAATTTTTGGAATGAATTGAACTTTTGGGTGTCCTGCATATAGCTCTAAGAATTCTTTTCCACTCAGTTGAGGTGTGTTAATATCCAACAGGATCAACGATGGATGATGTTTTGATTTTGAAACTTCCAGAAACTTAACCAGTTCATGTCCATTGTAGAAGAACTTAAGATTAACAGATGAGTGATGTTTTTCAAGTCCTCTTTTTATGATAAATCTATCAATTTGATCATCCTCAACAACAAATAAATCTATCATACAGGTATCGATATTAAAACGGATGTTCCGCTACCATTGTCATTATCCTGCAGCTCAATAGACCATCCAAGTGATTCAATAATTTTTTTAACAATGGTAAGCCCAATCCCTGTATTTTCCTTGACATCCTTTGGTATGAGGGTTTGAAAAATTTCAAAAACCTTTTCCCTGAATTCTTCTGGAATCCCAGGTCCATTATCACTTATCCTATACCAAATTACTTCAGAATTTTGTTTTCCGGCAATTGATATTTCAATTTCTTTCTTGTCATTATGTTTAATAGCATTTGAGATAACATTGGAAAATAATTGTACGACAAGAACCACATGACTGGTTATGACAGGTAATCCTTGTTGGATGTCTAACTTAATTTTCTTTGAATCGGTATCCATTCCGGTGATGATGTCTGCGATCAAATTATCCATTTTGATCAATTCCGGTTTGCTGTTTTCCAGACCAATTTTGGAATACTTCAATAGGCCATCAATAAATCCATCCAGGCGTTTGATGCGGGAACGCAGGAGATCCAGGTGTTCATTGATTGACTCCCCGGAGTCGCCCAAATCTTCCCGGATCCATTGAACCAGGCTATTGATGCCTCGTAGTGGAGCTTTGAGATCATGGGAAACAATCTGTGTGAAATTCTCAAGATCTTTATTTTTTCTTTCGAGCTCCTGACGGGTCTTAACCCGGTCCGTAATATCGTTTATTATGATAACTATTTTCTGAACACTTCCCTCAATGGTGATCGGTCCCAGGTTGATTTCATGCCATCCATTGACCCCTGGTGCCTGATAACCTTCAATGATTACACTGTCTGACTTCCCTGATCTGAAGACACTTTCAATTTTCTCATTGAATATGACTTGATCTTTTTCAGGTATAAACCTCCACCAATTGTCCCCAAGGATATCCTCAGAGTTTTGTCCGGTACCGGCTCTATTTGCATATTCTACCTGTTTGTCTTTATTTAAAAGTAAAATGTAAAGTGGTGCATATTTTACGAGTGTTTCCCAGCGCTGTTTTTCCTCAATTTGGCTGGTGATATCTGTTCCTGAAGCCACAATTCCATGGACTTTTGAGTCCTTCCAGATCGGGGCCAGTCTGACATTGACCCAGGCAATTTCATTATCTGACTTATACACACGACCGACATATTCAACAGTTTCTCCCCGTTTAGCTTCGGTAATCTTTGATTCCACAAGTGATTTGTATTCAGGCAATACAAAGTTTGAAAATGGCTTTCCAATGATATCTGCATCTCTCAATCCCCTGTCTATGTTGTTGCTGAAAGTGATTTCCCCCTTTTCATTCAACATGGTAATGTAGATAGGAGCACTTTGAATCAGGATTCTCCATTTCTCTTCGCTGTCCTGAAGTAATTGCTCCTTCTCTTTTATCTCTGTAATGTCAGAGACAATGGCTACAACCTTTTGAATCTCATTTTCATATTTTACCGGACCTAACCGAATTTCATACCAACCTCCAAAGAGACCTTTCACAACATAACTTTCAGCAACGCCCGACGCAAATACTTTATCAATAGTTTTACTTGCAATCCTTTTTTCTTCAGGATGCGAAATATCCAACCAGTCCCTTCCGATATAATCCTCAATTTTTCCTTGTTCTACTTTATTTAGGTATTCTATTTTTCTGTGCTTATCAATAAGTAGAATGAATAAAGGAGCGTGTTTTACAAGAGTTTCCCATCTCTGTTTCTCTTCGATTCGGTCGGAAATGTCTGTAAACAGTGAAATAATATTGGATACTTCCCCATCCTTCAAGACCGGCCCTAATCTCCCTTCATACCATGCTGGTTCACTATTTTGCCCATACCCCTGTACAATATAATCCACTGTTCGTCTTTCTCTTATAACAGTTTGTATATTGGCTTTGACAAGTTCCGAATATTCAGGAAGTACCAAATCATAAGCGTAGCGACCAATTACCAAGCTTTCTTCAAAGTCTTTGGTATTGGTATATTGGATAATTCCTGATTTATCAAGCATTGAGATATACTGAGGAGCATTTGATGCCAACGATTTCCATTTCTCTTCACTTTCACGGAGTAATTGTTCTTTCTGCTTCAGTTCAGTGATATCAGAAACAATTGTTACCACCTTCTCTACTTCATTATCATACTTAACCGGACCCAGCTGGACTTCATACCAACCGATTTCATGTGGACCTTTGTAGCCTTTGGCGATATAACTATCCGGAATCCCTCTTTTGAATACCTCATCCATGGTTTTCGAGGCTATTTCCTGTTCATCCGGATGTACAAGATTGATCCAGTCCATCCCAATGATATCTTTAATTTCTATTCCTGGATTTGTTTTATTTACATATTCAATCTTTCGATCCTTATTGACCATAAGAATAAATAATGAAGCATTTGTTACCAGTGATTCCCATCGTTGTTTTTCTTCTACCTGACTCGTAATGTCCACCATTGAAGCCACAATGCCGTTTACCTTTTCATCTTTCCAAATGGGACCCAATCTCACATCATACCAGCCCAACTCCGTTTCTGATTTATATCCACGAACAATATATTCTGCAATATTCCCTTGAAGTGCGGATTCAACTTTTGATTTTACTAAAGCTCTATATTCCGGGAGTACGAAGTCACCACCAAATTCTTTACCAATGAGATCGCCTTCGCTCAATCCGCTCGCAATATTGTTGCTGAATGTAATTTGTCCTTTGTCATTTAAAGTGGTAATGTATAGAGGTACACTTGTGATTAAGGATTTCCATTTTGCTTCGCTTTTCTCAAGCAATTCCTCTTTCAATTTTAATTCTGTGATGTCAGATACAATTACCACAACCTTATTTATGTTATCCTGAATTTTAATGGGGCCAATCTGGATATCATACCATCCCAGTTCTCCCGGTCCTTTGTATCCCTTAGTAACATATTGACCAGATTTCCCGAATTCAAAAGCTTCATTTATAACTTTTGTGGCAACATCCCTTTGATCTTCGTGTACTAATTCAAGCCAATCAATACCAATTATGTCTTCAGGTTCCATCCCTGGTTGAGTCTTGTTCACAAATTCAATTTTTCTGTTTCTTCCAACCATTATAATAAAGGAGGGAGCATATTTTACAAGTGATTCCCATCGTTGCTTTTCTTCTAATCGATCAGTAATATCACTAGCAAGAGAAACAATTCCGGTCACTCTATCGTCAGTCCAAATGGGACCCAGCCTTCCTTCATACCAGATAATATTTCCGGTAGGTCCATGTCCAGGTACCATATAGTCAACAACCTCTCCTTTGTCGATGACCTTTTTAACAAGCGATTTGATGTAATCAATGTGTTCACTGGTTACAAATTCAGTTACATTATGACCAATAATTAAATCATGGTTAAAATCTTTATTATTTGTTAGTAAGATGTTACCTGAGATATCCAGCAAAGAGATGGTCTGCGGGGCATTAGTAATCAGTGACTTCCATTTTTCCTCACTTTCGAGCAGCAATTGCTCTTTCAATTTTAATTCTGTAATGTCAGAAACAATTGCTTCTACTTTATGGACCTCTCCATTAAGGATTATTGGCCCTAATCTGACGTCAAACCAGGCCGTTGAATTAGGACCATTGTACCCCCTCATAATGTAGCTATCGGGAATTCCTTTTGCGAAAACACCATCGATTTTATGCGAAACCATTTCCACCTCATCACCCTGTAGATTCTCAAGCCAACTGGATCCAATAATGTCATTTATGTCCAATCCTGGAGCAGTCTTGTTTACATATTCAATCTTTTTTTCCTTATTAAGCAGGGCAATGTATAAGGGGGCATGTTTCACTAAAGTTTCCCATCTCTGTTTTTCTTCAATTTGATCCGTTATATCTGCCAACAGCGCTACAATGGAGGTTATTTTACCATTTGTATAAATAGGTCCTAATCTAACATCATACCAAGCAAGTTCATTTTTTGATCCATATCCTCGAACAATATAATTTGTGCTTTCACCTTTTTTTATAACCTTCTTAAGATTTGATTTGACCATTTGCACATGATCTTCGATGACAAAATCACTAAAATGTTTGCCAATGACATTGGCTTCATCTAATCCATCAGCCACAGCATTGGAGTAGGTAATATTGCCTTCTAAATCTAACGTGGATATGTATTGCGGAGCGTTTGATATGAGTGCTTTCCATTTCCCCTCACTTTCCTGAAGTAACCGCTCCTTTTCCTTTAATTCAGAAACATCAATAATGGCTGCCTGTCTGAATTTTTGACCGTTGATATGGATGTCACTAGTAGAAATGGAAGCATAAAAAGTATTTCCGTCCATTTTCAGGCATTTAAGTATAAGATTTTTGTTTTTGTTGTCTCCGGCTTCGTAGCGATCAAGAACTTCTGATAGAATTTGATGATCATCAGGATGAATGATGTCATGTAGTCGCAACGTCAGGAATTCTTCTTCGCAATCCTGATATCCAAATAATTTAAGAACTCCTGTATTGCAATAAATAAATTGATCTTTATGAGCTACCGCAACTCCCAGATCTGCTGATTCTATCAACGCCCTGTATTTTTCTTCACTCTCTCTTATTTGCCCGGTCTGCTTTTCTATTCTTTTCTGTAGCTCATCCTCAGATTCAATAATTTGGCGATCTTTCTTGTTTCGTTCCAGAAATAATACCATCAGGTTTCCAATCTGCTGCAACATTTGAATCAAATAAGGTGGCCAATCGATCTCCTCATCTACATCGCTATAAAGTGTAATGGCCCCTTGTAATTGCTGGTATTGCACCAATGGAACAAACAATAGAGATCTGAAACCATATGTCCTGATCCATTCCTTTTCTCCTTTGGCCTCATCAGGTAAATCATCCAATTTGGAAATAGCAGTTGTTTCGAATTTGAGTAGCAGATTTCTATAGTATCCAAATTTTTCAAATGGTATATTTTTTACCTGCTCGATCTGTGAATGAGATGGATCAACACACCATTCATGGGTATTAGAAATGATCCTTTGGTCGGTTGATAGCAGGAATAGTGAACTTCTTGCGACTCCGGCAAATTTTCCTATTTCTTCTAATGCATAGTTTATGGGGAAGTCTATCTCTCCGGGTTTCTGGGAGAGGAATGTCCTGGAGATGTCATTTGTGAGAGCATCTATTTGTTCCCGGTATTTACCTTCGGCTTGTCGACTATGTCTTTCGGTCTGATCGATACCAATGCCTAAAATACCTGTTAAGATTCCGTCTTCATCATAGATTGGGCGATTGGACCAGGTGATCCAAAGGCTGGATCCATCTTTACGTAATGTTTCACCCTCCTTTGCCGGGAAATTTTCCGGATTTTTTAAAATCTGTTTATATAAAGCCCGTAAATCGTTTCCCTGCTCATCAAATTCAGGAATAAACAATGCAGAATTCTGATCTTTTACTTCGTCCCATTGATAACCAAAGAGCTCAAGACCATAGGAGTTTAAAAACTTAATTCGTCCTTCAGTATCTAACTTAAGAATTATAGACTGGGAATTTTCGACCAGTTCCTGATACTGTCTTTTCTCAGTCTCCAGGTTTTCCAGTAGTATCCTTCTGCTCAGTGCATATGAGGCAATCGGGATCAACTCCAGAATGGATTTTCTTATCTCTTCATAAAATCCATCGACCTTACTGCTAGTCAGGTTAAGCGTCCCATATAATTCCTTATCAATGATCAGGGGGACTAGAAAGTTGGATTTGATCCCCAGGTCAATAAGTTTTTTATCAAATTTGTAGTGTTTTGACTCGCTGGTAATATCTTTCCTGTATATGGATTCCGACTTGGAAACTATTTCTGATAAAATGGTATCTGACATTTTAACAGGTTTACCAAAAAATGCATTGAGCGGGTCTCCGGGTGTATTGTGGAAAACAAATTGCTGATTGGATTTGTCATAGATTGCAATATTGACATACTCCAAATCAAACTTCTTCCGGATCAAGGAAAGAAGAATCTCAATGGCTTCTGTAGTTGATTTGTCCTGAATGGATTCAAGATAATCTTTAGCTAAATAAATCACGTTTTGAGTAGGGTTATTTCTTAGGCCATAGCCTTAGCAATCCATTTTCCATAGCAGAATATCCTCTAACGGTAAGAAGATAAATAAAATAAATAAAAACAATGGTTCTTTGAAAATCAGGATTTTAAAATTTTAAAAACTGGTTGTGGTTAAGGATTGTTTAAAAATTATATAAAATTTTTGTTCTTTTAGTCTATTCGTTGTGTCTGATTATTAGTGAGATACACTTTATTAAATTTAGTATTTTCAAAATACAAGTCAAAAAGCTTTTGGAGCTCACGGTCTTATTAATTGTGATTTATTCTAATAGCGTATAATCTATTGAAATTATCTTATAGTCTAAGTATATTTACATCAGCTGGTTCTTAAATCGTATCCACTGAATAGTGGAAGAGGTAGTATCCCCGGTTGGGGATGCTGCTTTATTTTGCACCGCAATTTTATGCCTATAAACACAATAGTTCAGTAACAATTGTTACACTATTGTATCAATGTAACCATCAAAGTTTATGCTTCAGGAAATTATCAATGCTTCTCCTGATTCAATCATTTTAGTAAATAAAGTTGGATTGATCATTGCAGTCAATCAGCAATGCAAACAGTTATTTGGTTATGAAGATGAGGAGTTGATTGATAAGCCGGTGGAGATTCTATTGCCGGAGAATCTTACAGAAATACATAAAAGCCATCGGGCTAATTATCAGGTTCAACCGATACGCCTGGATAAGGATGATCGTGAAAAATTTAAAGCTCGGAGAAAGGATGGAAGTATTGTAACGGTCAGTATCACCCTGGCACCGACAAAGACTGAATCGAGTGAATTGATCATTGCTACAATTAAAGACGAGAAGAAGTTAATTCAGAGGACAAGTCAACTAGAAAAATCTTTGGCCGCTTTGGAAGCAAGAGTGGAAGAACTAAAAATGAGCGAGGCTACCCTGAAAAAATCTCAGGAAATTGGAAAGATGGGGTATTGGAGGCTGGATCTGATTAAAAATCATCTATACTGGAGTGATCTCATATTTGAAATCTTTGAAACTGACCCTAAACAATTCAAGGCTAGCTATGAATCCTTCATGAATTTTGTGCATCCCGATGATCGGGTCAAAGTAAATACTACTTATTTAGAACATGTTGAAAATCGAAAGCCTTATGATATAGAACATCGACTGCTGCTAGGCAAAGGAAAAATCAAGTGGGTTAATGAGAGATGTAACACCTTTTACGATAATGAAGGGAAACCAATTGAATCGATTGGTACTGTCCAGGATATAACCGAAGCTAAGAATTTAGAACGGAAGAATATTACTTTCAGAGACCTGTTATTGGAAAACAGTATGCGTTCACAGGAAAAGGAGCGAAACAGGATAGCCATGGAACTTCACGATGGCATCATTCAGGAGATGGTGGCCTTATATTGGAGTATGACTAATCTTAAAGCAAAAAAAGATCATCCGGATTTTGATAAGAATTTTCAAAGTGTGATAAGCTATATGAAAGATATTACTAACAATATTCGGTTATTATCGCACAGTCTAATTTCTCCTGATCTTGAATCAATGGACCTTCCTTCCTTGTTAGGCAGACTCCAAAGTCAAATCAATTTGCAGGGAGAAATCGCGTTTGACTTTGATATTGATGAAAAACTTAAAAACATAGTGGTTTCAGAAAATCTAAAAACACATCTTTTCCGAATCATTCAAGAATTAGCATCAAATGTATTTAAGCATTCCGGAGCTAACCTGGCATCCATAAAAATTGAGATAATTGGCGGGGTAATCTCACTAGTAGTCAATGATAACGGGAAAGGGCTGAAAAAAACAATAGGAGGGATCGGGATGAAAAATATTGGTGATCGTGTATCATCATTAAATGGCAAAATCCAAATCAGAAATCAAAAACAAGGTGGGCTAAAGGTGGAGATTGATGTTCCGTTTTTGTATAGCTAATTTTCACTTTCTCCTTGTTCCTTTCATGCTCCCACACTCTTAATCCCTGAAGGAACCCACCGCGCTATCTCCTTTCACTTTCACCTTCTATCCCTAACACCTCAATACGTTTTTTACTATAAATATTTATATTTATCAGTACCGTTTTACAACAAATACTTTATATTCATTTCTTTTTATTGTTTAACCGTTCTATAAGAACCTTTAACTTTTTAAGCTATGTCAAAAGAAGATTATTCGAAATTGCTACCTGTTCTGGAAGCTATCCCCACTGAAGAAGTCATGATCCCTAATATCCCGGTGGATGTGTATTTACAAGAGGCACATGACCTGCAAGCCTGGATTAGTGAAGATCATCCCAAACTCAAAAAAGCAGGACTTGATCCCGAATTAATTGCCGAATTACCGACAAGAGCAGGAGCCCTCAGGCATGCCCAATCCATCTGGATGAAGGAACAATACAGCCAGGAAGAAGCTGAGCGAGAATGGAATGAGAAATCCCCGGCTGTATATGAACTGAAAAATTCACTGGAAGCTTCATTCCGGTTTGCCTTCCGCAGAAGGACCGACCTGCTGTCCAAAGTGCAGGTAATCGAAGAAGGTTACGGACATGCAGATATGATCCAGGACCTGAGTGACCTGGCTGTTCTGGGTAAAGCCAACTCCAACTTGCTGCAAGCCATTGGTATGGACTTGAAAGAGCTAGACGTTGCCGAATCCCAATCCAGCGAACTGGCAACGCTGCTTGGTCGCGCTAATGGAGACAAGTTCGATGACTCAAAATCCAAAGTAATGCGAGACAGAGCCTATACTCACCTAAAGCGACTAGTAGATGAGATTCGGATAACTGGAAAATATGTTTTCCGAAAAGATCCTGAGAAACTAAGAGGATTTTCCAGTGCCTATTTCCGAAGGACACGGAACTAAGGTCCGTGAATTAATCAGTCACCTTCCTCTCCGCCGGGAAGGTGATTTTTTATTTTATCCGGTGCCATCTCCAGAATCATATGATATCGCAACTCCATCCCAGGAAAGCCAAAACCCACGCAGGAAGCATCACTTTTCCCGCAGGAAGGGTCACTAGCCTCGCAGGACAGGTCCCAACTTCCGCAGGACGACCTCCAGATCACGCAGGAAGGGTCACAACCGCCCCAGACCGACCCACAAGTCGCGCAGGAAAGGTCACAAACCCGCAGGAAGAGTCCCAACCTTCGCAGGAAAGCTCATGCTTACGCAGGAACCCTCTCAACGAATAGACAAATCAACGAATCAACATGCAACTAAACGACAGAGACCTCGAATACTTAGAAGACAAATATTTCCTTGTAAAGCGTAAGCGCATCTACGCCATGCTTGGTGGAGCCCTGGCCTTCATCATCGCCTCAGGTATCCTGAGCTATGTTGCCGCGCTGCAGACCATCCAGGGCAAGGCCGGACAGCAGTCCCTTTCCATCATCAAAGAAAATGCGGACCAAGCCCGATCCATTGTGGAAAGTATGAAATGGATCAATTACCCGATCGGGACGATCATCGCCTACTCCGGGGATTCCTCCACCATCGATTTTGATGCGTGGAGGCTGTGTGATGGTGCTGAGATTGACCGCAACGAATATGCTGCCCTGTTTGATGTGATCGGTACTAGCTGGGGAGCGGGTGACGGAGAACGGACTTTCGCCCTGCCGGATTTTCGGGGGATGTTCCTCCGGGGCGCAGACTACGGGGCTGAAAAAGACCCGGATGTAGCCGACCGCTTCAATGGCCGTAACCTGCCCGGCGAAGTAGGCAGCTACCAGGACGATGCCTTCCAGGGGCATGAGCACTTCCTCCGCTCCACACCCAACAATGGCCGCTCCGGCAACAACACCACCAACTACGGTGTAGGCGCCAAAGTAGGCGAACGCAGTGGAACAGGAGCTCCAACACTGATGGAAGGTTTTGGGGAAGTACGATTCTCCTCAGAGACGAGGCCTAATAATGCCTATGTGAATTGGCTGGTGAAGGTGAGGTGAGGGTACTTCCCGGTTTGTGACGTAATGATTATTGCTGAAAAATAGTGAAATTTACTGACAGGTTACTTTTTCGCACCAAATGACATCAGGTCATTTACTTTTCTAGATCAAAGGGCTGTGCCCATTTCCAAACTGTTTTAAATTCTTTATCCAGTTTAACAAAATGCATTTCAACTAGTTTTTGACAAGTTGTAATGTTTAACTCCAGGTTTTTTATATCCAGTGTTGTCAATTCAAATGAAAAGTCTTGAGTAAAAACCTTCTTTCGCTCAGCAATCTCAACTTTAATGACACCGGAATACTTACCTTTTTTCCAGGGAAAATGATTCTTAAATAAGTTTAAAAAGTCATTGTACTCGTTACTTGTTTTTAGCTGTTCTATATTCTGGTCGTTATCGCTGATATTGATTTGCTTTTGATTTGTGTCCGAAAAAATTTTAGAATACTCAGATTTAAACTTTCTATTTTGAAATCCAATTTTCTTTTCCACTAATGTTCCAGTAGGAACTTTGATAGCGATTGCTTTTTGATTTTTTCTATACGGAACGATTCCACTATCAGGAATATCCAATTCCATTAGAACTTCCTCAAACCATTCCCATTTTAATTCTAAGTTCTCTTTGTTTTCATGTTCTAATTTGATAGATACACTTTTTACAAAGGCATCTTTATTACGAGAAGAGAAAGCGACATCCATATTTACAATTGGACCATTAGTGGTAAATCCAACTTCTAATTCCTTATGATTTAGAATTTCAATTTTTGTTCTTGATAGGATGTTTCTCAACAATACTGCCAAGGGATAAATCCAAGCTAATGCACCAAGAACTGCTAAAATTTCAAATGTTTTCATAATTGTAATTTGCAGTAATGACTACCAACGACCAGATATGGCACTTGCCTCTGGACTTTTAAATATCATTAAAATTTACTGTTTTACTTATCGCTTTCAAATAACTCGGTAGAGGCATGTGCTATATCGCTTGTTGTGGTGTCGTCTTATTCAGTTGTCCAATTGCTAATGGAGTTGAGGTCGATTTCATATTCGGCTGTCTTTCCAGTTCCGAAGAACTCCTTTTTATAAACAATTACGTTGTTCTCAAATGCCAATGGGGTTATAAACCCCTGTTCAGCAGTTGAAATTCTCGCAAAGGTTCGGTATTCCAAGTTCACTAGTGTTAATGCAGTGATTGGCCCCTTTCGTTCTTCAGTTGTTAACCACTCTTGGAGGGCTAAAAATTTGTTATCAGGATGCCATTTGAATTCAAATCCAAATGTACGGTTTGTAATTGTTCGACCATCCAGTTCCACTTTGTAGTATGCAGGCCCAAAACGGATTTCGCCTTCATAAATGAAGTTAAACCCATGTTTGTGTCCAGGAGATTTGTATGCGCCAATTGATTTTGCTTCGTTCATTCCGGTTTCCAGTTGTTAAGTTGTTCGCTGTATGGAGTTCTGTCAGTTGAGAATTGCCCAAATGTTGAAATACCCGTTCCGAAAATTGCCACGTCAAAGTCTCTATTCAGTTTGTAACGATCGTCAAAGACCGTGACTGAGAAGTAAGTTCGGACACAGAAAAAAATACCGAATCCAATCCAGAATATTCTGGCAATGACTTTGGGAGTTTGGAGTTTCCAGATTCGGCTAATTAGTTGTCCAGTTGCGAATAAAATTAGAAAGTAAATCAACAGATCTGCAATCATTGGGAGTATGAAATACTGAGTTGACATGGACGTATGAAAACCTTCACATCTATAAATAAATGGGAAGCCTTGAAAGAATACATCTTTCGCATCAATTGCCAAACCATACCACCATTTAGTGACTAGTTCAAACGAAACGAGTGTTAGAGGTAGATAGAATCTTAAGATTGCTTGTTTCAACGTTCTCTCAAGTTATAGGAATGCACCACAACGTCTAACTAAGCTCTGTCGGCTTAGACTTTCAAATATCTCAAAAGTATCTGTTCCAAATACTCTTTGCAAATAACTAAGTAAGCCGATTGAGCTTAGTGCCTGTTGTAGGCCGTCTATTTCCATTTTTCAAGTTCAATAGCCTCATCGAAGTAATTCTTGAATTCTCTCGAATGTTTGGGGTTCTTGAATTTGACTATTGTGTAGGAGCTGTCAAAACAATCAACTTCAATCTCACCTTCTGGGTATTGAATATTATCATTCTTCCAAATCAACTCGTTTCCTTCTACAAATGGAAGGTTGTCAATGTTAATAGGTTTATTCTTCGAATTGGGTATCGCTATAATTGAAGCCCAAATGAACTGCATGTCATGTTTCAATAATTCACGGAATTGCTCGCTAGTTACTAAGTTGTAATCCTTGTCCATGTTCAAGAAGCCTAGAGGTTCATCAGAAGTAAATTCTAGGTCGGAAATTAACCACTTATAGTCTCCAATATATCCGCTGATTGGACGAAAAAGTTCGGTTAGGTTCGTATGATACTTTAGCTTTGAGGTGTTCCTAATTATCCAGTTCATACGTTATCAAGAGATTTCAATTTTTCTGTTCCGATGTTCGAAAGAAAATGGTGAATTGAAATGTTGGTCAGGAAATAAGCTGCAAAAATTAGAGCTCCTAAGCCAAATGTTTGAATTGTGTCTATTGTTCCTAAATGAGGACTTCTGAACACGATCGCAAATCCGATACAATAAAGAAGAGTTGAAATTCCAATGATTGTTAGTGAAGTTCGTGTCGTTGAAAATTCTCTCCGTTGGAGTTGTTGTTTAAGAGTTCTGACGACAAACTGATATGGATAAACCACAATAAAAAACATAATCATTAGACCTAAATCTGAAAACCCCAATTCAGCCACTTCGTTAATCATGTCCGCATATTCAGGGTTGTTCGCTCGATGAATGTAAGATTCCAGTTCCATCAGACCGTAAACCACGGTTGTTCCGAGAATCGCTGAAATCGTTAATGTGAAAAATTGGTTCTTCATGCAGTCATCAATGGCCTACAACATACAGTTATGTTGTACTCATGCAACATAACTACTAATATCACTTATAAATCTAAAGAATATCCTCTTCAAACAGGTGTGTATTAAGAGAAAACCCCTCACTTCCGACTGATGCGAGAGGTTTAAACCAGCTATATTAAAATTAGGGGTAAGTTATGGTAAATGGTGGTTTTGCCTCCGTTAGATTTTTGTCTAACCACCCGGAAGCTTTACATTTTGAAAGTTTGCTCCTTGTCTCATTAGCGTAGCTAAGGAGGTTACTGTCCTGCCAACTGCATAAGGTACCGAATACGGTGTGTCTGGATTAAGTGCCATTGGGTGATGAAAACCTAATTTATGGCTGTATTCATGAGCAACTAATCCTGCAATCTCATCTGTCAAATGGGTATCGAACCAGTCTTCGAAAATGATGATGTACTTTGAATCACTGGGAGAGTGTCCGGCAACGCCATCTGGTTTTCGCCTTCTTATCATTCTTAAGTAAAGATCCGATTCAAAATCGCGTATCTGGGGTTGAAATAACTCCATTCCCATTACCAGAAGAGCGTATATGTCTTTGTTGCTTCGCTGAGTATAATAAAATCTCTGCTGTTCACGGAAAGTATGGTTGACGATCGATTGGTAAAACCTTTGGGTGTTGAAAGCTCGCTCAAATAAGCTTACACTATCCCTCAGTTTCAGGACCCGATCTTCAGAAAATTTCTTTGCCTCGTGTATAGTAGCCCGAAACATAACGATCAGATTGTAAAGGTCAAATAAACACTCCCCCAGTAGTGCCACCGTTCATAGAGTGTGCTGCTGAATTCAGGCGTTCTGTGATTAAGCATATACGCAATCGCAAATACTCCATTGTTACTATTTATTCGACTGTAGCCAACCCCATAACTTAGTGTTGTTACCAGCCTTTTTACATCTTCACTTTCTATGACATAAATATCCTTATTACCATATGTCTGACCTTGAAGCATACTGTTTCGAATGGTTACGTATGGGTTAGCTTTTGCAAACAAGAAAAACTCATTGTCTACACTTGATGATGCCAACGCATTTACACTATTCATTGATCCAAGCAGGTTGTTCCACATAAAATCCGTAAACTGGTTTAATCCTCTATTCAAAAGACTAAACCGAAAAGTTGAACCACCGAAAAGGCGGGTGTTATGACCTACTGATCCACCAAAATCATAGGTTAATGACATTCGATTTCCACCTCCTATAAAAGTCCTGTTAGCCTGCTTGTATTCCAGAAGGAAAGTAAACTTTCCTCCATCAGAGATTTGGTTGACCCAGCCTACGGGTGTGGGAGAAGAGGGTACAATCTCATCATGCGCCCAGGTTTGGAAGGCCTCACCGATCCCCGTTCCAATAATACCATAGCTTACAGAGAATGTATTTAAGCGGTTATTGGTGGTGGCATTAAGATAACTACGTGTGGTGTTTAGGTATAAAAGGAATGCAAATGGTCGATCTCCGACGACTACCTGCTCTGTGTCAAGTGAATCCGGGGTGAAAGCTACGCCACCAAGGGTGGTCGATGAAAGGTCTTCAGACCAGATATTATTACTGTAGAAAGGCATTATTTTTAGGACTTTGTCCCAGAGGTTTAGGGGTGTGAAGAGAAGTCGATTGAAAACTGATCCGGTACAATGTAAGTTTGGACTGCTGGTACTAAAAGCAGTTCCCTGTGTGTAATTTCTGTCCTCATTAAGACCTTTTGGGATATAAAAGAAGTCCTGGTCAACTAAAACGGAAAAATAGACCGGACAACAATTTTCGCAATCTCCACTAGTCATCGATTGTACTTTGTCGAAATCGATGCCTACTGTATCATCATCAATTTGTGCATTGACAGATATGATCATAACCATTAGGACCACTATCAGTAAAGTGGGTTTTAGAAAGAGAGTGTTGGTTTTCATTTGGGTACAGGTTGGTTCTCCTTATGAAGATACTGCACAACTGAATAAAATGAAAGAGTTATTTGGGATCAATTATGTATATTAATTTAAATGTTTGAAGATGTACATGTAAAAGCCATCTAACATAGTTAAATTGATAATCAGATTTGATTTCTCTTGAAAAGATCATATTAGCATCATGACACAACCAATTATAGAAGATTCAAATGCGCTTTCGATAGGCACCATAATCATTATTTTGATTGTACTTCTCCTTATTATCTTATTGATAATCTTTATCCCCTTCCTTCAAACCAGAAATCTGCCAACTCATGAAGTAAGGATGGAACAGGAGAATAAGGCTAGGGCCATTATTGCCCAGATTTTTGGTGGGCTTGCTTTAATAGGTACTTTGTATTTCAACTATCTATCTATTGAGAAAACCAATGAACAACTAGCAACAACAATTAAAATAGCCTCAGAGGATCGATCTGCTCAATTACAACAGATTTCTTCCAACGCGAAAATTGCTGAAGAGGATCGAAAGTTAATTGGAAGACAAATAGAAGAGCAACAACAGCAAAGGCTTCAAGATGCTAGTGAATATGAGGCCAATCGTAAATTGATGAAGGAACAAATGGAATTGCAACAAAAAATGGTTAGTTAGCAGGCCAATGCAGCTTTATTTACAGAATCGATGAAATTATTGTCATCCAGTGAGCCAATAAGCAGAATGGCTGGTATGAACACATTATCAACGATTGCAAGGACAGATAGTGCATATACAAATCTCTCTATACAACTATTAATTAATCTGATGAAGATAGCCGATCAAAACCCAGATGAGAGATCTCTCAATCTGGAAAAAGTAAGTGAAATCCTTGAATATAGGAGATTGCAAGGTTTGGAGTATTTAGGTACCGAGGATGGAGGTTATCTATTAACAGAAGTGGGAGAAAAAATAATCACCGGATCAAACTATTCTCCTTTTGTTATTGACGGAATTAATTTCGAAATGGTTTTATTAACAGATACTGATATAAGGGGGTTAATATTCCAGAATTGTAATTTTTCCGGTTCATATATCACGGGTAATCTGAACGAGGTCATTTTTAAAAACTGTAAGATGGATAGCGTGTTTATTGCCAGTGTTGGAAACCCCTTTTCAATTGAGAATTGCTATGTGATTGCGAGAGAAGTCGTACTGAAATCCAAAAAATCCAATGATCACATACCTATTTTGTTGCGCAATGATGATTTAGTAATTGGCGATTACCTCAAAAGAAATGTTAGCATCCAATATGATTTTGAATTTTACCCATACATGAGGTTGAATTCTTCAATCAAGAACATAACCATTCTTGAGGATAAAAAACCTTCTCCAAGTGAATATGCTCAAAGCAAAGACGAACTCAATAGAGAAAATTTGCTTTGGCCAAACATGAGTTTATTGACCAAGGTTTATTCAGAGGGAGATGTGAATAAAGGGTTAGATCATGGTTTGATCTTGCTTTCAGCAATACCCCAATCGTATCTGCCCAAATTAAAGGAATTAGGATACAGGACTCAACAATATGAGGATTGGAACAGATAAGTAATTGATTAAACCTAGGTTTCCTGATCAGATTATTTCTTTCGATTTAATTCTGTAACAATTGTTACATCGAACTCTTCTGTCAAACCGTATGTTTGTTTAAATTAATCAATCGTGGAAGAGATCTGGAATATAATCGTTGGAAGCTACACCGGGTATGCCAATTACCTGTGGCAGGAAATTATACATCCTACCTGGCATAGCTACTTTTACTGGTTGATCGGGGTATCTGCTTTCTTCTTTATCCTCGAAATAGTAAAACCCTGGAGAAAGGAGCAGGCCAAATTCCGAAAGGATTTCTGGTTGGACTTTTTTTACATGTTCTTCAATTTCTTCCTCTTTTCGCTTATTATCTATAATGCGGCTTCTAATGTGGTGGTCCACTTTTTTAATGATCTGTTGGCCTCCATGGGCATTACCAACCTGGTAGCCTTTGAAGTGATGACCTGGCCTACCTGGACCCATCTTTTGATCGGTTTTGTAGTCAGAGACTTTGTGCAGTGGTGGACGCACAGGCTGCTCCATAAAGTTCCGGCATTGTGGGAATTTCATAAAGTTCATCACTCGGTTGAACAAATGGGATTTGCCGCGCACCTGAGATACCATTGGATGGAGAATGTGGTATACAGGAGTATTGAATACATCCCACTTGCACTGATTGGTATTGGATTAAGAGATTTCTTTATCATCCATATCTTCACGCTTGCTGTTGGACATTTCAATCACTCCAACTTCAAGCTAAACCTTGGGCCATTAAAATACATCTTCAATAATCCGCAGATGCATATCTGGCACCATGCCTATGACTTGCCAAAAGACAAGCGGGACGGGGTGAATTTTGGGCTTACCTTAAGTATATGGGACTACCTGTTCCATACGGATTATATTCCTTATGAAGGTAGAGATATCAGGCTGGGATTTCCTGGAGTTGAAGACTTCCCCAAGGATTTTATCCATCAGAATACCCACGGGTTTGGTGGGCATAAGGCAGACCGGGAGGAGGACTCGAAACATCCGGCTTCACTTTAATTAATTGTGTGTGAAGTGAAGAATCTCAACAAGTACTTGCGATCAGGAGATTCTTCCTTACGCTCTGAATGACGGTGGAAGGGTTGTTTTGGGATCGCTTGGTGATTACCAGATTTCAAATCAGTAAAGCGCCATGTCAAATTTCCTGCGTTGGCTTCGTGTGATCTCATGAGAAGGTCCCAGTACATTGAAGATCGCGATGGCACTTCTTCGGGGCAAATCATTATTAAATGATTTGTTTACTCTCACAGAATCAATGATTTCCTCCAACGCCTTTTCCATTTCTCCTTTTTTTAACAGGCTTTGTGCATTGGCCAGTTTTTCACTTACTCCACCGTTTGTATCAAATTGTGTCGAGATAAGTTCTGCCAGGTCATTGATATTGGTTAGTCGATCCAGGAAGATTTCCTTATGAGCAATATCTTCTGTGAGTTGCCTGGCCTTTTCAGGATCGGATAAAACCACATGCTCTGCAAGGACTACTTTGGCTTCATCAAAATCGGGATGCTGGCCAACAAAGGATGAAAGTTCAATAAGCGCATTTGACTCTCCCTGCTGAAGCCTTCTCAGGATTGAGTTCAGTTCCGCAGTTCTTGGATCAGGGATTTGCTCCTCCAGCCATTTTTCCATCTGGTATTTGGGAAGCGCCCCCGTTTGTTCGGAAGTGACCTTACCATCAATAAATAGTTTGATGTTTGGGATACCCCTCACGCCAAATTTTGCAGCCAGTTCCTGGCTCTCATCAACGTTCACTTTTACCAGTTTCCATTTACCCTGCGCTTCAGTGACTAATTCTTCAAGTACAGGTCCGATGACCTGGCAGGGACCGCACCACGGGGCCCAAAAATCTACCAATACGGGAGTTGTCTTACTTTGTTCAACGACTTGTAACTCGAACGCTTTTATATCCATTTTATGCTAATTCAAAAGAAACCGTAAAGGACGCAAATTATGCACGCTACAAGTGTAACAAAAGTTACCATATGGGCTGCAATTGATCTGTAATATTGAAGAATATTTTGATGAGAGAAGTCAAAGGTCTTCCTTAGGGTAGAAACTTAAATTCGAAAATATGGAAAATCACGAAATACCTAAAGAAACCTACGAAGCCATCCAGAAAATGATTGCCAGTGATGAAAGCGTTGTTGGCATCGATGCGAAAAAGACACACATCATCATCATTCATAAATTAATCGAAATCGAAAAACGACTAAAAGCACTTGAAAAACAATAAAATACGGATGGCAATCATCCTTAGCCTCACATTGGGATTAGCTCCCTTTTTTCCTGAACCTCATATTGTGGGTAAGCTCCGGTGGGTATGGGGCGGAGCAATTGGAATGCAGCCCATAGATTATTTTGATTTAGTGCTTCATGGGTTTCCATGGGTGCTGTTAATCGTTTATAGCGTTCAGTGGGTAGTGAAGAAGTACTATTCCAAAGCTTCTTAACGGAGTCATCTAGCAATAGGTGACTGCTAAAAGTTCAGTAGTGGTATGGTATGAATGGATAAACTCAGATATTCTGTATATTTCAAAGGATAAACCCCTTTAAGCATGAAATATATACTGGCGTTATGTTCTCTGGCCCTTACCTTAAGTTTACAAGCCCAACCCACAGACCTCTTCCTCTTTTTTGGTCAATCTAATATGGCAGGTCGTGCAGCAATAGAGGGAGATACCCTGTTAATGAATAATGTACTTATCCTGAATAGTGAAGGCGATTTCATTCCCGCCAAAAATCCCCTTAACCGCTACAGCACCATCCGAAAAGATGATTATTCCATGCAGCGATTAGGTCCTGCCTATGCATTTTCCAAAACCATTGCTGCGCATTTAAAGGATACGATCCGTATTATCGTCCAGGCTCGGGGAGGTACTCCCATTGAAAAGTTTATGAAGGGGAGTGACTGGGCTTATTACGAAAGTATTGTCAATCGGACCAAAAATGCGCTGGCCAGGTATCCTGACTCCAGACTGAGAGCCATTATCTTTCACCAGGGTGAGAGCAATTCAGGTCATCCTGAAGGCTATATCGAAAAGCTTTCACAGGTTTTTGCTGACCTCCGAGCTGACCTGGATGTGCCTAATTTACCTATCTTTTTCGGCGAGCTCGGGCCATGGCGCGATAGCTACAAAGAGATGAGGAGACTTATGAGGAAAATCCCGGAAGAAATTCCATATACCTACCTGGTTAGTTCAAAAGACTTAACAAACCAGGATGAGGCTCATTTTGATCATAACTCTGCTATTGAATTCGGAAAGCGATATGCAGAGAAGTGCATTGAGGTAGTGTATAAGTAACTTGCATCACTAGTCATCACACCACTCCAAGTGGTGCCATGACTCATTCAGCTCAACATCTTATTTAGCATGGCAATCTGCCCCAGGTGGTAGACATCGTGTTGAATGACTCCTTCCACTAGATTCATAAAAGTATACTTGCTCTCAGGCATTAACTGATTAAGTGATTCTTCTTCTTTCGTTTTAAGAATCTCTAATATTTTTTCCTGAGACTCTTTTAATTCCTGAATAAGTTCTTCCCACTCTTTTTCAGATTGAATCATAAGTGATGACCAGTCTTCCTCTGAATTCATCTCAATCAGGAATCCCGGATCTTGGTCTAATCTGATAATAGCAAAGGTTCTCCAGGCGATCATATGTTTCAGCAATTGAGCTATGCTGTGTGGGGAACCTCCAGGTTTATTGTTGATCTTTCGATAGTCAACCTGTTTAAGTACGTCCATGATTGATTTTCCGTACCAGGGATTTTGATCAAAAGTAATTTGAAAGGTTCTGATCAGATCTTCAATTTTTGTACTCATAATATTGGAGTTCTATTACTAGTCCAAAGATATTGAATGATTGCCTGGCTAAAGCTTAATGTTGTGACATGACTATTTTCACCTTAAATTCAGGTATCCAATGAATCAAAACCTGACTAAATGAAATTTCTTCAACTACTTTTTGGCCTTACCTGCTTCGTTTTAATTTCATGTACACCTTCTCTTGACTATGATGTGATCATCCGAAATGGTAACATTATTGATGGTTCCGGACAGCCCCGATTTATTGGAGATTTAGCCATTTCAGCAGATACGATTGCTTTTATTGGAGATTTATCGGGTAAGAAAGCAATAAAAGAAATAGATGCTAATGGATTGGTGGTTTCCCCTGGCTTTATCAATATGCTTAGTTGGGCGACTGTTGCGTTGATCGAAGATGGTCGGTCTCAGGGAGACATCCGGCAGGGTGTTACACTCGAGGTAATGGGAGAAGGGAGCTCCATGGGTCCACTTTCTGATAGCATGAAGATCGAGATGAAAGAAAATCAGGTGGACATCAAATATGATGTCTCCTGGACCACTCTGGGGGAATACCTTCAATATCTTGAGGATAAAGGAGTCTCTACCAATATCGCTTCGTTTGTTGGAAACGGAACCCTTAGAGAATATGTGATCGGGATGGAAAACCGTAAAGCAACCTCAGGGGAAATTGATCAGATGAAATCTCTTGTGAGGGAGGCGATGGAAGAGGGGGCCATGGGCATGTCTACTTCCTTGTTGTATGCCCCCAGCGGATATGCGGATACAGAAGAAATTATTGAATTAGCCAAGGTGGTTTCCAACTACAATGGAATGTATATCTCACATATAAGGGACGAAGGTGATAGTCTGATCGAAGCAGTGAATGAGCTGATTTCTATTGCCAGGGAAGCCGACCTTGCCTCTGAGATTTATCATCTGAAAGCTTCAGGAGATAAAAACTGGTATAAGCTGGATAGCGTGATCACCTTGGTAGAAAATGCTCAGCATCAAGGTTTAGCGGTAACAGCGGATATCTATACCTATCCAGCGAGTTCCACAGGTTTGCACGTACAACTTCCCGACTGGGTTAGGGAAGGTGGAGTGGATGCCACAATCAAACGTTTGGCTGATCCAACTTTAAGAGATAACATTTTAGAAGAGATCGAATGGACCACCCCACCGGAAAGGATCCTGCTAGTAGGTTTTAAAAATGAAGCTCTACGCAAATACATAGGAAAGTATCTGAGTGAAGTGGCCGAGGAACGTGGTGTGACTCCCCAGGAAGTGATGATGGATTTGATTGTTGAGGATGGCAGCCGTATCCAGGTCGTTTATTTCTCGATGTCAGAGGAGAATATTGCAAAGAAAGTAGCTATCCCATGGGTTAGCTTTTGCTCCGATGCCGGATCATATACCAATGAAGGTGTATTTATCAAACAAAGTACCCATCCAAGGGCTTACGGGTCGTTTATTCGGGTAATTGGTAAGTATGCCAGAGATGAGGGCGTGATCTCACTGGAGGAAGGAATAAGAAAACTTTCTGCTCTACCAGCAAAAAACCTTAAACTGAAAAAGAGAGGAATGCTCAAAGTCGGGAATTATGCAGATGTGGTGGTCTTCGATCCGGAGAAGGTAATAGACCAAGCCACCTTTGAAAAGCCGCATCAGTATGCAGTCGGTATCATTCATGTCTTCGTCAATGGGGAGCAGGTACTCAAAGATGGCGAGCATACCGGAGCTACACCTGGTAGGTTCGTGAAGGGGCCGGGGTGGAAGGAGTAGGGAGAGTGCCCTTTTAATGTCTGATTTCAGGTAGACATTAAAAATTGATCTTTTTGATGTTTGATAAAGTCATGGCATCACTTTGAGTGATGCCATGACTACTTATACATCCTTAAAAATATCCTCATAATGTTGAGACGGTAAAAAGATCCCGCCATCTTCCTCAAAAAATTCTTTCCCGGTATCATAAACTCCATCTTTAGTCACTGTCCACGGGGCATCTTTCCTTGGGTGGTAGCTCATCAATCTATCCCATTCTTTATAATACTGATGCCCATTGGTTTCCTGCAAACCAAGTTTCATTCCAGGGAAGGCAGGTAGTCTGGCGGCCACACTCTTGTTCCAGTCAACTAATATCGGGTTTACAGTAAGGTCAGCACAGAAGCATGGGATGTCCTCTTCATAAGCTAGCTGGGTAATCTTCATCGTCATACTTAAAGTTTTGGCAATGGCTTTAACTGCGATGGCTTTATAACCCTGCTCAATACGCGCTTTGGCCTCTTCAACAGTATGGGCACTTTCATCAGCAGCTATGCGGACTCCAAGATCTCCAACATAGGCCTCATTAAATTCGCTGAATGGTTCTTCAATGACGGCTATCTGTTCCAGTGCGCCAATTTTATCCGCATGATCTATAAATCGCTTCAAGGTATCCAGTTCTTCATACCGGCCATTGGCATCGAAGTAATAGGGGATTTTCCCATCCCTGGTATGTGGAGTTTCGTATTTACCAATGGTATTATGGACACCCTCAAGGAACTGGATATCTTTCTCAATCATCTCTTTTTGGGTTCCTGCAGATCCGGTCTTGAGTTTAAGCATAAAATATCCCTGATCTGCTGCCTGCTTCACTGTTTCAATCGAAGTACCAACACTGAATGAAGGTATACTTGCTACCTGGTCCATCCGGTTGGAAAGTCCTGGACGGTAAGCTTCCGGGATCATTTCATCAAACCCGAATTTATTTTCTTCTGCATAGACCAACCAGGCAGCATTATCAACCCCAACTAAAGCATTTAAAGCAAATGTCTTTCTCAGATCAGGATTGTTAGTAATCTTCTTTCCATATTCCAACAGCTCATCCAGCACACTATCCACCATATGCACGGGTGTATCAAAGGTCTGTCCCTTGATCATTTGCAATGCCCGCTCACTCATGGCGTACATCAAAGCATTTCCTGCACTTTCGGAATGGTTGGCAAAAACTTTCGCATCTGACCATAGCACACCCTGCGTACAAATTCCTACTTTTCTTATTCCATTGGGACTTTCCAGCATCGCCATCGTCTGCCAGCTATCGGTGATGGCGCTGCCTTTGAAGCGATACGGGTAAAGGTCTTCACGCTCAAAGTCAGAGCTCACCCGCTCGATCTGCAGCTTTTTTGGCTGTGGAGATTGAGAAAACAGGTCGCAAGATTGGAGCATTCCCACGCCAAGGCTTAAAGCGGAGGTAGTCTTGATAAAGGAGCGACGATCGATGTGGGATAGCGTTGAAAGATTTTTGTACATAATTGGATAGGGCTAATTTGATCAGGAATAAGTTGCTATGATAACCAAATGTAGCAAAAGAACTAGTTTTAAGGATATGATACTTCTTGATTTGGATTGCTTCATCTTCCTGAAATGTTCCCTAAAATAATTACCGGTCTATTGATCACGTCGCTTCTCAATCTGGCTTTTTCTCAAAGTCAGGTTCCCCTGCCGACCCCTGCACAACTGGCCTGGCAGGATGCCGAGTTGGCTGCCTTGGTTTGTATGGACCTCCACACTTTTGATGGCAAGCAGTATGTACAGCAGGAAGCCAGGATTACCCCGATTACTGACTATAATATTTTCAATCCTCAGCAATATGATACAGATCAGTGGATTAAGACCTTAAAAGAGGCCGGATTCAAAATTGCTATTCTAACTGTTTCTCATGAAACCGGATTCTTTTTTCATCAAAGTGATGCCACGCCCTATTGCATGAAAGCACTTAAATGGCAGGATGGGAAAGGGGATGTTCTTCGTGACTTTAAAGCATCCTGTGAGAAATATGGAATTTTACCCGGAGTTTATATTGGGATCAGGTGGAATGCCTTTTATGGTGTTCATGATTTCATGGTACAGGGCGAGGATGAGTTAGCAAAAAATCGGCAGGCATACTACAATACAATGGTGGAAGAAATTGTAGAAGAAATATTTACCCGCTATGGGGATTGGGCTATGGTTTGGTTTGATGGCGGGGCTCATGGCCCCGAGCAAGGTGGTCCGGATGTATTATCCAGATTCGAAAAGTATCAACCCAATGGACTTTTTTATCATAACCTCCAACGAGCAGACATGCGATGGGGAGGTAGTGAGTCTGGTACAGTTCCGTATCCATGTTGGGGCACCTTTACGTACCCCGTGATAGGTGCGGGTGAGAGTGCCAAAAAGGAAATCAATGCAAACGATTTTGCCTTGCTAAAGACGGGTGATCCTGATGGCCAATACTATGTTCCGGCAATGAGTGATACCCCACTAAGAGGAAATGGAGGTCATGACTGGTTTTGGGAACCAGATAGAGCACATTTGATTTATCCGTTAGATGATCTGATAGATAAATATTACAATTCGGTAGGTCACAACACCACCCTGATATTGGGTGTGACCCCAGAGCCTGATGGTCTTATACCTGAAGCTGACTCAATCCGGCTCAAAGAGTTTGGCGATGAGATCCGACGGCGCTTTTCTGATCCGATCGATAAAACTTCGGGTACGGGAAAAAGATCATCCATGAAACTGGCTAAAGGACAAAGCATCAATCAGGTGGTATTGATGGAAGATATTTCTGAAGGTGAACGGATTCGAAAATTTACTTTAGAAGGAAAGACACAAGAAGGCTGGAAGACCATATTTGAAGGTACGTCTGTCGGTCATAAATTTATTCATCAGTTTGATGATGTGAAGGTTTCAAAAGTGAGGTTGAATATTTTGAATTCTCTAGGAGAACCTCAAATCCTTGAGTTTTCAGTTTACGGTGAATAAAAAAAATAGGATGAAAAGGATTTACTACCCTGTATTATTTGGCTTGTTGACTTCTTTGATATCATATGGGCAGGATATAGCCTCTGTTAGAAATGAGTTTTCAAAAATGAAATTCAAATATGATACAATTACCGGGATCGGTTATGAAAAGGGCTGTACGCGTCGTGATCCCAGTGATATCATCAAAGTGGGCAATACCTATTATGTGTATTATACAAAAGTATATGGCGTTTCACCTGGCTACTGGGGAACGCTCTGGTATGCAACATCAACAGATGAGGGATATACGTGGACAGAAAAGGGAGAGATTTTAGGGGTTGGGAAGGAGAATACTTTTGACTCCCAGGCTACTTTCACTCCCAATATCCTCTATGCAAATGGAAAGTATTACCTGTACTACACCGGAGTGAAACCTACTCCGGGGAATGAAAAAGATGAATTCGAAAATAACTCAACAACTGATATCACAGCGATAGGTGTTGCCGTTTCTGAATCACCAGATGGTCCATTTATCCGTGTAAGTGACGAACCCATCCTGAAAGTGAGTGTAGAACCCGAAAAATTTGATAGCTATCGGGTAGATGATGCGGTACTGATGTACAGAAATGGTTTGTACTGGTTGTACCATAAGGGTAGAGGTAGAGCTCATGGGAGTGGGGGTCCGGTACACACTCAAATGGGAGTGGCTTTTTCCAAATATCCCGAAGGGCCATTTACTAAATTTGATAATCCCATTTTATCAGGAAGCCATGAAGTGATGCTTTGGCAGCAGGGAACAGGTATTGGCGCCCTGGCTTCATTGAGTAATACCTTTGAATATGCTCCGGATGGAGTTGATTTTATGAGCAACAAGCTTAATCTCAAAGTAAAAAACCGACCCATTGCACCGGGTGTGTTTAGACAGGATTTGACGGATCCTGATGTTGTTGGTGAGGGTTTAAAGTGGGGAATTTCTTTGGTGTTAAATGGTAATGATTCCTATTTGATTAGATATCGGGTTGAGATTGAGTAGTGTAATTATTGAAGACGTTAGAAATCTATTCAAATGAGATATAAATCTTCATTGATAGTTCCGATCATATGTTTAAGTGTACTAGTAGCCTTTGGTAGTAATATCGAGTCGGAAACCAAAAAGCCGCAGATACATGTTTACTCTGATGAAGACAATGATCTTTACCAATTGTTGGTTTCAACAGGTCTGGATTGCAGAAGATATGAGGACATTGATAATGCCCTCAAACATTGCAAAAAAAATGAGGTGTTATTGGTTTTAGCCAAAGGTTACCCTGACCGTAAAACCACCTTAGATGAAGATTTCTATCAGATTGTCATAGAGAAGAATCTTAAAACATATATTGAATTCCCGGATAGGTTAAAATCTCAAAAGACAGGAGAAATCAAATCGACAAAAAAGGAACGTCTGGTTGTCACATCAGAGTTCTTTAAAGAAAACCTACCCTCAATGAGTATTCTGGACGCAGGTCTCTTTTCTTATGTAGAGGTAAGTGACAGAGAGAGCCACCTAAAAGGAGCCAAAATTGCAGGGTTCAAAAAAGCAGTTTATGGTCTCGAAAATACCCCCGATTTCCCCGTTCTATTCGAAGAAGGCACTAGTTTGATTTCAACAACAAAATTAAGCGATTTCAGAACAGGCCGCTATTCACCGCTAAAATCCTGGCAAAGTGCCATACGAGGTATTCTGTCCTACCTATCCATTGAGATGGAAGACGAAACTGTGAAATGGAATCCGATTGTCAAGCCCAGCTACGACGCTAAAGATCATCTTCCTGAAAATGCCTATGAATTGGCAGTAAAACGAGGTGCAGAATGGTACAAAAAAGGTCGCTTTTTAATTCATCCTGATTGGTTAAATCTTTGGCAGAGTATCGATACTTTAAGTCTACCCGTTGGTCCTCCAATGAATCTTAGCCTCCCCTCAGGCGACGGTTCTCTTGGAGTGATGGAAGGACACTACTCTTACATAAATGATGACGGAAGCCAACCTTATCGATACTGGTTGAGAGGGGATTGCGTGGCAGAAACAGCCATGACATTAGCAATAGTAAATGATATAGAAGAAAGTAAGCAGAATGAGGAAATCGCTAAAAACCTGCTTGATTTTCTATTTAACTCTGATGTGTTCAAAACAAGCAGTAGTAAAGACCCAAAGATGTCATCTTATGGTCTAATAGGCTGGGCGGCAACACGCCCTTCAAGATACTATGGAGACGACAACGCGAGGATACTGCTCGGTTCTATTCTTTCTTCCCAAATGATGGAAAACAATAAATGGGACACGCAAATTCTTGAATTGATTCTTGCAAACTTTCGAACTTCGGGTAAAAACGGTTTCCGTGGAGGAGCGCTGAACGGTGCAGATATTGACCAAAGAACCTGGCAAGTTCTCATGGACCAGCAATTCGAAAATATAGCACCTCACTATGAATCATGGCTATGGGCGACCTACTTATGGCTTTATGACAAAACTGGGTATCACCCATTGCTGGATAAGGCTAAAAAAGCCATTGGAATTACCATGACCAATTACCCTGATAATTGGAAATGGACAAATGGAATTCAACAGGAACGTGCTCGCATGATATTACCATTAGCCTGGTTGGTTCGTGTAGAAGACACTGAACAGAATAATAAGTGGTTACATATGATATGCGATGATCTATTACATTACCAGGTTGAGTCGGGTGCTCTCAGAGAAGAGTTAGGCGCAGGGAGTAAGGGAAGGTACGGTGCACCTAAATCCAATGCCGATTACGGAACCAATGAAGCTCCGGTGATTCATAATAATGGAGACCCTGTAGCCGATATGCTTTATACTTCCAACTTTGCCTTTTTTGCATTGAACGAAGCAGCTCAGGCAACACAAGACCAAAAATATCTGATAGCAGTAGATAAGCTGGCCGATTTTCTCGTACGAATTCAGACAGTTTCCCCTGCTCATGCCGATTTAGATGGTTGTTGGTTCCGTGCGTTTGATTATGAAAACTGGGAATACTATGGTTCCAATGCCGATCATGGCTGGGGAGCCTGGGGAACTCTTACCGGCTGGACACAAAGTTTTATTACGACCACACTTGCGCTAAAACTCAAAAGAACGAGCTATTGGGAGGTGACAAAAGATTCAAGCATTGGGAGTGACATGGAAGCCGTCTGGTTGCAGATGCTACCTAAGGTTAATCATTAGAAATGATGTATTGGAAAAGTAACTATACCAGGGAGCTATTCGATACATGAACATTCTGTCAAATACTTATTACTCTTTGTAGGTAACCCCCTCCAGCTTCAGCACAATCGGATTAGGCCATTTTCTATCATTGTAAAGCCTTTGGGAACGGGTAAAGCTGACGATCAATCCGTCTTTTGCTGGTCTGCACCAGGGGACTACATTGGCAGCAGGGTTGTATTCCAGCGTTTTACCATCATGACCCAGTACAGAGATTTTAGTGTTGCCCGACCCTTCGATGTTTTCCAGCAGCAATTGCCTTCTTTGACCGATCGGCAGATCCATCTCAGTGATAAAGGCATAGACGGTATTTTCTCCCGGTTTTTTGGTATACCATACAAATTGTTCGTTGGTAATATTGAAGGTTTCAATGTCATAAACGGCTTCCTGGTTTACCACCCGCCAGAGCGCAATCTCCTGGAGACGCTGGATTTGTTCTACCGGTAATTGTCCGCGGTCATCAGGTCCAACATTTAACAACAGGTTTCCTCCTTTTGCACGGGTTTCGATAAGCATATTGATCAGTTGAGTCCCGGATTTGTATTCTTCATTCGTGGGTTTGTATTGCCACTGAGTTCCCATCGTAAAACAGGCTTCCCAGGGTCCTTCTAAAGGCAGGTTAGGTAGGTTTTGCTCCGGAGTGACCATCCCGCCCCTGGTCACCAGAATATCCGGATCCTGGTCCCAGCAGTAAGCTGCCAGCTCCGTATTGATCCACTCATGTTTCTGGGTTTGTCCATCCAGGAAGATCAGGTCAATCTTTCCATAGTTAGTCAGCAGTTCTTTTAATTGCTTTTTGGTGTACTCCATGAGCTTCGGGTTTCCACCCGGCAGACTTACAGGTGAATCACGATCAATTGGGAGATTATTTTCCAGCAAAAAGTGGAAATCATCCGGCGAAAAATAGAGTCCCACTGCAATGCCCTTTTTCCGGAAAGCCTCGAGTACCTCACGGGTAGCGTCTATCCCGAAAGGTGTGTTTTCAATGGAGAAGTCAGTTGTCTCCGTATGAAACATGCAAAAACCGGAGTGATGCTTGGCAGTGAAAACCACGTATTTCATCCCGGCCAGTTTTGCATAATGAGCCCACTCATCCGGGTTGAATTGGGTAGGATTGAATGATTTTGGTAGTTCGTTTACAAAGTAGTCGAGGTAATCATCTGAAGCTCCTACCATTGAATGGCTGATCACCGAACCGAGCTGAACGTCATAGCTCCAATGGATAAACATACCGAAGCCCAGGTTTTTAAACCATTCTACTCTTTCCGGTTTATTACGCTGAACCTTTAAGAACCATTCCGCTTCCTGGGCAAAATTCAAATTGGTAGTAATGAAGATGAGGACAATGGCAATTATGGGATTATATCTTCGCATCTAGAGTTATTTTTTGTTGTACTCGCTTAGAGATATCTAATTTACAATTCCTTCAGAATAGCAGTATAACATTTCTGTTATTTCTATGATGGTTTACATTTTCCAGATTTAATTAGATGATAATTAGTATTAGAATTACAATTATCATTTTATATAACTGATCAATTCCTTGTATACAAACCGCCAAATGAATATTGATATGAAATTTTAATTATTCATATCAGATTCTTTAAATTCCGCTGTTTTCATCGCCAAATGATCCATAGTAAATTCAAAATTTTTGATAACCTTATTGAGGGTGTTCAGGTAGTTGACCCAAACTTTAGATATGTATACCTGAACAAGAGTGCAGCTATTCATGCAAAACAAAAGGTGGATGAGTTGATTGGCTACTCGATGATGGAAAAGTATCCTGGGATTGAAAATACGATAACGTTTGAGTTAATTTCAAAATGCTTAAATGACCAACATGAGGAATTCCTGATTAATGAATTCAATTTTCCGGATGGTAGTAAGGGGTATTTTGAATTGCGCGTTCAGCCTATTGAAGAAGGAGCGATAATTTTTTCACATGATGTGACTGATCAGAAGAAGGCTGAAGAGATTATTAAAAGTAAAAATGAAGTACTGGAAGCGGAGATAGCCCAAAGGACACAGGAAATCAGACACCATGTGAATATTATCAATTCCGCTATGGATGCTATCATTTCGATTGATGAGAATCAGGAGATCATGCTATTTAATAAAGCGGCATCAGATATGTTCGGGTATAGTTATGAAGAAATTATTGGAAAACATCTTGAAATACTTCTACCTGAGAGATTCCGATCGAATCATGTGAAGTTGACTGAAAAGTTTAAAAGTACCTCTCAAACCTCGAGGAAAATGGGAGATCTCAATCAAATTTTCGGCTTACGAAAGAATGGTGAGGAATTCCCCATAGAAGCAACTATCTCCAGATCTGAAACGAGTGAAAAAATTCAACTTTCTGTGATATTGAGGGATGTCACAAATCGTGTAAAGCAAGAGACGGAACTTCGTAATGCCCTGGAGTTGAACAAAACCATGTTCAGGGAATTGCATCATCGAATCAAAAATAATTTACAGATGATCTCGAGTATCCTGTTCATGAAGAGCAGTATGAGCAGGGATGATAAGCTCAATGACTTTATTAAGGAAACTCAAAACAGGATATTTTCAATTGCTAAAATTCATGATTATCTCTTAAGACAGGAAAAGACTGATATGTTGGGTACTCAGGATTACTTTGAAGGATTGATCTCTAATTTGATTAATTCATTAAGTACAAATCCTTCAGCTTACCCGGTCAATAAGGAGATTGAGGATCATGTAATTAATATTGACCTGATCGTGAAAATAGGTTTGCTGATTAATGAGATTGTTTCAAATGTCCTTAAGCATGCCTACAGCACTGATGTTGGTGGACCTATCGATTTTGTATTTGTTAAAAACGGATCTCATTTCATATTGGAAATTGCTGATAAGGGGATTGGATTTTCCGCTGAATCAGGAGGCTCTCTGGGTCTTACACTTGTGCAATTAATAACCCGGGAATTGAACAGCTCACTAATTATTGATAACCAGCAAGGAACCAAATATCGAATAGAGATTCCCATTGCATAGGGATCATATTTATGCTTTATTGATAATCAGCTCCGGTAAGACTATTTAGAACAGATTTTTGCCAATTTTTCAGCTGCTCATCCAAATCATCGGCGATTTCAGGATATTTTTCAATAATATTTTCAGTCTCTCCCGGATCTTCTCTTATGTCATACAATTCTTTGATTTCTGCTCCACCCTCTTCTCTTATAATCAGTTTATAGGTATTGTCCAGATAAGATCGATCGCCCTTGTAGTCATCACTGGTGATTTCCCTATGATGAAAATTACGAAAGCTACGGGTAAACACACCATCCATCTGTTTTGCCAAAGGGGTCGTTCCTTCCTGGAGTTTGGGGTCAATATAGGGATCTTCATCTGTCAAATGTCTTGTATCAAACATCCAGAATCCAATCGGTTCCGGTCTCTCTTGCATCTCACCTTTGATCAATGGTATTAAACTAATGCCGTCGATAGGTCGGTCAGGAAGCGTACCACCAACAAGATCAACCAGTGTGGGGAGCATATCTGTTGATACTGAATTTACCGCTGAAGCAAAAGGTGTAGCGATCCCATTAGGCCATTCTATAATCCCGGGTACCCGGGTTCCACCTTCATAGATCGTTCCTTTCAATCCATGAAATTTGGAATTCCATAAACCACTGGAAGGAATTCCATTATCCCCGCAATACCACAGAAGGGTATTTTCTGCCAGTTGATTTTCCATTAAAAAATTTCTAAGCTTCCCAATAGCCCGATCCATGGCTGTAATCTCGGCAAAACGCTCTTGTAGGACTGAGTCCAACGGTCTGCTGGTTGCTTCTCCTGTCACTAATGAGGTTAGTCTTACAAACTCCTGACTTAGCGAGTCCGGAAGATCTTCATACAAGGCTAAATCCTCAGGTAAGGCTTGATACGGTTCATGAGGTGAACCAAACCAGACAATGGCGAAGAAAGGGTTGTTTTTATCACCAGCTTTTTGAATAAAAGAGATTGTTTCATCGATGATCACTTCTGATCCTTCCCCCTTAATCTGTACAGGAGGTTCCCCATTTCTGGAAAGGACGGGGTCGAGCTCAAAAAAGTTATCATGAGATAGCCAGGTATCAAAGCCCATAGCCCCGGGACTGGTAGGAGACTCTTTTTTGACCGGGCCAAGGTGCCATTTCCCAAAATGGCCGGTAGAATATCCGGCCGCTTTCATTAGTTGGCCAATAGAAATTTCTTCTGGACGCATGGACCAGTTGGGTGTATAGGTTCCATAGCGATTAGGATGCCTTCCGGTAATGATGCCACCTCTTGTTGGTGAGCAGGAGGGATGTCCGGAATAAAATCGATCCAGTCTCAGACCTTTAGCAGCCATCTCGTCAAGTACAGGAGTCTTCACAAAGGGATGACCATTATAACCAGTCTCTTCGAAGCCGTGGTCATCTCCCATAAGGAGTATGATATTTGGTTTGTTATAAGTCTCCTGCTCGCTTTTGCCCGGAGATTGACAGGAAAAGATCAAAAGAATTGGGATTGAATACATGCAACCCCTAAGCATAATGTTGAAAGTACTAGCCATAATGAGTAAAAATACAGTACTATGATTAATTCCCTGGATGCCGAATGCTTAATTACTTTTATTTGTAATCATGAACAAACTAATTCCTATTCTGATTGTCAGTATCTTCCTGGGATGTAGCACCCCGAAATCTGCTGAAACCCGCAATGATGATTCTTTTTCTTTCATCTTTCTGACAGATATTCACTATCAGCTGGAACGGGGAGCCGCACAGGCCTTTGAAATAGCTGTAGACACGGCTAATAAACTGGATGCGGATTTCGTCCTCACTGGTGGAGATCTGGTTTTTGATGTTTTACGTGGCAATTTCGATAGGTCAGACTCCCTTTTTAGCATGTACAAGAAAGCAAGTGAGCGTTTTAATATGCCGGTTTATCACTGTATTGGCAATCATGAACTTTTTGGGATTTACGAAGAGAGTCCCGAGGATTCTACACATCCGGATTATAAGTACGGGATGTTCGAACGTTATTTTGGAGATACCTATTACTCATTTGATCACAAAGGCTGGCACTTTATGGTATTGAATTCGATTGACGAGCGCAACCAACGATATGTTGGGATCATGAATGAGGAGGAAATGGAATGGATAAAAGAAGACCTTTCCAAAGTGGATAAAGAAACTCCCATTGCCATAGCCATGCACATCCCGTTGATCTCCTCCTATCGCCAGATTTATCCCCTGGAAGACCAGGGTGAGTCAAAATGGATCGAAAATCGGGATGAAGTGCTGGAATTGTTCAAACCCTATAATTTAAAATTAGCACTGCAGGGTCATTTGCATTATCTGGAAGACATCAATGTTCAGGACAAAACAAGATTTATCACTGGTAGTGCCCTGGCGGGTCGGCCAAGCTGGAGAAGGAAAGACGATCGGGGAGATGGAAAATACTATAATGAGGAAGGGTTTTTGTATATCAATATTGATGGAGAAGAGATTGACTGGGAATTTATTGATATAGGCTGGAAGTCGGTAGAGGAGTGACTTCAAAACCGCAAGGCAGAGATTCATTGGCGCGCACTGGATCATTCATAGCGTCTTAGTGGTTAAATTCTAGACTATATCCATACCTCTAATGGTTTGTTATCATATGCCTATAGTTTTTTGGCATGGGATTAGTAATCAAGATAAATCGTTTTAGTTTTGAAGAGATTTAATCCATTCAAGTATTTGGAAAACTCATGAATAAGAATCCAAGAAGAAATTTTATTAAACAAGCGGCTGTTGCATCAGCTGGAGTAATGATTGTTCCGCGTCATGTTCTGGGTGGTACAGGTTTCACTGCTCCTAGTGATCAGGTCAATGTGGGTATTGCGGGCGCAGGTGGTCAGTCGATGTTCAGCGTTCGGGAACTAATGAAGCTGGATGATGTGAGATTGGTAGCAGTTGCTGACCCAATGGAATTGCAAAAGCCTACAGGTGTCTTATATGGCAATGAAACAGGAAGGCTGCCATTCAAAAAATTCATCGAGGAGGGATATGCTGAAAAGTCCATTAAACAAAAGATCGAAGTCTATGAGGATTTCAGAGAGATGCTTCAAAAAGAGAAATCAATTGATGCGATAGTATGTGCCTCTCCTGACAATACACACGCCTACATCTCCATTACATCGATGAGAGCAGGCAAACATGTATATACAGAAAAACCCATGGCTCACAATATCTGGGAAGCCAGAAAAATGCGTGAAGTAGCCAAAGAAACAGGTCTTGCCACCCAGATGGGTAACCAGGGACACGCAGCAGATGCCCTAAGAACTACTGTTGAATATATTCAGGCTGGAGTGATTGGGAATGTGAAGGAAGTAAACTGCTGGGTAGGCGCCACACGATGGAATCCGGGCCTTAAAGGTTTACCAACCGAACCGTCACCGGTTCCTCCGGGATTGAATTGGGATCTATGGCTTGGACCAACTTTATTCCATGAATACAACGAGGCATATACGCCGATAACCTGGAGAGATTTCTGGGTGTTTGGCGCGGGTGCATTGGGGGATTTTGGATGCCATGATATGGATGTGGCTGTTTGGGGATTGGATTTGGATAACCCAACAAGTGCCCAGATCTTCCCTGCAGGTAACAGAAGAAGCAAAGAAATATCTCCCTTCGGTGAGATAGGCCACTATTATTTTCCGGCTAATGATAAACGACCAGAGGTGAAGCTGAACTGGTATTCCGGGGGTCTTCAACCAGAGAATCCACCTGAGCTTCCTCCAAATTTCAGCCTTGAAGGTAGAGGAACTATGTTTGTAGGGGAGAAAGGAGTGATCATTCAGAATGGAGGAATGTGGAGCGAACCATTAGTCTTTCCTTTAGAGCTTGGAAAATCTTTCACCAAGCCTGAGCCCACCATTCCACGAAGCCCAGGACACCACAGGGAGTGGATCGATGAGATTAAGGGAGGACCAAAAGCCATGTCGAATTTTGAATATGCATCAAGATTGACAGAAATTACGTTGTTAGGTGTGCTTTCACTCCGATTGAGAGGAATCAAAGTCAACTGGGATGCTGAGAACATGAAGGTAAAAGGCTGGGCAACAGCCGATGAGTTAATCAAAGAGCCAGTAAGGGCTGGTTGGGAAATGAGCTAAATGATATCTTAAGAATGAAATGAGCCCCGAAGCATTTGGGGCGAATTCCATGTGTCTATTAAAAATCAATTATTTACCACATGAAAAAACTGAACGTAGGAATTATTGGCTATGGATGGGTAGCCACTGCACATATTGATGCGATCAATGCATGTACCAATGCAAGTGTGAGAGCTATCTACTCCTCAAGAACTCAGGATGATAAAGAACTGAGTGCAAAATGGGGATCTGATATCAAATCTTATACAAAGCTGGATGAGATGTTGGGAAACAAGGACATTGACGTGGTTTCAATTTGCAGCTATAGCAACTTGCACAGGGATCACGCAATTGCGGCAGCTAAAGCTGGCAAACACATTATCCTGGAGAAGCCAATGGCTTTGAGCTGGGAAGATTGCCTGGAAGTGGAAAAAGCGGTTAAGGCTGCTGGAGTTTCATTTACCATTTGCTTCGAATGCCGATGGTCTAACCAGTTCCTTTCAACAAAATCGATTGTAGATCAGGGGTTATTAGGAAATCTTCACTACGGTGAAGTAGACTATTATCATGGCATCGGACCGTGGTATGGTCAGTTTGAATGGAATGCCAGGAGAGATGGAGGAGGTAGTGCCTTGATCACTGCGGGGTGTCATGCGATGGATGCATTGTTGTTATTGATGGGTGATGACGTTGAGGAAGTGACCAGTTACGATACAAGAAGCAAAAGCGAGATCTTTAAACCAGTTGAATACCAAACCACCAGTGTTACCATATTGAAATTTAAGAGTGGTAAGGTGGGTAAATGTTCAGCGGTGGTAGATTGCCTACAGCCCTATTATTTCCATACCCATATCGTGGGAAGTAAAGGCAGCATGCTCGACAATAAAATACATTCTGAAGAACTACAGACAGACAGATCAAGATGGAGTGATTTGGCCTTGAAAATGGTTGATTCCGGTGATGTATCTGATCATCCATACCAGGGACAGTTTGAGCATTTCTTTCAGACCATACTGGACGGAAACCCGATGCCGCTGACTGGTCTGGAAGCGTGCATGAAGACACATGAGATTGTTTTTGCAGCTGATAAATCGGCTGCAACAGGTAAGCCGGTGAGACTATAACTATCTGAAGGTTCAAACCGTCAGATAGTTATTTCTGAAAAGATAGGGTGTTTCGGATAGCCACATCTATAACTTCCGAATCTTCCATTTCTCTTTTTTCATCCCATCCTCTTGCTTTGGCCATCGTTTGATGGACGATTTTAGCATATTTCCGGGCACTTTCAATGTCAAAATACAATCTACCAGTTCTTCTTTCCAGAAAGTCCATGGAGGATAAGACAATTTCATTTTTAAGACAGAAGGATAATTCAGCAAGTATCAATGTCTCTTCAGGGTCTTTCATTTTCCCCTTTTTGATCTGGTTGAGAATGGTTTTGGATTGTTTGCCATAATTGTAAACCAGGTAGGTAGCTCTTTCAGCATCAAGTCCTTTCTCAGAAAGTCTTTTAGCTGTCTTCTTCACGTACCGTTTCACATTGTCGTAATTGCTGAAGGGTTTTTCGGTCAAATAGATTTGGTTCGTTTTCGATTTGGGTAGCTCCTTATCAGTGCTTTTCTTAATCTTTTTGGCTACAATATCTACAATTTCCAGGGCCATCCTGCGATACCCGGTTAGTTTCCCTCCGGCAATGGAGATAAGCCCATCTTCTGCTTCAAAAATTTCGTCTTTTCTTGATATATCCGATGGAGATTTACCTTCTTCATGGATTAGTGGACGGAGACCTGCCCAGGTAGATTGAACATCCTTTATGGTCAGGTTAACTGTTGGAAATCCGTGATTGATTGCTTTTAAAAGATAATTAACATCTTCAGTATTCGCTTTTACTTCTTCCGGGTTTTCTGAGTAGGTGGTATCGGTAGTTCCCACATATGTCACTTTCCCTCTTGGAATAGCAAATACCATTCTGCCATCCGGTCCATCGAAGTAGACTGAATGCTTGATGGGTAGCTTCGTATTATCAAAAACAATGTGAACCCCTTTTGTTAGATGCAGCCGTTTGTTGTTGATTGAATTATTGAGTTTCCGGATCTTGTCTACCCATGGACCAGCTGCTGAAACCACATACTTGGACTTGATTTCATAAGTCTTGTCACCATCCAGATCATGACATGTGATACCTGAGATCTGATCATCTTTATAGAGAAACCCAGTAAGATTGGTATAAGTTAGAATTTGTGCACCAAATCTTGCTGCCGTTTTGGCCAGCTCGATACATAATCGCGCGTCATCTGTACGATACTCGGCATAGAGGAACCCGGCCAGGGTTGCTTTTTTATCGAGGAGCGGCTCTTGTCGGAGGGTCTGCTTTCGGGTAAGCATTCTTCGCTTATCCTTACCTGTCACACCTGCAAGAAAATCATAAAGCCATAATCCAAAAGAGGAGAGGAGCCTTCCATAATTTCCATCTTTTATGATGGGCAATAACATTTTTTCCGGGTGTACCAGGTGGGGAGCAAGGCGATGGACAACGGCCCTTTCCCGGCCGGTTTTAGTGACGAGTCCGATATCAAATTGCTTGAGGTACCTTAACCCTCCATGGATGAGTTTTGTCGATTTACTACTGGTACCGGATGCAATATCATTTTTGTCAATTAGCAGTGTTTTGATCCCTCGTGATGCAGCATCCAATGCGATCCCGCAACCGGTCACTCCCCCACCAATAATTACAAGGTCATACGTCTCCTCTTGTGCCTGTTTGAGGATAGAAGTCCTGGTTTCAAAGGAAAGCCGATTGGTTATATTGTTCATTTTTCATTCCAGTTCATCACCCGCTGTACTCCTTTTGTCCATTGACCATACAAGCTGTCTCTTTTACCTGAATCGATATTTGGCTCAAATAGTTTTTCTATTTTTCTTTTATTGTCGACATCCTCCATTTGCCAGATACCTGCCTGTATACCTGCCAGATAGGCTGCACCCATGGCAGTGGACTCGATGATCTCCGGTCTTTCTACCGGTACACACAGGATGTCTGACTGAAATTGCATGAGATAGTTATTGGCACAAGCACCTCCATCTACCTTTAACGTCTTGATTTCAATACCCGTATCTTCCATCATGGCATTGATCACATCTTTGGTCTGAAAGGCCAGCGATTGAAGAGTGGCTTTGGCGATTTCCGGTATACCGGTATCCCGGGTCAGGCCAAATATGGCTCCACGAGCATACATGTCCCAATAGGGTGTACCAAGACCCGCGAAAGCGGGGACAACAACGACTTCATCTTTTTCAGTAGATTCTGCCAGTTGTTCTGTCTCTGCAGCATGTTTGATAAGTTTTAATCCATCCCTGAGCCATTGAATGGCTGCCCCGGCAATGAAGATACTTCCTTCCAGGGCATAGACTGGCTTGTCATTCATGCTACAGGCCAGGGTAGTCAGCAATCCATTTTGTGAAACCACATGTTTATCACCCATATTCATCAATAGAAAACATCCTGTGCCATAGGTGTTTTTGGCTAATCCCGGACTGAAACAAGCCTGCCCGAATAATGCAGCCTGTTGGTCGCCTGCGACTCCGTCAATGGGAATTTTTACTCCATCGTATTCCAGGTCGCCAAAATGGCTGCCTGACGGTTGAACCGACGGGAGCAGGGAGGCCGGGATATCCAGCTCCATTAAGAGCTTATCACTCCATTTCATCTCCACGATGTCAAACAGCATGGTTCTGGAAGCATTGGTATGATCTGTGACATGGGACTTGCCTTTTGTCAGATTCCAGATCAGCCAACTGTCAATGGTGCCGAAACAAAGTTTACCAGCCTCCGCTTTCTCTCTTACACCTGCTACATTCTCCAGGATCCATTGGATCTTGGTAGCACAGAAATAGGAGTCGATCACGAGGCCTGTGTGCTCACGCACATAATCCGTAAGTCCCTTCTCCTTTAATATTTCACATTGAGGCGCAGTTCTCTTATCCTGCCAAACCAGGGCATTGTAAACCGGTTTTCCTGACTCCCGGTCCCAGATCACTGTAGTTTCCCGCTGGTTAGTTATCCCAATACTGACTATCTGATTGGCAGATAACCCATTTTTATCAATCAGCTGTTTGAAAACCTCCCATTGAGTAGCCCAGATCTCATCCGGGTTGTGCTCCACCCATCCTGGCTTAGGAAATATCTGGGTGAATTCTTTTTGGGCAATGTCGCAAAGCTGGCCGGATGTATCAACCAGTAAAGCCCGGGAGCTTGTCGTTCCCTGGTCGAATGCAATGATGTACTTTTTATTGTCTTTCAAGGGGTGTAGATTTTGAGATTAAAATGTCCCGATCAAGATATAAAAATTTTGGGAGAGATGTGGTTTTACAGAGACTCGCACTTAATAAATGTACTTTCCTTTCTGTATACCTGTTTGATGAGAAATTCTTTTAGATTTATAGATGATATTATTTGTTATTTGACGTTTTGTTACATAAGGTATGTTTGTGTTAATTATCTGACAAAGTGGAATAAAATCTAATGATGGCTAAAAATTACAAGTTGATTTTCATAATTGGTCTTTTCGTATTTGAAAGTTGTGATAGTGCTCTGGATCTTAATCCAACTTCTTTTCTAAATGAATGGGAGATTTCAAAAAGCGAATATGGGTTTGACATAAATCCTCGAGGATTGTTTTTTGTAAATTCTAAGACAGGATTTGTGGTTGGGTACAATGGTAGAATATATAAAACCATTAATTCCGGAGATTCCTGGCAGAAGCAAAATTCCGGAACAACCCTGCATCTTCTTTCCGTGTTTTTCATAAATGAAAATATAGGATTCGCATCTGGCCAAGCTATGAGTGATTGTCTTAACGACGATTGCGACAAAGGCTGCGTATTTTTAACAACCACAAATGGTGGAGAAATATGGACAAAAAAACTATTTAAAGAATATGTGAGAATCAAATCATTACACTTTTTCACCGAATCAGTAGGGTTAGCACTCATCTACACTCCTGGTATTCCTATTCCTAACTCAAGAGATTACCATATTGCCAGGACCGTGAATGGTGGGGATAGTTGGGAATTTATTGATCTGGCAATTAATCCAGCTCATGATACATTTTATTGTGTTGACGATGTGGTTTTTGTAGCAGGTAAGAATCAGAAAATTTATAAAAGCACTGATATAGGTGACAATTGGGAAACCATAACCACGCCTTTACCTGCATTGACTGATGTGGGAAATTTATATTTCTATAATAAGACGATAGGTTTTTTTGATGGTGGAACACATATCTTTAAAACAACTGATGGTGGAAAAGATTGGAAAGCAGTTGATTCCCCTTTTTCATCATTCGATGTATTTCATTTTTATAGTGAGAACGAGGGATTTAACGTTGCGCCAATTTTGGCATATGAAGGTGGAGACTTCCCAACTTTTAAAGGAAGCCAATCCTTTCAGACATTTGATGGCGGGGAAACCTGGCATAAATCCGAATTAAATGATTCGATATTACTTGGACGGACCTATTTCCCGGAAAGAGATTTGGGATTTGGGATAAATGGTTCTGAGTTTTATAAGATAAAGAGACTCAATAAACCCTGGGAGAGGAAATGATAAAAATCAAATGGTTTACAAAGTAAAAATAATAAGTCTCATCAGCCTCGTTTTGATCCTATTCTCTTGCGAACAGGAGGACACAAACTTGCAACTTGACATTGACCTGGAATCACAATTTACCGGAACATTCAAGACACTCAATTCAGACGACATTTCGGGCGAAGTAACATTAGACATCTCTCACGGAACTTATACAAGCACAACCAATTTGCCATATGGTCGAGGAGTCGGACAACTCATTGTAGAAGAACAAACTATAAATTTCCAGAACACGCTATTTTTTCCAGTTCCAGCATTGTACGGACCTTCTTATGTTCTTGGTGGTGAATACCAGTATACATTTGATGGTATAACTTTAACTATTTGGAGAAGTATAAACGTAGGTGAAATTATATATCAATTACAGCGAATAAACTAAGCCTGACTATTGCGAGTAGCCATGTTTTAAAGTGCTTTTTCTGCAAGAGACTGTAGACTTTGATCGCTCACTACCCACCTGCTAGCTTGGCAATTGCAACCATAATTGAAATATTTATGTCCATAGTAAAGAACCCAAATTTGCTATGAAATCTAAACTGCTGATAATTATCGGACTGCAACTAGCGGTGATCTCATGCAATGATCAGGTTAAATATGAGGAGATTATTTCAGACCTGATTTTAAACATCAGTGAAACTTTTCCTAACAATGGAGTTTCCAATCCTGAGCTGACTTTCGAAATAGAAACAGCAGAAATTTATCCGTGTGTCAATTATCAAATAGCTCTTCATACAAGCTTGAAAGACGGACACCTACGCATAAATATTTTGGGTACTTCCATAGATGGAATCTGTTATACAGCGTTGGGTCCTGCTACTTCCAGTTTTAAGCTTGATGAGCGTGTCGAGCGTATCACGATTTCTATAGATGATAAAGTGGATGAATATGTAATGACCATCGATGAATCTTCAGTGAGAGTCACACCTGGAACATCAGCCTTTTCTTCATTTGACTTTTCCACTTACTTTAGATACCCCAAGAATTCATTTGCTTTCCTCTGTGGAACTTTGGTTGAAGATTCATACGTCTGCGATGAGTTCGAACAATTCCTCCTGGGAAATTTATCACTTGAAAAATTCGAATTTCCGTCTGAAGGTAAAGTTCCCTATCCGGATAGTTCCGAAGGACACTGGTATGATGCACCAGCCAAATACTTCAAATACAAAGAGGCTGATGATCTTTCAAAAGCGGGAGAGCTCCTCAAAGCTTACTACACATCCAATCTCACAAATAAGGAAGGATTAGGGATGAGCATTCTCGGATGGAACAACACCCACTACAGAAACGATCAACGAATTAATTAATTCCACCATTTCTAATTAATCAATTACCCAGCCTGCCGGCCAGACAGGCTTTAAGCTTTTTAAAGCAAAGGATGGGACTGGCATTTATTCAGCGCTTCATATTTATGAAGACAGAGCCGGTAATATCTGGTTTGGATCAAATCGTTATGATGGGGAATCTTTTCGAACCTTTACCACAAAAGATGGATTTCCCAGTAACAACATTCGCCTACTACTTGAAGACAAAACCGGTAAGCTTTGGTTTGGTGCACAAGGTGAAAACATGTTTGTTTATGATGGAAAAACATATACTGTTTCAAAAAACAAAGACGGCAAACCTTTTAAAAACGTTTGGTCCGTAATAGAAGATAAAAAAGGCAATATTTGGTTCGGAGACAATGATGGACTTTGGCGCTATGACGGCAAAACCTATACAAAGGTATCGCAGCGGGGTGCTTATGCTATCATCGAAGATAAAAATGGAAACATCTGGACCACTGGCTGGGTGAAAAATACCGGAGATTGGGCACTTTCCCGATATGATTCAGGGACCTTGTACAACGAAAACCCTATAGTAACCGAAATCATGTCACAACAACAAGCTTTATTGGGGCTTGTGGAGGCCCCCGATGGAAGTATTTGGTTTGGATCTATGACCGGAGTGATTCGTTATGATGGAAACACCGTCACGGACTTCAAAAGCAAAGTGGTTCGGCAATAATCAGCAAAGTAAAATTCAGCATATAGCTGACCAGGTTAACGTTGGTATCCAGTTTTAATTTCTTTCTGAGTCTATATCTACTGATCTCCACTCCCTCTTTTAGAAGTTACGGAGAAAGGCAGCCATATACCTAATAGTAAATTATTTGTAATAGATTAACAAGCTGATATTAAGACTGTTATTTAGAAATCATTAATTGTTATATTGAGTTTTGATAACATGTTTGGCCTCATTAAGAATGTTTAGCCCCAGGCGAGTCCTATTCATAACGCTCCTTTTTGGATTTCTGGTAGCACATAACCAGGAATTGCCTCCCATACACAATTTCACCCCATTTGATTATGGTTCAGGAAATCAGAATTGGGACATTTCTCAATCTGATGACAAGATCGTCTTTGTTGCAAATAATGAAGGGTTGTTAGAGTTTAATGGTGCAACATGGACATTATACCCATCTCCAAACGAAACGATCATGCGTTCGGTCAAGGTCATAAATGATAGAGTATATACGGGTTGCTACAAAGAGTTTGGATATTGGGAGAGAAATAGTTTGGGAGTATTGAAGTACCATTCAATCTCTCAAAATGCTGCTATTGAATTGATAGAAGATGAGGAATTTTGGAATATCATCAATGTGGATGATTGGATAGTTTTCCAATCGTTAAAGCGCATTTATCTATACAATACCCAAACAACTCAGATAAGAATAATCGATTCAAATGAAGTCATTAACAAAATGTTTGAAATCGATGAAAGTATTTATTTCCAGCGCTTGAATAGAGGTATATTCCAAATAGAGAATGGCAATGCGACTATTTTCATTGATCATCCACTGCTTAATAGTAGCGAAGTGATCAATATGATTTCTTATGAAAAAGGATTTCTTATTATCACAAAAGATGACGGGCTATACAGATTGGAGAATGGTAACCTGACCAGGTGGAAGAATGAAAATGGAATTTTCTCGAATCTCGGGATATATAGTGCCATTCAACTCAAAAACAACAGAATAGCTTTGGGAACCATATCTTATGGATTAATAATCCTGGATCAGAATTTTGAAATCCTTCATATCATCAATCAAAATAACGGTCTCCAAAATAATACGGTTTTGTCCTTGTTTGAAGATAGAGACAGGAATATCTGGGCGGGGCTTGACAATGGTATCTGCTATATAAATATTGAAGCCCCGATTAAGATTTTTAAAGATACAAAGGGAATAATAGGGAGTGTTTATTCCACCGCGATATATGATGGCAATCTTTATCTGGGTACAAATCAGGGTTTGTTTTACAAACCGTATGAAGGGAAGGAAGAATTTCGACTAATTGAAGGAACCCAGGGACAGGTATGGCGATTAATTGAAATTGATGGCCTATTATTTTGCGGACATCATAATGGCACTTTTATCATAAGTGATAAATCAGCCAGAAAGATTTGTGACGTTCAGGGTACTTGGGATATCAATCGGATTAATGATAAGTCTGAATTGATTATCCAGGGAAATTATGATGGATTGTATGTGCTCGAAATGGTCAATGGAACCTGGAAACTTAGGAATAAGATTGAAGGGTTCAATAATTCATCAAGGTACTTTGAGGTTTTTGGCGAGCAAATATTTGTTAATCATGAGTATAAAGGTGTTTTCAACTTAAGGATAGATGAGAATTATAGACAGGTCATTGATTTGAAAATTGATACGCTATTCAAAGGAGCGAATTCAGGGATCTCAAAATATCAGGAAGAAATTCTTTATGTAAGTGCTGAAGGGATTTTTAAGTACAATACGGTCGAAAGTGCGTTTGAAAGGGATAGCCTTTTAAGTAAAGCTTATTCCCGCGAGGATTACATTTCAGGTAGAATTGTATTGAGTAAAAATGGGGAGAGGTTTTGGCTATTTACCAAACCAGATTTAATTCTGTTTACTTCAGGAGGGTTAAGTGAAGCTCCAAGGATTATCAAAATACCAATATCCCAGGATGTTAGAAGAGAAGTATCAGAATATGAAAACATTATCAGTACAAATGTTGAAAACCAATTTCTTCTGGGAACCAGTTCCGGTTATATGACAATAAATATTGATGATCTCATAATCTCAGATTTTGATGTTTATATCGATCAAATTAGTAATGGAATAAATGATGATCACAGTGCAACTAAAAATTTACTTGAAGCCGAGGTCAAAGGATATTTTGGTAGCGATGAGAATAACTTATTGATCAGTTTCCATACCCCGGCTTATTATGAATACTTCTTACCAACTTATCAATATCAATTGGTTGGGCTTTATGATATATGGAGTGAATGGACGACTCAACCAGAAGTATTTTTTGAAAATATACCTCCCGGAGAATACACCTTCAATGTCCGATCAAAAGTGGGTAATAAGTTATCTGACAATATCGCCAGCTATTCTTTTAGTATTTCAAGACCCTGGTATTTTACTGATTTCATGATTGGAGTTTACATACTTGGAGTCATCCTTTTTTCAATCTTTATGCATCATTTATATCGTGGGTATTACAAAAGTCAGCAGGAGAAACTTATTGAACGAAATAAGAAAGAGCTTGAATTGGCAAAACTTCAAAACGAAAGAGATATCATTAATTTAAAAAACGAGCAATTACAACAAGACTATAGAGCAAAAAGCAATGAAGCTGCAGCTTCAGCGATGAGCATTGTGAAGAAGAATGAACTGTTGATGCAAATAAAGGACCATCTACTACACATTAATGATAAGCAGTCTCTTGCCCCTGTAATTAAAATCATCAATAAGAACCTCGATCATGACGAAAACTGGAAGCTATTCAAAGAAGCTTTTGATAATAGTGACAGTGAGTTTTTCAAAAAACTAAAAGAAATGCATCCTGATCTCTCCCCAAATGATCTAAAGCTTTGTGCCTATCTAAGACTCAATTTGTCCTCAAAGGAGATTGCCCCACTTTTTAATATTTCGCCTCGAAGCGTCGAGATCAAACGTTACAGATTAAGAAGGAAAATGAACCTTGAGAATAACGAGAATCTGACCGAATACATTCTGAACCTCTAGTAGCTACTTCAAATAGTACAATTAGCACCTCAACATTGCCTCAACATAATGTTTTTGAGAGATTGTTCTACAATTATTTTTCAAGAGGGATACAGGAAAGCTTTCAGAAGTATCAAAAACCTTTTCTAAAGATCTGAGACAGTATTTTTTGATATAATTATTAAAAAATAATCACGCTTTTTTTAAACAATTCCTATTAGTAGATCATTTGTATAGGTGCAATTTGTGGAATCCATAAATACTAACAATAGTTTTAAAATTCCATAAGTACAATTTGAACGTGGATTTTGGAGAGTGAAAGAGATAAGAAAAATATGGATTTTGTGAACATTTAATTAAACAAAATATTAATAAAAATCTAAAACTAATGTGAACCTAATTATTAACCCATGAAGCACATTACTCTATCAACCTTATGCTTATTAATTACACTGATAGCTATTGCTCAAGAGCGGGTATCTGTGGTTGACGACAATTCTGGATTTCGATTAAAAGTAGGAGATCGGGACTTTATGATTAATGGTGTTAACTGGGACTACTTTCCCATTGGTACCAATTTCTCCTATAGTCTCTGGAATCAGACTGATGATGTAATCCAGGAAGCCCTGGATTATGAAATGTCTTTCCTCAAAAATATGGGGGTGAATACCATCAGGGTATATACTGGGATACCAAAGAAATGGATTCAGTATATCCATGAGAACTATGGCATCTACACCATGCTCAATCACTCTTTTGGAAGGTATGGACTGACTATAGACGGTGCGTGGAGACCTGTTACGGACTACCGCGATACAAAAACTCAGGAATTGTTAATGGCAGAAGTTACCCAAATGGTTGAAGCCTACAAAGACACTCCGGGCTTACTCTTATTCCTTCTGGGAAATGAAAATAATTACGGTCTATTCTGGGCGGGAGCTGAAACGGAAGATTTTCCTGATGATGATCAGGAGCGAGCCTTTGTTGGTGAAAACCGCGGGCGACCAATGTATAAGCTGATGAATGATGCTGCGCTAAAGATGAAGTCTATTGATGGAGCACACCCGGTAGCAATCTGCAACGGGGATATGCTGTTTTCTGAGATTGTGGCTGAGGAATGTAAGGATGTTGATATCTACGGGGCAAATATGTATCGGGGAGAATCATTTGGGGATGCATTTGAAAGAGTTAAAAATGAACTGAATATGCCAATCATGATGACAGAATTTGGATCAGATGCTTTCAACGCAGCAACAAATTCCGAAGATCAGAAGATGCAGGCACATTTTGACCTGGCTAATTGGAAAGAGATTTATGAAAATGCTGCCGGACTAGGGAAATCCGGTAATTCACTAGGTGGATTCACATTCCAGTTCAGTGATGGTTGGTGGAAATTCGGTCAGACAAAAAACCTTGAACTGCATGATAATAACGCTTCCTGGGCCAATGGCGGATACTACATGGATTATGTGGAAGGGGAGAATAATATGAATGAAGAGTGGTTCGGGATTGTAGCGAAAGGCCAGACTGATTCACGAGGATTATATCAACTATACCCAAGAGCTGCCTATTATGCTTTAGCGAAAGCTCATCAATTTAATCCCTATGCAGATGGTGTTACCCTTCAAGCATTGGATAATTATTTTTCAGAGATTGGGTTGATGGATGCTGTGATAAAAGCCCGTGGTGATAAAGCTTCATTGCTTGGTGAGAAGGGAGGAAAAATCACAGTAAACAAAATTCGGGCAGAATTTTCAACTTTTATGACTGGTGGTAATCTCATTACAACTCCCAATGACCCGGACCCATCGAACCCGCTTTATCCTAATAAGTTAGGCTTTGACAGAATGGAATCCTTTTTTGTAGGTATTGAAGCAAAGCCCGAAGCCAATGTTAGAGCCAATGTGACTTTCAACATTTTAGGAAATGTTGCAGAAAACCCGATCAATGAAATTTTCTATGAGAACAGGGGGCGAACGCAAACATTAGTTACGCAGAATGGAAATACGGTGGTTACTAATCCAAACAGATTGGCAATCTATCAGGCTGAATATTCATGGGATCATAAATACTTTAGTTTGGAAGGTTTCTATAGGACCGGGCACTATCACTGGGGGTATGAGGGAGACTTTTTTGGACTATATCCGGAGGCAAATTACGGACCTAATATTGACATATACAATGGTCTCGCACCGAATGGATTTGAGATTACCGGTAAGAGAGATTTCAAAGGACTGAAATTAGCCTTTGGTCCACAATTGTGGTGGGGTGCAAATCCGGCTGTTCTGGTTAAATACAATAAGACGATTAAGAATATTGAATTGACTGGTGTATATCATGAGGATTTGGATGATCCAAGTTCGGCGATTAGTTCTATTGCGGTTCCACAACCACGAACAAGAAGGGTTGCGCTACATGCAGCTAAAGAGCTTGACAAGCTGAAAATAGAGTTTGGGGGTATTTGGGGTGGACAACCTTTGGTAGGTCGTGAGTTTCAATTCGTTGAAAAACAAGGGGATGATTACCAGGTTTTTGCAGACAAAGTTCAGGAAACAGATACCTGGGGAGGTAAAACAAAAATCACGTATGCAGGCGGAAAATTTAACTGGTATGCCCAGGGGGCTTATCAGGGGCTTGTTTCAAATGGTGGAGGAGACTATACCCAGACTTTCACTGGATGGAAGTTGAAGGATAATGGATCCGGTAATAAGAGCAATGTTTTCACTGGATTTACTTACAGCCTTGGAAAGCTTCAGATCGCTCCAAACTTCATGTGGCAAAAGCCACTTCTTGGACCAGTTCCGTTGGAAGCTATTGGGGACAACAGTCCGGCCAGGCTTAGAAATATTTTGGTTGACCCATTTGTGGTAAGAGCAAATCGGGAGACTATAGCTGGTGAAATTCTTTTCACTTTTGATCCCACTCCAGGAACATGGATGTATGAGTGGGATAATGATAGGGCAGAGGATGCAGAATTTGCAGCAAACCTGGGTTTTGTCTACAGGCACTTGCCTACCTCGCAGGATGCAGCTATTATTTTCCCTGGGACTGGAAGGATTCCTTCCGCTGCTGCTGGAGCTCCTCCCGCACTTGACCTGTGGGAGGTTAATACCCGTATTGTTTCCAAGCTAAGCCCGGAGCTCGGGATTATTGCCAACCTATACGGAGGTAATGGTCAGGCCAACGGTCCGGATCCTAGGACCATTGAAAGATACGGTGGTGAGCTTCGGATGATTTACAAGAAATCAAAGTTTTCGAGTCATGTGAAAGTAAATGACTGGGGCCCTTTTGATTATCACAGGGATTTTAACCTGACTTACCCACTTCAATTGATGGCGGACATTTCAACGTCTATTGCGAAGCCAGACTGGTTTATGCTCCCAAGTACACAGTTAGGATTGAGATTTACCTGGAGATCTCTCGATCAGTATTCACCACGATATTCACCCAATGTGGCGGAGGAATTTGCTAATGCTCCAATCATTAGTCCTGTCGGTTTTCCAAATGGCAATGAGTGGGAGCTGAGAACTTATCTAAATATCAATCTAGGAAACTAAAAGAGGTCTTTGAAATGGAAAATTTGAATCAAATATTTAAAACAATACTTTTTTTGGGGCTTGTTTCTATCGCTTTTGCTTGTGAATGGACTCCTTCAGATGAGGCTGAAATGGCTTCCTACCCAAAAAATGGAGAAATATTCATTGATGGATTTAGTGGCGGACTGGAATATTTCCCATTTGCAGGTTCAAAGCTGGATGCTTTCTCTGTAGATACAGAGACATATTATGAAGGCACAGCATCCATGAGATTTGATGTTCCGAATGGCGATGATCCGAATGGGAATTACGCTGGCGCTATTTTCCCTGATTTGGGAGGACGAAATTTAGCTGATTTTGATGCTTTAACTTTCTGGGCAAAGGCCTCAAAGGCGACTACCATCGATCAGATTGGCTTCGGAACTACTTTCGAAGATGCCAGGTATACTGCTGGAATCTTTGGGTTAAGACTTAGCACTTCATGGACAAAATATCATATTCCAATTCCTGATCCGGCCAAATTAGAACGGCTTCAAGGTCTTTTTAGTTATGCCACTGGTGCAAAACCAGAGGGACTCGAAGGAGAAGGATTTACCTTTTGGATAGATGAATTACAGTTTGAGTATACCGGGACGATTGCTCATCCACGCCCTGTAATATTAAATGGAGAAGATAAAACCGAACAGACTTTCATAGGCATCCAAATACCGGTTTCAGGACTTCAACATACTTTCAATTTAGGGAATGGACTCAATCAAACAGTTTCCTCAGCCCCAGCTTATTTTGACTTCGAGTCATCTAACGAGAATGTAGCAACAGTCAATGAATTGGGAATTATTACGGTTGTTGGGACCGGTTCAGCAGAAATCACTGCGGTTTCATCAGGTGTTCAGGCATTTGGTTCGTTGACTATTGAATCTTTGGGAGAGTTCATTTCTGCGCCAACCCCAACCAAAGATCCGGCAAATGTTATTTCAATTTTCAGCGATGCCTACACCAATGTAGCGATTGATTATTACAATGGGTTTTTCCAATATCAGACGACACAAGGTGGTACTGGTCCTGGAGGTGCTGATTTCACTGTAAACGGTGATGCAGTCATCAATTATACTGAATTGAATTTCGTGGGTATTGGAGCCTTCCAGAATGTCCCTTCTATAGATGCAACGGCTATGACTCATTTACACGTGGATATTCAGGTACAGGAATCAATTAATCCCGGAGATTTTATCAGACTTCAGTTATTAAACTCTGTAGGTAGTGGTGAAACATCAGGCTCATATACCATTAGCGATGGTGTTTTGAAAGCCAATCAATGGATAAGTCTGAACATTCCTTTGACTGATTTTGCTGGCTTGACTGATCGGTCAAAAATTGGACTTCTCTTCTTCATATCGGATAACACAGTATCCAATATTCTGGTCGATAACATTTACTTCTATAAATAAAATTGGATCATGAACATCATAAAAAATAATCTTATGAGATCTATAATATTCACCCTGTTTATCGCACTGGTTTTCTCCGCATGTCAGGATTATACTCAAGAAGTAACTACACTGGATAATCTTGTCATTGCAGATGAATTTGATGCGAATGGTGCCCCGGATTCTGACTTATGGGGATATGATATTGGTAGGGGATTTAATGGTTGGGGAAATAATGAACTTCAGTATTACACGGATAGGAGTGAAAATATAAAAGTTCAGAATGGCACCCTGGTTATCACAGCCAGGAAAGAACCCTATCAGGGAGCTGAATATACTTCAGCGAGAATTTTAACCAAAAATAAATTCACTCAACAATATGGTCGATTTGAAGCGAGGATGAAATTGCCCTGGGGGCAAGGCATCTGGCCTGCATTCTGGATGTTGGGAGCCGATATTGATACAAATGAGTGGCCAGATGCCGGAGAAATTGATATCATGGAATACAGGGGACAAAATCCGACCATAGTTCTTGGTACTGTGCATGGCCCTGGGTATTCCGGAGGTGAAGCAATTAGCAAGAGCTATGAACTTACGAAAGATCGATTTGACACAGGCTTCCATGTCTTCGGAATAGAATGGGGTCCTAATTACATCAACTACTATGTGGATGATGTACTGTATAATCAGATCACCCCTGAAGATGTAACAGGCGAATGGGTATTTGATAAGCCATTCTATCTTTTGATCAATCTCGCCGTTGGCGGGTCTTTTGTGGGATCACCTAATAGTGAAACCATTTTTCCTCAAACCTTACTCGTCGATTATGTAAGGGTTTACCAATAATGTATTTTAAAAACAATGAATATGAAACATGTACTAAAAAGCTTATTACTGATTGCAATAGCAATCTCAGTTGCAACCTTGATAAGTTGTAACAAAGATGAAGAAGTTCCTGAAGTGGTGGCCTCATTTATTGCCAACATTACTGCAGGCACGGGAGACGTTTCCTTTGAAAATACTTCAGAAAATGCCACTTCCTACTCATGGGATTTTGGAGATGGTGAAACATCTGAACTTGAAGATCCATCTCATACCTATGCGGAAGCTGGAAATTATTCAGTAAAACTCACCGCATCAAATGCCGCTGGTGACTCTGATACCTTTACTGATGATATTACCATCACAATTACAGACGATACAGCACCTGTTATCACGTTAGTTGGTGATGAAACCTTATGTCTGAATGTCGGAGATACCTATACGGATCCAGGAGCTACTGCGACAGATGATACTGATGGGGATATCACTTCAAGCATTGTTGTTGGTGGTGATGCGGTAGACACTGGCACTCCGGGTATCTATGAGGTAACCTACAATGTAAGTGATGCTGAAGGAAATGCAGCTACTCAGGTAACCAGAGGTGTTGTGGTAAGTGCAGTATTTAATGTGGAGGGTAACCTGCTAAGTAATGGAGACTTCAATGACGGAGCAACAGGCTGGACTGGTAACCAGGGAGCACTTGAAATTCGTACGGAAGGATGTAGTAATTTCTTTTTTGCCAATATTGCTACTGCAGGGAATTCCTACGACGTAAATCTTCAGCAAGTGGTGGAACTTACTCAAGATCAGACCTATACTCTAACCTTTGATGCCAATTCAGATGTATCAAGATCAATCATCGCGGGTATTGGATTAAACGAAGGCGATTATCCATCTGTAACTGAAACGGTTGCATTGACTACAGAACCACAGACATTCACTATTGAATGCTTATTCGCGGGTTCTTTTGGAGGAGCTAATAGCCGGGTATTCTTCGATCTAGGAGCTGAAACAGGCGTTGTGATTATTGACAACGTGGCACTAGTGCTTTCAGATGCATGTGAAGCACCATCACCGACAACAGCAGCGCCCACACCAGCAACTGATCCTGGGGATGTGATTTCGATTTTTAGTGATGCATATACAAATATATCCGGGGTTAATACCAATCCAAATTGGGGACAAGCTACTGTTTCCACGGTTGAAATGATTGAATCTAACAACACGCTGAAATATGCAAATTTGACTTACCAGGGTACAGATTGGACTGGCAATGCTCAGGATGTTTCCGGTAAGAAATTTCTTCATATTGACATGTGGACTGCTAATGCAACTGCTGTTAATATTTCTATAATAAGCACAGCCGGCCCTACCGAAAAAGCCTATTCGTTACCAATCACAACGGATGAATGGGTAAGCTATGATATTTTGCTGACTCAATTTTCAGGAGTAGCTCTTTCTTCGGTTGATCAAATGAAATTTGATGCGCCGGGTGCTCCAACAATCTATTTGGATAATATTTATTTCTACGGTACCGCCGATGGTGGTGGGGGTGGAACACCTGGTGCTGAGCTTACCATTAATGGTGATTTTGAAACTGGAGACGCTACAGGCTGGACTTCATTTGCAGTCGATAATAATGGTACTTTCACAGTTACCGATGTTCAGAAAAAGGATGGAACCTATTCCGGATTGCTCAAGGCGGATGTCGATGGCGGAGCCGGTGGAGCTTCATTCCCGATTGTAAAGCAGGCTAATATTGGTATTGGTACTGTTACAGCTAATGCTACTGTTACTGTTTCCTTTGATCTGTTCGGATCATTGGCCGGAGCAGGTGGAGTAGTTTTTGCTGAATTGTTTTCTGAATTAGATGGCGGCGGTGTATCCAAATCCGAGATTCTTGGAGCAGGACCTGTATTTCCAAATGGTACATGGACAACCTATTCATTTACAACCACACTTGGTGATGATGTGGCAGGAGGAATTACACTTCAGTTAAAATCAGATTGTGGTGCGAATACAGGCTGTGTAGTTGAAGCTTACTTTGATAACGTGTCTATTAAAGTTATTGAGTAGAAAGTCATATAAAGAGTGATGAAAAGGCCGGGAACATGCCCGGCCTTTCAATACACAACAAAAATCAAATCTTTAGTAGGTGGGATTTACATGTCTCACAATCAATCTAGTTTTCAAGGATCTATGAAATGCCGAAAAATCTGGGTATAACGCTGGAAAAAGTTCATATGAAAAATGAAGCTTTTTATCGAATTTCCAATGTAGATAAAATGCATCCTTTTCTAATGAGTATCGTAAGTGATTCAAATCACTGGATGTTCATCTCCAGTAATGGGGGGCTTACGGCAGGAAGAAAAGATGCCGAAAATGCGCTCTTCCCCTACTATACGGATGATAAACTATCAGAACTCTATGATATTACTGGTAGTAAATCCATATTCTGGGTTACAAAAGGGGGAAAATCCAGCATTTGGGAACCCTTTGCGGAACACCATTTAGGACAATACTCCTACTCAAGAAATTTATACAAGAGCTTCTACGGAAACAAGATCATCTTTGAAGAGATCCACGAAGATGTTGGACTGACGTTCAGATATCAATGGAACAGCAGTAACCTCTATGGGTTTGTCAGGAAATGTGAACTGATCAACCACTCCGGAAGTGAAGTTTCGATAAAACTGTTGGATGGCATTCAAAATATCATGCCCCATGGTGTTTCATCAGACCTTCAGGTGAGGCAAAGCAACCTGGTGGATGCCTACAAGCGCAACGAACTACAAGTTGAATATGGTCTGGGAATATATTCACTAAGTGCTATCATAGTGGATCGTGCTGAACCTAGTGAGGCATTGAAAGCTAACGTTGCCTGGTCTATTGGGTTTGACAGCCCTCAGTATTTGCTTACTTCACAGCAGCTATCCGCTTTTAGAAAAGGCGAGGAGATTCATATGGAAACAGATGAAAAAGCGCGCAAAGGAGCTTATTTCATATCCACTAAAATTAAACTATCAAGTCAGGAAGAAAGATCATGGATGGTGGTGGCTAATGTAAATCAATCGGCCACATCAGTTGCGACCCTTTGTGAGCAGATAGGGGATACAAAGGGAATGGTTGAACTTATCAATCAGGACATTGAAAGGGGAAGTAAAAATCTAAGTGGTCTCGTTTCATCTTCAGATGGCTTTCAGTTGACAGAGGATAGTCGCCGGAATGCCAGGCATTATTCCAACACCCTCTTTAACATTATGAGGGGAGGAATTTTTGATGACAACTATCAGATTGAGAGATGGGATTTCGAAAGTTATCTGATCAAAGCCAACAATAAAGCTGAAAGCAGCTGGAAGGGGCTAATAAAATCATTACCTGAAAGGTTTCAGGTTCAGGATTTAAAGAAAGCGATTGCAGCAAGTGTAGATAAGGATTTAAAGCGGTTGGCACTTGAATACCTACCACTGAAATTTAGCCGAAGACATGGAGATCCAAGCAGGCCATGGAACAGGTTTTCTATTAATACAATAAGTGAAGTTGATGGCTCAAAAATCCTGGATTATGAAGGAAACTGGAGGGACATTTTCCAGAACTGGGAAGCACTTGTTCATTCCTATCCGGAATTCATCGATGGAATGATCCTGAAATTTCTCAATGCCAGCACCTTTGATGGGTATAATCCATATCGCATTACCAAAGATGGCTTTGATTGGGAGGTGATCGAGCCGCATGACCCCTGGTCTTATATTGGCTATTGGGGAGATCACCAGGTGATCTATCTATTGAAATTTTTAGAGTTTGCACATGATCATTATCCGGATAGACTCAAATCATATTTTTCAGATGACCTGTTTGTGTATGCCAACGTGCCTTACAAGATTAAGCCCTATGAGGAGATATTGGAGGATCCTAAGGATACAATCATTTTTGATCAGGACCTTGATCATAAGATAAGAACCAGAAGACAGGATATTGGTTCAGATGGAGCCCTCATACTTGACAAGGATCAAAACATTCATCAGGTAAATTTTATTGAGAAGATCCTGGTTGTTGTACTTGCCAAACTTTCCAATTTCATTCCAGAAGGTGGTATCTGGATGAATACACAAAGACCTGAATGGAATGATGCTAATAATGCCCTTGTGGGGAATGGGGTCTCGATGGTTACCTTATACTACTTAAGGAGATTCCTTTCATTTATGAATAAGGCAATTGCTAATCATGGAAATGAGGAATATCAACTATCTGAGGAGGTCACTATTCTCTTCAAAGAAATAAGCAAAATATTGACCGAACACCAGGCTGCCTTGTCTGCGGCTCTAACAGATGAGAAGCGAAAACATATCCTTGATGGACTTGGAACTGCCGGAAGCAATTACAGGGATCAGATTTATAAGAAATCATTTTCTGGTAAACGAAGTAGTATCAATACAGCCGATCTAAAAGAATTTATTGAATTGGGTTTAAAGTATCTGGATCCCTCTATCGATGCGAACAAGCGAGCGGATGGTATGTATCATGCTTACAATATTATGTCAAGCGATAAAAGGGAAGTCTCTATTAGCCATCTGCAGGAAATGCTTGAAGGTCAGGTAGCTGTACTAAGTTCAGGATACCTCTCCTCAAATGAAAGCCTTGAGCTTCTGGATGCATTGAAACAGAGCAAGCTATTTAGAGCGGATCAGTACAGCTACCTGCTTTATCCTAATAATCAGCTGCCGGGATTTATGGTAAAAAATGTAATCCCTAAAGAGAAAGTTGAGTCCTCTCAGCTTTTAAAGCAATTGGTCTCAGATGGAAATACACAAATCATTGAAAGGGATGTAAAAGGCAAATACCATTTTAATGGAAACTTCAACAATGCTTCTGACCTGAAAAAAATGTTATACGAAGTTTCATTAAGAGGATACAAGGATCTGGTAAAAGAAGAAGAGAAACTGGTTCTGCAGATTTTTGAAGGCGTGTTCAATCACAAGGCATTTACAGGTCGTTCCGGAACTTTCTATGGTTATGAAGGTCTTGGGTCAATCTATTGGCACATGGTATCCAAGCTTTTATTAGCGGTCGAGGAATGTTGTCACCGCGCGGTTGATGAAGGTGAATCCAAAGAAATTGTCGGTCGTTTGATGGAGCATTATTATGAGATCAATGAAGGGGTTGGAGTGCATAAAAGCCCGGATCTATATGGAGCATTTCCCATTGATCCTTATTCACATACGCCTGCTGGAAAAGGTGTGCAGCAACCGGGAATGACCGGACAGGTAAAGGAGGATATCCTCAGTAGAATTGGAGAGATTGGAATTAAAGTCGACAATGGCGCTATTCACTTCAAGCCTTCGCTATTAAGAAGATCAGAATTTCTTAAAGAGGGAACCACATTCGAATATCCTGATATCCATCATCAAACGAGGTCATTAGGGATCCCAAAAGATTCGATTGTTTTTACCTACTGCCAGGTTCCTGTTGTGTTTCAGATTGAGGAAAGAAATTCCATTAGGGTGAATTTTTCCAATGGGGATTCTGCTCTCATTGACTCACTTAGCCTGGATAATGAAATAAGCAGGAAGATCTTTTCCAGGACAGGTGATGTTGATCACCTCGTGGTTTTTATAAACAATTCATTATTAAACTAAAAGAGATACGATGAAGGCCAAATTGAATCTCATAATCGTTTTTGCAATCTCAATTTGCACCTTATCGTGTCAGCAGGATCAAAGAAATCAAGCTTCAATGCAATCACAAAACAGTATTACAGCCAAGGATATTTTAGGTAATCCAGCATACCAGGCCATTTCATATGGTGGATATCGACAAACTTCCAGGGATATCGAACCTTCACAGGACGAGCTAAAGGAAGATTTGATGATTCTTTCTGCTATGGGTATTAAGGTGTTGAGAACCTATAATGTAAAAATGCCGCAGGCTTCCAATTTATTGAAAGCTATTCGGGAAATAAAGGAAGAAAATGATGCTTTTGAGATGTACCTCATGCTGGGTGCCTGGATAGACTGCAAAAATGCATGGACTGACCTACCACCGGATCACGACGAAGAAAGTGAAGATAATGAAGCTGAGATAGGAAGAGCGGTTGAGCTGGCCAAAATGTATCCCGACATCGTAAAGATCATTACTGTTGGCAATGAAGCCATGGTAAAATGGGCAGCAGCTTATTATGTACAGCCAGGAGTGATTCTGAAATGGGTGAATCACCTGCAGGAATTGAAAGCCAGGGGGGAGTTATCTAAAGATCTATGGATTACTACATCTGACAACTTTGCTTCATGGGGCGGTGGAAACAAGGAATATCATGTAGCAGATCTAAATGAATTAATTCGGGCGGTTGATTATATCTCAATGCATACCTACCCGATGCATGACACCCATTATAATCCTGATTTCTGGGGAGTTCTTCCGGAGGAGCAAAGCTTATCGAAGGAAGAAATGATCCGTCGAGCCATGGAAAGAGCGTTGGACTATGCCATTGCCCAGTATGAAAGTGTAAAAACCTATATGGACAGTATTGGTGAAAATAAGCCCATTCATATTGGAGAAACTGGCTGGGCCAGTGAATCAAATGAATTGTATGGTACGGAAGGTTCAAAAGCCACAGATGAGTATAAGGAAGCTTTGTACTACGACATGATGCGGGATTGGGCCAATGAAAATAATATTTCATGTTTCTACTTCCAGGCATTTGATGAACCCTGGAAAGATGCTGGAAATCCGGGTGGTTCGGAAAATCACTTTGGATTATTTACAGTGGATGGGAAAGCGAAATATGTGATCTGGTCACTGGTCGATCAAGGTGTATTTGAAGGTCTGCAGCGAGGAGGTAATCCCATCATCAAGACATTTGATGGCAATAAGCAGGATCTCCTAAATGGAGTTTCCGTGCCACCCAGAAAGCCAAAATTAAGCCTCACCTTCTGAAATATCTATGAATAGCTTATCCGCCATAAGGTTAAAGGAAGACATTGACATCAGGGAACTGGATGTAAAGGTGTTTGAAACATCTGCAAGCGGAAATAGGCTAAAGGAAATTCATCAATTCAATTCAAATGACTCTGATACGATCATTGAATTATTTCCGAAAAAGATTTACCAAACAATCACCGGATTCGGTGGATCGTTCTCCAAAGCTTCAGCTTATCTCTTGAATCTGATGAGCGGAGGTAAACGTGAGGAAATACTGGAGGCTTATTTTGGTGAAGAAGGGGCGAGGTATTCCCTAACCAGAACGCACATCAATTCCTGCGATTTTTCACCTTTTCAATATTCCTATGCACTTGTTGCCGGTGATATCGGGTTAGATCATTTCTCCATTGAAGAGGATAAAAAGGATCTCATCCCCATGATTAGAGCTGCCCAGGCAATCTCCCAACAAGGGTTCAGAATTATTTCATCCCCCTGGACAGCGCCACCATGGATGAAGAATAATAATGATTGGGTAGGAGGCAAGCTTTTGCCAGAATATTACTCAGTATGGGCCAAATATTTTACCAAATATCTGGACGCCTATAAAACAGAAGGAATTGATATCTGGGGAGTTACAGTGGAGAATGAACCATTGGGTAATGGAAACAACTGGGAAAGCATGCATTACACCCCCGAGGAAATGACTGATTTTGTTCGAAATTACCTGGGTCCTGTACTTCAGGAAGCGGGCAAAGGTCATGTAAAGATCTTTGGTTTCGACCAAAACCGAGAGGAGTTAAAGGAATGGGTAGATGCCATGTATGATGAAAAGGGTGAATCTCAGTATTTCTCCGGGACTGCCATACACTGGTACGGAAGCACAGTTGATTATTTCCCTGAGAATTTGCAGTATGCCCATAAAAGATCACCTGAGAAACACCTGATTCAAACCGAGGCCTGTATAGATGCCGAGGTTCCCAGATGGAAAGATGACGACTGGTACTGGAGCAATGAAGCTACAGATTGGGGATGGGACTGGGCTCCGGAAGATAAAAAATGGCGACATCCAAGGTATACGCCGGTCTATCGCTATGCCGCTGATATCATCGGATGTCTAAACAACTGGGTAGATGGATGGATCGACTGGAATATGGTGCTGGATAGGCAGGGAGGACCAAACCGGGCAAGGAACTGGTGTATCGCCCCGGTTATCGTGGATACACAACAGGATGAAATATACTATTCACCCCTTTATTATGTGTTAAGTCATTTCAGTAAGTATATCCGTCCCGGAGCAAAGCGAATCAATTTTAAATACAAGGGAAGATCACTTCAGATGACTGGGGCAAAAAATGCTGATGGGTCGCTTGTGGTGATAATTTTAAATAATACTGATCAGAGTCAGAGCTTTTCTTTGAAGCTCGGCAACTTATTGAAAACTGTTTCTATTCAGGGACAGGCCATTCAAACCATATTGGTTACAACCTAAACCCAAAAATTATGTCAACTGCAGTTAGTAAAGTTCCATTTGGCCAAAAAGTAGCGTTCGGAGTTGGAATGCTGGCCAATCAAATGTTTCCAGCCGTACTCGGAATATTCATGGTCGTGCTTGTCCAGGATCTTGGATTTCCAGGTTGGATGTGGGGAGTGATCTATTTTTTCCCGGATCTTCGATTCTATCACCGATCCGATTATGGGGTTCATTTCCGACAACACAAAGTCTAAATGGGGTAGAAGGAGACAATATGTATTTATTGGATCCATTGTGATGGGGATTGCTTTTATTGTTATGTGGCAGCTTTACCGGGAAAATGGAGTAGACTTCAATTTTACCTACTTTCTGCTTTGGTCGTTCGTGTTTTATCTGGGATTAACCATTTTCAGTGTGCCTTATGTAGCCATGGGGTATGAAATGAGCAATGATTTCCATGAACGAACAAATATTATGGCTGTTGCTCAATGGATTGGTCAGTGGGCATGGGTCATTGCGCCGTGGTTTTGGGTGGTGATGTATGATCCGGATTGGTTTCCTACTGCAGAGGTAGCTACGAGACAACTTGCAGTATGGGTGGGACTTGTGTGCATGGGCTTTGCGATGGTACCAGCCATTTTTATACCAGGGAAATCAACGCTTAACGAAAACTATGCGTCTCTGAACTTGAAATCAATTGGCAAAAGCCTTAAAGAAATATTAAATGGATTTAAGGAAGCTTTTAAGCTAAAACCCTTTAGAAAATTATGCATTGCGACATTTTTTATTTTCAATGCTTTTAACACCATTGCGGCATTCTCCTTTTTTATTGTTGTTTATTATCTCTTCAATGGGGATGCGGGATCTGCAGGAATATGGCCCACATTATTTGGTAGTCTGGGAGCATTGGTTACCACATTTTTAGTTATCCCAATAGTTGCCCGAATGTCAAAAAAGATGGGGAAGAGAAATGCGTTTCTATTATCCCAGAGCATTTCGATCATTGGTTACATCATGTTATGGTTTCTTTTTATTCCAGGTAAGCCATATATGTTCATTTTTGCGCTGCCATTTTTCTCTTTCGGAATTGGTAGCCTGTTTACTTTAATGATGTCGATGACATCGGACGTTATTGACCTGGATGAATTACACTCAGGAAAGCGAAGAGAGGGGATTTTCGGAGCTATTTATTGGTGGATGGTCAAATTTGGCTTTGCCATCGCTGGAGGGCTGAGCGGGGTAATTCTAAGCGTTGTTGGATTCAACGCTGATGTAGGAACTCAATCCGAAGCAACGCTTATTGGATTAAGGGCCTTTTATTCAGGAGTTCCAATTTTTGGTACACTCATAGCCATCTTTGTGATGCGTGATTATGATGTCACTGAAGAACGTGCCAGGGAGATCCGGGTTGAATTAGACCGAAGAACGGAAGCCAAACCTAAACTGGCAAGTTCCTCTTATTATCAGAAGGATCAGCTGCCTTCACTCAGCATTCCTGACCATGAGATTGACCTTGCCGTAGTTACAGATTTCTCAACCTTCAGTACCGAGAAATTAAACAATTTGTTTACCGAATCTTTAAAAAATCAGGTCCACGGTATATGCTTTAGCCCATATCTGGAAGGTCAGAATATAGGTGATATCCTCACAGAATCACAAATACGCAGAAGAATGGAAGTCATTAAACCCTACACGAAATGGGTACGATCATTTTCAAGTACCCAGGGTAATGAATTTATTCCGCAAGTTGCTCGTCATAATGGACTAAAAACCATCGCTGGGGCGTGGATAGGAGTGGATAGAGCCCAAAATGAAAGAGAAATTGAATCACTCATTCACCTCGCAAAATCCGGGTATGTAGATATTGCTGCTGTCGGAAATGAAGTCCTTCTCCGAAATGAGATACCTAAAGAAGAAATGCTTGAATACATAGCCAGGGTGAAAAAGGCCTTGCCAGGTATTCCCGTGGGTTGTGTAGATACCTATTTCCAGTACCATGTCCACCCTGAGTTGGTGGATGCGAGCGATGTCATTCTTGTCAACTGTTATCCTTTCTGGGAAGGAAGGAATATCGAAGATGCGGCCATTTATCTTCAGAAAATGTTTGCTTTTGCAAAGCAGTCTGCCAAAGGCAAACAGGTGATCATAACTGAGACTGGATGGCCAAGTCAGGGAGAAAACACGAAAAATGCGGTGCCATCATTGAATAATGTGATGAAATACTTTATCAATATCAATACGTGGAGCAAAAAGCATAATATCAGTTTGTTTTACTTCTCCTCATTTGATGAGTCGTGGAAAATACACCACGAAGGTGATGTTGGTCAGCGATGGGGTATCTGGGATAAGAATGAAAAGCTCAAATATGTAGTAGAAAAAACCACTTTAAGTTAAAAATATGTCTTATAGAAGCAATAAAATACTTGCACTTGCCGGAGTAGATTATTCCGATAAGTCTAAAGAGGATATCTCCCAAATGTGTAGAGATTTATTGGGTGCTGGTGTTCATGGCTTTTGTTTCAGTCCCTATATCGAAGGGCAAAAACCAGGAGATCATCTATCAGAAGAACAGGTCAGGAGGAGAATAGAAATTCTAAAACCCTACACCAATTGGATCAGGTCATTCTCTTGTACTGAAGGCAATGAATTGATACCGAAAATTGCGCATGAGCACGGGATTAAGACCCTTGTAGGTGCCTGGTTGGGAAAGGACTCAAAAACAAATGAGGAAGAAATTCAAGGCTTAATCAATCTGGCCAATGAAGGCTATGTAGATGTTGCCGCAGTCGGGAATGAAGTGATGTATCGTAAAGACCTCACCGAAGAGCAATTGATTGATTTTATTAAACGGGCAAAATCAGAAATCAAAAATATTCCTGTAGGGTACGTGGATGCCTATTATGAGTTTTCGCATCGACCCGCCATCACTGAGTTATGTGATGTGATACTTGCCAATTGCTATCCATTCTGGGAAGGATGTGAAATCGATTATTCCTTAATGTATATGAAAGAAATGTACCGACAAGCCAGGGAAGCTGGTCAAGGGAAAAAGGTCATTATTACAGAGACGGGATGGCCTTTTCAGGGCACAAATCTACGTGGAGCACACCCTTCTGAAGAAAACGCCATGAAATACTTCATCAATACTCAAACCTGGTCAGGGGAAGAAGACATTGAAATATTCTATTTTTCTTCTTTTGATGAATCGTGGAAGGTAGGAGATGAAGGCGATGTAGGAGCCTATTGGGGTATTTGGGACAAGGAAGAGAACCCTAAGTTTTAATTTTTGGAAATGTAGTGCGTTAATCACCCAATCGGTAAAATACAGGTAATTACGTATTGAACCCGCCAGATGTCAGTCCTAGTTTTGCAGCAAAAGACTGATAACCATGAAAAAGTATATTCCTACTTTTCTCAGATTCATTATCGTAATAGGCCTGCTGTCAGGTTTCTATTTTCTATAAGACTTTAGGGGAAACAGGTGTGTGAGTAAAGTTCACCTCTAATATAAAAGCACGGAGTATCCGTGCTTTTTCTTTTTTTGTGCTAATTTCAATGTTTCCTATCAGAGTTTTTGCAAAATTCCACTTCTATAGCAAAGCTTATTGCTTTAATTATTGAAATCTGCAAACAATAGACCCTCATCACGCAGAATTCAATTTCAATTTTACTATGAAATGTCAAATATTTGATGAACTGGATTACTGATTTAAATGATTTGATATTTTCCAAATAATCCCTTACTGTGTTTATGACAATAAAATATTGATTAAATTTAGATAGTAAGAACCTGGCTAACGGCTTCATTTTATAAGAATCCTATAGTTCCCTAAAAAGAAAGACCCATGAAGAAACTCGCTTTTGTAGCATGTCTGTGCATGCTCAGCTTTAGTCTATTTGGTCAGTTGCCAAAGACGTTAAGTTTTCAAGGATATTTGACCAATTCCAACGGTGAACCAATCACTAACAGTGCATTGGAGCTTTCTTTTTCTCTCCATACTCAAAAGACCGGAGGCTCAATGGTTTGGGGACCGGAAATACATCAGGTTAATGTGGATAAAGGTATTTTCAATACAATTCTTGGGGCCTCACAGATCACAGCTGTCCCGCTTGATTTTGGGGGTAGCCTGACTTTTGATCAGAAGTATTTTCTGGAAATTGTTATAGATCCAAGTGGCACCCCTGAGACGTTAACGCGGATCGAACTGACCTCAAGCATGTTTAGTCTGAGTACCCTAAATGCGACTAATATTACATCAGGTACCTTATCGGGAGCTTTATTGGATGCTGTAGCTGCATCGAAGATCACGGGCAGCCTGGCAGTGGCTAATGGCGGGACGGGAGCCACAGACGCTGCTGGAGCGAGAACAAATCTTGGTGTTGCATTGGGGACAGATGTGCAGGCTTACGATACAGATCTGGCTGATTTGGCGGATGGAGAACTATCGGGTAATAAAGTTGGAACAGGCATCGACGCCGAAAACATCACCACAAATACACTTGCACTAACTAATGGGGGAACAGGTGCGTCGAATGCTGCCACTGCCCGGGATAATCTTGGGCTTGCTATAGGCTCGAACGTACAGGCTTATGATGCCGACCTTACGACTTATGCAGGTATTTCACCCGGAACAGATGTTCAAACCTTCCTTGGATCAGCTAACAACTCAGTAGCAAGGTCTAATTTAGGTCTTGCAATTGGAAGTGATGTTCAGGCATTTGATGCGGACCTGACTACATATGCAGGGATTCCTCCAAGTAGTGACATTCAAGCATTCTTATCATCAAGCAATGCTTCTAATGCAAGATCTATCCTTGGAGTTACGATTGGAACAGATGTTCAGGCATTTGATGCGGATCTAACATCTTTTGCCACTGTTTCTCCAAGTGCGGATATACTGGAGTTACTAGGTTCTACTAATTACTCAACAGCCCGCACTAATCTAGGTTTGGCGATTGGTACAAATGTCCAGGCTTATAATGCAAATCTGGATACCTATGGAGGTATTACCCCCAGTGCCAATGTACAAACAATGTTGGGGTCCGTAAATAATGCTGCCATTCGGGGTAATATTGGACTGGGAACCATTGCCATCCAAAATGCCAACAGTGTGACCATATCAGGGGGTAATGTGACTGGTATCACTGATCTGGCGATTGAAGATGGAGGTACAGGTGCTAGCACAGCTGCTGCAGCAAGGATAAATTTAGGATTGCAAATTGGGAGTGATGTTCAGGGACACATAGATTTATTGACTGAGTTTTCCAGTCTCTTTGGATCATATGCCAATGGGAATTTTATTGTTGGGAATGGTACTGCATGGGTGGTAGAATCAGGTGCAACCGCAAGAGCCAGTTTGGGTGCTCAGGCAGCCGATGCTGATCTGGCAGACCTCGCCGATGGGAGTCTTACAGGAACTAAAGTTGATCCGGATTTCGGATCCCAGGATATAGCTACCACTGGTGGATTGGATGTAGGGGGTTTTACCACATTGGGTGATGATGCGAGTGCTCCTGCGATTAAGATGAAGACTTTAACAGGAACTAGTTCATCCTCAGAAGGTGGAGCAACTGAAATTGCGCATGGTTTAACGCTAGAGAATATCATAAGTGTTTCGGTTATCCTAGAAATATCAAGTACTCAATTTCTGCCCCCTGGATTTAGCAATAGTGCTGGAGTTGAGTATAATTGGTTCATTGATACGGATGGTATTCATGTGCAGAATCATCCCACTGAATCTGAGAACATTCTTTCTAAACCGTTCAAAATCCTTATCACCTATGTACAACCTTAAAATATTTTTGATTCCGGTTTTATTTCTGGTTTCATCCGCTTCTCTTTTAGCTCAAGCCGAGTATTCCATCACTGATACTGGAGGTACTCCTCAAGGTCCAATCACCTATGGAGATGTTGAGGTATTATTGTCATCCGAAGTCGAGTTACTTTTAAATAATATTGGAAGTGGTCTAACTATCCTGGCAATTAATAATATTACCCTTGAACAAAATGGATTAGTTGACTATACAACACATTGGACGCTTAGAGTTGAAGACGATCTTGGTAATCCGATCGATTTCTTAACGCCTATAACAAGTGGCTATCCATTACATATTTTTCTCACATTCGCACCAGCTATAGATGCTCCGGGTTCAGCCATGACAATTAATCTTTTGATTGATTCAAATTCAGAGGCGAATCCACAAATGAACAATATCATTGTTAGTGGTACAGCAACTAAAACGGTCATTAACTACAGTCTTGTTATAGATCGAAGTGGTAGCATGAGACGAATGGAAGATGATGGAATAGGTGGTACAAAAAGAAGGATTGATCTGCTTTCTGAAGCCGCAGATTACTTTTTGGGGTTAGAGTATCTCAGGGTTGAGAATACGGCAATCGGTTTCCCTGGGGACCAAATAGGGATTGTGAAGTATAATCATAATGTTGACGGTACATATCTTCCCCTTTCTACTGCCACAAATACCCTAATATCTGATGCTCAAACTAATCTGGTAAGCACTACCGCTACAAATGATCTGGCATTTATTGAGCCTCAAGGAAATACAGCTACTGGTAATGCTGTTATCGAGGCACTCAATAATCAATTGACAACCGTAGCAAGTGGCGCTGAACAGAATGTAATCATCATGCTTTCAGATGGGTATGAGAATACAGGATCATTAATCTCAGATATTGGTGCAGGTTCAGTTAGTGATGTCATTTCTCTGCGTCCTGATGTTAACATTTATTCAATTGGAATGGGCAGTGCTAATATGGCTTCTTTAGAGCAATACTCAAGTCTATCTGGCCTTTCAACACCCCAAACGTTTTACTATGATCCCACACTTGACCCCTTAGCTTTGAATAGTTTTTTCTTTAAAATTTATCAAAATGCAATCGGTCTGGCAAGTGTGGTAGATCCAACATATTATGTCAATATTACTTCTCAGGACTGGATTGATATAGCAGAGGCATTGATTTCATCTTCTGATCAGCAAATTACCATTTCAATCACTTATCCTGAAGAGATTAATGAAGTAACGGATTACCAGATTATCCAACCATCAGGTATTGTATTGGCCGAGGGAAATGTTGGGGGATTAAATACCATCAAAATTGAAGGAAGAAACCATATTATTTATCAGGTTACATATTCAAATGCTGCAGATCCCGCAGACTATGTAGGCGAGTGGAAATTACAAGGCAAGTCTACTTCAGAAGCGCGTTCTGATATCAACCTTTCAAATGTCCCCGTTGGTTTTGCCATTGCTTCACTATCCGGGCTCACCATTGATGTGAATGCAGGTACTGGTAATATCGAACCTGGCGATGAGATAGTGGTAACCACGGAACCTGAAGATAGCACAAATCCTGATGATGAAGTTGAAATAGAGGAAGTTGATGTGACTATCACAACTCCAGATGGTAAAGAGGTAGGTTGCCCACCTGAAAAAGATCCATGTGGTACATATGTGGTCAAATATCCATACACACATAAAGAAGGGATCTACGAAGTATATGTTAAAACCATTTTGAAAAATAGCAAAGGAGAGAGAACGATGAGAGATGCCTATCAGCAGGTAGTGGTAAGTAATAATAAAGAAATCCTTTCATCAGATACAAAACCTTGTTTGGTATGTAAGTGGATCCAGGTTTTGATTGTCATTAGCATCATTATTTTGATTCTAATTCTCATTTTATTGATAAGGAAAAGAAAAGGTTGATGCTTTCAGGAAAGTCGATATTATGCTGGATGATCCTTGCGACGTTTCTTCTAAATGAAGTAAAGTCCCAACACATCCTGCAATCCTCTTCAGTCAACAACGGAACGGAGAAGGCCACTGGTGCCAATTATGTAATTGTACCCTCGGTTGGTCAGCAGGTAACAGGAAAAGGAACTTCCTCAGGACATATCCTGACCATTGGTTTTATCCCGACGGCTATCCCCCGTCAGGCAGAGTTGACTGTATCAAGTCTCAGTATTTCTCCTGATGTGGTAGGGCCGGGCAGCAATACCAATCTCACCCTTACATTGGCTAATACGGGAGCAATAGATATTGAAACGGAGATATCAGCCAAGGTCTATTTATCAGCAAATAGTACATTTGAACCAGAGGATATACTGCTTGATGAATTTACGATAGTTACTGGTCTTGCTGCTGGAGCTACTTTTGATTTCCCGGTTGGAAGCAATACACAAAGTGTAACCATTCCGGAGGGAACAACTAGCAGTAACTATCAATTATTTGTGGTCTTGACCACAGCTGATCCAGTGGATGAGATCAATCCGGTGAATGTATTTTCAGTTTCTGTAACTGTAGGAAACGTTTCGACAGGAGATACACAATCACCGATTATTACAGCCATTTCTTCCAGAGCATTTGATGCAAACCAGGATTTATCTGTCACCATTAATGATGCGTCGGATGTAAATGCGTTGCTTTATTACCGTCGCATAACGGATGAAACTTTTTCAAATGTGGATCTTGAGTACGGAAGTGGTCAAAGCTATTCCATCTCTTTGCTGGAGGAATGGGCAGATGAGTTGGGTATGGAAGGTTACATCTTTGCTGAAGACCTGGCTGGAAATACCAGTGAAAGTGACCCCTTCTTCCTTTACAGGGAGAGCGATGAGTCTACAATGATTCCTTTTGCCGGAGCCAGCTTCAATGGAAAAGCAAACACCTATCGTATGTTCTCAATCCCGTATCAGTTAGAAGACAGGGATTTGGAAGTCATATTCAGCGAGTTGGGTGGGTATGATGAAAATGTGTGGAGGATCTTTCATTATGGTAACACTGGGTATGTAGAACTCAATTCCGGATTGAACAATGTGGATCGAGGAAACGGATATTGGTTCAATACTACCAGCAGCGATTACGAGATCTCTATTGGCGATGGAAAAACTGTTCCGGATGGTAGCAGTCCTTTTCCTTTTACTAAGTCCTTCCGTCAAGGGTGGAATCAAATTGGTAACCCTTACCCACTTGAAATTAGCTGGGCTGATATTCAGGCTGCTAATCCCGACAGGAACCTGGGTGCAGCGCATGTCTTTTCAAATGGATCCTATCAAACCACCACAGCTTTGTCTCCATGGGAAGGTGCTTTTGTTTTCTGTGAGACAGCCGGGACTGTGAGTTTTCCGTTGTCAGCAAAGTCTGGAGCACGGATGATAGGGGAGGATCCGGACCAGTATGCATGGCAGTTGGAAATGGAATTAAGTCTTGGAGAACTCTCACAAAAGAGCCGTATTGGAATGTCTGCACAAGCACTGGAGGGAAAAGATCACCTGGATGAAATTGCAGTTCCCCGATTTATCGATTACCTGGAGATGACCACCCATCATCCGGAATTTTTTGCCCCTAAATTCACCAGGGATTTTGTGCCATCAACCAATCATTATGAATGGAGCTTTGATCTGGCATCTAACCAGTCAGTTGGACAGGCAGAGCTAACCTGGGACCCTGAATTGCTTGCTAACGTTGAAGGGACTTGTTTCCTGCTTGATACTGAAACCCTTCAGGTAATAAATATGAGTCAATATTCAACTTTCAGATTTAATTGGCAAAATGGCAAAAAGTTGAAAATAATCTATTCCGCCAGTGGGATATTTGCTACCTCTGAAAACCAAATTGGGAATGTTTACCCTAATCCGTTTCATAAAGTAGTGGAGATTCCACTCATTGTTGCCAACATGAAGGAACCACTGGATGTTAAAGTCTTTAATATCAGTGGTCAGTCAATCTATCAAGAAATAAAGCAGGCAGATGGTTATGGAAAGCAAAACTATATATGGAACGGTTTGGACCATAATGGAAATGAGATAGCTGATGGACTCTACCTGATTAGGATTGATTTTTCAGGTCAATCAAAGACCATGCGTGTACTTAAATCAAGTCAGCCATGAGAAATTTATGCTTTACATTCATTCTGATGCTGATTGGCTTAACAGGGTTCAGTCAGGAGTTTGATATCACCATCATCGAACAAACTCAGGATAACCTGATCGTTCATTATGATTTGTTGGACACCACTCAGGACCGAACCTATTCGGTGTACCTGTATTTGCTTACAGATAGTACAATAGCTCCGGTAAAAGAAGCTTATGGAGATGTTGGGCTGGAAGTAAGACCAGGAATTAATAATAAAATTACCTGGAACGCGAGGAAACAGCTCGGACCAAATTTTAAAGGGAGTATTGAATTGGAAGTCAGAGGAAAGGTTTATATACCCTTTATTGAGTTTGAAGGGTTTCCTGAGAACCAGGTTTTGAAACGAGGAAAAACTTACACTTTTGCATGGGACGGAAAGTCAAGCTCGAATATTCTTGAGTTTAAACTCTATCGCGGGGATGAGCTCAAAGCTGTATTACCCGAGGTAGCTAACACAGGTGATGCTAATATTGAAATGCCAAACTCAATAAAGCCTGGCAAGTACCGTTTTTATATAACTGATTCGAGAAACAAAGATCAAGAGGTTCACTCCCCTGTCTTTATTGTCAAGCCTCGCATCCCCTTTTTATTGAAAGTTGTTCCACTTGTTGTCGCTGGTGGGGTCGCTACTTATTTTATCACAAGACCACCAATAGTTGATGATCCTGATGTGGAAGGTCCTCCGGCAGTTCCCGCTAATTGATGAAAGGAAAACGCTATGAAAAAAATTAACTTACTTTTTATCTTAATTCTACCACTTTGGGTCATGGCTCAAAGTTTTGTAGAAAAGTCAAATGCCATTCAGCTGGACTTCACATCTGAGGTCAAACACACTACGTTGCCGGAGATTATCTGGGTTACACCGAGAATTGAATCCTCATTTAGTACAGATAAAAGCATTATGCTTGAAGCCAGGATAAAATCATCCGTTGAGCTGAGTTCAGTGAAAATGAAGCTGAATGTAAAGGGACAGACAATAGAAAAGGATATCCCTATCAATGCTTTACAAAACAGTATCAACTTTGAACAAAAACTAAATCTGCTGGATGGATCAAATCTGGTGGAATTGATTGCGGTAAATAAAGATGGGGGAACCGTAAGCAGCAAAAGAAGTATCCTGCATGGAACAGATGATATCACTTCTACTGTAGACGCCAATCGAAAAGATTATGCCTTAATCATTGCAACCGACGAATATGAAAACTGGGGGGATCTTAACAATCCGATTAACGATGCAAATACCATAGAAGCGATACTCAAAGAAAAATATGGATTTGAATCCCAAAAGGTGATCAACCCTACTGTGGAAGAGATCAACGATATCATTTATGAGTATAATACCAAGAGATTCAATCCCCAGGATCAGTTATTGATCTTCATAGCCGGACATGGATATTTTGATGACACACTCGAAGAGGGATATGTAGTTGCATCTAATTCTTTACAAAATGATAAGGGAAGAACAACCTACTTGTCTCATAATCTACTTAGGGTAAGGATTGACAATATCAAGTGTGAGCATATCATGTTGGTGATGGATGTGTGCTTTGGTGGAACTTTTGACCCTTCCATGACCAGAAGGAGGGGAGAATCTGTAGAAAAAGAAGATGCTGAATATCTGGTAAAGAAACTGACAAAAAGGACGCGTAAGTTTTTGACTAGTGGAAGTAAGGAATACGTTCCTGATGGACGACCAGGTATGCATTCTCCTTTTGCAGAAAAATTCATTCTGGCACTTAGAGAAGTTGGGGGTGGAGAGGGACGGATCCTTTCGACTTCTGAGTTAGTACCGTATTTCCTCAGGTTACCAACTGAACCCAGGTTTGGAAGCTTTGGATCAGATGAGGCCAATAGTGATTTTGTGTTTGTGGCGAAGCAGTAGAAGAATAACAAGAAAGGCACGGAATTTTCCTGTGCCTTTTCATTTGAGTTTAACCTAATCTATATGCAATTAATCCTTATCAGCTTTTTCGATGCTCCTGGTGATGAAGAACCCTGCAATTAGTCCTAACCCTCCAAAGATGAAGATCATGGATGAGATAGTGATCTCTTTGTCAATTAATGTCCAACCCCTATACATGCTCATTTCGGTTTCTTGAAATCTGTAAACATCGGTTCCCATTAAAGAACCTATGAGAATCCCTAAACCAATCCCAGTTAATAGGAGCGCAATATTTAAGATGAATTTAGAAATGGAGAATTTGAAGCCTTTCCTGTCAAATAAAGTGGCATCTGCTCCTTTCTCAATCATTGAAAGTCGTTCCTTATTTCTTGTAGTGAAATACACATAGGATATTCCGAAGATCGTTGCAAATAGGGCGATAAAGGCAATTAAGGGTTCCATAAAAATTATTTTTAGTTTGTTATCTGCCCTTATTGACAACACAACCATGAACCCGGTTACATAAATTTTTTAATTAATTTCTCAATAGGTTTATTTAGTGATGCTTCTCCACCCTGACCTTGATCGATTTACTTATGGGAGTATTACTCTTTTCTGCGAAATGATTGATCGGAACAAGCATATTAGTTTCGGGAAAATAGGCAGCCAGGTTTCCTTGCGGAATATTGTAAGGGATGACTTTGAATTGTGTGGCCCTCCGCTCTTGTCCATCGTAATGGCTTACCAGATCCACCAGGGATTCGGTTTGCAGATCATGCGATTTCATATCCTCTTCATTCATAAACACCACACGACGTTCATTGTACACGCCTCTGTAGCGATCATCTAAACCATAGATGGTTGTGTTAAACTGATCATGTGACCGGATGGTCATTAGAATGAATTCTCCTTGTTTTAAATGGTGGTCTGCCAATTTTCCAGGTGAGAACTTTGCCTTACCACCTGGCAATTTTGAAAAGTCTCCTTGCCTGGCATTATTTGGCAGGTAGAAGCCATTCCCTTTTGATCGCCCCGAATAATCGTCAAACCCTTTGATTACTTCTGCTATTTTGCTTCTAATTAGTTCATAATCACGCCCCAACTCCTTCCAATTTACAGGACCCTGCCCATTGAAATAGGCATGGGCAATTCCTGCGACAATTTCCGGTTCACTCATCAAATTCTCACTTGCAGGTTCAAATCTCCCCTGAGATCTGTGTACTTTACCCATACTGTTTTCTACAGTCACATATCTTTGTTTACCTTCATGAAAGTCAGCCTCTGACCTTCCGAGTGTCGGCAAAATAATGGCCGTCTTTCCGGTAATAAGATGCGTCCGATTTAGTTTGGTAGTAATCGAAACGGTCATGTCACAGTTCATCAATGCTTGCGCTGTAAAGGCTGTATCTGAAGCTGCAGATAGAAAATTGCCCCCCAACCCCATGAAGAATTTTGCCTCGCCTTCATACATGGCTTTTATGGAATGAACAGTATCCAGGCCTTTCTTTTCTGGTGGTTCAAAACCAAATACCTTTTTGAGGGATTGATTCAGTCCGGGTGACACATGGTGCATAATTCCGACAGTGCGATCTCCCTGTACATTGCTATGCCCCCGAACAGGGCATGTTCCCGCACCTTTTTTTCCAATACTTCCCTTTAGCAATAGAAGATTGACACATTCTTTAATATTATCCACCGCATTCTTATGCTGCGTAAGCCCCATGGCCCAGCATATAATTATCCGCTGCCTTGATGCTAACAGCCCAACGGCATCTTCAATTTTCTCCGGTGATACGCCGCACAGTTCAAGAAGTTTTTCTTCTTCATAGGTATCCAGATCTGCAACCAGCTCCTGAAACCCGGTTGTTTTTTCTGAGATAAAGCCCTGATCAAAAACCTTTTCGCCGGATCTTTCAAGACTTAGCAACCCCTTTTGGATTAGTTTAAGTAAGGCCACATCCTGATTGATTTTTACCTGAAGGAATATATCTGTGAGTTCAGTTCCTTTTCCAATAATTCCTCTAATCTCCTGTGGATTCTTAAAGCGAACCAGCCCCGCTTCTTTTAAAGGGTTGATGGCTATAATCTTGCCCCCATTTTGCTTACACTTTTGCAAAGCGGACAACATACGGGGGTGGTTGGTGCCGGGGTTTTGCCCAATAATCATGATGACCTCAGCTTCCGGAAAATCCTCCAGTGTTACCGAACCTTTCCCAATACCCACGGTCTCTGTTAAAGCAACACCACTGGATTCATGGCACATGTTCGAACAGTCCGGCATATTGTTGGTGCCAAAAGCCCTCACAAACAGCCCATACAGGAAAGCAGCCTCATTGCTGGATCTACCGGAGGTATAAAAAACAGCTTCGTCAGGTGATGATAACTGATGTAGTTGTGAGGCTATCCGATTGAATGCCTCCTGCCATCCAAGCGGTTTATAATGATTTGAATTAGGCTCCAAGATAAACGGATGAGTAATCCGCCCGGCTTTCCCAATTTCAAAGTCAGACCACCTGGACAATACTTCAACATCATACTTTTTGAAGAAAACTTCATCTACACGGGATTCTGTAGCCTCTTCAGCTAATGCTTTAGCCCCGTTTTCGCAATACTCACCTAATTTTGAACGATCTTCCGGGTCTGGCCAGGCACATCCCGGACAATCAAACCCTTCCTTTTGATTCATTTTGGAGAGTTTCTTCAAACCTTTGTATAGACCCAATTCTTTCTTTGTATGTTCCAGGGCTGCCAATACTCCCGGGACACCAGCAGCATAATCAGCAGGGGACTTGAGCCGTAAACTTTGAAACTGGATGTTGCCTGTAATAGAGATATTGCGATGGGTTGGTTGACTCATTGTCTTGGGGTATTATGCTTAATGGAGTGCATAAGGAGTGTTAAACCTTTTTTTTAAAGTTATAAGTTAGAAAGATTGACTATATTGTTAAGAGAACATCTATAAAATTTCCCCCAAAACCCAAAACTATGCCATCTAACAGAGGAATTGCATACATCAAACCCGGTGTGGTTGAAGTGCAGAACATCGCATTCCCGGAATTAGCACTTGGTGATCGAAAATGTCATCATGGTGTGATCCTGAAAATTGTTTCTACCAACATTTGTGGAAGTGATCAACACATGGTCAGGGGGCGGACAACGGCTCCTGAAGGACTAATTCTTGGACATGAAATTACCGGCCTCGTGTTGGAAAAAGGTCGGGATGTTGAATTTCTTGATGTGGGAGATCTCGTATCTGTACCATTCAATATAGCCTGTGGAAGGTGTAGAAATTGCAAAGAAGGTCAAACAGGCATTTGTCTAAATGTGAACGATGCGCGCCCCGGATCAGCTTATGGCTATGTCGATATGGGAGGTTGGATTGGTGGCCAGGCAGAATATGTAATGGTACCTTATGCTGACTTTAATCTCTTGAAATTCCCAAATAAGGACCAGGCGATGGAGAAAATCCGTGACCTGACTTTGCTCTCAGATATTTTACCCACTGGTTATCATGGTGCAGTAACTGCAGGAGTCAAACCGGGCATGGTGGTCTATGTCGCAGGTGCTGGACCTGTTGGTTTGGCCTGTGCGGCTTCCTGTCACCTTTTGGGAGCTGCTGTGGTGATTGTTGGGGATATGATTCCGGAAAGGCTTGAACAGGCAAAGAGCTTTGGTTGTGAAGTAGTTGACTTGAGAAAAGACGCGACTTTGGCTGAACAAATAGAAGCTATTGTAGGAGTGCCTGAAGTCGATTGCTCAGTAGATTGTGTAGGATTCGAGGCCAAGGGACACGGACATGACAGTGATCACGAACAACCTGCCACCGTATTAAATGCTGCCATGGAAGTCACACGAGCTGGTGGAGGTATTGGTATTCCGGGATTGTATGTGACAGGAGATCCGGGTGGAATCGATGAGAATGCCAAAGTAGGCAACCTTAGCATCAGAATAGGATTGGGCTGGGCCAAGTCACATCACTTCCATACGGGTCAATGTCCGGTAATGAAATATAATCGTGACTTAATGCAAGCCATTTTATATGACAAAATCAAAATTGCCGATGCAGTAAATGTGCAGGTAATTTCGCTGGATGATGGACCGAGTGGCTATAAAGATTTTGACAGAGGTGCGGCCAAGAAATTCGTAATTGATCCGCATGGGATGGTGCCGGCATAGAAGTAGGTTTTGAGTATAACTCTGCTAGATTATTTGTCTGTGGTTGTTGACTGTACTAAGTACCTGGTAAATAAATTTCTCTTTATTTTGTAACCAGGTCCTGAAGACTTTAGTCTATGATGATACAAATGCCCGGGCAGGATGATATTTACTTGATCAAACAGATCTTAGCTGGAGATTCTCAGGGCTATGCAGAACTGCTTGATCGCTATCAGACAAGGGTATACAATTTCGTTTTATACATGCTACGAAGCAAAGAAGAAGCGGAGGAAGTCGTACAGGACACTTTTGTCAATGCATTTAAATCATTGAGGAATTTCCGACAGGAAGCTAAATTTTCTACCTGGTTATTGAGAATTGCTTATAATAACAGTCTCACCCGATTAAGAAAGAAGCGCTTGACACTGGTTGATATTGATTCAAATGACTCCTTTTCACAAATTGAGAAGATCAACAATATAAGTGATCAATCAGATCAGCAGGATATTCAGGTACTTCTGTCTATTGCACTAAATGCATTGTCTGAGGATGAAAAGGCAGTGGTATCCTTATTTTACTATAATGAATTATCAATTCAGGAAATTTGTGACATTACAGGTAAGAAATCCTCTAATGTGAAGATTATTCTCCATCGAAGTAGACAAAAAATGTTGGAGAAATTAAATGTTTTAGGTATTAAAGAATGGGCATCATGAACACAGGAGAATCTTATGATGATAAAATACTAAAAGATCTTTTTCAACGATCTTCCACCATTCCGGATGAGTCCCTGAAGGGGAGAATCCTGGAAAGAGTCACTGAAAATAAGGCACTTGCAGCATACGAGCCAGTTATCAGTAGGAGAGCATGGGTAGCTATCCTATCTTGCCTGGCGTGCTTAATGATTTATCTGTTTACCTATGAAAGTACATCCAGCCTGGAATTATTCAGTGATAATTGGGAGCTTAATGATTTTAGTTTATTGACTAATTTGTTCAATGGTGTTGAATTTGCATTTCCTGAATTTTCTTCATCTTTCATGTTTGGCTTGTTAGCCATAATCATATTTGGCTTATACTTTATCCTTTCATTTGGTTGGTTCAATAATCCATTCAGCTCTAAAGATTAATCAGACATCTGGTGTAAGTATTAATTCTTTGATAATTTGTGGGGACAATAAGAACCCATAAAATGAACAATCGTAGATCCTTTCTTAAAAAGAGTGCCATCACAGTATCCGGGGCATTTGCCATACCATCTATTATCCCAGCCTCTGCCATGGGTCGGGATGGATTTGTCCCTCCTTCTGACCGGATAACAATGGGTATCATCGGTGCGGGAAATCAGGCAGGTAATGATGTGGGGAATTTTCTCAGGGATGAACGGGTGCAAATCACAACGATCTGTGATGTGAATAAAAAGAGTTCGGGTTACTGGAATGGTAAGGTAGCTGGCCGGGAGTTTATCATGGATATGGTGGATAGCACCTATTCTGAAAGGGCCGGGAAAACCTATACATCCACCGTTGGAGTTACGGATTTCAGAGAGGTTATAGAGGACAAAAAGATTGATGCTGTTGAAATTGTAACTCCTGACCATTGGCATTCCATACCTGCGTTGATGGCTGCTGCTGCCAAAAAAGATATCTATTGTCAAAAGCCTTTGGCACTAACCATTGAGGAAGGAAGAGCCATCAGCAATGCGGCTAAGAAATATGGAATTGTGTTTCAGGTCGGAAGTCAGCAAAGGTCAAATCCCTATTTCCGCGGAGCAGTGGAAAAGGTACGGAGTGGAAAACTTGGCAAGCTCATAAAGGTAACATGCGGACTACCTGCGGGGACACCAGATTATGGAAAAACCGGAGATCAGACTGATACAGTTCCTGTACCGAAAGATTTTGATTATAACATGTGGCTGGGTCCTGCACCCGATGCGCCTTATTGCCCTGCCAGGACCCATGTGAATTTCAGGTGGATACTGGATTATTCCGGTGGTCAGATCACAGACTGGGGAGGCCACCATCCGGATATCGCTCAATGGGGGATCAATAAAGAGGAATCAGGACCGATTAAGATTCAAAATGCAAAAGCTACCTGGGCGGATCATCCCATCTGGAATACCGCAACAGAGTATTATTTTGAAGCGGTATATGACAATGATGTACTATTGGTGATTGGAAATGTTGATGAAGAAAAGGGGATCAAATCCGGTGTAACATTCTATTGTGAGGAGGGGTGGATCCAGGCTAATCGCCACATGCACGCAGCTAACCCAGAGTCCCTACTTAGGATGGAAGTGGAAGAAAAAGATAAACTGTATACCAGCAATGATCATTATCGTAATTTCATTGATTGCGTGATTTCCAAAGAGCGCACAGCTGCTCCGGCAGAGTTTGGTCACAGGTCGATCACCATTGGTCACCTGGGCAATATATCCATGATGCTCAACCAGGATCTGGAGTGGGATCCGGTTACAGAAAGAGTAACGAATAGCTGGGTCGCTAATCAATTGCTATCCCGAAAGATGAGAGCACCCTGGGATAAAGTTTATAAGGAATATTTGGTTTAATTCTACGCACTTTTTACTCTTTTTGATAAACCAAGCCCACCTTCAAGGATAAGCTTACGGAGTAACCATTCTAGCGGGAAAACCATGATGGCAATCCCTGCGTCCACAAGAAAATCCATCACAGGGGTACTGGTGATATCCAGATAGCCACCAATAACAGATTGTAGGAATTCAATGATGACAACAAGGGTTAACACGCTCAACCCTTGCTTGATTATTCGATTCTGTCTCTTCCTTTTATCCAGCCGCGAGGTAGTGCCAATAATCATGGCAAGTACAATAACCTGTACTGCATAAAACCAGGGTTGTTGCCAATAGGGAGTTGCCACACTAAATTGCAATAGCGTATTTTCCTCCAATTCTCCCAATGCATCTCTTACTCTGACAATCAGTTCGTAACCGCCTGGTGGGAGGTAACTAAAATCAATCAGGTTTGCTCCAGTCCAGGCAGACCATTCTTCATTTAACCCTTTGAGCTTGTATTGATATTCAGGGTTTAAGAAACCCATGTAATCCGGCTTCAATAATTCAATATTGAGGGTGTTGTGATAGTAGTCCAGTTCAAAATTTCTTTTGACTCTTAATTCACCTTCTTCGCTGTAGATTCTTTTTACAAAAAGGGAAGAAGCATTATCCAGTTTAATTTTATGAGTAGGATCATATGCCAGTAGCTGGTTGTCTTCAGTAACCAGCCAATAACGATTGGTGACTTCATCGTAATTGATGTACTTCAGATCCGGAAATACGCCCAGGTAATGAAACTCTTCAACACTTCCATCAGGATTAAGCAGATTCCAGTTTTTGCCATTATACATCCACACCTTACTTTTTTCATTGTGTAGATGATGATGTGGCTCACCAAGCTGGGCTTCCAATTCAGTGTCCTTTACAATATGATCAGATTCCCGGTCGAAACGAAAGTATCCCTGAGAATTGATAAAGTACAGGTTATTGCTATGCTCCCACACGCTCAACTCATCATAAAACCTATTATTGATTTCATAGGTGTGTTCAATAGCAAAGATTCCAGCTGTAAATCTGCCCTGGTAGATGTGTGTGGTACCTGCCAACCAAACCAATTCATGACTATCCATGTAGACATTCAAAATGATGTCATTAAAGCTTTGCACAGAAAACTCTGTCCAGATCTCATCTACTAGTTGATAGTATTTAACCTGACCATTTTCTGTACTGATCAATAACTGGTTTGTACCAGGTACAATATAAGCATACTGTACAGCTTCGTTAATAACCAACTGTGCGGAAGTCTTTTCTATTTCGTAAATCCCTGTATGACTCGTAGCCAAAATACGGTCAGCGGTCTCCATTAATTGTTGGAATTTCCCATCAGATCCGGGTACATGACTAAAATGGTAGGAAATTCCTGAAACTATTCTCTCCACTCGCCTTACATATTGTGCCTCTTCTGACTGGCTTATATTTTCCTTACCAGTAAAAATCTTTTTAAGAAACCGTTCCTGGTTGTTTTTTTCAATTTCTTTTGCCCGATCTTTTTTCTTAAAAAGGCCCTTTAGAAATCCCTTTTTGTTTTCCTCTTCATATACCTGGTTGGTTTCAGCTTGCTGATCAGTTGACAATTGTTTACTAGCTGATTTTGGCATTAATTTTTCGATATAAACACGGCTTCGATAGGAGGTATCCTGATCAAAAAAGAATACTCCGCGACTGGTATTCACCCAGAGATCATTATGGATCCTTCGGGCTTCTATCAGATTACCCTCCAAGCCTGGGAAATTAGTATAGCTGTGAGCGGGGAAAAGTGGATCAATCCTGGTCAGTCCAAATTCATGGGCTACCCATACTCCGCCGCTATTATCAGCATACATGTCATATATCTCATTATCCGGGAGTCCTGAATGGTAGTCAGTGACTTCGAAATAGGAAGTATCATCAGGGTGTAGAAAGAAGACACCTGACTCGTAAGTTGAACATGCAAGCAGAGAGTCTGTTACCCATACAAGATCCGTTATAATAGATTCTGTCCCCAGAAATTTATCATATTGAGCATGCGGTTCAAGCTTCCCATTTTTTGATTGATATAAGCCACCATTGAGATCCACAGCAAACTGATGTTTCCCATTTGGAGAAGTGCTGATTAATCCCCAGAATTTTTCCGGTTCAGATTCACTTATCTTACCATTCTCAACTTTAAGAACCGTGTCATTAGCCGTATTGATATAGAGCACATCTTCAAGCACATAACCATTATAGAAATTACCCTGAAACAAGCTTTTCGTTTCATCATTTATTGGATCATATAGAAATAGCTTGCTGTCACTCAGAAAATAGACCAATCCATTAGCAATATGAGTTTGTAGAAAATGGTCGGCTACAGTATCCTCCTCGAAGATGGTGACATATTGATAATCGTTTTCCTTAAAATCGATCTTACCAAATTCACCCAGACATCCGACATAAATTGTGTTGTCTTCTGCTATGGCCAGGGATAATGCAGAACTATTTGTTTTGTAAAAATCCCAGTCTTTTCCATCATATTTAAGAACACCAAACCGGTTGGCAATGCATATGATACCATTTTGGTCAGATGTAATTTCAAAATTGACATTGTCTATCTCCGAATGCTTAGGCGCATGATGGGAGAGGATAAAGTCCCCTGATTGTGCTGTAAGCCTGATCGAACACTGGGTAAAAAAAGAAAATAATAATAAGTAAAATGAGATCTGTCTATAGGTCATTTTGGTCATAGCTGGCTGGAGCTCTAAAGTAAGCATAATGTTTCTTATTCCAAATGCTTCATACTCAAGTAGTTTGAATTTGATTAGGGAGACCTGGATTTTAAATTAATCAGCTTCTGGGATGAAAATCCCTGATGACCTGCTTCAAATAATCCCGATCCAGGTGTGTGTAAATCTCAGTGGTAGTAATTGATTCATGGCCTAACATTTCCTGCACTGCTCTCAGGTCTGCTCCACCTTCGATCAGGTGAGTGGCAAAAGAATGTCTGAATGTGTGGGGACTAATATTCTTCTTTAGACCGATCTTCTCTGCCAGATCTTTTATGATCATGAAGATCATCACCCGAGAAAGGCTACTTCCTCTTTTATTTAAAAACAGGTAATCCTCCTGGCCTCTTTTAATGGGCACATGTACTCTTACCTGATCCCGATAGATCTTAATTTGTTTCAACGCTTCTCGTCCGATAGGTACCAGACGTTCTTTATTTCCTTTTCCCACCACCCGGATAAAGCCGATGTCCTCGTAGATATTGCTCATCTTCAGGTCGATCAATTCTGAAACCCGAAGTCCTGAACTATAAAGAGTTTCTAGCATAGCCCTGTTTCGAGTACCCTCCGGGGTCGAAAGGTCAATTGCGGCTAGAAGCTGTTCTATTTCATGGAACTCCAGTGTGTCTGGGAGCTTTCTTCCTAGTTTTGGGGATTCCAGGAGTTCGGAAGGGTCGATGTCCATCAATTGTTCATAGACCATAAACCGGTAAAATGATTTGATACCTGATAAGATCCTTGCTTGCGAATAAGCAGAAAGACCTAATTCTCCAATAAACTCAATAAAATCAACCAGATCCTGTTGCGTAACTTTCAGAGGAGAGATCTCCTTTTTTTTGATTTCGAAAAACTCCTTCAATTTGGTGACATCTCTGGTATAGGCTTCAATAGAGTTGTCTGAAAGCGATCTTTCCAGTTTCAGGTAATTTTTGAACTGTTTGATGTAGACGTCCCAACTCATTGAGCTAAATTAAGAGGTGTTTAATTAAAACCATTCCTAAAATTCAGAAGGATTATTGAGATCGCATTCAGGGGTTTTTTAGCCACTAATCCACTAATTATGCTATTTATTAATTCTTGTGACTCCAATTTGTCGGAAGAATTTGTGGTTATTCAATAACCATCACTATGATTCTGTTGAGCTATAGCACCAATACTAAGACCTTCGGTGTTGTAAAATATCATTGGTGCATTCGTGGTTAGTTTTTTTTACCAAACTCCCTATGGCCAATAATACTTTTTTGATTTCATAAAACTCCTTTAATTTCGTATCCACTTTAAATGACCTTTAGGCAGCAAGTAATGGACATCATCATTCTAAACGGACCAAACCTCAACCTCCTGGGAAAACGGGAGACAGATATTTATGGCAACCGGTCATTCGAAGATTATTTTTCTGACCTTAAAAACCTATTTCCAGAAATCAATCTAACCTACTTTCAATCCAACCACGAGGGGGCACTAATTGATAAGATCCATGAAGTAGGATTCTCCTTTGATGGGATTATTGTTAATCTGGCAGGTTTCACACATACATCAGTAGCATTAGCGGACGCGATTGCAGCAGTCAAAACACCAGTGGTAGAGGTACATATTTCCAATATTCATGCAAGAGAGGAATTTAGGAAACACACCTATACAGGAGCCAAAAGCGTAGGCATCATCTCAGGTCTTGGACTTAAAGGCTATGAGTTAGCCATCAGATATTTTACATCCTGACGGCTATGTTTAGTTTCAAAGAAACACTTTCGGTCACACTGATCCTGTTTTCAGTGATTGATATTTTAGGAAGTATTCCCATCATCATTGATCTACGGAAGAAGATGGGGCATATACAATCGGAGAAGGCGAGCCTGGTCTCGGCCGCTATCATGATCATCTTTCTGTTTTTAGGAGAAGGCATCTTAAATCTATTTGGGATTGATGTCTCCTCTTTTGCCATAGCAGGGGCGCTAATCATGTTTATTCTCGGGATGGAGATGATTTTGGGTCGGCAATTTTTCAAGACGGATACAGATGACATTTCATCTACTTCTATTGTACCTATTGCTTTTCCGTTGATCGCTGGTGCCGGAACCATGACAACATTAATCGCACTAAAAGCTGAATTTCAGACCCTGAATATTCTGATTGCTATCTTACTCAATGTGATTTTTGTCTATTTGGTACTCAAGTCCAGTGGATGGCTGGAAAGGAAGATTGGAAATGCAGGATTTAATATTCTGAGAAAGGTCTTTGGTATTATTTTGCTCTCCATTGCAATCAAATTGTTTAAAAATCACTGGTTTCTATGATCAACCTCTACACAGATGGTGCAGCAAAAGGAAACCCGGGCCCTGGTGGTTTTGGGACTATCCTGGAGTTTAAAGGAAAGGAAAAAGAACTATCTGAGGGATTTCGATTGACAACCAATAACCGAATGGAACTTCTGGCTGTGATCAAGGGTCTTGAGGCTATCAAAAAGTCTGGATGGGAAGTACATGTATATTCGGACTCTAAATATGTTGTTGATGCAGTAGAAAAAGGCTGGGTCAAGAACTGGGTAGCAAAAGGCTTCAAAGGAAAAAAGAATGGGGACCTGTGGGATCGATTTTTGAAAAGTTATTACCGACATCAGGTAAAATTCCACTGGATTAAAGGGCATGCTGGTCACCCTGAAAACGAGCGGTGTGACCAACTAGCTGTTGCTGCAGCAGAAAGTGATGACTTGTTGGTCGATGCTGTTTTTGAGAATGAATACCGGGCACGAGGCAATGAATAAGATACCAGCGATCTGGCTCGGCTTTTGTAATACCTCTTATTAAATTTACTACTCATAAAATCACCTCGACATGAGATACTTGCTTTTAGTCCTGTTTTCAAATGTTCTTATTATACAACAATCCTATGCACAGTTTGGCGGCCTGGGTAAGGCACTAAAGGAAAAGGCCAATGAAGTACTCAAGGAAAAAGGTCGTGACTACGCTGAAGAAAAAGTTTCTGAAAAGGCAACTTCCTATGACACAACTACTTTCAATTATGCCATAGCGTTTCTGGATAAGGCGGAATCTTTTGAAAACAAGCAGGAAGGTGAAGGTGTAGTGAAAGGGCTGGATAGGTTTTTATCCAAAGACAATGAAAAAACAGACCAGGAAGTAGCTCGAGACCTGTATGAGCGGGGCAGGATACACTACAATATGAGAAGCTATTGGTTGAGTGAAAAGTACCTGTGGTTATCAATCTGGGCATACTACGAATTAGGAGAGACGACAGACCCGGTGTTCCTCAAAGCTGTTGGCACGCTGGCGCTTTTGTACAACAATATGGGCCGCTATGAAATTGCGGATACCACAAATGCCTATGCTTTGGAACGATGGAAAGAGGGCGAAGGCGTTTCAAGCAAGGGTTATGCTGCTGAGATTAACAACAAGGCGGTAATCACTTTTAACAGAGGGGAATACAATGAAGCTGAAAAACTATTTACTGAAGCCCTGCAGCTGATTGGAGCTGCCGAAGGTAAGACATCTGTTCCCTATGCTATCGCCAATAACAATCTGGGTATTCTTTACCAGCACATGGGAAGGAGTGAGGAGGCTCTGGAAAAGGTCAATCAATGCCTGTCCATAGCCGAAGCTGAACTGAGGGAGAAATCAGGCACCTACGTCCAACTGATGACCAATAAGGCGCTGATCCTCCAGGAAAATAAAAGATATGATGAAGCTGAGAAGACCTACCAGACAGCGATTGACTTGCAGACGAGCAGACTTAAGCTAAACAGGAAATCGGACCCCGATTATGCCCACTTGCTCAACAACATGGCCTCTCTTTATCTGGTGACAGGTAAAACCGAAAAAGTGGAGCCGCTACTAAAAGAGAGTCACGATATCTATGTTAGCAAGTTTGGTGAGGATCATCCATCTACCTCAGCGGCCAAAGCTGATCTGGGAAATTTTTATCGTTCACAAGGTAAACTTGCACAGGCAGAACCTCTACTGAAGAAAGCATTTGATAGCCGAAAATCAAGTCTTGGAAATACTCACCCAACAACCATCCAGAGCCAGGAGGACCTGGCGATTTTGCAGTGGTTGCAAGGTAACATATCAGATGCTCAAACGAACTTTGATGAGGTGATGGACTACAGCATGTCATTCATCAACGAGTTTTTCCCACCCATGAGTGAGGTTGAAAAGACCAAGTACTGGGAGAAGATGAAAAACCGGTTTTTCACCTTTTACAATTTTGCCCTGGCAAACTCGGTAACGAAACCCGAACTGGTAGAGGAAATGCTTGACTATCGCCTGGCCACCAAAGGGATGCTTTTGAGTACATCCACAAAGATTAAGAACACCATCCTCAATAGTGGTGATAAGGCTTTGATAGACCTGTACAATCAATGGCAGGATCAAAAAAGGACCCTGGCCATTTACTATTCATTTTCAAAAGATGAAATCAGTAAACAAAATGTAAATATCGATTCCCTGGAGAATGCTGCTAATCAGAGTGAACGGATGCTTTCTCAGAAATCATCTGATTTTGCTGATGCCCTTGTAACAAAAAGTGTTGATTACAAGCAGGTTCAGGCAAAATTAAAAACCGGGGAGGCAGTTGTCGAAATGATCCAGCTACCGGATTTTAAGAATGCGATGACCGGATTGTACAAGTATGCGGCGGTTATCATCAAGCCTGTTGGCCCTCCGATAGTCACTGTACTTGACAATGGGGATCAGCTGGACAAAAGATATTATGCCTACTATAACAATGTGATCCGAAGTAAGATCAAGGATGATTATTCATATGATCAATACTGGAAAAGAATTGGGAACTTTTTGGGTGATAGCAAAACCATTTATTTCTCTCCTGATGGAGTCTACAGTCAGATCAATATCAATACGCTGAAAGATCCGAGTGGTAAATACCTGGTACAGGATAAAGTGGTGAAGCTGATTGGAAGCCCTAAAGATCTGCTGGATGCATCAGCTGTGGCAACCACTTCAAAGAATGCCTTCCTACTTGGTTTCCCGAATTTTGGTTCACCAGATATCGTGCCGCTACCCGGCACACAAAAAGAGCTTCAACAGGTAAAATCAGCACTTGTCACAGGTAAGTATCAGGTGAAAGACTACACTATGGCCAATGCGACTGAAACAGCCATTAAGGGGGTGCATTCTCCCAAAATAATGCATATAGCTACACACGGATACTTCCTGGAGGATGTTCAAAATCAGGGCAGTGTATTCGGGGTGCAGGTAGAATATGCCAAAAATAATCCTTTGCTGAGATCCGGTTTGATGCTGGCAGGCGCTTCTTCGGAACAACAGGATGCTTCATTTAGCGATGAGGAGAACGGAATTTTGACAGCATATGAAGCGATGAACCTGGACCTGAATAAAACAGACCTGGTTGTATTATCTGCCTGCGAAACGGGTAAAGGAGACATCAGTTCAGGAGAGGGGGTTTATGGTCTTCAGCGTGCCTTTGTGATGGCCGGAACCAATAAAATGATCATGAGTCTCTGGAAGGTGGACGATGCCGCTACCCAGGACCTGATGTCAAGATTTTACAAAAACTGGATCCTGACAGGACAGGAAATGTCAACAGCATTTCGAAATGCTCAGATCCAGTTGATGACTACCTATCCAGACCCCTATTACTGGGGAGCCTTTGTGATGGTGGGAAGGTGATAGTCATGCCATCACTTTGAGTGATGGCATGACTCTCCAATCTGCGGTAAGTGTCCCCACCAACCGGAAAGGCTTTAGGCTGGTCGGTGGAGACACCAACCAGGGTGTCGTCGTTCGTTTACTGAATCTCACTAATCTGAACCGAAGGCTGCACATTTGTGTAGTTAGCAGCATCAGCCATTATAGTCTGTGCATGTGGTCCAAAGGAATTTTGGAAGTCCGCAATGGAATCAAAATATAAATGTCCGATGGCTGAGTAAGGCGCAGGCTGATTCGGGGTACCGCCTACCAGGCCTTTGTCTACACCAGTGGATTTGAGCGCATCTCCTAGTAAGTTTTTCACCATGGGCATGTGCTTGTTGCAGTAGTAGTCCAGATCGAATGTACTGCCTTCGCTATTGGGATAGAATACGCTTACTTTAATGGTTCCTTTTTTCATTTTGGTAGGGGTTAGGTTGTTGATTTAGAGTAAGATACTTGTTTTTCTATAAAAAAAACAGGTTCCGATACCCACTAATCCAAAGGTCTGTGACCAAAAGACTTTTGTCATTTAGTTGGTTAATTGACCTTTATGTCGGTGTTGTCACCGACATAAAGATTCTGTTTTTAAGCCTCAGTTGGTTTTTTCACCAACTGAATAGTTTACCCCTTCACCAGCTTATAAGCCACCACCTTATTGTCAAAGAAGGTCGGTACCAGTACCAGCTCCTGATCAGCGATAAACCAGATGTCAGCAGTGTTCTTTCCCTGATCTCGGGTCTGTAGTAAGGATTGCTTTCCAAAGTCACCAATGATCCAGATCTCACCGGTCCAGTCCGAAACCAGATATACGCCTGGTTCTGTTGTTGGCGTAATTCCATCACCTGCTCCGATACTATCAGCTACCACGGTCATCTCTTTACTCTCGAGGTTAATGGCCGAGAATTGATGAGCTCCAGCGAAAGCAGTATATAAGTTATCCCCATCAAAAAGCTGACCATTGGGTTTGCTTGGCATACCAGACATGAATACCTCAGCAGTCCCATTCGCATACTTGTATATTTTGTCTCCATTGGAGTCAGAGATATAGAGAGTCCCTCCACAATCTGTGGTAATATCATTCAAACCGACTGCTCCTTCCAAAGCCGTTCTCTTGATGATTTCACCAGTTTCTACATTGATTTCAACCAGGTCAGTAATATCATTGACAAATAATGAAGTGCCCACTAGGCCCATTCCTTTCGGACCACTTAAGCCAGTGACCCATTCGAGGTCCACAATCTCACCTGAGGTTGAGATTTTGGAGATAAATCCGTTCTCATCTTTTTCCCATGGATTCATGTTGACATTGGCCACATAAATGACGTCTCGTGCGGAATCATAGAGCACGGATTCTGGAGTTCTGAGCAGAGTGTCAGTTTCCCATAATTTTTCCAGCTTGTAAGAAGGTGCAGAAGCCTTCATGCTTTCTGAGGATGCTGAACCATCTTTTTTGGTTGAGCATGAAATTAAAATGACAGGTATTGCGATAAGTGTTAGTAGTCTCATATTGATTGGTTATTTAGGAGATAAAGGTAGTCACAAAAGATTATTTTCGGAGATCTCAAATCACTACCTGAAAAAAATTCACCAACCAGATATTTGAAATAAATACTAACTTTAATTGGCATAATCGAGCTTTTTTTAAACCTGTGATAAATCAGTATTCACCCATTAAGATCGGACTCATATTTGGATTCACACTTCTACTTGTAGGAGTAGGTGTGTGTGAGGAGGATGACCAGGTGGTGTACGCAGAGAATATCAAGCCTCTCATTGAGCAGCATTGCTACAAATGTCATGGTAATGAGCGCACCCGGGCAGGTATCAACCTGGAAAAATACAAGACAACAAAAGATATTTATCGGGAGGGTCATATCTGGCTGAGAGCATTTGATCAGGTCAAGTCTGGTGAGATGCCACCGGATACTGAAAAGCCACTCACTGAAAAGCAATACAAAGCCCTGGTGGAAGGAATTGATTTTCTGCTTAACAATTCACTAAAAGAACGAAATCCAGGGAGAACTGTATCGAGAAGGCTCAGCAACCTTGAATATCATTATTCAGTCAAAGACATTTTTGGAGTAGATTTTAATGCAAGAGAATATTTTCCTGCCGATGCCTCAGGTGGGGAAGGCTTTGATAATCAGGCCAGGACGCTTTTCGTATCTCCACTGAAGTTAGAACGATATTATGAGGCGAGTAACCTGATTGTTGAGCAGTTATTCAATGACCAGACTTTGTGGCGAAAGGTTGTACCAACAGATTTTGAAGTGACCGTCTGGCAACACATCTCTGAATGGTTCAAATCGGTTTTCTACCCTGATTATGTCTCCCGAGATTTTGCTGCGGAGGCTGCTGTGAAAGTGATCACGCCAGTTGCTTCAAGGGCTTACAGGAGGTATTTGAGTCCTTCGGAGACCGATGCGTTATTAGGTCTTTTTACAAAGGTTTATCATCAATTGGAAGAGGGAGATAACGCTGAAAAATTCAATACTTCGATTGCCCAGGTATTGAAGGCTATCCTCGTTTCCCCAGGATTTTTATACAGGATCGAAAGAGATCATGACTATGAAGAAAAGACGCCCTACCAGGTAAGTAATTTTGATTTGGCCTCCAGGCTTTCCTTCTTTTTGTGGTGCAGTGTGCCGGATGAAGAATTGCTGGAGCTTGCCAGGTATGAAAGACTGCAGGATTCTACCGTCTTGGTTGATCAGGTACTCAGGATGCTGAATGATCCAAAGTCGGCAAGATTTTCCGAAGCTTTTTCTTCCCAATGGTTTGGGATCGGAAAGCTCATCAACAATGAACCGATTGCTGATCCGGAAAAATTTCCTGATCTGACCACCGTACTGAGGAGAGCCATGTATGATGAGACTGTCAATTATTTTTCCCATATCCTCAATGAGAGTAAAGACTTTCTGGAATTAATAAATGGAAATTACACTTTCCTAAATGAGACGCTGGCAGATCACTATGGAATAGAGGGTGTAACTGGAGAAAGCATGCAATTCGTTAGATTGGATGAGGGTGTAAGAGGAGGTATCCTGGGTATGGGAAGTTTCTTGACGGTAAGTTCACTACCTGAGCGAACCAGTCCGGTATTGCGTGGAAAGTGGGTCCTTGAAAGGATCCTGGGCACGCCACCTCCACCACCACCTCCGGATGTGCCGGATCTGGAAGGGGATCAAAAGGCCCAGGAAGATATTGGTTTGAGGAGGTTGTTGGAGATTCACCGGGAAAAGCCCGAATGTCGTTCTTGTCATGAAAAAATGGACCCCATTGGATTGGGGCTTGAGAATTTCGATGCAATAGGTAGGTGGAGAGACAGCTATGGCATTGCTAAAATTGATCCTGCCGGGGTCATGGCAACTGGTGAAACTTTTTCAGGACCAGCAGATCTGAAAAAGATCCTGGCCAGGGAGAAGGAAAAGTTTGCCAGGAATTTATCTATCAAAATGCTATCTTTTGCGATTGGAAGAGGCATAAATTTTTCTGATGAACCAACAGTAAGAGCACTTCAAAACTGCCTGCTGGAGAATGATTTCAATACAGACAAGTTTTTGATTACCCTTGTTACAAGTTATACCTTTAGGGAGAAAGTAAATGATAGACCAGTGACAAAAGAGCTCATATGAGGAAATGGCAAATATCCAGACGCAGAATGCTGAAAGGGGTTGGGGCCTGCATCGCACTACCTTACCTGGAAGCTATGGGAGGATCCGCATTTAGTAGTCCTGTGCCAACAAGACCGGTCAGATCCGCTTTTTTGTTTATGCCTAATGGCGTTCATCCGGACAGATGGACACCGGAGCAATTCGGATCAGAATTTGAATTGTCACCCATTTTATCCCCCCTTCAAAATTTCAAAAAAGACATTCTGGTGATGGGCGAGCTGATGAATAAATCAGCAACTGTGAAAGATGCGGATGGCCATTATGCCAAGACTGCTAACCTGCTAACCTGTGAACCCATCAATAAAACAACTGGTGACAATATCAGCGTCGGAAGAGCTTCAATTGATCAGGTAATTGCTCAGCAGGTAGGTGTACAAACATTGTTTCCTTCCCTGGAATATGGCTTGGATAGAATTAAGGTTGGAATAGATACCAATGTGGGGTATACACTTCAATATGCTTCCAGTATTAGCTGGAAGTCAGCCACACAACCACAAACGAAAGAGATTGAGCCAAAAATGGCATTTGAGCGGTTATTTGCTGCTTACGTGCCTGGAAAGGTGCTCAAAGAGGATCCGTGGAAGAAGAGTATTTTAGATGCGGTGATGCTCGATGCTGGAAACCTATACAAGACTTTGGGTAGATCGGACAGGGATAAGCTGGAGGAGTACATGGAATCCATCCGTTCCGTGGAGAAACGTATCCAGAACGATCAGAATAAAGAAAAGTTCGAATCTAATCTTACAAAAGATATTAAGGACGAATTGATCAGACTGGATCAACGCATTGATGAATATGAGGAGATGTATAGTGGGATTGATGTGACTGAGAAAACCCATCTGATGCTGGACATCATGGCACTGGCTTTTTGGTCCGATGCTACCAGGGTCAGCACTTTTATGTTTGGTAATTCGGTTAGTAACAGGAACTTTAGTTTTCTGGATGGTGTGAAGGGCAATCACCATTCAATCTCTCATCACATGAACGCTGATGATGCCCTTGACCAATATGCCAGAATCGGCCAATGGCATGTTGAACAATATGCCTATTTTCTCAATAAACTTAGATCATATAAAGAAGGGGATAGCAATCTTCTTGATCAGTCCATGATCATGTTTGCATCTGGGATCAGGGATGGAAATCGACATTCTCCCTATGATCTGCCAATTGTCCTGTCCGGAAAAGGTGGTGGCAAGCTGGCTACCGGTCAAAACCTGAAGTTCGAAAAGAATACACCTTTGGCCAATCTTTATCTATCTATGATGCAAGCTGTTGGTATGGAGAGCAGCAGTTTCGCTGATAGTACTGGTACACTTTCTCAAATCATGACATAATCAAAGGAGCAAGGTAAATTTGATGATGTCCAAATTAAAGATGCTACTGAAGAAGAACTATTGGTATGTCGTAGGGCTTCTTGTTACAGGTATCATTTTCCTAATTTTATTATTAACAATTGATCAGTTTGAGTTGCCGGTTATCGCTCAGCTAATGGCAAGATTCCATCCGCTTATTCTGCATTTCCCGATCGTGCTGGTATTTGTAATCTTTGCCTTTGAGGTGTCTGGTCTTTTAGGCTATCGATGGATTAACAATGATGCTAAAGCTGGCTTGTTGATCTTAACGTTATTGAGTACAATGGGCACTATTATCTCGGGTTTTCTTTTGTTCCATTCTGGAGACTATTCCGGAGAATTGATTAAATCACATTTTAATGGGGCTATATTTTCCGGGGTTGTCCTATTATTTGCTACCATCTTTTATGTGCTCTCTATCACGTGGAAAGAAGGATTGCATGTTTTCTACCTCATTGGTCTGAGTGTTACCATCATCTCGATCTTTTTTACCAGTCATATGGGAGGATCGGTTACCCATGGAAAAGATTTCCTCACTGAACCACTAGATAAATTGCGAGAAGATGAAACTGTGGAGATAAAGCCGGTAGAGGATATGTTGCTATATGATGATGTTGTGATGGCATTCCTGGATGTGAAATGTTTGAGCTGTCATAATCCAAACAAGAAGAAAGGGGGGTTACTTCTGACAAATTATTCCGAGATACTTAAAGGCGGGGATAGTGATAAAGAAGGTATCAAACCGGGTGATATAGAGACCAGCGAGCTTTGGACCAGAATTAGCCTACCTCCTGAACATGAAGATCACATGCCCCCTGAAGGTAAGACACCACTCACTGATGTTGAGAAAGAGATTTTAAGATTGTGGATTGAGGGTGGTGCCTCGGATACTTTAACTGTGTCAGACGTAAATGAAAAATTCCGATCTGCCCTGGACAACTATATGACACAAATAGTCGCTCATAGTATTCATAAAGCACAGACCAGGCAAGAATTTGAATCGACCATGCAGCAACTGGTACCTGTTGCGGCTTCTCTGGGATTGGAGTCAGATATTTATGATGTAGGTGATGCGTTATTGGTATCGCTGGCTATCAAGTTCCCACCAGATGTGGTCAATGATGAGACCCTCAAGGAACTTAGTCCATATTATTCTGTGATTGGTAAATTGTCTATCGCTGGTAGCGCGGTAACTGATGACGGAGCTTATCTATTAAGTAAGATGGGCGAATTAAGAGAGCTTTATGTGCAGAAAACAAAGATATCAAGTCAAGGTATTGGCTATTTGGAAGATCTTCCAAAGCTGGAAATTCTAAACATATCAGATACAGGAATTGATGATCCAGGTGTTTTAGGACTAACAAAATTTCCAGTTTTGAAAACCGTTTACATAGCAGGGGATACTATCAATAAATCAGTTCTGGATGCAGTGAGGAAAGTGGATCCTGAAACAAAGTATTTGCTGGAAGAAGGCCCTTATTTCTGAGTATTAAGCTATAATCCAGTCTAATAACGGATGAAATACCTTTCTTCGGATTCAAATCTGTGTATAGTGAATTTTAGTGTATCACTATAGATTTCATATTCCAACCGGGTATACTCCTGGGTATAATAATCACTGACTCGGGAAGAAAATATCAAACCATTGAGATAGAGAACGGGGCCATCGGTCATATATTGGCCACTGGCTACTTCATAGATCTCATTATCCTCAAAGCATTCTTCCAGAATCTTGAAATAACTATTTGGTTTGAATATCAATTCTTCTGTGCAGGAAGATTGGCCTTCTCCTGTTATTTTGATCCAATGCCCTTCCAATTTACTTTCCTGAAGCGGGAGAAAACTAAAAATCAAAAGTTTTATCAATAGATTCAAATTGTGGGTGTTTGTAATGATTAACTAATTAAATGCAAATTGGATTTTTGTGTAAATTAACGATCATTTGTGTTTGGATACCGGACTATCTGGCCTGAACTCAAATAAATATTTATCTAATTAACCTTTAAATAAATACCTGGGAAATGAGCAAAAAAGAGAACAAAAGAAGAAGTTTTTTGAAAAAGTCTGCGGCTGGATCAGCCATGTTGGTGGCAGGAGGAATATTACCTCATTTCTCGGCTAAAGCCTATTCCAGGATTATTGGCGCAAATAATACAGTCAATGTTTCTATGATGGGAGTAAACAGCCGGGGAAAATCGTTAGCGCAGAATTTTGCTCGCCAGGATAACTTTGAGGTCATCCATGTTTGTGACGTTGACTCACGAGCTATTGAATCCTGCCTGGAGGCTATCAAGGATAAACAGAAAACCAAGGCCAAAACTTTTGGCGACTTCAGAAAATCGCTGGAGAGCAAGGATGTGGACGCGATGGTCATTGCCGCACCGGACCATTGGCATGCCCCTGCGGCGTTACTGGCTTTACAGGCAGATAAACATGTTTATGTAGAGAAGCCATGCAGTCACAATCCCAATGAAGGGGAAATGCTTGTTTCTGCTTCAAAGAAATACAATAAGGTAGTTCAGATGGGTAACCAACGGAGGTCGTGGCCCAATGTGATGGCTGGTATCAAAGCATTGAAGGATGGGGCGATCGGCAATGTGTACTTTGGAAAGGGATGGTATACCAATAACCGGCCATCCATAGGTACAGGCAAGGTGGTGGCCCCTCCCGATTGGCTGGACTGGAATCTCTGGCAGGGACCAGCTCCAAGAAAAGATTACAAGGATAATATCGTACATTATAACTGGCATTGGTTATGGCATTGGGGTACTGGTGAAGCCTTGAATAATGGAACACACATGATAGACTTACTTCGTTGGGGACTTGAAGTGGATTATCCCACCAGGGTAAGCTCCAACGGAGGCAGATATCGTTACAATGATGATTGGGAGACGCCGGACACCCAGGTAATCAACCTGGATTTTGGTGACTGTACAATGTCGTGGGAGGGAAGAAGCTGTAACGGAAAGCCTATCGAGGGTAGTTCTGTTGGGGTTATGTTCTATGGTGATGAAGGAAGTATTCTGATTCCAGGAGGAAATAGCTATACCCAGTTTGATTTAAAGGGGAATGTTGTGAAGAAGGAGGACGATGAAGTAGAAATTGATCCAAGAAACCCTGTCAACCCCGCAACACAACTGGATGCATTGCATATTCAAAATATGTATGATGGGATCTATAATGGAAAAGCTCTTGCGGCAGATATTGACTCAGGTCACAAGAGTACTTTACTTGTTCAGCTGGGAAATATTGCTCAGCGAGTGGGTAGGTCATTGAACATAGATCCTAAAAATGGTCACATTCTTAACGACTCTGACGCACTGAAATATTGGAGCCGTTCCTATGAGAAGGGCTGGGAAATGAAGTTATCTTAAATCACATATGTTTAGATTATTTATTGTTTTTGGGATTGTCATACTGTTTGGCTATTCCTGCGATTCAAAGCGTCCTCAAGAAAGTAGTGAGGTTGAAGATGATAGGCTCAATACATTGACCACGGAAGAGACACAAGCTGGGTGGAAATTGCTGTTCGATGGAAAGTCTTTTGAGGGTTGGCGAGGGCTCGGTCGTGATCATGTCCCGGAAGCCCATTGGAGAATTGAGGACGGTGCGATTCATAAGGTGAATGGCGATGAAGTGCAAAAATTACCTGATGGAAGTGATCCAGAGAGTGGTGATTTAACGACAGTCGATACCTATGATAATTATGAGTTATATTTTGAATGGAAAATTTTGAAGGCAGGTAACAGCGGCCTTAAGTACAATGTATCTGAAGAATTATCAAAAAAGTATGGATCCGGTTTTTCAGCCCTTGGGTTTGAATATCAGCTACTGGATGATCATGACCCTAAATATGAAGGTCAATTAAAACCATCACAGTATACAGCCTCTCTGTATGATATGATACCTTCTCAAGGTGCTAAGACAGTACCAGCCGGGGAGTATAATTCAAGCCGAATTATCATTGATGGAAATCATGCGGAGCATTGGCTCAATGGGGAAAAAGTCGTTGAGTATGAATTTGGTTCCGAGCGATTAGATTCAGCATATCAGACAAGTAAATTCAATAAATATGAAGGATTTATTAATAAAAAGAAAGCACATATCATTTTACAGAACCATCATGATGATGCCTGGTTTAGAAATATTAAGATTCGGGAGATAAAGTAGGCTACATCGTTCCATAATTATTACTCATGCAAAAACCAGATAACAATTTTAACCGACGAAACTTTCTTAAGTCCTCTGCGCTCACCGGGGCATTCCTGGGTATTCTTCCTGGGACCTTGCATGCCGATGATAAAGGATTAATCAGAGAAGAGCTGGATAAAAGATTACAACCTGGACCGGCAAAAGGAGATTCTGTTCAGGGGTTGAAAGTAGCACCGATTGATCAGCTGAGAGTGGCATTCATTGGTACAGGTAACCGGGGAAGTAGTCACGTGAGGAGGATGGCGGCTTTGCATCCCAAAGCTAAAGTTGTGGCTATCTGTGATATCAGGGAGAAAAAGGCTAAAGCTTCTGCCGATTTTATGAAGGAAAAAGGCCAGAAAGTAGATATCTACTATGGTAAAGAAGAGGGTTGGAAGGAAATGGTCAAAAGAGATGATATTGATTTGGTACTCATTGCCACACCATGGGAGAATCATGCTCCTATGGCGATCTACTCCATGCAACAAGGCAAGCATGTGGCCTGTGAAGTGCCATTGGCATTGACATTGGAAGACTGCTGGAAGGTGGTGGATACTGCTGAGCAGACCCAGCGCAATTGTATGATGCTGGAAAATGTATGTTATGGAGACGAGGAACTTTGGGTACTCAATATGGTGAATGAGGGACTGTTTGGTACGTTGACTTATGCCGAGGCTTCTTATATCCATCATTTGACTCCGGGATTGTTTGATGATAAGTACTATAAGAAATGGCGTATCGGACATCACCTGGTAAGTAATGCTAACCTGTACCCAACCCATGGACTTGGTCCGGTAGCACAATATCTGGGTATAGGAAGGGGAGACCGTTTTGATCACCTGGTTTCAATGGCTTCATTGCAAGCCAGCTTATCGGAATATTCAAAAACAGTTGATCCTGGTAATCCCTATTACAACCGTACAGATTTTGCACACGGAGATATGAATAACTCTCTGATCAAAACTGATAAAGGAAGAACAGTTCTGGTACAACATGATGTGGTGACTCCCAGGCCATACAGCAGGATCAATGCTTTAGCTGGTACAAAAGGTTATCATGAAGGATATCCTAGCAGACTGTCTCTAGGAGGTCATGAATGGATGAATGAGGACGAGTACAATGCGATGAGAGAGAAATACAAACATCCGATCTGGGATGAGCTGAAAGAAGAAATTGCTCAGAATGGTGGTCATGGTGGAATGGACTTTGTGATGACCTACCGAATGGTAGATGCTTATAATAAAGGTCTGCCACTGGATATGGATGTATATGATGGAATGGACTGGTCAGTGGTCACACCTCTAAGTGCTACCTCCATTGAGCTGGGCAGCGTTCCTGTTAAGTTTCCGGATTTCACCCGAAATCATTGGGAGAGTAAGCGGGTATTGGAGATTTTAAAATGAGAAAGGTGTCTGATTGTTTAAAATCGTTAGACACATTTCTAAATTTTGATCCATTATCTCAATCGCTTCATTTAGTCAATTTTTTTCACGTGTAAATAATAGGAAGTTTCTCTAATTATTGCACTGCCAATTATTCCCCCAACAGCTGCGCCTCCCATGGTAAATAGGGCTAATGTTTGACCTGCATTTTCCTTCAGTTCATAGTCTGGATCAGTTTGAACGTTCAGAATAGAAATAAGAGAAAGAATTAACATGCTCCCCCCACCCAGCAGTGCTCCACTTCCTGCCTTGGTGCCTTTTTTTATCCTTATGTAATTTATCTCCTCAAAACTTGAAGAATACCCAATTTCAGAGACTGAATAAACCAGGCTATCTTCAAGAATTTTTAAATCCTTTACCTTTTTCTTTTCAAAATTTTTAAATCCGAGAGTAGCCTGAGAGTAAAACTTGTTTGGGGGTAAGTTGTAACTGTTTTGAGAAAAGACATTTTGATTGATTAGGATAAAGGCTATAAATAAAAGAGTATTAAAAAGTTTCACAGTCACTTTATGTAGTTTGATAGTTCTTCAGCAGTTAGTCTGGCAAGTTCAATAAAGCTATCCAATTGAAACTTATAATCCCGAATCTCATTTCCCCTGACAGGTAATGGTTTTGTCCAACCCATACTATCAATAACCAAATGACCGTTTGAATTATAAATAAAAAGAAAGGATTCTAGCCTTAAGTTCCCCTTAATACCGAAAGCACTCACTCCCACAATAGATAAACGATTAAATGAAATTGCAATATTGTCAATATTTAATTTTCTTGAAATTTCTTGAATTGATGCTCTCAGGTAAGGATCATCATCCTTAAAAAGGTTATTTACATTTTTTCCTTTATTCCATTCAACAATATTGATATCTCCTGCACCAAAGAATACGATTGGAAAGTTGTTGTTTTCTATTTGAATTGAACTATTTACAACAAAACGATCAATCTCATTGGTTGAGAAATCCTTAATGGTTTGTGTTTTTAGATGAAGTGCACCATTTAGATTTGCGACCAATAAATCCTTAAAATTTTCTATGGCCTTTTGTTCCTCGTCCAATATTTGATCTGCAATTTTATTTGTTTTCTCATTGAAAGCCGCGGCATCGATTAAAGGAAATGTTGGCTGAAAAGGTGGACCAATCATAATAGATAATAAATTCAAAGTGTCGATAGGGATCCCATTCTGATAAGGGGTGTTTACTATTACTTTACTTGTAAGGCAAGAGGAAAGGAGGATTACAAGTGTAAATACTGGTAGGAATGTTCTCATTTAAGTTAGTGTTAGTAGTGTAATATAATTTTTTTTTAGATAACGCCTTTGTAAACAGTAAAAGAGACTCTTCCAAAAAAGTGAGGATTTTAGAAAGCGTTTATGGGTTTGAGAAAATGAGATAAATTGTGATCTTTTCTTTCAAGGTTGGAAAAGATGTGTGACTGTTCAAACAGCTTTTTCCATTTTATAATCATCCATTACGAATCCACCCCCGATATCGGTTACAGGAGAATCCACAATTTTAAATCCCCACTTTTTATAGGCTTCGATGGTACCGTGATTGCCCTTATTGACTGTCAACCATATTTTTCGCTTACCAAATTCCCGGGCTTTCTTTTCAATAAAGCCCAGAGCTTGTCTACCTGTTCCTTTACCTCTTTCTTGATTTAATAAATACAATTTACTTAGGAAGAGACCATTATCCCCTGGCTTGACACAGATGTAGCCTATTGATTCGATTTTGTTCTGGATAAGGAAGTAATGATATCCATCGGTTACCTGCTGTTTCATGGCGCCAAAGGACTGCATTTTCTCAAGCATATAGCTGACCTGTTTCTCACCAATCATGGGCGTGAAATATTCCGTCCAGATGGTTTTTGCCAGATCTGCAGCAATGGAGATTTCCCGATCAGTCTTTACATGAGTAAATTGGATCACTTGAACTTATTTATTGGAAGCTATCCACTTATCAATTTTAGTCTCTAGCAAAGCCAGGGGGATACATCCCGTTTCCAATACCTGGTCATGAAAAACCCCGATATTAAACTTGTCACCTAGTTGTGATTCGGCTTTATTTCTTAATTCACGGATTTTTAACTGACCAATCTTATAAGACAGAGCCTGGCCAGGATTAGCCATGTAGCGCTCAACTTCCCGGATAATTTTATATTCTGGTTCAGCCTCATGTTCCAGTGAATATTGGATTGACTCTTCTCGTGTCCAACCTTTGCTATGAATACCTGTATCTACTACAAGACGGATTGCCCGATGAATTTCAGCACTCAGTGCTCCAAAGTATTGATAAGGATCTGTATACAGCCCTAATTCTTTTCCAAGCGATTCTGCATATAGTGCCCACCCTTCTCCATATCCACTATACCAAAGTGTTTTACGAAACATGGGTAACACTTCACTTTCCTGAGTCAGTGATATCTGATAGTGATGCCCAGGTATGGCTTCATGCAGAAACAAGGACTCATTATCATAGATGTTGTATTCTTTCACATCGGGAATGGGGACATAAAAGATACCAGGTCGGGTACCATCCAGTGAACCTGGATTATACTCTGCGGAAGCAGATTTTTCCCGAAAAGCCTCTGTACGTCTTACTTCAAAAGGGGTTTTAGGCTTTTTATCAAACAACTTTTCAAGATTTGGTTTCATTGTTTCATGAATCCCGTCAAAATAATCCAAAACCTGCTGTGGATCAGTGAAAGGCATCAACTCTTTTTTATTCCTCACATAATCGAAGAATGACACCAGGTCACCCTCATATCCTACCTGTGCCTTTACCTTTTCCATCTCCGCAGAGATCCTGGCTACTTCATCCAGACCAAGCTGATGGATTTCAGCAGCCGTCATATTCGTTGTTGTATAGAGTTTGATCTGGTGCTGGTAGAAGTCTTCCCCACCAGGCATCACGCCATAACCACTTGTAGCTCTTCCGGCTTCGAGATAATCCGTTTTTACAAATTCAGCAATATCCCTGTAGGCAGGAATTATTTTATCCTGAACCATCTCGGTATACTTTGCTTTGAGTTCTGCTTTTTCTTTATCCGTAAAGGAATCAGGAAAATTAAGGGCAGGACTATAAAATAGGTTTTCTTCAAGGGTTTCATTGGTCATGGCTTCCAACTGTGGAATAACCTTAATGATCAGAGATTTAGGTAATACCCAATCCTGTTGAATACCCTCCTGCATCTTTTCTTTTGCAGTTTTTAGCCAAATCAGGTATCCATCTACTCGTTTCAACCATTTTTCATAATCCTCAACCGTTTCGAAAGGCTGGGCACTCTGACCACTGGCAAATTGTCCCATCACCAGGTTTATAGACCACATTTGATCAATTGGAGTTAAATCTTTTTTGTACTGCATATCTTGCAGCGCCATTTCACATTCCCACTCCACAATGTCTTTGCTTAGCTGTTGCTCTTCAGTAAGAGTCTCATCTGTGTATTGCTTAATCAGACCCAGATATTTTTCACAATAAGCTTTTTGTTCAGCAGTGTATTCCTCTGATAAGAAATTGGGGAAAAGGTCATTGTATCGTGAGTCTCCGGCATATGTGGCATTGATTGGGTTTAGTTTCAATCCTTCCTCATAGTACTGATTAAGCATTTCGTCAAAACTCATAGTTGGTTCCACGGTTTTGTTTGTTGTACAAGCCAACATTAAAGCAGAAAGTATATAAATAGAAAATAATCGCTTCATGGAAATGGTTTTTATTATCTATCCGCGAATTTATCAAAAGGATTTCATGAAATAAATGTGCTTTTACACTACCGGGGGTAATCTAATTTAAGGGGTAATTTAAACTATTAGGCTATTTGAGATCTATGACTGAGAATGCATTCATACACCGTATTTGGTCAGTAATAACTCGCAAAGTGGCATTCATCGAAAAGCAATATCAAACATTGCATTCTAGAATTAATAACTCTAATTTCAATTAATAAAGACAGGTTAGGCAAATGATAACCTGCTGATTAAATCAATCTTATGCCTGCCATGTCAAATGACAGTCTATCTTACTCTGATGCTCTCAAGGGTAGATTCATATTTTTCTTTGGAGCCATTGGATTCACTACAACGACCACACTGTTGTTGTATTTGTTGTTAACCGATCCATTTGCTGACTTGCCTTTTTTTATTGCGCTTTGTGTTGCCAGTCCGACACTTGGACTAACGACTTATTTTGCATATAAAAAGAAACCTTTTTTAGCCTCAAGCCTGGCCATGTTTGCCTCATTTCTGGGTTGTGTAGGCGGGCTAAACCTCTTGTTTCCAGAATTCATCACCTTGATGATGATCTTTGTTTTGTCAGCCATGTTTATCTCCATCAGAAAAGGACAAATGATATTATTTTATACAATTCTGGTGATGACTGTAACGATGAAAATACTGGTAGAATGGAATGTCCTAAGTCTTTCTTTTATCAGGCATTCAAATTTGAATCATGAATCAATTGTGTATATAAGCATGTTCTCTTTCTCGATCTTCTCCTATGCTCTTTTTGTGAATTTTATGATTAACAGGGGTCTGCTTTCAAGTGAGCGATTGGTTGAGACGTCAGGGCAGCTGGAAGAAACTGTTAAAGTAAAGGATCGATTGATCGCTTTGATTTCACATGATTTGAAAAATCCAATAGGAAATATCGCCATAATTGTCACAGGCATTCAAAAAGGTACAATACCTGTCACTCCTGATATACTTAATATGCTGAATGATACCAGTGCGCGTGCCAGTAAGCTGATTGAAAATTTAACGCAATGGTCGGCTGTTCAACAATGGGAAAAGATGATCAGAAAGGAAGATTTTAAACTCGCCGAGTGTGTGGAAGATACGATTGGCCTGCTTAATATTATGTCAACTCAAAAAAAGATTGAAATTGTTAATAATTGTGATGAGAATGCCATGATTAATGCAGATCGCAGTATGATATCTACTGTGATCAGGAATCTATTATCCAATGCTATTAAATTCTCCAATGAGTCCAGCTCAATTGTTGTCACTACGAAAAGTGAGGAAGGGTTTGTAAAAATATCCATTACAGATTCAGGTGTAGGCTTATCAACCGAACAACTGAACAGGCTTTTTCAGGATAATAAAGATTATTATTCCCGCCCTGGCACGCGCGATGAAAAAGGCTCAGGGCTAGGACTGATCATTAGCAAAGACTTTGTAAAGTTAAATGGGGGTGAAATTGGTGTTGTGAGCGAAGAAGGAAAAGGTAGTGTATTTTGGTTTAGCATACCTGTTGCGGCAGAAGGCTCGTAAGTAAATGCCAGTAAAGGGGCTAATTACCTAATTATTAATTACTTGTTTTACTACATTTATCCTTATGAAGTTCAAATTAATCCTGTCTATTCTTTCAATCATTATCCTGTCTGGATGCCATGAGGAGATAAAAGAAGAGACTCCACCCAATATTGTATTAATCATTTCTGATGATCAAAGCTGGACAGATTACAGCTTTATGGGTCATGAATCAATCGAAACACCGCGGATTGATCAGTTAGCCAGTGAGGGTTTAACTTTCACCTATGGATATGCTGCTGCTCCATTATGCAGCCCCTCTCTTGCCTCAATCATCACCGGCCTATACCCACATCAGCATGGGATCCTGGGAAATGATCCGGTATTTAATTTTACTGAACAGCGATATGGCTCTAATTGGCTTGTGGCGCGAAAGAAATTATATAATCAATATGAAACAGGTTTTGAAAAACTGAGTACTATACCAGATTTGCTTAAAGAAAAAGGGTATTTGTCACTTCAAACAGGTAAATGGTGGTTGGGTAATTACATCAACGGCGGTTTTGACAAGGGTATGACACATGGGGACCCCACGCGCGGTGGAAGACATGGTGATGATGGATTGAAGATTGGCCGGGAGGGCCTTCAGCAAGTCTATGATTTTATGGATAGTGCCCAGACAGCTGACCATCCCTTTTTCATTTGGTATGCGCCGTTTCTACCTCATGCTCCACACACACCACCAGACAGTCTGCTCCAAAAATATCAGCAAAGAACGACATCAGAGGCAGTTGCCAGGTACTGGGCCATGTGCGAGTGGTTTGACATCACCTGCGGACAGCTGATGGATTATGTAGATCAAAAAGGATGGTCAGAGAATACATTGTTTGTTTATGTAACCGATAATGGATGGATTCAGGATCCTGAGAAACCAAATAGATATGCTCCCCGATCAAAAAGGGAGCCGTATGATATGGGAATCAGAACTCCCATTATATTTCGATGGACTGGTACTATTGATGCTGAGATGAATACCACGCAGGCGGTGAGTGCAATTGATATTGCCACAACGATCCTCGGTATTAACAATATTCAGCCGACAACAGAGATGCAGGGGATCAATGTACTGGATAAGCCCGCTTTGGATCAAAGGGATTTGATCTTCGCTGAAAACTATGCCCATGACTTTACTACTGTGGATTCCAGTTTGTATCATCGAATTGCGATTGACCTTCCTTATAAACTGATCTGGCCTGATCCGATGAACCAGCCAGAAGATTCTGTAGAGTTGTTTAACCTGATGGAAGATCCTATGGAAGAACATAATCTATCGGTCATCAATCCGGAAAAAGTTGAAGAGCTGAAGGCAAAGGTTGATAAATGGTGGGAGAGATAGCCATCCTTTTTGTTTATCAATTCAGATTACTCATACATCAAGTGAAAGAATAGAGAGATCAATTCTTACCTTCAGGAAATAGGGTGCGGAATTAAGTTAGCCTCATGTTTTACAAAAAATCAAAATCATGAAGCATTTAATTCCAATTTCATTGATGGCTGTCCTTTTAGCAACAGCTTGCCAGGAAGAGCCCATCGAAGTACAGGATATTGTAGTAGAAGAAGAACAGCAAGATCTGATGGAATTACTCGTCAGAGATCTCAAAGAAAATTCAGGAGTAATGGATCAGGCTTTCAGTAATGTTGCCAGCTATTATAATGCAGATAGTATCCAGAAAAACTATAAAAAGGCCGAAAGTAAATCAGCCTTCATTAAAAAGATGTCTGCTGTGAATCATGACCTCTTTATCAAAGCTGTGGAAGAAACTTCAGCTTCGATGAGCGGGTATTTAAAAATTGGGGATATCAAAGGGGAATCTACTGATAACGCTTCTGAAGCATTTGTCAGATTGCTGATTAGTAAGGATCCACTTGGAGTATATTATGATAATTTAAATACAGCGTTAGCAGATGCAAATCACGATAAGTGGGTAATTATAGAAAGTTTTCAGGGTGAAGCGGGAACCTCAGGAGAGGCGCTTCCGACCGAGGAAGTAACATTGAATTTTGAAAAGATCAAATCAGCCATCAAGTTTAAAGATATTCTGGTTTCATCTTTGGAAGAGGATGAGAGAGCAACAGAAATGGAAGGCTTTATTTCGGAATATAAGTGGGGAGAAGTGATGGTTGGGCTTTTATTGCCTGCTGTTCAGTCTTTTTCTGAAACAACAGAAAATACGCCTGTCAAAGACTGGCTAAATACAGAGATCAAGTTGGCTATTAATGGTGGGCTTCATCGCGACATCATAAGAAGATTTCAGGCGGCTGGATTGGCCGGAGGACTTGAGCTGGTAATCAATGAAGATTTTGATAACAGCGATCAGTATACCGCGATGTTCGATTTAATGCACGCACAATATCAGGCTTCACTCCACTTCATTTGGGGAGAAGTATATGATCAGATGAGCCTATAATAAAATCTAGTTTTTGGTTAATAAAGTCATTTCGCACTCCTTACGGGGTGCGATTTGGTTTATTTGAATCATTCAAATCCTTTCGAACACTATTTGAAGAATGCTTTTTTAGAGATTAAGCGGAAGGTAATGTTTTAGTGGGAAGATTATTGAACCCCTTCCTGATCCAAGAGATAGATCATCGCACTGAGGCTGGCGGCACCAAGTTCCAGTTCACGTTTATCCACTACTTCAAAGACATCGGCAGGCGTGTGATGAAATTCAAAATACCTTTGGGTATTGGGTCTTAAACCTAAAAGTAATGTTCCCTGAACTTTCAAGGGGTTAATGTCTGCTCCTCCTCCATCCTGCTCAAAATCCCATACCCGATAGGGGGTAAAGTATTTACGCCATGATCTTACTTGTTCTTTCTGAGTATCGGTACCGGTCATGGTAAAGCCCAGCGGCTGGAATCCTCCGTTATCAGATTCCAATGCAGCAATGTGGTTTTCACCTTTTTCTTTTGCCACCCGGGCATATTCGCTACCACCACGACCACCATTCTCTTCATTCATCCACATCACAGCTCTTAGCGTACGTTTCGGAGTAATATTTAATGCTTTGAATAGCCTAAGCGCTTCGATACCCTGGACACATCCACTTCCGTCATCATGTGCACCTTCACCCACGTCCCAGGAATCCAAATGACCTCCCACGGCAATAAATTCATCAGGATATACTGATCCTCTAATCTCTCCAATAACATTGTAAGACAACACATCTTCAAATCTCTGACAGTGTGTTTCTATATATACCTTCACAGCTTGTTCCTTCAAAATTTTGCTGAGTTTATCAGCATCATTGGTGCTGATAGCTATGGCAGGGATCTTCTTTACTGATTCATCGTATCTTAAAGCACCTGTATGAGGGATGTCATCACGTCGGTTTGTTACTGATCTAATGAGAACTGCCCTGGCCCCATATTTCGCAGCTTCTGATGCGCCACCACCACGCTGCCTGACCGCTTGCCCGTATGCAGCAAAGCCATTGATAATCGTTGGATCCATGACCCCATTGTAAAAGACAATCTTGTCCTTTGCCTTCTTTAGATTTTCCAGGTCACCCATTCCATTTACTTCAATGACTTCAGCCAATATACCATCGGGTCCTGTACCAACTGAATTACCAATCGCCAGTGCATGAAGATCAAAGGTTCCATACTTTTCAGAATTGATGGCTCTAACCACTTCTTTTTTTCCTCTTACCCAGTGTGGTACCATCACGGGCTGCAAATACACCGTATCGAAATCATAGGATTGCATCAGATACCTGGTGTATTCAACGGCTGCAGCAGCACCCGGCGATCCGGAGAGTCTATGACCCACATCCTTACACAATCCTCGTAGGTCTTCATAAACCCGGCCATTACTCAGGGCTTCATCATAGATGGCTTTGATCTTATCAGCATGCTGGGCATTGACTAAAATTGGTAGTGTGAGGAGTAGTAGGATGATTCTTTTCATGGGATGAAGATAGATTTAAAATTCTGTAGGACGATGCTCAACCACATACTTTGATATATCACCCACAGGAGCTACCCAGATATCCTCATTTTCATTCAGGTATTTGAATAACTTGTTCAGCATCTTCACTTCTGTGGTCTGACGACCTTTGGGACCGATATCATGACCTGCCAGTACCAGCCAAAGCCCATCTTTCCTGGCTACTTCGATAAACGACAGAATCTCATTGAAATCCTTGCCATCCATCTCTACCCCTGTCAGCTGGGCCATATCACAATAGGCTGGGTCATTAGGAGCCTCATCCAGCCAGGTTCTTCCTGAAACGAATTCCTGGGCAACTACAGGCACATAACTTTGGGTGCCTTCACCTCGACCCACATAGGTTTGCCCGCAGGGATAAGCAAATTCCGTCGCTTCCACTCCTAGAAGTTCTTTGATTCGTGCATTGCAATCAACCATTTGCTTTCTTATGTCCTCGAGATCCATCTCTTCAAGTGCCTTTTCACGGGCCCAAAGGAAATTACCTGAGCACGGATGCGTCATTGTGTGATTTGCAATTTCATGCCCATCGGCTACAGCTTGCTTCCACCCATCCAGTGATCTTTCGACGGCGGAGGGCACAACATAAAAGGTAGCTTTGATTCCATATTTGTTGAGAATGGGTGTGCCTACCTCAACCTGGCTCGATCGACCATCATCCCAGGTGAAGCTAATGGCCATCTGCTTACCCTCAGGCCAGGTGAAATCCTGAGCCAGGGATTTACTGAGGGGCACCATAACAAATGCAAGGGATATCAATGTTACTATCTTTTTCATATCGGTTTAGTTGTTTTTTAAATACGCCAGTAGATCCGCCATTTGGTCAATACTTATTTGAGTCTGTAGGTTTTGTGGCATGGCTGAAGTTTCAAAGGCGATTAGATTTTTAATATCTGTTCGATTGATTGTTTGCTCTTTTCCGGATGCATCTCTTATAGTGAGTGTTGAGGGTCCTTCGTTTGATATGATCCCTGTCATTGAATTTCCAGTGTTCAACTCCAGTTGCCACAACTCAAATCCATCCGCGATAGATCTGTTGGGCTCCAGGATATCCAGCAATAAGGCTGAATGGCTTCTATTCTGTACAGATGCCAGGTCCGGGCCAAAGGCAATTCCATTTTCACCCCCTTTTTGATGACAGGTTCCACAAACCTGCTTGAACACTGTTTGTCCATTATCCGCATTACCATCAATTGCGAGTGCAGCTTTGTATTGATTCCAGATAGAGTCAGCACCCAGCTCGTTTCCTTTCAGTATCCTCCTGGCGTCGGACCGTATATCGTCTTCTCTGCTATTGAGTAATTGCACAGTATTTGGCCAGGATAAACTCGTGGTTTGCATCTTTCCGGAGGCCACTGAACTAAGGATTAGACGTCGTCCATCGTTGCTATTCATGAAGATTTGAACCGCACGTACTCTTTCATCAGGCAGTAACTGAGCCCAATGGTCGATGAGTTTGCTAAGGAGTGACTTGTCTTTTACATATTTGAAAGCATCAATGGCACTGTTTCGGATTTTTGGATCTACATCTGTCGTAAAATAAGAGGTGAATAGGCTTGTTTGATCGTCTACATCCGTCATGGCAATTACTTTGAGTGCATCTGATAAGAAGTCTGGGTCCTGTTGCCCTTGTTTTGTTCGCTCGAGGGCCTTTATAAATAATGTATTTTCGGCATCGTCAAAATAGTCGATTTCTTCTAACAGATCTATACTTTTTGTTCGGATTTCCGGGTTTGATTCCTTATTGAATTTGCCTACCAGCAATTGTTTATTCTTATTGCTCACCTGAGTCTTGCTTGCAGTTCGGGTAATACCATCAAGTAGGATGGGTAGATACCAGATATCCCCTTTTGCTGTCAGTATTCTGGTTATAAAATCATTGACTTCTGAGGGATTACCAGATCGGGCAATTAACTCACTGAGTCTTCTGAAGAATAATGAAGTGTTCGCTGATTGCTTATTCTGCAAGGTTGTTTCAGCTTCATCTATAAGCGAAGAAACATTCACGAACTTTGTTGAAAGGGCTGCCAGCTGAACCCATTCATCTTCAATATCCTTCATTAGGAGTTCGTCTCTGGCTTTTTCAGCAGCAGGAGTATTCAATTCGCCCAAAGTGAGTAAGAGCTGGTATCTCACTTTAGCGTTTTCATCATTTAACATGGAAATAAGGGCTGCTACTAAATCAGGAGATTCGGCCAGGCGGTCTTCAGCAATCTTGATGGCGTTTTCTCTTAATCCTGGCTCAGAGTCTTTTAAGAGGTTATTAAGCAAATCATCTGAAAGCGCATTTTTACCATTGAGGATGTACAAGCCATGAATTTTCCCAGTCGAATTCAATTTATCCTCCATTGCTTTCACCAGCAAATTAGATATCTCCTCATCGTTACGATCTACGAGCAGACGTTGCGCATGGCTTCTGTACCAGCTGTTTTGGTTGTTCAATAAATCAATCAATTCTATTGTGGTCAGGGCATTCAGGTCCAGGTTATCCAGAAATTTTGGGACCGAAGTTCCTTTTGGTTTAATGCGATAGATCCGTCCCTGGTCTACTCCCGCATATAAATCACCTGAGTTGATCACCTCATCAGATAGCCATTCCGGATGCTCAATGATCTTTCGATAGTAATCCACCACATAAATTGCTCCATCCGGGCCAACATAATGATTGACCGGTCTGAACCAGGAATCCGTGGAAGCCAGGAATTCATGGTCTTCAAATTGATTTACAGCTTTAAAAGTAGCTCCTGACTCATTGATGATGTCTGTATGGATCAGGTTGTGGACCGGCTCCGCTGTAAACACCACATTTTCATAGGAAGAAGGGAAGAGCCCTCCTTTGTACCACATGATTCCACATGCAGAAGTAAGCGTACCTACATCGGTAAGCAATTGGTGGTTGGGATTTTTCGTGATTGGAAAGATTTCAAAACCTCTGCTTGTTGGAATGTAATTACGACCAGTAGGAATGAGCAAATGTTCATTTCGCCCCATGTATTTTGCATCCATAACCACATGCCACAGGTGACTGGCATTACTGGTGAGAAAGTGATGTCCCCAGGGGTCGAAAGCCTGTCCGAATTGTCCGCGGGCAGAACCCATTTCCACCAATCCCTGATCCGGTCTGAATCGTACGAAAAGACCATTTGCATTTTGTGGGAGTGAAGCTGTATTCGGTTTATTTGGATAGTGAACCGATGAGCCACGATCCCCTAATAATTCATCATAATTCTTTGAACTGACGGCCCCTTCATGGGCCACATAGATCCAGTTATCAATGCCGTATTCAGGGTTATTTACATTGTGTTGGGGGTTAGATCTTGCAAATCCGGTTAATATGATCTCCTTGATATCCGCACGCCCATCCTCATCGGTATCTTCCAGGTAAATCACATTGGGTGGGTCGGTGACTAAAAACCCTTGCTTCCAGCGCATGATGCCAGTTGGAAGAACCAGGCTATCAGCAAAAATTTGACTTTCGTCTGGTATGCCATCCCCATCGGTATCCAATAGTCTCTTTACCTTTCCACTCCCGGACAGGTCCAGCGGGTAGCCATGCATCTCTACCACATACCACCTTCCCATTTCGTCAATCACCATATCAACGGGGTCTGCGATGAGTGGTTCCATTGTCATGAGTTCTATCTGAAAACCCTCGACTAATTCGAAAGTTTTGATAATATCAGTAGATTTTTCAACTCGCGTACAAGCAAAAATTGTAAGAAAGCAAATGAGGAGTAATGGAAACTTTTTCACCTGGAATACCTGATTGAAAAAGAAAATTTACAGTAAACGTTGATGAAAAGTATCATTCTGGAGATTTTTCTAAATCATGACTTCATCTGTCCTTATTAGCGCAGGTACTTAAAAAATAGGGGTACATTACAGGGTACAGAAGCCTCTTTGTGAAGACCGGATTCATTTCACCAACATTATAACCTTTATGAAAATCACCTTTTATTTAGCCTGGGGCTTAGTCCTTGTCCTTTGCTTATCTGGCTGTAGTCCTGAAAAAACCACAGTCGAAAAGCCCACTCCTGAAAAACCTGATCGCAACATGTTTGGAAATTATTTGCCCCGTGGATTGACAAAAACGTCAGAAAACCTGGCGCCCGGATATATCAAATTTAATGGAGCGAATTCCTCTTATGTATATCTTGCTAATCGTGAGGGGCAGATCGTTCACCAATGGAGAGGCCAATATGCAGTTCTGAACTCCTACCTCTTAGACGATGGATCTGTCCTGATGGAAGAATGGGATCCTGATTATCCAACATTTCTTGGGGATGGAGCCTATGGACGATTACAAAAAGTAGATTGGGAGGGTAAAATTCTGTGGGACTTTGAATTGGCCACCAGGCAAAATATTATCCATCATGATGTAGCTGTATTGCCCAATGGAAATATACTGGCAATAACTTATGATGTAATTTCTTTTGATGAGGCAGTTGCGCATGGACGTAAACCAGAATTAACTCCAAAGTTTAATGGAGGTTTTATGGAAAAGATCATTGAGCTTGAACCAGTTGGAAAATATGATGCAAAGATTGTATGGGAATGGCAACTGAAAGACCATCTCGTTCAAAATTTTGATGCATCCAAAGCCAATTATGGAAATCCTGCCGAACATCCGGAACTACTGGACTTTAATGTTGGTGACTCTCTTGCACCTGCCATCACCCAGGATAGTCTGGACGCAAGGATCGCTGAGGGGAAAGGCCACAGGAATCAAACAGTGGATAGCTTTGGGTCAGATTTTTATCATTTCAATGCGATCAACTACAATCCGGACCTTGATCAGATTGTTGTTAGTTCACCACACCTCGATGAGGTTTTTATCATTGATCATAGTACAACGATAAAGGAAGCTGCCAGTCATAAAGGTGGAAGATGGGGTCGTGGAGGAGATTTTTTATACCGATGGGGAAATCCTGAAAATTATATGCAGGGTGATTCTACGGACCAAATGCTTTTTGGTCAACATGATGTTCGATGGATACCTAAAGAATTGCCAGGTGGTGGTCACCTAACAGTATTTAACAATAATGTTCCAATGGGCCCTGACAGTCTTAATTACTCAGCCGTTTATGAGATTGATCCACCCATGGATGATAGTGGGAATTATGTGCTTTCTCAGAATGGCCGATTTGGACCTGAGTCCCCTTCATGGGTTTATGTCGCTCCGGATACTATTTCATTTTACAGCTCATTTATTTCCAGTGCACATCGAATGGCTAATGGCCATACATTGATCGATGAAGGAGCGAAGGCACGCTTTTTTGAAGTCACACCTGATGGGGAAATTTTGTGGGAATACTTAAACCCCTTCCGTGGAGAGATCAGGGAGCCAAATGGAGATCCTGCCAATATGGGAATGCCTTATTCTAATTTTAGAGTAACTTTTATTCCCGCTGATCATGCTGCATTTGCAGGAAGAGAATTGAAACCCCTGGATCCTCAACCGAAAGCGTTTACGCTGCCGCCGAAAGAGGAAAAGAAGTCCTAATTTACGATGATCTTCATAACTTTTTAATCAAACATAACCTAACCTAAATCTAATATGTCAATTAAAATTATCGGTGCTGGACTCCCGAGGACGGGCACCAACACATTGAAACAGTCCCTTGAAATGTTGGGCTATACCAAAACCTATCACATGAAAGAGTTATTGGTAAATCCGGATAACCTGAAGTACTGGCACACCCTTGAATCTACCGGAACAACCAATTGGGATGAATTATACGACGGCTATCAGGCAACTGTGGACTTTCCGGCATACCCCTGGGTGAAAGAGCATTTAGCGCAATACCCTGATGCAAAGGTTATCTTCACAACAAGGCCTTTCGATAAGTGGTATGACAGCATTTACAGTACGGTGTGGACTGCAGGCCCCCAAAACCTCCCTCAAAAACTGGCTATGATGTCAAAGCTGATATTCAATCCGAGGCTCCGAAAGGTAATTAAATGTATCAAGCTTGCTAAAAAGAGAATATTTAAAGTCACCCTACAAGGTAAGTTTGAAGACAAGGCCTTTGCTGAAAAAGTCTTTAATCAGCACCTGGAAGATATGAAAGCATTGGTAAAACCTGAAAACTTTCTGATCTATGATGTAAGGGACGGCTGGGGTCCGCTGTGTAAGTTCTTGGGCAAGGAAGAACCAAAAGATCCATTACCACACCTGAACAAAAAGGAAAATTTCAAGACTATGCTTGTTGACCTGATGAAAGGCAACATGGTTTAGTCGTATAGCTTGACCTTTCCAATTATTAAGGCACCTTCTTAACCAGGATGGTGCCTTTTGCATTGTTTAAAGCTTATTATGTCTGGTTACACTCAAAAACTCCATTTTTTGATAGTTTTGACTCTTGAAGGTTCATGACATAATACCAGCAAAATAATTTTATACGACCATTTTGAAAATAATCACTTCCTAAATGAAGCCATACACCGCAATTAAGACTATTTGTCTGGGTATTATCCTGTTATTCATCATCTCAAGCTGTCAAAAGAATCAAGATCCAGGTAAAAAACCGCAAGTAAGAGATCTAATTGGATTGGACGTTAAGAGGGGGCTGACACTTACTTCTTCAAAAGCCACACCCGGATATGTATTGTTCAATCCGTTGTCTTCAGCCATAACTTACCTTGTCAATCTGGATGGTCAGGTGGTGCATACCTGGGAAAGTGAATACGGACCCTCCGGATGGTTGTATTTAAGGGAGAATGGGAACCTGGCTCGTGGAGGCAGGGATCCGGAAACACCCGTGTTTGTCGGTGGAGGTCATGGAGGCTGGATCGAAGAATTCAACTGGGAAGGTGAAATCGTATGGAAGTATAAATTATCATCTACCGAAAATCTTGCGCACCATGATGTTGCCATCCTACCAAATGGTAATTTCCTGGCCATCGCCTGGGAAGCAAAGTCTCCTGACGAGGCGATTGCCTATGGCCGTGATCCGAAGATGATCCCTAAAGCGGGACTTTGGCCCGATTGGGTGGTGGAATTAAAGCCTATTGGTAGCGACAGTGCTTTGAGGGTCTGGGAGTGGCACCTTTGGGATCATACTATCCAGGAATTTGACCAATCAAAGAAGAATTTTGGAAAAGTTGCTGATCATCCTGAGTTAATAGACATCAACTTAGGTCATCTCCCGGGACCTATCACCCAGGAGGAACTCGATGAACTTAAAGCGCAAAATAATGCGAGTACAAATAGTACGCTTGACAACAGAGGTTCGGATTTGAACCACACCAATGCGATTCATTACAATGAAAGGCTCGATCAAATAGTGCTTAGCTCCCCACACTATGACGAGATATTTATTATTGATCACAGTACCACTACAGAGGAGGCCGCTTCCCATGAAGGTGGAAGATGGGGCAAGGGAGGCGATATCCTGTATCGATGGGGCAATCCGGCAAACTACCAGCGGGGGGATTCAACCGATTTGAAACTGGCAGGTCAACATGATGTGAAATGGGTTGATCCTGGACTTCCGGGAGCAGGTCATTTGATGGTATTTAATAATCGCGTACCCTATGGCAATCCGCCTTATTCAGAAATACTTGAATTAGAAACCGAGCTTTCTGAGGAAGGCTACGCTTTAAACTCTCGTGGAATTTACGGTCCAGACTCACCGGTTTGGTCCTATGTGGCCAAAGACACGTTGTCTTTCTTTGCTCCGTTTATCTCAGGAGCACACAGAATGAAAAATGGCAATACATTTATAACGGAAGGCACAAAAGGTCGTTTTTTCGAGGTAAATCCTGCAGGTGACCTACTTTGGGAATACCTGACACCCTATGCCGGAGATGTGAGGATGCCTGATGGCACAACGACTCAGCCAGTTGGTCCATTCAAATATGCAACTTTTAGGGCTACACATATTATGATGGATCACCCAGCCATTTCCGGTAAGCTGCTTAAGCCGCTAATCCCACAGCCAAAAGCAGATACTTTAAGTGATTAGGTGGGCTTTTCCAGTTTGGTGAAATACAGAATGGTGTACATAATGGATAGTGTAAATAAGCAGGCTGCCGCGATGTAGAAGGTGATAGAGAAGGAATATCTGGCTGAAACAGGCAACAACAAGATCGGTGATAGGAATTGACCTAAAAACCAAAAAGTTGTGAGTTTTCCAATCTCTTTACCACGAATTGCCGGTGGAGTAATATTCATCACCCACATATTGGTATTGGGGATCATCATTCCCATTCCAAGTCCCCCAAACATCATAGCTATCAGCACAATGAAGTAGGAATCGGCAAAGGCAACCAGCCCAAATGAAATGGCCATTAGTAGATAGCCTATTGAAAAGATTATCAGATGGCTCAACTTGTTCTTAATTTTTGAAAACGAGATAGACGAGATGACAGAAAATGCAGTACTAAGTGCAATAGCAGCTCCGATCAACGAATTTTTCTCTACTCCAAGAGACTTTAATTGAAACGGAATTTGCACTGGGATCATAAAGAAAAACACCCACATAAAGAGTACATTCACAAACAATAACCAGATGATTCCGGGGGGCTTTAATTGGGGCGTTCCTGTTGTCTTATGCTTTTGAATTTCCGGTTCGTATAAGTAAAGAATTGTCAGTGGCAGGATAACGAGTGAAAGTAAATAGAGCAGGAAAGGGTGTCTCCAGCTCACATCTGCCAGGATACCACCCAGTCCAATAAAGATGATGCCACCAAAAGACATAAAGGCTACCTGTGTTCCTACAAACTTCTGGCGTTCGCTACCGTCAAAATAATCGGCAATCAATGTGATCACGATGGTCATGGATACCCCGACAGACATACCCAACAAAGCACGGCTGATAAGTAAATAATAAATATCATCGAGAAAGAACCCGGATATTCCGGAAAGGGCATAAGTTGTCAGCGCAATCCAGAGTAGTTTTAATCTTCCATATTTATCAATCAATATTCCGGCCACGGGCGCCCCGATGGCAATAAAAAGTGCCGGAAGGGTGAGCACCATCTTTACCAGGAAATCTGAATGATCTATCCCGGAAAAATGAGCGGACATTTCAGGTAGCGAAGGTGATATGGTCACAATGGACATGATGGTCAGAGAGCTGACAAGAAGCAAGGTAAGCTTCAGGGGACCGGAATTATTCAGCATGGGGGTTAGGTGAGTAAGGAAAGTAAGATACCAGAATTTGATGATTTAGCTGATATTAATATTATTCATGGCTGGCTTTTTTACAACCAATGATCATAATCAAACATGTTGCTGAGCATCAGGATTGTCTATTCAGACCCATGGTAGAGGTATAAAGCTCCATAGGTCCAATTGGGCCCTTCCAGTCCCGGATAGTTAAAGCGGTCCATCATGAGCGCCACATACTTAAAAGGATATCCTTCCGGTAATTCCACCACATTTGGCCAAACCCGGGTTCTGGACTTTTCATCCCAGGGTGGTAAATCCATTTTCAGGGTTCCTATCTCCTCAAGCTCGGGGTAGCTATAAATAAAGATCTCCCGCTCGCTGCTACCGGAAAAACAATACCTGGTACCTCCGATTTTTTGTATGGAAGTTCCGGTTGAATTGTGTGATACTGGTCCGGCAATTCTTTGATAACCTTTGTTCCAGACATCGGATTCCAGCATGACCGCTTTATAGCCGTCATGATTTTCACAGGTTAGGATTCTCCACTTTTTAGCCTGGGAGTCGAAAAGAATGTGAGGATCTTCAATGTCACCCACGATGCCAAAAGGCTCTGCCTGCATCACGGAGAAGCCAAACCGGGGGTCCCGGGTGCTCTCAACTGCCAGGAGTTGTTTCTCTTCGTTCGGATCGGCAAAAGCACTGAAGCCTGTAGTAAGGCCGCGCCAGATCTTTTCATTCCGATCATAAAAGAGGTGAGAAGCGATTTCATTCCTTAATAGCCCATCATTTCTATCGAACAGGATGACACCCTCGAACCGAATATCAAAGACACCAGGATCCATGCTGAATACACCCTGGATGTGGTGAGGGAGCGCGCGACCTCTAATAGACATGGTATACCACAGCCGACCCTGATCCAGCATTGGGTCACCATTTTCGTAAGTAATGGCCCGAATGTCTGCAAGACCCATACCACTGCTTAGAGCAGATTGTACCTGGTTGATTACACATTCACCATCGTTTAGTTCCAGGTAAAGGTTGGATTGAAAGGAATGGAGGTATTGTTTCTTTCTAAGATCGATGTACTTACTGAAATCCGCCTGGCCAATCGGAATAGGTAACCCCTCATCCTGCAGGTAAAACGTAAATCCACTGCCCAGCATTTGAAGGATGAGCTTACCTTTAACCCTAACCGGATTTTTTAGCTGATTACTGATGGATTGATCAACAATTTCATCTGACCCTTTTATGACTTTTAATCTGATGTCTTTCAGTATTTCATCCTGGTAACTCGTTGTGACAATGAATCGCTCATTCCGATCTGCATCAGTGAATTCAAAACCGATTTGTCCTTCCCCGGAACTGGCTGCCAGATCAATTGTATAAGTAGCAAAAGGGTTAAATCCACCAAACCAGATAGAGGTCTCGGAGGTTTTATGAGAACTAATCAGAAGCTGCTGATTCGTAATACTGACTTCAACATCAGATGCCTGGTAATGCCGGATCGGATACATCGACGATATCCCGATAATTTCTCCGGGGTTTAATGACGAAAGGGGGATTTGTTGACTTTCATCGAAAATAAACCTTCGAACACCCTGTCTCACAAAATTGATTTGATCAGGAGCGGGCTGACTGCGCGCAGTTACGGACAAAAGGACCAGCACAAAGAGGGGAAGGAAGGACAGGGCGTTTTTTTCCATCGTGGATTTCAAAAATAAGAGTAGTATCATTAACCGCAAAGTGCTCAAAGGTTTAAGGAAAGAATGCAGGGGGATTTGTATGGTGCCTTTGAAGCTCTTTGGCAGAAACAATAACCCATACACCTAGTTAATGCTTGTGATTGCATCCCCATTTTCTTAACTTATATATTCAATCTCAAAAATCATGGCGATATCATTCAAACTAAACAACAAAGAGACCAGCCTGGATGTGGACCCCCAGATGCCGCTACTATGGGCCATTCGTGACTATGCCGGGCTAACAGGAACCAAGTTTTCCTGCGGAATTGCACAATGTGGAGCCTGTACGGTTCTTATGGATGGAATACCTATCAGATCCTGCGTGATGCCTGTTTCTGCTGCCCAGGGACAGTCAATCACTACTATCGAGGGGCTGTCTGAAAATAATGATCATCCGGTACAGAAAGCCTGGATCGAAGCACAGGTACCTCAATGTGGGTATTGCCAATCAGGTCAGATCCTTAATGCCGTTGCGTTATTGGAACGGAACCCTAATCCTTCCGATGAAGACATTCAAACTGCCATGAATGGAGTGCTGTGTCGTTGTGGGACCTACCCAAGGGTCAGAAAAGCCATCAAAATTGCCAGCAAATGAAAGCAAAGACTTTAAACACTAAGATATCCAGGAGGAAGTTCGTTGCCCTTGGCTCGGCTTCTTCAGCGCTATTGTTGGTTGGGTGTTTCCCAACAAATGGGAAGGATAAGATTGCAAACCTGTCAGATGCCAATGGTGCAACAGCCTTAAACCAGTTTATTTCTATTGATGGCGATGGCCTGATCACTTTATATAATCACCGGCCGGAGATGGGGCAGGGGACCTGGCAATCCATCCCAATGATCCTGGCTGAGGAGCTGGAAGCAGATATCAACAAGGTGAAGATTGTTCAATCAGAAGCCAATTCTAAACTTTATGGCCGGCAGATGGTAGTGGGGAGTCACAGCATCCAAAGTGAATTCATGAACTGCCGGAGGATGGGTGCGGCGGCAAAAGATATGTTGGTTCGTGCAGCAGCAGAGACCTGGGGTGTACAGGTAGCTGATGTGAAAGCAAGGAATGGAGTGGTGACGAACAATCAAAGTGGAAAGACTCTTAGCTATGGAGACCTCGTGGCCAAAGCGGCTAAACTGAAAGCTCCGGAGAAGCCAAAATTGAAGTCAGTATCAGAATTCAGGATAATTGGGGGCTCAATCCCTCGAGCGGATATTCCACTCAAGACCGATGGCTCAGCCAAATTCGGGATCGATATCCAGATCCTGGGATGCTCTATGCATCTGTTCAACGATCTCCGGTCTTTGAAGGGAAAGTACTCAGTTTCAACAAGGAAGAGGTTTTGAAGATGCCGGGTGTCACCCATGTGTTCAAAACCAGCCGGGAGCTGATGGGCAAGGATCGGGAAGGAGTGGCTGTACTGGGAGAAAGCTACTGGGCCGCCTACCAGGGAAGGAAAGCCCTGAAGATTGAGTGGGACAATAAGGGGCTGGACAAGGTTTCATCGGAAACACTTAGGAATGACTATCTCCTGGCTTCCAAAGCAACAGGGGACGTACTGCATGAAAAGGGAAATGCGGATAGCATTTTAAACAGTTCATCTGAGGTTATTGAAGCCACATATGAATTGCCTTACCAGGCTCATGTACCGATGGAGCCGATGAATGCCCTTGTCGATGTAAGGGCAGATTCAGTAGAATACTGGGGATCTACACAGAATCCCAATGGGACCAAATCATTCCTGGCGAGGTTTATAGGTGTACCGGAAGACAAAGTCAAGATCCACTACACGCTGATGGGAGGAGGCTTTGGCCGAAGATCCCGAACCGATGTAGCGGAGGAAGCTGCAGATCTTTCCAGGAAATCAGGAAGACCGGTGAAGGTGATCTGGACCCGGGAGGATGATCAGACTGCCGGACCATTCAGAGCAGCATCGGTTAATACCTTAAGAGGTGTTTTGAAAGGAGGTAAGATTGAAGCACTGGAGCATAAGATCATCTCCCAGGAGATCAACAACCAGACCGGATCAAACATGAAGGCTGGTGGACAGCTGATGGGTGGAGTGAATACAGAGTATGCCATACCGAATGTTTCAGTAAAAGGCGTACTTCAAAAAAATCACGTTCCGATTTCTTACTGGCGGGCGGTATATCATTCCACGAATCCGTTTGCTCATGAGTCCTTTATCGATGAGTTGGCGATCCAAGCAGGCAAAGACCCATTGGAATTTCGGTTAAATATGATGCAAAACCATGCTAGATTCAAAAGAGTTCTTGAGATCGTCGATGATGTATTTAAGTGGAAGGAAAAGCCCGATGGTGTCGGCAGGGGACTGGCAATTTGTGAACGTTCAGGTGCACACTTTGCCATGATGATCGATGTGGTAAGGGAAGGCAAAGGGGTAAAGATCAAGAAAATTACCACCATTGTCGATGTGGGTATATGTATTAACCCCGATACGGTGAAGGCACAAACTGAAGGCTCCATCGTGATGGGTCTGGGAGCCGCGTTGTATGGCCTGACCATTGACAAGGGAGCGATCGTGGAACAAAACTGGCATGAGTATCCATTGCTTAGGATTGGCCAATGCCCCGAGATTGAAACGCAAGTCCTTAAAAGTGATGCCGATCCTGATGGAGCCGGCGAGAGTGGATTACCTACAGTGGCTCCCGCTTTGGCAAATGCCATTTATGATCTGACTGGAAAAAGGATCAGGAGGCTGCCGATGGATTTGGGGGCTATCGGATAGGAGACAGATGGTTGTTGGTGAAAACACCAACAAAGGCTTAGGAATAACATTGATACCTGTGGTCTGTGAGTCACAGACCTTGGGTAAAGGGGATGACCACCTACCTTTGCAACGAAATATAACAAAACCAATATCAGCCTGTCAACTCTTTAGTTCAGTGGTGGTTCCCTGGCTTGCCTGGTTCACCATATTATTTAAGTGCAATTATTGTCTTATTATGGGGGATTAAACGGACATTAAACGGAGACCGAACGGACTCTATACGGACTCCGGATGGACTATGAATTCCAAATATTGGAATAATGCAATTTTCTGGCGGTGAATTGTGTTTTTAGGGATGTTTGGTGATTTCTCCATTTTTGTCATGAGGTCTGTGAGCCACAGACCTTGGGTAATGAGAGTCGTAGACGAACCTCTGAATTAATAGCAAACATAATTGTGGGTTTATTTTATCAATCGATATTAACTTCTAGTGAACTTACTCTGCCATCTTGCAGGGTTGTCTGGCCCTTCTCCATGAGCTCCTTGAGTTTTATGAGGTTGGCATAAACATTCTTTTGAAAGGATTTACGCAATAACTTTTGAAGGAATAAGGGATGACCGGTATTTATGTGGAAATCATCTTCAATTAAACAACCTGCACTGATTGCAGAGAAGGTAAACACTCTTCGGAATTTTATTTTGGATTGAGAAGAGGAGGAGAATTCTAAAAGTTTATTCCTTTCGAATTTTGAGAGGTCGAAGAATTGTTCATCATTTTTCCGTATCTGGTGAAATTTAGAACCGAGACCTCCATCCCCTGATGTTTTATGAACTTTTTTGATGTAGTAATTCCACTTAGGTAGCATCTCAGGTTTTGCAAGGAAGCTAAATACCTCTGCTACTTGTGCTTGTATGATTATAGAATTGCTTATTAAAATCATGTATATCTAAGACACATTTCTCTTAGATATCAAGATAATTGGTTTATACTAAAAGATACTAAAAACTCAGGAACTTCATTTTTTAATAATGAGTTAATCTGATTTTTAAGAGACCAGTGGAAATTTAAAAATATCCAATTTATCGCATCACGATCAACGAGACCAAGGATGAGGAGAGAATGACGTATTGAGTTGTGGTATGGATATTATTCATCACCCGACATCTTTTGACGGATCTTCTTCATCATTTCAGCAGCCTCTTGCTTTCCTTGTTCCGTACTTTTATTGGTGCCTCGCAAAGCCGTAACCATTCCAGCAAATCCAAGAAGCGCACAAAGCCCTGTGAAAACACTAAAAATAATTAACCAGGTGCTCGTATAAGCCTGTGAGATTGAATCTGAAGGATTATCCGGATTATATCTTATCATAATACTCTTTTGTGAATTGATAAAATCAAGATTTTCATAGAGCTCACCACTATACAATGCGACATCCTCCAATCTTTCCCCATCTTTATCAATAGCGATATCACTCCCATTAAAGTTTTGGGCATCTACCTGGTATGAATAGTCGATATAAAAGGAATAAGCATCATTGGTTCCCTTGTAATACCATGCCGAGTCAATCGTTGCTCTTGTCTCAGGCCAATCAAATTTCTTAAGTTGCAATGAATAGGAGTAGATAAGGCCAATAGTAAGAAGTGCACAGATCAAAAAGAAAAGCAAAGGGACTTTTAGATTGCCCATGTGGGAAATGTTTTTTTGTATCTTCAAGATAATAAAATCACATTAGTTCGGTAGGAACTAATGTGATTAATTCTCATAAGTAAAAACAGGTTCCCCCTCCTCACAAACAATCCCATTGGGCTCTGATGGCACATCACAGGTAGAGCCAATGCCCCATTTTTCATTGTATTTTTTCTGCTGCTCAGAGAAAAAGGTTACCTGAGCCAGGAAGTCATCCACATTGATGGTGGTAGGATATGCGATGTATCCAGTAGGTCCACCACAACCCTTATTCCCAATTGCAGTAAAAGCCCACTTTTCAGGATCTTCACAAACCACACTTTCCGATAGCGTCACAATATCCTGGTAAAGCTGCTCCAGGAACAGATCATCTTGATCTCTCTCTGTCTTATCTGTAATACCGTCGCCTTCTTCGCATCCGAATGTCAAAACGATTAGGGCCAATAGGGTTAAAAATTGTTTCATCATATGCTCATGACACAAGATGTTTGACTAAGGTTGAAAAGACGCTCCATTTAGTATTATCTTAACCTCATGACCCGATTTCTGACCCTGCTCTTCATGCTCTGCAACCTGGCTTGCTCCAACTCAACAGAGGTTAAGAGAAAAATTATCCTTCTCGCTGGACCAAAAAGTCATCCTCCAACCTATCATGAGTATTTGAAAACAGCGAGGCTTATCAAAGTAGCCCTTGATCATTCCAATGTTTCAAATCTGGAGACTATTGTGCTGGATGGGTGGCCGGATGACACTTCAATTTTTAATGGGGCAGATTTGGTGGTAACTCATTCTGATGGGTATGATGGGAAGGTGCCTGACCGATATGCCCAGGTGCCGTGGGAAGAGCCTAACAGAATGCAAATAATGGAGGAGCTAATGGCAAAAGGATGTGGATTTTCAACCATCCATTTCTCTACTTTTATGGATGATGATAAAGGTAAAAAGATCCTGGAGTGGGGTGGAGGCTATTTCGACTGGCAGGATGATAATGGGGATCCCAACTGGTATTCTGCCATCAAGACCATTACCACTCAGGTGGGTGCAGATGCTTTTGGTGATCATCCGATTACAAATGGGGTGGTTCCTTTTGAGCTCAAAGAGGAATTTTATTACAATATCAGGTTTAAAGAGGATGATTCGAGATTAACGCCAATCTTATCGGTAACTGATCTTGAGACCACTCAAGAAAATGGGCAGGTGGTAGCCTGGGCTGTTGAGAGAGAAGATGGTGGAAGGGGTTTCTGTACCACTATGGGACATTTCTATGCCAATTGGGAGAATGACCAATGGAGGAAACTGATGCTGAATGGTATTGTCTGGGCGGCTGGCGCAAAGGTCCCGGAAGAGGGCGTCGAATCTAAGTTTTATCCTGATCGTGAAGTGACTGAGCTGCTCTATGGCAAGACCCAAAAAGGATTGATCCTGACTGGAAATGACCATCCGGCACATGATTGGAAAGCGAAAACACCGGTTCTTAAGGAGATTGTTGAACAAGGCACCGACATCCATATGGATGTGACTACAGATCCAAATGACCTTTTTGAATACGATCTGGAAGATTATGATTTGATTTTATTGAATTATTGTAACTGGAAGGATTCAGTTGGGTTAAGTGAAAAGGCTAAAGCCTCTTTTGTGAAATTTCTGGAAAGTGGGGGAGGTCTGGTGGTGGTTCATTTTGCTAACGGAGCTTTCCATTATTCCTTGCCGGAGGCGGATGGTTCTGATTGGCCAGAATATAGAAAGATTATACCTAGGGTCTGGGATCACCAGTCAGAGAGTGGGCATGATCAATATGGTAAGTTCCTTGTCGAACCTACGGAGATAACTCATTCGATAACAAATGGGATTATACCTTTTGAAACTACTGATGAACTGTATTTCAGGCAAGCAGGAGATATACCCATTCAGGCTTTATTGCAAGCAAAGTCTAAGGTTACAGGAAAATACGAACCACTGGCCTGGACGCATACATATGGTAGGGGAAAAGTTTTCCAGACACTACTTGGCCATAGTGTGGAGTCATTGAGCACACCGGAAGTTCAGGAGGTCATTCGTCGTGGGTCGGTTTGGGCCATAAGAAATGAATAGAGGCTTTTATGTTCTGGCCATTTTATGCTTAGGGATTTCTACCACATCCTTTTCGAAAGATTCATATTTACCCTCTTCAGCCAGACTCGACAGGGTAACATCCTTGCTTTCTATGTGACCGCAGTAGGTGCATTCATATGATTTTCGCAATAGTCCTTTCTCATGTTGTGTGGGCTGTTTAACCACTTCAGATCGACGTTCCATAAGCGTCCTGAAATTACATGACCTACATTCTTCAGGATGAAATCTGGTGTCGTAACGCTCAATCACCTTGTAGTCCGAGTGTTTGTCTATCCAGACATCATAATCTACGGCTGAAGTCTCCTCTTCTTCGATCATTTCCTTTGTCATGAATTTATCTTCCTGGGTTTCATTAAGAAGTGTCATTTCTGTACCAGACGTCGGAGAGATCATCGGGCCAAATCGAATATCCTTCAACCGTTTTTCCAGAACGAATGGATGATAATATGACAAGTATACATACAGGGTGTATCCTACCATTAGTCCTATTCCGATTGAAAGGACTGTGGAGATGAAATAGTAAAGTGCTCCTGTAATCCCTATTGACATCTCAATAATGACAAAGGAGTAACAGGAAATACCAGAGGAAAAAAGTATGGCAGCCCCTTTCATGGATTTACTCTCACGTTCAGAGACAAACTTATATTTTTTGGATCTCGACCGGATACCCTGCACTTGAATAACATATAGTAATAAAAGAAAGACTGACACCGCGACTAATGAGTTACCGATATAAAGCAGTATATGAAAAGGTGTTGCAAGGGTTTCAAGAGCTTCCATGATCGAAAATTTTAATTTTTAGGCTAAAATGGCCTTAAAAGGTACACAAGTATTGAACTAAAAACAATGACATCTGTCAGGACTTTGAAATGTGCAGCTAAAGAGATCAATTTCGACTAATATTCTATCATGAATGCACTTCGTTATTTTCCAACAATCTTATAACTTCGGCCTCATCATTTTTGAGAATATTCTTTTAGCCAATCATGACAAAAATCATTCGTAAAACCTATCCTAAGGAGATCAGTATTGGGATCCTTATAATCATTGCTGTAGTAACCTTTTTTCTCTCAGGACAGCTTTTTGAAAAAAGACAGCCTGAGTTTGCTGAGGCGTTGACTATATATTTTGGGGAGTTTCTGGTGACGCTTACTGTGATGCTTATGGTATTGATTTTATGGGAGGAGATTCTCTTCCCCGTGCATATTAAACCAGAGGACGATGGTCTGGTTTTTAGAAATCACCGAACCAAGCTTAAGATCCAGGCAGTTATCTATCTGATTATACCCCTTATTGTGGTTTTTATTTATATGACCTACAATGTCAGTGTTTATCACTTTTTTGGATATGCGGCAGTGGTGATGCTCTTACCTGTGATAGGCAAGCTTGTCTCCGGGATCAACAACTACAACGACTTCCTTAAAATGACCAGCCACGAGATTCAGTATAAGAACAATGAAAAAGAGGGCACTTTTCTTTTTTCTGAAATCAGTAAGCTTAAACTCATTAAGGATAATGATAATATCCTTTCAAAGTTATTGGTGGAATTCAAGTCTGGCGAACCTGTTACAATTGATCTTGATGAAATGGAGCTGGATGCTTATTACGAAGCAATTGAGGAGTATGTCACGACAAATCACAAACCACTTTTGTAGGTCTATCGAAGCTTTTTGAGTAAATAACGTTTGACATTCTCCCCCATAATTGCACGGATTTCATCCTCTGTAAATCCTTGTTTGAGAAGCTCCTCTACCAAAAGCGGTAAACCAGTCACATCAAATGGAGCTGTCATGGCCCCATCATAGTCTGAGCCTAATGCAATGCAATTCACACCCGCAATGGATTTGATGTACTTCATCGATTCTACAATTCCCTCTGTCAAGGGTGCATTAACAGCCCCTTTAAAATAAGCTACTCCTATCAGTCCGCCATTTGCCGCAATCTTTCGGACATGATCGTCAGATAGATTTCTTGCATTGTCAACAGTTCCTCTGACGCCCGTGTGTGAAACCACAACAGGATTCTTTGTCTGATTAAGAATATCGTCAATCATTGCCGGGGAAACATGGGCTAAATCGATGATCATCCCCAGTTCGTCCATCCTGTCAATTACCTGGTGACCAAATGGTGTCAGACCCTCTTTAGAAACTCCATGGGCTGAACCTCCCAGCTCGTTGTCAAAGAAGTGAGTAGGTCCGAGCATTCGAACACCTTCTTTATAGATCCTGTCCAGATTTTCTATTTTCCCTTCCAGGCAATGTGCACCTTCAATGCCAAGGAAGCCCCCGGTTACCCTTTTGTTCGCCTTATGTGCGTCAATCAACCGGATAAGGTCATCCCGACTTTTAACCAAGATAAATTCGTCACCAAATTCCGCTGCCTGATCATGTAGCCGACGACTTTGGTATTCAGCTCTTTTGTACAGGCTAAACCAACTGGATACCGGGCGGCCCTGTAAGAAGTTTAACAAAGTCATCATGTCGAATGAGTCTCCGGAGTTTTTGGAAAAATTTTGCCCTTCTGGTACTTTGGTCACGATCGTAAATGCCTGGAGAGCCATTTGAGCCTCTTGCATCCTGGGGAAGTCTACATGACCCAAATCACTTTTCTCCGTCAGATCGCGACTCCAGATAAGCGCATCACAATGCAGGTCAGCAATAAAATCCAGGGAGTTGTATAGCGTCTGAGCTTTTTCTGAAACCTGATACGGTGAGAGGTTAAGCGTTTTGTTGAGCCTGGTATCATACTGCTGAGGCACTATTTGGGTGACGGCAAGATAGATGATAGCCAATACTGCCAGGATTATTAAAGGCCATTTCAGTCTTTTCATGAATTGGTACTTAAATCAAGTTAAAGTTATGATGTGTGTATCTTATGTCAAGTAAAAAGCGGTATATCTATGCTACGCTACCTCCGGGAAAAGCACCCATACCCATTGCAAATACAATAAAGATTCCCGCGATCCCATAAATGACCAGCCCAATGATAGCCAGGATACCAATGAATCTATAATGTGCATTCAGGTTTTCAAAAGCAGCGTCTAAAGCATGGGAATCACGATTGATAAGGCTCCTTTTTAAATGTTTGGAAAAATTGAAGAGATACAGGATCGGGAAGAAATAGATCGCTCCCATTACCAGGTAAATAAAAGTAAAGAGGTTTTGAGAAACAGGAGCTGCCGGTCCCATATTTGGCATGATTGACCTAATCCCAAAAGCCAGGATCACGATCAACCCAATAAATATGAATCCAACAATTGCCAGGAACTTTGTCCATTTCATTACTTCTTTGAGATTCATCATAGAATTTCTGGATAATTCTATTGTTTCTTCTCCTGCAGGTTTATCTGAGCTTTCGTCTTCCATAGTTTAAAATCAATTTCTTAATTACCTAAAGTAATCCAATCCACCGTTTTATCAAACACTTTCACCTGCTTCCGTGGTGATCGATTTAAACTGGTGGTTTTGAGGAGTATTTAGTTTACGATGATGGGCTCATTAGTGGAAGTCACACAATCAATTTTCCATTCATCCTCATACTTTTTATAAATGGAAGTCCAGGCGAAGTGTGTTTGTCCTTCTACTGGATTTCCATTCTCATCATTATGTATGGTAACTACAATTTTATCGACTACCGTATACGCCATACTTCCATCGGCTGAAAATGTAATATCAGGTTCAGTGAGATCATCCCATTTCAAAAACTCAACGGAAGAAAAGTAATGGTGATATCTGGATAAGATATCTTCCTTTTTTGGCTTGCTAATGACTCCATGATTGACTGAGGTGAAGTTATCAGAAAGTTGATCTACAAAAGCGATGGAATCTTTGTTGAAATGATAATCTCTTTGAGCGTTGTGCATTTTGAGAATTTCGGCTCTTTCATTATTCAAATCTGGTTTGGTTATTTGACTACAGGAGAAAAGTATTCCGAAAGAAAGGGTTGAAATAAGTTTTATCATAGGCTTAGCTCCTCAGACAGATTAAAGTTATTACCGGGTCAATGCATATACATTCGTAGCACTGGCTACATAATTGGGGATATTCAAATAGTCCTTATTAATACATTCGTTGATACCATTTTCCTGAAAATCTTTGATTACTTCCTGCAACAGGTTCCTGGCGAGCGTAGGATCCCGCTTATCAATGACCGGAATCACCCAGGCAAGAGGTGTTGCCCAATAGGCACCATTCTGGTAGTGATCTTCTTTTACGTTTACAAATAATTTATTCCAGCTCGAATCACTTCCGGGCAAATGTCTGACCTGACCACGCATAAAGATTTCATCCTTATTGTCGATTAGATAATCAGATATGCTTTTGCTTTTTGTAATATTTGTCAGCCCGAGATACGCAGCATATGCACTTCCCCAGATGTCAATTTGCTTACATTCAATGTCTGCAGCCCAAAACATCCCTGACTGTTTGTCATAAAGTCTGTCCAGGTTCTTTTTGATCACTGTTGATCTCTCTTTGTAGAAATTAGAGACAGCTAAATCATATTGTTTGCATAGCTTTTCCATCTCCCTGCAGGCATGGTAATAGAGTAGCGATGAAAATAACAAATGGCCGGTCTTTTTTACCGTATCCGTGAATCCGTAGGGGCATTGAGGGTTTTGAGGATCATTGTATACCAACCCGCTTTCATCGCGATGGATAAAATCCAGGCCCCTTCTGAGTTTTCCTTCTACTTCCTTGAATAGTATGTCATCATGATATTGTTTCACATAGGAACATACGAGGAGCGCCATGAAGGGGCCATTATCCAGGGCATGATCTGCCATGGGTTTTTGTTCCGGACCCGGGCTGTAAACTGGTCTCCCTTCTACGTTTACCCGGTCAGGAATACACCCGTCTTTTCTTTGTCCGCTTAGCAGGTAGTTTATTGAAGCTTTTATTTCTTCAGGATCAAGCAGGTCGCCTGCATATTCGACCATATAGTAAAAATCCCGTGTCCATAATGCTTTGTAATTACCAATGCCATCGGGGGTATAGAGCTTTGTTTCGAAAGCACCTGGCACCTGGCAACCAGCTAATTGATTTTTAGTTGCTTCCCGCATCCATTGAATTTCATCAATGGTTAATCCGTAGACATTTCCTGGTGATGTGGATGGCTGAGCAAATACGAGATTAGTTGCCAGCAATATTAAAAGGGTACAAAAGCATTGCGATAGTCTCATGATCAATTGATCTCTTTGATTTCCTTTAGGAGGAATTTATTTATCGACTTGCTTAATTTCTTGTAACCCTTTTCCGTATAATGGACGTCATCATCTCCTAATCCCAACCTTTGGTGGATGGTTGCGGATTTTTCATAGATATCATTCACCTCAATGGAATACTTCTCCATGATCTTCGATGCCGCTTCATTGTATCGAATGGGGTCTGCTTCATAACGACCACCTTCATTTTCAGGGACATAAGTAGTGGTAACAAATATCAATTTTGCATCTGTTTGTGCTTTCAGAATTTTAACAATTGCCTCCAGGTTAGCCGAATACTCTTCCACAGTATAAGTAAGTGTTCCATTCACCTTATCCCGGTTTCCATACAGTTTGGAGTCAGGGTGGCGGTAACATAGATCCCACAATCCCCAATTAAACTGAATGATGTCCCAATCCCCTTCACCGATCCATTCTTCAATATTTTCTAATCCTGTACCGGTATGCTCTGCGTTACCAGGGTTATGAAAAACTTCGGCTTTGTTTTCCAAAGCTTCTTTTACGAAAGGGAAATAACCAATGGAAATAGAATCACCAATGACAAGGATTTTGGGTTTGACCTGAGCAAATCCAGCAGTAACAAAAATTACGGTGCTGATTAATATTTTGCCTGGAAGAGATTTCATAGATCTTACTTCAAATGTATCAATGTTGCCAATATTATTACTCCAGCTGCCAATATCAAGATAATTAACATGGGTTTCAGCACAAATTTCATCCACTTGTTATAAGGGATAGCCGCAACAGCCAGGATGGCCATCAGTGCTCCATTTGTCGGAATGATCACATCCATCATGACTGCTCCATATTGATAGGCCAGGACACAAGTTTGTCTGGAGATTCCAATAAGATCTGACAAGGGAATCAAAATTGGCATAGTCAAAATGGCCTGACCTGAATAACTGGCAATTGGGAGATGAAGGAAGCTTTGAGAAACCATCATGATCACTGCGGAGGCGGCAGGAGGTAAATATTTTAACGGCCCGAAGAGACCATGCACAATGGTGTCAATGACACTACCCTCTTTCAGAATGAGGGATATACTGGAAGCAAGACCAATGATAACACAGGCAAAGATCATTTCCTTGAAACCAGCGACATATGCTTCTGCCGTTCCATTGATTCCGAGTTTACCAATTATTCCTGATGTGAAACCCAAAAAGAAGAAGCAGGCAGACATTTCCTGAAATCCCCAGGACCAAAAGATAATCCCATAAATTTCAATACCTAAAATCAGGGTGAGCAGGATTAGAATCACCTTATGGTCAAGTGGTATATTTCTATTAGGATCACTTTCAGAGATTTCTCGTGCTATCCTGTTTTCCTTGGAATACCGGATCAGATAGATCATCCAGATGATAAATGCAATGGCCAAAACAACTAGTCGGAATACTGAGCCTGAAAGAAGTGGTAGCTCAGCCTCTTTTTGGGCGATTAATACCGCGAATGGGTTTGAAGGGCTGAATGCACTTCCTAGAACTGCCGATCCAAAGCTCATGTAGATGACAGTAAAAGCATTGTAACCCAGTTTCCGACCAAATAACAACAATACAGGTATCATTGCAATGATCTCTTCCTGTAAGCCAATGGCCACCCCAGCAGCCGTAAATAGCAAGGAAACAATTACCAAAGCCATGGATTCTTTACCCTCAAGCGTAAGAACCAGCTTATTTAATCCCTCCGACAGTGCTCCGGTTTTTTCAATAACATAGAAACATCCACCACTCAGCAGAATCAATACAATTAGACCTGCCCTGCTTTCAATGCCCCTGGGAATTGCCAGGAGTAGCTGAAATACATCCAGAAAATCCTGATCAGTTTGATGGTATGAACCAGCGACAACTTCTTCCCGATCTGTTTCTTCATTTAATTTTCGGTCATATTCTCCTTGTGGAATGAGATAGGTTAGTAACCAGGCAAGGATGATAATCCCCAGGATGATATTGATGGCGTTAGGAAATTTTTTCATGCAGAAAAACGAGTTGGAAGATATGAGTATGTAAGCATAGGAATATTAGCTAACCTACTAAAATTGCAGGGCAACTACTATGATACAAGCGAGAACAATAATCCGCTCAGCTTCCAATTACCAGGATTGATCAGTGTGCTTAGGGGATCGCCAGCAATGGGATCCTAGTCTCCACAGTCATTTCGTTGGTATGACTTTTTTGAAACAGAGATTGAAAAAAGCCACGTTTGTGCGGCATCATGACCAGCAGATCAGCATGGAATTGTTCCAGCCCATCCTTAATTCCTTCTCCAACTTTTGGACTGCATACATATCGGTAAGAATGGTCTACATCATCCAGGACCTGATCAAGAATCCGTTCTAAGCCTTTGTCATTGAACTCTTCAGATTCTTTTGTGAGAACATGGAAGATTTCAAGTTTCGCATTGAATGCCTTAACAAATCCTTTGAGAAAATCCAGTTGATCCGAATTTTTGAGATAGGATGATTCACAGGCATACATCACTTTGCTTATTTCTTTGAAATGAATGTCATTGGGAACTACCAGCAGGGGAAAACGCATAAGCTGAATCGCCGCAGTGGTTGTGTTACCTAATAATTTATACTCAATAAGGTTACTTTCAATACCCATTACAACGAGGTCCACCGGATGTGTGTCCGTATAGCTTTTCAGGCTGTAGATAGGATCATCTTTCCTTAATTCCCATCGGACTGAAATTTTATATTGTTCTTTTATCTCTTGGGTCAATTTAACCAGTTCTTCTTCCTTTTTTTTGACCAGGTCGTCGATGTGCGACATTGATGCCATCGAATTACTCGCGTGGATACTTAGTTTATAAACACTAAAGAGAATGAGCTCTGCACCTGTTCCTTGTGAAAGATGCGCAGCGTAATCGACCGCATTTTTAGCGGGATCGGAGAAGTCAGTAGCAACCAGAATCGTTTTCATAATACAAGAATTAAGCAGCCAATATCTCTATTGCCTTTACTAAATATAATGATTCCAGACGTGAATTAATATGATAAAGATCAGTGAACTCTCTCACCAAGCTTTATTAGCTTGTTTCTTTGGAGTAAGTAGAAGATGGTTACAATTGAAGGCATAACAAACATCATGAAAATCCAATAGCCTTTATGATAGATCTTATTTTTTATCATATCACTCAGGACAATGACCCACGTAGTAAAAAATATCATCAGCCCAAGAGTTAGAATTGTTTGGGCATGGGCCCAATGTTGGACAGTGCCTAATATGCTTACAATAATTAAAAGGGCATTAGCAATAACTAAAAACCAGACGGTTTTAAAGCTGATAATAAAATCCTGATTTGGTGTTGATTCCATGCGTTATGTGTGTGGATTTTATAAAGATATAGTATCTCTAATTTATCTCATTTTGTAGTGGAGGTATCCAAACCCCATTGAGCATGACTTTCTCAAGGTTATACATGGCCCTGATATCTTCCAGCGGATTATCTCTTACCAGGATCATATCGGCTTGTTTACCCGCTGTAATACTTCCCAATCTATCTTCAATTTGGAAAAACCTGGCATTCTCCATGGTAGCAGCAACAATCACTTCGGAAGTAGAGAGTCCGCTTTCTGCCAGCATCTCCATTTCCCGTTGGTAAGCCCACCCATACTCAGCATAGGGCACCCAGGTATGAGACCCTACCACCACTGTGGCTCCGGCTTTTTTCAATTTACCTACAAAAGCCATCATCTTTTCATATCCCAGGTGCTTGATTGTATCCTGTTTCCCTTCTCCAAGGCGATATTCAAAAATGGCCAATGTCGGGCTCACAACAATCTTTTCTCTTATGATCAGTGCAATGAGAGAATCAGTCCTTGGATGGTCAAGATCAATTTCACTCCACATCTGGTAGCGGCCGTCTCTTCGGTGATTATTATCTGCCAGCATATTCTGACGATAGATTTCAGCTTGTTGTCTCGGCACCAGATCAATACCAAATGAAGTAATATGCTCAACCCCCTCTATCCCCGCTTCGATGGCATCTCTGGCATAAGCGATCTCCAGGTGTGCCGTCACAGGATCCCCAACTTATCAGCGGTTTGACACACTTCTTTGATAAGATCCGGAGTTAGTCTGAAATACACTTTGATAGCTGAGGCCCCCTGCTCATAAAAGAATTGTACATGATTTCTAGCCTCTGTTTTATCTCTAACCAAAGCCGAATTGGCAGGGTAGGCGGGAGGGAACATATCCAGATGGGGTCCTGTTAGAAATAACCTTGGGATGGGCTGACCGCAGGTTAATACATCTTCATAGTCCTCAATCCATGCACCGGGATTCCTGGCTGACGTGACCCCATGTTGTAAAAATTGGACGGATATCTGTGGATTATCCCCATGATAGTGAGCGTCAATCAGTCCGGGTAATAAATAAAGACCATCTGCATCGATTACTTCTGCTCCTTCGGGAAGTTTCACAGATGCCTCGCTCAGCACATTCTCAATGATGTTATCCTTTATAATGACGACAGCATTTTCAATAGGTTCGCCACCATTTCCATCTATTAGGGTAGCGCCTTTGATGACTTTGATCCCTTTACCCGGAGCAAGTGTTGGTTCGTTCATGGCCTGAATAGGTCTGATATTCTTTGGAGTTTGCAAACTTTGTTCTCTACCATCCTCACAGGAAGTGAGGGAAAAAATGAAGATCACAACTATGAATATCGAAAAGCTGATATTGGAATTAGGGACGCGAAGCATGGGAATGGTTTAAGTTAACGCTAACTAAAAATAGTGTGCTTTTGTGAAATCATTAGGATTACTTTCCATTTGTCTGTATCAGAATTAGCAGGATTTAAGGATGATCCTGATTGTATTTTGGGTTGAAGATTTTTTTAAATTGTAAACTTCTTGCACCGAAGTTGATCAATAATCCAACTTCTTTTTCATAGGCTACCACGTAATTTTTTGCCTGTGCCAGGTGTACATCTTCCAGGTTTATAACTGCTTTTAATTCTACGATAACTTTTTCTTCTACAACAAAATCTGCCCTTCTTGTTCCAACCTCAATCCCCTCATAATAAATGGTGTGTTCTTCTTCTCTTTCATAAGCTAAAGAGGCCCGTTCCAGTTCAATTGCCAGACATCTTTGATAGATCACCTCTTGAAATCCATTGCCAAGTACATTGTGCACTTTCATGGCGCAACCATTTACTGTGTAAGTAATTTCATTGAGTGTCATATTAAATCCTATAAATCTTATAATTCTGGTAATCCTGATACTGACAGAAAATTATTTTAAAAATAACGTTTTTATTAATATTTAAAGGGATCAAATTTTTGAAGTCGCTTTACTTCTTTTGTGAAATCATCCAGATTTAACTACTTTCCCAAATTGGAATTAACGTTAACCTAACTTTCTAAACCCCAATTCATTCATGCTTACCTTTATCAGTTTTCTGGCTTTTACTGGATTTGTAGCGGGCTTCTCCTGGTGGAAGCTAAGACACCAGAATCTCAAGACACAAGATGGTTATTTCCTTGGAGGACGCAGCCTGACGGGAATCATCATTGCTGGCTCAATGCTACTAACAAACATATCCACCGAGCATCTGATAGGGATGAATGGCTCAGCCTATAAAAATGGAGCGATCATCATCGCCTGGGAGGTGCTTTCTGCTGTGGCACTTGTGATTGGGGCCCTTTATTTCATTCCAAGATACTTAAAAATGGGATTGACGACCATTCCTGAGTTTATAGAAAAACGATTTGATCGTCCCACACAGGCAATCATGTCATTCATACTGATCCTTTCTTTTGTAGTAACACTGTTGCCAATTGTATTATATACCGGAGCGATCAACATTGAATCAATCTTTGATGTCTCTGAAACACTGAATATTACCAGGACCGAGGGTATCTGGCTTACCGTTGTAGTTGTGGGAACTATCGGTGCAGTCTATGCAGTTTTTGGCGGACTAAAGATGGTGGCTTATACTGATACCATTAATGGTTTTGGGTTATTAATAGGCGGCCTCCTGGTACCGATTTTTGCGCTCTGGGACATCGGTAATGGTGATATCTGGCAGGGATTGGTGAATGTATTTAATAATGCCCCGAAGAAATTTAATGTAATCAGTCACGAACCGTCTATTGGACCTGGTGCCAGAGATTCTATTCTACCTTTTGAGGTTTTATTTACTGGTTTTATGATTAACCAGCTTTATTTCTGGACAATGCATCAGTCCATCATTCAACGGGCTTTGGGGGCAGTGAGTCTGAAAGAAGCACAAAAGGGGCTTTTGTTTACCGGTGTTCTCAAAATCCTTATTCCACTTGTGATTGTTTTACCAGGAATTATTGGCTTTTACTACTTCGGGGATTCGTTGTTTAATAACCAGGATAGTGTGTATCCAATGCTAGTCAAACGTGTGCTACCCGTCTGGATGACCGGATTTTTCGTAGCGGTGATCATGGGGGCAATACTGAGTACATTTAACAGTGCTCTGAATAGTGCCGCAACCATATTTAGTCTGGATGTATACAGACCCTATATTAATCCTGAAGCCTCGGAACAAAGTCTGGTAAATTTGGGTAAATGGGTTTCTCTGACCCTGGCGGTTTTGTCCATTGTCATTGCTCCTTTTGTAGCGAATGCTCCTGCTGGATTATATCAGTTACTCCAGCAATTGAATGGGATATTTTTTGTTCCCATGGCTTCGGTAATAGTAGCAGGATTCTTTTTTCCACAGATATCTTCGGCGGGTGCCAAAGTGGGGTTGATTTTTGGGTTGCTGTTTTATATTGTTACCTATTTCATACTAGAGATTAACCTACATTTTGTACATATCATGGGGCTGGAATTTGTGCTAAATCTATTGGTCATGTATTTGGTTTCTCTCAAATATCCAGTAGCTACCAGGTTTGTTATTGAAGATTCTGGAAAAGTAGATATTCATCCTTGGAAATATGCCAATTTACTGGGATTGATCCTCATTGGAGTTACATTGATTATTTATATCACTTTGGGATCCATTTAGATTTAGCAGAATTTTTTCCTTATTATTTTATAATAACCGCGGATACACTAATATTATTTTGATGGACACAAAATAAAGTTCCCAGCCTTTGGCTGGGAACAATTCGTGAAGATTTCTCTACTAATCCAAAATAAAAAAAAACTGTATTTAAGACAAAATGACTCTTTTGTAGCTTAATGCGTGTTCTCCAAAATTGACTATCAATGCCAGTTTATTTAATGAGACCTTTAGATAATTTATTCCCATAGCCATAAATTCATCCGTTATCGCTGAAACTGCTTTTACTTCTAGAATGATTTTATCTAAAACCACAAAATCAGCATAAAATTTATGTTTTAGCAAGGTATCCTTATATTTTACTGCATATTCCTTTTCCCTTTCAAAAGGAATATTTTGCTTGGAGAACTCATATTCAAGGGCATCTTTATACACTATTTCAATAAACCCTGGACCTAGCTGATTGTGTACATCCATACAAATTCCAATAATTTGGTAGCTTTCATTTTTATGAATTAGTTCAGTCATATTGAATTGAAAATTACACTAATTCCGCCTATGGCGGTTTGATCAAAGCTAGTTATTCGTGTATTAGCGGTTTTAGTTACTACATTAATTCTCAGATTTCATCAAATTGATGGAGAGGATCCTCATTGGAATTACATTGATTATTTACATAACTTTGGGTTCAATTTAGGTTAAAGTATTATGGAAACTGCCGAGAAAAAAGAATTCAGGAATTATGATCAATCGGATATAACTGCCGCAGTACGCGAGCACTACCGAAAGATGCGTATGAACCAGACTTATGATTACGTTAAGCGTATGAAGTCTAAATACCTCACATTTGACAAGCCAATGTCGTTGTGGGACGCCATGGTAAAGCTCAATGCACTGATTGATGTCAGTGATCCTGATCTTAACCTTCCGAATGTTCAGCATTTGATCCAGTCTGCCGAAGGTCTTCGAAGCGATGATAGACCCGATTGGATGCAACTCGTTGGTTTGATCCATGATTTAGGTAAAGTGATGTACCTGTGGGGTAGTGATGAAGACGGAACCAGCCAGGCTGAACAGTGGGGACTGGTAGGCGATATTTTCGTAGTTGGGGCGAAGTTGCCAGATACAGTAGTTTATCCTGAATTCAATGCGCTTAACCCTGATATGCAGAACCCAAGATATAATACTGAAAATGGAGTTTATGAGCCAGGATGCGGTCTGGATAATCTTCAGTTGGCCTGGGGACACGATGAATACTTTTATCAGGTATTGAAAAACCATCCAACCAATTCCATTCCTGAAGCGGGTATGGTTATGGTACGTTACCATTCATTCTACCCATGGCATAATGAAGGCAGCTATGCTCATTTTGAGAATGAGAAAGATAAAAAGTACAAAGAGTGGGTATTAGATTTCAACCAATACGATCTGTATACCAAATCACCAAAAATTTATGATTTGGATGATGTAAAGGATTATTACCTACCAATTGCAGAGAAGTATTTAGGTAAAGGTCCTATTTACTGGTAAGTGATAAAAAATATAGCTGATCCTCGTTTGAAACGAGGATCCTTGAGAAGGGCGTTTCAAACGCCCTTTTTTACTTATCTTCTGGCATCAAAATTCCAACGATATAGTCCCCAGTAAGATATTTTTTACCAACAGTCTTGATATTTTCTGCAGATAGATTGTCTATTCTTTGATACAGTTCATCCTCGGTAGAGAAGTCTGAGTGAGTATAGGTATTTATATACATACTGCTCACCCAGTAGTTGTTGGTTCGCAAACTTTCTTTCAAAGACTTTCTTTTTTCTTCTTTAACCTTATCCAGGTCTTTTTCCAAAGGTCCTTCCTGGATGATTTTGTTAAGTTCGGCTAATGCAGTCTCCTTTAGTTCCATCGCATTTTCAGGTCCGCAAGGAAATCGGATACTAAATTCGAAATGAGGATAAGGAGATACAAGCAATCTACCGGATGCACCCACTCCATACACTCCACTCTTTTCTTCCCTTAAGATCTCAGTCAACTTGATGGTCAGGATATCTCCCAGGGCTCCTAAGGCAAATTGGTCCTCCTTATTAAATTTTGCATCTCCTTCAAAACTGATGGTGACGTAACTTTTTTGTTCTAACCCCTTTTTATAGATTTTCTCATGGGTTCCTTTAGGCATTCTGACGCCTCTGTCGACATAATGATCTCGTCTGCCATTGTCAGGAATGGTAGCCAGATAAGTTTTAGCAAAATTTAATAAAGCATCTTCATCAATATTTCCAACGAAGAATAACTTGAAATCACCCGGGTTAGCAAATGATTCCTTATACTTTTTCATGATCAGGTTATAATCAGTTTCTTCCCAATCTTTTTCTGTAGGAATATCAAAGCTTCTGATATCATTTTGAGTGAGATACTTTTGAAATTCTATGCCATAGTAAGTCTGGGGGTTTGAGCTTAGATTGGCATACATCGCCTTGTTTCTGGTAATATAGGAATTATAGGCATCCTGATCTTTGCGTGGAGATGTGAAATATAGCCGCAATAGCTGAAACAGAGTCTCCAGGTCTTTTGGCGTTGAGCCGCCACTAATTGTTTCATCACTGGTGTTGATTGAAGGCGATAGTCCTACAACTTTTCCTGACAATGCTTTTTTAAGATCTACTTCTGAGAAGTCACCTATTCCGGAGTTGAAAGCAACATCCAATGCCAAATGAGTTTTTAAAAATTCATCATCTGTAAAGGTGGAGGTTCCCCCATAGCTGTATCCCCTCAACACGATTTGGTCATTCTTAAAATCTGTGATTTTATAACTCACTTGCATACCATTCTCCAGGGTAATCGTTGTGAAATCCTGTTCCTTGTTGACTTCGGTATTTACAATTTTTCCCGGTTGGGGTATATCCTCGATGAGTGTAGTGGCAATTTCCTCTTCTTCATATGGAGCAGGTTGTACTTCATCCATTTGATCCAAAACTTCACGAATACGAGCTTCAGGAACTTTTTCAAGTCCAGCTTTTTGTGGGCTGAGGAATATAACCACCCTGTTCTCATCTGAAATGAATGAATTAATCAGTGCATTAACATCTTCAATCGTAATGGTTGGCACCAATTTTTTGTATTCTTCAAATTCCCAGGTGATACCTGGAGCTGGTTCATGCTGAAGAAAATTTCGGACAAACTCATCGGCAAAACTTGTTGACTGAGATTTGTCCCGTTCGTTATACGCTCTTTCAATAAATGCAAGCATGCTCAACTTAACCCGATCTAATTCTGGTTTGGTAAAACCATGATATTTAATCCGCTGAGCTTCTGTCAATAATGTTTCTAATCCCTTTAGCTGTCCGGTCTCTGAGGTTACAGCATACATCTGAAAAGCATTCTTAGTTCTTGCAGCAAATGAACCATAATCACCTCCTGCGTAAGAAAAGGGAGGGTTAGCGGAATTACGTATTTCGTCCAGTCGATTGTTAAACATTGAACTGAACATTTGAATAGTCAACATCTTTTTATAGCCAGCTACAGTGGTAACATCCTGGGCAGGTTTGGGATCCTTATAGATCAATTGAACTAATGAATAAGGATACTCCGGGTCATTTTCAACCGATATAAAAGTTTCTTTGTGATTTGGTACATCGTAGACTTCTCTTGGTCTTTCTTTTTTTGGATTTTTAATTTTTGAGAAGTGTGCTTTCACTTTTTCTTCCATCGCTGCAGGGTCAATATCCCCAACGATTATCACCGCCATAAGGTCGGGTCGATACCAATCCTGATAGAATTTCCGGATCGTTTTATGTTCAAAATTTTTAAGTATATCTTCAGTTCCAATGGGTATACGATTGGCATACCTGGAGTTATATAAAAGTTTCGGCAAGTAGTTTTTACGCATCCTTTCGCTGGCTCCCAGTCCCAGCCTGTATTCCTCCAGGACCACTCCCCTCTCTTTGTCGATTTCCTCATCTGTGAGCGACGCATTATGAGCCCAATCCTCCAATACCTGAAATCCTGTATCAAGGACATTCGGATCCTCAGTAGGGAGGGTGAGCATGTAAACCGTTTCATCGAAACTGGTGTATGCATTCAGGTGAGCACCAAATTTTACCCCGACAGATTGCAGATAATCTACCAGCTCATTCTTCTCAAAATTTTTGGTACCATTGAAATTCATATGTTCCATAAAATGGGCCAGACCCAATTGATTATCGTCCTCCTGAATAGACCCTGCATTAACCGCCAACCTCAGTTCTACCTTGTCTTTGGGTTCGGTATTCTTCATGATATAATAAGTCAGCCCATTCTTGAGTTTCCCATATTTGATATTTGGATTTAATGGGATGGTAGTCTGATCCTGTGCCAGAATCGGGGTCTGAACTAAAAGCAGTAATAAACAGAATAGCACTGTAAAAAGAGATCTGGTATTTTTCATCAGGGAATACGTTTTATGGAAAGATACTAATGTAAAGTGGCAATTTATTAAATCTAAGAACGATTCTAACAGCAGTAATGTTCATAGGCATTATTAAGTTAACAAGTATTAACAATCAAAACCTTACAGGTTAGATCATCAGGATTAAATAAGAATTAAAACAAAAAAGCCTCTGAAATGGTGTTTCAGAGGCTTTTTCAGAATAGTTTCTAAACTTATTTTTTCTTGGTAAGCTTTAATGGAATCATACCTTCTTGTGAATTGGCTGTTCCAGAAACCTCTCCATCTTTCATGGTAAGCTTTACTGTGACACGAGTACCCTCTACATAGGTATAGAATGAAAGAACATCCTTTTCTTCTTTTACATCATACCCTTTGTATTTTTGATAGCTGCCTATTAACAGTTCCAGTTCAGTTCCATTTATGGTGATGGTTCCACTTCTATATCCCTCAGGTGCCTGAGAGGCTGTGTAATCCCAGCTTCCATCAAATTTACTTTTGGCTAAATCTTCGGCATTGGATGTGAAAACCCCAAACAACAAGGCGATCAAGGTCATTCTTATCATGTTCATTTTTAGTTAATTGTTTTAAAGTGAAATATGTAATAATAATTAATTCAACGTGGGTATCTGGTTCAAAGTATACCAGGTTTCTCCAGACCATAAAGGTAAACCACTTGCACTTTTTAGCGTATCTGGCAATAAGAAATAAACGACATGTCCAGGTTTGAGTCCTGGGATAATCAATTGAATCTTTCTCATATCATCAGAATAACTGATTGATTGAATTGTCAGGTCTTCCAGTTCAACTTTTGGTCCTCCGTAATTAGCGGTAGGGACATATCTCCACTGTTGCACCTTTATATCATCAGGTGTCAATGCTGATTCTAACGGTAGAGTCATTTCAAGTTCAAATCCATCCTGTTTAGCCCGAACAGCCAGCATTTCAAACGCTGGCTTGCCAGTATACTCCATCCTTTCAAGGCTATACTGCCTACCTTTCCAACTCCAACCGCCTACCATACCCACTCCCCCAGCATATAGATGGCCATCAGGGCCCCAACGCATCCGGTTGATTCCTGCTGTCAGTCCCTGAGTGAACCGAAAGACTGCTCCCTGATATTGCCCATTCACTTTTTCAAGAAAATCCCTTTTAATCCCGCCATGCGTTACTTCACCATGTAGTAATTGACCTTTGTAAGGTCCTTCATGAATGAGGACAATTTCTGAGGGAGAATTGCCAATTTCGTCTTCTTCCAACCAGATAGCCGGTGGGGTTTCTTCGGGTAATTCCATGCCTTCCAAAATGCCCCATCGCATCCCCATATAGGCACCTTTCTGAAGATGAATGATCTTGTTGGCAGGCGTCCATCGGCCCTGGTTATCGGCAATAAAGATCTCATCATCCGGGCCTAAACCTATACCATTTGGCGTTCGCATGCCATAATTTACCCATTCGTAGGTCCCATCTCTTGCTATTTTGATGGTTCTACCTCGATCAACCTTTTGTTCTTCAGTTTCCAACAAGCGCATGGCCATGGAAAGAGTAACATAAAAATGATTCTCCTTATAGACCAGACCAAAGGCAAATTCATGGAAATCGTTGCTAACACCCCAGGTGTTACAGATGGCTTTGTATTCATCAATGATTTCATCTCCATCATGATCAATCAGCTGGGTCAATTCATGTTTTTGTAATACGAATATCTCACCATCTACCACTTCCATCCCTAATGGTTCATGCAGTCCGGAAGCAATCAATTTCACTTTTAAGGTGCTGCTATCCCCCTGGACGCCATCCAGTAAATAAACGCCACCTACTTTATCCCAGGTTGAAACCAGCAGGCGACCATCTGGCATAAACGCCATTGCCGCAACTCTCGGTTTGAAATTTGAGTTATGCAGGACAGTAACCTTATAGCTTGGATGCAAACCTTCCAAAGGGGCTCCAAAGCCAGGTTTGGGTATCTCTTTTTCTGCCGCTTCTTCGGATTGGATTGCTGGTTGATTGCCTGTTTCGGGACGAGGTTCTTTAGCAAGGGAAAGAATGTAATCTACTGCAGTTCGTAGTTCACCGTTCGACATGGTAGGATGAGGCGTCATCATCGCTTCACCCCATTCTCCTTTACTTCCGTTTTTAATTCTTTCAACCAACAAGTTTCGCACATCCTGACCTGCATAACGCTGGGCAATCTGAATGTAAGAAGGACCTACCATCTTATGGTCAACTTCATGGCAGGTTCCGCAATCACTCTTTTCGATGAATAATCTGCCCCGGTGATCAAACGCGGGTTCCAGTACTGGTTTTTCTGGTTGGGGGATATAATCAAAGGATTGTTGCCAGGAGCTAAATTCATTTGGAGTCATTTGGATCGTATCAGAAGAACTGACAAGCAGGATTTTATATCCAGCAGGTATATTCCCAGTATTGAAGTTTCTTACAAGACTGGGTTTGTTATCTTTTTCGCTATACGATGGGTTTTCTGATATGATTACAGTGTCCTGTCCCAGAATGATCCGATAGCCAAAGTTGATGCCGTTTTTATCATACAGATATCCTGTATTTCTGACCGGAGTCTCGACTGGTTCGCCATGATTCAATACCAGCCATCGAAATGGATCTACGTCATCTTTAGTGTAGGTGACTCCCCAGGATGTCGGTTGGATATTTTTTACGTCAGTGTAGGGTGCACCCTGAATATCAATTCCACCTTTCCAAACTTTGTATAGCTGACATTTAGCGAGGTCATAAGCCAGGTACATCTGGCTGTCGAGCATCACTGAGATCATCCTTGGTTTGCCGTCCAGTACTGATCTCATCACCCAGGGTCTTTCTTTTATATCCTGACTGGAGTCGCACGCATTCATTAACAGGATTACTCCACATGCAATAACTATGGATCTGATATTTTTCATCTGATCGAAGCTCAAAAGTATTAAGAAGTGGGAACTACTTTAATGACAAACATTTGTCTGGTAAAGTTCTTGTCAATCCCGGGTACAAGTATAGCATCGTTGGTGCGATTCCATCGTGGTGCGGGGTCTATTCTGATGTCACCACTATATTCCCCCTTACTAATACCGGGCGTCATGGCATAGGTTCCGTCACTTCGGCGAAGTACTGTGTATGAATTCATTTTTCCATTGACATATCCATTCGCAAACATGTCACCATTTGGCGAAAGAGAAATATCCCCTTCGGGTTTAGGAAATATGGATGGATCACCCATAAACTCAATGATTTCTTTTTTCACAACATCATATCTCACCTGTCTGATATCACCTGTCTCATCCGGAGCGCTGCCAATCAAAACATCACCTTCATCCCATTCAGGGTGACCCCCAATAAACTGGGTGTGGACAGTTAGTCCGGTTCCATCAGCATTGATTGAGAAGGGGACATTGACTCTTTCACCAGATGTCCTTTTTCCATCCCATCCGGCACGGGCAAAAAAGTAGACCATATCAGAGTTTCGATTCCAAAGACTATGGTTGATAAAAAGTCCAGTATGCAGATTCGGATCTGTCTCTTTGATTTTTTCAGCTATCTGTGCGAAAGAAACGAGTAGTTTCTTTTGTCCTGTCTTAATATCGATGATAAAGATCCCATCATTTTCAGGCGCAATTTCATCTTTAGAAAAATCGTAAGCTTCCGGATATCCTGTTACTAATCTCAACCGGGCCATTCTCCCATAATTTAATCCCAACCAGGCAGATCCATCAGCCGCCACTCCACCATTTCCAATGGGAGTGTCATCAAATCGATATTCTTTAATTCGTTTTCGCTCTTTGATATCATAGATAACCGTGAAGATCCTACCCGTTTTTAAATCACGATCATTGAAAAAGAACTGTGTTTCAGGCGCATTAGGATTCCAGTAAAACATTGTGCCTTGCTGCGGGTTCCAGGCATAGGTCTTATCCAGTTTTATGATTTTATTGTTGTCATAGGTATCAACTATGAAGATGGTGGCGGCTTCATTCGGGAGAGGCATCCTACTTATGGTGTCAATTTCCATACCCAGAATGTATTGGCCTGTCCCATTCCAGGGGATGGTTTGGCATTGACCGATATACCCAAAGAAATGATGTTTTTCTCCGAAAGTCAATTGCTCGATTTCAAGCTTAAAGTCTTTTAATTCCGACTTTTCCCCACGGGGTCCACAGGAAACCAGCAATAATGTAACAAGGACTAAAAAGTAATAGTGACGAGGTAGAGAAGGTTTGAGCGATTTCATTTTTGGTTACAGAGTCTAAATCTTAATTAGATGCCTATGTGATAAGTGTAAAAGTAATGGCGAGTACTTAGCCAAACAATATAGACAGGAAATGATAAATTTGGCAATTAAATAATACTGAAAATGAAAGTGCAAGTTTTCCTAACACCCCTTCTCAATACGCTCATTTCCATTACAGAGCAGGTTATTCTTGCTATGATTGTTATTTTTCTGGTATCCTGCGAATCTAATCCTTCTTATAACCCCGAAAGAGATTATAAAAGCATTGAAAAATCTTTTATGACAAAGCTTTTACTTGCTGAAGACAATTCAGTTATTGAGTTGGACGAGGGGCATTTCATTTTTAAGAATAGTTTGATCCTGGATGGGAAGAATAACATTACGATTAGGGGGAAAGGGATTGACAAAACGGTGCTTTCATTCGTTTTACAGGAGGAGGGAGCCGAAGGTCTCAGAATAGCCAATTGCGAAAATATTGTTTTGGAGGATTTTACGGTAGAGGATGCCGCAGGAGATAATATCAAAGTTACTGATACCAAAGGAATTACCTTTAGACGTATCAAATCGGCATGGACAGGGGAAATCAGTGAAGAAAACGGGGCTTATGCCCTTTATCCGGTTATTTGTACGGATGTGTTAGTAGAAGAATGCGAAGTAATGGGTGCCAGCGACGCCGGGATCTATGTCGGGCAGTCGGAAAATGTAATCATCAGAAATAACAAGGTCTACTGGAATGTGGCTGGTATTGAAAGTGAGAACTCTGAGAATGTTGAGATCTATGGGAACAAATCTTTCAACAACACTGGAGGAATCCTGGTATTTGATCTCCCCGGGCTTACCAGGTATGGACTCAATGTGAAAGTTTATGACAATGAAATCTATGAAAATAATATGTTCAATTTTGCTCCGAAAGGGAATATTGTGGGGTCTGTTCCACCGGGAACAGGTATGACTATCATGGCAACCAGAGGAGTAGAGGTTTATAATAATACAATCCGGGATAACAATACCATCAGTATTGGTATTGTGAGCTATGACCTGATGTCTGCCATGGAAGAGTCTGCGGAGCCAACGACTGAATCAAGCGCAAAACCAGTGGAGCCTAACTATAATGAGGATCCTAATTATGATCCCTACCCGGGAATGGTCTATATACATGATAATACTTATTCATCAGGTCTTCTGCCAAAGCTTGACAATGATTTCGGGAAGTTATTCATCTTAAAATTTGGTATGGACCGGCCCCATATAGTTTGGGATGGGATCCAGAGTCCTAAATACTTTCTGGCTAGTGGGGAAATAAACCCGGAGTACATGATCTGTGTTCAGGAAACGGGCGTTAAAACCGCAACACTGGATGCTGCTAATGGTTTTGCAGGCCTCGAATCAAATCCTGAAATTTTAAACTGTACCTTATAATTTATGAGAAAAAGGCTGGTACTCCTATTGTTACCCTGGGTGTTGGGTTGTCAACCGGCAAAGCAGGATAAGGAAATTGTGTATGAGGAAGAGATTTTTGATGAAAGTACGGTGACCGCTTCTCTTGGTCATGCCTTGCTATCAGACTATGGCTTTTTTACCGGAGATCAAAAGGAGTTGAATCCGGCCGAAAATGTCTTCCCGTATGAGTTGAATTCCCCACTGTTTTCTGACTATGCGCTTAAAAAACGATTTATTTATTTGCCAGCGGGTAGCAAAGTCAATTATAATGATACGGAGGTTATGGATTTTCCTGTGGGGTCCGTGTTGATTAAAAACTTCTATTACAGCGATGACCAACTGGAGAATCAAGCCGGACGAATTATTGAGACCCGGCTGCTGATCCATGAGGAGGAGGGCTGGAAGGCGTTGCCTTACATCTGGAATGAGGAGCAGACGGATGCAAAGCTGGAGATCACCGGTGGAACTCATCAGGTTTCACTCAATGGGAAGAAGCCGATCAACTATCTGGTACCCAACATTGCCCAGTGTAAGGGATGCCATGAATTGAATGGAAAGATTGCCCCGATAGGTCCTTCAGCCAGACAACTCAATCGAATGAATGATTTTGATGGAGAATCAAAAAATCAGCTGATCCAATTAGCTGAATCAGGGTTTCTGAAAGGATTGCCAAAGCTTGAGGATGTTCCCAAACTTGCTAGTTATGATCATCCCGAATCAGGCAGTTTGGATGACAGGGCCAGGGCTTACCTGGAAGTGAATTGCGCGCATTGTCACCGACTTGAGGGACCGGCCAAGAATTCCGGACTGTATTTGCTGGCCGGGAATGAAAACCGGGAAGAGGTTGGAATCATGAAATCTCCGGTAGCAGCAGGAAGGGGTTCAGGAAATTTGCTATATGACATCGTTCCCGGCAAGCCGGACAAATCGATCCTGGTCAGGCGTATGAATTCCACCCAGGCAGATGTGATGATGCCTGAGCTGGGCCGCAAGTTGGTTCATGCCGAGGGAGTGGAGTTGATTCGGGAGTGGATAGCTGGTATGGAATGATTGGGGTTGACTAATCAATACATTTGTCCGGAAGTAACTTCCGAACCAGGGTGGTATGGAATTATTAATAAAAATGTTATGGTAGGTGAGGACACCTACCATGGACATTATTGACCATGAATCGATAGAGAAGCCTCTAATGCACCAAGACGATCATTGATTTCCGATTGTAACTGAAGGTTTTGACTTTTAAGTTCCTCGATCAATACCTGCTGTTCCTGAACTGCCTTGACAAGCACGGGTAAAAGATTACTATATGCGGCTTCCAACCTTTCAGGATTGTTTTTAAATACCAGGTTTAGCCATTCAGCATTCGCTTCTGATTGCGCCTGATCAAGTTCCTGGGAGATAAATCCTGCTGTGAAATGTGTTTCTGCTTTGCTGCCGTTTGACTGATTATTCTCATACCATTCTCTCTTGTCCCAGTTAAATTGTCTTGGGCGAACACTCATGATAAATTGTAGTCCAAGCGTGAGATCATCAATATTCTTTTTATCTCTTGCATCAGACAGACTCGTGATGCTAGTCACAGCACATCTAAGCGCTGTAATACCCCCATCTCCCAGGGTCACCTCATTGGTAGCATCTGAAGCACTTGCCTGAGCACCCTTTCCCAACACTGTAAGGTTACTACCGTCAACAATATTCCTACCGGCATCATGACCGATGGCAGTATTTTCTGTTCCGGTTGTGTTGTCGAAAAGTGCACCTGCTCCACTGGCAGTGTTATAGGAGCCAGTTGTATTGTTATTTAAGGCATATTCTCCAATGGCAGTATTAGAACTTCCTTCTGTGTTAAAAGACAGTGTATTGGAACCAGTTGCTGTGTTTTTTTCACCAATGGTATTTTGGTAGAGCGCATATTCTCCAAAAGCAGAATTATAACTCCCTTCTGTATTGTAGGCAAGAGATCTTAGCCCGTAGGCACTATTATTATTACCGATTGTATTATTGAAAAGTGATGATTTACCGCTAGCGGTATTAAATGTCCCTGTTGTATTGTATAACAGTGCATTTTCGCCCATCGCGGTGTTACTGCTTCCTGTACTGTTAGTATATAATGCGCCGGATCCAATAGCCATATTACTATTGCCGGTGGTGTTTGAATAAAGCGCACCTGAACCAATACCAGTATTAAAGCTACCTGTGGTATTCGACCTTAAAGAATTACTTCCAGCTGATGTATTTGAATTACCGCTGGTATTTGTAAACATTGAATGTTCACCAATTGCTGTGTTCAGGTGACCGGTGGAATTTGAATAAAGTGAGCTAATACCTATTGCGGTATTATTATATCCCTCGGTATTCGTATAAAGTGCATCCCTTCCGCTGGCAGTATTAGAATGTCCAGTTGTATTTAAATGCAATGCATTAACACCCGTGGCTATATTATTGCTTCCTTCAGTATTATTATAAAGTGCATTGTTTCCATTGGCAGTGTTAGAATGTCCGGTAGTATTTGAAAATAATACCTGGCTGCCGATAGCTGAATTATCATATCCGGTCGTATTGTTATACAAAGAGCCTTTCCCAATAGCAGTATTACCGATACCGTTAAAATTATTCCTTAACGCAAATGCACCATATGCTGAATTTCCGCTACCTGTGGTATTACTTTGCAAAGCGCTGGTACCCATTGCGGTGTTGTCACTACCCTCAATATTTTCCCACAGCGCTCCGGAACCCACAGCGGAGTTATAATTACCAATGGTGTTACTGGTAAGGGCATACTCTCCAATGGCTGTGTTGCTGATACCTGAGGTGTTTGAAAGAAGACTAATGTATCCAACGGCGGTGTTGTAATCGCCGGTGGTATTTGCATATAGTGCACTATCACCTATTCCGGTATTATAATTACCCGTTGTATTACTATATAAAACGCCTGTTCCAACAGCTATATTTTTATTACCACTGCTGTTTGAAGCCAATGCACCTGATCCAAAGGCATTGTTATTGATTCCTGTATTGTTGGACAGGGCTCCAATACCGGATGCTGTGGTATTTAAAGCACTGTCAATGACTGTAACTTTTCCTGAAAGATCGGAATAAATGCCACTAAATATATTTCCTGCTGTGGTAGCATATGCTACGCTATCAATAGGATCTGGCTTGTTTATCAAATCCACGTAGTCCCCACTAAACACGTTCCCAGCAACATCAGCAAAAGAAGCGCTGTCTACTTTTAATGGAACATTTGACAAATCATTGTAATTACCACTAAAAACATTTCCAGCTGAAATTGCATAAACCACGCTATCGATTTGATCCGGGATATCGCTCAAGTCAGAATAGCTTCCGCTAAAGACATTTCCGGCTATTTCAGCATATGTAACACTGTCAACATCATCTGGGATGTTACTCAAATCGTTGAAATTTCCAGTAAATCCGTTCCCTGCTTTTTCGGCATACAAAGCATAGGGGACACTCAGCAGCTGACTCGTTCCAAATTCTGTTCCATCTACAGCAACCTTCAAGAAGAATGGCCCCATACTCCAGTCTATTTCACTGAAAAGGCCAACAGTACTTGTTCCATTACCGATATTAAGATTTACAAGACCAAACTCATTGGTAGTCACAGCATGGGTTTCCTGGTATACAGAAGCCCCTGTAATGGATCCCTGTATCAGGTTAAATTGGATACTTATCGATTTACTGGCAGAAATATTCCCCAGAGAATTTCTAATAACTGCCTGGTATTTGAAGCTTTCAGGGGCCTGTGCAAACAATGTGGATACAGTAAATAAAAGCAGAAGAGAGTAAATATTGCGCATGATTATTTTTTAATAATTTTTAAAATCTTGAGAATTGAGATATCATTTTTAACCTCCAATAAATAGATGCCAGGCTGAAGATTATCCAATGAAATGGCGGTTTCTGGAAGAGTGTTGAATTCTTCAATCATTGTCCTGCCGGTTAAATCAAAAAGACGATAAGACAGTTTTTCCTTTGTATCGACTTGAATCGAGATATGACTTTCAGTTGGATTGGGATATACAAGAATTTGCAGATCAGATTGTTTCCGGATGGCAGTAATGATATCTTCTGAAAGGCCCAGCTGAAATCCCTCGGCTATGGTAATATTCTGCAAGGAATAAGTACCGATTGAAAGATCCCCAAGTGTCCAGCTGATTGAGCCGTTACCATTTTTATCAAAATCTCCAGCTGAAGTAATGGCCTCATTTTCCTGCGTAAAAGCTGGAAGATTGAGACCTATACAGATCACTAGAATAAAACCATTTTTCATGATTGATGGGTTAGCGGTTAAAGACTGGATGAATATTCACTGAGTTGACAGGATATTATTCATCAAAATATCTTGCTTGAAAGCAAGATTTGAAGGTATGAGATGAAAGTGTGGCTAAGGAAAGAAAAGAGATGTGTTGTTAGGTCGAAGAAGACAGGAGTCGAATAAAACCAATGGTAATAAGCGGACTCCACAAACATTGAATTATTCACATCCTCATAGCAACAGGGAAGGTAAACAGAAAAAACCGATTCAGTAGTAAAGGAGGAGTGTTAGTTTTTGAAACATAAAATTCATCCGTTTTATGGAATGATATTTTTAGAAAGGGAAGAAAACTGCCTCCCTTTTGCCGTTACTGCGAGGAGGCACGACGAAGCAGTCTCATGCGATAATTGAAATAATCAATCCACATAAACAGGCTCAATATCAAAAATATTGCTCCGATTTATATCCATATTAATTTTCACGTAATGTACATCTGCTGATCCAAAGACCATCAATGCAGTAAAATTTGTAAGTAGTTTACCATCAAGGTATAAAGGCTGAGATATGAGAAAGCGGTGCGAATCCCCATAGATTCCTAAAACTGGTTTTTTGAAATCGTAGATAAGCTGCTTTAGTTCAGCCAGGATCTTTCGATAGCCAGGATCATCTTGACTTGTGAACATATTGGCATGGAAGGCAAGGACAAATGCTTTTGTGTCTTCTTGCATGGCTTTTTGAAAAATGGTTTTCAACCAGAAAATGTCAGCTGCTTCCCGTTGGAAGAATTCCTCGTTATCGCCTTCATCCAACAAGTTGTTGCTGGAGCCACAGATGTGAACGGTAGAAAACAAGATGTCTTTGTGTTTCCACATCACATTTTCCACATATTTCTCATAAGGAGGGATGGTGCTTTGGCTAATTACATCAATGGGATGCTTTCCAAAACTTTGAGTAGGATTCACAAACATGGTATTTCGAAGGAAACTGAGTCGTTCCTCCGCATCATATCCTCCACAGGCTTCCCGATCACAGTCCGTCCACTCATTGTCACCCAGGGTGTAGATCAAAGGCTTATTGAAACTGTTGAAATGGGCCAGCGTTTTCTGATAAAACTCATCTGTGCACAGGGTGCTTCCCGATTTGGTGTCCCCCACGTGGATGGTAAAAGCGGGATCCGTTTCATTGATCTGTTTCACCAGTTGGTTATACTTAGGAACATGTTCTTCCTTATAGGGCATGTCTCCGAACGCGTAGAAGTAGGAAGGTTCTTCAGCTTTTTGAGCAACTGTGCATCCTAAAAAGAGGATGGGTATTAAGGAGAGAAGGTATCGACTATTCATGAACCAAACATGTGAAATATTTTGACATAATTCAACCCATTTACTTTAAATTATTATGCTCTTTTGATAAACATAATGTGCTTACTGTCCTAGTCCTAACTACAAACTACTTATGCCACGAATGCGCTAATAAGCAGCTAAAAAAGACAACGGATAAAATGGCACCAATCTTCACCTGCGGTGAATTCTTATCCACTAACACTCCCCCGGTTTGTGTCCTCACAAACCGGAAAACTGAATCCAAGGTCTGTGGCGCACAGACCTTCGGCCCCACTGCTGTTAATCCTTCTTTTTCCTCACATGAACAATAAAAGCAAAAGCTGATAAGATTGCTGCTAGAATCCAGGCATATTGAATATAAGATTTACCCATTTTGATATATTCGAAGGCAACCAATAGAGCGATCACAATATTCATGATGTACATGGCATATTCGAATCCTTGCCTGATACGGGTATTGCTAAACCTTATAAGCATGACATAGTTAAGGAGAGAGGTGAAAAGCTGAAAAAGACCTAAAGCCAAATTACCTTCGTCAATTACAGCAACCCCTCCTAAAAGGAATAAGGTTCCATTCAGGATAAAAGTGATCTTAGTGAGTCTTTCTTTTCTGCTACTATTCACTTGAAACTAGTGTTCAGGCTGTTCCTCAAAAGCCTTCTTCTTCTCTTCAAACCATTTAGTCATCGCATCGGGAGACTGCATAAGCTTTTGCATTTCTTGCATGGCTTTGAGGTGTGCTTCATCCCCTTTTTGAAACATCTCCATGCCATGCTTTTTGCTGAGTTCAGCCATTTCCTCGAAAGTGTTGGCTTGAAACTCCAGGTCACAGGCACCACCGAGTTGTCTGCAGGTCATTGTCTTCATCATTTCCGAGTTTTGGTAATTTAACTAAGTTACGCCTTAATAGGGTATTTTCAACTTTTGAACATTCTCTGGGGATAAATGAATCGTATAAGGAGTCCTTAAGACTCCCTAAACATGTTTTAAGCTTTAGACAAGATCTTATCCGCCAAACCCGGCAAGAGAAAACTGATCCAGAGAAAGAATCGCATCTTTGTTACGGTCAGGATCTTCCGCTCTTTTTCCAGTTGAGGCATGATCTGCCGAACCAGCTCTTCGGGAGACATTTTCTGTTCATCCCGGCCATGCGTCATACCCGTATCCGTCACCGGTGGAATGAATTCAAGAACCTTGATGCCCTGCGCTTTGAGTCCATAGCGAAGCGCCTTTGTAAAGTTTCGCATCGCTGCTTTGGTGGCACTGTATACAATTCCATCAGACTTTGGGAATGCCCCTAAACCGGAAGTGGTATTGATAATGAATGGGTGCTCATTGTTGTTGAGGAGGGGAATCAATCGCTGGGTCAACAGGAGCTGTCCGGTGATGTTGATGTTTATTTCATCGTAAATCTTATCCGGTTGCACCACACTATCAATAAAGTCGTAATTGAATTGGACCCCTGCATTGTTAAAAAGCATATTCAACCCGGGAAATTGGTTTTGTATCGTGATCGATGCCTCTTCAATCTCTTCTGTTTTATTCAGATCACAGACAATCGTTTCAAAGCCTTCTTTCCTGGCTTCAGCAAGCTTCTTTTTATTTCTTCCCAGGAGGATCACTGTGTTGTTGCGTTCCAGCAAGGCCTTCCCAAGGATATATCCGATGCCAGAAGTTCCTCCGGTAATCAGGATGGTGTTGTTTGTTAGTCGCATGATTTCGTTGGTTTAGATAAATGAGATAATCACCAGGATTCCAAAGAGTCCTGAGGCACTGATTTGTTGCACCGAGGACAGGGCGCCCTGTTTTTCAGTTTTGATATTGAATAGGCAGAAGGCAATCGCCAGCAACCAGCCCAGCTGCGCCGTGTGAACGATCATATTCAAGGGTCCGAGCAGCGCAAACACCCCTCCGAATTGTTCTAGCGAGTAGACCAGCATGCCGATCCCAAGTGCCTGACCGGTCCTGGCCAGGTAGCGTGGAAAGATTTCCGATCTGTAGACCATGGAGGTAGAGAAAAGAAACATCCATAGGAACTCAAACCAGAAGGCAAAATTCTCACCCACAGACACCCCGGCATAGATGTGGAACGCGTCATAGATGATGCGAATCGTCTCCACCTGCTCAGGTGAGGCACTGGTCAGAAGTTGCCCCAGGTGCTGCATCAGGAAAGGCCACCTCACAAAACCCAAGGAGGAGGTGAGTCCGAACAATACTCCAAACACTACCGCCAGGAAGCCCGTGGTTGATTCCTGAAACTTTAAGGTTTTGAAGAGCAGGAGGACAACCGTCATAAAACTGATTCCAGTCAGAGTAAAGAGGTAGTAAGCAGGTACAGTGTAGGCACTGTTTTTGGTAAACAGACCCAGTGTGGTTTCCATGTTCTCCCGGAGGATGTCCGGGAACTCAAAGGTATAGATCAACACTACACCTGCTATCAGCATCATCAGGATATGAATGATGATAACCCAGCTTGTCATTTTTATTTCGTTGATTTTCATTGTTCTTAAGTTTTGAGTGAGCTTATTGAAAACGGTAGGCCATGCCAATATGGAATACCTTGTACATGTTGGTTACACTGGATTTAAATCCCTCGTCCATTTTGTTTTCGATGTGATTGATGGATTCCCCTGAAAGGTTGGAAGATCCACCGAACGCATAAGAGGCAGAAGGATATTGTCCCCAGGCCGGTGTCCATTCAAATCCGGTGGAGAAACCATTTTTGAAGTTGTACTGATATCCCAGTCCCATGGCTAAGCCCCAACCAGCCGGTCTTGTTTGCTGGATCATTACATCTCCTGAATAATTAGTCCCATTGATTGTTCGATCCCGGACATCAAAAAGCATGGTCTCCTGATCTTTGCCATTGAATACAAAACCGGTAGATATGTATGGGCCGTTTTTGATTGGCGTGTAGCGCACCTGGAATAGAAATCGCTGGGCAACATCCTCTGAAGCACCCAATAGCCCATCCAGTTCTGAGGATTTGGCATTGAAGGAGGAGCCATCTCTGCTGATCTCATCTTTGAATTGATAGATAACACCCGCATATACTTTATCATTGAAGTAGTAACCCAGTGTTATACTGGGCTTGAAGCTTCCACCCATTGGCAGTTCTCCAAGCCCCAGACCGATTTGCCAGTAATTGGCAAGCGCCGTTCCTGTATTGATTTCCTGACCAAGGGCCAGGTTACTTAGAAGCATTACATTGATTAGTAATAGGAGTTTTAACGTTTTCATGTTCCTGATTTTAAGAGTGGACAATTCGAATAAATAATTTGATCAGTTGGATGAGGACAGCTCCAAAAGCGGTGTTCAACGCCAACATAAGGAGCGTTGCGCCAGCTAATCCCAGATGTCGGATCGCCAGGCTATCCCCAACAGTGGTGTCAATTCCAAGGAGCCTGTTAACGATGACCCAGGCATTTAAATGTTCGGCTTCTGTACCTAGTACATAGTCGATGATAATCATGATGCACAGGCAGGCAATTCCGGCCACTGCGTAGATCATGATTGGATAGTCAAAAAGTGTTTTCATAATGCATAAGATTTAATGTTCATGACAAAATTGCCATGCCCATCAAACCTGTGCATTAACATAGGTTAAGGAATGAAATCAGCCAGATTTGGCCAGCTGAGCTCTTATTCTGCTCAATTGGATCGGGGTGATGCCCAGGTAAGAGGCGATGTGGTATTGTGGGATTTGATTCTCCAGGTCCGGGTAGGTCTCCCTAAAGATCAGGTAGTTGGTTGTGGCGTCATTGGTCACCATCCGGATGTCATGGAGCTCTTTGTTGATCCATTCTCTTTCCAGGACACGCAGCATAAACGTTTCCCAACATCTGTGCTTCTCAAACAGCTCCCTGAATTTCTGATATGAGAACCGGATGAGTTTACTGGGCAGCAAAGCCTGAAAGGAGAGTGCGACAGGCGTGCTAGATAGCAGGGCTGTCAGTGGGGTAGGAAACATTCCCGGGATGAAGAAGGTCTTATTGTATTCATTTCCTTCATTGCTGTTAAAGACACGAACTACACCTTCCGAGAGCAGATAGCAATGATTGACCCTGGATCCTTCCCTGACCAGGAATTCATTTCTTCCCAGCTCCATTGGCTCCAACAAATACTCAAAATCCGCCCAGGCCTCTTGCGTTAATGGGCTGATGGTATTCAATGACTTGTAGATGGGGTTAGTATCCATGCGTCAGATATTCACATTTTAAAAATAATAAATGTAGTACTGAGATGAAATTTTCACATCACCACCACTACATTCCCCTTTTTATGTCCCTGATCTACATACCGATGGGCATCCGCAGTGTCTTCCAGGCGGAACGTGCGGTCAATGATGACTTTGAGCTTTTCCTGGTTGATCAGGGAGCTGATGAAGCCGATGTTTTCCAGCTTTTCTTCGGTTTTCAACATCCCTGTTGCAGCGAACATTGCTTTTTTCTTCCCAAAGATTGAGGTAAAGAGCATATCCATTAACAACCCCACATTCAATACCGGGGATATGTAGATGCCCTCAACTGAAAGTACTGGCTTGCATTTCTTAAATGATTGCTTACCCACCGTATCGAAGATGATGTCATAGGTTGCATCGCTTTTTGTGAAATCTTCTTTGGTATAATCAATCACCTCATCGGCACCCAGAGCCTTTACCATTTCCTGGTTGCTGGGTCCGCAAACTCCGGTCACATGAGCACCGAAGAATTTAGCCAGCTGAACGGCTGCAGTGCCTATCCCTCCCGAAGCGCCATTGATCAGGATCTTCTGACCCTTTTTCACTTTAGCGATACTTTGCAGAAAGGGCAGGGCTGTAGTAGAGCCGTCAAGGATTGCTGTAGCTTCTGCGAAGGTCATTTTTTTAGGTTTACGGATCAGGATGTCGTCTTTTTTCACCTTTACATATTCTGCATAACAGCCCATATTCACGTCAGTGGATCCGAACACTTCATCACCTACCTGTAGATCACTGATGTTTTTTCCTATCGATTCAATCACACCCGCCAGGTCAGTGCCTGGAATTTGGTTTTTCGGCTTAGTTAGCCCAATAACTAACCGCCCAATCAACGGGTATCCAGTCCTCATCATGGTATGTGCCCGGGTGACAGAGGTCGCATGGATCTTCACCAGTATCTCATCGTCTCCAGGTTCTGGTTTCGCCACTTCTTGAAATTGTAAGACATCAGGTGAGCCATATTTTGTTGAGACGATGGCTTTCATCGTTTGTGTGTTTTTATTGATCATGATTATATCTTTTTTAAGTTTCATGATCCAAAAGTAGAGTTGGGGAAACCCGCAATCGTTCGGGTTTTTAAATCAGAACTTATTTGTAATTACCATTGCTTGTAAGTCCCATTCTCGAATAAAGAGGAATGTCATTGATTTGTGCTGACGAGGAGGAGATCCTTCGCTTCGCTCTGGATGACGTTAGGAGGTTTGTTTTGGTTTCGCTGTGAGAAAGACCCGGCCGATTACTAATTAACAGTCTTCAAATAAGCCTTCGGCGTCTGCCCCATCACCTTCTTGAAGTATGTATTGAAAACCGTTTTGGAGTTGAAGCCACTGTCATAAGCGATAGCTAACAGGGTGAGGTGATTGTTCTTTGGATCAGCTACTTTCTGTTTAAAAGCCTCCAGACGATACGCATTTACAAATTCGGCGAAATTCTGGTTGAATCCTTCATTGAGTAATTGTGAGAACTGGTTTGCCGGGATTTGCATCATGTCCGCCAGATCCTGAGCGTGAGGTTGGGATTTAAGTAAGGAGCTTTGGTTTCCATCAGCTCTTTCAGCTGACTATGATATTGGCTGAGTAATTCAGGATCAAGGAGTGACTTTTTATATTTTCTTTTGGGTTCTTCCTGTGGTTGGCTTTTAGCAAACACCTGCTGCATGAGCTCATTGAATCGAGGTACCCTATGAAGCGGTTTGAGCATGGGCTCTACATTGAGGTAGACTATGAGCGGCAGGTGGTATTGCATACCCATTTCAACCATTTGAACCGCCTCATCATATTTTTTCTCCAGGGTGTAGCAAAGGACCAGCAGGTTGATGGCTCGCTCAAGAGAATCTGTTTCCAGGTAAGCCTTGATTTTCCCAATTCCAAGTGCCACCTCTTTTTTATTTCCTAAAGCAGCATTTGCAAGTACAGTGCCTCCGATAGCGTATAATTCATCGGTTCCTTCAGGCAGGTTTTGGAAGTATTCCAGTGCCTCCTGGGCTTTCCCCATCAGGATCAATGCTTCTCCCAGGTAAAGTAGGGAGACGTGAGAGCCTTTCTTCAGCTCAAGAGATTTCTTAAAATACACAAGAGCCTCTTCATATTTTTCCTCCAGGTAAAGGGTATAACCTTTGAGGTGGTGAGTGATCTCTGAAAGTGGGTCGATCTCAAGTGCCGTGTCTATATAATGATGTGCAGCTTTCAACTTTCCTTCAGCCGTGAGCATCGAAGTCATCGTCTGATAAGTATCCACAACCGGGCGAATCTCTAAAGCCTTGTTGACATGGGCATAGGCTGCAGGAAGATCCCAATCCTGGAAAAAAGATATCCAGGACTGCTGAAGCAGACATTCGGGATGGTACTTGTCTAAAGCGATCGCTTTATCGAGATATTGTTTTCCTTTTATCCATGCCTCGCTGGAAGGCATAAATCCCAGGGCACCTATCAGGGTGTAAACCATGCTCACACCAAGGTGTGCAGCTGTAAAGTTTTCATGTTTTTCTGTGATCTCAAGCAGGGTTGCCAGACCTTCTTCCATGTCAGGCTTATTCATTTTAAGTGCCTGATGTCTGCTTTGTAAATAGCGTTTATATACTATCGGGGGAATCCCGGGGGCTTCCACCAAATGGTCCGCGATTTCAAAGTGGCCTGTATGTTCTCTTAGCTTGTCAGCGATGAGTAGACTGATCTCATCCTGTACGGCGAAAATGTCTTCGAAGGATCGGTCAAAGGTCTCCGACCAGAAGTGTTCATCATTTTCAACATTGACGAGTTGGGCGGAGATACGCATCTTATTTCCGGCGAGCCTTACACTACCCTCCAGGATAATAGAAACCCCAAGTTGTTGACCGATCTCGCTAATTGGAATTTTCTTGTCCTTAAAAAAGAACGATGAAGTTCTGGAGGTGACTTTGAGTGCATGAATGCCTGAAAGCGCATTGATGATTTCTTCTGTCATGCCGTCGCTAAAGAATTCATTGTCTTTATTGGCACTCATATTCACAAAGGGGAGAACTGCAATGTTGGTTGAAGCACTGCTTCGATTTCCCTTAATCTCTTCCGGTTTTGGAACATGAATGCCTTGATGGTCGATGGCGAAGACCTCCATGGGCTGTTCGATGTTTTTGAACTCATACTTCCCCATTGAGAGGGTCTTGATCGATTGATGGTTTTTCAGTTCTGAATTGATCCTTTCAGAAATGAGTACCGAGCCTGGTACGCCTATGTGCTCGATCCTGGAAGTGACATTCACACTGTCGCCATATACTTCAGTGCCCGTGTGCACGATATCACCCAGGTGAAGCCCAATCCGCAAAGGAACTTTAGGGCTGCCAGCAGATAGTTCGATCTGTAGGTCTGTGGCACACTTTACTGCCTCGACTGCACTTTGAAAAATGCTTAAAGTACCATCCCCATAATACTGGATGATCTCCCCATTAAATTCCTTGTGCTTAGATTCAAACACTTCCCGATGACGTTTTCTAGTTGCATACGCTTTTTCCTCATCACCTTGCATGAGTGCAGAGTAGCCAACGATATCGGTAAACATGATAGCGGCCAGCTTGCGGGCCTGCGGTTTGGTCATTGATTAAAGGATAGGGGTTACTAAATTAAAATGATTTAGTGATAAAAGAACAGATTTTGGACTGTATGGTGGATCAGTGGTTATTTTAAAAGTGGTAGGAAGAATCCCCTGGCCTCCTTTGTGAAAGGTCTATTCCGGGATCTTGGGAAAGAAGAGTAGGGGGATTCTGTTTCAACAAATAGGAATCCACAGATCCTCTTCCGAATCTGGGTACTCCCCTTTATACTTATCTCCCATAATCGCCAGGTGAGGGCGATCATCCAATTCATACGGGGAGTTTGGAAGCCACTGGTTAAAGATATATTGCATGAAAGGCTGAGCTTCACTGGGTTTACCCACATAATGGAAGACGGCATATTGCCCTTCAGGAATAGAGAGTGAATCCATACCATCAGGGATAGTGTCCAGGTTATTTACTGCGACAGCCGCCCACTTCTCAAAGGTTCTGGTAGGATCATACTGTTGAAAGAAATCAGTTGATGGAAAGATGTCTACGGAATAAAGCGCTGATCCCACTGTATTTTTAATCTGACTTCGATTGGGCATAAAAAGCTGCCAGAGCTCACTGGTTTTGTTGTTAGCCAGAGACATTTCGATGCGTTGACCGATCAGGAAGGTTTTAGGTAATTGTGTTATCCTGGGTTCCATGATTTGGATATTAAAATTTACCAGGGATTATGAGTAAAAGGCAGGGTTTTGGACAAGATGGGTGGTGGTCTGTGTGTCACAGACCACATGTAAGAGTGCTGATTTGTAGGTAACTTCATTCACAAATCTCTTTCAATCTTAATTCCATATTTATCCAACAACCCATCTACCGTAGATAAAGAAAAGATGGCCCCTTTAACCTTATTGATTTCCGGATTGATCGAATAGTTAACCGAGCCTCTCAGATCTGCATTCTGAATGTTAGTGTTTTCAAAAGTTGCATTTAATAGATTACAATCTATGATTTTAGAATTATTAAGATCTGACTCCATGAAGTCTACACTTTCCAGCTGACAGTTGGTAAAGGAAGATCTTGCAAGCTTCATCTGGTAAAAGGTGCAGTGATTCATCAGGCAATCTTCATAAGTCGCAGCAAAGCTGAAATTATTACATCTTTCAAACTGCAGACCAAGCATCTTACAATTTTTGAAGTGGACATCCTGGAATGAAGTATTGGATAAATTGGCATTGCTAAAATCGCACCCCTCGAATTCGCAATCGATAAACTTAAAATCGGATAGGTTGAAACCGGAGATGTTGCAGTCCTTGAACCTGCAGTTTTCGTATTCGCCTTTTTCGAACTGGACTTCAATGAAATTGATTGTTTCGAAGGTTTCTTCGGCTAGGTATCTAGATTCCAAAATAATTGACTTTTGAACAGAAAACGTCTATTTAACTGCCGTCCATTCAGGTTTAGTAATTCTATAAATATTTACGGGCATACCCTTAAAGACAGTTCTTTTGGATTTTTTCATGCCATTTCTCAATGCCACCTGCTCAGATTTAATATTGTCAATATGGATAATGGAAATCAGCGATTCTTTAAAGCCATTCTCAAAAGCATAATCCCTGCATTTCCTGGCCGCTTCTGTGGCATAACCCATCTTTTGGTATTGAGGCAGAATAGAATAGCCGACTTCTAATTCGGTGACTTCATCCACTTCCTGGACAAGCAGTCCACATTGACCAACCATTTTATTGATTTTCTTATCGACCAGAACATTCATCCCGCCAAGATTATGGCTGTACCTATCATGAGCTCTATCGAACCACTTTTGGCATTGCTCTTCGGGGGTGGTAAGATGCGCCATTCCCAGGAATCCTCCTGCCACTCCATCTCTAAACAGGTCCGTCCAGGCGGCAAAGTCATCATCCTGTAGCAATCGGAACTTCAATCTTTGGGTTTCTTGTCCATCGAGGAGGTATTTCACTATTTTAGGTTTATGTGCGAACAAATAAACTCAAATTGATTGAAATTGCCTTAGTACAACTTTCTCTTCTGAGTGTATTTCCGCCTGGCGAGGATAAATCTGAATCTGAGATCATCATAAAACAGGCTGATAATCAGGATCAACGCTCCAAGTAGCAGGGTATTCAGTCGATACTCCATTCTGACATACAGGAAACCACCAATCAGTCCGCCCAGGAAGAAAAAGGAAATAATGTAAATCCTCAACTGGATGGTGGCCTTTATCTTTTCTCTGTAGGGATGGGCCTTCCGGAAAAACAATTGTGAAATTTCAATACCTAAATCGGTGAATAGCCCGGTAAGATGAGTGGTGCGAACCACTGCATTGGAGATTTTGGTGACGTAGGAGTTTTGCAATCCCATCGCAAAAAGCAGCATGCAAGCAATCAGGTCCGGATGCAACATGCCGGAAACATTACTTAAGGCAGCTACGAGGATAAGCAGCAGAGATTCAATCAGCGTAGGTAAAACAAACACGTTAAGTTTCTTATTCTCACGGAACTTTTCGATCAACATGCTCGATGTGAAGGCTCCGAATAAAAATGAGAAAATATATAGAAAATAGATCGTCCCCTTCCAGAATTCCAGGTTTGCCAGGTCATTGATGAAAAGGGCGAAATGTCCGGTGACATTGGTGGTCAGTTGGCTGATAGCCAGGTATCCTGAGACATTCACCATGCCAGCAACAAAGGATAATACGATGGCAATTTGCAGGTTGTGTGTGAGGGTCCTGCTTTTACCCTGATGCCTGAACATATCTTTAAATCAACAGGCGAATGTACCAAATACCTGAGTTTTAAACAGAATGATCGACAAGCGGAATTTCCAGGTACGATTTAAGCGCCTTAATTTTTCGTAACAGCCGCTCCTTTGATTTGTCAGAACCCAGAAACAATTTTTCACGATCGGACACCTTTAGATAGGCATCAAAGACTGTTCTTTTAACCGTACTTTCGATTGGTCCCATAGCCATGTTTTGACTTTCTTTAGAACGTTTGATAAAAAGGTTTTCAATAGACTGATAAGATTTCCAACTACCAGAATTGAAAATATTGAGGATAGAAATCAGTGAACGGTATTGTTTTTTCTCACGATTGATCTCAATCTCCTGAGTACCGAATAGAAGAAAGGCCCCAATCAGAATAGCTGCTGACCACAATAAAATTTTAAAGACAACATGAATATCCATCGCATAAAATCCCGGTAATCCAAATAAGATGATCAGAGCTCCAAAGATCCTGAACTGGGGAAGGAAAATATGTTCTACATAGATTTTCATTTAAGTCAAATGAATTAAGATGAGGGTGATAATAGCAGGGAGTCCCTGGATATAAAAGATTTTTCTGGATGCTGTCAATGCTCCAATAATGCCTGCAATTGATACACAAGCTAAAAAGAATATAGCGACATAAGCACTCCAGGTTGGATCCGATATGAAAAACGTCCAAATCAATCCGGCAGAAAGAAAGGAATTGTACAGGCCTTGATTGGCTGCCATACTTTTCGTTTGTTTGAAAAACTCATCCCGATAATTCCGAAAGATCTTTCGACCGGTTGTCTCCCAGGCAAAAGTTTCAAAATAGAAGAAGTACAGGTGCTGTGCAGCAATGATTCCAATGAGGATTTTTATCAAGGTTTCCATTCAGTAAGTTATTGATTGAAGACTTCGTCGAGATTTAGATTAAAATCAAGAAGGACATTAGATTTGATCTGATCACCTGGTAGAAATTTACCTGTTGATTCGAACTCACTCTTTTCATTGAGAACAAATAACTCTATGATATTTTCTCCTGGATACACTACCCAATATTCCTTCACTTTATGTTCCTGATATAACCAAAATTTTTCTTTCAGGTCTTTTGAGGATGTGGATGGGGAGAGGATCTCTACAATTAGATCTGGGGCCCCTTTGCATCCTGCTTTATCTAGCTTTGATAGGTCACAAATGACTGAGATATCTGGCTGGATTACAGTGAATGTTTCTTCATCACTATCCGTAAGGTTATTTGGTAGGCGCACATCGAACGGAGCAAAGAATACTTTACACTTTCTGTTTTTTAAATAATTATAGATTTCTCCCCCCACGACAGTACTGATTCCCTGATGCCTTGTAGCGGGAGCTGGAGACATCAAAAATATTTTGCCTTTGATGAGTTCAACCCTTTCCTCAAAAGTCCACCTTAAGTAATCTGCATAGGAATAGACCCCTTCGGGTTCAAGAACGGCGAAGTCATCAATTTCCTGACCTTCTTCTTTGTACTCACTCACAAATACAATATAACAAATACTGATATTAAAAAGGACCCGGATTATTGTTTTTTGTTGCATTTAACGCTTCTCCTGGTGTTTCACCTCTTATGCCATGTTGTTCAGTTCGAACATATCCGGGTTCATAGGTGTACCAACTTTCTGTTAGTGAATCAGGGACATTGTCGCTGGTGGAAGCAATCCATTCATCAAGTACATCACGCATGAATTGAAGGTCATTTACTTTATCTGGCTGGGAAGCAATATTAACCAATTGTAAAGGGTCATTATTACAATCAAATAGTTCTTCACCAGGTCTTGGAGTCTTGTAGATGTCTGTTTGGATTTCCGAAAGTGTACCATTTTCCATTCTTTCCCTCAATGCCAGATTAGAAGGGCTTTTGACGGCATCCGCAGGCCCCATCTGAGGTAAATTGGGTCGTGCATTGCGGATGTACATTAAGTTTTTGCTTCTCACCATGCGCTCATGGGCTTCGTAATCATGCCAGTTGTGTTCTGCGAAGACATAGTTTCTGAAAGGCTGATCTGGGTTTTCGATAAGAGGATCAAAGCTTTTTCCCTGAAATTGTAGAGTAGGGGAAATACCCGCCAGGGTTAGAATGGTGGGTGCAATGTCAATAGCGCTTACCAGGCTAGTGGAAGAGGCTTTCTTTTTAATCTTGTCTGGCCAGTGAATGATAAATGGAGATTTCATGCCCCGATCATTAACACGTGTTTTGCTGTGTGGGAAAGGTCTGCCATTATCGGCCATCACAATGATCATCGTGTTTTCATAAACCCCTTGTTGTTTTAACTGCTCAACCACCAATCCGATATAGTGGTCAAACCGCTTGATCTCGTCATAATATTTACCCAGGTCTTCTTTGGTCTGAAACCCACTGTCCAGGTAGAAGGGTGGTGTGATATTATTCGGATCATGCGTACCACTGAATTCATTGGGTCCCCAGTCTCTATGAGCATCGTAGGATGCAAACCACATCATGAAGGGTTTATTTGGATCCCTTTCACTAATCGTTTTGATCCACATTTCTTCTCCGCCGTCGCCGGTTTCTGCACGTTTATCATAGATCACATCAAATCCTCGTGTGGCATAAGGACCCAGGTGGAATTTTCCTGATTGTCCGGTGTAATATCCGTTTTTCTTAAGTAGCTCAGGAAAAGATTCCATAAAATCCGGTGGAGTCTGATGGAGTTCTGGCGCACCGGTATTGTGTGGGTACCTTCCTGTGATGATACTGTTTCTGCTCGGGCTACAAGAGCTAGCCGTCAGATAAAAGTTATTGAACATTAATCCATTTGCAGCGAGTTGATCAATATTGGGTGTTTCCACAAATGGATTCCCGGTGCAACCAAAATCATCAAAGTTCACATCGTCTGCGATAAAGACGATGAAGTTGGGAGGGATGTTATTCTTTAATTTGTTCTCGGGAGCAGGTTCGTTACAGGAAGCAACAAGGGAAAGAATAAGTATAGTTAAGCAGAAGTATCTCATATGTTATCTAAGTATCTGTTCTAGGTGATGCTCCATATGATCAGCATAATCAGTCATGATAAATTTTAGATCCGTGGTCTTCCCATCATTGGGGATAACAACTTCATAAGCGAGTGTTTTCTCCGTTTGCATCTCCATAATTGCCAGAATCCTGATATTGATTGCCTGGTATAACCCAAAAACATCATTGAGCTCAGCCTCCTGGTAATTATTAGCCTTTACCAGGTCATCTTGTTTATAATTCAAATATTTGAAAGGCCTGGGCATGAATTGCACTTCCGTGAATCGCTGCAGGTTATTGATGCCTGAGTCTACCAGGTGACCCAGAATCTCGATTTTGCTCCATTTTCCTGGTGCAGGTCTTTCCCTGAGTTGTTCACTCGTTAGACTAAACAGATGATCGCGCACCTGTTTGATTATACCATTGATATGTTGCTGGGTTTGATCTAGCATTGATTAATTAGTTCACAAACTTTATTTCTTTAGCTTCGGCTTCGTACCTCTCAGCCATATCATTCACCAATTGTATAGAGTCAGAAGCCAGGTTATTCAATTCAGAAGGATCCAATTTGATATTATAAAGTTGCCACTCTTCACCATTCATCCTCACAATTTTATAATCTCCCGAACGGAACATTCTGTATTTGTCCAGGCCAGAGATGAAATATGCTGGTTCTTCCCGTTGCTCTCCTTTAAATATTGGTAATAGTGACTTTCCATGTAGAGGGATGGTTTGATAGCCATTTATAGAATCCGGATAATCAATCCCCAGCACATCAAGAAAAGTTGGAGCGATGTCTACAATGTGACCAGGCTGATCGGTGATTGTATTGGGTTCAATGGTTCCAGGCCAGTAGGCAATGAAAGGGGTATGACTGCCACCTTCGAAGCCAGCCTGCTTATATTGTCTGAAGGGGGTATTACCCAAATTAGCCCAGGTAGATCGAAGGCTCCAGTAAGAGTTAGCAGGTCCGGGCTGAACATCCTCAATTTTATTTGTGTAGAATGGACAGGAGCCATTATCCACAAGGAACATGATCAATGTATTCTCAAGTTTTCCGTCTGCTTTTAATCGATCAATGACCCGGCCGATATTCTGGTCCATCCGATCAATCATAGCAGCAAAGACAGACATTTCAAGATCTAACGAGTCCTTTTGTGAATCTGATAACGTGTCCCAGGCATAGTAATCGGTATATGAAGGTACTAAAGGACCACGAAACTTGTTCAGATTTCCTTCAGCAGGACTTAACTGAGTATTTTCAGGAAGGATACCCATACCCTGCATTCTTTCATAGCGCTCTTGCCTTAATATATCCCAACCTTTCATATACTTTCCTCTGTATTTTGCGATATCCTCTGGTCTGGCCTGGAGTGGATAATGGGCCGCATGGTAGGGTAGATATAAAAAGAACGGTTGATTAGGATCCTTAGCCATATCGAGCCATTTCAACGCATAGTCAGTGATAAAATCAGTCTTATACATCGGCTCTATTTGATGCTCAATCTCACTGGCAGGGATCTCTTTTCCTTCGAGAAAGAAAGGTTTCTCAAACTCACCAGAAGGAGGCAGGAAATATTCAGTAGTCGCCCAGAAATAGAAAGAGTGGTCAAAGACATTTTCTGCTTTACAGTATTCCGGAAACCACTTATCAAAATGCTCCTTCCCGCTCATGACACTGTAATATCCGGCTTGCTTTGCCAGGTGTGAAAGATGAACAGCCCCATTCCCACCACGATACAGACCTGTCAACATGGAAGACCTGGTAGGGTTGCACTTGGCCATGTTGTAAAAAGTCTGAAATCGTAATCCATTTTGAGCTAGAAAGTCAAGGTTGGGGGTTTTAATTTCACTCCCATAGGGCCCTATATCTGAAAAGCCGATGTCATCGCCCATGATTAGGACAATGTTAGGCCTATTGACTTTCTCTTCTGGGGTACATCCGGCTATGAGTGATAAGCCGATAAGGATGGTTAGCAATTTCATTATTGGAAGGTTTTTTAAGTAAACTTAGTTGGATTATCCTGGATATACCAGTGGTCACCAGCCATATGTTGAGTTCTTCTATACCATTGTTCGTCGTCAGGTATTAGCTCAATCGTTTTTCCATCTACATTACTCAACACTGATCCGCGACTTTCATAACTAAACGCGTCAAAGAAGATACCATAGGATTTAAGATGGCCGTCATTGGCACTCCATGTCCCCAAAGTGATCACCAGACGATCCAGTTTTAGATCTGAATAGCTTTTTCCCTTCGCATATTTGAAATAATCAGTCGCAATATTGATAGTAGCATCATGCCACCCATCATTTTCATTTCCCAGGTCAATGACAATCCTGGGATCTGCATCATAACCATCTGTATGATACCAGGCTTTGCCCAGGCTATACATGTTGTTGAGAAATTTAGTAGTCCCGGAATAACCTTCAATCAGCACATATGCGCCACACAAAGAATTCAGATTTGTTTGATCCAGATCAACTTTATATCTAAAACTTATTTGAGGGTTGTCATTTGGAAAAACCGCAATGGCCTGGTAGGCTCTGTTAATATTTTGAGGCCAGCGATCCTGACCCGGTTTATTATATCCACGGATTCTAGTAAACATATACAATCCACGATTCCCGGAATCAGGTAAATCAACTACCTCACAAATATTGCTTGGGTTTTCATCTTCCTGATATAACCAGCGCTTACCCCAGCCTTTTATACCATCCTCAAAGCTTCCATTGACAAATTGTGAAACGGCTGGAAGCTCCCATTTTTCCTGAAATTCAAGTGAGTAGAGTTCCAGATCCAGTTTTGGGAATGCCGGCGGATACTGATACTCTTCAAGTGTGACCGACTTGAATGTGATATCCGCCTCTTTTCCTTTGATTTCTACAATGGCAATACCCTGGCTGGGGCCACCATTGTAATCTTCTTCACCAAAAGACCTGGGTCGATAGCCTGCTGCAGGGAGATTGATGAACTTGATACCATCAATCTCAATAGCTGTTTTGAAGGAGGATTTGATCGGGATATGAACATGACCACTCAGTACATATTTCACATTACCATATTTTCTCAAGATATTAAGTACCTCTTTTTTGGTACCAACATCCTCTGTATAGCTGATCATGGGATTGATGCCAATGGGGTGGATCGGTACATGTTGGAAAAACATTGTTGGTCGATCTTTGTGCTTTTCGAGATCTTTTTCTAACCAGTCAAAATAATGAGGATGCGTTTCGAAGAAATGGGCTCTTAGTGGATCCGGCCAAACCACAAAATGCCATTGCCCAATGTTGAAAGAATAGAGCAGATTTTCAAGTCCATTCACTGCTTTTTGTGCAGCAAAGAAATTGCTAAATCCATCCATGTTATATCCTGGACCCAGGGCAACTCTATAGGTGGTTTCATGATTTCCAATAGAGTAGAGGAGTGGACCCCGGACTTTTTTTAGGAAGACATTCATTTGCTCGAAGTCTTCCTTCTTTCCCTGACCATCAGTAATGTCGCCAATGACTATGGTAAACCTGGGATCACAATTTATTTTATTAGCTAGTGCAACACTTTCTTCAAGGAAGGCATTATGAATCCTCATCCTGGTCATCAGGGTAGTTGAATCAGCAAAAGGATCTCCACCCTGGGGATCTGCCATAGCGACAAAGTTGAAGTCATCAGAATCAACCTCGATGCCGACATTTTTAGGATTTATCTCTCCAATCTCATGATAAAATAGCAGGTTAGCGGACCAGTTGAGATTATCCACATTGCCGGTGATCTCAGGATTTACGAGCAAATCTCCAGCTCTGAACTTGATACCAGAACCAGCATTTATTGTGGTTTCTTCAGATATTTCGTCTAACCAGAGTGTAAGGATGTCTTGATTCCCATTATTTGGTAGTACATAGAATGTATGCTTATCCTCATGGTATTTGTCGCTGCTTTCAAAGTGCGTGGCTTTCGATCGAATAAGATTCCCGTTCTTTATTCTGATCTTGCCTGTAAGGTTTTTTCTTACTACCCCGTCTCCTGAGAACGCCAGTCGAATAGCAACCAACCCTTCATCATTTTTGGCATCCGCAAGAGACCTGGGGTAAGGATAGTTGAATTCAGGGATATTTTCTTTCGATCGTCCGGAAGTCAATCCGGGCAAGACCGAAAAGGCTGAAGTTCCTACACCAACTTTCTGAATGAACTTTCTCCTTCGCATAATATTGGGTTTATGTCATTCAAACATATTAAAATACCCAATGCAAAGTATCATTTAGCCTCCTGTAAGAAAATTTGATTATTTAACTTGATAATCTAGTGGATCAAAAGCATCGATTCGAAAGATCCGGCTCTGCCCGTTGTCATATTGGTTAAACTCGTTGATCAATTCTTTCAAAGTAGTAAAGCCATTTTCGGGTATTTGTAGGTTTTTCCTTCTGCTGGTAAAATATAGGGTATTGGCTAAGATGAAAGGGCAGTAATCCATGTGTTCAGAGTTTATATTATCTCCAAGGTTTATGGGTTTCGCCCAATTGTCATCTGATTTAAAACTAATGTATAGATCCCCGCTCCCATAACTATCTTCTCGGTTGTAACCGGTGAAAATGATATAGGATTCATCCGGAGCTACAAATGCATTAAACTCATAACCAGCACTGTTTATAGATGGTCCCAGTGAAACAGGTTGTTTATATTTTCCATTATCCCATTCACAAACGACTATGTCATCTCCGCCTTCTGATCCCCTGGCGTCAGTCGTAAAATATAGATTGTTTGATGTGGTAAATACAGGATAAAATTCATTAAATGAGGAATTAACAGGCTCCCCTAAGTTTTTTGGGGCTGACCATTCATCATCAGGTGTTGCTCTGGTGACCATCCAGATATCAAAATCCTTTCTTCCAATATCTCCTCTGGGGCGGTTTGATGCAAAATAGAGTCTTAATCCATCAGGAGTCATGAACGGCTCCAGGTCCTGGTATTTTCCAGAGAAAGCGGCAATCTCAGGCTTTGACCATTTATCTCCCTTTTTCTTCATGCATAGAATAACAGATTGCTCACCCAAAGGGCTCTGTACACTGAAGTAAGCTTCATCCTGGGCCAACGTAAAATCACGGATATTTGGGAATTGTCCCAGATATTTCTCATTGACTGGTTCTGGTTTGCTTTGGGCAAAAGCGGAATGAATACCTATTAGAAGGCAGATGAAATGGATAAATCTCATTAACGGATTAATTAAGCCCGAAATTTAATCAGATGCCTGGTTCAGGAATTGGTCAAAAGGATACAATGCCTGGAATACTTTGGTACAATGGGAAAGGAAATCATCGGATAGTACTTCTGCATTTGTACATTGATGGGTAGCCAGAAAACTCTTATGTTTTAAAAGATCTATCTCCGGGTGGTCTTTGGGATAATCTTTTGGAGCTGTCTTAAGTTTTTCACCCTCGATTTCTCCAAAGTATTTTTTGAAGTCTGGACCGTTGATAATCTTTTTGAGAGAGTCAGCGTTGTAGCTGATTTCCTGACGGATTGCTTTAAGCCAACCACTCTCCGGGAGATAAGCTCCACCTGCCAACATGGAACCTCCGGGTTCAAGATGGATATAATAGCCAGCTCGTGTGTGTATCTCAGATTTTTTAGGAGCCGAAGTGATGTGAGCGCCCATATGTGTTTTATAAGGTGATTTGTCTTTAGAAAACCTCACATCCCGATGGATTCTGAAAATGGTTTCCTTGGCAGTGAAGTGTGCTACTTCCTTATCAAATTTGGCGATTTCAATAATTAAAGCATCAATAAACTCGGTGAATTCCTGCTTAGCTTTTTCATACACTTTTTTATGTCCATGAAACCAATCCCGGTCATTGTTCTTTTTGAGATCAGTTAAGAACTGAAAAGTTGATTGGGTAATTTTAGGCATCTTATATAATTATTTTTTCTTGCTTGATTTAGCTTTTGGATTAAACTCCAGACACTCTTTTACCCACATTTCCAGGTCTTCATCATTGTCGTAACCTACCTGTTCAATAAATAGATATCCGGTCATAGGTCTGCCACCATGAATCATTTGTTCAGCTCCTTCATGTTTTATCAAGTCATCTACTTTCGTTGGATCTACCCTGGCCATGATACCGCCTTTATAGGTTCCGATACACATCTTCTCATCTACCATGAAGCAATCTCCTCCAAACATCTTTTTTTCTGTCCAGGTAGTGAGTTGGTCTTTCAGTACTCTCCGTATTCTCTCAAGTAAGTAAGGATCAGTGGCCATCTATTTAAGTGTTTGGGTAAAGGCTAAAGCCATTTCGGTTAAGGGCTCCCAGAAGTCCATTTCACTTTGGTCGACAATGAACCATCCTTTCAATGGAGGTTTAGTTTTAAACGGACTTAACGGCTCATGGTTTCTCAACCCCATTTTGTCTGGGTCAAAATTTGGACCTAATCGAAATCCCATTTTTCCTTTATGGAAAAAAGCGAAGACTTTCTCTTTGAACTTGAGTCCAGGAGAACTCATCATATTTCCAGATTCAACATCAGGAAGTTGAGAAAATTTTAAAGCCAGAGCATCAAATGTTTGTTGTTGGGCATTCATTATTTATTATTAAAATAAACAAATAATTTAGTCAGATCCCTTAGTATTGATTCTGATATATCTAAAATAATTTACTGGAATGTTATTTCTTTTTCAATCTAAGTTGATAAAGATCATGGCGGATATCTTTGAGGTTTTGAACACTTCCAAACTCATTCAATTCTCTAAGTAGATCAATATCCACATCGGCAATCAGCATCATCTCTGTATTGGGAGTCGCTTCCGCCTTTATACCATTGGAGGGAAAAGCAAAGTCGCATGGCGTAAAAACCATGGATTGGGCAAACTGAATATCCATGTTATGCACATTGGGTAGGTTGCCTACACTTCCGGCAATTGCTACATAACATTCATTTTCAATAGCGCGTGCTTGAGCACAATGTCTTACCCTGGAAAATCCATTTTGAGTATCTGTAAGGAAGGGTACAAATAGGATATCCATTCCCTGGTGGCAAAGAATCCTGCTTACTTCAGGAAATTCCACATCATAGCAAATAAGAATTCCAATCTTGCCACAGTCTGTATCGAATACTTTAATCTGGGAGCCGCCTTCCATTCCCCATACTTTTACTTCATCGGGCGTACAGTGCAGTTTTTCATATCTGTCAACCGTACCATCCCGGCGACATAAGTAACCAACATTATATAAACGGTTGTCCATGACTTCTGGCATGCTACCAGAAATGATGTTGATGTTATATGAGATAGCCAATTCTGACATCCTTTGAACGATCACTTCAGTATGTTTAGCTAATTCACGGATGGCTTCAGGTTCAGTAAGGTGATTATTTTCAGCCATTAATGGCGCGTTGAAGAATTCAGGGAATAGTGCAAAGTCTGAACGATACCTTGAAATTGTATCAACAAAATATTCTACCTGCTGCATCAGGTCATTGAAATCCTTATAAGGTCGCATTTGCCACTGGATCAAACCAAGTCGAACTACTGTTTTAGTAGAAGTGGGCTTTTTTTCTTGCTTTTCATAAAAAATATTGAACCACTCCAGCAAGACAGCATAATCTTTCGAGGCTTTATCCCCTTCCAGATAATTTTTAAGAATTGTGGTGGGATGAAAGTCATTGGACATTTGAAAGTCCAGAACTGGATCCTGGATTTCTTTACGTCTTACCTGTTCAATATATTGTTTTGGTGTAAGTTCCTTAGAATACTTATGATAGTTCGGAATTCGACCTCCAAATGCGACTCCTTTTAGATTTAGATTTTCACAAAGCTCTTTCCGATAATCATATAATCTACGTCCAAGCCTTAACCCTCTGTACTCTGGAAGGATAAAGATATCAATGCCATAAAGCATGTCCCCATCCGGATTATGTGTAGTGAATTTATAATTTCCGGTTACCTGCTGATAGGTGTGTTGATGATTGAACTTTTCGTAGTCAACAATGATAGCCAATGCACAGCCAACAATCTCATCGTTGACTTTAACGGCTACCTGGCCTTCAGGGAATTTTTTGATCAATCGCTTGATTTCATTTTCTTCCCAATGAGGATCATCCATATTGGGATAAGCAATTATCATTGCTTCCTTTAATTCATGATAATCCTTAACGGTTAAATATGTTAACGTGACATTTTCAATCTCTTTCATTGAGCGCAAAATTCCTCAATAATATGGTGGGAACCAATTACAATGAATAGAGAAAATTGACTTGTATGGGTAGAATTATTGGATTGAACTGATCTGGTTATAATAATCGAAGATGGTAATGAGATCTGATTCTTTATTCACATTCAGATTCATTTCATCAATATACGCTTCGACTTTATCTTCTTTATCGCGCATCAACTTGAAAAGATCTTTTTTTCTTGTTTTAAATTCCTCAGGTTGTAACCCTTCTTTTTGGACGTACAATTCGTCATTCATCATATACTTGTCGTTTGTGGCTACAGTGACTCCTTTTGAATCCATACCCAGCATAATCCTGCAGTAATATCTTTTCAGCAATTTTATCGGACCATCACTAAGTAATTTATAAATGTCCTTGCTGTGGTCTGTGTACAGATATACAAAATCTTCATTTCCCAGTGTAAAGCTTTTTAAGTCTGTATAGGTAGATATCAGGTATTCACGGTTGTTTTCCACATAGGTTAAACTTCCTTCGAATACGTTATAGTTTAATAATTCTACATCTACCTCAACCTCATTTTGTAGATACAATTTTCCTTGCTTCCAGTTTTCATTGATATACGGACTTCCATCAATGGTGGTATTGGTGGCTTTTGTATCCATTAAAGTGCCGAAAAATCCCTGTCTACCAAATTGTTGCTGTGTTGATCCAATTAAGGCTTGAGACTGTCCAAATAGGCAACTTGAAATAGTCATCATTGCTGCGTAGTAGAAGTATTTTTGCATAATTTTTAAAGTTCTCTTTTATATACCATCATTTCATTCAATCATTCCTGGTTATGTATATAAAAACAAAGAAACAAAAAACCATTATTAAGGATCAAAGATTTATTGAAGAGATTTCACTTATTATTTTGCTTGCATGGTGAATTTCTTAATCCGATTAGAGGGAGATCCACAAATCAAATCAGACCTCTGAGTTATCGCTGCAATACCATTGGAAACATCTGGCTAGCCTTAATGTGACACGTAATCCCAGTCTCCCAGAGTTTACTTAAAAAAGATCACTGCACAGATCACAATGGCTATCCCAGTAATCAATGCTATAGTGCCTAAAATTGGAATTTTTGCCATTTGTGAAGGGTCTCCTTTTCGTGCTTTTCTCGCTTTCGAACTAATGATCCCTATAAATGCACCGAGTGCAAGAAATAGCACAAGTTTGGTGATAAGGATAGGGGAAGAACCCAAGATTGACCAATAGGGAGTCATTAAATAGCCCCCGGAAATAAACAACAGTGCTAAACCAATATGCCCCATGGTACTGATGGAAAAAGCTTTCATCATAAAATTCTTTCTTTCTTCAAGTTCCCATTTAGAAGCTGTTCTACCTAAAAAGAAAAAGGCAAAGCTGGTACCCAACCCCATGGCCAGCCCTAAAAAGTGGAGGATTAGCATTATTTCGCGCATAGCAATTTTTTTTTGGCTAAGATAATTGATAATGTACTTTTTGAATCATTGATTTTTCATAAACAAAAAGAGGAGATCAAATGACCTCCTCTTTTATTATGTAAACCTACCCTTTACTGCTTACTGTAAAGTATTTTATGTACCTGGTCTACGTTTTCGCCTCGTATGGTAAGTAAATAAAGACCGCTTGGAATGTCCATTTCAGGTTTGAATTCCCACCGATAAAATCTAAACTCACTAACAACTTTTGTACTCAGATCTTTTACTCGTTTTCCATTAATATCATATAGCTCTAGATGAACAGTGGCATCAGATAAACTAAAGAATTCGACATTGATTTCTTTATGGAATGGGTTGGGATATACAGTGACCTGGTTTTCCGGAATTTTTTCTGGAATATGTTGATCAATATCAGAATCACTTAGTGTTCTGGCAGAGGTACCTGAACCACTATTAAGTGAATCAATAATCGCATCTGCACCATCAATTAGTGACTCCGCATCACTTTCATCCATTAGACCGAGGAAGACGAAAAGGCTAACCCTAAATTTGAATGAATTCAGCCGGTTAATTGCCACATTTGATTGACCTCTATCAATAAATCTCAACGCAACATCAAGTGGACCTGATAAGATCACACCCTGGAAAGAGGAGATTGTTCCTGAATTGATCAACTCGTCGATCGTGTTGCTCAACTCTTCGACTGCTTCATCAGGTGATAGTACGGTAACTATAACCTCATCAGGATCGCTAAATACAAATCCATCATCTACAACAAGTTGGATGATATATTCACCGGCGACATCTGGGATTATTCCAGGATAAGGACCAGTGCCGGTAATAATAGCAGTGCTGCCCATAGGAGCCGCTATAATTGTACAATCATAATTGATCATGTCATTATCGGGATCTGACGAACCACTTCCATCCAGTGTCACTTGCTCACCCACAGTGATAGACTGATCTGCACCTGCATTAGCGGTTGGAGCAGCATTATTAGGATTCAGGTAAGGATTTGTATCATCTGTATCGGTTCCATCCAGGATATAGCCTGTTGGTTGCAAGCAGGCAACTACTGAAACAAGAGAATTTCCAAAACCATCCCCATCAACATCTTCAAACCAGACAGTTTCAGGATTTATTATTGGATTGGAATCATCACAATCAGGTCCAGCTATAGTACCGTAAGAATCACACCCGGTATAAAAGCCATCCCCATCCATGTCTATACATGAGTTGCATCCTTCAGCCGTCCAATTGTTTGGATCCTCATCACATGAATCACATCCACCGATAAAGCCATCCCCATCATTGTCATTGCCATATACAAGCGGCTCAGAATCCTCTGTATCATCACATCCATCGTTGTCATCATCCGGATCTCCGCTGTCGCATAGTCCGTCCCCATCGGTATCTACACCGTCTGCAGTCGGGTCAAATGTGCCACTACTGCAGTCATCACATCCATCGGCATCCTGGTCGCTACATACAAATGGGTCAAAAGGATCAGAATCATTTTGATCAAGAACTCCATCATTGTCATCATCGGTATCACCAGAATCACATAACCCGTCAGCATCTGTGTCTACTCCGTCATTGTTTGGAGTGGCATCAGCAAGTGGACCAAATCCATCAATACCTACCGAACAGTCATCACAGGTATCCCCATCCGCATCTCCACAGATATATGGATTTAATGGTTCAGGATCGGCACCGTCAGCTATTCCATCATTGTCATCATCAGGATCTCCATCGTTGCATATTCCATCCGCATCCGTATCTACTCCATCGGCTGCCGTATCAAAGATCCCACTACTGCAATCATCGCATCCGTCACCATCCTGGTCACCACATGCCAGATTATTAAATGGATCAGAATCATTTTGATCAAGAACTCCATCATTGTCATCATCGGTATCACCAGAATCACATAACCCGTCTGCATCTGTGTCCGGCCCATCATTATCAGGCGATGCATCCACTAACGGTCCAAAACCGTCAACACCAATTTCACAGTCATCACAGCTATCGGCATCTGCATCTCCACAGATATATGGATTTAATGGTTCAGGATCGGCACCGTCAGCTATTCCATCATTGTCATCATCAGGATCTCCATCGTTGCATATTCCATCCGCATCCGTATCTACTCCATCGGCTGCAGTATCAAAGATCCCACTGCTGCAATCATCGCATCCGTCACCATCCTGGTCACTGCAGACATTGGGATTAAAGTCATCAGAATCTACCGCATTGGCTACTCCGTCATTATCGATATCAGGGTCACCGGAATCGCAGAGTCCATCCCCATCGAAATCAGGTCCATCACTGATGAAATCATTATCAGCGAGCGGACCGAACCCATCAATACCGACCGAACAGTCATCACAAGTATCCCCATCCGTATCTCCACAGATATATGGATTTAATGGTTCAGGGTCGGCACCGTCAGCTATTCCATCATTGTCATCGTCTGGGTCACCGAAATTGCAAAGGCCATCCCCGTCAGTGTCAGGTCCGTCATTAGCTGGTTGGCTATCTGCCAAGGGGCCCCAGCCATCTATACCTACCGAACAATCATCGCAGGTATCTCCATCAGCATCTCCACAGATATATGGATTTAATGGTTCAGGATCGGCACCGTCAGCTATTCCATCATTGTCATCGTCAGGATCTCCGTCGTCACATATTCCATCTGCATCCGTATCTACTCCATCGGCTGCAGTATCAAAGATCCCACTACTGCAATCATCGCATCCGTCACCATCCTGGTCACCACATGCCAGATTATTAAATGGATCTGAGTCATTTTGATCGAGGACACCATCGTTATCGTCATCAGGGTCACCAAAATCACATAGCCCGTCTGCATCATTGTCCGGCCCATCATTATCGGGGGATGCATCCGCTAACGGTCCAAAACCGTCAACACCAATTTCACAGTCATCACAGCTATCGGCATCTGCATCCTGACATGCATATGGATTAAGAGGTTGATTATCATTAGCATCTACTACACCATCGTTGTCATCATCTTCATCACAAACGTCTCCAATTCCATCTCCATCGGTATCAAGTTGATCAGGGTTTGACACACTTACACAATTATCATCAGGATCAATAATGCCATCACCGTCTTCATCCGGTGCAAGGATTGTGATCCCGACATTTACTGTTTCAGATATCAAACCCTCAGTGTCTGTCACAGAATAGGTAAACTGATCTGTGAAGTTGTAGCTGCCATCGTGGGTGTAGGTCAGTGAATTGTCGGTATTTACCACCAATGTTCCATTGGAGGGAGACAGGCCAATCATTACGCTCAGGTTGTCAACCCCGCCATCGTCACTATCATTGGCCAATACATCGAAAGTGGCTGGTGCACCGTAATCGATACTAAAGTTATCCTCAACGGCCAACGGAGGATCATTTACCGAGATTACATTAACTGTGACAACGGCTGGCATTGACTCCTCAAACCCATCTGTAATGGTGTAGGTGAACATATCTGTTCCATTGAAATCAGGATTTGGAGTATAAAGCAGATAGCCATCCATTAAATCCACACTACCATTTGCTGGGATTGAGAAATCTGTAATCTGAAGTTTGGCTTTAGGCACCTTTATCAACTCTTTCTCTTTTGGGATTGTTCCATGACCACTATCTCCATCGTCAACATCAAAATCATTTTTCAGAACATATATATTAATTGGTGTATCTTCTAGAGTTTCCACAAAATCATCAACGGCAGTTGGTTGATCGTTGACTGGTTGTATTTCTATGTTTACTATTGCTCTTTTGGAATAATCTGAACCATCAGTTGCAGTATATTCAAAAAGATCACTGCCATTAAAATTTTCGTTTGGCGTATAAGTAATAAGATTTCCATTCAGGACTACCGTACCATTTCGAGGTCTTGATATACTATATATTTCAAATGGATCACCTTCAACATCATAGTCATTGGCTAGTACATCAATATCTATGAAATTATCTTCCAATACAGTCACAGCATCGTTAAGGACTGTTGGTGGATCATTTACTGGTTGTATTAGAATGCTAACTGTCGCTGCTTCGGATTCAAGACCTTCACTATCGCTAATGGTATAGGTGAAGGAATCATCCCCGTTAAAATTCGGATTTGGTGTATAGGTGATGGTCTCATCCGTGTTAACCACTATGGTTCCATTTGCGGGACCCGTAGTTGCGGTAATAGTTAATGGATCTGTTCCATCATCTGTGTCATTTTCTAGAACCGGAATAATGATCGCTGCATCTTCATCCGTGGTGATGTTGTCATTTAGGGCAACCGGCACCTGGTTGTCACAGGCATCACCGACGCCGTCCCCGTCGGTGTCAGTTTGGTCAGGGTTAGGGGCGGAAGGGCAGTTGTCAGATTCATTGGGAATGCCATCCCCATCGACATCTTCAGGATTTAAGGATTGAAATGCATTATAATCCCCATCATTAAGAAAAACAGGTAGCGTGCCAACCGTTGTTGTGATTGTATTGCTGGAAACACCCATGAATTCGTCGGCTCGGTATCCATTATTTGCATTGATGAGTGTAGCGATATAATAGAAAGTATCTCCAGTAGTCAGACCCAAATCAGTTAAACTTAAGTCCATTTCAAACATCACTGCTCCTGCACTGGCATTTAAGCTGATATTCGGTGATTTTACTAATGTCAATGAAGAACTTGTTAATTCCCATAGTCCTGCATAATCGGGACTTACGGCAATTGCGTAATCTGCTTCAAAACCAGGAGCAAAATATAATTGTGATCCTAATGTGGAGGTGATCGCCTCGGTATGAGGGGTGGAAGGATCAGATAATAAGGTGGTTGAATAATATCCACCAGGTTTAACATCAAAATAGATGACGACAATGTCGTTTGAGAAACTTGCGCTGGTCCAGTTACCTTCCCTTGCAGCATCCAGGGCAATAAAAAGGTTACCCAACTGGTCAGAATCGAAATATAGTATGGACCCAGATCCAATGAGGTCTCCAAAATCCTGATTTATACCCTTAGTAAAACCAACGTATTCACCTTCATTAATCACTCCATCAACAATGGCACCCTCTGATGTAATATCATTTATCGTATATAATGGATCTACACATAACTCATCTATGTTGCCATCTCCATTATTATCAACAAAATCACCGCAGGTCTCCACATCACAGACATTACCTATTCCATCTCCATCAATGTCTTCCTGGTAAGGATTATAGGTATCGGGGCAGTTATCCTCGGAATCGGGAATTCCATCCCCATCAATATCCTCATCTACACAATTACCATCCCCATCACAAACCGAACCTGTTCCCGAACACACCGTCCCCTGTGCTTCAAAGTATTGGGGCACACAATTTCCATTGATATCATAGGATGCAACTGTACATGGATTTATTGTGCAAACTGCACCCGGATATTTATTAGCATCAGTATCATCAAAATCCGTTGCAATTAGTACGTATCCAGATGGCTGGATACATGATGTGATGGTTAAGCTAGTTGTACCAAAGCCGTCTCCATCGTTATCTGCATACCAAACCGTGAATGAGCTTATTTCAGCATTATACGGTTCGCAATCACAAGCGTCACCCTCACCGTCCCCATCAGCGTCAGTTTGTTGTGAATTGGGTTCTGAGGGGCAATTATCATCAGCATCTGGTATGCCGTCATTGTCCGAATCATTGATAGTTACCTGGCAATCTAAATATGGATCGCAATATTCGATGCCATTTCTTTCATCTCCATCATCACAGCGTGTATCGTCAGGAACAATACTACAATTACCATTTTCATCATAAACCTCAATTGTGCAAAAAATTCCATCGTCACACTCAGGTGCAGGTGCTCCCGGGTACTTGCTGGCATCAGCATCATCAAAATCCGTTGCAATTAGTACATATCCAGATGGCTGGATACAAGCTGTGATGGTTAAGCTAGTTGTACCAAAGCCGTCTCCATCATTGTCTGCATACCAGATTGTGCCTGGATTGATCGCTGCATTAGAATTATCACAATCACAGGCGTCACCATAACCATCGGCGTCAGAATCAGACTGATCAGGGTTTGCTACTAACCTGCAATTATCCAGAGGAGCCCCAAAAAATTCATCTGCAACGCCATCATTATCATCATCAGGGTCACAAATATCCCCAATCCCATCCCCATCATTGTCCGCTTGATCCGGGTTATAAGTAGTAGGACAGTTATCTTCACCATCTGGAAATGCATCTCCATCAGAATCAACTATTATACACATGCCCGTTGCGGGGTCACAACCTCCATCACAATCTACAAGGTCCCCGGGAATACAATTTCCATTAATATCAAAAACATCTCCATTGGTACAGGCACTGCCATCATCACAAGGAGCTCCTGGGAATCTACTTGCGTCACGATCATCAAAATCTGTCGCGTCAGCTACATACCCAGGTGGCTGTGTACAGGAGGTGGCGGTATGGTTAATATCCCCATAACCATCGCGATCAATGTCAGAATACCAAATGGTTCCAGGATTTATAGCAGGATCCAGAGGCTCACAATCACATTCGTCTCCATGTCCGTCTGCATCAGAGTCAACCTGTGAGCTTGGAGTATCAGGGCATAAATCCTCGGAATCTGGAAATCCATCCCCGTCAGAGTCTGGGTAACCACTAAAGGATTGATTCAGGTTAACTGCATTATATGTTGATGCTACATCTGCTTCCCAATAAAAGTCTGAATATTCCGTACCTGTTCCTGCTAATTGAAGCGAAGTGCCGATTGGGCTTGAAGCTTGAAAGACACCAATGTCACTGCTTTGCATTCCTGAAGCTGGCCCATTAATTGGTGTAAGAACACCTTCATATGAAATGAATTGAATTATTTCACCAATATTGTCGACAAAGGCTAATCCATCAGCCTGGTCAGTGGATCCATTTTGAATACCCGGTATACTAAAAAATATTGTTCCAAAACCATCTTGAAGATTTGGGATAGTTCCAAAGAGAGGAATTGATAGATATTGAGAATTTGTACTTCCATCATAGAAGTACAATGCGTAATTGTCTAAAATAAATCCAGCAGTTCCGGCTATTTCAACCCCCTCATTAACATCGCCAGCTGCATTATCATAATGTATCTCATTGATGAAAACGGACTGTGCTAATACGAAATCGGATCCAAATATTAAGAAGAGTAGGGTGATAAGACAATTCTTCACGAAATGACTCATCAAATATGATTGAGCTTTCATAGTTGAGACGGTTTGGGTTCAGGTGATAGGCGATCAAAGAACTATTCTTCGTATCGTTCAATAAATTAGACTTTTTGTCCATAAATAACCCGATCTTTTTGTGAACGGACATATCTTTTTTGTGAATGACACATGACCACTCCGATTTGTGTCATTTTTGACCAAAATACGGATTGGGAATAGAAATTGAATTAAGTCAGATCTTCAGCTTTATCTCAGTACAACAGGTCCTTCCAATCCCTCACTTTTTTTGGTAAAACTGTTTGTCCACCGTTTAGCCACAGGGTTGTCAGATAAGCTTTTAGCATAGTTGGCCAGAGTTGTTACCAACTTGATTTGGATGGTATTTTCTTTGCCCACTTTGAGGACGTTATTTACATCATACCGATGCTGCCCGTACCACCGTGTACCCAGTAATTCACCATTTATGGTTACCTGGGTCACGCCACGGTTGACATTACCCAATGTGATGTAATCATAGGACTCATCAGGAGTAAATGTGGTTTCATAAATGGCCTCTCCCGCAAATGTTCTTATGGCTTTATTGGAACTCTCTGTAAAATCAATAAAAGACATAATTTCAGTAAAAGACTCTCCAAAAGCAGGATTGAAAGTCACTTTCCAATCTCCTGATATGGTTTGAGGGGTAGCAATCGGTTGTTTGGATCCTTCTTCGATTTCAGGTTCTCCTGCTTCCTCTGAACAAATCAGAAGTATGGATTCCATTGGGTTCAGTGCCACATGGAGTTGACCTGCAACTTTTGTGGGGTAAATTATTTTATCTCCAGTATGTGGATCCCAGATCCAAACGTTCTTATCCTTGAAGGGGAATCTCACCAGTGAAGAGGATGCCCATTCCCGATGGGTATTGGTCAGAAAATAGATTTCCTTATCTCCTAAAGATTGATGGATCTGGTAAACATCGGGATCCGGATTCATAATCTCAAGATCTTTGGGTAAGTCATGTTCATTCCATAACCTCTTTGACCATTCCAGAAGATTGGATTCGTCTACTGGTGGATCCAGATAGATTACTTGTTTGGGATACTCTTTAAACAGAAGATCCACAATGTCCACAACTTCCTGATCCTTGTCCATATCCTTCATGGAAGCCGTTCTGGAAGGTATCGAGCCAATGAAAATGAGTTTTCCTCCCTTCTCTACATAGTCCATTAAGGCAAAAACAGTTTCTGGATTGATTGAGGTAACCCCTGCAATAATTAGTGCTTCATAATCCATAGGACCGAAACTTAATGTGCCTTTTGATTTTGAACCTTCCCTGATGATACGTTCATTGATGTATTCACAGGAGCTTCCCAACTGACTGATAGGTTCCCATAAACGATAAAGATACCATGGGGTTATGTGGAAAGGAGCCCTAACAAGTCCAACATCTCCCCATAAATCTGTTTGTGGGCCCAAAATAGCCACTTTCTTGATCGGTTGCGAATTTTGAAAAATGTAGGAAAGTCTGGCCGTGTAATCAGCCCAATTTTTGAAGTAAGGCCACCAGGTGTTTTGATCGCTAAAGTAGGCTCCAAAACGTACCCAGCCCGGGAATCCGGCTTCAGGAGGGGAATAATTATAACCATGCAAAACCGAATGGTTCATTCCAGTGATGAAGTTCATATCATCCGCCTGTTTGATATCTTCGAGGGTCAGCTGGAAAACTCCTTTTGTATTGGTCATTGCTTCATTGCTAATGATCTTTTTACCGGTGAGGTGACCACCAGCAGCTGCATACATATTCCAGATCATGTACCCGTGACCCTGGTTCCAAACCCAGGCGGGAGTATCCAGGGGGGCAGAGAAAATCCAGTTGTTACTTTCCGGGATATCCGTGATCATATTGCCTTCGAGCATGCCCATCAGAAAAGGCACGCCATAGGCCTGATACCGTGAAAGCATACCATTTTCATTGCTGAATTCCTTAAAAGTTCTGGTGAAATTCTCAAGAAATGTATCAACAAGGAATTCATTATAATCATATCTGACTCTCTTGAGTGTATCATTAAATTGATCGGAGTATCCATTCTCACTATACCCCTGATTAGATGGATAAAATACAAATGGAAAGTAGGGGGTAAGGTCATACCCATATTTTGCTTCAAACATGGAAGCAAAATCATCGGTCCAGTTAGCACCTGCTAATTCGATGCTATCACAAAAAAGGGCTCTGATGATTTCATTTAGTGGGACACCGGTATCTTTCTCAATTTTTTTCAACCTCGATAAGTACTGAAGTAATACCTCCCGGTCATAATGATCCATAACAGGTCCTTTAGCTCCAGGAGATCCAAACATAACATCTCTGTGACCTACTTCCTTGAGGCCATATATCAGTTCATAATTTCCAGCGGGTACTTTTGCAGCCAGGACTCCATTATCAATTTCTATTTCTTTTATTTCTGTTAAACCAGATGCATTTGTTGGAACCAGGTAAGCAAAAAGCAAGTTGACCTCCTGTGGATTTTCATCATACCTACGTGGATGGTCTTTCAGATAATCTCTTTCAAGGCTTTCCAGATTTTCATCAATTGTTGCTGGTCCTGAAATAATCTTTTTACCAGTGACGATTCTTTGCAGCATTTGATCCTGGGTGAGAAACTCCCCTCCAAAAGGCCATCCAGAGCCAACAATCAGGTCTGTTACCATTCCTCTCGATTGTGCTTCCATACCGGCGAGCACTAAAAGTTCGTTCCACTCTTTACTCAGCCATTCGAGCGATTCAATATCAGTTTCGGGGGCTTCATCAGGAATGGCGATCGGGTTGATTTCAACTCCGCCAATACCGGCTTCATGCATCACCTGGAGCTCTCGTTTTATTTCTTCGGAAGTGATTTTATTGCCATTCCACCACCATCTTACAAAGGGCCTGGCTTGGGATGGGGGGTTTTTGAAACCCTCATAAAGAGAATCCACCTGATTTGGTGGAGAATCACATGAAACAGCAAATATTACAGAAAGTGCTAATAAAGTAGTTTTTCTCATTCCGGGTAAGTTTCATATTTTGACTTACCCAAATTAATGAAATGATCGATTATGACTGTAATGGACCGTCCTGATAGTCGATAAGAACTATTTTGAATTATTGGTAATCAAATCTTTCATCTTTTGATGAAACTGATTCATGGCTTTTTTATGGAAATAGGGGTAAAGTATACGATCCCGGACATATGAAGAGCCTTTGTAGAGCGTTTTATGCTCAATGTGTGTTTGATTTTTGCCATTCTCTGACATTCGGATCCACTGTGAGCCTTCAGTCTTTCCGGTATTCAGATAGCAAAGCTTAATTATATGTTCTTTGTCGTCTACCTCATCCACTTCATGGGCTACTGCAATCTTAAGTCCTTGGGCAATATTTAGGTTAACGAGGTAGATCTGTCCTTTTGCAATACCCGGGTATTCATCCTTTGAAGTATAGATATAAGTGTCATATAGCCGGGAGTACATGAATCCAAGTCTGATCATTTTACTATTCCAGGCCAGTGCAGGGTGGAGGTTTTTATATCCGGTCCAAACTTCGGCTAGAGGTGCATTGACTGTGTAAATCGCCTCATGTTTTAGGTATTCCTCTTCTTTGCCGTTAAAGCATACAGGCTTTAGTTGAGCTGGTCCTTCAATAGCAGCATCCTTAAATAGCTTTTGGATGCTTGGATATCCGACTTTGGAATAATCAGGTAAATTCAAACAAGCCCAGTACTAAAGATCTGAAAAATCGAAATCATCCAGGAATTTCGTGGTGAATTTTCCGGATTTAAAGATTTCGTTATCCATCAGTTTGAGGTGAAAAGGAATTGTGGTTTTCAACCCTTCGATCACCATCTCAGATAACGCCCTTTTCATACGGACAATCACTTCTTCCCTGGACTGAGCTGATACAATCAGTTTACCGATCATACTATCATAATGTGGAGGAATGACATAACCAGCATATACATGGCTATCCAACCTTACTCCATGCCCGCCAGGCATATGAAGATTTGTGATCTTACCTGGGGAAGGCCTGAAACCATTTGCCGGATCTTCGGCGTTGATCCTACACTCCATTGAGTATAGTTGCGGATAATAATTTCTTCCGGAGATCTCGACGCCAGCTGCTACTTTGATCTGTTCTTTGATCAAATCATAATCTGTGACCTCCTCAGTGATTGGATGTTCTACCTGGATCCTGGTATTCATCTCCATAAAGAAGAAATCGCCATGCTTATCTACCAGGAACTCTATGGTTCCAGCACCTTCATATCCAATGGCTTCTGCTCCTTTAATGGCTGCCTGACCCATTTTCTCTCTTAATTCCTGAGAGACAACAGGAGACGGGGTTTCTTCTACCAGCTTTTGATGCCTTCTTTGGATAGAACAATCTCTTTCTGATAGGTGACAGGCTCTTCCTTTACTATCACCAATAATCTGGATCTCAATGTGTCTAGGCTCTTCAACAAATTTTTCCAGGTATAACCCATCATTTCCGAATGATGCAGCAGCTTCCTGACGGGCGTCATCCCATGCTTTTTTGAAACCACTTGGTTCGTGAACCAATCTCATACCCTTTCCACCCCCACCGGCGGTGGCTTTCAAGATGACAGGGTACCCAACTTCTTTAGCAAGACCTAACCCATGATCGATGTCTTTCAATAATCCATCAGATCCAGGGATGGTAGGAACACCTGCTTTCTTCATGGTGTCTTTGGCAGTAGCCTTGTCACCCATGGAGTTAATCATATCAGCACTCGCACCGATAAATTTGATCCCATATTCTTCACAAACCCTGGAGAATTCAGCATTCTCAGAAAGGAAACCGTAACCGGGGTGTATCGCGTCAGCATTCGTGATTTCAGCTGCCGAAATGATTTGAGGGATTTTTAAATAGGAAAGTTTACTTTGAGGAGGTCCAAGGCAAACAGCTTCATCTGCAAATCTTACATGAAGACTGTCTCTGTCTGCAGTGGAATACACTGCAACAGTTTTAATGCCCATTTCCTTACAGGTTCTAATAACCCGAAGGGCTATTTCGCCTCTGTTAGCAATCAGTATTTTGTTAAACACCAGAAATGAATTTTAGGATGGATCAACTAAGAAAAGTGGCTGGTCATACTCTACCGGTTCAGCATCGTCAACCAGAATTTTAATGATTTTTCCGGAAACTTCGGATTCAACTTCGTTGAATAGCTTCATCGCTTCAATGATACAAACTGTATCACCAGGTTTTACAACATCACCTACCTTTACAAATGCAGCTGTGTCCGGGTTTGGAGACTTGTAGAAGGTTCCAATCATAGGAGATTTAATGGCAATTCCATTTGAAGACTCACCTGAATCAGATGATTTTTTAGGTGTCGCTTCAGCTGCTGGTGCCGCTGCAGGCTGGGGTGCTGAAGCTGCCACAACCTGAGGACCTGCCACAGTACTTGCTGCAATAATATTTTGAGACCTTTTCACTCTGAGTTTTACTTCCGAAGTTTCAACATTTACTTCTTCAAGACCAGACTCTGATATGAAATCGAGTAACTCTTTAATTTCTTTTGCTTTCATGTGAGTATAATTCTGTTTTTATCAGACATGGAATTTCGCATGATCTATGTTCATCTTTAAATTTTGTACTTTAGGGATCATGCTCATTTCATGTGAAGATGGTTAGTTTTTTAGCAGACTAATGGAATTTCGTCCCGACATGCCGAGACTCATTTCACGGGTATAAATATATGGTACAAAAGTGACATGGAAACAGCTCAAACTAAACAGGGCATATTCCATATGGTTAAATATTATTTTTCATTAGCATGAAGCAGTGTTAGATAAACATCCTACACTGCAAAATGTTGGATTTTCGAGCTTTTTAAAATTAAGGAAAATTATTTTACTCTTTCCACGTAGTATCCTGTAGTTGTATCGATCTTGATGATCTCATCCTGACCGATAAATAAAGGTACCTGAACCTTTGCTCCGGTCTCAACTTCGGCAGGCTTAAGTGTGTTGGTCGCAGTATCTCCTTTTAATCCAGGCTCGGTATAAGTTACCTGCAGAATAACATGCTGTGGAAGTTCACAACCAAGAACTCTTTCTTGTTCTGCATGAAAAATAACTTCTACTTCCTGACCATCTTTGAGAAATTGAGGTGCGTTGATTAGTTCTTCAGGAATTGGAATTTGTTCGAAAGTGTTGCTATCCATGAAATGATAGCCCATGTCGTCTTTGTATAGGAATTGAAAATTCCTTCTTTCTACACGTGCAGTATTTACCTTGTGTCCGGCAGAGAAGGTATTGTCGATGACTCTACCAGTTGTTAAACTCTTAAGTTTTGTTCTTACGAAAGCAGGACCTTTTCCAGGTTTTACATGTTGAAACTCAACAATAGCGAAGAGGTCATGATTAAATTCAATGACCAATCCATTTCTGAAGTCTGCAGTAGTTGCCATGAATGTTTAGTGTTTATTATTTTGGATCATATGCCCATCTTATCCAGGAAGCACCCCAGGTAAACCCACCTCCAAATGCCGCAAGAACAAGATTATCTCCTCTTCTTAGCTGAGGTTCGTAGTCCCATAAACACAAGGGAAGTGTACCAGCGGTGGTATTGCCATATCTTTCGATATTCATCATTACCTTATCTTCGCCAATTCCCATTCTGTTAGCCGTTGCGTCTATGATTCTCTTATTTGCCTGGTGAGGAACAAGAAATCGAATATCTTCAGCAGTAAGATTGTTGCGTAGCATGATTTTAGCAGCTACATCTGCCATATTGGTTACAGCAAACTTAAATACGGTAGATCCTTCCTGGTAAGCATAATGCTCACGATTTGTGACTGTCTCGATGGTAGCAGGCTTTGCACTACCACCCGCTTTCATATGAAGGAATGGTGCTCCCGACCCATCGGCTTTAAGGATTGAATCCATAACACCCACTTCTTCTTCTACGGGAACTGGTTCAAGTAATACAGCTCCACCTCCATCACCAAAAATGATGCAGGTAGTCCGGTCAGTGTAGTCTATGATAGCCGACATTTTATCGGCCCCAATTACAACTACCTTTTTGTAGACCCCTGATTCAATGTATTTGGCGCCTGTGTCCAGGCCAAATAAGAATCCTGAGCAGGCAGCACTCAAATCATATCCAAATGCATTTTTTGCGCCCACCTTGTCAGCAATGATATTTGCCGTTGCAGGAAAAGGCATGTCCGGAGTGACAGTTGCACAAATGATCAGGTCGATATCCTCAGGATTTGTGCCAGTTTTTTCGAGAAGTCCATTCACTGAATGGATTCCAATAACAGAAGTTCCCTGGTTTTCTCCCTTTAGTATCCTTCTTTCTTTGATACCGGTCCGGGAGGTAATCCATTCATCTGAGGTTTCTACCATGGTTTCTAATTCCTGATTCGTTAACACGTAATCAGGTACATAACCATGAACGCCAGTGATTGCTGCTCTAACCATGCGGAAGAATAGTGACCCTTAGGCCAGTACTTCTTTTTCCATTACAACCTTCCCTTTGTAGTAGAGTTTACCTTCATGCCAAAATGCACGATGCGGTAAGTGAGCCTCGCCAGTAGTCTGACAGATCACATAATTTCTTGGAGTGGCTGTGTAATGAGTCCTTCTTTTATCTCTTCTGGTTTTGGATTGTTTACGTTTAGGATGAGCCATTTTAAACCTGTATTTATTTTTCTTTTAATTTTTTTAATGCTTCCCAGCGTGGGTCCACATTATCTTCAGTTTTTTCTTCTTCTATCTTGGATGAATAAATCATATCCGGAGTATCCTGACCTTCATATCTTGGATGAAGTTTTTTCATAGGCACTGCCAGACTGATGAATTCATATATCAAGCTGTCAACAAAAATGCTTGGTGTGTCTTTACGGATGATGGTGTATTCATCATTACTGTCATCATCTTCCTCACCAAACTTAATAATCAAATCTTCTTCAATTGTTAGGGGGTAATCGTACTCATCAAGGCTCCTGTCACATGTAAGTTCAACTACAGCATCTATCGAAAAATGAATAGACATCATTGTCTCCGATTTCTGCAGTCCGATCTTACAATTCCCACTTCCACGTGTGAGCACACTATTTTCCATCATGGATAAAAGTGCATCATCAATCTCAAATTCTAACTCATGGAGCTGGTTGCTCAGGTTAAAAATATCGATTTGATACTCACGTCTTCCCTTGGTTAGCATAGCTTACCTCCGCTCAAAGAGGCGCAAAGTTAGATAATTACCATGTATAAAAAAACAATATTACGGGAGTATTAATTAAGGGTGGCCCAGGCGCTGCAGAACGATATCCCTGGCCAAAAACATTGCATTTCTAAAAGAGGTTTCATCGGCAACCCCTTTACCGGCCAAATTGAAGGCTGTCCCATGATCAGGGGAGGTTCTGACAATTGGAAGCCCAGCTGTATAATTCACACCTTCTGTAAATGCAGATTGCTTAAAAGGGGTAAGGCCCTGGTCATGATACATAGCCAGTATGCCATCAAATTTCTTGATATCCCCAGATCCAAAAAATCCATCCGCAGGAAATGGACCAAAAATGAGATGCCCCTTTTCTTTGAAGGATTTGATGACTGGCTGAATCGTTTCCACTTCTTCATTACCCAAAAGTCCGTTTTCCCCAGCATGCGGATTGAGTCCCATCACCGCGATCCTTGGCTTTTTAATTCCAAAGTCCTTTTGAAGGGTATCGATCAAAATTTGGATTTTGCTGGACAGCTTTTCTTTAGTTAAAGCGGCTGATACATCTTTTAATGCGATGTGACCAGTGACTACGCCTACACGTAGCTGATCACTTACCATGAGCATCAGGCTATCTTCCACCTTACTTTCGTGGGTGATGAATTCCGTATGTCCAGGGAAATTAAAATCTTCACTTTGTACGGTCTCCTTACTTAATGGACTGGTTACAATGCCTTGAGTAAGTCCAGCTTTCAGGTCATTTACTGCCTGTTTTAAAGATTTGATGGCGTATTTACCACTTGAAGGTTCGGCTTTTCCGGGAGTTACATTAATACTTTCATCCTTTAAATCAACCAGATTAATCTTCCTTGAATGAATCTGATCCGCCTTCTGGGTCAGGTGATAATTGAAATGTTGTTTATTGAAATGTTTTCGGTAAAAGGAAAAAATCTGATTATCAGCATAGATCACTGGTGTGATGAATTTCAGTATTCGATTGTCCTCGAGTACTTTCATAATCACTTCTGGTCCGATGCCATTATAATCACCCACAGAGATACCCAGAACGATCGGATTCTGTTTTTGTGAAGATTCAACCATATTTATTCACTTTTACACTGCGAAGATAAAAGTCATTCAACGAATAATTGGGAGTTGTGAAAAGTGTAAGACCAAAAAAATACCTCGGACAGCATTTTCTAAAGGATGAAGGGATCGCTCAAAGGATTACTGAAGCGATTCAAAGCACCAACTATCAAACACTGATTGAAGTGGGTCCGGGTACCGGAGTACTCACAAAGTATCTTTTTGAATTGAAATCTCCAGAATTCTTCGCAATGGATGTGGACTCAGAATCAGTAGCGTTTCTTAAATCTCATTACCCTGAAAATGAAGAGAATATATTATTTGAAGATTTTCTGAAATATCCACTTACCTCATTTAATGCCCCAATTGCGGTAATTGGAAATTTTCCCTACAATATCTCCTCACAAATCTTTTTTAAAATTTGGGACAACCTGGACCTCGTGGTTGAGGTGGTCTGCATGATTCAAAAAGAAGTGGCGCAACGTATCGCCGCAAAGCCAGGAAGTAAGACTTATGGCATTCTGAGTGTATTGCTGCAGGCTTTCTTTGAGATAGAATATTTATATACGGTACCTCCTCAGGTATTTGTACCCCCACCGAAGGTCCAGTCGGCGGTCATTAGGCTGAGAAGGAATCAGGTCAAAGAGCTGGAATGTGCACATTCGGATTTCAAAAAAGTAGTCAAGACAGCTTTTGGAAAACGAAGAAAGACCTTGCGTAACGCATTAAAAGACCTAAATTTGGATGCCCAAATCACTCACGATAAAGTGTTTGATCAGCGGGCAGAGCAGCTTTCTGTCGATGATTTTGTTCGACTGACATTAATGATTTTCCCAAAAAATTGAAACCATGGAGTTTTCGCTTTCCAAAGAATTTCTGGATCGCTTCCAGCAGGCGCTGGATGAAAAGGAAGATTCCTTTATCAGGGAAAGTCTGGAAGGTGTAAACCCTGCCGACATCACCTCTTTACTGGATGAATTTAATGCAGATGAATGCAAGCATGTGTTTGATCTGCTTCCCATCGAAGTTGATGCTGCCATCTTAAATGGGTTGGATGAGGATGAGCGGGAGCATTTCATGGAGCATTTCACTCCGGAAGAGCTGGCCAAATATGTAGAATGTCTGGATTCGGATGATGCGGCCGATATCCTCTATCAGATGCCCCTAAAGCGTCGGGAAGAGGTTATTCGGTTGATTGAAAATGAAGAGAAGGCGGCGCACATCCTGGATTTATTGCGTTATGATGAGGATGTGGCGGGAGGATTGATGGCCAAAGAGCTGATCAAAGCCAATGTGAACTGGACAGTTCAACAGTGTATTGAGGAGATGAGAAAGCAGGCTGAAAATGTTCAAAAGATCTATTCAGTCTATGTGGTTGATAATAAGGATAAATTCCTCGGACGGGTCAGCTTGAAGCGCATTATACTGGCGGATGACAAAGTCAAGATTGCTGACTTATATGATACTGACATTATCTCTGTTGAGACCTCAATGGATGAAGTAGAGGTGGCCACCATCATGGAGAAGTATGACCTTGAGGCAGTACCGGTATTAAATGCCCGTGGAAAGCTTGTGGGAAGAATCACCATCGATGATATTGTAGATGTGATTAAAGAGATTGCTGATGAAGAACGTCAGATCATGGCGGGTATCAGCGCGGATGTTGAGGAAGATGACACGGTTTGGAAACTGTCCAAAGCGCGATTACCCTGGCTTACCATTGGGATGGCCGGAGGACTTTTAGGAGCTCAGTTTATGGGATTGTTTAAGGGAGATATCGCCATCATTCCCGCGCTTGCTTTTTTTATCCCGCTTATTACAGCGACGGGTGGTAATGTTGGAATCCAAAGCTCATCAATTGTTGTTCAATCACTGGCCAATCCAAATGTATTCGCTGAGCGTCTATGGAGAAGAATGATTAAGGTATTGTTTGTTGCCATCGTCAATGGTGTTATTCTGGCGCTGATGGTTTTTGGAGCTGTGATTCTGGTAAATAGGGATCAGTCGCTGGCTTTCACAGTGTCTGCAGCATTATTTAGTGTTGTATTGCTAGCTTCTTTGATGGGTACCATCACCCCAATAATATTAGACAAATTTGGTATAAACCCAGCCCTTGCATCAGGACCATTTATCACAACCACGAACGATTTACTCGGTTTAGCCGTTTACTTCTCTGTGGCACATTTGTTGTACCAATTATAGATATGAAGAATAAGGTCCTTATTGTTGATCAAATGCATGAAAGCATCATAGATATGCTGGGTGAAGCGGGTTTTAGACCGGACTACCAACCTGATATTACCAGGGCTGAAGTGTTGAAAATAATTGGTGGCTATGAGGGTATTATTGTGCGTAGCAAGACCAGGATTGACAAAGAGTTGATTGACCTGGCAACTAATCTTCAATTTGTTGCAAGAGCTGGAGCGGGCATTGATAATGTTGATTATAAGGAAATTTCAGAAAGAAATATTAAGCTGGTGAATGCACCAGAAGGGAATCGGGATGCCCTGGGTGAGCATACCATAGGGATGTTATTGACTCTTCTTCATAAAATTCATATTGCAAATTTTGAGGTGAAGAAAGGTGCATGGCATCGTGAAGCCAATAGAGGTTGGGAACTCAGGGGAAAGACAGTAGGAATTTATGGGTTTGGTTATATGGGCTCTGCTTTTGCTAAAAAGCTAAGGGGTTTTGACTGCAACGTAATTGTTTACGACAAATACAAAACAGGGTTGTCAAATGACTTCATTAACCAGGTGGATTTGAAAACCTTCCAGAAAGAAACAGAGATATTGAGTTTACATGTACCATTAACCTCAGAGACAAAATATCTGTTTGATGAATACTATCTGGATCAGTTTCCGAACCTCAGAATTTTACTCAATACGGCCCGAGGTGAGATACTATCCCTCAGGGCGCTTGAAAGCCTGTTGGAGAATTCAAGACTTATAGGAGTAGGTCTGGATGTACTGGAAAATGAGAAGATACATCAACTCAATACGGAGGAGCAGAATATTTTTAATAAACTGGCTGCAAGAGACAATGTAATCATGACCCCACACATTGCCGGTTGGACCTTTGAATCCTACAAACGGATCAATGAGGTACTTGTTTCAAAACTTCAGGAAGAAGGGTTGGCTCAAGTTCGGTAATTGTTTGAAATCATCTAATTCTTTATATTTGCCCTCTCGATAAATAGAAAAGATAAACGGAAAACGGTTCATATTCATGGCCGTTCTTTTTTATTTATTAGGGTTAACAAAAAATTGATATGGCTGTAAATTATTACACAAAGGATGGTTTGCAAAAGCTTAAGGATGAGCTTAATGAACTGAAGACAAAAGGAAGAGCTGATATGGCCAGGCAAATTGCTGAGGCTAGAGATAAAGGTGATTTGAGTGAGAATGCTGAGTATGATGCAGCTAAGGATGCGCAGGGTCTGCTTGAGCTAAAAATTTCAAAGCTTGAGGAGGTCGTGGGAAATGCCAGGATCATAGACGAGTCTTCTATCGACACTTCCAAAGTCTCTATCTTATCAACGGTAAAGATCAAGAATGAAAAGAACGGAATGGAGGTAAAATATCAAATCGTTGCGGAAGAGGAGGCTGATCTGAAACTTGGAAAAATTTCTGTTAAATCGCCAATAGGTAAAGGCCTATTGGGTAAAAAAGTAGGTGAAAAAGCATTGGTGAATGCGCCAGCAGGGGAGATAGAATTTAAAATCCTGGAGATTTCACTCTAATGCCAAGTATTTTTTCAAGAATCATATCAGGGGAGATTCCCTCACATAAAGTAGCAGAAAACGAAGATTACCTTGCTTTTCTGGATATCAATCCATTGGTTGAAGGGCATACGCTGGTTATACCTAAAAAAGAAGTGGACTATATTTTCGACCTTGATGACGATACCTTGTCAGGGCTATCTGTTTTTGCCAAAAAAGTAGCCAGGGGAATTGAGAAGGTTGTACCGTGTGAAAGAATAGGGATGACGGTGATTGGTCTGGAAGTACCACATGCCCATGTTCATTTGATCCCGATCAATGGCATCAACGATATGTATTTTGGTAACCAGAAGCTCGCTTTTAGTCAGGAGGAGCTTGCTGCAACTGCAGAAAAGATCCGGTCGGAAATCAAACTTTAAGATTTTAAGCGTTTTGGGTTTTCGGTCAAAAAAGCCTTCCAACCTTTATTAGCCTTTATTTGTTTGCCTCCCTGGTAATGATGGCAAACAGCAACAGCCAACGCATCAGTAGCATCCAGCAGCTTTGGGGCTTCCTTGAATTTCAGAATAGTTTGCAACATTGCTGCCACTTGCTCTTTGGAAGCATTTCCATTCCCAGTCACAGATTGTTTAACCTTTTTAGGGGCATACTCAGTGATAGGAATTTCTCTAGATAATGCGGCTGCCATGGCGACTCCCTGTGCTCTTCCAAGTTTAAGCATAGATTGTATGTTTTTCCCGAAGAATGGTGCTTCCAGAGCCACTTCATCCGGATGGTATTCATTGATCAGGCTAAGTACCCTTTCGAAGATCTTTTTCAACTTGAGCTCGTGACCAGAATATTTCTGTAAATGAATTACCCCAAATTGCAATAATATGAGATTACTTTTTTCAACCTTAATCAAACCGTAACCCATTACATTAGTTCCGGGATCCAGTCCTAGAATAACTTTTTCAGGATTAAGGTTTTTTATAATAGACACACTGCAAATTAACCAAGACTGGAGATTTCCATGAATCATTTACGGTTGTTTTCAATTTACCGTTAACATTGCCACATGATCTTTTTTCTCATCCTTTCCTTTGGGAGAATTTTATTTGTCCAATTACTGGCCTACATGTGGTCCAGGATTCAGGTAGTTAATATTAAGTCACATCCTGGGTGCACGTTCTCTGTATTAATACCAGTTAGAAATGAGGCACAGAACATAATCAATCTCCTTAAAGATCTCGAAAGTCAGGATTATCCCTTTAAATATTTTGAGGTTATTATTATAGATGATCATTCTGAAGATGAGACAATGGCACTTGTGAATGAATATATTTCAGATTCATCTCTGAATATTCAGATTCTACAACTCAAGGATCAGGTAGGAAAAAAAGCAGCGATAACCTCAGGGATTCAGGAAGCAAAGAATGAATATATCCTGGCGACTGATGGAGACTGTAGGTTGCCAACTTCTTGGATCAGGTCTTTCGCCAGTAGATATGAACAATCAGATAGCCCCAACATGATTGTTGCGCCCGTATTGATGGAGGCAACTGACCTGTTTACCAGCATCCAATTGATGGAATTTTCTGCATTGATAGGTTTTGGAGGATCAAGCTTGCAGATGGGTACTGCGGCTACCTGCAATGGTGCCAATATTTCTTATAAGAAAAGCATATTTAATGAAGTGGAAGGCTATTCAGGAAATGAAAATATACCATCTGGAGATGATGAATTTTTAATGTTGAAAATTTTCAGAAAGTTTAAAGGATCTATAGCCTTTTTAAAATCAAGAGAAGCAGTGGTAACAACACCAGCCAAACAAAATATTAAAGACTTAATTAACCAACGAATCCGCTGGAGCAGTAAATGGAAATTCCATAAAAGTAGCTATATCACTTCTACGGCAATGCTCTTCTTTGCCGACTATGCCTTTTTGATTTATGGAGTAATAATGGCGATGCTGGGTAGTATTCACTTCGATTTGGTGGCTACTATCCTGATTGTACGATGGCTTACTGAATACTATTACATCCTTAATGTGGTAAAGTTCCTGGGAGGTAAGACCCGATGGATTAACTTTCTCATCATGCAGATAATTTATCCTGTATTCGTGATTTTCTTGGGCATAGCCTCTATTTTTGGTATTTATCACTGGAAAGGCAGATCATATTCATGACAGATGACGAGTTTGAAGTGTTAGATGAATTATATTTCGTACAGTCTTTTCAAGAGCTTACTTCCCTTACACAAAAAGATCCGAATCTCTTACGAAATGTTTTATCTGATCTATACGAAAAGGGATGGATCAGGGTCTTTAAAGGAATTGATGATGAAATATCAAAAGAGGATGTTGATTGGATAAAACATTCCTCGGATTATTTATTTCTGGCTAGCAAAGAAGGATTAATGGCCCACAATACAATCGATTAGATGGCAACATCCATAGACATAAGAGACCTTGAACTTAACGCATTGCTTGAGATTACACAGGCAATCAATAATAATCTGTCTGAAATAGACCTCTTTAAGATCTACAAGTTCACTTTATTGGGTGACCTGAAAGTTAAAAGACTAGCGCTTTTTGTCCAGGATGAGGGGTGGTCTTGCCCGATTTATTTCGGAACTAATAAAGATTACAGCAAGATCAAGCTGGATAAAAAGCTTAAGAATATTAAAGAGATCACCTATTTAAATAATATAGATCTCAGTACTGATGAGTTTGAAATAGCCATTCCTGTTTACCATAAAAAATCCCTACTAGCAATGGTATTGGTTGGAGGCCTACCCGAAGAAAGTCTTGAAGACAGTACCACTTTTCTAAAAGCGCTTACCAACATCATCATTGTGGCCATAGAAAATAAGAAATTGGCACGACGACAGTTGCAGCAGGAAGCGTATCGAAAGGAGCTGGAGATTGCCAAGAAGGTTCAGAATTATCTATTCCCAAAATCACTTCCCAAGACGCAAAAGTTAAATATTGAAGCTGTTTACCTACCACATCATGACGTAGGGGGAGATTATTATGATTATCTGTCCATAGACAATGATCGGTTTTTGATTTGTATTGCAGATGTATCTGGCAAAGGAGTCCCTGCAGCATTATTGATGTCTAACTTCCAGGCTTCTTTGAGAACGCTCGTAAGAAGGACCCAAAACCTTGAAGAAATTATTACTGATTTGAATCATTCTACTTTTATCAGTGGAAATGCAGAAAACTTTATCACCTTTTTTGTCGGCATTTATGATTTCAATAAGTGCACATTTGAATATGTTAATTGTGGTCACAACCCACTTTATTTGGTTAATAATGGAGAGGTAATCTTACTGAATGATGGTACAACCATACTGGGAATGTTTGATCCATTACCTTTTTTAAGCAGTCAGAAAATAGAGCATGTAAAGGACTTTTTCTTTTTTGGCTACACTGATGGATTAACGGAGACCTTTAACCACAAAGAAGAACAATATGGTAATGAACCTCTGGACAAAGTATTAGGTAAAGGGATGCCAGAAGATTTGGGAGAATTCCATCAGTTCATCCTAAGGGATCTAGAAAAGTTCAAGGAGGAGGTACCCTATCGCGATGATATTACCATGTTGTCTGTCAGGGTCAAAAATCAATGAGGTATTTCCATAAAACACCTTTTTGGCTAAAAGCTTTTTATCCATCTCTAAAGTGGGATATTCCATCACAGAAAAAAGAAATATTTCTGACTTTTGATGACGGACCGATACCTGAAGTAACACCGTGGGTACTGGACAAGCTGGATCGAGTAGGTGCAAAGGCGACATTCTTTTGTGTTGGTGATAATGTCAGGAAGCATCCGGGTGTTCTAAAAGAAGTATCTGAACAAGGACATACTATTGGGAATCACACTTTTCATCATGTTAATGGCTGGAACTATTCTTTGGAAGAATATCTTTCAGAGATTGAACAGTGCCAAAGTGAGATAGAAAAGAATGGCATAACTACCAAACTTTTCCGCCCACCACATGGAAGGATAAGGAAACAGCAGGTCAAAGCGATTCAAAAGACTTACGACATCATCATGTGGAGTCATCTTTCAGGTGACTTCGATGCTAAGGTTGATAGAGTGGCCTCCATGAAAGTCATGAAGGTTGCGGGTCCAGGATCTGTTTTTGTATTTCACGACAGTTTAAAGGCAGAAAAAAACTTAAGAGAAATGTTGCCACAGGTTTTAGACCATTTTCTTAATTCAGGTTTCAAGTTTAAATCATTGTAGAAGAATGAGATTGATTGATAGTCATGCTCATATTTATGTAGAGGAATTCAAGGAAGACCGGAATGAAATGATTGAGCGCTCCATGGAAGCTGGTCTGGAAAGGATTTATATGCCCAACATCGATGGTACTTCCATAGATGATATGCTGCAGGTAGCGGATAGAAATAAAGGTTACTGTATCCCAATGATGGGATTACACCCATGCTCAGTAGATAAGCATTTTGAAAAAGAACTTTACAAGGTAGAAGAGTGGCTGGCTAAAAGCCCTGGGTTGTTTTGTGCTGTAGGGGAGATGGGAACAGACCTTTACTGGGACAAAACCTATTTCGAACAGCAAAAAGAAGCCTTTCGGATACAGTGTGAACTTGCGCTAAAGCATCATTTACCTATTGTAATTCATTGTCGTGAATCCATTGATGAGACAATAGAATTGGTAGAGGAATTTAGTGATAGAGGATTAAGAGGCGTATTTCATTGTTTCACAGGATCGATGGAGCAAGCAAATAAGGTGATTGACCTCGGCTTTTACCTTGGGATCGGCGGGGTTGCCACTTTCAAAAATGGAGGATTGATCGATCTGCTACCTGATTTTCCATTAGAAAAGATAGTACTCGAAACGGACAGCCCCTATTTAGCCCCAACACCACTTCGAGGGAAAAGAAATGAACCTGCATATATTTCTTATGTTGCCGAAAAAATAGCACTCGCAAAAAATCTCGATGTTGAAAAAATTGGGGAAATTGCATGTGAAAACACTGCAACACTTTTCAAAGCCAATTGAATTACAAAATTGTAAATATCAGGACCAGCGCTAAAGTTGATCCAAAAGACTCTGTATTGATCATTTATACGGGAGGCACTTTTGGTATGGCTTATGACAAAGATGGAGCTTTGGCACCATTTAATTTTGGACGTGTGATAGAGATGATCCCGGAATTAAAGGGGTTGGAGCTCAGGCTTACGGTGATTTCATTTCCAGAGGCAAGGGACTCGGCTAATATTGATTACACTGACTGGGACAATATCGCATATATCATATATGAGAATTATTCGCAGTATGATGGGTTTGTGATTCTTCATGGTACTGATACCATGTCTTATACAGCTTCAGCGCTGAGTTACATGTTGAAAAATTTGAACAAACCAATAATTCTTACCGGCGCACAAATTCCGATTGGTTATATCAGATCTGATGCCAGGGAAAACCTCCTAACGGCCCTTGAAATAGCGATTGCAAAGGAGAATGGAGTACCCATTGTCAATGAAGTATGTGTTTATTTCAATCTGGTGTTGTTAAGAGGAAACAGGTCATCCAAAATTAGGAGTAGCACTTTTGCGGCTTTCCAGTCGCCAAATTATCCAGTATTGGCCGAATCAGGGATCAATATTGAATACAATCATAGCTATATGGTTGCCCATGACCCTAAGGCCAAACTAAAGATCCAGCGTGGATTTGATCAAAACGTGATTATCCTGAAGATTTTCCCTTCAATCAGTGAGACTGTTGTCAGCAGTATTTTAAATAGTAAAAACCTGAAGGGAGTGGTACTGGAAACTTTTGGATCGGGAAATACCATGAACTTTCCCTGGTTTTTAAAGTGTATTGAAAAAGCACTTAAAAAAGGGATTATTATTTTCAATGTAAGTCAGTGTGCGGGAGGTGAAGTAGTGCAAGGTCGATATGAAACGAGTAAGCGGCTAAAGCAGCTTGGTGTGCTTGGTGGAGGGGATATTACAACAGAGGCTGCAGTCACAAAATTGATGTTTCTGCTGGGTACCGAAAAGAGTAATGGATTGATTCAAAAAAAACTGATTAAGCCAATTAATGGAGAGATGGATGAATGATATCGCTTATTTGGATTTTAAAAATTTGCATAAAGGTTTATTTATTGATTTATTTGTTGCCTTTGATTAACCTTGGGAAGGATTTTAGGAGAGGTGGCCGAGTGGTTGAAGGCGCACGCCTGGAAAGTGTGTATTCCGCTATCGCGGAATCGAGGGTTCGAATCCCTCTCTCTCCGCGAGTTCTCGAAAAGGATTATATTTACGGACTTTTAAAAACTTAACCGAAGACTACCAAAAACGAATTATGAAAAAGTTATCATTTGTTTGGATTGTTACTGTTGCTTTGACTTTTTTATCAGCAACACTTTATGCTCAGGATTCTACCGAATCTGATACTACCTCAATGTCTGAAGAAGCTACTGAAGAAGTTGCTGAAGCACCCGCAGAATCACCTGCTGTTGCAATCGCAGACGATATTGAAGTAGAAGAGCAATCAGAATCATTTCACAATGTTGTAAAACAACAATTTATTGATGGAGGTCCTGCATTTATGGGGATCGTTCTATTGTGTTTGATTCTAGGTCTGGCAGTTGCCATTGAAAGGATTATTACCTTGAACCTGGCTACTACCAACACTAAAAAATTATTGGCAAACGTTGAAGAGGCCTTAAGCACTGGTGGAGTGGAAGCAGCCAAAGAAGTATGCAAGAACACACGAGGTCCGGTAGCTTCAATATTTGTTCAGGGTATGATGAGAATGTCTGAAGGGATTGAAATGGTTGAAAAATCAATTATTTCTTACGGATCAGTTGAAATGGGAAAACTTGAGCGAGGAATGGTTTGGATTTCTCTATTTATATCTCTTGCCCCAATGCTTGGTTTCATGGGAACCGTAATTGGTATGATCGACGCCTTCGATGCGATCGCTGAAGCAGGAGATGTTTCTCCATCACTTGTAGCAGACGGTATTAAAGTGGCCCTTTTGACTACTGTAGGTGGACTAATCGTTGCAGTTATCTTACAGTTATTTTACAATTACCTTATTTCCAAAATTGACTCTTTGGTAAATAGCATGGAAGATGCTTCAATCACATTGGTTGATGTATTGGTGAAGCATAACCTGGCTAAGTAATAAACCTATAAAAAGAAAGATATTATGGTTGACATAGGTCTGATAACAGCATACGTTCTGATTGTACTCTGTGCACTATCTGCAATACTGATACCTTTAATTCAGTCATTCAGTGATCCAAAATCATTGGTTAAATCAGGAATTGGTTTAGGAGCCGTTTTGGTAGTTTTCCTGATTGGATATGCACTTGCTGGTAGTGACTCAGAAGGTACAACAGCAGCTACATCCAAATTGGTTGGTGCTGGAATTATTTCAATGTACATTTTTGTTCTAATAGCAATAGTCGGTATTTTATTTACTGAACTTTCTAAGTTGTTTAAATAATGGCTAGATCAAAAAACAGAAAACCTGCAGAGGTCAATTCAGGCTCGATGGCGGATATCGCTTTCCTTTTGTTGATATTCTTTTTGGTGACTACTACCATTGCGAATGACAAAGGAATTTTGATTTCATTGCCACCTAAGCCTGATCCAAATGAACCACCACCAGTTGTTGAGAAAAATGACAAGAACATTTATGCCATACTGGCAAATTCTCAGGATAAACTGTTGGTTGAGAGTGAGCCTTATGAAGGCACCATGGAAGAATTGACGGAAGACATCAAGAAGTTTGTCCTCAATTTTGGTAAGCCAGGGGAAGAAGGAGTAGCTGTATACAATAGCTTACCTTCAAGCCTTAAAAGTTATATCAATAGCAACGGAAGAGACCCCTCATCTTCGGATGATCCTATTGAGGCTGTCGTCTCTTTTAAGGCAAATAGGGGGACAACATACGAATTGTATATCAACGTGCTTGATGCGGTTTATAAGGCGTATGATGAGATTTACGCTGAACGTGCTGGATTGACGGTTGAGGAGTGGCTTACACTTGATAAGAGTAAGGATGCTCAAAACCAGATATACAAACAAGCTCGTGAAGGTATTGGTAGGAATATTTCAATTGCAGAACCGAATTAATTATGTCAAAGTTTAAGAAAAGTTCCAACGCCTCTAATGAAATCCCAACGGCTGCATTGCCGGATATCATCTTTATGCTGCTCTTCTTCTTTATGGTAACCACTGTAATGAGAGAGACTGATATTTTGGTAAAACAGCAATTACCTCGTGCCGAGCAGCTAACTAAAATCGAACGTAAGTCGCTTGTGAGTTACATTTATATTGGTGAACCAAAGAATCCGAGTATTTACGGAGCTGAGCCAAGAATTCAGGTAAATGATAACTTTATTGAACCGACTGATATTGTTCAGTTTGTGAATCAGGAAAAAGATAAATTGTCTGAGGTTGAGCGGGATCAAATTACCATGTCACTAAAAGGTGATATAGAGATTAAAATGGGAATTGTTTCAGATATTCAACAACAGCTCAGGGAAGCGAATGCACGGAAAGTGCTCTATAGCTCTTTGAAAAGATTAAATGATTAAAAAAAAGCCTCTTTTAAAGAGGCTTTTTTTTGGATTACATTTTATAAGTTATTGATCTTTTCTTTCTGTTCTTCAAACCATTGCTTGGAGTTTTCAGAAAGCTGATTAATATCTTCAGTGATCTCATTTTTTGCTTGGTTAATTTCATTCTCCAGTCCTTCAATATTTTTTTCGGAAGAATTTCTAACCTTATCCACGAGAGATGTCACTTTGCTTCTTTCAGATTTTAGTTTATCTAAAGCTGTAGAAACCTGATCTTTTGCTTCTTCTCCTATATCTTCAGATTTATCAGTCAATTCCTCAATACGACTGTCCAGGTTTGACTTGATGTCATTGAGCTGGGAGATCATTTTCTCTTTTTTCTGATTTAAGTCGGAAACACTTTTATCTTTTTCTTTAGAAGGGCTTTCACAGCCAAATGAAAATATTAAAGTGATTGCCATTATTAATGGAAATATGTGTTTGTAATTCATAAGTTTTAGCTTGTTTTAAAATTGCTCTTTAATAAGGTCGAGCGGCGTATCGATGAAAAAGGATTTCTTTGCTGACAATACAAAGGGCGTATTGAGGAGGGAAGGTTGGTTTCTTAGCAGTTTTAACGCCTCTTCCTCAGTAAAATCATGATCGCCCTTTTTATCATATTGAAGTAAATCCTTTACTTCTACTCCAAGTTTCTTTGTAGCGGCAACTAATTGGGTTTCGGTGAGCATATCATTGCAGATATCCTGCTCATTGATCTTAACAGATTTTAGTGCTCGAATGTACCCGGCAGCGGCCCTGTCACGCAAATCCTTGCTGTTGTAAATAAATAAATATTCTTTCTCACTTAATTCAAGGCACATATATACCTAACACCTCACTTGATGTTTTGTTATAATTACCTGATATAAATAGTCTTGGCGTTTACAAATTCTTTGATACCTATATAGGATAATTCTCGACCATACCCACTGCCTTTAACACCTCCGAACGGCAATCTCGGGTCGGATTTCACAAAGGCATTGATAAAAGTGGAACCGGCTTCTATCTTACCGGCTATTTGCTCAGCTTTTGTTATATCCTTTGAGAAGATTGCTGATCCTAAACCGTAATTTGTGTCATTAGCAACTTTAATGGCATCCTCTTCACTTTTAACGGTTATAATTGATGCCACAGGACCAAACAGTTCTTCATCATAAGCGGGCATGCCTTTTTTTACATTGGTAAGTATGGTTGGGTGATAATAATAGCCCCTATCTTTTGATCCCTCGCCTCCCAGGATTACCTGTGCACCTTTTGTGATAGATTCTGCTACCTGTTTGGCTAATGATTCTTTTAGATCATTTCTAGCCATTGGACCAATATTGGTATTCTCATTAAATGGGTCACCCATTACTTTGCTTTCCATTATACCTTTCACTCTTTGAATAAAAGCATCTGCAATGGATTCCAATACAATAAACCTTTTTGCTGCGATACAACTTTGTCCTGAATTGATAAGTCTACCCGTTACGCAGGTTTCAGCAGCCAGATCAAGATCCGCATCAGCGAGTATTAGATAAGGATCACTTCCGCCGAGTTCAAGGACGGTCTTTTTAAGATATTTTCCAGCTAGTGCAGCCACTGATTTTCCGGCCCTGGTCGAACCGGTTAATGTTACCGCAGCGACTTTATCGTTAGCAATTATCGGTTCGATTTGAGGGATATCAGCAATTAGAGTATTGAACAGGTATCGGGGAAATCCAGCTTCTTCAAATAACTTTTGCATGGTAAGTGCACAGCCTGTAGTATTTGGGGAATGCTTTAATATACATCCATTGCCAGCCATTACAGCGGGGGCCGCAAACCTAAAAACCTGCCAATAGGGAAAATTCCATGGCATAATTGCTAAAACCGGACCAATGGGATCAAACTGAACATAGCTCTTAGATGCATCCGATTCTATTACTTCTGGTTTGAGAAAATTTTCTGCATTGGTAGCATAATACTCACACACCCAGGCACATTTTTCGATTTCTGCCACAGACTGTGCAAAAGGCTTTCCCATTTCTAAAGTAATCTCCTTTGCCAACTCGTCTTTTTGTTCTTTTAACAGCGCGCTTAAATGCTGTAGCAATGTGCTTCTTGTTGAAAATGAGACTGCCTTCCAGTCTTCCCAGCTATCATAGGCTTTGTTGATGATCTCTTCGATCTCTGAGTCTTTATAAAAGGTATAAGTTTCCAGCTTCCCTTCAGTAGCTGGATTAATCGTATTAAATGATTCCATAATTTTTTATGCTGATGCTTTTCTATCCAGAAAAGGGATCCAATCTTCCCTCATATCGTTGGTCGTAGACCTTAAAAACATAACATAACTGGGCCGAATTGGTTTCCTGAGCAATCTTAAACCCACCTGGTCAGGGCTAAAATCGCCTTTCCGGGCATTACAGGACTTACAGGCAGTAACCAGATTGGTCCAGGTGGATTTGCCACCTTTAGATCGTGGTATCAGATGATCCAAAGTAAGTTCTTTATTTCTGCCACAATACTGGCATGAAAAAGAGTCTCGTTTAAATACATTGTGTCTGGTCAAAACGACCCCTTTGAATGGGATATGTGCATATTGTAGAATACGGATTACAGAAGGAAAAGGAAAGCATTCATTGACTGATCTTAATACAGCATCTGACTTATCACTCAACATTTCTGCTTTTTTTAGAAATACAAGCAGGAATGCCCTCTGTACAGAGCATACAGAGATGGGTGTAAAGTCTTGATTGAGTACTAAGACTGCGCTCATATTTTTAATCGTTGCAATTCTCTATCCTGGTCTTTTTTCTTAATTGTGTCACGCTTATCAAAAAGCTTTTTCCCTCTCGCGAGTGCAATCCCAACTTTAGCAAATCCTCTCTTATTGATAAATAGCTTTGTTGGGATAATAGTGAGACCCTTTTCCTCTGTTTTAACCTTCAGTTTTTTCAGCTCACTTTTCTTTAATAACATTTTTCGTTCTCTGACCGGGTCATGACTTTGAAAGGAACTTTCAGTGTAAGGTGTGATATTCATTCCTTTGATGAATAATTCTTCTCCATTTAGATAGCAATAAGCTCCTGATAAGCTGATTTTTCCTTCTCTTATGGACTTGATCTCTGTTCCTTTGAGTACAATACCAGCCTCAAACTGTTCAAGCCACTCATATTCGAAACTAGCCTTTCGGTTTTTTACATTAATATCATTAGAAAATCGTTTCTCTTTCGTCATGACGTAGTTATTCATTTTAAAAATAATGAAGCCCGGCGAGTAATGTGGGATAAATGGTGTTAAAAAATCATTCTGGGCATAGGACTGTCAGTGAGTTTCCCGAATTTATTGGATTTAAATCTAAGGTAACCCGTCATCGCAATCATGGCGGCATTGTCAGTGCAGTATTCAAATTTTGGGATGAAGACCTGCCACTTGTTCTCATCAGCCATTCGTTCAAGCGCGTTTCTAAGCCCGCTGTTGGCAGAGACTCCACCTGCGATACCTACCTGGTTGATCTTTTCAATTTTAGCAGCTTTTCTCAATTTTTTGAGCAACATATTCACCAGAGTGTATTGAATACTGGCTGCTAAATCATTTAGATTATTTTCAATGAAATTCGGATCTTTCTTTACTTCATCTCTTAAGAAATACAGGAAAGCAGTCTTTATTCCTGAAAACGAGAAATCATTACCTGGCATCTCTGTTTCAGGGAATGTAAAGCGTATTGGATCCCCTGATTGAGCCAACCGATCAATCTGGGGCCCTCCCGGATATCCCAGTCCTAAAAGTTTAGCACATTTATCAAATGCTTCTCCCACAGCATCATCACGGGTTTGTCCGATGATCTTCATGCTCTCAAAGTCATCTAATCGGACCAGCTGTGTATGTCCTCCACTTACAGTAAGGCATAAAAAGGGAAATGTTGGCTTTGGATCCTCGATGAAATGCGAAAAAATATGAGCATGCATATGATGGACAGGAATAACTGGCTTGTTAAGGCTAAATGCCATCGCCTTAGCAAATGAACTACCAACGAGTAAAGATCCTAGCAACCCTGGACCCTGAGTATATGCGATTGCATTAATTTTGCTGGTAGAAATATCCGCTTTAATAAGCGCTTCATTTACTACCGGTACAATATTTTGCTGATGGGACCTTGAAGCAAGTTCAGGAACTACACCGCCATAACTTTTGTGTATTGACTGTGTAGCAATGATATTACTTACAATTTTTCCGTTAATACAAATAGCGGCGGAAGTTTCATCACATGAAGATTCGATGCCTAAAATGACTAAGTCCATTGGTGCCCAAAATTAAAGTTGAAAAGTAAGAAAACGATAGCGACGATAATCAGAGTTCTCAAAAAAGTCTTTTTTTGGAGTGCTACTGCCATTGTGTCTCTCGCACTTTGTTCGATTTTGTTACTTCAGGCGCCGTGGGTTCAAAATGCCATTAAAGACAAAGTCCTGGCAGTTCTTTATGAAAAATCAGGGCAAAATATCCATGTAAAAAATATTCAGGTCAAATGGTTTGACCAGGTATTCTTGAAAGGTTTGCAAATCGATGATTATAAAGGGAATGTTTTACTGAGTGCATCAGGAGTTGAAGTTAATTATAATATTTCAAACCTTCTGACTAAAAACCACCTTTACCTTGATGATGCCTACATCCTCAATGGAGAGTTGAACCTGGTAAAATATGATGATACGCTTGCTGTAAATATTGCAGAGTTTGTTAATGGTATCAAATCATTAAAAGGAGATAATCAAACTGTAGATTCTCTTAAACAGCCGTTGAAAATTACCATATCTCAAGTAGAACTGGAGCATTTTCAGGTGGGGTACGATAATTTTCAAAAGGAAAGATTAGAGGAAAAGTATTTAGATCTGGCCCATTTTAATTTCATCATCAACCAGGCAGGTTTTGATCAGTTTGAAGTCAAAAAAGACACCATTACCACCATGGTGAGTTATTTGATTGGAGAGGAAGAGTACACCAGGTTTCCAGTCCGGGAATTTAAATCCAACTTTAGATTGACCAATAAAGAAATTGCTCTGGAGAATCTCTTCCTTAAAACACCAAACTCAGTGTTAGGTGATACGCTTTTATTCTCTTTTGATAGTTTTCAGGATCTGAATCAGTTTGCAACGCTTGTAAGGCTAAATATCAACTTAAATGAAGCGAAGATTGATCAATATGATCTTTCCTATTTTTCAGCTCTACCCAGGGAGCATAGAATGATTGTTGGTGAGGCGGATATATTAGGAACCATCCCCGATCTATCTATCCGAAGATTCTCTATTAAATACAATGATCATAGTACTTTAAAGGGTGGTATCGATTTCATTGGGCTGCCAAAAATTGACGAAGCATTTATAGATGCAAATATTTCTAGTGGTGCTTTATATCCGGAGGATTTTGCGGAATACATTGGAGAATTTAAATCTAATCTACTTTCACTTGGTGCGGTTAGATTTTCCGGGTCTTTTCTTGGGTTTATTAATGACTTCGTAGCAAATGCAAATTTTGATACTGAGAAAGGGCGGGTATATTCAGACATCAACCTGAAGTTTCCTGAAGGTTTTGCCGATGCCAAATATTCCGGAAGGTTAGTGCTTGATGATTTTCATGCAGGAGATTTTATCGATAATTCAGAAGTATTTCAGAGAGTGAATCTGGATGGAGAAATCGATGGCCAGGGATTCGGAATAGACAACGCCAGCTTTCAGCTAAATGCAGACATCACCAACACAGGCATTTTTGGATATGATTATGAATATATCAAGGCAGATGGTGAATTTGCAGCGTCCTATTTCCGGGGTTCATTGCTTGTGGATGACCCTCATTGTAAAATAAACGGTGAAGGGACATTGAATCTTGGGATTATCCCGGAGGAAATTGAGGTTAGGGGTACTGTTGATCAACTTGATTTCAAACCACTGGGTTTTTCAGAAAAAGAGATTAGTCTAAAAACGACGGTCTTTTCAAATTTCACTGGTTTGAACATTGATAGTCTTGTTGGAAAGATTCAGTTTGACAGCACATTTATTAGCTATGAAGATAAATCAATTCTTTTCGATACCATATCGCTAGCAGCGGAGCGAAATAATACCAGCAGGTTTGTTGACATTGATCTGAAGGAAGCCCATCTAAGATTGGAAGGTAATTTCTACTTTTCTCAGCTGGTTTCTGATGCAGATCTAATTGCACGGGAGTTTGCGGCATACTTTGAGCCGGAATTGGAGCAAAGAGTGAGCATTTACAAGCAATTGAAAGATACCAGGGACTATGAGGTGAATATGACCCTGGAGTATAAGGACCTCAATCCCTACATAAATTTCCTTACCGAGGATCTTGTTCTTTCAAAGAACGGACTGGTCGAAGGTACCTATTATCAAAGGAAAAATGCCACACTTTTTCTTTACACAAAGATAGATTCCGTCAAATTCAGAGGTGTGACTTATTATGATAATACTATTGATATCAATGCCTCCAAGGACATGGACTCATTGGGAGTAATAGCTAACATTTATCTTAACTCTGAACGGCAACAATGGATTCAGATTCCTGAAACAAAAAATATGTCAATAGAGGCCACCTGGTTCAATAATGATATCACACTGCAAGGGCATGTAGAACAACCTCAAAATAACAGTTCGGCATTGGTAAATGCTGAAATGAAACTGTTAAAGGATAAAATATTGTTCAATTTCAAGCCTTCCAATATGGTGGCATTTGGGGATCGTTGGTTTTTCAACCCCTTTAATAAAATTGAAATTGGAAAGGAATCCATTCTAATAGACCGACTGGAACTTTACAATGGGGAACAGTCTGTAAGTCTTAAAGGGATTTATTCTTCAGGAAACGAAACAAATCTCCTCCTTAATTTCAAACAATTTGATTTAGTCAGCATCTCCCCAATCACTCCTATAGCTTTGAATGGAATCCTTACCAGTGAGGTAAGACTCAATAAAAGTGAAAAGGATTCCACCTTTCAATTGCTTACAGAGATCGATTTAAAAGATTTGATTGTGGACGATCTTCTGGTTGGAAATATCAATGGAAGCTCTGATTGGGTGAAAGGATTACAGGCGATTTCGATGGACCTGGTCGTTCAAAGAGAAGCTATCAGAACGATCACAATGGAGGGTTATTATTATCCTTTTAGAAGTGAAGATCAACTTGAGGTGGCTGTTGAGTTCGATCAGGCGAATGTAAAACTCTTTGAACCGCTCTTTCGAAGCCTGTTTTCTAATATAGAGGGGAGTGCTAGTGGTAGCGTGAGTATTGGGGGCAATTTATCATACCCAATACTCAATGGCTATAGCCGTGTGGAAAATGGTAAGTTTAGATTTGACTATCTGGGTACCACATACTCCTACAATGGAGATATAAATTTCAATAATGAATCTATCCTTCTGAACAGGATGCAGATAAGGGACCGGGATGGGGACATGGCTCTGCTAAATGGAAATATTAATCATAAAGGCTTCAGGAATTTCTCTATTGACCTGGATATTTCCGCAAATAATTTTTTATTCCTGAACACTTCCTCCACGGATAATGATTTATACTATGGTTCCGCAAAAGGTACTGGAGATATAAAAGTAAGTGGTCCGGTAACTGATCTATTAATTAAAGCCAAAGCCACAACTGAAGCAGGAACGAAAATTAGCATTCCGTTGGAAGACAATGCTGACGTTGATCAAAAAGACTACATCAGTTTTATTGACCTCACTGATACTTCAGGTGTGGAAGTAACTGAAGAACAGGTCAGAAATAGTATTTCCGGTATTACCCTTGATTTTGATCTGGATATTACTAATAGAGCTTATTTGGAACTAATCAGGGATATTAGAACAGGTGATATCATCAAAGGGAGAGGAGTAGGCAACCTTAATATGAAGTTGGATACCCAGGGTGAGTTTCAACTATTTGGAGAAATTACCATTAGTGAAGGAGGATATAATTTCACGATTCCTAATTTCATCAACAAAGAATTTAGTATCAGTTCAGGTAGTACTATATCCTGGTTTGGGGACCCATATCAGGGCATTTTAGACCTAAAAGCAGTCTATCGACAAATGGCCTCATTGAGTGATTACACTTCAGCAACTGATCCTGATGCTGCCAGTAGACATCAGCGATTACCCTACCTGGTTATTTTGGATTTGACTGGTGAAATGCTGTCTCCTCAAATTGATTTTGACATACGGGTTGATGAATCCTCAGCGCAATTACAAGTGGCCGATCAGGTAGCCCTATCAGATATCAATAACAATGAGCAAGAGCTTAAAAGACAGGTGTTTAGTCTGTTGATATTAAAGAAATTTTCTGTGAAAGATGGGTTTAGCATTGGTGGAGGATCTGTAGGGAGCAGTTTGAGTGAGTTCGTAAGTAATCAATTCTCTTACTTCATTAGCCAGGTGGATGAGAACCTTGAGGTAGACATAGACTTGAGTTCATTTACTGACGCAAATGCATTCAATACTTTTCAGCTAAGATTAGCCTATACTTTTCTGGGTGGTAGACTAAGGGTAAGTGGAGGAGGTCTGGTAGCTCAGAATAGCCCCAGTGCCACCAGTGAAAACTTTTTTGGTGACTGGTCAGTCAGATATATGCTGACCAAAGATGGGCACCTAAGGATTAAAGCTTTTAGTCAAACCAAGCAAGGAAATGGAAGTGCAGTAGGATCAAATAATTCTGCCAACTTTTTCCGTGAGACAGGAATGAGTTTTCAATATGTCAATTCCTTCAATGAATTTAGTGATTTACTAAAAAAATCCAGAGATAAAGCCATTGAGGAAAAAAATGCAGAGAGCAAACAACCCCCAGTGGAACAAAAGGATTCCGTTTCTGTTTCTACAAGGATATAGCTTAAACAAATCCATTTATCTGGGGTTTGTTAAAGATGGATGAGGTGAATGTTTTTTGGTTTAGACGTGATCTACGTTATCATGACAACCGCGCTTTTTCAGAAGCATTAAAATCCGGTACTCCAGTACTGCCGATCTTTATTTTTGATAAGAATATCCTGAATGAACTGGATAATACATCAGACGCAAGAGTAGAATTTATTCATCAACAAATTGAAAAACTAGATGCATCATTCCGTGACAGAGGAAGCGGTTTGCTGGTTTTTCATGATAAACCAATCAATGCATTTAATGACTTACTTGATATTTACAGTGTAAAACATGTTTTTACCAATGAGGACTATGAACCTTATGCCAAAGAACGCGATGCCTTAATAGAGGGTCTACTGAAATCAAAAGGAATTGGATGCTCAAAATTTAAAGACCAGGTAATCTTTAGTCCTGATGAAATCCTAACAGATCAGGGATCACCATACAAAGTGTATACGCCCTATAAGAATCGATGGAAAGATCAATATAGGAAGCAGGATTCGGATTCTACTGAGTCAGAAAAATATTTGGATCATTTATTTCAAAGTAAAATTGAACGACCCTTAACCCTGGATGCCCTTGGATTCAAACCTTCCAAAGTATCACTTCCCAAAGGAGATTTCAATGAGCAGATCATAGCTGAATATGCTGATAAGAGGAATTTTCCTGGAATTCAAAGTACGACCAGATTAGGTATACATCTAAGGCATGGGACAGTGAGTGTAAGGGAAGCTGTCCGGAAAGCCGTTGAACTGTCGGATACATGGTTAAATGAGTTGATATGGCGGGAATTCTATATGATGGTGCTCTATCACTGGCCAACGGTTGTTGACACCTCTTTCAAGCAGGAATATGATCGAATCGAATGGCTAAACGATGAGTCAGTATTTATGGCCTGGTGTGATGGTAAGACAGGATTCCCAATTGTAGATGCCGGGATGAGGGAGTTGAATGCTACTGGTTTTATGCACAATCGGGTAAGGATGATCACTTCCAGTTTTTTAACAAAGATGTTACTTATTGATTGGCGATGGGGTGAGCGGTATTTTGCAGAAAAATTGCTGGATTACGAGCTGGCGAGTAACAATGGGGGATGGCAATGGGCTGCTGGAACGGGTACTGATGCTCAGCCCTATTTCAGGATTTTCAATCCTTATACACAAACCGAAAAGTTTGATAAAGATTACAAATATATCCGGAAATGGGTGCCAGAATTTGATTCTACTGACTATCCGGATCCAATAGTAGACTATAAATATGCAAGGGTACGTGCAATTGAAACTTACAAAAAAGCCTTATCATAATTCGCCCAACGGATATTTGCATTATATCAGTATTTTTGTCGGGCAAGCCGGCTCATCGTCCCGAAGTATTTGGGAAGGAAAGTCCGGGCAACATAGAGCGCCGTACTTCCTAACAGGAAGGTCCCGATAACGATCGGGAACAGATAGTGCCACAGAAAATACACAGCCTAAGGAGCTTGCTCCCGGCAATGGTGAAATGGTGAGGTAAGAGCTCACCGTCCCGATGGTGACATTGGGAGCAGGGAAAACCTTACGGGTTGAAAGACCAAATAGGTTCTGCTTGGAGTTGCTCGCTCCTTTGGCAGAATGGGTAGGTTGATATTGATCCGAATAGTGATATTCGGACTAGATAAATGATGAGCATCCGCCTCGGCAGGATACAGAACCCGGCTTACAGGCTTGCATTTTTATTTTTAATTGAGATATTATGGCGAAAATCCTTATTGTTGATGATGAGAAGAGCATCAGAGAAACGCTAAAAGAGATCCTTGAGTATGAGAAATACGAGGTTAGCGAAGCTGAAAATGGTGAAGCTGCCTGGGAAGAATTATCCAAAAATAGCTATGATGTGGTCTTGTGTGACATCAAAATGCCAAAGATGGATGGTATGGAATTACTGGACAAGGCGGTCAATGAAGGAATTGACACACCATTTATCATGATATCTGCTCATGGCACGATAGAAACTGCCGTGGAAGCAACTAAAAAAGGCGCTTACGATTTTATACAAAAGCCACCAGATCTTAATCGACTTTTATTGACTGTGCGTAACGCGCTGGATAAATCTAACCTTCAGGTGGAAACCAAAAACCTAAAGAAGAAGATTAATAAATCATTTGACATCGTAGGTAAGTCAAAGCCGATTAGTGAGATCAAGGATACAATAGAGAAAGTTGCACCGACAGAAGCTCGGGTATTAATAACAGGTGAGAATGGAACAGGAAAAGAGCTTGTAGCCCACTGGCTGCATGAAAAAAGTTCAAGATCGGCTTTGCCGCTTATTGAGGTAAACTGTGCGGCCATTCCATCTGAACTCATTGAAAGCGAACTTTTTGGTCATGAAAAAGGATCCTTTACCTCTGCTCATAAGCAAAGGATCGGGAAATTTGAGCAGGCAAACGGAGGAACGATATTTCTTGATGAGATTGGTGATATGAGTCTTTCAGCTCAAGCCAAAGTACTTAGGGCTTTGCAAGAACATAATATCACTAGGGTAGGGGGAGAGAAATCAATTAAAGTGGATGTCCGCGTCTTTGCTGCAACAAATAAAGATCTAAAAAAAGAAATTCAGGAAGGAAAATTCAGAGAAGACCTATATCACCGCCTGAGTGTCATGATCATCCATATACCCCCACTTAGAGAAAGAAAAGATGATATTCCTTTGCTCATCGAGCATTTTATGGAAATGATTTCGGGAGAGTATGGATCTGCCCCCAAGAAAATTGCAAAGGATGCAATCGAACAATTAACACAATACGATTGGTCAGGAAATATCAGGGAGCTACGAAATATCGTAGAAAGACTGATAATTATGTCTGATAATGAAATTTCCGTAAATGATGTAAAGAGATACGTCGAAATCTAAATCAAATTCTAATTTGTTCAGGTTTTGACTTTTCTACATCCTGTTTGGCGTAAGTGGGACATGTTTTTTGGGTACAAGCACTCAACCCAGCCAGTACGATCGCAATAACAAAAATTTTCAACTTCATGAGCGGTTTTCTTTAATGGATATAGCTTATACCCAACTTTAACTATTACCAAAAATATATTTTACTTTCTTTCTCTGCAAAAAAAAGAAGACTAATTAACAGATTTACCAGTTAAATTAACAAGTTACAACCACGAATGTCCGAGTTGTCCTTTCTGCCAAGGACCTCAAAAAAGCCGTTTTTGGTAATTTTTCCAAGGTCTTCTGTTTCAACGAACGAAATGGTATTTATATTGGCCAGATCGATAATATTTATTCCTCCAACAGTTTCATTTCCAACATAGCTAAAGGGGTCATTGATATCTCTAATCATCACTTTTGCCCATTTTGGGCATGAAAAAAGCCCATTTCTGCCATATGCTTGAGAGAATAACTCAGTCATGCCATATTCTGAATACACATCATCGAGGTGAAAACCAGATTTGATCATTTGGTGTAGTTCAGAGCGTATCATTTCTTTTCTACGCCCCTTCATACCCCCTGTTTCAATGATGATTAAATTTTCAACATTTATTAATGGTCCAGTTTTGTCGATAAAATCGAGAAGAGCATAGGATACCCCAAATAGGATCTTAGGGTTGGGGTTATTTGTAAGCGCATTTTTTAGATCATTGTAGTTATCAAGATAAAATCCTCCATGACCTGACTCCTTAATGAAATAATCAACCATACTCACCAATGATGAATCCCCTTGTTCCAGATATGAGGGTAACAATGCCAGGATATGCTTATCCTTTAGCTCCCCAAAGTTTTGTTCGAATATGTTTTTGGCAACCTCGTGGTATAATGATTCATCTTTAACATGGTGGATACTTCTTTTTCCTGTTGTTCCGCTACTCTTAAATTTTTTTTGATCTTGCCACAAACCTGTTTTGATTTCGTGTGTTTTAAAGAAGGTGATTGGTAGGAAGGGAATATCCACTAGGGTTTTTACTTCTTTTGAGGTTATTCCTAAAAGATTACAATAATCACGATAAATTTGATTTTGCGTCCATTGGACATTAAATACCTGGAGCGCAAATTTTTCAAATGTATTTTCGTTTAAAGAAATAAGTTCAGATTTGAATCTTTTAGGATCAATCATTAGTTATTACGTATGCGAAGCCCAATTTATAGTCAGGGATTGATAATGAGGAAACTGATCAAATATATTTTAATCTTAATCATCATACCAACACTATTTAGTTGTTATCGAGAGGAAAACATTTCTGAGGTGCCATATATTGAGTTTAGAAATCTGTCTTATATACCTGGGCCCTCATATGATTCACTCGTTTTGTCTTTCTATTTTGAGGATGGTAATGGTGATGTCGGACTATTTTCGGAAGAAACTTTCCCTCCCTATCATCCATTTGATTTTGTAATAGACTCTGAAGACAGTATAGTTACATTGAATTCGGACTCCAAGCCACCATTCAGGTTAATCACTCCGGGTAGTGGTCAGGAGCAGTTTTATAGCGAAACGGATAACAGGGCTCCCTACAATTGTGAGGATTATGCAATCATTGCTTTGGGACAAACCAGCGATGCTGTGGATACTTTTTTTATCAAGAAGAATGAATACCACTATAATCTTCATTTGACGTTTCTTAGGAAAATTAATGGGGTTTATACAGAAGTGAATTTGGAAACAGCATTCGGGACTTCTAATTGTACCATTTCTTTCGATGGAAGAATACCTGTTTTCGATGAAGAAACACTAAAAGCAAAAAGGCCAGTAAGGGGGACAATTACTTATCCGATGACATCTGGAGGATTCCCATTTATTTTTGGTAATGATGAATTCAAGATCGAATTCTACATTTATGATTTTGAACTGAATAAAAGTAATGTGACCAGTACGCCCGATCTCACCCTACTGGGAATTACTAAATAAGTGGCTTAAACTGTTCTGGATCAACTTCTGACATTAGTTGATAAACTCCTTCAAATACATCTTCAGTGTTTGGTTTGGAGAAATAATCTCCATCTGTACTGTAAGCTGGTCGATGTGCCTGTGCAGAGATACATTTAGGTTTGGAATCTAGATATTGATATCCATTGTCTCGATCCAGCACCTGTTGCATCATATATGCAGTAGCACCACCAGGTACATCCTCGTCTAAAAATACCACCCGGTTTGTTTTCTTAAGTGACTCAACGATGGAGCTGTGAATGTCAAAAGGAAGTAAACTTTGTACGTCAATAACCTCACAGGAAATCCCAAAATCATTCAGTTGATGAGCAGCTTCCATGACAATTCTACACATGGAGCCATAAGTAACGAGTGTCACATCTGTCCCCTCTCTTAGGATCTCAGGAATACCCAGAGGTACTTTGATCTCAGCAATATTTTCAGGCATTTTCTCTTTCAAGCGATATCCATTCAGTGACTCAATCACAAGTGCTGGATCTTCTGATGCCATAAGTGTATTATAAAACCCTGCAGCTTGCGTCAGGTTTCGAGGAACAAGCAGATGCATACCTCGTATTGAGCCAAGCAACATACTCATCGGTGATCCGCTGTGCCAAACTCCTTCCAGTCTATGGCCACGTGTCCTGATTATTACCGGGCATACCTGACCACCTTTCATTCGATAGTGCAGAGAAGCCAGATCGTCTGACATGGTTTGTAAGGCATAAAGGACATAATCCAGGTATTGGATTTCCACAATAGGTCTTAGACCCCGCAAGGCAGTTCCAATGCCCTGGCCAAGAATAGTGAGTTCCCGAATCCCAGTATCTGTTACCCTGATTTCTCCATATTTACTTTGAAGTCCGGCGAATCCCTGATTGACATCACCTATGACACCCACATCTTCTCCTATTGCAAAGACTCTTGGGTCTCTTTTTAATAATTCATCAAAGCAGGCTCTCACCACTTCTCGTCCATCAACTACCTCAGAATTATCTGAATACTCAGGTTTAACTTCTTTAACATTGAGAGGACTATGAGAGGATTCGTTGTAGAGATGTGAATTATACTCATCCTTATGAACTTCGTTTTTTTCCTTTACCCATTCAATAAGCGCCTCTTTTTCTTTTGATCTCTCGTCCTTTAAGAACCTAAGGCTTTTTCTCACCGCTCTCATGGTGTCCGCCTTGAGTGGATTCAATGTATCCCTGAGATCAGTTTTTATTTCGTTTAATGCCACCTTATTTACCGAGACCATAGCAGCAGCACCGATGAGTCGGATTGCTTTGGCTACATCTTCTTTAATCTCTGCTGTATACCCTTTCCAGGCTTGATTTCTTGCCGTTTTGGCTTTTAGCCTGGCTTTAGATTCAATTTCTTTAAGTTCCGACTCATCGCAAATGCCCGATTCGAGAATCCATTCACGCATTTTTAGATTGCAATCATAGGTTCTTTCCCATTCGAGTCTTTCTTTTGACTTATACCGTTCGTGTGAGCCTGAGGTGGAATGCCCTTGAGGCTGTGTCATATCTATAACATGAACCAGACATGGAACATGCTCTTCACGAGCAATTTTTGCTGCCTTCTGATAAGTTTCTATGAGCTTTGGGTAATCCCAGCCTTCGACCCTAAAGATCTCCATTCCGGGTATGTCTTTTTCTCTTCTAAAACCTTCCAGGACAGTAGAAATACTTTCTTTCGCTGTATGATATTTATTAGGAGCCGAAATACCGTACCCATCGTCCCAGACAGACATCACTATTGGAATCTGTAAAACACATGCGGCATTGATAGCTTCAAAAAAGTGACCTTCAGAGGTAGCAGCATTACCAATGGTTCCAAAGGCTACTTCATTACCATTGATACTGAAATCTTTAAAATCCTTTAAATCAGGATTGTTACGGTAAAGCTTGGACGCATAGGCCAGTCCAATCAATCTGGGCATTTGGGCAGCAGTACATGAAATGTCAGAACTTGAATTTTTAATGTCTGTCAAGGTCTTCCACTCACCATTCAAAGTCATAGACCTGGTGCCAAAATGACCATTCATCATCCGCCCCCCAGACGCGGGTTCAGCATTCAGATCGGTGTGTGCATAAAGTTGTGCGAAAAACTCCTGAGAGGAGTGCTGACCCATAGCCATCATCATGGTTTGGTCACGGTAATAACCAGATCGCCAGTCGCCATTTTTTAAGGCTTTGGCAGCAGCGATCTGAGCTACTTCTTTTCCATCTCCGAAAATACCGAATTTGGCTTTCCCCATGAAAACCTCTTTACGTCCAATAATACTTGCTTCTCGGCTTTCTACAGCAAGAGCATAATCAGATAATACCTCTGTCTTTTTGAACTTTATTTTAGTCGTAACTTCCTGAGTGCTCACTAAAAATAAGGTTTTGCGTTTTCAAAGATTTCAAGGCTGTAAAATTACTAAAAAAACGTCAGAGGAGGAGAATTATTGGCCATATATTTTTATTGAATTGGATATTTATTGAGCCATTTTCAGAATAATATTCTGAATAATGCAATATCAATGGAATATTATATCTGCAATTGAAAATTCGATGGTTATTATTATCGAATTTTTATGACCTTATAATTCTCAAGATTCCGACATGTATCTTTGTATAAAAGCATAATTCCAATGGTAGTAGGTGTTCCAAAAGAAATAAAATCCAATGAGAATCGGGTGGCTATTACACCAGGTGGAGTAATAGAACTAAACAAGCGTGGACATGAGGTATATATTCAATCAAAAGCAGGACTAGACAGCGGTTTTTCGGATGAGCAGTATACCAAAGCCGGAGCGAAAATCCTTAAAACAATTGAGGAAGTTTACAACATAGCTGAAATGATCATTAAGGTTAAAGAACCTATTGAAAAGGAATATAAACTTGTCAAAAAAGATCAGTTGCTATTCACTTATTTTCATTTTGCATCCAGTCGGCCTTTAACGGATGCCATGATCAAAAGTGGGGCGGTGTGCCTGGCATATGAAACGGTTGAAAAGAGCGATCATACCTTGCCATTGTTAATCCCAATGTCTGAAGTAGCTGGTAGAATGGCCATTCAGGAGGGAGCGAAATATCTTGAGAGGCCTCAAAAGGGAAGAGGAATTCTTCTTGGCGGAGTTCCGGGAGTAAGACCTGCCAAAGTGTTGATTTTAGGGGGAGGAATTGTAGGAACCAATGCAGCAAAAATGGCCTCAGGCATGGGGGCTGATGTCACTATTATGGATATAAATCTTCCGAGATTAAGATACCTGGAAGATATCATGCCCGCCAATGTGAGCACTTTTATGTCCAGCGAATACAATATCAGAGAATTGATCAGTACGCATGATCTGATTATCGGTGCGGTACTCATTCCTGGTGCTAAAGCACCTCACCTCGTGACGAAAGACATGCTTAAGCATATGAAACCTGGCACAGTCCTGGTGGATGTAGCTGTAGATCAGGGTGGATGTATTGAGACCTGTAAGCCGACCACCCATGATAATCCTACTTACATCATTGATGATGTGGTTCATTACTGTGTGGCTAATATGCCAGGGGCTGTCCCATATACTTCAACACTGGCACTAACTAATGCAACGCTCCCTTACACTATTCAATTGGCTAATAAAGGTTGGCGAAAAGCATGCCTGGAAAATGAGGAGTTGAAAAAAGGGCTAAATATTATTTCAGGCAATGTAGTTTATCATGGTGTTGCAGAAGCATTTGATCTGGAATACCACGATCCAAACAGATATATTGATTAACTGAGTTTAGGGAATTCTTTTTCGGATTGATATCCCTTTTTGGAAAACTTCCAAATGAAATGATTAAGTCCATTGGTCATTGCTATGTAGGGAGCCTGGATCACTTTATTATAAGTAGAGATTTGCTGTAAGGTATCTGATCCTAGCTTTACTTTTGCAGATTTACATTCTACAAGCAGGTAAGGTTTTCCGCTGCGATCCAGGAGCAGTATATCAGATCTTTTACCGGATTTGAAATAAGTTAAAGGGAATTCCAGGCTAATCAAAGTTTTTGGATATTCCAGGTGGTTGATCATCAAATGGATAAAATGTTGCCTTACCCATTCTTCCGGAGTAAGTGTCACATATTTCTTTCTTACAATATCAAAGACAAACTCATTCCCTTCTTCATTTTTGATCTTGAGCGAACATTCCGGTAAGTTAAGCTTTTCCATAGGAAGGCATTTTTACAAACCTGAGGATGAAAAGGCCGATCAAAAAGAATAATCCCAGTGCAAGTGAGCTGTTACGCATACTGCCCGTAATGTGTTCAATGAGACCATAGCTAAAAGTACCTAGGACCACACTAAGGTGGAAGGTTACATCAAAAAAGGAAAAATAAGAAGCATGATCTTCTGTCTCTTTAGGAATGAGTTTGGAGAAGGTAGCTCGTGATAGTGCCTGAATACCACCCATCACGAGACCGACTAATACTGCGATTACATAAAATTCAGTAACACTAGTGATAAAATAGGCATACACACAGATACCTATCCAAATGATGATCATTACTGTTAATGACCAGATATTACCTTTTATATCGGAAACCCTGGCAAATAGCATCGATCCTGCAATACCCACAAATTGAATGATTAAAAGAATCGGGATGAGCTGGCCAGCTTCAAGGTGTAGCACTTTTGATCCAAAGAGGGTGGCTAGTAACATCACTGTTTGCACCCCCATATTGAAAAAGAAAAAAGCCAGGATATATCTTTTCATGTTGCTCAATCCTTTCAGCTTGAAAAAGACTGATCTAATTTCTTTATATCCATTTGATAGGAAATTGCCTACAGGATTCTTATGAAATACATTGGATGGCAAAGCGCGAAATGGAATTTGAGCAAAACCGATCCACCAGATACCCACTAATAGAAAAACCAATCGTGTCGCCTGGCCGGAATTGTCAAAACCAAAGGTCTGATGAAAGGTTATTAGTACAAGACTTAGAATCAACATAATCGCACTACCCAGGTACCCAAAAGCATATCCCTTTGCGCTCACCCTATCTGTGGATTCAGGAGTTGCTATTTCAGGAAGATAGGCATCATAAAATACCAGGCTGCTGCTATATCCTAAACTGGCAAAGATTACACAAAATATACCCCATTCTATATTGGCATCCGTGAAGAAGAACATCCCCATGCAGCTAAGCGCACCTAAAAAGGTAAAAACCTTTAAAAAAGTGAGCTTTTTACCCGAATAGTCTGCAATACCAGAGAGTAAAGGTAAGATCGAGGCTGATAACAAATAAGAGAAAGATAAAGCGTAGCTATAGAGCACAGAATTTACAACTTGAAACCCAAAAAAAGTCACCTGATCACCAGTAGTCTCATTGGCTGTGATCGCTGTGTAATATATCGGGAAAATGGATGTATTGATCACCAGGTTGTAAACCGAATTGGCCCAGTCATACATACACCAGGATCGAATTATTTTAGGATCTTCCTTCATAAAAATTATTGCCGAAAATAGTCAAACTAACCGAAACAATTATCGTAATATCATGTGGTTTCAATGGTGTATGAATCTAACAACTTTTACAATAGACCGTTGAATAATATAGATGATAGAAGAAGATATTTTAATTCCGGAAAAGCCCAAATTAAATCGGATCAAGGAGCGAATCCCAAGAACAGACCTTACGAGGGTTGTAATCATAGGAGGAGGTTTTGGTGGGATTGAGTTGGTCAGGCATTTAAGTAAGCAGCCTGTACAGATTGTGCTGGTGGATAAGCACAATTACCATAGTTTTATTCCATTGCTATACCAGGTAGCAACAGCAGGATTGAGTCCTGGTGACATTTCCAGTCCATTAAGAGAATTTCTCCAGGATAATAAGAATTTTCATTTTAGGATGGCCAAGGTGAAGTCTGTTGATACTGCTCAAAAGAGAGTTATTACCTCAGCAGGTTTTTTGGAATATGACAAATTAATTATTGCCACTGGGTCCAGTACCAACTTTTTTAATAATGAGCAACTTAAAAGGAATGCATATAAACTGAGAGAGATCAGTGATGCTATTGAACTGCGCACCAAGCTGATTAATAATTTTGAAGAAGCCATTCAGGCAGATGGGAATGAAGAGCTCGAGCAATTCATGAACATTGTGATTGTAGGAGCTGGGCCGACAGGGGTGGAGTTGGCTGGTGCTATTGGTGAACTAAAAAATCATGTGTTACCCAAGGACTACCCGGAGCTGGACTTCTCAAAGCTCAAAATTTGGTTGGTGGAGGGCTCAGACAAGGTTTTACCTAGTATGTCTGATAAATCCGGTCAAAGAGCAAAGAGGTATTTGAAAAAATTTGGCGTTCGTGTATTGCTTGGGAAATTTGTTGAGTCCTATGAAGACGGAGTGGTTACCTTAAGCGATAAACATACCATCAAAACACAGTGCTTAGTTTGGGCGGCAGGAGTGAAACCCAATTATGTCAAAGGTTTACCTGAAGGATCAGATATAAAAGGAAGAATCAAGGTAGACGAATACAACAGGGTTTATGGTACTGAAGATGTCTATGCCATTGGGGATGTTGCTTATCAGGAATCAACGAAATATCCGAAGGGACTCCCCATGTTAGCCCCTGTTGCGATTCAACAAGCAGAAATGCTTTGCAGAAACCTTATAGCCAATATTAAAGGAAATAAAGAGCGTCCTTTCACCTATGTCGATAAAGGTTCAATGGCAACTATTGGAAGAAATAAGGCGGTAATAGATGCCCCTTTTGGCATCCGGATCGGAGGGTTTCCGGGATGGTTTATTTGGATGTTTATTCACCTGTTTTCCATTATCGGATTTCGACGTAAATTACTAGTGTTTTCAAATTGGATCTGGAATTACTTTACATATAACAGAGGTAATCGACTGATCATCAAAAAAGACCTGGAGGAAGATTAAATTGAATGGATAACGAAAGGTTATTGGAACGAAAATCTCTTGAAGTAGATATTCGTCCACAGCCGAATGATGAAACCTGCGGACCCACCAGTCTACATGCTGTCTATCAATATTATGATGATTTAATTTCTCTGGAAAATGTAATTGACCAGGTAAAAAGCCTAAAGTCTGGTGGCACCCTCGGTGTAATGCTTGGAAACCATGCTTTGAAAAGAGGATACTCAGCCAAATTGATCACCTATGACTTACAAATGTTTGATCCGACCTGGTTTGTAGGTGATATTTCACTTGAGGAAAAGCTTAAAGAACAACTTGAATTTAAGTCAGGAAAGAAGTTTAAGGCAGCTACAAATGCTTATCTCAAATTTCTTCATGCGGGTGGAGAGATCTCATTTGAAGAACTAAACTCAAGATTGATCAAACACCTTTTGGAGGAGGGTACGCCGATTCTGACAGGCTTGAGTGCGACCTATCTCTACAATTGTTCACGCGAAATTCCTGAGACCAATGAATACGATGATCTGAAAGGAAAACCTGCGGGTCATTTTGTTGTCATTCGTGGGTTTGATCCCGAAAGACGCCTGGTCTACATCGCTGATCCTTTAGAATCTAACCCAATTAGTGAAACCCAATACTACCTGGTAGGTATTCGACGGTTGATCAATGCTATTCTCTTAGGTGTTGTGACTTACGACGCTAATCTACTTGTTATAAAACCAAAATAATGTCATCAAAAATTATCGTTACTGATCACCCCGGTGACTGGAATGGACCAAATAGTGATACCGAGATAATATCGCCACAAGATTATTTCTCAGAAGAACAGTATCAAAAGAATAAAAAGATCAAGGTAATTAACCTTTGTAAATCCTATGCATATCAAAGCCTTGGATATTATGTTTCGCTGCTGGCAGAGGCAAGAGGGCATAAGGTAATGCCGGAAATTTCTACACTTCAGGAGTTTAGATTCCCATCGATTGTAAGAGAAGATGCTGAAGATTTTGATGAACTGATCCAGCAGGAACTAAAAAAAGTAGAGGGTGACAGGGTAGAGCTTTTCATTTGCTTTGGGAAGACTGATTTTCCGGGGGTAAATAGAGTGGGATTACTGATTTTTAATCTGTTCCAGGTCCCAATTCTGAGAGCAATCTTTTTGAAAAAGGAAAAGTGGCAACTGGTAAATCTTAAACCACTCAACCTGAAAGAATTACCTGCTGAACGGCTGGATTTACTCAAACAATCACTTATCGATTACCTGGAGGGTAAAAAGCGATTACAAAAGCAATACAGTCGGAAGAAATATGACATGGCTATTCTGGTAAATCCGGATGAAGGCACTCCTCCCTCTGATAAAAAGGCACTTCAGCATTTTGTTAAAGCCGCTGAACAGGTGGGATTCAATGTGGATATGATCACCAAAAATGATTTCGCCAAATTGATACAGTATGATGCTCTTTTCATTCGTGAGACGACCAATGTAAACCATCACACCTTCAAGTTCGCCAAGAAAGCAGCAGCTGAAGGCTTGGTAGTAATGGATGATCCGGAATCAATCCTGAGATGTACCAACAAAGTATATCTAAGTGAGCTGCTGAGTTCCAATAAGATTCCAACCCCTAAATACTGGATTATCAGAAAGGATAAACCCGGGCAACAAAAAATGGACTTTGATTTTCCGGTAATCATCAAACAACCGGATGGCTCTTTTTCGAAAGGAGTGAAGAAAGTCAAGGATCAGGCAGAGTTGGAGGTTGTACTTAAGGATTTTTTTCATACGTCAGATCTGGTAATAGCTCAGGAGTTTATTCCTACTCCTTTTGATTGGCGGGTAGGGGTATTGAATAAGAAGCCCATTTACGTTTGTAAATATTTCATGGCCAGGGACCATTGGCAAATAGCTAACTGGGAGAATGGGAAACTTGCTGGTGAAGGTGAAGCGGAATCCGTACCCATCGAGAAGGCCCCAAATCAATTGCTTGACCTCGCAGTAAAGTCTACATCTCTTATTGGAAATGGCCTTTATGGTGTGGATATCAAACAAAAGGATGACAAGTATTATATCATTGAGATTAATGACAACCCCAACCTGGATGATGGAGTGGAAGATCAATCCCTTAAGCAGCAATTGTATGTGACCATCATGCAGGAGTTTATGAATAGACTCACTTAATAAATATATGACAAAGAAACCCAGGCTCCATTTGTTTCAGGCCTATGGCATTGAACTGGAGTATATGATTGTTGATGCAAAAACCCTTGATGTAAGACCCATTGCCGAAGTCCTTTTGAAAGATTCTTCAGGTGAAATTATTGGAGAAGTTGAAAAAGGAGATGTGTGCTGGAGTAATGAACTGGTCAGCCATGTGGTAGAGCTGAAATCCAATGGACCTACCAAAGACTTGCCTACCATCAGAGATAGCTTTAATAGTAACATCAGAGCGATCAATTCGCTTCTTCAAGAGGTTGATGCCAAGCTCATGCCTTCTGCTGCTCACCCCTGGATGTTGCCCTCAAAGGACACTGTTCTGTGGCCCTATGATAGCGGGGAGATCTATCAGATCTATGATAAAATTTTTGGGTGTAAAGGTCATGGATGGTCAAATTTACAAAGCACCCATATCAACCTTCCCTTTTATGATGATGAAGAATTTGCCAAGTTGCATACGGCAATTAGGTTTGTCCTTCCTATCATTCCTGCGTTTACAGCATCTTCACCCATCCTCAATGAGAAATTCACAGGCTTCATGGATAAGCGACTTTTCTATTATGAAAAGAACCAATCCAAGATACCCGCAATCACGGGGATGGTGATCCCGGAAAAGGTAGTTACCATGCACGGTTATCAAAAGCAGATATATGACCGCATATCAAAAGCCATAAAACCGCATGACCCTGAAAATATGCTTCAGCCACTGTGGTTGAACTCCAGAGGGGCAATTGCACGATTTGATCGTGGGAGTATTGAGATTCGGATTGTGGATATACAGGAATGCGTGTCAGCAGATATAGCTGTGGTCTTTTTTATTTCTCATTTGCTTAAGCTTCTGATTTCAGAAAAATGGATAAGCTTTTCTGAGCAGCTGGAAATTTCTACTGAGTCTTTACATGATATTTTTGAACAAACAATCAGAAATGGGAGTCAGACAACCATAGAAAATCAGGAATATCTGAAGAAATGGAGAATCCATCAGAGTGTATCAGTACAGGATCTTTGGGCCATGGTTATTGAAAAAGTAATTGCTAATTATCCTGTTGAGTCAAAGATTTGGCAAGAACCCATATTAAAGATGAATCAGGCAACTCTGGCAGAGCGAATTGTTTCAGCAATTGACGGAGATTTTAGAAAGGAGCGGTTAGCAGAGATTTACGGTCAGTTGTCCGATTGCCTGGCAAAAGATCAAATGTTTGGATGATGAGACTACAGTTAGTCATTAGCTGTGAACATGCATCCAATCATATACCCAAAGGCTACCAGCATTTATTCAAAGGAGCTGAAGAAGAGTTAAACTCACATATAGGATGGGATCCAGGTGCAATTGAAGTTTCAAGGTCTGTTGCAGAAGCTTTTGATGTTAAGCCCTTTATTTACCCCTACACCAGACTTTTGATTGAACCAAACAGATCTCTTGATAACGCACAGCTTTTCTCCAGATACTCCCAAAGTTTAGATGAAAAGGAAAAATCAAGGTTAATTGAAAACTATTATCAACCCCATCGGAATGCAGTTGAAACAGAAATAAGACAAATGATAGAAAAAGGGCCTGTGTTACACCTGGGGATCCACACCTTTACTCCCATTTGGAATGGAGAAAAGAGACAGGTTGATATTGGTGTGTTGTTTGATCCGAATCGTTCTGAGGAAACCAGATTTAGTAACCGACTAATCGAAATACTTAAACAACGCAGTGATTTTGAGATAGAGGCCAATGAACCTTATAAAGGTACCGAAGATGGTTTTACCACTTATTTGAGGACTTTGTTTGGTGAAGGCGATTATTTAGGATTAGAAATTGAAATTAGTCAGGGTCTTGATGATAAAAAGAGGGTTGTGGGTGATTTAATTGTGGATTCTTTGAAGATTGTTTTTGAAGAATTCAAGAAGTTATGAATTTTTAAGATTCCGGATGTTTTACCCCCAAATAAAATCTTGTTAATTTAGGGTTTTTGATTGTTGCGAAATATCCGCTAAACCTTTCGCAGTGATCACCATATCTGACCTATGGCGAAAATCAAGTATTATTATAATACTGAAACCTGTAACTATGAAAGGATCAGGGTATCAAGACTTGATGTCATCATCAACCTCTTGAGCTTTTTCATCATTGTATTGGTCTTTGCTGTAGGTATTATCTTCACACTTTCGCTCTTCTTCGATACTCCAAAGCTGACCCGATTAAAAGAAGCAAATGAGGAGATCCTCTTTGAATACAAGGGAGTCAATCAGGAGCTTTTGGCAATTCAGGACCATATCAACAAGCTTTCCGAACGAGACGATAGGCTGTACCGGGTATATCTTGAAAAGGAACCAATACCTGAATCTGTACGGAAAGGTGGTGTTGGAGGAACAAACAGGAGGGAAGAGGTCCTGGAAAGTCTGAATCCGCATAAAGACATACTGGTAAATAGTTTTAGTCGAGTGGATCTATTAAGACATGAAATTGGAATTCAGGAAAAGTCCTATGATTTGATTGATGAGCTTGTTAGTCAGAAGGCAGATATGTTTGCCTCTATACCCGCTATTCAACCGATTTCAATAGATGACATGACCCGCCTCGCATCCATTTTTGGTATGCGTATGCACCCCTTACTGAATTTTGAAAGGGCACATGAAGGAATTGATCTTACTGCCCCAAGGGGTACCCCCGTTCATGCCAGCGGAAATGGTTATGTAGAAGCGGCATTTTATTCAACCACTGGTGGAAACCTTGTTGTGATCAACCATGGATATAGTTTCCAATCCAGGTATTTGCACATGTCAAATTTCATTGTGAAGAAAGGGCAAAGAGTTAAACGAGGTGATATTATTGGATATGTCGGATCCACCGGTCTTTCACGGGCAGCTCATTTACATTATGAAGTCCTTAAGGCAGGAGAGCCTGTCAATCCTGTCCATTATTTTAATCAAAACCTTACACAGGATCAATACGAATTGATTCTTAAGCTTGCGGCTAAACAAAACGCATTTTAGAAGCTCAATTTGGGTAAATTTAGCTTTATGAAAATAGCTGGCAAGGAGGTAAAGCCTGGAGAGTCCAAACGCATCAATGTCAATATTGCCAAATTACCCTCTGGTACTTTGATTGAGATCCCCATTTTTATTCATCAGTCGGAAAAACCGGGCCCGGTATTATTGCTGATTGCAGGTATGCATGGTGATGAGATCAATGGGGTAGAAATAATGCGGCGGATTATCTCCGAAAAGAAATATGTAGTCGAACGAGGCTCAGTTATTTGTATTCCAATCATTAATATTTATGGCTTCATAAACTTTTCGAGAGATGTTCCGGATGGTAAGGATATCAATCGATCTTTCCCCGGCAGCAAAACAGGATCATTAGCCAGTCAGGTTGCACATTTTTTAATGGAAGAGATCATCCCCCACATAGATTACGGGATCGATTTTCATACGGGTGGTGCCAGGATCAATAATTATCCTCAGATCAGGGTAAAGCTCGATGATAGGGGCAATCGTGTTTTGGCTGAGAATTTTTCAACTCATTTTATCCTGGATGCACCATTCAGAGATAAGTCTCTCAGGAAGGAGGCATTCAGGTTAAATAAACGAATTATTGTCTATGAAGCAGGCGAATCTCTTCGACTAAGAAAGAATGCGATTGATGAGGGCATCAATGGTATGTTGCGAGTTATGAAACATTTGGATATGATATCCGAGGCTCCGGAAAGCACAAAAAATCCCACTATTATTAGGCAGTCTACCTGGATCAGAGCTAAATCAGCAGGTCTCCATGTAGCATATGTCCGAAATGGAGCAGCCGTTCAGAAACGACAAGTTCTTGGTGTTGTTAGTGATCCTTTTGGTGATTATGAGATTAAAATGAAGTCCCCAGTAGATGGACACATTATTGGAGTAAACAACAATCCCGTCGTGAATAGGGGCGATGCCTTATTTCATATAGGACATTGATTAGTATTCATCCAGATAACCTCTTCTGTTAGGACTCTTTGGTTCGGGCCAGGTTGTTCGTTCTCCGGTTTTCTTATTCATTGGGAGTAATCGCTGTTCTCTTGATGCTTTTTCAGGATCCTCACTAGCCATGTAAGCCAGGATAGCAGCGATAACCACATTGTTCCTTACGTCCTCAAAAACTATCTTATCATACGTATCCAGGTTTGTATGCCAGGTATAGGTACCATAGTCCCATTGTTTACCGAACAGATTGAAGACCGGAACCCCTTTGGCAACGAAGGATGAATGATCTGATCCTCCACGACCCGGAAGTCCTGGATACTCTCTTTCAATCTCATTTTTGTTTTCACCAGGGACATTGGTCAGCCATTCTTCCAGGAAGTCGTAAGCATTAAGGAATCCCTGGCCATTCATTCTAAAGACTCTTCCCGTACCATTATCCTGATTAAACACCACTTGAGCACCTTCAATAACCTCAGGATGATCCTCGACAAAGGCTTTGGACCCGTGTAATCCCTGTTCTTCAGCTCCCCAGTGACCTATCAGAATTGTCCTTTTTGGATTTGGGTATAATTTCTTTAAGATCCGCGCTGTTTCCATCATGAGGATAGTACCGGTTCCATTGTCTGTAGCGCCCGATCCTCCATCCCAGGAGTCAAAATGCGCTGAAAGTATTACATACTCATCTGGCAATTCTGTACCCTTGATCTCGGCTATGGTGTTAAACGCAGGTACTGCACCCAAAAATTTTGATTCGGTTACTACCTTGATTTGTGGGTTGTCATTATTCAAAGCCATTCGATAAAGCATCCCATAGTCTTCTAGCGAGATGTCAATTGTTGGAATCTGCTTTGTGTGAGAACGGAATATTTTGTTAGCACCCGAATAATCAGACCAGTTACTTTCAATAATACCCACTGCTCCAGCTTCTTCCATTGCCAGAGCAGCAAGTTTTTTACTTAGGCCTGTATTTTTTAAATCTGTCTGAAAATCTTTCTTGCTTTGTTCACGTTCAGATTTCATTCTTAATAATGACTCCTCATTCTTTGCCCACTTCTCAAGGTTTTCAGTTGGTCTGCCATTTGCCAGATGAGGTGCGAACAAGACGAATTTTCCGTTAACCTTTGGAAGCCAATTTCTAAAATCGAGAGAGTCTTTAATGCCTGAGAAAATAATCAGTTCTGCTGTCGTACCCTTCTTAGTCGTTGGTGGACTAAATGCCAACTGCATCCCATTAAGAGTTTTGACTCTGGGTGAAATCATGTCAATATGTGAGATGCCGCGTTCCCAACCTAACCATTCTCCCCATTGTTCATTCCTTGCGGGTATCCCCCATTGAGCGTATTTGTTGACTGCCCACTCATGTGCTTTTTTCATCTGAGGCGAGCCAACCAGCCGAGGCCCAATTACATCAAATAACTCATGTGCAAGTGCTTCAAGTTGTGAACTGTCATTTGCTTCAGCAATGATTTGATTGATAATATCTTCCTGGGCAAGTACCTTTTGTGCTGGGGAATAACTGGATACGAATACCGCAATTGCCAATGTTGCAATTAACTTTATTTTCATAATATCTAAGCTACTGGTAAATCAATAAAAAGGTATGGAATATATTGACAAATCCTTCGCCTAACTTAGCCATGGTAAGCCTTATTGGTTTTTTGACAGCCAATCCCCAACCAGCTTATATATCTCTTCTCTTCCCTCATCATTGTGTGGTTCATGATATGCCCCCTCAATGGCTTTCCATTCAAGTTTGTCATTTGAATTAGCTAACTGCTCAGATGCTTTGTGATCGATGATTTCATCGGCTGTACCGTGATAAACCAATCCAGATTTTTTGATGTCAGCAGCCTTCAGCAAAGCATTTTCTCCACCTTCCATGATTGTCTTATAGAGTGCGACTGATAACTTATCATGGACCAATGGGTCCTCAATATATTTTTCTACTTCCGATTTAATCCGGCTTATTTTCGATGCATCCAAACCAGTGCCTGCAGTAAATGCGGGCCACAGGGCACCAATTAGTAGACTAATCTTAACTTTCCAGGCAGGGGGTGAAAATTTTAATTTTATCCATGGTGAGGACAGAATGAATCCTGAAATTTCTTTTGAATCTTTGGATATCATAAAATTAGCCACCAGGTTTCCGCCCATGCTATGCCCAAATAAAAACAGAGGGGGTTGAAGATGCTGGACCCGGGCAGCTTTAAGTAATTCTTCTATGTCACTTAAAAGAATATCCATGTTTTTAGCATGTCCTTTTTTTCCCTCGGATTTACCATGCCCGCGCATATCTATGCAATATGTCGCAATACCACATTCCATCAGGTAACTTGCTAATTTGCTATATCGCCCTGAATGTTCTCCATGGCCATGAATCAGACAGACCACTTTTGTAGGATTTTCTGGTATCCAGTACCTATAATAAAGCTTAAGGCCATCCCGGCCGATCAAATAATTAGAATCGACAGCCATATGATTACAAAAATTTCAATTTTTTGATATATTATCGGACATAATCCTGAGATTGCAGATATCGTGCGCAAGATATTAGATGATATACTATATTCCCTGCCAGTCCAATTGGTATTTCATCATATTAAGAAGAATATTTCCTTACTCTTTGTTTGGATATTATTTATTGCTTCTGTTTTTGGTGGAGTAGGGCGGATCTATGGCATACATTTTCTTTTCCTTGACCCAGAGTATCTAAACCAGGTAAATTTTTTAAGCTTCTTTATGGTGGGGCTTTCTTTTGGAAACCTGGCGATGGCATTTCACATTACTACCTATATACTTGACAGTCATCAATTTTCTTTTTTGGGTATTCTTGAACGTCCGTTTGCCAAATTCATGGTGAATAATAGCGTGATCCCATTAATAACGTTATTGATCTACATCGGTGCTGTTATCAATTTTCAACTCAATAATGAGTTTAGTACCCCTTTAAATCTTTTGTGGAATCTGATTGGTCTCATGGTCGGTATTACCATCATGTTTTTGTTTTATTACTTCTATTTCAAATTTACTAACAAGGACATATTTAAATACCTGGCCGGGAGTGTTGATAGACGACTGAGACGTTCAAAACTCAGTAGAGATCGGATGATGAAGAAGTTAAAAGAAACCAGGGAGAGTAAATACCCAGTCAGGTATTACCTGGATCTCCATTTAAAGGTTCGTTCCACGAAAAACCTGATGGACTTCTACGATAAGGAAGCGGTATTAAAGGTATTTGATCAGAATCACTTCAACTCTGTAATTATAGAATTAACAATCATTTTACTAGTTGTTGCTCTCGGTGCTTTCATGGAAGTAAAGTACTTTCAACTCCCTGCTGCAGCCAGTGCCATACTCTTATTTTCGATTCTGGTGATGCTGGTAGGAGCCGTTTCTTACTGGTTTAAAGGCTGGGGGGTTGCTTTTGTTCTTGTACTTTTCTTCTCAGTTAATGCCTTGATAAAAACAGGCGTTATAAAGGGATTTTATCCGGCACGTGGTTTGGATTATACGGTGAGCCCAGCAGAATACTCGATACAGAAGCTTCATGAATTGAATAGTGTAGGTCAATATCAACAAGATAAAGGTCATATGTTGGAGATTCTTGAAAATTGGAAGGAGAAACAATCAGCCGAAAAACCAAAAATGATTCTTCAGTGTGTGAGCGGAGGGGGTCAGAGAGCTGCTTTATGGGCTGTTAATGCCTTACAGCAGGCTGATAGTGTTTTGCATGGAAAACTAAATGAAAAGACAACCCTAATTACCGGAGCCTCCGGAGGTTTAATAGGAAGTGCTTATTTCAGGGAGTTAGTCTATAGAAGAGATAATGGCGAGGATGTTGACCCTGGTGCTTCAATACATCTTGAAAACATTGGTAAAGACAATCTGAATGCCATCATATTTAGTCTTGTGGTGAATGATGCATTTTCTCGTTTCCGCAAATATGAATATGAGGGTCATCGATACAAGCGTGACAGGGGATATGTGTTTGAACAAAATCTCAATCAGAATCTTGGCGGTATTCTAAACAAGCGACTATCAGATTATGCCGAACCTGAAATGAAGGCAGAAATGCCTGTTATTATCATGTCTCCAGTTATTGCTAATGATGGCAGGAAACTCATGATATCTAGTCAGCCACTTTCGTTTCTTAACCTCAATGAACCCGATTCCGGAGGAGAATTATTCAAAGTAAGGGGGGTAGATTTCAACAGATTATTCCAGGAGCAGGATAGTGAGCATCTTAATTTTATTACCGCTCTTCGGATGTCAGCTTCTTTCCCTTATATCACCCCAACTATCTCACTTCCAAGTAAACCCTCTATTGAAATTATGGATGCGGGGATCTCTGATAATTATGGAGTATCAGATGCCCTTCAGTTTATTTTTGTATTTAGAAAATGGATCGAAGAAAATACATCAGGTGTGGTGTTACTCATCATAAGGGACACCCGCAAAATTTCGCCCATTGAACAACAGTCTTCACAATCATTATCTGACAGGATAACATATCCAATTGCAAGTGTCTACAACAACCTTGGAAACATACAGGATATTGTCAATGATAGTAAGATTGAATTGGCCAGGGCTGCAATAAATCAAACCATTGACATGGTGGAGTTGGAGTATAATACCTATTCAATCTTTAATCAGGATGAGTTTCTATTCGCATCTACAGAAGCCCAGATGAAAGAGCTGGAGCGTGCTTCGTTGAGCTGGCATCTCACAACCAGAGAGAAACTAAATATCATTCATAATATTCAAAGAGAGAATAATCAAAAAGCATTAAGAAAGCTTACTAAAATAATGCAGAGTAACTGAAAACTTATTGCATTTCCAGTGTAAGTGTCCTGGATTTTTTTGGAACCTCCGATTCTTCTTTTTTGATAAACTCCACTATTGGATTGGCAATAATGATTTTCATAGCTTCCTCGGTTGTAAATCCCATTTCAATTAAAGAGGCATAATATTTTCTATTTATTCGAGCCACCTGGCTAAGAATACCAGATTTTTCAAGACTATTTAATTTGTTTTCTACCTCAGCCAGGTTTGCAGGATCATCCAAAGGTCCAAATTCAGCTTCAATACCACTTAGCAGTCTTCCAAGGGAAGAGCCAGCAGAAACACTGTCTTCCAGAGGTTTTGTATATCTTTCTGGTGATGTACCATCAAGTGTTATGACAGTCCTTGCGGTCTGTGCTTCAACCTGAAAAATGCAGATCAATAGAATAAGAAAGGAGAGTAGTCTAACAGCTTTCATGGGTGATTTTTGGTGGAATATTAGCCCTCAATTCAAAGGTAACTAATATTTCTTCTATTATGATTAATCTTCCAGTAAGGATTTTAGTTTCAACGAAACCGCTTTTTCTTTTCCATTCTCAGACAATACCAAATGGATAGATCCTCCATTTTGCCTTAACATCTCCTGAATATCTGGTAACGCCAGGTCTTTTGCTGGTGTGTTATTTACAGAGATGAGTTCATCATTCAGCTTTATGCCGGCTGCTGATGCCGGGCTATTTTCAAATACCTGATGCACAAGCAACTTTTGTTTATCAGGGGATAGTTGTAAGTCAAGTCCGCTACAATTCACGTGCATTTTCTTTCCATAATTTGCATTTTTCTCAAAATACAATGTTTTGCCGGGGACATCAAAAGTGATATTATACATGCTTAATACCTCATTGCCCAGAATCCCTGCCACACTCTCACTGGCCTGAATGCCACTCTTAGCTGTACTAATCCCAATTGGAAGATCTTCTATCATTTGCATGCCGAATGCAAGTGATATAATATGACCTTCATAGTGTAGAGTTTCTTCATTGGTTATGCCTTTTACCACATAATTATAATGTTTTCCTGTTTTGTGAACCACGTCAAATTTTTCAGCATAGGGGGAATTGAAATCCAGCGTAGTTCCTGCTCCAGTAATCACATAAAAATTGGCGTCATGAGGCTCATTATTGTTTAGGACAACAGAGCCTTTGATAACTGGAATTGAAATATTGAGATCGAATGGGATAGGATCTCCTGTTTTTGGACCGGTGCCATGTTCATAGATATCCATTTTCTTTAGCTCATAATTAAGATGTACTGTATGGTGATGCAGTAAATCATACCCTACTATCCCATCAATATCTCTCCCCAGGCTTATTTCCAGGTGATCCAGGTCTGTCGAATAGACTTCGATATTTTTCTCCATCGGAAAATGATTGATCTCGAGTTTATTGTGCTTGATCAACTCAAGGACTGTTGAGGTCTGATTCAACTGAATTTTCTTACCAGCGAGACCAAGCTTTTTTGAAACATCTGTATCGATTACGGTATAACCAGAACCAGAATCAAAAATGAAGTCAAGTGGATCCGAATCGTCAACACTAACCTTGATCATGATATGATCACCATAAAGTTCAAATGGTATTGTGGTGATTGGCGTTTGAGCCTGACAAAAGAGTGTAAATACTGATAAGCTGAGGAAAAATAAACGTTTCATAGGTTGTATTGACGGTTAATGCACACTTAAATTAGGAATTACAATCCAAAAATGGAAGTAACTTGGTATGATTCCATTGTATTGTAAATTTCTACAAACTAAAGATAACTTAACCACCATTGGTCACGATGGCTTCTTTTATAATCATAATATCGCTTACAAATCGGATATAAACCAATAATTATGCCAGCCCAAATCAGGTAAGTAACTGGTAATGAAAATCCATATCCATTAAGGCTTTCATCCCAACCTACCCAACCATCCAGGATCATATCAGAGAATGAGAAGCCCGTCATCGCGGCTGCAAATCCAGCAAAAAGATGAATGACGTAAATATGGATGATGTATAGAAACATGGGTACTCGACCAATGGTAACCACACGATCATACATTTTGCCTGACCATTTTTCAGCAAAAGCCAATAAAAGGATTGAAGGGCCTAACGTGATGAGCAGATAATCCAATGAAGGTGGATATTTAGTAACGTCAATGAAAGATAAGATTGTAAATATGATTGAATCCTGTTTGATCCATGGATCAAGATTCCCATAGATATTTATGGATCTCAGTAATACAAAAAGTACGATCATTCCCAATCCCAGCAAATACAAGAATTTCTTTCGATTTTCAGGGTTTACATTATTTGTGTATAAGGAACCGAAATGATAACCCAATGCCATCACGAATATCCAGGGGATCATTGGATATGCTACAAAAGCAGTTACTGTGTCTGAGAGAGCAACAGGGCCTTGCACATGGAGAAATCCCCATAGACCAGACCAGGCTTGGGGCTGATAATTGTCCATCAAATTATGTCCAAATACTGCCAGAAGGGAAAGTACGATCATTAATTTTTTTGGTACGTGTATAAATGCTGCAAGGAAAATCATACTGACTCCAAGAACCCAAATAACCTGTAAAATGAGCATTGAAAAATTGAGCTTAAACATCCATGCAAATTTGATAATAGTCAATTCAGCAATGATCAGCCAAATTCCCCTTTTGACTAGCCAGATTGACAGTGATTTGGTTCCCCTTCTTTGCCCTACAAAAAATGCTGAAGTCCCAGCCAGAAAAACAAAAACCGGAGCACAAAAATGGGTAATAAACCTTGTTAGAAAGATTGGTAATGTGGTCTGACTAAGATCTAAAGGATCGTAAATGAGTGCATCCGCATGAAAATAATCTCGTGTATGATCCAATACCATGAGAATCATCACAACCCCTCTAAGGAAGTCAATCGATGATACCCTGGAATAGTTGAAGGCTGGTGAAATAGTCATTAATATCCAAGTTAGGGAACCTGGATAAACATCGGTCAAATCAGGTTCGGTCCTGTAATCTAAGAAATTTTGGTAAATATGATAGGGAATTTATTGAATGGGGTTGAATGGCTATTTATGTAACTTTACTCCTTTGTTTGAATTCAGTTTATGTCAGAGGAAAACACTCCGTATCAACCAAAAAATCATGTTAGGATAGTTACTGCAGCATCTCTGTTTGACGGGCATGATGTAGCCATCAATATCATGCGGAGGATCATGCAGTCTTCAGGGTGTGAAGTGATTCACCTTGGACATAACCGATCTGTACGTGAAATCGTTGATTGTGCAATTCAGGAAGATGCAAATGCTATTGCTATTACTTCTTATCAGGGAGGGCATATGGAGTTCTTCAAATACATGTATGATTTGCTCAAGGAAAATGATTCTGAAAAAATCAAGATCTATGGCGGCGGTGGGGGAACCATTCTACCGGAAGAGATTGAAGAGTTGCATAATTATGGAATTGCCAGGATCTATTCGCCAGATGATGGACGCAAAATGGGATTACAGGGAATGATCAATGATTTGATCAAAGGTGTCGATTTTGCAGTTGGAGAGCAGCTGAATGGTTATGATCCAAAATGGAATGTCCAGAACAAAAAGGAAATAGCTCACCTGATCTCGTCGATGGAGAATTTTCCTAATCGAAATCAGGCTTTTTCTGACAAGGTGAAAGGAATGGCAGATGCGCCGGTTTTAGGGATCACCGGCACAGGAGGTGCAGGAAAATCATCTTTGGTTGATGAATTGGTCAGGCGTTTTCTGGAGGATTTTGATGAGAAGACTATTGCTGTGATCTCCGTTGACCCATCCAAAAGAAAGTCAGGAGGTGCATTGTTGGGTGATCGGATTCGGATGAATAGCATTTTCAATGATCGGGTATATATGCGGTCTTTGGCAACCAGGCAATCCAATCTGGCCCTTTCAAAATATGTCAGGGAAGCTGTAGATATTGTAAAAGCTGCCGGGTATGACCTGGTGATCCTGGAAACCTCAGGCATTGGTCAATCGGATACAGAAATAACTGATCATTCAGATGTATCTCTTTATGTAATGACACCTGAATATGGAGCTGCGAGTCAGTTGGAAAAGATCGACATGCTCGACTTTGCTGATATCATAGCCCTCAATAAGTTCGATAAAAGGGGTGCTTTGGATGCCTTACGGGATATCAAAAAGCAATACGTTCGCAATCATCAATTATGGGAGAAACCAGATGATGAAATCCCGGTTTATGGGACCATCGCTTCACAATTTAATGATCCGGGAATGAACAAACTCTATCTGGAATTAATGAAGTTGATTGCCAGGAAGTCGGGGATTGATTTCAAATCTTCATTGAATATCAGGGAGCATAACTCAGCAAAGGTGTTTATTATCCCACCTGAAAGAACCAGATACCTATCCGAGATTACGGAGACAATCCGAAAATATAATACGGATGTAGAATCCCAGAGTGGGTTCGCGCAAAAACTCTATAGTGTACACCAGACAGAAGGACTTTTAACACAAGATGGGGAAGCCTCAAAAGAAATTGAAACGCTTAAAAAGGAATTAAAACATAAGATCGCTCCGGATAATATGGCTTTGATAGAGTCATGGGAAGATACAAAGCAAAAGTACTCCGGAGATGAATACAACTATGAAGTGCGTGGCAAGGCCTTTAGCGTAAAGACATCCTTCGAGACACTTTCAGGGTCCAAAGTGCACCGTATTGCTTTACCCAAATTCGAAGCCTGGGGAGATATCCTCCGATGGCAAATGCAGGAAAATGTTCCCGGTTCTTTCCCCTACACTGCAGGTGTTTTTCCTTTTAAAAGGGAGTCAGAAGATCCAACCCGAATGTTTGCGGGTGAAGGTGGCCCAGAGCGAACAAATAAAAGATTTCATTATTTATCAGAAGGATTACCAGCAGCTCGTTTATCAACTGCTTTTGACTCAGTCACTCTGTATGGAGAAGATCCGGATCACAGACCTGATATCTACGGTAAAATTGGCAATTCAGGGGTGAGTGTCTGCTGTCTCGATGATGCTAAGAAGCTGTACTCTGGGTTTAACCTGTGTGATCCTTCCACTTCGGTTTCAATGACCATAAATGGTCCTGCAGCAACAATCACGGCATTCTTTATGAATACTGCTATAGACCAGCAATGTGAACTTTATATCAAGGAACAGGGGCTGGAAGAGGAGGTGGAGAAGAAACTAAAGGAAATATTCAAAGTCAGAGAAAGGCCTAAATACAACGGGAAGTTACCAAAAGGCCACAATGGTCTGGGGCTGATGCTGCTTGGAGTCACAGGGGATGAAGTGCTCCCATCAACTATTTATCAGGAAATCAAGGAAAAAACCCTTTCAGTTGTTAGAGGAACCGTCCAGGCCGATATTCTCAAAGAGGATCAGGCCCAAAACACCTGCATTTTTAGCACGGAGTTTTCGCTGAAACTGATGGGTGACGTTCAACAATATTTCATTGATCATTCGGTGAAGAATTTTTATTCGGTCTCCATTTCCGGTTATCACATTGCGGAAGCAGGTGCCAACCCCATTACCCAGCTTGCTTTTACTTTGTCGAACGGATTTACCTATGTGGAGTATTATCTCTCCAGGGGAATGCATATCGATGATTTCGCACCGAACTTATCATTCTTTTTCTCTAATGGCATTGATGCCGAATATGCGGTGATCGGGCGAGTAGCCAGACGGATCTGGGCTAAGGCCATGAAACTTAAATATGGAGCCAATGAAAGATCCCAGAAGTTAAAGTATCACATTCAGACTTCCGGCAGGTCGCTACACGCACAGGAAATTGACTTCAATGATATTCGAACTACCCTACAGGCGCTCTACGCGATTTATGACAACTGCAATTCTTTGCATACCAATGCTTATGATGAAGCGATTACAACCCCGACAGAAGCTTCGGTACGACGGGCTATGGCCATTCAAATGATAATCAACAAAGAGCTTGGGTTAGCTAAAAATGAAAATCCTATGCAAGGTTCTTTTATCATTGAAGAACTAACTGATCTTGTTGAAGAGGCTGTGATGATGGAATTTGACCGGATCACAGAAAGAGGAGGAGTCCTTGGGGCAATGGAATCCATGTATCAACGTGGTAAAATCCAGGAAGAAAGCATGCTCTATGAACACAAGAAACATTCCGGGGAATTGCCGATCGTTGGCGTGAATACTTTCCTGTCTTCTCAAGGATCGATGACCATTATTCCTGGAGAAGTAATCAGAGCAACCGTGGAAGAGAAGGAATGTCAAATCAAGAATCTGAATGGTATGAAGGAAAGTTTTTCTCAACAGTCTACGGGAGCTCTGGATCAATTAAAAAAGGTAGCTGTAGATAATGGAAATATCTTTGAAGAGCTGATGGAGGTTTCGAAGAAAAACTCATTGGGACAAATTACCCACGCCATGTTTAGAGTTGGTGGTCAATACCGGAGAAATGTATAATTTGGCTTTAATTTTTTAAACTCAAATCATGATGAAATATATCTTTTCAACTTGTTTAGTGCTGTTTAGCATCATTGTTTTTGCTCAGGAAGAGGAAAGAAAGATGGTTCCTTATATGACTGAATTGTATCTGGATGTTCCTATTGTTACCCCGGGCGAAATGAATGCACCTCCATCAGATGCCATTGTGCTTTTTGATGGGAAAGATCTTTCGCAATGGAAAAAGGCAGGGAAAGATTCATTAGCTGGATGGAAGATTGAAAATGGCGAACTGGTTGTTGCACCTAAAAGAGGCGGGATTGAAACGAAGAAAAGTTTTGGAGATGTACAGCTTCACATCGAATGGTTGTCTCCCATAATGAAAGGTGAAACTGGTCAGGGATATGGAAACAGTGGGATATTCCTGATGGGTAAATATGAATTGCAGGTATTAAATTCAAATGGCAATGAAACCTATTCCAATGGACAGGCTGGTTCCATTTATAAGCAATATGCGCCATTAGTTAATGCGAGCAAACCAGCAGGAACCTGGCAGAAATATGATGTAATTTTCACTGCACCAAAATTCAGTGACAAAGGAACTTTGATTTCTCCGGCAAGAATTACTGTATTGCATAATGGCGTTTTGATTCAGAATAATGTTGCCCTCATGGGAGGTACAACTTTTACCGGGTTACCTAAATACATTAAAGATGACGGTAAACTACCATTGATGCTCCAGGATCATGGTGACCCTGTGAGATATCGTAATATCTGGATCAGAGAACTTTAAAACCTATACAGTTTGGGGGATCTTGGTGTTGTAAGACTTTCGGATTCCCCAAATTAGGTTGATGTCCTGGATCAGTTTTTCCAATACTTTAGGTGTGATGGATTGCTTTGGATCATCACCAATACCTTTAGAAGGTTGGCAATGGGTTTCCACAATTACTCCATCCGCTCCATATGCCATAGCAGCCATAGCAGCTGAAGGAACATATTTAGCTCGACCAACTGAGTGTGAAGGATCCACTATTACTGGTGCCCATGTTTTCTCCTTCAGGAGTGGAGTGATGGACTCATCCGGGTAATTCCTGTAAGCATCCATAGTAGGTGCTGTTCCGCGTGGACACAGCATCACGTCAGGATTACCACCCGCAGCGATGTATTCGGCAGCCGCAATAAATTCATTTACCGGACCCATACCCATACTTCTTTTGAGAAGGACTGCAATTGGCTTATCAGCAGTTTGCTCTCCAATCTTCTTCAATAGTGAATAGTTTAAAGCATTTCGCGCTCCTACCTGTAAAATGTCTACACCGGCTTCCACAGCAATACGAAGCTGATGTTCATCCATTACTTCGGTATCAACAGGTAAGCCAGTTTGCTCTTTAGCATCCATCAGGATTTTTATTGAGCTATCATCTCCCTGGAAGGAATAAGGCATGGTTCGTGGTTTCCATACGCCACCGCGGATGGCGCTTGCTCCAGCTTCTTTCACTGCATGTGCAGTTTCCAGGAATAGGGATGGGTTTTTGGGATCAATGGTGCAATGACCGGCAATGATGAATGGATCGTCCCCGACCATCTTTCCACCAAGGACAATTCGATGGTGAGCCAATTCCGAATTAACGTCCATCAACTTAAAGGGAGAATCAACAGCATCAAACCGATCAATGTAGTCTAATCCTAAAATGCGGTTGACCATGATGGTTTCTCTTTCTTCACCCAACACCGCATATATTGTTCTGTGATGCCCCTCTATAGGTTGAATACGGCAATTGTATTCCTCTACAATTGAAATTACTTCTTTAAGCTGTTTTTCATTAAGCTTCGACTCCTTCGGAATGATCATATCTCCACTAATTATTTAAAATGAGGCACAAATGTAGGTGTAGAATACCTAGAACCAAAAAAGTAGTGATAAAATTGAACCAGTGGATGAGGGAAAAGTGTTGTTGTCTAGATTTGCAAGACTCAAAATACAAATTGTTTAATGGCTACCTTAAAAATAAAATTAGACTATAAAGATGACCGGGCATACACGGCGACCAATGAATCCGGTAATCAGATTCCAATAGACATGTTACCTCGTGAAGAGAAAAAAGCCATGTCACCAACTGAATTATTACTTTCCGGATTAATTGCCTGTGCGGCTGTGGATATTGCTCTGATGGTAAAGAAGCGACGTAAGGAATTAGTGGATATCAAGGGAGAAGTCGTAGGTAACAGGAGGGAGGAAGTCCCCAAAAAATTTACTGATATCCATATTCATTATGATATATTCTCTCCTGACCTGACAGATGAGGAGGCAGAACGTATTGTTGGATTAGCCACAACGAAATATTGTTCAGTCGCAGCTACTATTAATGAGAGTACAACTATAACTCATGATTTCTCGGTCATAAGACCCTGAATTTCAGTTCATTGTATTAATCACACGGAAAAACATATTTGGAAAATAGCTGATTTCTTCGTAACTTTTATTTCACTCAAAACCCAAAAACTGAAGAAATCATGGTTATTAGCTATCAAGGACCACATGTGATCAAGTCCAAAGCCGAGGAGCATCATTCGATGATCGTGGCTGATTACATGGCCACCCGATTAATTACGTTTCACCCGGACCAGTCGATGTTTGATGCTGTTGATCTGCTCATTAAGCATAGGATATCTGGTGGTCCCGTAGTAAACAAGGACAATGAATTAGTGGGTGTCATTTCTGAAGGAGACTGCCTGAAAGAGGTGGTAAAGGGAAAATACAACAACATGCTCATTCTATCTGGTTTGGTTAGCGATCACATGGCAACAAATGTGATAAGTATCGCACCAGAGACCAATATTTTTGAAGCCGCTAATATGTTCCTCACCAGAAGATTGCGACGTTTCCCTGTAGTAAGGGACGGCAAGCTTATTGGGCAAATCAGCCAAAAGGATATTATGAAAGCAGTTTTAAGGATGAATAGCTCAAACTGGAGATAATCATCTTCAAATAATTTCTAACATTTTCCAGGTACACGATAAATCCTATCGATTATCGTCTGGACTGAGTGAGTCTTCTGTGTTTTCTGAAGAACGCTCATTAACCTTAGATGTGCAAAGCATTGAGATTGATAGGATAAATGAGGTATAGTATTAATTTAAACTCAATGTCAAAAAAAGATTAATTTTTTAATACGAATCATAACTATATATTGGATATTTTAACAACTTCGAAATAAATAAGTGATCTTCACTTGTTTGTTTCAATGTGCTTGGAAAAGATAAATTCCCGGCAAAAGAAACCTCAAAAGACAATAGTTTGGATCTCACTCAACTCATAGCCGATAAGGAACTTCTTTTGCTCATAGCAGGGTTTTTGATTATTTCCATTGCTGCAAATCAAATTGCAAAGACGTTTCAAAAGATTCACCTCCCATTAATTACAGGGTTGATTATTACCGGAATCATTGCCGGACCATATATTATTGGGCTTATCCCTGTTTCGGCTAAAACAGATTTGAATTTCATCAATGAGATAGCGCTTGCCTTCATTGCATTCGCTGCGGGTGCAGAATTATATGTGGGAGAATTGAGAAGTCGAATTAACTCCATTAAGTGGAATACATTTGGTCAGCTATTCGTCACCTTTATATTAGGTACTATTTTGGTTTTCTTCCTTTCCGACCACATCCCCTATATGGACGGAATTAATACAGGAGGTAAACTGGCTGTCTCAATGCTAACAGCTGCAGTATTTGTGGCTAGATCTCCTGCCTCAGCTATTGCCATTATCAACGAACTGAGGGCAAAAGGCCCCTACGTGCAAACGGTCATGGGGGTAACGGTAGTAAAAGACTTTTTAGTGATTGTTCTTTTTTCTATTTGCCTTTCGATTTCCCAGGTGCTGATTGATGGTCAGGCGTTTGATTTTTTGGAGATATTCTTACTCATTTTGGAATTGGGGCTATCTTTTCTGGTTGGATTTTTTGTCTATGGGTATGGATTAAAGATCATTTTACAATGGCGAATCAGGAAGATTGTTAAGACTGGATTTATCCTCTTTGTTGGATACAGTGCATATTGGCTATCTCACTCTATAGCTGATTATACAGCAGCTAATTATGAGCATAAGATATTTCTAGAGCCATTACTTATCTGCATCCTGGCTAGTTTCCATGTAACAAACTATAGCAGAGCCAGACCAGAGTTTTTGAAAATTCTGGAAGATACCGGGGTTCCTGTTTATGTAGCTTTCTTTACACTTACCGGAGCTTCCATTTCATTAAATGTGATAGGTGAAGTAATTGGTGTTGCTTTTATTCTGTTTTTTATCAGGATACTTACCATGATCATTGGTGGATACACCGGAGGGTTTTTGGCCAGAGATCCGATGAAATTTAATCACCTTGGCTGGATGCCTTATATCACTCAAGCTGGTGTAGCGCTGGGTCTTGCTACAGTAGTTGCCAATCAGTTTCCAGGTTGGGGAGAGCAATTCGCAACCGTAATTATTGCTTTGATTGTGATCAATCAATTCATTGGACCCCCACTTTTCAAGTGGGCGATTTACCAGGTCGGAGAGGATCGAAGTAGGGCACCGGTGCCTGAATTCGACGGGATACGTGATGCCATAATTGTAGGTTTTGAAAGTCAGTCTGTAGCGCTTGCTAACCAGTTAAGAGAAAATGGATGGGAGGTTCAAATTGCTACCAAGAAAGAACCTGGGAGTATTGATGAGCCTGACAGTATCCCTATTCGCTACTTCAAGAATTTTGATTATGAGGAATTTATGTCAATCAATGCAGATAAATCAGAGGCCATCGTCATGATGCTTTCTGATGAGGAAAACCTTAAGATCTGTGAGATGATCTATCATAAGATTGGCACAAAAGATCTCATTGTTCGCTTGAATCACCGCTATAATTCCAAGAAATTCCTTGACCTGGGTGCATTGATAGTTGATCCCTCTACTGCTATTGTAAGTTTACTGGATCACTTTGTTCGATCGCCACAGGCGGCATCATTGCTCCTGGGTATGGAAAAAGGACAGGATACCAGGGATATTGAGTTGCTAAATCCTGATCTACATGGAATCAGCCTTCGTGATCTTCGACTTCCATCAGATGTGATCATTCTTTCTGTCGTTCGTGGAGGCCAGACCATCATTACGCATGGTTACACCCGTCTAAGGTTTAAAGATACGATCACCGTTGTAGGGTCTATCAAAAGCCTCGATGAGATGCAGCTTAAGTTTGACAGATAATAAAAGGTAAATACAATCTAAGCATTCCTTTGCCTTAAAGCTTCAAAGGTGAAGATGGCCGCTGCATTAGAAATGTTAAGGCTGTCTATTTTGCCAGCCATCGGAATTTTCACCTTGTAATCGGCATGTTTCTCCCAAAATTCAGATAAGCCGGTTGACTCTGCACCCAACAAGATTGCAGCTGCTCCTTGGTATGACACTTTGGTGTACTCCAGTTTAGTATCAGGAAGAGTAGCGAATGATTTTATGTTTCGTTGCTTAAAAAAGTTAATGAGGTCCTCATTAGTACATGTTATAGTAGGTACTGTAAAAAGGCATCCCAGACTTGCTCGAATGATATTTGGATTGAATAAGTCAGTGGCAGGGTCACAGATGATTAAGCCATCTACTCCCGCTGCATCTGCAGTCCTTAATACAGCCCCGATATTTCCTGGTTTTTCGACATGTTCCAATACCAGGTATAGGGGATCGGTCGTCTGGCTAAGTTGGTTCAATGATTGGGTTGGTGTTTTTGCAACTACCAGCATGCCGCCTGAACTATCACGATAAGCAACTTTGGAAAAAATATCCGGGGTGATGGAGTAGACTGTTTTCCTATCTGTATCAATGGGATATTTGGGATCCTGATTGAACACCTCATCACATATATAGTATTCAATAATTTCAATGCCTCCTTGCTGTGCCAGAGAAATTTCACGAATTCCTTCAATTAAAAAGGTGCCTGATTTCCTACGTTCCCTTGGCTTTTGTAGCGCTACCAATTGCTTAATCTTGGCATTTTGGGTGCTTGTAATCTTAATGGCCATTCTGACTGATTGGTTTTATTTCTATCCAAACCATGTATGGCATCGGAATGATCAGAGATCCATCAAATCCCATTCCTATCAATCTTTCAGATTCAACAAACCCTACTTTCTCAATAGAAATTCCAGTGATTTCATAGTCAAAGTCTGCAACCAGTTCGTCGAGTGGATAGATACCATTGCTGAACATGATCATTTCAATCAATCGATAATCAGGATTTTTGCCATTCGCTCTTACATGATTTAACCATAGCTCTGAAGCTGCAAATGTCTGGATCTGGTTAGTTAAGATATCGTTATACTCAAGCGGGTATCCAACATTAAATGAGGTTAATTGGATATCAATTTTTTGATTTGATTCCCTCCATAAGCTTGAAAGTATCGGAACGGCTGCCATCAAATGTCTTTGATTTTCTGGCAATCGAAACCTAAAATATGCATAGTATGAGCTATCCAAATGCTTGTGAAAAGTAATACTATATCCGGAAGAATCGCTCACTGTAAAGTCCACTGGTGATTGTTCATAATTAAATGAATAGGAGATGGAATCTTCAGGTGGAGCATCCTGTTTTGTATTTTTTCTTGATTCACAAGCATAGAGTGAGGAAATAGATAAAATTGTTATCCAGAACATCTTCATGCTGTAAATTTCCATAAATTATCAGTTAAATAGAAAAGGGCGATGAAACTGGAAGTGAGACCGATGGAGCGAGAGGAGATACCTGTTGTAGTTGATTACTTTTTGAACTCACCTGAATCATATCTTAGAAAGATGGGTGTGGATCCTTTATTGTTAACAGAAAAAGAGGAATGGTTGAATCTCATCTGGGATGACCTGAAAAAACCAGATCAGGAAAGGAAATTTTTTTATATCGCATGGCTTCAGGATGGGGAGTGTATTGGGCATTCAAATATCAATAAAATAGTCTATGGAGACCATGCCTATATGCATCTGCATGTCTGGCCAGAGATACTCAGGAGAAAGGGTATTGGTACAGAGCTTGTGAAGTTGAGTTTGCCTCTCTATTTCCAAAGATTCAAATTAGAACGACTTTATTGTGAGCCTTTTTCGCTTAACGCTCCACCTAATCGTACACTCGTAAAAGCTGGATTTGAGTATTTAGGATCACAGGAGAAAGTGCCAGGCTATATTAACTTTTTTCAGGAGGTCAATAGATATGTGATTTCAAAGGATCATGTCTTATGAAATTTATCATTCTATTTTATTTCTACTAAATTGAAACATTCATTTACCCAATAAGCATGCAAAGAAGAAAAGTCTTAGGGCAGTTGGCCCTCACACCCCTAATCCTTAATTCTGGTTTTAAGTTTAAGCCTACGATTCAGGACAGAAGATTACAGTTTAGTGTGAATGCCTATTCATTCAATCAGCAATTGCGTGATGGTCAGATGAATTTTGATGATATGATGGAGTATGCGGCTGACATTGGACTCAATGCAGTGGATTTAACCGGATACTATTTCAAATCTTACCCGGAGATTCCTGATGATAAAGAGCTCTTCCGGTTAAAGAAAAAAGCTTTGAGATTAGGACTTAATATCAGTTGGACGGGAGTAAGGAATGATTTTACTGTCCCTGATCGCGAAGCCAGAAATGCAGATATTGAATTTATCAAAAACTGGCTGATTGTCTCTCAAAAGTTGGGAGCGACTATCATGCGTATCTATGCCGGTAGGGGAGATTACACAGGCTACAGTAAAGATCAGGTGAAGAAGTGGATGGCAGAAGATTTTAAGGTGTGTGCTGAATTTGCTCAGAAAACGGGAGTTATTGCTGCACTTCAGCATCATAATAACTTTTTATTTAAAGCAGACGAAGTGATCGATATGATTGAAAGAGTTGATTCGGAATGGTTTGGGCTCATCCTGGATGTAGGAAGTTTGGATGATCCGGACCCCTATAGTGAGATTGAGAAGCTGGCACCCTATGCAGATTATTGGTTTGTGAAAGAGCATGTCACTCAGAATGGAAAACGGGTCCCTGTGAATATGGATAAGATTGCGACAATTCTGAAAAAGTCGGATTATCGGGGATATATCTCATTTGAAAGTCTATCGCCTGATGGTGATCCAAAAGAGATTGTCAAAGACATGTTTTCGTCCTTCAAAAAAGCTTACGAAAAAGCATGAATTAATCAAAAGAATTTCTTCATTTCCTGAAGGATCAGCTCCTCTGCGTAGGGTTTAAATGTTGCCGAGGAATTTTCTATTTCTTTAATGGCTGTCATTGAATCTGAGTCACTTAGGGCGGTGAGAAAGACGATAGGGACATTGGATTTTGTACGAAGTTCTTTTGCAGCCTCTAAGCCATTTTTCTTCCCATTCAACATGATGTCCAGTAAAATCAGGTCAGGCATCGTGGATGAATATAATTTTAGTAGCTCATCTGCGGAATCATACTTTCCAACACTTTCGAACCCATTTGAAAGAATCATCATTTCAAGTGCTGTAGACGAAATCAGGTTATCTTCTATGATGAGTACTTTTCTTTTCATTCACTTAACCTTCCAACGGGAAATCGATTACATATTTAACACCTTTTTCACTTTCAAGTCTAACGGATCCCTTTAATTGTTGAGTCAGCAGGTTGATCAGGTTTAATCCAGTCGAATTCCTGTTCTTAAGGATTTTTGCAGGTATCCCTTTGCCTTTATCATATACAGTTAAGCGTATCGATTCTTTAAGTTTTTTAAAGGTTAAGAAAACTGGACCCCCGATACCGGGCTCATATGCATATTTAATTGTATTTAAAATTATTTCGTTTGTAAGTAGACCAATGACTAATATTTTATCAACAGATAGGTTATAATGCTCAATATTTGACTTCAATGTAAAAGCGGAACCACCAGAAGTATAAGTTGCTATCAAAGTAGAAATTAGATCTTCCAGGTAATCTTTAATGTCCAGTTGATCAAATTCCTCTAACCTCAAAAGCTGATCATGGGTCTTTGCAATAGTATTTATCCTTGTGTTGGTTTCTTTGATATAATCTAGTAGTGCTTTATCCTTTGTGGATTTTGATTTTAGGTAAAGCAGGTTGGAAATAAGGTTTAGATTATTCTTGATTCGATGATGAAGCTCTTTGAGAAGAGTATTTTTAGCTTTTAATGCCTCCTCTAACTTTTCTTCCTTTTCAACAAATTCGGTAATGTCAACATCAATTCCAATAAGTTTCTGAATTGTTCCATGTTCATCTTTAAATGGAGCTCCTGAACCTTGAATATGCTTTATGGTATCAGGTGTCGGGTGAATTCTGAATTGAGAATTGAATACTACATGTCCATTTAAGATTTGATCAAATTCTTCCTTCGCTATTTTGGCATCATCCTTATGGACTTTCCATGTCCATCCCTCAAGATGATTTGTGAATTCTTCCTTTTTGATATTGTAAATCTCATAAAGGATATCATTCCAGGTCAATTTATCTAATTGAATATCATAGGTCCAGATTCCAAGTTTTGCAGTATCTACAGCTAATTCGAGTTGTTTATTGGTTTCTTCCAGTAGCGTTTCTGCTTTTTTGAGATCAGTAATGTCCAGAATAAGAGAATCCCAGATTACACTTGCATCATCAAGTCTTTTTGGAATTCCTCTGCCGTTAAGCCATTTAATATTGCCACTTTTAGTTTTGATTCTCCATCGATGATCCCAAAAAGTCATTGACATCGCAGAATTCATTATTGAGTCTTGCATTCCAGGCAGATCTTCTTTTAGTACCGGATCCCATAATTTTGACACATCATTTAAAGCTTCCTTTTTGGAGACTTCCCAGAGATCTATGACCTGCTCACTTACATAAAGTAATTCATCCGTTCCGTCGGCATTTATTTTATACTGTAATAAAGCACCCGGGACACTATTTGCTAAGTTACTTAAGCGTTCCTGATTGGCTTTGACCAGCTTCTCTGTTTCTTTAATTGTAGAGATATCGGAAAATACCGTAAGAAAGGCGGGTTTGCCTTTATAACTGACAGCAATCCCTGATTTCAATACATCAATATTCTTGCCATCCAGTGTGACAAGCTTTTCTTCAATTTCTTCAAGCTTCTGGACTTTACCAGATTTCAAACGTTCATAACGATATCTAACAATATCTCTGAAATCGGGATGGATGATATTCAGAAAGGGTTTGTTGATCAATGTATTCCTGGACTTTTCCTCTAACAATCTCGCTGCATAATGGTTTCTGATTTTGATTTTCCCATCCATATGCAGTAAAATGCCTACCGGAGCATTTTCTACCAGTAATCTGTATCGTTCTTCACTATCCCTAAGTTCCTTTTGCGTGGCGATTTGCTTTGTCACATCTAAAAATGTGGCTACGACCGCAAACATTTTGCCTTTATTATCTTTTACTGGCTCAGAGTTTATTGAAATAATTTTTCTGGATTTATTTCCCACATGAACATTCATGATAAAGTTGGTTACAGGTTTTCCTGTTCTTAATGTAACCATAGTAGGATGTTCCGTTGGGTCTAAGGGGGTTCCATCTGCATTGAGTGCCTTCCATCTAGGATCAAATGAATCCTTACCTAAGAGTTGATCTTTGGTAAGACCAAGAATTTTAGCTGCCGAATTATTAGCGACAATAATTGTATCATTAATACCTTGAACAACTACCCCTTCATGCAGTGAGTTGATGATGGCCAGATACTGGGCTTCATTCCTACGCGATGTTTCTTCAAATGCTTTTCTCTCAGTAATGTCATTCTGTATCCCTATGAATTTTGATATTTTTCCTTTTTTATCAAAAATGGGAGTGATAAATACTTCCAACCAATACTCTTTTCCGGATTTACTGTAGTTAAGTATTTCTATAGAAAAAGGCTCTTTTTTCTTTAAGCCCTTATCCATTTTTTTGATGTCCTCTGCTTTAGTATTCTTTCCTTGTAGAATTGACAATGATTTGCCCTTCATTTCAGCAAATGAATATCCTGTAATCTTCTCAAAAGCATCGTTGACATATTCGACTTTTCTTTTGGAATCGGTTATGACTACCGAGTTTTGGACATTCTTTGCGACCAACTCAAGATTTAATAGCTCTGAATCCGTAATGATCTTTACAGTCGAATCTTGATTTTCATTCAACAGAATAGTTACACCGGAAACTTTCCCTTCGTTGTCATAAATACGCATACTGCAACTGCAGGAAAAAGATTTTCCGTAGGTCGCTGATCCGAAAGTACTCTCATCTATTATGTTTCCTCCCGCTAAGAATCGGGAGACCTGTTTCTTAAACTCAGAAATGCCTTTTTTCGATCTGACTTTAAATCCCGGCCATGAATCACCAGCTTTTATTTGTACACCATGTTTTTTTGAAACCCAAGTATGATAAGCCTCATCGAAACCTGAATACTCCAGGTTCTTATTTAGAGAGAACATCATAAGAATCCCGGTGGAGGACTGATTCATTAATTTTAAATCTGGTTTGGCTGATGATACCTCTTGAAGAAAATTGAATTCTATCAAGATTATTTATCAATATATAGAAATAATTAGTCAAATTGAAAGATCAGTAGATTGTTTTTTGTTAATTAGAACGTTGACCAAATGCCAACAAAAACAATGGTGCTATGACTCATAATCACATTTACCCTAAAACAGCTCGTTCACTTATTATTGTCACTCTTTTACTGATTTTCACCTCTTGTGATCAACAGGATAAAAGACCCCTGCCAAACATCGTATTGATTACCTCAGAAGATAACTCAAAGCATTACCTTTCACTTTTTGATGAGAATGGAGTGCCTACTCCCAATATTGAGTCATTAACTACGAATGGAATCATATTTACCCGGGCTTTTTCCAATGCGCCTGTCTGTAGTGTGGCCAGGTCGGCCATTATTTCAGGATGCTATGGACCCAGAACCTTTTCGCAATATCATCGAAGATTACAGCATGTTCCTTTGCCCGATTCCCTGCAGATGTTTCCTTATTATCTGAGGAAAGCTGGTTACTATACAACTAACAATAGTAAGGAGGATTACAACTTTATCAAAGGAGATGAAGTATGGGATGAGTCATCCAGGGACGCCTCCTGGAGAAACAGGCAGGCCGGTCAGCCCTTTTTTCACATTTCCAATTTTACCATATCGCATGAGTCCAGTCTACATTTCAGCGAAGAGGACATGAAAAATAAGCCAACAGATACGCCCCTCGATGCGTTCACAATCCAGCCTAATCACCCGAAGACAGATATATTTAGATACACCAATGCCTATTACAGGGATAGGATCATTGAGATGGATAAAAAGGTCGGTGAGGTCATTGATAGCTTGAAAGCCGATGGATTATTGGATGATACCTTTATCTTCTATTACGGAGACCATGGCGGAGTACTCCCTGGGAGTAAAGGCTATATCTATGAGACAGGACTCCATGTTCCCATGGTGGTTCATATTCCCAAACATTATGAAGATCTGGTTGATCTGCAGCCAGGCACCCGGAATGATGCGTTTGTAAGCTTTATCGACCTGGCGCCTACGGTTCTAAACCTTGCTGGAATTGAAGTCCCTGCGGCGATGGATGGCAAGCCATTTCTTGGTAAAGGAGTGACGCCTGAATCACTGTCTCAAAGGAACACTACATTCAGTTATGCCAATCGAATGGACGAGAGGTATGACATGGTGCGGGGAGTGAGAAAAGAAAATTTTAAGTATATCCGGAATTACCAGCCATTTAATGTGGATGGATCCAGGAATAATTACCGATACCGTCAGTTAGCTTACAGGGAATGGTTAATGCTTCATGATGAGGGTAAATTAAATGAAGTAGAAGATGCCTTTTTCCAGTTTAAAGCACCCGAAGCCCTGTATGACATTGAAAAAGATCCCTTTGAGATCAATAACCTGGCTGATGACCCTGAATACCTGATTAAGCTGAAAGAGATGCGGTCTGAATTGAATGACTGGATCCTTGGCATGCCTGACCTGTCCTTTTATCCGGAATTTTACCTGCTAAACAATGCAGCGGAAAACCCGACACTTTTTGGGCAACAGCATAAGTCACAAATCAGCAAATACCTGGAGACTGCGGATCTGAGTTTACAACCCTTTGAAAGTGTAAAAAGTAAACTCATTGAGGCCTTACAGAGTGGTGATCCGATCCAGCGCTATTGGGCCCTCAATGCGGGCAGTAGCTTTAAAGAAGAGGCCAGGTCACTCACTGAATACATTGAAGAAATCGGCCAAAATGATGAGCTGCTGATCAACCGGACGATGGCTGGGATGTTTTTAGCCATTGTCGATCAACAATCACCCGTTTCAATGATGAAAGCTGCCCTGTATGAATGCGATGATCCTGCTGAAGCGCTACTGATGCTTAATTCCATTGTCCTGATGAACTCCTTTAATTATGGGTATGACTTTGACCTGGATCTTGAGAATATACAGCCAGCTGTGAAGAAGGATGAGACGGTGAAGCGGAGATTGGAGTATCTGGGGTTGATGTAATAGAATTGGTAGTGAGGCAAAAGCTGAAGCTTGAGCCAAAAGGGGGCTTTTGCTATTTCGGTAATTACTTTTTGGGAAGTTGTTCGTCCATCAAATACTTAAATTTCCCAAGTGATTTATAGAAGGTGTTTTTGGTTGGCACAAAGGCTTTAATGAAATCTAAGTAACCTATGGATTCATAGCTCCATTCTTCTGGGTTAAAATGAGAAACAAGTTTAAAGTTGTTAGTCTGAATCTCGTTGACAAGATGGTTATAGCCAAGTAGACGAGTCTGAAGTATTTTGGAAATGTTTGATTCCTTTTGATCGGTTGAAAGTCGATCATCCTTTCGAATATTGGAGATTAGATCAATCCAGTTTTGATGATAAGACATTATCGATGGCGAAAATTGCTTAATATCGTCATGAATTTTCTTTAGAACTCCTAGAAACTGCGCTTGTAATTCACCCCGTTTGATGTTTGTGATTTGATATATTTCATTAATGTCTAAATCATTTCCGTAGCTGTTGATTAGATATTCTATAATTTGATGTTGCAAAATATGTATCGAGTTAGCTGTCAATTGAAACCCCCGACCTTTATCAACAACCTTTTCATTAACTAGAGAAGTAATATTAAGATCTCGAATGCGATCAAATTTCGTTTGATAATGATTGTTAAGTCTGAATTCACCTCGTTCGTGAAGGACTTTCTCTTTATTAAGAAAAAATTGTCGCGCATTGAATGATAGGGCGATTATTGCAATGATGGCAGTTGAAAGGGTGGCTACATTCAATATGTCTATCCGTTCCCACTCAAAAAGCTTGTAGATATATGTTGCTGTAATCACAACTCCAAATGTTAGAAGGATAATCAGTGAAATTTGAAAGAATTTATTCATGAAGCATTTTTAGGTGTATTTATTCCAGTCCTGAAAGATTGATTTCATTGTGTAAAGGCTATCAACACATGAATTTAGAATTTGATAACCTTGTATTATTGTTGGTTGATTTGTGTTGATTTCTAATAGTTTAAAAGAGTTCTGAAGTTGGCTCGTCGGAAGATGAGCATCACCGTGTCTTAGTTCGTAAACACCTACTAAAGGACTTAGTATTTTTCTGGAATATTCTGGCTTAATCTTTATAGACAATAAATTTTCAAGTGATTTCAATGATCCCCATTTTGTACCTTTTGGTGGAAGAACTATTGTTTGAATAGCCTGAGCATCCATATCGTCAATAATCACTCTTGCAATATCTTTTGTCAATGAAAGTAGACCATTGAGGTTAATTGCCTTAAACCTGTGAATTTTTCTAATGATTTCATCGGTAGCTTCATGCTTTCTAAATATTGATATCCCAAAAGTATCATTCCCAACTTCATTTAATTCGTTAATTGCTTTGCTGAAAAAGTTCTCAGGAGCGAGTGTAGAAGCTGGTTCTGCACGTACTTGAGATGAATGCAATTCTTTGGATATTCCACCTTCTGGAGGGACATTATGACCCGCCCAAATTTGCTGTTGCCATGAAGGTAGATTCCCAATATCTTTTGCATAAACTGTCACAAGGCCAAGGTCGTTAATTCCAAAATGTATACTCCAGTCTGGAGAACATGCAACTGAACCAGTTTCTTTGGTATACCAGTATAGGTGACTCCCTCTTTTGCTTAACAAGGAATTCACAACATTGGGCTCAAACCAAAGCCACCTTCCTCCATTGGTAAGAGAGATTCCACTTTTTTTGTTGCCTTCTTCATCTACAATGAAGAAAATTTTTTCTTCTAGTTCTTCCTCTGAATCAACAATGTCTGTAGCAGGTTCAATCCAGTCCTTCTTCCAAAGCTCTGCCATAACTCTGTAAAGTTTCCTTCCTGTAAATTCCTTTTTGTAGAATTCAGACTTTGTGTTTTCCTCTGTGGGAAATGAACTAATATCGGGGATATCCTCGTCTCCCTCAATATCAGTTCGACTCACATGTGAGACGGCAATTTTTTCGCCAAACAGATGCCCCCCCTCATGAATCGGCATAATTCTACATTCCCATTCCCACGAGTCTTTTTTGTTAATTTCTTGTTTAGAATCATCGTCCCATGAAAGGAATTCTGTATTATCCTCAATTACATCTCTACTGTAATAGGCAGTTATATATAGTCCACATTTTCTAAGTTTTAGGTATTCCTTAAGATATTGGTTTCTAATTTCAATGTGAATAGGAGATTCTTCAGGATCACGTTCTAATCTAACTACTTCAATGTAGCCGTCAGCGGGACATACCCATGAATCATTCTCTCTTAATAAACCTAATGTTGTTACTAAATCTTGATGCAGGTGCCATTCATCAACATCTAGATTGTTGTAGGTTTGATGAAGAATTAAATTAATAGCTTCAAACCCTTCTGTTCGATAGATATCTGCAGGTAAATAATCATCTTCATGAGTTTGTTTACCTTGATGAAATTGACTAATTCCAACATCAGTCCAACTATGTTTGAATGCTTTCTTTTTTAGATTGATTGGAACGGCAATTGATCCATGCCCCAAAAATTCCTCTGAGTATCCTACTTTACCGAATCTAGTTTCATTTTGTATTGGTTTAATGGATCTAAGAGGAACCCAAATGGAGTAATTTAATTTGCGTTTCTTTAAGTCCTTCATTTCAAACCATGACTGCTCCATATTATTCAAGGTACCTATTTGAAATAAATATTAGCCTCTCGGTGGTCAATATTTTTCATGCACTAATCAAGTCGCCATTCTAATACCTTTAAGCTTGCAATACTTGTTTTACTATGGTAGTATTCAGAAAATCTTTTCCAGTATTCTTCTGAGAGTTTCAATTGAGACTCTAATCTTTTGAATTTCTATCCTAGCAACCTGAATATCAAGGTTTAGTTCGCGCATTGCATATTCTCTTATTCGCTTGTTTTCTAAAGAACAAAGTTCTTTAGTCAATTGAAGATTATCGTTGATTTTTTCTTTCCTCAATCCGAAAATTATTGAGAGCAAAACGACAATTATTATTACCCCCAATGAGAAAAATGAAATCATTTCAATAATTCTGGAAAGAGTAGAATTAGGTACTATCCTGTCAATATCACTGAATGTAATTGTCTTAAATGTATAATAGAGGAAATCAAATTGAGTAACGTCTATAGCAGTTTGGAAATTAGTAGGGTCAATGATAAACAATTGAAAGTTTATGAACCAAAAGAAAATAATGGAGAATAATAAAAATAGACTAATGCTGAAGATCATAGAGATTACATAAGCTCTTTTTCCTCGGAATCCATTTAATTGTTTACTTGCATAATCTATAGTAAAATCTAGCATAGTCAATCTAAGTGCTTGTTCTTGTAAACGTTGCTCTGGTGGCAATGAAGCTTCTGATGCACTTGGTTTAGCTAATCTATCGAGGAAATCGCTTTTTTCCTTTTTGCTATCGTCCATTAGATTATTAATGATTTTTTCAACTGAATATCCGAATAGTTTGGCCGGTTTAAATGATTTGACAATGTATCGGAAGGCATAAAAGAGATATAAATATGAAAATATTATTATTGCCAAAATCCGAGACCATATTGATCCTAAAATTAACAACAACATTAAGGCAAGAATGAATATGAATATGTGAAAAAGTGTTCTTCTAATCATTTTGATATGATCATAAATACCATTGATGTAGCTGAATAAAAGATAGACCTTGCCTCTTTTTAAGATCATCTTTGGAATGAACCATCCGATGGCTAAGATTGGGTATAGAATAAATGCCAAAGAGAAATACCATTTTTGGGTAAAAATTAAGAGGGTAGTTACTGCAAGAAGTAATAATGGCAAAGTTCCTTCTAGCCAGGTTATTGTAATGCCAATTGAATTCAGAATTATTACGTCCAATCGAAAAAGAATAATACAAGTCCCCAAAATCCATATAGCAGAAAACTGAAGATGCTTTAATGCAATTTTTTTGTGAATCTTACCGTCAAAACTAATATTCAGAAAATATGGCATATAGATAAGTTAGGATCAGCTAATATTAACACCTTGTAAGATGGTTGAGATAGCTCCAATTTACCCAAAATATCCCTATAAACTACTTTCAGATCTTTACTAGTTATCCACAATCCACCGCTTCCTGCCACTAACTTAAATATCCTCATCATCCCTTACCGAACCAACAACTGTGATATCCGGAACTCACAATCGTATATTTTTATTATGATAACTAACTCAAAAAGGTAGTTATCACTATATTTATCTGCATTAACTTAAACAAAACACTAAAATCTATGGAAAATCGAATTCATCAGGTGATACCGAAGCAGGATATCGCCGCCATTAACGATGCTATCAAAGTACTGGAAGATAAACTATCTCCGCATTTAAAGACCCTGACTACGGATGACAGACGAAAGCTGCCTAAAATGGGAGCATCCAATCAGCCATTTGTCAGAAAGACACTCGAGTACACCAAATCGGATGGACAATTCCTGCCGGTTTATGTGGACCAGGAACAGCTGGAAGTAGATGTGAATTCTGTAGAGGTGATGAATACGTTCTACAGACCCCTTAACCAAATCATCAGTGCTTTAAATGACTCCCTTTTACTAGCTGGTTCGGAAGCCTTACAGGCTTCATTAGGATATTATCAATCGGTCAAGCAAGCAGCAAAAATGAATGTACCGGAGGCTAAGGTGATTTACGAAGACCTGAGCAAACGGTTTGAAGGGCGAGGGAAGAGGAATAGCCAGCCTGTAGAAGAAGTGTAAAATTTATTGATAGCCACTGATCTATTGTCTTTGCAAATACCCGGGGGAGTTGGAATACTCCCCTGGGTATTCTTTTTTATGCTTGTCTATGCTTTCTACTCCGCTATCTATTCTTTTTACTTCCGTCCGGAAGCTTTTTTGTAAGGTATGCCTAGGTATTTTCTTCGAGGCGCATTAAAAGAGCTGCAAAGTCGGGTCTTTTTGCTCTGCGTTTGGGTCTTTTTTGTTCCTCGTATATATAAAAAGCATGGAGTGTCTTATAAAATTTGTTCGAGAAGCAAGATTTTTTCTCCGGACCCTGTGAAAAAATATATCAAGCTGATTGGCAATCAATCGACAAGGCATGATTTTATACCCCAAACCTATCCCCAAAAAAACAAAAACCCTCGCCGACTACAGGCAGAGGGTTTTTAAGAACCGGCTTGTTTACGAAACTTTTCATAAATAACGTTGTATGGTGTTTTAAGTTACAGTTTGCTTTGGAGATACTCAGTACCACTGCCTGGAAGTAACTTTTGTGCTAAAGGGGGGATACTTGGCCTACAAGTCTGTTTATTAAATCCAACAAATGCTGAGTTTTTCAGCAGGCCCTAAGTAAAAGCACGTGAGTTTCATACAGTATTAGTTAGGATTCGCCATTATAGGCTGGGTAGATTGTTTTGAATTTTCCATCGCTACCGTAGAATATTTTCACAGGAACTCCGCTTCTAGTTGACGAATTATAGGACTTTCCTTGATTGGATTCATTGGTCAATGATTTATTGGCAAGAGCATATAGGCATTCATCAAATACACGTTGGAAATTCCAGTCTCGTGGGAATAGTGTTGACCTTTGACCTCTTTTGCTTAGAATCTTTGAGTTTCGTTTGATTTTAATCTGTGCCCTCCAAACTCCGTTTATATCTGAAGGATCTTCTTCTGTCAATATTATCCAAGGCGGAATTGGGTATGGGACAAAGTGAAGACCGGCATATTTCTTTCCAAAAGATTTGCCACTTAGGGTATGCATAAGTAGGAGATAATCTTGATGTGGGGGTCTATCTTTAGGATTAGCTGTTAGAACCAAGTCCTTGACATTAACTATGAATTCTGGTTCAAGAATTAATTCTGCACGGTCGGCGTTTGTCTTCTTAAATTGAATGTATTGTTTATCTGATTTTTTTAAATTCTCAATAGAATCGAAACTATCATCGATATTCATTTGACTTGATTCATAGCATATAATCCTTGGTCCGGGATTAATTGAATCCTTATCCATTCTTACATTATGGTTGAGGAAATAAAGACGTTCCATTAAGCGATGAATACTAACGTCAAGCTATCCGCATTATCTTCTCCGGATAACTACCATATCTACCTCCAATTTAATCATAATATGACAAGAAACTCATGTCCATTGCAAAGGGTGGGTAGGTTGAATGGCAAAAGAGGATGCATACTCCAATGTAAGGTTTGTTAAAGGCTTTTTTCAATATCAGATTTCATTTTGATGAGTATCTGTTTCGATATCTTATCGCACATACTAATCATTTGGTTTGTTAGTTCATCATTCGCTAAATCAGAAGAAGCATAAATTAATTGAAAATTGGGAGGTAACAGGAAATCATCAACAATTGGTAATTTTCTTTGATTGAAATCATTCAAGTTGCCTAAATCACTGTCGACAATGATTCCATAGGATTCATTAACTAAATATGACCTTTGGTTTCGGATAAAGTTGACAAGGTTTCGCCAGTTGTGATTTTCTGGTTTTTCACAGGCACCATGAACCGAAAATATTTGAATTAGCTCAATTAGTTCCTCATTTCGGGTTCTATCTAACTGTGATACTAATTGAAAAGCTGCTCCAATATGATGATGAAAATCTTTTTCGGGTAGCTTCAAACTGTTAGTGTCAATCGCAAATAAATGGTCAAATCTTTCAATATTTGGAATAATCTCAGTTTGATTCGTATTAGATATGTAGTTGGATAATTTCAAGTTGTATCCTGGCATATTTTTACGATATCCTTTGAAAGAGTTTGTTTCAATGACATGATTGTCAGTTCGGATATCAAGCTCAAGTCCGTTGTTAGTAAACCGGTATCTAACTTTTAAACTGTCCAGTTCTTCTTTTGGAATTCCATTAAGAGAAAACTGTAGGCCAACAACTCTGTCTTTCTCTTGTTTGCGACGTTCACGTCTATTTGGCATAAAAGATTTCTTTGTGAGTTCGTAGAATGCATGAAATATCAAGCTATCAGCATATTCCCTTGATAAATTCCACATCTCCCTCCAATTTAATCATAATATGACAAGAAACTCTTCCATTGCCATTCTAAAAAAAGAGGATGCCTTTTTTTGACATCCTCTTATTCTTAAAACCTTGTTGATCAAAACTGATAGCACTCAATTTGGTTTGGACCAGATCTGTAAAAGACCCTGCTAAAAATTTCATCCAGATCATAGCTGGGTTCTTTGTCTTTGTTCAGATCAATGGTACTGATTGCATCACCGGACTTTTTATCCACCTGGACTAGTCCATATTGTTTCTTATCTGTCTCAGTGAGTATGAACATAAATTCGGGGGTTTTAGCTGATGCTTTGAATCGCGCGGTCGCAACAGCCATTGCGTCCTTTGAATAAGCAAATCCCTGGTTTGAGAGTTCACCAAAACCCTGAGACAATTCATTACCAATTTCTTGCCCAAGGGCATCATCTGTCTGACTGGCGGCTTCGGCAAAAGCTGCCGAATAAGCAGCAGATACCGCACCAATGTATGCTGCTCTGAGTGCCTGTGCGGCAGCTACCGCCCGCAATAGTCCGGAAGCTCTTGGAGCCGGGAAGTAGTTTTGATAAATGGTTGATCCATCCAATCCGATTTTCATGATATTTTGTTCTGCGCTGAGAACTACTCCATCATCATGCACTTCAATGTTGTAAGGCACTTCTTTCTCTTCAAATTTTATTTTCGATCCGAGAGCCTTTAGGGTAGCGTTTGCTTTATCTACTTCATATAGTACATTATCCTTCGATGAAAAGGTATATAGCTTATCTCCCTTTTGTGCATAAGGAAGGCTGTGCTTTAATGGATCAAAGTTGGCAGCATCGAGTGGCTTTGCAGCTTGAGGAGAGTCGAATAACTGATCTCCAGTAGTAAGATCCAGCATATTGATCTCCCGGGAAGTGATATATAGAAGCCCTTTTTCTCTGAGTTCCGTGGAGACCAGGTCACCACTTAATTTGATGTCCTTATCAAATCTCAGCGTCCCATCAGCGGGATTTAATATGTTTACATAATATTCATCGCCTGCATTATTCCAGGCATTATCATATGAATTGACTACCAAATAGCCTTCCTCAAAACGGTCGAAATCAACAATGGCACCTTTTACTTTTTCTCCTTTACCTTTTTTACCCCATGTACCTTCACCAGTTTCATAACTCAGCTTATTGAGCTCAACTTTAGCTCCATTCTTTGGAGGGCTTACAATGATGCCGCTATCATCAAAAATGAGTCGGCTTAATCCAGCATTATTATCACTGAAAGGACTTTTCCAAATGGATTCTCCGGTATTGATGTCAATGGCATTCAACACATACATGGTGGCAGGCCCGGATGAAGCCCCGGTGCTGGTGGTAAAGGTTGCTCCGGATGATTGACTTTGTTCCTTCTCAACTCCCACAAAGACAATACCTGGTTTTAATGAAGTCAAATCAGCACTGGCTCTAAAGGCTTCGCCGCCATTGGCTACATTCCAGATTTCTTCACCCGTCATCGGATTGATGCAGTACGTAAAATTTGGATGTAAAAGCAGCAGCTTATTATCATCTAATGCCATGGGACTTGCAAGCAAACCCTGTTTATTGGCTTCATTTGCCATTGTCGATGCTGCCTGATTCAGCAGGCTTCCCAGAGCCCCAGCACCGAATGAAGATCCGCTCAAATCCACTTTAAAGATTTCGTCGTTTTGCCATCTTATGGATCCATTGTTGATATCAAAAGCAATGAGAGAAGCCTGACTTGCACCTGCTTTTTCAACAACCATAACTAGCAGCCCCAGCCTGGGCAGAATGTCGCTGCTTAAAATATTGCTAACTCCTTCATCGACACTATTCATCAGGATCTTACCATCAAGGCTGTTGATCAATCGAAATTGTAATCCATCACCAACCGGTGTGGTGATTGTAAAAAAGTTGGAATTCCCGATTCCCTGGTAACTGTTAATGTCCAGGTTTAGATACCCATCAATCTTCCATATTTTTTCACCTGTATCGGTGTTGATACCGACGAGTGAGTTTCCTGAATTGACAATAAGCTGACCGAGAGAGGTAACTCTCTGCCAGTTAACAGGACCATCAAATGAGGTGGTCCAGGCAGCTTGTTTTTGTGCAAAAAGCGTGATCGCAAAGATCATAGAAATTGCAGTGGCGATTTTCTTCATGGTTGAAATTGTTTAATGATTAATGAAAGGTAAATAATATCGAATTATCAGTTTTACCTCATGATTTAGATGACCCTTAACCAAATATTGAACCAAAAGCTGTTATTTTTTGAAATTTTAAGTTTCCTTTTAAATAATTAGCCAATAAATTCGAGCGCTAAATCAGATTTGTGTAGTGAGATTTCTTTTGATATTTTCCATTTTATTCACCATTTTTTCTTGCGAACCAATCCCCAAAAAACCCAACGTGGTATTTATCCTGGTGGATGACCTGGGCTGGAAAGACCTGGGGTATATGGGGAGTAAGTTTTATGAAACCCCGAATATTGATGCATTTAGTACTCAAAGTGTAAACTTTACCAATGCCTATTCTTCAGGATCTGTTTGTTCGCCATCCCGTGCAGCGATAATGACAGGAAAACACCCGGCAAGATTACATATTACGGATTGGATACCCGGCTCAGGTGATAAAGATAGACTTTTAAAGACTCCCGCTATTCTGGATGAACTTCCACTTCAAGAAACCACTCTACCTGAAAGATTGCTGAGCAATGGCTACAAAACTTTTTTTGCAGGCAAATGGCATTTGGGGGATTCCACATTCTATCCGGAAGACCAGGGATTCCAAATAAATTTTGGGGGCCATGATAAGGGAAGCCCTCCAGGTGGTTATTTCTCACCCTATAAAAATCCAAAACTATCTGACGGTCCTGAAGGTGAGTATCTCACGGATCGCCTTACGGATGAGTCCATTCACTTTCTGGACCATGTGGGGGAGGATCCATTTCTACTTTACCTAAGCTTTTATACGGTTCATACACCTATTCAGGCAAATAAAAAATACCTAAAAAAGTTTGAAGATAAACTTAATAGGCAGGGTGGAGAAGAAACTAAAACAAGGGAAGAGGGCAATGGCATTACCCGGTTGGAGCAGGATAATCCTGCTTATGCTTCGATGGTCTATGCAATGGACTACAATGTTGGGAGGCTAATTGATAAGCTTAAAGAATTAGACATGTATGATCACACGATCATCGTATTTACATCAGATAATGGAGGGCTTTCAACTTTAGATAAAAGCCGGAATTCTCCTGGACCTACAAGCGTCTTACCCCTGAGGGCGGGTAAGGGCTGGCTTTATGAGGGCGGTATAAGAGTACCATTGTTGTATAAGCCTTTATACTACGAAGGAGGTGAAAAAGTAGTTGAAACACCAGTGGTTGGCCATGACCTTTATCCAACGATCCTCTCACAAATGAAATTAAATGCTCCAGAAGATCTACAGTTAGATGGGATTGATTTTAGCCCTGTTTTGAATGGTAACGAATTAGAAGAAAGAGATATGGTCTGGCATTATCCGCATTATCATGGAAGTGGGTGGGCACCCGGTTCAGCGATTCGCAGCGGAAAGTGGAAACTTATTGAATTCTCTGAGACTGGAGAGGTGGAATTATATGACCTTCGTGATGATATCTCCGAGACTAATGATATTTCAGAGTTACTACCTCAAAAAACGCAAATGCTTAGAGAACAGATGCATGCGCAACTGGATTCTATGCAGGCAGATTATGTGATGCAATCAGATACAGTAAATCTGAGCAGATAACTGTGGGTAGCACACCTTTAGGGGATTAAGGGCTGATCTAAAGCTAAAGACATCTAACCGCAAAGTACGCAAAGGTATCGCAAAGTACGCCAGGAATTACTTTGTGTGCCTGACGACTTCTCTGCAATCTTGGCGGTTAAAATGATTTCCACGAAGGGTTAATTAAAGATATATTCTATAGACGATAATCATTCTTCAGAGGTATCGAGCATCACTAAAGTTATACACAAAGACCACAAAGAAGACACGGAGATTCACAGAGAGCTTCTCAGTGGAACTCTGAGGTTCTCTGAGTAACTCTGTGGTACAGTTGTTTAAACCAGAATAAGAATAATGGTATCTAACCGCAAAGTACGCCAGGAATTGCTTTGAATACCTGGCGACATCTCGGCGATCTTGGCTGTTAAAATGATTTCCACCTAAACGTAAATCAACCTTAACACCTCCGCCTTAATCTTGTTACGTTGCATAAAGTCGATCCAGAATAACTGCTGCGCGGAAAGGTGATCATTTGGTGACTTGATCTCATAGAAGTGGTATTCTTTTTCTTTCCAGATAAACAGGTCAGGAAAACCGGCACTATTGTATTTCACATTTTTTGCCATTTCAAAAAGCACATTATACAATCCTTTTGTTGGGATCCGTTGAATCGCTGCTTCGAGGCTGGGTAGTAAAGATTCGTGCCAGCTGACTAAAGGATTGGCAATGCCTTCCTTCTCCTGATATCTTTTCAGAATGGTTTTTTTTAAGGTTGATTTGGTAGCGTATTTATTTTGAACAGATTCTAAGCTCTTTAACCTTCTCTCATAAAAATGCTCATCAAAAAGATCGGAAGGTTGCCTCTGAAGTGGGTGATGAAAGCTATCCTGGTTTTCATCAAAGATCACATCCCAGAATACCAGGCCAAAAAGCCCTCTCCATAGATAGTTTTCTGAGTGAATGGCTTCATACCCCTGATCAATGAAATACTGACAGGCCAACTGTTCCACATTAATCGTTGGATCGGGGATCACTTCAATCTTAGGGCTTTCCTTAATTCGTTTTGTGGTTGTACGATAATTCCTCACGCTTTTTTTAGCAAGAAAGTCACTAACAAAGAGTAATTCTGTAGCATTAAGAGGCTTTTTAGCAGCGGACTCAGCCACTGATTTTGCTTCTTCAAGTCGTCCGGCTTTTTCAAGAATTCTGATCTGACGTTCCCTCGCCGGATGTCTTTCTGAAAGTTGGTAATACGACAATGCTACTTCAGCTAATTCCGCTTTTTCAAAGTATTCTCCAATCCTTAATAGAAGTTTATCAGCTGATTTCTTTGATCTTGGGTATTGAAGATAGATTTCCCATTGAATTGGAGACATCACTGCCAGTATTTCTTCTGGGAGCAGTTCCCCGGTTGCTAATCTGAATGCTCTTGATAGGTTTGCAAGTTCAAAGGTCGCCAAGGCTTCTTCCCGGGTGTCGAACCATGGAGTAAATTCATGTTTCTCAAGGTTTTCCAGTTTTACATTTCCTACATCCCGAATCACAAACTCCGTCATCATGCCATAGTTATGCCCAAAGAACAGAAATTTCAGATAGTTCATCTGTTCCTGCTTCAGCAGCCGAATGATCTGATATTGATTGCTTAAAGTTGCGTAATGATAGGCTTCAGCTTCTTCAATTAAAGTACCCAGAACCTCTTCTTTGTACATTTCTTTGAACCCCATTTCCGGGAAGGCACGGTCAAGTTCAGACTTGGTAAATAGTCCGAATATTTCAGGGTAATGAATATCTTCCAGTGTGATAAATTCAAGATTGTTGAGGTTATCGAGTGATTCTCCATAGATCTCGATTTCAGGGTATTGGAGTTTGTCGAGTCGGAAGAATTCCCCTTTCCGGTTTAGCATCCTGATAAAGAGACATTGAGCATCTGTTTCCAGACTACGGTATTGCTCAATGAATCTTATGTCGTCTTCCCCTAAAAGGTGACCAGAATGCTTTTCAATAAACTCAATGAGATAGTTGAAGTAATCCAGATAATACCTGGGAGGCAGAATGATTTTTTCCTTTTCAGGCATAGAAATCAAAATTAGCAGGGATTAGAAAGACTGGCAAGGAACATGGAGTATCTGTGATTGACTGCCAGGTGTACAATGCTATTTGCTTCACAAGTCAAGATATGAGTCACAAGGATAAAATAGTCTCAATAAAGAGCTGATTTTCTATTAATTTTATATTTATGATTCGTATTGGAGTCCTTTTTCTATCAATTTTATTATTGGTTCGATGTGGTCAGAATCTACCAGAGGAGGTTAAGTTGGCTGCGAATGATTTGCCAGAGGTAATAGATTACAACTTCCATGTGAAGCCCATCCTCTCCGATAAATGTTTTGCCTGTCACGGTCCTGACGCACAAAAGCAGAAAGCCGAATTGAGACTTGATATCGAAGCAGAAGCACTAAAGGTACTCGCCAGTGGCAGTGGTCATGCGATTGTGCCGGGCAATATCAGGAAAAGTCTGGCTGTAGACAGAATTCTTTCTAATGATGCGGAATTCATGATGCCACCCAAAGATTCCAATCTGGAGTTGGACCCAAGGGAAAAAGCATTATTAATTAAATGGATTGAGCAGGGAGCTGAATATAAACCTCACTGGGCTTTTATTAAGCCCGAGAAAGGAAAGGTGCCTAACATAGAAAGTGATTGGCCTGTCAATGAGATTGATCAGTTCATTTTAAGCAAGCTCATTAAGAAAGGAATTGAGCCATCACAAGCTGCGAGTCGGGAACACCTGATCAGGAGATTATACTTTGATATTACTGGCTTGCCACCTACTCTTCAGGCACTGGATTATTGGATGGGATTGGATGAATCCATCTATTATGAAACTTTGGTAGATAGCGTGTTGAATCAGCCAGCTTTTGGTGAGAGAATGGCAGCCCATTGGTTGGATGTAGCACGTTTCGCAGATTCCGAAGGATACCTAGACGATTTCCATCATACCTTTTGGCCCTACCGTGACTGGGTGATTAAGGCATTTAATGAAAATCTCTCTTATGATAAATTTATCCTTTGGCAGATCGGTGGTGATCAGCTTCCCAATGCCACCACCGAACAAATCCTTGCTACGGCTTTCAATAGAAATCATAAACAGAACTCTGAGGGTGGGATTATTCCGGAAGAGTTCAGGGTCGAATATGTAGCAGATCGTACCAACACAGTCGGGTCTGCTTTTATGGCTTTGACAGTTGGTTGTGCCCGATGCCACGATCACAAATATGACCCGGTAAGTCAAAAGGACTATTATCAGCTTTTCAGTTTTTTTAACTCTACCATCGAAAGGGGAGATGGTATTTTTAGCAGCAATTCAATTGAATATGGCCAAAAGGTGCCTAACAAGTATTCCATGAATGCAGGACCGGTAGTTCCGCTACTGGATAAAAAGTCTGAGGAAATCAGAAAGTATTTATTGTCCCGGATAAAAGAAGAAGAATCAGTTCTTAATCATGAAGAAGAATCAAATCTGGAAGGTTATGAAAAATGGCTGAAGGGCCCTATTTCAGTCAATCCTTCGAAAATTGTTGATAAGGCTATGGTAATCCATCTCACATTTGATGATATGAAAGATGGAAAAGCTTCAGATGAGATTAAGGCAAACGGACCAGCCAGATATAATGGTAGCATATCAAGTGCGGAAGGTAAGTTTGGCAAGGCAGTTGTCAGTGCCGCTGATGGTCAATTTATAGCAGATGGTGTTCCGGCATTGTTTGAACGTACCGATCCATTTACCATCAGCTTTTGGATCAACTCCAACAAGCGTTATAAAAATGCGCATGTACTTTATAATGGTAACAACAGGATACAGGGTTACCGTGGATGGGACATGGTGATCAAAGAAAATAAGCTACACTTTAGGTTAAATCATGCACATCCATACCAATCCATTGATATCAGGGATTCAAAAGAGCTCCCTATTGGAGAATGGGTACACTATGTCTGGACCTATGATGGATCGAGCAAATCCGATGGAATGAAACTTTATCGCAATGGGGAGCAAATTGGTTTTGATGTAATCAGAGATTATATCTACCGCTCAGCTAAACCATACACTGATAAGGATCCCACGGTTTATATGCAATATGCCGGGATGATTATTGGCAAAAGACATTATGACAAGGATTTTACAGGAGGTATGCTCGACGAAGTAGTGGTATTGGACAGGGAAATAGATGGTTTTACAGCGCAGTTCCTCTACGATCAGAAAGAAGGTCTTCGGAATTATACTCTGGCTCTGAAAGAGAGAGATGGCCGACTGAAAGAATTTTATGATCTGCATGTTGATCATGAATTATTCGAACAGCGAAATGCGTTAAGAAAAATCAGATTGGAAGAAGTAGCCTTAATTGATACGGCCCAGGAAGTGATGGTAATGGGTGATTTCCCCAATAAACGGACAACATATATCCTCGAGCGGGGTGTCTATGATGAACATGGAGAAGAGGTAAGTAGTGATGTGCCTGAAGCTATTTTTGAGATGCCCGACGATCTACCTAAGAATCGACTGGGCTTGGGTCAGTGGCTGATTCATCCGGATCATCCACTTACGTCCAGAGTGGCGGTGAACCAGATTTGGTATTTAATGTTTGGTAGGGGAATAGTGGAAACAGTGGAGGATTTTGGAAACCAGGGCGCACTTCCTACTCACCCTGAATTATTAGATTGGCTAGCGGTAGATTTCCAGGAAAATGGTTGGGATCTTAAGCGGCTGATCAGGCAAATGGTCATTTCAGCCACCTATCGACAATCATCAAAAATAAGACCGGAGCTTCAGGAAATTGATCCGGGAAATCTCATGCTGGCCAGAGGACCCAGATATCGGTACTCCGCAGAAATGATAAGAGACAATATTTTGGCTGCCAGTGGATTGCTAGAAGAGCAACAGGGTGGAATATCAGTATTTCCCTATCAGCCTCAGGGACTTTGGAAGGAAGTGATGACTCATCCATTCTTCCCTGAATATGAGGAAGATCCTGAAAATGGATTATACAGAAGAAGTATCTATACCTTCTGGAAACGGAACATGCCCCCACCCAACATGTTGATTTTTGATGCCTCAAGCAGGGCAGAATGTCAGGTTCGTCGTCAGCGAAGCAATACCCCACTTCAGGCATTAGTTCTGATGAATGATCCTCAATTTGTTGAAGGCTGCAGGGTGTTGGCTGAGAGTGCCTTATCAGGCTCAAAAGGGGATTCCGAACTGGCAATTACCAATATTTTTAGAAGTCTTACCAGCAGGAAGCCCACAAGTGAAGAGATGAAGATATTAAGTGATCAGTTTAATGCCGAAAAACAGTATTTCGAATCAAACCCGGTAGGGACTCAAGCTTACTTGTCTACGGGATATAAATCAGTTTCTTCGGACGTTGAGCCATTGACATTAGCCGCACTGGCCAGGGTGACCAATACCATCATGAATACCACTGAGGCTTATTATAAGAATTAGAAGTTATGAGTAAATATTACCATTCAGATTTAGATCAGGCCAGGTATAAAAATACCCGCAGGGAATTTCTGCAAACTACGACAAAGGGCCTGGGCGCGATGGCTATGGGATCCTTGTTATTTCCTGATATGTTGAATGCGGCTACTCCTGAAGTTCCAAATTTGGCAACAAATGGTATACTCAAAACCTTGCATCATACTCCCAAAGCAAAACGGGTTATTTATCTGTTTCAAAGCGGAGGACCGAGCCAGATTGAATTATTTGATTATAAGCCTGAGCTGATGAAATGGCATGGTCAGGAGATACCGGATAGTGTGCGTGGCAACCAACGAATTACAGGTATGCTGGCTGCGCAATCCAGTTTTCCACTGGTAAGTTCAAAATTTGATTTCAGTCAACATCCAAAAACAGGAGGACATTTCAGTAGTCTTATCCCGAATATCTCCTCAATGGCCGAAGATATTTGTGTGGTGAACTCTATGTATACAGAGGCTATCAACCATGAACCTGCGATCATATTTATGCAAACTGGCTCACAACAAGTTGGGAGACCTGCTATGGGATCATGGATGAGTTATGGTTTAGGTAGTACTAATAAGAACCTACCCTCTTTTATCGTGCTGCTGTCTAAAGGAAAACCTGACACACAAAATTTAAACATGCAGTCCTGGAATAATGGATTCCTTCCCTCACACCATCAGGGAGTTCGATTCAGGTCAGGAGCTGATCCGGTGCTTTATCTGTCCAATCCTGATGGTATTGATCGGGAGAGTCGTAGGAGAGAATTGGATTATTTGCAGCAGCTGGAGATGCAGCAGAAGGCGGCATGGGGTGATCCCGAAATAGACTCCAAGTTGAATCAATATGAGATGGCCTATCGGATGCAAACCTCTGTTCCTGATGTAGCCGACCTTACAGGGGAACCTGATTATATTTTTGATATGTATGGACCTGAATCCAGGATCCCTGGAACATATGCGGCCAATTGTCTGTTAGCCCGCAGACTGGCAGAAAGAGATGTCCCTTTCATTCAGCTATATCATCAGGGATGGGACCAGCATGGAAACCTGCCAAATGACATTCAAAAAATGGCTAAATCAAGTGATCAGGCTTCAGCAGCACTGGTCAAAGACCTTAAACAAAGAGGGTTGTTAGACGATACACTTGTAATCTGGGGAGGTGAATTTGGTAGAACCAGTTTCTCACAAGGGACACTTACCAAGACCAATTACGGCAGGGATCATCATCCCAGGTGCTTCTCGATGTGGATGGCCGGGGGAGGTATTAAACCAGGTATCACTTACGGAAAGACGGATGACTTTAGTTATAATGTTGCGGAAGAAGGAGTGCATGTTCATGACTTTCAGGCAACCCTTTTGCATTTGTTAGGTGTTGACCATGAAAGACTCACTTTCAAACATCAGGGGAGAAGATACAGGCTGACTGATGTACATGGGAAGGTGGTGCCTGGGATTATTGCCTAGTATTTATATCCCAAAATGTTTTCTGAATACTCCTTTCCAAATTCGATAGCCATTTTCATTTAGGTGCAATTGATCTTCCTGGTATAATTCAGGCCTGGCTTTTCCTTTTTCATCCAACATTGAGTCAAACACATTGATCATATCTGCTCTATGAATAGCTAGAAGTTCCTTTCTTATCAGGTTATTGGTATGACGCGTATATGCTAACAGATGATCGCGCTCAGGGCTGGGTTTGATGGTTACAAAAGTGATTCTGACCAAAGAGTACTTCTCCCTGATTTTATCAACCAGTTTTCTAAAGCGATGCAAGATTACTTCGGGAGCTAACCCCTTACCAATGTCATTGTCACCAGCGTATATGACTACTCTCGAAGGATGAAAGCCATCCTGAAATATTCGCTCAAAATAATACAAACAATATCCAAATGAAGATCCTCCGAAACCCAGGTTAACGGTATTTAAGGGGGTCAGGTCTTTTTCCAGGGTGGACCAAAGTCTTAATGATGAGCTGCCATAAAAAGCAATCAGTCCATCATTGTTTTTCCAGTTAATGGTCTTTTTTTCAAGATTTCTAATTTCTTCCTCAAAGAGCTCCGGATCAATAACTTCTTTTTCATCTTCAGTCATATTCTTCAAATTTTGGGTTTTTTAGAGAGTTCGATCGCTTCCTCGACGTATTTTCTGTACCTGACCTGGTAATCTTCCAGAAAATGCTTCATGGATTTCTTGTCGTTCGGATCTTTTACGAATTCGCTCACTTTGAAAGGCTTGTGAATGATGAACGAGAAGATATTATTTCTTATACGCTTATCAAAGTTGGCAATAGAGATCGGGACAATTAAGGGCTCCCGTTCCATACTAAGTGCTAATCTGAAAGCACCTGATTTAAATGCTCCGGGAGAGGAATCAGTCGGGTAGGATGTGCCCTCAGGACTTATGATAAGGTTTATTCCATTATAGAGATAATCACTTGCCTTTTCATAAAAGGCTCTTCTTGCAAGTTTCTTATTTTCTTCACTATCTGTCGGATCAGAGTCTCGGGTGTAAACATCAATATGACCCAGCCTCTGATAATAGTCCTGATGTCCATATTCTGCCCCTTTTCCTATTCTGACAATTCGAATACCCGGATCTTTATAGCGTTTAAACAGGATCATTGAACTAATGAAATGAGAATCCAATGTCACCTGGAAATTGTTTGGGAGCGTGTTGTAAGGATGGTTACTTAAATGGTTATAAATGAAGATATGGCCTGTTTTTTCTGGTAAGTTTTCCAAACCCCTGATAATTGTGGGTACACCTTCCCAGGCTTCTGTAAATGCTTCAGCACAAATCTTGCGCACTCCGGATGGGGAGATATAAGCATCAGCCTGTACCACACTTTGGTAGACCCGCACCAACTTTTTATAAAAGCGGTGTTCTTTTTGTAGTTCATTGACCAGGTCCAGACATAGTGCAGAAAGATTTCTTTCCAGTGTTGACCCATTTATCTTAATCTGTTTTAGCAGTTGTAATCCATCTCGGATAGTCAATTTGTTTTCCAGCAAATGAGGGACCTTATGAAGGTTAGAATTCAAATCGAGTTTCGTGCTATTATGTTCAATGAGATTTCGAATGGCTATTACCTCCCTATTGAATTTTACAGAAATAAGCCGGGTTCGAATAGCCTGTAGTTGATGGCCAATCAGCCACAAAAGTCTCTGATAAAAGGTATTGGCAAAAGCAGGGTTACATGCTACAAGTTCCTGAATGCAGGTATTTGGAATGAAGTAGATGATGGATTCCTGAGCAGCTATTGCACTGATGATGTTTGGTCTGTTCATTGCGGCAGACCACCCAACCATAAAACCTGGAGTTATAATTGTTCTGAAGCTCATCTGAGATTTTGAGTCGTCAATGAAGCTAAAGGTCACTTTCCCTGAGGCTAACAGATAAGTTCCGTCGGAATCCTTTTCCTGTTCGTAAACATAGTCTCCCGTTCGATACTGCCTCCTTTCTATATATTGAGCAATGAATTTCAGGGACCCTTCATCAAATACTTCAAAAAATGGTGACCTGATCAGAAATTGAACTACATCCTCTTCCTCTGGCGTCTCAGTACTCTGGAATTCTTCATTGATTGAAGAGCTTTCATATTGAATCAGGTTTACGGAGTATCTTGACAGGACATTGATGGTTTCTTTGACCAGGTTCCAGGATTCCTGACAGATGATCTGGAGAAAATCAATGGCATCATCTTTATGGGTTTGAAGCCAGTCTGTCAATTCATAAATATCCCATCGATAAACTTTCACCAGGGGACTTGAGGCTTTTACTGTAGTGGCAAATCTTTGTGGCAGTGAAAAGCCACTCCATCCAATAGGGGTAAGTTCTTCAGTTGTTTTGCCAACATTAAGTTCCTGACCTATTCCATCCAGACTAAGATAAAAGGAAACCTGCCCTTCCATTAGCATATAAAAGGCTTCGGCTTTGGCGTATTGTTGTATGATTACCTGACCGTAATTAAAGGTACTTTCCTTTGCCAGGTCGAAAGCGGATGGCAATGCATCGATGGTTTGCAGGGCTTTTTCTGTCATGAAGTTCAAGCTGATTAATGCATCTATAGTTGGGCCAATGTCATTAAGAGCTTGATAGACAAGTCCTCACAAATATGTAAAATATTTAATGATTATCTAATAATATTATGATATTTAATATAAAAACCTCTAATAATTATAAAAAACTATTATTAGATGCCCATTTACTGCAAAAAGCAATTGGAAGAAAGGTGTCCCGAAGGATAGATTAAGAAATGTGAATTTAGATGGAGAAGCTTTCACCACATCCGCAGGTACGGCTGGCATTTGGGTTGACAAATTGAAATCCTTTTCCGTTAAGTCCATCACTGAAGTCTAATGTGGTTCCAAGCAAGTAGAGCAGGCTTTTTCGGTCAACGATAACTTTTACCCCTTTATCCTCAAAGACATCGTCTTTGTCAGTAATCTGTGTATCAAAAGCAAGATCGTACATCAAACCAGAGCAGCCACCTCCCTTTACTGATACCCTAATATTGGAATCTTCAGGATGTCCTTCCTCAGTTCTTAGAACTGAGATCTGTTCTTTTGCTTTATCTGTGACGTGTATCATGATGCTTTCAGTCTATATGTCTAATACAAAATAGGAAACCCTTCACACAGAATAAAAGTTTCCTCATTTTTGCAAAGTTAATAAGTAAAAAATACAAAACCGATAAGCGGGGGCCAGGGACCTGGATCATCGAATTATAAAAATCAAATATAATGGCAGAGGAAAAACGTACCGAAATACAAGAATTAGGGGAATTTGGACTGATTGATCGGCTGGCTGCAGAAGTGAAGCTCTATCATCCGGAAACATTAAAGGGAATTGGGGATGATGCGGCTGTTCTTAATATAGGGAATGAGTTGTTAATTACATCATCAGACTTGTTAACTGAAGGAATTCACTTTGATCTTTCCTATGTCCCGCTTCAGCATCTCGGCTACAAAGCCATTGCCGTGAATGTTTCTGATATGGCTGCCATGAACGGGAAGCCTCGCCAGGTAATCGTCAATTTGGGGTTGAGTAACCGGTTTTCTGTAGAAGCTGTGGAAGCTATCTATGCCGGTATCAATGCAGCTTGTAAAGACTATCAGGTGGATTTGGCAGGTGGGGATACTACTGCATCATCGAGCGGGCTTGTACTTTCGATCACTGCATTGGGGACTGTGGACAAAAAAGATATTGTATATCGTTCCGGCGCCAAAGAAAATGATATTTTGTGTGTGACTGGAGACCTTGGTGGAGCTTACATAGGTCTTCAGATATTGGAAAGAGAGAAGCAGGAGTTCCTGGTGAATCCTGAGATGCAACCACAACTGGATAAATATGAATATGTGGTTGGTCGACAACTGAAACCCAGAGCAAGGATGGATATTATCCATGAATTAAAAGACCTGGGATTGACTCCAACTTCAATGATTGACCTTTCTGACGGATTGGCTTCGGATTCATTTCATTTATGTAAGCAGTCTGGCCTCGGAATTGTGATTTATGAGGACAAAATCCCCATTGATAAGCAGACCTATGAAACAGCAGCCGAATTTGGGATGGATCCAAATACCTGTGCTTTGAATGGTGGAGAAGACTATGAATTGCTCTTTACGATTGCTCCTTCAGAATTTGACAAGATCAAAAACCATCCTGACATTCATACCATTGGCTATATGCAGAGGAAGGAAAATGGAAAGGCCTTTGTGACCAGGAATGGAAATACTGTGGAGTTAAAGGCCCAGGGATGGAAGCATTTTTAAATAGAAAGAGGGTGCCACTGCACCCTCTTTAAATTGGAAATCTTTATTACTTCTTCACAACCAGGTTCACACCCAGTGTAAAATTGTCATAGATCAATTTATCACCAAGACCTTCAAAGAAGGACCCGGAACCATATCGAATATCAAATTCAGATCGGTCGAGCACAATCTCGGCAGCGGCATTCACATTGCTATCAACTTCAGCAATTTTTGCAACGAATTTAATTTCTTTGGTTATGCCTTTGATGGTGACATTTCCTGTAATGTTATAACCGCGTGGCCCCTGATCCACTACATCTGTGATTTCAAAAGTTGCTGTAGGGTGTTTCTCCACGCTAAAGAAATCATCTGACTTCAGGTGACCTTCTAATCGGTCCAGGTTTTCATCAGTTTTTATGGTGTTCATATCGATGGTGAAAGTTCCACCGGTCAGTTTTCCCTCCTGATATACCAGTCCACCCTCTTTGATTTCAATGGTTCCTGTATGTCCTCCCGTAACTTTCTCTGCTTTCCAGGTTACTGTGCTTGATTCCTTGTCCACATTAAGTGTTTCTTCAACTGCTCCTGGATTCAACGCAAGGGCTCCGATTAGTAAAATTGTTTGTATCATATCTTTCTATTAGTTTTTAATTATATGTACATACATACGATTGATTTAAAAAAGGGTTTGACATTTTTCAAATTAGTTGTGTTTAATTTTTATAAAGTCGTTTAAAAGACATCTACAGAGTCAATTCCTGATTTCAGGTTTAACTTTGCCTAATGATCCAAATAGGTAAAACCCTGGTCTCAAGCGAGATCAAAAATGAAATGTTTGTGTGCGACCTGGAAGCTTGCAAAGGAGCCTGCTGTGTAGAGGGGGATCTGGGTGCTCCGCTCGAACAGGATGAATTGGATGAGATGGAAATGGTGGTAGATCTGGTGAAACCGTATTTATCGGAAAAGTCTGTAGAAGCACTGGAAAAAGATGGTGCCTTTCTACTGGATGAAGAGGGTGATTTTAGCACAACCACAGTGGATGGGGCTGAATGCGCATTTGCCTTCTATGATGAAACAGGGATCCTGAAATGTGGGATAGAACAGGCATGGAAGGATGGAAAAACGTCATTTCGTAAACCGATTTCCTGTCATTTGTATCCGATTCGCCTCGCCAAACTCCATGACAATCACATTGGGATTAACTATTCTCGTTGGGGAATCTGTTCTCCTGCATGTACACTTGGAAAGAGTCTGGGAGTGCCGCTATACAAATTTTTAAAAGAAGCCCTTATCAGGAAGTTTGGGGAGGATTGGTATGGGGAGCTGGTGGAAGCGATTGAGGGAAATACGGGTAAGGAAGCTTAGTCGAGTAGTTGAAGCTTTGAAAATTGAATACATTAAGAGCATTAAGGTAATAGTCTACTTTATGGAATTAAATTAACTTACCTGAGATACACCAATTTTAATTCCAATGAAGCCTCTAATGTCTTTCCTTTTGCTCTTTTTAGTCCTGATTGTTTCAGCACAAAATGATTCAGGAAACGGTAATTTCGTCATCGGACCCGACTATCAAATCGATCCGGACCTGACAGATTTAGGAAATCCTAAAGGGAAGTATTTTGAATTTTCCATGCGGCTGGCAGACAGTAAGATCTTTCCGGGTACAGATACTACCCTTGATCCCAAAAAGATGGTTCGGGAAGAACGAAAAATCTTTGTGTATGTACCTGATTCCTACAAAGATGGAAATGAAGCAGCCATTCTTGTGACCCTCGATGGACCCAATAGACTAGATCTTGTCCGCAATGCCCTGGATAATCTAACCATCAGTCAAGATCCTAATCGGAAACTTCCGACATTCATTGCTATAGCCGTTCAAAACGGAGGTGATGACAGCAAAGGCAGTGAAAGAGGACTGGAATATGATACGATGTCCGACCGATTTGCTCGATTTATTAATGATGAAGTGTTGCCTGCAGTACTTAATGATCTGGAAATCAGAAAGGCATATCCAAATATTACGTTTACCAAAGATCCCTGGGGCAAAGCTGTTTTAGGTTGTAGCTCCGGTGGTGCAGCGGCACTGACCATGGGATGGTTCAGGCCGGATTTATTCAGGAGGCTGATCACTTACTCCGGAACCTTTGTGGATCAGCAAGATGATGATGCACCGGAAGAAGCTCAATATCCTTTAGGGGCCTGGGAATATCATTCCGGAATGAAACTGATTGAAAACAGTGAACCTAAGCCATTGAGAATTTTTACTCATGTCTCTGAATTTGATCTGCGATATGATGATCCTGAAGAAACCTACCATAACTGGGTGATGGCTAATGAACGAACTGCAGAAGTCTTAAAAGCAAAGGGTTATGATTATCGCTATGTCTACAGCAAGGACTCCAAACATTGTGACCGGAGAGTCTTTGAGCAGACTTTGGCTGATACACTCGTTTGGATGTGGAAAGGTTATGAAAGCAAATAACTTCTAAAAGCTTCCTTATTTCTACGGGTATGCCCAGTTGTGCATTTTTATCCATATCAAATACAGCAGGTTGGTTTATCGATGACGACCTGGTGCATGAACCTTTGCAAGCCTTAGGCTGGGAAGTACAGAATACTCCCTGGGATCAGCCAACTGATTGGAATGCTTTTGACGTGGTGATCATTAGGAGTCCCTGGGATTATCAGGACCATCCGGAGGAATTTATCGGGGTGCTCAAAAACATTGATCAGTCAAATGCGATCCTACTCAATAGTTTGGATCTGGTCATGTGGAATATTGACAAAAATTACCTGTTCGAGCTGGAGAATAAGGGAATCGAATTGGTTCCTACACGCAAATCGATCTCTTTAACAAAGAAGGACATCGAACGAGCCTTTGAGGCCTTTAAAACGAATGAGTTGATCATCAAACCCATGATCGGAGCCAATGCCGATGACACTTTTTGGATTAATCAGACGGACAACGACCTATCTGAAATAATATCAATCTTTCAGAATCGGGAATGCATGATCCAGCCTTTTATGAAAAATATTGTGGAGGAAGGTGAATACTCATTGATGTATTTTCAGGGTAATTTGAGTCATACCATCCTAAAAACGGTAAAAGAAGGAGACTTTCGCATTCAGGAGGAACATGGGGGAGGAGTGATCGCTATTGAGGATGTGGAACCATCATTAATTGCAACAGCAAATAAAATTATGACGACTTTATCCGAACCTCCCTTCTATGCAAGAGTGGATTTAGTGCGGACTCCTCGGCAAACATTTGCGCTAATGGAGCTTGAATTAATAGAGCCTTGTCTCTACTTCAGGTTTGACGATCATTCAGCAGAGAGATTTGCTAATTGTTTGGATGATTTTTGGAAAGAGAGGGTACTTATTTTGAAATAATATACTACTCAATCAAATCAATTAACGAGGAATAATCTGCTGAAGCTACCCATATCAACAAGAATAGTGCGATTATTAATGTCAAACCGACAATCAGTATAAAGCGTCTTCTGTCAGCCCGTTTTTGGCTATCAAGTTTTTGGTGAAACTTGGCCAACTTCTCCCCATGTAATGCCTCGGTCTTTAGCGGAGTTTTTGCAGATGAGTTGTACTCACCCTGAATCTCCTTCAAGCTTTTACGCTTGCCAAGCAATTTGAGGTTGTGCTTGTTGGCATTGATCATCGAATCTATGGGACCTCCGAAGGACATTTTTATATGTTTTGCCTTTATCAAATAGAACGTTTTTTGAAGAGGCTGGTTTTGTGATTTTCATCAGGTTCCCGGGAATTTCAAGTACATTTAGTAACCCAATCCTGATAAAACGAACATTAACACGGATGAAAGAATTACTGATCATCGGTAGCATACTACTTTTAACTGCTTCCTGCATTCATTCTCCGAAACCCCCACCCCTGGTATATGATGTTGAAGACACCGGCTTAGAATTTCAATTACCAATCTTACCCGACTATGAAGATCTTCCTACTGTTCGTCCATTGACAGATCCTTTCGAATGGTCTGATGGTAGCGGGCGTGTCACCAAATTTAAAGATTGGTCCAGGAGACGCTCCGAGATTAAAGCAGAGATTGAGCACTACGAAGTTGGTGAGAAACCTTCTAAGATTGACGATCTCAAGGCGAGCTATTCTAAAGAAGACTCGCTTCTCACTGTAAACGTTACGGTAAATGAGAGCACACTTACGCTGACTTCCAAAGTTGTTCTTCCGGAAGGCGAGGGCCCTTTTCCTGCAGTTATCGGGATTGGCAGAGGAACAGGAAGTTTACCTCCTGATGTATTTGAAGGCCGGAAACTGGCTACTGTTGCTTTTAACTTTAGTCAGGTCATGGCTCACACGCAGGTTCGTGGTGAACAACCTATCAATAAACTGTATCCGGATCAAATTGAAATAGGGGCCTATAGTGCCTGGCCATGGGGGGTTAGCCGGATCATTGATGGACTAGAAATTGTGGCCAGGGAGCTTAACCTTGATATGAAGCACATTGCCATCACCGGATGTTCCTTTGCCGGCAAAATGGCGTTATTTTCAGGCGCCTTCGACGAGCGTATTGCACTCACAATTGCACAGGAACCTGGTGGAGGAGGGGCGGCGGCCTGGCGGGTTTCTCAAACGCTTGGAAATGTGGAAACGCTCAGCAGGACAAACTATTCCTGGTTTAAAGAAGATATGAGGAGGTTTGGGAATTCTGTCTATAAGCTTCCTCATGACCATCATGAACTGGTTGCCATGATTGCGCCGAGGGCTGTGTTGATTCTGGGGAATCCTGATTATCAGTGGTTGGCTGATGAATCTGGTTATGTTTCTTGCGTGGCAGCAAGTAAAGTTTGGGAAGATTTTGGGATAGCTGATCGATTTGGTTTTTCGATTGTTGGAGACCATGGACATTGCCGATTGCCAGAAAACCAATATCCTGAAGTAAGCGCCTTCATTGATAAGTTCCTGTTTGGTGATACCACAGCCAATACACTGGTTAGAAAGCACCCCTTTCCCAATGTGAATGTTGACATGTGGATTGATGGCTGGACCGGAACGTCCACTTTTCCCGAACCAGATACCTCCAATATTACCACAGAATTTTATGAAGTGGAATGTGGAAATCTGGGAGCTGATTGGGAGATATCCAGTGATGAAGAAAGAAGATTTGCTTCCGTTAAACCAGGCCTGAATAGTGCCGAAAGTCCCCCAACAGGAGTGGAGTCTATTGTTTCAATTACATTTTCTGTGAATCGGGACACCAAATATTATTTCTATGCTTTGGCTAATTGTTCATCAGATCAGGATGACTCATTTTGGGTAAAAATTGATGATGGGGAGTTTGAGTTGGCTAATGGGTTAGTGACTGTTGGATGGTCCTGGGTGTATATCGATGATATGGAGTTGATACCAGGTGATCATACCTTGACGATTGCCTACCGGGAAGATGGTGGTAAATTGGATAAGATAGGGATAACTACTTACGAATTTGGTCCAGCGGAGCTTGAGGAGAAGCCAGCCCTAAATATTTGTGACTAGTGTTTCTGATACAGAACATTTAGCTACCTTTGACGTTAGTAACGTATATCGTTATTATGATTTTATCTTTTGGATCAAAGGAAACTGAGAAAGTCTGGATGGGCAAACGAGTGAAGAAGTGGCCCCTGGATATACAAATCATTGGACGACGAAAATTGAGAATGCTCAATAATTCACAAAATATTTCAGATTTGAAAATCCCTCCTTCCAACAGGTTAGAGAAACTGTCAGGAAATCTGAAAGATTTTTATAGCATTAGAATAAATAGTCAATGGAGGATAATTTTCATCTGGGGGGATGGAAATTCCCACAAAGTAGAAATCATGGACTACCACTAAAAAAATGAATGATATGAAAAACCTGCCCAACATACATCCGGGAGAAGTCTTATTGGAAGAGTTCTTAAAGCCAATGGATATTTCTGCATATAGATTATCCAAAGATTTGGGTATACCACAAACCCGAATAAGCCAGATCCTGAAGAAGAACAGAAGGATTACGGCTGATACAGCCTTGCGACTTAGTAAATATTTTGGGACCACTGCCAAATTCTGGCTAGGACTTCAGGACGACTATGATATTGAGGAAGAGCTAAAGACAAAGGAATTTGGATCAATTGTAAAAATAACTGTTGCGACTGATTAGGGATATTTACTTTTACTTACTGCGCAAGTCTGGTTTAATAAACTGGTTTAATAAAACAATGGATTTCAATGGTACACCCTTTTAAAAGCATACTTCTAATTTTTTTTATTTCAATCCTGTGGTCTTCATGTTCCAATGATGGATCCTCAATCTCGGAATTCAAAACTGATAATTTTAGAATTGGACTTAGTAATGTTGGTGCTGTAACCGATTTCACTGACCTCAACTCTGGAAAAAACTACCTGTCAGCAGATTCAAGTACCTACCTGATGTCAGTTAGGGTAGCCAATGAAATAAAGGCTCCAAAATCAGCTAGTGTGAGTGAAGGTATCATAGCACTCCAATTTGAAAATGATATTACAGCTGAGATCAAAGCTGAGGAAAAAGCAACACATCTTGTCTTTGAACTGGTCTCATTAACCAATAAGGAATCAGTTGAATTGATCCTTTGGGGACCCTATCAGACCACCATTAATAAAGTCATTGGAGAAACCATTGGGGTTGTTCGTGGAGAGGAATATGCCATTGGCATACAATCACTTAACCTCAAAACGCTAGGAGGTTATCCATGGAATGAAAGCGACCGCATGCCGGCTTTTGATATTTTCAGACAGGGTTTGAAAGACATGCATCCTGATAATGATGGCAGCGTCCTTTATCGGGTTGAAGCTGGAAGTCCAACTAATTATGGGAGTAGCATCCAGGCCTATTGCAGGGACAGAAGCAAGGAAAGAATTGTGGAGGATTTCAACCATGAAAAGATAGTGGCGCCACCTTATGAAGATGGAGGGGTCATTGGCTCCAAAATTGCCTTGTTTGGTTGCCCGGTGGATGAAGCCCTGCAAAATATGGGGGCCATTGAACTGGCGGAAGGTCTGCCTCACCCGATGATCGATGGCGAATGGGTAAAAACTTCTAAAGATGCACCTTCAGCCTACCTGATTACCAGCTTTACCGAAGATAACGTGGACCAGGCGATCGAATTAACTAAAAAAGCTGGATTGAAATATCTGTACCATTATGGGAAGACTTTCGAAAGTTGGGGTCATTTTGAACTGTTTGATGGAGAATTTCCGAATGGGATCGAAGGTTTGAGAAAATGTGTGGAAAAAGCGGAGGCTGCCGGCATCAAAATGGGTACTCATTGTCTTTCCAATTTTATCACTACCAATGATCCGTATGTGACTCCTGTGCCTGATAAAAGATTGGCCAAAGTAGGCAGCTCTGTTATCACTTCAGCAATTGATACAAAGGCAACAGAGATCCCGATCGAATCTCCTGATTTCTTTAATCAGATGAAAAACAATAACCTCAAAACTGTCATGATCGGAGAGGAATTGATCAGGTATGGTGCTGTGTCTGAATCAGCACCCTGGACATTACTGGATTGCGTGCGAGGTGCTTTTGACACAAAGGCCTTAGCTCATCAATCAGGCGAGGAGATATCCAAATTGTTAGATCATGGCTACAAAGTCTTCCTTACCAATGCAGACCTGACCATTGAAATGTCAAACACGTTGGCAGACCTATACAATAAGACAGGTCTACGCCAAATCTCCTTCGATGGACTGGAAGGTAATCGTTCCACCGGACTAGGCACCTATGGAGAGTCTTTGATGCCATATACCTGGTACAATTCACTTTCAGATGAGCTGAAGACGCATTTGATTATTGATGCCAGTCGAACCACCCACTCCTTTTGGCACATCTATACCCGGATGAACTGGGGAGAGCCGTGGTATGCCGGATTCAGGGAAAGTCAGACGGAATATCGATTCAATAACCAGGCCTATTTCAAGCGAAATTTCATGCCAGGGATGCTGGGTTGGTTCAAGATGACCGCAGAGACGAGCCTGGAGGATATTGAGTGGATGCTGGCCAGGTCGGCAGGATATGATGCGGGGTATGCGCTTGTGGCGGATACGGAAAGTGTCGAAAAAAATGGGAATTCAGAGAAGATTCTCAAATTGATTGGAGATTGGGAAAAATTAAGGCTTTCCGGTTCATTTACTGAAGAGCAGAAGGAACTGATGCGAGATAATTCAAAGGAGTTTTCGATCGAAAGGAATGGCGAGAGTAATTGGAGCTGGAGAGAAGTTTCTATGAGTATTTTTAATCACGAGAAAAAAGTTCGGCAACCTGGAGAACCCCTAAATTCTAATTTTCAATTTGATAATATTGGTGAAACACAAACCTTAAATTTTATCCTGTCAGCCAATCAATGCGATGTGAGCGGTATTGAGATTGAACTTAATAACTACAAGAAAATACAACTTCCAATTGCGATAAAAGCTGGACAAATCCTTAAATATGCTGGTGATAATGTGGCCATATTATATGACTCCAATTGGCAGAGAATTGCGGATGTGAAAATAGATCCTGTTGATTTCAAAATTAATCCAGGGGAGAATTCCCTGAGTATTGATTGCAGTTTTGACCAGGCAGAGAAAGAGGCGGGGATAAAAGTGGAGGTTAGAACCATGGGAGAAAGTGTTGAGGTTCTGCTAAAAGAAAAAGCATGATTTCAAAGCTCCCTTTTTATATTCTTAGCTTAATTGTCCTTTTCACTTTTGAAAGATGTGGAAAAGAGGATTCATCATTAAGCGGCAAAGTCATTGTCATTGATCCCGGGCATGGAGGCACCGCTGCCACGGACAGCTATCGGGTTGGGCCTGGAGGTGAGCGGGAGGAATGGATTGATCTGCGGGTTGGTCTTTTACTGCGGGATCTGTTAGAAGAAAAGGGAGGAAAGGTGCTGATGACCCGGACAGAGGATGTGATTGTCCCATTGGCAGATCGGTCTAAGTTGGCTGTTGATAACAAGGCTGACCTGTTTGTTTCAATTCATCATAATGCCACTGCAGATTCTTCCGTGAACTTTCCAATCATTTATTTTCATGGGGTAGCTTCTCAGAATATAGCTGGTGTTGAATTTGCCAGGACTTTAGGAAATAAGCTGGGGGAGTATATGTATGATGAAGACTCACCAGTAAGCATTGTCTCTGATTTCACCATATTTTCGACTGCCGGAACTAGTGTGTTACGCGGATCATATGGAATACCCGGGGTTGTTGCAGAAGCGTCATTCTTTACCAATCCGGAGGAAGAACAAAGATTAAAGCAGCAATCATATAACAAGGTTGAAGCCATAGCCTATACAGAGGCGATTGAAGATTTCTTTAGCCGTCATGTCCCTGATATTTTACCCAAGGATACTACAAGCTTCCCTAAGAAATTCAGAACCCTACAGGAAGCAGAGCGGATGAGTCCTACTGCCAAAAGATGGAGTCAGGATTTTGAAGAGGCACTTGCACTGATGAATCAAGAGGATACTGCTTCCATTCATCAGGCTTACGAACTTTTTACCCGTTCAGCCAGGTCTTTTCCAGATTCCTATCTGGCTGGAGCTTGTCACCAATTCCGGGTAGAGTTATTAAGGAAGATGGGCAGGACTGATGAGGCAGAAGATGCAGAAAAGCGTGTGAGGGAGTTTTATCCGGGGTTTATTAACGATTAGCATGGAAAAAATAATGATTCAGGAAGTCCAGTCATACCACGACAAACAATCAGATGCTGACAGGCAAATCTGTGATCGACTTTGGGAACTGATCAACCAAAACTTACCAGAAGCTGAAAATAAGATCTGGCATGCACACCCGGTCTGGTTTTTGGCGGGAAATCCCATAGTGGGTTATAGCAAGCAAAAGGCCGGGATCCGCCTAATGTTTTGGAGTGGAGCAGACTTTGATGAGCAAGAGCTGACGCCAGGCACTGGTAAATTCAAAGATGCTTCAATTTTTTATACCACCACAGAGCAGATTTCCAATGATAACCTAAAAAGTTGGCTTGAAAAGGCACGAGAGATTCAATGGGACTATAAGAATATTGTGAAACGTAAAGGACACCTGGAGAGACTCTGAAATCATTCAATAATGAACCGGATTGACTTACCTTTTAATCACCTTAAAAACACTCTTATTATTACCGGATTGGAGAATAAACAGGTATAATCCCTGTTTCACTGGTTCTTCAAAATGGATTTTCAGTTCTTCAATTCCCGGATCAATATTCCCGGATAAAATGACTTTCCCCCATAGATCATAAAGTTGGTAAGAATTGAATGAGGAAAGATTACCTTCAATTGAAAATTGATCCTCAAATGGTGATGGATAAATTTTAATATTTGATTGTACATCTTCAAACCCAAGTAAGGTTTCATTGACATTCGATTCAATTCGGGAATAAGAGGGGATACCATATCCAAGTTGGTTATCTGGTGACTGAATCTGGTTACCAGTTATTCTGATGAGATTTAATAATTGACTTACAGTCAAATCCGGATATGCTTCTATAACTAAAGCGACTAGACCTGCTATCAACGGACTTGAAAAGCTTGTACCATTGCCAGGAGCAATGCTTGCATTTTTATCTATTACAATTGTTCCTTGGCCAACGGCAGACACATCTGGTTTTAACCTGCCATCAGCAGTGGGACCAGTCGTACTAAAGCTAGCCCTGCCTCCAGTATAAGTTGTCGCTCCAACTGCGAGTACATCCGGGGAGTCGGCTGGAGAAAGAACAGGTTTTTCAGTACCATCATTTCCCACACTGGTCACAATCAAAATTCCACGTTCAGCCGCCAGATTAGCAGCAATGGCTGGTACAGTGGTTTTTCCATCAAAGACTGAACTGGGATAATCAGCGATATCATCGAAATAAATACCATAACCCAATGATGAATTGATTACATCAGCCCCGGCACTATCGGCATATTCAGTCCCTAATACCCAGTTCCATTCTTCAACAGGATTTTCTTCCTCCACTTCTTCGGTGACCAATAGTAAATAGTCGGAAGCTGTTGCAATACCATTAAAATGGGGTTCAAAAATACCTGCCATGGTCGAAAGCACTTTGGTACCATGGTCATGTGCAATTCCATCCAGATAGGGATTTCCCGAATTAGTTACAAAATCTTTCACTCCTATGATCTGACCTGATTCATGCAGATGTTGAAAGGGAGAACTATTGTTTACACCAGCGAAGCCACCATCCAGAACGGCTATGAGTATTCCTTCTCCGGTTAGCCCATCTCCAGAAGCAATGTCTATTCCTAGCATATCATTCTGGAGATTGGTCGAATAGTTTGTTTGGTCAGGAGTAATGAAAGATGTAGCAATTTCAATGGGGACCTGATCCTTAGAAAGTTTAGGGTCCAAAGCGACCAGTAGCAGACTATCTACAAAACTTAATCCAGCCACCTCGTCTTCAAGTGAGGTATTCATCTGTACCAGCGCGGCATTAAACCATCTACTGGTGAAATACACACCTGCACCCAGTGAACTTAACTGGCTTACATAGGTAGGATCTACAGGAAGATCATCTTCTGTTACCTCAAATCCATTTTTAGCTCTTCTGTCAAGGGATCGTTGGCTAAGAAAAGTAAGTGGTTCATTGATGGAATAGGGCGTGTTGTCTTTGTCGGTAAAAAAGACCATGTATCGATTCTGCCCGAAGAGATCTACCTTGATTACAAAAAGAATTAAAAACGAAATGAAAAGTCTCAGCATATCTATTTCATCACAGCATCATTCAAATTTAACGCCAATCCCTTAGAATTCTTGCTGCGGGTAGATCACAATAGTGCGACTCAGCTATTTTGACTGATCAATGCAGATGTGTTTGGTTATCAAAAATTCCATTATAACTGCTCCCCATGTAAGATCCCCAACGAATTTTACCATAAATGGGGAATTTGGTGTCAATTCGGTTGACTCGCATCCCATCAAAAGTATAGGTCTGTTTTGCATTGGTACCATGGATATAGATGATGTCTAAATACCCATTACCATCCAGATCTCCAATCCAAGGGGTCGAAGAAATGCTGTTTCCATCACTATCTAACCCTAGCTTTCCGGAAACCATTTCCGTAAACTCAAAGGCCATAATATCATTTTCAAAGAACTTCATCTGAAATTCATTTCGAACCATAAAATTTATTGGAAGCAATACTTCATCCTGTCCATCACCAGTTAAATCGACTGCGACAGCTGAGGTCATTTGGTAAAATCCCAGGCTATCCTCAAATTCAATTTTTCCAGTTTTTCCGTCTACCATAAACTGTTTGGACCAGCTTATATCAGGCCATGAACCTTGTCCATAGGAGATGAAAAAGTCAGGAATTATATCCTTATTGAAATAGCCAATAGCTGGTGTACTATAAGCCTCCGCATCAACAATCTGTACTTTCCATATTGACTGAAAAGTTTTACCATCAAAGGCTAATAACCTGCCATCAAAAGCATTCACAACGATATCCTGAGTACCATCTTCATTGATATCTACCCAGGTAGCAGGAGCAATGAAGCCTTTTGTGGTGCTGCTATCAAGCTTAATCGCACCTGATAGATCACCAGACATTATTTCAGCAATTGAGCAGATATAAAGATTACCAGGTAAGGTCTCTCCCCCTGTACCGAATACAACATTTTTGGATTCAGGAGACCCACCTGGTAATACTGTTACTGACATATAGGTTTCCTTTCCATCTGGCATGGGAGCTCTGGAAATCACTTTGCCAGTTAATCCATCCAGTATTACAAGATGCCCCACTGCCCTGTTGGGGTCGTAAGGTTCTGCTTGTACGTCACCGCCATTGGATACCAGAATATCCTCTTTGCCATCTCCATTTTGATCAGGGATAAACTGGGGATTATAAAAGTTGAACCATTCTTTTTGGATACTCTTTGGGACAACAAATCGCCAGATTATTTTGCCGGTTTTCCCATTTATTGCCATCAACTGTGCAGAGCGTCCATTGATGAAGACGTCTGGTATTCCATCACCCGTTATGTCTTTAAGTGTTGCCGAACCAAAAATTTGATCTTTGGCTGATACTTTCCAGAGCATTTTGCCGGTTTTTCCATCAAGTGCGATTATCGCAGAATCACTCGGAATGAATTCTTCCTTGCCCGCACCAAGGATAATATCCCCCACTCCATCATTATTCAGATCAGTAACTCTGGGGGAAGAAAAGGAACCAATACCCGGAAGCTCTTTCGACCAGGATTCCTGTGCATTAATATCTAATACTAGCACTGTATGGGCAACTAGAATCAGATATTTAATCCATTTGAAATAGGTCGACATTGGTTATAAATCACAGATATAGATCAATACCAGGTTTTTCCTAAGAATGGTTGGTTAATGACTACCTGAAAAATGAAATTTTATTATGTAGTTAAATGACTACTTATTATATTTGTAGTCAAATAGCTACATAATGAATTTAAGGAGAGACGTATTTCAGGCAATTGCTGATCCTACACGGAGAGCGATACTCATGCTAGTGGCTTCACAATCCATGACAGCCGGTGCGATCGCATCAAACTTTGATACAGCAAGGCCTACCGTATCGAAGCATCTGCAAATACTCACAGAATGTGAATTATTAGAACAGGAGCAGAATGGTAGAGAGATTTTTTATCATTTAAATCCCAATGGCTTGAAGGACGTAGCAGATTTTGTTGAGCCCTTTAGGAAAATGTGGGATGACAGGTTCAATAAGCTGGAAGAAGTAATGAAAAGGTATAAATCCAAAAACTAACATTTTATGGAGATCAAAACGAAAGTCCATGCAGAAAATGGCAAGCAGGAGATTCTGATTACAAGAAAATTCGATCTTCCAGTGGAATTGCTCTTCAAAGCCTATGTAGAGCCTGGAATTGTGGAGCAGTGGATGGGGACAAAGGTGATCAAGCTTGATGGTAAAAGACACGGTAGCTGGCAATTTATTACGACTGATCCTAAGGGTAATGAACATGGATTCAATGGAACGATCCATGAGTTTGAAACCAACAAGAAAATCACACGAACCTTTGAGATGGAGAATGCCCACTTTGGTGTACAATTGGAGTTCCTGGAGTTCGAATCATTAACTGATACCACAAGCAGGCTATCCATGCATGTGGTCTATCGATCAGTCGAAATCAGGGACCAAATCCTACAATTACCCTTCGTTCAGGGTATTAATATGGCTCACAGCAGATTAGAAGAAATTGTAAGCAAATTAATTTAATAGATCATGAGTAAAAGAAATAAGATCATTTACTGGATTGCCACCCTTTGGTTGGCTTTAGGGATGACATCAACCGGGATTGTTCAGTTGATAAAAATGCAGGAAGAAATAGATATGCTCACCAGGATCGGGTACCCGGAGTACATTTCACCTTTATTAGGAGTTTGGAAATTGCTGGGAGTCATAGCCATCCTTATTCCAAAGTTTCCATTGATTAAGGAGTGGGCTTATGCAGGTTTTTTCTTCAATATGACAGGAGCAATCATTTCACATGTAGTCAATGGATCCGAACCAATGGAACTATTTGGACCAACGCTTTTGACGTTATTGACAATTGTGTCCTGGTATTTCAGACCTGCCGGTAGAAAGATTGCGACAGCGATTCAGTAAAATTGTAAGATGAATCCAAAGGTTGAATTCTTCTTTAGTAAAGCCAGCAAGTGGCAGGAGGAGTACAAGAGATTGAGGACAATTATCCTGGACTGTGGGTTGACTGAAGAACTGAAATGGGGTCAACCTTGCTACACTTTCAAGAATGCCAATGTGATCTTGATTCATGGTTTCAAGGAGTATTGTGCGGTACTATTCCCCAAAGGTGTGTTGCTCAAAGATCAGGATGGAATCCTGATCCAGCAAACTGAAAATGTACAATCAGCCCGACAGGTCCGGTTCACTGGTATCAAAGACATAGTCAATGTAGAATCCTCATTGAAAAATTATATCTATGAAGCTATAGAAGTAGAAAAGGCCGGTCTGAAGGTAAAGCTTAAGGAGACAAAGGATTATAAGGTCCCTGATGAATTCAAAGCTGCTCTTGACAGGGATCCAAAATTGAAAACGGCTTTTGAAGCCTTGACCCCGGGTCGGCAAAGGGCCTATCTGTTTCATTTCTCACAACCCAAAAAATCGGAAACCAGGGAATCCAGGATTGAAAAAGCGATACCGGATATCTTTAAGGGGAAAGGCTTAAATGATTGATGAATGAATGAGCTGGTAGATAAATATTTGATTGATGGATGCATGCGGTGTAAGTTTGGCGGAACCCCTGAATGCAAAGTCAATGATTGGCGGGAAGAGCTAAAGGCTTTAAGGTCTATTGTCCTTGATTGTGGATTATCAGAGGAATTAAAGTGGGGGGTGCCCTGCTATGCATACGGTGATAGCAATGTATCCATAGTAAGTGCTTTTAAAGACTATGCTTCTTTAAGTTTTTTTAAAGGTGTTTTGTTAAAAGATCCTGAAGGTATTCTGGTAAAACCCGGGGAAAACAGTCAATCAGTTAGGTATTTAAAGTTTACAAGTACAAAGCAGATATTGGAACTGGAGTCTGTTATCAGGTCCTACATTTATGAAGCGATAGAGGTCGATCGATTGGGGCTGAAAGTTGAATTCAAGAAAAATCCTGAACCTATCCCGGAAGAGTTGCAAGCCAGGTTGGATGAGGATCCGGCTTTACAGGCGGCATTTGATTCACTCACACCTGGACGTCAAAGAAGCTACATTATCCACGTTTCCCAGCCCAAACAAGCTGCTACCCGGATTTCAAGAATGGAAAAGTGCATTCCAAAAATCATGGAGGGAAAAGGGTTTTTTGATCGGTAACTTATGCTTTAGCTTTTCAGAGCAGTTCCGCCGAACATCACAAATCCTTTGATGATCAACGTTCCTTTGGTATTTTCTTCGATGTTTTTCCTTTCATCGCTAAAGCCTCCAAGAATAGCGGTTGCGTTCGTATTTACTTTCCAGTCGGCAGGAACCTGAATTTCAGCTCCTCCAAACATGCAAAAGATATCTATTGACGCAGTATCCTTGATTTCTGACCCCCTAAGGTCAATCTTGGACCCTCCGAAAAGGCTGGTAATCTTACCTCCCTGAAAATCTTTTGATTTGAGAACCTTTTCTGAGCCACTTAAGATCGTGACCTCGTCAATGAAGTCTTCGGCACTTTCTTGTGGGATCGTCATTCTCCCCTTACCAAGAATAAAAGCAAGTCCAATAATGATCAAAATGAGGGGCCATAATTGACCAATGCTGAGAATATCAAATATATCAAGGTAAAAGACTACACCAAGCCCAATGAGGATCAATGCCCCGCGGAGGTTGCCCGATGCCAGGTTGATGATGCCAACCAATATCAATATCATTGGCCACCTAAAAATATACCAAGGCAAGTCAATGCCATATCCAAAGTTCTCTAGTAGAAATACCGCGCCAATTATTACTAGTATGATACCAATAATCGCCCTGTTTCGATTGGATTTTGCCATTTGTGATGAGTTTAATTGTGGGCTAAAAGGTACATAAAAACATGTTATTTGTTTCTATTTTCTTGATCAAGCACAGGTAGCAAATTGAGCATATCTTTATATATTGGCAGACTCAAATAACAACCCATATGAAAATTATTTACTGGAGAATACTTGTTGGTGTGGTGATTGTCATCGCGCTGATATCATTTCTCTTTGTTTTTCAAACAGAGATTACGACACCCCGACTGGGATCTGTACCTTACATATTTTGGAGCAGCTTTCTGTTGACCGTTTTGCTTGTAGTATTGACCTACATTGGATCAAAGATCTTCCCATATAAAGATGAGCAACTATGACCACCTGGATAATCGTATTTTTCGTCATTTTCTTTGGCTTACTCGTGCTGGCCTCATTTAAGTCCTACAAGAAGAATCGGAGCTCCGAAGATTTTCTCTTTGCCGGATCCAACATTGGTGCAGTCCTTGGCTTCCTCACTTTTGCTGCAGCCTTATTCAGTGCTTTTACCTTTATGGGAATGCCTGACTTTTTCAGAACTCATGGGCTCGGAGCCTGGATCTTCCTGGCTTTCTCAGATGGTTTTATGGTATTCTTCATTCTATGGTTTGGTTTCCGTTTGAGGAAAAGAGCCAAGGAAGTAGGATATAGCGGAGCAGCAGGCATGATGTCCAAATGTTACAACACCAGATGGGCTGGATATCTCTTATTTCTGAGTTCATTTTTGTTCCTGATCCCATATGTAGCAATCCAGATTAGAGGAATTTCAATATTTCTGGATGCAGTATTTCCTTTGGGGCTTCCTTCCTGGAGTTGGTCAGTGGGAATTGTGGTAATCATGCTTCTGTATTCGCAGATAGGTGGACTTAAGGCCATTGTATTCAGTGATGCCATTCAGGGTCTTCTACTGCTCATAGTTATTTGGATCATTGGTGTGTCCTGTCTCGATATGGCAGGTGGATTGAATGCCATGTTCACTGAAGTAGAAAAGATTAAGCCATCGCTGCTGAGTATACCTGGGCCCAATAATCTTTTCACGCCTCAATTTTTGGTAGCATCAGCGATAGCGATTGTGTTAATTCCTGTATCACAACCTCAGTTTACTACCAGACTGGTAGTTATGAAGAGTTTGAAGTCAGTTCATATCATGGCCTTTGCAGTTGGATTTTTTGCTATCCTGGTGATCCTCCCCACTGCTTTTATCGGCTTATATGGAGCCATTAATTATGCGGATGTTCCTACATCGGATTTCTTGTCATCCGCTTTACTATTTGATCAGGCCAATGCTGTGGCAGCATTTGCTGTAGTAGGACTGTTTGCTGCCTGTCTTTCCACCACCAATGCTCAAATATTTGCATTAGGAACCGAATTGAGATCACTGTTGAGCGGGGATGATAAGAGCGTGATGCGGGCAACTAAGATTTCCCTGCTAGTATTTTCTATCATTGTATTGGTATTCACCGACCTAATGGGTGATCAGCTGGCCTTACTGGCAAGAGTTAGCTTTACAGGTACATCTATGATTGCCCCCATTGTGATCGGAGCCCTTGTATTCAAAGAACCTCCTAAGGCATTGATCATTACCTCGGCCTTTTCGTTCTTTGTAATGCTTTTATCAGTAACTGGCGTATTACCAGCCAATATTGGCAACCTGAGGATGGATTTTGCCCTCTATATCTTTCAGGCAATTACAGCTACAGCGATCATGGTTGCACATCATCAAAAAAATAAAGCAGACTAAACATAATAGCATTTTTATTCATGTCTGAAAAATTCAAGCCCAAATATTCGAGAGTTGCACAGTTAAAAACCGCTGAAGATTTTAAGAATTACCTTGAAGATGGGGGGATAGATCTACCTTTCGATGAGGAAGTGACTTCTGGTTCAGATTCTCCCTATGGTCAGCCATTTGTGTTAAAATCTGGCAAGAAGATTGGTAATCGATTCTCCATTTTGCCTATGGAGGGATGGGATGGAACCACTGATGGAAAACCTACCGATTACACCAAAAGAAGATGGAAGCATTTTGCGATCAGCGGTGCTAAGCTTTTATGGGGAGGAGAGGCTTTTGCTGTAATGCCTGAAGGGAGAGCTAATCCAAACCAGTTGATGGCCCTCAAAGAAAATTTTTCAGAGCTGGAAGGCTTATATAAGCTAGTGATGGAAAACCATAAATCCGCATTTGGCACAACAGATGACCTGGTGATTGGCTTCCAGCTGACCCATTCAGGACGATTTTGTAAGCCCTATGACAAAAGGAAATCTGAACCTCGAATAGCTTATCATCATCCGGTGCTGGACCGAAGGTTTGGGATAGATAATGATGACAGTAAGATTCTCACGGATGCCGAAATTGATCACCTAATCGAAAGATATATTGATTCGGCTAAGCTTGCTCAGAAAGCTGGATTTGATTTTGTAGATGTTAAGCATTGCCACGGCTATCTGGGACATGAAATATTGAGCGGTTATCACCGGGAAGGGAAGTATGGAGGCAGTTTCGAAAATAGAACCAGGTTTTTAAAGGACATTGTTGCTGGCATAAGGTCTGAGGCACCCGGACTGGACATTGGGGTGAGGTTAAGTGCCTTTGACTGGGTTCCTTTTAAACAGGGAGAAGATGGTATTGGAATTGCTGAGCAGGTGAGTGGGGACTATGAATATGCTTTCGGTGGTGGAAAGAGTGGAATTGATATTGATCTTTCTGAGCCATTTAAATTGATCGAACTCATGCAATCGCTGGGGATCGAGTTAGTATGTATGACAGCTGGCAGCCCTTATTACAATCCGCATATCCAGCGACCGGCATTATTTCCTCCATCGGATGGATATCAACCACCAGAGGATCCCTTAAAAGGAGTGGCCAGACAAATTAAGATAGCGGGTGACATCAAAAAAGCATTTCCTGATATAGCCCTCATTGGTTCAGCATATTCATACCTACAGGAATGGCTTCCGAATGTAGGTCAGTATGTGTTGAGGAATGGGATGAGCGATTTCATTGGTTTAGGTAGAATGGTGCTATCCTACCCGGAACTACCAAGAGATGTATTGGAAGGAAAACCAATGGAAAGGAAGAAAATCTGCAGGACTTTTTCCGATTGTACCACGGGTCCGAGAAATGGTATGATTTCCGGATGTTTCCCATTGGACCCGTTCTACAAAGCTTTGCCTGAAGCAGCGGAAGTTAAAAAAATCAAGACCTCATGAAAACGGCATTAGTTACAGGCGGAAGCAGAGGCATAGGATTAGGGATTACGAAAGCACTCCTGGGTAAAGGATATCAGGTAGGCATTAATGGAGTACGCGATGAATCAGCTGTTGTGGAACTTTTGAAGGAACTAAGAACAGGAGGAGGAGCAGTTGAATATGTGCAGGGAGATATTGGAAGTGCGGACGATCGACGCCGGATGGTGGAAACGCTGAAACAAAAATTCGGAAGCCTGAATGTTTTGGTAAACAATGCAGGAGTAGCTCCCAGGGAACGAAAGGATGTGTTGGAGATCACGGAAGATGATTTTGATTACATGCTTGGCATCAACCTAAAAGGAACATACTTCCTTACCCAGGAGATCATCAGGTGGATGATAGAGCAGAAGGGAAAAGCTCAAACTGAATCGTACACTGTTGTCAATATCACTTCTATCTCAGCAGAGGTAGCTTCTATCAATCGGGGTGAATACTGTATTGCCAAAGCCGGTCTGTCCATGATGTCGAAACTCATGGCGATAAGGTTGGGTGAAATAGGAATTCCGGTCTTTGAAGTGAGACCCGGTGTGATAGAGACAGACATGACATCCGGGGTCAAGGCAAAATATGAAAAGCTGATCAATGAAGGTCTGTTGGTAGAACCGAGGATGGGGCAGCCTAAAGACATTGGAAAAATTGTCGCGGCACTTGCTTCCGGTGATATCCCGTACTCAACAGGCCAGATCCTGACTCCTGATGGAGGTTTGATGATCCAGCGATTGTGATGTACTTGAAATTCTATTGTTTTAATTGGCTAATAATCTCATTTTCCATTTCCGGTTTATAGCCAAGACTCGCATAAGTGATGATTCCCTCTTCATTTACCAACACATAGAGTGGAACTCCAATCGCATGAAACCTACTTTTTAGCTCGGAATTACCAAGTAGAACCGGGTACTCAATACCTTTTCTATTTATGATGATTCCAGCTCTATCAAAGGTTTTCGGATCACTTAGGATACTGATTAATTCCAGGTCATCCTTATAGGTTTCTGCTATTCGTTTAAGCTTGGGTAAACTTTCGATACACGGTCCACACCATATTTCCCAAAAATCAAGAAGCAGTAATTTTTTAGATTTTGTTGGAATAGTATACATCAAACTATCCAGTCCCTTCAATTGGAATTCTTCGATCTTTTTGCCTATAAGCCTATCCGTATGGTCTTCCACTTTGACAAGGTTTTTATTATCTACCTGACGATAACCCTCCAGATATTCATAATTTTTAAAGAGATCACTTTTAAGAGATCCATTTACCCGTGGATCACTTAGCCATTTAACTTCGATATCACTCAGCCATGCATTTCTAATCTGTTTTTCACCAGATGCTTCCAGGTAGTGATACATATAAAAGGGTAGCATGTTTTGCTGATCCAGATGAAGGGTTAAAATTTGATTCTTTATATCCATATTCGGAATATCCGGAAAGTATAGTTTAAGGATATAAGAGCTATCTGTCCTGGTATAATAGAGAGAATCATACTTTAAATAAGGAAACGTCAGTTCTCTCATGAATAATTGTGAAAGGATCATCTGACCCCCTATGTTGCCAATGAGCTGACGCGGATGGGTATAGACAGAATCAATCTCATAAGTTTTGTCAGAAAAGTTAATTTCATAAACCCATTTCCCATCGAATGCCGTAGCATGGTTGCGGAGGTTGTTTACACCATAATATGAAAAGTCTGATAATTTATCCGATAAATGGTCTCTTTCCATGACCATGGAGCCAGTCATATTCCATACAGTACCACTTAGAAATGAGTCTATCCTGTGAATATGATAGCTGAGTTGTTGGATATCATCCACTGATTTAAAGAATCTATCTAGAACCTGTTCTGGTGTTTGACAGTAGATCTTAGTGGATAAAATACATAATAGAATAACTATTGATCTCATTCTACTTTAACGGCTTGATAATAAAACTAAAGAATTAGTCAGAAGAAAACAATTTATCTGAGTGGTCAAACATATTGATTACATTAGGGTAAATCTTATACTAATACCAAAACTGATATGAATATTGTAATTAGGCCTGCTTGTCTTTTTTTAATTTCCTGTCTGATCATCAATTACCAGTCCATAGCTCAGGACGAAAACTTTACCATCCTGGATCATTGGGTGGAGTATAGCAATGGAGAAAACATGCTTCAGCTATACCTGAATAAGCAGTTATATAAATTACTGGATCAGCGCGACGAAGAAGTTGCTAAACTAAGGACCAAAGAAGACTGGACTACCAGGAGAGAAAAGGTTAGTTCGATCTATCGTGAGATTGTTGGGAAGTTTCCAGAAAAGACCCCGCTGAATCCTAAAATTACTGGAACCTTAAAAGGAGATGGCTTCAAAGTTGAAAAGATCATATTTGAATCCATGCCTAATTTTTATGTTACAGGTGCACTGTTTATTCCAAATAAACTAGCTGCGAAAAATCCAGCAATTCTTTATGTAAGTGGGCATACAGAGTTGTCTTTCCGATATCCGAATTACCAACATGTGATCATCAACCTGGTTAAGAAAGGATTTATTGTTTTTGCGATTGATCCGGTAGGGCAGGGGGAGAGAATCGAATATTTTGATACCAATACCGGGAAGTCGACAGTGGGAGGTCCCACTTCAGAACATACCTATCCCGGATTGCAAACCTACCTGGTAGGAGAATCAATCAATAAATATTTTATCTGGGATGGAATCCGGGCTATTGACTATCTCGCCACAAGGAAAGAGGTTGACATGGATCGGATTGGGATTACTGGACGTTCGGGAGGTGGTACGCAATCCGTATTTATCGCGGCTTTTGATGAAAGGGTGAAAGCAGCAGCTCCTGAAAATTATGTGACCAGTCACCGAAGACTTTTACAAACAAGAGGACCTCAAGACGCCGAACAAAATTATTATCACTGGTTGTCAAGTGGCGTAGCGCTCGAGGATTTACTGACGATGCGGATGCCGAAACCAGTGCTCCTGGTGACGACAACACGTGATATTTTCAATATTCAGGGATCAAGAGAAGTCTATGAAGAAGTCTCTAAAGGCTATGAGGCTTATGGTATGAGAAACAATATAAAGATCGTGGAAGATGATGCTGAACATTCATCGACGAAGTCTAATAATCAGGAGATCTATCAATTTTTTAGAGAACATCTCGCACTTCCTGGCAACACAGATGAGGAAGAGACTACACCCTTCGAAACTTCTGAACTTTGGGCTACATCAACTGGACAGCTTGTCACCTCAATGAAAGGAGAGAGTGTATTCAGCATCAATAAATCCATAGCCCAAGACCTGAATAGCCATCTTGATGAACAAAGGAAAACAAATAATTATCAGAACCAGGTCAAAGAAAGTGCGATAAACCTGTCTGGCTTTCAAGCTCCTGTGGGACTTGAATATATCCTGGATGGATGTTTTCAACGAGAGGGATACAGGATCTGCAGGTATATCTTAAAAGGGCCTCAGGAAGAATATGTTATTCCACTGCTGATTGCTATTCCGGATGGTGAAGGCCCCAAGCCTGCCATTGTCTCGGTCCATCCCGAGGGAAAGGAAAAAGGCATTGAATTGACCGAATTGATCAGCGAAGGGTATATTGTGGTTTCTCCGGATCTTATTGGTACCGGTGAGACGAAGCCGGCAGCCGGTTTCAGGCCTGCTCCTGCTTTTGAAGCGATGATTCTAGGAAAAAGTATTGTTGGTCTTCAGGCAAGTGACATTGTGAATGTGGTGAATTTCCTGAAAGATCAGCCGAATGTAGATGCCAATAATATTCACGGTATTGCTTTTAAGGAAGAAGTCCCAGCGCTGTTGCATGCGGCAGTATTTGATCCTACCATAAAGGGGTTAGCTCTGATAGATGGTCCGGAATCCTTTTATTCAGTCACACAGGAGCGGACCTACGGTTTGCCCTTGTCTTTTTCCTGGGGGGTAGCTGGAGCATTGACCAGTTATGACTTGCCTGACCTGATCAATTTAATTGAACCTCGCAATGTGAAAGTGATCAAATCCGAACCTGAAGATGAAAATGAGCCTTCTAAAATGGTCATTAATTTTGACAGGTGATCGGATTCAATTAATTCCGGCTTTATTCAGGCTATCCCTCAGCTTTTCCAGGTCTTTGGCCATCACGGTTCTGGCAAACTTCATTTTTTCACTTTTTGTCAGGGATTTTTCATCCTGTCCATAAATCGGGTATTCGAAATGCACAGAAATGGGTCCGTTGAGATTCATCGCTTTGATCATGTCAAAGTACCGATCAAAATCCACCATACCTACTCCCAGGGGTACTGTTTCAGCTCTCCAGGAGTTGTCATCCCGCTGAATCCATTTGAAATCTTTGATCGCTGTACACCTGACAAAATCCTGCACCAGCTTCAAGCCAGTCGGCCAGGATGTTCCGCCTTCAACTGTAGCATGACGGATATCATATTGGATACCTGTCCATTCAGGATCCATGTCTTTCATCAGATACCACAGGTCCCAAACTGGCCCGCCAACACGCTCACCTGCATGGTTCTGATAGGCTCCGTGGATGCCATATTTTTTATTCAATTCTGCGAGCCGGGCGACGGTCTTTCTGAGTGATAGCAGGTTTTCCTCAATTCCCACATTTTTGTCGTAGCTGTAATAAGCCATCCGATAGAACTTTACGCCATTTGCCGCAGCAGTCTTGAGTAAAGGTTCGGCAATAGGGTCTTCTGTGTCGTTGATACTGGTGACCATCATGGGAACCTGTGTCCCGGATTTTCTGATCTTTTCGATGGCACCTGGGAGAACTTTTGGCGCAACGTCATGCTCGATATGTCCACCTTTTCTCACGGTGAGATCTACACCGTCATACCCAATGTCACTCATGAATTTTCCCAGGTCTTCAAAATCCATCCATTGCAGATGTTTGGTGAATACACAAAGTGGATTTGATATAGCAGATGGGCTGGGTGTGGCAGCCCTTAAATTAACAGTAGGTAAAGAAAGTGCAGCTGCACCCACGGATGCATATTTGATAAACTTTCTACGATCTAATGGCTCCATATGACTATTAATATTGATGAAATCGCTTGCTGATAAATGCCAGCACTTCCGGCAGTGCTGTGCGCCAATAATTCCAGCCATGACCACCATCTCGAATCCTGAACTCGTGAGGAATTTCTTTCTTTCTCATGGTGATATGTATCAAAGAATTTCCTTCGTAAAGGAAGTCGTCGTCACCACAGTCTATGTACCACCGAACAGACTTGATTTTTTCTACATCTCCATTTTCGATGAGTGCCAGAGCGCTATGTTGATTGAAATATTCCTCCTTTTGTTTAGCGCTTAAATTCTCAATACCTCTTCTTTGAAGTTGAGCATCCACATCTTCTATTCGAAGAGGACCAGTAGAAGCACTTAGTGGACATGCTGAAGAAAAAAGATCCGGTCTATGCAAAGCATACATGAAGGTACCTCCACCCCCCATGGATAATCCCGCAACTGCCCGATATCTCTTTTCAGCTTTGATTCGGTAAGTCTTTTCGATGAAGGGAATGAATTCCTCAAAGAAGAAATCCTCGTAGTTCCAGTCTCCTTTCGGGCTGTTAAAATATCCTCTCTGTCCGGTATTGGCATCAGGCATCACAATAATCATGGCAGTTGATGTTCCATCTTTAATAGCCTGGTCGGTAATGTGAAGCACCTCGCCAAACTGGACCCAGCCAGTCTGATCATCACCTCCACCATGTAATAGGTACAAAACAGGGTAGCTACGCTCTGATGTATCATAATCCGGAGGCAGATAGATTGCATATTTACGATCCATCTTGAGGATCTTACTTGGAAGAGAGAGATTATCCAGTACTTTTCCGCTTTGTGCGATCAAAAGAGCTGGAATGAGGAAGACCCAGGCGAGTAGTAATTTTTTCATGGGGCTTAGTTTATTATTTGATGAACAATTTAATGAATTACCTCAATTTGTTCAGTTATTGGAAATATCCTAGTATTGATGGAATCGTTTGCTGATGAATCCAAGTACTTCTGGTAATGCTGTGCGCCAATAATGCCAGCCATGACCTCCATCCCTAATCCTGAATTCATGTGGGATTTCTTTCTTGCGCATGGCAATATGGATCATTGAATTTCCTTCGTAAAGAAAGTCATCGTCTCCGCAGTCTATATACCAACGTACTGACTTGATTTTTTCTACATCTCCATTCTCAATCAATTGCAGGGCATTGTGTTTCTCAAAATAATCTTCTTTTTGTTTATCACTTAGTGTTTCAATACCATTCATTTGAATGATCCGATCTATATCCTTTGGACTGGAGGGACCGATGTAGGCACTTAATGGGCATGCTGAAGAAAATAGATCTGGCCGATGAAGGGCATACATAAAGGTTCCACCACCTCCCATTGATAATCCAGCTACAGCCCGGTATCTTTTTTCACTTTTGATTCGGTAAGTCTTTTCAATGTAAGGGATAAATTCTTCAAAGAAGAAATCCTCGTAGTTCCAGTCTCCTTTCGGGCTGTTAAAGTATCCCCTTTGACCAGTATTTGCATCCGGCATCACAATGATCATGGCTGTAGAAGTTCCATCCTTAATAGCCTGGTCTGCAAGATGGAGCACTTCTCCAAACTGCACCCAGCCTGTCTGATCATCACCTGCACCATGTAATAGGTACAAAACAGGGTAGCTGCGCTCCGATGTATCATAATCCGGAGGTAGATAGATTGCATATTTACGATCCATCTTGAGGATCTTACTAGGCATAGACAGGTTATCTTTTACCTGTCCTCTTTGAGCCACAAGGAGCCCTGGGGCAAATAATACCCAGAAGAGAAGTATTCTTTTCATTTAAAATTGGGTTAAGTATCAGTGCGAAGTACAATTTAGTTAATTCGTACAACTCGCCTCAGTTGGGTGTGTGGTGAGACCAGATTTTTTTAAGGCGTCGAGTCTTGGCTGCATTGCCTTGGTAGCTGTCTGACGATCAGGGAAGGGCCCGTTTAAATCTTCTTTTGTAAATTTTTCGGGTATAAGTCCAGGTGAATCACAGCTCAAAGTTCCGGAGAAATAGACACCTGCAAGGTCTCCAAAGCCTCCATGACTAACTCTTAAATAATACCAGTATGATTGATCTTGAGGAGTTTCTCCTCGCTGTATCCGTGAACCGGGTTGTCTTCGTTGACCACGGCCATTTGATGATCCAGTTGATCGCTCATTGATCATACCATTAAGGATTTTGATACTAGAAATCTTTTTATTCTCCAGTTTGATGGAGACCATTCCGTTGGCTAGCTCACCTATGCTGTCAGTGAAATTCCACTCCGCAAAAGCCATTGTTTTATCTGCGACCAGGTTCTGAATATGGATTTGTGGTTTGGTATAGACAGCATTCAGGAAATTGAAGTTTTCTGTGAGCGTTGTTAAAGCATTAGTATCCGATTCAATACCATTGATAAAGCAGGTGGCATCGGGTGAAATAAATTGATCCAGATCATTTAGCCGCTGATTATGTGATTCAATGATCCCAACCAGGAATGAGGTAGCATCCTGGCCTTTCACAACAAATGAAATCACTGTTAAAATAAACAGCAGATAAATCCTGATAGAGCTGCTCATATGTAATTAGAAGAGGCTACCTCTCGAAATGAATTGGTCATCGGGATCAAAAATATTAAAACTGGTTTTACCAATCATTTTCCCGTAGGAGATAAAGTTACCTGATGGGTCAAAAAGATTAAATCTGTTTTGTGAAATAAATTTTCCTGAAGACAAAAACTTTCCTTCCGGATCAAATACAGTAAGTGTGTTTTGATTAATTACACTTCCCTGTGAGATGTAATTCCCGTCTTTGTCAAATATGGAGATACGATAAAATTTCTTGTCTGGTGTCCTTGTGCCTGAGTTCTTCTTCCTAAGTGGATTCATAAAAAATTAGTAGTAATAGTATTCTAAGGCATAGCTGGTCGGACAATAACCTGTAAACAAATTACATGCCTAAAGAACGGAGATTTCTCTAAATAGTTCATTCATTTTAGATTTTCTATATTCAAAAATCTCAATCAATTTATTTTTGATAATCAATTTGTTTGCTATTGCACCAAGTATTCCGAAAGGTGGTTCATAGCTCACAAGATCAGTCATCAATACCCCGTTTTCTTGAGAGATTAACCTGTGTTCATGATGCCAAATCTTATACGGACCTGACCTTTGTTCATCAACAAAATAGTTCAATGGATCCACATGTGTAATTTCTGTGACCCAGTTCGATTTAAACCCTGCAAGAGGACTTACCTTGTAACTAATCATCATACCCTGGTACATTTTATCCGGTAGATGATTTGTGGTGATATCGAAACCCATATAGGGCGGAGTGATTTTCTTGAGGTTTTTTGGGGAGGAAATAAAGTCCCATAATTCCTCTATTGTTGATTCAAATAATTGTTCCCGATAAAACTGGTAAAGTGCCATAGATGCTTATTTCAACATATAATCAAATTGCACATGGAAATGTTTAATCCATTTTCAGGATTTGAAATGGAAAATGGGTGAGATGAGTTTCCATTTCGCACCAAATTCATTTATGGCAAGGCTTCGGGAACCATTTCTATCTATCCGGTCGTTGATAATTAAACAGTTGTGAGCAGTGGTAGTATGGGTTAGATTGCATTTGAGAAGTGTAAGAAGTCATTTCTCTGCGATCTTCCCCAAACCTGCTTACTCTAGGATTGATAATAATTAGTTGATAACGCTAAAACGCTGCTGAATTTCATTTCCTGACTCATCAATCAATGTGAGTATATGGTCCCCTTTAAAGGGTTGAACACCCATTTGATGGGACCCGGTAGTAGATCCTAAATATTCCTTATCTAAATGCCAGTATATCGTTGACTGACTATTTTCATGAGCGGCTTCGAAAATTACCTGTCCTAATTTCCCATCTTGTTCATTTGGTACAATGACCTTGGTGTTTTTGTTAGGATAAACCAGGTCAAACAGCGGCTTATTGTCTACAATGTTACATTCAGATCTAACTGGTGGCAGGTTTTTAAACTTTGGATGATATTTTTTGTAATACCATGATTGGACAGGGGGGAGGATGAACCAGGGGCTGACGTTCATTTGGTTTACAGGGTAACAACGACTATTTACCTGGAAGTCACCTTCCTGATCCAGGTTGATCAGTTGATGGTAATTGCATTGCTGTGTATACTGAAGATAATCTGCCATACTCTCAGATTTGGTGTTTGGGCAAATCTTAGATGCGAGCATTCCACTCTCAACGCATATTTTAGATTCAAATCCAAAAATCTCATTCGTAATACCTGGTCCTTCCAATAGATCAAACAAGTCAAACATCAATGGGGCAGCTGCACTGACACCTGTCAATCCGGGTCTTCCCTCACCGTCTGCGTTTCCTGTCCAAACTCCAACCAGATATTTACCATTTATTCCGATAGCCCAGCCATCTCTGAAACCATAGCTTGTTCCGGTTTTCCAGGCTATTGCCTGTGATGAATTAAACATCTCCCACCCGGCTTCCTCAAACGGACGATTAAGCTTACTCATGGCAGAAATAGTAAATTGAATGGATGGAGCTCTGATCAACCCATCTTTATTCAGTTTATCTGAATAAGCTGATCGGTTGTCATCCAGGTAATGATTTTCTGAGTAATCATTGGATGAATATCCTGAATTGTATGGTCGGTTTGTAAAGTGAGTTAACGCCCGATACATGCCGGAATAGGCATTACCCAATTCCCAAAGTGATGTTTCACCACCTCCTAAGATGATTGAGAGGCCATAGTGATTAGCTGGTTTGTCGAGGGACTTGAAACCAATCTCTTTTAGCTTTTGATGAAATTTTTCAAACCCATAGTCAATGAGTAAATGAACAAATGGAACATTTAGACTACTTACCAACGCGTCATCAGCATGTATCGCTCCGCGAAATTTTTTATCAAAGTTTGTAGGTGCGAAGCCTTTATGAAATAGCGGAATATCTGGTAATAATTGTTCTGGAGAGATCAACCCATCATCTAATGCCAATGCATATAGAAATGGCTTGAGCAGAGAACCTGGGCTCCTTCTGGAGGTAATGATATCTACGTGACTACCGTTATCTCCAGGATTATCTGTATTGCCAATATATGCTTTTGTCTCACCTGTTTCTATTTCAATCACCAGAGCAGCAGCATTTTGTATCTCGTTTAGGGATAACCTTTGGCTATACCGGTCTACCTTATTCTTTACAAGTGCCTGTAGTCTGGAGTCAAGTGTGGTCTTTATTTCGGTTCCTCTTAATCCATCTTTAATTCCGCGGTGTAGCAGGTGATAGGCTATATCAGGGAAGGGAAGCCATTGCTGTGGGACAGGTTCTTCCATGGCCAGAAACAGTTCATCCTTATCAAGCAAACCTTTTGAGGAGATTTTCTTAAGCAGTGCATTCCTCTTTTGAACTAAAAGTTCCTGGTTTTTCCCCGGAAATATCATGGACGGGTTATTGGGCAAAATCGCTAATGTGGTAGTTTCAGCCCAGGATAAATTTTCAGGTGGCCTTCCAAAGTAACGCCATGATGCTGCTTTGATGCCAACAATATTGCCACCAAAAGGTGCATTGTCTACATACTTTTGAAGAATCGTTTGTTTGGAGAATATGATTTCTGTTTTAAGTGCAGCCAGTATTTCAATTATTTTCTGAGAATAGGTTCTGGGTTGATTTCCCATAGCCATACGTACCATCTGCATGGTGATTGTACTTCCTCCACTTACTACTTTCCCAGCTTCTGCATTCTGACGGAAAGCTCTCATCAGAGATATCGGGTTCACTCCCGGATGAAATTCAAAATATTCATCCTCTAGAAGTTGAAACGCAATTTTTATTTTGTTGGGTATGGAATCTGATTCAGGAAACCGCCATTGTTCATCTGTAGCAATTGTTGCACTTAATAGCTTGCCCTCATTTCCATATAAGGTGGTGACATATGGTTTGTCAAACAATGGATTTGGCAGTGGTACGACCGCGAAAAAAAACAAAATGACCAGGATAAGATGACTTAACATCCATGCCATATATCTAATATGAATCTTATCCCGGATCATATTAATTCTACTCTGGGATTACTTTTACCCATTTGCCTGGCTTATTAGCAAAAATTGAATTGTCATACATGGCTTCCACACTAACCGAAGGCAAATAGTATTCACCCTGGTAGGAAGCGTTCAGGAGCACATCAAACGTAAGCTTTTGATTTGGCTTAAGATCGAAGTAATGCATGGTTCGATCATCACGTATATCAATATAATCAGCACCCTGGTTTGAGGATTCAGATCCATCCAGACGTGTATTGATTATTTCCCATCCCGAAGGGAAAATTTGGGTCAATGCCAGTTCATTATACTCTCCTTTTGTCCCGGGGTTGACCACCGTCACCTTAGCTCTAAAATTTGTACCTTGCTTAAGCGAGCTGACATTTACAGGGTTTCCATCCGTGTCACGATAATCTATATCGAACTGAATGTTTCTTTGGATGGCTGCCTCGGTACCCTCTATTGGAATACCTGTTCGGATCAGTCTTGCAAATACAGGTGAGCTTCCCTTGTTAGTTAATTTCAGATTGATCTGTTTGTCCGGATCACCCAACATTTTCTGAAAGATGAACTCTGTGCCAGTAAGATCGGATGAATTGCCGTCTTCGGAGATAGTAACTGAAGTAGCTTCATCTATCTTATAACTGGCTGCATATTTTGAAATGGCTATCAAGCAGTATGCAGTCGTTTGGGTACTCATCCATCGGTCTTTGTCACCCATTTCCCCGGCAATATTCATCAGCAATTCAAAGGCATCTTCATTTTTCCCTAATGCAATGAGTGTTTCCAGGATCATGGCTCTATCGCGTGTGGCCGAACCGAATGAATACCTGTAATCACGTAGCGTGCTGTCAGCAGCCATGGGTAATCCGGCGATTAATTCCTCAGCCTGGGTATTATATCCGGCTACGGCATAAGCTATAGCTAGTCTCCATTTAGCTGAACGTCGGACTGCCGTGCTCTCACGCATCCTATTCATAGCACTTAATGATGGGCTTCCTGCCAATGCCAACGTATATAATCTATAGGATTGGATCAGGTCGTTATCATCATTCGTGCTTGATGGTCCCCAGTTATTAGCCTTTTGAGTTTGATAGGCAATCCAGGATGAAATCATCCCTTCAGGGACTGCATAGCCTGCATTCTTTGCTTCCATGAGGAAGTGACCTGCATAGTTGCTACCCCAGTTATTGGGATAGTCTCCCCCAGGCCAATAGGTGAACCCGCCGGATCCTGTTTGAAATGATTTCAACCTGCTGATCCCTGCATCAACATTTTTCTGAATCTCCCTGGCACGTTCCTCCGAAACACTTGTCAACTTGCTTAGGAAAAGCTGAGGGAATACACTGGAGGTAGTTTGCTCAATACAACCATGAGGATACCTGATCAGGAATTGCAGCCGTTGCTGAAGATTCAATGGAGGTAGGCTCGACACTTCTATTGAGGCCTGATTCTCACCAAGCATGCCAATTGGTGAATAAACCAAATCCCAATTGGAGTTGCCGGAAATTACCTTATCTGCTACATCTGTCGTGACCGGATTCCTTGGTATCACATTCATCTCAATATCATAGGTAGCCTCAAGGTTGCCAGATTTAGCGATCACTTTTACTTTCCCCACTCCAATTGCCTGTTTTGCCTTTATATCAAAGTAGATCACTTTGTCACCTGATTCAGAAAATTGTAATGTAGCCGTTTTCTGTCCCGCTAAACTTAATACGCCGCTAGCTTCCACTGTTACTGATACATTCTTAATACTGTTGTTCATGGTAAAAACATTCACCGGAAGCTTCATCGATTCCCCGGGTCCGGTAACGCGAGGAAGTGTGGCAAGTACCATTAATGGTTGTTTGACCGAAGTAACGTTTTCAGCCTTTCCATAAGCTCCATTGGAGGCTGCCACCACCATGGTTTTTACACTGCCTATATACTGTGGCATCTTAATCTCGTGCTTTCTTACCTCACCTCTTTTCAGGAAGAAAGGGCCAAGGAAATGGACTACAGGTTTGAAACGGTTGGCTTCATTTTCTTCTTTAGGTTGTATTTCACCATCACCACCAATAGCCAGGAGGTGCTGCATTTTACCAGCAAATGCACCCATTACATCTTCGTAGACATCCCATGTTTTGATTCCCAATGCTTCCCTGGAATAGAAGCTTCCCCAGGGGTCAGGGCTCTTAAAATTTGTAATATCCAATAACCCCTCATCCACTATGGCAATGGTGTAGGCCATCGCTTTTTCAGACTTTTCCCCAATTTCTATGGTATATTCCTGTTCAGGGCGTAGCTCCGATGGCATAGAGATAGTGGGTTCAAGAACTGTTTGTGGATCAACAACCTTGATGGATTTTACTCCATAGAGCCTGATGGGTAAGTCATTGGCTGTCTGACTATGCGGCTGGATCATAGTCAAATGGGCATAAATATTGGGTGCCATGTCACTGGTTGCTTCGAATGATACGGTAGTATTTTCAGCTTTTGTATCTACCCAGAAAGTTTGTAACACCTCACTGCCCGACTCCAGGCTAACAAGTATCTTGTTGTTTGGCGTACTGGGAATGGATAAAGCGATGTTTTCACCCACTTTATATTCCTCTTTCTCAACAGCAAAATCAAGCATAGTTGCTCCCCCAAGTTCACCTCTTTTGCCTTTACCTGCCCATCCGGGCCAGTCCATGTAAATGACTGTACCCGCTGAGTGTCCTGATGTTGGATCCTCCACTACTAAATAATATCTTCCCCATTGAGGCTGGTTGACTCTAAGTTTCCAGGAACCTACTCCGTTCGCTGTAGAAACTTTTCCCGTCAAAACCGGATCATGATAGCTTCTGCCTACATAATTGCTGAGGTAATCGCTGGAACTATCCCACCACCATTTCCAATTCAGTTTATATAGTGAAACCTTTAAATTACTTCGACTAACAGGTGTTCCATCAGCGTCAACAGAGGCAATCTGAATGGTATGATCCTGATCTGTAAGCAGTATGCCGCGCTTGTCACCTTCGGGGGCTTTTATTCCAACAAAGCTGGAATATGGATAATAGGGGATGGTCGTGTTGTTGATACTGAAATCACCTCCTTCTTCGTAGACTTTGCCAAAAAGCATGGCATTCAAAGCACCAGGAGCCTTGTCATTCTTCCCTAGTGTAATATTTATGCTGGAATTTCCCTCCGAGTTAAGTCGGGCTTGATAGACCATTTCACGCTCACTGTAAAAATCTTTAGAGTTGTCATCAAAACTAAAATTAGGAAATCCATCGAAAGTTGTTTTTGCCGGCCTTAGCAGCAGTTCGAATTCAGCTTTAAGATTACCTGCTTTTGCCCCACTCAACCATCTTACATTCAGATCTCCGGAGATGTTTTTATCTGCTGCACTGAATTTGTCCTTGTCGAATTCCAGATTGATTTTCAACCTGTTGGGTTTAATCGTCTCAATTTTCACGGTTTTACTGAAACTGGCTCCACCCACCTTGGCTTCAGCTCTCCAGTTCCCAGTCGGTGCATCTGAAGGAGTGACAAAGTCAAACCTGAACATTCCCTCTACACCCTGACTGCTTATTTTTCGATAGGTCAATTTTTGATTTGGATCATATAATTCCATGACTACCGGGTGATCGTCAGGGAGAGCGTTTTCTATATCCTCGAGAATAAAACCCAGGTGAACCGTATCAGCAGGCCTCCAGACACCTCGCTCTCCATAGATAAATCCTTTTAATCCTTTTTGGATCTTCGTTCCTGTTACATCAAAGTTGCTTAGAGACAACGAGGAGCCATCATCTAACTTGAGATACCCGACCTGGTCACCTTTCCGGGCGATGAGTGCGAAGGGCTTTCCATCAACAGCTAACTTTAGTTTACCATCGCCATTTGTTTTTCCTTCTGCTATTTTTTGCTGTTGATAGTCATACACTTCAACGTTTGCATCGCTAATGGGCTGTGTGCTGATCAGGTTTGTAAGGAAAATATGCAGATCCCCACCATCTCTCTTTTTGGCTACCAGACCCATGTCAGAAGCCATTAGCATTTTATTTACACTTCGTCGGCTTCCATAGTATGAATCACTGCAAGGGTTGTCCCGCTCTTCCCAGTTGTAATTCGGGTTGTAGTAGTAGTCATAGGAATCCCAATAGGAGTCTTCGTCTTCCGGTCCCCACTCCTCAATTTCCGTATCGATAGATTCTATATTGTCGCTGTCTGAACAGAAATAGAGAGAATGCCGCTTTTGGAAACCAATTTTAACCTGATAGATCGAACCAGATTCAGCAGAGAGTAGATCCTCAAGGTTAAGTGTGAATTGATTCCAGGCATTGAGGTTCGTTACCCCGCTTGTATTTAACGGAACCGTTTTTCTTGCAATAGGTCTAGCCACTCTATTTAGCTGACCTGTCCCACCGATCCCATTGACTTGTAAATATTGAAGCATGTTGTCTTCGAAGACTTTAACAATGGTGATATCTACAGCTTTTAGACCAACTGCTTCAAATGGCAGGATAAGTCCATTGGAATTCGGAAGAATCGCTTTTTTGTCTGCATCTACCAATCTCACCTCGGGCTTGATTTGCGTGAATTGGAGACTCACTGAGTAATCTTCTTTGAGCTTTCCCCCAGAAATATTCCGGATTGCAGAGTTTATCTTTAGGGTAGCGGCACCCTCCATTTGTGAGGTGGGATAGATCTTCAGTTCATTCAAATCAACTACTGTTCGAGGCTGATTATTTGAATTGGAAAGGGCAACCAGTCCCGACAGGTTTTGCCTCCGATCAAGGACATCCGAAAACAGTACAGAGATGTAGTTTTCTTCTCCACGGACGATTCTACTTGACAGCACTTTGTAATCCCCTAATGCAGGAATTTTGACATCTAATTGTTCCTTACGATCAACTTTAATTGGACTTCCATCTACTGTAAGACTAACCTCTCCCTCCTGATCTGCACGAACCACATGTTCTATATTGAATTCATACAGGTTGTCCTGGTTGGTATCCAGAATAGTGATTTCAAGGTTCTTTCCGGATTGGCTGGCTGAGATGGAACCCCTTAGGTTTTCGATGTCCACTACATCTGCTGTTTGAAGAGTCCCTTCAATCTTTACATCAGAAGGATCGGTCGGGTTATATAATTTTAGCCCATCCACTTTTACTTCAAAATTCTGGATGAGGGTCTGGAATATGAATTTAAAATTCCGTTTATCACTGTCAATTTCAGGGATCACTTTTTTGAGGTCAGCAGTGACCTCATATTTTTGATTGCCGGCTAAGTATGACTCAGGTCTGAAAACTATGGTACGGTTATCTTCCCAGCTTGCCAAACCATTGATGCTTGGAGAAAAAGTGAAAAAATCTTCAATGGCTGTTCCTACAAGGCTATCAGGTACTCCGCTGGTGAGACGCAATTTCACATCGCTTGCTATTGAAACCACACCACCAGTAAATGAAGTGATATGATCCACAAAGAGGTTCTTTGGACTACTGAAGTCATCTTTTACAGCAACAATAGTTCCGGGTTTTTTATCTCCGCAACTAAAGAAAAAGGCAAAGACCAATGTAAATAGCGTGATTCTTAACATGAGATTAGGTTGATTATTTATAGGTAACTGATTCAATGAGGAATTTCATCTTTTTTTTAAAGAATTAGAAATGTGATTCCAGAAAATCTAATGGAGAGTAAAAGTTATCGTTTAGCTCTTTCAGGACAAAACAATTTAATGTAAAAGAATTGTAAAGTCTTTCAGGCGTTTCTGATTTCGGTTGAATCCGAATGGGTCTCCTCTTCAGGACCTCGAAGTGAAAATGATCAAATTGCCAGCCATACTGGTTGAGTTCATCCAAATTAAAAAATCTGGCGATTTTAGTTTCTGAATCTACTTCCTGGAAGAGATCCACCTGGATTTCAGCGATATGTTCGTAAACAGTCCAGAAGACAAGATTTCCAAAGTCATGTTCAATAATTACCTGGGCAAAAGGACCATCTTCACGTTTACTTATTACAGTTCCTGCGTCAATAGCGTAAATAGCTGCATTGGAATAATTTTTATTCGGCCTTTGAATATCTATACCGGTGTGAAGATGTTCGGGCACTTCCTTCCGGTCCTTTCTCTTTAAACCAAATTGTCCAATCTCAGTGAGTTTGATAAACTCAATTAATTTTCGGTTTGGTGCATCAATTGGTATCCTGATATTTGGTCCAGTTAATAGCTGAAAAGCTGAGATTAGTAATAGCTGGATAATCACAATTTTAAATTTTGGAAAACAATTTTACCGAATGATTTTTTTAAGATAACAGGTTTTTCTACTGCATCACTTCTTTTCTATTCCTTTTATTTTAATTTCACGATGTGGAAAGTTTTGTAGTATCGGCAAGGAAATATCGTCCGCTCGGATTTGATGAAGTTGTAGGGCAAAGCCACATTACGACCACATTAAAAAATGCCATTGATAACAATCATCTGGCCCAGGCCTTGTTGTTCTGTGGGCCACGGGGGGTTGGGAAAACTACCTGTGCCAGGATCCTGGCACGGATGATCAATAACTTTGAAGCATCAGCGGAAAATCAGCATTCAAATTTTAATATTTATGAACTGGATGCTGCTTCAAATAACTCAGTTGATGATATTAGAAACCTAACAGATCAGGTGCGCTACCCTCCGCAACAGGGGAAATTTAAGGTATACATCATCGATGAGGTTCACATGCTCTCCACCCAGGCTTTCAATGCCTTTTTGAAAACCCTTGAAGAGCCGCCTGAATATGCCATTTTCATTCTGGCTACGACAGAGAAGCATAAAGTTATCCCAACAATTTTATCCAGATGCCAGATCTATGATTTCAATAGAATCGAGATCAAAGACATTGTCGAGCAGCTCAAGAAAATCGCTGACCAGGAGAAGATCACCGCAGAGGAGGAAGCCCTACACCTGATAGCTCAAAAAGCTGATGGAGCCTTAAGGGATGCATTATCCTTGTTTGACCTGATTGTCACTTTTTCTTCAGATAATAAGATCACCTATCAGAATACCATCAGGAATTTACATATCCTGGATTATGAGTATTATTTCAAAGTGACTGATCATCTGGTTAATGAGGATATGTCGAATGCTTTATTGCTTTTTGATGAAGTGATTAAGAATGGATTTGATGGCCATAATTTCCTGAATGGCTTACAGGAACATTTCCGAAATCTATTGGTATCCAAAGACAAAGAAACCGTCAACTTGATGGAGGTATCTGATTCTGTGAAACAAAGATATCTGGCACAATCGGCGGCATTGAGTGGTTCTTACCTGCTTACAGGGCTAAACATGATGAACCAGTTTGATTTGAATTATAAGGTAAGCAGAAATCAGAGACTCCATATCGAGCTATGCCTGATGAAGCTCTCCCAGCTCAATAATGCGGTCAGGTTGGCCGAGCTTAGCTCCGATGAAGGGGCAAAAAAAAAAGTAGCCATGGCGGGGTAAAGCCTGAGGAGCCGATAAAGGATCAACCAGTTCCAAAAGAAGAACCAATTAAAAAGGCTGAAACGAAGGAAGCGGTATCCCCACCAGATGCTAAACCAGCTCTCTCCATACCTAAAATTTCACCGGTAGTCTCTAATACCACCACACTACCCAAAGAAACCCCAAGTCTTATCAGAAGAAAACCGGTTGAAAAAGAGGAGACTGAAAAGTCTAATGCTCCTGTAACTGAAGATCAATCGTTTGATGATAAATCTTTACAGAATGCCTGGTTAGCCTTTAAAAAGGAAAGTGAAGAAAGAGGAGTTTCTGATACAGAAATGCTGGTGCTCAACAGAAATGTTTCTAAAAGTGGCGAGCAGGATGTATTGATTCATCTGGCCAGCTCCCTGGAAGTAAGTATCCTGGAAAGATTAGAACAGGGTATTGTACAGCACTTCAGAAAGGTATTGCGTAATTCATCGATTCAGCTACAAAAGGATGTCACTGAGCAGGAGAAATCCAAGAAGCTCTATACCAGCAAGGAAAAATATGATTATATGGTGGAGCAGAATCCTGCACTTAAGGATCTCAAAGATCGGTTGGGATTGGATTTTGAGTTTTAGTGGGCTATTCCTTTATTTTCAATATTTCCCCAATGGCCAAATCTGGTTTTTCTTTCCCATTTATTCTCATTAATTGCTCGACACTGAGGCCATTTTCCCTGGCGATCTTGTAAAAGGTATCTCCAGCCTGAACGATATAGGTGCCTGAAGTATTCGGAACAGGCGTTTCAACTTTATTCTTTTGCACGAAAGGAACAATAATCTCCTGATAAGGCCGAATCGGGTCGTCTAGTTTTAGCCGATTCCTTTGCAGGATATCATCAATGGTTGTTCCATATTTTTTGCTAATGCTGTAATAGGTGTCATCAGGTTGAACGACATGAACACGTTCATTATTAGACGGCGGAGGCAGTGGACTTTCTTCATAATCCTCTAATACACCAACTTCTACGGGTGCTGTCACCAGCAATCTTTGTCCTGGTTTAATGGATTCATTCTTTTTCAGACCATTCCAGTCTAAAATTTCTTCCACAGTGATGTCATACATCTTAGCAATTCCATAAAGTGATTGTCCGGGTGTAACTTCATGAACGTCTATCTTTTTTTCGATGGCCTGAACAGAATCTATCCGAGTTTCGGAAATTTCTTCTCGATCGATTGCGGTGGTTGTTGGAGGTGAAATAACTTCATTCTCTTCTTCAGCCATTACTTGTTTCGGGGTCTCTTCAATCACCGGTGGACTAAACTTTTGTACAGGTTTCGGTGGATCAGGTTTTGGGGCAACAGGTACTTCAATTTTCCGGTAGGCAGGAGGGATATCCTTTGGCCTTTTCTGTTTCAGCCATAGAATAAGTCCTGGTCGGACAGGTTCATTTTCTTCGATCCGATTTTTACTTTTAAGCTTTTTAAGCTTGATACCATATCGCTGCGAGACCTCCCAAAGTGTTTCATCATATTGAGTCACGTGATACCGGATCTTTGACTGGTTTCTTTTCGATTCTGTGAAATAGAACTGTCCCGTTTCCGATACTTGATTTTCCGGGAGATCATTATACTTTCTCAACTTCTCAATGGAAGTTCCACTTTTACTGGCCAACGACTTAAAGTCATCTCCAGGAATTGCCAGGATCGTTTTTCGGTCATTGATTTCAAGAAAAAGAGTTTTCCCCATTGTACTGATCTCCTCCACAATTTCTTCAGGGTAAACTGGCCTGGGTGGAGCAGCTTTTTCGACAGCAACCGGTCTATTGACTATTTCGGACTCTGGTATCTTGGGTCGATTGCCTTTGACCGGGATGATGACCGGATATGTCCGATCATCAGGGACTTTCCCATAGGACAACCATTTATTGTATTGATGAACCAGGTCTTCATCCACTTCGAGTTTTTTGGAGATTTCTTTCAGGTCCTTGTTACCTCCCTGATGGTAAATCATAAGTTCCATTCCTTCGGAATGAGGTCTACCGACGTCGTCTCTAAACGCGATTACGTGGGCGATGAAACGTTTTACATACCAATGAGTTTTATGGGTTATAGTGAGCTTATCAGAACCAATTCCATCCTGATCAATATAGGGTTTCACACCCCCCACACCGGTCATGTAGGCATTGACAGAATAGATCCAGTTTTTGAGCATGAAGTTGTTTTGCTTCATGTATTTAGCTGCCCCCCGGGTCGAGCTAACTACATTCTTTCGCTCATCAATCTTGCTATCTACCCTCATTCCGACTTCACGGGCTGTAAAGTCTTTGAATTGCCAGTATCCGACTGCATCTGAGGATGAAACCTGATCTGCGATCAGGGCGCTTTCCTGCAGTGAAAGAAATTTCAGGTCATCCGGGACCCCTTCCTCTTTCAGTATTTTTTCGATAACCGGAAAATATAGGTTGGCGCGGTCCAATTTGATATTGAAATATTTTGGACTCCTTCTTAAGTTGTCGATTTCTTTCTGGATTTCCCGCTGGGCCTCTGCACTGATTTTTAATTTAACATTCATAATTTCAACGTTACCAGGGACAGTGAGAGTAGGCAAATCACTGGCAATCAGGTTTGCGGAAAAAGCTAAAAATATGGGAAACAAGAACTTCCTGATCATATTTTTCTAACCATCATTATTCCATCTCGAATGGGTAGTAATACATTCTCTACCCTGGGGTCATTTTGCACCATGTCATTGAATGATCGAATGATGTTTGTTGTTTTATCGTCTTTGTCCTTGTCATAAACTTTCCCACTCCAGAGCACATTATCGGCCAGTAATACCCCGCCTGGTCGAAGATTCTCAATGGTCTGTTCATAATAAGTTGGATAATTTTCCTTATCCGCGTCAATAAACACAATATCCCAGGTATAGGACAGGGTTGGGATAATTTGCGATGCCTCCCCAATCATTATTTCAATTTGATCACGATAGTCCGATTGTTCAAAATAGGAGAGTGCCTTTTCCTTTAATTCCTCATTTTTATCCACTGTGATCAGTTTACCCTCTTTTTGAAGTCCTTCCGCCAGACACAACGCTGAATATCCGGTGTAAGTACCGATCTCAAGGATGTATTTTGGATTAATAAGCCTGGAAATCATCGATAGAACCCTGCCTTGCAGATGACCGGAGAGCATCCGGGGGCGTAAGACATGAAGGTGTGTCTCCCTATTAATTTTATTGAGTAAAGCATTTTCTTCACTCGTGTGATCTTCTGAATAATTCTGAAGTTCCTCGGGAATCAGCGACATGGTGTAAAATTAATTGAAATATATCCATGTAAGAAGTGGAATGGGTCAGTCTGATTAGATAATGTTATAATTGAGATATATTTGATTCTATATAACCCAAAATGTAAGATGTCTGTGTTTAGAGCATTCCCTCTCAAATATGCTACTTACTTCTTTTTGCTGATCATTCTCGTTGCGGGATGCAAGTCTGAGGATGATCCTGAGGTGCTTCTTCGTGCAAGCCTCATCACAAATGAGGACCATGCCTGGTCCAGAGCCTTTGAGTTTTTTAGTGATAGACTGGAAGAGAAATCAAATGGACGAATCAGGCTGGAAGTCTACCATGCTGAACAGCTTTCCAAGGAAATTGAATCCATTCGGTTGATTCAGGCCGGAGTAATCGACATGACGATCACGGCCTCAATTCTTACCAACTGGGTTGATGAAGCTGTATTTTGTGAACTTCCTTTTTTGCTTCGTGATAGCACTGATCTCCAAAAGCTGGTCAATTCACCAATCAGCAAATACATGGAAGAAAAAATCATTGAAAAAACAGGGCTTAGGCCAGTTACCTATTTTCAACGAGGTCCCAGGTATTTGACCTCCAATAGACCAATCAAGCATCCGGATGAACTCAACGGGATCATAATCAGAGTGCCTACTGTTCCAGTCTATGTTACAGCCTGGGAAGCCATGGGAGCTAAACCTACTCCGATGGCATTTACAGAAGTCTTTACCGCTCTCCAACAGAATACGATAGAAGCCCAGGAGAATCCCCTGGCTATGATCAAAGCAGCAGGTTTTGCAGAGGTTCAGAAATACCTTAATCTCACTGGTCATATCGTAAGCTGGGCTTACCCGGTGATTGGGGAAAAACAATATCAGGCACTTCCGGATGATCTCAAGCAGATCTTCGATGAATGTGCGCTGGAGATGCATAACTATGAAAGGAGTATTTTTCTCCAAAATGAACAGTCTCTCAGGAAAGAACTACAGGACAAGGGGATGATTTTCGTGGAAGTGGATAAAGATGCATTTGCAGAGAAATGCACACAAGCGGTTTATGAAAGCTTGTCTCCTGAAATGCAAAAAATATATAACGAAATTATTACCCTAACCCGAAACTAGATGTTTGGTAAAATACTGACAGCCGGAACTTTGATCAGTACCCTGGCCCTACTGGCTTCTGTTGTTATCCAGATATATGGTCGATTTTTTATGGAAAGTGCTCCTTCCTGGACGGAAGAAGCGGCCCGTGTGTTTTTCATATATACGATGAGCTTTGGAGCTGGGTTAGCACTCAGAGATGGTGAATTTGTTCAATTGGATATTCTATTCAATTCACTTGATGAAAGATGGAAAAAGAGATTTCGACTTGGCTTTGCAATTAGCACACTCATCCTTTTTATCGTGACCGGGGTATGGTCAGTTGACTATATGAGAATGGGGCTCAATGAACAATCCCCAAGTATGGGGTTTTCTATGGCGATCCCATTTGCAGGGATTACCGTGATGGCGATTGCGGTGTCATGGTATTCGATATCAGAGATGGTTAAACTCATAAAAGGCAATTCATGATCTATCTGTTATTTGCAGTATTCTTCCTGTGTCTTATTGTTGGTATTCCAGTTGCATTTTCGCTGGGGATTTCCTGTCTGGTATACCTGATATTTAATGATATTTCGCTCATTATCATTCCGGCCAAGTTGTATTCCGGCATAGATGTATTTGTATTACTAAGTATTCCTGGTTTTATCCTGGCTGGCAACCTGATGAATCATGGCGGGCTCACTGATAAGATCATCACCTTTTGTAATCACTTGCTGGGACATATTAGAGGAGGTCTTGCAATGGCAAACATTGGTTCTTCTATGCTGTTTGCCGGCATTTCTGGTACGGCAGTATCTGATGCTTCCAGTATTGGAGCAGTCATGATACCAGCTATGAAAAAGGAGGGATATGATGGCCCTTTTTCCTGTGCTGTTACCGCTTCATCCTCCACTGTAGGACCTATTATACCGCCCAGTGTACCGATGATCATCGCTGCCACTTTAACAGGATTATCAGTTGGTAGATTATTTCTGGCCGGGGCAGTTCCTGGTTTTCTACTTGGATTTGGCATGATTGCGGTTTCTTATGTGATCGCTACAAGGAAAGGATATCCAAAGCACGAAAGAAGTTCTGCACTACAGATTTTTAAAGGATTCATTGATACATTTTGGGCCCTACTGATGTCGATTATCGTCCTGTTTGGGATCGTTGGAGGAGTATTTACACCAACCGAAGCTTCTGTTGTAGCAGTGATATATGCTATGGTTGTAGGGATCTTTTACAAAAAGCTGAACTTTAAAAATATTCCGAAAATTATTCTGGATTCGATGAAGATGTCAGCTTCACTGATGGTATTGGTGGGTTTTGCTAATCTATTTGGTTGGATATTGATCATTGAGAGGATCCCTCAAACGATTTCTGATGGATTACTGGGGTTCTCAGATAATAAATATGTGATCCTGTTGCTTATCAACATCACCTTGATCTTTATTGGAACATTTATGGAAACGATCGCAGCTCTTCTGGTAATGTTTCCAATTTTATTGAAAGTAGCCATGTCAGTAGGAGTGGACCCGGTCCATTTTGCCGTGATCGCTGTTCTTAACCTGATCATTGGATTGACGACGCCTCCAATCGGAATCTGCCTTTTTGTGACTTCCAGTATTGGAAAGACAAGCATTGCGCAGGTTGCTAAGGCGAATATTCCTTTCCTATTGCTTTCCTTGTTGGTATTGACGCTGGTCACGCTTTTTCCAGGCCTGTCTCTGTTTTTGCCCTCACTGTTTATGGATTGATTTAAATGAACAAGGAACAAGGAATAAGGAGGAAGTAGATGGAACAGATTTCGGGAGCTACATGAAATCACTACTTAGGACACTGGGGCACCAATACGTTTCTATGTGCCCGATAATCAGTTGAGTGCCTTCCGCATGATTTACAAAGGGAGGCATCTCCGGGTTATACATACTGTCAGTCATGTCGCGTATCAGAACCACATTTTTACCCACTTTCTTTTGCCCTCTGATACCAAATGATCTCCCCAGTACACACATGTTGGTGTGGACTCCACAAATAGCCACATTGCGAATGCCTTCCAGTTCAAAATAATTGAAAATCTCTTGTCCATCATCCGAGATAATATCCTGTTCATCAATTTCAATGCTTGTATGTTGTCGTGACCAAACACTCTTTGGAATACAACCGGGTGCATCACATCCTTCATCTGTATCATCTACCGGAAGTGAGCCCTCATATAGGCTATCCAGGTGGTACCAGGGTTCGATCGGAATGGATGGTTTTGCATACGGTGCTGCCAATACCCTTTTCCTTGCAGGGTGGTCCCTATAAAAATCAATTGTTCCACTGGGCGCATGGACAATGGTAATCCCTTTACTACGTGCAGTTTTGATCATTTCATTGATTCGTGGAGCCATGATGCCGACACGCTGAGTTGCGCTGTCACACCAATGCTTGTCCCACATGTCGCATATGATGATGGCTGTTTCTGAGGGTTTCCATTCTAGGTTACCAGTCTCCTTTTCTTTTATTTCCTTATTGGTTGTTTGGCTTCGGGTATGAAGTTTTATCTGATCATTAGGATTCGATGGTTCTTTCTCAGTCCCCTGTTTCTGTTGACAACCAAGAATGAGGACAAACAATAGAAAAATAAACTCTTTACCTTGAATCAATCGTCAAATTGTTGGGATTCATACAAATATTGTAAAATTCACTAGCTACGCCAAATAGAGACTCATTACAACAATTGATTTAAGCGAATTGGTGTATGTACTAGAAATCAATTTATCTTAGTAGAAGTTTAATGATCGTATTATTTCATTTACTCTAACCAATCAATAAACTATGTTTATAGGTCACTATGCCCTGGCATTTGGGGCTAAAAAGGTAGATAAACTACCTTCCCTTGCAATTATGTTTGTAGCGGTTCAGTTCCTGGATCTGCTTTGGCCCATTTTTGTTTTACTCGGACTTGAGACTTTTGAAATTGATCCGGGGAATACTGCAATAACCCCACTTAACTTCACCTCCTATCCCTATTCTCATAGTCTTTTAATGTCTGTTGTCTGGGGGATCCTTTTGGGTGGTATTTACTTTGCCATGACGAAGAATAAGAAGGGATCACAACTTCTTGGATTGCTGGTTGTAAGTCATTGGATATTAGATTTATTAACACATCGAGCAGATTTGCCTCTTTCCCCTTTTGGGGGCCCTAAGGTTGGATTGGGTTTATGGAACATGCCTGCTCTGGAAATCATCATTGAAATAGGTTTATTCCTTGGGGGTGTTTTCTTATATCTGCGAGCCGTTGAAGTAAAGAGAAAGATTGCTTTTTGGTCGCTCATTGCTTTTTTTATCATTATTCATATGATGAACATTTTTGGACCACCTCCACCATCTATCAATGCCGTAGCCTGGTCAGCCAATGCGATGTGGATCTTTGTAGTTTGGGCCTGGTGGATTGAAAAGGAATAGATTTTATAAACATTAACCCATCATGATAAAATATATCTTTTTAGGATTCATCCTATCCTATATGTTAATGGCTTGCAATGAAATCAAGCCCATTCAGGTCACGCTAAATGAAAATGGAGAATTAGTTTATGAAGTTCCTCAAAATGCCGCTAATAAATTTAAATCCAGGGGATTTGTCCGATACAGTGATTTTGGGGCAGTAGGAGATAGTATCACCGACGATATGGTGGCTGTCGCTGCTACTCATCAATTTGCCAATCAGGAACAAATTAAAGTGAAAGCTGATGATTGGGCTACCTACTACATTGGTGGAAAAGATCTTACTGCAATTATTCAGACCGATACTGATTTTGGTCAAGCTGCCTTTATTATTGATGATGTCAATCTTATAAATATTAAGTCATCGGTATTTATGGTGAGTTCAGGTCTGGAGCCATTCCAAATTCAAGGGATTACCTCCCTTAAGAGAAATCAGGAAAAAATTGATGCTTCACTGCCAGGTCCATGTCTGATTACCGTAGCTAACTCCAATGTAAAACACTATATCCGCTATGGTCTGAATCAAGATAATGGATCTGATCAGACAGATATTTTTGCCGTTGATAAAGATGGTAATGTTGATATGGATGCACCAATTATCTGGGACTTTGATCAGATTACTGATATATCCGCGCTCCCAATTGATGAATCGACTTTGAAGATTACAGGTGGTCAGTTTACCACCATTGCCAATCAGGCCGAGTCCAAGTACAACTATCATAGTAGGAACATTGCAATCCGACGTTCAAATGTGTTAGTGGATGGAGTGGTGCATAAGGTGATAGGGGAAGGGGATCATGGAGCTCCTTATGGCGGATTTTTCAGTATTGGTGACTGCGCTTATGTTACTATTCAAAACACAGTATTGACAGGTCATAAGACCTATGTTACCATTGGAGCGGCTGGCAAACCTGTTTCGATGGGAACTTATGATCTGTCGGTTGGTCGTGCGGTCAATGTATCATTTATCAACTGTTCGCAGACAAATGATATCACTGACCGGACATACTGGGGCATTCTGGGTTCTAATTATTGCAAGAATCTATTATATGACAATTGTACATTTTCCAGGTTTGATGCCCATAAGGGGGTTGCTAATGCCACTGTAAGAAATTCTACTCTTGGTCATATGGGTATCAATGCGATAGGTAGTGGAGTGTTTTTGGTAGAAAACACAACCATTCGAGGAAGGAGGCTTATCAATCTTCGCTCAGATTACGGAAGTACCTGGCGCGGTGAAATGATCATCCGGGACTGCAAGATTCTTCCAGAAGGCGAAAACCCGGTAAGTCTTAGCCTGATCAACGGATCGTATTCCGGTCAACACGATTTTGGATATACCTGTTATATGCCGGAGCGTATTGTTATTGAAAATCTTTATATAGATGATTCCAATCATCCGGATGATTATAAAGGTCCGGCGATCTTTTCAAATATCAATCCCGAAATGACCGATGCATCCTTTGTTGAGAAGTATCCATATGTTGTTACAAAGGAAGTTGTACTTCGAAATGTAACAACTGCCAGTGGTAAGGATTTGAGGGTCAGTGACAATCCTTATATGTTTAGGAATGTAAAGATCACCAGGAATTAATGTTCGACACAAAGTGACTGAAATATGGATATCTTAGCCAATTCAATAAACCGACAATCATGAAATATCTCTTTTTAGCTTTAATTGGTCTGGTATTATTTACTGGTTGTAGTACCAGCACTGAAGCGACACAAAACACAAATACGGAAGAAATGAAAGATACCCCGAAGCTGCGCCATGTGGTCATGTTGAAATTCAAAGAATCTGCAACTGATGCAGATATTAAAAGTGTGGAAGATGCCTTTATAGGTTTGAAATCAAAAATTAAGGAAATCAAAGATTTGGAGTGGGGGATTAACTACAGTCCTGAAGGATTAAACAAAGGATTCACTCATTGCTTTTTCCTGACATTTGACAGTGAAGAGGACAGAGCCATCTACTTGCCTCACCCTGATCATAAGGAGTTTGGAAAAGTATTGGGACCTCACCTTGAGGATGTGACTGTAATTGACTACTGGGCTAAATAACTCGCTTTTTCTGATTCTTATATTAAGGTTAAGGTACTGGTGGGTTTCAATATTTTTGATAGCACTGTTTGGTTGCGTCCATCAAGCTAACCAGATTGACCATCGAGCTTCCGGAATACTTGTTTCTCCTGAGGAACTTTTTGAGATTAAGGAATTAGCAAAAGCGGGTAAAGAGCCTCATGCGACTAACGTCAAACTTTTCTTAAGTTATATCGACAGTTTGATTGCCACATCAGCTGAATGGCCAAAACTCTCTGGTGAGGTTGTAGTTGTAGGACGCTCTTCCAGAGATCCGATCCAAATCAGTTCAACAGCAGGTAAACTCGTTTATGGCACTGGCATTGCCTGGCACCTGACTGGTGAGGATAAATATGCAGCCAAATCGAGACAGCTCATAATGGATCTTACGGACACCTACGGCTATCGGAATGCTGAAAAGGAAGCTTTTCACTGGGGGGCGCAGGGTATTCTGAATCTGGCTAGGGGAGGCACACCTTATATCTATGCAGCTGATTTGCTGGAAAGCTGGCAAGGTTGGTCGGTGTCTGATAAGATAACATATCAGGAATGGCTGAAAGATGTGATGTATCCGAAAGTAGCATGGGCAAGCAGATTCAGAAAGAACAACTGGGGAGTAGCGGGATCATTTTCTGCTGCTGTCATTGGCTGGTATTTAATGGATCATCCGGACTGGATCTTGGAAGAGATAGGCCCTTACAATCAAAAGCTCTCCCCGAAAGAAGCGTTTGATTCTCACAACTATTACCAACTAGGTCGACTTAAAACAAACAAAGACTGGGAAATGGATGCAAAAGTTCCTCTTTGGGGCATTCTACCAAATGGAGCTATCCCGGAAGAAATCAGACGGGGGGATGACCCAATTGATGGAGATTATCTGCCATCAGAAGGGAGTGGCACAAGTTATACTATGACTCACATTGAGCACCTGACCGCACACGCCGAATTTCTTAGAAGGCAGGGTAATACGTCACTTTATGATCATGAGGAGGAAGATGGATCAGGATCATTGCTTAGGGCGTATTTATTTGTAATTGATAACTCATTAGGTTCTCATTGTTTTACGTCTGACAGAAGGAATGCCCTGTATATGGCCTATGACTATTACAGACATCCGGCGTTATTGAAGTCTTTGCAGGAATGTGGTGCATCGAGTATTTCAGGGCAACGTCTGGCATTGTATGGCCGGTTGACTCATCCGTTGGATTTGGATAGAAGCAAGTAAAATGTGGCTGCTAAACTTTTTCAGGCTGAAAAGTAAGCATACTCATTTGGTCAAAATCAAACGATTGGTTTGCGAGGTCCATCAACATGCTGGCGTCTACCTTATCAATTCGATCAAACAAATTATTTAGGTCCGGCACCTTATTTAGATCAAGAATGCTTTTTGCCATCATCAGCATTACTGAATTATTATTTTCCTCGGACATGGCTAATTGCCCTTTGAGTTGCTGCTTAGCCTGGTGCAACTGTAAATGACCCAGTGGCTTTGTTTTGAGTAGATTCAATTCACGATTCACAATCTTTAAACTCTTACCCAGGTTTTTAGGATCTGTGGCAAAGTATATACCAAATAAGCCTGTTTCCAGGTAAGGCGCATAGTTTGCATCAATGCCATAAACAAAACCGTATTTTTCCCTTAGAGAAAGATTCAATCTTGAATTCATACCTGGGCCCCCTAGAATATTTACAAGCATGAAAAAAGGTATCCTGTTAGGATCCTTAATGCTGTAGCTTGTAGAACCCATGGCAACATGTGCCTGCGAAATCGGTTTGGGGATCGTTTTCTTGAGCGGCTTGAAATCTTCGAAAAAATTCCTTTTTGGTGTGTGGTTTTTATGTGGCTGAGGAGCAATATACTTTTCTACCATTCGGATCAGCTTACTGGTTGGGTAGTTTCCCACGCTGCTGATAATGATCATTTCGGTATTGAGATTTCTTTGTAAGAATTTCAGGAAATCAGGCTTATGAAAGCTGTTTACCGTTTCTTCAGTCCCCAGGATGTTCTTTCCCAGCGCATGCTCCTGGAAGATCACCTCATCAAAATCATCCTGAATGGCATCATCAGGAGTATCCCGATACATGGCCATTTCTTCCAGGATCACCATTCGTTCTTTTTCGATCTGTGGTTCCGGGAAGGTGGCGTTGAAAGTGATATCTGCAAGGAGTTCCACTGTTTTGTCAAGGTGGTTGTCCAGGATAGAGGCATGAAAACAAATCTTCTCTTTGGTTGTATAGGCATTAAGCTCACCACCGAGCGATTCTAATCGGTTCAAGATGTGGTAAGCTTTTCTTTTGGAGGTGCCTTTGAAAGCCATGTGTTCCCAGAAGTGAGCGATGCCCTGTTCTTCAGGGAGTTCATCCCGACTCCCAATGTCCAGCATGATGCCTACATGGGCAATCTTCGTATTTGGCATCTGCTTATGAATCACGCGGATCCCATTCTCCAACTCTATCAGCTCGTACTCCTTCATAAGGGCTGCAAATTTATCTAATTTTATGGCGGATGCACCAATTTAAAAAGATTCTCATCATCCAGACGGCATTTATCGGAGATGTCATACTGGCTACCTCATTGATTGAAAAGATCCACCAGTATTTTCCTGAAGGTACCCTTCATTTTTTGTTGAGAAAGGGTAACGAAGGGCTCTTAAAAGGCCATCCATATATTGCACAATTGCTTATTTGGAATAAAAGTTCAGGAAAGACTGCGAATCTCCTGAAACTGACCAGGGAGGTTCGTAGAAGCGAATATGACCTGGTGATCAACCTGCAGCGGTTTTTCTCATCGGGGATCCTGGCTGGTTTTTCCGGAGCAAAGAAAATTGTCGGTTTCAAAAAGAATCCCTTGAGCTTTCTTTTTACAGATTCCATTCAGCATACAATTGGTGATGGTACCCATGAGGTAGAAAGGAATTTGAAGCTGATTGAATCATTCACAGATGGTGAATTCACACAACCTAAGTTGTACCTTAACAAAGATATTAAAGACAAAGTCAGGGAGTATCAGAGAGAGCCATTTATCACTATAGCTCCAACTTCAGTCTGGTTTACCAAACAGTATCCGGCAGAAAAGTGGGTTGAGTTTTTAGATCAGACCGCTTTCGAGGGTAAGGTGTTTTTATTAGGAGGAGCAGGCGATTTTGAAGCATGCGAAAAGATCAAGGCTGCAACTTCCAGGAAAGAAGTCATCAATTTATGTGGGAAACTTGGACTTTTAGAATCAGCGGCTTTAATGGAAAAAGCCCAAATGAATTATGTAAATGATTCTGCACCACAGCATCTGGCATCTGCAGTTGATGCCCCAACCTGTACAATATTTTGTTCCACCGTTCCGGCTTTTGGTTTTGGACCTTTATCAGAGCTAAAAGTAATTATTGAAACAAAAGACTCACTTTCCTGCAGACCTTGTGGTCTCCATGGTCATAAATCCTGTCCTGAGGGGCACTTCAAATGCGCGCTAACAATTGAAACTTCTTCCCTTGAATCTGCGTTATAGAAAGGATTATGCAAGAAATAAGATTATTTTTTGTTAATTTTGCGGTATGAGCGGCAAGATGCGCATCCTTCCAAGTAAACCTTTCAGGTTAAATTGAACATGACTCTAGTCACCTCATCATTTTAGAAATACACTATATTATATGAACATTTTTGTAACGAAGTTAAATTACGGTACTTCAGAAGGATCGTTAAGAGAACTATTTGAAAATTATGGCGAAGTATCGTCAGCTAAGATTATTATGGATCGGGAAACAGGCCGATCAAAAGGATACGGATTCGTAGAGATTGAGGATGACTCAAGTGCACAACAAGCAATCGACGAATTGAATGAAACTGAATTTGAAGGAAACACCATCATTGTAAAAGAAGCTCGTCCACGTGAGAACTCCGGTGGAGGAGGAAAACGAGGTGGTGGATATGGTAATAACAGAAACTTTAACCGATATTAATTATGGCAAGACCTGCAACAGCCCCCATCAAGCTAAAAGATGGGTTTTATATTGAATTAAGAAATCAGGGTGGACTTAAAGGGATAAAACTTCGAAGGGAGTCTGTAGAACAGGTATTAGTAGCGATTAAAAAATACAGTAAGACTTACGACGTACATTATCTTGGCGAGTTCAAGAAAGGTAAGGTCATCAATGACAAATTGCCTAAAGAATCGAAGTAAGCTCACGTAGATTTCTTTAAAAGCCAAAATTGGAACTTCCTGTTTTGGCTTTTTTTTTATTGACCTAGGGACTATTCCCAAATAATTTCTTTTGCTGATTGATCATATATCATGGTAGTCTGACTTGCCCCCTGATATCTTTTGATCCTAATATTTGATTTCCTGGGTTTTAACACATTCCGTTTGATCACAAACTGATCAGCGTTTTTGTGTAGAAGGATTAATCGGTTTGTCTCAACGGTGATATTGAGTTTTATCTGGTTGCCGTTACTTCTTACTATTTCTGGTCTTTTGATATTACTTTCTTTCCGATCTAATATCTTTAGAATGTTTTCACACAAAGGCACCCCATAGCCCAGGTAATTATTTGGAAAAGGGTATAGATGCCCAGCTTTCTGGATAATGCTAATGATTTCAAGATTCGTAAGGCCTGGATCATATTCTTTGATACATGCTGCTAAGCCTGTAATAATTGGGGCTGAAAAGGAAGTGCCAACTCCGGAGAATACTACTACATCTGGTTTGATATAATCGATGAACTCAGGACCAATGGAACTAAAATATGCTTTGTCCCAGACGGGTAGCTGTGTGGAGCCCACCGTCAGTGCATGTTGCGCATCTGCCAGCGTGGATAGTGTTTTCCAACCTATATTATTGGCTTCATTTCCTGCCGCCACCACAATTAGCATTCCTTCCTCAACGGAAGCATGTTCAACGGCCCGGACAACAGCAGAAGTCTTTCCATCCATTTGTTCAGGAGAATAATTTTCACTTTTGTCATTATAGCCTTTGGTATAGCCAAGCGAAATATTGATGATCTGTACTCCTTCCTGGTGCATCCATTCCATGGCTGCTATCAGGTTATCCTCTTCAATTCTCCTTTCGAAACCATCAAAATCTGTCTTAGCCAGGTAGAAGGTGGCATCGGTTGCCAGTCCATGAAGTATATTGGTTTTGTTATTGTATCCTGCAATTAGTTGAGTGACCTCTGTGCCATGGGTGTCTCTACCGGTACCCGGATCAGTTGAATTGCTGAAATAATCTCTGTAGGCTTTTATTTGGCCATTTTCTGATAAATGATTCAATGAAGGATCATCCAAAATGTTGGCAAAACCACCATCTATCACCCCGATTTTCACCCCTTTTCCTTTTAATCCTCTGGCTCTTAGAAGTACTCCATAGATTTGATCAATCCCAAACCCATTTTTTGGTGGTCGCTCATTGCGCAGATAGGAGAATGTCTTGACCGGGGATAATGTTATTCCCAGATTGTTAAGTGTCCTTGCCTGCGTAGCTGACAGGGAATAGCTGCAGGCTGCAATCCATGCTGAACTGTAGTCTGGCGTTAAACCCTCAAAGTGTACCTTTATTTCAATGCAGTCGGAATGCTGGATCCAATATTTTTGTTGGGCTTCAGCACTTGAAATAATGAATAAAAGAAGTACTAATTTTAAGCGCAAGATTGTGCTGTTAGAGGAAATTAAATTTAGTGGAACATGAGATATCATGCGATAGATAGTAAGCTTTTTATTGAAAACAGAAAAAACCTGGTAAAAGGGCTGAAGCCTAAATCACTGGTTGTTATTCATTCAAATGATATCTATCCAACCAATGGTGATGGCACGATGCCGTTTAAACAGAACTCAGAACTACTTTATTTATCAGGTATCGATCAGGAGGAAACCATTCTTGTACTTGCTCCGGATTTTCCGGATCCTAAAATGCGTGAAATCCTTTTTCTAAGGGAAACCAGTGATTTAATCGCTATTTGGGAGGGGCACAAACTGACCAAGGAAGAAGGCAAGAATCAGTCTGGGATTAAGAATATCAGGTGGACACAGGAGTTTGAGCACTTCCTGTATACACTTCTTGCAGAATGTGATCATGTTTATTTACCCTCCAATGAACACATCAGGAATGGTTCCAAAGTTGAAACAGCCAACGATCGATTCGTGAAATGGTGTAAGGATAAATATCCACTTTACCAGTATGAGCGGCTGAGCCCCCATGTCTATAATCTGAGGATGATAAAAAGTGATATAGAGGTTAAGTTATTGAAGCATGCCATCGATATTACAGAAAAGGCATTTCGAAGAATTTTAGAGGTTGTAAAACCTGGTGTCTGGGAATATGAATTAGAAGCTGAATACGCTCATATTTTTCTATCCAACAGGTCAAGAGGTTTTGCCTACACACCCATAATCGCTGGAGGGAGAAATTCTTGCGTACTCCATTATATCGAAAACAATCAACAGTTGGTGGATGGTGATTTATTGCTGATGGATGTGGGTGCAGAATATGCCAACTATAATGCAGACATGACCAGGACCATTCCGGTAAATGGCAGGTATACCCAAAGACAAAGACAGGTTTATGACGCAGTGATGAGGGTAAAAAATATAGCAACTGAATTATTGATTCCAGGGAACAGCATACCGGAATATCATAAAGAGGTGGGGGACATCATGACCAGTGAGTTGATAGACCTGGGGTTACTTGATAAAACTGATGTTAAAAAACAGGATCCTGCTAGCCCCGCATATAAGAAATATTTCATGCACGGAACATCACATCATTTGGGATTAGATGTTCATGACGTGGGTTCCATCTATCGTAAATTCGAGGAAGGAATGGTTTTCACAGTTGAACCGGGTATCTACATCCCTGAAGAAAATATTGGAATCCGGATAGAAGACAATATCTTGATTACGAAGGATGGAACCGAAAATTTGATGAAAAATATTCCAATCCATGCTGAAGAGATAGAGGATCTGATGAATAGTAAATGATCCTCCTTTATTTAATTCCAATACAAACAGGCAAAATGAGTTATTTGGTTAATTTTGAGCAAAATAATTGACGGATGAATTTAGAGTATAATACCCAGCGTGAGCAATTGACACTCCGAGAGTACGGCAGGAATGTGCAAAATCTTGTGAAGTTTATCAGGAGTGTGGATGATAAGGAAAAAAGGAATAAGTATGCCGCATTGCTGGTGGATCTCATGAAGATGATCAATCCTGAATTAAATAAAGATGCCACTGAATATAACCAGAAGGTGTGGGATGATTTATTTATTATATCTCACTTTAACCTGGATGTTGAAAGTCCTTTCCCAATCCCTGAGGCAACAATTTTAGATCGTAAGCCGGACCGAATGGGGTATCAATCCAATGAGATCAAGTACCGTCATTATGGAAGAAGTGTTGAAATACTGATTGAAAATGCTTCAAAACTCGAGGATCCCAAAGAAAAGGAAGGAGCGGTAATTACCATCGGTAGGCTGATGAAAACTTTTTACCAGACCTGGAATAAGGATACTATTGAAGATGAGCAGATCCTTAAAACGATCCGACAACTATCCAATGATCAGCTTGATATAGACATTGAAAAAGTAAAGGAGTTTAACCTGTTTGATTCCGAAAGAAAAGAAAAGACCCATGATAGCAGAGGTGGAGGCGGCCACAACAGAAACCGTAAAGGTGGTGGTAAAAGAAACTTCAACAACAAACGCAGAAGGAGTAACTAGGAATGGCCTCATTTCGAGTGAATGGAGGAAAGCGTCTAAAAGGTGAGATTATTCCTCAGGGCGCTAAGAACGAAGCACTTCAAATCATTTCAGCTACGCTTCTTACCTCTGAATTAGTTACTATTCATAAAATCCCAAATATCAGGGATGTACTGAAACTAATCGAGTTACTGGGTGACCTGGGCGTACAGGTCAGTCAAATAGATCAAGAGAGCTATACCTTCAAAGCGGATAATGTCAACCTGGGCTATCTGGATTCTGATGAGTTCAGAGACAAGGCTGCTTCTTTACGGGGGTCTATTATGATCCTGGGTCCTTTATTGTCCAGGTTTGGGAAAGCCAAGATGCCCAAGCCTGGTGGAGATAAGATTGGGCGAAGAAGAACGGATACCCATTTTGCCGGATTTATGAAACTGGGCGCAAAGTTTGAATTTGATCCGAAAACAAGCTTTTTTAAGGTTGATGGAAGTAAATTAAAAGGTGCATATATGCACCTGGATGAGGCCTCTGTAACTGGAACTGCTAATATCATCATGGCAGCGGTACTGGCGGAAGGAAAGACCACTATCTATAATGCAGCGTGCGAGCCTTACATCCAGCAGCTATGCAAAATGCTCAATAGAATGGGGGCACAAATAGAGGGAGTTGGTAGTAATTTATTGCATATCGAAGGCGTAAAAAGTCTTCAGGGGACTGAGCATACCATGCTGCCTGATATGATTGAGGTGGGTAGTTTCATAGGTATGGCAGCAATGACCCAATCTGATATCACCATCAAAAATGCCCGGGTAGATATGTTGGGTATAATCCCGGATACATTCAGACGTTTGGGTATTCAGTTGAATATTGAAAATGATGATATTCATGTTCCTGCTCAGGAACATTATGAAATCGAAAGCTTTATTGATGGTTCTATTCTTAGTATTTCAGATGCTATCTGGCCAGGTTTTACACCTGATTTATTAAGTATTGTACTGGTGACAGCAACCCAGGCCAAAGGAACCGTACTCATTCATCAGAAAATGTTTGAGAGTAGATTATTCTTCGTTGACAAGCTGATTGATATGGGAGCACAAATCATTTTGTGTGATCCGCACAGGGCCACTGTTATTGGTCTTGACCGGGCTTTTCAGCTTAGAGGTATCAATATGACTTCGCCGGATATCAGGGCCGGAGTTTCATTGTTGATAGCGGCACTATCTGCTGAAGGGGTTAGCACCATTCACAATGTGGAACAAATTGATCGGGGCTATCAATTCATTGACACTCGACTCAACGCATTAGGGGCGGATATTCAAAGGCTGGAAGCCAACTAATTATTATTTTCTTGGATCTGGTGGTTTAACTGATTCTATCAGTTATCTGTTAAAAAAATAGCGCCGCAGGAAAATCCTACGGCGCACCAACCAGCTATGAGCAGTTTCAATCGAAACTGTTGTCTTAAATGTCTTTTGAGAGTTTTATATAAATATCAATCCGAGTGAGAATATAGCAACTACGACTAAAATAATATTTAAAATCTTTATCAGTCGTTGTTTTTCGGAATTAGCCATCAGTGTAACTATTTTAATATTTAATATAAATAATCTTATGATTATGCTTAGTTGCAAAGCCCGTGCCAGAAATTCAAATAATATAAATATAACTTAAAATATTTATAAAAATATTCCAATTGGGCCTTCATACGGCAAATCAAGGCATTTTTTATTTTTCCAATCACTTATTATCAGACTTTATTATTTTCTTTCTTTTGATGAATGGGCATGAAATCTCTAAATTCATTCAACATTAACCTAATTAACCTATGCAATCCCATCGCAATTCATTATTGGTATTGGTGATTCTTATCCTCATTGGATGTAAAGAACAAACAAAGCAGAATTCATCAAATAATGAGATTCTGCTCGTCCAGGAAGAGATGGAGCTATTGTTGAAGGATAAAATGTTGGATGTTTGGTATCCGGTTGCAATTGATTCGGTTGATGGAGGCTATCTCAGTATGCTGGATGAGAACTGGAAACCTTTTGGGAATCAATCTAAATTTATCGTCACACAAGCCCGACATGTGTGGACTTTGGCTAAAGCCATGGAACGCTATCCGGACAATCCCAATTATTCTAGATGGGCTGAACAGGGATTTCAATTTTTAAAGAATGCCATGTGGGATCAGGAATATGGTGGTTTTTATGAATTAAGGTTAAAAGATGGTGTGAGACCAGAGGGCAAGGATTCTGATGATAAGCGAGCTTATGGAAATTCATTTGGTATTTATGCTTCCGCGGCCTATGCAAAAGCCTCTGGTAATAAGGAAGCCCTTGAATTTGCAAAAACTGCCTTCAGATGGCTGAACGAGCATAGTTATGATCCCGACAATGGTGGTTATTTCCAATTCCTTACGAAGGAAGGAACTCCATATCATTTGGTAAAAAAGCCAGGTGAGATGACATTTAACCAATACTTCAAAGACCAGAATTCAAGTATCCATATCATGGAGGCATATACCGAGTTATACCGAATCTGGCCAAATGATACACTTGGTCAACGTCTCGATGAATTGATGCTTTTGATCAGGGACCATTATACTAATCCGGAAGGCTATTTATCACTTTTCTTTACTATTGATTTAAAACCGATCTCCTATAGAGACTCATCCATAATGAATTGGAATTATGATCATGTAAGTTTTGGACATGATATTGAAACAGCTTATCTGATACTCGATGCTTCGGATGCCCTGGGTAAAAAGGATCCTCGTACAGATACTGTCACCAAAAAGATGGTCGACCACTCCATTGAGAAGGGTCTTGATAAAAACGTGGGCGGATTATATTATAAGGGATACTACTTCCTTGGGGAGATGGCGATTGTAGATGATCAAAAGTCATGGTGGGTAGAAGCGGAGGCAATGAATTCATTATTATTGTTTGACGGCCTTTATCCAAATCAGGGCTATCTGGAGGAATTCTACGGGATGTGGGCGTACAACAAGAGATATCTCATTGACTGGGACCGTGGGGGATGGTATAATCGGGGATTAGATAATTATCCTGATGCCATTACCAGCAATAAAGGAGCTCACTGGAAAGGGCCGTATCATACGTTCAGGTCCATTGCAAATTGTATTGATATGATTGGGAAGAGACTGGATCAGTAGTCATCGTCATCACCATCGTCACCACCACCCTTGCTATCGTCAGGAATGTAATCTGACATGTAATCCACATCACTGTATTTATCTTCGTAGTCATCCTTTACGTCATCTTTCAGGTTACCATCTTCATCAAAATCTTCATCCTGAGAAACAATCTCTTTTGCTTCTTCACGAGTCATACGAATCAGATAATACTTCTCATCAGTCTCAAATGGAAGAGCTGAGACTCGGACTCCGTCTTTATTAGTGTAATGAATGAGTGAATTATAAAACCCTGTTGGATAAGCAAGCTTTACCTGTTCCTGGATGTCTGATTCCAACTTCTCAAAATCTTTAATTACTCTAGGCTTTGCGTCGGGCATACTTGAATTTTTTTGAAAAGTATAATAAGGAGTGAGAAAAATCAAATCTTCAAGGCAAAAGAAAAATTATTTTTTGCAAGAATGCATTGTGTAACAATTTCTATGATCAATGTCATATTGGATATAAGGGATTAAAGCTTTAATTTCAATCTTGAAACAGATCATTCACAATGGCAAAAGCAACAAAAGGGCAAGTAGAGGAAATCCTTTCGGAATTAGGTAAAAAGATTGATATCCTCATCAAAGAAACTAAAAATGCAGGTGGGGATGTAAGAGATGATATTGAAGAACGGATTAAAGAACTTAAAAAGCGGAAATCGAAATTAGAAGAAGACTTCAAATCATATAAAGATAAGAATGATGACAAATGGCAGGAAATAAAACAACATATAGTTTCCGCAGTACACGAACTCAAATTGGCTGTGGAGACAGCTTTTAAAGACAGTCAGAAAGGAAAGGAAAAGAAGAAATAGATCTAGATAATATCTAATACTTTTTGAATCAGGCTATCAATAATCTTGTTAGGATCCTTCGCGTATTTGTTTTTAATTCGATTGGCCACAATTGCGTTTAGACTTACCATATCATGCCCAAGGATGCTGGCTAACCCATAATAACCTGCAGTCTCCATTTCCAGGTTTGTCAACCACATATCATCCACATGAAAGTAATTTAGCCGATCTACCATCCGTGGATATTTGATTGGCACCCTCAATTCACGTGCTTGTGGTGCATAAAAACCATGGCATGTGACTGTAGTTCCCAGGATCATGTCATTTTTGAAGAGATTGGTCAACTTTTGGGAAGCTTTGACACAGTATGGGGCATAGGGTAGTTCGAGTTCCTTTTGGATCAGGTCACAGATTCTTTGTTCAAATGCACCCATTGTAAAGTTATAGAAATGCATCAGTGGATCAAGTCCAATCGCATATTCAGACAATACATGACTGCCAACCTTCACATCTTCCTGGATGCTTGCCGAGGTACCAATCCTGATAATGCTAAGTTTTCTCTTTCTGACTTTAGGTACTCTCAGTTTTAGATCGATATTTACCAGCGCATCCAACTCAGTCATCAGAATTTCCACATTGTCGGTGCCCATGCCCGTGCTGATTACGGTAATCTTTTTGCCTTTGTAAATACCCACATGCGTGATAAATTCCCGCTTGTTCATTTCAAATTCGACATGATCAAAATGACTGGATATCTTATGAACACGACTTGGATCACCCACAGTAATGATCTTGTCTGAAATATGTTCAGGCTTCAGATTGAGATGGTAAATACTACCATCCTCATTCAGAATTAGGTCGGTTTCGGTATACTTGGCTGGCATGAAAAGGATTTCTCCAGTACCAATTTATGTATTTCTTCGCTTTAATCCCTTATAAGGGTTATAACCATTCATAGATTTCTGATAATAGCCAGTCCCATCATATGGCCGTGTATCCGGATTTTTACCACATTCTTCCGAGCAACATCCATTATAGATCTTTGCTCCTTCTTCGCTCATAGGAATATGTTTATTACAATGTGGATTTGCACAATTCACCATTCTGTCGGTTGGAATCCCAGTGACATAACAGGTAGAAATGACCTTGGGATTTACCTGGTTAACTTCTTTGACAATCCGGTTGTCAAAGACATAACATTTCCCCTCAAAATCTTCACCATCCGCTTCCAGACCATATTTAATGATTCCACCATGTAGCTGATAGACATTTTCAAAGCCCTGATCAAGCAGGTAGGCACTTGCTTTTTCACATTTGATTCCACCGGTACAATAGGTAATGATTTTCTTTCCCTTGTATTGTTCTAATTCACTAACCTTTTCTGGAAAATCCCTGAAGTTTTCAATGTCAAGAGTTACAGCGTTTTTAAACTTGCCAACATGATGCTCATAGTTGGATCGAACATCAATGACCACCACATTATCAGAGGATTCCCTTAGGATTTCCCTGAATTCAGCAGGTTCAACATATCCTCCGGTTTTTTTTCTGGGATCTAGACTGATGGTGGAATGAACAATTTCAGGTTTTGTGCGAACATGTAGTTTGGTAAAAGCATGCTCATCTGCATAGTCAACCTTAAACTCAATATCAGAAAATCTTGCGTCAGATTTAACCGCTTCCATATACTCTTCACAATCTTCCACAAGACCTGAAACTGTACCATTTAGACCTTCATTAGCTATAATGATTCTTCCCCTCAGGTTGAGCGATAGACAAAGTAAATGGTGTTCTTCCCTGAATAATTCAGGATCTTCGATTGCTGAATAGCAATAATACAATAGTATACTATACTTATTTTTCATAACCGTGTCCCGTTTCATGCGGGATGTTATAAATCAGTATTGATTAAAATTTAAAATGCAAATTTGGGGTGAAATTTTCTACTTTTCAATCTTCACTGCAGGATTTCCAAAAACTGTTGTACCATCAGGTACATCGCTAATAACAACAGATCCTGCTCCAATGCGTGCTTTCTTTCCAATCTTTACACCAGAAACAACAAGTGCTCCAGATCCGATAAACGCTTCTTTTTCTATAGTCACATCAGAATTAATGATTGTGCCAGCACCAATCTGAACAAAGTCATCAATCTTAACGTTGTGTTCGATGATTGCTCCTGAATTTAATATACAGTGTTGCCCCATCTTTGTTCCAGCACCTAAGATTACACGCGCATTGATGAAATTTCCATAACCTATGGTGGCTGATTCGCTCACCTGAGCTAGTTTATGAACAGCATTCATGGGCATAGTCTTCCGTTTCTCCATCAACATGTTGACCTGCTTCTTCCTAAGAGGATTTTCATCAGTAGCTACAAAGGCCTCACATTTCTGACCAATAAGTTTCAAAAAACCATGATCATCACTTTTCCCCAAAACTGGGATGGTGTCAATCTCAGTTTGATGGGTCTTCGGGTCATCATCTAAAAATCCATATACTTCAATGCCATTGCTCCTGAAAATCTCCAGGGCTGCTCTGGCAATACCTTTTGCTCCTAAAATAATTACTGCTTTTTTCATGGTCTAAAAATGAGGTTGCAAAGGTAGGGATTAACCTGACTTTTTCCCGTAGAAATATTTAATCGGCATATAGAGTGTCAGAAGCCAGATAAAGGGAAGCATCGCTGACTTGTAACGCATCAATGTACCAAAATTGGGAGCAGCCATTGGAAGTATCGCTGCCATAATCAGTATATACACCATCATGATTATGATGAGGATGCTAGGTTGAATTTTTAAGGACTTTTGTTTGATGGCCAGAAAAATATTTATCAAAAAGAGGACAAAAAGCAAACCGTTTTCGATCCAGTAAGGGAGGGATGACGTAGATCCTGACCTGGAAAAGGTCCAAATAGACCATATATGAATGATTTTGGAAGATTTTTGATGATGCTGAACCAATTGGGGGATATATCAAAATGAAGAACATTTAATTCACCTGAAGATTGTAGTATAGCTTGATAATTTAGGTAAATGCTTTGTGGAAGGTGATTAAATTGGAGGTTATAATCTATGAAGCTAACACCAAATAATACACCCAGAATGAAGACGGCATAAATCATGAATTTTATTGAGGACCTGGAGATATGGTTGACAATAAATCGATTGAATATCACTAATGCAATACCAATAATCATAAAAGCCCCCAGGTAAAACCTTAGCTTGATCAGAAATATTAATGATATCGCATAGATCAGATGCTCCAGAAGCGAAATAGGTCTTTGATGATAGTATCGAATCAAAAAAGTACTCAAATAAAAAAAGCAAGCATTTGCGAGCCCATCTTTTAGGATTCCTGATGACCAGAATACAACAGAGGGAATCAATAGGAAACTGATGTAAGCTGGCCACCTATTATTTTCATTTAATTCTACAAACGATCTAACTAATAACCAACCTCCTAAAAAACTAATGAGTGAAAGATAAACACTGGATAACCAGTAATTATCTTCGGTTAGGATTAGGAAGAAGCTTAGAATTTTTGAAAAGAATTCAGCTCGGTACTCACCTTTATAGGGTGGAAACTCATTGGTAAATAATCTCTTAATGAAACTCACAATCGAATGACTGGTAAGGCTGGAAATATCCTGAGCCTGTTGAAAATAGGCAAGGGTATCACCTGATTGGATGTGATTCAGATAGATCGATCCTAATACCAATCCGGCAGCAACTCTCATGGAAATTCCAATCCAATACCAGTGTGTTTTGAAGGGTGATGTATGCTTCGAAAACCACCAGGACAGAAAGAGTAGAAAAACAAGGTTTATCGCTATAATCATTGCCTGCTATGCAATATAGCAATCCCTATATTACAGTTGAGGCATCTGCTTTTCTGACAGTAAAATTTGTGACGTTGGATCAGCGCCTGGCTATCCGCTGCGTGCTTAGGGTCCAGACTCAAATTGACCCACTCTTTTGTTAGCTTATTGCTTTCGGCTGGAATTTGATTCAAAAAATCAATTGCCCTGTCCATATAATTTTGATCATCGATATATCGGCTGTAGGCAGCAAGCAAGGGAGCAACTACATTGATAATCAAAATATCTATGGATGATTTCCCGAGATTATTGGTCCTGTTTTTCATAGGGCTTCCAAAATCATAATGACTTTGCCAATATTCAGGAAGTGTTATATCAAAGAGTCTCCTTATCTGCTCAATGGTCATTGATCCTAGTATGGTAGAGAAAAGATTCTTTTGCTTGATATAAATAGCAGTAAGTTCAGCTAATCTCACGGTTGGGAAATTAGCAGGTCTCAATCTTGAAAATTTCCAGTGATGACGTTCCACAACTGAATCGAATTTATGTTTCGTTTTTAGGTGATCATATTCCTTTTTTAGTTGACTGGAGTAATCATCTAAAGGGTTCGCCAGGAAACCAGCCAGTCCAAAGGTCAGGGCATAGCATTTATCTGGCTGATTAGCATATCTCTGTAGAAGGTCATAATCAAAGCTTCTTGACCAGGTGTCAAAGGCCTGATTATTGACAGCAAATCCGAAATTCTGCGCTATAAGCTGGAACGTTGCGCTTTCCCAATCTCCTTTGCTTTCTTTTAACACTTTTATGATCCGATTCGCCTTTGCAGATAATCGTTCTACTAATGCCTGATCCAACATACTGGTTATGATTAGGGGATTGATTTTATGCAGGAAAGAAGCACATTTAATGGTGACAGGTTGATTGATATATTTTCTATAGTCCGATTCAAGGGATCCGTTTTGGAAGTCAGCCATCTGGAAAGTAGGGAGAGGGGTGCCATCTGATAATGTGATGTCTTTGTCAGCAATCCAAACCACATGCAGAACCACACCCTCATATCTTTTGTCTTTATGATGATTATGATGAATCCAATCAGAAGCTTTATGATGGATTTCTACGGCGCCGACCCAGTCAATATCATCAATCCGAAGCTTAGCCTCCAGGAAATCTGGACCTGAGTCGTCATTTTGATAACCAGGGTTGAAGACCTGCAATTGTGATCCATCTGTTAGCAGGAATGGTCTCCTATCAAATTTTTGAAATTTCCAGAGATAGTGAAGAAAGAATTCGTCCATACCAGATAACTGATTTAGTTATCTAATATAGCAAATAACGCTATAAAAACTTAGCTAATTGAGATTCCATTTGCTGTTGGATGGCAGAAGCTTCTTTGGAAGCAGCCTGGGCAAAATCCTCGCCTTCAGAAGCATAAATGATTCCTCTGGAGGAATTGACCAATAGGCCGCATTGCTTATTCATGCCATATCTGGATACATGTTCAAGATCTCCACCTTGAGCACCCACTCCAGGGATGAGCAGAAAATGTTCCGGAACAAGTGTCCTGATGCCAATAAGGGATTCAACGCGTGTAGCACCCACTACATACATCATGTTGTCAGGTGTACCCCATTCTGAGCTTTTCTTTAAGACTACCTCATAAAGCTTTTCCCCGTCTTCTTCTGTGATGAGGTCCTGAAAATCAAAATGGCCAGGATTGGATGTGGCGGCTAATATGATGGCCCATTTACCTTCATATTTCAGGAATGGAGTCACCGAATCCTCCCCCATATAGGGAGCTACTGTAACCGAATCCACTTTCATCTCTTCAAAAAAGCAGCGTGCGTATAAATTGGAAGTATTTCCTATATCTGCTCTTTTAGCGTCAGCAATGGTAAAGCAGTCCTTGGGTATGTAATCAATGGTTTTTTGTAGAGATTCCCAACCCTTTACTCCAAGTGCCTCATAAAATGCCAGGTTTGGTTTGTAGGCTATCGCATACGGATAGGTTGCATCGATAATCTGCTTATTAAATTCAAAGATGGGGTCATCACTCTTTTGCAGATGTGACGGAATTCTCCTGATGTCTGTATCTAAACCAACACAGAGGAATGACTTTTTCTTTTTGATAAGGTTGAATAAATCCTGACGGTTCATCCGGTTATAGATTGAACCGCCAAGTTAATCAATTCATCGCTTTCTGATCCGTAGATTTTAACGGAAGTCGATGACTTCTACGTTTGGATTTTTTGAGGTATTAAAAGTGAATCTGCTATTAGGAACATTGTTGAGTTTTTCAAACTTCTCAATGGTGTAAACATATTGATTCCCTTTACGCTCAAATACCGTAAATTTTTGGAGTTCGTCCTGATCGGTAATGATCATTCGTATTTTGTAATAGGTTTTGTCTCTGCTTTCAGGGTCCAGGTCTATAATACGGGCCCCATCTTCAGTATAACCCATTAAAACATATTTAAAACCTTCCTGATATATATTGAAAATATTGTTCAGAGAAATTTCTTGTTCACTTGGATCATATGGAGTCACGGTTACTTCTTTAATGTCTTTATTGTAATTCCACAGGTCTTCCCCATTATTAAAGACTTCCTGATCGGCAATCTTCAGATAGTATTTATTACTCTTTACAATGATCTCACCTTTCAATTTTTCACTTAGCCCAACGCTTTCATTAATCATTTCCTGAGTAAATTCCGCAGAAAAAGCTTCCATGGATTTATACTTAGCACTCATGGCATTTAAAATTTCCAATGCCTCAGGATCATACTGTGCAAATACACTCAAGTTGATCATTAAGATGGCGGCTAATAACACAATGCGTTTCATTTCTCTTTTATTTTTAGTATTTGTTGTCAATCTCTGACAATAATTGTTCCAAAGAATATTCATCCTTAATTAAAACTTCTCTTGCCTTACTTCCTTCAAAGGGTCCGACGATTCCGGCAGCTTCCAGTTGATCGATCAAACGGCCTGCCCGATTGTATCCCAATTTAAGCTTTCTTTGAATTAGTGATGTACTTCCTTGCTGATGCAAGACAATTAGTTTTGCAGCATCATCAAACAAGGAGTCTCTGTCAGCGAGGTCCACAGAACCTACTTCATTATCATCATCTCCTACATATTCAGGAAGCAGGTAAGCCGAGTCATATCCTTTTTGATCACCCACAAATTCACAGACCCTATCTACTTCCGGAGTATCTACAAATGCACACTGTAGACGAATAATTTCTGATCCCATGGATAATAGCATATCTCCCATGCCTATTAACTGATCTGCTCCACCGGCATCCAGAATTGTTCTGGAATCAACTTTGGAAGTAACTCTGAAAGATAATCTGGCTGGGAAGTTAGCTTTGATAATACCTGTAATCACATTTACGGAAGGCCTTTGGGTAGCTACGATCAAATGGATTCCGATGGCACGTGCCAGCTGAGCCAGTCTTGCAATGGGAGTTTCAATTTCTTTTCCGGCGGTCATCATTAGATCCGCCAGCTCATCGATGATCAGCACGATATATGGTAGATATCGATGTCCTTTTTGAGGATTAAGTCTTCTTGAAACGAATTTTCTGTTGTATTCTTTAAGATTCCTACAACCAGCCTCCTTCAACAGGTTATATCTGGTGTCCATCTCAATACACAGGGAATTGAGTGTATGAACCACCTTTTGTGTGTCGGTGATGATAGCTTCTTCACTGTCAGGGAGTTTGGCCAAAAAATGTTTCTCAATTTTGTTGAAAAGCGTTAACTCGACCTTTTTCGGATCCACCATCACAAATTTGAGTTGGGATGGATGCTTCTTGTAGATCAGGGATGCAATGATCATGTTAAGACCGACTGATTTTCCTTGTCCGGTTGCTCCGGCCATTAGGAGGTGAGGCATTTTTGCCAGGTCAGTGACATAGACTTCGTTGGAGATGGTTTTACCGAGTACAATGGGAAGCTCCTTATCGCTCTTCATGAACTTCTCCGTTGTGATGACAGACTTGATGTCCACCATTTCACGGTTTTTATTAGGTACCTCAATCCCAATAGTTCCCCTTCCTGGGATTGGTGCAATAATCCTGATTCCCAATGCAGCAAGATTCAATGCAATGTCATCTTCCAGGTTTTTGATCTTGGAAATTTTGACTCCTGCGTCAGGTACGATTTCATAAAGTGTGACCGTGGGGCCAATGGTAGCTTTGATACTGGAGATGCCAATCTTGAAGTTGACAAGTGTTCGGACAATTTTATCCTTATTCTGTTCAAGCTCATCTTTGGTGACCTGGATATCCTTTTTAGGATATTCGATCAGCAGATCTGGTGTAGGATACTTATATCTGGGAAGGTCCAGCGTAGGGTCATAGTTTTCACTTGAGGTTACCCGCACTTCCTCATCTTTCTTTTCTTCAACCTCCAAATCCATTTCTTCCTTTGGCTCTTCCTTTTTTGGAGGTTCTACAGCCAGTTCAAGTTCTTCTGTAGGTTCCGGCTGCTTCTTCTGATCCTCTTTGGTTACTTCCCATTCCTCAGTAAGATCTTCTTGCTGTTCGTTTTCTTCAGCTTCTACCTCTTCTTTTACCCTTGTCAGCAAAGACTCAAGACTTGAGTTTTCAGAACCTGGTTTGAAAGAAAAGTTCTTTAATTTTTCACGGCTACTATGAATAAAGTTATTAACTGAAGCCAGTTGAGTAATATTGAAAAAATACATATTGAACACAATGAACATGAAAATAAGGAACAGAATGGTTCCCCAGCCCATCAGGCTCTCAATAATAATGGCCAATTCAAATCCTACTCCTCCACTTAAAAATCCCAGCTCTGAAATGTCATCAGAGTTCAAGAGGATATAGCCAATGGTAACGCTCACCCAAAGCAGGTAGAAAAGTGTGAACGAAAATGCCTTAACCAGCGATACTACCCGGGTCTTCCAAATGATTCGATGTCCAACAAGGAATAGGAATGGGGGGATCAATAATGACATAATTCCCCACCACCTGAAAATAAAATAATGCGCGGTGATAGCCCCTATGAGCCCAAACCAGTTTTTTACCTGCTGGCCTGACTCTTTGATGCCGGTTTCTGACATGGCTTCAACAACACTCTGATCAGCTTTACCTGCAGTGAGGTAGGAAATAAAAGATACAGCCAGAAAGATCGAAGCCAGCACTAAAAACAGCCCAATTGCAAGATGGAACTTCCGGTCATTGAATAGCGAGATGCTAAAGCTGAATGATTTGGGTTCCTTTTTCTGCTTTTTATAGGTGTTTTGTGCCATGCTAAGAATAAACGACAAAAGTAATGGAGATTTTATCCTCCATCAAGATTTTTAAGTAATGCCCCGTTAATGTCTGAAATGAGTTTTGGGCCTTCATAAATAAACCCGGAATATACCTGAATCAAAGACGCACCTGCCGCGATCTTTTCTAATGCGGTTTCGGGTGAATTTATGCCTCCGGCGGCAATGATTACCAGATCTTTATTCTTCATTTTCAGATATTTAATGATTTCTGTAGATCTTTCAAATAAAGGCGCTCCACTCAAACCACCAGCTCCGATTTGATCAATGGTTTTCTGATCTGTTTCAAGACCTGAACGTTCTATTGTAGTATTAGTTGCCACAATGCCATCAAGCCCTGTCACCTGTACTATCTCAAGAATATCATCCAGCTGGGTATCTGTTAAGTCAGGTGCAATTTTCAATAGGATGGGTTTTTGAACAGGTTTGGTCTTATTTAATGTTTGTAATTCCTGAAGCAGTTTTTGCAGTGGCTCTTTTTCCTGCAATTCTCGTAAGCCCGGGGTATTGGGGCTACTGACATTTACGACAAAATAATCTACCTGGGGATATAAAGTGTTGAAACATTTGATGTAGTCTTCAAGTGCTGACTCATTGGGAGTAACCTTATTCTTGCCAATATTGCCACCAACAATTACTTCAATAGATCTGCTTTGCAGATTTTTAGATACTTGGTCCATACCTTCATTGTTGAAACCCATCCGGTTAATCAACGCCTGGTCTTTTTTCAGGCGAAAGAGTCTTGGTTTGGGATTTCCCGACTGAGGTTTTGGGGTGACCGTCCCGATTTCCAAAAAACCGAAACCCAGGGCTGCAAACTCGTTTGTAAAAGCCCCATTCTTATCAAAACCCGCCGCCAATCCCACCGGATTTGGGAAGGTTAATCCAAAGACTTTTCGTTCCAGTTTAGGGTTTTTGACTACATAGATACTCCTGAATAAGCTTCGAAACCCGGGAACCTTGAAAAGAATCTTGATGAGTGAGGTAGTGAAGTGGTGCGCCGTTTCGGCAGGGAGGAGAAAAAGTAGATTCCGGATCAATGAATACATTGCCGCAAAAATAGGTAGTTGGTGGGAATTTGACTTCGGGTTATTCTAATTCAATCATAATGGAACCTGCATTTGGCTATTAGTATTTCTTCGCCCTTAACCTGGTAAATAAGTCTATGTTCGTCATCAATTCTTCTAGACCAAAATCCCTGATACTTATATTTGAGCGGTTCTGGTTTGCCAATTCCATCGAAGGGACTCCGAAAAATATCCTTTAAGAGACTATTGATGCGTTTTAACATCTTCTTATCTGTCTTTTGCCAATAGAGGTAGTCTTCCCAGGATTCTTCAACAAAGATGAGTTTCATGAACTAATCAATCATCTTCCTGGTAAAGGTGGTCCCCGTTCTTAATTTTTCAATTGCGGCATCTAGTCTTTGTTCATTGATCTTTGAAGAAAGTTCATGTCGTGTTGCATTCAATGAATTATATTCTTCCAATGACATGATAACCACACCACTATTTTTACCTCTATTTATAATCAGGGTCTCAAAGTCATTTGTGACTCTGTCAAGATGATCTTTGAGATTCTTTCTAAAATCTGATAATGTTGTACTAAGCATAGTATCTTTTTATGTACGTATACGTGTACAAAAATATAAAAGATATATTAATCCAGCATTTCTTCGAAACGCTTGGTTCCGAATTTAATGTCGTCTTCGCCTATCTGATCAAATGGATTTTCGAGATGAGCCTGAATGTTGTCAAGGCTTACCAGGATGAAACTGAATACAACAGGCATGACATATGCCAATCCACTTGTGTAATCTCTGGCAGCAAAGACAAAATAGGGACCATAGGAAATAGTAAAACTGTATATGGAAATCTTGCTGTAGGCTCTTAAAGTGATTGGGGTCCGGTATTTCAACACCACCTTCATGTTTTCTATTGCCCCGCCAATTCTGGCCATATATTGGTCAATCCTGGACATCTCAGTACCGTGAATTCCCAGTTCCCTGAATTGTTGGACAAATCGAGATAGGTCTGAGATCTTTTCCGCCAGCTTCTTTTCATTTTCATGGATGGTTTGCTCATCCACACTGGTAAATAATTCTCTCATCTGATCAAAACACTCAATAAGGTGTTGTTTAGCTTGCTGCGTAAATTGTGGCTTAGCCGGTTTAATCCAGTCTCTGGATGCATAGTACAAGGCATTCATGTGATTGATGAAATCACCCAGGTTTGCTAATGCAGTTTCTCTTCTGGAATAAGCGCTGTTGATCGAAAACACAATTGGGAAAACAATGGCCACGCCAATAATGGTTAGCGGAAAATCAGCCATTAATCCATAGTGTTCACATAATAAGGTTGACCCAAGAGCCAGTGAAGTAACAACTAAAGTATTTAGGTTGATGATTAGTGAGAGACTTCTCAATAACTTCATTTGAATTTAGGAATGGTGATGTATACAATATTAACCCAGTTTTCTTAAAAAAATGATCAAATAACTTATTGATGTTTGATAAATGCATGTTTTCAACTTATCTGTCATGAGCTGCTTTGATTATATTTCCGGATTAAATTTCGGACAATGAAATGCATTTTTAATGGTCAGTTGAAAGATCAGTCTGAAGTAAGCCTCCCAATTCATGATATAGCAGTAGTAAGGGGCTACGGGATCTTTGATTTTTTTAGGTTGTCTCAGGGTGTTCCACTTTTTATTGACGATCACCTCGATCGATTTTATGGGGGCGCTGAAAGAGCCCGACTTATTCCACCTATTAACAAGCATGCCTTCAAAGAACAAATACTTGAAATGATTGAGGAAAATGATATGCCCATTTCAGGTATTCGGATCATATTAACCGGTGGAGTAGGGAACGGACCTTATGCGGTTGGTACACCCAACCTGATTGTGACTCAGGAGCCTATCTCATTTCCTACAGAGGAGATGTTCGAAAAAGGAGTGAAGCTTATCACACACGAATATTTAAGAGATATTCCGGAGGTCAAGACCATCAACTATATGACCGGTATCTGGTTGCAACAGATGATTCAGGAAAAGGAAGCCTTTGATGTGCTTTATGTACACAAAGGGATTGTACATGAACTTACAAGAAGCAATATTTTCATTGTAAATGAAAACAGGGAGTTAATCACTCCCAATGGACAAATTCTTAAGGGGATCACTCGAAAACAACTTATCAGAACTCTGGGCAATGTTCAGGAACGTGATATCACCGTTGAGGAATTGGCAAGTGCTAAAGAGGCTTTTATAACAGGTACGACCAAAAAGGTACTTCCGATTCGCGCGATTGATGACTGGGAATATCGCTCGACGGAATCAGGATCTGTGACCCGTGAAATAATGAAAGTGTTTGCGGGGATTGAAAGGGAGTATGTGGAGAGGAACAAGGTGAAAGGTTAAAGGAGAAAGGCGAAAGGAGAAAGGCGAAAGGGGAAAGGCGAAAGGGGAAAGGAGGTCTTATCAAAGGACTTGTTGCTGTAGCTCAGCTAACAATTCCTCAGTCTTTGCTTTGGCTCCTGTATTGATGATTACGGGTGTGCCATCATTCGTTTCAATGTAGATAAACGGTCCTTCAAGTGACTCTAGAAATAGTTTACATTGTCCAATTTCAGCAAGGTTAAAATTACCTCTCTTGATGGACCCCATTCCGAAACCATTGGTTCGTTTTAAAATTGGGGGAAGCGTTTCCAATCTTTTGACCGCCTTAATATTTACAGTCAAACCATACATCCCTGAGATTTCAAGCTGATCATTTGCGATGATGAAATTAGGGGAACTCCGACCGTACATCATGATCCCATAAGGTATAAGCAGCAGAATAGCGAATACAAGATATTTTCCGAACTTCCTGATTCTGGATTGTGATTTACTATCTGAGGCTTTGTTGACATAAATCTGCGCACTTATTACCAAGTATCCACTTCCAATACCAAGAATCGAAACGATAGAAAACAATTGGATTTCCTGGTTAAGTTCTAACAAGGTCACCAACTTGTTTGAAATGATAAGCAAAATGCCCATTGCTATCATGGTATTCCTATGAACTTTTGAAAGTCCTTTAATATCAACCTTTTCTTTCTGTTCCTGAGGTAGGGTATTAAAACCAGCGATCAGGTTTGGATATCTTTTAACAAGGAAACCAAGGATAATGATTGATAAGCCAACAAAATCGTGCGCATTCATCACACTTAAATTACAAATAACTAATCAATATGACAATTTATAGAATCTACAATCCTTATGAATAACCATTGATGCACTAATTGACTCTGACAAATCGGAGTCTTATTGATTCAATTAAAAGAAATAATTGGGGTATTCGTGGCTTTTTTTACTCCCAGATAATTTTTCTTATCGGTAGTACGTCTATTGCAATCTCCTGGGTCAATTCAAGTGCTTCAGTCAGCATAGGTGTTTCACCCGTCCATTGATCAAAGAAAGCCTGAACCTTTTCATTGTCTCCGTCTCCTTCAAGGATCAACATTTCGGCAGCCAGCATCTTGACTCCATCATCAAACTTTTCAAAATCGACTGACCATTTTTTGGTTTCCGAATTATATAGAATGCCACCATTTTTCAGTAGGTAATTCAGTGAAATGGCAGCAGCTTTTCCATGCGCTTCATCAAGACCAAAACGGATGGATCTGAAAAGACTCCCTAGAAAGGAGACATAGAATTCTTTGGCTTTTTCCTTATCCTCAACACCCTGGTCGATCAGGTATTTAAGGGAGTATAAACCGACAATATCTGCTTTAGCTTCTTCAAGGGGACTATAATTGGGTCCAATGGCTGCATTGGCTGCCATACCTTTTTTAGATCCAACTTTTACCTCTCTGGGTCCGATGGCATGACAAATCTCATGCATCAACACAAACTTGAAAAACCCTTCATCGGAAAGATATTGTAACTGAGATTCATCAATGAGGATATTGCTGACTGGCTTGATGATGGCGTTGAAACGAGCTTCAAACATGTTTTTCCAGAAGGTCTTCTTGGTTCCTTTGGTTTTATGCACTTCCGGATCGTTAGGCAGATTTGTAGCGACTGCCTGGTATCCGATTCTGCCTTCCCCTTTTCGAATGATATCCCTTACTACCGTGAAATTGGCCGTCAGTCCTCCAACCACAGACTTATATTCCTCAGGGATAGGAAGGTTTTCCTCCATCTTCTGCAGGTAACTTTTATACACTTCCAGGTCTGCACTGGCCTCCTGGTCAATAATTTCTACATAGGCCTCATATTTGGCTTTTATCCCTTTGATGTGGTCAGAGTAAGTTTCAAACGGTCCGAAGACAATGTCAAACTTGCTATCGGTCATATCGATCCAGGCAACATCGGCATCGTAATAGTTGTCTGAAACTAATGCTTCCGCTTTGAGTCGAAGAAATTTGGCAAAAGACTCATTTTCAGAAAGATCAGCAGCTTCATTTAGTAAGACAACAATGGGATCGATATACTTCTTATACTCATCATAATAGCGGACAGCTTTATAACCACCCTGACCATCTTCTTTGATTACCGTATAAGGGGACATAAATTCTGCTTGAGCTTCCTCAGACAGTGTTCCCAGGTATGTATCAAATTGTTCCCTGGTCATCCCATGTGGATACAGCTCCTCACCTCCATAATATTCTTCGCTCCCAATAAATGGTTCATATTCATTCAGGAGTTCATATGGACCACCATTTCTTTCTACCAGTGTCAGTAGATCCTTAGCACGTGGATCATTGATCTTAGATAGACTATCAATCAGCCTCAGTCCGTATTTGGAGGATTGCATCCAGTAAATGGTATCAATGTATTCTGCAGCGGTCACCAGTTTCTGTAAGATCTGCTTTTCTGTTTCGCTGTATACTGTGGCATCAAAAGTCATCTCGTATGGCTCATACTGGCTGAGATATTCTTTGATCTTTTCCGGGCTAGCCACGCTGACAGGTGATGTATTATTTGACTTATCAGATTGACAGGCAAATAGTGAAGCTATAAGTAGAATAATGGAAACTCTTAACATGGTCCTTATTTTTGATCTGTTTAATTCAGTTATTGAATCTTTTTGCGAAGATATTCAAACCACCATCGAATCCCAGGATCTTTCATGGTTCCAAAACCCCCAACATCGTACCGGGTGGGGTAACCATCAAGGACTCCCTGCATCCAGGTGTTGGAGTGAAAATGGACATATAGCCCAGGTCTTTTCAAGGCTTCATCGATCTCTTGTAAATGAATCTTTTTGCCTTCTTCTGTGTAAACCCCCTGAGGGATAAATTGCCCCGTCCAGCCGCCAAAAAGCTCTACATTAATAATCGGTTTTTCCGGAACTCCCTGACTCTTGAAATAATCATAATGCCATCCACTGTGTTGATTTTTTTCAATATCACCGCTAAAGGTATCAAAGAGTAGTGCATCTACAGCTGGAGACTTTCCTATGATTACATTGAGGCTATCATTATACCCTCCAGCACCCACAATTCTGTCATCATCTATTTTTTTGACTTCTTCACAGAGCCTGATGATGTTCTGAGGATTATTAAAATCAAAAGCTTTGTATTCTTTATAGAGGTAGGAATTTTGTTCATTAGCTACATTGATGATGATATTTTTATAGGACTTCAATTTTTTAGTGGCTGTTCTGACTGCCTGATATACGTCAGCTTCACTGTTGATATCAAGGTCGTTGTCGTACACCATCGTACGTTGATAGAAGATCCCAACGATGACAACCATATTTAAGTCCCGGCATGCTTCTATGATACTCTTTAGCCTACTCAGGTGATCGTTGTCAATCTTTTTGCCCCCTTTTTTGAAAGGATCCGTATATCCACCACTGGAACCCTGAATGAATACACTGATGGCATTAATCCCATAGGACTTGTAAATCCTCAGATTCTTTATCAGATCGTATGTATTGGCTTCGTTTTGTGAGGCACTTGCAACTCGCACACCCCAGAAAGGGAGTTTGGCACCATTCAGGTAAAAATATTCACCCTCAATAGTTAGCTTCTGGGCATTTAGCAGAATAGCAGATAAAGAGAATAATAAGATTAAATAACTTCTAAACATGACCTGGTTCCAATTTATATGGGTCCATAAATTGAATGGAAGACAAGTTAATCAAACAATCCTATCTAGGCTTGAAGATTAACCCCTAAGACATTTAGGTCATTAAGATGTTTTACTATTAATGGGTCTTAATAATCTTAATGGTTCAAAAAGAATTTGGACCTTGTTGTTATCGCTTAAAATACTTGTATTCTGCTGGTGCCTGTGTACCAGTTGAGGTCATGGTAGTAGTCTGATCCCAGCTATGACGCTGCCAGTAATAAAAAGTACCAGTTTCTGTTCCCACAACCAGATCAGGGATCCCATCTTTGTTAAAATCAGAAACTACAGGTCCGTCTGTATGTCCCATCAACGTCACGGAAAGTACCCTGCCCATATACTGAAGCACCGTTTTTCCATCTTTTGTCCCCATATTTTTCATCCAGTCCACAGCTGGTTTTGAGGCAACAATCAGATCTTCCAATCCATCGCCATCCCAATCATGAAAAGTGATCTTCAATCGCCCGCTACTTTTACCTGGTCTTTGATTGATCAGGATCGGTTCACCATCCGGGAAGACAAAATTTCGTTGCGGGTGCGTCAGTAATAATTTACCATTTTCTTTTTTCCTTAAGTAGACGGCGAGATATCCTTCATGATCCATTATTACCAGGTCATTGAGTCCATCCTTGTTATAATCCATGATGAAGGGAGAAGTCCTCCAGGGAGCTAATAACTCATTGTCTTCAGATACCCCTGGCACCCATGCCGGCTTGAGCGGTTCACCTTCCCATACTACTTCCAAAGGTTCCGGAGTTGCGAGTTTAGGCGCATTTTTTGTTCCGATATTTTTAATGAAGACGATATTCCCATTGTGTTCATTTGCCAGGATGTCAGGTAGGTCATCTTCATCCCAATAGCCTACATCAATGGTCGTATAACCCCAAATCGGTTGTTCTGTATTGGGAAGTGCCTCATTCTGGATGAGTCGAATGGGTTTTCCATCAATCTCTAGCAGTTTCGGTGCATCCCATTTGGGTGCTTTGCCTCCCAGGTTTTTGATAAAGCCAATGTGTCCAACCCCGTTACCGCTGAGGATATCTTCCAGCCCGTCATTATCCCAGTCAAAGATCCGCGGGGCTGTTAACGCACCAAAATCTACATATTTGGCTTCCTGCTGAATAAATACAGGTGGTGAGAATTGGGGAATACCATTTACGATCTTACCTGTGTTCCTCATGTACGAGATTTTACCATCTTCATCTCCACCCAGCATGTCAATAAACCCATCCTTGTCCCAGTCAATAGCTGTGAGATGGATCGTAGCCCTTGATTCTGTTTGGATTGGTAGTTCATTATGTTTTAAGGCAACTCCTTTTGTGAATTTGTAGTTAGAAGGTGTCCCAATATTTTCATGGTAAATGAAAAAGTCGTTGTTCCAATCGATATCAAAATTTTCCTCATTCTTTCCAATACTGATGAAATCCAGGTCGCCATCATTGTCGTAATCTGCAAACATGGGCATTAATGAAAGTCCGGTAGCCAGTGAAGAACCATCAGCTTCCAGGATTCTCTTTGGATTTTCGTATCTAGGGGTCTCATCTGTTCTAATATTCTTCAGGAAAATGACATGACTTTTTCCATCAGTCACAAAATCAACATTAGCAGCTGCTTTGGCCACTTTTCCCCGGTAGGCTTTATTGTTGTCACGGGTAGCCACAGCAACCAGATCATGTATCCCGTCTCCATCCAGATCTACAAGTTTCCATTCAGTTTTGCAGTTATGGAGATAGTCATATCCCTCATCAGGTAGCAGTACTTCATTTTCATCCCAAAACACATTCTGAGGAACATTCTTATAGATGAGTAATCGTTCCCTGACCCTGTCTGGTGTCAAAACGTGGATAGATCCATTCACATTGGAAACCTGGAAGCGTGAGCCATCATCACCCAGCCTTCGACGTTCGAAAGACACTTTCATCCCCCTTCTGAAAACAGGCATGGCTACGTTCCCTGAAATGTTTTCAAAGTAGAAAATGCCTGATTCAGCATAGCTACCAGATTCGGAGATCAATAGATCTAAATCTCCATCCCCATCAAAATCCATTGGCATAGGGACCGCCTTAAATCCTGCATCCAGGTCAACCAGTAACCCTGGATTATTATATTCTAATTTGTGTAGTTGGTTGTCACCGTATTGTTCATAACCCTCATTTGTTTCAGGACTGCAAGCAGGTATTAGGAATATTGTGATGAAAAAGAGATTGTTTTTGAGGATGTTGAAGTTCATGATAATAGTTCAATGAAAGAATTGCTAAAATATATAAAGAGGTGCAATGTAGATTCTTTGGAAGTTGATGATGTCGAGATGATGCATTCATACAGTGAAAATCCTAACAACTGGCAAATTCCATTTAAATATCATAGATGCTCATATGGTAATACATCTTACATTTAATTGATATTATAGTTACAAATTACGCAACCATTTCCATCTATATTACCATAGCCTATTAAAACCTATACCTAAAAACCTATGAAAAATTTAATGTTTATTGCGCTTTTAGCAAGCGTCATGCTAGCCTGTCAACCTCAGGTTGAACCAGCTGAAAAACAGTATTTCACGAGTTCACCTGAAATTGATGTAACAAAAAAGCTTATGCAAGCTTACCTCGATGCAGACTGGGATCTATACCGGTCGCTACATGCGGATACATGTATTGTGATGCATAATTCCTATAGTAAGACCATGAGCCCGGACTCTGCGACAGCCTTCCATAAATCCGGAAGAACGAATATTTCCAATCTTTCCCTTACAGGCCCGGCGGCTGGTAGCCCAGTTTATGAAATGATAGTCAGTGATGATGGAGCCAAGTGGGTGCATTTTTGGGGACTTTGGAAGGCTACCTATAATCCGACTGGTGCTGAAGTTAGCTTTCCTTTGAATATTTCTTTCCGCATGGATGGAGGTAAAATCAATCTCCTTGCGGCAATTTACAATGGTGCCCCTTTACTGGCAGAATCGATGAAGGCTGAGAGTATGGCGGGAACCGAATAGGTTGTAGTTTTAATTAATCAAAATGAAGGAGTGTATATTTCAATATGCTCCTTCATTTTTCGATTGACTCTACTGTAACAATCTGATTAGTTGGCTTGACAGCAGGTCCAAACTGATTAAATAGTGCAACATCGACAGCATCGCTCCCATATCCAATGGACACATATCCTCCTTTCAGGTCATTCTGAGTTGCATCAAACGTATACCATCTGCCTCCTACATAAGCTTCGAACCAGGCATGCATATCCATTGGATATAATTCGTTTAAATAACCAACGACCATTCGGGCAGGAATACTCAGGCTCCTGCATAGGGCAATCCCCAGATGCGCCAGGTCTCTGCAAACTCCATATTTTCTTTCATACACTTCCATGGCGGATATAGGAAAATCACTGCTGCCAGGTATATATTGAATGTTGTCGCGAAGCCATGTTTTAATGGCAGCTACCTGGTCATAACCTGGTATATTGTTTGCCGTAATAGATACAGCTAATGAATTCAAACGATCGGATTCACAATATCTACTGGGTAAAAGAAAACTTAAAACTGAGTCTGGCAAATTTTGAATTTCAATAAATGGACCACCGGGATTGGTATCTACAAAATCCGCAATTCTTACATCAGCTGAAGTATAAATTGAAAAGTGTCCTGCTGGTGTTACCAGTCGCTGACAAAGATTACCAAGTGGGTCGGTATATTCATCCACAGGCACGGTTGGTGAAATATTATATTCTTCACGGCCAATCCACTGTTGAGGTCCACTCCGTGGACGCAACATGAGGATTAATGGTGTAGGAAACTCTAAATCAAGTTCCAGAAAACAACTAACTCTTAACAACATGAGTTAAAAGTATCGGAATAAGATGACTTTTACTGTTGTTAAAACATTCATTAGTTTATTAATTGGGACAAACAAATCATTGACCCATATGACTATCTTTTGCTTTAAGGTATATTTATTCTGTGTTAATAGAATCTGATTCCCATTGTCAGGTCAAGTCTATTTAAGCTTTCATAATCTTTTTCATTTAAAGAAATTGATGTTGACCCATCCTTGAATTCGGTTAATGTCCCTATTACATAAGAAATTTGAAAACCCAGTCCAAAATTTTCAGTTACATTAAAATCATGACCTATGTCAAGATTAAAGCCAATGGTTTCGCCAGTCAGATTAAATTCTGAAAAAAGTTTTCCAATGTTTTCATAATAAAGGTAACCAAGTCCGATATTGAAAAACCATGCCTTGTTGAAAGCATTGTTCATGACTCTTCTGGTGTAGTATGGAGCTATATAGGTTATCCCAATTTTATCATCAATTGTAGAACTCCCCCAAGGTAGTCCGAAAATCCTTTCATTAGCTTTTGAACTGTGCAAACTGTATTTTAATCCAATTCCATTTTTTTGGTTAAAAAAATGAGAGAGATTGACCCCGAAGTTAAATCCGGATTTTAATTTTTTAGCATGATCTATAAGATATGAGGGTACATCCTCGTGAATCCTTGCGATACGGTAACTGAAGCCAAAATCGAATGCTGCTCTAAATGATGAATAGGGTTTCTTATAAAAATCGTAATCGAATTTGAGAACGTTATTATGGCTAAGAAATGTATTAATCGTTCCTTTAGTTGATTTAAAACTGAAATAGATTTTATCTTCATCGACTTTGGATATTTTGCTCTTGATTGAATCATTTTCAGAGGTTACAATAAGATCCTGACAATAAATACGTATTGAACTCAGCAAAAACAGAAGGAAGAGAAAGGTTGCTTTCATTTTATCAATTGGATAGGGGGACTAACTGATAGGGGACTAACTAATGAGAATGAAAAATAAAAGATTTTGGAAATAATTTCTTAGATACCGGAATTTATTAATCGAAATTAGGTCAAAACTTCATCACCCTCTCTTCAATCGCCGGCTTCACAAAAGGTTTTAAATGCTCCGGATACCCAAGCTCCCAGGGTGAAGGTCCTACATAGGACGAATATTTTCCTGACATTTTAATGTAACCCTCTGTTGATATTTCTACGACTGTAAAGAGTGGTTCCTTATAGGGTGCCGTGTATTTGATCCATTTGAAATCTTTATCCACTTCTTCACTGTATCTCAGATGTTCATACTCTTCTCCGAGCCATTTGTAGGCCATTGAGTTGATGGTGATGTACCAGATCCCATTAAGATTTTCGGCGAAATCGTGATGTGTGTGCCCATTGAAGCTGGCGATGACCCTACTTTCCGGATGATCCTGGTTGTGCTTTTCAAAGATTGCCCGGACTGCCTCCGAATTTTTGATGCTGTATCTTTCTCCCGGTGTATTTGGATCGGTTCCGATGCCCTGGTGTGAGAAGAAAATAATGGGTTCTGATGCTTGGTCCAACTGTTTCTTAATCCACGCCAACTGTTCCGGACCGATAAATGATCGATAACCTTTTTGATCAGGGTACTCTTTATCATTTCCGTCTAACACAATAAAGAGAAATCCATTCTGAGAAAAGGTATAATAGGAATTGTCCATTCCACGATAGGTCAGCGCCTCTTCCATGGAGGTACCACCATCCATCTCATGGTTGCCAATGATATGATATTTAGGTCCGGGGAATGAATTCCAGATTTCAAAGTATGGGGCATATCGTTCATCCGGGATCCCAATGTCACCCAACTCTACGATGAAATCTGGTTTGGCGATATTCATGCTATCAATAAATGTGGAGATCCGGTATTCTGCGTCATGCATGGTGGGTAGATGCACATCCGAGCACATGCCAATCCTCACTTTTTTAATTTCCTTTTCAGTATTGCAGCCTGCCAAAAAGAGGAATGAACAAATGATAATGAATAGAATTCTCATTTTTAGTGATTATGGTTCTATAAATAATACTTATCTGGTTCACCGAATGACTACCAGGTGTAACACTCTGGCTAAATTTTTTATTTGGCTGCCAAAGGAATTTGAACATTGAATGAGGTCCCATCATTTCTTGGGTTTACATTAATTAATGCACAGGCACTGTAAAGGACTTCGGGATTTCCATCTTCATCAATGAGTAATTGTGGTCTTTCCAATCGGTTTACTTCCAGGGTATCTCCGGTTTTAAGAACCAACTGTTTCTTCATGAAAAATGAGTTGTCCGGCTTGGTCCATTTGATACCATCCCTGGATTCCAGTAATGCCAGGCCAGGTTTACCTTTTGTTATTTTACCAGTAAAGTCTTTAAGTACTACATAGAACCTTTCATGATCCTTGTGGTACCATACAAATGGGTCTTCACCGCTGGCAATGGTCCCGTCCTCATTTCGGATATCGAATACGAAATGGTCTGTGGCCATAAATGGTCCGCTAGGGGAGTCCCCGATGGCTACTCCATGTACCCCGCGCCAGCTTGGATTGTAAAAATTCCCCTTAAAATATAAAAGGTATTTTCCGTCAGTTGGCCGCTGCACTACTGAGGGATTCACCACAATAAGATTATCCGGCTTGGGCTCTGTTCCTTCTGGAGAAGGGTTGACTACATTCTCTGATTTGACACGAGTTCTAGGAACTAATAGTGGCTTGTTTGATCTTTTGAAATCCCCGTTTAATAGTGCATCAAAACTATCAAACTCAATCACTCCGATACACTGGTTTTGCTGCACCCGGTCTCTCTTGCTCAGTGCTTCACCTTTGGATCCCTTAGATTGAACACCAGGATCTACTGATCCGATGTAGTACAGGTAATACTTATCTCCACACTTTTTGACATGGGGATTGTGTACCATCTGTGCATCCCAGGCAGTTGAATCACCGTCATATCGTCTGCCTTTCAGGATGATTTTCAGAAACTTAAAATCCCTGTCAGGATAATCTGATACAGCATAAGCAATTTTCGATTCCAGCACCCAGGAATTGGTGAAAGGGAGCGTAGAATCTCCAGCCTCCCAGGTAGAATAAAGCATATGATATTTTCCATCACTCCCCTTAACTACACTTCCTCCCCAGACAAATCTTTCCGGATCATTGAGGACTGAGGGACCAGTTAGGATATCACCCTCAACCCGGGCATCTATCGGCAATGCTTTCGTAGCGAGGGTATTTTCTTTGTTTTTTATGCAAGCAGAAAGAATGAGAATAAGGGAGAGATAAGAAATGATGGTTTTCATGCAAAAGTCGCTTAATCAACGTATTACCGTTTCTTATAAAAACTGAGGAATTTTCATGGAGATTCCACCTTGTAAGGAAGATTCATGAGCAATTACTCCCGGTACCGTATAGGCCAGTGCTTCATAAATGTTTACAGTAGGTTTTCTTTCTTTTAGACAGGCATCCACAAATTCATGCGTGATAAATGTGTGGGACCCATGATGACCGCTATTGTGTCTCAATGGCTCAGGAAGAAGATCAGTCTCCCACCAGTCCGGTTGATCGTAGAGTTCTTTTTTGGCGTCTGATCGTACAAAACCCGCATCATCTTTCCCCAGTGCTTCAGTAGAATGAATCAGTATTGAATCACTGCCTACCGGGTTGGGTGTATAAAAGCTCATTCGATCTCCAATCCACTGAGCGCGTTCGCAACCCATGTGGGCCCCTTTCCACCACACATTAACCCGAAAACTGTTTCCACGATCTGTTTTGAATAGAGCCGATTCATTCCAGAACGGATTATTGTAGTCATTGTCTTTCAAAATTGAATTGTCGTCTCCCCAACCATTGCAACTGACCTGGGTGAGCCGCTCACCGGTAACGCTAATGAGATGAGCTGTACAATGTGTTGGATAATGCATGGGAGCCACTCCATATCGCCAGGTTCGTTTACCATTTTCAAAATAGAGTTCTTCCAATCCATCATGCTGGTATTCCGACTCACAGTAATAGAGATTACCAAAGCGCCCTTCTTCATAGAAGTTCCTGGCGGAAATGGTATGCTGTTGGTAATAGCTGGTTTCTGCCATCATATAGATTTGACCCGTTCTTTTGACGGCGTCTAATAGCATTTCAGCCTCTGCAACAGATCCCCAGATAGCAGGCACGGCGCAGAGCATATGCTTACCGTGATTAAGACATTCGATTACGTGTTTACAGTGGTTGGGACCCTCTGTAAATACCGCTACGGCATCAATGTTTTTATCCTTGACGAGTTCTTCCAGTGAAGGGTAAGATTTTGAGCATTGGTAAGTTTTCATCAATGCCTCCCGACGTTCAGGTCTTAAATCGCTCACCGCTTCTACAATGCAATCCGGGTGCTCATGAAACTGAAAAGAGCATCCAAATCGTCCTCCAACAATACCAATTCTTAACTTTTTTTGGGGTGGGGGAGAAGCTAAAGACGTATTCCAGGGTAGTGTCATGCCAATAGCAGCTGCGCTGCCAAACTTCAGGAAATCACGTCTCTTCGGGTCATGTTGATTTTGCTCATTGTTGCTATTCATGAATGTGGCAGGTTAATGAGCAAGAAAAATAATCAACTTGTACCAATAAAATGAACCTTTGACTGGGTGATTTGGAAATGTTGAATTTGCCATCAATCAGCTCCAGACAAAGGATCATTTCCCATATTCAGGTAAGAATTAATTCTTATGGATTTTCCTTTTCAATCTCCTTTTTCACAATAAAATAATAAGTGAGAAATCCAATAGCAATGCTAGTAGCTATCACACCATAGGGCATAGGTGATTCATCACTATAGGGCATTAGTTCAATCAGCATGAGTCCAATCCCACCAAAAAGTATGATCAAGCCCCATTTTAATGCTGAGTATTTGGCTTTGTCTTCTGTTTTAAAAAATGCGCTTACATCAGTGCTTTCCAACCCTTTATCAACAATCTTCTTTCGCAGAAAATAGTCTGTAAGCATTTTTGTAAAGGTGACAGCTGTGTATCCTATGATGCCGAGAACCCCTACAGCGGTAAGCATTTCTTCAATGTGTTCCATAATTTGTTTGTTTGAGTTTTTTGAATCAGACAATAACACAATCCAAAATGTTGCACCTATTCTGATTATTTTTATTGTTAATCAATTTGCAACATTATGAACTCGCTTGTTGTCAAATGAAATTGAATGGAAGAAAGGACCCTGGTCAAACAAGTGCTGGCAGGCAATCAGGCTGCTTTCCAACTCCTGATCCGGCAGTATCAGAAGTTGGTAGGGCATATGGTGTGGCGAATGGTTAGCAATCCAGAAGATCGTGAAGAAATTTGCCAGGATGTATTTATTAAAGTGTATGATAGCCTGGGTACTTTTAAGTTTGATTCAAAACTGTCTACCTGGATAGCAACCATTGCCTATCGGATGTCTCTTAACCATATTAAGAGATCAAACAGGAATAAAGAAACAGAAGACTTGGATTTGATCGACTTTAAGATGGAAAATTCGTCAGATGTGCTAGAAGAGAATGATTATGCTAAATTCATTCATCAGCTAATCGATCAATTACCAGATACTTATAAAACGATTTTGACACTTTACCACCTTGAGGGATTCAGTTATCCGGAGATTGTGGAGGTGACCGGACTCCCAGAGGGTACAGTTAAAAGTTATTTGTTCAGGGCAAGAAAAAAACTCAAAGAACTTTCAGAGCCGTTGATTGGTATAGAAATACATGACATATGAACAAAGAGGATCAGGAAAAACAAATATTGAAAGTGCTGGAGGCAGAACCTCTAGGATTTGAATTTAATGACCTTTCTGAAAAGATTATTCAAAAAATTCAGCTTAGGGAAAAAGCCGAGCGGAGGAGTATGATTATATTTTACATCACCACTATTGCGATCTTTCTCCTTCTTAGTGGCATCGGTCTTATCTATTTCTTAGGAATGGAGAAGATTAGAGAAATGCAAAGCGTACTCTATACTGGCCTTGTGTTCGGATGTTTATTGATGGTCATTCAATGGCTGGATTATAAACTCATTATGAAAAAGTCCGTTCATTTCTGAAGTGTCATATTCGACTGTTATATAGTCAATATTCAAAGTTGTCAGATCAGTTCCACACCTTCCCAGTTGATTGTCGAGTTATTATAACCCGTTAAACGCTAAACACAAATCTTTTCAATCCGTATAATAAACCATCTGCTTTTCCTATTGTCCTTTTTATAGGACTAAACAAATCTTATTCATGGACTTAAATAAAGCCTATTATTTTGGCCATTCTTCCCAGCTAGTTTATAATGCCTGGATCAATCCCGAATTAAGCATTCCACCAATAACTCAGATCTATATTGATCCTAAAGTGGGAGGCAAAATTGATTTTTATACAAGTAATCCCGAAGACCATAAGCACCTGGTTGGCACTTTTCTACAGGTTGAATCAGGATTTAGAATTTTGTATACCTGGCATTGGGAGGGTAGCAAAGAACATACACAGGTTTCAGTATTGCTAAATACTTTTGGGGCTGGTTGTTTAGTGTCTTTGCTACATAAAGGATTTAATTCCAGGAAAAGTTGTGAAATGCACAAGAACTGGTGGGACAATTATGTAAATGAATTAAAACTCATACTAAAGGATCAAACGGTTTCCACAATTGCCAAAGAGCCATTGAAATTTATGTGAATTCCAGAGCACACATTTCCAGGTTCCATCTGCATTTTTTTTCGTAATCATAATGGATGAGTACATCACATCAAAAGCTTTTCTGGCTTCTTCTATATTGGATGTAGAATTATCTACTTGCGCGTTGGTTGAAGATTCATTTTTTGTAGCGCAGCCAACCGTCATCAACAATATTATATAGTGGTTTTCAGTATGCTTTAATGTTTTATTTGTTCAGTTGTTCATTTTTGTTCAACAGGTGAAGTACCTCGTATGAATGCGGAGACAATACCAAAAACACCAAATTGAACAATATGAAATGCTGCATTTGTTAACCAGGCTTCGAGCGGTCGGGTATCTCTGGTAGCATAGAAAATCAGAAACAAAGGCAAGTACATGAATGTCCCGAGAGATAAACCATATTTAATACCTTCCCAGAGTTTATTGTTTCCTTTAGCCATTTCTCCATACAAGTAAGAAAAGAAAAAAGACGCGATAAGTAATCCCAAAATGGCTACTGATATCATCTGTTCCTCATCTGGTCTGACAGCCCTGGATATATACTTTTCTGGAAATATGTAAGTATAAAATAGTATATCCATCACCACATACATGATCCAAATGGTGACGGTACATGTGATAAGTTTTTTTGTGTTCATGGGGTGATTTTTAAGTAGGAGATAAATATGTCTTTAGTAAAATACTGCTTTTTTTAATTTATAGTCAGAAGCATAAATGAAAAAGTAGCAGGAGTTACCAATCAATTTTATATTACATATCCATGTCATATCATCCATATTCTCTATGAAAATTGCTTCCTGCATCCTGTTGTATATCATTTTTTTTGGATTATCTGCAGCTGTAAATCCAATAACCGGAACAGTACGTGACGTTGAGACTGGGGAGAAATTACCGTTTGCCAATGTGGTGGTAGAAGGGCAGAATACCGGAACCATTTCCAACGCAGATGGTGATTTCGTTCTAGATGTAGAAGGTCTGGAAAAAGATCAGCTGATCGTATTTACTTTTATGGGGTATGAAACCCTGAAAATACCTCTGAATAAGCTCCAGGAGATGAAGGCAGTCGAACTCAAACCTGCGATCATTAATTTGAATGAGTTGGCTGTCTATTCAAGGCAATTGACGGCAAAAGATATCCTTGATCGGGTAAAGGAAAATTATGAGAAAAACCATCCCAGGGTAGATTCCAAGCAGCGGATCTTTTATCATAAGTATGAAAAGACCCTTTGGCCCCGAGAAAATGAACTGGTTTTAAAATCCTCCAATTTTGTGGGCCTGGACCGAGCCACGGTGGAGGATCTATTCTCAAAAATACCCGAGGAATTTGTGGAATATCATGATGCGATGGTGGACCTGTATTCATTGGATGGAGAAAAAAAGCTGAAGGTTGTGGAGGCTGTTTCACTGGAGGAGGGGTCAATGCAGGATCTTCAAAAGGAGGTCGAGCAAAAGTTGAAGGGGTTTTTTGAGGATTTTGAAAACACTCAGGGCGATCCCGACATCTATTATAAATTCCGTACAGGCATATTCGCCCAGAAGATTGATGACGATGAGCTGGAACCAGATTCTATTCAAATCGAGCAAAAAAAGGATTCATTAAACTACCTGGTGTCCACCAATCATTTGAGATCCAGCATTCAGCGAGTTATTCGCAACTGGGCTGATATTGGAAGCAAGAACTGGGAGTTTATTGATAAGACAAGCAGGTATGACTATTCATTAGGCGATGTGACCATTTTCAATGATGAACTGGTCTATCCGATCACATTTACTCCACAGCGAAAGGGACTATTTGAAGGTGTGATCTATATCTCTACCTCAACATTTGGTATTCTTCAGTTAGATTATGCCTTTGCTGAAGGAAAAAGTGATGAGAATATTCAAATACTTGGATTCGGACATTCCACGGAATTTAAAAGGGCAAGGGTGATCTATGAAAGAACAGAATTAGGATACTTTGTGAAATATATCAATGCTGAACAAAAGGAACGAGCTGCTATCAATCGAGACTTTTCGGTGATGAAAAAAGAAAAACGATTTCTTTGGGACAAGGAGCTTAATGAGCTCAGGATGTCCATTGATCTGGACTTTAATATGAGTTTAAATCTGGAACTACTCATCCTGGATCAGGAACCGGTTGATACCGTAGAATTTAAGCAGCTGACCCAAGAGAAGATCACCAGATTTAGGAAAGAATACGTCTGGACACCAGAAATGTGGAATAACCGAACGGTGATCGCGCCGTCGGCTGAGTTGAGGGAGTATACGAGGAAGAAATAAGTGCTAGACTATTGTTTAAACAAAGAATCAGTTTGGTTAACGAGGCGCTCATCAAGGGTTCGATCAGCAATTCCCATTGCCATGTTACGAACGCTGCTGGCCTTTGAACTTTCGCCGCTTTGCAGGTATTGATCATAAATTGCCTTCAGTGGCTTTAAGTAGTTCCTATTCATATTGGCCACATTGCTGTTGGCATAATAGTCCTCATGCGCCATGTTGATATCATGAAGATCCCAATACCGCTCATATATTTCCCGGTTTACTTTAGCTACGTCAAAAACTTCTGCTTTGAACTTATAGGTAAGACCATATAATTGTAAGTTTTCTTCAAATCCTTCGTACCATTCATTCGAAACTGTCAACCCAATATAAATCGGTCGGTCGTTTTTATAATGACCCAAAAGATGCTGAACCACATTTTTCCAGTTTGTTCGGTATTCATTCACATTCACTTCATCCAGCTCGAATGGAGGGATATCCAATTCATTGAAGATCCGCTCACGGAAAGACTTGAGCAATAAAAAGTCGATATTTAATACCAGAACATCCGGTTTAATATTGTAGGCATCCTGAAGCATCCAACGCCGGATAGGTGTCATTGTCATGTTGGGTCAAAAGTATGGCATTAGGTTCAAGGGTCTCCAGTATATTTTTAGCGTATTGGATGAGACCCGGGTTCATTATGTCGAGTTCTTTCCATTTTTTATTTGCCTCTTTTCTCAATGACGGATTATTGGTACTTACGCTGTAGGTAACCATTGCCGACTGAATCCCTGGAAAATCCGGATTCATTTCATAGGCCTTGAGGAGATAAGGTCCATATGTGGGGTCTACTGCACCAGTTGAACCCTTGACATAATTGTATGTGAATGACTCAGGGATGCTGCTTTCCATCAGTAAGACGATGTCATTTCCTAAACGGAGATAAGGAGATTCATCCACAAAATCTTCCCTCCAGTCGGCTGTTCCCTGGGCGTTCCTGCATGCCCTGTAATAGTTAAACCAGTTTTCCTCAGAAGCGGTATCCTTTTCAATTTCTTTCCACCAGAGCTCTGCCTGCTTTACATAATAGCTATGGGGCTGGTTTTCCAAAGCAAAAGAGATCTGCTTTTCTGGCTGACTTTTTTCATTTTTCCCTGGTTGAGAACAAGAGATTAATGCAAAAAGGATTGCGACTACTTGATAAATTTTTTTCATGATTTAGAGATTTCATAGAGTAAGAGTTCCTCCGGATCATTGGGAATCCTTATGCTTCCTTTCAATGTGAATCCTAATTTCTCTAATAATCTTTGAGAGGAGAGATTCTCTTTTGTTGTGATTCCACTAAGACTAGTAAGTCCAAACGCTGTAAAAGCAGCTTGCATTACCTTCCTTGCTGCTTCATATGCATAGCCTTGCTTTTCATAGTCAGGCAGGAGTGCAAAGCCAATGTCTATTCCATCCAAACCCTCTCTATCAAAAAGTCCACAGGTCCCGATTTTAAAATTATCCTCTTTTCTAATGATTACAAAGTTGCCATAACCGAGTCGTTCAAGTTGAGGTGCCATTTTGGCTTTTATGTACGTCCTGGCCGCCTCAGTTGTCCTGATATTCCGATCCCCGATGTATTTGATAAAAGTTGGTGTATTAAACAGTTCCAGAAAAAAAGGTGCATCGACTTCAGATGCTGGTTGAAGTATTAACCGTTCAGTCTCGATAGATTTATATTGATTCATATTCTATTGTCTGAAGGTTCTCTTAAAGTCCCTTGACATGAAGCCTGCTTATTGCTACACTCTCCTTATTGATGGAATAAATCACCAACATATAATCACCTGATATTACTGAGTGGGGATATTGAAAACCAGTATCCTTGGCTCTCCCAAGAGGATCTTTAGGTCCAGGGTCACCACTTCGTATCACGTAAGCAGTATCAAATAATTTTCCATCCGCTGAAATTGATAGTACTAAGGGGTTTCTTCCTCCGGGATTTACGTTGTTGATTATATAAGACCTTCCATCTGGCAGGTTTCCAGCATAGGTTCTACTGTTGCTATCCGTAAAGGAAGTGCTTTCTATGTCTGTCCATGAGTTACCCCGATCATAGCTGTACTGAGCATATAATTTTTTAGCGTTTGATCGCCAAAGTCTGGCATAAACGCCCTCCCTAATTATATAGGCATAGGTAGGTTCATGGAGACTTGTGGTTCCATCTATAGCTTTCCAGTCTTTTGCTGCTTTACCATCTTTCTGAACCCAGCCTGCATGATAAAAATCCCATTGAGGCATATGCAACGGATCCTTTAGGTAGTCGATAATTTTTGCGACAAGCGAAGGGTTGATCATTTTATTGTCATATTGATCGACGTTAATGGCATTGGGAGTGATTTCTTTAAAGTCTGGTATATCCTCATTTAACCAAAAGATATGACCCAATGTACCATCTTCTTTGATTTCTCTTACTGCACGGCCGATCCCGATGTCATTGATGCCTTTGGATACTTCAGCCAGTGCAAACAATCTGTCTTCAACAATTGCAAAACCATTGGCGCACATCTCCAGGTGATAATGTCCGCAGTTGTCATTTTCATAGGACTTATCGCCATCCTGTCTTCCTGAACCACAATTATCATGGGGGCGGTACCCAAGCAAAGGATTGGTCGTGTTACTGACCTTATTACCTTCTCTGTCTCTTGGCTGAGGATTTCGAATTGGCACTTCCATGGGAGGAAAGAGTACTGCACCAAAGAGTGTTCCGTATGCTTGTGAGGGGTCAGGGTTTTGCCAGGTCTTCCCTCCATCTTTTGAGATTGAAAATCTTATATATTGTCCAGGTGAGTCCTCATCACCATAATGATTGCTCCACATAGCCACAATAATTCCTTTAAATGCCACCAGGTGTCCATGGTGACTGTATGTTCCGAGGTAAGGTTGATTGTATTCAGGTCGATTATTTTGGACATCATAGAGCACAAATGTTTCAGCGCCTTTAACTGTTGACAGTCCAAGGTTGGGCAGGCTATCTTTCAAAAAGTTTTCTGGCTGAAATCGGATCTCAGAGGCCATGTCAGTTTGTGCATATACCGTGGGTGCGCAAATTGAAATCATTAATAAAACGATAAATGATGGTCTTATTTTCATATCTCGATGTAATTGGGTTTCAGTTAATAAGCGAAAGCAAATTCCCTCTTTTGTATCAACTATGGCTTAATCTGCCCAGAAATATTTTATAAATTCTACGATCCCATGAAATTGATCAATATGATCCGGGGCACTGTTTCCGGCAAATGTCCGAACCTGAAACTGTCCTGATTTTGTGTTGGCAATCTCCTGCATACCCATCGGAGCCCAGGCTAAAACAGGGTTTCTTTTGAGCCCGCACGCGTTGATTAGATATTCGGCAGTTTCCGTCGTGCTGGCATAGGTACCCGGAAAAATTTCGGAATGCGTGATGAGCATCTTTCTTTTATTCTGCATTGCCAGCTTTGCATAGTTCAAAAACACTTCCAGCTTTTCGGTGTTGAGTTTACCACCTGCTGCCAATGGCGTTGCCTCAGGTATATAGTCTGTATGCAACCCATCGATCAACAACACACCATCGATTTGATCTGAATTGGTTTTTAATAACTCCCGAATGGCTCCATACCCAGCACTGAAGGAGCTGCAGTAAATTTTGTTTATGTTTTTGTCACCCGTTACGGTAACCACTTTTCTGATGAGTTGCTCAAAAACTGCCGTATCAAGGAATGGCTGCTGATAGACTGATGAACCTGACCCCTGGTTGACAAAAGCCAGGATAATGGGTTTACCGAGCTGGTCTACGGCTTGTATGGGCACATTGGGAGTTCCATGAAAATGGAATAATAGATCAATTATACTTCCATTTTCCGCTGCTTCCGGAACATAAATGGTTACCGGTTTTGAAAGAACACCCTCCAGGAGCATTTTCCTGCCTGAAAATAGTGTATCGGTAATCCGTTCATGCGCCCTGATATGTTCTTCCATTGGTGATGGCGCCTGACTTGTCATGGTAGACGGAGTGCCTTTCCTGGATGAGGAACAAGCAGAAACTAACAGGAGAAAACAAATCATCCAACTGGCGCGGAAGTAACTTCCGCGCAGTCGGGATTGGTTGAGATTAGTATGTAACCTTGAAGATCGACCCACCATGGTCATCAGCTATATATAAGGCACCATCAGGTCCCTGGGCTAAACCGCATGGGCGGTGTTGTAATTCACCTTGTGGATTTGCCAGATTGATACCAGCAAAATTGTCCAGGAAGATTTCCCATTTTCCAGTCGGTTTTCCATTTTCAAAAGGAACAAAAGCGACAAAATAACCTTTATTCAACGTTTTGTTTCTGCTATGAAAGGCGATGAAAGCCCCATTTTTATATTTCTCAGGAAACATGTCGCCAGTGTAGAACAGCAGATCATTCGGACCATAATGTGCTGGAAAAGCCATTACGGGATCAACAGCATCCTCTCCACCGGTTTTCACTCCATCTCCACCATATTCCGGAGAGAGAATTCTTTGCTTCTTGAAGTGGTCATAATAAGTATATGGCCATCCGGCATTATCGCCTTCTTTTAATTCATATAGTGTTTCAGCAGGAAGATCGGCATCTTGTTCCGGAGTATAGAGGTCCGGATAGTATTTGTTAAATCCACCTCGACCATGGTCGGTAGCGAATAAAGAGTTTGTCTGGAAATTCCAATCGAGACCAACAGCATTTTTAATCCCTGTTACATACCTTGTTCCATCAGCATAAGTTTGATCAAGCTGATCAGCTTTGAATCTCCAGATGGCAGCAGCAGAATCCAAAATCGTACATGGCTCGAATCCCTTTCCAGTCTCATCATTATGACATCCATCGTTCCATGAACCCACAGTGACATAAAGATTACCATTGTTATCCAGTGTAAACGGCTTCGCATTGTCACGGCCCATGTCTTTAAGTCCACCGACAATTTTTTCAGGCGAGTTGGTATCAATGATTTCATGCTGACCATTCATTTTATACCTGAAAACAGCAGAGTTTGAAGAGGCATATAAATATCCGTTGCCAGCCAGAACTTCTGTGCCTGGTAATTCACCAAAATTCTCCTGGGTTTCGTAGGTTCCATCATTATTTGAGTCTTTTAAAATAACGATGGCCTTATCATCTTTTAATACTTTTCGATTAGCATAGACATCCCCGTTTTTAGCTACAGTCAGGTGACGTACAGGTCCTAAATCTTTACCGATTTCAAAGACTGAGAAACCTTCCGGAGCAATTAAGTTGGTTTCATTGACAACCACTTTTGGGGTGTCCTTTTTTTCGCCGGAACATCGGATGAACAGGATGGTAAATGCAAGCGTTGCAAGTAGAAAGAATGCGTTTTGGGTAGTTTGTAAAATTCTCATGGTTAGGTTTTGAAGTTTTGGCAAGTGCCAAAAATAGTGTTTGAATTCCTTATAGCCACTAATCCACGAATGAATTATTTAATCAAAAACCATCTATGGATGGCATTGTTCTTAGAGAAATTATTTTTCTATCTGTCAGGTGAGGCTTTAATGATCCACCAATTACTCCTCAGGTCGATTTCTGACCATAGAATATCTAACTTCCAATTAGTGAATTCGTGGCTTTAGATCAGCAAATCCTCAGTTTCGCAAAAGCGAGCAAAAGTGTCTTCTCCCCGGTATTATCGAAATTCACTTTGGCTTTGCGGTTGGAGCCTTGTTCATCAATAAGTGTCACCTCGCCAAAACCAAACTTAGGATGCTCTACTTTCATACCTACAGTGAGACCGGTAGTGTCACTAGGTTGAAAGTCTTCACTTACCTGATGGGTAGGAGCGGACGCAAACTTACGGTTGGCCTGGTCTTTCTTCAGGTTGTTGACAAAGTTTTTCGTCACATAGCTCTCAGCAGAGGATAGGGGAGCCGTAGTAGAGAATTTCTTGTTTACCTTGATGAAAGCAGGATCCACTTCTTCCAGGAAACGGCTGGGCTCGCAATTTTTCAATCGCCCAAACCGATATCGGTTGAGTGCATAGGTTAAGTGAAGTTTTTTCTTGGCTCTGGTGATTGCCACATAAAACAAACGTCGCTCTTCTTCCAGATCTGCCCTGCTGCTGAGCATCATCTGGGAGGGAAACAACTCCTCTTCCAGACCTACGATATAGACATAGTTAAACTCAAGTCCCTTGGCCATGTGGATGGTCATCAGCGTAACGGCCTCATCCGATGCATCCTGGTTATCCGCATCAGTGAGTAACGCAACTTCCTGTAGAAAAGCACTCAGGCTCTTATCCTCCTTTTCAGGCGAATCAGTAAATTCTTTGATCGCATTGAGGAGTTCCTGTACGTTCTCGTAGCGGCTCATTCCCTCGATGGTCTTGTCTTCGTAAAGTTCTTTCAGCAGCCCAGAAGTTTTGGCTACCTGGGTAGCTGCATCATAGGCATCTTTTTTCTCTGCTGTTAGTCTGAAGCTTTTGATCAGTGTAGCGAAATTTTCTACCTGTGTACCACCCTTGCCACCAACATACTTGGTGCCATGCTCAATGATCTCCCATAATTCTTTTTGCTCTTCCTCTGCCGCAACTACCAGTTTTTCGATGGTTCCCGGTCCAATCCCACGCTTTGGCATATTGATGATCCGACGCATGGCCTGCTCATCATTTTTGTTCACCACAAAACGCAGGTAGCTTAGAAGATCTTTGATCTCTTTTCTTTGGTAGAATGAAACCCCACCAACTACCCGATACCTGATGTTCATCCTTCTCAGGGCTTCCTCCATCGACCTGGACTGACTGTTGGTTCGATAAAGGATGGCAAACTCATCACTCGAGGCGTGTTGTTGCATCTTGGTCTCGAAGATCGAGGAAGCGACCAACTTACCTTCTTCATTGTCCGAAGTAGCCTTGATCAATTCGATCAGGTCACCGTCTTCATTGTCGGTCCAGACGCTCTTCTTGAGCTGGGCCTTGTTTTTATTGATGACTGAATTGGCCGCATTGACAATGTTTTTAGTGGAGCGATAATTCTGCTCCAGCTTGATTATTTTCAGGTCGGGATAATCCCGCTCAAAATTCAAAATGTTTTGAATGTCAGCTCCCCTGAAACCATAGATGCTTTGCGCATCATCGCCAACCACAGCAATATTTTGTGTCACAGCGGCCAGTTTCTTGGCAATCAGGTATTGGGAGATGTTGGTATCCTGAAACTCATCGATCAGTACATAATGGAATCGATGCTGATATTTGTTGAGTGTGTCCGGATGTTGCTGGAAAAGCACATTGGTATGATAAAGAAGGTCATCAAAGTCCATGGCATCAGCAGCGAAACATCGTAAAACATAAGTCTTATAGATCTGACCCATTTCCGGCCGCATATTGGCCCGGTCATCTTCCTCATAGATGGGATTGTTGAGATATTCTTCCCAGGAGACCAGCCTGTTTTTAGCCCCTGAAATTCGATTGTAGACCAGGTTGGCTTTATAGAGCTTGTCATCCAGGTTCTTTTCCTTGACGATTTGCTTGATGAGCGTCTTGGAATCGTCCGTGTCATAAATCGTAAAGTTGCTTGGAAATCCAATTTTTGTGGCTTCAGCTCTAAGAATCCTTGAAAATACGGAGTGGAAGGTACCCATCCACAGGTTTCTCGCATCATCCCCTACGATGGATTCGATCCGGTGACGCATCTCTGCAGCTGCCTTGTTGGTAAATGTAAGGGCCATGATGTTGAATGGATCAACCCCATGATTTTTGATGAGATGTGCAATCCGGTAAGTGAGAACACGTGTTTTTCCCGAGCCCGCACCTGCAATCAGCATACAGGGTCCTTCTACATTAATTACTCCTTCTAACTGGGCGGGATTTAGTTCCTTCAGATAATCTGCCTGCGCGTCATTCGCCATCACGCAAAACTAAAATAAACCAACCGATTACGGGACGGGATTTAAAAAGAAAAGTCCCGATTTCTTATCGGGACTTTCACCAACTAACCTAAACCTCTAACACTCAATTAATGACACTTAATATGATGTCTTCTTCTTTGAACCCGGTCAACCCTTCTTTCTATTCTTACCTCTTTTCTATGTAGATGCCTATGGCGTACTTGAACATCTCTTCTAACAACAACGATCTGATCATTTGGTTTTACCACAACCACTCTTTTTTCAATTGGCCTGAAAGTATTGTGATTTGTGTGTGCTGTTGCAGAGAAAATGAATAACAACAACATATAGACAGTTAATATAAACTTTTGCATGGCAGTAATTATTTGATATTGCCTTTTAGACAACATGCCATGATAAAGGTTTAATCTGTCTTAATTAAAAAAACTGATAGTATTTATTGAGAACGATTATAGCGAGGAACCCGACGAAAGCGGAAACTTCGAAGATTAAAATGATGGTGTTCCAGTCAAGCTTATTTTTACTCACCTTGGCGGTGTTAAGTAATTGTGTTCACAAGTTTAAGTAAAAATGAAGAACAATTGATTAACACGGAAAAATCGGAATTATTTTTATCCACATCTTTAACACAAACTTATCCACAAACGTCAGTGATAATAGTTGGGGCTGGAGATTGAAAAGTTGTCAATTTTTTCTAATAAGCTTTCCGGATCACTGTCAATAATGAGGGTATCGGCAATCTTTTGGGAGACGAATCCTTCCTCAATCATGTGATTGAAAAACTCCATGAACTTATCGAAATAATGATTTGGATTATAAAGGGCACACGGTTTCTGATGATAATCCAGTTGAAGCCAGGTAAAGACTTCAATAAATTCTTCCATTGTGCCAATCCCACCGGGCATGGCGATAAACGCGTCAGAAAGATTGGCCATCATGGCTTTTCTGTCATGCATGGTTTCGACAATGTGTAGTTTGGTAATTCCTGTATGACCAAGTTCCCATCCCATTAACTTATCTGGTATGACCCCTATAACTTCTCCATAATGTTTCAACATTTCGTCTGCCAGAACTCCCATCAATCCAACCTTACCACCACCATATACCAGGCCGATCTTGCGGCTATTGAAACTTTTGATCAATCTCCTGGCTTCTTCTGCATACAGAGGATTTTTGCCCCCACTTGAACCACAAAATACCGCTATTCGGTTGATCATCGGATTTAATTTTTTTACCTGCATTCAAAACTATTCAGAATCCTGTATTGTATAGAATATATAACAGTTTAAATAAAATATTCCTGTTAGTCGCTAGCCCCATTATTGATAACTTTGCATTTAAATAGCATCAAGAAAGTATGAAATACTATGAATCCATAGTTGATACCATTGGAGATACTCCTTTAGTAAAGCTACAATCAGTAAACAAGGGAATATCTGGAACCATCCTGGTGAAAGTAGAATACTTTAACCCCGGAAACTCTATTAAGGATCGTATTGCCTTGAAGATGATTGAGGATGCGGAAAAAAAGGGAGAGTTGAAACCCGGAGGTACTATCATTGAAGGTACCTCAGGTAATACGGGAATGGGTCTGGCACTTGTTGCTATTGCCAAAGGCTATAAATGCATTTTCACCCTTGCAGATAAACAATCGCAAGAGAAGATTAACATCTTGCGTGCAGTGGGTGCTGAGGTTATCGTTTGCCCAACAAATGTTCCTCCGGAGGATCCAAGATCTTATTATTCGGTTGCCAAAAAACTAAACCAGGATATTCCTAATTCAATCTACCCAAATCAATACGATAATCTTGCGAATACAGCGGCTCATTACGAATCTACAGGTCCTGAGATCTGGAGGGATACCGACGGAAAGATTACTCACTATGTTGCCGGGATGGGAACAGGTGGTACAATAAGTGGTACCAGTAAATACCTGAAGGAACAGAATAGCAGTGTCATCACTGTGGGTGTCGATACTTATGGTTCGGTATTCAAAAAGTATAAAGAAACCGGCGAATTTGACGAAAAAGAAGTTTATCCATATTTGACCGAGGGGATTGGTGAGGATATTCTTCCGAAGAATGTAGATTTTGATCTTGTGGATTACATCGTAAAAGTGACCGACAAAGATGGAGCTATAATGGCTCGTAAGCTCGCCAGGGAGGAAGGGCTTTTTGTTGGATGGTCATGTGGTTCTGCAGTTTATGGAGCCCTGGAATATGCGAAAGACAATCTTAAGAAGGACGATGTTATGGTCATCATATTACCGGATCATGGAACCCGGTACCTGGCCAAGGTCTACAATGATGACTGGATGAAAGACCATGGTTTTTTTGAGTCCATGAAATTTGCCACTGCCAAAGATATTGTAAGATATAAAGGGGGTAATGGTGAGCTGAAAACAATTCAAGTGGATACCCTTGTAGGCGATGCCATCAACCTGATGAACAAATATGGGATAGATCAGGTGCCTGTCGTTGATGGTCAAAATGAGTTTGTTGGTAGCCTGAATGATACCAATGCATTGAAAAGTTTAATTGAAAATCCAAAGTTGAAGGATCATCCGGTGAGCGAGATTATGGAAGAGCCTTTCCAATTTGTCGGCATGGATAATACCTTGGATGTTCTCTCCTCATTGATCAACAAAGAGAAAAAGGCCCTCCTGGTGACAGATGAGAAGAAAAAAGTTCACATCATCACACAAAGTGATTTGTTGATGGCAATCATGAGTTGATTTCATTATATTTGAAATAATAATCAATCAAATTTATAACTCTTTGCTTGCAAGCCCTGGTTTCCATATGAGATCAGGGCTTTTTTATGGCCTGTCAATCTTCACCAAATCAACCTCGTCAAAGAAGATATCATAGTTGGGTACGTCGAAATGTAAACCAATGACAGAAAGATCAGTATCAATCTTAAATTGTACCAGGCCAAATCCAAACCAGGCATGGGGCTCGTCCCAGTTGATCTCCCAGGTATCATAATGCCAATGGGTAAGCGTGGCATTCAAATGAGGAGCATCCCCAAATTCCAGTCTAAAACCTTCTTTCATGGGCTTGATAGAGATATTCCCGTGCATCTCGGAGTAGTAGGTTCCACCATAGTGATTTAGCTCATGTGTTGGTTTCGTTTTTTTGACCCGGGCATCTCTAAGGATTTCTGTCTTACCGGGTGTCCCTTGTCCCTGGTATCTCAACATTTCGGATGACCAATCCCGGTACTCCGCACCCAAGTATCTATCAATGATATAATAGCATAAAGGATCTCGAATACTTTTCATGGAATTTGTAAGGATTACGATCCCAAGCTCTTCATCGGGCACCATCATGACTTTGGAATACATGCCATCATAACCACCCCCGTGTGAGATCACTTTTTTGCCTCTGTAGTCATCGATGTTCCAGCCCAGGCCATAACCCTTATAAGATCTGCCCGGTATCAGGTCCCGATCCCGGTTAGTCAGCTCCCTTGAATTATGGATCGTCCACATCTTTCGTTGTTGCTGAAGCGGGATCAGTTCGTTATCACCAAGATTGCCTTCATTTAATTGAAGCTTGATCCACTGTGCCATATCATTTGACGATGATATGATGCCACCGGCTGCGCCCATATTGTCCCAGTTGACCCAGTCAATGATTTGATTTCCACTCGCATAGGGCTTGTGAGGTGTGGCGACATTCTGTAGTCCTTTTAATGACTCAGTTGAAGTGACAGTTCGCTTCATATTCAATGGATTGAAAAAGGCTGAATCAATGAATTCATCCCAGTTTTGTCCGGATATCCGTTTGATTACCTCACCAGCTACAATAAACATCAGATTTGAATATCCATATCCATCCCTAAATTCAAAAGCCTGTGGAACGATTTTGATTTTGCCGATCACCTCTTCGGATGTTAGGTTGGATTTGTACCATATCAGATCCCCACTATAGGTCCCAAGCCCTACTCTGTGACAAAGGAGATCCTCAACGTTTGTGTGGGCAGTTACATAGGGATCAAACAATTCAAAGCTGGGGAGTATCTCATGTACTTTGTCATGCCAGCTAAGTTTTCCCTGATCAACTAAAAGTGATAGTGAGGCACTGATAAATGCTTTGGTATTTGAAGCGATAGCGAACAGGGTATTTCCGTCAACTCTTTCTGGATTTCCGGATTTTAAAACTCCATATCCCCTTGAAAGAACAATTTCTCCATCTTTTACAATGGCCACAGCCATGCCTGGGATTTCCCAATCCTGACGCGCTTTAATGATATATTTATCAATATCCTCAATTATTGGCTGTGAAACGCTCGATTGTAAAAGGAAAAGTGCGAAAATGGACACCAGATATTTCAATAAAAATCGCATGCTCAATAAGGTTTAACTGATCACTAATTTATTCAATGAAAAGTTTATAGAATAAATGAGTCCCTTTAATCAATAAAAGCTTTCTTCATGTATTTTTCTGCTAAGGAGTAACCCATTAATTTAGCCGATTAAACTCAGGATAAAGACGCATGATCACATTCCTATTTTTCCTGCCATTCATACTGATCTTCGTGGTTATTGGTGTATATGGGGAAAGGAAAATAGCTTCTTTCATTCAAAGCCGTTACGGGCCGATGGAAGTAGGTCCAAAAGGTATCCTGCAAACCATTGCCGACTTACTGAAAATGCTTCAAAAGGAAGATATCCGACCAACCAGTGTCGATAAGCCTCTTTTTTTAGTTGCACCTATCATTGTGTTTGCAGCCATTTTTACTGGTTATGCCGTTCTTCCAATGACTGTTGATATCCCTGGTGCCAGGATCAATTCGGGAATATTTTTTTTAATGGCAGTCGTATCACTTGATGTCCTTGGTATTCTGATGGCGGGGTGGGGATCCAATAACAAATACTCTTACTATGGAGCCATGCGTGCAGTTGCCCAGATCGTTTCTTATGAAATTCCGCTTGGGCTAAGCATTTTAAGTGTAGTGATGTTTACACAAACGTTGGATCTTCAGCAGATCACCGAGCAGCAGCGATTGAGTCCTCTGATCTTTGGAATATCAACTGGTTACCAGGTAAGCGGAATTTTTGCCTGGAATGTATTTCAAATGCCCATCCTATGGGTTTCATTTCTGATCTTTTTCATCGCAGGTCTGGCAGAGTCGAATCGAACACCTTTTGATCTACCTGAGTCGGAATCAGAAATTATTGGTGGCTATCATACGGAATATTCAGGCTTTAGGTGGGGCATGTTCATGCTCTCAGAATATGCCATGATGCTATTGGTCTCGTTTCTGGCCTCCATTTTGTTTTTTGGAGGATGGCAAACTCCTTTTCCGAATATTGGTCCGATCAAGTTGTCAGATTGGACAACTGGAATGGAATGGGGAATATTCTGGTTAGTTCTGAAAGTCACTGGATTCATTTTTATACAGATGTGGATCAGATGGAGTTATCCAAGACTTCGGGTGGATCAGTTGATGAGTTTATCATGGAAATATCTGACACCTGTGGCGATTCTGATCATTTTTATTGTGGGGATTTGGAAACTGATGGTAATTTGAATTTGGCATGAGTCAGTATTTTGAAAATATTAACACATCATTCAAAACCCTGGCGAAGGGGTTGAAAATTACCTGGGGATACCTGAAACAAGCTCATAAATCCCGAAAGCCCTATGGGATTGCTGAAGACGAATATTTCTCTCAAAATGAAGGGCTTTTTACGTTGCAATATCCTCATGAAATGATCCCTGTTCCTGACAATGGGCGTTACAGACTTCATAATGAAATTGATGATTGCATTGTTTGTGATAAATGTGCAAAGATCTGTCCGGTAGATTGCATTGACATAGAACCAATCCGAGCTGTAGATACCATAGGTCTGACCTCTGATGGTACCCCTAAGAGGATCCATGCAGCAAAGTTTGATATCGATATGAGCAAGTGCTGCTTTTGTGGTCTTTGTACCACAGTCTGCCCCACTGAGTGTCTAACGATGACAAAGACTTTTGACTTTTCAGAGGAGGATGTGAGGGACCATAATTATGCTTTTGCTGAAATGAGCCTTGTGGATATTGCAGCTAAAAGAAAAGAGTTTGAGGACTTCCAGAAATCCAAGGAAAAGAGTGCAGAGGTTATGGAGGACAAAGGAGAAAGCTCGCAGGAAGCAAAAGCAGCTCCCGCTGTTCCGAAGCCCAAACCAAAAATAGCTGCAAAACCAACATTTAAGCCTAAGTTTAAACCAAGGCCGATGATGCCCAAGAAACCCAAAGACGATAAATGATTATTGATATCCTTTTTTACGTTTTTTCGGTTATCACCATTGCTCCGGTAATCTACATTCTGGTAACCAGGAATGTAATTAGAGCAGTTTTTTCTCTGGCATTCAGTTTTTTAGGTCTATCTGGGCTTTATATACTGATGAGTGCTGAGTTTATGGCTGTTGTTCAGCTATTGATCTACGCCGGAGGCATTATCGTCTTGATGGTGTTTGGTTTGATGTTAACGAAAACAACCAACAATGAAGGTTTCATCACCAGACACAGATCACCTGTGCTGGGTTCTTTACTGGTGCTAATTTTAATTATCAGTCTTAGCTTTTTTGCCGCACAATCCAAATTCGCTGTTGGAGAGCTTGTGGTATTCGATAATCAAATTGCCAGTATTGGTAAGTTTTATCTGACTGACTTTATCATAGCTTTTGAAGTAGTAGCCTTTTTATTACTTGTGGCGCTTGTGGGGGCTTCTTATCTAGCTAAAAAATCCGGAGAATGATGGAAGGGATGAATCCGACATATATCGTTTACTTATCCCTGTTCCTTTTTGGTGCTGGAATTGCGACTGTGATCATTAAACGGAGTGTCATTTTTGTATTGATTGGAATCGAACTCATGCTCAATGCTGCCAATCTTAATTTTGTTTACTTCTCTCAGTTTGATGAGAAGCTGAATGGCCTGATCACTGCCGTATTTGTGGTGGTGCTGGCAGCGGCTGAGGTTTCAATTGCACTGGCAATCCTGCTTAATATTTTCAGGCATTATAAGGTTACTGATCTTGATGATATTACAGAGTTGAAAAATTGATGATCCTGATCAAAACGATATGGCCCCTGTTATTAATCCTTCCGCTTTTTGCTGGGGTCATCGGAGGTCTTAACAAAGGATCACTTCGATTTTCCAATATTGGAATCGGCCTGGGGTTAATTCTTTCGATCCTCCTGATCTTCCAAATTGATCAACCCTTGATTTTACAATGGGAATGGGTCCGGGGTTTGATGTTTGGATTTGGTATCGACCGACTCAATGCTGTACTGGTGATGCTGGTCTATTTTATTACATTAATTGTACAGGTATTTTCCATTACTTATATGGAGCATGATCCTGATCAGGGCAGGTTTACTGCCAAGCTTGGTTTTTTTGCCTTTTCTATGATTGGACTGTTAATGTCTGATCAGATCATCACATTGTTTCTTTTTTGGGAGTTGGTTGGGATGAGTTCGTATCTGCTCATTGGTTTTTGGTACCAGGAGGAAGCCAGAGCTAAATCAGCCAGGCAGGCTTTTATGATTAACCGGATTGCAGATGCCTTTTTATTGCTGGGCGTGATCCAGGTTTTTATTCAGGGATACGATACCTCCATTTCAGCTATTCAACTTTCTTCTATTAAGTGGGATGGCTTTACTGGCATATGTTTCATTATTGGGGCATTCGGTAAGTCAGCTCAGTTTCCGTTTTATGGCTGGTTAACTAAGGCCATGGCAGGCCCGACACCTGTCTCTGCCCTAATACATGCGGCCACCATGGTGACAGCTGGGGTGTATTTACTTGTGAGACTGGGACCTGTACTTATTGATTGGAACCTTCAGGTTATAGCAATCGTTGGGGCAGCTACTGCTTTCATGGCTGCTGTAGCAGCTATGCTTCAATTTGATATCAAAAAGGTACTTGCCTATTCCACAATCTCACAGCTCGGTTACATGATCCTGGGCATAGGTGTAGGAGCGTACCAAGCTTCAGTATTCCACCTATGGACTCATGCCTTCTTCAAAGCAGGCTTATTCCTGGCTGCTGGTTCAGTTATTCATTACATGCATGAATTATTACCGGATAAGGATAGTCAGGACATGCGAAACATGGGTGGATTAAAGAATGTATTACCGATCACCTTTTACGCCTATCTAATTTGTGGATTAGCCTTATCAGGATTGCCTTTTTTATCCGGATTCCTCTCGAAAGAAGGAATATTGACCGGGTCGATGCTTTGGGGAATGCACACAGGAAACTGGCTGGTACCCATTCTTGCTTTTTCCACCGCAGGTCTAACAGCCTTTTATATTGGAAGGCAAATTTTACTGGTATTTTTTGGCAAAATTTCCATAAAAAAAGCACCCGTCGAACCCATATATACTGTCAGACTGCCATTAATTATTTTGGCTCTTGCTTCACTTTGGTTCTGGAATGCTTTTAACCCGATTGATTCACTGGGATGGTTTTGGAATGATTACTTGTTTGCAGATGTGACTACCTCAACAGGTCATTCGCTTTTCGGGGTAATAATTGGATCCATTTTACTTACCCTAACTGGCTTAGGTGTTTCTTATTGGCTTTATCAGCCAGAAGCCCAATTGTCAAAGAATTTTAGTCAAACAAATGTTCCTACTGGCGTTGTCAGCCAGATCTCATATTATGGATGGTATTTAGAATATGCCTATGATCAGGTGAGCTATATATTTATGAAAATGGTTCAGGGAGCGGGATGGTTCGACAAAAAGATTGTTGACCGATTGGTTGATGCGATAGGAGTTGCAGGTGTTGTTGTCGCTAAACTCATTGGTTGGTTTGATAAATACATTGTAGATGGTTTGGTGAATTTAATAGCGATGATCTCTCAGCTGATGGGTCGTTTTTTCACAAGTTTCCAATCACCTAAAATACAAAAACAGATAGCCTGGCTGCTACTTAGTTTACTCGGTTTAATTTTGTGGTTTCAATTTCTGGTCTAAAGAATGACAGACATCCTACTTTCCCTAATCATCTTCACCCCATTAATTGTCATGGTGGCTGTTCTTTTTCTCCCCAAAGACAAGGATTGGTTGATCAAGGAATTTGCGCTGGGTGCCACCGGAATACAGCTTGTTTTATCTGTTATCCTTTTCATTTCCTATGACTCCTCCGTAAAACCAGAAAGCTGGGGTGAAGCTTTTCAATTTGTAGAGCGTATCAAATGGATATCACTTTATCTGGGTGATTATGGATGGCTGCAAATAGACTATTTCGTTGGGATAGATGGTATTAGCCTGCTGATGGTTCTGCTTTCATCCATTCTTTTATTCTTTGGGGTGATAGCCTCCTGGAATTTAAGGAAGAATATTAAAGGATATTTTATTCTCTACCTGGTATTAAGTTCCAGCGTCATTGGATGTTTTGCTGCACTGGATTTCTTCCTTTTTTATGTCTTTTTCGAATTCATGCTTCTTCCTATGTTTTTCCTTATTGGAATCTGGGGGGGACCAAGGAGAGGATACGCATCCATTAAGTTTTTTATCTATACTTTGGTTGGGAGTCTATTCATTTTAGCTGTCATGATCGGGTTATATCTCTCTGTTGAGGAGCCGTCAATGGCAGGGGATACAGTTGTCCATTCATTTAGTCTACTGAATATGATGGATGGTGGTTATTCCCAGGGAGGGATTCTGAGTCCTGCTAATGGTATTCAACTCTGGGGGATGAACATCCGATGGGTAGCTTTTATCCTGTTGATGTTGGGCTTTGCCATCAAGTTACCTGCAGTGCCTGTGCATACCTGGCTTCCAGATGCACACGTGGAAGCTCCGACTGCAATCTCTGTGCTGCTTGCAGGAATATTATTAAAAATTGGAGGCTATGGTTTTTTCAGAATAGCTTATGGAATCTTCCCCGATGCGGCGATTAATCTGACTTATCTGATAGCCATTTTTGGAATGATCTCAATTATTTATGGGGGTCTCACAGCGATGGCACAAAACGATCTTAAAAGGATGATCGCCTATTCTTCTGTGTCTCACATGGGATTTATCCTGCTGGGCCTGGCAAGCATGAATGTTTAGGGGGCATCAGGAGCGCTTTTTCAGATGGTTTCACACGGGTTCATTTCAGGTGCATTGTTCATCCTGGCTGGTGTGATCTATGACAGAACCGGAGATCGGGGTATTAACAATTTTAGTGGGCTTGCGAAAGCGATGCCTATATTTACCGGCTTTGTGGTCGTCTTTTTCTTTGCTTCACTAGGTCTTCCGGGGCTCAGCGGTTTTGTAGGCGAATTTTTGGTTTTTCTCGGAGCCATTGGAAGTGAATTTATTCCTAAATGGATAGGAATTGTATCCATTGCTGGTATAGTGATTTCAGCTGCTTATTACCTATGGGCACTCCAGCGTATGTTTTTTGGAAAATTTTGGACACGCGAAAAAGTATGGGAGCAAACCATGTATGATCTCACGCCAAGAGAATTGATCCTACTTATTCCACTTGGTCTTATTGTTATCCTGCTGGGGATCGTTCCAAACCTCATTCTTGGACCGGTAAATAATTCTATCGAATTCTTTGTAAACGAGTGCTTCGCTCAAAGTCAGGCTTATTTTTAACTCAATGATGGCGACCACACTGCAAAATGTCATTGAAGAGCTTTCCTTACTTGGATTTGAATCTGTATTGATTCTTGGGGCTTTGGCCTTATTAATTGCGGGTATCCTATTTAAGGATGAAACCACCAATAAAGTCATCTTTTCGATTACGCTCTTTGCATCAATATTATTAATTGATATCAAAGGCACAGATATCGTCTCAGGAACAGGAGCGATTCATCTGGATACACTATCAGGAATACTGAAAATACTATTCGGCTTTATCTCTTTATGGATCATCTTTTTTCATATCCCATTGAGAAGATATGAGCATTATTTCCTGATCCTATCGATTATCATTGGTAGTAGCCTGATGATGAGTGTGAATCACCTTTTACTATTTTACCTGGCGATTGAGCTCACCTCACTGTCATCTTATCTCATTACCGGGTTTTCATTTCAGAAAAATTCCTACGAAGCAGCTATTAAGTATTTATTGTTTGGAGGAATAAGCTCGGCAATCATGATCTATGGTATTTCTCTCATTTATGGAATTACCGGAAGTTTCTCACTTTCTGAGATCACTTTAGATCCAAGCGCCGGACCATTATTTCACGTGGGGATTGTCTGTATGATGGGTGGACTCTTTTTTAAGGTGGGTCTGGTACCTTTCCATTTCTGGGTTCCATCTACTTACCAGCAAGCACCTACAGATGCGGTGGCTATTCTTTCAATTGTTCCAAAGATTGCTGGCTTTACTCTGCTTCATAGGTTGCTCAGTGAATTTGAATTGTTGGTAGACCCTATGTATAAGCAAGGGATTGCAATCGTTGGTATTATTACGGTATTGTTTGGAGCTTTTGGAGCTTTACGTCAGGAGAATGTGAAAAGAATGCTGGCTTATGGAGCCATAGCGCATTCGGGACTCATTTTACCTACTCTTTTGATTGCTGGCGAACAGGGCGGTCTGGCTTTTATCTGGTATGTGACAATCTATGCGATTATGACCATGGCCATATTTATGATTGTTTCCATGTATGAAGATTTTGGTGTGAAAGAAATGAAAGATATGAAGGGAATAGGCATCCAATATCCATTTATGGGCGCATTGACACTTCTGATCCTTATTTCCCAGGTTGGATTACCGCCCACCGCTGGATTCACCGCAAAATTCTATTTGTTTTCAGCCATTTGGAATGAGTATCAGGTATCCGGGTCTCCAATCATGTTGTCTTATCTGGTGGTTGGACTTCTGAGTGTTGTGCTGGCATTGTTCTATTATCTAAAGATTTCCTATCAAAGTTTTATTGGAAATACCGAATCGCCATACTTTGGGAATTTCTCAATTATTTCAAAATCCGTTGTAACAATTTTCACTATTATGGTGTTATGGATATTCATTAAGCCAGAATTATTGAATAAGATTGCATTTAATATTAACTTCATAGGCTGGTAACTAAACCATGAGTGATCCCATTAAACATGAATGCGGCGTTACGCTGCTTCGATTAAGAAAACCACTTCAATATTATATTGAGAAATATGGTACACCTTCCTATGCAGTAAAGAAGATGTATATCCTGATGCAGAAGCAACACAACAGGGGTCAGGATGGAGTTGGGATCGCCAATATAAAGATGAATATGCCTCCGGGCACAAGGTACATCAGTCGATATCGTACCATCGATAATAGGCCTATAGAGGATATTTTCGGGAAAATCAGCAAGAAATACAAGAAGGCGCAGACCGAGGGAGGTGAAAATTACTATGATGCGCAATGGATGAAGATGAACTATGCCTTCACCGGTGAAGTGTGGTTGGGGCATCTTCGGTATGGCACTCATGGTAAAAATACTATTGAAAGCTGCCATCCATTCCTTAGGCAAAATAACTGGCGAAGTAGAAACCTGGTAATTGCAGGAAACTTCAATATGACTAATGTGGACGAATTGTTCGATAAACTTGTCTCACTAGGTCAGCACCCTAAAGAGGTCGTGGATACAGTGACGGTGATGGAAAAAATCGGACACTTTCTGGATGAGGAGAATCAGGAAATTTTCGATAAATACAGGGATTCGGTATCGAATGAGGAAGCGACAGAGATGATTGAGCGGGAGCTTGATCTTCGCCGCGTATTGGAGCGTTCATGTCGTGATTTTGATGGTGGATATACCATGGTAGGAATGGTGGGATTTGGTGCTGCATTTGCTGCCAGGGATCCTCATGGAATCAGACCGGCTTATTATTATGTGGATGATGAAATTGCAGTAGTTGCTTCTGAGAAACCTGCGATAAAGACTGCATTTAATTGTGAATACGAGGAGATAAAGGAAATAAAACCTGGTCACGCATTGATTTTAAACAGGGCTGGTGATCCCAGGGAGGTTCAGTTTATTGAGCCAAAAGAAAAGAAGTCCTGCAGCTTTGAAAGGATTTATTTTTCCAGAGGAACCGATCCGGATATCTACAGGGAGCGAAGAAAGCTTGGAGAATTGCTTGTGCCTCAAGTGATGAAATCTGTTCATGCGGATTTGAAAAACACAGTATTCAGTTATATACCTAATACCGCGGAGACAGCTTTTCTGGGACTACTAAGAGGCATTGACCAATATTTGATCAATCACAGAAGAGATATTATCATCGACCAGAAACCTAGTGCGGATTCAGTTGATGAGGTAATCTCACTTAAGCCAAGGGTTGAGAAACTGGTATTAAAAGATGCCAAACTACGGACATTCATCACCGATGATGAACATCGGGATGATCTGGTAGCCCACGTTTATGATACGACTTATGAAGTGATTCATAAGAAAACAGATACGTTGGTTGTAATAGATGATTCCATTGTAAGAGGTACTACATTAGAAAAAAGTATTCTTACGCTATTAGATAAGCTGGAACCTAAGAAAATTGTAATTGTTTCATCAGCTCCTCAGATCAGATTCCCGGATTGTTATGGGATTGATATGAGTAAGATGAAGGAGTTTGTTGCTTTCCGGGCTGTGGTAGCCTTGCTAAAAGAGCGAGGGATGGAAACTAAACTGGATGAGGTTTACGAAAAATGTAAAGCCACTATGGGCAATCCTACTCCAATCAATTATGTCAAAGAGCTTTATGATCCTTTTACGGAAGATGAGATTTCTAAGAAGATCGCTGAAATAGTCAAACCTAAAGACATGAAGGCCGAGCTTGAAGTAGTCTATCAGACTGTTTCAAACCTCCATAAAGCCTGTCCAAATCATTTAGGGGATTGGTATTTCACAGGAGATTACCCAACACCAGGCGGGAACATGGTGGTAAATAAGGCATTCATGAATTACATGAAAGGTGTAACGGTAAGAGCATACTGAACCTTGTATTGACTTTTTTATCTGCTATTTTTAGGATGATTAACCCATCGCGATGAAAAAGTTTTATCTCAATCTCATAATCTTATTGATTTTTTTTAGTGCTTGTGCTCAACCTGGATCTGTACGTCTGGTTGTAAGGGGAGATGATATGGGTTATTCTCATTCCGGTAATCTGGCACTCATTCAATGTTACCAGGAAGGGATACAGAAATCTATCGAAGTAATTGTTTCTTCCCCCTGGTTTCCTGAAGCTGTCAGACTTTTAAATGAAAATCCCGGGGTAGATGTTGGAATACATCTGGCACTCACCAGTGAATGGGACAACATAAAATGGAGACCACTGACCAGTTGTCCAAGCATTACCGATCCGGATGGATATTTCTATCCCATGATCCGGTCGAATAAAAATTATCCTGGTCAATCTATTGCTGAAAATGACTGGAAGCTTGAAGAGATAGAAAAGGAATTCCGGGCCCAAATTGAATTAGCCCTGGAAAAAATTCCAAGAATTACTCATTTCACCGGTCACATGGGCTGCACTGGTTTTGACGATCGGGTGAAAGTCTTAGCGGATAAACTAGCTAAAGAATATGGATTATTTATTAATATGGATGCGCTGGGAGTTGAAAGAGCAACTTATGCGGGACCTAAAGTAACTTCTGAAGAAAAGATTGAAAGCTTTATCACCATGTTGAGAGCGCTAAAGTCCGGGACTTACATCATGGTAGATCATCCGGGATTGAACAATGAAGAGCTTAGAGCAATTTATCATATCGGTTATGAAACAGTAGCCCTAGACAGGCAGGGGGTAACTGATACATGGACCAATGAAAGAGTAAAAGATGCTATCCGGGAGCTTGGAATAGAACTGATTTCATATGCTGATCTTAAGAAAGAATCAGATGCATTGAAATAGAATTTTGAATCAATTGAGATTATGTCTGAAATCGTCAAAAATGTGCAGAATGAATTTTCAAAAAGGTTTCCTGAATATTCAACCACTGTATTTTCTCCCGGAAGACTAAATTTTATCGGAGAACATACTGATTATAACCTGGGCTTTGTTCTACCCGCTTCAATAGATAAGGGAATTGTAGTTGTTATGGGAAAAAGCGATGGGAATACTTCAAAGGTATATTCGGTTGATAAAGATGAAATGATTGAATTTGATATTGATCAGCCGCTTAAAAAGTCTAACTACGGATGGGCGAATTATGTGCTTGGGGTTATTGATCAATTGCATAAAGAAGGTCTTCGGTTTCCGAATTTTAATTGTGCATTTGGAGGTAATATTCCGATTGGATCCGGATTGTCCAGTTCTGCCGCGCTTGAAAATGGGATTGGATTTTCACTAAATGAACTGTTTGATCTTGAGCTAGATCGAATGAAATTGATTCACCTTTCTCAAAAAGCTGAACACGAATTTGTGGGCGTAAAATGTGGAATTATGGATCAGTTTTCCTCCATGATGGGTAAAGAAGCAATGGCCATGAAGCTGGACTGTAGGTCCCTAGATTATCATTTTTATCCTGTCGAATTTGGGGATTATGAAATTGTCCTGCTGAATTCCAATGTCTCTCATAACCTGGCCTCATCAGAATATAATGTTCGCCGAAGTCAGTGTGAAGAAGGGGTTGAGATTGTGGGTAAAAAATATCCAGAAATAGGATCACTGAGGGACATAGATATAGAAATGCTTAACTCCTGTAAATCAGAATTATCAGAGATCGTTTATAGAAGATGTAAATACATTATTGATGAAAATGAAAGGGTAAATGATTTTGTATCCGCTCTTGAATCTTCTGATTTCGAACAGTGTGGATCAATATTATTTACTGCTCATGAAGCGATGAAGACAGAATATGAGATCACTTGTCCTGAGATTGATATACTGGTAGACCTTGCTAAAAAAGAGAAGGGGATCCTGGGTTCCAGGATGATGGGTGGAGGCTTTGGTGGTTGTACCCTGAACCTGATTCATAAAGACCATAAGCTTGAATTTGTTGATAGACTTTCAAAAGCTTATTTCAGTGAAACGAAAATTGAACTGAGTCCCTACAACGTGTCTATTGGTGATGGTGTGCATCTTGTTGAATCTTAGTAAGACCTAGAGTTGAATTAGGAAAATAAGACCTTGCTTTAGATATTTGGTTAATAAACCCAGGAACATGAAAAGAGTACCCTTCTACTTAATATTAAGTCTGGTTTTGGTTCAATGTACCACAGACACTGAAAGTGATTCAGGAAAGAAATATGCTACGACAGGCTCTATAGAGAGATTTGATCCATTCATGGATGAATTGATCCCTAAGGATGCAAAAGTTGAGATCATTGCTTCCGGTTTTGAGTGGGCAGAGGGACCGCTATGGTTAACAGATCAAAATGCCTTGATCTTTAGCGACATTCCTGTAAATACCATTTTTAAATGGACTGAAAAGGATAGCATCACTGAATATCTGAAGCCATCTGGATTTAGTGGATCGATAACGGGCAAAAAAGAGCCTGGATCGAATGGATTGGCGCTTGACAAAGACGGAAAATTAATTCTTTGTCAACATGGCGATCGCCAGATTGGACGCATGAAGGCTCCACTCAACAGGCCTAAAGCAGAGTACGAAACACTTGTTCATGCTTACAACGGGTTGCGATTAAATAGTCCCAATGATCTAACCGTAAGCAGCCAGGGTATCATTTATTTTACCGATCCACCCTACGGACTTGATGACTGGAATATCAAGGAACTGGATTTTCAGGGAGTTTACAAATTGGATTTGAACGGGGAGCTCACCTTACTGATAGATAATTTGACCAGGCCAAATGGTATTGGGTTATCACCGGATGAAAAAACATTATATATCGCAGTGTCAGATCCCGAAAGAGCCGGTTATTATGCCTACCAGTTGGATGAGGATGGAAATGTTTCTAGCGGCAGGTTAATCCTGGATGCCCGAAATATGTATTCAAACGAACGACAGGGAAATCCGGATGGGATGGCAATTAGTAAAGCAGGGTATCTGTTTGCTACAGGACCCGGGGGAGTTCTTGTGATTGATCCGGAAGGAAAACATCTCGGCACGATCCTTACTGGTCAGCATACAGCGAATTGTACTTTCAACGAGGATGAAAGTGTTTTATATATCACTGCAGATATGTATCTAATGCGGGTTAAATTGAAATGATTGCTGTCTGATCAGATACATGCAGACAATTAACAAGCGACCAACTACCAAGCTTAAGCTAAATCTATGGCTTACAATCATACTTTTTGTTGTAAATACATTAATTATCAGCATCGTCTTCCTGGTGCTGTACTCAAATCTGAAAGTCGAACTGATTAATCGAACCCGTGATCAGCTAAAATCAATCAATATTTTAAAGAAGCGCTTGCTTGATCAGTTTCTTACCGATAAGTATGAAGAAGCCAGTCATATTATCAATTATTATAAAACCCATACTGGTTCTAAGCAGGACCTTCAGGAACGATTAATAAGTATTAATAATACCGATGAAATTAAATGGGTAAATGCTGACGAAGTAGCATTTGATAATAGTTTAGAATTCTTTGCGACTTATAATTCAAATGAACTCCAGTTTAATTTGTTTTTTGGTGTCGGTGATGAGTATGCTGAAGTAGTATTGAACCTGGATGCGATTAGGGAAATCCTGGAAGAAAGGACTGGTCTGGGTTTGACCGGGGAATCTTATTTGGTATCAGAGGATTTCAGGCTGATGACCCCTTCCATTTTTTATCCGGATAAAATACCCAATACAATTAATTGTAATACCCTGGGGGTTAGCAAAGCTTTTGAGGGTTTAGAAGGTGTGGAAGTTTATGATGATTATCGCAGCGTGAGAATCATTGGATCTTTTCGTTTGCTGGAATTTCATGGAATCAGGGCAGTAATGCTTACCGAAATAGATTATGAGGAGGCAATGAAACCAGTGTGGGAGCTCAGGGATGAATTGATGGTGATCTTATTGGTAATACTTTTCTTTTTACTACTTATATCTATACTCATTGCATTCTTTCTAAGTCGGCCCATTTTGAAATTGAAGGTAGTATCAGGGTTATTGTCCAGAGGAGAATTACCAGATAAACTTCCATCTCCAAGTCCAGTTTACGAGCTTTCTGAGATTACCGCATCGATGAATCAAGTGATACATGCGCTTAAAAAAACTGTGATCTTTGCCCAGGAAATTGGAAAGGGTAAAATGGATGTGCCTTTTGAACCTTTAAGTGATAAAGATGAGCTTGGGTTGGCAATTACAAGGATGAGAGATCAACTAATAAGCCTGGATAATGAAAAGTCCAAGCTAGAGCTCTATGGCAAGAAAATACTGATTGATACCCAGGAGAAGGAGCGAGAGTCTTTTGCCAGAGAATTGCATGACGGTTTAGGTACGCTTCTCACTACCATGAAACTCAAAATGGAAAATATTGGTTTGGATAACGCCAAGGCAAATGAATTGAGAGAATTACTGGATAAAACAATTTTAGAAACCCGGTCTCTGGCAAGAAACCTGATGCCTTCTGTTTTGATGGATTTTGGACTAAATGAGACATTAAATCAATTGGTTCGTGACATACAGCATAATACACCAATTAAGGTGAAATTTGTAAATGAGCTTGAGTCCTCTAAAACTTCTCTGGACAAAGGAAAAAGTGTAGGTGTTTATCGAATCGCACAGGAAGCGATTAATAATGCATTGAAACATGCAAATTGTACTGAGATTATGCTTTCAGTTACTGAGTTTGATGACCAAATTGTGCTGTATATCAAAGATAATGGAACAGGCTTTGATCCTGAAACACAAAGAGGAGGGGGGCTTGGGCTTAGAAATATGGAAGAGCGGACCAGAACATTAAATGGTCAATTGATGATCGAGTCTGGAGAAGATGGTACAAGTATTGAAGTGATAATTCCTCTATGAAACAACGACAATGGATAAAATAAATATTGCAGTAGCGGATGATCATAAACTTTTCAGAAATGGAATTGAAGCATTGCTTCAGGATGACGATCGGTTTCATGTAAATGGAGGGGTCGATAACCGGAAAGCCTTACTGGATCTGTTAAAAAAGCATGATACCGATATTGTTTTACTGGATATTTCATTACCCAATGAATCGGGACTGGATATACTCACTGATATACAGGAGCATTTTCCAAACATCAAATGTATTATGTTGACCATGCATGAGGAAATCCATTATGTAAAAGAGAGCCTAAAGAAAGGTGCCTATGGATATCTACTAAAGGATAGTGGAGAACAGGAATTGAAATCCGCAATCATAGGAGTTTTTGAAGGTAAGAAACACTTTAAAGACAAAATTTCTGATTTGCTGGTTGAGGACATGTCTCGCCCTACTGATGTAAATCCAATACTATCCGAGCGAGAGGTTCAGATAGTAAAGATGGTGGCAGAAGGGAAGATTACTAAGGAAATTGCAGACAAACTTTTCATTAGCGTAAGGACGGTAGAGACTCATCGGTCAAGAATCATGAAGAAGCTAGGGGCCTCCAATGCCTCTGAAATGGTTAATGCAGCTTATAAGCGCAAGCTGATCTAAAATTTGAACCTAAGGTTATTAAGAATGCCGAAATAGTCCAAAACCTTAAATTTCAAAAGTTTTACTACTCCCATTACGTATTTTCCACATACCCATTACGTATTAATACATCATTAGATTACCCATTTTTCGTGATCAACGCATTGAATGTCAGTGCGTTTATTTGTATAAAGAAATAAACAAGCGAAGCCATGAAAAATCTAATAACAGCATCCTTAGCAATAGCAATCACCTTATTCTCATTCAATGCAATGGCGCAACTTAAAGGCCCTGCATACAAGAATGCATCAGTAAAAGAAAAATATCAAGGTGATAGCAAAGTTACAATGACCAATAATCCTACAGAACTTAAGGGTCCTGAGGCAAAGAATCAGAAATTCGGATCATTGGATAAAACTGAGCCAGTTTTGACCGCAAGTTTAAATGATAGCAATATGGCTATTAATCAAAAGAAATATAAAGTGGTGGACGTAAAAGCTTCTGAATCTAAATTTGATAAAGGTTTGAAAGGACCAAGATTCAAAAATTATCGTCCTGGAAAGTAATTTAATAAGGTTGGTGGTCGATATTCATTATCGATACAGGGGCGTTGATTTATCAACGCCTTTTTTATTTTATCACATATTCAATCCCTCCCCAAACATGCTTTAGAAAGTCAGGGTTTGTGTAACTTTTCTCTGTATGACCCAGGCCTGTATAAAACATCTTTCCCCCCTCATATTCCTGACACCATGCTATCGGATGGTTTTTTCCGTTCTTTCCCCCTTCATAACTGCTCTCGTCAAGGTTAGCTAGTACATGCACTTCAGGGTTTAGATTTTTGTAATTGTACCATTCGTCCCATTTTACCCATTCATCAGGTAAGTGTTTCATTGCAGGGTGTGACTTGTCGAGTACCTGGATCACAGCTTCCTGTTGTTTTGGATGACTTTCAAAATAAGCACCTGCAAGTTTTCCATACCATGGCCAATCGTATTCTGTATCAGCCGCTGAATGAATACCTACATAACCACCACCATTACGAATATAACCTTCAAAAGCTGATTGCTCTGCTTCATTAAAAATGTCACCGGTGGTACAGAGGAAAATAACAGCTGCATATTTCTCCAGGTTTTCTGTCGTCATAATAGCTGAGTTTTCAGTGGTATCCACCTTAAATCCTTTTTCTTCACAAACTTTCCAAAGAGCATCTTTCCCATCTTCAATGGATGAATGTCTGAAGCCTTTGGTTTCTGAAAAAATTAAAATATGATCTTTTTTTGGTTTATCTGGTGCACATGATGCGACAAAAGCGAAAAGAATAATGGTATAAATCAGATACTTCATTAGAATGTTGTTTTTTGAATAAGACGTAAATTATAAACCATTTAATAATCAATCAATTCCGATCCGAAAAATTGTTTCTGATCTGAATTTTTTTCCGGGTTCAAGAATGGTGGAAGGAAATTCTGGTCTGTTTGGACTATCCGGGTAATGCTGGGTTTCGAGGCATATTCCATAATGTTTCTGATAGTGAAAACCCTGTTTCCCAATATGATCGAGGTGATTGGCCGTATAAATTTGAATGCCTGGTTCTGAGGTGAAGACATCTACTTTTCTACCGGAAGAGGAGTGAAGAAGTTGTACAGCATGTTTTCTTTGATGCATTTCAGGATTGATAATCCAGTTTGAATCGTATCCATGACCAATACGAAGTTGTTCCTCCTCTTCATGTATGTCTCTTCCAACCATTTTTGGGACACGAAAATCGAATGGTGTTCCTTCCACAGGCATTGCCTCCATTGGAACTTGATACTTATCCACTTTTAGTATTTCATCGGCTTTGATCATTAATTGATGATCCAGGATACTTTGATTCTTTCCACTTAAATTAAAATAACTATGGTTTGTCAAATTAATTACCGTTTTTTCATCTGTTTCAGCATGGTATTCTATTATAAGTTCATTTTCTCTGGTTAATCTGTAGATTATTTTGAAATCCACATTACCAGGAAAACCGTCAATCATCGACAGACTTTTATGGCTTAACTCCAAAGTGTGGTCATCCACGACTATTGCATCCCATAGTACCTTTTGTAGTGGCTGGTTGATACCACCATGCAAACAACAGGGGCCATTATTCTTCTCGAGCTGATACCATTTTCCATCCAGATTGAATGATCCATTAGCGATCCTGTTGGCATATCTTCCAACCGCGGATCCCATAAAGGTTGGATTGTTTATATAGGGTTCAAACGAATCGTACCCGAGGATAATATCGGCCAGATTGCCATTGCGATCTGGTGTATAAAGCGCCCTGATAACTGCTCCATAGTTAAGTATTTCAGCTGTTACCGCTTCATTTTGTAGCTTAAATACCTTAACATTTCTACCGTCTGGGAGTTTACCAAATACAGAAGATTTCATGTAAATTAAGAATTCTTTAAAACACTAAAGTACAATAATCAGTCAACAGCTGGGTATGGAAAAATGTAGCACTGGGAAAAAGATCTACTATTCAAATCATGATGCTGAGGAAGCCTTGATAGATGCCTGGGGCAGAAACAATTACAGAGAGGGAAGTGGGCCGATTGGGATCTATGAGTGTAGAGATTGTGGATACTATCACTGGACCTCTCAGGGACAGATAAATGAACAGCTTAAAAAGGCTTTAGCAGACGGAAGCATCCGAAAGGAACAAGAGGCAAATAACTGGAGAAATAAGTTTTAGCAATTTTGGAAGGTTTAAGCTTTCTCCCACAAATTTCTTGCGACATTTAGGTCTCTTATCATGGCTTCATAAACCTGCTCTTTTGGGATTGAAATTTTCCTGTGCCCATGATTTGCACCACCCAGGTCATATTCAAAGTGCATGGATACAGGGACATTGATATTGTTTGCTTTCAGGAGTTTAAAATAAGCATCAAAATCCACCATACCCTCACCAATTGGAGTATCTAAAACTTTCCATTGATCTCCTTCCTGTACCCATTTAAAATCTTTCAAAACGATTGTGTTTATTCTGGGCTGTATTAATCTAAATGCAGTTGGCCAGGACAATCCACCTTCCACCACTGCATGCCTGACATCAAATTGACAACCTTGATAAGGTAATGAAGTGTTTCCTAAAATATTATTCAATTCCCATAATGAGGCTCCGGCATAATGGGCTCCGGAATGATTTTGATAGCTTCCATTGATTCCAAATTTCTTGTTTAGCCTGGTAATTTCAATGATCTTTTTATTAAACTCTTCCACTGCTTCAATGATGGATCCGGTTTCCGGATACCGAAACCAACCTAAGCGATAAAATTTCAAGCCGTTCTCCGCGGCAGTTTTTAATAAGTTTTGATTGATCGGGTCATTTCCGTCAGTAATCGCAGTTGTCATCAGTTTTGGTTGCAGTCCTGCTAATCTAAGGCCTTCAACCGCTTTAGGAAGATCTGTATTGACATTTTCGGGTAATACGTGTCCACCTGGCCTCACTGTGAGATCGGCTCCATCAAAGCCCATCTCTTTTACCATTTTGCCTAGTTCTTTGTAGTCAAGAAATTGCAGATGTTTGGAGAAAACATGTATTTCCAGGGGATCTGATATGGGTTTAGTCCTAGTTGATAAATTGAATGGTAGGAAAGGGGTAAGAGATGCAGTAGCTGCATATTGAGTAAAGTGTCTTCTTTTCATCGAATTACAATTATCATTATGGGTTTTGAGGTGCACTAAATATAATACAAAAAGGGAGTGAATACTCCCTTTCTGAAATAGGTAACTGATAGAATTTAATAGTTAGGTTGATTAAAAATTCTTTGTGGTAAAAAAAAGGAGTCCCCCTTATGAGGACTCCTGATGGGCGCTCTCGCGCCTGTCGATCACCGCCTGAACTAACCTTTAATTGAAATGACCAGATACTTGGATATCTTCCAGAACTCATCCGGATTGGTCACATCGATATATTGTACGACTTCGTTTTCGTCCGTCACAACTTCATAAGATCCTTTTGGATGTTCTGTAACAAGATTGACCTTGTTACTGTTCACATAGAATCTTGAAGTTTGACGAATGTCAATTTTTTCAAATTTTTCAGGAGAAATATTTTCCTGTATTTCGGTAGTTTTTCCAATTCCTAAAAACCCACCTTCTTTTATGATTAGACCCTCATTCAGTAAATTTTTCTCTGTATTGACCACATAAAATGCCTGATGAAGAGATTTATCATTTGAACTGATGATTTCATTTTGATTCTGGATGGTTTCATCCATCAGATTTACCCTGGTGATCAGGTTTTTTACTTCACTATCCAGCTCAATGATTCTATTTTCTTTAATAGAAAGCTTTTCTTCTAAAGAAGCAATCGCATTTTTCCTTTCATCTAATTCCTGGCTTAGCTTATTGATTCGCATTTTGAATGACCCAATTTCGATATTGGCTTTGTTCAATTTTGCTGATAAGCTTTTAACCTGATTGTTAGTTGTTTCAATTAACTCATTGATGATGTCAATGTCTTCAACCAATCCATTGCTACTATCATTGACAAAGTCCTCTGTAGATCTGTTTGCAATAAGATTTTCACGCTCTTTGATTTTTTCGATCTGAGACTCCACCTTGGTCATCAAATCCATGATTTCATTAAAAGCAGAATCTCTGGCATGTAGTTCCATTGCCAACTGGTCTGCTTTTGCCTGTAGCTCCTTTCGCTTTTCAATATCACAAGAGGATAGGAAAAATGTAAGTGCAATTGCACTAATTAGTATGTATTGGTTTTTGAAATTTGGTTTCATTTTATTCTTCATTAAAATCCAAATGGGGGTTAGGTCCATTTGATTTGATTAAATGAATGCCAAAATGTGTTCCAAAATTATTTCATCATATAAGTATCTGTATTTCAGTGATTTGGAATATTGACAAAAACCAGGATTTTGTCAAAAAGAAGAAATCATTCTCAAAATGAGAATTTACTTTGGTTCTTTGGCTTCTTTCAGGATTCGGTAAATGGTAGATTGGCCAATGTCCAGTTTCTTGGCTACTTTTTTGATGTCATCATCATTGTTCTTCAGATACATCTTGATGATTTTATATTCATACTCCCGCAGGGTGAGATCTTCCGAATAGACTTCAGAAACTGTATCAGGCTGGGCAAAAGTAATGTCATCAGCTTCTATCAATTCTTTGTCACTCATGACAGCAGCAAGTTCTACAACTGATTTTAACTCTCGGATGTTTCCAGGGAATGAATACCCCAGGAGTTTCTGTAGCGCTTCTTTGCTAAGCGACTTTTCTTCCATCTCATTCTCTTTACAAAATGAAGAGACGAAATACTTGGCAAGGATCAAGGTGTCTTTATCACGGTCTCTCAAAGGGGGGAGTTCAATAGGTAATCCGAAAAGTCTGTAATAGAGGTCTTCTCTAAAATTGCCCTTCTTCATCTCATCCAGTAAGTTCTTATTGGTTGCAGCAATGATTCTACAATCTGTCTTGATCGTTTCGGTGCCCCCAACACGAATGATTTCTTTTTCCTGAAGTGCCCTCAGGAGTTTTGCCTGAAGGGTAAGGTCAAGTTCACCAATTTCGTCCAAAAATAGCGTTCCACCTTTGGCTTGTTCAAATTTTCCTATATGCCTGTTTGCAGCTCCAGTGAATGATCCCTTCTCATGACCAAAAAGCTCACTCTCGGCAAGGTCTTTTGGGATCGCACTCATGTTTACAGCAATAAAAGGCGACTTTTTCCTTGGGCTGTTATAATGAATAGCTTTAGACACCATCTCCTTACCCGTACCTGTCTCGCCCTGGATAATTACCGTAATGTTATTGGTGGTGGCTTTTTCCATCATATTGAAGACCTGCCTGATGGGTTTACTTTGACCAATAATTGTCTTCTGAAAGTCATATTTCTTTTCGACTTCGGTCTGAAGAGACTCAATTTTTGACTGAAGAGAAGTGTTATTCCTGATATGCTGGATGATATTCAAAAGCCTATCCCTGATATCCTTTGTTTTGGTAATGTAATCATAGGCTCCAAGCTTGAGTAATTCAATCGCCGTTTCAATATCGTTTTGCTCTGAGATGATGATGACTTCAATGTTAGGATCTGTCTCCTTGATCTTTTTGAGTAGATCTTTGCCACTCATATCAGGAAGCCGATAGTCGAGTGTGACCACATGTGGCTTTTTGTTTAACTGATCCAGAAATGATTTTCCATCATTGAAGGCCTGAACCTCAAAATCAGGATTCAGGCTGATGTTGTGAACCAGGAACTTTCTGTACCAATCATCATCTTCTACAATATTGATTGTAAATACGGACTCGCTCATTCAAGCAAAATTGAGTTGAAAGTGCAAAGATATCACACCTGAGCCTTAACCAGGTACTTGCTTAGCTCACGATTTAATTTATCAAGCGTTTGGATAACAGTTTTGATTTCTTTGGCAGTGATTTTGGGATCCTCTTTTCTTGCTCCGATCTCCAGTTTCTTCAATTCATCCACTACTTGAGTAGCACATAGGTATCTCGCAGGAGCAACAATCTTATGGGCTTCATCAGCCAGTTCAATCCATCTTTTTTCCTCAAAGTACTGTTTAATATTATCCACGCCGGGTTCAGAACTATCCAGGAATGTTTCGAGCATTTCAATAATAAAAGATTCATCCCCGAGCTCTTTAAGATCTGTCAAGTCAAACATCATTTGATTTGGTTTAGACTTACTCTGGCTCTTTTTCTTATCAGAAATCATTGTAGATGCTGAGACCTCAGACTTGATGATTTCAAAAAGCTCATTTTCATCAAAAGGCTTTCTCAATACATGATCGAAACCATATTGGATGCATTGTTCCATTTCCTCCTTTAGAACGGTGGCAGTCAGGGCGACAAGTGGAATTTTATTATTTAGGCCAGCACCTTTTCTTAAATTTTCTGCTACTTCCAACCCTGAATAATGAGGCATTTTAAGGTCAAGTAATGCAATATCATATTTAGCCCGATCTAATTGCTCAAGTGCCTCTTTTCCATCTTTACAAGCAGTCCACCTGGCACCTTTGGAATTCAGTATAGTGGTGAGTAGTTTAATATTGAATGGTTCGTCATCCGCAATGAGAATCTCCAATCCCTCCAGATTTAGATCTTTGTTGGTATTTACCTGAACTTTTGGTGGCTCTTTGGATTCAACAAATGGAAGGTTAATGGTGATTTTTGTTCCTTTACCTTCTTCACTTTCCAGTTTCATACGACCATCATGAAGCTCAACCAGTTTTTGTGTTATTGATAGACCCAGACCTGTACCTTTATGATCTGAAGCGCTTCCAGCCTGTTCAAACTCCATCATGATTCTTGACTGCTGATCCTTTGGTATGCCAATACCAGAATCTGCTACAATTAATTGTAGTTCATTGGCTCTATATTTCTTTTTTACTGACAAGTAAATATCAACACTTCCCTTATCAGTAAACTTGATACTATTACTTACCAGATTGATCAATATCTGTTTCAAACGGTAGGGATCGCCCAAAACATAATTTGGGACATTATCCGGATAATAATTGATACCAATATGTTTTTCATCTGCTTTATGTTGCATCAGCTTCACTGAATCATTCATCAATTGCGGAAGATCATATGGCTTGTCTTCCAGGATCAGCTTGTTAGCCTGAAGTTTTGAGAAGTCTAATACATCATTAAGAATATGTAAGAGGTGGTCTGAAGACCTGTGTACGATATCAAGCTGTTCGCGTTGCGACTTCGATAGATCCGATTTCAGAAGCTGTTGAGTAAAACCAGAAATGGCATTCATCGGTGTACGAATCTCATGACTCATATTAGCCAAAAACTGTTCCTTAGCTTTTGCTAAATTCTTAGCATCTTCTGTTGCTTTACTTAGGATCTTTTGATATGCCTTATTTTTCTCAATGTAGCCGTATACGATGTAGATTGTGGCCAATAATAGCATAATGGTTAGTAAAGAAAAGGACAGAACCTGGTCATTTGCTTCATCAGCAGTGATCTGGGCATTTAAATTCTGTAACTTAATCTTATCTATTTCTCGTTCCTCAAGGTGAGTTAGCAGATCAATGATTTTGGTTTGTATGATTTGTTGATTTTGTGCCAATTCAAGCTCTCTTTGCCTGATATCATCAGAAATCACCTTGGTCTGATTCCTCAGCTGAATCAATTCAAATTGTAATTTTTTTCTGTATTCCAGCGTTTTTTGGGCTATAAAGGCACTGTCATTTTTGAAGCTTGGGGTACCTACATATTCACTTTTACTTGTGTCGGGGGACTTTTGTGTTTCAGTCCTGGTCTGAGCTTCTTCTTTTTCCCTTGTAAAGATTCTTGCGAGCCAGCCTTTTTTCTTTTTGTCGGTATTTTCTACAGTGGTTGTTGAATCTTCAACGGTAGCAGGTTCGCTATTTTCATTAGTTCTCTGAGTATCTGAGGCTACCTTGTTATCTATGTCTATAGGCATTTTATCAAGTCTATTGGCAAGGTCATTTATGGAACCGCTCAGATTGTAGGAAACTAATTCTTCCAGTTCACCCAGGATGGCAACTTTTTGTTTGATCATAGAACCAAGTGAGTCCGTATATCGCAGAAAATCCCGATCATTTTGATTCATCATTTTCAATGAATCCAGGAATAATCTTGCATCATTAATCCTTTGATCGTATCTGTTTTTATAGGTTTGATCGTCGGTTAATAGGTAGGATTCCATATCATTTTCAATCCCTGTGATTGAGACCATGATATCCTTGATGACAATCAAATTAAAATTTGGATTTGACTCAAAGCGTAGCTGGTCTACAACCTTATCTAAACTATTATAGGTATAGTAACCTACCCCTGCAACGGCTAAGATTAAAGCACCGAGTAGAACACTAATAAAAGTGGTAAACCTAATTTTTTGTAATGGACGCATTTAGGTGATCGAATCTTATACCAAGATACGACTATCTGAACTCAAAGTTAAGCAAGATCGATATTTAGCAGGAATTCATAGTTGAGAAGTTAACTTACTCCGTTGCCCTGAAATTGTTTGATGTGCTTATTAATGTTAAGAACTTTCGCATCACCCATTTCTTTTACCCGATCGCTTTGCCCTTTTTGGTCATAATCCTCAATGATGGATTTTAATTCTTCAAATTTTGAAAGAATCATATTTTTAAAACTGGTGTCAAAATCATCTCTCGGTGTATTGGTCAGCCTATGGTAGTATTTGTCACTCTCGGCACTTAGCGTACTTGATAATGTGGTTCTCTGTATAGCGGCTTCCATCTTTGTTTCCAGCTTCATTTTGTCGAATCTTTCCTGAACATCCTTGGCTGCCAAATAGATATCCCTGCTTACTGCCTGAGCTTCTGCTAGTTCTGCAAGATCTACAATCAACATTTCCAGGTCATATACCTTTACCAAATGGTTGGCTGTCTCTAACTGATAACCTCCAAATCGTTGTAGATTTTTATTGTTGGCTGAATAATAGGATTTGCTTTGACAGCCTGATATAATCAACAGGATAATTACAAATAAAGGAATTGTGTTTTTTAAATAGGTTTTAAATTTTTTCATAGTTGTAAAGTTGTAATTTCCTCGAATCGGAACTCAATACGATTTAAGCTTAAATAATGCCAGGAGTAGTTTAGATATATAACTAACTGACTAACAAAATGTTACACCAAATCCACTTTCTTTTTTTAAATCAGATAATTTCATTTTGAAAATAATTTCTTCATTTTGATAAAGAACTGTATCACTTCTATCATGAAAAGGCATTTGGTTATATTAGCTGTTTGCCGATGAAAATTCAGTTAATAAAACTTCTTTTAGGACCTGCTCTATTTCTGTTAATTTATCTGACCGGACCTTATCCTGGAATGTCAGATCAGGCTTTAGCAGTTTTAGCCAGTACAAGCTGGGTGGCTATTTGGTGGGTAACCGAGGCCATACCTATTGCAGCAACGTCTTTGCTGCCAATTGTTTTATTCCCCCTGACTCAAGGGCTTTCAATCTCTCAGACGACAGGCTCTTATGGTCATCGTTTTGTGTTTCTGTACATTGGCGGATTTATGATTGCAATGGCCATTGAGAAATGGAATTTGCATCGCAGAATTGCTTTAAATGTCATTAGGCTTATAGGTACAAGTCCGGACAAAATGGTTCTTGGTTTTATGGTAGCAACTGCGTTTTTATCCATGTGGATTAGTAATACAGCCACCACAGTAATGATGCTACCCATTGGGATGGCTATTGTAGTCCAATTCAGTGAGTTAATAGATAAAACAAAGATTGAGGGATTTAGCAAGGCTTTGATGCTTGGGATTGCCTATAGTGCATCGATAGGTGGAATTTCCACCTTGATTGGTACGCCTCCGAATCTTGTTTTTGCAGGAACAATAGAAAAATTTTATGATTTTGAAGTGAGCTTTCTTTCCTGGTTTATGTTGGTTTTCCCATTAAGTGTGGTTGTATTACTTATTTGCTGGAAGTATCTCACAAACTATGCATTTAAGATAAAAGAACCGGGTTTAGATGGGGCAACCGAGGAGATAGACAGACAATTGAAGAAGCTTGGAAATATTACCAGAGAAGAGAAGATTGTACTTATTGTATTTGCTTTTACGGGTTTATGTTGGATCTCAAGACCATTTTTAATTGAGCCATTCTTACCGCAGGTTGATGATACCATTATCGGAATAACCGGGGCGATGATTCTTTTTCTAATCCCTGCCAGAGAAGGATCAATTTTATCCTGGGAACATGCGGTAAAGCTTCCCTGGGGGATTGTCCTTTTATTTGGTGGTGGTATGGCTATTGCTTCGGGTTTCCAGGAAAGTGGATTGGCCGAGTGGATTGGAAGCAGAATGACTGGTTTGGAAGGACTATCAGTTTTAGTCATACTCGTCATCATAGTCTTTATGGTAAACTTTCTTACAGAAATTACTTCTAACCTGGCCACAACCGCTATGTTATTGCCAGCTTTGGCCCCAACAGCTCTTTCATTGGATATTCATCCGTTCCTACTGATGATAGGCGCTACAATTGCTGCTTCCTGTGCATTTATGCTTCCTGTGGCTACTCCACCGAACGCGGTGGTATTCGGGTCTGGTTACTTATCCATTTCAGATATGTTTAGGAAAGGGTTCGTTATGAATATTATTTCAGTCATCCTTGTTTCTATTTATCTATATTTTATGCTGCCTCTTTTGTGGGGGATAGATTTTTCGGTTTTCCCCACTCAATGGAAATAATTATGGAATTTTCAAAGCGTACTCTTTGTTTTAGGGTATAATAAGATGTTATTATTTATCTTTGCACCTTTCATTTCAAAAAATTGAATCAATCAGCAACAATAGCTCTCTACCAGCCCATACTGCAATCCATTGCAGTAAAAATTGTGGGCTCTATTCACGATGCAGAGGATATTGTTCAAGATACCTTTTTGAAGTATCTGAGCACAGATAATTCCAAGATTGAGAATATCAAAGCTTACCTGATCAAATCGGTCACCAATAGAAGTCTGAATCACGTAAACGCTTCCAAACAGAAAAAGAAAGATTATCTGGAATCTGCTAAGTTACCTGAGCTATTTGAAAAGATTGATTTCTCCCATCTTGACCTTAAAGAAGAGGTGACCACCGCTTTGAATGTGTTGCATAAAAAGCTAGGTCCATTAGAGCGCGGTCTGTTTTTACTTCGTGAAGGCTTTGATTTTGAATATGATGAGCTTCAGGAGATTTTCAATAAGAAAAAGGACCATTGTCGTCAATTGGTTTGCCGTGCAAAAGATAAACTTTCAAAAGAAACGGAGAAATTTACCATGAATTTCGATGTAGAGAAATATTTTGAAGCCATCAATAAAGCCTCTCAGGATGGTGATTTCAATGAATTGATGGATCACATCTTTGAGCGCGGGCCTGCCGAATAAAAAAAAATATTTTTTTTCATATTTCTGTCACAAACCAGAGTTGACTTTGTCTTTATAGGTAATGAAGGGGAAATTCCCTTCTTTAATCTAAAATATAAAGTAATTTTAAAATCAACTGAATGGAAGTTATCATCCCGTTTTTCATCGCCCATTGGTATTTATCGTTGTTTTTCCAAACATTTTTCCTTCACAGGTATGCCGCTCATGGTGCGTTTACAATGAGCAAATTCACTGAAAAAGTGTTTTTTGTGTTGACCTGGATTTTTCAAGGTTCAAATTATCTGAGCCCCTATGGTTATGGTGTCATGCATAGAATGCACCATGCATATGCGGATACGGAAAATGATCCACACTCACCTAAATATGATGATAACATGTTTAAGATGATGTGGAAGACAAAAACGATCTACTCTGCTATTACTAACAGACAAGTGGAAGTCGACAAACGATTTACAGATGGAGTGCCTAAATGGCATGCATTTGACCGAATTGCACGTTCATGGGTTTCAAGAGTGGCCTGGGGCGCTGTTTATTTCTTTGTATACTGGAATTTTGTTGGTGATGCATGGTATTTGTGGTTTTTATTGCCCGTCCAGTGGATGCTATCCCCTGTTCACGGCGCAATCATCAACTGGTTTGCTCATGTGTATGGTTACAGAAACTTTGAAGTTGGAGACACCTCTAAAAACTTCTTGCCAGTTGATTTCTTGATGATGGGTGAGAGCTACCATAACAATCACCATAAATATGGCTCTAGAGCAAATTTTGGTGGTATCAGGTGGCATGAAATTGACCCTACTTATCAGGTTATAAAAGTTTTAAATAAGATTGGTGTTATTAGCCTTGTGAAACAAAAACAAATTGATTTTAAAGCTGTCAGAAAAGCTGAAAAAGCTAAGAAGGTAGCAGCCTGATAATAATATCAAAATAAAATTATAAAGGAGAAGAGGATGATTATAGTGCTTATCATACTCTTCTCTTTTTTTATGCCTCAAGATGATACTCAATTTGAGCTTAGAATATCTGGAATAGAAGAAGTTAAGGGTACAATGATGATTGCTATCTATCAACCACAGCAGAAGTTTCTGGGTGATGAGGCCTTCTTGTTCAAAGCAATTCCAGTGAAGCAATCTGAAAGCTTATCGTTGAACATTAATTTGCCTGCAGGAAAATATGCCATAAGCATCTACCAGGACCTGAATGACGATAGAGAGCTAAATACCAACTTTTTAGGGATTCCAAGAGAACCCTATGGATTTTCAATTTCCAGAGGAAGCTTTGGCCCACCATCATTTGATGATGCAAGCTTTGAGGTTCCTTCGTTAAATTCAATTGAGATAAAGATTGAATAGGAAAAGACTATAGGATATAGATACCCTATAGTCTCCTTTAGCTTTATTTAGCAAATGCAACAGCTCTGGTCTCTCGAATTACCGTTACCTTGATTTGCCCCGGATACTGCATATCCTTTTCTATTTTTTGTGAAATATTGAAAGAGAGTTCATTAGCAGCCTGATCAGTTACGTTTTCAGCGTCCACAAGAACTCTGAGTTCGCGACCTGCCTGAATGGCATAACATTTATTGACTCCTTCAAATCCTAATGCGAGATTTTCCAGTTCTTTTAGCCGTTTTAGGTACTGCTCCATAATCTCACGTCTAGCACCAGGTCTACTTCCTGATATAGCGTCACATGCCTGTACGATAGGAGAGATAAGTGAGGTCATTTCAATCTCATCGTGGTGAGCCCCTATGGCATTACACACTTCTCCATTTTCCTTATATTTTTGAGCGAGCTCCATCCCAAGTAATGCGTGTGGCTTTTCAGGTTCATCAGGCCATACTTTTCCGATGTCATGGAGTAATCCGGCCCGCTTAGCCAATTTGGCATTAAGTCCGAGTTCTGAAGCCATGATTGCACAGAGGTTGGCCACTTCCCGTGAATGTTGTAAGAGATTTTGACCGTATGAGGAGCGAAAGCGCATCCTTCCAACTAATTTGATCATTTCAGGGTGCAGCCCATGAATGCCTAAATCAATGACTGTTCTTTCACCAATCTCTAAGATTTCATCATCGATGTTTTTTTGTGTTTTTGTTACGATCTCTTCAATCCTGGCTGGGTGAATCCTGCCATCCTGTACTAATCGATGAAGTGAAAGTCTAGCCACTTCTCTTCTTACCGGATCAAAACCGGAAATGATAATGGCTTCCGGTGTATCGTCCACAATGATCTCTACACCAGTGATGGCTTCCAACGCGCGAATGTTGCGACCTTCTCGGCCAATGATTTTTCCTTTGATGTCATCGCTTTCAATGTTGAAAACAGAAACACAATTTTCAATAGCATGTTCCGTTGCTGTTCGTTGGATGGTCTGAAGCACGATCTTTTTCGCTTCTTTCGTGGCTGTTAGTTTAGCATCTTCCAGAATATCTTTAATCTGGATACTTGCAGAAGTTCTGGCTTCCTCTTTGAGCGTTTCTACCAGTTGATCTTTAGCCTCTTCAGCTTTTAGGTTAGCTACTTTTTCAAGAATCTCAATTTGCTGTTGCTTGATCTTCTCATACTCTTCCTTTCGCTTCCTCACAATTTCCAACTGCGCATTGAGATTTTCCTTCATTGAGTCAATCTCTGCTTCAGCTCTTTTCGTTTGTTCTAGTTGTTTGGATAGGACAGATTCTCTTTGCTTCAGTTTATTTTCATTTGAGATAATCTGATTTTTTCTACGGTTGGCTTCTTCTTCAAACTCTGATTTAAGCCTAAGGTATTTCTCTTTAGCCTCGAGAATTTTATCTTTTTTAATATTCTCAGCAGTTAGTTCAGCCTCTTTGAGAATGTGTTCTTTTTTCTCTTTGGCTGCCTTGATTCTTTTTGAAATGGATCTTTTAAGTATCAGCCGATCTATGACAAATCCTAATGCAAGACCTAATAGCCCCACCAGAATTAAATATGTTGTATTGTCCATGTTGTTTAAGTAAGGGTTCAACGTACATGGAGCCGATTATTAAGACTAGCTTGCTATATGAAAGAGGTTAAATGGCTTTGGAAATCAACTGATTGAGGCTTTTTATCTGCTCAAGTGCAACATCGTCTGTTGACTCAATCGTTTCCTCACTTTTCATTTTTTCCACCTGACAGTCAAACGCTACCATCGCTAATAGGTCCTGGATGTCTTCGAGATTGAATCGATCTTTATAGAATTTTATTTTTTCATTTAAGATTTTTCCAGCTCTCCTTATTCTTTCTTCATCCTCAGACTTAACCTTCATGGGGTATTCACGATTCCCAATTTTAAGTTTTATGGATAATTCTGCCATTTTATTTAATTAGCCTCACTCAAATGAGTGATGCATTTATCGATCTCTTTAATATAGCCATCAATCACTTCCTTTAGTTCAGTCGTGTTCTCTTCTCCGGCTACCATGCTTTCTACAATTTTACTAATTTTCATCTGATTTTGAAAGCCGGAAAGAGCGACTTCTTTTTCCGAGAGTTTCGATTCGAGAAGATCATTTTCTTTTCGTAGCAATTCGATCTCTTGCTTGAGCTGGGAGTGCTCATTTAACAGTAATTTCACTTTTCGGTCAAGGTTGGTAATTTCGGTGCGGAAAATTTCGTTGCTCATTATCTTCTAATAATTGCTTCTAACTTATTCTCATATGCCTGGATCAAACGGTCCATTGATTTGTCAATGACTTTATCCGTTAGTGTCTTTTCAATATCCTGTAAAAAGAAGCTTAATGCATAAGCTTTCTTATCATTTCCGATATTCTCCCCTTCATAAACACTAAATAGGTTGATTCGATTAAGCAGCTTTCGTTCTGTTTCTAAAGCTACATCTCTTAACGCTTTAAAAGAAACTTTTTTATCCACAATCAATGATAAGTCTCTTCGAACTTCAGGGAATTTGGATATTTCTCTAAATGTTTTTTCTCTTTGAATGTTCTTTAAGACCTTTTTCCAATCTAATTCTGCATAGTAGATCTCCTGCTCAATTTCAAAATATTTGAGGATTGGCTTTTTAAGTTTTCCGATAACTCCGACGGGATGATTATTTAAGACAATCTCAATCCCATATTCAAATCTATCGTCAGAGCTTGACTGGGTTGAGTAATCCGGTATATCCAGATATTCCAGCAATGAATAAGTTGTTCCAGAGAGATCATAAATAGAGACTCCTTTGGACGGCGTAAACCAGCTTTCATCATGTTTGTCTCCTGATAGGTATAGCGTCAAGAATTCCTGTTCTAAATATTTGCCGGAATCTTTTTTACCATAGGTTTTACTGAGCTCGAAGAACTTAATGTTTTTTCTTTTGCGATTGACATTATATCGAATGGATTCCAGTGCCGTGTAAATCGGTGTTGTTTTCATGAATCCCAACTCCTGGCTTGACTTGTTCAATATTTCCACAGGTGTTAGGTTGGAAATTGGGGCCTTTTCGAAATATTCAGGGTTTGTAAGAGAGTTTGTGACAATTTCAGAATACCCTTGGCCTGCCAGGTAGATAGATAATTCTTCAAACACCTTGTGGGATTCCTTGTCAGATGATGCTGAGACAACATTACCAGCATTTGATTGGCCATCCAACCCCACATTGTTAATGCCATAGATTCTGAGCACTTCCTCAACAAGATCGGCTTCACGTGTGACCTCACTTCGATACGGAGGAACTATGGCTGTAAAATGATCCCCTTTGAAATTGGTTGTTTCAATGTCCAGGTTGTTTAAGATAGAAGTTATCCTGTCTACCGAGATTTCAATTCCTATCAGTCTGGAGAAATTTGAATAAGTAGTCGGGATCTCCTTAGGTAGAATTTTATTCGGATATAGATCAATATAATCTGACGACAGCTTTCCTCCGGCAAATTCTAAGATCAGATTAACCGCCCAATGTAAAGCGGGTATCGTGATTTCAGGATCAGTTCCTCTTTCAAATCGAAACGAAGCATCTGTAGATAATCCATGTCGCATGGCGGTTGCACGAACGCTGTCGCTTGAGAAGTATGCACTTTCTAGAAAGACACTTGTGGTACTTTCTGTAATGCCTGTATCAATTCCTCCAAATACACCAGCTATGCACATCCCTTCTTTGGTATCACAAATCATCAGATCATCCTTAGAGAGCTTTCTTTCAACTTCATCCAGGGTCTTGAAAGGCGTCCCATCCTTTAATTTCTTTACGATCACCTTTCCACCCGCGATCTTATCTGCATCAAAGGCATGCATGGGCTGACCAATGCTCATCAGGACGTAATTGGTAATATCTACTACATTATTGATTGGTGTCAATCCGACTGCTCTTAATCTCCATTGCAGCCAATCCGGAGATGGGCCAACCTTGACACCACGGATCGTTGCCCCGGAGTATCGTGGGCAGGCTTCAAAATCTTCAACGATAACTTCAATTGGACGATCTGCCTGAGTCTTTTGAGCTGGAGCAGCCGGAATTTTGATCGAACGATGATAAAAGGCTTTCAGATCTCGCGCTGCACCCAAGTGAGAAGCAGCATCGCCTCTGTTTGGTGTCAGACCAATTTCAAAAACATAATCCTCTCCGGTTTCGAAAATCTCCTTAACGGGTGTTCCATTTTTTTTATCTGTGTCCAGGATCAATAATCCGGCATGGCTCGTTCCTAAACCAATCTCATCTTCTGCACATAGCATGCCCTCAGATACTTCACCTCTGATCTTGGCTTTTGTAATTTTGAACGATTCCCCATTTGTTGGATGAATGACTGTGCCCACTGTAGCGACTACAACCTTTTGTCCTCTGGCAACATTCGGAGCTCCGCAAACAATGGGAAGCAGTTCCCCGATACCTGCATCGACTTTGGTCAACTTTAATTTATCTGCATTTGGATGTGGAATACATTCCATGACTTCTCCAACGACAAGTCCTTCCAAACCACCTGGAATCTTCTCAACTCTTTCGATGCCCTCAACCTCCAGACCTGTTTGAGTTAGGGTTTCTCCAATCACCTCTGGGGTTTCCGGAATGTCAATAAAATCTTTCAGCCAATTGTAGGAAATCTTCATGCGGATGAGTGAGTGTTAAAGGGCTGCAAAAATAGAAAAGCGATAGAAATTTAGGGCAGATTATTTGTGATAATCCATTTCACCTGCCTCAATTCTTACGGGTAATATGTTTTCTCGAGGAGGGAAGGGGCATTGATACTGATCTACATAAGCGCAATAGGGATTATAGGCCAGATTAAAGTCAATCACAATGTGGTCTGATTTACCGATTTCCAGATCGAGGTATCTTCCGCCTCCGTAGGTATCATTCCCACAGGTATTATCAGCAAAGCCAGTGAAATATTGAGCTACTGGACCCATATTGATTGGTTTAAGGATTAATAATCTGAACTGTTGGCCTTTTAATCCAAAATTGGCATAGGCAAACTTGACGTATTGTACTTCCGAGCCATCACTATTTTGAATCGTTACTCTTTCATTTCCACTCAGTCGTTCTAGTTGCGCGTTTACCCTATAATCTGAGGAAATAGAGTAGTAGTTAGGTTCCTTGAATTCCTGGTCATATTGTTGGAATGGGGAAGACTCGGATACTTTTAGATACTTAATCCTTTCGGCTCTTTCTGTTTCAACCTGAGCGATATAATCATCGTCACCACTGGTTCTAATGAACGTGTATAAAAAGATGATCAAAATTATAGGGCCCAGAATATAGATTAACTTCTTCATTGATCATTCAAAGTGCTGAATCGTCTGCAAAGCTATAATAATCATGATCACAAAAAATGATATGATCAACAATGGGTAGATCGAGAAATTTACCAGCTTCTTTTAATTTTCTGGTAAGCTGGATGTCGTGATGGCTAGGCTTTGCGTTTCCTGAGGGATGATTGTGAATAAGAATGACAAAGCTAGCCATACCTTCCAACGCATATTTGAAGATGATCTTTGGGTCGACAACGGTTCCGGATATACCTCCGATGCTGACTTTCACCTTCCGGATCAGTTCATTGTTTCTCTTTAAAAGCAAGATCCAGAATTCCTCATAGGGTAAGTCAAGTAAATCAGGTTTCATGAGATCATAGGCTAACCTGGCTGAGGAGATTTTAGGATTCTTAATAATCTCACTTTCTTTTCTTCTTCTTCCTAATTCCAATGCGCTCACTATGGATATAGCCTTGGCTTCACCGATTCCTTTGAATTGCATGAGGTCTTTTACAGATAACCTGGCAAGTTTGTTAAGATCAAAGTTTACATGGGAGAGAAGTTGTTTGGCTAAGTCTACAGCACTTATCTGGGCAGTTCCTGATCCGAGAAGAATGCCAATCAGTTCAGCTTCGCTTAAAATAGACTTACCCTTCAATAACAATTTTTCTCGCGGACGGTCCTCTTCAGCCCACTTTTTGATGGATAGTGTATTATTTTCCATTACCTGCCAATTAATGATTGGAAGATAATAAAAAAACCCTGTCCAAATAATGAACAGGGTTGATTCAATTTCTTAAGGCAATAAAAAAATTACTTCAGGGTATTTACCTTTTTGGTAAGGCTTGATTTCAAGTTAGAGGCTTTGTTTTTATGAATAACATTCTTTTTAGCCAACTTATCAATCATATGAGTTACTTCTTTAAGCAGTTTTTCTGCTTCAGATTTCTTAGTTTCTTCACGTAATCTTTTGATAAAAGTACGTGTAGTCTTGTGCTGATATTTGTTGGTCTCTCTTTTAGCCTCGCTTGACCTGATTCTCTTTAATGCTGATTTATGGTTTGCCATAATCTATTCTTGTTCCAATTTTTAGGGATGCAAAGGTAGAAATATTAATAAATAAATCCTATAGGTGACACAAAAGATTATTTCATGATTAAAAAAGTAATTTCTATCTTACATTCCGTTGTGAAAAATATAAATTTAACTCTTTTGATTCTTTTGACTCCGCTCATCATGAGTTGGGGATTTTTTGCGCATCAAAAAATCAATCGGATTGCGGTCTTTTCACTTCCACCAGAAATGATTGGTTTTTACAAGGCTCATATCACTTACCTTACAGAAAAGGCAGTAAATCCTGATATGCGCAGATATGTAGTAGATAATGAAGCTCCCAGACATTACATCGATCTGGATGTATATGGTGACAGTGCAGCCTATACTTTGCCTAGATATTGGCTTGAAGCTGTAGATGAATTTGGAGAGGATTCTTTACAAGCCTATGGAATTGTCCCATGGCACATTGCAGCGGTTAAATATTGGTTGACTCAGGCATTCCTTGATCAGGATATGGATGCAATTTTAAGGTTATCCGCAGATCTTGGGCATTATGTCGGTGATGCCAATGTGCCTTTGCACACAACAGAAAACTATAATGGACAACTTACCAACCAATATGGAATTCATGGTTTCTGGGAATCGAGGTTACCAGAATTGTTCTTTGAGGAGTATGACTTATTTGTTGGGAAAGCAGAATATGAACCGAATGTGCAGATCAGAGCATGGGATGCGGTAATTGGCGCAAACCAGGCCCTGGATTCGGTCTTACTTTTCGAAAAAGAGCTGTCAAAGAGGCTTGGGGATTCAAAGAAATATTCCTTTGAGCAACGAGGCCAATCTCTTGTGAAAGTCTATTCCTATGATTTTTCCAAAGCTTATCATCGGAGATTGAATGGTATGGTAGGGCGGCAATTGAGAAAAGCAATTAAAATGACTGCTGACTTGTGGTATACTGCCTGGGTGGACGGAGGTCAACCGGATTTAAAGAAGTTGATTGAGATGGATTTTATTGAGGAGGAACTAGTGAGAGTGGATTCAGTATTGAATGAACATGAGGCAGGGATTATTGAAAATCAATAACTTATTCACTACAAAAAGGGTCCTTGCTTACTCCCGTAATCGTAATAAATGGAGCTGGATTACACGCTATATATTGCTTTGAGGGATAACCACCATCTCGATATTCAAAATAGATTATGGAGTCCACGTCAATAAAATCTTCGAAGTTTTCAATATTTACGATCAGAGTTGAATCAATATTGGCAATAACCACATTTTGATGCATCAGGGAAGACCAGATTGGGTGGCTCCAATTGACACCGATATTAGAGTTATCCAAAATCTTAATTGCAACTCCTTCGCAATAATAATTGAGAAATTTACCTTTTATGCAATTACTGTTGGTGTCATTACAACTCCAAATAAAAAGCCCAATTAATAAAATTTGAATTGATCGTATTTTGGTAGCAAGACACTTTTTTTGGGCTGAGGGTTGTTAAGGTCAAAACAAATCCGAACTCAAATACCTATCGCCTCTGTCGCAAACAATAAACACAATGACTCCTTCATTTAGCCCATCAGCTACAGTAAGTGCAGCCTTCAAAGCACCCCCGCTACTCATCCCTGCCATAATGGCTTCTTCTTTAGCCAATCTTCTGGTCATTTCAGTGGCTTCTTCAGTGCTAACATCCACAATCCTGTCTACACGTTCCGGCTCGTAGATCTTAGGTAAAAACTCAGGAGACCATCTTCTAATACCTGGTATGCTGGAACCATCTTTTGGTTGTGTACCTACAATTTGAACAGCCTTGTTTTTTTCCTTCAAAAACCGGGAAACACCCATGATAGTACCTGTTGTACCCATGGCTGAAACAAAATGGGTGACCTTGCCCTCCGTATCTCTCCAGATCTCCGGCCCGGTCGTTTTGTAATGCATGGCATAGTTATCCGGATTGGCGAATTGGTTCAGGATAAAGTATCCTTCCTTTTCTGCTTTTTCTTCGGCTAACTCACGGGAATATTCAATGGTTCGGTCTGCAGGGGTAAGGATGAGTTTGGCACCATATGCTTCCATTGTTTTGATCCGCTCAGAAGTTGAATTATCCGGCATGATAAGGGTCATTTCTACCCCCATGGATTGGGCTACCATTGCCAGGGCAATACCCGTATTCCCACTAGTTGCTTCAATTAATTTGTCTCCTCTTTTGATATCTCCTCGTTCAAGAGCGCTTGAAATCATGTTATATGCTGCGCGATCTTTTACACTTCCTCCAGGATTCTGACCTTCCAACTTGGCATAGATCTTAACCTTTGGATTGGAAGGGATTCGCTGAAGTTCAACAATTGGGGTGTTACCTATCAGGTCAAAAACGTTCATTCCATGTTCTCTTTATAGACGTAGAGATCAGTTTCATTGGTGTCACTATTATGCATTCGTGCCATGTAATAGATTTTACTATTAGGCGGGATACTCCTGGTGATCCAGACGTTTCCGCCGATGACGCTTCCGTGACCAATTGTGGTTTCACCGCCGAGGATAGTTGCTCCTGAGTAAATCACTACATGATCTTCCAGAGTCGGGTGCCTTTTTTTCTCTGCATCCAATTTATCTACACTCAGAGCACCAAGAGTGACGCCCTGGTATATTTTGACATGATCACCAATGACTGTTGTTTCACCGATTACAACACCTGTACCGTGGTCAATGCAGAAATACTCACCGATTCGAGCATTTGGATGGATGTCGATCCCTGTTTTACTGTGTGCATGCTCGGAGATAATTCTAGGTATGATCTTGACGCCCAGCTTATGAAGTTCATGAGCCATTCGATAAGCTGCAATGGCATAGAAACCCGGGTACGACCGAATGACTTCACTTCTGCTTTTTGCTGCAGGATCTCCTTCAAAAAGTGCATCAATATCCTTTTCTAATCTGGCGTGGATGTATGGGAGCTTTTCAAAGAAATCATTTGCTACATTTTCCAGATCCACATACCCTTTCATTGGGTTTTTAGTTAATAGCTCATCCAGTTCAACTTTCAGTTTTTGAAAGTGCAACTCAAACTCTTTAACTGTTTCAAATTTGATCCTGGCATGATCAGGAAACAGAGATTCAAGCAGGTTTGTAAAAAAACTTGCAATAATCTTTGGAGAGGGGCACGGAGGAGATTCCTGGTGCTGTTTAAATATTTTTTCCAAAAAGTGCTTATCCATGAAATAAGAATTTAGAAAACATTAAAAAGGTTCAACGCAACATTTCAAAAGAAGTTTTAGAGGCTATATGCCAGGTAAAAGTCTTTGATCTGCTCATAATGGATTTCGTAGGACTGGTTAAAATCCTCTTTATGAATTTTTCCAATCAATAATTCTGGAGTTTTGATCTCAATTGTGGTATGATCTTTCAAACTCAACATTTTACGACCATAAATCTTATAAAGGACTTCTTTACCGCACCACACAGCACATAAATTATAGAGGTCGTCATATTTCTTTTCCTTACCATTGATAAACTTGTCTTTTATACTGAAAAGCTTATGCCTCGGTCGTTCCAGATCGATACCACAGGAGTTTATCCGATGAATCATGGCAGCAGCCATTGGGAAAGAATGTGAAATACTAATATGCACATCAGTCCCAACCAAATGAGGCTTTCCTGCATCATCAACTTCAATTCCCTTATAAACCACGTCCATGAAGTTGCAAAGGTTTTTGATTAAGACTCTGCCAATAATCCATTCAGCTTGCCTTTGTGGACTTAGGTTGTCAGGAAGAGGTTCGTCCAATAAAGCCCTAATAGTCTCGTAAGTTTCCTGGATATTCCAAACGGCATAAGCCGAATCTTTGTTGATGGGTTTTGATAAAAGAAGTGGCATTGAATTTTATCTATGCTTCAATCGTTAATTTTAAATCAAAATCACGAGATGAACACCATTCGGGTCGAAAAGATACAAACTCTTTCTGGTCACAAGGATTCCCTCTATACGTTGGAACAGATTGACGATACCCATTTTGTTTCGGCTGGCAGCGACGGAATTGTTGCTATGTGGGATCTTAGGGATCCGAAAAATGGACAGATGATAGCTAAAATACCATCTTCAGTTTATGCACTTGCATTCCAGCAAGAGAAAGGGATACTGGTAGTTGGACAGAATTTTAGCGGAATACATCTTATTGATGTCCAAAGCAAAAAGGAGATTGCTTCAGTGGCGATCACTAGCTCCTCCATATTTGATATCAAAGTAAGCAATTCTTCCATCTGGGTAGCCACAGGAGAAGGTGAAATCATTCATCTGGATTGGGATTTAAATATTCTGGTTAGAAAGCCTTATTCGAGTAAAAGTGCCCGGTCTATTGCGGTAAGTCCGAATGGTCATGAAATAGCTGTTGGATTCAGCGACAATTCAATTAGAATCCTGAACCCCCAAAATTTATCCCTCTTAAGAGAATTTGAGGCGCACAAGATTTCAGTATTTACCCTCCAATATCATCCCCAGCTTCCTATTCTAGTAAGTGGAAGTCGGGATGCCAGGCTTAAATTCTGGGACATTCAGCATAATTATAGACTTGTGGAAGAGATTCCGGCACATATGTATGCCATCAATCATATTCATTTCCGAACGGACGGACAATATTTTGTAACTTGTAGCATGGATAAGTCCATTAAGGTTTGGGATGCTCATCAATTCAAATTATTAAAGGTTATCGATAAGGGACGACATGCCGGGCATGGCACATCAATAAATAAGCTATTGTGGATGCCCTACAACAATTGGATTGTTTCCTGCAGCGATGATCGTACTATTTCTATCTGGGATGTTAATTTTGCAGATCAATGAAGATCACACCACTTGAAATCCGACAAAAGAGCTTTGAAAAGAAGCTGAGAGGTTACGATAAAGATGAAGTTGTAGCCTATTTACAATCACTATCCAATGAATGGGAGAGAGTCCTTGACGAAAGCAAGGAACTTAAAATCAAACTGGATCAATCTCAAAAAGAAGTACAAAAACTCAGAGAAGTAGAGAGTTCACTTTTCAAGACACTCAAAACAGCAGAAGATACTGGGGCAAACCTGATTGATCAGGCTAATAAAACAGCAGCCTTGCATCTAAAAGAGGTCCAAATGAATGCTGAGGCATTGATGAGTGAAGCGAAATCTAAAGCAAGTAACATCATAGAGAGGGCAGAGCAAGAAGCTAAAGATATGATTGAGGAGATGCAGGATGCTGTGGAAAAGCTGGATGAGAATTACAGGGAGCTTGAAAACCATCGAGAAACTGTATTAAAGGAATTAAAAAACCTTGCACTTGAGATTACTGAGAAGGTAGCCAGGATAGATAGGAAACGTGATGACTTTGATCTGGTAGATTATAGCAAACGGGTCAAAGAACTCGTAAGAGCCTCCGAAGACAGGATTAATTCAGAAGATTTGAAGCTCAGTAAGGTTGAGGTTAAAAAATTAACAACGGAAGATCTTCCACAGCCTGAGTCTGAGGAAGAATTGGAGGATCAATCAACAGAGGAACCTCAGGATATGCAGGATGTTGAGTCAGAAAATAGCGAGGAGGTTGAAGTAGAGGTTGAGAAGGAAGAAGAGACTAAAAAGAAGGAAGCTAAAGAAACTGCACCAAAGGAGACTGTAAACACCTTGGAGGACAATGATAGTGGGTCATTCTTTGATCAAATAGATGAATAATGGGTAAGGTGATGCTGGAGGGCATGGAGTTCTATGCCAGACATGGGTACTACGAAGAAGAACGAATCATTGGGAATAAGTATTCAGTTGATGTGGAGATGGAGCTGGATTTTAGAGAAGCGGTAGAAGAGGATAAATTGGAAGGTACCGTCAATTATGAGAAGGTCTATGCTATGGTCGCAGAGGTGATGAATATTGACGCTACGTTACTTGAACATCTAGCAGGTAAGATCATCAAAAATATCAGAGCTAAATTCCCGCATGTGAAAGAAGTAAGGGTGAGAGTGAGTAAGTATAATCCCCCCGTAAAGGGACTTTGTCAGAAAGCAACTATTGAGCTTGCGGGCTAGGGTTTTTCCTTTATAACCTCCTGATCTTTAAAAAGAAACCCTCTTCTATCTGCCCCTTCATAAAAATCAACCTCTTTTCCAATTACAAACATCGTTTCTTTCTTTTGGATGAATACAGAGATCTCGTCGATGTTATATTCAATATCATTTTCCTGCTTTTCATCAAAACCCAGAATTAAGGTTGCAGCGCAGCCCCCTCCTTTTACACCTACGCGCAATCCATAGCCTGTTGGAACTTTTTTAGCTTTCAGGATTTGTTTTATTTCCTCAATAGCTTTTTTACTTATGGTCACCGGAGGCATCATGATCACCAAAGAAAATACTTATTTTTGAAGTGCACATAAATCATAACACACTTCCTGATGGAAATGATCATAGACTTATTAAAAATTGTTTTGCCTGCTGTTTTGGTACTGTATGCTACCTACTTAATTGTCAGGTCTTTTACCACGAAGCAACTGGAGGAATATAAGTATGCTATTCGGCAGAAAAACCAGGAAATAGTAACACCAATCAGGTTGCAAGCCTATGAAAGAGTATGTTTATTACTTGAGCGAATTTCCCCTTCTAACATGATCCCAAGGCTCAATAACAATAAGATGTCAGCAAAGGATCTGCAATCTGCCTTAATTTCTGAGATCAGAAGTGAATATAACCATAACCTGTCTCAGCAAGTTTATATGTCAGGGGACGCATGGACTTTTGTTTCCAGTGCAGTGGAGCAGTTGATCTCAATGATCAATGAGGCAGGCAATGAAGTGGAAGAGAAATCAACCGGATTGGATCTAGCAAGAGCTATTTTTGAGAAGTCTCTAAAGCAGGAAAACGACACCCTTAAAGGTGCTTTATCGTATATAAGAGAAGAAATAAAGGAGGTATTTTGATAGAGAATCCAAGAGTTAGAAGAATCTTCGAGAAGTCGAAGAAATTTATCAATAATAATGAGAAAGTTAAGTCCTTGTTGAACAGTGCGAAAGAAAAAATGCAGGTGATAAAGGATGATACTGAAGAGCGTAATGTTTTCATTTCAAAGCTCCGTCTCGTAATGAGGATGATACAATCTCATATAAATGGGACCTACTCTTCATTCAGCACACGATCAATACTCTTGCTCATATTTAGCCTGGTATATTTTATTACTCCGATTGATCTTATCCCCGATTTTATCCCCGCGTTGGGATTTACAGACGATATCTCCGTTCTTTATTTTGTTTTGCAGAGTATAGCAGGTGATATTGAAAACTATCAAGAATGGGAAAACGCACAGTAGCCGATGATCGCTGTCGTTCAAAGAGTTTCTAAAGCTTCGGTAACCATTGATGAAGTAAAAAAAGCCGAAATTGGTATTGGACTATTAATCCTTGTTGGCATCGAAGATGAGGATAACGAGGAGGATGTTTTGTGGTTATCTCAAAAGTTGGTCAACTTAAGGATATTCTCAGATGAGGAAGACAAGATGAATCTAAGCGTGAAGGATGTTGGGGGCTCAGCACTTATTGTGAGCCAGTTCACGCTTCATGCGAGTACAAAAAAAGGTAACAGACCTTCATTCATCAAAGCTGCACGACCAGAAAAGGCCATACCTGTTTATGAAGAATTTATACAGTCTGTTGAAACCCAGGGTGTACGCGTACAAACAGGTGAATTTGGGGCTAATATGCAGATTGGTTTATTAAATGACGGTCCAGTCACTGTAGTAATCGATACCAAAAACAAAGTTTAGCCTCTCTGTATTTTGTGATATAATTAAATGATGGGGAAACATTTCCTGATGTATGCCTAATGACTACTTTTGCAGTCCTTTTTGAATCGCATGAAGCACATTAGAAATTTCTGTATAATCGCACACATTGACCATGGGAAAAGCACCCTGGCGGATCGTTTGATAGAACAAACACAAACGGTTTCCCATAGACAGATGCAAGCCCAATTGCTGGATAATATGGATCTGGAGCGGGAGAGAGGAATTACCATCAAGAGCCATGCTATTCAAATGAACTATAATCTTGATGGTGAAAAATACATCCTTAACCTGATCGACACACCGGGTCATGTGGACTTTTCGTATGAGGTATCCCGTTCGATTGCTGCTTGTGAAGGGGCACTACTTGTTGTAGATGCTTCTCAAGGTATTGAAGCTCAAACCATCTCTAACCTCTACCTTGCCATAGAGCATGACCTTGAGGTCATCCCTGTCCTTAATAAAATTGATTTGCCAGGTGCAATGCCGGATGAAGTTTCAGATCAGATTATTGATCTGATTGGATGTAAGAAAGAAGACATTATTCATGCAAGTGCCAAAGAGGGAATAGGGATCAAAGAAATACTTGATACCATCGTTGCAAAAGTCCCTGCCCCAACTGGGGACACAGAAGAACCTTTACAGGCTATGATCTTTGATTCGGTTTTTAATCCTTATCGAGGAATTGAGGTCTTTTACAGGGTTTTTAATGGCACCCTTCGTCAGGGAGATAAAGTAAAGTTCGTAAATACAGGTAAAACTTACGAAGCAGATGAAATTGGAATTCTGAAGCTTCAGCACGATCCACAAAAAGAAATCAAGGCTGGCAATGTGGGATACCTGATCTCCGGTATCAAAGTCGCGAAAGAAGTTAAGGTTGGAGATACGATTACTCACGTTGATCGGCCTACAACGCGAATGGTCAAGGGGTTTGAAGATGTTAAGCCGATGGTATTTGCAGGTATTTACCCAGTAGATACAACAGAGTTTGAAGAATTGCGGGCATCCATGGAGAAGCTTCAGCTTAATGATGCTTCCCTGGTTTGGGAACCTGAAACCTCTGTAGCACTAGGTTTCGGTTTCAGATGTGGGTTTTTGGGTATGCTTCACATGGAGATTGTACAGGAAAGACTGGAACGGGAATTTGATATGACCGTAATAACCACTGTTCCAAGTGTGCAGTTTCATGTGATCAAAACAGATGGAACACTTCAAAAAGTCAGTGCACCATCTGAACTTCCGGATCCGGTCCATATTGATCATATAGAAGAACCATATATCAGGGCACAGATCATTACCAAAGCTGATTTTATCGGACCTGTTATTGCTTTGTGTGTGGATAAGAGAGGGGAGATAAAAAATCAGGTCTATCTGACTTCAAATAGGGTGGAACTAACTTTTGAGTTACCACTTTCAGAAATTGTTTTTGACTTTTTCGATCGCTTAAAGACCATATCCAGAGGATATGCTTCACTGGATTATGAGTTAATGGGATATAAGAAATCAAACATGGTGAAGCTGGATATCATGTTAAATGGTGAACCGGTAGATGCACTTTCAGCTATTGTACACCGGGATAAAGCTTATGAATGGGGTAAGCGCCTTTGTGAGAAATTGAAGGAATTGTTACCTCGACAAATGTTTGAGATAGCAGTACAAGCGGCAATAGGAGCCAAAGTAATAGCACGAGAAACAGTGAGGGCGATGCGTAAGAACGTATTGGCCAAGTGTTACGGAGGGGATATTAGCAGAAAGCGTAAATTGCTGGAGAAACAGAAAAAAGGAAAGAAAAGAATGCGTCAGGTAGGTAATGTGGAGATACCTCAGGAAGCATTTATGGCTGTACTTAAATTAGATTAATTGATATAACAAAAGATCAATGGCAACAATACTGGATGGCAAAAAAATAGCGGGTGATATCAAGCAGGAGATTGCAACCAAAGTAGAAGCAATCAAGAGTAAAGGACTGCGGGCACCTAACCTGGCCATCATTATTGTAGGGGATGATTCAGCCAGCCACACCTATGTGGATGGAAAGATTAAAGCCTGTAAAGCGGTAGGCTTTGACTTTACTTTAATGCATTTTGCCAGTACTATTTCCGAAGAAAAACTTTTGAAGCATGTCGAACAATTGAATCAGGATGAAGACATCGATGGATTCATTGTCCAATTGCCTTTACCAGATCATATTTCCGTAGAGCGAATAAATGATTGCATTTCCCCAATTAAGGATGTTGACGGATTCACAAATCAAAATTTTGGAAGTATCATTTCCAAGAATCAGCTCATCCTGCCCGCTACTCCATTTGGGATAATGGAACTCTTAAGAAGATACCAGATAGAATTAGAGGGAAAACATTGTGTGGTGGTAGGTGCCAGTAGATTAGTGGGTGCGCCTATCAGTATGATGATGTTGGAAGATGGCCACGCTACGGTTACTGTATGCCATAAATACACCACCAATATCACTCAACACACAAAAAATGCTGATATTTTGATTTCCGCGGTTGGCAAGCCTAATCTAATAACTGCTGATATGGTTAAGGATGGTGCAGTGATTGTGGATGTGGGGACATCAAGGGTAGAGGATAAAACTCGTACATCCGGATTTAAGTTAGTGGGCGATGTAGTATTTGATGAAGTAGCAAAAAAAGCCTCTTACATTACTCCTGTACCTGGAGGCGTGGGACCAATGACCATTGCTTCATTGCTTTTGAATACGATCAGAGCATATGAAAAACAACATTCAGACAAAATCTCAGACTGATCTGCTGCCTGTTATGGAATCTTTCCTCACGCTGCAAGGCGAGGGATTCCATACTGGAAAGTTGGCCTATTTCATCAGGCTGGGTGGATGTGATGTGGGTTGTGTCTGGTGTGATGTGAAAGAAAGCTGGGATGCAAGTCAACATCCAAGCACTTCAATAAAAGAAATTGCAACGATCGCAGAAGCGTCAAAAGCCGATATCGCAGTAGTAACAGGAGGAGAACCTCTTATGTATAATCTGGATTTATTGACCGAGCAACTACACATATCTGGCTTAAAAACGCATATCGAAACGTCTGGTGTTCATCCCTACTCCGGGGATTGGGATTGGGTTTGTTTTTCGCCCAAGAAATTCAAAGAACCGAGAGAAGAGTTTTATTATAATTCACACGAACTGAAAGTGATTGTATATAATAAGTCAGATCTTGAATGGGCAGAGCAGCATGCCAATAAAATGCATGAAGAATGCGTTCTTTATCTACAACCCGAATGGTCCCGAAGAGATAAGATGATTCCATTGATTATAGATTATATCAAGCAAAATCCTAAATGGCGGATATCTTTACAGGTTCATAAATACATGAACATCCCCTAAATGCGAGCGCTTTTATATTTGTTTCTGATTGTATTCACATTTAATACTTTGCTGGCACAGTCCAAAAAGAGCAAGAAATTGTATGAAAAGTCGGAGGAGGCACTAAGGGAAAGGAATTTTGGTGGAGCTGTTGACATTCTTAAGAAGATCATTAAAACAGATCCTACCTGGGGAGAACCCTATTTAAGACTTGCCACAACGTATTCAGTTCTCCAGGAAAAGGATTCTACACTTGCCTATTTTGAAAGGTATACTCAGATTACTCCTTTTAGTAAAGTCAATCCCAATTTATGGATCACCATCGCCAATATGAATTTCCAAAAGGGAAATTATGAAAAGGCACATGAAGCATTAGATAATGCCAACAGTGAGAGCAAACAAAGTCCCCAGGCCAGGCATTTGGCTGCCAATATCGAGTTTTCCCTGGAAGCGATTCAAGATCCTAAAGTGATCTTACTGGAAAGACTTCCGGATGAAATTAACCGCTTGAGAATGCAGTATTTCCCTGTATTAACAGTAGATAACAATGTATTGATTTTTACTGCTCAGGGGGATAATAGTGACGAAGAATTGTTAATCAGCTACAAGGTAAATGGGAACTGGTCAAGACCTGAATCCATTTCTCCAAATATTAATTCACCCTCCAATGAAGGTGCATGTACGATTTCAGCTGATGGTAGAACGTTGATTTTTACTTCATGTAATGGCCGTCAGGGCATGGGAAGCTGTGATCTTTATATTTCTCAAAGAGAGGGAAACGCATGGTCCAATCCAAAAAATATGGGTCCGGTAGTTAATTCTGTGGGATGGGAGTCACAACCAGCCCTGAGTGCGGATGGAAAGACTTTATATTTTGCTTCTTCTCGTCCGGGTGGTTTAGGTGCCAGGGATATTTGGGTAACGAAATACAATGGAATTGGATGGTCAGAACCACAGAATCTTGGATCAAACATCAATACTTCCGAGGATGACATAACACCTTTTATTCATGTAAATGGCCAATCCTTATTCTTTTCCTCAAAAGGCCGTGAAGGATTAGGTGGATATGATATCTATTTGAGTAATAAAGAGGAGAACGGTTGGTCCAAGCCAATAAACCTTGGATATCCGATTAACTCATTTAATGATGAAGTTGGTATTTTCATTACTGCGGATGGCCAAACAGCATATTTCAGCAAAGAGATCATTGAAAATAGCAGGGTTGTCAAGGGGGAACTAATGATGTTCCAGATTAAAAATGATACTCTGGTAAAAAACACATCAAGTTATGTAACTGGGCGGGTCTTAAATGAAGATACCCAGCAGCCACTTCAGGCTGATTTTAGCATGGAAGACCTTAATCAGAGCGGAACGATCTATGAAGTAAGCTCAGATTCCGTTACCGGTAGATATTTCCTGGTACTTACCCAGGGTCACGAATATGGTGTGTTTGTTAGCAAGGACAATTATTTATTTGAGGATTTAACATTTAAGTCCTCATCCAGCTCATTTCTAAAGCCAGATACTGTAGACATTTATTTAAGACCTATAAAAGAGGGTGTCTCCATGATACTGGAAAACGTTTATTTTGAGTTCAATGAATATGCTTTAGATTCAAAATCTACTGCTGAGCTTGACCAGATATATAGGTATTTATTAAAGAACTCAAAACTTAATGTAAGAATTGAAGGATATACCGATAATATAGGAACAGAAAGCTATAATTTGGATTTGTCTACTAAAAGAGCAAAATCAGTCTACAATTATTTGCTAAACAAGGGAATTGACAGAAAACGTTTAACATTTGAAGGATATGGCTCCATAAAACCAATTGATTCAAACGAATCGGAAGAGGGCCGAGAAAGGAACCGTAGAATCGAGTTTAGGATAATAAAAGCTTCTATCTCCTCAGAATAAAACTTTTTTTTACTTTTTTTCTTAATGTTCCCTCAAAATTAAAAATATGTAAATTCTCAGATCTTAAATGATTATTTTGCTGCAATAGTCACTAGGGGAGTTTGCTAAATTTTTATCCTGATTTTTCCAAATTTTATAATAAAACACAGGAATATGGACCACCTGTAAAAGAAAATGCCATATTGTTTAATATGAACAAATTATTATAATTTTAGAACCGAGAATTATTAATGTACAATTAAACCAGTATTATATGAAGAGGATTCTACTACTCTGCTTCATGTTCTCTTTTGCATTTGCATTTGGGGCATGGGCACAAAGGACAGTATCTGGGAAAATCACCGACGAGGATGGTGAAACGATTCCTGGAGTAAACGTTGTACTAAAAGGTACAGCTACAGGTACTACCTCCGATCTGGATGGTAATTACCGTTTAGAAGTTCCTGATGACGCAGGAACATTAGTTTATTCTTTTATTGGTATGGCGAGCCAGGAACAAGAGATCGGAGCTCGTTCAGTGATTGATGTCAGCATGACAGCAGATGTTACTGAACTTTCCGAAGTTGTTGTTTCCGCTTTGGGTATCGAAAGAAATGAACGCGATGTAGTTTATGCCAACCAGACAGTTGGTGCAGATGATCTATTATCTGCTCCCAACAAAAATACTCTTGAGGCTTTAAGAGGAAAGGCAGCTGGTGTAAGATTAACTACTGGTTCTGGTTCTGTTGGAGCTTCTACTCGAATCGTACTTCGAGGTGAGGGTTCACTTACTGGAAATAACAATGCCTTGATTGTTGTTGATGGTATTCCTGTCAATAATGATGCTACACGAGGTGGTGAAGGTTATGCAACTACAGGTTACGCCGATTACGGAAACCGTTTTAATGACATTAACCCTCAGGATATCGATCCGTCACCATATTAAAAGGACCGTCTGCCACATCCCTTTATGGTTCAAGGGGATCTTCTGGGGTAGTGCTTATCACTACTAAGTCTGGAAAAGGAAAAGGCAAGATGCAGGTTGGAATCAATTCAAGTTTTTCTGTAGAAAAAGCGTATGTACTTTTACAGCGCCAGGACAAGTTTGGGCAAGGATATGACAATGCTCACTTCGACTCTGGAGAGAACTGGTCTTGGGGACCTGCTTTTGATGGAGTTGTGAGACCATGGACTTCACCGATCGACGCTGATGGTGATGGTGCTTTAGAGTCGCTAATGAGACCTTTTTCAGCTGCTCCAAATCAGCTGGATGAATTCTTTAACTATGGTAATACCCTAACTAATAGTGTTAACCTATCTGGTTCTAAAGAAGGTTTTACCTATTACGCTTCTTATTCTAATACCAATCAAAATGGTATTCTGGATAATACTTCTTATAAAAGAAATACTGTATTATTGAAAGCATCAGCGAACCTTTCTGAAAAGTTAAAATCGAACTTCAAGGTATCATATGCTAGGGTTGATCAAAATACAAATAATGAGGGATCAAGACCATTTGAGGGTATTAATCCCTGGGCATCTGCTGTTCAGTCTCCTGTAAATATTCCATTAAGTGAATTAAGAGATTACAACAATCCATTTTATGATATAAATGGATATTATGGATCATATACTACAAATCCTTATTTCTTACTTAATGAGTACGGAAATCAGGCAGATATTGATAATTTCCTTGGAAATGCTTCTGTAACCTATTCAGTAATTGAAGGACTTGACTTAATTGGTAGATTTGGAACAAACGTTGTCAACACAATCGTTGATCAATGGATACCAAAATATGAACCAGGTCAACAACTAGTATGGGGTGATGATTTTAGCTTAGGACCAAGAGGTGGAAGAGATTCAAAAGTTGGTCAATATTCTAACTATGCAAAACAGAATATCACTTTGGATATGTCTGCTTTGGCCAATTATACCAAGCAATTAAATGAAGATTTTTCATTAAATATTTCAGCAGGTTACAACTGGTATCAGACTTATATGCAGTCTTTAAGAGGTGCCACTGCCGGGGGATTGGTTGTTGATGGTGTATACAACCTGTCGAACAGTGTTGCAACTTCAATTGCATCAGCAGCTCATAGCAAATACAGAATATTTGGAGCGTTGGGTAATGCAAGAATTGGGTTCCGTGATGCGGTATTCCTGGAATTATCTGCAAGAAATGACTGGTCAAGTACGCTACCTGCAGATAATAACTCATTCTTCTATAGCGCTGTTGGAACTTCAATCGTTCTATCAGATCTTTTACCAATTGAAAATGATGTATTGAGCTTCCTGAAATTGAGATCAAGTTATGGTAGCACGGGTAAAGATGCCGGGCTATACCTACTTAATTCGTACTATGTAGGTAATCCTAATTTTGGTTCAAATTTTGGAGATTACCAATTGTATTTCCCACTTGGTGGTCAGCCTGGTTTCCAGACTGGTGATCAGATTGGAAATGCTTCATTATCTCCTGAGCTGACAACTACGTTGGAAGTGGGTGCAGATTTTGGGCTTTTTGATGAGAGAATCAATTTGTCATATACCTACTATAGCTCAGTTCACTCAAATCAGATTGTTCAGATCAGTTTACCAAGATCAACTGGTTTTACTTCAACAGTCTCTAACATCGGAGAAATGACCAATAAAGGACACGAAGTGACTTTGAGCATTAAGCCGATCGCTGGTTTGGTTGATGGTTTAAGCTGGGAGATTTTTGGAACTTATGCCAAGAACATCAATGAAGTGGTGAAAATCACAGATGACATCGATGAATTAGCTTTAGATATCAACTCATTTGCTACTTCAACAGGACCTCCTGTTGCACTGGTTGCAAAAGAAGGTTACCCATTTGGAACTTTCAGGGGTCAGATAGAAGCGGTTACTCCTGATGGAAAACCAATCGTAGGTGATGATGGAATTCCGGTTTATTCTGATGAGGAATATTACCTTGGTTCATATATTCCAAAATATATTGCAAGTTTCGGATCTAATGGTAACTATAGGGGAATTGGCTTTAATATCTTATTTGATATGAAAGTTGGTGGATCTTTTGTTTCACAAACTAAGGCGAATGGGGATTTTAACGGAACAAATATTGGTACTATTAAATTCAATAGAGAAGCCTATATCATCCCTAATTCAGTAGTGGATAATGGTGATGGCACTTATAGTGAAAACACAACCGAAATTACAGAACAGGATTTGTATACAAATTACAAAGCTCCTGCTTCTGAACAGCTGATTAACGCAGGTTTCTTAAAGTTGCGTGAGGTTGGAGTTAGTTATACCGTTCCAGCGAACATCCTGGCTTCTACTCCTTTCACCAACGCAAGAATTGGTCTTTTTGGCAAGAACCTGAAATTCTGGTTACCAGAGGATAACAAATTTGCTGATCCTGAGATTAGCGGTCCTTCTTTGACAGGAAACGTTCAAGGTATTGAGACAACTCAGACCCCTCCTTCAAAGAGTTTCGGTGTTAACCTATCCCTTACTTTTTAATAGTTGACCAATAAAAAGAAAGATAAGATGAAATATATATATAGATTTTTAATCGTTGTTGCGTTGTTCTTCTCATTCTCATGTGAAGAGAAGATCACGGAAATCAACATAGATCCAGATACTGCTCCTACTGCTGGAGAAGCACAGTTATTAGTTGGAGCAATAGGTATGATAGGATACAACAATGAGGTATCCTTAAATGATTACTCCTATTTATGGGCTCAGTACTACACCTGGGGAATTGGGGTTTCTCTTGGAAACCAGGAACGTTTTGTTCAACAAGGTAGTGATAACAACCGCTACTGGGAGTATGCTTATTCAGATTGTTTGATCGACTTGACAAAACTGGTAGGAAGTGAAAGTAAAGCTTACCAGGGAGTTGGTAAAACTTTGAAAGCTTATGTTTACCAGGGTCTTGTGGATCACTTTGGTGATATCCCTTATACTGAAGCTACACGAGGAGAAATAGATGCAGGTGGTATCCTGACTCCAGCATTCGATCCCGCTGCTACTGTTTATGATTCGTTGGTTGTATTATTGGATGAAGCAATTGCAGATCTTGCGTTTGCTGATGCCAATGGTTTAACAGATGTTGGGGATGATGACCTTATTTTTGGTGGTGACATGAGAGCATGGCTTAAGTTTGCGAATTCACTAAAACTTAGAGTACTTCTTAGAACTTCTGAAACTGATCCACAAGGAGCAGCAATTCAGTCGCTAATTAACTCTGGTATGTTTATTGAAACTGCTGCAGACATGCCCGCAATACCATTTGTGGATAAAGCAGGTAATCAAAACCCAATGTACGCCAGAAGGGAATTTGGTGTTGGTGATTTTTATTTCGCAAGCAATGCCTCACTTAATGTATTAGCGTCCTTAAATGATCCCAGAGATACCGTTTTCTATGCTGAGGCATCTATTGGTACTTATGCCGGGGCACTAAGGGGAATCGATCAGGGAACAATTGATGACGAACCATTTACAGCTGCTAAAGAAGAGTATAGTACATCAACTCCTTACTCTTATGCAGCAGATAACCCGGTAGTTTTGATGAGTCCTTGGGAAGTATGGTTCTTAAGAGCCGAAGCGGATGCAAGATATGGAACTGCTGATGATGAAACAACTGCATTTGCATCGGCTATTTCAGAAAGTTTTAGCTATTGCGGTTTATCATCAACAGTAGCTACAAACTACACTACATCTCTTGGTTATGCTGCTGGAGACCCATTAGATACAAAACTGGATCTAATTGGTGTTCAGAAATGGATTTCCATGAATGGAACCCAGGAGGATGAAGGTTGGATTGAAACCAGAAGATTTGACAGACCTGCAAGCAGACTGTTTACTAATGGAATCTTTCAAGATCCACCTAAATCTCAACTTGCTGCTGGAGAGTATCCTTCAACCTGGTTGTACCCAGCCATTGAAACAAGTTTAAATTCTAAGGCTCCGGCACAACGAAAAATTACTGATAAAATATTTTGGGATAATTAAAATATGGAAAGTATGAAAAATTATATAATAGTACTATTCGCACTTTTAGCTTTTTCAAGCTGTGAGGAATATGTGAATAGCGCAGAGGAATCTGTTCCTACTTATCTACCTAAGTTTGAGATCGCCGGTGAGAAGAAGATCAATCTTGATTGCAGTCCCTCAGGTGGATTTGATGACCCGGGAGCAACCGCCACTGAGAGTGGTTCGGAAATACCTGTTACCACTTCAATAGGTGGATTGTATTTCGCTGCATCTACATTAGATGGACCTGATATCTATAGTGTAAATTACAGTGCTGTCAATGTTGATGGTATTCCCGGTGTAGCAAGTAGACAAATATACTGGCCTGCTTGTACGGGCGACTTTGTTACAAGCATATCAGGTATGTATACTGCAGCTGTTTTCAGAACTAGAATTTCTGATGGAGCAACTGTTAACTATTCTGAAGAGGAATTTGGTCCATACTGGGTGAGAGATGCAGGAGGAGGAAAATATGAATTTTCTGATTGCATCGGTGGATTTTATGATTACGGTTATGGTTATGGTTATGAAATAGCATGTAACGGCATGGAAGTAACTGTAAATAATATTGCTACTAATGATGTAACTATTAGCGGAGTACCAGCAGTAGGTTATTTTGGTGGGGATGTTGCAATAACTAAATTCAAAATGGATCCTGTAGCTAAGACCATTTCTTGGAGTGGTGAATGGACAGATTATGGCTATATATTTGATGTAGTCCTGACACAAGTAGATCCAACTGAGTTTGATCTTTAATAGATAATAATGTTATATTAAAAAGGCTGTCCATTTGGACAGCCTTTTTTATTACTGGAAAATCAATTAATTAGTAATACCTGTTCGACTTCAGATAATGCTGAACATAATCCTTCACCCCATCTTCCAGTGAAGTGAAGTCATTTGGGTATTCAATTGATTTGAGTTTGGTCATATCTGCCTCAGTAAAATATTGATACTTATCCCGGATGTCTGCTGGAGTATCAATGAAACTGATATCTGGCTCTTTATCCAAAGATCTGAAAACCGCTTTTGTTAAATCAAGGAAAGTCCTCGCCTTGCCACTACCTAAATTATATATTCCACTATCTTTCCGATGATGCATGAGCCAATACATCACCTCTACCACATCTTTCACATAGACGAAATCTCGCATCTGCTCGCCATCTTTATAATCGGGGTTATGTGATCTGAATAGTTTCATCTTCTCCGTCTCATTGATTTGTCGGAAGGAATGAAGGATTACAGAAGCCATCCGCCCTTTGTGGTATTCATTGGGTCCATAAACATTGAAAAACTTTAATCCAGCCCAGTAAAATGGCTTATTTTCCTGTTGTACAGCCCAGATATCAAATTCATTTTTTGAATCACCATATGGGTTCAGGGGGACGAGCTCTCCTAGAATGGATTCATCATCAACGTAACCTTTTTCTCCCAGTCCATATGTAGCAGCAGAGCTTGCATAGACCAAGGGAATTTGATACTCGATACATTTATTCCAGATATTTTTTGTGTAATCAGTATTCAGTTTTTTAAGCAGAGATCGATCAAATTCTGCTGTGTCTGTCCTGGCACCTAAGTGAAAAATAAATTCTGTTTCTTCATGGTTCTTGTCCAGCCAATCTGGAAACTTGTCTCGGTGAACCCTTTCGAGAATCTTCTTGCCTTCAAGATTTTTTAGCTTTTCTGGATGATCAAATTCATCCACTGCGATGATATCATTGAAGTTTTCCTCATTTAGTTTGGCAATCATACAACTACCAATAAATCCAGCGGCTCCTGTTACTACAATCATTTATTGTTAATATCTGTTTCACCGTAAATTTGCTAAACAATTTTCACCTGTAAGTCGATAGAAGCGATTGTTTTAATCAGGAGCTGGGATTATCGATTAATTTTGCGGAAATGATGTATGTAAGTAGGAAGGAGCATTTTAATGCAGCGCATAAGCTGTATAATCCTAAATGGAGTAAAGAGCGCAATGTGGAAGTCTTTGGACCTTGTGCTAACGAAAACTGGCATGGGCATAATTTTGATCTCATTACCACAGTAAAAGGTTGGCCAGATAAAGAAACTGGTTTTGTGATTGATCTTAAGAAATTGAGCACATTGATCCGCAAAGAGATTATTGATAAAGTCGATCATAAAAACCTGAACATGGATGTGCCTTTCATGGAGGGGAAACTCGCAAGTTGTGAAAACCTGATCATAGAGTTTTGGGATATCCTGGATCCCCTAATTCCTACAATTGCACCTGACGCGAGACTCCACTCCCTGAAGCTGTATGAGACTCCCAGAAATTATGTAGAATATTTCGGCTCTAAATAATGAAATATTTCATAATTGCTGGTGAACGTTCGGGAGACATGCACGCAGCACGTCTGATTTCTGAGCTAAAACAAAATGACCCTGAAGCAAAAATTTATGCCTGGGGAGGAAATCTTATGCAATCTGCTGGTGCGAAGCTATTACAGCATTACAATGAAATTTCATTTATGGGTTTTTGGGAGGTCCTAATGAACCTGAATGTTATAAATCACAAACTCAACCTTTGTAAGGCCCAAATCAAAGAACATCAGCCAGATGTATTGATCTTGGTCGATTTTCCAGGTTTTAATTTAAGGATGGCTGAATATGCAAAATCTATTAGTCTTAAGACGACTTATTATATCTCCCCAAAGATTTGGGCATGGAAAATAGGTCGCATCAAAAAGATTAGGAAGTTTGTTGATCAAATGCTCGTGATCCTACCCTTTGAAACCGATTTTTATAACAGCCTCAACTACCCAGTTAAATATGTAGGGAATCCATTGGTTGAATCCATTGAGGAATATCAATATAATTTTTCCGGGTTAGAGGATATAAAAAAGGATCCAAAGAATAAAGTTGCCGTACTTCCCGGTAGCAGATTACAAGAAGTAAACAAGGCCATATCGGTGATCAATGAAATGGCATCTGATAGGCCTGATCTGCTATTCTTAGTAGCTGGGGTCGATAATTTACCAAGTGAAATATATGCTGCTGTTGATTCCAAAGACAACGTTATCATTGAATATAATAAGACCTATGAGCTTTTGAAGATGGCAAATGTTGCTGTGGTCACTTCAGGAACGGCCACGCTGGAGGCGGCAATTATCGGAGTTCGTCAAGTGGTTGTCTACAAAACCAGCTGGCTAACCTACTCCATTGCTCGGTTGCTTGTGAATATCAAATTCATCTCTCTGGTAAACCTGATAGCAGGCAAAAAGGTAGTGGAGGAGCTTATTCAGTCTGATTACAAGGCCAAAACTGTACTTAAACATGTAGATGGCTTGTTAAATAACCCTGATGAGATCTCTTTAATGGAATCTGGATATGAAGAGATCAGACAAAAACTGGGAAAAGAAAAGGCAGCTAAAAATGCTGCCTCAGAGATTATGAATTTCCTTAAGTAGTTCCTACTAAGCAGCTCTTAACTTATTAAACTTCGATTTTTCAAGTTTTTCTTCTGCATATTCTTTTGAAAGAATAAATTCTTTCATGTTAGAATTAGAAGGAATGTCAAACATCGCATCAGTGATAATTGCTTCACAGATAGATCTAAGCCCTCTGGCACCTAATTTGAATTCCATCGCTTTTTCCACAATGTAATCAACTGCATCATCGGTAAATTCCAGCTTTACATTTTCCATGTCAAATAGCTTCTTGTATTGCTTTACCAAAGCATTTTTTGGCTCGGTAAGAATCCGCTTAAGCGCATCTGAATTCAAAGGATCCAAATGTGTAAGAACTGGCAACCTTCCAATAAGCTCTGGGATCAACCCAAAACCTTTCAAATCCTGTGCAGAGATATAGTGAAGGAGATTTTCTTTATCTATTGGTGAATCATCCTCTTTGGTATTCACAAATCCAATTGGTTTTGTGTTGAGTCGATTAGCAATCACTCTTTCAATACCATCAAAAGCTCCACCGCATATAAATAGAATGTTCTCAGTGTTCACAGAGATCATCTTTTGATCCGGATGCTTACGGCCACCCTGAGGTGGAACGTTTACTGAGGTGCCTTCCAACAGCTTAAGTAGCGCCTGTTGTACTCCTTCTCCACTTACATCCCGAGTAATTGAAGGATTATCTGATTTTCTGGCGATTTTATCTAGCTCATCAATATAAACGATACCTCTCTCAGCAGCTTCTACTTCATAGTTAGCAGCTTGGAGAAGTCGTGTAAGTATACTTTCAACATCTTCACCTACATAACCAGCTTCGGTCAACACTGTAGCATCTGCTATACAGAAAGGCACCTGAAGGATTTTGGCTAGGGTCCTGGCCAGGTATGTTTTCCCAGTTCCAGTCTGTCCTACCATCACAATATTGGATTTTTCAATCACTACCTCATCCTTATCCTTTTGCTGCATAAGGCGCTTATAGTGATTATAAACCGCAACAGAGATGTATTTTTTAGCTTCTTCCTGACCAATTACAAATTCGTCAAGGTGACGTTTCATATCAGCTGGTTTTACCAAATTGAAATTTGGTGATTCACTGTTATTCTTAGTCTTTAGCTCTTCGTTAAGTATTTGCTGAGCCTGAGAGATGCATTTGTCACATATATGTGCATGAATACCTGAGATCATCAGGTCTACGTCTTTCTTATTTCGGCCACAAAAACTACAAGTGACTTGTGTTGCCATTACTTTTCTGATTTTCTTTCCAAAACTTCATCAATTAAGCCATATTCTTTTGCTTCAGCAGCTCTCATCCAGTAATCTCTATCAGAATCTTTATCGATCTCTTCGTATTTCTTACCTGTATGTTTAGCCAGGATTGTATATAAATCCTTTCTAAGTTCAAGGGTTTGCTTCAAAGTGATTTCCATGTCTTTAGATTGACCCTGCATTCCGCCACTTGGTTGGTGGATCATGATCCTGCTATGTGGAAGAGAAGACCTTTTACCTTTCGCTCCACCTGCTAATAATACGGCTCCCATAGAAGCGGCTAAACCAGTGCAGATCGTTGCTACATCAGGATTTACATATTGCATGGTATCATACATGCCAAGTCCTGCATAAACAGAGCCTCCCGGGCTATTGATGTATAATAAAATATCTTTTTTCGAATCTACTGATTCAAGAAATAATAGCTGGGCCGTAATGATATTGGCAATGTTTTCTTCCACCTGCATTCCCAGGAAGATGATTCTGTCCATAATTAACCTTGAAAAAACATCTATTTCACGGAAATTAGTTGGTCTTTCTTCAATGACAGCCCGGGTCATATTTTCAACCTGGTGTACATAGGAGTCAAATGTAGATCCACTAATTCCCTGGTCTTTTACAGCATATTTTCTAAATTCTTGAGTATTAATCATGTGTTGAATATAACTTATGTAAGTAAAAATAAAAAAAGTCCTTATCAAAAGGACTTATTAGTAACTTCATTTGGATTTACTAAGTTCACGGAAGCTTCCTGAAATCATCCAAACTGACCGTCTTATCCTTAATATTTATTTGAGATTTTACGTAGTCAAGGGCTTTATTGTTTAAAACCTGATTGTAAATCTTCATATAATTCTCTCCATTTTCACCTTGCAGGTAGTTCTGTGCAAACATATCCAATTTGTCACCCAGTTGATCTCCTAGTCCAGCCTGTCCAAATTGAGCAGTGATCAGATCTTTAGCTGCTGCGACTACCTCATCATTTTCCACTTTCAAAGACTGATCTTTGATGATCTTGTTTTTGATCAATGACCACTTGATTTCTTTGCTGTAGGACTCATACTCCTCACTGATTACATCATCAGTGATTTTATCGTCAGACTTGGCCAACCATTTTTTCAAAAAGCTATCAGGAAGATTGATTTTAGCTTTTTCAATCAGCTGATTTCTCAATCGATAGTTAAAATACTGGTCTTCTTCACGGTTATAGTTTTCGGTTACTGCCTCTTCAACTTTTTTCCTGAATTCATCTTCCGTCTTAACTTTTCCTTCTCCAAAAGTCTTATCAAATAATTTCTGATCAACTGCGATAGGGTTGGTTCTTGTAATGCCGCCAATAGTTAGGCTAAGTTTTCCCTTTAATTCATCAAAATCATGATGACTAATATCAAGTTGATGATGAAGTTTATGCGAATCATCATAAAGCTTTTTAGGCTCAAACTCTACAACCTCTCCAACTTTCTTACCGATGAATTTCTTATCTACTCCTTTGGCACAATCATTTAAGTCAATACTAATCTCTTTATCGATCCCTCCATCTTTAGATGTTACTTTTCCATAGATGATATCTTGAGCCTTAGCAATTTCCTCATTGGAGATTTCACCAAATTGTCGCTGAAGATTTTCAATAGTTTCGTCGATGACCTTTTTATCAACTTTGATCTTGGGTTTTTCAACTTTAAGTTTCTGGTCAATCTTAAGTTCAAATTCTTCAGCGAATCCAACATTATATTGGAACTCAAAATCTTTGGCCTGATCTAATCCCAGATCAAGGTTATCGAAAGAATCTTCATGAGGGATCGGCTCACCCAGAAACTGTAAGTCGCTTTCTCTCAGGTAAGCATTCAGTTTATCTGAAAGCAATTGATTGATCTCTTCAGCAAGAATAGATTTTCCATACATCTCCTTAATGAGCTGTGGCGGAACCTTTCCAGGACGAAAGCCTTTTATCTGGGCTTTCTTGCTGTATTCCTTGATTTTTTTAGATACACCAGGTTGATAATCATCCTGCTTTAATTTAACTTTAATTAAACCTTCTGTCTTATCGATTTTGTCAAGTGTAATTTCCAATTGGCTAACGATTTGAATTTGATCAAGTAATAACCCTACTAAAGGTTAGTTTGGATAGAAAAGAATGTAATTCGAATAGAGTTTTAAAAAAAGTGCGGATGGAGGGACTCGAACCCCCATGCCTCGCGGCGCTAGATCCTAAGTCTAGTGCGTCTACCAATTTCGCCACATCCGCATTTATTAAAATGACCAGATCAATAGTCATATTAGACTATTCGACCCGTATCTCTATTAAATCAAAGAATTTACTGACTATATTTTCCCTGTTAAAGGAATTGAATTCAGTATTTTTTCGGAGGGCAAAATTATATAAATATTTTGTAATCATTCACTACTAAATAATGTTTTGTTTTTATGCTTTTGGAAGTTGATGTAGAAGAGGAAAGAAAAGAGATTATTCGGAGATACCGAAAGCTGCTGAGATCAGCCAAGCCGATGCTAAAGGAAGGTGATGCGAGGATGATCAAAAAGGCCTTTAATCTCTCCCTGGATGCGCATAAAAATATGCGAAGAAAATCCGGAGAACCTTACATCTTCCATCCACTGGAAGTAGCCCAGATTTGTGTTTCTGAAGTCGGGTTAGGTCCTACATCTATTATTTGCGCATTGCTACACGATGTGGTTGAGGATACCGAAACAGGTCTTGCAGAGGTTGAAAGAACATTTGGGCGTAAGGTGGCAAGTATCATCGATGGCCTTACAAAGATCTCAGGAGTATTTGAGCAGGGTAGTTCAGCTCAGGCAGAAAACTTCCGAAAAATGTTGCTTACTCTCTCGGATGATGTGAGGGTGATACTGATCAAGCTGGCAGATAGGCTGCACAACATGCGGACTCTTCAAAGCATGCCCAGGGATAAACAGCTGAAGATCGCCAATGAAACAATTTTTATATATGCACCTCTTGCCCATAGACTCGGACTTTATGTGATAAAGTCGGAACTGGAGGATTTATATCTAAAATATACAGATGATGAGGCCTATAACCATATTGTTCAGAAAATTAGGATTACCAGGGAGGCTAGAAACCGATTCATCAGAAGTTTTATCAGACCTATAAAAGAGGAATTAAATAAGAATGGATTTACCTATGAGATAAAAGGCAGACCCAAATCCATCCATTCTATTTACACCAAAATGAAAAATCAGAATGTTCCGTTCGAAGAGGTGTTTGACCTATTTGCCATAAGGATCATTTTGGATACAGACATTGAGCATGAAAAGGCAGCCTGTTGGCAGGCTTATTCCATCGTAACAGATTTCTACCAGCCAAACCCCGATAGGCTTCGGGACTGGATTAGCATTCCTAAAGCTAATGGTTATGAGTCGCTACATACGACGGTAATGAGTGCAACAGGCCAATGGGTAGAAGTGCAAATCAGAACAAAACGAATGGATGAGATAGCCGAAAAAGGTTATGCGGCTCATTGGAAATATAAGGAAAAGGAAACACCAGGAGATCGGGGTCTCGAGCAGTGGATAGGTAAGGTTAGAGAGATATTGGAGCAAAATAATACTTCTGCAATTGAGTTTGTCGATGATTTTAGATCCAATCTTTTCCATGAAGAGATTTTCACTTTTACACCAAAAGGCGATTTGATCACGTTGCCAAACGGAGCTACCGCCCTGGATTTTGCTTTTGATATTCACACCGAAGTTGGTGCGCATTGTCTGGGTGCTAAAGTCAATCAGAAATTAGTACCCCTCAATCATCCACTTAAAAATGGTGATCAGGTTGAGATTCTTACATCAAGAAAACAGAAACCAAATGAAGACTGGCTAAAATATGTAGTTAGTTCGAAAGCCAAATCTAAAATCAAGGATGTCCTCAAAGAGGAGAGAAAAGCATTTGCAAGTGAGGGCAAGGAGATTGTCATGCGTAAGATCAAACAGATGAAGCTCCCCTGGAACCAGGAAATTCTTGACCAACTGGTGGCATTCTTTGATCTTAAGACACCAACAGATCTTTATTACCTGGTGGGTCGCGGAAAGATCAACCATATAGAGATTAAAAAATTTAAGGAGAAGCAGGCTGATGACCCAACACATGTCAAGATTAAAGATCCGGACATGTTTGAGGGTCAGAAGAAGAAGATTAAAGAAAAGGACTTTGACCTTTTACTTATTGGTGAGGACATGGATGTGGTGGATTATAAGTTTGCCAGGTGCTGCAACCCTATACCGGGAGATGATGTTTTCGGTTTTGTGACTGTAAATGATGGTATCAAAATTCACCGAACTAGCTGTCCGAATGCTGCAGAATTGCTGTCCAACTACGGATATCGAGTGATTAAGGCTAAATGGACATCAAGTCATGATAAATCATTTATTGCTACACTTAAGATCATCGGGACAGATCGAATAGGTCTGATCAATGATGTTTCTAGTATTATCTCTGGAGAATTGAAGGTAAATATGAGATCTATCACGATTAATACAGAGGGTGGAATTTTTGAAGGTGAAATTCAATTGTATGTTAATGATACGGAACATCTGGATAAACTTATTACTAATCTCGAGAAGGTTCAGGGAGTGGTTTCTGTATCAAGAGATGTTTAGTTCTTAATAAGGATCAGTTCTCTAGCTATATTTGCGCTCGGTCATGGAACAATCTGTAATTTTAGACGAAGTCAAAAGGATTTTTACCTCCTACCTGGAAACCAAAAGCCTCAGGAAGACGCCCGAACGTTATGCTATTCTTGAGGAGATTTATACCAGGAGAGGTCATTTTGATGTAGAGTCTCTCTATATATCGATGAAAGATCGAAATTACCGTGTGAGTCGGGCAACCGTATATAATACATTAGATTTATTGGTTGAGTGTGATCTGGTTACCAAACATCAATTCGGTAAAAATCTTGCACAATATGAAAAATCACACGGATTTAAACAGCATGATCATTTAATTTGCACGGATTGTAACAAGGTGATGGAATTTTGTGACCCAAGAATCCAAAATATTCAAACCACAGTAGGCGATCTTTTAAAATTTGACATAATCCATCATTCTTTGCTGCTTTATGCTAATTGCAAGCGCGAAGACTGCGAGAACAAAAAGTAAGTATTTCCATGATGAAATATTCTCACAAGCTTGATAAGAATATATTGACACTAAGCTTTTCTGGTGACCTCATTGGAGAAAATAATGGTCCGGAACTGATTGAAATAGTGAATGATGCACTTTCTTCAGATGCAAAATATTGCACAGTGAACATATCTGAAGTCAGGTATATCAATTCAAGTGGTATAGGCGTCTTAATTACAATTCTTACCAAGTTTAGAAATAAGGGAGGAGAGCTTTATCTAATTAATCCTTCCGATCATGTTAAGAAGTTATTAATCATCACCAAGCTTCAGGCTATTTTCAATATAGTCAATTCAGAACAGGAAGCTTTGGATAAAATCACAAATTCAAAAAGCTGATGGCGAAAGTAGATATTTTGTTAGGCCTTCAATGGGGAGATGAAGGTAAGGGGAAGATCGTGGATTTTTTGGCCCCAAAATATGATGTGGTAGCAAGATTTCAGGGCGGACCGAATGCCGGGCACACGCTGGAATTTGATGGACACAAGCATGTATTGCATCAGATCCCATCGGGCATTTTTCACGAAGGTATTCTCAATGTTATTGGAAATGGTGTGGTTTTGGACCCCAAAGTATTTCAGGAGGAGATTGATGAATTAAAGCCATTTAATCTGGACCTCAGAAAACATTTGGTGCTGTCAAATAAGGCACAAATGATTGTGCCTTCTCATAGGCTTCTGGATCAGGCTTACGAAAAAGCCAAGGGAGAAAAGAAGATTGGATCTACATTAAGAGGTATTGGACCGACTTATCAGGATAAGGTAGCCAGGAGAGGGTTAAGGATAGGGGATGTGAATGAGCCGGATTTTGATCAACGATATCAGGAGATCCGTAATTATCACCTGAGGATTTTAGAGCATTACGATTTAGAATTTGACCTTACAAAGGATGAAGAGGTCTTTTTCAATGCGATCGAAACCATACGATCTTTTGATATTAAGAGTACTGAGTATTTGCTAAACCAGGCAATAACTGATAATAAATCCATTCTGGCAGAAGGAGCTCAGGGTTCCATGTTGGATATTGATTTTGGTAGCTATCCTTTTGTTACCAGTTCAAACACCATTTCTGCAGGCGCTTGCAATGGGCTAGGCGTTGCGCCAAGATGGATTGGTGAAGTTTTTGGAATCTTCAAGGCTTACTGTACGAGAGTGGGTAGCGGACCATTCCCTACTGAATTG
>CP170458.1:940000-4450000 GCA_047947195.1 Bacteroidota bacterium
GCCCTGTAACTTCGGGAGAAGGGGCGCCCCGAGCAATCGGGGCCGCAGTGAAAAGACCCAGGCGACTGTTTATCAAAAACACATGGCTTTGCGAAATCGAAAGATGAGGTATAAGGCCTGACACCTGCCCGGTGCTGGAAGGTTAAGGGGGGACGTTAGAAGCAATTCGAAGCGTTGAACTGAAGCCCCAGTAAACGGCGGCCGTAACTATAACGGTCCTAAGGTAGCGAAATTCCTTGTCGGGTAAGTTCCGACCTGCACGAATGGTGTAACGATCTGGGTACTGTCTCGGCCATGAGCTCGGTGAAATTGTAGTAGCGGTGAAGATGCCGCTTACCCGCAACGGGACGAAAAGACCCCGTGCACCTTTACTATAGCTTCACATTGACATTGGGATAATGATGTGTAGGATAGGCGGGAGACTATGAAGCCGGTACGCCAGTGCTGGTGGAGTCGTTGGTGAAATACCGCCCTTTATTCTTCTGATGCCTAATCCCGATTTATCGGGAGACAGTGTGTGGTGGGTAGTTTGACTGGGGTGGTCGCCTCCAAAAGAGTAACGGAGGCTTTCAAAGGTTCCCTCAGTACGCTTGGTAACCGTACGTGGAGTGCAATAGCATAAGGGAGCTTGACTGTGAGGCCTACAAGCCGAACAGGGTCGAAAGACGGATATAGTGATCCGGCGGTTCTGTATGGAAGGGCCGTCGCTCAAAGGATAAAAGGTACGCCGGGGATAACAGGCTGATCTCCCCCAAGAGCTCACATCGACGGGGAGGTTTGGCACCTCGATGTCGGCTCGTCACATCCTGGGGCTGGAGAAGGTCCCAAGGGTTGGGCTGTTCGCCCATTAAAGTGGCACGCGAGCTGGGTTCAGAACGTCGTGAGACAGTTCGGTCTCTATCTGTTGCGGGCGTAAGAAGCTTGAGTAGATCTGACCTTAGTACGAGAGGACCGGGTTGGACTAACCGCTGGTGTACCAGTTGTCTCGCCAGGGGCATTGCTGGGTAGCTATGTTGGGAAGGGATAAGCGCTGAAAGCATCTAAGCGCGAAACCCACTACAAGATGAGGCTTCTTTTAAGGGATGTTCTAGATGAGGACGTTGATAGGCTACAGGTCTAAAGGCAGTAATGTCATAGCTGAGTAGTACTAATTACCCGTAAACTTTCCGATTTCATACTCGAATCACACAATGAATTTCAATTCCTATTGTCTAATGATATCTTACTCTATAGTGAGTAATGATTGAAAATATATACCTGCCCAAGCCACGGCTTCGGTAGAAAGATTTTATGGTGATTATGGCGGTGGGGTCCACCTCTTCCCTTTCCGAACAGAGAAGTTAAGCCCACCAGCGCCGATGGTACTACAGTAAAATGTGGAAGAGTAGGTCGTCGCCAGATTTTTATTAAAGCCTCTTGGAGTATTCCAGGAGGCTTTTTTATTGCCCTATCTAAAACAATAGCACTTGTCCTAATTGAATTAGACACAGAGATGACCGAATAACAGAAGTTTTCAGTGAAACCTGTGTATCCAACCTTTCAGAACCTTGTTGAGGGATTCATCGGTTTCAAGGAAGCGGTGGTGATAGCGCAATGTTAAAATTAATTCTGGGCTGCTTTTTTGACCGAGAAGAAAGAGGTAGCGAATAGTTTCATTTGCAAGATGCTCTACATTCTTCCAATTGAACACGGGCTTGTTCTATTACTGCCTCAGCCATTTCTTTAGCTTGATTGGCAATTTTTCTTTGTTCTTCAGCAATATCTCGAGCCAGTGAAGCTTCTTTTGAAAGCTTTTCAACTGATGTTGACAATTTGCTTTGAACCTGATGGATTCTAATTTGACTTGAGATAATTACGATAACAACTACAAGAGATAAGATGATGATAGCGATGTTCTTTTTCATAATGGGAGTTAGTTGTTTGTGATTCTTTTATAAATCTACTAAATCTACAATCCACAGCTAGCACGATTATATCGTGTGATAGCTTTTTATCTACCCTCATCCATTTCACTCAGGTTATGTGTATCTTAATACAACATTCACAAATCTCCGTGACTATGAGCCCACACAAAAAGATCAATCGAAGAAAATTTATTGGTAAAACAACAGCCGGGCTGGCTGGCATCACCATAGTTCCCCGGCACGTGGTAGCAGGGTCCGGTCAGGTTGCTCCATCGGATAAACTGACTATAGCCAATATTGGTTGCGGCACAGAGGGTATACGCCAAATGAGTGACCACCTGAAAAATCCAAAGATCCAGGTTGTCTCTGTCTGTGACGTAAACAAATATTCTACCAATTACCTGGACTGGTCGCCTCATAGCATCAGAAATACCATTAGGGAAACTTTGAATGAACCAAACTGGGGTGAATATATTACCGGGATACCCGGTGGTCGCGACCTGATGCAGGACTTTGTAGAGAAATACTATGCGAAAAATAAACCTAGTGGAAAATATAAGGGCTGCACATCTTATGAGGATTTCCGTGAACTACTGGAAATGGAAAATGATGTTGATGCAATCAAAATCATGACCCCGGATCACCTGCACGCGACAATTGCTGTTGCTGGAATGAAAGCCGGAAAACACGTGATAACCCATAAACCCATTGCAAACCGGATGTCAGAAGCCAGGCTGACAATTGACCTGGCAAAGAAATCACCGGTCAATACCCACCTATTAGCCTGGAGAAGCAGACCAGAATATAGCCTGATCCATTCCTGGATTACCGATGGAGTAATTGGTGAACTAAAAGAAATTCACAATTGGTCTTACCGCCCGGTTTGGAAACAATGGACAAAACTACCCACGGACACTCCGCCCGTCCCTGAGGGATTCAATTGGGACCTCTGGCTTGGCCCCGTTCCTGATCGGGCTTATCATCCTAATTATACGCATAATGTGTTCAGGGGCTGGTATGAATTTGGTGGCGGAAGTATAGCCGACATGGGGCATTATAGCTTATTTCCGCTATTAACCGAATTCGGTGTCACAATTCCTCCAGTTAGTGCCAGGGCCTTTGGAACAACCACCCGCGAGGCAGAGAATCAGGTTTTCAAGTGGGTAGATAATAAAGTAGCATTTCCTGCCAGCTGCTTGATAAAACTGAAATTCCCTAAACAGCCATCCTTGGAGGCCTTTGACCTTTACTGGTATGATGGCGGCATGAAACCATTCCCACCAAAAGAACTTGAAGAAGATGGTCGCGACATTCCAAATGAAGGAATGATGTTTGTTGGTACAGAAGGAAAAATATTGGCTGGCTTCAGGGGAGAAGATCCAGCAATCATCCCAGCAGCGAAAATGAGGGCATATGTAGGAAATAAGAGTATTCCTGAACAGGAACGCCCTGGTGATGACATTTGGGTAGATCCCATACTCAATAATTCACCTTGCCCCGGTAATTTTCCCAAAGCGCAGACAGTAACCGAAACAATCAACCTTGCTGCGATTGCGCTCAGATCAGGAGAATTCCTGGAATATGACTCAGTAAATATGGAGATCACTAATAATAAAGAAGCTAATCAATATTTATATCGTGAGTATAGGGAGGGATGGGAGTTAAGTTCCTAAATTGGATAATATGAAATCCAGAAGACGATTTATCGGAAAAAGTTTAATGGCTAGTGGTGCAGCCTTTATTCCATATCAACAATTAATGGCAAACAATATGACAGCATCTGATAGAATGGTAAAAGATGATATTTCTTTAGCTCAATGGGCATTGGTGGATGAAGTAAGGAATGGGAAATGGAAGACTTTGGACTTTGCCAAAGTGGCCAGAGAGGATTTCAATTTGAATGGGATTGAATTTGTAAATACGCTTTTTGAAGTTCCTACTGTCAATTACCTTAATCAGCTCAAAAAGAATGCAGAAGATCATGAAGTAGAGATGGTATTGATTATGGTAGATGCAGAAGGAGATGGAGCAGAAGCAACTCCTGAATTAAGAAAGCAGTTTGTAATTAACCATAAAAAATGGATTGATATTGCTCAATACCTGGGTTGCCATGCCATCAGGACCAATTGTAGAGGAAATGAAGCCAAGGACAACGGGGAAGCGATGAAATGGGCAGTTGAATCTTACAATATGTTACTGGAATATGCTCAACAAGCCAAAATCAAAGTAGTAATAGAAAATCATGGAGGTGTCAGCAACGACCCTGATTGGATGGTACAACTAATGAAGGAGGTTGACAACCTGTATTTTGGTACCTATCCGGACTGGAGAAGTCCGGGGCCTGATTTTGATAATGTGGCATATCTGGAAAAAACCTTACCCTATGCCTACGGACAATCTTATCGCAATCAGCCCTCTGAAGCAGAATCAGCTAAAATGATCAAAATGAGCAAAGATTCAGGTTATAGAGGCTGGTACGGTATTGAATCCAGTGGTCGAGAAGCGATCAAAGAAGGAATTAGGATATTGAAGAAATACCTTTAATCGATTTACAAAAAGCGACCTGGTAGAAAAAAGGGTATTTATCCTCTTAACGAACTGACATCCGTCATGTGTATCTTCAATTTGTATGGCTATTTTTAATCATAGTCGACCTTTAAAGCCCGGAAAATGACTAAATCAACACTGGATGAATTCACTCTGCTTCACTATTTTCTCAAGTGGGAAACTGAAAAACCAGATAATCCATTCCTGAAGCAACCATATGGAGATACATATAAGGTATATTCATGGGCAGAGGTTGGGAAGATATCCAGGCAAATTGCAGCTACCCTGCAAAAAAAGGGATATCAAAAGGGTGACCGAATTGCTCTTCTATCAGCCAATTGTGCTCAGTGGTTTATGGTGGATATAGCATTGGTTATGGGGGGATTTATTTCTGTGCCTCTATATGCAAATGTTAGTAGTGAAACCTTGCAAACCATTCTGGCACACTCCGAATCCAAATTCCTATTTATTGGTAAACTGAAAGCTGAGGATTGGGAACAAATCAAGGGTTCTGTTCCGTCAGAAGTGCCAACGGCCACCATGGATGGATATGATCGGGAGGAGATGTTATCATGGAATGAATTTCTTGACCCATCCGCCAAATTTGTAATGAATAATCCTTCACCAAAAGATTGGGTGACCTTCATTTACACCTCAGGTACTACAGGAATGCCTAAAGGTGTGATACATACCAACAAATCTATGATTAGTGCGCTAAAAGTAGCGGCATCACTTGCTATGCTTGACCAAACTGGAAACCGCTTTGTATCTTATCTTCCACTAAGTCATGCGGCTGAACGAGGTTTGGTTGAAGGTGGGAGTATATTTTGCGGTGGAACAGTTGGGTTTGTAGAGTCACAGGATACTTTCGTGAAGAATATACAAGGGATTCAGCCAACACACTTTTTTGGAGTTCCGCGAATCTGGGAAAAGATACAGAGCAATATATTGGAAAAATTACCCCAATGGCAATTAAATGTTCTACTTAAGCTTCCGGTTGTATCCAGCTATATTAAGTCCAAAATCAGAAGAAGTCTGGGGCTGGGTAAGGCTAAGATTATTCTCTCCGGAGCGGCACCCATCTCACGAGAAATCATATTGTGGTATCGTAGTATTGGTATCACCATTAGAGAGGCTTATGGAATGAGTGAGAACTATAATGTATTGTCTATGAATCCTCCTGATAATATCCGACCTGGTACGGTGGGAATTCTATATCCTGACCAGGAGGTAAAGATTGTACCTGATACTCTGGAAATCATTCAAAAATGCGATTGGTTGATGGAGGGCTACTACAAAGAGAAAGAATTGACTGAAATGACCATTCGTAATGGATGGCTTCATACTGGTGATATGGGTAAGATTGATGAAGAGGGATACCTCAGTATCATTGGAAGAGTGAAAGATATATTTAAGACTTCTAAGGGAGAATATATTACACCAGCCCCGATTGAACAGCAATTTACAGACCTGGTGGAAGTTGATCAGGCATGTGTGATGGGGTCAAAATATGCCCAGCCATTTGTTCTGGTGGTACTCTCGGCTGTGGGAAAGAAAATATCAAAACTGGTAATAAGTGAGATTCTACTAAAGGTTTTAAATGAAGTCAACCGCCAAGGTTCAAGGTTCCAGCAGGTCAAAAAAGTAATCATAGTGAAGGAGGAATGGACCACTGAGAACGGATTGTTGACACCAAGTTTAAAAATGAAGAGAAATGACCTTTCTAAGAAATATGAAGAGACTCTGGAATCAATTTATGATAATAATGAGGAAGTATCATGGGAATGATGAGTGGTGGAGAATTAGTCGCTGAATTTTTACTAAAACATGAAATACCCCAGCTCTTTACACTTTGCGGGGGGCATATCTCACCAATTCTGGTGGCTTCAAAAGCCAGAGGTATTCGAGTTATTGATACCCGACATGAAGCGGATGCAGTTTTTGCTGCTGATGCAACAGCCCGTCTCACCAGTAAGATAGGAGTTGCAGCGGTGACCGCGGGACCTGGGATTACTAATTCAATGACCGCTTTGCAAAATGCCTTAATGGCTCAATCACCTCTGCTGTTGATTGGTGGTGCTGCCCCAACCTTATTGAAAGGGCGAGGGGCTCTCCAGGATATTGACCAGATCAGCCTGATGCGACCCAATGTGAAATGGGCTGGAGCAATCAAAAAAAGGAAAGATATTATTCCACAGCTTACCAGAGCCTTTGAGAAAGCAATGGATGGTACACCAGGACCAGTTTTTCTAGAGATGCCTGTAGATGTACTGTATCCGGAAGAACTGGTTCGTAGCTGGTACGTACAGGCAAAAACTAAAGGGAAATCGATCACACAAAAAGTTACCAACTGGTACATCCATCGGCATGTTAATAGGATGTTTTCCGGTAGGGATGATCATATTAAAATTATCAGCCAGACTCAGCCGTCGATCCAGACTTTTCAGATTCCTAAACTTCAAAAGCTAATAAGTAGAAGCAAGCAACCAATTCTTGTTGTAGGAAGTGGAGCAATCACGCAACCAGGTAGGGTTACAGAACTTGCAAAAGCTGTTGAATCTTTGGGAATACCAACATTTCTCTCAGGGATGGCTCGTGGGTTGTTGGGAGCCAGCCATTTATTACATATTCATCATAAGCGGAAGGCAGCATTAAAATCTGCGGACCTAATCCTTTTATGTGGTGTGCCCTGCGACTTTAGATTAGATTATGGAAATCATTTGGGTCATGGAACATATGTGGGTATCAATAGGGATCGTACTGATTTATATAAGAATCGAAAACCTGATCTGGCTATTCTATCAGATCCACATGCAATGCTCTGTGAATTGGCCAATGACAAATCTTCAGAAGTACCCGATTGGTCGGATTGGAAAAATAAGCTTCATGAAAATGAAGAAGTCAGGGAGAAGGAGATACAAGCCCAAGCCCAAACAACAAGCAATGCGGGTATAAATCCACTACAGTTGTTCAAGCTACTGGACAGGGAGCTTACCGACAAATCGGTTATCATCGCAGATGGAGGGGATTTCGTGGGGACTGCCGCATATACGCTTACACCAAGAAAACCTCTTTCCTGGCTGGATCCTGGTGTGTTTGGAACCCTGGGAGTGGGAGGGGGCTTTGCACTTGGTTCCAAAAGTGTGCATCCGGATTCAGAGGTATTTATCATTTATGGTGATGGGAGTTCGGCCTATAGCTTAATGGAGATGGATGCATTTATGAGACATAAAATGCCTGTCATAGCTATTATAGGGAATGATGCAAGCTGGAATCAAATTGCTCGTGATCAGGTAGAGATTTTAAAGGATGCCTGTGGAACTGAGCTTGCCCATTCGGATTACGAGCTGGTAGCGAAAGCTTTTGGTGCTGCTGGTAGTAGGGTAGAGACACTGCAGGAGTTTTCAAAAGCACTCAATGAAGCAAAAAAAGCAAATGCTTCTGGACAATCATATGTGATAAACGCCATTTTGGCTCCATCAGAATTCCGTAAGGGGTCGATGTCGATGTAAAATCAAGTAGCTCCTATTATTTACTGGAAGGACTAGAATAATTTTTCAAAACACTCCTTATGTAACAAATGTGACCGAAGTAGTAAATAATGATTTTGATTTTTGCAGGTATAAATCAAGAATCAAATAAAGCAAAAATGGTAGGAACAATCATAGATGTTAGAACCCCGGGAGAATTTCAAGGTGGTAATGTAGCAGGTTCAATAAATATTCCTTTAAATGAGATTACTGTAAGGGTCGATGAGATCAAGAAAATGCAACAACCAATCTTACTTTGCTGTGCATCTGGCAACAGAAGCGGTATGGCGACTCATATTCTTACACAGGAAGGGATTAACTGCAAGAATGGGGGATCCTGGCTGGAAGTGAATTACATCGTATCTAATGTAGGTTAATTAGGTCACCCGGTTTATTGAGAACATCAGATGGTGATTTTAATTAATGATTAAAATCACCATTTTTGTTTTATAGACCTGTTCTTTTTACCTCAACTAATTGACCCAAAATGAAAAAGATCTTTATTCTTTTAATGGCTGTTCTGCCAATAGTACTCACTGCACAAACTAAAGACCCTGTTAGACTTGGCATTGCAGGGCTTACCCATGGACATGTGGGTGGACTATTACGGGTAATGGACAACCCGGCATTTGAAATTGTGGGAATAGCAGAGTCAAACCAGGAATTGGCCCGAAGACTTTCTGAAAGATATAAATTCTCCATGGACCTGGTATATCCAAGCCTTGAGGAAATGGTTTCAGCGACCAGGCCAGAGGCTGTTGCCGCTTTCAATTCGACCTATGAACATTTGATGGTGGTTGAAACTTGTGCACCTCGGGGTATAGATGTGATGGTAGAAAAACCCCTGGCTGTCAATATGGATCATGCTAACAAAATGAAGGCATTAGTGGATAAGCATAAGACTCAACTAATCACCAATTATGAGACCACCTGGTATCCGACCAACCACAAAGCTTACACCATGGTAAATGAGGGTAAAATTGGTGAGATAAGAAAAGTGGTCATTCATGATGGTCATGAAGGACCTAGAGAGATTAATGTGAGCAATGAATTTTTTGAATGGCTGACGGATCCGAAGTTGAATGGGGGTGGAGCAATCACTGATTTTGGGTGTTATGGTGCTAATCTAATCACCTGGCTAATGAAAGGAGAGAAGCCTGTAGCCGTTACAGCTATGACGCATACCAACAAACCCGAAATTTACCCAAAGGTGGATGATGAAGCGACGATTGTTTTGCAGTATCCAAAAGCTCAAGCAATCATACAAGCTTCCTGGAATTGGCCCTATTCCCGAAAAGACATGGAGGTCTATGGGCAGACAGGTGCTATATTTAGTGACAATGGTAAAGATCTAAGGTATCGATATACAGGAGTTTCCGAAGGATCTGAGACACTTGAGCCCAGACCTTATCCTTACAACAATCCGTATACTTTTTTTTCAGCGGTGGTTAGGGGTGAAGTTATACTGGAGCCTTTTGCGCTCTCCTCATTAGAAAATAATATGATTGTGGTTGAGATCCTTGAATCAGCCAGGAAGAGTGCACAGGAAGCGAAGGTTATTCGGTTTAAGTGATTTCTACAAATTGGGTAAAGTCAGATGGACTTTTAATCAAAATCCTGATACAATTTTTTTAGATTTGCAATCCCTTAATACCCAGGTGACCCACATACGCTGAAGCTCGGTGGACACTGCGGAATTTTAACACCTACCCAGGTGGCGGAATTGGTAGACGCGCAAGGTTGAGGGCCTTGTGGCCGTTTTAGGCCGTGCAAGTTCGATTCTTGTTCTGGGTACCATTTAGTAAAATGCAATGTATGCCCTCAGGTTAACTGAGGGCATTTTTTTTGTAGGTTGCGCTACTTGGAAATTGGTGATTCACAATCATTATTTCATTTTGCTATTTCTCAATCTTAATAACTCGGAAGGGAGTTATATTTAATTTTTTTCTTGCATCAAGATATGTGAGGAGTCCACCGATTCTGATTTGCATTATATCAGCAACCCTGCATCCAATCCAAAACTCTCCCCATACCATGTGATTGTTACACATTGTAACTATTCCGTCATTATTGATTTCTAAATAGGTTAAGCCACTGTTGTTTCTTTCAAAATGTATTTTCATAACGATTATGGGGAGTCAGGAAATCTAATTAATCTACTTTTATCTATAAAAAGATGATATAAATCACTATTATATATTAAATATAGATAATAATCTACATAAATATAGAATAAAATATGCGAATTTTCCTGGATGTTATCAAATCACGATGGCGAGATCTTAAAAAAACTGCTTTCTGAGCTTGGTGTGAAGAAGGCTGTCTTGGCAGAGAAGATTAATAAGAATCCCAATACAATAACCAGAATCCTACAGCGTCAGGTAATAAAAAATGAACTCTTAATAGATATAGGTAAAGCTTTGAGGTTTGATCTGACACAAAAATTTCCACGATTAAAAAAAGTTCCTGAGGCAACTAAGCTCAATTATTTTAATGAAGATCCGGATGAATTATTAACCAAAGTCAGTGATATTGAAGAGATGTATGGAAAAGTTGAAAAGAAGTCTGCTGACCTGGAATTGGAAATCAAGTTTTTAAAAGAGAAAGTTCATACGCTTGAAACTTTAATTGAAGCTAAAGATCAGATCATCAAAATGCAGGACGAAAAGCTAAAATCTTTTAAAGACAGGTAAGCATTGGAGATGGATGCCAGAATATTTCTAAATTTTGAGGCAGAATTTTTTTTAATTGGTTCATATAATGTGATTATACTTTTATCTATTTGTTACTGAGTAACTGATGAAGTTACCAATCCTAAATTCGATAATTAAGATTTAATGAAAGTAGACGTAAAACTGTTAAAAGAGATCTGTGAAGCCCCGGGAGCTCCAGGGTTTGAAGAGCAAATCAGGAAAATCATCATTCGGGAAGTGAAGCCCCATGTGGATGAGCTGACCATTGACAATATGGGAAGTGTGGTGGCTTTGAAGAAGGGAAAGAGCAACAAAAAGAAAGTGATGGCTGCTGCTCATATGGATGAAATTGGATTCATAGTTTCTCATATCGATGGTAATGGTTTTATCAGGTTTCAAACGTTAGGAGGATTTGATCCAAAAACGCTGACGTCGCAGCGTGTGATTATTCATGGCAAAAAGGATGTAATTGGTGTGATGGGCAGTAAGCCCATTCACATGATGAAAGCCGAAGAACGTAACAAACCAAGTAAACTGGAAGACTATTACATTGATTGCGGGATGCCCAAAAAAGATGTTGAAAAACTAGTCACAATCGGGGATCCAATTACCCGCCAGCGGGAACTGATTGAGATGGGTGAGTGTGTAAACTGTAAATCCATTGACAACAGGGTGTCAGTTTATATTTTGGTTGAGACGCTGAAGCGATTAAATTCAATACCCTATGACTTTTATGGTGTATTTACTGTTCAGGAGGAAGTCGGACTTCGAGGAGCCAATGTTGCTTCTCACCATATAGATCCGGATTTTGGGATTGCACTGGATACAACGATTGCTTATGATTTGCCAGGGGCACAGGAGCATGAGAAAGTAACTGAATTAGGAAAAGGAACTGCCATTAAGATCATGGATGCTTCTGCTATTTGCGATGTTCGGATGGTTAAGTTTCTAAAAGAAACTGCCGATAAGCATAATATACCATGGCAACCAGAAATCCTTGCCGCAGGGGGAACAGATACTGCAGGACTTCAGCGAATGGGAAAACAAGGATCCATAGCTGGTGCAATATCAATACCTACAAGACATTTACACCAGGTCATAGAGATGGCCCATAAAAAAGATATTATTAATTCAATTGAGTTATTGGTCTATTCCCTGGAGGAGATCGATAAGGGGAGCTGGAAGTTTTAAAAAAAAAGACATAAAAAAAGCAGATTTCATAGTCTGCTTTTTTTATGTCTTAATCAAAAACTAATCTGTTTCAATTGTCGTATGTGTCTTGTGATGGTAGCTGTGAGTGATTTTTTCAGTTTGAGATAATAGCAAGGCTGAGAAAATGAATACCATATGGATTACAATTTCTATTATAATTCCTTCTGTACCAGCTTTCATTTCTGCTTCCCTGTAGTCAATAAATGTCTTTAGTAGCTGAACCCCGGAGATAGAAGCCAGAGAGGTTGCCAGTTTAATCTTTAATTGCCCTGCGTCCAAATCTTCCAGCCATAAAGGTTTATCTTCATGCATATCAACGTCAATACGACTTGTGAAGATGGAATAACCTCCAATGGTTACCATTACTACCAGGTTCATTACCATGGAAATATCCACCAGACTCAAAACACGTAACATCATATCTGTCTCAGCCAGATGGGCGACCTCTTGAGCTGTATGAAATAACTCCTGGAAAAATTTGTACAAGTAAAGAAAAGAAGCCAGAATTAGTCCTATATAAAGCGGGGCCTGTACCCACCTGCTCCAAAACATAAAACCTTCGAAGAAATTCTCAAACTTCTTTATTCCTGATTCGTCTGCCATTTTTTGTTAGATTGAAATTTCCCTGAAAGATAAGATTTTATTGATATCTGGATAGAATAATTTAACAAAAATCGATTTTTAAGTAGGAATATTTCATTATTCCATTGATTTCCATATGCCTTTCCTTGTTTGTTGGGTATGACCATGTTTTTTAGTTATTTTGATCCACACCATTATTTTTTCAATGATTTCAGGTCGATTCTTTAAGCTGCTGGGTGGAATAATATTGTTTGTGGCAATTAGCTCGATCATGGTTTTTGTTTTTTTACCCTCATCAGCCTATATGGAAAGAAGCCTGTTTATGAAAGCTACCCCCGAAATCATTTATGAGGAGTTAATCTCTTTCCGGAACTTTAAGAAAAGATCCCCATGGGCTGTAAATAATCCCAATGCCGTCTATACAGTATATGGTCCGGAATCAGGTATTGGCGCAGGCATCCAATGGGAAAATGGTAATGAAGATTTTCAAAGTGGAAGCATAGAAGTGGTGGATGTGTTGAAAAATCAATATGTAATAAATAAAATGGAATTCGTCGGGTATGGATCTAATCCGCAATCTAAATGGATGCTTAATCCTACTGATAGTGGAACCCTGGTAACCTGGGCCTTTGAAGAAAAAGAAATAAATGGATTCAATAAAGTTTTTATGCTAGGAATTGATGGGTTTTTAGGGGGTATTTATGAACAAGGACTGAGCCTTTTAAAGGAAAGGGTCGAGTCATTACCCGCAACAGCGCATCAGATATGTGTGGTTGAGGTGAGAGCTCAACCATATTTAGGAATTACAGATATTTCTGTCAATGACAGAAATTTACTTTCTGATAGGATGAAAGCCAATTTTGAATCGTTGTATAAGTTCATAAAGGAGAATAAAATTCAGACTATAGGACCTCCATTTACGATGTATACATCTTTTACCGAAGATGAGATTGAATTTATTAATGGGATACCCGTTGCTACAAATATCAAGGTGGAGAATGAGTTGATGTTTATGAGTGTGACTTATAATGGAAAAGCCGTAAACGGAACTTATTTTGGCAATTATGAATATCTCATGGACTTTTATAGAGGTATAGAATCCTACATTTTCTATTATAGCTATGAAAGATCAGGTAATATTTGGGAGGAATATCAAGAAAATATTACCCAGTATTCTGATTCTACAAATTGGGAAGTTCAGGTCTATTACCCCATAAAATGATATTTATAAGTGTTCCGAGAAAAAGGAATTATTAGAATATTTTAATAATTGATAAAAATAATTCAAAAAAGCAGTTGAAATCTGACAGTTTTTAGAAACTCCGCATTAAAGCATATTTAAATTGCCGATATTGTATAAATATCAAAATAAAGATTAGAAATATTACTTATTTAGTTGTTTTAACGTGCCACTCGGAAGTCTTATAGATGAGGGTGAGTTTATTGACCACCATGCCTAATAATCACCAGATATGGGTTTATTTCAATGTACCCAAGGCAGAATACTGGATTACAAAGCCAAGGTAAAACTCAGCTCCAACTTCACGTAGAATAGGTCTTTTCAGCTACATTTAATTAGGAAATAAAATGTTCTTTAGTAGAATTATTAATAGGCCTGTAGTGGCCATAGTTATTTCTTTGGTTCTTCTATTTACTGGTGGTTTGGCTATCAAGACACTGCCTATATCTCAGTTTCCTGAGATCGCGCCTACGACGGTTAATATTTTCATTGCATATCCTGGATCCAATGCAGAGGTTCTGGTCAACTCGACTTTGATACCTCTGGAGCAGCAGCTCAATGGTGTGCAGGGTTCGCGCTACATATCCTCTGATGCTACTAGTGCAGGAGAGGCAACTATCAGGATTATTTTTGACCCGGGTACCGACCCAAACCTGGCCACAGTACGGGTAAAGACCCGTGTTGACCAGGTTATGCCCTTGTTACCACCACTGGTACAAAGAGAGGGGGTAATTATTACACCAATACAGCCAAGTATGCTTATGTATGTGAATCTCTATAGTACCGACGAGGATGCCGATGAGAAATTCTTGTACAACTATGCCAATGTTCATATGATTCAGGAAATTCAGAGAATTCCCGGTATAGCCAGAGCTCAGATCCTGGGTAGCCGGCAATATGCGATGAGAATTTGGCTGAAACCGGACAGGATGCGTGCCTACAGCATCTCATCTGAAGAAGTGATGGAGGCTATGTTGGAGCAAAGCATTTTGGCTCGTCCCGGACGTCTCGGCCAGGCATCGGGAAAACAAGCTCAATCATTGGAATATGTATTGGCCTATCAGGATAGATATAATCAACCTGAGCAATATGAACATGTAATCATTAGAGCAAATGAAGAAGGAGAAATAATTTATCTGAAAGATATTGCTGAAGTGGAACTGGGAAGCGAATTTTTTGACATCTATTCTAACCTCGACGGATTCCCTGCAGCATCAATTGTATTGAAGCAGAATGTAGGTACAAATGCTTCGGATGTAATTGCGGAGGTAAAAGAAAAATTAATAGGGATGGAGGAATTTTTCCCTCCTGGAATGGACTATAAGATCAGTTACGATGTTTCCAGTTTCCTGGATGCTTCAATTGAACAGGTGACACATACTTTAAGGGATGCATTCATCTTGGTGGCACTGGTTGTTTTCGTTTTTTTGGGAGACTGGCGATCTACACTTATCCCGATCCTGGCAGTTCCCGTGTCATTGATTGGTTCATTTTTTGTGCTCCAGCTTTTTGGACTTTCAATAAACCTGATCACTTTGTTTGCATTGGTACTTTCCATAGGTATTGTTGTTGATAATGCAATAGTGGTTGTGGAAGCAGTTCATGCAAAAATGGAAGAGGGTAACTTATCACCATATGTGGCTACTCAAAAGGTACTGGGTGAGATAAGTGGTGCAATCATCGCTATTACACTTGTGATGACAGCAGTTTTCATACCGATTACATTTATGTCAGGACCGATCGGGGTTTTCTATGGTCAATTTTCTATTATGATGGCAAGTTCAATCATTATTTCAGGAATTGTAGCATTGACACTTACCCCCGTATTGTGTGTTATGATCCTGAAAAACAATCATGGCAAGCCAAAAAGAAAATCGTTTCTAAATTGGTTTTTGGGGCGTTTTAATAGATGGTTTGAAAAATTAACTTTTCGATATGTGGGATTTCTGAGACTGATTGTCAATAGGAGATTAGTAACTTTTGCCATATTAATTGGCTTTGGATTAGGAATTTTTCTGGAAAATCAATTCCTACCCTCAGGTTTTATTCCCAACGAGGATCAGGGTACTATCTATGCAATTATTCAGACCCCTCCAGGCGCTACGTTGGAGCGTACTAACCTGGTAGCAAGACAACTTCAGCAGATTTGCGAGGAGATTGAGAGTGTGGAATCTGTATCAGCCCTTGCAGGTTATGAAATCATGACAGAGGGAAGGGGGTCTAATGCAGGAACGTGCCTAATCAACCTGAAGAACTGGTCTGAGCGTGATAAAACTGTTACTGAAATCATGGAAGAGCTTGAGGAGAAGACTCATGAACTAGGAGCAATCGTTGAGTTTTTTGAACCACCTGCTGTGCCTGGATTTGGAACTTCCGGAGGTTTTTCACTTAGAATGCTCGATAAAACAAACTCTACTGATTACCATGAATTTGAACGAATAAATAATCAATTCATGGATGCGCTTCGGGTACGTAAAGAATTAACCGGTTTGTTCACCTTCTTTGCCGCCAATTATCCACAGTATGAGTTGATCATTGATAATAAGATTGCGATGCAGAAAGGTGTAACCATTGAAGCAGCCATGGAGAATTTGAATATTTTGATTGGAAGTACTTATGAACAAGGATTTATCCGATTTGGACGATTTTTCAAAGTATATGTACAATCCATGCCAGAATACAGGAGGTACCCATCAGATTTTGCTGAGCTGTTTGTTAAAAATGATCTGGGAGAAATGGTACCATATTCCTCATTCATGAGAATGGAGAAGAGACAGGGACCCAATGAACTTACCCGATATAATCTATATAATTCGGCGTCTATCAGGGGTCTCCCTGCCAATGGTCACACTACAGGAGATGCCATAAATGCTATAAGGGAAGTGGCAGCAAATACGCTACCTCGTGGTTATGATATAGCCTGGGAAGATCTGTCTTATGATCAAGCAAGACGTGGAAATGAAGCCCTTTACATTTTCATTATTGTGATTATTTTCGTGTACCTGGTATTAGCTGCACAATATGAGAGTTTCCTTCTTCCTTTAGCTGTAATACTATCATTGCCAGTTGGTATTTTCGGATCCTATCTTCTTCTCCATATAATGGGTTTAACTAATGATGTATATGCCCAGATCGGAATGATCATGCTTATTGGTCTCCTGGGTAAAAATGCAGTGTTGATAGTAGAATTTGCTATTCAGAAACATCAGCAGGGAGCAACAATTTATGATGCCGCCATTGAAGGAGCAAGGGTGAGGTTTCGACCTATCCTAATGACATCTTTTGCATTTATTGCAGGATTGATTCCACTGGTGATTTCCCAAGGCGCAGGTGCTGTTGGTAATAAAACCATAGGTGGCTCCGCCCTCGGTGGTATGTTATTAGGTACGATCATAGGTGTTGTCATCATTCCCGGATTGTATTACATCTTTGGTACAATGGCGAATGGCCGTGACCTTATCAGTGATGAAAATGATGAGCCATTATCTGAAGAATATATCCAAACCATGGAAGATAGTGATCGGCTGTTTCAACAAGAACGTGAGCTTCACACTAAATCAAATGATGGGAATAAAAAGGAATAAAAGAAATATGATAATAATTATTAGAAGTGTCTATTGATCTCAGCTACTTTACTGAAATTGATGTGCGTCGGATCTTATACAGAAAGAAGCAGATATTTCAGGGCCCGGACAAGTTTATTGATAAAACAGATACCACCAATGCTGCTAGTAGGCAATGGACGAAGTACTTCTTAGGTCCAGGTCAATTACCCATTAAAATAATATTAATAAGGCACAGATACGATTATACCCTCATAATATAGTAGTGATTGTAGTTACCTGGGAAAGAATATTCCCCGAAAATGCAATGATTAAAATATTTTAATCATTGATAAAAATAATTCAAAAAAGCAATGGGAATCAGCCTGTTTTTAGTAACTCTTCATTAAAGTTATATAAAATTATCAATATTGTACAAATATTGGTTTTAACATATAAATAACATAAAATAATTACCTTTTATTTGAAAATTAATCAATGATATTCTTTATTTGCTAAGAAATTCATAATCAAAAACAAAGGACAAAATGAAACTTCACAGCAAATTTCTGGTAGTGTTATTAACAGTTTTTAGTACTACCTCAATAATCGCGAAGCCAAATTCAACAGAAAGTACTGCTTATTGTAAAGTAGTAGCGGAAAAGACAGAAAAGATGTACAAGGTGGTTTATAATTCTCCCTTTAAGGAGGATGTGACCATTGAAATATATAATCAAGATAAAAGCCTGGTTCATACCGAAAAACTTCATTCAACTACGGGGTTTATAAAGAGATATAACTTAAGCTTCCTTGCTTTGGGGGAATACGAGTTTATCGTAAAATCGGCTGATTATCAGTTCGAAGAGAGTATTGACCTGGGCGGATTGAGCAAATTCAAGGTACAATTGAAGAATTCAGGTAAGAACGTGTCTTTCGTAGGTAGCCATCCGGAAGGAAAAGATCTGAATGTATATATCTATGATCAAAACAATGATTTGCTATATACTGATGAATTGAAGGAAATGAAACAAGTGAACAAGACCTATAATCTGGAAAAAATTGCAGGTAAGAGTGTTTCATTCCTGATTTTCTATGACAATACATTGATCAAAAAAGAGATTTTTGATCTTTAAGAATCCATGTTGTTTTTTAGTACATAAAAAAAGAAAGACGGGCGCAAGCCCGTTTTCTTTGGTATGATTATTGCAAATTGAATTAAAATTCTTGTATATAATCATTGATATATGATTAATCAGCCGCCCATTTATGCTATTTATCTAAAAAATCAAACGAAATGTACGGCAGACTCGTATTGTTGATATATTTGAGGTTTGAATGAAGCATAATATTTTCTATATCATTCTTTCACTGATCTTAACCTTAGCGGTTACAGACTATATCTGGGTTGACCTGCTCCATCATGAGCAAGTTTCCATTTCAATGGAAACTGGTTCTGAGGAGGTAGGAGAGCATAAAATCCCTGAGACTCGAAATGATATGCTGGTGGATTTCTTTATTCCAGCCATTCATACCTATTGTTTTAAAAATATTTCTTCTGGGGTTTTTAAATTTGGTAATTCTTACCGTCCCCTTATTTCGGACAATCATCCGAAATTTTTCATTACCTATTGCCAGCTCCGGCTTCATTGCTGAAATCTTCATTTATTATTGATTCAAACCAGGTTTGAATTATCTGCAATCACTGTTTAGGGATTAATTACCCTTATCAAACACGCTGAATTAAGTAATTCGCTACTACAAAATGATTGCATACTCTATTATCTAAATATTCCTGTTAATAAAAAATGAAGATTAAAAATATTAGTTATTTAGTTGTTCTAACTGTAATCACCGTGCTGACTAGCTGTGGATCACACGAAGAGCATCACGAAATTGAAAGTAAGTATCTTGTTACAAGTCCTATCATAAGAGATACTTTAACTACTCGAAACTACGTTTGCCAAATACATTCCATTCAACATATCGAATTAAGAGCGCTTGAGAGAGGTTATCTTGAAAAGATCTATGTGGATGAGGGGCAATTTGTTAAAAAAGGACAGCTAATGTTTCAAATTATGCCTAGAATGTATCAGGCAGAATTGAAGCGAGCAGAGGCAGAGGCACATTTTGCGGAGATTGAATATCAGAATACCAAAAGGTTGGCTGAAAGCAATGTGGTGGCACCAAATGAATTGGCATTGGCACAGGCAAAGTTTGATAAAGCAAACGCTGAATTAGCCCTGGCCCAGGTTCACCTTGATTTTACTCAGGTAAGAGCACCATTTGATGGAATTATGGACCATTTTCATGTCCGACTGGGAAGTCTTGTGGATGAGGGAGAACTATTAACTACTATGTCTGATAATCATGAGATGTGGGTTTACTTCAATGTACCAGAGGCAGAATACCTGGAATACAAATCCAAAGTCAAAAAGGATAGTGTTATTAATGTGAAGCTTCTGATGGCAAATAATAAATTATTTGATTACGCAGGTAAAGTGACTGCTATTGAAGCAGATTTTAATAACACAACCGGAAATATTGCATTCCGAGCCACATTCCCAAATCCAAATGGATTGTTGAGACATGGTGAAACTGGTAATATCCTAATTGAGACACCATTAAAAAATGCGTTGTTGATCCCACAGAAGACCACGTATGAGATTCTGGATCGGAAATATGTATTTATTGTAGACGATGATAATATCATTCATGCGAATCCAGTCACAATTGGAGCTGAAATACCACATCTTTATGCAATTACAAGTGGGCTCAAGGAAACGGATAAAATCCTTCTCGAAGGATTAAGAAAAGTAAAAGATGGAGACAAAATAGCTCTTGATTTTCTGGAACCAAAAGTCGCCCTTACTCAGCTACAACTTCACGCAGAATAGGTCTTTTCAACCAATTAATTAAGAGATAAAATGTTCTTTAGCAGAATTATTCATAGGCCTGTATTGGCCATAGTGATTTCTTTGATCCTACTTTTTACTGGGGGACTTGCAATCAAGACACTTCCAATATCTCAGTTTCCTGAGATTGCTCCTACGACTGTCAATATTTTCATTGCTTATCCTGGATCTAATGCAGAGGTACTGGTCAATTCAACTTTGATCCCTCTGGAGCAGCAACTAAACGGAGTTCAGGGTGCACGTTATATTTCCTCTGATGCTACCAGCGCCGGAGAGGCAACAATTCGGATCATCTTCGAACCGGGTACCGACCCCAACCTGGCTACCGTACGGGTAAAAACAAGGGTCGATCAGGTGATGCCTCTACTTCCACCGCTTGTACAAAGAGAAGGGGTGATTATTACCCCGATTCAGCCCAGTATGTTAATGTATGTGAACCTCTATAGTACAGATAAAGATGCTGATGAGAAGTTCCTATACAATTATGCGAATGTGCATATGATCCAGGAGATTCAAAGGATCCCCGGGATAGCAAGAGCTCAAATCCTGGGTAGCCGGCAATATGCCATGAGGATCTGGCTGAAGCCAGATAGGATGCGTGCGTACAGTATTTCAGCAGAAGAAGTGATGGATGCAATGTTGGAGCAAAGTATCCTGGCTCGTCCAGGGCGTTTGGGTCAGGCATCTGGAAAACAAGCTCAATCATTGGAATATGTATTGGCATACCAGGATAGATATAACCAGCCTGAACAATATGAGCAAGTTATCATTAGAGCTAATGAAGAAGGAGAAATTATATATCTGAAAGATATTGCTGAGGTAGAGCTTGGAAGTGAGTTTTTTGATATCTATTCCAACCTGGATGGGTATCCTGCAGCTTCTATTGTCTTGAAACAAAACGTGGGAACCAACGCTTCGGATGTAATTGCTGAAGTGAAGGAAAAGCTGAAGGAGATGGAAGACTTTTTCCCTCCGGGTATGGATTATAAGATCAGTTATGACGTTTCAAGCTTCCTGGACGCTTCTATTGAGCAGGTAACACATACCTTGAGAGATGCATTTATCCTGGTAGCATTTGTGGTTTTCATCTTTTTAGGTGATTGGCGCTCTACCCTGATCCCGATATTGGCGGTTCCTGTATCACTTATTGGAGCATTTTTCATTCTCCAGCTGTTTGGGTTATCAATTAACCTGATCACTTTGTTTGCATTGGTACTGGCCATTGGTATTGTGGTGGATGATGCCATTGTGGTGGTTGAAGCTGTACATGCCAAGATGGAAGAACATGACATGTCACCATATAACGCGGTGAAAGCGGTAATGGGAGAAATTAGTGGAGCGATTATCGCAATTACTCTGGTAATGACTTCAGTGTTCTTACCTATTACTTTCATGCCGGGACCGGTTGGAACCTTTTACCGGCAATTTGGGATCACGATGGCCAGTTCAATCATTCTTTCGGCTTTAATTGCACTGACACTGACACCGGTATTATGTGCTATGTTATTAAAAAATAATCATGGCAAGCCAAAAAAACGAAATGTACTGACCCGGTTATTGGATGGTTTCAATAGAGGATTTGAAAGAGTAACTGGTAAATATGTAGGAATATTAAGGCTTATTGTTAATCGCAGATTGGTCACCTTTGGTGTTCTGCTTGCCTTTGGTATTGGTATTTTTTATGAAAACCAAATCCTGCCTTCAGGCTTTATACCTAACGAAGATCAGGGTACTATCTATGCGATCATTCAGACCCCTCCCGGAGCCACTCTTGAAAGAACAAATCATGTGGCGATCGAGCTTCAACAAATATGTGAGGAGATAGAAAGTGTAGAATCTGTTTCAGCACTTGCAGGATATGAAATTATGACTGAAGGAAGGGGTTCAAATGCAGGAACGTGTTTGATCAACTTGAAGAACTGGTCTGAGCGTGATCAAACCGTGACCGAAATCATGGAAGAACTCGAGGAGAAGACCCATGAACTTGGAGCAATTGTTGAGTTTTTTGAGCCACCAGCAGTACCTGGATTCGGAACATCCGGAGGTTTTTCGCTTCGAATGCTTGATAAAACGAATTCTACTGATTACCATGAGTTTGAAAGAATAAATACTCAATTTATGGATGCGCTACGGCAGCGAAAAGAGTTGACTGGATTGTTCACCTTTTTTGCTGCAAATTATCCCCAATATGAGTTGGTAATTGATAACAAAATTGCCATGCAGAAGGGGGTATCTATTGATGCTGCGATGGAAAACCTGAATATTCTGATTGGTAGTACTTATGAGCAAGGATTTATCAGATTTGGTCGGTTTTTCAAAGTGTATGTCCAGTCCATGCCTGAATACAGGAGATATCCTTCGGATCTGAGTGAACTCTTCGTAAAAAATGAGGAAGGTGACATGGTGCCCTATTCAGCATTCATGAAACTTGTCAAAAGGCAGGGCCCAAATGAGTTGACACGCTACAACTTATATAACTCTGCATCAATAAGGGGACTACCCGCAAAGGGTTACACTACCGGTGATGCAGTAGATGCAATCCGGGAAGTGGCTGCCAATACTTTACCGCGTGGTTATGATATAGCCTGGGAAGATCTATCCTATGACCAGGCAAGACGAGGAAATGAAGCACTTTATATTTTTATCATAGTTATCATTTTCGTATACCTGGTATTGGCTGCTCAGTATGAAAGTTTCATTCTTCCACTCGCAGTTATTTTTTCATTACCCGTCGGAATCTTTGGATCGTTTTTGCTGCTCAAGCTGATGGGGCTAGCCAATGACGTCTATGCACAGGTCGGTTTGATTATGCTGGTGGGTCTTTTAGGAAAGAACGCAGTACTGATTGTAGAATTTGCTGTACAGAAGAATCGTCAGGGTGCACCGATACTTGAAGCTGCCATTGAAGGAGCCAGGGTCCGATTCAGACCAATTTTGATGACTTCATTTGCATTCATTGCCGGGTTGATTCCATTGGTGATTTCTCATGGAGCTGGAGCAGTCGGCAACAAGACTATTGGAGGCTCAGCCCTTGGAGGAATGTTAATGGGAACGGTTATCGGTGTTATCATAATCCCTGGATTGTACTACATCTTTGGTAAGATGGCTGAAGGTCGTAGCCTGATCAGTGATGAACATGATGAGCCTTTATCAGAAGAATACATTCATACCATGGAAGATCGTGAACGACTATTGCAAAAAGAGCACGAGCGTAATGAGAAGTCAAATAAAGGGGATAAAAACGAAGAAAAATGAAGATGAAAATAGTTGTTAGAATTTTCAGTCTGCTGATAACGGCCGTGGTACTCAATTCATGTGCACCGGATATTATCCCAAAAGAAGCTAATAAATCTGTGCCTGATAAGTTTATTGATAAAACGGATACAACCAATGCAGCAAATATGGTATGGAGGGAGTATTTCTCTGATCCGAACTTACAGGCACTGATTGATACGGCTCTGATCAACAATCAGGAGTTAAATATATTCTCTCAGGAGATTGAGATAGCTCGTAATGAGGTGAGAGCCCGGAAAGGGGAATACCTTCCTTTCGTGGATTTTGGAGCGGGTGCTGGTGTTGATAAAGTTGGTCGGTATACGCGTAATGGCGCAGTAGAAGAAAACCTGGATATCAGGGACGGAGAAGCATTTCCTGAGCCCTTACCAGATTTCATGGTTGGGGCATATGCTTCATGGGAAGTGGACATTTGGAGAAAGCTGCGAAATGCTAAGAAATCAGCTTTAACTCGGTACGTGGGGACTGTAGAGGGAAGGAAGTTTATGGTTACTAACCTGATAGCTGAAATTGCCAGTTCCTATTATGAATTGCTAGCGCTGGATAATCAATTGGGCATTGTGGTTCAGAATATCGATATTCAGTCAAACGCTTTAGAGGTGGTGAAGCTTCAGAAACAATCTGCCAGGGTAACTGAGTTGGCAGTTCGAAGGTTTGAAGCCCAGTTGCTCAATACCAGAAGTCTTCAGTATGAGATCCAGCAGAAGATTATTGAAGCGGAAAACCGGATTAATTTCTTAATCGGGGGATTCCCAAGGCCCATTCCCAGGGATCCGGGATCCTTTCACAGCATAATACCTGACTCGATTTATACAGGTATTCCATCTCAACTCCTTGAAAACAGACCTGATATCATCCAGGCAGAACTGGAATTGATGGCATCAAATCTGGATATCAAAGTGGCTAAAGCCAATTTTTATCCGAGGTTAGGGATTAAAGCTGGTATTGGATATCAGGCATTCAATGCCCGTTATTTGGTGTCAACACCGGAGTCTCTGATATATACCATGGCAGGGGAATTGATGGCTCCGTTAGTAAATAGAAATGCGATAAAGGCCACCTACTATTCCGCCAGTGCAAAACAGATTCAGGCCGTTTATGATTATGAGCGAACTATTCTAAATGCTTATCTGGAGGTGGTAAATCAAATGTCCAGGATTAAAAATATGGCAAGCGCTTATGACCTTAAGGAACAGCAGGTACAGGCCCTCACTGAGTCTATTGATATATCTAATAACCTTTTCCGCTCTGCAAGAGCTGATTATATGGAGGTATTGCTTACACAGGAAGATGCATTGGAGTCCAGGTTCGAGCTGGTAGACACCAGGATGGAGCAAATGCAGGCTTGGGTAAATCTCTACAGAGCCCTCGGAGGTGGATGGAGATAAAGATAAATGAGTAGTAGTAGTTTTGAGTGTTTATTGAGAAAAAGCCGGGGTTCTTATCCCGGTTTTTTTAGTTAATTGCTTGAATACGATAATTCAATGCCTCCCAAAGCAACTTTTTCCGCCTAGAAAAGGTTAGCTAAACTTAAAGAAAGCATTGGCATGAAAATAGAAATATGGAGCGATGTGGTTTGTCCATTTTGCTACATCGGAAAAAGAAGATTAGAAACTGCTTTGGATCAATTTAAAGGAAAAGACAGTATTGAAATAGAATGGAAGAGCTTTCAACTGTCTCCGGAACAGAAGACCGTCACTGGTCAAACGCTTAACCAGTATTTAGCCGAGGAAAAAGGGTGGAGTCCGGAGTATGCCAAAGAGATGAATGATAGGGTGTCATATATGGCAGAACAGGTGGGGCTCACCTATCACCTTGATAAAGCCATCCCTGCCAATACCCACAAAGCTCACGAGTTGATTCATTTAGCTAAAGAATCTGGTAAGCAGTCGGCTGCAAAAGAGCGACTGTTGCAAGCATATTTTACTGAATCAAAGAATATTGATGATGACTTAACCTTAATCCAGTTAGGAAAAGAAATTGGGATAGACGATGAAGTAATTAAAACTGCTTTGAAAAACAGAACTTATGCGAACCAGGTAGAGGAAGACCTCTATGAGGCACGTCTGTTAGGCATACGTGGTGTCCCATTCTTTGTGTTTAACAGGAAGTATGCTATATCGGGAGCTCAGGAGGTGAGTACATTTTCACAAACCCTTGAGACTTCTTTTAAAGAGTGGCGGCAAGAAAATCCTGAAATTGTTCATGGAAGAAATTGAAACGTGATTTCTGCTGTTCATCATCATAAATCTATTGTTTTAATAACCCTCTTCCATTACTTTTGCCCTCCTTCTAAGGGAGGCTACGGAGGATAAGCTTTCGTATCAATAAAAAATGCCCAGGTGGCGGAATTGGTAGACGCGTTGGTCTCAAACACCAATGATAGCAATATCGTGCCGGTTCGACTCCGGCCCTGGGTACGAACGAAGTGAGTACACAGTAAAAGGCCGGCTATTAGCTGGCTTTTTTATTTTTCAGGGTATTATCTACTTTCATTTTTGTATTTTCCATATCATAAATCCCTGACCCTATGAAAATCCAATTCTTTTGCCCTTACTGGGGGAGTGAGCACCTGCCAGTCTTTCAATTCCTGGAGAAAATTAAAGCTGCTGGTTATGATGGAGCAGAAATTGGGATCCCCTTCGAAAAAGACTTTGGAATGGAGCTCCGGGAAGGATTGGAAAAATTTGACCTTAAATTGGTTGCTCAACAACATTTACCTCCGTCTGATGAATCTGCAGAAAGCTTTGAGAGACGTATGGTAGAATACCTTCATTATCTGGCTGGTTTCAATCCATTATTTATTGTAAGCCATACAGGTAGAGACTTTTATGATTTTGAAACTAATTGCGGCATCATAGAAGCGGCTGAAAATGTAGCCAATGAAACAGGAGTAACTATTTTACATGAAACCCACAGGGCTCGCTTTAGCTTCAGTACATTCAGTGCCAAACCCTTTTTTGAGCATTTTCCTGATATGAAAATCACTGCAGACTTTTCTCATTGGGTATGTGTCTCCGAAACTTATCTGGATGATCAACCTGAAATCATGCAGGAAGCGATTAGGCGTACCGCACACATTCATGCAAGGGTAGGTTATCCTGAAGGTCCACAAGTGACTCATCCAGGTGCTCCTGAGTGGGAAGAGGCATTGAAGAAACATGTGGCCTGGTGGGATGCCATCATTGAACAACACAAAGCAAGAGGAATGAAGGATTTTCCCATTACTACCGAATTTGGAGCTATTCCTTATTTACCAACTTTGCCCTTTACTAACCAACCAATAGTCTCCCAATGGGAGATAAACACTTGGATGAAGGAATATTTAAGTAAGCGGTATCAAGATTGAGCTTTCTATATCCATTCCGAACTGTCTATTCGAATCAATTTGCTTATCTTACTATAGCTCATTGCATGTTCGAAATATCATAGTTGATGGTAGGTAAGGGTAAATTATTTGCGGAACTGATAATGACGCGATCAAAATAAATAACCTAACCCACCATGAAAAGAAGAATATTTGTCAAAAAATCCTCAATGACTGTCATGAGTATCAGTGCTTTTGGGGCCATCAACTGGAATGGTAAAAACTATGTAGGGAGCACTCCCACCACAACAGATATACTGGGGCCATTTTATAGACCTGGGTCTCCAATGAGAAGTAATATCATTCACCCAGGTTCAACAGGTACACCGATGGGTTTGAAGGGCACGATCTATGGGGATGATGGAACTACTCCGCTAAGTGATGCCCTTGTAGAAATCTGGCAATGTGATGAGAAGGAACACTATGACAATAGCTCGGATGATTACGCATTCAGAGGTGCTGTCCAGACAAGTGCAAATGGCAAATATGAATTTAAAACAATTGTACCCGTTCCTTATCAGGCAAACCCTGAAACCAACTCCTGGAGACCAGCCCATATACATATGAGGGTCAGTGTTCCCGGTCAGCAGGATCTGATCACCCAGATATATTTTAAAGGAGACAAATATTTGGAACAGGATTCTTCATCATCCGCTCCCGATGCTGTAAACCGGATACTGAATATCTCAAAAAATCGATCTGGTGAAAGTGAAGTGGTATTTGATGTGGTAATGAGCAAACAGTTCCCATTGGAACAGGCTGTTTATGACAGAATCACAGGTCTATATCAGACAGAATCCGGAAATAATGTCGAGTTTGTTCAAAGGGATGATATGTTGTTTGTAAAAAGGAATGGTCAATACCATCAGGCAATCACTTATAAAGGTAATAATACCTTTGAAGGTGCTAGAGGATTTCCAAAAGTGATCTTCGAACTTCTTCCGAACGGGATTGTCAAGGTAAATTATACCTATCCAGGAGGTACATATACCGGAGAGAAGTTTTTGAAGTATAAGGAATAAAAAAAGGCCTCCCTAGAGGCCTTTTTTCTTTGGATCATACTCTTTAGACTACCGGAAGCTCATATCCCTCCCTGTAGCTTCTTCCTCTCATCTTATTTGCTTCTGCATCATCAAACTCCTCTTTAGCCGGATCCCATTTTAACGGCCTACCCAGGTCATACCCGATATTCGCTAAATGGCAGATAGAAGCAGAACGATGACCTACTTCAGCCGGGCAAATTGGATCTTTTCTTGATTGGATACATTCGATCCAGTCATGGTAATGGCTTTCATTTCTATATAGTTTTACCTTGTCATCCTCCATCTTGGATCTAATCAACGCAGTTGGAAGTGATTCCAGGTATTGTCTGCTGATATCGATAACTCCTGTGGTACCTTCAAATCGTACACCAAAACCTCTACCGAAGTCTTCATGGAACATCTCGATGCCATTGGCATAGACAAATTTTAAACCTCTAACCGCTGAGCGGTCTTTTGGAGGAATGATTTCAACAGGTCCACTATCATCCATACCCAATCCCCATTGGGCAATATCAAACATATGCGCACCCCAGTCAGCGATGATTCCGCCACCTAGTTCTTCATAATCCCTCCAGTCGGGGAAGAAATCACCGTCCAGGGTAGGAGCCAGTCTATAATTGTAACCTAGTACTGGTGCTGGCCCGAGCCACATATCCCAGTTGAGGTCTTTTGGGGTAGGCTCTGTAGGTAAGTTATAAGGTACTGCCGGATCACCCACATTGACCAAAACTCTCTTTACATCACCAATATGGCCACTTTGCACCATCTCACAGGCATCCCTGAAGCTTGGCCAGGAGCGTTGCATACTACCAGTCTGGAGCACCTTATTATATTTCTTTGTAGCATTTACTACTGCACGACCTTCAAAGATGTTATGCGTTAGTGGTTTTTCACAGTAAACATCTTTACCCGCCTTAACGGCATCAATGATATTGGCAGCATGCCAATGGTCAGGTGTTGCAATTACCACCGCATCAATGTCTTTTCTTTTCAGCAGTTTATGATAGTCCTCATAAACATCACATCCTTTGTATTTGGTGGTCGAAGCTTCAGCTGCGTAATGGTCATTAACTTTTTGTTGGAAGTTCTTCACCTTGGATTCAAATACATCACTGGCAGCCACTATCTGCACATTGTCCATCTTGATGAAATTGTTCCTTAATCCTCCACTCTGTTTACCAGTACCGATAAAGCCTAGCGTAATCTTGTCACTGGGAGCAGTGACTCCTGTCCCTCCCAGTACATATCTGGGAACAATGGAAAATGATGCCAATGCAAAGGAGGATTGTTTGATAAAATTCCTCCGGGTGTTTTTCTTATTTGATTTTTTCATTTTTGATTGATGTTGCAGAGCCAATTTAGCGATCATTCATTGTTAAGGCAAATATTCTTGACAGTTACTATTCCTACTTTATGTGGCTAAAAGCCTTTTTCACTAATTTGCATCCGCAACATTAATCCAGTACTATTTAAATGAAAAGTTTAGCAGGAAAATCAGCCATCGTAACAGGTGCAGGAACCGGAATTGGTTTTGAAGTATGTAAACAACTTGTGATCAATGGCTGCCATGTGATATTAAATGATGTAGAAGAAGATGTAGCCAACCAGGCTGCCGAAAAACTTAAGGGTAACCCGGGAAAATGTGTTCCCGCAGTTGGCGATTCCTCAGATATTAAAACCATCAAGTCATTTGTGAATGCAGCGGTTACCCATTTCGGAAAACTGGATATAGCCATAGCAAATGCTGGAATTACTTCATTTGGTGACTTTTTCTCTTTTAAGGAGGATATGTTCCAAAGATTGCTCGATGTAAATCTTAGAGGTACCTTTTTCCTGGTACAGGAGGCCTCAAAATATATGAAAGAGCATGATGGAGGAAGTATTGTAATGACTTCATCTGTAACTGGACACCAGGCGGTTAAAAACCTGAGTGCTTATGGGATGTCTAAAGCGGCTATTGAAATGCTTTCAAAAGCGCTAGTGATCGATCTCTCGCCCCATCAGATCAATATTAACTGTGTGGCTCCAGGTGCAACAGTTACTGAGCGAACGCTACTGGAAGAGGAGGACTATGAAGGAACATGGTCTAAGCTGATACCCATGAACAGAGCCTGTTATCCGATTGATATTGCAAATGCCATCATGTTTTTAGCAAGTGATGAAGCCCGGCAGATCACTGGCCAGACCATCGTGGTAGATGGAGGTTGGACTGCCACCAGTCCACTGCCTGAATAAATTAGGGTTGAGCTGATTGATTGAGTATTTTTGATTTAAATGAATCAATTGAAATACCATGAGAGCCATATCAGCATATTTCCTAATTCTAATTTTAATTTCCTGCAGTCAAATGAAAAGTGAACAATCAGAAAGCCAGATTTCAAACAAATTATTTGGTATCACCGCTCAGGGAAAGGAAGTGCTGGAATATACCTTGACAAACAAGTCAGGAGCCTCAGTGTCGATCATCACTTTCGGTGGAGCCGTTATCAGTATCAAGGTTCCGGATAAAGATGGTGTACTGGGAGAAGTAGTACTTGGCTTTGATTCAATCAGTCAATATGAGAAGCGGTCTTCCTTTGGTTCAATTATTGGGAGATTTGCCAATAGAATAGCCAATGCCCGATTTGAGCTGGATGGGAAGACCTATGAGCTAGAAGCAAACAATGGCCCGAATAATTTACATAGCGGTACCCAATCGTTTAACAGAGAAGTATGGGAAGTAATAGAAGAGATTCAAGAGAAGGATAAGATTGGTATCAAGCTTAAGTTTATCAGTCCGCATATGGACGATGGATTCCCGGGGGAACTGACCTGTCTTGTAACCTATTTGTGGACAGAAGACAATGCATTGATTATTGACTATGAAGCGACTACAGATAGCAGAACGATTGTCAATTTCACAAACCACAGCTATTTCAATCTGGGCAATCATCAGGAACCAATTACGAATCATATACTGCAACTGGCTGCGTCCAATTATCTACCAGTTAATGAGTTCCTGATTCCAACAGGAGTTATTGAATCAGTATCTAACACACCATTCGATTTCACAAAAGCAAAACCTGTAGGTCAGGATATTGATGCTGAAAATTCACAACTGGCGATAACAAGAGGTTATGATCATTGTTGGGTGGTAGATGACTGGAGTGGGGAGCTAAAGGAGATTTCAACACTATACGCACCCCATACAGGTAGGGAATTAAAAACATTTACCACAGAACCCGGGGTACAGGTTTATACTGCTAACGGATTAAGTGGGAAAAGTAGAAATAATTCAGAGTTTATCAGTAGGGGAGGCATTTGTCTGGAGACGCAACATTATCCGGATTCACCCAATCAAAAAAAATTCCCCAGCACCATTCTAGATACCGGGGAAAAATTTCATTCACAGACAATTTATCAGTTTGCTGTCAGGTAAGTCTTAAGATAATAGTACATTCTCGATTTCTTTGACCAGCTTCTTCTTCTTGGATTGTTGTTGCCAGATGAGCGTGATGAATGAGATCAGGATGATTGAAGACACTACTATGTTTGCTTGAATAGATTTTTTCCGATCCTCTGCAGCTTTAAGCTCACTTTCATAATTATCTACCACTGCCTTAATTTGATTGGCTTGACCAACGTCAATTATAGCTTGCTGTTTTTCATTAAAGGATACTGTGAAGTCTCGATATTTGTTAGAATATTCAAGAGCCATTTTTATATCGTTGAGTTCAGCGTATGCATCAGAAATGTAAGAGTAAAGTTTTGCTCTATCTAGATTGGTTATCAGGTCAGCATATTGAGTTTCTGCTTTTGTCCCTACTTCGATTGACTTATAAACAAATCCTTGTTCAAGATTCATTTCGCATAGGTTCAGAAGGCCAATAAATTGATAATATCTATTCCCATTTTCAACAACATAATTGAAATTGTGTTCTGCCGAACCATAATCTTTCAACATCCAGGTAGTAATTCCTAATATATTTCGAGCTTGAGTTTCCAGAGCAATTGTCAGACTATCGTCCAATAAGGCAGTATTTAAATGCTCCAGTGAGGCTTCATAGTTTTTACTTTGTTGAAGCAGAGTTCCAAGGAAAATTTGTGATTTAATTCGAAATTCATCATCGCCATGTTCAACGCTTAATTTGAATGAATTAAGCGAGTAATCGACAGCTATTTCGGTATTACCCATCTTGTTTTGTGCAAGAGCAATATTATAATATGCTCCAGGTAAATATTTGGGTGGGGTATATTTCAAGGCTTTTTCATATTCATCCATGGCCATTTCTGGACTGTTATAATGATAATACAGGTTGCCTAAACCTTGATAAGCTGAACTAATCCTATAATAAAAATGATCTTCAGTATTCTTTCCTGGTGCTTTTGCTTCTAAAGCCTCATAGTACCGGATAGATTCCCGATAATTCACAATAGCACGAGCAATATCATTATTTTGCGAATGCACATAACCTTGATAATGATGATACCTGGCTTTCTCTGAATCTGTAAGATCCATACCTGCTAAAGTATCCAAATAGAGCTGAGTTTTAGCAGGGTCTCTGAAATCCTTTGCTGCCTCTTCCAATATTTGTGCTGGAGAGGATACACCAAAGGTGATGATGATTGTAAGTATAATTGATTCCATAACTGACTTTAAAAATAAAAAAAGCCTTCAAACTTTGGAAGGCTTTTTTTAAAATCATTGATAATGGAATGGTTCCATTTAATACTTTAACTCATAACCAGCTATGGATTTTCTTTTTAGCATGCACCAGGAACAGGACAAGGGGGTGTTGGATCACTTCCATTATCTGGGGCCTGGAATTCAGGTACATTTTGTTCGATTTCAGTCAGGTTGTCATCTACACAAGAAGCCATACCAAGAGCAATAGAAGCAGCGAGAATTACAAATAACTTTTTCATGATTTTATTTAAGTTTTAGTTATATATGATTTTTTGTAAAAGTATAGATTCTTCATACTAGTTACTATTGCTTCTTTTTTACAAAAGATGTTTATCGCACTGATAATCAGGACGAAACCTAATTGTTGATTGAAAGAAGATTTTGTAAAAACTTAGAATAATACAATATATAAAAGTTCAAAAAAATTATTTAAGTTTTTCAATATGCGTATAATAACATACAGCTAAAAGAGGTATATATAAAAAAATGATCTAGGTAAATCACTTATAAAATATATGCGCAGATACATGAGTATCAGCCACATATGAATTGAGTGGCTGTTTTTAGTGGTTTTGGGTTATTTATTTTTTTTCCCTTCGGAATAATATTGTTATAACTAACGATATTGTTATTGAATATTCTGTATTTTGTCGTAATTAGCAAATCACTGTTTAAGTGGTAAAAAAGCCTATTTTTTATTTTCTAAGGAGATTTTAGAGGGGTTGAAATCACCTGATTTTCAAGAAAATAGTTCTTATTTTGGACATTTTTATTCTTACCCCTTTTTTTATTGGTGTTTGGATTGGGGGAGCACCTGAAAATTTTTATTATTGATTGTTTGATTTAACGCCCTTTAGAAAATGCTTTAATCTATTATTAAGGGAGGATTATTTGAAGCTGACGGTTATGGGCTGTTCTAATTCTAACTTTAGACCATCAAACTTTTCCATGAAGGACTTCATTTCGGAAGCTGTTTCCGGTTTCTTTTTGGTCAATTCAGAAAAGGCTTCTTTATTTTTCATCATTTTGCCGAAATCCATATCCATTAAAGTAATGACTGATCCATCTCTATAGGAAGCGTTGCTGTTTGTAACTTTTCCATTCACTTCAATTGTCATGTTGAAATGCATACCCGTAAACATGTTCATCATTTCTGAATTCATCATATCCATTTCGCTCCCTTCATCGGTGGTTTCTGTTTCTTCAAACTCTTCAGTTGTATCATCACCTTTCTCTACTTCATATCTATTGATAATTAGTTTAGGAGTGGACCCTTTTTCAAAAGTGAAATAATAGAATTCATCATCTTTTTCTTCCTGTGGCTCATCTTCCATAGAAGGACCATTCATACCAGTATCTACCTTATCTTCCTGGCTGGTATTTAATTTCACCTTGGAGATGTCTTTAAAAGAATAAACGGCTGTATACCCTTCCCAGTCCTTATCCACAACTTTCTTGCCTGATGAATAGGCTACACCTTCTCCATAATCCATGGCTTCACTGGTGAGTTTTTCTTCATCAAAGAGGGAAAACTCCTCAGCTTCTTTAGCTTCATCACCCCCGAGATCGCTAAATGATTCGCTAAATGAACGCATCATATCAACAAAAACTTTTGACATCATGACTGTTTCGGTGATCGTACCACTTCCATCCTTATTCACTTTAATGACCGTTTCAACGCGGATGCAACTTGTGAAAAGTAGTAGAGAAAGGATTATCACAATAATCCGATAAGACTTTTTCATGGCGGTGTGTAAATCTGTTTACTTCTAAATTAGCGATTTATTGACATTTAAGCTTAAGGATTCGTTATTGTATTCTTAATATAACTGATCATACTAAACCATAAGGGTGTAATTTTAAATGGGAAATTAAGCCAATGAAAATTTCTAGAATCACCCTTTATACCCTATTAGTAATTGTTTTACTGTTCTTTTTAGGTCCAAAAGTCTACTATGGACCGATCGAAACTCCTGAAATTGAGCTTTTGAAAGATGTTTCTTTGGAGGATTTGGATGAGGTTGTTGATAGCAAAGAAACGAAGGTTTCAAATATCAGGTTCGGAAACGAAGCAAAAATAATATGGGCTGACTCATCAAAGCGCCGAACCAGGTATTCAATCGTTTACCTGCATGGATTTTCGGCTTCTCATGAAGAGGGAAACCCAGTACATTTGGATTTCGCAAAGCGATATGGATTCAATTTATATTTATCGAGATTAGCAAATCATGGGTTAGAAGGAGAAGAGTCTATGTCTGATCTCACTCCCAATGGATTAATAGAAACTGCAAAAGAAGCTGTTGCCATTGGTCAATTGTTGGGAGAAGAAGTTATTGTAATGTCCACTTCTACGGGAGGCACCTTATCTATCTATTTAGCCGGGGCAAATCCTGAACTCATTGATGCGTTAATATTATTTTCCCCTAACATTGAAATTGCTGATCCTAACGCTAAATTATTGACTTTGCCATGGGGGTTACAGCTTGGCAAAATGATCGTGGGTGATTTTAGAAGTTTCGAGGATGAGGACTCACTGGTTAATCAATATTGGACTACCAGGTATCGAATTGAAGCGATTGCTGCATTGCAGAAGCTTCTGAGCCAGACGATGAAAGAGGAAAACTTCAAAGAAATCACTCAGCCATATTTTCTCGGTTACTATTATAAAAATGATGAAGAGCAGGATCATACGGTTTCTGTAGAAGCAATTAAGCACTTTGATCAATTGACTTCAACAACTGATGATAAAAAGCTGGTTGTAGCGTTTCCGGATGTAGGTGAGCATGTATTGGCCTCATACATCACAAGTAAGGATCTTGAAAGTGTAGAACAGGCAGTTTTCAGATTTGCTGATGAAATACTTAAGCTAAAACCTGTTAAGGCTGATTCGACAGGAGTAATTGACAATAAATAATTGTCCTTGATGCAATCTTTTGATGCACTTTGATGTTATTTTTAAGAATCAATTTTGAAACCATGAGAAAACTGATATTTCTATTACCTGTACTGTTATTCGCGTGTGATATTAATCAAAGTGCTGATGTTGTAAACAGATCAGTAGAGTATCCTATGCGTCAGGCCAATTATAATCCGGTATATGGTTCTGTGAAAGTGACAGAATTAGAACCCGGGAAAATAGAGATTTCAATTAAAGTTGAGAATACAAGATCAGGATTGGATCATCCTGCACACCTGCATTTTGGATCAGTGAGTGAAGTGGGAGAGCTAGCTTTTAAGTTGAGTCCACTTGATGGTACTACTGGTACCAGTGTCACCGTACTTGATCAGGAAAAAATGTCTAACGGCGAGGTACTTACCTACGATGGTTTTCTAAATATGAACGGAAGTATCAAAATTCATATGGATAACTTATACTTTAAGAACATGGTCCTTTCATATGCTAATGTGGGAGCAAACGAAGATTATCTGTTTGACGGTGTTGCTATTTGCACGGGACACTAAGCTATTTTCTCACTTAAGCTATAAGCCTTAGCCCTATCGTTGAAAAGGGGCTTTACCTTTTTCCAGGTTTGATTAAACAATTCAGATTCTCTGTAAGCTTCGAGATGCGACTCTGTTTCCCAGTGGCTTACTGTATAAAACACATTATTCTGGCTCATGTCCTGATGTAAATTAAGGTGATGACATCCCTCAAAACCTCTGATTTGTGACATTGACTGACTAAATATGGTTAGGAATTCACTCACTTTTTCCGGTTGGAAGGACATTCTGACAATTCTGGTGATCATATATCAAAGTATACATTAATGGGGGTGTCCAGATAAAGACCTAGTAATTCAGAGGCATTTCCCTTGTTGATCCCAATTTGGATGTAACCGCGTGAATTAAATATGACGTAGCATTCACCAGATTCTACCTCATGATAGGACAGATTTACCTTATTGGTCCTTTCTCTCCCAAATTGGATTTGAAACTTACTGTTACCATTCAGTTTAACGATTGTGTCAAATTCCGTTTTATTGATATTGGTGATGAGGTTTCCATAGTGATCCACCCGAATCACATTACCTGCAATTTCCCTCTTGGTAACTTTTAGTTGTCGGGGAAAAAGCTTTTTCAATTCATGATACGGTTTACCGATTTCTGACAGTTGATGATCTTTGGCTAGTTTTGATGCTGCCGGAGCTAATACATCTTTGGCAATGAAAGTAGAGGATTCGCTGATTTCTGAGATGATCTCTACAGCTTCCCCTGTCTCTAGATTTCCTATGAGGCTAAATACGCCACTATCTGGTCCAACAAAAAAGTGATTATTCCATTTGACTGCGACCAACTTTGAGGGTACTCTGGAAACAGAATCTATTGCAATTAAGTGAACGGTATGCTCTGGAAAATCGTTATAAACATTTTTAAGGACGTAGGCTGCATGTGCAATATCAGCCTGACCGATGTGATGACTCAAATCGATAATTTTACACTCAGGAAAGTGCTTGAGGATAGCCGCTTTCACTGCTGCCACGTAGTGGTCTTCAGTGCCAAAATCCGACATAAAAGTGATCACAGACATCCTAGATAATTAAAAAATTTATTACTTTGAGCAAAAGTAATATTATCGGGATCAATCATATAGTAACAGTAAATAACATACACATTTGCTAGAAAAAATCATTACGCTGGAAAACATGTCCCTGATAGATTTTCTGGGGATTGAAAACCAAAACATCAAGGAGATCGCATCAGCTTTTCCAGAGAGCAAAATCATTTCCAGGGGCAATGAGATCAAGATTCAGGGTACAGCACCTCAGATCTTAAGAATCAATGAAATCCTGAATTCGTTAATCAAGCATTACGATAAATATGGAAAAGTCACGCATGAGAATGTAGTTTCCTATATTAATGAAGAACACGAAGATGATCATAGCCGCATCTCTGAAGATATCTTAATCTTCGGTACCAGAGGTTCTAAGATCTACCCAAGGACCAAAAATCAGAAAACCCTGGTTAAAGCTGTCGCAAAGAATGACCTTGTTTTTGCCATTGGTCCTGCAGGGACTGGAAAAACGTACATTTCTGTTGCATTAGCTGTTAGGGCACTGAAGAACAAAGAAGTTAAAAAGATTATCATCACCCGACCTGCTGTCGAGGCGGGTGAAAATCTGGGATTTTTGCCTGGAGATCTCAAAGAAAAGATTGATCCGTATCTGCGACCTATTTATGATGCCCTGCATGATATGATCCCGGGTGAGAAGTTGAAATACTATCGGGAAAATGGTGTGATAGAAATCGCACCTCTTGCTTATATGCGTGGTCGGACTTTAAATAATGCCTATATCCTATTGGATGAAGCTCAGAATACAACCCCTATGCAGATCAAAATGTTTCTCACGAGGATGGGGCCGGATTCAAAAGCCATTGTAACTGGTGATAAATCACAGATCGACTTGCCATCGCGTCAGAAATCAGGGTTGATCGAAGCAGTCAAAGTCCTTAAGGATGTCAAGGGTATTGGTTTCGTCAATTTAAACCATACGGATGTGGTGCGGCACAAACTCGTGAAAGACATTGTAAATGCCTACAATAAGCATGTCGACTCAGAAGAAGATTAATATTTTAAATGCTTCTACACCAGAGCTAAGGGAAAAGGCTTTTAGTATTAGAAAAGAGGTTTTTGTTGATGAACAACAAGTCTCCAGAGAGGAGGAGTTTGATCAATTTGAGGAGACTTCCCATCATTTTGTTGCATTAAATGAAGATGAAGAACCCATTGGTGCAGCGAGGTGGAGAAAGACATATGATGGGATCAAGTTGGAGAGATTTGCTGTCAAAAAATCTTATAGGGGTCAGAAGATTGGTTCATTGCTTGTTGAAAAAGTCCTTGAAGATATAAAGGTGAAATTGGGGGCAGGACAACACCTATATATGCATGCCCAGATTACTGCAATGCCTCTCTATCACAAGTTTGGGTTCAAACAGGTTGGGAAACAATTTGAAGAGTGTAATATCAAGCATTATAAAATGATCCTGAATACCTAGCGTAAAAACAAATCACTTTACGTTATGTAATAATCATTTATTTTTTTAATCTTTAATGAATAACGGTATTCATTATGAATATATGGAATGCTTTTCCATTTATCCGGTATTCAATTGCACTGATCATAGGTATTGTTATCAGTGCCGTCTTTCCCGTACTATGGATAGCTCCCTTGTCAATATTTTTCATACTGGGATTATTTGTGCTGGCTACAGCATTTTCCTTTCGTAGCAAAAACCTCGATCTCTTCAGGATCCTGTCAGGCTTTTTCTCACTGGTATTTCTTGCCTATCTAGGGGGCTATCTGGCATTACTGAATGATTCAAGAAGGTATGCTGATCATTACATTCACCTGGATGAAGAGGTTTTGGCATTTTCAGGAAGAATTAATTCCGATCATTATGAAGGTGAGCAGTATTTGAGATATGTTTTTGACCTGGATGAGGTTTTAACAAATGAACACACTAAAGCCGTCAGCGGATTGATTTATTTATATGTCAAGAAGGATAGTGTTGGTCACATTTTTCCATATGGAACTCAATTATTCATTTGGGGGAATATTGGGCCAATAAATGGACCAAAAAATCCTGATGCATTCAATTACCGGAAATACCTGACTCATAAAAACATATTTGGTCAGGCTTTCAATACAGTTGAAGAGCTAAAAGTTATGGGATTGGAGCCGGCCAACTCTATTATGGCACTAGCCTACAAGGTGCGATCTTCATCGAGTAGGATGATTTCTGACTTTATTCCAGGGGATCAGGAAGCGGCTGTTTTGAACGCATTATTAATTGGAGTTAAGGATTTCCTGGATAATGAAATCAAAGATGCTTATTCTGCAGCAGGAGCTATGCATGTCCTGGCTGTATCTGGTTTACATGTTGGGATCGTCTATCTTTTGGTTTCATTGGTATTTGGTCAATTAAGAAAAACAAGGTGGGGGAAGATCGTTTTTGTTTTGATCTCCCTGACCCTGATTTGGTGCTATGCCTTAATAACTGGGTTTTCGCCATCTGTGATGCGAGCTTCGGTCATGTTTAGCATTATTGTGATTGGTGAGTCAACAAAGCGAAAAAATAACATCTACAATTCCCTCGGCCTGGCAGCATTTATTTTATTGATTTACAATCCCTTTTTTATTTATGAAGTAGGTTTTCAGCTTTCATTTATTGCGGTTTTTGGAATTGTGATGTTTCAACCACCGATTTATCGACTTTGGGAGGCTCCTAATAAATTTTTTGATTATCTCTGGGCTATCATTTCAGTATCTATCGCTGCCCAACTGGTTACATTTCCTTTGTCTGTTTACTATTTCAATCAGTTCCCAACTTATTTTCTACTTTCTAATCTCATTGTTATACCCTCCGCGATGGTAATGCTGACCACAGGATTGTTCATGTTGGGTCTTGGTAGTTTTTCCGTGATAGCTGGCGAAACGGTTGGGTTTCTTTTGGGAACCTTTGTGAAGTTTGTGAATTGGTTAATTCTGAGTATTCAGTTGTTGCCTATGCCTACACTGGATTGGCTTTATCTAAATGGGGTGTCTGTTTTGACGATCTATTTGATAATGCTAACTGCGTATACTGGATTTCGGAATTACAGTTATCGAAATGTGACTTTTGCCATGTTTTGTGTGGCGTTCTTATTTATGGTTATTCATTTTGAGGAATACCAAAATAGAAAGCAGAAAAGGGTGGTTATCTATCATGTAAAGGATCAGTTGGCAGTAGATCTGATTGATGGAAAGCAAAGCCAGTTAATTTCCTTTGGAGATTCGGAAGCAATATTTGAGCAAGCAGATTTTAATATTAATCCACATCGATTGGTGAGTGGGTTACGACGATTGGAAATTGAAGAAATAATGTCTGACACAAGTCAAAACCTGATGTCTATTGATGATATAGATTTGGTAGTATGGAAGGGGTTGAGAATTCTAATAATTAATCAGGGATCAGATACCATGGTAAGAGGAAGGATCAGTGCAGACATAACTATTCTGCAATCCTTTGACAAGAATCTATTTGATCATTTGGATTCTGAATTACTTATTATAGGCCCTATGAACTCATGGTGGGAGAGACGAGAGCTGATTGCCCTCCTCGATAAACATCAACTTGATTATCACAATCTTTCTGAAGATGGTTTTTTTGAACTTGATTTAAAAAATGATCCCTTAACCTATTAACTAAAGTATCTTCGTCCTAAGAATGTCATTGTATTGAACGAACCACTTTCCATTCTAAAAAAATATTGGGGGTACCCAGCTTTTCGACCACTTCAGGCTGAAATTATTGATTCGGTCATTGCTGGTCACCATACCCTGGCTTTAATGCCCACTGGAGGGGGGAAATCGATTTGTTTTCAGGTTCCAGCATTGTGCATAGATGGTATTTGTATAGTGATTTCCCCTTTGATCGCATTGATGAAAGATCAGGTGGAGCAGCTCAAATCTAGAGGTATTAAAGCCGAAGCACTTTTTTCAGGAATGTCTACTAGAGAAATTGATATTACCCTTGATAATTGTATTTATGGTGGGATAAAATTTCTTTATGTCAGCCCTGAGCGACTAAGGACTGAACTCTTTCTCGAACGGGCAGCCAAAATGAAGATTGGGTTACTGGCCATCGATGAAGCCCATTGTATTTCGCAATGGGGTTATGACTTCCGTCCTCCATATCTCCAGATAGCAGATTTCATTAATGAGTTTAATCTCCATAAGCTGGTTGCCGTAACTGCGTCTGCCACCAAAGAGGTTAAGGAAGACATCCTTGAGAAGTTAGGATTTAAAGAACCCAATATCTTCAAAAAGAGTTTTGCCCGTTCTAATCTGTCATATTCGGTTTTCAATCTTGAGAATAAAGAGGAAAAGATGATGGAGATCCTCAATAATGTTCCCGGTACCGGAATTGTTTATGTCAGAAGTAGGAAGAGGACACAATTGATTGCCGAAATGCTTCGTAGAAATGGTGTGTCAGCAGATTATTATCATGCCGGACTATCACCACAGGATCGAGTGGCCAAGCAGGAAGCATGGATCAAAGGTAAGATTCGAGTGATTGCTTCCACCAACGCATTTGGAATGGGGATTGATAAGCCCGATGTTCGAACAGTCATTCACTATGATTTGCCAGATTCACTTGAAGCATACTATCAGGAAGCTGGTAGGGCAGGAAGAGATGAAAAGAAAGCTTATGCAGTTGTCTTGTATCATCAGGGAGATATTGTGGACCTGGAATCGAGAACTGAGAAATCTGCTGTAGATGTTGAATTTATTAAAAGGGTTTATCAGGCATTAGCCAATTATTATAAATTGGCGGTTGGCAGCAATGCGCTCTCCAACTTTGATTTTGTGTATGCAGATTTTACTGTAACATTCAATTTGCCTTCTGTAGAGACCTATCATGCATTATCAAAGCTTGAAGATGAAGGCTTTATCCAAATTACAGAGTCATACCGGGATGCTTCAAAGATCTTTTTCTTATTAAAGCCAGAAGAGCTATATAAATTCCAGGTGGCACATGAGAATTTTGATCCGCTAATAAAGGTACTCCTCAGGCTCTATGGGGGCGAGCTGTACTCATCTTTTATCACCATAAAAGAGCAGGATATATCTAAGTTGTTAAAAGAGAATGTTTCCAGAGTTGTAAAGAACCTGGAATATCTTCAGAAGCTGGATGTGCTGGAATACCATCATGCTTCCAGCAATGCCCAAATTACTTTTTTGACACCAAGGTACGATGCTAATAATCTTCCTTTAGATAAGAAACAAATAGCCTGGCGACGCCAGGTAACATTAGAAAAGGCAAAGTCAGTAGCAAAATATGTCCAGAATACGACTCAATGCCGAACTCAAATTATCCAGCAATATTTTGACGAGGACACGGATGAAAATTGTGGAGTCTGTGATGTATGTGTGGAGCAAAAGCGAAAAGCTACAGTAATAAATGATAAGGATCTACTTTCAACATTAAGCCGTGGAGATCAAACCCTTCAACAGCTAAAGAAAACCTTCCCGAATGTTGGTGAGGACCACCTGATTCAATCTCTTCGGATGCTAATGGATGAGGGCTTGGTGTATGAAAAAGAGTCAAGATTTGGATTGAAAGCCAATCAACCCAAATCTTAATTATTTATAGGGACTTTGCTTCTTCTAACGCAGCCACACCAGGAAGAACTTTTCCTTCCATGTATTCCAGCAACGCCCCACCTCCGGTGGATACGTAAGAAACCTTATCCCCATATCCAAGGTTATTAATAGCTGATGCTGAGTCACCTCCTCCAATTAATGAGAAAGCGCCTCCCTCGGTAGCCTTTACAACAGCATTTGCGATGGCATCCGTACCTTTTGCAAAAGTTGGGAATTCAAAAACACCCATTGGACCATTCCATAGAATTGTTTTGGAATCTTTCAGGATGTCCGAAAATAATTTAATCGACTCAGGTCCAATATCAAGCCCCTGCCAATCGTCTGGAATTTCTCCTGATTTTACTACCTGAGTTTTAGCCTCATTGCTGAAATCATCAGCGATTACGGTATCGACTGGCAGAATAAGATTGACACCCTTTTCTTTGGCTTTCTTTTCAATTTCTTTGGTAAGATCCATTTTATCAGCTTCAAGTAAGGACTTACCAATTTTACCGCCCTTTGCCTTTGCGAAGGTGTAGGACATACCACCTCCAATGATGATATTATTGGCTACTCCAAGTAATCTTTCAATAATGAGGATTTTGTCCGATACTTTAGCACCACCCATGATCGCTGTAAATGGCTTCTCCGCATCTTCCAAAACTTTCTTGGCATTTTCAAGCTCATCCTTCATTACATAACCAGCGCATTTGTCATTGAAGAACTTGGCAACAATTGTAGTGGAGGCATGGGCCCGATGAGCTGTACCAAAAGCGTCATTTACATAGATATCACCTAATACGGCTAATTTCTTGGCAAATTCCTCATCGCCTTTTTCCTCTTCTTTGTAAAATCGTACATTTTCCAAAAGCAATACCTCGCCAGCTCCCAGGTTCCTTGACATTTCCAATGCATCATCACCAATACAATCACTGGCAAATTTTACCTGCACCCCTAATTTTTCAGAAAGATTTGGGATGATATGCTTTAATGAGAATTTTTCCTCAGGACCATCTTTTGGACGGCCAAGATGACTCATAAGGATGGTTGAGCCACCTTCATCCAATATCTTCTTAAGTGTTGGAATAGCTGCCTTGATTCTTGTCTCATCCGTTACTTCGAATTTGTCGTTTAGCGGAACGTTGAAATCTACCCGAATTAATGCTTTTCTATTCCTGAAATTGAAATCGTCTATCGTAGTCATGATTGGAAAATTTCTGCTAAAATGGTTTTATTAAAGTTAAATGCAAAGTTAATGTTGTTATTTACCAGTAAATAATAAATCACAAGTTTTGAGTGGATGCTGATGAAAATCAGGCAGATGCCCGATGCAACCGATCATTGATAGCTTTTCCGAGTCCTTCTTCAGGAAACCGATGGGTAATGATGAGCTCCACATCAGACTGGTCAAGCTCTCGCAAAGCACTAAATAAGTTTTTTGCAGCTTCGTTCATGTTGCCGTGTTCTGATAAAATGATTTGTCTGGAGATCCCCAAACTTGAAAAGTCTTCTTTGAAGCTAATGACTCCAATTTTTTTCGATTGATTTTTTGATACCAGGTCTGATACTTTTCCGATCAAAATCTTTTTAGCCGGAGCATAATGCGACTTTAGCATACCTGGAGCCAAAGGATTACTACTTAAATTAACTTTGAGTCTCACTTTCCCAATCTGTGCCTCTATATCCTCAAGTTTAATCCCTCCCAAACGATAGACAATGGGTTTATCCTCTTCAAAGCCAATAATTGTAGACTCCAGACCAATGTCACATGGGCCTCCATCAAGTATAAAAGGTATTCTTTCACCGAGTTGATCATTTACATGCTGAGCTGTAGTAGGTGAAACATACCCGAAAGGATTGGCACTGGGGGCTGCAATCGGAAATTTCAGTTTTTCAAGTAATTCTCTTGTTAACGTATGATTTGGTACCCTTACTGCTACTCTCTGCGAACCTGCCGTAAGTAAATCTGGTACTCTGGGTTTTCTGTCAAGTAATAAGGTGAGTGGACCTGGCCAGAAAGCATCAGCAAGTTTTTTAGCCTTGTCATTAAGACCGAATGCATAATCTTCTATTTTATCAAGTGTATCCGTATGCATGATCAATGGATCAAATTTTGGCCTGTTCTTGACTTCAAAGATTTTTAGTAAGGCATTCTCATCCAACGCATTACCAGCTAGTCCATAAACCGTTTCTGTAGGTATGCCAATGACCTCTCCACTTTTCAGGAATTTTATTGCTTCACTTATATCCGAACTAATCTTTGCCAAAATGTCGGGAGGAATTTTCCACAATTATCAGCAAAATTCAAGACAACTCTTATATTTACCCAACTAACCAAAAGAAAATAGCGATGAACAGAAGCACCAGAAACCTATTGCGGATCATTTCAATAGTTATAGTCTTATTGGTTGTGTTGATGGAACTTGACTTCATTCCCAGGTTCCTGGAATATCGATTTTGGTTTATGATCGCTGCCTATGGGCTCTTGCTATTTACCTCTAAATAGCTGCCTGTTTTTAATATATTTTAGGCTTAAAATCCTTTTGAATAGCCATAAACTTTACATTTTATCCAGTATTCGGAGCTGGTAAATTTTTACCTCAAAAAAAGTTTAAAAAAATAATCATCGCGTATGCTTTGCTAAATGCGTAAAGTAGCCCCTTATGGTCATTTTTACCATATTATGGCCCCTTTTTTGGCACTATCGTTGTTTAATTATCCCATATATCAAACACAGTAAGGCCATGAAAAAGTTAATTATCATACTATCAATTGCAACTTTTGCTTTAATCAGTAAAAGTGAGGCCCAGGGATTATTTTATACTTCATTCGGAACGCAACAATTATGGGGAATGCCGCCAGAGGTTCAGTGGGCATTGGAAAGAAATTATTTCGACTACCATATGGTACACACCAACAGGTTTTGGGATAATGGAAGATTGTTCTTCGATGTAGTGCTTCAGAGAGGTGGAGTATTCGTAGATGTAAGAATTGATAGCAGAGGATTTATCTTTAATACTTTTTATAGAAACAGCTATCCTTTCTATAACCACGTGTGTTCAGGCTTTTGTGGATTCCACAGAGATTATTACTGGAGCTATAGGGTAGCTTATGGTCACCCACATTTTCATAAATTCAATCACGTATATTATAGACCTAATGTAGTGATTGTGCATCATGATCATGGAAATAAATATGGTAACTATAAATCCTATAAACAATACAAGCCTACTACTACTCAAAGTTCCTATCGAATAGATCGATCTGATAATGGAAGAGTAGACCGAATTAATGGAAACTCCGGAAGGGATTACAGACCGGGTCCAAGAACTGATGGACGAGGAAATGTGAACAATGGAAGTGGTAATAACGGTAATAGTGGAAACAATGGAAACTGGGGAAATCACGGAGATAATGGAGTAAGAGACCATGGCGCCGGTGTCGGTAGAGGAAATGGAAACGGCCAGGGAAACGGAGGGAATAATGGTAACTATGGAAATAAGGGGAATAATGGAGATAACGGAGTGAGAGACCATGGGATAGGAGTAGGTAGAGGAAGTGGCCAAAATAAGGGGCAGGGATATGGAAACGGCAATGGAAATAGCAGCAGGGTTTTTACACCGTCAAATTCAAGGACCAATTCCGCTCCCAGAACTATCACTACTAGTTCCAGCTCAAGGACTTCGGTAAGCTCAAATAGCGGCAGAAGTTCAAACCCAAGACCTTCAGTAAGTTCCAGCAGCAGGTCATCAAGGTCAGGAAGCTCATCAAGTTCGGGTAGAACAGTAAGGACACGATAATAGATTGGAACAAAAACAGGTGGAAAGAGGGCTATATTTTATAGCCCTTTTTTTGTTTGCATAAAATCTATTGGGTTCCACTACCTTATTGGTTTATTCTTACTTAGCCCCCTAATGTTTCCAGTTCATCCCTTGAAAGTCCAAGCTTCTCTGATAATTTGAAAGCTGTAGGTGCACTGCCAGCCATTAGGATAATCACCAGGCCAAAAACAAAGAAATTTATTGTTGTGTAGGTGATAAAACATACAACAATGGCAAATAGACCCACACCCTCAAGCATGGCCATTTTTACGATATGAGCTGTTTGAAAGCCTGCTATCTTTTGCCCGAGGTCAGACTTTTCTTTAAGTACATTCATTTGACGATTAGATAGCATTACAGCGGTTGGTAACATGAAAATGGCAAGGAATACTGGCATGAATACGATAACTTCTTCAGATCTGATAAAAGTGGTTTCAGTATTTGTCCCCAATAGAAATGCTACAACAGAAGCAAACAGAGAGATTCCAGCAACAAGTGCCCAATGAATGGTTTTAATGATTTTGAAAGCTGATGATGCGTTTTGATCTTCCATGGCCTGTCAGTTTAAATTAAATATACGGACAAGCTTAAAAATTAACAATCCCTGGATATCAGCTCGCTTTCCTTTTTTTTGGAAAAGGTCGGTAACTATAATACTTGATCACCTCATGCAGGGCAACTTTTATAGCTTTATTGATTGGTAGCATTTCATTCGCCAGCCTAAAATCAATTTGAACCAGTTGTTGATAATAATTGATAAAAGATGGAAGATATTCTTTATCGGCAATTTTATCCACAGCTTTCTGGTATGAATCGGGTTGTTCCTGTTTAATCAGGTTACAGGTGACCAATCTTCTTTCACCATTTTTATCTCTTGAGGTTGCATACCCAAACAATCGGCAAATCAAACCCCGATGTTCATAATCACCACAGCTTCCATTTCTGTCTGATAAATAAACCGGTTTGAATACTAGACAGATATTCATGGGATTTGAGTCCAGTTCTTCCAGCTTTTCATAGGCTTTTCCTTCTTCAAACCAGGAATAAGCAAGTGGTAAAAACTCAAGGGGGCTGGCTTCAATGTCTGGTTTCATGCAACATCTGCCACAGCCTGGCAGGCAATGCATGCCGGTATGTTCTTTCAGTGCGTTTGTTTCCACTTCAAGGCGAGAAAATACCTTTTCTACAGCCTTGACTTTTCGGATGATGGACATTTAAGTACATGCAGGAACGAAAAAAGACTCCAAAAGTTCCAAACCTTTGAAGTCTTTTTTTAGATTTTATTTAAAATGAATATTGTATCCCAAAAATCGCAGTATGATTATTTTTCATCTGCAGGCCATTGGTGTTTTGATAAACCGGGATCAAGTATTCCAATCCAAGTCTCCACCCTTTAAGTAGACCTTGAGAAAAATAGGTATTGATACCCAAACCAGTATCTACTCTTTGTCCTCCTGAATTTTGAGTTTCTAGTGCTGGAGACATCATTGGGTTCATATAAATTGGATCCTGTCCCTTTATAGCACCTTGCTTATTATAAGATAATCTAACTGAAGAGCTAACCCACTCATTTATTTTGTAGGCTGTCCAACCGGTAAAGTTTAGCACATTACCGAATTTGAAATCATGATCATTTTTGTTGAGCCTTAACCTACTTTTGATTTGACTACCAAAAGAAAACTTTTGTAGCTCACTCAGATAAGTCATTCCAGGCATTAATTCATAGGACCCCGAACCTATTTGCATAGGATAGGGCAGTTGAGCCTCCATGGGATCAGACATTGGAGTGACAGCTTTTTCATCAATAGAACCCGTAGGGATACTTAACCCAAAGTTTAGATGAGCCCTCTGGCCATTAGCATCCAAAAATTTGAATGCGGATGAGACACTTAAGTCACCTATTGATTGAGAGGTTGTTCCGAAATTCGTTCCATCTGGTGCAGTTCTCATGTGCATTTCCATTTCCTTTTGGGTAAATGGAATCATTGACATTACTGTTAACCGATTGGATATTGCATACATGGCACCGACCATGTGCATACGCATGATCATATTGTCAGGCAACATCATATAATCATTGTGTGCTTCTGCCTGTGTTATGCCCTCGGTTCCATTGATCAGGCCTGACATTCGCATCTGCATAAAGCGGTAGGATGCCATCCACTCACCTTTATTATGCGTGTGATCCCCCATTACTCCAATTGGTGCATGACCATCAGGTCTGCCAGAAGTCCATAAATTTTGTGATTTCGACTCGACGAATACAAATATCGTCAGGACGAAGAAAAGAATATTTTTCATCTTGATTTTTGAATATAATTTGGTAAAAAAACTAGCTGGAGTAGGCTTATACCTGAGGGGGCTTATAGATATTATTTACCAAAAGATAGGAATAGAAATCAAGAAAGGTTTTATAGGTTGAATGCTGTCTTGAGCAAGGTATTTTCAGTGTAGTCTGGATTGTTGGAAGATAGAAAAATGATATGGGCGATGAAATACTTTCAATCTTCTGATCATCCACCGGGCTATCTGAGGGCACGAATGTGCAAAAACTTCCGCAGACTGTTATACTGACTCCTGCAACTAATGTGGTGCGATCTTTACAGAAATATTCTGTGTATGTCTCCTGAATAAGAGTTGCATTCAGGTTGACCAGTAAGATAGCCACAACAATTACAGATAGTAATGATTTCACGTTGCAATAATAAATAGATGACTGGTCTATAAAGTTCTTAGGATCTAAATTTTTTTAACCTTAGCAGGGGTCACATTTTTCCTTGCTTGTCTCAAACTCAATCGTGGCATGGTCGATGTGATGATCTTTCAGTAGTGCCTTAGCTTTGGATTTTATGGAAGCCAGTTCATCCATTCCCTTATTGTCGTCTACAATCGCATGGATTGAAAGAATGTGATATTGACCATCCATAGACCAGATATGACAATCATGTGTTTCTTTGATTTCCGGGATACTTTTCAGGGCTTTGTGAATAGCATCCGGATCAATTTCTTCAGGTGTCCCCTGTAGAATGATTTTGATGGCTTTGCTTAGGTTTTTAAAAACATTATATAGGATAAATATTGAGATACCGATTGAAAGTATCGGATCCAATTGGGGCAGACTTTTGAACTGCATAATAATTGCAGCAATTAATGTTGCAGTCCATCCGAGGACATCTTCCAGCAGATGCAGATAAACTACTTTTTCATTTAGGGAATGACCTTTACTGATTCTTGTCGCCGCGATAATATTTATGATGATCCCAGCAATAGCCAGATAGATCATTCCTTCAGCGTTTGGCTGTACAGGGTCAAAAAGTCTGGGTATGGATTCGGTAAGTATGATAATCGATCCCACCACTAACACAATGGCATTGATGATGGATCCCAGGACAGAAAATCTTCGAAAACCATAAGAGAAATTCTTTGTACGATCTTTCCTGGAGATTCTTTGAAAATACCAGGCTGCTCCAAGACTCAGACTGTCACCCAGGTCATGTATAGCATCAGAATAGATAGCGACACTATTTGTCCACCAACCACCGATAAATTCAACGATGGAAAAGAAGAGATTCAGGAAAAAGGCTATTCCCAGATTTTTGCTGCTATGATCATGGTTATGGTCATGATGATGACCTCCTGCATGCATATGCATTATAATGCGTATTAATCGGTTCTACCTAAGTCAAATTGCTCAAGATAATCAGCCACCCTCCTTACAAACATTCCACCAAGAGCACCATCGACAATCCGATGGTCATAACTGTGAGATAAGAACATTTTGTGGCGAATACCAATAAAATCACCCTTGTCTGTTTCAATAACTGATGGTTTCTTTTCTATTGTGCCTAAAGCAAGAATACCTACCTGTGGCTGAACAATAATAGGGGTTCCCATCACATTACCAAATGAACCAACGTTAGACACCGTATAAGTACCTCCTTGTAGGTCGTCAGCTTTTAGTTGATTCTCTCGTGCTCTTCTTGCCAGATCGTTCACCTTCTGTGTCAACTGAAGCAAATTCATCTTATCAGCATTGTGAATTACCGGAACGATTAGATTTCCTGAAGGTAGCGCGACAGCCATGCCGATATTGATCACTTTTTTCTTGATGATGTTATCCCCATCTAATTGGATATTGATCATGGGATAGTCCTGGATGGCTTTTACTACAGCTTCAATCATGATGGGTGTGTAGGTAAGTGTCGTTGCGTGCTTATCCATAAACACTTTTTTCATCTTACCTCTCCATGTAACCATATTGGTTACATCTGCTTCTACAAATGAAGTCACATGAGGTGCTGTCTTCTTGGAGTCGAGCATGCGTTCGGCAATCATCTTACGCATACGATCCATCTTGATAATTTCATCTTCGCCAGAGGCAATGGAAATTCCTGGGGATGGTGCGGGGATGGGCTGATCTACTAATTGCTCTGTGTTAGATTTTCGCCTCTCAAGATAGGCCAGGATATCATTTTTGGTTAATCGATTGTCTTGCCCTGACCCGGGAATTTTCTCTAACTCTGCAAAACCAATGTTTTCCTGCTGTGCAATATTTCTAACTAGTGGGGAATAAAATCTATCTGATTTTGGGATGGCACCTGAAATGCTTTCTTTCACACCGTCGACCTGATCTAATAACTGCTGTGCTACATCTTCAGGTTCTGAAGCCTCAACTTCCTCCTCTTTTTTTGCACTTCCATTACTTTCGACCTCAATCAATGCTATTGGCTTACCTACTTCTACCACCTGACCTTCCTGTGCGAGAAGCTCTTTGACAACCCCGCTATAAGAGGATGGGATTTCGGTGTCAACCTTGTCCGTAGCCACCTCCAGGAGTGATTCATCCTCATCGATGTGATCACCTGCTTTTTTGAGCCAGGAAAGCACAGTGCCTTCCATCACACTCTCACCCATTTTAGGCATCACCATTTCAACGATAGCCATAGATTATTTGGTTTAGGTCTAATATCTAGATACACAAAGGTAAATAATTCCGTCATTTTACTTAAAAGTTCTTTCTCAAGAGGTCAAGTGCTTTTCTTGCACCAAATTCAATATTGAGAAGCCTGTCTTTTGAAAAATTATATTTTTTAGCAATGGTCTTTTCCTTGTCAGAATATCCGAACCATATTAAACCCACAGGTTTTTCTTCGGTTCCTCCACCAGGGCCGGCTACACCGCTTATTGAAAGGCCAATATCCGTATTAAATTTCATCCTTACATTTTTAGCCATCTGTAAAACAACTTCCTCACTTACCGCACCATGTTTTTCCAAAGTGTCCGGATCCACACCTAAGGTATTGATTTTTATTTCATTTGCATAGGCAATCACCGACCCTTTAAAATACGAAGAACTACCCGGAATAGATGTGATGAGATGCGATAAATACCCTCCAGTACAGCTTTCAGCACAAGCCAGGGTTTTATTTGACTCCTTCAGTTTTTCACCAATATAGAATTCGATATTACCTTCATCGTATCCAAAAATATATTTTTCAATAAGAGGTTTTAATTTCTCAACTTGTTGATCAATTTCACTTGTGAGTTGGTCTTTATCAGGTCCTGAGGCTGTAAGTCTAAGTTTAACTGTATTCTTTGTTGGGAGATAAGCTAATTTGATATTGGAGGGTAGTGCATTTTCCCAATCTTCAATTTTTTCGGCAAGCGTAGATTCAGGTATTCCAATGGTCATTACCATTTGGTGAACAATGTGGTTTTTGACCAGTTCCCTTTCTAATCGTGGAAGAATAATATCTTCCATCATCCGCTTCATCTCGTAGGGTACCCCGGGCATTGAGATGAAGATTTTGCCCCTTTCATTGAACCACATACCTGGAGCTGTCCCCAATTGATTCGTAATTTTCTCACAATTGGCAGGTAATTCTGCCTGTTTACGGTTAAGCTCGGACATCTGTCTGTTGGCTTTTGTAAATAGCGCTTCAATTTCTGCAAGTGCTTCCTCATTCATGACCAGACCAACTCCAAAATATTTACACAATAGCGGCTTGGTTAGGTCATCTTTTGTAGGCCCCAATCCACCTGTAATTAGGATTACATTAGCTCGATTTTCCGCTTCTTTAAAACTGGTCAATATTTCCTCTTCCAGATCCGGCACAGTAGTCTTTCTGATCACTTTGATTCCTATACCATCAAGAGCCCCACTCATCCAATGAGAATTTGTGTCCAGCGTTTGACCATATAAGATCTCGTCACCGATTGTAATTATCTCTGCAAGGGTTTGTTTCATTTGAATATCAATCGTTTTTGACATGGGAATCTTCCAAGGGTTAAATTTGCGGGTAAAATTATTTATTCTACTTACTTTTAGCGCTTAAAATAGGAAACAGCATGAAGTCTTTTACACAAATAATCATCGTTGGTGTCCTGATGTTTGGATGTACTGCACAGCAGATCCAGCAAACATTGGATAGTTACCTTGGATCTGATGCAGTTACAACTGAGGAAGTGGCTAAAGGTTTGAAGGAAGCATTAGTAAAAGGGATCAGCGAGGGATCGGCAAATGCTTCCAAGCTGAATGGGTATTTAGGCAATCCACAAATCAAAATCCCATTTCCGCCTGATGTGAAAAAAGTAGAAGACAAGCTAAGATCTATAGGGCTGGACAAGCAGGTCGATCAGTTTATTGAAACCTTGAATCATGGAGCTGAGGAGGCGGCCAAGGAAGCAAAGCCAATATTTGTATCTGCCATCCAGTCGATGACCATCCAGGATGCCTGGAATATCTTGAAAGGTTCGGATGATGCTGCTACTCAATATTTGGTGAAGACCACCTCAGATCAATTACGCGGAAAATTTAAGCCTGTGATCAGTCAGTCCCTCGATAAGACCAATGCTACCAAGTATTATGGAGATATTATTAATACCTATAACAAAATCCCTTTCGTGGATAAAGTAGATCCGGACCTGGAAAATTATGCAACCCAAAAGGCACTTGATGGATTGTTTTTCCTGATTGCAAAGGAAGAACTGAAAATAAGGGAAGATCCATTAGCCAGAACCACCGAATTGCTCAAAAGAGTTTTTAAAGAACAAGATTGATTTAGATAAAAATACAACCATGCTTAAAGAGATTCAAAAAAAGAAGCTTACCCATTATTTCAATATTCTGGACTACAACAATAATGGTGTGATCCAGGAGGAAGATTTTGTAGCCATTGCTGAAAATCTTTGTGTTTTGTGGGGGCTTAAGGAAGATACAGAAGATCACCAGAAATGGATTAGTCGCTTCAAAAATCAGTGGGCAGAATTCAGAGATTATACGATTGGTGCTGGTGGGACTGATGCAACAATTGAAGATTGGTTAAAATTCGCTGATGAAAAACTCGTAAATGGTGATGAGTTATACTATAGCCTGTTTATCGAAAAGATGGCTGAAGATATCTTCGATCTGTTTGATGAGGATAAGAATGGATATATTGAACTGAATGAGTTTATAGACTTTTTCATGGCATTCAGAATAGAGATAAGGTATTCAGCAAAAAGCTTCACTATGCTGGATAGTAACAAAGATGATAGCATCAGCAAAGATGAGCTTATTACAGGGATCAATGCCTTTTTCAGAAGTGATGATGAAAACAATCCTGGGAATTGGCTTTTTGGCTTTTGGGAAGGAGGAAAGCAATCCTAAAATTCCAGGGGTACCCCTTCGTCAGGAATCAGAAATTGTTCTTTTTTGATCTTTGTCTTTGACAGAGCTGTCTGTAGATCTTTTTCTGCTCTTCCCATGCCATCATCAGCAAGAGGGAAGGTCCCAAAATGCATCGCAATGCTTTGTTTTGATTTTACATCCTTATGAATCTTAATAGACTCATCCGGAGAGACGTGAATAGGGGACATAAACCATTTGGGTAGGTAGGCTCCAATAGGGATCAATGAGATGTCCATAGGTCCCATGTTTTTACCAATTTCTTTGAAGAAATCTCCATATCCACTATCTCCTGCGAAATATAGTTTTTGGTTATCAAAGTGTAAGATATAGCCACACCAGAGCGATTTATCCCGATCAAAAAAGCCCCTTCCGCTGAAATGTTGTGATGGAACAGCAGTTATCTTTAGGTGTTCATGCGTTTCATCCCACCAGTCAAGTTCAATCGTTTTCTGAATGTTTTTTTTGGTCAGATAATCAGATACTCCCAATGGCACCACAAATGTCGGTTTGAATTTTTCTTCAATTCGCTTTACGGTATGAATATCCAGGTGGTCATAATGATTGTGACTTAGCAGGACCAGGTCAATTTTAGGTAAATCTTCAAATTGAATACCAGGTGGTCGCATCCTTTGAGGTCCGGCAAAGCTAAATGGACTACATCTGTTGCTCCAGACTGGGTCGGTCAGGATATTTAATTTATTCCATTGGATCAGGAATGTGCTGTGGTTGACAAAAGTGATTTTTATTTTATCTTTCGATGGAAACTTAGGTTTCTTTCCCACAAAAGTCTCATAGTTTTTCATCCATGGTCCCTGATCTCTGCCAACCATCCATTTAAAAACATCCGGAAATCCCTTTGCTTTTTTGTCAGCCGGATTGATGAAAGTTTTTCCATTAAAATGATCTGATTTTGGTCCTTTGTAAGCTTTTGTGCTCAAGGAGCGTCCCACTATGAAGGCAGCCAGGGTGATCAGTAGAGGGACCGAAATAAAAACAATGGTTATAATCATTCTTGGCTTGGATTTCCGGTATTAACCTTTAAGTTACTTTGATGTTTCGAATGATTTTTGAGAATAAGGAAGGGAAAAACCTTTTGATATAAATACCCATCAATTCTCTGCTTTTTGCAATATATACTTCCTCTTTTTCTTTTTTAATGGCTTTGATTGTCCGTTTTGCACATTCTTCGGCGCTGATTCCTTTGGCCTGTGCATCATCCATTTTATTTTGGTTGGATCCATCCCCCATCAATGCATTGATAGAGATGTTTGTTTTGATATAACCGGGACAAATTATCGAGACCAGGATGTTGTCTTTAAAATGTTCTGCCCTTAGAGCATCGTAGAATCCATGAAGTGCATGCTTACTTGCTGCATATCCCGAGCGAAGTGGGGAGGAGACTATTCCTGTTGCTGAAGAGATGATCACATGATGACCTTTTTTTCTTTTTACCATTTCAGGTAATACTGCCTTACTTAGCGCAATGCTTCCAAAATAGTTGACCTCCATGATTTTACGATCCACATCAATGCTTGTATTGACTGCACGATCCCGTTGGGAAATCCCACCCGAATGGATAAGAATATCTATTTCTCCGAATAATGATTCAGCTTTTTCAGCTTTAGAAATAAGTGAAGCCGCATCACTCAAATCCAATGGTAGAATTTTAATATTGGATGGGTTAACGCATTGCTGCTTTACTCGTGCGAGCTCCTGCTCTCGACGAGCTGATAATATAAGTTTAGCTCCCTCTTTGGATAACTCATAAGCTAAGGCCTCTCCAATACCCGATGATGCTCCAGTTAACCAGACTACCTGGTCTTTGATTTTGGTCATTCAGCTTTTTTCAGTTTTTGCTCCTCCAAAAATACCCAAATGGTGTAGATACCAAGGGCTGTCCCAATCGGAATGTTAAGCAAACCAAGGCATCCAGATACCATTAAGGTCGGCAACCCCCAGCTTTTATTGTAAAGGGTTGCAATCCCACCTATAATAGATGGAATAGGACCCAGAATCATCACCAGGATAAAAATCCATCTCAGCACTTCCAGTACAGCGCCGGCAATAGCAAAACCTACCTCCTCACCTTGCTGCATGGCCTCTTCCAGGATAAAAGGGAATATGCTTCTAATGATAGCGCTGATGATCAGAAAGATAAGTACAGAGAGCGTTCCATAAATGATGTGTAAAATACTCACGAGTCTTTTGTGTGTTTCCATGACTTATTTTTTCTCATAAATTACAAAATCGAAAGCATATTTATGCTTTGCATCTACCGGATGATGAATCCTTGAAGTCTCCTTCCATTCATCTTTGGAAAATTCAGGAAATGTTACCTGACCATCAAAAGAACCCTGTATCTCAGTCAGGTAAATCTTATTGCTTAAGGATAATCCCATTCTGTAGATTTCTCCTCCACCAATGATGAAAGCCTCAGATTCTCCTGCTTCTCTGGCAATTTCCAAAGCTTTTTCAAGTGAGGATACGGTTTGTGCCCCCCTCGCAACATAGTCCAGATTTCTCGTGACGACAACATTAGGTCTGTTTGGCAATGGTTGGAATTGTTGTTGCAATGACTCCCAGTTTTTCCTTCCCATGATCACATGGTGGCCACTTGTGGTCTCTTTGAAATATCTGAAGTCATCAGGAAGATGCCAGGGAATATCATTATCCTTTCCGATCACCCTGTTTTCTCCCATTGCAGCAATCATAGAAATGTTCATAGAGTTAAGTTAAGGTACTTTCAGTTAAGTTGTAACCCCGGAGAAATTCTTCTGCACTCATTCTACGCTTACCCTCCAGTTGTAACTCAGTGATGTAAATGATTTGATCTTTTGTTTCGACGGAGATTTTGTCATTTCCTTCAGCTTTTATAAATCCGGGATGCTTAGAAGGATCCTTTCCAGAAGTTTCTATAGAAAGAACTTTTAAGATTTTGCCATCCAGGGTTGTCCAGGCAGCTGGATAAGGATTTAATCCACGAACGAAGTTTCTTGCATTTTCGGCAGGTTGATCCCAAATGATATGGCAGTCCTGTCGAAAAATTTTTGGAGCATGCTGCTCTTCCTTAGGTTCTATCTGTGGAGTTAAGATATAATCACCGGACTCAATAGTCCGGACTGTTTTAACAACAAGCTTTGAGCCCCTTGTCATCAACCTTTCATAAAGCGATCCTGCTGTGTCATTTTCATGGATAGGTTCCCTTTCCTGAAAGAGAATATTACCGGTATCTATTTCATGTTTGAGCATAAAGGTGGTAACACCGGTTTCTTTCTCACCATTGATGATGGCCCAATTGATAGGAGCAGCTCCCCGGTATTGTGGAAGGAGGGAAGCATGAAGATTAAATGAACCAATTTTGGGCATAGACCAAACCACTTCCGGGAGCATCCGAAAGGCAACAATGATCTGCAGGTCTGCCTGGTAGCTTTTCAGTGTTTCGACGAATTCAGGATCTTTTAGATTCGTTGGTTGAAGGAGGGGGATGCTAACTGATAAAGCATAATCTTTTACGGGTGAGGTTCTCAGTTTTTTGCCCCTTCCCTGAGGTTTGTCAGGGGCAGTGACCACTGCAACTACATTGAAATGGTTTACAACCAATTGCTGTAAGGATGGAACTGCGAACTCAGGCGTCCCCATAAAGATAATTCTAAGCTTGCTCTGCATAGGGCACCAAAATTAATAGACTAAGAGGCGTTGATCAGGGGAAAATTGAAAATTTAGGGGAAATGCTTAAATCATTGGGAACATTATGAACCTTCTAAGTGGGAATCTTATGTAACCTTTAAGCCTTAATGGTTTGAAAATTTATGGATTACTACTAGCCAATAGGTGAAAATTAATCAATAAATGTTTCTTTAAGTATTCTCTTTATTTCAATGATCTCAGACGTTGAAAGTCTTTTATAGGATTTAATAATCCTTTTTTTATCAATGGTTCGGATTTGATCCAATACAACCCAACCTATTTTATTTTGATGTTTTACAGAGGCTCTAGTTGGGTAATGATGAGATTTTGTTGTCATTGGAGCAATTGTAATCGTCCGGATATTTTGATTTAACTCATCTGGAGAAATAATCACACATGAACGTGTCTTCTTTATTTTGCTTCCAATTGTAGGGTCCAGATTAACCAGAACAACCCGGTATTGATCTAACTCCATTCTTCAAGTCCCTCATCATCAAAAACATCGTTGATTAAAAGCTGATCCTCATCCTCTTTGGCCATTTTTTTGAAGGCTTTATCCCATCCTTCCCTCGGATTCCTCAGAGGCTTAAGAATAATCCTATCTTTTTCAAAGATCATTTCAACCTTATCTTCAATTTGATATTGTTCAAGGATTTGTTTGCTGAGTCTTAAACTTTTTGAATTTCCAATTTTAATAATTGCAGTTTCCATTTCAATTAAAATGTAATTACAAAGTAATTACAAAACTTAAATACTAACGATATTACAATATGTTATTTGAAAACATACATCACCATCATGATGTAGTGCAGTATGCTCCCAGCCATCACGAATAGGTGCCAGATAAAATGCGCAAGCCTAATTCGATAATCGATGATGTAAAAAACAATACCGATCGTATAAGCTAATCCTCCTGAAGCCAACAGCCAGAATGCGGGCGTGGGGAGAATCTCTTTTACCAGATCAATTTTGAAAATGATGATCCACCCCATAAAGGCGTACATCAGGGTGGACAAAAGATTGAATCTGCCCGTGAAAAACACTTTGAGGATGATCCCCCCAATGGCCATTCCCCATTGAATACCGAAAAATATCCAACCAGTTGTCCCACCAATACTTATCAACAACACTGGTGTATAGGTGCCAGCAATGAGTAAATAGATACCACAGTGATCCAGGATGTTGAAAACATATTTGGCTTTCTTATGCCTGAGCCCATGGTAGATGGATGAAAATGTGTAAAGTAAAACCAGACTGGAGCCATAAAACAGTGCACTGAACAGACTCCAGTCTTTATCACTTTTCGCCCCAAAGACAATCAATACAACCAAACCCCCGATAGCTGCTAATCCAGTGATGCCATGGGACATCAGGTTAAACCACTCCTCGAGGTGAGTTTGTGATTTGTCAGCCTGCTTACTCATATATCAGGTACTTCTTCCTTAATTGTTGAAAGGCATCCAGATCAGCCTTCCAGGTGGCCCTGATCTCTGTTTCGCTCAGTCCATCCTCAATCTGCTGTTTAAATAATTTGTTACCAATATGCCTGTAGATGGTTTCCATGATAAATGGCTCTTCAGTTCTTCCTTTCATCTTCTTGTAAAAGTCGATCAGGAAAGAAATATTGAATTCATAAACTGGTTCGGAGCCCACAAAAGATACCCCGTAGCACTTCTGACCTTCCAGAGGTGGATACTTAGAGCCTTCGTTGGGCATGGGTGTAAAGGAGAAACTGGTGTCCGGGTAGTTGGGATGCCCAATCACCTGAAACTGGAAATCGGTTCCACGACCTACCGAAGCGAGGGTCCTTTCAAAAAGTCCAAGTGAGGGGTATAGGGCAATGGAAAGGTCATTGGGAAGATTTGGTGATGGAGGAACCGGTAATGAATAAGGAGTATCATGGGTCCAGTTCATGTTTTTGATTACTGTCAGATCGCATTTCAAGCTGTCACCCAGCCAGCCTTCCTCATTAATCATTTTAGCAAGTTCCCCAATTGTGAGTCCATGCACCAGTGGTACTGAATGCATCCCGATAAAGGATTTATATTCTTCCTGCATGACCGGCCCATCAATATATGCTCCGTGCGGATTTGGTCGGTCAAACACGATAAATGGTATGTCATATTGTGCACAGGCGCGCATTACGTAAGTCATGGTACTGGGGTAAGTATAGAACCGGACACCCACATCCTGAATATCAAATATTATGACTTCGAGATTTTGCAGTTCTTCTTCTGTTGGGGCCCTGTTGCTTCGATAAAGGCTGATCAATTCAAAATCATAATCAGATTCCTGTTTCTCAATTTTTTCGCCGTCGGGTTTGGTGCCAGTAAATCCATGTTCAGGAGTAAAGACCTTGAGGATATTGATATTGAGAGATAGAAGGGTGTCCACCAAATGAGAGGAACCAACAACAGCAGTATGATTCGTAACAAGTCCAACTTTTTTACCCTGGATCAGGGGAAGATATTCATCTATCTGATTTGCACCAGGTAAAATTTGCGTTTCAGTCGCTTTCGGTACTTTCTCCTCTTTTTGTGCTGTGCATGACCAAAAAATCGCACCAAATACCCATAAAAAATAAAATCTTCTCATACCATATCGGTTATTATTGTGTTAAAATTAGAAAGATTGAATCTACCGTACTTCATATCTGGTCGGATTGCGAAAAATGAACAGGGGTCATTCTCCAGTACAATCGCGAGAATAGCCATTATCAGCATCGCTGTTGCCTTGTCTTCATTGATCCTGGCATTCCTGATCCTTGGTGGGTATCAAAATGTGATTACCAGTAAGATCTACAGTTTTTCCGGACATGTGATCATCAATAAGTACACACTTTCAAACAGTGTAGAGGAAACTTCTATTGTTGTTTCAGACTCATTACTGGAGACCGTAAAGAGTATGGAAGGGGTCAATTATGTCCAGGCTTACGCATTTAAATATGGTCTTTTAAGTACGGAGGATGAAGTACAGGGGGTGCTGGTAAAAGGAATTGATGAAAATTTTGATCGGGCAGATTTCGAGCAACATATGATTCGGGGAAAATTCCCGGAATTCCCTGATGATAACTATGGCACTCAGGTAGCTATTAGCGAGAAGATTTCTACCATTTTAAAGCTGGATGTTGGAGATGAGGTGACCATCTTTTTTGTGCAAAAGCCACTCCGATTTAGGAAGTTGCAGATCACAGGCATCTATGAAACCGGACTTGAAGAAATAGACGAGAATATTATCCTTGGTGATATCAAACTGGTCAGACGAATAAATAATTGGGACGATGACCAGGTTGGTGGCCTGGAAGTATATCTGGACAATCCGGATGACCAGGCAATTGCAGAAGAGACCTTATTTAATAAGGTCGATTTTGACATGTATGTCCAAAAGGTCTCTGATAAGTACATTCAGATCTTTGAATGGCTCCGAATGCTCAACCGTAATGTCTTGATACTGCTGGTTATCGTATTGTTTGTGGCCTGTTTTAACATGGTCTCCATTTTATTGATTCTGATCCTTGAGCGAACCCAGATGATTGGTATTTTCAAGACATTGGGGGCTAGCAACGCATTGATACGGAGAATATTCTTATTTAATGGGTTGAACCTGATCGTTAAAGGATTGCTATGGGGTAATATGATTGGCCTGTCTTTTTGCTTTGCCCAGTACTATTTCAAGCTTATCCCTCTGGATGCTTCAAATTATTATGTGAGCTACGTTCCAATCTCGCTTGACTTTGGGATTGTGTTGTTTCTTAATATCATGGCTGTGATTGTCGTTGGAATCACACTTTTTATCCCATTATCCATTATTTCCAGAATCCAGCCGGTTAAGGCGATCAGGTTTGACTAACGTGTTCTGGCGGGTAGGAGCGAAATAAGCTTCTGATTTTCATTTCAATTACTCCAAACACAGCTTCTTTAAATATCCCGCGTGACATTTTGGATTCACCTTTTGCACGTTCCGTAAAGACAATAGGCACTTCTTTTATCTTGAAACCGTGCTTCCAGGCATTAAATTTCATCTCTATTTGGAAGGCATAGCCGATGAAATGGATCTTGTCAGGATCAATAGCGTTTAGAACCTTGCGACTGTAGCATTTAAACCCGGCAGTAGTATCCATGATGGGCATCCCCGTGATTAGCCGAACATAAAAACTGGCAAAATAGGACATTAATACCCTTCCAATTGGCCAGTTGACCACATTGACGCCCTGAATATATCTGGACCCAATAGCCATATCATACCCTTCTTCAGCGCAAGCTCTATAAAGCTTAACCAGGTCAGCAGGATTATGAGAGAAATCGGCATCCATTTCAAAGATGTAATCATATTTGTTGTCTACCGCATATTGAAATCCAGTGATATAAGCTGTCCCCAGCCCTGCTTTTTCGCTTCTTTCTAACAGGTGTAATCGCTTAGTTTCTTTTTTTTGCAGGTCTTTGACGATGTCGGCAGTTCCGTCCGGAGAGCCATCGTCAATAATAAGGACTTCAAAAGGTACTTCAATTGCTAGCACAGAATGGATAATATCTTCGATGTTATCCTTTTCATTGTAGGTGGGTATTATGACTAGATTTCGATGCAAAATTCCTGTTAATGAATGACAAAACTAACGTTTACCAGTGAATAGTCTGGTTTACCCCTTTGTGTTTAAGATTTTTTAAGATTTGTACCCCAGGATTTTCATCATCTGCTCACTGTTCTGCTCTTCTGCGAATAATTTGGTGACAACCTCGCCATTTTCATCCCTATCGACGAGAACATGCTTTGGAGCGGGGATCAGGCAATGTTGAATACCTCCATATCCACCAAGTGATTCCTGATATGCTCCGGTATGAAAGAATCCAAAATAAAGGGTTTCTTCTTCGTCATATTTTGGAAGGAAAACCTCAGCTATATGCGCTTCAGAATCATAGTAATCCATACTATCACAGGTTAATCCGCCAATGTTTACTTTGTGGAAGTTGTTGTCCCAGTGATTGATTGGAAGTAAAATGTATTTTTCATTTAATCCCCACACGTCTGGCATATGGGTGATGAATGAGCCGTCCATCATGTACCAAAGCTCTTTATCATTCTGAAGCTTCTCATTTAATACTGAGTATAGGGTCGCACCACTTTCACCCACAGTAAAGGATCCGAACTCTGTAAAGATATTGGGTACGTCCACATGATTCTTTTTGCAGATCCACTGAATGTTTGAAACTATTTGTTCGGCCATGTAGGCATAATCATACTCAAACCCCAGCGAGTTTCTGATGGGGAAGCCACCGCCAATATCAATGGTGTCAAGATCGGGACAGATTTTTTTCAGCTCACAGTACATGTAGATAAACCGGCTCAACTCACTCCAGTAGTAGGCGGTATCCTTAATGCCTGTATTGATAAAGTAGTGGAGCATCTTGAGTTTGGCATTTTTATTTTTAGCAATTCGCTCTTTGTAATATGGGATGATGTCCCCATAACGAATTCCTAATCTGGAGGTATAAAAAGCAAAGTTCGGTTCCTCATCTGCGGCCACCCGAATCCCGACTTTGAATTCTTTTTCTACATTTTCTTCATAATAATCCAGTTCTTTCAGATTGTCCAGAATTGGAATGCAGTTTTTAAAACCAGAATTGATAAGCCTTGTTATATTTTCCAGGTATAATGGTCGTTTAAACCCATTACACACAATAAAGCGGTTTTTGTCAAGATTTTTGCTGGCGTAGAGACTTTCAATGATTGGGATGTCGTAGGCTGAGGATGTCTCTATATGAATATCATTTTTTAATCCTTCAGTCAGGACAAATTTAAAGTGAGAGGATTTGGTACAGTAGCAATAGGTGTAAGTTCCTTTGTAGTTGAGCTTGTTTATCGCATCATTGAAAATTTTTTTGGCGTACTGTATGTTTTCCGAAATTTTAGGCAGGTAGGTGAGCTTTATTGGAGTGCCGTATTCCTTGATGATTTTCATCAGGTCAACATTGTTGAAGAATAATTGATTGTTTTCTACCCTGAACTCCTTGGTCGGAAAGTAGAAGGTTTGTTCGATGAGGTCACTATAACTTTTCATCCAGTCGCATTAAGTGGGTTTTATCAATGTCGCAATTTTGTTGAAAATATCTAACAAATCAAGCGTGTGGATAGTAATAATTCGATAACAGCAAGTCATTGACATTCGCTTAATTTTGCATGCTTTCTGATTGCAGATGATTGAACTAGGTATTTACGACGAAACAGCTCCTTTAGAGTCGGTGATTTTAGGCACCGCTGAAAGTTTTGGAGGTACTCCTGAATTAGAAAATACCAATGATCCAAAATCTGTGGAGCACATATTGGATGGGACTTTTCCCAAAGAGTCTGATTTGATTCATGAATTGGAAACGACCAGGCAGGTATTCGAGAAGTATGGGGTGAAAGTTTACAGACCAGAAGTAATAGAAAACTATAATCAGATTTTTTCAAGAGACGTAGGGCTGGTTATTGGTGATCAGATCATAATACCTGTCATTGCTCATAACAGGAGACAGGAAGTAAAGGGAATTCAATACATTATCGATCAGTGTGATCCAAATAAAGTGCTAAAACCCCTGGAAAATGAAAGAATGGAAGGCGGAGACGTAATGCCCTGGAAAGGGAAGATCTTCGTGGGGTATTCGGAAAAAGAAGACTTTGATGAATATATCACTGCTCGTACCAATTTAGCAGGTCTTGAGTATCTGGAAAAGACTTTCCCTGATTGGAAAGTATATGGTTTTGAGTTGAAAAAATCGGATACCGATCCCAGAGAAAATAGTCTACACCTGGACTGTTGTTTCCAACCAATCGGGCATAATCACGCCATCATCTATCCTGAAGGTTTTAAACACAGGCAAGATGCCGAATTTCTGATCAACATGTTCGGGGAAGAAAATGTCATTCGGATCACGAAAGAAGAGATGTATAACATGAATAGCAATGTCTTTTCAATTTCTCCTGAAGTGATTGTCTCAGAAAGGAATTTTAAGCGCCTAAATAGTGTACTTAGATCAAAAGGATTTACAGTGGAGGAGGTTCCTTATGCAGAAGCTTCCAAGATGGAAGGTCTGTTAAGGTGTAGTACACTTCCCTTAAAACGCCGATATGGATAAGCAGACGACTGATAACCTGTTGATGGTGAGGCCACATAACTTTCAAATGAATGAACAGACGGCAGTAAATAATTATTTTCAAAAGCAGTCAGAAGGTGTCTCCAAAAAGGAGATTCAGAGAAAAGCGTTAGAAGAGTTTGATGGATTTGTTGACCTGCTTGATTCAAAAGGGGTAAACGTCCTGGTTATCCAGGATACTGAATCTCCCGTGACACCGGATGCCATTTTTCCTAATAACTGGATCTCGTTTCATCAGGATGGCCGGGTGTTTACGTACCCCATGTTTGCCGAAAACCGCAGATTAGAAAGAAGGGAAGATATACTAAATGAAATTTCACGGGCCTATGAGGTGAATGAGCTTATTGATCTAAGTGCATGGGAAAAAAGGGATCAGTTTTTAGAAGGCACGGGAAGTCTCGTACTGGATCGTCAGAATAAAATGGCTTATGTAGCTTTGTCGGACCGGGCAAATATTCGGGTACTTGAGGAATTTGAGAAAATCAGTGGATACAAGTCAGTGACCTTTCGTGCCTTTCAATCCGTAGACCAAAGAAGAGCTCCAATATACCATACCAATGTGATGATGTACGTGGGTGAAGCATTTGCGGTGGTTTGTGCCGAATGTATAGATGATATAGAAGAGAGAGAGATGTTGGTTTCAAGGATAAAAGAGACCGGTAAGGAGTTAATTGAACTCACGGAATCACAGGTGCATCAGTTTGCGGGTAATGGATTGCTAATCCGTAATAAAAATGGAGATCGATTGATTGTCATGTCTACTTCGGCTTATCAATCACTCAATCAAAATCAGTTGAAAGCTTTAGAAAAAAACGGGGAGGTCATACATTCGCCATTGAATACAATAGAGTATTGCGGTGGGGGCAGTGCCAGATGCATGATAGCAGAAATATTTTTAAGTAAAAAAGATCATGTTTGAGATAGATCAGATACTCCAGGAGGAGATAATAAGTGCGTTTGATAGTTTATTCCAGCACAAACTGGATGTAGGTAGCATTCAATTGCAACCTACACGCAGAGAATTTGAGGGGACACACACCCTGGTAGTTTTTCCATTTTTGAAGATTACACAAAAGAATCCGGAAGAGTCCGGAAAGATGATTGGAGAATATCTTAAGACCAATTCTCACGCGATAAAAGATTATCAGGTAGTCAAAGGGTTTTTGAATCTAACCATTGATGATCATGTCTGGGTAAAACTGCTCACAAAGATCAACCTGGACCTGGATTTTGGGAAATTCCCTTCAAGAGGTGAAAAAGTAATGGTGGAGTTTTCCTCACCCAATACCAATAAGCCCTTACATCTTGGTCATTTAAGAAATAACTTTTTAGGAGATTCGGTCTCCCGGATTTTATCCACGAATGGATATGAGGTAATGAAGGTAAACCTGATCAATGATCGTGGCATACATATCTGTAAATCCATGCTGGCCTATTCTAAATATGGTGGAGGGGAGACGCCTGAGAGTTCGGGAATGAAGGGAGACCACCTCATTGGAAAATATTATGTGAAATTTGACCAGGTCTATAAGGAAGAAACCGTAAAGCTTATTGAAAATGGGATGGACCCGGATGAGGCCAAAAAGAAAGCCCCTTCTATCCTCGAAGCCCAGGATCTTTTAAGGAAATGGGAGGAAGGAGATCCACAGACAGTTGCTTTGTGGAAAAAGCTTAATCAGTGGGTGTTCAAAGGGTTTGAAGAGTCCTATCATACAATGGGTATTGAATTTGATAAGTTGTATTACGAATCAGATACCTATGTTTTGGGTAAAGACATTGTAAACGAAGGACTCGATAAAAAAATATTTTTCAAGAAGGAAGATGGATCTGTCTGGATTGACCTATCCGCAGAGAAACTCGATGAAAAGCTACTTCTCCGAAGTGATGGGACATCTGTATATGTAACCCAGGATATCGGTACCTGTGAAATGAAGCACCATGATTTTCCATTTGATAAGTCCGTCTATGTGGTGGGGAATGAGCAGGACTATCATTTCAAAGTGCTCTTTAAGATCATGGAAAAGTTAGGTAAGCCTTATGCAAAAGGGCTTTTCCATCTTTCTTATGGGATGGTAGACCTGCCGTCAGGGAAAATGAAATCACGGGAAGGGACAGTGGTCGATGCAGATGACCTCATGAATGAAATGTTTGAGACAGCTGAGAAGCAGACCAGGGAATTGGGCAAAATTGAAGGAATGAGTGAGGAGGAGGCTAGCAGTCTCTATAAAACACTTGGTTTGGGAGCTCTGAAATATTTTCTATTGAAGGTGGACCCTAAAAAGAGAATGCTATTCAATCCACAGGAATCCATTGAATTTCAAGGTAATACAGGTCCTTTTATTCAGTATACGCATGCCCGGATTTCGGCCATTATCAGAAGGGCAAAAGATCTGGGGGTACCGATGGATTTTAGTGAAGTGGAAATAACCAACCTAAATGAAAGGGAGCTGATGCTGATCAACAGGATTAGTCAATACCCCAAAGCTATCCAGCAGTCTGCAGAAGAATATGCGCCGTATCTTATTGCGCAATACGTTTACGATCTGGCCAAAGAATACAACGGATTTTATCAGGAGGTATCCATCTTTAATGAAGCGGATGAGAATTTATTAAGGATGAGGGTGATTCTTTCAGCAGTGACTGCCCGAATCATCTCACAGGCCATGGGCCTACTGGGTATAGACGTACCAAATAGAATGTAAGATGAGTAAGTGGAAAGCCTGGATCATTGCATTCAGATTGCGAACATTACCCCTGGCCATTGCCAGTATACTGATGGGTACACTCCTGGCAAGCGCTGAGGGTTATTTCAATTTTACTATCGTTTTGTTTGGCGTGCTGACAACTATCTCGTTGCAGATACTGAGCAACCTGGCCAATGATTACGGAGATGCTTCTTCTGGAGTGGATGGCAAACACAGAGAAGGCCCGAGCCGGACCGTACAATCCGGATTGATCACAAAGGAAGAGATGAAAAAAATGCTCTATGTTTTTACTTTCCTTTCCCTGATTTTTGGCTTATTATTGATTTGGTCAGCATTGGGAGATCAATGGTTGAAAGGTATTTTATTTCTTGGCCTGGGAATAGGGGCTATCGCTGCAGCGATCAAATACACGGTGGGTGCAAGCCCATACGGTTATACTGGTTGGGGCGACTTCTTTGTACTGATCTTCTTTGGGATTGTAGGAGTCATTGGAAGTTATTATTTGTTAAGTAACAGCTTTCAGTGGATCCTGTTGTTGCCTGCCCTGGCTACCGGTTTGTTTGCTGTCGGGGTACTGAATTTGAATAATATCCGGGATATCGAATCGGATAAGAAAAGTGGAAAATTCAGCATTCCTGTACGCCTAGGAAGAAGAAAGGCCGTGTTGTATCACTACTTTCTGCTACTTGGAGGAGTGATTTGTGCCGTGCTCTATGTATCAATAGAAAATGAAGGTTGGTATTCCTGGGGTTTTTTATTAACCACTCCATTATTCTTCATAAATGGGAGGGCTGTCACCTTGAAAAAATCTGCAAAAGAATTGGATCCTTATTTAAAACAGATGGCCATTTCCACCCTGATTTTCGTTATACTATTAGGGATTGGCCATTTTCAATTTTAGTCAATTGGACTTTGTCAATACTGATTATTGGTTAACTTAGAAGTTCATAAATAAAACCTATTAAGATGGAAAGAATTCTCGTTCCTTATGATTTCTCCGATGTTGCAAAGAATGCATTAAACCTGGCTACTGAAATAGCTGAACAAGTTAAGGATAGTACAATCACGATTGTTCACGTAATTGAACATCCCACACCAGAGACTTTAAAAACCATGGGGGTCAGCGATTTGGACCCAATGGAAGAATTATACATTAACAAGCTGTTTAAGATAGTTGAGGAAAAGCTCGAGATGGTTATTGCCGACAGCATCTATGCAGGTGTGGATCTTAAGTATAAAATAGTAATCGGTCAACCATTCAAAGAGATTTCCGATATGATTACTACTGAAAGGGTACAGTTAGTTGTGATGGGAACAAATGGAAGTGATGGCCTGGAGGAATTCTTAGTAGGTAGTAATGCAGAGCGAATGGTAAGGTTTTCCAAATGCCCTGTGCTCACCGTTCAGAAGGAATTTCATATTGCTGATATCAACAATATAGTTTTTGCATCCAATTTTGTGGATGTTCCACCTGCATTTATCTTTAAGTTGAAGGAGCTACAGAAAGCATTTGATGCTCACCTGAAGATAGTGAAGATCAATACACCTGCCAGTTTCACGACCACCCGTCATGATAAACAGCAGATCGAAGATTTTATCAACGAGTTTGATCTACAGAATTGTTCTTACGAGATATACAACCATACGAATGAGGAAGATGGGATCGTAGCTTACACAGAAGATGTAAATGCAGACCTGATTGCCATAGGCACCAAACAGCGAAGAGCTATTGGACATTTCTTTTCAGGAAGTATTGCAGAAGATGTGGTAAACCATGCAAAAGTGCCGGTTTGGACTTTTGGCCTGGAAAAAGCATTGTAATACGTAAGAATTAAATTCGGAAAATTAGAAATCCGTTTTAAATTTGTGGGATGAATTACGCAATCTTATTCCACATATTTCATCATTCCTCATGAGAGGAATCTACATTTATTACTAATCGCGTAATTTGATTATCTAATTTTCTAAATTTTCTACCTGTTATAAAGCATGTCAAATCTGAAAGTAGCCATTCAAAAGGCTGGAAGGCTGAGTGAGGACTCATTAAAACTTTTTAAAGAATGTGGAATAAAAGTGAACAATGGGGCTCGCAAGCTGAAAGCCAGTGCCTCTAATTTTCCAATAGAATTTTTATTTCTTCGTGATGATGATATCCCCGGATATGTGGAAGACGGAGTTGCTGACATTGGTGTAGTTGGACTCAATGTTCAGGAAGAAGCTCAAAAGAATACCACTGTCCTTAAGAAGCTGGGGTTTTCTAAATGCCGTCTGTCGCTGGCAATTCCCAGATCTGAAGATTATTCCGGAGTCGGATATTTTGATGGGAAAAGCATTGCCACTTCATACCCTACAATCTTAAGGTCATTCCTGGAAAGTAAAAATGTGAAAGCTGAGATCCATGAGATCAGTGGGTCTGTGGAGATCGCACCTGGGATAGGGCTTGCTGAAGGGATTTGTGATATCGTTAGCTCCGGAAGCACACTATTGAGCAATGGCCTGGTGGAAGTGGAAGAAGTGATGCGATCGGAAGCTGTCATGATAGGAAATGATAAGCTCGATCCAGCTCAAAAAAGACTTCTTGATCAGCTGATTTTCCGAATGGACGCGGTGCTTGTCGGAAAGAACAATAAATATGTATTGCTAAATGCTCCGGATGAGAGTCTGGATAAGATCATAAGTCTGTTACCAGGAATGAGGAGTCCTACAGTACTTCCACTAGCAGAAAAAGGATGGCACAGTATACATTCAGTCATCAATGAAGATGATTTCTGGGAAAGCATTGAAAAATTAAGAGAAGCGGGAGCTGAAGGCATTTTAGTAGTTCCTATCGAGAAAATGATCCAATGATCACGATTTATAACAATCCGGATAATAATAAGCTGATTGAGATTCTCAAACGGCCATCTTATGATCTCTCAAAGATTGATAAGGTGATCAAACCTGTACTGGAGAAAGTGAAGCGCGGGGGTGACAAGGCGCTTAGAAAGTTTGCTTTGGAGTACGATCATGTGGAGCTAAAGGATCTATGGGTATCGGAGGAGGAGTTCCTGGAGGCGGACAAGAAAGTTGATCAGACACTGAAGGATGCTATTAAGACAGCTTACGAGAACATATACAAATTCCATAAGGCCCAGCGTCAGGATATCCTGGTGATGGAGGTCATGCCTGGTGTGGTCTGCAGCCGTAGGTCTGTTCCTATAGAAAAGGTAGGATTGTATGTTCCGGGAGGCACAGCACCTTTGTTTTCAACCGTATTGATGCTGGGCATTCCAGCTAAGATTGCAGGGTGTCAGGAGATCATCATTTCATCTCCCACCGACAGGTTAGGGGAGACCAACCCGGTGATCCTTTACACGGCAAAACTTGTAGGGATAGATCGGGTATTGAAGTTGGGGGGAGCCCAGGCTATTGGCGCGATGGCTTACGGTACTGAAAGCGTACCCAAAGTCGATAAAATCTTTGGGCCGGGGAATCAGTATGTCACCGTAGCAAAACAAAGGGTAGCAAGAAATACCGTGGCCATCGATATGCCGGCAGGTCCATCAGAAGTTATGGTAGTGATAGATGAAACGGCTGATGCTTCTTTCGCTGCTTCAGATCTGCTTTCCCAGGCAGAGCATGGGGTAGACAGCCAGGTTGTTTTGATTACCACCAGCCTGGAAAAGGCTGAAGAGGTTAAAGGGGAAATTGTAGGTCAGCTAAATAAGTTGCCAAGAAAGGCCATCGCACAGGGTGCGCTTAAGAAAAGTGCCATCGTGGTGATGGATGATAATAAACGTATACTTGAAACCATCAATGCATATGGTCCGGAACACCTGATCATCAACATGGAAGATGCTGAAAAACTGGCGGAGGACGTGAAAAGTGCAGGATCAGTTTTTATCGGCCCTTATACCCCGGAATCAGCAGGTGATTATGCTTCGGGGACCAATCACACCCTTCCGACGAACGGATGGGCAACAGCATTCAGCGGAATCTCACTCGATAGTTTTATCAAAAAGATTACGTATCAAAGGATTAACGAGGAGGGATTGTTGCATCTTGGCCCTACGATTGAGCGTATGGCAGAAGCCGAATCACTGGAGGCGCATAAAAATGCAGTGACATTAAGATTAAAGAAATTAAAAGAAAATGGTATCACCGGAAACTCTGGTAAGAAGTCATCTAAAGGAAATAAAAGCCTACTCTTCGGCAAGGGATGAGTATGAGGGTGACACCGGGATATTCCTGGATGCCAATGAAAATGCTTTAGGTTCGGTTACAGATACACAGGTTAACAGGTACCCTGATCCTCACCACAGACTACTGAAAAAAGCCTGGTCTGAGATAAGACAGGTTCCCTCAGAATCAATCTTCTTCGGAAATGGGAGCGATGAACCCATTGACTTATTGATCCGGTTGTTTTGTAACCCGGGAAAAGATCACATTATTACCATGCCACCTACGTATGGGATGTATGAGGTCAGTGCTGCTATCAATAACATTGAAAACAAAAGGGTCCCATTGACTGAGTCATTTCAAATTGACTTAAAGTCGGTATTGGATCAGATCAATGCGTTTTCAAAGATGATATTTATCTGTTCGCCGAATAACCCGACAGGGAATCTGCTCAATAAGAAGGATGTCAAAACCCTTCTGGATCAGTTCCCGGGGATTGTAGTCATTGATGAAGCCTATTTTGATTTCTCTTCAGAAAATAGTTGGGTAAAGGATCTTCCAAACTATAGAAACCTGGTGGTGCTCCAGACGCTGAGCAAAGCCTGGGGGATGGCAGGGATTAGAGTAGGTTCAGCGATGGCAGATCCGTATATCATCTCGATGTTAGAGAAGATCAAGCCTCCATACAATCTCAGCTTGCCTAACCAGCAGTTGGCTTTTGAGGCGATGAATAATGTGAAGAAGAAAGATGAGGAGGTTAAACGGCTATTATCTGAGCGGGAAAGAGTTGAAAGGGAGTTGAAGCACATGTCAAAGGTCAAAGGGATTTTTCAAAGCGATGCCAACTTCCTGTTGGTAAGGTTTGAGGAGGCGAAGCAGGTTTTTGATTTCCTGATCGAACAAAAAGTGATTGTGAGAGATAGAAGTAGTCAGATAAATTGCAGTAATTGCCTTCGGATCACCATTGGTACTGAGGAAGAAAATGACCGATTACTGGAGCTGATTAACGATTTTTACAAAAAGAACGATTAACTATAGATGAGACCCATACTATTCATTGACCGTGACGGAACCATTATTGAAGAGACTGAAGACGAAAAGATTGAGCGGATTGATAAACTGAAGTTTCTTCCAGAGGTCATTCATTATCTGAGAAAGATCCGGGAGGAGTCCGATTACCTCTTTGTGATGGTAACCAATCAGGACGGTTTGGGTACGCCTTCCTGGCCGGATGAAGATTTCTGGCCTGTGCAGAATTTTATCATCCAGATACTTGAAAGTGAAGGGATCACGTTTGACGCCATTCATATCGATGAACACTTTGAAAAGGATAACCATCCAAACCGGAAGCCGGGGATTGGCATGCTTACCGGCTACATGAATGGAGAATATGATATCAAGAACTCCTATGTACTGGGGGATCGGTTGACGGATGTGCAGCTGGCTGAGAACCTGGGATGTCAGGCGATCCATATCTGGGGTGAAAAGAAGACAGATGCTGCTCTGACTACACTAAGCTGGAAAGAGATCTATGAATTTCTGGTTCTGAAGCCGAGGAAAGCCAGGGTTAACAGAAAAACCAATGAAACGGATATTGCCATCGAGCTTAACCTGGACGGAAATGGTAAAACCAATATCGAGACAGGCATCGGCTTCTTTGATCACATGCTGGATCAATTAGGTAAGCACGGAGGGATAGACCTGGATATCAAAGTAAAAGGAGACCTTCACATAGATGAGCACCATACGGTAGAAGATACTGCTTTAGCATTGGGGGAAGCCTTCCTGAAAGCATTGGGTTCTAAAAAGGGCATTCAGCGTTATGGGTTTCTATTGCCCATGGATGATGTGTTGGCCCGGGTGGCGATTGATTTTGGTGGCAGGCCCTGGCTGGTCTGGGAGGCTGAGTTTAAGCGTGAGAAAGTCGGCGAGTTTCCCACCGAGCTTTTCTATCACTTCTTCAAATCCTTCTCTGATACTGCGAAGTGCAACCTGAACATCAAAGCAGAGGGTGATAACGAACATCACAAGATCGAGGCGATCTTCAAAGGCTTTGCCAAGTCTATCAAAGCAGCTATTAAACAGAACCCGGATGAGATGGGAAGTTTGCCGAGTACGAAGGGGACTTTGTAGAATGTTGTTCCGACATTCGGACTTTCCGACACTCGGACAGTGGATCTTTTGATAGGGCTGGTTCCCCTTTAGGGGCCAGGGGTGTGGGAAGGATGTAAAATGCACAACTAACATAGGACTTTGAGTTCGGATAATAGGACATTCCGATATTCAAACGTTCTTACATCCCGACAAAGGCAAAGTAATATAGCTATTACACAAAGATCACCAAGAAGACACAGAGAACCACAGAGGGTTCTAGAACAATCCTTCACCAACCATGGGGTAGTTGGAACGCAGAGGAGCTCAGAGTCCCGATCTTCCCTCACCGTCATTCTGATTCGCTGGCAGGTCCCTCCTCTGTGGCGCACCGAGTCTCACCACCATCAATCCTTTAACAGATCAAAATCAAATGGAAATTAAAACCCACCAAATAGGGAATATCAAAATAGCCGAAATCATCTCAGCTGAAATCATCATCCAAAACATTTCTGATGGCCTCGACCTGGTAGGCAACGTCTACTACCAGGAGTTTGATAGTGTCATTCTCCAACAGCATCACCTCGTCCCGGAATTCTTCGATCTGAAAAATGGAATGGCAGGCGAGATCCTCCAGAAGTTCTCTAACTACAAACTACGACTGGCCATAGTAGGAGATTTTTCATCGCTTACCAGCAAAAGCATTCGTGACTTTATATATGAAAGTAACCATGTAGGTCACATCAACTTTTTGGGGTCGGTAGAGGAGGCGCTTGAGGTGCATTCCAGCAAGTGAAGAAATAGCGAAGAGATGATGATGCTATGTCGTTATAATCAATTTTATTTTCAGTCATATATATGCTTAATCATATCTTTTGCATATATTACTTGATATTAATATTCAAAGATATTGTATGAAAATAAGAATATCACCCCTACTGCTTTTAACCGGAATTCTTTTTCTATCCTCATGCGGACAAGATGATTCAACCCCAAATAATAATAATGTTTCTTTCAGTATAGAAACCATTGTCAGTAGCTCCGGTAGAATCACTCAAAATACGCTTGAAAATGCCAAATCCATTCTGGTTACAATTGAGAATATGGATGGTTCTCCAACGGAATACACACTTGAAAAGCTTCAGCTTTTTCAGGTCAATGATGAGTTTATCAGTGAGAAAATAACTATGAGTCTTGGAGAGTATCGACTTGTTGAATTTTTTGTGGTAGATGAAGATGAAAATGTCACTCATATCACGCCTTTGGTTGGGTCTGAACAAGCACAAAACGTGAATAACCCACTACCGATTCAATTTACTGTTGCGGCTAATGAGATCACGGTCATCGCTGTAGAAGTAATTTCCAGTGAGTTTTTGACTCTGGAAGATTTTGGTTTGGCTGGCTTTAACTTATCTGAAGTAGACCTGTTTCAATTCTTACTTGCTGTTTCAGCACAAGGTGATTTGAATCAGTTGCTTGGCGGGACATTAACTGTCACGACGGAAGATTATCATTTTACTAAAGAACTATCAGCTATAGCAAATAATGCTGTAGTCATTAAAGATGGCTATGAGGATTATCAAATAACCATTGAAAGTAATGGCTACAATACATACAACCACCTGTTTAGTAGAGCCGATTTAGCTGAATATGAATCAACCCCTCTGCATGTTGAACTAACCACTGATGACGAAGACGTAATTGTTGACGCTCGAGGTGGTCAATCATACAAAATTGTTCAGATCGGGACTCAAATATGGATGGCTGAAAACCTACGGGCCACAAAATATCAAAATGGAGATGAGATTGGAACAACAGACCCGATCAACCTTGACATTTCCACAGAAGACTCTCCTCAATATCAATGGTCATTTAATGGAGATGATGAGAATGTGGCAACATATGGTAAATTATATACGCATTACGTAGCCTTGGATGATCGCAATATATGTCCTGAAGGATGGCACATTCCCAGTATGAGTGAGTTCGGAACTTTAATCGCCTACTTAATTGAAAATGGATATAACTATGATGGGAGTACTAGTGGGAATAAACTAGGTAAAGCAATTGCCTCAAAGCTCAACTGGGATTCTTATACATATATAGAGGGAGTTCCGGGAAAGGATCCGGAAACCAATAATTCAAGTGGGTTCAACGGGCTGGGTAGTGGCATTAGGACCAACTTTGAACCTTACTTTGCATTCCAGAATGTAACCACTTTTTGGTGGTCATCTGAGACCACCGAGGAGGGACTGAGCCGGGCATTCCGCATACAAAACTTTATGGTAGAAGCCGATCTCGTCACGCTCGGCGACCCAAATCAAGGTGCACCCTGTAGGTGCTTAAAGGATTAAATGAGGTGCATCAACTTTTTAAGCTCGGCGAAGAAGGAACCGGATGTTATGTTGATACAATTAGCTGGAAATCAAAATCAAATTCATAGCTGTATTATAATCGGATATATCCGGATATGTTTCGACTATCTGGGCAGTCTCATATGCCATACAATGCCATATCCTGTCAGAAAACGGTATATTTGATAAGAAATAAGTGTAATACTGTTAAACTATTGTCGTACACCACATAAAAGAGAACATGAAATACTTTATGTACTTTATCGGATTATTGGTAGCAGTCTTTTTTAATTGCTGTTCAGGTACTTCTGATGAAAAGACCTACGTCATCTTGGAAGGGAAAGTCATTGACAGAGAGAGCAAAGCGTTGATTTTAAAGAAAACAACTGAAGACACTAGATATCAAGGTATTGAGATTCCGATTTCAGATTCTGGTAATTTCAAATTCGAAATGGAAAAGCCTGAGTTTATAGAAGAATATGAGCTTGTATTTATGGATGAATATGAAGATGGAGCTTGGAGGCCAATATCATTCTTCCCCGAAAGTGATACAGTTCGATTCGAGTTATATCCAAGGGAGAGATTTGATGAAAATCAGATTAGCGGCAGTGAATTATCAAAACGAGAGGAACAATTAAGAATTGATTATTCCTCAACTTTTGGGTTCATTTTTGATGATTTCTATGCACAAAGGGATTCTCTAAGGAAATTTGATACTGACAGTGAACAAATAGAAATTTTAAGGAGCAAAATTGATTCTTTGTATAGAGAAGTTATCCACTGGCGACTTGCAAAGTGCGCAAGTAATGCGGACTTATTTTCATACATAAGATTTATTGAACTTATTAAGCAAAGTACTGAATATAAAATTCCTGTTGAGCAATTAAGTAAGACCCAGGAAATATTCAGAATTAAGTATCCTGACCATCCATATTCTACCCTTTCAGAAAACCTAATTGAGGGTGTTAAAAGTATCCATGTTGGCGGTAATTATATTGATTTCATAGCTTCAGATTCTTCTGGAAATGAAGTGATTCTATCAACGCTTATTATTAATAATAATGTCACCCTTATAGACTTATGGGCTCCATGGTGTGGACCATGCATCAAAAAAAGTAAAGAGGTTCAGAAGGTGTACAGTGAGATAAATCCAATGGGATTTGATGTAGTAGCAGTAGTTGGAGGAATTAAGAGTGAAGACCAATATTTTAATGCTCTTCGAAAATATAACTACCCATGGCCAGTTCTTATGGAACTTCAAAATGAAAATAGAATTTGGGAAAAATATAATATCGATAATTCAGGAGGAAGCCAGTTTCTAATTAATGCAAAAGGAGAAATACTTGCAATTAACCCTTCAATAGAGCAAATAAAAGAAGCAATAGAAAAATCATAACGGAGTACAACAATCACTAAAATGAATATGCGAACTGAGTCATTTAACAGAGCGATTCGAAAAGAAAATATTCGTACTTCTATCCCCACACTAGCGCAAGTCTTAGAGCGTTGGAACGTGGGCGAGGTGACTTGTGATAGTGAATTGAAAGGTTTAATTTGAGTTGTGTTTGATGTGCACAAGTCCTACACTGGCCACTCGCAGGATAAGGCTTGCGCCAGTGATTTGACGGTGTAGGACATAACACAATGGATAATAGGAAAGTAATTAATTATATAATTCAGCTGATTTTAGAAATACAAAAGGGGAGACTCTGGATGGGTGATAATTTTGAAAGAAAGATTAATTCTATATCAGAGGAAGAAGCATTCACAAAACCATCTTTAACTATGCATAGCGTTGCTGAATTGCTTGCTCATCTTACCGCGTGGAGCAATGATACAATCTTAAAAATCAGGAAGGGAACTGGTGTACTTGAGGACAATAATGAGCAAAATTGGCCTGATATTAATTATTTAAAAAAATTAGGATGGGATACTATAATTCAAGATTACTATGAAAGTCTTTCACAAGTTATTGATCTGTTAAAGGATAAAGATGATTCCTTCTTAAAAGAAAAGTACTATGACCAGGATTTCAAAGGTGAGTTTGACTATTCATTTGCCATTGATGGATTACTTCATCATAATATTTATCACTTAGGTCAAATGGGAATTATAATAAAGCTGGTCAAAGAATGATGAAATGCTTTACAGGACTCTTTTTAATTCTTTTCCTATCCGGATGCATCCCAAAAACTGAAAATGAATCAGAAACTTTGTCAGATCCATTTTTTGGACTTGAACCTACTGACTCAGTGCATCTATTATTGCCTGGAGTGATCTCATCTGGGACATATGAGTACAATGGGACTTTTTCGCCGGATGGTTCCGAGTTCTATTACACTTTACTACTCCCCAATAGAGGGCAGATCGTGGGTTTAAAATTGAAGGAAGACAATACCTGGGTTGAGCCAACTTTTGCGGCGTTCTCGAGTCCATACTCCGATGTGGACCCCATTTTTTCGCCTGATGGTTCTAGACTATACTTTACCTCTAACAGACCAACGTCCGATACCTCAGACGTAAAAAGAAACAACATCTGGTATGTTGAGAAAGATGGAGATGGGTGGAGTAGTCCCCAATTCGTGGCCCTAACTGAAACGGGAGACTATTATAGTTCTATTACGAATAATGGAGATATTTACTTCAATACATGGTCTAATGGTGATATTTATAAGGCTATTAAAATCGACTCATCTTATCTGGTTGAAAGATTACCTGATGCAATCAATCTGGATAAAAGTGTGGGCGATCCATTCATTTCACCAAATGAAGATTACTTGATTTTCAGGGGAAATAATCTAAAGAACACCACAGGTGGGCTTGATCTCTATATCAGTTTCAATCTGGATAACCAATGGACAGAACCCATAAACCTTGGAGAACCGATTAACACAAAAGCCGGAGAACTTTGTCCATATGTAACAGCAGATGGTAAGCTGTTCATTTTTGCGAGTAACAGATTGCTAAATGACTTTGATCCAAAGCCTGGTGAATCAATTGCTACTTTCAGGACCAAGTCAGAATCATTTGATAACGGTAGTTGGAACATCTATTATACCTCAACGGATTTCATTGAAAGGCTTAGGAAGAAAGCTATGGTGCAGAACTAAGTGGTTTTGTCTTCTTTAGCCAAGCACTTCAACATGCTCCACAAGCCACATTTCCCCCTTATTTTCCCACAAAGCTTCCCATCCCTGCCTACAAAGCTTCCCACAACCTTCTATCAAGCTTCATACGACCCACTATGAAGCTTCATGCAAGTCTCTATCAAGCCTTCCATCAAGGCCTATGAAGCTTTACAGGAGCTCATGCAAAGCTTTACATTTTACACTACCATATTTCATTGGCTTCTTACCCCACTTTTGCCATTAAAAACGCTTGATAGAAACTACCTTATTTGGTATTTGATAAAAGACGGTATTATGGTGTATTATATACACTAATACGGTGTGTGTTAAAATGTGTTAAAATTGGAACTAAAAACTAACGAAGAACGGGTTTGGGCGTATATATTATTAAGGTGTAAAGTAGCCAATCTCGAGACCACTACCCATCCCCAGGAGCTCCACTTCTTTTAATATTTTTTTCACATTTTAAACACTAAAATTATGTCAATTCAATTCAAAACCGTTCGCCGTGCCGAGCCGGGAGTGCTCGGAGGCGGACACCACAAATACTATGCGGGCATCGAAAGGGACCGCAAAGTAGAGATGAGAACCTTCATTAAGGCCATTGGGGCAAGAAGCACCGTGAATGTGGCTGATGTATATGCAGTCATTGAAACGTTTCTTCAGCTTATCCCTGAATACCTTCTTGATGGCAGAGCTGTCGACTTAGGGCCATTTGGAAAGTTCAGTGTGAACATTTCAAGTACCGGTCACGAGTTGCCGGAAGATGTATCGGTTTACAGCATACGTAAAACCAGGGTACAGTTTACTCCTGGAGATGAACTGAAAAGCCAATTCATCAAACCAAAGTTTGTCAAAGCAGAAAATGGTGATTTAGCCTTACCTGCTGATGTTGAACCAAAACGTGTTGCATGAATCTGTTAGATCATTTAATTCGGACATAAATCCCGTTGGCAACAGCGGGATTTTTTTGTGGTGATCCCCCTTTGGGCCTATGCTGAAGCTTCAGCGCTAGCATAAGGGTTCAGAGGTGAGCGAGGCCTGGATATTGAAGATAATGAGCGATTCTAAAGCTTTTCAAACTTTTTCAGTTACAAACTCAATCAGGAGGGGGGAACTTACCGAGCACGAAGGGGATGTTGTGAAATGTTCTCATATTAGGATGAATCCCGCATATGGACTTCATACCTACTGAGTTACAAAGTCTAATGTGAATGCTTCAATAAATTTATCAGAAAAAGCACGACTTTGGGATGGCCCTTCAACGGTAAAAGTTTGTGAAAAATCAATTCCTTCCAGAATCTTGCCAAGATTTACATTGACATGTACTTCGGGAACCAATCCATTTTCTACAGTAATTGGCTCATTGAGATTAAGTTCTATCGTTTTAGTGTTATCTACAAATATAGGTTCTTGACCAGGATCAGCGGCAACGTCTTTCCAGCCACTTAAATGGATGGAGAAAGTTTTTTCAAGGATTTCAGGTTCATCGCTCTCAGGAATATACTCCTGTCCGGAGTTAACAGCAGTTCCCTCAATAGCCAGGTTCACATAGCCAGCCTCCATATTCACAAACCAGGCACCTTTCTCCGGGTCAAGTATGCCTCCTGGAGTTCCTTCAATGACTGTATATGATTTTACACCAATTGTGAATTCAATTTTGTCATACGTACGAGCAGGGACATTCGTGATGTTGATTTCTTGTGAGGTTAGGTCTGATTCAAGTACATGGTAGAAACCAGTGATTTTAGAATCATCTGCGGTTATTTTTTTGGGATCAGCGTAACCTGCTCCGTCAGGGCTAAAGAACTTGATTTCACTCACATAAAATCCAAATTTTGAGATATTGAATTGCTGGTCTTTCGTGTCAGTAAAGTCATATGTCTGATCACCAGGAGTTCGGAGAATCAAATCTTCCTCGCCGACTTTATGTTCAAATATGATGGCCACTGAGCCAGGCGCATTGATTTCATCTTGTTTATTACAAGAAATTGTGGTGATAAAAAGGACTAGCGAGATGTATAAGATGCAATTCGTTGATTTCATGAATACATAAAACAATAACCTCCGAATTTGTTTGAAAATGACTGCTTAGTTTTCATCGGTATGAAAATTTTGGTCAGAGTCTGCCTGTCCCAATTGCCTTACATTAATTGCCTTAAGACAACAAGATATTCCTGGTTCAATGAATCGAAAGCGATGGTTCAGCAGACAACTACAATCCCTAAGATTCTGGTTACTACGAATTACTATTTCTGAAAACCATACACTGGTTTAAGCACTCAATAATTACCGTGGCAAGTAAATTACTTTAGTTTGTGATTGCGCTAAAATCATTGCTCAATTGTACAATTTTGCGGCATGCAAGAAAAGGTTAAAAAACGAATGGCACTCAGCGCAATTTTTTTCCTAAATGGGTTAATCTTCTCAACCTTTGCTTCCCGCATTCCTTCCATTAAAGCGCTCTTTCAACTGAATGAAGCCGAACTAGGCACGCTGCTTTTGGTCTTATCCATTGGTTCTATCATTGGCATTCCGGTCTCCGGATGGTTAGTGGAAAAGCATGAGAGCAGAAAATCCATCTTGCTTGGAGGACTCTGCCTGGGAACGTTCATTTTACTTCTTGGTTACTGGCCAACACTTTTCATTTTTGGTTGTGGGTTATTCCTGTTTTCCTTTTCGCTCAGATTGCTGAATATAGGGATGAACACCCAGGGCATCACGCTACAGCGGGTATATGGTAAAAACATCAATGGTTCGCTTCAGGGATCCTGGAGCCTGGGAGGGATTGCCGGAGTTGGGCTGAGCACTTTACTTGTATGGCTCGATGTCCGCATGACGCTACATTTCACGATTGTGGGACTTCTGGGAATTGTTAGCTTTTTGTTTTTGGGTCAGTGGCTTTTGCGTGGGGATCACGCTCCTTCTATGCAAAAGATGAAATTCGGAAAGCCGGACCCATACATCCTGTCTCTGGGTATGCTAGTGATACTGGCCGGTATTTGCGAGGGCGGCATGTTTGACTGGAGTGGTGTTTACTTCAAGGAGGTGGTACATGTGGAGCTATTCACACTGGGTTACCTGACCTTTATGATTGCCATGGCTGCCTCACGATTTGCTTCCGATCTAATGATTGATGCGATAGGAATGAAGCGAATGTTTATCTTCAGTTCTCTCACCATGGTTTTAGGATTCACTATCGCTATTTCATTTCCTAAATTTTGGCCGGTATTGATTGGATTTATGTTGGTCGGGCTGGGAACAGCAGCTTTTTTCCCCATGATTTTTACATTGGCAGGGAAATCAGTAAAATATTCAGCCGGAATGGCGATATCCATGGTAGGCACCTACTCCACACTCGGTTTTCTTACCGGCCCTACTCTGATCGGATACATTGCTCATGTATTTAGTTTACGGACATCCTTTCTGTTTTTCTGCCTGGCTGCGCTGGTCATGATCCCGGTATCGAGATTCGTTTTCAGAAAATATAATCTTTGAAGAACGGAAAACGAAGGTGATTCTTTCAATGACAACCTTTATAAGCTTCAAAGCTTCCCCGAAAATTCTATAATTTAGACCACTAAACATCCCAACATGGAGCAAACGCAATTAGTACGTACTGCAAGAGTTACTGGTATTTGGTACCTGGTCATGGCCTTTGGAGGTCTTTTTGGATTTATGATCTTTCACTCGCAAATCTTTGATCCGGGGTCACCGGAAAAGACACTGGCTAACCTGACAGACAAGGAGTCACTGGCTCGTACCAGATTGCTATTTGAATTTGTCATTATCGTTTCACAGGCATTGACCGCTGTATGGTTTTATCGATTGTTTAAAAGCATCAATGAATGGTCGGCCTGGACATTGGGTATCTGGGGGATGGTAAATGCTGTGGCGATCATGATCAGCGCGATTTCCATGGGGTCTGCGATTGAAATTGCAACTCAATCCGCCCAACCTGTAGAAAGTAAAATCATTATGATCGAACTCCTAAGCGGTCTGATTAAAAATGCCTGGGGAGTCGGCAGTCTGTTCTTTGGTCTTTGGCTGATCCCGATGGGTTACATTGTGACCAGCTCACAGCGGATGCCTGTCTGGCTTGGACGAGTCCTGATCATTGGCGGTGCAGGCTACCTGCTCAATGTGGTCCTCAATTACACCGGTATGGGAAGTTCATGGAGAGAATTCCTGGTTATCCCCGCAACCATTGGGGAATTCTGGATGATCGGGTATTTATTGATTTTTGGGATTAGGCCAGAGAAGGAGTAATTTCAAAGTTCCGGGGCAATATTATTTTAAAAATAGATGTAAATTATTGAGGTAATCAAGGGGAACATGGGATGCTTCATGTTTTAACTCTGGCCTGACGTGAATAAATCAGATAAAAGGATTTCCGTATTTCCATTTAATAGTCACCCTAATCAAACCGGCTTTGAAATTCGGAAACTTAGCCAGTTTTTAGCTGTTGAAAATCAACAATCACTTGAAAAACCACATCGGATAAACTTTTACTCTATTCTCTTTATCTCAAAGGGAAGCGGTCAACATTTCATTAATTTTCAGCCATTAGATTATCAACCAGGATCTATTCTTTTCATTGGAAAAAATCAGGTCCATGCTTTCAAATTTAACCAGGAAGCTGATGGTTATCTTTTACTGTTTGATGAGGAGTTTTTGAATCGGAATCAAATCAAATTCAATGACTTGGCTTATTCCTATCCTTTCAATTTTGACCTTTATGACACCGTTATCCATATCGGATCTATGAAAGAGACGTTTCTTTCGTTGCTGGAATACATTTACCAAGAATATCAATCCATCAATAAGCATACAGACGAAATTTTGCAGTGCCTTCTGCGAACTGTATTATTGAAAATAAGAGCAATTGGCCATGAGCTTAATTTAATTGATAGTAGGGTACCAAGCTATTCGATAAAAGTCTTCACACAGTTTCAGATATTATTTGAGAAACATTTTACTGACACAAGAAATGCTAATTTCTACTGTACCCAGCTTAAAATCTCATATAAGCGTCTGAATGATATATCTAAAATACTAACAGGTAAGACATTGAAGAAATATATAGATGACAATCTGATCATTAAGGCAAAGCAACATCTATCATTTCCAGACCACAACATCTCTGAGGTTTCAAATATTTTGGGATTTGATGAAACTACTAATTTCACCAAATATTTCAGGAAACATACTGGCTTATCTCCTTCGGAGTTCTCAGCTTAATCATAAGGTAAATAGATTTGATCAGCATTTACCAAACTTGGCAAGGATTTACCTTTTTTCTGAAACGCTATTTAGGCAGCTTTATATCAATGAAAGAAGCTTCTTATCGTCAATTTCATTTTTACTATTAACCAACAGATAACCTCATTAAAATCTATAATCATGAAGAGAATAATAACACTGACTTACGCATTCATGGCTATCACGTTGCCATCCATGTCTCAAGGTGAGCAACTGCTAGATGGCACATCCCTGAATTATCAATATCAAAACGGACGTGCAGTTCATGCCGAATTTGCGGATGGTCAATATAAATATACCTGGACTGCCGGACCTTATAAAGGCGCAGAAGGCCAAGAGAAATATCAGTCTAAAAAGATTGGAGACAAATTGTACATGATCAATTTTAAAGTTTCCTCAAGTTCCACTTTTGTTACCATTGTTTTCAATTTTGATCAAAGTGTGATGTATTCTTCGGCTATTTTCAATCCTGGGACTGAGCAGGAACAAATTTTTATGGAAGGTGGGATCATCGACCATTTGAAATTGAAAGAAAAATAATTTACCGGATTTCTGGCCAATGCATACCTTACTAGCCATTAGTACCAGGTATTTACATTCTAAAGGTGAATCTAATTTTTAAGTAGGATGAAAAAATATTCATTAGTACTTCTTATTATACAAATGGTCTTGTTGGTTAATGGTCAGGATATAGGTGGAAAGTTTAACTACACTGATTTATATTCCCCATCATTAGAAAATCCTGGTGGGGAGAACCCAACAAGGAATGTTAGTGTATATCTTCCTCCGGGTTATGAAACTTCATCTAATAAATACCCCGTGATTTATTATCTCCATGGGATCACACAATCAGATAATAAGCTGATCAAGAATCAGAATATTGAAAAGCTATTGAATGAAGCGATAGCTACCGGAAAAATCAGACCTATGATCTTCGTGATGTGCGATCAATACACCCTTTTCAGGGGAAGTTTTTATACCAATTCCTCTTTGACAGGGAATTGGGCTGATTTTACAGCCAGGGATTTGGTGAGTTATATAGATCAACAATATCGAACCATCTCAGATCGCGAAAGTAGAGGTATTTCGGGTCATTCGATGGGCGGTCATGGAGCTATTAAATTGGGCATGCTATTTCCCGATGTCTTTTCAAGTGTATATGCGTTGTCACCCTATGTTTTAGCACTGGAAGATGATTATGGACCGGAAGGAGAGGCTTATAAGCAAGCCCAAATGATTCAATCGCCTGATACATTAATTAAAGGATATAAATATGCAAATGCGAATGCGGTTGTAGCAGCTGGACGTGCCTTTTCGCCGAATCCAAACAATCCCCCTTACTATGCCGACTTACCCTATACATATGCTGGTGATAGCCTAATTGTTAATCAAAAAGTTTTGGACCTGTGGAATAAAAATCTACCAAGCGAGATGGTGAGGGACTATGCAACAAGTTTAAAAAGTCTGAAAGCGATCAAACTTGACTGGGGATGGGATGACTTTTTTACCCACATACCACCAACATGTAGAAGTTTTAGCAAACAATTAGAAGAATTGGGAATCAATCATTTCGCAGAAGAATACAATGGATCTCACATGAACAAAATTTATGAAGAAGATGGAAGAATAATGAATGATATGCTTCCGTTCTTTAATACCTACCTAAAATTTGATTAGAAAGCCTATTCAGTCAAAAACTAAAGAGGACTGGTTTCAGTTAGTTCCTTCATTTAATTTTTGGAAACTTCGATTAAGAAAGCCTAAGAGCTTTTTTAAAATTCACAAAAGAAGAGATATGAAGTCCCTATATCTGATCATAATACTTCTAATTACTACGTCAGCAATAGCCAATCAAAAAGAGCTCTTGTTGGTTTTAGCTAACAAATTAGATATCTCTACTAATTTATGTCATTAATGCTTCCCTGAAAATTTCTTATTTTAGGTTTCTAAATATTCCCAATCATGCAACGAAGAAAATTCATCAAAGAAACTTCCCTATTAGGAGCCGGGGGTCTGGCGTTGAGCTCAGGACTCATGGCTAATCCACTTAAAATAAATCCTTTGCCAAAAAGCGATAAACTCCGGTTTGGAGTAATCGGCTGTAATGGGATGGGCTGGTCGGACACCCGATCATTGCTTAAGATGGATGACGTGGAACTAGTAGCGATTGCTGACGTGGATCAGAATGTAGTTCAGAAGCGAAAAGAGGAGTATGCAGGGATCCGCGATAATAAGGTAAAGACCTATGGTGATTACCGAAAATTACTAGACAATAAAGATGTTGACTTTGTTGTGATAGGAACTCCGGATCACTGGCATTGCAAGATCCTGGTTGATGCGTTGCAGGCAGGAAAAAATGCCTATTGCGAAAAACCACTGGCTAATTCCATCCAGGAGTGCAATATCATGATGGAAGCAGCCAGGAAGACTGGTAAACTGGTGCAGATTGGTCAGTGGCAGCGAAGTGGCACCCATTACAAGCGAGCCAAAGAAATTCTTGAGACAGGGGACTTGGGTAAGATCAGGCTGGTGAAAGTCTGGGCTTACCAGGGATGGATGAAGCCGGTCAATGTGGTTCCGGACGGACTTCCTCCTGAAGGAGTTGACTATGATTTCTGGTTGGGGCCTGCACCCAAGCGTCCATTCAATCAAAATCGTTTTCATTTCAATTTCCGATGGTTCTGGGACTATGCCGGTGGGCTGATGACCGACTGGGGAGTCCATGAAATTGACATTGCCTTGTATTTCATGGGAGCCAAAGCGCCCAAATCAGTGATGGCTAGCGGTGGCAAGCTCGCATACCCGGACGATGCTTCCGAAACACCGGATACACTTCAGACCCTATACGAATATGAAGACTTTAACATGCTTTGGGAGCATGCCACCGGAATCGACAATGGTCCTTACGGAAGGGGGGAAGGGATCGCTTTCATCGGTAACAATGGGACACTTGTTGTGAACCGCGGTGGATTGGAAGTGATCATCGAGCGGGATCAGGGCAGACAACTTATGCAGCCAGTAGAAACCATCCGACCTGATGGTAACTACCTGGATATGCATACGAAGAATTTCGTGGATGCCGTCAAAGCCAATGATCCGTCTATGCTGGCCACTCACATCAATTCAGGAGCTGTAGCCGCCATCAATGCACATATGGGGAATATCGCCTTCAGGACGCAATCCAAGGTATTCTGGGATGCAGAGAAGGGTATGTTTAAGGACAATGATCAGGCCAATGCCATGATCAACGCTTCTTATCATAATGGATGGGAGCTTCCGATAATGTAAACCTATCAGTTACTTAAACCACTAATTCACCAATGAATGGTTTGGATATTTATACTACCACCGAAGGTGGATTAGTGGAATAGCTTGTTTGACACAGGTAAAATTCTAGTCTGGAGAAACTTAAAAATGTCACGAAAACCTTCGACCACTCGAAGGAGTTTTCAATTAAAGTTCCATAAATATTAGTGCATTCGTGGTTTATTAAAGAGGTGGATCGTAAATCTAAATGACTTTAAATTCTTAATAGTTAAAGGGTTGGGAGCTACCAATAATGTAAACCTATCAATTACTTAAACCGCTAATTCACTAATGAATGGTTTGGATATTTATACTACCACCGAAGGTGGATTAGTGAAATAGTTTTTTTGGCGTAGGTAAAATTCTAGTCCGGAGAAACTTAAAAATGTCACGAAGACCTTCGACCAGTCGAAGGAGTTTTCAATTAAAGCTCCAATAAATATTAGTGCATTCGTGGTTATTAAAAAGGTGGATCGTAAATCCTGATGACCTTAGATTCTTAATGGTTCAAAATGTTTAACCATAAGTCATTAATACATTTAAAGTACTTAGTGATTCCTAGAAATTAAAATTCACAATAAAATTCACCTGAAACATATCCACCTTATTGAGGATGAAATTGGGGTTTTCGGGGAAGTCACCACTTCCAATTTTGTAAGTCATTAATAATTCAGGTCGAAGACCTTTGAGCTTTTCAGGCATCCAAAACAGGTCCAGGTTTGCGTGATAATAGTTAGGTATAGCGTACTTATTATCATCAGGATTCGTGACATCAGGTTTCCAGTGGTGCCCAATGGAGAAGATCCCTCTCCATTCATTATCTCCAAAATTTCTGTCGTAATAGGCCACTAATGCATGGCTATTTGCCGAACCCTCACTTCGCTCTCGTTTTTGGAAACTAAATAACATTTCACGACCCCATTCCCTTGGGAAAATGAATCTTCCACCCTTTAAAATATGATTATAGCTAACCATCAATTTTCCATCCCCAATTTTTTGACTGAACTGTAAGCCTAAAACGTTAGAAGACCGATCTGCAAAATATCTGAGGGAATCAATGGCATTTCCTCCATTACTGATTTTGTCCTGGTGCAGCCACTCTGCTGAGATGGCGGTTTTTTCATTAATCTTCATAGTTGGTTTGAGATAGGTGGAATGAAAGACATTATCAATGTAATATTCCCAGACTTCTATCTCCAAATTCTTGAAGGGATTAAAATTTACATTTAATAAAGCCACATAATCGGACTTTGTATTTCCATCATAATGACTAACAGATCCATCAGGATTTCGACCTACAGGATATTTACCAATGCTCTCTCCAATACCCATAAATCTACTCGTTGACCTGGGTGCGATTTGATTGAATAAGCCAAATTGAATTTTGATTTTCTCAGGCTGGAAACTGTACCAGATTCCCTGTTCAAGCGTTGGGATCATCCTGCCATCCTGCGAATTGATGAAAGGACTTATGATCTTCATTCTCCCAATTGTTAATTCATGTTTGGGGGAAGTAAATTGAATGAATAATTCACCAGGGAATCCAATAAACCGATCACCTAAGTCTTCTACATCAAACAATCCAGCTTCATACCTGCTTACCTTACCGGTGATCTGGTCAGCCATTGTCAGATCCTGAACACCCAGGTTTATCGAAGTGTAAAGGGCTCCTCCCAGTTTAAAGTTTTTACCAAGGGACTGAACGTACTTGATCTTACCTCCTGTAGCTAAAGCATAAAAATCCTTAAGGTCTCCATCATTGTAAGTACTCAGATAATAGGTCCGCCATTGACCTGAGATTTGTCCCTTGAATGATTTGTCTTCCTGAGAAAACGAGACCAAACCAAAACAGATGAAAAATATGCCCAGAAGGTATTTCAAAGCTATTTGGTTTTTGTGATGTCGTATTTCTCCTTGTAGAATGCCATGATCGGCTGAAAGGGACCATATTTATGTTGATCAGCTGAGAAATCATCTTCCCAGGGTCCGTAAGGTGTGGAAACCGGTTTCAGTTTTTTATCCGGAAAGTCAGCCTCAGCATTAGCTTTAAGCGGACGTTCAAAGCTATCAATGTAAGCAGCTACATGGTATGATTCTTCATCCGTTAGTTTTGGGTTATCCCGAGTGGCCAGACCGTAGGGCATATTGCCTTTGATAAATTCTGCAGCTGTAAGGACCCGGTTCATACCTGCGCCATGATTGAAGCTATCATTTCCCCAAAGCGGTGGATACTGGTAACCTTTGGTAGAATCTGCAAGCCAGATGCCCTGCCCATTTTCACCATGACATGACTGACATTCCTTTTCATAAATAGATTTTCCTAAGGCAGGGTTGGCGGCAACTTCCGGAATCTCAATCTTAGGGTATCCTTTAAATTCATTTTCTCTTTCCATGGGTAGATCTTCACCCAGCCATTCCATATAGGCTACAATAGCTTCCATTTGGGTTGAATTTTCAGGAAGTTTCCGTCCATTCATACTCCGTTCCATACATCCATTGACGCGTTCTTTTATGGTGCCAATTTTATTTTCCCGGGCGCGAAACTGTGGAAATCTGTTTACTACTCCAACCCAGGATCCCGATCCTGCTCTGGCACCCACATCGAGGTGACAGTTTTTGCATGCCAGGTTATTCCCTGAATATCTCATTTCCGGATCTTTAGCCATTGGCCCCATCCATTTCGATGACTCGGAAGTCAGCAGGTAGCCATATTTGACCAACTTACCTTTTCTTCCTTCCGGAAGATCTTTTTCTATATTCCCAGGCTTCCATGTAAGCGGGTCAACTGTTTTTTGTTCAAAAATCGAAGGGTTTACTTGGTAGGTCACCAGAAAGCCCACGACAAGGAATAACAATGCTGCCACCAGGTTCAATAGCCTGTAGATGAACCGGATTAACTTTTCGAGTTGCATGTTGTAAGGGAATTGTTCTGGTTAATTTATTGACAAAATACCATGCAATGATACGGATTCAACAAAGTGGATCGTGTAACATTAGTTACAATAAGATTGACTTGAGACCAGTGAAAGATTTAAGTAGATCTATATCTCACATCTTTCCATACATTCAAGTACAGTCAGTACTTCATGCATTCGTAATGAGTAGAATATGTGTCTACCTTTTCTCTTACATTCCAAAATACCTTTAGATTTCATATTTGAAAGGTGATGAGAAACCAATGATTGATCCATGTTGTCAAGAGCGTAACATATTTCTGAGACAGTCAATGTTCCTTGTTCTTTAAGTATATTAACAATTTCAATTCGGGTAGGATGTGCGAGGGCCTTTAGGATAAATGACGCCTTTTCCAGCTTTTCAATATTCAGTGTACGCTCAAGTATCATACAGTAAAAATATGAAAAATGATCTTATATGTGGAAGAAGAGTTTACCTGTGTTGTCGGGTCGTTATCTGTACGGAATTATAAGTGGGTTAAATAGCAGTTAATCCTTATTTAGAAGTAAAGAACAGCAAATCCTTTTTGCTGGTATTCTACCAGTATGGTAATCGCCGATAATGCCAAATCAACCTCAGGGCTTATATGATCCACCTTAAATCCCCTATGGGCGATGGCCTGACCACAAACCATAAATTTCACGCCATTTTCTTTTAGAATTTTGATGAGTTGGGTATCCGGATTAGTGCGCCCATACTTTTCATTATAGGCTTTGTCAGATAATACAGTTTTAGTCGCTTCGCCATGAAAGATCACAGCCAGTTCAAGCTCTTTACCATCAATACCTGCCAGTTTGTACAGATTAATTAATCTGGCGATTTTGTCGAGACTTTTATTTGCCCCATCCTTGATAGTTGCAGCAGAAGTAAGATCAATCAGAATTTTAGCTCCTTCTTTGGGTAAGATGGCTTTTTCAAAATCTGCTACCCCACCATAATTTTTGATAACCGGGTAACTAAAGTCGGATTGTGCTGAAGCATTAAATGAAATAAATAGGGCAAAAGAGCCCATTAAGAAAATTCTAAGAAAATTACCTATGGTTGTCATGTTGAAGTATTTAAAGTGAAGGGCTTAGATTCAGATATACATAAATTTCTCAAACTTAGTTTCAATCATAGATCAGGTGTGTAACAAAAGTTACAATGAGTGTTTTAATTAAAAACTCCAGTCTATGAGGCTATCAGGTCTTTTGTGCTCATACTGTTGGAAATATACTCAATGACCTGATGATATGCGATCACCTTGTAGTGACCTAATCCTTTGGTATGTACCCAGGAAGCATTCGGGAAAGTTGCTTTCATTTCTTCGCCTTTTGAGAACGGAACAGTTTTGTCCTGCTCGTCATAGATCAGATGTAAATCCAGGTGATTAAGTGCGTCATGTTTTAATCTGAGATCGAAATAGTCAATGCTTTCTTTATAGTGCTCTTCTACCATATCACTTAAGTATTCATAGACGCGGTGATTACAACCGGCATCATTTTTAACGACACTTTCAAAGAAATACCGGGTATATGGAGGTGTGGCAATGACAAAGAATTGCTCAGGCCGTAAGGTTTTTGGTAATTCATTTATCGCAATACCTGCTGCAATACCCCCCAATGAGTAACCGACAATCGCATCGAATTTACCTTCTTCCTGGATATAGCTTTTTAGCACATCCCTGAACTCTGGTAATGCCGAACGAATCCCTTCAGACTGGCCGTGGGCTTTCATATCCACGCCATGCACTTCATATCCTTCCTGCACAAAATGTTTGATCATCCTTCTGAAATCAGCGATTTTGGAATTCCAGCCATGACTTAGCAAAACTCGCTTTGACCCGGACCCCCATCGATAAGTCACTAGTTGAAATCCTTTATAGGTGATCTTTTCCTGGTGAGCAGCCTCCATGATTTCCATTTGATGAGGAGTGAATCTCGCACTGACAGGTTTGGTGAAATGTCCCCAGATAATCTCTGCCACCCTTTTAGGAGCTACATACTGATAAACCTGTAAGAAGGTTTTGGTTATTTCCGTTTTCCAGGTCTTTTTCTTGGGCCGTTCCTTTGGTCGGCTCATGTCTTCGTTTACTGCTTCAATGATGATTTCCTTATTTTTCATGTTAAGATACCGATTGGTATATTATTAGTTAAAAAAATTTACTTTGAGATTTTATTAATTTGGTTTTCCAAACCTTTTTTGACGAGATTAAAAGTATCCATATCGCCTTCAACTCTGCTGATCAGGATAGCTCCTTTTATGGAAGCATAAAATGAACCTGCAAATTCATCAACGTCAATATTGGGAATAATCTGACCCTCTTTAATCCCTCGGAGTGTTATCTTCTTTAAAGTGTCTTTTATTAATGCCATCACACGAACAACTTTGGTTCGCAACATAGGGTAATTGTCATCGGCTTCTATTGCAGTATTTATCAAGGGACATCCTCCTTTTATAGGTGGATCGATAATATAGCCTGAATAGTAATTGAGTATGGCTTTTAGTTTTAGGGGAGCTGTAGGCTCAGATTTGATACGGCTCCTAAGTTGTGAAATAACGATTTCAACTGCGGATTCAAAAGTGGCAACAGCTACCGCATCTTTGTTTTCAAAGTTGCCATAGATGGCTCCTTTGGTCATGCCCGTCACTTTGGTAATATCTGACAAGGAGGTAGCCCGATAACCTTTAAGGTTAAACAAGGGCATAGCCTTCTCCACGATCAGCTTTTTAGTGAGTTCCGGGTTTCTCATGTTGCAAATATACCGATCGGTATATTAAATCACAAATATCTTGATTTAGAAATTAAGCGTGAGCTGGCTCGGAAGTGAATCTTCCTGAATAAATCCGGATATTCCAATACCTAATAGTCGAATGCCTTCCGGTCTTAACAGATCTTCTTCTACCAGAGCCCGGGACATTTCCTGGATCTCATTTAACTCACTAATTGAGGTCTCTTGAGTATGACTACGAGTGATTTGTTGAAAGTCGCCATATTTGATTTTGATCGTCAGGGTTTTCCCCATTTTGCCCTGCTTTTGATACCTTCTGAATAACTCTACCGCTAATTGATCGAGATGCTGATATACTTCGTCAAGGTCATTCAGGTCATGTTCATAGGTATTTTCCACACTCAATGATTTTCTTTCACGATCAGGTTCAACAGACCTGTTGTCAATCCCTCTGCATATGTTGAAGTAATAAGACCCGGATTTGCCATATCGGATGATAAGGTCTTCCAGCGACTTCTTTCTCAGGTCAGCACCTGTAAAGATCCCGGCCAGCTTCATCTTTTCAGCCGTAACTTTCCCAATCCCAAAAAATTTATGGATCGGGAATTTGAGTAGGAATGAATCTGCTTCTTCCGGTAAAATGACAAACTGACCATTGGGTTTATTGATATCAGATGCCGTCTTAGCTAAAAATTTATTGTAGGAAATCCCTGCTGAGGAGGTGAGGCCGGTGGTTTCCAGAATCCTTTTCCTGATTTCTGTGGCGATCATGGTTGCAGACTTTATCCCTTTCTGGTTTTCAGTCACATCAAGATACGCTTCATCTAAACTGAGTGGTTCAACCAGGTCTGTATACTCAAAGAAAATATTGCGGATCTGTTTGGATATTTCCGCATAGCGACTGAACCTGGGCTTTACGAAAATCAGGTCCGGACACCTTTTAGCTGCTGTGACGGAGGGCATGGCAGAACGCACACCGAACTTTCTGGCTTCATAGCTGGCAGCTGCTACGACTCCACGCTCTTTACTTCCTCCTACGGCAATGGGCTTTCCTTTTAATTCAGGGTTGTCCTTTTGCTCGACAGAGGCATAATAAGCATCCATGTCAATGTGGATGATCTTTCGAATATGTGGAACTGGTTCCATGATCAGATAAAGATAATTAGGTCGGTCATGAAGATTAACCCTGCTATACTTTTTAATCAGGTGATCATTAAATTTGTCTAATACATAACAACCCTTTACAATGATGAAAGATTATCTCCAACAACTTGGCTATTCTGAGGATTTGCTAACAAATGAGGAAATAGACTTCCTCGATAAAAATGGTTACCTCAATCTGGGAAAAATATTATCCGATGAGCAGGTTGGGATTATACTGGCTAGAATTGATGAACTATTAGTTGCTGAGGGGGAGCTCGCTGGTCAGGAGCTATTTGACTCTAAATATATCCGGCACCCCAAGGAGCAGGGAGCTGATCGTTTGGCTGATTTGGTGAATAAGGGGCGTGTATTTGATGTATTCTATAAGACACCCAGAGTTCTTGCGGCTGTTGCACATGTGCTGGGCAAGGAGATTCAATTATCTTCTTTGAATTACCGCGCTGCAAGGCCGGGAGATGGTCTTCAAAAGTTACACGTGGATTGGGGTGAGACCATTGATCCGGGGGATTATAAAGTATGTAATTCGATCTGGCTACTGGATGATTTTTCAGCTGCCAATGGTGCAACCCGCATCGTTCCGGGAACGCATCTGTCTCCTGACCTTCCCCAGGATGTACTGGAAGACCAAATGGCAACCCATCCCGATGAACTAATCATTGAGGCTCCGGCAGGATCAGTAGTGATTTTCAACTCCCATACCTGGCATGGTGGGACAAAGAACCTAACAGGCAAACCACGTCGATCTATTCATAGCTATTTCTGCCGCAGGGACCAACCTCAACAAGTGGATCAGTCCAGGTATATCAAGGATGAGACCAGAAAGCGTATTGGGGAAGCGGCGGAATATCTGCTTAATGTAAAGGAGGGTCACGCAAAGGCGCAGAGTCGCAAAGTAATAGGGACGCAAAGAAGTAAGATCGCAAAAAATGGGCGTGAAACTTAGGTATATGTTCAAATGCAAAGCGTTACACTTAGTCTGTGCCGAAAGCAACTTTATTCTTAGCGAACTTTGCGGTAACTTGGCGCTCCTTGCGGTTAAAATGACCAAATAAATAACAGATTTAGTATATGAAAGCCTCAGTATTAACAGAATATGGTAAGATCGAGTGGAAAGAAGTTGAAAAACCCACTTGTGATCCGGATAAGGTATTGATCAAAGTTTCTTATGGATGCATCTGTGGTAGCGACCAACACATCTATAAAGGCGAATTTGTACCCAGGACAACCACTCCGATGGTGATGGGACATGAGTTTGGTGGTGTAATAGCTGAGGTTGGTTCTGAAGTGACTGGCTGGGTAGTAGGGGAGAAAGTAGCCCCGGACCCCATTATCCCCTGTATGGAATGCCCAGCCTGTAAAATTGGTCATTATCCCGCCTGTACAAGCCTGAAAATTATTGGTGTGGATTTAAATGGTGGGTTTCAGCAATACATTCAGCTACCGCCGCATATGCTGTACAAAGTACCACCAAGCATTCCAGATAAATATGTGGCGCTTGTTGAGGTGATGGGCGTAGCCTGCCATGCCAAGAACCGCGCCGGTCTCAAAAAAGACGATACCGTAGTAATATGGGGATCAGGAAAGGTTGGTCTGTGTGTGCTCCAGGCCGTCAGAACAGTAACTGATAAGACAGTATTTCTGGTCGATGTGCTGCCTGAAAGGTTAGCATTGGCTCCCAAATACTACGACAATGTCGTGACAATCGATGCGACTAAAGAAGATCCGGTCAAAGTCATCAAAGAAAAGACAGATGGAAAAGGCGTGGATGTGGCTTTTGAAGTAGTGGGTCATGCACATGAGGTTCCGGGACAGGTAGAGCCGGTCAGGGGATGTATCCAGAGCATTCGTGGAGCTGGAACAGTATGTGTGCTTGGTTTGAGTGCTGAAACGACTCCGATTCTTTTCAAAGAATTGATTTGGAAAGAGGCAAAGATTGTTGCCTCCAGAGTTAGTCATGGAGAGTTTGCTGAGGTGATCGATCACATGGTAAACAATCGACTTAAATTGGACATGATCATTACAGATATATTGGATGGATCCAAAGCTCAGGAAGCCTTTGACATGCTGGATGATGACCCGGCCAATAACGTGAAGATCCTACTCGATTTTTCGAAGGATTAAAGCTTTTTACCAGAGATTACAATCCGTTGACCCGATTGGGGAACCATCCGGAATCTTGGGAGTTTTGAGCTCGGGCATTTCTTCAGGATCGTCAAAGTATGCTTCGAGCCAGGAGATATATCCTTTTTCGTAAGCCGTTTGTGATTTTTGCTTTTTTAACTCATTCAGGTAAGTTTCCAGCTTTGAGTTGATCACATCATTTACTTGTCTGAAACATCCGGGGTTCTGTGCGGTTTCCATCAATTTGGAGAGGACCACTCCATTGATGGAAGCCTGGATTTCACCTGAATAACCTGAAAGTTTTTGTCGCAGTGATTGAGCCAGGAGATTGTTCAGCAATTCATCAAGACCTAATTGACCAGGATCCACCGACTTTTGAGTGAGCAATCGATTCAGTCGTTCGGGATAAAGTAAGAGGGACAAAGTAAAGTCAGAAGCTGTTGCAGCTGCACTTAAAGGATCAAATGAAGGGCCTGTTTTTGTATTGAAACTTTCCCTGCTGCGATCTCCATAACTTCGGGGAACGAACAATTCCAGTTTGTCTTTAGGGACAGCCAATTGGCCGGCTTTGATTGTTCGGAGAACTGTGCTCAACGCATTTCGCTGATCGGTTCCTGAAATTACCTCAGAAGAACTTTCTGATTCTCCTTTCAATGCATAACCGTAGTCAATTCCTCCTACTAATTTGACAGCTGCTTCTGTCTGGTATCTGTGGTAAAAATAGAGCAACACAAACAGGTCTTCGAGATCGCCAAAGCTTTGACCATCCTCAATATTTGACAGACCGAATTGGTCGATCGCTTTTTGTCTGACTGCCAGTACATTGTTTAACTCTGCAACCGGATCACTTCCATTATCCCATAAATGGCCGTAAGCATTGGCTCCGCCAGCTGGTCTGGCATCCGCATCGGAAACATAGAGATGTCCTTCGGAAAAGGCCTCTTCAAGTATTTTATCCAGTTGTGGTTCTTCAGCTCCTTTAAAATCCGAATAGGCATAAGCTACGGTGACCTTGTCCCAGGACCCAATACCCCTTGCGTACGCATTTGAGTAGTCTATTTCACCATTGTTCATTGTCACTAATGGATGTGGATAATCCATCACAGAAGCCCGGTCATTGATACTTGCTGCGAAATTGTGGGCAAAACCAAGGGTGTGACCTACTTCGTGTGCGGAGAGCTGTCTGATCCGGCTCAAGGCAAATTCCATCATTTGCGGAGTCATGTCAGAGGATCCGCCGTTCTTGCTCAAAGCTTTTGCTATTAAGTAGTCCTGTCTGACTCTTAAACTTCCCAGACTCACATGACCTTTGATGATTTCACCGGTCCTGGGATCCACCACTGCATCTCCATAGCTCCATCCACGAGTAGACCGATGGACCCATTGAATGACATTATAGCGGACATCCAGGGGATCAACGTCATCAGGGAGTACCTTAATTTGAAATGCATCTTTATAGCCGATCGCTTCAAAAGCCTGGTTCCACCATCCGGCTCCTTCCAATAACGCTGACCTGACCGGTTCGGGAGTACCATTGTCCAGATAGTAAATGATTGGCTCCACAGCTTCGCTAATTGAAGCTTCAGGATTCTTTTTCTGTAGTCTGTGTCTCACCAGGTATTGTACATCCATGGGTTCATTGATTGCAGCCGAGTAGTTCTTGAAGGAAATGGAGAACCCACCGGCATTTGGGTGATACTTTCTGGGTTTATACTGATCATCCGGAAGTTCGACGAATGAATGATGTTGAAAGACCGTCACATATTGGGCATCTGGCGTCACGCTTCTAATTTCACTTCCTGTCGGATTCCCTGTCAGGGTAATCAATACATCAAAATCCACATTCTTTGGAAATCCTTTTGTCTTATCAAGGTTTAGTGCCGACTTACTTAGATCCATATTGTAATTGCCCTGACCTTTGTCTTTCAGAATATCGGTTACACCATGCGTGTCCTGAAGAAGGAAAGGGGTGAGGTTGATCAGGTAGCCGGATTCCGTTTGTTCCATGATTGGAAAGCCATAGAGCACGGATTTGGCAAAAGCTTCTTCGATGGATTTCTTCTCAAGTGGGTTGGCTGTGATTGCACGGTATTTCAGGTTGGGTTGGATGAGTAAGAGCTTGTTACCTGCTTTTTGGAACTGAACGATTCTGGAACCTCCGATTTGTCCCCGATCCAGGAAGAGATCATTGCTTCCAACACCCTCGCTCAAAGCACTTACATAAAGGAATGGCTCTTCAAGTGTATTTACCTCCATGAAGATCTCATCCTGATCCTCGATATAATGGAAATCGAAAAACCCTTCAAAGTGTTGAATGCTTTCATCATCCAGGAGGGACTGGGAGTTGGTAATGAAATGAAATAATGAAAGGATCAGAAGTAGCGAGAATCTTATCATTTTTTTTATGCTAAAAGTAATGATTTAAGTCAAACCTTTTGAACTAGTTGAAAGTTAGAAAATTCATAAATTACCATCTCATTTAAACCAACTACAATGAAGTCATTAAAATACCTAATACTTTTAGCCCCGATATTTTTATTCAACTGCCAATCTCCAAATGAAAAAACTGAGTTTGTAGAAGTATCAGATGTTTCTGCGACAGGAGGTAAAGAATTCTATGAATTAAAGATGTATTCCTTTGCAAATGAGGATCAGGTCGCTGTCACAGATAATTTTCTTGAAAAGGCTTTGATCCCTGCCTTGAACAAACAAGGTATTTCACCCATTGGCGTTTTTAAAAACAGACTTAGCGAAGAGGATACAATTGCAAAGACTTATGTGTTGATCCCTTTCAAGACCATAGATCAGTTCCTGAGCTATGAGGATAAGCTGATTGCAGATCAAAAGTTTTTGAATGATGGAACAACGTATATCGATGCTCCGCATGATCAACCCCCTTATGCACGTATCTCATCTACATTAATTGAGGCATTTGATTTAGCTCCAAAAATGAATACACCAGACCTTACCGGTCCCAAATCAGAGCGTGTATACGAATTGAGGAGTTATCTCGGACCAACAGAAAAACTTCATCTCAATAAAGTAGATATGTTTAACACCGGTGGTGAGATAGACATTTTCAACAGATTAGGGTTCAATGCGGTATTCTACGGCAGAGCCATTATTGGTAATGAGCAACCAAATTTGGTTTATATGACTACTTTCTCTGATATGGATAGCCGTAACGAACATTGGGATGCCTTCAGAACGGATCAACAATGGCTGGATTTGAAAGAAGTAGAAAAATACAAGAATAACATGCTTCAGGCGAAGGTGTTTTTACTGTATCCTGCGGAATACAGCCAGTATTGATGAAGCTTCTTAAATCAGTTCCTTTCCTTATCTGTCTCTTTCTTTTAGCATGTCAGATAGAAGATGGGAAAGATGAAAGGGATAAGGAGGAATGGGTATCCTTATTTAATGGGGTGGACCTTACCGGATGGGACATTAAGATGTCGGGCTTTCCCCTGAACGAGAATCATCTCGAGACCTTCGTTGTGGAGGACAGCATGATCCGGATCCAATATGTCAATTATGATACATTTGATGAGGCATACGGCCACATGTATTATAAAAAACCCTTTTCATATTACAAGATCCGCTTCGATTATCGGTTTGTTGGAGAACAAACACCAGGTGGTGCATCCTGGAATGTAAGGAACAGTGGGATTATGCTTCATTCCCAGTCAGCAGAAAGTAATGAGTTTGACCAGGATTTCCCGGTCTCAGTTGAATTGCAGTTACTTGGAGGATTAGGGGAGGGTGAAAGGACTACAGCCAATGTGTGTACACCCGGTACCGCTGTGATGATGGGTGATACCGTCAACTACTACCACTGCATCAATTCAAATTCCAAGACTTATGACGGTGATCAATGGGTTCATGTAGAAGCTATTGTAAAAGGAGGGGAGTCGATGGATTTTATTGTGGAAGGAGATACGGTATTGTCCTTTCAAAAACCTCAGATCGGAGGAGGCTTTATCAGCAAACAAAGAGACTGGGCTTCCTTTGGCTTGCTGACTGATAGTTTAGAATGGATGGCTCGTGAGGGTGAAATACTTACTGAAGGATATATTGCCTTACAGGCAGAGAGTCATCCCATAGATTTTAAGAACATAGAATTACTCAACCTTTGTGGATGTATGGATCCTTTTGCCAGTAGCTACAAAACATATTACCTAAAGGATGATCCTGAAAGCTGCAAATATTGAGTTGTACAACTATTTTAGGGTTTGGAACCGATTTGTTTACCCCAAGCCGCCAGCGGGCGGAAGCCAAATTGATTTATTTGCATTTCCCTTCAGGGATTCAGTGGAAATGGGCAAATATTAACTAGTTGGAACTGACTTATTAAATAAAATACTATGAAAACACTTCTTAGCCTTATCATTCTTTTATCTGGTTTCAGTTTGTTTGCTCAAAATCGAGTAATCCCAGTAGATACCATGATTGTCACCAATCATACGGCTACCATTAATGGGGTGAAAATGAACTATATGGCTACCACGGGTATGCAACCTGTTTGGGATGAATCTGGAAAGCCAATTGCCACTTTGCACTATACCTATTACAAAAGAGCTGAAGCCAATACAGCCACCCGACCATTGGTGATTTCTTTTAATGGCGGGCCTGGCTCAGGATCTGTATGGATGCATATCGCCTATACCGGACCCAAGGTGCTTAATATCAGTGATGAGGGGTATCCGGTACAACCATATGGAGTCAGTGATAATCCTTATTCAATACTTGACGTGGCAGATATTGTCTATGTGAATCCGGTGAATACGGGTTATTCCAGGATGATCCCTGCCGATGGTAAGGATGTGGATCGGGATCAGTTCTTCGGGATCAATGCAGATATCGAATACCTGGCAGAGTGGTTAAATACGTTTGTTACCCGACATGGGCGCTGGACTTCACCAAAATACCTGATAGGAGAAAGTTATGGAGGTACCCGTGTCTCGGGACTGGCTTTGGCTCTTCAGGATAATCAGTGGATGTATCTGAACGGGGTCATACTTGTTTCACCAGCAGATTACAATGTCTTTTATTCAGATAGTCCGATTTCAAATTCACTTTATTTCCCATATTTCACGGCTGCTGCCTGGTATCACAAAGCATTATCTGATGAGCTTCAGAATAAAGATCTACTAGATATTCTACCGGAATCTGAAGAGTTTACATTGAATGAATTAATGCCAGCTCTGGCAAGAGGCAGTTCGCTTTCAGTGGATCAGAAGAACCAAATAGCTGGCAAAATGTCATTCTATACGGGGTTGTCAGAGGAGTCAATTCTGGAACACAATCTGGCTGTTCCTACTTCCTTTTTTTGGAAAGACTTACTGAGGGATAAAAAAGGTCAGACCATTGGTAGGCTTGATTCAAGATATCTTGGGATTGACCGAATGGATGCCGGAACTTCACCGGATTACAATGCTGAGCTTACCTCCTGGTTACATTCATTTACCCCGGCCATCAACTATTATCTCAGAGAGCATTTGAAGTTTGTAACTGATGTAAAATACAACATGTTTGGACCCGTCCATCCATGGGATACTGATAACAACAATACCCGGGATAACCTAAGATTGGCGATGGCAGAAAATCCGTATTTGAGGGTCATGTTTCAGGCAGGTTACTTTGATGGAGCTACCACCTATTTCAATTCAAAGTACACCATGTGGCAGATAGATCCGAGTGGGAAGATGAGTGACCGGTTGAGTTTTAAAGGTTATCGAAGCGGCCATATGATGTATTTGAGAAAAGAAGATCTGAAAACGGCTAATGATGACTTAAGAGCGTTTATCAAAGGAAGTCTACCTGGTAATCAACCGGCAAAGTATGATTGACTTGATAGCTTGAAGTTACTAGGACACTACCTCAGCAGTTGCAGGTTGTGGTTTTGAGTTTTCAAAAATCATTTTATTCACAACATAAAGCAAGCCAATGGTTACTATTACCGTAGCAGAAACAACATAACCCAGGGTGTCGTAATGTAGCAGTTCGCCACTTTCAGTTTGAACAACTATAAGTCCGGCAATCCAGGCAGCAATGCCTCCTGAAACTTGCATCACAGATGAATTAATACTCATAAATGCACCCCGGTCTTTTGCGTCAGGTACTGCGGTAATCAATGCCTGAGAGGAGACCATTCTGGCGGTAATTCCCATAAACATGATCACGCTTAACAAGATGACCAGCCACAAGGGTGTAATTCCAAGGTTGCAATAAATCGTTATGGCGAAGATTGCGATGAAAGACCCTATTGTGAAGACTTTGAATTTCCCATGTCGGTCACTGAGTTTACCAGCAATTGGACCTAAGAAGATCGTAAACATTCCCGTTACCATATAAACGAGGGGTAGCTCTTCTAAAGAGATACCCAGGTTGTTTACGCTGAACGCAGCTCCAAATGGCATCAACATGAAACCTCCGGTAGCCAATAAGGTTGTGACTGCAAATCCTTTGAGATAGTTCTTATTACGAAATATGCTCTGCATATGCCTGAAGGGATTGACTCTAGTTTGACTAGTCAGATGCTCACTGATTGGTTTCATTTTGAAGATGATAGCCAGTCCTACCAATATGCTTACCAAAACGATCAACAGGAAAGGTGCATGCCAATTCAATTTATTTGCCAAAAAAAGCCCTAACGGAATCCCCATTACCTGGCTTACTGAAAATGCCATCTGAACGAAGCCCATCACCCGCCCCCGTCTTTCCAGGGAGAATAAGTCTGTAATAATGGCATAACTGATTGAACTCATTACCCCACCAAAAAGACCAGTAACAATTCTGGCAATTAGTAAGAAGGTATATCCTTCAGCAATACCACAGAAAAAAGTTCCGATGATAAACCCGGAGTAGAAGAATAAAAGAAGCTTTTTACGATCAAAATTATCAGCAAAACCTGATGCTAATAAACCTGATGCTCCTGCGCTGAAAGCATAGGCCGAAACGACTAATCCGAATTGAGAAGTTGTTATGGAAAGTTCATCAAGCAGGATTGCACTGAGGGGGGATATCACCATAAAATCCAGCACAATGGTAAACTGTAGAATTGCGAGTATAGCAATTACAAATACCTGGTAAGAAGAGAAGGCTCTTTCACTTTGCATATTAAACCATTACGTATTGGGTGAGATAGTTTTGACCTTTATTGGCGAACGTATAGGTACCGATCAAGGTTTACTTTGTGACGAACTTAATGATTAAATATTTTAATCTACTGGATGACAGCCGATTCACAGACGTAATTCGGAATAATACCAGTTACCTGGATGTAAAACGAGGCTCTGTCCGGGAGCGTGTTCCCTGTCAGGACTAAAGCCGTATCTACTCCAAATTTATTTCCTCCCAGAATATCAGTAGCCAAGGTATCACCAACCATGAGGATATCGCCTTTCTCCACAGGTCTGCCATTGTTGATGGCATGTTCGTAGGCATAGACAAACATTTGAGTGTCTGGCTTCCCAAAATGAATGAATTTTTTTCCAACAATCTCTTCCACCATTTTAGAAATTCCGCCGATTGCAATGGCTACTTCGTCTTTAGATACCGGATAAGATTTATCTGTGTTACAAACGATTGCCGGGATGTTTTTTCTTCTCAAGAGGTTTAGGACTTTATTCACATCTAAATTCCAATCGAAGCCTTCATCATCTAAAAATACCACAGCAGTTATATCCTCAATATTTGAGAGGTCAAGCTTTTGTATAGGAATGGTTTTTAATCCAAGAGCTTCGATATAATGCGCTGATTTTTCAGTACCTAAGTAGGCGATAGTACCTGACTTCACCTTAAGTCTAAGATATTCTCTAGCCAACATGCCAGATGAGATCAGCTTGTGTTCTGTTACTTCATGCAAACCAGCTTTTTGATAATAATCCGCAAGCTCAAGCGGGCTTCTTGATGCGTCATTGGTAAGAACGAAATAATCGATACTATTCTCTGCAAGGTATTGAAAGGTCTGATTAATGCCCTGTATGAGACCTTTATGGTTTTTCAGTACACCATAGGCATCGAAGAAAATTGTCTTATAATTTTTTACAATTGATTTGAAAGGTTGGATTTCCAAACTCATAATTTCAGGGCTTTCATGATTTTATTGGCATCGAAAGATTCCTCCAATTTAGGAAAATAAATCTCATGCGCCTCCCTTTGTAATTTGGAGGCATAAATTTCATGGAAGAAGTACCTTCCGTCCTTGATCACGTAGTTGATAATAAAAAAGCGGTAGGCTTCTTTCATGAAAAGTATTTCCTGCTCGGTCAGCGGATAAATCTCATGATAGCTTTTTAGAAAGATCATAAACCTGTCTTCCATGATCGGGTCAATCAGGTAACTAAAAATGGTTTTGTCACCAGCTTCTGAACAAACCCGGCTAAAAAAGTAGAAGTCCATTGTTCTGGAACTCATCCTAAACCAGTCGTAATCCCAACGCGAAAAGAAGCGCATTTTTTTGGTCACTGAGAAGTTGCCAATGTTCCAGTCTACAAAAACGGGGATAGAGGGGAGCGAGTCTATCCCCAGATTCTGATAGTTTTTGAAGAAAGTTTTGCACTGGTTCTGGATAGATTCGATATGTCCCCGATGTTCAAACTGTCCTTGATCTGTTTCAAGGATTTCGAGCAGATGATTGATGTCGTCTTTCATTTGCTTGTAGTGAGGAGGAAGGGTGTTTCGAATGGTAAAACAAGCCTTGTGGAATCTAGCCAGCTCGGCACCCAATTTTGCGATGGTGTCCCTGGATTGTTTTCTTGGGAGCTTCTGGTCTATCTGAATGGGATTGTAGAAAACAACCCAGGCATCCAGCCCGCTGTTTTTATATCGGTAGGTGAATAGGTTTCCATGTTTTGTCAGGGATTTAGCGACAAAATTTTCATAGGGACTTTGCAGGTTATTGGATAAGGCATTGATGATGGTATGGTCATCCAGAAAATACTCGTATTTGCCGAAGTAGGAGAGTTTACCAATGATGATACCATCATCCTCAAATTTTATTCGATAGACGTGGTTGGTAGATACCTGTGCACTGATATCGGTGATTGATTTTATCGGACGGCTATTGTCATACTCTTTCCAGGCTTCTTCGATAATGCCCGTAAAGTCCAGTAGTCTGTGCATTGAGAAAAATTAGATTTTTTATTGGAGCTCAAATTTAATATGGTCTCCTTAGGAAGGTAGAGTTAACCTGATTTTATTATTCAGGTAGGTAGGCAAAAGCCATGAATCTACCGTGGTGGGTAATGCTGATTGGGGATTGGTTGTGATTGAGGATAGGAAGGCCTGACTTATCGGAAGAGACAAACGTATTAATCTGGTGGTTTTCGAAGAACCATTCTTTTATCTTTTTCCTGATTTCTGTTGAGGGGTCGTCTGTTTCAACATCAAATGTTACATATTCTATCTTCTGATCGCCTAATGTCGAGATCACCCAATCTTCTGATTGATAAATATTGCCCTTTAATCCGTGGTATTGAAAGGTGTTTTCAGAATCAAACTGGATATTTATAGTCTTTGGTCGAAAGGGTTGCTTGGTCCTTTGTAGTTTGAAAGCGGCTTCTTTGGCTGCCCAAAGGGGCCAGAAGTTTAAATTGTTCGAATCATTGGGATGGGTAATAAAACGAAGGGAGGTGTCTCGATTTTTCAACAGAGGATCATACAAGTCGATGAGGTCGATGGCGATCATTCGATGAAGATTTCGTGGGTCCAGGAGAAAACCACTCCGGTCGTGCCATTATGTGATTCTTCACTCATGTAATCTATGGGGTCGTTGTTGTTGAATATTTCGTAGAAGATCTCCCAGTTATTATCCATTTCGAAGAATCCCAGTCCGGAACCATTAATAAGCTCTACTTTAATCTTATTTTGTCCAGGTTTTAAATATTCATTTAAATCAACCCTAAGTTTCAACTCCGGATTGCCATCAACTAATTTACTTTGATAAATGAGCGAATCTTCCAGATAAACTTTTACCTGGTTATCAATTTTCCTGAAAAGGATGTAGTAGTCATTCTTCTGTTGCAGGAAGACAGCTAATGGAATGATGAAAAATATGATACTCTTAGCAATCATCTAAAATGATATCTTACAAAAACATTGCCATATAGGTTAATAGTGATTGATGAAGTAAGTCTTTGTGTCCTATCTAACTCTTAATACTTAACGTAGACAAGTAAGAATTTTATCTAAAATTACAGACTACGACTAATAACTGATAAATATAAGAGTGCTTTGATCAAACTATATAATACTTAGAAAAAAGGAACAACATCCACCACAGGTACAAAAACTAGTCATTTAAATGGCAATTATTAAATAGAGAGCGGTGCTATTAAATGATTTCCTTGATATTTGCTTCAAAATTAATTCGGCATAATATGACTTTCAAAAGCTTAATAAGCTATGCAAATTTATTGTTCATTTTATTCGTATCCGCTTATCATGCAGTCGGTCAGGTAATTATCCCCGGAGATTATGCCAGGGAATACTATGATCTTTTGTTATTCAAGGATACTTCTTTGAATTCGCCCATCAATCAATTTCCTTCAATTGTTAGACAGTATCATAAAGATTCCGAAGCTTCCTGGAATATATGGGGTGATCATTTTAAGACCAGTGATCCAGCTGATCAAAGATCATTCTTTTCTATTGTTGACCCAATTCTCAGATACAATTATATAACCCAAACACCAAGAGGTTATAATGATGGAGCACAGTGGAATGGTAAGGGATCAAATATATTTTTATCTGGTGGTTTTGTAGGGCAACTAGGTATACTCAATTTTGCTTTTGTTCCCAATTTTTTGATTAATGAAAATAAACCTTTTGGGATTCCATCAAATCCCTGGGGAGATCGCAGTCAGTATTCGTATCCATTTAACAGAAATATTGATTGGGTCCAGAGGTTTGGTAACTCCACACATACTCAGTTTGATTGGGGTCAATCTGAAGTTAGACTCATTTACAAGAATTTTACGGTTGGCTTATCAACAGAGAATTTCCGATGGGGTGTAACTCAATTTGCTCCTATATTGATGAGTTATAATGCTGCCGGGTTTCCTCATTTGGATTTGGGTACAAATGTACCAGTTGCCACTAAAATTGGTCGTTTTGAAGCCCGTGCATTTTGGGGGAGGATTGGTGAGTCAGATTATTTTGACAATGATCCTGTTAAAGAATCAGGCTATATAACCGGCTTAAGTGTTGGATATCAACCTTCTTTTTTTCCACAATTTAAAATTGGGTTAAATCGTGTGATGAATACAATCTGGTCAGATGGCGATTTAAAAGGCCGCGATTTTTTTGTAACGTTTCTAAATAATCAAGGCAATGGATTTGAGTTTAATGATTTTTATGACCAGATGGCATCTGTTTTTTTTGATTTCTCATTTCCTGAAGTTGGATTTAGAACTTATATAGAATTTGCTAGAAATGATTTCCCTGGGGCAATTGGAGAATTCTACTCAGTGCCTGATAGATCAGGAGCCCATACACTTGGGCTGATGAAGACCTTTAAAATTAAAGGAGATCGAGTGTTAAAATTATTATTTGAATCAACAACTTTAAGTGTAAATCAATTAAAGGTTTTTCCAGCCGGTACTCCAACTTATTATGTCCACCCCTATTCTAAACGTGGTTATACTCACCAAGGTCAAATCATTGGTGCGGGTATTGGCCCTGGTTCCAATTCAAATCTGATTCAAGCAGAGTTATACCAGCAAACAGGTAAATTTGGAATAAATCTTACTCGAATTCGATTTAATGATGATTATTATACTGCGGCCTATGGGAATAAAGGAATAGGATCCCCAACTCCATATGATGTTGAGATTGCTATTGGAATTGATTATGTAAGATTCTTAGAAAAATGGACAATCAATCCGAATATTACCTGGAATTTTAGGAGAAACTGGTATTATCAGGATGAAATTCACCTCAATAACTTTTTTTTAGGTCTTAACTTTTCTACTCGGTTTTAAGAGTGAGTATCAGTTCCTTTAGCTTTAATGAATCAAAAAATTCAGATAATCAAACTTAGCGGGTGTTATGTTGCTTTTCAGGAAAATAAATTTTACTAATGCTCGTCCTTTGATTCTCCCAATTTTCATCACTGGAAAGTGCCATTCCTCCATCTCCTCCTGGTAACTCTTTTATTTTTTTGTTAAGGCAAGAGGTAACCAGATGGCGACCAAGTTGTTTCTTTGCCAGATAACTACTAATTACGATATCATCAAATCTATCACCATCATTTTGCACAAATAAGGGAACATTTATAAGGTCTGACTTTTTACAAAAGATTAACCTGCCTTTCACAATATCGACTTTAGTATCCTTCTTGGGAAACTTCACATGTTTGGGGCCAACCATAATTCCAAGTGATCGTATTTTTTTCTGATTCTTTGTGGGGTAGTAATTACCTGTTTTGCTCAGCTTAACTCCATTAAATCCAATACCAAGCCCGGGATGTTCATGCTTCTTATGGGTTTCAATCAATCTCTCAAGACAATCATTTGAAGTAAAGCACAAATCATCATCATGTGTCATTATATATGGCGTTTGTGCGAAAGATGCCATACTCCATCTAGGCCAACACTTTAGATTTTCTGAGCTATTTATAATTAGATCTAGGTTGTGGTTTTCAAAAGTTTTGTCTGAATTATTCCACAGAAAAATATCACAAGGAATGGTTTGAGATTTCAGTGCTTTAATGATTTCTACTAGATTTTCAGGGCGTTTATAATTAAGTAGAAGTACAGTAACCAACTTTTGATTATTAATCATATTACAATTTAGCGTTGTTCAAGTATTTGATGGGAATAGTCGAAAACTTTACCGTCTACTAATTTCAATACCCGATCTGCGCATGAGTAGTATTGATCGTCATGTGAGACAACAATAACCGTTTTACCTTTTGATTTAAGCATTGGTAATATTTCCTTGTAGAATGTTTTCTTAAATATTGGGTCTTGATTAGCAGCCCATTCATCAAACAGATATATACTTTTATTTTCAAGAATTGCAGTTATTAATGACAGTCGATGGGTTTGACCTTGAGATAATTTTTTTGTAGTAAATTTTTTATTTTCAATTGATACTTTTTTAGATAGATGAAAAAGATTAATTAATTCATTACCTAAAACTTCTAATTCTTCATTATTGATATGAATTAATTGATCAAATAAATATGAATTGTTAAATAGCGCAGAAAATCTGGATCTATAGCTGTTCATGTTTTCCCTTTTTATTTCCTGGTCATTGAAAAGGAGGGAACCGTTTTCAGGAGAGTATAAGCCAATAATTATTTTAGATAGTGTCGTTTTTCCACTCCCATTACCACCCGATATAAATAAAATTTCGTTTTCATTAATTTCTAGTTCAATTGGACCTAATGTGAAGTTTTCATCTTTATCTTGGTGAAAGTAGCTATGGGTTATATTATTAAGTTTTATCAGAGGGCCTTTATGACCTACACTTTTTAGAGAAGACCTATTTATTTTATGGTAATCTTGATCTAATGAAAGCCCTGCTTTTTCCACCTGATTAAGTGCAATATCAATTTTCTTTAGACTTGGCAGAAACCCTGAAGCACTTGAAAGAGGTGAGATAGTAAATAAGACAAGTGTAAGAAATTGACCAAAAAAACTCAGTTCCACAAAAGATGTTTTTACTATTACTATTATTAAAATCGCAATTCCCAGAAGTAATATAAGATCAGTTGTTTTTGATGTTATTGAAGAGTATAAATTTTCTCTAACCTTTAGTTTATTTTGATTTTTGCTTTCTGGTATTAAGATATTGTTTAAGTATACTTCTCTAAATTCTTCATTTAAGGTTAATTCCTTGATCCCGAAGACCACTCCTTCAAGGGTGGTAAAAACCTGATTCCATGCTTCTCGAGTTTTATCTGCGTATTTTTTTACAAGAGGAAGAAGAAGCCTGATAATTATATATGCAACAATAAAAATGGCAAGTGTACATAGTGATAATAAATAGGAGACAAAAAACATATATATAATCAAGCCAATTACTGTAGCGAGACCAGTTACTACACTTGGAAGTCTATCTACAGCATATGAGATTGTTCTGATATCTTCAGTCAAAATTGGAAATAATCTGGATTGATTATTTTCCACGGTCTTAAAATCAGAATTTAGAATTTGATAGGAAAGCTCTATTCTAAGCTGATGAACAATTTCTTGTGTAAGCCTAGATACTGAATAGGTAGCGATTACTGCCGCAATTCCGTAAATGATCCAATACGCTGAAAATTGAATGATGAAACTGTTGAGGGATAATTCATCAGATTTGATAATTTGATGAATGGATTTGATGATTAAGGTAGAGCATATCCCAGTAATGAGACTGGATATGCATGCTATTAGAAAAAGAGGCAGAGAGATTTTAAGTAGGTATCGAATTATATGCATTAGTCGGGATCCCCCTGTTTATTAATATTGAACGAAGTTATTAATTTATTCAATTTAACTTCACCGATTTATGGTAATCCTGTGATGACAAAAAGGTTATTATATATTTCTCCATATTTTCCTCCTCTTACAAATGTTGGTGTAAAAAGAGCAGTAAACTTTGCAGAGTGGTTACCCAGTTTTGGTTGGGAAATTGTAATACTGGCAAGTCCACCTTACTCTGTTTCAGAGTCAAAGAAATTTTCTGGAAGCAATAGCGTAAAAGTTTTCTATGAATTTGAGTCAAAATTGCTTCGACCCTGGGTGAAATTCTTTAAAGGATTGTCAAAAAAAAGGAAAGTAACTGCTAAACAAAAGAATAAAGCTAAGCCTAAGAATAAGAAGGAGGTTTCTTATACACCATTGGATCAATACATGTGGGATATCCCAGGAGCGGTGAAGTACGGGAAAAAATTAATCAATGAATTTAAACCCCATGTGATTCTCGTTAATGCTGATCCATGGTCTGGATTAATGGTAGGACACTTGTTGCATAAATGGAGTGGAGTGCCGTGGGTAGCTGATTTTCGTGACCCATGGACAGCATTCGAGGAAAGGATGGAGTCCAGACCAGCAATAATACGAAAGATAATTATTTCATTAGAGAAAAAGTTCTTTGATTCTGCTGACAAGGTAATTCTTAACACAAGAAACTGTTTTAATGAATACAGAAGAAGATACCCTGTAACAATTGGTAAAAAACTATTATTCATAAGAAATGCATTCGATGTAAAGCAATTGGGCAATGCCAGTGAAACGAAGAGTCAAGGGCTTTTTAAGTTTGGATATTTTGGATCATTTAGAACTTATGTTAGTTCGCAAATTGTTTTGGAGTCCTTTGCCGAATTCATTAATAATTCTAGTTTATCCCCAGAGTCTGTATGCTTTGAGATATACGGTGATGTTGATAAAGATTTTGATTATCATCTGATTAGACTTGGATTAAGTGATTACATTAATGTCAATAGATCAGTATCAATAGATAATACACTTAGGACATTGAGATCATTTGATGCATTGGTATTGGTTGTAAGCCCCTTATATAAACTGATGATCCCAGCCAAACTCTATGATTATCTTGCTGCTAGGAAACCTATACTGGCGATTTCCAATAATGATGAGGTAAATAATATAATTGAGGAAACCCAATCTGGAAGAGTAGCTTCTTATGGGGATATAAATCAAATAGAATCTTTATTTAATTTTTACTTTAATAATCGTAATTCTGGTCTGTTAGAAAACAGTGGATTAATAAAGGCATATTCAGTTCAACAACAGGTAGAAATGTTGAATACTGTATTAAGCAAAATTTGCTCATGAAAAAATACTTTCTAGCATTAGCAACTAACTTCAAAAATGAAAATGACTATTTAAAGGAGTGGCTTGATTATCACCTAAATGTTGGTGTGGATCATTTCTATTTATATAATCAGGATGGAAGCAAACTGACAGATGATATTCTTGAACCTTACATAGAAGCAGGTAAGGTGACAAGTCATTTATGGACACAATGGGATGGTACACGATACGATGGTCCGACTAAGTTCTATCAGCGTAACAAAAATCATATGGGGTTTGCACATGCAGCTGCCAATTATCGGAGTCAGGTTCAGTGGTTGATGAAGATCGACGTTGACGAATTTTTATTTCCATTGAAAGAAGAATCGAGTCTGAAGGCCTGGTTAGCTGGAGTAGATAAAAGTAAATTTAAAGGAATAAGAATACCACGAATAAATTTTGGAAATAATGGGCATGAAACTAAGCCTAAAGAACCAGTTCTTGAGTCTTATACCAAAAGAGAGGAATCATATTCAGACCATAAAGATCTCGCAAATGGTGATTTCTTAAGTAACAATAGGTTCTGTTATAGTGCACATTGGTGGCATTATAAGCTATTTAAATCTGGTAAAATCCTAAAAGATCACCATGATATCGGATGGAGGATTAATCATTATTATATCAAATCACTAGAGGAGTATTTGAGCCGTCAAAATGTTTCAAGGGGACGCCCAACTGGTGAAAAAGGTTTTGAAGAGAAGAACAGGAGATGCAATAGTGTGGAAGATACAAGTATGATAAAATTGCTTCAGGAAATCTCAAACCCTGACTTTTCAGGATAATTTCTATCCAAAAATTCCTTGACTAATTCTACCACCGCTGGGTTTGGATAATCCTTTTGATCATCATTCAAACAGTAAAACTTGGGTTTCTTTTTTTCTAGCTTGTAAAAGGCATTTTTCTGGCTTGAATAATTGTTGGTGATTTTGTGAAAGGTGTGGATCTTTAACAGGTCCCATAATGGAATGGCCCAGGTTCGCAAGGATTGATATTTCAAAGTGTACCATCGATACAGCTTGTACATCATCACATCTGATCCTTCCCTGAATTTATGCTGCTTGATCTTTTTGATTTCATTTTTCCTGGCCTTCTGCATGGCTTCCCACCATTTCTTTTTCACCAAAATGGGGGAATGCTCAATCACACCTAACCCGAAAATGTCGTTTTTCTTGTTGTAAATTCTCCATCCCAGGTTTTCACCAAATAATGAGCCATGAATAACTATTTTACCATCTTCGGTAAACCAGTCTTCTTTTACAACCGGACTCCCGAAAAGAAAGTCATCATTCATGTAGATAAAGTAATCGCTAAGCCCGGGGATTTTATGGATATAACTTTCAATCACATTGTAATTGAAAGTAGGGATATCGGATTGATCAAAGATTTCGTCGTGATGAATAACTGTGATCCTGGGGTGGTTAATGTCAAGCCATTCCGGAACCTGTGGACGAATGGTGAGAATATAGATATGGTTGACCCAGGGTGCGTATTTCTCCACAGATCTCAGACTATATTTCAGTAGCTGATAAATATCCCTGATCCGTTCCGGGTTCAGATCTTTTGGTTTGGTTGAATACTGATTATACAGTTTGATATATTCCGGATCATCTCCATTGACCCAGGTATAGACAATATCAATCTTATCCTTTTTGAAAGTCATTTAACTTGTTTCAGCATGAATGGTTTTCTTTGCGTCAATGAGAAGGATTTTTCAGTACATTCAACGTTGGGCAAATATATATTTGACTACTATCCCAGGAAATTATCAGGCCCGGAAACTTGAGATTCTGAAGAATCTTTTCGAGGTTGTCAATAATTTCCTAATGGATTCGGGAGAGGAATACTGGCTGGATTTTGGCACCTTGCTGGGCTATCACCGGGAAGGGGGTATTATCCCGCATGACATTGATGTTGACTTCTCCATGATGGAAAAATCTTATGATAAGGTCGTCAAAATAATGCATAAGTTGCCTCGAGCCTACAAATTCTACGACACTTCCTATCGACATAATGGACCAAAACTATATATCAGTTATAAAGGTTTTGATGCCGATGTTTACTTCTATCAGGAAATTGGTGACGAAGTCAGGTCCACTGAAAAGACCAAATGGCCCAATGAGCGGCAGCTAATTCCAAAAAACTTAATTATACCCTTAACTACAGCTGAATTTTTAAATCAGAAAACCTTTGTTCCGAAAAACCCAAAAGCATATTTGGAATACGTTTATGGCTACCTTGGCAAAGATGGTATGCGAAATAAGCAAACCGGCTTATGGGAAAAGAAGTCAATCTAGTCTTGGGAAGATCTTACTTTTAGCCCTTTGTAAATGCTCTTCATTGTCTATTTCACACCACACTAAATCTTCAATGACACTCGCAAATACTTTATGTTCATTGGATAGGTTAGCGATGGCTACTTCGTAATCTTTCGATAATGCATCTGGGGCAGTCTCATGATGTTTGCATAGACTATAAAACAGAGTTTGAGAAATTTTCCATATTCCCACCAGTTCTGCATCAATACTATTAAGCATCTCCCGTTTCTTGGAAAGATTTTTTAACAGCCCGTTTGCAATCTCAACATAGACCTCATCTTGTGATTTTGTGAATCCACTACAAAGGATAACGTCTTTTTTATCGGAAGAAAGCAGGCTGTCAATGGCTCGCTCTTCATAGAGCAGGTCAGACTCAAGCAACAGAAAATCTTCACTGATGAGATCTTTGCCATTGTAAAGGGTATGAAAACTTCCTGTGGTTGCGAAATTAGAGCTGACATAAGTCTTAAATCCTTTTTCTTCAGCCAGTTTCTCATATTGTTCATGAAGATGGCCGGTTCCTATGATGATATTGGAAATCCCATTTGATTGAAGAATCCTAATGGATCTTTCAATCAAGGTTTCTTCACCAACCTTCATAAATCCCTTAGGAATCTCATAGGTGTAGGGACGCAATCTCATTCCCCGACCAGCAGCAAGTATAACAGCTGTTTTTATCATGTGCCGCAAATTAAGAGAAGCAAACCAATTTGAACAGGACTAATTCTTCAAATTATAGATGAGGATCACTTAATTTGGCATTTTACTTCAAAAGGTGATTATGATGAAAAAAGTTTATGTAGGGATGGGCACGGATTTGATACATCACGGGCATATCAATATTATTGAAAAAGCTCGTGAATTGGGTGAGGTAACAGTAGGATTGCTTTCCGATGAAGCGGTGACCAAATACAGTCGAATGCCTTTTTTGGATTATGATGAGCGAAAGCAGATATTAGAAAACATTAAGGGAGTAAAAGAGGTGATTCCTCAATTACTTCTGGACTATGAAGAAAATCTCAGAAAGCTGAAACCTGATTATGTTGTTCATGGGGATGACTGGAAAGTAGGTCCTCAAAAGCATGTAAGAGATAAAGTAATCAGGATTCTTGCAGAGTGGGGAGGTGAGTTAGTCGAACCGGAATATACTAAAGGTATATCTTCTACCGGTTTAAGAGATGCCATGAAAGAGATTGGTACCACTCCTGATATCCGGAGAAGGATGTTAAGAAGATTGATTGATGCAAAATCAATTGTTCGGGTGCTGGAAGCTCATAATGGCATTTCAGGACTTATTGTAGAGGAGACAAAGATTGAGGTGGAAAACGAAATTCGGGAATTTGACGCCATGTGGGTGAGCAGTTTGACCGATTCAACTGCCAAAGGAAAACCTGATACTGAATATGTAGATCGTACTTCCCGTTTTCAGACCATCAATGACATTCTGGATGTGACGACCAAACCGATCATCCTGGATGGTGATACCGGAGGAATGATCGAACACTTTGCCATGCAGGTCAAAAACCTGGAGAGACTGGGCGTTTCAGCGGTGGTCATCGAGGATAAATCAGGATTAAAACGAAATTCTCTATTTGGGACAGAAGTGGAGCAACAACTGGATTCCATTGAGAATTTTTGTGAAAAAATCACCACAGGAAAACGAGCCCAGGTGACCAGTGACTTTATGATTTTTGCACGTCTGGAGAGCCTTATTGCCGGAATGGGTCTTGAAGATGCGTTAAAACGAGCTAAAGCTTATATTGAATCAGGGGCTGATGGTATTATGATTCATAGCCGGCACAAGGATGGTGAGGAGATCAAATCTTTCATGGAAGAATATCATAAGTTTGATTTTAAAGTGCCTGTAATTTCTGTTCCTTCTTCATACAATCAATTTACTGAGGACGAATTGGCGGAGTTGGGTTTCAATATTGTGATTTATGCCAATCACCTGTTGAGAAGCGCATTTCCAGCCATGAAAAAGACTGCAGAAACGATCCTGGAAAATAAGCGCTCACTTGAAGCAGATAAGTTTTGCATGTCGATCAAAGAGATTCTTTCCATTTTACCTAATTGATATGCTCAATTGTCAGGCTTTTTATGATTTGCTGAGGGAAAGAGGAGTTCATTTGACTACAGGCGTCCCGGATTCGCTGTTGAAAGACTTCTGTGCCTATGCCTATGATCATGGCAATGATATCATCACGGCGAATGAGGGAGCGGCCATTAGCCTGGCTGCCGGACATTACCTGGCCTCGCAACAAATACCTTTGGTGTATATGCAGAATTCTGGTTTCGGTAATGCAATCAACCCAATTGCTTCACTTATTGATCCGGAGGTTTATTCCATCCCCATGCTGATCATGATTGGCTGGAGGGGAGAACCAGGTGTAAAAGATGAACCTCAGCATATTAAACAAGGAAGGGTTAGTGAGAAATTGTTAGAGACGCTGGAATTGCCTTTTTGCATTCTTTCCCATGATCAGGAGGAAGCCATAGATCAGCTGGACAGTGCATTTCATTATATGGAGTCACAAAAAAGTCCATATGTCTTGCTGATTAAAAAGGGAACCTTTGATACCTATAAAATCAAAACGGGTGCCGACAAACAATATTCAATGACCAGGGAGGATGCCATTCAGGAAATTCTTCCTTTCTTAAATGAAAAGGACATTGTGGTATCAACGACCGGAAAGACATCCAGAGAAGTTTTTGAATACAGAGCGAATCATCAGGAACCTCATGACAGGGATTTTCTGACTGTTGGTTGTATGGGCCATGCCTCACAGATTGCATTGGGTATAGCCCTTGAAAAGCATGATAGAAAGGTTTTCTGTCTGGATGGGGATGGTGCGGCGATCATGCATATGGGATCACTGGCCATTATTGCCGATCAGGCTTCGGAAAATTTCAAACATATCTTGATCAACAATGGAGGTCATGACTCGGTAGGTGGCCAGGCTACGGTCGCATACAAAATGGATTTTGAAAAGGTGGTAATGGGTTGTGGATATAAATCTTATTTCAAAGCGGAAACCAAGGAATCACTTCGGGAGGCCATGAATTCTTTGATTGAAAAACCTGGACCAGTTTTCCTGGAAGTAAAAACGAGAGCAGGTGCCAGGGCAGATTTAGGCAGACCAACGATAAAACCTGTTGACAATAAGATTCATTTCATGAAAAATCTTTACAATGAATTTTGACGAGAATATATCAAAATCGATTAACCGAAAGATCCTCCTAAATCCGGGGCCAGGGACAACTTCTAAAAGGGTGAAAGAAGCCATGATAGTCCCGGATATTTGTCCAAGGGAGTCAGATTTTGCACAGGTGATGCATGAAATAAATCAGGGCCTGTTGACAATCGCTAATGGAATAGGAAGTCATGAAGTAGCACTTTTTGTGGCAAGTGGAACAGGAGCCATGGAAGCTACACTGGTTTCGGCTATTGGAAAAATTGATCAGGTGTTGATTATTACGAATGGAGCCTATGGAATCCGGATGACCCAGATCTGTGATCGATTTAACTTAAGGTATGAAAAGGCCTTTGATTTTGGTCAATACCCAGATCCAAAACAAGTAGAAAAACTGCTTTCAAGTGGAAAATATACTCATCTGGCGATGATCCATCATGAGACTTCCACGGGTATGATGAATCCTCTGGAAACAATAGCTGGTATATGTAAAAGGCAGAATGTAAAACTCATTGTTGATGCCATGAGCTCCTTTGGGGCCTATCCAATTGATTTAAAGGAAATATCCATCGATTACCTGTTTTCCTCATCTAATAAGTGTATTCAGGGAATGGCTGGCTTGTCATATGTTATATTCAGTAAAGAACGCCTGGAAGAACTTCAAAAAGATAGCGGTGCGTATTATTTTGATGTTTATAGTCAATGGAACAACCTCCAGATAAAGAATCAAATGCGGTTTACCCCGCCGGTTCAGATCTGTTATGCTTTTTTAGAAGCGATCAAAGAGACTTTAGAAGAGGGGATTGATCAGCGCTGGAACAGATACCAGTCCAACTGGCGATTGTTTTATGATGGTTTGAAGGCAATGGGTTTTTCCTTTTATCTTCCCAAAGAGCAGGAGTCAAAGATTTTACTGGCTATCAATTTGAATAGTAAACCTGGGTTGGACTTTAATAAATTTCATGACTTTCTATTTGATCAGGGCATCACGATTTACCCGGGTTTGATCCCGGAAAGTAAGACCTTTAGGGTAGCAGTAATTGGAGATTTATATCAGGAGGATATTGAATATGCCTTATCTAAAATGGAAGATTACATTAATGCATCCAGATAGATTGATTCGATTTCTTTGACCACTTTTTTCCAGTCATATTTCCTAACTTCATTATGCCCCCATTTAATCATTTTATCTCGGAGGCTTTTTTCATTGATCATTCTTTGGATTGCTCTTGTAAATGCTCCCTGATTTTTTGGTTCAGGAAAGAATTCTCTCCATTGTTCTGGAATTATATTGAGATACCCTTCATTTCCAAATCCTACCATGGGTAGTCCTGATGCCATGGCTTCAAGTAAGACGATGCCAAAACTTTCACCATGAATAGCCGGTCCCAAATATAGATCTGCTTTCCTCATCAAGGAAAGCTTCATCTCATCGGATACCTGTCCCAGGACTTCAACATCGTTCAGTTCATGTTCTTTAACAAATGATGTGATCAATTCTTTTTCCTGTCCGTCTCCTGCAATGATTAACTTGAGCTGGTTATATTCCTTCTTTAGTTCAAGGTATGATTTCAATGCATAGATGATACCCTTTCGAGGCTCCAATCGTCCGAGAAAGAGCAGAGTGAATTTTTCGTTATCAGATGCTTCAGCTTTCTTGATTGGTTTCAAGTAAGTCTCAAGGTCAATACCATTTGGTATGATCTGAAGTTTTACATTTTTTCCCCCGATATGGCTTGCTTGAGAGGCTGAGACAGATATTACTTTATCCATCATTTTGAAGATCATAGAGGCTGTTAGCGGCATGACAGTCTTGCCCAGCCATATATGTTTTGGAGTGTCATGAAAAGTAGCAATGTTTTTAGCTTTCGAATGCTTCCAGACCTGGAAGGGAAGTACTGGATTCCAGAATGTATGATAATGAATGATGTCAAAGTGCTGACTTTTGAGATAGTCTTTAAGCGCTTTCTTTTCATCTTTTAAAGCGATATTGAGATCTATTTTTGTCCCACTTATTTTTAGGCTTCGGTTTCTCCCAAACAGATGAATTCTGTGATCCACCTGCTTTTGTTCACCTGAAGGTGCTATAATTTGAACTTCATGGCCCAAAGATTCGAGTTCATTGCTGAGACAAATAATGTGGTTTTTAACGCCACCAGGTCGGGAAAGGTCATAAGGACATACCTGTGCAATTTTCATTGAATCGTTGGTTTAAAGCAAAAAAATGAGTGAATTGCCATTTCTTCCCCGGAATGAATAAATCTTTGTGACTCAAAATAAATACATGCGAGGCAAACTCTTAGTCGATGCGAGGAATTTCATGAATGCGCTGGAGCAGGATATGCTTTATGCAAAGGATATAATTGCTGTCCAGGTGATGACATTTGAAGGAGACCAGGCTGGGAAGCTTTTGATTGATGCTATGCTAAAGTCAAAGGCTGAGCGAAAGATTCTATTGATTGATGCTTATACAAGAGCAGTGATTAATGATCATTTTGTAATAGGAATAGAATATCTCCGATCCGCTTCTTTCAGAAATGAGGTCAGACAAACAGAGGCATTGATTAGAAAAGCCAAAGCATCGGGAATAGAGGTGAAAATCACTAACCCATTGGGCATATTTATGTATAAATACCCACTGAGGAATCATAAAAAGATGATTATAATTGACGCTAAGATTTCCTACCTGGGGGGTATCAATTTTAGTGACCATAATTTTGCATGGCATGACGCCATGATTAGATTGGAGGATGAAGAGGTAGGCAAATGCCTGATGGGGGATATATATTCATCAATGGATGGCTTTAATCAATCCAGAAAGGTTGAATTAAAAGATCATGATCTTTATTTTTTAAATGGCGCTAAAAGCAGGGAATTATACCATGACCTCTTCAGCATCCTGGCGAAATCCAAAAATTCAATAGATATAATTTCACCTTATATTTCTGATCCCCTGTTGTCATTTATTAGGGAAAATGTTCATGAAAATGTAAACGTCCGAATCATATCACCCTTTGAAAATAATAAGTCCATATTTAAGAAGTATCTCAATAATGAACTGGCTAAAGGGTATTTTGATCTATATCATTATAATGAAGGCATGTCACATTTAAAAGCCATTTTGGTTGACAATGAGACACTAATAATGGGTAGTAGTAATTTTGATGTGATAAGCTATTATTTCGAGCAGGAAGTACTTTTGGTCTCAAAAGATCAAGCCTTAATTCAGGAGTTCAAAGAGCATGTTTTGAAGGTTGATCTACAGGCAAGTATGAGGGTAGAGAGGGACGAAAAAAATCAAACATCTATCTCAACTTTATTGATAAAATTATTGAATAGTGCTAGTGAAATTGCCTCCACTACATTCTTAAAACCTAAATAGTATGGGCTTTAATAAAAGATTAAAGAATCATTGGGATGAGATGATGTCTACGATAAAAATGCTGGACATTGAAGAAAGATATGATCTCTATTTCAGTCGGTTTTTTGGTTTGTTCTTTGCCAAAGCCGGCAGGTATGTTTCATTAACACCTACTCAAATTTCAATTATTAGTTTAGTCATAGGAATAATAGGCGGTGGTTTGCTTTACTTCCAGGATGTATGGAAAATTATATTAGTTGGTTCATTCCTTATTACTGTTGCTGGAGTCCTGGATAGTGCCGATGGACAATTGGCCAGAATGACCAACCAATCCTCCGAATTAGGTAGAATTATCGATGGATTGATAGACAACTTTGTTTTTGTTTCCTGTTACTTGGCTGGATCAGCTTTTTTTATTGATGTTTATGGATATTGGATTTTTTTGTTGGCAGTTATGGCTGGAGTAGCTCATAGTCTGAAATCCGCGATATATGACTTTTATAAAAGTGAATATCTGTTTTATGGCGGACCTTATTCATCGGCAGAGATCCCTTACCCAGAAAGGATTAAAGCAGAACTGGATAATCAAATGTCCATTGTTCAAAAATTAATCAGACTTTTATATCTCGACTATACCAGGCGTCAGTTTTGGTTGAGTACCAGAACAGTAGAATTAAGAGAAAAATTTAAAAGCTTCGCTTATACAGATACTACTAAAGATAAGTTCACAGAAAAGTACCGCGAGTTAAATTTTCCAATTATGTTTTGGTGGGCTTTGGTCTGTGGCACGAATACACACCGAGGTATGATTATGATATTTAGTCTTTTTGGGAGATTTGATATTTATCTGGGAATAGCAGCAATCACAATACTTCCAATGATCTTAATTAACAGATACCAAAAACGATTGGATATTAAACTTGAAGCGATGTTTAGCTGATAATTATTTTAGCTTTTCGAGGATGACGTCCACAGATTCTCCCACCGTATTCATTTTACCGATGGCATCGTCATCTATCATGATATCATATTTTTCTTCTATGTCGAGAACGATATCAACAATATGAGCTGAGTTGATACTAAGGTCTTTAATGAGTTCTTTGTCATCAGAAAGATCATTTAGTAGATCTTTATTAGAGATATAAGGTCCGATGATTTCAACAAGCTCTTTTTGTACCTGTGCTCTATCCATGCTAATTATTATATTTTCTTAATACAAGGCAACAGTTAATGTCACCAAATCCAAAATTAGCTTTTATCACAGTATTTATTGGCTGATATATGGTCTCTTTTGGAATTTTAGTTAGGGGAATTAGTTTTTCTATTTCCGGATGGATATGTTCAACATTCTGATTGGAATGAATATAGTTGTGATTCATTTGGAGAATGCAGCTTACCAATTCTATTGAACCAACGCCCCCGATACAATGTCCTATCATTGATTTCACAGTATTTACTGGTGGGAAACTTTCTGGTTTAAGATCGAGGGCTGTTAACCAGTTCTGAATTTCTAATGGATCGCCTTTTGTTGAAGTTAGATGACCAGATATCAAGTCGATTTCTGAAGGATTGATTTCAGATGTCTCAACAGCACTTTTAATACAACCTATCACAGCTTCTGGATTGGGAGCAGTCATTGATCCACCATTTCTCTGTCCGCCCGAATTAAGTTCACCGCCTAAAATTTCAGCATAAATCTTTGCTCCTCTTGCCTGAGCACTTTCAAGTGATTCCAGAACAAGAGCACCGGATCCGCCACCGGGTACAAAGCCAGCGCTTGAATCACTCATTGGACGAGAGCCATATGTGGGGTTATCATTGGAATCAGCACATAAAACTCTCATGGCATCAAAAGCTCCCCATATGTATCTTCCATCGCCCTCAGTGCTTCCGCAGATCATTCTTTTGGCTTTCCCAGCCTTGATGTGTTCATAACCCAGAAAAACCGATTCACTACCTGTTGTGCAGGCTGATGAATTAGAAGTTACACGATTGCCTAAGCCTAATAGACTATTTAAATAGGCAGCCGCTCCACTGTTCATAGCTTCGGAGATTGTCCTCGAACCCAGCTTTCTTGGTTCACCACGATCCACATAATAGGCATAGTATTCATGGGGTTCCCTTAAACTATCAAACCCTAAATCTCCTGCACCAAAAACAATCCCGGAGTCGGGGTCTCTTTCTTCGGACTGAACAGGCAGGCCAGCATCTTTCCAGGCTTCAATACCAGAAAGGCAGGCATAAATAATGGCCTTATTAGAAAGCTTTTTGCTGAAAAATTCAGGGAGTAGAGAATCTATATATTCGTCAGTAAGAGGGGGCTTACCACCTATTTGACACCTAAAGTTGAGTCGTTTCAACTCTTCCCAAAATTGAATTCCTGATCTTCCTTCTTGTAACGCCTGGTTAAAATCGGAAACCCCCAACGCATTTGGGGCTACGACACCAATTCCGGTAATAACGACCCTATTTTCTCTCAATTTCCTGTGTATTTAATATCATTCCGTCTAGTTGACCTCTGCAGACGACCTGACCGGTGCTTAAATTGATACATTCAACTTCGCACCTTAATTTATTAAAACGAAAATAGATTTTGCTGGCTTTTACTTTTAATTCATTCCCAGGTTTGACCAAATCCAGGAAATCAACTTTAGCTGAAGAAAATACTGGCTTAAATGAAGATGACGTTTTTGATCCATTCAAGTGGATACCAAAACAGACCAGGCCGATTTGAGCCATTATTTCGATCAATATAACCCCGGGTACAATAGGCTCTCCTGGAAAATGTCCATTAAAAAAATATTCATCCTCTTTTACTCTGTAAGTTCCTTCGATGCCTTCTTCGTCGATTGAAGTTATAGAATCAACAAAAAGGAATGGGGATTTGTAGGGAAGTTGATTTAATATTTCCTGAAAATTACTCATAGTAAATGCTCACCTCCGTCGACATGGATTAGGCTACCATTAATCCAATCAGCCTCTGGTAAAGAAAGCAAATAGACTGCATTGGCCACATCTTCTGGTTTCGTCATTCTTTTTCCTGGATTCTTTTCAGCTGAAAGTTTTTTTAATTCTTCATACCCTGGAATCAATTTGAGAGAAGGCGTATCCGTGATTCCAGCTTGAATACAATTCACCCTTATTTTTAATGGAGCCATCTCAACGGCCAGGTATTTTGAGAGTGTCTCCAAAGCTGATTTAGCAAGACCTACAGCTGCATAGCCAGGCCAGTATTGATGACTTCCGGCAGATGTAAGTGTGACTATTTGAGAATTTTCATCAAAGACAGAATTCTTGACTAGCTTATTTACCCAGGTAAAAAGACTGGTAGCCATGGCATCTATTGTAAGATTGAGGTCCTGGGGGGTAAGATTCAAATCTCCGGATATAAGGGGTTTAAGATTGCCCCTGGAAATAGAATGGATCAATAAGCTAACCTTTTCTCCCTTCATTGCAGATAATATTTGCGGCAGGAGCTCATCAATTTTATCTTCATTAGTAGCATCGAAATTGAATGACCTGAACATGGTTCCCTGGTTGGTAATTTCATCGAAAGCGGATTGTATACTTTCCAGTTCATTTCTCCTGTCGCGATGTACAACAATTAAATTGAATCCATTTGATCCGAGTTTCCTAGCAGTTGCTAATCCAATACCACTTGAACCACCTAAAATCAAAGCCCATTTACTCATTATCAAATTTTTTAATGAAACACCTTCGCCTGACAGCCTGCTTTAGATTTTCGTCATACGCGTTCCAAAGGTTCAAAACCCCACTGTTTGTTTCCATCATAGGACCTGTAGAGACCCAATTTACCCCATTTGCAAGACATGCTTTCTGCATGTCATGAAACATCAGTGCATTTGCACCCAATCGCTGGTATTTAGGACGTACGCCAATAAGAAATAAATCTACGTGGTTACCAAAATAAAAGGCTTTTAGTATGTGTATGAAACCAAATGGATATAGTTTACCCTTCGCCTTTTGAAATGCTTTAGACAATGAAGGCATTGAAATAGCGAATGCCACGACTTCATCCATTTCATTGACCAAAATACTCACATATTCCTTTATGATAAACCCGAAATATAGTTTGATGTAATATTGAATCTGTTCAGTAGATAGGGGATAATAACCATACAAGTCACTATATGTCTGATTAAGGATATCAAAAACCTGATCTGCATATTTGAGCATGTCCCTGTTCCTCTTGAATTTTTTGTTTGTCAATCCATACCGCTCAGTTATTTTCTGATACATCCTGATCAATTTATCCGGGATACCCTGAAGAGCACCATGAATTTCTACCCAATCACAGGCTTTCTCAAATCCATATTGTTCGAAATGGTCTTTATAGTAAGGGTAATTATAGATGGTCGCCTGAGAGGCTATGATATCAAACCCCTCAATCAGTAACCCTTCAAAGTCTAAGTCGGTGAACCCTAGTGGCCCATGGGCACCTGTGGCCCCTTTGGATTCTCCCCAAGCGATAGCTGTATCAAATAAGAGTTTGGATACTTCCAGATCATCTATGAAATCAATCCATCCAATCCTCATCAATGATTTTTCTTCCAATTCCTTTGAATGAATGATCCCAGCAATCCGACCAACGATATTTTCCCCATCTTTTGCTATCCAATAGCGCGCTTCACAATGCTTGAAAGCAGGGTTTTTCTTTGGTGAGAGCGTGCTGACCTCAAAATCTATGATAGGAGGAACATAGTAAGGATTCCCTTTGTAAAGTTTAAATGGAAATTTTATGAATGGCTTAAGGCTCTTAGGGTTTACCTCTTCAATGTGAATCGCCATTAACTATAACAGGTTTTGGTTTTGATAATAAAGATAAGTTTTTGCAAACCCATCTTTCAGTGAGGTCAAAGATAATTGGTTATTGGTTTTAATTAATTCTACTGGTGGATGGTTCCAATCTTGTTTGATTTCATTGAACTTCTCAATGGTCAAGACGGGTTTGATTCGAGCTGGTTTGGTAGCATACTCAATCAGAAAAAGCCCAGATTTTACCAGGAATTCCGGGACATTAAACATTCTAATTTTCCGACCCAGTATCGATTCTAAGATTCCCCGGAAATCCTGGTGGCTATAAACCGATCCATCCGTCAAATTAATCGTTCTATTAGATTCGGTATTCGAATAATATAATATCACCCTGGCTACATCCGGCGCATAAATCATAGTGATTTTTTGACTTTCTGGTGTGATTACCGGATACAAACCCAACTTAGTGGTCTTAAATAGTGAGAGGAAGGATTTGTCTCTCGGTCCGTAAATGGCGGTTGGTCTGAATATCAGAAATGGGATTCCAGATGATTTGATCAATAGTTCAGCTTCCATTTTACTTTTCCCGTAGGAGGATACAGGTCCGTCAGTACCAACAGGTCCCAATGCAGCAAGTGATGAGATGTATACTAACTTTCCTTTTGGTGATAAGCATTTAGAGGCCTCTATGGCATCTAATAGCGTTTTGGTAATTCCTTTATTGACACTCCAATTTTCCTTCTGCGAATTACTTTTAGTCAAACCCGCATTGTGAATAATTAGATCCAGTTTCTTTTGGGAGGAAATTTCTTTTAGGCTGTTTGTCAATGAATGAATGTCAGTATAGTCTACCTTCAAAATTTCAGAACCCAGACCATCTAGGTAGCTCGTATCTGCACTTTCCCTTATGGCTGCATAAACTTCATTCTTAGAATTCTTAAGTGATTCTTCTACAATGTGACTACCAAGAAATCCATTCGCCCCTGTAATGAGTATTTTCAACTCGATTGCTTGATTAATACCTCTGATAGCAAGGGAATTTCCATTTCCTGGGCAGTTTCATACATGATATCGATCGCTTGGTCAATTTGATCGATTGTGTGGGAAGCCATTAATGAAAACCGGATCAGTGAGTCTTGAGGAGCAACAGCCGGAGCCACAACAGGGTTTACAAACAAGCCTTTATTAAAAAGCGCTGTGGTGAACTCATAAGTCTTCCTGGGGTCCCTGACATAAATAGGGATAATAGGTGTTTCAGCTGCACCTGTATCAAAACCTAAAGATTTTAACCTGGCTAATGCATGATTGGTGTTTTTCCAAAGATTTAACCTGAGGCTGTCATCACTTTCGATAATATCAAGCGCAGCAAGTGTTGATGCGACAGAGGCAGGGGTCATACTTGCACTAAAAATCAATGAACGGCTGTGATGTTTAAGATAATTGATGGTCTCTTTATTGGCCCCTACAAATCCACCAAGTGATGCGAGAGATTTACTAAATGTTCCGCTAATGATATCGACTTCATTCTCAAGATTGAAATGTGAGGGTGTGCCAGAACCATTCTTACCCAGGACACCAATCGCATGAGCACAATCAGACATCACTAAAGCATTATATTTTTTGGCCAACGACACAATCTCAGGAAGTTTAGCTATGTCTCCTTCCATGCTAAAAATACCATCCACAACAATAAGTTTAAACGGGATATGGGAAACCATCTTGAGTTTTTGTTCAAGGCTGTCCATATTGTTGTGCCTGAAAATGAGTGTCTGAGCTTTGGAAAGTCTTGCACCTTCATAAATAGATGCATGATCTAGCCTGTCAATCAGTATAACATCGTCTTTAGTAGTAATGGTCGGTATGACACCAATATTAACTTGAAATCCTGTGCTGAATACCAGGACAGATTCCTTGTTTAGAAACCTGGCTAACCTTTCTTCTAATTCTACGTGGAGATCACAGGTACCATTTAAGAATCTTGATCCTGAACAGCTTGTTCCATATTTTTTAACAGCTTCTTCTGCTGCAGTTTTTATTTTTGGATGGGTTGTTAAGCCAAGGTAGCTGTTTGACCCAAACATCATAACCTCTTTTCCATTTACCTTAACAGATGTGCCCTGCTCTGAAGAGATTTGTCGAAAATAGGGATAATATCCAAGTTCCTTTGCCTTTTGAGGTTCTTGATAATGACCAAATCTTTCTTTTAGAATATCCATTAAATATTTTTAAAATTTCCAGTGATATTATCTTCAGGTTAATGAATGGTTATCGAGAGGTAATAATTTATAAAATTAAATTGAATTATCACATCTATCAATAAAATGACCCGCAAAGGTAAAGGTTAGTTGAATCATTGAAGCGGGATCTTAAAAATTGCATATTGGCCATTAAGAAAAATCGGAGTATTCTTTTCAATTGTGACGGTATCACTGGCTTGGGTGATTAGGTATCGAACTGGCTCGTCAATGTATTCTAAGGCATCAAATTTATCCTGATAAAAAATATTAAATTGTTCCATCGGCCAACCTTTTTCAAGGTTTTCAGATACTTTAAGAGGATGTATTATTTGATCAGATTTATTATATCGCATAAACCGCCAGTACCATTCCATTTGACCGTCTGCAGTCAATGGTATTGTTTTAAACTCAAAGTAACTTGATCTTAAGCATTGTGTCCGTATTGCAATCCCTGAGTAATTAAGGAATAAATCCTCAGAGGATGTATTATTTTGAATCCATTCTTTAGTTTCCGCTATTTCGGGAGATACTTCATTCTGATGATATTCACTTTGTAATAAATAACTTAAAAATCCGAATAAAAGGATAGTGAGGGTTCCGTAAATGTATTTGTGAATTTTGAACTGAAATAACTTTTCACGGATCTTGAAATTCCTTGATAATAAGGTAGGAATCAGAAGGAAGCCTAGTGTTGTAGAAAACAGCCCAATTCGGTAGGGCGATATTTGGACAATTAATGGTATTCTAACGATTGAATGAATGATTGAAGTGACCAGAAGCGTCAGGAAAATACCTACAATTAGACGATACACGGAGCCATCAAAACCCGATTCAGATTTTAGCATTCTACCGAAATATAAAAATGGTAGAATAAATATTGCATATCCAACGGATTTCTTATTCATAAAATGAATTGACGGGATTTTATAGTGCCATGGGGCACGGATATATTCCATAATGAAAGACGCATCAAACGGTTGATTCGGGGATTGCCTGCTGATAAGCCATAGAAAGATTGTGTATACTGCGGGAATACTTGCATAAGCTACTACAAGTTGAATGGCTTTAATTTTTGAGACTTTAAACTCATCCAGGTATATCAAAAATAGAATTGCTGGAAAAATAGGAATGATATAGATAGGATAGAGGATTCCTGCAATGCTTATCAGAATAAAAGCAGCTAGATACCGCTGTGTAAGGTGCATGAAGAAAAAACCAAAAATGATGGTGATGGTCAACCATTCGGGATCAAAGAAATTGATAAATAACCATCTTCCTGAAGGAATAAACTTATCTATAAACAAAGAGAGTATAAAGATGAACACGGCGCTTTGGAGGGTAGAAAATCGAGAAAGTTTATGCAGGAATGAATGAAGGATCAGAAATAAAAAAAGTAGCGTAACTACATGGAGAATCAGAAAAGTCAGTTTGACCTTACTTAAGTCTGCACCATATAGAAAAAATGAAATTGTGGATAAGAAGGGTGTGATTTGCGTGTAAGAAGTAGCATGCTGTTTTACAAAATGATCGTTTGGAAATAAGACTTCGCTGGTTATTTTTTCATAGATCAAAGGAAGTTCTTCCCTATTGTTATTATCCCCAAATTGGAATCCAAAGTAGCCATAGAAGAGGCAGCTGAATAGAAAAAAGCCTGCCAGGAATACGAGTATATTTTTGGCTGAAACCATATTGGTTAGGGTTAAAAAGGAGCAAATTTATCAATCAAATAATATTATCTTTCATATTTGCCTGAAAGTCAAAAATCAATGGAGAATAAAGGATGTGTAATTCTGGCAGCAGGAAAAAATACCAGGTTGGATACGGGAAAGCCGAAAACCCTTTTAGCCATTAATGGACTTACACTTTTGGAAAGACATATCGCCTTGTTTTCAAAAAATGGCATTGATAAGTTCTGTGTTATCACAGGTCATCAATCATCAGCGATTGAAGAAGAGTTGATGGAGATTAGAAAAAGGCACACTGTGGACATAGAGACCGTTTACAATGCAGAATACGATTTAGAAAATGGACTTTCTGTATGGCAAGCCAATAAATGGGTTAAAAAGCAAAACCTGGATTCATTCTTTCTTACCATGGCTGATCATATTTTTGAGCCGAATTTTGTAAGGGATTTTTTGACTGTAGATAAAAATCCTAATGCAACGTTATGGCTTGCTGTTGATAAACCTGGATCCCACAATGCCCATGTGGATATTGATGATGTTACCAAAGTACTAGGGGAAAATGGACTTATTCGTCAGATAGGCAAAAAGATAACAGAATTCAATTATTATGATACCGGACTTTTTGAAATGAAAAAAGAAGTATTTGAGGAATTTTCCCGAAGCTTTGAACAAGGAAAATATTCCATATCAGACACAGTTCAGGCATTAACCTCCAAGAAGCTATCTCAATTGGTAGAAATTGTAGGCTATCAATGGAACGATGTAGACAATTCCGATGATTACCAGAAAAGTCTGGAACTTGATATTGACTAACTATTCATGAAATCCTGAAGCAATGGATAGATCTGATCTTCAGGCATCGTTTTATTTGGGTGCTTAAATCCAAATGAGGAAATGATAGAAACTTCGCCCTTCATTCCTTTATCCTTGGCACCTTTTGCAAGTCTTACCACATCGATCATAATACCGGCACTATTCGGACTATCCTCCACTTTAAGTTTTAGCTCAATTTCGATTTTCTGATCACCAAACTGTCTACCATTGATATTGATATAGCATATTTTGGTGTCATTTAAATGAGGTATGTAGTCGCTTGGTCCAATTCGGATAGGTGGTACTTTTTTATCCCCAAATAGAGAGCTTACGGCAGATGTCTTAGACACACGTTTATTAATAAGTCTTGACTCATCAATCATATTTTCAAAGTCTGTATTTCCACCGACATTGAGTTGATACATGTTATCTATTTCAATACCTCTTTTCAATAAACTTTCGACTAGGATTCTATTGGTATAGGTTGCGCCAATCTGAGCTTTTATATCATCTCCAATACAAACTAAACCGGCATCAGCAAATTTCTTACTCCATTCCTCGGTGGAACAAACAAAAACGGGCATAGCGTTGATAAATCCAATTCCGGCATCTAAAGCTTTTTGAGCATAAAACCGCACCGCTTTTTCACTTCCTACAGGAAGGTAACAGATAGCAAAATCTGCTCCTGTTGATTTTAGATATTCGGTAACATCAACACTTTTCTGGTTTTCATCAACCATAAATGAGTCATGCATATGGTCGGCAACTCCGTCATAAACTTCACCTTTTACAACCTTTACGCCGGTTTTAGGAACATCAGAAAACTTGATGGCACAGTTGGGGTCAGTAAAAATGGCTTCCGATATGTCTTTGCCAACTTTGCGCTTATCAATATCGATAGCTCCAGTGATCTCTATATCACCAATCTCATAGCCAAAAATCTTTTCGGCAATAAAACCGGTAGTATGTGATTTGTCTTTATAATATTCGATACCCTGTAGAAATGAGGAGGCACAGTTGCCAACACCTATGATAGCTAGTTTAATCATGATTAGCTTTTTGAAGCCGTGAAAATAATAAATCTTGAAGGCTTAATTGCCCATTGTTAATTTATTTCAATTATTTTGACATCAAATGTCAAATCAGCAATCGCTGATCCCCGATAGGATCCCTGAACAGGAAAAGTGTTAGAAGGATGATAACTGGATACAACTGGAATGTAACTGTTGGTTGCCAGTAACCCAGCACTCGGGTCAAATGCGACCCATCCCGCCCCGGGGACCCAAGCTTCAATCCATGCATGGAGTTCATGTCCTCCTCCCAGCTCGGCATTGAAAGCATACCCACTCACAAACCTGGCAGGAATGTTTTGGTTTCTCAATATATTAATCATCATCCAGCTTAGATCCCTGCAGCTACCTCTTTTTAGGTCAAAACATGTAACCGGATCCATCAGATCTGCCTCATATCTTGTTTCATGATCCCAGTTATTGTTAATTTCCTTGTTTAAATAAGTTAGAAAGGTGATCAGATTGTCATCACCAGCCTCCATTAATTCTATTGTCCAGTTTTTAGCTTCTCCTGAAAGCTTTTCTTTTTCGAGGAAGATATCCAGAGCTTTGGTATGTGGTGTTTTGGCGGATTCCTCTAGCAGGAAATTAAAGGGATTAATCTCCTCAGACTCAACTTCAATCAATGCAGTAATGATGATTTTGTCCTGCATATCATTGAACCAACACTGGTGATACAGGTTATCTTCTGCATCAATACGTTGGGCCAGACCGGAACTAGCCGGATCAATTTTTAATTCAAAATTATGAAGTGTAAGATAATTTCTTGGTAAGGGATAAAAGTAGAGGTGTTGAGGCTCCACAAAGACCTTATCACTATATCGATAGGTGGTTTGGTGTGTTATTTTAAGCTTCATTCTTTAATGAGATACTCATCGGTGCATTTTCATCTATAAAGGCCTTCTTCAATGCCACCGCCGGCATATTGTCAATACCATCCTTCAGCCTCGTGTTCCAAAACTCTGAAATATGTCCTAAATCTTTTTCAGTGAAACGATGCTCGATCATTTTAAAAGTATCTTTCTTAAGTACAATGGTATCTATGGGATAATCTACATCATTTGCTGAAATTCTGGTTGCATCAAAGGAAAGAAAAGCACTTTTTAGACCAAATTCCAGCGGTGAATCTATAGACAGAGACCTCTTTAAGATTGGATTACCGAATCCGGTATTTCCAATGATCACATAGGGAGTTCCCTGACCAATTTCTATCCAGTTTCCCTGTGGGTATAATAAATAAAGCTTTGGGGCTTCATCTTTTTCTAATTGACCACCAACTATCGCAAATAAATTAAAAAACATACCAGCCTCTTCAAGAGAAGCTTTGTCTTCTTCAGCGACACGTTTCACCTGGTCGCCAAATTTATTTACAGCCTTGTAGAGCTTATTGAAGCTTTCATCATCATCCTCAACTACCTCGTTAAAATAGGTAATGGCTTTATCTCTTACTGATCTTAAACCCGATGTCATGATAAAGAAGGAATGATTCTTTCTCTGAACAGTAAATATCTTTTTAGCAATGGTGGTATCATTACCAGAAGTAATACGTGTATCAGCAAGGCCGGCGATGCCCTCTTTGCTAAGAATTCCGAGACAGTATGTCATGATTGAGATTGAGATTGGCTATTGCCCACGAAGTTAGGTTGTATCTTGAAATATTGATCATAGATCTCAGTGGAAACCTCATTGAGTCTGACTTGTAACTGATCTAAATATTCGTGTAATCCATAATCAAATACATCACTGATAGAGGCGTACTCTAAATCAGCACGTAGATTCCCAATGGCTTTTTCAGCGTTATTGGAATACCCTCTTCCCTTGAACTCAGAAATTTCCAACAGACAGGATTCTACATTGATTAGGCAAAATAGAATTGATCGGGGAAAATATCTGTTGAGAACCAGGTATTCAACGATTGTTCTTGGATCCATCTTTCCATATACGCGACGGTACGCATTGAATGCACTTACCGATTTAAGCAAAGCTGCCCAGTGTAGATAGTCAAGTGGGGATCCAACTTCTTCTACCGAAGGGAGTAGAAAATGATATTTCACATCAAGTATTCTGGAGGTCTTATCTGCGCGTTCCATAAATTGACCCAATTTGGAGAAGTACCAGCCCTGAGTTCTTGGAACGGTGTCGTATGCAATTCCATTTAGTAACTGGACCTGCTGTTTTATCTCTTTAAAGTATCCGTGAGGATCTTCTTTTTTCCAGACTCTTTTTTTTGCTAATCCAGCATTGTAATGGTAGAGGTCATTGAGCACCTCCCAGGTTTCTTTGGAAATATTCTCACGGACTATTCGTGCATTTTCTCTTGCCTTGGTAACGGAAGTGATGATACTGTTAGGATTGCGCTCATCAAACCCTAAAAAACGCATGGCGTTTTCCCTGTTTACCGTTTTATATAACGTAGAGAATAACTCATTATCTCCAGTTGCCAATAATAACGGCGCCCACTGTTCCCTGATGCCGGGGGGTAAATCAAGTGACAGGTTGAAGTTTACATCAATAAACCTGGCGTAATTTTCTGCTCGTTCTGTATATCTCCCTAACCAGAAAAGAGAATCTGCTACTCTACTTAACATATACTTTAATCAAATAAAACCCATGTATCCTTGCTTCCTCCACCCTGAGAGGAATTTACGACCAAAGAGCCCTTTACAAGGGCTACCCTTGTCAGTGCCCCTGGGATGACTTTAATGCCATCTCCATAAAGAATATAGGGACGTAAATCAACATGTCGCGGAGCAATTCCCTTGCTAGAAAGAGTCGGCACTGTTGATAATGAAAGTGTTGGTTGCGCAATGTATTTCCTTGGTTCCGCTTTCACCTTGTTACGGAATTTCTCATGTTCTTCCTTGGATGATTTTGGACCAATCATCATCCCATATCCACCAGCTGCATTAGTTTCCTTAACCACCAGTTTTTCTATGTTTTCCAGGACGTATTTTAAATCTTTTTCTTCTGAGCACAGGTATGTTGGTACATTCTCGATAATCGGATCCTGATCAAGATAATATTTTATTATTCTTGGCACATATGCATAAATGGCTTTGTCATCAGCAACACCCGTTCCAGGTGCATTTGCCAAGGCTACATTCCCTTTTTTGTAGGCTTGAAAGATCCCCGGAATACCCAACATAGAATCCGGATTGAAAACAAGTGGATCAATAAATGTATCATCAATGCGTCTGTATATTACATCCACTCTTTCCAGTCCTTTAGTTGTCTGCATGAATACGTGATCATCTTTTACAATCAAATCCTGACCAGACACCAGTTCGACTCCCATCTGTTGTGCGAGATAGGAATGTTCAAAATAGGCTGAATTATAAATTCCCGGAGTAAGAACAGCAACATTGGGTTGTTGATGATTGCTGAGATATTGTAACATGCCTAGTAAGCTACTGGCATAATCTGAAACAGGTTGAACCCCCATACTAGCAAAAAGATTAGGAAAAGCCTGCTTGATAATTTCTCTATTTTCTAACATATAGGAGACCCCGGAAGGACACCTTAAATTATCCTCAAGTACAAAAAACTTACCTGATTTATCTCTTACAATGTCACTACCCGTGATATGACACCAGATGCCTTTGGGAGGTGTTAATCCAATACATGGTTTCAGATAATCACTACTGGATAATACGAGTTCACTTGGAACAATTTTGTCCTTCAGGATTTTCTGATCATTATAAATGTCCTGGATGAACATGTTCAACGCTGTGATACGTTGTTGCAAGCCCCTTTCAAGGATATCCCATTCACTACCACTGATGATTCTTGGGACTAAATCAAGATGCAAGATTTTTTCAATGCCCTTATTGTCATGGTAAACATTGAATGTCATCCCCATCGATACCTGTGCCTTGTCAGTAGTATGTTGTAATTGATGAAGCTTTTTATTCGTGAAGGAATCCAGTGCATCCCTGAAAGCTTGGTAATGTGGTCTGCATTGGCCGTTACTATCGAGCATCTCATCATAATGCTCTTTATACTCGTAATTTTCTGTCAGCACTATTTCCTGGTTTAACTTTCAAGGAAATATACAAAAAAATACGAATTTTATAAATGAATCATGGAATAATTGATAATTAAATCAAATATTTCGAGTTTTCTTATCAAATAGAATAGCTTTTTGAAGAGGATTTATGAAAATTCTAAGTCAATGAATCAAGACTTGCTTTGATCGCTTCAATTTTTGCTTCAGCATCCTCTTTCTTTTTACGTTCCATTTCAACCACCTTTTCCGGGGCACCGGAAACGAACTTTTCATTAGACAATTTCTTATCAACTGAAATTAAAAAGCCTTCCATATATTTCAATTCCTCCTCAAGCTTTTTGATCTCAGATTCGGTATCAATTGTTTCTGCAACCGGCAGGAATATCTCATCAGATTGAAAGACAAAACTGATACAATTGTCTGGCTTTTCATCCACAAAATTTACAGCGGAGAGATTACTCATTTTAATGAGTGATGCCTCAATTTTTTTGTACTTATCAGATGACTTTGTTTTGATATTGAGTGCTAATTGATCTTTTGGAGAAATACCTTTTTGATTTCTGGTATTTCGAATCTGGCTTGTCAGATCAAAAAGGACCTGTGCGTCAATAAGGTGATCTTCCTGATATGCTGTTTTTTCAGGCCATGAAGAAACTATCAGAAAATCGTTATCCTTTGATTTAATTCCATCCCAAATCTCCTCGCTTATAAATGGCATGAAAGGGTGTAGGATTTTCATCAAGGTCCTGAATAGATTTATTGTCCTCTCGTAAGTTAACTTATCAATTGGGTCCCCATATGCTGGTTTAATCCATTCCAAATACCAACTACAGAAGTCATTCCAGATGAGTTTATAAGTTGACATCAGGGCATCTGAAATTCGATATGTACTAAAATGATCTTCAATTTCAACAAGTGCTTGTTGCATCCTGGCTTCAAACCAACTGATTGCTTGCTTATTTACATCAGGAGTCTGAAGTTCCTTGACTTCCCAACCCATCATCAGCCGGTAGGCATTCCAAATTTTGTTAGCAAAATTTCTACCCTGCTCAACAAGCTTTTCATCAAATAGCAAGTCATTTCCAGCAGGTGAAGAAAATAACATACCTGTCCTTACCCCATCAGCTCCATAGTCCCTGATCAAATCGAGAGGATCAGGCGAGTTGCCAAGTGATTTTGACATTTTTCTACGGAGCTTATCCCGTACAATCCCTGTCAAATAGACATCTTCAAAGGGTTTTTTGCCAGTGTATTCATATCCAGCGATGATCATTCGAGCTACCCAGAAGAAAAGAATTTCAGGCGCGGTTACCAAAACTTTTGTCGGATAGAAATAATCTAACTCTTTGTTTGATCCTGGAATGATTTTCCCTGATTCCTTATCAAAAAACTGATCTTCGAATCCTTTGAAGGAGGTAATGGGAAAAAGCCAGGAAGATGCCCAGGTATCCAACACGTCTTCATCCTGTTTTAGATCGGATTGAGTTAAGCTTTTATTCCCGGATTTTATTTTAGCCAGCTCTAGAGCTGTTTCGATATCTTCTGCTACGACATAATCGTCGTCACCCGTTCCATAATAATAGGCTGGGATCCTTTGCCCCCACCATAATTGTCTGGAGATACACCAGTCTTTCACATTCTCCATCCAGTGATTGTATGTGTTTTTGAATTTGGATGGATAGAGCTTTATTTCATCTTCCATTACCACCTCATGGGCAGTTTTGGAGATTTCTTTCATCTTAATAAACCACTGTAAGGAGAGTTTGGGCTCAATTACAGTGTTAGTTCTTTCAGACCGACCAATCCTGGTCACCATCTGGTCTTCCTTTATCAGAAGTCCGGCAGCTTCTAGATCTTTAACAATCTCTTTTCTAACCTGGAAACGATCTTTACCCACGAACTTTGGTAATTCGCATTTTTCGTTGAGGGTGCCATCAAGATTGATGGTATCTATCACCTCAAGGTTATGTCTTAAACCAATCTCATAGTCATTGATGTCATGAGCTGGTGTCACCTTTAGACAGCCTGTTCCAAAGTCGGTCTCTACATAATCATCAGCAATGATGGGAATTGGGCGATTGATGAAAGGAACCAGAGCCTGCTTACCTACCAGATGTTTGTATCTTTCATCTTTTGGATTAACTGCAATGGCAGCATCGCCCAATATGGTTTCGGGTCTTACCGTTGCTATGATAACTTCTTCATCGCTACCTTCAATGGCATATTTGATGTAATAAAGAGATACATTTTCTCCATCCTCTTTGTAGATAACTTCTTCGTTTGAAAGAGCTGTTTGGGCTTCACAATCCCAGTTGATCATTCTCAGCCCTCTGTAGATATATCCTTTATTATAAAGATCTACGAAGACCCGGATGACAGCCTTGTAGTAGTCATCATCCATGGTAAAAACTGTGCGATCCCAGTCACATGATGCACCTAATTTCTTTAGTTGCTCAAGGATGATCCCCCCATATTTTTCTCGCCACTCCCAGGCATATTTAAGAAAATCTTCCCTTGAAAGGTCACTTTTTTTAATCCCCTTTTCCCTCAGCATTTGAACCACCTTGGCTTCTGTAGCGATCGAAGCATGATCAGTCCCAGGTACCCAACATGCTTCCTTTCCTTCCATTCTTGCTTTCCTGATCAGGACATCCTGAATGGTATTATTCAGCATATGTCCCATATGAAGCACACCCGTCACATTTGGCGGAGGAATTACAATGGTGTAAGGTTCCTTTTCTGGATTTACATGAGCTTTGAAAAATCCCTTTTCCATCCATAAATTGTACCACTTGTCTTCCTTTTCAGTTGGACTGTATTTTGCTTCAATACTCATTATTAATCCGGATTTTGAGAGCGCAAAACTACTTTTTTTAAATAAAATTGGGAAAACCTGAATTTATTAAGGTTTTTGATAAGTTAAATTCAATTTTTTATTAAAATAATCTAACTAAGGCATGGGGTTTGTGGTTGTATTGCTTTAATCTTAAAATCAAAGAATGGAACAAACAACATCGCTTGACAGTAGAGCCCTAAAATGGAGGGAAGTTTACAGTCTGGCAGCATTAAACGTAGCCGTGGTGATCAGTTGGATCGCTTATCATGAATACCAGCCACATTTGGTTGAGACTTTTAATCTGGGAAATCTTACAGATTTCCTCATCATAACAAAAGCCATTGTCCTGATTGTCATTCCGCCATTAGCTGGTTTACTAGCTGATCGTATCATGAAAAAGAGTGGCAAATTCTTTATTGTTTTTACAGTAGGAATTGGAGCGACTGCCATGATTTTTATGATTGTAGCTACCATAATAGGAGCAGGTCCGCTAAGTAGTATTCAGCCAGCCTTACCAATTATGATTATTCTATGGCTGGTCTCCATGAATCTTTTTATTAGTCCGGCCAATTCAATGATTGAAGCTTTTGCACCTGTTCAAAAGCTACCTGTTGTAATGGGTTTTTTAATTCTAACGACTGAATTGGTGTATGCTTTGGAACCCCTGGTGGTTGAACTTGTAAGGTTTTTTGGTGATACCTTAACATTTGTTGTTGGTGGAGTCTTAATCAGTGGGACTGGATTTCTCTTTCATAAAGTTTCCAGTGATGAAGTGCTCACCAGGAAAAAGGAATTATTAACCCTTCCTTCTAAAAGCTTAAGTATTGGAGGGTTTATCACCATCATTATCATTGGTCTTCAGTTAGGTCTTGGGAAAGGGTTGTTGGTTGAATTTCTCCCAGGGAATATTGCATCAAATTTTACAGAGTATGCAGACATAGCAAATTATATTTCATTCGGACTGTTAGGCCTTGCCGCATTTGTGGCATTTTTTGCCGGTTTCATCATTCAGCATTTAAAATTAGAACGCGTACTGATAGTTGCATTTATCATTCAGTTTGTGGGAATACTCATTATTATTGTTTCCAGTTCTTTTTACCAAACCCTTGCAGGTGCAATCATTACAGCCGGTGCTTTTAGTTTTATAAATGTAAGTGGTTTACCATACGCGCTGAAACATCTTTCTGTAAAACATATCACTTATGGTGTGGGGATTTACATTGGATCTTCAGAAGTGGTCGGAGGGATCCTTGAATATTTTCTAAGGTGATCTTAAAACGAAAATCGGTCAATCAGCGATTTGATGTTGTCTTCAAAGCTTGGCCGATTTTCCTTTTTTAGATATTCATAGAGTCTTAGGTCATCACTAACCATGATACTTTTCAAACTCAAGTGCTGATTAATAAAAATAAATTCCAGTGCAGGGTTAAGCGTTTTGAGTGTATCCACAATATCCAAAACGGTTAAGTTTTGCTCCACAAGATTATAAGTTCCACTTGGAGCTTTTGAATCCAGGAGACTGTTGAATACTTCAGAAATGGTATCGATATGGATGAAAGCCCTACTTTGCTTTCCATTTCCGTGGATAGAGATCTGATTATTGAAATTGCTTTCAAATACAAATTTGTTGATCACAGAATCAAATCTCATGCTTCTGCTATATCCGTAAACATTCCCACATCGAATGATATGTGTGGTGATTTTATCTTGTAGTCTCCTAACATGCTCTTCACCTCTGAATTTTGAAATCGCATAGAAAGTCCGTGGATTAGCTACTGTTTCTTCGTCGATATTTATTGATGAGGAGCCATATACACCAATGCTGCTGGCAAATACCAGATGCTTTACATTAGATTCCTCAATGGCATAAACCAACTCAGCTGTTCCCCAGTGATTGGTTTGTTCAAAAAAGTGAGGATCAATATCGGAATAGGGAGTAGTTACTTTAGCTGCCAGGTGATAAACAATGTCAATACCGTCCAGGGCTTTTTTAAGCGTACGTGAGTCTAATAATTCTCCCTGGATTAATTTGATATTCTGGTGATTGGGAAATTTATGACTGGTGAATATGGCATAATTGCCTTTACTCAAATTGTCATAAATAGTGATCTTTTCAATTTGAGAATTTTCAGATAGTCTTTTAATTAATTCAGTGCCAATATATCCTGCTCCACCAGTTACAAGTACGTTCATTCTTTAAGTCGGTTTACTTTTATTATTTTTCAACCAGGTCTGTATGTAGACCACATTCAACTTTATTCATTCCATACCAACGCGCTTCTCTTTCCTGCATCTCAGGGTCTAAACGACGGGTACATGGTTCACAACCGATACTTAAATATCCCTTGGCATCAAGCGGATGTCTGGGAAGATTGTGCTCGCGAATGTAAGCATAAATTTCTTTCATGGACCAGTCCAGCATAGGATGAAACCGAATGCTATTGAACGGAGCGGGTTGTTCATTTTTCATGGCCTTTCTTACAGAACTTTGATCTGCACGAACGCCGTTAATCCAAACGTCATGATTTCTCAACAAATGTTCTGTTGGGGCTGTTTTGTTGATGTAGCAGCAGTGATCAGGATCAGAGGTAAATAACAATTTGCCTTCATGATCTTTTTGCATGTATCTGGGCATAGAAGATTTGACTTCCTTCACGTTCAACCCAAATTCTTTGGCTACCTGATCCTTGAATGCAACTGTCTCCGGGAAATGATAACCAGTATTTAAAAAATATACAGGGATACTGTTATCAATCCGACTTATGATATGAAGCATCACTAAACTATGTGTTTGAAAGGAAGAAGTACAAAATGCTTTTCTGCCCTGGTTGTTGTACTGGCGGAGGTGACTTGCTATTTCTTCAAATTTCATATGGATCCGGATTGAGAATACAAAACAACCTTTAATTACGATAAATTCAAAAACGTGATTGATCTACCTTCAATTATCTTTGGCTTTCTGAAACAAATCAGTCAATCTTACTGTTTGAATATCCTATTATCTAATTGCCATAGATTTTGAAAGTAGCCGTTTTTAGGAAGGAACATTTTAATGCTGCCCACAGGTTGTACAATCCAAACTGGTCGGATAAAGAAAATGATCAGGTTTTTGGAAAATGTAATAATCCAAACTGGCATGGCCACAACTATGAGTTGGAGGTGAGGTTAGTGGGGGAGCCAGACCCTAATACCGGGTATGTCTATGATATGAAGAAATTAAGTGACATAATCAAAGAGGAAATATTAGCAAGATTTGATCATAAAAACCTTAACTTGGATGTACCTGACTTCAAAGATTTAAATCCCACAGCTGAAAACATATCCGTTGTGATATACAATTTGTTAAGGAAGAGGATAGATGATGACCTTGAGCTGAAAATAAGATTATATGAAACAGAAAGGAACTTTGTTGAATACCCCGTTGACTGATGCATCAATGGATGATCATGATGATCATATATCAGGCTCGATCGATACTCCGCTAAGAGCAGATGCTTTTGAAATGGATGATCAACTAAAAATAGAGTTGATTGAAAAACATTTCAAAGAAATCATGCATGTTCTAGGTCTGGATCTATCTGATGATAGTCTTAAAGGAACCCCAAGAAGAGTGGCGAAAATGTATGTAAAAGAGGTCTTCAGTGGTTTAAATCCTAAGAATAAGCCAACACCCACACTTTTTGAAAATAAGTATAATTACGATCAGATGCTGGTGGAAAAAGACATCACCTTTTATTCGCATTGTGAGCACCATTTCGTTCCGATTTACGGAAAAGCGCATGTAGCTTATTTTTCCAGTGGTAAAGTGATAGGACTTTCAAAAATTAACAGGATCGTTCAATATTATGCCAAAAGACCTCAGGTTCAGGAAAGACTGACAGTTCAGATTGCCACCGAATTAAAAGAAGTACTCCAAACTGAGGATGTTGGAGTTGTTCTGGATGCCACTCATATGTGTGTATCTTCCAGAGGAGTGAGCGATACAAACAGCATGACCGGAACTGCTTATTTTGATGGTAAATTCAAAGATCAAACAATTAAAAATGAATTTTTGAATTACGTCAATTCTCATACCGAATTTAAATAATCTGATTCTACAGTTGTAGGTAAAATATTTTCCTTTAACCAAATTTCGTTGTGGTTTTTGATCGTCGCTGAATAGTTGAAAGTTCGTTTTTAAAATTTGACCATTCAGTTATCTTTGCACCTCTTTTTTAAAAAGACAGATACATAATTTCATGAAATGAGCCACAATTGAAACGTGGCGAATTCCATGTGACCTTTACATAAACAATTATTTAACACATGAATTATCTAATATATGCTGTGCCTTTAATGGCAGTCATTGGTCTTATTGTAATGGCGGTCAAAGCTATATGGGTCAACAAGCAGGAAGCAGGTGAGGTGAAAATGAAAGAAATTGCCCAGCATATTAGAGAAGGTGCCCTGGCATTTCTTCATGCTGAGTATCGGGTGTTGGGAATTTTCGTTGTAATAGCCGGTATCCTACTGGGCGTTATTTCCAGTTTAGTAGAGACTACTCATTGGTTTATTGTAGTTGCCTTTGTGATTGGCGCTGTTTTTTCCGCCCTCGCGGGAAATATTGGTATGCGTATAGCTACTGCAGCAAATGTTAGAACTACTCAGGCTGCAAGAACAAGTTTGCCCGATGCACTGAAAGTTTCCTTTACAGGAGGTACTGTGATGGGTCTGGGTGTTGCTGGTCTAGCGGTATTTGGACTAAGTATATTATTCATTATTCTTTTTCAGTGGTTCATGGGGAGTTCATGGGGAGCAAATGGGAATGCCCAGATGACAGTTATTCTAGAGGCATTGGCTGGTTTCTCTCTGGGTGCTGAATCGATCGCCCTTTTTGCCAGAGTAGGGGGAGGAATCTATACGAAGGCAGCAGATGTAGGAGCAGACTTAGTAGGTAAAGTTGAAGCGGGAATTCCTGAAGACGATCCAAGAAACCCTGCTACCATAGCCGATAATGTGGGTGACAATGTGGGCGATGTGGCTGGTATGGGTGCAGACTTATTTGGATCCTATGTTGCCACAGTTTTGGCTTCCATGGTGTTAGGTAACTATGTAATCAGAGATATGGGAGGATCTATTCAGGATCAGTTTAATGGTATTGGTCCAATTCTGCTTCCATTGGTGATAGCCGGTTTAGGGATCATATTTTCTATTTTGGGCACACTGTTTATCAAGATCTCTAATAATGAAGCAAAAGAACCTGAAGTACAGGCTGCATTAAATAAAGGAAATTGGGGAGCAATCATACTTACTGGGATCGCTTCCTATTTTATCATTGATTTCATACTGCCATCAGTAATGCAGATGAAGTTTTTTGAAGTAGGTATTGTTGATATCACATCAATCAGAGTATTCTATGCTGTATTAATTGGTTTATTCGTTGGAGGTGCCATTTCCTATTTCACCGAATATTATACCGGGCTTGGTAAAAAACCAGTTCTGGAAATTGTAAGAAACTCTTCAACCGGGGCTGCTACTAATATCATTGCAGGTTTATCTACCGGAATGATTTCCACATTTGCGCCAATAATCCTTTTTGCAGGAGCTATTTATGGAGCTTATTCTCTGGCTGGTTTTTATGGAGTTGGAATTGCGGCTTCTGCCATGATGGCAACAACTGCCATGCAACTGGCGATTGATGCTTTTGGTCCAATTGCTGATAATGCAGGGGGAATTGCTGAAATGAGCGAATTACCAAAAGAAGTAAGACAAAGAACAGACATCCTGGATTCTGTTGGTAATACAACTGCCGCTGTAGGAAAAGGATTTGCCATAGCTTCGGCAGCTTTAACGGCATTAGCACTTTTCGCAGCTTATGTTACGTTTACGGGAATTGATGGAATCAATATCTATAAAGCTGATGTACTGGCTACCTTATTTGTTGGAGGAATGATCCCGGTAGTTTTTTCTGCCCTTGCCATGAGATCTGTAGGAAGAGCTGCAATGGAGATGGTAAAAGAAGTAAGAAGGCAGTTTAAAGAAATTCCAGGGATCATGGAAGGCACCGGTGAACCTGAGTATGCCAAGTGCGTAGACATCTCGACACAAGCAGCACTTAAAGAAATGATGCTACCTGGTGCGATTACGATCATTACCCCGATTTTAATTGGATTTTTGATGGGTCCTGAGGCCCTTGGAAGTTACATGGCCGGAGTGGCTGTTTCCGGAGTTCTGTGGGCTATTTTTCAGAATAACGCAGGAGGTGCCTGGGACAACGCCAAGAAGTCATTTGAAGCTGGTGTAGAGATTGATGGCGTCATGACCTTCAAAGGTTCTGAAGCCCACAAAGCAGCTGTAACTGGTGATACGGTTGGTGATCCTTTTAAAGATACCTCCGGTCCGTCCATGAATATTTTGATTAAGCTTACTTGTCTCGTAGGTCTTGTCATTGCACCAATCCTTGGTGAGATCTACGGTGACGGACATGCATCAAAGGAACTTGATCAGGAGGTACGAACGGAGATTTTGCTTCAGCAGCCCGATCAGGACAAATAATCAATCATTTTGATTTGATATTTTTGGAAGATGCTGGAGGTCTATGATTATGCATTCACCATCTTCCATTCACTATTTATCCTGTTTGTTTTATTTGGCTGGATTCATCCCAGAACTCAGAGAATTCATCAGGTTGCATTACTGCTAACACTGGTAGCCTGGTTACTGATAGGCATTTATATTGGAACCATCGGATATTGTCCACTCACTGATTGGCAATGGGACATCAAACGAGAATTGGGTTATAGAAACCTTCCAAGCTCTTTTACAGAATATATTGCTGAAAAATTAACAGGGTTTAATTTTAAGAAATCCTATGTTGATATTGCTACAGCTTTTGGGCTAGGTTTTGGTATAATTATGGCGATTGTAAAATTCGTTCAATCAAAGCTGAAAAGAACCTAAAAGCTGATATCAATCAATAATACTTCTATCTACCAGAACGCTAATTCTTTTTTCTTGTTCAAATCTCGTCATCACGAATTCTACTTTGATATTTATTGGGCTTAGCTGAAAGTAGTCTTGAATTGTAAATACGAAAGTAAATAGGTATTTTCGGTACAATCATTGACCTAATAAATTGAAAATTTTACTTCGAATACTGGTAGCTCTGGTAATAGTTATTGGAGCAGCCTTCGCTTATGTCAGCATTTTTTGGCTAAAAAATGTAGATGCAGAATATCCCATCCCAGAAATTACCATCAAAGCAGATTCTGCGATGTTGGCAAGAGGTGCCTACCTTGTAAATGGTCCTGCACATTGTGTTGGATGTCATATACCTATTGAACAGCTCCCCCGGGTTGCTCAGGGAGAGAAACTCCCATTAATCGGTGGATTTGAGTTTGACTTTCCCCTTGGTAAGATATATTCCCGAAACATTACCCCAGATCCTGAAACAGGAATTGGACGGTATACTGATGGGCAATTATATCGGATGCTGAGAGAAAATATTACCCCGGCAGGTAAGCCCACCATTGACCTTATGCCATTTACTGAAATGAGTGATTATGATATCAAAAGTATCATCGCTTACCTTAGAGTACAGGAGCCGGTAAGAAATGAAATACCGGAAAATGAGATGACCTTTTTAGGTAAATTGGTTTTTGGTTTTATCCTTGAAGTGGCCCCACACGAAGGAACACCACCTGTCATAATTGAAAAAGACTCATCCATTTTATATGGTGAATATCTGGCAAAAAGTGTTTCAAATTGCCGGGGTTGTCACACCAAGCGGGATTTGAAGTCAGGTGCATATATTGGACCTTACTATGCTGGTGGGTTTACATTCGCTCCTTCTGCCGAAACGGGGGGATGGACGTTTACTTCTCCCAATTTAACATTTCATGAGGGAACTAGTATAGTGGCTGGTTGGAGCGAGGAAAATTTCATTGAGCGATTTAAGACAGGTCGGGTGCATCCAACATCACCGATGCCCTGGGAATCATTTAAATTGATGGACGAAACAGATTTAAAGGCAATTTACCGGTTTCTAAAAACAGTAGGCCCAATTGAAAATAAAATTGAGCAAATTGCAGTAGCTCCAAACTAAATAATCATGAAAAAGGTTTTAGAGTGGTGTTTTAGTATAATACCCTCCTTGATTCTGCTTCAGACCCTGTATTTCAAGTTTACAGCCGATGAAGAAAGTGTCTATATCTTCACCCAGGTTGGGATGGAACCTGTAGGTCGTATTGGTTCAGGAATTGTTGAGTTAGTAGCCGGAGTATTATTGTTGATCCCAAACCTTAGGGTATATGGTGCTATGCTGGCATTAGGCGTAATCTCAGGAGCTATTTTTTTTCATCTGACTATCCTTGGCATTGAAGTACATGGTGACGGCGGGTTATTATTTTATTTAGCACTGGTTGTCTTTTTTTCATCACTGGTTGTCTTATTTATAAGGAGAAAGGATATTCCAGTTATTGGAGAAAAACTTTGATATAAATAAACTCGTTAATAACTTAGCTAAGTTAGCTAAGTATGAAAAAGTACAATATCCATGAAGCTAAATCCAACCTGTCGAAAATAATCAACATGGTACAGGAGGGTGAGACCGTGTATCTGGCCAAATCAGGAAAGATAGTTGCAGAAGTAAAATCGGTAAAAAAGAAACGTAAACCCTTACCTTACGGAAAATATAGGGACAAAATCAAAATTCATGATGATTTTGATAAATGGCCGGATGATATGGAAAAATCTTTTTCATTTGAATAATCCAGTTTTTGAAATATCTTATTGATACCCATATTTTTATCTGGATTTTTTCAGAACCCGAAAAAATCAAAAGAAAAGTAAAAGCTATCCTTGACGACCCTGAAGTGATACTATTTGTGAGCCCAATCACATTTTATGAGATTCAACTAAAAAAAATATTGGGGAAGCTTGATTTTGAACCAGAATTAGATGAGATCATTGGTGAAGAGTACTTTGAGGTCTTGAACATTACAAGTGAGCATACGATTGCTACTATTGACCTCCCATTGCTACACAGAGATCCTTTCGATCGTATTCTCATTGCGCAGTCAATCGTGGAGGAAATTACGATGATTACTGGTGACAAAGAGATCATGATGTATGATTTTCCCTATGTTTCTACAAGGTGAGTTCAAATACCCGTATCGGATTGGACTGGATGCTGTCGAAGGGGTGGAAACCATTCCAATTTCAACTTGATACCTGGCAGGCATATCTGGATGGAAAGAGCGGCTTAGTAAATGCGCCTACTGGCAGTGGTAAGACCTATGCTTTGTGGGTGCCATGTATACTTGAATTTCTCCAGGAAGAAAATCCGGGAAGATCCTCTGTAAGAGTACTTTGGGTGACTCCACTCAGGGCCTTAGCCAAAGATATTCATCGGGCGATGCAGGAAGCTGCAATCGAAATGGAGGTGAACTGGGAAATTGGGTTGAGGACTGGTGATACCACTTCCACAGAGCGTCAAAATCAAAAAAAACATGCTCCGGAAGCATTGGTCATCACTCCGGAGAGCTTACATATTTTACTGAGTCAGTCTGATTACCCATATTATTTCCGGAATCTTCGGGCAATTATTGTGGATGAGTGGCACGAAATACTGGGGACGAAGCGTGGGGTGGCAACAGAGCTGGCCATCAGCCGACTGAGATCTATTACAAAGGAAAAACTTAAAATCTGGGGCATCTCTGCAACTATAGGGAACCTGAAACAGGCAAAGCGAGTATTGCTGGGTGAAGATCTGTATAAGGATTCAATAGAAATCAGGTCAGATGTAGAGAAGAAAGTGGAAGTAGAATCTATCCTTCCGGAGGAAGTGGACTCCTTGCCATGGAGTGGGCACCTCGGAACACACTTGCTTCACAGGATTATTCCAATCATAAAGAAGAGTAAAACCACACTTCTTTTTACAAACACTCGCTCCCAAACTGAACTCTGGTATCAAGCCATTGTAAATAATTATCCGGAGATGGCTGGAGTAATTGCCATGCATCATGGCTCCATTAACCAGGACATCAGGATATGGGTTGAAGAGGCATTGCATGCAGAAAAGTTAAAATGTGTGGTATGTACATCAAGCCTGGATCTTGGTGTAGATTTTCGTCCGGTTGATACGGTTATTCAAATTGGGGGACCGAAGGGAGTTTCTCGGTTTTTCCAGAGAGCAGGGAGAAGCGGACATCGACCCGGAGAGGTCAGTAAGATCTACTTTGTCCCCACTCATTCACTCGAATTGATTGAAGCCTCTGCACTAAGACAGGCAATTGTGGATAAAAGGTTTGAAACCAGAAAACCACTGGAGAAATCAATGGATGTGTTGGTACAATACCTGGTCACGCTGGCGGTGAGTGGAGGATTTAAACCACTTGATATTCTCAGTGAAATAAAGAATACTTATTCATTTAGACTTCTCACTGCTGAAGAATGGAGATGGGCCCTGGATTTTATCACCACAGGTGGCAATACACTGGGTGTATATGACGAATTTTCTAAGGTCTATAATGACAATGGCGTTTATAAAATCATCAATAAAAGAGCTGCTACAAGACATAAACTTTCCATTGGGACAATAGTAGGGGATCCTTCTTTAGAAATAAGGTTTACCAATGGTGGTTATTTAGGTAAAGTGGAAGAATATTTTGTTTCCAAACTAAATCCAGGAGATACATTTTGGTTTGCGGGGCGAAATCTTGAGTTCGTACATATCCGCGACCTCACTGTGATGGTAAAAAAATCAAACAAGAAAAGCGGACTGACTCCATCATGGGGAGGAGGGAGACTACCCTTGTCTTCTTTGTTGGCCGAAGGAATAAGAAAAAAAATACAGGCGGCTGGAGAAGGGAATTATGATGACATTGAGCTTCAAACCATTCGGCCAATTATTGAGTTACAAAAAAAGTGGTCACACTTACCTGACAATGAGGTTTTACTGATTGAAAGAACGGAAACTCATCATGGTCATCATATCTTTATTTACCCATTTGAAGGTATGTTTGTTCATGAGGTACTGGCAGGAGTGATTGCTCATCGAATAGGCAGGTTGGTCAATATTTCTTTTTCTATATCTATGAATGACTATGGATTTGAACTATTATCAGAAAATGAAGCCCCGCTCGAGGAAGCACTGGAGTTAGATTTATTCAGTGAAGAAGGTTTAATGGAAGATATTGCTTATGCCATCAACAAGACTGAACTGGCTTCTCGGAAATTCAGAGACGTAGCAACGATTGCTGGTCTTATTTTTCAGGGTTATCCAGGAAAGAATGTAAGAGCAAAACATCTTCAGGCTTCTTCCTCCATCTTGTATAAAGTATTTGAAGAGTATGATAAATCAAACTTATTAATGAAGCAGGCAGTCGATGAAGTGATGACTCAACAGCTCGAAAAATCAAGATTGTTTGAAGCCATACGTAGGATCAATCAGCAAAAAATTGTATTGAAAAATACCGAACGCCCTACTCCTTTTGCATTTCCTATATTAGTAGATTCTATCAGAAGGCATAGTATATCGAATGAGAAGTTGGGTGATCAGATTGCTAAATTTCAACTACATTTTGATAAGAATGATTATGAAAATTAATATGATGACAAGTTTGAAATATGGAGGGTCACTTTTGATATTCCTGGGGATAACAAGCACCTTAAATGCACAATCAATTGTCGGGAAGTGGAAGACTATTGATGACAATACGGGGAAAGAGAGATCTGTCGTTGAGATCTATCAAAATGGCACATCTTATTATGGCAAGATTGTAAAACTTTACAGAGAACCCGGAGAAGACCCAGATCCAATTTGTGAGGAGTGTAAGGGGGCAAAAAAAGATAAAAAAGTACTTGGTATGGAGATCATTACAGGAATGGAATATGACCATAAAGATCAGGAATACACCGATGGTGAAATTCTTGACCCAGAAAGTGGAAATATATATGACTGTAAAATTTGGCTTGATCCAAGCGGTAATTTAAAGGTCCGTGGCTACCTCTACTTTCTATACAGGACACAGACCTGGTTACCTGCTGAGGGATAAACATGCGTTCATTTGAATTTAGTTTTAAGCATCAAAATCTTGTTTTAGATCCATTAAAAGCTATTTTTTGGGTTGAGCAGTCCCTGTTGATTTTATCGGACCTCCATCTGGGTAAAGCTGGACATTTTAGGAAAAATGGAATTGCAGTCCCTGTCGACATACATCAAAGAGACCTCATAAATCTTAATTATTTAATTGATAGATACCAGCCAAAAACTATAGCGTTTCTTGGTGATCTTTTTCATAGTGATCTCAATGCAGAATGGAACACTTTTTCAAACTGGATGGGAAACCAGCGTGTTGAGATGATCCTGGTGAAGGGTAATCACGATATTCTTTCAGAAAATATTTATAAGTCCTCAAAGATGAAAGTCTGTGATGATCTCATGATCGAACCTTTCCATTTTTCACATGAGCAAAAAGAATCAGCACTGTACAATATATCAGGTCATGTTCACCCGTCCATACGGTTGAGAGGAAGAGCAAAACAAGGTGTTACAATCCCATGTTTTTACTTCTCAAAAGACCATGGATTGTTGCCAGCATATGGAGCTTTTACGGGTACCTACAAGATCAGACCTGTAATGGGGGACCATGTTTTTGCGACCACGGGCGAAGAAGTTATTGCCATAATGCCCCAAAAAGCTTAAATTGAGGTGGGAACTGATTGAAAAAAGTTGGGATTGACCGGTTACTTTCTGGTCTAATTGAGTATTTATTAACAAGGATCCCCGGGTCCTGGGTGTATGAAGGATAGTGAGATACTTGATCGTATAAAACGGGGGGATGAGTCTGCCTTAGACTATTTATACAAGAAATATTATCGGATGATGACCAAAATAGTTATCTCCAATAATGGTTCTGAGGATGAGGCGAAAGATGTTTTTCAAGAAGCCCTCTTAGCTTTTTGGCAGAAGGCCATGAGCGGAAACCTGGTGCTTACTTCAAAGATCAGTACATTTTTGTACAGTATTTGCTTGAATCAGTGGAGAAAAGAATTAGATCGGAAGAGCAAATTATCGAATGAGGAGGTTGATAGTGAAGAATACCAGGGACATGATGAAGATGAAAGGTATAGAGTGGTGATGAATTGTATCAAAGAACTGGGTGATACGTGTAGAAAGATCTTAACCTTTTACTATTTCGATGGGATGTCGATGACAGACATCGCGTTGAAATTAAATTTTGCCAATACAGATACGGCAAAAACAAAAAAATATAAGTGCAAACAAAAACTTGATCATTTGATCAAGGAGCGATATAGCGAAAAAGATTTTTTTTGATAAAACCGCATGAATATCAAAAGAACCGAATTAATTGACGCCTATCTTCGGAATGAATTAAACTCCGAAGAAATTAGAGCTTTCGAAAGTGAGCTAGCTGGGGATCCTGCTTTAAAAGAAGAGGTAGGTTTTCAACAGCAAGTTGTTAGAGGGCTTGGAGAATTCAGAAGGGCTGAATTAAAAAGTAGGCTTACTGCTATTAATATCGCTACTCCATGGTGGCAAGCCGGGCAAATTCTAAACCCAGGTTTGATGAAGTTGACCGGGGCATTGGTGACAGCTACTTTTATTGGAACAGGTATTTATTATTTCTCCAACGAATCCCAGAATTCAGATTTAAATATTCTTCCTACAGTTTATGAGAAGGATCTTTATCAGATGGATGAAGGAGCTTCTGGATATTTCGAAGCAAGTAATGCTGAAGTTCCAAGCGCCATAGTGCTAAATATCACAGAAGGGCCGAAAGAAGAAGTTGAGATTTCCGAAGTTGCTGAGGCCAATATTACAGAAGCTTCAGTCGAATCAGCTAAAACATCCAACAACCTGGAAGAAAGTGTTGCAGACAAAGATTTTGTTCCAGAAGTTGCACTCCCTAATCCAGGTGACGGAGCAGAGAGAGTTCAATTCAAATCTGAAAGTGCTGAAATTCCTCTTGCAAGTCATACTGACATCATAGATACCTCAGAAAAGATTGATATCAAGACTACCCAAAAGAGTCACGAGGGGATCCGCTATAAATATTATGAAGGAAAATTGCATTTATATGGTAACTTCAAGGATAACCCTTACGAAATTCTTGAAATAAACAGTACAAGCAGCAAGCAGGTATACCTGTTTCACAATGGTCTTTATTATAAATTGATGACTACAGATAAGATTCTAGATCTACCTCAGATCACTGATAAGCTGCTAATTCAGGAATTGGATATCATTCGCAACAATAAGGTAGATTAATCCGACATAATAAATCCTACACTTTACTTAGTTTTGGGGCGGGATGGAGCAGAAACCCCGCAAAAAAAGAAAACTTGGAAGTTATCCGTTTATCAGTGTTACGCTTAGTATCACCTTGGCACTGATGGTGATGGGTATTTTTGGATTGTTAGTAGTCCATGCTAAAAAACTTACACTGAACATTCAGGAAAGTATTGAGATCCAGGTTTTCCTCAACAACCAACTTACAACTACAGAGATAACCCGAATCAATCGATCGATTAGCGCTAAACCCTATACCCTTAATAAAGAGAATGAGTCTGGAGTGAAGTTTATCTCTAAAGATGAGGCCTCGAAACAATTCATTGAAGAAACAGGAGAGAACTTCACAGAATTTCTAGGAGATAATCCCTTGAGAGATTTACTGGTTGTGAATATAGCGCCAGCATATCAGGCGGCTGATTCCCTCAAAATAATTACGAAAGAGATTGAATCAATGAATGGTGTGTATGAAGTGGCATATGTGGAATCATTGATCGAAACCATTAATCAAAATATTGCCAAGATCGGTTTGATCATGCTTGGTTTCTTTATTCTTCTGCTAATTGTTGTGATCATTCTGATCAACAATACGATCAAACTCGCATTGTTTTCTCAAAGATTTTTAATCCGCAGTATGCAACTGGTTGGAGCCAAAGGCAGTTTCATTCGAGGACCTTTTCTTAAAAGGGCTGTTTGGTACGGATTTATCGCAGGAGTAATTGCATGCGGACTTTTGCTTCTATTACTCTATTATGGAAATCAACGAATAGAAGATTTGGAAAAACTACAGGATCGTGGCCAGCTAGCTATTTTATTTGGTTCCCTTATTTTCGTTGGTGTTATTGTGGGATATTTTAGTACATACCGTGCGATCAGGAAGTATCTCGGAATGTCCCTGGATGATTTATATTAAAATTTAACTATGTCAGATAAAGATAAATTTGCCTTCCAAAAAACAAACTACCTCATCATGATTGGTGGTATTGTGGTTATTCTACTTGGGTTTATAATTATGGCATCAGACAGTGAGCCTTATGGATTTGGATTTTTAGGTCTCACGCTTGGCCCCATCGTGGTTATGTTGGGGTTTTTAATCCAATTTGTTGCCATTTTTTATGACACGAAAAAGAAGGATTCAGCAGATAAATGACATGGGTTGAAGCACTAATCCTTGGTATTATCCAGGGGCTAACAGAATTTTTACCTGTCAGTAGCAGTGGTCATCTGGAAATAGGTTCAGTACTACTTGGGACCACATCGGGCGATAATCTTCTATTTGCAGTCATCGTTCATGCAGCAACAGCATTAAGTACGCTGATTGTCTTTCGAACAGATATCTTGGATATTATGAGTGGTCTTTTTGAATTTAAATGGAATGACTCATGGAAATTTTTTGTATTGATTATCCTATCAATGATTCCTGTGGGGATAGCAGGCGTATTTTTCGAAGATGAAATTTCTGGATTTTTCTCAGGTAATCTATTTCTGGTAGGAAGCATGTTGCTAATAACATCCGCCTTATTGTTTTTTACCTATTTTAAAAATGATGGTACCAGGGAGGTTTCCTATTTTCAAGCAATAATCATGGGTCTTGCACAGACAATTGCCATACTTCCTGGAATATCAAGATCAGGTGCTACCATTGCCACTGGTTTACTCATTGGAGTGGACAAGGAAAAGGCAACCCGTTTTTCATTTTTAATGGTTTTGCCCCCAATCCTGGGAGCAAGCCTGTTGAAATTTATAGATTATATTGAAGACCCAACAATACATGAGGGTTTAGGGGCTTTTCCGATGGTAATCGGTTTCTTAGCAGCCTTAATATCAGGATATATGGCCTGTACATGGATGATTAGTATTGTTAAGAAGGGGAGGTTATATTATTTCGCGATTTATTGCCTGATCGTGGGACTGATTGCTATTATTTCACAGCTATAATGGACTTGGACGGCCAATTAATTCTGGTAGATAAAGCGTTAACCTGGACTTCCTTTGATGTGGTCAATAAACTAAGGTATGCCTTTAAAGTCAAGAAAATTGGTCACGCTGGCACCCTGGATCCACTAGCTACCGGACTGCTCCTGATCGGGGTTGGTAAATACACCAAACAACTGGGAGAACTGCAAGTATTAGATAAAACGTATGAGGGCATCTTTGAGATCGGGAAGACAACTCCATCATATGATCTCGAAACGGACTTTGACAGTGAATCTGATACCTCAGTAGTTTCTGAAGAAAATATTTTTACCGCTGCAAAAAAATTGACAGGAAATATTGAACAGGTTCCACCCATATATTCTGCAATTAAGGTGGGTGGTCAAAGGGCTTATAAGGCAGCAAGAGATAATAGATCAGTCAAGCTAGAGCCCAGACCAGTAACAATTCACGAGTTTGAAATTTTAGAGCTCAAAGGTGCTGAAGTATATTTTCGGATCCAATGCTCCAAGGGAACATACATCCGAACAATGGCGAGTGATTTTGGGAAAATCCTCGGTGTAGGGGCCTATCTGAAAGGCCTTAGAAGAACCTCAATTGGTGATTATCATGTGAAAGATGCACATCCTGTTGAATACTGGGTTGAAAAGTACAAGGCCTCATGATTTTGGTTGACGATATTGAGAATTTCAATTGTGCAGATAAAAGTATTGTTACTTCTGGCACTTTTGATGGGGTACATGTTGGACATCAAAAGATTCTAAGGCAATTGGTTAGCACGGCAAAGGCCAGAAATGGACAAAGTATTGTCATTACCTTGTGGCCTCATCCAAGGTTTGTGTTACAAAAAGATCAGAATGCGTTGAGATTATTGTCAACTTTCGAAGAGAAGGCTGCCCTGATTGAGCAAATGGGTGTAGATATTCTTTTAAAAATCCCATTTACAAAAGAGTTCTCTCAGATCACTTCGCAAAGTTTTATTCAGGATATACTTATCGATAAGTTAAATACTGGTGTTTTAATCATTGGGTATGATCATCGGTTTGGGAAAAACAGAGAAGGGGGCTTCGAATACTTATCAGAGCATGCAGATGAATTGGGATTTGAAGTAAAAGAAATACCAAGAGAGGATATTGATCATATCGGTGTAAGCTCCACCAGGATTAGAAAAGCACTTGCTGAAGGGGAGGTACATGTGGCCAGCGAATTACTCGGTAGATATTACACCATAAGTGGTTTTGTGAAAGACGGAGATCGGATTGGAAGAAGCATTGGTTTCCCCACTGCCAATATAGATGTTCCTGAGACTTATAAACTGATTCCTGGTGATGGAGCGTATGCGGTTTACGTACTTCTTGATGGAGAAAAATACCTAGGCATGCTTAATATTGGATGGAGACCGACCGTATCTGGTCAGGAGAGAAGAATTGAGGTGAATATATTTAATTTTGATAGAGAGATATATAATCAGAGATTAACTATTGAGTTTGTGCAGCTACTCAGGAAAGAACAGAAATTTGAAAGCATTGAGGAGCTCAAAGGGCAACTTAATCGAGATAAAGAAAGAGCTTTAACCGTCTTAATTCATTAATATGAAAAATTTTGTTGTTTGTTTAGTGTTAGCCGTTGTCCTTGCAGGATGTAAGGGTTCATCAGGCCAGGTTTCCTCCTTATTTTTTCCGGTCAGTGAAGATCAAAAACTTGGGTTGGAGGTTCAAAAAGAAATCGAATCAAAACCGGGTGAGTATCCGCTTTTGCCTGAAGCTAAATATCCAGAGAGCTACAAGTATATTCGGGAGATGACCGAAAGAATTATCAATAGTGGAAATGTGGCTTACAAGGATCAATTTGCCTGGGAGGTGAAGATTATTCAGGATGACAATACGTTGAATGCTTTTTGTACACCCGGTGGATATATCTATGTTTATACTGGTCTCATTAAATACCTTAACTCAGCAGATGATCTGGCAGGTGTGATGGGGCACGAGATTGCGCATGCAGATAGAAGACATTCCATCAAACAGATGGAAAAACAATATGGGATATCGTTGCTGCTGAGTATGGCATTAGGTGAAAATGCAACACAGACTGCAGAAATAGCAGCTCAACTGGCAGGCAAAGGGGTTGTCTTGGCTTTTAGTAGAGGCGCTGAAACAGAAGCTGATGAATATTCTGTGAGGTATCTTTCTGGAACCAGCTATGCCTGTAACGGTGCAGCTACATTCTTTGAAAAATTATTAGCAGAGGGAAAAGCTGGTGGAACCCCCGCCTTTCTAAGTACGCACCCAAGCCCGGATAACAGGGTAGAAGACATCAATAAAATAGCAAAAAGTATCAATTGTTCTACCAGTAAGATCCGTGAGAGCGGGATGTCATATCAAGCATTTAAAGCAAGTTTGCCTTGAGGAATTTAAAGAAAGGAACAATTGTTGCTGGTGCATGTTAATTAAGCTAAATCCTTAAACATGAAAAAAATTAAACTTCTTCTATTCTCGACTTCTTTATTGACCATTGGATTTTTAACAAACTGTGGTGATGACGGAGTTAAATCCCTTTTCTTCTCTATAGATGATGATAAAGAGCTTGGTATGCAGGTAAGCCAGGAGATTGAATCTGATCCAGTTACATACCCGATCTTATCAGAGGTTGATTACCCGGAGGCATATGCCTATATGAATGGACTAAAAAATGCAATTCTTACGAGCTCTGAAGTAGATTATAGAACAGAGTTTGTATGGCAATTAAAAATTATTGATGCAGATATATTGAATGCCTTTGCCACTCCAGGTGGATACATATATGTTTATACTGGTCTGATAAAATACCTGGATAAAGCAGATGATCTGGCAGGTGTGTTAGGTCATGAGATTGCCCATGCAGATAGAAGACATTCAATCAAACAACTTGAAAAGGTTTATGGTATTCAATTGCTTTTATCCATTGCACTGGGAGATAACCCCTCCCAACTAGAACAAATTGCTGCTCAAATTGCGACTGCAGGATCATCTCTGGCATTTAGCCGTGATAATGAGAGTGAGGCAGACGAATACTCAGTGAAATACCTGGGAGATACAGAATATGCCTGTAACGGCGCTGCCCATTTCTTTGAAAAATTGATTACCAATGGACAGGATAGCGGGGTGCCAGAGTTTCTAAGCACCCATCCCAATCCGGACAATAGGGTAGAAGATATCAATAGTGTGGCAACTACGCTAGGATGTAGCACTTCGCTTATTGTGGAGATGGACATGACTTATACTGATTTTAAGAATAGTTTACCATAAAGAATGAAGCAATCAGAGATAAAACTTCTTGTTGAATTAGATGATGACAATATCCCCGAAAAGATTAAGTGGGATGCTGATGATAAGGATAATCCGGGTTACTCTGAAACCAAATCAGTAACACTGTCAATTTGGGATCATCAAAATAAAAATACATTAAGGATAGACCTTTGGTCTAAAGATATGGAGGTTGATGATATGAAACGATTTTATATCGATTGTTTGGGCGGGCTCAGCCAAAGTTTGCTCAATGCAACCGGTGATGAATACATGTCGGGTCAGATCAATCAACTTTGTGACCGTTTGGTGGAACATCTGAAGAAAGAAGTTGGTTAAACCCCGGAAATTTCATTGAAATAGTGCTCTTGGGGTAGTGAGGAGCGGAAATATGATTTTTTTTCCGTAATATTATTTCTGTATCACTCAATTACTACCCAAATGATGAAGAAGAGCCTGATTTATGGATCTATGGCACTGATAATCCTATTATCACTGCCTGTGATAGTTTCTGCACAAACCACAGTGTCAGGAACAGTAACAGAAGCCGCTAGTGGCGAACCGTTAATTGGTGTTAATATTCTTGTGAAAGGAACCGTTCTAGGGACCACAACAGATATCGATGGGAATTTTAATCTGGAGGTAAGCTCCAATCCACCACTCATGCTTGTTATTTCAAGTGTGGGATTTGAACGGCAGGAATTAGAGATCACTCAAAGCAACCAACGGGGGCTGGGAATTCAACTAACTGAATCCACACTCCTTGGTCAGGAGGTTGTTATATCCGCTTCCAGAGTTGAAGAAAGTATTTTAAGATCCCCAGTAAGTATAGAGAAGATGGATATTCTGGCGGTACAGAATACTTCAGCTGACACCTATTATAAAGCACTAGCTAATCTCAAAGGGGTTGATATTGCTACTAGCAGTATAAATTTTCAGATAATTAATGCAAGAGGGTTTGGAAGCACAGGCAATACACGATTTGTCCAGTTAATTGATGGAATGGACACCCAGGCACCCGCACTTAACTTCCCAATTGGGAACCTTAATGGACCTTCAGAATTGGATGTAGAAAGTGTTGAATTATTACCCGGAGCTTCCTCGGCACTTTATGGGCCTAATGCATTCAATGGGGTTTTGCTAATCAATAGTAAGAGTCCTTTTGAGTACCAGGGTTTAAGTGCTTTTGCTAAGTTGGGTGTCAACCATGTTGGGGCAGAATCTGGCCATTCGACTTCTCCAATGTATGAGGGGTCTTTGCGTTACGCTAAAGCATTTAATAACAAGCTGGCATTCAAGGTAAATGCTTCATATTCTCGTGCTGAAGATTGGCATGGGCTATCCAATTTCGACCGAAATGCTGAACTTACAACACCGCCAGGTTTTAATTATAATCCGGGGGCCGATCGTCTTCATTATATGGGTGATGAAGCTGCGTTACCTATGAATATTCTTAGATTTAGTAGGACAACAGATCCCTCAGATCCAGGTTGGGAGACCGTAGCATCAAAAGGACCCGGAATTTTTGCTCCGGGTGTAACAGCCTGGCAGTTTGCACAAAGTGGGTTTTTACCAAGTCATGTTATTTCTGCCCCAGGTTATGAAGAAGCCAATATTGTCGATTATGGTGCTGAGAATTTTAAAGTAAATGCCGGACTATATTATAGGCTAAATGATAATTATGAATTAAGTTATTTGTATAATGCGGGATTCGGAACCAGCGTTTATACCGGAGCCCAAAGATATTCACTGGCAAATTTTGGAATTCAACAACATCGGCTTCAATTACGAAGTGATAATTTGCTTGTAAGGGCCTATACCACTAGAGAAAGTTCTGGTGACTCTTATATAGCAGAATTTTTAGGAAAGAAGATAAATGATTATAGATATGATGGAGATGTAGGTACTTACTTAACTGAGTATCCTATTTACTACTTAAGATCATTATATGATCAAGGATACAGGACTTCAGATGACCCAAATACGGTCACCATAAGTGAACAGCTTATAGCACATCAATTTGCAATGTCGACAATGGATCAGAATTACCCATTAGCAGAAGAAAGTGACATATATCAAACAATTAAGCAAAATGAATTAAAAGGAGTTGTTCCATTCGGACCATTGTTTGATGATAAGTCAAACATGTATCAGGGAGAGATACAATATGATTTTAAGAACAAAATAGATTTTATTGATTTGCAAGCTGGTACCAGTTTCAGAATGTTTGAATTAAGATCAAACGGCACTATTTTTCCTGATACTACAGGGGCTATCACTATCAAAGAATTTGGAGGATATATGCAGGCTGGAAAGAATATAACAGATGATTTCAGGCTGAGTGGATCAATCAGGTTTGACAAGAATGAAAATTTCAACGGTCAGGTTAATCCAAGAATTTCGGGGGTGTATACAATTGGAGAAAATCATAACTTTAGGGCTTCATTTCAAACTGGATTTAGGAACCCAACAACCCAGGGACAATACATATCTTTAGATATCATTACAGGAAGATTACTTGGTGGTTTGCCCAGCTTCTATGAGTATTATGATCTTACAAGGACTAGTTCAACAGGCGTACCCTTGGCATTCACTGGAGGATCAGTCAATGAATTCAGGAATTATGTATTTCAGGGCAATAGTCCATTTGATCCTGCTGCAACCTCATTACTTGAACCTTTTACATCCTTTAAGCCAGTGAAACCTGAAAAAGTAAAATCGATGGAATTTGGTTATAAAAGTTTGATCGGTAATAATTTGCTTATAGATGCTGTTTTCTATTACAACATCTATACTTCCTTTATCACTCAGATAAGGGTAATGGTTGCTTCCGAATTAACGCAGCAAGATGCAGATGATGTAAATGCAGATGCTGGTGCAAATATTGTTTCCGCAGGAGATCCGGCTTATAACTCAATATTACGAGGCACATCTACCAATAACTATCAAATTTATACAAACCTTGACGACAGAGTCACCTCACAGGGAGCTGCCATTGGCCTGACATACAGTTTGCCAAGAGGATATACTTTAGGTGGAAATTATAGCTGGAACAAATTGATTGGCGGATTTACAGAAAATAATCTATCAGAATTCAATACACCTGAACATAAATTCAACATCAATTTTGGGAATAGGAAGGTAGTAGATAATTTTGGTTTCAATATTACCTACAGATGGCAGGAGTCTTTTGAATGGCAGTCATCCTTTGCTATTGGTCAGGTTCCTGCATATAATACAGTCGATGCTCAGGTTTCCTATAGGTTACCAGATATTAAATCTGTATTGAAAGTTGGCGGATCAAATTTATTCAACCAGTATTATGTTCAAAGTCTTGGTGGTCCTTCAATTGGGGCCATTTATTACGTGTCGATCACCTTTGATGAATTAATGAATTAATTCATGGTGAAATCATTAGATTAGGCCTGATCAGTTTCTGATCAGGCTTTTTTTTATATTTAAGACCATGGAAGGAAAGGATTTTAAAAATTTCTCAAAATTAAGAAGTAGGCTGTACGTGGTTGTTTTCGGTACAGACACACCAGCAGGTAAGCTATTTGACATTGTACTGCTATGGGCGATTGTGGGTAGTATACTCATGGTCACGCTAGAGAGTGTGCGAGAGCTAAATCAGCGATTTGGAGAGATATTTGCCGTTCTTGAGTGGGTTTTTACCATCCTATTTTCTATTGAGTATACCCTAAGGATTTTTATTCTAAAGAAGCCGCTTAAATATGTTTTCAGCTTTCTGGGGATCATTGATTTTCTTGCCCTGGTACCAACTTATTTGTCCCTATTTGTTACAGGTGGGGCTTACCTGGTGGTTATAAGAGCCATTAGGTTACTAAGAATATTCAGGATACTTAAATTGTCTAGATATTTATCCGAAGCTCAATTACTAGGGAATGCATTGATAGCCAGCAAATACAAACTGATGGTTTTTATTGGAACTGTTATGAGTGTCACCCTGATTATGGGGACATTGATGTACGTCATAGAAGGTGCTGAAAATGGTTTTACAAGTATCCCGAGAAGCCTTTATTGGTGTATTGTCACGATTACAACAGTTGGTTATGGGGATATCGCCCCTCAGACAGTAATAGGGCAGACTCTTGCCTCGATATTGATGCTAATGGGTTATGCAATCATTGCAGTTCCAACAGGCATTGTTACTGGAGAATTGATGAAAGAAAATTCAAAACAAGCTCTGGCTGACATGAGGAATTGTGAAAACTGCGGGACAGTCATTGAAGACCCGGATGCCAAGTTCTGTAAAGAGTGTGGGAATCAATTGAATTAAAAAAGGCCAGCATTAAAATGCCAGCCTCTTAAAATTCATTTAGTTATGTTTCTTACTATGGAACTAATACTCCTGCTATGATATAGATTGATCCATTTGCTGCATTCAATCCTGTAACAGTAGGAGAATAAACAATTTCAGCATCAAGATTCGCGAGTGTTGCCGCATTACCTAGATCAACATCTCCATCTGAATCCAGATAGACACCGATTCCATTGTCAGCCGGAATTGCATCGGTATTATTAAATACTAACAATGATCCAAAGTCAACTCCATTTGTTGTAAACGCTGTTGGGAATGTTGCACCAGTAACTAATTCGGCATCATCAACCAGGGTATTATCATCTGATGCATTACCATCATCCGTCACCACATGATTAGCAACTATTCCATAACATTCCGCACCTGAAAAGGAGTCGATTAAGCCTTGAACTTTTGCTTCAATGGTTGCGGCATCATCTCCGTCAGCTACGCCCGCAGCGTTATAAAAAGTTGCATCTGTTGGTGCAAATACCGTCCAAAACTTTGTAGCATCTGCTAATAAAACTGATAATGGTGTAACCTGCCCTGAAGTACCAGCCGCATAGGTGTCAGCTTTAGTAATTACTCTGGCAAGAATACTAAAATCAGAGCCTAGCAGAATATTTTGAGAAACTTTTCCAAGATGAGTAACGATGGTCTGGAATAAAGTTGGAGGAATTAGAATTCGGTCAGTTCCATAGGCTCTACCATTGGTTGCCTCTATTGTTGCCAATACTTCAACCATTTGATTGGATCCACCATCATATATTGTTCCATCAGCATTAAAATGGATAGCCTCACCTTGTTCTGAATTCAATGTTCCACCTGCCGGGATGTCTTTAATTCCTGAAACGAAATGAAATTTTAAAACACTGGAGATGACAGAACTTTTTATTTTAGTTAGATCTTCCAGGTCCAAGGTGGTTCTCAGGTTATCGAAAGCTGCATTATTTGGAATAAACAGGGTATATTCTACTTCACCTGATACGTCAGGTAATAAATCAATATTGGCATTATAAAAAGTCAGGAATTCAGAGTATTCCGGAGTATTCTCCAGTATTTCAATTAAGGATTTAGTCGGTCCTTCTATTTCTGGTCCATTACACCCGGCAAGAGCCATCACTCCAACAGCTACCGCTGCTAGTGCGATTATTTTTATGTTTTGTTTTAGTAGTGCTAATGTTTTCATTTGAGTTAACGATTATGTTATAAAGTAAAAATAACCAAAAATTTCATGGAATGTTTCAATATCATTTCCAATTGTAATGCTTGATGTATCTTAATCTAGACCCCGAAAATCAGTATTTTGTTGGAAAAGAAATAATTGATCTTCACAATGCGTTAAAATTTATTTGCAGATTTTCCAATCTTTCATGGAGTTTTCAAATATGATTTAGTTTTAAACGCAAAAACAATTCGATTCATATTATTTATTCCACAAATAATCCCACATATTCAATCCCTAGTGATCAGCTTGGATCTTCACAATGTTTTACTTTAAGAAGTGATTTAGATCATTTCTTCCTTTGACCGTCCTCATCTAAAAGAAGTATAAGATTTATCACCTTAGTTATACCAAACCAAATAATTAAGGCCATGGAAGCTGCATTAATTAAATCTCCCCCAGTAGATAAAAAGCAGGACGATGAGCTACAAGTTGCCCTGAGAGCTAATGACATTCTAACTCCTCCAATTACTAAAAAGGTATATCAGGAGATGATTGACATAAAACGTGAAAGAGCTGAAAAATATCAAAATCAAACCAGTTTGTTTTTAATGATTGGATTGAGTGTCAGTCTTTTGTTAATCATTGTTGCAATGAACTGGAGAAGCTACGACGATGGTAGTCTCGTTGATTTAGGTCGTTTAGAAGCTGATTTTGACGAAATGTTGGAAGTTCCGCCCAGTGATCAACCACCACCTCCTCCACCAAAGATTGAACAGCCTATCATCGTTGAAGTAGATGACAAGGAGGTAGTTCAGGAGATACAGTTGGATCTTGATGTGGAAGTACTGGAAGAGACTTCCATTGCAGATGTTATTTATGAAGCATCTCCAATGGAAGAAGAACAAGCAGACCAGATATTCCAGATTGTAGAGGATTATCCAACTCCAAAAGGAGGTCTGGAAGCTTTTTACACCTACGTTTCTGAAAATTTGGAATATCCACATCATGCGATCAGAATGAGTGTCAGTGGGAATGTGTTCGTCAAATTTGTAGTTGAAAAATCTGGTAAAATTACCGGTGTTGAAGTGATTAAAGGGATAGGATATGGTTGTGACGAAGAAGCCAAAAGAGTAATTGAATCTGCTCCTGCGTGGAATCCCGGAAAACAGCGTGGCATGCCCGTTAGAGTAGCGATGGTAATGCCCATAAGATTTGTCCTGCAATAACAGTATAATTAGCTGTTTCCAGGTTTGGTGTGATCCCGTCATTCTGACGGGATCTTTTTTATATCTTCTCTCGTGAGATTTTTTTATGGATTTCGTTGACCTTCAAAAGTGCTGCCGAGCCATACCAGGGATGAAGTTCCATGATAAGCCTTCCAGCTTTAATGGCAGGATCTGTTGCAGTCAGCTCTTCAGCCTCAGCTATGGATTCCACAGCAAAGATATAGATACCTCTCACATCCCCATCGTCCATAAATGGCCCCGCTAAAACCAGTTTGCCCTGTTCAGCTAACCTGGAAATATTATCCAGGTGCGCCCGCTGTAGCCTGTCAGCTTCTGCAGCTTCTTGCCCTCTGTTGGGTCCGGCTTTTAGGTAAGCTAGCACATATTGCCTCATTCCATATGGATCAGCCCCTGTTTCAACGGCTAGCAGTGAATCATAGGTAATTTTAGAATCACCAAAATCAGTCTCTACCTCCACTGAGGTCTTAACATCACATCCAAAGATCGTTGCCAGGCAAAAAATCAAATAAACTATCCTCATGCTATTACTTTTATAATTCTTTATTTTGAAAAACAACTATTCAAACTTTTACCACTAATCATAAACAAGAATCAAAAAATAAGGAATGATTAAAATTTATCATAACCCCAGATGCAGAAAGAGCAGGGAAACATTGGAATTAATCCAAAATAAAAGGATGGACATTGAAATTATTGAATACCTTAAAGATCCACCTACTGAAAAAGAACTTTCACAAATCCTAGATCTACTTGGGATTAAGCCAATAGAACTGGTACGTAAAGGTGAAGATATTTATAAGGAAAATTACAAGGGTAAGACATATGGCGATAATGAATGGATTAAAATATTGGTTGAGCATCCAAAGCTAATCGAACGGCCCATTGTTATTTCGAATGGGAAGGCAGCTATTGGCAGACCACCTGAAAAGGTATTGGGAATCCTCTAAGGTGTGCAGTTTACCATTTTCTTTTTATTCCATTCACTATATCCAAACTAATATGGATTTAGAATTGTAACTTACTTATAGATCAAATACACAATTTGTACTGATTGTTTCATAAACTGATGCCGTTATGAAAGCTTTAATTTGTAGACACTATGGAAGTATTACAAGTCTGGTCTTTGAAGATACTTCTATCCCAAGGATTGGTGATGATGAAGTGCTAATTGAGGTAAGTTATGCCGGTGTAAACTTCCCTGACGTACTGATTGTGGAAGGGAAATATCAGTTTAAGCCCGAGTTACCTTTCGTTCCGGGAGGAGAAGTATCTGGTAAGGTGATAGCCACAGGTCATGATGTAAAGTCTTTGAAGGTTGGAGATATTGTTGCGACTGCAATGGGGTGGGGTGGGTTTGCTCAGTTTGTCGCAGCTAAAGCATCCAATACTTTTAAACTGCCCTCTGAGGATTACCTTCGTGAAGGTGCTGTGGTGTTAGAAACATATGGGACTGCCATACATGCATTGGTTGATAGAGCGCAATTACAAGAAGGAGAGACACTTGCTGTATTGGGCGCTTCCGGGGGGACAGGCATTGCCGCCATTCAAATAGGTAAGGTACTTGGGGCCAAAGTCATTGCCATTGCCAGTACAAAGGAGAAATTGATGTTCGCCAGGGATTCAGGGGCCGATCACCAAATCAATTATGTCCAAGATGATCTTAAAGAAGAACTGAAATCCCTGGGAGGAGTAGATGTGATTTTTGATCCTGTTGGTGGGAGTGCCTCTGAACCGGCATTTAGGTCTCTTAATCCTTTCGGGAGGCATCTGGTGGTTGGTTTTGCATCTGGAGAAATTCCGAAGATGCCCTGGCACCTTCCCCTGCTAAAATCTGCTTCCATTGTTGGAGTATTCTGGGGCCAATTTTGGAGAAATTACCCGGAAAGAAACCGAAAGAATATCGAACAGGTGTTTGATTGGATTGATGAGGGGAAATTGAAACCGAAAATTACAAGGGAATTTACTTTGTCTGATGGAATCAAAGCGCTGAAAGAGCTCAAAGAGAGAAAAGTGACTGGAAAAATCGTTTTGAAGGTTTAAAACCTTTGATTGAACTGGACACCTACATAATAGTGTCCATCGGCTTCAGTGGTTTCTTTGGATCTGATATAACCGGTAAATCCAAAATCAAAGGATGGCCAGCTCATCATCATTCCATATTTATGTTGGACGACATTTCTTACAGCCACTTTTACAAATGGTGAAGATTCTCCAATAAGGTTACCTTCAATCGTGGCATTATAAAACACGTACTCAAAACCCGGAGCATAAAAAATATAAATCTCATTTAATTCAGGTATTGGGAGAAGCTTTTTAACCCTTCCAAGTTGACCGGCGAAATAGGCTGATTTATCAATAGAATTAAATCTACCAAACCTAAAGGTTATTTCTTGTCGTGCCCACGTATTTGACGTGCCTCCAGTCAGGTAGGATTCACTAAGAATTTCGAGCCGGTTGTTGCTGTACACTGAATGTCCATATTTAAGATATAGCGTGGCAATTGGAGAATCATTGATTTGATATTTCCAGCCCTTAGGTAATCCCATATGCCATATTTTATGCCAGTAGCGATGCATTTGTCCGATTTTAGTAGCGGGGCCCATCCAGCCGAACTCCAACTCCACCTGTAGGTACTTACCACTTTTAAAGTAATATTCACTGGAAAAACTGGCTGATAGCTGTCCGGCATATGGACGGTCAAACAGTTGCTCATATCTCCAGGAAATCTTCTTCGGGGTATACATCCGGTGATTAATTTTGAAACCATGAATGACCTTTCTGTGTGCTGTGGTATCATGGACGTATCTGAATCCCGGATAAATGCCACTCGTGTAATACTGATCTTTAAAGAAATTCAGTGTAAAAGCATCATTATCTACTAATAACCGGGCTTCATTTTTTAGATATTTTGTTGACTGACCATTTAAATGAAACAGGCCAACCAGTGCGAGAAAGACGGTAATCAAGTAGCTTCGCATTACATTTCAAAGATAGATATTTGACCCATGGATGAGGATTTCCTAAAGAAAAAATTGGATGAAAGATATTCATCGGGTAACCTACGGCAATTACCACGCCAATCCGGATTAATGGACTTTGTCTCAAATGATTACCTGGGGTTAGCACGAAATGCTGAATTGGCTTCGATCATCAGGATAACAGAAGATGAAATACGTCCAGTTATCGGAAGCACCGGAAGCCGATTATTATCAGGTAATCATCCTTTTTATGAAGAAGTTGAAAATCAGCTTAAATCTGTATTTGATTCTGAAGCTGTTTTGGTATTCAATTCCGGATACCATGCAAACCAGTCGTTGGTTTCTTCTATAGCCGAAAAAGGGGATACGATTATTTATGATCAGTTGTCACATGTGTGTCTCAAAGAAGGCGCCTGGTTGAGCAAGGCAGATACGATTGCTTTTAGACACAATAATCTTAATGATCTGGAGCAAAAGCTTGTTTTGACTAAAGGTCGCAAATTTGTAGTCACAGAGACCATTTTTTCAATGGATGGCGATATTGCACCCCTTGAAGATATCATTGAAATCTGTGAAAAATATGAAGCTTATCTGATCATTGATGAAGCGCATAGTACAGGTGCTTTCGGGAAAGCTGGATCCGGTCTTTTAAATGAAAAGGGATTGGCACAAAGGGTATTTGCCCGGGTTTATACCTTTGGAAAGGCAATGGGAGTTCATGGAGCCTGTGTAGCAGGCAGCCAAACCCTTATCAACTATCTGATCAATTTTGCCAGACCTTTTATTTATACTACCGGATTACCTCCATTGAGCCTGATTGCAATCAGTGAGAGCTTTAAGTATTTGAAGGACCATTTGAATTTACAAAATGAATTAAAAAGCAGGATTCAGACTTTCAGAAATGGGTTTTCAGACGCAATGAGTGAAACAGCTATTCAACCAATCATTATCGGATCAAATGAAAAGGCAAAGAAGATTTCAGGAATGCTTGCAGATGATGGATTTGATGTAAGACCTATTCTTTCACCAACTGTTCAAAAGGGAAAAGAACGTTTGAGAATTAGTTTACATACTTTCAATTCAGAAGATCAGATCCATCTATTAACTTCGACCCTAAATCGAGTGATCTAATCGATGCGGAAAAATTATTTTATAACTGCCATTGGTACGGACAGCGGTAAAACAGTGGTAAGTGCAGTTATTACTCAAATGCTTGGTGGTGATTACTGGAAGCCCATTCAGGCTGGATTTCCAAAGGATACAGATGCCGTAAAATCTCTGGTTTCAGATGATAGTACCGTGTTTCATGATGAGGCTTATGTACTTAATACACCTGCCTCGCCCCATGCTGCGGCCAGGATTGATGGGGTTCAAATAGATTTAATGGAAATGAAACTTCCAATTACAGATAAGGACCTGATTATTGAAGGGGCCGGGGGATGTTTGGTTCCAATCAATGAAGATCAGGTTGTTGCCGATTTAATCCCATTATTTAAAGCAACAGTGGTATTGGTGTCAGACCTTTATTTAGGGTCGATCAATCATACCCTGTTGACTGCAGAATATCTTTCAGGGAAAGGTTATCCAATAAAAGGGATCATTTTCAATGGGGAGGAGAACCCTGAGAGCCAAAGAATCATATTAAAGAAGACACAACTGAAGAGTTTATTGCATATTAAAAGAGAGAAAAAGGTGAATAAGGAAATGATTTTAAGATATGCGGATATACTTTCAAAAAACTGGTAATGAACTGGGAAAAACTCGATAAAGAAAATATCTGGCATCCTTTTAGCCCACTCTCCAATACCCCGGTTATTCACGTTAAAAAGGGGAGAGGAGTTTATTTGCAAACCAGCGATAACCGGTGGATCATGGATTGTATCTCTTCCTGGTGGGTAAATATACATGGACATGCTAATAAGCAAATATCTCGATCCATTGCCAAACAGGTTAAGAAGCTTGAACAAGTGATTTTTGCCGGGTTTACTCATGAGCCTGCAATAAAGCTGTCACAGATGCTCTTGAAATTACTACCAAAAGCACAATCCAAGATCTTCTTTAGCGATGATGGATCTACCTCTGTAGAGGTAGCATTAAAGTTGGCCATTCAATATTGGAAAAACCTTGGAATCTCAAGAAAGAGAATCATTGCAATTGAGGGAGCCTACCATGGTGACACTTTTGGTTCAATGTCAGTCGGGGAGAGAGGATTATTCAACCTGCCGTTTCATGATTTCCTGTTTGAGGTTGATTTCATCCCATTTCCTGATGGGGATGGGTCGGGTAGTATTTCCAAAATGAAGGAACTTGTATCTGATGATACGGCCATATTCATTTTTGAGCCTTTGGTGCAAGGTGCGGCTGGGATGCGAATGTATGATCATGAGGTTTTAGATCAATTGATTGAAATAGCGAGATCAAAGAATGTGCTCTGTATTGCAGATGAAGTAATGACTGGTTTTGGGAGGACAGGAAAGACTTTTGCATGTGACTACCTAAAAAACAAGCCTGATATCTTTTGTTTGTCGAAGGGGATTACCGGCGGCTTTCTTCCTATGGGTGTTACAACTATTTCAAACTTCATCGCTGATAGTTTCGATGGTAAGGATTATCATAAAACATTCTTCCATGGGCATTCCTATACTGCGAATCCGCTGGCATGTGCTGCGGCTGTTACAAGTCTCAAAATCCTGAATAAGCAAAAGTGTAAGGAGCAGATTCAGATGATAACAGACAGTCATGCTGAATTTGTATCCAGAGAAAGATCTTTAAAGAATATTAATGAGGTCAGAGCACTTGGAACAATCCTTAGGGTAGACCTTTTTGCTGACGATCCGGGGTATGTAAGTGAGTTGAAAGAGAAAATTTATGATTTCTTTTTAGAAAAGAATTTATTGATTCGGCCCCTTGGAAATGTCATTTATGTCTTACCTCCCTATGTGATCAATAAAGAAGAATTGGAGAAGGTTTATTCTTCGATAGATGAGTTTTTAAGGATATTCCAAAGTAATTTTGGAGTCAATTAAATAACATCAACCACCTGCAATTAATTATAAAATCAAGAGATCGTGAGGGTACAGGAAAGCTGAATCAAAATCAAAAGCTTATTTTGTACGGAATAATTACGGTCATTAAATTTTAAACTCCCTACTATCATGAGTATTGAAATCCCCAACATCTGGAATAAAGAAAAAGAGCAGTCATTCAAAGGTGATCAGGTTGATCTGTTAATCTACAGATCTAATTTATTGGGTTCTGACCTTAGGGTCACTAATTACGGAGGAGGAAATACTTCCTGTAAGACAGTAGAAAGGGATCCATTAACCGGAGAAGAAGTCGAGGTGATGTGGGTAAAAGGATCAGGAGGTGATATTGGAACATTGAAGAGAGATGGCCTGGCGGGTCTTTATATGAACCGTTTACTTGACCTGAAAAAGATTTATCGCGGTCTGGAACATGAAGATGAAATGGTGGCCCTATTCAACCATTGCATTTATGATTTGGATTCTAAAGCTCCTTCGATTGATACTCCATTACATGCATTCCTTCCTTTCAAGCATGTGGATCACGTTCATGCCGATTCTTTAATTGCCATTGCTGCATCTAAAGATGGGGAAAAGATCACACAGGAATTATTTAATGGGGAGCTTTCATGGGTCCCATGGCAACGACCTGGTTTTGACCTTGGCCTTCAACTGGAAAAGTCATTGGCTGAGAATCCAGGGATCAGAGGAATTGTTTTGGGTGGTCATGGACTATTTACCTGGGGTGATACTGCTGAAGAGTGCTACAAAAACACCCTGGATGTAATCAACAAGGCAGCAGTTTATCTTGATAAACATTATGGCAAATCACGACCTGTTTTTGGGGGTCAAAGAATCAAAAGCCTGGATGTAAAAGCTCGTCTGGATCAGGCAGCTTCTTTAGCACCAGTCCTGCGTGGTCTTGCAAGCAGCCATTCGAGGATGGTTGGTCATTTCACAGATGATGAAAGAGTGCTTGAATTTATTAATAGTGAAGATATTGATAAGCTGGCTCCTCTGGGAACAAGCTGTCCGGATCACTTCTTGCGGACAAAGATCAAACCATTGGTACTGGATCTGGCACCTGATCAGGATATCAGCGATAGCCAAAAGATAAAAGAGCAATTGGAAAAGGCCTTTGCTGATTACAGGGAAGACTATAAAGACTATTACGAAAAACATAAAAGATCTAATAGCCCGGCTATGCGGGACCCCAATCCGGTAGTTATTCTATGGCCAGGTGTGGGGATGTTTGCCTACGCGAAGAACAAGCAAACTGCCAGGGTCGCAGCTGAATTTTATATCAATGCCATCAATGTGATGAAGGGAGCTGAAGCGATCTCCAGCTATGTCTCATTGCCTTTACAGGAGGCATTTGATATAGAGTACTGGCTATTGGAGGAAGCAAAACTCCAAAGAATGCCGAAAGAGAAGCCATTGTCCAGGAAAGTAGCGCTTGTTACCGGATCCGGAGGTGGTATTGGGAAAGCGATTGCTGATAAGTTTATTGCTGAAGGTGCAGCGGTTGTTTTTAGTGATATCCGTCAGGATCTTTTAGATGAAATAAAGAAAGAATATTCCGTTGATCAGGCGATTGTCACCACGCTTAATGTTACAGATGCAAACTCTATTGCCCAGGCCATTAAGAATTCAAACCTGGCTTTTGGGGGCATCGACATCGTAGTCAATTCAGCCGGCCTCGCTTTATCAAAACCATTGTTGGATCATACGGAGGAAGATTGGGACAGACTAAATGACATCATGGTAAAAGGTCAGTTCCTTATGTGCAGGGAAATGGCCAAGGTGATGAAGATCCAGGGACTTGGTGGCGACATGGTAAATATAGCCAGCAAAAATGCCCTGGTTTCCGGACCGAATAACGTGGCTTACGGAACTGCCAAAGCGGCTCAGGCTCATATGAGCCGATTATTAGCTGCTGAACTGGGACCTGATAAGATCAGAGTGAACGTGGTTAACCCGGATGCAGTAATCCGAAACAGCAATATCTGGCAATCCGGATGGGCTGAAGGGAGAGCCAAGGCCTATGGAATCACTGTTGACGAGCTTCCGGCATATTATGCAAAGCGTACACTACTAAATGAGGAGCTGCTGGTAGAAGACATTGCGAATGGAGTATTCGTATTTGTGAGCGGGATGCTATCCAAGTCTACGGGTAATATCCTCAATGTTGACGGTGGAGTTGCAGCAGCATTTGTGAGATAGAGCAAATTCTTTAAATCAGCTTAGTCATTAGCTGATAAACTCGACAGCGGTTCTTTTTTAAGATGGACGGTGCTGAGGATATATTCAGCAACCTTTTTACCTTGCTCAACACCATTAACACAGGCTGGAAGGTAGTGGATTCCTCCATACATTCTACTTATGGCTGCCTCATCTGAAGCATCATAGAAAGAATCATATGCGCGTGCCGGAAGACCAAATTCTACTTCGGTGCTATCCTGAAAGGTAAAGTTATCTCCTATCATATACGTTAGGGACTCTGCCGCTGCTCTGGAGATAACACTATGCCCTGAAGTGTATTCCGGGAATGCAGGAGTTTGTAGTAGTGGTCTCCATTCTTTGTCCAGGTATTTATTGATATAGGTCTCTGGTCTGATAAGACTGCTTCTGTATTTCTCATCCCAGCAACTAATAAAGGCATCGAATAAACAGACTGAAGTAATGGTGAAAATAGCGCTTCGATCCATGAAGGGTAAGTTTTCTTTCTCCGTTGCAATCGAGGAAATCGAGATCCAATGTCCCCCTGGAGAAATCTTTTGAGTATAAAACATGACATGCCCCTGGATATAGGAGATGTTTGGGTTACAATCCCAGAACTTGGCTATTTCAACTTGCTCGTCTGAAGCACCCTTTACTGCATCATATACTTGATAAGCTTCCTTGAAGAATAGTGAAGTTCGGGCTGTATCAAATTTTGTAGGAGGAGGAGGAGGATATTGCTGCGCTGAATCGAGAGCCATTGTTCTAATTTTATTCCAATGGGGCTCTATGGCAGGCATATAATCCGGTGGAGTTGGTTGCCATTTCCCAGGGTCATCAATCAGATTATATCGAGTAAGCGCCTCCCGATCCTTATATCCATCCACGGATGCCCAGGATAAAATATGATCTGCTACTTTGTTACCATAGGAAATAGAAGCTTGATAGACATCATCGGATATCCCAATATCTTTTACCTGCTTTAGAAAATCATCTTCATAAGCTTGCAGGGCTTGCTTATCAAATACCAGTGTTCTTCCGACCTTTGAAAACGCCATAATACTTGCTAATGGGTAATATATGTTTGGATTATCAGGTGCAGGTACTGTTGATAGCCCATTAAGTTGCCCTGCTAAAGTCACATATGATTCTGAATTACTCACGGATGCTTCATAGGCGGCCACATTAGCATAGGCATATATTCTACTTGCAACTGGTGGAGTAAAGATGTCACTAATGATCACACTTGTCAGGTTCTTATTCCAGACATTTAGTTGAGATCTGAAATAGTTATCTAGACCTTCCTGATTGTGTGAGGGTGTGCATGAGTGAAAAAAGATAAGAACTGAGATCAATAAATTGATTTCAAAAATCCTTTTCATATCGATTTTGTATTTTATTTTCCTGAACTTTCAGTCGTTCAAAGTTACCACTTATCAGTTGAAACAGCTACCTTAAAATGCTATATCCTCAATTCGTTTTGTCGCAAACGTTGAAGTTAAATCACATCAATTAATTAACTGCGTTGTGTTAAAAAAGCATTTTTTTATCCCACTCTTAGTTTTATTGACTACCTGCGCTCCGGAAGAGGGAGCTAAGCAAATACAACACTACGAGTTTGAGCATCCCAGCATGGGCAGCATGTTCAAAGTGGTAGTCTATGCAAATGATTCTCTTCAATTAGCGAGAGTAGTATCCAGAGCTTTTGACCATCTTGACACGCTTAATCTGATTATGAGTGATTACCTTCCTCATAGTGAATTGATGCAGCTTTCCAGGACATCAGGCAAGAATGAATATGTAACTGTTAGCCCTGAACTGGAGGATGTTCTTCGACAAAGTGAATACTGGTATGACTGGTCCAACGGGATCTTTGATGTAACAATAGGACCTTTTAGTCAACTCTGGAGACGCGCCAAAAGACAAGATGAATTACCTGGTCAGGATCTAATTAAGAAGGCCTCTGCTTCTGTAGGATTCAGTAATGTAGAGATTGATTCTAACAAGGTAAGATTGAATCAAAGTAATATGATGCTTGACTTTGGAGGAATAGCCAAGGGATATGCTGTTGATCAGATTTTCAAATCTCTGCAGGATGGTGGATACTCAATCTGTTTGGTTGATGGAGGAGGGGATTTAAGAGTAGGTGACTCACCGCCAAATAAGGAAGGATGGGAAATAAAGATCCAACCATTTATTGGTAATGATTCTACAATACAGTTAAGCAATCAAGCCATTGCCACTTCGGGAGATTTTTACAGAAGCCTACAAATTGATGGTAAACGTTATTCCCACATCATCAATCCCTCTACAGGTTATGGAATAACTGCTGCAAGAGCTGTTTCCGTGATATCTGAAAATTGTACTACTGCGGATGTTCTCGCATCCATATTCAGTATAGCAGGTCCTGATAATAAGGGTTTAAATGATAAGGTACCGCTGGGTAGTCGTATAATGATCTTTGAAAATGAAGATTCAAAGACGATGATTTTCACCATTGAAGGAATAAAACTGCAAAGTGATTCATTGAATCACTTTGCAGTAAAAGAATATCTATGAGTTGTTTTTTACAATACCTGAGTTACACCAGGTGTAGGGATTGGATATCTTCCATTCTCATCTGGCATAACTGGAGGATTTACATCCCATCCAAAAGTAGTAGGAACCAATACGTCTTGTGAGTTAAGCGCATCTTCCCAAGAAATCATCTGGCCAGAATAAGTTGCCATTCTTCCCATGATTGCCGTCATGGTGCTTTTAGCTCCATTTTCCAGGTCATTGATTTGTCCACCAGCCACAATTGAGGCGAAAAGTTCATTATGCTCTTGCTGGTACGGGTTGATATCATCCTCATTGCGATGCTTCCAAATGATCTTTCCGTTCAGATCATATATCGTACCGTTTCCATCAGCTTTACCTTTAGTACCAACGACAGTTTCACCAACCTTATTCCAGGTATTTGGAATGTGTCGACATTGACTGTTAAAGATGGTACCGTCTTCATACTGGAACTCTACATAATGGTGATCAAAGATCTCCCCATTGTCAATTCCATTTCTTACCTGTCGGCCTCCCATTCCCTGTGCTTTAACCGGATAACCTTTTTTAGCCCAGTTAATGACATCAATATTGTGAATATGCTGCTCATTGATATGGTCACCACACAACCAGTTGAAATAGTACCAGTTTCTCATTTGGTACTCCATTTCAGTCTGTCCTGCCTGACGAGGCCTAACCCAAACCCCGCTGCTATTCCAGTAAGCCTGCGCTGAAGTGATATCTCCTATTTCACCGCCATGCACTCTTTTCATAAGTTCTATATAAGATGCCTGGTAGTGTCTTTGAAGACCAACGACCACATTCAAATTCTTTTGATTGGCTACTTCCACTAACTCCAATACCTTTCTCACACCAGCGGCATCTGTCGCTAATGGCTTTTCAGTGAAAACATGCTTGTTTTGGGATATAGCATACTCCAGGTGGATAGGTCGGAAGCCAGGAGGAGTAGTAAGAATAACTACATCTGCTTTATCAATTGCCTCCTTATAAGCATCGAATCCTACAAATTTGTTTTTTTCCTTTACATTGACTCTTTTCTTATCTTCTACCTTTTCAAGAATGTTGGTATAGCTGGTATCCAGTCTGTCTCTGAAGGCTTCCGCCATCGCTACAAGTTCTACATTCTCTTTTACACTGAGTGCCTGAACCGCCGCTCCGGTACCTCTACCACCGCATCCAACTAAGGCTATTTTCAGCTTTCCACCAGCTGCACTATTGGCAGCAGATTCAAAAGGAAGGCTTCCTACCATTAGCCCACCGGCTACGGCTGCAGATCCTTTTACAAATTTTCTTCGGGTTACATTGTCCATCATGATATTCTTTTTTTGTCTATAAATTTAGCAATTAATTTTCATCCAGATTGATTCCCCAGAAGGCTCTTTGTTCTTCCGGACTGGGCTGATCAAATGGTTTTACAACCCTGAAGCCGACAAATGGAGAATCGGTATTCCACCAGAAACTTTTCGGGATCTGAGGATCTCTTCCTTTCCATTTTTCAGGGTTAGTTGGGATTCTGGATGCACATCTCAATTTGTCCGGATCATCATCATAAGAACCACCTTTTACAACTCTTGGATAGAGGCCACGCGGTTTGATCCAGGGGTTATCCGCGGGGTCTCCTTCGATGACTGATAAGAAATCCGGTAGATAATAATCAAGTGTCCATTCAGCTACATTCCCACTCATGTCATAAAGACCAAAGGCATTTGGTTCCAGTTTTCCTACCGGATGATAGGTATACTGAGCGTTTTCATAGCTCCACCCATATTTATCTAATTCCTCTACGGCATTTCCAAAGTAGTAGGCTGTTTCACTTCCAGCACGACATGCGTACTCCCATTCCGCTTCAGTAGGTAGTCGATAAAACTCACCGGTCATCAACGATAGCCATTTGCAAAACATAAGTGCAGAGAAATGGGTCATGCTACCTGCCGGATAGCCATATTTCCCCATTCCAAAAGAAGGATCTTCATAGGGGGGGCTTGGTCTGGTGATAGCGTCAGCGATTTTTTGGGATTCGGATTTTTCTTCTGCAGAGATGTTATCACCCATCTCCTGTTTTTTCATAAACTGCTCAAATTGTCCCCAGGTGATTTCATACTTACCCATCCAGAACCCATCCACTTTCACCTGTCTTTGAGGTCCTTCGTCACTATCTCTTTTTGGTTCCAATTCAGGGCTTCCCATTGTGAATGTGCCTCCCGCAATGGGAACCATCTCTATCTTTTGATCGGAACCAGGTATTTCCTGGGAGAATGCTTCTTGTTGTGCCAATACCGGTGCACAAACAAATCCTATTAAAGCCAACAGGCCTATGCTTTGCTTAATCAATGCTTTCATCAATGGATTATCCTTTGCTATTTAGTAATAAGTCGAATACTATGGTTACCTCATCGCCAGTTTTGATCTGACCAAACATTGCTGAAGGAGGTTCCATTTCATAGGTGGTCATGTTGAGTGTTTTACTCCCATTGAACTTTAATTGATTGTTAGATAACCTTTCTCCATCCAACTCAAGGGTGATATTCTCAGTATGCCCTGCCATGGTTAAGTCTCCTGTTAAGGAGAGCTTAAATTTTCCTTCTTTAGAAACATCTTTTATTTGGTCAGATTTGACCGTAAAGGTGATTTCGGGATTTGTTTCGAATTTGAAAGCATTATGAGTTTTGTTGTTCATAGCGTCACCCCGTTCACTTTTCAGGCTGGTGACAGGGATAACAAGTTTCGCCTCGTTTACTATGCTGCCTTGGGTAGGGAATTTTTTACTAACCACCTCAGGGATGAAACTATAAGTTCCCTGAATAGTCTGTGTTTCGCTTGTCCAGTCATGTAAAGTGGAGGTTCCTTTAATAGTTACTTTACTTGACTCATCTACCGTAAAAATAGATTGGCCAATAAGTAAATGACTGATTAATAAAATAATGGATAAAAGGGTTAACTTCTTCACGGTTCATTCATTTTAGAGTTTCCAAATATAAGTTATCAAGTTTAATTATCGTCCTGTTCTAACCTGTATGAAATGTGTAGATTTTCTTTCATCACGAAGGTTATTTAATAAATTAGATTCATGAAAAACACACTAATCTCATTTCTCTTAATTGCATTCATAAATAGTCTCTCTGCTCAGCACGTTGAATTAGTCATATACAAAAAGGTCGATACTGCTTCTTTAGAGATTAAGGTACTCTACCCAAAAGATCATGCCAAAGATGATTCCAGGCCAGCAGCAGTTTTCTTTTTTGGAGGAGGTTGGAATGGAGGTACTATCGATCATTTCAAGCCTCAGGCTGATTTATTGTCATCCAAAGGCATGGTTTGCTTTCTGGTTGAATACCGTACCAGGAACAGTCATGGCACCACTCCAGTGGAAGCGCTTAAAGACGCGAAATCTGCTATGCGGTTTGTAAGAGCAAATGCCAAAAGTTATGGAGTGGATCCAAATCGTATAGCAGCAGGTGGCGGATCTGCAGGAGGGCATCTGGCAGCAGCTACGGCGTTTATTGATAGCTATAATGAAGTGACGGATGACCTGGGCATAGGTTCTGTACCCAATGCGCTGTTGTTGTTTAATCCGGTAGTGGATAATGGACCCGGTGGCTACGGATATGAAAGAGTAGGTAATTATTTCCAGGATTTTTCTCCCCTCCACAATCTACGACCAGGAGCGCCACCGACATTATTCTTATTGGGCACAAAGGACAGACTTATTCCAGTTGAAACGGGAAGATATTATCAAACAATCATGGAACGAATGGGTAGTAAGTGTGAGTTAATACTTTATGAAGGGCAGGAACATGGGTTTTTCAATGATCGAAATCCGGAATATCATAAGAAAACGAATCAGGCCATGGTTGATTTCCTGATTTCGATCGGATATTTAACTGAAAAGGATAAATAGCTGATTTTGAATCTTTGTATTGAAAGACAGGGACTTATTAAATATCTTTGAATCATTGTGCTAAAAACTGGAACAACATTTCGATTATTATTCTTTGCGGGGCTTTTTACCATCCTTTTAAGCAACTGTTCTGACCACAAGGTTGATTTCAACGCAGAGATCAGGCCGATCTTCAATGAAAATTGTATCGCCTGCCATGGTGGGGTCAAACAATCCGGTGGATTCGGCCTGGTATTTCGTGATAATGCGCTTGGCAAAACCTCCAATGATAAATATGCGATAGTCCCTGGTCATCCGGAGAAAAGTGAGATCATTAAGCGGATAAAACATAATGATCCTGAGATGAGAATGCCTCTTGAAGCTGACCCATTAAGTGAAGAGGAGATTGATCTGCTTACCCGCTGGATTGAACAAGGGGCAGAATGGGAAGAACATTGGGCTTACCTGACGCCTCAAGAGCCGGAGATCCCGGACAATGAGATCACCTGGGGAAACAATCCAATCGATCAGTTCACCTTGAGCAAAATGATCGAGCATAATGTAAGACCCTCTGAAGAAGCGGATAAATATGCCCTGATCAGACGTGCGAGCCTGGATATAACCGGGTTACCACCCAGCCCTGAAGAGGTTGAGACATTTATAAATGACCAATCTGATGATGCCTATGAGAAGCTGGTCGACAGACTTCTTGAATCTCCAAGATTTGGTGAACACTGGACGGTCATGTGGCTGGACCTTGCAAGATATGCGGACTCGAGGGGATATGAAAAAGATGCCTTCCGCAGTATTTGGAAATACAGAGATTGGGTGATCAAAGCGTTTAATGAGGATAAACCCTTTGATGAATTTACCATCGAACAGCTGGCTGGAGATCTGTTACCTGAACCAACCATTGATCAGCTTGTTGCCACCGGTTTTCATCGAAATACTTTAAACAATGACGAGGGCGGTACCTTCAATGAGGAATACAGAATTGCCCAGGTAATTGACCGGATTAATACCACCTGGGAAGTATGGCAAGCGACCACGATGGGATGTGTCCAATGCCATAGTCATCCTTATGATCCGATCAAACATAAAGATTTCTATAAGTCCATGGCTTTTTTCAACAACACTGCTGATTGGGATGTGGGTACAGAATACCCGGTGCTTGAAGAGCTTAAAGAAGAAGATCAGGAAAAGCTGGATGAACTAAAGGACTGGATCACCAAATATGGATCTGAAAGCCAGGCATACCAGCTTACACATAGAATCCTAACAGGAACGCCTCGTATTATCCATGAGGATTATTCAGATACGACAGATGCCATGCATCAAAACAGGGGGGACCAGGACTTTATGGAAGTCTTTGACGGGTCATCCATCACCGTTAATGATGTGGATCTTACCGGCAAAGGTTACCTCGTTTTATACTACCGACAATGGGATAAAACCGGTGTTGTGACTGTAACCGCCAATGGAAAGGAAATCGGAAAAGGTGATTTGGAAGAATCCAGACCTTTTACCAAACTGGTGATCGATCTAGAACCGTATGAGGGTGTTGCCACGCTCACCCTGAATTTTGCAGGTAATGCTGAAAAGTACAGAACCTTCACTGATGGCTTTATTTTAGTGGATGAGATCCCTGGCAAGGAAGTAGATGGTTACGATACCCGAGTAGCTCAGCTTAAAGAACTATTCCTGGCAAAACCACAGTCAACAACACTGATTATGCAGGAGAAACCTCATCGTTTCCTACGCGAGACAAGGGTTTTCCATCGTGGTAGCTGGCAGTCGCAAGAAGAAGAGGTAAATCCTGCAGTTCCAAAGGTACTTTTATCGGATAGCTCAAAGCTCAATAATCGGTTAGATCTAGCCAGATGGCTGGTCAGTGAAGACAATCCACTTACAGCGAGGGTGACCGTTAATAGATTTTGGGCTCAACTTTTTGGGGTTGGTATTGTAGAAACAGTGGAAGACTTCGGGACGATTGGAGCGCAACCTACACATCCTGAATTATTGGATTGGTTAGCGCTTAGGTTTTCGAAAGACTACAACTGGAGCATGAAAAAGCTGATTAAAACTATCGTCATGTCTGCTACTTACAGACAAACATCAGCTATCAGTGAATTGGCGAAGAATAATGATCCTAATAATGTGTGGCTTTCCCATAGTCCAAGAGTTAGGCTGTCTGCTGAACAGATTCGAGATCAGGTGCTGGCTGTATCTGGTTTGCTAAGTGATAAAATGTATGGTCCCAGTGTGATGCCTTACCAGCCACCGGGGATCTGGAATGTGGTCTATAGTGGTGACAAGTGGATACAAAGTGAGGGTGAAGATGCTCACCGACGCGGTTTATACACTTTTCTGCGAAGGTCTGCCGCTTACCCATCTTTTATCACGTTCGATGCATCAAGTAGGGATGTTTGTGTCTCCAGAAGGATAAATACCAATACACCTTTACAGGCACTGGCGACCTTAAATGACCCTGCCTTTCTGGAAGCAGCGACCAGTCTTACAGAAGAAATTGAACAAAAGGATTTCACACCAGAAGAAAAGTTGAGCTTTGCTTACGAACGGGTGATGTGCAGACCGCCGACAAAGGAAAAGCTATCACTACTAAAAGATCTTTATGAAGAAATGAAAATTCAATATGGTTTGGATGGCGAAGCAGCCAGGGAGTTGGTAGGTGAGTCCGATGCTGAAAAAGCAGCCATGGTGATAGTTGCCAATACCTTATTGAATATGGACGAATTTATTGTTAAAAGTTAAGCCAATGGATCATTTTAACGAGGTTAGGAAAAAGTATTTGGAGTTTACTACCAGGAGGCACTTTCTTCAGAAATGTTCTACTGGTTTAGGAATGATGGCCTTTGGTTCATTGATGGGTCTGGACAGATTGTATGCTGCAGATCTAAAACATGGGGGGAGCAGTGTTCCACATTTTGCTCCCAAAGCAAAGCGAGTGATCTATCTGCATATGGCTGGGGCTCCTTCACAGTTGGAGCTATTTGACTATAAGCCCGTATTGGAAAAGCTGAATGGACAGGATTGTCCGCCCTCGCTTTTAGAAGGAAAGCGGTTTGCCTTTATCCAGGGAACGCCACAAATGCTGGGACCACAGCAAGTATTCAAACAACGAGGAGAGGCAGGAAATTATGTGTCTGATGCATTGCCGGAAATTGCAGGTATTTCAGACAAGCTTACCTTTTTAAAAGCGATGCACACGGATGAGTTTAACCATGCGCCAGCACAGCTTTTGATACAGACAGGTAGTTCAAGGGTTGGTAGACCGAGTATCGGCTCATGGGTGACATACGGATTGGGCTCAGAGAACGAAAACTTGCCAGGGTTTATGGTGTTGATTTCTGGTGGTAATAATCCTGATGCGGGGAAGAATGCTTTCGGAAGCGGATTTCTACCTTCGGAATACCAGGGTGTTCAATGTAGAAACTCCGGTGACCCGATCCTTTTTGTTTCCAATCCTGATGGAATCAGCCGCGATATTAGAGGAAGATCATTGGAAGCGCTTAAGAAGCTGAATGAAGCAGAATACAACGAAATTGGAGATTCTGAGATCTTGTCTCGGATCTCTCAATACGAAATGGCTTTCAAAATGCAAGTTTCAGTGCCTGAGACCATGGATATCAAAGACGAGCCTGAGTACATCAAAAACATGTACGGTATCGGTGATGGCTCCAACACTTTTGCCAATAATTGTCTGCTTGCAAGGAAACTTGCTGAGAAAGGAGTGAGGTTTATACAATTATATGATTGGGGATGGGATATGCATGGAACGAGTGAGAGTGGATCCGTAGATATGGGTATCAGGAAAAAAGGCCAGGTGATTGATCAACCTATTGCAGCGTTGATCAAAGACCTTGAACAACGTGGTATGCTGGAGGATACCCTGGTCGTATGGGGTGGAGAGTTTGGACGCACGCCAATGCGAGAAAATAGGAAAGGTGAGGTGATGAGATACCTGGGTCGTGACCATCATGTAGATGCCTTCACCGTATGGATGGCTGGTGCCGGATTGAAAGCAGGGTACAGCCATGGAGAGACTGATGAAATTGGCTATTTTGGAGTAAAAGACCAGACACATATTCATGATCTACAGGCCACCATTCTGCACCTGATGGGTATCAATCATGAAAAGTTTACCTACAGGTTCCAGGGTCGGGATTTCAGGTTGACTGATGTCCATGGGCATGTGATTGATAAGGTGCTGGCATAAATATTCATGCATCGTCTCTCGAAGAGGACGATGTGGATGGGTTTGTATCCTCATCCATCGCTCGGTTTCACTGAGTGACTATTATCCTCTTCAAAACATCTATCCCATGGTCTGTGGCCCACAGACCATACCTCTACAAACCATCCCCTTCCCACACCCTCAGCATACTCACTCCCCTTTGTGATATAAATAGTGTAAATTAGGTAGGAGAGTATGGGTGCTTGAAATTGAAATTTGATAATCATGACACAAGAGATAAGATTTAGCACAGTCGTTTACCTTCTTTCTATTGGTTTACTGTTACTAACAACAACTGCCGCAAGGGCACAACAAAAATGGGGAACAGAAGATCAGAGAGGAGCAGCTAATTACATTACTGAGACTAAGGTTGTAGAAGCAGCGAAGCTTATAGCAGAGGGTAAGATTTATGAATTAGGACATATATACGAAGCTAATATGCCGCTTGGAGGCCGTTTGTTTCACTTGAATACTATTAGTTCACCACCTTCAAAATCTTCAAACAGTTTTGTTTACAATACTGATTTCTTTGCAGGGCATATAGGTCAGGTAGGGACTCAGTTCGATGCATTTGGGCATTTTGGGTATCGTGGAGACGGCCCCATGAAAGAAGATATGTTTTATAATGGATTTACAGGTTCGGAAGTATATTCTTCGACAGGATTGAAAAACCTGGGTGTTGAGCATGCAAAACCATTTTTTACCAGGGGTGTATTGATTGACGTAGCTGATTATAAAGGCGTTCAGCGATTGGAACCAGGTTACGAGATAACTGAAGAGGATATAAAGGGTTCTCTAGAGAAGCAGGGCACATCAATCAAAGAAGGCGATGTCGTTTTGATCCGCACTGGACATAGTCAACTTTGGGATACAGATGGAGCAGCTTATTATAACTGGAAAGCGGAGCCTGGAATAGGAACATCTGCTGGAAAGTGGTTAGCAGAACAGAAGATAGTTATCATGGGTGCTGACAATTTTGCGGTTGAAGTTATTCCATTTGCAAAAGCGGAAACCAAATGGCCAGTACACTTGATGATGCTGAAAGAATATGGTGTTCATCTCCTGGAGAGCCTGAATCTTGAGGGACTTTATGAAGATCAGGTTTATGAATTTGCATTCATGTTTTCGCCACTTCCAATAAAAGGAGCAACCGGATCACCGGGAAATCCGATAGCAATAAAGTAAATTGAAATTAGTTCCTAGTATCATATCCCATGGTCTGTGGCCCACAGACCATTCCTCTACAAACCATCTCCTTCCCACACCCCTCAGCATACTCACTGCCCGTTGTGATTTAAATATTGTAGATTTGGTATGGTGTAAAGTAGGTAGGATGAATAAGTTTACTTACTTAGTTGTTATACTTCATGCCTGCTAATGACTAAGAAAATCTGAACCATCAAGCATTCAAGTTCTACATTGAATACTTTTAACGTATAATTAACTGTATACTTTTGCTATATGAGAACTGGGGTAGATATCAATGCGAACATGCTGACTTGGGCAATTGACCGAGCAGGATATGATTTGCATGAATTTGCCGAGAAAATGCCTCGAATAACAGATTGGATAAATGGTGAAAAAAAGCCAACTGTTAAACAATTGGAAAGCTTTTCCAAAAAAGTTCACTTACCATTTGGATACCTATTCTTAACTGAACCTCCAAAAGAACCATTACCGATTCCATTTTTCAGAACGAATGGCAACCAAGCTGAAAAAGTAAGTGTGAATGTTTATGATACAATTCTAATACTTCAACAGCGCCAAGGATGGCTTAAAGAATATTTAGAAGACAATGATTTTGAGCCGCTGGATTTTGTAGGACAGTTTAAAAATACCCAAGATGTTAATGCTATTGTGAAAAGTATTCGGGGGACTCTTGGACTTGCTGAAGATTGGGCAAGACACTTTAGTACTTGGCAAGATGCCTTAAACCATCTTGTCGAAACCATTGAGGACAAAGGAATCATTACCGTTTTTAATGGTGTAGTTGAAAATAATCCTTATCGCCCTATTGAAGTCGATGAATGCAGGGGATTTGTACTTGTTGATGATTTTGCACCCTTCATGTTCATAAATAACTCAGATGGTAAGGCAGCCCAGCTATTCACGATTGTACATGAACTAGCTCATATCTGGACAGGACATAGTGCCGGTTTTGACTTTCGAACCCTACAACCAGCTAATGATCCAATAGAAGTTCTTTGCGATAATGTAGCTGCAGAATTTTTAGTGCCAGAGAGCACCTTTAGTGACGAATGGAGTAACAATCCAAGCATTCAAAGCTGCTCTCGATTCTTCAAAGTGAGTGAAATCGTAATTGCCAGAAGAGCATTGGATACTGGAAAAATTTCTCGAAATGAATTTTTTGCCTTTTATGAGGAGTATAAGAATCGAGAATTTGAAAAAAAACAAAGTCAAGGATCTGGAGGAGATTTTTATGCAACTGCTAGAAAAAGGCTAAACCTTACATTTGCTTCTCATATTAACAATGCTGTTAAAACTGGTCAACTTCTCTACCGCGATGCTTACAAATTAACAAGCATGAAAGGTGACACTTTTGATAAATTCTTTGCTAAATCCATATAATTCAAATGAAGATTTATGTGGTTGACAGCAATTTCTTTATTCAGGCTCATAGAGCAACTTATCCTTTGGATGTAGCAACAAGTTTTTGGTCAAAAGTTCGTGAGTTAGCAGAAGCTGGAACGATTGTAAGTATTGATAAAGTCAAAAAGGAACTCTTTGATAAGAATGACGACCTTGAAGATTGGTGTGTCAATAATCTACCCACAGAATTTTTCAAGGATTCTTCATCAGTTTTAGGAGAGTATGGACAAATATCAGCATGGGCAATTTCGAAAAATAATCACTACCTACCGCAAGCAATTAACGAATTTCTAGATGCGGATGAAGCGGACGCATTTTTAATCTCTTACGCTTTGGCAGATATCCAAAACAGGATACTGGTTACTCAGGAGGTCAGTAGGCCACAGCAAAAGAAGAAAATACAGATACCTGAACCTTGCGACGTGTTTGGTGTGAAATACATGAATACAATCCAAATGTTTCGGGAACTTGGGATTACCTTCTAAAATTTACAGAAGCACAACAAAACACTAAAATGAATATGCGAACAGAGTACTTTGACATGGCAATACAAAAAAGCAACTTTAATGCTTCTATCAACTGGGGCGCATACTCATTTTAGTCATTAGGCTCAATCAACGATACTGATGAAGTACTCATCAATCGCTCGGTTGCACCGAGTGACTGGCTTTAGGTCGGAGTTGTCACTATCCCATGGTCTGTGGCCCACAGACCATTCCTCTACAAACCATCTTCTTCCCAAACCCCTCAGCATACTCACTGCCCGTTGTGATATAAATATTGTAGATTTGGTATGGTAGGATGGGTGGTGAGGTGAATGTGATCATTTAGATAAGAAATCCATGACAAAATCAAAAAAGGGGCCTGAATTCATCAAATACATGAAACCAATAGTTGAAACCTTGAGAGAACTAGGTGGTTCGGGGAATGCCGGCGAAGTGACTGATATTGTTATTGATAAAATGGGCATTACCGAGGATGAACTTGAGGTTGTAACCAAAACAGGTGTTCCCAGAATTAAAAATCAAATTCATTGGGCACGTATGTATTTGGTGACAGCTGAACTTATAGATTCATCCAAAAGAGGAGTTTGGACTTTAACTGAAGAAGGTCTTAAAGTTGAGGTGAATGATCATAATGATCTCTATTCCATATTTAAAATTGCAAGAGATAAGTTTGAAGAGCAGAAAAAGGAAAAAGAATTAAGCTCACCAAAGATAGACACTGAGGAAGGTGAGGATGATTATGAAATCAATTACCGTGATCAACTGTTAAAAATTCTTCAAAATCTACCGCCTGATGGTTTTGAAAGAATATGTCAGCGACTACTAAGAGAATCAGGTTTTAAAAGGGTCATTGTCACAGGGAAAAGTGGAGACGGTGGAATTGATGGAGAGGGAATTCTTGAGATCAATCCTCTGATGTCATTTAAAGTATTGTTTCAGTCAAAAAGATATCAAGGTTCTGTTTCATCCTCTCAGGTACGTGATTTCAGAGGTGCAATGATGGGTCGAGCCGATAAAGGAATTATCATAACAACCGGAAGATTTAGTCAAGATGCAAAGAAGGAGGCTATCAGGGAAGGGGCACCACCAATTGAACTAGTTGACGGCGAAGGTATAATAGATCTATTTGAAGCGAACCATCTGGGCCTTAAACCAAAAATGACATTTGAAATTGATTTGAACTTTTTTGATGAATACAAGTGAACTATGTTATTCCTTTCCTGACAGAAGGATGGCTGATAGGGAAGAAGCTGATAAATAAAGGTATAGAGTGGTTATTTTAACAATAATACTTAATGAGACTTGTAACTTGGAATTGTAACGGAGCATTTCGGAAGAAATTCCATGAACTCTCATCTTTGAATGCTGACATTTACATAATCCAAGAATGCGAAGATCCTGAACAAACTAAAGACATTCTTTACAAGGAATGGGCTAACTCATATCTGTGGATTGGAGAAAATAAGAACAAAGGAATTGGAGTCTTCATCTCGGGTAAACACTCTCTCGAACCATTAAATTGGAGTAATCAATATAAAGATCATACGGTAAAGCATTTCTTGCCGTGTTTGGTGAACCAACAGATTCAACTTTTGGCTGTTTGGACCCATCATAACAACTCTCCAACATTTGGATATATCGGACAATTTTGGAAATACCTTCAAACCAACAAAGCTCAATTCAAGAATATTATAATTGCGGGCGATTTTAATAGCAATGTGATTTGGGACAAATGGGATCGGTGGTGGAACCATTCAGATTGTGCGAACGAACTTCATGAGATTGGAATTGTTAGCGCATATCATGAATTAATGGACGACCAACCGGGAAAGGAATTCCAACCAACATTCTTTCTTCAACGAAATACAGATAAACCATATCATATTGATTATTTCTATTTATCCAAGAGCCTATTAACAACTAAATCTAGCATTGTAGTCGGTGATCGGATAAAGTGGCTAGAGAAAAGTGATCATTTGCCTCTAATACTTGAGTTGTCGAAATAATCCCCACTAGCACGGAAGTTACTTCCGGGCAGTGTGCCCTTGCCCACCTGACCTTTTTTCATCCCTCACGTTTCACTATGAACTCGCCTTTTTGCTCGGTGAACTCATCTCTTTTGCCAGTCAGCCAGTCTTTTCCCCCAACCAGTTCACCTTTTTTGCCAACTGACTGGTTATTGCCTCGAACTATTTCGACGTTTTCGTGAACTGGTTTGTCCTTTTCATGAACTGTCTGGTCTTTTTTGCTAAAAAGTTCGTTGTTTGGTCGAACCATTTCATCTTTTTGGCAAACTGGTTCATGTTTTTTACTAACTGGAAAGTCTTTTCCAGGAACCTTTTCATCTTTTTCGTTAAATAGTTCGCAAGGGATAGGAACTGGTTCGTGATGGATTTGAACCGGTTCGTCTTTTTTGTGAACTGGTTTGTAATAAAGACGAAAAAGTTAGTCTCCGGAGACAACTGACCCCTTCCCGAATGCCTCAAGGGTATTCCGGAATACCTTAAGGCCATAAAAAATGCCCTGCAGGTGTTCTTTCGAACCCTCAAAGGCATTGAGATGAATCTCACTCGGCAAAGCCGGGCGATTGGGCTCCTATCCCATGGTCTGTGGCCTACAGACCATAACCTTACAACCATCTTCTTCCCACACCCCTCAGCATCCTCACTACCCTTTGTGATATAAATATTTTAGATTTGATTGGGGGATCAATGAGTGACCTACTCAGTATTAACAGCAATTGAAAATGCCTATGAAAAAGTTTTTAGCTCTAATTCTGTTATTCGTCGCATCGTGGTCTTATTCACAAGGCCCCAAGAAAGCCGATAATGTAATAATTGATGGGAAAAATGTTTATTACGAGGTTTATGGGGAAGGTGAGCCTTTGTTTCTATTGCACGGATATACTGGATCATCAAAATATTGGATTCCTTATGTATCGTATTTTCAGGAGGAATTTGAGGTCTATGTTGTGGACCTACAAGGCCACGGAAAGTCTGATGTATTCGATAAAGACTGGTCAATAAGATCAGTGGCTGAAAATCTTAATGGCTTGATTGAATACCTGGAAATAGATGAAATGAAAGGGATTGGATTCAGCTACGGGGGTGACATACTCTTTCAACTAGCTACATTAAATCCGACTCTGGTGAAATCGATGGTAACTATTGGAGCATTGGGCTCCTGGGATATAAAAGATTTTCCGGATTGGGAACAAAGGTTTCAATATTCGAACCTAGAGAATCTGAAGTGGATAAAGAATTATCAGATAGATGATCAGCATATTAAGTCTATGCTTGACCTGTTTAAGAATTATCAAGTCTATTTGACTGACGATGAACTCAAAAAAATTGAAGCTGATGTATTGCTGGTTTTGGGCGATGATGACGATAGCATACCCCTTGAGGAGGTGGATCGAGTAAGAAAAAATTTACCAAGTTCAGACCTGTGGATACTGCCCAATAGTGCTCATGGAGCTCACAAAAGAAATCTCGAAGAGTTTATTCGAATCACAAAGTCTTTCCTAAAAGACGAGTAAGCTGTTGGCAACCCAAGTTGCCCGGCTTCTCCTATTGTATCCCCGGAATCAGTAATTTTAGACCTACTACTTTTACATTAACCAAAACAACCTCATGTACATCATCGATCTGCACTATATCGTTCCTCTGGAAGAGCTTGATAAACATATGACTGACCATGTGAAGTACCTTCATCGATATTACAAGCATAATAAATTTGTTGCCTCAGGCCGGAAAGTCCCAAGAACCGGAGGCATCATTTTAGCACTGGCCAACTCTGGAGAGGAGGTAGAAGCAATCATCTCAGAGGACCCTTTCTACATTCACAAACTTGCTGAATTCACTATCACTGAATTCCAAACATCACAGATGCATCCGCAGCTTAAGCCATTGTTGCAGAAGTAGTATAACATCATAGGGTTTCTTTTTTTCGGAGCAGAATTATTGCTTAATTTTCCTTTGATTAACCCAACCAACATTTGAAATATTTCATTTCTACGTTATTTGTATTGGCTCTTGCTGGCTATTGGTCATGTAGTTCACCTGAAAGTCTCGAAAAATCTCCCCCCAACATCATCTTCATCCTCACCGATGACCAGGGGTGGGGCGATCTGAGTATCAATGGGAATACGAATATTTCCACTCCCAATATTGATAAGCTGGCTACGAGTGGGGTTCGTTTCGATCGGTTCTATGTGAGTCCGGTTTGCTCTCCGACACGTGCGGAAATATTAACAGGCAGATATCATGTGCGTGGTGGAGTATACTCGACTTCTGCTGGTGGAGAACGCCTTGATCTTGATGAAAAACTGATCAGCGAGATTCTGAAAGAGGCGGGTTATGCAACAGCAGCCTATGGTAAATGGCACAATGGGATGCAGGCACCGTACCATCCGAATACCCGTGGGTTTGATGACTTTTATGGGTTTTGTTCTGGCCACTGGGGAAATTATTTCAGTCCTATGCTTGAGCATAATGGTGAATTGGTCACTGGAGATGGCTTCTTAGTTGATGATTTGACAACACATGGACTGGAGTTCATTGAGAAGAATAAAGACCAGCCATTCTTCCTTTACCTTCCATACAATACGCCGCATGCACCTATGCAGGTACCAGATCAGTGGTGGGACAAGTACAAGGATAAGGAGCTTGCAATGTTATATCGTGATCCTGAACAAGAGGATACCAAATTTACCGCCGCTGCGCTGGCTATGGTAGAAAATATAGACTGGAATGTTGGTAGAGTCGTAAAGAAGCTGGAAGCATTGAATCTCAGGGAAAGCACCCTTGTCATCTACCTCTCCGACAATGGACCTAATAGCTGGCGTTGGAATGATGGGATGAAAGGGCGAAAAGGCTCGACAGATGAAGGAGGCGTGAGATCACCTTTAATTATGAACTGGCCCGGTACATTAAAAGAAGGGAAAGTGGTGAATCAAATAGCGAGTGCCATTGATTTCCTGCCGACATTCACAGCATTGGCCAAAATAAATTATGAGTCAGAGAAACCCCTGGATGGGAAAAGTCTCCTCCCGCTTCTTTTTGAAGAAGATCCCGACTGGGAAGATCGGTATATCATCAATCATTGGGGAAAAAGGACCAGTGTGAGGAGTCAGAAATACAGGCTGGATAGTGATGATAAACTGTTTGATATGGAAAATGATCCGGGGCAGGATACTGACATTTCGGGTGAAAACCCTGAAGTACTTTCCCAAATGATCGCGTATAAAGGCGATTGGGTCAAAAATGTGCTTTCTGAGTTACCAGAAGAAGACACCAGGTCATTTACGGTTGGGTTTGAGGGATTCCCCAATACCCAAATCCCGGCCAGAGATGGGATACCACACGGGAATATTACAAGATCTAACAGACATCCCAATTGCACATATTTTGAAAACTGGGTGAGCATTGAGGATTCCATTACCTGGGATGTGGAGGTGCTCAATGAAGGTGATTATGAAGTAGTGATATATTATACTTGTCCGCAAGGATCTATTGGGTCGAAGTTTGAACTTTCCTTTCTTGGTGAAACGGTTGAAGGACAGATCACCGAAGCTCATGATGCCCCCTTAATGGGAATGGAAAATGACAGGATTGAACGTTGGGAGGGTTATGTGAAAGATTTTAAACCCTTGGATATTGGTAAGATCCACCTGAGGAAGGGGTCTGGTACGTTGAAGTTTCGTGCGCTTGAGATCCCGGGAGAGCAAGTGATGGATTTCAGGCTAATGATGCTTAAAAAGACTTAAATAAAGGCATAATACAAACAAAGATGAAACTAAGAACGCTACCACTTCTTGTCTTAATCCTGATATGCGTCGAATCATTTGGTCAGACAGGCATCTGGATGAAAAAGGAGATTACCCTTGAAAGTGATACTGAATATGAGAATCCGCTATTCCAGGTCAGTGAATTGAATGCCACTTTCACCGCGCCTTCGGGAAGAGAGCTAATAATCCGTGGATTTTGGGACGGAGGAAAAGTCTGGAAATTCAGGTTTGTTCCAGATGAAGTTGGCACCTGGACTTACAGGACCACTTGTTCTGATAATACAAATGCCGGATTACATGAAAAGCAAGGCTCCTTTGAATGTATTAAAAACACGAGCAGTGAAGAGATTTATCAAAGAGGTAGTGTCAAAAGGAATCCGGGTAAATATCATTTAAGTTATTCGGATGGCACGCCCTTTTTCTGGATGGCCTGCACAGCCTGGAATGGTGCTTTGAAATCTACCGAGCCTGAATGGGATCAATACTTAACAGATCGAAAAAGCAAAGGATATAACACCATCCAATTTGTGACTACACAATGGCGGGGAGGTGAAGGAGATAGAGACGGGAGAGTTGCATTTACGGGTTCAGGAAGGATCGAACTAAATATTGATTTCTTTAAACGACTGGATGGAAAGGTCGACCGGATCAATGAATATGGATTGGTTGCTGCACCAGTTTTGCTTTGGGCCCTGCCTGCAGTACGTGGTAGAGAACTCAGTCCAGGATATTTTCTGCCTCAGGATGAAGCGATAATGTTAGCAAAGTATATGGTAGCTCGCTATGGAGGTAACCAGGTGGTTTGGATCCTGGGTGGAGATGGAGAATATCTTTTCGATTATGAGCAACGATGGAAAGTGATTGGCAGAGGAGTGTTTGGTGAAGGAATGCACCAGGGGATAGTGGCGCAGCATCCTCATGGTAAATCATGGATCGGCAAAGCATATACAGAGGAAGAATGGCTGGATATTCTGGGTTATCAGTCAAGTCACAATACCGGACAGGGTACCGTAGACTGGCTCAATAAGGGGCCTATGGTTCAAGATTGGGATCGCATACCTGCCAGGCCAATTATGAATCTTGAGCCCATTTATGAGCAGATCCTTCAAAACGAGACAACACTTGACGTCCGACAGGCTACCTATTGGAGTTTATTTGCCACACCGATCTCGGGGGTTACTTATGGGGCGAATGGGATTTGGCCCTGGCTCAGGGAAGGAGAAACTATCCTTAACCATCGTGATGCTCCCTGGACAGGTACCTGGTCAGAAAGTCTGAAATTACCAGCAGGTACACAAGTGCCTTATGCAAAGAAGTTTTTTGAGACATTTAATTGGTGGGAATTTACACCAGCTCATGAGGAGCTACTAATTGATCAGCCAGGGGATAAGAAATACAATGATTTTGTTCCAATGCTTAAATCGCCGGACTACAAGACGATACTGGTATATTTTCCGACCCGATTAGACGTACGTATTGTAAACAAGTTGAATTTGGTGTATTCTGCCCGGTTGTTTGACCCTGTAAAGGGAACTTTCACCAAAACTTCAATTAAAAACGATGGCAATGTGCTAGCTTTTTCCCAATTAGCAGAGCAGGATATGGTATTGATACTTGAAGCAAAATGAGCATGAAAAATAGATTTAGCATACTTTCGGCGGCACTTTTCCTTGGAGTATTATGGACATCTTGTCAGAATAACAATGAGGGGAATAAGCAGCAAAAACAACCCAATGTCCTTTTTATCGCGGTTGATGACCTTCGGCCGGAGCTTGGAAGCTTTGGTGCGAAAGGAGTTGTCTCTCCGAATATTGATCGTCTGGCAGCCATGGGGACGATTTTTCCAAATGCTTACTGTAATATCCCGGTATGTGGGGCATCAAGGGCAAGCATCCTTACTGGGCTACGGCCGACAAGAAATCGATTTCTCTCTTTTGATACCAATATTGATGAGCAGGCCCCTGGAATTGTTACCCTACCCGGACATTTTAGGTCCAATGGGTATTATACGATCACGAATGGGAAGGTTGCACATATCAAAGGAGACTGCAAAGGAGCCTGGGATGAAGAGTGGAGGCCAAAAGGACCCGGGAGAAACTATCTCCTTCCGGAGAATATCGGACTGGACTCTGTGGAGGGGCAAAGGGGGTACCCCTGGGAGAAAGCTGATGTAGCAGATTCGGCCTATCATGATGGGCAGATCGCATTGAAAGCGATTAGTGATCTGAAGAGGTTAAACGAAATGGATAAGCCATTCTTCCTGGCAGTGGGATTTAAGAAGCCTCACCTTCCATTCAATGCTCCATCAAAATATTGGGATTTGTATGATCCATTAAAGATTGGGCTTGCTGATAATCCATACAAACCGGAAAATGCTCCCGATGAAGCGATGCATAATTTCGGTGAACTGAGAAGTTATACGGGTATACCCAAGGAAGGGCCAGTGAGTGATTCCGTTGCGATGATACTCAGACATGGCTATCATGCCTGTGTGTCTTATACCGATTCTCAGATCGGATTAGTACTGGATGAGTTGGATAGGTTAGGACTGACTGATAATACCATTGTCATTTTGTGGGGGGACCATGGCTGGAGCCTGGGTGAGCACGGACTTTGGTGTAAGCATTGTAATTTCCACAATGCCATCAATGCTCCGATCATTGTGGCAGCTCCAGGATTCAACGGAGGACAAAAAGCCCATACAAAAGCGGAGTTTGTGGATATGTATCCCAGTTTATGTGAATTGGCCGGGCTTCCATTGCCGGATCATCTACAGGGAGAGAGTTTTGTTTCGGTAATGAGGGATCCAAATCATTCTCATAAGAATTACGCCATTTCCAAATGGCATAGTGGCCTGACAATCGTGAAGGATGATTTTCACTATACTGAATGGCGGGACGAAGCTGACAGTCTTTACGCCAGCATGCTCTATGATCATCAGAAAGATCCGGAGGAGAATCAGAATATTTCAGGGAATGAGAGCTACCAGCAAGTGATTGATGAACTCAGTCAGGAAATGCTTGCCAAAAGGGGTAAGGAATATTTTGATCCTTTACCAGAAAGGCCCTGAGGTATTAAATGAGGTATAAGATAAGCTGAATAATTCCGAATACTGCCAGGACAATTGCAATATTTAACCTCGACATGGGTTTTTTCAGCCGAAAGAAAAACACACTTAATAAGAGCATAACAGGGATTACATAACCAAAGACATTGTAGATGTTGTAAATCTGTTTGTGTCGTTCTTTTTTTCCATCAACGTTCAGTATTGCATACATAGGCTTAGATAAAATCATGGTGGTCTGCACCACTGCGTTTTTGTCAAAGTGTAGCTGAACAACCTCACCCTGATCAAACCGCATCGTGTAATCCTCAAAAATCACCTCATCATACCTGTACCTGTTATAACCTCTATATCGGTATGTGCTGCTTTCATATACTCTATTCACTCCAATAATCATTTGATCATGATCACGAAGAGGTAGCACAAAGTCAATGGTTAGTAGAATATTGAATCCAAGTATGATCCAGGCAAATGGTTTGAAGTAGTGAACAATTTTCTCTATCAGTTCTCTTTGCCGTCTTAGATTTTCCTGCTCTTTTTCTCTGGCCCAAATTCTATAGTCCCTTCTCCATCTTTCCTGTTCTGACAATTCATTTTCGTAGGCAGACTGTTGAGTAGTATAGGTTGAATACGTGGATTGGTCAGAAGTCAGATAAGTATATGATTCCTTGATCCGGATAAATTCCTCCGCAGCATTTGGTGACTTGTTGATATCCGGATGATATTTCTTTGAAAGTTTCCGATAGGCTGATTTTATCTCAGCTTCGGTGGCAGTTGAATTTAAACCTAAGACAGATAAGTGGTATTCTCTCAAGCAGATAGTGTTTACTACCCTTTAAAGTAATGTATAATGTATTTATGTTATTAATTTCATTTATTATTTTATAATGGTTTAAATACCTTATCATTATGATAACAAGTCATATTTTAAAAGGACCATCATGCATAAAATGGCATTTTATCGAATACTTATTGTGTTGCTTTTAAGCATTCCAATATTAGGAAACGCTCAATCACCAAATCAGACAGTTTATTATGGAAACGAATCTTTCCTTTTGGAAGGTACCCAAATAGCGGATTCACTGAAAGAAAATCGGTATGACAGGTTGCCACTATCACTGAAAGGGGTGGTGCGTGATCCGGTATGGAATTTATCCAAATCTTCGGCAGGAATGTCCATCAGGTTCTTTTCAAATTCAACCAGCATCCATGTAAAGTGGACTTTGTTATTTAACAATAATATGCCTCACATGGCTGAAACCGGAATCAAGGGGGTCGACCTGTACTTCAACAATGGAGGCGACTGGCAATACCTGAACACTGCCCGCCCAAAAGGTATTGAGAATGAATCCTTGCTGATTGATCACATGTCTGGTGAAATGCGGGAATATAGGATGTATTTGCCCCTGTACGATGGGGTTAGCCACATTGAAGTAGGTATTGATTCCGGGAGTGTGATCAAAAAGCCGCTGGAAACAACCAAGAAGTCAATCATATTTTACGGAACCAGCATCACCCAGGGAGGCTGTGCCTCTCGCCCAGGTATGGCCCATACCAACATTATCTCAAGAAAATTGAATATGGATTGTATCAATCTAGGGTTCAGTGGAAACGGAAGGATGGAAGTGCCCATCAATGAGCTGATTGCGGGTCTGGATCCGGCTTTTTATGTGATCGAATGCTTGCCTAATATGAATGTGGAGCAGATTACAGAGAGAACCATTCCCCTGGTAAAGACCATACGGCAAAAGCATGCTGAAACGCCCATCCTATTGGTAGAGAATTTTATTTATGAAAACTCAGTCTTGAATCAGGATTTGGATAAGACCATTACTGATAAGAACATAGCGCTCAAAGCTGAATATGATAAAATGATGAAAAAGGGATTTGAGAGCATCCATTACATCCGGAGTGAAGGGGCCATGGGCGAGGACCACGAAGGGACCGTCGATGGGGTACACTTCACGGATTTGGGATTCCTCAGGTATGCTGATTTTCTCATTGATAAGTTTGAGGAATTGGGGCTGGTAACTAAATAGGGGCCTTTAAAATGGCCACCAAACATTGCCCCGCCCACTAGATTTTCTATTGCATAATCCAGGTTAAATCCAATTTATGGCATTGGACAGCAAAAACTCCCTGATTGGAGGAAGACTGGGAGCAGTGTGGGAGCACATTGGGAGAGGTGTGTAGCGTCCTATATAAGAATAATGATATTTTCCTTGTCAGCGATAATACTGACATTGAGCAAATAATCTAAATCTTTAGTAAGAGCACAGCACTTTTACCAAAAGAAAAGTATGGAAAATTTTAGCCAATTTTATTTAATTAATTCTTTTCTATAAGCCCGAGGCATCATACATTTGCACTCGCTTTTAAGCAGCCTCCTTAGCTTAGCTGCGGTTCGGTGCTCTGATAGAGCAACTGACCAGGCATTAGGTATTCTATTTGAATACTGATAAGAATAAGCTAAAGGCTAAAAGCCTCCTTAGCTCAGCTGGTAGAGCAACTGACTTGTAATCAGTAGGTCATTGGTTCGATCCCGATAGGAGGCTCTGATTATCAGGCAGTTACGTTTTGTAACTGCCTTTTTTATGTTTTTTGCTATCCTGAGACCCACTGATTTCACTATACCCTGTAATTCTAATCCGCTGATTATCAGCATTTTAAAAAGAGCGACCAATTGATACTTCATCAGTGGGTCATTAGTATGTGTGATGTTTAATAATTTATTGATTGCCAGATAATTACATTATTTTTTCAAATAATGTTGTTTTTGGAAGGTATAGTCATAAAGAATAAAAAATTTAGATACCAAAATGAGTTCAGATTTACATGGCAATTACAAGAAGATATCAATAGGCCAATAATTATGGATTTTCCTGAGGCAATTGAATTTTGCAGAAAGGAATGAGGGTAATAGTCAGAAGGTATATTTTGCACCACTTTCTGCACAAAGGTGTAGTGAAATAGGCCAAATTGGGTCAAATATGCACATTCATCGTACACTTGTAATCAGTAGGTCATGGGCTAGGCGCCCCCGTTCGATCCCGATAGGAGGCTCTTGATAATCAGACAGTTACAGAAATGTGACTGGCTTTTTTATTTGGTATTGCGTGCTTATCTAGGTTTAAAAATTCTTGGAAAATCATCTAATAATGGATATGCTTTTGCTGACGTCATTAGAGTATGACTTCCTTTGGTTTTGGTAGTAAATCAAGATACGTAGCTCCTTTCTTTTCAAATTCCACAAGAAGCTGTGCCCTATATTTTAAGAGAAGATCCCTAAACTCTTCCTTAACAGCCAGGTTCACAAGTTCTTCCGGATCATTATCAAGGTCGTAAAGCTCTTCAATGTAGTCTTTGTATATATGACGAACATATTTGTAGTTTTTGTGACGAAGCATCATCCACGATTTTGTTTTAGAGTTATGGACAATAAAATCTTCCCAATTATCTGTTTCGTAGGCCTTCTCCAATCCTTCTCGTATCGCAGTATTTCCGTAAAGATGACCAGTGTAAGTTTGAACCATGTATTCGTTGGACCAACCTTCGTCATTGCCTGAATAGATAAGTTCAGTAAGAATTCTTCCATCACTGGGATTTGTCGGTATCACCTGCGTAATATGTTGAATAGTAGCGATGATATCAGTGCCATTTACCGGTGTTTTAATCAGTTTTGATTTTGGGATTTTGACTGGGTTAGCAAATATGAGTGGGGCAAGTAAGTTGGCATCATAAGGGGCAATTTTAAGAGCGTATCCATGTTGTCCCCAGGCATAACCTTGATCTGAGGTAAAGATCACCATAGTATTTTCAAGCTGACTTGTTGCAGTCAGTGCCTCCATTATCCGACCTACTCCTCGATCGATTGCCCTTACACTTTCATTGTATTGTCTCACCCATTCAGTAAGTGTTTTATTTTCCTTCCCCCGGATAGGTTCTCCATTTTTATTTCGAGTAAACATAGAGCCATTTATCAGGTGTTCGGGTTTGTCAGGTCGAGGTCCAAAGATATCTGGAGGAGTTGTGACATCTGCATCAGCATAGGCTCCAATGTCTTCTTTTGCAGGCTCATAAGGTCCATGTACACCGGCATAACAAAGCCAATAAAACCACGGTTTATCGGGCTCCCCTGCTCGATTTTTTATAAACTCAATTGTTTTGTCAGTGTAATAGTCACTACTATATTGGTCGAGTATAATTTCCTCTCCTCCATTAATTCGCACTTTTTGGCCCCAATAATAGTTGTCTCGGTTGGGTAGGTGATGTTCCCAAATTATCGATTCAGTCCATGTTTCATTAACTCTGGGGACATTCCAGTGCCATTTCCCAATCATACCGGTATGGTATCCCTGGGCTTTCAAATCACTGATCCAATAGCTAGTATTTGTATCATAATTATGCTGTAGTAAACCAGTAAGTACGTTTCCTCTGGAAGGAACACATTTTGCTCCTGTGTAAGCATATTGGAATCGCACTCCCTGGCTTGCCAGGTAGTCTATATTTGGGGTCTCCACAAAATCATAGGATCCGTTATAGCAGGAAAGTGTTCGCATGGATTGGTCATCTGTAAATATGTAGAGAATATTCATTCTTTCATTTTTCTCTTCGTTTAATGAGCTGTTATTTGCTCCTTGCTCCCGTGAGCTTATAGACTGATTACACGAAGCTATTATTAATAGCATGAAACCAAGAGAATGTATTTTCTTCATAAATTATCTACAATAGGTACAGTCCGATCTAAGCTGAAATTAGCTCAATTTCAACCTTAATCTGGATCATAGAGGTGTCAATAAATTCTTTAATAATGGTCTTCCACATATTGAAAGAACAAGATTTTTGAATATCAATATTAAATTGAATAACACACAATGATATTGGCAAACAGGGAGCATTTGGTGTGCTGCCCGGTATATATTCGAATGCTTGTAAAGTTGAGAGTGGAGATGCTATTCTCTTTCACAAGAATTGAGATGAAGTAAAAATTGCTCTACTCAGTTTCTTCTGATTTTTTATGAAGTGAATCATGTTGGATCAGGTATTCTCTAAGGTCAGTCTCAGCAGTGAGGCCTAGCCTTTTTTTCATTCTGTATAAATTGCTTTTTACAGTACCAGGCTCAACTCCAGTCAGTGATGCAATTTCTTTATTATTCATACCTATTTTGAGATAGGCAGCGAGTTTGAGTTCATTAATAGTGAGTCCCTCCTCTTTCATCCTAGCCAGGAAATCCGGATGTACATTGTCAAAATGGTGCATAAAAGAATCCCAGGAATTCATAGAAGATTGCTGGTTCTTGATCTTCTTGAGAATGGATTTGATATCCACAACTTTCGGATTCTTTAATGTTTTCTTAAGTGTCTCTTGTATTCCTCGCAAGAACTCACTGTGTTCATGGGCGGTCATAGCCATATGTGAAAGCTCACGTTCTTTTTGATCGAGTGATTGCTGCATCAATACCTTAACTTCCTGATTTTTTGCATTGATCTCTTTCATAGACCAGCTTAACCGCAGTGCTGCCTGAATCCGGGCGAATAGTTCCAACTTATCATATGGCTTTCTTACAAAATCAGTGGCACCTGCTTCTAATGCCTCTTGCAAATCCTCAGAAGCTGTCATCACACCCGTAGCCATGACTATGGGAATATGTGAGGTGATAGTCTTTGCCTTGAGTTTTAGTACAGCTTCTAACCCGTTCATAATAGGCATAGCCCAATCCATCAAAATCAAATCTGGTTGCTCGTTCTTGGCAATCTCATACCCCTCAGCGCCATTGGGAGCATACATGATCTCATAATTTTTTTCGATCATATAATTGACGAAAACCTTGAGATTTTCGCTATCATCGTCAACAAGTAAGAGCTTTATTGGAGTCAAGATTTAAGTTAGATTAATATCAAATAAATAGACTTCATCAGACTTGTTCATAATTAGCACTTTTGGATTTTTCTGATGTAGTGAAAGATAGCAAACTCATGTATTGGTCCTGATTCCAGTTGCCAGCAGCTGCTATGACTTTGGCTTTCCATTCTTCCACACGAGGAGTACTCAAGTCTTTTCTCAGTTCGTTGGTAATAGTCGTATACTTGTATAGCGGTATATTTTTAATCCGTTCAATTAGTTCATCAATCTGCTGAAGGTCATTCGATGAGATAGTATCATGATTTTTTTCTACTTTTTTCTTCATTTTCGCAGGTTGAACATTCTTATCACGTGGAGCACTTTCAAAATATAAGGTAAAAGTGGTTCCGACTCCAACTTTGGAGGTTGCTTCAATTGTTTGACCATGTGCTTCCATAGCCATCTTACAGAAGGTAAGCCCAAGTCCAGTGGACTGAATTCGTCCTGATTTTTTGGAATCCACTTGCCAGAACTTATCAAAAATAAAGGGAAGGTCATCCGGATGAATACCCTCTCCTGTATCTGATATAATAACCTTAACCCTCTTCCCAATTCGTTCAACCTGCACTGACAAACTACTTCCAGCCGGATTATATTTAACGGCGTTGGAAAAAAGATTAGTAAGCACCCGCATAAAAATATCAGAATCAGCTAATACAAAAACATCATCATCTATCTCTTCTGAGAAATGGATATCTCGAGCATTTAATAAGAACTCCATATATTGTATTGATAGGTTTACGAGCCTTTTTACATTCACTGATTGGAAGTTTACGAACATTTTCTTTTGTTCATACTTCTGTATATCTAGCATGTTCGTTACCATTTGCTGCATCAGCTTCCCGCATTGATGAATTTCTTTAGTTTTCTCTTCATCTGGAATCTTCTCCGAAAGCCCTAGGACCACATTTAGCGGGGTTTTCATATCATGGGCGATCATTTGGGTAAGACCTTCCTTGGATTTAGAGAGTTCTTTAAGTTCAGAGTTTTGAACTTCAAACTCTTTTGCTTTCTTTTCAAGTCTTTCAGAGAGTGACTTCCGCTGCTTGAAGTTTCTGTAAAAGACTATTACCGCAACAAGTGTTAGAAAAATCGCTATGAGTGATATGTACAACAGCTTGGACTGATTTTCAATCATGACTATTTGATCTTTCAAACTAGCCTGTTGATTTTCGAGTAGTTCTTGTTGTTCTTTAAGTCTTTGGTCACCCGCAATAATCGCTTCTTGCTGTTGTGATATATGATCCTGATAATAACTAAGAAAAAAATGAATGTCTTTCACGTCATCTATTGATCGGAGCATGAACTCTATGGGTTCTTCTGTAATTGATACAAATCTTCTAAAATCTTCAGTTTTGTGGCTATTAATAATTTTTTGATAAATCTCAGGTCTTGCCTCTTCATGCATGCTTACAAGTGTCTGTTTTATCTTTTCTTTTAGTTCTACATTCATGGACTTTGTGGAAGCAAAGAAGTCTCTAATTATAGGTGGTGAGGTCCAAATTCCTTTTATCTTGTCATTTGTCAAATCGTCTTTGGAACAAGCACAAGAGCCTGCATCTAAAGACCCGTTTGCTACTTCTGCTATCAATTCTCCATGAGTACCTGAAAATCCAACATTTGCAAAAAATAATTCTGGAAGTCTTATCCCCTCAGTTGCTAACTGAAGTCGTGGAATCATATGACCAGCTGTAGATGTAGATTTTGAAAATTTGAAACTAAAATTGTTCTCTTTTGCAGTAAGATCGTTAAGATTATTAATTCCACTAGATTGCGAGGCAATAATGCAACTATAATATTCTAAAGGATTGCCATCTTCATAGGCATAGGCAACAAGTGGTTCGATCTCAACTCCTCTATTTTTTGCTAAAGAGTAGTAAAAAGGAGAAATATATACCAAATCATACTGATCAGACTTCAGTTCATCTACAAACTGTCTAATATTTTCAGCTCTTGTGTTTTCAATATAAACATTTAGTTCCGACGCTAAATAGTCCATTACGTGTTGGACATTTTTTCCACTCCTTGTAGTTTCTGAAACAGTTGTTAGTAGTTGAATTGTCTCTTGCTGCCCTACCACTGATAGTGTTCCAGCTAAAACAATAATGAGGGAGAAACTGAGCTTGTATAATCCTTTTAAGTCCATTACTAATTTTATCCGATCAATTTATCGATCATTATTTTGGAACTAAAGAAATACTTAACCTTATGAAAATTGCCATCAAAGTCATAATGTATTAAGTACAAGATAAATAAAATTTACCTTTTATATGAGTTAGGAAATGACACCTATTAAAGATTCAAATGGAAGTCTATTCGCCCTCTATGATCAAATTTTGCGTGGTTTGTCAACTAAAAAAGATGGAAAACCCTGTTTTTGGTTACTTATCTAGAATTGACAACTCACGATTTAGTCAATGAAATATTGGTTCCATTTTTACAATATAAAAAAGCACCAATTAAATACTGGTGCTTTTTTTGTATAAACCGACTACTTGAAGTTTACCTAGTTGGTATAGTAACTGATAAATTTATTCAGGATAACCCTCAGGATACCGTACATCTACCAATGGGCCTTCTGTGATTGAGATTGCATCAATATTAAGCACAAAATTTGTTGTAGCACTTATTATGCTACGAGTATCCATGGAGAACCTGATACGCTCGATAAGACCAGTGCTGGTATTTAAATTTTGATTGTATACATCATTAACCTCGTATACATCAGAGTACAATTGGAAAGAGTAAACTCTCCACTCTCCTCCGGTTTTTACTTTTAGATCAACAGCGCCAGATCCTTCATTGTTTGGATCCCAGTTATACCAAGTTAAATTTTGTTGATCCACTGCGTCATACAAACGAAATTGTAATTCACCAATAGCAGCAGAATCAGATTCTCCGGTTCCGCTATTGATCCATATATTAAGGTAAGGATCTGTATAACTTGAAAGATCTACAGTAGCGCCACCTTCTGTGCCGCAATCTCCAGTTAATTGACAAGGCTGTATGGCAAACCTGTTTTGACTTCTATTTGCATCATCAGCTGGTGAGATTAGGCTTAGGTAAAAGTCTCCTTCAAGAGGACCATCCACTCCGTAATCGGCACCACCATTTAATGTAGCATTTTCATCTAAATTCCCCTGGACATTATCTACAATACCAGGCTCAATCGCATCTCCTACTGCTACTGGTTCCCAAAGTAGATTTCCATCCGCATCCGTTCTACTCTGGAAGCCATCAAAGAAAATACCAAGTTCGCTATCTGCTCCTACATCCTGGCATGTTGCAAAGCAATCTCCTACATCATCGCTGTTAGCGACAAATCCTGTTGGGGCTTCACAGGCCTCCTCCGTAATTTCCGGATCACCTAAGCCGTCACCGTCCGCGTCTCTGTAAAAAGTCATGATATCACCAGTTGCACAACTATCATCCGAATCTGTGTTGTCAGCCACAAACCCTTCAGGAGCTTCACAAGCGTCTTGAGAAACATCTGCATTACCCAATCCATCACCGTCCGCATCCTGATACCATGTTGATTCTGTACATGGTTCCTCATCTTTACCACAGGAGATAAATACTGCAAGTGCGAGAAAAACCACTACGAATGATCCAAATCTTGAAATAGGTTTCATCATTTTAGTCTACTTTTTGTTTATTAATCTTCTAATTATTTGTATTTCTTTAGAATTATTTTTTCTTCTCTACCTTCTGCAGTTATACCTCGTTGGTGTCATTCATATCTACTACTTCGCTAAAGTTGGTAGGATTACCTTCACTCAAATCCATCTACTTGAACTTGTCGCGACACCGGTTCACCTAAAACCGTCATTAATTCTGTATTCCAATATTAATTTGATTGAGATGTATTGATATTATCTAACAGGTTGCATTTGGTGTGCTGCCAGGAATATATAAGGGTGCTTAGAGATTTAAACGTTGATAATTCTCATTTCCATGAATAAATTCAATCCATAAAGATTAAAAGGATGAAGCTCGGAAATCTTGAAGGTGAAATATGTTGGGATTACAATTTTCAAGATTCAGGACTCAAAACTTATCTCACAAATCAAATCCTATGGGAAAAAGATTAGAATTTTTATCGCAGGTAACCAGGATTGGAATGTATGTAATCCTGACAATATGTTCAGTGAAGATGATTATGGCGAAGGGCACTAATTCAGAAGATGTTCCTACCACAGTTGATGTAAGCGGTACAGTGACGGATAGTAATGGCGAAACCCTTATTGGAGTAACTGTTTTGGAAATAGGTACAAACAACGGAGCTATCACAGATATCTCCGGCAAGTATTCGTTGACGGTTTCTTCTTCTGAATCAGTGCTTTCATTTAGTTTCACAGGTTTTGCCACCCAGAAAATAACAGTTGGATCACTAAGTATCATTGATGTAAAATTATCCGAGGATACTGAGCTTCTTGATGAAGTGATTGTAGTGGGTTACGGCGCTCAAAAGAAGTCTGATATTACAGGAGCGGTGGTTCGCGCAGATCTGGAAACATTCAAAGATCAGGGTAATACCAGTATTGCACAATCTCTCCAGGGAACTATCCCGGGCCTGAATGTAGGGATTAGTACAGATGCTGGTGAAAATGTTAACTTATCTATTAGAGGAAATATAACCCTTAGCACTGATCCTGAAGACAGTCAACCACTCATTGTGGTAGATGGAATCATTTTTAGAGGGAGTTTTCAGGATATTAATCCGGACGATGTGAAATCCGTCGATGTGCTTAAAGATGTGAGCTCCACCGCAATCTATGGTTCCTTAGGAGCTAATGGGGTTATTATGGTGACTACTAAATCTGGGAAAGCCACTGAAAAACCCATCTTTAACTATTCAGCACGTTACAGTTTTAAAGAAGACGCAAACAGGTTGACATACAATACTCCTGAACAATACCTGGATCAGATACGAGCCTTTGACTGGGAACAATCCTATGAAGAGGGAAGGTTTTACGATCCTAATTATGACGTAACCTTAGGTCTTGAGGCCGAAGGCGAATTCATCTACTCTGAACGTTGGGGGTATGAAAATGGTGTTAATGTAGATTGGCAGGATCTAATGACTCGACAGGGATTTGTTAATAACCATAACCTCAGCATTTCCGGAAGCACAAAGAATGTAAACTACTATGTTTCAGGGTCTTTTATTGATAACGAAGAAATACTAAAAGGAGATAATTTCAAAAGGATTACTGGTAGAGTCAACCTGGATCTTAAGTTAAATGATTGGTTAACTATCGGAACAAATTCATTTGTGACGACATCAGATTACTCCGGGGTTGAATTTGACCGAAGGCATTACACTACATCCTGGTTTGTCACCCCCACAGATGAGGACGGAAACTTGCTTGATCTTATTCTTGGTGGGCGTCAAAACGAACTTATCAGAGCCAATGACCTGAATGATGATAATCGATTGCAACTAAACTCCACACTCTATGCTGTGGTTATGGTTCCACATGTTGAGGGGCTTCAATACCGGGTAAATTATAACAATAGCTATAGAAATCGACTTCAAAATCAATTTATGTATGTCACAGAAAATCCTGAGACAATTGTTGGCCAGGCTAGTAAGGATGCATACTTGTGGAAAGATTGGACACTTGACCATATTATTTCTTACAAAAGGACAATTAATGAATTACATAATATTGACGCAACACTTGTATATGGCCGTGAAGAGCGGTATTTAGAACAAACCCGAATTTTGGCTACCAATTTCCCAAATACGCTTACCGACTTCAATAATTTATCATTAGCAGAAAATGCTTTTATAAATTCAGACGCGCAAGACGAAAGCAGCCTATATCAAATGGCAAGGGTCAATTACAATTACAAGGGGAAGTACTTTTTAACAGGCACACTCCGGAGAGACGGTTTTTCAGGATTCGGGGCGAATGAAAAGAGTGCCCTGTTTCCTACAGCAGCAATAGGATGGGCTATAATCGATGAAAGCTTCTTATCCAGTCTCAAAGATGTAGTGAATGAATTGAAGCTCCGGGTATCCTACGGACAATCTGGAAGAAGAAGTTCACTTGAATTTCCAGGAACAGGTCGTCCAAGTACAGATGGCAGGTACCTGACGCTTGCATCAGTGCAGCAATTGCCTGCCTATGTTTATGGAGATGGGGGGTCTACAGTCATAGGCCAACAGCCACTTACTCCAGCCTTTCCAAACTTAAAATGGGAAACAACCACTGGTTTGAATGTCGGATTGGATTATGGTTTTATAGACAATCGGATTTACGGAAATATGGAGTTTTATCAAAGCACTACCAGTGATATTATTGCAATCATTCCAGTCCCCTCACTTTCAGGTTTTGAACGGAGTGCGGCCAATATTGGGGAAGTGAAAAATGCTGGTCTGGAGCTTTCCATTACAACAATAAATGTACGCACCAACAATTTTGAATGGTCCTCAACAATCAATTTTTCCACCAATAGAAATGAAGTGGTGAAAGTGCTCGGATTTGATGCAGATGGGGATGGAAAAGAGGATGATCTGATTGAAACGAGTCTGGGAGAAATTGCAGGTAGAAACTATGGTTTTTTCATTGGAGAACAATTAGGAACAATCTTTCATTACCAAATCGATCCCAATGATCCCATTTATGATGTAGGTGATGAAGACTTCCTTCCCGGGTTTCAACCAGGGGACTATAGGTTGGTAGATCAGGATGGTGATGGCCTGATCACCAGCGAAGCGGACAAGGTGGTTTTGGGACATCAAAACCCTGTCTATCGATGGAGTTTACTCAATAAATTCAGCTACAAAAACTTTTCTTTGAGTGTTTTTCTAAATTCCATTCAAGGGGGCAGAAATGGATATCGATCATACGACAACTGGTGGAGCATTCCTTTCTGGAATGGTGCCACTGGATCACGGACAAGCGGACTTTTACCTCAAGTTGCTGAATACTGGACTCCCGATAATCCCAATTCAGAAGGTCCTCGGATCAATTATGATTCTAACGGTAATGTGATCCCGCATTTTCTAAGGGATAGAAGTTTTGTCCGTTTGCAAGACGTGACCTTAAGCTACACTTTTGACAAGAGTCTATTAAATAAGATAGGTATCAATAGTCTTAGTGTGATGGTAAGTGGCAGAAATCTTTACTCATGGAGGAAAGACTGGCCGGGGGTGGATCCTGAGCCTGGGGCAGGTATAGGGATTTCCTATGGGCGACCTGTCACCCGGTCTTTCACTATGGGCCTAAATATGTCATTCTAGTTCTGGGACTTAAAATACGATCAAAATGAAGATAAATAAATATTCAAGCCAAGTGTTACTGCTCCTATTAACCGTAGCAATAAGTGCGTGTGATGAAGATAAAATTCTCGATGAGGTTCCATTAAGTTTTACTACCATAGAAAATTCTTACACCAATCAGGCAGGATTTGAAGCCGCTAATGCCCAATTGTACAACCTTGCCCGAAGATATATGGGAAATAGAGGTGGCAATGTTCGTTCTGATTGGGATTTTTGGCTAGGGACTGACTGTGGATGGCACGCCCGCGATTTTTATTCTGACGTATATTCCCAGTATACTGCTTTTGGCCCAGATAACGACAATGTAAGAGCGAGATGGACAGATGCCTACAAAATGATAGCCAACGCCAATACTGTTATCGATAGAATTGAAGTTGTATCCTTTGAGGATGAAACTGTTAAAAACAGACTTACGGCAGAAGCTCGTTTCATGCGCGCCTGGGCCTACCGATTTTTGGTCTATTTGTTTGGTGATGTACCCTTGATCCTGGAGGAACAAACCCCTGGGAGAGGTTACACAAGGGCCCCTACAACAGAAGTATTGTCTGCAATAATAGAAGACCTTCAGTTTGCTAAAGTTAATCTACCGGATGTGGATGATATTCAACAAGAGGGTAGACTTCATAGAGATGTGGCATCTCACTACCTAGCTGAGACGTACCTAAGTACCGGAGATTATCAGTTGGCCATTGATGAGTCCAGCTTAGTAATTGATGGAGGAAACTTTTCGCTAATGACCACAAGATTCGGTAGCCGAAGCAGTGAAACCAATGGAAATGTATGGTGGGATTTGTTTCGCAAAAACAACCAAAACCGATCTAGTGGAAATACAGAGGGTATTTGGGTTTTTCAGGTAGAATATGAAACACCGGGAGGTTACGGTCAGATTTTAGGTAATCCACAAAGAGATGCAAACACCTGGGAACGGCAGCTGGGACCTCATTACAATTCCTGGTCCGCCCAAGGTGATGGCGGAAGAGAAACATTCGTTTATCCTTCTACCTATCATGGTGGAAGAGGACAAGGGTTTTTTCGTCCATCTACCCATATGACCCATACCATCTGGCAAAATGTGGATCCTACAGATTGGGATAATGATATTCGAAATGCTAACGTTAACATACTTCGCAAATGGTGGATTGATAACCCACTTTCCATCCATTACGGCGATACCATAGACCTCAATAATAGTCAGGAAGCTTACCAGACATATATGGATCCGGCTACCATAGAAAATGACACAAATAGATATCTATATCCCACTTTCCTTAAGTATTGTACGCAAAATAATCATGAGCTTGAACAGCTACTTCCCGGCACACTTACAGGTACTCAGGCAGCAGCAGCTACCCCGGAGCACCTGGCCTTCATTGCCAGCTATGGTGGTCGGGGACCTCAAATGGTACAAGGTTCCAGAGCGTATCTTGCGGATATATACGCAGCGAGACTCCCGGAGACTCTTCTAATACGGGCCGAGGCTTATATGAACTTGGGAAATACGGGAGCTGCCGCTGCTGATATCAATACCATTAGAAACAGGGTCAATGCAACTCCTGTCAATGCAGCAGATGTAGACATTGATCTGATCCTGGATGAGCGTCTTAGAGAATTATTTATGGAAGAACCACGAAGAGTAACCTTAAATAGACTGGGTCTCCTCTATGACCGCACACGGCGTTACAATTTCTATGCAAGTTCTACGGTTGCCCCACATAACAACTTGTATCCCATTCCAAATGCAGAAATTCAAAACAACACGGAAGCCAAACTAACTCAAAATGACGGCTATTGATTAATTGATAATTGGCCAGCAAAAAAATTTCGTCTTAGTTGTACGCCAGCATTGCTACAGGGTTATATCTGTAAATCGAGTTTTTCTTAACAGTGCTAAAGCCACTTTGAGTATTCCAAAGACATGACCCAAACAAAATATTTGAGCTCAAATGAAGATCTACATACTACTTATTTATTTTTCAATTTTTGCGTTGTTTACTACATGTAGTCAGGAGCAAAAACAGATAAAACCTAACCATATACTCATCGAGCAAACAATAAAGGAAGCAGATGTAATAAGGACATCATTTCCTGCTCCCGGTATGGTTAAGCTGTATCAGGGAAATGGTCTTTTTGGCAGCTCTTACGGACCTTTAGGATTGCATGTTAATCCATCAAACAAGGAAGAATACAAGAGATTTGGCAAAACAGAATTTCTTCATATAAAATATTACACTAGAGCAAAACACGGTGCTGACTACCTAATTCCATTTGGGCAGGTGTTTTGGGAAAAAGAACCCGAGGAGATTACCAGTTATAGTCAACATCAATCTTTCTTAGAAGGAAATATAAGGACACAGTTTGGAAATGAAAACGGAAATGTTTCAGTGTTGACATGGTTTGATCCGGTCGAAAAAAATATCGCAGGAATCAGTATCAATGTAGAGGGAGAAAGCTCTGATGTGATTTTCAAGTCAACAGAAGTTTTGAATGTACACTATAATCAAGAACTCCATCAAACGACTGAAATCTCAGAGAATAGCGGTGAATGGAAGATCGAAGTATCCTGTAATGAGGCCAAATTGGTTTACTACATAAAAACGAATACTGAAGTAACAAACCAAAATTCCAACTTACGATTTAAACTACATTCAGGAGAGAACAATATTTTACTTTCATTAGATAAACCTACCAGTTCAACTCTGGAAAAGTCACTGACTCAAACCACTGATTGGTGGCAAAAAAAATGGCAGGAAATGGGCATTATAATAGTTCCCGATCCAAACGCGCAAAAAGTTTGGGTACGTTCCATGGCCATGTTTCTATATTCATTCAATGATGAGAAACTTAGCCTTCCCCCACCCATGGGATTTACTTCAAATCACTGGCCTTTTGGCTTTCCTCAGGATGTTTCTTTTGTGCATCCAATTTTACTTGCTACTGGAAATATTGGTATAGCTAAGTCCATGGTTGAGAATTTTACGGATAGGCTATCAGGAATGAAGGAATATACCAAACGCTTATTAAATGTTGATGGTATTATGGCCCCTTGGGTATTCCCATACGGCGAATTCTCGGGATTTCATACACCGACACCTCCAAACAGGCACTATTATCAGATTCACAATTCAGGTTATATGGCTCGTATGGCTTATGAAACTGCACTCCTGGCAAATGATGATAATTGGAGGGCGAAATATGCAGAACCACTTATTCGAGAGACTGCCCAATTCTACAAGAGCATTTGCCAAAAGAGAGATGATAGCTTATGGCATCTTTCGATAAAGCCTTCTCAGGGGCAAGACGAAAAGGGAGGTGTAAATCAGGAGAATTATCTCTGTGCTCTTTTTAGTGCGAAGTATTGTTTCCAAAAGGCGATTGAGTACGGCCTGGATAAAGATGGTACATATTCCAAAATTTTAAAGGATGGATTGGCTTTCCCTACATTAGAATCAAAAAGAGGTTATTACTTTTCGAGTGGCGGAAGCGGGGAAGACGGTTTTGGAGAACAGAAACACCCGGTGCAATTAAATGATATGGCATTTCTTCCGGTAAGCAATGAAGTTTCCAATGCTTCTGAAATTGCTTATGACCTTCGGTACAGTATTACCAAAGACGCCAAAAAACCTTATTTCTACGGTTGGTCTCTTGGTGAATTTCTATTAGCGGGTTCCAGAATTGGTGATACTGAAGGGTGGAAAAAAGATTGGGAGAACATGGAAAAAGCAAACTATGTTGATCCTGATTGGATACAGATATATGAAACCAGCGGAAAAAGACGAAAGACCTTCTACAACATCACCAATGGGCTGGTCGCTCAATCTCTGCTAAATAACTTGGTGTCCGATTGGTTCGGAAAACTTGAGATTGCCAAGTGCAATCCCTGGGGAGAACAAGTTTATCTGAATAATATCTATTCACAATTGGGAGTGAAAATTAGCGGTGAAATTGTAAAGAATTCCGCTTCATTGGAATTGGAGGCATGGAAAGATTGTGAATTTGAAATACATGGCGAGAGGATTAAACTGAAAAAAAATGAAATCATCAGAAAAGAGATAAAAGGGTATAAGCAGCAGGAAAAAGTTGCAGCCAAAAAAGATCCGAATATCATTTTTATACTGGTGGATGATATGGCCTACAGGGATATTGGTGCTTTCGGTCAAAAGAAGATTCAAACACCATCTATTGATAAAATGGCAAAAGAAGGTATGATTTTCACAAATGCCTACTCCGGAAATGCGGTATGTGCGCCATCCCGTTCCAGTCTAATGCAAGGTCTACATCCTGGGCATGCACGAGTAAGGGATAATGAATATAATGATTATCGGGAAGGGCTCCTGGAAGGTGACTATACTGTGGCAATGATGCTCAAGCAAGCTGGGTATAAAACTGGCCTTTTTGGAAAATGGGGTCTTGCTTTGCATAATCAGTACGGAATTCCGAATCGGATGGGATTTGATGAATTTTATGGATATCTAAACCAACGGCATGCTCACTGTCATTATCCTGAATTTTTATATCACAATGAAGAGCGGATCTATTTCCCAGAGAATGGAACTCACCACATTAGGAAAAATTACAAGGCGAACCAACCTTACAACGAAAATGGAATTTGCCAACCTGTAGGTATTGAGGACCCTTCAAAAGCCACTTATGCATTCGACTGGTACAGTGAAAAATCCTTGGATTTTGTTCGCCAAAACAAAGACCATCCTTTCTTCCTTTATTTAGCTTATACACCACCTCATGGCTCTTATATAGTACCGGATCTCGGAGAATACACTAATAATGACTGGCCCTTGGATCACAAAGTTTATGCAGCGATGATTTCAAGAGTAGACAGCCAAGTAGGGAAATTAATGAGTCTGCTAAAAGAATTGAACATCGATGAAAACACCCTCATTGTTTTTGCCTCTGACAATGGAACCACAAAAGGGAATGTTCCCAGGGGGGATAATACTACACTAGAATTTTTTGAAAATGGATCACCACGTGCAGGACTTAAGGGAAACATGCTTGATGGTGCTTTTCACGTACCTGGTATTGCACGTTGGCCGGAGAAAATTGACGCTGGTCAAACCAGTAATCACATTTGGGCAATGTGGGATTTTTTACCTACTGCTGCCGATATTATTGGGATTCAAGCTCCTGTTAAAACAGATGGGATTTCAATTCTACCTACTTTGTTAGGTGAAAAAGAAAAACAACAAAAGCATGATTTCCTTTACTGGGAATTCAAAGCAGAGCAAGCTGTACGCTTTGGGAAATGGTACGGCTATAAAAACAAGGAAGGCAAATTGGAAATTTATGATTTAGAAAAAAATCCTGCACAAGACAAGGATTTATCAGCAGAATTTCCTGAAATAGCTCAAAGGATAAATGGGATAATGATGGCTGAACACACACCAAGTAATGCCTTCCCAAGTCCTCAGGAATCCGACAAGGAATTTGCCTTAAGAATGAAAAAACAAGGGATACCGGAAAGACCAATCAATATAGATGAATTTTAAATTCAAAAATTTAATACATGCAATATAAAAATCATGGAGACCACCTTGCCAATATGAATACAAAACTAGCTTACCTCATCCTTCTACTATCAGTTCAACTATTCTCATGCAATCATGAAGAAGAACGCCCCAATATTCTATTTATCATCGCAGATGATATTTCCCGTACAAGTATGGGTGCCTATGGCTGCAAATACATCGAAACACCAAATTTCGATCGTATAGCTAACGAAGGTATTTTATTTACAAACGCCTATGTGACCAACCCAAAATGCGCACCCGCAAGGGCTTGCCTGCTCACAGGTCGCTATTCATGGCAACTGGAAGAAGCAGCAAATCATCAACCTATTCTCCCTCCGAAATGGAAGTTTTATCCGGATTTACTGGAATCAGCTGGTTATTTCATTGGCTACACGGGTAAAGGATGGGGTCCGGGAAAATATTATGGCGAGCACAATCCAGCAGGCTGGAAATACAATGATTTAAAACTTGAACCTCCTTATTCAGGAATCAGCAACAAAGATTATGCAGGGAACTTTGAAGCATTTCTTGACAATAATAATGAAGGAAAACCCTTCTGTTTCTGGCTTGGAACACATGAAGCTCACAGGGAGTTTGAAAAGGATTCATATAAAAAAGAAAGCATGGATTTGGACAAGGTTGAGGTCCAAGATTTTTTCCCTGACAATGATCTTATTAGAGGTGATCTGGCCGACTATGCAGTAGAAGTAGAATACCACGACAAAGTGATAGGTTTAGCTTTAAAAGTGCTGGAAGAGCGAGATCTCCTGGAAAATACGTTGGTTATTGTCACCTCTGATCATGGCATGCCATTTCCAAGGGTAAAGGGACAGATCTACGATGAAGGGTTTCACGTAGCTTTTGCTGCCAAATGGGGTGATAAAATAAAACCGGGAACTGAAGTAACAGATTACATCAACTTTCCTGATGTGGCCCCTACATTACTTGAGGTAGCCGGCCTTGATAAACACCCACAAATGACCGGGAAAAGCTTTCTTGACATCATGTTATCTGGTAAGTCAGGTAGAGTTGATCCGAACCGGAGTTTTGCCATTTTGGGAAAAGAACGGCATGATTTGGGCAGAATGGAAGGTGACCAACATTCAGTAGGATATCCTGCACGCGCTATCAAAACAGATAATTATTTGTTTATCCGAAATTATAAGCCTCACCGTTGGCCTGTAGGAGATCCTGAATATGGATATATGAATTGTGATGGTTCACCAACAAAAACATATTTGACAGGATTATCGTCCAATGACTCTGATCATCAATATTTTCTATCTGCATTTGGCAAAAGACCAGCAGTTGAATTTTACGATATCAATAAGGACCCGGACTGCGTAACAAACCTGGCAACACACCCGGAATTTGTGAGCATAATTGGTGAACTCGAATCCAAAATGAACCAGATACTAGCGGAGCAAGAGGATCCTAGAATACTGGGTAATGGTGACATCTTTGACTTTTACCCCCACAGGGATGACCCCAGGTTACAGGCACTCTATGGAGAAAAGTACTATAATATGTGGGATAAATTTTATGAAAAGTATAGGAAGCATTCAGTACCATTACCTCCGGAGGATCAATAACCTAAACGTCTTTTAATCAGTAGGTCATTAGGCTAGGTACCCCGTTCGATCCCGATAAACACTAACCATCTCATAATGCAGTAAGGGCATTTTGGAGTAACACCACTATTCCTGTTTTAGGTTGGTGTTGTCACCAACCTGGAGCAGATACGAATTATCCGTGATAAGATTGATATTAGGATTAACTTGTTCATATGAATGAAGCAGTATCAACATCAACGCCCAGGATTTTGTCAATTGACATCATGAGGGGTTTGACCTTGTTCCTGATGCTGTTTGTCAATGATCTATATGTGGACGGGGTTCCCACCTGGTTGGTACATTCAGCAGCTGCTGTGGATGGGATGGGACTGGCAGATTGGGTTTTTCCCGGTTTCCTTTTTATGGTTGGGGTATCTATTCCATATGCCATTGCAGCAAGAAAGAAAAAGGGTGAATCTATGTTTCAGATCCTGGGTCATGTGCTGCTTCGGACAATAAGTTTACTATCAATAGGCGTATTAATGTATAACATCGGGCGACTGAATCCGGACCTCAGTGGGCTTGACCGTAATGTGTGGGCTATATTAATCTACGTTTCTGTGTTTCTTGTTTGGAATAAATACCCACAAAGAGATGATAAGAAATGGCTACCAATGATCTTTAAAGGAATTGGGATAGCTGGAATCATTTTGCTAATATCTATTTTCAGGGCTGGGGAGCCTGATCAGGTGGAGTGGATTGAAACGGGTTGGTGGGGGATATTGGGTCTCATAGGGTGGGGCTATTTCACAGCGGTGATTGCTTATCTATTCTTGGGATCCAGGCTGTGGACTATTGTTGTAACCTGGTTGTTTTTTGTCACGCTGAATATCCTATCGCAATTGGGATTAACTGATTTTCTCAATTTCGCAAAACCTGTATTTGGTGTAGTACTGAGTGGCAATGTCCCGTCGATTGTCTTGTCGGGGCTAGTGATAGGAATGATCCTAAAGCACAGTTTTTCCTCAATCAAACAAAAAGTAATGGTGATTGGAACCATTGGAATAATCGTTCTAGTTGCTGGGTTTGTTCTTAGAAATTGGTTTATCATCTCTAAAATTTATGGGACACCCAGCTGGGCCATGATTTGTAATGGGATCAGTATGCTGGTATTTGCTCTTTTACTCTTTTTAGTGGATCATAAGGGGATGCATAAATGGACTGGGTGGTTTAAAATAGCAGGGCAAAATTCACTCACTACTTATCTCGCACCGGATATCCTTTATTATTCCATTTGGGCACTGGGCTGGCCGGTACTTTTCTATAAACAGGATAGTTCGCAACTGCTGGCTATCTCCGGCTCTATCACCTGGGCACTTTTGATGATTCTCTTTGCGAACATATTATCCAGAATAAATATCAGGCTAAGGCTTTGATGGGGCTCTAAGTTGGTTAGCCTACTCATGTTGGTGATAACACCAACATTAAGCGTGATTCTCCTTTGCTTTTGGTCGGTGTTGTCACTGACTAGGGCATGGAAGGTAAAGTGATCCTGTTTATATTTAAATATGCAAAACAATCGTCGCGACTTTTTAAAGACTAACTTAATGGTTGGACTTGGATCCGCTCTAGCAGGAGTTTCATGTTCCAATGTAACTGACCCGACAAGTAATCAATCCAGTACCCAGCCTCCTATGTCAGAATCTCTACTATCGAAGTATCAACAATGCCTGGGAGGACCTTTTCCTAAACCAAGCCCTTTGAAACCACAACTTGGTGAAACCATTCAGAAAGATGGTTATCGCATTGAATCATTAACCTATGAGGTACAGACAGGTGATCGGGTACCAGCTTTGCTTTTAATCCCGGATCATGTAACAGCAGAAAATCCAGCTCCAGCGATAGCCGTTTGGCATCAGCATAATGGAGAATTTCATCTTGGGAAATCTGAGCCTGCAGGTCTAGCCGGTAATCCGATGCATCATACAGGTGTTGCCCTTGTAAAAGAAGGATATGTGGTACTCTGTCCGGATGCTCTATGCTTTGAAGAACGACAGGATCCAACCGGAAAACTTAAAGGAGGTGAGTATGAACGCTTTGAGTTTCTTCGACATGTTGTAAGAGGACGAAGTCTGGCATGGAAAAACATCCTGGATATGCAACGAGCGATAGACTTACTTTGTGAGCGGCCCGAGGTAATAGATGATAGAATTGGTTGCTATGGTCACTCTATGGGATCAACCCATTCCTGGTTAGTTGGTCCATTGGAGCCTCGATTGAAATGCATTATCGGTAATTGTTGTTTACCTACGTATGAAGGTATTGAAGCGGAGCATTTATTGCATTGTTTCCCAAATTTTGTCCCTGGCTGGAAGCAATATGGCGACACCCCTGAAATAGCGGCACTCATCGCACCCAGGGCTTTGCATTTAAACCTTGGCGAGAAGGATTCTGGCAGTCCGATTGAATCAGCTACACGGGGAGTACAACGAATTGCAGAAGTCTACCAGAAAGCTGGTGTTCCGGACAGCTTTACCTATTTTATAGAACCAGATACCGGGCATGTATTGACGGAAGCCATGTGGGAGCATGTGAAAACTGCTTTTGATCGACATTTGAAATCCGTTTAGGTACTTTGCTTGTAGATGGAATAAGGCTGGTGGATTGGGTTTTTCCAATTTTTAATTAATGGTTGTGCTTTCATAGTTTCAATAAGAAAGAGTCCTTTATTTTTGACTATCTTAGAAATTACAAATCTCTCACTTATTGAGTCCCAGACTTTTCATCGGTGTTTTATACCTGGCATTTCTTCCCTTTTTAGTACTGGGACAAGAACGATACCACTTTCAACATTTAGATATTTCAAGCGGTCTTACCGATAATGATGTTTTATCCATTACGCAGGATTCCTATGGGTATATATGGCTAGGTACCGCAAGGGGTTTGCATCGTTATAGCGGAAATGATTTTAAATATTTTAATTATTCTCCGGAGCATCCAAATAGTATCAGTCCAGGCGCAGTAAGAAGTGTTTTCGAAGACTCAAAAGGAAGACTTTGGATTGGAACAGAGGGTGGTGGGATATCTGTGCTAGAAAATGGTAAATTCAAACATTATGACATTAATTCTGGCCTTACAAATAATTTTGTTGAACAGATTATAGAATATCCGGACGGTTCAATTTATATAGCAACCTGGGGTGGGGGTATTAACATATTTAAAGACAGCACCTTTGAATATTTGGGCAGAAATAGCGGAGGAAAGCTAAAGCTCCCAAGTGACAATGTTGTTGATATTCTATATGATGAGTCAACAGGTTTTTTGTGGATTGCAACATGGGACAATGGGCTTTGCCTCCTAAATGGAGATTCAATTACCGTTTACTATGATGATCCGACAGGGTTTAATTCAAAGCAGGCAAGAACCCTTGCAAAGACCGATGATGGCAGTATCTGGATTGGTTCCTGGGGTAATGGATTATTTCGTTTCAGAGATGATCGATTTGAACATATCAACATTTCAGGAAACTATGACAATCATAGTGAGGTAGATAAAATATTAAGTTTATCTCCACATCCCGGAGGAGGATTGTGGATTGGCACATTTGGAAGAGGCATTAAATTTTATGATGGCAATACCTTTTCCCATTTCTACAATGATCCAAATGACAGGAATTCGCTTTCTTCAAATTATGTAGAATCCACTTTTGTGGATGCTGATAGTAATTTATGGGTAGGAACATTTGGAGGCGGCATCACAAAGTTTAATAGATCTTTTTTTGAAGTTTATAAGCATGATCCTGAAGACCCTTCTACGATATCGGACAACTTCGTACGATGTATCATGGAACGAAAAAATGGAGACTTGTGGGTGGGCAACAGGGCTACAGGTATAGATATTTTTGATGGTGATAGTTTCCAGCCTATTTCCAGGATTTATAGAAATTCTTTTGATAAGATTAAGACATATATTTTCATGGAATCAAGCAATGGGGATATTTATTTGGGGGGCGTAACCGGAACAGGGCTCTATGTATTATCAAATGGAAACCTAAAAGAAGTATCGGCGACATACGGCATAGACTTTTCTGTATATCATACCAGCGCCATTTGTGAGACTTATGATGGTTCAATTTGGATAGGTGGTGTCTATGATTTAGGCCTGATCAGAATAAAAGAAGGCTCTGTTCAACAATATTTCCATAATCCTAATGATGACGGAACAGTAAGTGGAAATAATATTTATAACCTTGTCCAGGCCAGAGATAGTACCCTCTGGATAGGTACACGGGATAGTGGCGTAACTTCTTTTAAGAACGGAAAATTTGTTCAGTATCTATCTGATCCTAATGATGAAAACACGCTTGGTAATAATAAGGTATTGTCAATCCATGAGTCAAATAATGGAAATATTTGGGTTGGGACAGAAAAGGGGCTAAATAAAATTGATCCTGATTCAGGTAAGATATTAAGGTATTTTGAGCAAGATGGCCTATTCGATGAATACATAGCTTCAATTTTAGAGGACGATCAGGGCTATTTATGGCTTGGGACCCATAAAGGGCTTTTAAGAATGAATCCAAGGACTAACCAATTCTGGGGATACGATGTGAGCGATGGTATTGGGGTATATCCATTTAATGTTGGGGCAGCTCACAGAGGAGCTGTATCTGGTAAATTATATTTTGGTGGAATAGGAGGATTTATATCTTTTGATCCTAATAATATACACCTTTCATCTGGGAAGTCTTCCCCTCAAATAACAGATGTGTTAATATCCAATCAGTCGCTTTATCAAGACGGAACACAACTTATCACCATGAAAAGAGGTATCGATAAAGTTACGTTTACCTATTCTGATATGGAATTTGATTTTAGTCAGCGGAATCAGTATTCATATCAATTGGTCGGGTTTGATAAATCGTGGCAGTATGCGAAATTTAAGACTGAGGCTGTCTATACGAATTTGCCAGCAGGCAACTTTATTTTCCAGGTCAGATCCAGTGGTGACAATTTAAATTGGAGTGAACCGATTTCTGTGAAGTTGGAGGTCATCCCTTTTTGGTACGAGACCTCGTATTTTCTGATTGTAATGCTATTACTTCTTGTAATTAGTATTTTTCTACTATTCAAATGGAGAACCCGATATATCAGTTTGCAGGCAAAAAAACTATCCAAGAGAGTTCAGGAGCAAACAAAAGAATTGGAAGACCGAAATTCGGAAATCTTGGAAAGCAATGAGAAGTTGAAGGAGTTGATCAAAGAGAATGAAAGGAAGCAAATTAAGATTATTGAATCTGAAAAAATGGCATCGTTGGGAGTGCTTACTGCAGGGGTTGCTCATGAAATGAACAACCCATTGCAATTCATTACCTCGGGTCTAAATCTGCTCAAAAAGAGATTGAATGGGATAACTCAGGATGAGGGCTTAAATCATGCATATGAGCTGATGAGAGAGGGGATAAAAAGGGCTTCTGGCATAGTCGCAAGCCTTAATTCATATTCGAGGGATTCGGGGTCCGATAAAGAAGTAATTGATTTCTACGAACTTTTAGAAACTAATATTTCACTCTTAAAGCTTCAATATTCCAATAATATCTCTCTCATAAATAATTGCAAGCCGAATGTTCTATTATTCAGAGGGAACAGGTCTAGATTTCACCAGGTTATTCTGAACTTATTGTACAATGCAATTCAGGCAATAAAAGACGAAGGAGAAGTTAGGATTGATGCTCAGATCAAATCTGAAAGGATAGAATTAAGAATTCACGATAATGGTGTAGGGATCTCAAAGGATAATATTAACAAGATATTTGATCCATTTTTTACTACTAAAGAACCGGGGGAGGGGACCGGGCTTGGACTTGGAATTGTAAAAAATATAGTGAATAATCACGGTGGTAAAATAACGATTCAGTCGGAACCTGGTAAAGGTTCTGTAGTTATTTTGGATCTACCTCTTGCAACGGAAAATGATGGCTAAGGATAGTATTTTGTTTGTCGAAGATGAGTTACTTCTTTTGAAGGCATATGAATTGTATTTTGAAGAAAAATATAATGTTATAATGGCCAATGATGCTGAATCCGCCTTTAGTAAGATCCAGGATGACCCTTCAATTTGTTGCCTGATAACAGATTTAAAAATGCCCGGATTATCTGGTTTGGAACTCATTAAAAAAGCCAAGCTTATTTCCTCTGATATATATTGTTTTCTTGTATCCGGATATCTAATGGATGATACTATCAGGGAATTAATAGATAATGATATTTTAGAGCAGATATTTACTAAACCTGTAGATATGGAAACTCTTCTAAGTGCTATAGAAAATGTTTTGGCTAAAAAATAGTTGCCTTGTCTTAAAATAATCCTGTCAATCATGAAGTCTGTAATTCCCTATGTTATTCTGTTTTTAAGTACTACCGTTACTTTCGGCCAAAATGCTGAACCTCTCTTCCGGTTTGGTATCGTAGCTGATGTCCAATACTGCGACTGTGAGACTGGAGGGACCAGGCATTATCGTGAGTCGCTTGCTAAATTTCAAGAAGCCGTTGAGGAGTTTAATAAACATGACCTTGAGTTTGTGGCTAGCCTGGGAGATTTCATCGATCGGGACTTCCAAAGCTTTGAAGCAGTCAATGCCATAGCCAGTCAGTTAAAGAGTCCGCTTTGGCATGCGATTGGGAACCATGAATGGTCTGTAGCTGATTTAGAGAAGGCTCAAGTGCCTTCAATACTCGGTCTCAAGAAACGCTATTACAGTAAGTCTCTTAATGGCTGGCGGTTTATCTTCCTGGATGGCAATGCAGTCAGCTTATACGGTGCTAAAGAGGGGAGTGCTGAATATCTCGAAGCTCAGCAGCTTTTTCAATCTTTGGAGCAAGACAAGGCGCCAAATGCCAAAACATGGAATGGTGCCCTGGGCACAGCACAATTAGAATGGGTAGAAAAGGAATTGAAATCAGCTACAAAAAAGAAGGAGAAGGTGATCCTGCTATGTCATTTTCCGGTCGTTCCATATCCAGGCGGTCATAATCTTTGGGATGATGCCAGGGTTTTAGAACTGATTAAAAGCCACGAAAATGTCGTAGCCTATTTCAGTGGACATGTACACAAGGGTCATTATGAAGAAGTAGGCAAGGTTCACTATGTTGTATTTGATGGGATGGTTGAACAGGATAGCAATGCCTATGCGATAGTGAGTGTTTATGGAGATCGTTTGGAAATCAATGGATTTGGTAGGGAGCAGGATCGGGTGCTAGATCTCTATTGATGATGGATTAAGTATATTGTTTCTCCAGTACTTCTTCCAAAATAGGTATTTGAATAGCGAATTGCGTACCCTCTCCAGGTGCGCTGTTGAGGGAGTATTCCAGGCCGCCCAGGTTAAGCAGTCCCATAGACAGGCTAAGTCCAAGGCCGTTACCTTTTTCACCCGATGTGCCATGCGCTGACTGTTGGATGGCACCTGCTAGAATTGACTTGACTTGTTCCGGGCTCATACCAATTCCTGTGTCAGAAATGGTCAGTATCACGTCCGTTTTCTTTTGATGTGCCGTAATGGTGACCTGGTTGCCTTTTTCTGAAAATTTAAGGGCATTATGAAGAAGATTTTTTACCACTAATCTGATGTGATTGAGGTCTGCCGATACCTTTCGGTTGACATTGCAATCCAGTCTTACTTCGATGCCTTTTAGGTCTGCAAAATCCTGATGCGCTTCTATACAATCTGTAAGCAATTGATAGATACAGAAGTTTGATTTCTCAGTTTTCAGTCCGTTTAACTGGTATCTGGACCAATCCAGTAGGGTATTCAGTGAGCCAATGAGATTGGTCAGCTTCGTATTGATATTGTCCTTCAACCAGATAAATTCCTCTTCAGTAAGCTCCCTGTTTTGATCCAGCTTCATGGTAGAAGAGAGCATTGCCAATGGACTCCTGATATCATGCGCTAGCATGGAAAGAATCTTGTTTTTAGCTTCGTTGGCTTCCTTCAGTGAAGCTTCTACCTGCTTTAGTTCAGAAATGTCTACCAGGTGTTGAGAGACAAATTCAACATCTCCATTCTTGTCTTTAATGGGGACATATTTGCCGGTGAAAAAATACTTTTTGCCATCAAGGTTTATTTCATCATTGAACTTCACTGCCTTGTCAGTCGTCGCATTATAACACCATTCTTTGTGTTTTTCTGTGATGAGCTCAGGCAGGATTTTCTCGCATTTTACCCCGATCATTTCTTCTCTATTCATGTTCAGAAAGTCTGCATACGGCTTATTCACAATTTGAAATCGTTTATCCGTATCAATCAGGCTCATCATTACTGGAACATGATCGATCAGGGCATATAAAATATCTTTTTGTTTGGTCATTTTTTTGACCAGTAGTTTTTCATTGAATTTATAGATCTGAGTTAAAATAAATACCGCTAAAGCAATCATCACATCCAACACCATTCGGACAGCGAATTCATCATTAAAAGGAAAATATTCATATTGCTGCCTGATAAAAAGTAACCCCACTAAACTGGCAATAATGAGAATAATCTGATAGAGATTATCTCTTGTCCTGAATAGTAAAGTAGAAGCCAACAAGAGGGGAAACATCAGGTTTTCTACCCCATTGAATCTTAAGAGCGTATAATTATAAATAGATCCACCAATGATGGCAGACATACAGAAGTAGATGTAAAGGTGTTTGGATAAAACATAAAATCCATTCCTCGCACCTGCGTAAAGGAATAGCAGAAATATGATGGAGGATGAACATATCACATAATTCACCATCTTACCTGATAAAATGCTAATCAGTGTAAGTGGTATGATAATCACAATAGATCCAAACAAAAACGTATTGAAAATACGCTTTTCTTTGACTACAGAATAATCCTGATTCTGCTCAATTCCTGCATTTAATAGTTGATCTATTAACCTCATAAATTGAATCAAGTACTGGGCTCCTGACTCCCAATTGATTTATCTACTTTCCAAATTTTAAAAAAAGAGGCTGATTGGTGCGGCCGTAATTAACCGAATCAAACTTAGGATTTTTTTATATGAAAAAGAGTTTATTTATCAAAAGTATGCTCCAGGAGCCTAAAAATACGGTTTCTGCGTAGGTATTAAACCTATTTTATAAGACTCTGGTAGCGTCCCATCCAATAAGGCAATAACCAATATACTGGTTCTCTTTCCTGAAATGGATTTCCTGCCACAGCATAGTAGGGGTTCTTATCCCATCGAATTGTTCGGTATTCACTTGGGGGTCTTAATTCATTGACCTGAACTTCCTCCAGGATGGGATATCTTACTTTTTGAAGGTCTTCTCTACTGCCATTATCAATTTGCCAATCCACGAGATCCAAGGGAGCATCTTTTAGAAAGGATATGGATGCATCCAATTCATCGGATCCATCTGTTAAAATATTATACGTGAAATTCAACAATGGGCTTTGAGTTTCTTTGAACTTTTCAAACCATTGATCCATGTGATTAACGTACTCCTCCTTAAGTGCCGGGTCTTTTTCTAAATTGATCAAAGCGGGATAAATATATAAAGCTAAATAGATATCAAAATAAGTCTCCCAGGCTGGGTTGGTAGTATAAAGAGATTTTGCATTCTCCAGGTAACCTTCCACATTGATGAGTTTCAGGTAAGACTGCTGGTATTTCTCATCTTGAGTAATCTCATAGACGAATTTCAAGAAGGAAAGGATCTCCAGTGAGTTCAAGGGCTTTTCTGGTGACCATTCGGGGTCTTCATTCAGACTTTGTGGAGACCAGACACCCCACTTTGTATGGGTGCCATCCACATCTACCAGGTAGAAATCATTTCTAATCAAATGATCCATGATTTTCCCTACATGATCTGCGACTCTTTGTTTTTCTATTTCATCTGCAACCAGGTAATAATACCAGTAGTATCCAAAAAAGTGCCCATCTAATTCATCACTACTTGTATCACCTTTCCATTTCCATTTTCCATCTTTTGATAGATGCCACCTTACTTCGACAGGTTTGTGGCGTGGGTTATTAATTAATTCATCTGCCTCTTCCTGAGGGGTGTAGGTCCTATTCATGTCATGCATCACTTCCCAATCCGCTGGTACGATGGTTCTGGCAAAAAAGCCATCCATATCTGTCACTTCTCTCAGCAGATGCAAAAAGTCAAACGCTTTTTTAGCTCGCTCTTTGGCTTCGCTACTCCCGGTAACCGCATATCTGAATGACTCCATAGCCAGGTACATGGAAGTATATTCTCCATCATTGTCGTCATCATCAGCTACGATGGTTGAGGTATCTCCCGGAACTTCAAGTTTGGCGCTACCTACAATCCAGGGCTCACGAACATGCCTGGTTATCATTTGGTGATAAAAATATTCTGCTTTCTCTGAGAGAGTCATTTGCCTTCCCATGATCGCACTCACCCCGTTTGCAGTGGCAATCCAGGCGTTTCCATCAGTATCGAAGGTGATGTCTCTTACTTCATCTGACATCAGCCAACGTCTGCTGTGTCTGACGGAATACGCTTCCTCACCCGGAGTGAACCTGCTGATCCCGTATTGTGTGCCCACCCACATTTTACCATCCGGAGCTTTTCTTACCACATTGACCTCAGCATTTGCAATGCCATTCTCCGGTCTTTTATGGGAAATAGCTACCTGATTGTCTCTTATGGTCACACCACCCAGAACGCCGACCCATAAATTACCATTATCGTCATAATCCACCCCTCTGACATACGCACAGATCAGATCTTCATTATCATTGTAAACCTGGGTTGTGGTTTCATTACAATGATATAATCCTACATCCGTGCCAATCCAAAGTCCTCCATTGCCATCTGAAATGGCATCGCGCATGCTTCGCGCTTTTGTATACTCTTTTTTTGTCCATTGGTCACCGGCATAAAGCCAGATCCCGCCTGGTCCCAATGCATAAACACCTTCACTAGCAATTACCACTTTAGCAAGCGGAGGTTCCGGCCCTTCCATTTTTGATAAAGGGCCATTCAAATCCGAATAAATACCATTCCAGGTAGCGATCCATACTTTTCCATTCTGATCAAAATCCACGTCATAGGCAGGCCCCCGACTATCTCCTGAAATCACCAGGGTGAATTCCTTTTCATTGTTGAGTTTTTTATAAACACCATCTTTTGTAGCTACCCAAATATCTTTTCTGTCATTTAATTTTATTGCTCTTACATCGTTGGCATCAGCAACTTCCTTACTTATTGAATAACCTTCATGGTATTCCTGGGTAAAAGGGACATCCGAATAGGTTGAAGACTCGATCTCTGCTTTTTGTTCAGATTCGTTTTTACAAGCCGATAGCAAGAGAAACACGATTGATCCTAACAGGAGTATTTTATTCATAAAAGTAAACTGATGTTGATGTTAGTTATGGGCCCTTTTCAGGTTAACGGGAATATTATTTCTCAGCTTTTACCCAGCTTACCGGGAATGAAGCATACTTGATGGTTTTGTGTGGTCCACCATCCCGATCTCTGTGATGGAAACTATAGACCGTATGGATCATCCCATTTGCTCCCTGGATAATAGCCGGATAATGACTTGAGGTTGATAATTCACCGCGATCATCATATTCAACCTTTCGCTTCCATTTCCAAGATTTACCTTCGTCATCAGAGATAGCCACTGTCAGGTCATGTCGGCCATCTTCGGTTTCATTATAGATCATAATCCATTCACCGGTATCTAATGTGGTCATATCAAATCCTGCACCTGGGTTAGGAATATCTGTATCCTTAGCGATCGACCATGTGTATCCACCATCCAGAGATTTGGTTAATTGCATGCGCTTGGGTGCAGGCCCATTGTCTCTTAGATAGGCGGAAAGACTTCCATCTTTTGCAATGGCTATGGTAGGCTGAATGCCTATCCCGCCCATCACAGGGTTGCTATATTGCCAGGTTTCACCGAGATCATCCGTGATAGCAAAAAGGGAGCAATCCAATCCGTCGGAATAGAGTGGTACAATGATGCGGTCGCGCAGTATCATGGGTTTATTTTTGGTTTGCCATCCAATCCTTCTGGAAAGGGGATAGCCCAACTGAGCATCAACTGTTTCATCTCCTTTTTTCAATCTTCCGCTCCTAACCATGTTCTGACCATTAGCCAGGCTGTCCATCTTACGTCTGTATCCTTCCCATCGGGGCAATAGACGCTCTTTTTGTTCTGGAGTAAGCTGGGCCAGTAATTCATCCTTAAGGTATTCTTCGTAAGCATCCAGTTGTTTAGTGACTTCAGCAACAAACCTGTCGTCAGGTTGAATACCACGCTCTGTTTTACTTCCGGGTTTAGCAATGATGATATCCTGCCACATCCAGTTTGGGGCTCCATCGGTATCATAATCTTCGCTGATCCGATATTTTGGGATTGAAGTCTCCCATTGATTGGCGATTACCGGATACCACATCAACCATAGTCTGTCTTTGGTATCCATAAACATGATCGGGTTGACATCCGGAAAATCCGGTGTGTCAGCCATCAGGAAAGTATCAGACCAGGTGGTATCGCCTTTTTTAAGCCTGGATCCCATGATGCGAACATCGTCGGCCCAACGCTCTCCTGATCCCTGAAACCAGGCAGATAGCAGATCGCCATTAGGTAATTCAACAATCGTGGGGCCGTGCACATGCTCCATTTGAAGCGGAAAGATGATTGACTCCGAATAGCTAGCCTTATCAGCAATACCAGACTCACCTGACTCTTGCTCACAGCTCCACAGAAGCGCTGAAAGGATCAGTGTGATAAATAATATTTTAAAGGTCAATTTTCTCATTATGAATTGAAGCGTTTCATGATTTCCTTCCAATTGGTAAAGATGATCCCCTCATCTTCGAAGAATTTTTTCAGGTCAGGATCAGCAAACATTTGAGCTTCCCAAATTCTTTGCTGCCACGATCCGGTAATCGTTTTTAGTTGCTCGGTGTCCACTGATGGGTGAAAAATGATTTCAGTGAGACCAGGCTTTAGAGAACGAATAAGCTCCTTGAAAGCCTCGACTTTTTCCGCGTAGGTTTTTGCATTTGGAGCACTGGAAAAGAAATCCAACTTAGGAAGTGTGTAGGCAGCCATGTATGAAATCATTTCGTCGTTGATCGGATATCCCTGGGCTTTAAAACCCGCTACCACTTCGGGGTTGGACATATCAATTGCATTGGCCGGGATACCATACTCCATGGCAATGGCTAAAAAGTCTTTAGCATATTGTGGGTGGGCATAAAGTGTTCCCATATGGGTGTCAATATGATCCGGTCGATATCCCAGGGCGATTGATTTTTCAATTTGAGCGCGTACTTCTTTGGCCACCTCTTCCGGAGTAGCATGCATCACAACTTCTTCAACGCTTCTCCATAGTTTGCCTTCAGGATCTATAAGGCCAGGCACTTCGTCAACCGGAGTCACAGATGGCCATCTCCAGGTTTTCCATTCACTGGTCAATGCCAGGTGAAGCCCCATATCAATTTCCGGATGTTCTTTTGCCCATTCAATGATTTCTTCAAAATTGGGGCATGGAGGCATTGCCGCAGCAGATTGAATGTCACCATCCAGTAAATATTTTTTAGCCGCGATGTTGGCTTCTGGGCACATACCAATGTCATCGGCATGAAGCATAATGACTTTTTTACCTGCCGGGTAGCCAAGTCTTTCTGCCCAGTTGGCAGGTTCTACATTTTCTGATGTTTCTTGATGATCGTTTGACTGGGCTTTTTGACCGCATGAATTGGAAAACAATAAAGCAGCCAGAAACAGTCCTGTTAAAAGGTTGATTCGCATAAGGGTTTTTATTAATTACTGAGAAATGATATTTTCCTACCATCGGTCTGACGTAAAAGTTCCATTCGATCGACGTCAAAGCAGATAGCATTTGTATTCAATTTATAAATTCTGAATGTATCCTAAGGACTAATTAATCCAGAAATAGTGGTTGTGTCCAGGCAAAGAATTGTTCACTTCCGGTTTCTGTTGGCTTTGAAAAGGTGATTTTAGCTCGAACGTATGTTACATCGCTCGGCACTTCGAGGGCTCCTTCGGTTCCGATAATCTCCTTCAATATAGAACCTCCATCTGAAATGAATTCAATGGTCCAGGGATTTTGGGATTGTCCATTTTTATATCCAATGATGTATGGCGAGTCAATTTCCCCCAATGTGGCAGCTGTATCAATATCAATTTCATATAATTCCTTTGAGACAAAAAGAGAGCTAAGGATGACCCCACTCGAGGCATAAAAGTCTCCTCTGACCATGGCATCGGTGATAGCATCCGAGGTTAATTCCTTACTTTTTACCATTACCCAGCCACGACCCGGATTGCTGATATCCTCAGCCCAGTCCTGAAAAAAGTGAGCATCATCGGATGAAACTCCGTAGATCTTACGCCCCGCTGTCAACAGGGAATCCCATTTTACCTCCATGGAAGCGTGAACCTCATTTCCCCAGTTGTTTACATCCGGATGGCCATTGTATAACTCAAGCATATGCAAACGTTCTACCTGAACGATCTCAGCTGCAGATGCGCCTGATCGCCAGTTAGGGTGATTCAGGATGGGAACGCCTTCAGCTGCACGAATGGAGTCTACATGTTCCTGCATCATAAAGATCTTCAGATTATCGAAGGGATCTAAGGCCTCAATATCATAAAGTGGTTTCGGATAATGAGCAGGCACCAACCGGTTGGTATTCATTCCGGTGGTGTGAATCTCATTATAAGCCGATACTTCTTCTCCGGCTATCAGGATAAAATCTTTCCGGCGGTTTTCTGGCAAGTGTACACCCGCTGGGTCAATAAATGTATTGTGTTCACTCAGAATCAGAAAGTTGTATCCACGATCGAGATACCAGAGCGCTACTGTATCCGGATGCGTATCAGCATGTCCACTTAGGGTAGTATGGGAATGGGTATTGCCCTTGTACCATTTGAAATTATCAGGTTCTTTACCACTTTTATTAGCGGTACAGGATAACAACATTAATATAGCAATATACCAAAGTTTCATATACATGTAACCTATTCAGTTGCTTCCAAAATTCGCTCTTCAAAATCAGGAATTCTGTTCACTAACTTATTAGGTGCTCCATCCGTTTTTATTAAATCAAATGCATCATAAAGCTGACCAGCAGCTGTATAAGCTTCAAATTTCAATGTATTATCCTCAATCGTGATAATTTGAAAAAGCTGGGTATTGCCGGCTCTTCTGTCCATCCACGGGTCATCAGATACATCATACATTTTAGGCCCACTTACTGAAACCACATACATGGTTCCGGATGTTTTGTCTTTAACCTGGTATCCGGTAGGTACATTGTTGACCATTCCCCGCCCATATGCATGGTCATGGCCCTGTAAGACAATATCAACTTTGTGCTTATCAAATACAGGCTTGAAAGCTTCCCTGAATTCTACGTTATCCCGGTTAGGCTTTGTGGAGAAAATAGGATAGTGGAAAGTGATAGCAGTCCATTTTTTAGGATCATTGGTAAGAATTGAATCCAGCCATTCAAGCTGAGCTTGTTTATATTTAGGTGATTCATCTATTTGCTCAGCATCAAGCGAAACTACCTTTAGGTTTGGATAATTTATCTGGTAGCAGACCTCATCCAATCCGGCAGGTCCGTTCTTTGGTAAGTTGAATTGTTTCTTCCATTGTGGGGCTAATACGACATTCCTGTATTCATGATTACCCGGAGTCATGATACTGGGCACCATCGCATGAATAAAGGATCCGGCATAGAACCATTCTCCCCACTCGATATCCCGATCAAACCGGTTGATGAGGTCTCCAGCGTGCAGCATGAAATTAACTTCTGGTAATGAACCATACGCTTTCCTGATGACTCTTGACCACATGGATTTTACATCATTCTGTGCATCTCCAAAATAGATGAACGAGATTTTTTTGTCAGGTTGTGGCATGCTGATCTGGAACCATTCACTCCACCCTCTGTCAGATCCAACCCGATAAACATACTTTTTACCAGGAGAAAGGCCATCAATGATTGCAGCATGGTAATTTGCACCGACCTCTGGATCATTTTCAGGTTTATGAACCAGTTTTTCCCATGAAGCCTGGATAGACCTTTTATCATGAATAAATTCCGGTCCGTGTGTGGCTTCAGCTACTTCCACTACAGACTCGAATACAGTAGTGTCAGTTCTCCAGTTAATAGCAACAGAGGTAGTAGGATTTGCAGTCAGGTTAGCTATGATTCTGTCTGGAGTTGGAGTTGGGAATAAGCCCGGATAGGCGATGTAAGTAGAATCTGGTTTATGAACAAATACAATCTCTTTGCCACCATTCGTTTCTTCTTTACATCCAGCGATGAAAATTAGGATTATGATTAATCCAAAAATCATTTTCAACTTTTTAATCATTGTATTGATGAGGTTATTTAAAATATTATCCGGGGTCATCTTGCGAGGGTTTAATTTAATTATTTAAAGTACGACCAATAAGACAATTCATACCTCTCTGTATTATATAATCTTCTTAAGAAAATGTTAATATAATTAGAATAGGTCAGTTGGGTAAACATGATACCTTACTAGTAAGGAAGCTTTAACTGCGTGCTACGTAAAGACCCTCAAAGGTACATAAAGCCTTTGCGCATAAAATTAGTGTTCTTCTGTAAAACTCTAACTCCTCGAAAATCCGTAATTTTATTATCCATATGAGAAACATTGGATTTTGGTTCATTATACTGATTTTCTTTACCCAATGTGGTCAAAAGGATTATTATCAGGTCAATGTAGATAATCCACCTTACAGGGAAAACACAGCTTTTAATGCTTACGAAGACCTCTCTTCTCCAAAATTTCAACAACTCAGGACCAGGTATCAGCTTGATACCATCTTCCAGGGTGAAACGGATGAGTTTCAAAGGATCCTATTAATAAAGGAGTGGATTCATCAGATAATCCCCATCGATGACCATGGTGATCCTTATCCTGGAGGTGGGTATGTAGAAGGCATTCTGGATGCAGCATTAAATGGCACTGGTTTTCATTGTGGACATTTTATGAATGTACAAAATGGTATCCTGAATGCTTATGGCTATGTAACGCGCACGTTGGGTGCCGGACCCGGAGAAGCAGGTGTAGCTGACAGTCACCATGGGATCAATGAGACCTGGGTTAACTCACTCAATAAATGGGTATTGCTAGATGCCAAATACAATCATTATTTTGAAAAGGACGGAATCCCACTTTCTGCATTGGAAGTCAGAGAGGAATATTTGAAAAATAAAGCTGCCGATATTCAGATACTCAAAGGAATTGAAAGAGTACCTGTAGAGTTTGATGAAACATTCCAAAGGGATAAAGCCAGCTTTGCCAGAACCTACACCTGGATTGAATTTGATACCAACAATAATTTTTTTACTGTCTGGCCGGAGTTTAAAACCTTGCTAACCATGTATGCAGATGATTATTTCAATAATAATACCTGGATATGGGATGGAAAACCCCATTGGGCCTATAGCAAACCTGAGTTCATGATCCGTGAGCCAAATCGATCGGCTATCGAGTGGACACCAAACACCATTGCTTCAAAGGTTGAAATTGGTGGTAATAATGCTATGATCTACCTGGTATCAGATACACCCAACTTCCTGGAATATCAGATGAAAATCAATGATAGGGAATGGGAAAAGGTGAGTGATGTGATTACGGTCCCATTAAGTGAAGATAAATATGAAATAAGATTCAGAACAATCAACCTGGCAAATGTCGCCGGACCTGAACATCGGGTATTGATTATGGCAAAGTAAGTTTTGTGTTTACCTGGATATTCAATCAGGCAATTACCAGGCTTTATTAATAAAACAAAAATAAATTAACAGACAGGTATAGTACGGATTGATTAAATTGAAGTATTATGCATGCATACTATTTTTAAACCCATCAATTAACTTATGATGAAGAAATTTATTTACCTCGCAGTCTGTTTTTGCTTTGTTCTAAACGTATCAGGACAAGGGTTAAAAGTCGGTGCTGCGGTAAGGAAAATTACTCCTGATCCTTTATTGCCAGTTTCAGGTGGTATCGGAACGCCAAATCCTGTTACCCAAAAGCAGGGTGATCTATTTGCCAGGGCCATGGTCCTTGAAAAGAATGGAACCCGGGTCGCTTTTGTCGGGATTGATAATCTTGGTTGGCCGGCAGTTTTAGGAGATAAGTCACGCGCCCTGATAAAGGGAATTCCTCCCGAAAATATTATGATTGGTGCTACACATACTCACAGTGCACCTGATGCCTATGGTTTTCCTAATGAAAAGGGAGAAGTATTAGCCGATTTTGAATATCTCAGCTGGTGCGTTCAGCAAATTGCTGATGCCGTCAATGAAGCGGTAGAAAATCTGGAACCTGCAGCTCTGAAAATTGCGGTTGGAGAGGCTAAAGGAAAAATTGCTTACAATTACTATGCGCCACAACTATACGATCCAAGGTGTGGGGTCATACAGGCATTTGGAACCAAAGGGAAGAACAAGGATAAAGTCATAGCTACTTTGGTAAATTATGCTGTTCATCCGGAAATTGTGGGTCCGGGAAGAGGTATTTTAACACCTGATCTTTGTGGTCCTTTATATGATAAGATAGAATCAGAAGTTGGTGGCGTTGCCATCTTTATGAATGGTGCCCAGGGAGGAATGATTACAGCTGATAATAGGAGACCAGAAGGTGAAGAAGCCAATGACTGGGAAGAATGCAAACGGATTGGAGAGCTACTGGCCAGTGAAGCGCTTTCAATTGTAAAACCAGCTAAACTTCAGGAAGATCCGATGCTTTTCTGCACTTCAAGAACTTTCAAATTCCCAGTGGATTCAGAGTTAATGAGACTGATCATTGATCACTCACAGATGAAAATAAATGTGTCGGAGGATTATGTACTCAGTACCCAGGTAAATCTTGTTAACATCGGAACTGCCCAGATCCTGACTATTCCTGGTGAAGCATTACCTAATATCGGTTATTACCTGAAGCGTAATATGCATACAAATCAGCCGTTTTTATTTGGTCTGACAAATGATGCATTTGGTTATATGCTGACCAAAGTCGATTTCGGAAGTTTTAAAAGATATGAGTATGTAAGCAGAACCAGTCTCGGTGAAAATACTGGTGACCTATATATCAAGGAAGCACTCCAGTTAGTGAATGATAACCCTCCTGCAGAAAATTATAAACCACAATAAATTACGATTTAAATGCGCAAATTTTTTTATGCAATACTAGTTGTTTTACTAGTCTCATGTGATACTAAGAAAGAAGCTCCGGCGAAAGAAGTTCCACTATCTGCAGAAACTGCACTTCAAAGCTACCTGAGCAATGATGATGGAAAATACAAGTGGGAATTGCTTGAAACATACCAGATAGAGGATCAGCCCGTCGTAGCATATGACTTATTGCTGACCTCCCAGCAATGGAGAGAACATGTTTGGACACATCAATTGACCATTTTAGTTCCTAAAGAAGTTAAGTATAGTGGTAGTCTTCTTTTCGTTACTGGTGGAAGTAACAAAGCGGGAATGCCAAATTTTAAAGGTCGTGTAGAAGGTGATACAAAAAGTATGGCCATGGTTGCGGATAAAAATAAAGCGATTGTGAGCATTATCCGACAAACGCCAAATCAGCCACTATACGATGATCTTACGGAGGATGAATTGATATCTTTTACGTTACATAATTTCAAAGCGGATGGTGATTTTACCTGGCCGTTATTATTCCCAATGGTAAAAACCGCTGTAAAAGCGATGGATGCCATTCAGGAATACACAAAGAATGAGCTGAATACTAAAGTTGACCAGTTTGTAGTATCGGGAGCATCCAAGAGAGGATGGACCACCTGGTTGACAGGAGCCAATGACCCAAGGGTAGTTGCGATTGCGCCAATGGTAATCGATGTACTCAATATGCCAGTAAGTCTGGACTACCAGATCGAGGTATGGAAGGATTATAGTGTCCAGATCCAGGACTATGTGGATCTAGAGATCCTCAAACAGCACGTACCGAAAAAGGATCACAAATCACAACCATGGTGGATCCATATTCCTATCGTTCACAGTTGAAGATGCCAAAAATGATCTTCATCGGGACCAATGATGAATATTGGCCTGTGGATGCAATCAAGAATTACCTGGACAGTATTTCAGGTAGTAACTACATCCAGTACGTACCAAATGCAGGTCACGGACTGGGGGATAAAGTACAGGCCACCCAGGCATTAAGTTCATTTTTAGCACTTACGCTAAATGGCGGTCAATATCCAACTTGTAAGTGGGATGTTACTCCAAATGGCAAAGATGTTTCACTTGCTGTATCAGCCACAGCAGATAAACTGGTTGACGCAGAAATCTGGATGGCGGACTCAGAAGACCGAGACTTCAGAGATGCAGAATTTGTAAGCAAGTCACTTGCCGTCAGCAAGACGGACAAAGTAAATGCAACTGTCGATTACCCAAAATCCGGGTATCGGGCATTTTATGTCAATTTGAAATACCTTGACCCTAACCAGGACGAGTACGTCACCAGTACCAGGATGTTTGTAGTGGATCCAAATCAAATTCTTTAAGAGATAACCACATGAGAAACTCAGGCATTGGCTTTGTATTTCTAATTGTTTTACTCGCTAATGCCTGCGTTTCAAAAAAAGAACTGCCTGTATCCAGGTACTATGAATATGACCATGGTCTTCCTTTGGAAGATTCTGTGTCACTGATCGATTCCACTCAATACTCACTATTTAAAGTTGAGTTTACAAGTGTCCATAACAAGCGGGTTACAGGTCTTTTAACCATACCGGAGTCCATTGAGCAGCCGGTCCCGGTTGTCATCCTTTTACATGGGGTTGGTGACAGGAAGACGGTAGACTATATAGAAGCCGGACATCAGTACTTTGTTGAGGCTGGATATGCTGTGCTCCGCATAGATGTCCATAATCATGGAGATCGAACCGAACATAAATATGATTTTGAGTTAATAGATGGGTATCGCTACTGGACCCGGGATATAATTATCCAAACTGTTTTTGATTTGAGAAGATCAATTGATTTTCTGGAGACAAGGCCGGAGATAGATAGTGAAAGGGTGGGTTTATTTGGTATTAGCCTTGGAGGAATCATTGGAACCATATTTTCCGGAGTAGATGAACGGGTCAAAGCACCGGTAATTGCACTGGCCGGTGGAAACCTCACCCTGATGTTTGGAATGGATGCCCTAAAAGACGACACAAAAGATTTTTTCAGCATGATTGATCCGATCAATTTTGTTGAATTCATCAGCCCGAGGCCTTTGTTGATGATTAATGCTGAAAATGACGAAGTCATTGCTCCAATCACCAGCAAGATGTTATACCAGGCTGCGGGTGAGCCAAAAGAAATCATCTGGTATCCTTCCAGGCATAGAAATCTTCCGATCGAGAAAGCATATCCCAATGGTATTGACTTTTACAATAAATATCTTTCTAGATGAAAATTTACTTTCAGATTTTTGTAGTCCTGATTGCAGGGCTTTATTCAGGGAGGGTTGCTGCACAGCAAAAATTAGCTGCGCCTCGCAATGGGGAAGCTTATGTGATCGCCCATCGTGGAGCCCACAACGGAATTCCTGAGAATTCTTTAGCTGCTTATCAGAAAGCCATCGATCTGGGTTGTGATTTTGTAGAAATTGATGTGAGAACAACCAAAGATGGCCAGTTGGTTAGCGTTCACAACAATTCCATTGATGCTTATGTACAAGGTCAAACAGGAAAAGTGAAAGATTTGACTTTGATGGAGTTAAAGGCCCTGGATATTGGAGCAAGGGTCGGGGAGGAATGGAAGAATACCCGAATCCCTACACTGGAAGAGATCCTAAAAGTGTGCCAGGGTAAAATCGGTATTTATCTTGATCTAAAAGACGCTGATCCGGGTGTGATTATTCCTTTGCTCAGGAAATATGATATGGCTGATAAGGTCGTATGGTTTCTTTATGGGTTGGATAGAAAAAATCTTAAGAAAATTAAGAATGGATGTCCGGAATGCATCCCCATGCCAGACCCGGGGCCTGAGATGAATTTGCCCAGGCTGTTGAAAGCTTCTCAATTTGAAGTTATTGGTAGTGGGATGAGGAACTATTCTAAATCATTCGGAGAAAAGGCACACAACAAAGGATGTATGGTGTTTGTGGATGATTCCGAAAATGATTTGGAGGCTTTAAAAAGTGAGTGGATCAAAATGTTGGAATGGAAGGCAGATGGTATCCAGACAGATCAACCTGAAGAACTGATTAAACTATTGAAATCAAGGGGATAAAGTGATGAAGCTATTGCAAAGGGGATTTAGAATTCTATTATACATTTTGGGAGGACTCTTTTCTCTATTTGTTCTCATCATACTTTTTAAGATATCGCCGGCTTTGTGGAATCGTTGGGTAGTTTATCCTCAACTCGAAAAGGAAAGGGCTGCCTTATGGGATCAATATAAAAAGCCCGAACAGGCCATTCCATTGTCATCATACAACGGAGTACTTCATGCCCATACCTTTTGGTCACATGATAGCCGGGGATTATTGCCTGAGATCCTGGATGGAGCAAAACAGGCAGGGCTTAAGTTTATCTTCAATTCAGATCATAAAAGAAGTCAGCTGGATACATTTCCACGTGGATACCAGGGTGTATATGACGGGATTATCATTGAATCCGGTACTGAACATAGCACTGGTCTCATGATCAGTCCGTTTGATTCGGTAGTGGTTGATTGGAATAAGCCTGAATCCGATATCATGCGGGATATTTCACAAAATGGTGGTTTAGTCACCTATGTACATTCGGAAGATCCACATCATTGGGAAAGCCCTTATTACCAGGCCATGGAGATCTATAATATTCATACAGATCTGAAGGATGAGGATGGCGGAATCCTGGCAATGATGATCAATGGAACTATTAATGGAGGGAAATACAGACATTGGGCTTTTAGAGAAATATTCGATGAGCAGACGGCCATTCTACAGAATTGGGACCGGCTGAATGAAAATAGGAGAGTCGTCGGGATTGCTGGTGTGGATGCCCACAACAATCAAAACTTCAGGGCCCATCGCCTGGAAAATGGATTGATTGAATGGGTAGGTCCAAATGCAGATACCCTGGTGATCAGGGAACCCAATTGGTTTGATAAGCTAATGATGGGGGAGCCAGATAAATATGGCTGGGCTTTTAAGTGGGAATTGGATCCTTATTTCAATTCTTATAATTTCTCAAACGACTATGTATTTTGTGATTCGTTGACAAATACAAATATCCGGGACAACATCAAAAAGGGTCATGTATTTGTCTCCTTTGAACACCTGGCCAAAGGGCAGGGATTTCAATATTTTGCACTCAATTCAGCTGATAGTTTGACAGCTATACTTGGGGATTCAGTTTCCATATCTCAAGTAAATAGTTTAAAGGTACTTTCACCGTATCCGGCAAAATTTCAATTGTTTAAGGATGGAGCAATAACGGATGAGTCGGAGCCGGGATATGAATACAGCTATTCTTTGAATGGTGCACCGGGTAATTACCGGATTGTAGCCAGGGTCCTGCTAGATGATCAATGGCTTCCCTGGATTTATACTAACCCCATTTATATCTATTAATTTGTGAAATGAGAATGCTACTCAAGACACTAAAGGTTTTGTTAATAGTCATCCTGGCACTGACTATTGTGGCCTATTTATACTTCATACTTCCTTTATGGGGATACCCCTTCAATGCGCAGCGACATAAAAATCTGCCATTGACACCGGTATGGGCATTGGAATGCTGGTTATGGGAGGATGACGTAAATACTGAAGCATATGTTGATGAGTTATTGGATGGCTATAGAGAACATGATATTCCGGTTAGGACCATCCTTATTGATAGCCCATGGGGTTACCGATACAATGATTTTGATACCGACACCACCATTTACCCGGATCATAAAAACTGGTTTTTAGGTCTTCAGGATAAGGGTTATCGGGTGGTGTTATGGATGACAACCATGGTCAATAGTTATAATAAAGACCTTAAGTTGAAAGAAGATCTGGACTTTTTTAATGAAGCCAAAGAAAAAGGATATCTGGCTTCTGATGGAGAAGAAAATAAATGGTGGAAGGGTAGAGGTGGATTTATTGATTATACGAACCCAGAGGCAATGGAATGGTGGCATGGGATGCAGCAGGAGGTATTTGATCTGGGGATTGATGGGTGGAAGTTAGATGGTACTGCCACGCTATTTTGGAAAAATGTGGGCCCTATTCCCTTTTTCTACAAGAATACCGCCACAGGTCTGATGACTACCCGAACTTACATGGATCATTATTACCGGGATGAATATCAACATGGACTATCTCAAAATCCTGAGTTTGTAACCTTATCCCGATCTATGGATAGGGGGTTTCACCCGGAAGGTTTTGCACCATTTGATGCCTCACCGGTAAACTGGGTTGGGGACCAGGAGCATAAATGGGTAACCAGTGAAATGATCGAAGAAGACCCTGAAAAAGTGGATATCGCTTTGGAAGGAATTCAGGGATTTGAATCAGCCATCACCAGCATCCTTAATAGTGCAGAACTTGGATATAATATCATCGGATCAGATATTGCCGGTTTTTCCGGGGGCACTATTCCACCCAGACTTTATATACGTTGGGCCCAGTTCTCGACATTTAATGGTCTCTTCCTGAATGGCGGACATGGCGAAAGAAGATTGTGGATGAGATCACCCGAGGAGTTGGAAATAATCAGGGAATACTCCTGGCTACATACGGAATTGATCCCCTACATGTATCATTATGTAGTGACGGCACATCAAGATGGGATGAGACTGATGAAGCCTATGGAGGGCAAGTACCATTACATGTTTGGAGAACATTTGCTTGTGGCCCCTATCTATAAGGACGAATTAGATCATAAGGTGATGCTTCCTGAAGGGGAATGGAGATACTGGTTTGATCAAAGTAAAGTGATTGAAGGGCCGGTAGCACTTGAAAGAGAATTTTCGCTGGACGAATATCCCGTCTTTATCAAAGCGGGTGCTATCATACCCATGGATATTAAAAGGGATTATACTGGGATTGGTAATCAGGATGACGATGGATATCTAACAGTTATGATCTATCCTGACGAGGAGTCTGGAAGTTTTGAGGTGTACAGGGAAAAAGACCAAAGTTCATTGATCTCTTATGTGAATTCGGGGAAGGTGCTATCAATCAACTTCGGTGGTAAAAAGACCCCTCATGTTTTGAATATTCAATCGGAACGAAAACCTTTAAAAATTGATTTGGATGGAGTAGAGTTGACCGAAGGCACCGATTTCAATTTTGATGGACCACATCAAAAAATAATCATCAAAACCACAATGTATGAAACAGGCAAGTATTCCATTCAATTCAAGTAAACACCTGGTAGACCTACTTTGTCAGGTTTTGAAATTAATTTGGTTTATCCCTGCCCTAAAGGGTGCCAAATTGATTTATTCGCCTTTCCCTTTAGGGATTCAGGGTAAAAAAGGCGATAATGTTAAAGTGGGTTTGCTGACTTGTTTTTTACTCCTCTGCTGCTATACTGGGAATGGTCAGGCCTTGAGGGGTAACGCAAAATCAATGGTTGTGACACCTCCCCTTGATATGAAATACACGTTGGGTGGATATGGAGCTAGGATGAATAAACCTGCAGAGGGGATTCATGATGACATTCGGGCCAAAGCGTTAGTGATTAGTGACGGGCAGCAGAAATTTGTGATTGTAACCATGGATATTGTTGGCTTTCCGCCAAATGTGAGACCCATGGTGGCTGAAAAGTTAAAAGGCAGTGGTTGGAGCCTGGAGAATATTCTCCTGCTACCCAGCCATTCACACACCAGTCTGGAGATGCTGGCAATCAATGACAAAAATGCATTCAACATTCCAGCAGTCGGTATTTATCAGCCGGAATTACTGGATTATGTAGTTGCTCAGCTTGTTCAGTTGATTCAGATGGCGGATAAGGACCTTATTCCAATAAAGGTTGGAACGGCTCAAATTGTACTTGATAATCTAAACAGAAACAGGCGAGGGGATACCATAACTGATAAAGAGTTAACGGTCACAAGGATAGATGCTACAGACGGAAAGCCTCTGGCTGTATTGGTTAATTGGACTGCCCACCCTACTATTATGGATGAGCATGATATGTGGGTTTCTGGGGGATGGCCAGGCTATTTACAGCGAGAGCTGGAAGAATGGATTGGGAATGGTGTAGTGGCTATGTACTACAATGGGGCAGAAGGTGACCAATCGGTCATTGCACAGCAGGGTACCAGTCACTATGAACGAGCTGAGTATTACGGAAGACTGATGGCAACGAAGGCGATTGAGGTTTACCGGGATATTGAACCATCCAAGCAAATAACTTTTGTGAGTAAAAGTAGAAAAGTAGCACTTCCAGCTAAAAAGCCACATCCATCTTTTATGCAGACCGGAGGTGCAGAATATCAGCTTACTGAAGAGAATGTACAGGGGTTGTTGAATCAACTCTTTCCGTCAGAAACTTATATCACAGCACTAAAATTAGGTGAATTGGTGATCGTCGGAGCACCTGGGGAGATGATTGCTGAACTGGGTATTGGGATTAAGCAAGAGTTAAAAAAGTCTGGTGTAAAATATCCGGTTATCGGTGGTTTAGCCAATGAGTGGATCAGCTATATTCTCACTGAAAGCGAGTATGGTCAGGGTGGATACGAAACCAGTGTGAGTTTTTATGGCCCTGGTCTGGGGAAGTTGATTCAAACTGAAATGATTCAAACTGCTAAAGCAATCAATAAATAGATGATCAGATTCTTAAAATGGTTTTTTGGGATAATCGGTTCCATTATTTTGATCATTGCACTGCTAATTGGTGGCTACTGGTGGAAATATCGAAGTTTCGTTGACACACCAAATAAAGAGATTTCCTCATTAATAAAGACTCAATACCCAATTGCTTCAAAAGTTAATCCTTTCATTGGGACGGGAGGAGTTCCCTGGACGTGTGCTTATGACTTTCCCGGTGTTACCATGCCTTTTGGCGTGATGCGGCTTGGCCCGGAGACAGCCTCAATGCTTAATGATCAGACAGCGCTCAATACCTCTGGATACTTTTATGGTGATGATAAGATCATTGGTTTTTCTCATACCCGATTGATTGGTACGGGAGCGACCGACGGAGGTCATTTTCTTGTTCTGCCTGTGAATGGTTCTAATGAGTTTGAAGGGACTCAACAGGCCATGTATAAATATTCACATGACAATGAGTTGGCTTATCCCGGTTATTACAGCCTGGAGCTTCCGGATGAAAACATGAGTGTTGAGCTGACAGCCACTGAACGAGTCGGCTTTCATAGATATCGTTTTTCCAGCTCTGCTAATTCAGGTTTACTCTTTGATATCACTCATGTGATGGGCAATAAGCGGAGTGAAGACGGCTATCTCAGGATCATTGATGATCATCAGATTGAGGGGCATAGCCGAAACTTCGGGAGCTTTGGCGGAAGGTATGGTGGTGAAATGGTCTATTTCGCAGCCCAATTTTCTCAACCGATAAGACAAAATAAGATCCGGAAAGGCCAGGATGAGTTTTTTGGTGTTAATGAGGTGGAAGGGGATAAGATTCTAATCTACTTTGGATTTAATTCGGATGAGGTGGAACTAAAACTGGCGATTTCGCACGTGAGCATTGAAAATGCCTGGGAGAACCTGGAAGCCGAAATAGGAGAAAAGTCATTTGATGATGTACTGGCTGATGCTACTAAAAAATGGAATGATCAGCTCTCAGTCATTGACATTTCAGGAGGCACGCAAGATCAACAAACCATTTTTTACTCGGCCCTTTATCGATCCTTTCAGATGCCGACTATTTACAACGATGTAAATGGTGAATATCTGGGCTTTGACAAGCAGATTCACCAGGCAGATAGTTTCAGATATTTCACAGATATGTCCATATGGGATACGTTCAGGACTGTTCATCCCCTTTATAACCTGGTTGCCAGGAGAGACCAAAGAGATATGATTGTATCACTCACTAAAATGGCTGAACAAGGGGGCTGGCTACCCCGGTGGCCTTCCGGTAGCGGTTATACCAATTCCATGCTGGGGACCGCATCGGATATCGTTATCTCAGAAGCCTATCAAAAAGGAATCAGGGATTTTGATGTTGATTTTGCCTATCAGAACATGAAAGAAATTGCATTAAACCCCATGCCCAAAGGATCACCATTCTCAGGCAGGGAAGGCAATGCTAGCTGCAGACTTTATGGTTATTGCCCGGCTGATTCAATGGATGAGGCAGTTTCCCGGACCCTGGAATTTGCGTGGTCAGATTATTCGATCGGTTTACTGGCAAAGGAATTGGGTAAAGAAGAAGATGCAAGCCTGTTTCAAAAGCTTGCCATGAATTACAAGAATACCTGGAACCCCGAAACGAAGTTTTTTCAGGCAAGGAATGCAGATGGTCAGTTTGATGAGCACTTCAAACCCCTGCTTCTGACTTATGTAGATGGGGATGAAACCTACACCAATGACTATGTAGAGGGAAGTGCCATGCAATGGCGATGGGCTCCTTTTTTTGATACCAAGGGTTTGGTTGATCTATTTAAATCCAAAGATTATTTCATCACCGAGTTAAATCAGTTTTTTGAGCAATCAGACTATACGATTGGCTACTGGTATCCCGGCTCCTATTACTGGCATGGCAATGAACCGGATATTCATACCCCATACATGTTTAACTATGTGGGTAGACCAGACCTGACTCAAAAATGGGTGAGGTCGATCCTGGATACAAAGTATTTAAATCGCTATGACGGGATGGATGGGAATGATGATGGTGGAACGCTTTCAGCATGGTATATTTTTAGTGCTCTTGGGTTTTATCCGGTAGCAGGAACACCAGTCTATCAGTTAGGTGCTCCCTTATTTGAAAAGTCAGTCATTAATATTGGGAAAGCAAGCCTTAAGATAGTTGCCAGAAATTATGATCCCGCTAATATCTACGTGAGTCAAATTCATTTAAATGGTGTATTATTGAATAGGACATGGATCATGCATGATGAAATTAAAGATGGTGGAATGATTGAATTTACCATGAGTGCTGAACCCCTAATAGCTGAATAACATGAAAAAGATCTCTATCATTATTTTGATTGCCGCAATGACAGGCTGCAGTTCTCAGTCCACCAGCCAGGATCGTCCGATGAAACCTCCGAAGGGGTATATGAATGAAACCTTTATCAAGATTGCCTATGGATTGGGCATGCTGGATCTAATAGAATCAGAACCAGCAATACCGGATGAGATCCAGCAGATTAAAGACATTACTTATAAGCGTATCGATGGCATAGAGCTACAATTAGATATCTATAGGAAAAAGGATCTTAAAGGACCCACACCAACCATGATCTTCATACATGGAGGCGCCTGGAAAAAAGGTAAGAGACAAGACTACCTTCCATACCTGGTGGATTATGCAAAAAAGGGATACATCACAGCTACTATCTCTTACAGGTTGACTAACCAGGCCCCATTCCCAGCTGCCGCACAGGATGTGAGTTGCGGAATAAAATGGATCAAAGAACATGCGGATGACTATGGTATTGATCCGGATAGAATTGCACTAGTAGGCGGATCAGCCGGTGGTCATCTGGCACTGTTGATTGGTTATGGGGGAGAAGAGGCGCTTTTTAATGAGGAATGTGATACTGTTGTGACGAATGCAGTGAAAGCAGTTGTGGATTTTTATGGCCCGGTAGATCTTACCACACCCTATGCGATAAGCGTCAATTCAGTCTATGATTTCCTGGATGCCAAATACGACGAGAACCCAGATGTTTATCTGACTGCTTCACCAAAAACATATATATCATCCGATAATCCTCCCACGCTTATCTTTCAAGGCACTATTGATTCTCTTGTTCCGGTGAGCCAATCTGATTCATTGGAGGTGTGGCTTGACAGGTCAGGAGTTCCCAATGATTATCATCGACTGAAAGGGTGGCCTCACACCATGGATGCTATTAAAGAGGTAAATGAGTACTGCCAGTTCTATATTGACCGATTTTTAGAGAAGTATCTTTAGGTTTCTTCACTAGCGCGAAGAAACCACCTCAATCATCTCACCAAGCATATAGTTGATATAAGGATTATAGCTGGGGCCAAACCAATTCATGATCCTGGATTCATATTCATTGAGATGATAGTATTTACAAGGGATGATATAACCAGTATAGGCTCCATTGAAACTGGTAACCAGAGCACGATATCCTTTTTTGTGCATGGCATTTTTATATACAAGTGCCGTCTCACCACTAAAGTCACTGGGTGTAGTTGATAATATGAGATCATCCAACTTGAGTGATTGCAAATACACATCACCAACGGCCGGAAAGAATTTTCCAGCCAGATAAGTATTCAACCTTAATCCGTCGGTGATTCTGATTTGAAAATAGGGCATTTCAACTTTCAGCGTAATTGAGTTAATTGAAATGGTATCTTTAACTGAAATTGACTCGGCATACCCGGCAACACTATCTGCAAGTGCCTCACCGATATATCTTGATTTTTCAAATTTTTCACCCTGACTGATGTAGCTATGACTTCCCACACTACCTGCAAAGAATGCGGCCATAGCAAATCCATTTGCTTCCAGGGCCATTTGCCAATAGCCGGGATAATCTGCGCTGGTTTCCAGGTTCCAGTCTCCCAGTGTAGTAGCGTGGGCATCGAATGACCCCAGGATGGCTTGTTTTCCCTCATCCTGAACAGCTTTGATCATTAGAAAATCATCATCAATACGGCCATCCTCTCCAACCAGCCTGTTACGCACATAACCTGGTGCATGAAAGTTACCTGTTCCCAGCTTACCAGGTTTTAAATCATTTACCGCTTCAATAATGGAATTGGATACCTGTAAAGCCAGCCATTCAACCACTGCGGGATTATATGTACCGCCGAATGATTCACCGACAAGCCCTTCTGACCAGGCCCCAACGCTGCTATGTGTATGAGTAGCAGAATAGAACAGACTGTTGCGATCCAGTCCTATGGCTTCTTCAACCAGTTGATCAGAGCGTTTACTTACTTCCGGCGGCATGATCAACAAGTCAGATCCGATTAGCACGATGGTCTTATTATTGACTCTTATGGCTGTTGATTTTACAAACAGGCTATCGTGAATACCTGTTGCAGCTGCGCCCTTTCTACCACCATAACCTGAAAGAGGTATTTTAATAAATTCACCGGATTGCGGGTCATCCGAACTTCCATTCACTATTGGGGTAATACTTCGCTTGCCAAACCCAACGTATACTTTGCCTTCTTCTGTAATTATTTTTTTTGACAGACTATCAAGATTACCTTTTGTTGATTGATAGTAATCTGCTTCAAAATAGGGGGTATAATCAACTCCTCGTAATGCCCAAAATAGGAATACGACGATGAGTAAGAATATGACTAGTAAGATCTTAAGGATGGTCTTGATCATAGTTGTTGGTTTTTTAGCAAAAGAAAAACCGCTCCATAAAGAAGCGGTTTTTTAATATTAGAAGTAAACTATTTAATATGGAAATCCGGTTCCTTGTAACAGCCATGGTCTGGACCAGGCACTGTTTTTAGGATCTGGTGAAGCAAAGCTTGTTGTTTCAAGTTTCTCAATAGCAGACTCAGCGTTATCAGGGTTTGTTGAGATGTCTTCATTCAGACTATAGTAGAAACGAAGCGGTATGGCTTGTCTTCTGGCTGTAAAACCAGTTTGTAAGTCAGGCATCCCTGTTCTTCTATAATCAAACCATGATTCAGCGGCAGCTGTCCAGCTGGCAATCCATTTCTAAAAAATGATGCTGCCAAGATCAACATATGGAGCACCTGCAATATAGGTGCCATAAGAACTACCAACACCCCAAGCGTTTAATGACTCCTGCACACCACTTTGATAATGTGCAGCTGGTGTTCCAGGAGCCCAACCATAAAGAGCAGCCTCAGCAAGGATAAAATGTACCTCTGCAGCAGACATTAATCTCATCTTTAATAAGCTTCCATTACTTTCAGAATACATCTCACTTAATTGAGAGATATGTGGGTTATAGGCACCCTGTAGTGTAAAGTTAGGTGTTAGATTATATGCCTGGCCTGCTTGAGTTTGGACTGGAATACCTACATAATCCTGGTCAAAATCAAGACGAAGATTAGGTTCATCAGGAAAATTCCCTAAAAACTCATCGACTACATCCTGTGAAACCTGTCTCACGCCACCAACGATCTGATCTACATCGGTACCACCTACCAATTCAAGCGGAATATCCACTTGTGTAAACCAAACACCCAGGCGAGGGTCATTATAGTACTGCATAGTATCTACCAATGTTGCGCAAGGCTTTCTACGTAGGTATTCACTGGAAACATCATTCGGTGAATATTCCATGGTAATTGGCCAGGAATTACTTGGTGCCGTTCCCGGATAACTAATAGTAGCGTCATCCGAACTACTGGTAATCACCGGAAAGGTTGCAGGATCAGAAGCGATCTCAGTGATCCCCGTTTCGGCAAAAGATGGTTCTTTTACTTGTAATCTCATATAATAACGTAGTGCCAGGGAGTTAGCTAGCTTTCTCCATTGTGTTATGTCACCACCATACAATACGTCCTGATCGCCATTTACTGGTTGACCACCACTTGAAGACAATAGTGTGTTGGCAGTTTTGAGGTCAGCGACAATACCGTGGTAGATATCTTGCTGAGAATCAAAAACAGGTTTAAGGAAACCCTCATCAACTCTTAATGATTCTGAGTAAGGTGCGTCCCCCCATAAATCCGCAATCATTCCAAAAGCATAGGCTTTGATAATCAGTCCAATTGCCTGGTGATACTCAAAATCACCATCTACCGCTTTATTATAAAATTCATTGGCATTTCGCAGAATACCATAGTAACCACTCCAGCTTTGTCCCGGATTATTCCAGTCATAATTGTTGTGACCACCAGACCATCCGGTCTTTTGTGTATGCTGCATTACACCTGCAATATCGCCGATACCGAGGTTCACTATATTGCTGCCCAGGTCAGTGAGAATAGTTGGTAGCAGCAAGTTAAGATCCGTTGTTTCAGGAGCAGGACTGTTTGGATTTATGTTCAGCTCTTCCAAGTCTTCACAGGCAAAGAATACCAATAAAATACTTAGAGACATTGTGACGAATATATTATTCCACTTTTTCATCTTTTTCATTTTTTTGATCTCTTAAATATTATAATGTAAGACTAACTTTAAATCCTACAGGCATTACCCATGGAAGTACATTGTATCTTTCAACACCTTGAAGAAGCTGACTTCCGGATGGCTGGTAAGCTCTTTCAGGGTCAAGATTAAATGCATTCTTAGTCCACAATACAATATTTCTACTGTACACAGAAATGTTGAGGTTTTCAAGCATTAGCCTTTGAGCAATGCTTCTTGGGAAGCTATAATTCAATGCGATTTCACGAAGTTTAATATAATCCGCATCAAATACGTTAGCTAATCCGATGTCCCATGGGAAACTCACAGAATATGGAAGAATGGTTGTTCCAGGATTTCCAAGATTCTCATGATCCAGAATAAAATTACCATCCCCATCATACGTACCTACAACACCTGGTGAGAATACTCCATCATATACTGTAACTCCACTCCAGTTTTCAGCAAAACCACCATATTCCGGGGTAGGACCACCTACCGGATAAAGTCTGTCTGGAAATAGCAATTTATCTCCATTGGCAACCACCCAGTCACGAAGCTCCTGGCTCAATTGAGGATCATTAGGGTCATAAACACCCGGATAGTTCAGATTCTTAAACCAGTGATTTGTTACTTTATCTTCAGTCAGGTATCGATAAGTCTGGGATACAAACTGACCACCATGACGCCAGTCGAATGTTGCACTCAGCGAGAAGTTTTTGTAGGCGACAGTCACTTGACCTCCCATGAGGAATTTAGGATTTGCATTTCCAATTTTCTCATAAGTTGAGGCAGACTCCCATTCTGAGTCCGTAGCAGCATCAGGGATCAAAGGATACATGTAATAAGGTGAATTTTCATCTGTCACCCGTCTTACTTTTCTGGAATAAAGTGTACCAACAAGGCCATCGCTGATTACATCATTACCAAATTGGTCTACATTGACCAAAGCACCTTTGGCATAACCATAGCTTCGAACCCTGCCCTGATCCCAAAGTGATAGGAATGGGATATCATCATCCAATTCTAATATACGAGTTTCGTTTTTAGTAAAGTTCAGATTTACATCAACCGAAAAGTCTCCCGTTTTTACCGGGGTACCACCCAGGTTGATCTCAATACCCTTACTTTGTACAAGTCCGGCATTGACAATCCTGAAGCTGTATCCTGTAGAAGTCGGAAGCGGAACGTTGAAGATCTGGTTCACATTGTCCAGGGTATAGGCAGTTCCTTCAAATCGAACTCTATTTTGAAAAAGTTTGGCTTCAATACCTAATTCAATAGATGTTTGCTGTTCGTTTTTCAGATCTGGATTAAATTTTCCGGATGGAACATTCAAACGAATGGCGTCACCCCATTGACCAGAGTTACCATAGGTTGCCTGTAGTCTGTAAGGGTCAGTGTCGTTACCTGACTTCGCCCATCCACCACGTAACTTAAGCATATCCACAGCCCTGCCCATTTCAATGAATTCATTCAGTATTACACTTAATGAGGCTGATGGGTAGCTGTAACCTTGTGCCAGCGTACTTGACTTATCATATCTGGCTGTCAAATCAAGAAAGATCGTTTCTCTCCATCCCAGGTTAGCCAGACCGTATACACTGTTGATACCTTGCTCACCGAGGTATGAGGAATAAACCAACGACGTATTTGCGATGTTGCTCAGATTGAAAAGGTTAGGAACTACCAGACCAGCACTTGATTGAGCAGAATTGCTAACACTGGTATTTTTTGTGTAGCGTGTATTTCCACCTAAAGAGAGTGTCATCGTGAAATCCTGTGCAAATGTTTCGTTATAAGTTAACAAGGCATCCATGTTGCGCTCCAGGTGGTTGCTTACATTGATACCATAAGTACCATTATTCGCTTCACGCGAATAACCTTGTCCGATTTTTGTCTCTTCTGTCTGGTCTACTTTGTCAAGTACAACCCGACCCATCAGGCTAAGCTTAGGAGTGATTTCCCAGGTAGCCATTACATTACCAAATAACTGGTAACGATTAAATCCATTGTTTACATCGTATGCGAGCATCCATGGGTTATCTCCACCAGGGGCAACTTGCTTGATTGTATTTCCCTGTCCTATATCATAGTCACGTAACTTAGTAATATCAGCTTCGATTGGCGTGAAATAAGCCCATTGTAGTGGGTTGGTTCCCCGGTCACCAGCAGGTCTGTTTTTTGCATAACTATTAACAAAATTGATATCAGTACTGATGGTCACTTTTTCATGCGCTTTAGCAGAAGCTGACAAAGACAAATTATTTCGATTAAGGTCTGAGTTTGGAATAAGGCCATTATGGGTCATGTTGGTATATCCTAATCGATAACTAATGTTTTCTGAAGCATTTGATAATGAAACACTATTAGTGCTTGTAAAAGCATAGTCATTCAGGAAATTCTGCACATTGTCAGGATGAGCAACCAATTCAGTCGGGATTGGATTGCCATTTGCATCAAGCGGTGAGTCCCACTGAACGGCAAAATAACCTTTGTTTAATTCAGGACCACCGCCTCCAAGACCACTGGCAACAGATGGAAGAACCCCGCCACCTACATCCTGTGGTCGGTAAGAGAAATATCCAGCAGCAAATTTCTTTTGTGTATCGAGAAATTTGTAAGGCAGGTCAAAGTTATTGCTCGATGAGACATTGATTTTCATGCCTGTTCCCTTTTTTGCTTTTTTAGTGGTAATAAGTACCACACCATTTCCAGCTCTGGTTCCATACAAGGCAGAAGCTGCAGGTCCTTTCAGAACGGAAACACTTTCGATGCTTTCAGGATCCAGATCCGAAATCACATTACCATAGTCAACAGGGTTACTTGATCCAAAACCACCCACATTATTAATGTCATTAGCCATAGGGACACCATCCACAACAAACAAAGGCTGGTTATTTGTGCTTAGGGAATAAGCACCTCGAATCGTTACATTGGTTGTCGAACCAGGTCCACCAGTTTGGTTGATAGTCACACCGGCTACTTTACCGGCCATACCAGTCAAAAAGCTTTCCTGTGCGACGCGGTTAAATTCTTCCCCACCAACTTTTCCTACCGAGAAACCCAGTGATTTTTCCTCCCTTTTAATACCAAGGGCAGTAACTACCACTTCTGATAGCGCGGTTACATCTTCATTCAGCTCAATATCAATTGAGGAACTGCTTCCAACGGTCATTTCCTGGGATTCATATCCCACATAGGAGAATACCAGAATTGTATTGTCATCCGGAACATTGAGTGAATAATTTCCATCAATGTCAGAGATGGTACCTTCGGTGGTACCTTTTATGGAAATGTTAACTCCGGGATCCCCGAGCCATCTGATCCGGTTACAGTACCCCGAACCGTGCGTTGATCATCATTGGAGGCCAAGGCTGGTATGGAAACTAGCGTCACCATAAAGCATATCGCCACCAGACGATATATAGATTTTATTGTATAGTTCACGTTTTTCATATTTTAATATTTTTAGTACCTAAAAAACAGGTGTTAGTTCACAACTTCAAAAGTCATGATAAGTGCATTTGTATTTACGCCAGGGTACGATGGTGAGGCAGCCATGAACATGATTAACTGCATTTTCGTGTCTGAAATGGAAGTCATCACTACCTTACGTTGGAAATCATGAAATCCGATAAACTCGGTGCCAGAGAAATCAATGGTCATCGCTCCAGTAAAGGAAACACCTCCGTAAACTGAAGGTATGTCAAGGTCCTCACTTTCTTTGAATGTAAAAGTAGCGTCAGTCTCAGGTGTATAATTGGCAATAACCAATCCATAAGAGGCTCCATTGGCATTGGTAATGTTAGCCCCTCCATCTGTTAATAGCTGATAGACGTATCCACCAAAATCTCCACCATCTGCTTTGACATCATGGACATAAGAACCATCAGGGAAGAATGTGTAGGTATCATCATAAACACCCCCCATTCCAAATTCAGTTGAGAATATTCCATCTGGAAGTGGGGCGGGTGTACCATCAACAACAGAAAGAGATGCATCAGCGTTTGCAAAGTAATCACCCCCACTCGAGTGTGCTGCAGACATTTTCCATGTCTTTCCTGTTCCCTGCGCCGGATCCCCGGTAAGCAGTTCAAACGGAGGCAAGGAAATAGCCAGGTAAGCATCATCAGTTACAGTACCCGTACTACCGGTAACACTGAGTGTTATCGAGTAATAACCACCTACTTCATAAGTGTGGACAGGATTAGGTTCAGTACTGGTTTGGCCGTCTCCAAAATCCCATGAATAAGTGTCTGCGTTAACCGCAAGTGCATTGAATGCTACCTTCTTATCATCTACACTATAATGTAGTATGACGGATGTCGGTAGATCACCCGTAGGATCCTCCTCCTCATTACATGACTGAAAGGTCATGAGTAGTAAGGAGGCAACACCAAAATACAATAGTCGAAATTTTTTCATAATAGGCGTTAAGTTTTAAAAATGATAACGGTTAGTTTATCTAATCGCTAATTCGTTAATAAATTAATCAATTGCTAAATGATATCATAAGATTGAGACGACAAATAGCGATGAATTATTTATTAATTAGCTTTTAAAATATTTGCTTAACATCAACTTTCATTTTTGGGTTAAGAAATACTTGGATATAGCTAACCTTCCATTTTAAAGTTTAGAAAAATAAAAATGAGTCATTCCTTTTTTTACGCAAAATATTCCTCAGATCACGCAATATGCGAAATTCGTAGGTTTAATCAGGGCCTTAATTTTGTAGTATAGATACCGGGGAGTAACTTCAAATATTGCCAAACTTTCCAGATGAGATTACTATCCATTTCCATTCTATTATTTTACTTTTTATCGGCCTGTCAAAAAGGACCTGAATCGGGAGAGAATAGTGGTAGTTTGAAACCATCAGGGTTGAAGGGTGATGCCCTGGCTATACAATATTGCACAAGTTGTCATGCTTACGTACCTCCTGAAATGTTACCAAAAAGTATCTGGGAAAAGGATGTATTACCTGCCATGGGGCATAGGTTAGGGATTTTTAAAGGTGATCATCAGCCGGACAGCCTGTTTGATAAGGGGATAGGGGGGGATTTTATTAGAAGGGCTAATATTTATCCTGAGCAGCCGGTTATTCCAATGGAAGATTGGCAAAAAATTGTCAACTTTTATTTGGAGCAAGCGCCGGATGCTGTTTCTCCACCCGTCAGAGAGGAGCCAATTACTATTGGACTAAGACATTTCAAATACAAAGAGTCGAAGTTTGCTCATAGACCACCGATAACTAGCCTGGTAAAAATTTTGCCAAACAATAGAGGTCTCGTTTTTGGAGATGGTAAGAAAGATGCCAATAACTTGACATTTCTTGATCGGGAATTGATGCCTAAATTCAACTTTAAGCTTACTACAACTCCGATTCATTTTTATGAGAAGTCTGATACTGTTTACTTGGCAATTATCGGAAAGAGTTTGTTTCCTCATGATGCTCCCGATGGAAGTGTTTTAAGAATACCTGGAACCGTAGATGTTTCTTTCAAGAATGCCAGCTCACTTATTTCTAATCTTCAAAGACCGGTTGATCTATCTTATGGAGATTTAAATAGAGATGGGCTGGACGACATTGTTGTGTGTGAATATGGAAATCTTACAGGAAAGCTGGTTTGGTACGAAAACAAAGGTGAGGATCATTATCAAATGAGGCTATTGAGGAGTAAACCCGGAGCTATAGAATCATCCCTGGTAGATCTTGATAATGATGAGTTGCTGGATATTATTGTCTTGATGGCCCAGGGCGATGAAGGTGTATTTTGGTATAAGAATCTTGGGAATGGGCGCTTCAGGGAAACCAGATTGCTGACCTTTCTGCCTTTAAATGGATCACAGTACTTTGAGCTACACGATTTTAATGAAGATGGATACCTTGATATCCTATATGTATGCGGAGATAATGCCGACCAGACCCCAATCCTCAAGCCATACCATGGGATTTACATCTATCAAAACAATGGGAAAAACGAGTTTGAACAGACATACTTTTATAGGCTCAATGGAGCCTATAAAGCCATGGCTCGGGATTATGATGAGGACGGTGATCTAGACATTGCAGCTATTTCCTTTTTCCCAGATTATGTGAGATATCCTGAAGAGAGCTTCGTCTATCTTGAAAATTTAGGAATGGGTAAATACAAAGATTACTCATTTGAAAATGCCACAAATGGACGGTGGATGGTGATGGATGCAGGTGATTTGGATGGTGATGGAGATATCGATATTGCCCTAGGTTCCTGTATGGTTTTTGTGGCTGACGGTGATACTACAGGACTCAGTGAAAAATGGATCACATCTGGACCTTCAGTTGCTATATTAGAGAATACTGTAAAGTAGATTTAATATGAATATTTTGAGATTGCTTCACTGTGTTAGCAATGATGATAGTAATAAAAAAGCCGTCCCAATTGGGACGGCTTTAGCACTTTTATCAATTAACTCGAAAATATCGAATTATCTTTTATTGTAGTAGCCACATTTTAGACCAGGAACTATCCTTACCATCTGTAGCAGTGTAGGCTGTCTCAACAAGCTTTTCCATCGCAATAACATAGTTGTCATTGTTTCTGTCCTTCTCATTGTTACCATACATAAATCGTAAAGGCATTGCATCACGTCTTCCTTTTGGACCAACGGTAAGTGCTGGTAAACCAGTTCTTCTCCAATCATACCATGCTTCATGGGCTACTGTCCAGTTAGCAATCCATTTTTGTGTCATGATTTGGTCAAGAGAACCATCATAAGCAACACCTGCTTCCAAGAGATAAGCATCGCTGTCACCACCAAGTCCCCAGGTATTGAAAGAAGCTTTGATGCCTGCTTCGTACCATGTCTGTTGTGAGCCAACATTCCATCCTTTTTGAGCTGCTTCGGCCATGATGAACGCGGCTTCAGCATAAGAGATAATCCTGGCTTTTAGCATATCGCCGTTGTTATCCTTATACATCTCATCTAATTGTGAGTTGTGAACATTAGGACCCCCTTGAATCACATTTGGATTGAGGTTCCATGCGGAACCTTCTCCTGTAGTTGAAGCGATTGGCAGACCTGGATACTCCATAGTATCGACAAGAACCAAGCCAGCGTTGATGTCATCAACCCAGTTATCTTTATCATAAATAACCCAGCCACGGACTGCCATGGAATCAGGGTGGATGTATCTTACTCCATCTACCACAATATCCGCTTCAGGTGATTGTGCAGTTGAAACAGTTATCTTGGTAATTGCTTTATCAAACCATACATCAATCCTTGGATCATTGTATCCTACCAAAACATCTCTGAAGCCTGCACAAAGCTGAACCCTGTTGAAGTTGCTTTGACTCTGATCAAATGCAACAGCATTTGGCCAGGAGTCAGCTGATGAAGTACCTGGGTAATCCATTGATGCATCATCATCTTCTGAAGTGAATATTGGGTACTGTGTTGGGTTGTTTGCTATTTCTTCAATTCCGGTCTTAGCAAAAGACTCAAGTTTTGAAGACACTCTCATATAATATCTCAACATTAAAGTGTTAGCAAGTTTTCTCCATTTTGCAGGATCTCCAGCATAAATCACATCCACATCAGGATCTATACCTGTGTACTCACCTTTTGACTTTGATAGAAGGGTATTAGCCATCTTCAGTTCATCAATGATTCCCTGGTAGATTACTTCCTGAGAGTCGAATGCAGGAAAAATATCTTCCTGAGCACCCAGTATCCCTTTCAAAGCATTAGTATAGGGAGCATCTCCCCAATTGTCGGTGATATAACCAAAATTTAATGCTCGCATTACAAGTGCGATTCCTTGCTGAAATTCCATTCCTTCAGCCTCTGCCCGATCATAAAGATGATTAGCGTTTCGCAGATTTGAATAATAGCTATCCCAGTTTTGATTACCGGTCCAATCATATTTATTCAATGAACTGCTCCATCCACTTTTCTGTACATATTGCATGACACCAGCATGCTCACAATCAAAGTGAGGAGACACTGTATTGGTGATCACAGTCGCTACAATCAGGTTTGGATTAACAGTTTCCGGATCTACTCCTAAGGGGTTCACATTAAGTTCTGTCAATCTGTCATCACAGGAAGAGGCAGCAACCAATGCAAAAACCAGAGAGATAAGAAATTTATATCTAGTTAATTTCATGATTCTAAAATTTTAAAGTGTAATATTCAGTTTAACACCGATAGGGAATGTCCAGGGCATAACATTGTATCTTTCAATACCTTGTTTGAACTGGATACCGCTTCCCTGACTACTGGCTTCAGGTTGGAAGGCTTTTTCAGGATCAATATTGATTCCAGCCTTTGTCCAAAGGATAACGTTTCTGGTATATAGAGAAACTGAAGCATTTTGGATACCCTGAATGCTTGGCAACCTGTAGGATAAAGAAAGCTCTCTTAATTTCACAAAATCAGCATCAAATGTTGCATTTCGTGTATAGCTCCATCCGTAGTAATCCTGATATCGAATCAATGGAGTATTGGCATCACCAAGATTCTCTCTTTCCATGATGAAATTACCATCGCCATCATAATATCCCTGTACACCAGGCATAAAGACACCGTCATTTAAGGTGATGCCATCTTCAGTGAATTCTAGTCCACCGTATTCTGCTGAAGGTCCTCCCACAAGTACGAAGAATTCACCATCAGGAGACAAGAACTGGTCCGCATGGTCCTTTAAGTACTGAGGTATATTCTCAACACCACTTAGGTCATGAACTTTATCCAACCATCTTTTTGTATGAAGATCAGACTCTCCATATCGTAAAGTCTGGGAAACAAATTGTCCACCTTTTCTCCAGTCGAAACTAGCACTCAATGTAAACCTCTTGTAATTAATAGAAGTCTGCATACCTAGCATGAAATCCGGATTGAAGTTTCCAATTACAGGTGCAACTCTATTACCATCAGCATCTGCTAGTTGGCTGTTGCTGCTTTCCCATCCTTCATCATCAATTATTGGCCACCCATAATAAGGTGAGTTCGGATCCTCAACTCTTACCAATGCACGGTCGATAATCTGTCCTATGTTCTCACCAACCCAGGTGTATGCTCCACCTTTGGCATCACTCCAAAGTCGGATGTAGTCAAAGCCTTCAGCAAGCTCTTCGATTTTTACTCTGTTTCTTGTGAAGTTAAAATTGATATCCCATCTCCAGTCTTTTGAGGAAACAGGTGTTCCTCCCAATCCGATTTCAACACCTTTACTTGAGATTAAACCTGCATTGATCTGCTTGGAACTCCATCCTGAAGATGGTGGAAGACCAATACTCAAAATTTGGTTTTCGTTCTCAGACTTGTAAACTGTTCCCTCAAATCTCAATCGATTGTTGAAAAGTGCCAGATCAGCACCAAATTCGATAGATGTTTGAATTTCAGGTTTCAAATCCGGTAAAAGGATTGTTCCGGATGTAGAAAGACGGGTGATGTTACCCCAGTTGCCAGAATTTGACATAGAAGATATCAATCGATAAGGATCAGTATCGTTACCTACCTGAGCCCATCCACCGCGAAGTTTTGCAAGCGAGACGATGCTACCCATATCTACCATTTCATTCAGGATTATACTCAATGAAGCAGAAGGATAGAAATAAGATCTGTTAGCAGCAGGTAGCGTACTTGACCAGTCATTTCTTGCTGTTAAATCAAGGTAAATCGCATCTTTAAACCCTAGTGAGGCCAAACCATATATACTATAAATTGATTTTTGATAATAGTTTGAGCTATAGGTGATATTATCAGGAGCCACATTGCCAACAGTGAAGACATTCGGGATAATAAGCCCCGTTCCTCTGTTTTTTGATTGTGTCTGATGATTCGTTCCATACTGGTGCATCAAGTTACCACCAGCAGAAGCAGAGATACTGAAGTCGCTTACATTCTTAGTGTAAGTAAGTAGAAAATTGGAGTTTTGTTCTCTTCTGTACATATCCAAAACACCATAAAAACCATTTGGCTCATTGCTATAGCTCTGAGCAATTTTAGTTTCACGAGTTTCCTGGAACTGGTCATGATTATACTTCACAGTGAATAATAAATCATCTGTGATCTTATAATCAAGTTGTGCATTTCCGTACAAACGATCCCTTTTGAATGGATTATTGATCTCATTCGCGATAAAATATGGATTGTCCATCATATCACCTACACCATAAGTGCCATCGCCATTTACAGCCAGGTTGTAAGGACCATTTTGCTGGATCCCTTCTTTCCCTTCCATCCAATAGTTTTTCACGTCATTGATGTCTATGAAAGAGTTGAGATCATACAGGTATTGAATCGGGTTAGCTCCTCGATTACCTGCAGGTCTGTTATTAGCTCCAGTTGTTGTAAAATTGATGTTAGTCGTAACAGATACCTTGCTGGTTACATTATAAGTTGAGCTTAATCCAAGCGTGTTCCTATGCAAGTCACTGTTTGGTACTACTCCCTTGTTTTGCATGTTGCTATACGATAATCTGTAATTCAGCTTATCTGTTTGATTAGTAATCGCAACGTTGTTTGTAGTGGTAAACCCATCATTAAAGAATTCCTTGGCATTATCAGGATGTGAAACCAGTGGTCGTGCCTCTAGATCCCCATTAGCATTAAAGTATGGCCATTGATAAGCCATCATTCCTTTGTCTAATTCAGGTCCTACCCAATAGGTATCGGCAGCAGGGACTGAATAGTAGTCCAATCCGTTGTTCGGACGATTATTTTGTGTATACGGTCGTTGTCCATTGGCAAAAAGGTTATGCGTTTCCAGGTATTTGTAGGGCATTTCCAAAACTGTATTTGTTGAGAATGAAACACCTACTCCTTTACTCTTCTTACCAGATTTTGTAGTGATGAGTACAACACCATTACCGGCCCTTGATCCGTACAAAGCAGCAGCACTCGGGCCCTTAAGGACAGTCATGCTTTCAATATCTTCAGGGTTGATATCTGTGATTGCATTACCATAATCTACTTTGGTATCTCTTGCCATTTCAGTAACGTTATTCAATGTGCTATTCATCGGAATCCCATCGATAACGAATAAGGGCTGGTTGTCACTGGTTAATGATGAAGCGCCTCGAATCACCATGCTAACAGAAGATCCAGGACCACCTGTTGAGTTGATGGTAACCCCAGTCACCCTTCCAGCTAAACTATTCAATACGTTTTCCTGAACTACATCAGTTAACTCATCACCATCAAGTTTACCCACAGAATAACCTAACGATGCTTCAGCACGCTTTAAACCTAATGCAGTGACAACAACTTCACCCAGTGCTGTAACATCTGAAGACAAAACAACATCAATTACACTTTGACCACCTACAGTAATCTCCTGGGTTTCAAATCCAACAGAACTTATGACCAGAATTGGAGCACTGCCGTTTAAGTTGAGGGAATAGTTTCCTTCTATATCAGTTACCGTACCATTTGTAGTTCCTTTTTCGACAATGTTGACCCCAGGAAGACCAGAATCATCATCTGCTGAAGTGATCTTTCCAGTAATTTTAGCTCCCTGGAGCACACTATTAGGAGCAATTTGAGTTTCAACAGCTGTGCGTTTTCTAACAACGATGTTGTTATTAACAGCCCTAAACTCAAGATTTGAATTTCTGGAAATCTCTTTGAGGATTTCCTGAAGATTGGCTCCCTGCTGTACCTGAACTTTTTTCTCCAGCTCAGTTTTAATTTCATCTTCATAGATAAAATTGTAAGCAGTCTTTTCTGAGATTTCATTCATTAACTGAATGACTTTCCCTTCACGAACACTCAAGCTTAGTTTGGTGTCCTCCAGTCCAGGTTGGCCAGTTGACACAGCATAAGCTGAGTTTAATGCAACAATCGTAATCAAGACAAGCAATTGCCTTAAATACTTTGTAAATTTTACTTTCATAGTTTAGATTTTAAAGTGTTAAGCATTCTCAAATGATTGGTTTTAGTTTGGTTTCTTTTCTTTAGTCTTAGTTTATTCATAGGCTCTATTTTTTAATAATGATTTTGTTATTTTTTATTTCATATTCAGTGCCGGTTGCATAAGTCAATGATTCCAATACTGATCTGATGTTTTCATTTTGATGTACTCCTGTTAGCGACTTTTCATAGATGCTTTCATCTTCTATGATCACTTCGACACCGTACCATCGTTCAAGCATTTTTTCCACCTCACCCAAGGGTGTTGAGTTGAATCTCAGGATGCCTTTTCGCCAACTCATCTCATGATCCGGGTTCACAGTGTTTATTTCTAAGGTGTTATCAAGCTGGTTGTAGAATAGCTTTTGATTCTTTGTAAGGATTACGGGTTGGATCTCCCCTGAGTTGAAACGTACATTGACGGATCCGGACTCCACGGTCACTGAGAAGTTGGATTCATCTTCATAGGCTTTGATATTGAATGAGGTACCAAGTACCTGTATGGTGTAATCTTTTACTTTTATTGAAAAAGGCCTCTGTTCATCACGCTGAACATCAAAGTAGGCTTCTCCTGAGATCTCTACTTCCCTTTTATTTTCTGAGAAATGCTTAGGGTAAGAAATGCTACTGACAGCATTGAGATGAACGAAACTTCCATCTTCAAGCCTGGTTCTGAACATCCTCTTATTAGGAGTGTTTTGAATTACCAGCGGATTACCTTCCTCAACCTTTGAAAGCTGTTGTTTCCCTTCTCCGTTGAATTGAGGAATAAAAAGTGAAACATAAAAAGAAACACTTGCGATGATTAAAAGCGTTGCAGCTATCGTATAAAATCTTCTGATATTCCTTTTTCCCGATTCCTGTTTAGCTAGATGATCTCTTCTTTCCTGCTCTACGGGTTTTTCACTTGTTTTGAAATGATCATCAAGTTCCTTCATGAATTGTGCCTGGAGATAGTCATCGTATTTCCTTCGCAATTGATCATCCTCGAGATTATCCAGGAGGGCCTCAAACTCTTCACGAGTGATTTCGCTGTTTATTAGTTTTTCGAATAATCTTTCAGGATCCATCTGCATGCTATCAATTTCTGACACCCTAAATACTTGAAGTCTATATTTTAGGACTACCCGTATTCCAATTATTTATGTTAATTAATGGTTAAGTCAAAGGGTTGAGTGTTTTTAGATGATTCATAATTGGTTGAATTGGCTCTATAAATAAATGGCCTGATTGGGCTATTAACCTGTATATTAGTAAGTAAGACGTTAGATGATTTTAAGCTGTATGATGTCTTGGTTATACTCACCCTAATTCAGAAGATGATGAAATCAAACAAACTTTTAATCAACCTTGTCATTGTGGGAATGACACTTGGTACCAACTGGGCCATCCGTGGACAGTTTGGCCATGAGCAAGGGGCTGCATGGGCCGGAGCTATGGGAGCTATCTGTATTATTCTGATCGCCGGAAGGCAGGATTGGTATGATAAAATATTTAAAGCCACGATGGCTGCAGCTATAGGTTGGGGACTGGGTGGTATCATGAGTTATGGGGTGGTGGTAGGATACGGAAGAGGAACCGACTTCATCAATGTATACTATGGTCTGTTGATGCTTTTTGTCATTGGTGGCTTGTATGGCTTTGTTGGAGGAGGACTGTTTGGACTTATCCTGGAAGAATCAAAAAACAAAAGGGTGAAGTGGGCTACCCTGTTAGCTGGAATGGTGACCAGTGGTATCCTCTGCTATTTCTTTTTGATTATGCAATGGGAATGGAAGATGACCCCTCCACGTTCTGAGATCTGGGCGGCTTGTCTGGGAGCGGCTTTGTTTCTGGGATGGTTTGCTCATCGGTTTGAATTCAAGTCAGCTCTGAGAGTTGCCTTATTTACTGGTCTGGGAGGAGGATTCGGATTTGCTTTTGGTGACTTCCTTCAGGTTTTGGGAAATGTATCGCAAATTCCTTTCAACTTCTGGAATGTTATGGAGTATTCGCTAGGTTTCTTTGGCGGACTTGGGATGGCTTACGGAACGTTTACCTCCACCTGGGAATCATCAGACAATCCGCAAACCAAAAGTTCCAATATCATCCCAATCCTATTCGTGGTCTTCTTTATTCCAATGGTCGTTTGGGATCAGACCTTCAGTATTGAAAAGATCTTTGGGAATTATGAAAAACTCATCGGTGATGCGGCGGTGGATATGGCCTGGATTATCAAGATTGTTACACTGATCCTAATCCTGGCACATACGGCATTCATTTTGACAAGATATTACATACTAAAAGCTGGGGACGTGGTCCAATATACCCAGAGAGAAGTGAAACAATTTTTCATGGGCCACTTTGCACTCTATATGATATTTAGTCTGATCATAACAGGTGCTATTGTAAGTTTTCATCGGGTAGAACAGTACCTTTATATTGTCAATTATGTCATCATAATGCTGGTAATTCCTGGATTGGAGCCAATGTTTAGCCAAAAAGCCACGAACGTTAACTGGGCCAGGAAATTTGTACTGGTTTTTATTGTTCTGGCAATCTTGGCCATTATTGCCATAAACACCCATGGGGAAATGCCTGGGATGCAAAAACGATTTGAATTTTAATGCCGAGATAGTCTTTTCATACTCAATGAAAGTAGACTACAAGTAAGAATTAGATACTATGCAAAATGTCGCCATTGTAGGTTTTGGATTTATGGGAATGACACATGCAGCCGCAATCCTGAAACAGAAGGAATTGAGGCTGGTTGCCATTGTGGATAAGGGTTTGGATGGGATCACTCAGAAACTAAGTACAAAAACAGGAAATTTTACTATCGAGGGTATTGACCCTGGAGTGTTAGCTGCGGTTAATAAATATTCAGATATAGGAGAGTGCGTGCACAATGAACAGATTGATGCTGTACACATTTGTGTGCATACAGATCTGCATTATTCGATGGCGCGTGAGCTATTAGATGCAGGATATCACGTGTTTCTTGAAAAGCCAATGACCCTAAATATCGAGGAAGGTCAGGAACTGGTCGATCTTGCTCATAAGCATCAGCAGGTATTCATGGTGGGGCATGTCGTAAGGTTTATGCCACCCTACCAACGGCTGAAAAAATGGGTAGAAGAGAAAACTTATGGTCCGCTTCGGTTTTTGTCACTATCCCGTTTTTCCGGAGTACCTATGTGGGGGCAATGGAAAGAAAAGCAATCGGCATTCGGTTCTTCCGGAGGAGCCCTGTTTGACTTTTTGATCCATGATATTGACTTTGCAAATTACCTGCTGGGTAATCCTGATAAAATAGAGAGCCATACAAGGCCGGGACATCTGAGCAACTATGATTACGTATGCGCTTTTTGGGACTATACAGAGAGAAACATCCGGGTTAAAGTGGAGGGTGGGAATATCTTTCATTCCACATTTCCTTTTCAAGCCGGATTTGCCGCTGAGTTCGAAAATGCCAGTGTCTTTTATTCAACATTAAAACCTGAGTCCATTCAGGTAGCAACTCATGACGAGTTGACCCACATTGAAGATATTGACCAGGACGGATTTGCTAACGAGATCGAATATTTCTATCAGTGCATTAACGAGAGCAAGCCTCCAACAGAATGTCTTCCCGAATCCTCACTGGAGACAATCAAATTATGCTATCAACACATTAACGAATCAAAAAAATAAGATGAGTTTAGAGACAAAAGAACAGCTGGCTAAATATGGTGGTCAGAAAACCATAGAAAAGACCTTTCCCTGGCCGATTTTTGATGAGAGCGACGTAAACGCTGTGATGGAGGTGGCCAGGACAGGTGCCTGGGGCAATCCTGATTGTGGGGGACTGGTGGAACAGTTTGAAAAAGAATTTGCGGCTTACTGCGGTAGTAAATATGCCATCACCTGTGTGAATGGATCGGTTGCCCTGAGATTAGCATTGATAGCCTGTGGGGTAAAGCCGGGTGATGAAGTGATTGTCCCCCCTTATACCTTTATTGCAAGTGCCTCTATCATCCTGGAAGCCAACTGTGTCCCTGTATTTGTTGATATCGAACCGGAAACCTATAACCTGGATCCGAAAAAGATCGAGGCGGCTATTACTCCCAGAACGAAAGCCATTATCCCGGTGCACTTTGCAGGTCAGGCATGTGATATGGATGCCATCGTGGTGATAGCCAGGAAACATAAGCTTAGGGTCATAGAGGATTCAGCCCATGCACATGGTGGTGAGTACAAAGGGAAAAAATTGGGCAGCATCGGAGATGCCGGATGCTTCAGCTTTCAATCTTCAAAGAACCTGACCAGTGGGGAAGGAGGTATTGTCGTGACGGATGATGAGGCATTGTATGACATGATGAACTCCCTTCGGAATGTTGGGAGAGTAAAGGGAGGCGTTTGGTATGAGCACCACAACCTTGGATGTAATTACCGAATCACTCAACTGCAGGCAGCTTTGTTGTCAAAGCAATTGAGTCGACTGGAAGCCCAAACAAGGAAAAGAGATGAGAATGGATTGTATCTAAACACTTTGCTGGAAAAGATTGACGGTATTCTGCCCCTGGCCAGGGGTAAGGGAGAAACCTTGCATACCTATCATATCTACATCTTCAAATATGATAAGTCATACTTCAATGATTTACCTAAAAAGGAATTTGCAGATTTATTGGCAGCAGAAGGAGTACCTTCTTTCATGGGATATCCGGAACCGCTCTACAAACAGCCACTGTTCCAGAAAAAGAACTTCCTGTGCTATGCTATCCCTGAAGAGGTAGACTACACCAATGTTTGTTGTCCTGAAACTGAAAAGGCCTGTTATGAAGACGCGGTTTGGATCATGCAGCATGCGATGCTGGGGACAAAGGAGGATATGGATCTGATTGCAAAAGCCATTTTGAAGATACAGGAGGCAGTTAATGATTGATTAGCAAGCTTCGGAAACAGGTCACAATGTGATGAAAGAACTTTATCCCCTGCATGGCATCGTTACCGTTCTCAATACACCTTTTACTTCTGGTGACCAAATTGACCTTAAGGCACTCAGCAAAAACGTAAAGTATGCACTCGATGCAGGAATCGCTGGCTTCCTTGTTCCTGCTATGGCCTCCGAAGTACTGAAACTGACTTTGGAGGAAAAGCTTAAAATGGTTGAAACGGTGCTTGAAACAGTAAATGATCGGGTGCCTGTTTTTGCCGGAACAGCTGGAGTCGATATGGAGGCCTCTAAAAAGCTCATCAAATCCTATCAGTCTTTGGGATGTAAGAACTTTCTCATCCAGATCCCATTTGTTTCAACTCCACAGTTTAAGCAGGACTTCTATGAATTGATAGAAATGGGACCAGAAGTGGCCATGTTGCAGGACTGGGATGCCACTGGCTATGGACTACCTGATGAATTGATCCTTGAGCTTTTTGAAAAGGTAACTGCTTTCAGGTGCTTAAAGGTGGAGACAGTACCCGCTGGGGTCAAATATTCCAGTATCCTTAAAAAGACAGGCGGCAGGCTAAATGTCAGTGGTGGCTGGGCAGTCACTCAAATGCCTGAAGCGCTGGACCGGGGAGTTCATGCCTTCATGCCAACAGGAATGCACTATCTTTATACCAGGATCTTTAGTCAATATTTGGAAGGGGATAAGGAAGATGCGATTGAACTCTTCAATCAGCTATTGCCTGTGCTGGCTTTCTCTAATCAGCACCTCGATATTTCGATCCATTTTTTTAAAAGATTGTTGTGGAAGCAGGGAATATATTCTACGCCAAATGTCAGGAAACCAATCTTACCCTTTGATGAGATACATCAAAGAGTAGCTGATCGATTGATTGAGTTTGTGCTTCAAAAGGAAGAAGCGCTCAAAAACTTAAGTTAAATCAAGATAGCCCATGATGGCTTTCTGTGGGTATATTCAATAAATACATTGAAATATGTCTTATAGATCCTATTCCACCCTATTGCTGATTATATTTTGTTATCCGATAGCGCTTTTGTTATCATCATTCAATAAAATCGATTCAGATCCTGATAAAAAGTATTGGAAATCTGTAGCTGACGACGTCTACCTACAGGAGGTTTCAAAGAAAATACCAAGTACTAATCCGGTAACAAGCATCAGTACACTCGGAGATCAGGCCTACCTGGTTATGAATTCACAGGTGTTCAATTTGAAGGGTGAACAGTTTGTATTGGAGAAGAATGCGCCTAAGGATGTTAATCGACTGATCTCATTGGGGGATGATTTGTGGGCATTGTCCAAAACAGGATTGTTTAGGCGTAAGGGTAAATCATGGGCTAAGGTTTCGGATCTTGAGATAGTAGATATGTGTATGCATCTTGGCGTGCCCCATGCTGCTTCTAAAGAAGATGTGTACAAGCTGGATGGCGACAAACTCATTTCGTTAAAACCTGCGGGAGGATATCTTGATAGTGATATCACCAATTTAATGGAGGATGGCACTCAGGTACACCCGGATCCGGTGAGACTGGGACCCATCAGTAAAATTGATTCCTACAGTGAGACCTTCTATGCGCTTCGTAATGGTGAGCTTATTCAATTTGATGGAACCATAGTAAGCACTGATTTTATTGACTGGGGAAAGTTGCCTTCCCGTAAAACAAATGATATATTAAGTTTTGGAAGTAAGTTATACATCAGTACCGATAGAGGATTAGGTGAACTCCGTGGAGCAACCCTTGAGATTATTAAGGGTGAGGAGGGATTACCTGTGGAAAATACAACTTCATTAGTTCGAGATTTTGATAATGATCTTTGGATAGGTACGACGAGGGGAGCGGTGAGGAAGATTGGTGATGAATGGCAATATTTCGGGGCAGATCATTGGCTACCGAATAACAAGGTCAATGAAATTGCCGTATCAGGAAAAACTGTGTTTATTGCGACAGATGGGGGAGTTGGTGTCATTAGCTATGAGCCCTACACGCTAGCGAAAAAGGCCAGCTATTATGAAAGGCATTTGAATGAATGGGGTCATAAACGGCTTGGATTTATTCATACCGTGAGACAGCACGATGGGGAATGGATCCGTGAGATCAGTGACAATGATGGTGCTCACACAGCGACCTATCTGGCAGCGATGACTTACAAGTACAAAGTTACGGGTGATGAAACCGCTCGTACAGAAGCTGTAGAAGCACTAAAAGCTCTGGTTTGGCTGGAGAGGATTACCCCAATTGACGGCTTTTTTGCCAGGGCAATTTACGCCAAAGATGGTGATAAAGGTGGGTTAAGCAAACAAGGTTCCGGAGGACTTCCAGCTAAGTGGTATGAGACAGAGGATGGTAAATTCTATTGGAAGGGCGATACTTCCAGCGATGAAGTAATAGCTCATTTCTATGCAGTTTCGCTGTTTCATGACTGGTTGCTGAGAGTGAGGAAAAGGAATTGGCCAAAGAGCATTTAGTAAGAATTGCCCGATATATCATGGATAATGGATGGGTACTTAATGATATGGATGGAAAACCCACAAGATGGGGCAGATGGAATCCTGAATATTTATTAAGGCCATATGGTTATAATGACCGGGGAGTTAATGGATTAGAAGCATTGGCCTTTACCCAGGCAGCCTATAAAATTTCCGGGGATGAGTCGTTTAAAAAAGGTTTTGATGAATTGGTTGATCTGGGATACCTGACCAATACACTCAGACAAAAAAATACATTTCCTCCATCTACACTGGCTCCATGGGATGATAACCTGGCGTTTGAAGCTTACAACACCATTCTTAGATACACTGAGGACAAGGAAACCAATTCCTTTTTAAGGAGAAGCCTTGAGCGGAGCTATGAAATAAAGCGGATGGAACATGTGCCATGGTTCAATTTTACTTATGGCGCCTTTACAAATAATGATTTTGATAATGATCAATGCTTAAAACATTTAAGAGCATGGACGCTGGACTGTACTGTCTATACTTTTAATAACTCACATCGTGATGATCTGTTTGTTGAACAGGGATACAAGTCATACGAAGGTGGTATCAAGTCTATTTCTCCACGAGAATCTGCGGTGATGAGAGGAAGTCGTCGTGCAATTGTTCTGGATGGAGGCTCGGGAGGAAGAGTTGTAATGGAGCCGACAGGTTTCCTTCGCGACTATTGGATGGGTAGATATTATGGTTTTATAGATGCCCCAAAGACAACGGATAAGTCATTACTATCTGTCGAGCCGAGAAATATAAAATTGGGAGCAGCTCCCTATCAGGGCCCTGGCAGACCAGCATTCTAAATCACTTCTCCTTCTCCACCAGGTATTTTTTCCGGTATTCGGTGGGGGTACAGCCTTTGATCTGCTTGAACTGATGTGCAATGTTTTTGCTGTCGTTGAGGCCCAGGTCAACGGCAATTTCAAAAATAGAATTGTCTGTCTCCAGGAGTTTTTGTGTAAAACGTTCGATTCTCAGATTGAAGATATATTCATAGACCGGTAGCCCGGTCACCTTCTGAAAACGGATCTCGAGTGATCTCCTGGAAAGTGGTACCTGCTTGAGTACATCACTCACCTTCATGTTTTTGTCGATGTTGTTGTGGATGTATTTCAGTGCCATCCCGATGTATTTGTCCTTGGCGGCATAGATGTCTGTGGAATTCCTGGTGACCACCTGGGTGGGCTCAACCACCACATCATAGAATTCTTTGTTTTTGGTCTTGATCATGGTGTGAAGCAAACGGGCTGCTTCATACCCTCCTTTTTCGATATCTAGTCCAACACTGGAAAGTGGTGGATCCGATAGGTTACAGATCATCTCATCATTATCAACTCCGAGGACAGCGACTTCTTCAGGTATACGGATGTTGCTTATTCTACAGGCTTCCGCAATGTGCATGGCCTGGTTGTCATCGCAACACATAAGTGCAACTGGTTTGGGGAGTGATTTCAGCCACTTGCTCAATGCTGAAGGTTTATAGTACCAAAGTTCCCGATACTTAAATCGTCTGTTATGTTCAAACTGGTGGACAGAATACCCCTCTTCTTTGACCCGATTCTCAAAACCCAGCATGCGCTCCCTGGACCAAACAATGTTTTTGAACCCATAGAAGGCAAAATTCTTAAAACCTTTGCGAAGAAAATACTCTGCGCCCATTTTACCGGCACCATGATAATCACCAGTGATATTAGGAATATGCTCCTGTCGCTCTTTGAAATCCTGTGCGACGACCGCTAATCCTGCATCCATCAATTTTTCTACATTGGAATTGGAATAAAACTGCCCAATAATTCCATTGGCTTCCCATTCCTTAGCCCATTTCAGGATACCTTCAACACCATTTTTCTCCCGAAAATATCCAGGCATCCTACAAAAGACCCAGGGGCCATATTTCTGGGAGTATTTGGTGATCCCTTTGAGGAGACTCGTACCATACTCCTCACCAAAATCGATTAATAGGATAATCTTGATCATTGGATCTTGAAATTACCATTAACTATCGGCTTTAAAAAGGTCTTTTAGGGTATTTATTGTTTTGTTGCTGATAATAGGCTTTGCCCAAAAGGAGATACTTAAGATGTAACCCAGTGTCGCAAAAATGAAGAACATACCAATTTTTAGGGAGAAAATATCACTTAATCCACCGATCAGGATCTGGACAATCGCACCGCCGGCGATTCCCGTCATGAGGATACCAGCGAAGGAACCATGATGTTCGGAAACGGAGTTTAAACCAAGAGACACGATGGATGGAAACATCACCGACAAGAAGAATCCGGATATTGGGAACGCCCATAATGATAGTTGAGCACCTCCTACTAATCCAAGGAAAACGCAGATTATGGCGAGAATCGTAAACCAGCGGAGTACATGCTTACTATCAAATAGTTTCATGAAGATCAGACCAAAAGCCCCACCGATAGTCATAAGTCCCCAGAAATAAGCGACCGCGCTTGCACCTTCTGTGTCGGGATTAAACCCATGATAAGTACTTAGGAATTTCGACATCCAATAGGATATGCCTTGCTCCGAACCCACATAACAGAATATCCCCAGAAAGTAAAGGATGACAAATTTATTCTTGAATAGCTCCAGGTAGCTTTCCTTACTACCCGCTTTTTCATCATCCTTTAATTCTATTTTAGGGAATTTCATGAAAAAGATCAGCACGATCATCAGGAGACTGAGTAAGGCAAATACCCAGTAAACAGATACCCACGACATGTCAATTGATACCAGCTGGCTCATTATCCCAATAAAGGGCTTCTCAACGGCACCATCGTTAATATTGGTTACCAGATAGGTGTACATTAAAGGGCTAACGAATGAGGCCAGCCCAAAAATCAACTGGGCAAATACAGAATAGAAGGCAAAATTTTCTTCTCCACCCGATACTCTTAGTAAAGGGTTGATCACAACCTGGCTGGCGGCCATTCCGGCTCCGATGGTAAAAAGTGATCCTACAAAAACACCAAAGACCGGTATCAGGGCAAAAAGAAGCGACCCCGCAAAAGCCAACATAAATGCAACGATCAACATGGTTTTACCTCCCCATTTCTCCACAAGCAATCCGGATGGTATGGACATTACTCCATAGGCTATAAAGAAGGCAAATGGAAGAAATCCTGCCATGGTATCAGTCAGGGTATAGCTGGCTGAAATATTCGGGTTGAGTGCGCCCAGAATATTGGTCAAAAATGAAACCACAAAAAAGGTGAGAAATATAAGGAAAACAATCACTGGATTTTTCATGGGCTTAGTTTTGTAGTGGATGATCTGGCTAGATCGCTGTCTCTAGTTGTTGGTTGACCAATGCGGCTGCTCCAAGCATCGATGCGTTATCAATTTTGGATAAAGTAATCTTTAGCTTCTCTACAGACTTGGGGTAATGTGATGTATTGAGTGATTCATACATTGTCTGCTTAAAATAGGGATAGGCTTCTGAAATAGATCCTCCCAGAATGATAATCTCCGGATCATATGCGTACATCACGGATTTTAGCGCTATCCCAACATTATAACCAAACTCCTGCCACAATTCGAGCGCAAACGGGTCATTCTTTTCGGCCTTTAAGAAGCATTTGTAGGCCGTCGTATGGTGTTCTTCTTCGAAAAAGGCAGAAGCGCAATAATATTCCAAATCACGGTCTTTGTATGGTAGATAACCAATCTCTGCTGCACCACAGTTCACTCCACAAAAGAGTGATCCATTGAGGATGATTCCGCCACCCAGACCTGTGCCAATGGTGATCCCAACAATATTGTTATAGCCTTTTCCTGCGCCATAGTACTTTTCTCCAAGTACAAAACAGTTGGAGTCATTGTTGATGAAGACCGGTACATCGAAACGTTCTTCAAGTATAGATTTTAAGTGAACTTCTTTCCAGGATGGGATATTGACAACATCGAAGACGATACCTTTTTCAACATCTACTACGGAAGGAACTCCAATACCAATGCCACTTACCTCGGGGTCATAGATGGATTCTATGAGCCCAATCAGCTGGTGTAGGGTATTTTCCTGACTATGTTTATTTTCTAAGTTGATCTTGTTGATCTTAATGACTTTTTTATCATCAATAAGACCTGCTCGGATGTTCGTGCCACCCAAATCGACACCGATTTTTAACATTGGGCTAAGCGGGTTTTAATTTCTTTCACCTTAATAATACGCTGATAAAAAATAAGGTACTACGCATTTTGCGAATTATTTACCGGATGTTGCGAAAAACTAACTGGCGCAAAATAACACTTCTGTGATTATGGCAAACTAAATCTTTCTTATCAAATAGTCCAACAGCACATAATCAAAGTATATTTTTTACTAGGTTTAAATTTAGAAAAGTATATTATGGGAACAGAGGTAAAACGTTTGATCTCCTTAGATGCGTTGCGTGGATTTACCATTGCGGCAATGATCCTGGTGAATTTCCCGGGAAATCCTGATCATGTCTTTGCTCCATTAAAACATACTGTATGGAATGGTCTTACACCGACTGACCTGATCGCCCCCTTCTTCCTGGTGATTGTTGGGGTCTCGATTGCACTGGCATATTCCAAACGGCTTGAAAAGGGCATTCCAAAGGGGGATATGTACAAGAAAATTGTCATCAGGTCATTAAAGATTTTTGCCATTGGAATCTTTCTCAACCTCATTTGGGACTTCAATTTTGCTGAACTACGCTGGACGGGCACATTACCCAGGATCGCCATTGTATTCCTTGCATGCGCTATCATTTTTTTAAATACGGACTGGAAAAAGCAAGCCTGGATTGGTGGAATTACGCTTGTTGCGTATTGGCTTGCGATGACATTGATCCCTACTCCGGGGGTGGGCAAGGTTATGCTTGAACCGGGCGTCAACCTGGCAGCGTGGATTGACAGCAAATATTTACCGGGTACCATGTGGCAGGGGACCTGGGATCCGGAAGGTATCCTCAGCACGTTTCCCTCCATTGTTTCCGGGATTACAGGGATGTTGGCAGGAGCAATCATTTTAAATGACCGATCAAAAGAAGAACAGGTCATTCACCTGATGGTTATTGGATTTTTTATGTCAATTCTGGGTTATGTGTGGGGACTTACTTTTCCAGTGAATGAAAACTTGTGGACCAGCTCATTTGTATTGGTTACTTCGGGTTTTGCTTTCCTGGCTCTCGGAGCCTTCATCTACCTGGTAGATATGAAAGGGTATACACAAGGTACAAAGCCAGGTATCATCTATGGAGCCAATGCCATTACAGCCTATGTGATGGGTGATATATTAGCCGGGCTATTTTATGGAATTGAATTCGGAGGTAATCCATTGAACATGCATTTTGTCATTGCTTTAACGAGTATGGGATTGGGCGAAAAATTCTCTGGGATGATCTATTCCTTGATATTTGTAATGATCGTTTTTCTGCCAACATTAATCCTATATAGAAGGAAGATCTTTATCAAGCTTTGATACCAGCTAAGCTAAACAACAATATTAACCTGATGAGAATCACCCTTACTCTTAAGCTATTTGTGGCCTTTATCGCATTGTATTTGCTTCAAGCGTGTCAAAAACCGGCGCCGGCATTTGAGGATGTCTATAAGGTCTCGAAAGAACATATACAGGATCTACGATTCAGTGTTTACATAACCGCTCATACAGTTGACAGGCTTCTATCCCTGGAGGAGGGTAGGCGTGAAGCCCTTTCATTGCTGCATGCAAACGGGATCACGAAAGTCTATATCGAAGTCTATCGAAGTGGTTTGGTGGTCAGGCCTGAGTTGCTTGCTGAGGTCAAAGACTTCTTTGTTAATAATGGATTTGAAGTGGTAGGAGGGATTGCGACTGTTCCAGGGGGTGATTTTGGAGTTGCTCAGGAAGGAAAACTAGGTTGGTTTAACTGGCAGAATGAAAAAACACAAAATGATCTTCGACAGGTGATGCTGGATGCCGCACCCATCTTTGATACGTTTATCGTGGATGATTTCCTCTGTACAGGAGATACCAGCCTGGAATCGAAAAGTGCTAAAGGTGACCGAAGCTGGTCAGTTTATCGTAGGGAGTTATTAACTGAGCTGGCGACTTCCATTTTCATCGAACCTGCAAAGTCCGTAAATCCCGATATCCACATGATCATCAAGTACCCGCAGTGGTATGACCGGTTCCATATGTTTGGCTATGACGTGGAAAGTGGCCCTAGGTTATTTGACGAGGTATGGGTCGGTACGGAGACCAGGGGTCAATACACACAAAGGTTTGGATTTGTTCAACCGTACGAGGGATTTGTAAACTATCAATGGATCAGCACACTGGCAGGCGATAAGATAGGTGGTGCCTGGTTTGATCATGGGGATTGTGATGCCCTGGACTTTATTGAGCAGGCCTATCAGTCGGTGTTAGCTGGTGCCAATGAAATTGTTATTTTCAATTATGGGAGCTTCGTTCAGGGTCATCCGGGACATCATCAACTTAGGATGGACATGGAGAAACTTTTCACGTTAGCTAGCGCAGTAAAATCAAACCCGGTGGTTGGCATTCCTGCCTATAAGCCGCCACATAGTGATGCTGAGGGCGATCTGTATATCATGGATCTGATTGGTATGTTGGGAATTCCGCTCATCCCTGTATCAGCCTATCCAGACGAAGCCAGCACAATCTTTTTACCCGCCCAGGCAGCTTCAGATCCCGATATCATTTCCAAAATATGGACTTCAAAGGGAAAAGGATCCAGGATCATTGCTACCTCAGGGTTTATAGCCAAAGTAAAAGACGATGGCCGCCTGGCTGAGCTTGCTGGGATCAGCAAACCAGTTGTGAAGCCATCAAAAGCTAATCAGATCATGGTAGGAGGAACCGAAGCCAGCCTTGATCCACCACTGGACCTTGATGGAATTTTTGAAGTTGGGTCAGCTGAGTCATTACTGGAGAGTTCGTCAGGGATTCCTTTCCTTACCAGAAGTGAGGACCAATCATTTTATGTCCTTAATTCTCATACATTCTCAGAGCAGGATTTTGAGGCAGTGGGAGAGGTACTTCTTTGCCCGCGACCACTGGGTATTTTAGAAGTGCCTGATGTCTGGGTTAACACGATCCGATCCGTATTCAATCATGAGCTGCCGGTCCATTTGCATGCATCAACCAGGGTAACGATGCAACCATTGGCAAATGGCGAATTGATCATTCATAATTACAATCAGGAAAAGACAGCGATCAAACTATCAGGTATTAGCGCTCCAAAGGTTTTGGATGTATTCTCCGGGAAAGGGTATGATATAAACAATCAAACCCTGGAACTAGATATCAATGCCAGGTCCAGGGTTTGGTTGAGACCATCGGAATAATCAATTCAAATAATAACAGCAAGCATAAGCACAAGCACAAGCGGACGCTTGCGCTTGCTTGCGCTTATGTGCGCTAGCCTTGTTACTGTACCCATCCCATCTCAGTCTCAGTCAGTCGCAAGCGTCCGCTTGTGACTGAGTTAAGTATACTCATTCTAACACAAGTACAAGCACATGCTTGCACTTGGAGCGACACTTACCCTTATATTAGGACTTACTAATATTCCTTCCGTTATGAATAAATAATATAAATTTCTACCCGTGAGTAGAAAATATAAATTTGGAGACCCCGACAAATTATACTTTATCAGTTTTGCTGTAATCAATTGGATTGATGTTTTTATTCGGAAAGAATACCGTGATATTATCCTGAATAGTTGGAAATATTGCCAGGCAAACAAGGGTCTGGAGATCTATGGTTGGGTTATTATGACCAATCATATCCACATGATTGTTGGTTCGAATGACAGACCCCTGGATAAGATTGTGGGTGAAATGAAAAGTTTCACATCGCAAGAATTGAGAAAGGTCATTGAAAATCATCCGGGAGAAAGCAGGAAGAATTGGATGGTAAAAATGATGAAGGAGGCTGGTGAAATAAATGGAAACAACCGTGATTGGCAACTGTGGCAACAGCACAATCATCCGATTGAACTATATAACGATGAAATCTTTCATCAAAAGCTTCAATATATCCATGATAATCCTGTAAAGGCTGGATTCGTAGAAAATGAAGAAGATTTTCTGTACAGCAGCGCCAGAGACTTTTATGGTAAAAAGGGGTTGATAGAATTAAGCTATATTATTTAAAAGATTAGCACAAGCAGCACAAGCACAAGCACAAGCACAAGCGTCCGCTTGCGCTTGTTACTGTACCCATCCTATCTCAGTCGCAAGCGTCCGCTTGTGACTGAGGAGTCCGCTTGTGACTGAGTGAGCTTGGACTAATTGCCTACGGTTGCCAGATAGTGGCAGCCACATATCTCTCCGGCTTTAGTTTATCCTGGAAATAGTACATCGTGATCACTTTACCGTCTGGACGTTGCAGAGATCTTACATAGCCAATGTCTCGTCCACCACCATCATCTCTTAGGACGATTTCATCAGACCAGGTATTACCATTGTCTTCGCTGATCTTCGCCACAATGCTATATGGTTCTTTCCTCACCCCATAGGTGAGGCATAATCTTCCGTCAGCCAATTTGATCAGACTGGGAGGGTTCCCTTCACCATTTTCTTTCACAGGGGGATCAAGTAGTTCCCAGGTTTTCCCGGCATCCTTGCTTCTCCAGGCATCGATCCATCGGTTGTCGTCTTCTCTTCTCCTGATGGTAGTTAGATACTCCGTATCCGAAAGCTTAACCGTAGAAGGCATGATACCAAATCCAGTAGGCTCGGGCCCTATCATACCGACCAACTCCCATGTAAGTCCGCCATCACGTGTGATGGTCGCTATCGGTCTACCCTCACTTTTATCCTGCTTGGATTTTGACTGAAAAGCCATGCAGGTCTGATGATCCAAAATAACATAGTCCGTCCGTGCCAGAATATCATCCTCCCCGGATACCACCAGATTAAATGGTCCTTTCCATGAATGCCCGCGATCATAGCTATAATAAATTAGGGAGGGTCCGGTATTGTAGTTCAAAAATCGAAATGTCATCGCAAAATCCGGATGACCAAAGTTGATGGGTTCTTTCAAATCCGTTGGCTCCACTCGGTTTGGATATTTTGGTTCTACGCCGTGAAGTGACGATCCACGGGCCACCAGCCTTCCGTCAGGAGAAGGATCCTCAATCGTCCAGGTTTTTCCGCCGTCCAGACTCCTGCCAAATAAGGTCCATTCTTCCCGGTCCCGGTCAATGTTGTGCATCGTCGGACCCAGGTCTTTATGATAACCTTTGTCAAAGCCCACCAGGATCTCATTCCCCCAGTTCCAGGCACCAAAGTTAGCTGGCCAGCCGCTGAAATAACCTTCTTCATAAGAGATCACAACATGTTCCACCTGGTTGGATTCTTCAGCAGCGGTTTCATCCTGTTTTTCAGTCTTTGAAGGGTTACAGGCAATGAAAGTTAGACCTATGGCAAAAAGGAGAAGATATTTCATATTTAAAATTGATTATCGATTACTTACTCAGGTCTTTGTAATACAGATCTTTAGCTTCAATGGTCATACCGGGATTGTGACATTGAATGGCGAAATAGCCTTTGGTATACTCATTGTCTTCATATTTCATGACCAACTCATCATTCACCCAGATCCTGATCTTTGGTCCAATAGCCTGAACACGCATATTGAACCATTCATCATCTTTCGTGATCAGCTTTGTAGCTTCTCCGGTTGGCTTTCCCGGCTTCCAGAGCCATCCGGTAAACGCTTTCTGGTTGTGGCAGATCTGTGCTTCATAACCCCTTGGGAAGCCATCAGGATTATCGGCAGGAGGGTTGCTGCGGAAATACAATCCACTGTTTCCACCACCTCCCTGGTCGCTGAGACGAAAAGTACCTTTTACTTCGAGGTCAGTCAGTTCGGGAGAAGCATAAATATGTCCGTAGTCTCCATTGCCGATCAGCACTCCGTCTTCTACTTTCCAGTCCGTTTTGCCCCGGATGGTCCAGCCTTTTAGGTTCTTGCCATTGAAGAGGGATTTCCATTTATCCTTTTGTGCCATGGTCAGGAAGGGGATACAGGCAATGGCCAGGATGATGATGATTCTGTTTTGCATTGTGTTAGGGTTATTTATTTGAGTTAAATTTTTTAGATGGTTGTTGATGAATCGTCGGATTTCGTTTTGTCTCGATTTTTATCGATACTTTGAAGGATCGCCAGGTCTGACTTCAGCCGCTGACTAAACAGGGCCATGTCTGAACTATGGACTACAATGTTTACACCTTCTTTGATCCAGAAAAGTTGCCGTTCCGGCTCAAGAGAGAAATGTATGCCTACGCCGAGTGTATGCTTCCTGGCTTTCTCGATGATCAGCTTCACGGTTTTAATAAAGTCCGGGTGATCATACTGCTCAGGGATTCCCATATTGATTGAGAGGTCATGTGGTCCTATGAAGACCGCATCCACTCCATCAATGGTGAGCAGCTCATCCAGTTTTTCCACTGCCGGGATGCTTTCGATATTGACAATACACAGAACACCCTCATTGTACTTTTCGACATAAGATTTCAAAGTGTTGGAAGGCGCAGTCTTGCCAGACAGAATATCATTAAGTTTTTCGCCTTTCAGCGGTCTGTATTTGGTTGCTCCTACAAGGTCTTTAATCTCAGTAGCGCTTTCAAGATAAGGCGCAATCACACCCATTGCTCCTGCATCCACCGCCATGCACGCCAGGTAGGGATCAGGCTTTGGGATCCTTACGATCGGGGTGAGTCCCAATGCCTGGTAGGTGTTGCACATCTGCGAAAGCTCAGACCGATCGATAGCGATATGCTCAGTATCCAGGAACACAAAGTCAAGCCCGGTACCTGCTACCAGCTTTGGCCATCGGGGTGGATTTGCCGTGATGCAGGTTCCATAGACTGTTTTATTGTCAGAAAGTTTCCTTTTCAGGTTATCCTTTGGGTAGGTCATGTTTTAGTGCATGCTGTTTAGAATGACTACTAATTTAACTATATACCTAAAGTTGACGGTTTTATACTATCTAAATTTGGTATTTTGCATCACCTTTGAAATTTCCTGTTAGAATATTGACAATTAGCAAGGGAATAATGGGCTCAAAGGATTTGAAAAATGCTATAGCCCGAATCCTGAGTTGAATCGTATCTTATTAATAGACATCTTTAAAAATAAGTTTTTAACCCGTTTAATTGAATGAAAAAATTACCAGAAGGTCTTTGGCCCGTCATGTTGACAGCGTTCAAACCTGATAACACACTGGATTTGGATGGAGTAAGAAAATTGACAGATATGTATCTGGATTCAGGCTCCAATGGAATGTTTGCCAACTGTCTTTCCAGTGAGATGTATCAGCTCACCAATGCAGAACGCCTGGAACTGACCAGGACTGTCGTTAATCATTGTCGAGATAAAGTTCCTGTGGTAGCTACGGGTACCTTTTACCAGGATAGTGAAAAGAATGCGGAATTCATCAAAAAGATCTATGACCTGGGTGTGGATGCTGTGATCATCATCTCCAGCTTGCTTGCAGAGCCTGAGGATAGTGACGAAGTATTGAAGCAACGGTTGGAAGAAATCATGGAAAGGACCGGTAATATTCCTTTAGGATTATATGAATGTCCGGTCCCTTATAAGAGGGTGATAAAGCCGGATATGATGGGATGGCTCGCTGAAACAGGACGATTTTTCTATCACAAGGACACTACCTGTAATGCCGCTGAGATCAATCAAAAAGTGGCAGCCATTGAAGATACGGATTTTCATCTGTACAATGCGGACACTGTTACGGCTCTTGACTCATTGAGAGGGGGTGCTCATGGCATTTCACCGATTTCAGGAAACTTCTATCCGGAGCTTTATGGGCATTACATGAAATTATACCGGGCTGGTAAAATGGATGAACTTGAAGCTCTACATATCAACCTGGCCGTAATGGATCGGATCACCCATGATGTCTACCCATGGTCGGCCAAATTCTTTTTGGAGAAAAGAGGATTTGACATGTGCACAAACACCCGTATCCCGATGAGTAAAATGGGATTGCAGGAGCGAAATCGACATGATGATCTGTTTCGAATGTTTGAGAAAGTGATGAAAGACTTCGGAGTGAAATCAGTTATTTAAATTACCCAATTCAAATAAACAACGTTAACCCCAAACCCCTGACCTGTGAAAGTACTTGACCTCGTAATCTTTTTTGCCTATATGATCGGAGTGACCGTTTTTGGTAGCTCGTTCTATCGAAAAAATAAGTCTTCCGAAGCCTTTACCCTTGGAAACAGCGCCATCCCCGGCTGGGTAGTCACCATGTCTATCTTTGCCACTTTTGTAAGTAGTATCAGCTTCCTGGCGCTGCCCGGGACAGCTTTCTCTTCAAACTGGAACGCCTTTGTGTTCAGTTTGTCTATTCCTGTGGCATCGATCCTGGCGGTTACGGTATTTGTTCCGCTATACAGAAAAGAGAATAGCCCTTCGGCTTATGCTTTCCTGGAGCATCGGTTCGGTCCATGGGCGAGGGTATATGCTTCAGCCTGTTACCTGCTGACACAGATTATGCGGATGGGAACAATCTTGTATTTACTGGCGCTGCCAGTCAACGCGATGTTCGGTTGGAGTATTCCGATCATCATCCTGGTAACGGGTTTGGCGGTCATGGTCTATTCCCTGCTGGGAGGGATCCAGGCAGTGGTGTGGACGGATGCCATCCAGGGGATCATCATGATTTCCGGTGCCATATTCTGTTTGATTTATATCCTTATCGATATGCCGGGCGGAACCGGGCAGTTTATGGAGATCGCCACTCAGAATGATAAGTTCAGCCTGGGTAGCCTGAGCCTGAGTTTGAAAGAGCCCACTATCTGGGTGGTATTGATCTATGGGATCTTCATCAATATGCAGAATTACGGGATCGACCAAAACTATGTACAGCGCTACATGGCGTCGAAATCTGATTCTGAGGCAAAACGTTCCGCATTCTTTGGAGGTATGCTCTACCTGCCGGTTTCATTGATCTTCTTTCTGATCGGAACAGCGCTTTATGCCTATTATACTGCTCAACCAGATGCTTTACCGGCCGAATTGCAAAGTGCTGACATGAGTGATCGGGTGTTTCCTTTCTTTATCGTGAATGTATTACCAGCGGGATTTACCGGGTTGTTGATTGCTTCCATTTTTGCTGCAGGGATGAGCACGATCTCAACCAGTATTAACAGTGGATCCACCGTGATCCTGACAGATTATTACAAGCGGTTTATCAAGAAAGAAGTCACTGATAAAGACTCCATGAAAGTGCTGTATCTTTCTTCACTTACCCTCAGTATTATAGGGATTATCATCGGTATTGCCATGATCAATGTCCAGAGTGCTCTTGATGCCTGGTGGAAGCTGGCTTCCGTGTTTAGTGGTGGTATGTTGGGATTGTTTTTGCTTGGCGCATTGATGAAAACGGTTAATGTGAAAGGAACCATTGTGGGGGTGATCCTGGGGCTTATCGCCATCCTGTATCTGAGTCTGTCACCCATGGTCTTCACCGAGGAACCATTGCTGGATTATGCCAGTCCGCTACACTCTTATCTGACGATCGTGATTGGGACATTGATTATTTTCCTTGCAGGGTTTCTTGCTACGATTTGGAAACCAAGGAGATAGGAGACAGTAGGAGTTCTGGCACATTATTACTTGTAAGAGCAGAAGAAATGAGAAAAGTAATTGCTGCCATCAACATGACCCTGGATGGCTATTGCGACCATACAGCTATCGTTCCTGATGATGAAATCCATCAGCATTATGCGGATTTGTTGAAAGAAGCCGGCGTGATCTTATATGGCAGGATCACCTATGAGCTGATGAAATACTGGAAGGAAGTGGTAGAAAACCCAACCGGCAACAAGGCCGAAGATGAATTTGCGGTGATCATGGACGATGTCCCCAAGATTGTCTTTTCTCACACCCTGAAAGACCCGGAATGGGAGAGTGCCAGGTTAGCAGGTAAGTCTCTGGAGGAGGAGGTTCGCACACTCAAGCAACAACCTGGCAAGGATATCTTTATAGGCTGTCGGAGTCTGATCATCCAGCTGATGAAACTGAACCTGATTGATGAGTTCCAACTGTGCATTCATCCGGTGATAGCCGGAGGTGGTTTGCCTTTGTTTGAAAACATGCATGACCGGATGATGCTCAAGCTCATCAAAACCAAAACCTTTGGAAGTGGGGCGGTGACGTTGTATTATGAGATACATGACTAATTGTCTTAATAACCATTTAACAATAGGATCATTTTATTCGTGTATATCCGTTTATAAACGGAAGAATTTGTTTACAAAATGTTTACAAAAGCATTTCAGGGACTTGTCAATGCCGCTATGGGCTATTTTCAGCAATTAAACAGGTATATTTGATAAGAAATAAGAGCAATAGCATTATGCTATTGTTATGGGCAATCGACTTCACCAGTTGCACTAATCTTATGGGGTGAAGCAGTACTATTTCTTAACCGCTAGCACCTTACTTCTCCTCCTTTCTTTCATGATATTTTCAATAACTTACTATTCAAAAAATACCTTTTACCCTTAACTCCATAATCATGCATCAATATTTGAAATTCAAATGCTTGCTAATCCTTAGCGCATTATCGGCCTTCACCATTGGTTGTTCAGAACCAGAAAAATCAAGCGAAGATATCAGTAGTGAAATAAACGCTTGGTTTGATGCTAAATACGAAGAAAAGCTACAGGAAAGTCCGTTAACGCTGACCGTACAAGGTCGCAAAGATTTGTACGATAAAATGGACGACATGAGTGAGGCGGCTGAAGAAAGACAACTGAAATGGGCAGAAGCCAGTGTAGAAGAGTTAAAAACAACCTTTGATTATGAAAAATTGAATGCTGAAGATAAGCTCTCTTATGATTTATGGGTTTACCAGTATGAACAAATGAAGGAAGATGCGAGGTTTAGGAATATGAACTATGTGTATGATCAAATGACAGCCATTCATACGCAATTACCCAACATGCTGATCAATTTACACAGAGTGGATAGCCTTTCCGACATGCAGAATTACATTTCAAGAATTGAAGGGCTAGGACGAGCCATCAATCAATTAAACGAACGCGCAAAAAGACAAGCCGAGCTGGGCATTCTCCCTCCAAAATTTTCATTTGAAATAACCATTTCACAAACAGAGGCCCTTCTGGATGGCTATCCTTTTAATGACTCTGAAAAGAATTCCCCTTTATGGACTGACATGTCAAAGAAAATTGAGGCCTTACAAACATCTACTAAAATTGATGCTGAAGGTGCCAACATGTTAAAAACAAATGCTGAATTGGCCTTAATCCGATATTTTAAGCCAGCCTATGAAAATCTGCTTACCTGGTTAAAGACTGAAATGTCTAATGCAGAAGAGGCTCCTACTGGTGTTAGCAGGCATGATAATGGGAAAGAATTCTATAATTACAGACTTAAACGAGCTACCACAACAGATCTAACCGCTGATGAAATTCATGAGATAGGGCTGAAAGAAGTTGCCCGAATCCATGAAGAAATGAAGGCAATAAAAGATAAAGTAGCCTTTGAAGGCAGCTTGCAGGAGTTTTTCCAATTTATCAATTCTGACCCACGGTTCTTTTACCCCAATACCGATGAAGGACGACAAGCTTACTTGGACGATTCTAAAATGTTTTTAGATTCAATCACAGCCAGGTTACCTGATTTTTTCGGCATTTTGCCGAAAGCCAATTTGGTAGTAAGACGTGTAGAGTCTTTTCGTGAGCAGGATGGCGCACCGCAACATTATAGGCAGGGCACCCCTGATGGTTCACGCCCTGGTACCTACTACGCACATTTATCCGATATGACGAGTATGCCCAAATCTACTATGGAAGGAGTGGCTTATCACGAAGGAAATCCGGGGCACCACATGCAAAGGTCTATTGCTCAGGAATTGGAATCGGTACCTAAATTTAGAACTCAAGGTGGCTTTAACGCTTATACAGAGGGTTGGGGGCTATACGCTGAAATTCTGGCAAAAGAAATGGGTGGTTACCAGAATCCGTACTATGATTTTGGACGCCTAGTTAATGAAATTTGGCGTGCCATTCGTTTAGTTGTTGATACAGGGCTTCATTCTAAAGGCTGGACAGAAGAAGATGGTGTGAATTATTTTAGAGAAAACTCTTCCATCTCTGATGGGGCCATTAGAGCAGAGGTAAGACGATATCTGGTAATACCGGGACAAGCAACGGGCTACAAAATAGGTATGCTGAAGATTCAGGAGTTGAGAGCAAGAGCTGAAGCACAACTTGGCAAGAATTTTGACATCAAAGACTTCCATGATACCATTTTAGGTGGTGGTGCTATGCCGCTTTCTATATTAGAGAAACATGTAGATAGATGGATTGATGTCCAAAAGCAACTATAAGCTAATTCATAAAAGTGATTCAATACTATAAATAAGGCCCATAACAAACACTAAAATGAATATGCGAACTGAGCCCAACCTCTTCGAAACCTTCTAAACCATGCCAACTGGAATCTCCTGATTTCAATTTCCATTTTTCAGCATAAAGCGCACTGATAGAGGGCAGTCAATTGATCAACTATGATATGTATCTTATTCAAGAAGAATACGTATTATATTATAAAACGATAGGTATCTTTTCTGATAGGCAGCCTGTTCGTTAAAGTTTCACTTGTTAATTTAGAAAGTAAGATGGCAGTTAAATATAAAGTCGTAAGTAAAAGACCCGGAGGAATCGCTGGTGAGCGTTCGCCTAAATACTATCCGGCGGTAACCAAACGTGGATTGATCGATGCCCGGGAGTTGGCATATCTGCTGAGTGAGGCCAATGCCTTTTCTAGGCCTACAGTCATTGGTGTGATTGAGAGTTTTATCCACATGATCCCAACATTACTTCAGCGCGGAAACAATGTGAAACTAGATGGTTTTGGTACATTTAGTCTACATGTATCGGGGGAAGGCAAGGATGACCCTGATGAGGTATCGAGCCGGGATATTACCCATGTAAAAATGTCCTTTCTACCTGATAAAAAGATCAAAGAGCAGCTAAGCCATACGAAGTTTGAAAAGGTGGAATGATCTTATCCTTTCAAGTATGTAACATGTCCTCTGATCGTATAATTTCGTATATTTAACCATGGATTATCATGAACTCATTGAAATCAGGTCTGATAAGAGATTCGGTAAACCCACCATTAAGGGAACGAGAATAACTGTCTATGATATTCTCAACTGGCTATCAAATGGAATGAGTCGTGAAGAAATCAAAAAGGATTTTGAAGAAATAACAGATCAAATGATTGATGCCTGTTTAGCATATGCTGCAGATAAGGAACGAAGACTTATTTCTGCTTCGTGAAACTTCTTTTTGACCAAAATATTTCTCCCAGAATTTTAAAAATCATTTCACCTGAATTACCCGAGAGTCAGCATGTTAGATTTGTTGGGCTAGTGGATTCTTCAGATATTGAGATATTCCGATTTGCAAAAACAAAGGGATATTCGATCGTGACATTTGATTCAGATTTTGTTGATCTGAATGCGCTTTATGGAACACCCCCTAAGATCATCTGGTTAAATACAGGTAACCTAACGACAAGAAATATTTCTGATTTAGTCGTTAGAAACATTAGGACCATTAAGCAATATCTTGAAGCTGAAACAGATGAAATAATGGAATTAATAAAAGTTCCTTAAAGTGTATAGCTGTCAGCTCTTCTCCCTGTTCTAAAAGCATGTCGAAGTAAGATCAACTGGAATCTCCCGATTCCAGTATCCTATTTAAAATTTATTCTTTTTCTTCTCACCGATAATCGCCTTAGCCATTTTTCCAAAGGCTTTGTCCTTCTTCCTTTTTTCATAAACAGTAGCTGAGAAGTGTGCCTGTTCCCGCTCCAGTTTCATGAAGTTGTCATAGGTCTCCTGGTGGAGTTCACCAGAATCCAGGGCTTCCAGAATTGCACATCCTTTTTCATTTTGGTGTGTGCAATCGTTGAACTTACAATCTTCTGCCAATGCATAAATCTGATCGAAGGTCATCTCCAGTCCGGATGCACTATCCGCAATGCCAACTTCTCTCATGCCGGGGTTATCAATCAAGATGCCTCCGGATTCTAACACAATAAGTTCACGATGGGAGGTCACGTGCTTGCCTCTATCGATGGCCGCGCTTATTTCACCTGTTTCCATGATGGGATTTTCTGCCAGGCTGTTGATAAGTGTTGACTTTCCTACTCCGGAAGATCCAAGCAAACAATAGGTTTTACCGGGTTTGATAAATGCTTTGATCTTTTCGAGCCCTTCACACGTGATATTGCTGAGTGTGAAAACAGGTGTATTCTTAATCCTTGCTTTTACCTCGTCCAGCAGATCAGTAATCTTAACTGGATCAAGAAGATCAACTTTAGTCAAAACGATTACAGGTTCGATGTCAGAAGCATGGCAAAGGGTGATATATCGTTCCAGCCGGTTGATATTAAAATCCCGGTTTACTGCCTGCACGATAAAACCATAATCGATATTGGTGGCAATGATTTGCTTTTCCCCGAACTTTCCAATAGCCTGTCTTTCCAGGGTATTCTTTCTTGGATAGATAGTATGAATCAATCCCTTATGCTCATCATACTGATTGACAGCTACCCAATCCCCTACAGCCGGTAGATCAGCCCGGCTCTGAGCAGTGAATCTTAAATTTCCAATCACTTCTGATTCCAGCTCGCCGGCTTCTGTCAATACAATGTATCGGTCTTTATGCTCGAGTATGACACGCCCGGTCTGAAAGGATTCAAGTTGATTTTCCCTTCTGTATTGGCTTGAATCTTCATTGAATCCCAGGTCTTCAATTTTATATGTTCTCATTTTTAGTCAATCCGGATATAACACACGGTAATTTTTAAGGTTGATGGTCTGAATGTCACAAACCATGGGAAATGAGTCATGTCTTTCTCTTCCGCTTCTTTGCCGCAGGAAAAAGTACATTGTTGAGGATGAGCCGATAACCCGGTGAGTTGGGATGGAGCTCCACCAGGGGTCTCCTGGAGCCGCCACGCCGACGGCCGCCTTGTGTGGGTCTTTCCGGATCATGGCCGCTGTAGTAGGTCCAGTGACCTTCGCCATAAACTCCGTAGATGTACCTGACCCGATTCATGCGCGCATTCTCAGCCAGTATCAGCGCACCAGGTTTTACCAGTTCCTTGTTGAAAGCCGTGGTCAGACCAAAGAATTCCTCGATGAGGTGTTCATGGTTCTGGGTCAGCAAAGTAGGCACGATGTCCCATTTGGCAGAAAAGGTAAACAGGGTGAAATAATCCTCATCCGGGTTGTGGAACTGGATGGTGTTTTCGTTGATGTTAGAAAAGCGCCAGTCAAACTCCGGGGTAAAATTCTCAAAGGCAAAAGATTTGCTATAATCCAACCGTATTCTACTATTGTAGCTAATCGGTTCTTCAAAGTCACCCCAGGTGAGGGGTTGCCCATCCGTTGCCAGGGCAATATCAAAGGTTTCTGCTCCCGAACACATGGCAAAGAGATATTTGCCGGAAGCTACGAAATCCCTGATCTCTTTGGTTACGTCAAATTTCATGTGTGCCACACTTGAGTATCCCAGGTTAGCTGCCTGCCTGATCTGCATTTCTGCTTCTTTCAATGACTCCTCCCTGAACCGGTGGCGATGGATCTGTCCGGTAAAATCCTCGTGATGCAGGTGCAGCCAATCGTATTTGTTGAGTTCTCCTGACAGGATCTCCAGGTCATACAGAATGGTAAACGGGATCTCAGCATATTCCAGCACGGCAATGACAGCGTCCGATTCATCCTCGATCATCGCATTTTTGGGAGAATAGACAGCTATCCGGGGTTCTTTTTCCAGCTTGACCAGGTTCATATTTTCGGTGGGTGAGCCTACCAGGTTAAGCAGCTGGTTTACCTGGGCATCGGAGATCAATTCGTAGGACACCCCTCTCACCACACACTCATTGGTTACCCAGGTTTCATAAGGGATCATAAAACTCCCGCCCCGATAGTTGAGGAGCCAATCCACATCTACGTCCTGGGAAAGGGTATAATAAGCCACTCCATAAGCTTTGAGATGATCCGCCTGCTTATGGTCCATGGGTATCAGGACAGCCGATGAGAAGGCCCGGACCGCTATCAGAAGTGCCGCAAGGAATGTAATTGACTTAGACATAACGAATAAGACATTAATCCACACTAGTAAGTTAGCGAAGAAAAGTCAGCTTTTCATCATATAGACGCTTGATTGGATTCTGCGGAGTGGGTTGATGGTCTGTGAGTCACAGACCATGGGTAGAAGTTATGATGGTTGGTGGAGACACCAACCATGGGAATGGTAGGGGAGCGGTGGCTCTCTTTAGCGAAAGAGGGTTTGGGAGGGCGATGTGTCAATTAAATAGAACAAATTATAATAATCACCTAACCCACGCGACCCTTAATCCCCTGAAGGGAACCTATCACACTGGGTATGCGAAGAAAAGTCAGCTTCTCAAAACCTGGATGGTCTGTGGGCTACAGACCAAGGGTAGAAGTTATGATGGTTGGTGGAGACACCAACCATGGGAATGGTGCTGGAAAGGGCATAAGTGTTTTGGCCTCAGAAGAAAGAAACCCTGGCTCCAAAAGGGGTACCAAAACATCTTATATTATCATTAATTAAAGGAATAGAGTAGGTCCCTTTGGGATGCAAGGGTCTGGGACGGCCAACAGTCGCAACCATTGGAGAAAAGTCAACTTTCACCACTTATCTTTGCAGACCGTAAAGCCCTTAGAGGCCTGACTAAACAAAATGGCGGAAGAAAATCAGGAACAGATTCAAACAGGGGAAGTCCTCGATCTAAAGGATGTCAAAGCATGTATCTCCTTACTTGAAAAGATCAATGCAGACTATGCTCAGATCTTTGAATGGCCGGAAGAAGTCAGGATCAACCTGATCAAGGCAGCTGGTAAGCTGTCAAGGCCTCAGCGGGAGCTCTTCATGCAGGCCAAGAAGGATGCCGAGCGGGCCTCAAAAAGGAAAAAGCAGGAGCAGGACCGACATGCCCGAAAAGAGACTGGGATCCGAATCGCCAGAGAGGATGCGGTGTTCAGCGCCCCGAAATTGTTGAGTGCAGGTACCCTGGATCAGCTGGCTATTCGTGAGTTGACATCCCCGCGAAATTGCTACGTCTGCAAGACGCCATTCACCAGGTTGCATCACTTTTATGATACCATGTGTCCGGAATGTGCGGAACTCAATTACATGAAGCGTTTCCAGACCGCCGATCTTACCGGACAAGTGGCAGTAGTCACCGGGTCAAGATTGAAGATTGGCTATCACATCACGTTGATGCTGTTGAGGGCGGGCGCTACTGTGGTAGCAACTACCCGCTTTCCTGTGGACTCAGCTTTGCGGTTTTCCAAAGAAGAGGATTTCCACGAGTGGGGCCATCGGTTAAAGGTGCATGGGTTGGATCTTCGTCATATTCCGAGTGTAGAGATCTTCTGTAATTTCATAGAGATGCAATATGACCGGCTGGATATCCTGATCAACAATGCTGCCCAAACGGTGAGAAGGCCCTCAGGTTTTTACCAGCACTTAATGGCCAATGAGGAGATTCCTCTTGAAAAATTACCAGCCAATGCCCGAACAATTCTTAAGGATCATGAATACTGCCTGAATGAGTTAAAGCTCCTTCCCAAACAGGTATCATCAGAAGAAAACAATACATTACCAGTCAGCTGGCATGCCCCTGTTCCCGGAATTGGGATTAGAGCATCAGCGAGGCTGAGCCAGATCCCTTATTCCTTTGACCAGTCCCTGCCAACAGAGGAGATATTCCCGGAGGGACAGCTGGATGCTGATCTTCAGCAGGTGGACCTGAGAAAAACCAATAGTTGGCGCCTAAAGCTAGGGGAAATCGAAACGCCTGAGATGGTGGAGGTACAGTTGGTAAATTCTGTGGCTCCGTTTGTACTTTGCAACCGTCTTTCCAACCTGATGAAGAAGGAAAATACAGGGATAAAGCACATTATCAACGTTTCGGCGATGGAAGGAAAGTTTCATCGTTTTCGCAAGGAAGATCGACATCCCCATACCAACATGGCCAAGGCCGCGCTCAACATGATGACGCATACTTCCGCCTCCGATCTGGCTAAATATGGGATTTACATGAATGCCGTGGACACAGGCTGGGTAACCGACGAAGATCCTCACGACCTGGCGAAGCACAAAGAACAGGTCCATGATTTCCAACCTCCGTTAGACATCGTGGATGGTGCCGCTCGCGTATTGGATCCGCTCTTTGATGGGATCAATACCGGTAAGCATTGGTGCGGTAAGTTTCTAAAAGATTATTTCCCGATTGATTGGTGACAGGAAAAGCCATGTATTAATCAAATTAATTGCAATTACATAGTGCTCACAAAGGAGACACAGAGTTTTGCAGCGTCTTTGTGTATCCCGGTGCTCTCTGTGGCCTAACTTTAGACATGCAGTTTGATAAATTTCGGAGGCCAGATGTTGATCAGAAAGCTACAATGGTAGATTTGATGGTCTGTGAGGACTCTTTCCCATGGTGTAACGATAAGCCTTCCCACACCTTGTATCCCTAAAGGGAGCCACCGCGCCACTTTTCTAAATTGCATAGTCTAAAGAGTTGGGTCCCCCATTAGGGGATTAAGGGGTGGTGAAGAGATTTAAGTTGCCAGTTATGGTATGTTACAAGCAATAATGATGGCAACCAAAGTTTAACTAGCTTTATACTAAATGAACATTTCAAGTACCTCAATACCCAATTTGTGAAGAAGCCCAAACCCTTATTGATTTTGACATTCAGTCTGATCATCGTGTGGTCAAATATTTCATTAGCTCAAAATGCTTATAATGGATATGTATCTCTGGATGCATCAGAACCCATCAACTTCAATGGCAGTACTGTAACATGGAATGGTAAGACCTTTAAACTGGATGAACATACCATCTTCCTGGACTACCGACTGGATGAGCAACAAATCTCTAATAATCCTTATGCGTTCAACAATATCCAGGATGCCTCAAAGGCCTTAACCAGTGGTACCGAAGAATCACCGATGGTGCTACTCACTGCACCAGGTGTTTACTGGGTTGACGATCCTGATGATCCTGAGATCCGTGTTCCCGGTCCAGGAGATTTTGCTCCAATAGGAATGAAGATCACCTGTGACCACCTCTACTTTTATGGGTTGAATGCCGTGGCTGATAATGTGGTGTTTGCAGTAAACCGTGGACAGACCCAGGGTTCTTCCGGGAACTTTACCATGTTTTCCATTAATGGAAAAGGTCTGAAGTCAGAAAATGTCACATTCGGAAATTTCTGTAATGTGGACCTGGAATTTCCGTTGGCACCAGAGCTCAGTAGGGAAAAGCGTGCTGAAGCCATTGCCCAGGCCCAGCTGTTTTCCTATAGAAACCGTGATGGTGTGGCGATCAATACGAACTTTATCAGCCGGTTGAATCTTCTGCCTTTCGCAACTACTTATCTGAATTGTCACCTGGAGAGTAGTGGACATGCCTCTTTCTTCAACAGTGTATATATCGGGTGTACCCTGGAATTTTATAATGTGAATTTCTCCTCCGGAAGATTCTATGATTGTGATATCTATCTCACACCCTTTTTGAGCAACTATCAAAACAGGAACAAGTACGAGTTTGGCTTTTTAGATGGTAACCGCAGCGGACTCGCTTGTGTGGATACACGCTTTCATAGAAGTCCCGAACTGGTAGCTGCAGGAATCCCTGCAGAGGTTTCCTGGGGAAGGACTCCACATTCAGAGACCACTCGTTCTTATCAGTACAACGTAACCCTTGATGGAAAACCCTATGTGATCCAGGAATATGCAACTCCGGGAGCGACGGTTGTAATGAAGGAAGGTTCTGACCTTTTGAAAGCCTACCAGGTTTCCTATGATGGTAAAAACTACTGCAACGTCCCTAATATCCTATCTGGTGATGACCCATTCGGTTATATGGATATCATAAAAGCTGCAGCGGTTGCTGACGGGAAGCCACAGAACTACTATCTAAGTATTCCGATGAACGCTTCGCTTACCCTGGATAATGAATCCAGCTCTACAATTCGTTCTACTCAGACAAAAGCGATTTTAAAATATGAGGTTCTGCCAAATGAATATGCTAAAAGTGAAGCAATAGGAGAATGGACATTTCAAACACGGAATCCGTCCAATGCTCAGTATGTCAGTATTGTTGATAACAAAGACGGGACGATTGCTGTCTCAGGATCAAAGAAAAGTGGAGAAGCAATGAATGTGATTGTTGTGGCTAAAAATGCACTGGGCATTGAGGCCGCTTATGAGCTGACTATTGAACCCCCTTATCTAGACGCACCTGCCTTCAGTCGAACACCTTCAATCAAAAAACCTAAAGATGGTATGGTAATGTTGGATTATGCATTGGATCTGGAAGGCATGACCGATGAGTCGATCATTACCTGGTATCGTTGCAAGGACGCTACCTGTGCTGATTCCCTGAAAGTGTCCGTTTCACGCATGAGTAAGCCGGAGACATCCTATGTCTTATCTCCAGGAGATGCAGGAAACTACCTGATGGCTATTATTCGACCAGATCATGCCCGGTGTGATCCAGGGAATCCAAAAGCAGTTTTATCGACCTTTAAAGTGGCTACCAGGGATGTGAAGGTCAACTGGATTGAAACAAATTTCTATAACCTACCCACAGACCCACAACCTTTGCTCATTCCAGGAACCTGGACGCTGGATGGATACTTTGCTCCTGAATGCTATGATGATGAAATCAGCCCTCCAAAACCACGATATGAAGCTAGTACCGACTCCTGGAGATTTGTCTCCGAGCCTGATGCCGAAGGTTATTTTGGCCTGGAGGAAAGCAAAAGGGGAGCCAGGTTATTCTACCAGCCAAAAGGAGACAATTTCGGGGGCATGACCGTTGAAGCAGTCTTTGCACCAAAGAAGACGTCGGGTGCCGGGTTTGGCTCAGCCACTGACCAGTTTTTGGACGTTTTCATCAAATTTGATCTCAAAACCATGAATGGCTATGCGCTTCGGATTGAGAGACTCAATACCCAGGATATCAATGAACTGGGATATGATGGAGATGGGGCGGTAGCGGGTTGTGCCTTCTCCCTGATACAGTATGAGAATGGAAAGACGGAGTTATTGACCAAAAAAATAATGTCCAGTGCCTTTCTTTCGGAAAGTACTGTAAGGATGAAAGCAGTCAATGGTATGTTGGATGTTTCTGTTACTTCGACAAAAGAAGACCGTAGTGGAGATCGATATAACTACCTAAAAGAAGTTCATTTGAAGGCTCCAATTGCTGAGAACAAATTGAGTGGAACTGGCATGCTGTTTACCGGAACTGTCGGAAGCAATGCAGTTCGAGTACTTCGTTGGAAAACTCAATGGGAGTGAGTTTCCATGTAACCAATTCCAATATTGCTAGTATGTTTATTAGTTTGCATTAGAAGTCACAAAATAGAAATAAGAACATTAAATGAATTACATAAACCGCCTATTAACAATTATACTGCTTACTCTTTTTTACCTGTCTGGTGTAGCTCAAAATTCGGAAAACAAATTAGATTCAAGGGAGCAGCAGCTCACCATTGACTCTATCAGCGCCCGATTGAAGACACATTATATTTTCCCGGAAGTCGCAGATAAGATGTCTGAACTGATAAAAGGAAATTTTAAGAAGAAAAAATATCTGGATTTAACTGACCCCTATGTATTTGCCAACCAGCTTACTGAAGATCTAAGGTCTGTTAGTAAAGATCTCCACCTGCGTGTGATGTATTCACCGGATCAGATTGCTGAAATGAACAATGCAGTTTCAGATAAAGATCGGGAAGAATTGGAAAAACGGCAGGTAGAGCAAATGAGGCGGGAGAACTTTGGCTTTAAGGAAATTAAAATGTTGGCAGGAAATATTGGCTATCTTGATCTTAGGGGATTTTTTCCACCAGAATATGGGGGAGAAACTGCGGTTGCAGCTATGAACTTTCTTAGCAATGCCGATGCCCTTATCATAGATCTTAGACAAAATGGTGGTGGAAACCCCGGGATGATCCAGCTGATCTCCAGCTATCTATTTGATGCTGAGCCTGTGCATTTGAATAATTTCTACTGGCGACCGAGTGACGAGCACACGCAAACGTGGACCCTTCCTTATGTTCAGGGTAAACGAAGACCTGATATTGATACCTATGTGTTGACAAGCAAGGGCACTTTTTCAGCAGCTGAAGAATTTTCATACAACCTTAAAAATTTGGAGCGGGCAACATTGATTGGAGAGACTACGGGAGGAGGGGCACATCCTGGCGGGGTTGTGAACGTCACTGATAAGTACATGGTTTGGTTACCCCAGGGGAGAGCTATCAACCCGATCACTAATACCAATTGGGAAGGAACCGGTGTAACTCCGAATATCGAAGTCAAAGCTGAGGAAGCATTGGAGACAGCACAGATAAAGGCCCTGGAAAAATTGATGAAGGATAGTAAGGACAGCACAAAAGTTGAATTATATGAGTGGTACCTGGATGGGATCAAGGCTAAAATGAATTCCGTAAAGCTTGATGAATCAATGCTTAAGACTTATGCAGGAACCTATGGCTCCAGAGAAATAATCTTTGACAAAGACCACCTGGTCTATCAACGGGATGGTCGTTTTAAATATTCGTTGATACCATTTGACGACAACTGGTTTGTTGTTGACGGCGTAGATAATTTTAGAATTGAATTCACCCGGGAGGGTCAGGATGTTTCACTGATTGTACATTATATGAGCGGCAACACAGATAAGTCCCCTAAAACTCAATAGGATAGATAGATCATTGCAATTTTAAAAGATGCTGGATAGCGAATAAACTTCATTGACTAACTCCAGTTGTCTGGAGATAAATTCCTTTGTATTGATTGGTTCTGCTAATGAAGGATCCATCCAATTTTGAATGCCTCGAGTAGGAATGGCCACATATATGCGCTGATCTATAAATGCAAAGGAGATGTCTCTCTGAGTGATCTTTTTGTCCTTGAATCGCTGATTGACCTGGATTAATTGTTCGAGAATGGGAGCAGGCAGGAGTTTGGAAGTCGTGTCAGGTGAATGCGTGTATACATTAAACATCTTTTCAAATGCTTCGTGACCCGTGTCGAAACGTTTTCCTCTGTCCTGGTTTATTCCCGGAAGAAACTTACTGAGTCTATCAATAAATTTCGTTTCAGCATAAGAGAGGATGTAAAAAGGTTCAGGGATTTTAAGTTTTAGATATAAAACAAAGAAAATACCCTTAAAAATCTGTGAAGTACTTGATTTGGATTTGGATGATTTTGTATGCTTTTTCAGATCAATTTCGGCATGCATAATCTTATTTCCATCGACAGTTCCAGTTACAAGATCTTCACTTTTATATCTATTAAAGCCTAAAAATAGTTTGCAATCCTTGAGAATGGATTCGTCTATTTTACCCTCAGCCTCATATTTAAAATCCGAGCCCATTGACTGGACAATTTTGGATACTACCGACTCCTGAAAAAACTTCTTTAATTTTTTTAGCTCATTGCTCCACATGATAAGATAGACAATCAGGATCATCACAAGCGGGGCTAGCATGAAAAACGCACTGAAAAACAATCCGATTACTGTACCCGCAATGATCACATACATTCCCAGTTTCCAGGGTCTTAACTTGCGAATACATTTCAATCTGAATTGTTCTGCATTTTCCAGATCGGAGCGAACAAGGTCGTAGGTTTTCTGAGGGTCAAGCATTGACGATGATTTTTAACTAAAATATTTAAAGTCTGGCAAAAGACCCGCCCCGATTGAAGATTACTTAATCAATGGAGAAATATCAATGGTAATCAAATCCGTGTGTCCAAAGGGGGCTGCATTCAATAACACACGGTTACCATCCGGGCTAAAATGATGGTGTGAATGTGGTTTGGGACTATCATCCGGGCGATGTCCCGTTCCAATCAATTGACGTTCCCCGGTTTGTGCATTGATCAGATACATCAGCCCTTCAAAGGTATCACCTGCAATCCAGCGACCATCCGGACTGATGGCACAGTGCCAGTATCCGGACTGACTTTCTTCCAAAGGTGGCTGATCAATCAATCGATGTTCGTTGGTTCGCACATCGATCATCATGATACCACTGGGACGTTCCCGTTGATAGGCCTGGTTACCAGCCATATTGAATATCACATGATCGACATCCGCCCATACTTCATGGGTTACCCAGTCTTTGGGATGTTCTTCAAACAACGGATGCAAGTTTTGACCATTCGCATTTATCAACCACATGCGTTGCGGGGCATCACCGCCTGTTTCATGGCAGAAGAGGATCTCACCCGTTTTCCATGGGTTAGCCTGGCTATGACCAATTCGCCAATCAAGGGAAACAACTTCTCGCCACTCACCAGTGGAAATATCAATGGCAGCCAGTGACCACCGCTTTGGATCCTCAGATTTTGGGTTATCTGTATCAAGGTGCTGTAACCCCAGATATAAAATCTGCTCGTTGGCATCTATTGACATACTGCCGGAAGGAGCGGCATCTGAAGGTAGATCAGAAATGATTCTGAGTGATTGAACAGGGTCTTTTGAGGTGGATTCGTCAGGAAGAATCACATCCAGATTCAGTTCGACCACCTGATGGCTACGAATGAAATAAAGTAAGTTTTTCTGACGGGATAATACCAGGTGGCTTGGAATATTCTTAGCATCTTCAGTCAGTTGGATGATCAGACCATCCGATTCCCGAACAGCAAAAACTTCGGTATGGTTATTTGTAGTATCACGTGTAGAGGTAAAAAGAATAAATTCACTATCCGACGTCCATTGCGGGTGTGTCTGATAGATCTTGATGTCGGGATGTTCTGAATTTGTCAGACCAGTCTTTTTCATTCCGGTTATTTCATCTTCGAAATCGAATTTTTCGGAAGCGTATTGCTTTCCCACACTTGTTTTCTCAGAGGTTTCGTCGGAAGAGGTACATGAAAAAGCTAAAAGCAGAAGAGATGTAAATGAAAATATTGATTTTAAGTATGTAGTCTGTTTCATCTCTAAGGGTTAGGGGTCTTTTTATTCTTAAATCACATTTTCTCAATCATTTTTTCTGGCGCATTTCATCCAGTTGCTCCTGGATCTGATTAAGTTTATTATGGATCTTTTGATTTTCCTGATTAATAAATTCAACAATATGTTCTTCCTCATCCTTTATGCCTTTGATAGCAACTTCATTCATCGTATTGACCACAATGGCAATGAAGATATTCAGGGTCGTATAGGTGGCAATCAGAATAAAGGAAACAAAATATACCCCGGCAAATGGAATGCCATCCATGATGGGTCTTGCAATCGCTGAAGACCAGCTTTCGAGGGTCATGATCTGGAACAGGGTAAAGAATGATTTACCTAAATCACCAAAGTATTTTGGGTAGAAACTACCAAATAGTCCAACTCCAACTACTGCATATATATAAAATACGATGGAAACCAACACGATAATCCATCCGATACTCGGTAACGATTTAATCAGTGATTCAATGATCAGCCGCAATTTTGGAATACTCTTCAGCAATCGTAGGGTTCTGATAATCCTCAGCGCACGGAAGACGGAGAATGACCCTGCAGCAGGAGCCAGAGAGATCGCCACCACACAGAAATCAAATACGTTCCAGGAGCTCCTGAAGAAACTCAGTTTATAGACATAGATCTTGAGGAGGATTTCGATACAAAATATGATAAGAATGATCAGATCAATGGTATCAATTATATCCCCGTACTTCAATACAATACTGCGAGAGGTCTCCAGCCCAATCAATATTGAATTGATGATAATGACTGTTGTGATGAAGGTTTGGAAAAGATTGGATTCGAAAAAGTTCTTAAGTACTTTCCCGACCTGGGTGTTTGGTTCAGTAGTAGATCGCATTGACGGCAAATTTCAGATCAGTTGTTGTCATATTTCAGGCAACACAAAAGTTGCTTTTCACAAGTTTAGCTCCAAATGATCATTAATTTTGCTTTATGACATATAAACAATCACTTATTGCATGGCTCTTTTTGTGCACTTTACAAGTTAATGCACAACCTCCTCATCAGGGTGAGCAACCCTATCAATGGCCAGAGGATGAAGCTGTAAGTAAAAAGCTGGAAGACTGGCGTGATCAAAAGTTCGGAATGATCATTCACTGGGGACTGTATGCCGTACCAGGAATCATTGAATCCTGGGCTCTATGCTCTGAAGACTGGATCTACAGGGATAGCACCAGTTCTTATTGTGATTTTAAAGAATGGTATTGGGGATTGAAAGATGAATTCAACCCGGAAAAGTTTGATCCGGATCAGTGGGCAGAAGTAGCTGACAACGCGGGCATGCGCTATCTGGTTTTCACTACCAAGCATCACGATGGGTTTAATATGTTTGATACCAGGCAAACTGATTTTAAGATAACCAATGGACCTTTTGCCAGCCATCCGAAATCCAATGTAGCTAAATACGTTTTTGAGGCCTTTCGAAAGAAAGACTTCATGATTGGAGCTTATTTTTCAAAACCCGACTGGCATACCGAGTACTACTGGTGGCCAAGATATGCTACAGCCAACCGTAATAATAATTATGATATCCGCAAACATCCATGGAGATGGAATCAGTACAAACAGTTCACCTATAACCAGATCGAGGAGTTGATGAGCGACTATGGTGCCATGGATATACTTTGGCTGGATGGTGGATGGGTTCGACCCCGAGAAACTGTAAATGAAGAAGTGCTATCCTGGGGGGCACCCATTCCGGAATGGAGCCAGGACATCGAGATGGATAAGATTGCCACGATGGCACGAAGTCATCAGCCCGGGCTATTGATGGTGGATAGAACCGTACACGGACCTTATGAAAATTATCGTACGCCTGAACAACGTGTTCCGGAGACTCAATTGGATTATCCATGGGAAAGTTGCATGACATTGGGTAATGCATGGGGATATGTACCCAATGATAAATTCAAGTCATCCAGACAGGTTATACATACGCTAATCGAGGTTACAGCTAAAAACGGGAGCCTTTTGCTAGGGGTCGGCCCTGATGCCAATGGTCTTTTGTATGAAGCACAAATCAAACCGCTTGAAGAGATTGGGCAGTGGTTGAATGTAAATGGTGAAGCCATCTATGGTACCCGAACGATGGATCATTACACTGAAAACAATATTTGGTTTACTCAGAAAGAGAAAGAGGGTAAATTTTATGCAATCAAGCGGGTGAACCAGGATGAAGAAATACCTGCTATGATTGTGTGGACAAAAAATATCCCTGCAGAAGGTTCAAAAATCACCCTGGCAGGTAGTGCCACCAAATTGAAATGGAGTGTAAAGGAAGATAAGGTAGAGGTGTTGATCCCTTCGTCTGTTCGAAAGACGCTGCAGGATGCACCGGCGGTTGTATTGGTAGTTGGAAAGTAAAAACCTAACCGCAATGAGCGCAAAGAAGGCGCAAAGTTCGCAAAACATCTTAGCGTTCCTGGCGCATTCTTAGCGCTCTTTGCGGTTAAACAGTAAAACTGAAAACATGAAAAGAATTATCATACTTCTATTATTCGTCCCTCTTTTGGCGGTAGGTCAAAAGGAGATATCCCCGGAAAGCATTGAAGAGAAGATGCAATGGTTTGCGGATGCCAAACTGGGGATCTTTATTCATTGGGGGATCTATGCCGTGGATGGGGTGAGTGAATCCTGGTCCTTTCACAACGGACAGATCTCACATACCGATTATATGAAGCAACTCAAGGGTTTTACAGCAAGTAAGTATGATCCCGAAGCCTGGGCAGATCTGATCAAAGAATCCGGTGCTCGCTACTCGGTACTTACCACTAAACATCATGATGGTGTAGCCTTGTGGAAATCAGGACCAATAAACGTCGTGAAGGATACCCCTGCAAAACGTGATTTGTTGACTCCATTTTATAATGCCCTGCGTAGCCGAGACATCAAAACCGGAGCTTATTTTTCATTGATTGACTGGTCACATCAGGATTATCCGGGTTTTCTGAAGGACAGTTCAAGGTATAAGGTATCAGAACAACCTAAAAGATGGGAAAAGTTTAAGGCATTTAACCAGGATCAGATCGAAGAAATCGCCACCAAATTCAATCCTGATCTGTGGTGGTTTGACGGAGATTGGGAACACAGCGCTAAAGAATGGGGGTCTACGGAGATCCGAGACATCATCCTCAAACAAAATCCTGATGCGATCATCAATGGAAGGCTTCAAGGCTATGGAGATTACGAAACGCCTGAACAAAATTTTCCCGTATCTCGTCCAGCCTATCCCTGGTGGGAATTGTGTATGACCACCAATGATAACTGGGGCTATCGGCAGTCAGATACCAATTGGAAGACACCTTATGAGATCATCACGATTTTTGTTGACGCCGTGAGTTATGGAGGCAATCTTTTACTGGATATCGGGCCAATGGAAGATGGTACAATTCCGGATGAACAGGTTCATATCCTAAAGGAGTTGGGAGCCTGGAATAAAAAAAATGGAGAGGCTATTTTTGAAACGATCCCGGGGTTGCCTCAGGGGCATTTCTATGGCCCTAGCACGATGTCGAAGGATTCCACTTCACTTTATCTCTTCCTTCCTGCCAAAACAACCGGTGAAGTAATGTTGAAGGGTCTCAAAAGCAAGATCAATAAGATCACAGTGGTGGGAGATGGATCCATTTTGGAGCATAAGGTTGTTGGTAAGATCTCCTGGAGCCCGGTACCCGGACTGGTTTATATTGATGTTCCGGCTGAAGTACAGGATAAATATGTCACGGTATTAAAATTAGAACTGGACGAACCTGTTTCGCTTTATCGGGGTAAGGGGGGACTGCAGTAACACACCCCAAGACTAGTGATTTTGCTTCGTTAGTAAATTAGTATGACCATGAAATTTAAGCACATAATCATTTGCATTACTTCCATTCTTTTCCTGTCATGTTCTACTATAAAGGACAATATATTCTGGATCAGCGGGTTCAAAACAGAATGCTCTGGCGTTGGTAAAATGAATTGTCTCAGGGTTTACAAAGGTGCAGATCTTAGTAATCCGGAATGGCAGCATTTTTACGGAGGAATTGAAGGGTTTGAATTTGAAGAAGGGTACCTGAAGAAGATCCGCGCAAAAGAAGAACAAAGGGACCCCGCTAAAGTACCAGCAGACGGTTCTACAATCAGATACACTTTGGCGAAGGAACTAGAAAAAAGGATTGATCCTCAATTCATTTTAAAAGGCAATTGGGTATTGAATAGAATTAATGATTCACCCATTAACCGGTCAAATGTACTGCCGGAATTGGAAATCGGGCTCGAAAAGCAACTGATTTCGGGAACAGGAGGTTGTAATTCATATTCCGGACCGATTACAAAGCTTACTCCCGAAAAGATTGTATTTGGTAACCTGATTAGCACGGAGAAAGCATGCTTCAACAAACATATAGAACAAGATTATTTTCAGACACTTAAGGGGGTAGACAGCTATCAGGTGACTGATACTGACCTTACTTTTTATGATGAAGAAAAAAGGGAAATCTTATCTTTTATTAAAAAGGAAGAGAAGGGTGTAAATCAAAGGCTTCATGACATCTGGGTGGTTTTGCGGATAAATGAGAAGTCATTAGACAGGATGAGCAATGCTCCCAGAATGGAGATTAATCTTACGGAAAGTAAAATTTTGGGAAATGATAGTTGCAATGAATATTTTGCTTCGATAAAGGAGGTCTCAGATCGAGAATTGGTATTCGGTCCGTTGGGATCAACCAGAAAGATGTGTCAGGAGATGGGCGTTGCAGATTCCTTCAATCAGGCATTGAATAAGGTAGTTGCATATAAATTAGAAGGTTTGAATCTGACACTCCTGGATCGTGACGGCAATGAAGTCCTTTATTTGTTAAAGGTGGATTGAACTATGTTAGTCAGATAAAATTAACCACTAATGCACAAATGAAATTTGAATCTTCATTTCTTGAGACTCCGATTTGTCGGAGAATTTGCGGTCATTTAAATGGACTCCACTATAAACTCTATATCTCAATGGCACGAATTATCCACCTAAGGAGGAATGATCAATTACCATAAGATATCATGGGTGCATTCGTGGCTAACAAATCCGTGCAGATCCTTGCGTCTTTGCGCTTAAAATTAAATAGCTACTTATATTCCCTATTTGAGCTTAATGGCACTGAAGTCATCCAACAAAAACACCGCTTCATCCACCGGATCATCGGCACCTGGTAGTGGCGGTTCGGGAGTTTCGTTCGGAGTCTTTCGATTGGGAATATCCCGATAAGGGCCAGTTCTGAAGGAGACTCTTTCCACAGATTTTACTGCTTCAGCCAGCTGGAAATTGCTGGCCACTAATTGATCATTGATCCAGGCGCTGTAGGAACCATAAGGGATAGCATTAACACGAACTTTAATAGCAACCCATGAACCATTTTGGAATTTCCCGATCATTTCCCGGGTACCTCCATTGATTGCTGAAATGGTTTTATCATCATTGAAGCTCAGTCTTACGGGTCGGTTGCCATATCGATCCACCACGTCTACTTCAAAAGGTTCATTGGTGATCTTTTGAGCTTTGAGTTTAAAGGATACCTCAATCTCATTTCCTTCTTCAATCACCCGGATCGCTCGAGCATAATCATAAGGATCCTTGTCTTTTAACTGGATGCTGGTATTTGATCCTTCTTTTACCAGATCTACCGGAGCCCATAGCGGACTGTAGGTATTCCAGTTTGTAATAGCACCGCCAACCTGCATGCTTTCGAAGTCATCCCCAATGCTTCCGGATACACTATAACTCACGGTAGTTGGTATCCTGCTGATCCAGATATCTTCCTTGTTCATACTGTAGGTCAGCCACATGTCATCTCCGGGAGGATTTCCATTGCCTTCCACAATTCCCCGCACATAGCAGGGCCCAAAATCTTTCCATCGGCCAAAGAATCGTCTCGGTGGTACTTCACCCATTACCAGAACCATGTCGTCAAAAAGTATCCCATCGTCGCTGGTGACTGTAATAAGGGGATATCGATATTCATTGAGCTCGATCGGGTTATAGGCAATCGCATAGCGGCCATCATCTGTTTGCTGACCCCATTCCTTTCCACCCGCCATGATGAATGTAGGTGACTTCACCGGTTTGGAAAAGTGAATCCCATCATCAGAAAGTGCAGACATGGACCATTTCCACAGGGCTACCACTTTACCATCTTTCCGATGGTAGTAGGAGAGGGCTTCTCTTGCTTCATCAATGCTGTAAAACCCATCCAGTCCGCGGTCTTCATCCCACCATTGCATGGTGACCAGCTTATTACCAAGCAATTCATCACATGCTTTGATAAAGCCTTTGTCTTTTGATTTGGTGTAGAAAGGATAGCTCGTGTTTGATTCATTCCAATTGGCATGGCTACTATATCGGATAAAGTAGATGGGCCCCAAACTCCCATCTTTATAGATTTCCCGTACCACACGGCCAATACCACCTTCCTTGAAAGGATCTTCCGTGTGTCCATAGAAAGCCAGGGTCAGTAACCGGTTGTCACTGGTAACATAAAATCCCATCCGCTGATGCATCATATACCCATCATATCCTTCCGGTATTTTAACTCCCTTAGGAGCCTCGTAAGGAGGGAAGGTTACCATCGGAGAACTCCAAAACCTGCCATCTTTTGAGGTAACCATCAGCGTCTGGCCCGGAGCAATGTGTTCATCTACAGGGTTACTCAAATATTGCTGATAAAATTGGCCATTCCAGTAAGCCAGGTTGGACGCATGGCTATAGGTCCAGCCAAAACCGTCATTCAGCTCAGGATGTGTGCGATTCACGCGAACCGTTTGGCGACTCTCGGTCCCTACCGCATATCTTAATCTTCCTTCGTGGACATTGGGATCAATCGTAACTCCGCCGATGTAGCGAACAGGTTCATTTACAGATCCCGTTTGACTGTAAGCAGAATAGCAAAGTAAAATGGCAGTAGCAATGAGGAGTCTTTTCATGAGTTCTTTTAGTTATTTTTTAATGATCCAGATTTCTGACACCTGTGAGCCTCGTTCAGCTTCACCGCAGGTCCATGAAAATGTTACTTTTCCATCCTCCAGGGCTTTGGCAGGGATTGGAAATTCATAGGTTGGGATAATACCGGTTTTGATAAACTCATGCACTTCAATTCCGTCGGCGGTCATCCTCATTCGGGAACGAAATCTACCCGTATAGGAGACTTTGATAGCATATTCACTTTCAGGATCAAGATTTTCGTAAAAAATTTCCAGGGGTTGATCATACAGTGTCGTTACCTGGTTCATCCAGGCCACGGGAGCAGCATCACCACCAAACCCGATGGCTGCTATTTCGTGGACCCACTCTTTGCCCTGTAATCCAACACCAAAGCTTACCCGAGGCGTTTTGAGATTTCCGGGATCTTCTGTCGGGTCATTGGTGATAACTACCTGATTCCATCCTGCAGGATCGCCGAAGTTGTGATAAAACCCACCAGGGCCAGCATCAGTCCGGTTCAGGATATTTTCAATAAGGGCTATTTTTTCAGCTTCTACAGTCGCTTTTTCAGCTTTTGATAGTTGGGAAAAGATCCAGGCAACATCATTAAGCGGATTATCAATATTGTCAAGGAAATTTCCCCGACCTCCCATGGCACCATGCTTTTCAATGGTCAGCTGAGCGCCAATACTGGCAAAAAGGTTATCAGCCAGCTGCTCACATCTATTTTTTAGATCTCCATTGATTGGGTTTTCCCAGGCTTCTTTCAGTATAGACCTGGCGTTTTCGATGGCTGTCGGTATACCTTCCGTTTTGTAATTACCAAGTGCTTCAAGGGACTTTTGTTCAAGCCAGGTTTCATACGTCAGCCTTTTCTTTTCATATGCATCAAAATAGGCCCTGATCAATCCCATCTGATATCTAAAATTGCTTTTTACCTCGGGCGTTGCCTTGGCTTCAATGGCCTTCCATTGCATCCAGGTATTTAATACATGCTCATTTGTAAGCAAGGGGCCATCTATGTTTCTTTCAAGTGCCATGATTCCCTGGGCAATATCCTCTGTTAAAGCCGGTGAGATAAAGAATCGGGCGTAATCTCTTAGCGTTTCAATAACGGGAGTGCTGGGATCCCAATCCTGTCCGCTCCAGATAAATTTATTAACGTCGTCATTGGTGCCTTCTGAGTAGGAGAGGCTACCATTGGCGTATTGATCTAGCGCATTGTGGATCAACTTTTCATCTGTCGGTCGGGGATTGATGCATTCTCTCCCAAGGGTGATGGCCCAGGCCAGATCCCATTTTGGAATCGGGTATTGAGAGCTTAGGCTATGTGTGATATCGGGATATCTTCTAATCGGAATGTCTTTGTCCACAATGGCCCTGATCTCATCGATAGGCGTTTTGACCCATGGACCAAAAACAACACCACCCAGCCAGTCGGGCTTTGCATTGATATAGCCAAAGAACTTATCCAGCCACTCTTTCGTCGGTCTGAATACCTGGGGAGATAGCCATATTTTAGCATTGGGATGATATTGGTGCAGAATGACCGCTTCTTTTTCCATCCAGGCAAACAAGACGTCCGGTTCAAGATCGCCAGGGTCACCACCCGGCACAAACAGGTGGTCCAGTCTTGGAACAGCAGCAAAGACTTCATGGCGCTCATCCATTTCCACCTTAAGTGAATCCGGGTGCTGATAGTCGGAGCCCATGTTCGGGTACCACATCCATACATCCAGGTCGTATTCATTGCAGATTCGTGATTGCTCCCGGATCATTTCAATGGCCGGAAGCTTCATATGACGACTGGTAAAATCATCATCCGTTCGGGGAGGCATGATCTCAATGCTGTTAGCTCCAAAGATGGCCAGGTCCCTGATGTATTGATCATACATGTCAATCGTCCAGGCATCATAGCTATTGGTTTTGGGTCGATACCCTAATTGGTGGCCCCGGATTTCATATTCAGGGGAAGAAACAATAGTTAGATTAGAAGGCAAAAGGATATTGTTTTTCCTGATTTCCATGGATCGGAGCAATTTTCCAACTCCATACAAAGCACCTCGTTTTGTTTTTGCATGAACAATGATCTTGTCATCATCCATGGACAAGAGCTTGAACCCTTCGGCGTCAATGGATCCAAGTTGCGATAAAGCTGTTCCATAAGTTGGAGGCAGATCCTTGTAATCTTCTCCAAGTGAGAGAATGATTTGAGCTTTGCCAGCCAAAATCTTTTTACTGGTTTTGATATCTAATCCACTTCTTTCCCGGATCTCTTCCTGTAAGACCTGTACTACTTTGGCCAATGCTTTTACATCACCTTTTGGCGTGTAAATACTTAGGGCTGAAAAATCCTGTTTGGTTTGGGCCATTGAAATGGTCGTGAGCAGGAGTAGTAGGGCGATTAAGTAACTTTTGAACTTCATTTTGGGCTTTTTTAGTCGATATGAATGATGAATATCTGCTTGGTCAGGTTACCATGCTGGTCAGGTACCTGCCTGTTGAAAGCGATGGTTTTTCCATCATGAGATACCACCAGATCAGCTGGAGGATTTGGAGAGGGTTTTGTCAACTTAATCGGATCTCCACCGTCCACTTCCTGGATAATGATGCTATTGTCCATCACATAATAGATACGCTTACCGTCCGGATGCCATCTCGGACCACTTTGAACATCATGGTTGAAAAAAGTCTGCTGGGTCGCTTCCCCACCGGTTGGAGCGATGGTAAATATTTGCAATACACCTTTATTGTTATATGCTCTATAGGCGAGCTGACTTCCGTCAGGTGAGCTTCTTACAATCCCAGTGCAGCCCGGATTCGTAGATTGAGCAGTGAATGTTAATCTTCTCTGGGTGGTACCTTTTGGAGGGGCTGGCATAGTGGATTGGGTTCCTTCGAGTGGACCACTTTCTCCTGCCACAGTTATATCTTCAGGTATATCTACGATAAACACTTCGTCTACGTCGGTTCCATTGCCCGCTTTTACTGTTCCGATAAAAGCTCTTGCGACTTGTTGCTTGCCTGCCTCATTTTTATATCCTTTTAATCCAACCCAACTATCGCCGGCAGCTCTGCTGATCTCATCAGAACCTGGTCTCGGATTGGGGACTACCTTGACCACCAAAGCACTGAACCAGGTACCATCGATGTTTTCTCCAGTTGAATCTTTTTCAACTGTAACCGGATGGATCTTTTTGGATACTCCGATCGTCCGAAGATTAAGCATTTCGCCTGTTACATCTTCCAGTTGTTTCATGATGGCATCATTGTAAGTGAAACCAATCCACTGACCATCTCCGCTCCATTCATGGCGATGCGTGCCGCCGCGCAGGGCACCCGGGGTAAACGGACCAGTAACATCCCTGGCATCCATAAAAATGGGGGTTCCGGGATTTTTATCCTCAACGATTACACCAGTCCTTCTCCATTGTTGATAGGGGTTTTCTTCCGTAATACTTAATAGTCCATGAATGAAGACCAACTTATGCTCAGTGTGACTATAGCTGACAGCCCCTACACCCGGACCATAAGATTTATTTTGGGGTAGATCATATAGTGTTACGATTTCTCCGGTCTTGACATTTACTTTCTCAATCCTTCCACAGGCGCCTATTCCACCTTCTTCAGTTCGGGTATCATAAACCAACCATTGATCATCGGGTGAGAAGTTGTCATTGTTGTCAAGATCATGATTATAGGAAAGGATTTTTGTGAGTGGAATTTCCTTACGGAAATCCTCAGTTGACTGACAGCCAGATATCATTATCGGGATTAGGATTAGAAGTTTAAAGTATTTCATCATTCAAAGAAAGAAGAAAGTCCCATCAAACTTCAATGGGACTTATCAATCTAAAATTAAACCTAATTAACAAAAACTATTTGGTGGGTGCACTAATCACCCCAAGATATCTTCCCATCCAGTAAGGGAGCAACCAGATGTCACCCGCACTGTGCTCGGATGTGCCATTTCCTCCTGCCCGATCCAGGTTAAACATATTTCCATTATGTCTTTGAATCGGTCGTTCGTCGGGAGGCAATACTTCAGCTATTGTCTGCTCTCTGAAGTTGGGCTCGATAAATTCAATATCTTTTCGGTGGCTGTTCATGATTGACCAGTCTATCAGGTCCATCGGATGCTCCTGCAGATACCAGATCGCTTCCTCCAGGTCGAATTCAGGTGTCCCGGTAAGGGCCGTAAAGATGTTCCATGCACCTTCTTTTTCTGGTCGTTCAGCCTCCCAGTGATCAATGATGGCTTCTTTAAACATGTGCTTGAGTGAGTCATTGAATGCATAATTGTAAAGTCCCCAATATCCTACAAAATACATTTCATCGTCTGAGTGGTTCCAGCTCTCAGAAAGCATCTTGCTCCAGTCATCTGAATCTTCCGGGGCCTTTCCAACCTTGGCCATCGGTCGCATCAGATTTTCCAGGTACCCATGTTCGGTCATCAACTCAAATGCTTTGTCCTTGTATTTTTCTTTGCCAGTGAAATAGTAGGCAGTTTGTAGCATCCCCACGATGTTTGAGGCGTTGATCTTTCTGTCACCAACCATTTTTGGTCTGGCATTTACATATTCGGGGTTCCATCTTCCCCAGGTAGTTGGTTTTCCATCATAATCCACCAGGTACATATCATTTCTGAGTACGTGATCCATTAAGGTATCAATCAAAGTGATAGCTCTGCTTTTCATATCTCCATCTTCAAAGAGCTCTGCCATAGCACCGAATGCAAATATGTGTCCGATGGCTTCATCACTACTGGTCGTTGCTTTCCAGTCCCATTCCGGGTCATCCGTATGTTGCCATCTGTCAGGATCTCCTAATCTTTCGATGTATCCACTACGTTCAAATGACCTCGATGGAAAACCAGGAACCGGGTTAATACTATATAATCTTTCCATGGCATCCAGTGCTTCTCTACAGTTCTGAAGCGCATCTTCTGACTTGGTCACAGCATATCTGAATATTTCACCACCTAAATACATTGAAGTCCATAGACCGTCATTGTCAGAATCGCTTAGCCTCCCCGAATCCACATTGCCTTTTTCCATGTTTACCAGACTGGCATTGAAACCAAGCCTGATATGTCGGTCCCGCACCTGCTTTTCGAAGTATTCTGCTTTGTCAGCCAGTGTCATTTCTTCAAAGACGATCTGGCCAACTCCCTGGTCAGTCAGGATCAGCACTGAATTATCTGTACCGGCAGCGATATCAACTACCAGGTTGGAAGGGATCCACCTTTCACCATAGTAGTAGTTGAATTTTCCATCCTCTTTGAGCATGAAAGCTCCTTTAGTGCTTCCAAACCACAATTTTCCATCAATGGCTTCGATGGCAGTGATTTCAGTCCAGGGTAACTTACTTTGTAGCTCACCTTTGGTTCCGTTGGATTTATCTACTTCGAAATATCCATCGTTGGTTCCTACAATAATTTTTGATCCAAGTATTTCAAAGGCTTTAAGGCCCTGACCTGTAAATACAGTTTTAAGACTTTTATCTGATGGAGAAAATTGGCTGATAGATTGTTCGCCAAGGATAAAGAAGCTTTTAGAAGCTTCATCATACAGGATGTCTTTTGCCAAGTCGCTATCCAGACTACCTTCCCAGGCTACTTCATTATCGGAAAGGTATTTGATTGTTTTTCCATTTGAGATCAGAAAATCAAAAGCTGATGAGCCATCAAAGATTATTGCGTCCTTCATTCCATGTCGGATGAAGAGCTTGCCAGCCCACGCATTGCTCAATACGGCCACATCATCCAGGTACACAAATTGATTTTCAATGGTAATGATATCGGTGATGTTCTTATCAGTCAGTGGCCGATAAGTCTTATCAAAGATCAGTTTTCCCGGGTATAGAAATTGCCCATCATGGGTTCTCAGCAAACCTTTATCAGATAAGGTCTGGATGACTCCATTTCTGTCCATCACAGTGTTCTTTAAATCCCCGGATTCATCAGTCTTGTAGAATTTGATGCTGAGGTCCTGCAGGTACGGGACATCCTGGTAAACAGGTTGCGTGCTTGTTGTTGTTTTGTCACCTTCCTCAGTTGAGCATTGAAAGAAGATGATACCCAGAAATAGGAAGGAATAATATATGTACTTCATGAAATTAATGATCTAGTCAGTTGGATTATTTGGTTGTAATACTTTCCATTAGGTGGATAAGGCTATCGGTTTGGACGATTTTAATTGAATCCTAAATTACTGAATTCTGATTGGGTATATTGGTTCCAGTTGGTAGGGACACCGACCACCGCGCTGGGACTAATAGGCTTATTCTACCCCTAACCGTGGTCGGTGTCTTCACCGACCACCATCCTAATTTAAAACTCATCCATATAGTGGGTGAGAAACCCAAAATTATCAATTCCGGTATCATTAGGTTCCGGTTGGTAGGGACACCAACCGGGGAAGAAGCATTATCTCCTAACTGTGGTCGGTCTCTTCACCGACCACTAAATTTATTATTTTAAAACTCGTCCATATAATGAGTCAAAAATCCGAAATGATCAATTCCAGTTTCGTAAAATTTGGCAGATGACCAGTAATAGTCCACAGGATCTGAAACAAGGCTCCATTTTTCTGCAATGGGATTATTATGGATATATTCTATTTTTTGTTCGATCTTTTTTCTTGAGTCCATTAAAACTGCCAAAGGATCTCTATTCCAAATTCTAAAATCCCTATCAGACTCATTGACAAATAGTCTATGCACTATCTGTGGTTCGTTCATTTTTAAATTCGCAAGAAATTGATGGGAAGTGTATTTGCTAAAACTCGCTATTGGGAGTTCTAACCCATTTTCTTTTAGCATTTTCCAAATAATATGCACGTGATTAGGCATAATTACAAATGCATATACCACGATTAAGTTTTTACCAACAAGGTATCTTAATGACTCGATGATTATTCCTTTTAACTTATCGTCATATAGAATTTTATTCCAATCTTTTATAGAGTTTGTCCAGAAATAGATTTCATGCAGTACTGTTTTGGATTTTCTATCTCCAGTCAAGGATACCATTGCTGTAAATCATATATTTAATTACGTTATTTATAAATATATAAAATTCGCATAATATATAGCTGTTCCGGTTGGTGAGGACACCAACCAGGGTTGATGGGAAAAAAGTAATGTTATTCTGTAAGGCACAAAAGGGAAGTAAAGCATTCATCTCTAACCGTGGTCGGTGTCTTCACCGACCACCATCCGTTGGCGTGGCTTATTCTACCGGAGCGCTGATCACTCCCAGGAATCTTCCCATCCAGTATGGTAGCAGATAAGTATCTCCGGCACTTAATTCTGAACGACGGTCGCCAGCATCTAATTTAAAAAGGTTTCGATTGTGCTTCAATTCCGGTCGTTCATCGGGAGGGAGGACTTCCTCAGTATACTGACCTCTGAATCCCGGGTCCTCTCTAAAAGTGATATCTTTCCGATGGCTGTTGAGCGTTTCATATTCGATCAGATCCAATGGGAATTCCTTCAGATGCCAGACTGATTCCTCCAGATCGAAATCCTTGGCGCCGGTCATCGCATAACAAAAGTTCCATAGTGAGTTTTTCTCAGGTCTTTCAAAGTCCCAATGGTCCCTGATGGCTTCCTGATAAACTGATTTTAAGGAATCGTCGAAGGCATATGGGTACAATCCCCAATAAGCCAGAAAATACATTTCATCATCGCTGTGGTTCCACTCTTCAGAAAGCATTTTGCTCCAGTTATCTGCGTCTTCAGGGGCATTCCCAATCTCGCTGAAAGGTCTCGCCAGGTTTTCCAGATACCCATGTTCTGTCATCAGTTCCCTGGCTTTTTCCTTATAGATTTCTTTCCCTGTGAATTTGTATGCTGCCTGTAGAAAAGCGATCAGGTTAGAAGAATAGACCTTCCTGTCACCAATCATAGTTTGAAACCGATTAACATACTCAGGATTCCATCGTCCCCATAATGAAGGTTTCCCATCCACATCTACGAGCATGTAATTGTTTTCAACAATGTATCCCATAAAGTCATCGATGATTTTGATCGCCCGCTGCTTCCAGGCTTCATCGTCGATGTATTCAGCTACGAGGATCATGGCAAATATCTGACCAACGGCCTGGTCACTACTTGCTGAGGCTCGCCAATCCCATTCCGGATCATCAGCGTGCTGCCAGCTCACTGTATTGTTATAACCTTCATACCAGTAGTTTTCTACATAGGTCCGGTATTCCTTGTGGAATTCATAATATCCACTTCGCTCAAATGTCCTCCCGAATAGACCCTGGATATTGTTGATTTCATGTAGCCGTTCCATTGCTTCAAAGGCTTCATAACAATTCTGTTTAGCATCCTCGGATCCTGTAACCAAATACCTGAAGAGCTGACTCCCAAGGTACATCCCGGTCCAAAGGTTGTCACTGTCTGCAATTCCATTTTGGGCTGTGCTAAGCTTATGGTCGGATAGCCGGCTTACATTGCTGTTGATACCATATCGGATATGTCTTTCCCTTACTTGTTTTTCGAAAACCATGGCTTTGTCTTCGAGGGTCATCATCTGAAAGCAGATCTGTCCCAGACCTTTGTCAGTTAAGATAAGGATGGAACCATCAGGTCCTTCAGATAAGTTGGAGACAACTTTCCCGGGCAACCACCTCTCCCCATAATAGTAATTGAATTTACCGTCGTCTTTGATCATGAAGGCGCCTTTTGTAGATCCAAACCAAAGACTTCCGTTCAAAAATTTGATAGTAGATATTTCTGTCCAGGGTAATTTACTATCTAGCTCCTTAGCAATTTTTCCATTTTGATCTATTATGAGGTATCCATTGTTTGTGCCGATAGCAATCTGATCATTTGGCAGGAGGTCAAAGGAAGTAAGGCCATCACCTCCGAATAACTGCTTTACCTCGAATGTTTTTCCGTCAATCTCATGGATGGATGTGTTAGTAAGAAGATAGTATTTTCCTTTAGAAAATTGGGTTTCCAGGATTGGATCCTCAAGAGAACCGATTTGTAATATATTTTCTCCAATGATCCTAAAATCCTTTTGACTGGTGACTAAAAACTGGAAATCCAAACCTCCGGTAACCATTTCCGGATCTCCCATTCCATGCTCCAGATATAACTTCCCTGCCCAGGCGTTGCTGAACACCGCTTTATCATTTAAGTAAACAAACTGATTTTGATAAGTGATCATATCCAACACCTTTTTATCAGCCATTGGCCTATAAGTAATATCCGGTTCTAATGTTCCCGGGTATTGGAAGTGACCATTTGTTGGTCTTAGCAAACCATTAGAAGATAAAATCTGGGTCACACCATTTCTATCCGTGTATGCTTTGTGAAACTGGATGTCTTCATTTGGATAAAATTTGATGGCAAAGTCTTGCAGATAAGGTACATCCTGATAAAAAGGCTGGGCGCTGATGGACTTACCCTTCTTTTCCTCACAAGAGCTAAGTAATATTAGGGCACTGATTAAAGTGATTGCGACTTTTCTCATTATTATCTTTTGATTAGCCATACATCAGATACTCTTGAATAATTTCTCCAGTTGAGGTCTGACTCTTCCGGGCGATCAAATGTTAATGTCATTTTACCATCTCCAACGATACTTCGGGGTACAATGAATTCCTTGATGCCATCAAGTTCTTTATGATAGATTACAGGTTCCAACCTTCTTCCATCCACCCGAACGAGCGCATCCCCATAACCTGTAACCCTGATGATGTACCTGGCTCTGGGGTCAAGGTCTTCATATTCCAGGACCGGATTATTTTGATAAACCTGCGAGGAAAGGCGTAGTCGGCTTAATCCGTTGTCCAGCCAGGCAAAGTCAACAGCATCATAAACGGTGGTGGTCACATGGGGGCTTTTTGCAATGTCTGAGATATTATCGTAATAGCTTCCCGGGCCGGGACTTTCGTAGGAAGCGATCTCTTTGAGTCTTTCAGCTTTTCCTTTCTCTGTTTCCAGGGTATCGATTGCTGAAAACTGATCAGCAAGCCACCAGCGGTTATTAAGTGGATAATCTACAAAATCAAGAATGGCTCCTCTCTGGGCGCCGCTTGCCTGGTATTTTTCCACACTGGTTTGTAAACCGATAGATTTATACAGATCAGCACAATACTTTTCAATGATTTGTCTGGTCTCTGTATCGACGGGTTCCGTATCTGCTTTATTTACAATTTCCAATGCCTGCTTCATCGCTGCTGTTGAACCAATCTCATCTACATTTAACAGGATTTGATTGGCTGTTTTTTCTAATTCTGTTTCATTGATCTTTCTTCTTCTTACATAGGCATCGTAGTAGGCCCGCAGGACGAGCATCTGCCATCTCCAGTTATCTTTCAGGATGGTATAGTTCGATTCAAGATTCTTCCAGTATTCCAGGGTAGGCTCTACACCTCCATTATCGACTAACGGACCATCCCAATTGCTTTCCAATCCCAGGATACCATCTGCGACCTTGGTTTCCAGTTCTGGTGAAAAGAAAAACTTTGAATACTCCTGAAGGATGCTGAATACACTTTTATTGGTATTCCAGCCTCTTTGGCTCCAGATCACTTTGTTAACATCATCATGGCATCCGTCAGAGTACGAAACAAACCCATCGGTGAAAGGCGCGTATTTAGCATGGACTTTTGCATAATAAGCAGGCTGGGGGTTTATTCCTTCCCTACCGATAGTCAATGCAAAAGCCTGATCAAAATTTTGTGCCGGGTAATCACATCTGACATTGTGGGTGATGTCCGGATAATGACGGTGCTTATATTGTTTAGGGAGTCGGAAGCGGGTCTCCGAAAGAGGCGGACTGCTTGGACCTGAAACCACACCTCTTAGCCAGGTAGGTTTGTTTTGCTCCAGGTACTGATAGAAGTAATCAACCTGTTCCTGGCTGAAGCCCTGCAAGGAGATCCACATACCAGCATTTGGGTGATATTTGATCAATCTTGCATAAAGATCTTTGAGAAAGGGCATCACTTCTCTAGGATGGTTATGTCCAGGATCCCCTCCCGGGAAAAAGATATTATCTAACCTGGGCACCTGCTTGTAGTTAGCTTCATGAATATCCAATTGCTCTGCTCGGAGTTGAGGATCTTTGAGGTCGACTGTGCCAGGTGTCCATACCCAGTATTCAATATCATATTTATCACAGATCTCACTCATACGGATGTTCATCTCTTCTCTTGGGATCTTAAAATGCGGGCTGGCATCGTCTCTCAGAGGAGGAATATTTTCGATCGCATTGGTTCCAAAGAGGACCAGGTCCCTGATGTATTGATCATATTGATCGACTGACCAGGCATCATAAGAATTGGCCGTGTTTCGATACCCAATCTGATGACCTCTGAGTGAGTATTCGGGTGAAGAAGCAACATCCAGATTATCTTCAATAGAAATCTGGTTATCTGTCATCGAAGATTTTAGGAGGAGTTCACCTATCCCGAAAAGTACTGCCCTGGAATCCTTTCCAATGATCCAGACGATATCACCATCTAAGAAGAGATGAAAGCCTTCAGCTTTATTTTCGGCGAAGTCATTACCTATTCTCGTTGGAACAACTTTCCCGACTAATTTTTTTGTTGATGAGAGCGCCAGCGCAATGGTATATTCCTTTGACTCTTTCCATGAGGGTATCACTCCCCATTTCAACCCGGTTCTCTTTTCTACTTCCTCCTGAAGCACTTCTACTGCAGAGGCTCTGACAGTAGGTTTGATGTCATCAGAGACCAGGATACCAGACTGACTAATGTCTGTTGCCTGGGAATTCAAAATTGAACAACCAATTAGGGTGAATGTGAGAATCTTTAGGATTTGCATCGTTTGTGAATTAGGGTACAATGATAAAATTCAGTGTTAATACTTGCATTGAAAGATTACAGGCTACTTTTCTAGTCCATTTATAGCTTTACCCAGTAATTTAACAGGAATCGGTTCCAACCCAAATGTTTTTAAAGTACCCCATGATCAGGCATTTCATAAAATTTACAGCGCCAGTTCTTCTCTTATTTGTAGCTTTTGTAAGTAATGGACAGGCTACTGAGGATCAATATATTAGATTCCATCAGGTCAACATCTTAATAGGTGAGCAAGCCAGCGAAATAGAAAAGAGAGATGCTCAACTGCTAAAGGATAGAATATTAGAAAAGTCTCAGATCAGCGTTTCAATAACTGTAAGTGATGAAAAGAATGAGGGTTTAACCCTATTTTTTGGTAGACCGGATCATCATGAATTGTTGTCTTCCCAAATTGAATTGAATAGAATCCCGGCACTGACTGGATTAGCTCCCGGTCCGGAAGGTTTCCTTCTAAAGCTGTTGGCACCAGATCTGCTTATGGCTGCAGGCATAGATGATAGGGGATGTCTGTATGCGGTGGGTGAATTATTAAGGCAGATTTCATTCAAAGAAACAGAAATTCTAATACCGGTAGATCTGGATATACGTACTGCACCAGCCTTTGAGATCAGGGGTACTCAGTTTGGACAAAGCGGATTAGCCAGGCGCCTGGCAAAAGTCAGAGATTGGACAGACAAGGAAACTCAGCGTGTCATTTTAGATTATGCCTTGGCTGGAGCCAATATTTTCAGTGTCGCGCCAGGACCTATATATGATTTCATTAAGTCGTATGGTTTGATGACCCAGGGAGGGTTTGGTGCGAATACGGCACCCGAAGTGAAAGATACTTCCTGGCTGGCCTCCGAATCAATTGGCCGAAATGGGTATGTATGTCCGTCTGTTCCTGCAGCAAGAGCATATATGTTAGAGAAGGCTGAGGAATTTGCTAAAACTATTCCGGACTATGATCTGATTAAATTCCATGGGGGTGATGGTGGGGGCTGTGAGTGCGATCGATGTGAACCTTATGGTCTGACATTCATCGAGCTGGTGGCTGACATGGCTGATATCATCCATAAGTATCACCCGAAAAGCAGGATATACTTTACCAATCAAAAGTTTGACAATGCGGATGATGAGGCGATCTTCAACTATTTGAATGAAAAACCCAGGGAGTGGCTATGGGCCTGGGGGTATGGCCCGGGGTCAGACGCTACCACCTGGCAACCGGGTCATAGGCAGACGCATAGAATGGACCTGTTCAGGTATCCGGGTTATGGACCCTACTCGCTTTATCCACTGGAAATTGTGAAGCGAATGCCTTCAAGGCATGACCTGGTCTATTATAATGAGATTACACACTGGAAGTACGCACAACACGCCTACATTCAAATGTATCCTCGTGCGGATAAAAATGGCGACTTACCCCCACACTGGAGTCATGATATTTATGAACGCAGACCAGACCAATTCCTAACAATGGTTTACAACCGACTGACCTTTTTTGCCTGGCCAAGGAACTATCACAGGGTATTCAATGACCTGATGCGATATGGGGTTGGAGACATTACCCATTCCTCAGGCCATCACGATCATTTTAATCAATGGATGTGGCAAAGGTTATTGTGGGCACCACGAACCCCAGTACTGGATGTGGTCAATGAATATTGTAAAACATGGTTTGGCGAAGCGGCGGCACCCTACATGATAAATGCCATTTTCCAATTGGAAGAAAACATGGAAGAGATCCCTGGTTTACCGCTTGACCAGAAAAAGGGAATTCTTAGCTATTACAATGATGTCAGGAAAGCAGGTGAGGTTATGCCTGAGCTTTGGATGAAGGATAATTGGCTTTGGAGAATGTACATGCAGAAGGGTTCATTGGATCGATATGTTCAGTTAGCGGTAGTTGGACAAAAAGAAATAGAAAGTCAGGTAAAGGAATGGGTAAATCATAGTCTTGACAATCCGCAATCTTCTGATTACCTAAAAAAAGGAGTGGAATTAATTGAAACTGGATTGATGGTCACATCGGAGATGTCTTCCTTATTTGAGGAAGCCACAAAACTTGGGGAGGAAAGTAACGACCTTTTTGGTGTATGCAATGATGGACTTTTCAATCTCGATCATGATTTCATTGGATTGGGTTGGACAAAGAGGCAGTTGGAAAGAGCATTGGAGACCAGCGGTAGTAATAGAAGAGAACTATTATTGATGATCACGGACTATGAGAATCCAGGTGAAGGAGGATATTACGATAACCTGGGAACTGCCAACCCAGCTCCAAATGTGGAAAACGGATACCCCTATGATCATGGACAACCTTATGTAGAACAAATGTTATCTGAGGGAAACCGGCCTTCCCAAAGATCTATGCACTTTACTCAGGATGAACCCCAGGGAGTAACACTGCACTATAAAGATCTGGACCCGAATGCCAAATATAAAATCAGGTTCACTTTAGTAAGACCCTGGTATCAGGAACGTTATGCGATGAGGATAATCAACATGCTGAATCTATCTATGCAGATAACGTCACGCTGGTAAAAGATTTGGAGCTGCCATTGCAAATGAGTGATTTCTTCACTTTCAAAATTCCTCAGAAAGCAACCCGGGACGGCGAATTGATTATCAGATTTGAGAAATCCGCTGATGTTGCAAATGGAGATCGGGTGTCTATCGAACAGTGGCGAAACTCAGGAGGGTGGGGGACTTTGGTTTCAGAAGCCTGGCTGATTAAGGAATAAGAAATAGGAATCTGACTTATTTAATGATTAATTAACCTGAACCCAACAGGTTTTTAATACTGAAATATTTTTTTTACTTCCAGGCTACCTGTTGCGTAATTTCAGGTATAAAAAGCGCATTTTGCGCACATTTTTTCCTCAAGATTGAAATAAATTTAAAAAATCAATTACTTGAAAATAAAAGTAATTAATGATTTACGCTTAGTCATAAGCTTCAGAATGATTGAGAAGTAAGTTAAATATAAACCATTCAACATATGAGAAAAGAATTACTTTTAGCAATAAGAAATGGCGATGAAGCAGCATTTAATGAGCTCTATGAGCTTTACAAAGTGCCTGCTATCAGGTTTTGTAACTCTATCATAAAAGATATAGAGGAATCTGAAAATCTTATTCAGGAAGTATTCATCAAAATATGGGATAAACGATCTGGAATTAATCCCGAATTGAATTTTAACTCTTACTTATTTACCATCATCCGCAATCGGGTTTATGATTACCTGAAGGAAGTAAAACGGAATGATTTTGTCAAAGAACGCTACTGGCAAAATATCGTAGAGACCCAACATGCTGAACCAGAACTCAAAGAAGAGCGAATCGTAAAAATTAAGTCGGCTATCATGGATCTCACCGAAAAAAGGAGAAGAATTTTACAGCTGAACTACGAAGAAGGAAAATCTTATGAAGAAATTGCCTCCATTCTCAATATCTCCAAAAACACGGTTAAGAATCAGTTGGTAAAAACCAAGCAAATTATCAGAACACAACTAAATGTAGCTTCTGCCTAGACTCTTTCTTTTACAGCGCTTCATCACTTCTTTTCTCAGCAATTGTAGCCGTTACGGTTTTACTTGTCTTACCCGCAGAGTCAATAGCTTTTAGTTTTACGATTGTTTCCTTTTCAACAATTACAGGCTCTGTATACACTTGACTTTCTATCGTTGGTTCAGATCCATCTAGATTGTAGTAGATCTTCAGTCCAGGGTATTCAACATTCGCTTTGAAAGTACCATCTTCGAGGATGCCTCCAGGAGGTGGTACACGATAATTATATCCTTCGTTGACATAACTTAATCTTGGCAATTCAGTGATTGCCAATTTATTAGCAAAGCGATTCCAGTCTACATCTTTAGCCGCGTCACGTTTAGCTTCGTCATCAATATTCTCCCATGGTCTCATTTTAGACCATGCGCTTTCTGCAAAACCTATGAGTTTAGGGAGATAATAATACTCCAGCATACCCTCTCCTTTGATCGTTTCGCTCCAGATTTGAGCCTCTACACCGATAATGTTCTTATAGGCATCAGGTTTCAATCGTTCCAGCTCCATCAATGGGTAGTTGCCTGGTTCAATTTTTATAATGTCTACTGTCTTATCTCCACGGTTTTCAGTTCTTAATACATGAAGTTTGCTTCCCATGGATGTTGTTTCCGTGGAAGTATACATGTTGAAGGGTGCAAAATTCCAGTTATCCCGAGTATTGATGAATCCGGCCCAGTACAAACCAGGCTCAGAAGGGTCCTTGCTATAAGCCAGATCAAAATAGAAGTTGGAAACATTACAGAGCACAATTGGGTATCCGGCATTTGCGAGTTTATATCCAATATCCGGGTAGTCAAACAAGTTGTTCCAGATATAGGGAACGATGTTTTTACCTAGCAAATCTTCGTTTGGCACATAGTTACCGTCAGGAAGCTTTTTCAGGGCCACTTCCTCCCAGCCATGCCATTCCAGGCCTTTGTCCTTTAATCTCTCAGTCATCCTTTTGATGAAGTAAGCATGTAGCTGATGATGGTTCTCGATCTCCGGGTGTTCTTTCATGAATTCCGCTATCATTGCCGATCCTGTCCATGCGCCATTAGGTACTTCATCACCACCCATGTGAAATTTATTAATTGGGACACCTGCTTCTTTATACATGGCAATGATTTCATCCACCACCTTTTCATAAAAGTCATAAGCAGATTTTCTAACGACACAAACTACATTGTCCTGGTACGCTTGTGCTGAAATGTATTTGGATTGGTCTTCAGGATCAATCAGGCGGTATTGTTCTGCTTCTTCTGGCTTACCCAATTCCATCAATCGCTCGTACCTGGCTTCCATTGACTTAATAGCCGCTCTTGCATGTCCGGGGAAGTTCACCTCAGGGATAATTGTAATATGCCTTTGGTGAGCATATTTAAGCAGTTCAATAAAGTCATGTCGGGAAATAAATCCGGTTCCATGTTGCTCATCGCTGTTTGATGCAAAAGGTCCTGAACCATAAGCCGGATGAAGTACACTGTTTTTATAGGAAGAGGTATGTTTTCTTACTGCACCCACCTCCGTCAGCTCCGGCAAACCAGGTATTTCCAATCGCCATCCTTCGTCCTCAGTTACATAAAAAAGAAAATGATTGACTTTATAAAAAGCGGCGACATCGAGTAGCTTGAAGATGGTCTCTTTAGTCTGAAAGTTACGACCTATATCCAGGTGGAGGCTTCTGAACCCAAATCTAGGGGCATCTTTAATTTTTACATTGGCAAGTTCGATGCTTCCTTCGTTGCTTTTTAGAGATGAAACGGGTATCAACGCCCTTAAACTTTGAATTCCATAAAATACTCCTGCAGGATCAGCGCCGGTTATCGTGATCTTATCAGTATCAATAGTCAATTCATAGGCTTCACTATCGACTCCATTGATATTGATGTTTCCGAGTTGGAGTAGTATGGATTTGGTTCCTTGTTTGGTGTTTGAGAATTGAAGATCTAATCCTAAGTCAGCACCTAGTTTTTCTTTTAAGAAATGACCCTCACTTTCAAGGCCATCATCATAGTAGATGGTATATGAATTATCAATGGTTAGGTTTCCTTCCAGCTTTGTCAAAGAAACAGGTGAAGGAACAATTAGATCCAGATCATTCTCTGGTAATTTGGAGAGCTTTTGATTGGTTTGGTAGAGGTACGCCGGGGTAGGGATGGGGTCATAGTCCTCGTCGCTTCGATGGATCTGCTCTGGTTTGGTAAAATGCTTGTAGGAATAATTGACTACTTCAACAATCTCTTCTTCGTTACCAGCATCGTCATAATAAACAAAATACAATCCCAGTGGACGATCAGTTTCTTTGATAGTGGCTTCAGTGCCTCGATAGAGGATCTCAATGCTTTCTCCCTCTTCAAGTGTAAAATTTTCCGAAGGGGTCATTTTATACCAGTCCCCATTGATATGTTCCACGACTGCTGGTTGGGTTGTTGGGGTTGGGACCATAGGTCGTGGAGCAATATTGAAATACATGATCCAGTTATGGTCATTCAAAGGCTTTCCTGATTCATGTGTAAGGGTGAATTTGGATTCAAACACGCCTGGCTCACCTGTGAAATTGGTGATGTGTTCCCATTCCACAGCTATTTGGGGTGTTTGTTCTGCTTGCTGACAGGAGAAGAATAAAACCAGGGCAATGAATGATAGGAAATGATATTTCATGGAGGATTGATTGATATTTAATATTACTTCAATATTAACCAAAGGGACTATGATTATTTATACTAAGCTTAGAGAACTACAGCTTAGTAGCCAATTTGTGAATTTTGTTGCCGGTCAAAGGTTTTTCGATATATTCAATCACATCATTGAAACCTAATGCCTTATCCCGATCTGTTTCCTGATCTGATGAAGATAGTACTACAATTTTTGTTTTACCGAGGTGGTCTGATTTCTGATAGTATTCCAGAAATTCAAATCCGTTCATTAAAGGCATATTAAGATCCAGGAAAATGATGTCTGGATAATCTCTTGAGCATTCATTAAGATATTTTATTGCTTCTTGTCCGTTTTGCTTGACACTTAGTCTGCCAATTTCAAGGGCTTCATTAAGCTTTTGTTCCGAAATGAAATTGCTCACTTCATCATCATCCACAATTAATACATGTGCAAGTCTTTCCATAGCCAGATGAGCTCATATAACAAACTCAATTTTGGTTCCTTGGTCTGGAGTACTTTCGATGGTAATATCTCCTCCATATTTTTCAATAATCATTTTGGTCGTATAAAGACCAATGCCAGACCCATTTACATCCAAATGGAATCGTTGGAAAAGCCTAAAAATCTTGTTTCCATATTTGTCCAAATCTATCCCTCTCCCATTATCAATTACAGAAATTTTTACCTTACCCGACGAATCCGGTGTAGAATATACTTCGATAATCGGTAAAATTCCAGTTTGTGCATACTTAATTGAGTTAGTTATAAGATTTTCAAAAATGCTGATCAAAAGTACCGGCGGGAAATTAACGTGGTGTGCATCTTTAAAGGAATAAGTAATCTTAGTGTTCGATTTCTTGATCAATGGATCCATTTTCAAAAGCGATTCTTTAAAAACGAGTTCGATTTCCACGTGCTCTCTGGGAAGCTTGAGCCTGTTTTGGATCAGGAAAACTTTATTCAATGATCCGATAATATCTGTTATTCGGGAATTTGTAAGGTTGATCTTATCTAATATTTGATTTCCCTTTTCTGAAATCAGGTTACCATCCTCGAGCATTTCAATCAAACACACCAGGTTAGTTACAGGGGCTTTTAGGTCATGTGCGGCTATAAAGGCCATTTCCTCTAATTGTTGATTAATGATCTTTAACTCATTAGACTGTTTTTTGAGTTCTTCATTGATCCTGGTTTGTTCTCTAATCCTTTCTTTTTCCAACTTATCCCGGTTGAAGTTAAAGACCAGGGTCATGGCGCAAAGGGTCACTGATACAGTGATGATGGGTAGCATAAACGAAAACGTAACATCAAAAAAGAGAAATGGGATTGATATAATACTACCGACTGCTACACCAGCAGCTAATACGGTATTCAACCATCCTTTAGAAAAGATTCCTGCTAACAGCACCCCTCCTAGCATGATGATGGAAATGGGTAGGTATGTATTGTCTCCTGATCTTAGAATGGCCCACCATGGTGGAACTACAAATAGAAAGAGGTAGATCCCAACTGCGGCATTGAAGTGTCCTTTTTTGTTAATGAAGTACGCGGATAAAGAAATGATTGAGGCAAGTATTGCTGGAGGAAAGGTGATTGAATCAATTAAACTGGATTTATCATCTATGGATGGGAGTAGGATCATTCCAAATAAAATAATGACCGGAAGGACGGTTAAAATTACCCTGTTTAAAGTAGCGGATAACCGTTGTTTATCTTTTTCATCATATGTGGAAGGACCGTTTTGATTCAATTTAACTTTCCCGTTATTATTGATTTAACGATAAAAAATCATCAACGATCACGAAATGCAGTGAAATGATCTGATAAGATGATTGTAATAATATGAAAATTAATATCTAATAGTCAAAGAGATCTCTTTGAACTCTTTGGATTTTTCCTCCTTAGCCTCATCAAAGCTTAAAGTGAGCCAGTTTCTTGATGATTTTTCGAAATGAATCTGATCCTCTGCATCAAAATATGTGAGAAAATCGTCTTTTACGGCACCTGAATATTCGAAAGTTGCACCTGTCAAATTTTTCAACCCCACAGCATGATCGATTGGTTCTGAGCCATGACTCCTTTGAGCGATCATTGGAAGCCTGAAGGTCCATGGGAGAGAAGGCTGATTTTCATTTTTTATGAGTTCTATTGGAAAACCTTCCGGAAAATATTCCGGCTGATATCTGTAAGTGTTTTTGAAAAGTTCATCAGAATCTTCGGTATTGGAGATGCAAAGTCCAAAAGGAGAGATATCTTTTTCCAAAAGCTCAGCTCTTTTATATAATTCGGAAGGCCTGGTGATCATATTCTTGATATCCTTTTCATTTTGTACCCAGATAATCTCCAGAAAGAAATTTCTGAAATGAAATTTTCTATTCCTGGTGCCCTGCCCAATGTGGTAACGACTGCTTCCTTCACTAAGCCCAAAATCAACCAGGTCATCTGCCTCTTTTCCTTCATTTTGACTAAAAATAAAAATGTGGTCGATATTCATTTTGGATCAATTTTTTATAGAAAATGAATCACAAAGTTATCAGAATGATAAGGAAGTCCGAATCCTCTTTGGATCAGATTGATTTTTTTGGTCAGACAGCTAGTTCTTTTAATGCATTTACCAGCACATCCAGCTCCTGTGTGGTGGTGAAAACATTAGGGGTAATCCTGCAACCATAGACATTTGACGTCTGGATCCCTACAGTAAATATTTTGTAATCATCCATCAGTCTTTTAGCCAGGTCATTTGGCTCGATTTTTTCTACTCCCACATTGGCAATTCCGCATGCCCTATGCGATTCCTTTGGAGTATTTACTATAATTCCCGGATGGTTTCTTACCTGTTTGGACCAGTATTCCTGTATGTATCTTAATCGTGCTTCCTTCCTGGCACCCCCAAGGATATTGTAATAATTAATCGCGTCCTCAATGCTTAAGTTGTGATACATGGGTATAGTGCCGGTATGATTCAGTCGGTTTATATCACCAGGTTCAGTATGCCCGGCCAGCAGTGGCCAGGTAGTATCAATATGTTCATCAGCAACATATAATAATCCGGTGCCTAATGGACAAGCCAACCATTTATGTAAACTGGAACCATAATAATCACAATCAAGATCTTTTATATCAAATTCAAAATGGCCGACACTGTGAGCACCATCTACCATTACCTTAACCCCATGACTATGGGCCATCTGGCAGATCTTTTTGATAGGCAAGATCTGCCCGGTGATATTGATTATATGGCACACCATCAACAGTTTAGTTTTCCTGGTAATGGCCCTTTCATACACATCTACGATTTCCTCATCTGATTGAGGATGATTTGGGACAGAAACCACTTTATTAACAATTCCATACCGATCCGCCATTTGTTCAAACATCTGCCTCATGGTGCCATAATCCTGCTCGGCATAGACTGCCTCATCTCCCTTTTTCCAGGTCATTCCTCCAATGATCAGGTCTAGTGACTCAGTAGCATTGCGGGTGATAACGACATTTTTACCCGTAGTCCCAATCAGCTGAGCAACACTATCAGCCACACGTCTTTTATCATTTTGATGAGAATTACGCATGTAATATGATCCGTGGTAATTGATCATATCCATATGCTTTTTAAGCGCCTCAAGGGTGGGTGTAGGAATGATATTGTAATAACCGCTTTCCAGGTTGATATAATCTGGTTTAAGTTTATAATCCTGTCGGACTTTTAGCCAGAAATCTTCTTCTGAGGCCAACTTATCAGGAGGTATATTATCTACCTCTGTAATGCTTGATGCCAGAGCACTTTGATAAATGGGGGAGGCCAGTGCGGCGAGGGAAATGCTTCTTAAGAATTCACGCTTCTTCATGACGATTGTAGTTATTAAGAAAGTTTCCTAATATAACATTTGCTCCTTAAGACCTGTTCTCTGATTACTTCAAAAAACCTATGTTGTTAAGTTATTGCTATTTCTTGCTAACATAGGCCATACATTCGATTTCTACCCTTGCACCAAGAGCAAGTCCACTCGCTCCAAGGGCGCTTCTAGCAGGTTTATTTTTAGGAAAGTAAGTCTTATAAACTTCATTCATGGCACCCCATTCAGCAATATCCGCGAGCATACAGGTACACTTGATCACATCATCCATTGATGAGCCATTGGCTTCAATAACCTTCTTGATATTTTCCATCGCCTGCCTGGTTTCAGGGCCAATTCCTCCTTCAACAAGCTTCTGATTGATTTCTCCAACATGACCTGATACATAAAGGATGTCACCAACGATTACGGCCTGGGAAAATGGCAGGTTCATATCCGAATATTCTTTTGGAGAGATGTAGATAGGCGGTGCCGATGACGTTGATTCTTCAGAATTGTTGACCTCCACACATGAGCTGATCGCAAATGAAAGGATGATGATAAGTGGAATTGATTTCATTGTGTATAGTGTTTAATTTTTATTGTTACATGAAATTCTCCCCTGTATGTTGGGGCTCATTTCATTGTCCCTTGACCTGAATCTGCTTATTTCATTATCTTGGGATTTATTCTTTTTACTTATGCCAAAATACACACTCTTTATCAATGGATCGAATAAAATAGTGGATTCCGATCCTGATACACCGCTTCTTTATGTACTTCGGGACCACCTTGAGCTTAATGGACCAAAATTTGGATGTGGTGTTTCCCAATGTGGATCCTGTGCCGTTTTGATTGATGGCAATGTATCCACTAGTTGTATGATACCTGTTTCTGGTTTGGGAGAAGTAAAGATTACCACCCTTGAGGGACTTATGGACAAAAAGGGTAGACTGAATGAGGTACAGCAGGCCTTTGTTGATGAGCAGGCTGCTCAATGTGGGTATTGCCTGAATGGTATGGTGATGGCCACCGTGAGCTTACTTAAAAAGAATCCTGACCCATCTGATGCCGAGATAAAAGATGCATTGCAAATGAATTTATGTCGTTGTGGAACGCATACCCGAATCCTTAAAGCAGTACGAAAAGCTGCACAAAACCTATAAGCCATGTTTGAATTACCTGAATCTACCCGAAGGGAATTTCTCAAGCACATTGGATTTATTAGCGTTGGCTTTCCGCTGCTCATTTCCTGTATGGGACAGGAGGATCCTGTGATGGCTCCACGAGAGACATTCGAAGGAAACTTGCCTGGCAGTATGAGAAGAAGCAACAAAGTAAATGCCTGGTTGCATGTGCTAGATAATGGACAGGTAAGGGTTCTTTCAGGAAAAGTAGAACTTGGACAAGGGATCAGAACAGCGATTCGTCAGGTAGCTGCTGAAGAACTGGATATGAAGCTGGATCAGGTGGAGGTACACCTGGCAGAGACGGGATTCACTCCGGATGAAGGGTATACCGCAGGAAGTAACTCAGTTCCAAGCAGCGTGATGTCCGTCAGATATGCTGCTGCTACAGCCAGGCAGAAGTTGCTGGACCTGGCCAATGAACTTTTCATGACTTCTATAGATGACCTGATACTTTTTGATGGAAAGGTAAAGTCGAAGAAATTAGATGAATCACTGTCTTTTGTAGAAATCTTAAATGGCAGGCAGATTGAAATGCAGGTCACTACTCCGATCCAGATCAAATCAAAGGCTGAACATCGCTATGTTGGTAAAGCCATTCCCCGAAATGATATAGCAAAGATGGTGAGTGGAGAGGAGGTATATATTCAGGACCTAAGATTCCCGGGGATGCTGCATGCCAGAGTTGTCAGGCCTCCTGGTTATCACACTAAATTGAAAAAAATTGATACTTCAGGTCTTGAAGCTGAAGTATCGGGGGTAGTAAAGATCCATGTTGAAGGAAGTTTTATAGGGGTAATTACGGAGCGTGAATTCCAGGCAGTCAAAGCCGAACGATTTTTGAAGGAACAGGCCGAATGGGAGTCGGGTGAGGAATTGCCACCCCAGAATGAGCTTTTTCAATTTATTAGAAGAAATGCGGATGCTCCACAAAATATCCGGGAGGAGGGGAATGTAACAGAGGGATTTAAGGGTAAGGAAGTCCTCAAATCCACATTCACCAAGCCATATATTGCGCATGGATCCATGGGTCCGGCCTGTGCGATAGCTATTTTAGATATTGATACATTACATGTCTGGTCTCATAGTCAGGGCATTTATCCCATGAGAAGAGCCCTTGCGGCTATGCTTGAGCTGGAAGAAGAAAAGATTCATGTGGTCAGCGTGCCGGGAGCTGGATGTTATGGCCATAGCACAGCAGATGATGCAGCCGCTGATGCCGCTGTGCTCGCCATGTCTATGCCAGGTAAATATATCCGCGTTCAGTGGTCCAGACAAGATGAAAACACTTGGGACCCTTATGGCTCAGCGATGATTATGGAGGTGGAGGCCAGCCTGGATGAGAGCGGTAAGATAAATGGGTGGAAATCAGAGGTGTGGACGGACTCCCATAGCACGCGTCCTAACAATGATGCAGGAACCCTTATCACTGCCAGGTATCTGGAAGATCCAAAGCCGATGCGGGGTAGAGGCTACCTGGGTGGTGGTCACAGGAATGCTGATCCATATTATTCCATCCCCAATATGCAACTCAAGGCCCATTATTTTGACGGGCCATTAAGGGTATCTTCACTGAGAAGTCTCGGTGCCTATACCACGATTTTTGCGGTTGAATCATTTATGGATGAACTGGCGGATAAAGCTGGTAGAGATCCACTTGAATTTCGTTTAAGCCATCTGGAAGACGATAGAGGAATTGTAGTGATCAATAAGATCAGGGAAATGACTTTGCATGAAGTTCCAGGTGATGGAGAAGGTATTGGATATTCATTTTGCAGGTATAAAAATTCCGCCGCTTACGCAGCGGTTGCCGCTAAAGTACAGGTAGATCAAAAAACAGGAAAGCTTGAACTAAGGAAATTGTGGGCAGCTGTGGATGTGGGTGAGGTGATTAATCTGGATGGCATCAAAAACCAGATTGAAGGAGGAATGATCCAGGCGGTTAGCTGGACACTCAAAGAGCAGGTGACGTTCAGTGATGATCAGATTACCAGTACCGATTGGATAAAGTATCCAATTCTAAGATTCACTGAGATACCTGAAGTAGAAGTATCTATCATTGATCGTCCTGAACAACCAGCAGAAGGAGGAGGGGAGGTTTCTATGCCACCTACTGGAGCAGCGATAGCAAATGCGGTGTATAGAGCTTGCGGGAAGAGGGTTTATGATTTACCGATCACTGAAGAAAAGTTAAAAATTTAATAAAACATGTCAAGTTGTACAATTGTGACAGGTTTGCAGTTCAGGTTTCTAAGCGCTTTTCTGAACGAAAATATAACAGCATAAACACATAAAACAGGCAAGAGACGACATGCCAGACGGCATGGCCCTGGAGGATGGCATCAGGGCCTGTGAATCGCCCCTGTATATCCAAATCCCGAATCTTAGACCCCAGTATGATGGATAGGACAGCCGCCACAAACCATCGAATTTGCAGGTATTTACCAGGCTGAATCAGACTAACAACAGCAAACACGATAATTATCCCACTAAGATATGCCGATATCCTGCTAAACGAATAGTCCCACTTGTAATAGGAGAAGTAGATTGATCCGAAAACGACTACAATAGCGATAACCGGCCAGGTTGGAATGATCCGTCGTGACCGGGGTATTTCCATGTATGGTATCCAACTACCAATGGCAATGGCTGCCATGCAAATCATGGTGGCGTACATTCCGCCAACATCACATTGTTGTCCAAATCGGGTGAGTGATGCATGGAAGAGCCCGCTACCGAGTCCAAGGTAGATACCCGCTATGCCAAAGAGAAAACTTTGTATTGGCGCATGAGTCAAATATCCTTGTGATAATGGCCTTTTAGCTTTCCAATCATGAACGGCCAATGCTATGGCATAGAAGCCAAACAAGACATATACCAAATTAGACCAGGTATTCATCCTGGTTCTGAAAATGCTGTCAGGATAAATATGCTCACCATATTGAGGATTGATGAACTCATCTGCCGGAATCCATTGATCCCAAACGGCTACATCTTTGAAAATCATAAATAGGATGATGCTTATTAGTAATACCAATAAGGTACCTCCCAGGCCAACTCCATGGACCCATCGCGGCAGGTTATTCAATTTCAGACGCTCCACAATTGACAGGTGTAGCTGCTCTTTGTTGGATTCTATTTTTTCGCTCATAGATCAGGCTAAAGAATACCTAATCTATAAAGAAAAGATGGTAAAACAGTGATCGGAGAGAGGTGCAATAGTTTTAAACTTATTCAGGAACATAAGAAAAAGCACGCATAAAATGCGTACTATTTACTAATGTTTAACGTAATGTTATTGGTGTGCTGGTGTGAATACGTAAACACGATGCGAGCTGGAAATTGCATCGCTTAATAGCGTATCATTACTTACCTTTCACCAGTACTGTTTCATACCCGACAAAGCTGATATTTAGGTTATCTTTTTCGCTGGTTCTTAATTGGAAAGTCCCATCAAGATCTGATACTGTTCCAGCTGTACCCCCAGCAACAACAATGCTTGCTCCTGCTAATGCATCACCTTCAGGGCTTAGAACCTTTCCCTTCCAAATACCATCGGTATAAGCAGCGTCAACCTTTATACTGCCTCCATTTATCTTGACATTATCAATAACAATGGAGCCTTGCCTGGTATTATCAGAATTTAATTGATCTGGATTAAGCTTAAAGATAATTGGTAATACCAGCCGAACTCTTACTGGCATTCCTTGTTGTTTCCCAGGATTGAACTTACCAGCACTTTGAACAACTCTCATGGCTTCCTCATCGCATCCGAATCCAATTCCTTTAACGGGTTCTACATTTGTCACAGACCCATCTTTATCAACAACAAACTGGACGTATACTCGACCTTCAATACCATTACTCCTTGCTTCAGCTGGATACTGCATTTCTTTAGCTAAATATTTATAAAACATTTCTAAGCCTCCCGGATATTCAGGGGCTTCCTCAACAATAGTATATAGCTCACCCTGCTCATCATTCATTTTGGATTGTTCTGAAATGTAATTGAAGTTTTTTCCATCTTTACTGAATGCAACGTAGATTGCCTCATCTGGCTCATCAACATGGTATGCTTTAACAGTGTTGACATCTATTCCAGCTAATTTTAAAAAATCTGTATTTTCATCTTTAGGGAGATTTAGTTTTACAAAGGAAAGTTCATCTTTGTTATCATTCAATTCTTTTTGCATACTCACAGGTAGCTGATCAAAGGTGATGGCATTACTATTATCACCCATTTTCCTGATTTCATTATCCAATTCTTCATTACAGGCAAATACAATAAATAATAATGCACCTAACATTGACAATGCTCCCAATTTCCAGAGACTGATTTTTTTAACTTGTTGTTTCATCATTTGTAAACGTTTAAGGATTAAACCATCATGGAATGAGCTGGCCAGACTGAGTCCATTTAATTTTAAAGTTGCGTTTATCAGGACTGAAGAGTATTTCTCCGGGTCACATGACTTAATTGCATGGGCATCAGCCTGGTATTCATGGATCTTTTTGATCTCTCTCTGGATAAACCAACTGGTAGGTAGCCACCAAAAGAATACTTTGAACAATTCAAATAAGATCAAATCATAGCTGTGTCCCAGTTTAGCATGTGCAACTTCATGTTTTAGAATGGCTTCAAAATCTTCATGTTCTTTTTTAATCTCATCACCCATAAAAATCCAGTTGAAAAAGGTGAAACTTCCCCGGATATTAGGTACCCGCCTGATATATAAACCCTGGTATAATTGATAATTGCTCCTCCGTTCAAGAATGAGGAGATGAAAGATTTTTGTAATGAACCCTAATAGAAGAAGTGCAGTAACAAGAAAATATGCACTTGGAATTAAATCCATCGACCAAAATGATGTTTCCGATGCAGTGATGAAAATGGGTTCAATCGGAAAAGCTTCGATAGCCACCTGGGTCAGGGATTCTTCCCCTTTAGAAAAAAGCCCTGAAAGGGACAAAATTTTGGGTAGGTGTAGTAATGGGATGATTACTGCTGCCAAGGCAGATGCGACAAGGAAAAACCTCATTTGTCCGTATTGGCGTTCATTTCTTAAGAATGACCAGTAGCCCAGGATCAACAGGGTATGAACAATGCCAAGTTCATATAGATATTTAATTTCCATACTAAAACTAAATTATTAGTTAAAACTAAATACACGTTATGAGAAAACCTAATATTAAACTAAATATTTAGTTTAATATTGATCCTATGCTCGATTATGTCGCATCTTAGAGCCTGTAAAAGTCCAGTTATTCTTTCTGGCAGACCATTGAGTTATATTTTATTTATCTTGGGTGATAATTGCCTAACCATAAATTCTCATGAGATATCTAACTGTTTTATTCGTTTCTATTATATGGAGTTGTGGAGGATCACCACAAAATCATACTGAATCCACTGATCAGCAAGCAAGTTCCATTTCAAGTGGTTCATCTTCCAGCTCTTGCCTGGCAGAGATTACAGATCCAGAGCAATGGTATTCGAAGACGGAGCTGGCTCAATTAGTAGGTGAATCAGAGGAAATAATCAATTTCAAGTCAAACCCACAATACGATAATTGTAACTTCAGTTGGAAAAATGATCGTAAGTCAATGATGAAAATGGGCAATATCGAAATGGAGATTCCCTCAAATAACACGGTTGGAATTACCATTACAAAACTTGATGATAAAATCGAAAGAGCTGAAAAGACCCACAAACGCTCATTTACCTATGAAGAGTATTTTGATATGTATCACACCACAACCAAAAAAGGAGAGGAGCAGGTCAAAGAAGCGCTTGATGAAAAAGCCAAAGAAGATGAAAGTGCAAAGACGGCAAAAAGCCTGTTGGATATGGCACCCACAGAAGGTCATACAGACGTAACGGGTCTCGGAGATAAAGCAAATATGTATATACAAACCGCCCCGGGGCTTAGAGAAACTCGTTTATCCATTCTTCATGGCAATGTGGTGATCATGGTGAATGCAGATGTTTCAGCAGATGATGCCACTGACAGGGAGACTGCAGAGGCTGTAGCGAAAAGCGTTCTGGCGTTGTGTGATTAATGAATCAGAAATCGAACCTACAACAATGATCTTGCAGGCGATGTAATCGAGCGCAAGTTCAAACTTTACTGACGCGCGATTTTACCTGTATAGCTTACTTCAATTCCGACACATAATCCTTAATCTCCTCTTCCAGGATTTTAAGCGGAACTGAACCATTTTTCAATACATGGTAGTGAAAATCCCTGACATTAAATTTTTCACCTAATTCCTTAGTAGCATATTCTCTGAGGGATTTGATTTTGATCTCACCCATTTTATAACTGACCGCCTGTCCCGGCCAGCCAATGTATCGATCGATCTCTGTATTGACCTCATGAAGGGAAAGAGCTGTATTTGATTGCATGTATTCTATTGCCTGTTCTCTGGACCAGCCTTTAGAATGAATACCTGTATCCACCACCAGACGGCAGGCTCTCCACATTTCGTATGTATACCTACCAAACCTGTCATATGGCGTGATGTACATACCCATCTCTTCTCCCAGGTATTCACTATACAACCCCCAGCCTTCACCAAAAGCACTGATATAATAATTGTTTCTGAATGCCGGCATATCTTCTAGTTCACTGGCTAATGATCCTTGCAAATGATGTCCGGGAACTGCCTCATGCAATGTCAGGGCAGGCAGTGCATATAAGGGTCTGCTTTCTAGGAAATGTGTGTTGACCCAATAAATACCAGCACGCTGTTGCTTCCATGAACCAGGTACATACCGACCAGCTGTATAGGTGGGCGCAATGTCATCAGGAACAGGTTCAACAGTGAAAGGAAGGGTGTAGAGTTTTTTAAAAAGTTTCGGAAGCCCGGCTTCAGCACGCTTACTCAGCCAGGCGGCATAGTTTAACAGCTCCTGAGGTGATTGGGTATAGAATTGCGGATCTGTTCGAAGGAATGCAAGAAACTCAGAAAAGGAACCTTCAAATTTTAATTCCTCCAGAATTTGGTCCATTTGACGTCTGATTCTGCTTACCTCGTCTAAACCAAGGTTATGAACAGAATCCGGAGAGATATCAAACGTGGTGTAAAATCTTATTCGGTCCTTATAGTATTCTTTACCACCAGGTAAAAAACTGACCCCAGGCTTTTCTGGTGCCTTGGATAGATATTTATTTTTAAAGAAATCAGTTAGTCCGGTATAGTAAGGGATGACTGATTCATTGAGGACTTCTATTGCTCTTGACTTTAGTTCTGTTTGATCCGTTGTGGAGATGCTTTCTGGAAAATATTTGAACGGTGCATAATAAGGAGATAACTCAGGATCCTTACTATTCCAGGAACTAAGTAGCTGAATGGTATTATTTACAATGACTTTTGGAGCCATTATGCCTTCTTTCATTCCATCTGACAATAATTTATTGTAGTCTCCTAAATAACTTATATATCTCGGTAGCCATGAAAGATATAGCTGGTAATCTTCAATTGAATTAAATGGAAGCCGTTTCAGAATGAAGCTCATCTCATTGTAAAAACCCCCTTCAGCGTTCATGGGGATGAGGTACATCTCGTATTTGATTTCAGAAACCCTGTCATTTAATCGAAATAGCATCAGCTCTTTATTGATCTGATCCTGCCGATCCAGTTTGGTCTCATCGATTTCCTTCAATTGGCTAATGAATGATAGCGTTCTTTCCTCTCTTTCTTTATAATATTGAACACTGATGACCTCAAAGTCTATCAGAGGATGCTTGCCTTGATAGAGGTCCTGCATTGCTTTGTCAGATGATTCGTACTTTTCAATAGCTTTGAATATTTTATTCAATTCTTCCGAAGCTGATTGTCCGTATCCACGGAATAAGGTTAGGATAAGCAAACAATACATTACTGACTTTTTCATCCGGTGGTTATTTGAGACTAAGATAAATAAATACAACTGTTGGTATTGGTTAATTTAGTTTTGAGGTAGTTCTGTAAAGCCTGTTTTGAATAATATGACTGGAATATTTAACTTCCAACCCTTAATAATAATCTTACCATGAATAAGACAACATCAACCCTTGTGCTCCTATGCTTTTTTGTCATTGCTTTTTATGTGAAGGCTCAAACTCATGATGATCATGATCACGATCATACACATCATGCAGGTGAATTAGCATACGTAGATACCGACCACCATCATCCGCATGAATATATTTCTTCAAAGAGCGGGATGGCCAAACTGGTCACTGGTCAGGGAGATTTCATTTTTTCCTACGATGAAGGTTTGACTGCTGCTTTTCCTGATGACGCTGTGGAGCACGAGCCCAAAATGCATGGTGGATTTAATGAGGACCCTGAAACAGGAATTGTTTATACTGGGATCCCAGGTTATGGTCTATGTGCGATTACACCGGATTTACAACAGTGGTCTGTAATAGGGTCGGATGAGCGACTGAAAGACAATATCCACGGGATTGTATTCTTTGTTCACAAAGGCACAAAATACCTGGCGGTCGCTCAAAATGGAAAGCGAGTTTTAGTGTTAACGCTTGATGGGAATATTGTGAGTGAGATCAATCAACCTACAGGTAATGAATTTGATTTTGAAGAAGCCAACAAGTTCTTTGGTTCTGATGAAGCCAACTTTGGTGTGACAGATGTCACTTATCTGAAAGGCACCATATATGCTGCTCATGGATATTCAAAAGGGGATTTCGTAATGACTATCGAAGAGAAGGATGGTAAATGGGACTGGGGTAGACTTGCCTGGGGAGGTAAAGGAGATAACCCCGGACAATTCCAGACGGCTCACGGGATCTATGCACATGAAAATCATATCCTGGTTGCTAACCGGGCTGCAGGTCAGGTAGTGAAATTTACCCGAAAAGGAAAGTTCGTCGAAATGTTTGATGATATCCCTGAGAGTGCACTAATCTGTAATGTAGCCTATAAAGGCGGTCATTATTTCATGAATGCATTGAGCCCTATCGGGAATCAGAAATCAGCACCTATTTATGTGCATACCAGTGAGAAGTTATTATCCACTGTTATTCCTGGAGACCTTGAAATCCCGGTACTGACAAACATTCACCAGGTATGGCCACACATGATTGGTGACCAGTTGTTTTTACTGGTTCATGGATGGAATAAGGGTAAGTATGCAGTATTGAAGCTGGAGGATTAATATCTTATTTAAATCACTTGCTACTCGTTGCAAACGCGCGCAAGTGTGAAGTAATTTCTAAACCGCAAAGTTTGCAAACGAGACGCCAGGGGCGCGATTGTTTTCATTTGCGCTCTTTGCGAAATCATGGCGTCCTGGCGGTTAGAAAATCAATTACTAAACCGAAGCGCATACAGGTTGGCATCTTTCATATGGATTCTTAATCGGACTGTCTGTCCAATCAGGTTCGAAAGATCACTCGAGTCATTCCATTCTACAATTTTTTCGATTTCATTACCAATAATGGTCTGTGAATCATTCATGGAAAATCCGGGAATGGGATTTCCATTTTCATCCTGTATTTCAAACTTGATCTCACCAACAGCAGAAGTAGCATAATTGATCTCCAGCTTGTTGCCGGAAAAGGTAAAGGGCTTTGTTAAAACTTCACCACCTGCATACCCTGCTTCGATAGAGGTAAATCCATCCAGCCGCATGGAATATCTTCGAAGGTGTGCTGAAGGTTGTGCATAATCCTGGTTGACATATACAGACATTTCAGCAGGGCCTGTCTGAACCACATTAAGGGCGGGGTAATTGGATCGGGATACCCAATTGTCAAGACCGATTCCAGGTCGGATAAATGCTTCCATGAATTTTCTTGTATACTCATTACCTCCTCTGGAAGTCATAAAGAACGCATCTGAGCAATCTTTGAAGTAACCCGGATCCACATTGAGTTTTTTGGCCTGCTCTTCGGTCAGCACCTGCCTGCCCGGCATGAATCTACCTCCTATGGCTACATATATATGCGGTGCCCGGAAATAGGGACTGGTTTGTTGGGTATATAAATGCTCAAGCGGAGTATCACCAAAGGTCATTTGTTTAGGCTCACTCCAATGAATAAAGTCTTTTGAAGTGGTTCTTCCCACACTACGGAAACCACTGTAACCATTGCCTGTCCATGTCCTGAAATAACAGATGTATTGTTGTTCGGATTCCGACCAGAAGGCTACATTTTGCGAGTCAAAAAGCCCCTGAGTAAAAACAGGTTCTTCCTGAATTTTTTGCCAGTGGATACCATCCGGAGAGGACCATGCAATCAAGCCACTTTTTTGTGTGCCACCTAATGCTTTGTATTGATGATTTGGATCAACCCCTGGGTTTTTATCAATAAATGGACTGAAATTGTGCGTGACTGGAGCCGCATGGGCAAGGATTATATTGTTCTTTGTGGTGCCTTTGATTTCGAACAGATTCAATTCAGGCTTTTTCCAATTAATACCATCTTCTGATTCAGCATAGCAGGTGACTTCTGCATCCTTTCCATCATTGCCAGCTTCTCTCAGTCCCCGATAATAAGCTTTATAGCCATTTTCATCTTTTAATATGGTCACATAAGCGCTGAAATTTCCTTCCCATGGTTTATCAAAGTGCAGGACTATTCCCTCATCATGAGGCGTATGTTTAATGATTTCAGTTCCATCAAGCTGGTCTATAAGAAAGTCATCAACAAATATTTCTCTTTTATCTTCTAATTGTATCTGTCCAACGACTACACTGGAACAAAGACAAAGCAGAAACAAGGTATTTTGGAATGACACCATATGTTCTAATTATTATGTAAAAAGTACATAGAAAATATTCATACTTATTGAATAGATGTCTAAATTGACTACTATTGATTTGAAATACCCAAAGATGAGCAATCGATCTTTTTTATTTTCTTTATTGGCCTTATTAATTGGTGCCTGTTCCGGTAATAAGGTAAGTACCCAAGCTGATCAGGTAGAAGGATTACTTTGGGCGTCAGACAAGCTAACAATTCCAGTTAACAGCAAGAAACAAATAATTAATAACGCTGATCAGATGCTTGAAGATGGGCCTTATTCGGTCATTGAAAAATCCTTCACTCCCCCAAGTGGTGATAAGCATGATTATATGAGTATTGGTATTTACTGGTGGCCGAATCCGAATACTGAAGATGGATTGCCCTATGTGAGAAGAGATGGTTTTGTGAATCCGGAGGTAAATGATATTACCGATAAGCACTATTTTGATCTGACCAGAGAAATAGCCTTTACCTGTGGACTCGCATATCACTTTACGAGGAATGAAAAATATGCAGCTAAAGCAGCTGAAGTCTTGAGAGCATGGTTTATCAATGATATGACACGAATGAACCCGAACTTAAATTATGGACAGGGTGTGCCAGGAATAACAGAGGGCAGATGTTATGGTATCATTGAGACCCGGGATATTTCAGATGCCCTTGATGCAGAACGTCTTATTTCCAACTCAAAATCATGGAACTCAACTGATAGATCAGCCATTAAAAGTTGGTTTAATGACTATATGAATTGGTTATTAAACAGTGATTTGGGAAAAGAAGAATTTACCAGGCTAAACAATCATGGAACCTGGTATGATGTTCAGGTCGCTTCCATAGCACTGGGTATCGATGATTTGGAAACAGCGAAAAGAATCCTGTCAGGTTCAGGTGACCGGATTCTTAATCATGTGGATTCTTTAGGGAGACAACTTCAGGAATTAGCAAGAACACGGACCTGGGACTACAGCACCATGAACTTGAAAAGTATGATAATTCTTGCCATTCTTGGTGAAAAAGTTGGAATTGATTTATGGAAAATCCCCAACAAGGAGGATCCTGCTTTAAGACGAGCAATAGATTTTCTTCTTCCCTATGCGATTTCACCAGATGATTGGGAATATGAGCAGGTTCTTGAGTTTAACGCTAAACGAATTATACCTATACTTAGAGAAGCATTAAATCATTATCCTGAAAGAAAGAAGGTTTATGAGGAAGCACTTGTGAAGCTGGAACTAAACGCTCAAGATCCACTTGGAATGTATAATCTCCCCTAGCAGATCATTTTTTTGCCTCTTTGCTTTTATTTTCTTTTTCTCTGAATAAGACAATCTTCTTGATTAAATCGTAGGGTATTGGTTTACTCAAAGGAAATTGTACCGAACCTTTCCCCTGGGGGTAGATCGATAATTCTTTTTCAAACTCAGCATGGCCTGAGGGGGTTGCGTAAAACCCAATGTGGTTTTTATATCCAGCAAAATAGACCAGCGGCCGGTTATTTAATTTGTATCCCGGCATTCCATAGGAGATTAACTCATCAGCTTCGGGTGCGGTTTCCTTAATGAGCTGTCTGATTTTTTTCAATATTTCCTGTGTTTCTTCAGGGAAAGCATTGATATAATTTTCGATGGGATCCATTCATAAGAAGATTAACTAATCAGTTGTTAATATCATAGATTCCAACGAACTATGGCAATAATTGGCCTGAAAATTTCTTACCTTTATGTCTTTACAATCCAAAAATAGACCAATGAAAATTTTAAATATTTTAGCATTATCTACCATCTGTATTTTGATGGTTTCGTTTACCCCAAATACAACTTTAAAAGGGCCAAAACTAAAGAAAGTCTTTAACGGTAAAGATTTAACCGGATGGAATGTCGAGCCCGGGGATAAAGACAACATCTGGTGGACAGCAAATAAAGGTGTACTAAGTGTTAAAAGTGGACCGAATAAGACCGGATCAATTTTGTGGACTGATAAATCCTACAAAAACTTTATTATACAGGCAGATTTCAAATTTGGAACCGGAACCATAGATTCAGGAATTTTTATGCGATCAGATCATGATCAAATTCAAATCGGAGAATCTGGTTCGCTTAAGCGTGATATGACCTGTTCCCCTTATATACCAGGAAAGGGATATCCGTCCGAAGCCAAAAACATCAAACAACTCCTAAAACTGGATGATTGGAATACAATCAAAATCAAGGCTGAAGGTAGTGTTTACACCATGTGGTTAAATGGTGAGGAAGTGTTGACTTATGACTCAGATACAGCCATTGAAGAAGGTCCTATCGGAATCCAATTGCACCCCGGAAGAGATATGACAATAGCGTATAAAAATATTCTTATTGCAGAAATCTAATTCAAGGAGAACCTTTGATTTCCCCTTTCAATTAGTAGAAAGAAACCCTGATTTTTATATGTGTAATGTGCACACATATAACTATAGAAATATTTTCTTTGTACTAATTTGATAAAATCAGCGATTTATAGAATTAGTTGATGAAGAAGATTTGAAGAGTCCTTTTAGCTCTTTAAATTGATTCGCGAATTATTCACAGAAATTGGGAAAAATCAAAGGGCTAATTTGGTATGCCGATGGCTATTACGCTGGTACTGAAGAAGATTTCCAGACCTTCATCAAAACTCGAAGAGGAGGAAAGGTAGTATTCACTTTTGATGAGATCAAATATGATCAGCTAGTCAAGCTGTGTGAGAACCTCAATCTATCCAATGCTAAAAGAGTAAATATTGAGGAAAAAGATTACTAGTTGCTCACTTGAAATGTGAACTAGCAATCTCATTCAACTGAGCCTGAGTGAATGATTCGAGATATTTATATCTGTTAGTAGGATCTTCCAGGAAGATATTGTGAGAACCTTCGAAATGACTCACTTCTTTTCTTTTAATTAATCTTCCGATCCCACGTGATATTTTGCTTCTCTTAAGTACCATAATTTTTCCCTTAGTAATGAATAAACTCATCATTCCTGTTACCGGATTTTTTCTTACTTGAAGTAAGTGTGATTCCGAACAAGACAATAACTATTGATAACATCAATATGATGAGTTTCTTGACCATTTGTAGTTAAGTCAAGCAATCATTGATATACCCCTAAGAATTCTTTAAAAAAATTATGGATTTATTATTTTAGTTCTGTTTGTAGTAGAAATTACACCAAAATATCCCAGAATTATGTTTGATGGGTTCGAGGAGTTGATCATATTACCTCGGACTACGCCAGGAGTCGTACCATTCCTGGTACCCAAAGAAGTTGTTTGCAGTTTGAGTAATCTCAGGTAGTCATAGGCATCAAAAGATATTTCCTGCATCTCCATATAGATTGTATCATTGAGCTCATACTCAAACTGTCGAAACTCATTTTTTATGGTATCTAATCCATTAAGGAAGCGATCTTCCTGGATAAATATATCCTCTGGTTCAGAGAATAATATGTTATTTCTTTTGAACCTCCAGCGATGGAAATTTTGTTGAGTGCTATCATCAGAAAAATACCCAATTGGATAATAGATCAATTCCGTAATCTGAGGATTTATAGGGGATTCTCTCTGGAAGAAGTCAAAGTAAATACTATCTATATTAGGTACTTTTCGCATTACTTCCTTCCCAGACTCGATTTGCTCACCTTCCAGGTCGATTTCTAACCAATACGTAACTCCTTTAATGCCCTTAAACGGATCAATTGAGTGATAAATCCCATTTGATATGTGATTATACTCAAAAGTATTTTGTAGACTTCGTACACGCACAATAGCATTATCCACGATAGTACTTGAGGAATTAGATTCAAAACTTACTGTCTTGGAGAGACGTACCTGCTGAATGGTATCCAGATCGGTTAGCCACCCCTCAACAACAAGGATTTCTGGCGATTCCGGAAGATCAATTTCAGCGCTGCATCCAAGCATGATCAATAAAAGCCCTATTTCAATTAACCTCCTCATTAAAATCTAAAATTGTAGGTGATGGCAGGAATAGGAGAGTCAAAGATTGTGAAGGGAACGGCTTCAGTTATATTCGGATCTTCTTCAGACTTTCTAAAAATCAATGAATAGGCGTTTTTGCGTCCGTAAACATTGTAGACTACAAAAGTCCAATAATCATGATATTTTTTAGGAGTACCGTCTTTCCTGAATTGCCTGCCATCCCATTTTACTGAAAGGTCGAGTCTATGATAATCCGGCAGGTTGTTGAGGTTACGATCCTGGAAATGTGGTACCAGGTTTCCCTCAAATTCATATTTTCCTGCTGGAAGTGTAATTGGTCTTCCGGAACTATAATTGAAAGTTCCTGATAAAGCCCATCTTTCGCTCAATTTCATAATAGAAACGATTGAAATATCATGGAGCTTGTCATGATTGGCCGGGAAAAATCGACCGGAATTAATTGTTTGGTCAGGAAAGGGAGTTTTAACCTTCAGCTCAGACCGGGATAAGGTATAACTAATCCAACCCGTTACTCTTCCAGTATTTTTCTTGATGAAAAACTCCAGGCCATAGGACCTTGAGATGCCCGTCAAAATCTCAGTTTCGATATTCGGATTAAAAAGAAGGTTGGCCCCATTCTTATATTCTATGATGTTTTGAAGAGGTTTGTAGTAGACTTCTAATGAGGTTTCAAACATGTTGTTCTTAAGGTTCTGGTAAAAACCAACCGAATAGTGGTCTGATCTAATGGGTGGGATGTAAGTATCACTTATTTTCCAAATATCAGTGGGGGAGGGGATCACTGTATTGGATATCAGATGCAGATACTGGTAGGTTCGTCCGTAAGATGCTTTTAATGCCTGAGCTGAATTGAAGCTAAAATTGAGTGATAACCGAGGCTCAAGACCATCGAAATTTTTTACGATTTCGCCCTTTTTATAAAATGTTGAGTCTATGATATTTCCTGTATTTTTCTCCATTTGCGGAGCATATGAGTAGACTGTGGATGGACCAAGGTTTACCAGGGAACTATATCGCAAGCCATATAGACTTGAAAACCAATTACCAATCTTTAGTTGATGTCCAATATATGCGGATGATTCAAAAGCATTTTCAGTATCTAGTGAAAATGGACGTGAGGATGCATTTTCATCAAAAGGTATCCGTTCACCGGGCAAAAGCCTGTAATAAATTGTTCCTGCTCCGAAAGTCAGTTCCTGCTGTGGGGAGATGCTAAAAGCCATATCTACTTTAGAAGAATAATTCTCGATATTTGATTTACCTACAAAAGATCCCGCCTCTTGTGGATCTGTGATCTTGTAAGCATACTCACTAATTGTACTGGTGAAATTGCTGAATAATCTCGGACCAAATAAGTGGTTCCACCGTACTGAAAGATTCCTGTTTCCCCAATTCCTGATCGCATCAAAACCGGTGCGATTTCTATCATTGCCGAAATAGCCTGCCAAATGTACAGTGTTAGATGAGTTGATCTTCAGGTTTATCTTGGCGTTGAAGTCCTGGAAATTTGCATTATTTCTACTCAGACCGGAACTGGTATTTCCCAATACAGAAAGATTCGCAATGGATTGTCGACCAGAGATGATAAATGAACTTTTCTCTCTTTTGATGGGACCCTCTGCGATGAGTCGGGCAGAAACCAATCCAATTCCCCCAGTGACGCTGAATTCCTCATCATTACCTTCTTTTTGATTGACAGTAATAACTGATGAGGCTCTTCCTCCGTAGGAGGGGGGCATGAAGCCTTTCATGATCTCTATACTATTGACTGCCTCTGGATTAAAAACTGAGATTAATCCATAAAAGTGATTGGGATTATAGATGATAGACTCGTCCAAAAGCAATAGATTTTGATCTACATCACCCCCTCGAACGTTGATCCCACTGGCATCCTCTCCAATCGTACGGATACCTGGCATGAGTAAAGCTCCTTGAAGTACATCTACTTCTCCGAGAAAATAAGGAATTTGTCCTTCGGTTTGTAAATCAATAGTATTTACTCCTGGAATGATACTTTTAATGTTGTATTGAGGTTCCCTGGATGACACTGTAACTTCTTCCAGTTCAGATAAACGTAAACTCAGGTCAAAATCATAACTAATGTTACTTTTCAGATCAACCTTGATAGAGTCATTAGTATAACCAATAAAAGAGCAGGCAATTTCATAAGATTTAGCAGGCAGTGTTAACGAATAATACCCATAATGATTGGTTACTACTCCTTGATTGGTTCCTACCAAATATACAGTGGATCCAATCAATGGTTCACCGGAATCTCTATCCCTAACATAGCCTTTTATTACGTACTTATGAGGTTTTTGGGGTTCATAGGTTACGATATATGTATTTCCCTGCCTATTAAAAGTTACGTTTGATTGTTTTGTTATGATGTCAAAAAGTTCACCATATGGTGTATCGGTAGAGAGAGAAATTTTCGCATTTCCCGGAATTGTATTGATGCTGTAGGCCAGGTTGTAATCTTGATCCAGAATAACCAGGATTTCTTCCAGTGAATACTGACCTTTTTGCAGGCTCTTTGGTTGAGCCTGACAGAAAAAAACAGTCAGGAAGAAAGTAAAATAAAAGGTGTTTCTGATATAAGCTTTCAGCATTTAAAATCTCCGTTATCTGAATGATAACGATGCATCAAGCTTAAAATTAATGTTTAACGGCAGCCTTTTCCTAGTGTTTTAACAGATGACTTTGAAATGTCAAAATCGAGACTTAGGATCTCACCTAAAACAGAAAGCACTTCACTAAGCTCCTGTCGATCAAATTCAGCTGTCACCTTACAGTCCTGATAATTTGTAACATTCAGGAAATCAACTTTATAGTACTTTTCAAGGTTTGAAATAACCTCGCTGAATGGAGTATTCTGAAATACAAACTTCCCTGTTTTCCAGGATAAAATGTTTGGATTAGTATTTTTCGAAACTTCAAATTTTTTGTCTTCCTTTTGATAGACCAGAAATTCACCGGGCTTTACTTTTTGGGCATTTGAAGCGTCTGATATCTGAACAAGCCCCTCACTAACATAAGATTTTAGATAGCCTCCTGTAGTTTCAAGGCTGAATGAAGTGCCCAACACTTTGAGATTCAGGTCATTCATATGAATGAAGAATGGTGCATTACTCTTTACAATATCATAGTAGGCCAAGCCTTCAAACGAGATTTCCCTTACATCGAAATTTTCTGAAAAAGAGATCGAACTATTAACATCCAGGTATACCATTGAACCATCCGGAAGCTCATAAGTCATTGGTGCAGCGCCTGTGTTAATAGTTATCTGCTCGACATTTCCAGTCTCCACTTTTTGATAGAGAAATACAGAAACTGCAAACAGTGCAATGACTGCAGCCACTCTATACAATAGTGAAAGATTGAAAGTTTTTTGTGGATGTGATGTTGCAATGATATGTGAACTAATTCGATCCCAGGCCTTATTTTCATCAAACGATATTCCTGGATCATTACTTAGGTCCATAAATAAGTCATAAGCATCTTTCGAACTCTGCTCATGCTTTGGTTGGTGGTATCTCTCAAGCCATGATCTCTCCATGTTATTGTAAGTCAAGCGAAGGGCAACTTACCCCTAAACTATTTTAATTTTTTTCATTCATTCAAATAATTCTTCAAATCTACCTCCAGAGCTTCCCGCAATTTCTTTAATGCGATGCTCATTTGGTTTTCTACAGTTTTAACTGATAGTTCCAGTTCTTCTGCAATTTCTTTATAGGTCAACCCACCATATCTGCTCAGAAGGAATATTTGCTTACATTTTTCCGGTAACTGGTTAATGGACAGTTGAATTTTTCTCTTGAGTCTTAGAACCTCACTTTTCTCAGTAAAAACCACGTTTCCGGCCATTAACGATTCAGATAGATCCATCAAAGCTCGCTGCTTTGGTAAATCATATTTGATATAGTTTATCGATTTATTCTTTATGGCTGAGTACAGATATGCCTTTAAAGAAGTTGAGATCTCAATTTGATCTTTCTTCTCCCATAGATAGATGTAAACCTCCTGGGTGATCTCTTCCGCTATCGTTTCATCTCTTACCATGGTGAAGCAGAATCGGGTGAGATCACTATAATAGCGCTTAAATATCTGCTCAAAGGCTTCCGCATCACCCAGCTTCGCCTGATTAAATAGAAAAATATCAGATGATTCCGGCATCAATTAAGATTTGATTCTAAAGATGCCAGAATGGAGAGGAAAATAAAAGTGGAGTTATTAAAAAAACCTTGGCCATAGTTTTCAGCATTGATAGCCACTACCATTTTTAAGTGGGGAACCACATACAATTGCTGCCCAATTCCTCCGGCTGCAAAGAAAAGATCGTTGACTTCCAGTTCAATCGTACCATCTGTAAAACTCCACCAGCCATACCCGGTATTGAGAGTATCATCTAATTGGATATTAGCTTTTGTTACTGAAAAGATCCATTCATTGGAAATGATTCTTGCCTTTTTCCAACGGCCTCCATTCAACAGTAGGTATCCGAATTTGGCTAAATCAAGGGTCTTGATATGGAGCCCGGTTCCACCATCAAGTGTTCCATTGGGATCTTTCTCCCAAGTGAATTCCTTGATACTTATTTTGTTGAAAAGTTCTTCCTGAAGATAAGTTAATAGATCACTTCCCAGAGCATTTTCCATTACCCGAGCAAGTACTACCCCAGCACCTGAATTTACTATGTACCGGAGACCCGGAGAAGCTTCCAATGGCCGGGATAATACGTATTCAACCCAGTCATTTTTTAGTTTCATCAGGTTGAGATCATTCACATTGTCAGGAAATGAATTGGATTGGATCCACGCTAATCCAGAACGATTAGTTAGCAGGTGTTCAATGGTTATTGTTTCCTTTTCGGGATCATCAACAAATATTGACTGATATTCTGGGAGAAAGTCTGCTATGCTTTGTTGAATGTTCTGGATGTAACCATCTCTCATGAGTAGATCCAGGGCAATAATTAAGACGGAAAGGGAAGCCTGGCCAATGTTTCTTTGTCTTTCACGAAAGGAGAAATCATAATAGTTTTCAAATACCAGTTGATCGTCTTTTATGACAATCAGGGAATTAACATTTCTATACACATTATTGCGAATATTTTCATCGAGCACAAGTATGGTGCTATCAGAAATACCTGTAGATTCCGGGTTTGAGTATATCCAAACGTCCTGGTCATCAGGTTTCTCAGGACCGAGTGAACAGCCCAGGGTGAAGGACAATATGCATACGCTTATGACTATTCTCATGGCTTAAAATGAAAATAGCCTAGTCTGACTCCGAAACTGATGGCAAATCCGTTTAACCCATTCTTATCAACTCCTGGGATATCCAATCCATGCCCGATTTTGTAGCCTGCGGTGGAAAAGACGGAGAAAAAATTCACAGGCTTATACTGAACAACTACTTCAGGTTTAGACAAAAAGAAATTTTCTCTAACCAGATCCAATTTGGTTTCAGAGTTTTCCCAAACCATTCCACCCTTACTGAAACTATATCTTATGACAATGTCAAATTTTTGATTCAAATACAAGACTGTACCTAGGTATCCACCTCCATAGAGGTAGATCAGGTCAAATTCATTGGGGAAAATGAGCATCCTGGTGATTCCATCTCGAAGGTAGCTGGTAAATACGCCTAAATTGATTTTTCGATAGGTTAAACCTGCTCCAATCTGTTGATGAAATCCATACTGACCAGGTTGCGGACCGTATTCGGGATTGTATTCAATATAGATAGACCAGGTGATTGCTTTTTTCTCTGTAGTTTCTTCTTTGGCAACTTTAGCCTTTAATGAGTCTACCTGTAAATTTGAGGAATCCTGTTTGTTTTGCTGAGCAAATAACGCTTGCGAAAGTAGCAAGAAAACCGTAACGCCGAGGATTAATTTCATACAATGGATCACCAGACAAACTTAAACAGGATTTTAGGAAGTTTTATTGCCTTAGGAGATTTCACTAAGTTCAAATGTCTGTTTACTGGAGTCCAGTATTTTGCCATTCTCACATTTTAGTACCCGATGTGGGAATTTCTTGATGAAATTGTGATTATGAGTAGCCATTAGCACGGCAGTACCAGAATTGTTGATTTCAAAGAAGAGATTCATAATCCCTTCTGAAACATCGGGGTCCAGATTTCCTGTAGGCTCATCAGCTAACAGGATTTGTGGTTCGTTAACCAGTGCTCTGGCAATAACAACCCGCTGTTGTTCACCTCCGGAAAGCTGGTGTGGCATTTTATTTGATACGGCACCCAGACCTACTCGCATCAAGACCTCAGCCAATCTATTTTTCATTTTGGCTTTGTCTTTCCACCCTGTAGCTTTCATCACGAAGAATAAATTATCAGCTACACTACGATCATAAAACAACTCAAAATCCTGGAAGATGATCCCGATCTTTCTTCTGAGAAAAGGGACATCATTTTGTTTGATTCCAAGGATGTTGTAGCCTACAACACGTATGTTTCCAAGTCTAAGCGGGAGATCTGCGTAGAGGGTCTTTAGTAGCGAAGATTTACCACTCCCGGTTCTTCCGACCAGATAAACAAATTCTCCTTTTTCAATTTCAAAATCAATCGCACTCAATATGGTGGAGTTATCCTGAAAAATGGTTGCGTTACTTACCCTTACAACAGCATCCTCTGAGAAAGTCATTTAGATTTCAAGTTTTTGTAATTTTCCAAACGGCAGATTTTTAATCAGCTCTCCGAGCTGATCTTCTTTTCCTTCCAGACCAAATTTTTCCAACTTTTGAAGAGGCCTGTCAGCCCTAAAATAAGCGATTAAGACAAATTTATCATCTCTTAACTGGATGTAATCAGGGATTTTAGCTTTTCCTTTTACTTTGATGATGTACATACATACCAAAACAACCTCTTTTGGAATTAGTTGTTGCCTTTTTTATAATCTGCTAAAAATTTTTCCAATCCACTATCAGTTAGTGGATGCTTTAGTAACCCAACAATCACATTTAATGGACAAGTCACCACATCAGCCCCTACTTCTGCACACTGGATTAAGTGCATTGTATGGCGGAGCGATGCAGCTAAGACTTCTGTTTCAAAATCATAGTTGTCGTAAATCAACACAATTTGTTCAATCAGTGCTATCCCGTCAGCGCTGATATCATCAAGTCTTCCGATAAATGGAGAGACATAGCTTGCACCAGCTTTTGCAGCAAGAATCGCCTGACCAGCATTAAAAATAAGCGTGCAATTGGTCCTGATTCCTTCACTTGTCAACGCTTTAATGGCTTTCACCCCATCTTTGATCATAGGAATCTTCACTACGATCTTATCATCAATTTTAGCAAGTTCTTTTCCTTCCTTCACCATGGTCTCAAAATCTGTTGAGATCACTTCTGCACTAACGTTATCATCCACCAGGTTGCAGATTGTTTTATAGTGGTTGATGATATTTGCATGACCGGTAATTCCTTCTTTGGCCATCAGGGAAGGATTGGTAGTTACTCCATCCAAAATACCCAGGTCATAAGCTTCTTTTATTTCATCAAGATTGGCCGTGTCTATGAAAAATTGCATCGAGTTGTAGTGAGGTTAATGAGGGTTGAATAAAAAAAGGCAAACAAGGTATCGCACCGCTACAACCGCCTACCCTTGCTACCTTCCGGTCCTGGGGGATTGAGCAGGAGCTGGTCGTACCCGTTTGCCGGTGCAAAGGTAAATAGGATTATGATAAATAAGGTTATTCTTTTTTAAAGATCAGCTATAGATCTGAAATCTGAGTCTCTATAATCATAATTAGACTCATCTTCTTCAAGATCTTCCATGTCGTCTTGCGAGAAATAGGCATGATCCAGCACATCATCAAAATCTATGTAGTCAGAATTGCTAAATTCACTCTTGAGGTCTATTTTTTCCATCGTCAGCTGGTATTTTTTGAAATGGTAAATTAAAGTGTAGACTAAAATATATATTTTTCATTATTATCATATAATTGTTATTAATTATTTATCAAGATGCTTTAATTGTTAATATATTATTATATTAAAATATATAATATTATGAATGTGTAAAATCGATATAAGTTATGATGAGTTATTCTTAATAAAAGTAAACTCATCAGATTCTAAGGATATGTAGTTATTCCTGATTATTATTGTTTAACCCACATTAACCTACTATGACCACTTCAGTTTTTGAAAACCTCAAAGCGGCTGTTCTGCATTCATCAGGAAAATATATCATTCCATTGTTAGTTGTTTTTTTTCAGTGTTCTTCACCTGAGCAAACTGCAGAAGCGGATCAGTTTGCGATGCATATACGCACCACCGAACCTCAGACACCTGAGGAGGAACGATTAAGCTTAAAACTTCCCGAGGGTTTTAAAATAACATTATTTGCATCTGAGCCTGATATTGGGAAACCTATGAATCTCAGCTTCGATCCAAAAGGCCGGCTTTGGGTGACTCAGTCCAATGAATATCCCTTTTATGATTCGACTGGTACAGGCCCTGATAGAATTTCTATTTTGGAAGATACCGATCATGATGGGAAGGCTGATATCATTAAGGTATTTGCTGATTCACTAAACATCCCAATTGGAATAACCCCGGTACCTGATGGAGCAATAGCCTATAGCATTCCCTATGTCTATCATTTAGTGGATCACGATGGAGATGATAAGGTAGATGAGCGTAAGATCTTATTGAGTGGGTTCGAGTATAAGGATACACACGGAATGATCAATAACTTTTTCCGAGGACTTGACGGATGGATACATGCTGATCATGGCTATTCTAATGTTTCTAAAGTGGTTGGAACAGATAACAAAGAACCCCTGGTCATGCAATCAGGAAATACCTTCAGGTTTCATCTTGATGGAACCGGGGTAGAATTTACCACAACAGGAAGGGTCAATCCATTTGGCTATGCAATGGATGAATACGGATATATGTATTCGGTAGATTGTCACAGCAGCCCTATCTATCAGCTGATCAGGGGAGCAGATTATCCCCACTTTGGGAAGCAGCCAACGGGTATTGGTTTTGGACCCTACATGATGAGACACGAATATGGATCTACCGCATTGGCTGGTTTGGAGTATTATACCGGGGAACAATTTCCTGAGGCCTACAGGCAGAATTTTTACCTGGGAGATGTAGTAAAATGCCGGGTATATAGAAGCTCAATCAAAATGGACGGAACAACGCCAGTACCTACCTGGGAGCCAGATTTCATTGTAAGTGAAGATCCGTGGTTTAGACCTGTGGATGTAAAGCTTGGACCGGATGGGGCCTTATACATTGCTGATTTTTACAATAGTATCATTGGACATTATGAAGTTCCACTGGATCACCCGGCAAGAGATAAAAGGAGGGGCAGGATCTGGAGAATTACCTATGAAGGAAAAGAAGATCAGCATGTTGCTAAGGATTGGACCCAGCAAGATTTATCCGGATTGTTGGCGGGACTGAATGATCCCAGTCAGACGGTGCGAATGATGGTAGCAGATCAAATTGTGGACCGATTCGGAGAACAGGCCGATGGTGAAGTCAAGGTAATGGTGAGTAAAAATGACGTGAGTGATACAGAGCTCATCCATGCGTTATGGATCCTATACAGGTTGAATGCTTTGGATGACGAGATACTGTCAAAAGGATTGAATGCTGTTTCTGATGAAGCAAGGGTTCATACACTAAGGATTCTTTTTGAGATATCGCAACCGAGTCCTGAAATCCTGGCTTCAGCAAAGTCTATGATTGGTGATTCAAGTCCTCATGTCGTACGGGCAGTGACTATGCTTCTAGCCAAATATCCGACACAGGATCAGGTTAGGATGTTTTTGGATTTACAGGCTAATACTCCACAATCAGACTCACATTTGTATTATTCGATTCGTCAATCTCTGAGAGACCATCTTAGGAGTTCAAGTATCCTCGCATCTGTGAGCCAAAAGTCATGGGAAGAAAAAGATTCAAAATCTATAGCCGATGTACTAATGGGGGTTGATAATGCAAATGCTGCATCATTTATGCTTTCACATATTCAAAAGTTTGATGAGCCTGAAGAGGTGCTCTTAAAATACACCACGCACATCGCCAGGTTCCTTCCGGATCGTGACATGGATCGTTTGGCGGTAACCCTTAGAGATAAATCGAATGACAATTTGGATTTACAGTATCAGGCTTTTCTCGCATTACAAAAAGGAGTGGAACAAGGTGGGAAAAAGGTTGTAGGGGAATCTCAGAAATGGGCTATAAGCCTTGTTGAAACCTTTTTGTCCAACATACCAGGTGCAGATTACTGGACAGCCACACCAACCACCAAAAATTACAATGCCAATCCATGGATTTATGAGGAATTTGAAGAAGTCCCTGATGCAAAAATATTGATCAGTGGCCCAAGAAGAGGACGGAATACTGCAGTCAATGAATACAGATCGCCAGTTTTTGAACTTCCATCCAACATGAGCTTTACACTTGTGGGGTATAAGGAAGAACCCGATGGAGATGAAGCAGTAGATCCGGTGAGAAACAAAATTGAATTGTTTCTGGAGGGTGAGGATGTACCCATAAAGGCTGCTGAAATAACCAAAGAAGACCAGGTAGAGCAAGTTAATTGGGACCTGTCAGCACAAGCTGGAAAGTCAGGATATATTCTAATTACTGATGGATCAGCCGGATGGGGAGAATATATAGGGATTGGAAAATTATCTGCTGGTATTCCATCCTTACCTGCCCAAAGTCCTGCTCAGCTAACTGAACGCCAAGTCTTTGCTGGCGGAGTGGTGGCGAACTACAATGTCAGACAATTAATGCCTAAGCTCGAGCTTCTCCTCAGATCAAAAACCGCAGATGTTTTGTCTCGATCAGCAGCAGCTGAGGCCATCCTGATGCACACACCGGAAAATGTATCGACAGTGGCTAGCGTGGTTAGGGATTTTGATGAGTCGGAATTCCTACGAAGTAGACTCGTCAATGTACTTGGCGAAGCTCAAACTTCCCAAAGTATCCAGGTGATTGCTTCAATTTTGGATACGCTGTCTTTTGACCTTCAGAAAGCTGCTGTTTTACAGATGGCTAATAATCCAAATGGGATAGATGCCTTGTTAAGTGCGGCGCAGAATCTTGATATATCACCTAAACTTTTACTAGATCCTCAGATCAATGAAAGACTTGCTTCCAACATGTCATCTGGCCAGACAAACATTTTTGCTGATCTGACAAACAATGTAACGCCCTTCTCCGAAGAGGTACAGGAGCTAATTGTAGATCGAGTAAGGACGTATATGACTAAGAGTCCTTCGATAGCTGCAGGTGAAGCGGTTTTTCAACAGAATTGTGCTATCTGTCATCAGATCGGTGATCAGGGAGGAAATATTGGGCCACAGCTTGATGGCATAGGAAACTGGGGGCTTCAAGCACTATCTGAAAAGATCCTGGATCCAAACCGGAATATTTCCAAGGCATTTGTTAACTACAAAATCGAGTTAAAAGATGGCAGGATTGCTCAGGGATTATTTAGAAGGGACGAAGGTCAAACGAAAGTATTTGCGGATGTGTCTGGAAATGAATTCTCATATGCAACCAATGAGATCAAATCTATGAACGCACTTCCGTTTACCCTTATGCCGGATAATTTCCGTTCAGTAATTCCCGAAGAAGATTATTATCAATTAATGGGTTATTTGCTAAGTCAAAATTAAAAGCCATGAATAAAGTAATTATTCCCTTATTAAGCTTCACATTCCTTATAGCCTGCAGCAGCCAGGACGAAACCATCGACATTAATTTCAAAAAGCATGTATTGTATGATCAGTTCGTTTCCGAAGGCATTGCTGTAGGGGATGTGAATCATGATGATTTGCCTGATATCATGTCCGGGCCGTTTTGGTTTGAAGCCCCAGACTGGAAATCCCATGAGATTAGGACTCCCAAGCCATTTGATATTACCAAAGGATGGAGTGATTCATTTTTGAACTTTGCCCTTGATGCAAATGGGGATGGGTGGATCGATCTTGTAACGATCGATTTCCCGGGTACGGCCGCATACTGGTTTGAAAATCCACAAAATGCATCTGGACACTGGAGCAGACATCTGATTGATAGTACTGCTTGTAATGAATCTCCGATGATGACCGATATCGATGAGGATGGAAGCCCTGACCTGGTATTTGGCAGTGGTACCAAAGAAATGAAATGGTTTAGTTTAACTGGAAATCCTGATAATTTATGGGAAGCACATGCGTTGAGTGAGAAGAATGCTTCAGGAACCAACAGATTTTCACATGGATTAGGAAGTGGTGATATCAATGGGGATGGTAGAACGGATGTTATGATTGCAGAAGGTTGGTGGGAAGCACCGGTTGACCGAAATCAAATCTGGTCGTGGCATAAGGTTTCTTTAGGGGAGCCCTGTTCACAGATGCATGTCTATGATTTCGATGCCGATGGGGACAATGATGTAATTTCATGTTCCGCACATAATTATGGTATTTGGTGGCATGAACATATTAAAGGTACCAATGGTGAGATCTCCTTCAAACGACATCTCATTGACAGTAGTTTTTCACAATCCCATGGTGCTGAATTGACCGACATGAATCGAGATGGATTACCAGACTTGATTACCGGCAAACGATTTTTTGCCCATAATGGTAAAGATCCGGGTGGCTTGGACCCGCAGGTAATCTATTGGATTGAAATGAAGCGAGATGAAAATAATAATCCCAGTTGGGAAAAACATCTGATTGATGATAGTTCGGGCATTGGGTTGCAGGTCATTGTTGAGGATATGAATAAGGATGGGTTAAAAGATATTTTGATAGCTAATAAGAAGGGGATCTTCTATTTTGAAGGGAGTGAAGTCAAAGGAGGTTAATGCCCGGGGAAGTAAATAATGCTACATATTTGTTGAATAAATCACAAACTATTGAAATATGGGAAAAGGAGATAAAAAGACCAGGAAAGGGAAAATCAAAATTGGTACTTTTGGGGTTTCCAGACCTAAAAAAGCTGTTGATAAGAAGGAAGTAGGTAAAAAGAAAAAGAGCAGCAAAAAATAATATTCATAAGTATTCTTTAATGAAGAAACTTTCATTTTGCTTCATTCTGCTATTAGCGGTTCAGGGGGTAAGTGCGCAATCGAAAACCTACATAGGAGTGAAGGGGGGAGGTAATTTTTCTTCAGCCTATTTTGAAAGAACCATCGGTAATGCGCTGATCACAACTGATTATCTCACAAGCTATCATACTGGCCTTATTTTTCGACATTTTAGCAGGCAGAAACAATCTTCCTTTTTAAACGCGGGGCTTCAATCGGGTGTTAACCTGGTGAATAAGGGATGGAAACAAACTTTCCCTACTGATGAACCTCCGTACGCCACACGTCTGACTTATCTGGAATTTCCTGCCGAGGCCCTAATTTATTTTGGTCATAAGAAGACAAAACCCTTTTTTTCACTGGGATTTTACCTCGAGCATCTGATCAATGTGGAAAAAGGTCAGAATCCTAATCTTAGTAATATCGGACAGACAGATTTTTATCCTTATGAGGAGTCGCGTGACCGCACTTTTGGATATGGTATTAGAATCGGACTGGGAATTTTTAGGGATTTTAAATTTGGGACTTTCCAACTGGATGGATTTGCGTCATATGGCTTTCGTGATATCTTGAACTATGGCTCATTTGATACAGGTATTCCAGACCTTTCCAATACATATGTTCTTGGATTTTCCGTGGCTTATCTGATTTCTTTTGGTGAGCTGGAATTCTAGTCCTCATTAATTTTTTGTATCTTAATCATTAATACAAGGTTGCATTAACGATCCAGGATTGTTAAAAAAATGTTTATTTTATTATAAATATTGAAATTTAATTTAATTTTGTTCAATAATTCTCAAATAAAATGGCCTCACAACTAAATATTGAAAAAAAGCTCGTTGAAGCAAAAGACAAATTAAGTCAACTTCAAATTGAAGAAGAACTCGTGTCTGAGATCGAATGGTGCCTGGGCAGCTATGCTTTTGATAAAAATCCTGCTGGATTATATGAAAAAGCAGAGTCAGCGCTTAAGGCATTGACGAAGTTCAAGAAGAAGAATGATAAAAAGGTCTCCAAAAAACTAATAGATGATCTAACTAAAGCAATAAAAGCTAAATAGGTTAGGCCAGGTGATTATTGGCGACTTTGAGTAGGGCAGTTCTGTCGACCTCGATTGTGTCATCTGAATAAATATGTCCCGATAAATCAGAGACTACACTGGGTTTGTAACCCATTGCGGAAGCTACCTTTTCACAAAACTTAATTTCACTTTGAAAGATTTTGCCATCTACTTTCATTAGGAATATGACGTTGTAGAGGTAATCAAATTTTTCATCAGGCGTTAATCCCTTAAGGACTGGTATGGGCTTAGGGTTCCTAATGATTTCATCAATTTCACTTTTTGTTAGCCCGTTACGCTCACCTACTTTATGGATCATTTTTGTTTCCTCTTCAGCTAAATGTTCATCAGCCATTGAAAGGTGTACCAGAATATTTATTTGTTCACTTGTAGATAGCATATTAATTAGCTAAATGAATTAAGTCTTCAATTTACTTCAAATAAATTGAATTCATATAACACCATTCAGAGGTACTTGCTTTTTAGACTTTTCGAAAGAACCAGATTTTTTTAATCGATTTCTTGGATTTAATGTCAGGTACAAATTAGCTTAGCGGTCATGTTAAGAAAAAGCACATACTGGTACTGGCATTTTACACACTCGTTGGAGTTGTGAATAGCCGAGGTATGTTAAAGATATAAGACAAAAGACCCGCTGTTCGCAGCGGGTTTTTTTATGATTATTAAAATGGAACAATATAAACTCAAGATTAGACAAAAACGGTTTTTATCAGATACCATCACCCCCGTAGGGCTCTATCTGAAAATCCGTGATCGGTTTGCCAATTCGTTTTTGTTGGAGAGCTCGGATTATCATGGGGCGGAGAACAGTTTTTCGTATGTCTGCTGTGACCCGATATCATCCTTCAAGCTATCTAAGGATACGGTGTCAATTGCTTTTCCAGATAATTCCGAGAAGACGAAAGATTTGAGTGATCGAAGCGAATTACTTCCGGTCTTCAAGGACTTCCTCAAGTCTTTTGAAATGCCGGAAAGCGATGAAAAATCCATAAAGACTGGACTTTTCGGTTATATGGCCTATGATGCGGTACAGTATTTTGAGGATATTGAATTGAAAAACAAGAAGACACCATCTTCCGATATCCCAGAAATTCAATATCACCTGTTTAAGTTTATTGTTGCACTTGATCACTTCAAGAATGAGTGTTTTCTGATTGAAACCTACATTGATGAGCAGGATGATGCCAAGTTTGAAGAACTGTCTAATCTGATCTCGCAACGAAATATTCCATCTTTTGGCTTCAAGAAAGTCGGAGAGACTGCCTCCAATTTTGAAGACGAGGGCTTTCTGGAGATTGTTAAATCAGGTATCAAACACTGCGACTTGGGGGATGTATTTCAGGTGGTTTTTTCCAGACAGTTTAGCACGGCATTCAAGGGAGATGAGTTTCAGGTATATCGAGCCTTAAGATCTATTAATCCATCGCCCTATCTTTTCTATTTTGACTATGGCGGATATAAGATTTTTGGGTCTTCTCCGGAAGCTCAGATCGTGGTAAAAGATAGATTGGCCACAATATATCCGATTGCAGGAACATTCCGGCGTACCGGTGATGACATGGCGGATGCTGAACTGGCTAAGAAACTTTTAGAGGATCCCAAAGAGAATTCTGAACACATTATGTTAGTTGATCTGGCAAGAAATGATCTCAGCAAGAGCTCAGATGACGTAAAGGTAGAAACCTATAAGGAGGTTCAATACTATTCACATGTGATTCACCTGGTTTCGAAAGTCACTGGGAAGCTTCGGAGTGAAGCAGATCCTTTAGATATTGTGGCAAGTACTTTTCCTGCCGGAACGCTTTCAGGTGCTCCGAAATATCGTGCTATGCAGTTGATCAACGAGCATGAGAATATGAATCGTGGATTCTATGGAGGTGCGATTGGATACATGGACTTCGCTGGAAATTATAACCATGCGATTATGATCAGGACTTTCATGAGCAGGTCAAACAAATTGTACTTCCAGGCAGGAGCCGGAATAGTTTCAAAATCAAATCCTCAAAGTGAGGTGCAGGAGGTCTACAATAAGTTGGCCGCACTGGAATCAGCAATGAAAATGGCGGAAACGATAGAGGGCTGAATGAGATGAAGAAAATTTTGGTCATTGACAATTATGATTCATTTACCTATAACCTGGTGCATATCCTGAGAGAGCTGGGCTTAAGCAATGATATGGAAGTGCACCGCAATGACAAGATCCCAGTTGAATATGCTGAAGATTTTGAAAGCCTGCTGTTCTCTCCAGGTCCGGGATTGCCAGAAGATGCCGGGATCATGCCAGAGATGATCAGCAAATATGGAGCTTCCAAAAAGATATTAGGAGTATGTCTTGGTCACCAGGCCATTGCTGAAGCTTATGGGGCAAAGCTGTTCAACCTGCCAATTGTCTTCCATGGTGTAGCCACAAGCATCAAATTAACTGATGTTAAAGATGAGCTATTTGCTGATTTACCAGGAATCTTCAGGGTATGCCGATACCATTCATGGGCCATTCAACCCCTGTCTATCAACGATGATCTGCAGGTGACAGCAATGGATGATGATGGGAATATCATGGCCATCAAACACGCAAAATATAATGTTCGGGGTGTACAATTCCATCCGGAATCAGTAATGACTGAACATGGAATTAAAATGATCGATAACTGGATTCAACAATAGTAAGATGAAGGACGTTCTAAACAAACTTTTTAAATATCAATCACTATCCAGAAAGGAAGCTTTTGATATACTTTCCAACCTGGCTACCGGACAATACAATCAAAGTCAGATGGCAGCCTTTTTAACAGTGTACCTTATGCGTACAATCACTGTGGAAGAGCTGGCTGGATTTCGTGACGCAATGCTTGAACTGTGTGTGAAGGTTCCGGCAGATGATTACAATGCGATTGACCTTTGTGGAACAGGTGGGGATGGAAAGAACACCTTTAATATTTCAACTATTTCATCCTTTGTGGTGGCGGGAGCAGGTCAGGCGGTAGCTAAACATGGGAACTATGGTGTATCCAGCGTTTCAGGGTCATCGAACGTGTTGGAGCATTTCGGAGTAAAGTTTTCAAATGACATTGACACATTAAAGAAGAGCTTAGATCAGGCAGGTATTTGTTTTATGCATGCACCACTCTTTCACCCGGCTATGAAAAATGTAGGTCCGGTCAGAAAGGAGCTTGGTGTCAAGACCTTTTTCAACATGCTGGGTCCAATGGTAAATCCTGCCATGCCGAAGAATCAGTTGGTTGGTGTGTTTAGTTTGGAACTAGCCAGATTATATGGCTATTTGTATCAAAATACCGATAAGCATTACGTGATCCTGCATGCTCTGGATGGATATGATGAGGTGTCACTGACCGGCAACTTCAAGATGGTGATGAATGAAAGAGAAGAAGTTTTCAGTCCTTCGGATTTGGGATTGAAAACCGTCACCCAGGAGGATATTCATGGGGGTGAGACTATCCCTGATTCAGCTAAAATATTTGAAGATGTATTGAATAATCGTTCAACAGAAGCCCAAAGAGATGTAGTGATCGCCAATGCAGGATTGGCCATTGCTGTAGGAAAACAGATCCCAATCGAAGTAGGTATAGAGCAAGCAAAGGAGTCTTTAGCGTCCGGAAAGGCACTGGAATCCTTCAAGCAGTTTATTTCTATCAATCAATAAGTAATGAGTAGTATTCTCGAACAAATAGTTGCGGATAAGCGGAAGGAAGTAGCAGAACGAAAAGCGTTATTCCCTGTGAAATTACTTGAGCAAAGCCCATATTTTGAGGGTAAGGTGGTCTCGATGTCACAGTATCTGAAAAGACCCGATAAAATAGGGATCATTGCCGAATTTAAACGACAATCTCCATCAAAAGGGATCATCAATAATCAGGCTAAGGTGGAGAAGGTGTCCATTGGCTATATGCAGGCGGGAGTAGCGGGCTTGTCCATATTGACCGATAAGAAATACTTCGGTGGAAAGAGTGAAGATCTAACCATCGCAAGAAGCTATAACTTCTGTCCAATATTAAGGAAGGACTTCATCATTGATGAATACCAATTGATCGAATCGAAATCCATCGGAGCAGATCTGATTTTGCTGATTGCTGCATGCCTTACACCGGCTGAGGTGAAATCACTGGCATCAAAAGCCAGGTCTTTAGGAATGGAAGTACTCCTGGAAGTGCATAATGAAAAAGAGCTGGATAAGACCTTAACTGATGAGGTGAATATTGTGGGGGTCAATAATCGGGATTTGAACACTTTCGTCACAAATGTGATGACGAGTAAGAAACTGGTTGAAAAGATTCCAAATAAATTCCTGAAGATTTCGGAAAGTGGAATTAGTGACCCAGCTACCGTAGTGGATTTGAAAAAAGCTGGATTTGATGGTTTTCTTATCGGAGAGAACTTCATGAAGACAACCAGTCCGGAAAGAGCCTGCAGGAATTTTGTGAAAAGTATTAGGGAGTTATCGAGATGAGCCTGAAGCTAAAGGTTTGTGGTATGAGAGAAGTTGACAATATTCTGGCCTTGGATGCCGTAAAGCCGGATTTCATGGGGATGATCTTTTATGATAAATCACCAAGAGATGCTTCTTTGGTTCTGGTAGATCCAGCGTTAGCTACCGATTTGCCACGAGTTGGAGTTTTTGTGAATCCTAAACTCGAGGAAGTTATGGCCAAGGCAAAGATTTATAACCTATCCTACATTCAGCTTCATGGTGATGAATCAGAAAAGCTGGCGAAGGCATTAAAGGATGCCGGACTGGGTGTTATTAAAGTATTCAGGCTTGAGGATAGTTTACCTGTTCAGGAAATCATGCCTTTTGAAGGTGTTGTAGACTTCTTTTTGTTTGATACAAAGACCCAGCTGTTTGGTGGAAGCGGACAAAAATTTAACTGGGATATTCTGAAGAATTATCCATTTGATACGCCCTATTTCCTAAGCGGAGGTATTGAACTGGACGATATCGAAAATATCAAGTCTATGAAGTTACCAGGATTATATGCCATTGACATCAACAGCAAATTTGAAATTGTTCCCGGGAAAAAGGACATAGAAAAAATTAAAAAGGTGAAAGCGTTATTATGAGTACAATAAGTAAATATCAGGTCACCGATAAAGGTTATTACGGCAAGTTTGGTGGGGCATACATCCCCGAAATGTTGTATCCTAATGTGGAGGAGTTACGACAGAATTATCTGGACATAATCCAGGAAACTTCTTTCCAGCAGCAATTCCGGGCATTACTCAAGGATTACGTTGGAAGACCGACCCCGCTATTTCTAGCAAACAGACTGAGCGAGAAATACAATGCCAAGATCTACCTGAAAAGGGAAGATCTCTGTCATACCGGAGCTCACAAGGTAAATAATACCATTGGCCAGATATTATTGGCCAGGGCATTGGGAAAGAAAAAGATCATTGCCGAGACCGGGGCTGGTCAACATGGAGTAGCTACTGCCACAGTTTGTGCGCTGATGGGGATGGATTGCGTGGTCTATATGGGTGAGATCGATATGGCCAGGCAGAAACCCAACGTGGAAAGAATGAAAATCCTGGGCGCAAAAGTTGTTCCAGCAACCTCCGGATCCAAAACACTCAAAGATGCCACCAATGAAGCCATGAGACACTGGATCAATAATCCGGCGGATACACATTATATCATTGGGTCTGTAGTTGGACCACATCCATATCCTGATATGGTGGCTCGTTTTCAATCTGTCATAAGTGAAGAGATCAAAGCACAATTGCTGGAGCATGAGCAAAGGAATTTCCCGGATTACATTTTTGCCTGCGTAGGTGGAGGGAGTAATGCTGCTGGAGCCTACTACCATTATTTGGACGACCCTGAAGTGAAACTAATAGCTGTTGAAGCTTCAGGTCTGGGGAATGACTCTGGGAAATCTGCAGCCACAACAGCCCTGGGTAGAGAAGGGGTATTACATGGTAGCAGGACATTGCTGATGCAAACGGGTGACGGCCAGGTTGTAGAACCCTACTCAATATCGGCAGGTTTGGACTATCCGGGTATTGGACCTTTCCATGCCCACCTGTTTGATTCGGGTAGAGCTCAATTTGTAGGGGTTACAGATGAAGAAGCTATGAATGCAGGATTAATGCTAAGCAGATTGGAAGGAATCATCCCAGCGGTAGAGTCAGCGCATGCTTTTGCTGCCCTGGATAAGGTAGCATTTAATCAAGGTGATATTGTCGTAGTGAATCTTTCCGGAAGGGGAGATAAGGACCTTGAAACTTACATTAAATGGGGAAAATATTAATCGATATGAACAGGATAGATCAGGCATTTGAGTCGGGAAATGATATTCTGAATGTCTATTTCACAGCTGGGTATCCTTCACTTGATGACACAGTGAGAATAGCTCAATCTCTAGAAGCTGCGGGTGCAGACATGATTGAGATAGGGATTCCATTTTCGGATCCAGTAGCTGACGGACCGACCATTCAGGAAAGCTCTACCAAAGCTCTGAAGAATGGTATGAATCTCAAATTGCTATTAGAGCAGTTGAAAGATTTGAGGGAAAGCGTCAGTATACCCGTTTTGTTGATGGGTTATATTAACCCGATCCTGCAATATGGATTTGAAAAATTCTGCGAGGACTGTGAAAGCGTTGGTGTGGATGGTTTAATCCTACCTGACTTACCTCTATATGAATATGAAGAGCTATATCAGGATGTATTAAGAAAGCATGGACTTTACAATATCTTTCTGATTTCACCGCAGACCCTGACAGATCGAATCAGGAAGATCGATGAGCTTTCCAGTGGATTTGTTTACATGGTTTCATCCAGCAGCATTACCGGGGCGAAAGGCGAGATCTCTGATGAACAGATCAAATATTTTAACCGAATCAATGACATGGGGCTGGTTAATAAGCGTCTCATTGGTTTTGGGATTTCAAATAAAGAGACATTTAATCAGGCTTGTGAATACGCGGATGGTGCCATCATTGGTAGTGCATTTATTAAGCTTTTGTCTGAAGATCCGTCAGACGCAAACATTAGAAAATTTATACAGGATATAAAAGGGAAACCATGATCATACAATTTGAACCCAACATCTCAGAAGAGTCAAGAAAACTTGTTGCCGAAGAAATGAAGGCGCACAAGTACAAAACCACTGAAGTAAAGACACAAAAGGGGGATTATCTGATCGGTATCGGCAAGGAGCGATTTGACATCCGAAAAATCGGTCACCTGGATGGAATAAAAGATATTCATGTCGTTTCTGACGATTATAAACTGGTTTCCTCCAAGTGGAAGGTAAACCTTACCCAGATTGATCTGGGTGATGGTGTCAGGATAGGTGACGGAGAATTTGCCATCATGGCTGGACCTTGCAGTATTGAGGGTGAGGAAAACATCATGAAGACCATTGAGCATCTTAAGGCCAATGATCTTAAGATCATGCGCGGTGGCGTATTTAAACCCAGGAGCTCTCCGTATTCTTTTAGGGGAATGGGTCTTGAGGGTTTGAAGTTGTGGTACAAACTGGCACGTGAGAATGGTATAAAGATCGTAACGGAAGTCATGCAGGTTTCACAAATTGAAGAGATGTATGATTATGTAGATGTATATCAGGTAGGAGCTCGGAATACTCAAAATTTCAACCTGCTGGATGAGCTTGGAAAGGTTGATAAACCAGTGATGATAAAAAGAGGGATTTCTGGCACCATTGATGAGCTATTGTACAGTGCGGAATATGTTTTTTCTGCAGGTAATGAACGGTTGATGCTTTGCGAACGTGGTATCCGAACCTATGAGCGAGCATCCCGAAATACATTTGATATCAATGCGATTCCAATCCTGAAAGACAAGACCCATCTACCTGTGATTGCTGATCCTTCACATGGTATTGGCATTCGGGATTATGTGGAACCTATTGCTTTGGCAGCAACCATTGCGGGTGCTGATGGGATCATCTATGAAATCCATGAAGTACCTGATAAAGCCCTTTCGGATGGACAGCAAACCCTGAGTTTTGATGCGTCTAGCAGACTTATTTCAAAGACTCGAAAAGTACTTGAATTGAATAGCTCCTATTGATCATTCATGAAGCTAGCTATTGTCAAATACAATGCAGGTAATGTTCAGTCCCTCACCTTTGCCTTAAACAGGCTGGGTGTTGATCCGATACTCACAAATGATCCTGAGGAGTTATTTTCTGCTGATAAGGTGATATTTCCAGGACAGGGAGAAGCAAGTTCAGCTATGAGATCACTTAGGAGCAATGGCCTGGATAAGGTGCTGGCAGATCTAAAACAACCCTTTCTGGGTGTTTGTCTGGGTATGCAATTGATGTGCTCAAGAACTGAGGAGAATGATACAGAATGTCTGGGGATTATTCCAATGGAGGTCAAGCGATTCATTCCAAATAACATCAAAGTCCCTCACATGGGTTGGAATGATATTACGAGGCTCAATTCACCTATTTTGAAGGGAGTGAAGGAAGGTAGTTATATCTATTTTGTGCACAGTTATTATGTGCCTGTTTGTGAATACACTACGGCTGAATGTACCTACGATGTAACTTTTTCAGCCATGTTGCAGAAAGACAATTTCCATGCGATCCAGGCTCATCCGGAGAAGAGTGCAGAGCCAGGGATGACCATACTTGAAAATTTCATTAAGCTTTAGAAAAGATGGAGATCATTCCGGCAATTGATATTATAGAGGGTAAGTGTGTGAGACTCACAAAGGGGGATTACAATCAGAAAAAGGAATACAATTCCAATCCATTGGAAGTTGCCAAGCAATTTGAATCAGCTGGTATACGCCGACTTCACCTGGTAGACCTAGATGGTGCCAAAGCCAGTCATGTCGTGAATATTGATGTGTTGAAAAACATTTGTTCTGAAACCAGCCTCAAGGTAGACTTTGGGGGTGGAGTGAAGAGTGAGGAAGATCTGAAGAAAGTATTTGATGCGGGAGCCAGTCAGGCGACTGCCGGCAGTATTGCTGCAAAAGATCCGGATAAAGTAAAAAAATGGATCGCTGATATGGGAAGTGAACGGATCATTCTGGGTGCAGACGTGTTGAACGAAAAAGTCATGGTTTCCGGATGGCAGGAATCATCCGGGTTAGATCTGTTTGATTTTCTGAGCGATTACCTGGATGCGGGAGCAAAGTGGGTGATCTGTACGGATATCTCTAAAGATGGTGTAATGAAAGGACCTTCTATTCAGTTATATCAAAAGATCGTAAACAAGTTTCCTGAGATCATGCTGATTGCCAGTGGAGGGGTAACATCTATGGATGACCTTCACCAATTAAAAGCCGATCAATTGGCTGGAGCGATAGTGGGAAAGGCTTTTTATGAGGGAAAGCTATCTTTACAACAATTAAGCAGTTTCTGATGCTCACAAAAAGAATCATACCTTGCCTGGATGTGAAAGACGGCCGTACCGTAAAGGGCATCAACTTTCTTGATCTAAGAGACGCTGGTGATCCGGTGGAGCTGGCCGAGCGCTATGCACAGGAAGGTGCTGATGAGTTGGTGTTCCTGGATATATCTGCCACCCTGGAAGGACGCAAGACATTGATTGATATGGTAAAGGCAGTTGCCGCTGCAGTTCATATCCCTTTCACAGTTGGTGGTGGTATCAGTGCGGTTGCTGATGTAAAACAGATGCTGGATGCCGGTGCTGATAAAGTGGGGATTAACTCTGCTGCTGTGAGAGATCCTGAGCTGGTCAATGCCATCTCCGCGGAGTTTGGCTCTCAATGCCTGGTAGTTGCGATAGATACAAAACATGTAAATGGGAAAGACCTGGTACATACACATGGAGGAACAAAACCAACCGAGCTGGAAACAGTCCCCTGGGCAAAGGAAGTATGTGAAAGAGGAGCTGGCGAGATTTTACTAACCTCAATGGATCATGATGGAACCAAAAACGGGTTTGCATTAGACATTACCACCCGTGTATCTAAAGCTGTTACCATCCCTGTAATAGCTTCCGGTGGAGGTGGAACTGATGTCCATTTTGAGGAAATATTGCGTCCCGGAATAGCCGATGCAGCACTTGCTGCAAGTATTTTTCATTATAAAGAAGTAGAGATCTTTGATCTCAAGAAATCATTATTGAAACACAACATACCAATTAGGATTTGATGGATATAGATTTTAAAAAAGGAAATGGTCTAGTTCCCGCAATCATCCAGGATGTTAAGACCCGTAAGGTGTTGATGCTTGGGTACATGAATGAGGAATCATTGGAAGTGACCCGAAAAACCGGTAAGGTTACCTTCTACAGCAGGTCCAAAGAGCGACTTTGGACCAAAGGTGAGACGTCTGGTCATTTCCTGTATATGAAAGAGATCATCATTGATTGTGACGGTGACACCTTACTCATCAAAGCAGAGCCTGCTGGCCCTGCCTGTCACACAGGTGCTGACACCTGTTTCAGTGAGCCTAACAGAGAGAGTGTTTATTTCCTGGAAAAGCTGATGGAGATCATCCAATCAAGAAAAAATAATCCTTCAGACAAATCCTATACGAGTAGCCTATTTGAGAAAGGGACCAATAAGGTTGCGCAAAAGGTTGGGGAAGAGGCAGTTGAGACCGTGATTGAGGCAATGGCAGGTAACAAGGAGTTATTGGCCAATGAATCCGCTGACCTGTTATTCCACCTCATGGTCCTTCTGGCTGACCAGGACTTATCTATTTATGATGTTTTAACTGTGTTGGAAAAGCGGCACCAAACTTCTTGATTTAACTTTATTTTTTATAGATTCAAGACAAAATACCCCACTTGTCAATGAAAAAGTACGATGTCATCGTCATCGGAGCCGGGCCTGCAGGATATGCGGCCGCAATGAGAGCCATAGATTTTAAGAAGAAAGTAGCCCTGATTGAGAAGAAACAATTAGGGGGTGCTGGTATCCATCATGGTGCATTGTGGAGTAAAACATGGTGGGAACTTTCCAGGGAAGCGGCAAGTATCAGGAAGCATGGTGAAGCACTTAATATTCATAATCTTCATCTCAATTTCGAGACGCTAAAAAGCGAAGTCCGTGCTGCGGTACAGGAGCGTATGGAATTCCTGGAGCATCACATGCATAATATCAATGTCTCAATTGGTGAGGGGCTATTTGAATACATTGTGGGTGTGGCCAAGGTGATTACCAAAAACCAGGTACAGGTGCATAATTTCGATACAACAGAGGTATTGGAAGCAGACAATATCATCATTGCGACTGGAAGCAGACCCAGGTTATTACCGGAGTTACCCATTGACGAAGAACATGTATTTACCAGTGATGGGTTAGATAAACTGGAAAGTTTTCCAAAAAGCATTGTCATCGTTGGTGCCGGGGTCATAGGCTGTGAATTTGCAACTATCTTTTCAAATTTCGGAAGAACCAAGGTGCACCTGATCGATAAAGGAGATCGTATCCTTCCATTTGAGGACGAAGACATCGTCAAAGTAATTGAGCGAAACCTGGAGGCAAAGGATGTGCTGATTCACCGAAACTCCAAATTAGTTCACATGGAAGTCAAGAATGGAATGGTGAATTATATCTTGGAGTATACCGATGGTTCCAAAGAGGTTTTCAGTGTTGAAAAGGCATTGGTTTCAGTGGGGAGAGTCCCTAACCATGAAGACTTGTTTGATGAGTCCGTGGATGTGAAGCTTGATAATCGGGGGATCATAGATAACCTGACACAAACCAGTGTCAAGAATATCTATGCGGTAGGAGATATCACCGCTGATATTGCGCTGGTCAATGTAGGGGAGTTGGAAGGTCGTTTTGCTATTGAAAGGATTTATGGTAAACCCGAACGTGATCTGATCTATGAAAATATATCTACCATCATGTTTTTAGGTCCGGAGGTTGCTGGGGTGGGGATGAATGAAATCCAGGCGCAGAAAGCCGAACTTGATTACAAAGTTGTTAGTCTGGATTATTCCTGTATACCCAGGGCGATAGCCATGCGTAATACCCAGGGATTTATTAAAATCATTGTGTCTAATGACGATGAGACCACGATATATGGTATGCGTGTTGTTGGAGAGCATGCATCCAGTGCTATCCAGGCCGTCGCCTTGTTGATTTCTATGGGTAAAGGAATCAAGGAACTCGCTGAGCTGATCCACCCTCACCCTTCTATTATAGAGGGGATTCAGGAGTGCGGTAGAATGCTTCTTAAAAAATCGATGTTCAAGCCGGAAGTGTTGAAAAATGCGATGACATTCAGAACTTATTCCGGAGGGGAGTATAAGTCGATCCCAATCGAAAAATTAACGTAATTATTTAAATCCGAACGCTTCGTTAGCAGTCGTAATAATTTTCTTTAGCTCAGCAATTTCATCATTCGATGGCATGGTAAGCGGGGGTCTTACATCTCCTCCACTTTTTCCAATGATTTTAGCTCCTGCTTTGATTAAGCTAACTGCGTAACCATTCTTTTTTCCTCTAAGCCGAACCAATGGGATATAAAATAACTCAGTGATTTTTGAAACAGTTTCCTTGTCACCACTCCTAAGTGATTTATAGAAAAGGTTTGCCAGATCAGGGGTGATGTTGAATGCTGCGGAAGAATAGGTATTAACTCCAATCGCTAAATAAGCTTCTGCGATGATTTCAGCTGTGGGTACCCCTCCTATATAGGACAGTCTCTTTCCCACCGTGGTGATGATATCATTTAGCTCCTGGATATTTCCGGTCCCATCTTTTAACCCGATAAAGTTTTCGCAGGTATCTGCAAGCTGCTGGATATAGGGTGTTGACAAAATACCATTCGCTCTATTATAATAAATCACAGGCAGGCTGGTTCCATTCATAATGGCACGTGCATACTCCGTTGCACCATCTTTAGGACACTCGGTAAGGTATGGTGGAAATAATAGCAACCCGTGAACACCCGCCTTTTCGGCTATTTTGGCAAATTCTATTCCGTCAGGAATACTTTTACCTACACCAGCGATAACAGGAACACGATCATTTACAACTTTGGTTGCGATGTTTACCACTTGCTCATATTCTGACTTACTCAATGAGAAGAACTCTCCAGTGCCACCTGCCACAAATACAGAAGAAACATCATGTTGGACAAACCATTCGACTCTTTCAGCAAAAGTGTCTGGATTAAAGTTTCCTGCGTCATCAAAATCTGTGATGGGGAAAGAGAGCAATCCATCTTCAAGGGATGCTTTTATGTGTGCTAATGACAAAGACATTTGAGTTGGGTATTTATTGTGTTAATGTTATTAAGGATAAAATTAGGTCAATGGACCCGGATTAAATAGCACCAGGTCATTATAAAGCCCTAATTTATCACTGGCTACCTTCTTGTTCCCGCTGGCTACATCCAGTATCTGATGGAATAGTTCCCATCCCATCTCTTCAATAGTCTTTTCTCCAAATGCGATCGGGCCGGCATCCAGGTCAATTAAATCATACCAGCGATTTGCCAGTTTGGTGTTGGAGCTGACCTTTATTACCGGAACTTCTCGTAGGCCATATGGAGTTCCTCTGCCTGTAATAAAGACATGCATATTCATTCCCGCGGCTAGTTGGAGTGTTCCACAAACAAAATCACTTGCAGGAGTGGCTACAAAATTTAGTCCTTTCTTCCGGATTTTCTCACCTGGTGAAACTACATCGATGATAGGACCTGAACCGGATTTGACCACTGAGCCAAGTGCTTTTTCTACGATATTACTGAGACCACCAGCTTTGTTGCCCGGGGAAGTGTTAGAACTTCGATCGACCTTTCCACCCGTCAGATAATCGTCATACCATTGCATCTCCCTTTTGAGGGCATTGGCTACTTCTTCATCAGCAGCCCTTGCAATAAGTTGTTCAATGGCATCCCTGACTTCAGTTACTTCGGAAAACATCACCGTACCACCCGCCCTTACGATCAGGTCGGCAGCAAATCCGGTTGCGGGATTGCCGGTAATTCCTGAGAATGCATCGCTGCCTCCACACTGAAGACCTACAACAAGGTCACTTGCCGGACAGGTTTCACGCTTTCTGGCATTCAATTTTCTGAGGTGGGTCTCAGCAGTTTCCATAATGCCGGTAACCATCCCTTCAAACCCCTGGTATGCTTCATCCTGTAAGTAAACAATTGAGCCCTGTCCGTTGTCTTCATCAAGTGGAAGAAGGCTTTCCGGTCGAAGTTTTTCACAACCCAGACCTACGATCATGACCTCTCCACCAAAGTTTGGATTTTGAGCCAGGTTCCGCAAAGTTCTGATTGGAATAATAGCGGCTGGTGCATTGATAGCCACACCACAACCATAGCTATGATTGATCGCTACTACATCATCTACATTCGGGTAATCAGGGAGGAGCTGTTTCTTGATTTTTTCAACAATAAAATTTGTAGATCCGGCTACACATTGCACACTGGTTGAGATACCGAGTATGTTTTTTGTTCCAACGGAATTATCCTTGTTTCGATAGCCCTGAAATGTAAAACCTTCAAGCGGTTCAGAGGGCGGAAAGTCTTTCTTGGTGAAGGTGATCTGATCAAGAGCCGGAGGATCAGGTAGTTCAGTATTGCGTTCATTTACCCATGAACCGCTAGAGATAAAGGTTTTTGCATAGCTGATGATGTGACCATATCTGATAACCGGACCTCCTTCCGGGATATCGGCCAGAGCCACTTTATGACCCATACCGATAAATTGTTGGGCTCTAATATTAGTGGCTATCTCCGTCCCTTTTTCCAATCCTGAGGGAGAAGCAACAACCCCAACATTGTCACGATCACTGATACGCACGACCGCCTTTGAAATTACCATTTTGCTAAGTTAGCGGTAATACGATTGAAAGGATCATAGAAATGATCAGACCGGCAATTCCCATTACGGACAGCAGGTAAGAAAAGAATCGAATCGCCTCCTTTTCGTGCATACCTGACATTTTGGTAATCACCCAAAACCCACTGTCATTCATCCAGGGGAAAATTTTGGACCCACATCCAATAGCCATAGCCAGATACACGGGGTGGAATCCCAGCTGAGTGACATCTCCAATTCCGCTCATGATTCCAATGGTTGTTACCATGGCCACTGTGGCAGAACCCTGTGAGGTTCGGACGACTGCAGTGATCAGGAAAGCAATCGGTAGGATGGCAGCTTGATAGCCTCCAACCATTTGTGCTATACCCTCACCGATGTTTGTTTGCTGAAGCATTTTCCCAAATGTTCCACCTGCAGAAGTGATCAGGATGATCATTCCCGCACTTAGCAGGGCATCGGTCAATACCTTTTCAAATTGTTTTCTATCCTTGAGTCGGCTATTTAGCAAATACATAGCGACACCGGCAGAGAGCAAAAGCGCAATATTTGGATCACCTATAAATTTCAGTATTCCAATCAGATTAATCATCCATGAACCTTCCTCCAAACTGGATGATGGGAAGGCCATACCCATAAAGGTATTTCCTGCAATGAGTACTACAGGCAAAACCACCGGTAATATCGAAAACCCAATGGAAGGTAATTCCTCGTCTTTGACCTGGGCTTTCTGTTTAATCTCATCTACACTGATGTCCGGGGTATCTCGCATGGGCAAATCCCATTTTTTGTAGGCCCAAAGCGCATAGGCATAACCAGTTAGTACGACAACTATTCCCACAATGATTCCCACGGAAATCATGACTCCTAAGTCGATACCAAGTTCCTTCGCCACGAATAAAGGGCCCGGTGTCGGGGGGATTAATGAATGAGCCATTACACCTCCGGCAATGGCACACATGACATATAGACTATACTTTTTAGGATCTCTTACGGCCATAGACTTTACCAGCGGGATCATCAGGTAGAAAACTGTATCGAAGAAAACCGGTATCCCTAAGGTGAAGCTACTTGCCAGAAAAGCAAATGAACTGTTTTTGATACCAACCACCTTTAATAGACTTCTCACAATTTTATCTGCAGCTCCGCTTCTCATGAGTGCTGCGCCAATAATTGATGCCAGGGCAATCAAAATACCTATTTTACCAGCGGTGGATCCAAAAGCCGCGGCTAACCTGGAGCCCAGGGATTGCAATGAAGCAGCTTCTGCAGCAGATTCACTTAGTCCGGATTGCATAGCAAACTGGTACAATTGGTCTTTTGTGGTTAGAAGACCTGTCACAAGGGCCGCTATAAGTAGCGATAGAAAGGCGTGCAGTCTAAGTACGATAATGCATATAAGAACTACCGCTATTCCTGCAATTACAATAAAAATGGAGTCCATTCAGGGCTGGGTTTTGATGAATGATAATTATCAGAACTTAAATTAATCATTTTATCAGCAAACGTTAAAATAGCAAAACAGAATAATACAAAAGGATATTTGGCATAAAAAGGAAAACCCCGTTGAATTGATCAACGGGGTCCCAACCAGCTATAGACATGTCTGAAGGTTAGTTCAGACTTAATAGAATCTTCTATAGATTTAGGTGATACGGTAATTTATGATTATCCTAAAAGTAGTTAAATTATTTAGGAATTTGACAATTATTAATCATAATAATACAATATTTCTTTTTTTTCTTTTCTTGAAATGTCCGGGACATAGGTATCAGATGCTGGATAACCTACAGGAAGTAAGAGGAATGGCTTCTCATTGACAGGGCGTTCCAAAATCTTTGAAAGAAAATTCATTGGGCTGGGTGTGTGCGTCAGCGTAACCAGTCCTGCATTGTGTATGGCCGCTATCAACATGCCGCTGGCAATTCCAACCGATTCATTGACATAATAGTTCTTTACCTGGGGTTGATCCTCTGTAAGTTCATAAGTTCGCTTAAAAATGACAATTAACCAGGGTGCCACTTCCAGAAATGACTTTTGCCAGTTTGTGGCAAAGGGCTCAAGGTCTTTCAACCATGCTTCACCCATTCTTTGTTCGTAGTTCTTCTTTTCCTCATCCTCTGCTGCTTTTCTAATTTCCTTTTTGATTTGAGGATTTGAAACAGCACAAAAACTCCATGGCTGCTTGTTTGCGCCACTGGGGGCAGTGCCCGCTGTCATGACAATTGACTCAATGATCTTCTTTTCAACTGGCTTATCTGAAAAGGTCCGAACACTTCTTCGACTATTCAATAAGTTATAGAAATCCGACGCCCGTCGATCGGTTTCCTTTGCCGTAAAATCAAGGGATCGATAAGGGATATGTGTATAGCCGTTGATGACCTTCTTCATGGAATATATTGAATTGTAGCGTTGCCAAAAGGTGTCCAAAGGTGAACAATAACTGCAGGAGCAATAAAAAAAGAGGCCCACTACTAGCAGCGGCCTCTTTTAAGAATAATTATCAGTCACCAATTTTGGATAGAATTGTATTGTTACTCTTAAAGTTAAAGAAAAATTGCGAGAAAATAATTTTGACTTTGTCCTCAGGGTGTCAAATTTTCGTTAATTGAATGTTACAAATTCCTGACAATCCCTTTAAACAATTTAATCAGGTCTTTTTCGGCAGTCTTTGCATGTGCAATAATTTCATTGATATCAATAGGGTGAAGGTTGTCCGGATCACATTCATCTGTAAGTACAGAGATTGCACTTGTGGGCAAACCCAATTGATTAGCTGCAATTACCTCGGGAACGGTGGACATTCCAACGACATCAGCTCCAATATTTCTTAAATATCTATATTCAGCCTTTGTCTCCAAATTTGGTCCCGCAACAGCGACATAGACACCTTCATTCAACAAGACATTTTCTTCCCGGGAGATCTTTTTAAATAGACTATTCATTTCAAGATCATATGGTTGGCTCATATCTGTGAAAATGGATCCAAACTCCGAAGCTTGTTTTCCTCTCAATGGGTTATCCGGCTGAAGGTTGATGTGGTCTTCTATTAACATCAACTGACCTTTTTTCCAATTTAAATTCATTGCGCCTCCGGCATTCGAAATCAATAATTTTTTAATGCCTAGTCTGTGCATGACCCTTACAGGAAAGACAACTTCAGACATGTTATAACCTTCATAATAATGAAACCTTCCTTTCATTGCCACGACAGTCTTTCCTTCCAACTTGCCGTAGACGAGCTGTCCCTGGTGAAATTCTACTGTTGAAATGGGGAAGTGTGGAATGTCTTCATATGAAATATTATGGATGATCTCCATATGATTCACCAACTGGCCTAATCCTGTACCCAAAATGATTCCGACATCCGGCTCAAGAAACCCTTTGGACTTGAGGAAACTGACTGATTCTTCGACTTTTTTAAGCATTGCTGATTGTAAGTTTTAAATAGAATAGAAAATTAAACACATAAAGCTGAAAGAAAAGTCATCTGTTTTTAAATTGGTGCTTAATTAATTATCACCTAATGAGAATATCGTCAATTATCGCCTTGTTTTTTGGGTTTGCAGCTTATGCTCAGCAACCCGTAGCCAGTACTTCATTTGAACAATATGGGGACCATATCATCATCCAGCTAAGTGTGGATGATTCCAAACCATTGGATTTTATTTTTGATACCGGAGCCGGATTGACAGTTTTGGATACAGATGTAGCCAAAGAACTCAATCTGGTTTTTGATCACGATGAAAATGCTGAGGCTGCTCAAAGTCAAATTCAGTCCATTGCCATCAAACATAATAAGATAGAGCTGAATAAGTATATCCTTGAATCTGATATTAAACTGAATGCGGCCAATCTGAAACATCTGGAAATCAGTATAGGAAGAGATATTGATGGGATCATTGGATTTGACCTGGCACATCATCATATCGTAAGGCTAGACTATGACAATATGAAGCTGGAAATTTATGAGGGTGACTACCCAAAGAATGGGAAAGCTGTGTCCTTTAAGTCCCATCTGGGGATCCCAACCATAAATGGGTCCTTAAGATTAAATAATAACGAACTGATTAAAGGGACATTTTTTGTCAATACAGGTGCCGGAACAACCATTGACTTCAATACACCATTTGCAAATAAGAACGATCTCATCCATAAGACCGGAGAACATTATAGCTACCTTGTGAAGGACATTTCTAATAACGAAACCCTTCACTACGAAGGTCGGGTAAAGATGATGGAGTTTGATGGGTTTGAATTTGAAAATCTTCCAATCGGAATCAGTCAGGTTGAACAGGGAATTCAGGCTAACAGTCATGTTTCAGGCATTATTGGTAACAAACTCTTGCGGAAGTTCAATATTCTGTTTGACTATCCTAAACATAAACTTTACATGGAAAAGGCAGGATCTTTTGAGGAGGTAGTCGAGGTAAATTGTAGTGGCATGGATGTTCAGATGAATGAAGAGATGTCAGCGGTACTGATTCATCAGATTATCAAAGGTGGACCTGCCGATGTGGCTGGAATTGAGCTGAATGATGAACTTATCAGTATCAATGGGAAAAAAGCAATGGATCTCACACTTGTTGAGATTGAAAAGCTATTGAAAAAAGATCGCGGTACTGCCGAACTTATTGTGAAGCGTGGTGGAATCGAGAAAACTTATTCGTTAAAGCTGAATAGTTTGTTGTAGCTAAAAAATATTATCCAATGGCCTGTAGGATCAACCTGCAGGCTTTTCAATTTTCCTCCAACTCTCCCTAATTAAGATTGATTAAAGATATTAAAGTAATCTACTCCCTCTCTTTCAAGAGAGCGGTCCGACGATTCGGGTGGGGGTGAGTTGTTTTTGTCTATTAAACTTTAATCCTAAAAATCGTCTATTTCTAACCTTTGACCAGAAATAGGCTTCAGATTTTGTCTGATTCTTTCTTAATTCTCTGGCAAATGTTAGAATCTCTGAGTACTTCATTTCAAATACTACCCAATGGCCTCCAATATCAGCTTGCAGGCCTTCTTTATTTCGTCTTTGGTGATGGTAAGAGGAGGAGCGATACGCATGGAATTATCACAAAACAGAAACCAGTCGGTAACGACTCCGTTTTCAATGGCCTGATCGATGACCGTTTTTAAGGTATCAAAAGAATCAAATTCGGCTGCCATCATCAGTCCTTTACTTCGGACAGATTTGATTTTTGGGTGTTTGAGCAGGTCATGAAAGAGCTTTTCTTTTTCAGGTATGCCTTGCATTAGATTTTCTTCCTGTATAACCTGAAGTGTAGCTAAAGATGCTGCAGCACTTACCGGATGACCACCGAATGTGGTGATGTGGCCAAGGATCGGGTTTTCTGTGAAGACACTCATGATCTCTTTTGAGCTGATAAAACAACCAATCGGCATGCCACCACCCATGCCTTTTGCACTGGTTAGTATATCAGGTACAATTCCATAATGTTCAAAAGCCCAGAATTTTCCAGTTCTTCCAAAACCAGATTGGATCTCATCCAGGATCAGCAAGGTACCGGTCTCATCACATCGCCTTCTGACAGCTTTGAGGTAAGAGAGATCCGGAATTCTAATACCGGCCTCCCCCTGGATAGTTTCTATAAGGAATGCTGCAGTTTGATCTGTGATTGACTTAAGTTCGTCTGTGTTGTTAAATTCGATATGTCTGTGGCCGGGGATCAGTGGTCGATAATTTTGTTTGAAGATCTCATTTCCTCCGGCTGAAAGCGAACCTGCTGTGGACCCGTGATAGGCATTATGACAGGAGATGATTTCTGCACGCCCTGTATATCGCTTGGCCAGTTTCAAAGCCCCTTCAATGGCTTCACTTCCAGAGTTTACCAGGTAGACCTGATCAAGTGTGGATGGAAGTGTATCAGTGATCGCTTTGGCCAGCTGCACCTGGGGAGACTGTACAAACTCCCCATACACCATCAGATGCATGTACTGGTCAACTTGCTGTTTCACAGCTTCTACAACCTTAGGGTGGCGATGACCCACATTGCTGACTCCGATACCGGAAATCAGGTCGATGTATTCCTTTCCTTCTGGCCCATACATGTAGATACCTTCAGCTTTTTCAATCTCCAATTGCAAGGGGAAATTAGTCGTCTGGGCGAGATGCTGTAAAAAGAGTTGCCGATTGGATAACATTTGGCAAAGCTAATTCAAACTATTAATGCACTATATTAGATTATTAGAGTTAAAAATTGAATCTTCAAAAATTAGATTTGAATCGAAATTTAGCAATTATGAAAAGAGGTGTCACTTGTTTGTTTGTTTTGTTCCTCGTCTTCTCGAATCCCGTTTTTTCACAAAGCTGGTCAGAGCAGTTATCACTTAAAGAATCTTTTAATTACGGGAAGTCAGTAGCTGTCTTCGGTGGCTCTGTATCCGTAATCCCGGCAAGCGATAGTGCGAAAATCTTGTGGGAAAAGTATCTGGGAATGACCATAACCAATTATGGAGTGGGGGGTGCAGGTTTTTCTTCATTGCAGGGTAAGTCACTTCAGCAACAAGTTGATGAGGCAGGGGTTTTTGATATTTATATCTTATGGGCTTCCACCAATGATTACACCAATAAACGAGAGGTTGGCTCCTATACGGATTATACAGAATTTGATGATTTCGACGAGACTAAATTGACTACCCAGGCCGGAGGGATTAACTATTGTATTAAGAAGATTTACGAGATCAACCCAAAGGCAACCATCTACTTCTTCACATCTAGTAAGGCTTTTAACGACAGGGGTGGATACGACCCTTTCGATGAAAAAGGTATGGTCAAATATGTTGAAATGCAGAAGATGGTTTGTAAACTTCATGGTATTCCATTTCTGGATCAGTTTACGCTGGGCGGTTATAACATCTACAACAAAGACCTCTATTACCGGGACCCTATTCATATGAATGTATTGGGTTATAAAAAAATAGGAGAGTTGCAGGTTTCCTTTTTAGCCTTTCCCGGACGATAATCTTATAAGTCTTGCACGCGTTTCAAAACGCACGCAAGATTATGCTACAAACACACTAAACACGCCAAGATTTACGGCCGTGCCTGGTTTAAAATCTTTCCAGGTATTTATTAACTAAAATAATCAACTGGCCTCCCAACTCTATCGTATACATATTGGATTTACTCTACTTCAGGTGTTTGGACAAGAATTAAATGACCAAAAACCATGGAAACAATTGACCAGGAGGTAAAGAAAAGCTCACCCATTGAAGAGCAGTTTAGGACACTTCAAAGCAGTTCCTCAGGTCTGACCGAAGCTGAAGCCAGCCAACGACTCTCCACCTACGGCCCGAATGCCCTCGAAGAAAAAGAAACCAACCCCATACTCAAGTTTTTGAGCTATTTCTGGGGACCCATTCCCTGGATGATTGAAGCGGCACTCATCCTTTCTGCTTTTTCAAAAGCCTGGTCTGATTTTTACATTATCCTGGTATTGCTTTTAGCCAATACCTTCATTGGCTTCTTTGAGGAACGACAGGCCAGTAATGCCATCGCTGCACTTAAAGCCAAACTGGCGGCAAAAGCCAGGGTTTTAAGGGATGGGGTATGGAATACAATTGATGCGGTTAACCTCGTTCCCGGAGACATTATCCATATACGGCTAGGGGATATTGTGCCAGCTGATGTGCTCCTGTTGGATGGAGATCCAATTGAAGTAGATCAATCAGCATTGACTGGAGAATCACTCCCTGTGACCCATGAGGCTGAAGATGCAGTATATTCAGGGTCAATCGTGCGACAGGGTGAGATCAACGGGTTAGTTACAGCTACAGGGAACAAAACATATTTTGGCAAAACTGCAAAACTGGTTTCTGAGGCTCATACGGTAAGTCATTTTCAAAAGGCGGTGCTCAAGATCGGCAACTATCTGATTGTACTGGCTATAGCACTTGTAGCGATAATCATAGGAGTGGCGCTATTTCGGGGCGATCAATTAATAACTACCCTGCAGTTTGCTTTGGTCCTTACCATTGCTGCGATTCCTGTCGCCATGCCTACTGTGCTTTCGGTGACTTTGGCCGTTGGGGCTAAAATTCTCGCTAAGATGCAGGCCATTGTCAGCCGATTGGTGTCAATAGAAGAACTGGCTGGGATGGATATCCTATGCTCCGACAAGACAGGAACACTTACTCAAAATAAGCTGACACTTGGAACACCCTTTACTTTTAAAAAAGGATCAGCCGAGCAGGCTATTTTGATTGCAGCTTTGGCTTCAAGATCAGACAACAATGATGCGATCGATCTTGCTGTGATAAGTGCACTGAAAAATAAGGAGCTGCTCAAGCATTATAAAACCACTCAATTTATTCCATTTGACCCAGTACATAAGAAAACCGAAGCTTCTATCACGGATGATCAAGGTGCTTCATTCAAAGTAAGTAAAGGAGCTGCTCAGGTAATCCTGAAAATGGTGGAAATGACTGATGAAGCCAGGAAGGAGGCTGAAAAAGCGGTTGAGGACTTTGCATTGAAGGGTTATCGATCATTGGGAGTGGCCAGGTCGAATAACGGAAAATGGGAGCTATCGGGTATCCTTCCACTCTTTGATCCCCCACGTGAAGATGCCAGGGAAACCATTGCTCAGGCCCATGATATGGGTGTCCAGGTTAAGATGGTAACTGGTGACGCCATTGCCATTGCCAAAGAGACAGCTTCTGCGCTTGGCATGGATCAAAATATTCTGGACGCATCCAAACTAGAAGGGACCGAATCAAAGATTTCTGAGGAAACACTCTCTGCAATCGAAGAGTCTGATGGATTTGCACAGGTGTTCCCTGAACATAAATTCAGGATTGTAAGTGCTTTGCAGGAAAAAGGGCATATTGTGGGTATGACAGGGGATGGTGTAAATGATGCCCCCGCATTGAAAAAGGCAGATTGCGGGGTAGCCGTTTCAGGTGCTACGGACGCAGCACGAGCTGCTGCTGATATGGTCTTGATGACGCCAGGGCTGTCTGTTATTGTCAAGGCCATAGAGGAAAGTCGCAGAATCTTTCAGCGGATGAACAGCTATGCTATTTACCGGATCACTGAAACACTCAGGGTGTTATTCTTTATGACCTTATCCATCCTGGTATTTAATTTCTATCCTGTCACTGCCATCATGATTGTATTACTGGCATTATTAAATGATGGGGCAATACTTTCCATCGCCTATGACAATGTGAAATTTAAAAGTCAACCTGAAGCCTGGAATATGCGGATGGTGCTGGGCATTGCCACCATCCTGGGTATTTTCGGAGTCTTAGCCAGTTTCGGACTTTTTTATCTTGGGGAGCGGGTTTTTCACCTTGATCGTGATACCATTCAGACATTGATCTACCTGAAACTTTCTATAGCCGGGCACTTAACCATTTTTGTTACCAGAACCCGTGGAGCCTTTTGGTCTCATAAACCAGCCAAAATACTGGTGTTTGCCATTTTCTCTACCCAGATTATTGCTACCATACTAGCCGTATATGGGATATTGATGAATCCTATCGGTTGGGGATGGGCTGGCTTTGTCTGGGCATACGCTTTGGTCTGGTTTTTTATGTCTGATTTTGTCAAGCGACTGGCTTATCGATTCCTTGATCCACAGAAGTGAGTCTTATAACCCTTTAAAATAATCCATATTCCAGCTGGGTATCTCCCAATAACTGGTTAAATGAAGAAAGTCCGAAAAGTATTCGTTCTGGTGATCCTTCCTATACTGGACCAGCTCCCCTAAGGCCTTTCTTGCATCTTTCATCTTGTTTTTAGGAATTTCCTTGTTCCCATCATAAATGGCAGCCACCTTGAGTGTCAGTCCGGCATGTTGTAATCCAGTCTGTAGAAACTTAACCCGCTCAGCAAACTCAGGAGAATCACTGGATGATGCTTCTTTCAGTGCTTGCGTCAGCATGGCTTCCGCAGGTTCAAATACTTCTTCCGGGAAGGCTTTGTTGACTTCAAGTGGATAATTGGCGTAACGCCGGATGCTTAGCTTATCGATGAAATTCAAAATATTTTTTACTGCATAATCTTCCCAGTAATCACAATACCGTTCAACCGTTTCGGCAGCAGGTCCAAAAGCTGAAAAGTATTCATCCCGAATGTCCTTGATTTCAAGTTCAGGTTTATTAAACAGTCGCATGTGCATATAAAGGCGAAGCCCCTGTACCGCCCACTGGCCAGTGTAGGAATCAAAATCTGCACCTTCCATACCATTTTCGTAAGCGAATTTGAAGAACTCTCCAGACTGCCAGGTATCAAAGTATGGCATTACATATCCGTCATGCAGGTAGTTCGGTCTATAAGCCATCCTGATGCCGGTTGCTTTCCATCCCAGCCATTGTTCTTTGATCCAATCCAGGGCTTCATCGGGCATGGGGAAATAGCGAAGATGAGGATCCCGCCATTGAACAAATTCACCGTAGTAGTCCTTACCAAGCCATACATTGTTGAGCGGGGCAGCAAACTCATTTTCATAAAGAAAGGAGCAGGAGATCTGAACATTTGGATTTCTTTTGCTGGCTTTTTCATGGACTACTTTCCAGAAATGGGCATACCTGTCTGAAGTCTGTCCGTAAAAGACATCAGTCTTGGGGGGATTGGAGTACATCAGTTTGGCAAACCACGGCGGATTTTCCGGTTGTGGACCATCCCAGGCCCTGCAGTTTTCACAGGTACATCGACCCACGTGGTCAATCGGGCCAAGTACAAGCGTACTTTCTCCATCCCACTGATCTACAATAAAATCCTGCAATTCTTCATTGGATATACACAGCGCAACCTCAGGATTTTCCTTGGTGGGGTCGGGGTTTCCCCTTGTTCCATCATTGCAAAGGACAAACCACTCCGGATGATCCTTGCTGTATTTGTTCCACCAGCTACTTGCAATATGTCCTGATGGGGGTTTGGCGTCAATCCCACCCAGGCGATTTCTTCTAAAGAGTACACCGACTGCCTGTCCATATTTTTCAGCCACATCCTGTGAGAATCCCAATCGTTCGTCTTCCTCGGTGAGTTGAGCCCCATTGGCAATGCGATGAATGATATGCCAGCGCATGGTCCGGAAATTGAGCGCTGGAGCTTCCATTTTATTGACTGAGGATATTTCAATCGTATTTGTTTTGGGTACATAAGTTCCCAGCTCTCCGGGCCATAGCCATCGAACACCCAGGTATTCCTCTAAAAACTCATACGTTCCCCACAGTGTACCTACATTTGGATTCCGCTGGTCCAAAGGGTCATTTTCGTCTTCCTTTCCTAATACAAAGAGATCATTCCCGATAGACCGAAGAACATAAGCCTCCCTTGGCAGATGATTGACATCAATCCCAAATCGAGCTGCTGTTTCAGTTTCACCAACATATATCCTTGTATATGGCCCCTCTGTCGCCTGATTCTCAGTAATTACTTCCAGGGTAACATTCGTTGCCAGTTTTACATGCTTTACCAGCTCATCGGCAGCATACCGCGCTGTTTGGGTTGGTTGATCGGCTGTGACCACCATAGCTGTAGGTTTTCCAGCCGTCACCACCCTTACCTGGGAAAGAACCTGAACAGACAAACCAACAAGTAGGAGGGAAAGAACCACCGTCCGGGATGCAGCGGATATTTTATTTTCTTGTATCATGTTTTTTAGGTTGGTGTTTAATTTTCCATTATCCATTGTTCGGGAAAGGAGACGTACTTTATGGATTTATTATGGTCAGACAGGTGATAGGAATAGGTGATATGGATCTTTCCATCTTTTCCCTGGATCACTGAAGGGTAGGCAAACTGTCCACCTTCTATGTACTCCAGGTTTCGTTTCCATTTCCAGGATTGTCCTTCATCATCAGACAGGGTAACTGCCAGGCTATATCGCCCATCATCAAAATCATTGTAAACGAGAAGCCATTTTCCACTTTTTAGATTCGTGATTTCAATGCTGGCGCCTGGGTTGGGGATGTCTGACTTCCTGGCAAATGTCCATGAATAGCCTTCATCGTCAGAATGACTTAGCATGATCCTCCCGGGCGCATCGCCATCATCCCGTAAATAGGCATCAAGTGAACCATCTTTTCGAACCACGAGGCTGGGCTGATTAAGTCCACGACCAATGATAGGCAGACTACTCGACCAGGTTTCTCCATCATCTTCAGAAATGGCAATAAGGCCAAAATTGAATCCATCTGAATATAAGGGCAACAAGATTTTCCCATTGTCAAGTATGGTGGGGGTACATCGCGACATCCAGCCAGTTTCTCTTTTCTTTGGGTCTTTGGCAGCTTCGGTGAGCAGTTCCTCGTAGGGGCGTGCATATTCTGCCCAGGCCAGGTCATCTTTGGTATTGGCTTTAAACTGCTTTTCCACCTGCTCGGCAAACTCCTGACCCGGCTTCATCAAAATGATATCCTGCCATTCCCAGTTGGGAGCTCCATCTCTGTCATAATCAGTGGTCGTCCTAACTTTCAGAATGCTGCTTTCCCATCGATTGGCCTGCACCACAATCCAGATCAGGAAAAGTTTACCTTGATTATTTAGGAACATCATGGGGTTGCAATCCGGCTGCCCGGGAGTATCGGCCATCAGGAAAGGCTCACTCCATTTTTTGGCTCCTTTTTTTAACCTGGCTCCATTTACTACCACATCATTTTCCGTTCGTTCCCCGCTACCCTGAAACCAGCAGACCAGGAGGTCACCATTGGGTAGTTCTACAATGCTGCTCGAGTGTACATGCTGGGTTTGCAATGGAAAAATCAAATCAGATTTAAGGTCTTTTTGCCCGAATGAAATGAATGATACCGTCAGGCTTAAAATGAAAAGGGGTTGTTTCATGGGTTAATGTTATGGATAGAGGCCCACATTAATATTAGAAAAAATATTCAGTATTTGTATGGTCCGTTTTAAGGTATTACTCCAAAATCCAACTAATAGGCGCCACGCTGGCACACAATATCTGACTTGCCGTTAAATGGAAAAATGGTAGATTTAATGGGTATTTGGGCAGCTTTGCCACTTTAGTTCTAGTCTTAACTGGTAGGTTCACAGCTGCTAACCAGTTGTTTCAGTCATTAAAATCTTTCGATAATTATTACCATCAACCTTTAAATATGTCCAACCTCAATAATGAAGTATCTGAATTTCTTGATGGATTGAATCACCCATTAAGAAATGAAATTGAACAGTTGCGGCAGATCATTATAAACGCTACAAGTGGCTTAACAGAAAACATAAAATGGAATGGGCCAAATTATTGCTATGAAGACAATGACAGAATAACTATGAAAATACAGCCACCCAGGCAAATTCAGTTAATTTTTCATAGAGGTGCCAGGAAACAGGAACAGCCAAAAGCCAAACTGATACAAACAAGTTCAAATCTTCTCACCTGGAAAGAAAACGATCGGGCTATTGCGACATTCAAAGATTCATCGGAAATTGAAAAAAGTGAGGCAAATCTTGTTGAGATTGTTGGAAAATGGATTGAGGCGACTAAATAACTAATCAAATATGAAATCAGATTCGAATTATCCCGGGGTATTGATGCGCGTAAAGGCAGTAATTGCAGATTCAGTTATCCTTCTTGTTTTAATGATTGGTGTTACCTTCCTATTTAACCGATTTGATACCGTCAATGATAGTTTTAGGATTGCCGCCTTCTTATTTATTTTCGTTTTCTATGACCCCTTATTCACGAGCCTTTTTGGAGGCACTATTGGTCATAAAATGAATGGACTTTGTGTAAAGCGAGGATCAGATCATCAACGGAATGTCATGTTTCCATTGACGGTTGTAAGATTTTTGGCCAAAGCGTTTCTCGGATGGATATCACTTCTTACGATTTCCGGAAATGAAGAAAGAAAGGCCATACATGATTTCCTTGTAGGGTCGGTTGTGTTGTATGAGAAGAAGGGATAGATATGGAATGAAATCCTGTACAAATGCCGTAAGTTTTTACGAGAAATCTGTCCGTATTTATTGCTGGCTTGTTCAAAATTGGACATCAACTAATTTTGAAAACCCCTTCATCTGCTCTTGAGCGATTGTTTAGCAGATGGCATTATGTTTGAAATGGATTGCTGATATTGTAAGCACATGATCAAGAAAATCCTCTTATTTCTGGCTGCCCTTATCGTCCTACTAATGGTTGTTGCAGGCCTATTTATTGGTCCCTACTTTTTGAACGTTGAGCACTTTGATTCAAATTCTTCTCGGGGCTACCAGGCTGACTTTTATCTGTATGTTTCTCCAGGTGCCAGGGAATTAGCCAAAGAGGGTGGGGTAGTTACCTTACTGATCCAACCAAATAATTCAGGAACTACATCAGATGATCCCCAGGTTCATCAAAGAGACGCCTGGTTCACCGGCTTTGAACGACAAAAGATTGCGGATGAGTTGAATGTTGTGCTTTTAGTCCCGGCATTCATAAGACCAGCTACCGACTGGCAAATTTATACACATGCACTGGACCGGGATGTTTTGACCACCCAGCGAAAAGACCTGATCCGAATTGATCTGCAACTACTTGCTATGATTGATTCTGCGCGCGCTTACCTGGAAGACCTGGGTATATCATCCAACAGGAAATTTCTAATCCAGGGATTTTCCGCCAGTGGGATGTTTGCCAATCGTTTCACCGCATTGCATCCGAACAGAGTTCTGGCTGCGACAATAGGGTCACCAGGCGGATGGCCAATTGCTCCTGTTGAAAGTTATCAAAATACTTTATTGCCCTACCCGGCAGGTATCAGTGATCTGGAATCCTTAACCGGGAAGCCATTTGATCGGGCAGCCTATTCATCCATTCCACAACTTATCTACATGGGCTCGGAAGATGATAATGATTCTCTTGACTTTTCAGATGGATGGGAGGCGGAGACGGCCAACACGGTTGATTCACTCTTTGGGAGCGACCCGCAAACACGTTGGTCAAAAGCAGAAATGTTGTATCAAAAAGCCGGAGCAAGCGCAAAATTTCTGCTTATTGATGGGGTGGATCATAACCGGAAAGCCCTTCAGTCATATAGTACAGCTTTTTTTAAGGAGATTCTTGATCAGAAGTAATCCTGTATTATCTTGATGGGATACTTAGATAACGTTAACCTTATGTTTTTAATAGATGTGACTTACAAAGTAGAACTGGAAAAAATAGACCAGTTCTTAAAAGTGCATATCGCTTTTCTGGATGAACAGTATGCGCTGGGTAATTTCTTAGCTTCCGGTAGGAAAGTGCCCAGAACCGGTGGAATGATATTGGCTAATATGGAGGATCAAACAGCATTGGAAAGCATCATCGAAAAAGATCCTTTCAAGCAAAATGGGTTGGCTGATTATAAATTGATTCAATTTTCGTTGAACAAAGCCTGTGAGGAACTCACATTCCTGATTGGGAAATAAGGCGCGTAATGGCAAGGATAGCAAGTCACTATAATATTTCGAATCCCAGGATTCTAAATTTGCGTTCTTAGTAATACAACTCATTTCAAGTCCAGCCAATGAAAGCATTCTTCAAAGAACTATTTGAATACAGTCACAATTACAATCAAAAGCTGTGGGAAGTCTTTGATGAAAACCAGGGTCAGGTAACTGAAAAGGCCAGTAACCTTTTTAACCACATGCTCAATGCGCATCAGATCTGGAACAACAGGATCGATCCGAAGGAAATGACTCCAGCGGTTTGGGAATTGCGACCCTTAATTGATTTGAAAGATATTGATATGCTTAACTATCATCGATCTTTAGCTATCGTAGACACTTTTGATTTTGACAAGGAGATTAGCTATGCCACCTCAACCGGTATCCCTTTTAAAAATAATGTGCGTGATATCCTATTCCATGTCGTGAATCACTCTACCTATCACCGGGGTCAGATTGCGATGGATTTCAGACAATCAGGATTGGATCCATTGATAACGGATTATATATTTTATAAAAGATGATTTGTGGCCGCCATGAATGCTGAAGGTAAACTTTTACTGGTCAAACTTATTCACACGATTATTTGGGCATTCTTTGTTGCCGTAATCTTTTATATTCTTTATGCTGGAATCACAGACCAGGTTACACAACTTACCTGGATAGGTGTGGGTCTTGTTTTAGGAGAAGGAATCGTCTTACTGATTTTTCGCATGTTTTGTCCCCTGACATTGATTGCAAGGAAATACTCAGACTCAGATCAGGATAATTTTGACATCTTCCTGCCTAACTGGCTAGCCAGGTACAATAAACTAATCTTTACAAGTATTTATATTGTTGGACTTATCCTGGTTCTTTTTCGTACACTAGCTTAATACGTCAAAACACTCATTATGTACAGTCTTCCAAACCATAAAGAAACTGATGAAAAGGTCATTAAGGCCTTTATTGAAGATCACCCCTTTGCATTTCTATCCGGATGCGATAAGGATAACAGACCGGTGGCTACCCAGGTGCCTGTATTTTATGAGGAAAGAGAAGGGCAAAAGTTCCTTAGCGGACATATCATGAAGAATACGGATCATCATAAGGCCTTCGAACATAATGATAACGTGCTGGTGGTATTCACTGGCAATCACACCTATGTGAGCGGCACCTGGTATAGTGACCCTTATACCGCATCTACCTGGAACTATATGAGTGTGCATGCAAAAGGAAAAATACGTTTCCTGGATGGAGATGCGCTGGAAAATATGCTGCGCAAAACGTCCTTACATTTTGAAGGATACAACAAGGAGTCTCCAACTATTTATGACAACCTGCCCAAATCCTTTTTGGATAAAGTCATGAAAGCCATCGTAGCATTTGAGATAGAGGTGACCGAAATGGATAATGTATTCAAACTGAGTCAGAACAGGGATGAAAAAAGCTATCACAATATTATAGAGCACCTCAGAGGACAAGGAGAAGATGGTAAGGCAATCGCAGAAGAGATGGAAAGGAGAACCAAAGAAGTATTTCCAGATAAGTAGAGCCATTCAAACAAACAGCTTTCATTGAGTGTTGATGAGTAAACTTTATACAAAATGAAGAATGGTCATCAATACCGGATGGCAATAGTGATATTGTTGATGTTTTCTTTGGCCTGTTCAATTGAAGACCCGGTAAGCAGTGGGGGTGGCTCGCAATTTGGTACAACCATTGATTTGCTGGCACTTGGCGATTCTTATACCATTGGGCAGGGTGTATCAGCTGCAGAAAGCTGGCCTGCACAATTAAAGAACAGATTGGTTGAGCAGGGAATTATTGTTGATAAAGTAAAAATAATAGCCAGCACAGGATGGTCCACCCGATCCCTGCTCAATGCGATTAGATCAGAAGATTTAGGTACCCTGAATACTAACAGGTTAGTATCCCTGCAGATAGGAGTCAACAATCAATACCAGCAATTGCCCTTCGAGGAGTTTAAGGATGATTTCGATTTTCTCCTGGATACAGCCATTCAATTAGCAGATCTTCCTGAAAGAGTCTTTGTGGTTTCGATACCAGATTATTCAGTGACCCCCTTTGCAAAAGACAATGGTTTTGACGTGGAAAAGATAAGCCAGGAAATAGAAGCATATAATTTATTCATGGCCAACAGGTGCAAGGAACTGGATATCACTTTTATAAATGTCACAGAAACGTCACGAGAGTTGGGAGATTCTGATGGTGCGTTGTCGGATGGATTGCATCCAAGTGCCTATCAGTATGGTAGATGGGTAGAGATCATTTTACCATATGTAACAACAATATTGATTTAAGAATCGATTTTTAGCAGTGTTTCCTAATTAGGGCCCTAATGTTTTACTAACAAATCCGCTATTTTAGATGATAGTAATGGATATAGTAAAACCCGATAAATAGCCCTATGATCAGAACTCATCAAGATCTCTGGGCAAGAATAAAGAAATTCGAAATAGCTGATCCTCAGGCTGAATTTCCCTTTTTAGACAGACTTGCCCGGGAAAATTCATGGACACATGAATATTCTGCCAGAGCCATTCTCGAATACAAGCGATTCATGTTTCTAATTTGTATTTCAGAACATCCACTAACTCCTTCCGACCAGGTGGACCAGGTCTGGCATTTGCATTTGATCTATTCTGAATCTTACTGGAAGGACTTCTGTAGAGATACGCTCCGGAAGGCTGTTCAACATGGGCCTACTAAAGGCGGTGAAAAGGAAAAAGCAAAATACAATAACTGGTATGAAGCGACGAAGGACCTATACAGAAACAACTTTGAATTAGAGCCTCCGAAGGATATTTGGCCACCCAGTGAGATCAGATTTGGGCAAATCAGATTTACCAGGGTTAACCTTCATACGAATTGGGTAATTCCTAAACCTAAATTTTTGACTCGATGGAAATCTTAGAGAAACTAACGCCCGCAGAAACCTATTTAATCAGAGATAGTCACATGTGCTCATTCAGGGAGCTACTAAAGTTGACTATGGCTGATTTGAATTTAAAGAAAATTATCAAGGTAGAAGATCGCATAGTTCAAACAACTCCAGCTGATCCATCAAGAATCTTAAAGTATGTAGTGATCGGAAATAACTTCAAAAATTATCAGCCAAAACCACATGAGCTGGCTTTTTTGAGTGCCTTTCAAAAAGATTCTGAAATTGAGATCTTATTTACACATCTAATCAAGATGGCTTATCAAAATGCAGGGAGTAGAAGGAGATATGTTCACAAGGTGCTATTGAAGGACTCCTACTTAAAAGATAAGTTTCACAGAGATTTTTTCTCCAGGCTTATGGGGGATATTGCTTTGACCAACAATGGAAAACAAACACAAGAGAAAGTAGATAAGGAATTAAAAGAGATTGAATCAGTGCTATCTGATCTTATTAAAAAAGATAAAGCAACAGCACTCCAAGCTTTATCGAGTATTGGGGGGAATGTATTTCTGATTCCCGGTTTTGACACATCATTTCTAAGTGAAATTGATGAAGAAATGGGCAGGATTCCACAAAAGACTCAAGATCCCGGATATGGTTGTGGAGGTTGCTATACCTCATATGGAGATCATTCAGATTCTTTTGATGGAGCCTTTGACAGCGCTGATAGTGCCGGTGGAGATAGTGGCTGTGGGGGTGATTCCGGGTGTAGTGGCTGTGGAGGTTGTGGTGGCTGTGGTGGAGATTAATACTGATAAAAACAGAGTCCCAACTTTAGTGGGACTCTATGATTAAGATTTTATATGATGGTCAGTTGATGATCTGATTTTTATGGTTGTTGGTCTTAACTTTTTCAATTACATCCACGATTTTACCGACTTCGCCAATGACAAAGGGGGTACGCAGGGTCCTATGAATTTTTGGGGTAAATAGATTTCACTCAGTCGCCTGGCTCAACCGACCGACCGGGCGATATAGTGTAGTATGCTGAAGCTAACAAGCTCACAGTTTTTTTGTAATTTTTAAGGTTCTAACTTTGCGCTTTTGGAATGATTTGTGTATCTTTTAATAAATGAGGCATTATAGCCTCTCAAGCAAGTCATTTTGTCCCCAAACAGAATAATGCTTATCTTTCCTTTGTTTGATACCTATCTAAATTCATTTAAATACCTATCTTATTTTACTTATATACGTATCTTAACTGGTCAACAATACCTTGATAGGAGAGAAACAACGTGGTTTTGATAAGTAGTGAGCACACACCTAAAAGGGCGCAATCTTGTATCACCTAAACATGACAACACATGGCAGTAAAGTATAAAATAGTAAGCAAAAGACCAGGGGGTATAGCTGGTGATCGTTCACCCAAGTATTATCCTGCTATCACAAAACGTGGTTTGATCAACACGCAAGAACTGGCTGAGCTGTTGATGGAGCAAAGTACTTTTCACCCCGGGGTCATTTATGGGGTCATTCAGTGTTTTACCCGAATGATCCCAACGATACTGCAAAATGGCAACAGTGTCAAATTGGATGGGTTTGGTGTCTTTAGCCTGCATGTATCCGGGGAGGGCCATGATGACCCTGATGAGGTATCAAGCAAAGACATTACCCATGTTAAAATGTCCTTTTTACCGGATAAGCAAATCAAGGATAAGCTTGCCCGAACGAAGTTTGAGAAGGTAGGATGATTTAAAACCAAGGTCATAAGACCTTCCAGGGATCTGAGTTTTCGGTAAATTTTTGTTTTTGGACAATCAGTACTTTTTGAACAGGGTGTTGTTCATTAATTGACTTTTCAACAATAGGCATATAGCCGTATTCGTAACAGAAAAAGTAGATCTTTCCTGGTTTACCATAGAATGAAGTGCAGTATTTGAAATCAAACCCCATTTCATCCAGAACTTCTCTACGGACTGTTGCTTTTCCGATCGGGCATAGTGATTTGAGGATGGTACGATTTCGTCGCAGACGGGTGTTCACCATCTGCATGTGCTGTTCGTGAGGGGCCTTGTTGCGATTATTATGCGTTGCGCGGCACTGGTCACTGCAGAACATTTTGTCTGCGCGACCTGAGATCGGATCTCCGCAGTTCAGACAGCTTTTTCTATCCATGTTTTCCATTTGCAGCATTAACTAACCGTTAATATACATTTTAAACTATTTATAAACGGACTTATTCGGATACAAAACGGATATATACGGATATAAATCGGCTATGAGATAAGAACCACGGTTAATTGCACCAGTAATCAATACAATTATGTCGCAAGATCGGCTTTATAAAATACCTGCTCCTGTCCAGGAGCGTCAGATCACGCTGAAGCACCTTTATATCAACGATCAAAGGATGATCGGGATCAAGTTTTATCCGGACAAACAGATCCAGACCATCATCAAGCAGTTACCAGATCCTAAGTGGAGTGAGAAGTATGGCATGGCATATATCAAAAACACACAAGAGAATCTTCAAGCTATTTTTGACAGGTTCAAAGGGTTTGTTTGGATAAACTGCACTCATTTTTATATCAACCGGCCAGTGCATCCAAACAATGAGCCCCTGGATATAAATAGTTACCGAAAGAGGAAGTCCACCAATGGAAAGCGATTTGTTCCGGAAGATTTCCTTCAAAAACTGGAGATTCGGAAGTACTCCCTAAATACTGCGAGGTCCTACATAAGTCACTTTGAATATTTTATGGATCACTATAATCAGGTAAATAATCTGATGGAATTGGGAGAAAATGAAATCAATAATTACATCAGCTATTTAACAAAGTCCAAACGCTCCGATGCCTATATCAAAATGTCTATCAATGCCATCAAATTTTACTATGAAGTTGTAAAGGAGATGCCTAACAGGTTTTATTCGATTGAGGGACCGATGAAGAAGGAGACACTTCCGAAAGTAATAAGTAAAGAAAGTGTGCTTAAGATGATTGAAAGTTGTTCAAATATTAAGCATAAATGCATCATTGCACTTTTGTATTCTTCAGGATTACGTCGAAGTGAATTGATCAATCTTGAGATATCAGATATTGATAGTGATCGTATGTTAATCACCGTGAGACAATCAAAAGGTAAAAAAGATAGAGTTACTCTATTAAGTAATCAGTTACTCAAAGACTTAAGAACCTATTACTTGATATTCAAACCAAAAAAATACCTGTTTGAAGGAACAAATAACAATCAATATAGTTCAACAAGCATTGCCAGAGTAATTTGCAAAGCTGCGAAAAGAGCCAAAATTCAAAAGAAAGTAACCCCACATATTCTACGCCATTCATTTGCTACACATTTACTGGAGAGTGGCACAGATTTAAGATATATCCAATCTTTATTAGGGCATAGTTCTTCACGAACTACCGAGATATATACTAATGTTGCACTTAAAGGCCTGGAAAATATTAGAAATCCACTAGATTTAGCATGATATAAGGCAGTTATGTTGCACTCGTGCAACATAACCGTATGTTGTCATGAATTGATACAGGTTGGGAATTGGAGGCTTTTTGGTTTTCCAGGTAAGAGATGAGTCTTAGGAGTCAGTAATTGGGGATCAGGCACAGGGAAATGAATTGGCTGAAAGCGGATGAATTAAGTTTTTCGCGGTGAGACCGTGCAAGTTGCACTTGTAAACGCGTAGAGACGCATTAGAAAAACTTTGTATCGAAGTTAGCGGTTTCCAATGACAAAATCAAGTGGTTTTAACTGCTAACTGCGAGGCCCTGTGATAAACCACAAAAACTGACAAATCATTAGACTAAAGACTTTCTAACTGAAGAGTCTCTTACCTGACCACCTTTACCAACAACTCTTATCGAAGATAAAAACCATAAGTAAAGGTTAAAACCACTGAAGCCGACGCCTCCGCTCAAGCTCCGGCGGATAGGTCAACCTGCATCAACTACGTTTTTAGAATGGCTACAGTATTGACTTTCTAACTGTAGAGAAATGGAAAAACTCATGACAACATCCGGTATGTTTCATTGCTTCTGCCGAAGATAGATTATATTTAACTGAAGGATGTCTTCGGCGGGATAGTGTAGAGGGGAAGCAACGAAACATACCTTTACATTAGAATCAATTACTGCCGATGGAAAAATACAATGTCTTCTCAGACAAATTTAGCAAGAAAGCATCTGAAGAACTTCAAAGGGTTATAAATAGTGATGAGTTTGAAAAAGATGCCAAACTCGCCGCTATTTGGGAACTTGAAAGAAGAAATGAAGCAACGGAAGAACAACAAAATTTAGCAAATAAAATAATTGCTAATGAGGAACGAAAAATTGCTAGCAAACTATCCGGTAGACGATACCAAACATTTTGGCCGAGATTCTTTGCAGCAGTAATAGATGGCTTAGTAATGCTTCCAATCAGCTTTCTTTTGAGCTATTTATCAAATTTTAATGTAGCTGTAATTGTTATAATAAGTAATCTGTTGAACAACTTATCACCTTACATTTATTCTGTTTTACTTCATGGGTATGAAGGTCAAACATTGGGGAAGATGGCGATGGGAGTAAAAGTTTTAGATTTTGATACCGAAGACGAAATTGAACTGAAACGAGCATTCATGAGAGATGCTGTTCCAATCGCTTTAATGATTGCACTTTATGCGTATTCTTTTATTATAACCTATGGGAACGAAGAAATTGATTTCTATGACTTAGCAACTATGGCTCCTATGCTTTTAATAAGTTTGGTTTATTTCCTCTGGACAGTTCTTGAGATCTTATCGATGCTTTTTAATGAAAAGTCAAGAGCAGTTCATGACTTTATTGCAGGAACAGTTGTGGTTCGAACGAATTAAAAGATTCTAACATGCGGTATGATGAATGGCCTAAAGCATTTCATAGTCACTTCATCAGAACCTCACCGCTAAAACCTCCCTGAGAAATGATATTTCTTTTTGCTTTTGGAGTAGTCAGGAGCTTTCATCTGCAGAGCGCCTCATAATTTTGCCCGTTGCATCTCACCGAGGTTTTAGCTAGTTTAGTTTTTTATAGGATCAGGGTGGCCACTCATCATACCTGGTCGTTATCTTCCATCACTTCCTTTGCAATAGATAAATGAAAAGAAAGAAGTTGTTTTGGTTCTCCCTGGCAACAGGAATTTTGACTTTAGGAGGTGGAACAGGGATTTTTATCCTCTGGTGGATTGTGAGAGCCTGGTTTGCGATTGATTACACATCCCTTGAATTGTATGGATTATATTGGATATTCCTTTCAATTCCAATAGCTCTAACAGGTTTAATAACAAGTTCGATACTTATTTCAGCTAATCCTAACAATAATACTTTAAGAACATCTATTCCAATGGTTCTATTATTGTTAAACATTCCTGCTGTTTTCATCATTCTCTATCTGCACTCAGAAATTTCAGATCGTGTTTACATTAAATTGTTTAACAAGTCTGGTAGAACGCTTGAATTACAATTATCTTCTCCTTCATTTGAAACCAAACTTGGAACCCTTGAAAACAATAAGTCAATTATTGATTATTATATACCAACCTATACGGGTAACCCTGGAGATGAAAGTCAACCAGAAGTAGAAGAAGTAATTTTGAATGCCAAAACAGAAAACATGATTCATGAACTCCAAATGCCGTATGCTATGAAAGGTTGGTGCGAGGGTCTAATAATAACAGATAGTTTAACTCTTAAATACGGCGCCATAAGAATTAAATAGACGGAAGATAACATTGTGTATGGCCGCATGTGCTAAGTGCTTCTAGTTACTGTCTGTGGGACTTCTCCGTTCATCTGCCGCTGGGAAATGGGAGCTTTCTATTGAACAGAGGAGCGCAGGAATTTTTTAATCTGCAGAGTGCAGTGCCTCTTGGATTCTTTGCCAACACCGGCAGATTCACTATTTTACATTTCATTGCCAGTGTAGGCACACGCGCCATACACGGGCGATATCTATGATAAAATCAAGCCATTTCAACTTTTTTTAGTGCAATTCTATCCTGATAAGGTGTTCCCCTCTTAACTACTGCTACAATTCGATGCAGTAGCTTATTCCTAATCGCATTTAGTATCGTCATTTTCCCTTTCCCTTCCTCTCTTTTTCTTTGGTAATATTCCTTAAGTTCCGGACAATGCCGGATGGCACTCATAGCAGCCATGTGTAGATCAAACTTCAGGACTTTGTTAGCAAAATTGGATGTCCCTGGTTTTCCGTAGATGCTTGTCCCACTTTGATACTCGAAGGGTGCTACCCCACAATAACAGGCTAACTTCCTTCCATCCAGCATCCTCGTAAATCCATGAGTGTAAATGATCAGGTCCGTAGCCAGTACTTTGCCAACACACTTCACTGAGGTCACCAGATCGTAGAGTATTCGTACTTCTCTGTCCATTTGAACAACTTCAAGCATCTTAGCTTCTACCTTTTTCAAAGAACTGGCTAATCCATCCAACGAAGTCTTACTCAGTCTCCTCATCTCTGCAGCTGCCTTCTTGTCGAAATGTCCTATTTCATCAATGGCTCTCTCTTGGCTCAGCTTGCTCTTTAACAGTCGGGATCTTAATCGCATCAGATGCTGCAATCGTTCCAGAGTGGGATGAGTAAGCTTTATCAGCTTTGCCTCAGATTGATGAACCATGGCAAACCTTGCTATCCTTTCTGCGTCTATCTTATCACTCTTCCCTCTGGCCAATCCTATACTTCGCTTGATATGTAATGAGGACTCCAACCATACTTTCCCGCCTCGGCTCATCAGGTACTTTACCAGGTTCCTGGTATAGATTCCCATATGTTCCATACAAAACAATGTTTGTTCATGATCATCATTACCGTGTTGCTTCATCCATCGCTTAAGCTTGGTATAGCCCTCTGAAGTATTGGTCAGGGTAATTGAAATGGATCTTTGGCTGGATACCTCAATCATACAGGCATCCATACTCTCTTTGCTTACATCTACCCCTACGATAAATGGGTAAACTATTTGTTGACTTTGTTCTTTCTTCATAACTTATTCTTTCTAAACCTTATAGTGGGACGTTCAGCTCACACTGACTCCCGAATATCTATATGAAACTTTTAGATAGGAGAGCAGGTACCAAATCGCCCGATAGGTCTCAACACCTGGTTAGCGCATGGATCTTACCTGCCTTTCCTATCTTTAAGTTACAAACAATGCTTCTTGGAATAGTAATATGAAGGGAAGCTAAAGGTTACCTCACATCGTGAACAGACACATTCTATATCTTCTATCATTTGTAGTGATAATTGGCTGCAACCCCTTCGATAGTGATCGAGTGATGAACTATGAACCTGAACTAACTGAGATAACTGAATTTATGAAAGAATATGGAGATGTGGTTCTTGATCCAGACGAAGATGATCGATTTGCAGCAGATATGCGAAGCATGGGAATCAATTACATTGTAAAAAATGTAACTAAGAATAAGAACTTCTCAGGGTTCATTGAAGAAAGTGACAGCCTAATAATTTTCATTAAAAAAGGCCAAAATTTCTTCCAATCCGAACGTAGGATAATCTATGATTTTGCAAATAATCCGAGGAACTTTGGAAATGACAAAATATCAAATGCATCCTACGAGATTGTACAACTTAATACTAGGTGGTATTTCTCAACAACTGGGTTTGATTGAAGGCATTACTATATGGTATACGAAACAACTCTAAAATTCAAGCCCGAAGATTTTCGGAACTTTTACGAAGGTTGGATAAAGAAATCTAAACCCGAGAGAAATAGGGTAAAGAGAACTCACCTATTGACATCCATAATAACCCTAACCGTTGCCATTCTGATCTTGACTTCCAATGACGTTGCAATTCAACTTGTCTTCGTAGGTCTCACACTTTTTGGCGTAGCTATTTTTCATTTTATTAAATTACTTTTAGTTATTAAACGTTTCAACTCTGCAATAGGCCAAATTCGAGAACAATTAGCTGACTTTCTAAGTCGACATCAGAATACTGATACTATGGGGCTCAAGATAACTGATGAAGAAATTCAATACTTTGAAAATTCAATACTTATCTCGACAAATTCATGGAATGACATAAATAAGATTGATTATCAAGATGATCATTTTATGCTCTACATAGGGGAACCTTCAACAACCCTTTTAATACCCAAATTTGGTGTATCTGAAGAATTCTATGACGGAGTATTAGGAATAGCAAGAACGAAAGACGTGAGGTAACATTCGGTATGATGAATGGCCTTAAGCATTTCATAGCTACTTTATCAGGAACCTCACAGCTAAAACCTCTCTGGGAACTGATATTTTCGTTTGCTTTTGGAGCAGACAGGAGCCTTTACCTTCTGAATGCAGTAGGATTTTACCCGTTGCATCTCACCAAGGTTTTAGCTAGTTTAGATTTTTATAGCATCAGGGTGGCCACTCACCATACCTGGCCGTTGTCATGAATTGATACAGGTTGGGAATTGGAGGCTTTTTGGTTTTCCAGGTAAGAGATGAGTCTTAGGAGTCAGTAATTGGGGATCAGGCACAGGGAAATGAATTGGCTGAAAGCGGATGAATTAAGTTTTTCGCGGTGAGACCGTGCAAGTTGCACTTGTAAACGCGTAGAGACGCATTAGAAAAACTTTGTATCGAAGTTAGCGGTTTCCAAAGACAAAATCAAGTGGTTTTAACTGCTAACTGCGAGGCCCTGTGATGAACCACAAAAACTGACAAATCATTAGACTAAAGACTTTCTAACTGAAGAGTCTCTTACCTGACCACCTTTACCAACAACTCTTATCGAAGATAAAAACCATAAGTAAAGGTTAAAACCACTGAAGCCGACGCCTCCGCTCAAGCTCCGGCGGATAGGTCAACCTGCATCAACTACGTTTTTAGAATGGCTACAGTATTGACTTTCTAACTGTAGAGAAATGGAAAAACTCATGACAACATCCGGTATGTTTCATTGCTTCTGCCGAAGATAGATTATATTTAACTGAAGGATGTCTTCGGCGGGATAGTGTAGAGGGGAAGCAACGAAACATACCTTTACATTAGCCTTCATTATCACTAAAATGAGTTTCCTATCTGACCTAAAAGCTAACTATAAAAAGTATTTCAAAGAGACCTTTGAACAACTGAATTTGAAACAGACTAAAGAGTGGTCAGCTGGAATGGGAGCTCTAATTGAGTTCAGTAATTCCGAGATACAAATAAGACTTGTTAACGATAAAGGAATAATTGACTTATCAATTTGTTCAGTTGGATCGGAAGATTTCCATGATTCACAACTTATCTTCAATATGATCGAACTTAATCGCCTTCAAACAGAAAATAAAAAAGAAAGAAAGCGAATACTTTCAACAGTGAGAGGTGTTAAAGAGCAAATGATTTTGCTAGAAGAACAATATGCCTATTTGACCAAACTTTTTTCAAAAAGCAATTATTCAAAAACATCTGAACAGATTGAGGCAATTGGAGAAGAAAGAATGGAATATCAATTTGGAAAAAATTGGAAATACGAAGGCTAACATTGACTATAGCGCATGGCCTTACGTAGTTCTTTGCAGAAGCCTGTGCAACTTGACCACAAAATCTACTCTGTGAAAATAAAGTAGGCATCTGAAATAATCTAGTCAGGAGCTATTGACTTGTAGAAATGCAGTGCGAATCTGACAGTTGCCTGGCATGGCAGATTTTATTATTTTGCAGTAATAGCCTGAGTGGGGCCACAGCGCCATAGTCAGGCGTTAGCAGCCATTGCTTAGAATGGAATTACATAATTCATATGAAGAATCAATTCAACGAAAAGCTGACTTTCGGGTTAAGTATCGCTTCTATTCTGAACAAGAAGGCGGACGCTTTTCATTGCCACATCAAGGAATAAGATCAGACTTTTGGTACGAACATCCTGATCATGAGAAAGGAGAACTTTTTATGATTTGGCCTGAGTTTGAGGACGAAAATGGGGATTTGATCTTAGACAAAAGTGTTCCTATTAATATAATGGGAACTGCTAGAATGTGGATAATCAACAAGGATTATATAGACTACCATAAGGGTAAAATAAAAGTTGGGACAAAGGGGTATTTTAAAGAAGGATCGCATTCGACTGGAGAATGTGAGGTTGTCGAACTTCTAAATATTGGGTAAAAAAACGGCTGCTAACATGATGTATGCGCCATGTGCTTCACTGCGTATCTGAAAGAGCATGCTGCTCACCGCTGCTTTTTGTGTTTCCCTTTCTTGGATAGGGTAAAAGTTCTTACCGGAGCTTCTTTCACCTTTGGCTTCGCGCAGGCTCCGCATCTTTAATTGTAATAAGTTCTTTGCTAAGTTTTTCCGGAACTTGAACGGAACCACAAAAAGCGCTATTTTGGTAGTGACTTATGTATGGAGGCACACAGCGCATACATGGGCGATATCTATGATAAAATCAAGCCATTTCAACTTTTTTTAGTGCAATTCTATCCTGATAAGGTGTTCCCCTCTTAACTACTGCTACAATTCGATGCAGTAGCTTATTCCTAATCGCATTTAGTATCGTCATTTTCCCTTTCCCTTCCTCTCTTTTTCTTTGGTAATATTCCTTAAGTTCCGGACAATGCCGGATGGCACTCATAGCAGCCATGTGTAGATCAAACTTCAGGACTTTGTTAGCAAAATTGGATGTCCCTGGTTTTCCGTAGATGCTTGTCCCACTTTGATACTCGAAGGGTGCTACCCCACAATAACAGGCTAACTTCCTTCCATCCAGCATCCTCGTAAATCCATGAGTGTAAATGATCAGGTCCGTAGCCAGTACTTTGCCAACACACTTCACTGAGGTCACCAGATCGTAGAGTATTCGTACTTCTCTGTCCATTTGAACAACTTCAAGCATCTTAGCTTCTACCTTTTTCAAAGAACTGGCTAATCCATCCAACGAAGTCTTACTCAGTCTCCTCATCTCTGCAGCTGCCTTCTTGTCGAAATGTCCTATTTCATCAATGGCTCTCTCTTGGCTCAGCTTGCTCTTTAACAGTCGGGATCTTAATCGCATCAGATGCTGCAATCGTTCCAGAGTGGGATGAGTAAGCTTTATCAGCTTTGCCTCAGATTGATGAACCATGGCAAACCTTGCTATCCTTTCTGCGTCTATCTTATCACTCTTCCCTCTGGCCAATCCTATACTTCGCTTGATATGTAATGAGGACTCCAACCATACTTTCCCGCCTCGGCTCATCAGGTACTTTACCAGGTTCCTGGTATAGATTCCCATATGTTCCATACAAAACAATGTTTGTTCATGATCATCATTACCGTGTTGCTTCATCCATCGCTTAAGCTTGGTATAGCCCTCTGAAGTATTGGTCAGGGTAATTGAAATGGATCTTTGGCTGGATACCTCAATCATACAGGCATCCATACTCTCTTTGCTTACATCTACCCCTACGATAAATGGGTAAACTATTTGTTGACTTTGTTCTTTCTTCATAACTTATTCTTTCTAAACCTTATAGTGGGACGTTCAGCTCACACTGACTCCCGAATATCTATATGAAACTTTTAGATAGGAGAGCAGGTACCAAATCGCCCGATAGGTCTCAACACCTGGTTAGCGCATGGATCTTACCTGCCTTTCCTATCTTTAAGTTACAAACAATGCTTCTTGGAATAGTAATATGAAGGGAAGCTAAAGGTTACCCACAACACCCCCTTCGTAGAGAATATGCCGAACATCGAAATTGCATCGATAAACGCCAAACAAATTAACATTGATCAAGACAGTTTCGAACTAACTGTAAGAACTGATCAAGGTTTAGAATATGATCGTTGGCTTTTCTATGAGTTTTTAAGTAAGGAAGATGGAATTATGATTCACATTGGCAATCCTGAATTCAAAACAGCCGACCATGACTCTGTCTTTGGGGGCATGCTCATTGACTGGGATTACGAACCAACCGACATTGCAATTCCAGACTTTGAAGATCCCAATGATGGTGCAAACCAACAATTTCGATTTCAGTTTTTACCTGAATTCAGAGATCAAATAGACCGACTCCTGAACATCGCACTGACGAACTCACCAGTAAGTAAAATTTACTTTTTGACTGACTACCAATTTGGTCCGGACGAGGCGAACTACGAACGAACTTTTCTAATCAGCGACTTTTGGGAACAACACGATTCGAGCGGACTGACTTGGAACACTCTTTACGAACTCTATGGCAAATAAATGCTGTGGGTAACAGGCGATATGGCGAATGGCCAAACTGCCTATCTGATACTTCAGTGTAACTTGACCGTGACCCTGCCCATTCTGCCAGCTTTTGTGCATCTAGCTACTTTTTTCTTTCTGGACTTAGACTTTCGAAACGCAGTGCTTCGTAGTTGCCGTTGTAGGTGTTGGGCAGTTTCACTATTTTACTGCTTTTTAAAGACTGATGTGGCCACTCGCCATATCTGAGCGTTATGAGTAAATAGGCACACTAATCACATTTATATGTTTTCACGAGTCTTATACATACTATTAGCTTCATACACTGTTTCATGTACACCCAAACCAAATAAAGAAATAGCTGAATCTAATGATTTCAATATTTCCTTTGAGAAATTCAAGTTGGATAACGGCCTGGAGATTATTCTGCATACAGATCGTTCTGATCCAGTAGTAGCTGTCGCACTCACAGTACATGTAGGTTCAGCTCGCGAAAAAACAGGAAGAACAGGATTTGCCCATTTATTTGAACACCTGTTATTTCTTGAGTCAGAAAACCTCGGCAAAGGTGGTTTGGATAAATTGAGTGCTCGAATCGGAGGGTCAGGTGCGAATGGATCAACTTCAAGAGATCGTACAAACTACTTTCAAACAGTACCTAAAGATGCGTTAGAAAAAATGATCTGGGCGGAAGCTGATAAACTGGGTTGGTTCATTAATACAGTTACCGAACCCGTACTGGCAAAAGAAAAGCAAGTGGTTAAAAATGAAAAAAGACAGAGAGTGGACAATCGCCCTTATGGCCATACAGGTTATGTTATTGACAAGAATTTGTATCCAGAAAATCATCCGTACAATTGGCAGGTCATTGGTTCATTAGAAGATTTGCAAAATGCCACAATAGAAGATATTAAGGATTTTTTTAAACATTGGTATGTCCCAAATAATACCACACTGGTAATTGCAGGGGATTTAGATGTTGAACAAACAAAAAAATGGGTTAGAAAGTATTTTGACGAAATACCATCAGGAAAGGAAGTTGTTCCCCTAAAAAAGAAAGCTGGTCAAGTTAATGAGACTATTAAATTATACCACGAAGATAATTTCGCCCGACTACCTGAATTGACAATGGCTTGGCCAACTATCGAACTCCATCATCCAGACTCATATGCTTTGACGGTCTTAACAAACTATTTGTCTCAAGGTAAATCTGCACCACTTTATCAACAATTGGTAGAAACTGACCAATTAACGTCTAACGTTACAATGTTTAATCGAACCTCTGAATTAGCTGGGCAAACATACCTTTCTGTGAGAGCTTTTGATGATAAAGACCTGGATGAGGTGATGGCATCAATTCAAAAAGCTTTCGAGGCTTTTGAATCAGAAGGGATCTCTGAAAATGACCTGAATCGCATCAAAGCTGGTGAAGAAACTCGCTTCTACAATAATCTTTCAAGTGTATTAGATAAAGCGTTTCAGTTAGCTCAGTATAATATTTTTGCTGGTGACCCGGGATTTATAAATCAGGACATAAAAAACATACTAAAAGTCTCCAGCGCAGATGTTATGCAGGCTTATAATCAATATATAAGGGGTAAAAATTTCGTAGCGACCAGTTTTGTGCCTAAGGGAAAGATTAAGCAAGCACTGAGCGGGTCTTCAGAGGCAATTGTGGTTGAAGAAACGATCAAACAAGGAGTTGAAGAAACTTTTGATCCATCCATAGCAGCTTCTTATGAACCTACGCCTTCTGCTTTTGATAGGACTATCGAACCTCCTTATGGAGATCCTCCGGTGGTTACCATTCCAACTGTTTGGGAGGATCAATTAGCCAATGGATTGAAAGTTTTTGGCATTGTAAATAATGAAGTCCCTCTTGTGCAGTTTAACCTGACTATTGATGGCGGGCAATTATTGGAAGAAACCAATAAGACTGGCGTCTCTAATATGTTGGCAGAAATGATAACAAAAGGTACAAAAAATAAAACTCCACGGGAATTGGAGAATGCTATTCAACAATTAGGTGCTGCTATCAATGTCGAAGCGAATAAAGAGAATATTACAATTTCCGGAACCACACTTGCTAAGAATTATGCAGAGACAATCGGGTTGCTTCGTGAAATTCTTTTGAAACCCCGCTGGGACGAAACTGAATTTAAATTGGCTGTGCAGCGAATTGCTAGTCAAATAAGGCAGCAAGAAGCTCAACCAAACTCAATAGCTGAAAATTCCTTTAATATGCTGATATACGGCAAGGATAATATGCTATCCAAAAATATTTTGGGCTCTTCAGAATCTATAGAAACGATTACACTAGAAGACGTAAAACAGTACTATGAAAACTATATATCTATGGCGATTTCCAGGATGCATATAGTAGGATCATTGGATAGGCAATCAATAATGGCTCCTTTACAAATTTTACAGGACCAATGGGTCAGAAAAGAGGTTGCGTTCCCCGGAATAGTGATTCCTGAGGCACCTGAGAAATCAAAAGTATATTTTTATGATTTGCCTAATGCAAAGCAATCAGTACTTAGAATTGGTTATCCCGCTCTGGCTATGACGGATGATGATTATTATCCAGCAACAGTTGCCAATTACATTCTTGGAGGTGGAAGTTTTGCTTCACGGCTTACGCAAGAACTTAGAGAAAGTAAGGGGTATACCTATGGAATTAGATCAGGTTTTCAAGGGTCTGATATAATAGGGCCATTCACAATTGGTAGTGGTGTTAGAAGCAATGTAACCCTTGAATCAACACAACTAATTAAGTCTATTTTAGAAAATTATGCAGAGACATACACCGACACAGATTTAGAAACTACAAAAGGATTCTTAATAAAAAGTAATGCCCGCGCATTCGAAACATCGAGTGCAAAGCTTAGTATGCTACAAAACATTAGTGCATATGACTGGTCTTATGATTATGTAAAAAATAGAGAGAAAATTGTAAAAGATATGACAGTGGAGCGGATAAGAGAATTGTCGGAAAAGTACTTAAATGAAAATAGAATGATCTGGTTGGTAGTAGGAGATGCTACAACCCAATTAAATCGTATGGAAAAACTGGGGTTTGGAGAAGCAATTTTGATCAATGATACTCGCATAGACGAAAAATAAGAATGTTTAGAAAACTCATAACAAAAGATAAAATGCATTGAAACGCATTTTATCAAGGCGTTAGGCATAATCGAAGCTCTTGGAAGGCAACCATAAATGAAAACAAAATATAAACTCATACTAAGTGGGATTTGGATTCTTACAATGGTAATTGCTTTCAGAGTGGGAATTGAATATCAGAAATTTGATTTGGTAATTGAACCTGTAACTGAAACAGAACCTATTATTGTCAACGGCAAGACTAAATGTTATGTCAAAAAATACTCATGGGGATTAGCGGGGAACCACTGGGTCGCCTATTTAACAAACTCCCAACAGCGAACAAACATGAATGAAGATGAGGATCAACTTTTGACAAGTTCTGGAACAGTATTTTTCACTACTAAATCAGATACTTTAACAATTTATTGCCGAACTAAACCACCTCTGAACCCTAACTTCAAACCTAACCTGACAGTCAAATACATTGAACTGAACAACGGTCAATTTATGAGCCTTTACGACAAACTGCACGAGCAACTGAAAAACACTGACTGGATGTGACTATGCTTTACTGCCAGAGCCTGTGCGACTTGACCGCTCGCTGCCCATTCTGAAAAGCCTGAGTCTCTTAGAACTCCATTATATCTGGCTGTTGTCTTTCTGAACGCAGTTTCTTCGTAGATACTGTTGTGGTAGTTGGGCAGTTTCGCTAGTTTTATCTGAACTTGCCAGGGCCAGGGCATACAACCCATAGCTTGGCGTTGTGATCCATTGGTCTTCTAGACGGAAATTAGGTAACTTTGAACCATGGCAACAAGGGAGAAACTCAGAAATATTATCCTTAACAGGGTCAAGAAGCTATCGGACGACAAACTCCGTAACCTTGACGCATACCTCAACGATTTGGAGTCTCATCTCAATACTGAGAAATCCCCCATGTCATTTAGCGGAATTTTCGAAGGGTTGGAATTGGATGAATTAACCACTGAACTCCACAAATCAAGAGAGGATAACAACGAACGAATTCCGAAATTTTAAATCGATCACTTGTTGATACTGATATCCTATCGTATTTCCTAAAAGGCAATCAGAAAGTAGCTAAGAACTTTCAGCTCTATCTCAATGAATATCCTAAAATTACTATTTCAGAGATAACCTACTTTGAGGTTCTGGCTGGCTTAACTTTCAAGAAAGCGGTCAAACAAATTGAAGGATTTGAGTCATTCGTTTCAACATGTGAGATCATCAAACTCTCAACTCATTCGCTCCGAACATCTGCAAACATTTACGCTGAACTCAGAGAACAAGGGATAACTATCGGAACGGCTGACTTGCTAATTTCAGGAATTTCACTAGCCAACGATCTAACCCTGGTAACAAACAACCAAAAGCATTATCAACCTATTTCAAAACTGAGAACGACCAACTGGGTGAAATAGAAAGGATCACAACATGTGGTATGATGAATGGCTACGCGCCCCGGGCCTTAAGCATTTCATAGCCATTTGATGAGGAACCTTACTGCTAAAACCTCTCTGGGGAAGGATTTATTTTATTTGCTTTTGGAGCAGTCAGGAGCTTTCATCTTCAAAACCTGCCTTGCCGGCAGGCAGGCGTAGAAGGAATTTACCCGTTGCATCTCACTGCAGATTTAGCTAGTTTAGATTTTTATAGCTTCGGGAGGGCCACTCGCCATATCTGATTGTTCACATCCATTGACTGCAGGAAAGTATTAACTATCTTTACATTATGACGATTGAACAGCGAAAGAAAAAACTCATAAACTGGATAACTTCAATCCAGCGAGAAGACGTCATTCAACGAATTGAGGATTTTAGGGATAACCCAGAACCGGAAATTCCTGATACAATACTGAAACTCCTTATGGAATCGAGCTCTGCGAAACCTGAGGATGGTATTGAACACACAAGTGCTCGTGAACTTCTAGGAAGATAGAATGAGAACAATTTGGACTACGATGGGTCTGGAATCACTCGTAGAGACAACTAGATTCATAGAGGAACAATGGAATGATCTGTAGTTGAGTTATTTCTTGAAAGACTTGACTTCAGAATTGATCAACTCAAGAAGAATCCACGGATAGCGCCGAAATATAAACGAACCGATTTTAGACAATTAAGAGTTCACCCACTTGTAACTCTCTATTATTTAATCGAGGAAGATTTCATCAGTTTGGTGCTGGTTTGGGCGAACAAACAAGATCCTGATGTACTGAGAAACAAATTAAAACGGATGTGAACATGCGGTATGATGAATGGCTACGCGCCCCGGACCTAAAGCATTCTATAGCCACTTGCCTGAGAACCTCACCGCTAAAACCTCTCTGGGAATGGTTTGTTTTTATTTGCTTTTGGAGCAGTCAGGAGACTCCTGAACCTGCCTTGCCGGCAGGCAGGCGCAGCAGGAATTTACCCGTTGCATCTCACCGTAGATTTAGCTAGTTTAGATTTTTATAGGATCAGGGTGGCAGCTCTTCATAACTGATCGTTGCCTTTATAACTACCCCTCACCCCATAATCTGACGCGTGTGATCGTTGGTCTTCACTTCTTCAATCACATCCACGATTTTTCCGTCTTCACCAATGTAGCAGCAAGGCAAAAGGTCCGATTACTTTGAATCCATAAAGGTTCTTAATAATTCCTTTTAAGCTAAAAGCGGATGTTTTACAAATGAGGTGTGATTTATGGAAAAACCAATATTTCTGCATCCTGATATTAAACTTATATGTTAACAAGACTAAAATGAAAAGTATTATTTCGATATTAATAAGCTATATCATAGTGACTTTTGGCAATTTAATTTATGCGCAAAACGACTCACCAATAATAGTGAGCAAAGATTCAATTCCTATTTTCGAAGAATTCTACAATGATGGTCCACCATGTGGAATTCCATGTAGCCCCATATTCGACAAATTTGGAAATTTTGTAGATTGTCAAAGTCCATGCTGTAATTGTAGGGAGATTTATGGAGAGTATAATTTACTTGAGTCAATACTTAAAATTGAATTTGATAACGTAGATACTTTGCAAAATTTGGTGCCTGAAATTTTTGAATTCGGAACAAAAGAAAATGCAATAGAATATTTTACAAAGCAAGAAGAATCTGGAAATATTGAGATTTTAAAAATAAACAAAAGACGAATAAAATATAAGATACTTAACAATGAAGACAAGCTGAGTAAAAAGCATATTTTCAAAATGGAATCTATCGACGGATGAATAGATCAATATCTATTTTAAAAACATTTAAAGCCCAGCTTCAAACACACAATATAGCAAATGGTGGAGATGGTGGTAAATTCGCGCATTTATCCCACATCACACTTTTTCAATGGCGATACAGATCCGCCCTTCAAACCGACACTTGCTATATATAAAACGTTGTCTTTATAACTACCCCTCACCCCAGAATCTGACTCGTGTGATCGTTGGTCTTCACTTTTTCAATCACATCCAGGATTTTTCCGTCTTCGCCAATAACGAAGGTAGTTCTGAGCGTTCCCATATATTTCCTGCCATACATCGACTTTTCTCCCCAGGTACCATACTTTTCATGGACTGATTTGTCCACGTCAGCAATCAATGGGAATGGAAGATTGTATTTGGCAATGAACTTCTGGTGTTTGGTTTCGTCGTCGCCGCTCACTCCAAGAACTACATATCCTTTGGACTGCATCATTTCATAATTATCCCTGAGGTTACAGGCTTCTGCGGTGCAACCCGGAGTATCATCTTTAGGGTAGAAATACAATACAACTTTTTTCCCTTTAAAGTCTGACAGCTTAATGTCTTTGCCGTCCTGGTCTTTGCTTGTGAAATCTGGTGCCTGGTCTCCTGCTTTTAGTTTCATGTGTGTTATATTTTTTTCAATGGTCTCATGGAATTCGCATAGTGAAAATTGGCATCAGTGAATGTTTTCCTTTTAATTGTTTATTCATCCCAGATTGGTGCTTCTCAAACATGCTCATTTCATGGGTATCTAATTTTTATTTAAAGGTATATGTGTAAGTTTCTTTGTTTCCTGCATTATCCTCTACATCTAATACAAACTCTCCATTAAACGGAATGGTTTTATCTTTTTTCTCTGACCAGATTAATGATTTCTTTGGCTCGTATTTCATGAGGACAAATTCTCCATCCAATGTAGCATTGTATGTCTTAATTCCCGAAAGGTCATCGCTAATTTTGAAATATAGTTCATCACTGTTGATGATCACTGGTTTGATGGTAGGGGATATGGTGTCATTGGCAATGGTGAAATTGACCAGGTCCTGCGTGTAGAACTCAATTTTCTCACCATCCCAGGAACCCCCTACAAATCCAAGTCTTCCGTTGTTGAGTGTATAGGCCTGGCTTCCGAATGGATAATCCTTGTCAGACTTCAGGGTCACCCGTACAGCAGCTTTTAGAGGGTCAGCCCGGTGGTTAAACTTCCACTCCTCAAATCCATTGGTGGAGTCATAAGATTTTTCAAATTGAAGGTAGAGCGTGTCAAACAATGTGGTTTTCCTGAATAGGAGGTCCACATCATTGCTATAAAAACTTTGTTCAGCAGCAGAGGGTATCATGGCTTTGATGCCTGTTTTCCTGATGTTTCCACAGTAGTCGATCGAATCCGGGAGTCCGTTCCTTAAATCCCATAAATAATAGGCTTTACTCTTTTCGATTCGATAAGGGACAATCTCCCGGGAAGCTTTTCCAAAATAGACATAGATCTGGCTGGGTGTGGAAATATATGGCGCTTCAAAGTGTAGATAATTCCTATAGATCTCGAATTCTTTAAAGTCAGGTTTAGGTCTATATACAATCTTGCGGTTATTAATTGACGTTTCGAATTTCACCATGTTGTCATAGCTATCGCGCATGATGATGGTTAGCTCATGGGGTTCATTGTCAAAAACAATTCCCCTGGCAGGTATTGTATAGATGTCGTTGGTATTACCATCCTCCACATACAGGCGATTATATTTTTGGCCAGTCTTGACATAATAGGGATAGTTATAATGTACCAGGATATTTTTTTGGTTACCAAAAGATAGATTTGCTTTAAACTCCCTGAATACCGTATCATCGTCAAGAACCAAAACTGTTTCAGCAATTCCGTTACGACTCCATACACCATCCATCAGGTCATAGGCATAGATTTCTATACCAATGTTTCCTTCAAGGGAAATAGGCGCCCTGGGTTTAAAAACTCCATCTGCTTTGATTACATCAAACGTATAACGTCCAAAAGCCTCATTTACGCGTGCACTTTCATCCAGGGATACAAAAGCGATGCCTTTCAGGAAGGGTGGCATGTTGTCTTTGATCTCAGGAAAATCGAATTTTAATGGATCAAGGATTCGCTGATTGCGGTTTCTGATTTCAAAATGCAAGTGTGGGCCGCTGGAAGATCCGGAGTTACCTGAGTAACCGATAATCTCACCTTTCTCAAATCTGAAAGCCCCATCACCAGGGAATAGATCCACCTCAAATTGTTTTTGTTTGTATTGCTCATTCACGATGTATTCTTTTAGTACATCGCTGTATTCATCCAGGTGTCCATATACCGTGGTGGTACCATTGGGGTGATTCAGGTAAAGGGCATTGCCGTATCCGCCGGTTGCAATTTTGATTCGATAAACATAACCGCTGGCAGCTGCGTGAACAGGCAGACCAATCTGACCTCCCGTCTTGATGTCCAGTCCTGCATGGAAATGTGAGGCTCTCAGCTCACCCATGGTCCCAGCTAAAAAGTTTTGTTCCCCCGGGTTTATTGGGAATAAGTAATAATCGTCATCGGTAAATGACTGAGAGAATGATTGGGAAAGCAGGCCACAAAACAGGGCCAATAAAAAGAAACGCATATATATCCTACTCCTACACACCAGAATTAAAACGTCAAAATAATCAATCCTTGTAACTTCCCAGCCAATTATTTCACTTCAAAGTCAAACATCTTTTGATCTTCAATGTATCCCTCAAGACGGTCTCCGATCTTTACCTGACTCACACCTTTGGGTGTACCGGAAAAAATGATGTCACCAGTTTTTAGTGTGAAATACTTTGAGACAAAAGCGATGATCTCATCGATAGGCCATAACATGAGGCTGGTATTGCCTTCCTGAACTACTTCGCCATTTTTGATCAGTTTGAAGTTCAGGTTTTTCATATCAAATCCCTCTTTCGCGATGAAATTCGAAATAGGTGCTGAGCCATTGAAACCTTTTGCCAGCTCCCAGGGCAGTCCCTTGGATTTCAAATAAGCCTGGGTGTCCCTGGCCGTGAAATCGATACCAAGTCCGATTTCGTCGTAATAACCGGATGCAAATTTTGGATCGATAGACTTGCCTTCCTTTTTGATCCGTACCAGTACTTCGACCTCATGATGTACTTCCTGTGAATGGTCTGGATGATAAAAGGGTTCATTGTCCTTAAGCAAGGCTGTATCAGGTTTCAGGAATATGACCGGGCTTTCGGGTCTTTCATTCCCCAGCTCGGTAATATGCTCGACATAGTTTCTTCCAATACAAATAATCTTCATTTCAATGGGTTAAAATCTCTTCGGGTTCAGTTACCTCAACAGTTCCATTTTTGCTGATGCCTTCTAGTTTTACGTCTCTTAATTCATTGATGAGGATCGGGTCATATTTTGCCCTTACCCGCACGTAGTTTTCGGTAAATCCATGGATCATCCCATCTTCGATATCTTCTTCAAAAAGGACGGTTGCCTGCTTTCCCATTTGTGACTCATAGAAATGCCTTTTCTTTTTTTCAGATAGGTTCCTCAGCATCGTCGTTCGGTCACGTCTGACATTCAATGGCACCACTTCATCCATGTCTATTGCCAGGGTATTCTTCCTTTCCGAATACGTGAATACATGCAGGTAGGAGATGTTCAACTCATTCAGAAAATTATAGGTCTCAAGAAACCTTTCTTCAGTCTCCCCAGGGAATCCGGTGATTACATCCACGCCAATACAGCAATCCGGCATCAGGGTCTTTATGGTTTCAACCCGATCCTGATAGAGTTGGCTCAAGTACCTCCGGTTCATTCGTTTCAGGATGTCGTCACTGCCAGACTGAAGTGGAATATGAAAATGAGGAACGAACTTTTTGGATTTAGAAACAAACCGGATGATCTCATTGGTCAACAGGTTAGGTTCAATTGAGGAGATCCTAATCCTTTCAATACCTTCTACTTCATCCAATGCCTTAAGCAGGTTAATGAACTTCTCAGATCTTTTCCCATCTATGATGCCATAGTCGCCGATGTTTACTCCGGTCAACACAATCTCTTTTACCTCTGTTTGAGCGATTTCCCTGGCCTGGGCAACGATATTTTCGATGGTATCACTTCTGCTTTTCCCCCTTGCTAGCGGGATGGTACAAAATGCACATCCGTAGTTACACCCGTCCTGTACTTTCAGAAAGGTTCTGGTCCGTTCGCCGAAAGAGTAGGAGGCATTGAATTGTTTGGCTTCTTTGATCTCCGAAGCAAAAACTTTAGCTGTTTTTGATGGAACAAATTCATCCAGGTAGTCAAACAACCTGAATTTCTCAGCTGCTCCCAGCACTGCATCTACTCCTTCAATCTCAGCAATTTCTTTGGGTTTCAACTGGGCATAGCAACCCATGATTGCGATGTAGCTGTCAGGGGAGATTTTCTTTGCTTCCCTAACCAATTTTTTACACTTCTTATCCGCATTTTCAGTCACCGAGCAGGTGTTGATAATGAAGATGTCCGGTCGATCATAGAAATCCACCTTTTCATAGTCACGATCCTCGAACATCCGGGAGATGGTGGATGTCTCTGAAAAGTTGAGTTTACAACCTAGTGTATAAAATGCGACCCTTTTGCTCATTCAGCCGCAAAGATAATAAGTTATTCAAGTAGCATAGAATTAGATGGAATCAGGATTTTCCCTGATTTCTATTTTTCAGGGGGATCACAAATTTTAAGCCGGACCAGGTTTCATCAATCGCACAGATCTTGATATCCACAAGTCCACTTTTCAATCCGATTTCCCGAACAATATTACCATCACAATCAGTAGATATCCCGGAAGACTTTTTTGGCCAGGAAATCCAAATCATCCCGTCCTGAAGTATTTCATTTATTAATGGGGCCAAATCATTTGCCAGGTTCGTTGAACTTGTCGTGAAGTAGTGTATGAAATGCTTTTTTGGGATTTGATCATCTATGAAAGTAATGCCCCCCGGAAGCATATTAAAGAGATTGAAATAGTGCTCTGGCTGGTTTATTAGTCTTGCTATAAATCCTTCTTTTAATCCAAGTTTCTTTTCTAGGGGTGTTCCCGAGTAACCAGCTGGCTTTCCTAATCCCATATTTCATTAACAATGGTCAGTATTTTGAAGATAATGCATGAGAATTGGTTTCATGGTTATTCAGGAAAGAAAATGAAGGGAATTTCTTAAAATTAGGTGAAATTGACACCTTAATTGGAGGTTTGAATGCTTCTAGCTTGATTTTCGATCATTCACCCTTGTTAGAAATAATATATGAGTTCTATAAACACTCGTCACAGCCCCTTGCAAATAAGTGCTGAAGACTTTAAAAAAACAGGTTATCATCTCATTGATACTTTGGCTAAGTTTTTTGATGACATCAGTGAGCATCCTGTCACAACCGGAGAGGCACCAGGTCAGATTCAGAATGTATTGGAAGATGCGAAGATTCCGCTTAAAGGAAGAGACACCTATGACATTGCTGATCAGGCTGCAAAACTTTTAATTGAACATTCCCTGTTCAACGGCCATCCGAAATTCTTTGGATATATCACCTCTTCTCCAGCACCAATAGGAGCACTGGCAGACCTGCTGGCTGCTGGGGTGAACCCCAATGTCGGAGCCAATATTTTAAGCCCGATGGCCACGGCTATTGAGAAACAAACCATTAAATGGCTGGCTGAATTTATTGGCGTTCCCGATTCTTATGGAGGTATACTGGTGAGTGGTGGCAACATGGCCAACCTGACGGCATTTATTGCTGCCAGAAATGCGAAGGCACCTCAAAGCCTGAAGCAGGATGGGCTAAAGAATATTGATAAGGAAATGGTTTTTTACTGTTCCAGTGCCACCCATACCTGGATTGAAAAAGCAGCGGTCCTTTTTGGTCATGGGTCTAAAGCGATACGCTGGATTCCTGTAACGGCGGATCAGAAAATGAATACGGAAGCACTTAAGGAGCAAATAGAAATTGATTTAAAAGCTGGTAAAAGGCCTTTCCTGGTAACTGGTAATGCCGGGGATGTCAGTACAGGAATAGTAGATGACCTGTCTGAGATCGCATCGGTATGCAAACAATATGATTTGTGGTTTCATGTGGACGGTGCCTACGGTATGCCGGCAGTAGCCGTTCCGGAATACAGTAAATTGTTTGATGGAATTGAAGATGCTGATTCCATTGCCATCGATCCTCATAAATGGCTGTATGCACCTCTCGAAGTAGGCTGCACACTGGTAAAAAACCCACAGCATCTCGTGGATGCCTATAGCTCTCATCCTGTGTACTACAACTTTGATGGATCGCTTGAGGAGCCTTCGCTCAATTATTATGAATACGGTTTTCAAAACTCCAGAGGATTCAGGGCATTAAAAGTATGGATGGCCATGCAGCAGGTGGGCAAGTCCGGCTATATCGAAATGATCAATGACGATATTGAGCTTGCAGCACTTTTATTTGATGAAGCTAAAAAACACCCGGAGCTGGAAGCAGTTAGCCATAATCTGAGTATCACTACACTGCGCTATCTGCCTGCAAAATCTGACTCAGGGCAGGTGTTTACAGAGGAAGATACTAACAGCATTAATGAAAAACTTTTAAATAGGTTACAGCAGGGGGGTGAGGTCTTCTTCTCCAATGCAGTTGTATCCGGGAAATATTGTTTGAGAGCCTGTATTGTAAACTTCAGAACTACACAAAAAGATATTAGGGAAGTTATAGAGATTGTTGTTCGGGAGGGAAGGAAAATAAGTGGTTCTTAGAAACCATATTTATTAATTATTAAATCAAATCATATGGCATTTGTTGATTTTAACACCCAAAGGAAGATCCAGGTATTTGATGGTTTTGACGCATCATTCTTTCATTCAGGAAAGGCAACGATCGCCTATTTCACCATTGATGGAGGATGTGATCTCCCTGAGCATAGTCATCCGCACGAGCAATGGTCCAATGTCATTGAAGGTGAATTGGAATTTACCATTGATGGGGAGACTGAAATATTGAAACCGGGGATGACAGCTTTTATTCCACCAAATGCGATTCATTCTGCCAGGGCGCTAAAGAAATGTAAAGTGATTGATTTTTTTGTGCCTGTACGTGAGGATTTTAAGGAATTGGAAGCTAATTCAAACAAAGAATTATGAGAGGCATTCAATACCTGATCATTTTTAGTATTCTTTCAGCCTTTGCCTGTGAGGATAAAGTAGTTGGAGATATTGAAAGGTGGAAGCAGGAAATTCTGGATACAGAAAGAAGATTTTCCAATGCCTCCGATTCACTGGGAATACCAGCAGCCTTTGAAATGTTTGCCGCTGAGAAGGTAGTCTTATTGAGAAATGATCAACTAATTGTGGGAAAGCAAAGCCTTATATCCCATTTTGCTGCCCAAAAGCCTTCCGGGGATGATGTCAGACTAACCTGGGAACCAGAATTCGTGGATGTATCTGCATCTGGTGATTTAGGATATACATATGGATATTACACCTATTTCTATAAAGACTCCTTAGGGAATCCTACGGAAAGCAAAGGCGTGTTTCATACAGTTTGGAAAAGACAATCCGATGGATCCTGGAAGTTTGTCTGGGATTAATGATTATCTCCCAATCAAAATAAAGGGGGCCCAGAAGTAAGGATTACTATAACTCTCGGATCTGAGTAAGCTCAGCTTAGCTTCTCTTAGATCATCGGCATACCCTTCGGTTTTATCATTTAGGGAATGCTTATAAAAATCAATCATCAGATTGGCTGTGGACTGATCAGCAACCTGCCACAAAGAGACGATCAGATTTTGAGCACCTGCATATTGCAAAGCCCGGCTAAGCCCCACAATTCCCTCTCCCTTCGCTACCTGGCCAAGTCCAGTTTCACAAGCAGACAGCGTAACCAGGTCTGCATTAAACTTCAGGTTGTAGATTTCTCCGGAGTATAAGCTTCCATCCTCTGATCCCTCCGGGCAGAGAAACACCCTTGAAAGTTCTGGTTTTGACTGGTTTACCACTCCATGGGTAGCCAGGTGGATAAACTGAAAATCCGATAGTGGTGTTGTTTTGATCATAGATTCAGAGGCTGCACTACCGGTTGATGATACTGCCTGCATCTGTGAGTCTGAGAAAAGTTTTCCAATTTCATCAATTTCTTTTTTGGAATCCGGTAGTTGAACCAGGCGCTGCTCTTCAAATGTGATCGGGGCTGCAAGCAGGATTCCTTTCTTGTTGCTGGACATCTTATTTTTGGATTTATTCAGAACAAGAGTGGCTGCGTAGTCATACCCAATAGCGTACTTATTAATCAGGTATTGATTGTTTCTGATCTTATTGTCCTCACTTTTTTGATAAACCAGTGCTTCAAATGGGATGGTGCCAATGGCTGCATCAGGTATGATGATCAGCTGGTTGATATTAACTGGCAACTTTGGTATCAATTGGCTATATAAAGAATTAGAAGTAGTGGTGAATGTTTCGTCTACATAGTACTTGATAGAATTCCTGAACCCACTGAGCATTCTGATAAAATCTGCATTTTTTGGCCGGTTATACAGATGTGCTTTAGATTGTGTAACCTGGAATATATAAATTCTGTCAGTCCCGATGAAATACGAGAGCATGGCAGAAAAGGACCCCAGCATAGATTGGATCTTAGGGATACTGGCCAGCTCAGTATTGTATTTCAAATCATAATATTCAGGATACCGGGTCTCCAGTTTGGTGATGAAATCACGAAGCGCATTTTGATACCTGAGCAATTCTATTTTGGTTTTTTGGATTTCCTCCTCAGTATCCAGTTGTGCCAGCCTTTGCTCCAGAAAACCGATTTCGGTTTTAAGGCTATCTTCAATGATTAACTCCGATCCTGGGATACCGGCAAATTGTTTTGCATTGGTGTCATTGATGGCAGCCAGAAGGATGGATGACTTACTTCTTTCACAGAAATCAAAAGCCAGGTTGAGATAGTAATTCTTCTTAAAGGTTCGTTCGCTCAGATAGGCAGCGATACTGATTCCATTTTCATAGATCTGGGAAGCTATTTCACCCAGTTTAAGTTTATCCGCTTCATTAAACCTGATCTGTCGAATTTGGGTGATCAGTTCATCACACTTGATCAGGGTATTTAATGCACTGTTGATGTCTTTGAGTTTAAGTGTTTTACTATAATGGTATGCTTCAAGTGATTGGGCTTTGGCTTGTAGTGAGGTAAGGAGGATGTCTGCATTGAAGTAATCACTGATCTCAGGAAGGTCATAGATATCTGTGTAGTCCTGGTCGAACAGGTTGGCATAAACAGATTTTTGAAATTCTTCTATAGCCTTTAGATATTCTTCAGTTTTTTGGTAGATGCTCCCGATAAGAAAATAGGTATTGGCAACTTCGGGATGTTTTGAGCCATACAAGTCCAGATACATTTGCAAGGCCTTTTGTTGATAGTCCAGCGCACCTTCGTAATCGCCTTTCATCTCCAGGATCCTTCCCTGGTTATTCATGGTAAAGGCTTTATTTGGATGACTGGACGTATAGATGGTATTGTAGATCTCAGCTACCTGATCTAAATATGCCAGCGCATCATTAAAATTGTTTTGATTGGCATTGGCAAAAGCCATATTGCTATAAATGACCGCTACTTTAGGATGTGTCTTACCCAGTTGCTCAGTATAGATCTTTAGTGCCCTATTGAAATAGATAATGGCCTGGAGTGGCTCATCATTCAGATAAACCCGTCCGATATTATTGTAGGAATCTGCCACAAGAATTTGATTGCTTCCTTTTTGTCTGATGGCAAGTGCCTTTTGCAGATACTGGAGGGCCAGTTCACTGTTTCCATTTGTAGTATAAATGACGCCCAGGTCATCAAAACATTCGGCAGCCTGCATACTGGACTCGTCGAGCAATGATTCTGCAGCCTTCAGATTTTCAAGTGCAAGATCAATCCTTCCGGATCTCAGATATGCATTACCTGAGGTCATTCGCCCTTTTACAACTAGAGGGGTGTCATTTTTATAAAGCGTATTGATAAACCTTGAAGTGCCATTAGCAATTGATCTGGCTACATCAATCTGCCCAAGGCCAAGATAGGCATCTGCTTCTCCCAGTTTGCAGAATGTAGCCATTCGGGCATCACCTTGTTTTGAAAACGCAGCACCTGCATCCTTAAAATGCCCCAGTGCCATTTCAAACTTGCCTCCATCCAGTTCCTCATTGGCTTGTTGAAATAAATCCTGCGTAAAACCGGGAATACTACACCCGAGGATTATAAATAAAAAGACTAAATACTTCATATCAGAATCGGTAGATATAGCTAATGGTTTGAATGGCGTGCCTGGTTAGGCCATCGGGATTGACATCCTTTTGAGTGATCTTTCTTCCAAATAATACCCTGATCCCATTGTTTACATTGAATCGATAGCCACCGCCGACCAGGGCAGACAGGGCCAGTCCGGTAGTTCCATCTACTTTTACTCTTTGGTCAATGTTGAAATCATAACGTTCATCCTTCGTGATTCGGTAGATGGGGAGTAATCCTACATTGAAATTGAAATTGGTAAATCTGAAATTGCGCTCCACTCTAAGCATAACATCAATGCCACGTTTCAGGTTATTTGCCAAAGCATATTTACGTACATATTCCTGGCTTGGATAATCTGGCCATTGGCCCCACCTGAAATCATTATTATTTTCAGTAAGCGCTACCTGAACGCCTGTGGCCAAAAGCCATTCATCTGTAATAAAAGCTCCTCCTGCAACGAGGTCATAGCTTCCAAGGCTTACCTGCTGATACATGGGGAAGTCGCCAGTGCCACCAAAAGCTCCATCAGGCTCCCGATCAAGATCAGATTTGTTACTTGGAATTTTTCCTCCGAGTGTAGCGCTGATTGTGTAACCTTCTTTCGTTACAAGTTGCCTGGTCCAGCTCAGCGATATATCGCTTAATCCCTGTGTTTTACCGAAGTTTCCTTTGGTCATCATGTAAGGTACTTTGACCTGGAAAAAATTATAATCATTGACTCCGATGGTTACATCTGCGGTGTAAGACTGAATAACCGGAGAAAGTGTGGTTGTGGCGTGGTAGTAACTCAATTCAATTGATCTTAACTTCAAATCGATTGCTTTACTATAGTTCTGGTCGGGCTTCATTGCTCCCATGGTGCAGAAACCCGCATCACTACAACCCTGAGCGATTACCTGCAGATTGATAATTGAAAAGGCGATAATTATTAAATATTTCATTGGTGTAAAAGGCTCTCAAATAACGTACAAATAATGAGAATTTCGGATGATGAAGTTAAATAAATTAATCAGCATCGGAAATTTTTTGTTATCCTGTATTAAACCTTGACAACATTTTCTTGTCAAAGCAGCAAATCAATAAAAACTAAATTTAAAGAAACGATGAAAAAGGTATTAGTTAAAGGTTTGACAGTTGGGGTGTTGTTTTCCCTGTTTTTGTCGGCTTGCCAGAATGATAATGAAGGTAATCCTGATATATCTTCATTTGATTTAGAGTCAGAAGCTGCGATTGAGGCCACATTTGAAGAAGTGGATTTGCTTTCCGATGCCGGGATGGAAACACTGGATGAAGATCCATCAGGGAGAATTACCAGGGATGATTTATTGGATTGTGCAGAAGTAACAAAGGATACAGTGAATCATATCATCACCATTGATTTTGGTGATGGATGTGAAGGTCCTAATGGAGTGGTGAAAAGTGGTAAAGTAATCATAGAATATGATGGAAGAATGCATGAAAGCGGTTCATACAGACAGATATCTTTTGAAGATTTTTATGTGGATAGCATCCATGTGGAAGGTGTGAGAAAGGTGTCCAACGTGACTGATGAGACCAATGCGCAAAATTCGATAAGTTTTGAAATCATCCTGGATGGCGGAAAGCTTACATTTCCTGACGGCACTTTTGCTACAAGAGATGCAAATCACTTGCGTACCTTATTCTTCCACCTGGACCGAAGAGAAAATTATGCCACTGTAGATGGTTCTGCCAGTGGGGTAAATCTGAATGGGGATAACTACGAGGTGAATATTTTGGAAACGCTTGTATTCAAAAGAGGGTGTAGAGATTCTAGGATTGTAGTACCTGTAGCGGGTGTGAAAGAGATTATTGTGGGAGATCGCAGTGCGATTATCGACTATGGAGATGGAGAGTGTGACAATGAAGCAAGTATCACTGCAGACGGGGAGACAGTTGTTCGTACTATCCGACCTAGAGGAAGGAAATGGTAAGATCAGGTAGTTAATCTATCAGGTGAAGGGTCGTGCCTCAGGGTACGGCCTTTTTTTATTTAGTGAGAGGAAAAAGGAGAAAGGAGAAAGGGGAAAGGAATGTTTACTGTGTTACCTCGGGAGTACCGGTGAATACATAAGAAATGATGTTTGCTCCCATCTTCAGGGCCTGCTGTCTTACTTCCTCCGGGTCATTGTAGATGCTCTTGTCTTCCCATCCATTACCCAGGTCGCTCTCATAAGAGTAAAAACACACCAATCTTCCTTCATAAAAGATCCCAAAACCCTGTGGCGGGAATCCGTCATGTTCATGGATCTTAGGTAATCCATCTTTGAAATCATATTTCTGGTGATAGATTGGATGGTCGAAAGGGATCTCAACAAAATTCAGATTTGGGAAGACTTTCTTGATCTCCACCCGAATGAATTGATCCAACCCATAATTATCATCAATATGTAGGAATCCACCTGAGATTAGATAATTCCTCAGATTTTCCGCCTGTTGATCATTAAAAACAACATTGCCGTGTCCCGTCATATAGACATAAGGGAATGTGAATAGATCAGGACTGCCCACCTCTACAATCTCTTCGTCTCTGGCAATTTCGGTTCCAAGGTTCTTGTTACAAAACTCAATCAGGTTTGGTAAAGCCGTTTTGTTGGCATACCAGTCTCCACCTCCATTATATTTAAGTTTGGCAATCTTTAAAGGTTGTGCATATCCACTAGTAAGGACTAGGGCGAATAGAAAACCAAATAGAAATTGCTTCATGAATACTTTAACTTAAAACAGACCTAATCTGTTGCAATCCAAACCCTTCAAAATTATCGATTACCATATCAGCATCCAGTTCCTCCCTTGAGTGTGAGGTAGCAACTCCCACTACTTTGGAGCCTGCAGCTTTACCCGCTTTGATGCCTGAAACCGCGTCTTCGAAGACAATACAATTAGCATTATCACGATTAATTGCCTTTGCACATTTAAGGTAGATCTCTGGGTGAGGTTTGCCAAGTGTTACGGCACGCTCATCCAGGATATCGACAAAGTAGTCCCTGAGATTTAGCCGATCAATGGTGAACTCCACGTTGGCCAAGGGTGCAGAAGTGCCGACCACCATGGGAATTCCTTCTTTTTTCGCTAAATCAAGTAGACTCATGATTCCTTTATTTGGGGTAATCAGGTCTTTATAAAGGTCACGGTAGGTAGCTTCTTTTTCTTCGCCCAGGTGGCTTACATCTCCTTCAGGGATATCTTTGAATACCGTCCGGATCAGTTCCTTAATGGTACGTCCATTCATGTTATCCTTATAGTATTCAGGAGAAATATTGATCCCATATTTCTCTCCTAACTTTTGCCATGCAAGAAAATGATACTTGTTGTTGTCTACAATGACACCATCCATATCAAAGATTAAACCGATTTGACTCATTCGAAAATTTCTGTTAATGGTTCCCCGGTAGCTGAAGCTGGTAATGTGATTTTTAAAATCATTGAGAGGGTGGGAGCAATGTCTGTTATGTTTACTCTTCTATACACAGATTTTGCTGGTACACCGGTTCCATAAAAGACCATCGGGATATGTGTATCATAGTTATAACCAGTGCCATGAGAGGTTCCGCGATCGCCAGGTTTTCCTCCCAGGAATCCAGGGTTGAAGCGATAAATGAGGTCACCAGATCGTTTGGCATTGTATCCGTTATTTAACAGAGTGCTTTGTAACTCACCTGAAGTTCCCAATTCTCCCGGATAATATACATTGGCTACATTGTCTTGTTGGAGCAGGTTCGCTTTTACAGCTTCCAGGACATCTTTGGCTTTGATATTTTTCTCTGCTAATAACTCATGATTGAGGTAAAGCTGATTGTTGGAGATATTAGCGATGAAATCCCCTTCCCCACAAACAGATTTCACACCAGCTTCAATAGCGGTTTTGATTGAGCCTGAATTGATGTAACCACCAGGGAGTTTGTTGTCAACCAGGTATTGCGGGTTAGCTACTACTGCGTGATCCGCAGAGATGAACATCACATATTGTCCCTTTCCAACATTCGTGTCCAGGTAGTTTAATAGTCTGGCAATCTCCCTGTCCAGCTTAATATAGGTGTCTTCGATTTCAACAGAGTAGGGACCAAACTGATGACCGACGTAATCGGTAGAAGAGAAGCTGATAGCCAGGAAATCTGTGATTTGATCTTGGCCCATTTTTTCACCTTCGATGGCTGCCAGTGCAAAGTCCAGGGTAAGTGTGTTACCGTATGGGGTAGCTCTGATAATATTTAATGCTGATCCCTTTTTTGAAAGCCCGGGAAGATCATAGGGGAATGTTGGTTTTTCCAGACCCCCATAAAGATTTTCATAGGTATTGTCATCAGCCCTGCTTTCAGTATACTGCTCCAATGGAAAAGACAGTTCCCATTTATTCTTCATATACTTTTCAGCTTTCTTTTCTTTATTGAAGCTGTTGACCCATCCGGGTAATTCTTTCAAATAATAAGTGCTGGTCATGAAATTACCAGTCTCACTGTCGTACCAATAGGCGCAATCCGGATTATGTCCTGCAGGTAGCACAGACCCGCGGTCTTTGATGGCTACGCCAATCACTTTACTCTTAAAACTTGAGCTTAATTTCAGTTCATCAGTAATGGTAGTTGTAACCAGGTTTGCTGGAGAAATTTTCCCCGCACCTTCATCTCCACCTACCGCTGCGTAATTATTGTCTTCTACACAGTAGATACCACTTTTGGTTTCTTTGTTGTACCAGTTGTTGGATATAATGCCATGCATGCTGGGTGTGGTACCTGTATAGACAGAGGCATGACCAGGTCCGGTGTTGGTAGGAATATAATTGTAGTGTGCATTGTAAGCGACAGTTCCATCTTTCATCATGCGCTTAAATCCATCATCGCCATATTTGTCTGCAAACCGAAGAAGGTAATCCTGACGCATCTGATCTACCACAATTCCGACAACCAATTTGGGTTTACTGGTTTGACCGAAGGATGCAACCTGAATAGCAAAAACAAGAAATAAAGTATATAAAATTCGCATGGTTATAAAATTTTCGGAATGCAAGTTATGTTACTTTTCGGAAAGAGAAGAAACATTAGTTACGGTACTTTTATGACAGTTTCGGTATTATAATACCGATGGATCATTTCAGCAATCAACCCGGTCCAGCCGGTTTGATGCGAGGCTCCAAGGCCAATGCCATTGTCTCCGTTGAAGTATTCGTAGAAGAGGATATAATCCTTGAAATGTGGGTCTTCCTGGAATTTCTTGACGTCTCCGTAAATTGGTCGATGACCTTTACTATCAGGTAGAAATAGTGACATCATTCCTTCAGTCAATTTCCTAACCACCTCCAGTAGTGTGATCATCTTTCCGCTACCCACAGGGAATTCTACTTTATAGTCATCACCATAGTAGAAATAAAATTTCAGCAGGCTTTCCAGGATCAGGTAGTTTACCGGGAACCAAACCGGTCCCCTCCAGTTGCTGTTTCCTCCGAAGAATGATGAATCAGATTCTCCTGCCAGATATTTTACTTTGAATTCGTCCCCATTGATTTTCATCATATAGGGGTTTTCATCATGAAATTTTGATAACGCTCTAATCCCATAAGGTGAAAGGAATTCTTTTGGGTCAAGCATACGCTCCAGGATCTTTTTCATCCTGAATCCCCTTAAAATGCTCAGTAGTCGACGCTCGCCCTTTCCCTTCTCTTCCCACCTGGAAACGAGCGAGGCGAGTTTAGGCTGTTCTTTCAAAAAGAATTCCAGCTTTTCACGAAACTCAGGTAGTTTGTCGTAAACATCCGAATTAAGAATCTCCACTGCATACAAAGGGATCAAACCTACCATCGAACGAACTCGCATTTGTTTGACTTCTTTGCCAGGGATATGCATCACATCGTAATAGAAGTTGTCCTCATCATCCCACAGATCCACCTTTTCTTCATCCACTCCATTCATAGCACCAGAGATGTAAAGGAAATGCTCGAAAAACTTAATGGCCATATCCTGGTAAACCGGGAATTCATTTGCCAAATCCAACGCGATCCTCAGCATATTGAGTGAGAACATCGCCATCCAGCTTGTACTGTCAGCCTGCTCCAGTCGAGCATTTTCTACAATCGGGTGATTACGGTCAAAAACCCCGATGTTATCCAATCCAAGGAATCCACCTTCAAAGATGTTGGAGCCATCCTTGTCTTTCCGGTTGATCCACCAGGTGAAATTGATCAGGAGTTTATGAAATGCTTTTTGCAGGAAATCAACATCACCTTTTCCACCATTCATTTTCCGGTCGATCTTAAAGACCCTTAGAACTGCCCATGCATGTACGGGCGGATTGACATCGCTGAAATTCCATTCGTAAGCCGGGATCTGACCATTTGGATGCATATAGCGTTCTTTCAGTAGGGTCAAGAGCTGATCCTTGGCAAAATCCGGGTCTATCCTGGCAATGGGGATGCAATGAAACGCTAGATCCCAGGCGGCAAACCATGGGTATTCCCATTTATCAGGCATGGAAATAATATCATAATTGAACATGTGTTGCCAATCGCTGTTTCTACCGTGCTTCCGGGAATCCGAAGGTTTGTGTCTTCCGGGATCACCACCTATCCATTTTGATACATTGTAATAATAGAACTGCTTACTCCACATGAGACCAGCAAAAGCCTGTCTTTGGATATTTTTGAGATCATGGGTAGGAACTTTGCTTTGCTTAGCCTGATAGAAGCTTTCGCATTCCTGTTTTCTTTCTTCAAAGATCGAGTCAAAATCATGATAGGGATTTTCTAAAACCTCCGTGGTCATGCGTAATCTGACCCTTGCTTTTTCGCCAGGTGGAATTATCAGTTTGTAATGAACGCTGGCTTTTGTCCCTTTCTTTTGAGGATTGACGCTGTCTGACCCATTAATAATGTAATCGTTGACGCCATCTTTAAAGTATTTTTCCTTGGTTTCAGTATTGTAAAGTCTCTTCCTGTTAGTGGCATTTTCGCAGTAAAGCTGTTCCACTTGAGTTCCGTCTAGGTATATATGATAATTTCCAAACAGGTGATGCTTAATCAACATCTTATGATCATCAACCTGAGAAATCTTTGGCTTTATTTTATCTCTGCCCGAAGACCAGGTATTTCTAAACCATATAGTTGGCAGGACCGTAATCTCTGCAGCTACTGGTCCCCGGTTATGGATTTCAGCGGTCAACAGGAAATCTGTTGGTGTGGCTTTGGCATACTCAAGGAAAATGTCAAAATACTCATCCTTGTCAAAGACACCAGTATCAATGATCTCGTATTCCGGATCTTTCTTTGTCAGGGTACGTGACTTCTCTACCAGGTCAACATAAGGGAATACGTTTTGAGGGTATTTATACAGCATCTTCATGTAAGAATGAGTAGGTGTGCTATCCAGGTAATAGTAAAGTTCCTTTACATCCTCTCCATGATTACCCTCATTCCCACCGAGGCCAAACATTCTTTCCTTTAGGATGGTGTCTTTACCATTCCAAAAGGCCCAGGAAAAACAAATTCTTTGGTCTTCATTACAGAAACCCCCGATGCCATCCTCACCCCAGCGGTACGATTTGCTTCTTGAATGATCATGAATGAGACCTTCCCATGCGTTTCCATGCTCAGAGTAGTCCTCTCTCACTGTGGCCCATTGTCTTTCGGACAAATAAGGTCCCCATTGTTTCCAGCCAATTCCTTCTCTAGCTTCAGCTAGTCTTTCCTCTTCGCGGGTCATTGATAATTTTTCAAATAAATCGGCTAATCAACGTAAAATTCAAGATATTTCAAATGATTCAAGATAATCTATTTGCTGTTTAAGAAATTATTTGATTTTAATGTAAAATTTGTAACATATATTTAAATATTTTCAAAAATAGTCCGGTTTGCATTCATTTTTTAGATGAATACTCAGTTACTACCGTTTGATTAGTGATATTCCGACCACAGACCAATATTGTGGCACTATTTTCCTCACTCAATGTTATTCCTGCACCCCAGATGAACTGTGTTTTTGTTGTTTTTTCAAAGCTTCTGGTGTAGACCTTTTTTAAATCAGGAACAGGAGCATAGTAATTATCGAGGCTATATATGTCCATCAGGTTTTCATCCTTGGGCCCTGCTGAAAAGCCAAAAAGAAAAAGCTTTCCCTGAAAGTCGATCAGATTGATATTTTGATAAGGCCAGGGTGTGGGGTCAATCCAGCCATCTTTTGAGCAAGTCTCCATCTCCAGTTCGCCAGTTTTTTTGAATTCCATTAGTCCACCAGGATTTATTTTATCTCCCCGATAAAAATCGATGTGGCGATTGGACCAGTCACCAACCAGTATCAGGATAGAATCATCCGCCTCATAAATAGCTACGGCTCCCGCGGTGGCCCTTTCCCATTCGCCTGTCCGCTCAATGATTCCCATAAGGTTCAAACTTTTTGCAAACGGCTTTTCCAGCTTATAGATATGAATTCTTGAAGTATTGCGTGCTTCATTATCCTCTACACCCACCGCAAGCCAACTATCACTGATTTGAAAGCCTCCGGCATGTTTCAGGGGTTTATATTCCAGCTTATGCAGACGCCTTACTTCCTTTTGATCCGCTACGGCCAGGTAGCCATATTTGCTTGAGCTACCGGACCAGAAAAAATAATCTTTTCCAGCATTTTCATAAAGTTGAATCCCCTGAAGATGCCCCCCGCTGGACTCGATGTCAAGTTTGTTTTCTATGGCTATTTCAGTAGGCCGGTCAGAGATCTCATCAATTACTTTAATCAGGTCCTGAGTGGCGGAGTCAACAGGGCCTGTTAGAATAAGCAGCTTAATGAGTAATGAAGTGATGATGGCCATAAATATCTACTAAAAGTGAATTGGATGGAAAGATAGGTATATCCGTGTTGTCTACCAGAATTTCAAAACGCCATCTTATGCCTGATTTTTCTCTGATTCTGCTAATTTTGCGGCCATGCAAGACAAAATCCTGATCCTAGACTTCGGTTCCCAGTACACACAATTAATAGCCAGAAGGATCAGGGAACTGAATGTTTATTGTGAAATCCATCCATTCAGCCATTTTCCTGAGCCTGATCAAACGGTAAAAGGCATCATACTATCAGGAAGTCCCTGTTCGGTTCTGGATGAAGATGCACCGGATGTTGATATTGAACATTTGCCCAAAGTGCCTATTTTGGGTGTTTGCTATGGGGCTCAACTACTCGCGTATAAAGAGGGAGGCCAGTTGAGTAAATCTTCTCATAGAGAATACGGCCGGGCTAACCTCACCCACATTGATACCCACTATGATTTGTTGAAGGAACTTTCTATAGGCAGTCAGGTATGGATGTCTCATGGGGATACCATCACACAACTACCGAAAGATTTTGAATCTATTGCACATACGGAGAGCATTCCGGTAGCGGCATTTAAGATAAAAGAAAAACCAATTTATGGGATTCAGTTCCATCCGGAGGTCACGCATACCCTGGAGGGGAAGACGTTGCTAAGAAATTTTGTGGTTCATATCTGCCAGGCATCACAAGACTGGACAGCTGATATCTTCGTGGAGGAATCAGTAAGGGAGTTAAAAGAAAATCTGGGGGATGATAAAGTGGTGATGGGGCTCTCCGGTGGTGTGGATTCTTCAGTCGCAGCTACGCTGATCCATCATGCCATCGGGAAGAATCTCTATTGCATTTTTGTTGACAATGGCTTGCTAAGGAAGAATGAGTTTGAAAATGTACTCAAGTCATATGAAGGATTGGGTCTTAACGTAAAAGGTGTAGACGCAAAGGAAGAGTTCTATTCAGCCTTGAAAGGAAAGACAGACCCTGAAGAAAAGCGCAAAGCAATTGGCCGGGTATTTATTGAGGTATTTGATCGTGAAGCTCACAAGATTCAAAATGTAAAATGGCTCGGTCAGGGTACTATTTATCCGGACGTAATTGAATCTGTTTCTGTAAAAGGGCCATCAGTTACGATTAAGTCACACCACAATGTAGGCGGGCTACCGGAAAAGATGAAGTTGAAGGTAGTAGAGCCTTTGAATTCCTTATTTAAAGACGAGGTGAGGAATGTAGGCAGGGCACTGGAAATCCCTCAGATGATCCTGGGAAGGCATCCTTTCCCGGGTCCTGGTCTTGGTATCAGGATCTTAGGAGACATTACCGCTGAAAAGGTTCGGATACTTCAAGAGGTAGATGATATATTTGTTACCGGGCTGCAGGAAGAAGGTCATTATGATCAGGTCTGGCAGGCAGGCGCAATGCTATTACCAGTACAATCAGTCGGCGTGATGGGGGATGAAAGGACTTACGAAAATGTAGTGGCGCTCAGGGCGGTTACCAGCCTGGATGGGATGACTGCTGATTGGTGTCACCTTCCCTATGACTTTTTAGGCAGGGTAAGTAATAAAATAATCAACCGGGTAAAAGGGGTGAATAGGGTAGTCTATGACATTTCTTCCAAGCCTCCCGCGACCATAGAGTGGGAATAAAGTAGTTTCAGAAATGATTTTAATTAAGACCAGTTATACATTGAAAAGGATCTTTACCTATGTGATCATTCTGTGCTTTCCTGTGCTCATAATGGCCCAGAGTGTACAAGAAGAATATCTTGAAGCAAAACGCCTTTTTAATGCAGGGCAGTATTTAAGTGCAAAAGCTGCCTTTTCCAATCTTTCCAGGTCTAATTCTCCCTTTGCTCCCTATGCGCAATTCTATTTTAGCTTGAGCTCCTTCAAAGGCGGTGATATTCAACTGGCTGTTGACACATGGAGCAATCTCCTTGACCAGTATCCAGGGTTCAATCAAAAGCCCGAGATATTATTCTGGTTATCATATGCCAATTTTACTACCCGTAATTTTGAGGATGCCCTGAATTATGCATCCAAGCATACGGATGCTGTTTACAACAATTCCACAGAGAAGGAATTGGTTGCCTCATTCCTGGGTAATGTCTCCATGGATACGTTGACTCAGCTGGTAAAAGCATACCCTGAAAACAGGTTTGTGTCGGAAACCTATCTTAAACGATCACTGGATTTACCTTACAACGAAAGGGACTTTAATTTGATAGATCAAATCCAGAGCAAACACAATATTGATGTTGCATCCATCAAGGATGCATCACTCCCTATAGTCAAGAAGGACCAATATCGAATTGCAGTGGTCCTGCCATTCATGTTTGAATCCCTTAGCCAGCCGGGTAGAGTCTTACAAAATAGCCTGGTCACTGATCTATATCAGGGAATGCAACTTGCCGCAGAAGATCTGGGACGTGAGGGTAAGCGGGTTGAATTGATTCCTTATGATACCAAACGAAATAAAGAAACAACAGAAAGGATTTTCAATTCTCAAGGTTTTGATGACAACGACCTGATTGTCGGTCCACTATATTCCGGACCTGTTCAGGCAGCTCAGGATTACAGCCTGGAGCATCAGATGAACATGATCAATCCGATTTCATCTACCAGTGAAATCATTGGGCGAAACCCTTATTCATTTCTGCTGAATCCTTCTACAGAAACCATGGCATTGGCTCTGGCTGAGCAAGCCATTGTAGAAAATGATTCGAACAAATATGTGATGATCTTTTATGAACAGAATGAAAAGGACTCACTCCTAGCTGCTATTTATAAAAATAAGCTGATTGATGCAGGATATGAGATCGTTCTGACAAGTTTCATTAACCAGGAGAATGCCAAAATCATTCAGGATACGCTTACTGCCGAAGAAGTTGTCTATCTGACTGAGGATGAAGCAGATTCGATTAGCCTGATACCTGATCGAATTATTGAGTCCAGGCGGATACGGGAGGATGAATTAAAGAAGATTTGGAGAGATGAAGGGAAGGAAGATGGTTTTTTCATGCCAATCTCTTATGATGATAACAAAAAGGAGATCGTGTATTATGAAGAGATGTTGTATATGAAAAGGGATTCAATTGGTCATTTCCTGGTCGCTACACACAATAGTGTTTTTTCTACTAACCTGATCAGTGCGGTACAATCCAGAAAAGACAGCGCAAGGATATATGCCTTCGCAGACTGGCTCGACTATACAATGGCCAATTATAATCAGTACGAGCGGTTGGGTATCACCATGGTAGATCCTCAATATATCGACAAGGAAAAATATTCCTTCAAGGATATTTTCAATCGACTGGAAAAGAAATATAAGACTTTGCCATCCGAATATCACCTCATTGGATATGAGTTAACCTGGTTTGTTGGGCAGCAGTTGAATGCCTACGGAAAATATTTTCAGACCGGCTTGAGAGGCGGGATGTATACCAGGGGAAAGATCTTTGAAGGAACCAGATACGGGTTGTCAAATGATAATCAGGTGGTTCCAATCGTTAGATTTAAGGATACAGAGTTGGAAGTGGTGAACAGAGATACCTATGAAAATTGAAAACAGCAAAAACCTTTTTAAACAAGCAAAACATTTTATCCCCGGAGGTGTCAATTCTCCGGTAAGGGCCTTCAAGGCAGTAGGAGGTGACCCCATCTTCTTTAAGTCGGCAAAAGGGGCCTATATGTGGGATGAAGACGGGAATAAGTACATCGATCTAATCAATTCCTGGGGTCCCATGATTCTGGGGCATGCCAATCCTGATATCGAGCAGGCCATCATTGAAGCCGTCAAAGGTTCCACCTCTTTTGGTGCACCCGCAAAGGGTGAAGTTACCCTTGCAGAACTGATCTGTGATATGGTTCTTTCTATTGAAAAGGTCAGGATGGTCAATTCGGGTACCGAAGCCACGATGTCTGCGATTCGGCTTGCACGAGGGTATACCGGAAAAAATAAGGTGATCAAATTTACCGGTTGCTATCATGGCCATGGAGACTCATTTCTCATTGCTGCCGGAAGTGGAGCGATGACCATGGGGACACCCAACAGTCCGGGAGTTACACCCGGTACCGCCAAAGATACTTTATTGGCCGCATACAATGATCTGGGATCAGTAAAAGAGATCGTAGCTAAAAATCCCGGAGAGATAGCCGCTCTTATTGTTGAGCCAGTCGCAGGAAATATGGGATGTGTGCTCCCGGAGGAAGGGTTTCTGGAAGGGTTGAGGCAGATCTGTAATCAAAAGGGGATCATCCTGATCTTTGATGAGGTCATGACTGGGTTTAGACTCTCGGCGGGAGGAGCGCAGGAATTATATGGTGTAATGCCAGATCTGACCACGCTTGGAAAAATAATTGGTGGCGGAATGCCAGTAGGCGCTTATGGTGGAAAGCGTGAAATCATGGACTTTGTATCTCCTGATGGGCCGGTATACCAGGCAGGGACATTGTCAGGAAATCCAGTGGCTATGGCAGCAGGTTATGCGATCTTAAAGCAACTAAAAGATCATCCGGAGATATACACTCATCTTGACAATACCACAAAACAAATAGTAGCAGGATATAAGAGATCACTCAACGACCTGGGCTTTTCCTATACCATTAACCAGATAGGTAGTATGTTCAGTCTTTTTTTTACTGATACTACAGTAAAGGACCTTAAAGATGCCCAGACGAGTGACACGAAACTATTTGGTAGGTATTTCAAGGAAATGTTGAACCGGGGCATTTACCTGGCGCCGGCCCAGTTTGAAAGCCTTTTTGTTTCTAATGCCCTGTCTGAAGAAGATGTAGCATCGATTGTAAAGGCAAACGAAGAAAGTTTAAAGGCTGTCGTTTAAGCTAACAAGGGATTATTGTCTTTTTACAATTAAATTTGCCCTCCTTTTAGAAACACTATTTCACAATGATCCTTAGCACCCAAAAAAAGCAGGCGGTACTTACTGAACTGGCCAGATTGCTGGATGTCCACAGAGATGAGATCATTTCTGCCAATCAGAAAGATTTGGAATCGGGAACGGACCTGGATGCAACACTGGTAGATCGTCTTAAGGTGGATCAGAAAAAGGTGGATGGAATGATTGCTGCAGTTCATGAGGTTATTTCCATGGAAGATCCTCAAGGTAAGGTACTTGATCATTATGAACATCCGAATGGGATGCATGTGGAGAACAGGGTAGTTCCATTTGGTAAGATCCTGATCATTTATGAATCCAGGCCTGATGTAACAATTGAAGCCGCCATCAGTGCATTTAAGGCGGGTAACAAGATCATGCTAAAGGGAGGTAAAGAAGCCAAAAACTCCAATCTTTACCTGGTCGATCTTTGGCATAAGGCCCTGGAGTCAAATGAAGTCCCTTCAGATTATGTGACTTATTTGAATATCGACAGGAGTGAGACACAAAAATTGTTGCAGGAGAATACCCATGATGTAGACCTGATTATCCCGCGTGGAGGCGAGGGGTTAATTAATTATATCAAGGAAAACACTTCTGTTCCTTTGATAGTAAGCGGGCGTGGCAATAATTTCATTTATGTGCATGAAAATGCCGATCTGGATATGGCGCTCAACCTGATCCTCAATGGTAAGAGTCGCCTTAGTGTTTGCAATGCAATTGATAAGGTATTGTTTAATAAAAATATTCCAGGGCTGTCCGGATGGATGCCGGCATTACTTGGTGCGGCTAAAGGCATAAACCTGGAGGTCCTGACAGATGGTAAGTTTTTTGAAAGTTTTGATGGGGCGGAACAGGTCAGGGGTGAGGATGTTTACTACGAGGAATTCCTTTCACCAAAAATACTTTTTGCCCTGGTAGATGATATTGATGAAGCTATCCGGGTAATCAATAAATACTCCGGAGGACACTCCGGTGTGATTGTATCTTCCGACAAGGACTCTGCTGAGCAATTTCTCAATGAGGTGGATTGTGCAGCGGTGTATCACAATGCCTCATCAAGATTTACTGACGGTGGCCAATTTGGCTTTGGAGCAGAGATTGCCATCAGCACGCAGAAATTGCATTTCCGTGGCCCGGTTGGGTTGAGTCAGCTGGTGACTAATAAATGGTTTGTGTTAGGACAGGGGCAGGTTAGGGTATGAGTAAGCCACGATTAGTTATCAAAGTAGGTACATCTACACTTACTGCCGGGACGAATCGAATTTCCAGGGGGAAGATTGAGGATATTGCCCGACAGTTTGTCGAGCTGAAAGATGAGTATGACATTGTTTTGGTTTCATCCGGTGCCATTGCGACAGCTAAACAATTTGTAGACATCAATGGGTGGTCGAATGTGGTTCATTCCAAACAGGCCATGTCAGCGATCGGGCAGCCCAAGCTGATGCAGATCTATAGCGAGGTATTCAGTGATTTTGGATTAAAGGTTGCCCAGTGTCTGCTTACTTATAGGGACTTTCAAAATGATGAGTCCAAGATCAATACCCGTAATACTATCGAAGAGCTTTTACATCATCAATACATTCCAATCATTAATGAAAATGATACGGTGGCCGTGGAGGAGGTTGTGCTGGGGGATAATGATAAGCTTTCCGCTCTGGTGGCTACCCTGGTCAGGGCAGATCGACTGATTATTGCCTCAGATATTGATGGTCTTTTCACCAAAAATCCGAACCTTGGAGATGGTGCAGAATTTATTGCTGAAGTGAAAGATCTGGATGTGGTGAAGAACTATGTTCAGGAACGGGATAATGGTTTAGGCACAGGAGGGATGACCTCTAAGATCAGCGCAGTGAAGATTTGCTTCGAAAATGGGATCAAAGTATATCTGGTAAATGGAGGGATTCAGTTCTTTATTACAAAGAGTTTGAACGAAGAGATCAGGTTTACGAAGTTTTTACCGCAATAGACTTTCCCACTTACTAAACATAAATAACGTTAGTAACCTCGGTTGGTGTCTTCACCAACCGAAATGCTGTTCTTGGTGGATGGCCGGTGAAGACAACGACCAGGGAAGGGAGATTTTAATAAACTCTGCTCGGACTACTGAAGTATTTCCACAGGTCCGTCCACTCATCCTCGAGGCTACCTTCGTAAAACGCTTTACCGGCACGGTTATACCAATACCTCGCATTCATGTGATCACCTTCTTTGCGATGAAGATAGGCATGGATCCAGGCGGCATCAGGTGTTCCCAGGTCCTGCACCAGGTCATGAGCTTCATCCCAGTTTCCATTTTTATCTGCTTCCAGTGCTTTTAGATATGGGTTCATATTTCAAATTTAGAAGGATTGTGCTATTGCCGGTTTTAAACAGCCACTATTTCCTGGCATTAATCTTGTTTACACAACATCAGTAAAAATATTTCGTTTAATTTGCGTGCAAATCATCATTTTAAGATGAAAGGTGTATTAATTCTTGGTGTTATTCTAATGTTTGCCTTAATAGGCTCGTCTTGTGCAACCGTGAGTTGCCCGACCTATAATCGATTTTCAAAGACACATCAAAATCTTTCGAAGCCCAAGAACACATTCCAAACCAATGGATTCAGCGCTTTTTAACTAATCTCTTTAATCATCCGATTTCTTAACTCCTGATCCGGTAATCTTCCGATTCCGGCTCCCATGTTGTCAATCATATGTTTTGGATTATCAGTCCCGGGTATGACACAGGTAACAGCAGGATTAGAAAGTATCCATTTTAGAAAGAAATGTCCCCAGCTGTTGCAGTCAAATTCTTTTGCATAGGTGGGCAATTCCTTACCCTTCACATTTCGGAATAATGACCCGCTCTCATAAGGCTGATTAATAATCACTGCAACACCTTTTTCCTGTGCAAGTGGTATAATTCTCTCCTCTACCTTCCTGCTGACAATAGAGTAGTTGATCTGAAGGAAATCAAGCTTTTCGGATTTCAGGATGCTTTCAATCTCATCATAGGCATAAGAGGTATAGTGAGTAATCCCAAGATACCTGATCTTACCATCTTCTTTCCATGATCTTAAAGTATTGAGATGGGTTTGCCAGTCTATCAGGTTGTGGATTTGCATGAGGTCGATGGTTTTTCTTTTCATCAGTGCAAAAGAACGATTCATCTGACTGATACCTGCCGCTTCTCCGCTCGTCCAGACCTTAGTCGCCATAAAGAGCTGGTCATTGACCTCCAGCTCAGTAGATAGGTCACCTACTACACCTTCAGAACGACCATACATGGGTGAGCTATCTACCACTGTTCCACCTTTTCCCAGTAGAATTTTGAGTACTTCCTTCAGCGGTTCTCTTTCGGTGGTACCTGAACCCACATCGAAAGTCTGCCAGGTACCCACTCCAACGACCGGTAATAATTCTCCTGATGAAGGTATTTTCCTTTTCATAACTGTCTCCTGTAGCTGAAAGAGATCTTGCGGCTGTATCATCAATGGGCTCATTCCCAGTGTAGCCAGGTAGCCAATGGATTTTCTTCGATGCATACTTAAAGTTAGTGAAGAAGTCAATTAGTTGTTAGGATCAATTGGCAAACCTAAACCCAATTATATGACAGAGAATGATTTTAGTTCTGTAAGAAAAACCAATGTTTATTATCCCTGTTAAATATCTTCAACCCACTCTTGTTTTTTATTTGAAATTTCAAATATATTTAGTTGAAAATCATGTCATTACAGTCGATACAATTGGTCAGAATAAGATTAGCGATTGCTCTGATACTCTTTGTATCATTTTCCAACTCAGCAACCTGTAATGATAATAGCCAGGGGTCAATCAGTACGATACCCATTGAGATCCATAAGGGAAAATTAGGTTCACCTTTTAAGCCTCCCAATGATAAGGTCAACATTGCAATCACACAACTTTCCCGTACTCCTATTGGGAAGGACAAAATCTGGCAATCAGAGATAGAGTTTACTTATTACCGATATGTATTTAAGCTTTATATCCAAAATACCGCAAGTAATGAAGTGGAGATAGCCTTTTCAGGTAGCAGTGGATGGATTATTAATCCCATTTACAGGAATAATAATTCCTGTACCAACTGCCGGGCTATGTTTCAAGGCAGGAACAATATTAGGTTGGCTCCGGGACATTCGTTTGAACTCCAATTTTCCGTAGACACAGATTTCTCTCTTCGCCCAGGTAGTGAGCAAGACTATTATAATATGAAGCAGGCAGCTACTGAACAGGGTCTTGGGGACCCTTTTGACTTGTACTGGTTTGGATTCAGGTTTGGTTACCGGGAGATAGGACCTGTTGCTAACACAACTTCCCAGGATGATTTCTCAGATTTCATTGGGGGATTATCCGATGATGATATAGGTAGTAACCCTACCTCTACTACAGAAAGCAGAAGTTTCCTCGAGAAGGAGATTGATAACCAAACGGCAAATATTAAACCTCAGGAGAATGCATTAAAAGAACGAATGAGGTTTGAAGAGATTAATGAGCGGGTGGATCTAAATATTCAGGGGAGGGAAATAGTAGTGGAATCGCAACAGGTATCTTCTTCCCAGCCAGTCACTACAAATTATAACGCATCAATTTGTAATAACCTGGTCCAGGAACATCAGAGCATGTGTTCCTCGTACCTACAGCTTCTTAGGAATTATTCGAACAATCCTACAAACATGAATTACAACAACCTGGAATCGTTCCTTAAAAGATTTGAAAATTTCAATAACCGGTATGCACAGTTGATAACTGATAACCAGATAAGTGGGGATTGTATGGCCAGGTTGGACAGTCAGACAGATAATTTCGTGAACGCTATGGTTAGCATGAGCAATGATATCGCCAATCGAATTACAGAAAATCCGGGTAGCGCATCGAGTCCGCCGAAATTCAATTTTGCTCCTCCTCAGATGACCCCATCTTTTGGAAGTCAGAGCACACCCTCACTAGGTGGACAGCATTTTGAAAGAGGGACGATCAATCCAAATTCTATTTCCGACGGAAAACAAAAATAATTGATGTGTAAAGTGATTTTATGAATTTAAGAATTAGCTTTTTAATGTTAGCAGCCTGCTTCTTTGCTGTAGGCACAACTTATGCCCAAAGTTCCAATAACCTGGTAGAAAATTATCTCAGGGAATATAACCCCCAGAGCTATAGTTATTTCAAATACGGCGAAGGTATCGTCAGCCAGGGTAAACAGATGGCTTCCAGCCTGGCAGGTCAGCTAAATAGTTACAAAGAGCTCATTAACACAACTGACCCGAATCAACTTTTACAGGATTTCAACTATAAGATGCAGAACATCCAATCCTTACAAATTGATTTTGGACAACAATATGATGACATGGTTACCAGGGGGAGCCAGGACCTTGTAAACCAGGTTAAATCCGGAGACGGCTGGGGAGCTGCTGTCAATTTTTTTGCTACTGCAAGCGCACTTTCCAGCATGGATGAAGAAGCAAGACAAATCGAAGCAAGAAAAAATGCGCTCATCCAGCAGCGCAACAATGAGATGAAAGGCTTTTTAAATAAAGCTCTTGAGCTGAATGATCAAAACATGCATCAGTATCTACGTCTTGCTGGATATGCAGAAAATCTCCAGGATGAAAAATATTACCTGGAATTTGCGAAGCACCTACAGTGTCATGGTTCTGATATGCAGAGAAACTATACTCCATCAAACACCAACTGGCTAAACAATTCTTGTAGCAAACCCATTAAACCTGACATTGAAGTCATAGAAAATAAGTTTATCCCTAAGGATAGGCAGTACAGTCTGATTGCCAGGAGGAAATTTGAATTTTTTTTGGAAAACAAAAGTCTTACTGAATTTCGTGATGGCGCCATCTCTTTTACTGCAGCAGCGGCTAACCTGAGTCCCAAAGCAGAATATTATTTCCAGTTAGGTGAATATTATTCCGACCAGAGCACCATTTTATCACTCACAGCTTTATTGACAGCAAAGAGTATTTATCCGGGATATTTTGATCCCATCAGGGAGGAAGTATTAGAAGAGACTCAGCGAAAAGCAGTTGTAGAGATTGCCAAAGCCATACGGGTTAATAATCAAAAATACCTGAATGCCTTTCTTGACGCAGGACTTGACAGAACCCTTCAGGTTGAAAATAAAAGCCTGCTTTCCTATGCGATTTCATTGGATAGACCCGATGCAGTACAGCTTATTCTTAATAAATATATCGATGGACTTTCTGAATCGGGGATTAACCAAAAGATACAAAAGACGATCATGCTTTGTGCGGTAGAAGATAGTCCGGAATGTCTGCAGCGTTTTATTGATCTGGGTGTTGATCCCAATTTTCAAATAGGTAATTATACACCTGTGGATGTTGCAGCCAGGACCAATTCGCTCAAGGCGTTTAAGCTGTTGCTCGCCAATTCAAATAATCCAACCGCTTATAGAGAGAAATATAAAACGACCAATATCTTTCTGTTGGAGGAGGCTATATCCAATCCTGAATCTGTAAGTGCGAAAATAAACAGTTTATCAGCCTCACAGTCAATTGACCTGGCGGGCAAATTGATTGATGGTATGGTCGAATACCCAAATTACTTTATTGTACTTGAAAAGAGTCCGGGTCTTCAAAGCGCGATCAAAAGTAATGCTGAACTGAATCAAAAAATCAGACATGAATTTGCCAAAGAAGTTGGTATCCCTACTCCAAAAAGTAAAGCTACCAGGTATTTGAAGAGTGGTCTGGTGGAGTTAGATCATTTACCATTAAAGGAAGAACTGCTTCCTCAAGTAAATGAGGAAAATGTGAAAATGCTTATATCGGAACAAATGGCCTTGGTAAAGAGTATGCTCGACGAGCATCAGGCTAAATATGATAATATTGAGGAACATGTATATAAGAAACTAACCTCCATTAAGTATACAGATACAGCCTTTGAAGATATGCCAGCTGAATCTCAATCATATCTAATGAGTAATACTATAGAAAGTGAGAAGAAGATACTGGATATATATATTAATAGTTATTCAAAGACACTGGCAGATCTGGAAGCTATTTCCAGGGACCCGGATCTAATGAGTGATAAGACTAAACTACAATCTATCATCTCTGCGGACAGGGATTATGCGTCAAGCTTTGAAAGTATCGCATACATTGCTTTTTTCTATGATAACTATGAGCTTTTCGCTGAGCTTGATCGCATGTTTGATCTCTCAGAAGCCAAAAACAAGCATGGTGAACCAATAATAAATTTGATGCTTCGCCAACAAAACAGGTACATCGGCTCTAACCCCATTTATGTCTCAAAAGATTTTGCATCCTTTAATGCTCAGAACAAAGAGCAACTGTATCATAAGATTCTCACACACTACAGAGTTTCTCATAAATCTTCCGTATATGACGATGAGGCTCTTGAGCTACTTAATGATGATCTGGAATCTTTAAAGAAGATTTTTAATGCTTTCAATACTCCAATAGATACCCGTTTTGGACTTGAAAACAAGACCATGCTTCATATCTATGCAGATAGCTTGCTATCAGTGAAAAAGTTTTCATTGACGAATATGAGCAGTAAGTATTCGAGAAGTTACATGATCGATATTAACCTACTAAAGCATATCCATTTAGTACGCCAACTAGGAATTGACCCATCCATTACTGATTCATCAGGAAAAAAGGCAAGTGATATTTTTGATGAAGAAGTTTTAATTCAAAATATCCTCAACTATAAAAAGGAAGAGGCGAATACTGCAAGAGCTGAAGAAGGGATGACCCCTCTCAGCGCTAAAGATATGGCTAATCTGAGGAAGGAATTACTTAAGTCCCCAAAATATCAGTTTACCGTGGAACTAATTCAGTCTTTGCTTAACTAAGAATAAGAAAGAGATTATTTATTCGTATACTAGTCGCTCGATCTCAAAATTGAATGACCATGAGATATATTTTTTATCTGCTTATCTCCATCATCTCCCTTTACGGATGTGAAAGCCCTAAACAAAAGCAGCCAAACGTCATCCTGATTTTCATTGATGACATGGGCTGGGCGGATCTTTCCAGCTTTGGGAATGTGGAGGCACAAACACCTAACATTGATAAGCTGGCTTCGGAAGGAATTGCCTTCGAGCAATTCTATGTGAATTCTCCCATTTGTTCACCTTCGCGGGTAGCGATCTCGACAGGTACTTATCCGCAACGCTGGAACATCACCTCTTACCTGGCCCGGCGTGAACTCAACCAGGAACGAGGCATTACCAATTGGCTGGACCCTTCTGCACCTATGCTAGCCCGAACTTTGCATGATGCAGGCTATACCACAGGGCATTTTGGAAAGTGGCACATGGGTGGTCAAAGAGATGTGACTGAAGCTCCTTATATCACTGAATATGGCTTTGATCAATCATTGACCAATTTTGAAGGGATGGGTGCCAAACTGCTTCCGCTGACAAAGGACGAAAATGGAGAAGTCGGCCGGATCTGGGCAGATGCTGAAATTCTGGGAGAACCCTTCACCTGGATGCAACGGTCAGAGATCACCACCGGATTTATTGATGCAGCCATGGCATTTATAGATGATGCGCTGGAAAAAGACCAACCTTTCTATGTAAATATATGGCCCGATGATGTGCATAGCCCTTATTGGCCACCCTATGAGGAATATGGACTTGTAAAAGAAGCTGGAAAAAGAGCGCTGTACCTGGCTGTATTGGAGGCAATGGACAAACAATTCGGTAAGCTTTTTAGCTACCTGAAATCAAACGAAGAATTACGTGACAATACATTAGTGCTGTTCTGTTCGGACAATGGTCCTGAGTTAGGCGCGGGACAGGCAGGGATACTCAAAGGGTATAAGACCCATTTATATGAAGGAGGAATTCGATCATCATTGATCGCATGGGGACCAGGTTTTATTAAAGAGGAAGCCAGGGGAACAAGAAATAAATCCTCTGTTTTTTCTGCTATTGACTTTGCTCCCTCCTTATTGGAGTTTACAGGGGTGAATGTTCCGGAAGATCATTACACCGATGGGGAAAGTATGATAACAACGCTTTTGGGTCAAGCTGAGGCATCTCGTCAAGCCCCAATATTTTACAGCCGCCCCCCGGATAGAAAGGATTTTTATGGTTTCACCAACCTGCCTGATCTAGCAATCAGGGAAGGAGACTGGAAGCTGTTGTGTGATTATGATGGAGGCCGACCGGAGTTGTACCACATTGTGAGCGATCCGGGTGAATCCCAGAACCTGGCAGATCAACATAAAGAGCGGGTGGGTCAGATGACACAGCAAGTAGTTACCTGGTTTGAGTCTATGCCAGTAGGGTCACCACATTAAATGAAGGTAATTTTCCTTTCTTAATAAACTTTGTTTGGAGGAGTGGTAAGAGAGGATCGTGAAGAGATCTCTCATTCTGCTCTTGCTGTAATCAAGTGCTATTGACTTGTGAAACGCAGTAGTTTCGATTGATTGCATCTCACGGTAGTTTCCGCTATCTTTCATTCTTATTGCATAGGGGTGGCCACTCACCATAACTGTGTGTTAGGGTCTATAGGGTTTCTACCATATGAACATGCAATTGATTAATTTTATCTTATGAATAAGAACAAAGTGATAGAAACACTTGAACACCTCCCAAATGAGTTTACAACTGAAGAACTCATTGACAGACTTTTGTTTGTCGAAAAATTGGAAAAAGGGTTGAAAGATGTAGAAGAGGGAAGGACTATTTCATTTGATACCGCTAAGGAACGTTTCAACACTAAATGGTCCAAATAACTCTTACTGAGTCTGCTTGGAACGACCTGGATTCAATAACTGACTACATAGCTCAAGATTCTCCCCGATATGCTCAAGAATTTGGAGATAGAATTTTTGATAGGATTGAACAAATAAGGGAATTTCCTGAGTCTGGAAGAGTTGTCCCTGAATTCCATAACGTAGAACTTAGAGAAGTAATAATGAATAAATACCGAATTGTCTACAGAATTTATTCCCCTATACAAATTGTAATTCTCAGAATAATTCATGGATCAAAGTTATTGACCTAAATAATAGACCCGAACATTCGGTTTGATGAATGGCTACTTGCCCCGGGCCTAAAGCATTTCATAGCTACCTGCCTACTAACCTCACCACTAAATCTCCTCTATGAACTTATGGTTTCTTTTGACATTGGGAACAGTTAGGAGCCTTCATCTTCTGTTAGCTGCAGGAACTTTCCCGTTGCATCTCGCCGGGGTTTTAGCTAGTTTAGATTTTCATTGCTGATCACGCATGATCAAGACTTATTAACGGAAAACTGTGTTATCGATATACACCAAAAACATAATTTTGCTGCTTTTAGCATTAGTTGCAGCAGGAAGCTTATTTTCCTGTACCCAGCAGGAAAAAGATTTTAATGTCCTTTTTATTATTTCGGATGATTTGACTGCAACTGCCGTATCAGCGTACGAAAATAAGAAGTGCAATACCCCAAATATTGACAAACTTGCTTCAGAAGGAGTCATGTTTACTAAAGCCTATTGTCAGTTTCCTGTATGTGGCCCATCACGTGCATCTTTCATGAGCGGATATTATCCAAATGCCACTACAACTTTTGGGTATATCAGCGGTCGGGAAAATATCGGGTATGAACGCAAGACCTGGTCACAATCCTTTAAAGAGAATGGATACTATACAGCCCGTGTAAGTAAGATCTTTCATATGGGAGTCCCTATAGATATCGAAAAAGGTAGTGATGGAAAAGATGACTCGCTCTCCTGGAATGAAAAATACAATAGTCAGGCCCCGGAATGGCAAACCGAAGGAGAAGCTGAACTTGTGCAGGGAAACCCGGATGGAACAATCGAACGAAAGGGGGGCAATGTGATGACCATCGTAAAGGCCAAGGGAGATGATTTAGTACATGCAGATGGAAAGACAGCTCAAAAAGCCTGCGAATTAATTAGAAAGCATAAGAATGAAAAATTCTTTCTGGCTGTTGGGATGGTGAGACCCCATGTGCCGTTTGTTGCACCAAAATCACATTTTGATCCTTACCCGTATGCGGACATCACTTTACCTAAAAAAGTCGAAAATGACTGGGAGGATATTCCTAAAAGAGGCATTAACTATGTGACGAGTGTAAATGGGCAAATGAGTATTGAGCAGCAGCAGAAAGCTGTGGCTGCCTATTATGCCTCTGTCTCTTTTATGGATGAGCAGGTTGGTAAAGTATTAAAAACACTGAAAGATGAAGGTCTGGAAGACAATACCATCGTCATATTTACATCGGATCATGGATTTCATCTTGGTGAACATGATTTTTGGATGAAGGTAAGCTTACATGAAGAATCAGCCCGGGTTCCGCTGATTATTAAAGTACCTGGCAAGAAACCTGCTGTTTGTCATTCATTTGTCGAACTTCTTGATTTGTACCCAACCATAACAGAATTGGCAGGCGTGGAGCATTCAGAACAAATACAGGGAAAAAGTTTGGTAAAGATGCTTGATGATCCGAGCGAAAAAGTGAGAGACATGGCTTTTAGCGTTTCTCAGGGGGGAAAGACATTTTTGCTTAGAACAGATAAATGGGCCTACATTCAATATGATGAGGATACCGGTTCAGGTATGGAGCTTTTTGATATGGAAAATGACCCGAAGCAATACACTAACCTGGCTTATAATCCTGATTACACTAATATTGTCGATGAATTTCAACATAAACTAGCGGCCAAGTTGAAAGAGGTTCGGACAAATGACCTGGGAATCGATTATAGCAAAGATTAATCGTGCCATATTAATACCCCAAACAGATAATAATGGAAAAAATGAACTGGTTTAATGAGCCTTCTTCATGGGAAGTTGGAAAGGGAAGTTTGAAAATGGAGGTAACTCCGCAGTCTGATTATTGGCGGATCACACATTATGGCTTTACCGTTGATGATGGACCATTTTACTATGCCACTCGGGGAGGGGAGTTTGAGGTTTCTGTGAAAATAACCGGACAATACAAAACCAGATTTGATCAAATGGGATTGATGCTACGAATTGATGAGGAGCACTGGATCAAGACAGGAATAGAATATGTGGATGGTGTTTATAACTTCAGTACAGTAGTTACTGATGTTCACAGTAACTGGAGTATTGTGGAGTTGAGTGGTAAACCAAAGTCCCTTTGGATAAAAGCCATTCGGAGAATTGATGCGATTGAGATCTTTTTTTCGTATGATGGAAAAGACTATAAGATGAGCAATGTGGCTTATCTCAATGACAAAAAACCAGTAATGGTTGGTATGATGGCAGCCAGTCCGGATGGGGATGGTTTTGAAGCCTTATTTGAAGAATTTTCAATTACCCATTTGCCTGATGAGCGGCGGCTTAGGTGGCTCGAGAATAATAAGGGATAATTGACTTTCTCCTTATCCTTTTCAGTTAGGTTTCCCCAACAATAATGCAGCGAAGTTTTGATGTGATAGTTATTGGTGGTGGCCAGAGTGGCCTGGCAGTTGGGTATTATCTGAGGCGGACTGGTTTATCATTTATCATCCTGGATAAAGCTGAACGAGCTGGTGGATCCTGGCAAAATTATTGGAAATCACTTCGCCTTTTTTCTCCAGCGCAATGGAGCTCATTACCCGGGGTGATCATGTCGGGAGGAAGTAACTATTATCCTACACGAGAAGAAACCATTAGCTACCTCAGGGACTATGAGCAGAAATATCAACTGCCTGTAAAGAGGTCTGTATCAGTTGAATCGGTTACGAAATCGGAGAGCGGATTTCAACTACAGACATCTGATGGTGGATATGAAACAAAAGTGGTCATCAGTGCTACCGGATCATTTGAAAATCCATTCATCCCACAGTTTGAAGGTATGGAAAGTTTTCAGGGTGAAGCACTGCATTCATCGAGGTATTTTTCGCCTGAAGATTATCAAGGCAAGCGGGTTGCGGTTGTCGGTGAAGGCAACTCGGGAGCCCAGATACTTGCAGAGGTTTCTTCTGTTGCAGAAACGATCTGGATCACCCGAAAGGAACCTCGATTTCTGGCGGATGACATTGACGGCCGTTATCTTTTTGATGCGGCCACACAGATGTATGAAGCAAAGAAGCAAGGAAAGGAATACCAACCACCTTCCCTGGGAGATATTGTGATGGTTCCACCTGTGAAAGAAGCACGGGAAAGAGGAGTTTTCCGAAAGACTTTAAGGCCATTTTTAAGATTTACCAAGAGTGGATTGGAATGGGAAGACGGAAATCAGGAAAAAGTAGATGTCGTTATTTTCTGTACCGGTTTTAAATCTTCTCTTATTCACTTATCCGATCTCGATATTGTTTCAATAGAAGGTCGGGCGGACACACTCGGGACAAAGTCGAAAGCCATTTCGGGTCTCTGGTTTGTTGGTTATGGCAACTGGACGGGTTTTGCTTCTGCCACCTTAATTGGTGTGGGTCGTAGTGCCAAACAGACCGTGGAGGAAATTAAAGATTTTATAAGGTAGTACTATAGTCCCAACAACCGCTTAAATATTGCCTTCATGAACAACCACTTATTAAAGGTATTCATGATCCTGAGCTCCTGCCAAAAAGTTGTTTCCTCATCAAGAAAGCTTAGGATGAGCTCAATGTCATTTTTGTAATACATGTCATCAAATAGGAAAGGACCGATCTCATTATGACTGCCCAGTACATCCAGGAAGAGCATATCATAGATGCGAAACCTCCATTTGGTGAGGTTGTGCCCGGGTTGTTTGTTTTTCTTGATGTTATCAATGATTTGCTGACTTTTTCGCTCGGCATTTTTGAATGAGTATCCCGAGGATCCTTTAACCCAACCACCCGCCGTTCCGATTTTGGTGACGTGTTGATTATTCATTTTATGAAAAGGATAATCTGTCATGGGGATCACGCTGCTTTCCTTTTTAACCACCTGGTAATTCTCAATATTCAGTATTTCTGAAATGTACTTTTTCAAATAAGTCTCATAGACAGACTGATCAACAAGGTCCGGCGAGAAGAACGTGTATTCCACCAGGCCTTTTGTGCGACTTACCGGTAAAATGTAGATGAAGCTGGTAGTGCCCGGATAGATCAACCGATAATCCATCATGGTGAAGACTTCCGGATCAAAAATCTCCTGATCTGACTCAATGACCCATCCTTCAAAATGTTGTTTTAGATAGGTGAATTTTCCTTTTTCCTGAAAAAAGTCGGGGTCGATTCGGCTGTCAAATACATGACTGGCCAGGTAGGTAGAATCCGGAGTAATGATTTTCACCGGGTTTCCCACTTCAATGGTATTTACCTCCGAATCAATCCAGGTGATATTTTCCTTTTGCCGTAATTGCTGACGCGATTTAGTAAAGAAGTCAATGCCATGAACCATTTTGTAGGTATAGCTTCCAAGTGCTATCTCAATGGCCTTTTGACTGGTGATATAAGCGGTTTTCCTCCAGGAGGCATCTACCAGGTCATCCCATTTTCCTTCACCTTTCTCCCAAAAACACCAGGTAGGGTTGATGGGCTTTTCAACATGTTTTTCGAGGATGAGGATCTTCTTCGATCGGAAATAGGGATCCTCGGACATGGCTAAGCAAAGATGTAGTCCTGCCGCTCCTGCTCCTATGATGGCATAATCATACACTGAGGTATCCATAGAGGAAGATAAAAAAGATCAGTTGTGCCAGGTAAATATGAATGGAAACTGTAAAGCTTCCCAGTAATAGTGACCTTTGATAAAGGTAGTGTAAAAACGCTGATATCGCGAGCCAGGCTAAATAATTCTGAATCGGGGCATAACCCCCTGAAAATTCCCAGAAGTCCAGTATAGGTGCGGTTTGTTCAATAAAAAAGTCCAGGAAAACCATCATTGTGGCGCCGATGAAAATGCGAATCCAAATGTTTTTGAAAAGTCTGGTCGAAATCGCAGCAGTCACAAATGTTAAAATCACCCAGTTTAACCCGATCACCCAGGGGACACCATCGACTTTTGGTCCAAGGTTCTCACCGTAAGCATAACTCCCAAAAAGAATGTCATAATGGACACCCACCCATTCAACTGACATTCCAGTGAGATAAAACAACCACGCGATACCAAGACTGGCCTTGTTGGTTACCGGGTATGCAACAAACATAACCAGACTAATGACAATCAGGTTCAGTGGTGTTTTGGAAACAAACCATTCAAAGTGCCCCAAAGCAATTCCAATAATGGCTGAAATATGAAAAAGCCACACCAGGAATATGGCTCCATTTTCTTTGTTCAATATGTTAGCTTGATTATTCAACTGAAGTAATTTGATCTGTTGCAATTTTAGCTGACAATAGACACAGCGGGATTCCTCCACCCGGATGAACTGAACCCCCACAGAAATATAGGTTTTTGAATTCAGATGAGAAATTTGGATGTCTTAGAAAGGCTGCAAACATCGAGTTGGATGAGGTGCCATACAATGATCCCCGGTGTGAACTTGTCTTTTGTTCTATTCCAATTGGGTCAAGGATATCTTCTGGTTCAATGTGTTCCTCAAGATCCACCTTCAGTATCCGGTTGATCTTCTGAATAATGTTTTTTCTTGCTTCCTTAATCAGGCTGTCCCAATCCTGACCAAAATTACCAGGCGCATTGATCATCACGAACCAGTTTTCGCAACCAGGAGGGGCATCGTCGGGTTTGTCTTTGCTGGTGATATTGATATAGACAGTAGGATCTTTATAGAGATCAAGTTTGCTGAATATATGATCAAATTCTTTTTTGTAGTTAGCTGAGAAAAAGATGTTATGAAGATCCAGCTCCTTGAATGTCCGATTAATGCCCCAATAAAATATGATGGCTGAGCTTGATCTTTCCTGCTTAAGGATTCTTTGAGGTTGCTGCGCTTGGGGTAATAACTTCTTGTAAGTAGAAAAGATATCCATGTTGGTGATGATCACATCGCCAGCATAAGTTCCCTTTTTAGTTTTAACTCCTGTAGCGATCTCACCCTCTGTTTCAATTTCTTCTACCCCTTCATTGAGATGAAATTGGACTCCCTGATCAAGTGCCAGTCTATAGAGGCTTTGGGAGATTTCGTGCATACCACCTCTCGGAAAAAAGGCTCCATAATGCATCTCCAGGTGAGGAATTAAGGACATGATGCCCGGGGTGGAATAGGGGGAGGAACCATTGTAGGTGGCATATCGATTAAATAACTGGACCAACCTGGGGTCAGTAAAATATCGTTGATTGACACCATTCAGTGTATTAGCCAGGTGGAGTTTTCCAATCTGGAGAACGGATTTTAAGGTATCCATGGATAGATAGGTATCCAGTTTATGAAGAGACTTTTCCAGGAAGATGTTAGCAGTTAGCTCATACTTCTCTTTATTTCTCTTCAAGTATCCAGCCAGGGACTCTTTTTTTACATCGAAGTTTGCAGCGGCTTTCTCTATGAACACCTGTTCATCCGCTGGGACTGAAAAGGTATGCCCATCTTCCCAGAAGTAATTACAAATCGTTTCTTTCCTGATGTATTCAAAATAGGTTTTGGGGTCAATTTCAAATAATTGAAACAGTTCATCCACCAGATTAGGCATGGTGAACAGTGATGGCCCAAAATCAAATCGATATCCTTTATTGATAAATGCATGGAGTTTGCCCCCCGTGTACTCATTGGCTTCGAAGACGGTAACTTCATAGCCTTTCTTTCTCAATCTTAGCGCACTGGCCAGTCCTGCAATTCCCGATCCGATGATGATGGCTTTTGACATATCAACTTTTCTTAACCCGTAAATCTATGATTTGTTAGATTTTCCAGAAGTTGAAAAATCCCATGACTTACCCTCCCAGGAACCCATGAAATCGTAAGGCTGAAATCTTGCAAATAATTCCTCAGCGTACCAATTCAGTTCTCTTGTCATCCTGATGGCTTTTTGATGCTCCTTACTCTGATAGGCGAATTTTTTCATATCGTCTTCTGATTCCCATACGCTAAAGGTAGCCATTTGTTTGATGGGGATTTCTCCAATCCCCTTGGTATAGATGAGTCCTTCAGCATTTTTAATTGGTTTTTGAGAGGTTGGTACATAAGACCAGAAGCGCCAAAGTTTAGAGGCTTTAATGGTAGCTCTTGTAATGATTGCCCGGTATGGATTTGCTGGATCAAGTAAAGTACTTGTTTTGAAAGGCGTCTGTCCGGACCACTGACCATGGGCAGAGATATTCCTCATAAATAGCGTGGCTCTTTCGGAAGTCTTCTTGTTGTAATTTTTGATTAGTGGGGATGACCCAAAGAATTGCCTGGCAGCCTTGTCACTGTTCCAAACCTGCAGCAATCCATAAACTGACCAATCCGGGAATGGGTTGAACCCTAAACCTTTACCGGATCCAACCAGCTTGTAGAAGGTCATGCCTTCGATCCCTTGCAGCTGCCGGTGCGCGAATTGCATCATGCCGAAGGCCCAGATCTTCCCGCGTAAAGTTGGGTATTTGAAAAGAGTAAGTGTGGTAATCTGGTCGCTCATCCTGATGAGGTAAAGCTACATAACTAACATATTGAAGGGTGTGTTTCTTAAACCTTTGGTTCCTGCTGACTCAGGCAATGGAAACTACCCAATCCCCATACGATATCTGTGGAATCGATGCCCACAACCCTCCTGTCCTTAAACAACTGACTAAGGATGTCGAGAGCTTCCTTGTCGTTTTTGTCATCCCTGTAAGTGGGTACCACCACATAATTATTCGCTATATAAAAATTAGCGTAAGAAGCGGGTAACCGTTGATCCTGGTAAATGACAGGTTTGGGCATGGGAAGCTCTACTACGTTTAGTGGCTTACCTTTTACCTGTAATTTTTTTAGTATTTCCAGGTTTTCTGCAAGGGGTAAATGATTAGGGTCCTTTTTATCAGGCTCCACCACTGTTACCACCGTATCGGGGTTTACAAACCTGGTGATATCATCAATGTGTCCATCCGTATCGTCACCTTCGATTCCATCTCCAAGCCACCAAATGGTATCCACACCATAGTAGCTAATCAGTATTTCTTCTATTGTACCCTGATCAAGATGAGGATTTCGATTCTTATTAAGCAGGCAGGAGGTGGTGGTAATCAGGATACCCTCACCATTGAAGTCAACAGATCCCCCTTCCATGATAATTCCGGGTTGATAAATCTGGAGATCTAATTCCTCTGCAATCAATGTGGGTATCTGATTGTCCAGGTTGAATGGAGGATACTTACCTCCCCAGGCATTGTAGCCCCAGTTGATAATTCTCTTTTCTCTGGTATGCGGGTTGATCAAAAAAGCAGGTCCATGGTCTCTACACCATGCGTCATTTGTTGGGTGTTGGTAGAATTCAATTTGTTCAAGATTTGCGCCGACCTTTTTTAGAAGCCTTCTGGCTTCTTTTGCCATTACAGAATCAACCACATTTATACACACTTTTTCTCCCTCGGCTATAAGTTTTATGAACTGGCAATAAGGATCATAAACCTTTTCGATCTTTCCCGGCCAGGATTCTTTATTGTGTGGCCAGCTTAGCCAGGTGGCTTCGTGAGGTTCCCATTCTGCAGGAAAAATAAAACCCTCAGCTTTCGGGGTTGGCTTACTCATCGATGAACCGTTTTTCAATAGGGGAGTAAGCATCAATCCTGCGATCTCTGAGGAACGGCCAATGAATACGATAGGAATCAGACTTCTCCAGGTCGATTTTTACGACCTTGGTTACTTCCTCATCATGTGGTGCTTTGTAATCCACCCAACCAAATGCATTGGTCACAAAAGAGCCACCCCAATATTGCATGTCACCTTCCCAACCGGTTCTGTTAACGGAAATTACCGGTATGCCATTGGCCACGGCATGTGAAGTTTGTATGGTGTGCCAGGCATTGTGTTGTTCTTTGTTGGTTTGTTCATCCTGACTTTTATGCCATCCGATTGCAGTTGGGTAAAAGAGCATCTCTGCACCCATCAGGCTGGTGATACGAGCTGCTTCCGGATACCACTGATCCCAGCAGATCAATACACCAATCCTGGCATATTTGGTATTAAAGGTTTTGAATCCCAGGTCACCAGGTGTAAAGTAAAATTTCTCGAAATAGCCCGGGTCATCAGGAATGTGCATCTTTCTGTATTTGCCCAGGTAAGCTCCGTCTGCGTCAATGACCGCAACAGTATTGTGATAAAGCCCTTCAGTACGCTTTTCGAAAAGTGAAGCAATGATCACAACATTGTGCTTTTTTGCAACAGGTTTTAGTGCTTCAACAGATGGCCCTGGTATAGGTTCCGCCAGGTTGAAATTGTCATAATCTTCTACATCGCAGAAGTACAGGGAGGTGAAGAGTTCTTGTAAACAAACAATATGAGCCCCGTCTTTTGCTGCTTTTTCTACCTCACGAATGGCCTTTTGAAGATTGGCATCTTTGTCTGAGGAGCAACTCATTTGGACGATACCTACGTTTACAGACTTATTTTTTGACATTCTTAATTCTTTGGTTCGAAGTTCGGAAAATAATTGGGTTTGGGCAAAACAGGGCTCAGATAATAGGCGATGAATGACCAGTTTATAAATTGTATGTAAATTGGATTCCTTCAAATAACCATTATGATGAAATCTATTTCGGCTAATGCTGTTCTACTTACTTTAATTTTTACTTTTAGCTGTGGGGAATCTACCACGCCAGTCAGTAGTGAAAATAAGCCACCTAACATCCTGTTTGTCTTAGCAGATGACCAATCCTGGTTACACACCAGTATTTCAGGAGATAAGAATATTAAAACTCCTGGATTTGACCGAATAGCCAGGGAGGGGGTTCTATTCAGGAATGCTTTTACCTCATCACCATCCTGTACCGCTAGCAGATCTGCCATCCTTACCGGGCAGGATTTTTGGAGGACCCGAGAAGCCGGATTGTTAATGGGATCTATTCCAAAAGATCTCAACCTGTTTAGTCATCAGCTAAATGATGCCGGATTTCATGTAGGATATACAGGAAAGGGGTGGGCTCCTGGTAATTGGAGTTATTTGGGCTTAGAAATGGATCCTTTAGTGCAAGCTTACAACGATCGGTTAGAAGTGGAGATCGCTTATGGTATTGACAGGCGAGACTATACATCCAATTTCAGAGACTTCTTGAAAGATCGCAAAGAGGGCGAACCTTTTTTCTTCTGGTTTGGGTCCACAGAGCCACACCGGGAATATCAGTATGGGGTTGGAGAGAAAGAGGCCAGCCTTGATCCATCGAAAATAGAGGTACCTGAATTCTGGCCTGATGACGAGATCGTCCGAAAGGATATCCTGGATTATTACTACGAGATTATGTGGTATGACTCCCATCTGCTTGGCATGATTGACGAACTTGAAAAAATTGGGGAGCTGGATAATACCATTATCATCGTTACTTCGGACAATGGGATGCCTTTCCCACGGGCAAAAGTGAACTTGTATGACTGGGGCACACACATGCCATTGGCCATTCGATGGGGAAAGAATATTCCCGGAGGCAGGGTAGTGGATGACCTGGTAAGCCTTACGGATGTGGCGCCCACAATTCTGGAAGCTGCCGGGATAGACATACCCATGGAAATGACCGGTAGAAGCTTGATGCCTCTCCTGAAGAGTGATAAAGGTGGAATCATTGATGCCTCCAGGGACCAGGTATTTTTCGGATTGGAGCGGCATACCTATTGCAGACCTGATGGTGCCACCTATCCATCCAGGGCCATTAGAACAATGGACTATATATACATTCGGAATTTTGAACCCGATCGGTACCCGACAGGTGGACCGCTTTTTATTTCATCTAATAAAACCACTCACGGCGATGTGGATGCCTGCCCAACCAAAACTTTCATTCTGGCTAATCAGGAAATGGGTAATTATTATGACTTGAATTTTGGAAAGAGACCACCGGAGGAATTGTATGAAATTATCAGTGATCCCGGACAGGTAAAAAATCTTGCTGATAACCCAAAGTTTTCAGAGATAAGAGCACAGCTTAGCAAAAGACTTGAGGATTATCTTGTGAAAACCGAAGACCCCAGGATTGTTGGTCAGGATCCATGGAAAGATTACATCTACCACCAACAGACTGGTTTTGGCTCTACCTATAATGCGGCCCTTCCTGATCACCAGCGGTTAAGAGCTCGCCTGAGACCGAGTGATCATCCAGACCTGAAACAGATGTATAAGTAGTATTTGTTTCCACCCATATTAGATTTCGTTTAACCACTTTTTATCCATCCTGAAGACTTCAATTTCCACCCTTGCCAGGGGGGCATTCATTTTTTTATGACCAAAAAAACGAACCGCTGCGGCGGACAGCCAAAAAAAGTCTTCGGAAAATGAATAAGTGCTCGGCCAACTCACCACATGCCTCTCTATACCCAACCTCCAGCAACACGGCCTTCCCGCAAAGCTGCCCGCCAACCTGCCTGCACGAAGCCGTTTCGACATAGGCAGGTTTTTCACCTTCCGCCGTTCTTGGAGGAATAGACAATCAGATGAATAATTTTTACTTTCTAGAATACTGTGCCAGAAGGACCTGGCCATTAAATATTTCGCGCTTAGCCTGCCGAAACGTAGTGGAGGTAGGTTAAGAAAAATGAAGCAGACGATTATTGCCACTCAAAATACTGTTCGATCCGCCAGCTGGCGGAGAGTTTGTTTTGATTATGGGGGACCAGCTTCATTTTTTAGCGAAATATTTACAGGCCTAGATTTCTTTGTTACTTTCTTCATCAATGGAAGAAAGTAAAAGATGAGGATGAAATCTAACGAATAAACAGGTCCACTTTTTCTTCAGGAGAAATGGAAACAGCATAGCGCTTATCACTGATTTTCTCAGCTGTCCACACATTCCAGGATGAATCTGTTTGCTTGAGGCCCATGAGTTGGTGTCTATCCAGGTTGAGGTGCACTATCTGGGTTTTAGGCCAGGAGGTTTTACTATTAAACTTCCGGAGCAGAACACCATTTTCAGTTAAGAACCTAAAATCACCAAAGTATTGCCCTGCAAGAAGCTCGTTGGTGCGGGGGTTGTTTGTTTTTAATTCATAGATTTTTACCACACCGTCAAAGGCTGTTTCATCTGCCAGCTTCCGCTCAAATGAAATGTCGTTCATTTCAAACCACTTCTCGAAATCCGCCATGCTTAGCCTTCGATAGTTGCTTTTAAGTTTTCAAGTCCTTTTTGAAAGTCATCACCCACGCCCATATCCCCAAATAGTAGGAAGACATTCATTGGATAGGGAGTTTCACTTTCAAATCCCCAGGATACCTCGGTACCGGATGTGGTTTCATTCAAAGTAAAGTACACGTCTGCATGAGATTCATAAGGATCTGTAAAATCAAGGTTTAACTCGACTCTAGTTGGAGATATGCTAACTACTTCCTGTGAACCTTTGCCTGTGATTTCTCCATCCCACGTATATTTTGATCCTGGAGTACCATCTTCGCCTTCGTACTTTATGGTTTGGTCTGGATCCATTTTAGCCCATATTGACCATTCATTTTGGAGCCTCAGATTTGCCAAATAGGGAAGAATCTCTTCAGCCGGAGCATTGATGGTTATTGACTTTTCAATTTTGAAGTCATTGGTAGTTACCAATCCTAATAGAAGGAAAACGACGATTATTCCGAGGATCCCGAATAGGATGTATTTTAAGATTTTCATTTTGTGTACAAATCAGGCTGTGATTATTTCTGAATTGTGGGTTAAAATTAGATGATTCCAATCAATTGGGGAAATTTCTGTTGGAGCTGAAAACCAAACCCGGACAATTCTGGGATAAATACAATTATTGCGTGCATCTCAGAACAAACTGCCAGTCCAGGAGGAATCAGGGAGCAGTCGGGGAGGAGTCAGGGAGCACTCCCTGGGGATGGAAGGACCTCTAACTGGGAATAGTTATATTTTCCGGAGGGGTTTTTGGTAGTCTTTAAAACAACTCAATTTTTACCTTATACTCATTCAGTCGACTGTAGGGAACTAAATCTTCATACTGTAACCTCCCAATAATAATACCGGGGTGCATTTTGATTTCATCAGCAAATCTTTCAAGATCTTCAGTTGTTTTAACTTCATCCAGCATTCTTTGATAGTCTTTTTTTGGGATGAGGTAATCTGTTGCAAACTGATTGGCCTCTTCTTCTTTCTCCATGTCCATATTTTGTGTATCCAATCCTTCGAGAAAGATCTCTTTTTTTCCGTGTTGCACTATATGACCTGCTTCATGAAAAAAAGTAAACCAAAACCTGTCATTTGTTTTGTATCGGTCGGATAATTGAATCAAAGGATTATTCCCAAGCCACCTGGTGGCACCGCTGATCGGAGCCTTTGGTAGGTTTGGAGTATATACTAAAGCAACACCGCTTGCCTCACAAAGACTCTTTAGTTGTACTGCAAAATCAACTGGTTGCTCATATGCTAATTTCCTGGCTTTATCCAGCGAACTCCTGAAAGACGATTTATCAAATGAAGGGAGTTTGGTTTGTTGTACATCCAATTGTCCTCTTCTTAACCATACAGACAATGCTTCCGGCTGTGCAACATTTACCAATGAAACCCTGAAAGCGACCGATACCTCTTTTTCCTGTATGTAGATATAATCCCATCTTTCTGGCGTTGCAATTCCAAAAAACTTCAATAACTCATCACAAATTCGTTTCTGGTCATTTGTGTCCGGTAACCAGCCTAACTTCTTCATCTCCTTCAGTGGAAATCTTTTGGTCCATTCAATACAATCCTCCAAAAATGTTTCTAACTCAATATCTGCCAATTCTTCCCTGTAGGTCTGCTCTCTGCTTAGCCAGAAGCTTTTAGGGATTCCAAGAACTCTCTCCAGTTGCAGAGCGGTCTTCATCGTCAAAGGTTCTCGTCCTTTGATTAAATCATTGATTTTCTCTTTTGGTCTATCCATCCGCTCAGCAAGCTCCTTTTGACTCATTCCAAGTACATCAATTGCTTCCTGAATATCATCACCCGGAGGAGAAAGCTGTTCTCTTCTCAAGGTCAGTAATTCGCTCATATGGTCTAATAAATGTTAGTGATAATCAGTTATTTCCTGAATTTCAATAATTGTAATGGCATTCCAATCGATGCCACCATCTTCTTTCAGTGGTTCTTCAATATGATCAGGAGCAAAAATTAAACGGTAGTTTCCTGATACATCCACTGCAAAACAACCTTTAAGGTCCCCAGAAAGCTCGTGACATCTCGCAGCAGGAATCGTTCTCATAACAGCAAGATTTTTTGCCGCTCTCAGCTGTCCAATACGTTGATTGATCTTTCTTGCTAGCTGACCAAACTGCCTATTTAGCAATTTTGGATCTGTCAATTGCTTTTCTAATTTCCTTGTTTTATAACGTATTAACAATGCAAGTATATAAAATGTTAACTTTTTTCGTTAATTATTTACAATAATAATTCGAAAGATTAATAATATGAAAGTTTCTATCATTCAATAATAATCCATTATTTATAAAATAAATAGATCTGGATGCGTATGGTCATGGTTAGATGATTTCAGTCACCGAATTATTAACCGGAAATCCTATGAGATCCTTAAATTTTCGGAGCTGAAAAATTTAAGGATCTCTTTCAATCAATGTAGGTTAGTGTGGCACATGATCAAATAGCTCATATATAATCCATCATTTTCTTAACCCTACTACTCATTATTCCAGCAAGATTATCTGGACCTAACACCCTACAATGCTCCCCGTAACTCAAAATCAATTGTTGTAATTCAAAGTTGGAAATGACTTCAATTGTGACCTCCGAGCTGCCATCTTCATTGAATCGCTGCTTCTGGGTACCGTGTAGGGGCTTCGTTTTTATGTATGGTGATTGTGAAGGTGAAAACCATAGGGTTATTTTTTCACATTCCTGGCCTTCAGGTTTTGTTACTCCGATGATATCCTCAAAATATTCATCAAAATCGTAGCTGGTATTTTGGATGTAAGCTGTCTTTGTTTCTTTTATGGCTTCAATCCGATCCAGGGACAACACAGTCAACCCTGGAAATCGTTCTACCTGTCCAAATAGAAACCAACGATTGTTGTGTTGTTTTAAATAAAAAGGACTTATCTCAAATGCTTTGGGCTCAGTTGATTTAAAGGATTGGTAGTGTATGATCAGAGGTTTTTTGTATAGGATGGCATTAAACAATTCACCAAAAAACTCCATGCCCTTCAAATCCACGTTCTCATCAAAACCAATGATACTCGTGGATTCATTATTTAATCCAAACTGCTGCTCGATCTTGGGTATGATCTCATTGACCCAGTCAAATTGTGGCATTCCTTTGAATCTACTGAGCACCATCAAAGCAGATTTCAGTTCTTCAGCTTCCAACTCATTCAGCTTTTGATTCTTTATGCTAAAGTCAGGATCTGAGTACCTGTAATAGGAATCCCGACCTTCTTTAATCGTTTCAATTGGAGCCCTGTAAGGAGGAGCCTGCATGGCATGGATGTCTTTGTAGAACATTGTCTTCTTGATAGGCTCGTATCCTGCCTCCTCCGAGGCTTCATTGGCTTTTTTCAAAAGATCCTTCCAGGTGTATTTAATCTTCCTGTTTTGAAGACATTGATCATAGGCCCAGAATCGGATGAGAGTGCGCGACATATTTGGAAGATACAACTTTTTTACCATGAGTCCACTCTATGTGAACTCATTAGTTGTACATTGAAGAATAAACTTATTGATATGGAAATCACAGCTAAGGATTTTATTGAAGATTGGGAGGAATTCATCGAAGACAGGATCAAGAATGTAGATAGAGTCAAGGGTGGTGGTTGGCATTCCAAATGGAAATCAAATACCGATTGGAGCAACTTTATACTTGGCGGAAAAAAGAGTTCTTATGAAATATCTCCAATTGGGCTGTTCTTTCAGGATAAATATGGCCAAAGAAACTTAGGGTTTCGCTCTGAGGATGGAAGTGTTGACCTTTCCTTATTTGATCAAAGATCAGTGTTTGAATTTACCACTCTTGACAAAAATTGGAAACTAAAACCTGACGAAAGGAATGATTATCCAAGTAACTACCTGGCAATCATCGAACATGAAAACAAACTTTATACCGCTTGGGAAGAGATTGCAAAGCTAACTTATTTCCATAGCAGGCTAAAAGTCCTAATTTCATATCATTCTTCTGATAACTTGTCAGAAGATAAGCGAAGACTTGAAATGCAGATGATAGAAAAATCATTTTCATCTGTTCTCTCAAAAAGCAATGAGGTGTACCCGGAAAATCCGCTTACCGAATATCTATTCATCATGGGCGGAGTAGTAAAGGATCATTTGACCTGGGACTACCGAATTTTTAACTCCATGGGTAATATAATTCCAAATCAATGACCCAACTATCAGAAATACCGCTAGCTCAAAAAGGCCTCATCGTCTTTGGTGCCAGACCGGGAATGGGATTGACCCGAACAGCGATTAAATTATCATATTATCTTTCACTTTCAGAAACAGTACTTTTCATTAGTTATCAGACATACGAAGAAAGGCTGATTAGGATTTGTGAAGATTTAAATTTCAAAAAACCTGATACACTCATTTTTGATACCTCGTTAGACTACTATAGTTTCAAAGAGGAATACCTCTATTGCTTAAGAAGGCTGGTTGAAGAAAAAAAGCCAAAAACTCTGGTGGTAGATGACCTTGATACCATGCTAGGCGAGCATTTCGAGCTTGAAGAGTCAGTAAGAAATGAGCTAATTGAAGAAATTCGGAGTTTTATCAATCAAAAGGACATGAGGTGCATCATGAATGTCACTATTTCCGCTAAAACGGATTATCGGGGAGGTGCACACGAACCTAAACTATCGGATTTCACCTGGTGCAGACAACTGGTGAACGCTGCTGCTGAAATATATACCCTGTACAGACCGGATTATTACGGCATGTCACAAGATGAGTATGGTAATGATCTAAAAGGACACATGGATATCAATTGTGTTAAGGATATTAATTGCATAGAAAAAAAATTTACCATTTCATGCGATAAAGAATTTATTATCCCTTATCCAAACTAAATCATAAATAATGAATGCAACTATGAATAAGAGTAATGAGGATTATTTCTTTGAGCTACTGGCCAAAATAAAAACTCAATACGATGAATCCGAAATACAAAAACAAAAGCATTATTACTCGCTGACTTCAACCAGGTTGGAAAAAGGTGTTCCGCTAATTGTCGGATTCAACTGGGGTTATTCAAAAGACTACAACCACACGCCTCAGTCAATATATCCAACAGGTCTTTTCAAGGACATTGAGAGCGAAGACCTGGGATCCCTAAAAAGAACAATACCATATTTCAATGAATACTTTCAGGAAGGATTAAATGCTGTACAAACAAATATTTGTTTTTTCAGAAGCCCCCGTCAACATGATATTTATCCGGATGATGTAAAATTATGTCTTCCGATTTTTAATGAACTGGTTTCATTTCTCAATCCATCCGCTATGATATCATTCACCAAATCAATTTTGGACTATATTGAAGTGGATCAGACCGGAGACAAGATCAAAATGATAAAAAGTGGTTCCAGAAATATATCGGCAATCAAAAGCACTTATGATTCCGTCCCCTTCTATTATTTACCACATCCTAATTATCCGTGTACCAGAGAGGCCAGAAACGAAGTATGGAACTATTGTTTTAGGTAGCAATCGAGCATCATTTTTTTATTTCTTCAATCAGTTCACTCCATGTGAACTAGTCTGCAGTACACTTGCTATATGAACGTCAAAAACTTACACGCTATGAAGACTAATATGAACATCACCTGCCCTAATTGCCACCACGAATTTTCAGCTGAAGATGCTTTCAGAAAGCACCTGGATGCTGAATTAAAAGCTGAGCTTAAACGGGTACAAGAAGAATATCAGATTAAAAATGAGGATTTGGTTAACCGAGAAAAAGAACTTGATCAACTAATCAAGGAGGGAGTGAAAGCCAAAGAAGGGGATCTCAGAAATGAACTGAGTGATGAACTGGAAAAAGAGTACGGTTCAACCCTGGATCAGTACAAAAAGAAAGCTGAGCAACAATCCGAGCAGATCAAGTACTTACGATCCAAGGAAATTGAAGTTGAGGATTTGAAAGGTAAACTGAAGGATCAGGAACAGGAATATGAGTTGAAGTATAAAAAGCAACTCAATGAAAAGCTGGAAGAGGAACGTGTAAAATCAAGAGAATCCGCCAGTGAGGAGTATGAACTTAAGCTTCGAAGTCAGGAGAAGATGCTGGCTGATCAGAGGGATCAGATCGAAACGATGAAGAAAAAGATCGAGCAGGGAAGCATGCAGCTCCAGGGAGAAATACAGGAGCTCATCATAGAGGAAAGATTAATAGCAATGTTTCCACAAGATGAGGTTGGTGAGGTTGGAAAAGGTATAAAAGGGGCTGATGTAATCCACACAGTAATTAGCGAGGGAGTGGCTTGCGGATCAATTATCTACGAATCAAAAAATACGGCCAACTTCGGATCAGATTGGATCGATAAACTTAGAGGTGATCAAATCGCATCGGGTTGCCAAACTGCGGTACTTGTTACTAAAGCAATGCCCAAAGGATTTGAAGGAGATTATTTTGTGGAAAAAAATGTAGTTGTTTGTACGCCAAAATTGTTCCCGGTAGTTGCTGCCCTTTGTCGAACCAAAATCATAGACCTAAAATACCAGGCCAGCCGGTTCGAAACTCAGAAGGACAAAATGGGACTGTTGTACCAGTACTTAACCGGCGAAGAGTTTCGCATGCACATTGAAGAGGTGGTCATGGGGATCATGGAAATCAAGGAACAGGTGGACAAGGAACGTGTGGCTTTTGAAAAACAATGGAAGCAGCGCGACAAGCAGGCGGATCGCATGATATCTAACCTGGCACAGATGTTTGGGTCTATCAAAGGGATTGGCGGGACTAGCATCAAAGAGATAAAATCACTAGAATTGTTAAATTGAAAAAATGAAAGTGGTATACATTTTTGGAGCTGGCTTGTCTTATGGAAGTATACCGATGGTAAATGAATTGACGTATTCAAATCTGAAAATTCAGTTCCAAAAAATCAGAGAAAATCCATCATTGTGGGATAATATAAAAAGCCAGAAAATTGGAGAGCACACCAAACCAATTCAGATTCAAGAAATGTGGGATGAGTTTGTGGAACAAGTTGGTAAATCAGTCAAAAACTGGAATCCATCTCCGGATTATTTTCTCAGAAGCCTATACCATCCCAAAAAGTCAACTAGAAAATATCTGAAAGAAAAAATTATCTTCAGAACATGTATGGCTATACTGCATTATGTGCCAATGGATACATCAAAAGACTTGCGAATATTCAAATATGAATATGATTATAAGGGCCGATATTCGAAGTTTCTCAACAATATCAATCGGAGCGAGAACGAGCAATACATTATCAACTGGAATTATGATTTGTTATTTATTCATAAACTACGGAAGATTAATTTGGATGAGTATTATGAATCTGGTTTCATAAACTCTAACCAGTTTAATAAGGCTGGAATTTTACAAATACATGATCATGCCCAATACCTTGCCATTAATGGTAATGTATCTATTTCATACAATGAAAGAGATAGCGCTGAACAAAGTTTTATACCTGAAGGTGAATTTAACTTGTCTATGTCTCGTGGATCTGCTGAGAATAATATCAAATTAATTCTGTCTGAATACTGGGATTGGAAAGAAAATGGTTTCTATAGAGGACTTTATGACGGAGTTCATCCCGAATTTCATTTTTTCTTTGAACAAAATGAACACCGGGGTGCGAGGTATAAGGTAGCAGAGGATTTTCTTTCAAATGCTGACAAGATCATCACATTTGGATACAGCTTTCCGCCATACAATAAAGATTTCAATCAGCTACTTTTGGATAAATCGAAAGATACTGATCTATTGGTGTTTGATCCGTACCTGGACAAAATAAAGGAAAACATAAAGCAAATTAATGGCCAGCTTGATGCATCCGGAATATTTTATAATTCAAATTGTGAAGAAATATTGGTTTTTTGAATTCGATCTATGTTAGTGTAAAGTTGTTAGACTTGTTAAAGTAAAATATTAAATAGGAACATGATCACCGGAGAACTCAAATCACAAGTCGATAAACTATGGGAATCCTTCTGGACCGGCGGCGTATCAAACCCGCTTACCGTCATCGAGCAGATCACCTACCTGCTGTTTATCCGGCGGCTGGATGAGATCCAACTGCTGGAAGAGAAGAAAGCCAACATTGCCGGCATCCCTGTAAAGCGTGTGATTTTCGGCAAGGATCAGCAGCACCTGCGGTGGAGTGAGTTTACTAACAAAGGTCCTGAAGCCATGTTTGAGCTGTTCACCCGGGCGGAAGCCGGCGGCATGACCGTGTTTGATCACATGAAGCAGGCCGGCGGCAGCTCCGGCAACATCTTTGCCGAGTACATGAAAGGGGCTACCTTCATGATCCCAACCCCTCGGCTGCTCGACCAGGTGGTACAGATGATTGATAAGATCAGGATGGATGACCGGGATACCAAAGGGGATCTGTATGAATACCTGCTGTCCAAAATAGCGACCGCCGGCACGAATGGTCAGTTCCGTACGCCCCGCCACATTATCAAAATGATGGTGGACATGGTGGAGCCTCAAAAGGAGGATGTGATCTGTGATCCGGCGTGCGGAACGTCGGGATTCCTGGTGGCCGCCGGTGAATATTTCCGGGACAACCATGAAGCGTATTTCCTGAAAAAGGATTTCCGGGAACATTATAACAATGAAATGTTCAATGGGGTAGAGTTTGATGCTACCATGCTCCGGATCGGGGCGATGAATCTCAACCTCCATGGAATTGAAAATCCCAACCTGATCGGGAAGGATGCCCTGAGCGAAAACAATGCCGGGATCCGGGATGCTTACACATTGATCCTGGCCAATCCGCCGTTCAAAGGCAGCCTGGATTATGACAGTGTAGAGAAATCCATCCTCCAAAAAGTAAAAACAAAGAAGACCGAGCTGCTTTTCCTGGGGCTGATCCTCAGGATGCTCAAGACCGGCGGTCGATGTGCAGTGATCGTACCGGATGGTGTGTTGTTTGGTAGTTCCAAAGCCCACAAGCAGATCAGGGAGGAGATTATCTCCAGGCATCGGCTGGAAGGTGTGGTGAGTATGCCCAGTGGGGTATTCAAGCCTTATGCCGGAGTGAGCACGGCGATTCTGTTCTTTACAAAAACGGGAACCGGCGGTACGGATCAGGTATGGTTTTATGACATGAAGGCCGACGGCTTCTCCCTGGATGATAAGCGGACACCCCTTGATAAAGCCTACAAAGGAGAATCGGCCCTGGAAGTATCACTGGATGATACGGCGGCCACTGCGGCTGTAAAGCATGAGAACAACAACATTCCGGACATTATCCGCCGGTGGCAGCACCGGGACAAAGAAGCGGATAACCCGCGTACTGCCCAGTCCTTTCTGGTACCTTTTAAGGAGATCAAGGACAATGACTGGGACCTGAGCATCAACAGGTATAAAGAGATTGAGTACAAGGAGGTGAATTACGACCCACCAAAGGACATCATTTCAGTCATTAGGGAGCTACAAAAAGAGAATCAGAAAGACCTGGATGCTTTGGAGGGGCTGTTGAAGTGAAAATCGGCAATGTCGTATCTATAACCTCAGGTTTTGCATTTAAGTCATCAAAATTTAATGATGAAGGTATTGGCATGCCAGTAGTTAGAATTAGAGATGTTGGCAAAAATGAAAGTGATACATTCACTGATGAAAAGTTCGATAAGAAATACCTACTTAAAGACGGAGATATGCTTATTGGGATGGATGGAGATTTTAGATTAAAAAGATGGCACGGTGGTCCGGCATTACTTAATCAGCGAGTTTGTAAAATTGAACCTCTTAATGGAAAAATAGATTCTGGATACATATACTATCTACTACCAAGAGAACTGAAGAAAATTGAAGACAGCACCTCATTCGCTACAGTAAAACATCTCAGTGTCAAGAAAATCAATGAGATAGAAATCCCCCTTCCCCCTCTCCCTATCCAGCAGAAGATCGCTGAGATACTGGATACCGCCGACCGGATCCGGCGGCGTACCCAGCAGGTCCTGGAAAAATATGATCAGATGGCCCAGAGTCTGTTTTTGGAGATGTTTGGGGACCCGGTGAGGAATGAGAAAGGGTGGGAGGTGAAGAAATTAAAAGAAATTGTTTCAGAGAATTGCCCATTGACATATGGTATAGTTCAACCAGGAGATCATTACATGAATGGAATACCAGTTGTCAGACCTGTTGATTTAGTTGATGATTATGTAGGTCGTGATAATCTTAAATTAATTGACCCTTCAATTTCAAATAAGTTTAAGCGAACAGTTTTAGAGGGCGGGGAAATCCTTCTGTGTGTCCGGGGAACCACTGGAGTGACATCAATTGCAAAATTTGAACTTAAAGGGGCAAATGTCACAAGAGGGATAACTCCAATTTGGTTTGATAAAATGATTGCCTCGTCAAATTTCATATTTCATCAACTAAAATCGTTGCCTGTTCAGAATCTCATTCAAGAGAAAACTTATGGCATTGCCTTAAAACAGATTAATTTAAAAGATGTGAGGGAGCTGCCTATTGCTCTACCTCCAATATCAGTCCAAAACCAATTCGCCTTGATCATCGAAAAGATCGAGCAGCAAAAGCAGCAAGCTAAAGTGGAGCTGGATAAGAGTGAGGAGTTGTTTAAAAGTTTGATGCAAAGGGCGTTTAAGGGGGAGTTATTTGCAAAAAAGACTTAAATATGTTAAAATAAAACTCTATCAAATACTCAATTGAGTCTGCGCAATGAAAAAGAAGAAGCGCAAATCAGGAAAGAAATGGTCAAAGAGGGACGCTAATGCAATGGCCGAATATAATTCTCATGAAAAGGTAAGACTTCATGCGTTAGAAGTCAGGGATTATCGCGTAGGCAATTTGCTACAAAGATTGGGTATTGGATTTCAGACACTACGATTTTATGCAAGCATATTGAACATAGAAGTTAGTGATCCAAATGGGAAGTTGAGTAAGACTGAAGCCGGTGAGATAAAAGAATACCATATAAAGGAAATTGGCAATCAAAAACCAGTCAGGCAGCAGATCAAAAAGCTAAAATTCAGCAAATTCAGTGACAGGACTGAGCTTCCTCATTATTTTGAACAGAATAATCCGTACGAAAGGTCCATTAAAAAACTTCTAGTTTCAAAAGACCCTTTCAGAAATAGAGAATCAACTAAAAGAACTTACCTGGGAAAGTCCTTTGAAAGCGTATTAAGCAATGTTGAAGCTGCCATCATTTGTGGGGGATTAGAAAACCGCCGGCTTCAGGACTTAAGCAGGAAATTTTATGAGGGAAACCTTAATGTAGAGGAGGTAATAGAATTACACTATGCTGCGTCTGTTGCTCATCAGAAATATGGTGGCAAGCTTCTGAGTTTTTGTATGTCGCTACCTAAACTTCCCTTCAAGGCCTTTGATGCTACCCAAATTTTTTCCGAAATGGATAAACGCAAATCAAGAGGCTTTCCGGTTATTAGGTTGCTTATCAAGGATAGAATATCCGAAAAGATCTCAATAGCCTTCTATTCCTACAATAGTCCTAAGGGTAGGATTAGAAATACAGAAGTGCTCGAAATCAAAGATCAGAGGAATAAAAGGATGATGATGATTTCAAGGGACAGTAGAATCGTCATTCAAAGGACAGATCTAAATTTTAAACCGATCCTTGAAATGTTCACTCGTTTTTCCAAGAATCCACGGAAGATGATTATAAACTATGGTCATGAAACCGGGGAGTGTAGCATTTGTGGTCGAAAACTAACCGATAAAGAATCTGTACGCAGGGGAATAGGACCCGTTTGTGGTGGATGGAGATAGAAACTTAAATGAATTCTGATGCAATACTTAGGTCTTGTAAAATGGTTCAATCATGAAAAGGGATTTGGAATAATTGGATCACCAGCTATCGGTGATGTTTTTCTACATATTTCAAATATTGATTTCAAACCCCCAGAAAAATTTAAAGCAACTGCGCTATTATTTAATTCACAAACAGAAAGAGGTAAATTAACGGCCATTGATGTTTCATATCCATCAGATTTCGATGACTTTTCACTTATACAATCATATCTCACTAAAGATGTCTTTATACCAATCGAGATTAATGTGACAGGAAAAAGCAGGTGGGGGAACCCTTACAAAAGAAAAGAGAATCGTTCATATGATTCTGTTAAGATTGCTTTAGCTCAGCTTTTTAAAGAACGACCTTTGGAAGATGTTATTTCTTATTACAAGCAATATTTTGATGATAATTATTCCGGCACGGATAAAAGTGATTTCCTAAAATTCCTGACTTCATTCAAAGATATTTTCCATTATTTGGATTTGGACAATTGGAAAGATGAAGCAGAATCGTTGATTGATTACTTTTTGAATAGTATCCAATCAAAGACACTATTTCAAGTATGGAAAAATAAGCTTCACTTGGTGAACGACCATCAGTTCATTGGTATCGGGAGTCAAGAATCCAGGGAATCCTCATTTGATTTTCCTCAGAAGATATTTATTGAGAACTACTCCGGTGTAGATCAAAAAGATTTGGAGCGAATTTTATCCATGTCTAATGGTATACAAATAATTGAAAATATTCTATCCAGGAGATTAGAAGTTCTAAGTTCGATGGATAAAGAAGAGATCATCCTGCTTTCCAAATCTTTGAGATATATTAAGGATGAGGAAGTCCTTGAGTCTATCAAGCAGCATTTTGCAAAAAAGCTTTTAGAATTGATGATCCAGCTGGATTATTCTGATATATCAGATACGTTGATAAGAGATTTTCATTTCATTTTGGCTAAAATCGAGTCCGATCTTGGGAAACCATATGAGGAGGAGGTAGTCAGTGAGTTCAATAAATCAATTACTGATAATATCGCATTTATCCTTTGGCAGAAAACAAGATATTTTAAACCGGATTCAGATTTCCTCCAAAAGAACTATTCTAGACTAACATACGAAGACTTTATAAACGGGAGTGAACCTTTTCTAAAGAGATATTTTCAAGAAAGGCTTAATGAGATCGGTGAAATTAAAGATATTAAAGCATTTGGCCTTCTAGTTTGTATCGTAGTTGAAACCTCGGTGAAAACGATTCATGAGATACTTGAATTACTACCATTTAAGTTTCAGCTTTCTCTTTGGCTAAGTTTCCCCAGACTAGAATCATACCAGGGTAAATTTTATGAAGCTGATTACGAAAGATCCGATTTCAGAATAGACGTCAAAAAAATTAGAAGCTTTTTATCTGACCTGGATTCCATTGACGAGATACTTTCTATTTGGAATTTGGCAATCAAAATACAGAAGGAATACAGTTTGAGAACATCAAGTTATGGTGGTGCTGCTGGTTTCAGAAATCTAGAATCGGAGGCAAGAGCTGAACTTGTTGAACAACTGCTGTTTAATCAAGATGCTATAAACACTGATTTTTTGACCTCGATTCTTGATAGGTTAGATGAAAATGATATACCGGAAATTTTTGCATTGTTAATTCCAAGACTATTCAGTTTAGATGATGATATTTCAATCGAGGAATTAACGGAACTAATACAAAGGTTAAAAATATCTAGACTTACACAAATACGCCTTTATGATCATATCAGTCAATCAACAACAAGGAATAACTGTGTCAAACTGTGGTATAATGGCTATTCCACACATATTAACCCCAAAGACGCAATTGAAGAGTTTCATACTTTCTCGGAAGACAAACAGCCAAGATTATTCCGGAAGATATTCTCCCTTTTTCACTCTAGAAAAGTTGAACTCACAAATGATCTCTTTCAACTATTAATGTCTATTTTGGATAAGGAGAATATCAATTTGAACGTACGTATTTGCCTGGAAGTAATTGGATCACTCAGGATTGATCAAGACTATATTGGTGAAAATATAATTTCCGAGATTATTTGCTCTTTTTTGAATGAAGATATCAGTGAAATTATTCAAGTGACAGATTTATTCGAAGAATGTAAGGGAAGAACCTGGATGACAGAAGGGGAGCAGGAGAGAAGTTGGTATTTGAGAATTGAGGGGAAAGAATTTCCTGTATCAGATGACAGCGTGGAGATTGGAGATATTCATTATGATTTTGATAAAGAAAATAGAAGTGTTGAAATAGATGGTATCGATTATCAATTCAGATGGGTTAAAAAGGAACAGAATACCTTTTCAAAGGTATATGAACCCCCAGCAGGGGTGACATTTTGTGATGCGGTAAAATCCGAATACGAAGAAAAACTTAAACATCATTTTCATTGGTGTTGCAATGCTAAATGTTATGATCCTTGTCAAAACGATCATATTCAAATGGAATGGAATAAATACTCTCTTAGAGATTTCATCAAAATACTTAAGCTTCCTTTCGATGAGGATAAGTATTATCGATTTGTGAGTATTATTAATAGAGCAAATCGCATACTAAAAAAGCTTCAATGTACATCTTGTAATAGACTATTAAGAGATGCAAAGACCTCTGAATTTGCTTTCTATCGAGTAACAACTTTTCATTGCACAAATCCAGATTGTGAAGAATATCATAAGGTAGTTTATCTCAATCATTGCTTAAACTGGCGCTGCTTGAATATTGTTGACAGCAGAATTTCAAAGAAATGTCCCAATGGCTGGTTTATCTGTGATTCCTGCAATAATTGCTGTTCGCAGGAAAAGATTGATCGTAGATATAATAACTTGATAACAAATAATGCTTTCAATCCAGATAATCCCAGGCATCAAAAATTGAAATATCAGGTAGAAGGCAAATTTGGCCACTTAGAAAAAGGTGAAAAATATGATTACAAAACAGGAGCGAAATCTGACGATTCACTTCAATGAAATAATTCATTATTCACAGACCTCGTGTTCCTGCTATATCAACTCTAAGCAAGCAAATTCTCCTTTATTAGTAATATATAAATAACTCGCATCTATCTGGAATCTTAATTTAAATTGATGATATCATAACAACAATCGTTTCGTTTATTTCGTTTATCATTGTAACGAGAGAAACAACCACTTTAAATTCATGGAAACCCCCATTACCCAGCCCTCCAAGGAAGAGCGACTGATTGCAGATGCCTCCTTCAAGGTCCTGGACGAATCGATCAAACATCTAAGTACTGATAATCCGGAAATTGAAATTGAGGAAACCGGTGAAAAAGTCAAAATCCCATTGAATGCGCTAAAGTTACTGGTTCAGATCCTGGGAAAAATGCGCGAGGGTAAGCCGTTTACCTTACTTCCTGTTGCCAGTGAGATGACTACACAGGCGGCGGCTGAGCTTCTTAATTGTTCAAGACCCCATGTAGTAAAGCTTCTGGAAGACGGGAAAATACCTTTCACTCTTGTGGGAAGACACAGAAGGATCAAATTGAGTGATCTGCAGGCTTATCGTACAAAAATGAAAGCAGCATCCAGGGACAAGCTCATCGAAATGATGAAGGATGCGGAAGACCTCAAACTGTATGATACATAGTGTTCGGTTTACCGCAGTGCTGGATACCAATGTGCTTTATCCGGTTATCATAAGGGATTTGTTATTCTGGTTTGCTCACTATGATCTTTACACACCGAAATGGAGTCAGCATATTTTTGAGGAATGGAGGAAGGTCATTATTAAAAATCACAAGGGATTAAAGGCAGATCAACTGACCAGACAAATTCAATTGGCAAATGAAATCTTTCCATTTGCGATGGTTAAAAACTATGATAAACTTGTCGATTCACTTGAGTTAGATGATCCGGATGACCGTCATATTCTCGCGGCGGCGATCAAAGAAAACGCAAATGTGATTGTCACTCAGAATTTATCAGATTTTCCACTAAAGTATGTGGCCTCATTTGGAATTGATGTTAAGTCTCCTGATGACTTTATATGTGATATCATTGATCTGGATCATGAAAAATCAGTCGAGGCCTTTCGTCAAATGGTCCTTCAGAAGAAAAATCCGGATGTAGATGAGTACGAAGTACTTGATATGCTACGTAACAATGGGCTTAAAAAATCTGCTGATTTTATTCATTCTCAAATTTGAATATCAGTCCACTCCATTTGAACTGATTCACCGTTTTTTGGTATAATGATCTGTTCTGAAGTATCTTCAGGCTCATTAAACGCCAAAATGGATTCAAATTTCGACTTTCTGAAATCTGAATGGTCAGTCATGTATGACCGGATGCAGCTCGCAGAATCGAGGGTGTACACTGAGCCCATCTCCACTGCAAGCTACTGCAGAACATCCATTGAGGAGTCCCTCTATCATATTTATGAAGCTGAGTGTCTGGAATTGCCTTACAATACGGAACTGTTTAACCTGATGAAAAACGGGGACATCGAACAGCTTATCCCTTATCAGCTTCTGAATGGAATTCATTACAGCCGGAAGATTGGAAATAGTGCTGCACATTACAATCCCAGAAAGATATCCGGTGAGGAAGCACTGATCAGTATTAAATACACCTTTAGCTTTCTAAAATGGTTTGCCAACAACTATAGTAAGGTTAAACCTGATCTGCCAGGACCTTTCAATGAATCACTTGTCCCTAAAGAAAGTCGGGAAACCCGGTCGTTACATTCAATAAAAGCGGAGGCAGAGCTAAAACAGCAGACTATTCTGGCAGAGCTGGAAGTGTTGAAAAAGGCACATGAAGCAGCGTTGGAAAAGGCCAGGGAAAGTGAAGCTGATTTAGCCCGCTACAAAGCTGTGATACATCAGCAGAAAGAAGCCATTCAGCAACAAAGAGCTGCCAGGAAAACAAAGATCTCTTCAGAGTTTTCTGAATCGGAGACACGTAAGCATCTCATAGACGCAGAATTGAAATCAGCCGGTTGGGAGCAGCTGCGGCCTGGTAGAGAATTAGAATTTCCAGTCACCGGCATGCCCATAACCACTGACAATCCTCAGGGTAATGGCCGGGTAGACTATGTGCTTTGGGACGACAATGGCAAACCATTAGCTCTGGTAGAAGCAAAAAGGACATCAATAGATGTGGAAGCCGGAAAGCATCAGGCATTCCTCTATGCCAATTGCCTGGAGAACATGTATGAGCAGAGACCTGTCATCTTTTATTCTAATGGCTTCGAAACCAAAATATGGGATGATACTTTCTATACTGCTCCCAGAAGGGTCTATGGTTTTTACAACAAGGCTGAGCTTAAGCTTTTAATTCAGCGAAGGAAGACCCGGAAAGACATCAGAAAGGCGGATATCAATCCATCCATTGCAGGGCGTCCGTATCAGATGGAAGCCATACAAAGAATTTCCGAAGCTTTTGTTGTTGACGGATATAAGGGGTTAGCAGGAGATAAACGTAACGCTTTACTGGTCATGGCAACCGGGAGTGGAAAGACCCGAACTGCTGCTGCACTTGTCGATGTCTTATTTAAACACAACTGGGCCAAAAGGGTCTTGTTTTTGGCCGATAGAAACGCGCTGGTCACGCAGGCGAAGAATAACTTTTCTGAATATCTTCCAGAACTTTCCAGTATTGATCTTACTCAGGAAAAGGAGGTAAATACCACTCGCCTGGTATTTAGCACTTATCCAACGATGATGAACCTGATCGATCGGTTACAGACTGATGCCGGTAGGTTTTATGGGGTAGGTCATTTTGATCTGATCATCATTGATGAAGCCCATCGATCCGTTTATAACAAATACGGGGCAATCTTTGAGTATTTTGATTCGCTGGTTGTCGGACTGACTGCCACCCCAAAAGATAGCATCGATCATAACACCTTTGAACTGTTTGATTGCCCTAGTGGCGACCCGACTTTTTCCTTTGAACTTGATGAAGCAGTACCCCAATACCTGGTCCCCTATCGAAATTTCAATGTGACCACAGAATTCCTAAGGTCGGGGATCAGATATAAAGACCTTTCTGAAGAAGATAAGGAAAAGTACGAGGAGGAATTCCGGGACAATGAAAGCGGCCTGTTTCCCGAAGAGATATCCAATTCGGAACTAAATAAATGGTTATTCAATAAAGATACTGTCAATAAGATCCTTGACAACCTGATAACCAATGGGCTAAAGATTGAGGGTGGTGACAAACTTGGCCGTACCATCATATTTGCTGTTAATCACAACCATTCAAAATTTATTGTAGAGTGCTTTCAGGAGCGATATCCTGAACTTCCGCCCGCATTCATATCGATGGTACACAATAAGGTGTCACATGCACAAAGTCTGATTGAGGCATTCTGTGATGAGTACCAGGAAAATGATCCGCAAATTGCTGTTTCAGTTGATATGATGGATACGGGTATTGATGCACCGCGTGTTTTGAACCTTGTGTTTTTCAAACCAGTACGATCTTACGCCAAGTTTTGGCAGATGATCGGCCGGGGCACCAGGCTTTGTCCTGATGTGTTTGGGCCAGGAATGCCTAAAACTGAATTCCTGATTTTTGATAGCTGTGGGAATTTCGAATTTTTTGAAGAATCCGAAAACACCAGGGAGTCTTCAACTATCAAAAGTCTTTCTCAGCAAATCTTTGAAGCCAGGTTGCATCTGATACGCCTTCAGATGGATTCTGCCAATGAGGAAAATCTGGAGCTTGCAGCTACCAATATGGATATACTCCATCAGGAGATTGCAAAACTGAGGAAGGCACGGTTTCAGGTGAAGATGAAGCTTCAATATGTAGATCGGTATGCCGACCGGGAACGTTGGAATCAGCTTAATTCCGGGGATGTCCATATCATTGAGACACATCTTTCCTCTCTACCAGAGCCAAAGTCAGAGCATGAAAATATCCGAAGGTTTGAGCTGATGATGCTCAAAATGCAGCAGGCTCAGCTCCTGGGTTTAGGTTCATTGCGAGGATATTGTGAAAAACTGAGAGGTATTGCTGATAGGCTAAAGAAGCTATATACCATTCCTGAGGTAAAACAGCACAAAAAATTGATTGATGAGTTGGCCGATGAAAACTTTTATCAGGAGCTGTCACAGAAAAAACTTGAATCTGTTCGCATAGAGATCAGGGACCTGATGAAATACCTGAAGGCAGAATCTATAGAACCCGTTTATACAAACCTTGAGGATAGTGATATTGCTGCTGATGAGGGTATCCCAATTGATATTAATCCAAATAGAAAATATAAGGATAGAGTAGAGAGATTTATCCGGGAGAATAAGGATCAGCTGGTTATACATAAAATCATTTCGAATGAGCAGATCACCATAGATGAGATCCATCAGCTGGAAAAAATCCTTTTCGATGGAGATGAAAGGGGCACCAAAGAAGATTTCATTCGTGAATATGGTGAGGAGCCATTGGCAAAATTTGTCCGACAAATACTTGGATTGTCAGCTGAGGCAGCCAATGAGGCCTTTGGTGAATTGTTGAACTCCCAAAACCTTCGAGCCGATCAGATTAAATTTCTGAGGACGCTAATCAGCTTTCTTACTGTAAACGGTACCATTGACAAGCAAATGCTTTTTGAGCCACCATTCACCGACCAAAATGACCAGGGACTACTTGGTGTTTTTGAAGACGAGGTACAGGCACAGAAAGTAATTAGTATTATTGATGAGATTAATGAGAGGGGGAGTGTTGGGTGAAGCTATCTTGTAATTCCAAGCGAACCTGGATCCCAAAATCATTCCCATTTTGACCTCAATTTTCTCATTTTGAAAACAACGGGATCGGGCTAAGGGAGCCCAACTACGTGAAGACTTCGTTGGGTAAAGTGCCAAGTCATTAAACGTTTAAAAATGTCATTTTGTTGCCTATCATTGCAGTGTTTGTGAATTAATTGTAATATTTTGTAAAAATAGCCATAAAACACAATAAAGACCATTTTTTGGAATGATTGTTGCCCCTGAAAGAGCAAGAGGCCTCTTGTTAATTATATTTTTTAAACTCTAAATTTTATTAAGATGAGTAAGTTAATCAAGAACCTGTTTTTACAGGGAGCTAGTGGGATGCTAGGCAACCAACTAGTGTACAGGAGGGTAAATGGTCAAACCATTGTATCCTCGAGACCAGAGCGTCGGAGCGAGATGTCCGACACACAGAAAAGACAGAACATGCGTTTTAAATACGCCACTGTCTTTGGGAAGAATGCGATAGCCGATGAGGTGCTTGGACCGATCTATGCAGCAGCAGTTGCTCGCATGCCCAGGTTCAGTAGTGCTTATACGCTGGCCGTTACTGATTACCTGAAAGCGCCCGAGATTGGTGATATTGTTTTGCCCAGTGGAGCATCAGGAAGTCAAGGGCTGGTAGAGGCCTATGAAGAACCTCAGCTGGCGAAAGTAGCGTTCGACATCATCGGTGAAGATGAAAGTGTAATTTCCTCCGGGGAAGCTACACCAACTGACAACGGGATTCAGTGGGAGTTTACACTCACACAGGATATTCCGGAAGGTGGTTCTATCAGGATCAGGGCGTATGACCTGCCTGGTAATGTTTCAACTAAATCGTTTACTGTATGATTATCATAGCAGAGTTCAAATGAAACCGCTTTCTTGTAGGAAGCGGTTTTTTTATGTTTTTATAATATCAAGATTTTGTTATTGCCCTCAAGCCGGGCAGGCTCCTACTTTTTTCATTGATAAAAAATCTAGGCCTGAAAATCTTTTGCTAAAAAATTGAGTCGGTCTCCAACACTCAAAACAAACTCGTCCCAATTACCATCGGGACTCAAACAGTATTTTGAATCACAGTATTCGTAAACTCAATTTTTCTTTACGCAAAACATTTAATGGCCTTCTCTTACTAGCTTTATTTTCTGAAAATATTTTAGGGTAATCTAACCCTCATTGACCACAGGAATGGGAGTTTGAGCTCACACAGGATATTCCGGAAGGTGGTTCTATCAGGATCAGGGCGTATGACCTGCCTGGTAATGTTTCAACTAAATCGTTTACTGTATGATTGTCATAGCAGAGTTCAAATGAAACCGCTTTCTTGTAGGAAGCGGTTTTTTTATGTTTTTACCGGAGATCAGAACGCTATCTTGATGGATGGTCTGTGAGCCACAGACCATGGGTACAGGAAGCGGTTTTTTGTGTTCATGATTTCCACCCATAGCAGTGAAGTTTTCATCAAACCTTAGTTGGTGTCCATCCCAAACATTCACAATTTTACAAGTATTGAAATCCTTCTAAGCCCTCAGGCCGGGCGGGCCCCTTCTTTTCCAATCGATGAAAAGAAGGGAGAAAAATCTTTGCCAGAATAATCACTATCCACCCACTAACCTACCCACGCCCGGTATTCTGGCGGGCCACCGCGCATTTGCTTTGCAATTTTGCTATCACACTTCCAGCCGCTGTTCTGGGACGAATAGGCAATCAATGGTCAGTATATAATTTGATTTGATAGACACCTTAGTACGGCGGCTGCCGGAAAATGGCAGCGGATTGTGGGCAGGTGTGTTGCTGGAAGTTGGCTTGAGGGAGGCGAGTGGTGTGAAGGCCGTGCATTAATTCATTTTCCGTTGTCTTTTGGATACTTTTTGACAAGAAAAAGTATCAAGAAAAACATCTACTAAATCAGCAGACCAAAGGACTATTAAAAAGTTGCTCTGGGCGGGTCGCCATCGCGGTACTTTCTTCCGGTCCTACGATTCGGTCAATGGAAGAAAGTAAAAGAGGATAATCCAGAAGGTGGTTCTATCAGGATCAGGGCGTATGACCTGCCTGGTAATGTTTCAACTAAATCGTTTACTGTATGATTGTCATAGCAGAGTTCAAATGAAACCGCTTTCTTGTAGGAAGCAGTTTTTTTATGTTTTTATAATATCAAGATTTTGTTATTGCCCTCAAGCCGGGCAGGCTCCTACTTTTTTCATTGATAAAAAAGTAGGCAAAAAATCTAGGCCTGAAAATCTTTTGCTAAAAAATTGAGTCGTTCTCCAACACTCAAAATAAACTCGTCCCAATTACCATCGGGACTCAAACAGTATTTTGAATCACAGTATTCGTAAACTCAATTTTTCTTTACGCAAAACATTTAATGGCCTTCTCTTACTAGCTTTATTTTCTGAAAATATTTTAGGGTAATCTAACCCTCATTGACCACAGGAATGGGAGTTTGAGCTCACACAGGATATTCCGGAAGGTGGTTCTATCAGGATCAGGGCGTATGACCTGCCTGGTAATGTTTCAACCTGAAGTATGCAATAGAGATGAGTTTAACAGCAATCGGTCTTACCCTGTTATTCCCTGGATTTGTTATCTGTCGTATTCAAAGTAAATAGTTTCTATACCATATCCTGCAAAGATGCCAAGTCCACCCTCAACGTTATTATAAACCGGTGCAGGCTCTGCAAAAGGATTGCCGTCGCTATCCAGCTGAAGTTTAAAGCTTTTTTTGTATCGGAAATAGGCTTCAGAGACGTGTTTTACCTCAAAATAGAGTTTGATTGTGTTGTCCTTATTTTGGCTATGAAAATAAATGTATGCTTCAATGGTGTGGGTATACTTCCTGCCATCAAATAGTTCGTCTGAAAATAGGGTGGGATCTACAGAATTATCCTGAAATTCATTAAGCTCAGCGCCGATTTCCTCATAGTATATCCGATTCTTTCTATATCCAATTAGAGAATAATAGGAAGTATCTGCATCCCGATAAAATTCATATTCCGGCATCTCGGCGTAAAGAAACACTTCATAGAAATCTTCACCGGGAGGGTCGTTAAACGAATAGGTTAACTGGTACTTTCTGTCTCCATAATACTCTCCGTCGCTCACATCTTTAAAATTTTCTACTGACGGATTTGTTTTCTCTAAAGGAATGGCATCCTGAGCTTCCACGGCCTTAAACCCGGACCTGGAGGCTACAATGGAATAATTAACCCCTGCTTCCGGATAGTGATCCAGCGCATAATATTCCCATTCATTACCGTATTCAGGTGTTACGCTGCTTTCAGTAAATGTGCCAATGAGCTGATTTTCGGCATACAATTGAATCGTTGCACCCTGCACAACCTTAAAGTCATGGGAAGCATCTAAAATGCCTTTACTTTCATGAAGCGTCACAATAAATGTGGTATCCGTCCCAAAGTAGGAGTTGAGTACCAGCTCGGGTTCTTGTGATGGCAACTCCACTTCAATGATCGTTTCACACCCGATAATACCAAGTCCGGGGATAAGGGAAAGGAATAATTTGATGATTTGGTAGGTAAACCGGCTCATAGATTAAAACTTAAAACTGTATCTGACATAAGGTAAAACCGGGAAGAGGCTGTATTGATAGAAATGCTTGTTTCCGTTACTGTCATAGCCATCCTGGATGAAAAATGGATTTTTTCTGCTGTATAAATTGTATGCACCCAGGGACCATGACCGTGTCCCATGCTTTTTCTCTTTGGACCAGGTCAGTCCCAGGTCCATGCGATGGTAGGCGGCCATCCTGAAATCATTTCGCGGGCCATAATTTCTGATTTCCTTGTAATCGTAAAATTGTCCGCTATGGTCAATGGAGTATGGATAGGTAGATTTGGGCAAAGTAACGGCATTTCCGGTACCATATACCCAGGTACCTGATAATGAAAACTTTTTCGAAAACTCATAAATACCCACGACGCTGATGTCATGCCTGCGATCGTACTTGTAAGGATATCTTTCCCCAAAGTTTAATTCCTCAAATTTCCTGTTGGTCCAGGAGAGGGTATAACCAATCCACCCTGAAAATTGACCTGTCTTTTTCTGTAACAAAAATTCTGCACCGTAGCTATCCCCATTTCCGGAGGTTACTTTGTCCTGCCAATCGGTACCCATATTGAAAAAGGTACCTCCTTCCTGATATTCGATGAGGTTTTCCATCTCCTTGTAATACACTTCTACACTTGCTTCGTAACCTTTCATGGTTTTGGCGGCTCCCAAAGCGACCTGCCAGCTCGATTGTGGTTTCACTTTATCAGTAGCCGGAACCCATAAATCGGTAGGAAGACCAATACCACTATTCGTCAGGAGATGAATGTACTGTTGCATGGTAGCATACGAGGCTTTCAGTGATAAGTCACGTCCTACCAGGTATCTAAAGGAAATCCGGGGCTGCAACGAATGATAAAATTCATTGTTTACCATGAAGCCTGAATAATGGGCACCAATATTGCCTCTTAGCTGAGGTGTGACCTGGAAATCATCTTCAAGAAAGCCATAGAACTCTAAAGCTTTTGTTTGCTGCGAGCTGATGACTGTATCTTGTAGACCTTCCGTATTTGTGTCGTACCCAAATATGCCCGGGTTAAATTCATGATGGATGGCTGAGGTCCCGAACTTGACATTATGAGCAGGGGAGGGGAGATAATCAAATTCCAGTTTTAGCGCCACATCGTCCACACCGGAAAAGTATTCTATCTGCTCATTGTATGAGGACGTACTTCCGGGTGATGATACCTCATTTTCATAACTACTAAATATCCTGAATTTGTATTTGCTGTAAGTACCAGTAAGATTTCCAAACAGACGGGGTCCGAAAATGTGATTCCAACGAAGCGCTGAAATGGTATTGCCCCAGTTTAATCCATATTCATCTTTTGACCTGACTTTTTCAAAGGCATTTTCATAGTCAGTACTTGACTTACTAAACCCTTTGTCCTGGCCATTATAAAAACTCAAATACAGCCGGTCATTTTCTGAGAACTTATGATTGACTTTTCCATTTAAATCATAGAAGTAATAACCACCAACTGTATACCCTTGACCACTTTTATTATTTGCTTTGATAATGGGTCTGGTTAATAAGTCAATGTAAGTTCTCCTTCCAGACACAATAAAGGAGGTCTTTTTATCCTTGCCAATCGGCCCTTCAAGCGTGAGTTTAGATGCAATCAAACCTACCGATCCTTCCCCTGAAAACTTTTGATTATTACCTTCCTTCATGGAAACATCAATGACGGAGGAGAGTCTTCCCCCATATCGCGCGGGGAAACCACCCTTCACAACATTCACTTTGTTGATGGCGTCCGGATTAAATACCGAAAAGAACCCAAAGAGGTGAGAAACATTATAGACAGGTACACCATCCAGCAGGATCAGGTTTTGGTCGGCCCCACCTCCACGGACATAGATGCCACTGGATCCTTCAGACCCACTTTGAATCCCGGGAAGTAACTGCAATGTTTTGAGGATATCAGCCTCTCCCATGAGAACCGGTAAAGCTTTAATTTGTTCTATGGGCACATCAATGGTACTCATTTGAGGAGACCGTTCAATTTTTTCCTCAGCAGTCACAACCACTTCATCGAGTATGGAACCAGGATTCAATTCAAAATTGAGCATCATATTTTCAACCAGGTCTATTTCGATTGTTTCCATTTGATAACCTACGTATGAAACCTGAAGAGTAACCGATCCGGTTGGTAATGTCAAAGAATAGAAACCGAAGGTGTTGGTAGTCGTCCCATTGGTTGTTCCCGCTTGAATGATAGTGGCTCCAATGAGGTTTTCTCCGTTGTCTTTGTCACGAATGAATCCACTAATAGTATGGGTCTGCGCGATCGAGAAGAATGTGATCAAATAAAATACCCAGGGAAGTAGAGCTTTGGTCAAGACGGTTTGTTTAGTTGGTAACGCTCATCGAATGGAAATATTACCTAATTGAACCTCTTTTATAGAAAACGGTTGGAGAGAAAGATTAGAATAAGGTGACAGGGGGTTTTCGCACTTCCCCTGGTGCGTTTCCCCACTCGACGGAATAATGACGCATCAATGTGGTTCGTGAGGGCACTGTGAGGACACGAATTATGGGATAAGATAAATATTACCTTGAAGCTGAAGTGAAATTATTGTTATGCACAAGACCATTCTCATCTATTGAATATCCCTCTGGTATACCTTCCTTCCATTTCAAGTCTGGCAGCATTTCCAAAAGCACTTTCCGGTGCTCAATGATCACTTCCTTGTTCTCCTTTTTATAAGCCACATTATCCCATTCGTTTGGGTCGATCTCATGATCATATAGTTCCTCAAGATTGATTTTCGGATAATAGATATATCGGTATCTCTGGCTTCTAACTGCATGGCCAATGATTGGATGTTCTTTAGACCAATTGAATTTATAACTTGTGATTACTGGTGAGGTTTCCGCTTCAGGGTTTTCAATTTGGGGGACAAGACTATGCCCATCCAGGTGTGAAGGAGCATCAAACCCGGCAAGATCGACTAATGTAGGGTAGAGGTCCATCAGGCTCACCGGTTGATCGCATGTTGAACCGGCTTTCGTTAATCCTGGCACTGAAATAATTAAAGACACACGTGTCGACTCTTCCCATAGGGTAAACTTTTCAATATTTTCTTTTTCTCCCATGTGCATGCCATGATCTGCCCATAGAACAACTATAGTATTGTCTGCATATTCTGAATCCTTAAAAGCATCTATCAAACGACCAAGCATGGCATCAGAAAACGTAATGGAGGCTGCATAAGATTGAACCACTTTTTTCCACTGATCGTTGTCGACAACCCACTTTTGGATCCACCGCCTGCCATGGTCAAATGCATCCTCCAGATCATCCTCTTTTACTTCAGGAAGCTTAATGCTATCCATAGGATACAAATCAAAATATTTCTGAGGAACCTCCCAGGGATCATGTGGCTTCCATACTCCAACAGCTAGGAAGAAAGGCTTTTCGTGTTTTTGAGCCAATTGATACCTCGCCCAGTCCACTACATGGTAATCCGCCATTTTTTCATCAGTTGTCTGAATTGGCCCCCAGGTCCACCACCCGTTTTCTCCACCAGGTCGGGTTTTGTTGTCTACTTCTGCTGGGTATATCACCTCTTTAGGTGCACGCATCTGAAAGGGATGAGAGATATAAGCGCTGGGGTAATAGAAATCCCAGTTTGCTGGTTCTACCTGGCTGGTAGGTGCCCAGGGAGGTGCCTGGCTATGATAGATCTTGCCGGCACCCAATGTTTTGTAGCCATTGTTTTTAAAGAATTGCTCCAACGTTTCTACATCTTTTAAAGCTTCGATCTCTCGCCATTTCGGTCCGTCACCCCAATAGACGTTTTCAGCTCCTGATCGGGTATGGTGTACACCAGTGAGTATAGCTGCCCGGGCAGGGGCACAGGCCGGTGCCGGTGTGTGGGCATTCGTAAAGATCATTGACGAGGCAGCAAGACGATCAAGATTGGGCGTGTGTATATTCATTTGCTTGTTACCGCCCAGGAAACCCACCCAGTCATTCATATCATCTACGGCAATAAAAAGAATGTTGGGTTTTTTATTCCCATGGACCTGTGGGTTGTTTTTACAGCCAATAAAGACGCTGACGAATACGAATAATATAAGATATACAAATCGGTAGTGAGACATCAGAAAAGTTGGTGAGCGGGTGAGCGGAATCGAACCGCCGTCCCTAGCTTGGGAAGCTAGTGTACTGCCATTGTACTACACCCGCATGATTTAACATAATCAAAAGCTAGCAAAAGGTACTTAAATTATTTCATAAAAAGCGATTATAATCTGGTAGTGCGGTGAGTAAAATTTTAGTCCAATATTTTTTTATTCATTCCTTACATTTTTAATTAAAACTTCTAGATTTGCAGCCTCTTAAAGGGACGGGGTGTAGCATCTACCTACGCAAAGCTCCGGCAGACAGGCAGTCCTCGACTTGGTTGTCAAAGATTAGTGGGTAGTTATTTGTCGGTTACGGGGTGTAGCACAGTCCGGTTAGTGTACCTGGTTTGGGACCAGGGGGCCGCAGGTTCGAATCCTGCCACCCCGACAAGAAAGGAAAAGCTTTGGCCATAGGCCAAAGCTTTTTTAGTTTCTAAGCGATCCAAATTTATTTGGATAAGCGATAGAAACTAAAAAATGTATTCGAAGAATACAGCTTTTCCTTTCGGAATTTTCCGGTTCAAGGATCACCGACCGAAGGGAGGTAATCCTTTGGACAATAATGAGGGACTTTCTAAGCGATCCAAATTTATTTGGATAAGCGATAGAAACTAAAAAATGTATTCGAAGAATACAGCTTTTCCTTTCGGCATTTTCCGGGTTAAGGATCATCGACTGAAAGGAGGTAATCCTTTAAATATCAGAAGAAGAATTCTGGTTTATTCAGGTATTAAGATTCTACATTTCTGATGGGTAAATGATTACCGGTCGTAGGGAGGTTGACCGTCCATATTACTAAAAATTCACCTCATTTTTTTAAGCCTCTATTTTTAATCAATTTCATCCTCAAAATCTCAATAATTTTCCCCTCTCAAGTGTTCCACGTAGACACCAAAACGTTGTCTAAGTTTTTATACCTAGGGGAATCACGTATTTTTCAAAAAAGTTGAAAAAAGCTTGTTTAAATCACTTTTTAGGCCGTTAAATTGGCTGAATAATTTTAATTGTTTTCGCAAAAAAAGCACTATTGATGAAAATGATAACCATGAAAAAAATGACAATTACAGCCAGCTTAATTTTTATGTTGGCTATTAGTAGCCTGGCCCAGAATATTACGTTGTCAGGTACCATACAATGCGTTGAAACGAAAGAATATTTAACCAATGCTCTGGTAAGAGTGGACGACTTCTTTACATACAGCAATGAGGAAGGTGAATTCATTTTGAAAGTACCTGAGAAAGTAGCTAAAGAATTAGAAATATATCACATGGGTTATGATGGTTTTGCCACAGCAATCTCAAAACTAGATGCCCTAAATCCATTTGAAATAATACTTCATAAGGTCGATCCAAAACCATTAAAACTTAACAATGGTGATGACATCATGAAGGAGGTCTTTAACCGGTTTCATGTAAACTATGAATTGGAAGACCAACTAATGCTTGCTTATTACAAGGAAACCTTAAGTGCAAAGGATAAAATATATCATTTTGCAGAAGGAGTTGTGGAAATTCACATTCCATCAAACGTAGAAAAAGGCCCAGCATTATTAAGACCCTTAAAGACAAGGGTACGGTCAACAGCAGATTTCAAGCATGGTGGACTATATGAGAAGAGTGGTCATGCCTCAGAGATGATCCAATCGTGGGCATTTGTGGACTTCTTGTCTAAAAAGTACCGTTGGGATTATAACTATAAACTTATTGGGGAGGAAGTTCATCGAAATGAGAATGTTTATATCATTGATTTTACTCCTAAAAGTGAAAATGGTTATGTGAAAGGAAGATTATGGGTAGATGAGTTCACTTTTGCCATCATTAGAATTGAATATCATCTTGCAAATGAAACTGAATGGGACTCAGAAACCTGGGTCGAAGAGTATCAACATCACTACCATACTTATTACCTGATGCGTGCTTCATTTGAAGGTCACTGGACAGAGGACGGAAAACCATATGTATTTAACTCCATGGTTGTAAATACAAGGATAGAGGCAGATAAAGAAGATACCATTCCATTTGAAAAATTTATGCTGGGGTCAGACTTTTCATTCGTTGATCAGTCACATGGTCGCTTCACGGATGATTATTGGGGAGGGTATAATTATATTAAGCTCACAGCCAGGGAAAGATCACAATTGCAATAATTAAGTTTAGGTTCATAAATCATGTTTTGGTCAGAAAGGCAAGCTTTTTAGCTTGCCTTTTTCTATTTATTCAAATTTCAAATTACATATAGTGGTAGTTGACAAGTATTGATATTAGAAATTATTATATTACTAGTTAACTTCGATAACTAATGAAGTTTAACATCTTAATGAATGGTTTATACTAATCTCGTTACATGAAGAACTGGTATGCCAACGTTATCCCTTTAGTTTTTGTCACCCTAATTCATTGCTTTCAATCAAATGCGCAAAGCATCCATTTAAATGGAACTGTTATTGATAAAGTCACAGGAGATCCTATTGGATATGCGCATGTAAGAGCAGGAGATATTATTACCTATTCAAATGAAAATGGACAGTTTAATATTCGAGTTCCACAAGGGAATACTGAGAAATTAGAAATATTTCATATGGGGTATGATATCTTTTTTGGTAATATCCAGACAGAAAAACCCTATTTGGTTGCTCTTAAACCTGTAGAACCAACACATAGTATCGAAGGATTAAATGGTGAAGAAATTATGAGAGAAGTCTTTAACAGATTTCATCTCAATTATGAGATCCATGATCAGTTTATGTTGAGTTACTACAGGGAAGAATTGAATGATGACGATCAAATTCATTACATGGGTGAAGGGATACTGGAACTCATGCTATCGTCAGATGTAGGAGAGTCACCTTCTTATGTAAGACCCATTAAAATGAGGGTAAAGACTTTAAATAATATTATTCATAAAGGTGTAGATTCTAAAAGCGGTCATGCAACAGAAATGATAGAATCTTCAATATGGCATGATAAGTCATTTTTAAGGGAAAAAAACCGGGACAATTATTCATATCAACTCGTGGGCACTGAAGTTCATCGAAATGAAAATATTTACATTTTAGATTTTGCCCCTAAGAATAAGAAGGGGTATCTGGCTGGAAAAATTTTTGTTGATGGTTATACCTATGCCATTATCAGACTTGAATACACACTGTTTGACAATCTGGTTTTTGATACTGAAACATGGATTGAGGAGTTTCAGCATCACGACCTGATCTATTATTTGTTGAGAGCTTCCTTCGAAGGTGTTTGGGAAGAAAATGGAAAGAAATATGTTTTTCGTTCTATGATTGTTAACACTGAAATAGAACCAAACCGCGACAATACAGATATGAATGGTTTTATCATTGGTAATACTTTTGCATTTCCAATTCAAAGCCAGGGGCAGTTCACAGATGAATTTTGGGGTGATTATAATTATATCCAGTTGACCGATGCTGAGAAATCCGCATTGAAATGAAGTGAATCACCGGCCCTGAATATGCAACATAATTGCATAAATAAGCTACCTTTGTAGAATGATTGATATGGATCCTATCGAGATTCTCAAAAACCACAACTTACGTGTTACTGATTGTCGGATTGCAGTATTGCAGCAATTCATGAAAACCGATCATGCATTGTCTCAAAGTGATTTGGATGAAAACTGTTCCGGTTTTGATAGGGTAACCCTTTATAGAACGCTTCAGAATTTCCTTGAAAAGGGGATTCTGCATAGAATCCCCAATGACTTTGGCTATGCCTCCTATGGCGTTTGTTTTGATACCTGTGGACCAGATGGGCATCATCATGATCACCTGCATTTTCAGTGTACTGATTGCGGGCATATTCAATGTTTGGAGGAGACTCATTTACCAAAAGTTAAACTCCCGAAAGAATATCACGTTGATCATGTCGATCTGATCATCGCGGGAACTTGCACTCACTGTAAGCATGTTTAAACCTTTACTGTTTCTATATCTCATTGTCATAGTCAATTTACCTGTTTTATCACAGGCGAACTGCGATAAGACGGTTAAGGGTGTTGTCAGAGATATCACAACAAATGAACCATTACAATTCGTAGCAGTAAGGGTGGAGGAAACAAGTACGGGTACGGTTACAGATGAAAATGGAATCTTTGAAATTAATGGATTATGTGAAAACGAAGTACACCTTGAGTTTACTTTACTAGGCTATAAAACCGTGGTTCATCACCATGATACCCATCATGAAATGCCAACTATTCTTATGGCTGAGGAGGAGATCAATCTTGAGGGTGTAGTGGTAGAAGGTGAACAGATCAGGGCAGGAACAAAAACCCTGAAGTCTGAGCTGGTAGATGTAAAATCACTTCAAAAATTTGGGTCCGTGGAATTTGAAGATATTGCAGCTCAAATTAGTGGGCTTTCACTGATAAAGACCGGTCAGAATGTGCAGAAACCTGTGTTGCATGGTCTATCCGGCAACAGGATATTACTTATGCAGCAGGGAATCAGGTATGAATATCAAAGTTGGGGGGATGATCATGGTCCAGGGATAGATCCTAACAGTTCTGAATCAATAGAGGTGATCAAAGGAGCCGGTACCGTGAAGTATGGACCCGAGGCGATGGGTGGAGTCATCATATTTAATCCACAAAAGCTGCATTTACACGACCCATTTAGTTTTGAAACGCAGCTGGCAGGTCATACAAATGGTAGAGGTTTAGATGGTAGAATTCTCTTAAAACAGGGATTTGATCATTGGAGCTTTATGGCTAATGGATCAGGCAGTCTGAGTGGTGATCTTCAGTCGCCAAACTTTTCGTTAACGAATACAGGTAAAAGAGTGTGGAATTCCAGTGCTGGTATTAGATACCATCACGCTGATTATGATATTGAAGGCTATTACAGTCATAATGATCAGGAACTTGGCATTTTGAGAGGCTCTGTCACAGGTAATCTGGAAGACCTTACCCGTGCAATGAATGCGGAGATCCTTATTATACAAAGGAATTTGGGTACATCATAAATACACCTCGACAGGAAATTGTCCATGATATGGCAAGTATTAAAAGTACCCTTTATAAAGGGGATCATGTTTTTGAGTTGAAGTATAGCTGGCAGCTCAATCACAGGCAAGAGTTTGATATCCGTAGAGGGTCAAATAACAACCTGCCTTCTATCAATCTCAAACTTTCTACACATACCATTGATTTGAACTGGGAACATCCTGAATGGAATGGTTTTGATGGAGAGTCAGGATTTAGCTGGTTATATCATGATAATAACAACCTTCCCGGGACAAATACCATCCCATTTTTGCCTAATTATAATGATTCTCGGTATGGTCTTTATTTACTTGAATCCCGGAAGTTTGGGAAACAAACAGTTGAGATCGGGTTTAGGTACGACTTGCAGAATACCTCGGTACGAGGAAGACAAATTGATAACCAGCCTTATTTTAATGATTTGAATTTTAGAAACCTAACCTCATCCGTTGGTTACACAATAGCTTTTAATGAAAAACTGAGTTTCAATACTAATCTGGGAACGGCCTGGCGGAGTCCAAATGTTTCGGAACTATATGGTTTTGGAAAACATGGGGCAACCATTCAATATGGCTTATGGAGATATTTAGATTACGGGGGGGCAAATATTGATGCTACCATGATACTCGATGAAACCGACAAGAAAGTGCACAATGAGGTAGGGTATAAATGGCTTAATCAACTGAGTTGGAAGGGTACTGATCTGACCTGGAATCTAAATGGATATGTACACCTTATTAATCATTACATTTTTGCCACACCACGAGGAATTACCACGACCACAAGGGGAGCTTTCCCATATTTCACCTACAGGCAAACAGATGCCCTGATTGCTGGCATTGATGCAGAATTAAATTATTCGATTACAAGTGATCTGAATTTAGGGTCCAATATGTCCTATGTATATGCAAGAGATATCCGGTATGATAATTATTTCGTGGAAATACCTCCATTAAATCTAGTTGGTAAAGTTACCTACACCAAAGAAGGGAGATGGATGAAGCATTTCTTTGATTTAGACCTTTCTTATACTTTTAAAAAGCAACTGACCCCGAAAGTAATTAGCCCAGATGAGATATTAATAGCTTATAATAATGGGAATCAACTATTTGAGAATTCAGATGAGATCTTTGATTTTCAGGAGGCGCCCAATGGTTATTTCCTGCTTGGAATGGGCTGGGAAGGGACTTATAAACGGTTTGCTGTCAGTGCAAAAGCTAACAATATGTTAAATACAACTTACCGCATATATACCGATCAGATGAGATATTTTGCCACGGATATGGGTGTAAACTTTATATTTTCTATCAAATATTCACTTTGATAATTGCAACATTGTTGCATTTATAATATTATTGTATTTCTTTAAAGGGTAATACTTCTATTATGACAGCCAAACCATCATTTATATTTTCCATCCTTTTATTAGTTGCTTTCATCTCTTGTAAAGATGAAGATTTACCACCTGTTGAAAACGAAGAGGAAGTGATTACCGATGTAGATCTGATTTTTAACCCTGTAGCTGGTGGTGCTCCATTGTCATTTTCTGCATCTGATCCAGATGGGGAAGGTCCCGCTGATATGACAACAGACGCAATTGTTTTGGGTGCAAATGCGAGTTATCAGTTGTTTATCAAAATCCGGAATGACATTGATAATGTAGATCTAACAGATGAAATTAATGATGAAGGAGATCAGCATATGATTTTCTTTGGTTGGACAGATGCCGTGTTTAATCAACCGGATGGTGACGGTAATCTTGACAATAGAAGTGACCAGGTAAATTATATAGACGAGGATGAAAACGGTTTGCCCATCGGATTGATCACAGGCTGGCAAACAGGAGATGCTGCTACCGGAACTTTTAGAATTATATTAAAACATCAGCCTGATGTTAAATCAGAGACCAGTGGAACCAATGTGGGAAGTACTGATCTGGATTTAACATTTGCTATTTCGGTTGAATAATCAATAGATTACTTTAACAGCCCCTTTTAAGATTTCAATTTTGAATTCATCAAGTTCACCTATGTACTCTCCATCAATCTGAAAGTCGGCCTTTTCCCGAAGGCGGATGTAGGCTTGATCCGTAGAAAAGATCTTAAACGGATTCAATTCAAACTCCTTTTTTTCGATGAATTGTTTAAGATAATTTTCAAAGCTTAGGCTTTGCAGACAACAGATTTCAAATTTCCCATCCCCGGTCTTCCCATCTGGATTAACTTCAATTCCTGTACCGTATCTTCGGGCATTTGCAATAATTACAAAAGACGAATCAAGCGTATGGGTCAATTCCTTCATTTTCAGTTCAAATGAATTTGTACTGATTAGGTTGGGTATCTCTTTTAGACCACTAATGGCATATCCAAATAATCCTCTATGATCATCACTTTGATATCGCTTGACTAAGCTGGCATTCAGCCCAAAGTCAGCCATATGTAACACATGCCATTTATCATTGATCTTAATTAGGTCGAATGGATTTGCTTTACCGTTTATCGCTTTTTCAAGGGCATCACTCATCTGCATAGGAATGGAAAGTTCTGCAGCCAGTCCATTAGCCGATCCCGCAGGTAGTATACCCAGTGATATCTCTTTATCAATAAGTTCTTGAGCGACAAGTGCAATAGTACCATCTCCTCCGACAGCTATGACTCGTGAGAATTTCTTCGATTGAATTTTTTCCCGGATCTTTTGCCTATCATTTTCCCCTGTCGTAAGAAGCAGGTGGGCATCCTGGATATTTATTTTAATGTGATCTATGAGATCCCTTTTTCTTCACCACCAGAAACAGGATTAATAACAAAAAGGGTATCGGACATCTTTATAAATTAGAGTTATCATTTTTATTGGCTTTCAAATTTACCATAATACAAATGTTGATTGTCACGAAGATTCTTGATTAAGACCATTGAATGACTAAAAAACAACAGCATCAGAAAATTAAAATTTACAAATCCTTTGGATCACCTAAAGAGGCGTACATTTTCGGGCATTTGTTTACCAAGACGAGGGTCAGAGAGGAGAAGGTGTCAAGTAATATATTTAAAAATGCCTGGGAAATGATAAAGCGATATCGCATTTCCACAATTCCAAATCGGTCAGTAGTGGTTAAGGTTGAACATGAAGAATACACGGTTAAGACAGATGATAAAGGATATTTTTTTCTTTCAATAAAACCAGACTCGGGAAAGTCTGAAATAGTTTTTTCAGTCACTCTGGCGGATAACCCTCAGATATCCGAATCTGGAATTTTAGAAATCAGAGAACCGAATCAAATAATTATCTCTGACATTGATGACACAATAATTGTTTCTCATTCTACCAGTTTGATCCGAAAGATCTATACCTTATTAAGTCGTAATTTTCAACGCAGAAAACCATTCGAAGGGGTTCATGAATTTTACCATCAATTATCTGCCAGCAAGCCAAATGAAATGTTTTTCTATGTCAGCAGTAGTGAATGGAATCTCTATGATTTCATTGATAACTTCTGTACTCATAATCATTTTCCTTCAGGTGTGTTTCTATTGAATGACATCAAAACCGGATTACTGCAATTGCTAAAATCCGGAGGAGGATCACATACCCATAAATTGGAAAAAATAAGATTGATCAAAGAAACCTATACCAATGCCAGACTTACCCTGATTGGTGATAGTGGTCAGAAAGATGTTGAGATCTACGAAAAAATCGCTTTGGAAGACCCGGATCGTATTGAGGAAATTTATATTCGCGATCTGCATAAAAGCAAAACCAATACCTTGCTCAAGAAAAGAAGCGAATTGGCAGAGCTCAAGATTAATATGCACCTGTTTAATTGAAATACAATGAAAGCCTATTTATTAAAAGAAGCTGGGAAACCAGAGACATTAAAGATCAGCGAAGCGCTAAAACCAACACCAAAAGATGACGAGGTGCTTATAAAAACTGAAGCTTTAGGGATCAACTACGCTGAAATACTTTCCAGAAAAGGACAGTATCAATGGGCTCCAAAGAAACCATATATCCCTGGCATGGAAGCATTTGGTACAATTGAAGCTTTAGGCAAAAATGTGACATCACATAAAGTGGGTGATCAGGTGATTTGTGGGATGCAATACGGATCATATGCCGAATACATTTGTACCAAAGAATGGTTGGCTTTTCCAGGGATCAAAGGATTTACGGCCGAAGAGAATGCGGCTTTATTGGTAAACTTCATGACCGCCTGGGTGGCCCTGGTTAAGTTAGGACGGGTGACGAGTGGAGAAAGGGTATTGATACATGCTGGAGCTGGGGGAGTAGGCTCAGCAGCTATCAAGCTGGCCAAAGCAATGGGATGCCAGGTATATGCAACTGCCGGATCGGATGATAAAGTAAAACTAATGAAAACATTAGGTGCTGATATCCCCATCAATTACCGAAAAGAAGAATTTGATCAATACCTAAAAGATAAGGGAGTAGATTCGGTAGATTTTGTTTTAGAAGTTGTAGGAGGGGAAGTCTTTAGGAAGAGCATAGATCTCTTGGCGCCATTCGGTCGCCTGGTGGTGGCAGGCTATGCCAGCATCCCTTTTAAAAAATGGAATCCCTTGACCTGGTGGCAAACCTGGAAAGATGCTCCTAAGGCCCAGGTCATGGACATGGCTAAAAAGTCGATTGGTCTATATGCCACTCACATTGGCTATTTGACAAGTAATGAAACAGTTTCCACGCAAGTAGTAAAAGAGATGTACCAGTTTGTCGCAAAGCATAAGCTTAAACCGCTTGTTGGCAAGACTTTCACGTTTGACCAGATGTCTGAGGCTCACGCTTATATGGAGTCAAGAAGATCTGTAGGTAAAATAATTGTAAAATTTTAATAATTACTTGCATTATAAACATTTCCAACTTATCTTAGTTGAAGATCAATTTAAGATCGGTGGTGGAAAATAGAGACTGCACATATTTTATGTGTGGTCTTTTTTTTGTCCCAGAATTATTTACGCATATGTTTTTAATCAGGGATAACAAAAACCATAAATAACGCTTGACTTTATAATTAATGATCGTATATTTGTTACGATAGATAGTAAGTATATCTATTTTCCATAGCTGGTTCTTAATGAAGGAGGATTACGAAAGTTGTCCTCTTTCGCTTTTTATAGGATTTGAAGTTTTAAGAATAGAAACTTTTCGCCTTTTTCTTCTTGAAAATCAGTTTGAAGCTATTTCCGGCGACACCAGAAATACCCCCAGCGAAAGCACCTACCAGACCTGCAATTAGGACGAGCATAATTTGGTCATCAAAGGGGAAGAGTTCAATGATCTTTGATGACATAATTGATTGGGTTTTAACATCGATATACCAGGAATAGGCTAGCCATACAAGACCTCCACCAAGAAATCCACTCACAAAAGATCCCACTCCCGAACCTTCAATAAGAAAGCAAATAATAAAGGAAACAACCATTACGGTCCACCAAGGCAGAATGAAACCACTAAAATAGGTCAAAGTCGCTATAAGAATGATTTTGCTGATTAGTTTCATTCAGGATTAATTTCTTGTGTGAAAACAATATCAGGGTTTGCTGAGACATCACTTCCGAATACCAGTGAATAATAATTACCGGTAGCCCAATTTTCTATCATGTGACCATATTCTGGATTTCCTGGGTTTCCTGTTTGGCTGCCCGGATAAACGCCCCATGCGTTGGGCCCTTGTTTTGTAACTTCTACCACCATTCTCCAGCTAGGCCCGTGTCCACCAGCAGCTGCATTTACAGTATTTCCGAAACCACCTACTCTAATGGATTCTACCGAAAAAGGAGCTAGTCTGAGAAGATGGTTCACAGAGGTGTTCTTGAAAATATACCATCGTAGATCTTCTCCGGCTTCTTGTAGAGCGGATACTGAGTCAACTGTCTGTTGGAAAGTATATTGATAGAGGTCAATTGCATTTTCCTTTTCGGGTGTTTCAAGACGATCAAGCATTTCGAATTCTGGCATGTACCGTAAGAGTTCGGTGGTATGATGTTGGCCAGGTTTATCAATTGCTACAGTGATTGTGTCAAATTCATCCCAAACGCTTTTGTAGAGTAAATTCCACCATATCTGGTATACTGTTGGTACGATAAGTTCGGGTTCATTGAAATAATCCCATGAGGCAAGCATGTTAAAATATTTCCAATGTTGGTCGTGGAATGACAGGGTGTCCAGGGTATCGAGCATCACCGGAAGCATCTCTGATGCCCTGTAGTTGAAATTATCATTTTGAAGCTTCTTCATGTCGTTTGGAGTGACCTTTGGTAAAATACTCAGTCGATCATTTATTCTCCTGTTTCGGTCATGTTCGTAGTGATTATCATAGACATAATAGGGGTAAAGTGAATCTACCTGATGCTGATTGGCTGAACTAACGAATTCTCGTTTTGGGTTGACTATTTTTAATCTTTGCTCAAAAGGAATATAGAGTTTGGATTCTGACTCTGGATCAGATCCATCCAATAAGAACTTTCCCTGTCCAATCTTTTTTACAGGGAACTTTCCGGGAAGTTCCATCGCAATGATTCCTTCCGCAGATCCAAAAGCAAAATTTTGAGGAGGCCCTGTAAAACTTTTTAAAGCGTTTATGAATTCGCTATAATTCCGAGCCTTATTGATTTCATACATGGTTTGGAAGGTGGTACTTTTATCATGTGCAATCCACCTCATGGCTGCGTTAAATTTCCCGTTTTCTGGCAAATAATTACGGTCATAAACTACTGGCCCATGGTGCACATGAACAATGGTGTCATAAAAATCATTTTCTCCTTTGACCTCAAATTTCTCGATCACTTTTGAGGTTTTAAACCATTGGTTATTGTAGCTATATTCTTCCCGTTCACTATTCCTGAATTCGATCTGGTACCAATCCACCTGATCCCTGGGGGAATTGGTTACTCCCCAGGTAATAGAGTCATTAAATCCAATTAGAATGACTGGAGTACCTGGAACTGTTACACCCATCACATTGATTCCGGGAGCATGTAAATGACTTGCATGCCAGATTGAGGGTAGGGTTAGTTGCAGGTCTGGCTCATTAGCAAAAAGGATATTTCCTGTTGCTGACTTTGCCGGGGACACGGCAAAATTATTGCTACCATTTAGTGGATCTGGTTTCTCAATTGTCTTTGAGATTATTGTGCCATGCAGGGCCTGCAATTTAGTCATTACTTCTAATGGTTGGAAATTCCAGGGGGTTCCTTTCGGAATAACAGGATCCAGATCTTTCGGCATTTCAGGGTAAAGGATATTAAACAGATCTTCCCCAAATATTTCTAATGCATTTGTATTTTCAAGGTCCGCCTCACCCCTTGAAAGTGTGTTGCTCAACAAACCATAAGCCATACATGTCTTTAGTGGAGTCCAAGGCTCAGGATCATAATCCAAAAGTTTAAACTCAATCGGATAGGACGCATAATCCAATTCATCTATGTATGAATTTACTCCTTGAGAGTAGGCCTCAAGCATCTCATTGATTCCACTATTTTCTCTAATCAATTCATACATTGCAGTAGTCATGGCCTTCAAGCCCGTGCGTCGTTGAAGTCTGTCATAGCTTAAGGCCCGATCCCCAAGAACTTCAGAAAGCCTGCCAAAGACCACTCGAGAATAGAAATCCATTTGCCACAGTCTGTCCTTTGCTGCGATATACCCCATTATCATATACAGGTCATGCGAATTTTCCGCATATATGTGTGGGATCTTTAGGGTATCATAGTAAACTTTGACTGGTCCTTTTAACCCTTTCAGGTTCATTTCCTGAGGGGGGCGTTTTCCTAAAGGTTCACCATTTTGCCAAAAGCCATGGTGTGGGCTAAGAAAACTTCCCAGGGCTGGTAACCCAGAAAAGGAATTGTCTAATGCTATCAATACAGTGAGAGATATGGCAAATGCAATGACAAATCGAAGCTTTTTCAACAGTCGAAACTTTGTTATGAATTAAAATTGATTCCGGTTCAGAGGGAGATCATTTCGAGGACGAAAAGTATCAATAAAATAGCAGAATGTCTACTTTTATGGGGAGAATCAAACAATTCGAATGTACCTGTACGTAAAAAAAGTACTTGATAGACTGACCGCCATTGTATTATTGGTCATTACTTTCCTTCCACTCCTGATTATTGGAGTGATTGGAAGTATCATAGATCGAGGGCCCATTATATTTTCACAATCCAGAGGAGGTAGAAATGGGAGGGTTTTTACGATCTATAAGATGCGGACCATGCAAAATGGAGAAATTACATCTTTCGGAAGAATGATGAGAAGATGGTCCTTAGATGAACTTCCCCAGCTTTGGAATATAGTTATTGGAGACATGAGTTTCATAGGTCCCAGACCATTACTCACCGAGTATGAAGGGTTTTATTCAAAAGAACAAAAGAGGAGACAACTTGTAACACCAGGCATTACCGGGTTAGCCCAGGTTAATGGAAGAAATGAATTGGGATGGGAGAGGAGATTTGAATTGGATGTTGAGTATGTTGAAAAGCAATCTTTGCTGCTTGACTTAAAAATTCTGATAAAAACAGCCAGACAGGTTTTTAACCGTAAATCAGCTGATTTCCATTTAAATAAGCATCCAAAATTCTCTGAACAAGCAACTAATTGATGTCGCTTTTTCGGATAAACGAACCTTTTTTGCCTCCACTAAACATACCTGGAGGAAGGAAAAATTCAACCTTAAAGCTTAAGAAGAAGTAATGATCGTTGTTTCTTGGATTGCCTCTTGCCCCTCCGGCAGATAGTTGATCATATGCTTGCTGGTTTACAACGCCCACCTCATCCTTTCGATTGCTAAGTGCTGTTCTTAAAGTGTCGCTGATATTTGTTGGGAAATTTGTAGAAACATCGTCGAGGTAGTCGGATAATGTGATTCTGTAGCTGGCTTCAATATTAAAGTTCATAAATTCATTGAGTCGGAGTTTCATTCCCAGGGCGATGGGGAACGCCATTGTCAGGTTGGAGTAATTAACTCCCTCGGTTTTAAATTCCCTAAGATTATATTCAACCCCATTCAGTTTTGCTTTTGGATCAAACCAGGTCAATCCGATGCCAGTGGAAAAGTATGGATCGAAGGATCTCTGCGATAGTAGTCACCATTGTAGCTTTTGAAAAAATAAACGGCCTGCACATTCATTTCAGCATTGATCGAATTAAAGGAAAGGTTCCTCTGTCGGGCATAAGTGCTATCAGCAGCTTTGTTGTCATTGCCATTCAGGATAAATCCATATAATTCAGCACGCGCAGCAAGCCGTGAGGTAAGCCGACCCTCCACACCGATATTTACATGGGAGAATCCCTGCTGCAATTTGTAGTTATGTTTGAGCTCACCGAAGTAGATGTTTTTACCTGTTCCGAATTGAACAGAATAGTACCTATCCAGGTATTTCCAGGACTTAAAATCTTGTGCTGTGGCGGAAAACAGTCCAAAAATTAAGAAAAGACAAAAGAACCTTTTCATGCGGGTTAAAAATAACGAATACCCTTTAAAGGTATTTTATAATTTGTTGAAATAGTGGAGAAATTGAAGTACCTGATTGTTTGCTTTTCGAATTCATTTAAACATTTAATAATTAAACGAATTAAAATTCCACTAATGGTAAAATCGTGAAAAGAAAGAATATTTTTTTGTAAATTTAATAATCAACCTCATCTAACTAATTTTTGATCGACCTAAAAAGAAATATTGAAGTACCTGAATTTGATGGATTCAGGGGAGAAAAATCTGATCTTCAGAAAGGAGGTTCCAACCAGGAGACGCTGATCTGGGAAAGCTTTAAAAATGGAAATCAAAAAGCTTTGGCCTACATTTTTAGAAATTACTCCATTGATCTTTTCAACTATGGGTATCAATTTACAACCGATAGGAATCTAGTAAAAGACTGTCTGCAAGATGTTTTTCTTGAATTAATCAAGCATCGAAAAAACCTTAAGACAACTGATTCTATTCGGTTCTACCTGATGCGGTGTATGAGGAACAAGGTAATATCTACATTGCAGAAAAACACACGAAGAGAGCAGGTTGAAAAAGATAAAGATAAAGATGAAAGGTCGTTTGAAATCTCAGTTTCGTCGGAGCTCAAGATGATCAATGGGCAGCTGGATAATGAAAAGCGGGCATTGATTGAAAAGAAGATAAATGAATTGCCCGACCTTCAGAGAGAGGCAATATTGCTGTATTTTTATGAGGGGCTCAAATATGCAGAGATAGCCGAACTGCTTAATATCAAAGTAAAGTCCTCGCGGGCACTCATATATCGGGCACTTGAATCTATGAAAGAGTTGTTGGCCCCTTTTAGAGGATCGATTCTATTGTTTACCACATCATTTAGCTTTTTGATCTAATCAAAAAAGTAAGCTTACTATTGACATTTTAGTTAGATTAATTATTAATATTTGATAATATCATAATTATTTCCAATACCTATGGTCATTTGACTTTGAAGCCACTTTATTAAGGCGGAGCAGCCATTTAAAGTGGATTAATGAATTACAACGAATATAAAACTGAGGATTTTCTCAGCGACGAGTTTTTTATTTCATGGATAATAGATGCGGATCCTGCAGCAACACACTTCTGGGAAAAGTGGTTAAGCACTCATCCTGAAAAGAGAGTAGAAGTTGAGCAGGCTAAAGAGTTTGCCAGATCTATCCATTATAAGAATTCTGCGACGCTTTCTGATACAGAATATTCTCAGATTTTTGAAAACCTACTTAGATCTGATTCAGAAAAGAAACCCGTATCGATACGGAAGAAACGACTTAAGACTCTAGTCTATGGGTTAGCAGCATCGATCGCATTGATTCTGGTGTTTTTGTTGGGTAATAATCAGTCTACGACTCAATCATCAAAACCAATTAATACGATCAGTGTCTCTACACAATATGGTCAACGAAAAACCATAAAATTACCGGATGGGACCATTGTTAAGTTAAATATTGGGAGTACAATCCAGTATCCTGAAAGCTTTGATTCTGATCAACGGAAAGTTTCACTGGTTGGTGAAGCCTATTTTGACGTGGTTCAGAACAAGAAGAAACCATTTATTATAGAATCCAACAAACTAACAACGGAAGTAATCGGCACTTCATTTAATCTTTCAGCCTATCCGGAAGATAAGGTCATTGAGGTATCGGTGGTCACGGGTATGGTAAAAATCAGAAATGAGGAAGGGGAAATAGAGGTGCTGAGTCCTTCTGATATGGGAATATATAGCAGGGAAAGTAACTCTATCAGTAAACAAAAGTATGATCCGGATATTCTTGCCTGGAACAATGGCACCCTCATTTTTAAGAATGATCCACTACCGGAAACATTTAAGAAACTGGAGAGGTGGTATGGAGTAGAATTCGAATTTTCAAAAGAGGTCAAGCTAGAAGGTACTTATAGCGGAAGATATCAAAATAAATCTTTGGAGCTGATTCTTGAAGGAATCAGCTATACGTCTCATATAAAATACATTATTAACAACAAAAAAATCACAATCTATGAATAGCACATAAAACAAATTCAAATGAAAGAGCTGAAAAAAATAACCCCCGTACCAGCAGTTGAGGGACTTCGGGCACAGGGGTTGGTTCTAGGAAAAATAATCATTCACTAAAACATGCTAAAAATATGAAAAATCATCTACTGAGGGAAATAATCATGATGTCACGACCTCTTTTTTATGTAATATTTATGCAAGCGCTTTTTGCTTCATTCCTTCATGCGGAGAAAGGAGCAGCTCAGTCCAAGAGCTTGTATGAGATTGAACTCAAATTGGGTTCCGGTGAGAGAGAAGTAACAGATGTTTTTAAGGAGATTGAAAGGGAAACTAAGTTCTATTTCACATTTAAAGATCAACATGTCCTGAACAAGCAGGTATCACTTTCTAACAGAAAAGCTTATCTGGGAACTTTCCTTGAAGAAATATCAAGATCTACTGACTTGAGATTCAAGCGGATCAATGACAATATTCATGTATATCAGAATGCTTCAGATCAGCTTGGTATAGAAGAGTCATATTCTTCTGAATCTGATCAGAACTCAGTTTCTGGTACAATCACTGACGATAATGGTGAGGGACTACCGGGAGCAACTGTTCTTGAAAAAGGCACTTCTAATGGAACAATCACGGATGTAAATGGAGATTTCACCATTAGTGTTGGTGAATCAGCTTCGTTAACCATCTCATTTGTTGGTTATCAAAACCAGGAGATACCTGTTAATGGGAGAACCAGGATTGATGTTAAGCTTGCTGCTGATGTCTCGGCCTTACAAGAGGTAGTTGTAGTGGGTTATGGAACACAAAAGAAAGAGGATGTTACCGGAGCAATTGTCAGTGCAAATCTGGATGATATGAATAAGCAGCCTAATGTATCGGTAATGGAAGGATTACAGGGATCTGTTCCTGGATTGAATATAGGACAGGTTAATCAGGCAGGTCAAAATCCAGTTCTAAATATTCGAGGCCAAAGCTCATTATCAGGCGAGCAGAATCCCTTAATTGTCGTGGATAATGTGATATTTCGTGGACAGTTAATAGACATTAACCCAAGTGATATTAAATCTGTTGATATATTGAAAGATGCAAGTGCAGCAGCAATCTATGGTTCTCAGGCGGCGAATGGAGTGATTATGATCACGACAAAATCAGGCGGATCATCAAATGGAATGCCCACCATTACTTATTCAGGCATGTACTCTTTTCAACAGCCTCACAATGAATTAAGAGCTGAGACCAATGGGGATGCTTTCATGTTAAAGATTGAACATTCTGATATCTTCAACAGCAGAACCCAATCTTCGGGATACCTGGATAGGGACCCAAACTGGGATCAGACCACAAACTTCAAGACGAATCATGAAATCAACCAGTTCAATGCGGGTCGAACCTTTGACTGGTATGATTATATGACTACCGATAACCCTTATACCTCTCAACATAATCTTTCTATTTCGAATTCTACTGAGAGCAACAATTATTATGTTTCGTTGGGTTATACAGATCAGGCCGGGCACATGAGGGACGAGTATTATTCAAGAATCAATGGTCGGATTAATCTGTCAACCTCTGTCACAGAATGGTTTGATTTTGATATTCAGAGCTTGATGTCACTTAGTGAGTATGGTCCGCAGATTTTCGGTTTGGGAGACCGGTTTATTGAACCATATGCCACCCCATTTGATGCAGATGGAGTGTTGGTGGACCGACCAACAGGAAACCAGATCAATCCTTTTTATGAAGAGACCGCGGATACACAGGATAAGCGACTAAACTTAAATGCCAGCCTTACCGGAACAATATTTTTACCTATTGAAGGATTGGATTACAAGTTGAGATTTGGCAATAATTATCAATCAAATAGGAATTTTGAATTCAGAAGTTTTGGAGCAAATTTCACTGGGAACGCCTTCAAAGAAAATGAAGTTCAGTACACCTGGAGCCTTGATAATATCTTGTCATATAACAAAGTGTTTGGAAGTATCCATGAACTGGGTATTACTCTGCTGTATGGTGTGGAAAAAAGGCAATCTGAATTCACCAGGGCTGAAGGTTCAAACTTTGTGAATGATATCTTGGGTTATAATTTCCTGCAGGCCGCTGCGGCTGATCAGCAATTGGCATCGTCCGGAGGATGGGTGGAATCCAGTCTTTACAATATGGCAAGAGTTTCCTACAAACTGATGGGAAAATATTTATTGAATGCGACCATCAGAAGAGATGGGTTTTCTGGATTTAGTCAAGCCAACAAGTTTGGTTATTTCCCATCGGTAGCGGCTGGGTGGATCTTAACGGAAGAAGGGTTTATGCCTGATCTAGATTGGCTGAACTGGTCAAAATTGAGGGTTTCTTATGGTGCTACAGGTAACAGGACCATTGACAGGTATCAGACTCTGGCTAAGGTTAATGGTGACTTTGGCTATTTAACAGGAGACGGTTCTTCAATATATACGCAATGGATAAGTGGACTGGCCAGTTCAGGATTAAAGTGGGAGAAAACAACTGGTATCAATGTTGGATTGGACTTCAAAATTTTGGGTAATCGCATCAGTGGTTCAATTGATTACTATAACAATAATACCACTGATCTCCTGTATAATGTGGATATTCCTGCAATTAGTCGATTTCCTCAGGTTCCTGATAACCTGGGCAAGATTCATAATAAGGGATTGGAAATACTAATCAGTTCAACCAATATCCAAAGGAATGATTTTTCATGGTCAACAAGCCTCACTTTTTCTCGAAATAGGAATGAGATTGTAACCTTGTTAGGTTTTGATGAGGATGAGGATGGTAAAGAGGACGATCTGATATCCGAAGGTTTATTTATTGGGGAGTCCACTGGGATTATATATGACTACGAAATTGACGGTATTTGGCAACTAGGTGAGACCATTCCAACGGGCTACGAGTTTGGAGCCTATAGGGTAGTGGATGTGAATGGGGATGGTGTGATAGACCCTTTAGACAGGACCTTTGTAGGTAATTCAAGACCAGCCTACCGATTTGGAATTAATAACTCATTGAATTACAAAAAATTCAATCTGAGTTTCTTTGTGAACTCTATACAGGGTGGTAAGGACAGGTATTTGGGTGATGATACGATTTATGGTCTTCAGATATATAATCAGGAAAACCACTTCAACATTACATATCCACAGGGCTTAGATTATTGGACGCCTGAAAATCCAGACGCCCGGTATCAAAGACCTGGTATCAAAGGATCAGCTGGGATAGCAGGAACGCGATATACTCCCAGATCGTTTGTCAGGCTGCGAAACGTATCGCTGTCATATAACATGGGAGCGGATGTGATCAAGTTTGTTCGCAATATCAGAATTACGCTAAGTGGAAGAAACCTGTTGACATTCACTAAGTGGAACGGCTGGGATCCAGAAACAGGACAAGGTATAAACACAGGTGGAAGACCTATCATGGAGGCTTATACGGTCGGAATTGATGTTACATTTTAAACTGAGGAAATCATGAACAATAACAATATATTTTTAAAAATGGTAAACCGGATGTTTAGAAATAGCATCCTTCGGTTTGGACTGATTCTTGTATTTTTCGTCTCTGCATGTGATGAGGATGAGTTTCTCAAAACAGAGCCCGTAGATTTCTACTCACCTGAGAATTCATATATTACAGCCGGCAATTACGAAGCTGCCGTGATGAATCTCTACGATCGGGTTCGGACGGAATTCTTTTCAAGCGACGCCAGAAACGATTTCCCGAATGCAGGGATACAGGGCACGGATATCTGCTATGTGCACAAGGACATAGGATTTAATACACCAATGTCCGCTGTATTATTACCTACGGATGACTTTGTATTCAACGCCTTATGGGAACCTGCTTATCGCATTATCTACGATGCGAATGTGATCATTGGGCGGGCTGCATCAGATGATAATGAGTTGACTGCAGCTGAAAAGAGCCTTTTTATTGCAGAGGGGAAGTTTTTTAGAGGCTACATGTATAAGATGCTTGCCAATTTGTATGGTGGTGTTCCAATTGTTTTGGAAGAGACCCAGGAAGCCAGACGCGACTATGAAACAAGTCCAAGAGCAGAGGTGTACCAACAGGCAGCACGTGATCTGGAGGATGCTGCACAGGATCTTATGACCATCGATGAAGCACCAGATCATCGGATTAACACCCTGGCGGCATATCACATCCTTTCAGAAGTATACCTCTCCCTGGAAAGATGGCAGGATGCTGTAGATGCGGCTTCAATGGTCATTGATCACTCATCTACAGCTTTGATGACCGACAGGTTTGGCACAAGGGCCAACGAGAAATATCTGGTGGCTGAGCAATGGGATACTGATGTATACTGGGATTTATTCCGCAAGGGGAATCAGAACAGGTCATCAGGCAATACCGAGGCTATCTGGGTACTTCAGGATGAATACAACATTCCTGGAGGTACTTCCAGGGGAGGTCCGGAACTAGAGCGTTTGTTTGCCCCCAGGATCTGGCAAGCTAAAGTATCCAATTTAGATGGATCTTCAACTACGGTTGTTCCAAATCCAAATGCTTACACAGGTGGGCGAAGTTCAGGTTTCACAAGGCCAAGCTATTTCTTTTTTGAGACTCTCTGGCAAAGGAGTGGGTATAACCAGGATATCAGGAACTCACCTTGCAATATCACCAGGGATTTTATCATTCGAAATCCGGATAGTGACTACAATGGTCAATGGATCTTTGCCGATAATACACCAATAGCAATGAAGAGTCTTAATGATACCACGAGAAACATGTATCCCTGGATTGGTAAAACCTCGACACCTGGTGATCAACCTCCGGAAGCATTTTTACCAGATCCCGTGGTAGAAGGAGATCTATCCTTTAGTCATGCGGCATTTAGAGATGTATATGCGATTAGACTTGCAGAAACCTATCTAATAAGGGCAGAGGCTTATTTAGGATTAAATCAGCTACAAAACGCGGCCGACGATATCAATGTAGTGCGAGACAGGGCACAGGCTCCTTTAATTGTTGCCGGTGATGTGGATATTGATTACATCCTGGATGAACGCGCCCGGGAATTGTATCTGGAAGAGTTTCGCGTTCTGACACTGACTCGTCTTGGAATGCTGGTTGATAGAACCCGAAGACTGAATCCGATTGTTGGAGATACCTATGAAGATCACAATGATTTGTGGCCCATACCATTCAGCGAAATAGAAAAAAATCTACAGGGTAGCCTTACTCAGAATACAGGTTATTGAGCGACGGTATTCAAATTTGTAGTTTACATAAGTTTATCACAAAGAATTCTCCCGCCAAAGCGGGAGAATTTGTTTCTATCAATCATTAAATTTCAAATCAAAAACCCATATGAGAAGCATATATTTTTTAGGATGGCTCGCCTTATTTTTACTCACATCCTGCAGCCAAAAGGAATCACAATCTTCCAATGAGGGACCATACTTCGCCAATGGCCTCCACAATGGCTGGGCCGATAATGAATCCATCGTAATATGGACCCGCCTGACTAAGTGGAAGGAAGCTAACTTTGACGGACAAACCTTCACAGCGTTGTCTAATGAGCAACGAGATGCATTAGATGAGGCTGCGGATGAACAAAAAATCATGCAGGCACAAATACCCGATGGGCTTACACTTGAGCAGATGGAAGGAGCCTGCCCGGGTGCTTCCGGAGAAGTAAAGCTCACCTATTTCCCTAAAGACCAGCCAGATAAAAAAATTGAGTTACCATGGGTATCTGTACATGATGATGAAAACTATACTTTCCAATGGAAACTGGAATCACTATCACCGGATGCCACCTACCAGGTAAAGATTGAAGCCAGGAAAGATGCTAATTCAGAGGTTTCCGATGAGGTAGCAGGGGAGTTTTATATTCCACCTACTGCCGATCAGGAAAAAGAACTTTCATTTACCCTGGTGAGCTGCCATGATTATATCAGGAAAGATCAGCCAGACGGGCATCAGATCTATCGGTCAATGCTCAAGCTGGATCCTGATTTTTATGTACATACCGGAGATATCGAATATTATGATAAGTCCAATCCCTGGGCGATGACTGAGGGTCTGATGCGCTTTAAATGGGATCGGTTATTTGCACTGCCTTTACAAAGGGAATTCTGGAAGCAAACTACTTCCTATTTTATGAAGGATGACCATGATGCCTTGAAAAATGATGCATATCCCGGAACAACCTACGGATCAGTCTCCTGGGAAAGAGGGCTGGAGATTTTTGATCTGGAGCAGTTCCCTTCAAGTGAGAAACCTTATGGTACGATCAGATGGGGCAAAGATTTGCAGATATGGATCACGGAAGGACGCAATTACAGAAGTAAAAACACAGATCCTGACGAAAGAGGCAAATCTATCTGGGGACAGGCACAAAAGGACTGGCTGTTTAAGTCATTGAAGGAGTCGGATGCCACTTTTAAACTCCTGATTACAAATGATCCGATCCTGGGACCTGATCGTGAAAACAAAAAAGATAACTATGCCAATTCAAATTGGGAGTTTGAAGGTGATGAGATCCGGGATTATATCAATCAGTTTGACAATGTGTATATCACCTGTGGGGACAGACACTGGCAGTATGTGACCCACTATGAGAATAGCAACCTTTGGGAATTTGGAACCGGTGCTGGTGCAGACCAGCATGCTGGTGGTTGGCCTCCGGATGACAAAAGACCTGAACATCGATTTCTGAGAGTAAAGGGAGGGTATTTATATGGTAAGCTTGCCTATGAGGATGGTAAACCCACACTTATATTCCAGCACCACGATGTTGATGGCAATGTGGTGCATGAGGAGGTGTTTGACTAAGGGATTAATAAAGTGTTGTTAAGTAAATCCTTACCCGATTTACTAATCCCTGTTTGGTGTCCTCACCAAACGGAATGATGAATAATCACTACCGGTGTATAATGGTTGGTGGAGACACCACCTATGGATACAGTTAAAACAAGAAAGCCTTCAGGATATCCCGAAGGCTTTTTTTTGAGGTGCTGAGCAGATTCGAACTGCTGTAGGAGGTTTTGCAGACCTCTGCCTAGCCACTCGGCCACAGCACCATTTTGATAACGAAACGAATTAAAGCCGCAAGGGATTCACCATTGCGGCTTTAAAATTATCATTATTCTTTTGAATCAGCTGCTTCCTCATCAGTAGTTTCTGATGAAGCTTTAGCTTTTTCTTCTTTCTTAGGAGCAGACTTCTTAGTAGGCTTAGAAGCTTCTTCCATCTTATCTTTCAAAGCAGAAAGTGCTTCAAGATCACCTAATGTAGATTTCTCACCTTCCTGGTTGATCTTGTTCAAAGTATTTCCTTTTCCTCCTCCTGAACGTTTCTTAGGAGCTTCAACTGGTTGATCTGCCCCTTCTTTCCAGATAGAAGTATGTGAAAGCGTGATACGCTTCTCATCTTTAGAAAAGTCTAATACTTTAAAATCCAGAGATTCTCCTTCATTTGCCATAGTGCCATCTTCCTTCTGAAGGTTTTTACTGGCTACCTGTCCTTCCAAACCATAAGGAAGTTCGATGATAGCACCTCTTTCAGATTTGGAGATTACTGTACACTTGTGAACTGATCCTCTTGAGAATACAGTTTCAAAAGTATCCCATGGATTTTCTTCCAGATGCTTGTGGCTAAGTGCTAACCTTCTGTTTTCAACATCCAGTTCCATTACCACTACTTCCAGTTCTTCACCAACTTTCACAAACTCTGATGGATGTTTGATCTTTTTGGTCCAGCTTAGATCTGAAACGTGTACCAAACCATCGATACCTTCTTCAAGCTCGATGAACAAGCCAAAGTTTGTCAGGTTTCTCACGATTCCTTTGTGTTGAGTTCCAACAGCGTATTTTGTAAGCAGATCCTGTTTGGTCCATGGATCTTCAGTCAACTGCTTGATGCCAAGAGACATTTTACGCTCTTCACGATCTATTGTCAATACGACTGCTTCAAGCTCGTCACCTACGTTCATGAAATCCTGAGGATTTCTAAGGTGTTGCGACCAAGACATTTCTGAAACGTGGATCAATCCTTCCACACCAGGGATGATTTCAAGGAACGCACCATAATCTGCTACGTTTACAATCTTACCCTTAACTTTTGACCCGATTTCGATACCAGCATCTAAAGAATCCCAAGGATGAGGCGTCAATTGCTTCATACCAAGAGAGATACGTTTTTTGTCGTCATCAAAATCAAGCACAACCACATTGATCTTCTCATCCAGATTCAATACTTCTTCAGGGTGGTTGATTCTACCCCATGAAATATCAGTGATGTGAAGAAGTCCATCAACACCTCCAAGATCGATGAATACACCGAAGTTGGTCATGTTTTTGATCACACCTTCAAGTACCTGTCCTTTTTCAAGGTTGTTAAGTATTTCAGTTTTTTGTTGCTCGATATCTTTCTCAATAAGGACTTTATGAGAAACTACAACGTTGTCGTTAGAGTAGTTGATCTTAACTACTTTAACTTCCATTTTCTTATTGACGAAAACATCAAAATCCCTGATTGGCTTAACGTCTATCTGAGATCCTGGTAAGAAGGCTTCAACACCATAGATATCTACGATCAAACCTCCTTTGGTTCTTCTCTTAACCATTCCGTCTATTACAAGATCTTTGTCAAGCGCTTCCTGAATTTTCTCCCAAGCGTTAACGATCTTAGCTTTCCTTCTTGACAATACAAGCTGACCAGCTGCATTTTCCTGTTCTTCCACATATACTTCTACCGTATCGCCGGGTTTAAGATCGGGTAAATCTCTGAATTCAGACAATGCTACCAGACCATCAGATTTGAAGCCAATGTTTACAATGACATCTCTGTCTGTGATACCCACAACAACACCACTCATTACCTCTTTCTCATTGATGGTATTCATGGTTTCTTCGTACATAGCTTCCATCTTCTTACGGTCGGCTTCGCTGTACTCATCACCAAATCCATCAGAATCAGTGTCCCAAACGATTGGTTCTTCTTTCACAGGGGCTTTTGCTTCTTTCTTAGGTTCAGCTGGTTTCTCTTCAGCTTTTACTTCAGCAACCTCTTCAGCTTCTACAGGTGCTTCTACAGTTTCTTCCGAGGCTTTTACTTCCTCCACTTTTTCTTCCTTCTCAGTTACTTTTTCTTCGGTTTTTTTAGCCTCTACTTTTTCTTCTTTAGCTTTTTCGGTGTCTTCAGCTTTAGAAGTTGATTTTGTCTTTTTTGCCTCAGTACCTTTGTCTTTGGCAGCTTTTGGTTGAGTTTTAGTAGTCTTTTTTTCTGCTACTTCCTCGGTTTCTTTTTTAGCCATAATAAAATTGACTCTTGTTACACTGCAGAGTCAGAGTCATGAGCCTCTACAGAATTGGTTATTGATACTTTCTACTACCAGAAAGCCCACTCACTCGAATGGAGGCGCAAATTTAGAATATTTACTCTTAAATGACTGTATTTTGTCCGTTTATTATTGAAAAAGTAAGGTGTCATTTAATTAGGTCCCGGATCATTAGTTTTGCAGAAAATTGATACTCCTCTTGCCTGTATGCTGATTGATCGAAACATCTCACTTAAATCATATAATACTTTTGGCCTCGATGTGTCAGCAGATTATATGACACATATAAAAAGATCATCAGATTTACATGAGGTTTTTGCTTCAAAGAAGTTTCAGTTAATGAAGAAGCTGGTCTTGGGAGGTGGTTCTAATGTGCTTTTCACCAGACATTTTGCAGGCTTGATCCTCAAAATGGAGATTGAGGGGATAGAAATTGTCGAAGAGAATGCTGAAACGACCCTGATCAAGGTAGGAGCAGGGGAGAAATGGCACCAACTAGTGCTCTGGGCGGTAGAGAAAGGTTTGGGAGGCATTGAGAATCTGTCACTCATTCCAGGAACAGTCGGGGCTGCACCTATGCAAAATATAGGTGCATATGGAGTTGAACAAGAATCAGTCTTTCATTCGCTAGAAGCATTTGAGGTCTCATCAGGGGCAGTAGATCACTTCTATAAGGAGGACTGTAAGTTTGGCTATCGCAATAGCGTTTTTAAAGGGGACCTAAAAGAAAAATATATTATCACCCATGTTTATTACCGATTGAATAAACATCCAGAATTCAACATTTCCTATGGTAACCTAAAATCTACTTTAGATGAGATGGGGATTCAGCAACTTACTTTAAAGGCAATCAGCCAGGCAGTCATTAATATCAGGCAAAGTAAGTTGCCTGACCCATTGGAGATAGGCAACTCCGGCAGTTTTTTTAAAAACCCGGTGATTTCAGGGGAATACTATCAATCATTAAAAGCAGCATTTGATGATATTCCCGGATATGAATTGGATAGCGGTGAGGTGAAAGTACCAGCGGCCTGGCTTATTGAAAAAACTGGCTGGAAAGGTAAGAGACAGGGAGAAATTGGGGTACATGATAAGCAACCTTTGGTATTGGTAAATTTCGGCGGAGGTAAAGGAGCTGATATAAAGAAATTATCAGAAGATATCAGGCTATCCGTATTTAAAAACTTTGGGGTTGAACTGGAGCCAGAAGTAAATATCATCTGATTCTCAAATGATTCTCAAAATTCCTTCAGAAATTAATCCTATTCTTGCCGGATGAAACTGCTGGTCGTAGAGGATAATTCACAGCTTAGCAATAACATCAAGTCATATTTATCCGAAGAAGGTTATGTATGTGAAGTTATTGAGACTTATCAGCAAGCTGTGGAAAAGTTATATGCTTTTAATTATGACCTGGTCGCACTTGACTTGATGCTACCTGATGGTACAGGGCTAGACTTACTTAAAGTAATCAAGGAGAAGTTTCCACAGATGGGTGTGCTTATTATTTCTGCAAAAAATGCACTGGATGATAAATTAACAGGGCTCAACCTCGGAGCTGATGATTACCTCGCCAAACCATTTCATCTTTCCGAGCTTCACGCCAGACTGCGCGCTATTTTTCGGAGAAGAAATCAGGAAGGAAATGACCTGATCCTTTTTAATGAGATCAGCGTGAATGTAAATACATTTGAGATCAGAGTAAATGATGTCTTGCTTGACCTTACCAGGAAGGAGTTTGAGTTGATTCACTATTTGGTAATTAATAAAAACCGTCTCCTGACCAAACAGTCTATTGCCGAACATTTATGGGGTGATTACATGGATGCCGCTGATTCATTTGACTTTGTCTATCAACATATAAAAAACATTCGTAAGAAGATCAGTCAGGCCGGAGGAAAAGATTACATTCATACCGTCTATGGAGTAGGCTACAAATTCAAAGAACAGGAATGAGGTTAGTTGTTAAAATCACCATTTTCTACCTGGTAATTACTACGATTGTATTTATTGTGGGTGGAGTGATTGCCTATCGAGTGATGAGTCGCGAGATTCAATTTGAGCAAAATATTTATTTGGCAGAAAGGATGCCATCAATTGTGAGCTATCTGCAACGACGCGAACCCACTGATACAGTTACTAGGGACAAATTGGTTATTATACCCTTGAAAGATACAATTCCAGAAATGGATCCCGTGTATTCGGATACCCTGGTGATGCATGCGACACTTCAGCGGATTGAGCCTCATATGAAATTAGAAGCAGTTAAAAATATTAACGGTCGAAGTTATCGAATCATCATTTATGATCTCGTGATTGAGTCTGATGATATTGAAGATATTGTGGAGGAGTCTTTGATGGTCATATTTGCCCTTCTGTTGATTCTAATCATTGGCTTTGGTCTTCTGGGTTCATATTATGTTTTTAGGCCCTTTGGAGTTACCCTTGAAGCCATTAAAAATTTCTCAATTCAACAGCTTAAGCCCATCCGGCTTTCGGCTTCTTCAACAACTGAGTTTAAAAGGCTTAATGTGTTCATTAGAGAAATGACCGATAAGGCAACCAAAGATTATCTCGCGCTGAAGGAATTTTCTGAAAATGCATCTCATGAAATGCAAACCCCTCTGGCTATTGCACAGGGAAAGCTAGAAATACTACTGGGTGATGATTCTTTCACGGAGGAACAACTAGATCTTATATCCTCTGCTCAAAATGCGATCAAGCGGGTGAGTAGATTAGGTAATTCCCTTTCATTAATCACAAAGATTGATAATAAGGAATTTAGTAATACTCAGAAAATTGACTTTTCTAAAGAATTGAACCGATTTATCTATGATTTTAAGGAATTAATGGACCTAAAATCACTAAAAGTCAAAACAAAAGTAGAAGACAACCAGTTCATCGAAGGAAACCTGGTATTAATTGAACTTTTGCTGACGAATCTTCTAAACAATGCGATCAGGCACAACCTGGAGAAAGGATATATTGACATCAACCTGGAGAATAAGGTTTTAACCATTGAAAATTCAGGAAATCAATTGAGAAATGATCCTGAAGAGTATTTTGAAAGGTTCCGTAAAGGGTCAGCTGATCCTGGTAGCTCGGGTTTAGGATTATCGATCATCAAAAAGATCTGTGATGATATGGACATTAAGATCACCTATGCAAATGAAGGTGAAAAGCATACAATAAAGTTGTCCTGGATCTGAACTTCAGGTTTGCTTTAGATTTCGATCAAATTTCAATCAGATAAGGTTTCTAGGTTTGTACTAATATTTAAAAGGACTCTTAAAATAGATTTTGTTGTGATTAAAACGTTATTTACTATACTTTCCTCATTGATTCTCGGATTTGTATCCGCTCAAAACTTTACGATTTCGGGTAAGGTAACTGACAAGGCTACCGGTGATCCCTTACAATTTGCTAATGTGGCCATTTTCCAAGAGCAGGATTCTAGTCTGGTCACAGGTGGTATTACCGATGCTGATGGCTTATTTAAGATTAAAGTTTCCCCCGGAGCCTATTATGTCAGAATTCAGTTTGTGACCTATGCTCCGAAAATTTTTAGTGGAGTCAAGATCAATCAGAATAACCCGAATCAACACTTTGATGAAATCATTTTAGCCCCTCAGGACACCGAATTGGATGAGGTGGTTGTTCAGGCTGAACGTACACAGATGCAACTGCAATTGGACAAGAAAGTCTTTAACGTGGGAAAAGATCTCAGCAATCTTGGTGGTAGTGCCTCAGACTTATTGGCAAACTTGCCCTCTGTCAGTGTAGACGTTGATGGAAATGTGGAATTAAGGGGAAGTTCCAGTGTAAAAATACTCATTGATGGTAAACCTTCCGGTTTAGTTGGATTATCAGGTACCGACGCACTTCGGCAGATGCAGGGAAATATGATTGAGTCTGTTGAGATTATTACCAATCCATCAGCTCGGTATGATGCCGAAGGTATGGCAGGTATTATCAATATTATCCTCAAGAAGGATCAAAAGAAAGGAGTCAATGGAAGCTTTCAGGTAAATGCCGGATGGCCGCATAATCATGGGGCTTCTGCTAATATGAACTTAAGAAGAAATTGGGTCAACTTCTTTCTAAACTATGGGGTAGATTATCGTAAAGCTCCTGGGTACGGAAGGACTTTACAACAATTTCCTCAAGCTGATCAAGGAGAAATTGCCAAAACGGATCAATATACTGATAGATTAAGGGGTGGTATTTCTAATAATGTGAGGTTTGGTTCAGACTTTTTTCTAGGTGATAAAACGTCAATTACAACAGCTTTCCTCTATCGATACTCGGACGAATCGAATGAATCGGATATATCCTTTCAGGACTATGGGTTGCAAAATAACCTACTTGATTATACACTTAGGGAGGATCACGAAAAGGAAGGAGACGAAAACCTCGAGTACTCAATGAACTTTACGCGCACATTTGATACGGATGATCATAAGTTAACGGCGGATTTTCAGTATCAAAGTAATAATGAGATAGAGCAATCAGATATTCTGCAATCAAATGGAACTTCTGCTCAGACCCTCATGGAGGAATTAAATCAGAAGGTGAGAAATGAAGAAGGTGAAAACAGGTTGATGCTCCAATCAGATTATGTGCACCCATTTGGGGACAAAGGAAAGTTTGAACTTGGATATCGCAGTACTATCAGGAATGTAAAGAATAATTATACTGTCGATCAAGCGGACAATAATGGGATCTATCAGCCGATTGATACTTTCACTATAGCGTTTGATTATAACGAAAGGGTTCATGCTTTTTATGGCATTATCAGCGATGAGCTCGAGAAGATCTCGTGGCAGGTTGGACTCAGGAGTGAAACAACGGATATTTCTTCAATTCTAAAAGACGAGAACAGGAATTTAACCTGGAACTATACCAATCTTTTCCCCAGCGCATTTTTTACCTACAAATTGTTATCAGGGAATCAGGTACAGCTGAGCTATAGCCGACGAATTGAAAGACCTAGATTCAGGGAGTTGAGTCCAATGACCTCGTTTAGCAACAACCGAAGATTTCGTGTAGGGAATCCAAATTTGCAGCCAGAGTTTACCGATTCATATGAAATGGGATTCCTGCAAAATATGAATAGTTCATCCATTTATTATGGAGTCTATTATCGATTCACTGATCAATTGATGCAAAGGGTAACTTTTAATCCATCCGATGTAATTAGTGTGACCAAGCCATATAATGCCGGGAACAGCAGGGCAGTAGGCGTGGAGGTGAATGTTTCCCAGGATTTTTCAGAATGGTATAGAGTGAGCGGAAATGTCAATTTCTATCGTCAGCAGTCTAGTGGAACGCTTGGGGATACCATAAGCCTTTCTGCAAAAACCGTGACCTTATCAAGCAGGATAAACAATAATTTCACCATTTCAGACAGATTAACCGCTCAACTTAATTTTTGGTATAGAGCACCGGAGCAGCGAGCGCAGGGAAGACGACTATCCATGTCCAGTCTGGATATGGGGTTATCCTATGATGTCTTCAACAACAATGGTACCATTAGTTTCAATATGAGAGACCTGTTTAATTCCAGGAAATATCGATATACAACAGAATTAACTACGCTTGTAGAAGACAACGTGTGGCAGTGGATGAGAGGCCCGACTTTTAACCTGGGATTCGTTTATCGTCTGAATCAGAAGAAACAGAAGGAAAAAGGTGGTGATCGTGATGGCGGAGATGGCGGATTTGATATGTAATTATATCAATTCGGTAACGTTTGCCAGCTGACCCTGATATCGTTCTACCTTGAGTCCGAATTTGACTAAAAAGTCAACTCCTTCATCACTGGCTATGCCTTTATGTTCAGCATAGGAATTTAAGTAAATCACTTTTTCAATTCCTGCTGAATAAATAATTCTGGCACAAGCCAGGCATGGGGATAAAGTTACGTAGAGGGTAGAACCTTCAACAGTCGCTTTATTTTTCACAGCATAGAGAATGGCATTTTGCTCGGCATGGATGGCCAGTGAACATCCCCCTTTTGAATCTCTGGGGCATCCCGACTCAGGAAATTCGTCATCACAGTTATGGGTGCCCGCTGGTGGCCCATTGTACCCGATTGAGATGATTCGGGTATCTTTAGTCAATACCGCTCCTACATGACGTTTGATACAGTGAGACCGCTTAGCCAGGTTAACGGCTAGCTCCATGAAGATATCATCAAAAGCCGGTTTGTCCATTCCTCGAAATTACACTTTCAATTCCATAGATCCGGAAGGCAGGCTGATATTTCTCATTTTTAAAATTCACAATCATCATAAGGAACTACCCCGGATTAGCAGACTTTTGTACTATGGTTGATCAACTCGTTGAAAAGTATAATGTGCCTGGTCCCAGATATACCAGTTATCCCACAGTACCCTTCTGGGATCCACAGACTTTCACCAGGGAAGAGCTTGAAAACAGACTATCCAGAACCTTCCTGCATAGCAACCGTGAGATCAGCCTGTATATTCATTTACCATACTGTGAAAGTCTTTGTACCTATTGTGGATGTAATACCAGGATCACTAAAAATCATGGGGTTGAAGAAAGGTATATAGATGCCTTACTCAAAGAATGGGAAATGTACCTGAAGCTTTTCCGTTTTCCGCCCAGAATCAAAGAATTACACCTTGGTGGTGGAACACCTACTTTTTTTTCATCGGGTAATCTTAAATATCTGATTACCTCAATCCTTGAGGCTGCCCTTATTGCAGAGGATCCGGATTTTGGGTTTGAAGGCCATCCCGGTAATACAACCTACAATCACCTGAAAACATTGAAGGAGCTTGGCTTTAACAGGGTAAGCTTTGGGATTCAGGATTTTGATCCTGCTGTTCAGCGATTGATAAACAGGAAACAGTCCTATGAACAAGTAAAACATATTGTTGATTTGTCCAGAAAGATAGGTTACCAGTCAATCAATTTTGATTTGATCTATGGTCTGCCTGGTCAAAAACTGGAAACTGTTGAAGATACACTAGCCAAAACTGCATTATTAAGACCTGATAGAATCGCGTTTTATAGTTACGCCCACGTGCCTTCAATAAAGCCTGCACAAAAAAGTTACGAGGAATACTTGCCGAAGGCTCAGTTGAAGAAGGACTTGTATAAGTATGGAAGAGACTTCCTGATCAGGAGTGGATACCATGATATAGGGATGGATCATTTTGCTTTGGAAAGCGATCCCATGTATCATGCTTTTAAAACAGGTGAGCTACATCGCAATTTCATGGGTTATACCATCCAAAAAACAGACTTGTTGGTTGGATTAGGTGCCAGTGCGATAGGGGATGCCTGGTCAGCTTTTTATCAGAATGAAAAAAACGTAGAAAAATATCTGGCCCTCGTAAATAATGCTTCACTACCGGTATTAAAAGGGCACATCCTAACAGATGAGGATCTATTGATTAGAAGCAAAATTCTGGACCTGATCTGCAGATTCGAAACCCAATGGACTCATGATGAATGGAGGATCCTTCAGGATGTAATCAACCATGAATTTTTGAATGAATTGGAGAAAGACGGTTTGATTATCAAAGATATTGATGGAGTTACAGTCACTGACACCGGGAAATCATTTGTTCGAAATGTGTGTATGGCTTTTGATGCCCATTTGCAGAAAAAGAAAAAGGTGCTAACCTCTTTCAGTAAGACCGTATAATTATCCTTCGTACCAGACACGGTAGATCGTACCGGACATATCATCTGAAAGCAGCATAGATCCATCTTCCAGGAAAATCATATCTACAGGTCTTCCCCAGTATTGGTTGTTTGATTTCATCAGGAATCCATCAATGAAGACTTCTTTTCCCTGACTTTTTCCTCCTTCTTCTTTTACAAGTAGTACCTGAGCTCCCGTATGCCCTGCCTCTGGAGTTCGATTCCACGAACCGTGTAAGGCTACGATGATATTGCCCTGGTACTTTTCAGGAAACTGAGATCCGGTGTAAAAACGCATGCCCAAAGGAGCGACATGAGGACCCATCAATTCAAAAGGTGCCACAAAGTCACTGCATGGGAATTTAGAACCGAATTCAGGATCTGAAATATTTCCCTGATGACAATAAGGATAACCAAAGTGCTGACCTACTTCCGTAAGTTTATTCATCTCACAATTAGGAATTGTATCGCCCAGTCTGTCCCTTCCATTATCAGTAAAATAAAACTCTCCTGTCGTCGGATGCCAGTCAAAACCAACGGTATTTCTTACTCCATGGGCAATGATTTCCCTGTCGCTGCCATCCGGATTCATGCGGGTAATTGAAGCGTAAATCTCATCTTCACTTTCACAGATATTACACGGTGCGCCGACAGGGATATAAAGCTTGCCATCAGGCCCAAAAGCCAGATACCTAACTCCATGATGTGTTTCGGTCGGATAATCGTCTACAATTAACTCTCTCCGGGCAGTATCTAATGCTAAAACATTTGGATATTTCCACAATTTACTTACCTCGGTCACATACAAATCACCATCTTTAAATGCAATACCATTGGGATTGTTCATGCCAACGGCGATGGTATATTTTTTATCGGCTTTATAATCTCCATTCTCATCCTTAAATGCCATCACATGCCCGGCACCTCGACTACCAACGAATACCGTTCCATCCGGAGCTAAAGCCATACTTCTGGCATTCTCCATTCTTGCAAACACATCAATTTTGAATCCAGCTGGCAATGTCAGAGAGTCTAATTTTAAATCTGTGTAATTGACAATTGCCGTGTCAACTGTGATGGCAGAGGAAGTATCTTCCTGAACGTTACAACTAAATACGAGTGGAAGGATGAAAATGAGTGGGATAAGATTTTTCATCCCACTAAATTATAAATCATTTTGCTAAAGGCGAAGGAGTAGTAGGTACATATCGGCTATTACTCTGATAGTTTTCACTCAAACCAGTTAATTCAAAGCCATCCACTAAAATTGAGCCAGGGACAATGAGCGTAATTGGAACTCCATTGACCCCTCCAGATCCCGTATTCCCCCAAAATTGGTTAGAAACGACCTTATCATCGGATATTCCATTGATACGGAACAGAGAAATACTATTAGTTAAATCAACAAAATCGATTCTGATTGGTGTTTCTTCTCCGGTTTTCAGGTCAACCTTATAAGCCTGAAACATACTGGAAATCCCGTTTGTTTTGATCGGTCTGAAGAGTAATGCATAATCCAACGCACTCTCTTCTGCTTTACGGATCAATCCTTTTTTCATCTCATTACCTGGAATAGGTCTTTTTGATTCTATAGCCAATATTCCAGGTGCAATGGATTTGAAAGTTCCTCCTAAATTGAAATTCAAACGATTATGTCCGTTAGATTCAGGTGCCAGAGGCACAGGGGTTCGTCCATTTAGCTGGGTCACTAATCTTCCATTCTCTACGATTTTTAATGTGTCAGGAGGTATGACTCCTTCTGAGTCTACCGTGTAATTGCCAAGCAACTTGATCCCTTTGTAATCTTCAAGATGTGATAGGGCCGTCACTGTGAGATCAGAATTGGCAATGCGTTGAGGATCCCGTGCGATCTCCTTTTTCATGTTGCTTACATAGGTTTCGAGCAATCCCTTATCGGTATTGTTTAAACCTTCTCTATCAGCAGCAATATTGACATCCCCGGTCATTAGTGCATTCATGAAGAAATTACCTACCAGGTCACCCTCAACGAGTAGTGGACCGTAATAAATATCTTCAAACGTTTCGAGCTCCTTTTTTGCTTTCAGAAAAGCCTTGAGCTTTTCTATGTCTTCGGCAATCACTTCTTCTTTTGGTAGATCCTCGATGGATGAGACAAGGTAAGCAAGTTCTTCAGTCACCAACTGAAAATCGTCATCAATTACCTGTACGGAAATCGTTAGATAACCCAGCTCATGCGGGGTAACCACTTCAATTCCTTCGGAGTTAACAAAAAAATGATTGGCTCCAATGTAAAAGAATCCGATTGCCGATCGGAAGATTTCCGGGATATCCAGAAATTGTGCACTTAATTCTGCTACTCTTTTATCCCATTCATCTTTGTCCGGAATCCGGATAGGTTTTCTATCATAAATCTGGACTTTTGGAGCCTCAGCAAAATCTTTTAAAGGCAATTCTTTGATACCTATCTCCTTGTAAAGGTCTGTCTTACTCTTTTGTAACCTGGCTGCAGCCTTATAAATGTTATTGGTGGAAATCCATAAGGCTCTTCTGATCCCGTTGTAATTGTCGTCCAGTGGAAGGTTAGAATACCCGGGATCCTGGGTAAAGACCATATTTGGATCATTGTAATTCTCATCGTTCACAGCATAATCACCAACCATCACCCGAGTGTACCAACTCCTTGCACTATCAAGCGAGGATTGATAGATCCCCCCATTCAACGCATTGATGTTGATGGTTTTTAGTTCTGTAACACCATAACCAATGAAAAACGGATCATTGTACCCATCAGACTTCAGCTCATCCATGTTTCGATTAAGCTCATCCCGCATGGCTCTGATGATGACTGACTCATCTCCTGATTGTGAAAGGCTTACCTGGACGGTAAGTAGACAAAGGGCAACTACACTAACTCTTATCATCATTTATCCAAGTTTGCCGGATTAGCGAGAATGGGCTTTTCCATATTCTCTTCCGGTTTTTTCTGCGTTTCTATTTTTCTAACAAAGATGGCTGGAGCAATGGCAGTAACGGGTACGTACCCTGATTCAGCACCGCAATAGCCATAGAAGATCTCACTTTGTGTGCCGGTAGCCTGAATCTCGCTAAACATGGTTAGTGGGGTACCAATGAGGTCAACACCTCGAACCAGCTGATCAGGCCTACCATCAGCAAATACTTTATATACTTCGGTAGGAGTAATGCTGAAGGCATTGGGCGTATATCTATCAGTCATGGTGTATCCACCCTGAACATTCTTGATATAGTATCCAAATTCTTTGTCCTGCTTCTTGCATTCTTTGATGAGCATTTTTCTTAACCCAGCTTCATCTTTTTGATTTTCTGACGAAACGATCAAATTCGATTGTCGGGAAACTGGGTTGAGCCCTGTCTGTGCCCTGGAATGACCATTGGAATGCTGCCCAGCCACCAATGGTTTTCTTGATCGGAGAAAGTCTTTTAAGATTCCATTATCAACGGATTCGACTTTTTGCGATTTCACTCCCTGGTCATCATATTCGTAGCTACCAGTCAAATGTTTTCCTTCAAAAGTTGGGCTGGTTGGATCAAAGGTCACATCAATAAATTTTGGAAGCACCTTTTTTCCAATCTTATCTTTAAATGTCTGAGCATCGTCTTTGCTCTTCAGTCGATCAGCTTCTACCCGGTGACCAAAGATCTCATGAAAGAATACTCCGGCAGATCTTCCTGAAAATATGGCTGGTCCGGCAAAAGGATCTGCAACCGGAGCAGTCTTGAGCTCTTCCAGCTTCTTAAGCATCTGATCAATATCGGCAGCTACTTTTTCCGCTGATGGTAATTCCCTTGGGTGTTTTGCAAAATAATTTTGGTGGAGCGGAATCACATGCCCCCCGGATGATCGGATAGATGCACTTATCTGGATCTCAGCCCTAAGCTCGTTTTGGCGCACTCTTGACCCTTCTGTGGACATAAAGTATTTCTGACCGGCTACAAAACTGAAATTCACTGACCCTTCCAGAATATCCTTATCAATTAGGAATGCTTTAGACCAGGTTGTTATATTATTAATCCATTTTTCGACATCCACATCTTTGTCCTGAGGTGTTAATTCAGGAGCAATGTATTTGACAACATCTTCCTTTGAGAAGTCATCGATCGTGGTATTGGTATCGTTTTTTTCACTACGCTGCGCAATGGTGTAAGCTGAGGAAGCTACTTTATAACCCATATCTGTGGCCATCCATGCGGTTTGTCGGATCGCCTCATCAATATTCTCCAGGGGTAGCGGCATTGCTCCAGAATATCGACTAAACCGTTCACTTCCCTGAAAATTATGAGAGTTATCAAATGAATAATCACCAACCCTCACATTGGTATTGAGAATCCTACTTCTGTTTTGATCCGAATCCATCAGACTTCCGAAGGAAGCTTCCAATGATAAGACTGATAAGTCAGAAATATTATAGCTGATGTAATAAACAGGGGGTGTGTTCTTAGACAAAAGTTCGAATTCCCTGTCTAGCTCCTTTTCAAGGATATTTATCAGCTCGTCTTCCTGCCCCACTACCTGCGAAGTCACACTCACCAGGAGACAAACTGCCAACGTCAATTTAATCCACATTATTTTTTGCACGAATATAATTACACAATCTTTAGTTCAATCAATTCAATTGAATTTAACTACTTTCTACATTTGCAGCATGATTAGCATCAACAATCTCTCTTATTTTCTTGGTGACCGTATATTATACGAAGATGCCTCCCTTTTTATTACACCAAAAGACCGAATTGGACTGATTGGTCTCAATGGAACCGGCAAGTCAACATTGTTGAAGATGCTGGTGGGCGAAGTTACGCCATCAAGAGGAGAAATCAGTAAAAGTAAGGATACGACCATCGGATTTTTAAATCAGGATCTGCTCTCCTATCAATCCGATGAACCGATCGTTGATGTGGCTATGCAGGCCTTTCAGGAAGCGATTAAAATTGGACACGATATTGAACACATCCTGAAGAAGATGGAAACTGATTATACGGATGACCTGGTGGATAAACTAGCAAAGCTTCAGGATCGGTTCCAGCATTTGGATGGTTATACGATCAAAGCCAAAGCAGAAGAGATCCTGGAGGGTATCGGTTTTACCACAGAAGATCTACAACGTCCACTAAGAGAGTTTTCAGGAGGATGGAGGATGCGTGTCATGCTGGCCAAACTTCTACTGGAGAAGCCTTCATTGCTCATGCTCGATGAGCCTACCAACCACCTGGACTTGCCTTCTATTAAATGGATAGAAAACTATCTGCAGAATTATGAAGGTGCTTATATCATTGTATCCCATGACAGAAGGTTCTTAAATAGTACGATCAATAAGATCGTCGAGGTTTCAGGAGGTCAACTCAATCTGTATGTAGGCAACTATGATAAATACCTGGAAGAGAAAGAACTTAGAAATGAGATCCAGCAAAATGCCTATGAAAATCAGCAGCAAAAGATCCGGCAGACCGAAAGGTTTATCGAACGGTTCAAAGCCAAGGCGACAAAAGCCAAGCAGGCTCAGTCAAGGATGAAACTGCTGGAAAAGATGGATCGGGTAGAAGCGGTCGTTGACGATACCAGTCAGATCAACTTTAAATTCAATTTTACCACCAAGTCAGGAAGGCATGTTAAGAACCTGATTGACATCAGTAAATCGTATGGCGATCTGAAAATCCTGGAGCATGCCAATGGTCATATTGAGCGAGGCGATAAAGTAGCCCTGATAGGTGCCAATGGAAAAGGAAAATCAACTTTACTCAGGATCATAGCCGGTACTGAAAAACATGATGGAAAAGTCGAGGCAGGCCACAATGTCATTCCAACCTTCTTTGCTCAGCATCAATTGGAAGCACTCCACATAGAGAATGAAATTATCGAGGAGATGAAGCAGGCGGGTAGTAAAAAGACTGAGCTTGAGCTTCGGGGTGTTTTGGGTTGTTTCCTGTTCTCTGATGACGAAGTATTCAAAAAGATCAAGGTATTGTCAGGAGGGGAAAAGTCACGAGTAGCATTAGCTAAGACATTGATCTCCGAAGCCAACTTTTTACTCCTTGATGAGCCTACCAACCACCTGGATATTCTATCAGTGAATATTCTGGTCCAGGCGCTTCAGCAATATGAAGGCACTTTACTTCTGGTCTCTCACGACAGGGATTTTATCTCCCAGGTAGCAACTAAGATCTGGTGGATAGAGGATCATCAGATCAAAGAATATCCGGGCACTTATGATGAATTTGAATGGTGGTGGGATAATAAAAAAGTGAAGTCTGCACCGACTCAGAACAATGGTGTTGCGGAAAAGGAAAAGTCAGCCAAAGTAAAAAATGAAAAGCCGCGCCATGATGATCAGGATAAGGCTATTCAAAAGGAAATTGAACAGCTGGAAGATAAAATTCTAAACCTGGAACAGGAAATAGAAAACCTGGAGGAGGAACTGGCTAAACCTGAGACATTTTCAGACAATGCAAAATCTGAGAAGATCAATAACAAATATAACAGCAAGAAGTCTGAGCTGGAGCGGATGAATGAGCAGTGGGAAAAGCTGGTTGATAAGGTTTAGTATTCAAAATGATTTATTGATTTCCTTTTCATTCTTTAGTATTTAACTTTAAACAGTTATCTATGAAAGTATGGAGAATTTGAATTATCGAATTTCAGAGTTAATCCAATATTGTATACACCGTATATGGGGCTAAATGTCAAGAAGCGATAAAATGAAATTAGGACTCATTTCAATTTGCCTCCTGGCCTTTTTAAGTGCCGAGGCGCAAATTGCTGTAAATGTAAATTGGGAGCTTCATAATCACAGCCAGCAACTATATGATGGTTTTGGAGCAAGCAGGAAAGTATTGAATGAAAAGAGGTATTCGATATTACTCATTAAAAAGTTTAATCAAAGGCTGAATCTTGGTTTCGGCTATTCATTTAACCGTGGAATCATTGTGCCATACCTGGTTAACATAACTCGCACTACTTATAATCGCAAAAATTACCACAGATTGAATTTGTATGGAGACTTTGACTTCTTAACTGGCAAGATCAGACCCTACATTTTTAACAATACTGGTTTGATTTTTGATTATCCAAAGGAGTTAAGCTCGTATTACAGAACCAATGAAATTGCATTAAATTCTCAATTTGGACTTGGGGTAAAATGGCAGTTCCGGGAAAAGTGGAACTTAAGGTTGCAATATAGTATTGGGCAGGTTTTGGGACTTAAAACTTTTGATATACTCCAAAACATGGATCTCTTTGGTTTTGGGGTAAGCTATAGCATTGCTGATAGATTAAAAAGGGTAGAAACAACAGGAAAGTAATATTTTCTTAACACCCGTTCAGTGTCACCCACCAAACGACGGCGACTCTGAGACATTCCTAGTGAAGGAACTTTGACTAAATATCATGACAGGCGTGTTTCTAAGCGAGCTGTTGGCTAATAAGGTTTGATTATTGTATCACAGGAGTAAAACCATTTACACCCAATACATAAGTATAATCATCTATTTGAATAGATTGTCCTGGCTTCATATTTTTTAGATCAAACAGATCTGTGGTCATGGTATGAATGGAAAAGCCATAAGTATAGGCCAGGTTCAGATAATGGGTATTAACTCCTCTTTCTGTGCCACACAGGATGATCTTTAAATCTCCTGAATACTTTTTCAACAAGATATGGTCACGGGGGAATGAATAGTTATCAGCGATCATGATGGCTCCCGTTGACACTCCTGAAATGTCTACTCCATAGAGTAGTGCTTCGAAATTGTTTTCAAACAGGTCACCTCCTCCACCTTTTCTCATGGATTGGAAAAGCATATTCCTTACGTCCAGATAACTGGATGATTTGATAGCGTAAAGACCTCCAGTTTGCCCGATCACTTTTTGATTTGAAGGTTTATCATCCCCATCATTGAAAAAGACGAAGGTTTTTGGTTCTGAAAAGGAATTTAGCCGGATCCACTTGAGCAAGTCGCTGGTATAAGGGTACATACTGCCAGTGGCGTCGACAATGATGAGGTCATCCTTCCATTTGTTTCTAAACAGAACTGTAGAAACAGCATCCTTTTGAATCTTTGGAATGATCTCTGTATAGAAAGAATCTACCGTGTATGCCTGACAGGAAAATCCCCTGATCTCCAGGTTGAACTTCCTCGTGACTTCAGGTGAAACAGAGTAATCTGAGACGATAATATTTTCTTTTTGAGAGAAATCAATCTTACCCTTTGCCATAAACGGATAAGAGACCCCGTCGATGTAGATTCCTCTTTTCCATCGCAGGATGTATTTCAGGACATTTTCCGTAATATCCTTGCATGGAAAGATGGTTCCTTTCACATCAACTTTCAGAGGTCTGCCTTTGTCATCGATAGAGACATCGAAGAATACTTTTCCAGTAAATCGCTCCTCACATTTGTAATACTTCCTGAATTCGTCGCTGAGATATTGGTTAGAGACATTTAGTGGTGGGATCAGACAATCAAAATCTTGAACCTCATACCTTAAGAGGGAGTCATACCTCTTAATCGAAATGTCCAACTCTCGCATATCCTGGTTGATTGAGTCTATCTCTTGTCTGGTGTCTACTTTCGTGTAGTATTTATCGTAATAGACAATGAATCCGTGAAAGAAATCTTTACAGCTAGCTGGGTCATTACAACCGGTCTGTTCAATCAGTCTCCACTCAAAAAAGTTGTTTTCTGTCAGGTGAGAATTGGCATCGATGAGCCTTTTTATCCTCGCTTTATTTAAATCCTCCTGGCTGAATTCCTTTGATTCCCGATATGCTGTGTAAACGAGATCTATCCGAATGATACGCTTTTCCTTTATGGGGACAACATCAACACTTTTTTCTGAAAAAGCTGATCTGAGTTCAATATGCTCATTTAGGGCATCAATACCGTATTGACCAATAGATACTCTTGTAGCCTGGCTGTAAATCTGATTTACCAATGCGTTTTGACAATAAGCAGGCCTAATGAATAATAGGATGAAAAGGCTAATAAGTATTCTCATCACAGGATCTAACGGAAAAGTCTAACAACAAGTCTGTTTTACAGTTTTAACTTTAGGGATGATCATTCCGTGTACTTTAATGTAATTTTACTTTGATTTTAAACCTTTAAGCATGAAGACAATCGCAATTCTTATGACCATACTACTTAATTCCCCAATTGCTTCCATATATGATCTGAAAATGCCTGCGATCGATGGTTCGCAAATTGATTTTTCCAATTACCAGGGGAAAACACTATTAATTGTGAATACAGCATCAGAATGCGGTAATACTCCGCAATATGCCGATTTACAAAAACTCCACGAAAATTTTGGTGATCGCGTCACTATCCTTGGATTTCCAGCCAATAATTTCGGAGGGCAGGAACCTGGTACCAATGATCAGATTGCTACTTTTTGTACAAAGAATTATGGGGTTACGTTCCAAATGTTTGAAAAGATCTCGGTAAAAGGTGCTGACACGCACCCCTTGTATCAATGGTTAAAAGAAAAGACGGGTAAAGAGCCCAACTGGAATTTTTCAAAATACCTGGTGAAATCAGATGGATCGGTTGTCTTTTTCTCTGCCAATGTGAATCCAATGGATGAAAGTATTCTTTCTCAGTTGAAGTAATTCCTGATTTCTTCAAAGAAATGACAAAATTAAAGGTAGGTGGGGTGCCGGAGCATTTTAATATGCCCTGGCATTACATGGTTCAAAATAAACTTTTGAAACCACATGATATCGAGATAGAATGGATTGACTATCCGGGAGGTACTGGAGACCTGGTTAAATCACTGGATTCAGGAGAATTGGATCTGGCTACTTTATTAACCGAGGGAGCGATAAAGGGAATTGACACAGGAGCCAATTTTAAAATTCTCAACTTTTTTGTTGATTCACCACTGATCTGGGGCATTCATGTACCCGCCGCAAGTGATTTCCAGTCCATTGAGGATATAAAGGGGAAAAGGTATGCGATAAGCCGGTATGGATCTGGTTCTCATTTAATTTCATATCTGGATGCAACCAATAGAAACTGGCCAACAGAAGCATTGGATTTTGTGGAAGTTGGTGGTTTGGAGGGCGCCCGAAAGGCATTTAAGGAAGAGAAAGCTGAAATTTTCCTGTGGGAAAAATTCACTACAAAACCCTTTGTAGATAAGGGTGAGTTTAGGATTCTTGGCGAATGTATTCCTCCGTTTTCAAGTTTTGTGATTTGCGTGTCCAATAAGGTCTGGGAGCGAAATAAGAAAGAAATTGAAGTGATATTGGAAACCGTTCTGAAAGCCAGTACCTCCTTATCTAAAAATCAGGAGAGGATTAAGTTGATAGCGGATTATTATCATTTGTCTGAGTCCGATATCAGGGATTGGCTGGAGAGGACAAAGTGGACCATAGGACCCGATCTGAGTAGGCGTAAACTGGAAGCCGCCCTTGATATCCTAAGAGATCTTAAACTCGTAACCGACACACTCCTCTATGAGGATCTGGTCGTCTAAAAAGGGATAAATTCAAGAAAAATCAAACTTTTTTCGCTGGAAGTAATTAGTAAAGTAAGGATTGCTTTCTTGGTGAGCGATACTAATTCATTAACTTTGAAAGTCGTTTGAGTTCAACTCCAAAATATTTTATTGATTAATAAATTAACCTTAACGGAGATTGAGGAACAATCTCTATATGTAAAATGATGACCACAGAAGAGCTTCATCAATTAGATAAGCATTATTATCTACCGACTTTCCGACGATTACCACTTGCATTCAAAAAGGCCAGTGGATCGAGGGTATGGGATATGGAAGGCAATGAGTATATCGATGTTTTAGCCGGAATAGCCGTAAACAGCGTTGGACATTGTCATCCTAAAGTTGTGGAAGCCATCTGCAGGCAGGCAGGACAGCTGGGCCATATTTCCAACTTTTATTTGAGTGAACCTCAGGTGATGCTTTCCAAAAAGCTGGTAGAACTGGCTGGGCTGGAACGGGTGTTTTTTGGTAATAGTGGAGCCGAAGCTGCTGAAGGGGCTATCAAGATCGCCAGAAAATACGCTTCTAAAAATGGTCGTGGCGGTACTATCATCACTGTAAAGAATGCGTTTCATGGTCGTACCATGGTAACATTAGCAGCCACTGGAAAAGCAGCCATGCTGAAGGGTTTTGATCCGATACCACAAGGGTTTATCCATGTTCCTTTGAATGATATTTCAGCGATTGAAAATATCATTAGCAATGATATCGCGGGAATCATGTTGGAGCCTATTCAGGGAGAGGGTGGTATTAACATAGCCGATCAAAAATATATTGAAGAGTTGAGGGCGCTCTGTGACAAAGAAGGGATTGCATTAATCTTTGACGAAATTCAAACTGGAATTGGACGAACTGGAAAATGGTTCGCCCATCAGTGGTATGGTATAAAACCGGATATCATGTCATTGGCAAAAGCACTTGGAAATGGAATGCCCATGGGTGCCGTGATGGCAGTTGAAAAAGTAGCAAACGCTATGGAGCCCGGAGATCATGGAACCACTTTCGGTGGAAATCCGATCGCTTGCGCCTCTGCACTAGCAACCATCCAGGTTATTGAGGAGGAAGATTTATTGAATGAATCTCAGCGAAAAGGTAAGTGGCTTTTAGAAAGTATAAAAGGTGCGATGTCAGAGTATCCTGAAATTGTCGAAGTACGTGGTAAGGGATTGATGGTGGGTGTGGAACTTAACAGAGAATCCAGACCAGTGATGCTGAAAATGCTGGAGCATAAAGTATTAGGTAACTCAACTGCTGAAAAAGTTGTCCGATGGGTACCTCCATTGAATATTCCGGATGAAGACCTTCAGACTGCTCTGAATGTTTTCTTCCAATCATTAAAAGAAACCAGATAATATGTCAAAATACCGTATAGGAATCGTAGGAGCTACAGGATATACGGGTTCTGAACTAGTCAGGATTTTGCTTTATCATCCTTCAGTTGATATCGTGGCTATTACCTCAGAAAGGTATCAGGGCCGGTTGTTCTCTGAAGTACATCCTCAGTTCCAGGATATTTTTGAACCAAAGTTGATCGGAATCAATGAGCTTCCGGAAGACCTTGATGTGGTCTTTCTGGCATTGCCTCATGGTGTTTCCATGGATTTTGTGGCTGAGCACCAGGATGCCAATTATAAGATTATTGACCTTTCCGGGGACTTTAGGTTGTCAGGGAAGGATGTCTATGAGCTCTGGTATAAGAAAGAGCATAAGTTCGAAGATGGGTTTGATAAGGCTGTCTTTGGACTTCCTGAGTTGTTCAGAGAAAAGATCAGGAAAGGCAAGTTAATTGCCAATCCAGGCTGTTTTCCAACCTCTGCTACTTTAGCCCTTGCTCCATTGCTGAAGCACAAATTGATTGATCCTGACCATATCATTGTGGATTCCAAAACGGGTGTTACCGGAGCGGGTATCAAGCCAAAAGAAAACACCCATTTTCCGATGGTGAATGATAACTTCATCGCTTATGGGTTGAAGACCCATCGTCATACCATCGAAATCCAGGAGACATTGAGTGCGTTTTCTGAAAACGACTGCACAATCTTGTTTACCCCTCATTTGGTTCCGGTAGATCGCGGAATTTTATCTACCTGTTATTCAAAACCAGTTGGAGATATGGACGAGGAGAAGATCAAAAAACTTTATCAGGATTTCTATAAAGAAGAATATTTTGTTCGGGTTTCTGAAGATATACCACATCTAAAAAAAGTACGGGGAACCAATTATTGTGATGTTCATGTGTCTTATGACGAACGAACCAACACCATTATCTCTATTGGTGTCATTGACAACCTGGTAAAAGGAGCTGCCGGACAGGCGATACAAAATATGAACCTATTGTTAGGTCTTGAGGAAAATTCGGGCCTGCAGAGTGTACCATTACAACCATAAACAATGATTCGAAACATAACCAATGTTAGAGGAATAAAAGTATGGGGGGCGCATACAGGTGTCAAATCCATGCGTCGGGACCTGGCATTGATGTATTCTGAAGTTCCGGCAAAAATAGCAGCCACTTTTACACAAAATCTGGTGATTGCGGAACCCATTAAACTTTCAAAAAGGCATTTAGAGGAAACTGATCACATGGCTCAGCTAATTGTGGTGAATTCAGGTAATGCCAATGCTTGTACTGGCGAACAGGGCAGGGAAGCAGCGGAAGAAATGGCTAAGGCAGCGGCAGAGGAGTTTAAAATCAAAAAGGAATCAGTCCTGGTAGCTTCTACGGGCATCATAGGGAAGCCCTTTCCTACGGAGGAAGTTGTCGAAGGGATCAGGGAGAATGCAAAGAACATATCCGAGAACTCAAGGGCAGGCTCCTTTGCAGCGAATGCTATCCTTACTACCGATACTTTTGCCAAAGAAGGATATGTAGAATTCGATATTGATGGCAACACGATTAACATAGCTGGAATAGCAAAAGGATCAGGGATGATTCATCCCAATATGGGGACCATGCTGGCTTTTGTTTTTACTGATATTAACATAGATCAGAAACTTTTAGACAAAGCCTTCAAAGAGGCTGTTAATATGTCCTTTAATATGATCACAGTAGATGGTGATACCTCTACCAATGACATGGCCTGTATCATGGCGAATGGAATGGCGGATAATGAAGAGATCACCAGAGCAAGTGACCCGCATTACCTGGAATTCAAAGAAAAACTGAATGAGTTGCTCATCCATCTGGCCAAGCTGATTATTTCAGATGGCGAAGGCGCTTCAAAATTTATTGAATACCACCTAAATGGAGCCAGAACCAAAGAAGATGCCCGTCAGATTGTTCGGACAGTCTCAGACTCATCTCTGGTAAAGACAGCTATGTTTGGAAGGGATCCTAACTGGGGAAGAATACTTGCTGCCATGGGTAGGTCAGGAGTTGAATTTAACCCGGATAAAGTCGATTTATGGATTGGAAATGAAAAGGATAAGGTTCAGATGCTTGACAAAGGTCGGCCTGTCGAGATGGATGTGCAACTGATCAAAAGAGTATTAAAGGACTCCAACCTGCTAGTGGAAATTAAACTTTACGAAGGAAAAGCATCGGCAGTGGGCTGGGGTACAGACCTCACTACCGATTATGTAATGTTCAACTCTATGTATACTACATAGGACTTAAAAGAAGCTATATCTCGGAGGTACAATGTCGTTGATCCGGATATAGAGATTTGCTTTTGCTCTATGATTAGCCAGGTGATCCTGGACAAACATCACGGCGATATATCGAGTGACTTCTTTACCCCCGAAAACCTTGATTGTTTCATTGGCTTGTTCCTCAGTCATGCCAGCGACTACATCTGTTGCTGCTGCAAAACTATTTTGCATAAGTTCAATGATCTCTGCTTTACTCATTTCCGATGCGTTTGGGTTACTTCCACCACCTTCCCCAGTGACAAAACGTTTCATCAACCCCTCGGTAGATGTGGCAATATGAACCAGCTGCTCAGCAAATGTTTTGCTGGAATCATTTGGCTTATAATTGTACAGGTCCTCAGGCATGGCTTTGGCCACATCGAGTGCATTGTTTGTTGATACCTCCCAAATAGGGAGAAAATTCTTTCCGAAAGAAGACTTGGCTTCTTTACCACCTTCAGCATACAAGGCTATGGTGATAATTACAAAAAAGGTTGTAATGATTGTTTTCATGTGTTTTATGTTTGTTTTTCAGCTGTCACATGGGAATTCGCATATTAAAGATTTCCCGCTTCAGAACGTACCGTATGGTTTTTATTCATCCATGGTTTGTGTTTTTTAAACATGCTCATTTCATGATTTAATATTTAATCGTGTAAGGTCGTTCTTATTTAGGTAATGTCATTTGGGAATCTGAATAATCACAGTTATGAGAATAAGAACCCTCCGTTGATATCATAGTTTACACCTGTAAGGTGGGATGCCTGATCAGAGGCCAGGAAGCAAACGAGATCTGCGACGTCTTCAGCCCTTCCTTCTTTTCTCAATGGGGTTGTGTCAGCCACTTTTTTCCTGATCTCATCAGGAGTAAACATATCATGGAATAAGGTGTCGATCATTCCTGGGCAAACGGCATTTACTCTTATCCCTTTTGGCCCGAATTCTTTGGCCATTGATTTGGTGAGTGAGCTGATAGCTGCTTTGCTTGCAGCATAGAGTGACGACCCGCCACCTCCACCATCTCTGGCAGCCTGGCTGGACATGTTTACTACAGCACCACCAGCCTTCATGTGGGGTAAGAATGCTTTTAATACCAGCAGTGTACTCAGGAAATTAAGATCAAATACGTCTCTATAAAAGTTCTCTGTGATTTCAACGAGATTTTTTCTTGCAACAATTCCTCCGGTATTATTCATCACGATATCCGGGATTCCATAGGTTTCTAAAGTCTGCTCATAAAGATTAGATACATCCTTGCTTTTTGTCAGGTCACCTCTGACGAGAGTTGCTTCACCACCAATTTCTGAAATCATCTCCAGGGTCTCTTTTGCCTTGTCTTCAGATTGGTTGAAATTGATGATGACTTTGGCTCCTTCGCTGGCAAATCGAAGAGAAATAGCCCGGCCTATATCCCTGGCTCCCCCTGTCACTACCGCAACTTTATCTTTTAATAACATGTTATTTGATTTAATTGAAGTTTACAATTTAACTCCACATCACTTGAATTGAAAGCCCTGGCTTCAAAAGACTAAGGATTTATCCAGGTGGTAGCCAATTGCTTTTTTCTATCTTTAATTTTTATAAATCCAAAGTGATGAAAAATCTCATATTATTGATGATAGTTGCCATTTATGGTTGTAATCAAACCAAACAGCAACCAACAGCTCCTATACCGGTCATTGATGGAGATTTTTGGAGAATAGTGGAAGCACCAGATCTGGATAGTCTAAATGGGCCTGACCCTGAAAAGCAACATGTGGTAGATCACGGATTCATCAAAGACAATGATGGTAAATGGCATTTATGGGCTTGCATTAGGGGCACGAAGGTCAGTCGTTTACTCTATGGGTGGGAAGGTGAGTCTCTAACAGGTGGAAAGCTTTGGGATCAGGTAGGTGTGGTGGCCAGGGCTTTACCAGAGTGGAACGAACAGGTCAGTAATGGGAACGAACAAATCCAGGCACCCTATTTTAGAAAAGTGGGTGATGAGTATTTCTGTTTTTATAACTCCTCAGGAATTCGGGCAATGATTTCAGAAGATGGGTCTGATTATACCAGGCTTCCAATTAAAAATGGCAGTAATCTCCTTTATGAAAAAGGTGGCAGGGATGTGATGATTATCGATGAGAAAGACACCTACTTTTCATATTCTACAATCAGCACTGTGGCCAAAGACGGATGGACACGAGGTTTTGTAAGTCTGAGGACATCAAAGGATCTGGTGGAATGGAGCGACTACACAATTGTTTCGGAGGGAGGAAGGGCAGGAAATGGTCCTGTAAGTGCAGAAAGTCCTTTTGTTCAGAAATATAATGGGTATTATTTCCTTTTTAGAACATCCTCCGCAACTGGTTCCTGTTTTGTATACAGATCCAAAGACCCTTACAATTTCGGCGTCAATAATGATGAGAAGCTGATCGCAGAATTTCCTGTAAAGGCCCCGGAGATCATACAGGATGGTGATGAGTGGTTTATTAGTGATATTGCAGATTTTCAGGGTGTAAAACTCGCCAGACTTAAATGGAAGGAGGAAACCATTAATTAACAGATAGCATATCCTGCATTCCCATTAAATAGATCGCAATAAGTCCCATGATCCCAACTAGTACAACATAATAAATAGTTGGAAAGATCGTCTTTCTTAAAACCAGTCCTTCCTTACCCAGCAAACCTACCGTAGCTGAAGCAGCAACAACATTATGAATTGCGACCATATTTCCTGCAGCAGCTCCCACAGCCTGTAAAGCAACGATCAGAGTGGTGGGCATCATTAACCGTTCGGCCACTCCAAATTGAAACAGACTGAACATGAGATTACTTACCGTATTGCTTCCGGCAATAAACGCACCAAGTGCTCCCACTGAAGGAGCAAAAAGTGGGTAGATATTTCCTACATGAACGGCTACCCAGTCAGCCATCGCTATTGGCATGGCTTCCAGGTCAAGCGGATTCATTCCAGAATTGATGTAAATCCTTACCATTGGGATCGTGAAAATCAGTACAAATCCGGCGCCAATTACCATTCTTGAACTTTCTGAAAAGGCCCGCTTAATTTCAGTCGCTTGCATACCATGGAGAAAGATGGCAATTAGACCAGCGAGGATGAGAATGGTTCCAGGCAAATAAAGTGGTGCACTTGATGCATTTAGATCAGTGCCTAGAATCTGAGTAAAATTAATAGTGATTCCTGTTAGCCATCCCTTAACTGGTAATTGAGGTAGTCGACTAAGAACCAATAACAAGGCTACCAGAAGGTAGGGTAGCCAGGCTTTAAACAGCGAAATATTTTTATGACTTAGTTCGGCTTCATTGATTTCAATAGTGCCAAACCAGGATTTATTCCAGTTTTCTTTGGAATCAAAGTCCCAATGGTTTTTTGGAGTTAGAAAATTCCTTTTGACTGCGAAGATGACTATCATAATCCCTATCAATGAACCTAGTAGTGAGGGAAATTCGGGACCTAAAAAAATACCGGTAAGGAGATAGGGAATGGTAAAGGCCAACCCTCCAAACAGGGTAAAAGGGAGTATTTCTAATCCTTCTTTCCAGGATTTGTTTTTCCCAAATAATCGAGTCATCATCATGACCATCAAAGTGGGTATGATCGTACCCGCAATGGCATGCAGGATAACCACATCAGTTGTGACCACCTGGACATAGTCCATAAAATCAAGGTTGATGTTTGCTAGTTGCGCTTCCAACTCAGGATTTTGTAGTCCCCCTCGCACACCCACAAGGATGGGTGTTCCTACGGCACCAAAAGTTACAGCTGTACTTTGAACCATCATTCCCAGCATTACAGCGGCCATGGCAGGAAATCCAAGCGCAACTAACAATGGTGCAACGATCGCAGCTGGTGTTCCAAATCCGGCAGCTCCTTCAATGAACGAGCCAAATAACCAGACAATTAGCACTACCTGGACCCTTCGATCTTCGCTAATGGTGGTAAATCCCTTTCGAATGGCAATCACTCCACCAGAGTACTTAAGTATGCTCAATAGCAGAATGGCGCCGAAGATGATATATAAGATATCTGCTGTAATCACCAGACCCTGGAGCGATGAAGCAAGAATCTGGATTGGAGTGAGTCCCCACACCAGGTTAGCAATCACGATGGTTAACAGGAGCGCGAAGGGCATGGTGATTCTGGCGGGTAACTTAAAGCCAACCAGCATAATGCCGGCAACAAGAATAGGAATCAGGGCTAATAGGAATAACAATGTTGGAGACATAGTGGGGTGGTATAATGTCTAATTACTGAATTAAATATACCCCAATTTATTAACAGCTCTGATTTAGCGTTAGAAAATCATGGACTTGCGTGTTGACACGAGTTTTTCTATCCAATATGAGATTTGATTAACCTGGTCCTCCCGGGTGGACTTTCTTAATGAAAGAAAACAGAACGTCCATATCGGTTGGTTTGCTGATCAATGTGACGAGTACCCAGCCTATCGTCGTAATCCCCACACCGATTATCAATCCCTGCCAGGATACCATTTGCTGCATCCATTCCAAATAGTGGTCTGTATGTCAATTATTTGGAGTCGACTCGAAGGGTTCTCATCAACCTGAACAGGAAGAAAATTGCAATAGCAGCTATTATTCCAAGAATGAAACCACGACCTAATTGACCATAAACAAACCCGCCGATTGAGAACAAGGATGAGTATATCGCGACACAACCAACGAAAACCAAAAGTATCTGTCGAGGCATCTCCCAGGCCTTACCTTCTTCTTTCTCATTGATATTTAATCCTTCCAATTTTGCCTGCTCTACAACATGTCTCCAGCCTGGACCACCTGGGTGAACTTTTTGATAGAACTTGTAGAGAGTCTCCATCTTCTCAGGCTTGCCAATATAAGTTGCTGCCAACCATGAAACTGTTACAAGGATCAAGGCAATAAGAAGCCTTACAGTGAAGGTAAGGTTCCCCACATCAGTGCTCATCTTATTGAAGCTCTCAATGCCTCCGAATGACATAACGGTCTGTACATCGCTTGCTGCGAGGCCTGCGCTTGTCAAAGCTTCTTCACTGAGAGTTTCCAGTTTCAATCTGGATACAGTGGATAAAACTTCATCTGAGATTCCGTGTGTGTCAACAACAATAGATGTAATTGTAGTTTGATCAATAACCAACACAAGCATAACTGCTGTCACTGTAGCTACGATCATGGCGACGATCTCTGTCAAAGCATTGATACGCCACCAGAACCACCTAAGTATGTATATCAAACCTGTTCCCGCACCGGATAGAAGCAGGATGTCGAATGCCTGAGTAGCGTTCTCAAGGAATGTTAACGCGAAGAAAGCTGTGACTACCATAAGAGTTACGGTTGTAACTCTACCTACTCTTACCAACTCTTTCTGAGAGGCATCTGGCTTCACAAACCTTTGGTAGAAGTCATTGACAACGTATGATGATCCCCAGTTGAGGTGAGTACCGATGGTCGACATGTAAGCGGCAATGATCGAGGCAACCACCAGCCCAAGCCAACCAGGCTCAAGCCTTGTCAGCATCGCAGGATAAGCGACATCATGCCCAAGATATTGATCAGCGATGTTTGGGAATTCCTGCTTTATATCTGCCAGATCAGGGAATACAATCATTGACGCGAGAGCCACGATTATCCATGGCCACGGTCTGATTGCGTAGTGCATGAAATTAAATAACAAGGTCGCACCGATGGCATTCTTCTCATCCTTGGCGGATAGCATTCGTTGAGCGATGTATCCACCTCCGCCGGGCTCTGCCCCAGGGTACCATACTGACCACCATTGTACTGCTAGGGGTATTATCAATAATGGAATGAATACTACTGGGTCTGAAAAGTCAGGGAAGATATCCAGACTCCCTGAAACGCTGGGGTGAGTCAGAAGTCCACTTAGTCCTCCAACCTCTGGTTGGCTCACTGCCATGTAAGCTGCATATATGGCCCCGAACATAGCAATGCTGTATTGAAAGAAATCTGCCCATATTACCCCTTTGATTCCACCAACCGCGGCGTAGATAACTACAACAATGGAAGATCCAACAACTACGGTCATAGGAGTAAGCCCCAACATAACCCCACCTATCTTAATGGCAGCAAGTGTCACAGTTCCCATGATGAGGCAGTTGAAAAAAATACCCAGGTAAAGAGATCTGAATCCCCTTAGAAACGAAGCCAACTTGCCACCGTACCTAAGCTCATAAAACTCCAGGTCCGTCATCACCTCTGACCTTCTCCAAAGTCTGGCATAGATAAAAACAGTAACCATACCTGTGATCAGGAATGCCCACCATGCCCAGTTCTTAGCGACCCCGTTTTCACGCACCATGCCGGTAACCAGATTGGGCGTGTCAGCAGAGAAAGTACAGGCAACCATTGAGATACCAAGCAACCACCAGGGCATACCTCTACCTCCCAGGAAAAACTCGGATGTGTTCTTGCCGGCAGTCCTTGATGCCACATAGCCGATCCCAAGAACAATGGCGAAGAAAATACTGATAATGACCCAGTCGATGGTTTGGAGAATCATGAATTATTCGATTTTAGGTTGGATAAAACTTGGCCAAGATAGTGGATTTTAGCTAAATCCAGCCTATCTCCAAATGAGACCCATCCGTCAAGCCACCAGGGCATTTTTCCACTGGCGGTAAAGTAATCTTGCGAGCTTTTACTGGCTGTTCTGGCAGTCCAGATTTCAACACCAAGTGAAACAGCAAAGATTAGAAAAATGATTGACCAATCGAATGTGGTTAAGATCATAAGTGTTTGGTTAGATAAAGTGGCTTTAATTTAGGATAAATTATCTCTTTGAATACTTCAAAAAATCCAAATCGGGCCACTCTCGCTAAAAATCATGATCAGGAATAATTTAGATCATTGTCGAACATTTAGTACCAGCTTACTTTTCTGGTAATTATATATCTGATACAAAGAAATAAGCTCCTTAATTGGGAAAAATTCAATGTGACACTAAAAACAGCAATAGACATGAAATATCTGAAAAACTTAAAGGAATTAATGACTATACAGTTGCGGTCATTATATCTGGGGGATATACACGTAAGAAGATTGTTGACAGAATTTATTGAAAAGACAACTGAGCCAACATTGAAGGAAAAATTCAAGGCATATGCCACCCAGTCAGCCGATCAGGTCATTATTCTCAAACGTGTATTCAATGACATTTATGAGCAAAAAAGGGGTGGCACCAGTGATATTATTATTTCCATGATTGATGCTGCCAAGCATCGTTTGATCAATTCCAAGGGAAAGGAAATTCAGGATGCGATCATGATCCTTTCCATTCAAAAGATAATCCATCATAAGATTGTGCTCCTGGGTGCTATTTGTACCTACGGTAAATTGATGGGATTCTATGAAGATGTAAGCATTCTGCATCATGAATTGGATTTAGAGAAAAAGATGGACAGAGATCTGGCAATGATTGCTGAGAGTATCGTGGATGTTAAAGTACCCCAATATACCTGATTAAGAACCTGAAAATGAACTATTTTGATCCAATGTGCTTTCTTCTTACAGAATAGCAATAGAATCATTAGTTTCGTGTTTCGATGGATTCAAAAATGATATACAGATTATTTCCCTTAATCGTAATTGTATGGTTATTTGGTTGTTCACAAAAGGAAGGGCAGCAAGAACAGGCAACAAAAGATAATACCAGTAAGCCGGTTAGTAAAACTCCAACTGACATGAAATCACCTGAAGGGATGGTTTACATTCCGGGTGGTACCTTTGCGATGGGAGGAAAATCCGACCAGGCAGATGAAGATGAGTTGCCCAGACATGAAGTAAGTATCTCACCTTTTTTCATGGATCAAACTGAGGTGACCAATAAGGAATTCGCAGCATTTGTAGAAGCCACAGGATATCAAACAATTGCCGAACAAGCGATTGACTGGGAAGCCATGGCAGCACAGTTACCTCCGGATACACCAAAGCCACCAGATTCAATCTTACAACCAGGAAGTCTTGTATTTAGGGCTACCAATGGTCCTGTAAACCTTCGTGATTATTCCCAGTGGTGGGCATGGACCATCGGTGCAGACTGGAAGCATCCACAGGGTCCGGACAGTTCTATTGATGGCCTGGAAGACCATCCCGTGGTTCATGTTTCATGGGATGATGCTACAGCATATGCCAAATGGGCAGGTAAACGCTTACCCACAGAATCAGAGTGGGAGTGGGCCTCAATGGGTGGCCTGGATGATCCGAAATATCCATGGGGCAACCTTGAAGCTGAGCAATCAGTGGATAAAGCCAATTTTTGGCAGGGCTTTTTCCCCTACCAAAATACCGAGGAGGATGGATTCTATAACACCGCTCCAGTTAAGTCATTCCCTGCAAATGGGTATGGATTATACGATATGGCAGGTAATGTGTGGGAATGGTGCCAGGATAAGTATCACGTGAATGCATATGAGCAGGCCAAGGAACAAGGTGTTGTCAATAATCCAAGTGGACCACGAGAATCCTTTGATCCCATGGAACCTTATACCCCAAAACATGTCATTCGAGGAGGATCATTTTTATGTAACGATAGCTATTGTTCTGGCTACAGAGTGGCCAGAAGAATGAGATCAAGCAAGGACTCCGGATTTAATCATACAGGATTCCGGTGCGTGAAAGATATCAATTAGACTTATTTACCAGTATAGCTGAAAGGAGTAATTGCTTTCAACTCCTTTTTTATAGAATCATTCACATCCAGTGATTCTATGAAGCTTTGGATGGTTTCCATGGTAATCTTTTCGCCGGTTCTGGTCAAAGATTTGAGCGCTTCATATGGGTTTGGATAACCCTCTCTTCTCAAAATAGTTTGAATACCTTCTGCCACCACAGCCCAGTTGTCTTCCAGGTCGTCACTGATAGCTTTTTCATTTACCTGGAGCTTATTGATACCTTTGATGAGGGATTTGAGTGCGATGAGGGTGTGGCCAATTGGAACCCCAACGTTTCTCAGAACAGTTGAATCGGTAAGGTCTCTTTGCAGCCTTGAAATAGGCAGTTTAGCACTTAAATGTTCAAAAATAGCATTTGCAATTCCCAGGTTCCCTTCAGCATTTTCAAAGTCGATCGGATTTACTTTATGCGGCATAGCTGAAGAACCCACTTCGTTTTTGATTACTTTCTGGGTAAAATAATTCATAGAGATATACTGCCATACATCTCTACTGAAATCAATCAGGATCGTATTGATCCGCTTCAGATTATCAAACAGTGCTGCTGCATGATCATAGTGCTCGATCTGAGTAGTTGGGGCACTTCTCTTAAGCCCAAGGCTTTCACTTACAAACTGGTCCCCAAATTTTTGCCAATCTTGGGAAGGATATGCCACATTATGTGCATTGAACCCTCCGGTTGCACCTCCAAATTTTGCCGCATGCTGAATCTGCAAGAGCATATTAAGCTGTTCTTCTATTCTTGAGGTAAACACTTTGATTTCTTTGCCGAGTTTGGTAGGAGAAGCAGGCTGACCGTGAGTCCTCGCAAGCATAGAGATATGAGTCCATTTATCAGAGAGCGTGTTTAGTTGATCTTTAACCTGATTAATAGCAGGTACCAGAGTCTCCTCAACAGCCTCTTTGATCATCAAAGGATTAGCCGTATTGTTGATATCCTGAGAAGTGAGCCCAAAATGAATGAACTCTTTGGAGGATGAGAGCCCCAGCTCATCAAATTTTTCCTTGATGAAATATTCTACCGCCTTGACGTCGTGATTGGTGATCTTCTCAGTCTCCTTGATTTTAAGGGCATCTGCTTCACTGAAATTTTCAAATATGGACTTCAGATCTGAATATTTTTTCTTGTCAAATGAAGCTAGCTGTGGTAATGGAATCTCGCATAGCGCAATAAAATACAGGATTTCAACCTTCACCCGATATTGTATGAGTGCAAACTCTGAAAAGTACTTTGCAAGCTCACTTACCTTATCTCTGTAGCGTCCATCTATCGGGGAAATCGCATTTAATTGACTTAATTCCATGCAGTAAAATTCGAGGTGCAAAAATAGGTTATTCAATCAAACTTGTCAGGGAAAAGTCTTGTTTTACCTTTGCGCTCTTAAAATTTGATCGATGGTATTTGGATTGTTTAAAAAGAAAAAGAAAGAACAAAAGGATTCTAGGTATCTAACGCTGACCGTCAGGGAAGTAATTGAAATAGCAAAAGACTCGGTAAATCTGGTATTTGAAAATCCCTCAGAGCCTTTTGACTATCAGCCCGGTCAGTTTATAACCTTGATCATGACCATAGATGGAAATAAGATCAGAAGAGCTTACTCCTTATGTACCACCCCGTTTGAAGATGAATTTCCAGCGGTCACAGTAAAACGCGTGCCAGGTGGAGCTATGTCCAACTATGTGAATGATCACGTGAAGGCAGGTGACCAGATTGAGGTAATGGAGCCCATGGGTATGTTCACTACCGAATACGATGAGTCAACCCCAAGGGAAGCCATCTTTTTTGGTGGAGGGAGCGGCATTACCCCATTGATCTCTTTGATCAGGTCCATATTAATTAAACAACCAAAGAGTAAGCTTTTGCTTGTATATGGCAACAGGTCCAGGGAATACATCGCCTTTTATGATAAGCTTAATGAATTGAAGGAAAAGTTTAGTGAGCAATTTGATGTAATTCATATCCTGGAAGAAGATAAAGAGGGTATTGCAAAATATACCGGAAGGCCAACAACAGCAGTCATTCAAAAGATTATCAAAGATTCCGGGTTTAGTGAGCCGACCTGTTATCTCTGTGGACCACAACCCATGATGGATGTTGTAAGTGAGGGATTAAGAGGCTATGGGCTTAAGGATGAGCAGATCAGGATGGAGAGCTTTGAGTCAGGTAAGACTTCACCTGACCTTGAAGACAAAAAGGCAAAGGCATCTACAAAGACAAGTGAAGTAACCATATTGATGGATGGGGATGAGTTTGTCATTGATGTAAAATCAAATGAGAGTATCCTGGAAGCGGGATTGGAAAATGATCTGGATATGCCTTATTCATGTCAAAGTGGCTTATGCACAGCGTGTAGAGGGAAATGCCTGGAAGGTGAAATCAGTCAGGAAGATGCCGAAGGTTTATCTCAGGAAGAGATGGATGAAGGATACCGTCTTTTGTGCATTGGAAAGCCCATGACCGATAAAGTCATAGTAGAAGTTGGTTAAAATAAACTTGTTATTAATAAAACCAGAGTTAATCCCGAGTTGGTAAATTAGCTAAATGAAACCAACCATCATTTACCTGCTTTCCCTTGTTATTTTATGGGGATGTAGCCCACAGAAAACTGAGGATCAATCGTTACCAGAAAGTTCAGTATTCAAACATGGAGTTGCTTCTGGAGATCCCCTGAATGATCGTATCATTATTTGGACCAGAGTAACTCCTGTGGATCCAAATGCTCCCGTTGAAGTTGATTGGGAATTTGCAACAGATGCAGCATTCAATAGTATCTTGAAATATGGCAAGTACACTACAGTTAGTGATCGGGATTTTACTGTTAAAGTGGATGTGTCTGGATTAAATCCGGGTACGAAGTATTATTACCGGTTTAAAGCTTTAGGAGAGACCTCTGTGACCGGGAAAACGAAAACGGCCGCATTATATGCAGATTCACTGGTTTTTGCAGTGGTCAGTTGCAGCAACTGGGAATGGGGTTATTTCAATGCTTATGGGAGGATTGCAGATCGGGAGAATTTAGATGCAGTCATTCACCTGGGGGATTATATCTATGAATACGGAATCGGTTCCGGAGATACCACGATAGGGAGGTATAATGATCCACCCCATGAAATAATCACCCTGGATGATTATCGAACACGGTATTCATTGTATCGAAAGGATAAGGATTTAATGAGTGTCCATGCCAATCATCCTTTTATTGTGATATGGGATGATCACGAAATAGCTAATAATTCTTATAAGACTGGCGCTCAAAATCATCAGGAAGATGAGGGCTCTTATGAAACCCGAAAGGCTATTGCCAGGAAAGTGTATTATGAATGGATGCCTATACGGGAAGGGGAAAAACTCTATCGAAAATTCTCATTTGGCCAGTTAGCGGAAGTTTTTATGCTTGATGAAAGGTTGGAAGGACGATCCATGCAATTGGAAAACATAGAGGATCCTGAATATCAAAGCACGGATAGGTCAATGCTTGGTGAGGGGCAATTGGAATGGCTAAAAACAAATCTAAGTACAACCGAATCTACCTGGAAGATAATTGGTAACCAGGTAATCTTTACAGATCTGGATCGATCCCTGGTATTTCCTAATCGCCCCCGGAATATGGACTCGTGGGACGGGTATCCTGCCGAGAAAAGAGACATTGCATCTTCTATCGTTGAAAATAAGATCCATGATGTTATTTGGATTACGGGTGATACACATTCATCCTGGGCATTTAATACCATTGTAGAAGGAGTGAGTGATAAACCATTCGCTGTGGAATTTGGAGTAACCAGCGTTAGTTCATCCAATTATGACGAACGAGTAAGTATTGATACGGTAAGGATGGCCGAGGAATTGTATATCAAGGGCAACCCACACTTAAAATACAGCAATTTATCTGAACATGGATATTTACTGTTAACACTTAGTTCTTCAAGAGCCATGGCAGAATACTATTTTGTTGATACAGTAAGAAAGCCTTCTGAAAATGAAAGTTTAGGATTTAAGTGTATGGTGAATTCAGGAGTTCCTTCGATTAAAGAATTTAATTGATGTCTGAAAAGTATAACAAGTGGGAAAAGTTTTATAATAAGCTCAACATGGTTTTCCATGGAATTATGGCACTCTCCATGCTGCCCTTTGCATGGGCTTTTCTGGAAACACAACGTCAGTTTCCTGAGTCCCCATTTTTTGAGGGGACACCCTTGCTAATCATTAAAGTGAGTGGCGCAGCTTTAAGTGTTATTGTAATGTTTTTAAGCTATCGATATAGTCAGAATTTATTGAATGAGGCTAAAGCTGAAAACAGCGTTGAACTAAAGCTGAAGAACTATATGTCTGCCAATATGAAGGATTATCTCCTGCTGGAGATTGCTTGTGCAGTCGCCTTTTTGGGACTATACCTGACAAAAGATCATCTGTTTACTGGGATCTATGTTGCCGTTCTTATCATGTTTTCCTTCAAACGACCTACCTATATCAGGATTACGAAAGCACTTGAATTGACTGATGACGATGTGAGTGACTGGATCAATGAGGAAAAAGAAAAGGGATGACCCGCAAAGACCATCCCTAAGATTAAGTATATGAAGAGGAATTTATAATGTGATTCCGAAAGAAAATGCAGTGAGCTCCGGTCCTTTTCCAGGTGCAAATACATTGTTTAGGTCATAAGTGGCGAAGATGTCCATACCTTTATATCCCACTTGAGCACGAAGACCATACCTGAAATTTTCAAGATAGAAGTTTCCGTATTCTTTATCTTTTTCTTTACCGCCTGCATCTTTGTACACGAATTTGGAGTGATTAGCAAGTCGATAACCTGCATACATACCTACACCAAATCGTATACCCTGCTTATCATATTTCCTGAAAGTGACGCTTCCTCGTTCGATGTTTTTCACTTTTCTGCGACCCTGTGAGAAATCGAACATGGGTACAAGGTTCACATTCAGGTAAGTAGCAGAGAGCTTGCTTTTAATGGTATTTAATGCCGGATCTACAGGTTCAAACGTGATGTTTGCACTGTCTTTTGATACCAGGATGTCTGTATCCTGCATCTTCCAGTTTAGCCAGTTGATACCGCCGCCCCATTCGATAAACATGGGGCCACCGATCCAGGTTTTGTTCACACTGTTAAGTCCAACAAACCAGCTTGCCCAGGGCTTTACTGTATAGTTTTGTCCGGTTGCGTCTGGGAAGGAACCATTTTCCATCCAGTTGGTAAGTCCTAGGTCGATGTTGAAGGAATTTTTTGTTCGGTCGATACTTTCTTCTTCAAATGAATATTTCCTGGTCTCAATGCTTTCATCATCGAATTCATCCTCCAACTCGTCCCAGTCTTCGGCGTCGATCAAAAGCTCCATATTTCCGATTTTGATACTTGTTTTGACTTCTTTATCACCAAATACAATGGTGGTGTCTTTCAAGTACTTTTGTCCTGTCGAGTCTTCGAATTCATAGATCTCAACTTTTTTAGACCCAAGTGCTGAATTAAGATCTTTGATCATCTTATTGATGTCATAATTCTCCAGTTTGGATAGTTCTTCACGATCTTCTGTCTGAATCACGATTTTACTTTTGCTGGTAAGTTCTATGACTACAGTGTCCGATGGGTCACTGTTTGCAATGGCCATTCCCGGTATCAGGAATAACTGGAATATTAAAATTGCTAGATTTCTCATGGTTCTATTAGTTTGTCCTTTATTTTGAGTTATTAATTTCTTTTAAATCCGTTTTCGATGAGCTCTTCTTTGGCTGTTCTCAAGTCTGTGAGTAGTTCTACCGGGGAGACATTTTTAGCAAAGAATTTCATCTTATCGAATAATTTGGTTTTAACAGAATCCTGTTCCACTTCCTCTGTCGGTGTATCAATAGTTCGTGCGGTGAAATAAGTGATCTTTACTGCTGGTTGATCCTCGGGTTCATTTATGATAGGCTCTTCAGCTGTAATGATCTCCTCAGCAATATTTACCTCGTCAATTATAGCTAGCTCCAGAGGTTCTCGATTGATTTGAACCGGCTCTTCTACAACCTTTTTTACTTCTTCTTGAAGGGCTTTCGCTTCAGGTTTCACAACTTTAGTTTCAGCTTTTGCAGGAGTAGCTTCAATGGCTACTTCTTCTACCTCAAGAGAAGCAATCTCCAATGGTTTCGGATCAGAAATCTCACTGATGGCTATTCTGTCATTGCCTTGCTTAGGATAAAACAGCAAACCCATGGTGAGCACTAAGGCAATCCCTGCAGCAATCTTCAGATAGAAAGACCATTGTATTGTACCTTTGGAAGAAATTGACCCCTGAACTTTTGCCCAGGCTTGATCTGATGGCTGAAATTCAACCTGATCAAGTTTTTCTCTAAAGAGTTGATCGGTTTTATTTATTTGATCCATTGTTTTCTCCTTTCTCAATTATTGATTTCTGTAACCCCTCTAACCTGTTCTGTAAATATTTTCTTGCCCGACTCAATTGCGATTTGGAAGTATTTTCATTGATGTCAAGCATTTCTGCAATTTCTTTGTGGTTATAACCTTCAATGGCATAAAGGTTAAACACCGTTCGATATCCAACAGGAAGCTCACTGATAAGCATCAGAAGATCATTCGCTTCAAGTGATTCTTCCAACTGATGATAGTTTGGATTACTGTCCACTGATTCAATTTCAACTTCTAGTGACATATTCTTATTCTTCCTGATATACATTAAGCTTTCGTTCACCATTATTCTTCGAATCCACCCTTCAAAACTTCCTTCTTCATTAAACTGGTTTAGTTTTTCAAAAACTTTTACCATGCCTCCGATCATTATATGCTCGGCTTCATCCCGATCATGAACATATCGCATGCAGACCCCCATCATTTTGGGAGCAAAGCGTTCATACAGCTCTCGCTGTGCTTCTGGTTTACCTTTTCGGCAACTTTCAAGCATGGCTTGTTCTGTATTTGACTTATTGATCCGCAACATGTTTCTGTCAATGTTCATAAGGAAGATGCAGAAGTGTATGTGTAAGTTGCATCAGGTAAAAAAAATATTTATTAAATCAGATGTATTATCCAATAGGAAAGAGTGAAATTTGAGTTATAAATAGTTTTTTACCATGAAAAGCTTTTTCAAATTCTTGTTTTTTGTTCTTACAGGAATAGCAATTGTGATGCTGATCTTAAAAGCACTTGAGAAAGAACAGCCCGCTGAAGAAGAGGTAGAAGGGGAGGAATAGGTATAATGCTTTCTGACTTTTGAGGTATGATCTATTCAGCTACCATTCCCTAAAAAAGACCACATTTAAGCACATTGTATTTAATTACGGACGTCTACATCGTCCTCTGCAAGAGATGAGCTGACTAGACAGAAAAGGCTCTATTCGGTTTATTCCAATGGATCCGTGCTACAAATACACTCCCATCGCTACCATATTTCTCAACCCCATGAGGCTGCATCCATTCGGATACAGTCACCCAGGTTTCATTGGGACTGACATCCGTAACGCCAAAGTTGCCCAGACGTGCTCCTCGTTCGGGAACGAGGATCTGTTCCGTTTCCCTGATCACACAAAGTTCATCCGGATCTACCTGTGCCATAAACAAGGGTGCGCGATTACGGAAGACATGGTCATTATTAGCTCCCCTTCGGGTATAAACCAGAAAAAGGGCATCACTATGGGTGACCCAGTGTTGCTGTGTGTTATAGCTGCCTAACTCGGTTCCATCATCAAAGGTCCAGGGTTTATACTCATCAAAAGTGACACCATCACTACTCCTGGCCACAAACCCCTTCTCGTCATTTCTGATAGTCAGGAAATAATTCCCATTAAAAGAAGTAATAGAAGGTTCTCCCAGACCTCTTGTTTCGTTGTCAATCTTAAGTTCTGACCCATGATTTAGATACCTCAGTTCTCTACCATCAAATGAACATCTGCAGACAGTGACCTTTGTACTGTTTTCACTATAAGCCTTAAAATAAATGGGTAACAGGATGGTTCCATCTTCCATGTCATAGCGCTGAACGCATCCCGCTCCGGCGTTGTAAAATTTTTCTTCATCCGGCAGGTGCATTTTTTTCCATTCCTGCCATCCTGTTTCAGGATTGTAGATAGAGTAGGAGGTATGTCGTGGTCTGGGGTTCCTTACTTTCCAGTCTGTGGTATAAGCTACGGTGTGACCAGTACCCAATAAAGTCCTGGATTTAGCGTGCCATCCTGGCCAAAAATCACTCACGGCAACCGGTCGATCCTCTCCATCAATCATTTCATATCTGGGAGCCATCGTTTTAAGTTCTTTAGGATCTGTCCAGGTTTTGGACAGATCATCTGTTTGCAGACCGAACACCCCATAAAACACATCGCTACCAGCCAGATCCAGGTTGTTCATGGTCATTACCACCCTGGGATTTCCTTTTAGACCGTAATTCGGAACTATTCCTGCACGGGGATGACACCAGCATCTTGTACCATCAAAGTATTTGGTGGGGACATCCAACCCCAATGAAAAATCCAATACCTTTTCGCTACAGCTAAAGAATGTTGGTAGGGAAATGAAAGAAATACTAGCAACTACAGAGGACTTAATAAAGTCTCTTCTGGAGTGGTGAATTCCTGATCCTGTTTTCATGGGTCAGAAATTAGTACTTTTTCAGTTATTGCACCATACCACTCATCTTCTTCACGATAAAATCCACCGCTCTTCTTGGACTTATCCTGTATAAAAAGTCCAAAAATTTAGCATCACCTCCAACCAGTACCCGAAACTTGTTCTTTTCGATCCCGTGTATGATGATGGCAGCTGCCTCCGGAGCTGATAGGGCTTTCATCTTTTGTGTTTTTTTTGCTTCAGCCTCTTCTTCAGCAGTTTCCAGTCCCGAATTAGACATAATATGAGTATCCATGGCTCCGGGAAGCACAACTGTCACATGGACATTGGTCTTTTTCAATTCACCGTAAAGTCCCTCTGTAAAGATTTTTTCAGCTGCCTTGGATGCACTGTATAAAGTTTGACCAGGGAACGGGATAAACCCACCCATGCTTGAGATATTGACTATGTGAGCTTCCGGTCTTTCTGTGAGATACGGCAGGAATGCTTTGGTCATATATAACACTCCAAAGAAATTGATATTTATGACCCTGTTAATCTGCTCATATGTCAGATACTTTACATCAACAAAGGGCTGTATGATTCCAGCATTGTTGATGAGACCATCCACATGACCGTGTTCTTTAATGATTTCAGCAGGTAACTTCTCTACTGCAGTTACATCAGAAATGTCCAGAACATGGATGGAAACGTTGGATTCGCCAGCTCTGGCTGCCGTTTCCTTCATCCCCTTTTCATGGATATCCACCATGGCTACTTTCGCCCCCTTTTCTACAAGTTGGACAGTCATCTCCTGTCCGATACCGCTTCCAGCGCCGGTAATTACGAAAACTTTATCCTTAACTAACATGACTTTGACCATTGATTGACATCAAGTTAGCTGACTTCTGGGGACTTACCAATGGCATTGGTCACGTGTCTATATGATCTTTCAAAGTGATTTTAGTCATTTCTAATTCCACCATTTTTCACCCGGTACAAGATACTTCTCCCGGATCAGTTTTTCGTTCAGTTCAATGCCAAACCCAGGTCGGTCGCTCAACTGTATATATCCGTTTTTAATCACGTCTTTGTCATACCCCAGTACTTCAGGATCTCCATTGATGCCATTGCCATTTCGGTTGATTGGGTTAGAGATGAAGGCTTCATGCGCCACAAACTCACGTACAGAAGCGGCAAAGTTGGCTGAGGCGATGGTGGCAATTGGCCCCGCAACATTGTGTGTACAAACGGGTATGTAGTACAGCTCTGCCAGATCTGCAATTTTCTTGGCTTCAAGCAGCCCTCCAGCCATAGAGACATCAATCTCAATCAGGTTAAGTCCCTGATTAACAATGAAAGGCCTGAAATCTTCTCTTGTATAGAGATTTTCACCGCATAAAATGGGTACGGGTGATTGCTCTGTTAGTTTTACCCATTGTTCGTTAAAAGCGATAGGAAGGGGGTCTTCTAACCATATAGGTCGGATTGGTGCTACTGCCCTGGCAAGCCTCAAAGCGCTATCAAAGTCAAATTCCCAGTGACAGTGGACCGCAATATCAAAGTTAAGTCCCAGGGCATCTCGCATATTGGCAAAACCTTCAGCATTTCGGTCAACTTCGATATTTGATAATCGTCTGTTATCCAACCTGTTCCAGGATTGATCACGGCTGATGTTGGTTTTACAGGCGGTCCAGCCCTGTGATTTCATGAGCTCAGCAAATTCCGCACAGGACTCCTTGCTAAGCTTGTCATTTGGTCCGGACGATGCATATGCACGCACTTCATTCACATGTTTTCCTCCACCCAGGATCTTATAGACCGGCTGGTCAGTGATCTTACCGATCAAATCCCACAAGGCGAACTCTACACCCGTGATCGCATGAGTGGCAACCCCATGATTTCCTCCGTAATAGGATGTCCGAGTACTCATTTTAAACACCAGGTACTCAAGGTCCAGTGGGTCCTGTCCCATCAGGATGGGTTTGCAAACATTGTGAATAATGTCTTTCGCACCAAGCCCGTTTTCGTCGTGATGGCATTCACCAATACCCACCAAACCTGCATCTGTTGAGATTTTTACCAGCGGACTAACGCGAAAACCAATTTTTGTCAAAACGCACTGGACATCAGTGATTTTGACTTTTTTCGACAGTTGACTTGCTAAAAGATCGTAGTAAGGGATGAATGACAGGGCAGATGATGCGAATGCTACATCTCTGACAAATTTTCTTCTTTTCATGATTAGGTTTGAGTTGGGGCTTTATAAATGTAGTTAATCCAATGGATTTTATAAAAGCAATTCAGGAGGGTTTATCCAACTCATCAAATCTGGATTTGATGACATGATCTCCTTTCAGGAAGCACTTTTCATGAAATTCTTACGAAAATTGAAGCCCTTTTCGTCAGATATTTCATCATCACTTACACGTTTTACTCCTTCTACTGTATAAAATGATTTGGGATTGAATCTTTTGATCTCCTGGATGGTGGTCTTTAGGTTTTCGCGCTTGATGACTGTAAATAATATGTTTACCTCGCCCTCATCTGACAGGGCGTCCACGCTGCTGTAGCGATAGCCGTTTTTCTCGAAATATTCGATGAGTTTTTGCGCAGATTGCCGGGTAATAATTCGTACCACAACACGCCCAATAGCCAGCTTTTCTTCAATGAGCATACCCACCAGGATTCCTGAGGCAAATCCCCCGGCGTATGCCAGGTAAGTAGGCCAACTGCTTAGATTTTGAAAGATCTGACTGATCGCCAACAACCAGATCAGAGCCTCAAAGAAACCTAAGACAGTAGATAGTAATTTTTTGCTATGAAGCATATAGATGATGCGGATCGTATTGATCGATACATCCATGATCCTGGCCATAAAGATCAATGCGGGGAGTACCATGAACTTGAAAATGAAAGGATCTAAACCAAAGGCTTCTTCCAGTGGAGTCATGTTGCAAAAGTAAGCGATGCAAACAGCTGGTAAGGCAAAAGACAGATAATAAAGTTCTAAATCAACAAGAACTTTTTCCAGGTGAATAGTTGCATGGTTTTAAAATCCTCTATCTACCTCCGAATGAATAGCCAAGTGTAAGACCAAAGTCCAGACCTGAAGCATTTTTATAATTGTTAGCCCATGAATTTCCGTCTCCCGGCATGGTGCTTTTCCAGGTAAATTCACTTCGGATAGGAGGGCCGTAACCGATCCAATAACTGACTAAGAATCCGTTATTCCAAACCCAGGTTTGTCCTATATCTATACCCAAAAAATAGGCTTTGTACAGGAATTGATGGTCATCATGAATTCCATCCAGGTTCATATACCTGGCATTGGCATCCAGGAAGGTGTTTCTATATGCTGTTTGGAATACCCAAAGGAACCTTGGAGCTCTGACAGGTTTTAGAAAGTATTTGTAGTGCAATCCAAAACCATATTCCTCCTCCTTGGAGATAAAAGGAAATGAACCTCCCCCCTGGAGCATTAAAGCATGTCTGGGAGTCATGCGTAATTCGTAAGCTATACCATATCGCTCGAAACCTAATCCTGCTACATTGAGCTGGAAGGAATTTCGATAGAATAACGAGTCATTTGACTGTGCAGATGCAGCTGAGTACATCAAGATGATGACCAGGAAACTCAAAATTCTCTTTAAATATTTCATTTGTTTAATGGGATATTTGGTTGCTTAAAGTGTGAAATAGTACCCGGAATAAAAAGGACATAAGTTCTTAGTGAGGCAGATATTTATCAGGCTTGGTAGCTCGCAGAGAGGTTCATATCAAGGGGAGAGATTTAAGGGTGTTGAGATAAGAACTGTCAATAGTTTTATAGAAACTTTAAATATCTTTAAGAGATTTTCTTTCTTGAAGAAATAGGCTGTTAATGGTGGCAGTCACAACATAAACAACATGGAATTTTTAGACACCCTCTATCGTGAATTCATCGGTTTTTTTGGCATTGAGCAAGCCTGGAACATTCTTAGTTCAGGGGATTTCAGCTCTCTAAGAACTTATGACGGCATCGTAGCCATGATACGGCCCATTATACCATTGTTGATCGTACTGGAATTCATATTGGGCCTGGTATATAAGAAACCGCAGATGAGGGTTTACAAGGTCAATTTTTTGATCTATGTTTTTAATCGGGTTATTGGCAGATTCATTGCCATTGCCATGGTTGCCCTGATCATCGGGCTCTTTGAAAAGTATGCTATTCTTCATACCGAATTTACCTGGTATTGGTTCATCTATGGTTATATCGTATGGGAATTTGGACATTTTATTTACCATTATTTAGGTCACAAGGTGCGTCTGTTCTGGTGTCTGCATTCCACCCATCATGCTCCGGAGAATATGAACCTTTCGGTCACACACGCTCATTTCTTTCTGGAAGCTCCTTATGCGGATGCAATCAGGACCACAGTGTGTATTCTTCTCGGCGTGAGCCCAGCCATGCTTTTTGTCATTATGTTTATCGATGGCACCTGGGGAGCATTTATCCATGTGGGAGAAAATATTATCAAGGATGCAAGATTTGGGTTTTTGAACCGGTTGATTCTGACACCTTCCCACCACCGGGTGCACCATGCCAGAAACCCGCTTTACATGGATACCAATTTCTGCAACCTGCTGAATATTTGGGATCGGGTCTTTGGTACTTACCAGGAAGAGCAACGGGATGTTCAGATTGAATATGGCATCACCCGGCAGATGAATTCCGGCAACTTTTGGGATGTCTACTTCGGAGAGATCATAGCACTGGTGAAGGATATCATAAGGGCTCCCGGGCTCAAAAATAAGCTGCTATATGTGGTGATGCCCCCAGGATGGAGCCATACGGGTGAACATAAAACAGCAAGGATGGTCAGGGAAGAATATTTGAAGAATGTAGCAAGTTAGGTTTGTGTCTGAACCTTTTTCAAGTGCTAAATACCTATTGTCGTGGATTTATTTCAGTGAAGTTCCTCATAAAGTGGCTATGAAATGCTTAAGGTCCGGGGTGCATAGCCATTCATCATACCGCATGTTAGAAGGTTACAATTTGCTTATTCCTCTTGCTGTTAAGTTGGGTTAGAAGAATCCAAAATATTCCTACCATTATCGATACATCAGCCATGTTAAAAATTCCTGTTTGGAATATTTGGAAGTTCATGTGCATAAAATCAGTTACTGAACCATAGAGAATTCTGTCATATAAATTTCCAATCCCTCCACCAATGATAAATGCAATCGGTAGTGCATAGTTTAGATCCATTTTTCTCTTTCTTAGCACAAAAACCATCATACCCATCATAATGATAGATGGAATAATTGTGAGCAAGGAAATTTTAAGGATGTTCGGTAAGTTGTCCCCTAAACCCAAAAAGGCACCAGAGTTTTCAACTTTAGTCAGGGTTAGATAGTTTGAGATTACGGCAATTCTCTGTCCATAATCAATATTCTCTCTAGCAACACTTTTAGAAATTTGATCACATCCAATGTTAGAAAACAAGACTGTAATTACAATTAAATTTCTGATTCCTCTTTGTAATTTTATCATAACTCTTCTCTTAAGCGCTAGATAGCTTCTAACGCCAAGCTATCGGTTTGTATGCTCCGACCTCAGCAGATTCAGATAAAGATAGCGAACTGCCCAATCCCCACAACAGTATCTACGAAGAAATGTGTTCAGAAAGATAACTGCCAGAAACAATGGAATTCAAAAAGTTCAGACTTGTCAGAATGAGCAGTGAGCGGTCAAGACGCACAGTCTCTGGCAGTAAAATACTTTGGTATATAACCTATAGCGATTGTTAGTGAGATTCTTTAAGCATTTTCAACCATTCCTTTTGAAATATTAATTGTTCGTTCAAAGTCCCAACTTCATTTTTATTGGCAGTGTTAAAAGTTCCTACTAAATCCGACTTCCGGTATTGTTTTGGTTTCATTTCTAGTAAGTAACACATGGTTCCATTTGACATCTGGGCAGACATTCTGGAGGGCCAGCAGTTAGGTCTCGCTCCTTGAATCAAGAATCTGATTCCAAGTTCATCAGTAGTTTCTCTGATCTTGTTCATTGCAGTGAAAGCATTAGAAGAGATTGCAGAGTAAGATTGATCATTTAGGTCGATTCTAAGTTTTGAGTTAGGCTGTTCAAGAAGCTCAAGAACTGCAAGAGCTTTGATTTCGGTTCCATTTTTATCAATTGCGTTGAACCTAAAAGTCTTCACTTTTATGGGATTATCCTGAGGGTTTATGATTGCTAAAACTATTGAAAGGATTAGGGTTCCAAGCCCTGCTATTATAGTTGTTATAATTAGGAAAATATAAATGTGGTTTGGGTAAGTTGAGTGGTCTGCTTTTAGGGTTAGAAACAATCCTAAGGACAGAATAGTAACACAAATTCCTAAGGCAACTTTGAGGATATAGATTCTTCTTTTCAAGTTTAGTGGATTCTCGCTAACCAGGTATGGTGAGTGGCCACCCTGATGCTGTAAAAAACTAAACTAGCTAAAACCTCGGTGAGATGCAACGGGTAAAATCCTACTGAGTCTAGCAAATGAAAGCTCCTGACTGCTCCAAAAGCAAATAAAAACTGATCTTTCACAGAGAGGTTTTAGCGGTGAGGTTCCTCCTAAAATGGCTATGAAATGCTTTAGGCCCGGGGCGCGTAGCCATTCATCATACCACATGTTGTGAGGCGTTTTTCATTCATTAGTTGAGTTATACCGATAAATATCTAAATCAGTTTCTGTTCTAGTTTGATGTAAAAAGTCGATTACTTCTGAGTTAAGTCCTAGGTAAGGAGTTGACTGTTCTTCGTTAATGTCGATGTACATGACGACCACAAGAACTGTATCTAGTTTATATCGTTGCTTTAGGTTATTTATGAGCTCGATCTTCTTTGAAAGTTGAGACACCACTTCGTTCACCAGTTTGTCCATATCAAGCAGTTCGTCTGATGTTGACTTAAGTTGCCAGCAGGAATATTTTTGCTGTTGGATATATTTTCCTTGTTCCCCCGTTCTCCATGAATCAGTTGGTGAGATTCCAAGTTCAATAGTTAACTCGTTCGGATCGAAGTTATCCGCTTGAAAGGCAAAGTATACGTAAGAGTTGGAATGGTTCATCTGCGATTCGGCTCATGCCTCACAACGGTGAGTATATGAAACGTAGTGACCGAAAGGAAGCAATGATTTCATATACGATGTTAGCTGTAGTTATTTAAGTAACTGTTTTTATTCTTTACCATATAATTCAATTATAGTTTGTCTTAAACTCAAAGGGCGAACTGTTACATGGTTTTCATTATCAAATATCTGCCAGTTTAACTCAATATTTTTGTAGTTCGCATTTTTGAGGTGAGTGTAAAACTTAATTGTAGTTGGTAATATATATATGCCTTCGTCTCCTCCAGAAGATATAAAGACTTTTGTTGGTGGAATTTCCCAATCTTCGATATCCTCAAATTGTTGAACAGCTTGGTTTAAAAATTCTTCTTCATTCCACCATAATGAAGGACTGTTTATTCCAAATCTGGTAAAGTAGCCGTCGGAATTCACAAGGCAATAAGCTGTAAACAATCCTCCTAATGAATGGCCAGATATTCCTCGATCAGCATTTGTTTTATAATTTTCATCAATAAACGGAGCTATTTCAGTTTTTATAACCTTTAAAAAATCAGCAGCTGCGCCGGATAATAAAGTTCCCTCAGCTAAGCCAAGGCTTTTTTCTCTTTGCCGTACATTTGAGGAATCTTTGTCAATAGTTGGAGTAAAGTGATAAGTTCTATTCACAATTTGAGCCTTACGATCTTTTCCTGAATCAATGCCTACAATAATGGTTTGTTCAATTTTACCCATAGCACTTAAAAATATATTGGGTCGATAAAAGAAATCAAAATTACGTTCACCATCCAATACATATAATACAGGATATGATATAGTGTCTTTTGTAGAATATGAATTAGGAAAAGAAATGAATAATTGATAATTCCTTTTGGTGATTTCTGAAGTTATTATGTGATCAGGTTCTATTATTCGTTCTTTGGGATCTAATTTTTGAGAAAATGAAGGATTATTAAAAACCAACAACATTAATACAGGCAATATTGGTTTTATCATTTCTAAAGTTTTCATTAATCCAGATTACAGCTAACATACGGGTATAGTGAACAAAGTTAACTATACCTGCATTATATCATTTCCTGCCCTAATTTAATCATAATTAGCGGTTAGGGCGTTTTTAGGAATATATAAGTGAATATAAACATTTAATAAAATGGCTTTTATGACGGTTTATACTCATAGCTTTCACCTCCCTTTATCACGACAGGTACTTCTTTATCCTGATATATCAAATTGAAGTTGTTATCCAAATCAGACTTAAACACCACTTTCTCAAGCTGATGATTATTCCAATAGATGTCGGCTATCAATCCGCCCCTGGCCTTCAATCCGGTAATATGGCCGGTTTTCCAGGCATCTGGTAATGCAGGAAGCACCCGGATAAGATTTTCTTCATGCGATTGGAGCAGCATTTCGGTAACGCCAGCACTATATCCAAAATTTCCATCGATCTGAAAGGGGGGATGCATGTCAAACAGGTTGTTGCTGATAGACTTTTTCAACAACAACTGAATATGTTCATGAGCCATCTCACCGTCCAGCAACCGAGCGCTACAATTGATCAGCCAGGCTCTGCTCCAACCGGTTCCGGCGCCGCCATGATCCAATCGGAAATCCAGCGTTTTCCTGACGGCATCGAAGAGGTCAGGGTGTGCTTGTTTGGTTACATAGGTTCCCGGATGAAATCCATATAAATGCGACATGTGCCTGTGACCGGGTTCCGGCTCCGGATATTCTCTGTCCCATTCCAGTATCCTGCCATCAGAACCCAGGACAAATCCCGGTCTTAATTGTGCTTTTTGCTGCTTCACCTTAATTACAAAATCACTTTCAACCTTTAAGATTTCACAGGCTTTTAAGTAGTTGTCAAATACTTCATAGATCACCTGCTGATCCATGGCGCTACCCAGACAGGTAGCAATCTGTACACTGTCTTCATTATAAAACCTGTTTTCAGGCGAGGTGGAAGGTGCAGAGATCAGGGTGCCGTCCCGTGGATCTTCAATAAGCCAGTCACTGTAAAACATGGCTACTTCCTGCATCGCTGGAAAGGCTCTTTCTTTTAGGAATTTAACATCACCTGTATAGGCATAATGTTGCCAGTAGTGTTGCATCATCCATCCGCCAGCGCCCATCGAACACCCCCAGTAGGCGGTCGGTGCCCTCAGCCAGGTCGGTGCCCAAAGGTCTGTGGCATGTGGCATAAAGGATCCCCGACATCCAAAATTCTTTTGTGCGGTTACTTTTCCATTTTCTACCAGCCTATCGATGTAATCAAACAAAGGGTTATTAAGCTCACTTAGGTTTGTAGCATCGGCCAACCAGTAATTCATCTGAAGGTTGATATTGAGGTGGTAGTCACCATTCCAGGGAGCTTCTATGTGTTCATTCCAGAGTCCCTGCAGGTTAGCTGGATTGGTACCTACCCTGGAGGAAGAAATGAGCAGATATCTTCCATATTGAAATAACAAGGCTTCTAAGCCCACATCCACAGCTCCATCTTTTACTGCTTTGATACGCTTGTCAGTTGGAATGGAGTCAAGGCTTTGGTCGGTGAGCTGAAGTTCCAGCCTGGAATACAGGCTTTGATGGTCTTTGATGTGAGCACTTTTCAATTCATCAAAACGCTTTGGACTAATTGTCTCCAGATCAAGTTTGTTCTGACCGGCATAGTCATCGAAATAATAGGATGAGTTAGAAACGATATGGAGGATAGCTTCTTTTACATTTTTCAACTCCAGGAAATCTTCACCTTTTTCAACAGAACCACCCTCATTATTGACTTTTAGCAGGGTTTCAAATTTGACACCTTCTAAAATGGGATAATCTACCGAGTTGAATGATCCACCACGCTGTGTGACTTCACCTTGCATGACAAGAAGCTTTTCAGGGGTGGTTGAAACTTTCACGGTTTCAACTCCTTTGTCCTGAGGTCGGCTGAGTTTTAGTCTGGCATTTATACCTTCAGGAGCTTCAGAAGTTAACCGGATGACAATGGCTTTGTCCGGGTTGGTCACAAACACTTCTTCGGTGATGAGTGACCCGTTGGATTTATAGCTGATGGTAGAAACAGCGTTTTCAATGTCCAATTGCCTGCGATAATCTGTGATGTTCTGATGATCGAAATCGATGAAAAGATCTCCCAGGGTTTGATGTGAGCGGATGATCCTCTTACGGCTGAATTTATCAACGAATAGGGCATCGACTTCCTCGTTTCTGCCCTCAAACAACAATGAACGCATCGTTTCAAGGTCTTCCTTATTCCCTTCTGGTTCGTCCCAATCCTCATAATTGGCTGGCCACAGAGAATCATCATTTAGTTGGATACGTTCATGGGAGGGATCACCAAATACCATGACTCCAAGTTTGCCATTACCCAGGGGTAAGGCAACATTCCAGTTTTCAGCAGGTTGCTCATACCAAAGCAGATGTTCCAGTTGGGATGCCTGTTTTTTTGTTCCACAGGATACAAGCAAAAGTGTTATGACGATAATGATTGACTTTCTGTATAGCAAATTGTAGGAAAGCATTTGAGTAGGGTTATGAGGGTCATAAACGAGATCAAAATATCTAAAATAGTTGATCCGGAAGTAATACTAAAAATGAAAAATAAAAGCTCCGTCAATAACAGAGCTTTTATCTTATTTGAAATCTATTAATTAAATATCAAATCGATCGGCGTTCATCACTTTTACCCAGGCATTTACAAAGTCATTGACAAATCTTTCTTTGTTATCATCCTGTGCATATACCTCTGAGTAAGCCCTCAGAATAGAGTTAGATCCGAATACCAGGTCTATTCGACTAGCTGTCCATTTTACCTTTCCGGTTTTTCGATCCACGATCTCATAATTATCATTTCCTGCTGGCACCCATTTGTAGGTCATATCAGTCAGGTTAACGAAGAAATCATTGGTTAATGAACCAACTTTGTCGGTAAAGACCCCATGTTTTGAATCTCCATAGTTGGTACCCAAAACACGCATTCCCCCAACCAATACGGCCATTTCCGGAGCTGTTAAACCCATTAATTGGGTACGATCGAGCATCAATTCTTCGGAACTTACCACATAGTCTTTTTTCAGCCAGTTGCGATAACCATCTGCAATAGGTTCCAAAGGTTCGAATGATTCCGCGTCAGTCATTGCATCGGTCGCATCTCCTCTCCCCGGAGCAAATGGTACGGTAACATTAAAACCGGCATTTTTAGCTGCCTGTTCGATACCTACATTACCTGCAAGGACAATTGTGTCAGCAATACTGATGCCTGATTCTTTGGCAATTGGTTCCAGCGCTGCCAGTACTTTTGCAAGTCGTTTAGGCTCATTGCCTTCCCAGTCTTTTTGAGGAGCTAATCGAATTCGTGCACCGTTGGCTCCTCCACGCATGTCAGAACCTCTGAAGGTTCGGGCGCTATCCCAGGCGGTAGAAACCATCTCAGCTATTGAAAGTCCTGCTTTGGCAATTTTATCTTTCACTGCCTTTACATCATAATCCTTCTTACCTGCAGGTACAGGATCTTGCCAGATGAGATCTTCTTTTGGTACATCCGGTCCATAGTACCTTGCTTTTGGTCCCATATCCCTGTGCGTCAACTTAAACCATGCACGACCAAATGCATCGGAAAAAGCATCAAAGTCATTCATGAATTTCAAGGAAATCTCCTTATAAGTAGGGTCCACTTTCATTGCCATATCCGCATCTGTCATCATCGGATTATGTCGGATGGAGAAGTCTTCTACATCTACTGGCTTATCTTCTTCCTTGATTTTTGTCGGTTCCCATTGCCAGGCACCTGCCGGACTTTTTCTCAATTCCCATTCGTGATTGAAAAGCATTTCAAAGTAGCCATTGTCCCACTTGGTTGGTTCAGATGTCCAGGCACCTTCAAGTCCGCTGGTAATGGCGTATCGCCCTACGCCTGTTTTTTGTGGATTGGCCCATCCCATTCCCTGTTGTTCAACAGGTGCACCTTCAGGGTCCGGACCCAGCAGATCTGCATTACCATTTCCATGCGTTTTACCTACTGTATGGCCTCCTGCAGTCAAGGCCACAGTCTCTTCATCATTCATAGCCATCCTTCTGAAAGTTTCTCTTATCTGAGCAGCTGTCTTCAGCGGATCAGGATTGCCATTTACCCCTTGTGGGTTAACATAGATCAAACCCATCTGTACAGCAGCCAGCGGGTTTTCCATGGTTGCAGGCTTTGCTACATCTTCGTATCGTCCATCACTGGGAGCCAGCCATTCTTTCTCTGCCCCCCAATAGGTATCTTTTTCAGGTCCCCAGATATCCTCTCTACCAAAGGCAAAGCCGAAGGTTTTCAAGCCCATGCTTTCATAGGCGATTGTTCCCGCCAGGATAATAAGGTCAGCCCAGCTTACCTTGTTGCCATATTTTTTCTTGATAGGCCAAAGCAGTCTTCGGGCTTTGTCCAGACTCACGTTATCAGGCCAGGAATTTAGAGGGGCAAAGCGTTGGTTTCCCGTTCCACCACCACCACGACCATCGGCGATTCTATAGGATCCCGCGGCATGCCACGCCATACGGATCATCAATCCACCATAATGTCCCCAGTCGGCAGGCCACCATTCCTGGCTTTCTGTCATCAGGTCATGCAGGTCTTTTTTTAAAGCTTCTACATCTAATTTTTTTAGTTCTTCTCTGTAGTTGAATTCCTTTCCAAGAGGGTCGGTCTTGGTGTCGTGCTGATGTAAAATGTCCAGATTCAACGCATTTGGCCACCAGTCCATGACATTGTCATGCGTTTCTGTATTGGCCCCATGGATGATTGGGCATTTACCATTTTTTGAGTCGTTCATGATATAAGTATTTGAGTATAAATTATTGAATAAGTTCTTTAACCAACCGGAATCGATGATCTAAAAAACCCGTGTATGAAATTAGTTATTTGTTAGCTAAGGAACGAAGCTAAACCAATATAAATTCACTATTTCGGCTGAAACTTTCTGATAAACTAAAATACTTACTGAAGGAGAGAAAAAATTCTGATTGTTATCTTAATAACGTTATAAGTAAAAAAAATGATTGTTATTCATTGTGACTTAATCAGTCTTTGAAAAGATTTTAAATTTCTCAATCCCTTAAGATCCTCATCTACCCTGGCCTGGGTTTTCAATTTTGGATTTAATTCTATTGCTTTTTCCAGAGATTCCAATGAATCTGATGATTTACCAGCGGCCACTTGAATTACGGCGAGGTCGTAAAGTACTTCGGGGATTTCTGGAGCCAATTGAGCTGTGCGCTCCATAAGGGGGAGGGCCTCAATAAACTGCTTTTTTGTAAAGAGAGTCCAGGCTTCATTCCAGGAATAATTCATCTGGGCATAGTTCAGTAGTCGGCCCAGTTCTTTAAAGGGTTCAGGGTGATCATCTACACGAATATCGATGGCCCGATCTGTGAATCCACCATAGCCGGCATTCTCCTTTACCACTAGTAAAGCTGCAGATTGCTTTCCCCTGGAATCGCCACCATTGGCTTCGCCGGCCATTAAGGCAGCATAGAGCCGATCGGCAATTGTGCCTTTAGTTTCTAGAAAGGCTTTTTCCATACCTGCGACAACAGCTTCACCTGCCAGGATGTTACCCTGAACTGCATAATTGGGACCGTTTCTTCCACCAGCCCAGTCATTGCAACCGCTACCGGAGTAGGTGATGGATTGTCCATCTGCTGAAACAATGCCTACTTGCCTACCTTCGGGATTGTCATCGTCACGAAGCAGAATGGTGATCGTTTCTTCCGGATTTGAAACCTTTTCCATGAGATCGAGTCCTCGCCAGCCGAAGGAAGTATTACAAAATGCCTGTGTGGCAACAGCTCCAACACCTGCCTTGGCCCAGGGAACTACACTTCCAACTGCGAAAAACCTGGAAGCTACCGCCACACCTAGCTCCCCGGTCACAGAGTCCCTCGCGACAATAGAGAATGTAGCAATTGGTTTTACTGGGTCATTTGATTGACCGAATAGTATTGGTATTGAAACTGTTACAAGTGTGAAGACAAGGATAAATTTTCTGTTCATCAAGTGAATTTTGATTAGCAAGTTAAGTTAATTCACCTGACAACAACCTTTGTTGAGATCATGCAAACCTTTGATGCCTTGTGAAACCACCCATTACCTGCTTCATGATTTTGACTTTGGCCCATCGAGGCACAGTTTTTAATAAATAGGTCAATACTTTAGTTAAAGATCCTGGTAAAACATTGGATTTACGACCCAGAGCATTTATGATCTCCGTGGAAATATCTTGAGGTCTCATCGAATTAGCCATTTTCATATTGGCCCGATTCCCAAAGCCACTCTCCACTGCAGCTGGGGCTGCTGAAAGCACATCCACTCCGTATGGTTTTAATTCCACTGTAAGAGCTTCCGCAAATGATTGAATATATGCTTTTGTACTGGCATAATTTGAGGCATAGGGTACTCCTTGGAAAGCAACAATTGAACTGAGAAAAATGATTCCACCTCGTCCCTGTTTAACAAAGCGTTTACTGAAGTGATGAGTTAATTTTAAAACAGCCTCAACATTTACGCTTAACATATTTACTTCTTGCTCCAGGATTGAATTAGTAAAATATCCTGATGTTCCAAAACCAGCTGATGGAATAAATAACCCTACCTCTTTCCCTTTCGACGAACTGATTACCTTTTCTATACCTTCAGTGGTAGAAAGGTCCGCGGTTACTACGACTGTTTCGATCTTGTAATTATTTGAGAAATGAGTTGCGATTTCCTGCAGTCTCGTTTCACTTCTGGAATTGATAATTAAGTTCAATCCGATTTTTGCAAGTTCTTCTGCGATGGCTAAGCCGATCCCGGAAGAGGCTCCGGTAATTACAGCCCAATCCCCATACTTTTTCTTAAATCGACTTTTATCTTTATCTGATTTCATTGTTATTATAACTCTAGTTAAAATTAATTGAGGGGGAGGAGGGGGTCATTGCATATAGTACGCAATGACCATCAACCTCACCTCACAGACTAAAACTGTATCCTGTACATCACATCCGGAAAGAACCCGATTTGGGATACCAGATTGATATCGTCTGTTACCTCATTGTATCGGTAGACAAACTCATTTTCACGATCAGTCACATTTTGCAGGTCCACAAAGAATTGATGTGAAAGATTCTTGTTTCGGCTGTTCATTCTAACCCCAAACTTTACATCCCATCGGAAGTAGTCGCCATATTTTTCACTATAGGCCACATTTTCCATTTTTACTTCACGACCAGCATTCATACGGGTAGCCTCCAGGTCTACAGGAGTGTAAGGCTTACCTCCCGAGGCTGTTAATTTGGTGTCTAGTGTAAAGGCATTCCTTTGACCAGCTCCGAACTTCCATTCTTTACCTGCCAATAGATTATAAACCAGGTTGTTGTTGAATGCAGTATTTCGTTCAATACCATCACTTCCTTTATATTTTGATTCGTATAGCGATGTGGTCATTAGCATGTAATAGTTATTGCTGAAGAATTTTTCAAGCGTTAGTTCCAGACCATAATTTGTACCTGTACCTTCATTTATCAGAGATCCTCTTTGATCAAAAACAAAATCAGCACCTTCATTGATAATTGAATAACTGCTTGAATTTGATTCTACTGGAATGTCAAATAGGTGCTGATAATAGATTTCTGATTTTAATCTCCAGTTACTACCGAAATTTCGGTCATAGGCTGCTATAAAATGGTGACTCTTGCTGAATCCCAGATCTGCATTGGTTCTTTCATAGGTACCTGGAGCAACTTCCTCTTCGTAGAACATGATGGGTGCCGGTATTGCTTGAGCATGAAGTCCATAAGCAAAACTTACCCGTTGAACAGGATTGAGCTGGTAGCTAATAGCTGCTCTTGGCTCTACACTATAAGTATTATTGAGGGTTAGTAACTGGCTGTGAACACCGAATGTAGTACTTAGCTCATCACTGAATTTATATTCGGCCTGACCAAATAACTGGGTCAGATGATAACTTTCCTTTACATCAATTACTGTAAGAAAGTAGTCAGGGATCAGGTTATTGTCAGTGTCAGGTATATCAATCCTGTTGTCTCTATCCCGAGTTAAAAAGCTCGGATCGTACATTTCATGGATAAATCCAGTTCTTAGATTCAACCTGGCATTAAATTTTTTGTTCAGTACGCTGGAAAGGGTATAACGATATTCCTTGTTGGCTACTTCGGTCGCTCTGTACTTACCTATCGTATTTCCTGACCCATCTTTCATCAGGTTATCCTGGTCATAGAAACTCAGTGTTGTAGCTACACCGAGTGTAGTCTTCACATAGGTGTTGTTATCAATTCTAGCCAGGTGGTTAATACCTGTGACCGCAAGAATATTGCTTACGAAAGCATCCTGGTCGGGATTGGCAAAAAGGTCATTTTCATCTATTTCGTCTCCATAAAAATCAATGCTGCTAAGCCCACCTAATCCGAAGATCTCAAACCTTCCGATTTTAGATTTGCCCAGGTTAACCTTGAAGGAGAAATCCTGGTAGTAGGGGATAGCACTTGTACCAGTTGCAGCCAGACTAGCTATACCATATCTGTAGGAAGCCACAAAGGAGGATTCTTTTGCCCGATTGATTGGTCCTTCTGCCATAAATTCCATCCCGGAATAGGCGGATAGCTGACCTGTAAACTCGAATTTATCTGTATTTCCATTTCTGAAATTCACATCAAATACAGCGGCATTGGCATTCCCATATTCCGCTGGGAAAGCTCCAGTTAGAAAGTCAGAAGTTCTTAACAGGTTGGTGTTGAGCGCATTCACTGGTCCGCCTGTCACTCCCAAAGTAGAGAAGTGATTGGTTGTAGCAACAGGCAGGCCTTCAACTCTCCAGAGTAAGCCGGTAGGGGCATTTCCTCTTACCACTATATCATTTCGGGAATCATTGGGTGCACTTACACCGGCAAAGGATGTTGCCAGTCTTGCAACGTCATTTCTACCCCCGCTAAATCTCATGGTTTCTTCCAAACTGAATGTTCGAGCACTGACTTTGGCCATCTCGTTAATTGGTCGGTCTTTGTCGGCCCCTGCAGTGACTACCACTTCTTCCAGGCTTTCCACAGATTCTTCGAGCTTTACATTTAAGACCACCTCTTTTCCAGCCGTGACCAGCACATTTGGAAGCTGTAGGTTTTTATACCCAACAAAGGAGGCAGCAAAGGTCTGCCTGCCATAGGGAACCCCTTCAATTCGAAATTGTCCATCAATATCTGTAACTGCTCCTATAATAGGATCTGAACCAATCAGGATCACGGAGGCTCCAATCAATGGAGCTTCACTCTGTACATCTACCAGTGTACCTTTTACCACCTGAGTCTGGCCTAGCACGATATTGGCCAGAATGATCAGGTTAATTGTTAATACGGTTTTAAGTCTGTAAGCAACGTTCATCTTGATTTCTGTTTTTTGTTTCTGCTCCGAAAGTAGAAGAGAAGAGGAGGGGGTCTATGAACATTCTTACTGAGGCAGGAAATCAGTTGCCTTATACTGGAATTCAGCTAGTTGAGCCCTTTTCAGAACTATTTCAGTAAGTGATTCCATTTCACCCTGAATAAATCCGGTTTCACTTCAACTTTTTCCTGCTTCGTTAGGGTATCTGTTTAAGATTGGGGATAAAAAACTAATTTTAGTGTGTGAAAAACGTGAATATTGGCGATTTAAAGGAAATTCAGGTTCGATGGATAGGCATTCCGATAGTGGGAGTGATCATTTCCATTGTCGTGAGGGATGAAACCTTACCACTCTGGCAAGGGGCACTTCACTCAATGTTATTTACCGGGATTCTATGGAATGGAGCAGCCAACATATTCTTTTTCTACAGGAGAAAATTCCCTTCTATCAGTCAGACACCCAGAAGACTGATATTCACTTTACTAACGCTTTATCCTTTTATACTAATAGCAGATCCAATCATCTGTGTGATCATTAATGAAAAGACGATAGCAGATTTGTCTGATCCATCTGCCTGGACAGAATTTACAGGAGTCAGCATTTTTACGAGTACCTTGATAGGTATCCTTTATGAAGCAGTCTATTTTTTCAATAAATGGAAAGAATCATTTAAGCTGACAGAAGAATTAAGGAATCAACAAATCAGAACTCAATTTGAAGTGCTTCAAAACCAGATGAGTCCTCACTTCCTTTTTAATAGTCTTAACACCCTTACAACACTTATCGCAGAAAATCAGGAGTTAGCCATTCGATTTACTGAAAAACTATCGGAAACTTATCGCTATATCCTCCAGAACAAGGAAAGGGAATTGGTAAAACTGAGTGATGAAATGGAATTTGCTAAGAATTATGTTTTCCTGTTGAAAATGAGGTTTCCTGAAAACCTTTTGGTCAATTTTAAGGTGGATCGAAGCTTTTTAAGTGCCCATATTGCTCCATTGACACTTCAGATGCTGATTGAAAACGCCATTAAGCACAATATGGTAATCAAAGCACATCCATTGAATATTGACATTTATGTAGAGAATGGAAATTCGATAGTGGTGAAGAATAACCTCCAGGTGAAGAACTCACTTGAAAAATCTACAAAAACCGGTTTGGCCAATATCAGTAAGAGATACGAGCTTCTCGGAAACCGAAAAATTGATATCATCACAACAGCTAAGAACTTCATGGTAGCTGTGCCTTTGATCAACGTAATCAACGAGCGAAAACTGGCTGCCGGATGAAAGTACTGATTATTGAAGATGAAGCCCCGGCTTTTCGAAGACTCGAGAAAGTGTTGGAGGAGGTTGAGCCGGGAGTTGAAATCATCGATGTTATTGACAGCGTTGAAGAAAGTGTAAAGTGGTTTGACAACCATCAGCATCCGGACCTGATCTTTATGGATATTCAACTAAGTGATGGGATTAGCTTTGAGATTTTTGAAAAGACGAGAATTACAAAACCAGTCATTTTTACGACGGCTTTTGATGAATATATGCTCAGAGCTTTTAAAGTCAACAGTATTGACTATTTACTTAAACCTATCATTAAAGAAGATCTCAGGCATAGTCTCGTAAAATATAAAGACCTTAAATCACAGTTTTCCGGTCAGCCAGATCTGGAGAGGTTAGTCAAGCAGATACAGCTAACAGAAAAGCAATTCAAGAGTAGATTTCTGGTAAAAGTGGGTGAAAAGCTGATCAGTGTTGTAACTGAGGATATCGCCTATTTCTATACAAAAAATGGAGTTGTTTATCTGGTAACTAACAGAAATAATCGTTATTTAATGGATCAGGTATTAGAGGAGATTTCCAATGACCTGGATCCAAAATTATTTTATCGCCTTAACAGGCAGTTTCTGGTGCAATTTAAACATGTGGAATCGGTGAATCGGTTTGCTAAAGGTAAACTTTTGATTGAACTAAATCCGGGTCCGGGAGAGCAGGTAATTGTCAGTGCAGAAAAGGCCGCGGATTTCCGAAGCTGGTTGGATCAGTAACCTTTAAATCAGGAATTGATCATATATTTTTTTCTGTATGCCATTGGTGTAAGGCCTGTATACCTATGAAAGATATCCCTGAATGTTTTGGGGTCACTATACCCAACACGGTATTGTATTTCGGATATATGTTTTTGTGTACTCACCAATAGGTCCTTAGCTGCTTCCGTTCTTACACGCTGCAGATATTCGTTTGGTGTATTTCCTGTCAATGATTTAAATCTTCTTACGAGTGTTTTGGCCCCAAGCTTTGCTATACTGGCTAATTCCTGATTCATCATTTTCCGTTCATAGTTTGATTCAATGAAATCCTGGACTTTTTGGATATCATCATCATGGTGAATCTTCTGTGTATTGAAGATGACAAACGGATCCTGACTTGATCGATTTTTATCTACCTGATAAATACTGATTATTTGCAAGGCAGCCTCTTTTCCAAAGAATCTTTCAATCAGATACACAATTAGATTAAGAAAGGAATAAGCACCTCCACTTGTATAAATCCTTTCATCCTCTGTGATAATATTGTTTTTAGAAAAATTTGTATCTCTATAGGTTTTTGTAAACTGATCAGTAAATAGCCAGTGAGTAGTACACCTCCGGCTTTTCAGCAATCCTGCTTCGGCAAGAATGAAAGACCCTGTGCAAAGGCTGGCAATATGAGCCCCTTGTTTGTACTGGGATACCAGCCAATTCATTAACTGTTGATTATTTTTAAGCGCCCCCTCAATATCCTCTTTCACTGCGGGTACGATAATGAGATCAGCCTTACTGATATTATTCCAATGGATGGAAGGCGTAACCGAAAAGAATCCATCAAGGAAAGAATGGGATTTTTTAGTTCCGGCAATGAGCAGGTCGACCTGAGAGTCAGTGACTTCAATTGCTGACTTAAAAAGCTTGTAGGAACCGGCCATAGAACTGACTACTAGCTCACCTTTAGGCACGACGATGACTATTTTATCAGGTTTGTCCATATTACCCCTTTTTTTGGTAATTAATCTGATCTTGTAAATATCAACTAATTCCTAAAATTGAAAAAATTTAATTGAAAGTGAGAATTCTAATAGTCATCCTTTTTTCAGTACCCCATTTTAGTTGTGTCGCTCAATCCAGTATTGTATCACAATATGATAAGCAGCTTGCAGATAACTTAGGCGCTGATAAGTATGGAATGAAGAAATATGTATTAGTCATATTAAAAAATAGGAATGTTGAAGTGGATGATAACAAGAGGGATGACTTGTTTCGAGGTCATCAGGAAAATATCCTTACGATGGAAAAGTCCGGCATTCTCGTGGTATCAGGTCCGTTAGGGTCAAATTTAAGACGTTACGCGGGAATATTCATTCTAAATGTAGCTTCTGTTGACAAAGCAATGGAATATTTGAAGGAGGATCCGGCAATTAGTTTCGGAATGCTGGAGATAGATCTATTTGACTGGTACGGTTCAGCAGCCTTACCTGTTTACCTGGAAACTCACAATAAAATAATCAAGGAAAATCCTTAACCTTAAATAGATATCAGGAAATGAGAAAACTAATGATCATCATATTAGCATTGGCAATGTATGAACTGAAAGCACAGGGGACAATAGATCAAACCGAACGCTCATTCATCACAAGCTATTTGCAAGTCACTTTTGAAGAAACAAAAAAGATACTGGAGTCCACAGATGATAATCTTTGGAATTATCAACCGAAGGATGAAGGCTGGACGATCGGTGAATGTATGGAGCATATTGTGCTTGCAGAGAAAGCGGTCTTCATGCAGGTAAAAGCGGCACTAAAAGGAGAGGCCGATCAGGAAAAATCGCTCAAACGGAGGGATGGACTTGTGATATCATATGCAGTGGATAGAGGAAAAAAGGTTATTACACCTTTGCCACCTGAGTCGGTAAGTATGGATCAAATGGGTTATTTAGAGGCCTTTAGATTATCCAGGCAGGAGATCATGTCTTTTTTAGCCAATGAGTCATTGGAGCTGCGCAGTCATTTTGGCAAATCTCCCTTTGGTGAGGTAGATGCCTATCAACTTATCCTGATCATTGCAGCACATGGTCAGCGACATACGGCCCAGATGAAAGAAATCATTGGTGAGTACTCGGGTGAGCCTGTGAAATATTAGATTTTAAGTTCAGTTATTTAATCTCTACTAAAATCTATTTAAGATTTTAGCACAAATGCTATTCCGATGGTGTAGTGACGATTGGTTGATCAGGAGTTAGCCAGGTGAGCAGTAGGTTTTGCTCTGCATTCGTAATTTCATCGTCAACACCAAGTTCATAACTGAGGTGTCTCGTGGTTTTAAGTGCTTTAGCTTTAAGGGTTATTGATTTGAGCTTTCCTCTCTTATTTGGTCTCAATACTTTGATGGCTACTTTATCTCCTGGCAGAGTCGTTGAAAAGTATTCATTCAGAGATTCATATAGATTTTCATTATCTAGACTTTTATCATTTACCGAAACTACAAGGTCTCCCTTTTCAAATCCTATCTTTCTACCAAAGACATCCATTTCTGAGATATCTGTAATGATCATCTGGCCATCCTCATTTTGCTGAAATCCTACATTTCCAAAACTAATATCAGACTCTTCACCCTCCTCAATGTAATCGATGCCTACCCAACTAAGTACCTCTTTCATGGGTAATGGTTCATTACCCGCCACATATTTATCCAGAAAATCTCTAACCTCTGGGTAGGTGAGCTTTTCAATCACATCAAACAACTCATCATCTTTGAATGCTTTGTCTTTGCCATACATGCTGGACAAGTCCCGCATCAGATCCTGTAGATCATAAGTTCCTCCGGAATATTTCAATAGATGTAGATCCATGCATAACCCAATTAATGCACCCTTAGCATAAACATTAGGGTACATCGCTTCATACCTGGGCTCTAGAATATGCTCACTCATGTAGGTAAACGAAACATTGGGGTACATGCTGGCTTCATAGAGTTTTTGGCGGATTTCCTCTATAAAGGTCCCGACATTATATAGACCATATTTTACCTGTACGTGCATTGAGCTGTATTCCGTCACCCCTTCATAAAGCCACAGGTGTTTTGACATTTTGGGATTGATATAATCGAAGTTTCCAATTTCCTCAGAGTGTATGTTCAGCGGCGTCACAATGTGAAAAAATTCATGAGCTCCAACATCTCTCACATTTTTTCCAATGTAATCAATATCATTTTCAAACAAATAAAACAGGGTAGAGTAGGAGTGTTCCAATGCTCCAAAATATGGAGTCACTTTATCATCTACCATATAGATTAAATAGGAATAGTGATCCACCGGTAGCTCCCCACCCAGGTATGCTGCCTGTGCGAGCATAAGGTCATAGATTTTATCCATGATCTGCTCCGATGTGACTTTTCTATTGGGAGAATAGGAAGAGACGGTTACTTTGGCATTGGCAATTTGACGAGATACCGTATCAGGTAGGGTATACATAATGGGGCCATCTGCCAGGAAGTTGAAATCCGCGGCTTTGAAAATATCTAACGTATCACCAGAATAGTCTTTTTCTAAAGCGGATGCCCCATAAATTTTTGGAGAGTGCTTTATTTGAAGTTGATAAGGGAGATTTTTCATGCCCTCCAGATACCCAACCACACCAAAGGTGTTGATAACATAACTGTTTGTATATCTGTCAAAATTTGTTCCATTGGGCTCGAAAATATAGTCTTCAACATCATCGCCGTAATCACCAAATCTGTCAAAAGTGTCGTGTACCCAATAGTTGATTTCATTTAATCTTCCACCATTCTGGATTTTCCATCGATTTTCTGAGATTCTTTCCACGTCCAACTCTGTCCCGATTGAATCATAAGCTTTCAACCTGTTTACGAAACTTCCAAAGTCTGACTCTTCGTAAGTTCCGGGTACTATTTTGGCCATCTGGTATTCAACATAGTCTTCTTCGGACGATGGAGTTCTGACCGAAACATTTAGCTGATCATCTTTTAGTGACGACAAATCAATGTTTACCTGGTATTCTGATAGAGAATTACCAAAAGATGTGAAACTTATCAAAAAAAATAACGCAGATAGGGCTCTGATCATTATCCGGATTTTGCTGTAAAGAACACAAGAAAGTGGCAATTGTTTTTCATTAATTGTATCAATGGTCAAATAGCAACTGTAAGTGGAAGAAAACCTGATGCAAGTATAATCTTAAGAAGTCTTATTTATTGAACGTAATCTAAACAAAAGCCTTGCCTAATCCTTCCTATATTTGCGCTTCAATTGTTAAAAATGGCTAAAAAATCATTTAACAGATACACAATTACTTCAGCACTTCCATATGCCAATGGTCCCGTTCACATTGGTCATCTGGCTGGAGTTTATGTACCTGCAGATATCTATGTAAGGTACCTACGCTCAAGAGGTAAAGATGTGGCATTCATGTGTGGCTCAGATGAACACGGTGTGGCCATCACGTTAAAAGCCCGCAAGGAGGGGATCACCCCACAGGAGGTCGTAGATAAGTATCATGCTCAGATTAAAAAGTCATTTGAAGATTTTGGGATCAGTTTCGACATTTATCATCGGACCAGTTCTCCAACCCACCATGAAACTGCAGCTGGATTTTTTAAGAAATTGCACGATGAAGGTAAATTCCAGGAGCAAACCTCAAAGCAATTTTTTGATCCGATAGAGAAGCAGTTCCTGGCAGATAGGTATATCAAGGGAACCTGCCCAACCTGCTCATTTCCGGAAGCCTATGGAGACCAGTGCGAAAACTGCGGATCCACGTTGAGTCCTGCTGAACTGATCAATCCCAAGTCGATGTTAAGCGGAGCAGAACCGGTGCTGGAGGAAACCAAGCATTGGTATTTTCCGCTGGATCAGTATGAGGACTGGTTGAAAGAATGGATCCTTAAGGAACATAAGGAATGGAAACCTAATGTGTATGGGCAGTGTAAAAGCTGGATTGACAATGGTCTGAAGCCACGACCGATGACCCGTGACCTGGATTGGGGTATTGCGGTGCCTTTGCCAGAGGCAAAAGGAAAAGTCCTGTATGTGTGGTTTGATGCACCCATTGGTTATATCTCAGCTACCAAAGACTGGGCAAAGGCGAAAGGCAAAAACTGGGAAGACTACTGGAAGAAAGAAGATACTAGACTGATCCACTTTATTGGAAAGGATAATATTGTTTTCCATTGTATCATTTTCCCGGCTCTACTTAAAGCAGAGGGTTCTTATATCCTCCCGGATAATGTGCCAGCCAATGAATTTCTAAATCTGGAGTCCAACAAGATTTCTACATCCCGCAATTGGGCAGTCTGGTTGCACGAGTACCTTGAAGAATTTCCCGATAAGCAGGATACTTTGCGGTATGTGCTGACAGCAAATGCTCCTGAAACAAAAGATAATGATTTCACCTGGAAGGATTTCCAGTCCAGGAATAACAGTGAATTGCTGGCCATTTTCGGGAATTTTATCAATCGGGCAGTGGTACTTACACATAAATATTACGATGGCAATGTCCCGGTACTGGGGGAGATATTCCCTGAAGACAAAGCGATAATAGAGGCCCTGGAAGGATTTCCGGAAAAGATCGCCGGGTCGCTTGAAAACTTTAAATTCCGTGAGGCGGTCAATCATTTGATGGATCTGGCTAGACTAGGTAATAAATATCTGGCGGATACAGAGCCCTGGAAGCTTATCAAAACCGATGAACCAAGGGTGAGGACAATCATGAACATTACCATCCAAATAGCAGGAAATCTGGCAGTGCTATCTGAACCCTTTTTACCTCACACCGCTCAGAAACTATTTAAAACGATTCCAGTAAATGGTCAGAAATGGGATGATGCGGGTACAATCAAGTTGGTAAATGAAGGAGCGCGATTGGGTGAGCAACAATACCTGTTTGAAAATATAGAGGATGAACAAATCGAAGCCCAGGTCAAGAAATTATTAGATACAAGAGAAAAAAATATGGCAAGTGAGAAGAAGGTGACTCCGGTAAAGGAGGTCATGCAGTTTGACGATTTTATGAAGATGGATCTACGGGTAGGGGAGGTAAAAGCTGCTGAAAAAGTTGAGAAATCAGATAAGTTGATCAAACTGACAGTTGACACTGGAGTTGATACACGTATTATCGTCAGTGGTATTGCCAAGCATTTTAGTCCGGAAGAGATGGTTGGGAAAAAAGTCACTGTGTTGGCAAACCTGGCTCCCAGAAAAATTATGGGTATTGAGTCACAGGGTATGTTATTGTTTGCGGAAAATCCAGATGGATCGTTGAAAGCTGTAAACCCGGAGACTGCTGCAGAAAATGGAGCGACGATTGCTTAATTAAGACTTCCAGCGGGGAGCGGGCTTCGCTTAAAAAGTCCGGTGAATGCCGTATGTAAAACTTGGGATTCAAGGGTATCACCCTCCATGATGTAATATCCCATGAGTTTAACGTTGGCTTCCAGCAAATAACGATCTGTTCCTTTTTTATCACCTTTCAGATATCCATCTGCTACGCTCACATGATTATAGGTTTGACACTTACAATGTTGTTTGAAGACAATATTGATATTTTTAAGTTCGTCACCTTCTAAATAGAATTCATCAGAAGCATTGACTTCAAAGAAAACATCTTCAGAATACTCGTCATCAGCAACATTTTCCTTATCCGCAGCCATGTGATAATGATGAAAGACCACCTTTTCTCCGTCCTGGGTAAAAGGAAATTCTTCAACTATCTGTGCATCATCATAAAAAGCAAAGGATTCCTGTTCAGGGTTGACCCGTTCGCCTTCACAGCCAAAGAATATAATACCAATGATTACGGATAAAGAAATATTAATTGCTCTCATCATCTGTAAGATCCAACCTCATATTAAGCAAAAATGTTTCCAAAAATGGAGTGTAAGTCAAATGTAGCATACCTTTTGTAAATGTCCATGATTCTTAGATAATCTTTAGAGATATATTTGACTGATTGTATAAATGCCTGATAAGGCATAATTTTAATTGAATTCATCAGAGACCCCTAACCCATAATCATCTTATGAACCAGACCCAGATAAACTTCTCATTGTTGTTATGCCTTCTGATGTTGGCTTTTTACTCGTGCAATCCGGATGAAGGAACAAATGAGTTGCAGGCAACATGGGAAGTTGCAAGTGCCACAAAGGCTAATACAAAGTATTCTCCTGCCGATCAGATTAATAAGGGCAATGTGCATCTTTTAGAATTTGCCTGGCAATATGTATCTGGTGAAAATGGGTACTCCATTCAGTGTAATCCAATTGTGATTGACACTGTATTATATGGAACATCTCCAAGGGTGAAGGCCTTTGCGATTGATGCTCGATCAGGTGAGGAAATATGGAAATTTGATCCGGATGCTTATGAAGCGGGCAATAATCGGTTGTCACGAGGTACCGGAGCTAATAGGGGAGTGACCTATTGGAAAGATGGGGAGGAATCAACCATATTTTTTGGACGAGGTCCATTTATGTATGCTTTGAATGCAAAAACAGGACAGCCAAGAAAGGAATTTGGTGAGAACGGGCGAATTGATTTGCAGCAAAACCTGGATCGCGAGATAGAAGGTGCTTTTGTCAATGCGTCATCTCCAGGGATCATTTATAAGGATCTTTTGATCGTAGGCGCTCAGCTTAGTGAGGGTGGGGGCGTTACAGCCCCTGGACACGTTCGTGCATATGATACCAGGACCGGGGAGAGAAAATGGATCTTTCATACCATCCCTCATCCAGGTGAGTTAGGTCATGAGACCTGGCCAGAAGATGCCTGGGAAACGGTTGGGGGCGCTAATCCCTGGGGTGGTTTTGCTTTAGATAAAGAAAGGGGACTTTTGTTTTTTGGAACAGGTTCTGCATCTAATGACCATTTCGGAAGAGAACGAACAGGGGATAATCTCTTTGCCAATTCAGTGGTCGCCTTAAAAGCGGAGACTGGGGAGCGGGTCTGGCACTATCAGCTGGTTCATCATGATCTATGGGACTATGATATCCCGACACCTCCCAGTTTGATTACGGTCACTCATGATGGAAAACAAATTGATGCAGTAGCACAGGTAGGAAAGATTGGTATGCTATTCCTTTTCAATCGGGAAACAGGGGAGCCCCTTTTTGACATCGAAGAACGACCTGTCAAACAATCGACCGTACCAGGAGAAGTTTCATCTCCAACGCAACCATTCCCTTCTTTACCTCCTGCTTATGCAAGACAGGGTTTTAAAGAGTCTGATATTACGGACCGGACATCTGAAGCTCATGAATTTGTCAGGAAGAATGTATGGGATAAGTATGGTGAAGCTTCTATCTATGACCCCCCTTCTTTTGAAGGTGGAATAGTATTCCCTCAATTTAATGGGGGTACAGACTGGGGCGGAGCTGCTGTAGAACCAAACAGGGGTATTCTTTATGTGAATGCCAGTGACGAACCAGAACTCATTCAGGTATTGGAAAATGATGATCCTGAGGGATACCCATATAAAGTGACAGGTCACCAACCAGTAAAAGACAATGAAGGGTATCCGATCAGTACACCACCTTGGGGGACACTCAATGCCATTGATTTGAATGAAGGAAAAATTCTTTGGAAGGTACCACTGGGGCATCATCCCGGGCTGGAAAACGAACCTCCAACCGGATCATTTAATATGGGAGGACCAATCGTCACGGCCGGGGGGCTGGTTTTTATTGGTGCAGCAATGGATGAGATGTTCAGGGCCTATGATAAGGAAACAGGAGATTTGTTGTGGGAGATGAAACTACCCGCTGCAGGGTATGCGACACCAGCCACTTATATGGTGGATGGGAAACAGTATGTGGTAATTGCTGCCGGGGGTGGAGGAAAGCCAGGTACCAAGCCAGGCAACTCTTTTTTAGCATTTGCTCTTCCAGATGCAAATGCCTCTGGTACTGCATCTTCAACCATTATCAAGGATAAAGAAGAATTATCTGAAGGTGGTCAGCTTTATGTAACAAGATGCGCACCGTGTCACCAGTATAATGGTCAGGGGACAGGAGAAATTATGCCACCACTTCATGATTCGGAATGGGTCCTTGGAGATGATGAGCGTTTGATCAAGATTGTGCTAGGAGGTCTTGGAGGCAAGATCGAAGTAAATGGAAGGACTTTTGAGGGAGATATGCCTCCATGGGGTGAATTTCTGGACGATCAGCAAATAGCTAACATCCTTACCTATATTCGGTCTTCCTGGGGAAATCAGGCCAGCGAAATCATGGCTGAGGATGTAGAAAAAGTTAGAAATGCTACCAGGGAGAGGAAGGCACTTTGGAGAGTAGAGGAGCTTTAATTACCTGTCGAGCTTTTTTTCTTCGAAAGTTACATCACCCTCTTTTCGGTAATGCATTTTGATAAAAACAAGTACTTCCTCTGCTCCTGCATCTATGACGGCCTGTTGTGCTTTGAGTGCAATTTGATTTACCTGGTCAAAAGGTCCCTCCATAACTGTTTCCATAGGTGTAATCATATACTTTAGACCTGATGCCTGAATCACCTCAATGGCTTTATCAATGATAGGATAGATATCTGCATCTTTCTTTTTAGGTACGATTTGGATGGATAGATGAATGGTATGATTTCCTAGCATGTGATTAGTTAAACTGGTTCATGGTGCGTTCAATTCCGATGGTGCAAAAGGCATAGATCATGTCAAGACACCGGTCGATTTCCAGTGTTAGGGTCTCAAATTCTTGTTTACTGAAAGGACTTAGTACATAATCTACCTGCTGCCCTTTGTGGTAGTCATCTCCAATCCCGAATTTGAGTCTTGGAAAGTCCTGTCCTCCCGTCATCTCTTCGATATTTTTTAATCCATTATGACCTCCACTGGATCCTCTTGGCTTTAACCTAAGTTTCCCAAAGGGAAGTGAAACATCGTCAGTGATCACTAACAGGTTTTGTTTGGGGATTTTTAGCTCTTTCAACCAGTAGTTTACCGCTTTTCCACTGAGATTCATAAAGGTTGTGGGTTTGATCAAGGTAAGACTTCTGCCTTTATATTTTAATTCAGTCACAAAAGCATGTCTGTCCTGATTGAATTTTACCTTTTGTAAGTCAGCCAACCTGTCAAGAACCAGGAAACCAATGTTATGTCTGGTCACTTCATATTCTGGCCCGATATTACCAAGTCCTGCGATAAGGTATTTCATGTCTTGTAAAACTAAGATTAAATAAAAAATCCTGTCCTCATAAAAAGAACAGGATTTTTAATATTGGTTAAAATCTTTTTAAGATTCTCCGCCTTCGGCTGCTGCTTCAGATTCTCCACCTTCAGCTGCTGCTCCTGCTGCTTCCATTGCTTCTGCTTCTTCCTCAGCTTCTTCAGCTGCACTTTTAAGAGCTCTGGGAACTTCGACTGTAGCTACCGTGATAATTGGGCTGTTTATAATTTCAAAATTATCCGGAGTAATTGCTGAAACTTTAACTGATTTACCTAGTCCAAGTTTTGAAACATCTAAATCAATGTGCTCAGGCATGTTATCAGGTAAAGCCTTAATTGTTAACTTCCTAAGCTTGTGTACAAACTTACCTCCTTGTTGAACACCAGGAGCTTTTCCTCGACCTTCGAGATGGATAGGTACATCCATTTTGATGATCTTATTTGGGAATAGCTGAAGAAAGTCTGCATGCAGGATAGCTTCACTTACTGGGTGAAACTGGACATCCTGAATGATGGCCCTGGTCTTTTCTCCTTCAATATTCAATTCAACAAAATGAGCTTCTGCTGTGTAAACAAGCTCTCGGAAAAGAATGTTAGGCGCATAGAAATGCACTTGTTCTTTTCCGCCATAAAGTACGCAGGGGACATAACCTTCTTCTCTTAATCTTTTAGATTCAGGTTTGCCGAGATTTGCTCTTTTATACCCTATAACCTCAACAGTTTTCATAAATTTAATTGTAATTAATAAATAGTGAACTTACAGATTCGTTATCGTGAATTTTTCGGATCGCCTTCGCAAAGAGATCAGCGACCGTCAAAACCTTGATTTTTTTACTTTTTTCTTTGAGTGGAATGGTGTCACTCACAGCAAGCTCAACAAGTGCCGAGCTTTCAATATTTTCATAGGCTTTACCGGAAAGTACTGGGTGAGTACATACCGCTCTTACAGAGGTAGCACCCTTTTCCATGATGATATTAGCCGCTTTGGAGATGGTACCTGCAGTGTCTACCAGGTCATCCACTAAGACCACATCTTTACCTTCTACATCTCCAATTACCTGCATCGTCGCAATCTCGTTAGCACGTTTCCTGTGCTTATCACAAACGACCATGTCTGCTTCAAAGAACTTGGCAAAGCTCCTTGTTCTGGCAGTTCCCCCAACATCCGGAGATGCGAAAATGAGGTTTTTCAGTTTAAGACTCTTAAGGTAAGGTACAAAGAAAGCAGTACCATCCAGGTTATCTACTGGTATGTCAAAGAATCCCTGAATCTGTCCGGCATGCAAGTCACAAGTAAGTAATCTACTTGCTCCGGCAGCTGAAAGAAGATTGGCCATCAGCTTGGCTGCAATAGAAACCCTCGGACGGTCTTTTCGATCCTGTCTGGCATAACCGAAATAAGGAACAACTACCGTGATGTGCTTGGCACTGGCTCTTTTTGCCGCATCGATCATGAGCAAAAGCTCCATGATATTTTCTGTGGGCGGGTTGGTTGACTGTATGATGTATACATGCTCGCCCCGTACTGATTCATTGTAGCTGAAATTCAATTCACCATCGCTGAATTTCTGGGAAGTACACTTTCCTAATGGCTTACCATAGAAATGAGCAATCTTCTCTGAGAGCTCAATTGTACCTTTTCCTGAAAATATTTTAACGAGTGACATATCAGCTTTAAAATAAAAATATCCGCCAGGATCGCCTCAACAAAGCAATAGTGGCGGATGTTTGTTGGCCTACTAGGGCTCGAACCTAGACTCTTCTGGACCAAAACCAGACGTGTTGCCAGTTACACCATAGGCCAAATTGGACTGCAAAACTAGTAGTTATTGCTTAAAATAAAAACATAATTTTTAATCAGGACTTTCTTTTTTCAATCCACTTTCTTGCATTGACAAAAGGCTCGATCCATGGGGTTACCTGTGTTCCTCTCAAGGAACGATTTTGAGGCCAGTTCCACGGGAATAAAGATCTTTCTAAATGAGGCATCATAGCCACATGTCTTCCGTCTTTTGAGACTACACCAGCAGTAGCAAAATCACTGTCATTTGGATTGCCTGGAAATTTATCATACTTGTACTTGATAGGGATACTATATTGATCCTCATTTCCAGGCAGGACAAACTTACCTTCGCCATGAGCCACCCAGATCCCCATGCTGGTGTTGGATAGTGTTTTAAACATGACACTTTCATTGGGTTGAATATCCACAGAAACAAAACAAGATTCAAATTTTCCTGATCCATTATGGTGCATCGTAGGATGATCCTTCATCTCCGGATAAATTAATCCCAGCTCCATCATGGCCTGGCATCCGTTACAAACTCCCAGGCTAAGTGTATCTTCTCTTTTATAAAAGGCATCAAGGGATGACTTGGCTTTTTCATTAAACAGGAATGATCCTGCCCATCCTTTTGCTGATCCTAGCACATCTGAATTGGAAAACCCACCCACGAAGACAATCATGTCCATTTCACTCAAGTCTTCTCTTCCGGAGATAAGATCTGTCATGTGGACATCTTTGACATCGAAGCCAGCCAGGTAAAGTGCATAGGCCATTTCCCGATCACCATTGACTCCCTGTTCCCTGATGATAGCCGCCTTGATACCGGATTTGGTCTTTCGATTCGGATCAATACCATAGGAAGCAAATGACCCTTCAAAATCTTTCTTCAACTTATAAGTGACCGGTTGCAGCTTGTAATTATTGGCTCTTTGATCCGCATGGTCTGGATCACTTTGTTCCCGATCCAGCAGATGGGAGGTCTTAAACCAAAGGTCCCTATAGTCATCAATGGATAACCTTAGATTAAGGTTTTGACTGTCTATCACCATCTCCCTGCCTTCGATAACTTCACCAAGAGGTATGCTTGAGACATCAAACTGATCTAAGATCTTTGCTACTTTTTCAATCGAATCTACCTGAATGATAATTGCTGGCCGCTCGGAAAAGAGCACTTTGATTGGGTCTTTTTCATCAAACCCGTTGAGATCGATTTTGATGCCTCCCTGCTGATTGGGGAAATTCATTTCGAGAAGTGTTGTGATCAATCCTCCGTCTGATACATCATGCCCAGATAGGACCAGGCCCTCCTCTATGAGTTTTTGTACGGCGTTAAACGCATTTTTTAATACATCAGCTTTTACGTCAGGAGCTTTTTCGCCCACTGCTGAGTTGATCTGACCAAAGCTGCTACCTCCCAGCTCAAAAACATATCCTGAAAAATCAATATAAAGCAATTGGCTACCTTTCTTGACTACCAGGTCGGGCGTGACTACTTTTTGGATATCTGAAACTTCACCAACCGAACTGATAATGACTGTGCCAGGTGCCTGAACCTTGCGACCATCCGGATACTTTTGAGTCATGGACAGAGAATCTTTACCTGTTGGAATATTGATTCCCAGTTCGACCACAAACTCACTTAATTCCTTAACTGCTTTATACAGGCGATAATTTTCACCTTCATTTTTTGCAGGCCACATCCAGTTGGCACTAAGGGAAACACCTTTTAATCCATGAGTCAAGGGAGCCCAGACCAGGTTGGTCAATGCTTCTGCAACACTCAATCTGGAGCCAGCTCCTGAATCGATCAACGCAGGGATTGCAGAATGTCCCAAAGAGGTGGCTATACCTTTATTGCTTTTAAAATCCAAAGCCATGATCGCGGCATTGTTGAGCGGTACCTGGATTTCACCGACAGTTTGCTGTAAAGCGACTTTTCCAGTTACCGAACGATCCACCTTATTGGTTAGCCAGTCTTTACAGGCTACTCCTTCCAGTTGAAGGATTTCTTCCAGGTATTTTTCAATATCGTCTACTTTGTATTCGATTTTACCAAATGTCCTCTCGTCTGAATTGTCTTTCAGAATGGTAGTAGGAGAGGACCCGAAAAGATGCTGCATTTTCAGATCAAATGCTTTTTCCTCCTGGTTGTTTTTCAGGAACTGGAGTTCCATGTCTCCCGTTGATTCTCCGACATCAAAACACGGAGTACGTTCTCTGGCAGAAACTCTCTTCAGATAATCCAGATCCTCTTTTTTCATGACAAGACCCATTCTCTCCTGGGACTCATTTCCAAGGATCTCTTTATCAGAAAGGGTAGGGTCGCCAATTGGCAATTTGTCCAGGAAGATTTTTCCCCCGGTCTCCTCAACCAATTCCGAGAAACAATTCAAATGCCCACCTGCACCATGGTCATGAATAGAAACGATTGGGTTTTCCTCAGCTTCAGCAAGTGCACGTACGGCATTGGCAACGCGTTTTTGCATTTCAGGGTTCGACCTTTGGACTGCGTTCAATTCCAGCGTCTTCTTAAAGTCTCCTGTGTCTACAGAGGACACGGCACTACCGCCCATTCCGATGCGGTAGTTGTCGCCACCCATCATGATGATCCGTTGTCCAGGCTTTACCGGATGTTTTTTGCTGTCCTTTAATTTCCCATATCCAATTCCTCCCGCAAGCATGATCACTTTGTCAAATCCAAGGATCTCTTCGCCCTCCTTATGCTCAAACGTGAATAGGCTACCACAGATAAGTGGTTGTCCAAACTTGTTTCCAAAATCACTTGCTCCGTTGGAGGCCTTGATCAGGATGTCCTTCGGACTTTGATAAAGCCATTTTCGGGCAGGTACCTTTTCCTCATGTTTTTTACCTTCCTGAAGCCTCGAATAGCTTGTCATATATACGGCCGTTCCTGCCAGCGGAAAACTACCTGTTCCACCAGCCATTCGGTCTCTTATTTCACCACCAGAACCGGTAGCTGCACCGTTGAATGGTTCAACGGTTGTAGGGAAGTTGTGTGTTTCAGCTTTCAGACTGATAACGGATTCAAAATCGCTTGTTACAAAATAGTCAGGTTTATCCTGGGTTTGCGGAGCAAACTGTTCCATCACAGGACCCTGGATGAAAGCTACATTATCTTTATAAGCAGAGACAATCAGATTATGATTCTCTTTGGAGGTCTTTTTGATCCACTGAAAAAGTGATAGATCTTGCTCTTTGCCATCTATGATAAAGACACCATTAAAAATCTTATGTCTGCAGTGTTCGGAGTTGATTTGAGAAAACCCGAATATCTCGGAGTCTGTCAGCTTCCTTCCGATCTCATCTGATACCTGGTGAAGGAAATCTATTTCATCCTGGGTGAGTGCCAGTCCTTCCTGCTCATTATAAGCTTCCAGGTCATTGATGTATTGAATTGGGGCAGGTTCAATGTCCAGGGTAAATAGATCCTGGTTGAGTACCTTGTATTTTTGCTGAAGCATCTCATCGAAAGCCTGGCCAGTATTTTTTGTATAGGATTCGATTCGAGTAATGCCCGAAATTCCGGCGTTTTGTGTGATCTCCACTGCATTTGTACTCCAGGGAGTAACCATCTCTTTCCTTGGCCCAATAAATGCGGATTGAATTTGTTTTGCATCCAGCATCTTAGCACCTGAAAATAGCCAGGTCAGCTTGTCTACTTCGTCTTTGGATAACTCTTTACTGGTACTAACGGCATAAATTTCAGCGGTGGATTTTTCGAAGAAGTGGATCATTCAGGAAGAAGTGTAATTCAAGCGCAAAAATAGAATAATTGATTAAAGAAATTGATTTTTAAGTGCAGATATGATGCAAGGAATAGACCGGTCGATCATTTGATGATGTTTAGCAGGAATTAACTTTGTTTCAAGGGAGTTAATCGATGCAATTTTCGGAATGATTTTCTCTGGTGGTACCAGCTTATCTATTTCACCCAGGATCAGATAGATCTTTGGTTTATGTTGATTTACATATTTAGTGAAGGTATTTGTCCTGTGCTGTAATGGATAGAAATACGTCCATGTTCGATAAACACGCTGCCGTTGTGCCTGAGTGTTTAGTGTCTTTTCTGTAAATCTTATCAGGTATCCCGGAGCCAACCTGGTCCACTTACAAAATGCAACCAACTCATCAAATCTTTTAGGGTTATCCATCAGAAATTTAAAGAGCTTATTTCCTAAAGTTGAGTTAGCTATTCGGTACCATATAGATAGGTGTATTCCATCCGGTGCAATCAGGTAGATTGCTTTTGTTTGTTTCGGAAAGCTAATGGCTGTTGCGATGCTAAATCTCCCTCCAAGGCTAAATCCAATAAGACTAAATTGATCAATCTTTTCTTCCTGAAGGAATTTCCCAAATGACTCCTTCCATTGTGATTTTGTTAGTGGTTCATCTTTTCGAGGGCTGTTTCCATGGTAAAAAATGTCTAAGGCATAACAGGTTACAGGGAGGTTTTCTTTTAAGATGCCAGCAATCATCTCGTCAAAGACATGGTGATCCTCTCCAAACCCATGTAGAAAGATTAATTTATTTATCCCTATACCTTGCTTTTGGTAACTGAAATCAACCATTGATCACTTTTTTAAAAAAAATATCAACATAATGTAACTAACAATAGTGATTCACGTAAACCCAGGAAACTTTGGGAATAATAATAGTTTCCATAGTGTTAAGTGAAAGTTAAGAATATTAAAATAAAGTGAAACAAAAAATCTTAGATGCTGCAGAGATGCTTTTTACGCGATATGGTGTAAGAAGCATTTCGATGGATGATGTGGCGAGAGAGGTTTCAATTTCTAAGAAGACCATCTATCAGCATTTCAATCATAAGGATGACCTGGTCACTGAGGCGACCCGAAATTACATAGAAAGGGAAATGACAGAAATTTCGGAGATCACAGCGGTTGCTGTGGATGCTGTTGACGAACTTTTTCTACTCTCCGGGTGCATAAGAAAAAATATATCACGGATCAATCCGTCACTTCTTTATGATCTGCAAAAATATCATCCCGATGCCTGGGAAGTTTTCAAAAATTACAAAGACAACTTTATCAGGGGAAAGGTTACGCAGAATATTATCCGAGGTAAGGAGGAAGGTTTATTTAGAAAGGAAATCAATGAAAATATCCTGGCTACTATGCGGGTAGAACAGATCCAGACAATTTTTGATGAACGGATCTTTCCCAAGAGCGACTATGATTTCATAGAAGTTCAAATGCAGATCTACGATCACTTCATCCATGGATTATTAAAGGTGGAAGGAATAGAATTATATAAAGCATATCAAAAGAAACATATCGAAAACCAACTCAAATGAAGGGAATAAGTCAACTAATAGTAATCTTTATTTTGTTTCCGTCGCTGATGTATGCACAGACGGAATCAACTACTTTGACTACTGCTGAAGGATTTACACTGGATGATTGTGTAGAGTATGCAATCAACAACGCAGTAGGTGTGAAAAATGCTCGTTTGGATCAGGATAAAGCCGATGCCAAAGTCAGAGAGACCATTGGGATTGGTCTTCCGCAGATAACTGGTAATGCCAGCGTTTCTTATGCAGAAACACAACCCAGGTTTTTTGGTCAATACAATCCCAACAGCGATTTCTTTGGACTTGGAAATATACCTGGGATACAGGCTGGTGACGTGGCGGCAGCTCAGAACTTTTTCCAGCTAAAGGGTTCAGGAGATGCAAGTCTGAGTGTCAATCAACTGATCTTCAATGGATCCTATATAGTAGGGCTTCAGGCATCACAGGCTTATAAAGACCTGGCAACCAAACAATACAATCAAACTGAAGAAGATGTGATTCTGAATGTGTCGAAAGCCTTCTATAATCTTCTGATCAATAAGGAACGATTAGCCTTATATGAGTCCAATATTAAAAGGCTTGATTCACTCTTTTCTGATACCGATGCCATGTATAAAAGTGGATTTGCAGAAAAAATTGATGTAGACCGAATTAAAGTCAATCTGAATAATATCATTTCGGAGCGAGACAACTTCATCAGATTGGTTGAACATTCTGAGCGACTTTTAAAATTTCAGATGAACTATCCATTAGATAAGGAAATCAAGATTGCTGAAACATTCTCCACTACGATCTTAGAATCAGAAATTGAGATTAGTGAAGAGTGGGCATATCAAAATCGACCAGATTATCAGGTGATGATGGCCAATCAAAAATTACAGGAACTCAACATCAAGAATAAATATGCAGAGGCATTTCCAGTGTTCTCAGCTTTTGCTAACCTGGGTTATTCAACCCAGTCTCCAACTTTTGGCGGCTTATTCTCAACAAATAGTGGTTTTAATGAAACATCCACAGTAGGTCCGGATAAGTGGTATGGCTATAACATGTTTGGCTTAAGAATGAGCTGGAGCCTGTTTACAGGATTACAAAGAGCCAACCAGATACAGCAGGAGAAACTTTCCCTACTCCAGGTTGAAAACACCTTTGAGCAGCTTGAATCTTCAATTGATGTGAATATTCAGCAGTCAAAAATCAATTACGACGACGCCAGAAACCGACTGGAGATCCAGAAAGAAAATAAGGCATTGGCCAAGGAAGTTTTTGAAGTCGCTACCGCAAAATATAGCAATGGTGTAGGCTCAAACCTGGAGGTGATAGAAGCTGAAAATAGCCTGAAAACTGCAGACATTAATTATTACAATACATTATTTGAGGCAGTAATTGCCCAACTCGATTTAAAGAAAGCATTAGGATTACTTAACCAATAACAGATCATGAATAAGGTCAACTTAACAAATAAAATAATAGCAATTAATCTCCTGGCAATATTGATGTACAGCTGTGGAGGGTCATCTGAACTTGACAAGAAGAGGGAAGAGCTGGATGCCAAGAGAAAAGAACTGATGACGTTGCAGTCTGATATCCATGCATTGGAACAGGAAGTAGCAGCATTGGATACAACAGCTGATGAAGGTACCGGAACCATACTAGTTTCTTCATTTAATGTAGTTGCCAAACCTTTCACTCACAAAATTGAGGTTAGGGGATCTGTTGCGTCAAGGAAAAATATCATGATGAGTGCTGAAACCATGGGGAGAATTGAGTCTATCAGGGTTACTGAAGGACAGTTTGTCAAAAAGGGAGATCTATTGATCCAGATTGACAATGATATTATTGCGAATAATATTTCCGAAGTAGAGACTCAGTTGGAGCTGGCAAAGACCGTTTTTGAGAGACAGGAAAACCTATGGAATCAAAACATTGGGACTGAAATTCAGTATCTACAGGCAAAGAATAATTATCAATCGCTGCAAGGAAGATTAGCAACGCTGAAATCTCAGAATGGTCAGTATTTTTTAGTAGCACCATTCGATGGAGTGATAGATGAAATCCCAGTAAAAGTTGGAGAGATGGCTCAGCCTGGTCTTCCAATGATCCGAATTGTGAATCCTAATGAGATGTATGTGGTTGCAGATGTATCAGAGGAACACCTGGGTAAATTTGTAGCAGGAGACGATGTAGACGTTAATTTCCGTATACAGGAGATTTCACTTAGCAGTAAAATCCTCTCTGTAAGTAGAGTGCTCAACAATCAAAACAGGACATTTAAGATTGAGGTTGCACTGCCTAAAAATGGAAATCAGGAGTTTCGACCTAATCAGGTAGCTACCTTAACATTGGTTGATTATGAAAAAGAGGATGCTTTAAGCGTCCCTACCAATGTAATCCAATCAGATGCAGGTGGGAAGTTTGTTTATTCCATCGTAAAAGAGAATGGTAAGAGTGTGGCTAAGAAAGTAGCTATTGAAACAGGCCAAAGCTACAATGATATGACAGAGATTATATCCGGACTTACAAGCGGAGTGAGTGTGATCAATCAGGGTTATCGAAATGTTACAAATGGAGCTGAAATTTCTATATCAGCTGCCTCCTTATAAGATTTAACTAAAATATTAACATGGCACAGGACATCAACCAAAACGCCAATCCAGCTAATGAAGATGAAAAGGTAGATAAGCAGTTTTGGCTTACCACCTTTTCGCTGAAAAATAAGAATACAGTTTTCTTTTTAACATTTTTGATAGTGGTGATGGGGATCATATCCTACCAGTCACTTCCAAAAGATAGTTATCCGGAAATAGAACAGCCGATCGTATATGTAGGTACTCCCTACCCGGGAAATTCACCAGTAGATATTGAAAACCTGGTGACCAGAGAGCTGGAGAAGGAGATCAATTCGATTTCTGAAGTAGATGAGATCAAATCGACCTCGGTACAGGATTATTCTACCATTATCGTAGAGTTTCAACCTGATGTGGATGTAGAAGACGCACTACAAAAGGTGAAGGATGCTGTAGACAAAGCAAAGCCCGAGTTACCGACAGATTTACCTCAGGATCCGAACGTGTTTGAAATGAATTTCTCTGAGTTCCCAATCATGAATATTAACCTGTCAGGTGATTATTCTGTTCAGAAACTTGAGGAATTTGCTGAGTTGATTCAGGATGAAATCGAGAAGATCTCAGGTATCTCCAGAGTATCTATTACCGGGGTTGAAGACAAGGAGGTCAAGATCCTGGTGAACCCCTATGAGATGGAGGCTCGTGACGTGAATTTTGGTGATATTGAAAATGCAGTTAAAGCAGAAAATGTAACGTTATCAGGTGGAAATATTCTGCAGGATGGTTTAAGAAGGTCTATCAGGGTTGTTGGGGAGTTTACAGATCCTAGCCAGATGGAAGATATCGTGATCAAACATGAGAAGGGTAACATTGTCTATCTGAAAGATGTGGCTGAAATTGATTTTGGCTATAAGGAGAAGGAGTCTTATGCCCGACTAAGTACAGATCCAGTTGTATCTGTGGATGTGATCAAGAGAAGTGGGGAGAATATGTTGGAGATCACTGCAGAGATTGATAAGGCAATGGAGCGGGTAAAACCTTATCTGCCTGAGGATTTGAGTATTATTCGTACCAATGACCAATCCACTTTTGTGAAGATGATGGTATCCAGTCTGGAGAATAATATCATTTCAGGGGTGATACTTGTTGTACTGGTACTACTGTTTTTCCTTGGAACGAGAAATGCCTTGTTTGTTGGGATAGCCATACCACTCTCCATGTTCATTGCCTTTAATGTGCTGAGCTTCATGGGTATCACGGTGAATATGATGATCCTTTTCTCATTGATCCTCGCATTAGGTATGCTGGTTGACAATGGTATTGTGGTCGTGGAAAACGTTTATCGCCTAATGGAAGAGGGTTACAGTCCACTTGCAGCTACTAAGAAAGGTGTGGGGGAAGTAGCCATGCCTATTATTTCATCTACTGCCACTACGCTGGCAGCATTCTTACCTCTGGCTCTTTGGCCGGGATTGATGGGGCAATTCATGTCATACCTGCCACTCGGGGTAATGATCACTTTGACTTCCTCTTTATTTGTGGCTTTGGTGGTAAACCCGGTGTTTATCTCTTCCTTTATGAAGATCCAAAATGGGAAGGCAGAGGTTAGTCACAATAAGATGTGGCGGAACGTTGGGATCATGGTAGGGGTTGGAATTTTATCTCTTGTTATTGGATGGACTGTTTTTGGTAACCTGTTGATTGTCTTTGGTCTGATCGTTGTTTTGGATGTTTATGTATTAAATCCATTATCAACTCGATTTCAGGCTGTTTTCCTTCCCCGGTTGGAAAACATCTACAGCAAGATATTGAATTTTGCCTTGGGGGGTTGGAGACCTTATGTATTCTTTTTTGGAACGGTAGCGTTGCTTGTTGTTTCATTCATGTTGATGGCAGCGTTCCCTCCAAAAGTGATCTTCTTCCCGATCAATGAGCCCAAATATGTCAATGTATTTATCGAAATGCCGATTGGTACTGATATTGAATTGACCAATGATTATGCCCATAAGGTTGAAAGGGAAGTGATGGATTTGGTAAAACCTTATGATTATATGGTTGAATCTGTCATCACCAAGGTAGGTGAAGATGCTTCAGACCCGAATGACCCTAGTGCATTTGGTCAAAGCTCTACTCCGAATAAGGCCCGTATTACTGTCAATTTTGTTGAATTCCAATTTCGGGTAGATCCTGAAAGCGGTGACTTTGTAATGACCAGTGACGTAATGGAGGAAATCCGGAACAATGTGACGGATTATCCAGGTGTTACAATCACTGTTGACAAAGATGCTGCCGGACCACCTGCTGGAAAACCGATTAACATTGAGGTTGTTGGGCCGGATCTGGACAAACTGGTAGAAATCACGGAGAATATACGATTGATGATCAATGAATCGCCCATCCAGGGTATCGAAGAACTGAAGTCAGACCTTGAAACCGGAAAACCAGAGCTAATCGTGGATATTGATCGCGAAAAAGCGAGACGATATGGGTTGTCAACTCAGGGGGTTGCCATGGAGGTAAGAACCTCGCTTTTTGGTAAGGAGATATCCAAATTTAAGTTAGGTGAGGATGACTATGAGATTGAGTTGCGACTTCAGGATAAGTATCGGTATGATTTGGATGCTTTGATGAATAAGAGCATCACCTTCAGGGATCAAACAGATGGTTCAATGCACCAGGTGCCAATTTCTGCAGTGGCTAAGGCTGAATTGAGTTCCACTTACGGATCTGTGAAAAGAAAGGATCTTGATCGGATGATCACTCTTTCGTCTAATGTATTGGGAGGTTATAATCCGACAGAGATCAATGATCAGATCAAAGTGCTTCTCCAAAATAATCTGGATCTTCCGAATGGTTATACCTTCAAATTTGGAGGCGAGCAGGAAGAGCAGGCAAAAGAGATGGCCTTCTTAAGCCAGGCATTGCTCTTGGCGGTATTTCTGATTTTCCTGATCATCGTGTCACAGTTCAATAAGGTAACCACTCCAATTATTATCATGTCATCTGTTGTGCTGAGTACCATTGGGGTGTTTTTAGGGTTAGTAATTTTCCAGATGGACTTTGTAGTGATCATGACCATGATCGGTATCATTTCTTTGGCAGGGATTGTGGTAAACAATGCGATTGTACTTATTGATTTTATTGAGTTGAGCAGAAAGCGTAAGGCTGAAGAAATGGGTGTAGAAAAATTACCATTTGATCAGGTAATCGTATCCATTGTTGAAGCCGGAAAAACCAGGTTACGACCAGTGTTGCTTACGGCTATCACCACCATTGTTGGATTAGTACCATTGGCAGTTGGAATCAATGTGGACTTTATCAAGCTGTTTACAGCATATAATCCGGATTTTTATATGGGAGGTGACAATGTGATTTTCTGGGGGCCGATGTCCTGGACCATCATATTTGGATTGACATTTGCAACTTTTCTTACCCTGGTTATCGTTCCTGTTATGTATCTCTTTTTTGCAAGGATTAACAGGAGGTTTGGGATTAGTTAAAGATGTTTAGGCTTTCAGACATTCGGATTGTCCGACAGTCCGTTTGTCTGAAAGCTCTTAACCAGTTGGATAAAATATCATTAGAATGTCAAGGTATATGGTTTTTATATTCATTGCAGTTGTTTACGTTTTATTGGACCTATACCTGTTTCATGCCATAAGGCTATTGATTGAAGACTATGGTGTAATTACCAGGCGGATAATAAAAATCAGCTATTTTGTCTTATCTATTGGCTTTTTCATAGGAGCATTACTTTATACACGGTTAGACCCTAAAATATTTGGCGTTCTGCGTGTTGCACTCATATCAGGTTTTTTCATCACGCTGGTTGGGAAACTATTAGCTATGTTGTTTCTCGCTGTTGATGATTTTCGTAGATTGGTAGTCTATATCATTAATCTTTTCCCATCTGAATCCGGAAACACCGTTGATAATTCCCGGTCAGATTTTATGGCTAAATCAGCCATGATTGCAGGTGCTGTGCCTATAGCCGTTTTTAGTTTTGGAATTATCTCAGGAGCACATGATTACAGGGTTAGAAAGAAGACTCTTCATTTAAAAAACCTTCCCAAATCATTTGATGGAATTAGGGTGGTTCAAATCTCAGATATACATACAGGTAGTTTCTTTAACAAAAAAGCTGTTGAAGGAGGGGTGGATATTATTAATGCTCAAAAGGCGGATGTCGTATTCTTTACCGGAGACCTGGTAAACAATCAAAGTGATGAAGCCAAACCATACCTGGATATTTTCAAAAAAGTAAAAGGTGATATGGGTGTATTTTCTACCATGGGTAATCACGATTATGGGGATTATTCCAGTTGGCCAAGTCAGGCAGCCAAGCAAAAAGATATTCAGAACCTTCATGAGATGCACAATTATATGGGTTGGGATCTCATGCTTAATGAGAACAGAACCCTTAAAGTTGATAATGAAGAAATTGCCATTCTGGGCTTAGAAAACTGGGGCGCGGGCAGATTTTCTAAATATGGAGATCTAAGTAAAACGGTTAAAGGAACAGAAGAAATCCCATTGAAGATCTTACTTTCTCATGACCCAAGTCATTGGGATGCCCAGGTAAGACCCGAATATCCTGATATTGCTTTGCAATTAGCAGGACATACCCATGGTATGCAATTTGGTATCGAAATTGGAGATTTCCGTTGGAGTCCCTCTCAGTATATGTACAAGCAGTGGGCCGACCTTTACCAGGAAGGTGACCAGTATATCTACGTGAACCGGGGTTTTGGTTTTATTGGCTACCCGGGTAGGGTAGGGATATTGCCAGAGATTACTGTTTTAGAATTGAAAAGGGCATAATCAACTGGTAAAACGTTTATATCCGTTTATCATCGGATAAATCCGGATTAATTTCGGCTTCAATAATATAAAAAACACCTGCTAACTATCGTCCCATGCCTGTTTCTGATTATTTTAAGGTTCTAATCGTACATTTTGGAATGATTTGTGTATCTTTTAAAAAATGAGGCATTATAGCCGCTCAAGCAAGTCATTTTGTCTCCAAACAGAATAATGCTTATCTTTCCTATGTTTGATACCTATCTAATTTCATTTACATACCTATCTTATTTTACTTATATACGTATCTAAATAGTAAAACCTCATATGGTTCGAAGGAAAACTACATATGGTTCGAAGGAAAACTACACGTGATTCGGAGTAAAACTACACGTGGTTCGGAGTAAAACAACACGTGGTTTGGAGGAATAATAAATAGGAACCTAAAAGACTAAAGTCAGGCACAATCTTGTACCACACAAACTATAACAACACATGGCAGTTCAATATCAAGTCTCAACATATAACGAAAAACGGTAAAGCTGAATAAAATAGCAATGCCTAACATGCAGTATGATGAATGGCCTAACGCATTTCATAACAACTTGATCAGGAACCTCACCGCTAAAACCTTTCTAGGAACTGATATTTCCTTTTGCTCTTTGGAGTAGTCAGGAGCCTTAATCTGCTAAACCTGCCTTGCCGGCAGGTAGGCTCAGCAGGATTTTGCCCGTTGCATCTCACCGAGGTTTTAGCTAGTTTAGTTTTTTATAGCATCAGGATGGCCACTCAGCATACCTCGGCGTTGTGGTGCATTAAAAAAGAGAGATGAATGGATTGACAGAGAAAATAGGATTCTTCGCTTCACTAATTGCAGCCTTATCCTTCGTAATATTCACAGTTTGCTTTGTTGCAATAGCATCAACACAAGATGTTTCGGCTTGGACAAACCTAGACGACTATTTGGAAAGAACTCAGAATAATCCTCAGCTTTATAAGCACGTTGCTCAGGTGTGTTCAATGATTTTTTCGATATCTTATTTGGTTATTGTAAATTGTTTTGGCGAAATCGTTAGCCATTCTAAACGAATTCTTCAAAAGTTAAGTGTTTCCTTTGGAACAATCTTCGTTTCTTTAATCGGAATAAATTATTTTCTTCAGATAACAGCAGTTCAATTTAATCTCCAACAAGGAACCTTAGAAAACATTTCAAATTGGATAATGTTTAATCCAAATTCGATAAGTCTGTCCATTGCAATGCTGGGTTGGACATTTATGTTTGGACTATCCTCAATATTTATTGCACCAATCTTTGAAGGAAAAGGAATTAAAAGGACGATTCAAATTCTTTTCTGGCTAAATGGAATTTTCTGTCTGGTTGGGGGAATAGGATTTGTTTTGCAGAACGTCATTTTGGTTAACTTAACTATAAATATGGGAATGGGGGGTACCATGACGGTCCTTACAATTATTTTAAGCAGATTCTTTTGGAAAGAAAAAATAAAGACACCACAACAAAACCTATAAGCAATAGCGCCCTTCGGGATGCTACTGTTCATATAAAAAAGTAGGTTATTATATATGCAATAAGTTGGCGACGTCACCAACTCAATAGGGTCTGTTACTTCATCCAAACCGGTTTCGTCTCCGATCGATTTTCCTCACCAAGAATATCCCTGTACAATTCTGGCCTCCTGGCATTACGATATCTGAAGCCACCAGCAAGTTTTAGTTTTTCTGGCGTAAGAGTTGCAAGAGCGATCTCACTGTTAAAGCTCCTGGTCTCGGTAAGGATCTCTCCATAGGGATCAAGAATCATGGAATTACCATTCTTCAGATGCTCTCCATCATATCCGATTGGGTTGGTATAGACATAATAGACCCCATTGTCATAGGCACGGGCTGGCAGCCACCTCATGAGCCATCCCTTCCCTTTTGGACCATCAAATTCCTTTCTCAGCGCATCCGGATTCTTGTCTCGGTTTTGCCATAAACTGTCATCCACAAAACCACGACCTGGCATAGCTGAAGGGGTGCAACAGGTGACATGAGGAGCGAATATGATATCCGCACCTAGCAATGCAGTAGCCCGTACATTTTCTATGATATTATTGTCATAACAAATCAAGATCCCACATTTCCAACCGTTAAGATCAAAGACCACATATTCATTGCCAGGGGATAAATATTTACTGATAAATGGGTGCAGCTTTCTGAATTTGGCTTTTACACCATGCTTATCCACACAGAAATAGGTATTGTACAACCTGCCAGCGTCTTTCTCCAGTAATCCGGCCAGAATGGTGATTCCATATTTTGAAGCCATTTTGATAAGCCGTTGGCAGCTGGAGCCATCAGATACAGTCTCAGCAAGCGTGTACATTTTATCGTGCGTTAGGTCTTTCAGGAAAGTATACGCAGTGATGGACATTTCATGAAAACTGATCACATTTACCCCCGCTTCAGCTGCTTGTTTTGTTAAAGCTTCAATGACGGATAGATTATATATTCTGTCACCATCTTTGGGTTCGAACTGTGCAACAGCAACTTTGAGTTCATTCATCATACTAATCTTCACTTGTTAGTTCTTTCAACCTAAAATTCCGATACCTGATCTCCATAGGCGGACCCACATGTACCTGTACTCCAATGAGCCCGGACCGGGTTTTATTTTCTTCATCATTATCGATTACCACACTCATCACATGGCCATTGATCATGTGAACCAAAATATCTCCTTTTGCAATTACATGATATTCATTCCAGTCATTTTGTTTGATGAATTGAGTGAGCTCTTCTCTTTCACCCACAGTGCCAATGACTTCAACTTCTTTTCCGTCTTCTTTTCGGCTTACCTGGCCTCTTAAAGCCAGGAACTTTCTTCCCTGCTCTTCATAATTTTGTCCGGACCATTGATTGGGGCCATCTATATCACATTGATATCCTCGTAACCTGTACTTTTCAAATTCGACGCTTCGGTAATTGATTCCGCTATTTCCTTTGTCGGACACCTTCACATCTACTTTGAGTTCAAAGTCTGAGGGTGTTCCACCACGCCAGATGATAAAAGTATTTTGTTTGACAATGGTTTCTGGTGTGATCTTACCTACCAACTCTCCATTATCGACAGACCAATACACCGGATCACCTTCCCATTTATTGAGTGTACCATCAAATATTTTAACAAATCCGGTTTCATCTTTAGAAGGTTCGGGGAACTGTCGCTGCGAATGTGCAAACTGCGAAATGAGAAGGATCGTGAATAGTAAAGCAATTCTCATGATTAAAATGGGTTTAGATCAGGGTTCTATGCAATCTATATATAAATTGAGGCTAAGTTGATTTTTCGGCATTTTTTGCTGCTATCTTTATTCCATCCAAAGCTGATGATATGAGACACATCTTTTATTATATCACATTGATGATCCTGTTGGTCATTGGTGTGGCATCATATTTTGATCCCGATTTCCTGATCGCATTTCTGTTTGCAATTCCCTTAATTTTTATTGGGATCTACAACAGGATTCAGAAAAGCCATGCGATTCTGAGAAATTTTCCTTTGTTGGGATATTTCCGGTACTTTTTTGAGATGATCTCTCCTGAGATTCAACAGTATTTTATAGAAAGACAGACTGATGGCGTCCCATTTAGTAGGAATCACCGGGCCCTGGTCTACCGAAGAGCTAAAGGTGTCAATGATACACATCCCTTTGGTACTCAGCTTGACATTACGGGTGATAGTTACGAAGGGCTAAGGCATTCTATTTATGCTACTGAACCCACTTCAGAAGAACCCAGAGTACTAATAGGCAGTAGTTTATGTAAGCAACCTTATAGTGCTTCCATACTCAATATCTCCGCCATGAGTTTTGGTGCCTTGAGTAAAAATGCCATCATGGCTCTTAGCAAAGGAGCCAAAAAAGGAAATTTTTATCACAATACAGGAGAGGGGGGGATTTCTCACTATCACCTGGAGGGTGGTGGGGACCTCACCTGGCAGATCGGAACCGGGTATTTTGGATGCCGAACTCATGATGGGGATTTTGATCCTGAGAAGTTCAAAGAAAATGCCCTAAGACCTGAGGTGAAGATGATTGAAATAAAGATATCTCAGGGGGCCAAGCCGGGCCATGGTGGTGTTTTGCCTGCCATCAAGAATACAGAGGAAATTGCCAAAATCAGAGGTTTGAAACCCCACACAATGGTGTTATCACCTCCAGGACATAAGAAATTTTCAAGTGCAAGAGGGTTATTACATTTTGTTCAGGAGCTAAGGGAACTGTCAGAAGGAAAACCGATTGGATTTAAGCTATGTGTTGGACGGACCGAAGAGTTTATTGAGATCTGTCGGGAAATGAAAGAAGAGAAGATCTGGCCGGATTTCATTACGGTAGATGGAGCAGAAGGCGGTACGGGTGCAGCACCTCTTGAGTTTTCGGATTCTGTGGGTATCCCATTGGAACCAGCGCTGATTTTTGTGCATCGTACATTGCTTAAGTTTGGATTGAGGAATGAGATTAAAGTTATCGCCAGCGGAAAGGTGCTGACAGCGTTTTCCGTTTTGAGAATGAAAGCACTGGGTGCCGATATCTGTAACTCAGCGCGTGCCTTTATGTTTAGCGTAGGCTGCATTCAGGCTTTGAGATGTAACACCAATGAATGCCCTACTGGAGTAGCCACACAAAAGAAGATGTTGGTGAAAGGTCTAGTCGTATCGGATAAAGCAGAGAGGGTATATAACTTCCATAAGAATACCATTCATGCCGTACTTGAATTACTAGCCTCATGTGGTTGTAAACACACAGACGAGATCGGCATTAATATGTTTGTTAAAGGAGATGAAATGGTGGCGTTGACGAATAAGTACTTCCCTGATTCGGTGCTGAATCGAGTAGATTGATACTTTTTCTAACCGCGAGGAGTGAGGAATCGCAAAGGTTGCAGTGAACCTTGACGTACTTTACGAGTTCCTTAGCGTCATTGCGGTTTAATCAACTACAGCAGATACTAGATCAGATAGATATATTAACCACGAATACTCGAATGATTTATTTTAGACTTCCGACTCTCCGGAAGAAATTCGTTAGTACGCTAGTCCATAGAATTGTAGATTCGATAGAATAGTTAGGAGTAGTAATTTCACAAATATCTCAGGGTATTGAAGAAATATATAAGTGAATTAGTGTTTAATTCTTGATTCTTCGCATGAAGTAAAGCGGATCACCTCCGTAATTCCCATCCCAAACATGATAAGTTTCGAACCCAAAACGTTCATAGACTCTCTTGTTTTGAGGGATAGACGTCTCCAGGTAGATGGGAAGCCCGGTTTCTTTTGCTTTATTAAATACTGCATCTTTTAATTCCCAGGCACCTCGACCTCCACGGCTTTTATTCGAGGAGCCAAAAAACCAGAAGTAAAGATATTCTCCATCTGCAGGTCTTTGCTTTTTCACATAACCATCCCGCTTCAAAATTTTGAATACTCTGGTAATTCCAACACAATTGAAAACAAGCTTGACCTGGTTCAGGATGTCACGTAGGCCCTCTTTTCTGATATTATATTTATAGCATATAGCAAGGGCTTCCTTGTCCTTTGAAAAATAAACACCATCTCTCATCCTGCTGGTCTCATAAACATAGTCAGCCAGATGTCTGATCCGCTTTTCAATACCTTTACCAGGCTTTACCACATGCAGTACACTTGGATTCTCAACAAATGCTTCACTGATTATGCGAATGGCATTTTCCTTTTCAGTCATACATGAGTAAAGCTAGAAGAAATTTTTCTTACCCTACATTGTCAAGTTTTCAAATCAATTTGGTTTACACAGTAGCTAAAGGGATCCAAATTGATTATTCGCCTTCCCTTTAGGATTCAGGGTAAAAAAGGCGAATATGACAAAGCTTTACAATCAAATATTGAAAATGAATTGGTAGACTTTTTTCAGCTGGTATTTTTGCACTCTTACTTGGCAAAGTGGACAAAGAAGTACGTATAGCTTATCTCGAAACTCATTTAGCAGTTTTCCTCTGGGGTTTTACAGCCATTATTGGTAAATGGATCAGCCTGAGTGAGGTTCCCCTTGTTTTGCATCGGATGTGGTTGACTACTTTATGTCTACTCTTTATTCCAGGAGTGATAAAAGGTTTAAGGACCCTTTCAGCCAAAGACTTTTGGATATTTGTCATAGTAGGGTTCCTGATAGCATTTCATTGGGTATTTTTCTATGGGGCCATTAAATACAGCAATGCTTCCATTGCCCTTTGTGGTTTAGCTACCACCTCTTTATTTACCTCTTTTCTGGAACCCTTGTTTTTCAAGAAGAAGATAAGACCGGTAGAAGTTTTTCTGGGATTGGTGGTGATCCTGGGAATTTTTTTGATCTTCAATACAAGCCCAACTCACTACAATCTCGGATTTGGATTGGGGTTGACCGCAGCGGTACTGGCGGCCATATTTTCTATCCTCAATAAAAAATATGTTCACAGAGGAGATCCCAAATCAATAACTGCAGTTGAAATGGGCAGTGGTTTTTTAATACTCACGCTTTTACTGCCTGTTTACATTATTTGGTTCCCTCAGGCTAGACTTTTGCCTAATGTAGATGACTGGATTCTTTTATTCATAATGTCTGCAGTATGTACAGCCTTTCCCATGGTAATTTCTCTAAGAGCGCTTAAACATATCTCTGCATTTGCTTCGAGCATAGCCCTCAATCTTGAACCAATTTACGGGATGATCATGGCATGGCTTATTTTCAATGAAAACGAAGAACTCTCACCGTATTTTTATTTTGGGGCTTTAATGATCATCGGTAGTGTGTTGTTACATCCACTTTTGGAAAGTAACCGATTGAAAAATAAGGTTAAGATTTTAATGGGTAGATCTTAACTGAAAACTCAACCTTACCTGAGTTATTTCAAGTTCTTTGAGTTATTTTTGCAGTCCGATTTTGAAGGGTGGTTTAAAAACCAAAATCTTTTTGGCAAAATAAGCAATAGACAATATAGAAAATGGGAAAAACATTGTTTGATAAAATCTGGGATGCACATGTGGTGACAAAGATTGAAGAAGGCCCCAGTGTACTGTACATAGACAAACATTTAATTCACGAGGTGACAAGCCCTCAAGCTTTTGGAGGCATTGAAAAGAGGGGAATCGAAGTATTCCGTCCTCAAAATACTGTGGCAACCCCGGACCACAACGTACCTACCATCGATCAGCATCTGAGCATTAAAGATGAGTTGTCCAGATTTCAGGTAAACAAATTAACAGAGAACTGCGAGCGACATGGGATTACCCTTTATGGGCTAAATCACCCATATCAGGGAATTGTTCATGTTATCGGACCTCAGTTGGGAATTACTCAACCTGGCATGACCATGGTTTGTGGGGATAGTCATACTTCAACACATGGAGCGTTTGGTAGTGTGGCTTTTGGTATTGGTACCAGTGAAGTTGAAATGGTCCTGGCTACTCAGTGTATCATGCAGCCGAAGCCAAAAAGAATGAGAATCTCTGTTGAGGGAGAGCTTAAAGAAGGAATTACTGCAAAAGATGTTGTCCTTTATATCATCTCAAAAGTGACCGCAAGTGGGGGGACAGGATATTTTGTTGAGTTTGCGGGGTCAGCTATCAGAGGCCTTTCGATGGAAGGAAGGATGACGGTTTGCAACATGAGCATTGAAATGGGTGCCCGAGGAGGACTGATTGCGCCTGATCAAACCACGTTTGATTATGTGAAAGGCAGAGAGTTTGCACCTAAAGGAGCTGATTGGGATGAAGCAGTTGAAAAGTGGAGTCAATTATATACTGACGACGATGCAGTATTTGACAAGGAAATCAAATATGATGCAGCGGATATCGAGCCAATGATTACCTATGGTACTAACCCGGGAATGGGAACTAAAGTAACCAGCAAAATCCCTACACTGGATGAGATCCCTGAAAAGGAAAGAGCTTCATTTTCTAAATCCATGAAATATATGGGCTTTGATCCGGGAGATGAATTGATTGGAAAACCAATTGACTATGTGTTTGTGGGTAGCTGCACCAATGGCAGGATTGAAGACCTTCGAGAGGTTGCCAAATTTGTTAAAGGGAAGAAAAAGGCTGATAACATCACTGCCTGGATCGTACCTGGATCAAAGCAGGTTGAGCAACAAGCCATTGAAGAGGGTATTGTTGAGGTATTGGAAGAAGCCGGGTTCAAATTAAGACAACCAGGGTGTTCAGCTTGTCTGGCAATGAACGATGATAAAATCCCGTCTGGGAAATATGCAGTTTCCACTTCCAACCGGAACTTTGAAGGTAGGCAAGGTCCTGGATCACGAACCTTATTAGCAAGCCCGATAACTGCTGCTGCAGTGGCGGTTACAGGATCAATCGTTGATCCAAGAGAAATCAATCAACTCGAACTCGTTTAAAGGAAAATAGCAATGGCGATAGAAAAATTCACAAAAATTGTATCATCGGCAGTTCCTCTGCCCATTGAAAATGTTGATACAGATCAGATTATCCCAGCAAGATTTTTGAAAGCAACTACAAGGGATGGTTTTGGTGAAAACCTGTTCAGAGACTGGAGATACGACAGCAACAATAAGCCTGTGGCTGATTTTGTCTTGAATGATCCGACCTATAGTGGAAAGATTCTTGTGGCAGGAAAAAACTTCGGAAGTGGATCCAGTAGAGAGCATGCAGCCTGGGCTGTTCATGATTATGGATTTAAAGTGGTTGTCTCCAGCTTCTTTGCTGATATTTTCAGAAACAACTCATTGAACAATGGATTACTTCCTGTACTAGTCTCAGAAGATTTTCTGGATGAGATATTTGCAGAAATAGAGAAGAATCCAAAAGCTGAGTTTGAAGTAGACCTGGAAAACCAGTCATTCAAAATTGTTTCTTCAGGAAAATCAACAACATTTGAAATCAATGCTTATAAGAAAGAGTGTCTGCTAAATGGCTTTGATGACATTGATTACCTGTTGAACATCAAAGATCAAATCAAAGCTTTTGAGACTTCAAGAGCGTAAAATCACACATGTTTGTTGAAATCCTAGATACCACACTTAGGGATGGTGAACAAACCTCCGGTGTTTCATTCACCGATGGAGAAAAGTTAACCATTGCTCAACTGCTTTTGGAAGAACTAAAAGTAGACAGGATAGAAGTGGCTTCTGCCCGGGTATCTGAGGGTGAATTCAAAGGGGCAAACAAAATCCTGGATTGGGCCAGTCAAAATGGATTTATCGATCGGGTTGAGATCCTCGGATTTGTTGATAAAAATATTTCTGTTGACTGGATCCGAGATGCAGGTGGGAAGGTGATCAACCTTCTTTGTAAGGGATCCAGAAAACATTGTGAGAAACAGCTTAGAAAGACCCTGGAAGAGCATCTGGCAGACATAGGAGAAGCCATTCAATACGCGCATCAGCAAGGGTTGAAAGTGAATGTGTATCTGGAAGACTGGTCCAATGGGATGCGCAACTCCCCGGATTATGTCTATGCCATGATTGAAGGGTTGAATAAGCTTCCTATAGAAAGAATTATGCTTCCTGATACCCTGGGAATACTAAATCATGAGGAAAGCTATCAATTTTGTAAAGACGTGATAGATCGATTTCCTGGTGCCCGGTTCGATTTTCATGCACACAATGATTATGACCTTTCAGTCTCCAATGTGTATGAGGCCATAAAAGCCGGGGTATCCGGAATTCACGTTACCATGAATGGCCTGGGTGAACGTGCGGGGAATGTACCCTTGAGTAGTGTGATAGGTATTGTAAAAGATCATTTACAGGGTGAGCTGAATCTTGACGAGAAGAAGCTCTTCAAGGTAAGCAAGATCATCGAGTCATTTTCAGGAATACGTATACCTCAAAATAAGCCTTTGATTGGTGAATTTGTATTTACCCAAACAAGTGGAATCCATGCGGATGGAGATAGCAAAGACAACCTGTATCACAATGGATTGGCTCCGGAACGCTTTGGAAGGAACTATTCTTATGCTTTGGGTAAGATGTCTGGCAAGGCCAACATCAAAAAGAACCTTGAGGCATTGGGTATTGAATTGAGCAAGGAGGAAACACAACAGGTCACTCAAAAGATCATTGAGTTGGGGGATAAGAAAGAATCTATCACCAAAGAAGATCTTCCATTCATTATCAATGATGTGTTGCGTAGTGAGAAGATTGATCAGAAGGTCATCATCAAGAATTATGCATTGTCAGTTGCGCAGGGATTGAGATCAATGGCAACCTTGAATCTGGAAGTGGCTGGAAAGTCATATGAGAAGACAGCTTCAGGTGATGGACAGTATGATGCGTTTATGAATTCGCTAAAATCCATTTATAAGGACTTAGGTAAGAAACTTCCCAGGTTGGCAGATTACGAGGTAACAATCCCTCCCGGAGGAGAAACAGATGCGCTGGTTATCACCACGATTACCTGGGAGAATGGTGAGCGGTTTAAAACCCGTGGACTGGATCCTGACCAGACGGTTGCTGCTATCAAGGCAACCATCAAAATGTTAAATATTATAGAAAAATAAGATAAGGAATGAGCCTGGGGCTCTCAGAACTAATTCCATAAAACCAAATACGAATGAACTTTAAAATCGCAACATTACCCGGAGATGGTATAGGTCCTGAAATCGTAGATCAGGCAATCAAAGCTTTAAATGCCGTTGGTAAAAAGTACAACCACTCTTTTGAGTTTAATCACGCCCTGGTAGGAGCAGCTGCCATTGATGCCACAGGTAACCCTTACCCTGACGAGACACATAAGATTTGTCTGGAAGCTGATGCAGTGCTTTTTGGTGCGATTGGAGACCCCAAATATGATAATAATCCTAAGGCTAAAGTTCGGCCTGAACAAGGCCTGTTGGGCATGCGGAAGAAGTTAGGGTTGTATGCTAACATTCGACCAGTAGCTACATTTCCTTCCTTGATAGATAAAAGTCCATTGAAGAATGATCGGGTAGAAGGAGCTGATTTTGTGGTGGTGAGAGAGCTTACGGGTGGTATCTATTTTGGTCAGCCAAGGGGAAGGTCAGAAGATCTTAAAACGGCGTTTGATACCTGTGTTTATACGGTTGATGAGATTGAACGAATTCTAAAGCTTGCTTTTGAATATGCTGAAAAGCGAAATAAGAGACTTACTGTAGTAGATAAAGCCAATGTGTTGGGCACTTCAAGGTTATGGAGAGAAGTAGCTCAAGGGATGGAGAAAGACTACAAACACATTGAAGTGGACTATATGTTTGTGGACAATGCAGCCATGCAGTTGATCCAGTGGCCTAAGAAGTTTGATGTGTTGGTTACAGAAAACATGTTTGGAGATATCCTGTCAGATGAAGCCAGTGTAATCACGGGTTCTCTGGGGTTATTACCTTCAGCGTCTATTGGATTAGAAACTTCCGTGTTCGAGCCGATTCACGGTTCTTACCCACAGGCTGCAGGAAAAAATATTGCAAATCCTATTGCGACGATCCTTTCAGCAGCCATGCTGTTGGAGTCTCTGAATCTACTTGAAGAGGCAGCTGCAGTTCGTGATGCCGTAAATGCTTCTCTTGATGAGAATTTCGTAACAGAGGATATTTCAAAGGAGAGTGCGAAAAGCACTTCTGAAGTTGGTGATTGGATCGCTAGTAAAATAGCTGGTTAACAGGCATGCTGCCTTGACCTTCTTTACCGAAGATCAGTGGCTCACCTGGATTGATGAGCTTTCTGAGCATGACTTTGTAATCATTGATGATTTTATTGATCAGGAAACTTATCAAAAAGCGAGGTCATTTTTACTTGGAAAGCTACGCGACGAAGAATTTTCAAAGGCCAAGATAGGTCCGGCCTCAGAGCAGCAGATCATTTCCGAAATAAGGGGAGATTACATTTATTGGCTTGATAAATCCAGAGATTTGTCTCTACAGCCTTTTTTTGCCTTAATCGATGAGACTGTCCTGGTGTTAAACAGGTATTGCTACCTCAGCTTATCGGGGAGTGAGTTTCATCTCGCGCACTATCCTGCTGGGAGTTTTTATAGAAGACACCTGGATCAATTCAAATCCAGAAATAACCGCCTGATCTCAATGATCATCTACCTGAATGAGGGCTGGAAGCCAGGTGATGGGGGAGAGTTGAAGATCTTTAAAGATTCAGGTGATCTGATCATCGAGCCATATGCCAGGAGATGTGTCATTTTCAAAAGCGATGTTGTGCCCCATGAGGTCCTCAAGACTCAGGTTAGCCGTTATAGTCTGACTGGTTGGCTTCTCTATTTGCCATCCGGGGTAGGGGGTATTTTAGGTTGATAGATTAACCCAAAGACTTAACTTCCTCAACGAGATTCTGAAGTGAACTCTTAGCATCCCCAAAGAGCATTTTGGTCTTCTTATTATAAAAAAGTGGGTTTTCTATTCCGGAATATCCGGCATTCATACTTCTCTTCAGTACAATAACGGCTTTGGATTTTAATATTTCCAGGATAGGCATTCCATAGATGGGGCTGGAAGGATCATCCAGTGCAGCAGGGTTAACCACATCGTTGGCTCCAACGACGAGAGTGACATCCGTTTCCTTTAATAATTCATTGGAATCTTCCAGATCGAGTAGCTTAGGATAGGGGACATCAGCCTCTGCTAGTAATACGTTCATGTGTCCGGGCATTCTACCTGCTACAGGGTGGATCGCGTAATTGACACTCACGCCATTTTCTGAAAGTAGATTGTCTAGTTCTTTACATACCTTTTGTGCCTGAGCAACGGCCATTCCATAACCAGGTACAATCATCACCTGTTTTGCATATCTCATCAGGATAGCGACTTCGTTGGCATTTGTCTCAGAAACCGTCTTTTCTCCTCCTTCGGCTGAGGAGGATGGTACCATGCCAAAACCACCTATAATTACATTAAGTAAAGACCGGTTCATGGCATTGCACATTAAAATTGTTAGGATCGTTCCTGATGAACCTACCAGAATTCCACCGATGATCATGGGCTGATTGGCATACACAATACCCGCTAAAGCAGCAGCTACCCCGGTAAAGGCATTTAGTAATGAGATCACAACTGGCATGTCGGCTCCACCAATGGGCTGAACAAAGGATACCCCATAAATCAATGAAATGACAAGTATAAGTATAGGAACAGTAAAACTTGCGTCAGGACTTACGATACGAAAAGTGATCAATCCACATATCAGAACCAATAAAATGATATTGAGCGTTCCTGTAAACGGAATATAAATGTCTCGGATGCTTCCGGCTAATTTCCCATAGGCAATTAAACTACCGGTAAATGCGACTGCCCCAACAAACATGGCTAGCAAGGTGGTTAAATGCGTTCCTGTAGATACTGAAGAAAGATCACCAGCTACGAATACTCCCTGATAATTATACAGCTCAATCATTGAGATTGAAACCGCACATGCTCCACCGAGGCCATTGAAAAGTGATACAAGCTCTGGCATGGCAGTCATCTTCACCCTATTGGCCATAATAAGCCCTATTACAGTACCAATAGCCATTGCAATCACAATAACGAGATAATTATTACTCCCCTTTTCAATGGGGCTAACAATAGTTGCAAGGATGGCAATACCCATACCCAAAGCTGCAAGTAAGTTTCCGGAGCGAGCGGTTGCTGGACTGCTCAACCGTCGTAGCCCAACGATTAAAAGCGTTACTGAAATTAAATAGGATAGGTTGATTAGCGCCTCCATCAAAGTTGATAAATTGATAAATTGTTTATTTCTTTCTAAACATGTCAAGCATGCGATTGGTAACAGCATGGCCACCAACCACATTGATCATTCCGAGAATAATCCCAACAAATCCGAGTCCCAATGATAGGTAGTCATCAGGTGCTGATTGTCGCACTAATAGGATAGCTCCGATAGTTACGATTCCACTAATTGCATTGGCCCCTGACATCAGGGGGGTATGCAAAACAGTGGGAACTTTGGAAATGAGTTCAAAACCCAGATAGGTTGCCATCAGGAGCATATAAAGTGTGATTGGGTTCTGTTCAATAAATACCAGGATTTCTTCCATTGGGTTAATTTGTTACGGAGACGTTTTCAAGACCTAAAATGGTCTTCTGAACAATCTCGTGTTCAACAGGTAAATGATCTAATCCATCCTTTAGGATGAATTTAATAAAATTGTAAATGTTGTTACTATATAGTCTGCTGGCTTCTCTCGGAGCTGTTTCGTAGAGCTTTGAATCACCAATGACCGTAACCTGGTTCAATTGGATTTCTTTACCATCCTCTGACACCTCACAGTTTCCTCCGGAAGCACTGGCCATGTCAATGATCACTGACCCAGGTTTCATAGAATCGACGGTACGCTTCTCGATGAGGAGTGGTGCCTTCTTACCTGGAATATTGGCAGTGGTGATAACGATATCTGCGTTTAATGACCTTTCGTGTATCAATTCCTTCTGAAGTTTGATATAGTCTTCAGTTTGCTGAATGGCATAACCCCCGGCGGCCTGGTCTTCTTTACTTCCGGAAACTTCAATAAACTTGGCACCAAGGCTTTGTACTTCCTCTTTCACGGCAGACCTTACGTCGAATGCTTCAACTACTGCTCCAAGTCTTTTAGCCGTCGCTATGGCTTGCAATCCCGCTACACCGGCTCCAAGAATTAATACCCTCGCAGGCGGCACTGTTCCGGCTGCTGTTGACATCATGGGAAAATAACCCACATATTTTTGTGCAGCGATAACAACTGCTTTATATCCTGAAAGTGAAGCCAGGGACGATAAGATGTCCATTGATTGGGCAATGGAACTTCTGGGGACCATATCCAGACTAAAAACCATTCTTCCTTCAACCCGGAGGGTCTTATTGATAGATTTATTGCTCAACGGATTAAAGCGACCAATAAATATAGCTCCGTTCTTTGCCTGACTTACTTCTTTGGTATCTATTGTGACATCGGTTAAAATGATGTCACTGGATTCGAGGATCTCTTTAGAAGACTTTACACCAACTCCCAGTTCAGTGAAGTCGGTATCTTGAAAATAAGAGGCACTACCTGCCCCGGTTTCAATACATACTTCGTAGCCTTCTTTCAAATACTTCTTAGCAGTCTCAGGAGCCAGGGGTGATAGTGGGCTATCCTTTGATTTTAATATACCAATTACCATAAAATCCTTAATTCGATTGCAATATTAATGAAATGAAATTCATTGAAGAAAATATTAGATGACGGTACAAAAAACATCGATGATGTAGCATTAAAAATATACTTTTTTTAATTACATTCATCCCATATATTTCACCCCAATCCGATGTGTCGCTTCACATTCTACATGGGTAAGCCCATTGTCCTGAGCTCTTTGATTACTGAGCCCAGGCACTCATTAATTCACCAAAGTTTCGCTTCAAGAGAAAGAGATGAACCCTTGAATGGAGATGGTTTCGGCCTGGCATGGTATAATCATTCGCTTTCCAACCAACCTGCATTGTTTAAATCTGTTTCGCCAGCATGGAGTAATAACAATCTTCAGGAAATATGTAGCAATATTAAGTCGACCTGTATCATGGCTCATGTGAGAGCTGCTACTCAAAGTCGGATTGTTTCAGAATCAAATTGCCACCCATTTAAATGGGAACAATTCACCTTTATGCACAATGGAGATGTTGGTGGTTTTAGTAGGATCAAAAGGGCTTTGCTGGGTATGCTTTCTGATGATGCATTCAATCATATTAAAGGAACGACAGACTCCGAACACTTTTTCGCACTTCTAATAGATGAATTGCATCAACTAGGTGGACTGGAACCTCATGATCGATTAGCGACCGGGATGATAAAGACGATTAGAAAAGTGACTGCCCTGACAAAGGAATATGCACCTGATGAACATTCATATCTGAATTTTGTCATCTCAGATGGACACCTGGCACTTGCAGTGAGGTATACGACAGATCTCCCCGAACATGCAGATTCGCTGTATCTCAACATTGGAAAAAGTTATCATTGCGAGGGAGGAGTATGCTATATGAAAGAACCGGGAGATCATGAGAAATCAGTAATTATTAGCTCAGAACCCTTGAGCAAAGATCCGGGCTGGGAGAAGATTCCGGTTAATTCCATGATCCTGGTAAATGAAGGTCATGTCCTCGATAGAATTGAAATCAATCCAGGATTTTAAAATAGTATGCATGCCGACTATTCTTGGCACAGCTTTTGTAATAATCACCAATGAAAACGAACAGTGATGGATTTAGCTGGATCACGATCTTAGTTTATCACTATGTCACTGCAAGTTTTTTTCATAGTATGGGTTTTTGAGATCCCTCAAATTGTTAGGTTAGGTTGGTTACAAAAGAGGGTGACACGTCCCGACATTCAGTCGGGACGTTCTTTTTTAGATATATTTCCTTTGCGAATAATTATTAAGAATTTACGTTAGTAATGTTCAAAACGTATTTTGATCGGGAATAACCCATGAAACAATACCTGTTAATTATCATATTATTCTTACTAGCAAATTCAATTTATGCTCAGGCTAAATTGGAAGCAGGAATTAAAGGTGGTCTGAATCTGGCTACCCTTTCTTCTGATATTGGAGCTACTTTTGAATCAAAGACTGGGTACCATTTGGGAGCTTTTGCCATGATAAAAGCCGCTAACGTAGGGCTCCAGACTGAACTTTTATTTTCGGCTCAAGGAAGTAACTATTCATACTCTTCGATTAACCAGCGCCTTTATGCAGACTTTACCTACCTGATTTTACCATTCTTATTTAAATATTATTTGCCTGCCGGACTAAACCTACAAGTAGGTCCTCAGTTCGGATATTTAATGTCAGCTAAGGGAATTTATGCCACCAAAAATGGTTCACAAGTGAATATTAGTCCCGGAATTCAGGATCTAAGTGATCAGTATAAAAATTCTGATATTAGTGCAGCATTCGGGGCAGGTTGGGATTCTCCATTTGGATTCAATATTGTTTTGCGTTACTTATTAGGCTTGAATAATATTAGCCTGACTGATTCGGAATGGAAAAACAGAGTTTTTCAGGTCGCTGTTGGATTCAGACTTTTTGAAATGGGAAGATAAAAGTTGAACAATAATCATACAGTTTTTGGTGGTAATACCCCAAATACCTTACTTTAATAAAACAATTAATCTTAGAATTATGAAAAAGTATATAATTACGGGAATACTTGCCTTATCAATAGTTGCAGTTAATGCTCAGGCAAAGTTTGAATTGGGTCTAAAAGGTGGACTTAACTTAGCTAATCTGTCTACAGATGCTCAGGGAAGTTATGACTCAAGAACTGGATATCATGTTGGTGCCTACTCGTTAATTAAAATCGCAAGCATAGGAATTCAACCCGAATTACTGTTTTCTGCTCAAGGAACTGAAATTTCAGATGTATCCACACAATGGTCACAGGATATGAAGTATTTTCTTATTCCTGTAATGGTAAAATTCTATCTTCCCCTGGGATTAAATCTTCAGGCAGGTCCACAATTTGGTATATTAACTGATGCTAAGCTTGATGATGGAACCACCACTGAAGATATTAAAAGTGAATTTAAAGATTCAGACGTTAGTTTAGCTCTTGGAGCAGGCTGGGATTTACCCTTCGGAGTGAATATTGCAGCGAGATATGTTTTGGGTGTGAACGATATCGCAAATGACCCTTCAATAGATACAAAAAATAGAGTTTTCCAGGTTTCTGCTGGATTCAGGCTTTTTAAAGTAGGCAAATAAATCAACAGCCTATAAATAAAAAAAGGCATCCGCCATTTGGCGGATGCCTTTTTTTATGTCTTTTAACATTAACAATACTCCTCAAACACATCCAGCAGATGATTGGCTATCAATTGAGCCGGTCTGCCTTCAATGTGATGTCTTTCAACAAAGTGTGCTAACTCACCATCTTTAAAAAGGGCGATGGATGGAGAGGACGGAGGATGAGGGAGCGTATATTCTCTTGCCTTTTCCGTAGCTTCTTTATCAACACCTGCAAATACAGTCGCCAGGTGTTCTGGTTTCTTTTCACTGTGTTGTAAAGCCATCAATACACCTGGTCTTGCAGCTCCGGCCGCACAACCACATACAGAATTGATAACCAGTAAGGTGGTTCCTTTGTGATCTTTAAGATGACTATCAACAGCATCAGGTGTCCTGAATTCTTCGAACCCATGCTCTGTGAGCTCGCTTCTCATTGGTGCAACTAATTGTTCGGGATACATTTTATTCTCTATATTATTTGATACAAATTTTATTTACATAAATCCTAACTCCAGCTTGGCTGTTTCGGACATCATTTCAGTCGTATAGGGCGGATCAAAAGTCAACTCGATTACCACATCGTTTACCCCTTCTATCTCCCTGATCCTCATTTCGGCATCTGAAGGGATAGATTCCGCAGCAGGGCAGGAGGGAGAAGTTAAGGTCATCAATACGTGAACATTATTGACCGGATAAATATTGATTTCATAGATCAGGCCTAGTTCATAGATGTCAACAGGAATTTCAGGGTCATAAACTTCTTTCAAAGCCCTGACGATTTCTTCCTTAAGCTGTAATTCATCTTTCGATTTTGACTCTTCCTCCATTTAGGCTCCAGTTTTTGTTCTTGAACTTAAAGCAAGTGCATAAAGTTTCATTTGCTTGATCATAGCAGCAAAACCATTCGATCTTTGTGTTCCGATAAATCGATTCATACCGATCTTTTCAGGAAAGTATATATCACTATCTAGAATTGTCTCCGGAGATTCATCGCTTAGAACTCGGACCAGCAAACTTACCAATCCCTTAGTAATTGCTGTGTTGCTATCTGCTTCGAACTTTACATTCCCATTGTCCTGAAACGCCCTCAACCAGACTTTCGACTGACAACCCTTTACTATATGATCCTCATCCCGATACTTATCGTCTAATTCAGGAAGCTTTTCACCAAGTTCCATGATGTAGTTGATGGTCATCTCCATATCGCCATCGAGCATTGAAAACTCTTCAATTATTTCATCCTGCTTCGTTGTGATAGACATATTACTTTTTGAATTTTTTAATAATATCTTCCAAAGCCTCACCAAGACAATCTACTTCCTCTATCGTATTATAAATAGCCATAGAAGCTCTTATGGTCCCTTCAATCTTAAACCGATCCATGAGTGGTTGTGTACAATGATGTCCTGTGCGAACAGCTATTCCCTTTGCATCCAACCACATACCAATATCAAAGGGATGTATTCCTTCTACATTGAAAGAAAATACACTTGCTTTATGCTCAGCCTGACCATAGGGTACCAATCCAGGGATAGCCAATAAAATCTCATTGGCGTGATTAAGCAAAGCAGCTTCTTGCTCCTGGATAAAGGAATACCCGGTTTCCTTAATAAAATCAATCGCTGCCTTTAATGCGACTACATCCGCAATGTTGGGTGTACCTGCCTCAAACTTATGCGGAATCTCACCATAGGTTGTCTTTTCAAAGGAAACCTCCTTGATCATTTCCCCACCACCCTGATAAGGATCCATTGATTCAAGTAGTCTTCTTTTACCATAGAGTACCCCCACACCAGTTGGACCATACATCTTATGCCCGGAGAAACTTAGAAAATCAGCATCAAGGTCCTGCATATCCAGCTTCAGATGAGGTACTGCTTGTGCTGCATCAATAAGTACAACCGCTCCGTGTTTATGCGCGGCAGAAATAATTTCTTTGACCGGATTGATGGTTCCCAACGAATTAGAAATATAATTCACTGACACAATTTTAGTCTTTTCAGAAAGCAAGTCCAGGTAAGCATCTATCATCAACTCACCTTTATCATTAATTGGAATAACCTTTAGCTTGGCTCCGGTCTGTTCACACACCATTTGCCAGGGGACAATGTTGGAGTGGTGCTCCAGGTGAGAGATAATGATTTCGTCTCCTTTATTCAGGAACTTCCGGGCATAAGCCTGTGCAACCAAATTGATTCCTTCAGTGGTGCCTTTCGTAAATATGATTTCTTCTACTTCATTGGAGTTGATAAACTCAGAAACAGTCTTTCTTGTAGCCTCATAGGCAGAAGTTGCTCTTTCAGCCAGCGTGTGGATACCCCGATGAATATTTGCATTATCAAATTCATAATACTTTTTCAACGCATCAATAACCTGCTTTGGCTTTTGAGAAGTAGCCGCATTGTCAAAGTAGATAAGTGGTTTTCCGTTTACCTCCTGGTGAAGTATTGGAAATGCTTTTCTTATTTCATCCACTGATATGGTTAAAGAAGGATTCAAACGCCTAATTTATTTAAGATCAGATTTTCCACCTCTTCCCTAATGTGTTCATCGGTCACTTCCTGCAGGGTTTCAGAAGCAAATGCGTTAAGCATCAGCGCTTTGGCGTTTTGCTTGGAAATTCCCCTGGATCTGAGGTAAAAGATGGCTTCCTCATCCAGCTGTCCGGTCGTGCATCCGTGTGAACACTTTACATCATCTGCCCAGATCTCCAGCTGGGGCTTGGTGTTTACTTTAGCATCATCAGAAAGTAAAATATTATTGTTCGATTGGAAGGCATTTGTCTTTTGAGCCTGAGGCCTTACGTAGATCTTACCATTGAATACTGCATGAGCTCTCTCGTCAATGATACCTTTGTACAACTCATTGCTGAATGAATTAGGGAGCTTATGATCTACACTGGTATCATTATCTACATGGGAGCTTTGATTCAGGTAGTAAAGTCCATGCATGTGGGTTTCGCAATTTTCTGCATTCAGATCTATCCCCAAATTGTTTCTGATCAAACCCGCTTTAAATGAGAATGTATTGGTATAAATCCTGCTGTCTTTATTCTGGCTGCCATAAAAGCCCTCAATGGCAAAGTCGTTCAATGTATGATTCTGAAGCTTTGTCCAACGTAGTTCGCCGTTTGTATGTACTACAGATTCTACCAGACTATTGGTTAAATGGTTTTTATCCCCATTTCTGAAAGTCTTCTCATAAACTCTCAACCTGCTTCCTGTTTCCACAATGGTCAATATGCGGGGCATTGATATATTAACTGTGTCCCCATCATTGAAATGATAGATGTAAGTCGGAAGGTTATCCTTGTTTTTGAAGGAATGAAGGAAAAGACCATGATTAAAGGCAGCTGTATTCAGGTGAGCGAATACATCATTTTTTTCATCAATCAACTTACCGAGATTTGATTTTATCTCTTCAGATGCTTGATAAGACTGACTGTCTATAGTTAATATTTTCAGATCAGAAGACGGGCTGGCTATTTTTGAATATTCTTCATTAAACAGACCATTGATAAACACCAGGTGGTTTGCTTGATCATTACCATAAAATTTTGCTTCACAAGATTGTTTACTCCATGAAGTTTTGGGTATGCTTATACTGGTGAAATCAAAATTCTTTTCAATCAATCGCTTGATTGGTGTGTATTTATACGCTTCTGCCTTTTTGTGAGGTAAACCCAGATTAAGGAATAAATCTTTGGATTGTGCTCTCAGACCTCCAAGTGGATCTTTAGATAACAGGTCAGAATAAAGGTCTATAAGTGTACTTTCAGTATTTCTGGCTTCTACTTCCATCATTATACTGCTGCAGTTTCTTCTTTAACCCAATCATATCCTCTGTCTTCCAGCTCCAGCGCAAGTGCTTTTGTACCTGATTTCACAATTCTGCCATTGACAAGAACATGCACATAATCAGGGACGATGTAATTCAGGAGTCGCTGATAGTGGGTTACAACAATTGTAGCAGTTTCTTTGGTCTTCAGGGTATTTACGCCATCCGCTACAATTTTAAGAGCGTCAATATCAAGTCCAGAGTCTGTTTCGTCGAGAATTGATAGGGTAGGCTCTAACATAGCCATCTGGAAGATCTCGTTTCTTTTCTTTTCACCCCCACTGAAACCTTCATTGAGAGATCTGGACAATAATGATTGATCAATATCCACCAGCTTCATCTTTTCCTTCATCAGTTTAAGGAAAGAAACGGCATCCATAGGTTTTTCACCACGTGATTCCCGAATCTGGTTAACTGCAGTTTTAAGAAAATTGGTGGTAGTGACACCAGGAATCTCAACAGGATACTGAAAAGCAAGGAACACACCCTCTCTGGCTCTTTCCTCGGGATCAAGATCCAGCAAGTCTTTTCCTTTGAATGTGACAGAACCCTGGGTTACCTCAAACTCTTCTCTTCCCGCCAGAACGGAGGCCAGTGTGCTTTTACCAGAGCCATTTGGGCCCATTATCGCGTGAACTTCACCCGGGGCAATGCTTAAATTGATTCCTTTTAATATTTGTTTGCCTTCAACAGAGGCATGTAAATCTTTGATCTCTAACATTTTTTAGAAACGCTCTATTCGTATAATAAATAAGTTAATTAGCCAACACTACCTTCGAGTGTCAGGGCCAGTAATTTTTGTGCTTCCACTGCAAACTCCATAGGAAGTTTATTCATTACTTCTTTGGCAAAGCCATTCACAATCAAGGCAACGGCACTTTCTTCATCGATTCCTCTTTGCTGACAGTAAAAGATCTGATCCTCTCCAATTTTTGAAGTGGTTGCTTCATGCTCTACCTGGGCAGAGTTGTTTTCTACATCTATATAAGGAAATGTGTGTGCGCCACATTTGCCACCCATAAGTAAGGAGTCGCATTGTGAAAAATTTCTTGCATTCTCTGCTCTTTTCAACACGTGTACCTGACCACGATAACTGTTTTGGGAATTACCTGCTGAGATACCTTTTGAAACAATCCTGGATCGTGTATTCTTTCCGATATGAATCATCTTGGTTCCGGTATCAGCCTGTTGATAATTATTGGTCACGGCAACAGAGTAAAATTCTCCTGAGCTATTATCACCTTTTAATATACAACTTGGATATTTCCAGGTCACAGCAGAACCAGTTTCTACCTGTGTCCAGCTAATTTTTGAATTGTCTCCATCACAGATTCCTCTTTTTGTAACAAAGTTGTAGATACCACCTTTCCCGTTTTTATCACCGGGGTACCAGTTTTGAACGGTAGAATATTTCACTTCAGCATCTTTTGCTGCAAAAATCTCAACAACAGCCGCATGTAGTTGATTCTCATCTCGTTGTGGAGCTGTACAACCTTCAAGGTAACTAACATAGGAACCTTCATCTGCAATGATCAGGGTTCTCTCGAATTGTCCGGTATTGGCCGCATTGATTCGGAAGTAAGTGGATAATTCCATCGGACATCTTACCCCTTTGGGTATGTAACAGAATGACCCATCGGAAAATACAGCAGAATTCAATGCCGAAAAGTAGTTGTCATTATAAGGGACAACAGATCCCAGATATTTTTTTACGAGGTCAGGATGTTCATGAACTGCATCACTAAAAGAACAGAAAATAATGCCGAGTTCAGAAAGTGTTTCTTTAAAAGTGGTGGCTACGGATACGGAATCAATGACCGCATCTACAGCTACGCCAGTTAATCGCTTTTGTTCCTGAAGCGAAATTCCCAAACGTTCAAAAGTTTTTAATAACTCTGGATCTATTTCATCCAGGCTTTTAGGTTTACTCTTTTGCTTGGGTGCTGAGTAGTACCGGATACCTTGGTAATCAATAATGGGATATTTCAGGTTTGGCCAGGTGGGTTCTTCCATTTCTGTCCACCTTTTGAAGGCTTTCAATCTCCACTCGAGTAACCATTCCGGCTCTTCCTTTTTGGCTGAGATAAATCGGATAATATCTTCATTTATACCCAGAGGAGCTTCATCCGCTTCAAAGTCTACAGACCATCCATGTTCATATTCTTTGGAGGTGAATTCCTCTAATATTTGATCGTCTTTGCTCATTCAGTTTTCGGTTCTTAATTGGTAACCATGGATTACCTGATAAGTTCACGCAAATTTACACTTATTTATACTTAATCTAAATAAGAATGTAATAAACGATCAATAGATTCCCTCATTCAGAAAAAAATTAATCTGGAGTACTTATACAAGTACTGATTACCTTAAATAAACAGAATTGAAGTTAGCCATTCAGTTTCCTGAGAGCCGCCGAAAAATGAAGAACATTTAACCAGATAATAGTTTTAACCACTAATACGCAAATATTTTGTTACAGGTAATAAAGTGCACCCTACTTATCGGATGGTATTAGCCGGTATTTCCCTTATCACCTCCGTGTTCCTTTGAGAATTACTCCACTAATTCCTCCACCTCTGGTGGAAGTTATTCGTGATATTTCTAAATTTATCCAGGCTCGAATTTTATACTCTATCAAGGGCATTATACTATTCTACTCCAGTGGTTGCAGAATATATTCAAACCATTCATTAGTGAATTAGGGGTTAATATAAATTCTGATTTTTCAGTGGTTCTATTAATTATTAACCACTGGAGGGTTATCCAGGATATGACCAATATCTAAGACATAGAGTTGACGGCCAAGACCTTCGTGTGAAGAATCAATGGAAACAACTCTGCCATTTCTACTGGTACGGGCATGAAGATCAATTCTAAAGATTCCACCTTCCGGACCTTGTGCATCCAGCTTGGCTAAAGGGACAAATAATTTTGTGGGGATATGGAAGAGAAACAAATGTTGTACTCCCTCCAATACATAGGTATCCCCCAGAATCCAGTCGTTGTATGGCTCTGGTAGAAGTGAAGGGTCGATATTTGCTTTTACTTCAGCATATGGCTGATCTATGATACCCGAACCATCATCTTTTATTGTTGCAAAGTATCGTCCTTCAAAGATGGTTTCATCACCTAACCACATGTGATGGCTTGGGTCATTGTAGAAATAGCGTATATCTTTCCCATCAGATGAAATTGACCAGCCGCTAACATGTCTGTTTGGACTATCCATATTTCTTAGGAAAGCAATAAAACGTGTTCCGGAGGGATTCCAGCCTTCACGGAAGATATACAGATTTGTCTCCCCATCATATCCATTGGGAAAGGCCAGTTGTGACATTCGATCCAAACCAACCAGAAATTCGGTCTCACCAGTTTGCATATCCATCTTAACAATTCCTGTTTCAGCAGGGGCTTTGATGTCTACAAAGGGGTCTGGTACTCCATCGTAGCTTGTACCTGCATGCCTCATTCTTGCAAAATTATGAGTGAGTGCATATCGGCCATCATCACTCACATCATATATGGCTCTTGGTAATGTTCTGGTTTCGCCGGTTTTGAAATTATATACCCTACAGACAAACCCTGTCTTATCGTCATTATGGTCGTTCCATATTATATCATCAGAACCAGGACGCCATTGAAGTCGGCAGCCCTGTTGCCAGTTCCAGGCCGTGGTCTCCCCAATCTTAGTCCATTTATTATTGTCCTGTAGATCAATATATCCGATGTCACCTACATCAGCTGCTGTCACTTCCCTTTCTTTAAAGTAAACCTTCATAGCAAGAGAATACCTACCTGATGGATCAAATTGCTCCTCATCATAAAACCAGAAACCCGTGTATACAGGGTTTGCTTCTGTTCCGGGATCTGAAATACGATCAGGAGTTACGTATTTATAATCATTTCCCGCAACCAATTCATCCCAGGTAGCAACTGTAGAATAGGGGAGCTCTTTATCTGCACATGACAGAATAAACAGAAGAAGTATTATAGATAGGAGGTGAAGTTTCATTGTTGGGTAGGGTTGGGTAGTGGAAAACGCGTCAGACGGTTCTAAACCGTCTGACGCGTTTATCTTAAAATTGAAGATGTCTGTTCAAACTTTCTTCTAAGGAGATGAAGGTTTCAGTTCTTTCGATCCCCTCTACCTTTTGGATCTTATCGTGAAGGACATCTTTAAGATGTCTGGTATCCCGGCAATGTATCTTGATGAAGATATTGTAATTACCAGTTGTGTAATGCACTTTCACTATTTCAGGAATATCTCTAAGTTTTTCTACCACCTGGTCGTACAATGAACTTTTTTGCAGGAAAATTCCCATAAAACAGGTTACATCAAATCCCAGTTTGGAATAATCCATTTTAAGTGTAGTCCCATTTACCACTCCCATTTCTTCCAGTTTTTTCATGCGAACATGCACGGTTCCTCCTGAAACAAACACTTTTTTGGCAACTTCAGTATATGGGATTTTGGCATCCTCCATTAATAAATTGAGGATTTTTAGGTCTACATTATCAATTTCGTAATTTTTACTCATTTTAAACAGGTGATATTTTTAAATACGCAACAATGACTCTACAATCTTAAGCCAGGTATAAATATTTACCAAAAATATTAAAATATTTTTAAAAAATATCTTGTTATGTTACTTTTGAACCAGAATTAGTTCTTATACATACTGTAGGGTGATGAAACTGGCAGACATGCCCTCCTATCTCGGGGGTGAAGATAAGGGAGAAATCCCGGTTTTATTCACTATAACTTACCAATAGTAGGTTATTGTGAATCATCGGGACTAACTGCTTCGTGGAGGTTCGAATCCTTCCCCTACAGCCATCATTTTTGGGTTAATGTTGTTTATTTGAATCTGGTCACAGTAGGGGTGCTGTGGCCTTTTTCTTTTATTTCAGGAGACAGAATATAGGAGACAGGAGACAGAAGTCTACCTAGACTAGAATTCCTTATTTGAAGATCTTCCTACCAAACTCGATCGATTAACCTCAACCCACCAAAATTATTTGAATCTGGACACAGTAGGGCGCGGTGCGACGTTTCGCTGCGACGACTCGCTGCTGTGGCCTTTTTCTTTTTATTCCAGGAGACAGAATACAGGAGTCTACCTAGACTAGAATTCTTTATTTGAAGATCTTCCTACCAGGCTCGATCGATTAACCCCAACCCACCAAAATTATTTGAATCTGGCACAGTTACGATTGGTTGTACGATTCTAATTTCATGTATAAAATTGAGCAGGTGAGATGGGTGATTAAGGTTTTAGATGTAAGATCTTACTATCATTGAAGAAGCGTTATACCATGCTTCCTGATGTTTGATTTCTTTATCCTGCATTCTCCTAAATAATAAGTGTCCTCTTTACACGGTATCTCAAAATAATCATAATGTTTATATATAACACAATAGGGCCGTTGTATATCTATATCTAAAGATAAGGTGTTATTTTTTGATTCTCGTGTACGTTAACGAACGGACTGGAAGCCACTAAATATTGGATTTTTTAAGGAATTCAGCAGAATCAGTGATATCAATATTTTACTAATCAGCTTATTTTTATGTAAATGATTCAATATTCCATCTAAAATGATGACGAAATTGTAATTATTAAAAAAAACCAAATTGTTTGTTGGCATGTTTTGAATCCTTGAAATTATCTTACAATCGGGTTGATTGAGTTTAAAACTTATAATCCGCATAAATCGAACGAGCTTAATTGCAATCTGATTTTAACTTTTTTTAACGGATTGCTGCCGTTTAGGTATAGTAAGGAAGTATGGAAATGCAGCGAATTTTCAAAGCGGCCATTTTCTGTAGGGTAACTAAACAATTATGACTCTCTTAGAGAATTATTATTACATATTATCCAACACCACCTTCTTCGACTGCACTTCGGGCGACAGTGATTCAACTGTGATACAATTTCTTTTCATGCGATGTATATCCATGAAGACCCTTTTAATTAATGTTTAACGTAATGTTTTTATTTATGAACCAAAAACTACTTTGGAGATCCATTAGGGCATTTTCATTAGCGATTTTATTTGCTTTTGGCACAATGGATTTAGCAAATGCAACGGCGAATCCTCCGGATTCGAACGTAGACACTGATGAATCAGTGCAAAGAACAGTGACCGGTACGGTAACTGGAGAGGATGGTGAAGGTATACCTGGTGTAAACGTGGTTGTGAAAGGAACCACCACCGGTGTGATCACTGACTTTAATGGAGACTATTCACTAAATGTACCGGAAGGTAACAATGTGTTGGTTTTCAGTTCTGTTGGATACACAACTGTCGAGCAACAAATTGGTGACAGATCAACAATCGACGTTGGCCTGGCTCAGGATGTAACAGCTCTTGAGGAAGTTGTCGTGATTGGTTATGGTACACAGCAGAAAAAAGATCTGACTGGTGCGATTGTCAATGTTCAGGCAGAGAAAGTGGAGAAGTATAAGCCTACAAGTGTTTCTGAGATTCTGAGAAGTTCTGTTCCCGGATTATCAGTGGGTTATGCTACTAATGCGAAGATGGTCCCTGATTTTGAAGTTCGGGGGGATGCCTCAATTAAAGCAGATGACGATGATGAAAGAAATGCAAACAGACCTCTTATTGTGTTAGATGGGGTTATGTTCCGCGGTGACCTGGCAGAGATCAATCCGAATACCATTTCAAGTATCGACGTATTGAAAGATGCGAGTTCTGCAGCGATTTACGGATCACAGGCATCTAATGGTGTGGTAATCATTACCACTAAAAAAGGTTCTTATGGTAAGCCTCAGGTTACTTTCAGTACTCGAGTAGGTCTGATCACTGGTGCAAGACGAATCTCTACTTATAAAGGTGGTGAAGAAGTATTGGACTGGTTGACTGATATGAATGAGACCATTACTGATACCAATCAAGACCCCTGGTCAGTTTTTGATGACTACAATAAGATTGATCCTCAATACCAGTCTGACTGGTTGACAGCTAATGGTATCCCAGGAGAGACTGATCCAAAAGCAATTGCACTTGCAAGGGTCAATAACTTTGGATTCTGGGCTCAGGAACTTGAGAACTTCAATGATGGAGTTACTTATGACTGGCAGGATTTCTTATTCCATACCGGGGTAAGACAAGACTATGATGTAGGAGTTTCAGGAAGAACTGAAAGAGTATCTTACTACTATTCATTAGGATACAGTAACAGGGAGTCTGTTCAATTGTGGGAAACATTTGAAACGATCACTTCAAGATTGAACCTGGATGTAAATCTGGCAGAGTTCTTAAATATTGGAGCAAATGCTCAGTTTACGTTTCAGGATGATGGTCAGGAGCCAATTGATAACGGTGGATACCGTACATTATCTCCTTATGATCAGCCATGGACAAATGGAACAGAACGTTCACCTGAGAACCTAACTGCACAACCTGCAGGATCTAACCTGGGTAACCCATATCAGGATCCATCATGGAACAATCGATTATATACTCGATTCATGATCAACCCTACCTTGTTTGCCAAGTTTACTTTACCATTTGGTTTTAGCTTCAGAACAGACTTCACACCAAGGTTTGACACCAGGAAAAGGTTTGACCTGGATATGTCAGGAAACCCTAACAGAACGTTGGATGAAGCCCAGAGAAGACACAATGATGTGTTTTCATGGCAAACCAACAACATCTTAAGCTGGGATAAAGCTTTTGGTGAGCACCGATTCAACTTCACAGCACTTTATAATGCTGAGAAAAACTCTGCTTGGGAGACTATCGCTAGAGCAAATAACTTTGTTCCTACAGCTGCATTGGGTTACCATGCCTTGAGTCTTGCTACAAACCAATTTGTAAGTTCTAATGATGAAGTGAATTCACGAACTGGTGTGATGGGAAGGATCAACTATGCATTTGGTAACCGATATAACTTCTCGGCTTCAATCAGAAGAGATGGTTATTCACGATTCGGACAAGATAATCTTTACGGTAATTTCCCTTCACTATCTGCAGCATGGACGATCACTAACGAAAGTTTCATGCCTAGCAGCAACACACTTAGCTATTTGAAGTTGAGATTAAGCTGGGGTGTGAATGGAAACAGCCAGGGACTACAGGCTTACAACGCTTATGCACAATTGAGCAGCGGACTGTACCTGAACTATGACGGTGGTTATTTTGCAGCACCTTATACTTCCCTTTCAAGATTTGCATTACCAGGTCTTTCATGGGAGAAAACAGCTGCATTCAACGTAGGTATTGACTACGGTTTGTTTGGTGATCGAGTAAGCGGTTCATTGGATATCTACAGATCAGAAACTACTGATTTGATACTTGACCAATCATTACCAGCTTTGACCGGGTTTACTACATCTAAAAACAATGTGGGTAGCTTAGAAAACTCAGGGTTTGATTTAGGTATTAATACCATTAATGTCACCAATTCTAACCTGGTTTGGACAACGGCTCTGAACGTAACTTATAAGGTTAATAAGATCAAAACCCTTGGTAATGATCCTTCTGAGCAACCAGATGGTTCATTCAGAGAGCCGGATGATTTACAGAACGGATGGTTTATCGGAGAGTCTAAAGACATCATCTGGGATTTCCAAACTGATGGAGTTTACAAAATCGGTGAAGAAGCAGAAGCTGCAGTTTACGGGTTATATCCTGGTGACTTCAGACATGTGGATCAAAACAATGATGGTGTAATCAATGTGGAAGACAAGGTATACCTTGGACTGAGAAAGAATCCATGGTACATGACTATGCGAAATGATGTAGAGTGGAAAGGTTTTGACTTGGGAGTTGTATTGCTCGCTAAACTGGATTGGAAAGGACAAACCATTCAGCCATTCAACTGGGAGCAACAGTACATCAAAAACCACAACTGGTATAAGATCCCTTACTGGACTCCTAACAACCAGATCGATGATGCGGCAAGGATCAACTCTATTCGTTTAGGAGGTATCCAGGCAGCCCTTTCCAAAAATTATGTTCGTATCCAGAACTTATCACTTGGATATAGTCTTCCTGCAAGCATTTTGGAAAATATCAACTTTTCCAGGGTGAGATTGGCAGTGAATGTAGAAAATGCAGCGGTATTTACACCATGGATTTATGGAGATCCTGAAAATGAGAGGGAAATGCCAAGGACATATTCATTTAGCCTTGACTTTACTTTCTAATATGACGATTAGGATAAATTTTAATTAGAAAAAGATTAAAAATGAAAAACAATAGATTTTATAAAGTAAGTCTTTTAGCAGTAGCAATGATTTTTTCATTCTCCTGTAGCGATGACTTTTTGAAGGAAGATCCTCTTTCATTCCTGAGTCCGGAAAATACCTATCGTGATGCGGCAGGATTACAGACTGTATTGGATGCAGCTTATAGAGGAGTATTTAGACAATGGAATGGTGATACCCGGGAACTGATGTTCAATAGTAACATGAGTGATGCTACAGTTGTTGGTTCTACGGACAAGCCGGATGCATGGGTGGATTTGAATACCTATGCTACTCCAATCAATAGTAGAAACAATGATGCGGGTAGAGCCCGTTCATTCTATGAGGAAAACTATGCGCACATCAAGAACTGTAACACCGTAATTGATTACATCGATTTTCCAGAGTGGGATGGTGGAGCTTCAGATCCTGAGCGAAATCACTTATTGGGATCAGCTTATTTTCTTCGTGCGTTCTTCTATATGCAGCTAACCATGCAATTTGGTAATGTACCATTTGTATTGAGTGTTGTACCTGAAGCAAGAAGAGATTTCAAAGCTTTCCACATGCAAGGTATCTGGGATCAGATGATAGCAGATCTGGAGTTTGCAGAACAAAATGTAAAACCCAAAAGTGAATTACCTGCCGGTCAGGCACCGCAGGATGCTGTAAGAATCCTTTTGGCTAAATATTACATGCTGAATGAGCGATTTGCTGAAGCAGAAGCTTTGATGGATGCTGTAATCACAGGCGGTGAGTCTACCTTGTTTACTGATGCAATGATCCCTTCTGGGGTTGACTCTGTTGCGGTGGCTAACTCTGTTAACCCGAATACTGGAAACCCAATTATTGGACGAAGTGGTAATGCACCTGCTGATGCGCAAAACTATTTGCACATGAATGAAGGAGCTCAGAAAATCAGCAACCCGGAAGGAATTTGGTTGGTTGTCAATGAGCCATTTATCCTTGGTTCGCAGGGAAGATCTGCCAGGATTCGTGCCTGGGGGCCTAACTTCGTAAGTACCAACAAAGCAATCAACGTTCCTGGAACTGGTATTGTAGGTACTGATGTGCAGCAAACAACTTCAGATGACGGAGGTAGAATGATGAAGAAGTGGGGTAGAAGCCAGGGCTTTACCCGTCCTTCTAATTATTCTCAGTACGACATGTGGAGACTCAATGGTACCTGGGATGAGCAGGATTACCGACACAAGGATCTGAACTGGATGGAAATGGAGGATTTATTGTATGATAACCCTTCATTGGCTCCAGGAGGAGATCAGGAAAACCCAACCTGGTATCTACAACCACTACAATTGTGGGTAGATACAAACAGCGATGGTATTCCTGAATTGACTTGTGCGGATACGATCCGATGCTGGTATGGTTACCCAAGGTATAAATTCTATTCTGTTAATGAAGAAGATCAGACCAAAAGACAGGATGGTGGAAAATCTGATATGTATATCATGCGTATAGCAGAAGCTTACCTGGTAAGAGCAGAAGCCAGATTCTGGCAAAATGACTTCCAGGGAACAGCTGATGATATCAATACCATTCGTATGAGATCAAATGCTATTGAGATGTATACAGCGGCTGATATTCAGAATACTTATGGAATTGGAGCTGTACTTGATGAGCGTAACAGAGAGCTATATGGTGAGGAATATCGTCATGATGAGTTAGTTAGGATGTCAGTGATTTTTGCTAAAACAGGAAAAGCTGATTACCTGGGTAATACTTACCCGTCTCTAGGTAACGATTATGAGAAAGCACTTTCACCAGATAACTTCTTCTATAATCGAGTAATGGATAAGAACAGCTTCTACAGGGATGAAACTCCATGGGCTACTTATACCACTACGCATTACTCAATGTCTCCAAAACACATTTTCTGGCCGGTATACATTGATTATATCGTTGGAAACGTGGAAGCTACATTGAACCAGACTACTGGTTATGATGGATCAGAAAGTAACATCGAGCCATTGAGCCATGTGGTTCAGCCAGCTGGTGTTGGTCCGAATGAAGATCCAATGCGTGCCATTGGTGAGTAATTGAATATATATAATAGATAATCTTTTTAAAAGGCTCCGTTGGCTTCAGTCAACGGAGCCTTTTTTTATTTAGTTGATATCGTTTTCCACACCTATAATGGTATCTTAAATCCATCAAAAATATTTATAGCTCATCACTACAGGCGTAATTGGATTTTTATAAAATATAACGGAAGCTAAAACATAAAAGAGGTATGAGAAATATAAGTGCAATTTTCCATAATGTACGGATGCTTAATGTATGACATATTTATTGCATCAAACCATTATGAGTTAAGTGTAAAATAGATTATAAGAATTTCAGTATTTAGCTAGCTTATGGGTTTCTTCCATTTTGTAACCAAAATGCCCTGATATTTTGTTGCGATACTTTCAAATAAGTAATTCTAATAATATAAATAATTCAACATTTTAAATCATTAAGTATTTAAAATATAAATATTTCAGTGAGCGATCAAAAAATTGAAATATTTGATATTTCTCGATTTAACTTACTCTTGTTATTGTTGAATATGAGATTAATAACAACTTACTTTTAATAGCATAAATTCATAGAAATTTATCAATGTCCCCCATTGAAATTCTATTGGAAATTGGGCTATTAACAAAAGAGGGAAGGTAGATCTGCAGTTCAAAATCCTTGAGAGATCAAGGTCATTTTTTTTTTAAGTTTTATTGGTTTTTAGTTGAATGTCTTGAGGTACCTGGTGTGTCAAATTCATTCAGCTGATGTTTAATTTTTTAATTAATGTTTAACTGTAAATGTTTTTTATGAACAAAAAACTACTTTGGAAATCCTTGAGAGCATTTGGTTTAGCAACTTTATTGATTGTCGGTGCTCCGGATTTAGCAACTGCTACCGTGAATCCAAATGATTCTGGTAATGGCACTGATGAGACAGTGCAAAGAACAGTGACCGGTACGGTAACTGGAGAGGACGGTGAAGGTATACCTGGTGTAAACGTGGTTGTAAAAGGGACTACCACCGGTGTGATCACTGATTTTAATGGGGACTATTCACTTAATGTCCCTGAAGACAATGATGTATTGGTTTTCAGTTCAGTTGGTTATACAACCATTGAAGAGACAATTGGAAATAGATCATCAATTGATATTGCCTTAGCTCAGGACGTAACTGCACTTGATGAAGTTGTCGTAATTGGTTATGGTACACAGCAGAAAAAAGATCTGACTGGTGCGATTGTAAATGTTCAGGCGGAGAAAGTTGAGAAGTATAAGCCTACCAGTGTTTCTGAGATCCTAAGAACTACTGTTCCTGGTCTTTCAGTAGGTTATTCGACCAATGCTAAAATGGTACCTGACTTTGAAGTAAGGGGTGATGCATCCATCAAAGCAGATGATGACGATGAAAGGAATGCCAACAGACCACTTATCGTATTGGATGGAGTCATCTTCCGGGGAGATCTTGCTGAGATCAATCCGAATACCATTTCAAGTATCGACGTATTGAAAGATGCGAGTTCTGCAGCGATTTACGGATCACAGGCATCAAATGGTGTGGTAATCATTACCACTAAAAAAGGTTCTTATGGCAAACCGCAGATTACTTTCAGCACTCGCGTAGGTCTGATCACTGGTGCAAGACGAATCTCTACTTATAAAGGTGGTGAAGAAGTTTTGGACTGGTTGACTGATATGAATGAGACCATTACAAATACAAGTACAGATCCATGGTCAGTTTTTGATGACTATAATAAGATAGATCCTCAATACCAGTCTGACTGGTTGACAGCTAATGGTATCCCAGGTGAGACTGATCCTAAAGCAATTGCACTTGCACGGGTCAATAACTTTGGTTTCTGGGCTCAAGAACTTGAAAACTTTAATAATGGTGTTACCTATGACTGGCAGGATTTCTTATTCCATACCGGGGTAAGACAAGACTATGACTTAGGCGTTTCAGGAAGAACTGAAAGAGTATCCTACTATTACTCTATGGGGTATAGCAACAGGGAATCTGTACAATTGTGGGAAACATTTGAAACGATCACTTCAAGATTAAACCTGGATGTAAACCTGGCAGAGTTCTTAAATATTGGAGCTAATGCTCAGTTTACGTTTCAGGATGATGGTCAGGAGCCAATTGATAACGGTGGATACCGTACATTATCTCCTTATGATCAGCCATGGACAAATGGAATGGAACGCACACCTGCGAACCTGACTGCACAGCCTGCAGGATCTAACCTGGGTAACCCATATCAGGATCCATCATGGAACAATCGATTATATACTCGATTCATGATCAACCCTACCTTGTTTGCCAAGTTTACTTTACCATTTGGTTTTAGCTTTAGGACAGACTTCACACCAAGGTTTGACACCCAGAAAAGATTTGACCTGGATATGTCAGGTAACCCTAACAGAACACTTGATGAGGCTCAGAGAAGACACAATGATTATTTTTCATGGCAGACCAATAACATCCTAAGCTGGGATAAAGCTTTTGGTGAGCACCGATTCAACTTCACAGCACTTTACAATGCCGAGAGGAATTCATCATGGGAAACCATTGCCAGGGCTAATAACTTTGTCCCTACAGCAGCACTTGGATACCATGCTTTGAGTCTTGCAACCAACCAGTTTGTAAGCTCTAGTGATGAAGTAAACTCAAGAACAGGTGTGATGGGTAGGATCAACTATGCATTTGGTAACCGATATAACTTCTCGGCTTCAATCAGAAGAGATGGTTATTCAAGATTCGGATCTGATAATCTTTATGGTAATTTCCCATCACTATCTGCAGCATGGACGATTACTAACGAAAGCTTCATGCCTACCAGCAACACACTTAGCTATTTGAAGTTGAGATTAAGCTGGGGTGTGAATGGAAACAGCCAGGGACTACAGGCTTACAACGCTTATGCTCAATTGAGCAGTGGACTGTATCTGAATTATGATGGTGGTTATTTTGCAGCACCTTATACTTCCCTTTCAAGATTTGCATTGCCAGGTCTTTCCTGGGAAAAAACAGCTGCTTTCAACGTTGGTATTGACTACGGTTTGTTTGGCGATCGAGTAAGCGGTTCATTGGATATCTACAGATCAGAAACTACTGATTTGATACTTGACCAATCATTACCAGCTTTGACCGGGTTTACTACATCTAAAAACAATGTTGGTAGCTTAGAAAACTCAGGGTTTGATTTAGGTATTAATACCATTAATGTCACCAATTCTAACCTGGTTTGGACAACGGCTCTGAACGTAACTTATAAGGTTAATAAGATCAAAACCCTTGGTAATGATCCTTCTGAGCAACCAGATGGTTCATTCAGAGAGCCAGATGATTTACAGAACGGATGGTTTATCGGAGAGTCTAAAGATATCATCTGGGATTTCCAAACTGATGGAGTTTACAAAATCGGTGAAGAGGCAGAAGCTGCAGTTTACGGGTTATATCCTGGTGACTTCAGGCACGTAGATCAAAACAATGATGGAGTAATCAATGTGGAAGACAAGGCATACCTTGGACTGAGAAAGAATCCATGGTACATCACCATGAGAAATGATGTGGAGTTTAAAGGATTTGATTTAGGTGTAGTCCTTCTTGGAAAGCTTGGTTGGTTAGGACAAACCATTCAGCCATTCAACTGGGAGCAGCAATACATCAAAAACCACAACTGGTATAAGATCCCTTACTGGACTCCTAACAACCAGATCGATGATGCCGCAAGAATCAACTCCATTCGTTTAGGAGGTATCCAGTCAGCGTTATCCAAGGATTATGTTCGAATCCAGAACTTATCACTTGGATATAGTCTTCCTGCAAGCCTTTTGGACAACATTAACTTTTCCAGGGTGAGATTAGCAGTGAACGTAGAAAATGCAGCTGTATTTACCAGCTGGATATATGGAGATCCTGAAAATGAGAGGGAAATGCCAAGGACTTACTCTTTTAGCCTTGATGTGACATTCTAATAACCTAATTATTAATTAGAAAGATTTAAAAATGAAAAACAATAGATTTTATAAAGTAAGTCTTTTAGCAGTAGCAATGATCTTTTCATTCTCCTGTAGCGATGACTTTTTGAAGGAAGAACCACTTTCTTTCCTTAGCCCGGAAAATACCTACCGAGATGCGGCAGGTTTGCAGACTGTTTTGGATGCAGCTTACCTGGGAGTATTTAATCAATGGAATGGTGACACCAGGGAATTGATGTTCAATAGTAATATGAGTGATGCAACAGTTGTTGGATCAACTGATAAGCCGGATGCATGGGTGGACTTGAATACCTATGCTACTCCTATTAATTCAAGAAATGATGATGCAGGACGTGCAAGATCATTCTACGCTGATAACTATGCACATATCAAAAACTGTAACACTGTAATTGATTACATCGATTTTCCCGAGTGGGATGGGGGAGCTTCAGATCCTGAGCGAAATCACTTATTGGGATCAGCTTATTTTCTTCGAGCTTTCTTCTACATGCAGCTAACCATGCAATTTGGTAATGTGCCATTTGTATTGAGTGTTGTACCGGAAGCGAGAAGAGATTTCAAAGCTTTCCACATGCAAGGTATCTGGGATCAGATGATAGCAGACCTGGAATTTGCAGTGCAACATGTTAAACCCAAAAGTGAATTGCCTGCCGGGCAAGCTCCTCAGGATGCTGTAAGAATCCTGTTAGCTAAATATTACATGCTAAATACTCGGTTTGCGGAAGCAGAAGCTTTAATGGATGCTGTGATCACAGGTGGTGAGTCTACTTTGTTTACTGATGCAATGATCCCTTCTGGGGTTGATTCTGTTGCTGTGGCTAACTCTGTTAACCCAAATACCGGAAACCCAATCATTGGACGAAGTGGTAATGCTGTTGCCGATGCACAAAACTATTTGCATATGAATGAAGGTTCACAGAGGATCAGCAATCCTGAAGGAATCTGGTTGGTTGTCAACACACAATTTATCCTTGGATCTCAGGGAAGAACAGCCAGGATTCGTGCCTGGGGGCCTAACTTCGTAAGTACCAACAAAGCAATCAACGTTCCTGGAACTGGTATCGTAGGTACTGATGTGCAGCAAACAACTTCAGATAACGGAGGTAGAATGATGAAGAAGTGGGGTAGAAGCCAGGGCTTTACCCGTCCTTCTAATTATTCTCAATATGACATGTGGAGACTCAATGGTACCTGGGATGAGCAGGATTACCGACACAAGGATCTGAACTGGATGGAGATGGAGGATTTATTGTATGATAACCCATCATTGGCTCCAGGAGGAGATCAGGAGAACCCAACCTGGTATCTACAACCACTACAATTGTGGGTAGATACAAACAGCGATGGTATTCCTGAATTGACTTGTGCTGATACGATCCGATGCTGGTATGGTTACCCAAGGTATAAATTCTATTCTGTTAACCTGGAACAAGAAACCAAGAGACAGGATGGAGGAAAAGCTGACATGTATATCATGCGTATAGCTGAAGCATACCTGGTAAGAGCAGAAGCCAGATACTGGCAAAATGACTTCCAGGGAACAGCTGATGATATCAACGAAATCCGTATGAGATCAAATGCTATTGAGATGTATACAGCGGCTGATATTCAGAATACCTATGGAATTGGAGCTGTACTTGATGAGCGTAACAGAGAGCTATATGGTGAAGAATATCGTCACGATGAGTTAGTAAGGATGTCAGTCATTTTTGCTAAAACGGGCAAAACTGATTACCTGGGCAATACATACCCATCCCTTGGTAACGACTATGAGAAAGCACTTTCACCAAATAACTTCTTCTACAACCGTGTAATGGATAAGAATAGCTTCTATAGGGATCAAATTCCTTGGGCCACCTATACCACTACTCATTACTCAATGTCTGCAAAGCACATTTTCTGGCCTGTTTACATTGATTATATCGTAGGAAACGTAGAAGCCACCTTGAACCAGACTACTGGTTATGATGGAGCAGAAGCTAACATCGAGCCGTTGACCCACGTGGTTCAGCCTGCTGGTTTAGGACCTAATGAAGATCCAATGCGAGCAATAGGAGAATAAAAAGCTTCTAAAAAGCATAACATAACGTTAAATGAAAACTTATCCGGGGGTATTTGTCCCCGGATAAGTTTTTTTTTGAATTGTATACTAGGCTATTCTTTATTAAATTAGAGGTGCGTTTTTTGTACTCTTGCTTTATTCAGAAAGCTGGTTTATTTTCCTTAAATAAACATTTTTTTAATTGGTACACAATTAGCTTTCAAGAGTACTATATGTGGAAATCATTGTTAAACAAGAAGTAAACAATCAAATTCAAAACATGGAAAATTCTAGAAGATCCTTTATTAAAAAAACTACCGTAGCCGGATCTGCTGCATTTGTTGCACCCACGATTGTGTCTTCCAAGGTATTTGGAGCAAATGACAGAATAAATGCCGCGGTATTGGGTATAAATGGTCGTGGTAAAAATCACATTTCAAGCTTTATGGCACAAGACAATGTAAATGTTGCCATTCTTTGTGATCCTGATATGAATCTTTTGAAGGATCGTCAGAAAAGCTTTAAAGAAACCTACAACAAGGAAGTTGCCCTGGAGCAAGACCTGCGAAAAGTATTTGATAACAAGGACATCGATGTTGTAAGTATTGCTGCACCAAACCACTGGCACGCATTGGCTACAATCTGGGCTTGCCAGGCTGGTAAAGATGTATACGTGGAAAAACCAGGTTCACACAATATCTGGGAAGGACGTAAGATGGTTGAGGCAGCACATAAATATGATAGAATTGTACAGCATGGTGTGCAATTAAGAAGCTCTCCTGCAGTTCAGGAAGCTATTCAGTTGCTACGCGATGGATATATTGGAGATGTTTACATGGCCAGAGGTCTTGTATTCAGATGGAGACCTTCTATCGGAGATGCTGGATTTGAGCCGGTTCCAAAAGGAATTGATTATGACCTTTGGACAGGACCAGCTCCTAAGAGACCATTCACAAGAAATCTTGTTCACTACAACTGGCACTGGCACTGGGATTATGGTAACGGTGATGTAGGAAACCAGGGAATTCATGAAACTGACCTTTGTATGTGGGGTCTGGATGTAGGATTACCTAACGAAATTGCTTCAGCAGGTGGAAAATTCCTTTGGGATGACGCGAAAGAGGTTCCTGAAGTGTTAACCTCGGTTTACAAATATCCTGATGAAGGTAAAATGGGTAAAATCATCCAGTTTGAAGTGAGAAACTGGTGTACCAATGCCGAAGATGGAGTAACTGTAGGAAATATCTTCTACGGGGATAAAGGTATCCTTGTAGTAGACGGGTATGATACATACAGCACTTATCTGGGTAGAAACAGAGAGCCTGGAAAATCAGGTAAAGATGGCGGACCAACAGCTTCTGGCTATGATAGAGGAGCGGGTGGAACTGATGGACACTTTGCTAACTTCATCGAAGCAGTACGTAAGCATGACAGAACCATTTTGAATGGACCTGTTGAAACGGCTCACCTTGCTTCAGGTTTGGCTCACCTTGGAAACATAGCCTACAGACTAAATCGTGTACTGGAATTCAATCCAATGTCTGAGACATTTGTGAATGATCCTGAAGCAGATGCAATGCTAACACGTAATTACAGAAACGGCTTTGCTGTTCCTGAATTAGTCTAAATTCAGAATTATATCAGAAACGGTAATTAATATTAAACCTGCCAGGTATCCTGGCAGGTTTTAATTTGTATTTTCCCCATTACTAAATATCCAAAAATGAAAATTAAATTATTTGTACTTTTTATATTGGCTATTGGCATAACTACTGCCTTTGGTCAAAAGAAATCAAAAACTCCAGTCCAACAGGAGATCAATCTCAATGTCAACGAAGCTGAGAAAAAAGTTGATGTGATGATTGGAGGTAAGCTATTTACCTCATACATATACCCCGACAACATCATGAAGCCGGTATTATGGCCGGTCAATTCGGCAGCTGGCAATATGTTGACAAGAAGCTTTCCATTAATCAATAAAGAAGGAGACCGAACCGATCATCCGCACCACGTGGGTATCTGGCTCAACTATGGTGATGTAAATGGATTTGACTTCTGGAATAATTCAGAAGCTATTCCAGCTGAGCGAAAAGATCGTTATGGAACCATCTATCACCAATTAATTCACAGGGCTGAAAGTGGTGAAGGTAGTGCCACTCTTACTACAAAGTCAGTTTGGAAATCTCCGTATGATTCTAAATTATTAGATGAAATCACCACGTTTAAATTTATTGCGGATGGTGATATGAGAATTATTGATCGAACTACTACACTTCTCGCGTTGGTAGATAAAGTAGAATTCACTGACAATAAAGAAGGTATGTTTGCTATTCGTGTAAGTAGAGAGTTGGAGCTTCCATCAGACAGGCCCACAACGCTTACCGATGCACATGGAGTACCTACCAGAGTAGAAAAAATGGATAATACCTATGTGAAGGGTAATTACAGAAGTTCTGAAGGTATAGAGGGGGAAGAGGTTTGGAGCACGAGAGGACGCTGGATGAAACTGGGTAGTGAGATAAAAGGTGAAAAGATTTCAATTGTAATCATTGATCATCCGAATAATGTTGGATATCCGACGTATTGGCATGCCCGTGGCTACGGACTCTTTGCAGCTAATACATTGGGACCAAGTGTGTTTTCAAAAGAAGCAGAGCCATTGAATTTCAGTTTGAAAAAGGGTGAGTCTGTTACATTTAAATATAGAATGGTTGTGGCTTCTGCGGATCTTTCAGATGAACAAATCAATAAGTTAGCAGATGAATATGCTGACTAATATTTATTAAAGCAAAAACTATATTAATATGTTGGATAAACAATCAAGAAGAGATTTCATACAAAAGAGCATCATGGCTGGGGCAGGGGTTTCCCTCCTGAATAGTTCGGTATTTGCTGAAGTAGCGAAAAAGTCCAAGATGCAACTAGGCCTGGTTACTTATCAGTGGGGTAAGGACTGGGATTTACCCACATTGATCGCAAATTGTGAAAAGGCTGGTTTTAAGGCAGTTGAGCTAAGAACTGAGCATGCCCATGGGGTGGAGACTAACTTGTCAGCAAGTCAGAGAGCAGAGGTAAAGCAAAGATTCGCTGATAGTGATGTGGTATGCGTTGGGTACGGGTCTAATTTTGACTACCACCATGTAGATCAGAGCCGTGTAAAGCAGAATATCGAAGGTACGAAAGAGTATATCAAGCTATGCAAGGATATTGGAGCCTCTGGTATTAAAGTAAAACCAAATGGATTGCCTGAAGAGGTACCTCAGGAAAAAACCATTGCACAAATAGCCGCCTCATTTAATGAGATTGGAAAGTATGCCAGTGATATGGGACAATTGGTGCGAGTAGAAGTCCATGGTAAGCTCACTCAACAGTTACCCAATATGAAAGCTATTTTCGAACAGGTAACCGAACCAAGCGTGAAAATGTGCTGGAATTGTAATGATACAGATTTATTACCTCCGGGTCTGGAAGCAAACTTCAACTCGGTGAAACAGTGGTTTGGTGATACGGTTCATATTCGTGAATTGAATGTCGGAGATTATCCATATCAGCAGCTGATGGATCTTTTTGTAGGAATTAAATACAAAGGATGGATTTTGCTTGAAGCTCGCACGACACCGGATGACAGAATTGCAGCGATGAAAGAGCAGCTTCAGGTCTTCAATACAATGACCGGCAAGGCATAGTAATCCTGCCGATCATTTATTAACTTAGATAGTTCTATAAATTAAGTAAAGAAAAGAATCATGACCCAAAGAAGAGATTTTCTCAAGAAAAGTGTCCTGGGCACCACAGGAATAACAATCGGTGCAATGGGATTTAGCGCCAAATCCTATGCAAAAATCATGGGTGCTAATGATCGCGTTCGAATCGGCATTTGCGGTGTGAATGGACGAGGTAGGAGTCACATAGGAGGATTTGGAAAACTGGATAATGTGGAGATTGCTTACCTGGTAGATCCGGATAGTGATGTCCTGCAAAGCCGGGTACAACAGGTTAAGGATGACGGAGGATTACATACTGGAGTAACAGGTGTTGCTGATGTCAGAAAAGTACTTGATGACAAAAATGTAGATGCCATTACTGTTGCTACCCCAAACAGCTGGCATTCACTGATGGTCATCTGGGCAGCCCAGGCTAAAAAGCATATTTATGTTGAAAAACCAGCGAGTCACGATATCTACGAAGGTAGAGTAGCGTTGGCCGCTGCTGAGAAATACGGTATTGTAGTCCAACATGGAGCTCAAAGAAGAAGTAGCGAGAGCTGGAGAAAGACAATTTCTGAAATTCGTTCTGGAAAATATGGTAAAATGACCGTTTCTCATGGATTTGCCTGTAAACCAAGAGAGGGAATAGGCTTTAAGCCAAACACTGCTCCACCAAGCAATTTGGATTGGAATCTATGGAAAGGTCCTGCTATTATCGATAGCTATAATGCTAATCTGGTCCACTATAACTGGCACTGGAACTGGGCGGTTGGAAATGGTGAATTGAATAACCAGGGTACACACCAGCTGGACGTAGCTTATTGGGCACTTGATGAAGCAATAGAAAATACTCATCCGAAGCGGGTTATGGCGATTGGTGGCAGATTTAAGTGGGATGATCAAGGTGAAACACCAAATACCATGTTTGCAGTAGCCGAATTTGCCAACGGACAATATGTATTCTTTAATGTAAGAAACGTGAATCATGAAGGTTACGAAAGACAGGTAACCAATCATTTCTATTTTGAAGATGGTGGAAGACTCATCGGCGAAAATGGAGAATATGTTTCTAAGAATGGTAGTCAACCAAGAAACGTAACCGTGAAGGATGTTCGAATGACGCCAGGAGGAAACTGGGAAAGTTTCATTACGGCTGTTCGAGCCAACGACCCTTCAATGGCGAATGGTACCATGAGAGATGCTCACTATAGCTGTACCCTTGGACATTTGATGAATACCTCTTACAGACTAGGAGAGAAGGTTCCATTCAATGCGAAAGCAGGACAATTTGGTGATAATAAGCTGGCCTACGAAGAATTCATGAAGATTCATGCAATCGCCAGAGATGGCATGGGTGTTCCTGAAGATAAAGCCAACTACATTGTTGGTCCATGGCTGGAATTTGATGGAGAGGCAGAACATTTTGTTGGAAATCGCGCTAAAGAAGCCAACAGGCTATTGGCTGATCCACGAAATGCGGAGTTTGACATTCCGTCTCCGCAATCAGTTTAATACAAAATATCTAAAACAGAAAGCCCGGCTCATGCCGGGCTTTTTTGTTTTATAAAATTGACTAATTGTTTTTTATGGCAAAGTTTGCTAAGAAACTATGCAAAGAGCGCAAGATTAGATTGCGTCCTTTGCGGTTATATCAGTTTAGAATTGTGATCTGTGCTGTGCTCTGTAAATGGTCAGACGGTAGTCAGACTGTTTAAAGAGATTCCTATCGGTCTGACTATCGTCCGACCTCTATCATAAATTCATATTCCCCACTCTTCACTTCATAGATTGAATATCCATTTTCATTTCCCAGCGACTTTATTGCATCATTATCGCTGATTGGATTTCCTCGTTCTTTCACCTGCTTTTTTGATTCATTGGGAATGTACACGGTTGCATAGGAACCAACTGGCACTTCAACATTCATTGAAAAACTCGCATCTTTGTTTTCCCATTTGATTCCTGCTTGTCCATAGGAGGTCTCGTAAGAATATTTTACAAAATTCATCGAGGAGATGGGTTGTGGTTTAAATATAATGTGCTTATAGCCAGGGACTTGTGGGTCTGCTTTCATTCCCGCCAGGTTTTGGTAAAACCAGACAAGCCCTCCACCAAACATCGGGTGATTATGCGATCCACTATCATCCCATTGCTCACGGGTGGTGGTACTGCCTTGTTCCAGCCAGTGGCCAAAACTAGGTTGTGTCTTTTGATTCATCGCAGCATAAGCCAGGTGATTCAATCCATTGTTTGCCAGCACCTCAAAAAAGAATCTTGTTCCAAAAATCCCGGTATCCAGGTGGCGATCATTATTCTCAACATTCTTTTCCAGGGCCTTCACAACTTTTCCATATTGGTCTTCAGGTACACCCATGGTGAGCGCTAACACATTTCCTCCATAATTTCCATATGTGCCGTTTATCGAATCATAAAATGCCTGATGAAAAGCCTCCCTGGTTTGTTCTGCTAGTGTTGTATACACCTTAGCCTCATCATTTTGACCTAATGCTGCTCCAGCCTTAGCAGTAAAATCTGCACATCGCCAATAATAAAATGTATGTACCATTGACTGAGGAATGCTATTTCGGCCGGTAGGAGCAGCCCATTCACCCAGGTTCATCCACATGACAGGATCGTCCTTGTCAGGTTCCATAGAGAACATGATGCCATCTTCATCCACCCACTTTTTCATCCATTCTACATGTTCCTTCATTCCCTCATAGTTATCCTCTAGCATATCGAGCGCTCCATATTGGACATAAAAATTCCAGGGCATCACACTCATCGCTGCCCCCCAGGGCACACCCCCACCGCATCCGCGTTGCCAGGGAGCTCCATTAGGAACATAGCCATTATCTACATTCTGCGCTCCCAGCATATCCTGAATCCATTTTTGGTAGAAATTACGTGCATCGAAATTGTGCATTACGGTGACGCAGGCAACCTGTCCATCTCCGGTGTAACCAGATCTTTCCCGGTGAGGACAATCACTAGCCAATCCACCATGCATATTATCCGTCTGACTTCTTTTCCAGATTTTGTTGATGTCATTGAAGAGCTGATTAGAGGTTTCAAAGACACCAGTCTCCTCAACATAGGTATTTATCGCTTCCGCAGTAAGATGTTCTTCTTTGAGCTCACCTGGCCAGTTGGTGATTTCAATGGCACTAAAGACAAACCAGTTAAACCGGGGGGCATAATTCTCCTTCCCTTCACCACCGAATATATAGGAATTTTCTCCGGAATAGAGATTGCTGATAAAGTCAATATCGATTTGGTGACCAGCCGGGCCAGTTACATTATTTAACCGAACCCATCCTGAGATTTCTGTTCCAAAGTCCACTACATGGACACTGTCATTTTTCTTTTCAATACTGATGGGTTTAAATGTTTCGGTGATCTTATCCGGATGAGCAGTGTGAGCAACCAGTTTTCCATAAGGAGCTATTCGTTCGACTACATTTTCCCATTCCTTGTCATCAAATCCCGGAGCAGACCAGCCTTCCTGTTCAAGTCGGGCATCATACTTTTCTCCATAATAGACCATGTCAAACAGGATAGGGCTTTTGGCCGTCTTCCAGGATAGGTCACTGGCAATAATCTCTTTGGTTCCATCCATATATTCGATCTCAACCTGACCATAAAACCTGGGGGTTCCGTATGGACTGGTCCAGAATTTTGCTGGATTGTAAAACCCGTTTCCAAGAATAGATCCAATGACATTTTCACCTGGTGTTAAATTATTGGTGAGGTCATAAACCAGGTACATGACTTTATATTCCTTGAAATTATCATCGACCGGAATATATTGATCTTCCAGTCCGGGCCTTTTTCCATAATTAGTTTGATTGGGTATCAGGACTTCATCGCCCATCTTTTTGCCATTCACATAGAATTCAAAGTATCCAAGCCCGGTGACATAGGCCTTTGCTCGTTTGATGTCCTTACTAATCCGGAAAGATTTCCTGAGCATGGGAGCTGCAGGAGGGAAGGTGTCCAATATCGCATTAGGGCCACCTTCGGGGATAGGTAAGGCTTCTTCACCTTGCCACGGCACACCTATCCAGGTGGCCTGCCAATCCGCAGTATCAAGTAACCCCATGCCCCAATAGGCTGGTTTACTCCATGCAGAGGGTTGATCATTTTTATCCCAGACACGAACCTGCCACCAGCAATCCTGGCCTGAGGTAAGCTCTTTTCCTTTATAGGTAACTCTAAAAGATTGATCACTTTCAACTTTTTCGCTATCCCATAGATCTGGATCGGATAGTTCTGATTCAGAAGTAGCCACCCGAACCTGGTAGGCGGTCTGATATTGATTACGTTCATCATGCTGAGCCAGGTTGATCCATGATAATCTTGGCTGACTCACATCAACCACGGTGGGATTTTCTAAATATTCGCAGGTTAGATCTGTTGGGAGGATACCCTTTTGCTTTGAACAGGTAACAAATATTAGAGATATGAAAAGTAAGGTTGGATTAAACTTCATTTTAAGTCGTTTTCAATATTTAATAGGAATTTAATCGATTTATTCCTGTTTCGTAATGATATATTAGTCGATTTGCTGAAATTGTTAATAAGTATTCAAAATGGATTAAATAGATCAATTCGAATTATTTAAATATTAATGAAATAGCTTAATATCTAAATGAAATGTAAATATTTAAATTATTTGTTAAAAAATTTGCAACGTATCATTAGGTCTATTACTTTTGAATCATAATTAGTTCTTATACATACTGTAGGGTGATGAAACTGGCAGACATACCCTCCTATCTCGGGGGTGAAGATAAGGGACAAATCTTATCTAATTCACGATCGCTTACCTCAAGTAACCATTCGTGAATTGGAAGACTAACCGCTTCGTGGAGGTTCGAATCCTTCCCTTACAGCCATCATTTTTGGGTTAATGTTGTTTATTTGAATCTGGTCACAGTAGGGGTGCTGTGACCTTTTTCTTTTTATTCCAGGGGACAGAATATAGGAGACTGGAGACTGCCTAGACAAGAATTTCTTTATTTGAAGATCTTCCTACCAAGCTCGATCGATTAACCCCAACCCACCTAAATTATTTGAATCTGGTAGCAGTAGGGCGGTCCGACGTTTCGGTGCTGTGACCTTTTTCTTTTTATTCAAGGAGACAGAATATAGAAGACAGGAGACAGAAGTCTACCTAGATAAGAATTTCTTTGTTTGAAGATCTCCCTACCAAGCTCGATCGATTAACCCCAACCCACCCAAATTATTTGAATCTGGTCACAGTAGGGCGCGGTGCGACGTCTCGCTGCGACGATTCGCTGCTGTGACCTTTTTCTTTTTATTCCATAAGACAGAAGTCTTCTTAGCTTAATCTTCACTCATTTCCACAGATTTTGATTTCTTGCTTGATTTTCTTTCCTAATCTTCTGATCCCTGATTCCTCAAAATTCCTCGTGCAGCATACATACACAGTATCTATAGCAGTCATCTCCTAACAATAGCATCTGAGAAATTAGGATATTGTGTTACTGAAATCTGTTATGTAACAGTTAAAGATAAGCATGATCATGAGACTCCTGCCTCCTGTATGCTGTCTCCTAATTTCAGATTTCCTTCAGAATATTAGCTTAGATTTCTAACAAGACAGCTAATATGCTGTTGTATTTATACCTTTTTTCAGTGTAAATCGTATTCATTGTAATAATCAACCCAAATTATATGAGGAAATTAAACTATTTAATCATTGGATGCATGGCTGTTGTGGCTATGGCATTCAGCGTCATGCCCTCTACTACTTCCTTGAAATATGATCTTTCAACAGGGAGTCCCGAAATCAAGTCGATGAGCAAACTATCCTTCGGACCTGATGGGATACTGTTTATCGGAGATACCAAAAGTGCATCTGTATTTGCCCTCAATACGAACGATACCAAAGCCAATCAACAGGCTAGTGATGTGTCTGTTAAAGATATTGCAAAGACGCTGGCTGAGTCTTTAGGGACGACAGCCGAAGATATTGTCATCCAGGATATGGTGGCAAACCCAATCTCCAAAGCACTGTATTTTGCTGTTCATACTGCCGATGGAACTCCTGTGCTGCTCAAAATGGTCAATGGTAAAATATCAAAAATTGGTTTGGACAATGTCGAGTATTCAATGGCTGGGATCGTTGATGCACCAGCTGAAGATGCTGCAGATAGCCGGGGCAGACCTATTCGGGTTCATGCTATTTCAGACCTTGAATATGCAGATGGTAAAGTCATGGTATCCGGGTTATCTAACAAGGAGTTTAGTTCTACTTTCAGAAGCATGTCCTTTCCATTTAAAGATGATGCCTCATCTACCTCACTTGAAATCTACCATGCCAATCACGGAAGGTATGAAACCTATGCACCCATCAAATCTTTTACAACTGCTGAAATAGGAGGTAGATCTTATTTAGTAGCTAGCTATACCTGCACTCCGCTGGTACTGTTTCCGATGGATGAGTTGAAATCTGGACAGCATGTGAAAGGTAGAACAGTTGGTGAATTGGGGAATAGAAATACTCCACTTGACATCATCTCTATGAAATTGGGTAATAAAACATCTTTACTCTTTGCCAATTCATCAAGACCGATGATGCGAGTGAATATTGATGACATTAACCGATATGACGGATCTTTAACCTCAAAGGTAGAAGAGACCGGAGGAGTAGACTTTAAGGTTTTTGATCAAAAAGATGTGCAACAATTAGATGCTTTTGGAAATAACAAAGTGGTGATGATCCAGAAGATGGAAGACGGAGCATTGGCCTTGTTTTCTGCACCAGCCAATAAATGGCAATAAAAACTAATTTTTGATCCTGATATGGGGTCAATCAAAATCATAAGATATCTGAAATACAAAATGGCCTGGGCGAAAGCCCTCGCCATTTTTTGTGTGATTGGTTTCTCGGCATGCACTTCTATAAACAAAAATGAGGCTCCGGTTGAGATATCCTTTGAATTTGATGGGGATCGGCCAATAGCTGTCAGAATACCCAGTTCGTTTTTCCCTGAACAATCCATTGATACTGAACAACTGAGTTTGTCTCTATCGGGGACGGACCAGCCCATCCTTGGAAATATTAAACTTTTGGATGGGGTAGTAGAATTCATGCCTGCGATTCCATTCAAGAGGAGCTTAAGTTATGAAGTGAATTACGAGGGCAAAAGGATTGACGAATTCAAAATCCCTGAAGGTTCTGCCTTTAGTAGCCCCAAGCTGGTCAAGATCTACCCGACTTTAGATACTGTACCTGAAAACCTGCTGAAGATCCATTTAGTGTTTAGTGAAAAGATGAGTGAACTGCATTCATCGAATTATGTGAGTTTACTCAATGCGCAGGGAGATACCCTCAATCATATATTTCTCAAGCTCGATCCGGAGCTGTGGAACTACGATCAAACCGTGTTGACGCTTTGGCTGGAACCCGGAAGGATCAAGAAAAGTCTGTTGCCCAATATTTTGGACGGGATCCCCATAGAAGAGGGCAATCAATACAGTATTGCAGTTTCATATAAGTGGAAATCTGCTAAAGGTGTACCGTTGAAAGAATCTGTGATTAAGACATTCTATGTAGGTAGAAGAGATGAAGTGATGCCTCATATTTCGACCTGGGAGATTCAGGCTCCCAAATCTTCATCTTTAGATCCTTTAATCCTGAATTTTAACGAAGCGCTGGATTATACCTCTCTTTTGGGATCTTTTTTAATTATGAAAGAGGATCAGGAGATTGCCGGCAGGTATTCCGTGGAGGAAACACGTATCCAATTTATCCCTGAAAGTAATTGGACAACCGGAAACTATACCATTAAAATAGATGGCTCCATAGAAGACCTCGCAGCCAACAATCTGAATCGATTGTTTGATAGGGATTTGTTGAAGGATTCAACAGAAATTGTTGCATCAAATAAGGTTTTGAGGTTTGAGGTAACTGACGCCTTACAGCTTTAATCTAAACTCGGGCGGAAGTTTCTTCCGCTCGAGTTTGTGGTCTTTGCCTCACGAAACGAAAACATCTCTTTTTACGTCATCCCCTAGAGCCTAAGGCGCCTGTCCTAAGGCAGGTGGAAGTAGGGGATCTTCGATATCGCAACCTTCTAGCTAGATAGATTCCCGACTCGTCCTGAGGGACTCTCGGGAATGACGGCGGGAGTTAAGGACTGTCTGATTGCTGACTCCTGATTTCTAGCAAAAATCACTTCATCGCTACCTGACTCGAAGTCTGCAGATAGGCTACCAAATCAATGATCTGTTGATTCTCCAGCGTCTCCCACAATCCCGTCGGCATCATGGAAACATTCGTGACTTCCCTCGATTGGATATTTGACTTGGCTATGCTTACCGTATCCTGACCAACAAGACTCAGCGCAATGGTGCGGTCGTTCTCAGTTGCGATGTTGCCGCTGTAAGTCCTGCCGTCTCTCGTGGTGACAACCACCATTTTATAGTCATCCTGTATTTCACCACTTGGGTCAAGCACATTCCCTAGCAGGTAATCCAGATTCTGTCGGTTTGATCCGGTGATATCAGGGCCTAGCGTTCCACCTTCTCCATACAGCTTATGACAAGGACCACAGGTTTGCAGGAAGACCTGCTTCCCATTGGTAAGGTTTGCTTTTGATAGTGCCTCACTACTTAGCAGATCCCTGTATTTTTCATACTGTACTTTCTGGTTACCTGAAAGCTGATCGATGGGCCCCCAAACTTCAACGAACCCATTCCCTACAACCCGGCGCAGCTGTCTAGCTGCATAGGCTGGAACATCGGATTTAGGTATTACTTCATTTTTCAACGCATTTGTCAGCAATTGACCATAGATAGTCCTGGAAGACAAAGTTTGAATGGCTTCAAGCTTATCTGTTTTATTGAATTTAGGATAATTTTCAATCAGGGTTCGCCCCAACTGATTGTTGTTAAAAGCGGCTATCGCTTTTATGGTCGCATTACGCATCGACTCTTCATCGAGCAAGGAGGGGAGAAGACCCTGAAGTGCAGGCCACTGATGATCGGCAAGTGAATTCAATGCAGTAATACGTTCAGCAGTCGCTTTACCCTGGTCTTTTAAGGTAGCCATAAATTGCATGGCAGCATTCGCATCTCCCAGCTGCTGGGCAATGTTGAGGGCAATTTGTGCTGCTTCTCCACCCTGAGATTGAATCGTCTTGTAAACTTCATCCCAATTGCCGGGAGCATTTGTTCCGGGCCTGCTCTCCAATCCATCTCTGAAACCCATCAGCAGGTTTACCTGGTTTTTACCCTTTTGAGCTAATTGTGCTACAAGTGGTTCCATTTGGTCAGCATCTACCATTCTCCTGGCCATATACTGACTGATCATCGGAATCTCTGTTTCTCTTGCAATGCCCAGGTATTTATTTGGATCCACTTCTATCAATGGTTCCGTAGCAAACCATAACATATGCGGGATATTGTGATCCGTTATGTCTTCCTTTCTTATGGATAATGCCTGTACTACATTCCATCTCTGGTCAGGATCTATTCTTTGCATGGCTGCAGCCAAATACATCCTGACCACAGGAGAAGGGTCGTTCTCAGCCATTGAAGAGAAACTGGCAATTACCTGGCTGCCAGGGTCCTTGTCTTCACACAGTAATTGTATGGACCATGCGCGGATATATTCATTTTTGTCCTTCAAAAGGCTCATTAGCTTCTCACGAGAGATATTTTTCGTATTGTGCAAAGCCCATAAGGCATTCAATTTCCAATTGATTTCCGCATTTTCGTTTAAGATCTTATTCAAAATCTGGATAGCATCCTGGCTGATTGATCCTTTAGTCGATCTTTCCTGTAGTATTAACCGTGCCCTTCTGTTGTGCCAGGAACTCTTGTTTGTTTGAAGTTTCGCCAACTCCAGATCAGACAATAGTGTCAGGTCATCATATCTTCCCGGCCAGTCTTTTGCCAGAGATGTTTCCGGAGATATTCTGAATACCCTGCCGGTTTCCTTATTCAACACATCCTTGCCACAGATATCCGCATCATGCCAGTCAAGCACGTACAGGTTACCATCTGGTCCGAGCTCCATGCTAAAGCCGATCCATTGGGCATTGTTAGCCAGCATGAAGTCGTCTCCATGTGTGCCAACAAATCCTGATCCTTTTTTATTCAGGACATCGGAGAGTACGGCATGCTCATGGATATTCGCCATAAAAATTCGTCCCTGCTGATCTTCAGGAAAGGCATCCGACAGGTAAACCCGTGCCCCACCATGAGCCGAGCGGTGACGATGATCCGCTATGGTTTGGATATCCGAATACAAATACGGATTGAAGTGCTGACCGCCCTGGCGCTGGTAGATGCCTCCCGGTATCACATGCCACAGGTGTGGGATCACACAGGCTGAAATAAATAACTGCCCCTTGGCATCATAGTCGATACCCCAGGGGTTACTAAATCCATGAGCAACCACTTCAAATATGTCTTTCGTTGGGTGATAGCGCCAGACGCCGCCATTGATATCGACACCTTCTGCATCGAGAAGATCTTCAGGAAATTCATCCCTGTGTTTATAGATATGCCCTTCGCCAATAGGTTTTCGGATTTTTGAAGGTGTGGCAAAACCTTCAAGGCCATAAAGCCAGCCATCTGGTCCCCAGTGCAAACTGTTGATGGTCTCGTGCCGGTCCCGGATGCCCCATCCGGTGAGACGAACTTCAATATTTTCAAGATCTGCCTTGTCATCTTTATCAGCATCCGGAATAAAAAGTAAGTTGGGCGGTGCTGCCAGGAAAAGCCCGTCAAAACCTACGGCAATGGCGGAAGGGAAGGGGATGCCTTCTAAAAATACTTTTCGGCTATCTGCCTTTCCATCATGGTCGGTATCTTCTATGATCAGGATCCTGCTATCTCCTGATGCTGAAAATCCGGTTTGCCTGGTTTCATAGTCGCGGTTTTCTGCCACCCACAGTCTGCCTTTATGATCCCAGCAAAAGGCCATGGGTTGTGTGATCATGGGCTCCGCCGCCCAGGCATTTACCTGGTAGCCTGCTTTCACCGTCATAGCATCAACGGCTTCTTCCGGGTTGAGGAATTTCGCCGTTCTCCCTTCCTGCTGTGCCAGGTCCCAGAGGACAGCCACGGAGTAGTAATGACCTTCCACATATTCGGTCCATTGTTGGGTGAGTTGAACATCATCCAGCTCTCCCGTATAAACCCTGATTTCATGTTTGATGATCTCGCTTTCACCTTTCTTAATTTGCCAGTCTCCCAGGCGAGCACGAACAGGCCCAATGCCCAGTTGATTATCCACCCGCCAGGGCTGAGGGAACCCGGTATTCTGGGTATGGTCAAAAATGGTAATATGTGCCAGGTCATCTCTCCCTTCAACCTGCATGCCCACATCTACCCACATGGCTCGCTGGCCTTCTGCTGCTTCATTTTTTTGTCTGGCTGCGTTGATTACCTCACCTTTTATTCCCTCTTCCCACGGCATACGCAGGAAAAGCCCACCGTAATCGTATTCCCCGATCGTCACGTCGGTGATGGCCTCCCCGGTCCATTCCAGGTCCAGGATATATTGATCTTCATCCAATCGCATACTCCATACCTGGGTTTCTTTAAGTACAGGAGAACCGGTAGAATCCAGCAGATTGTGGACAGTTTGCCATTTGACGGAAGGACCTTCCTCTGTGATGATATCAGCTGATACTTTTTGCCAGTAGTTATCTCCCGGATGATGGAAATAATCCATTCCATTGACCCGGGTAAATCCCCAGTAAAGTCCGGTCTGGTGCTTATGGTGTCCCGGGCTGTATTCAGTTAAGACTCCTTTACCATCCGGTGCCACAATGGGATGTAGATAGGGACGAAAATCTGATTTGGCGTTCTGAACCACTATGGGTGATCCCACACCATCACGATAAACTGAAATCGTGGACTGTTCATCATCTGATTTTAGGGTCAACGTTGAACCCCCTTGCTGATCGCTACTTTCGGGAGAAGTGTTACAGCCAGTCAATAGTTGAAACACCAGGAGTGCAAGGATAATACCTCTCATCACCTTATTGCGTAAAATCAGGTAATCTTCTGATCTCCCCATTGTGCATGGCTGAATCATGGGCCAGGATGCCGACGCAGGTAATGTTGGCTGATTCTACTGCATTCGGATAAGGTGCTCTTTTTTCGCTCAGTGCCGATACGAATTCATGAACGAGATGCGGGTGTGAACCCCCATGGCCTGCGCCCTGAATAAAGGATAAATGTTGATTTTCATCCGCATCATAGACTCCCCCGGTAGTGAAAGGAGCTATCTCCTTTGGCAGGAGGTGCGCATAATCTGGAATTTTGACCCGTTCTGGTGTTTCACCAGTATGGATCACACTGTCTTCATGTTCTATCAATGTCCATTCAAAGGATTTCTTTGAGCCATATACATCAAAGCTTTCTCTATACTGTCTGGCGGTATTAAACAGGGACCGGGTGATCTCGGCGGATAGGTCGGAATCTTTGAGTTTGATGTGACAGGTTTCGATTGCAAATGGTGAATTGTATTTCGGGATCAACTTTTCATCAATTCTTCCTGAACCAAAACACGAGACATATTCAGCTTTCGCTCTCGGTAATGCCAATACCGGTCCCACGCAATGAGTAGCGTAATACATAGGAGGTAAGCCTTCCCAGTAGCCTGGCCAGCCGGCCATCTCCTGCTGATGCGAAGCCCTTAAAAATTGAATCTTCCCTAATTCACCCTTTTCATACATCTCCTTTACAAAAAGGAACTCCCGACTATAGATCACAGTCTCCATCATCATATACGTGAGCCCTGTCTGTTTTACCAGCTCCACGATTTCTTTGCATTCTTCCACAGTAGTTGCCATAGGGACCGTACATGCCACATGCTTGCCTGCTTTAAGTGCCTTAATGCTTTGCCGGGCATGATCCGGGATCGGGGTGTTGATGTGAACAGCATCTACATCAGGATCTTTTAACAATTCGTCATAATCCTGGTAGCGTTTGTCAATCCCAAAATGGTCTCCCACTTCATCAAGCTTGGCTTGCGTTCGCTGGCAGATTGCATACATTTCAGCCTGGGCATGCTTTTGATAAATGGGGATGAATTCTGCACCGAATCCAAGACCAACAATAGCAACTTTTATTTTTGAGGATGACATAAGGTTAAGGGTTAAGTTTGTTTAACAAATTTGATTATTTTTCAGGGATCAATGTCTAATCCAATACATATCCATAGCTGGATGGTGTATGAAGCAAAAAATTAATAAGTATCGATTAAACAATTACCCTCATCTGAAAATATTTAGAAATGCGACACCCCTTTAAGATCTGGCTGCTGGCCATACTGGTCACCTTTTCCTCGACATTCACTGCAGGACTTTACGCTCAAACTTTAGTTACCGGACAGCCTAAGGAGTTAGGATTTTCACCTGATCGGCTCCAAAGGCTTACCGACAGATTTGAGCAATACATAGATGATAAGAAGATGGCTGGTAGCGTGATACTTGTTGCCAGAAAAGGCGAGGTGGCCTATTATGAAGCGATTGGTATGGCAGATATTGAAGCAAAAAAGGCCATGCAGAAGGATGCGATCTTCAGAATAGCTTCTCAATCAAAAGCCATCGTGAGTGTGGGTGTGATGATTTTACAGGAACAGGGAAAGCTGCTAATCAGTGACAAAGTGGGTGATTACATTCCGGAATTTGCAGAGACCACTGTTGCCGAACCCAATGAAGACGGCGGTTATGAGGTTGTCAAAGCTAAACGAGCAATCACAATACGAGACCTTCTAACCCATACAGCTGGAATTAATTACGGATATGGGATCATGGCTGACGCCTGGAGCGAAGCGGGTATCCAGGGGTGGTATTTTGCGGACAGAGATGAAACAATATCAGAGGTGATACCAAGAATCGCCAGCTTGCCCAATATCAATCATCCGGGTGAGAAATTTGTGTATGGCTATAACACGGATATCCTCGGGCTGGTCATTGAAAAGGTATCGGGAATGCCCCTGGATAAATTTCTGCAACAGGAGATACTGGATCCTTTGGGAATGAATGACACCCATTTTTTCTTGCCTAAAAATAAAGCCGGAAGATTGGCAACTGTTTACAACCCTCAAAATGGGGAATTGAAGCCTGCACCTGTGGAAGGAACGATGAATAGCCAGGGCGCCTATATTGACGGACCACGCAAATGTTTTTCAGGGGGAGCAGGATTACTCTCAACCGCTAAGGATTATTACCTGTTTCTTCAGATGATGGCCAATGGCGGTGAGCTGAATGGCAAAAGAATTCTAGCCCCGAGCACTGTACAATTGATGACATCAGATCACCTGCACGGCATTCCCTATAATGACGGAATGGGTTTTGGATTGGGATTCGATGTGGTATTAGATGTTGGGGCGCATGGAACCTACGGATCATTAGGCACTTTTGGCTGGGGAGGCGCCTATGGCTCTACCTACTGGGTAGATCCGGTAGAGGAGCTTGTGGTGGTATATTTTACCCAATTAAGACCCGGCTCGGTAGTCAAAGACCAACAGATGCTCAGAACATTGATCTATCAATCTATCATTTCTGAATGATTACAACTATATTTATTTCATTAACCTTTAAATAAACGCATTGACATATGGACAAACCCTGGTTTAAAAGCTATCCCGAAGGAGTACCACATGAAATTAACCCCGAACAATATGAATCGCTGGTAGACCTCTTTGAAGTTACTTTTAAGAATTCCTCCGATCACCCGGCATTTTCAAACATGGGCAAAGAGCTAACCTATGGGGAAGTGGATCAATTGTCAGCAGCGTTTGCGGCTTATTTGCAAAAAGATTGTGGCTTGAAGAAGGATGACAAGATTGCCATCATGATGCCCAATGTCTTACAATATCCAATCGCCCTGGTGGGTGCATTAAGAGCTGGTTTGGTTGTAGTCAATACAAACCCTCTGTATACGCCCTCAGAAATGCTTCACCAGTTTACGGATTCCGAGTGTAAAGCGGTTGTGATTCTGGAAAACTTTGCTTCGAACCTGCAGAAGATAGTAGATAAGACTTCAATCAAGCATGTAATCGTTGCCAGCATTGGCGGAATGATTGGTGGACTCAAAGGGTCTATCGTCAATTTTGTGGTTAGGAAAGTGAAAAAGATGGTTCCGGCCTATTCTTTGTCAGCTTCTGTGAAGTTTCAGGATGCCTTGAAGTTAGGAGCTGGAAAAACGCTTGATAAGCCCAATACAAAACCAAAAGATATTGCCTTCCTGCAGTATACAGGTGGGACAACCGGAGTCTCAAAGGGAGCAATGCTCACGCACCGAAATATGGTAGCTAACCTGGAGCAGGCCTATGCCTGGGTTATTCCTGGCAATCTGAAGCCGCAGCAGGAAACATTCATTACGGCACTTCCGCTCTACCATATTTTTGCCTTGACAGCCAATTTATGTCTGGGCTTAAAGCTGGGGGCTAAAAACGTACTGATTACTAACCCCCGGGATATGAAAGCATTTTTGGGAGAGATGAAAAAGCATAAATATTCACTTTTGACTGGGGTGAATACACTTTTCATTAAAATGCTAAATCATCCGATGTTTAAAGAGATTGACCATTCAAATGTTAAGGTGGTGCTGGCAGGAGGGATGGCGCTACAACGATATGTGCTTGAAGAATGGGAAAAAGTTACTGGATTTAGGATCGCAGAGGCTTATGGTCTGACAGAGACTGCGCCAGGGGTTACCATAAATCCATTGGATGGAAACATTCAGATTGGTTCTATAGGTTTGCCTCTTCCAAGTACGGAGGTGAAACTTATCGATGAGGATGGGAAAGAAGTTAAGACCGGCGAGAAGGGTGAACTGTGTATCAAAGGACCTCAGGTCATGGATGGTTACTGGAACAAGCCTGATGAGACAAAGCTGGTGATGACTGATGATGGCTTTTTTAAGTCCGGTGATATTGCGGTGATGCTCGATGGAGGCTTTTTCAAAATAGTAGATCGCAAGAAAGAAATGATCCTGGTCTCCGGTTTCAATGTCTATCCAAATGAGGTAGAAGATGCCATCGCCATGCATCCGAAAGTATTGGAGGTCGGTGCCATTGGTGTGCCTGATAAAAGCTCAACAGAAGCGGTCAAAGTTTTCGTGGTGAAAAAAGACCCGTCACTTACCGTGGAAGAATTGGAGAAACACTGTGAGGAATGCCTGACAGGCTATAAGCAGCCAAAATACATTGAATTCACCGATGAGCTTCCGAAATCTAACATTGGTAAGATCCTTCGAAGAATCCTTAAAGAGGAGGATGCGAAGGTGAATAGTTATGATTGATTAAGAATACAGTAGGCGCAGTCATAGTATGACTGAAGGCTCAGAGTATCTAATTTATTAACGTTCAGCCATAGCATTTTGTGAGGTCGTTCATGTGGTGAGAAAGTCATACTATGACTTAGCCTAGCCTCATAGTTACCCATGGTTGGTGTCTCCACCAACCATCAGGTTCCGTTTAAGTGTCGCCGCATGTTTCCATCCGACTGCACATGAAGAAACCCAAAATCAACAATTATCATAAATAATTCAGTTTAGCTGTTTTATCCATCACTATTTTATATTTTTTTTGCGGTGCCTTCCAGGGTTAGGCATAACCCAGGTCAAATGGGTATAAAATTTAATGACTTCTGTTATCAGGGTTTAATAAGGTTTTAATAGATATGAATAATATAAAAAAAGGCATTCTGTTTTTGATGGTGTTGTGTGGAGGATTGAGTCAGAGTCAAGGCCAAAGTGACTCGACTACCGTAGAGAAAGACACCTCCTATTGGTCTGCTGGTGGGATCAACTCACTTTCGTTTTCTCAGGTATCCCTTACCAACTGGGCAGCAGGGGGTTTGAATTCTGTATCAATCACCGGATACACCGGCTATTTTGCTGACTATGCAAAAGGCAGACAAACCTGGGAGAATTCCGTAGACCTGGCATATGGACTTATTAGACAAGGAGATGCGGATTTCACCAAATCTGACGATAAAATAAATTTTGTGACTAAATATGGTCACCAAATTAACAAGAGCAGTTACAAGTTCTTTTTTAGTGGGCTTTTGGACTTTAAAACCCAGTTTACAAATGGTTTTTCCGCGAAAGAACCGGACAGTGTGATCTCCAGATTCATGGCTCCCGGCTATTTAGTCGTCGGGCTTGGTATTGATTATAAGCCAAATAAAGTCCTTTCATTTAACTATGTCCCTGCTACTGGGAAGTTCACCTTTGTTATGGATGAAGGATTAGCTGCTGCCGGAGCCTATGGGGTAGATCCGGGTTCCAAAGCACGTGCTGAGCTGGGATCCTTTTTAAGGATCAAGTACAAAGACGAGATGTTTAAAAATGTCAAGGTAGACTCACGTCTGGAACTCTTCACCAATTATGTTGAGAATTTCGGGAATATTGATGTTAACTGGCAGAATACAATAGTTTTCAAGGTAAATGGCTGGCTCACAACCAATCTCTTCACCCAGCTTATCTATGACGATGACATCAAGATCGAAGTGGACAAAAACAATGATGGGGTAGTTGATGCAGTGGGTCCAAGGGTCCAGTTTAAAAATGTTTTCGGTCTGGGCATCACCTTTACCTACGGAGATAAGCGAAAGAAAGACTAATTAGACGTAGGGAAGGGGGTCTTTAGATGTAAGTCTCTTTGCGGGAATGGTATCTCCACACCTTCTTCTCCGAAACGTTTAAAAATCTCAAAATAGAGTTCGGATCTTAACACCCGGGGCCTGTCCGTATGTGAGGTGGTCCAGACAGCAAGGATGAAGTTGATGGAACTGTCCCCAAACTCATCAAAAAGCACTGAGGGTTCAGGGGTTTTGTTCACATGAGGGTTCTTATTCGCCACTTCCAGCAGGATCTTTGTGATTTTTTCAGGATTCTCCTTGTAAGAAACTCCCACCGGGATTCGGAAACGGATGTTCCTGTCGTTATGGCTCCAATTGATGACTCTGCTTGAGATGAATTCAGAGTTAGGGACTATGATCGATATATTGTCATTGGTTTGAATCGTGGTAGCTCTGAATGAAATAGAGATCACATCGCCCTGTACATCTCCGACTTCGATGCGATCTCCCACCTTGATTGGCTTCTCAAAGAGGATGATGATCCCGGAAATAAAATTGTCTGTGATGTTCTGAAGTCCGAAACCGATACCAACTCCAAGGGCTCCCGCAAGTAGTGTGAGCGCACTGAGATCAATGCCAGCAGTGTCAACAATAATGATACTCCCAATAATGATGATGATGATCCTGACAATGGAGGCCACTGAAGCGCTGACTCCTTTATCCAGGTGGGTCTTGGGTAAAATAGTATGTAGCAAAAACCTCCTGATCTTCTTAGAGATATACCCAAGAATGATGAATGCAAAGACAAAGTAAAAGATGGTGCCAATGCTTATTTTGCTATCACCCATCTCAAATAATGGGGTAGTAAAAATATGGATAAAAGAATCAAAGGCTTCTCCTAACTCACTGGTGAATGTATTGAACGCTTCCTTCATTGGGATACCAATTTACTTCAAATCATTTAATTGTCGCGCGGGAAAAGTAAAGACGAGTCGCCATAGCTTAAGAAACGATAATCATTGGCCAGTGCTTCCTGGTAGACCTTTTTCCAATCATTGCCGATAAAGGCTGCAACCAACAGGATCAAAGTGGAAGAAGGAAGGTGAAAATTGGTGATCAATGCCTTACAAATTTTAAAGTCATATCCAGGGAAAATGAATATCTCCGTACTGCCTACCAGTTTGGTGGTTTTTTTGGCTTCCATGACCTTAAGTACATTCCTGAGACTTTCCTCACGCGTCAGGTTTTTCTTCTTGGCATAGTAGGGCATCATCTTATTGATGTGAAAGGTTTCATTGCCTAACCCGATTTTTACTCCATACCAATAGATGCTTTCCAGAGTCCGCATGCTCGTGGTCCCCACCGGGATGACTAATTCATTGTCAAGCAGATCTTCAATAAGGGATTTGGTGATTACGACCTGCTCATTGTGCATCGGGTGTTCTTCGATGCCCGCCTTCATGGGCATGAAGGTTCCGGCTGAAACATGCAGGGTCACATAATCCTGTTTCACACCTTTTTGCTTTAAGGTTTCAAGAATCTCCTCAGAAAAGTGCAGACCTGCCGTAGGCGCGGCCACCGCTCCTTCATATTTGGAGTAAACCGTTTGATACCTCGGTTTGTCATCCTCATTCATCTCCCGATGCAGATAGGGTGGTAGCGGTACTTTCCCGACCAGCTGCAGGATTTCAGAAAAAGTATGTGTGGGTGGCCATCTGAAGGTGACCTGCTGATTTTCATGCCTGGTAGCCTCCAGTATTACGCCATCCTGGATGAAGAGGATAAGGGAAGTTTCAATCTTCCATCTTTTGGCATTTCCGATCATACATTTCCAAATGCATTTACCCTTCGCATTGAGTGTTTCTTCATGCAATGGCGAAGGATCGACCGGATCCAGTAAGAAAACTTCAATATGAGCCCCGGTCTCTTTCCGGAAGACCAACCTGGCCGGGATGACCCGGGTATCATTTGAAATGAGTAAAGCTTTTGAGGGTATTAAATTGACAATATCTTTGAAAGCGTAGTGTGAGATATTACCTTGGTTATAATACAGTAATTTGGATGCTGATCTTTCCGCCAGCGGATACTTTGCTATCCTTGTTTGCGGGAGATTATATGTGTAATCATTTAAATTGAGCTCTTTCCAATTCATAGACCTATGTTGAAACTCGAATATAAACCCTACACGCTGGATTTTAAATTTGAGGCAAAAACTTCGAGGGGATCGATGACGAACCATGAGGTGATCTTCATTAAAGTTTATGACTCTAAAGACCCTTCGGTTGTCGGCTATGGTGAAATCGCTCCACTTCCCGGGCTGAGTGAGGAAAAAATCGATGATGTGCTTGATAGCCTGTCACACATTAAAGGGGCGATCAGCTCCAAAGTCCTTCCAGCCAGCTCTGGTATGTGTTTTGACCTGGCATCAAAATTATGTTCCGATGGGTATTCAAGTGTCATCTTTGGGCTGGAGACTGCCTTATTAGATCTCTGGCATGGTGGTAAGAAAATGATTTTCGATGTTCCGTTTTTATCGGGGAAAACCGGAATTCCTATCAATGGATTGATCTGGATGTCGGATAAGAAACGAATGCTTGAGCAGGCGAAGGAGAAGATCGAAAAGGGATTTGGCTGCATCAAGATGAAGGTGGGTGCCCTTGACTTTAATGATGAGATAGAAGTGATTGAGAGCATTAGAAGTTCATATTCAGGGATTCTGAGGCTGGATGCAAATGGTGCCTTTAAAAATAATGAGGCACTAAAGAAGTTAAATACGCTTGCTTCTTATGACATCCATTCCATCGAGCAACCCATCATCCCCAGGCAGCTGGAGGCGATGCAACTCATCTGTGGCAAATCACCCATCCCCATCGCACTTGATGAGGAACTGATCGGGGTGACAGAAAAGTCGAGCAGGGTAGAGCTCCTGCGATTTTTGAAGCCAGCATACATCATCCTAAAACCAACCCTTCATGGTGGGTTAGCTTCCTGTATGGAATGGATTGGCATAGCCAACCAAATGGGTATCGATTATTGGATCACTTCTGCCCTGGAAAGTAATGTAGGATTAAATGCCGTGACGCAGCTGGCGGCCTATGTCAATGCAGAGGGTTACCAGGGATTAGGGACTGGTGCCCTGTATAGCAACAACATTTCATCACCCTTAAAAATGGTGAAAGACTCAATTTTCTATGATCAGGAAGAAAGCTGGGGAACTATCTTTTAAGGAATCACTCGATGTCGTGTTCGAGCGCGTACACCACCAGGCCAGCAATGTTTTTGCAGCCGGTTTTTTCCAGTAGGTTTCTTTTATGCGCATCTACAGTCCTAACGCTGATGAACAGCTGATCAGCGATTTCCTTGTTGCTGTATTCCTTCACTATCAACTTCAGCACTTCTTTCTCCCTGGAGGTTAGCGACGACTCTAAATTCAGACGCTGGGTTGGATTTTTCTTTCCGGAGATTCCATCAATGATCACTTTGGTCACATCACCGGAGTAGTAATTTTCGCCATTAAGCACACTCTTGATGGCATTCATGATTTCGGTCTTATCAGAATTCTTCAGGATGTATCCATTTACACCTGCAGCCAGCATATGTTTGATGTGCTGATTCTCACCCATCATGGTGAGCGCCATCACTTTCTGATCCGGGTATTTCTCTTTGATCTCCTGGGTAAGGGTAATACCGTCCATCTCGGGCATACTGATATCGGTAATCACCAGGTCAAACTGCTGTTTGTCCATGATTTCCAACGCCTGAACACCATTCTCGGCTTCGGCTTCTACAACAAAATCATCATTCCCGGTAAAATAAAGTTTAAGCCCATCACGAATGATCTTATGATCGTCTACCAGAATAATCTTTTTGGGACTCCCCATTCTTCAAAAATTTTTCAAATGTCGCAAGAAATACAAAAGTAATTGATCTTTAATAGTTCCTTTTTTTGTCTGTTAATATCGATCAATTGTTTAGTCATTGCTAAGAAAGTTTATAATTTAATCTGAGTTCGACATAAAACAAAAACAAAGAAGGGTTTTAAACCTGTGGGCGGGTCCCTTCAGCGATATAGGGTGAGCGATTGCTATGGAGTCGCATTGAGCTAAGGGTTCACGCAAAGTACCCCAGGAGTTCACGCACAACTAACCCATGGTCTGTGACACACAGACCATCATTCTTCCAAAGAGGAATGAGATTAACCACCTCTATAAATTCTTGTCATCGATAACACTAATTATACCTCCATTGGTAGAATGACAAGCTTCTCAAATTACATTCGTGGATTCGTGGTTAACAGGGCTGAGACACCAACCAAAAGCAAATCAAACCCCTGAATGACGGGTTTTTTGTTTTTCTTACATTGAATTAATGTTAATTTACCTATTTCCAATTGAATAGGAATTCTTAATTTGATAAAATAACCCTTAATATAAATTCTCCGTTCAGAAATTCATGACCCCAACTACACTAACCAAATACCCCCTTATAGTCCTTCTATTCCTCTTTGTTTTTTCTCTTGGTTCTTATGCACAGGCTCCGAAGCATTACAACGCATCAGATATTTTGATCAGACTGGAGAAGCTCAAAGTATTGGGCAGTGTATTATATGTAGCCGCCCATCCGGATGACGAGAACACCAGCGTGATCGCCTACTACGCCAATGGCGCGCTCACCCGTACTGGCTATCTGTCAGCTACCAGAGGTGACGGCGGTCAGAACCTTATCGGTCCGGAAATCAGGGAGTCACTGGGCATCATTAGAACCCAGGAATTGCTTGCTGCCAGACGAATAGACCATGGCGAGCAGTTTTTTAGCCGGGCCGTGGATTTTGGGTATTCCAAGCATCCGGACGAGACCTTTTCAAAGTGGGACAAGGAAAAAGTCTTATCGGATTTCGTTAAAGTCTACAGACAATTTAAACCCGATGTGGTGATCACCCGGTTTAGCACGCAACCTGGAGTGACGCATGGCCACCATACGGCTTCAGCGATCCTGGCCATTGAGGCCTTCAAACAAAGTGCTGACCCCAACGCTTTTAGTGATCAGTTGGAAGCGTTGACCACCTGGCAGCCAAAACGAATCTTGTGGAACACCAGCTATTTCTTCTACCAGAATTCCAGCCAGGGCTTTGATACCACTAACCTGGCGCGGGTGAACGTCGGGGCCTATTCACCGATGATTGGAGAATCGTATACAGAGATCTCTGCGCAAAGCAGAAGCATGCACAAGAGCCAGGGGTTCGGCAGGTCATCCTCACGTGGCGATCAGTATGATTACTTTGTAAGCCACGACAAGTCGGTTGTTCCCGCTGATATCTTTGAAGGCATTGACACCTCATGGAAGCGAGTTGCTGGAAGTGAAAAGGTGATCTATTTTATCCAGGAAGCCATCGCCAATTTTGATCCTTCGAAACCGTACCTGATCCTGGAGGACCTGGTATCCGCAAGAAAGTCATTGATGGTTTTACCCGATCAGTATTGGAAGAATGTGAAGCTGAAAGAGCTTGATGAGTTGATATTGGCCGTCACAGGCACGTTTATAGAACTGGTAACAGACCAGGAGACTTTTGCCGTAGGAGATTCACTGGTTATAAAAGGTGAACTCACCAATAGAAGTCCGGGGGATATTTTGCTATCTTCTATCGATTTCAATATCAATGAGGAGACGTTTTTGTTTAACCTGGACCTGACAGAAAACAAAGCCAACCATCTGAACTTTGAATTGTCCATCCCAAAGGATTTTCCGATTTCACAGCCCTATTGGCTCAGAGCCGAGGGCACTGATGGCACCTTCAGGGTCGATGACCCGTCCATGATTGGAAAGCCGGAGAATGATCCGCCCATTTCAGCCCGGGTGACCTTAAATGTGGCCGACCAGTTTATTGATTATGAGATCCCGGTATTGTTCAACTCCTCAGACCCGGTAGCAGGGGAGGAATATAAACCCGTGCATATCACGCCACCGGTCATGGTGTCTGTGGATCAGGATGTTTTGACCTTTGGTGATAACGCCGCCAAAAATGTGGCAGTAAAGGTGCTGGCAGGAAAGAAAAACGTCAAAGGAGAGGTATACCTGGATCTTCCCAATGGCTGGAAAAGTAATCCGGAGAGAAGTACTTTTGATTTGACCTCCAAAGGAGAGGAAAAGACCTTTGTGTTTGCGGTCTATCCTTCCAGGGAGCAGGGCCAGTTCGAAATCACCGCCACGGCCAGCCTTGGCGACAACGTCTACCAGCGAGGCATCCAGGAGATTACCTATGACCACATCTCACCCCAGATCTTATTCCCTAAAACCATCATCAAAGCCTCCAGGATAGATCTCAAGATCGCCGATGGAAGGATCGGGTACATCATGGGTGCCGGGGACATCATCCCTCAGAGCCTGGAACAAATAGGCTATACGGTGGATATGCTCAAAGAGACGGATGTCGTAACGGGTAACCTGGGCAAGTACAAGTCGATCATATTGGGGGTCAGGGCTTTCAACACCATCGACTGGCTGGCGGCAAAGAATACCGTGCTGTTTGATTATGTGAAGGAGGGAGGCAACCTGATTGTACAGTATAACACCAATTCAAGATTAGTCACCAGGAAGATCGCACCGTTCCCGCTGGATCTGTCACGCGACAGGGTCACCGTGGAGGAGTCGGAGGTGAGGTTTCTGGATCCGAAACACATCATCCTCAATTTCCCTAATAAGATAACCTCGGCAGATTTCGAAGGATGGGTGCAGGAGCGGGGTCTGTATTTCCCCAGATCCTGGTCAACAGACTTTGAGGCCGTGGTGAGTATGAACGATCCGGGTGAGGAGCCGCTGGATGGCAGTCTGCTGGTAGCCAAATATGGTTCCGGATATTATATCTATACCGGGCTCTCCTTTTTCAGGGAGCTTCCTGCCGGCGTGCCCGGCGCTTACCGACTATTTACTAACCTGATTTCGATAGGAAATAAAAAAGAACAATAATGGATATTAACCTGCATGATGATCAAGACGCAACCCCACCGTATTTCAAAAGCTGGAAACCCATTTACTGGATTGTAGTGGCGAATATCACCCTCATTATAATTATTCTTCAACTCTTTTTCTCCGGTAAATAGATGAATTATCTCGATTTTATTGTTCTTGGAGCAACCCTGGTGCTGATTGTTCTGGTCGGGGTCTGGCAGATCAAAAAGCAGCATAACATTCAAAGCTTCCTCCTGGGCGACAAGTCCATGAAATGGGGAACGATCGGCTTATCTGTCATGGCCACACAAGCCAGTGCGATCACCTTTATCAGTACGCCGGGTCAGGCCTATGAGAGTGGATTGAGCTTTGTCCAGAACTATTTCGGCTTACCCTTTGCGCTGATCATTGTTTCAGCGGTCTTCATTCCGATCTATTACAAATTGAGGGTCTATACGGCCTATGAGTACCTGGAGTCACGATTTGATATCAAGACGAGGATGCTGGGGGCCTTTCTCTTCCTGGTGCAACGAGGGTTAGCGGCCGGGATCACCATTTATGCTCCGGCGATCATTTTATCCTCTATCCTGGGATGGAATTTAAATGCAACCATATTCCTCACCGGGCTTTCTGTGATCATCTATACCGTCACAGGGGGTACCAAAGCAGTCAGCGTGACCCAGAAATACCAGATGATGATCATCATGGTGGGCATGTTTGCAGCCTTCTTCATTGCCATTGGGTACATCACCCGGAATGTCTCTATGGGAGACGCCATGGATATTGCCGGATCGCTGGGAAAGCTCAATGCGGTGGACCTGGATTTCAACTTTGAAAAACGTTATACCATCTGGTCCGGCCTTGCCGGGGGTTTGTTCCTGGCCTTGTCCTATTTCGGTACGGATCAGTCCCAGGTATCCCGATACCTTACGGGAAAGAACGTGACGGCGAGTAGGATGGGATTGATGTTCAATGCCGTGTTTAAGGTGCCCATGCAGTTTGCCATCCTCTTCACCGGTGTTTTGGTGTATATCTTCTATGTCTTCTACCTGCCTCCGGTCCACTTCAAAGAGACTTCGATGGAAATGCTGCGCAACTCTCCCGCAAAGGAAGAGCTGGCCATCATTGAAGAAAAGTATGACGGGTTGGTTGAAAGGCGAAAAGAGATCGCCCTGAACATTCCTTCCACAGCGAAAGGTAGTGAAGAGAGAGCCCGGCTTCTAGATGAATTTAAAACCGTGGACGGGGAATCGATCCAGGTGCGAAACCAGGTGAAGGATCTCATCACCTCTGTGAGCCCGGATACCGAGACCAAAGACTCTGATTATGTGTTTCTGACCTTTGTGCTGAACTACCTGCCCAATGGTCTCATTGGATTGCTGATTGCCGTGATCCTTTCTGCAGCCATGTCGTCTACCTCATCCGAATTGAATGCCCTGGCATCCACCTCAGCCATAGACTTTTACAAGCGGCTGATCAATGACAAAGCGAGTGACCGGCAGTACCTCATGGTATCCCGGATACTGACCTTGTTCTGGGGCGGCGTGGCGCTGTCATTTGCCGTTATCGCCACCAATACAGAGAATTTGCTTGAGGCCATTAATATCATCGGGTCCATCTTCTACGGAACTATACTCGGGATCTTTATCGTGGCTTTTCTGATTAAGTATGTCAAAGGCACGGCAGTCTTTTATGGGGCTCTTGTCGCTCAGGCTGTAGTCTTTCTTGTGCATTATCTCGTCCTTGCTGAGCACCTCACCTTAGGCTACTTATGGTACAATGTGATTGGTTTTTCAACGACCATTCTGGTGTCAATGGCTATCCAGTTTATGCAGCCTAAGAAGGGGTGATTGTGGTGATTTTTAGGGCTAGCCCTAGTTCTTTGCTTCATAGGTGCTAAAGCTCGAAGGATCAACCACCTTACCGTCACTGCGAGGAGGTACGGCCCTAATCTAGTCCTCGTTTCATGCCTTCGCAGAAGCTTCAGACAAGTGCAATCGAGGACTCTTGACATTAGCGTTTGCAACGCATTGTGCGATACAATCGCACTTCTCGTTCATCCTCGTTATAAACGAGGATGAGTGCTGTCCTCTTGGTGTGCGGCTCTAACCAGCGACCGTAAGCGCCACCTCTACCGTCATCCCCTAGAGCCTAGGCGAGTAGGGGATCTTTATGCTAGAATGGCATCAAATTTCACTAAAAAGGACCTACCACACTGAGTTCAAGCCTCCTACCCATTGCGCTTGCCTGTCCGGTAGGCAGGGCTCACAGACCATCACATATTGATTGTTCCTCCATTAAACTGTTATCCAGGTGTTTCACTTCTATTTCTTGTCACTTTTTCAGTCGCCAAATGGTAACAATGGCCAAAACCTTTCTGTCGGCAAATCCAGAATATTTATTTTCTTGGTACTTTTTCTTGTCAAAAAGTACCGAGTCGTCGTACTGCCAAAGAAACCTAGACTAGCCGTCCACCTGCAAATCTTGTTTTTTACTTTCTTCCATTGATGAAGAAAGTAACAAAGAAATCTAGGCCTGTAAATATTTCGCTAAAAAATGAAGCTGGTCTCCGGTAATCAAAACAAACTCACTTCGTTCGAACAGTATTTTGAGTCACACTAATCGTCTGCTTCATTTTTCTTTACGCGAAATATTTAATGGCCATCCCTGCTAGGATGATCTCTGAATAATTCAAAATCATCCATTTGATTGTCTGTCCTGGAAATTGTATAAGGAATTGGGGTCTAACTGATACCCATGGTCTGTGCCTGCCTGCCGGCAAGGCAGGGAGGGACGACGAGGCAGTCTCATTCCTCTTAAGCGTAGAGATTGCTTTGTCAGTTGTTCCGCCTTGGAATCCAAACCCAGAAATAATAATTACTTAAACCTACTTAAGCAAAACCACTTTACGCTAACTTAGCGTTTTTAAACATAGCTGGTTCTTAAAGCCCTTCGCTTCTTCGGAAGTGAGGGGTTTTTCTTTTTGTGGCTTGTAATAACCGGGGTGTGTATCGGTTATTTTTAATTTCAAAGAGATTTAATACCCATTTGGGTTCCAGGTGTGGAATTTTATACTTTTCCATATATTGCTATCAAAAAAGCAATGAAACAGCTATCCCTCATGATCTCACTTTTGTGGGTATTGACGCTAACGGCACAGGAAGAACAAGTTATCAAATACGTCAAAGAAGGGATTGGCTACCATGATACCGGCAATTACGAAGATGCCATCATCGCCTATAGGCACGCCTTATATGTGGATCCTGGCTCCCCCCTGGCTAACTACGAAATAGCCATGACCTTCAGCACGATCAACGAGCACGACTCTGCTCTGAAATATGTCGATAAAGTCCTGGCATTTAAAAATGACCATCATCTGATGGCTTACATTACCAAAGGCAATACCCTGGATGCGTTGGGAAGAGGTGACGAAGCCATTGACACCTACAAAAAAGCATTAGCTAACGAAGGACCCCATTACCTGCTGCTGTATAACATGGCCGTAACCTACAACAGCCATGGTGAAACTGACAAAGCCATCGAAAATCTGATCAACGGGATCAGTCAAAATGCCGGACACCCCAGCAGCCATTTACTCCTGGCCAACATTATGAAATCGCAAAGTAAGACGGTCCAGAGTCTCCTTGGATACTACTATTTCCTCCTGATAGAGCCCGGTACATCAAGATCAGAAGGTGCATTCACCTCTCTTATGCAGCAATTTGGTGGCAACGTGGAGGAAAATAAAGACGGAGGATTTAATATTTTGATAAATACCAGTGCCATAGACAAAAAGAATGAATTCTCTTCGGCAGAGCTCATGGTCTCTATGCTGTCAGTCACCAGCAGTCTTCCAGAGAATAAAGACAAGAGTGAAGAAGAGCTGTTTGTCAGCAACACCGAGAGCTTTTTCAAAATACTTGGTGAGCTGAAAAAGAAAAAGGACAAAGGACTCTGGTGGGAGTTGTACATTCCTTTTTTCTATGACCTGGCCAGGAGTGACCACCTGGAAGCTTACTGCTATTATATTTCCCAGTCTTCCAACACGGCGGCGATGGATTGGCTCAACGCGAACCCCGACAAACTCCGGGCTCTCGACCAATGGCTCAGGGGAGGGTAGACACCTTCCTGTAGGCTATCAATACCACCCTGTACCCAATTAGGGCTTCCCTGTAGTCCCCGTAACCTTCCCTGTACCAACTTTCACCTTTCCTGTTGGTATCTTGACCCTCCCTGTAGTAGTGAGGACCCTTCCTGTAGGTTTTTTTGCTTCCCTTGTCCTCCGGAATGAAATGCAGGAGGGCTGTAGGGTTTGAGGGTTAGATTTTCACTTCTATTTCTTTATCACTTTTTTAGTTGCCAAAATGGTAACAATGGCCAAAGCCTTTCTGTCGGAAAATCCAGAATATTTTTTTTTCTTGGTACTTTTTCTTGTCAAAAGTACCGAATCGTCGGACCGCTAAAAGACAACGGAAATATTACAAATCTTCATTTCTGTCACTTTTTCAGTCGCCAAAATTTCTGGTGTTGTCGAATGTTACCATTCGACCATTTACAACTTTCAAATACAGTTAATTCGAGCCGGATATGGTAACAATGGCCAAACTGATCAAAGTATTAAAAATGCTATTGATAGACTTGGTCCAAATTATCTTTCAGACAGTGATCGTGATAATATTTAGGATTTGATTCTTACCTAATCCCCTTTCTTACTCCCCTCATTCATAAAAAAAACCGCTTCCCATCCCTGAAAAGCCCATTCTCAAAATGAGAAATGACGAATAAGACTCCCATCCCGGGCAGACCATAATCTCATACTTTTTGGCTCTTTTCCTGATCACACGTGATTAAGCTCCCAACAACACGTGTTTGAGGCTCCAATCACACGTTGTTGACGCTTCAACAACACGTTGTTCAGGGCGCAACAACACGTTGTTCGGGAAGCGATCACACGTGGTTGATAAAATCAGGACTTTTTTAGGTTTTTAGCGTGCATTATTGAGCAAATATCACAGTTCCCGATTTGGTGTTTTTTCTCTCAAAATGAGAAAGGGAATAGGAGAGGTCTACGTTCATTTTGTAGTGCTGCCCAACCTTATCATTAAACGATGACAGAGCACGGTAGGATACGTTTTTACAAGCTTTTTTCACTAAATAGAAACTATTTAAATTTTTTCATCCCATAAACCGTTATGGCATCCAAAATGGAGCAATTGTTGCTTTCTATTTATTGTCTTTAGACTTGTCGAAAAGCGCATTCGACAGCTTAACAAGCTAAAGCCCAGCAAACGTCTCACTGTCCCCAGCAAGACCAAGCAAAGCAGATTTTACGAGAAACCATTCATTGGTGGATAAGCTCCTGGTAAGCATTACCACGCTTTAGTTCCGGCCCCAAAAGGTACAATCTGACGCCCGCCGCGTGATAGCAAGTTAAGCCTGCCTGCCGGCAAAGGCAGGCACTTAAATCAATTGTTTTACATTTTAAATATTTTCAATTATGTCAGTTAAATATCGTGCCGTAGCAAAAGGACAGCCAGGGGTTGTCGGCGGCGGTGAAATCAAGTATTACGCAGCAATCATGAGGGAGTCGAAAGTAAACCTCAGAACGATGCTGGGTGAAATATCAGAGTTAACAGTAGCTCATCCTGGAATGGTGCTTGCCGTATTGGAAGCATTCCTATATCGGGTGGACAATCACCTGCTCAATGGCAGGGCTGTGGAGCTCGGACAGTTGGGTAGTTTTTACCCTTCAATCAGCAGTTCTCCAGCAGACACCAGCGAAGGGGTGAGAAAGGAGAGTATCAAACGCTTCAAAGTGATCTTCAGACCCAGTCAATTGCTCAAGGAGCGGCTGGATAGGGTAAAGTTCATAAAAGAGTCGGATGATACGCCTGCAACAGCCGCATAGGCTTCATAGCACATATGCTGTGATTACAGAGGCCTGGGCCTGACTGATTGCTTCAGCACCCGGACAGACTTAAGGCCTCTTTTTATTACCCATAACAAATCAACAAATAAACCATTGTCAATCATGCGAAAATATATGCACTACATCAAAATGGCTGTGTTGGCAGGGGTAGTCATCTACCAGGTGATCTTTCAACGCAGCATGCTTAGGGAAACCCTACACAATACCCGTAAAATGGATCTGCAACTGGACTCCCTCTGGTCGATCTTACATCAATACGATAAGACTCGTGTTGAATATGAAGCAGCCTATGAGCAACTCATGCTTGCCCAGGAAGAACTGATCGCCATCCGGCAGGACTATTCCCGCATCTCGGATGAGCAGCAGGCTGATGTGCTGTCTATCCGGCAGCAACTGCAGCAGCTGATGCATCCTACCAGGGACATTCCCATATACGAAATACAATCTGTAGACTCTTTACTCTTTCAGCCATGAAGGCGGTGATCACATATTTCTTATTCCTTATGCTGGTGATTTCAGCCCAGGCACAGCTGCGGACCTTCCAGTCCCGTGACAGTCGGCTCAAGGTGTACTATGGCGACACCGTTTCCATCCTGGCCGACAGCGCCTACATCGTGAGTGCTGCCCAGGCCTTACTCCTCAATGAGAAGCTGCTAGAGCTCAAAGATGCCCAACGTACCAATAACGATCTTTATACCATTCACACCGAACTACTGAACAGGGTAGGAGAGATTGAGCAGCAGGTATCCCGCTTGCTCAGCCGCCTGCAGTCCGAACACCGCGTGATGGAAGAGAACCTTGTACTACTCCTCTCCGAACTGGACCAGAGCATTGCCATCCTGCAGCAAGCCAACACCGAGCTCACCCTCAACAATACCCAACTCCAGGATCAGCTGGCCCTGATGGACCAGACGGTCAAACACCTCCGCAAAGAAAATCGCAGACTAGGCTGGCATCAGCTAAGGGATAAAGCCGTGATTGCCATACTTGGTTTGAGCCTGGGATATTTCCTGGGGAGTATGTAAAGAGCTTTAAGAATTGGGTTTATATAAGATGGTCATGGCCACCCTTTCTTACCAGTAGGTAAGGGGGGTGGTTTTTTTGTGAGGCTAAGTCATAGTATGACTGCGCCTGGGGTGGACAGACCAACCCCACAGCCGTCATTGCGAGCCTGCCTACCGGCAAGGCAGGCTCGCAATGACGCTCCTAGGGGAGATTGGGCTTCACTGAACGAACCAACTGATTGTCCGCTCTTCTGGTCTTAAAAAAATGGTATTTTACGAATAACGTCTTGTAATTTGAAATGAATCTTGGAAAATAAATTCAGTCAGTTTTGAATAATTAATAATAATCTATCAAATTCAGTTACTTATTGGTTTTGCCACATCTGATAACCTAACCAACCAGAACCATGCTAACAATCAAAAGGTGTATGTGGTGGCTAATAGCGGCTACTCTATTATTTAAAATTTCAAATTCGCTATTCTATATAGATGGCTATATAGCAATCCCACAATTTCCACACATTGACGAGGTCACTTCATTTGAAAAGGCCTATGCAATTATTGGTAATGAAGGCAAATACCACTGGTATCTTCTTTCATTTTTAATTGATTTTGTCTGGGCACCCCTGTTACTCCTGACAGGTTACCTTACGATCAGGGACTTGTTCAAATTTCCGAATAAATGGATCAAATGGACCTTTATTGTCATAGCCGGGAGCGCCCTGGTGCTCGATTACTGGGAGAATTTGCAATACCTTAAATGTTTACCATTTTGTGGTTTATGGACTGTACAGCTGATTAAATTAATCTGCTATGGATTAGCTGCTTTGATATTCGTTGCGTGCTGGTTGAAACACCTTACATATACGCAAATCAGCAATGGAGAATCACTTTTATATAGGTATATGCGGGCCATTTCTATGTTTTTGAAATCGTCTTATATCAGCTTACTTATCATTGTGATAGTCGTGCTGCTACTCACTTTGATGGGACAGGGCAGCGTTTTAATCGTGGACCTGATGGACCGCCCATATAACCTAACCGGCAGCTTGTTTTTAGTCTTTTTTTTGGCTGTGGTGGTATCTCATTACCCAGCTTACATTGAAGCCGGATATATGGATAGTCCGTCAATTAAATCCTGGGGAATTACCAGTTTCATAATTCCTGTGAAATGGACAGGGTTTGGCCTGGTTTACTATAATAAAATCAATGATCCATTTGATCATATCACCAGGAAGCTAAGGCATTATTTGGGCAATGTATTTATTTGTGCGTTTCTCTACATCTTATTCTATGTAGGACACCGGTTCTTCGAAAGGTTTCCTTTTGATGGGTCCTCAGTCATACTGTTTTTCGCTTTTTCTATTTTCCTATATGAAAAAATCAACCAGAATGATGGCAAATACAAGAGGTTCTATGGTTTGAGTTTTATAATCACAGGAGGACTAATTGTCATTACTTTTCTGGTATCCTGGTGGTTACAATGGTCCTGGGTGACGCTGAGTCTGGCATGTCTTACAACGATCTCAATGCTCATCAGCTACGTTTTTTTCAGGGTGTACCGTGGCCGGCAAATTGTGGGCTTAGGTAACCCAGAAAACCTTTTGAGAATTCTAGCAACCGTAGGATGGTTGTCATTGATACCGTTGATTGCCGCAAACCTGTCTACCACATATGCAGTCGGACACCTAAGCCCCGTGGTTATTCTCATGCTTTACCTGGTAAACTTTTATGGATTCATCATCATCATTTACAAGCACATCTTGTATTACAATGAGAACAAAACTGTAAAATTCAACTTCTATTCGTATGTTTTACCCGCTATTATCATTGCGATAGTTAGCCTGGTCATGGTCACGAATTCCAATGAAAATGATCTACATCTTTTGGTGAGACAACCCGAGACTCAGTCATTATCATTTAAGGAATATTGTGATAGTATTCCGGATAAAACTCCGTCTGGAAAGCCTATTAATACCTATTTCCAGGTAGCCAGCTATGGCGGGGGGTTAAAAGCCAATCTGTGGACTTTGCTGGTCCTGAATAAACTGCAAAATGATACGGATCAATCCTTCATCAACGCCACACTTTCGATGTCTGGTATTTCCGGTGGGATGCATGGTCTGGGGAATTACGGTGTGCTATGGGCCAACTACCACGAAGAACCTTCATCAATCAGTGACAAAATATATGATATTGGAAGGTTTAATCACCTGGCGATTGACCTGACCTTTTTGTTTGGAAAAGATCTGGTAAGAGAATGGATCCCATCCACTTCATATGAGGGTACCGACAGAAGTTTCTATGCGATGAAGTATTATAAAAAATTTAGTGGCTTGAATCAACTATTGGAGAAAGGAGATACCGAGGCATTCAGGAGCGTGTGGTATAGGATCCATGAAAGAAGTGGGCATTTCCCAGCTATCATTGTTAATTCCTATTCCACAAGCGGAAAACAAGGAACCGCCTTTTCATTGAGTCTGCCGTCAGAATCCTTCTCACAAGCTTTTCCAGGTGCCATCAACATGATCGACTACTTTGATGGTAGCAATAGTACCATTACCTATTATGACGCGCTATCGTCAAGTAACAGGTTTCCTTTCTTTAGTCCAGCAGCCAGAATAGAAAAGAAAGGACATTTTTTGGATGGAGGATATTTTGATAATTCAGGACTGTCTACCAGCATATCCTTTGGTCAATACGCTTTTAAGAATGATACATTTAGATCAAGACCTGTCAGGCATATTGTGATTGATAATCATAAAAATGCATACCTAATCTTCTCGCTCCAGCAGAAACTAAGGAATGATTTAAGGAAAATAAAAATTGATGAGAATAAAATTGGAGAATACGAAGCAATTCTAAAGGGCATAGTAAGTCTCGATAAGGTCCCGAACTATTTTGAAGGGAAATTAGGGGCTGATGAGTCAATGGATTTTGACCAGGAAGGAAATACTTCGATTCATATTCACATGCCCCAACCTATCAAATGGGAGGATATCGTGGATGCATTTGATGGGCAGCCCAAAATAGATATTAATATACTGAGAGCTTTTATGGAGGAAGAAAATGAGAAGATCAAGCAGGCCCTCAAAGCCTATGATGTCTATAAATATGATCAATGGGGTTTGGTTGAACCCCCTCTTGCAAGGCTTAATTCGGAACCGGGAGTGAGGTACCAGGAAGCCATGGTGATGTTTCACCCTCACATCAAAGATCAGATCGATTTAATTGATGGGCTGATTAGATAAATGATTATGCTGAACTAGTATAATTCTGAGATGGGAGTAAAAAGTAAAGCTCACAAAGGGATAAAAATTGAACCGTCACATGAAAGAATAGTATTATTCGTACATTCTTTGAATTTATCACCATTGACTCTTTTAATTATATGTCATAATAAAATATCTTAAGCATACCAGCGACTGGGTTTAAACCCAGTCAACTTAAGAACCAAAAGCTATGATCCCGATTACCAACCTAATCGAGCAGTTGCCGTGGCATGCCAATAGGAGATGGAGTAAAAGGTCTTTGAATAGAATTGATAAGATCATTGTACACCAGGAACCTGGCGAAGGCATTGTGGAGCAAGTCAACAACTACCACATGACCGCCCCGAACCATGTTTCGAAGCATGGGTGCCCATGCATCTGCTATCATTATTGCATTAGAAAAAGTGGGGAGGTGGTGCAGGCAAATGATCTTTCATCTATTACCTGTCACTGCAAAGGGGAGAACTCCAATGCCATTGGAATCATGCTTGTTGGCAATTTCAATGGACCTGGTTACACCTGGGCACATCAGAACCAACGAAAGAACAGATCAAATCTTTATCGGAGTTAGAAATAGAGTCACAAAAAAAATAGATAATTGAAATAATATGAGAGTTCCACTATACCTTTTAACTTTTTTATTGATGTTTTTTAGCTGTAAGTTGTACAGACTACCAGATGCAAAATTAAAATCTGAAGAAGTTTGTGGATACGACTACTGTCAACCAGGAAATTTTGGAACAGTTTTTCAGTTTTATAAAAAACCCTTCTCTCCTGATGTTGATTCAACAACTACTTTACGAGATGTAGCAACTTCAATAATTGGTCATGCTTTTCCAGAAGGAAACTTATTAGGAGACAGAGCACTAACCTGTTCATTTGGGGACAACAATCCTTTTGAAGGAGAAGTAGTTAACCTGGTTAATCCGACTGGTAAGAATATTGAATATACCCGGACTGAGAAACTAGAATTAGATATTGAAGCAACTGTAGAAGGAAATCTAGAAGAAATAAAAAAGCTAAATCCAGATATTGCCAATCTTCCTGAAGTTGAAGCTAAATTAAAAGCGGCCTATTCTAGAATAAACAATAAAGAGCTTAATGTGCAAGCGAAGTACTCCGAATGGGGATTGAGTAAATCAGCAATAGATAGGTTAATAAAAGGTACTGATTTTAATGATTGTATGGATTTCTTAACTGAGAAAAATTACCGTGTAATTACATCAGTAGGAATTGTATCATTTGACGTCTCATTGGATGATAAAAGTCTTGATAATATCAGCTCAGAATTAGAGACTGATTTACAAAAAGATGGAGTGGTTGCCAACATCGGTGCAAGTTTTAAACGTGAAGTGAATAAAAGTTTATCTACTTCCACTAAAGGTGGTTTTCAAATTGTTGTTTGGAGACATGCTGGAACAGATTTACTGGAATTAAAGAAATAACCAGTACTTCTATCAAGGCTGCTAAATGTACTTTTAATGCAATTCATACTAAAAAATAAAAAAAACAGAAACTTACTCATTTTAGTACATGGGTTGAATGGTTCTGAAGAAACATGGATGGGAAATCAATTTAGGTTTGTTGAGAACTTATCAAAAGAAGATCTGATAAAAGATAATTTTGATTTAGCACTCTTCACCTACGGAACTAAAATTTTGGAAATAAACTGGTTAGCCAAATTTTTAAGGCTGGTAAGAGGGTTTCTAAGTAACAAACCAAAAGAAGACTCAACTAAATTCAATGTTGGAATTGATAAAGTATCCAGACCATTAGTTGGTGAACTAAATGGAATACATCAGAAATATGAGACTATTTCATTTGTATCACATAGTATGGGGGGACTGGTCACAAAGTCCGTTTTAACCTGGTTAAATGGTCAGATTTTGGATAAGATTTATTTTTTCCTGTCTTTGTCAGTGCCACATATTGGAGCACACCTTGCAACAATTGGATCTAAACTACCGGTATTAGGGAAAAACCCGCAAATTATTGGATTACAAGCTATGAGTGAATTCACAACTACTTTGAATCAACGGTTTGGTAGTTTAAATCCCAAACCTAAAATTGTGTACCAATATGGTATTTATGATAAAGTTGTTCCAGAAGCTTCTGCATATCCTCCGAATGTACCGAATGATTTAACAGTTGCGACTGGAGATGATCATTCTTCAGTGTTGCTAATAAAGAATTCTGAAAGCAATACCATCTATAATCGCCTGCTAGATGAGTTATATATTGTAACACTACCTTTTATAGCCTTAGACGTCGGAATCCCTGAAGGAGTTACTTTCAAGTTTTTTATTGAAACAATTGTTTCACGACTAAAAAATGTAACAATCAATTTTGATGGTTTTAGTAAAAAGGAATTATCATCAAGATTGAAATCCGGAAGTATTACTTCAACTGATTTTAGGGATATTCTGATAAAGGTTGGGAGTTTTTCTTTAAGTAGACTTCCCGAATATACAATAATTCAAGAACGAGGAACTTTAAATTTTACACTAAAAGCTAAATAATCAATGAGCGCTAATTGCAAATGTTTAAACCCCAAAGGAGGGGGAACAAAATGTCCCGAACAACATATTGCTTTGTGTATAAGGGGAAAGGATAGGGAATGTCACGGAGAGTGCATTCAGATTCCTGATGAATTTACAGAAGTATCAGATAAATTCAGCTCGTGGTCAGAAAATACGATTCAGGAAAAAGTTGTTGAACACATGAAGGAATTTGAAAATGATTATCATGCTTTTGGATCAAGAGAAAGTATCTCAAATATGCTTAGAACTGAGTCTAAACAAAGGGATCAAGGTTTTTCTGGAAAATTTGAGTATTCTACCAGTCAATTCGATAGGATAGTTGTGAACTATTCGTTTTCATTTGCCGAAAAAACATCCAGACGACAAACGGTAGCTTATTAGCTTGTTGATACTTTATTGATTTGATTTTCCCTATTCAAAAGCGTTTGATTTTACCTAATATGAATCCATCAGCCTACTTTTTGAATATCGCGCTAGGAGTCTTCAGCTTTTGCTCATCTATTCTAATCCTTGTTAGCATTTCTGAAGAAGCCACTATTGTAGACAGTTCTGTGTATGTAGTTGATTCAGGAATGACAAAGTTTGATGAGATCACTATTCAAAATAATAAATTGAATTTTGAAAAGAACCCTGTTACAATTGAAGAAAAGGAAATGATAGCTGAGAGTAACCACATTACCTATCAGGAAATGCTATTCAATTTATCTCCTAATTACTTAATATGGATCATTTTGGTAAGTTTAGGAGTTAGTACTGCTTTTACTTTAGTAATTCCTGTTTGGTTCCGGTTTACTGAAAGTATCTCTGATTTCCCAAAGCAAAGGAAAGTCATTTATTTCCTTATATCTTTTATTAGTGTTTCTATCGTATTTGTTGTTGGACAGTTTTCTGCACATGGCAGAATTTTTGCCATTACAACACTGATAGAATATACAGGAATATTATTCAAGAACCCTATATGGGTGCTTGGTATACTTACTGGTTTCATGATATTGCCGAACTGGTTTTGCCTGGGGGGTAATTTTGCTATCATATCTAAAGTCCTTACGACTAAGAATATTACTTTAGAAAGTCTAGTCCATTATCACAGTAGATTCTCTTTTTTCCTGATTGTATCTTCCATTTTATTGGTATTCGGAGTATTTTCATCAACGTTCCTTAGGCTTTCTGTTTTGGATCATTTCTCCTCGCAATATGGCTTTCTATTCCCTAGTCAGTTTGTAATTTCTTATAGTATTGTCTTCACTTTTTTTCTATTGGTATTCTATCTACCCGGCGAGTTGGTATTGAGAGATAAGTTCAATACGATAAAACACGGTTTATCAGAAGAAGAGCTAAAACAACTTGACGACGTCCTTTCAAGACTCAATATTTTTAAATTAGGGGTTTCACTATTAGCTCCGATATTAAGTGGATTCCTTTTAGAAACATTGAGGATTTTCTCATGATGAATGACTTAACCAGGATAAATTGAATAGGGTTAAGCTAAGTCCCCGGTCATTAAGGATCATTATTAAGACTACCAGAACAGACCTCATATTCCTATTCAATACCTAACCCCTGCTCGCCAGGCAAATTGAAAATCAAATGAGTATTCTTCACAATGATTGTCGATGGTATCTGAGGCTTATAGAATTTATTTTATATACCATTATTTGACGTTGTCTAGCATTGACCCTGACTGGCTTGATCCAAGCTTTATTTGGATAGCCCTTGTGGGGGTACTTGTAGGATTTTACCTGCGCCTTGGTAATCGACCCGTTCAAACTTTTGTGAATTGAACACCGATCTTCACTCATCTTGGATACGTGGCTAAGTACTAGTATGACTGTGCTGGGCCGGTTTCCCCTTTAGGGTCAGGGGTAGTAGGGGATCTTCATGATCGTAACCTTCTAGCAAATAGATTCCCGACTCGTCCTTGGGGACTCTCGGGAATGACGGAGTGGGGAGATCTGCTCAACTGAAGGCTAAGTCATAGTATGACTTTGTTGCCCATTTAGCGATTCTCATTAAATCCCAGATCAAGCATTAAGAGAAGTTTTTCTCAGAACCCAGTCATACTATGACTGCGCCAATTAGAAGCCTCCTGTCTATTCTGTCTCCTTCAAAAAAACAAAGGCCGTCATGAAGCTTTATCACCCATGAGGACCCTGGTAAATTTTACTCCGTCCCTACAGTAAAAGGAATAGAAACTTTTGTTTTCTCCCAGATAAAATCTATCGTAGCAGACGTATTCCTGATGTTATTGATATCAATGGTAAACGTCTCAACAGGCTCAGTAAGCTTTGAAGGCTTCACTGTCGTTGATACAGTTGGCTTGTCATTGGTATAAGTGGCGAAAGAAGTGATAGAATAGAAATTCACCGTCCACTCTTTTTCACCAGGGATAGCCAGGATCGCATAAGGACCACTTAGATTACTATCTCCGATTTTTACTGTTTTATTGAAAGTGATTTTTGTAGCTGCATTAGCGCCTACTCTCCATACCTCACCATATTTCAGCAGATCGCCAAAGATCGTTCGGTCTTTCACACCAGGTCTTGAGTATTCTACAGTGACTTCAGTAAATCCAACGGTCTGGATTAGTTTTGAACCCGGACTTGGAGCTTGCCCCAATGAGGCAAAAGAAATAAGTAATGCTATTGCAAAGATTGTTAAGGATTTCATAGTGTTTATTGTTTAATGAATTCTGAATACGTAAAAATACCAAAGTCTTTTTATGAAAGAACGGATGTGGTAGAAATTGCCCGGGATCTTGTAGGGAAATATCTGTTTACCCATATCGACGGGTTCACGACCGGGGGTAGGATTGTGGAGACGGAGGCTTACAATGGCAGACGTGATAAAGCCTGTCATGCATACAATAAAAGAACTGCACGAACGGAAATCATGTACGAGTCTGGGGGTTTGGCATACATCTACCTTTGTTATGGTATTCATCACCTGTTTAATATCGTGACCAATCAGTCCGGGTACGCAGATGCCGTGCTGGTCCGGGCGATTGAACCAGTGATTGGGATAGATATCATGCAATCCAGGTATGGAGGTACCCATCCGATGATTTCTAATGGTCCGGGGAAATTATCGAAAGCCCTGGGGATTTCTAAATCACTGAATGGAACCAATCTTACTGAAGATAAGATCTTTTTAGCCGAGCTTAAAAGTCAAAAAAGACCTAAGATTGCGGTTAGTAAACGAATTGGTGTAGACTACGCGGAGGAAGATGCGTTACTTCCGTGGAGGTTCTATGTGGAGGACAATGAATGGGTGAGTAAATAAAAAACCTCGGTCTTTATAACCGAGGCGCATAATCATTCATAACCTGTATATATCTTAAACAGGCGCATCCATTGTTCTTGGATAGATACAATATTATATCAATTAAGTGAAATATTCTAGTAGAATAGAAATAAAGTAATAAAAAATATTAATTATTTAATATGTCTCTTCGTAGTTGGTTAATAGGGGTAGTATGTTGTACAGCTTTTGCTTCATACGGGCAAATCTCATTCTATGGCGCTTCTGAAAAGGTAGATTCTTTAAATTCCAGGGTATCCGAGCAGTATCTGAGCATTTCCAGGGATGGCAATACCCTGTATTTTTCTAGGGAAAATTACCCCTTAAACACCGGGGGTATCCAGGATGAAGCGGATATCTGGATGTCCACTTATAGCGATTCTATCTGGAGCAAACCTGAAAATCTTGCCGCAATCAATGATGATAAGTTCACCTCACCGATCGGTTTTACCGGGGGTGGTCAGTACTTTTTATATAACAAGGTACGGTTCGAAAAAGGCATATACGTCGGGGAGATCTTTGTCAGCGACAGGTCATACGAAAACCCCAGGAAGCTGGAAATACCCGCCTTTAGAAATTATTCTCCTACACAATCAGCCTGTATCAGCCAGGATGGGAAATACCTGGTTATGAGTATCGAAACCAACATCGGTTATGGGGTTGACGATTTGTACGTTAGCACACTTCAGGACGACGGTTCATGGTCCCGTCCGCGAAACCTGGGGTATTCCATCAATACCGCCTTCCAGGAGATCACACCCTTTTTAGCCGGAGACAATAAGACCTTGATCTTTGCTACGAATGGGAGAGAAGGCAAAGGCAGTTTCGACCTGTATATGACCACCAGGCTGGACGATACCTGGAGAAGCTGGTCTACACCTGTAAACCTGGAAGCAATCAACACCAGCGGAGCGGAGACCTCACTGGTATTCAGGGCGGGCAAGGATTACGCCTATTATATCTCTACCCAAAACAGTGACGGCTATGGAGATATCAGGAGGATCCGAATTACCGAGGATATCCAGGAAGTAGAGGAAGATACCGTACCGGAGATTGTGGTAGAGAGAAAGCCACTCCCTGCTGTCAATTTCAATGTGGTCAATACCAAAACCGGAAATCACATTGATGCCCAGATCAACCTGATCAACCAGGATGGAGATACACTTAAATACAATAACACGGATTCACTCTTCGTGCTGGAGTCTGAAGACCGGATGCCTTACCGGGTGGAATTCAGATCCCAGGGCTTTCTGAAGGATTTTTATGTGGTCGAGTCTGCCACCTATCACACGACTGGTGATACCACCATCACAATCGGCCTGGAACCCCTGGAGACAGGTAATATCATCGTCCTCAAGAATGTCTTGTTTTATCGGGGCACTGCCAACTTCGTAGAAGGTTCCGAACGGGAGCTGAACCTGATCGTAGATATGCTACAGGAAAATCCACAGGTCAAGATCTTACTCAAGGGTCACACCGACAACAGGGGAGATGCCGCTTTGAATATGCAGCTATCTGAAGAGAGAGCCAAAGCAGTCGCCGATTACCTGGTAGACCATGACATTTCACGTGGCCGAATAGAAAGTAAAGGCTTTGGAGGCAATGAACCCGTCGCCAGCAACTTCAGCGAAGAGACCCGGCAGTTGAATAGACGAGTGGAGTTTGAGGTGATAGAGAATTAAAAACTCCAGCCACAGACCAACCAAATAACCGTCACTGCGAGCCTGCCTACCGGCAAGGCCGGCTCGCAATGACGATGCTAGGGGAGATATGGCTCTTGCTACACGAACCTTTTACCAAGTTCATTTGTGCCCTCTCTTTCGAAGAGAGGGGATCTGGTATCAAAGCTATTTGAATGATTAAAGCTCTAGGTGAGTTGGTGAGAGATCATGATGGTTGGTGAGACACAGTGATCTGATGTGCGATACAATCGCACTTCTCATCCATCCTCGTTACAAACGAGGATGAGTTCTGGGCTGGTTACTCTTTAGTGGCCAGGGGTAGAATAGCTTGGGGTTTATTTAGTTGAATTAAAGCTAGTAAGCTCTGGCCATTAAAAATTTTGAGATCAGAAAAATTGATTAATGAAGGAATTTGATGCAAAATACTGTTTGACCCCCAAGGCTTTGGGGGGAGTTTATTTTGCTTACGAGATTGAATTAATTTTTCCTCAAAATTTTTATAGGCCTTGACTTCTTTGCTTACTTTCTTCGTCAAGGAAGAAAGTAAGAAGAGCCTCACTAAGATTGCCCCTTTAAGGGGAGCGAGGTGCTGCGACATCTGGGGGTGTTTGTGATTTCTAGCATTAACAGATTCTGAACATCCGCATGTCGGAGTGTCGGAAAGTCCACTAATGGGTGAGTTGGGGAAAGATCATGATGGTCTGTGAGTCATAGTGATCTGATGTGCGATACAATCGCACTTCTCATCCATCCTCGTTACAAACGAGGATGAGTTCTAGGCTGGTTCGGGGGCAGGGCGCCCGGCTAGGGATGAGCTAGTTCACAAACCATGAGGAGGAGAATCAAGAATCCAAAACTCCTGTCTCCTGTCTCCTGCATACTTACTCAAAATCCCTCCGCATAATCATCCCCCCGCGTATAATCTGCGCCACCTTCCAGCTGATTGTTTTCAGTCACCAGGATACAATCAGTACGCCCGATCGCGTTCCGCATCTCAATGTTGTGTCCCATGGCTTTGAGTTCATCTATCTGTTTGTCGGTGAGAGCGCCTTCCTCCACGAGGATCCGGTCCGGCTGCCATTGATGATGAACCTTCTTAGCTGATACGGCCTTTTGTATGGTCATGTGATGATCCACCACGTTGATAATCGTCTGAAATACAGATGTGATAATGGTGGGTCCACCGGGGGTTCCTAAGACCATGCTCAGCTCACCATCCTTTTCCAGGATTGTGGGCGTCATAGAGCTCAGCATGCGCTTACCGGGAACAATTGCGTTGTTAAGTCCTGTACGGAGTCCGAACATGTCAGGTGTACCGGGTTTTGCACTGAAATCATCCATCTCATTGTTGAGGAAGAAGCCAGCGCCTTCCACCATCACTTTCGACCCATAGTTTCCATTGAGTGTGGTAGTGATGGATATTGAATTCCCGAAGGGGTCTACAATGGAATAGTGTGTGGTTTCCAGGGATTCTGTCATTTCCATTTTACCCGCATACACTTCACTGGAAGGTCTTGCACTGGTAAGGCTGATGTCAGAAAACCGGGAAGTATTGTAATCCGGGTCCAGCAATTGTGCCTGGGGAACATCAAAATAATCTGGATCTCCCAGGTATTGAGCCCGGTCAGCAAAGACCGTTCTTTCTATCTCAGCCATCAGGTGAACGGCCTGGGTAGTGTTGTGTCCCTCGTTGCCAAGTCCTAGCTGTTCAGCCCCCTGGAGCATCTGCAACAAAGCTATGCCACCACTCGATGGGGGAGACATGCTGATTACTTTATATCCTTTATAAGCACCGATCACAGGTTCTCTCCAGACGGCTTCATAAGATTCAAGATCTTCTTTCGTGATCAACCCGCCACCTCTTTGCATCTCTTTTTCAATCTGATCGGCTACAATGCCGGAGTAAAACCCTTTTTTTCCTGAGTCCCGAATAAATGAGAGTGTAGCCGCCAATTGTTTTTGAATAACCAGGTCATCAGGCTGCCACTCTTCTTTTATGGGCCATGGAGTGTATTTATTGGCCAGGGCAAAATTCTCTTGCCCGGCTTTTAGGGCGTTGGCTTCGTTTTCGGTAATGTAAAAACCATCAAAAGCCACATCGATGGCTGGTTGTACCAGTTCGCCCCAGTCTTTGCTACCGTATTTCTGATGAAGCTCCCACAGTCCGGCCACACTGCCCGGCACTCCGGCTGCCAGGTGTCCAAGCTTGGACATTTGGCTCATCACCTCACCATTTGCATCCTGGTACATCTTTTCAGATGCTTTCCCCGGAGCTTTTTCTCTAAAGTCCAGGCAGGAGAGGTCACCATCCTGTTCCCTGATCACTGCGAAGCCCCCGCCGCCGATATTTCCAGCACGGGGATAAACAACAGCAAGCATCAGGTGGACAGTTACTGCTGCGTCAATGGCATTTCCACCATTCTTCAGGATTTCCACACCTGCTCTGGTTGCAATGGGATGCGCGCTCACCACCATTGCCTGATCACCCAGTGCACCAATGCTTCGTTCGGCATCATTATTACAGGAAAACAGAAATAAACCAGCGAGTGATAAAAGCAGTAATCTCATCTTTTGACTTTATACTTCACAATTTTAGTTCTTTTCTTCTTCCTGTCCTTGCTGGCATCAAAAGGAAAAAGCCTTTTCTTGTTTTTTACTATAGGAACAGTGTAGATGGACTCTTTGCAACCAGCAAAGCCAAGTGTAAGGAAAGAGAGACAGAAGATGATGAGTAGCGCCTTTCCTTTAATCATGCATGATCCTTTTTAAATTATTGGAATCCTTTGACGGTCTGATTTCCAGGTCGATTCCTTCTTCACTGGCTGTGTATTTGAAGTCATCAATGGTTTCCACGATGTCGTGATCAATAAAGATGGAATCTGATTCATCAATAATCAGTTTAGAGCCTTTGGGTACATCACGCAGCGTCCTTCTCAGATATGCTTTATTCAGGAAGCTGACATCTTTTTCAAAACTGATTCTTACTGTATTGTCGTCAGGGTTTGCCACCTTGATAGCCATATGTAGGTTTGTCTTAATCACAAAATACAGACCTGTTACTATTCCGATGATGATACCAATAAGTAAATCTGTAAACAGAATAGCCAGTATGGTAACGATGAAAGGGATGAATTGTGATCTGCCCTGGGCATAAACATCTTTAAATAATTTTGGCTTGGCCAGTTTATACCCCACCAATAACAATACTGCAGCAAGAGCCGAAAGAGGAATAAGGTTGAGTAGCTTAGGAAAAAATCCTACACTTAGTATCAGTAAAAATCCGTGAAATATAGCTGAGACTTTCGTCTTTCCACCAGAACTAATATTGGCTGTACTTCTTACGATTACAGCGGTGATGGGCAATCCGCCAAGTAATCCTGAGATCGTATTACCAATTCCCTGTGCTTTTAATTCCTGGTTTGCCGGGGCTATTCTCTTATATGGATCAAGTTTGTCTACAGCATCCAGACTCAAAAGGGTTTCAAGACTTGCTACGATGGCAATTGTAATGGCCACAACATAAATATCAGGATTGGTGATCTGGCTAAAGTCAGGAAGAGAGAATATGGAGATGAACTCACTGAAGTTGCTGCTTACTGGCAGATTTACCAGGTGTCTTCCACTCAGTTTCATGGCAGGGCTATATAAGAAGTAATTAATGAGAATACCAGTCAAAACAGCCACCAAAGGGCCCGGGACAATACTTGTCCAGTTTTGTTTTTTCATGAACGGCCTCTCCCAGAAGACCAAAATGACCAGGCAGATGATGGCGATGATGAATGCACCCACATCAATGTTTTGAAAGGCGAGGGCAATTTCCGTGAAGGTATTTTCTCCATCTGTCTGGAAAAAGGCTTCATCACCTTCATAGTCCCTGTCATCTCCCAACGCGTGCGGTATCTGTTTCAATATCAGGATAAACCCAATCGCGGTCAGCATCCCCTTGATCACAGAGGAAGGGAAGAAGTGACCGATCGTACCAGCTTTTAGATATCCCAGCGTCAATTGTAACAGTCCGGCAATGACGACTGCAAGGGTGAATGATTCAAAGGAACCTAAAGATGTGATGGCATTCAGGACAATCACGGTGAGACCCGCAGCCGGACCACTGACACTGAGCTGGGATCCACTCAATGCGCCCACAACCAATCCTCCTACAATTCCTGCTATTAACCCACTGAATAGGGGAGCCCCTGAGGCGAGTGCAATTCCAAGGCATAATGGTAGTGCTACTAAAAATACAACGATACCGGCTGGGAGGTCAGACCCCAATGACTTGAAATATGCTTTCATAAGATTTGGTTAATGTGTAACGCAATGCTATAGAACATTTAATGAATACTAAAATATCAGATACATGTTTAAGTTATTTTCAGATATCATATTCAGGCTATTCATATTCCTGGAATATAACGGGATAACCGAAATAATCGATTTAATCAAATACTCGGATAACTAACTCATTTTCAGGAATAAAAATATTAATATTTCAATCATTTTTATAAGATTCTTTTGTTTGCTATAAATGTTTATCTATATTTCGATTTTGAAAGTAAATCTTTCAATTCATTTCAAATTTTGCAACCAACCAGCATGAAACAGGAGCTTGATGTAATATCTAGTATAGAAGTGCCCAAAGGATACCGGGCTTATCAGTTAAAAGGAGTGAAACAAACAATAATAGCCAAAAAAGGAGGCCCTACAGCTGATCAAATAAGGACACAACCTACCTACCAAAAACTTAGAAATAATCAGAAGGAATTTGCTGTTGCTTCGATGTTATCCAAAACTTTGCGGGATGCCTTGACGGGCAATTTGAATGAAATATGTGAGACCTATGTATCCGGACGACTCACCGCTCAATTCAGAAATTTAGTGAAGTCGGAAGAAGGCCCTACTGGTAAAAGACCTTTCTATGTTAGCAAACATGGACAACTGTTGAATGGATTTGAATTCAATACTTCCAAAACTTACGATCAGGTTTTCAAAGAGCAGTATTATCTAAAAGCAGGTTCCCGATGTGGGCAGATCATTTTGCATTTTCCGGCTTTTATCCCGGATGAGTCATTTAAATGTCCTAAAGGAGCTACGAACTTCAAGGTAAATGCTCGGCTGGTTAGTCTTTCAGATTATGTCTATGATGATTTTGAAGAAACTTATATGCCATTAAACAAGGAAATCCATGGGCTGTTCAATAGCTATGAAACGCCAATGCTTCCATTGCTGAAGATTCCTACAAGTCCAATGACAAGTCAGGTTTGCATCAATCATGAGGGTAATGATCAAAATGCAGCATTCTTTTTAATCATGGCCATTAGCTTCTATAGCTATGAAAATGGAAAATTTGTTCATTTACCAAATGACAGCGCCATGAGTATCAAGAAGGTGTTTTAGTATTGGAACTGACCAAATAAGATTTCCGTTTTTACCAGTATGAAAAAGCTGGTGTCGCTTTTCTTCTTCTTTCTCATTTTTTCCGCTCAGGGGCAGCAACGTATCCAGGAAGCTTACGATCTCTATCAGGAAGCATTCCAGCATTATAAAAAAAACGAGCCTGGACTGGCCCGGTCAGTCATTGACGCATCACTTGCTATTCATGAGACCGCAGACTCCCGATACCTCAGTGGATTGATTTTCGAGCGTGACAACAAATCATTGAGAGCGGTATCAGAATATGAAGCAGCAGTTAGGCTAGACCCGGAATACAGGGAAGCCGTCTTTAAAAAAGCCCTGATCTATCTACAGTTTGGGAATCCCGAACAAGCCATAACAGATCTTTCTACACTCATCAATACATTTGATGGTGGTCATGCCACCAGGTCAATTATGTTTCAGATTGATGAGTCAGGCAGCAACCAAAACAGGTTGCTGACGACCAATATGATGGAAGCGCAGTTGTACCAGTACCGGGCAAGAGCCTACCAAAATACTGGCGACATTGGGCGGGCGCTGACAGACTATAATATGGCATTATCCATCGAGGCTTTACCCGATTATTTTATTGGGAGAGGATTGCTTCATTTGAAAAATAAGAATCCCCAGCTGGCCAGGGAAGATTTCCTGCATGCCATTGAGATTTATTCTTCCAATCACCTGGCCTGGTATAACCTGGCGGTTATTGATGACAAGACTGTGCTGCCGGAGTCACTGGTTTTGGGTGCGGATTTTGCACCTACCTTGAGTTTACTAGCTTCCAAGGAAATCGAGAAGGAAAATTATGAGAAGGCCAGTGAGTACCTGGATCAATCGATCCTGATACAACCCAATGATGTGCTATCCCTGATTAATCGTGGTCGGGTAAGGCTGAAGCTCAGAAAATACCCTGATGCGAGAAGGGACTTCAGCCAGGCATTTAAATTAGATCCCAAAAGTGTAGAATCATTGTATCTCATTGGCAATTCCTATTATTATGAGAAGAACTTCAAAAATGCCCTGGCTTACTATCAGCAATACCTGTCCGTGGACCCCATGAACGGTATGATCTGGTTCAACGCGGCGATGTGCCACTTTGAACTAAAGAATAATGACGAGGCCTGTCATCACCTGAGTATGGCGGATAATTATGGGATGGTCCAGGCAGCGGCCTTGCTGCGCAAGCATTGTGATTGAGGATAGAAGTAACTCCCTAAGTTTGGGGATTGGGTTAACCTCCGAAACGAAAATGCTACCATTTACGTCATCCCCTATATCATCCAACTGGCGGAGAGCAGGGGATTTTCGCGATCGTTACCTTCTAGCTCGATAGATTCCCGACTCGTCCTGAGGGACTCTCGGGAATGACGGGGAGGGGATGATCGGGCTTTTCGCTGCACGAAACCTTTACCAGGGTCGATATGCCCTCTCTTTCAAAGAGAGGGGGAGTAAGGAATAAGGAATAATGACGATTGAAGAATTAGGTGAGTTGGTGATCAATCATGATGTTCTGTGAGCCCTGCCTTGCAGGCAGGCACAGACCATGGGTTATAGGTGACAAGGTGAGAGCCAGGGTATATTTCTCTGAGAAACTCTGTGTCTTCTCTGAGTTCTCTGTGGCCCAACCATAAAAGGCAAGAAGATCCCTGCTTTCGCAGGCATGACGATACTTGTGGAGTTTCAGCTTATGCTGATCTAACGAATCTTGAATGCAAGCCTCCTGTATACCGTATACTGTCTCCTTTATTCTATAATATCAATTATACTTCCCTTCCGAATCTTTTGCCTGTTTCACATGCGCCAAATGATGTCTGCAATGCCAGGCATACAGGGCGATGGTCTCGTCCAGAGCCCTGGTCGCATTTTGTTCCGGATGAAAATAGGTTGCTTTCAGGTCCTTTTCAGTCAGACTTTTTAATAAAATAGCCCATCGCTCGTGTAGTCCATTCAGAATAGCAAGCGAAGATTCGATTGGTCCCTGGCTGTCAGCAAGCTCAGCCCATTTAGCTTCTTCATAGGGTTTGATGGTTGGGGTATCCTCAGTGAGTGCCAGCTTAAACCTAACCAGGCTGTTGAAGTGACTGTCGGCAACATGATGTACCACCTGTCTGATATTCCAACCGTCAGGTCTGTACCGCCAGTTGAGTTCTGATTCCGTAAGCCCCTGAACTTCCTCCTTTAGTAGCGCAGGAAAGGCTTCTATCTCCTGTATCCATTCTGTGATATCAGATTGGGAAATTTGCTTTGGCCAGCTGAATCTGCCTGCCGGATATTTTAGCGAATTGAGGTCACTCATTGGTTTGCTTTTAGATGTTCGATGGCTTGTGATACGCCCACGCTGGCAACAGCTTCAATAACGTGAAAATGATCACCCAGGTAAATTTCAGGAATTTTTGGATCAATGATGTACCTGGGGGTCTCGGGTCTGACAAAATCAATCAAACTTGCTGCCGGATATACTGCCAGGGAAGTCCCAACGACCATGAAGATATCCGAGGAGGAGGCATAGTTTGCCGCAACTTCCATCATTGGTACCATTTCTCCAAACCATACAATATTAGGTCTTAGCTGGGAACCCCTTTCACATTTATCACCCATTTTGATTTCCAGTCCCTGCATGTCATATATGATGGAGTCATCAATGGAGCTTTTGGATTGAAACAAGCTTCCGTGCAGATGGATCACATGTGTGCTACCTGCTTTTTCATGCAGGTCATCTACATTTTGGGTTACCACGGTCACATCATAATCCTGCTCCAGGCTTGCAATAGCCAGATGCCCCAGGTTGGGCTGCGCGTCTTTTGCCTGCTTTCTACGCTGGTTATAGAAATCCAATACCAATTCCGGATTTCTTCGCCACCCATCAATGGATGCTACTTCCATCACGTCATGACCTTCCCACAAGCCACCAGTATCACGGAAAGTCTTTAGCCCGCTCTCCGCACTGATCCCGGCTCCGGTCAAAACAACGATTTTCTTTAAACCCATATAAATAGAAAAACCACCTCCTTGTGGGAGATGGTTTCAATCGGTTGATAAAATCTTAAAGAATGATGATCAGGATAAGAAGGATGATGATGATAGCACCTATCGAAATAGATACTCTTGAGTCTAATCCCATTTCCCTGGCTTCTTTCTTTAGTTCCTTCACTTCTTTTCTTAGCTCCTTTTTCTCGACAGCAGTCAAGGTAGATTTATCCATTGATTTAATCTCCTCCACTCTGTTGATTAAGACCTCCGCACGTGCATTGATTTCTTTGTCAGAGAGTGATTCTGTAGAACCAGCTGCAGCGGCAAACGTCGTAACGAGCATTAAAAGGATTATGGTGATGATAGGTTGTTTTTTCATTTTTCTGAATGATATTGGTTTGTGCTATCTAAAATAAAGCTTAATCTAAAGAAATGAAATCTCTCGCTGTAAAATTGGAGGTTAAATTCTTTATCGGTGGTTTATACCGGGATATATACCAGCTTTTTGGTCTCAAAAAAGGGTTCTTCAAACCAGCCAGATAGCTCTTCGATGGAATGAGGCCTTTTGAGCTCTTTGAGTTCGGCATCAAGATCTCCTCCTTTTAAAAGGAGAAAACCATTTGATTGATGTTGGCTTGTTCCTCTTCGTATCAACTGGTGAGTCCACTGATATAAGAGTTTGGCCGGAGCTACAGCACGTGAAACGATAAAGTCAAATTTCTCCCTGATCTTTTCAGCACGCTCATGCACATATCTTACATTCTGTAATTCGAGTGATTTCACCACTTCTTCCACCACCTTGATCTTTTTGCCAATGGAGTCTACCAGTAGAAACTCGCAATCAGGGAAAAGGATGGCCAGTGGGATGCCAGGAAAACCACCACCCGTGCCTACATCCAATATTTTTGTGCCGGGGCTAAACTGTTGAAATTTGGCAATGGCCAGGCTATGAAGAACATGTCGTTCAAATAACAAGTCGATGTCTTTTCTGCTAATGACATTGATTTGTTGATTCCACTCAGCATAAACAGGTTGAAGCTTTTCGAATTGCTCCTTTTGATGGTCTGTCAGATGCGGGAAATATTTATAAATCAGAGAGGTACTCAATGATTAGATGTGTTTTTTCTTATCCTTAAGTAAATCATACATTAACTCCCGCGCACGGTGTAGTTGGGCCTTGACAGTGCCCAGGGGAGCGTCAAGCTCGACGGCAATTTCTTCATAAGAGAGCTCATCAAAGTATCTCAGCTTGACGAGACGCTGGTACTTAGGAGGTAATTTGGTGACAAACATTCTGATCAACTCTACCTTCTGGGTATTGATCGTTTCCTGGTCGGGCGTCATGTTTTTATCCTCTACATCAATGTTTACCGATTCACCATTGTCATCAGAAAAAGAGGTATTAAGGCTGTAGGTCTCTAATTTCTTTTTTCGGATAAAGTCAATGGCATTGTTTGTGGCAATACGGAAAAGCCAGGTGCTGAAGGTATAATCCTTTTTGAATCGTTTCAGGTTTTTAAATGCTTTGGCAAAGGCCTCAATAGTCAGGTCCTCGGCATCATCCACATTTCTGACCATTTTGAGGATCATATGGTAAACGGGTTTTTTATACCGGTCCATCAATTCGGCAAAGGCAGATTCGTCATCTTCAAGCGTGGCTTTATCGATGAGATCGAAATCCTTAAGTGCTTTATCTGAAAATTGCCTGTTTAGTTCCATTTGACCTTTCTAAGTAACAACGCCCTTACGCCGATAATCGGATACAAAATTCCAAAAATCAGATCTGAAATCGGTAGATATACGGGATTATATTTATAACCCAACTTTCTTGATGACAAATTGAAAATCAGTCCTTTTAATATCAACAACAAAGCGAATGTCAAAATCACTCCAACGTTAAGCGGTAGAGTGAAAATCAAATATATAAAACAAAGCCATAACATTGTGTGGGTAGTAGTCCAATACACGTGTAGATTTTTTCCTTTATAGAACTTTCCAATATGAATATGCCTGGTTTTTTGTTTTAGGTAGTCTTTCAAATTCGTTTTAGGTGAGGAGAAAGTCAGGCTGTTTTGCCCGAATACTACTTCAGTATTTTCAGGAGTAGCATGTTTTTGGACAAAGAGATCATCATCCCCTCCATCGAGCATTTCATATGGATAGTATCCGCTGCCTGCTAAAAAAATCGACTTTCTATAGGCTAAATTTCTTCCCACACCCATATAAGTTTCTTTTCTGATGGTTGCAGCAGTATACTTTAATGCAGTATACAAAGTTTCATACTGTATGAACTGATTTAGCAGTGTATTCATACGGTTGTAAGGACTGACACCTATTAGAATAGAAGTTGTATCACTGATTTTTGCCGCAAATGATTGTATCCAATGTTTGGAATTTGGTCGACAATCTGCGTCGGTAAACAACAGCCATTCGTGGCTGGCATATTTTATGGCCTGTGTTAAGGCATTCTTCTTTCCGCTGAAACCTGTCGCCAATTCATTGATGTCAACGACTTTGATTTTTGAGTTCTTAAGGCTTTTGACGTACTCCAGGCTCCCATCATCGCATCTATCCAGTGCCACTACTATTTCAATCTCCGGATATTGTTGTTCAAGGATGAGGGGTAATAGCTTTTTGAGGTTTTCAATTTCATTTTTGGCTGCAATGATCACTGAAAAGGCCGGATAATTGGTGTTAGACCCTGCCTTATATCGCTGGAGGGAAGTGTACAACCGGATCAAGTGTACCAGGTGGAGGAGGGCAAATATGTAAAAGAATAGGACGATCATTCTTTAAATATGACTTATTAATCCGGAGAAATGCCAAGCTAACTAAAGGAGCTCACTATTTTTGCCGACGATGGAATTTAAGCTGGAAAAAACTGACGACAAGTCTGCTGCAAGAGCTGGAAGAATTAAAACCGATCATGGGGAGATTCAAACGCCTATTTTCATGCCGGTAGGTACCGCGGGTACCGTAAAGGCAGTACATCAACGGGAACTGAAAGAAGACATTCATGCACAGATCATTCTTGGGAATACCTACCATCTATACCTCAGACCAGGTCTTGAGATTATTAAGGAAGCTGGTGGGCTGCATCAGTTTAACGGATGGGACGGACCCATATTGACGGATAGTGGGGGATACCAGGTTTATTCCCTTGGAGCAAACAGAAAGATCGAAGAGAAAGGAGTGGTTTTTCAATCTCATATTGACGGGTCACGGCACTCGTTCACTCCTGAAAATGTAATGGATATACAGCGGGTGATAGGCGCAGATATTATCATGGCTTTTGATGAATGCACGCCATATCCATGTGAGAAAAAATACGCTGAAGATTCTATGCACATGACGCATCGATGGCTGGACAGGTGCATTAATCACTTCAATACAACTGAACCTCATTATGGCGTTAGTCAGACATTATTTCCCATTGTTCAGGGAAGTACCTATCCGGATTTGAGGAAACAGAGTGCAGAGGTTATTGCCAGTAAAAATGCTGAAGGCAATGCCATTGGTGGATTATCTGTAGGTGAGCCGCATGAAGATATGTACGCCATGACTTCGTTGGTCTGTGAGATATTACCAAAAGACAAACCCCGATACCTGATGGGAGTGGGCACACCCGAAAATATTTTGGAGTGCATCGCGTTGGGGGTAGACATGTTTGATTGTGTCATGCCTACGAGGAATGCGAGGAATGGGATGCTTTTTACGTCTAAAGGGATCATCAATATTCGAAATGAAAAGTGGAAATCTGACTTTTCACCGATTGATCCGGATATTGGAGGCTATGCCAGTACCTTTTACAGTAAGGCATACCTCAGGCATTTGATCTTGAGCAATGAAATACTTGGGGCACAAATCGCTACTTTGCAAAACCTTACATTCTATTTATGGCTGGTTAATCAGGCCCGTGAGAAAATCTTAAGTGGGGAATTTGCGTTATGGAAGGAAAGAATGGTAAAAATTGTTGCTGAAAAGCTGTGAAGAAGCTTGATCGATACATATTGAAGAAAATGCTGACCACCTTCGTTTTTGTGATGGTGATGCTTGTATTGATTATTTGTGTGATTGACTTCACAGAGAAGAATGATAAGTTCATTAAGCATGAGATTCCTGCAAAAATGATCATTCATTACTACCTCACCTTTATTCCTTATTTCGCTATCCTGCTTACCCCAATCACAGCATTTATTGCCACTGTTTTCATCACAGCAAAGATGGCGGCCAAAACTGAGGTCATCGCGATTCTCGCTGCGGGAGTCAGTTTTCGGAGGATGATGGTACCGTATTTGATTGGTGCCTGTGTGATTGCAGTCAGCAGCTTTTATCTCATTAATTATGTCATCCCTGATGGCAATAAGTTTCGAATCCCTTTCGAACTCGAATACCTGAATAAGCCCTTTTACTTCAGTGATCGGGATATCCATTTTAAGATAGGGGATGAGAGTTATATTTATATCAATCGATACAACAACCGAAGTGATGTGGGTTATTCTGTTACACTGGAAAGAATCGTCGAGGAAGATCTCCTGGAGAAATTAAGTGCTACACGAATCAAATGGGATTCTACCTCCGGTAAGTGGACCCTGATGGACTGGGAAAACCGGGTGCTGAAAGAAGATGGTGAAGAGCTGACTAAAGGGGACAAGTTAGATACATTACTTACGCTCTCCCCGGCGGATTTTAAAAACAAAGAACGTCTGTGGGAAACGCTTACACTCACTGAATTGAACAACTACATTAAGCTGCAAAAATCTCGGGGAGCTGATGATGTGCAGATCTACCAGATTGAAAAGTATATACGGTATATGCAGCCATTCACCGTGCTTATCCTTTGTTTTATTGGGCTTATCGTCTCTGCCAAAAAAAGCAGGCAGGGGACAGGATACCAAATCGCCCTTGGTTTTATCATTGCCTTTGCCTTTGTGATTGCCTTTGTGCTGGCACGGGCAATAGCTGAAGCTGGTAGCATGGATCCATTACTGGCAGTATGGCTCCCCAACATTGTCTTTGCCGGTGTTGGAATGCTATTGTATAATACCGTTCCTAGATAATAAAAAAACCCGACCCCAAAAGGGGCCAGGTTTTTACCTAACTCAACTAAAACTCAACTAAATCACGGTAACAACACTTTGTCTATTACGTGTATTACTCCGTTTGTGCCTAATACATTTACGGTCTCAGTGAGATTTGCAACTGCCCCTGATCCATCAGTGATTGTTCCATTGTCCGCATTGATTGTGATGTCTCCATTCAATGTGGTCACTGCTCCTGAAGCAAGGTCAGTTGAAAAGACCCTTGGAGTTGCGATCACGTGATGCTGTAATACTGCAGTCAGCGTTGCCAATGGTATGTCATTGACAGAATTCCAACTTGCATCTGTGTCTAATAGTGCCTCAAAGGCAGCGTCTGTTGGGGCAAATACAGTGAAGTCTCCTTCGCCAGAAAGCGCAGCCAATAGATCAGGATCTTGTCCCTGAGTTCTGGCAACTGCAGCTACAAGCTGTGTGAATTCATCAGGATCAAAGCTCTGAGCAATTTCCACTACGTTGTTTGATGGAGGTAGAATGGTTTGATCAATCACATGGACCACTCCATTGCTTCCTTCAATGTTAGTCATGACTACCTCAGTTTTTCCATTGATGAATACACCATCACCAGTTCCTTTGTTGGTCAGATAGAACATTCCACCGAGGGATTCAATCTCAGTAGCTCCCACACCGGTTGTTGGTAAATCGGCAGCCATTATGGTTCCATCCACTACATGGTATTTCAGTACCGCACTTAAGGTTGCTCCATCAGGTAGCTCAGTGATCCCAGCGGCTTCGAACGCTGCATTTGTTGGTGCAAAAAGTGTAAGACCATTTCCTGTTCCTTCGCCCAGCAACACTGACAAGATATCTTCGTCAGCAGCAGTTACTGCTGCAATCAGCGTTGAGAAATCTTTGTTGAAGTAGGCCGGCGCCACGATTGTTCCAACGACAGGGAGAATTGATGGTGGAACCATAACATCATCAACGATGTGAACGACTCCATTAAGCGCTCCCACGTCAGCAGTTGATACTGCAGCGCCACTAATGAATACTCCTCCGTCAAGACTCACGGTGATATCTTCACCGGATACTGTGGTTGCAGTTTGACCATTGGTTAAGTCTGTTGACAAAACTTTAGCTCCAGAGATCACGTGGTATTCCAAAATTGTTCTAACTACAGATTCAGGTATATCATTCAGATCGGTCTGTCCGATGGCAGCCAGAAGTCCTGCAAAAGCTTCATTGGTCGGTGCGAATACGGTAAATGGACCATTTCCTTGTAAAGTTTCTACTAAATCAGGGAAGAGGGATAGTGCAGTAACCAGTGTACTTAGGCTTTCAGCCCCGGAAGCAACAGAAACGATATTGTCTGTGATAAATCCTTCCGGAATAAGTACCTCATCAATGATGTGAACTACTCCATTGGTAGCTTCAATATCTGCGTTAACCACTGTAGCTGATCCATTGATAACCACTCCTGAACTTACATCAACGTCAATATCGCCATTCAGTGTAGCAACAGTTCCTGTACTTAAATCAGTAGATAATACTTTTCCACTCACAACATGGTACTGAAGTATTTCAGCCAGTTCAGCAGGATTATCTAACAGATAGTCCAGAACTCCATCAGGTAAATTACTAAAGGCCTCATTGGTAGGCGCAAATACAGTGAATGGACCGTCACCTTGTAAGGTTGTTACTAAATCTGCAGCGGTTACAGCAGCTACAAGTGTGCTTAGGTTTGAAGTAGCCTGGGCTAATTCAACGATATCATCTGTTACCGGAAGTTCAAATCCTTCTGGGATTAATACCTCGTTAATAATGTGTACCACACCATTCGTAGCTTCTACATCAGCTGTAACTACATTGGCAGTACCATTGATCGTAACACCTGAACCTACATTGACTTCGATATCACCATTTAAAGTGGCAACAGTTCCGGTAGTTAAATCTGTTGATAAAACTTTTCCACTTACCACATGATACTGAAGTACTCCTGCCAATACTGTAGGATTGTCAAGCAGGTAATCTAGTACGCCATCCGGTAAATTATTAAATGCATCGTTGGTTGGTGCAAATACTGTGAATGGGCCATCTCCCTGTAAGGTTTCAACAAGATCTGCAGCCTGTACAGCCGCAACTAAAGTACTTAAGTTAGACGTTCCCTGTGCCAACTCGATGATGTCATCTTCAGGCCCCATGTCATCCATCCCTTCATCATCATTACATGCCGTGAAGGTTAAAAGCGACGCTGCCATTGCCAGGAGGATCAGCAATGACACATTAAATTTTCTTAATTCTGTTTTCATCATGATATCATTTATAGTTTTAAGTGACTGATAATTATTGATTACATGTGCCAAACAGATAGTTAGTAAAAAATGTTTAATGTTTAATTAAAAAAGTTAAACAAAAAATGTTGTATAATTTTAAAATGTGCTCTGAATGCGTTTAAATTAAAATTTTGAGTCAAAATAATTAAACAAAAAAAAATTCTAAAAAATATAAAATGTTTCCTGAGTTGGGGAAAGTACATCTCTCAAATCCTATAATTGAGCAAGCCAGAAAAGCGGTATTGGGTTCTTCGAAATGCAATTACTTATCTTAGTGTATGCAAGACCCTTTCCTCAATTCGGAAGTCATTAAATCTGAAAAGAAAAGATTAGAAGTATTTCTTGGGGTTCTGCTCACAGGTTTATTGGTGATATCAATTCTACGGATATTCTATTATGAACAATTGCAATCAGCATTCTCCAATGAAATATCATACTTACTGCTATTCGGGAGTGTATTGCTCATGTTCATCTCCATGCTCCTGGCAAGAAGATGGGTAATCAGGGTCTCTGAGAAAGGTGGAAGATTGACCAAGAGATATTATTCATTGACGATGGCAATTGAAGTTTTGGTTCCATCTTTCATGCTTGTAGCTGTTTCTTTGAATGAATGGTCTGCCGATTATCTAAACTCACCAACCATATTGATGTATTTCATTTTGCTGATTGTCTCCTCCATGCACCTAAGTTTTTGGTTCAGTACAATAATGGGGGTTTCATACGGAGTCTTTTATGCGATTTATACTTATTGGGTTACCAATGCGTATCCAATGGAAAGTGAAGTACCTCTTTTTATTTACTATTCCCGATCCGGCATCTATGTTTTAGGCGGTATTTGTGCTGGTCTTGTAGCTGGAGAACTCAGAAGTAGACTTACGGCAACCTACAAGAATATCCAGGAAAGGGAAGAGATCGAAGGACTTTTCAGTCAGCAGATATCAAAAGAATTAGTGGAGGTCTTGAAGACCAAAAAGGATTATGCCGAACGTTTGATCGCAACGTTATTGTTTTTGGATATTCGAGATTTTACTGAAAAAGTTCAGAACCTGTCTCCGGAGGAAGTGAATGGATTTCAGAATAGCTTTTTTTCACCTATTATTGAGATCATCAATGATCAGAAGGGAATCGTCAATCAGATCATGGGAGATGGGTTGATGGCAACATTTGGTGTACCTATTACCGATAATCAGCATCATCACTATGCCTGGAAAGCAGTAAAAGCTATTTTAGCATTTGTTGAGAAATTTCGAGCTGAAAACCCCAATCATCAACTGCTGGATATTGGTATAGGTTTACATATAGGGGAAATCCTGGTAGGCAATATTGGTACCGAAACAAGAAAACAATTATCGATATCGGGTAAGCCGGTGATTATAGCCTCGCGAATCGAACAATTTAACAAAGAATTAAACAGTACTTTATTGATGTCCGGCGAATTATATGATTTATTGGTTTACGAAATTGGGGCATATAAATCCAAATCAGCTTATAAGCTAAAGGGCATCGATGAAGAAGTAACAATTGTCCAAATTCTATGAGCAAAATTCCTTTATTCGATAGAGACCTTAGTTGGCTCTCTTTTAATTATCGCGTTTTATTGGAGGCAGATGACTCCTCTGTTCCGGTTATTGAAAGATTAAGGTTCGCAGCCATTTATTCCTCAAATCTTGATGAATTTTTCAGAGTGAGAGTAGCACATCTGAGAAACCTGGCGCTGATAGACAAGAAGAAAATAAACCGTAAGATTGATATTGATCCGCAAAATCTTGTACAAAGTATCCAGGAGGAAGTGAGCAAACAACAGAATCAATATGGAAAGATTCTCAGGAAGATTTTGAAAGAACTAGCGGGTAAAGGGGTTAAGATCAATTATGATGGAAGAATTCCGAAAAGTGTTCAGCAAGAGATCAAAGACTATTTCAATGTCAGGCTCATGGGATACCTGAAGATTCAAAATGTGAACAAAAAGTCATTTTTTCTCGACAACCGTGCCCTTTACTTTTTAGTTGCTACAAAAAAGGAGGGTAAGGACGTAAACTATGTTTTGAATATTCCTTCCAATAAAGTTCCACGTTTCCTTAACGTCAAGCAAAAGGATGTCGCCCATGTTTACTTTATTGATGATATCATCCGATTAAACCTCGATGTCATTTTTCCCGGGCATGAAATCCTGAATAGTTATAGCATTAAGCTGAATAAGGATGCTGATCTGCAGATTGATGATGAGTATGAAGGAAACCTTGTTCAGAAGATTGAAAAACAGATCAAGGAGAGGAACCTGGGTATGCCTTCCAGGTTTCTTTATGATGAATCAATGCCGGACCACCTGCTTAAATTGATCGTAAAGAAATTGGCATTGAGTAAGTCTGATCTATATGCTGGCGGAAGATATCATAACCTGAATGACTTTTTCCAGATATCAAGCCCGAAACCTGATTTGGAGTATTCTAAGCTTGCTCCAATAAAAAGTAAAGAGTTAGAGGGGAATTCATTATTTAAATCAATACAAGCAAAGGATCAGATTTTACATTTTCCATATCAGTCTTATGATTATATCCTTCGCTTTTTCAATGAAGCCGCCATTCACCCGGATGTGAAGAGCATTGATGTCACCTTTTACCGTATGGCAGAAAAGAGCATGATTGGTGAAGCCTTAATCAGTGCAGCTACTAATGGTAAAGAGGTCAATGTCTTCATGGAGGTGAAAGCCAGGTTTGACGAGGAGAATAACTTGCTATGGGCCCGCAAGATGGAAGCTGCTGGAATAAGTATACATTATAGCATACCGGGTTTGAAGGTTCATGCCAAAGCAGCATTAATAACTTTGGAATCCCCGGATGGAGATAGTTACCTGGGGTTTTATGGTACTGGGAATCTTAATGAGGGTACAGCCAAAATATATTGCGATCATAGCCTGTTGACAAGCAACCAGCAGATGAATGTAGAATTGAAGCAGGTATTTGAGTTTTTGAATACAAAGAAAAAACCCTCCGGTTTCAAACAATTGATCGTTTCACAATTCGGAGCGCCTGACAGGTTCAAGGAACTGATAGACCGGGAGATCGGACATGCACTTGCAGGACGACCTTCGGAGATGATTATTAAGATCAACAACCTGGAGGAATCCCGGATGATTGAAAAGCTTTATGATGCAGCCAGTGCGGGAGTAAAGGTTACAGTGATTGCCAGAAGCATCTGTTGCCTGGTTCCGGAAACACATGGCATTCGAGTGATAAGGATCGTGGATCGATTCCTGGAGCATGCCAGGATCTTTTACTTTCTAAACGGAGGTGAGGAGGAATTATTCATGGGCTCATCGGACTGGATGAATCGCAATCTTCACCGAAGAGTAGAAATCACTTTCCCCATTCATGACAATATGATCAAAGATCAGCTCAAAGAAATCTTAAAGATCCAAACCACTGATAACACCAAATCTGTGTTGCTTGATAAAAATCTGAAAAATGTAAGAATGATGAGTAAAGCACCTTTGAAGCGAGCTCAGATGGATACTTATGCATTTATAAAGAAGATTAACTGATGCTAATAAGGAACCGGAGCTTTTAAAAAGACCTCGGCAAATACAAAGAGGAGTATGGAGACTACGAAGCCAAACATAAAGATGGTGTAAGAGATTCTGAGAAGTTTATATTTTTTCCCAAGCACAACTCCCAACAGATAGATATCACGTATAAGACTTGAGTACAGGTAGTCACCATCCTGCATCATTTCTTTCATTGCCCACTCATATTTTGCCATTCCCATTCCATGAAAGTTTCCAAAGAATAAGAGGTTGGTCTTTTTGTTATGGATATCCTCATCCGTAAAAGTTCCCTTGGAGATATTTGGTCTTGTGGCCAGGATGGCAAATACGATGGTTGTGAGGCAAACAATTGTCAGGACAATGGCAGGAATCGTTAGATGAGGGTAATCCTCTAACCTCCTCATCAAGACTGAAACAATGACAGAAAGAATAATGGAATTTACAGATATCATAATGTTGGCTTTGGTATCTGCCATGGAACTCAAATCAAGGTGATTCTTGGAAGTCAGCCGAAACATGGTCTCAATCCCTCGTGTTGGTTTGATCTCATTAACTTCCTTAAGCTTCCTTTTGAGTTTTTTAACCTTTTCTTCAAGGGCTTTGACATCCTCGTCTTTTTCGCCACTCATTCTTTCAATTTTTTTCTTAACAATATCGAGATTTTTTTTGACTTTTTCGGAATAATTATCCCTGGCATAGGATGTGAAAAATTGATGGTTTTCTATAAACGCTTTATTCGTCTTATACCAGTCCTCATCCTTGATTTCTTCCCCATGGATCTTTTCCATTTCTTTCTGTAACAGCCCTGAGATTTCCAGGTATTTGTCATTGGCCAGGTGAACCAAATCTGCGTCACAAATGATTTTTTCTAGTTTATTGGTTGGGTTCTGCGGCATTTTGGTCGCCCTGATACAAGCAATGACGTGCTCAGTTTTCTCCTGATCATAGTTTTGTTCCTTTAAGAAACGAAGCACAATTTCAACGCTCTTCTCTTCGTGGTTGGTAATGGTGCCGGTATACCCAAGATCATGGAACCATGCAGCCAACTCGACGATCTCCATATCTTCCGGAGAAACTTCGGAGTTTATGGCAATTTCTAATGCGGCTTCCACGACGTGCCGGGTATGTTCAAATGAATGATATACAATCTTCTCAGGCAGTTGATTTTTTAGGATCTGTTGCGCATAAATTTGAGCTTCAGTTAGAATTGTAGATCTTTCCCTCGACATCTGGTTAATAAAAGAAGATAGAAAAATACCAATTTTAATCTTTTCTTACCTTAGATAATCAATTTAGCTTTCATGTATCAACGCATGTTCATCAAATTTTGCTCTTTTATTACAATAATGATGTTTTTCAACATGCTTGTTGGATGTGGCAAATCTTTTACTGGTGATCGTGATGATAGCTTATTTACGATCATCGAGGAATTGACTTTTATATATAATTTGAATGAGCCTGTAAAAACATATAGAATGCCAGGTAAGTTGGTTGAGATTTCAGGCATTAGCTATGTCAGTGATGATCATATGATTTGCATTGAAGACGAAACGGGACATCTATACAACTTTAACCTTGAATCTGGCAAGGTAGATTCAGCTTGGAAATTTAGTGGTGACGGTGATTATGAAGATGTCGCTATTGTCAATGATACGGTTTATGTTATTGAAAGTGATGGCGATATCTATAAGTTTCATTTATCTAAAGAGGGCGCGCATGAGTCAGTCAAATATGAAAATGATTTAAGTGCCTGGAATGATACAGAGGGCTTGTGTTATGATCCGGTTTCCGGTAGCCTGCTCATTGCATGCAAGGAAGAAAAAGATTTGAACGGGAAAACGATTGATGGCAATCCCATTTATTCATTTTCGACAAAAGATTTTCGATTGGCTTCAAATCCATTTTATACTTTGACTGCAGGTAAACTGAAATCCTTCTTTGAGGCGCATCGAGATTTCAACTATGAGATTGAAAGAATTGAGGTAAAACCATCTGGTATCGCATATAATCCTTTAGATGGTTATTTTTATCTGCTGGCTTCAGTGGGTAAAATGATTATTGTGATTGACCATAAAAAAAATATTAAGGCAACTTATTCAATACCTGAACAATTACTGGAACAGCCGGAGGGGATAACTTTTAGCCCTGATGGAAAACTTTGGATCAGCACTGAAGGAGGAAAAGGCCCCGGGAAGATATTAGCATTCGAACCAATTGATTCTGGCAGATGAGGTTGATTTTATTACTTGTGCTTTTTCCTTTTTCACTCCTGGCCCAGGAGTCAGAAATATTTTTGATAGGAGATGCAGGTGAGCCTCATTTTCCGGTGGATGATAACCTCGAGCTGCTAAAGCAAGCAACAAAGGATGCCGGACCGGAGGATGTATTGATCTTTCTTGGAGATAATCTTTATCCAAAAGGATTACCACCCAAAAGCCATCCTGACCGTAGCGAAATGGAAAAGAAGCTGAATCCAAGCCTGGAGGTGATGAAAGCTTTCAAAGGAAAGGTAATCATGCTTCCCGGAAATCATGATTGGCAAAGCGCAGGTAAGGATGGACTGGCCTATGTTCTGGAGATGCAGGAATATGTAGATGCATACCTCGACTCCACCATGGTGTTTTACCCCAGAAATGGATGTCCCGGACCCGTTGAATTGGTAATTTCCGAAACACTTGTTGTTATCATCCTGGATACACAGAACCTCCTTCATCCTTATGAAATACCCGATGGGGCCAGCGAATGTGCAGCGGCTTCAGTCGTTGATGTTGCCAATCAATTGCGGGATCTGATAAGCGACCATCGGGATAAGCATATCGTGGTTGCAGCTCATCATCCTATGTATAGTTACGGAGCTCACGGAGGTAGATTCCCACTCAGGTCTCACCTGTTTCCATTGACCGATCTGTCTGAGCCTAAGATTTGGCTTCCACTACCCGTATTGGGCAGCATCTACCCGGTCTATCGCATGATATTTGGCTTGAGACAAGATATTTCTCATCCTAAATATCAGCTTATGCGCGATGAGATCATGGATGCCCTGGAGACTACTGACAACGTGATTTATATCAATGGTCATGAGCATTCTCTTCAATATATCATGGATGACTCGATCCACTATATTACAAGTGGTGCTGGATCCAAAAGCTCTTATGTGACATCAGGAAAGGGGACTCAGTATACTTCGCAAGCGAAAGGCTTTGCCAGGCTCCATTTCTCATCATTGGGTGATGTAGATCTAACATTTTTTGATAGTGAGACAAAGCAGCCAGCATTCAATCAAAACATTTATCATAAATCCGTCATTACATCCAAAGCGGTAACTGAATTCAAGCTCACGGAAAAGACTGTCATAGCTCCAATCAGTGAGCAATATTATGGCTTTGGGAAAATGCACCAGTTCTGGCTGGGACATAACTATCGGGAGGAGTGGGCAACCCCCACTGAAATGGCAGTTTTTGATATTGGAAATGAGCACGGTGGATTGGAAATTGTGAAACTTGGTGGAGGCAATCAGACGAAGTCACTGAGGATGGAGGCAAAAGATGGTCGTCAATTTGTATTGCGGTCATTGGAAAAATATACTGAGAAGTTGCTTCCGGATATCCTTCAAAAAACTATTGCTGGTGATATTCTGCAGGATCAGATTTCCGCTGCAAATCCCTACGGAGCATTTGCGGTTCCTTCACTTGCTGAAGCTGCGGGAATCTACCACACGAACCCAAAATTGGTTTATGTCCCTGATGATCCCAGGTTCGGAAAGTACCGGGAGACATTTGCCGGGTTACCAGTCTTATATGAAGAGCGACCCAATGATGAGATTGCAGAGAGCTACTTTGATGGGGAAGGAGAAGAAGTAATCGGAACACCTGATCTGATCGACGAACTGAGAGATGACAATGATGAAGCGGTGGATCAACCTTTTGCGTTGAAGAGTCGACTTTTTGATATGCTGATTGGAGACTGGGATCGCCATGAGGACCAATGGAGATGGGTAAGAAGGGACAAAGAACCTGATGGTCATCTCTGGAGACCGATACCACGAGATAGAGACCAGGCATTTTTTGTCAATCAGGGGCTTATAGGGTGGCTGATTTCCAGACGTTTTATTTTACCCAATACAGAGGGATTCGATGAGTACATGAATTATCCTCCCGGATTCAACACCAGTGCGCGATTTTTTGATCGCACTTTTCTAAATGGACTTGATTGGAATGACTGGCAGGTTGAAATCAATAGTCTAAAGGAAAATCTGTCTGACGATGTCTTCAAACAGGCGATGCTGGTTTGGCCGGATACCATTCAGAAGCTCAGCGCTGCAAAAACAGTTGAAGTCCTGAGTGCCAGACTTGCTGATATGGATCGCTATGCCAGGATACACTACCTGTTTATTTCAAAGGAAGTTGAGGTGGTAGGGACAGATAAGCATGAGTATTTTCTGGTTGAGAATATTGCTCCTGGTCAAACCAGAGTTACGGTTTACAAGCGCAAAAAGAATGGAGAAATAGAACAGGTCATCTATCAAAGAACTTTTCTGGAATCAGAAACCAAGGAGATACGTTTGTATGGTCTCGATGGAGAAGATGTCTTTGAGTTGAAGGGAGATGATGATGGGGGCATCAAGATTCGGATTATCGGTGGAGATGATGCTGATCAGATACTGGGTGCAAATGGTAGGCAAGTAGGAAAAAGGACCTCAGTTTATGATACAAAGGATACAGATATTGATGGTTCAGGGCCTATCAAATCAAAATTGAGTGATAAGCCTGGCATCAACTTTTACAATCGAACTGCCTTTGAATACAATAAGGTTATCCCACTGTTAAGTGTTCAATTCAATAAGGATGATGGATTGTTTCTGGGTGCCGGATTTGATTATACCAAAGAGGGGTGGAGGAAGGATCCATTTGAGCAAAGACATAAACTGCAGGGTAATATCGCCCTGGCAACCGGATCAACAAACCTGACTTATTCCGGTACTTTCACGGATGTTCTGGGTTCGTGGGATTTGCTGGCTGATCTCACTTTGCAACAGCCCTATAGTGTTTCAAACTTTTTCGGGTTTGGTAATGATAGTAGCTATGACTATACAGGGGAGGGGCTGGCTTCGGCATATGATGACCCAATTGATTACTACAGGATAAGGTATAATCGATCCAATAGCTTTATCGGTCTGGGACAGACCTTGGGTGTTTCAGGGTCATTTAGCATAGGTGCACAACATCTTTCTTACAAACTTGATAATCTAACTCAAGATAAATTTATCTATAGCTCAGGTAGTGGGGTCGACTCATTAACGCTGGATAACAGTTTTCAATTTCTCGGTTTCAAAACAGAACTTCTGGTTGATACAAGGGATAATAAATTCATTCCTTCCAAGGGTATAAAATCAGAGCTGTCGTTTACCAAGTTTTATGGGATGAATGACGCCTCTGAAGACTTCACCAAGATGATGGCATCTTTTGGTTTATATGTTCCAATTTACCCTCCCAGGAAAATTGTGATAGCCAGCCAGGTGGGTGTGGAGCATATCATTGGTACTCCTCAATTTTTCAACGCCTCATCCATTGGGATGAAGCAGGTTCGGGGCTATAGGAGAAACCGGTTTTTGGGGAATACGGCTTTTTATAACTCACTTGATTTAAGGATCCATTTGTTTGATATCAAAACCTACTTTTTACCCATGGGTGTCGGGATTGTTGGATTCCATGACATTGGTAGAGTATGGTACAGTGGAGAGGTGAGTGACCGATGGCACAATAGTCAGGGATTTGGAGTTTGGCTGGCACCTTTAAATCGGGTTCTAACTACCTTTCATGTTGCATTCTCTGAAGAAGAGACGATGCCGCTCGTTACATTTGGTTATCAATTCTAGATAGAGAACAACTCTACTTTTTCAGCTTTTCCTCTGAGATTGACTTCTCCCAGAGATTTAACCTGGAGTTTAAGCTTACTGATATTCAATTTTTGAATCAGGTCATTTGACAGGAGGACGTCTACTTTTAGTGAGTTACATAATTCCTGGATCCTTGAGGTGGTATTTAGTACATCCCCGGAATAGGCGATGTCTCTTTTCACAATGCCAATTTCTCCAGCCATAACAGTACCATAGTGTAATCCCGCTTTGAATTCCGGCACTACACCATATTTTTCCTTAAAGTAACCTTCTTTTGAGTGAAGGAGCTTTTTCACCTCAAAATAACAGTTGATACAATTTCCGTTTTCAATTCCTGATTTATAGGGCCAGGAAACGACCACTTCATCCCCTACATATTGATAGATCTCACCCTTGAAAGCCAGTATTCCGGGAGTTGCCTCTTTGTATACATCTCGTATAAAATTGAAATAGGTTTCTTCGCCCAATTGCTCTGCAATTGTGGTGGAGGATCTTAGGTCCATAAACATGAATACCCGCTCTTCTTTTTTTGGATTGAAGTATTTGCCCATGAGAAATTTTATAAATACACCTGGTCCGTACTTGTCATTGACAAGGAAGACAATCAAGGTTACCAGGACGATGAGTAACCAGGAGGTAAATGGGATGAGGGTACTGAGTTCAAAAGTTCGATAAAAAGCTTCCAGCCAGGTATTCATGTCCCCAATGGGCATTCCCTCAAAGTTGTTTAGAAAGAGGGTGTTATTGATGCATGAAATAAGAATAAATATGGAGGTAAATGAGAGTAGGATGTTTCTAATGGTCCAGCCGTATGGTTTGGATCTCAACCATCTTTCCCAAAAGAACACCAGGACTGTACCGCCGATTAGACCAGCAATAACGCCTGTAACAAGTCCACCCAGCCAACTGGTTTCCAAATCCTCATCCTGTTCCAAACCGAATTGAAGTATGAAGCTGTAGGCGATCATATACTGGTAAAGAGAGATAAATGTCCAGGCGACAGTTATCCAGAGGATATTGATAAGTTTTGACTTCACTACAAATCTATTTTAAGTGAGGTGCGTATGCTGATATAAAATTAACTGCTTTAATAAACATGATTACTACAACAACTCACAACATTGAAGGAAAACAGGTCAAAGAATATCTTGGGATTGTTACCGGGGAAGCCATCATCGGAGCGAATCTATTCAAGGATATTTTTGCCAGCATCACCGATGTAATAGGGGGTAGATCTGGTGTATATGAGAAAGGGCTAAGAGAAGCGAAAGATATCGCGATCAAGGAAATGCAGGAAAATGCTCAAGCCAAAGGAGCCAACGCAATCCTCGGAGTAGACCTGGACTATGAAAATATGGGAAGAGACGGAGGGATGCTGATGGTGACTGCGAGTGGGACAGCGGTCAGAGTGGAGTGAACTAGAATACAGGAGTCAGGAGACAGGAGACAGAAGATTTGCCGTAGAAATGCCTTTGTTCAATTATGTGATCGAACTTACTTTTAACCTTGATAATATTTGGATATGGATCTGGGATTAAAGGTTAGTACAACTCGCAGGGAGCAAGGGCTTCACAGGAGGAATTAGCGGTCGAAGCGGGTGTTGATTTAAGAACCATTCAAAGAATTGAAAATGGTGAAACAAAGCCAAGAGGTTACACTCTAAGACAAATCGCAAAGGCACTAAACATTCCACCACAGTGTTTGTTGTTGACTTCATTGCGGGAAAATAGAACTCTTCTTCAATCCATGAATTTGCTTGTCTTGTTTGCAGTTTTCACTCCTGCTTTGGGCACCATCATCCTGGTGGTGACGTGGCTTAATCTACGAAACCGAGTAAGGGGGGCTGATGAGCTTGGTAAGATGATTTTAAATTATAATATAACCCTATACTCTTTTGGTTTCCTCCTTGGGGGATTTTATGCGTTTTTTCTCACTTTGCACATAATTGAAGGTCAGTTGATTGTTTCCTTTTTAGTTGCCGGGATATTTCTTCTTACATTGGTTCTGGTTATCATCAATGCTTTTAGAATAGATTCAAGAAAAGAGATAAATTATAAACCAGCTTTTAAGTTTATTAAATAGTATTCTGTTAACTAGTATCTCAAAATATCATTAAGACCCGATTTGATTTTTTCTAGTTCAGATGAAGTAATTGAGCCAAGCTTTTTCTTCAATCTTGATTTTGAAACAGATCTAATGTGAAAGGTGAGGATTTCACTTTTGTTTTTAAGGTTGTTTTTATCGTTTGGACTCAGTACGACATTACCCTTGTAGTTTTTTATTTTGGTGGTAAGTGGGCAGATAATCACTATTGGTAAATATTGATTTAACACATTTCCACTAATGATCACACCGGGTCTCCTGCCTGCTTGTTCACTTTCTTTTACAGGATCCAGGTAGAGCTCCCAGATCTCACCCTGCTTCATCTTCCTTATTTAATTGTCGGAAGTATTCTTCCATTCCTTCCTCTGCTATATTCATGATATCATCATCTGTTGCAGCCTTCTTGTAGGATTTGATATACTCCGCTTTATTCAATTGATCCAGGTATATCTCCAGAGCTCTTTCAATAAGCCTGTTTTTTGGGAGACGCATACGGCTTGAGATCTCATCGAGCTGATGTAGTAAATGATCAGGAAGAGTGGATGTGTATGTTGCCATTATATATTTATAAAAAATAAATATAAAAATTATTGCTCAAATATAAAAACCTTTTGATTTATAGGTTTCAAATTGCGATATCTCTGATTCTTTATCAAATACCCCAAACATCGTAGAGCCTGACCCACTCATTGCAGCGTAGATCGATCCTTGTTTAATCAGATTGTCTTTGATCTGCTGCAAAACCTCATGGTTTGGGAAAATACTTGGCTCGAAATCGTTCTTAACCTGATCTTTCCATTCTATAAGTGGAAGTGTGATGACTTCTTTCAATGAATGCTCTGGTTGAGCTGGATGTACATTCGCATAGGCCTCTGATGTACCAATTGAAAATTCTGGGAAAATAAGGACCATGTATTTACCTTTCAGGTCGACCGGAATTAATTCAAGATCGGTACCTGTTCCAGTTGCCAGCGCAGGTTTATTATCGATAAAGAATGGGCAATCGCTCCCCAGCTTAGAGGCCAGTGCCTTTAGTTTTTCATTCCCAATTTTCAACTCAAAAATCTCATCGAGCATTTTCAATGTAAAAGCTGCATCAGCAGAACCACCACCTAAACCGGCTCCCATGGGGATAGCCTTGTGCAGGTGCATGTTTACTGGAGATATCTTGTATTCAGCTTTGATCAGCTCATAGGCTTTGATGCAAAGATTATCACCCCGATCATGATCAACTGTCAGACCTGTATTGGTAAAAGAGAACTGTTCCGAAGGGAGGATCTCCAATACATCTGTAAAGGGAATCGGATAGAGACAACTTTCGATGTTGTGATACCCATCATCCCTTTTATTTAGGATGTTTAGCCCAAGGTTGATCTTGGCATTTGGAAAGGAAATCATTCCCTGAAAAGGCTATTACTTTTTCAGAAGTTCGATAAGTTCTTCTGAAATACCAGTGCTGGAATAACCGCCATCGTGATAGAGGTTTTGCATGGTAATCATTCTGCTGAGATCTGAAAACAGGAAGATACAGTAATTGGCACAATCTGCAGCGGATGCATTTCCCAGGGGAGACATTTTCTCAGCGAAATCAAAAAAGGCATCAAATCCTCCGATCCCGGAACCAGCTGTGGTGGGGGTGGGGGATTGAGAAATGGTATTTACCCGCACTTTTTTGGATTTACCATATCGATATCCGAAGCCTCTGGCGATAGACTCCAGAACTGCTTTGGCGTCTGCCATATCTGTGTAGAATGGATAAGTTCTTTGGGCAGCGATATAAGATAATCCGACAAATGAGCCCCACTCGTTCATGGCGTCTAGCTTTTCTGCACTGGCCATCATCTTGTGGAATGACAACCCAGAGATATCCAGTGATTTTTGATACCAATCGTAATTCAGCTCACCATAAGCTTTTCCTTTGCGGATGTTAGGAGACATACCGATAGAATGAAGCACGAAGTCAATTTTTCCACCCAGTTGCTCCATCGACTGGTTATATAAGTTGTCAAGATCTTCAACGGATGTAGCATCAGCACCAATGACCTGGGTCTTGCAGGCTTCAGCCAGTTCATTGATCTTACCCATTCTTAACGCAATCGGGGCGTTTGTTAAAGTGAAAGTGGCTCCTTCTTCATAAGCTCTTTGTGCGACGTGCCAGGCGATTGAATTTTCATCTAATGCACCTGATATGATTCCTCTTTTTCCTTTTAGTAATTGGTGAGACATAAATCGTGTTGTTTAATTCTGTGCAAATATAAGATGGATCTGAAATCCATCCCTTTAAAATATCTTATTGTGTAATGGATAGCCTCAAAGTAATGAGCCACTAATACACGAATGATTTAAATCTATTAGTGAATTAGTAACAGCTCTTAATTAAATCCCTAGTAACTCCTTCGAGCTATTAATCGCCACTTCAGATGGATTGTCGCCACCAATCATTTTGGCGATCTCCATAATTCTTTCTTCTGACTCCAGTCGTTTGATCTTGCTGACAGACTTATCAGAAGAATGATCTTTATAAACATAATAATGAGCTTCACCACCGGCTGCAAATTGTGGGAGATGACTGATTGAGATCACCTGGTGGTTTTTAGCCATTGTCTTCATCATATTGATCATTTGTAAAGCGATCTCACCGGAGACACCCGTATCAATTTCATCAAAAATGACAGTAGGTAGGGCAGTCTTATCTGCAATTAGATACTTGATAGCAAAGATCAGTCTACTTAATTCTCCACCACTGGCTACATTTTTGATTTCTTTTGGAGGGATCCCCTTATTGGCTGAAAACATCATTTCGACCTGATCCAGTCCACTTGCGGATGGGCTAGACGACTTAATTTCGAAATTCACAACAGCATTTGAAATCCCCAATTTATGGATAATGCCTTCGATAGACTTAGCCATTTCCTGGCTGTGGTTCTTCCGGCTAGCTGTAAGTTTACTACCTGCATCCAGCATCACTTTTTCAGCCTTTTCTAATCTGGATTTTGTTTCTTCTATCTTTTCATCCAGGTTCTGGACAGATTCTAGCTGTCGAGATAGCTTTTCTTTGATCTCCAATAATTCTGTGATTGAAGTAGCCTTATGCTTCGACTCCAGCCGAAAGATCAGATCCAGTCGATCTTTTACTATTTGAGCTCTTTCCGGGTCAAACTCAATAGCATCCTGTTCACTGGCTACCTCACTACTGATATCCTTGGCTTCAATCATGCTGCTGTAAAGTCGCTCATATAGTTCTTCCAGGCTATTTGAGTATCCCTTCAACGTAGAAAGAAGAGACAGGCACTGTTGCAGTTGCTGATTGACAGATAGTTCTTCACCATCAAGGATTTGCGAGATACCGGTCAAATTGGTTTTGATTTCTTCAGCATGTTCCAGTATCTCAAGCTCTTGCTCAAGCTGTTCCTTTTCATCTGCTACTAACTGAGCTTCTTCCAGTTCGTTGAAAAGAAACTGGTTGTAGTCCGTTTCCTTTTCGTTATTTTGAGAGAAAGAGACCAACTCATTGTAGTGGTTCAGGCTGGATACATAGTCCTGGTATTTCTTTTTGTAATCTTCCTTTAGCTGTGCATTGCTGGCATACAGGTCTAGGGTCTCTAACTGATAGACATTCTGACCTAGTTGTAACCCTTCATGTTGGGAATGTATGTCCATCAGCTTTTCCCCAATCTTTTTGAGGATATCCAAGGTTACGGGTAGATCATTTATAAAAGCCCTGGATTTCCCTGATGGGTTGATCTCACGTCTGATAATGGTTTCATCCTCGTAGTCGAGATCTTCTTCCGTGAAGAGATCCTGAGCTGATAATCTTTGATTATAAAAGTACCTTCAACCACACATTTCTCGCTTTCAGCATAAAGTGATTTCACATCGGCACGATTTCCAAGCAGCAATCCAACTGCACCAAGCATAATGGACTTTCCTGCACCTGTCTCACCCGTAATGATGTTCAGGCCCGAAGCCGGAGACATTTCGAGTTGTTGGATGAGTGCGTAGTTGGTTATTGAAAGCGTTTTGATCATGAAGTCACAGGACTTTAACGTCGGCCCAAATTTCATCAATTTGAGTCAAAAGTACGTTCATCTTATGGCCCATCTTATTTTGCACCTTTAAAATATTAGCAATGTGTTTGATTGGTTTGACATAATAGACGGATCCATCCTCGAGGATGATGTTTACCCACACATTATTCTTGATACAGGTATCCAGTTGATCAAAATTTAACCTAAGCAGTCTTTTGGACATGGGTTACTCGATAATTGATTTGAAGGTTTCACTTCTGCTTGGGTCAATAGCTGTCAGGATCTGATAGGCTTCCCGCTGCAATGCCGGATTTCCTTCATTAAATATCTGTGTCACTTCTTCTGCTTTGGCGTCCAGAAAGCTGATGATGAGGATTGATCTGGGACGTGACTGATTGGCCGTTCTAAGTCCTTTTATAGCGGATAACACATTTGTTCTCGCTTCCTCAGGCTTATCCATAAAAATATCCAAACCTTTGATGTGATAGCTGTAATAGCCTTTTCTCACCGGCTCGAAGGTGGTACTGAGCAGATTCTCGGTCAACCAATACCGGTTTCTGATGCTATTGAATTGTTGCCAGCCTTGATAACCTGATTGTTGGGCATTGATCACGACCTGATTGGCCAGCTGGAAATATCTTGTTCCTCCCATCTCACTGAAAGTATCATAATCCACTCCAATGATGACATAAGCATAATAGGCCAGGAGGGAGGTAATATTATTGAGGAAAGCAGCCTCATTGAATTGTAGCGGCTGAGATTGCAGGTATTCGAATACCCAGTCCCTGTCGGCAAAGTTGAATACCACGGTCTCATAATCTGTCCCATAAACGGGTCTTGATGAGAGAATCTGAACGGAGGCGCCAAACTTACCAAGTCCCGGTTGAGTTTCATTTGGATCTAATGTGATGATAAGATTACAGTTGATCCTTTCTTCTGGCAGGAATTCGTCGTTGGTCCATTTGCGGTCATTCAGGAACTGAGCAAAAGCCGTCTCCATATCTGTGAAAATACTCCGCTCCGTAGTCTGTACCCGGTCTGCATTTACAATCACCCTACAGTTCAATTCCTGTGCCATGCCCGGGAGGGAAAGGATAAAGCAGGTGACGATGAGTAAATACTTCATTTTTTTAGTTTTTCCAGTTCATCCAAGAGGTCTTCAGCTACCTGGTCCTTAGTCTTTAACTCAAAATTGATTTGTTTATTATCCTTTTGAAAGATGGTAACCTTATTTGTGTCATGTGAAAATCCGGCACCTTCATGATTCAACGAATTAAGTACGATCATGTCCAGGTTTTTCTTCTTTAACTTGGCCTGGGCGTTTTCAGCCTCATTATCTGTTTCCAGGGCGAAACCGACTGTAATTTGTTTCTTGCTCTTGAGTTTTCCAAGTTCCATCGCGATGTCAGGGTTTGGAACCAACGTGATTTCCAGGTTTCCCTTATCCTTCTTGATCTTTGATGGGGATACTTCTTTAGGTCGATAGTCTACTACAGCCGCCGTAAATATGGCAATATCGGCATTCTTAAATGATTTTTTGGAAGCCTTAAATAGGTCTTCGGCAGAGGTGATTTTCTGGATCTGAATGCCTGGATGGTTTGGGAGATGTTGCACGGGTCCTGTAATAAACTCCACGGTTGCCCCCCTGTTGGCACAGGCTAAAGCTATCGACCTGCCCATTTTTCCAGTGCTGTGGTTCCCAATAAACCTTACCGGATCAAAAGCCTCATGAGTGGGGCCAGAGGTGATCAGGACCTTTTTACCTTTTAGACTTTCTTTTTTTTTAAAGTGATCCTTTACAGCATCAAGTAAATGTTCAGGCTCGGCCATCCTGCCTATGCCATGCAATCCACTGGCTAATTCACCTTCTTCAGCCTCGATGATGCGATTTCCAAAACCAGCCAATTTCCTCAGGTTTTCCCTGGTAGTTGGATGCTGATACATATCAAGATCCATGGCAGGGGATACCATCACGGGACATCTGGCAGATAGATATACTGCGGTTAGAAGATTATCTGACAGACCGTTAGCAAGTTTAGCCAGGGTATTAGCGCTTAATGGAGCCACAATCATCAGATCGGCCCATAGTCCCAATTTCACATGATTGACCCATTCCCCCTGATTGTTTTTAAGGAATTCTAAATAAACAGGGTTTTTTGATAAAGTAGATAAGGTGAGTGGAGTGATAAAGTCTTTTGCGCTTGAGGTCATGATGACCTTTATTTCAGCACCTTCTTTTACAAGCAAGCGAATAAAAAAAGCGGTTTTGTACGCTGCTATAGAGCCACAAACCGCTATTATGATTTTTTTTCCAGCCAACATGGGCGGGTAATTATGACGCTGGTTCTTCCAGTTCTGGTGTACGGAAAGTGATTTTTCCATCAAGGAATTCTTCTACCGCCACAGTGGATGGTTTAGGCATCCTTTCATAAAATTTTGAAATTTCGATCTGCTCTCTGTTTTCAAAAATTTCTTCCAGATTGTCAACAGAAGATGCAAATTCGGCCAGCTTAGCATTTAGCTCTTCTTTTTGCTGTGCACTTATCTGTCTTGCTCGCTTAGAAATAACCACCATCGACTCATAGATGTTGCCAGTTGGCTGAGCTATTTCTTCATTGTTTCTTGTAATTAATGATGCAATTGTTGCCATGCTCAATCTCTTCTTTTCTTCAGGATTTAATTTTGATCTGCAAAGATAGACAATTGTTCTATGCTATCCTCATAAAATTTTTCTGCCTGCTTAATAAATTTACTATCAGGGTAATTATCTACCAGTTTTTCGTAAAGTTCAACGGTGTGCTCAAACCTTTCCTTTTGTCTTATCCGAAAACTGTTTTCCGCATATTCATGAGCTGTGACAATTTCCATATAGAGAACTTCCGGATTATATTCCGAATCCGGATATTCATTATGAAAATTATCTGCAGTTGTCAATGCTGCCTGGTATCCACCGGCAGTATATCTGGTTCTTCTTAGATTAAAAAATAAGACCACCTTATCGAAAGCTTTGGTCTCCAGCTTCACTCGCAATTCTTTGATCAAAACATCAGCCTTTTCAGCTAATTCAACATATGGGTATTTATTGATAAAGTTTTGAAGTGCAGTCATGGCTTCATAAGTACTGGTCTGATCAAGACTTGACTCAGGTGACTGAAGATAAAGAGAATAGGCACGCATGTATTGGGCATCCATGGCAAACTCACTCCTTCCATAGATCTCGTAAAAAGATTTGAAGTAATGTGCGCTTAATAAATACTGCTTTTGATAGTAGTAGGTGTAAGCATAATAATAGTTGGCCAACTCCGCTTCTTCCGTACCTCTGATCAATGGAATGATCTCCTCAAACAGGACATTAGCATGGTAATAGTCCTTATTATTATAATAATCCAAAGCAGCCTCATACTTTACTTTCCAGTCAGGGTTTTTCTGAATCTTCCTGAATTTACACCCGCCTGCAAAAAGGATTAATCCAACAAGGATAAAATTTATGATGAATTTTTGACTCATTTTTTAAAAACTGGACGCAAACTTAGCCTATTGAACTAACAACTAAAAAGTATCCAAACTATTGCTCCTTTGGCTTACTCCTTTTTTAACAAAATTTGTGAGGTTGGTGATTCTCTTTTGTTGTCTGGAATCTTTCTGGGTTCCCGTTTAATTGGAATATTTTCATCCTTTTCTAATGGAAGCTGTGGCTTCACGCTATCAATAGTTATTACTTTTTCAGTGGGTTTAAAATAAGGAGCCACATCAACCAAAGCTGGTCTCTCCTCTATCCGCCAGCTAAATCCTTCCAACCGTTGAATTTCTGCTGTCAATTCATGAGGTGGGATGAATTGTGCATCCGGATTATTATAAGCGGAGAAGTTGATGAGGGCTTTATCCCTAAATCTCATCCGCATCCGACTGGTAAATAGTTTATTCAGTCCCATAACGGTAGAATCACCGTCCTCAAGCGCATAGTAAAGTAACTCGCCATTGCCATCTACATCTATCGTATTGATCTGGTTGTATTTAAAATTGGCAATCATGTTCCTGCCCTTGATTTGATTGAAATTGGAAATGGTATCTTCCTGGGACATGAAAGAATTGGCTAGCATGTGCATCTTCTTAATTTCATTTTCGGATACTTCCAGGTAAATCGTATCCGCTTCTATCTGATTTTTCTCATTCCACATCACGGGATCCTGGTAGAAGAAGATGATAGAGTCAGCCAGGAAATAGGAAATTGAATCGGCAATACCTGATAATCCTTCTTTGAAAATTTTGACATCATGATAGGCCAGCACCCGCTTCAGAGAGTCGTATTCACTTTCAATGGATACCATAGTATCTGCGGCCACATAAAAGGTATCGGCAGAAATCAGAAAGGTATCCGGGGAAATAAAAGTAGTGTCAACCTGTAAAATCCTTTTCATTATTGGGTTACCAAAGACTTTACTAATGCCCTTCTGTTTGTCATAATAACCTTCCTCTCCGATAATGATGATGTCTTTCTCCTTCGCTACAAGCTTCACATTTCCGATGGCTTTGTAATATTTTCTCAGGTCATCGAAGAAAAGGTGGTCTCCTTCAAGGGTGTAATCCAGTGTTTCAATGTTTCCTTTTTCAAATTCACTCTGATCAGCGACCGTCTGGAACTCGCTTGCCTGGGAATAGAGAATGGTACCATCATTGGAAGTGATCTCAGTCGGTCCGTAAGTGTAAGCGACCTTCGTAATCGTATTATACTTGAGGGTATCTGCCTCCAACACATACTCCGGAGCAGTAAGGACTACATCTTTCCAGAAAAGGGCATAGTTTTCCTGGGCGTAGAAATAACCGATATTACTTGTCAGGGTATTGGTGGTGTCTACCAGCTTCCCGTCATTGTAATAATGAGCTACCTCAGTCTCAAGGTCGTAATCCAGAAAGTCAGTGAATAACTGTCTTTCACCTCTCGTATAAATCACATTTTCTCTGAGCCTGGCTTTCCTTTCATTACCCTCATAGATCAGTTTTCTAGAAGTAATGGTTACCGAATCATCCACAATCCTCACCCTTCCAAAGGCTTCCATGGCGTTTCTTGCAGGATATAAAACAGAGCTATCACAATAGATGGTAGTATTCTGCTGCTGGAAGACGACATTGTCCCAAAGTATCCGATAGGTTTCGCCCTTCTCCCTTTTATTAATTAGAGAATCCGCTTTATACTGGATCTTTTTCTTCTGCTGAGCTTCCAGATGACTAGCTACTCCGATCAGTAAGCAAAATAATATCGAATATTGCAGTAACTTCATTTTGAGAGTGTAAAGCTATAAGACAAACGTCATATATGGTGGAAAGTATGTTTGAGTATTTTTTAGCTTTCATCGAAAGGCATCAACTGATTAGGAGTGGTGAAAGGACAATCCTGGCCATAAGCTCGGGTGTGGATTCGATGACAATGGCTGATCTCTTTCTGCGGTCTTCATATCCGTTTGCTGTAGCACATGTCAATTTTGGATTGAGAGGTAAGGAGAGTGATATGGATGAGGAGTTTGTAAGGGAATGGTGTAAGTCAAATAAAATCGAGTGTTTTATTCAACGTGCTCCTAAATCAATTTTTGAAGGGAGTGAATCCGTACAAATGGCAGCAAGGACTTTCCGGTATGAATACTTTAAGGAGGTCATGAAAAGTAAGGGTTTTCAAAAGCTGGCAACGGCTCATCATCTGGATGATAGTCTGGAAACTACACTCTTTAATTTCGTCAGGGGTACCGGATTGAGAGGATTGAAAGGAATTAGTGCTCAAAATGAACATGTGATAAGGCCCTTATTGTTTGCAGAAAAAGAGGATATTGTTGCTTATGCAACCCTAAAAAATATTTCATGGAGGGAGGATGCCTCCAACGAAAAAGATGCCTATCACAGAAACAAGATCAGGCATCATATAAAACCTGTGTTGAAGGATATCAATCCGGGGCTGATGCGGTCTTATCAAAGTGTGACTGAAAGAATTAAAGATAGCCAGGACCTGGTGGATCAAATTGTTGAAGGGGTTTTAAACCGGTTTCAAAAAATAGACGGTGAGGTGATCAGGATTGATTTGGAGTGGATGGCTGACTATAGAAATGCTAAAGCGATCTTATCCGAAATATTGAGGACTTATGGTTTTTCTTATACTCAGGTCAAACAGATTGAAGAGTCAATAAATGCCGGGATGACTGGAAAGCTCTTTTATTCAGGTACATATACTCTTAATTTAGATCGTCGGGCTCTCATCTTAAAGGCTAAGGAAGAAAGAGACAGCGATTGGCAATTGATGAACCTTATTGTCCCGGGCGAAACAATTGTTGAAAATCGATCCATTGATTCGACCATAATTGAAGGCAATAGTTACAGCAAAGTGAGTGATCCTTCGATTGCTTATTTTGATTTTGATGCAATTAAGGAAGCAAAACTGAATCACTGGGAGGAAGGAGATATCTTTTATCCGCTGGGTATGAAAGGTAAAAAAAAGGTGAGCGACTTTATGATTGATTCTAAAATTCCGCTAACATTGAAAAGAGATGTTCTAATCCTTCGTAGTGAAGGTGAAATCGCCTGGATTGTTGGTTATCGCCAGGATGAGAGATTTAAAGTAAAGCCGGAAACCAGGAGAATGCTACGACTTCAATTACATCAAGATGTTTAAGATTTTCAAAAAGTCATATACCGAGAGAGAGAAGTTTCAATTTAGCTTTTTGAGAAAAGCCAAATTGTTTGAAAACCTGGAAGATGATGAGCTGATTCACTTTTTACCTTATATCTATGAAAGGAAGTACAAGCGAAATGAAGTGGTTTTCTTTACGGGTGATCCCAGCCATGCGATCTATATCATCAAGTCCGGGATTGTTGGATTGAAGCTTGACCTGGCTGATGATTTTGAAAAATTGATGACACTGAGAAGTGGCGGATTATTTGGTGATAACGCCATTTTGCCTGAAACCAACAGGCCCTATACCTCAATCGTAGAAACTGAATCTGCGGATATCTATGTGATTCCAAAGGTGAACCTGGAAGAAGTGATGAATGATCATCCGATGATCAAGGCCAAGATCATGACCAATTTTGCGGAGATCTACAATGAATATGTGACCAAGCTTTTTAAAGTCTATCGATCAACGATAGGTTTCTTTGATTTGAATACAGTTTATTCAGATTCTGACTTTTAACACGTAATTGCTTTTCTATTCACCCAACAGGATGTAGCTTTGAAAAGCGTCGATGATTAATTCGAAATGCCCCAGATTTTCCATCTTATAAATTTTACAAAATTATGAAAGTTACAGTTGTAGGTGCCGGTGCAGTAGGTGCTACATGTGCTGAAAATATTGCTCGTAAACAACTAGTTGAAGAGCTTGTTATTGTCGATATCAAAGAAGGTCTTGCAGAAGGTAAAGCCATGGATATGATGCAGACCGCGACATTAAATGGGTTTGACACCAAGATTATTGGCTCAACAAATGATTATTCTGTCACAGCTGATTCTAACGTGGTAGTGATCACTTCAGGTTTACCTAGAAAACCTGGTATGACCCGCGAAGAACTGATTGGTACCAATGCAGGTATTGTGAAATCAGTAACAGACAACATCCTGAAATATAGCCCCAATACCATTTTGATCGTTATCAGTAACCCGATGGATACGATGACTTATTTGTCAGCCAAAGCCAGTGGATTGCCTAAGGAGCGAGTGATTGGCATGGGTGGTATCCTGGATAGCAGCCGATTTAAATACAGATTGAGCGAAGCGATTGGATGTTCTCCAAACGATTTGCAAGGTGTGGTAATTGGTGGACATGGTGATACCACCATGATCCCTTTGATCAATCATGCCACCTACAACAGTAATCCAGTTACAAACTTTCTTTCCAAAGAGCAACAGGAAAGTGTGGTTCAGGAAACAATGGTTGGAGGAGCAACCCTTACCAAGTTGATTGGAACATCAGCCTGGTATGCACCGGGTGCTGCTGGAGCATTTCTGGTAGAAAGTATTGTGAGGGACCAAAAGAAACTATTCCCATGTTGTGTGTATCTGGATGGTCAATATGGCCAAAAGGATATTTGTATTGGGGTTCCCGTTGTGGTTGGTAAGAATGGAATTGAGAAGATTGTTGAATACAAACTAAGCAGCGATGAGCAAGCCAAATTCGAAAAAAGTGCCGAGGCTGTTCGGAACATGAACAGCGTCCTGGCCGATATGAAACTGGTGTAGGGCTCAAGCAAAATATCATTATTTTTAAGCCCCTTTAAATCGAGGGGCTTTTTTAATTCCGAATGTTGATTTAAGAATGATTGAGAAGAAAAGTCATTTTATTTATGATAGTGAATTAATCAGCCGTGACCTGAGTTGGTTACAATTCAATTACAGGGTTTTGGATCAATCCAGAAGGGAGGGGAGAAACCTCTTTGATAAGCTCAAGTTTCTGGCTATTACTGATTCCAATGCTGATGAATTCTTTATGATCAGAGTGGGTAGTTTGTACAACTATATCGATTATAATAAAGAACGAATCGATAACTCGGGATTGCGACTACTCCCATTCAAAGACAAACTTTTTGCAAGTTATAAGGAGTTTGCAGAAGATCAGAACGAGCTCTTTATCAATAACCTGGTCCCCGAGTTTAGTAAGCACAATTTCGAAATTAGTGGATATGAAAAGCTGCTGAAAAAAGAAAAGGAAAGAGTCACTAACTATTTTGATAAGATCGTATTCCCCACGCTCACACCAATGGTATATGATTCCTATCATTCATTTCCCATCTTGATGAATAACATCCTGGTCTTTGGCGTAGTCACCAAGTCGGGAAGCAAGAAGGACAAGAAAAAGATGTCCTTTATTCAGATCCCTCAGAACCTACCCCGATTTTTTGAGATGGATCGGAAAGACAAGAAGATTTTTGTGCCTATTGAGGAGGTGGTCAGGCAGCATATCACAGAGATTTTTAAAAATGTTGAGATCATAAGCTCAACCCTTTTCCGGGTGACTCGAAATGGGGATTTCGAACTCCAGGATACTGAAGATATCGAGGCAAATCTCCTGGAAGAGATGAAGAAAAAGCTGAAAACCAGGAAAACGGGACGGGTTGTACGGCTGGAAGTGGAAGAAGGCTACGATAAGTGGCTGATCAAGCAACTCAAGTTTAAGTACGAAATTGATGACTCTAACCTGATCATTATCGGGAAGAGGGCTTTAATGGATTACACGGGGCTCTGGCAGATTGTCCGCCATGAAGACTTCAAGGATTTCAAAAACCCATCTCCAAAGCAGGTACCCCCAATCAGCATGGCTGATTATGAGGATCAGGATATGTTTAAGATCTTAAAAGATCGGGATATTCTCTTGCATCACCCGTACAACAGTTTTGAGCCATTGATTGACCTGCTCGAACAGGCATCTGAGGACCCACAGGTTCTTTCGATCAAACTGACGATTTATCGATTAGCCAAAGATTCCAGGGTTGTGAACGCCTTATTAAATGCTGCTGAGAATGGTAAGCACGTCTCCGTGCTTTTTGAAGTGAAGGCACGCTTTGATGAAGAAAATAACATGAAGCAATCCCAGCGGCTACAGAAGGCAGGCTGCTTTGTGATCTATGGAGTTGGTACATTCAAGACACACACGAAATTACTCCTGATCGTAAGAAGAGAAAAGGACAAGGTAAGACGCTTTGTACATATGTCGTCCGGTAACTACAATGAAGATACAGCCAGGCTTTATACGGATATTGGTCTGATGAGTACCGATGAGGGTTATGCCAACGATGTGCAGGAGTTTTTTAATGTAATCACCGGTCATTCTATCCCGGACCAATATGAATACCTGATTACGGCCCCCCGTGATATGCGGATCAAGTTGATAGAATTGATCAAGCGGGAGGAGGAAAATGCCAAAAAAGGCCTTAAAGCCGGCATTGTCATGAAGATGAATTCATTGCAGGATACGGATACGATCCGTGCTTTATATTCAGCTTCCAGGGCAGGAGTGGAGATTAAACTGATCGTCCGGGGGATTTGTTGTCTAAGACCGGGAAGGGTAGGACTTAGCGAGAACATTACGGTCAAGTCCATTGTAGGTGAGTACCTGGAGCATTCAAGGATATTCTATTTTCACAATAACGGGGATAGCCTGGTCTACTCGGGAAGTGCAGACGTGATGGTCAGAAGTTTCGACAGAAGGCTCGAATCCCTTTTCCTGATTAAAGACCCGTTATTGAAGCAGCAGGCGATCAACATTCTTAACTTCAACTTGAAGGACAATGTGAATTCTTATGAAATGAAGGAAGATGGAACCTTTGCTGAGCTGTCACCTAATGGTAAGCCTATCTTCAATATTCATACGGAATTTTATAAGGTCAAGAGGGAAACCATTCTAGCTGCCAAATTATTTTGAAAAGTGCGGCGTATTGGATTGATCGATTAAAGCTACAAACACACCCCGAAGGTGGTTATTTCAGGGAAGTTTATCGGTCGCAGGATGAGATGGTTCATCCGGTTCATAATGAGAAGCGCAACCTGGCTACCAGCATTTATTTCTTACTGGAAGGAAATAATATCTCGCATTTCCATGAACTAGACTCCGATGAACTCTGGTATTTCCATGAAGGGAGCGGAGCAATCATTCATGTCTTTGAGGAGGGGAAATACAAAAAACATTTGTTGAGTAATGCGGAAGAGGGATCTCTTCAGGTATTGCTTCCGGCAGGGTGTCAGTTTGCTGCTGAGGTGATTGACCAGGAAGGTTATGTGTTGATGGGATGTGTGGTGGTACCTGGGTTTGACTTTAAAGATTTCCGGTTGTTAAACAAGAAGGAGATGATGCACAAGTTTCCGGGGTATGAGGAGTTAATTGGGCGGTTCTGCATTGATTAGTTTAACCGCAAAGACGCAATATATCAAAGTACGCCAAGAAAAAGTTTTGCGACCTTGGCGCCTTCTCTGCGACCCTTGCGGTTAATGACTTTTAAAATTTGTATTCTATCCAGATCAACGCTCAATCGGTTTTTTAACCGCAAAGACGCAATGACTTACGCTAAGTCCGCCAAGATATACTTTGCGACCCTCGAGCCTTCTCTGCGGCCCTTGCGGTTTTCAATCTTTAAAATTGGTATTCCAGGCCAGGCCAAATCCATATGAATATTCGATGGTTTCACCATTATTCCTGATATACTTACCTAAATTTCTGTTGTAGATCGCATCAATCTGAAGTCGGTTTGTGAGTAAATAGGTAAGACCTGCATCAATTCCAAATTGACCATCGTCAAAATCCCCGTATGCTTCCATGAATATCCCAAGCTTTTGAAAGATTGTATAGCTACCCACAATGGTATAACTATAATACAAACGGTCTCTAAAATCCCATTGCCAGTAGGTTGCAATTGATCCTCCAATGGTGAATTTGTTAAACGTGTATTGTAGAAGCAATGTAGGAGTCAAATAAAAAGATGTGTTATCATTGGAATGGTATGCAATACCCGTGGCAAGGGAAATCTGGGGCAATGCCCCCGCCTGATCAAACAATGAAAATTTTGGGCTAAAAATAAAATGTGTAAAACCATCAGATTTGAAATCAGGTAACCCATCTATAACTGACCTGTTAATTTTATAACTGGACATGATTCTAAGTTCTAACCAATCAAATAAACCATATTTGACCGCAAAATTGGGAATTGAGGTATCAGTGCTTTGGTATCTACTTGGAAATGAAAAAGGGCTAGATCGTTCAGACTTAAATATGGTTTGATAATATCCTAGTTCGACCTGAAATGTCCCGGGAGATATAAGTGTTACAGCGTCTGTCACATTGGGTCGATCAGTGAAGATGGTTTCTTCTTGTCCATAAGCCATCAGAAATGACAACGAAAAGGAAATAAATAACAGCTTCTTCATTTTGGTCACTTATGAACGTTGTTCATGATCATCCTGATGTAAATAAAAATCAAATAAATGAAAAGACCTGATTATGTTATCCGCAAAGACGCAATGACTTATGCAAAGTACGCCAAGAAAAGCCTAGCGGCCCTTGTGTCTTCTCTGCGACCTTAGCGGTTTTTAATCTTTAAAATTGGTATTTCATGCCAGGCCAAAGGGATTTGATTTTTACCGCAAAGACACAAAGACACCAAGGTACTAAGTTCCTAATCCCTCTGTGTAACTCTGTGTCTTCTCTGTGTACGCTGTGGCCAGCTCCATATAAAGCCATTTGCTGCCAATTGTTTAGAAATTTTATGAAATAGTCTTTTGGACTATTATCTGCATCGGGTAATTTTACCGTTATCGGATAGATCTTGTTTTTCTAAAATTTTTATCCTTTAAATCCAAAATTTGATTCACAATAAACACAGTAAATAACCATGAGCCAACGAAGAATTAGACTGGGGTTAATTGGTGGGGGATTCAATTCCTTTATCGGTGTAGTCCACAGAATTGCAGCCTACATGTATGAAGACTATAACATCGTAGGGGGTGTATTTGACGTAAATTATGATGAGGGAAATCGCTTTGCTGAACATCTTGAACTGGATACAAGCAGATCCTATCCGGATATCGATGCCTTCATCGCAGGAGAAAAAGCATTACCAGAGGACCAACGGATCGAGGCGGTTTCAGTATTGACGCCAAACTTCCTTCACTATCCGATGGCTAAGAAACTTTTGGAAGCAGGCTTTCATGTGATCTGTGAAAAACCAATTACCATCACAGCTGCTGAAGCGATTGAGCTGGAAAATCTGGTTAAGAAACAAGGTGTGGTTTTTGCCCTGACTCATACATACACTGGTTACCCTATGGCCAGACAGATGAAGCAGATGATTGCTGATGGTGCCATTGGTAAGATCCAGAAAGTGGATGCTCAATATTACCAGGGGTGGATCAACCCAATCATCCATGACAAGTCTCAAAGAAGCTCAGTATGGAGATTGGATCCGAAAAAGTCCGGACAAAGCTCTTGTTTCGGAGACATCGGAGTCCATGCTTTTAACATGATTGAATATACTACGGGTATCGAAGTAGAGAGTGTACTTGCTGACCTGGATACCCTGTATGATGACAATCCACTTGATGTAGATGGAACAGCTTTGATCCGATTGAAAAATGGCGTGAAGGGGCTCGTGAGAGCCAGTCAGATTGCAACGGGAGAAGAAAACAATATCACCATTGCTGTTTATGGCGACAAAGGTGGACTGAAATGGGTTCAGGAAGATCCTACCTATCTCACCTATTTCCAGGATGGGAAGCCTGTTCAGATCCTTAAGCCGGGACATCCTTATAACTCAGACTTTGAAAAAGAAAGTACAAAAATTGCCCCCGGACACCCTGAAGGACTATTTGATGCTATGGCCAACATCTATAAAGGTGCCGCTCTAGCTATCAGGAAGAAGCCTTTCCGTGACGGAGCCTTCCCAACCGTCCATGATGGAGTGCGTGGAATGAAATTCATCGAAGGGGTGCTGGAGTCCCACCGCAAAGGCCAGGTTTGGGTAAATATTTTATAAACCAAAAAACATTAATTCAAGATGACAATGAAAACGATCAAAGGGCCTGCAATCTTTCTTGCACAGTTCGCAGATGATGCAGCTCCTTTCAATAATCTAAAAGACATCTGTAAGTGGGCTAAAGAACTTGGTTATGCAGGTGTGCAGATCCTTCATGGGATGGCCGATTGGTAGACATAGAAAAGGCTGCCGAGAGCAAGGACTATGCGCAGGAAATTAAAGGTATTGTGAATGAGGCTGGACTTGAGCTTACAGAGTTTGCTTCTCACTTACAAGGCCAACTTGTGGCTTCGCATCCTGCCTATGACATCATGTTTGATGTTTTTGCACCGGATAGTAAAAGAAATAATCCGACTGCAAGAGCAGAATGGGCTGCTAACCAGGTGAAAGCTACTGCGACAGCGAGCGCTAACCTTGGCTTAAAAGTGATGGCAAGCTTCTCAGGCGCTTTGCTTTGGCATACGATGTATCCATGGCCTCAAAGACCGGCTGGGCTGGTTGAGGCAGGATTTAAGGAGCTGGCTAAAAAATGGAAACCGATCCTTGATCATTGCAAGGATAAAGGAGTGGACGTTTGCTATGAACTACATCCGGGTGAAGATCTTCATGATGGGATCACTTTTGAGATGTTTTTAGAAGCGACCGGAAACCACTCAGCTGCCAATATCCTGTATGACCCGAGCCATTTTGTATTGCAGCAGCTGGATTATCTGCAGTTCATTGACTTCTACCATGAAAGAATTAAAATGTTCCATGTGAAAGATGCCGAATTCAATCCAACAGGTAAATCCGGCGTTTATGGCGGTTTTCAGGGATGGGTTGATAGACCAGGCCGTTTCCGCTCTTTAGGTGATGGTCAGGTAGACTTTGGTGGTATCTTCAGCAAACTAAGCCAGTATGGATACGATGGCTGGGCCGTACTCGAGTGGGAGTGCTGTATCAAATCTCCTCAGCAAGGTGCGGAAGAGGATCTGGCTTCATTGCGGACCATATCATCAGAGTAACCGAAAAGGCCTTTGATGACTTTGCAGGTGCAAAGCCGGATGATGCTACCAATCGTAAAATTTTAGGAATTAATTAAACAGCGTCTTTAGAGGCCGAGCATTGTGCGGAAGATTTTAATGTTACTAGCTCTGGGTTGGATTGTAGCATGCAGTCCAACCCATGAATCTGAAATGGATCATGAGAACGAAACTCCTGAGGAGAATCGCTTTTCCAAAGAGGTCTTTCTAACCAACCTGACTGAACCCACAGAATTGGATGTAATGCCGGATGGCAGGATCCTGTTTGTTCAGCGAAGAGGAGAAGTTATCTTATATGATCCGGAATCCGGAAAACAGAGAATGTTGGATTCTATTCCGGTATATCATCAACAGGAGGATGGATTGATGGGGATGTCCCTGGATCCTGATTTCGAGAATAACAGATGGGTTTATCTCTATTATTCGCCAGTTGGTGATGAACCCAAACAACATCTTTCGAGGTTCAGATTCACTGAAGACGGTCTCAAAGACGAAATAGTGATGCTGGAAGTAAAAACCCAGCGTGATGAATGCTGTCATACCGGGGGGTCCATCCAGTTTGGGGGTGACGGGCTCCTGTATTTGTCTACCGGTGACGACACCAACCCTTTTGGGATTGGTGGATTTGGTCCTTTGGATGAACGACTCGGCAGATCAGCCTGGGATGCTCAGAGGTCATCCGGAAATACCAATGATCTCAGGGGGAAAATTCTTAGGATCAGACCAATGGCAGACGGAAGTTATACCATTCCTAAGGGCAACCTGTTTGAAGATGATGATCCATTGACAAGACCTGAGATCTTTGTAATGGGCTGTAGAAACCCATATCGCATTGGGGTCGATACCCATCGGGAATGGCTTTTCTGGGGGGATGTAGGACCTGATGCTCAATTTGATGAAGAATCCAGGGGTACCCGTGGCTTTGACGAGTTTAACCTGGCAAGGACTGCAGGTTATTACGGATGGCCATATTTTGTAGGACCTGGTAAAGCCTATAGAGATTATGATTTCATCACCCAGGCCTCAGGACCACTTTATGATCCAAACAATCCGATCAATGACTCACCCAATAACACAGGAAGGAGGGAGTTGCCTCCCGCCAGACCGGCACTGGTTTATTATCCGTATGCGAATACCGAGGTTTTCCCGATGCTGGGGAATGGATCCAGAACAGCCATGGCCGGACCGGTCTTTTACACCAGTGACTATTCGGGTAAGCTGAAATTTCCAGCGTTTTTTGATGGAAGAGCCATGTATTACGACTGGATGCGTGGTCATTTGTTTTTTCTAGAGTTGTCTGATGAAGGAGAGATCATGGATTGGTATCGGTTGATGCCCAATACCACATTTAATAACCCTGTTGACTTTGAATATGGTCCGGACGGAAGGCTCTATCTGCTCGAATACGGAACCCGTTGGAATGCACAAAATGAAAATGCTACTTTATCACGAATCAACTATATCAGGGGCAATAGACCTCCGGTCTTAGAAGTTAAGACTTCGGTACTACAAGGTAAAGAGCCTCTGGAAGTGACTTTTGATGCAAGTGCTTCTTATGATTTTGACCATGACAACATTTATTTTGACTGGGAAATAGATGGAGCAAAATTTAAGGATAGCGTTGTTACTTATACATTTAATAAGAAGGGCGTTTATTATCCTGAGGTAATTATTAGGGATCCAAGTGGTAACAAGGTCAGGAAACAGTTTGCGGTGACAGTAGGTAACGCTCCTCCAGTTGTAAGTATTGAGATAGCCGGTAATAAAACCTTTTTCTGGAAAAATCGATCAATCGATTATAAGGTTAACATCGTGGATGAAGAAGACGGCACAATAGGGCAGGGAATACTATCTGAGAATGTTGATTTTAATATCAATCATTTCCAAACATTGGACAAAGCTGAGGTGTTGGGACATCAGTCTCCAGTACTTTCTGGTAAAAACCTTTACGAGTCTCTGGACTGTAAGAGTTGTCATCAGATCGATGCTACTTCCGTGGGTCCAAGCTTCACACGAGTAGCTGAGAAATATGCCAGGACGGATCAGAATAAGAAGTATCTCATTAACAAGATCATCAATGGTGGTGGTGGAGTATGGGGGGAAACTGCCATGGCAGCCCATCCGGAATTGTCTTTAAGTGATGCTGATAAACTGGTAGAATTTGTTTTATCCTTTAGGAAAGATGCTCAGATTCCTTTATCGGGAAGTTTTATAAGTGATAAATCAGCCGGGAGCTATCAATTCACAGCTACTTACCAGGATAAGGGAAAAGACAATATTCGACCTATCACAGCCATTCGAGATATCTGGTTGAGATCTACTGTGGTAGAGGCTTCCAATTTCAATGACTCATATAATGTGAAGCAAGGGGAAGAAGGAGATGGTACGACCTATATCAACAACATCTTTAATGGAAGTTATGTGGTGTTTCAGGACATTGATCTTACAGGAATCAAAGCAATAGATGTAGATCTTCGCGGAACCGAAAATGGTAAGATATCTGTTCGACTGGGTGGCGTTTCAGGAAGAGAAATAGGTGTTGCAATGGTTGAAGAAGACAGGAATTATCCAAATGATAAACTAAGGATTGATATTGAACCGGTGAAGGAACCGAATGATATTTATTTTGTGTTTAGTAATGACGGTACTGATAATCAACTATTTAGTATCCGAAACTTTATCTTTGTACCAGAAATAACCCAAAATGGAATACAATAGAAGAAAATTTTTGCAGCACACTGCATTAGTGGCAGGTGCTGTTTTGGCCGCACCACAGGTTTTTGGAAAACCTTCCAAATTTAGCCCTGGCCTGCAACTCTACACCGTAAGAGATGCTATGGCTAAGGATCCCAAAGGAACGCTGCAGAAAGTAGCTGACGTAGGGTACAAAGTATTGGAGACTGCCTCATACAAGGATGGTAAGTTTTATGGATTTTCCGCGTCTGAGTTTGCTAAGATCACCAATGATTTGGGAATGCAGGCGGTTTCTTCTCATATAGGACTTGAAGAGGTGATGAAAAACCTTAATCAGATCCTTGAAGCCATGCAAGCTTCTGGTCAAAAATACCTGGTTATTCCATGGTTAGGGGATAGCTATAGAAACGCTGATGGCTATAAGAAACTGGCAGATGATCTCAATGAAAAGGGAGCAACATGTAAGAATGCGGGCATCAAACTAGCCTACCACAATCATGACTTTGAATTTAAAGACCTCGGGGGTACTAACGGGATGGATATCTTATTGAATATCACAAATAGAGACCTGGTAAATTTTGAATCTGATCTCTATTGGGTGACCAAGGCCGGGTTGAATCCTTTGGAATTTATTAAGAAATATCCGGGACGATTTCCGCTATGGCATGTAAAAGACATGGCTAACACACCTGAGAAAGGCTTTGCTGAAGTGGGCACCGGAACGATAGACTATAATTCACTTTTTGAAAATGCTGATGTTGCCGGATTGGATTACTTCTTTGTAGAACAAGATCGCTCAGATGATCCACTCAAAAGCATTCAGATATCCTATAAAGGGGTTAAAAAGATCCTTTAAATACATGTTGAGAAATTTTATCCTTACCACATTACTGATTGTGGTAGTTCAATTTGTTTATGCCCAAAGATTAACAGGAAACGTAAAAGATGCAGTTTCCGGAGAGCCGTTAATTGGGGCCAATGTGATCCTGGATGATACCATTTCCCTGGCTGTAACTGATATCAATGGAGCATATGCGTTTGAACAGGTTGAACCAGGGCGTCACCGGGTAACAGTCTCATATGTTGGGTATAAATCTGGTGTGGTCTATGATGTCTGGGTGAAGAATGGAAAGGTGACCAATGAAGACATCTCCCTGAATGCTGATCCAAAAGGGCTTCCTGATTTGGTGATCACCGAGCCCAGGAAGCTAAATGAAATTGGTAAGATGACTATAACTGAGGAGCAGATCAATCGGTTCGCGGCAACCTATTACGATCCGGCCAGGTTGGTGACGATTTCTCCTGATGTAGCGGTTTCCAATGATCAGAATAACCGGATTTCTGTTAGGGGTATTTCTCCTAACTACAATGTCTGGCGACTTGAAGATGTCGAGATTGTGAATCCCAATCACCTTTCCAATGCCGGAACTTTCAGTGATCAGCCTACTTCGACTGGCGGGGGGGTAAATATCCTCAGTGCACAGATGCTGGATCGGTCGTCATTTCTGTACAGTGGATACTCTTCTGAATATAGCAATAGTGTAGGAGGGATCTTTGATATGCATCTTAAGAAAGGAAACAAAGATGAAAGACAATATACGGCACAGGCTTCTTTAATTGGTTTTGACTTTTCTGCTGAGGGGCCATTCAGCAAGAGCGGTGATGCGAGTTATATCGTGAACTATCGGTATTCATTCACTGGATTACTTACTTCCATGGGTGTGGATTTTGGTGGCGAGTCTATAGGATTTCAGGATCTTTCATTTAACATAAATAAACCCCTGGGTGAGAAGGGGAGTATCTCATTCTTTGGGGTGGGAGGGTTAAATTTCAATAATTTTGACGCAAAGCCCTTCGAAGAGTCGGAGGTACAAAAAGACCGTTCAGATATCTATTACGATGGGAAGATGGGGGCTTTAGGGCTTAAGTTGAACTACCAGTTAGGAAGTGGTACCTGGATGCTTTCAGGAGCTGTTTCATCATCTGATAATGATAGGGATCAAAATTATTATGACCAGAATCAGGTGAATTTTGCGAATACTAAATCTTCCACTGGAAATCAGATATATTCATTCAATACCCATTATAAGTTTAATATAGGAAAGACCCAGGCTACCGTTGGTTCATTATTGAGTATTTATCAGTACAGGTATTTGAATCAAAATACAGGAAGCTTTACCGGGTCATCCCCATTTATCATCACCTATGTTGACGCCAAGGATGACATACAGTATTCTTTGATCAATCCGTATGTCAATTTCACCTATCATTTTTTCAACTTCATGCAGTTTGATTTTGGAGCCAATTATAACTGGAGCCCTGACAATGATCAGCAGGTCAATCCAAGAGCTAAACTAACGGTATTTACCAGCCCGAGAAGCGAACTTTATTTCTCTGCTGGAACCTATTCACAACTGTTAAATCCAAGTAACTACTATTTTGTCTACGAGCCTTCAGGGGGAGACTATTACACAACATACAGAGATTTTAATCTCATGAAATCCCTTCGATTTACTGCCGGCTACAAGGTAGGCGTTAAAAACTGGAGTTATAACCTGGAAGGCTTCTATTATGATTTCCCTGAAGTTAATATCAATGCGACAGGATTTGGAAACACAGCCGCTGCCAGGTCTTACGGTGTTTCATTGATGGGAACCCGTTCTTTCATTCAAAACTGGTATATGAACTTTGGGGCCAGCTTGTTTGAATCTACCTGGGATGATAATATGCCAAATCGATATAACCTGAAGCGAAATGTTCATGCCTCGGCGGGTAAGGAGTGGTTTTTTGATGGCAAACCAATCAAACGGTCTTTGAGTATCAATGGAAAAGTGATTTACCAGGGTGGCATGGTGGACCCAATCGTGGAGACTGCTGTGATGGGACCTCCCAGTACTGCTAATTCAGATTATTTAAGATTTGACTTAAGGGTACAGTGGACAAGGTATCATGAAAACAGAACCGCTTCGGTATCATTGGATCTGCAGAACCTTACCAACAATGAAAATGCAGGTTATACCTATTATGACTCATTTACTGGTCAGAGAGAATCCCAGACACAATTAGGTATGATTCCTATTTTGACTTATCGCATGGAATTTTAATCGCAAGAAAATGAACAGCAAGATCCTCAGTGCAATCCTTTCTTTCCTTTTTGGCTTGTTTGCCTATTACCAGTTCAATGACCCGGACCCGATTTTATGGGTAACAATTTACGGGTCAGTATTTCTGGTTTCATTTCTACGACTGATCGATGTATACTACAGCCGTCGGGTGGTTCTGATCCTGATGGCGCTACTTATTATCTATTCAACAGTTTATATCCCCAGTGTATTGGAGTACCTGACCCAACCGAATAAAAATGAACTATTCGGTGCGATGTATAAAAGCAAACCCTATATCGAGGAGTCTCGGGAGTTCTTTGGGTTGGTGATTGCTGTGATTGGGTTGATCCTGCATCTGAGGGTTAAGAAGTAAGGAGGACTTTCCGACATTCCGATATTCAGATTTTCGGACGGTTATTGCCACTGAAGGCACGGAAAACACAGAGAGAATTACCAGCCCAGTTAACCACGAATCCACGAATGTAATTTGTAAAGTTTGTCACTCTACCGAAGAGGTAGAATTAGTTTTATTTATTAAAAGAATTTATTGAGTAGGTTAATAAATGACTATGAATTCTCCGACAAGTCGGAGACCTAACCAAATTAATAAACATTAGTGCATTAGTGGTTATTTCTTTGCATTCCTTCACTTAGCGTTTCTTAGTAAAACCTTAGCCAAATGAGATTCTACAGCCATCGCTCACCCCTTACCCCTGAAGGGGACCAGCCCCGTTAACCACGAATACACGAATGAAATTTGTGAAGTTTGTCACTCTACCGAAGAGGTAGAATTAGTTTTATTTATTAAAAGAATTTATAGAGGAGGTCAATAAATGACCACGAATACTCCCACAAGTCGGAGACCTAACCAAATTAATAAACATTAGTGCATTAGTGGTTATTTCTTTGCATTCCATCACTTAGCGTTTCTTAGTAAAACCTTAGCCAAATGAGATTCTACAGCCATCGCTCACCCCTTACCCCTGAAGGGGACCAGCCCCGTTAACCACGAATACACGAATGAAATTTGTAAAGTTTGTCACTCTACCGAAGAGGTAGAATTAGTTTTATTTATTAAAAGAATTTATTGAGTAGGTTAATAAATGACTACGAATTCTCCGACAAGTCGGAGACCTAACCAAATTAATAAACATTAGTGCATTAGTGGTTATTTCTTTGCATTCCATCACTTAGCGTTTCTTAGTAAAACCTTAGCCTAATGAGATTCTACAGCCATCGTTCACCCCTTACCCCTGAAGGGGACCAGCCCTATATCATTCCAACAAAATTTGTGAATTTGGGTTCTTCTTAGCGTCTCTGCGTCTTAGCGTGAACGCTCACTCTCTCCCTTCTCACTCTCCACTCTCGGCTCTGCCGAGCACCACTTCTCCTTAAACTTCTCTTTCCACTGGTTCTTCTGCTCCTCACTCATGTGGGCCCACTTGTTTTTCCAGGAAGGTCCGCCATGGTGATGGCCACCTTTCTTGCCAAATCCGAAAATGATCTTGCTCAGCAACAGGATCCCTGCTGCTTCCCAGAAGGTGATGACACGCAGGTCAAAGATATCCGGCATCAGCCAGTTCCACAGGTACATCACTATTCCGCTCACGACGGCGAAAAACAGGATTACCATCAACGCCATCTTAAAAATCCAAAGCCCTCTTTTCATCTTATCCATTGTTAAACATTTCTTTATAGAGACCAGCCAGTGACTCCCGTAGGGTGAGTACCGCATATCGCTTTCTCGAGATCAGGGTATTGATTGTCTCCCCGGTCAGCTGCTCCATATCTTTAAAACTCTTTTGCTCAAACTCATGCCAGACAAAGACCTCCCGCTGCTTTGCGGGCATCTTTTCCAGTGTCTCTTCGATCTTTTCCCAGACCATGTCACGTAGCAGGTCCTCTTCCGGTAAGTTGTTGGTATCCGGCAGGATATCCTCCAGCATCAGCGGTTCGTCTTCACCATCTTTGGATGGTTGCAACAAAGAAGAGAAGCTCTGCGGCTTTTTCTTCCTGAAAGCATCAATGATTTTGTTTCTGGCTACCCGGAACAGCCACCCTGAAACCTGGTCAATGGACCGGATGTCGTCGTAGCCGATCACAAACTGGTAAAACACATCCTGTACGATGTCTTCTGCCTCGTCCTGGCTATTCACAGACTGCCTGATGAAGTTGAGCAGGCGCTCGCGTTCGTCTCTTACAGTCCTTTCGATATGGTCGGCTTTGGCCTGGGTCATGGTTATGCTTACTGCATGCATGGTCAAATTGTTCTGTAAATTATGATAACCGGCAACATTTCCTGCGCTGCGGTTGAATTAATGACGGGGGAGGGGGAGGAATATTTTATCCATTAAAATGGAATTGTTAAAGGTGATGGTAATACCGGTTTGAATGATTATATTGGTTGGAGCAATTAAAATGTAATTGTCGGTTTTGATAATGATATAAGTGAAGTATCACACATTAATGTTTGATATTACGTTGTTGTGGGTAATAATTTTTGGAAACATTTAGGTATGAGATTGTTTGCAATATTCGTTTTAATTTTTATTTCCTGTAGTCAACTTGACAACGAGACAGAAGACAAGGTGAACAAGATATTGACATCTTCAAATTTTGAATTCTTTACATATCAAGCCAATTGTATTTATCCGGACAAGGAGATATTAACAAAGGACAATAGGGACAACTTAGTTTTTACAACGGCTGCTGATAGTTCATTAACAATTACAATTAAGTTTAATAGGAAAACGGAACAAAAGATAAAACAACTAATAAGAAAGGGATACAGTAAGGAGACTCCAAAGGATACAGGGCCTGGTAACATGAATCGCTATTATTGGCTTTGTTCAAATACCGACACTTTACGTTTCTTTAATAATGACAAAGACCTTTTTAGCAAGTTTTTAAATATTGGAGGTCAAAGTATACAGGACGACCTTTATAAAAACCGATGAGAATAAATTAATACCCACAACAATGCCTATAATTCATGCCGGCGGAAACTAATAATTATTTATTAAATTGGTCCGCCGGCACGCATTATAGGCTGGCGTTAGGAGCAATGACTACTAGATGGAAACTGGATTCGAGGCAACTATATTTACTCCGTCAGACAGAATTGATTGGAGGCCGACATCCTCTCGTTTATTATATGGTGGGTTAGCAGTAGTTCTAACTTATTCATTCCTGAAATTTATATTTGAATTTGAGGCAAACTTTAATGGGTTAGCTATTCTATTCCTATTCATTTCTGTTGCAGGTGCCATCTGGGGTTGGACCGAGAAGGAACGTCCTAACGGAAGAGTATATGGTACATTGATCGTTTCAGACGAAGGTATTACTATTAATGGAACCAGATATAAATGGAGTGAAATTTCAAATTTCTCATTTAATCTACTTCACATATTGGGTGAATATCTTCATACAATAGGCTATAGATTTTACGGCGGTCCTGCATATTCTGCTGGCGTTGATAGTTACATTGAATTTTCTCATGAATCGGAACAATTCAAGGTATTCTTTAGAGTTAATACTCCTTCTCATTATGCGGATATATCAAACGCATTTAGAAAGCTGTATTTTATTGGAAAGATTCAGTTACAAACGACCTACAACGGACTACACCTAACTTACGATGAGATTCAAGAACTGAAACAAGGAAAACTTGAATTCAATAAAGAAAGCTCATAACATTGTGTATGGCCCCCCCTCAGGCTTAAGCATCCGCTTGAGCCTTCAAACAAAACCTCCTGGCTTCCCATACGTGGTCCAGTCTGTTAGTAGTATTCGACATAACAGATATGCAAAGTGAATAATAGTACTATTCCAGTATATCAAAAATCTGCCTTCCTTTTAGTTAAAACCCGCGCGGGTTTGAATGAAAACCTGCGCGGGTTTCGACCAAAGTCTGCGCAGGTTTTAGTCAATATCTGCGCAGGTTTTTAAAGCCCTCTAAAATCGCCTTTTTAAGGGAACCAGGGACGTTTTTAATCTTAAACATGAAAATATCAGGAAATAAGTTAATAGCATTATTCCAAGATAAGTACCCAGTCACAAGCGGAAGCTTGCGCCTGGTGAGGGTTTTCACTACCCATCCTGATTTCAGCGATGGGAAGTGTTTTTTGGTATGAATCACTATCAAAGAGTTGAACTTTTAGTAATCCACTTCCCAATGATTATTTGAAATTCTCTACTTTACATTAGATAAGTATCCAACATAAATACTGATGGGAATGCATTTAAAAACCTTTAAGACAGGTTTTCTTCTAATGATAGGTATTTCCTTATTGGCTCAAAACAAGGAAATTTTTAAACAAGTCGAATTTGAATCTGAAAATGCCACACTAAGGGGAAGATTGTATACTCCGAATAGTCATTCCCAAAAGCATCCTATTATTATCATGGGGCATGGATTCTCGTGCACAATTGAAGGGATGGTAGCTGATCGCTATGCAGAAGTATTTAGAGATGCCGGATATGCAGTGTTACTTTATGACCATAGGAATTTGGGGATAAGCGATGGTGAACCACGACAACAACTCAATAGATGGACGCAGGCAAGAGGATTTCGGGATGCGGTTGATTTCGTAATCACGCTGCCAGAGGTTGACACCACAAAAATCGGCTTATGGGGGGATAGTATGAGTGGTGATGAGGTAATTGCTGTAGCCGCTATGGATTATCGGGTAAAGCTCGTTATTGCCCAGGTTCCTGCATGTGGACGAGAATTTCCGCCTGAAGATCCTGATGGAAGCCATTTCAGATCGATGAAGCAGACTTTCTTGTTCGGAAATGTTGAGGCTACCCCGGAGACAACATTAGGGCCCATGCCAATTGTGTCATTTGATCAGGAAACCTTTACTTCTCTGCTGAAACCCTTAACCGCCTATAGATGGTTTATTGAATATGGAGGTAGGTTTAATACAAAGTGGGTCAATCGCGCAACCTATGTAAACCCAAACGTATCTACAAAATTCACATCTGTTTATTGTGCCCCCTATATCAAGGCAGCGTTACTCATGTTGATAGCTCATGATGATGAAATGCCGGGAGCTAATACTAAAGTATCCAGGTATGCCTATGAGATAGCTCCGCAGCCCAAAAAATTGATTGAGATTGATGGGGGACACTTTGGTATTGTACATTACCCCAGCCCATTGTTTGATTTATCCAGCAAGGCTCAAATAGATTTTCTTAAGGAATATTTTGATTAATCTCTAATTTTTACTTTCACTGTACTCCTTAATTATACCTAAATGGACCCCAAATTTTTTCCTAAGCCAGAAGATTTAAGAAAATGGTTTATCGAAAACCACGAAACAGAGACTGAGCTGATTGTTGGTTACTACAAAAAGAGTACCGGGATACCAAGTATTGATTGGCCGCAGTCAGTGGACGAAGCCCTCTGTTTTGGCTGGATAGATGGTGTCCGCAATGGTATAGACGAAAAGTCATATCAGATCCGGTTTACACCCCGTAGACCTAAAGGACATTGGAGTGCAGTCAATATCAAAAAGATTGAAAAACTGATTGAGGCAAAGAGAATGTACCCGGCAGGGTTGAAAGTCTGGCAGGAACGGGATAAGAAAAATCAGAAGAAAGCCTCCTTCGAGCAAAAAAGGGTAGCACTTGCTAAAGAATACAAAGAGCAGATTAAAGCAAATCCTGATGCCTGGGTTTATTTCAGCAAGAAACTGTCTCCGTATTTCAGGAAGGCCTCCATCCATTGGGTGATGAGTGCCAAGCAGGAGAATACCCGCCAGCGTCGACTAGGTATTTTGATTGAATCCTCAGCCAATGGAGAAAAGGTTCCGGTATTAAGATTGGCAGGGAAAAGTGAGTGATCATTAACCACGGAGGTCGCTAAGGTCACGCCAGGTTCGCTAAGACTTTCGTTGCGCACCTTAGCGTCATTGCGGTAATATTGTTCTTCACAAGAGCACTTAACCTTCTAAAATATGAAATATTTGTATATAACTTATGCACGGTGATTCTCTTCATGGAAAAAGGTAAAATCAAATATGACTTTACAACCAAAATGTGGCGACATAATTCCACAGGCGGTTGGTATTTCGTTTCCTTACCCAAGGATCTGTCAAAGGAGATAAGAGAACATTTCCAATGGCAGGAAGAAGGGTGGGGCAGAATGAAAGCTTTTGCGGGTATTGGAGAAATGACCTGGGAGTCATCTATTTGGTTTGACACTAAAATGGACACCTATATACTTCCCATCAAAGCAGATATCCGAAAGAGATTAAATCTTGAAGTTGATCAGGAGATTCACATGAACGTGTGGATTTGAGATAAAAGGACCATAATCTTGCCAAGATGTCATTCAACCCCAACAACCCAATTGTAAAACTATGTCTTCAGGGGATGGCGATGGAAGATTCGGACCAACCTGAAAAGGCTTTGAGCGTGTTTTTGGAGGCCTGGGAGGAAGTGAAGGAGGATTTTGAGAAATTCCTGGTAGCGCATTACATCGCACGCCATCAAAAGAACACTTCTGATCAGTTGAAATGGCTCGAAACCATGTTACTGTTTGGCCTGAAAATCAATGATGATTCCGTTCATAGTGCGTTTCCGGGATTGTATTCAAAGATCGCCAGATGCTATGAAGAGTTGGGGGATACACGGAATGCGGAAAAATATTTTGGATTGGCCACCGGATTAAAGGAGAAACCTTCAGATAAAGGTCCCTTCTATCATGGGACCAGGGCAGACCTGAAGGTAGGGGATCTCCTGACAGCCGGGGGTAATTCCAATTACAAGTCGGATCTCAAGATGAATCACATTTACTTCACTGCAATCATTAACGGAGCCGGACTTGCTGCGTCCTTTGCGAAAGGAGACGGAGCTGAACGGGTGTATATCGTTGAACCCACCGGAGGCTTTGAGCATGACCCAAATGTGACGGACAAGAAATTCCCTGGTAACCCGACTCGTTCCTATCGGTCAGAGTCGCCGTTGAAAGTTGTGGGTGAGGCCAGTGATTGGGTGAGGACAACCCCCGAGGAATTACAAAAATGGCGTGAACGGTTGGCTAATAATAAGGGAGAGATTATTAATTGATCCTGTTGATTTTGAGCAACTGCGCGCTTTGTGTAATTGTTTCCGGAGTTTTCTGGTATTAAGAATTCTCCAAAAACAACATATTTGGTTGTGTCCCGTCATGATTATGTACCATACAGAAGGTACCGTACAGTCGTTTAACTTTTAACCTAAACACGATGAAAAAACACACAACATTAGGACACACCACACTCAATGTAAATCGAATGGGGCTTGGCTGCATGGGAATGTCGGAATTTTATGGGTCCTTTGATGAGCAGGAATCAATTAATACCCTACACAAAGCCCTGGATCTGGGTGTTAATTTCTTTGATACGGCAGACATGTATGGCTGGGGTGCTAATGAAGAGCTATTAGGGAAGGCATTTAAGGACCGATGGAAGGATTTGGTGCTGGCCACCAAGTTTGCTGTGATGCGAGGTCCTAATGGAGAGTTTCTAGGGATCAATGGGAAACCGGATTACGTCAAAGAATCATGCGACAAAAGCTTACAACGTTTAGGCGTTGATACTATTGATTTGTATTACATGCACAGACCTGATGCTAAAGTGGAAATTGAAGAAACGGTGGGAGCTATGTCAGAGTTGGTAAAGAATGGAAAGGTCAGATATCTCGGTCTTTCTGAAGTTGACCCCGAAACACTAAGACGTGCTCATGCTGTACATCCGATTTCTGCCCTGCAGACAGAGTATTCACTTTGGAGCCGGGAACCAGAAAAGGAACTTTTCGATGTATGTAATGAACTGGGGATCACATTTGTGGCTTATAGTCCGCTTGGACGAGGCTTTCTTACTGGTGCGATCAAGAGCCGGGCTGATCTTGAAAAAGGAGATTTTCGATTAAATAATCCCCGTTTTACTGAAGATGCGATTCAAGAAAATCTGAAGTTTGTCGAAGTGATTGACGAAATGGCTAAAAGAAAAGGAGTATCCAAAGCACAGATTGCATTGGCATGGGTATTAAGTCAGAATGATGAAATCACTACGATTCCCGGAACCAGAAAGATCAATCGTCTGGAAGAGAATCTGGGTGCTTTTCAGGTAGAGTTTACAGGGTCCGATCTTGCGGAGATTGAGACAAACATGCCATCAGAGACTGTAGGCTCCAGGTATTAGAATCTAAATCTTTGTCTTTTCTTCTTTTACCTTTTTACCTTTCTCCTTTAATTCAAGGTCTATGAAGCATGCGATAATTATCATCGTTCTTTTGACATCGATAGGGACGCCAGCTCTTCAGGCACAAAAGAAAAGTAAGAAACCCAAAGGTTTCATTTCACTCTTTGATGGCAAAACCCTGAAAGGCTGGCAAGCAGCTGATATGAGCTGGTGGGCTGTTGAGGATGGAGCCATAACAGCGCGAATTACCGAAGACAAACCCTGCGAGGAAAATCAATACCTGTTTAGTGATTACGGTACAATGACCGATTTTGAATTGAAACTGAAACACCGGCTGGTGAGTGATTACAATGTAAATGGCGGGTTCCAGTTCAGGAGTGAACATTATGAAGGAGATGACTGCAAAGGCTACCAGGTTGACAATAACACACAAACTGACTGGCTGGTACGCCTGTATGATGAATTCGGGCGGCATACGCTGGCATGGCGGGGAGAAAGGACTGTTTTTGATGAGACAGGTCAGATGTCAACCACCAAAATCCCCGATGCTCAAGGGGATGCTCATTTCGATTTAGGTCAATGGCATGATTATCACCTGATTTGTAAGGGTGACACACTCACACTTTTAGTAAATGGAAAGCTGGTAGCTGAAGTAATTGACCAGGATACAGCCAATAAGGATGCTTCTGGACTGCTGGCTTTACAGTTACACTCTGGTAAGCCGATGCTGGTCCAGTTTAAGGATATCTGGTTTAAGGAACTTCATTAACCCGGGCATCCCTTTCAGTATGTAGCTCCAAGAAAATTTTGTTTCTTTAAAACATGAAAGAGACCCACTCCATCTTAGAAAAGAATTACCAGGTCAGTAGTTTAAACATTGATACCAATAAACGGCTGAGCTTATTTGGCTTGCTAGGGATATTACAGGACGCAGCCTGGGAGCATGCTTCTATCCTTGGTTTTGGTTATGAGAGTGCGTTGGAAAAGGGTTTTTTTTGGGCATTGATTCGTCAGAAATTAAAAATGGAAACCTGGCCCACCTGGCATGAGCAGGTAACCCTGAAAACCTGGACGCGACCCGTCGCAGGAATCTATGCTACCCGGGAGTTTGAACTTTTTGTCAATGATCAAAAAATCGGTGCTTGTTCTACCACATGGGTGATATTGGATAGTGAGACCAGAAGACCTAAAATCTTAGAAAGAGCCGAGCTTCTATATAAACCCCGAATCGACTATTCTTTAGGCTTTGCAGCTGAAAAAATAGTTCCTCCGAAGGAATTGAAATCATTAAAAACCTTTGAAGTAGAGATCAGCGACCTGGATATAAACCAACATGTAAACAACATCAAATATGCCCAGTGGATGTTGGACAGTATTCCATTTAAGGACCATCAGAAAATGATAATAAGGGATTACGAGATCAACTTTTTAGCCGAAGCCTTTCTGGGAGATCATGTTGAAATTCTTAGCAACATGGAGCCACAGCAATCAAAAGCTGAACCGGTAAGTTTTCAAGGTATTCGTCAAAATGATTCTAAAGCTGTATTTACCGCCAGAATCATTTCAACCTCTTAGCCCTCTGCCCTTTGCCCTTTGCCCTTTGCCCTTTGCCCTTAGCTCTATGCTCTATGCTTCTTTTTCACATTATACTCTTTAATTTGGCAGAATGAAAAATTTACTGGGACTCATTCTTCTTACAATCACAACAGACCTTTTCGCCCAGGATCTCCCGACACCCAATCCAGCCCAGCTAGCCTGGCAGGAAGCTGAACTAGGAGCAGTATTTCACTATGATCTGCATGTATTTGACCAAAAGAAATATGAGCAAAATGGTCAGGGAGGTAACCGAACCAATCCCGTACTTGACTATCAGATATTTAAACCGGAAAATCTGGATACGGACCAGTGGATCAAAGCCATCAGCGAAGCCGGATTCAAATTTGCGATTCTTACAGCTACTCACGAGACCGGTTTTGCATTGTATCAGTCAGATGCGAATCCCTATTCATTGAAAGCATTGAAGTGGAGGGATGGTAAAGGTGATATCGTGCGCGATTTTGTAAACTCTTGCAGGAAATATGGTGTCAAGCCAGGTATTTATCTGGGCATTCGGTGGAACTCGTTTTTCGGGGTATACGATTTTAAAGTAAATGGGGAAGGGGAGTTTCAGAAAAACCGTCAGGCTTACTACAACCACATGGTAGAGGAGATGGTAAAAGAAATATGCACCAACTACGGTGAGCTGTTTGAGATCTGGTTTGATGGTGGAGCAAGTCATCCGGACCTGGGCGCACCAGATGTCCTGCCTATAGTTAAGAAATATCAACCAAACTGTTTATTCTACCATAATAACCAGCTTGCTGAAGCACGGTGGGGTGGCTCTGAATCTGGTACGGTGCCGTACCCCTGTTGGGCGACTTTCCCAAACCCCTATTCGCATTCAGGAGAAACACCGAAAGGTCACCTGGAATTATTGAAGCACGGGGATCCGAATGGAAAGTATTGGATGCCAGCTATGTCTGATGCACCGCTAAGAGGTTACAATGGTCGTCATGAATGGTTTTGGGAACCTGGCGATGAGGATCATATTTTCCCTGTGGAAAACCTGATGAATATGTATCGTAATTCTGTAGGGCATAACTCTACACTGATCATGGGGTTGACCCCAGACCCAACAGGATTACTGCCAGAACCGGATGTCCAGCGATTAAAAGAATGGGGTGAGGCAATCAAGACTGAAAATGGAATACCTATCGCACAAACTTCCGGGCAGGGGAAATCCATTACGCTTAAACTGGAAAAAGCTGAATCCATCAATCAAATTATTCTTCAGGAGGATATTTTGATGGGAGAACGTGTTAGGAAATATAGGATTGAAGCTTGGGTTAAGGGAAGATGGACAGAAGTGGCAAATGGTGAATGTATTGGTCACAAAAGAATCCAGATTATAGATCCGGTGAGGACTGATAAAATGCGACTAATTATTACCGAATCCGTAAGCAGTCCGTTAATAAAAATGTTTAGCGTTTACGCTGCTAAATAATAATAAGATTTAGTTTGTAATATTTTTCTAATTGCTGACTGGCATCAGACTATTAGTTAGTAGGTGAATCGCATTTGGATTATATTGCCAATCATTAAGTAATGAAAAAGAAGTACTATATACCAATCCTAGTTATTGCTATATTCTATGCTATCCTCTATTTCTGGAGAAAGGAAGAAGTAAGCACTGGTCAGCATCCAACACTCCATAGTACAGCGACAAGACCGGATGATTATCTACTTGACGCTAAAGATTATGAGGATATGAAGCGCCATGACAAAAGTGCTTATAGTATTGAAAAGGCTATTGAGTCCATCTGGAGATTGGAAAAGGATGTAGATGATGAAAGTTTTGATCGGCTTGAAGAAACCATTTCGCGATTGGAAGCCGTCCACAGAAGGATTATCCGGGATACAGTGCCGTCACATGATTTATTGGTAGCTTTTGAATATGCCCTTGGCAACCTGGCCCATGCGGAACTGGAAGTAGCTGAAAAATATTCCGCTTCCAATCAAATACATGAAGCCCTATCAGCTTTGAAATATGCGCAGTTGCATATAAAGAATGCGTTAATTTTTCATAATCCCAATGTTGAAGAAGATTCTGTTCAATTGGCTTCTGAGGCAATGCTCTTTGATAAGATGGATAGCCTGTTTAGACAGAAAGACCTGACTCATGAGGAGTACACCGCCATGTTTGATACACTTATCAAAGAAGTAGATCGAATAATCAGTAAAATTGAAACTGATTAATTAACGGATTAATTGATCATAGAGCAATCTGGTTACTTCAGGAAGCATCAGGTTGACCCAGTTCTCATCGATACATTCCTGGCAACCATTTGTAATCGCTACAATTCCAAACTTCTTTTTTGGCTCGAAAAACATAGAGCTATAAAGCCCATAGGCAGATCCAGTATGGCCGATCATTTCTTCACCGGGAATGAGGATATTACTATATCTAAGCGCTAATCCATACCCATTGTCACTAACTGGCTTCTGCATCAGCTTCGCACTTTTCTTTGGCATAATCCTTACATCACCCAACTTACCATAGTTCATGTGCATAGTCATGTATCTCGCAAGGTCAGGAGCAGAGATTTTATGCCGCCTGTTGGGGAAAATACCGGAGTGGAGTACCCCATTTCATAGTTACTGATAATTTCTCTCCTGGGATGGTAGGCACCATCAGAAAACAAGTATCCCTGTTGAGGAATGTATTCGTAGATACTGGCAAACTTTTTACTGTCCAGAGAGTCCACACAGTAACCCCCATATAGCCCAAGTGGATCCAGGATATGATTTTTCACATACTGGTCAAATCGCTCACCAGAATATTTTTCAATGATAGTACCGATGAGGTTGAAATTCAGGTTGCAGTATTGATAGCCATTTCCTGGTTTATAGTAGTTATAGCATTCGGCCCAGTTGGGGTTCTTATCCGGATTTAGCGGATCGAGTGTAAAATAACCCTGTGAGTCATTGATCGAAGAGGTATGAGAAAGCAACATTTTCAATGTAATCACCGTCTCGGGGAATTTCGGGTTCTGCACTTTAAATCCCACAAGATCACTCACATCATCATCAAGTCTTAGCTTACCTTCTTTAACCAGCTGCATAATAGAAGTGGCAGAAAAAGATTTAGAGATAGATGCAATCCTAAAGATATCATCCGTTTGCAGTGCTTCACCGGTTTCCAGGCTCTTCTGACCTAAAGCCTTTGTGTAGATTAGCTTACCATCTTTTACCACGGCAACTGAAAGCCCAACTGCATGGTATTTATTCATGATGCTATCCAGATCACTTTCCAGATCAGATTGAGCAAAAAGCTTTGCGGATAGCAACAGGCAGAGTAGGAAAAGATATCTCATTTAAAACATTAATTTGTGTTCAACCTTAAAAATAAGACTACCCAATAGGAATTACCTTAAGATTGACAGTACTTATTTATAGCCAACTCCGATTCAGGTGGAATGATCGATAGTCACTAACTTGAAATCTGTAAAAAGAATAGAATATGAGTACAAATCGTATTGTTGTAGTTTTTAAAATAGCAGTCTGTTATTTAGCCGTTGGCTTTTCCTTCGCCCAAACCAGACCTCCTATCACAGAATATCCTTATCCCGGTTACCAGGATCTCGGATTGAAGGCTCAATGGTTGCAGGAAGACCTACACCAGTACAATTTGCAATATGGCATTGTGATGCCGAGGGTATTGCTTCCACCTGAAGGGAATGCTGACCTGTCTTCAGCTCACCAGGAAGATGGAGGAAACAGAACTGGACCTTACCTGGCAACGCTAAGCTTTCAGTATGCCGTAACAGGTGATGACCATGTAAAAAAATGGGCCAATGAATCCTTTGAAGCTATTGAAATCCTGGAGAAGGTTACTGGAGTAGAAGGGAGTATCGCACGAAGTTTTAACAAATCAACTGAAAAACAGCGCCATGAAGACTGGTTCTTTTTCCCCATGGAATGGCATCAGTCTATCAGCATGAAAGGATATCGATGGATTGGCGATCCCAGTTCAGATACTTATGCCAATCTGATGTATGGATTAGTCATGTATTATGATCTGGTTGCCAATGATGCTTATAAAAAAAGAGTTCAGGAATGGGTAAGAAAGGTGACTAACCGGATGATTGCTTTTGATATGCGCCTCGTCGATTCTGATGGAAAGATGACACTTTGGGGCAACTACAGCCCAAACCTTGATCATGAGAAATTGAATTCTCTATTACCACTTTTTCATCTTAAAGCAGCTTATCATATCACGGGTGATCAAAAGTATCAGGATAAATATCTGGAGTTGATCAATGATCATGGGTATGCAGAGGATGCGATGCTGGCAGCTTCATTTAAGCCGCCTTATGTACCCTGGGATACCTATCATTTTATGAAGGGCATATATATACTACTTAAATATGAGACTGATATATCGCTGCGAAATAAATACCTGGCGTCGCTGGAGCGATACTGGCTGAAGGAATATCCGTGTAAAAATCTGGCTTTGCAAATCGTCTATAACCATTATGTACCTGATCAGGGAGGTTTTGATCTCACATCTATTCAACAGTTAGTAGATTGGAATGGTGCCTGGCGACAGGAGCGAAGCGAAATGCTTAGGAAAGGAAATGGTTCGGAACGGGTAAATGGTACCTGGATAGAACCTTCTCATTTTTATTTGCTAGCCTATTGGAAAGCAAGATATCACGAGTTACTCACATCAGAGGGAAAAGTCGGAAGCGGTAATCCTCCTGAATGGGCCAAGCCAAAACCAGATCGTGTCAAAGGAATGGTTCGTGTGCCAGCTGGAGAGTTTATAATGGGTAGTGAGATTGGAGATTATGATGAATCACCGCAAAGGGATGTTTTCCTCGAAGGTTATTTAATCGACCGGTTTGAGGTATCCAATGCTCAATTTGCTCTGTACCAAAAGGGTTATGGTTACAATTCAGAAATTGTAGATGAAACCGTACTAAAGGAAGAATGGATGAACGATAGCCTGCCGGTCGTAAATGTGACATGGTATGAAGCTAAGGGTTATTGTGAATGGGCAGGTAAACGATTACCTACAGAAGCTGAATGGGAAAAAGCGGCTAGGGGAACTGATGGACGAAAATACCCATGGGGTGAGGTACATGATATGTCTTATGCTGAACCGGATGGAATTGCTGAAACAGCTGCCTGGCGCGCAGGTCGAAGTCCATACGGTGCCTATTGGATGGCGGGAGGTCCCTGGGAATGGACGGCAGACTGGTACCAACCTTATCCTGGAAATGATATGCCCAGCTCAGCATACGGAGAACAGTTTAAAGTGATTCGGGGAGCCTTCAGATTCGCTGACCCCAGTATGCAACGTTGCGCTCATCGTTACTACCTTGATCCGAAGATGAAGCAGAGCGGGTATCCTGTTGGGTTTAGGTGCGCTGTATCAGAATGAGATATGGACCAGAATGGATAAATTGAAAGATCTTTATCGATTTTAGACTTTAAGATTTTTTGAATTGCCTAACAAAATTGCTTTTTTCTGCAGAAGCATGGTAAATTAAACTTCATTATTAACATTATAAGTTCTGTTATAGAATTCAATTAAGTATTAATCTATCTTAGATACATGAAATCACGTTATTTATTAATCACTGCCCTTTTGTTTCCTCTTTGTATGCTCAAAGCCCAGGAAACACCATCTGTAGATATCTCATGGCTCACAGGTGATCAGCCTAAATTATTGAGTTCTATGACAAATTCTCCATCAGGAATAGAAGAGCTGAATGGATCAAGCTTGAGTGTTTCCACTTTGCTGGGTGGCTGGCATGCACAGGCTGTCGGACAATATAAAGACTATGTATATGTAGCATTTAGTGATGGGAAATTACTTGATGCAAAAACTATAGCTACCAAACAGGAACAATCGCAGGCTTTCGGGAAATTGTGGATCTATAATACCAAAACCAAAGAAGGTCAACTTAAGGACCTGGAGAAAGGTTATGAACATCCATGTTCCATCCAGATTACTGGGAAATATCTGGTCCTGGCACTGGAAGCCGCGTATGGTACCAATCAAATGGTGGGAATACAAAGAGCACAAGGTTCTGTTATCCTTATTTATGATCTGGAAAAGGATCCACAGTGTTCCGTTGAGGTCAGTCGACTTACACAGGATCAAATGAACTGTGGCGGTGCTGGATTGGCATTTAGTCCGATAAAAAAGTGCTGGTTTATGTTAGCTGATCAGGACTTTAGCAATGGTAGAGTGGCTTTGTATCAAACTGAAAATGAGAATATTAACAGCTGGAAAAAAGAACCCATTGCCTATTACCCTCGATATGGAGCAGGAGCAGGGCTGAACCTGATTAGGGCAACAGATAATTCCATTTGGGGATTTTACTACAATACAAATGATGAAGGAATGCCCAGCTTTGCTAACCTGATGTTGGTTGGCAATGAAGTGAAGTTTTTTAAACTCATAGAGCCCGATGGTACCCCTGTACCAAAACGGGAAGTGATATCCCAGATCGTATCAATTGGTGAACCTTTGTTGAAAACTGCCGGTGAGTTACTGGCAAACCGACCAGGAATGCGTTTCGGGGCAGGGATTAGACAGGAGGATGGTAAACTGGAATTGTTGATGTGTCAAAGGAACATGGTCAGCAATTTTAAAATTTCACGGACTAAAATGGAGATCAGAGATTATTCCCAGGTGATGTTTGTCAATTTCACTAAGGCCAGGGGTGAGATTTCCATATCTTCTACTTCAAATACCTCACAGTCCAACAAAGTCCAAAAAGCACAAACAGAGTCATGGACCGGTTTGCTGCAATCACCTGTTAAAGCGGATGTAAACTATATGCCTATATCAATAAAAAGTTTAGGTAGCTTGAGCGTGCCTAAATGGACCGATGCATTTGATGGAACTTCAAAAGCTCCTTTGGTATTGTTTTATCTTGAAGGGGATGGTCAGATCAATGGTCAGATGAAAGAATTCTATGCAACTAAAAAGACCGATAATAAGTTATAGGCATATCGAAATATAATTTGATGCTATAGCTTGGTAAAAGATGATTGAAGAATGGGCGAAAAGTTGGGACGACAGGTATAGCGCTAAAGAATATGCCTATGGTCTGGAACCAAATGTTTACCTGAAACAGCAGCTAGATAAGTTGACCCCAGGAAGAATACTTTTTGGTGCTGATGGGGAAGGTCGAAATGGCGTATATGCAGCCACAAAGGGATGGGAAGTTTCCTGTTTTGACATCAGTAAGGAAGGAAAGAAAAAAGCCCTTCAGCTTGCTGAAGAAAAAGGAGTTTCCATCGATTATCGAGTAGGCGAACTTGCTGATCTGGGTTTTAAGCCAGAGGAATTTGATGCCATCGTTTTGATCTATGCCCATTTTCCACCTTCTGTCAGATCAGCCTATCACAAAATTCTTAATACACTTCTTCGAAAAGGTGGTACCCTGATTCTCGAGGCATTTAACAAAGCCCATCTTGAGTATCGCCAAAAAAATCCTAAAGTTGGAGGACCTCCGGATTATGACACGCTATTCTCCATGGAAGAAGTCAAATCTGATTTTCCTAATTATGAAGTTATTGAGTTGTCCGACGAAGTGATTGATTTAAATGAAGGTCTGTATCATATTGGAGCGGGATCCGTGGTGAGATTCGTTGGGCAGAAGAAATAGGTGCCAGCATAAGACGCACTTATGCTGGTCTGCCTCAATTTAATAATGTTGTTTTGGTTATTCTCTCCAGACAAAATCTCCTGAATCTACCCCCCAGTCCATACCAAAGAATCCGGAACATTCTACACCAGGAATCCCCTCTTTCAATACGTCATTATTGAAGATAAGTACATCTGGAAATGTGGTACCATTTACCAGGTACTCATTGTTGAATGCACTGTACATTCCCTTTTCCCCGGTTGCTGTAACAACCCCCACACTTGCAATATTGCTGCCAGTGCTTGGGTAAATGAAATAGCCCCCATATTGATCCCCATTCAATACTTTCTTACCCAGCGTAAGCTTTCCGTTTTGGACCTGAAAAGGAGCTTTTCCTAATAATTTTTTCCAGGCTCCATTATTAGATGCATTGCCATAGAGTATCACATTTCTATCAGGATACTTTTTTGGATCGAATACTTTATCAGCAATGATTTCTACGTTTCCGTTGGCACGGTAATAAAACTTTTCAGCATCAAAGCGAGCCCGGCTGTAATACCATTCATTCTCAAGATCACTTCCATTGGTAGCGTAAACCAGGACAAAACCATTGGTAAAGGCATCCTTAAATCCTCCATATCTGTGAGGTCCTTTTTCTTTCAAAGAGATTGTGGTGGAAACTTTCCAGGTTTCCCCATCTTTTCTCAAAGTAAGAATTTCCTGTGAGGGGAGCTTTATCAATTGACCATCAACCCATAGTGTATCTGGTCTTTTACCAATTGCAGCCAGATCTATTTTTAGCGACTTGGTATTTTCCGTTTGGATGTAGAAAGTGTCTTCTTTTGAAAAATGGAATGAAGAGATCTCAAAGGCATGATCCTGCTGCAGAATTTGAATAAAATTGGATTTTGAAGATACACCCGGAGACCCGGTATAGAACTCAATCTCACTAACGGTTGTGTCCTCTTTTATCGTATGATAGTCAAAAAAATCGAAGATTCGTGGCCAATCTACACTGTGATCTCCATACCAGTGAGTCCCGTGTGGATACTCGTAATAACAGAAATCATTATGAAAATCCCCCAATATGCTTCTCATCTCACGAGCGATAAATGTTGGGACAACGGTATCATCTTCGCCGTGTAGAACATACACTCCAAAATGCAGATAATTGCGCTTCAGTTCTAATGTGCGACTTGGGTTTCCTGCCCGGGTAATCATTGAATCCATTGTAAGGTCAATTGGCTCCGTATAATTATATTCGGTAAGCATCTCCTCAACTCTTTCCGGGGTGAATCCCATGCTTTTCAATTCCTGATCTGTCATATTTCTGAGTCTTCTTCTGAAACTATCCCGGTAACCCAATAAATCTGGATATCCAGCCGCGGGTGCAATGGCTGCAAATCGATCAGGATAAGTAGCTCCCAGGTACCAGGTGCCATGCCCGCCCATTGAGTGACCAGTCAGGTAGGTTCGTTTTTTATTGGTTTTATAAATTCGCTCGGCATCCTGAAGTACTTCCAATGCATCTATCCTTCCCCAATCCTCCCAGGCAAATCCATAGGGTCGGCGGTTTGTAGCCGCAACTAAATGACCCCAGTCCTTCTGTTTATAAGCATTGGCCTGGTTTACCGCTTCAACACCCGCTCCATGAACAGATAAAAACATGGCCTGGTTATCTTCATCTTTGGATAGGGAAGGGGCCACGCTGTAATACTGTATGCTGCCATCCACAGAACTCACAAAGGTGTTTTTATGATGTTGGTATTTTGATCTCACACCAATCATGATATCTTCCTCTGAGATGATCATGCCCTTTTTATCAATAAGTGATAGTGTGAGCGCTACCTTATTTGAATCAGATTTAATGGGGGGAATCTTAAATGCGACCTTTCTTGAATTGAGAGGTGAAACCGATGGCACATCAATCTCGCTGGTGAGATCTCCAAATGTAGCTACGATCTTACCACCTTGAAATATACTTTCAGTTGTGTTGATTATTCTTATTCCGCCCATCAATTCTACATTGTCTTCACGGAGAATATCTGGAGTGGTCAGATCTCTGGTTGTCAGAAGTACAGGGCTTTCTGCTTCAAGAAGCCTGGCACGCATCCTTGGGAACCTTCCTCCATCCATCAGAAACTCGTTTTTGCCCTTTTTCAGCTTAACAGGTATTAATGAATACCCGAAGTCATAATGATCCCCTTCATGTGGAAAACCATTTATCAGGATTTTAGTGTGACCCGAAGCATCAAGAATTACTAGCTTTTCTGCATCGCTGGTATATTGAAGATATAAATAACCAGAGCGTAACCGTCTGTCTGAGAACTCATTGGTGGAATCCACTTGTATGAATTCCCATTTTAGCGATTCACCTTCATTATCTGTGTTGCCAATAAGTCCTTCCTGGATATTATAATTCGAATTACCCAAATACATATCAAAGACCGGTTCCTTTGGAGTGGTATTAGAATTAAGAAAAAACCGATCCTGACCAAGTACCAGTCCCTCTTTAAAGACATGGATCACTTTACCTTCACGTACCTCTTCAACTTTTTCTTTGCCAAAATATTCTACAATGTTACCGGTTCTGTTTTGGGCGTAGATAGAAAAGGAGAGAAGCGTGACTAGTGTGTAAATGAGGTATGAACTTGTCTTCATTGAATGATTATTTTGAGTGATATCCGAATGCAAAAAGTTACAATAGGTTTATTAACTACTATAATACATAAAGAGACCATTTATTTTACTTTTCCATTATGCTGGGATTATTTTTTATTAAAAATCATCGTATTCTTAAGAGAGGATTCTTATTTTAAACACAAAAACCTGGATCTATTTATTATATATATAGGAGGTGTAGTTGCTAAATATTGTTTGTTTGACAATATTTTTAGACATTTACTTCGAAATTCATTAGGGAAACTTTATTTATTACTGTTAATAAATTGTTTTGAATCTATTAACATAAAAGATTCCCATTGAATAAATAAACCAACCAATGCCTTCCGAGAAGCTATTATCATATCAGGAAATAGGGGATTCAGATCATGAATCACTTTGGCATGCTTTTAAGTCTGGGGATCGGAATGCATTCTCCAAAATTTACAATGAGCATGTAGATTTTCTATATAATTATGGAAGGCAGATTGTAAATGATGGCTCTTTTATTGAAGACGTGATTCAGGATTTATTCATTTATCTGTGGAACTCCAGAGATCGACTATCTGACGTTCATTCCATTAGATATTACCTGCTAAAGGCTTTTAGGAGAGACTTACTAAAAACAATAAAGAAGCAACGAAATAAACAATCAAATTTATTCTCGATTGATATTGAATCTTTTGGCATGGTTGAATGTGTTCAGGATGAATTGATATCGAGTCAGGAAGAAAGAGAAAAGATTGAAATCATTAGGAAGGCAGTAAATCAGTTTACAGGTCGTCAAAAGGAAATTCTCTATCTGAAGTTTTACCAGGCTCTTAGTTACGAAGAAATAGCCCGAGTCTTAGACCTGGACCTCAAATATGTCTACAACACAGCCTCCAAAGCATACAAAAATCTCAGAGAACATCTGACCCCAGCCGCACGAAATTTTTCTTTTAAGTAATTTTTTGTGTGCGCACACAAAATTAATTTATAGCTTTTTAGAAAATAATTTATTCATGATAGTGGAATAATTCCAACCACTGTCTCTTATAGGTTAACAATTGCATAATGTCATATTCTAATTACCAGATAAACGATTTTGTAAATGATGAGAAATTCAGGTTATGGGTTCTTGAACCCAATCCTGAGCAAAATTATTTCTGGGAAAAATGGTTGATACAGAATCCTGAAATGAAACCTATGGTATATGAAGCCAGGGATATTGTGAAGGCAATACAGTTCAAGGATTTCAAGCTTAAGAAAAAGAGAAGACAAAAACTTTGGGATAAAATAACTGAAGAGACTGTCAATCAAGAGGAAACAGATGATTCTACTAGAGTATTCCCTATTCATACTAAATATCCAAAAGTTCAGCAGCGATCAAATAATCTTTGGGTAGCAATGAAAATTGCTTCAATAGTAGTTCTTGTGATGTTTCTTTCAATATGGGTATTTACAGATATTAATCCTTTTGAAAACAAGGCATTTGCAGAAAAGGAAATTGTAAAGAGTAATCCCAAGGGACAAAAATCAAAGATTTTCTTACCTGATGGGTCCATTGTACACCTAAATGCAGGCAGTAGTATTGCCTATAGTTCAGCCTTTCAGGTCGAACGTAAAATAAAACTGGTTGGTGAAGCATTTTTTGAGGTTAAAGAAGATCCAACAAGGCCTTTCAAAGTTCAATCATCTGATATTGTAACTACTGCACTGGGCACATCCTTCAATGTTAGTGCTTATAATGAGGATACACGCATCACAGTGAGTCTTGTTTCAGGAAAAGTAAAAGTTGAAAATATAGCTACTGAAGAGAAGGATACTGTCATTTTAACACCTGGTTATTCAGTCAACTTTTCAAGAGAATCAAATGAACATGTTATAAAGCAGATTGATAAGAAGCAGGTTATAGCCTGGAAGGATGGTGTAATCATTTTTGATAATACGCCGATAAGTAAAGTTTTTCATCGATTAGGGAGGGTATATGGAGTTGATTTTGAAACAAAAAATTTACCGGATAATAATGATATCGTCATATCCGGTCGATTTGACAATGAATACCTGAATAATATACTTACCAGCTTAAGTTACACAGCCAGGTTTGAATATAAATTAATGGATGAACAGGTTATCATTCAATTTAAAACTAAAGAGTCTATTTAACTATTACTGAAAATAATCTATGTCTATGTATCACAAAACGTTTCTATATGGGAAATAAATTTTTACAATCAATCAAAGCGTCGATACGAACATTCTTCATGAGTGTTCTCGTATTAGGTGCGCTAGTCTCATCCACTGCTGTGCATGGTGAGGAGTTAGTTCAAAGCATTCGAGAGGTGTATATCAGTCTCGATATGAAAAATGCGGATATCCTCGATCTATTTAAGGAGGTTGAAAGCAAGACAGCTTTTAACTTCGTTTATAATGGAGCAGAGCTTAACGGAGTATCAAAGATTTCAATCAAAACCAGAAACAAATCTGTGGCTGAAGTCCTTGAAGAAATATCTCAAAAAGCAGAAGTATCTTTTCGTCAGGTAAATCAAAACATCAACGTTATCCGATCTGAGGAAAAGCAGACTCGCAACGTTGAGGTTGTTTTGCAGGGCACCAATATTACAGGTAGGATCACTGATAATGAAAGTGGTGATGGATTGCCTGGTGTAAACGTTGTAGAGAAAGGAACGAGCAATGGTACCATCACTGATATTGATGGTAATTTTGCCATTACAGTTCCTGAGTCAGCTACTTTAACCATCAGCTATGTTGGTTATGAAGCTCAGGAAATTTCGGTAAGTGGTAAGAGTGTTATCAACATTGCATTAAATTCTGATGTTACTCAACTAGGCGAAGTAGTTGTAACTGCTTATGGTATTGAAAAGGATACCAGAAAGCTTGGATATGCTGTAAGTAAAATTGAGTCTGTTGATATCAACCGTACTGCAGCGCCAACACTTGGAGCTTCATTATATGGTAAGGCTCCCGGATTACAAATTCAGTCTACTCCTGGTGGAGCTACTTCAGGAGTAAGTTTGAACATCAGAGGGTTTGCTTCTATCACTGGTAATACTCAGCCATTGATTGTTATGAATGGTGTGCCAATCAGAAGTGGAGAATTTAACAACGGTAATTACTGGGGTGATCAAAGGATCAGAGGAAATGGTTTAACGGACCTTAACCCAGCTGATATTGAAGACATCACCATTCTGAAAGGAGCATCTGCTGCAGCGCTTTACGGATCAGAAGCTAACAATGGTGTTGTATTGATCACAACCAAATCAGGAAGAGGAACAAAAGGTCTTGGTGTTGATTTCTTCACTTCTTATACCAATGATAAGATTGCCTATCTTCCAAGATATCAAAACGTAAGAGGTCCTGGTTATCCGCTTTCTTATGCAGATGCAGGACAAGGACTTGATGGATTTATTGATGATGGTGATGGAAACAGGTATCTATTGAATACCAGCGTGAATTACGGTCCTAAGTTTGATGGGCAACCTGTACGTGCCTGGACTGGAGAGATCGTTCCTTATTCTGCATCTAACAGTTCTTATGCCGATTTGTTTCAGGATGCGAATTCACAACAGACTAATATCGCATTGTCAGCGGCAAACGAAAAAGCCAATATGAGGTTGTCTTATACACGTCAGGACAATCAGATGATCAGTTTTGGTTCTAAGAATGAAAGAAATGTCTTTAACCTAAACACATCTTTCAACCTGGCTGACTGGACAAAGACCGATATCGCTATTCAGTATATCAACCAAAACACTCATAACAGACCTTATAAGGTGGATCGAATGATCAACAACTTTACTGGTATGATGGACCGTTTTGAAAAAGCAGAATGGTATTTTGATCGATATCAAACAAGTTTGGGATACCGGTTCAGAACTGGATCACAAGCCAGTGCGACGCCAGATGAGAATATTACCTATGGTCCATTCAGAGGTGATATTGCTGATTATGTATGGCGAGTAAATAAGTTCACATCTGATGAAAGAAACAACAGAATCATTGCCAGTATCACAGAAACCATTCAATTCACAGATTTCTTGAGTTTGAGAGGAAGGTTGGCAAACGATTTTACTTCAGAAAAGATCCAGAATGAAACTCCAAATAACTTTCCTTTGGTTATTGGTAACTCAGGAGGATTTAGTGTCAATCAAAACACATTGTCCAACCTCTATGGTGATGTGCTATTAACTTTTGATAAAGATATTACTGAAGATCTGTCAGTCTCTGCAATGGGCGGATATTCTGCCAGGGTGGAAGAAGAAATCTATCAGTCTGCTGGAACCAATGGTGGATTAGCTACAGAGAATTACTTTGATCTAAGCTCATCTGTCAACCAACCAAATGTTGGGTTAAGTAGGGTTAATAGAGTTAATGATGCGTTCATTGGAACAGTTTCACTCAACTTTAAGAACTATCTAAACTTAGAAGGAACAGTAAGAAGGGATCGGTTCTCTACAATGAATCCAAATAACAATTCATTTGTGTATCCTTCAGTGAACTCAGGTTTTGTATTCTCTGATCTTTTTGATTTACCTCCAAGCATCACATTTGGAAAACTTAGAGCAAGTTATGGTGTGGTGGGTAACTACCCTGGTGTTTATGCAGCCAATGTAGCTTACACTCAGCGAACACTTGGTGATCAGGGAGCTGGTGTTTCTCCACTATACACAACTTTACCAACTGGTACTTTTGGAAATGATCTTATTAGACCTGAGCAGAAGCACGAAATAGAGCTAGGATTAAATATGAGGTTCTTTAGAAACCGCATAGGATTTGATTTTGCTTATTATAATGCACAAATCAGGGATCAAATATTACCACTTGATATTGCTCAAAGTACTGGAACAGGAGCTATCCTGACTAACATTGGAACTTTGAGAAATCAAGGACTTGAGTTAGCATTAGATGCCCAGATTTTTAATGGAAGTGCATTTAAATGGGATGTGATGTTAAACCTGGCTAGAAATACAAACAAAGTTGAAAAGCTGGCCAACAATTCAACTGAGCTAATCCATGCAAACTATGATGGTAATGCAGCTGAAGTACGTTCGGTTGTAGGTCGTCCAATGGGAGATATCTACACTCACCCTGTGGCTACAGATGCCAATGGCAATAAAATCGTGCAGGATGATGGATTGTATCAGCTGGATGGAGATGAGTGGGTTGTTTCAGGTAATGCAATGCCTGACCTGATTGGTGGACTCCTGAATAATCTTTCGTACAAAGGTTTCAGTTTGAATATTACAACTGATTTTAGCTTTGGATCAAGTATCATGCCTACAGGTATCTACTGGATGATAAGCCGCGGATTACTTGAAGAAAGTTTGAACGGAATGGATGCAGAACATGGTGGTCTGACTTATTATCAGGATGCTAACGGTAAGGGTGTACAAACCACTGCTGCAACAGGTCCAAATGGTGAGACCGTATTCGACGATGGTATATTGCTAGAGGGAGTGTTAGCAGGTGGAGAGCCTAATACTAACGTAATTCCTAACATGCTGTATTATGCTGCTACATATAACTGGGGTGGTCCACAGTATGGATCATCAAGGTATGAGCTGTATGTTCAGAAGAACAACTACATCAAGATGCGGGAATTATCCCTTGGATATACTTTGCCACAATCTATCTCTCAAAAAATAGGAGCACGAAATGTGAGTATCTCTGTATTTGGTCGAAACCTGTTCTTTATCTACAGAACGATCAAAGATCTAGATGCTGAGCAGACTACATCCGGAACAAGATGGTATCAAAACATCAATACAGCTGGTAACAACCCAGCCTTCCGTTCTATGGGTCTCACCTTACGTGCTAGTTTCTAACTATGACAGTTTGATTAATATGAAAAAGATATTATTAATAACAATATTCACATCAATCCTTGCTTTTTCCTGTTCGGAATCAGATTTTGAGGATGCGTATGCAGATCCAGGGAAGATTTCAAGTACTTCCATAGATCGTCAATTTACCGGATTTCTACTGCAGAATAAGGATTATGTCTTAAAGGCATATTGGAATTATTTTGTTGTTTTAAGAACCAGTTTGCATCGTTACATGCAGATTATTGGTTGGCCAAATGAACCCAATCAATATGTGCCGCCATCATCTGGTTCAGATGCGGTTTGGAGTAACTATTACTCAACTTTATTCCAGTTTAGAGAGCTTGAGAAATTGTACGACAATGCACCTGAATCTGAGAAGGCAAATAAGGAGATCTTTATGCTGGCAGCTAAGGTATATATGTATGATTATACCCAGCGCATGACGGATCTCTATGGAGCTATTCCATTTATGGAAGCTGGAAAACTCAGCCAGAATAATGGAGATTATGTAGCTTCATTGGCATCTTTTGATGAGCCTAACGCCATCTACACTTATATCCTGGATGAATTGAAAACCATTGCAGATGACCTGAATGATGTGGATTTGAACACCACTTTCCAACAGGCATTTACAATCCAGGACTATATAAATGGTGGTGATGTAGACCTTTGGAGAATTTACTGTAACTCCCTTCGACTAAGAATGCTTAGCCGAGTACAGGATGCAGCTGAATTCAGTAGTCGTGCGAGCACTGAGATTGGGCAAATCTTAGGTAATCCAGCAGATTATCCGGTGGTGGAAAACAATGATCAGAACATCCAAATTGATGTGTATGATTTAAGCACACCTATCAATTCAAATATCACTACGCTTGAAAATGACGAAGGATGGTTTGGAAGCTCTGCAGGTGAAGTATTTCTTAATCAACTGCTAAACACTGGTGATCCCCGATTACCATATATTTGGGAACCCGGAGTAAATGCCGGTGGGGTTTACATGGGAATTGATCAGATGTCAGATCCAACCACGGCTGCTAATTTGGTAAGTGGTGGAATGGCTGCTATTTTTAATAGAAGTACTTATGCAAGAAATCGACATTTTCCTGGATTGATCATCAATGCTGCGGAAATCGATTTGTTAAAAGCTGAGTATTATTTGAAAGATGGTGATGACGCCGCTGCAAAAGCAAGTTATGAAATGTCAGTTACCAACTCTGTAGATCATTATGCGAGGATCAGAGCGGTAAGTGATGATAATATTGTCCCTGCCCCTGCAACTCCTTCTGCCGGAGACATTTCAACATACCTTGCGGGTGCTGATGTTAGCTGGGATGCAGCTACAACAGATGATGAGAAATTGGCCCTTATTGCCAAACAAAAATGGGTGCATTACAACATCGCTCAACCATATGAAAACTGGGCTGAATTTAGAAGAATGAGGGCTATTAGTTTAACATTCCCAGATGATCCTAGTAATGCTCAAAAACAACCTCCAGTAAGGTTTAACATCCCTTCGAATGAGCAAACTTATAATTCAGATAATTATAGTAGAATCTCTTCTTCAGATGATTTGAATAATAAATTGTTCTGGGATACTAAGTAATTATTCATTGGGTTTAATTGATAAAAAGGTTTGGCGATTATCGCTGAACCTTTTTTTTTATTATTGGGACCCACCTTTTGGTACTATTAATAATTTATTAGAGATTTCGTGTCCATGGATACATTACTCAATCACAGATTTTGAGTTTCTTTACTCATATTTTTAATTATCATGAAAGAGAAGTACTCCATTCTTATCCTTTTTGTTTTATTGATTTTTGGATGCAGTGACCCGATAAAAAAAGTAAAGGTTTTGCAAGTTCCGGGAAGGGATCAGTTTTGTTCGATCGATATGGATGGAATCACAGTACTTCCAAGTGGTCGGTATGTGACTCCGGCAGGTGAGACTTTACCAATCACGAATGATCCGTATGGGATGGCTGTTTCCCCGGATGGTAAAAAAGCTGTCACACTACATGATGGGGTTATTACCATTATTGACCTCATAACATTAAGTGCTCAGCGGGTACCCAGTTATGATGGTAAGATTCCCTCACCACTAACCAAAGGTTCTTTCCTTGGAGTGGCCTTTTCTCCTGATTCAAAAACCGTTTATCTAAGTGGAGGAGATAAAGGTGATATTGTGATCTATGATATCGAAACTTTAAAGAAACTTGATGACATTTCATTGAATGGAAAGGTTAATGGGGAAGACTATCAGGATAGTTTCACATCTGATTTGCTCCTCAATGAATCAAAGAATGAACTACTGGTTCTTGACAGGGCCAATTTCAGGCTTGTTCGTGTGGACCTGAATACCAAAAGAATAACAGCTTCCATCAAAGTTGGCCGACAGCCATTCGGTGTGGCTTTAAGCCCTGATAAGGCCCAGGCATTCGTAGCCAACGTTGGGGTTTATTCTTATCCGCTGATAACCGGTGCTACGCCGGAAAACATCAATGACCTGATGATCTCCCATCATCCCTATGGGGAAAATACACCTGAGTCCAGAGATGGAACAATAGTAGAAGGCAAACAAATTCCAGGATTAGGGAGTCCAAATCACCCGGATGCGATGAGTGTGTTTACAATCGATCTGGAGAAAAATAGTGTGATAAATAAATTTAAACCCGGCTATTTAATTGGAGAAACAGTAGAAGATGCTGAAGTAGTAGGGGGCGCAAGCCCAAATTCAATTGCTGTGGGAAAACAATTTGCCTATGTGACCAATGCGACCAATGACAACATTGCGATCATTGATTATTCTACACAAGAGATTGTGGCACATATTCCTATTAGAGTGGATAAAAGGATTGATATGGTTCGTGGACTGATCCCGTTTGGCATCACCATGACCAAAGATGAAAAAACACTTTATGTGGCTCTTCTAGGATTCAATGCAGTAGCTGTCATCGATATACCTTCGAGAACTACCAAAGGGCTCATTCCTTCCGGCTGGGGTCCAACACGAGTGGAATTATCGAATGACGAAAAGCAACTCTATATCATTACCTGCAGAGGTTGGGGTGCTGGGCCCAATGGAGGAATAGGCTTTGTATCACCTGTCCAGGGGAATTCTGTCAGTCGAATTCAATTGGGTAGTTTCCAGAAGCTGGACGTACCGGATGAGGCACAACTGGCAAAATATACCAGTCAATCTATCAACAATACGTTTATTGAGACTGAAATTGAGGATGATGGTACAAATCCGTTACCCCCTTTGCCAGGATTACGTCAAAGTCCAATTAAACATATAGTCTATATTACCAAAGAGAACAGAACCTATGACGAGGTATTCGGTCAGCTTAAAGGGGGAGATGGCGATAGTACGCTAGCCAGATATGGCATAAATAATACCTATACACTGCCTGATTCCATGCAGGGAGATTTCCCAAATCTCAGAATTTCACCAAATCACATCAAGGCAGCCCAACAATTTGCCTTTTCTGATAATTTTTATTGTGATAGCGATGCCTCCGTTCACGGACACCATTGGCTGGTAGGTGTGATTCCCAATGAATGGGTAGAATCTAATGCCAGTACGACTAAGACTAAAATGCCTTTTTCTAAAGCCGAAGGCCGTAGATTTCCAACGTCAATTGGCAGTGTCGACCCAGAAGATTACGCTGAGATTGGTGGGCTTTGGGAAGCTTTAGAGAGACAGGGAATCGAGTTTTACAATTTTGGGCAGGCAAACGAAGCGGGGCACCAGCGGGAAGAATGGTATGATGTAAACACTGGTGCAGCACATGGTGTGATGATCCCGATGCAAAAAGCGTTGTTTAGCAGGACGAGCCATAACTATGCCGGATACAACATGAACATACCGGATCAGTACCGAATGGATCAGTTTGAAAAGGAATTCACCAAACTGTGGATCGATAGCAATGATGAAATGCCCCCCTTTATCACCATGATGATTCCCAATGATCATGGCACCAGCCCGGATCCGGAAGAAGGTTATCCCTTCAGACAATCCTATATGGTGGATAATGATTTGGCTGTCGGACGTGTCCTTCACTTCTTATCCAGAACAAAATACTGGAAGGAGATGCTGGTCATTATTACAGAAGATGATCCTCAGGGAGGTGTTGACCATGTGGATGCCCATCGATCTATCCTGATGATGGCCGGTCCCTATGTAAAACATGGATATGTATCACACACCCACTCAAATTTTGGGGCAATCTTAAAGACCATTTACAATATCTTGAATATCCCGTATGTGAACCATTTTGATTTGACTGGATCTCTGATGCAGGACTTCTTTACAGATCAACCGGATTTTAATCCTTACACCCTGGAGCGCCATGATGATCGGATCTATGATGCTGAATTATCTATGAGGAAATATCATAAAACCATTGATTGGAGAAAAATAGAACAGGGGCCTGAGATGGATGATGAGGACGATGCACGTGAAGATTTTGAGAAGAACAATTCTGAAGAATAAGATTCAGGGAAGGCTGTTATAAAGCCTTTTCATTATTTCGGTCTTTGTAGAATCCCTTACAATCGTATAGGAAGTAAACATCATTACACCGGTGGACTTCCCGGTTAATCCACCTTTTAACGCTACTTCAAATTGCTCAGGAGGAACATCAGATGCCTGAACAATTGGCCAAATCTTAGGAAACCCATCATCTCTGGTTTCAATCTGATCACTAAACCAACTGATGTTTTCGGCAACCCATTTGGATGATCTGCCCATTCTTCCGTGATATACCATGGGCGAAAATACATCGATGGTTTCAGCAAGTAATTTGTAATCCAGTCCCAGTATCCGATACCTGGCACCGTCATATTCCTTGTCATTCCATGGACAATGGTAGAGTCCGAGTAGTGCACCGGGACGGGTCTCCTTTATTATATTTTTCATCCGTAGAGCCCATTCATGAATTACCTCACTTCTCCATAGTCTCCAGATATAATCATGATTTGTTAAGATCCAATCAGCTTTTTCAGAAATAGATCCCTGTGGAATTGATATGGCTTTTGATTTTGAAAACTCATTGAGGCAGTTATCACAAAAGCAGGTTTCAGGAAGGATAGGTTCAGGTTCTTCGAATTGTGCATGCCAGTGTACATAATCCATCCAGATCCCATCCAGATCATACTTGGTCAGCAGTGTTTGGAGTTGGCCAAACCGATGTTTTCTAAATCCGGGTTCAGTAGGGCAAACCCCCATAAACCATGAGGCTGCTTCTACTTTTTCACCCTTTTCATTGATGGCCCAGGCTTCTGGGTGCTGTTCTACATAATCCTTACCATTGAGAGTAGGGAATTCGGCGTAAACTTTGAGTCCTTCGGACCTGGCCCTTTTAATTAGATCATCATTTATGGATCCGCTATGAACAAATACCGAATTTACTCCCAGATCACTTAAGTTGATTCCTTTTTTCCAGAAGGGATTAGGGCTTCCATAGATTCCCTTAGTCTCAATGATTCCCTTAGTCTCAATGATTCCCTGTGATTGTCCCTGGTAAGAGAACAAAAGAATCATAACTAGAATAAGGGAATCTACTATCCGTTTCATTATTGAGATGTTGGATAATGCAGTGCTACCTGATCATGCATGGTATACATGCAGAGCTTTCCATCAACCTCCACAAGGATCCCGCTGGACTTATTGTCTTCTAAGAGCGGATTTTTCCGATATTTGGTCCAATGAATCAGGTCTTTGGAAGCAGCCACATTGGTATTCCAAACGCTCCAATCTTCCTTGGGTGTGCCATGATAGTAAGCATAGTACCATCCATCTCGTTTTATTACCTGGTTCACGGCAAGACCGTATTTGTCATACCATTCAGGTCCCATCTTAATGACCGGATCATCCTGTTCATTTGTCCAAACCTCCAGATCTTTTGAGGTAGCTAGCCAGATACCCAGGTCGCCCCGTTCATATAAAAGATACCACATATCATTTTCTTTCCAGGCTGTCGGCGTGCCATAGGCGCCTTCGTTAATTGGAGTACCATCAACCTTTCGGATATCAAGCGACCCATGATCTTTCCAGTTAATTCGATCGGTTGAGGTCAGGTAGTGGGCAATATCACCTTTACCTTCAGCAAACATATAGTAGGTATCACCCACTTTAGTTACCATCATGTCTTCAGTCCAGCTTTCATTGAATATCGGATTGCTGGGATACCTCTCCCAGTTAATCCCATCCTTTGAGGTGGCGTAACCTAGTGATAAAAGTGCCCAGTCCGATTGATAACCCGTGTACCACATATGGTACGTTCCATCCTCCTTCAGGATATACCCTCGTTCCCGGATTTTTTCATCCCACTTAGAGGAATCAGTCCCCGTGAAAACGGGATTTTGGTCATAGGCTTCGAAATTCACCAGTTCTGATGGAAAGGGTGGTGTTTCTTCTGTTTTTCTTCCGACCTCGCTTTTCGAATCATTCTTACAAGCTGAGAAAACGAGAATGTTGAAAATAATTAATAAGGGGAGGTATATTTTTTTAATCATCATATGAATTTAAGGATCTTTTATGAGGTCACAAGTCTCCAATTTACTAAGTTGGTAGCTGATTTTTAAATACACCATTTAGGATATCTTGCAAACTACTTAACTAACCTTATGGAATTTATCCCAATTATCATTGGCATCGTCATGCTGATAGTGCTCATCGCAGTAGTCAAGCTGGATGCTTTTATCTCCTTCATGTTAGTATGTCTGTTTGTTGGTATCGCTGGTGGCTTATCAATAACAGATACTGTTGTCGCCATTGAAGATGGGATAGGGAAGACCCTTGGTTCGCTTGTAATTATCCTGGGTTTTGGGTCCATGGTAGGCAAGCTGGTAGCTGAAAGTGGGGGTGCCCATAAAATTACTGATAGCCTGGTGAAGCGGTTTGGGCTCAAAAACATTCAGTTTTCTTTGATTGTAACAGGGTTCATTATCGGGATTCCATTATTCTATGAGGTTGGCTTCGTTATTCTAGTTCCTCTGGTGATAGCTATAGCTGCACAAACTGGACTTCCGATTTTATACATCGCACTACCCATGTGTGCATCCTTATCCGTTACGCATGGTTTTTTGCCACCGCATCCCGGCCCAACGGCCATCGCCTCAGTTTACAAAGCTGATCTTGGACTAACATTGATCTATGGGATAATAGTAGGTATTCCAGCGATTGCAGCGGCAAAGTTTCTATTATCAGGGGCTATGAAGAAATACAACCCACCCTTGTTAAAAGAGTTTATTGTAGAAAAGACTGAGCATTATAACGTGCCTTCGTTGGCTACCTGTCTGACTGTAGCATTACTTCCCGTCTTGTTGATTGGTGGGTCTGCAATAATTGCAATGATTATTGGTGATAATGTGGTTGTCGATGTGATTGGGAATCCGGCTATTGCCATGTTGATCGCCGTGCTGGCAGCTGCGTATTTTCTAGGTGTGAAAACTGGACGAAGTATAGAGCATGTCATGGGGATTTATGCATCTGCTGTTTCCTCGGTGGCCACTATTTTACTGATTATAGCCGGATCAGGGTCATTCAAAGAAATTATGATAGCCACTGAGGTGAGTGGTCGGATTGGAGAAGTGTTGGGCGGTCTGGGCATGTCTCCTTTGGTCATGGCCTATATCATTGCGTCGTTGATCAGGGTTTGTGTAGGATCAGCTACGGTGGCGGCAATGACAACTGCCGGAATTATGCAGCCCCTAATCGGAATCTCCGGAGTATCGCCGGAACTACTAGTATTAGCTACCGGTGCAGGTAGCCTGACCTTATCCCATATTAACGATGGTGGATTCTGGTTGTTTAAAGAATATTTTAATGTGAGTATTAAAGAAACCCTTTTGTCCTGGACCCTGATGGAAACGACTGTTTCAATCATTGGATTTTTGGGTGTGTTACTATTAAATCAATTTGTATAGCATGAACGTAGAAGATCGAATTAAAGAATTAGGATTAGTACTACCTCCAGCACCTCCACTTGGGGGTGTTTATAAACCGGTTGTAATCGTAGATAAAATGCTCTATGTATCTGGTCAGGGACCTGTGCAAAATGACTCCACCCTCATAAAAGGAAAAGTTGGCTCTGACCTGGATACACAAGCTGGTTATCAGGCAGCTAAACAGGTAGGACTTACCATGCTATCAACCATCAAGGCACAGATTGGTGATCTGAATAAAATCAAAAGATTGGTTAAAACCCTGGGTATGGTGAATAGTGAACCTGATTTTTTTGAACATCCACAGGTCATCAATGGCTATAGCGATTTGATGGGAGAAGTATTCGGTAAGGATTCAGGTATCGGCGCCCGCAGTGCGGTAGGTATGATCCTTCCGGGAAATATTGCAGTTGAAATTGAAGCCATATTTGAATTGCATTAATGGATAACTGGTTTGAAATAACCAACCCTGAAGAAGTACTTAGCCCGGCTTTACTTTTCTATCCGGAGCGGATTCAGCGAAATATCAGTCAAATGATTGAGGTTGCAGGATCCCCTTCCCGGCTGAGGCCACATGTGAAGACCTACAAGTGCCACGAAATAGTGGATATGCAGTTGGAGGCTGGAATTAATAAATTTAAGTGTTCCACACTGATGGAAGCTGAAATGCTGGCAAAGACTGGAGTGAAGGATATTCTGGTGGCTTACCCTTTGGTTGGACCAGCACAATCTAGATATCTGGAGTTAGTAAGAAAGTATCCGGAATCTCAGTTTTCAGTACTTGTGGATCATGAGAGGCAGGTATCTGGATGGAAAGAGGTTTTTAACCATGACTCTGATGCTGACACTAACCCTGATCAGGTTAAAGTCAACATCTTCATCGATCTCGATGCTGGCATGCACCGAACGGGAGTTGATCCTGAAAAGGCACCGAATCTCTTAAGTCAATTGGATGAGTCTTTTACCTTAAGAGGCTTTCATGTTTATGATGGACATATCAGAGAAAGGGATTTTTTCAATCGGGACGCAGCTGTCAAAAAGGCTTTTGATCAGATCGTAATCTTATGGGATAGCTATGATAATCAAGATCTTGAATTGATCTGTGGAAGCAGCATCACCTTTCCTGTTCATGCAAAATATCCTGAAAGAACACTTTCACCGGGAACTACACTTCTTTGGGATAGGGGGTACGGGTCTCAATTTCCTGATTTGAAATTTGAAGTAGCAGCCATTTTACTAACACGAGTGGTGAGCATCCCGGGAGATAACCTCCTGTGTCTCGATCTGGGTTACAAAGCAGTTGCATCTGAGATGAAAGTTCCCCCGGTATATTTCCCACAAATTCCGGAAATGGAGATTACAAACCACAGTGAGGAACATTTGGTCATTAAAGTGGCCGATTCCTCTGCCTGGATCATTGGAGATGTGCTTTATGGTATCCCCTGGCATATTTGCACAACCGTAGCTCTTTTTGAGTCGGCGGGAATAGTGAAAAACCATAAAATGTGCGAATACTGGACAATAGAGGCTCGTAAAAGACTTTTTTGAAATGGAATCAAATTCGTATAACACTCGTCCAATGATTTTTGATGCGCACCTGGACCTTTCCATGAATGCGCTGGAGTGGAATCGGGATCTTCGGTGGACTGTTGAGGAGATTCGAGCGTCTGAAAAGGGGATGACTGACAGACCAGATAGGGGTCGGGGAACGGTTTCATTTCCTAGTTTGAGAGCGGGTAATGTGGGTATTGTCGTTGGAACAATGATTGCCCGGTTTACAAAACGTACGAACAAATTACCTGGAGCAAGTTGGAATTCCCCGGAACAAGCCTGGGCTCAGACTCAGGGACAGCTCGCCTGGTATGATGCCATGGAATGGGCTGGTGAGATCCGTTCAATTACCAATCTTCAAACTCTGGAGGATCATCTTTATACCTGGCAAGGTGATCCAGGGAATACACCAATTGGACTCATAAAGAGCCTGGAGGGCGCTGACTCGATTATTTCTTTCAAACATCTGGAGAAACAATATGAACGTGGATTGAGAGCTATTGGCCCTGCACACTATGGCCCTGGAACTTATGCTCAGGGTACAGATGCCACAGGTGGAATCGGGCAAAAGGGTAGAGAGCTTTTGAAAGTGATGGAAAACCTCAATATCATCCTCGACGCTACACATCTATGTGACGATAGCTTTTGGGAAGCCATGGATCATTTTCAGGGTCCGGTATGGGCCAGCCATAGCAATTGTCGTGCGTTGGTAGACCATAACCGACAATTTAGCGATGAACAAATTCTAGAACTAATTAGTAGAGGAGCGGTGATAGGTGCCGTATTGGATACCTGGATGGTTGTCCCTAATTGGATCAGAGGTAAGTCAACACCGGAAGGAATGAATGTCTCAATGGAAAAGGTCGTGGATCACATTGATCACATCTGTCAGCTAGCTGGGAACTCTCATCACATTGCAATTGGTTCTGACCTGGATGGCGCATATGGGACCGAGCAGTCACCTAAAGACCTGGATACCATTGCTGATCTTCAAAAGATACCATTGATTCTCAAGTCCAGGGGGTACAGCCCGGTAGACATTGAAAACATTTGTTCAAAAAACTGGATTGAGTTTCTTAGAAAAGTCTGGTAATTCTTAAAGGCTAACTTTTTAGTTTCTTGCTTAAGTCAGGAATTATATTCTTTGCTTCATCAGCATCAATATAGGTTTCAAGGTCTTTTATTGAGATCACCCGATAATCATTGTCTTTCAGGTAATCTAAATATTCCTTGAAGAGTGCAGGTGGTGTATTCACCCACGGGTGCTCCATATCCGGGACTCCATGAAGGGTTAGTACTGCAATGTCTCCATCTTTTGCTTCTCCTAATGCAGTGAGGATCTCTTCCTTGTTATTCTCATTGGTTGCCCAGCTAGGAATGAGATATGGATGATCTTCCAGAGGATTATAAGCCCTCTTACCACCTGCTCTTGCAAATACATAACCCTTTTCATCAAGGTAGTTGAGTATGGAAGCATTCAACCTGTATCCTGGATAGGCAAAATTTATTGTTTGAGGAATTCCAAGTGAATCACATTTGTCTTCGATATATTCAAGCTCGGAAAAGAATTCAGATTTGGATTGTTCATTGATCTTGGAATGTGCTTTTGTGTGATTGGCTACTTCGAACCCCATCTCATGCAAGGCTTTGATTTGTCGCCAGTTCATATAAAGTGTACTATCCTGATAGTTTGGTGGAAATTCACACACAAAAAAGGTAGCATTAAACCCATATTCTTGAAGTAGTGGAGCCACCACGGAATATTGACTGGCTGGGGCATCATCAAAAGAAAGCACAACCAGTTTATCGGGAATTGGCTTTTTGAGAATTTGTGAATTCCCATAAAAAAAGGATATAAATGTTATAAGCAGGATTAGAGGTATTTTCTTCATATCGTTATCAGTTGAGTGATTTGAAATAATGCCTGGTATTTGTAAAAATACCGTTTTGTAATTCTATTATTCATTTATGGTATATATAATGAAAATGACTATTTTAGACGCTACCTAACAAAAATTAACCGATAAAAAAATGAACAAAGACAACAGTAAAAGACTTTTCTATGGTAGTTGTTTTGCCCTGATTACAACCGCTCTTTCTTTTAGTATTCGGGCTGGAATACTGCCTCAACTGGGAGAAACATTTGATCTTAGTGCAACACAATTAGGTTTTATTAACCAAATGTGGTTCCTGGGATTTCCCATTTCCATGATTCTTGGTGGTATATTTTATAGCACCATTGGTCCAAAAAGAATTATGCAATTTGCCTTTTTTGCTCATACAATCGGAATTATCATGACCATCTATTCTGGCGGATATACTGGTCTTCTGATTTCCACTCTTTTAATAGGGATAGGTAATGGTTGTACTGAAGCTGCCTGTAATCCAATGATTGCAGATGCTTATACTGGTAAAACGATGAATACCTTACTAAACAGATTCCATATGTGGTTTCCGGGAGGTATCGTGATCGGTGCTTTGGTTTCACTTGCCATGACTAAAATGAACCTGGGATGGGAGGCGCAAATTTGGATCATCATGGTGCCAACAGTGATCTACGCTTATCTGTTTTGGGGGCAAATCTTCCCAAAACCTGTCAAGGAAGCTGCTTCCTTGGTCCAGAATTTAAAAGGATCATTTCTGAATCCAATGTTCTGGTTCATCATGGTATGTATGAGCTTGACAGCCATCTCTGAATTTGGACCTCAACAATGGACAGGTATTATTATGTCAAAAAGTGGTGCAGAGCCTATGGTGATACTGGCCCTTGTAACAGGCTTAATGGCTGTAGGAAGATACTGGGGAGGTGACTTTGTTCACAAGTTTGATCAGACTGGTGTATTGCTGGGTTCTGCTGTATTAACTGCAATTGGGATTTTCTTATTCAGCACGCAAACAGGACCAATGGCATATGTAGCAGCAGTGTTCTTTGCTGGTGGAGTTTGTTACTTCTGGCCAAATATGATTGGCTTTGTAGCTGAAAAAATACCTAAAAGTGGGGCGTTTGGTATGTCAATCGTTGGAGCTGTGGGTATGTTTTCAAGTTCCATCTGGCAGCCTATCATAGGTAGCTGGATTGATAGTGCAAGAGTCGAAGCAGCGTCTGCTGGTTTGGAAGGAGATGCGCTTGAACTGGCTGCTGGACAGGATACACTTCAGAACATGATTGCCTTTCCAGGAATACTTATAATCTTATTTACTATTCTGTTTTTCTGGGTTAAAAACAAAAAGACAGCAGAAGCTTAAGAGGTTTAAAAAAATCTTGTTTAAAAGTCATCTCTTCAAAAAGGGATGACTTTTTTATTGGTAATCGTCCAACCGGTCTAACCGTCCGACTCATTACTAACTTTAAAAATGGTAGCAACATTTTTATCCAAACGATGTAACCTTTTTAATTGACTAAACGTTCAGTCATAAAATGAGTCCAAGATCTAAACAACAATTTGAAGAGATCAGAGAGTCATCCACCAGTAAGATATTGGCGGCTTCTCTGGAGTTATTTGGTACAATTGGTTATCAGGCTACTACCATTGCCCAAATAGCAGAAAAAGCAGGTGTGTCAAAAGGTCTGATCTATAATTATTTTGACAGCAAGGAAGACCTGCTTAAGGCCATGGTTAAACGTTTTTCAGAAGAAGGGGATAAGATGATGGAACATCTTAATTCTGATGATCCAAAGCAGATGCTAGAAATGATGATTCGGGGTGCTTTTAAATGGCTCAGGGAAAACGAAAACCAGAATAAACTCATCATGAGCTTGATCACCCAGGTGGATCAATTCGACTTTATACATGATCTGGCTAATACCAAGATGAATGAATACATGGACATGTTGGCTGAACTACTGAAAAAAATAAATTTCCCAAATTATCGAACCGAAGCCAGGATCCTTGCGACTTTATTTGATGGGATAGGAGTTCAATATATGGTGTTGAAACAGGATTATCCTCTGGAAGAGGTAGAGGAGATGTTGATTGAAAGATATTGTAAATCGTCTAATGACTAAAATATGAATTTTACTAAGATATTTATTCGCGGAATGTTTTTGATGATTGTCTTTATGTGGACTAGCACATTTGTAATCGGGCAGACTGCAAGAGATATTATTCAGGCAGCTTACGACAAGATGAGTGGTGAAAGTAATTCAGCGGAAATGACCATGAAAATTGTCAGACCGGACTGGTCACGAGACATTTCACTCAAAAGCTGGGCTAAGGGTACTGAAATGAGCCTGGTATTAATCACAGCTCCTGCACGTGACAATGGAACTGCTTTTCTAAAAAGAGAAAAAGAGCTTTGGAACTGGCAGCCAACCATCAACAGGGTGATAAAAATGCCTCCCTCAATGATGATGCAATCCTGGATGGGTTCTGATTTCACCAACGATGATCTGGTTAGAGAATCATCCATAGTTGAGGATTATGAACATGAATTGTTGAAGGATACGGTATTGGAGGGGAGACAAGCCTGGAAGGTTGCGTTACATCCAAAGGAGAATGCACCAGTTGTTTGGGGCAAGATTGAGGCCTATATTGGAAAGACGGACTACCTGCAATTGCTTTTTAAATATTATGATGAAGATGGGTATTTGGTTAATACCATGGTGCTTTCTGACATCAAAGAATTAGGTGGCAGAGTCATTCCAAGCAGGATGGAAATGATCCCGGCAGAAAACCCTGACCAGAAGACCGTAATCATTTATGAGAAAATGGAATTCAATATCAACATTGATGATGGTTTTTTTTCCATTCAAAATATGAAACGAATTAGATGATTGAGAAGAAAGGAGAAAGTGAGAAAGGAAAAAGGATTGCCAAGTCTCTCCTAGTTCCTTGATCCTTGATCCTTGTTCCTTTAACCTTAAGAATATGTATCTAACCCTGGCCTGGCGCAACATTTGGAGAAACAAAAGAAGAAGCTACATCACAATAGCCTCGATCACCTTCGCTGTACTGCTGGCATGTACTATGCGTTCAGTTCAACTGGGATCCTATGAGCGAATGATTGAAACTGCTACTCGCTTTTTTACCGGCTATATTCAGGTCCACAAGGATGGTTATTGGGAGGATAAAACAATTGATAATAGTTTCCCATATAATGAAGATGTCTTGCAAAAAGTAGCCTCTGTTGAAGGAGTCTTAGAGGTTGTTCCAAGAATTGAATCCTTTGCCCTGGCTTCTTTCGATCAGAAGACTAAAGGTGCAATGGTGCTTGGTATCGATCCGGACAAAGAAGATAAGCTTACTGAAGTGAAGGATAAACTTGTTGAGGGATCTTACCTGAATAGTGATGACAAATCCATTATGATCGCCAAAGGTCTCGCAGACTATCTAAGAGTCGGTATTGGGGATTCAGTCGTTTTAATTGGGCAGGGTTATCATGGGACAAATGCCGTGGGGATCTACCCGATATCCGGGATTATGAAGTTTCCTGTTCCTGAGCAAAATAATTCTACAATTTACTTGCCTTTGAAAGAAGCTCAGTGGCTTTATGCCACAGGGGACCAGCTTAGCAGTCTTTCGATGGTGATTGATAAGGCTAACCATGTAGATCGTATCGTGGCAGATATACAAGCTGGTCTTAATAGTGATGAATATGAAGTGATGGGTTGGAAAGAATTAATGCCGGATCTGGTTCAGGGTATCGAGATTGACAACTTAAGTGCCAAGGTGATGATATGGATTCTTTATATGGTAATAGGCTTTGGGATGTTTGGTACTTTCCTAATGATGACTGCTGAGCGAATGTACGAATTTGGAGTATTGCTGAGTATTGGGATGAAGCGTCTGAAGATGCAGCTGGTTATTTTCCTGGAGATGGCTTTGATGTCCAGTATCGGAGTTATTCTGGGTGTGGCAATAAGTCTTCCATTTCTCATTTATTATCACTTCCATCCCATTTTCTTTGCCGGAGAGATGCAGGCCGCTGTGGAAGATTTTGGTGTGGAAGCTGCTTATTTTTTCTCACTCCAACCATCATTATTTTATAACCAGGCATGGGCTATTTTTCTGATGGCTGGTATTCTGGCATTATATCCATTGATAGTGATCCACCGACTGAAGCCTGTGAAAGCCATGCGCGAATCTTAAAAATTTAAGTAGATGTTATTAAAAATATCCTGGAAGAACATTTGGAGAAGCAAGCTCAGAAGCTTTGTTGTCATTGGCTCGATCATCGTGGGTGTTTGGGCCATGATATTTGGCAATGGTTTTATGAATGGGTTTGTGGTAAGCTATATGGCCAATGCGATAAATCACGACATTTCTCACATTCAAATCCACCAACCTGATTTCAAGAAAGATCAGGAAGTAAAATATTATATTCCAAATGGTCACCAAAAAGCGGAGGAGATAAGTACGTGGACTGGAGTAAAAGGAGCAACAACCCGATCATTAGTTACGGGTATGATTTCGTCTCCCAGAAAGGCATCTGGGGTACAAATCAGGGGCATTGATCCTGTGAATGAAGCAATAGTCACAGAATTGGACTCATTGATTGAAGAAGGCGAATATTTTGAAGGTGTCAGGGGGATTTCTATTGTCATTGGGCACAAACTAGCCGAGAATCTACAGGTGTCAGTAAAATCCAAAGTTGTCCTGACGTTTAACGATGCGAATGGAATTCTAACCCAGACGTCCTGTCGTGTCGCAGGTATAATTAAAAGCTCGGGTCTGAGTCTTAGTGAAGGAATAGTCTTTATAAAACAGGAGGATCTTGGCAGACTGCTGGGAATTGGAGATAATATTCATGAGATAGCTGTATTACTCGAACCCCAGGTGGAATTGTCCGGAATTGTGGATAAATACAAATCTGAATATCCTCAGGACCTGGTAGAATCCTGGAAAGAGATAGCGCCACAACTTGCTTATTTGCAGGAAGTGTATGGGAGCATGCTATATGTCCTGATGGGGATTATTTTGGTGGCACTTGTTTTTGGAATTGTCAATACCATGTTAATGGCTGTGTTGGAGCGGATGAAGGAACTGGGCATGCTGATGGCAGTTGGTATGACCAAGATCAGAGTTTTTATGATGATCATGATTGAAACCCTCTTTTTGAGCATTGTAGGATCACCTCTTGGCCTCTTATTCGGTTGGCTCACGATTAGCTATTACAATAAGAATGGTGTGGATCTGACTGCCTATTCAGAAGGATTGGAAGCTTTTGGCTATGAATCCATCTTATATCCATACGTAGCAGATAATGTTTACTATATCGTGACCATTGGCGTATTTGTCACAGCTTTTATCGGAGCAGTATATCCTGCTCTCAAAGCTGTGAGACTAAGACCAGTGGAAGCACTTCATAAAATTTAATTGATTATGTCTATTATCAAAGCAACAAACATTACTAAAGTATACACCTCTACAGCCGTTCCGGTTAAAGCCTTAAATGGGATAGACCTGGAGATAGAAAAGGGAGAGTTCACTGCTATTGTGGGACCTTCCGGTTGTGGAAAGACGACTTTGCTTAATATTCTTGGAGGTTTAGACTACCCAACATCGGGTGAAGTGACGTTGGCAGGAACTAATATCACCAGTATGAAGGACAGTAAACTCATCGATTTCAGGTTGAGAAATATTGGGTTTGTTTTCCAGGCTTACAACCTGATCCCCGTACTCACAACCCAGGAAAATGTTGAGTTTATTATGCTCTTACAGAAAAAAGCAAAGAAAGAGCGCGATGCGAGGGCATTAGAACTGCTGACACAAATGGGTATTGCAGATAAAGCTAATCAAAGACCTTCCCAATTATCAGGAGGGCAACAACAAAGAGTGGCTGTCGCCAGGGCACTGGCATCCAAACCACAATTTATCCTGGCCGATGAACCGACAGCTAACCTTGATTCTCATTCAACATCATCTTTGTTGGATATCATGGCACAGATGAACAAAGAGGAGGGGGCTACCTTTGTTTTTTCTACCCATGACCAACGGGTGATTGACAAAGCCAGAAGAATCATTACTCTTGAGGATGGAGTGATTATCAGTGACGTGACACAATGAGATACTTATTAATGATATGGATGTTGGTTCCACTATCATTATGGGCGCAGGAGGCTGAGGAGGAACCGAAGCTTACCGTGGGGGGCTATGTGAAGGATATGGCCACTTTCAATTTTGCGGGTAAAGATTCCACTCTGGTTGATAATTTGATTCATAACAGGATTAATTTGGCCTGGTATCCCACAAAGAATCTAACGGGTAAGCTTGAGTTTAGAAATCGAGTGTTTTTTGGAGATTTGGTGAAGTTATTTCAGCCCTACTATGGCGACTTCATTGATGTTAATAACGACTATTTTGATTTGTCATGGTTACCAGTGAACAACAAAGATCTGGTGATCCATACCATGATTGACCGGTTTTATTTCGAATGGAACAAAGATGACTGGGAAGTAAGCCTGGGAAGGCAGCGGATCAACTGGGGGATGAACCTCGCGTGGAATCCGAATGATCTGTTCAATGCCTACTCCTTTTTTGACTTTGACTATGAAGAGCGCCCCGGAAGCGATGCCCTAAGGATTAGAAAATATACTGGATACGCATCTGAAATAGATTTTGCCATTAAGGCAGCAGATCGGTTTGAAGACCTGACAACTGCCATGAAATATCAGATCAATAAATGGAATTATGATATTCAGTTCATTGGGGGGTTGATGAAGAATAATGTGACTTTGGGAACGGGTTGGGCAGGCAATCTTTGGAACGCAGGATTTAAAGGTGAAATGACTTACCTACGAAGTTTAGATGAAACTATAGATAATGGCTTCCTGGCATCTGTTTCAATCGATTATCTGTTTGCCAATTCATTATATCTAAATGCATCAGGTTTATATAACAGCTATGGCAAAGAATCTCCAAACATCTTTCTGGTCAATACCTCCTCAAACCTGGATATCAGGTCTGTTTCGCCCTATAATTGGTCTACCTTTGTTCAGGGATCTTACCCGGTTCACCCGTTAGTGAATACCGGACTTTCAGCTATATTCTTTCCTTCAGATGGTTCTGTATTTATCAATCCGTTTGTTACTTATTCTATTGCATCTAACCTGGATCTTGATTTTATAAGCCAGTTATTTCTGTCAGAAGGTATGGGTGATAATTATAAAGCACAGAGCAAACTATTCTACTTAAGACTGAAATTCAGCTACTGACACATTATTTTGTTTAGTCTTTAATTAATTTGGTCATTATGTTAAAAAGAGTTGCCGAAATCAGAAAGTTTCTTCAGGAAGATCTTTGGAAAGTAAAGATAAAAAGCCTTCCCAGGAGAAAAGCTTTTCTCTATCGCCAGCTAAGGATCTTGATGATCACATTTTCTGAGTTTCAAAAAGACAAGTGTTCCGAAAAAGCTTCTGCACTCACATATTTCTCATTATTATCCGTCGTACCAGTTGTGGCTTTGGCATACGGGATTGCTACTGCTTTTGGTCTAAAGGATTATCTAAAAGGTGAGCTTCAAACTTATTTGTCTGATCAACAGGAAGTCTATACCAAAATCAATGAGTGGGCGGATACCATGTTATCTGGTGCAAGCGGGGGTGTAATTTCAGGAATTGGTACCATTATTTTGATTTATGCAGTCGTCAGGCTCCTTAACAACATTGAAACTGCATTTAATGATATATGGGCAACGGAAAAGGGTAGGAACCTGAAAAGGATGTTGACGGACTATATGACAGTCATATTTTTAGGTCCGATACTAATAATCATTTCAGGTGCTGCAACTGCGTTTATCACAACGGAAGTCGAAACGCTTACCAGCCAATTTGAGTTTCTGGGTTTTATTAAGCCCGGGATCATCTTCATCCTTCAGGTTGTTCCTTACACACTAATATGGTTTTTGTTATTCCTTGTCTATATGGTATTTCCAAATGCGCCAGTAAAGTTAAAGCCAGCCTTGATAGCAGGAATTTTTGCAGGGACTTTGTATTTGCTGGTTCAGTTAGCATGGATTGAAGGTCAGGTATTTCTATCCAAGTACAACACAATATATGGAACCTTTGCTGCAGTGCCCCTTTTCCTGATGTGGATGCAGTTAAGTTGGATTGTTGTTCTTCTTGGAGCCGAATTGGCGTATGCGATTCAAAATGTGACAAGCTGGTCTTATGACAACGAGAAATTAAATATCAATATAAGAACCCGAAGAAAATTGACGATGCTAATCCTCAAACATATCATCAATCATTTCATTAAGGAGGATGGACCTATTTCATTTGATCAATTGGCATCAGAATTGATTTTTCCGCATCGATTTGTTCGGGAAGGTGTAAATGAATTGGAGAAATCAGGGTTGATTTTGCGGGTGAAACATGATGACCAGGAATTATACGCTCCCGGCCTTGATATCAATAAGATCGATATCGCGACAGTTTTAGGTAAATTGGAAGATATGGGACTTGATAATCTACCTCAACAGCATCAGAACAAAGAGTTTCATAAGATCAATCAGGCGGTAGAATCAATTGAGGACACAATTAGGAATTCCCCTACCAATAAACTTATTAAGGATCTTTAGGCATCTCGCTGCTTAAAGGACCAGGTAAATTCAAATTCGGCAACCACAGTTCCATCTTTCATCTTACCTGTTGTTTTAAAACTAGCTAATTGAGGAGCCTTTGTCTCAATGCACTTCGCTACAGCATCGAACGCATTTTTTGACTCAGTACAGGTAAAGTAAACTCTATCCGTAGCTTTCTTAAAAAATTGGGCATTCATATTTACAATGATAAAAGCGATTGAGGGCTTGTGCCCTTGAATGGCTAAAAGACATGGGGCAGCGGTAGACAACTCTGCTGCCATGCTTTGTACAGCAAAATATACAGACTTGAAGGGGTTTTTGGTTAACCATTTGAAAGGAACTGAGGTAGTGCATTCAGTTTCCGATAATGATTTTACGCGTAAGCCCGCAATCATCCCCATTGGAAGTGAGGTGAAGAGATACCACCAGAACTTAGGTGTGGAAACCACCTGGCTCTTTACTTTTTGTTGGGCTTCATTCAGACTCATCAATTACCAGAATAAAGCATAAAGCACTGCTGCAAGAATCAGAATCACATAAGCTCCAATATTGAATGCGGGACCTGTTCTGAATGTTTCTGAAGTGGTAACAATTCCTTTTGGATCATCATCTTCTGGATTGGTAGATAGACTAACCCCAGCGATAATCACAAGGGAAATGATCAAAGTGTAAAACATCTGATCCATGAAAGGTAGCTCCAAACCAGGTAGTTTAAGTAGGGCAGCAATTATGATTGAAGCGATCACACCATAAATAGCTCCCTTGGTAGTGGTTTTCTTCCAGAATAATCCTAGCAAAAAAACCGCCAGTATTCCAGGACTGACCATACCTGTATATTCCTGGATGTATTGGAATACCTGGGGTACATCTTTGAGTAGCGGAGTAAGAATGATAGCAATAACAAGAGCAACGGAAGCAGAAATTCTTCCCACATTTACAATCTGTTTATTGCTAGCTTTTTTATTGAAGTAAGGCTTATAGATGTCCATCGTAAAAATGGTAGCCGTGGAGTTCAACATAGAGGCGAGAGATGAAACGATTGCCGCAGCAAGTGCTGCAACCACCAGACCTTTAAAGCCGGGAGTCACAAATACACCAATAAGCCAAGGATAAGCATTGTCGTAATTAGGACTGCCGTCAGCTTTTGTGAATGCTTCCTGGACACCAGGAATAATGGAAGTGCCTTCAGGTTGTGAATAAAGCACAAATGCGATGATCCCTGGAATGACTACGATCAACGGAATAATGAGCTTTAAAAAAGCAGCGAAGATGATTCCTCTTTGAGACTCTTTCAATGACTTTGCAGCCAGGGTTCTTTGAATAATATACTGGTTGAATCCCCAGTAGTAAAGGTTAGCTACCCACATTCCACCTATCAATACGGCAATACCCGGCAGGTTAACAAACTCGGGATTTGACCGGGATAAGATCATATCGAACCTGGATCCTGCTACATCATAAATATGCGACAATCCATTAAGGACTCCCCCTTCTGGTGTTACATTATTCAGTGCGATAATGGTTGTCACCAGGCCACCAAGGACTAAAAGTACTACCTGAACTACATCAGTCCATGCAACTGCACTTAATCCACCATATAAGGAATAAGCTGCAGCAATAAATGCAAGCCCCAAAACAAAGATCATAATGTCTCCCTGCCCCGATCCAATGATTGTGTCAAGTGCTTTAGCCCCAAGGAAGAGAACTGTGGTAAGATTTACAAAGACAAATAATGCGATCCAGAATATAGCCAGGATTGTTTTAAGTGTGGTATTAAACCTTTGTTCAATAAACTCTGGGATGGTATAGATTTTCTTTTCTATGAAAATAGGCAACAGGTATTTCCCTACTATAATGAGTGTTACTGCTGCCATCCATTCATAGGATGCAATAGCTAACCCTCCAGCAAAGCCTGATCCTGCCATGCCAATAAATTGCTCAGCCGAGATGTTAGCTGCTATGAGTGATGCACCGATGGCCCACCAGGGGAGTGATTTTCCTGCCAGGAAGTAATCTTCAGCATCTTTTTCATGACCTTTTTTGTCTCGTGATACGTAAAGGCCAATGCCAACGATCATCAGACAGTATGAGGCAAAAACAATGATGTCAAGGGTGGAGAAATCCATGTTGTTTAGGTTAATTCAAACGCAGTTTAAGGAATCCGCAGAATAATTACAATACTAATTTATTTCATGCGGTAGAATCTCAAGCCCTCGGGATCCGAATTTGGAAAGTAAAGAAATCAACCTTTTCATTTACTTCCTGGAATCGATACCTAAGTTTTTCATCACCTGCTTTTCTTGCGATGTCTATAAAGCCTAGACCCAGGGTTCCCTTATGCGTAAAATCTTCCTCGGCGATGATTTTTTTGTACAGGGTCTTGAGTTCATCCATTGGGAGGTCCCGAATCTCCTCTAGTCGCTTTTTAAGATCTTTTGATTTGTCAGCAGGCAGGTAATTTCCTGTTTGAATACTAAAAAATTTTTTTCTTGCGGAGACCATGATCAGCGCTGATTTTGCGTCATAGGTCCCAATTTTTTTACTCACATCTAGCTCATCTAATTGGTAATAGATGTTTTGTATGCATTCAGTGGCAATGTTGTAAAATTTTCGGGTAGTAGCATTGCTATCCTCAGAAAGGTTAAGTCGAGTGCCCAGCGTTGAGATCATAGAAGTTACCAGATCAAAATTCAACTGTCCTTTAAACAAAAGGAGGATGTTTTGATCAAATACGTTTCGATAACTTTTCAGATAATCCATGCTAAACTTCTAATATTCAATAAATAGTGAAAGTAAGGACTATTTAACGGATTGCCAACAAAATGAAAACTTTGTGATTCTCGTATCCGAAATTCACTCTGGCACGTTTTTTTATATTATTAAAAACGGGAAAACGCTTTTCTAACAACTTTAAATTTTTTTCCTTAGCACTTGATTTAAATCGCCTAATGAACTTAAAGAACGTTGTTTGCATTGGTATGCTGCTTCTTGCTTCAGCATCCTTTGGCCAAAATCTTTCAATATACAAGAGTAGAAGAGATGTTCGGGAGACCACCTTGGCTATCGTTAAAATGATCCAGGACCGTGGCCTTCAATTCCTTGATACGGTTTCTTATGAGAATGTTGCCAGGGAACGAGGGGTCGATGTTGGTCCCACTAAAGTGGTAACATTTGATAGTTCAGATTTAACTAACGAATTGATCACCTGTCAGCAGACTGCTGCTTTGGATCTACCATTAAAAATCCTGGTATGGGAAGAAAATGAAGATGTCTATATTGGATTTATTAATCCTACGGATATGGAAAAACGATTCATGCTCAATAATTGCACGGATACGGTGGATGCACTGAACCGTTTGATGATACGGCTCGTTACTGATGTGATGAGGGCGATGTGATTGGAAGATCAAATCCAAGATGTTCCCACCTGAATTTTAAAGCATCATCTGCGAACTTAAAAGAAAGTCTTTCTTGTAATGAATCCAGCTGCTCAGGGATTATTTCAAGCCTGAAAAGATCCTTGTCTTTATGGTAATCGTAGGCTCCCCATTGATCCCATTGATTGTTAAAGATCAATTCCCAATGAGTGCTGTCTGGAATCGCAAATATGGAATACTTACCTTTTGGTACAAGGTTGCCAGCAATGTTGATAGGGCCAGATGTTTCGAAGACAGTTGCCTTATTCGCTCCAATTCTCCATACTTTGCCCAAAGGTTCCAAACCTCCCCATATCTTTCTGTTTTTAACCGCTGGGCTACTATAGGTGATTTTTAACAGGACACCAGCAATTTCTGTACTATCTACCCTAAGCGGTGATGGTCTTTCCTTCTCTTCAGGATTGTCACAGGAGGAAAATAGCATGATAGCTATTCCTAATATGGATAAATCGAAAAATAAATTACTGGTTCTTAACATCTTATCGTTAACCCCTGAATCAATTGTTTGGATTATTGATGTGCCTTAAATGTACGATAATAAATAAGATATGTTTTAGTGTAGGAGCTTATTATCAGAAAGGAAGGTCATCATCTTCTGAAAAGTCGCTTTTCATCCATTCCTGATTTACTGGTGGTTCCTGTCCGATATTTTCTGTCTGACCACCTGCTTTTTCAATTCTCCATGCTTGTAGGCTATTGAAATATTTAACTACACCTTGAGGATCTGTCCATTTTCTGCCTTTAAGATTAAATGAGATATTAATACGGTCATCCACTTTGAAGTCATTCAACTGATCACAATTGGCCTGGATAAGTTCAAATTTTATAAACTCAGGGTATTGTGGGTTTTCTGCATATTCTACAACGAACTCTCTTTTGCGGAATGAGTCTGTTACATTTTGTGTTTCAAATATTTCAATTAATCTTCCTTCTACAGTCATAATAGGTATTTTAATAAACTATTCCTCAAATTTGTCGTTCTCTAAACGGATATGAAAAGATCGAAGCGGATTTTTTTTATAATAGCTGCAATATTCTTACTTATCATGATCATTATAAGTATTGATATTAGCAGGAGAACCACCTGGCCTGGTGCTAAGAAGAATCTAAAAGAAAGAATCGAAGCAGGTGAATAAAAAGAACAAGGTAGATATTGAAAAGATCGATCTGGATCAATTAAAAGACAAGGTAACAGATCTGCCGGGGCTCATTGAGTATGCACATGGAGTTGGGAGTGCCATTGTCAAACCACTGGACAAGGGACGCATCAAAGGGACTGCAGTCACTGCCATGCATGAACAGACTGACAGGCAATTCCGACAGCTTTATGAACAAATGCAGACTTTGGTTAACCAGGCAAATTACCTTAAAAAGCGTGTCAGTATTTCAGAAAGAATTTATCTGGCTGATATTGGATTCGAACCTGTTTACAATAAAAATTACTATTTATTTCAACGAGAGAATGGTGAGGATGTATTAACGATGGTTAGCCCGGACGAATGGGGTCGATCCAACCCTTACAAAAAGTTTATCGCACAGGTACGTTTACTTTCCGATCATACCTGGGAAGTCGTAAGAGCAGAAGATGAATTCTTCAATTATTGATGAAGCAACCAATTATTACAACTTAAGTGTAATAAGAAAAGAGAAAAGATTTCTTTATGACAATAATTCGTACCTGTGGTTTCCTTGTTGCACTACTCTTAATTGTTTATTTGACTTCCTGTAGCAATGATGGCATTGAGGAAGTGAATTGTAATGTGAGTGGACTCACCCTGGAAGTTGGAAGTGTAATAGATGCAGGGTGTCAGCCTACGGGAAGTATTACGGTTAGTGCGACAGGGGGTAGCGGCGAATTATTGTTTTCATTGGATGGTATTAATTTTCAAAGCTCACCTACATTCTCAGGATTATCTAGTGGAAATTATTCAATCATCGTTGTGGATGCTCAGGGATGTTCTGAAGGTGTAAATACTTCAATTGGAAATGATGGTACTGACCTTGGCTTTACTGCTGAGACTACAGTAGGCGGATGTGGTACAGGAGAGGGGTCCATTACCATTACAGCTTCTGGTGGTGCCGGGGGTTATACCTATCGATTGGGAACAGGTACGTTTGGCGGATCAAACATATTTGACAGTGTTTCAGGAGGTATTCATTCGGTGACAGTAAAAGATGCTGATGGCTGCATTCACACCAAAAATGTTAAGGTGGTCAGTGGAATAAGTTTTACATCAGCTATTAAGCCCATTATTGATAATAATTGTAACATCATTACCTGTCATGGAAATGATCCGCAAATCCCGAGCTGGTCTACTTATGCCGAGATACAGGGAAGTGCTCAAAAGATTCGTTCTTCAGTCGCTGGTAAGACCATGCCTCCAGTAGATAAGCTAACACAGAATCAGATTGACCTTATCCTCTGCTGGATAGATGATGGAGCGCCAAACAATTAAGGGTTTGCATTCTCTGTTCTTTCCTCAAATTTCAAGGAGACTGAATTCAGGCAATACCTAAGGTTTGTGGGTTTAGGACCATCAGGGAATACATGCCCCAGATGTCCGCCACACTTTGCACATAAGACTTCTGTTCTTACCATCCCGTATGAAGTATCTTTTTCTTCAGCCACATTTTTATCATTGATTGGCTCATAGAAACTTGGCCATCCGGTTCCTGATCTGAATTTGGTAGAAGAATCAAAAAGTGGCAGTCCACAGGCAGCGCATTTGTAAACACCATCTTTCTTGTTATTCCAGTATTTTCCGGTGAAAGCTCTTTCGGTTCCTTTGTTTCGAAGTACTTCATATTCCTCTGCGGTGAGTCTGGATTTCCACTCAGAATCAGATAAATCCAGTTTCTCAACAGTAGCATCTGAAGATTTATTTTCTGTGGCAGATTGCTGTGCACAGGATGTAAGCGATGAAAAAATAAATATTGATAAAATGATAATATAGATGCGTTTCATGTCAGTATTTTATGGAATTCTCAATAATCACTCTTAAAACGATAATTAAGCCATTAAGGGTTCAACTCCAATTTATGAATTTTTGATAAAACACATGTTATCAGGCAGTTAAATCATTTATGTTAATTAATACTTAAATAAAATTTGTTTCTAAAATATTTCCATTTGTCATTCTTTTGTCTATACATTTAGACTGAAAAATGTGATCCACCACCTGAAAACGGATTGTTTTACCAACCAGCAATAACCGATGAGATCCACCAGGATATCATTTTTCGTATTCGTGGGAATATTATTCTCTATTTCGCTGAAAGCTCAGGAAAATGGCTCAGTGGGTATAGGGATTGAGAACCCAAATCCTAATGCAATTTTGCATTTGGTTTCTCCAGATAATAATCAGGGGTTGCTCATTCCTACTATTACCACAAGTCAGAGAACTTCAATCAGTTTTACAGGAAATCTATCATCTAGAGATAATGGACTTTTGGTCTTTGATTTGACAGACAAGACTTTTTATTTCTGGCAGGATTCCGGGTGGCGGGCATTATCAGCTGGTAACCAAACACTCGAATACAATTCGACGACGAACCAACTTACACTCACGGGAGGAAACTCCATTGACCTAAGTCAGTTAACCACAACCGACTGGAATGGACTTGAAAATATACCGGATGATTTTTTAGATGGAACTGATGAAGTTGATGATGCGGATGCCGATCCACAGAATGAAATCCAGGACCTGGCATTAAGCGGAACATTACTCAGCATCACCAATAATGAAAATGCGACAACCATTGATCTGGGCGGACTTGCAGGTTCGGATAATCAGAACCTGACTTTTAATAATAAGGTGATTAGTCTTTCTGGTGATCCCGATGCAACTCTTATAGACTTGTCTGGCTATGATGCTGACAGCAGTGATGATTTTGATGGACAGTTTAGCAGCTTAACTGGGGTGCCTTCTGACCTGGCAGATGGAGATCACGTTGATGATGCGGACGCTGATCCGACCAATGAGATTCAATCTCTCCAACTGAATGGCAATGTCCTGACTTTATCAGGAGACCTTTCTGGTACAACACTTGATTTATCTGGTTGGGATCAGGATGCAAGTGATGATTTTGATGGGCAGTTTAGCAGTCTTGTTGGAGTACCTTCAGACCTGGCAGATGGAGATCAGGTAGATGATGCGGATCCGGATCCTTCTAATGAGCTTCAGACAATAAGTGTGGATAATCTGATCCCGGGTAATTTGACATTATCAGATGGAGGTGGAACTGTCATTTTGAATGTCAACGATTCGGATTTTGACCCGCTAAATGAGATCCAGCAATTAAGTACAGATAATACTCCTGGAAATCTAAGTTTATCAGATGGAGGGAACATCGTATTAAATGTTGATGATGCGGATGCAGATGCAACCAATGAGATTCAAACTATAGCTCAAGAGGCTGATGTGATTACACTTTCTGATGGTGGAGGAACTTTTTCCATCAATGATGCCGATGCCTCCAGTAGCAATGAATTGATAACGGTGACCACATTAGAGTCTGGCAATATTCTGAGGATTGTTGAGTCCGGCACCAATCATGATGTAGATCTTACTTCATTGGCTGATGATGCCGATGCTGATCCAATGAATGAGATTCAGAGCCTAACATTTAATTCTGTATCGAATGTGTTAACTCTCTCAAAACCTAGTGGCGGGAATGATATGTGGGATCTCAGTAAACTTGATAATGCTACTCCATGGATTGAAGAAAATAGTGCTACCAATATTAATTATACGGGAAGGTATGCCATTGCCAATAACATGATTTCACGATCAAACCCAAGTCATGTGACGGAATCAGATCTTATCGCTTCAGTAGGGGCACTAAAGGCTGATATGATCAGTCAATATAAAACAATAGTTGTTGTACCAGGGGATGGAACTAATCTAAGGAACATTGATCCGGGTATCGCCGGGCAGGAATTGATATTATTGATCATAGGTCCTGGAACATTGAATGTGGATGGTACAAATGGAAATATATTTCTTTCAAATAGTGCTCACGCGCTAACATCAGGTAGCACACTTCACCTTATTTATTTTAAAGACCAATCCAGTGGTACCAATTTTGATGGCTGGATGGAAGTTTCAAAATCCATCAGCACCAGATAGATATCAATTAAATGAAGGATTTAATCGCCATATTGATATTACTACCTCTTGTCGGCTCCACCCAGGACCTGCATATCAAAAATACTTCACTCCATATGACCAATGGTGTAATGATGAGTGTGAAAAGCAGTATTGTGAATAGGGGTACAATTTCAAATGAGGGTTCACTTCATGTAACTGGCAATTGGGTCAACGTCGGCTCCTACGATGCGGAACTAGGTAATCTTATATTCAATGGAGAATTCCTCCAGTTTATCAGTCAGGGTAATATTCCACTGAGGAATGTAATTCTGAGAAATGGGAGAAAGCATATATCTGAAAGCTTCCACGTCGATGGTAAGCTGGAGTTGGATAACACCATGGTTTTTGTTCCCAATGGCTCTGGTGTCTATCTTGGTGAAACCGCGCAATTGGTACATCAACATGGTGATCGGATTATTGGAGCTCTCTACATGACAGGAAATGATATCACTTTTCCAGTTGGGACACCGGATCGCTATTTACCTATCAGGTTGGAATTGCCAGGGGAACAGATACTCCAAATTGGGGTTTCATCAAAACCTGGATTACTGAGTCCTTCTACTGATAACACAATATCTTCGGTAGCTGATTTTTACTGGGAGGTGATGACTCCTCATGCATATGATGGGGCAGATGTAACCCTTTATTTTCAGGGTGCAGCATTTCTTCAGAGTGTAGAAAATGCCAGAGTGGGACAAGCCGATCATCTGAATGATTTAATCAAGGACGCCGGCGGATTGTTATATTCCGGGTCAACAGATCTTGGAACCGTCTCAGCAGAACGAGTTCGGGCTCCTTATCTCACACTGGCAAGAAAGTACATTGAGGGTGAAAAACCACCTGTCAACGTATTGAATCTGATTAGTCCTAACAATGATGGATACAACGATTTCTTATTGGTTGAAAATATAGAAGCGTATCCAGATAACAAAGTTTCCATTTTTGATCGATGGGGGACCAAACTATATGAGGTAACTGCCTATGACAACGATCAGGTAAAATTTGAAGGTGTTGGGAATGAACGTTACAAGACAGACCTGGAACAAGGTTCATATTTTTATGTGGTTAGTTCGGGAGCAGAGACACTTTCCACTGGCTTTTTTGAATTAGTGAGATGAGGAGTTTAAAAACGATATTGCTTATTCCTCTGATCATGATGACTTCAATTGTATACGGTCAGCTGGATCCCTTGTACACACAATATCATTTTAACCAATATTTGATCAATCCGGCGTTTGCTGGATTATATGAGAGTTCATCGATCACCTTTAATTCAAGAGCTCAGTGGTATGGATTGGAGGGGGCACCGTTCACCAATACTTTTGCCATGGAAAGTAGTCTGTCCAATCACTCAGGTATTGGAGTCAAAGTAATGAATGATCGTATTGGGGTTCATAACAATACTGAATTCATGGCATCAGCATCCTATTTTATTAATTCACATTTCGTGAAAATAGGAATGGCGCTTCAGGGAGGTATTACCAATGTGACCAATGATCTGAGCTTACTAAACGCCAAAGTGCTTAACGACCCGGAGTTAGAAAGTTTTGTTCCAAACAGCATACAACCAAATTTTGGTTTTGGTTTTGTTATACATCGTTTTGACTATTTTTTGGCGGTCAGCATTCCCAGGATATTGGAAACAAGAAATGTTACCGCCTCCCTTAATGATCCCAGGTATGCAAGACATATTTATGTATCTACCGGTTACAGGTTTAGTTTATTCCGATCAAAAGATACCAAGCTCCAAACCCTGGTTCGGGTGCTTGGGGATCGCTTTTCTTTTGACCTGGCAGGTACTTACTTTATCACAGACTTCATAAGGGTAGGAGCCATGTTGCGTGATTATTATGGAGCCAGCTTTTTTAGCAAGATAGATTTTGATAAAAATTTCTCTGTGGGTTATTCATTTGAGCTCCCCACCAATAATATGATCTTCACCAACTATGGTACGCACGAGATTACCCTTAGTTACGTATTTAATCCATTCAAGAATCAGGTCCCGTTAGAAAGAAATTTTTAATTGCTAAGTACAATTAATTCTTTATTATTTCATATCTTTACACTACCAGCATTTTAATATTGGAAAGAAGAGTCTGAAATCTTTTAGCTTAAGACCGAAATCACCGTATGAAAAAGACTCTTGTTGCCATACTTTTAGTGATGGGCAGTATGCTTTATGCCCAGGAGGGATCAGTTGGCATTGGAACGCAAACTCCAAACGAAAAAGCAGTTTTACATCTTGTTGCACCAAATAATGATCAGGGGTTTCTCGTACCCAAACTGACCACCGCTCAAAGAACCAGCTTTGCCAGCCAGTTGACGCCTAATGAGAATGGAATGATGATTTATGATTCAGACCTGAATCAATTCTATTTCTGGTTAAGTGATCATTGGGAAGCAGTAGGGGCTGCCCTACAGGCAGGTAATGGAGTAGAAATTGTCAACGGGGTAATTAACAATACTGGTGATACGGATGCTTCTGATGATTTTTCTGGTGATTGGGCTGATCTTGCTAATGTCCCGGCAGCATTTGTCGATGGTACGGACGATGTGGATGATGCGGACAATGATCCGACAAATGAATTAGAGCTTCCTTCTATTGCCGTAGCAGGTCAGGTTTTGAAATACAATGGAACTTCCTGGGTCGCAGATACTGATGCTACGGATGATGGGGACACAGATGCTGCTAATGAATTGCAAGATCTCAATCTAACAGGGGACATCCTTTCCATATCAGGAATTGGCACACCTACTCAGGTTGACTTATCGGCATATATAGGAACAAATACTGATGAGCAGGATCTTCAATTCACATCCGGTCAGATATCGCTTTCCGGAGATCCTGACAATACGATCATCGATCTAAGTGGATATGATTCGGATGCATCGGATGATTTCACTGGTGATTGGGCAGATCTTCTTAACGTTCCCGCTGAATTTGCAGATGGAATGGATGAAGTAGATGATGCGGATAATGATCCTACGAATGAGATTGAATTGCCAGCAACTGCTGGCACAAATGATATTCTCGTATTTGACGGAAGTTCATGGATTGCGGGAACGGATCAGGTAGACGACGCTGATAATGATCCTAACAATGAAATAGAACTCCCTGCCACAGCGCCCTTGGGATATGTTTTGAAATTTAATGATGCTGCAGTATGGTCACCTGCTATTGATGAAACTGATGACGCAGATAATGATCCAAATAATGAATTACAAGATCTCAATCTATCCAGTAATATTTTAACGATTACAGGGATTGGATCCCCCACTCAAATAGATCTCGCACCATTTGCTGGAACAAATACAGATGAACAGGATTTACAGTTTTCTGGTGGTCAGATCACGCTTTCAGGTGATCCAGACAATACCATTATTGACTTAAGTGGCTATGATGAAGATGTTACTGATGATTTTTCAGGATCCTTTCTTGATTTGGTAGATATACCCTTCTACCTGGACACGGATGCAACGGATGATTTCTCCGGATCCTTTTTGGATCTTACAGATGTCCCGGTTAATCTGGACACGGATGCGACAGATGATTTTGATGGTAACTGGTTAAGTCTGAGTAATAGACCTGCCGGATTAGATGACGGTGACGATGTAGATGATGCTGATGCAAGTCCTTCAAACGAGATACAGGATCTTCAGTTTTTATCTGGACAGATCACATTGACAAATGATCCCGGTAATACAGTGATTGACCTTAGTGGATATGATGATGATGTAAGCGATGATTTTTCAGGATCATTTTTAGATCTCGCAGATGTCCCGGTTAATCTGGATACAGATGCGACAGATGATTTTGATGGCAATTGGTCAAGTCTAAGTAACCGCCCCGCAGGATTAGATGATGGTGATGATGTGGATGATGCTGATGCCAGCGCTGCCAATGAACTTCAGGATTTGTCTCTTAGTGGGAATACCCTATCCATTAGTTTGGACCCTACTCCCGGAGATATTGATTTATCTCCTTATCTTGATAATACTGATGCGCTTGGGGATCTGGCTGGATTGCAGGATCAGGTAGTTAAGCATAATGGCCTAACATGGGTGGCCGGAACTGATGAAGTAGATGACGCGGATAATGATCCTAACAATGAAATTGAATTGCCTGGATCCGCAAATGATTTTCAGGTATTACAATTTGATGGAGATTCCTGGATCGCTGGAGTTGAGATACCAAATTCAGCTGGTCTTGGACAAGTCCTCAAATTCAATGATTCCGGAAATTGGGGAGCCGAAAATGACCTGGTCAATGATGCGGATGCCAGTCCAACCAATGAGATCCAGGATCTTGAATTGAGTGGTAATACCTTAACATTAAGTTCGGATCCAACAACTGTAGATTTAAGTGCATTCATGGATAATACCGATGCTCTTGCTGATCTCTTACCATCCGAAGGTGATATTGCAAAATACTTAAGAGGCAGTTGGGTAACAGCACAAGATGAGGTTGACGATGCAGATAATGACCCAACTAATGAGATGGAATTTCCAACGTCAGCTGGTCTCGGTCAGGTGATGAAATTTACCGATGCAAATACATGGGAACCAGGAAGTGATCTTGTAAATGATGCAGATAGTGATCCAACTAACGAAATCGAATTGCCTGCGACTGCTACACCGGGACAGGTTTTAAAATATTCGGCTGTAGCAGGAGGCTGGAGCGCCGGAACTGATCTGGTCGATGATGCGGATAATAGTCCGACTAATGAAATAGAATTTCCAACAACAGCTACGACCGGTTATGTAATGAAATTTGATGGATCTAAATGGGCCCCAGCAGCCGATGATACTGGAAGTGCAACTTCCCCATGGAGTGAAAAGACCGACGCCAATGGGGATAGATATGTGGAGTATAGCGCGGGATACGCTTCTTCCCTTAACATGATAAGCACTGTGATAAAAATCAATAGGGGTGACATTAAGAGTACCACTTTGACAAAAGACTTATATAAATCAGCCAAAATAGTGTTGATTGATGATTCTGATATTACACTATATAACATTGATCCTGGCGTAAATGGACAGGAGATAATCATAATCTGCTTGGGCAGTGGGATAAATTTCGACAATAGCCTGGGTGGTAGCAATATATTTTTACCATCTACTCCAATAACCATACGGAGAGGAGGGTCATTGACCCTGATGTATGTAGATGATAAGGATCTTCCATTTCAATATTGGGTGCCTGTAGGAGGTATAGGGTCACCTGTGGCCCCAAAATAGATATAATGAAAATATCATTAGGAACAGAGGTATTTAATCGTAAAAATAGCAAACTAGTTGGTAGAATATTTTGGCAAAACCTATTAGAATCATAAATAGATTTACAATAAGTTTAGATAAAAATTTATTATAAAAGTAGTATTTTATTTATATGAATATAATGAGAAGGATAGTCTATTTTCTTCCTTTTTTTATCTGTAATCTGTTATTTGCGCAACAGGGCTCCGTAGGGATTGGTACACAAACACCCAATGAGAAGGCGGTTTTGCAGCTGGTAGCTCCTAACAATAATCAGGGCTTGCTAATACCAACATTGACAACTACTCAAAGGAATGCTTTTGCTGCTCAATTGACTTCCTCAGATAATGGAATGATGGTTTATGATTCTGAAGCGAATCAATTCTATTTCTGGTTAGTTGACCATTGGGAAGCAGTAGGTGCGGCCCTTCAGGCAGGTGTCGGGGTTGAGATCGTTAATGGAGTGATTAACAATACTGGAGATACTGATCCTTCAGATGATTTTTCAGGAGACTGGGCAGACCTTGCAAATATTCCCGCGGAGTTTGCCGATGGAACCGACGAAGTAAACGATGGTGACGCAGATCCCACAAATGAGCTCCAGGATCTCAATTTAACGGGAAATGTTCTCACCGTAACTGGTTTAAGTACGCCTACTCAAATAGATCTCGCTACCTATTTAGGCGCAAATACAGATGAACAGAATCTGCAATTTGCAACAGGTCAAATCACACTAAGTGGTGATCCTGATAATACAATTATTGATCTGAGCAATTATGATACTGATGTTACTGATGACTTTACTGGTGATTGGTCTGATCTTGCTAATGTACCTATAGGATTTTCAGATGGAGTCGACGAAGTGGATGATGCTGACAATGATCCAACAAATGAAATTGAATTGCCTTCCACAGCGGGGTTAAATGAAGTTCTGGTGTTTGATGGTAGTAGTTGGGTCGCTGGCACTGATCAAGTGGACGATGCAGACAATGATCCGACAAATGAGATAGAATTGCCCTCCACAGCAGGTACAAATGAAGTACTCTTGTTTGATGGCAGCAATTGGATTGCTGGCACCGATCAGGTGAATGATGCTGATAATGATCCTGCAAATGAAATTGAATTGCCTGAAACCAGTGATGCCGATGGTAATATGTATAGGGAGTATCAGGATGGAAATTATTTGAAGGCTCTGAATTTCATGACGGATCAGGTGTTGGCTGATGCCTCTAGTGTCACTGCCAATGTGTTAGATATTGCACCATTCAAATTTATAAGAACCGTGTTATTCACACCTGATCCAAGTGTTGGTACTTTGATTAATTTCATTCAAGTAAATAATAGCGTCTCCGGTCAGGAGCTTATCTTGATCAATGTAGGAGCTACAACACTTACCCTTGAAAATTATGATCCGACAGGTAATCTTTATTTACCTATGGATCTTGGTATTATTGACCTGGGCCCGGGAGGATCCATCCACATGATGTATGTGGATGATGGTAATGGATTTAAAGGCTGGGTGACCATATCGATGGCTAATAATTATGCTCCAGGAACATCCGGATAGATATGAAAGGACTTATATACATATTATCACTTATTTGTACCCTAAGCTTATTTTCTCAGAGCTTTCAGAATACCGGTCTGCCTATCGGTCTAACCGAAGGAGCCATCCTGAAAGTGAATGAGAATTTCATTAATTCCGGTGATCTTTTGAATGACGGTCAGATCACGGTTGGCGGCAATTGGGTGAATACCGGGATTTATCAGACCAATGGAATAGGCGTGATTGATATGAACGGCTCTTTGATTCAAAGTATAAACGATCAGTCGTTCATTGAAAAACTACGGTTGTCGGGTGGCAATAAAACCCTGAATGCAGATCTATCAGTAGATCAATTAGAATTAAATGGTAGTGTTTTAACTGTTCAGGATGGATTTGGCCTTGAGGTCACTTCAGGTGGATCAATCATCCGGCAGCCCAATGATTACATCATCGGACGACTTATCATGACTGGGAATCAGACCTATCCGATTGGAACCCCTAATTACTTTTTACCAGTCACCTTGAATCAACTTACCGGAGACCCTTTGCCAATAGGTATTCAAGCAGTGGAATCCACACTGCCTGGAACTCCTGATAATACCATTGCTGAATTAGCCCCATTTTATTGGGTTATGGATGAATCCGAAGAAGATTTTGAAGTTGAGGTAGGATTTGAAAATGCTGAATTTCTGGAAGATCTGGAATATGGGATGGTTTTACAATCTGAGACCTTAAATTCGACCATATACAGTATTTACCAAAGTGCTTTCAGTGGTGACCTTCAATCCGGTACACTTACAAATAGCTTAGATCATCCATTAACCTTTTCATATTTCTCAATCGGGAGAAAATACCTACAGGAAGATAAACCTCCAATAAAAGTATTGAACCTAATTAGTCCAAATGGTGATGGGAAGAATGAATTCCTTTTTATTGAAAATATAGAGGCTTATCCTGAATGTTTGGTCGTGATCTATGACAGGTGGGGCACCAAGGTCTTTGAACAAAGAGGATATGACAATCGGGAAAAAGTATTTCGTGGGAAGAATAACGTTGCAAATAAGAATGACCTCACGGAGGGAACATTTTATTTTGTAATACGCTCAGAGGGAGTTAAGCTAAGTAGTGGATTTTTAGAGTTGATGAGGTGATGAGACTAACATTATTTATATCGACCATCCTTATTTCAATCGGTTCTTTGAAGGCTCAGCTTGATCCTTTGTATGCCCAATATCACTTTAATCAGTATATGATCAATCCCGCATATGCAGGGATGTATCAAAATACCTCATTTGCAGTCAATTCCAGGGCTCAGTGGTTTGGGCTTGAAGGTTCTCCACTAACAAATACAGTAACTGCAATGACCAATATTGGTAATTCTGGCGGTTTTGGTTTGCGAGCGATGAATGACAGGGTTGGTATTAGAAGTAGCAATGAATTAGTTGTTTCGGGTTCGTACTTCATTAGATCTCATTTAACTACCATTGGTTTTGGTTTACAGGGCGGGGTTACACAGGTGAGTAATGACCTAAATAAATTAGCACCTGAAGTTCTGGATGACCCGGTTTTAGATGACTTTATCCCACAATATTCATTTCCAAATTTTGGTTTTGGCGTCGTGATTCAAAGGTTTGATTATTTTCTGGGTTTATCAATACCACGGATTCTTAGCGAGGACTCACCAGATCCCGTATTTCAGGATAATGGCAGATACCAAAGGACCTACTATTTGGCGGGAGGGTATCGCTTTACGACGGTAAGATCGTATGATACCAAAGTTCAAACACTGATCCGTGTCCTCGAGGATAAGATTAGTATAGACTTATCAGGTACATATTTTATTACCCCAGATATATGGGCTGGAACCTTGATCCGAGACTTTTCGAGTCTCAGTTTCTTTGGACTTCTACAAATAAAAGATAACTATAGGATTGGATACTCCTTTGAGTTACCAACCAATAACCTGATCACAACTAATTTTGGTACCCATGAAATCACTTTCAGCTATACCATCACACCATTTTCAGGACAGGTGTTTGAAGATCGGTTCTTTTAGGAAAATTCAGTTGCGAGGTAGTTAAGATGTGGCAGAATTGTCTAAATTCATCATTTAACTGATAGTAGATTGGCCGGTTAGCTGTCAGATAATTCAATAAAAACATGAATCTGAAACCCTATTTTCTTTGTTCAATAGTGATCTTGATATCTTCCCAACTTTGCCATGCTCAACATATAACGACGAATCTAACGCATTACATTTTTCCTGAATTTGTTGATGGAACAATCCTGGAAAGGAATGGAAGAAAAAATCATGTTACTATAAACTATAACTCACTAAGTGAAGAAATGGTCTTTCAAAAAGGCGATTCAAAGTTTGCATTAGGGAAAACTGAAATGGAGCGTGTTGATACTATCTTCATAGAAGATAAGAAATTTGTCAACCTGGATGGTCAATTTGTCGAAGTTCTTTACCGGTCAGTTAAAATGGTCTTATATGTTCAATACAAGTGCAAGCTTCGGGAACCGGGAAAGAATGTCGGATATGGGGGTACCTCAGAGGTAGCGGCAGTGGACAGGTATTCTTCGCAATTCACAGGTAGAAATTTCTATGAAATTAAACTACCTAAAGGGTATAGCACTACACCCTTGTATGTTTACTACTTAATGAAGAATGGTATTGTGAGTGAGGCATTAAATTTGAATCAGCTCAGTAAGCTTTTTGAGAATCAGGAGGATGAATTTAAAGACTATGTCAAAACCAATAAAGTAAAGTTTGATAATATTGATAAGGTAACAGGGCTTATCGAGTTTCTGGATAATACCAATTAAAACAAATGATTTAAGCTTTATGCAGACCAAAGGAATTTGTGCTTTCCGTAAACCAGATAGGACAACTTGATGTGTCGTTAAATTAGAACCTATAAAAAGGATTCTATTCAATTTCAATAAATTGCTAATATGAGGAAAGTAAATATTGTCATCGTTTTGTGTATTATCTTATTTGGCTTTTCACAATGTCAAAAACCCGAAAAAGCTAAACCCAATGTATTGTTGATCTGTGTTGATGATTTACGCCCAGAACTCAAAAGCTTTGGAGTGAACTACATCAATTCACCCAATATTGACGCATTGGCGAGTTCAGGAGTGGCATTCAAAAGGCACTACGTTAATGCTCCCAGTTGCGGACCTTCCAGGTATACCTTGTTGACCGGATTATATGGGCCAGCGAATAATTATGCGCTTTTTATGAGATCTGAAAAAATGGGAAAGGGTGAAGAAGTTAAGCCTAGTATGCCAGAATGGTTTAGATCAAATGGTTATACAACTGTGTCAGTGGGTAAAGTATCACATCATCCAGGAGGAAGGGGAGGTGATGACTGGGATGATGATCAGATCATTGAGATGCCGGGTGCATGGGATAAACACCTAATGCCAGTCGGTGAGTGGTTGCATCCACGTGGCATGATGCATGGACTAGCTTACGGTGAAATCAGAACCAATGCTGAGGAGATGGATGTATATCAATCAGCAGAGGGTGATGACCGCATTTATCCTGATGGATTAATGATGGAGGAGGCATTAAAACAGCTTACAGAATTAGGAGAAGGTGAAAATCCTTTTTTTCTGGCAATTGGGATCATTAAACCACATTTGCCATTTGGTGCTCCTAAATCATATTTTGATCAGTATGATGGACTTGAACTTCCACCAATTGCACATCCTGAAAAACCAGAAGGTACAACTACCTGGCATAAGTCAGGTGAATTTATGAAATATAATCGTTGGGGTAGAGATCCTAATGAAGACAGTTTATTTGCCGATGAGGTGCGTCGACACTATGCCGCATGTGTAAGTTATGCAGATGCTCAGGTTGGGAAAATCATGGAAACATTAAGACAGACCGGAGCGGATAAAAATACCATTGTTGTTCTTTGGGGAGATCACGGTTGGCATCTGGGAGAACATGCTATCTGGGGGAAGCATAGTCTATTTGAGGAAGCGTTAAATTCACCATTGATTATTCATTATCCGGGAATGAATAATCAGGACATAATGACCGATGCCATGGTTTCAACCATTGATGTTTTCCCAACAATTTGTGAACTCACTGGTTTAGAGGTCCCTCCATTTGCTCAGGGTGAGTCTTTGGTGCCAATCCTGGAAAACCCAAAAAGAGATGGACATAACACATTTGGCTATTGGGGAGGTGCAAAAACTGTCCGAACAGATTCACATCGGATGATTTTACATAAAGATGGATTCGTAGAGCTATATGATCACAACAGTCCTCAAAAAGAGACAGCAAATGTGGCGGATAAAAATCCAGAATTAATTGAAAAACTAAAGCAATCGATAGCTCAAAAGCTAGATTGATTACTTAAACCTTTTCAAGGCAAGATCAGCTACATGTTTTCCAATGGAAAGTGAGGAAGTTGCTGCGGGTGATGGAGCATTCCCGACATTGATCACTTTCTCAGTTTCCATAATTAAGAAGTCATCAATCAAACCGCCGTCTTTATCACAAGCCTGAGCCCTAACACCTGAACCACCTGGTTCAAGATCGTTACTGGTGATATCTGGTAGAAGTTCCTGTAATGCTTTGGTAAAAGCAGCTTTGGAATAAGATCTGTACAATTCGCCCATACCTGTTTTCCAGTATTTCCGGATTACTTTTTGAAATCCTTTATAGGTAAGTGTCTCAAAAAATTCACCAGGGCTGATATTGGATTTACTATACCCTTCTCTACTATAAGCGAGTACAGCATTAGGACCAGCTTCAATTCCTCCATTGATCATTCTTGTGAAATGAACACCTAAGAAAGGGAAATTAGGATCCGGTACCGGGTAAATCAGGTTCTTGACAAGATGCTCTTTTTCCTTTTTGAGCTTGTAGTATTCACCCCTGAATGGAATGATTTTATAGTTAACATCCATTCCTGAAAGCTTGGCAACTTTATCTGAATATAAACCCGAGCAGTTGATTACAAGTCTGGTAATATACGTTTCACCTGGTGTATGAACCTGTATAAATCCTTTTTCCTCAGTGATTTTGGTCACTTTACTTCCGGTAAATACATGTCCATCAAAATGCTTGATTTTCTCCACATATTTTAAGGCTACCTCAGTATAATCGATGATTCCGGTCTGAGGTACATAAATTCCTTTAATGCCATTTACATGGGGCTCATATTCTTTCAATTGATCCTGGTTTAGATCCTTAAGTCCCTTCAGCCCATTTTGTTTCCCTCTTTCAGAAAGCATTTTTAGCGTTTCCAGTTGGGCTTCATTGGTGGCCACTACAATCTTGCCACATAACTCAAATCGAATTTCTTCTTCTTTGCAGAATTTTATGAGCTGATTGTAGCCATCAATACAATTCTTAGCTTTTAAACTACCGGGTTTATAATAAAGCCCTGAGTGTATGACTCCACTGTTATGCCCAGTTTGGTGTTGGGCTAGTTTTGATTCTTTCTCTAAAACAGCAACCCGTAGTTTGGGGTTAGCTTCTTTTATTTTGAGGGCGGAAGCGAGACCTACAATGCCTCCGCCTATTATGACAACATTATACATAAGTAGCCGGCGATAATATCAAAGATGTAAAGATTGTAATTCCATATTTTATACGGAACAATTTTTTGAAGTTTTAATTAGAAAGGAGTGAGTAAGGTTTTTGGTCAGGACTTTTCTTCGAAGTTGAGCGAGAGTGAGTTGACACAATAACGCTCACCTGTTGGCTGTGGCCCGTCATTAAAGACATGGCCCAGATGACTTCCACAGTTCCCACATAAGATTTCTGTTCGCTTCATTCCATGAGAAGTATCCAACTTATATTCTACAGCACCTTTTTTGATAGGTTGGAAAAAGCTGGGCCAGCCACATCCAGAATCATATTTTGTCGAGGATTCAAAAAGCGCATTACCGCATGCTCCACATTCATAAACACCCTCTTTCTTATTTTCTAAAAGCGCTCCACTCCATGGTCTTTCTGTTCCTTTTTCTCTCAGTACACGATATTGTTCGGGGGTTAACATATCTTTCCATTCTTCTTCACTTTTGAATATTTTTCCCATGTCACTATTGATCAATTAAAAAACTTTGAAAATTTTATTAATTCTTCAGAATCCTATCAGAATCTGAAGCTAAAATTGGAGATTAAAAAACTTAAATTAAGAACATTGTTTGATTGGATTTCAGTTATTTCGCTAACCTTTTTGAAAGAAAAACGATTTGAATCCATTTTAGGTTTTTACCTAATTAGCATTTTATAACTCAACATGAATAAAAAATCCCTTATCATTTCTGGCTTTGTGGTTATCATAGTTGGAGGAGCTATCGCATTTATGGCTTTTTTAAGCAGTCTTAAAGAACCACCAAAGGTCAGGAAACCACCTGAATATAAGAAGTATGTAAGAACAGCGCCTGTTCACTATGAAGACATCCTTACTCATGTGATTGCTTTTGGCCGGGTAGAGACTGCGCAGTCTTTAGATTTATTGTCAGAAGTGAGTGGAAGAATGTATGACGGCAAGGTTAGACTAAAAGAGGGCCAGAGTTTCAAACAAGGTGATTTGTTATTTTATATTGACCCGACTGAAGCAAGTCTCATTTTAAAATCTCAAAAAAGTAATTTCCTTAGGGATATTGCAGCGATACTTCCGGATCTGAAAATAGATTATCCCGGATCATATGATATTTGGAATACTTATTTCACAAAGATTCAAATTGATAAAGATCTTCACCACTGCCTGAGAATGCAACTGAAAAGGAAAAGACATTTCTGGCTACAAAAGGAATTTATTCAACTTTTTACACGATTAAAAGTGCAGAGGAGCGTCTGAAAAAGCACTGGTATTATGCACCTTTTGATGGAAGCATTTCTGAAATTGTTTTGGAAACCGGAGCCTTTGTAAATCCAGGGACAAGGATTGGTAAAATTATGCGAAAGGGCTATCATGAACTTAAGGTAGCTGTTGAGACTAAAGATATCCCGTGGATCCAGTTAGGTTCTGAGGCTACGATATATTCCAATGAAACTCAACAAAGCTGGAAGGGAACAGTAGCGCGTATTAGTGATTATATTAATCAAAATACCCAGTCAATTGATGTTTATATAGCGATTGATCCTTCAGGTGGCAGGATATATGACGGTCAGTTTATTGAAGCGGCCATCCCGGCAAGAGTAATTAAAGATGGTATGGAGATACCACGTAATATCATCTACCACGGGAATGAAGTTTTTGTTCTTGAGGATACACTATTGAAAGTTAAATCAATAAATATTTATCGATTAATGGATGAAACAGCCGTTTTTTCTGGGTTGGAAGAAGGTGAAGCCCTGGTGGTGGAGCCCCTGATCAATGCACACAATAACATGAAGGCTTATAAAGCCAATGATAGGGACATTGACCTAGAAAGAAAAGAGTCTACTGATACTAAACTTACTGAACGTCAGGCTAATACAAGCGAAAATAAAAATTAATCACTATGAACGGGATTAAAGGTCTGGTTGAATATTTTGTCAAGTTCCCAATACTGGCAAATATTATTATTGCGATCACTTTGATCGCGGGTATTGTATCACTCATGAATACACGGAAAGCCTATTTTCCGGTTCGTGCAGATAGAAACTTAGCTATACGTGTTTCATACCCAGGGGCGTCTCCTGAAGAAATGGAAGAAGGCGTAACCTCCAAAATAGAAGAAGCTGTTTACGCAATTGCCGGGATTGATGAATTGACCTCTAATTCTAGTGAAAACAGTGCGACTGTGTCTATTCAAACCCTGGATAATTATAACATTGATGAAGTCTATACAGAAGTAAAAAATGCTATTGACGGGATATCCGCATTTCCAGCGGGCGCGGAGAAACCTGTTATTTATAAGGTAAGAAGAAGTACTACTGCTACCAGGATGGCTCTGATTGGGGATGTGGATCTGAAAGTGTTGAAGAATTATGCTGAAACTATAGAAAAGGACTTACTTTCAACAGGAAACATAAGTCAGGTTAGTTCTTCCGGATATCCGCCTCTTGAGATATCCATCGAGGTGACTGAGGAGACATTAAGGAGATACAATTTCACACTTGCAGAAGTAGCAGCTGCTGTAAGAAATAATAACAGGGATCTTTCAGCAGGTTCAATTAAATCAACCGAAGAAGAAATTTTAATTCGTTCAAGAAATAAAGAAACTGATGCAGAGCAGATAGGTGAAGTTGTTGTTCGTAGTAATACGGATGGAAGCAAGATATTACTCAGAGATATTGCTACAATCAAAGAACAGTTTGTGGATCAACCTTTTAAGGGTCTCTTAAATGGGAAAAAAGCGGTTTTATTGAATGTCAATTACCTGGAGACAGAAGACCTTGAGGCCATTGCACCTGTTGTAAATGCATATGTAAAAGATTTCAATGCCAGCAATGACGCAGTAGAGTTAATCATTACCAGAGATTATCTTCAAAGACTAAATGAGCGACTTGAACTTTTGACATCCAATGGTGTGCTAGGTCTTGTACTGGTTGTTGTTGCACTTGGTTTGTTTCTGAGTTTGAGATTATCCTTTTGGGTAGCCTGGGGGATTCCTTCATCTTTTCTGGGAATGTTTATTATTGGTTCCTTCTTTGGGTTGACGATCAATTCAATTTCACTTTTTGGTATGATCCTGGTAATCGGGATTCTCGTTGATGATGGAATTGTGATTGCTGAAAATATTTTCTCTCATTTTGAGAAGAGTAAAAATCCTGTTCAGGCCGCCATCAAAGGTACGATGGAAGTATTGCCAGCTGTTTTTACTTCCGTAACCACCACCATGGTAGCTTTTGTGCCATTACTTCTCTTAACTGGAAGTTTTGAATTTTATAGAGACATGGGTATTGTCGTAATATTCAGTCTTGGTTTTTCACTTCTGGAGGCATTCTTTGTCTTGCCCGCTCACCTGGCTAGCCGGAAAGTACTGAGCGTTAAAAAGGAAGATACCCGTAGCTACAAAGTGAGAAAGGTACTTAACAAGGGAATTGATTATTTGAGAGTAAATATCTATGGTTCAATCCTTCGATTTACCATGGAATATCGTGCCATTGCGACAGCGGGAATTATTGCCTTCGTACTTATTGTTGCGGGTCTATTTATGGGTGGTTTTATCAAAAACACCTACTTCCCTCAGTTAGCTTTTACCAGGCTAAGTATTGACATTGCTTTTAAGCCAGGAGAGGGAGAGGAAAAAGTCGAAGCATACCTCAAGAGATTTGATGATGCAGTTTGGAGTGTAAACGATCAGCTGAAGAAGGAACTCGGTGTGGATGAAAACATCATTCAATATACCATGACAGATGTAGGACAGATGTCAGAAGATGAAAGTGGGTCTCATACAGGCACAGTAGAAGTGGATTATGATGAATTGGATAAGTTTGGCATCGACCAATTTGATCTTGTAAGTAGAATTACCAAAGAAATTGGCCCGGTGCCTGAGGCCGAAAAGTTTATGGTTGGCGGTGGCAGAGGTAGATGGGGGAGACCTGTTTCTGTATTTCTGATGAGTAAAAACTATCAGGAGTTGGGGGAAGCCAAGGAGTTTCTTAAATCTGAATTGAAAAATCTAGCAGAATTAAAAGAGATCTCTGACAATGTGCCGGTTGGTAGAAGAGAGATGTTGTTTGATTTAAAACCAGAAGCCTATTTTCTGGGATTAAATACCAATGACATTACCAGCCAGATGAGACAGGGCTTCTTTGGTGAAGAAGTTCAACGTTTTATGAAAGGTACCGATGAACTTAGGGTTTGGGTAAGATACCCCAAAGAAGATAGGAAAAACATTGGACAAATAGAGGATGTAAAAATTAAGACTGATGCTGGTCAGGAATTTCCATTGCCACAATTAGCGGAATACAAGATAGAACGAGGAGTTTCAGGCATTAAACATTATAATACTCAAAGAGCCGTAACAGTTGAAGCAGATCTTTCCGATCCTTATGCAGAAGTCCCACCAATTCTACAAAAAATAGAAGATGAAATCATTCCAAAATTAAAAGCCAGTTACCCTTCCGTAGATGTGACTTACGGTGGACAAGCCAAAGAAAGGTCAAGAGCCGGAGAAGAAATCTTCCTGTACTTTGGAGGAGCTTTTGTGATAATTATATTCCTGTTAATGATCACATTCAGGTCCTTTGGTCAGGCATTCCTTATTATTTCTATTATTCCGCTTGGTTGGACTTGTGCGGTTCTTGGCCATTGGATAGAGGCCAATATAAGTGGTAGAGATTTACCCGTTTCTTTGTTAAGTGTTTGGGGGATGGTAGCTCTTTCGGGCGTAATCATTAATGATGCAGTAGTATTCTTATCCAAGTTTAATTCCCTGGTAAAAGATGACGGAATGACTGTGTATGATGCGGCTTATGAAGCTGGTTTGGCCAGGTTTAGACCCATCCTGCTGACTTCATTGACTACTGTATTAGGACTTTACCCTTTGATTAACGAAACGAATTTCTATTCACAGTTCCTTGTTCCGATGGCGATATCAGTAGCCTATGGCGTCCTCCTTGGTACTGTGATCATTCTAACATTCTTCCCAGTGATGATATTGATGTATAATGACATGAAAAGAGGAATTAAGTGGCTTTGGACAGGTGAGAGGCCAGTCAGAGAGGATGTGGAAAGAGCATTGCTTGATGAGATTAGATTAGATGAAATGGAAAAAGGTTCTAAAGCAGCTTAAGCAGCGTAATCAATTATGATATACAACAAGATATTTAAGCAGAAGGAACGTAATGAATTGATTGACCTTCTTTCTGAAAGAAAAAAGTTGAATTACAATGCAAAAAGCGCATTGTTGGATATTATAAATGCGGACGAGTATTTCACGAGCAATTTTTCAGAGGCCCTAGACGAATTGAAAGCAGATGTTGAAAAAGAAGAGTCGTCAATCACTTCCTTTGATTATTTGAAATATCTGGGATTCCGAATATCTAAAGAAGGAGATACTATAAAAGTAACCAGATTATCCAGGTTCTATCTGGTTGATTTAATTGGAGTGTTGATTGGTGCTTTGCTTTCCGGCATTATTTATTTTGGGATTCCCTCATGGAATATGCTGCTTTCTGAAGGAATATCTACTGTACCTATTGTAATCAGTGTTCTCACTACGGTGATTGCCTTGATAGGACTTATATTGTTAGTGAAAAGTCTATCCAGGTATATTGAGTATTCCGGGTTTGAGATCGTCAAGAATGCTTCCGGATTAATGATTAAAAAAAGAAATGATATACTGATAGAAAGTGTACTGGTAAAGGAAAGTAGCCTTGATTTGGAGGAATCTGAAAAAGGCCTTGCCATGGTTTACCACGATGAACAAGGTAAGTCCATAAATATAATTCAAACCAAAGGGGGGGTACATGTTAGAAAAACATTGATCCAACTTAAAAATCTCCTTTCTAATTCATAATTCAGCTTTAATGTTAAAGAGTGCTTTTTATTTATTAATTACCTCAGTAGTAATTGTTTCTGCATTTTCCCAAGAATCCTTATCCCTTTCAGATGCCATTGCCATTGGGTTGGAGAATAACTATGATATTTCGATTCAGAAGAGTAGTGTCCAGGTAGCAAGAAATAACAATTCATGGGGAGAGGCTGGCAGGTACCCTACGATTACATTTAATGTGAATCAGAATAATAATATTAATGAAAATGTAAAAACAGCCAGTCCTTTCCAGGCTCAGGGATCAATAATTACAAATAGTGTGAATCCTTCAATAAATTTAGATTGGATACTATTTAATGGATTCCTCATCAATGCTAACAAAAGGAGATTGGATCAACTGCAGTCTGAAACAGAGGGTAATGCATCAATTGTTATTGCTAATACACTTCAATCCATAATCCTAGGATATTATCTGGCAGTTTTGGAGAAAGAACGTTTGGACGAATTTAGAAAGCAATTGATGCTTTCACGGGATCGCTTTGAATATGTTAAAGAAAAAGCCGAGATGGGCGTAGCAGTAACTACGGATAGATTACTCGAAGAAGGAAATTATTTGACGGATTCCGTAGATTTTATTAACCAGCAATTATTGCTAAGATCGGCCATGAGAAACTTGAATATTCTTCTTGCGGAAGAAGATGTTGATAAGGAATATCTTCTGACTGATAGTTTAATGGTTGAAGCTTATATTTATAATTCTGAAGATCTGCTCTCTAAAATGTTTCAGGAAAATGTTGATCTGAGAAGACAGTATTTAACACAGAGCATCTTAGGAACAAATATTCAAATAGAACGATCCAGAAAATACCCTTCATTGGCATTAAGTACTGGATTTTCGAACAATAGAGGACGAGTTGATCAGAGCAACGCATCATTTTTAAATCAAGATGGTAGCTATAGACCAGGAGCTACTGATCCATTGACATCTGTTAATAATAACGTCTTTATCAATTTTAGACTTTCATTTACGCTTTTTGATGGTGGCAGAATTAACAGAGCTATTCGAAACGCAATAATTCAGGAAGACATAGGCAATATCCAGATTGAAAGCATGAAGAATTCTTTAACTGCTGATCTTCTCGATGCATTAGATAGATATGAGACCAGAAAACAACTGTATGGGATCACTGCACGAAGAGAAGAGGCTGCGGCTATCAATCTGGAAATATCCAAGGATCGCTATCAGAATGGCAGCATTAATTCATTCGATTTTAGGATTGTCCAGAATAACTATTTATCGGCTTCTACTTTGCGATTACAATCGGTCTACGACCTAATTGACTCACATGTTGAGTTGATGCGTTTAACGGGAGGACTTATTGAAGAGTATAAAGAGTGATATCAGTAGATCTTCCTTATTCTCCTTAAGATCATATCCATTTCCTCCTTTATTTTGTTCAGGTTGGATACATAATTATTATTCATAAAGCTAAAAATCAACGTTTTTCCTGAATCAGTCACTAAATATCCGCTCAGACAATGATTATTTGAAAGAGTTCCGGTTTTGGCATAAACAAATGGTGGATCGCCTCCATACCAGTTTTTTATTGTACCAGTTTTTCCACCTGTTGGGAATACTCTTTTAATCGTATTCCAATCTTGAGACAGATAGATCTGTTCTAGTATCTTTACCAGGCTTAATGGAGTAATAAGATTGTACCGGGAAAGTCCAGAACCATCATGCCATTGAATTGGAAGCTTATTGAATATTGACCATTCTTCAAGCTTCTTTTGCCTAAATGCATCAACGTCTTCAAAACCATTGATCAGGGCAGCCTCGATGAGGAGTTGTTCTGCTAAAAAATTATCGCTGTTTTGCATCATGTAGGATAAAATATCCAGCTTAGATTGATTATAAAGGATTTTATCAAAGCTTAGGTCCGAACTATCTCTTGTCGTTACCTCCATGTGGAGGGTATCCGCTAAAAGCTGAAGGAGCAGTTCATTATCATAATCAAATGGGATTTCTCTGGCAAAGTCTTCGTTTTCGTTATTTATCGAGACATTAAACAGATTATACTTAACATCCCTGCTGGCATAATTGCCAGGTTTTTCACCATATTGTATATGGACATAATCTTTGAAGAAATCAGGTATTACTTTCACACTATCACTCTCTTTGACGACGCGTACCATATTGCCATAGATTGGGAACCAGGCTCTTTCTGGCTGAAAGTCATACTGGAAATCATCCCATGCCCAGCCGGGTCCAAACTCGTCCAGGTGATATCCATTTTGATATATCGATAATTTCTTTTTTGTAGAGATAAAATTGTAGGCCGGTTGGGTTTTAAATACCGGGTGAAGAAAGGTAGGATCACCCAATGGTTGGACCACCACAGTATCATCCAAAACTGCATATCGAAATGTGGGAATAGAATCTCCGAACGTTTCAAAACTGGTGAATGCAGTTAATATTTTCATGTTTGATGCCGGTGTAAAATTCAAGTCAGCATTTCTTTCAATCAGGAATTGGTGAATTTCAGGATTATACAGACACAGCCCAACAAAGTGCCTGGAGAGAATAGGTGATTTTTTGATAGATCTGTTGACTTGCAGACTTTTATAGGACTGACATCCAAAAATATTAAGGAGGATTATGATTGCAAATAATGCAGCATGAGAGCCTCTCAAAAGCATGTGTGAGAAGATAGAAGAGCATTGTGAGAAAGCTTTATTCGACATGCATACAAATTTTGTAACAATAAAGATCAATCAAGCTATTTTTTATATTTTTCCACTTAATTTAGAAAATGTTTAATTCCCTTATAAATAACCGCTTTACTACCACCTAATGAGTATTCTTGACCTTATCACGCTTCTCATATTTCTGGCAGCAGCATTTACTCTAATAAATATTACTGTTCTGAGATTACCCTCAACGATTGGCCTTATGGCGATTGCACTGATGATGTCGGTTGCTATCCTGGCTTTAGGGTTTATATTCCCTGCAGTCACCTCAGGAGCTGAACATATTATTGAAGAGTTTGATTTCCAGGAAGTGTTACTTGATGTAATGCTCAATTTCTTGCTCTTTGCTGGAGCCTTATCTATTGATTTGGGAAAGCTGATGGAGGAGCGTCTTGCTGTAATTATTTTAGCTATCGGAAGTACTCTCCTTTCAACTTTTGTTGTAGGGATGTTGGTTTATTATATTTTTCCGATGATTGGCTTCCCGATCGATATTATCTATTGCTTCCTTTTTGGGGCATTAATATCCCCAACAGACCCTATTGCTGTTCTTGCGCTAGTAAAGCAATTTGGTATAGCTAAAAATCTTGAGATCAAGATAGCAGGAGAATCACTATTTAATGATGGTGTGGGTGTGGTTGTATTTCTTACTATTTTGGGAATTGCCAAGTCAGGCATTGAAAATTTTGAGATCTCCGAAGTAGGATTACTGTTTGGTCAGGAAGTTGTTGGAGGTGTACTGATGGGAGCTCTGCTTGGCTATCTGGGATTTAGATTGTTGGATTTTATTGATAACGAGCACACAGAGCTTGAAGTACTGGTTACCCTAACATTGGTGATGGTCGGTGGAAGAGTCGCTGAGGTTATTCATGTTTCTGCTCCGCTTGCGATGGTAGTCATGGGATTATTTATCGGTAACGAGGGAAGGGATGAACACCTGGCCAATGCTACGGGAGAATATGTATTTAAATTCTGGCATCTATTGGACGAGGCGCTTAATGCCATATTATTCATTCTGATAGGACTGGAAATGATCGTGATTGTGCACTCATTCGAATGGAGTAACCTTATAGTAGGGGGTGTTGGAATTTTGATTGTATTAACAGCCAGATTTATTGGGGTATCTATCCCAATCCTGATTATGAGGACCTATAGGACATTTGAACCAAAAACCATTCAGATTTTGACTTGGGGAGGCCTACGTGGAGGAATTTCTGTAGCATTAGCATTATCTTTGTCAAAAGTTGAAGGTATAGATGTGGCAACCAAGGATACACTGCTTTTTGTTACCTATTGTGTTGTTGTATTTTCAATTTTGGTTCAGGGCTTAACCATAAAGCTCTTATTGAAATAATTTAACTAGCATAAAAGGAAAGATAATTAATTATGAAATTAAGTATAGCTGAGGGATTATATCTGATAGCAATGGATGATGAAGAGGGGAGATTGCTTGCTGCTGCAGAAAAGACAATAGTCCCTGGTATCATAAGTGCCTGTATACTTGAATTGCATCTGCTGAAAAAAATTCAGTTGATCAATGGCAAGATCAGTGTTCTTGAGACAACAGGAACCGGAAACGGTATTTTGGATAATGTGCTGAAGAAAATTAAATCGGGAGGAGAATTTATTGATACGGTTGATCATCTTGCACATCATTTCAAAGACATCCAGGAAGACCTGAATGAATTGCTGGTTCAGCGTGGGATATTGAAAAGAGAAGCTACAAAGTTGATGTGGATTCCACTTTCTGAACGCTTAGATAACGCAAACTATGGTTTTGAACAGGAGATCCGAAATGGACTCAAAGTCATTGTATTTAAAAATGCTAAGCCATCTCCGGCATTCGTTATTCTGATGTCACTAATATATGATTGCGGCATCCTGGATGAGGTGTTTAGAGATAAAGATGAGTTAGTAGATGCTGTTAAGAAGGCCAAGGACATTGTAAATGCACCTGAAATAGATGCTCAGGTTTCTTCTTCACTTAAGCAGTTGAAAGCTCACTTTGGAAAGTAACAGTTTTACTTCCCATTGATAGCAGAATCTCCTCTATTCCGAAATTCAGTGGTTTCCAGACTTTGTAATTCTGGTCTTTGAGCTTCGACATAAGCTTTTAGCTTGTCATTGGTTCTTTGAGTGAGTTCTTCAATGGACTGGTTGTTAAGCTTAGATAATATCTCAACTTGCATCTCAGTCAGGGTTCGCAGGTAAGCCAATACCGTATCCTGCTTTTCAATGAGCCTGTTGGCCCTAAAAGCCATGAAGCCAAATCCTTCATGCGGATTGTTATTATCTTTTTCGAGTATCAGATATTCTACTCCATCTACGATGATGGTATCAAAGTGGAAGACAATGTCCTCATGAATTTCTCTGGGTTTAAATTGTTCTCCTTCATTTATGTCCCGATTGTGGCAAGCGTACATAAATAAGACTATAATGGAAAGAAATAAAATCCCTGAGTTTTTCATGATCTAATCGTTTGCACTTCTATAACCTTCATCCACACCAAAAATATTTCTGATCAGCTTGAATGCTTTTCTATTAAGAATGATAATCAAATAATCCCCCACACTTATTCTAAGATCGCCCAATGGATTTTTCAGAAGCCTCTTATTACCATATTTGTCCCTTTTGGTAATACCAATCAATACTCCATTGTATTTAGTCTTTAGATCAAAAAATACGTCCTGGTATGCTTTGCCAACATAAGGGTTTGTATCTGTGACCATGAATTGCTTCATGTCATAATCAATATCTTCTTTGGCAACCGACATAATATCTTCACTATAGGTAGCCACATCAGGTTCAAACATATAAGAGGCGAGAAGCTTCGAGGCAATTTCAAATTTTGAAATGGTATTTGTAACCCCAGCGGCGAGAAAGGTATTCTTCAAGTCTCCGTTATCAAGGGTCACGACATATTCAAGCTTTGGGTATATCTTCTTCATGTTAAGAATATACACCAGTTTCTCAGTATCGTTTTGCAGATTTACAAACACGATTGAACTGGAATCAATACCGGCTTTTTTAAGAAATTCATGATTATCAAGTTCTGAGAATAAAATGAATACATTCTTGGAAGTATATTTTTCACGAATGAAATCCACATCATCTCTTAGATTAGTTACAATAGCAACTTGTTTCCCAACACTTATTAATTGATCCAGGACCATTTTACCAAATTCATTCCATCCAATGATGACAGCGTGATTAATCATGGTCGTACCATTGTGTCCAAGATGTTTTTCTTCTTTTATAGTTGCCATAAGAGTTGTGATTTGCCCAATAAAAATTCCATAGACCCCAATACTTGCCATAATAAATACAAAACCTATTGCCCTTCCAAAAACAGTTGCTGGGACGAGATCACCGTAACCAACTGTGGTGAGTGTTACCAGTGAATACCAAACGGCATTTGGATAATCGATAATGGATGCTTGTTTGCTGTCCTTCTCAAAATAGATTAAAAGTGTAATGAGTGTAAAATAGAGGATTAATGCCCCTACTATTCCAAAAACAATTTTAAGACGAGTACTAGTGGAAAACTTGATAGCCATATAGTAGTGTTACCAAGAGATCAAATATAATTAAAGTGTGGATCACTTTTATATGACAGCATATATTCACGAGGAAAAGCTTCACTCTCGATTTTGATTTTTTTAAGAAAATTTAAATTATTTTTTTAATGCGGAGGTTTTTTGAGGAATTTATCGTGTATTTTTTAAAATTATAGCGTTTATTTGACTTTCTGATCAAATCACTATTATGAGACATACCTACGATTACGGCGTCATTGGAAACTGCGCCTTTATAGCCCATATAAACAAGAATACTAATGTATCATGGATGTGTTGGCCCAGGTTTGATAGTAGTTTCATCTTCGGCGGTATGATTGATACAGAAAAGGGTGGTGAGTTCTCAATAAACCCAATCAATACACATAAGGAAAGTAAGCAGTACTATATAGAAAATACAAATATCCTGTGTACGGAAGTTGAGACTGAGGGCGGTATGTATCGTGTGACGGATTTTGCGCCTCGTTTTTTTCAAACAGACAGATATTATAAGCCGCTTATGCTGATCAGGAAAATAGAGCGACTTAAAGGGAATCCCAGGATACTTGTAAAATGTAAGCCAAGGGGAGATTATGGTGAGATTGTTCCCGAAACTAGTATGGGGAGTAACCATATTCGGTTTTTGGGACTCGGAGCACATGTGAGGCTTACAACCAATATATCATTAAATTATGTTGCAGATGAGCAGGGCTTTGTGCTTAATGAAAACAAGTACATGGTCCTGACATACGGACCGCCTCTTGAAGCAGCCTTAGAAGAAACTGCTGAGCTCTTTTTAAATAAGACTAAAAATTACTGGCGTAACTGGATTAAAACAGCATCAATTGTAAACTTCTATCAGAGGGAGGCAATTCGGTCTGCCCTTACTTTGAAAATCCACCAATATGAAGATACTGGGGCTATCATTGCCGCTGCTACTACCAGCTTACCAGAATCCCCAGGGAGTACCAGAAATTGGGACTACAGGTATTGTTGGATGCGGGATACCTATTATACACTCAATGCATTCAATAGTATTGGTCACTTCGAAGAATCTGAAAAGTATTTTCATTATATCCTTAATACGACCATTGAAGAAGCTGAACGTTACCAGCCACTTTATGGGATTACTGGTAAGAAATATCTTGATGAGATAGAACTACCCTTGAGTGGATACCAAGGTAATATACCCGTTAGAGTAGGGAATGAGGCATATACTCATATTCAAAATGATGTATATGGACAAGTATTGGTATCACTTTTACCGTTGTACTCGGATAAGAGAATCATATTTACAGAGCGGTTTGATTCAACAGAACTTGTAGTGAAGACGCTGGATATGATTGAAAAGACATTTGATGAAGCTGACGCAGGGTTGTGGGAATTTAGAAATCTGAAACAATATCATTGTTATACTTACCTGTTTCATTGGGCAGGCAGTAGTGCCGCAGTGAAGATTGCAGGAGTGATAAAAGATCAAAAAATGGGTGAGAAGGCCAGTCACCTAAGGAAGCGAGCTGCTGAAATGATAGAAAAGTGTTACGTACCTCAGAAAAAAGGCTACTCTCAGGCAGTAGGAGTTGATCGTATGGATGCCAGTACGCTTCAATTGATTATGATGAATTATCTAGATGGAAACACAGAAGCAGCCAAAGATCATTTAAAAGCATTGGAGAAAGAGCTTCATGCCAAAGACGGATTGTTTTACAGATATAAGCATCAGGATGACTTTGGTGAGCCAGAAACGACCTTCCTAATCTGTGCATTTTGGTATATAGAAGCTCTGGCATGTGTTGGTCGACTTGATGAAGCCATCAAATACTTTGAGAACGTCGTGTCCTATTCCAACCATCTTGGACTACTTTCCGAGGATGTAAAAGAGAATGACGGTAGTATGTGGGGTAATTTCCCGCAAGCCTATAGTCATGTGGGTCTGCTAAACGCTGCTCACAGGATAGCCATTAAGATCGACAAGCCCGATTTTCTCTATTAATCAGGTAAGGGTTTCAAGAATAGATCGAATCTCAACAAAGTCAGTCACCCGGAATTTTGCCGCAGATGAAGTGCTGCCCACCTTGATCGTGTAAGCACTTGAAGGCATCGCTTTAAAGGTGTCTTCATCGGTCCAGTCATCACCGCATGACATGATGAAGTCTGCCTTATACTTTCTGATCCAGTCTTTGGCAGCTCTACCTTTATCAACCTCGGAGTTCTTTATTTCGACCACCTTATTGCCTTCCAGCACTTTAAGGTTTTTATCATTTGCGATATATTTTAAATGACTGGTGAGTTCCCGGGTTCTTGCCTCCCCCAATCCAGTTTCAACTTTTCTGTAATGCCAAACCAGTGAATAGTCTTTTTTCTCAACAAAGCTTCCTGGTGTTCTGTCCACATACCCTTCGAGTACATTCATGAATTCTTCTTTCCACGAATCTGTCAGTTGGTCGATTGTTCTCCAATCCTTTTTTCCTTCTTTTAGCCAAATTCCATGCTCCGCAATAATATCCAGATCAAATGGTTTAAGCCAGTTCTCTAATGTGGTCCGTCCACGCCCACTGATTACGACTACCTTGTTTTTCTTATTACTGGTGAGTTTAGTTAAGATATTGGTCAGCTGACGATCAGGTTTTGTCAGCTCAGGATTAGCATTGAACCCAACAAGGGTTCCATCATAATCCAGGAAGATAAGCCGCTTTTTGGCTTTGTTATAGGCGGTCTTAATTTCCTTAAGAATTTCTTGGTCTACTAATTTGGTTTCAAGAGATTTTTGCTCTGTCTTGATATATTGGAGCCGTTCCATAAACAGACTTACCCAATGATGGATATTGTACCTCTTGAGGGAATTCTGCATGACAGCCATATGTAAGACCTGTTGCTTTTCGGGCATGGATAAGGCCTTCTTAAGCGCAGATACCAATTGATTGATATCATTGGGGTTGATCAATATGGCATCGGAAAGCTCTTTCGAAGAGCCTGCCATTTCACTCAGGATCAGTACCCCTTTTTTATCTAGCTTGGAGGCAATGAATTCTTTACAAACCAGGTTCATCCCATCCCGCATAGGAGTGACGAGCGCGACTTCTGCCATCCTGTAGAACGCTGATAGAGCGGGTAGGGGGAAGGAGCGATAGAAATAATGAATAGGTGTCCAGTTGAGTCTGGCATATTGGCCATTTATTCTACCTACCAATAAATCAACCTCTTCTTTAAGCTCTTTATATTTTCCAACCTTGTCTCGTGAAGGCACCACAACCATCAGGAGTGAGACTTTTTCCCGGTATTCGGGATAATTTGTCAGGAATAATTCAAAGGCTTTAAGTCGTTGCGGAATTCCTTTTGAGTAATCCAGCCGATCAATCGAAAGTATCAACCTTGAACTGCCTACGGATGTACGGTACCTTACTTCTCTGGCCAGTGTCTCCGGAGATGCTGCAGCTTGTGCATACTTATCATAATCTATACCCATTGGAAGGGCATCAGCCATTACCAGTCGGTTGTTAACATTAATTTTTCCATTGGAATTCCCAATCCCGGCAAGCCTATTGACTGAGGACAGAAAGTGCCTCATATCATCATAAGTATGAAAACCTAACAGGTCGCTGCCCAGCATACCTTTTAATATTTCCCTTCTCCATGGAAGCATTCTAAAAGATTCGTAAGATGGGAAAGGAATGTGAAGGAAAAACCCGATGCTTGCTTTCGGTGCGGATTCACGGATCATTTGAGGAAGCAAAAGAAGTTGATAATCGTGAACCCAGATGGTATCATCTGGTTCTAAAACACTTTCAATTTCTTTTGCGAACTTTTTGTTTACCCGTTGGTAAGCTTTCCAGAGATTTTCATCGTATTCTGTATATTGGTTGAAATAATGAAAATTTGGCCATAGAGTCTCATTGCTGAAACCTTCATAATATTCCTCAATTTCGGTGGGTGTAAGAAATACCGGCCGCATATTTTCTTCTGCTAGTTGCCTGGTAATACTTCTCCTTTTATCCGCATTTGCTACCGCCATTCCCGGCCAACCAATCCAAATGTTACCTCCCTGCTTATAAATTGAGCCCAGACCTGTTGCCAGTCCTCCTTCGCTGGGTTTAAATTGATGTTCTCCTTCTTCTTCTTCTATTTTTACTGGTAAACGGTTCGATACAATAATGGTCTTAGCCATAGAAATGAAATGAATTTTGTTGTTGGTGGTAAATAAATTCTTGCCATTATAAGTTAACCAAAATTTCTTAACCGGATTTGGGTAAGCTTTCTTTTTGTATCCAGAGGAAAGTCCCCCTTCATCATCCAGTCATAAAAACTTGGTTCATCCGCTAGTACTTTGCTTACTAACTTCCCTTTGTGCTTGCCAAAGTTGAAAATTTCTGATCCCTCTTCATTAAATATTATTCTGCCAGCCAGGTCAACCATTTTGTTGTTGGTTAGCTCATGCAACTCCTGGACATCATTTTTGATGGTGCCCAATTTATTTCCCATAAGGTCAGTTACATCCTGTCCTTCATATTTCTCAATCTGCGAGATCAATACCTCATAAGTGGCTTCAGTATCGGCTGCTGCACTATGAGCATTAACCAGGTCCTTGTTGCAATAGAATCGATAGGCTGCCGTTAGATTCCTTTTTTCCATAAGATGGAAAATCTTCTGAGCGTCAATAAGCTTTCTATCGTCTATATCGAATTCAATATTTGCGCGGAGAAACTCTTCAACCAAAAGCGGAACATCATATTTCAAAATGTTAAACCCTGCAAGATCACAACCCTGCAAAAAATCTGAGAGTGATTTGCCAATTTGCTTAAAGGTGGGTTCGTCTTTGATGTCCTCATCATAAATTCCATGGATGAGGCTAGCTTCAATGGGGATCGGAATGGTGGGGTTAATCCTTCTGCTTTTTTCTTCTTTTGATCCATCTGGCATCAACTTGATTAAAGCAATTTCTACAATCCGGTCTTCAGATATTTTTGTCCCGGTAGCTTCCAGATCGAAAATAACTAAAGGGTTTTTTAGATTAAGCTTAAACACCTGGTTGATAGTTTTGGATGGCTTTGATGAATTTTTTTTCTTTGATTGAAAATCGGTTTGCAATATTTAAAGCTGCAGCCATTTCCCCTGGCAAACCACTTCTCTCCAATTCGAATGAAACTTCTCCACCTGACTTGAATTCGAGTGTAATCTTATCTCCAGCTCTTTGACTCTTTAGCTTTTTATATTCAATGTTTTTAATGTCATCACGTTCCTTCTTACCAATCATTAAGGACACATTGTCACTTTGATAATAGAGCAATGTACCTGCTTTAGGGAGGCTATCTGCCAACAGTTCGTATTGATTAATAAAATCCTCAAAGGACGGATATGAGGTTGGGACAGGTTCTGTTATTTTATGAAACAAGCCAATATGGGGTTTCATTTCGTGAAAATATGCTTTACCAGTTTCAGGGTTGAGTTCATTCATCCCATTGAAAATTATCATTGGAGCATCTGTAAGTTGCCCTTCGCCATTTTGAAACAAGTCAAAAGGTTTCTTTAAATAATGGAGAACATGAGAAACAATTTTGATTATCTCATCAGTACCACTGTTACCACCGATAAATATTCTTTGCTTATTCTTGATTTGATTGAAATCCAATTGCATTAATTCAGGATATTTTTCAAAAATACAAGAAAATCCTACTAGAGCAAATTAGACTTCAGCTATACCTTATCTCGTTTGACTGCGATCTTTAAGATTCCAAACAAACTCAGTAATTTATCCTCAGTCAATGGCTTTTCTATATAGTCGATCACATGCTTGTAGGCCATTGACTTTTTAATATCACTTCCTCTAGAAGATCTACTATAGATGGCAAATTTTGTTTCCTTATCCCATTCTAACGTTGAGAAAAAGTCAAGAAATTCAAATCAGTTAGCCAATGGCATATTGATATCAAGAATGACCGGATCCAGAGCTTCATCAGTGTCCTGGAAATACTCAATGGCATTCTGTCCGTTTTTTAGGCTAACAACTTCAATGGATTTGTCTACCATGTAAATATTTTTTCCATTTAATCAAAGACTAATCTACTTAAGACAAATTCTTGGATGACTTCTTTTAGATGTTTGTGCCAAAATGTGAGGTGATCAAGAGAAAAGTCAAGATGAATCAATGAAACCCTTTTAACTTTTTTTAACCTTGAAAGTCCCTTGAATATCTATTTTGCACTGTTTAATATTGCATCCACGTAAATAATACATTGATTTAACCCTAATACTCTATGGCCATTGTAGTAGAGAATCTCACCAAAAAATATGGGGATCAGAAGGCGGTAAATGATGTTTCTTTTAAAGTAAAAACTGGTGAAGTTGTGGGTTTTCTTGGTCCGAATGGGGCTGGGAAAAGTACAGCGATGAAGATCATAACCTGTTTTATGGCTCCAACAGATGGGGATGTGAGACTTGATGAATATTCCATTCATAAAGATCAGGATATCATTAAAAGAAAGATTGGATACCTACCAGAAAATAATCCACTCTATACCGATATGTCTATTGTGGATTATCTAAGATTTTCAGCTGAAATACAAGGGGTTCCTAAAAAGGATATACCCCTCCAAATAGGCAGGATGATTGAAAAGTGTGGACTGGATCGGGAAAAACATAAGAATATCAATGAATTATCTAAAGGATATCGTCAACGCGTGGGTTTGGCACAGGCGATGATTCATGATCCTGAAATTCTGATCCTGGATGAACCTACCACCGGACTGGATCCCAACCAGATTGTTGAGATCAGGAAACTGATTAAGGAACTGGGGAAAGAAAAGACGGTTATCCTTAGTTCACATATTCTTTCCGAGGTTGAGGCTACCTGTGATCGAATCCTTATTATCAATAAGGGGAGGATTGTTGCGGATGGAACTTCAGAAACATTGAGAAACCAGGCTCAAGGCCAGGAACTTTTAAATATTCAAATTGAGGGGGATCCTACAAAAGTGGAAAAGGCAATTTTAAAATTAGCTTCTGTTGAAAAGGTGATTCCACAGGAAGGGAAATCAGGATGGTTTCAGGTGCAAAGTAAGCCAGAGGCTTCTTCAAGAAAAGAGATATTTGATCTCTGTGTAAAGAATAAATGGTATCTCATGGAGATGACCGGACTGGAGACCAGACTGGAAGATGTATTCCATCAATTGACAAAATAAGCAGACATGGAAAAGATTTGGATTATAACAAAACGTGAATTGTCTTCTTTCTTTGATTCTTTGATCGCCTATGTGATGATCATATTGTTTCTCGGACTTAGTGGGACTTTTACCTGGTTGGTCGGTACAAATGTTTTTGTGTCAGGACAGGCAAGCATGCAAATATTTTTTGGAATTGCCTATTGGTCACTTTTCTTTTTCATCCCAGCTATTACGATGCGAATGATTGCAGAGGAAAATAAGGCAGGAACCATTGAGCTGCTGATCACAAAAGCAGTAACAGACAGCCAGATCGTTTGGGGAAAATTCCTCGCATGCTTTCTTTTGGTACTCATTGCCCTCATCTGTACGATTCCCTATTATATCACAATTTCTCAATTAGGCAATATTGATGACGGTGCTGTAATAGGTGGTTATTTTGGTTTACTACTACTTTCTGCCAGCTACATCAGCATTGGTCTCTTCTGCAGCAGTTTGACACAAAACCAGATTGTCGCATTTCTTTTAGCTCTTTCTATTGGGATATTCTTTCAATGGCTATTTGATGTAATCGGTAGTTCCTTCACTGGAGGACTGGGAAGCATGTTTAATTTCCTGAGTATGAGTTCGCATTTTGAGTCGATTAGCAGGGGAGTGGTGGACAGCAGAGACCTTGTATTCTTTTTGAGCATCATTGTACTTGGGATATTCTCTTCTCAGGTCATGCTTTCAAAACGAAACTGGCAATCTTAAACAACACAAATGATGAAGAAAGGAAATATCATTATTCAATTGTTGGTTATTGTGGCCATTGTGGTTGTGGTAAACCTTATATCAAATCAATTGTATTTCAGACTTGATTTTACAGAGGATCAACGATATACATTTAGTGAAGCCACAAAAGAAGTATTGGATGAACTGGATGGAGTAGTGACAATCAAAGCGTACTTTTCTGATGACTTACCAGCTCAATTACTGAAGACCAAACAAGATTTTATGGATCAGCTGGTAGAATATGAAAATCAGTCTGGTGGAAATGTCGTCTATGAGTTCATTAGTCCAAATGAGAGTGAAGAACTGGAACAGGAAGCGCAGGAGCAGGGGGTACAGCCAGTCATGATCAATGTGACGGAAAGTGATAAAGTGCAGCAAATGAGGGCATACCTCGGAGCTGTGCTGAAAATGGAGGATCGTACAGAAGTGATTCCGGTCATTCAGCCAGGGGCAGCCATGGAATATAATCTAACAACTTCCATCAAGAAGATTTCAATCAGGGATAAACCTAAAATCGGTTTGATTCAGGGATATGGGGCTCCTCCAATCCAGGCATATCCACAATTACTCGAAGAATTTTCAGTATTGTACGATGTGGAGCCATTGAATATTGCTGATACTAACACCATACCATCTTACTATAGAGCATTGATCTGGATGGGAGTCAATGATACGATTAATCCGGTTGAATTTCAGAAGCTTGATCGATACCTGGCTGGTGGTGGAGGTTTGTTAGTCGGATATTCTCCGGTTCAGGGTGATTTGCAGCAGGGAATGCTAATGTCAGGTCCCACTACAGGGATGAGAAGATGGTTAGCTAATAAGGGGCTGGACCTCCAAAGCAATTTTGTGATTGATGCGAATTGTGCATCTGTTACTGTTCAACAAAGGCAGGGATTCTTTACCATCAATAGCCAAGTGGAATTCCCATATTTCCCAATTGTCTCCGAATTTGAAGATCACCCGATTACAGGTGGGTTAGAGTCCGTAGTATTTCAGTTTGCAAGCAGTATATCCTTCAATAGTGCTGATACTTCAGCTTCACAATTCCCATTGATTCTATCTTCAGAAAATTCTGGTGTAGTACAACCGCCTGCTTATGTGGATATTCAGAAGAAATGGACACAAAACGACTTCACAGCTGACCGGCAAATCCTCGCTGCCGCCCTTGATGGATTAGGCGGCGGTCAGGGTAAGCTAGTCCTTATTTCGAATGGTAGTTTTTGTGTAAACGGGATGGGGCAACAGCCACAGCGGGTTAATCAGGATAATGTGAGTCTGGCAGCGAATGCAGTGGACTGGTTATCGGATGATACGGGTTTGATTAATCTAAGGACGAAAGGAATCACCAATCGTCCGATTGAGCAGATTGAAGATAGCACAAAAAACCTGTTGAAATATGGAAATGTGCTCGCACCAATCCTATTGATTCTTATTTATGCCTTTGTTCGAAAATCGCAAAACAATAGAAAGCGTCAGCGATGGATGCAGGGAAACTATAATTGATATTTAAGATGAAGAGCAGAAACACCTTTATTTTATTTGGAGTACTCGTAATATTGGTTCTTGTTTATCTAGCGGTTAGTTATTTTGGAAGTGATAACAGAAGCAAGTCATTCAGATCTGAGTTGGTCGAGATCAAGAAAGACGAAGTGACCAGGATCGAGATAAAGAGTGGTGGTTCAAGTATGGTACTAAATGAGGGTCCTGAAAATTGGCAGGTACAACTGGCAGATGGCAAGTTCAAGCCTGCCAAAGCAGCAAATGTGAATTCATTGCTTTCAACACTCTCATCTATCGTGCCATCAAGAATTGCCTCCAGATCCTCCGATCAGTGGTCAGACTTTCAGGTGGATTCTGCTGGAATGGAAGTGATTGTTTTTGAAGGAGGTAGTAAATCACTGGATATCATTGTGGGTCGTTTTGGAATGGAAGGTCAGCGATCCTTCTATACTTATGTGCGTCTGGCAGATGAACAGGATACCTATGTTGTCAATGATTTTATGAGCATGAGCATCAGTAAGGACCCGAATGCCTATCGGAACAACGAGATCTTAAGATCAAAGAAAGATTCCATTACCAGCATCTCATTTAACTATCCTGACGACAATTTCACTATTATAAAGTCTGACGGAGGCTGGCTGATAGGCAATGCTCCTGCGGATTCTACTAATATGGCCAGTTATCTATCTGGCTTAAGCCTTGTTACGAGTCGATTGTTTACAGAATCTATGGGAGAACCTTCCAATATGGTGACATTTCAGTTTTCTAATCAGGATGATATCGCAATCGCTATAGACGACAACAATTCACTCAGTACAAGCTATAACGAGCATGAATACTTTAGCGACAGCACCGTTACTCAAAAGCTCTTTAAGGATAGGAGTTACTTTTTGCCATAAGGTGTTTAGGCACCTTTTTTGTGCTCTTGAAACTATCCTGTTTGGGGTAACGTTATTCTTTCGTAATTTTATGCGTCATGAGGAAGGGAATTCTTGTAATCGTTCTATTTTTTGCCATTAGCTATATTGTTGATGCTCAGGAAATTAAGTGGTATTCTTTTGAGGAAGCTGTTGCATTATCTAAAGAAAAGCCCAAGAAATTACTCATCGATATTTATACGGATTGGTGCGGCTGGTGCAAAAAGATGGATGCAGATGCTTATAGCAATCAACATCTGGTAGATTATATCAACAAAAATTACTACGCAGTAAAATTTAATGCCGAGCAGAAAGAGGACATTGAATTTAGTGATCACACTTTTAAATTTCTGGTTAATGGCAGGAGGGGAGTGCATGAACTGGCGATCGCGTTGACCAATAATAAATTGAGTTACCCTACCACTGTGTTTATGGATGAGGAATTTAGGATCATACAACCCATTGCTGGTTATATGACTGCCAAGGACATGGCTCCCATTCTGGCATATTTTGGAGAAAATAAATACACAGATACTTCCTGGTCAGAATTTCAAAAGGATTACAAAAACCCCGTTTCACTCAGTGCTAAAAATTCCTCTGTCAATTAGCCCGTCAATTAAGTATGGGCATACGTTTTCGTTAATTTTATTGGTAATTGTTGTTTTTAGCTGTAATTCAGGTAAAACAGAAAGAGATCGATTTTTTCTCCTTGGTAACGAATCACTCGAGATCAAGGAGTATGATGATGCAATCAATTTTTACACTCAATCTATTCAAGCGGATCCCAACTTTGCAGCTGCTTATAACAATAGGGGAGTAGCTAAGGTTGAGGATGGTAATCCGCATGAAGCAATCCTGGACTACAACAGAGCCATAGAAATAGATTCAGCTTATAGAGATGCAAAATTTAATAGGATTTATGCGCTGGAAGAAGTAGGTAGGATAGATGATGCTTTTGAAGACTTAATCGAACTTGAGAAGTTTTATAGTGATTCGGCATATATTCATTTTTATAAGGGCCTTCTCCAAACCAAACTCAAAGATTACGATGCAGGGAAAGTAAGTTTTAAAAAGGCCATAGCACTGGATTCTACCAATTCGGAATCCTATGTAAATCTTGCCACTTTGCATTACTTTCAGAATGATCTTGATTCAGCACAGTACTGGCTCAAGTATGTCTTAAAAAGAGATCCCAATGAAGCCAATGCCTACAACACTTTAAGCCAGGTCTTTGTAGCAGAAGGGGAGTATTCCCTGGCCTTGGGTGCCCTAAACCAGGCATTAAAGATAGTACCCAGAGAACCCTATTTTTTAAATAATCGCGGCTTCGTTTATCTGCAGATGGATTCTTTAGAGTTGGGACTTGAAGATATCAATAGAAGCATACTAACCAACCCTATGAATGCATGGGCTTATCGAAATAAAGGGATCTATCATTTGAGGAAAGGGAATTATGATGTGGCTATCAGGTTATTTGAAGATGCTTTGAGAAGGGAAGCATTTTTGGATGAGATCTATTCTTATCTTGGTGAGGCATTTTATGCTAATGGAGACAAGGAAAAGGCCTGTGAAAGTTGGACTACAGGCATTGATCAAAAAGAACATAGATCTGGTGCCCTGGCAAAGCAATTCTGTAACTGAAGAGTTTACTCTTCCTTTTCTCTGAATAGTTGATATAGGGAGACGATATGCGCCAGGAATACACAGGGTACGATAAAAGCGGGCAGCCAAACATAAGGTGAATAGAGTACCGCAACATTAGGGATATCAAAACGTGCTGGATCAAAGAAATAAGGTGTAGCCATAATTGCCCTACTGACAATATTGACTAGCAACCCCAAAGCCAGTAGATTCCAGATAATTGCGCCAATTCGACTTTTTGTCTTTTGGCCGACCAGAAAAAGCGCGGCAAATGGTGCGGTAATACCAGAAAGAATGTCGTAATTCATTCCCTCAAAGGTCATATCCTTGTCAACTTTTCCTTGAAGAAATAACCACCATAAAACGATTTCCACTGGAACCCTAATGATATGAAGGTATGTTAAACTCGTGATTGGCAACTTTTGTAATATTTCTCTGCCGGTCCTGAAGAAGAATACAGATAGACCAGTTAATATGAAAAAGGCTACAAATGGAAAGAGCTTTGGTGGTCTGAAGTCCAGGTCTAAAAAGAATTCTTTGCTGGCTAAAAATGAGGTAGCGATTAACCATGTAATAAGAAATCCAGTATATGCATAAAAAGCTATCGGCTTTTGCTTTTTTAACGCTACGTCCACAGAATAGATGACAAAACCAAGGGTTGCCAGGGTGGTTGCAACGAAGACCAGGCTGATATAAGGAGGGATGTTATCCATGTGGGTTCTATAAGTAATTTAAATATTCTTTGAATAAATAAATATTTTTGAATTGATGAGTTCGGGGTTTATTGAAAAATTAAAGAAAAGGCTTGAGGCTGATTTACCAGGGGATGTATCACATCTGACTATGAGACCTTCATTGGTTACTGGGCAGAGGGTAAACTTTACCAATAGCAAAAATCCCAGGGATGGTGCGGTGTTGATCCTCTTTTATGAAAGGGAAGGTCAATTACGTTTCCCACTTATTCAAAGACCTAATTATCAGGGGCCCCATGGTGGTCAGATTTCTCTACCTGGAGGGAAACGTGAGAATTCAGATCAGGATCTTTATCAAACTGCCTTGAGGGAGGCTGAAGAAGAAATAGGTATTAAGGCTGCTAAGACTGAGATCATTGGGACCCTAAGTTTACTCAATGTAGCAGCGAGTAACCATTTGGTTTTACCTGTTGTTGGGTTTTATCCTGAAATTCCCAATTACATTCCTGATGAAACTGAAGTGGATGAAGTAGTGGATGTAGGGCTGAATGATTTGCTTAATAAAGAAAACCTCAAACGCACAGAAATTGTAGTAGGTGGTAATGTCAGATTGGATTCCCCTTATTTTGATCTTGGTAATAAGGTTGTTTGGGGGGCTACCGCCGGTATGTTAGCCGAACTCAAAGATATTATTTTGGAAATGGGGCTCTAGAAAAAACCTTCACTTGATTCCATCGCCTGCTCTTTCATGACATCAGCCTGTTCTTTTCCGAGATACCGATCAATAATATAATGTCCGAGATAAATTAGAGGAGTAAGGACGACTGCTACAAAAAATTTATAAATGTAATTGATGATCCCTACTGATATCACCTGGGCCAAACTCCATTTCGCCCCCGAAGGAGCCAGGAAGTAGAAGGCAATAAATAATACGACGAAGCTATCGATCAACTGAGATACCAGTGTACTGCCTGTTGCTCTCAACCAGATCATCTTATCCCCAGTGATCCTTTTAAGTCGCTGGAAGATATAAACGTCCATCAATTGCCCAATCAGAAAGGCGACCAATGATCCAATAATAATCCCTAAACCCTGTCTGAAGATCGTTTTGAAGGCATAATTGATGTTAAATGGATTTCCATTTGGATCCTGACCATTTACCTCTAACCAGAATTGAGCTGGGGGAAGAAGGGTAATGATATAGATCACAAAAAAGGCAAATGCGATACAAGCAGCTGCCAGATAGCTGATTCTTCTTACCCCTTTTTTTCCAAAGTATTCATTGATAATATCGGTTGTAATAAAGACAACAGGCCATAGAATGACACCAGCTGTTAAGTTGAAATCGAGGACATATTCTTTGAGCAAAGGGATATTAGCAGGAGGTAAACCTAAAACTGCTTCTGCACTGAATATTTTCACACCTATCATTTCTGCCAGGATTGCATTGGTCAGAAAGATACTGCTGAGAACAATGAAAAGGGTTGTCTTCTTGTCGTGTACCACTGCTAGTGTAATTAATGGTTAATAAGAAATCTTCTTCCTTCCTCAGCCAACTCAGTATTTGCGAAAATGTTTTTGGCTTCCCTCAACATTGGAGATAAGTCTTTATATCTGGTAGAAAAGTGACCCAGCAGCAGCTTCCCGACTTTGGCTCTTTTGGCAAGTGCTGCCGCCTGAGCTGCGGTGGTATGATATGTATAGTTAGCTCGCTCTTTCATATCCTCCATGAAGGTAGATTCGTGATAGACCAAATCTACTTCACCAATAAGCTCTTCTATGCCTGGCACTAACCTGGTGTCGCTGCAATATGCGTAACTATAAGGCTTCTTAGGTGGAATAGTTACCTCTTTGGCACGATATCTGATATTACCATCCTTGTCGAATAGATCTTTTCCCAGTTTTAAATCATTCACTTCAAGGGGGGTAAGGAGTTCAGGAATCTTGTCTCTTAATAATCCCCTTTTTTTAGGTTTCTCCCTGAATAGAAATCCGGAACAAGGTATCCTGTGATCGAGCGGTATGGTGTCTATGGTTAATTGAGAGTCCTCGAAGATGGTTTCACGGGTATTGGGAGTCCATTCATGAAATTTGATATCATAGCTAAGAAATGTTGAGGAGTATCTCAACTGTAAGCTGATGATCTCAAGTAACCCAGGAGGACCATAGATATGCACATCTGCCTTTTTCCCATAAAGGTGCAAAGTACTTAATAGGCCCATCAGGCCATAGTAGTGATCGCCATGCAGGTGGGAGATCAGGATATTTTGGATCCTGGCAAGTTTGATTTTATAGCGCTTAAGCAATAATTGCGTGCCTTCTCCGCAATCAATTAGGAAATATTTATCCTGGACCCTTAGTATTTGTGCTGTATGGTGTCTGTTGTGAGCAAATGCAGCTGAATTGGACCCTAATATTTGAAGCTCAAGCGCCAAATTGCTTATTATTCAGACTGGCCTTCTTCTCTTAAACCTTTTTCGATTTCATTCATGAAGATTGCATCTATTGCTTCTTCTTTTGTTGGAAGAATATTGATGACCTTGTCTAGCTGACTGATGCTGATAAGCTTCATAACATGCTCATTAACTCCATAAATAATGAAATCTCCACTTTCTGTAAAGATCCTGTTACCAACCAATAAGGCACTTAATCCAGAAGAATCAGAATACTTTACATTCTCCATCCCCAGGATTACCCGGATTACACCTTCTGCCTGAAGTGTTACAAATTCAGATTTTACTTCCGGTGCTACTGAAGAATCTAATTTTTCCTCATCTATGGTCAGTATTGTATAGTGTTCTTGTCTGTCTATTGAAAATTTCATTTGTAAAAGGTTTATGTTCTTGCTTACACCTATAAAAATTACCCTTAACCTTAGCTTATAGATGTTTGTTTAATTTAACTATTTATTTGTTAAGTGATTTTTTTATGTTGGTTTCTATCCTTGTTAGAATATTTTCATCCTCGGATACCTTAACAAACTTATCACCTGTAATCTTTTCATACAATTCAATATATCTTTCAGATACGGATTCAACGAAGTCGTCATCCATTGCAGGAACCATTTGTCCTTCCTTACCCTGAAATCCATTGGAGATTAACCATCTTCTCACAAATTCTTTGGATAGCTGTTTTTGTTCTTCCCCATTACGCTGTCGATCCTCATACCCATCTGCATAGAAATACCTTGAACTGTCCGGCGTATGAATCTCATCAATCAATATGATTTCGTTATCAAATTTACCAAACTCATACTTGGTATCCACCAGTATCAAACCTTGTTCTTTTGCTAATTGGGTTCCTCTTTCAAATAGTTTAAAGGTATAATTTTCCATCTTCACATAGTCCGTCTCATTCACCAGTCCTTGTTTAAGTATTTCCTCCCTTGAAATATCCTCATCATGACCCTCATGGGCTTTTGTTGTAGGCGTAATAAGTGGCTCTGGAAGCTTATCATTTTCCTTCAAACCTTCAGGTAACGAATTGCCACACAAGGTTCGTTTTCCAGCATTATATTCTCTCCAGGCATGTCCGGACAAATAACCTCTTATTACCATTTCTACCGGCATAGCTTCACACTTCTTTCCAACTGTAACATTGGGATCAGGGACATCGAGTACCCAATTCTTTACAATGTCTTTGGTCTTGTTCAGAAAGAGTGCAGCAATTTGATTTAGCACTTGCCCTTTGTATGGAATGGCACGAGGTAAGACGACATCAAAGGCAGAGATCCTATCGGTCGCAATCATTACAAGTTTGTCGTCTATTGTATAGACATCACGTACTTTTCCCTGGTACTTATTTGATTGTCCACTGAAATGAAAATCAGTATATTTTATCCCTTGCAACATGGTCGACAAAGGTAACCAGATTTCATAATTCTATGACGTAAATCATAGTTATCCGACACGAATATGAGTTTGACTGGATCAAGACAAATCGAGAGATTCAAAATGTTCTGGAAAGGTTCAATTACAAGACCAGAAACTGGCTTAGAAAATTTCTACTGATGAGCAATGAGGACTCAATATCTTCTTTGCTCCCTTCAAAGGATTTATCTTCCACTTCAATGCACACCGGACCCCTGTACTTTACATCGGTGAGTGCAGCAAAGAATTGATCCCATTTTACATCACCTAGTCCTGGTAGTTTGGGTGAATGATATTCTAAGGGAGTAGCCAGGATCCCCACTTTATTGAGTTTTTCAGGATAGAGTTTCACATCTTTAAGATGTATGTGATGAAGTCTATCCTTAAAATCATAGATGGGCTGATACGCATCCATATGTTGCCAGATCATGTGTGAAGGATCATAGTTTAAACCGAAATTTTGATCAGGAATAATTTCAAATATACGTTCCCAAACAGCGGGACTGATTGCCAGGTTTTTACCACTGGGCCATTCATCGTTGGTAAAGTACATGGGACAGTTCTCAATACCGATGTTGATACCGTGATCACCCGCTAGTTTTACTAAATCCGGGAAGATCTTTTTGAAGCCTTTGAGATTCTCCTCTATGTTTTTTGAAGGATCTCTACCAACAAAAGTGTTTACATTCTTGAGTCCCATCAGGGCCGCACCTTTGATTACTTTCCTGATATGGTTAACATAGGTCTTCGAAAGTTCTGGATCAGGATCTAGCGGGTTGGGGTAGTAACTCATTGCCGATACGTAAACCCCTTTCTCTTTCAGATAATCGTTTAATTGTTTGGCTTTTTCCGCGGTCAATTCATCCACATCTATGTGCGTGACACCAGCATATCGCCGCTCAGCCTTTCCTTTCGGCCAGCACATCATTTCAACACATTTGAATCTGTTGGCTGAAGCAAAATCAATAACGGATTCAAATGACCTTTCTGCCAGGATGGCGCTAACAAATCCTAAATCATGCATCTATCTGGGTAAGATTTTAATTATCAAATTTTGATTTCACTTCTCTATGGTTACCACTTTACCTTTTTCATGGAAAAAGAGGAAAACAAAGAGTAGCACAGCTGCTGTGATATATGCCGGGAATAACCACACACCCATCCAATTGGTAACCTGTTCATGTGTATAAACATCTTTTACCCATCCTGAAACCAGTGAGCCTATAAACATTCCAATCCCATATGTGGCCAGCGTGATTAACCCGATTGCTTGAGATTTGATTTTTGGTCCGGCTTTCCGATCAGTATAGATCTGACCTGAGACAAAGAAGAAGTCATAACAGATGCCGTGCAAAAGAATAGCTATATAAAACATCCATTCCAGGCTATCGGCATTACCAAATCCAAAGAAGCTAAATCGGATAATCCAGGCGAGCAATCCAACGATCATGATTTTCTTAATTCCTAGTCGGACATACAGGAATGGGAGGATCAGCATGAACAACACTTCTGATACCTGCCCTAATGACATCTTATTTTCTACTTTGAAACCCGTAGGGTCTGCGTCAGGAAATGATAGAATATAGGCATCCGTTATGGCGGGATTTCCCCAGGTATAATAGAATGCCAGTGGAATACAGATAATGATGGATGATATAAAGAAAATGAGATAAGATTTTTCTTTCAGTAAAACAAGAGCATCCTTACCTAGTATTTGTCCAATTGAAACTTTTCCATCAGAGCTTGGTGGAGTACTGGGAAGGAAGAACGAAAAGATCCCAAGGGCAACAGAAAAGTACATGGTGAACGTAAAGATGGTGACATCACCACCAATTCCCATAAAACCAACAATGTTTACAATGACAATCCATGCGATGGTTCCGAGTACCCGGATAGAAGGAAATTCCTTTTCTGAGTTTTCCATGTGTTGCATGGATATCGATATTGCTAAAGAAATGGTAGGAGTGAAGGTTAAGCAATATAACAGGATAGCCCAGAAGAATAAATCGGGATCATCAATATTAATGACCCAGAATAGAATGACAGCGCCTGCAAGATTTAACCACGCCATCACTTTTTGAGCGGCGAAAAATCTATCAGCCAGTATACCCACAAAGAATGGGGCAGCGATCATGGCAATGGAAAAAGCGGCATAAGCCTGACCCACCTGGTCTCCGGTAGCACCAAGTACATTGGTCATGTATTTACTCATTTGTCCATACCAGGCTCCCCAGGCACAATACTGGAGAAACATCATGGTAGACAGTAGGAATCTGGTTTGAATGTTCATGGTTTTAAATATAGGTAAATAGAAGTTTTATTTGTTTACCTGCTACCATGAATTGGAAAATTTAGGTTTAAAGATCAGTTTTCTTTAAGAGTTCCCCGTGCTCGTATACTTCCTTACTTTCGGGTTCGCCTTTCTTGTCGTAGTAGGTCCACTCTCCATGGCGTTTGTTACGGTGATAATTTCCTTCATATTGTTTTTCTCCGCTCTTATAGTATTGGGTGTACTCACCTTGAAGCCAGTTGAGCTTCCAATTGGAGATGACTTCTGGTTTTCCATTTGGAAAGTAATCTGTTGACTTACCTGCTTTGATGCCATAGGCGTAGGTCTCTTCTTTTATCAACTTTTTATCCTCATATACCATTCTAACTCCATGGAGTTTGCCTGATTCATAAGGTTCTATCAAAGATAAATTCCCTTTTTCATCATAGGTCTTCCATTTCCCATCAGGTAACTCATTTTTAATACTTTTCTCCTGAATTAAAGTACCTTTTTCATCGTACTCCTTTATATCAGCATCCATGCCATGGTTGCTATAATTACCGATAGATTTGATTCTTCCACTTATAAAATATTCTGTGCTCTTGCCTGATCGGGTTCCTTCGATATAGGGGATTGTTGCTTTAGGAGACCCATCTTCATAAAATACCTCGTAAAGTCCTTCAAGTCCTCCATTTACATAAACACCTCTTGATCGTAGCTGACCGTTTTCATAGTAATACAATACTGAGCCAGTTCTTGATCCTCTGCGATTCATCACTTCCATTTCCAGTTGACCACTGGGGAAATAGGTCTTGTATTGTCCGTCAAGTAATCCGTTTACGAGTTCAGCTTCGAGTTTGATATTGCCATTTTCATAGTACTCTTTGACGGGGCCATTTGGCTTACCATCTTTATAATAGGTTTCTTCTTTCTTGATGTCATTCGGATAATAGGAAACTACCCATCCTTCTGGCTTTCCCTGGTTGAAAGTGGTTTCAGCCATTATGGTTCCGTCTGGTTTATAGGTTCTTAGTTGTCCCGTCAACGTATCATTACTAAATGTGGCTTCCTGTACAAGATGACCTTCCGGATCAAAGACCTTTGTTAAACCTTCTCGTTCGCCATTTTCATAATGAGTAGTTCTTTGGACAGAGCCATCTTCATAGAGGTTAAGGAATTCTCCATGGCGTTTCCCATTTTCATAATTGCCTGTGACAATTACTTTTCCGGTAGGACTAAACATCTCATAAGGTCCGTGGACCATGGAGGAATCATTGTTAAGGACGGTGTATTTTTCCTTAACTCTACCATCATCATAATAAGTGGTAATTGGAACCTGAGCAAAGGATCCAAAAGCAGTAACAAGAAGCAGAACAAGAAAATATTCCTTCATAACACCACACAAAGAAACGTGATTTTTTGAAAGAAATTATGTTTTTTGGATAACGATTGCCGAAGCACCACCACCTCCATTGCAGATACCTGCCACACCTATCTCTCCTTGTTTCTTGTTGAGTACATTGGTAAGTGTCGTCATGATGCGAGCGCCTGATGCACCAAGGGGATGACCCAGCGCGACTGCACCACCAAAAACGTTTACTTTTTCAGGATCTAGTTTTAATTCCCTGTTGTTTGCAATGGCTACTACAGAAAAGGCTTCATTGATTTCATAGTAGTCTACATCTTCCGGTGATAGGCCTGCTTGTCCAATTGCTTTAGGAATAGCCAGGGAAGGGGCAGTTGTAAACCAGATAGGATCCTGTGCAGCATCTGCAAAACCGAGAATTTTGGCAACAGGTTTAAGCCCTAGAGATTCCATCTTGCTCTTACTCATTAATACCATGGCAGATGCTCCATCATTGATGGTTGAGGCATTAGCTGCAGTGACAGTACCATCCGGATTAAAAACTGGCTTTAATGTCGGGATCTTTTCAAAATAAACATTTTTAAATTCCTCATCTGTATCCATCAGAATTGGATCGCCTTTTCTTTGCGGGATTTCGACGGGGATAATTTCATCTTTAAACTCGCCTTTTTCTGAAGCTTCGGCTACACGTTTATAGGACTGGATTGCATAGGCATCCTGTTCCTCACGAGAGATCTTCATTTCTTTAGCTGTATTGTCGGCACAGCTACCCATGGGAAACCCATTATAGACTTCCCATAGCCCATCGTGCATAAGCCCATCAACTAGTTGTCCATTGCCGTATTTATATCCATACCTGGCCTTTGGAAGATAATAAGGAATGTTTGTCATGCTTTCCATCCCACCAGCGACTACCACATCATTGATCCCCAACATAATTGATTGGGCGCCAAGCATGGCAGCTTTCATTCCAGAAGCACATACTTTGTTTATCGTAGTACAAGGAACGTTGGTCCCGATTCCGGCTCCAATTGCGGCTTGTCGGGCAGGTGCCTGGCCAAGATTAGCCGATACTACATTCCCCATAAATACTTCCTGAACCTCTTTTGGATCGATCTGTTGTTTTTTTAATGCACCTCTGATCGCTATACTACCCAATTGGGTGGCTGAAAATCCTGCCAATGAACCCCCAAAACTTCCGATGGGGGTTCGGACTATTGAGACAATGTAGACTTCTTCCATGATGATAGTCGTTTACCAGTCGGGTCTGTTAGGATCCTGTTGTTTAGTTGGTTTGCGTTTACGTTGTTGAATATACTGGAATTCGTTGTTTTTCATGGCTTCAAGGATCATCTGAGCTTTTTCCTCTGAGATATTCATTTCCTCCAACTTTTCTTTTGTTCCTGGCTGCTGATTTTCCTGTTCTTCATTTTTTTGTTGCTCGCCCTCTTGCTGTTGCTGTTCTTCTTTTTCACCCTCTTCGCCATCCTGGTTATTTTGATCTTGTTGCTGTTCTTCGCTGTCTTGTTCAGATTCCTTGTCCTGTTGATCCTGCTGATCCTGATTCTGTTGATCCTCCTGGTCTTGCTGGTCCTGATTCTGATCGTCTTGATCCTGGTTTTGGTTGTCCTGGTTTTGTTGCTTTTGTTCGTTTTCCTCTTGAAGCAACTTCTTCACAATCTCATAGTCATATCGGGCATCTACATTTCCCGGGTTAGTACGTAGAGATGACTTAAGTAAGTTTTCAGCCACATTAAGAAGATGATTGTTTTTGGCCATCACACCAAGTTGCTGATAAGCAATAGATTTAATCTCTTTATTGGGTGATTCTATTAATTGGTTGTAGGCATTAGTAGCATTAGCGGAGTCATTGAGATGATAATAGCTGTGACCCATGTTCAGATAAACCTCATCTTCATCTACCCCCATACTGTCTGTTAAGATCTTGTATTTGGCAGCAGCTAATTCATAGTTGCCATCAGAATATGCGGATGCTGCTTCTCGTTTAGTTTTATTAATCCTACTGATCTCTATGGGATCGGTAGATAAAACAATTAAAAAAGTTAAAATAAGGACCTTCATATTCTAATCACCTTCACATTAACAATCAGATCTATCAACATGAGAAAAAATGCTGCACCCAGAAAGTAAAAGTATTTGTTAGCTTTTGCGTCCATGGTCTTTGCATCTCTCAATTCTCCTTCTATATCGTTGATTGAATTAATCAAACGGGATACATCGTTACTTGATTCATTGATTTCAAAATATTTACCCCCAGTGTCTGCTGCGAGCTTCTTCAAGGAAGTATCTTTCAGCTGACTAATTACATCTTCGCCATTCCTGCCTTTTTTGAAACCTCTCCGGGTAGGGATCTTGCTACCTCTTTCTGTTCCAACACCTAATGTAAATAATTTGATCCCTGAACTTTCTATTTCATTGCCTACCTCCTCGGTTTCTTCTCCAAAATCTTCACCATCACTGATGAGGATGATGATTTTGGAAGTTTGTTTGGCTAATGACTGGTTTTCGTCAGTCAACTTATCCAAGGCCATTTTGAGGGGTGGACCAAAATCAGTACCTGTGCTGGGGACGAGATCCGTATTTAGGGATTGTATAAATAAGGTCAGGGCATTGTTGTCATATGTCAAAGGACATTGCATAAATGCTTCGTTGGAGAACATGATCAAACCTATTCGATCAGAACTAAAGGCTTCTGCAATGTTTTTCAGTTCGAACTTGACCTTTTCAAGTCTTGAGGGTTGAATGTCAACGGCATTCATAGATTCTGAGAGGTCTACACAGATGAATATATCTTTCCCAATCGATTTAACTTCCCTGGTTGTGTCACCGAATGACGGACCGAGTAAGGCGACAATCATCAGGAAGACATAGATACTTCTCAAGATAAGTTTGAGAACAGATCTTCTCACAGAAGTATCCAGTGCCTTACTTATCCTGAACAGCCGAATAAAGTAGAAGGAATAGAACAGTATAAATGCCAGGATAGCAAAGATTTCAAATGCACCAATATCGTGAGCCCACTTCATTCGCGTCCAAAATTAATGAAGCCATGGTAAAGTGACCATGAATAAAAAATCAATTAACGTTTTTTAATTTTTATTTAAAACATGATAAATAAAAATGGGCACGAACTTTCGCTCGTACCCGTATATGAAGAGGAGAATTATTACATTTCAATATGGGATCGCAGGACAGGAATTAGCTGCATATGTGCTCAATATCCTTGGACCCTCATGGTTAAAATTTACAATTTGACCTTTTTCAATCAACAAGTGATTCAATTCGGGAAACCGCTTAGCTGTCTGGATGTCCATTCTGCTCAATCTACCGTCGATTACATGTGTATGAAACATTGTTTTCACAGGTATAAACAAATATTCACCACCAGGATAATCAATAGTATTCACATATCTCAACCTGGGTGAGATTGATTTATTCCAGGGTAGATAGTATTTGCCATCATATCTAATGGGTTTAGGCCCCACAACTTTGTATATACTACCGATTGCAGTGAGAATCATCCTATTGTCCTCTGAAATAAATCCTTGTATTTCTTCAAAAGGGTATTGTTTTTTAATACTATCCAAACCCCCACAGATTTCATTAAATTCAATAAAGGGGAAAATCGCATCAGTTTCTTTCAAGCCAAGGTGATTCTCTACATTCGGATATTTTATCAATCCTTCTTGAAGTTCATTGATGATAAGGACATTTAGAAGAATACCAATACTCATAATCAAAAGCTGAATTGTTGGAGTTTTCTGTTGTCTCATGTTAACCTTTTGTTTTGCCCAAGGCAAAAAACGATAAATCCTTATGTAAAAGATGATGAATAAAATGAAATGATTTAAATTTATATATGAAATATTTTCAACTATGGAAATCAGACATCTTCGTTTAATAGAATCTGTTGCCGAGGAAGGTAGTCTTACAAGGGCAGTAAAAAAATTGAATGTTTCTCCCTCAGCATTAAGTCATCAACTCAAAGAGGTTGAGCAAGAGGTAGGTGTCCAATTATTTAGTCGGGTAAATAAAAAGTTGGTCATTACTGATGCAGGAAGGGTAATGTTAAAATCAGCGCAAAAGATACTTCATGAATTAAAATCTGCCGAGCATGAGTTGATTAGTCTGAGGGATGGACAAGTTGGGGAGCTTAATATTACAACGGAGTGTTATACCTGCTATCATTGGCTTCCGGGAGTAATGAAAACATTTTCAAGAGAATTTCCGGGGGTTAATGTGAATATTCATCCGGATTTTACGGCTGATCCGATCCCACATCTTTTGGAGGGCCGGGTAGATGGGGTTCTAACAAGTGAAATAGTTAATAATAATGGCATTATTTATAGAGAGCTCTTTAGAGATGAGTTGGTAGCAGTTGTAGCTTTGGGACACCCCTGGGAAGACAAGCTATATGTTGTAGCCGAAGACTTTGCTGATCAAAATGTTTTAATTTATTCAAGACCTCTAGAAACGGTATCATTGTTTAGACAAGTATTAATTCCTGCGAATGTGACTCCAAGGAAGATCACTGAGATTTTGCTTACTGAAGCACAAGTTGAAATGGTTAAAACAGGTAATTATGTGAAGGTACTTGCTAAATGGGCTGTTGAACCCTATCTAAAAACACAACCGATTGTAACAATTCCTGTGACAAAAAACGGACTTCATCGAACATGGTATTTTGCTATGTTGAAAAAAGCTACATCCGCCCCATATATGGACAAGTTTATTCAACTTTTAGCAAGACAGATGCGGAGTGGCGTATGAATTTGGCTAATATTTAATTTCACCTCTCTGCAACCAGGCTAAAATCCACGAGGAACTTATCAATAGATTTAACCGGCACATCCTTTATCTCAGCTGGGTTAAGTGGTGGTAATTTTTTTACCAGCTCCAATGCATTTTTCTTGCACCCCACCGCGTCATCTTTCATAGGGATGGAGTGCCAACTGCTCTCGATCCATGGATTGATGATCTGACCATCTACATCAACCTCATAGGCTACTGTAAATCTTTTAACGGCAGCGTCAAAGGAGGGACTTTGAACGATCATGCTGTCACGTTTATTTTGGGGTTCGCAAATGATCTCACAGGGTTTTAAATATTTAATGATATAATCCTGTGTTTCTTCAAATCCCATTTTGTGAGTTGGATTTTCTTCAACACGATCAAAAACTTCTTCTCTCCATATGATGCCATACAATTCCATTGGTTCCATGAGGTGAATTCTGTAGATCTGATCTTCAACCTTATCCAATTTACTGATGAGTGAAGCAGATTCAGAAGCTTTTGCAGTTCTCATGCATGGTGTAGTGAATTGTTTAAAATATTTGGGATGTCTGCTTGAAAACAAAATATAGGTCGAATCTATTTCAAAAGGGAATGCGCATCCTGAGACTCTGGACAATACTTCAATGGTTTCAGATTTGGTTCCTTTATAGCGTTTCTCAACTCTAAATTTTGTACTAAACAGGTAATGAACAGTTCCTCGATCCGGTCTTATTGTAATCTGTTCGGTCGAAATTACTGTCCCTAAAAGTATCGTTTGGGACACCACAATTTCTTCCTCCAGGAGAGGAGTTTGACAATCACATGAAAAGCTTTTTTGATAAGAAAGAACAAAGAGAATGAGGCAAACAACTATAGGTCTCATTAAGGAAATTAGGGTAAGGTTAGGTTTTACTGCAAATAAGAAAAGATTTTCCAAATCCGGGAGCCCAACCCTCCTTTTTTTTAGTATTTAAACCATCAGCCCGATATTTTTTGAAATCAATCCCGATTGTGGTGGGCGAAATACTCTGGTTCCCTAAAAATCAAATCACATTCCCATGAAAAGTCGAAGTTTTGAACTTATATTTAACACCTTCAATCCAGTCTATGGGTTGATTAGGCTCATTTATTTCATCAAAAACATCCCAATGAAAATTAACCCATCTGCTATATTAAGTGCCTTGATTGTTATTCTATTCGTATCATCATGTGCTCAGCCTGAGAAAGCGCAGCACCCAAAAATCCAAAAATTAAAATTACAGCCTGGGTTTGCCGGGGAACATTTATTCAGCCCATCGGATCATGATATGGGGTCCTGGGTATCTATGGCTTTTGATGATAAGGGAAGGTTGATTGCTTCAGATCAATACGGATACCTATACAGACTGGAAATCCCTCCAATTGGATCAGATTCGCTGACTCCTAAGATAGAACAACTGACTGTCCAGGCTTCAGATTCTGTGATTCGGATGGGGAATGCTCAGGGTTTACTTTATGCCTTTAATAGTTTATATGTGATGGTTAATCATCGTGCGAATGACGAATTCCCATTCGGAAGTGGGTTATATCGTTTGCAAGACCTTGATGGCAACGATGAGTTTGACACGATGACCATTCTGAAGGAATTGAAAGGAAGTGGAGAACATGGTCCGCACAGTATTATTCTTAGCCCTGATGGTGAATCTCTTTATGTAATTGCGGGGAATCATACGGATGCACCTGAGATGGATGCATATACACTTCCAAGCAATTGGCATCATGATAATTTATTTCCTCACCTGACCGATCCAAGAGGGCACGCCAGGGATAGAAAAGAACCAGGAGGATGGATCGCTAAAATTGATCCTGAAGGAAAGAACTGGGAAATGATCAGTGCCGGTTATAGAAATCCATATGACATTGCTTTTAATCAATATGGTGATTTATTTACCTATGATGCAGACATGGAGTGGGACCTAGGAATGCCCTGGTATAGACCTACAAGGATTTGCCATGCAACTAGTGGGAGTGAATTTGGATGGAGAACAGGAAATGCCAAATGGTCACCTGCTTATCCGGATAACCTTCCACCGGTATTGAATATTGGTCAGGGTTCACCAACTGGGGTTCTTCATGGGAAGGATTCAAAATTTCCAGCTAGCTATCAGGATGTACTTTTTGCTTTTGACTGGAGCTTTGGAATTATCTACGGCGTTCACCTAATACCGGATGGTTCTTCATATACAGGGAAGAGAGAAGAGTTTATCTCAGGTATCCCTTTACCATTAACAGATGGAGTTTTTGGACCAGATGGTGCTCTGTATTTCATGACTGGTGGTAGGAGACTAGACTCCGATTTATATCGAATCTATTATGATGGAGAAGATAATAGTGAATTTGTGCTTGCGCCAGAAACTGAGGCTCATAAAGTAAGGGTTCAGCTTGAGCAATATCACGGGGATCCGCAGGATGGAGCCATTGATTTCGCGTGGCCATACTTGGGTAGTGAAGATCGATTTGTTCAATATGCAGCGCGTATAGCGGTAGAACATCAACCTGTTGATCAATGGGCTTCACTGGTAATTGCAGAAAAGGATCCAATAAAATTGATTCAGGGGAGTCTTGCTCTGGCACATCAGGGTGGTCAGTCTTACAGGGATAATATTCTAAAATCGCTGGTAAGCATTGATTTCGATAATTTGACCATTGATCAAAAGGTTAACCTGGTGAGAACCATTGAAGTTACACTAGCCAGATACGGTATTCCTTCCAAAGCATTAAAAGATCAGGTTATAGCCTATCTGGATCCACAGTATCCAGCTCAAAATGATATACTTAATTTCACTTCAAGTAAGGTGTTGGCCTATCTGGAAGCACCAGGAGTCATTGACAAGACCTTGACACTTCTGGAGACAGATGTGAACGAGGATGCCACTGGAATGACCGCAGGTGCTACTGAAGCTTCTGACTTAATCATGAGAAATCTGCAATATGGAATGGCAATTGCAAAAACGCTTGCCAGCATGCCTCCGGCGCAGCATACTTTCTATGGTATTGTTTTGAGCGAAGTAGAGACTGGATGGACACCTGAATTAAGGGAGCGGTATTTCAACTGGTACAAAAAGGCATTAGGCTATGAAGCCGGGCACAGCTACATTGGTTTTATTAATAATTCCAGAAAGACGGCGCTTACCCATGTTCCGGCTGATAAATTTGATTATTACAATGAATTATCCGGTGCTTCGCTATTGACAGAGTCTGGAAATGATATTGCTCAGACCATCAGGCCTCAGGGACCAGGCAAAAGATGGGATAATGAGGATATTCCTGCAGTTTTAACCGGTGGATTGAGTGAGAGAAATTTCCAGAATGGAAAGAACATGTTTACAGCGGCAAATTGTATCACCTGCCATACTATGGGTGGACAAGGGGGAGCCAGTGGTCCGGATTTGACACAATTAGGAACAAGGTTCTCACCAGAGGATATTTTAAGCTCAATCATCGAACCGGATAAAGTTATCTCTGACCAATATGCTTCTTCGGTCCTGGTACTGAAAGACGGTTCATCAGTTGTTGGAAGAATTGTGAGTTCAGATGATCAGACTTACCAGGTTTCACAAAATCCATTTGATCCTGATATGTTGAGAGAAGTGGCTGCAGACCAGGTGGTTAGGATTGAACCCTCCGATGTATCCATGATGCCTCCTGGTACCATCAACGCATTAAATGAGGATGAGCTGAAAGACTTGCTAGCTTATCTGATTTCCGGGGGGAATCCTCAAAATGAACTGTATCAATAAACACACATGCAGGACTGAGCATGATAGTGGTTATTGATTAAGTTATGATCTTTAAATAACTAATTAATCCAAATGATCAATTTCTTAATAAACCGATTTCTTTATTTAGTATTTATTCTAACCCTTGCAGCTAGTTGCTCGAATCAGAAATCAAGTGAGGGTGATACAGAATCAACAGATTCATCAGAAGGATATGTATCCATATTTGATGGTAAGGCCCTCGATAACTGGATGGGGGATTCGATCCATTGGCGGGTAGAAAATGGATGCATTGTTGGGGAGACTACTGAAGAAACACCCCTTGAAGCCAACACCTTTCTGATTTGGCAAGGGGGTGAGCCAGCTGATTTTGAGCTAATCCTTGATTTCCGAATTACTGAAACAGGAAATAGTGGTATTCAGTACAGAAGCGAGCTGGTGGATGGTGTTCCGTATGGTCTGATGGGATACCAGGCTGATATAGATGGTAGAAACAATTATACAGGTCAAAATTATGAAGAGCGGAAGCGCGCTACACTGGCTTATAGAGGACAAAAGGTAATTGTGAACTCTGCTGAAAATCCTGGTGCTCCAGTCAGAGAAAACGTCCAGAAAAATGCCTGGCAGAGTACTGATGTAGTGGCTTCTCTCGGGACTTCTGATGAATTAAAAGAAAAGATAAAAGCTCAGGATTGGAATGAATGTAAGCTGGTAATAAAAGGTAATAAACTTGAACATTATATCAATGGTATTTTGATGAGTGAAGTGACCGATAACGACCGGTATAATTATGAATCATTTGGTTTACTTGGATTCCAGATTCATCGGGGTCCTCCAATGAAGGTAGAGTATAAAAATATCAGGTATAAAGCCCTTTAAGGCATGAACAAAATTGGCTTCAATGTACTGGCCTGGTCAGCTGGAATGTCTGATGATCTTTTGCCTATACTGGATAGGTTAAAAGCGATAGGGTATGATGGAGCTGAGTTTTTTGTTGGGGATGCGGATGAAAAGGCTTTTAAAAAAATAGGGAAACATGCTAATGCAATTGGGTTGGAGACCACAACTGTCTTTGTGCTGTCGGGTGAGGAAAACCCAATTGACCCGGACCCCAAAATCAGGCAAAAGGCTCTGGATCGTATCAAGTGGACAATTGACCGATCCAATTTATTACATTCCAAAGTCATCTGTGGCCCGTTCCATTCAGCATTTGCTACTTTTCGACAACATGCACCGGAAGAACAGGAATATCAATGGAGTGCTGAAATATTGCATCAGGCAGGAGAATATGCCAGTCAATTCGGGATTACATTAACTCCTGAGGCGCTAAACCGGTTTGAGTGCTACTTATGTAATACTACGGAGCAATTGGCCCATTTAGTCAAACTTACCGACCATCCCAATGTACTGGCTATGTATGATACCCATCATGCAAACATTGAGGAAAAAGACATTGTAAAATCAATCAAAACGATTGCAACGTACCTTAAGCATTTTCATATCAGTGAAAATGACCGTGGTACTCCTGGAGAAGGACACGTTCATTGGGATGATACCTTTTCCACCCTGGCTGAAATCGGATATGATGGGTGGTTGACCATTGAAGGTTTTACTCGAAATGATGTTGATTTTGCTAATTCTATCAATGTCTGGAGAGAATATGCAAAACCCTGGGACATGGCTGAAAAAGGACTGGAATTTATCAAAATGATGTTGAGTAAATATTCAATGAATTGAGCACTAATAAACGAACAGATAACCCCTGGAATGGGAAGATTTCCCATCATTCGCAGATAGGAGGAATAGAAACTTCTACAGTTGATAATGGTCCTGCTAGGGGCAATCGGATCGCATGGGTAAATACAGGTACTGGTTTAAGATATAAAGTGGTGATAGATCGGGGGATGGACATCGTGGATGCCTTTTATAACCAGCATAGTCTGGCCTGGTTGAGTCATGGAGGGAACATGTCTCCCGAATCCTATGCTTATAAAGGTATAGACTGGTTGAAGACCTTTAGTGGTGGACTTATGACTACCTGTGGTCTTACCCACGTCGGTGGTCCCGAAGTAGATGAATTTGGGGAAAGAGGACTACATGATCAGATCAGCAATATTCCCGCGGATCTTGAATCTGTTATCCAACCGGACCCGATTCATGGGAAACTGGAGATGAGTATTTCCGGGGAGATGAAACAGACCCAGGTTTTTGGCAGTCGCCTGGATTTTAAGCGGAAAATTAGCGGGGAACTGGGATCCTCAATTATTAAGGTCACTGATCAGGTGATCAATAGTGGGAATGAGCCAGCTCCTCATATGATTTTATACCATCTTAATTTTGGATGGCCATTGATTGATGAAGGAGCCAAAATACTTTGGAAAGGCAAATGTGAATCTCGCGGTCGAGCTATGGATGACTATTTGTTTAGTCCTGGTATGGATTACAAGACTTGCAAAGGTCCTCTGGAAGCCCATAATGGTACTGGTGAGGCTTGTGGATTCATTGATCCTGAGGCAGACAAAGATGGTATCGTGCATTGCGGAGTATTTAACCCCAAAATCGATTTAGGCTTAGCTATCAGGTTTAAAAAGGACCAGATGCCCTGGATTACCAATTGGCAACACTGGGGAAAAAATGAGTATGTGACTGCGATTGAGCCCGGAACACATCCGCCTATCGGACAATCTGAAGCCAGGAAGGAAGGTTCATTGATTTTTCTGGAGCCGGGTGAACATAGGGTGTATGAATTGGAATTAGAAGTTTTATCTAATCGGGAAAAGATCAATCAATTGATAACAAAAACTGAATAAGAAACAACAAATCAAAAACTGAACATGGAAAAAAGACTTGCGGAAAATGCCCTGGAACAGGGAAAAGGAATATTAAGACTGGCCCCAACCTGGGTTCCACGTTCCTTTTGTGTACCTGGAAGGAGGATTAAGCTGCACCCCGATGATTATTATGTGCTTGGTGGAGAGCGAGGAGGTATAGATGAGCGATGGTTTTCTTCAACAACACCTGCTCAGAATGGTCCATTAACAGGCAAAAACGAAGGACTTAGCCCGGTTGTGGTAAAAGATGGATCGAAGGTGAGCCAGATACTTCTCCGTGATGTGATAGATGAATTAAAAGGGGCGATCATTGGTGACAGACTATGGAAGGAACATGAAAGTTGGCCGATGTACTCCAAGTTTTTTGATAATATGGGACCCTTACCACATCACGTGCACCACAATGATGCAGATGCTGCTAAGATTGGTCAGAAAGGAAAACCTGAAGCCTATTATTTCCCTCCACAGGTAAATAACCATGGTGGAGATTTCCCATACACCTTTTTTGGAATTACACCTGGGACTACTAAAGATCAGATCAGAGAGTGCCTGGTGAATTTCACTAAGGGCGATAATAAGATCACCAATTTCTCTTCTGCTTTTAGGTTAGAACCCGGAACCGGCTGGGATGTGCCTCCTGGAATGCTTCATGCACCAGGAAGCATGTGTACCTACGAGCCACAAAAAGCCTCCGATGTCTTTGCCATGTATCAGTCATTGGTAAATGAGGCGATCATACCTGAAGAATTACTTTGGAATGGTACACCGAAAGATCGCATAGGAGATTTTGATCAACTGATCGAAGTGCTGGATTGGGAACTCAATACTGATCCAAATATGCTGGAGACCCGCTTCATGAATCCGATTCCGGTAAGTCCGGAGAACGAAATGGTTGGGTACAGAGAAGTATGGGTTTGTTATCGATCCGATGCTTTCAGTGCCAAAGAATTAACCGTTTTGCCAGGTCAGACAGTGACCATTAAAGACAAAGCAGCTTACGGCATGATCATGATGCAGGGTCATGGTAAGATGGGTGTCTGGGAGGTTGAGACTCCGACAATGATCCGTTACGGACAGCTTACTAATGATGAGTTTTTCATAACAGAAGACGCGGCCAAAGAAGGTGTAACGATTACAAATTACTCCGATCTTGATCCGATTGTGATGCTTAAACATTTTGGGCCAATGAACCCGGACCTGAAGATTTAAGATTTGATTACCTTTATAAAATTCATTTTCTAACATATAAAAACCCCGAAAAGTGAACAATTATCCCAAATTACATAATGCAACCTGGCCCGGTGTAGTGGGCAAAGGACCAGATTCAGAACCACCCATACCTTTCGATCAGATGCTGAAAATGACAGCAGCAGCTGAAGTTAATGGCGTCAAGTTTGATGGAGTAGATTTAGGATTGCTACCCCCTCATATAGATATCGAAGGGTCAAAGGATGACTTTAAAAGAATTGCCGATCAAATAGCGGGTTATGGCCTAAAGGTGGGTAGCCTTGTTGCTCCTATCTGGGGCGGTCCGGCAATGGGAAGCAAAGAAGATCGTAAAGTCTTCGTGGACATGGTGAGAAAATCCTGTGAATTCGCAAAAGTGATGAGAGAGCAGGGCGTAAGATCCTACGGAATTATAAGGATCGATTCAGCCTCTAGTCCTTCTGATTGGGCAAAAGATCCTGTTAACAATTCCAAATTGATTGCTCAGACATTTCAGGAAGCCTGTGATGTGGCAGCTGACTACGATGAAAGATTGGCTGCAGAAGGAGAGATCTGCTGGGGTGGGATGCATAGCTGGAAAACCATGGTTGAAACGCTTGAAGCAGTAGACCGTCCTAACATGGGTTTCCAGGCAGATATGGCTCATACAATGTTGTACCTTCTGGGATACAACCGACCCGAAGACAGGATCTTACCTCAGGACTTTGATTGGAATGACCGGGATACACTCAATGCCGGGCTTAAGAAAATCACTGATGCGTTGAGACCGTGGACCATTGATTTCCATGTAGCTCAAAATGATGGTACTGTTCATGGAACAGGATCTCACGATAAAACCGGAAGACATTGCCAGGCGACTGATCCAAATGGAAAATTAGATGTGGTACATGATGCCGGATATTGGCTGAGAGATGGTCAGGGTAATCTAACTAAAGCGTTTAAGCACATTTGTTGGGATGGCTGTATGTTTGACAATTCTGTGATGACACAGCAAAAAACCTGGAACGACATATTAGCCATGCTTATTAAAGTAAGAGAAGCTCACGGCTGGAGTGAATAATCAAATCTATTTTTCATCTAAGAAAGTATAAACAACATGGATAAAAAAGAATTAAGGATTGGATTGATCGGGTGTGGATTCATGGGAAGAACCCACTCCAATGCCTATAATAGAATACCTAATTTCTTTCCTGATTTAAAACATACACCAGTCTTGAAGGCAGCTTGTGCCAGAAGTAAAGATGCAGTGGTGGCATTTGCAGATCAGTGGGGTTATGAGTCTACTGAAACAGACTGGAAAGCACTGATTGCCCGGGATGATATAGATGCAGTTGACATTTGTACACCCAATGATACACATGCTGAAATAGCCATGGCTGCTGCTAAGGCGGGTAAGATGATCCTGTGTGAAAAGCCACTTTCGCGTACACTGAAAGAAGGTGAAGAAATGGTAAAAGCAATTGAAAAGGCTGGAGTAAAAAATACAGTGTGGTATAACTACCGAAGGGTACCTGCAGTTACTTTAGCCAAGCAGATCATTGATTCTGGTAAGCTGGGAAAGATATTTCATTATCGGGCAAATTTCCTTCAGGACTGGACCATTAGTGCGGATGTTCCGCAGGGAGGTGCGGGTACCTGGAGGCTTGATGTTGGAGCCGCTGGATCAGGTGTGACTGGCGACTTGTTGGCCCACTGCATAGACACAGCTATGTGGTTGAATGGTGGGATTAAAGATGTTTCAGCAATGACTGAAACCTTTGTAAAAGAAAGGATTCATCATGATACCCGTAAAATGCAAAAAGTAGGTATTGATGATGCCTGTATCTTCCATTGCCACTTCGATAATGGCTCCCTGGGACTTTTTGAGTCTACACGATATGCTCGAGGACATAAGGCGCTTTATACATTTGAAATAAATGGCGAACATGCATCCATCCGCTGGGATCTGCATGATATGAACCGATTGGAATACTTCGATCACAGAGATGAATCAGTAGTCCGTGGCTGGAGATCCATTCATGTTACCGATGGAGATCAGCCTTACATGGATAAATGGTGGGTTCCAGGTCTGATTATTGGCTATGAACATTCATTCGTCCATCAGGCTGCTGATTTCTTTAAATCGCTTGATACTGGTGAGGAATGTAATCCAACTTTCAAAGATGCCTTGCAAACACAAAAGGTATGTGAAATGGTCCTTGAATCAGCCAAAACAAAAAGCTGGAAGGACACCGGAGTAGATTGGTAATAACTTTAATAAATTTCTGGTACGTGTTGCAAACGCGCACCAGATATCATAAAATAGCGCGCGTTTTCAATGCGTGCTATTTTTTTCGGCATTGGGTTTCAGCTTTTATAGGTTTCTGCAACAGCCACGAATTTACGAATATAAACGAACCGGGTCTTCGAACTTGTCGGAGATTATCAGTGGCATTTTGGCTCTTCTACCACCTATTTAGTCAGGTGTGGTGTACTGGAATAATGTTACTAATTTCCCACCTTTAGTGGAATTAAGCAGCAAATAACTCATTAGCGTATTAGTGGTTATAAATAATAAATTTTGTCCATCCGGGATTATTTATGTACCTACATTGTTTATTTTGAAGAATCAAATAGAATAACATGGAAATTGGTATCAGCACATTCGTAGAAAATACGCCAGATCCTGAAACTGGGAAGCTTTTAAGTCCTTATCAGCGCATGCAGAACCTGATGGAGGAAATTGAGCTTGCGGATCAGGTTGGTTTGGATGTTTATGCGATAGGTGAGCATCACCGTCCTGATTTTGTGGTTTCTTCTCCAGCTGTAGTGCTGGCGGCTGCAGCAGTAAAGACTAAAAACATCAAATTATCGAGTGCTGTTTCCGTGCTTAGTTCAGATGATCCGGTAAGAGTATACCAGCAATTTGCTCATGTTGATCTTTTATCCGGTGGAAGAGCGGAAATCATGGCGGGGCGTGGTTCTTTTATTGAATCCTTTCCACTTTTCGGGAATGACCTAAAAGATTATGATACACTATTCTCGGAGAAACTCGAATTACTTATCAAGCTAAATGAATCTGAAAGAGTGACCTGGCAGGGACACCATAGACCATCAATCAATAATCGTGGAGTTTATCCAAGACCTTACCAAAAAGAGCTGCCAATTTGGATTGCGGTGGGAGGGACCCCTGAGTCTGTGATAAGAGCAGCTAAGAATGGATTACCGCTTGCTATTGCTATTATTGGTGGTATGCCAGAGCAATTTATTCAACTGGCTCAATTGTATAGAAGCACTTATATTTCATCCGGACACGATTCTAAAAGGATGCAGATTTCTGTTCATTCACATGGCTTCATAGCTGAAGACTCGCAACAGGCTGCGGATGATTTCTACGGACCATATGCGTGGGTGATGAGTAAAATAGGGCAGGAAAGAGGATGGTCAGCCATGACTCGTCAACAATATGAAGCTATGCGAAGCAGGAGAGGGTCATTATTGGTGGGTAGTCCACAAGAAGTCATTGATAAGATACTTATGGAGCAGGAGATGTTTGGGTTAACTCGTTTCCTGATGCACCTGAGTGTGGGGACGATGCCTCATAAGAAATTGCTGAAAGCGATAGAGCTATTGGGAACTGTAGTAGCACCTGAAGTCAGGAAAGCTGTCAAGGCTTCGGTATAATTGTTATATGAAAGATTTCATTTCATTTGATCGAGCAATTAACTGGACGAGAGCGCTTTTTAGTTTACTTGTTGTGTTTCATCTGACAATTATCATTGGGATTCTTATGTTTGATTATGCTCCAGTAGAATTTCTTTGGGGAGGGCGATTGAAAACAGCTGAAGAATTGCTTCAATTTGAATTCGTTTCCCTGTTTATTATGCTCGTTTGTCTGATCACTGTATTGATTCGCTCTCAACAAGTGAAACTTTCAAGGTTGACAGGGTTGTCAAGAATTATTCTTTGGATACTTACTGTATTGTTCTTTCTAAATACTATTGGGAATATTTTGGCAATTTCGACATTCGAGAAGTTTTTTGCTATTGCTACCCTACTGATGTCAGTACTGTGCTTCAGGTTAGCTATTGAACCAGTAAAAAAATAGAGTTAAACCCTATTTCTTGTAAGGCAATGAAATGGTAAAAGTACTACCCTGACCTTGAGTGCTTTTTACCTGAATGAATCCATGATTTAAGCTGATAAATTCTTTACATATTTTTAATCCCAAACCAGTTCCTGATTCGTTATTTGTTCCCTTAGTTGTATAAGTTGAATCTAGATAAAAAAGCTTCTTCAAAAGCTTTGGTTCAATACCCACACCGTCATCCATTATTTCGGTAATACATAAATTCCTTTCAGAATCTAACCTGCTCGAGATATGAATATTACCGCCTTTATGGACATACTTGGTGGCATTGGAGATTAGGTTTCGAATCACAAAATCAGTCATAATTTCATCGGCCCATGCTGAAGCACCTTTTTCCAAGTCTTTTGTAATTGAAATACCTTTTTCTTCGATTTTCTGATTGAGAAGACTCAGGCTTTTATCAATAAGCTTCGCCACATCAAGTTTTGCAGGGATTACTTCAGATTGTTTAGATTCTGATTTAGACCATTGCAACAGATTCTCAAGTAAGTTGGATGTTTCTTTCGCTGAATTTACTAGTAACCTAAATAATTCTTCTCTTTTTTCGGGTGACACTTGATCATATTTTTTCTGCAAAACTTCGCCCAGGTTCAGTAATCCTCCAATAGGTCCTTTAAGATCATGAGCTATAATTGAAAAGAATTTATCCTTTTGATTATTTAGAGCGGTTAATTTTTTGTTGTCGGATTCTATTTGGAGATTTTTCTCGTCTATTTCTTTCTCATTTAAATCCTTTAGCATCAGCAGATATCCAACGCTAGCGACGATCATATTGAGGGCAGCTGTAACCCAAATAACAAACTCTCTATTAGTCGTTCCATCAAAATATTTGATCCCAGAACTTTCTACAATTGCCAATATAGCTGAATTGAGCCAGGCGAGTGAGAATAATAGATAAGTGATTGCAACCATGAGAGCAAATCTGGTCTTATTTGTTTTTCTAAAAAGCTCAAAGGCTCCAAAACCAAAGCATAACGCTATGGTACTATGTAATGGTTTCATCAGATCCCTGTATCTTATCTCTGGAAATATGATCATAATCAGGATATTGAGTATTACAGGTATAAACAGAACAAGGAATAGATATTTACTGCCATTCAGTGTTTGACGGGCATGATGATCAAACATCACAACAATGTATACTTCTAAGGTGTATCCAATAATCAGTATGATACTACTAACATTTGTAATGGATTTACTATCATAGATTACTGCAGCGACAAGCCCAAAAACACCGAACGCCTGAAGAAATTTACTTGAGGAAAAAATGATCAGGTGTTTGTCCCACCGTTTATGTGCAATAAGATACAAGACAAATAAAAGTCCGATAAAAGAGCTGAATAGCCCAAACATGAACATTACGGACTTAGCATCTAGCAAGGCTAAAAGATTTGGTGGTTTAAATTATCAACGGCTAAAAGTATCCAATTATTACCAGGTGGAAAATAGGTAAAATTCTGATTTTGTGAGTCTTATTTTAGAATATGCTTATTTTACCTAAATAGTATGTAACGCTTTAGGTTGCATGATAAGAATTATGTATAATCATGATAATTCTTACATCTGTCTTGAATGAATTGCCATAATTTTAATGTACTGAAAAAATACCAGCTATGTTTACTCAGTCTCTACTCCCCGAAGAAGGGATTTTAATTATATCATTTGAAGGAAATATTGATACTGATGAAGTCGAGTATGTTGCTAAGGTAGTATTTCCAAAAGCGATTGATTCTGGTCTGAGATTGATATTTGATTTGAGTAAAGTTATCGTAACAATATCAATATCGCAGGCCTGTAACTTAATTGAGTCCTCTTGGAATTTGATGAATGAAAATGAAAGAAAAGTTGACTTTGTTTTTATCGTAGATAACTCAGATTATGTCTTCTACCGAACACTTCAGAATATTTGGATCAACAGAGGCGTTTATTTTGTGCTTTTTACTGACCTGGAAGTCGGAAAAAGGTGGTTCATTAAGGAAGTCGAGTCAACGAAAGTAACTGATCAGCAAAAACCTTATCGCATGAGAGTCATATGAAACTCAAAAATAACTCACACCGCTTATAGCCTCTGTGTGCCAAATTTGATTCTAAGAAAAAAACAATTGCTTAAGTTGCCAATGGAGGTCCTCCAGGGACCATTAATTTCTTGTGGTTATGTTCATATGTGATCTTTTCAGCTTTGAATTCCGCGGTTAGGTATTCTCCAAGAAAGACAGATCCTGAAAGATTTCCCTTATCAGCTTTTCCAATAAACCAGAAACTGATGCCATTTCCAGGCACCTGAAATCTACTTCTGAGTACCACGTCCTTACCTTCGATCATACCGATCATCTCCTGTGTTGCAAACTCACTGGTATGCATACCGGAGACCCAATTTTCATCTTGCTCGAGATAAAATTTATGGGTACTCTTACCAGCGAAGAAATCTACTGCTACTTCCCAATGACCGGAGATGGTTTCGCTAGCAGGTGCCATTTCATCCGATATTGGTTCTCTTTTAGCTGAAAGAACTCCATAAAGTCTGTCTGCAACAACTTTGGCATTTCCAGGTCTCATTTGACTGGGATTTATTGAGATGGAGGTACTATAGCCACGACTTCCTCCACCTATAGCTATTCGAGGTTTGTTACGCCCCACTTCTTCAGCTACCTCTTCACCTGTAATATTTAATTTCTCCGGATCCCATGTCAAGGTCAACCTGGGTGCTCTGTTGTTTAGCCCGGTTGGTAGCTGAACATCTGCGGTCACTCCATCTATTTTTGTCAATCTCGAAGAGATTTCATCTAGCCATCCTAACCAGGTTTTCCATTCATTGTCATGGTCCCTGGTAGTCCAGGCCTCTACAGCTGCTAGCATTCCCAGCATTTCTTCCTTTCCAACTTTGTTATCTCTACCAGGTCCATGGTGTGGTGCACTAGCCTGCCAGGCAGCCATTAGTAAATCCTTGTCACCTAGTAATAAACCTGCACATTGCGGGCCGCATATCGCTTTTCCACCGCTGTATGCAGCCATGTTGGCACCTCGTTCTAAATGAACACAGGGGATGCTAAGGTCTTCAGCAGCAGCATCAGCGAGCACAGGAATGTTTTTTGTTTTGGCAATGCTGCTAATTACTTCCAGGGAAAGTGGTTGTCCGGTCTCGTTTGCCCGTCCTGTCATGATGTATATCATGGCTGTTCTTGGATTGATAGCCTCTTCAAGTGCTTCAGGAGTATCATCTATTGTTATGATTTTGGCACCTACATTTCGGATGGCATGATCATAAACATTTCTGGAGCTTCTTGGTATGATGACCTCGTTCTTCTCAAAATCATCTATATGAGGTATCCTGATCAGTTTTTCAGGATTCCCACCAGTGACACAGGCAGCCGCCGCATGTTTCATAGCTGCAGCACAGCCTGCCGTTACGATTCCCCATTCGGCTTTGGTTATTTCTGCCAGTTTTTTTCCAATTCCATTTGCCAACTCATCATATTGAACGAAGTAGCCAGATGCAGCTTCGATGGCTTCCAAAACCTCAGGGCGTTCTGTGGAGCCCCCAAGTATGGTAAATGTCCCTCTGCAATTGATGATGGTCTCTACTCCCAGTGATTCATAAATATTCTTTCCTTTTGCGGGTTTAGTTGCAAGTTGGCCAACATTTTCAAGCGGTGATCCAAATGATTCAGAGATCATTGCGCCTCCAACTACAGGAGCGACACCTAGTCTTTTAATAATTTCCCTTCGCTTCATATCTGATTATATTTTGTTGATTAAACTTCTATTTATCCCAATCCTCACTGGCCATACCATTAAGGTCATACATGACCAAACCATCCTTTAGTGTTAATTCACACGCTAGCTTTTGAGTTCCTTTCATCTTCTTTCCCTCCGAATCGATAAAGCCGAAATCACCTTTTTTAAGGCTTAGAATTGCAACATCTGCGACTGAACCTACACTCAGGTTACCCAAATCTGTCCTATTGATGTATTGGGCAGGTTTCCACGTGGATATAGCAATGACTTCACTCACTGGCATGTCCATGTTGAGGAATTTCGACATGATATTAAGCATATTCTTCATACCAGCATTCATACTGGTAATATGCAGATCGGTACTGATAGAATTGGGTTTAAAACCTTGTTGCATCGCTGGTACAGCTTGTGTAAATGCAAAGCTTCCTCCACCGTGTCCGACATCAAAAATAACCCCTTTCTTTTGAGCCTCGAATACGAAAGGCTTCACCTTTCCATTCTCATCAACAACGCGTTCCCTGCTTCCTAGAGAAGCAAAAGTATGGGTAAAGATGTCCCCAGATCTAAACTTTTCCATAAACAAAGTTTCTATGGAAAGGGTAGGATTGGCACCACCAAAATCTACCATGAGCGGCACTTCAGCCAGGGCAGCTGCTTCTATTGCCCGATCAGTAGGTTCCCATTCGTGACCGGAATAGTGCGCCAGTTTTACGCCTACTAATTCAGGATATCTTTTGATTGTGAGAGCTGTCATCTTGGGATCCATGTCATTCACATTCTGTTCGATAATTCCACCTTTCATCCCGGATCCTACAATATTCAAAAATCCCAGGACCCTGGTTTTTGACTTGTCAATTACATTTTCTTTGAATTCGTCAAAGTTTCGCCATCCCGAACTTCCGGCATCTACGATCGTGGTCACTCCGCTCCGAAACGTAAAGCCATCTGGTGCAACGCTACTAAAACCACCACTATAAGCGGAATTCTCTTCTGTGCCATAAAAAACATGTCCATGAAGATCGATGAGTCCTGGAGTCACCAGTTTATCTTTAGCATCAATAACTTTCTTGGCTTTATTGGCTGGGATGCTTGCTGATACCTCGGCAATCTTACCATCCAGAATAGCCACATCCATTTTGCTGCTAATGTTGTTCTTAGCATCGATAACAGTACCATTTTTGATCAGGAGGTCGTATTGCTGTGCTGTAAGAGTTGTTGAAAAGCACAATGCTATCAGGGCGATAAAAAGTGGTTTCAAGTTTGTTATTTTCATTTTAATGTGATTTAATTATTCCAGTTATTTCATCATTTGCCAGGCTCGTCCCGAAATTTCAGTTTCAAATGATTCAATATTTCCGTTATCCTGAAGTGTGACGAAAGCCGTTTTACCCGCTGTTCCACCAAAAGCAATGTTGGAAGGGTTTTTTCCAGTTAATTGAATTTCTTCCAGTAGTTTGCCTTGTGGAGACACCTTGGCAATAGTGCCTTTACCATGTCTGGTAATATAAAGGTTACCTTCCGAATCGGTCCGCATGCCATCCATGCCAAAATCGTCAAACTTTATAAGAAGTCTCTTATTACTAATGTCTCCGTTGGGTCCAAGATCATAAGCCCAAACATTTCGCTGCACAGATTCATTGACATAGAGTGTTTTGTTGTCCGGACTTACTTCAACACCATTTGTGGTGCCCATATCTGCTTCCAGTAGGGTAGTGGTTCCATCCAAATTCACTCTCCACAGCTGTCCCTTATTGTTTTTCCAATCCGGATCACTGGCAAACACAATGTCATTATCCATGATTGCCAGATCATTTGGCTGGTTCAGATGGTCGTTGTGAGCGTAGACACTGATTTCTTTTGTTGTCATATCAACCTTCAGGACATTGTGCATGGTATAATCAGCGATGAGCATATTGCCTTTGCTGTCGAACCTAATGCCATTTCCAATACTTCCTTCTGGTAAGGTCACAAAAAGTGAGGTATTTCCTTCAGCATCTACCTGCCCAATGGTGCCCTGTGTTTCATAATTTACCAGGTAAATGATTCCATCTTTTCCGACTGCAGGGCCTTCAATTCCTGATGTAAATTCGCCTTTTTTGGTAAAAGTCTTAGCCTGATAGAGAGACTCAGCAGTTGATTCACTGCTATCTGATCCACTCTGGCTATTGCTTGATTGTTTACATCCATTGAAAAAGAAGATAGAGATAATAATCATCAATGAATTAACACTAGATCTAAAATTCTGATCTATTGGTTTAAAATCTATCTTGTTAAGAGAAAGGTTTTTCATTCGTTATTTAATGTTTCATTGGTCTTACGTACCGTAGCCACCTCTTCGGGTGTTATCGGTGATGCATTATTGCCAAAATTTTGTCGGACATAAGTTAGTATTCCTGCAATCTCTTCATCTTTCAACATGCTGAGTTTGGGCATCCGGTTATTATAAGACTTTTCTTTCACGAAGATCTCTCCACGGAGACCCTCAAGCACTACATTGATTAAGGTGGTTTTGTCTCCTAATACCCATTCTGTATTGTCAAGCGGAGGAAACCGGTCGTTCCCCAGACCATTAAACTGATGACACATGGCACAAAATGTATTATAAAGCTTGCCACCCTCACTCAGGTTTTCACTATTGTATTGATCTTCTTTATCACTATCATCTTTTACCACCAAATCCTCAAATTCTACAGGGGTCTTCAGGTTGGAGGCTGTTTGCTTTCGCTTCTCCATAGCAGCCAATTGTTCTTTTCCAAATTGATTATTATCTCCCTTGTACATGATCCTCCAGATTTTTCCTTTTTCTGAATCTGAGACATACAGCGAACCGTCCGGTCCGACAGCCAGACCCATTGGCCTATACATGGCATCGCTGGTATTGACAATGATTTCTTGTTCAGCAAAGCCATCTGCGAAGACTTCCCAGGGGCCAAGTGGGATACCATTTATCATAGGAACGAATCCAATGAAATACCCGGTCTGGGGATAGGGGCTGCTGCTGGTCGATCCATGGAAGGCAATAAATGCCCCATTCTTATATCGATCAGGGAATTGATCACCCTCATAGAACATAATGTCATTAGGCGCAAAATGTCCAAGAAATCCGACCACAGGATCGGTCAGTTTATCTGCATTTTTACCCTGTTTTTCACCATCCCCACCATATTCTGGGTTTAGGAAATAATCTCCTTTGATCTGGTCATAATAATGATATGGCCATCCGGCATCATCACCTTCTTTTAACCTTACAAATACTTCAGATGGAAGTACCGACCCTTCCCAGGGAGTGAATTCTCTAGGCCAGGTATTATGCAAATAATCCCTACCATGAACGACAGCATAAAGGTTATCGTCCTGGTCATTCCAATCCAGCCCAACCACACTCCTCAAACCTGTTGCGAATTTTATCCCATCCTCCTGATACTGGTCTTTCTTATTAGCATCGAATTTCCAGATACCACCACGTGTCTCTAATAAAGGGCATGGATCCATTCCAGGAGAAAGGGGAGATCTGTCATCTACCTGGCAGGCATCAGAGGGAGCTCCAAAAATGGTATACATGTTACCCTCCGTGTCAAATGCTAATGGTTTCGTGTCATGCTGTCGCGGACGTTGAGTATCTGTCAGGATCAATTCCATTTCTGTATCAGGCACCAGATCATCGGTCAGCTTTTGCCGGAAGACGCGGGTTACCGAACTAAAATACAGGTATCCATTGTGGATGCGCATTTCCGTTCCATAGCTACTTCGGTCCTCATAGCTGTCAAAGACTTTTATGATATCTGCCTTACCGTCATTGTCTGTATCTCTGAGTGCTGCATTACCACCATCATCACCCTGGAACCTCAGTTTTACATAGATGTCGCCATTGGTGTTTACGGTCAGATGTCTGGCTCTACCTTTCAAGCTATCTACCACCACGACGGCTTCAAATCCTTCAGGAAGGAAAAGTCCAGCATTGTTTGGGTCTCCGGGAGGTAGGTCCTGGTTTGAGCAACTGGTATGGAGGAGAAACAACACGGACCATAATACAGGATAGATCATCCAATGGATTTCTGGGATGCGCTGATAACAGGTTGGGTATGTGCATGTTTTCATTGTATAAAAAGAACCGCCCTATGCTAATATTTTATTCGCGGGTTTTGGACAACAAATTACAATACGCGGCTTAAAAAACCATCTTTAAAAGGGATTTAATAAGGGTAATTGTGCGCCATCCCTTTTTTCATGGTGTTTGCATGTCACAATCCTTTACGGTCGTATTTTTCCATGCACATGGATCATATTAATGGTAATGTGCATTTGCCTCAGTGATGTAAAAATAAACTCTATACCATCATCCCTAGCAAACGATCTCCTGCTTGTAAGCAGAGTCGAATCGTTTAACAAGTACTTCCACAACAAAGACAAGATTCTTACGCTTACATCCAATGCTCCAACTGTTTATTAAATGAATTGATTGACCAATCGCAGCTCACAAATTTATTATTACTTATATCGCTCAGAATGACGCTACTATTTTCACCCCATTTACGCTAAAAACCTAATCGGTCCTTACCCCTAAAGATTCTATTATTACATAAATTACATTCATCATTAAAGATTAACAAAAGTTAAGGCACATGAAATGAGCCCTGAAAGCTTTCGGGGCGAATCCCATGTGACCATTAAATCAATTATATACGCATGAAAAAGAGAGAGTTTTTGAAGACGGCCGGTGCATTAGCTTCTATTACCTTGTTGCCCTCTTCAGTGTGGGCAATAGTTAAAAACGGCAAAATTCGTACCGCACATATAGGAGTCGGAGGAATGGGGGGAGGTGATCTCCGGGCTATTTCCTCTCATGACATGGTTGAGGTAACGGCTTTGTGTGATGTTGACTCCTTGAGACTTGCTGATGCACAAAAACTGCATCCGGGAGCAAAAACTTATACCGATTACAGGCGGCTTTTTGATGAAGTGGGGAAATCCATCGACGCTGTTGTCGTTTCCACACCAGATCACACGCATGCACCTGCATCGATAAGGGCCATGGAGATGGGTAAAGCGGTTTATTGTCAAAAGCCACTGACTCATCATGTGTCTGAGGCCCGGGCCATGAAAAAAATGGCACAGGAGAACAATCTCACTACCCAAATGGGCATTCAAATGCATTCGAGTGACCCGTACCTAAGATCCGTTGTTCTGATTCAGCAGGGTCTCATTGGAAAAGTAAGTTGTGTACGGGCTTGGTCTCCAAAAAACTGGGGATATGACGGACCAGCGCCAACCGGCAGTGATCCTGTTCCTGAAAATCTGGATTGGAACCTTTGGCTGGGAACTGCTCCGGAGAGACCCTACAAAGAGAATTTCTATCATCCTGCCAACTGGAGAAAATTGCTGGATTACGGATGTGGAACGCTGGGTGATATGGGCGTTCATATTTTCGATACTCCATATACTTCATTAGGCCTGACAGTGCCCAAAACAGTCAATACCAGTTGCCGGGAATTTACCGGGTTTGGACACCCTGAACACAACGTAGTTACTTATGAGTTTCCGAAGACTGAATATACTACTGACGATTTTAAATGGGTTTGGTACGATGGGCCCGGAGCACCGCCTAAACATGAGGATCTGATTTTACCGGGTAATGACAAATTGCCGAATCAGGGGGCAGTCTTCGTTGGTGAAAAAGGAACTTTAGTCCTTCCTCACACTGATTACCCCAAGCTTATTGTGAATGGTAAATATGAAAAATTCAATATGCCTGATATGGATTTGGTCAATCACTATCACCAGTTTATTGACGCCTGCCTGGACAAGGGTAAATGCAGTGCGCCATTCTCCTATGCAGCCAATCTAACAGAAGCGATATTGCTGGGCGTTGTTGCAAACCGTTTCCCGAACCAGACCTTACACTGGAATGGTGAGAAAGGAAAGTTCAAAGAGAAAGAGCCCAACAAGTTGTTGAAAGCGGACTACCGCAAGTTCTAAATAAGAGGCAATGAGAATCTAAATCGGTTGAGTCTGTCTCAGTTTTTGTTTCTTGTTCTTTCCGAATATTGATTTGATTGCATAGATCAGTAGTGCTGCGTTGCCTATATTACCGCCGATAAATACGATCCATGCCACAACTTCATAACCAGCACAGGCGATGTTACAGGAGAGTCCAGCCAGGAGTAGGAATAGACCTACTGCTGCTGCGATTGCAAGGACAGTTAAGGTTATTTTAGCACCAGTTGAAAGCCCTTTCTTTTTAGGTTCTTGCAATGCCGTTGCGTCACGTTCTTCCAGACTGATATTTGACAGAGAAGCAAAAGTTGCCTGGGGAGTACTGATTTCAACCTGATTCAGGTTTTGAATTTCGTAGTGATTTCCTGCATGCATTATCATAAGACTCCCGGAAAGGGCGGTGGATACGGTCAAAGCTCTCATGGAGTTATAATAATATCTTTTCGGGAACTTGTAATTCGATAGGGCGATAGAAGAACCTAATAAACCCATGCTGCCATACAATACCGGATCCGGTATAAGGCTTCCTTCCAGGTAAAGTTCATTCCCCAAAAGAGCCATACATGGAATCATTGCCGTATGAATACCGGCTATGGTCCACCTACTTTTAATTGGGTTGGTTTGTGCCCAACCCGATATACTTGAGATGCTTTTACTTCTTTTGAAAAGACCAAGTCCGGCTAAGAAGGCTCCGCCAAAAAGAGCAGCTGGAAAATGGTAATTATTAGTGTATGGATAACTGAGTGGGTCGCCTGATATCTCGATTGGATCAGTATCTAAATGAGTAGACGGTAATTCACCTGATATGACTGTATGACTTGATTCTGTCGAATAGCTACCTGTAACTAAAAGATTTTGATCAGCATAAATTTCTTTTTGACCACCTATTGATAGCAATGGTGGATACGGTCTTCGTTGGAAGGACAGACTGTTTGATTCAATGGATCGATCGGGGGATGGTACAATATATTCTGGCAATATGGAAAAATCAGATTCATAGGCCTGAAAGTTGTCTATTGATTTCTTACCAGGTCTGTTGGGTCTGACCTTTTTACCGGTTTTCTGGTTTCTCTTTTTCTCCAGGATCCGGCACATTTCTTCAGCATCTACATAGGACTGATAGCTTTTGATAGGTGGACGAGAGCACGCGATTAGCAATATGAAGATTGAGCAATAAAGCAGATAGTAGGAGTTGGATATCGATTTCATGCGATTCAAATTGATTGCAGTGAAATTAGGTTACTTAGTAACCCATTTAAAATTGAATTTCACGTGGTGAGGTGAAGGATTTGCAGTTTTTAATACAGTTTCATCCATGAATTATTATTGATTATTGAAATGTCATATTGAGCTGACAATTTTTTAAACTGAAATACTATATTTGCAGTCCTTTACAGGAGCCATTGAGAAATGGCTTTTTCAGTAAGGCCCAGGAGAGATGGGTGAGTGGCTGAAACCAGCAGTTTGCTAAACTGCCGTACAAGCAATTGTACCGGGGGTTCGAATCCCCCTCTCTCCGCCAAACTGCGCTATAGCTTCGTTTGGCTAAGCACTTTGATTCTTTGACATGTGGTATGTTTATGTTTTAAAAAGCCAAAATTCAGATTTTAGGTATGTGGGGTACACTCACAGCCTTGAAAAAAGGTTAATAGAACATAATGATGGATTAAATCAATCCACAAAATCATTTGCTCCATATGTGATAGAAGCATATGTTGCTATTGAAACCAAAGAAAAGGCTAAGAAATTAGAAAAGTACTTTAAGACCGGTTCGGGAAAAGCTGTCCTTTATAAGCGAATTCTGATGATGGATAAGTATTTTAAAGATTAAAATAGTTTGTTTTTAGATATTAAAAGAAAAGTCGCTAAGCAGTCAGATCATCTGACGAAGCCTTGGCGTAGTCAGAGGTCCGCTAGCTCAACTGGATAGAGCAACTGCCTTCTAAGCAGTAGGTTCCGTGTTCGAATCCCGGGCGGATCACTTGATTATCAGCCACTTACGATATTTTTTCGTGAGTGGCTTTTTTATTTGCACGTTATTTGCACGGGAATAAAACCAAATTTCTAGTCTTAGATAAGATGAAATAAGTCTTTATCTTAATCTAGCCTGATATCAAAATACGTCTGGAAATTAGAGGAATTCTTTAAACGAAATACCTTGGAGTTCTCAACGACCCATTGCACTTGTTCACTAACAGGTTTATGAAAGGGAAACTCTGGAGGGTAGCCATCAATAAACCAATATCCTAATCCCTGGTCAAGTCGAATATTCAAACTTTTGCCACTATCAAATTCAAGATCAAGTTCTCTTGGGTGTGGAATTCTATGGTTATCACTTGTGGAATTAATTGTAATATCAGAAAAGGATTGATTTAACAATAAACCAAAGAAATCTTCCCTATCTGATTCCTCTTCCGGATACCAGTTTTCATAAATTTTTCTTGATGTTTTTGGGTATCTGGGTTGAGTCACGTCCATCCATGAGACAATGAGTTCTGCCTCTTTAGAATCAAAGGGAAGTGAATTAAGAATTCCAGAAAGCAGTGATGCTGTTAAGGGAGATTTGATATATCTATCCGAATAATCAACAAGCTTAAGTTTTCCAAGATTCTCAATATCAATACCCACAGACTGACAATGACTTCTTATTAGACTCCAAAATTCATTTCCAAAATCTCCAATAGAGGTATTTAATTCCTTGATAATTGATATCTGTGTTGAATTGACTTCTGGTTTTGGAAGGAGTGATGGTAGGTCTATCTGCTCACTCTCTAATGTAAATTGATCAACAAATGCTCTAATAAGCAATTCAGGCTCTGTATAACCCCAGGTTTCATTAAAGATAAAGGATATTTGATTTTTAGTGCCAAAGGCTAATTGATGATTATCTCGATCGGTGGCTAAAGCCAGTAAAAGACCTTCATTTTGATATTTTGGAATTGTCTCAATTACATGAAGTCTTGTTTTTTGGGAACCGGATATAAAATAATACATATCAAGCTTTTGGTTTCTACTGAGTTGTTCAAAATCTCGTTTCTTGATATATATTATTAACTCCTTGTAATAGCCTAAGACTTCAACTAACCTAAATAGCTTGGTTTTAATGGTACTATCATTGACAGACCAATTTTCGACAGATCCACCAACAAAAATTTCCAGTTTACTAAACGATTTATTGGATTGAAATTTTAATTCATCAAAAAGGTCATTTTGACAAAACACAGAGAGGTCACCAAATATTTGTTCGTGCTCAGGAAGACCCAACTTATTTATGAAGGATTCATCCAGGTAATTTAATCCAACATTGCGGTTCAGGAGATCTGCATACTCTTTGGTATCAAATTGAAGTAGACACTTCTGACAAGCACTCTTACAATTGCAATTAAGTAGTTCCTTGGCATTTTCCACCATAGTTTTCAAGGTGTCCGGCTGTGCTGCCAAAGTAGAAAAACCTGAGCCTCCACTATTAACATCATAGAGACAAATGCCATAGATGGGTGCACTGCACAGAGATTTATTAACCACCTGTTTAACGGTAAAACCAATTTCTTCGGCATTAATACCCAAGGACTTAGCAAGACCGTGACGAAGTGCTACAGCCAATGTCCAGGATAAAACCTTATTGTTTTCATTAGTGACAAGAAAATACTCCCCTGTTGCTGAGTGTTTCAAAAAGAGTTCAAACACATCCGTTTTGTCAGAAAAACCCAGTGTGAGGTTTTTGATACTATTGGGGTCAGGATTGCATCTTGACTTTTGATCAGAATCAGGCTTTACATTTAATCCACGTAATTTTTTATGAGAACGAAAATCAACAGGCTCATCTCCGTCTACTGTTAAGGAATGCGCATAACCGCAATCCAGACATACCGCAAACCCCTTTCCATGTTCTCCTTTATTGTGATAAAATATTTCACCATTCGGATCAGCTATGTAACTACCCAATTCCGGGTTAAGGAGTTTGGTTGTTCTTGAGAGGGTATTAATCCATGGATTCTGTGCCTTAATGTAAGTCTGTCTGGAGATATCGTTCGTTGGCTGGTCGTAAAATGAAACGGAAAATCCAGTAGGTTCAATAAATTCGAAAACCTCAATTTTATCTGGATTACTACATGTTGGATTTTTGCACTCAACTTTACTCCCGTAAGTGGACTTGCCAGAGGAACCACATTCTTTACAGCGCCAAGCAACTTTCAATATTTGGTAGCTGATCACATTGTCATCTGGATTTTGAAAATTCAAGGTAATGCCAGATGAGGTAAAGACTTTACCATCTATTACAATTTGACTGCCTGGTGCGTATTCTCCAAGGGCAATCGCCGTATTCCGACTTGGTTTGCCTTCAACCAATACATGATTATCTTCTCTACCTTCTTTTACATTTCTGCTTCGAATGAAATCTTGAATAGTGGAAGTATTGAAGGTGGAAATATTTGTAGGAAACCCATACCCTGGGAGAAAACCACCATTGATCAGTACTGTTAATAAGTACGTTTTTCGGTGTGTCGCTAAATCGTACTTAATCCGGTTTTCATAGGCTTTATTTTCCGTTTTTTCTTGTTGGAGAGAATTAAATTCGCTGAGATAATAATCGAGCTGTGCGGACCATGAATCATGCACGACAGATAATATTTCAATGGCGTGAGCAATGATGATGCCCTGTTCAACTCCATCCAGAACTGACTTTTTGGTCAGATACTTTAATCCGCCCTGAAGATCAGATGGTGCCTTGTTTAAGAGTTCCTCCAACCAATTGACCATTCTTTGGTATATAGAAGGTTCGCCTTCAAAGAACCATTCGGCTGTCAAAGTCAATTGATTTTGTTCCAGGTTTTTCAATTCATGATTGAGGAACCAACCAAAAAGAAACGCATTGATGTGTCGTGAGACAATTTTCTCACTTGATAAGGTGACTTTCGGTTTCTTCATTTTGGCTATAAAAGGCCACAATGGATTCGCAAAAACCTGCTGATCATGAGGGTTATTTTTACACAATGTGATAGACAATGAACGTGATTCTGCACGTCTTCCAGCTCTACCTGCTCTTTGTAAATAATTGGAAGGATGTGGCGGAACATTATTGTTGCAAACCGTAGACAGACCGCCTATATCTACACCCATTTCCATTGTGGTAGAACAGCTTAATACATTGATGTATCCGGCTTTAAAGTTCTTTTCATACTCTTTTAGTCTATCAATGGGTTGTTGTGCTGAATGCTCAGCCGCCTTAATAAAATACCCACCTTCGATAATCCTGTCCGATTGATCTGTCCATAAACCTTTCTCACGCAGTAATCTGATACTTGGATCTTCTTCTATCCAGCTCCTAATTTGTCTCTTAAAATCAACGTCATCATTGGCTTGTATTGATGGGTAATCGGGCATCACAACTTTTTCGCATAGAAAATCGTGCCTATTCTGAATTGACATTGGAATATATGGGGTTAAACCACGGAATGTTACATCTAAAAGTCTCTGAGAAACCGGGCACACAAAGGCTTCAGCAATGGATTTAAAATTCATTTTAGATAGATCCATTTGAAAACCATCTGTGAGCGTTGTTAATACTCCGTTATTTCCCCGAAGTATATTCCAGGCCTGGATCATAATGCTGTTGAGCTGATCTTCTTGCTCCTTTGTAATGTTTTCAATATCCATCTGCAGTCCATGAGCAAGAAGACGGATCATTCTTCCTTGCCTTATTCCTCTTGATCGATCATAGCAAGGCCATTTTTTAAACCTTCCGTGAGGTTGTTCTTGAGACTCAGGAGCTATCAAATATTTTTGATAAAAACTTCCACCCAGCCAATTGACGATATCTCTATTGATTGACACATATATTCCGTCTCGAATAAAGAAATCAACTAAAATTTTGAGGTAATCCTTCCAGTCAGATAAGTTAAGGTTGTATTTGCTGAATTCATCAGGACACTTTTCAGTATTGTTTATGCAATCATAGGATGTGACCACCAATCCTAAGGTCTCCAAAGAATTGGCTCGTTTAGGCCTTCTACCAAATTCTCTATAAAGAAGAACATTGACTAATTTATTTAGCTCCTGGAATGAACTATCCAGGTTAAGATAGCTTTTCTTGATGTGTTCCGAAACATCATGTTCTCTTTCAAGGGTCTTAACTTGATCATTAAAAAGCAGCTTATTATCTACTAATTCTTGCAGGGTATTCCTGAGCTCCATGAGCATTCTCTCTTTAAGAGGTCCCGGGGGTATGTTTTGTTCTAACGTTGCAAGTTCCTCTTGCTTTTGAGCTATTTTAGATTGATCATGAGCATTCAAAAGGGATTTAAAAATGAGCCCTCTGGTACGCAATCGCTCTGAATCTTGCTGAATCTTAACAGCAATTTTGGCAGTACCTTGTCTGCTATCAGTAAATGTCAACATTCTGCGACCTCTAAATGGCTGGCTCAACGGGTTAGATCCATCCTGTACATGCTCCAATAATGTAGGTGTAAGGCCTGAGATATAGAAAGGCATTCCCAGATACGCATGCCTCATTGGTTTTTGTTTTCCTATCCCTTTGAAATCACATTTGAAGCACTGAACGTCATTTGCATTGTAGTAGATTTTATAAGGATATTTTACAGCATCTTCTCCATTATCAATATTACCATAGGCATCTATTCTTGCAGGTATTGCGTGATTTCTTGAAGAATGATATATGAGTAGCTCTGAATCATTGGACTCAAGCTTTGGCTCATCATCATCTTCTGGGATCTCCTGACTTAATTCAAATTCATCTAAATCTTCCTTACCGGACTGGTAAATGGACATTTCTTTTCTTTGACCAATCAAATGAGGCTCATTACACTCATTGCAGAAAACTAATTCATACACTGGTGCGCCACAATCACACCTTAACCTTTGCGAGGTGTAAACTTTGCCAAATTTCCATTCTTGCTCCAATGGAGTATCCCTTTTTTCTGAGCAATGGCCATTCACACATGTCCAAAGGCCGTGTAAAACTTTATGAAAGAAGTGTCCTTTTAATGGAAGAAAATGGATTTTGTTTTTTTGCAGCTCTTTTGAGGAGGCTAAATCAATCCACCTTAGGGTCTCCTCATTCAACAATAAGTTATCCCTTTGATTTGGATATAGTAATTCTGTTATCTCAGAAAGTTTTCTTGGGATTACCTTTTTGGACTCTTCATCAATAAAACAAGACCTAAGTTTGACCAGACTCTCATTATTAAAAAGAACCTCTTTGTTTTCTGACACATTCAAAGATGACAATTCATCCAAAGTCAAATTGTTAGCATTTGAAACGTTCAACTCCGGAATTTCCCGGTTACCACCTACTACCTGGATTTGGCCGGCTTCTATTCCTGCAATGTCCGCCAGGTAATTCTTTAGAGCAATTTCAGACTCCTTATCATCTCCAATAGTGGCAGAAGTAGCTATGAAACGAATATCCTCTGCTTTTACGCCAAATCCATTTAATACTCTTCTGATTAAAAGTGCTAACTCCGCAGCTTGAGAGCCTATATAAGTATGTGCCTCATCTAATACAATATATTTTAGCTTTCCCTGGGAAGCTTCAAGGATTGGGCGATCCTCAGTCCTAATCAGCATGTACTCCAACATAGTCGGATTGGTGATCAATATGGGAGGAGGTGATTGCCATAAATGATGGCGGTCATAGACCTCATTTTTCGGTCGATTGTTTAAAGTGTAAGCGTTAAATGCCTTCTTGGGGGTATTGCCATTGTATAGACAAAACCTGATTTTATCATCATAATTCAAAGTCCACGATAGAATCCTTTCACGCTGACTATTAATTAAAGCGTTTAGTGGGTAAATGAATAAAGCCTGGACACCTTCAAGTTTTTTCTTCGATTCCTCATATTGACGCACCATGTCATCAATGATTGGAATCATAAAACACTCAGTTTTTCCAGATCCGGTACCACTAGTGACAATAAGTGATTGGGGATCTTGCTCTTTTAATACCTTCCATGACTCAAGTTGGTGTTTACGAGGATGCCAGAGACCGTTCATGGCCTGAGGGCTCAGATCTAAAAATTCATCATCGAATCTGACTTTCTCATGTTCAGCGCTTAAAGATTCCACGAAACTTTTCGATAAAAAATTGCGCTGACCTAAGTCATTAAAAGTTTCTTGAACCTCTTCCCAAGGAAAGGTCGCTTCAAATACCGGATCTGATAATAAGCGATTGCTGTTTTGCAAATCTTTCAAAAGCTGAGATTTAAGGTGTTTCCTTAGGTTAAGATTCCGTATGCCCAGAACTCCAAGAGTTGATTCGACCGATCGGTTAAGGATATTATTAAAAAGGGAGTGGAAATAATTTTTCATTGGCTAGGCTGTTTTTTTAGAATAGAAAAAGGACTGACAGAGGTCAAATGCTGATTTGAAATAATCCTGGTCAAATTCAGCAGTCAACCAGAGACTCAGTTTGGTTTTGGGATCGAGTTCAGTCTGATTAATCATATTGCCGTATACTGATTGATAGGCCATAATGACTGGTAAGTAAATGACAGGTTTTTGCCAATTTGCAAACTGACCTGGTATGATTGATCTATAATAATTAGGCATCAGCTTATATTTCTCCTTGATATAGTCACTTGCTAAAGTGGGCCATTTGCCGGTTCCCTCACCGTGTTTAATTCTCAACCCTGCATTTCCATCACCATTTATCATTCCAGTTAGAGACAGTATGAAATCTTTTTCTGAAATCTCAATTCTACTCCCTTGAATGATTTGCTTAATTAATGAAAATTCTAACTCAGACTGAATAAACCCAGTTTTATAGCTCATTATATGCTCGAATGCTGGAGACTGCTGATTCTCCAAATACCAATTCTGCAAAGTGTCAGTCCATAGATCAATAGGTATCAATCTCCAACTGAAGCTAAATTCCCTGGCCAGATTAGTGATTAAATCCTCGTCTACCCAATTACTTAATAGAAAAGTTAACATTCCTTTTTCGGACTTGACGAGGGCTTTCCATACGTCTAATGTGTCAAAGGGCAAATGTTTGGTTTCCTGATGAAGATTATATAGTTCTTGCCATAACCTGTCATCGAATTGATTATGCTTGTTGTTAAAGTAATCGATGAGTTTAGCCTGCCTATCTTTAAAACTCATCCAACAAGCCTCATGGATATTAGCAATTGATAATTGACTGTTTATCTCAGGCTTTTCAATTTGATTAATAAAAAGCTTTGGTCGAACCATTCGTTCAGACTCTTTGCTTGAATAAACAAACCAGAGGCCTTCAGGCAATGAAGATTCTAGATTCCATACATCTAATTCACTATCAAAATGTACACTGTGAATATTCTCCTTGCTGAAACCCTGATTTAGTGGAAAAGCACAGATTTGAATTTCAGATGAAATGTAATCCTCGTCAATAAACAATTTGCCCTCATGGATTTTCGGAGAGTATTCGAACCTTTTGATTTCAACGTAATGATGAGGTTGACTCGATGAAATTTTTACCGCAGCATCAACTGATTCATTCAATGTAAGCAAAGTGTTTAGTTCATTCAGCCAATGAAAAAGCGGGCCTCTGACTGAACTGAATGCAGGCACCGGAATACTCCTTCTTATATCAAGAACTTCATTATTTCCATACTGCTGACCAACCAGCTTCAAACTATAATACTTCTTGATTTCTTGATCTGAGAAGTTGTTGATATTTAAAGCATTTCCATGAATTTCATCTAAATTAATGTGTTTGCGATTTATAATTTCACCCACACTATTTGTAAAGACTTCATGAACTGCCGGGTTTGGCAGCTTAATTTTCATGGACTGATTGTCTTCAAAAACAAGTAGAAAATAGAGGTATGGACTCGCATCTAAGGAGGTTGTTTCCAGATCGATTATAGTGGTACCATCCTCATAACTAACATTAATTGACGTATCGTTTCGTTCGGGATGAACAATAAGTTTGGTATCAGTTAAAATAAGAATCTGGTTTAGTCTTTGATCAATTTTCACTCTAAAGTCCTCTGGCAGAAGCGTGATTTTTTGATAACCTATAATCTCCCCACTTGCATTCAAAAATCTCAATTTATTCAAACCATATTGAGCAACTTCGTTAATGGGCTTCCAGCTATTTCCACTCTGTTGGACTTGAATTTCACCATTGTACCTTTCATTTATACCAAATTTTGAATTGTATAGATATACTCTTGGAGGCTTGAAGAAAGTGTCAGGGTTAAGATAGCAAACTAGTTTTTGAGAAATATGTGCAAATGATTCGTCCAATAGATTAATTGTATAAACAGATTCCTTTTCCTCATTAAAGGATATTTTATATTCAAATTGATCATGATGATTGATAAAATTGTATGAATCGGAAAGTTCGTAAATGGATAGCCCGGTTTCTGTTTTTGCTAAACTTTCTGGGTGATCCTGATCTTTAAAGTGGATAGAATCTGGAATGAGTACTTTTCCTAATTTCTGTTTCACTTTTTGATTTCCAGACCCTTTGAAAAACCACTTATTTGATTCATCTGAGATGAAAAGAAGAGGTTCTCCAGGTGTCATTTGGAAACTTCTTGAAATTCCACTGTAAAGCTCAATAACCTTCTTGTTTGATGAAAAACCAACCTTCCAATCTTTACCATAAACCTTAACTGGAAACTCAATTAACAAGCCTTTTGAGGAGATCCTACCATCAGCGGTTTTAGAGAGGTATGCCAATGGTTTGATCAAATCCCCACATTCAAAAAGCATAATAAAATGCCCTGGAAGCTTCTCAAATAAATAAGTGTCCTCTATTGAAAAAGCCGAAGCAGAATAAATGCCTTGAGGAACATTGATCAATGACTTAATAGAAAACTGATCATCAATCTGAGTAAGTTCATGTACAATTTGAATGACTTGACGATCCAGTTTTTCTGCTTTAGAAATCTCTGAAACTAGGTGATCAAAAAATGCCTCCATATTTTGACCACTTATTTTCAGTGGCATTCCTTCTTTCCATTGAGGGTAAACAGTGCTTAGCCGGTCAATAGGGTTATCTTCCTGGCCAAGATTGTAATTGATCTTCAGCTCAAGAAACCGGATGCAAATTTTGGCTACCAACTCATAAAAGGTCTCCTGCCTTAATACCGCAGGCAAATACGAAATCAGATTATCAGCAAAAATCATATTGATTAGCTCCAATTCGTCAATCTGATATGTTTCTAAATACTGAAATGATTTCCTTATGAGCCTTGAAACATTGTTCTTCTCATTAAGACAAGTATTAGGGAGTCCAGACTCAAATCTTAAGGACTCAATATATTCAATCCCAGAAGTAGTAGAGAAAAGTGGTCGATCCCAATAGCTTAATCCTTCTTTCACTATTGCAGATCGCTTATTATGTTGATTAAACTCAGTTTTTTCAATTTCTGAGAAAATACTATCCCAATTAAGGTGCCCCTCATCAAAATCTGCTCTGAGAAATTCAACTACATACAGGACGAAGCAAGCATGACACTCTTTGGTACCATCCCAATAATCTTTGAGAATAGTTTTAAGTGCCTGGTAAGTACCATCACTAATTTTGTATCCATACAAAGGCCTTCCGTCTGGTGACGAAAGGTTCTTTGAATTAATAAAAAATGTAAGGAATTCTGAAGGTGATTTCATAGCCATAATCATCAATGGAGCGGTTTTACTAAGATAAGGTGCAGTGTTTTGAATCACGCTGGAGCTGAATAAAATTTAAGCAGCTTTAGTTGAATCTGAATCTCCTAAAGAAGAAGACTCCTCCACGTCCCTGAGCTCCCGCATCATTTGACTATAGCGGGTCGTCTTCAATTCATCCAGGCTTCTACCAACCAGGTCATTGTTTCGAATAGCTTTATCCAAAACATCTGTGGTCATTTCTATCTGCTTCTTGAATTTTCCCAGGAGCTCCATCACTCCCTTGCTCTGGTCGTTGATGGCAATCACCCGAAAGAAATGAGACACAAAGGAAATCATGGTCCATAGTGTAGTTGGACCAGCCACGACAACCTTAAACTCCTTTCGTAATTGATTCACTAAATCCGGTTGAGAGACCACCCATTCATAGATACCATCCGGTAAGTACATGATCGCCATATCAGTGGTAACAGGTTCATGGATATACCGGGAGATCTGTTTTCCAAATTCTTTGATCTTGGTGATAAGCGCCCGCTTACTTCGTTCTTGTTCCTCTTTTGTTTCCGCCAGGTTTAGTTTTTCGTACTCCTCTTTTGGAAACTTGCTATCTATCGGAAGATACATGGGGGTTCCAATGTCCGTCGGCATCTTGACTGCAAACTCGACTCGAATTTCCTGATCTGCAAAGGGCTTGAAATTCTTTTCATACTGAGTAGGGGATAGAATGTCTGCCAGCAATGTTTCCAATTGGACTTCTCCCACATGTCCTCTCGAAGCAGGATTGAATAACATCCGCATGAACTCATTGGCTTTGGTAACCTGACCAAAACTCTGACTTATATCATCCATTCTTTTATCAAGCTGTTGCAGGATTCTACCCATTAGGTTTTGGGTGGCTTCAAAACTCTCCCCCTGGGTGCTTTTAATGGCATTGGCGCCTTTCTCCAATCCTGTGGTCAGGTTACTATTTATTCCATTCAGACTCTCAGCTAATTTTAGCTGAAGGTTGGTGTCAAGTTGTTGAAAGACGGCTTTTAAAGAATCCTCTTCAACTTTTTTTAGATTGAACAGATACACGAGGTATCCGATACCTCCAATGACCAAAATGATAAGTGTAATTAATAATGCTTCCATGTTCTTTTTATTTTAAGTTCAATTCAAAGAAACGGAAGCAGGATGCAGCCTTTTTGCATCGAAAAAAAAATGGAAAATATATTCCAATAAACACTTTATTCTACACTAAGCTATTTACTAAGCTCTTAAAAAATGAAATTCCAATCCAGTTGATCTATATAGACTTTGAATTATTAGATAATCAATTAGAACTTGAAATAAGGTGGGTAATCAGGAAAGAGATTTAAGCACAGAAGTAATTAATGGTATTCTGTCTGATGATTTGATGAGACTGTAAGGCTCTTCAACTGGTTGCCACTTTCTTAAACCCAATCATTTCGTTGATTAGCTTTTATCCATCTCTTCAATCTGTAGTATTCCTCCTAATAGAATTTTACTATCCATCACTCTGACTCGAAACGTTTTAGAAGTTTTTCCCGATCCTCATCAGGATATTTCTCACAGATATATTCCACCAATGAGTCAAATGACTTTTTGAGATTATTATATTTTTTCAAATCCCCGGTCCCTTTTTCCATGGCTTTGCTGATCCTGGGCATGAAATCTTTCATCAGGTGCTCAAAAAGATACTTCAGCGCTTCAAACAATTTTTCATCATCCTCAACGACATCGTAAGATATTTTTTGCGAAGCCAGTAACTGCTCTCTCAACCTCATTGGAAGATGAGTAAACCGTGTACAGCCCAACACATGGATAAACTGGTTTCTAATTCGTGAAAAGAGTTGGAAGCTCTTCCTGTATTCCTCATCTATGATTTTCAAGTCAATCAGCAGATCCAGCTTTGAGTAATTGTTACTAAATGAAGAGGGGAGTTTTATCCGAAATGCCATCTCCAAAAGAGTATTCACATTATCTTCAAGCAAAAGATGAGCATCCAATACTTCGTTACGATAATAATTTGAATCCCTTTCCTCACTCATGATTTTATGGATTAATCCCCCTTACTATTTGATCATACAAACTATTGAACCAGATCCGTTTGATCTCTGAATTGGTTTTGTCTTCAGTCAATTTATTATACAACTCAAGTTTATCATTGACAAAACCTAGCATGATATCATCCACCTTTTCATCAAACTTGGCTTTAATATTTTCTTTTGAATTGGAGGGATTGAAATAACCCAGGAGCTCTTCGTCTTTACGAAGCACCTTGTCCATTTTGATTACTTCCTTCTTTTCCTCCTCACTAAATATACCACCAAATGAATCATTCAGCACCTTAATGATCCTGGATAACAACTCCATATCTTCCTCTTTAGCTGAAGTACCAGAGACTCCCTGACCATACAACTCACCTTCGGTACCTTCCAGAGCAAGCGATGTTGTAAATGACTTTTGTACCTTGTAATTAGCCAGCTCTACCTCTGCCATCACCTCCACAGGTAATGATCCTGTCTCTTTAGGGATCATTTTAGAAAAAGCGACCAGAAATACATACCACTTTTCCAGCTCGACATCCTTAAAAGTGATCAGCTGTGACAGGAAGCGATACAATCTGGTAAAGTCCTGGATCTCCTTCCGCAGTTTATCCTGCTCCTCTTTCTCCAGCTCATTAAACGTATTCCTCGCATTTGTCAGAATGCCTTGCAGTTTCTCCTGCTGATCTTTTGCTAGGAAAAAAATTTCGGCAAACCGATCCAGTTCAGTGGTGTTGATCAAATACCTGTCTTCTATCTCATGAAGGAGATCATAAAGCTTGTTTGGATCTGTCTGATTGTCCTCATCCATAAAGCTGGAAACATAGTAATCCTGGAAGTCTGTTTTGATCTGTTCCGGATCGTTGACAAAGTCAAGGACCATGGTCGAGTCTTTGCCGGTCATAGAGCGGTTCAGTCGACTTAGGGTCTGTACGGTATTTACACCGCCAAGCTTTTTGTCTACGAACATGGTATGAAGCATAGGCTCGTCAAAGCCAGTCTGGAACTTATTGGCAACGATCAATATCCGGTATTTTGGAAGTTTGAAAGCATCCGTAATATCGATTCTTCCCCGAGGTTGTTCATTTTGGTTTCCGTATAATCCTCGCTGGTTTCTGAATCATGGATCGTTCCCGAAAAAGCGACAAGCGCCCCATAAGGGAGCTTCATCTCCCGCATCAGCTCGTCAAACTTGCGTTTGTAGCGAACCGCATGCAGACGGGATTTGGTGATGAGCATAGCCCGGGCCTTCCCCTGGATCTCCTTTTGCGTATGTGCCACAAAGTGTTCCAGCATGATCCGGGCCTTCGTCTCGATGGCGTGATCCTGCAGGTCTACATAGTTGTTGAGCAGTCTGACGGTCTTCTTGGTTTCGTACTCTTTATCATCAACATTTGGACGCTTTGCCAGCTTATAATACCGTCTGAAGGATGTATAGCTTTGAAGGACATCCTTGATAAACCCTTCTTTGATCGCCTGCTCCATGGAGTACTTGTCAAATGCTTCCAGCTTTCCATCCTTTTTGGTTCCAAAAAGTTCCATGGTCTTGTTCTTGGGTGTCGCCGTGAAGGCAAAGAATGAAAGGTTTGGCTGCTTCCCTGTCTTTGAAATTTCATCCAGGATTACATCATCCAGCGAGGTTCCACCACTGTCTTCTGTAGCAGCCTGTTCAAGACTCAGAGATTTTCTGAGATCTCGTGCCGAATCGCCGGTTTGCGAACTATGTGCTTCATCAATGATCACTGCATATTTCCGATCCGGGAAATGTTTGATAGAATCAACGATCACTGAAAACTTTTGCAAGGTACTGATGATGATGGTCTTTCCATCTTCGATGGCCTTCTTCAGATCCTGAGACGATTTCTTTTCATCGATGGCCGCTACTACCCCGGTTACCTGTTCAAACTGGGTGATATTATTCTGTAACTGCCGGTCCAGTACCCGCCGGTCAGTGACTACGATGATGCTGTCAAACATCCGCTGATCAGACTTTTTCGGATAAAACCCTGAAAGCTGATGAGCCAGCCAGGCGATGGTATTGGACTTCCCGGATCCTGCAGAATGCTGGATCAGGTAAGATTGACCGACCCCATCATTTGGCAGCTGGTCCAGCAGACGCTTTACCGCCCTACGCTGGTGATAACGGGGAAAGATCATAGCCTCAGAGGTCTTTTCCTTTAGGTTTTTGGATACAGGATCGTAAATTTTTTCGGTATCTACCTGAAGGTGGACATAATGCTGGATCAACTCCAATATTGAATCCCTGGCCCAAACGTCCTTCCATACATAGTCCGTACTAAAACCGGATAGATTGGGAGGATTCTCAATATCCATATTATAGGGGAAAAAGCGAGTTTTATCTCCTGCTAGTGCTGTTGTCATCGATGCCTTCATGGTACCCAGGGCAAAATGAACCAGACATCGCTTGTATGACAACAGGGGTTCGGTAGGCTGCCGGTCATTTTTGTATTGTTTCTCAGCATCGGAAACATATTGCCCTGTCAGCGCATTTTTCAATTCGGAAGTAATGATCGGTATGCCATTTAGAAACAACACCACGTCGATAGAGTCCTGAGGATCCTTTTTACTGAAATACAGCTGCCGGACGATCCCAAATCTGTTTTTGCGGTAATTCTCCCAATGCTCTTCATTCTTCAGTGAACCTGGTTTAGGGTAATACAACCGGATGGTTTGGCCGCGATCCTTCACGCCTTTGCGGAAAGCATCCAGGATACCATACTTGCTGATGAAACGGGAAACATGCTGACTGATGCGCTCATCTGTATTGGGACCATATTGCTCTTTCAGGGCCTTGTAAACCCGAGGCTGGGCTTTTTCAATAAATTGGATCAATTCTACAGGGATAAGGCAAAGCTCCTGGTCATACTGACGGCCGGACAGACTTTTATAACCCTGTATCAGCAGATCCTGCTCCACCTGGTCCTCGAAGTGCCGTTCTTTGGTCCCTTCAGCCATCTACTTGAATTTTTCCGGTGACTGCATTGAAGATCAATGCTGATTTGTATTCCCTAAGTTTATCAATAATTTGTTCAAGCCTTTCTCTTTCATTAATATAATCATCTAAAAAATCAACTAAGTAATAATAGATTTTGTCTTGAATATCTCTTGATGGAGTCGGTATCAAAAGTGACTTTATAATCTTAGAATTTAATCCAGACATAATTGATCCTCTACTTAAGGTATCAAGCTGAGATTTGATCATGTGGGAATCATTAATTATCAATGAAATTAAACTGGGATTCATCTCATCATTAAGCCTTAATCTTATCAGATGTGAATCAATTATACCCTCTTCTATAGCTTCAGGTACAATCTTTGATTTACCGGTTGTTCCCATCATTGTAATTAAAATATCTCCTGGGCGAACGGAATATTGTTTCATTTCTTCAAACTTCTTATCTGATAGAAACCTTTTTCCAAGCGTCCAATCTTCTTTTATTACATTCTCTTGTCCATAAACTCGATAACCATTTTCAACTAAATCCTCAAGTTTTAGAGCACTGCCAAAAGGTCCGATTCGTATTTCGGAGATTCTATGCTTCAATGATAAAATCTCCCAATCCTCCGGAATTTCCCCTATCCACTCGATGCCCGAATCCTTCATGGGGACGTTTGGATCCAGACCTTTGGTAACGGCCTGGTTGATGGTGGCCTGGCGTTGTTCTTCCAGCAGCTCGATCATCTTTTTCTTTTTCTCAATCAGTTCATCAATGAGGGCTGTTTTTTCATCAAGAAAGGAGGCGATGGATTTTTGGGTTTTAATTGAAGGTAGAGGGATTGTGAAATTCTTAAGGTTTTCAAAATTCAAGCCTTCTCTACCACTTCCAGTATTTGCCAGCTTTACTTGTGCTTGACCAATTTCAGAACTCAATGAAAAATTTAAGAATTTAGTATCAACTTTTTCATTTGGTCTTATGATACATACATGCTGATTTACATTGGCCTCACCCAACGAATCATTCACATAAAAACACCTTCCAATAGATGCTCCAGTTATATTAAAAAGCACATCACCTGAAACAACTTTACTACCTTTCATTGAATCATGAATTTCAGGATCTATATAAGCAACATCACTTAACGATAGTCCTTCGAAATGGACATTCTGACTTCTTAGTAATGGAACACCACTTGTTTTATATACTTCAGCACCACCTTTAGGTGTAACTCCACTACCAATTTTGACTGTAACATATCTCAATTTTGATATTTTCCAATCTCCCGGAATCTCACCAATCCAGTGAACGTCGCCCCGGGCCATATCTGAGTCTTTAAATGTGACTTCCTTATTATCCATTCGCTCCTTTTTCAATCGCTTCAATTAATGGGAGTAGTTCCTGGTCAATTTTCTGTAAAACAAAGTCTCCAAAGTTTGCCAGATCCTTCTCAGTCATACTCTTGCATTCTTCTTCTTTAATATAGTAGTATCCTTTTTCGTGGTATTCTTCTGCGCCCAGGTTAAAGTCCTCGTAGATTTTTGATATCAGTTCTGGAGTATATTTCTTTTTGTTCTTTTCGGTTCTTTTGATCCACAATTCGAAGCTGATGGTGTGTTCATTGAATATTCTATTCGTATATAGATACACCAAATGATCTTTCACCAAGTACGTCATCCGTAAGCCTGAAGGAATTTTTGCATCCCATGCATAATTATCGTTGGCAGCTAGGGAGTTTCTCATACTATCAAGCAACTGATTCAATCCATCAGTTTCCAGCTCCTTCAATTCACTGATCTTTTGTCCGTATTGGTGCAGGAAGTCTAATCCATCCTTGTCCATAATCTTTTTGTAATAGTTTTCAATATGCTGAATAAAGTCCGTGAGCTGCAGAAGTGCTTTGGGATCTGCTTCCAGAATATAGTTTCCCATCAGCTTTTTCACTTCATGCATCCACTGCTGGTGAGTGATGTAGTGAACTCCATTTTGTTCCTTAGTTGGCCTGTCCAGCATAAGCACAACCATTGCATATTCATTCGCCTCGCTGACCCTCATAGTATAATCCGTCAGATCGTTATTGAGTACGTGAAATATCTTATTCTCGATCCCAATTGCTTTCAGTACTTTATTTGTATCTGATTCTTTTTCTTCAATCACAAGGTCAAGCCTGCCTTTTCCCGTCGAGACTTCCCTGTTTACCTCATAGCTATCAAATAAGATTTCCAATCCCAGGCAACTGGTGAGACCATCCAGAAAGAGCCTCTTTAGCCCGTGTGCTTGCTTTTCGTCCAGAAAATAGGCATACAGGTTGCTAATTACATTTTCGTAATCCGGGAAACCAGAGATATCAAGTAAAGTGGTTTTCTTCTCATCCGTTTCCGGCAAGGATGCTTCTAATACCTCCTGATATCTTTCAAATAGACTCATGGCGTGATATGGTAAGGATAAGGTTTCAGACCCTTCAGCATTTTGCCATAGGCAAAAAATGCTTCGTCCATTTTCTTGGTTGAACTTCCTACTTTGCTTCTAATTTTATTAAACCAAGGTAAGTACTGGTCCTTAAAATAGGCATAAGCTGTTTTCGGGTAGGTCGGGATCTCTCTGATCTTTCCATGGGTCAAAAAGTGCTGACACCTGTAAACGTGTTGATCAAAAATGGGGTATTGTTCAGGGTCTATCAAATGTAATAGAAAGGTCTTCCATACAACCGCGTTTTCACCTGGTCGAAAGGTTGATTCATAGGTGCCCCAGTCCATTTTCCGTTCCAATCCTTTTAGTACATCCACCTGATCCCAAAAGGATTTTACCAAAAGCATTTTGCTTTCTGCAATCTTTTCTCCGGTGCCATTTTTCCATTCAAACATCTTAAAAAATGGCTCCCAGCTATTCAGTGCCAATCCAATATTTACCGCATATTTTTCTTCACCTCCATACGCATAGGCAGCAGACCAACTCTCAATGAATTCGGTGGGATTATTACCCAGGGTTGTTATGGAAATAGAGTAACTCATTCAAATATTTTTTCCAATAGACCTTCACTGTTCTTTTCCAATGCCAGAATATCTGACTTGATCTCATCCAGGCTTCTTAGTTTCTTATACTCGTAAAAGTATTTGGTGAAGTTAATCTCGTATCCAATACGAGTCTTGTCAAAATCGATCCATGCATTCGGTACGAATGGTTTGATCTCCTTTTCAAAATAGGCCTCAATGTCCTCGCTTAGGGGAATATTTTCCCGGTCCCGTTTGGAACTGTCGGGCTTTGGGTTCCCGTTTTTGTCTCTGACTACACTTCCGTTTTCTTCCAATGGCTGCTCCACAGTCACCTGGAAATACCCGAAATAGTCATTGTCGTAAATTTTGGAATAAGGACCTTCTTCGAATTTGGTATATACTTCTGTGATCTCCCTGATCTGGCTATTTGAGATCTCTTTTCGTTTATTCCCCAGGCTGCGCTTCATCGGGGAAGAGAGTGAGGTAGCATTGATCAGCTGAACCTTCCCCTGACGATGCTTTTCCTTTTTATTGGTCACAATCCAGATGTAGGTGAATATACCCGTATTGTAAAACAGGTCATTCGGCAACGCAATGATGGCATCGAGCCAGTCATTGGTGATGATCCACTTGCGGATCTCACTTTCTCCTGATCCCGCATCACCGGTAAACAATGGAGATCCATTGGAAACCATGGCGATCCTCGCGCCATTGGGATCCATCTTGGTGGCCATATGCTGTAGAAATAAAAACTGACCGTCGCTCGTCCTCGGCAAACCGGCCGTAAATCGACCGGCGGGATTAAGCGCCTCGTTCTTGATGTATCTTTCATCCTTCTTCCAGCTTACCCCGTAAGGTGGATTGGCCAGCATATAATTAAATCTTCTTCCCTGGAATTTATCATCTGTAAAGGAATTCCCATGCTGAATGTTGTCCGGATTTTCCCCTGTGATCAGCAGGTCGGACTTGGCAATGGCATAGGATTGTTCATTGATCTCCTGACCATAGATCTGGATTTCCGCATTGGGGTTGATCTCCGATTTGATGTAATCTTTGGCAATGGTCAGCATACCGCCGGTACCGCATGCAAGATCATAAATGGTCCGGATCACGCCGGCCTGCTTCAGCTCGTCTTTTTCTGTTGCAAACAGGATACGCACCATGAGCCTGATCACCTCCCTGGGCGTAAAGTGCTCACCTGCGGTTTCATTGGATTGTTCATTAGCTACCCGGATCTGCTCTTCAAAGATGTAGCCCATGTCGTGGTTGGAAACCGTATCCTGGTGCAGGTCGATCTCAGACATGGCCTGAACCATCTCGAATAGCAGGTTGTTCCTGACCAGCTGTGCAGCGATCTTATCAATTTCAAAGTTTTCCAGAATGTCCCTGACATTCGGGCTGAAATTATTGATATACTGGTTGAAATTAAGCTCGATGTTATGCGGGTCCTGGGTCAACCCTTTCAGATCAAACTTTGATACATTGTAGAAATTAAGCTTCCCGCCGGCTGCCTTTCTTAGAATGGGCCCGATCTTGTCTTCCGGCACTTTGTCTTTAAACTCCTGGTAGGCTTTATATACTTCTTCCTTCTTTGGTTCAAGCACACAATCCAATCTCCGAAGCACAATGAATGGCAGGATAAAATCTCCCATCCGGTTCTTTTTGAATGCATTCCACAGCACATCATTGATGACTTTTTTGTAAATGTCATTGATGATGGATTGGACTTTGGATTGATTTTCAGACATTTCTTTTTGGTTGTTTAGGCAAGTTTACGAGGTGGGGGTGCAAGGTATTTGCATTGGTCAATTCAATGAAGAAAAAAGACGGTTAATTTCCTCAGACCCAACGATAAATACATTATCATTCTTTATCTCTTTTCGAGCCATTAATTTATTAAAAACATTAAATCTCTTCCTCAACTCTCGATTGATATACTTCATTCTTATACGATCACTACCCAAATCGAGAGCATGATAATGATGAAATAACTCGCTATGATTATCTATAATTGAAAGCCCTTTACTGGTATCAAACTTTGTATAACCCTGGTTACTTTGAATAGATTGGTAATTTGTTATTATCAAACGCTCATGAAGTTCTCCGCTATCAGTATGAAGAATTATTTGAAGTCTTATTTCAACATCTACCAGTGTTTTAATAAAGGCCAATAATGTACCATAATAACCATAGATCTTTTGTCGGGTCAATTGATTTCTACCATTTTCAGCAAAAATTGAGATATGGAGCTCTGATTTTAAGTTTCGATTTAAAAGACCTTTAAATATGCCTTTTAAATTATCTATTGGATGGGATCCCGTAAATAGATAATTATCCGAGATGACTATAGAGTTGAAATGTATGTCTTTGATTTCCTTAAGAGCGAATTCCCAGCATTTAATTTGATTATTAGTTGGATCGATATATTTCTCACCTTTTGTGAAATTCCAAGGGAAAGAAGTTGTTAGGGGAATCTTATCATCACTTGAACATAAATGAAGGAAACCTGTGCTGGATGATAAGGCATTTCTATCTAAATCATCATCGATCCTAATATCAAAAGCTTCTAACTCTCCTTCATTTTCATATGGAAAGAAATCAGAAGGAATCATTTTTAGAAGATCATTAAAGTATGGATCCTCATTAATAAGATCATCAAATTCCTCTTCAGATATCCTAACTTTTACTTTTGAATAATCCGTTAATACTTTAAAAATTTCAGAATCCGTATTATCCAATATACCTTCAAGTGCTCTCCTGGTACAATAAAGGGTTTGATACCTCATTTTTTGGATCGAATTATTCGGTTTAATTCAATCGATTGTTTAGCTGCTTCATCATAAAATCCCGGACCAAAAGAATCGGATAGTGATCCATTTTTAGCAAAATCAATTTTCCTATGCTTTTCATCTTGATCAGAATTGAAATCCATGTAATGAATTACTGCGTCATCTTTTGACATTTCATCTTTTGCTATATTTAATTGGAGTTTTCGAATTAAATATTCCGAATGGCTTTCTACAATCAATCGAAGATTAAAATACTCTTTCGAGATTTGAACCGCATCGTAAAACAAGTCAGCCAATAAAGACTGCATTCTGGGATGTAGATTAGTTTCTGGTTCTTCTATCATTATAATTATTGTATCCTTTTCCTCTGCGCTGGAAGGGATATCCTCGTATCGATGTATAAGAGCAGCAAGATCGAGAAGGATAGACGTTAACTGGCCGGTCCCATAACCCAAATCTGCAATATTGAAAGCTTTACCGCGATGTGTAAGGAAAAGTGCTGCAGCTGATTTTTCGTAGTATCTTATTTCATAATTGGTAGCGATATCATAATAATCCTTGCCTAACCATTTTATCAAAAACTTCTTTGCTTTTGATTTTGGTTTTAGAGGGAATTCTCCTAAGTAATTAACAATCTGACTAATCTCTGAATCATTAGTTTCTCGATGGAATAACCGTTGCTGTTTTATTCGGTTAATCCCAATATGAATTGTTTGAATGCTTAACAAACTATCTAGTTTGGAAAGGGGTAATTTGTTATTCTCCACAAAATCCATAAAATCCTTCCTTTTAAAACCAGCTCCCGGATTACTTTCAACCAAATTGAAATACTCCAAGAAAATATCAGAAATCTTGGCATCAGAACGAGCTATTTGTACTCGTTTCTTGATTGGAGTTTGAAAAGCGGACTGAATAAAGTCAGAATCTTGAAGTTTTTTTAGGTTTGATAAACGGCTTTTTATCGTATTTTCCTTATCAATCAACTTAATAAGTTCGGTCTTGTCTCTTAATGCATGTTTTTCTTCTTTAATCAGATTCAATTCTAGAAGCAATTCCGCTTCCTCAAGTGTATTTTGAATTGGTAGTTTTGGTAAACTTGGGGTTAGAAATAATGAAAGTAAATCCGCTTTCATTTCAATATCAAATTCCTCTCCAACTCTTGTTAAGACGATCTTATCTTCACTATCCAAAGAACTAATTTGGAGACTTGCCAAGATGGCATTATAATTTGCATCTGATTTTAATATAAAGTCAAACTGAATAGGATGAATTGTTATCCCCAGTTCTATTTCATTTTTTCTTGAACTTAAGTTTTTTGCATTTTCAAAAATTGGTATAAAGTCCTTGACGCTAGAAGTGGAGAAATCAAGTCTCGTTTGGTCTCTCCCGTTTAAAAGATCATCCAAAACCATCAGAGCCCTTATTAAGCTGGACTTCCCGGAATTATTCTTTCCTGTTAGAATAGTAATCGGAGCTATTTCAAATGCATGAAACTCTTCAAAAACACGAAAGTTTGATATACGAAATTGATCCATAGGGCAATATTGAGAATTGCGAATGCAATGGAATTGCATCGATATATTTCAAATGTACTCCCTTATGGATACATTTAGCTTAAAATATTACGTAAAATGGCTGGTAAGAATCAATCTCAGCGAATCAAACTTATAGACAAGTATCTCAGGTCAGGCAGAAAGTTTTCCTGGGAAGAGCTTCAGGATAAACTAATTAATGATCTTCTCCTGGATAATTTGTCGGAAAGCACTATTAAACATGACATCATAGAGATGAAAAGAGGTTTCATGGGGCTTGAGCCTGCACCTATTGTGAATAAAGATGGTCGATACTTCTATGAGAAGGATTTCAATCTCTTTGGAAGTCCTATCCAGGATCAGGAAACATACGTCCTTATGAATGCCCTGGATATACTGGATCAGTTTCCTGATTTTGAGCATAGCAAAAAGGTCAAAGAGATTGTAGAAAAACTAAAAAATGTACTTGACATCGCTGATGTTGATCAGTCTACTTCAGTCATTGACTTTGAAAAAGTGGAATATCCTTCAGCCGGTAAATGGATTGGAAAATTGTATCCATACCTTAAAGACAGGGAAGCACTGATGCTTCAATATCAACCCTATGATCTTGATAGTCCCTATGAGGTGAAAGTGCTACCATTGTTATTGAAAGAGTTTAACGGGAGGTGGTTCCTGATAGGACTTGAATTGGATATGCAGGTCATTCACAATTACGCTCTGGACCGGATCATCAGCCATAAAGAGTATTACCTTGATAAATCTACGCTTACTATCGATTTTGATGCTGAAGAACGGTTCAATGATGTCATTGGAGTAACCTACACCGAAGTAGGTCCTAAAGATATCACTTTTCAATGTTCAGATTACCTGGCTAATTACTTCAAAACAAAAAAGATCCATCATTCACAGGAAGAGCTTACTGATTCCAAAAATTTATTTAAGATCTATTGTCATATCAATAAAGAATTGATAGCTAAACTATTATCTTATGGTGAAGATTTGGTTGTTTTAGAGCCAGATCTACTCGTTGACCAGATGAAGGAAAAAGTTGAAAAGTTAGGTGAGTTATACAAGAAATAACAACCTATCAATACGGGTTTTCAATATTCCATTATAGCCGCTTAATTTGCTTTATAATGAACCCACTTAAGATCTATCTAATATTTCAGTGTGGTCTACTATTCATCGGCATCCTAGGTATGCTTATAGTCCCTAATCTCAAAAATCCTCTTCGAAGAAATCTTACCAATGCATTCCTGATTATCACATTCTGTTCTGCAATAATTGCAATCATATTAGATGCATCTTTTCCAGAATAATTAAGTGAAGTAAGTATTATACTACACAGACACTAACAAAAGCTTCAAAAGTATTTACGAAAGGAATTCTGATTCGCAATTGGCTCTCAGTTGAGTTAATTTCCATTAGTTGAGCTTCTGTTTGAATTTTAAGGTTTTCAAAATTTAAGTCAGTAGAATGAGTAAGGTCAAGTATAACCTCATGACCTTTCTGAATTCGATTAATTGAGATGATTTTTTGAGATGGCAGTAAATCTTCTCTGATATATGCTTCATTCAACCGAAAGTCATGTTCAATGCGCAATTCTTTAAATTCTTCTTTGGTCCGCTTTTTTGCCATGATCTATGATATTTTATTCATTTATTAAATCCTACTCTTCCAAGCTCACATACACCCCATCTTTTCCATCTCCGACATTTCCGGTGAGTATTGCTGATGCTTCCTCTTTGATTTTTTGATAGTTCTTCTTGACCATCGATGAAGTCACTTTGTTGAACTCCTCGATGGGTTCCACCGGATAATCCCCTTCAATCAACCGGCCTTTAAATTCATTGTAATCACTATCCACAAGTAGCCCAAGGAATTCCCCAGTAAGCAGACCCCCAAGTTCCTGTGGCTTTACCCGGTCCCGCTCCTGGATGACTGTACTTTGGGATACGGTTTTTCCTTTGCTGTCCGAACCAAGCATCAAAGTACCTCCGGTACTGTGTCCTCTACTCTTGGAAGTAGAGGTATTGATAAACTCCTGGTCATGTTTGCCATAGAGCTTGCTGATCCGTTCAGCAGTCTTGGGATTGGTGGTCTTTCCAAAAAACTGGTTGGCCAGGACAGAGGTGATCACCTCTGTCTTCTTATCCCCGTACTTGTCCTCGAGTTGACTGAAGTCCTGAACACATAACACGGTAGCTACCTTGTTTTTCCTGGCTGTGGCTGGGAGACGTTCCAGGTTAGGTATGTATACTGTTGGCAATTCATCTATCAGGATGATGCTGTGTTGCTGGTTCTGCCTATTAATAAGTTTCAGGGCAGCAGAGATCATTAAACTGATCACCGGACTATAAGTATCAACCAGGGAAGGTTCGTTGCCTATGGTGAGGAATTTAGGGTCAGCAGGATTATTTAAGTCAAGGGTCAGGTCATTACCTGACAGTACCCAAAAGATTTCAGGGGTGTTGATGTTAGCAATTGAATTCTGAACGGTAGCCAGAACACCAGCTGTTTGGTTCTCGCTTTTTAGTCCGGCCTTGATGCTGGTTACCATTCCAGCACATTCATCATTCACTGAAATCAGATCCAGAAGCTTTGGAATATCATCAGTCAGAATCAGACTGACTGCATGAGGTAATGTACAATAGTTTGGATGTTCTTCTCTTAGATACCATTGAACTGCTGCAAAGAGAACTTCGGCACTGCGTATCCAAAAGTCCTTCTTTTGTATGGCCTCCGGATTGAGGTTAGCCAGGATCGTGGTGCTGTATTCTCTGGCATAGCTGCTACTGGTCATAAACCGTGGATCAAGAGGATTGAGTCTGTGGCTCCGATTGAGGTCAGTGAAGTTTACATAGTAGTCTGTTATCTTAATTTCATTCTTTGTATTTTGATTATTTCTGAAAGCAGTCCAGACATGGTTAGCCAGTACCGGATTCTCATAATCATAGAGGATACCCGTATAGTTCTTTTGGACAGATTGATAGATCAGTGGGATGATGATACTCTGACTTTTTCCTGCTCCTGCACCTCCTGTAATCAGCACACCTCTTTGAGGGTTTTGGATATTCAGTTTTGACCCATCAGTCAAGCCAAGCTCAAATCCCATATCTGACAAATGAAATGGTTTTGATCGTTTGGGTAGTTTGATATTCGAAGAAGAAAAAATCCATATCAGAAGCTTAACAATAGCAACAAATGGCAAGATTAAAAACACCGGAAGGAAAACGAAAAAGAGTATGAAGATGATCAACCTCTTATAGCGGATCACATAAAAAAATGATACCACTCCGCACCAGAATAAAACAGGAATCACCTCTCTCACAATGGGAGGGTAACCAGGCCACATCAGCAGCCATATATCAAAGAAATGTTCTATGACTTCATTCACCTGATTACTTTTTTATTCGTTTGGGTAGAATCTGAATTCTCAGATTCTACTGCTGCTTCTACTTCACTGACATAGTTTAAAATCCTTTCTCTATATCTCTCGATTTCCCAAAGAGAATCAAGCTCTGATAACGGGATATCGTAATGAGAATATTTTAAGTATTTGTACTTGCTATTCTGGCCTTTCAGAAAGAAGTAATCTTTTCCCATGTAGTAGTTTAGTCCCATTGAAAGAAGTAAAAGGACCACAGAGATCCAGGCTACCTTTCCCTTGTTGATCAGGGTCAACCAGCCTTTCAAATCAGGAAAGAACCAGATGTAATGAAAGGACTCTGATTTACTTTTTGGGATGTGTTCCGCATTCTCAATCCTCCACTTGATATCATGCAGTTTTGCATCGATTGATCCTAGATTATCCTTCTTAATATTGAGTCGATCAAGACGTTTATTGATACCCTCAAGCTGATCAAAAATCTGGTCAGTTGAAGATTCTTCAATGACTGATTCATTGATAACATCTTCGAACTTATTGTTCGAAATACTTTTGCTGATCTTCTCCATTTCCAACAGGATAGATTCGAACATCACCTCGATCTTTTCCTCCTTTTTCATCTCACAATTCCTTTATTTATTTCCATATGTTTTGATAGTCCCCGGTAGCTATATGACTTGTCAATGGCACTGCCCTTGATGGCTATTCCATCTTTCTCAAAAGAGATCCCATTTACCCTTCCTGTTGTTTGAATCTGAAGGTTCATCTGGATGGACTTTTTACCTAGTTCTTGCTTCAAGGATTTAAAGTCTTTTACCCCTCTGTCCAGGCATTCCTGGATGGCTGACTTAACCCTGATCTTGACCTGCTTCATCACCTGTATTTTGTCCTCTGAGATCACCTTCGATCTTCCCTGTTTTCTGGCAACAGTAAGTCCATATTTTTCTTCCAGTTTATCACATACATTAGCCGTTCTGTTCTTGCACCATTTGTCGCTGGCTACCGCCCCGTCAAAGCCAACTCGGTTGGATACAATATGGATGTGTTCATGAGAAGTATCATGGTGACGAACCATGAGAAATTGATGCTTGTCAAGTCCAATTTTTTCAAGGTAGTCATGTGCTATATTCTTCATCTCCGCATTGGAAAGTTTATCAGCCTGGGCGAAAGAAATCGAAGTATGCCATACCGCATTTTTAATTTCTTTTTTCTGAGCTCGGATAGCATTGAAATCACGTGTGGCAACAGTAGGGTTTTCAGCTCTTACCCCAGACATATCCAGAACCTCCGCCTGGTCTTTTTCCATGACATATCTGACTACACCACCAAACGATTTTCCGATAGATACTTTCCCGATCATTGCAACTTATCTATCGTTTGATTGACCCGTTCAAGGGTCTTGAGAATTTCACTGGTTAACAGCTTACCTATATGCCCCAGGTGAGCCAGCTGGTTAAGGTTGTTGGCCATGCCGACAAGTTTGCGGTAGTAGTCAGCTTCTTCTTCGGTGAGCCTGTTCCTTATCTGATGATCCAGACTCTTAGCCCTGACGAATTCTGCCATTGAAATACCAGATCGATCGGCATATTTCGAGATTAATCTCAGTTCAACCTTGGTATATCTAACTGTTACTTTCTCAGCTCGCTTTATTTGTTTCGAAGGTCTAGCCATCCTAGATTTTGTAGTGGAGCCTCAGCGGAACGTAAAGCAAAATCCCGTTCCGGCAATTTCTCTTTATTGCAGGAACCAAGACGCTGTTTTGAAGTGGGTTAATACGTAGCGTAGCGGAGTATTGAGCCGCTCAAAACACGTCTTGCTCCTCCCCGAAAGAAGCTATCCGTCATCCAAAGTAACCAATACCTTTGCTAATTACAAATACGGGCGTTATAAGGAATGAATAAATTAATTTGATTTTATTAAGCAAGGAATAAAAAGTAATGAGATTGTGCGGTTTGAGATTTTCCTTTAATATGATGGATTTTGTTCCAGAATATCAAAAAGAAAGCCCCTTTCCGACCAAGGACTAAGGGGCTATTTAAGAACCAACTTGCTTACAAATTATGTTAAAATTTGATTCGTAAGTCTGCATACAATATTAGTCCAATTGCAATTAACAATAATCAAATGCTTCTTCCCTTGGATCTCTTCTGATCCTGCTCTTGGGACTTGCCCAGGAATTGATTCTTGGCTGCTTGCAGACCAACGGTATATTGAGAAGACTCTTTGTTCTTGATGGCTCCTAAAAGTTCATTCAGATATTTAGGGTTTTCCTTGGCCAAAATATACCCGTGGTTATAGCCTTTTTTAAACAGATCGTTGATCTTCATACCAGTGATTTATTTTGGTTTTCCTTAAGTAATTTCTCTATTGATTCCCTGCTATAAAGAATGATCTTTGAGGTGACTTTACTGAAGACAATTCTGTCAGTATCCCTCAATTTTTGCAGGGTCGTTTTAGAAGTAATTTTTAACATGTTCATGGCCTCATCATCATCGATCCAGACATCTTTTTTTTCGCCCTGATAGGCTGGTGCCATGTGATCAATATTGGCTTCAATTGACTTGATAAGAAATTCCGGATCTAAGCAGATTTGTGTCATGGCTTAATCAATTGATAATTAAACATACCATTATATATCAATAATTGCAAATGGAAGATGAGATAAGAAGAGGAAGGATATACCACATCTACAATTTCATCTTACTTAATGTCATTCAGAATGCTTGCGATTTCTTTGAAATTTGACTGCGACTTCTTTCTATAGTATGCCAGAAATAGTATGCATATTCCAAGCAATATTGTGCCTGCCAAAATGAATACGCTGGCGTACTTTTCATCCTTCTTCTCCAATTCAATCTCACTGTAAAAGCTTGCTAACAATAGATCAATCTGAAACTCATTTTTTACATCAATCAATTCCTTTTGAGCATTGAAATATTTGGTAGTTTCATCAACGTATTTCTTGCTGTAATAATGGCTCATTTGATTGTTTCCTTTCACTGAATATAGATCACTCATAATATCAAATATTAAGAAGTGTTCATCTTCTGCAATGATTAAATCATAAAGGGCCAAGGCTTCGTTTCCAGCCTCAATTCCTTCGTCAATATTTTGTTGTTTGAGGTAGCACTGAGCAAGACCTTTATATCCATAAAAAGGGATGACTGGAATTGATAAATCTTTACTAAATTCAATGGCTAGTTGATAGTAGTACTTGGAACTATCAAGGTCAGTTTTTGAAAGGTAATAGTCAGCCAGGTTGTTTGCAGAATTTGCCCGGGAATCATCATTACTTTGGTCATTCTCTATCACCCTTTGAAAACACTTTATGGCTTCATTAACTTTTCCTATCTTAAGCATGGTATCTCCAAAGAGATTCCAGGAATTATTCAACTGAGTAGTGTTGTTTGTTGTCTTGGCTAAACTGATACATTGGGTAAGCACGGTGACCGTTTCATCGTAATTCTCTTTATCATGCAATGCATAAGCTTTATTGAAAAGGATTAGTAATTCTCTTTCCTTGCCCTCATATTTTTCTAGCTTATCAAGTGCCTTATCATATAGCAAAATAGCTTCATCCATTTTGCCATGAATACGGAGTATGCTTCCGGCATTGATATAAACATCAGCAAGTGTATTGGCAGATTTTGGATCGTTATGTTGCTCCAATAAATTGCCAGCTCTCATGTACATGAGTAGGGCTGCAACTGACTTGTTCTGTAGCTTATGAAAAATATAACCTTTGATATAATATGAGTTGGCAGCACCCCAGGTGTAGTCTGTATCCAGGGCTAATTGTAACGACTGTTCTGCAAGCACTAAAGCACTGTCAGGATCAGTATCCAGAAGCTGATAACAGCTTTGGTGGATGTCCTCTACCAGCTGTATATCTTCTACTCCTCCTAAGGTAAAAAGAGAAAAGATCAAAAATAATGGAACCATAGCTGGCACTAAAATAAAAAAGGTGATTGACATCAACCACCTTTTTCATATAAACTTACCGTTGTAAGAGTAATTTATGGTTGCCCACCACCAGGCTTGGTTGTGTTGTCCTGAGCACTTGTTGCCTGTTGGTCACTCATTTCATTGTTTACAACAATCTCATCAAGTGAAGATGAAGTTTCACATGATTGAGAAACTAGTCCAATTAGCGCAATGATAGTAAGTGTCAAAAATGACTTTTTCATAACTGTAAAATTTAAAGTTTAAAAAAATATTTAGGCTTTAAATATACAGTCAATCAGAGCTAATTCCGTTTTTAACAATTATCTTGAATTGTGATAATCTACGTTGGAAAATTCACTAGATTTATCGGTTATAGGAGATGTTTCAACGCCTAAAAAAATAAACATGAAAAGACTTACCTTGATCGTACTCCTAATCACTTGTATGTCAAATATTGGTGCTCAAAGCATTAGAAATGGAGAAAGATATGATATCGACCAACTACAATCTGCACTTGCGAGAGACATTAATCTTACAATAACAAGAGATGACCGATTAACTCTTGCTGTTAAAGATCTTGACCTTGCTGTTCCTAGTGGTAGTGTTTACTTAATCGATTTGCAGGTTGATTGTTTCGGTGAAAATGATAATTTGAATCCGCTTAGAACTTATAGTTATGCATTTAATAAAACTGAGCCAATTCCAAATCAAGGTACGAACTTGACTGCTGATTATACCCCGATTTTCACAAATATTGACATATCGGAAGTTTTTAACCTTCGAGTTACTGTCAAGATGACCAAAGTTGAGAATGATGAGGTGACAATTCTTAAGGGAATATTATCCAAATATGCTGGTCAGGCATTTGAAGCAATTCCTGTAGGAGATGTTCTAACAGATATTCTTCAGTTTGATAACCAAAAGAAAAAAGACAGAGCTGAATTTCCCTTTTCAGCAAACTACGTAATACCAATGAACTTTTTGGAATACTATAACCATTTAGAGCGGAATGTTCCATTACTGAGTAATAACACTGATCAAGTAATTAGCATACTATCTAGTAACCCAATTCCAAATAACTCGGTAAGCTCGAAAATTCGTGGTTTCTGGAATGCGGGAAAAAAAATCATTACCGGCCAGCAATACGTCAGCGATGTTGATTTTGAGAAGGTTTCGGGCTATTGTCAACTTTTGTTTTCAAAAGATTTTAATACCAATATACCAGGCTATATGAGTCGAGCTTTGAGGCAATTAGTTGACGTGGTTGAGCAAAATAATCTTGAACAAATTAATCCCGAAATTATTGAGTGTAGAAGAAAGCTTGATGAATTTATTGAAGATGATCCAAAGAATCTACGTGGACATAATAATGTGAAACTTTTAATTGATTTGGCGAGCACAATGGAAACAAAATATCAATCAGAGATAGAAGGAACAGAACTAAGAGCTGTCAATAAATTTAAGGCGTGGTTAGCATCAGCTTCGACACGTTCCTCCACAAACAACTTTACTTTGATTTACTATAAAAACTCATACAAACCAAAGTATGATTCCCGTGGTAGAGCTATAGAAAAAGAGTATGATGGAACTATTTATATTCCATACAGCCTTGGGAACGACTTTATTGCTCAAATAATATCATTTCAACAATCTTTACATGATTATACGGCCGACTACTTTAGACGAAACACAAGTCAAGAGTATCAACTCAGATATTTTACTAAAGAATTCAAGGTAAATTAAAAGCACAAAACAAATACTAAAATGAATATGCGAACTGAGCCATGTGTTATACCATGCAACCATAAACTAAAGTGCTTCTAGCAACTGGTTTTAAATGAACTTTGTTTCTAAATCATCCCTTCATTAGCCATTGAATAATAAGAACCATGTTCCTCAACAAGGATGACATGATCTAATAAAGCAATATCCTTATAACACGCATGCTTGTGTAGCCTTGCCTTTTATGATGTTTCTTTACCGCTTTCAGAGCTATTCTGGCTTTAATTCATCTCACCGAGGTTTTAGCTAGTTAGTTTACTATAGCAAAGGGATAGCCACTTATCATACCTGCGCGTTTTCTTTCAGGTTTGTAAAGAGCATATGCAGCTACGCAAAGGCTTCAACGGACAAAGAAAAAGCCTCCGGAGAGGCTTTGTATAAGCTTAGTAAAGAATGATTAGTCAATCTTCTTACCAAGTTCCAGGAATTCCAGTACCTGTACTTCAGAAACATAGCAGGTATTGCCGTCTTGTTCGAAGCTATGGTAGATCAATTTGCCTCTAAGGGCGACATATGATCCTTTCTTCAGGATGGTTTCAGCATTCTCGGCATTTCTGCCCCAGGCAGTGATATTATGCCATTGCGTATCGTCTACTTTCTCACCTTTGTCATTGGTATACGTTTCATTGGTTGCTACCGGGAAGCTGGCCAGCTTACGACCACTTTCAAATGCTCTGATTTCAGGATCTGTTCCTAATCTTCCAATCAATGTTACTGAGTTCTTTAAAGTGTTCATTTTCTTAACTTTTAAGTGAAAAATAATTTTTAATGATGCAGTTTGAACACTTGCGAACAGGAGAGATAATTAGTTGTCGTTTCTTGGAAACACAGTGGAAAAAATCGCCTACCGGACTATTTTTTTACAAGTGGCAACGTTTATCGGTGAGCCAGTAAAATTGCATTCATTTAAAGATTATTGATTTGAAAGTGAAGAATGAAGGCAGGAGTTAAGTAAAGAATAAAAAGTAATGAGAGAATTGATTCAGATATTCTCTAAGCAAAGAATTGGGATGTTTGGATTTAAATGAAAAGGTGAGAGAGTTATTGGATTATCAGGTTAATAGAAGTTATCCAATTATTTAGATAACTCCCTCATCAGCCATTGAATAATAAGCACCAGGTTCTTCTACCAGGATGACATGATCTAGTAAGGCAATGTCCATATAACTACATGCTTGTTTCATCTTTCTGGTTAATGATAAATCATGCTGAGATGGCTTAAGGTTACCAGAAGGGTGATTGTGTGCAAGAATGATGGAACTTGCATTTGAAAGTAAGGCATGCTGGAGAATGATCTTGGGATCTACGCACGTACTGGATACCCCTCCAATACTGATGAGTGCATAGGAGATGGTATTATTGGATCGGTTGAGATTTAGAGAGATAAAAGCTTCCCGATAATTCAATGGAACCGGCCAAAGTGGTTTCAGGAAATTAGATGCATCCCGTGCACAGGTAATTTTGGCACATGGATAATTTTCAATAGGCCGGATCACAGCCTGAACTTCACATAATGACTTTTTGAAGGTTTTTAATTCTGTTGTAAACATGATCGTAAGGTTTAGATGAAACATTATTTGATGCTCATCCAAGCCTCAGCTCTTAAATGACCAAAAAGGAATGCGCAATAAACAAGCAGAGCCAGTGGAATGGCTTTATGGCGAACCTTTTTGATGGTGGTGCGGTGGTCAGGTGGGGTCTTTTAAGTGGTGAGGCTATCTTTGTAGAGAATGATTTTCAATATTACATACACGAAGAACAAGTTCAAGCTAATATTTTCCGAAAAAATAGCAATTATATCATTCAGGTATATATCAAACTGTTTTTTTAGTACTTTTATACTCGTATATATTCTAAATAAATTTAATACAGACGGAATTTTTGGAGGGGAGAGTAAAAGACTAACACCAAAACCAAACGTCAATGAAACGCTTCAACCTGCTTGTTTCCTATGTGGATAGGAACGCCTTTATTTCAAAGTCCAATCATCATTTTATTAATCGAATTCGTGTCCTGGGGAGTATTGTTTTGCTGCTATTGAGCAGTTCGCAATATTTGTATGGACAGACTTCCGGACCTACAGCTTCTGAGTTTCGGGCAATCTCACCTCAGACAGATTTAGCTAACCTTGTTGATCCATTTACAGGGGATTTCTCTTATAGTATCCCACTTTTTGAATTGGAAAGTCCAAATGGTTCTTTCCCTTTTACATTAAGTTATAAAAGTGGTGTAGGTTTAAACCAGGAAGCCACATGGGTAGGCTTGGGGTGGAATTTAACACCTGGTTTTATCTCAAGAAATATGAGAGGTATTCCAGATGATTATTCAGGGGAGGAGAAAATAACTTATGAGCGGGATAAAAAACCTAAAGTTTCGTTTGGTTTAGGCGCTGGGGCAAATTTAGAAACGGCCTCATTAGACTGGGGCAAGCTTGGCGGTAGTTATAGTTATTACATTACTTGGGATAGCTACTATGGCTTGGGATATAAATCAACAAATTCAATCAATTTTTCAGTTGGATGGGATGGAGATAAAAACCAAACAACGTTAACCGGAGGTTTGAGTGTTAGTAAAGACTTGTTTGCTGGAGAATCTATCTCTCCATCATTATCTATAGGATTAGGCGGTAAAAAAAGTCAATGGAAATTAGAATCAGCAACATCAATAAACAGTTTATCTGGGATGTCATCAATAAATTTCTCATCATCCTATAATAGAAAGCTGGAAGGAAGATTTGATAAAGATGGAAATAACAGAAGATGGGATTACTCTACTTCTTCTAATTGGGATTTAGCGAAACCAAGTTTTATTCCCTCTCCTCGATATAAGCAATCTTCACATAGTTTTTCCGGTATAATTAAGTTCGGAACTGAGGCGCAGCTATTTTTCCCCAATAGTCAGATTAATTTTTATATTTCTGAAAATTCGCTACACAATCAAGCAAAAAATCAAGAGTTAAAAGCATACGGTTATTTACATCTTGATGAAGTGCCAACAACAGAAGGAGACCAAGATCCAATTCCCTTTGTGGTAGATTCCAATAAGGAATATGAAACAATGATTACTCCTACTACACAGGATTTGACAATTGGCCATCCTACCTATGATATCTTTTCAGTTTCTACTCCTGGAATAAGTGGTTCATTTAGAGCCTATCGTAATGATTTCGGCATTCTGAAGAATAGTCCTGTTGTTTCAAATTCTCTTAATGTATCTGCTTCTATTGAATTGGGCGCTGGAGGATTGTATAAAGTAGGAGGGGATGCCTCTGCTGCTATTGTGAAAAATGAGTCAGGCATCTGGGATAATGAAGGAGAGCTTACAGAACTACATTATAAAAGTGGGGATACCTGGAGCAAGCCATACTTTAAATTTATGGACGAAATCTCAATTGATAGGGGTTTTTTTGAGAAGATTGGTAGTGACAATCAACCGCCTGTTACGGATTATGAAATTGTAAAAAAAGATAATTTATTACCCCTAAAACTGTTGGGGCCTGATCAGGACTTGTCAACTGATATTGTAGGCGAAGATGAAGACCTAGATCAAATTAATGCCAACCTTAAAAGGTCTTTGAGAAACCCAAGATCAAAGTATATACAATATTTTACGGCAGATGATTATGCGCTGTATAAAGACCAAATTCCTGGCCTTAAAATAAATTACATTGACGGTTCAAACAATTTAAAAGAATTTAGTCCAAATGTAAAAAATGAACAAATTGCTGCCTTCATTATACATAGCGCTGACGGCAAAAAATATGTTTTTGCATTGGCCGTTATGAACAATGTAAATAAGATGGAAATACACAGTCATGTTGAATGTGAATCAGGCCCATGCAATAAACTAACTGAAGATATAACAACCTATGTTAAAGAAGGCACAGAAAAATTTAAAGAAATAAAATCTATTCCCGAATATGCATATGGATACTACTTGACTTCAATTCTGGGCGATGATTATATTGATCTGGATGATATTCCAGGACCATCAGATGGTGATTTAGGCTATTGGGTAAAGTTTACCTATAAACAAATGATAAGTGAATATGTATGGAAAGCCCCATATGATGGGGTTAATATCAATGAAGGTAATTTTAATGATGGGAGAACCAAAGATGATAAGGTTACTTTTTCATGGGGAACAAAGGAAATATTTCACCTGCAAAGTGCCGAAACGGCAAAACAGTTAGCTCAATTTATAATTAGCACACGAAGGGACAGTAAAGAAGCCAATATGTCTGGTTTTGGAAATAACGATCACAATTACAAACTTGATAAAGTTAAATTGTACAAAAAAAATGTCTTGGGCTCCAATGATTTGCTCAAGGAAATAAATTTCACCTACAATTATAGTTTAGCTAAAGGAACTCCAGATAATAATCCTTCAGACAATAATAGCGAAGATGAAGGAGGAAAACTTACTTTAAAAGAAGTTTATTTCACCTATCCAAATAATAAAAAGGGAGAAAATAACCCATATAGTTTTCGGTACTCCCTTGATGTTGATGAAACTGACAATCCGGATTATGAATCGCACCATGTTGACGTTTGGGGAAATTATAGAAAACATGAAAGTATTAAGGATGCCAAATTCAGACCCTGGAACCAACAGACAGAGGAGAAGAGAGCTATCTATGATAAAGAAGCGAATTATTACCAGCTTAGAACAGTTACCCTACCTTCTAAAGGAGAGATAAATATTAATTATGAGTCTGACAGGTATGGTTTTGTGCAAGATAAAAGGTCGCTGCAAATGTTGCAATTGCATAGTCCAGACGATGATGAGTGGGTTAAAGTTAATCATCTGGATGAAAGAAATAAGATATATTTTCAACTGAATAGTGTAACAGATTACAATGGGTTAAAAAAATGCTTTAACGGCGTTGAGCAAACCTATTTTAAAATTCTAGTAAGATTAAAACTTAACACGCTCCCTCAAATGATTGAAGGTTTTGCTGAAATTGAAGAATATGGCTTATACCCAAACAATAGTGCTACATCAAATGTGGCATGGGTAAAATTAAAAAATAGAGGAAACCGCCATCCTTTTAATCTGGCAGCCTGGCAGCATTTACGTTTAAACCAACCTGAATTAATTTCTGAATTTGATTTTAATTTAGATGAAGAAGGCCTTAGTGGGATGGATGCGGAAGATTATGTTGCTCTTACGGTTAGGTTTGCGGAAGCGGCAGCAGGACCTTTTGGAACTTTTCTAAGTGTTATTATCGGTTTTAATAATGAGGCTTTTATAAAAGGGTGGGGACAACATGTTCGTGTTCAAGATTCATATATTCGATTGGCTGTTCCTGATTCAAGTAAATACGGTGGCGGCAACAGGGTGAGATCAATTACTTTCTCTAATAGTCTGAATGAATTGACAGGTGAAAGTTCCCGTATAACTGGTTTTGTGTATGATTATAGAAACTCTGACGGAACTTGTAGCGGTATTGCAACCTATGAACCAACTACTGGCTCGGAAGAAAACCCCTTAAGGACTATGAACAAGTATAAAGTAAAAAAAATTGGAGCAAGCAATATTTTTCTACATACCGAAAACCCCCATAACTCGTATAATATGCCAGCCCCTTCAGTTGGATATTCCAGGATAGTGATACGAACTTTAAATACAAATTCCCGGGTTATCAATAGTTCGAATTCAGGCGAACGAGTAATGAATTATTATACAGCTAAGGATTATCCTATCAAATTTAATAAAAAGCGAATAGATCCTGAAAAGCGTTATGTGCCTGTTATTATCCCATATATAGGCCAGTATTCATGGAAAAACCTGTCCATGAGTAATGCCTATTCAGTAACGTTAAATGATATGCACGGTAAAATAAAAAGTGAGGAAAGATTTGAATATGTAGATGGTAGCCCCAAAGCTACACCCCATTACTCCAAAAAGTATGAATATTCAAATGATATCACCTTTGTTCTTCACTTGCCTGATAGTGTTTCAAAATATTATAAGACTGCCCCTCAATTATATCCTGTAAAGCAAAACCTGTATGAGTTTGATATATCTGTTAATGCCGAATATGGCTTCGTGAAGACCTATAATCCCAAAGGTTCATTTAATGTCGAAGGTTTTATGGCTGGAATTATTCCAATGGCTTTACCAATACCTATGCCAGCATATACATGGAATCGTGATATATCAAAGATTGTGAGTACAAATAAAGTGGTAAGGAAAAAGCACATTTTGTCAAAAGTGATTGAAACAAACCAAGGGATCATAAATACTTATGTTCCTCTTTATCATGATCCATATACAGGAGAAGTTAGACTCTCGGGTATATTAAACCAATATAATGATACCATATATACATGGAAAAAACCAGCGTATGTTGATTATGAGGGTTTAGGACCTGTTTACAATTCATTGGATTTGGTTTCAGGAGCTACTTACACAACTTCCGATGATTTTGAAAACAACAACGAATTGGATATAAATATTGATGAAGCTTCTGTTTTTTCAAAAATTAAGAAAAATGACCACTTTATTTTGTATAATCCAAGAGTTGATGAAAATACTCCTGGACACGCAATATCCGGCTTTATTTTATCTAGAAATACGGAAAACAGTGTAAATGCCCGGATTGTATTAGGCACACTTGACCAACTTGATAATGCGAATTTAAACTTCAGAATTGTTGATAGCGGAAATACAAACCAGTTAGGCCTGACATCTGAAAATATTCAGTCTCTTAAAAACCCGGTATTAGATTATCGTTGGGATCGTTGCCAACCTGATTTACCCCCAACATTAAGTAATGTCACTTTTGATGAAAATGATTATGAAACCAGGGAGAGGATTTCACAATCAGGAATTAATGCAATCACTCTAATAAACGACCTCGTTAATAGGGGTAAAGGTAATCCTTTGAATACCTCAAAAAACAATAAATGTAAATATCAATGGAATCCTTTTACTAAAAAAATCAAATACAATGATTCATGGATATGGATCAACAATAATCGAAAAAAAGTAAACATAAAAAAGATCGATAGGTTAAGAGGCATTAACTATGGTAACAATGGCCAATTATTGATTACCTATAATATTGGAGGTTTAGAAGGAAGAGGAGTATTATCAGCAGAAAGCAGCCAATTTCTTTCCACGTATGATACTCTTTATGGTAAGTTCAATATGGCCGAGATTGAATTCGATTCAGTAGATGTAAAAATATTGGATGATGTATTGGAAGCACGGGCAACAACATATATGAAAATTGACACTTCCAGTATTTCAGATATAGATCCGGGATTTTTTCAGTATAGCGCTAAGTATCTCGAAACGAATAATCTCCAAAATTTCGAGCAGCTAATACTTGAAAAGGTTGAAAGCGTAAATATTTACAGGGTCAGGGAAAACTATGTGTATAACACAATTAGAAATGACCTTGCTGCCGGTGTTGAAAAAAATGGGACATTTGCTGAGTTCAGTTATTTTTATAGTCCGTCATGCGAGAACAATTGGGTAGTTAAAAACTCAAATAATTATTTTAATCCATTTGGCTACCCTCTCCAAATTGCGGATGCATTTAAAACCAAGGCAACGTATTTATATGGATACAATAATGAAGTAAATACGGCCCAAAGCATTAATGCTGAATATAAAGAAACGGCATTTGACAGTTTTGAAGAATATAAACCCAAACAGGAGGTAAAAAAGAAAGATTTATCTTCTACAAATTTTGATTTTGAGGTAGGCGAAATTACAAATTCTTTTCAGGTAAATTATTCATTGAACAGAAGTTACATGGTAGCTTCCAATCTTGTGATTGAGGAATATCCTATTACGCCAGTTTATTCCTCTGGCTCCGGAAACGTAATTTGTATGGAAATTCCCGATTATAGAATCGATGAGCGGATAGCGCAACTAGGTGAAGTCTTAGGGCCTGTTCCTGGAACAATGAGTGTAAATTCACAAAACAGGTTTTCTCCCGGATTTGAAGAGGGCTATCACCGATTGTTCAGAACTGATATTGAGATTCCCTCGAATCAAACCAACCCGACAGGGCGTTTTCATACCTACCCAATAAATACACAAAGATCCCTTCATTGCATCAATGTGGGTGAGGAAAAGGAATATGATGTTGAGGTTACTTCAGAAAAAGCCCACACCGGTAAACATTCACTGAAAGTAAATAAAGAAGTTACTCTGCCCCAAAGCAGGTTCCAACCTCATAATGGAAGAGAATATATGATCAGTGTTTGGGTGTGGAAAGATAGATTATTACAGAATTTCAGTAATCAGAATTACTTACCAAAAATTTATGTGGACGATCTTGAAATTCAATGGAAAAGTAAAATCATTGAAGGTTGGATAAAGTATGAGGGAACTTTTAATGTCGATGAAACCGGGGCAGATCATAATTCCAACATTGTATTTGTTGAAATAAAAATTGAACCGGGAGGTGGCGGTCTGCCTGTATTTATTGATGATATCAGGCTCCATCCGGTAGAGGCTAGCTTTAAGTCCTATGTTTTCAACCCTGAAAATAATCTATTGTCAGCAGAATTGGATGATAATAATTATGCAACCTTTTACTATTATGATGAAGAACAAAGGCTTTATCTCGAGAAAAAGGAAACAATAAATGGAATAATTACGCTTAAAGAATACAAAACTCATGTGGCCACTAGTGAATAAGCCACTGATATTATTATTTATACTTAGTTCCTTAAATTGTTTTTCACAGGGGACTGATTTGCTGTATAAAACTGTTTCTACTGTCCCAATAAGTAGTACTGATGTGTTTTTGGAGGGGGATATAAATACAGGAGATGAACTATATGTTGGATTAAGGTATATCAATAGTGATAAGAAAAACTTCAGGGGAGAGACATGGGAGTTGACAGTCGATTTCAAGTTGAAAATTGACGGTCATGAAATTGATGAAACCTTAAGGTTGAGTAAAACACCCAATTACGATGTGTTTGAAGATTTGTATAAATATTCGGATGACATTAACTCTTCTACTAACTTCCAACTATTAATTATTGAAAAGAAATTTAATGTAGCTGCACCCCATCCAGAGCTTGATAGTGTTTATCTAATTGTCAGGTTGAAGAAGGCTGAAGATAAGATTTTTCAAAATTTAGGGGCACCGAACATTAGGTTAAGCTCTGAGAATAAATTTATTACATGGGATCCTGTAGTGCATGCCGATTTTTATGAAGTACAATGGGCTTTTTATGATGATTACAATATACGTAGAAGTATATTTTTAGAACCTGTTTCAGTAATTGTAACAGAGCCATTATATTGGTTAAACCTGGATTACCCAAAAGGACATATAAAACTAAAAGTAGTGGCTATTCAGGAATTGCCAATGGGAGCAAACAAAGGGCCGGGATCAAATATTATTGAGATTGAAACAAGGGCCCTGGATGATAATCTCAACTGGCAATATACATCAATGTTTATAGAAGAAGGAAAACGAAACGATGCCATTTCATACTATGACGGGTTATTAAATAACCTTCAAAAGCAAACCAGCAGTTTTGAAGATTCTGCTATTCTTGTCTCTGATTTTGTTTATGATAATGAGGGAAGATTGGCCCTGGAATTTTTGCCCACCCCCGTGGACGAGAAGGAATTGAACTATAAAGCAAAATTTAATAGTCCCACAGGTCAACCTAACAGCAAATTTGTTTTCGATCATTTTGATGATAACTTATTCAATTATGAAGTAGATTCCAAAAAGGGTTCAGGGAAGTACTACTCAAGTGAAAATGATTTTGGAAACAGACTGAGAGATTATATACCACATTCAGAAGGATTTCCTTATATGGCAAGGGAATACTACAACGATAATTTAGGCCGAATTAAACAGGAAAGTATCCCAGGGAAAATCTCAAATAAAAACATTAATGATGGTGATGGTTCAAATGAAACAGTCCACCGAAAAAAATACTACACCTCAAATTTAACCAGCGTAGATTTAATAAGGTTGTTTGGTTCCGATATTACAAACCAGGAGTATTACAGAAAGGAAATCTCAGTAGATGAAAATAACCAGGCTTCGGTTCAAATTATAGACCACAGAGGAAAGCAAATAGCTACTGCCTTATTAGGTAGTTCTCCTGATAACCTTGATAGTTTACCTTCAAATAGGTATGATTTATTTGAGAGCATTGATAAAGACCTACTGACATATGATCAGGGGTTGAGCTCTGATAACTCTTATGTGTCTGTAAACAGAATATTCAACAGTCAAATAAATACCGGTTATAATTTTAGGTATGAATTGGGCTTTGAAAATGAACAATTAATTGCCCAGTTTGGAGAGGTTTCAGAGGAATTTTGTACTGACTGCACCTATGAGCTTGTAATTTATTTACTTGGTCCGGATGGACGGGTTGTCCAAATTAATGGGGAAGATGAAATCAGAGAAACGATAAGTTCAAGTGATATTTCCTCATGCGCAGGAGGAGGTGATGTAATAACTATTAATATTTCACTCGCTGAGATTGGCGTCTATGAAATTTATAAGCTCCTTAGGGTAACATCCAGTCAAGACTTTGAACAAAATGTGATGTTATCATCTGATCGCCTTTTGGAGGATGAGTTGGCTGAAATAATGGATGATTACAACCCAATGGATATTTCAGATTATTCTGACGAAGAGGATTGCAAGCCCTGCCAGGATAATGTTATATCTCCTGAAAATGGAAAAGTATGTACTGGTGTGATCGAAATGTTGGAAGAACAATTGCTCGGTCAATGCATGGATTCATTGTTTGGTTGCTCAACACCCGTGGAAGTGGCCGTAGGTAATAGCACAACCCTAGGAGAAATCAATCTAAACAGCTTAAATGATTTGTGTGGATTTTATACAAAAAGTCAATTATTTGACGTCAATTTTCTTACCATTCAATCCTACGAGTTTGCTTATGCCAACGGGTACTTCAACCCTTTATCTCAATCCTATCCGGGAGAAGGTTTCTACCATTTTCTTACAAATCCTGTTGAAGAGGACCCGGTTAAAGATTTTTTGGGAACAGAACTGACCAATCAATTTAGAGACAGGCTCAGAGAGTTCTTTTATGATGAAGAATTGGGAATTACTGTTTCTATATGGGAATTTGTGTCCGACCCAAGGTATATGCTGCCAGGCAATTATCAGGAGCTTTCTGATATGATTGATAAGGCGCTTGATTGTGACCCCTCCCTTGAGAATGAGGTTTTAGAACAAGGGAGCGTTGCTATCCAAAATGGAGAACTTACGAATGATTTGATATGGACTTTTTTCAAAGGAATTTATCAGTCGGTGAAACGTCATTTTATAATTGAAAAAATACAATCTATTGGTTGTTTGTCAAGGGAACAGGTAAGGGAGAAATTTTTTGGAGAAACCATCATTGTTGAAAATGAAGAGGACGCCATAAACGCTAGAGAAGACTTTTCTGAAGAGTACTGTACCGAATATTGTTCGTTAAAGGTAGAATCCTGGGCCAATAGAATTGTCGATAAGTGTAATATAGAAGATACTACTTTGGAGGCTTCAATAAGAAATTTGCTTAAACAATATTGCTCCGAAAATTGCGATTTAGAATCGCTAGTGGTAAATATTAATGCTGGTAATTTGGATAACCCAATACTGTTTCAAATTAATGACTTACTATCAGGAGTTGGGTGTGGGCTTTCAGACTATATCTTTGACGATCCAATCTTTGAGTATAATGAATATTGCCATCAAAATTGCACGACAAACCTGACATTAAATAAAAATTGTATGAGAGGTTTGGTAAACTCTTTCAACGACGCCATTTCCCCTTCGGCAAGTTTAGATTCATTGTTGAACAACATAAACCAATTGCAAAACCGATGTTCTTTGGATAAAAGTATCGTCGACATCAATAAAAACAGAAATGAAGTAGAGATAATTTTTGAGGACAGTTCAGTATGTACGCTGTTCTTTTACCCTGAAAGGATTACTTTAGTTGGTGGTGTAGAGCGGTTTATGCCAGACGGTACATTCGAATACAAAAACGGATTGACCATATTGAATGGAACAATTGGGGGAAAGAAAGTACAATTGGCAACCAGTTGTGATTTTATTCTTGACAAAACCAGAGATTGTATTGCCGCTACTAAAACCCACCCCTGTTTTGGCAAGCTTATAAAATCGATGGCTGATATTGAAAACACAATTGGCGAGACCACTTACAAAAGTTCGGAGTGCGGTACAATATCAAAAGTAAGAGGCAGAGCATATCAATATAACTTTACCTCGCCCGACGGGGTCTCTCCATTAAAGGGCAAGGATTGCTCTTTTTCAATAAGAAACAGTCGTGGAGAATTGGTGAACAGAGACAAAAATACGTTTGGGAGAGTTTTCAGATATTCTGACTCTCGAATCGCTTCACCCATTGACGGACAAAGTTATACCGGGTATGCTATTTTAAAAAACAATTCGCGAAACAATACCAGAACGGAAAATGTCGGGGCCAAACCAAAAGATACGCTATATGTGTATTCATCCTGTACGGCCCTTAAAGTGGCAGATTGTTATACTTATCCCTCTTGCGTTAGTTTTGGCGATTCCATTCCTGTTCCAGAACAAGAAGTTGATGTATTTTGTGATTTTGAAGGAGACATTGAACTTAAGGAAGAGCTGGAAAGGGAATCTCTGGAAGATGAACATGCGGAAATAATTGAAGATGTTAAGCTGGAAAGAACATTTCAATGTATGGAATACGTGACAGAGACATTTAATGTAACGTTTTCGGAACGTGAGTATCACTATACCTTGTATTATTACGATTTGGCAGGAAACCTTTCTCAAACTGTACCGCCTGCGGGGGTTTACCCTTTATCAACTACACAAATTGATGAAGTACTTGACCATGATGCAATAATAATACCCGACAACAGACTTCAAACAAAGTTTACTTACAATTCTTATAATCTGGTAGTAGAGGAAAACAACCCTGACAAAGGGAAAACAAAATTTTTGTATAATGATGGTGGACTTGTACGTATTAGCCAAAATGCCCGTCAACTGGCAGAAGCCTCCTTGTCCTTTACAAAGTATGATAAACAACAAAGGGTGGTGGAAAATGGAGTGGTTAATAATGTTACCTTTACCGAAGAAGAACTTACTATTTTACCTTATATCAATGACTTTCCGTCAAAATCTACTCATGAGCTTACAGAAGTACATTATACCCTATATGATGATTTAAGTAATATCCCGGAAACAATTTTGTCCTCAACAGACCACCCAGAGCGTACAATCATACCAAAAAATCTAAGAGGAAGGGTAGCGGCCCGTTATGTCGAGTACATTGAAGACCATATAGATGCGGGTACTTTATATAACTATGATGAACATGGATTTGTAAACGAAACAATGAAATATATAGACGGCTTAGGTCATAAAATCACAAAGTACGATTATGAACTGGCCAGTGGCAATATCAAAAGAATAAACTATCAACCTTTTGAGGGAGCGGACGATTCATTTTATCATAAATATGAATTTGATAAAAACAACCGATTGAAATCTGTATATACTTCGCGGGATGGCGTATTGTGGGACAATGATGCCAACTATTCGTATTATCCCCATGGGCCATTGGAAAGAAAAGAAATTGGCCACGATAAACTACAGGGTATGGATTATATATACACTATAAAGGGTTGGCAAAAGGGGGTAAACAGCAATACTCTCAGCATAGATCGTGATCCGGGAAAAGATGGTATTGATAATGGATTTGCCGCTGATTTGTTTGGATACACTTTAGGTTATTTTGATAAAGATTACAAACCGGTTGAACCGATAAACATAAATTCCAGTTTTGAAGCATCGACAGCAGGTTCAGATTTTAAGGAAAATTTTTCTGACTTATTCAATGGCAATATAGCATCAATGGTAATCACCAACCCTGATGATGGAGCTTATGGGTATGCATTTCGCTATGATCAATTAAACAGAATAAAAAAATCTGATTTATACTTTAATTTGGATACTGATAATAATTTTTGGAAACAGGAAGATTACCAGTCAAACAGGTTTAATAGCTCTTACCAATATGATCCTAATGGAAATATAACTGAATTAAATAGAAATGGAGGAATTGATGGGGCCGGTATGGTCATGGACAGGATATCCTATGAATATGATGTAGTTGGAGGCAAACTGAACAGCAACAGATTGTTAAATGCCTTCGATGATATTGATATCACAGACAGAGAGGATTTTTATTATCCTTCTGATGCCACACCAGCCGGAACAATGCTGGAATATGATGAAATGGGCAATGTCACCAAAGACAAGTCGGCATTTATTGAGGAAATCACATGGCATCATACTGGCAAAGTAGCTTCTGTAATAAGAGAAATACCAGCCACAGATAGTTCTCCAACCAACACCATTGAAATCGCTTTTGCCTATAATGAAAACGGACACAGACAAAGAAAAGAAGTAAATGGAGAGGTGCAATATTATGTTCGGGACGAACAGGGAAATCCCCTGGCCATTTATAATGGAGATGGTGAACCTATCGAATTTCAAATATACGGATCAGAAAGACTAGGAACATGGACAGAGAATCATCATGACGGGATGATCAGTATAGATAAGCATTTTTATCGGATTGTTAATACAAAAAGTTATGAGCTTACCAATCATCTCGGTAATGTAAATTTATTGATATCAGACAGGAAGGAAGTAGTTTCCAATGCCTATACCCTGACAATATTAAATACAAATAATTATTACCCCTTTGGCACTCTAATGCAAAATGGATCAGGGAACTACAGGTATGGTTTCAATGGAATGGAGAAAGACAATGAAGTTTCAAGAAACGGAGATTCTTATACAACCGAATTCAGGCAGTACGATGCTAGGTTGGGGAGGTGGCTAGCAGTTGATCCTTTGGTTAGTGATTTTCCGTGGCAAAGCCCATACCTATCATACAATAATAATCCGGTCAAATTAATTGATAAAAATGGTGCAAGTGCGACAATCCCTGAGGGGGCGATAAATGATGATGAGCCAAACCACTCGGGTGGTGATCCTGATTTTGATTGGGAAGATCATGACCCAAAAATAATAGAGTATGAAGGTGCTTTTTATGGATTTTCTGCATCGGATAGTCATCATTCTTTTGAGGATGATGTTATAAAAGTTGATAATCCAAATGATATTACTCTTACTCTCCCTAAAAAGGAAAGAATTTCTCGACTCATTATATTATATGCTGATGCATTAAGACGTGGAAAGGATTTGGAGAGTAAAAGTCTTGTAGGTATAATAAACGCTCCAAAAGACTTGATCTTTAAAACACCGGTGGGAGCTTTAGTGGATAAAATTAAAGAAATACCTGATCTTTATAATGAGTACCAAGATTATATAAAAGCGCAAAGTGACTTATATCTACATATAGAACAATCAAAAAAAGGGCCAAAAAATTTAAGATTAAATCATAAAGATATTATACATGAGCTAATAATTGTTGAAGGTCTTATTGGAAGAAGATTCTATCATAATAATCCTTATTTTTCACGATAGAGGCTTGATTTATTGAACTATTAATTTAATGTTTATGTACTTAATTAGGCTTTGCTGAAAAACATTAAAAAATACCAATATACCCAATGATCGCTGGCCTTACTATGTTACTGGGGAAAATCTTACTCCTGCCTATGGGGAGACATGGAACCAACATAACCTCACCATATCAAATCAACGGGAAGAAGTATTAGGCAAGAAACTGTTTGATATCACATCCAGTAGAAAGAATAGCTTTGGCAGCCTAATGCAGGGAGCAGATAAACTAAGAATCACAAAGGAGTTTGGGGAGTATTTGGTGGGGAAGGTTTTGAGGATGAGCGAGGAACTGGCAAGCATACCATAGATTTGGGCTGTTTCAGAAATGTAATTCACCACACCCAACACACCCCTTTCCCGGCCCTTTCTGCATCCCACTAAAATTCCCTACTATAACTCTCGTAGAAAACTCAATAAAATTCGGGTTCACAGGATATTCCTTTGAAGCCCTTGATTTTATCACTTCAGCCAATGTGACTGCTGCTGCCAAGGGAGAAAGAAAGGGCAGGGTGCCAAGGACTTCCTCCTTTTGGTCGGTTATTTGTGTGGTTCCTTCTGCACATCGGGGCGCAAATTGGTAATCCTGCACTCCAAAACGGCAAACAATGCACCATTCCTTTTTTGGTATGTGACATCTTTGAATTATTGAAAAAGTAATTGCAATGTGAACTCAGTATTAAGATGATTAAATTAAATGCGTTTTATTATTCACCACCCTTAATAATCCGCTCATTATAATCATCGATCACATCCTTATTCAGTCCTGATAGATAGACCTGAGTAGTCTTTAGGCTGGTATGACCAAGCATTTCACTAATGGCCGTGACAGGTATCTTCATGTTGTTAGCCAGTGAGGCAAAAGAATGCCGAGATACATATGAGGTAAGCTTCTCTTCGATCCCTGCTTTGGTGGCTATTGATTTGAGTCGTTTATTGTGTCGTTGGAGAGCCCACAGGATTTCATCATATTGCTTTTCCAGATCCTCACTTTTGATGATAGGGAAGATAAAGTCATCTGGTTGCTTATCCTTGATGTAGTAGTTCAGTAATTCTCTTAGCTGCTCAGAAAGCTTAATATCATAGAACTTACCCGTCTTTCTTCTGGTGTATTTGATCCGCTGATCAGTGATGTTGTTCCTTTTCAGGAAAGCCAGGTCTATGAAGGGAGCACCCATCATGTAGAAGCTTGCCAGGAACAGATTCCTGGCCAGAAACAAACCATCGGATTCTTCGAATTTCAATTCAATGATCTTATTGATGGACTCAAAGGAAATGGATCGCTTTCTAGTGGGTTTGTTCTTGATGGCAAATCCGTCAAACGGATAGGTCGACTTGTCAACCAATTGGTCTTTGATCGCCCGGTTGTAAATGGCTCTGATGGTTCGGAGGTATACGGATAGTCCATTCACAGATAATCCTTTTCCCAGGTAGTAGTTTTCAAAGTCCTTAAGGAAGTGGTAGTTGATTTCCTTGATTTTGAAATCCACATCACTCTTGAACTTCTTGATCTCCCTCAATACGTTTCGGTAGTTCCGGGCATTTCCAATTCTATTGGAGTTGACCAGTTCGTCAATGATCTGTTGGCAGTATTGATAAAAGGTGATCCCGGAGGACTTACCAAGGATCTTCTTTTTAAGATCTGTTGTTGAATAGGAGGCGAGCAGCTTCTGCTCGTCCAGGTCATTAATGAGGTCAACGGCCTCGGCCTTCTTCTTAATGAGTATGTTGTTGGCCCTGGTGACGTTGTCAATCGTGGGGCAGGCAGTTCGTATCTTCCGATTGTTATCATCCCAATATTTCTCCTGCACATCGTATCCGGATTGTATATTTATGGTTCTCTTGCCATGACTTAATCGGAGAACGATGGGACAAGATCCGTCTTTTTTTGGACGTCTTCTATCGAGGGATAAGGTTACTGAAGTACTCATAATTTGCACGTTATTTGCACGTAAATTATGGTTTTATATGGAATTAGACAAGTAAAAAGTGCCCTTAAATCGTCTATTAAAACATTTTAAGACCATATCGTACCAGTTACTATATTACTTCTAAGCAGTAGGTTCCGTGTTCGAATCCCGGGCGGATCACAATGAGAGCAAAAGCCTATCACGAAAGTGATAGGCTTTCTTGTTTTTAGACCGAACTGAACTTGCTCCGAAGAGGGAGGAAAAACAAGAAAACCAAATCGTTAATTTGGGCTTTTACTCCAGGAATTCTGATGCAAACGGGATCGCTAAAACCGATCCAATGCAGATTACGATGAAATTGACTTTGAATAAGTCTTGCTTCCACGGTATAACTGAATGCGTTAAGGAGAGAGGATTTTAAAGATTATACTGATCCCCAGAATCAAGCTTAGCCCAATTAAAAGATAGTTTTCAAACCTAACCGGGATTCCAAGTATAGTCTTTTGTTTAATGACTTGAACCTGTAAATCTAACCTATTGGGGCTTTTATTGATCAACAAAGGATCTTTTACTTCAGGAGCTAAGATCCTGGATTTAATTGTGAAATAATGCAGGCCTTCTCTGGCAGATCTTAAATTGATTGATTTGACACTGCCTTCTTCGAATTCCAGCAGTATATTGGCTTTTGAGTTTGAGAATCTGAAATTTCCACATCAATTTTGGTTTTCTTTTCTATCCCTTCAAAATATTTAGATAAGCTTCTATTGATCTTATTTAGCTGAGATGGTTTTAGGCTTCCGAAGATGTCGGAAATTAGAATTGGACTTTCAACTTTAAAGACAAGGTGAATTGGATCATTAAGGTCAGACAGGGTATCATACCAAACATGAAGCAGATATTTGGCCCTTATTTGTTTTTTGGAATTTTTCCCAAGCATTACAAAATCACCTTCCTGAATCAGGTTAGCAAACATTTGCTGTTCTTTCAGGGTGTAGGTTTCCTTGAAGAAGCTAGGTGGTAAATAGTTAGTATTGATTAAAACATGCTTTTGAACCCTCTGGATCGGTTCTGAGCTCACTTTCGAAAAGACAATTAATAAAATCCCAAATAATGATGCCAGGATTAGATAAGATATAATCGTCGTTCTTTTTGTCTTTATAATACTTGAAGTTAATCGTAATCTTTAAATCTACTAAAAATTTAGTAGACTCTTTTAGATTAAGTTACAAGGTCCTGATTTTTACTAATATCATTTTTATCAATCTGTTCCTACTTTATAATATTATCCGACAATATTTCTCTCCATTTATGACCCATTTTCAAAAAAGAGATCCCAAATTGAAGTCTGACTGACATTTTAATCTTACATGGACACTCACGAACCTCTAATCACCAATGATGCCGTAACCTTTGGACTGCTGATGCTGATCCTAATGTTTGTGTTTAGCACCTCAAGCAGTGGTAGTAAGTTTTGGAAGAAATTCTATTCAATTATTCCAACGATCCTGGTCTGCTACTTTTTACCATCACTGCTTTCATCCTTTGGCATCATAGACCCTCATGAGTCGAATCTATATTTTGTAGCTAGCAGATATCTATTACCTGCCAGTCTTGTGTTGTTAACGATCAGCGTGGACCTTAAGGAGCTGGCAAAACTTGGTCCCAAAGCGTTGATCATGTTCTTTACCGGGACAGTCGGAATTGTGTTCGGCGGTCCATTGTCCATTCTGTTGTTTAGTTATATCGCCCCGGATATCATCAATGCCCCACCACCCAATGAAGTTTGGCGGGGACTGACGACCGTAGCAGGAAGTTGGATAGGAGGGGGTGCTAATCAGGCAGCGATGAAAGAAGTTTTTGAGGTCAGTGACCAGGTCTTTTCAAAGGTCGTTGCAGTGGATATTATTGTTGCCAATATATGGCTGGCGATCATGATGATCGGAATCGGCCGTAATGAATGGGTGAATAAAAAACTCAAAGCTGATGACAGCTCCATTGAGTCATTGAAGAAGAAAATTGCAGATTATCAGCAGAGTGTCTGGCGGATACCTACCGCACCAGATCTATTTAAGGTATTGGGTGTAGCCTTTGCCTGCACGGCGTTGGGACATTGGTTGGCAGACTTAATCGCACCATTTATTGGCGATAACTATCCAAAATTGAAAGATTACAGTCTCGACTCCAGCTTTTTCTGGATCGTGGTAATCACTACTACATTGGGAGTTGTGCTATCATTTAGCAGGGCCAGGGAATTGGAAGGAGCTGGAGCCTCGAAGATTGGAACGGTATTTATTTTCATCTTGGTAGCGACCATTGGTACGCACATGGATGTAACAGCCATTTTTGATAATCCGGGACTTTTCCTGGTAGGATTTGTCTGGATCTCATTCCATGCATTGTTGTTGATCCTGATGGCCAAGTTGATCAAAGCCCCGATGTTTTTCATTGCTGTGGGAAGCCAGGCCAATGTAGGAGGAGCGGCTTCAGCTCCCGTGGTAGCTTCCTATTTTCATCCATCATTGGCACCGGTGGGGGTTTTGTTGGCTGTTCTGGGTTATGTACTAGGCACCTATGGGGCTTACATCTGTGGATTGATGATGCAGGGGGTATCTCAATGATGAGTAGAAAGTGAATCTACCTTTTCATCAGCTTTTCAATCTCAATTTTCAGCTTTTCATAATTATTGTTACGATAGGCGATGGTTCCATTCCTGTCTATCAGTACCATAAATGGAATGTCATTGTTCTCGTATAGCGTAAGAATGGAATATCGACCTGGTCTATCCATTAAGTTGGGCCATGTCATTTCATCCGCTTTAATGGCTTGCAAAAAGGTTGACTTATTGCTGTCCAGGGAAATCCCCATGATTTCAAATCCCTTATCACGATAGGCTTCATACAACTGCTTAAGTTTCACATGGTATTCCCGGCAGGGGATACATTCGGATGACCAAAAATTAATCAACACAATTTTGTTCCGTGCAAAAGATGAAAATTGAAGGATTTTCCCTTCCTGATCTGCAAGCTGAAAATCAATAAAGTGTTTTCCTCTTTGTGCTAATAAGTAATTGATGATCTTCTGATAGTATTTGGATTCCTCAAGCATTGGACTGAGGTGATTGAAGTATTTTCTGACTGTATCGATATCCAGATTATACTGATAGGTATGAAGCCAATTAGCGGAGATGTAGGAACCCGGATTTTCTTTTATGTAATCCATTTTAAAATCCAGTATTTCATTTTCGATATTTCCTTCTGGTTGTGATCCGAATTTTTCTCTTACAGAAAGTTGAAGACGGTGATATTCATTTCCAGTTGGAGATCCCGTAAAGCTGGACCGATCCACATTCTGAGGATCCAGTCTAATAATATTCTCTGAGCCTGGTTCGAGGAAAAATTTAAAATAATTGCTTTCTCTTGATCCTTCCTTCTCGAGATAGGTTAAGTAGAATTCTTCGGGTAAGCTAAGCCAGCTTTTAAAGTAAAATTCTCCATTGGTTAGTTTACAGGATTCAGTTTCAAAAGAGCTGGATCCGACCTGACCCAACCGTACAATCCCTGTGGTTCTGCCTTCTACTTTTCCTTTGATGATAAAAGGATTAGCATAAATACCAAGAGAAAGTGCAAAGAATATAAGTATCAAAAAACTAATTCGATAGCATTTATTAATCATCGAGTTAAGATATATAAATTCTTGAATCAGATTTTTCAATTTCCTCCATTTCTAAAGCAAACACTTGCCATTATTCATAGCATCATCGTATTTTGTTGCTATGAAATACACCAACCTGTTACTCTTTCTTTCTTTCATTCTTTTCTTCGCTGAGTGTTCAACAAGCGATAAGCCTTCAAAACTACCTCGCATAGCCATTGCAGGCCTGGCCATCGAATCCAGCACATTCTCCCCGGCTATAACTGAGGCTTCAGCCTTTCATGCACGCGTGGGTGATGAAGTCTTTACTTACTATCCGTTTATGGATTCAGATTCTTCCATCAGAAAGAGTGCAGAGTGGATCCCGGCACTGAGAGGTCATTCTTTACCCGGAGGAATTGTCTCAAAACAGGCTTATGATTCCCTGATGGGAGTAATGCTGGGTATGCTCAAAGAAAACCTGCCATACGATGGATTATTCTTTGACATCCATGGAGCCATGAGTGTGCAGGGATTGGACGATCCGGAAGGAGATATGATCAAACAGGTTAGGGGTGTTGTTGGAAAAGAGACACTCATCTCAACCAGCATGGACCTCCATGGAAATGTCTCTCAAAGATTGGCTGGTTATTCAGATCTGATTACCTGCTACCGTATGGCACCACATGAAGATGCCATTGAATCAAAAAGGAGGGCTGTAACAAATCTGCTGGACCGACTGGAAAGTGGAAAAGGAAGACCTGCCTACAAAGCGTGGATACCAGTGCCTATTTTACTTCCCGGTGAAAAGACTAGTACCCGTATTGAGCCGGGAAAAGGACTTTACGCCAAAGTAGCGCCTGTGGCAGACCGTAAGGGGATCATCGATGCAGCGATCTGGATCGGCTATGCCTGGGCTGATGAGCCACGAAATCATGCAGTAGTAATGACCTATGGTGATGATAAAGAGGCTGTTACTGCAGGAGCTGCAGAACTGGCAAAAGCTTTTTGGGAAGTTAGGAATGAATTTGATTTTGTGGCACCAACTACCACTTTTGAAGATGCCATTCAGCAAGCTCTGGCAAGTGATAAAAAACCTTTTATGATCAGCGATATGGGTGACAACCCAACTGCTGGTGGAGCCGGAGATGTGACCTGGACAATTACTGAAATCCTCAAAATGGAGGCTTTTAAATCTGAGGATGATCCTTCGCTCATTTATGCGTCTATACCCGGTCCTGATTTTGTAAGACAAGCCAAGGAAATTGGCGTCGGAGGAAAGATAAGTACTACTGCCGGAGCGATGGTGGATGATCGATATGCACCACCGGTATTACTTTCCGGCACGATTGAGACGATCAAAGATGGTGATATTCATGCTGAAACAGAAGTGGTTGTAAGAGTGGGAAGTGTTCGAGTGATTGTTACCAAAAAACGTAAGCCCTACCACTATGAAAAGGATTTTACAGACCTGGGACTCAATCCCAGAGCATCAGATATAGTTGTGGTTAAAATCGGATACCTGGTTCCGGAATTATACGATATGCGAGGTGATTGGGTGATGGCTCTCACTCCCGGAGGTGTAGATCAGGATTTGGATCGTCTGGGATATAAAAGAATCAATCGGCCGATGTTTCCCCTGGATAAAGATATGGCTGATCCGGATCTATCAGCTCAGATTATCCCACTTTCTGATCAGCTTTAACTCGTTGAACTCCTTATATTTGATGTGTGGTGAAGAAATATACAATCGGAGTTGACATTGGTGGTGGCCATATTCTCAGTGCAGCTATTGATACCAGTCGAAATGAGCTTTTAGCTCACACAAAGCGTTATGCAAAAGTGGATAATAAGGGCTCACTTGATGAGATTCTTACCTCATGGTCTGAGGCCTTAAATCAAACAATTGAGGTAGTTAATGAGGAAGAAATTGCGGGAATTGGATTTGCCATGCCCGGAGCTTTCAACTACAAAGAGGGTGTTGGAAAGTTTGAGAAAGGGAATAAGAAATACCTGGCATTATATGATGTTCATATAACTACGGCACTAAAACCCTACCTAAACCTTGAACAGATGGTCCCATTCAGATATCTGAATGATGCAACCAGTTTTGCAGTAGGAGAGGCCTGGGTGGGAAAAGCAAAAGGGTCCTCAAAATCTATCGCTATTACATTAGGTACCGGTCTGGGGTCGGCGTTTATTGATAGCGGAGTACCTGTTGTGAAGAGAGAGGATGTGCCTACAGAAGGCTGTCTCTGGCATTTGCCATTCAAAGAAGCCCTGGTGGATGATTACTTTTCTACCCGTTGGTTTACCAATACCTTTCATAAACGATTCGGACAATCTATAACAGGAGTAAAAGAACTTGCTGATGCGGCTGCTGATTCAGCCGAGATAAATAAACTGTTTATTGAATTTGGAGAGAATATGGGTGAGATGTTTACCCCATGGCTTCAAAAGTTCCCGGCAGAGAAGATTGTGATGGGAGGAAATATATCGGGGGCGTTCAACCTGTTTGGTCCGTCGATGCTAAAGTATTTCAGTGAGCATGATATTCAAACCGAGGTCGCTATATCCGAACTGATGGAAGATGCTGCTTTGTTTGGAAGTGCCAGGTTGTTTGATAAGTCCTTTTGGGATCAGGTAAAGGATCATTTGCCGACGTTGTAAAAAAAGGGGCTTGTTATGCCCCCTTATATTTTATTATAATCTAACAACATCCACTTTTAGTTCATTGGTATTTCCAGCTGGTGGATTATCAAATCCAGACAAAATGATGTTATAGTAACCTCCACTTGTTAGCTGAACTTCAGGTAGTTGAATAACCGTATTAAAGAGTGCCTCTTCAATGAATTCAAATGTAGTTCTTCCGGCATCAATAGGAAGGAATTCGCTTCCTTCTGTGAAAATTGTTGTTCCGAAAAGTTCGTCTTCATTTGCCAGTACATTGACTGCCGGAGCATCCGGTGACATGTGAATAAATCTTACCATCGCTTTGCCCGCAATGGATGCTGGAAAGATATCTTCAATTAATACGGCCTCCAGGTTGCTGGCTGTATTGGCTACAAAGACTGAATAATTGTGATCAATTTCGAAAGTAAAGGTTGTGTCAATCAGTGTAACAACATCCAAATCGGATTCTATGAATTTCATATATCGCTCACCCGGGAAAAAATTCAGGTAAGGAAAATAATCATCATATTCAAAAGGTGTCTCGTTAATTTGACCTGTGCTGACCCTTATGTTGATACCTTCTAAATCTGGTGATCCATGGTAGATACTTACATGAGCATGTTCGATGGGCTCAGGAACGTCCTGATCGTCCACACAGCTTGTTAAAAATAGAATGACTGATACTGCTAGTCCCAGAATTATCGTGCCCAGACGATAATTTCTGTTTCTCATTTTTGGTTGCATATTATGACAAATTATTGCCAGAAAATTATTTTGAGTTTGTAGTTATCCTATGCCTTATATAGACAGATAGCCATTTGAATTGGTTGGAAACCATTCAAAAATTATTCGTGAGTATGTAGTAAAGGAGTTTTAGAATTATTCCTTATCTGATTGTTCTAATTCTGATAGATCCTGATTCAACTTCTCTGATAAACCATTTGAAATTCGGAGCTTTAAGCCATGATTTGGGGGAACGACGATAAGGCTATGATCAACACTTTCGTCAGGTTTTATAATCCTTAAAGGAAACATTCCTTCAGGCTCCAGATTGGGCATATTGTCGTGTCGGTAAGAAGATAACTCTTTTTCTTCCATTGGTTTATTGTCAGTCTTCCCGAAACTCTGGGGTGAAAAAATCCGGTCTGAAAATTGGCGTTTAAACTTTGGATAAAAAGTTAATGAATCACCCTTTGGTAATGGTTCCTGAAAGCCAGGATTTGATTTGTGGGATTGGAAATATTGTGCAGAAGCGGAAATGACTAGAAATCCAATGAGACCTAAAGTGAACGTTAACTTTTTCATATTATCAAAAATTTAACCTTACACAAGTTAACGATTTTTTCTAATTAACTGTATAATCCTTGATTGTGCTCGGTTTATAACCAATTCTGTGCGCCTGAAAGATGATTTTTCCATCTCCTGGAAGAAGAATAGGTTCAGTGTATACCTTCCATGATTTTGGTGCTTCACTATCCGGCCCTATGACCCGATATCCAATGGATGCTCCCGGTGTTTCTGTCGATATGGCCAGTTTGTTATCAGCAATACTGTAAGCTGGATCTTCCGTAATAGGCTGCTTGTCAGAGCCATTCCAAAGCTGATCAATCAATTCGCGTTCTGGCAAATTAGGTTGGTCTCCAATAGCAGTTATCCATCGATCCATCTCAGTTTGAAGCTCTTTAAGCTTGTCGCTGTATGCTGGGTCTTTTGCCAGGTTATGCAACTCATGAGGATCATTGATGCAATCAAAAAGCTCATCACGGTCTTTTGATTCTCTAAACCACTGCATTTGATACTCATCCAACTTTCCTTCATCCCGAAGCCTTAATAGCTCTTTCATGGTTGGAATCTGTTCCCGATAGCTAACCGGAAGATAATAGGGTTGTTCTGGTCGGTAGTTTCGGATATATTTGAATTGCTTATCTCTGACTGCCCGGATGGCATCGGTAAACTCATCAAAGCGATCGGCTGCTCCGTGAATGTAGGATCTTTCTTCAGGAGCTTTATATTCACCTAAAAACGCTTGACCCTGCATATAATCTTTGGGTGCAATGCCCACTAAAGAAAGTACAGTAGGAGCAAGGTCAATGAAGCTTATCAACTGCTCGTCCAACGTCCCTGCCTGTCTTTTATCCGGAAATCGGATAATCAACGGTGTCTTGAGTCCACTGTCGTAGATCAACCGTTTTTGTCGGGGTAGCGGACCTCCATGGTCGCCATAAAAGAATATGATCGTATTATCCATCAACCCATCGGCTTTCAATTGATCCAAAATGGCCCCTAATTGTCTATCCATCTCAGCAATATTGTTGTACAACTTCCACATGTCATGTTGGGTTACCTCATTGTCAGGAAGGTAAGGCGGAACGGTAAAGTGGATTGATGGATTTACAAGCACCGGAGTCTCGTCAGTAGAGGTTTTTCCATTCCAACTGGACTGAGAAATACTTGTATCCCCTGAATGATAATGTCTGAGTTCATTTTTTCGAATTCCATAGGGTTCGAAAAGACCTGATTCATGGGTTGTGGTGAAATTGAAAATTGCGAAGAAAGGTTGATCATTCTCTCTGTTTCGATAATGTGCATAATAGCTGCTCTCATCCCATGCGGTGACTGGTGCCTGGAACTGGTAATCTTCCTTTACGTTATTTGAGCAATAGTATCCAGCCATCCGTAGCCATTCGCTCATCATACGTGTTTCTGGAGGCGGTATGGCTTCATAACTTGGAAGTCCGGTAACTTCCGTATGTGAACCAGTCCGCATGTGATTAGCCCCTATACTGGAAGGATACATGCCAGTAGCGATTGCCGCTCTACTGGGAGCACAAACTCCGGATGGCGAGAAGAAGTTCGGGTATCTGATTCCTTCTGCAGCGAGTCGGCTAAGGTTTGGTGTCTCAATGGTGGAGTCGCCAAAGGCGGGGATATAATGTCCCATGTCTTCAGTGACTAACCATAGGATATTGATTGGATCCTGAGATATTACCTCTTGCATATCTTTTGGTTGTTGACAATATGTCATCAACACAATAAATAAGAGGGGAGTGTATTTCATTTTCATAGCAGGTTCTTAAAGAATATCCTTAAGGCCTTTGATTAGCCGATCTACATTCTCCTTTCTCGCTGTATGACCCATAATCCCGATTCTCCATATTTTGCCTGACAGTGGTCCAAGACCACCACCAATTTCGATATGGTGATCGTTGAGTAAGTGACTTCTTACTTTGGCATCATCAACGCCCTCAGGAATAGTAACTGCATTCAACATAGGCAATCGATAATCAGGTGCTACATAAAACTGAAGCCCAATCTTCTCTAATTGCTGGCCAAGGTATTCATGTACCTCTTTATGTCTTTTAAATACATTTTCCAGTCCTTCATTCAGGATCAGATGAACTGCTTCATTGAGTGCGTATAACATATTGATGGGTGCAGTATGATGATAAGCTCTTTTTTCTCCAGCCCAGTAATTGATAATCATGGAAAGATCCAGGTACCAGTTGGGAACCTTGGATTTTCTACTTTGGATTTTCGCTACTGCTCTATCTGACATGGATACAGGGGAGAGACCTGGAGGACAGGAAAGGCATTTTTGAGTTCCGCTGTATATTGCGTCAATCTTCCATTCATCAGTTTTTACAGGAATTCCACCCAGACTGGTTACGGTGTCAACAAGAAACAAAGCATTGGTTTTTGAGATGATTTCGGAAATTTCTTCAACTGGGTTTCTTACCCCGGTAGAAGTTTCCGCGTGAACAACGGCAACGAGGTCATAGTTTGATCCTTCCAGCTTTTTTTCAACATCTGCAGGTATTACAGGTGTTCCCCATTCAAATTCAAGCGCATCTACTTCAGCCCTGAGCCTCCCAGCCAGGTCCTGCATTCTTTTACCGAAGACACCATTAGAAAGGATCAATACCTTATCTCCTGGCTCGACCAGGTTAACAAAGCAGGTTTCCATCCCTGCGGATCCAGTACCTGATACGGGAATCGTAAGCTTGTTATTTGTTTGAAACAGTTTTTGAAGGGATGCCTTAATATCATCCATGATGGCAATAAAATGCGGGTCAAGGTGACCAAGTGAAGAAGTGGCCAATGCTTCATATACTTCTGGTGGAACAGATGAAGGACCAGGTCCCATCAAAAGGGTCTCTTTGACTTCTCTAAGTAATTTGGATTGCATAGTTGTTTATTATAAACTTTGAAATTACCCAATAATATAAAATCAACAAGGCTTAATGACTTAATTTCCTGAGCGTTTCGATGATATCTTCCGGGTTTGCCCTCACACGGTAGTCATGATGGAGGAATGCATACCGAATGATTCCTTCGTGATCGATTACGTAAGTAACAGCCAGTGGTAGTTCTTCACTTTTATCACCGTTTACCTCATGAAGACCAAAGGAATTCTGATAGATATCTGCAATCTCTTTCATCAGCTTAAAGACGACCCCATATTTTCTGGCTGCATCATTTCCTATATCACTGAGGACTGTAAATTTTAATTGATGTTTCTCTATGGTATTCAGTGACTGATCTGGTAATTCTGGTGTTAAGGCGACAAGTGATGCTCCATATTTCTGAAAGTCAGAGAGATGAGCCTTCATGTGATGAAGCGTAATATTACAATAAGGACACCAGCCACCTCTATACCACATCAGCACGATTGGACCTTCTTTAAGTTTTTGGAACAAATTAACAGGTTTACCCAGCTGGTCATTCAGTGTGAAATCAGGCGCTTTGTCTCCGACATTTTTAGCATTATCAATTATCCCGGAATCTTCAATCAGTTTAAAAGCACGGGCATAGGTTGCCTTTTTCTCCTCCGAAGATGTTGCATTGAATTTATCCAGTTGCTGTTTTAAATCTTCTTCAAGTGAATTGCTCATAGTAAATTCAAGTCCAGGTCCGAGTCAACCATCAAAGTTACCAAATTGGTACATTTGAGAAGATTCCCTAAATTCAAGGGTTTAAATTATCAACCAACCCGCATCAGTATGAAGCTTTTATCTACTTACTTTTTTGGACTGCTCATTGTGACTTCATTGACCAATTGTAGTCAGGAGGAGCCACAACGTCCACCTAATATCCTGGTTATCTTCAGCGATGATCATGCGTACCAGGCGATCAGCGCTTACGGATATGGGCTCAACAACACTCCAAATATCGATCGAATTGCCAATGAGGGAGCGATATTCACCAGGGCCTGCGTGACAAATTCAATTTGTGCGCCCAGTAGAGCTGTTCTTCTTACAGGAAAGCATAGTTTTATCAATGGAAAAGTGGATAATGTTCAGCCATTTAACTGGGATCAGCCCAGCTTTCCAAAATTGTTAAAAGCAAATGGATATCAGACAGCAATGATCGGGAAGATCCATTTGGATGGTATACCACAAGGATTTGACTTCAGTATGGTTTTACCAGGTCAGGGACAATATTATAACCCGGTTTTCTTAGTGGACGGAGAAAGAAAGAATTTCGTGGGGTACTGCACTGAGATTATTACCGAGACTGCCATGAAATGGCTGAAAGAGGATCGGGATCAGGAAAAACCCTTCTTGCTGATGTACCATCACAAAGCGCCACATAGAAACTGGATGCCATCCAAAAAATATCTGACGCTTTTTGATGACAAAGAATTTACGCCTCCCTCTAATTATTTTGATGATTATGAGGGTAGGGGAGTTGCAGCCCACGAGCAGGAAATGGAAGTGGATGGTCACGCTCAATGGGGGCATGATTTTAAATTCGCCGTAAGTCCGGAAGGCGACAGCACGGGTTTTCAGAGGGAACTCGATAGGTTAACGGAAGAACAATTAGCTGACTGGAAAGCTGCTTATGACCCTAAAAATGAGGCGCTGATAGCTAAGTATAAAGATATGTCAGCAGAAGAAATTGGCATTTGGAAATACAACAGATACATCAAAGACTATTTGCGCTCCATTCAATCGGTAGATGATGGAGTAGGTGAAGTGCTGGATTATCTGGAAGAAACAGGGCAATTGGATAACACTATTGTGATCTATACATCAGACCAGGGATTCTACCTTGGTGAACATGGCTGGTTTGACAAGCGATTTATGTATAAGGAATCTTTTCGAACTCCGCTTTTAGTTCGTTATCCAAAAGAAATCAAAGCAGGTACAAAGATTGAAGAATTGGTTCAGAATCTTGACCTGGCGCCTACGTTTCTGGATTATGCGGGCGTGGAGATTCCGGAAGATATGCAAGGTGAGTCTTTTAGAAAACTCGTCAGTGGAGAAACAAATGAATTCAGGGATGCTGTATACTATACCTACTATGAATACCCTTCTGTTCATATGGTGAAGAGACATTACGGGGTGGCTGATAAAAGGTACAAGCTCATGCATTTCTATTATGACATTGATCAGTGGGAGCTTTATGATCTTGAGAAGGATCCGGATGAAATGACCAATGTATATAATGATCCGGAATATGCTTCAGTTAGAGAAGGTATGCATCAGAAGCTAACTGATCTGCGTTCTTACTACGGTGATAGTGATGCAAATGATGAGAAATTTCTGGACACTTACCTGGAAAGAACCAAACGGAAAAGAACTGAAGTAAGAGTGTATCCTTAGAAATTTTATTAACCACTGAGCACACGGAAAACACTGATTTTTAGTATAAAGAACCACGAATTCACCAATAAATTATCTCACAAGTCTCTCACCAAAGGTGAGAGTGTGAGTGCGATAGATTCTACAATATTTTTTAGGGATGCATAAAAGATATTCACGAATTCTCCGACATGTCGGAGCTAGTTGCTTACCAATTAAGATTAACTAATTATTGAATTAGTAGCCCCTCTTTCGTTGTTTCCTTGATGTCTTTGAATTCAAAGGGTTGCCGTGTATTTTCTGTGGCTGAATAACCCTATTTCCCTGGGGTGAACTTAAATATCCGCTCCATCTTCACCCATTTTTCAGCCGAAGACGCATCTGGAGATGACTTTTGATATTTAGTCATAAATTCTTCCCATTCTGCCTGACGCGGCAATCCAGCCAGTTTACCCATCTGTGTCTCAAAGTCAAAATCCTGAGGAGCCACAAGAACCATGAAAAGATGGGTACCATCAATATAGATCTCATGATCCAGGATGCCTACCTTCTTAATTCCATCCAACACCTCAGGCCAAACTCTGGAATGCCACTCTTTATACTCCTGGATTAATGTGGGATCATCTTTGAGTTCAAGATGCATACAATATCTCTTCACAGGTTTATCAAAAGCCTGTTGGGTGTATCCGGTATTTAAAGTTTCTGTTGTTGGCATGGTCTGCTGGTTATTGTTTTGGGAACAGGCATTAAGTATTAGCCCTGTAATTACAAACAGGGTATAGATTGAGTTCTTTTGTTTCATAATTAGCTATAAAGATTTTTAAGTTGCTTTAACCAGCTTTGAGCCATTAGTTGGCACCCTGCAAAAGACGGGTGCACACCATCAGGACCCCAGTAATCGAATGGAGCTTTCTCACAAGCTTCATCGAATATCTGCTGATATGGGATCCAGGCTGCCTGGTGTTTATCTGCTACTCTTTTTGCGGCTTTTTGATACTCGTAGAATCCGGGATACCAGTTGGGTAATTTCTGAATTGATGACCCTTCTTTTAATGCAAAGGGTTCTCCGATGATGAATTTTACTCCAGGTTGGCTATCGCTGGTGCGTTTAAGTAGGGCATCGAAATCTTTTTCATAAGATTCAACTGTACCCTTATAGTCATGTGTGAAAGTATGCCAGTAGTCATTTACACCAATTAAAATGCTCACTACATCTGGCTTCATGTCAAGTGTATCCTTGTCCCATCTGGCATCCAGTTGCGGAACCTTATGCCCACTGATTCCACGGTTATAGAGAGACCATTTAGTCTGAGGAAACCCACCCATTAATTCAGCACAGGCCAGCATGGCATAACCATATCCCATATTTCTGAAATCATTCACCTTTTGGCTTTCCTTATTTCTGCCTGCATCAGTAATGGAATCCCCCTGAAATACAACTGTCAACTCACTGGGCAATTTGACTTTCTTAGCTTCAGTGTGACTATAGCCTTTCACAAGACCTGCTACTCCAGCACCCGTAAGAAGCGATTTTTTTACAAAAGATCTTCGGGATGAAAATTGGATTGGGTTTTTCATAAATTGTTTATCAATTATTGTATCCGAATGAGTAATTTAAAGTAAAAGAATGAATGACTCAAAGAGTTATAGTTAAAATGACTATAAGTCTTTAAGTTTGTATAAACCACAAACTAAAAACATTAAACCCATGCCCACACTAGGAGATAAAGAATATTTCAAAGGTATCGGATCTATCAGCTATGAAGGTCCAGAATCAGACAACCCGCTTTCATTTAAATATTATGATGAGCACCAGATAGTTGCTGGTAAGTCGATGAAAGACCATTTTAGATTTGCCTGTGCCTACTGGCATACACTGTGCAATACGGGTGGTGATCCATTTGGCCCGGGTGTAAAGGTATTTCCATGGGATGCTGCTGGGGATCCTATTCAAAGAGCCAAAGATAAAATGGATGCAGCTTTTGAGTTCATTACAAAGCTAGGTTTGCCTTATTTCTGTTTTCATGATTTTGATTTGATAGAAGAAGGTAGCAGTCTGTCTGAGTCAGGAAAGCGGCTGGACACGATTACTGATTATGCCAAAGAGAAGATGTCCGCATCAGGTGTCAAACTGCTTTGGGGAACCGCTAATCTTTTCTCTCACGCCAGGTATATGAATGGGGCAGCAACCAATCCGGACTTTAACGTGGTGGCTTATGCTGGTGCCCAGGTAAAAAATGCTTTGGATGCAACCATAAAGCTTGGAGGTGAAAATTATGTATTCTGGGGTGGAAGAGAAGGTTATATGAGCCTACTCAATACTGACATGAAGCGGGAATTGGATCACCTGGCTCAGTTTTTACACAAGGCAAAAGATTATGCAAGAAGCCAGGGCTTTAAAGGTACTTTCTTCATCGAGCCAAAGCCGATGGAACCTACCAAGCATCAATACGATTTTGATGCAGCTACAGTGGTTGGGTTTCTAAGAGCAAATGGTCTTGAAAAAGATTTTAAACTAAATGTTGAAGTTAATCATGCTACACTGGCTAATCATACTTTCCAGCATGAACTTCAGGTGGCTGCTGATGCCGGATTATTAGGAAGTATTGATGCAAACCGTGGCGATTATCAGAATGGATGGGATACCGATCAGTTTCCTAACAACTTATATGAAGTGGCTGAAGCTCTTTTAGTGATCCTTGAAGCTGGTGGATTTGGCGGAGGAGGTATCAATTTTGACGCCAAGACCAGGAGAAACTCTACAGACCTGGAAGATTTGTTCCATGCACATATCGGAGCTATGGATGTATTTGCCAGGGGATTATTGATTGCTGATAAAGTGCTGACAAAAAGTGAATATAAAAGCCTACGCAAGAGCCGATATGCTTCTTTTGATAGTGGTAAGGGAAAAGACTTTGAAACCGGTAAACTTGGCCTGGCAGACCTTAGTGAGCTAGCCATGAAGAATGGTGAGCCAGAGCAGATCAGTGGTAGACAGGAGTACTACGAGAATATTATTAATAACTGTATTTAGGATTTCACGCAAAGACGCAGAGGCGCTAAGGTTTAAGAACCCAAAGAAGGGTTCACGCTAAGAGAGGCTGCTAAGAAATAGGTAATCAAAGAAAGGTTTGAGGCAAAGAGGCGGAGACACGAAATATTAAAATTGCTGATTTATTTTGAATATTCTATTTGAGGATAGCTTAATTCCGTTATTTTTAATAAATGTATGAAAATGATATTTCCTCTATTGTTGTAAATACCGCTTTAAAAATTCATCGAAAACTTGGGCCAGGATTATTTGAATCTGTTTATGAGGAAGTTCTTTCTTATGAATTAATTAAACAAAATTTATCCATTGAAAGACAAAAAGTTATTCCTGTAATATGGGGTGACTTATTCCTTGGACAGGGATTCAGGGCAGATTTAATTGTCAATCAAAAAGTAATTATTGAAATTAAGTCTATAGAATCAATTGCGCCTGTGCATCAAAAGCAGTTGTTGACTTACCTTAAACTTACAAAAATGAAGCTTGGATTACTAATCAATTTCAATGAGGCCTTGATTAAAAATGGAATTCAGAGAATCGTGAATGAACTATAAATTCCTCTGCGTCTTAGCGTCTCCGCGTGAAACTTCTTTGATTGAAATATCTTAAAACTCAAAATTAAACCCCTTATCCTTCAGCTCGGTATACACCTGCTCATCAAAGCGGTATAAGCTGGCGGCTCGGTGTGCTACATCCTGTTGTTTTTCTTCGCAGTCAATGAGTAACCCCATTTTGAGGAATTTTCTTCTGAAGTTGGGTTTGTCAAGCTTCACTTCCAGGATGGCTTCATAAAGTTGTTGCAACTGGTGAAGCGTAAATTTCTCCGGGAGTAGATTAAATCCAATAGGAAAATGTCTGACTTGATGCTTTAGATGATCAAGACCAAATTGCAGTATTTCGTGGTGATCATAAATTAGTTCCGGCGTCTTTCTTAGATTGAACCATCGCGCATCTGAAGCAGTAAAGCCCGGACTGATTTCGTAATTCTCGGGTTTTACGAGGGAGAAATAAGCTACCGTTAATACGCGTTTATCTGGAAATCTGTCGATATCTCCAAAAGTCTTTAGTTGTTCGAGAAAGATATCTCTCACACCTGTTGTGGCTTGTAGGATTCGGTAGGCAGCATCATCAAGACTTTCATTATACTTAATCCATCCTCCGGGGATCGCCCATTTTCCTTTACTTATTCCTTCACCATGTTGAACAAGAAGAACTTTTAGGTCACCATTAAAACCAAAAATCAAACAGTCAATAGAGAGTGCATCAATAATATCATCCCTGAATTTATTATTCATAATATTTACTGGCTATGATTGATTTATGATTCTGAAAAAAAATAGAATTAATTAGTTTAGCAATTTCCGCTTAAAAATAATCCTTGATGCCAAAGAAAGAAATTAATCAGATCAGTACACTGGTTCACGAAACATCTTTTGAGTGTACGATTACTGTGGATGGTGCTGTATTTGGCTTCCAGCAAGGTCAGCTCAAAGTATTACTGGTAAAGCGGGCTATCGAGCCATTTAAAGATTATTGGATGCTTCCCGGGGGAATCATGAAAGCCGACCATTCAGTGGAGGAAGCAATGAATGATGTCTTATTCCATTTGACTGGAATAAATAATATCCATACTGAACAGGTAAAGGTTTATAGTAAGATCAATCGGCATCCCGTAAAACGAGTGGTTACAGTCACCTTTTATGCTCTTGTAAAACCAGAAAATCATCCGGTTATAGCCAAGAACTATATCTCAGACGTGAAATGGTTTACAATGGAGGAAGTTCCAGACCTGGGATTTGATCACAATCAGATACTAGAAGATGCATTGATGCAACTTCGTCATAATTTGAGGGATCATTTGCTAGTAGGTGAATTGTTGCCAAAGAAGTTTACCCTTAAAGAATTGCAGGATTTATATGAAAGCATTCTTGGTGAAAGTCTGGATCGAAGAAATTTCAGGAAAAAAATGATGCAACTGGATTTAATTCAATCTACCGGAGAAAAGAAGATTGGTATAAAAGGTGGTCCGGAACTTTTCACCATGAAATGAAATCTGTATTTCTTTTAAAATCGGATTACTGTGTATAAATTACACGGTAAATTAACTGATAATGAAAAACTCCAAAGCTATTTTATTGTTTATTGCTTTGCTCATCGGAGCAGGATGCAATCAAACCAGGAAGGATAAGGTAGACTCTTCAAATTTCTCTATCGAACAGGCACAATCAGCTCTGGATTTTGCGATAGACCAGTACAAAGGGATGAAAGAGAACCTACCTGATACTGTAATACCCAAAACATTTGAAGATGGTCAATTAAAAACCAGGCCAATTAGGGATTGGGTGAGTGGATTCTATCCTGCCAGTCTATGGTATTTATATGAATATAGTGGAGATGATGAGCTGAAATCTGAAGCAGAGAAAAGGACGTGGTTACTTGAACCGATGAGTTTATACACGGGCACCCATGATCTGGGTTTTGTTATCTATTGTCCTTATGGAAATGCATATCGTATTACAGGAGACGAAAGCTATGCAGATGTGATTGTCAAAGCTTCTGAATCCTTAACCACCAGATTCAATGAGACAGCAGGAGTTATTAAGTCATGGGACTGGAAACGGGGAGATGACTGGACCTATCCGGTCATTATCGATAACATGATGAATCTTGAAATGCTGTTATGGGCAGCTGAAAAGACTGGCAATACAGAATTTAAGAAGGTGGCACTTTCGCATGCGGATACCACCATGAAACATCATTATCGCCCAGATTATAGTAGCTGGCATGTCCTGGATTATGATACTGAAAATGGGGGTGTAAAAGGAAAGATGACACACCAGGGATATTCTGATGATTCAGCCTGGACCCGTGGACAGGTTTGGGGGCTTTATGGATATACTGTTATGTTTCGCATGACAAGAGATCCAAAGTATTTAGATCAGGCGAAGCACATAGCTGAATTCCTACTTAATCATCCTAACATGCCAGAGGATAAGATCTTTTACTGGGATTTAAATGATCCTAAAATTCCAAATACCTATCGTGATGCTTCGGCAGGAGCAATAGCCGCATCAGCGTTACTTGAATTGAGCGAGTATGTAGATGATTCGCTTTCTTCTTCTTATCTTGATAATGCGGAGCAGATGTTGCAGTCTTTGAGCGGCCCTAAATATCTCGCTAAACTCAATGAAAATGGTAATTTTATCCTGATGCATGGTGTGGGCCACTTACCGGGAGGTAATGAGATTGATGCGCCTTTGTCTTATGGCGATTATTATTTTATAGAAGCCCTGGTGAGGTATTTAAAAATGAATGATTCTTTTAATCAGCAATAAACAATTATGTCACAAACATTTGAGGAAAGGTTTGCTACTAACCCTGAAGATTTTAAAACATACGATACTACCAGAATCAGGAAAGATTTTCTGATAGATAATCTCTTTAAGGAAGATCATATTCACCTGGTATATTCTCATTATGACCGGTATATCGTTGGTGGCACAAAGCCGGTAAAGTCCACTGTGAAGTTGGAGACTTTTGACTTATTGAAGTCTGATACATTTCTTGGCAGGAGAGAGCTTGGCGTAGTAAATGTAGGGGGTCCTGGAGAAGTAACTGTCGACGGACATGTCTATAAGTTATCCAAAAGAGAGGCATTATATGTAGGACAGGGTTCAAAAGATGTCAGTTTCAAAAGTCATGACCAGTCGGATCCTGCATACTTCTATTTGAATTCAGCACCTGCACATCACGCTTATCCCACTATGCATATTACAGCTGACAAAGCTGAAGTAGTAAATCTTGGAAGTCCGGAAACAAGCAATGAACGAACAATTAATAAGCTGATAGTTAATTCCGTTGTAGATATCTGCCAGATGCAGATGGGACTTACTGCTTTGAATACCGGAAGTGTATGGAATACCATGCCACCCCACACTCACACCAGGAGGATGGAGGCTTATTTTTATTTTGATCTACCCGAAGATCAGTCGGTAGCCCATTTTATGGGGACTCCCCAGGAATCCAGGGTATTATGGGTAAAGAACAGACAAGCTATTCTATCACCACCCTGGAGTATGCATACAGGAGCTGGAACCAGCAATTATTCGTTTATCTGGGGAATGGCTGGAGAAAACCTGGATTATGGTGATATGGATGGGGTGAACCCAACTGAATTAAACTAAGAAATTATGGACCTGTTTGATCTGAAGGGGAAAGTAGCACTTGTCACCGGGGGGACCCATGGATTAGGAATGTCAATAGCCAAAGGGTTGGGACTTTCTGGTGCCACTCTGGTTATCAACGGTCATACACCAGCCAGGATGGATGATGCCTTAAAAAGCTACAAAGAGCTTGGAATAGATACACATGGCTATTTGTTTGATGTGACTGATGAAGAAGTTGTGAAGTCAAGCATTAAAAAAATTGAATCAGAGGTGGGGCCGATTGATATTCTGGTCAACAATGCAGGTATCATCAAACGGGTTCCTATGCTGGAGATGGATGTTGAAGCCTTCAAAGAGGTGTTGGATGTGAATCTTGTTGGGTCATTTATTATGGCTAAGCATATTGTACCTGGCATGATAAATCGAGGTGGCGGCAAGGTTATCAACCTGTGTAGTATGATGTCTGAGCTAGGAAGAAATACTGTAGGAGCATACGCTGCTGCAAAAGGAGGTTTGAAGATGCTTACCAGAAACATGGTAACGGAATGGGCCAGACACAACATCCAGGTGAATGCCATTGGTCCCGGGTATTTTGCGACCAGTCAGACAGAACCCATCAGAGTGGATGGGCATCCGTTCAATGAATTCATAATCAACAGAACACCAGCCGGTAAATGGGGTGATCCAGATGATCTGATGGGCGTTGCGGTATTTCTATCATCAAAAGCATCAGACTTTATGAATGGTCAGGTCTTGTACGTAGATGGTGGTATACTTGCGACAATAGGAAAACCCTCAAATGAAAAATAAACAGCAATGAAAATCCTCTATTTCGTTCTTGGAATAATTATCCTCATTACCGGATGTAAAGAAGAATTCACTAGAATTCAATTATCGGATAATGATCATGGTATTGCTTTTGTTTCTATTGAGACATTGAGCGCCAAAAAAATAAAATTTGACCAGGCAATGGAATTACCCATATTCTTTATTGATAATCCCAATATGCCCCTCATATCTCAGCCACTTTATGATCAGAGTGTTTTGTCTGGTTTTCTGGTAAAAACTGATTCTCTCAAAGAAGTTACGGTAGAAGTGATATTAAAATCTCATTATCCAGAGATGGAGCCCCTGACCAATATTCGGTTTGCTGAGAAACCTGATCTCAATGAAACAGACTCACTGGGAAGATTTCCAACAATGAGTTCCAAATTCAGTAATGCTGCCCTACAAATGGAAGGACCGGGATGGGAGAATGAAAGGGTTGCATTTAGAAACTATTTTGATCAAAGGAATGGAATGGATATTTATGGAAAGCGGATTCAGACTATGGTGCTGGATGAAGTGGGTGTTCCGGGGGCTCCCTCATACCACGACTTACAGGATTGGGGTCAGGATATTTTGGTGGTTGGAAATTCGCTGGGTGCCGGGGCTTTGGCTTTGCAGATAGGTGATTCACTTCATCGAATTGCCCCAGGTGCTGATGGATCAGCAAAAGTATTGTATGAAGGACCTCTTCAATCGGCCATAAGATTACAATTTGATAATTGGAAAGTTGGTGATCGGGTCTACCAGGTAATACATGATATTATCATAAAAAGCGGAACCAGATATTATGGTTCCAGAGTAACCATAAACGGACTAATAGGTGATGAGAGCCTGGTAACTGGGATCGTGAACATTGCTAGTGATTCACTTTATTCCTATTCGGGTCAGAATGAAGTAGCATTTGGTACCTTTGATAATCAGGCGTTTAGTGGTGAAAAGCTAGGGATGGCCATTGCTCTGAACAAAGCAGATTTGGTGCAGGCTTTTCCTACTCCTGACACAGGACCTGGTATTACTCAGACATACGCCATTGCTTTACGTATCAGGAATGCCACTCCGGTCAGTTTTCGATTTTATGTCTGTTGGGAATATGAAAGTGAAGACTTTTCAACCTATGAAGGGTTTTCCAACTTTATTCAATCAGATCTCAATTGAATTATTTGGGTAATTAGGGTTATTTTTGGAAGAACCGACTTACCTAAAATAAGCAGATAATGCTTAATTGATGGTGGTTTGAAAAACCCAAAAGACCAACATGACAACAAACCCTTCAGAGCCAGCTAAATCTACCTCATTGGTACCTGGCAAAATTCTTTACCCTTTTATTCTCCTAACCAGTTGCTTTGCCTGGTGGGGACTGGCCAATAACATGACAGATACGTTACTGGCAGCATTCAAGCGCATCATGAGTATGTCTGACTTTCAGACATCACTGATCCAAATTGCCTTTTATGGATCCTATTTCTGCTTTGCGATCCCCGGAGCGCTGTTTATTAGAAAATTCAATTACAAAGCTGGGGTATTATTGGGATTAGGTATGTTCATAGCTGGTGGGTTGCTATTTTATCCAGCCAGTTTAACAATGAATTATAACCATTTTCTAATTGCACTTTACATTCTGGCTGGTGGGTTATCCATCCTAGAGACCAGCGCCAATCCATATGTGATTTCTATAGGTCCTGAGGCAACAGCTACACAGCGATTGAACCTTGCCCAATCATTTAATCCTTTAGGCTCCATTTCAGGTGTGGTAATTAGTAAGTTTTTCATCCTGTCACAACTTGTTCAGCTTTCTGCTTCAGAACGAGCAAGCCTTGACCCGGCAGAACTCAAAGACATTCAACTGGCTGAATTATCAGCTGTAATGGGACCCTATGTGGCGGTAGCTTTTGGTTTGTTGATCATTTGGTTACTCATACTGACTGCTAAAATGCCAACTGATACATTGGCTGATAAAGACCATGACATTCATTTGGGAAGGACAGTGAAGCGGTTAATTAAAAACAGAAATTATGTGATGGGAGTCGTGGCCCAGTTTTTTTATGTGGGGGCTCAGATCTGCGTCTGGTCATTTACCATTCGATATGTGATGCAGGCACTAGACGTAAATGAAGACATGGCTTCTAGCTACTATATAGCCGCCCTGATATTATTCTCTGTTTCCAGGTTTATTTGTACAGGTTTGATGAGTGCTTTTTCCCCTGGTAAGATATTGATCACACTTGCAATTCTGGCCATTGTTATGACAGGAATTGTTATTGTGGCAGATGGTATGGTAGGTGTAATAGCTCTTGTAGGGATTTCTGGTTGTATGTCACTGATGTTCCCGACGATCTATGGCCTTGGATTGAGAGGGTTGAAAGGAGATACCAAGATTGGTGGATCTGGTCAGATCATGGCCATTCTTGGAGGTGCTGTGATCACAGCAGTGATGGGGCAGGTATCCGATGCTTCGGGAAATATCCATCTTTCATTTATTGTACCAATGTTCTGTTTTGTAGTAGTCACAATCTATGGTTTGATCAGTATTCAAAAGAAATATGATGTTGTAACTACAACTTCAAAGTAATTCTATGTCAGTGTTTAGCAGATATAAGGTTCTAAATTCAACTGGCTTAATTATAAGTTTTTGTTTCATAATTGGATGTACAAGCGTGAGTGAGAAAGAACAACCTCAAGATCAGGATTTTGAAAAGGGAACCTTCGGCTATGACTATGAATTTTTAAGCAAATATTATAGCAAGTTAATCCTGCTTAGGCAGGAAGAGGACTCTGCGATGGTGATTATTTCTCCGGAAGTGCAGGGTAGGGTGATGACCAGTTCTGCAAGAGGCATGGCCGGATCAAGTTTTGGCTGGATCAATTATGACTTGATCGCATCTGGGAAAATAGCTCCTCAAATGCATGCTGTGGGGGGAGAGGAGCGATTCTGGCTGGGGCCTGAAGGTGGACAATTTGCCTATTATTTCGAACCGGGAGAAGATTTCAACTTTGATAATTGGCAGGTTCCAAAGGAGATAGACAGCGAACCTTTTGAGGTGGTCTCTGTTTCTGAGCGTGAAGCCAACTTTAGTAAATTGATTTCACTGGTTAATCATTCCAGCAACCAATTTCAGATTCAGGTGCAAAGAGACATTAAGCTCCTGAGTAGGGATGAGCAAAGAGAATACCTGGGCCTGGAGGTTCCGTCTGTGGTAAAGTCTGTAGCAGTCGAATCGAAAAATACAATTATCAATAGGGGTGAAGAGAATTGGACCGAGAGTTATGGGATGCCTTCTATCTGGATCCTTAGTATGCTTAACCCATCACCGGAAACGGTGATCATATTGCCATATAGATCCGGACCAGAACAACGACTTGGACCGATTGTCAATGACACGTACTTTGGTAAAATAGATGAGGACAGGCTATCTATTGATGAAAAGATCATCTACTTTAAAGCGGATGGTTTGAAGCGAGGGAAAATTGGGTTATCTCCTCAAAGAGCAAGTCCGATAGCTGGTAGTTATGATGCTAGAAATCAAGTTCTTACTATAGCGATGTTCACTTTGCCATCAAATGCAAAATATGTCAATTCAATGTGGGAATTGCAGAAAGATCCTTTTTCAGGAGATGCGGTGAATGCGTATAATGATGGTCCACAGGCAGATGGCTCAATAATGGGACCTTTTTATGAAATAGAAAGTTCTTCACCGGCTGCTAATTTGAAATCCGGGGAGTCCATGACTCACTATCACAGGACTTTCCATTTTGTAGGTAATTTTGAAGAGTTAAATGGATTGAGCAAGACATTGCTTGGTGCAGATCTGAATGAAGTGGCTAGCGTATTCAAATAGTTTAGCCATTTATAACCTTGTATGCTGTAGGAAGGATAATTTCTCCTGGCAGTTCTTTTTGATCATTATTAATGCGTGTCAGGAGTAGATTAAGTGCCATTTCACCAATTTCAGTCACAGGTTGCGAAATCACCCCAATGGGAGAAGTCAGCAGGTGAAAAGCTTCATGTTCATCAAAGGTGGTCACCTTGACTTCATTTCCTATTTTAACACCTGAATGATGCAAGTGCTTAATGGCGTTGATAGCTATCTCGTTATTAGCCAGGAAATAAGCGTCTGCCTTGTCTTTTATGGAAGTAATGAATTTCCTGATTTCATTTTCTGCATGATCACTGGATACAATCTTGATAAGTGATTTATCAACAGTAAGACCTCCATCTTTTAGCGCCTGTAGGTAGCCATCCTGTCGTTGTCTGATGTTGGATAACTCATCCATAAAAGTGATATGGGCTATTTTTTTGCACCCTTTAGTTATAAGTTCGGTAACTGCTGCATAAGATGCTTCATAATTATCCACCCCAACAAAGCTGCTTTTAAGGTTTTTGAGGGAACGGTCCACCAGGATATAAGGAATGTTGTTTTTCTCCAGTAATTCAATGTTTTTATCACCTCCTAACGTAGGGCTAATAATCAGACCCTCAATTTGTCGATCCATCATAGCCCTTATGAGTTTTTCTGCCTTTTTTACATCTTCATCAGAACTTCCAAAAAGTACCGTATAATCTGCTGAATAGGCTTCATCTTCAATGCTGCGGGCCATTTTAGCATAAAAAGCATTCGAAATATCTGCAACAATCAACCCGATAGTCTTTGATTTACCTGTCCTGAGTGCCTTGGCAAATTGATTTGGTTCATAACCCTTTTCTTTGGCTACCTGGGTGACTTTATCTATAACTTCCTGGCTGATTCTGTTCTCTTTGGCTTTACCATTTAAGACCAGGGAAACAAGAGTTTTTGAGACTCCTAATTCGTCTGCGATATCACGCAGTGAGACTTTTTTCATATAGGCGAATGATCTCTATGATCAATTAATGCTAAGCTAAAAATGGATAAAAAACCATTAAGAATTTGACGCTCTAAATTATTTTGTTTTATTTGCACGAAACGCATTGATGGCTTTTATTTTACTCTTCCGTCTGTGACGGAATTGTAGCTGGTTGGGACTCCCTGTATATCGGGGAGTTTCATTTTTTTTGGAGAATAGGGCTAACTGTTAATTCCTTAGTTTCCCTGGAATGTACATAAAACCCGGAACCCGTTTTTACTCCCAGATGGCCCGCATTCACCATATTGACCAGCAAAGGACAAGGGGCATACTTTGGTAAACCTATTCCATCTTGCAATACTCTGAGAATGCTTAAGCATACATCTAGACCAATAAAGTCAGCCAGTTGCAGGGGGCCCATAGGATGAGCCATACCAAGTTTCATTACCTGGTCGATCTCTTCCACACCTGCTACTCCTTCATGTAAGGCATAGATGGCTTCGTTGATCATGGGCATTAAGATCCTGTTTGAGATAAAGCCAGGGTAATCATTAACTTCAACTGGTACTTTCTCAATTTTATCACATACGTCCATGATGATCTCAGTGGTTTCATCTGAAGTATTGTACCCACGGATGACCTCGACGAGCTGCATCACAGGTACTGGATTCATAAAATGCATTCCAATAACCTTGTCTGAACGTCTAGTTTGTGCAGCTATATCGGTAATTGAAATACTTGAGGTATTTGTTGCCAATATTGAACCTTCTGGAGCAAATTCGTCCATCCTTTGGAAGATCTGCTTTTTGATTTCCACATTTTCAGTTGCCGCTTCTATGACCAGTTCTGCATTTTTGATTCCATCATTGACATGAGTTGTGGTAGTAATTCGTTTTAGAATAAATGGTTTATCCAGTTCTTTCAACAAGCCTTTCTTAACCTGTCGGTCTATGTTTTTTTCGATCGTTACCAGACCCTTTTCCAATGCAGCTTCGGAAATATCAATCAGGGAAACATCGAAGCCATGTTGTGCAAATACGTGGGCAATCCCGTTACCCATTGTACCCGATCCAATAACAGCAATATTTCTCATATCATTTCAGTTTCAAAAAGTCTAATTTACACGGATTTATTTAGATGCTTTGACTGTATAAAGCTTGTAAGAATAAGGAGGTGATGAGATGCTGAAGCTAGTGGATGAACCTGGATTGGTTAGTGCTTTGACTGAATAGCTCCGACCATCAATTTTTATTTTACTATCACTATTCAATTGCAACAACTGGCAGAAATGGTACGGAAGCTTAATACTTATATCAGAGATCTCCGAAGCAAAATTGATTACAACTAATATTCCTTCCTGATTATTATGCCTTATAAATGAATATACCTTATCAGAATAACCGATGAAATCATCACTTCGGCTGAAGTACTGGAGATCATAAAAGTCTCCCGATTGGAACAATGTATTTTCATTACATGCTTTTAAGATATTGATGTAGGCCTCCCGCAAAGATTTTTGTTCTTCACTCAACTTTTTACCATCAAAAGCACCTTCATTCATCCATTTTTGATGCTCCGGTACTGACCAGTAATCAAATATTGTCGTTCGTCCATCATCTCCACTAAAGCCGGAAGTCCCGTTTGCGGGTTCTCCAACTTCCTGACCAAAATAGATCATCACCGGGCCCTTATGCATAAAGGCAGTTGCTGTCATCATGGGAATACCCGGACGTGGGTCATTGGCGAAAAAAGGACTGGCTATTCTTTGTTCATCATGATTCTCCAGGAATCGAAGCATATGATCACCAATACCCTCCTGAGTTTGCCACACTTGAGGTATCTGGTCTGATGATCCATGTCCCTGGATAATTGATTTCAAAGTATCATACAACTCTACCTTGTCATAGAGGAAATCGAAGCCTCCTTCATAAATGTATCTCCTATAAAGATCCGGTTGATAGACTTCAGCAATAAATATGATTTCCGGTTTTGTTTCTTTGATTTTGCTGGTTACCCATTGCCAGAATTCCACGGGAACCAACTCAGCCATGTCGCATCTAAACCCATCAACACCTTTACCAGCCCAATACAGTAAGATATCTTTCATCTTTATCCAGGTATCTGGAATCGGATCAAAGTGTGTTGCTCGATTATTCTGATAGTCTACTCCGTAGTTTAATTTGATCGTCTCATACCAGTCGTTGATTGAAGGTCTTGAAGAAAAGACATCATTTCCAGTGGCTTTAGCTGGAAATTCATTGTATGGTTCAGTTACTTGCCGATGGTTATTTTCACCAGGAGGTACTTCAAGATTTTCATCCGGTATATAGTAAAAGTTGTTAGATGGGGAGAAGGGTTTTGATGTATCATCTTTAATCCCAAAATCGGCTACATTTTCCGGGTGTGCATCAGAATGATATTGTCTGGCCAGGTGGTTAGGCACAAAGTCGATGATCAATTTCAATCCCTGCTTATGGGTTCTTTTGACGAGACTATCAAACTCTTTCATCCTGTTGGGTATATCTGAAGCCAGGTCAGGGGCGATATCATAGTAATCCTTAATCGCATATGGTGATCCGGCTACTCCTTTTACCACGGAGGGATGGTCATTTGGGATGCCAAATTCACTATGATCCGTACAGGAGGCATGCTCAATGAGCCCAGTATACCAGATATGGCTAAAGCCCATTTTTTTGATTTCAGATAAAGCCTTATCAGAAAAACTATTCATTTTCCCGATTCCATTTTCTTTGACTGAACCCCAGAGAGTTTTTGACCTTTTTTGATTTCCAAAAAGTCTTACCAGTACCTGATATATGATTGGACGCATATGTTCACTAAAGATATTTCTAGTAAACAAAAAAAGGGACAAAATGTCCCTTTTAATCTTGAGGAAATTTTTGACTAAACGTTTTGATTCACATTATTAAGATCCTCGAAAGCAACTTTCAATCTTTTGACGAAGTTCTTTTCACCTTCTCTTAGCCAAACCCGTGGATCATAATACTTTTTATTAGGAACATCATCACCTTCCGGATTTCCGATCTGGGCCTGAAGATAACCTTCCTTCTCTTTATAATACATTCTTATTCCATCCCAGAACGCCCATTGCATATCTGTGTCAATGTTCATTTTGATTGCTCCATATTCGATGGCTTCTCTGATCTCCTCTCTTGTAGAACCAGATCCTCCGTGGAATACGAAATTGATGGGATTCTTGCCTGTGCCAAATTTCTCCTGTACGTAGTCCTGTGAGTTTTTGAGAATTTTCGGAGTCAACTTCACATTACCTGGTTTATAAACCCCATGTACATTTCCAAATGCAGCAGCAATGGTAAAGTTGGGACTGATTTTTTTCAATGATTCATAAGCAAATGATACTTCCTCGGGCTGGGTATATAACTTGGAATTATCAATATCAGTATTATCCACACCATCTTCTTCACCACCTGTTACACCAAGCTCAATCTCAAGTGTCATGCCCATTTTGGCCATTCGTTCAAACTTCTGACAGCAGATCTCCAGGTTTTCCTCGATGGGCTCTTCGGAAAGATCGATCATGTGAGAACTAAATAGTGGCTTACCTGTCTTTTCAAAATGCTTTTCATTGGCATCCAACATCCCATCTATCCAGGGTAAAAGTTTTTTAGCTGCATGATCAGTATGCAAGACAACCGGAACACCATATTTTTCAGCCATGATATGTACATGCTGAGCTCCGGAAACAGCACCCAACACTGCAGCACTTTGATCTTCGTTGCTCACGCCTTTTCCAGCAATAAAGGCAGCTCCACCATTGGAGAATTGTATCATCACTGGAGATTTCAATTCTTTAGCTGTTTCCAATACACCATTGATAGTGTTGGTTCCAATTACGTTTACAGCAGGTAAAGCGAAATTATTGTCATTCGCATAGTTGAGCAGGTCAGTCACTTCCTGACCGGTTAATACACCGGGTCTGAATTTCATTTCTTAAAAGTTTAATTTCTACTGAGATATTAATTGCAAATATAAAGGGATCAGCCTATTAACATACCCAGTTTATAATACTTCCAATTAACCTTCCTTTTTTGAACCTAAATCACTTGATTTGATAGTATATGATACAGATTATCAAAAATCTTTTAATCAAAATTGACACCCATGAATAAACCACCATATAAGATCGCATTACTAGGTACGGGTTTAATTGGTACATTCTATACGATGTCACTTCATCGACAAAGGAAAGCTGACCGGGTGCACCTGGCATACTCAAGATCCGATGAAAGGGCTCAGACCTTCGCAAAGACCTGGGATATTCCTGAGATAGAAACAGATCTTAAAAAGGCAATTAATCACCCGGATATCAATGTCGTCCTAATTGCCTTACCCAATCACCTGCACCTGGAAGCGGTAAAACTGGCTGCTGAAGCAGGAAAGCATATTTTGTGCACAAAACCACTGGGAAGAAATGCAGATGAAGCTTACGAGATGCTTCAAATTGTTGAGAAAGCCGGTGTATTTGGAGGATACCTGGAGGACCTGGTATACACACCAAAAACTTTAAAGTCTATAGAAAGTGTGAAAAATGGAGCTTTAGGAGATATTACCTGGACTCGTTCAAGAGAGGCTCATCCTGGACCTCACAGTGATTGGTTCTGGAATAAGGAACTTTCGGGAGGTGGAGCGATTGTGGACATCGGCTGTCATTGCATTGAAATAGGTCGCAGCTACATTGGAAAAGACATACTTCCTGTTGAAGTGATGTGCTGGGCCGATACCCTGGTAAAACCAATTGATGCTGAAGACAACGCCATTGGGATGATCAAATATGCTTCTGGGGCGATCAGCCAGTTTGAGGTGAGCTGGTCATTTCGTGGGGGCATGGACCTCAGGGATGAAGTAGCCGGAACGGAAGGATCGTTACGCGTTGATCACTTCATGCGAACAGGTTTTGAAATGTTTACGAGTGTGGGAGAGAAAGATTATGTAGCAGAAAAGGCAGAAAGTGATACCGGATGGTTATTCCCGGTTGGTGATGAAGTCAACAGTCTGGGTTATGATCACATGTTTGAAGATATGTTTGACAGCATAGATGGTGTGAAGCAAGCTGTTGAAAGTTTTTATGATGGATATATTGTGAATGAGATCATTGATGCCTGTTACAGATCGGCAGAATCCAGGCAATGGGAGCCGGTAAAACTTAAAGTTTGGAGGGGTAGAAAAGAGGAGATCAAAAAGATTGCACCGAAAGAATATGACCAAGATTATTATCTCATCAAGACCGAGAAATTAAATGATAAAAGGAGTAAATTGATCCTGAAGCACAAGAAAACGGGCGAACTCATTCAAAAGGAGATTTAGTATAAATGGACATCACTTCACGACAAAAAGCAGCATTTCAGGAAGATGGATACCTGCTGATTAGGGGATTATTTGATCAGGAAGAAATTGGGTATCTGAAGGATCAATCCCGAAAAGATAAAACCCTGGATGATCATTCTTTTTCGAGGGCAGATCGGGAAGGAGGTAAGGTACGGCTTACACTTTGGAACCATCCAGGGGATGGCTTATATGGCATGTTTGCCCGATGTCATCGCATTGTGGATACCATGGAATCTCTTTTGGAAGATGAAGTCTATCATTATCACTCCAAAATGATCCTGAAAGACCCGAAAGTGGGCGGCGCCTGGGACTGGCACCAGGATTATGGTTACTGGTATGAAAATGGTTGTCTTTACCCGGATATGGCCAGTGCTTTTATTGCTGTAGATAAAGCGACAAAAGAAAATGGATGCCTTCAGGTAATTAAAGGGAGTCATAAATTGGGAAGAATTGACCATGCGAAGAATAACGAACAGGCAGGCGCAGACCAGGAGCGGGTAGACGAGGCCCTTAAGGTTTTGGAACTGGTTTACGTAGAAATGGCGCCAGGAGATTGTCTCTTTTTCCACGCCAATGTGCTACACAGATCGGACCAGAATAAATCTGACAACCCCAGGTGGTCCATGATCTGCTGTTATAATACGAGACACAACAATCCCTATAAAGAATCACATCACCCCAGATATACACCCCTAAGTAAAGTAGATGACCGCATGATTAAAGAAATAGGAACAAAGGGAGATACCGCTTCAGCGGCAGACTGGCTTAATCCGGTTGATGATCAAAGTGTAGTAGATAAATAAGTCAAGCATGACGACAATTACGTTTCGGGTTATTTGCCACACCAGGTGGGGGCAGGAAGTCTATGTGAATGTGGATGGTAATGTCCAAAAGCTAGAGACAAGCGATGGATTTACCTGGTCAAGAAATTTACAAGTGAATCCGGGTGTTGCCATTACTTATGGTTATGAGATCCATGAAGAAAATGCTGTGGAACAGGAATTTGGAGACCTGCGTAACCTTCATCTTCCAATGGGTAGTCAACCCGTTTTGGTATCAGATACCTGGAGATCACCCGGTTCCCTGGATAATGTTTTATATTCAGCGCCCTTTGAGAAATCAATTTTTATCAGGAAGAAAGCCATTGATCATGGTCAGGGAGGGGGCGACTTTCTTATTAACCTGAGGGCTATCAGGATACCACCAAACATGCAGGTAGGGATTCTGGGAAGTAGTGAAGAATTAGGTTCATGGGATCCGGATCGTTTGTTCCTGTTAGCAGCTAATTCATTTCCCATCTGGTCCATCAATCTGCATTTGCCTGTCTCAAAATCCTTTGAATATAAATATGTTTTGTGTGATGAAAATGGGAAACTGATTCAATGGGAATTCGGTGAAAACAGGAGATTTGACCCTCTCAAAAACTTTGAAAAATATGTCATTAATGATGAATATGCGCGGTTTTATGATGCAGAATGGAGAGGTTCAGGAATTGTTTTGCCGGTTTTTTCATTGAGGACAGAGCAAAGTGGTGGGGTAGGAGAATTTACGGATATTCCTGTTGCCATAGACTGGATGAAAAAGGTAGGTTTTAAGGTTTTTCAGACACTACCCGTCAATGATACGGTGGCTAGTCATACCTGGTGGGATTCCTATCCATACGCAGCTATTTCAGTACATGCACTTCACCCCGCATATGCCAATATGGAAACTATTGGCCCTTTGAAGGATAAGCGGAAGTGGGACAAATTGCAAAAGGATGCCAAAGCGTTGAATCTTAAGGAGGAATTCGATTATGAGGCGGTGATGAAGATGAAAAGTGCCTTCTTCAAATTAAGTTATGATGAAAATAAGGATGAATTTCTGAAAAGTAAAGCTTTAAAAACGTTTCTGGAAGCCAACAAAAAGTGGATTCATGATTATGCTGCGTTTTCCTGCTTAAGAGATCGGTTTAAAACCCCGGAGTTCAATCAATGGGGCGAATACAGCTACTTATCTGATCGGGAAGTGATGGAATTTACGTCGCCAAAGCAGAAGTACTATGATGATGTAGCCGTCCATTACTACATTCAGTATCACCTGGATAAACAACTAAGGGAGGCAACAGCCTATGGTAGAAAAAACGGGGTTGTATTGAAGGGGGATATACCCATTGGGATTTTCAGATATTCTGTTGATGCCTGGCGGAGACCGGATCTCTTTCATCTGGATCAGCAGGCAGGTGCTCCACCTGACATGTTCTCCACGACAGGCCAGAACTGGGGTTTCCCTACCTACAACTGGAATGAGATGGCGAAAGATGGTTATGCCTGGTGGCGTGATCGGCTGCAGAAGATGAGTGAATACTTTGATATGATCCGTCTGGACCATATTCTTGGCTTTTTCAGGATCTGGCAGATGCCTGCAGATCAGGTACAGGGTTTGTTAGGGACTTTCTATCCATCACTGCCATTGTCGGTAGAGGAGATTAAGAGTTGGGGGATACATCTTGATCCTGAGGAATACAGCAAGCCTACCATTTCTCCAAAGCAATTGGATACCCTCCATCATAAAGATCTTATTGAGAAATACTTGCTGACTAAAATAGATGGTAGCTGGGTCATTCCGGATGAGATGGAATCTCAACATCGGGTTAATCAAAAGATTCATAAGCTTATCAAAGAAAAGGAAATTAACGAGAATGTATTTGATTCTTTGCAAAAGGAATTCTTCAAGCTTCAAAGTGAAGTATTGTTTATCAAGGATAAAGATTCCGGTAATTATCATCCAAGGATCGACCTCCACCATACATTCCGATACGCACAATTAGATCAGGATCAGAAATGGAGACTGAAAGATTTGCACGATTACTATTTTTATCGTCGGCATAATGAATTCTGGCGGCAAAATGCAATCAAGAAACTTCCGGTTATAAGAGATGCTTCAGACATGCTGATGTGTGGGGAGGACCTCGGTTTTGTGCCGGCCAGTGTCGGACCTTTGATGAATGAATTACAGATCCTGCAGCTGGATGTGGAAAGAGCACCAGGCTATCCGGAAGGATTCAAGAGTCTTCATTACCTGAGTGTGAAAGGAACGGGTAATCATGACATGCTAACGCTCAGGCAGTGGTGGCATGAAGTTCCGGAGGAATCACACAGGGTTTATCATGACATTCTGAGACTGTCAGGTCATACGCCTGGTGAGATAGATCCTGAAATCGCAGAAATGCTTTTGGAGCTGCACCTTGAAGCAAACTCGATGTGGGTAATCTTTCCTTTACAGGACCTGACCTTACTCGCTCCGGAATTGATGCGAGCCAATATGGACGCAGAAAGGATTAACGTTCCGGAAAATCCCAAGAATGTATGGAAGTACCGCTTTCACATGAATCTCGAAGAGCTGATGGATAAAGAGGATTTTAATAAGAAACTGAGGCAGCTGATAGAAAGGAATGGGAGGGGGTAGGCTTTCTTTTGTGTTTTTATTCGAGGTAGGCCAGCGTTGGTGTTTTCACCAACGGTTAGATTATCCTGTTTTGTTGGTGAAAACACCAACAATGGCTGAGATAATCCAATTTGTTGGAATTGAATGCCAACAATGACTGCAGGTAGAAGTCACACTATGACTTCTACAATCCAACTATACAACGGTCATATGAAGGGATATGACCCAAATACCATCTATTTTTCTCATGACCAAAAGGTTTCTGCCGCTCACTGTGACGCCGGCATTTGTTGCCTGGTATTTACATAATAATGTAGCGATCCCGCAGTCCACATTGATTTTTATTATTTCAATTGAATCGATATGACCGCCCATATTTATACCGTTTTGAAAATAGGCAAGAATGTTGGAACGCCCATTTGCTTCAAGCCCGGTCACATGAGATGATATATAATCGGCATCTTCGGTATAAAGTGAAAGAAGGTTTTGGGCATCCCCACTGTTATATGCCAGTTTCCATTTTTCAGTATTCTTGTGAAACTCCTGAAGTAATTCCCAGGGGGAGGGGTCACTCTTTGTTTGTGCATATATGCATGTACCTGCCAAAAGGGCTATTATAGACATGGAAACTGATCTTAGTGTTTTCATTTTTTTGATCTAAACAGGTATTAAATTAGTCTATCAGGGAGAGAAAATAATCAGTATTAATCAGGAAAATTATCATCCCTGATTCGCAAAAAAAATACCTGATTGATGAGGGCTTTCGCATTACTTCGACGGACATAGCTCAGAATAATTTTATTGATTTTCCCAGGATATATTACTTGCCAGGTCAGATACTTCCATCTGATCAATTCAGAAACTTGCATGATAGCATGCGGATCCATTTTTAACCTCCTTAATATTTTAGTGGTTTGCTGAAACGATAAGGGTTAAATGTGATGAAATAATAAGTACCCGTTGTGAATGAACACAATGAAAAAATATATTTTTTTTGGAGTTCACTGAATATGCAACTTTCTGCGTACTTTCGGATTTATGAAAAAGTTTAACCTACCCCTTTTACTCCTGATCCTTTTGAGTAATACGCTTTTCGCCCAGCTTTCTTTCTATGATCAAGATCCAATATATGAAGGACCAGAATCCAACTTCTATAATATCAAATATGCCATCACATATGACTATGATAATGATGGTATCTCTGACATTTTACACATCCAGCACAACCAAATTTATGTCCTGTACGGGGATGGGAGTACTTTCGGAAATGAAGAGCTGGTTTACGAACATTCCTCAACCCTTTCCAGTATATCGAATAAAATAGACTTGAATGCCGATGACAGATTGGATTTTGCCATTCCTTCTGTTAACAATGAGATCTTAATATTTGAAGGAACAGCAGATGGAATTGAACTGTCGGAAACTGTTGACGCTAATGCAAACACGGTAAGATTAATTGATCTGGATAAAGACGGTCATATTGGTATTCTTTTCACTACGGGTTTTGAAATAGGGTATATGGATGGGAATGAATTGGGAACTTTTGATGAATCAATTTCAATTACAGGTGGCATCAGTTCTATTCAGGATGCTTTCAGGTTTCAGGTAGTAGATATTGATGGGGATAGCGATAATGACCTGTTTGTGCTAGACCTAACTGGTGTTTTAGTTCATGTAGTCATAAACGAAGATTTTTCATTCACTTCAAATACCTCAGTCAATGCCTCAGAAACTGAATTCAGCTATGGAGACTACAACCTTGATGGTTTTATTGATCTGGCCGTAGTCAACTCCAGTAATACATTAGAGATCTACCTTCATGGAGACGCTGGCTATGATTTAAGTTATACCTACAGCACTTTCAATATAAGGGATATCATCACCTATGATTACAACTCAGATGGAAAGAAGGATATATTGCTAAGCAATTTTTTAGCTGACCTGACATACCTCGAAAATCAAGGTGACGGAACGTTTAAAGATCCTGAAGTCCTGATAAGTGAAATGCCCAGGTTTAGCAATCACACTTTTGAAGATTTTAATGACGATGGCATTGATGATATTGTTGCGGTTAGTGCCATGTCTTTCAATCAGGTAATCTTGATCCCCTTAAACCCTCAAGTGAACGTTTCAGAACAATATACTTCAATTAGTCTTGGACCAGAGCCAGGAACCTTGGGAGGAACAAAAATTGGAGATATTGACAATGATGGATACAATGATTTAGTGATTTTTAGCAAAAATGGTGCGGTCTATATTTTTTACGGAAACGAAACAGGACTAGATGAAAATTATACTCAGTATACCAGCAATACGCATACAAATGGTGGTTACCTGTATGACATTGATGAAGATGGTCTATTGGATTTGATTGTCTTTTATCAATCACCAAGTGGTGGTACTGTGGGTACGGAAAGATATCTAAATCAGGGAGATAGGACTTTCTCTGATGTAGCTCCATTCAAATATACATGGATTACATATGATGCTGTGTTTGATGATTATGATCAGGATGGCATAGATAATTTTATTGTTAGCACCCAAAGTAACGAAATTGTTTTTCTTACCGTCAATGAGGATGATTATGTTGAATACCATACCGGAAGTCCACTGGTAATTTCTACATCAGATTTGATAACAGATTTCAAAATAATTGATGTCAATAATGATACCTGGTCAGATCTTATTCTTGGTGTGAATGGATCAAGCGAAATTGAAATTCATCTGAATGATCAGGCCGGAGGGTTCCTTACTCCGAGTGTTATCACACTTACTACAGGAGCCAACGAATACCCTACTGGCCTAAATGTAGGAGACCTAGACAATGACGGGATAGTAGAAATAGTAGCAGCAACGTCCACAGGTAACGGCTACAAAGCAAAAATCTTTTCACGGACTGATGTACTCAATGATTTTGTGCTTTCCGAGGAGTTCGATGTCATCGGTAGCTACGGTCCTTCTGTTGTAATCGACGATTTCGATGGGGATAGCGATTTAGATCTGTTCATTAATGAATGGGACAACCTTGTCTCTACTTTTATTTTGCAGAATAATGATCAGTGGGAGTTAAACGATGAGGTACTTGAATCGTTTGGACAAAGCTATGTGAATTTTGCTCACATTAATTCTGACAACTTAATTGATATTGTAAGAACTCATCTTACGTATGGCTCTGTTCAGGTTTCGTTCAATAATACTGTTTTTGAACCCGGGGACTTGCAAACAGAAATTATCTCGATTGAACAGGTTGAAGAAAACCTCACTATCACCTTAAATGAGATCACCAATGACGCTCGCTTTGTAATTGTGAAGGAAGCCGGTGAGGTCGATGTGGCTCCCGTAGATGGTGTTTTTTATGCTCAAAATTCAATGTTCGGACTAGGTGGTACAGAAGTCGGCAGCGGTAACCATGTGGTTTATTCAGGCACTGGAAATACTTTTACGATAGAGGGGCTTTCCACTTTTACTGACTACTATATGAGGATATTTGAGTACAACGTCAACACGCCCTCAAATGATATTGTCAACTATCTGACTTCACAATCATTGGATTCAGTAGTTACCATAAAAGTAGATCAGACATTTACTGCGGAAGGAATCCAAGACTACTTCGTAAGCGACGAAACATTTGAATTAAGCATCACATCATCCTCCGGATTGGATATCGAAATAGATGTAACAGGACCGATCAGTCTGATTGATGGAATTGCAACAATACTGGGTGATGGAGAAGTAACACTGGTAGCTTCCCAGGAAGGAAATAAATATTATTTCTCACAAGAAGAAACCTATTCATTTACCATAAGCAAAGAAGAACAGATTTTGAGTGCAATCGGAATAATGAACTACATAGCTACTGATGAACCATTTGAACTTAAAATTACTTCATCATCTGGCTTACCAGTGCAAACCGAGATATCCGGTCCTATAAGTGTTCAGAATGATATTGCAACAATAACTGGCAGTGGAGAAGTGACCATCGTGGCTACTCAAGAAGGAAATGAGTTTTATCTGCCAGTAGAAGAGACCTATATGTTTACTATTAGTAAAGCTGAACAGACTTTAACTGCAACTGGAATAATGAATTATACAGCTACTGATGAACCATTTGAACTTAAAGTTATTTCGTCCTCTGGATTAGCAGTGCTGACTGAAATTTCCGGACCCATTAATGTTCAGGATGATATTGCCACAATAAATGGAGGAGGAGAAGTAACAATTGTAGCTACTCAGGAAGGGAATGAGTTCTATCTACCTGTAGAAGAGACCTATTCATTCACTATTAGTAAAGCTGAACAGATTTTTAGTGCAACAGGAATAATGAACTATTCAGCCACCGATGAACCATTTGAACTTAAAGTTATTTCGTCCTCAGGCTTAACAGTGTTAACAGAAATATCCGGACCTATAAGTGTTCAGGATGATATTGCATCAATAGCTGGTGGTGGAGAGGTAACTATTGTAGCTACTCAGGAAGGGAATGACTTCTATCTGCCCAAAGAAGAAACCTATTCATTCACTATTAATAAAGTTGAGCAAACACTGACATTTGAGAACTTAGGTGACATAATGATAGAGGTTGGGACCTTTGAAATCCAAATTACAGCTTCCTCGGGATTACCAACAAGTTACAACCTGGTAAGTGGGCCAATCCAAATTAATGATGGCATTGCAACAATTCTTGATATTGGAACTGTAATAATCGATGCGACACAAGCAGGAAATGAGTATTATTTCCCAGTGGAGCAGACCTTCGAGTTTGATATCGTAGAACCACTAGGGTTAGATAGTCACGAAAGCATCCTTTATCCGAATCCTACAAATGGAATCATTCGAATGGCAAATGTTGAGTATGCGGATGAACTATCAATTGTGGATATAAATGGCCGTGCGAGGCGCTTTAACCTAACTTCAGAAAGTACTTTAGATGTGTCTGGTCTGGAAAGTGGCATCTATTTTGTCTTACTAAAGAGTAAGGGATCTTTGAAATCCATTCGGTTTATTAAAGAGTAAATATTCACACGATATCCTTTTTAGTCAGTCGTATATCGTCTTGTCGGATGCCACAATCAGACATTGCCTATAATGATATTTCCCTGAAAACTAAAATTCATGCCTTAGAATAATCCTAATTGGTTTTCACAGGGATATTTTAAGATCTTGGATCAAAAAGGCCCTTTTTGCCATTTAAAGGACCATTTTGTGAGGATGCTAAAACCCGCGCAGATATTGCTTAAAACCTGCGCAGACTTTAATCAAAACCCGTGCAGGTTTTCATTCAAACCCGCGCAGGTTTTGACTAGAATGTAGGCGGGTTTTTGGGATATAGGAATAATACAATTATGTATCCGTCAATAGGCTGCCCGACATGTATATATGGGGATGTTGGGCGAAAGATAATGGGATTTCAAAATCCCAACTACAATCTTTTTACCACCGTTGGTGTTTTCACCAATGGTTATAATGACCCATGTTTTGTTGGTGAAAACACCAACAGCGGCTAGGAATTATTCTATCGCCAAATCGAGTAACTGTTTCCTGACACCTTATGATCGGCACCAGTTACTGATGTTACCCTTTCGTCATTTTTCGCTTTTTTCTTATGAAATAGATAGCTGATATTAAAATGGTCAGATAACCAACTATTAATAAGAATACCATCCTCTTCTGATTAGCACTTATCACAACAAAATCAGCGATTCCAGTCTTCCAAAAGATCCAATGGTCTCCTAGTCTTGTGGCTAAATTAGGACTGCCGGTTTCTAAAATGACTATTCCATCTTTTGTCTTTAGATTGATTCTGGTAGCATTGTTAATGGCAGGTATGTTATTTCCGTCATGACCAATAATTATGTCACCTGCTTCATTTTTTCCGAAAATCATGGGACCTAACCCATGAATTCCTTGATCTGGCGGAGTATTAATAGTATTTATTGTTTCCCACTGCAATACATTATTCTCGGTAAAATTTGCTTTCAGGAATAAAGTTAAGTCCGCTATGCAGGAATATAGTGAAGCCGCGGCAAGTGCTGTATATCTATAATGTGGTGCAATGGTTGAATCCCGGTCATAAAAAGTAGCTATATGTAAAGTGGAGGTATCTGACCAATGAAAGGATGAATGATTCATTTTCAATGGTGTAAAAACAGCTTTGGTCATATATTCATTAAAAGATTGACCGCTAACCTCTTCAATGACTAACTGAAGTATGGTATAGCCCCCACCCGAGTATTTGTGCTGACTGTTAGGTTTATATCCCACTTTTGTAATACCATCAGAATGAAACGCGTCAGCGGCTTTGGTTAATGATTCCTCAAGGGTCTGGAGGGAGTCTTCAGAGACGAAACCTGTATATCCGAGACCATCAATAAGCCCTGAAGAATGATTCAGCAGATTGCGAATAGTGACTTCGTTATTATCGAATTCACTTTCAGGCAAATGCCATCGGGTAAGGTAACTGTCTACCGGACGATCAATATCTAATTTGCCTTCCTGAACCAGTGCAAATATACCCCAGGATGTAATCCATTTACTTACGGACGCCATTTGAAAAATGGTATATTGATCAATAGGCTCATCTATAGCATAATAAAAGTCTTTGGATACTTCGCCATCCTCTAAGAGTACCAAAGCCAGGTTTCCCACGAATTCATGTTCGAGCACATCCTTAGTCGCGTCAATAAATGATTCTGATGTATTTCCAGTAGTAATAGGTCTTAACAGGAGGCCGCTAAAAGTCCCATAACCAATGAATGCCGTCCAGACCAAAAGAGCAATAATGATTAAAAGAATGTAAATGGCTATTTTCATATATAATAAGTTTTTTGACTATTCGCCTTGATAAAGGCTAATGCCTGAATGGAGCGAGTGGCCCTCCCCAATGCAATGAAAAACCTTGAGTAAATATTTTTCTCATTGGGTTGGTTGTGCTGGGATTTCCTTATTACAAGATAATCCAATTAATTGGAACAAGGTGATTCCTACCCATAGTTCGTGTAATGCTCCAGACAAGTCTACCAACGTAAAATATTGAGTACACTTAACCCTAAACAGATCTTGCTAATATCCTATCTATATTTTTGATCAATATTTTTTCCAGTAATCCAGGAGCCAAAGACTGCATCAATACATTTAGTTTACCAAGAAGAGTCATGGTAGTGATAAATTCTCTCTTTCTGATGTTATTTAATATGGCTTTGACTACTTCAACCTTGGGTGTAACCTTCAGGTGAGACCTATCAGGTAATGGAACCATTTCTCCTGTAGCATCCATCGCAACTTTATTTTGATCTACTTCGGTCTGGCTAATTTGTACCAGCCCAACATGTATACCTGATTGGGCTTCCTCGATCCTTAAAGATTCCGCTATTCCCTGAAGGGCTAGCTTACTTGAGCAATAAGCTGATAAGCCGGGCAATCCTCTAACACCCGCAAGACTGGAAATAAATACAATGCTTCCTTTACTCTGCTTAATGTAGGGGAGTGCGTATATTGTTAGATTGGCGGTCCCAAGTACATTGACAGTAAATGATTGCTGAAATACAATAGGATCCAGATCTTCAATCTTTCCTCGCATACTAAAACCGGCATTATTGATGAGGATATCGATTCTTCCATATTTAGAAAATGTCTTGTTGATTAACTGTTTTGCCTCTGCTGGGTTAGATACATCTGCCTTGACAGCAAAAACGTTTCCTCCTGATTCAGCCAATTCATTGTGTGTTTTCATCAATGTTTCTTTTTTTCGTCCATTGATCACCACTTTACAACCTAGCGATAAAAATGCTTGAGCTGTTGCTTTTCCGATGCCCTGGCTGGATCCTGATATGACGACTACTTTATCTTTAAAATCCATAACTATGAGTTTTATGATTTCGTAATCAACGCCATTTGATGGTGAACGCCTTGTTGTAAATCAAAGCCGCAAAACTATTGGTGAGCGCAATGATCAAATGCACCAAAAAGGCGATCCAGATATTCCCTGTCATCAGCGTCAAAACACACAAAAGGATTCCAGTTGGGATCGCAGCCACTGCTTCATTGAGGCCTTTTGCTATATGCGTAGTTGAATATAAAGTGGTATTAATTGCAATAGCAGGCCAAACACCGAAACGATCAACCAATGGGAATAGTAGCAATCCCCTGAATAATAGTTCATACCCAAACAGGTATGCTGACCATCCTGTGATATTTATCAGGACCGTCTTACCTGACCATTGTTTTTGCCTGATCTGGGGATATTTTTCCAGCGTTTCCGGCTTTTTAGCACTTGAAGCGATTAATGGAATAGCGATCGCACCAAGAACTAGTGTGCTTAACACAATAAACAGTATTTTTCCATTCGTACCCATTACATCCCAGGGGTTAAAACCTGCAAATGTTGTACAAAGTATAATTGGAATGACTGCCAGAAAGATTACACCAAGACCTTTTGAGAATATAAAATGATAAACTGACCCCTGCTCGGCTCCATATCTGGAGAAGAATAGATCCTCCAGCTTTTTCTCATGGCTGAGTATCCAGAAGATCAAAAACCCGCCAATTCCTGTAGTTAAGGGCCATACGCTTCCTACGTATGATGAATCCCAATTAAATAAATCAAATTCCATCGGTATATTAATTAGGCTAATATTTCAGATTCAGTCATTCCCAATTTGTTCGGTGACTGATTAATCGGCATTTCCGTTTCTCTTTTGATCACCTTGCAGATCGGTGAAAGCCATACTGAAGTGGGTAGTAGCTTAGAAATCAGGTAATTGATCATATTGAATCCATTTAACAGGATGAGCCTTTTCTTTCTATATAATTTGGAGATGGAAATTTCAGCTACTCTACCCGGGCTTAACAAACCAATTTTTGCAAAGGCCCCTTGTGCCTTGATTCTTTCGCAAACGTCAGGGTTAGTTTCCATCGGTCCTGGTGTTACTACACTAACAGATACTGAAGTGTTTTTTAGCTCTTCTGCGAGCCCCATGGAAAACGCATATACAAAGGATTTTGAGGCCGGATAGACGGTTTTATAGCCTACCGGGTTAAAAGCAATTATACTTGAAACATTCAGTACATAAGCTTCTTTTTGGCAAATCAGGTTCGGGAGTAACCCATGTGTAAGAATGGAGGTGGCCATCACATTCAGTTGCACGATGCTGTTGATGTATTGGGAATCTACCTGTTCCATTTTTTTGCTGCCACCTCTTCCGACATTATTAATCAAAACATTAATTTGAAAGTTCTCATTGATGTATGTGATTAGCTTCTTAAGCTCATCATAAGCACTTAAGTCATACTCAAGATAAATGGCAGTTATTCCATGTTTATGATGTAACTCATCACAGAGTGCTTTCAGGCTAGTATTAGGTAAATCAATTAAGATCAGGTTATGCTTTCTTCTACCTAATTCATAGGCAAAGGCTTTACCCAGCCCATTAGCTGCTCCGGTAATTAATGAATATTGGTTCGTTTTCATTTTGAATTATTTTTTTACATCATTTAGACAAATTATTATCCGGCATTTGTATAGTTATCAATGGCACCAAAGACTTCCAGGAAGATTATGCCTTGCACGATAAACCGTAGAATCCTGAACAACCCACAGAGCATTACATTTTTATATGGGTAGTTAAAAATCCCCATCGACACAAGGACAAGGGTGTAGGGAGTGAAAGGAAACAATGCTGAAAGTACAATCAGCTTGTCTCCCCACTTTTGAGACGACTGGATATACTTACTTAGTTTATCCTCTAGGAATCTCCTGGCTTTAGGTTTACTCGCCAGCCAGTTCCCTATATGATATGCATTCAGTCCACCAAAGTATGACATCACACCAAGGACACATAGAATAAATATGGGATTACTGGACTTACTTGTCCATATCAGGTAGATATCAGGAGGAATAGCTCCCAGGGTTGATTCGGAGACAAAAAATATCATGAATACCTGTCGATCCGAAAAAATGCTCAGGTACTTAATCAAGCTGTCGTCAAGCTCAATCACATAGAGACACATCAGCACGAAAGCGGTCATGATAAGCAAATAGAAACTGGTCATTACAACGGCTTTCTTTACCAATATGAGATTATAAGTCTTTTGCTTTTGGCTATTAATAGCCGGAGAAGACCCAGGATCAAATTCTAGATATGATTTCATTGTTTTTGGGATTAGTATCCTTTTCCAGCCTTGCTTTTAGGTTCAGGAAATAGTTGTTTGAGATGGTTTTCAGTGAGAGATTAGTTACCCAGTCCGGGATTGAACCTCCTGGGTCGACAGTCAGGTAGAATTCTCCTTCAATCAGGTTAGTATCAATTTGGACAATGGTCAATTTCGACTGATATCCACCAATTTGAATAAAGTCATCTTGCTGGTGCATTAACTCTGGCTTAAGGTCAGAAATTACTGTGAGTGTTCCTTCATCACTCCTTTTGTAAACTTTCACATGATAGATTCCAAACCGATTAGAAACTGGCCATGGCGCTTCGACCTCAGAATAAAAAATGGCCTGATTGCTTGCGGGTCGTTCCCTTAATTGATAATTGGTTGCCGACTTATTCCACTCTTTATAAGCATCAATATCCAGAACCATTGCTGCATATTCGTTGATGTTTGTATGGAGTTGGAAAGTAGCATGGATAGATCTGAGTTTAGTGTCAGGCATTTCGCAGGTATTGACTGTAAGCCAATCGTAGTCAAGCACCTGCTTGCAGGGATCATCCTTTGTCGCTTGCCCCTGGGAGAATAAGCCTCCAGGTAGCATTATGATGAAAAAGCAGCTTCTATAAAGCCTAATTCTTTTGAGGTAATTTAGATGTGATTTAACCATGGATTTTTGAATTGATTATCCAAATTTCCAGTTAAACCCCTCCCTTGACAAACTGAATATTACCCAGGTTTGGCCAGTTTTGGCATTAGTTCGAAGAATTTCAGTAGGAAATGATTAGCTATTGCATTTTCTGCAAAAACATGATTTTTGGATAGAATAATTGGTGATTTATACAAATCAATGCAGGATAAAAGGGCAATATGTAATTGCTACCTCCCTAGATACGCAAACAAATCTGCCCAGTCGCTCGGCTGCGCCGAGTGACCCACTATTCTGGAGGCCTCTGGCCGGTATGGGAAATAAATCTTTATATTTATAGGATGTCTGAACTAAGAAAAGCCGATACTGATTTTCCATACTTTGTGACATTCACCATAGCAGGGTGGATCGATTTGTTTACCAGAGAGCGATATTGCGAAATCATTATTGATAGTTTGAGGTATTGCATAGTCAAAAAGGATATGAGGGTTCATGAGTATGTGATCATTCCGAGTCATATTCATATGATCATTCAGCACCTGGACTGTAAGTTACCGTATGCCATAAGGGATTTCAAAAGCTTTACAGCAAAAGAGATATTAAAATGCATCGACGAACCGGGTGAAAGTCGTAAAGACTGGATAAAATATCTTTTTGGGTATTATGCAAAGAAAATTAAGCAGAATAAAGAAAACATGGTTTGGCAAAAGACCAGCCATCCAATTGAGTTGAGTGACAATAAAATTTATGATCAAAAAGCTGATTATATACGAATGAATCCTGTGACCATTGGCTATGTGACAGATGAACATGCATGGAAATACAGCAGTGTCGGTTATGATTCTCCTTTGAAGCTTGAGGATGGTTTATTGGCCGGAGGCCAAAAGGAATAGAAGTCACTCGGCGCAGCCGAGCGACTGAGGGGGAAGCTTTGGCTATGTGACAGATGAACATGCCTGGAAATATAGCAGTGCCGGTTATGATTCTCCCTTAAACCTTGAAGATGGTCTATTGGCCAGAGGCCAAAATGAATAGAAGTCACTCGGCGCAGCCGAGCGACTGTGGGGGATGTTTCAATTATTTTATTTGGACAACTCCTTCTGAAACTATTGGAAATCTTGAGAAAAGAGAAGCATCATGTCCAGGTATTATGAATCTTATATCAGAGGATAAGGTCTTCATCCTTTTCATTCCATTTACATATCCCTCAGTGTCGAAAGTAGCACCAAGGGGAGCAGATTTCAAAAGTTCTAAATTGTAATAGGTATACATATTGTCGGATGCGATTATTATCTTGTTATCCCCACTTTCTACGAGGACGTATTGGGAATTAAATGTATGTCGAGAGCCTGTATAAACTTTGATCCCTGGAATTATCTCTTTATCATCACCATCTATAAGAGTTAATTTGCCATCTAGATTCGCTTTAATAATCTTAATGACATCCCTTTTGTTAAAACCCCCGTGCCTTCCATTTGCTTGCCAGGCGGACCCGGTAAAATAGTTGTAATCATCCTTTTGGATCCAAAGCTGTGCATTGGGGAACAAATCAATTCCATCCATGTGGTCCCAATGTGGATGAGTAATAATAATATCACTAATTTCCTCAGGTCGCAATCCTACTTTAGCGAGAGTTGAATCAGGCCGCTCATAATCTTTGAATTGGTAATGGTTAGATTCCTCAATTGGCAGGATAAATCCTGCATCAACCAAAATGTTTCTTCCATTACTCTCTTTAATTAGCCAAATCATAAAAACAGCATTCATGTTTTGATCTTCGGGTCCATCTAAAACAAGTGCTGATATTGGAAAAGGGGATGCCACATTAGCATACCTAAGTGCATAGACGTCATAATTGACTTTTTGTGAAAACACTAGTGATAAAGTAGCAATGAGAGCCAGTAGGGTAAGGAGCAGTTTCATTTTATGTTTGTAGTCTATTTAATTAATCGGGCTTTGCTTTCACTTTCATGAAGCTAACCAGATTGCCGATATCATACGCTTAAAGTTGTCTATTGACTGTTATTATAAATATACTTATTTAATCCCAAAAAATGTCTAGCTCTGCCTACCTCCCAAATACACAAACAGATCCCGGATCTCCTGGTCGGAGAGGGGGGTGAGGAGTCTTTCGGGCATGATAGAGGTATGTTGGGCTTCCATCTTGCTGATCTTGGAAGATGGGAGGGTGATTTCCGTACCACCAAATGGTTGAATGGTTACATTGCCACCACTCTGGTCTTTGATGGTGCCCATGATTACCTGGCCATCGGTTTTTTGGATCAGGTAATTCACATAACCTTCCCGGATGTCAGCATTGGGATTTACGATGTTGAGGGTGAGGGTCTCCAGGTCTTTGCGGTCGTAACCGGTCAATTCCGGTCCGATATTTCCACCTTCGCCAAACAGGGTGTGGCAACTCCCACAGCTACGCTGGTAGATTAATTGTCCGGCCTTGGGATCACCAGTTTTCGTTGCAAGGGCTTTGCGAACTCTATCCAGCTCTAGTTTCATCTCATCTGTTGAAGTATCTTTCATTTCAGGCCACCGGGCTTCTACCAGGCTTACCAATTCAGCATTATCAAGCATCTTAATTTGTTGCAGGATGTCAATCGGAACTTCCTCCTGTTTGATCTCACGGGTTTCAAAGATCTTTTTCATCAGTTCATTGGCCCAGGAAGCCCTACTTGCAAACAGACTTAGAGTCTCATACCTCAGATCCAGATCTGCCCGGATTTGAAACTGGTAGGCATTGGCCAGTGACTTGCTTATTTCAGGATCATCATAATGTTTCAATGATTGGATACTCGCCAGCCTTAGCGCGGTTGAAACACCCTGATTCTTTGCAAGATTCAATAATACCGGAATAGCTTCGGTTTGATCAATCTCACCGAAGATCTGGATGTAGGATAACCTTTCCTGTAAAGATGCTTTCGGATCGGCAATGACTTCCAGTGCTTTTGTAACAGCTTCAGCAGAATTTTGCCTTAACCCAAGTGCTAGCTTTCCTTCACCATACTCACCTTGGTATAGTTCCATGATGTCGGCAAGGTTTGTGGGGATTTCAGTCAGGTCCTTGCCCCGCAACCCTTCCTGTAGCCCATCCATCAACGCTTGTCTGCTGTCATTGGTTGGCGAAAGCTCCAACAACCTGGCACAAGCCTTGTAATTCTTATCACCACCTTCCAGTGCATAGCGTTGGATCAGTCTATTGAGAATAAAATCCTTCACCAAAGGTTGATTCCACAAGTCTTTGGTTTCAAATAAAGTTAAAAGCATGTCCAGATCACTGGTTGCTTTAGATTCTATGGCCCACCAGATGAATAAGCGGTTGTTATTGTCATAAGCTGTGGCTTTATTTTTCAGCAGGTTGTCGATGATGGGTATAGCATCGGGTCCGTTTAGTCGTTTAGCAGTAGATGCTAGTTGACTTAACACTTCAAGTTGCTTCTCTGATTCAGCCATTGCTGCCAGTTTTTTAGAGACTTCAGGATTTAGCTTGTTTCCCACCTGGTCCGACAATAATCTGACTCCCCACATCCGGACATAAGGATCAGTATGATTCAATGCAGTCAATTGAACATCCTTGTCAAATCCTCCGCTCAGATTGATCGCCCATAAGGCTTCCAATACAGCCTGGTCATCACCATTTTGTAGCATCTCTTTAAGTTGGGGAAGGATGGATGCATCTTTACGATCCCCAATCTGCCTCAGTGCCTCTTGTCTGAACCATTTATTTTTATCGTTAAGCACTTTAACCAGTTCCTCGCTGGTATAAGTACTCAGATCAAATGGTTTTATAGTGGCTTCATTCTTATTTCGTAGTCGATAGATTCTTCCGGTTGTTTTGTTCCAGGTGTCCCGAGGATCCACGTGCGAAAGCCGACTATCATACCAGTCAGCCAGATATACCCCACCATCCGGCCCGGTCTTGATATCCACGGGTCGGAACCAGCGATCTTCTGTTTGGAGAATGATGGCTTCATCAATGTTGGAGAAAGTCGACCCCTGTTCTTCAAGTCTTGTCAATTGGACGAAGTTCTGCAGCGGATTAATAGCAATGATTTTGTCATGATAAGCTTCCGGCAAACTTCCACCTTCATATTTTACCCAGGCGTGGGTAAATCGGATTCGTTCACCTGTGAGGTCCATGCCTCTGATATAACCGAGGGCATATGGATTGGTCAATGCACCATGTTTACCCCAGTTCTTTTGGTAGTACCCACCTTGCTTATAGTAGAATCCGCGGAAGTTTCCATTGTCTCCTGAATAGACCCTTCCTTTCGCATCGATCTCCACATGGAAGGTATTCCCTCCACCTTCTGCGAAGACTTCAAACACCTGGCTTTCAGGATGATATCGCCAGATTGCCTGACCTTTGAAGTGGACATTCTTTGATGCCTTTGAGTTGATGGTGGCGTGTGTTGTACTTCCCTGGGCCCCATATAGCCATCCATCTGGTCCCCATCGAAGGCTATTGGCTACTGCGTGCGTGTCTTCCAACCCAAATCCCGACAAATGAACTTCCGGCTTTCCGTCAGGAAGGCCATCTCCATCCGGGTCGGGATAAGCAACCAGGTAGGGTGGAGTCAGTACCCAGATCTTTCCCCTGCCAAGGCACACACCTGTAGCAATATTGAGACCGGTGATCGCATCCGTGGATTTATCATAGGTTCCATCACCATTGGTATCCTCGAAGATGGTGATCTTGTCAGCTCCCCGTACACCCTGAGGTGGGGGATCGGGTGTCTTATCAAAGACCGCCCGAACATGGTTGTCGATGTCTACGATTTTTACTCCTTCGGGATAGGGATACTGGTTGTATTGTACCACCCAGAGTCTTCCCCGGTGATCGAACATGATCTCAACTGGTTGGTGGATTTGTGGTTCTGAAAGTACCAGATCCAATGCCAGATCATCAGCAATCTTGAAATTCTTAAGTGACGCCTCAGGAGTTGTAGGTGTTGAGCCGTCAGTCTGTGCTCCACGACCCTCAAAGGCTTCCATGTAGGCTTTTACTTCTTCATTGCCTACGATCTCTTCTAAGGGAACATTTCTGGCTGACTGGTTTTGATCCGAGCAGGAGAAAAGGGTAATAGCAAAAAGTAAGTAAATAAACCAAATGCAACTATGGTTTGTGTCCTCACAAACGATCCTGGATCTGGTGCGTGAGGGTGATGTTGATATTTGTGTTGTGTAGTGCAATGAACTCTAATCTTCAACCTAAAAATAGAGAATCCCTGGCTAAGTCATAGCATGACTTTGTCATGATCAAGTCAGCTGGATTTTCAAATCAGCTTAAAAAGCTGAGTAAGATGGTCCCTTAAGTAAATAGTCATGCCATGACTACACAAAAAATCTGAAGAAGATCTGTACCACAGACAATTCAGAAGAAGCATAACCGTCACTGCAATCCCAATGATAGTCGGGAGAAGCAGTCTCATTCATCTAGGGAGCATGAGATTACTTCATCAGTCGTGCCTCCTGATTCGTAATGACGTTGTAAAGTTCAAGCCTCCTTAGAATAGGTTTACATATACCTGCGCTTCAATTTGAATAGTCTCACCTTGTTTTTAAGCAGTAGGATGAAGAATGTTGTATTATTCTGCGCTCTCTTTAAGAAATTCATTGACATCCAACCAGTGAATAAAGGCGTCAAACCACTTGTTGCTGGTCCTGTTTGGATTACCCAGACCAAAGCCATGTCCACCATTTTGGTAGAGATGAAACTCAACGGGTATTTCTGCTTTATACCAGGATTCGATCACCCCAAACTGACCTCTGAAAAGAAAATCATTGGTGGCAATCACATTAAACATGGGTGGAGCATCTTTAGGTACCTCAACAGAACCCATGCCACCATAGATAGGTCCGATAAACGCCAGTTTCATGGTTTTCGAATTTAACGTGCAGTGCATGGTTAGTCCGGCACCTGCCGAAAATCCGATCATACCAATTCTATCAGTATCAACACCCCATTCCTTCGCACGATCAATGATCATGGCATATGCAGTTTCTGCATCCTCAAGCTGATTGGAAAGATCTCGCTGAGGTGGTGGAGCCGGGGCCGAACTCCCAGAGGTACTTGTTGACTCAGGAGCAGGTGGTGGAGTACGCGGACGATTCATCCAATCAGAGAAGTCATCCAGTGATTCGGCTGTTGGATACAACCTGTACTTAAGAACAAAAGCAGCAATTCCTTGCTTTGCAAGCGCTTCTGCGACTTCCCAACCTTCATTACCCATGGATAGCCACCTGAAACCTCCACCCGGAGCTACAATTACAGCTGCCCCGTTTGCTTTTCCTGGCTCAGGCAGGAAAGGTGTGAGCGTTGCTTTGGTAATGTTACGAGCCATTGGGTCACCCCACTGGCGAAACCAGGTCTCTGAAGCTGGCTGATCTTCAACTCCACCTGTATTAAGAGGTATGGCATTCGGCTCTTCGGGTGTATCCAGGGGATAAATTGTACCGTCTTGCGCTACTACTGATGATGCAATAGCAATCAGGCAAACCAAAAGGGTTGCCTTAGAGATGTTTTTCAGTTTACAAAACATGATGGGGTTAATTTTAAGTCAATAGTTAAATATATGTATTTTATACACTTAATCCACTATTATGCATGTGTAAAAAGGGAATGATGTGAGATCTGCAATCCCGTTTGTACAGTTATGTATAGCCTTAAATAGCTATTATTCAGCTTGATTGCCCTGTTTCCCAGGAGTAATACCAATTTTTAACTTCATAATTTCAGCGATTTGTTTGGCCCTATATAGCGCTTCGCTGGTAGTAGGTCCTCTAAAGTTTGACGATAGGGTTTGTTCCCAAAGATCTAACCACCGCTCGAAATGCTTAGAAGTCATTGTGGCTTTTTCATTTAAGAGGATATGTTTGACCATAGGATTTCCATGGTACTTCCGATTACCCAAAAGGGTGGTCTCCCAGAAATCATACATTACCGGGAGATGCTTATCAAAATCGAGGGAGATGATTTCCGTAAAGAAGAATCCGATCTGATCATCCTTAATGACCAGTTTGTAAAACTCATTTACCAGCAGTTCAATATCAGCTCGGTCTTTAATGTCTTTCATATTACCAGGCATTCAAGATTTTCATTCAACTTTTTAATATCCTCCCCGTCAAATATCCTTCTAAAAAGATACGGTTGCTGTAGTGGTCATAATAGTAGGTTTTGCAAAACAAAGATGAGAAACCATTTAATATTAGCCTTTAGATTATGCGTGTTTAAGTACAAAAATGCTTCTATGTATGGGATAAACAGGATATTTATTACGCGGGATGTTAATTGTACATACGACATCAAGTTTGATACTGGAAAATATCTCAAGCCATTCCTGCTGGGAATGGAAAAGGTCATCAGATTTATTCCAGGGTGAAGTGTTCAGGTGAATATGACCCAGTAGTTTATCAAACCCCGTATTAACAATATCTTCTCCAACGATGATGTAATCTTTTGTAACCCGGCTGACTTCCTTAAGCAGCTCAATTTGATTGTTTGTATGATGTAATACAAACATGAGTATGCTGGTATTAACTGAGTTGTTTCCCAATGGGATCTGCTTCCCATCAAAGAGTTGAAACTCCAGTTTATATCTAAACTGGTTGGTGACATCAATACTTTTCACGCGGTGGCCTCTGGAATGGATAAAATGACTGAAGTGTCCATATCCTGCACCTACATCCAGGCATTTCTTGCCGTAGAACTTCCTGATCATGTCATATTTATAACTCAGAAAGTGGTCGAAGTTCTTTCTGAACAGCTTTGTAATTAGGACGAAAAGGAAATTGATTAAATAACTCAAGATGTGTTACTAATTTTCAACCAAACCTACTAGAATTAATGGGGGGACCCAAATTGATATTTGCCCCATTGGTAAGGATTTTTGCACTATTTGCAACTGGCTTCTAAGTAGATAGATCTGTTTGCAATTCGCGTTATAAAGCTTTGCGAATAATTAGGATTCCGTAGTGATTAACCTAGATCAGTTCAACACCTCATTAAAATATACCAGCAGCCAGTTCCAGATTGATTCGGGTGTATTCATGGTCTGAATTTGCGGATATTGTACATGGGCGGAAACAATGATCCGATCATAGGTCTCTGAGTTAATGTGATAGATCTTGCAGAGTTTATTTTTTACCGAATCAGTTTCAATATACCTGTCATAGTATTGAGTTTCTGATGTTGTGGATACTGCGTCCTGGTATTTCCTTTGTTCGCGGGCATCCTTGCTGAATGCGCTAATGGGTCCATATAATGTGAACCCAACACCGTCGCCCGCTGGACCTCTGATGGATCCTGGCTTAATTGGTTCTTTATCAGACCTTGGGATACCTACATCCATGGATTGAGGTTGGTATTTGAACGGAACTTTGAAATAAGGATCTGAATAAATCGTAATGGAGGGAAGCAGAAGAGAGTCTTCAGTAAGTGTTATTTTCAGGTAGTTAGCCATATGAATAGATTCGACCTCAAAAGTTTCTGTATTATATCCCACATAAGAAATACTAATAGTATCTCCTCTTCTTACAAGCAAATTAAATCGTCCATTCATGGTACTCACCTTACCCAGGTTAAGACTGGTGTTGGTTACATGCGCCAGTCCTATTGGGTTTTCATCAGGGTCCACTATGATCCCTTCAATGGACTGTTGAGCCAAAAGCAGGTTGTAGTTTAATAAAAAAATACTGGTCAGGACAGCGTATTTCATGAAAGTACGAAATTATATATTCTATAATGATCCCATTATTATTTAACAAATTTTGGGATTAAAACGATCGGATGATCCAAACATTAAGTAATTGGTAATTATGTGTAAACCAGGTTGATATGGGTTTTATAATCCGATTAAATAGCTAAATTGGCTTAAAATTTACCAATCGGATCATGATGAGGCTATCACTTCTATTCGTACTTGTTTCCATACTATTTTTCAATTGCTCAGCACCTGAATCATCCACACCTACCAAAAAATGGTATCGTGGAAACCTGCATACGCATTCGTTTTGGAGCGATGGAAACGACTTTCCTGAAATGATCATGGACTGGTACAAGACTCATGATTATGATTTTATCGTACTCTCGGATCACAACATCCTTGCTGAGGTGGAAAAGTGGAAAACATTGTCCGAAAAGCAGGAATTCATCTTTGATAAGTACGTTGCCAAATATGGCAAAGATCATATGGAATCCAGGAGAGACAGTCTGGGGAGGCTTGAGGTGAAATTGAAGACCCTGGCAGAATATAGCCCTATGTTTAATGAACCGGGTGAATTTCTGATTATCCAGTCTGAAGAGATTTCAGATCGCTTCGAGGATAAACCTATACATATCAACGTGACCAATGTCCAGGAGCTGATTAAGCCCCAGGGAGGAAATTCCGTATCTGATGTGATGCAAAACAACATTGATAAGGTCATGGAACAGAGAGAACAGCTGAATGTACCCATGTTCCCCCATATCAATCATCCCAACTTTATCTGGGCCATTACTCCGGATGATATGATCCAGCTTTCCGGCGAAAGGTTTTTCGAGGTCTATAATGGCCATCCGCAAGTGCATAACTATGGAGACTCTCTTCGTCCGGGTATGGAAGCGTTGTGGGATCTGGTACAGACAGCTTATCTAAAAGATGGAAAACCTTCAATTTATGGTCTTGCAACGGATGATGCCCATCAATATCATGAATTTACCAGCAAGGAAAGTAACCCAGGAAGAGGTTGGGTGATGGTGTATACGGATTCTTTAAGTCCTGAAAAGATTATTGAAGCCATGGAATCTGGTGATTTCTATGCTACCACCGGAATAGTCATGAAATCCATTTCATTTGATGGGAAAAAGTTAAAAGTAGCAGTCGAACCTGAGGAAAATGTTACATATAAGATTCAGTTTTTCGGTTCCAGAGATACTGAGGAAGGCACTCAAACAGGTATTTTATTTGATGAGCAGTCTGGTGCCACAGGATCTTATGAATTAAAAGAAGGGAATCTGTATGTCAGGGCCAAGATCATCAGTTCTGAACCAAAAGAGAATCCTTATCAACCCGGTGACATGGTGGAAGCCTGGACACAGCCGGTTTCTTCAACAAAGTGATTTTTGATTAACCTGAATTGAATGGTTAGGGTCTAGTTCGTTACCAGTTCATACTGGTTCATTTCGTCGTCCCATACCTGGTATTTCTTCAATAATGACAAGGCCATGTCGGGATTTGTGCTTCTCAGATCCTTTTTTTCTCCTAAATCGGTACTCAGATTAAACAGGAGTGTATCTTCCTTGGTCATCAATAGCTTCATATCACCTGATCGAATGGCACTTTGGCCTCTGTATCTCCAAAACAGGTCTCGCTTTGAATCCAATTTATCTCCAAATAATACCGATGAAAAGTCAATTCCATCAAATGGAATATCGGTATCAATATTGGCAATTGAACTCAAGGTAGGCAACAGATCAAAGCTCATCAGTAGTTCATTTGATTCTCCTGGCTTGATCTTCCCTCTCCAATAAGCGATAGCAGGTACCCGATGTCCACCTTCATATAATGTTCCTTTTCTCCCATTTAAAGGTCCGTGATTGGCATAGTTCTGATAGCCTCCATTATCAGACAGGAAGAATATAATGGTATTTTCTAGTAGTTTCATCGATTCAAGGTTAAGCAGGAGTAACCCGATATTCTCATCCATCACTTCCACCATTTCTTTATAAGCCCTTCTTTTCTCCTCTTCTGACAACTGGTTTGGAGGGTCTTCTCTAAAAGGGTTCCTGATTGCAGGATCATGTCTTCCCTGGAACGGAATATGGGGAGCTTCATGTGGGATATAAAGAAAGAAGGGTTTCTTTCTGTTTTTACTCAGAAATTTGACTGAGTGGCTTCCAATCAGATCAGTTGAGTAACCTGTTTCAGGGACGGTATCCAGGTTATGGTACCAGTCAAAGACCAGGGAGCCATCGTAGTGACTTTGGTAATCAACATTCCCACTGACATAGCCTTTGAACTCATCAAATCCCTGATGAACTGGGTTGTACTTCTTGTCGTAGCCCAGATGCCATTTGCCCATGATACCTGTTTCATACCCCGCGGATTTAAAGATCTCTGCCATCGTGGTATGAGAAAGGTCAAGTCCGGTTTTTCTTGTTTTACCCGTAGCATATACAACCCCTTCAATCCCTACACGTTGCTGATACAAACCGGTCATGAGTGCTGCCCGGGTAGGGGAGCATACTGCACCGTTGGAGTGAAAATCGGTGAATCTCAAGCCACCCTTAGCCAGTCGATCAAGGTAAGGAGTTTTGATCTCAGTATTGCCATAGCATCCCAGGTCCCCATAGCCCAGGTCATCAGCCATGATAAGAATGATGTTGGGTTTCACTTTTTCTTCATTATTACCACATGAGAGAAGTAAGAATCCAATGATTAGGGTTAAGAAGTAATTAAGTTTCATAAGTATTATTTGATGATTGCAATCCAATCTCCCTTTCCAGGCGTGGTAAGGTTGATTGATCCATCGGATACGTCAATTGGTTGAGTTTCTGACCATTTGTTTCTCATGATGTCCACCCATTGGATGGTGGGACTTGAAAGGCTGGTCTTTAGCTTTACATCACCACCGTCAGAAAAGTACACCGCATATTCTTTTCCTGTAGAACGGCAGTACGCTTCATTTTCTTCTCTATCGTCCAGTAGGTTCTGTGATGCTTTAGCATTGAACCAGTCAATCTTGTCAGTTGCTTCTCTCATGGATTTCACCACCGCCTGAGCCTGTTTGTTCAGCCCGATACCGGAAGGAGGGCGATGGAAACGCGTACTGGCACAACCCATAAAAACATTTAGAACGTAATTTTCTATCCCTTCCTGGTCACTGGTAAATCTGCGGCTTTCACTCCCGTAGACTTTTACATTATTTACAGGCCTTAAATTTCCTAGTCGTCCCAGTCTTTCAAACTGGGCTAGTCCGTTGTCCCAATGTTCCTGACCGGTCTTGTGATTGTTTTGCGAAATGTCAACAAAATCATAGGTTTCCGGATGATCGAAGGTCTCATAATGAAAAGCATGATCCAGTTCATGCGGATCCCACATCTCAGTGCAATAGACCTTCTTGTCCTTTAGCTGAGCAGCTTTTTTAATGTATTGAGACCAGAATCTACCCCAGTCGGCATTCACCGAAGTTTCATTGTCCATACAGTACAACACATGATCATAATTCAGTGAGATAGACAGGAGTTTATCTACATATTTCTGCTGATAGTACAGGGGTCGGTGAAGCGACATCTGATCCGGGACCGAACGAAAGAAGTTGTTAGCTGTAAATGTTGGATGGGTGGAAACAATGGTATCCAGCTTATCCCTAAAGACGTTGAGATTTCGATTGTTCTTCGGATTAAATGGATTCACATCCCAGTTTTCCCTGTAGAAGTCGAAGGTAGCCCATACTTCAATCTGAACCACAATATCACGCTTTTTGGTCTCCTCAAGGAACGTTTCAAAACGATTCCAGTATTCATCATTAAATTGATTGAGGTTATAACTCCCATTTCCCATCAGTTGAAAGGGCCAGACATTTCCAGTGTCTCTTGAGGACATCGTGTTTCGCACATAGTTTCCACCATTTGATTTAAGCAAGTCTAGCTGCTCAATCAATCCGGGCATCTGGAAGAGATTATCATCATCACTTGCCCCCAGGAGTAGTGTTTCTTTTCCGTTGTAAGTCCAGTATTGGGGGTGAGTGTTACTGGGCTGGATACCCTTTTGTTCAGTGTTAACATTTCCTGTTTGAGATGTACAGGAAACAGCTAATCCGATTAAAAGGATGAGAATTATTGGGTTAAGATGTTTCATCTACAAGGTGTATTTTCTTCCTTTGTTTTGTTCTTTCAGCCAAGCCACAAGCGGTTCAAAATAATCCACCATCGCTTTGGCATTCAGGTCATCACCCGTAGCTTCTTTCAAGACATCCTGCCAATCTTTGGTCGCTCCGGGGGTCATGATTTCCTTGAGAAAGTCACCAACCCCTGTTTCTCCATAATAATTGGTTTCGCGAGGATCCTGCTTTAGGATGTTTTCTGCAATGTGCTGGTGAAGCTGATAGAGAACGACATAGGAAAGTGCATAGTCATAGTATTGTGCAGGATCATTGTTGATATGTGTTTTGGTGCACGCATCACAAAACTCTTCACCACGGTTGTCAGGGGGTACGATACCCTGGTATTTTTTTACGAGTTCCCACCATTTTTGATTGAATTGATCTTTAGGCAGGTCATCTACGTAAAGTGCTTTCTCGAATGCACTCATTGTTCCAGCGGCAAATGGAATAAATACCGCATTATCCATGGCTACTTTTAATAATTTTTGAATGTTATCGGATTTGGAATCCTCAGCTATCAGGCCTCTACCGACCAGATATGGTTTTTGCAATGCCGCTTCGCCCATCATAGAACCGATGGCTTCATGGAAAGCCCTGTTAGCTCCTCCCCGGAGCAAAGGCGGTACATCTGGGTTGGTATAGGAAATGTAGTAGTATATATGCCCAAGCTCATGGTTTGACGTTTTGTACCATTTTTCATTGGGCTCAACACTCATTAGGCTTCGTACATCATTTTTCAGATCCATATGCCAGGCTGAGGCATGGTTATTCTTTTTTACACTGGAATCGGCCGGATAGGGGTATAAGCTGGATTTTTCCCAAAAAGTCTGTGGAAGTTCAGGAAATCCTATGCTGACATATAATTTTTCGCCCTCCTTAACAATCCATTCGGGTGTTTTATTAGCTAATGCGCTATCTACGTTAATACCTTCCACATCTATCATAAACTTCCAGTCCTGACCCCATCGGTTTGGTACCCAATGTGCTGGCAGGTAATCAGGTACTTCATCCATACCATATTGTTTGGCCAGTTCGTAGCGGGCATAGGTGTGCAATTCCCTGTAAAGTGGTAGGAGTTCCTGATAGAGCTTTTCCATCATGTCCATCATATCCTCAGTTGATAAGCCGTATTCAGACACCTGGTAGGTGAAGTAATCATTGTATCCAAGTGCCTGGACCGTCTTGTTCCTGAGATCTCGCAGGGTTTCCAGGCCGTCTTTTAACCCCGGGCCCACTTCTTTGCTGGCTTCCCAGGCTTTTAGTCGGATGTCCAGGTCTTTGTTGTACCAAAGGATGTTATCAATTTCATTTGTGCTGATAGGTTTTCCGTCAAGTTTGTAGGAGAACCCATAGAGCTTTTCCACCTGCGCGATGTCTGCTTTGATCTTTTCCTTAACGAGTGAATCCACGGTCTGGGGATTGCTACCGGCACTATAGAGGATTGCTTCCAGTTGTCGTACCTGTAGATCTGTTAACTTATCTTTTTTATCCAGAAACTTTCTTGATTTTTCAATATTCTCAGTGCTACCCATAAATGAAGCCATAGCTTCATCAGCTATTTTGGATTCATAGGCATTCATGGTATCACCTTCGATGATTTGTGTATTTGTTTTCCATGCAGCTTCAGCGGATGCATAGTATAAGCCTAATAACTCATTGGTATACCCGTCTATGAACTGTTGGGCGTTTTCTTTTACATCCGTACATGAGGACCAAAGTGTAGCTAATGCTAAAAGAATAAGACTTTTTTTCATTGTATAAATTTTTAAAAAGTATAAAAACTGATGATGAAAGTAATCATTAGCGATAATGCCAGAACAAAGGTATAAACGGCTCCAGTGCCAATCAATGTTAACACAGCCCTCATTGCTCGAATCTCATAGCTTCTCATAAATGACCTGATAATGTAAAAACTAGCCAGTCCGAAAGCAATGAAAAACAGTGTAGGGGATTCATCAATGATAATATAATAGAGCCACACAAACGTTAGAATAATGAATAGAAAAGAATGAAGATGCAGAGAGTGTACTGCATGATTAAGATAGAGTTTCTTTTGAAAGAACAGTTTTAGTATCAGTGCATATACAGGAAGTAGAAAAAACATCAGGATAGGAATATTCTTTAAGAAGAAGTTGGTTAGCGACGATTCACCATCTTTCATCACTTTTATCGACTGTTTCCAGGTTAATTGAGAGAAATACGAACTATTCTCTAAATGAAGTGAATCATAGATCTCCTGGTGCGTATGATGATCTGCCATTTGATCAATTATGGCAATTTTTCTGCCGATATTAAATGGGTCAAGTGTATCAGCAGCACTAAAATTCACCTCGACAGTATCATTTTCTACTATCATCATCTTATTACCTGATTCATCATAGTAGGTTGTGTCTCCAACATTCAGGATGTTTTTTGGATTTTCATCCTCACTTTCGTTACCGGAATTGATGGAAAAAATGAAAAAATGGATTACACTGATGACCAGATAAAGCCGGATAGGATTGGCATAGGTCATCCGTTTTCCTTTCATAAACTCTATGGTCAGAAAACCTGGCTTCAAAAAAAAGGGCTTGAAGCTTCTCCCAAATCTTGAGTCAAGAGCAAAATAGTTGTGAAAGAAGTCGTTTAATAGTTCCCTAAAGGTTAATTGAAAGTCTCTGTTTTCCTGACCGCACTTCGGACAGTAATTGTCAGTCGGTAATACTTTGGTTCCGCAATTCAGACATTTCCGGAACTTCCTTTTTCTTAATCCTGACATATCCTATTTAAATGACTTTTCCTTCTCTCTTATTGTATGCAGGTTTTGACTCTGGGGTGATCGGGCTAAAGTATTTCCCAGGTGAGGATATAGGAGGCCGTACTGTTTTTTTCGTAAAGAACCATACTGGTTGAATAAGGGCCTCCTGGCTTATTATCAACTTTCATGGTGAAATCTCCAAGATGATCATTGAGTGATAAGTAATCAAAATCCCATAGTTCAATTATCAATGGTTTATCAATATTCTCATGTTCGATTGTGATGCCGATTTCTTTTTTCTCTTCGTTATCTACCGACTTGTAGATCTCATGTGGCCATACTTTTTTACCCTTATATTTCAGGTAAACTTCATCTTTATCGATCTCATCATTCAGAATGCATTGCAGGTGATTTAGTTGTATAGTTGGCATAGTGTGTCGTGTGTTTATTTAAAATTAGTATAAAAGATTAAATTTTCCTGATTTGATGCGTTTAAGGTCATCAGTTGGCTGGGTGTATTCATAAACCCAACATGGCAGAACCTGACCACTCATTAGATGTGCAGGTCTGACCCTTCGGTGATAGACAGCGTCTGCTTCCTGATAATTGGGGTACGATAGTTCATAAGCGTCCATTTCCTTGAAAAACCGCTTTTGCTCTTTGATTAAATAGATTTCACCAAATGCTCTGGACCGCTTATTTAATTTATATACGAGGCCGGGGAAACCAGCCACCTGATATAATTCACCATAGATGAATCCATCACCCAGATACTCTACCGGCATATCAGGCACACCTAATTCATTGATTATCCTGTTCTTGCGCATTAGGTATCCGTATACAAATAGATAATTGGCTTTTATGCCGGCCATAGCAATGAAAAAGTAAGAAACCGGTGACTAAAATAGTGATTTATTAAAATCAAATGATGATCCTTTATATATTTGGAACCTTCGTCTGTTAAACAAATAATATGTCTTTAAAGGTTGCGATTGGTGTTGATATTGGTGGAACACTCACCAAGGTTGGAATTGTTGATTTGGAAGGAAATATGTATGGTCAGGATGAGTTCCCAACTCAGAAGGATAAAACCTTTGTCCAGTTTCTTGATGAGCTTGTAGCTACTGCTAATCGTTTATTGGAGGAATCTTCAGCAGATCTGGAGGTTGTAGGGATGGGTGTAGGTGCTCCAAATGCAAATTATTATCGTGGTACTATCGAGCATCCAGCCAATTTGAAATGGAAGGGCATATTAAAAGTCAATGAGGAGCTAAAGAAGCGTTTTGACAAACCTGTACATATGACCAATGATGCGAATGCCGCAGCAATTGGTGAGATGATATACGGAGAAGCCAAAGGGATGAAAGATTTTATCGTCATCACCCTGGGGACCGGATTGGGTTCAGGTGTTGTCGCAAACGGTAAGCTGATCTATGGGTTTGATTCTCAGGCAGCTGAGTTGGGTCATATTGTAATAGATTATAATGGGAGATGGACTGGTCTGGAAAGGAGAGGGGGCTTAGAAGCCTATGTTTCTTCTACTGGATTGAAACGAAATGTTTTTTTCCTGCTCTGTGATTCACTCAAGGATAGTGTGTTAAGAGACTATTCATACAATGATCTGCATGGAGAAATTATTACCAAGGCTGCCGAAGATGGCGACCCCATAGCCATTGAAGCTTACGAGCTTACAGGCAAATATCTAGGACAGGCTCTGGCAAATTTCACAACCTTTACCCATCCTGAAGCGTTTTTCCTACTTGGTGGATTGGCAAAAGCTGGAAAATGGATCTTTGAGCCAACAAAAAAGTATATGGATGAGTATTTGTTGCCATTCTATAAAGACAAAGTCAAACTTTTACCATCCGGAATGATGAATAAAAATGCTGCGATACTTGGTGCAGCGGCACTTGTTTGGGATCATCAAAATAATTTGGGGTAAACCCGGATTGGGAACGATTTTTGACAAAACTATTTCCAGTATGCGTATGTTAGGTTGCTACTCCCATAAATAATTATGAATTAATAAGATTTAGATAATGAATAAGTTGTTGGTTGTTTTATTCTCTTTAATCGTTGGCTGGGGTTATTTCGAGCCAGCAGGGCTAAGTTCTGAATACGGGTATTCAGATACCCTGGCAATTCTTAAGCCCAAGAAAGAACATCCATCCGAAACCAAAGCCATTGTAGATCTTCTTACAAGATATCATTACAAGAAAAAGTGGCTTAATGACTCCGTTTCCTCACAGATATTTGACAACTATCTCAACGCTCTTGATCCAAACAAAGCCAACTTCCTTCAAAGCGACATTGATTACTTATCTAAATATCGATATGAGCTAGATGATGAATTATTGGAGGGTAAACTGGATTTTGCATACCAGGTATTTTCAATATACAGGGAAAGATCCCTGGAAAGACTTGACTATGTAGATGTATTACTGTCAAAAGAATTTGACTGGAATGCTCACGAGGAACTTGATATTGAAAGGGCAGACTGGTCCCATGCACAGACAAGGGATGACCTCAATGAATTGTGGCGCAAGATTATCAAAAACCAGGCTTTAAGTTATAAGATTGCTGGAAAGGAATGGCCGGATATCGTAGATGCCTTGCAGAAAAGATATGCCAGGGTTAAAAAGTCAGTTTATCAATATAACAGTGAAGATGTATATCAGACCTACATGAATGCCTTCACAAGTACATATGACCCTCATACGGATTATTTCTCACCAATCGCGAAAGAAAATTTCCAGATTGATATGAGTGCAAGTCTTGAGGGTATAGGAGCCCGGCTAACACAGCAGTTGGATTACACAAAGGTGGAAGATGTCATTCCTGGTGGTCCTGCCTTCAAAAGCAAGCAGTTGCATAAAAATGATCGAATCATTGGTGTGGCACAGGGTGATGAAGGAAATTTCGAAGATGTGATTGGATGGAGGATTGATGATGTAGTCCAAAAGATCAGGGGTCCTAAAGGTTCAGTGGTGAGATTACAGGTATTGAAATATGATCAGGACATCAATGCTTTGCCAGATACCATCAGGATCGTCAGAGATAAAATAAAGCTTGAAGAATCAACAGCTCAGTCCGAAATGATCCCATTGACAGAAAATGGAGAGAAATTCAATCTGGGTGTAATTACCATCCCACAGTTTTATATTGATTTTGAAGAGATGCATCAGGGAAAAGAGGATTATACCAGCACAACCCGGGACGTAAAAAGATTAATTGCTGACCTTAAAACAAAGGGTATGGATGGGCTTCTCATTGACCTTAGATTTAATGGGGGAGGTTCGCTACAGGAAGCTGTTGAACTGACCGGATTATTTATCAATGAAGGCCCGGTGGTTCAAGTTAGAGATACCTACGATTCAGTGGATGTATATGTGGATGAGGTACCTGGACTATATTATGACGGACCTTTGGCTGTTTTGACCAATAGATATAGCGCATCTGCTTCAGAAATTTTCTCTGGGGCTATCCAGGATTATAAGCGTGGACTTGTGGTAGGAGAAAATACGTTTGGAAAAGGAACGGTTCAAAATCTGATTGACCTGGACATGTATCTTAGAAATACGGGAGTTGAATTAGGTCAATTGAAAATGACATTAGCAAAATTCTATCGTGTGACAGGTAGCAGTACTCAGAACATTGGAGTGGCACCGGATATTGCATTTCCTTCACCTTATGATGGTGAGACGTTCGGAGAAAGTGATATGCCTAATGCGTTACCCTGGGATGAAATCAAGACCACTAAATTCAAACCTGAAAACTCAATTTCCAGTCACCTGATGAATGACCTGAGAAAACAATATGAAAAGGACCTGAAAACGGATGAGGGACTTGTGGAATTGACAAAGGATATTGAGAAATTGAAGCAGGAGAAAGATAAAAAATCCATTTCATTGAACTATGATGATCGCTTGAAGGAGCATCAAACAGGGGATATGGATGACCTTTCGACAACGCTGGAAAATGGCGAAGTAAGTCAAAAGACCGTTGAAACAGACAGTGTAACTCAGAAATTGGCTCAGGATCCATACCTGAAAGAGAGCCTAAAACTTCTGGCCACACTTACAAAATCCAAAATAGGATAATAAACATTTCATTCCGTTAAGGAAACCTTTGATATTCTTTCTGGTCTTTGATTAGAAAGTCATATCATGGTGCGTTATCTGGTTTTTTTTCTCGCGGGAATAGGATTCTATACAGTTTCATCTCAAATTCGATTGGCTCATCATGAATTTGAGGCAGAGAACATCTCTAAAATAAAGATCTATGCATCATTTTGTGACGTAAAGATCACCCATGATCAAAAAATAAAATTCCTTGGGGTTATAGAGGGTGGTGGCAATCCTTATGACTTTAATATTTATTCAGAACTTTCGAAATCTGGTGTTTTAGAAATCTATGTCAAACATCGCGGGATTAAAAAAGTATCACTTAGCAAAGCTCAATTAGACCTTTCCATACCCAAAAAGACATCTCTTAGCATTGAGAGTTCTTCAGGAGATATTTCAGGAAGAGATCTGCTTAATGGTAAATATGAATTTAACACCTACAGCGGAGATGTTCATGTTTCTGGGATTATTGGTTCATTGAAAGTAGAGACTACTGCCGGTGATATCTACGTGGAAGATTTAAAGGGAGATGGTGTATTTGCAACGACAAGTGGAGACAAGAAGGTGGTTAATATGCAGGGAAATATTAAGTCATCTACCATCTCTGGTTTATCGACCTTTTATAATATCATGGGAGATCTGAAGGCCACTGCAACATCCGGACATATTAATATAAAGGATATCACGGGATCAATTAATGTCAATACTACTTCTGGTAATGTTAATGGTCAACGGATTTTCCTAAGAGGTGATTCCTATTTCAATCTTCTAACCGGGAATGTCTCACTGGGATTGAATAATCCCTTTGAGGATTTTAGTTTCAGGTTACACTCTGGGGGAGGGAAACTCCATCTCGGGAGTCAGACTTTTGAAGGTGAACATGAATCCGGAGATGGTCCCATTCATATTTACAGTACGACATCCAGCGGAAATCAGGATTTGAAGTTTTAAACTACTCCCACTTTGTTTTCATTATTCTAATGACCATTTTTGTTAGCATTGCATTGAATTTTTTGTATCACCTTATTCAATCCTATGCAGCCTTATATCAGTCCTGAAACAAGACTAAACGAACTCACATTACGTGCTATTTTACTAGGAGCTTTACTATCTGTGGTACTGGGCGCGGCAAATGCTTACTTCGGTTTATTTTCCGGAATGACCGTTTCCGCATCTATTCCTGCAGCAGTAATCTCCATGGCAATTCTTAAAATCTTTAAAAATGCCAATATTTTAGAAAATAACCTGGTCCAGACAGCAGCCTCTGCTGGAGAGTCACTGGCAGCTGGAGTAATCTTCACGATTCCAGCTTTGGTAATCATGGGCTATTGGCAGGAGTTTAACTACGTTGAGACTACGCTTATATCCATATGTGGGGGAGTGCTTGGGGTGTTGTTTACCATTCCACTAAGAAAAGCTTTGATTGTTGAGGAAAACCTGATGTTTCCGGAAGGAGTGGCTACCGCTGAGGTCTTGAAAACCGGAGAGACCGGTGGTAAGTCAGTTAAATACCTGGTTTATGGAGGTCTGATGGGAGGTGTATTCAAATTCGGATATGAAGCCCTGAATTTATGGAAAGGTATATTTGAGCAGGCCACCATCTTGAATCAGAAAATTTATCTTTATTTCAGTCTGAATCTTTCACCGGCGTTAGTTGCGGTAGGATATATTGTCGGGCTCAATATTGCCACGCTTATTTTCCTGGGAGGAGTAATTACCTGGTGGGTAGGGATTCCAGTTTATGTCTGGCTGAATGGTTTTGAATCTGTAGCCAATGAATTGATTGCAGCCGGAAAGTTTACCAGCATTGATCAGGTACATCCGGAAGCTTTAGGCATTAGCCTCTGGAGTGTAAAGATGAGGTTTTTAGGTGTGGGCTCCATGATCGTAGGAGGTATATGGGCCGTCCTGAACTTGAGAGGAGCACTCGTTACCTCTTTCAAGGCTGGCATTGAAGCATTTAAAAAGGGTGCGCAGAAAGTGGCAGATACAGCAAGAACAGAGTTAGACACACCCATGTCCTGGGTGCTTATAGGTATTGGCATACTGGTGGTGCCCATCTTTTTTATTTATCTCTCTATCATCCATGATGTGCCGATTACCCTGTTTATGGCTTTGTTGATGATCTTTGCTGGATTTTTATTTTCAGCCGTGGCCGGTTATATGGCTGGACTTGTGGGGTCATCAAACAACCCAATATCAGGAGTAACAATAGCTACCATCTTATCAACTTCCCTATTATTGCTTTTGCTGATGGGTTCCGGAGGAGCTGCAAGTGGGGCAGCAGGTGCTATACTGGTAGGTGCCGTAGTCTGTTGTGCTGCGGCGATAGCTGGTGATAATATGCAGGATCTGAAGGCTGGATATATTCTTGGCTCTACACCCAGAAATCAGCAGATCATGCAAATGATTGGTGTGGTTGCAGGAGCTTTATTAATTGCTCCGGTATTGAATCTATTGTTGCATTCTAAAGGAATCGGTAGTCCATCAGCAGAATTCCCTAATCCGTTGACAGCTCCACAGGCAACCCTCATGATGAGTGTGGCAACCGGAATCTTTGGCGGTGAGCTTCCGTGGACAATCATTGCCATTGGAGGTATCCTGGGAGCACTTATTATTATTGTGGATTTATATCTGAAACATAAAGGATCTACCTTCAGGATGCCAGTACTTGCAGTCGCTGTAGGATTGTATTTACCATTTGAACTTGATAGCGCAATTTTTGTAGGAGGTGTAATAGCCTGGGCCCTTGATAGGACATTTAAGAAAAATAATGTATCACAATCATTGAAAGACAGTGCATCGAATAGTGGATTGCTTATCGCCTCTGGTCTGATCACTGGAGAAGCGCTAATGGGTATCCTAATTGCCTTACTGGCCACTTTTGGTTGGAGTGTATCTTTGACAGATGAGCCACTGGGAGGAAGTCTTCCTGGATTGGCCTTACTGATCTTAATTCTTGTCTACCTCTATAGAACAGTTATTTCAGTTAGCAAAAAAGAATAATAAGAGTTACGCTCAATCATAAATGCAACAACAAGATCAGTTTACTAATCGTTGGGGAATTATCCTGGCATCTTTAGGGATGGCGATTGGGGCTGGAAATTTATGGCGATTTCCCAGGTTGGCAGGACAATATGGAGGTACGTTTATTCTATTGTGGATCTTATTCCTACTCATTTGGTCTATTCCGCTCTTACTATCTGAGTTCGCAATTGGAAAGAAGTTTAAACATGGAGTCATCCATTCTATGAGCAGATTTGCCGGGCGGCGGTTTTCCTGGATGGCATTTTTTATCACTGTCTGTACCTTGGGAATTGCTTTCTACTATTCTGTTGTCACAGCATGGTCGCTACAATACTTATGGCTATCAGTGAAAAATCTATTTTATAAGTTTCAGGGAATTTCCTTTGCCGAGACGCTGGATCAGCAACCATCTTTCCTACAGGACCAGTGGATGTCTATTTCTAACGCCAATTGGCTGACTATCGCCATGTTTGTCGTGGTTGTTCTTGCCGGCGTTTTCATGCTAGCTAAAGGGATAAAAGAAGGCCTTGAAAAGGTTAACAAGGTATTGATCCCCACACTCTTTGTACTGTTGATTGTTATCATATTTACCGCGCTATCCATTGAGAATGGTGTATTGGGGCTGCAGTATATGTTCACATTTAAAGTGGAGTATTTCAGCGAGCCAAAAGTGTGGATAGAGGCCCTTTCACAGTCAGCCTGGAGCACTGGGGCGGGTTGGGGCCTCCTAATGACCATATCCTCATATTCAAGACAAAATGAAGATGTAACACTCAATACATTTATAGGTGCTTTTGGTAACAATACAGCTTCCCTCATTGCGGGAATGGCCATATTGCCAGCCGTTTTTGCATTGGCACCCAATGAGACAGAGGCGATACATTACCTGCAACAGGGAAACCAGGCACTCACCTTCAATGTGATTCCAAACTTATTTGCCAGAATTCCTGGTGGAGAATTTATGGCCGTACTCTTCTTTCTAACGCTATTGTTTGCTGCTTTTAGTTCATTCCTTCCAATGATTGAATTGTTTGTGAGCAACCTTGTCGATTTTGGAGTAGCGAGAAGGAAGACAACAGTTTTTATAATCATTACCTTTATCGCCTTTGGGTTTCCTTCTGCTTATAATTTAGATTTTTTTTCCAATCAGGATTGGGTGTGGGGGCTGGGTTTGATATTGAGCGGATTCTTCATTTTGTTTGCGGTAGCCAAATACAACCCATTGAAGTTTAAAGAAGAATTGATTGATCTCGATTCGGATATACAGATCAATAAATGGTATTTCTCAGTCTGCATATACTTAAACTTGCCTATTGCACTGGGATTGATTTACTGGTGGATGTCACAAGGTTATAGTTCCGATCCATGGTTTACCTCAACTGGAACATGGAATTTGTTTGATGTATATAGCAATGCAACTATTGTTACTCAATGGGGCAGTGTTCTCTTACTGGGCATTCTATTAAACAGGTATTTGTATAACAGGTTTGTAATTCGAATTCTATGACCGTTTCAGCCATCATTTCAATGATCATCATTCTGGGGTTAACCTTCGGGGGCTTTATATTTTTTATTTTACTCGCTATAAAAAACAATAAGTAGCAATTATATGGACAAGATAGACTCGTTAAATCAGGTTGCTGAATTTCATAGAACATTCCATCATCCGGTTTTGGAAAAACCAACCATACCAGACGAAAAGCGATGCGAACTAAGAGTGGAGCTAATCGCTGAAGAACTTAAAGAATTAAAAGATGCGATTGAGGATAATGATATTGTTGAAATCGCTGATGCATTGTGCGATATTCAATACGTGTTGTCGGGAGCGGTTCTGGAGTTTGGACTGGGAGAGAAATTTGTAGAGCTATTCAATGAAGTGCAACGCTCAAACATGAGCAAAGCTTGCGATACAGAGGATGAAGCTAAGGAAACGGTAGCTTACTATCAAAATGAGCGCGACACTGATTGCTATTACCGTAAAGAAGATGGAAAATACCTGGTTTTCAGGCAAGGAGATAATAAGACCCTAAAGTCAGTTAATTATTCTCCAGCAAACCTGAAGAAAATTCTGGAATCTTAAGGGATTAAAAGCGTAAGCGTAGTAGCTGTATTGTTTCTTAGTTCTACTAGTTTTTGGATGGTGTGATCGTCTTCACAACCAAAAAAGGACATCAGGCAGAGATATGTAACGCACGATAAGACTAGGCGGGTGACCTTTTTGTTTTTCATAAGAAATCCTATGATACTTTAGCTGATTATTAATAAATTAAGATATTTATTATCTTGAACGCAAAGTAACATAGGATATTTGAAATAACCATGAAGATTTTAGTTAATTTTTAAATTATCTTAACCATATATGCCATATTTTTATCACCATCATCATCATAGCCTACCAGAATCCCATCTTCCAAAGTCCAGTGATCGGTGTCTATTTCGTCTGTATCATCGATAATGAGTTGTCCCTGACTATTTATCGACCAATTGCTATAGTCAACATTTTTTTCGTCAAATGCTTCCACCATAATTTTTAGGGTTCCATCTTTTTGAAAGTCCATATAGATATCTACTTTATCTAAAATCGATGTGACCAGGCCTTCTACTGAACCAAGAATAATACTACCAATGATATTATCATCATCATCTTCCAGTTCTTTTTTGGCTTTGTCGAACTCTTCATCCAGGTTGATTATAAGTTTCCATTGCCCAACAATATCTTTTTCCTTCAATTTATTTTGTGCAGAAAGCCCTGTAACAGATATAAATAGGATTCCTGTAAGTATGAGTGCAAGATTTTTCATAGTTTCATTATTGTGTAATACAAGGTACTGTATAAAGCATACTGCCAATCGGATTAAAAAGTTTCACTATATGAGATATTTTTTTAGAATATTAGAAATATAGACTTCGTCTCTATAGTTAATTCTAAAGTAATTCCATGGGATGTTTATTAGTTTTGCAAACCTAATTCTGAGACTATGTTTGATAATTTAAGTGTAAAGCTTGATAGAGCTTTTAAGACCTTAAAAGGGCAGGGGACGATTACTGAGATCAACGTTGCGACTACAGTAAAAGAGATTAGAAGAGCCCTAATTGATGCTGACGTCAATTATAAAGTTGCTAAAGAGGTAACAGATACCATAAAGGAAAAAGCTTTAGGAAGGGATGTATTGATAGCAGTCTCTCCAGGTCAGCTACTCACGAAAATTGTAGCCGAAGAGTTAACCATGCTCATGGGGGAAAGCAATGTCCCTATTAATCTAGATGGTAATCCAAACACAATTCTGATTTCTGGTTTGCAGGGATCTGGAAAAACAACATTTACAGGTAAACTGGCATCCTTACTTAAAAAACAGGGGAGGACCGTCCTATTAGTAGCTGGTGACGTCTACAGACCGGCTGCGATTGATCAGCTGAAGGTATTGGGTGAACAAATAGATGTTGAGGTTTACACTGAACCGGAAGAGAAAAATCCTGTCAAAATAGCTGAAAATGCAGTAAAATATGCCAAGCAAAATGGTAAGAGAACAGTTATCATAGATACTGCTGGTCGATTGGCTGTTGATGAAGTCATGATGAATGAGATCTCATCCATCAAGCAAACAATAAATCCATCCGAGACCCTTTTTGTGGTAGACTCCATGACTGGTCAGGATGCTGTCAATACGGCAAAGACTTTCAATGAACGATTGAATTTCGATGGTGTCGTTTTGACGAAATTAGATGGTGATACCAGGGGTGGAGCCGCATTATCCATTCGTAGAGAGGTTACAAAACCCATTAAATATATCAGTACCGGTGAGAAGCTTGACGCCATTGATGTCTTTTATCCGGACAGGATGGCTAAGCGTATCCTGGGAATGGGAGATGTGTTATCGCTGGTTGAAAAAGCCCAGCAGACATTTGATGAAGATGAGGCCAGGCGCATCAACAAAAAGATCAAGAAAAATCAGTTTGGTCTTGATGACTTCCTCTCACAAATGGAACAGATCAAGAAGATGGGCAGTATGAAAGACCTCCTGGGAATGATTCCCGGTGTCGGTAAAGCAATTAAAGATGTTGATATCGATGATGATGCCTTAAAACCCATCGAGGCTATCATTAAGTCTATGACACCAAAAGAACGTGAGATGCCTGATATCATCAATGGTAGCCGGAAACAAAGAATCGCAAAAGGAAGCGGAACTGATGTAAATCAGGTTAATCAGCTTCTGAAGCAATTTGGGCAGATGAAGAAGATGATGAAATCGATGAATAAGATGGGTGGTGCCAAAGCACTTGGCAACCTACTTAGACAATAAATTCTCCTCCTATAAGATTTTATTTAATTATCTGTAGCAGACTGCGTTGATTGCCTCTACTGTCCGCTTAACATTCGGGAGGATTTCCTCAATCAATGTCGGGGCGTACGGAAGTGGCAGATCTCTGTTGTTGATCCTGTGAATAGGTGCGTCAAGATAGTCGAACGCATGTCTTTGTACGTAATGACTGATCTCAGTAGCTATAGAGGATAATGGCCATGCTTCTTCCACGATTACCAGTCTGTTGGTTTTCTTAACGGACTCAATAACAGTAGCGTAGTCAATGGGTCTAACAGTTCTTAGATCGATTACTTCCACACTTACACCTTCCTTATCCATCTCAGCAGCAGATTCAAGTGCTACTTTCATGAATTTACCAAAAGATACTACAGTCACATCGCTTCCGCTTTTTACGACATTTGCCTGGCCCAGTGGAATTAGATATTCTTCTTCCGGAACTTCTCCTTTATCTCCATACATCAATTCAGATTCCATGAAGATTGTAGGGTCTTCATCTCTGATCGATGATTTTAACAGACCTTTTGCATCGTATGGGTTTGAAGGAACGACCACTTTAAGTCCTGGTGTATTGGCAAACCAGTTTTCAAAATTCTGAGAGTGTTGTGAACTCAGCTGTCCTGCGTTACCTGTTGGTCCCCTAAATACAATAGGCACACCAAATTGTCCACCAGACATTGACATCATTTTTGCAGCACCATTGATGATTTGATCAATGGCTACTAGAGAGAAGTTAAAGGTCATGAATTCAATGATTGGTCTTAAATCATTCATTGCAGCACCTACTCCCAGACCGGCAAATCCAAGTTCTGAAATAGGGGTATCGATGACACGGTCAGGACCAAACTCATCAAGCATTCCCTGGCTAACCTTATAAGCACCATTATACTCTGCTACTTCTTCTCCCATAAGGAATATGCTTTTATCTCTTCGCATTTCTTCACTCATGGCTTCACCAAGGGCTTCTCTAAATTGAATTTCTCTCATAGTTAATGACGTTTCGGCCGCTAAATTAATTCATATAAAATAAAAAAGCTCTCCATAAAGGAGAGCTTTTTTATATTGTTTTTAAAATGATTTGATTATCTCACTGCTTCAGCAACAGCATTTGCAAATGCACCAAAAGATAGATCATTTAAAGCTTTCTCTTTCAATGAAGCGTCTTTGCTAACAGCTTGTTTAAGGTTAGCTCCAACAGCCTCAGCGTTATTTTGTTTAGCGCTAGCGATAGCTTTTAGGTAGTAAGCATCAGCACCGTATGCTTCGCTGTCAGTCACACCATTAAGGGTTGTTTGAGCAGTACCAGCATCTCCGGTTAATAAGCTTACAAGACCTTTATCAAAAGTTACTTCTTCGCTTGCTTCAGCAGATGCAAATGAAGCTTTTGCTTCGTCATAGTCGCCGCTCATCAATTGAAGTGAACCTTGCATGCCTTTTAGTTTAGCACTTACCATGTTAGATGGAGAAGCACTCATGCCTTCATTGATTGCATCAGCAGCAGCATCTTTGTCACCTTTAAGCATAGCAGCAGCAGCCAGGTTAGTCGATACAACTGGAGAACTTTGTTTGTTTCCAGCGATCTCCAATTGAGTTAATGCATCTTCAATTAAGGCCATTTTACCCATTGCATCACTGTTACCAATCATTTTAGCTTTTTCAAGTTTTACAGCTCCCAGGTTATTGTGCGCTCTCCAGTCTCCGGATTTAGTAGCTGCCATATAGATAGCTTCTTTTTCGTCAAGAGAAGGAGTAAGTGTAGCTGCGAATAAGAATTCATTCATAGTAAGTGTGTCCATAGAAGCTGAACCGCTTACAATGCTTTTAGCTAATACAGCAATTGTTGCATTAGGTTTCTTTTCTACCACCGTAAGGATTTCTGTTTTGGCAGAACGTAAACCAGGGTAGATATCATTAAATACTTTCTTATAAGTAGGAAGCTTTTGTAGTTGTTTCTCTTTATCTACGAAAGTTCCAGAACCGTTGATGATGTTAGTGTATTCACTTTTCTCACTTGCAGAAATACCATCATAGTCAGCTAAAGCTGCTTTGAAAGCACCCCAGTCCTGAACTACAGGCTTAAGGATAAAGTCTATTTCATCAGCGATATCTTTATAATCGTATCTGCTCATTTGAGCTCTGTAGTATTTTTCAATAGCTGCAGCACGATCGTTAGATAGATCAGAGTTGATAGTCTCAGTACCTTCAGGAGAGTGAGTACCAGTAATTGTTACTGTTCTGGTAACGTTTTTCTCAGCAATGAAAGCCGACATATTCTGAGTTTTAGTTCTATTAGAAGTTCCATCAGTAGCAATTCTAGGATTAACCACAGATCTTCCTTGCTCAAAGTAGAAGTCGATGTTGGTTGGTTCTAACTCTTCTTTGTCATTGTAACCATGATCCGCCAATGCAGTCAATACAACAGGCTTAGCAAATGAAGCTGTTGTAACAAGCCCTTTGGCAACCTCCATTCTAGGAGAAGTTTTAGACTTTCCACTTGAAACAATGGTGGCGACTCCTTCAACATACAAAGTACCAGGATTCATTCCATCCTGATAAGGGAATGAGAAGTCTTCAGACTTTCTTGAAGTAGAGCTACTGCTGTTAGGGAAATCTGATGCTTGAAAATCCACAGAACCCACGGCTACTTCCTGATCACCATATTGATAGATCGTGTTGATAGTATACATGGTTCCTGATGGAAGCATTTTAGGAGGAAGTACAGCAGACATAGTAAAAGGTACTTCATCTCCTTTTAATTCGAGTGGATTAGGATCTATAGTAAGATCCTGATCTGATGCTAGTTTGATCATGGTGCCTAGCTTACAACCAGAGAAGATTGTAGCTACGACAAGCATGGTTATAGCAAAGTTAAGTTTTCTCATGTGGATCATTTTTCTGAATTTTTGAGATACAAAATTGGTGAATTTTATCATTAGATTTTTACAATATTACTTAAAAAATAGTTTCTTCTAAACCCATATATAACAAATTCAGACCCTATAGTGTTATCTTTGTAACAAAATTGAAGTTTATCGATGCAGGAATTAATAGAAAAATATGCATTCGGAGTATGTACGAGATTAGGTGAAAAATTTCGTATACCAACCTCAAGCATCCGTTTATCCTTCATTTACGCCTCTTTTTTAACTTTTGGCTCACCGATTATTCTTTATTTGGCTTTAGCATTTATCATGAATTTCAGAAAAATGCTTCGGAGAAGAAATAATACAATCTGGTATTACTAAAGCTTAGAAAAAGTTTTTTTTCTCAGAATAAAATAAAGAAATAATATCGATTTATTTCCTTCCAGCAAGACATCTGCTCTTTTAGGATGTTTTCTCTTGTTTAAATGATGCCTAATTGAGCGGTAAAAATCAAAATTGGCCCGTAAGATGGCACCAAGATGTTTGAATGATTTCATACTAATGCCTGCGATAATGTCAAGAACAATTCTCGTTGGGAGAACGATAAATAAGTCAGCAGCTGAGAGATTCTTGCAAAGTACAATTAAGCTATTTCTGAAATTGAGATAGGTTTTGTTAGGTGACCCATAATTTAAGGTGCCACCACCCACATGGTATACCGATGATTTTGGCAGGCAAATGGCTTTTTTATTTTCTGCATAAATTCTCCAACAAAGATCAATTTCTTCCATATGAGCAAAGAAATCGGCATCAAATCCACCTAATTCATGGAAGACTTCAGATCGGATCATCATACAGGCACCCGAAGCCCAAAGCACATCGGTCGGATCATCATATTGACCATCATCTTTTTCCAGGTGGGTGAATATCCTGCCACGACAATAAGGGTATCCCAGGTAGTCGATGAAACCTCCTGCTGCTCCTGCATATTCAAACTGATCTTTAATATTCCAATCCAGGATCTTAGGTTGACAGACCACATACTCCCTGTTTTCTTCAAGAAAACTAAGCATCGGCTGTATCCAATTCGGAGTTACTTCAACATCTGAATTGAGTAAAATGAAGTAGTCGGCATTGATTTGTGCTAATCCGCGGTTATAGCCCTCTGCATACCCATAATTTTTATCAAGATGGATTACTTGTACGGATGCATATTGCTGAAGGGTAGAGATGGAATCATCAGTAGAAGCATTGTCAATAACATAAATCTTGGCCTCACCACTGAAATTAATTAATACAGGTAGAAATTTATTTAGGTATTGAGCTCCGTTGTAGTTGAGGATGGCTACAGCGACACTACTCATATCACATCAGGTTGTTCAGGTCCAGTCCCGGGATGTTTGGCATGAAACCCTCTGTTGCTTTCTTGAGAAATTCTCTTGCTTTGACTTCAACTTTTTGAATGGCCATGTTTACAGCTGCCACGACCAGATCTTGCATCATCTCAGCATCATCCGGAGTGATTAGGGAAGAATCTATATTAAGCGAAACAACTTCCTTTCTTCCATTTACCACAACCTTCACCAGACCCCCTCCGGATTCAGCTTCTGCAGTAACTGATCCAAGTTCATCTTGTGCTTGTTTCATCTTTTCCTGGACCTCTTTGACCTTGCCCATCATTTTCATCATGTCGAACATATCATCCTATTTTATGATTAATGCAAACGTACCAACTTGTAAGACTTCTTTACCATCAGGACTCGTAAATTTAATCTCATAGGTGTAAGAGCCTTCTGGCGCCAGTTCTTCATTTACGAATCCATTCCACCCAAGACTTAGATTATCTGTGTAGTGAATTCTCTGTCCCCATCGATTAAAAATACTTACTTCAGCTGCATTACCTTCAAGTCCAAAAAACTCCAGGCGATCATTGAGCCCATCATTATTTGGTGTAAAAGCCGTAGGAACATAAATACGGTATACAAATCGTGTGGTTACTTCATTGCTATAAATTGGTTCTGTGATTTCGCTGAACCAGTACCTTGCTCTGATCTTTTGAATACTGCCAATATTAGCTGATAATCTAATTTGAGGATCATAATCCACGACATCAGCTACTGTGCTGTCCAGGCTGTAAATAACCAGTTCCCGTGAAATCTCAGTAAGTGTATTTATCGGGTCATCAAGTTCCAGGCTAATTTCGTTAATCTCATAATTTCTATCAGTAATTGTAAGATAAGGTGGCTGAACAGTTGCAGTATCAAGAATTGTTTCACAGCTATCGATCATAATCAGTTGGTAGGTATTTGAGCCAAGGGATGGATACAAGGTGGATGAACTGACAGTATCAATTGGGGATGATATGGACGTATTTTGAATCAGTACATCCTGGAAAGATTGGTTGCTGAAGACAATTGCTATTTTATTTCCGGAATAACTAGCATACGCATTAGATAAATAATCAAACTGGCTAGGAGGTATTGATCCGCAGAAATCTGGTCCATTTGTAATGGTATTTGAACATGCCTCAACGGTGTTTATCCTTAGACAATAATCCAGGAAGCCGGGATTGTTGACATCCCGAACCGTTAGTGTATTTGAGATGGGACCTTCATAGATTGGAGTATAGCTACCACCATTAAGGGAGATTTCCACTTGATATTTAATATTAGTAATCGCAGTGGATGTCAGATTTAAATCAAATAGTGTCCCACAGGTCTGGGTTAAAGAGGCATTGGTGATGCTGACAGGATTGAGGGTGTTGTTTATGACAATTGACTTGAAAGTACTGCCACATCCGGGATACGAATTACTATATATCCCTTCAACTAGTACCTGAACATTGTTTGTAGGGTAGGTGAAAGTGGGGAAGGGGTCACCAGGAAGATAGTCGACGGAATCTGTAGCCGTATAGTGGACCCGATAGAAATCATAAACACTTTCTGAGATATCTACCTGGACTGTTTGTGAACCACATTCATAAATTTCAAATTGAGGGGAAGTAGCAGGTAATACTTCAAATATTAACGTATCAGTTTTAGGAGAAATGGTTTCTTGGGTCAATTGAACGATTTGATAAATCCCCGGATCAGTGTACGTATAGAAGGTGTCGTTTAAATCCAGCATTCCTTCCTCATAAAAGTATGAATTGGTATAACCTGAAAAACTTGCCGATGTAGTGATAGACACAGTGACTCCACTACAACCTCTTTGATACTCAACTGAAAATCTTCCTAGCTTGCTGTTCTGCTGAGAATACGACTGGAAATAGACCAGTAGTAGCATAAGCATGCCATATTTTCTCAGAATAAGATGCATTAATTACTTTGAAACGTAAGGATGTGACTTTTATTCAGGCTTTCAATAACTTAATTAACTCAGAATATTCAAGCAATTTCTGTTGGCCAGTTCTCATTTCTTTCAAGGTGTAAATCTTATTTTTTACCTCTTCTTCACCGATAACAATAACGAAAGGCACATCAATTTTATTTGCATAATTAAACTGCTTATTGATTTTGACTACATCTGGATAGAGCATTGAAGATACGCCTTCAGATCGTAGTTTATTCAATAAATCTATACCGTGAATAAAACTTGCCTCATCAAAATGGGTAATGAGGACGTTCGCATGGATATTCAGGTTTTTCGGAAACAGATTTTTTTCTTCGAGTACATCGTAAATTCTATCGAGTCCAAATGAGATCCCGATCCCTGACACGTCTGGAAGACCGAAAACCCCTGTAAGATTATCATATCTTCCGCCCCCACAAATGCTACCAATTTTAACGTTTTGAGCTACCACTTCGAAGATGATACCAGTGTAGTAATTCAGACCTCTTGCCAGGTTTAAATCCAGTGAAATATTTTTGACAGAATCTCCCAGGTAGGAAAAAAAGGTTTCAATGGTACCAATACCATCATTTTCAGGGAGCAGCTCTTTAATAGCTTCAATTTTTTCTTTATTTCCTAAATCCTTTTCTAGTAAAGTGAAAAGCTTATCCAGCTTATCATGTAATGCACCCAGCGCAAGTAGTTCTTCTTCCACCTTTTGCTTTCCGATTTTATCCAGTTTGTCCAATGAAGTACAAAACGGGATTTCATTCCCAGCCAATCCACACATTCGAGCCATTCCAAATAACAATTCCCGATGATTAATTTTGATCAGGTAGTTGGAATATCCTAATGAATTAAATACATCCTTAATCAGGTTGGTAAGTTCAACTTCGCTAAAAACCGATTTGGTGCCAATGATATCCGCATCACATTGATAAAATTCCCTGTAACGTCCTTTTTGTGGTTTATCCGCTCTCCAGACTGGCTGTATTTGAAATCTTCTGAAAGGAAAGGTTAAGTCATTGCGATTTTGCACTACAAAGCGAGCAAAAGGAACGGTCAAATCATACCTTAGGCCTTTCTCGGAGATAGTCTTTAAGACTTGTTGGCTGCCTAGTTTGAAATCAGACTCTGTGACTTTTTGAAGGAAGTCCCCTGAGTTCAGGATCTTGAAGAGTAATTTATCTCCTTCTTCTCCATATTTTCCCATTAATACAGAAAGGTTTTCCATAGCGGGGGTCTCAATCTGAGAGAAGCCATAGTTGACAAAATGCCATTTTATTGTATTAATAATGTGATTTCGTTTGTTGGATTCAATGGGTCCGAAATCACGAGTGCCTTTGGGTGAGGAAGGTTTTTGGTTTGACATGAACTAATTTTGGACAAAACTAACTAAAAGCGTAGATTTGCGCTCGTTTAAAGGAAACCAAGAAGAAATGGCTGTTACCAGATTAGAAAGAAAGTTAAAAAGAGACCGAGCAAAGTCTAAAAGAAGGATTGCTACAATGAAGCGATTGAACGCAATGCCTCCGGTTAAAAATATCGATATTGAGGCTATAAAAGCTGAGTTCGAGAAAAAAGGAAGTTCGGTCAAAAAGGAAACTGAGAAGAAAGCTGAGGCTGCTCCGAAAACGGAGGCTAAGGCTAAAGTAGAAGAAGCCCCTAAGGCTGAAGTACTGGAAGCTGCAGAACCAAAAACAGAGGAAACTGCAGAAGCCCCAAAGGCAGAAGCTAAAAAAGCAGCCCCTAAAGCTAAAAAAGCAGCTGATAAGGAATAAGATACTTATATGTAGCCTACAATCTTGTAGGCTACAATTCCCATCCACTCTTTTATCATCATCCCCCAATTGGATAAAGCTCCTGGGCTAGGTAATATCCAACCGATATCCCACATCACTTTTGAACTCCTGTAATCAACAGGGTAGGGAATCACTTCAATTTGTTCCTTGGAAAAGCATCCCAGAGATCTTCTCATGTGAAAAGAACTTGTAATCAACAGATGACGCCTGTCTTTTAATTGTAGGTCTTCGAGGACCTTTGCTGTAAACTCAGCATTTTCATGAGTGTTTCTTGAGTTGGGTTCGATAATAATATCCCCTTCTGGGAAGTTATTCAAAACCAAAAATTCTTTCAAAGCCTCACTTTCTTTAAAATCCGGATCGAGAATTGAGCCAGAACCACCAGTAATGAGGATTTTATTGATAAAGCCCTCCTGATACAACAGCATGGCTTCTGTAACACGATCAGCAGCTTCTCCAAAGTGCAGCTGACCTTCCATGTCTGGATTATGTCCTAAGGCTCCAGTTAAAACAATGCCGACTTCCAGTAAAGGAAGATTTTCCTTGGGAGTAGGCGGCATCTCCCATTTTTCCAGGATGTAGTTACATAGAAGGGGATTAGAAAAAATAACAAAGACTACAATGCTGCTTACAAGGAAAGATTTGGAGCGTTTCTTAAAAATAAGAGCGCAGATAAGTAATATAAATATCCAAAGCAGTGGATGGATAAGAAAATTTAGGATCTTGGAGAGATAAAAAAACATATCAGGAGCGACGTTTCAACCCCGAAAGCAGGAGTTTAAGCCAATTAAAATATAAGGCAATAAACAGGACTATGGTCATCATCCAGATAAATGCAATATTGAATAGTGGAGTAGGGAAGAGCCTGCCAAGTAAATACTTATTGGGTTGAAAAAACTGAGCCCGGAAATCAAATAAATGGTCAGGGTATTCAGGGTCCATATAAATTGGATAGATCTTTTGGATCATGTGATTATCATGTTCAAGAATTCGATGTTCTGTCCCGGTGTTTTTTACCATAAACCCTATAGCTTCATTTTCATGATTTTTTCGCAACTCATTCAACTCCTCTTCTTTTTCAGGAGAGCTTGTTAGGTTTTTGAGTAGGGCGTTTTTTTCATCATTAGCAGCTTTGTAACGGCGACTATAATATCGCCTGAGGTCAGAAATGAATTTTATGGCAGTATCATGTACCTCAGCTGAATATTTATCCGGAGTAAGCGATTCAATTTGTGGAAACTGATCCGAACCAATTTTACCTAGCGCTTTTCGTAGCTCATTTTGGACAGTTTTGAGCCGATAGGTGGCATCTTTTTTCTCAGCCTCTGTCCCTTCTTTTAGGTGTCTGTACACAAATTCAAGGTCAGCAGTCAGTCTTGGATATAGATATGAGGTTTTGAATTCAGATTCACCAAGAATTTTATCCTGGGCATAAAATTGACGCTCAAATTCATTGTTGGTGAACTGCTCCACAGCCAGCGCTTCGAAAGCCCATCGGGAGGTCATGATTTCACCAATCATGGGCACTTTGTCTTCTGTGGTGATCATCGGGTTGAGCTTGTCGAAGCTTACCACGACACCACTAAGGATGATCTGTGGAATAATCAAAAGCGGAATCAAAATATATACAGTCACGGCTGACTTGAAGGCTGCTGAGATGATCAATCCAAGGGTATTAGCAAAGCATGAAACAGAAAATAAAGTGAGCCAGAAAATCAGGGTCATTCCTTTTACTTCCATGATTAATTCACCGATAATTACAAATGAAATGGTCTGTATTGCCGATAATGAGAAAAGGATGAATACTTTGGAAAGCAGGTAACTCAACCTGCTTAGATTAAGAAATTCTTCACGTTTTAGTACTTTCCTGTCACGAATAATTTCTTCTGCACTAACTGTAAGCCCCATAAATAAGGCAACTATCACACTCATGAAGAAGAACACCGGAATATTTAGGTTTTCTTTGAAATGATAGATCGTCGTGTCTTCAGGCATATACCTGATGATAACCGATAGGAGTAATGCTAATAAAGGGCCTTCAATCAGGTTGATTGAAAGGTATTGTTTGTTGGTGACTTTAGATTTAAAATCTCTTATCGTAAAGGTTCTCCATTGACTAAAAGCACTTGGTATATCAGTGGTCTTTTTTGGTTTAGCAGTGGATTCTTGTAATTCTTTAGCTTCCAGGTTTTCCTGGTACATCTGCCACCATTCTTTGGGAGAGATCTTTCGTTGCTTGGTGAAATTGCCAAACTCATTGACCACTTTCGATTCAATGATGTTGAAAATTTGTTCAGGGTTATTGTTTCTACCCTGGTCTACAATTTTCACAGCATTCTTGAAATAGCCAACAGCCTCTAACGGATTGCCATAATAGATCTGGTAACCGCCTACATCAAGTATTAAGAGCTGGTCGAACATTCTAAAGATCTCAATGGAGGGCTGGTGAATAACCACAAACACAAGCTTTCCTTTTAATGAAAGCTCCTTTAGAAGGTCCATGATATTCTCAGAATCTCTTGAGGAAAGACCACTTGTCGGCTCGTCAACAAATAGTACGGAAGGTTCTCGAAGTAATTCTAATCCAATGTTAAGTCTTTTTCTCTGCCCTCCGGAGATTGTTTTTTCCAATGGGGATCCTACCTTAAGCTTTCTAGTTTCAAAAAGCCCCAGTGATTCAAGTGTATGATTGACAAGATCTTTTAGCTCTTTGCCTGATAAATCATTGAAACAAAGCTTAGCGGCGAAAAAGAGATTGTCAAATACAGTGAGTTCTTCAATGAGTAAATCATCCTGAGGAACATACCCAATAACTCCCTCGATTTTGCCTTTTTCTTTGTGAATGTCTATCCCGTTGATCCTGACCGATCCTTCTGAAGGTGTCTCATTACCATTTAGGACATTGAGAAGAGTGGATTTACCTGCGCCACTGCCACCCATCAAAGCGACAAGTCTGCCTGACTCTTCCAGTACATTAATTTGAAATAGCCCTGTTTTTCCATTACTAAATTTGTACGTGACATCCTTAGCAATGAAGGTAAGATGATGCTCGGCGTCCAGCTCTCTAAACATTCCAACAATCTCAGAATGGTAGATGGCTGAATTTTCCAGTTTGATAGCACTTCCAGTACTGAAATTATAGATCTTATCAGTTCGCATGATATCCCCGTTTATGAGGATATTCTTTTCACCCAGGTATTTTAAGAAGTATAGATCAACATCGGGGATTCTTAGTAATAAAATAAATCCCTCGACTTCTTCTTTGATTAGATGTCGGCAATGGGGGTTTACGGACTGCTGACCATTGTCAATGATGAGCACATTGGAAGAAGTGATTTTACTGCGCTCTTGGTGAATCACAAAAGCTTTAATCAGATCAATGATTTCCTTATCAATATTGAGATTATCGCCTATCAGATATAGGAGTTCATTTTCACGATCAGTCACAATGCCATCTGCAGCAATTAGGATCACAAGATTTAAGATCACTACTACTTTTTGCTGAGCCGTTTGCTCAAGGTTGATCTGCTCACTTATCGTATTGATATTCCCTGTCTGGTTGCCAACAACTTCTGATGCAAACTGATCAAAGACATTTATATAGTGCTTTGCGGCATCGCGATCCAACGACTCTTTAAGGTAATTCTGGATGAATGAACGTTCTTCATCAGTGACCGCATCCTCTGCAGCTACAATGGCCAGGAGTCTTAGTATCGCATTGAGTACTTCTTCACTCATATCTTGTGTTTAATTACACCCAAAAACAAAAAGCATTGAAAGATATTCAATGCTTTTTAAAGATGTTGTAGGTTAGGTTGGTTTGGAACAAAGTTTTATCCTACAATTTTGGAACGTATTCTTTTAACTTCAATGGTGATATCAAGAAGCATATCCTGAGTCAGGATAAAGTCACCAGTGTTGTCCATAATTTTCTTTTCAATTTCAGCGAGATCACCGTCATAAAGAAGCTTTAGCGTATTAAGCTCGTTCAACATGTCCGCGACTGTCTCATCCTTCGATACATCCTCAAGCAGAGAGATGATGTCCAGAAGAGGTTTTTTCTGGTCAAGAACAATTTTCACCAAAGGTTCAAGAATTAAGTTTCTGTTTTGCTCATCCAAAACATCTGTTGGATAGGTCTCAATAACTTTTATTGCAAGGTATAATCCTTCAACGAATGATCCTGTTAATATCAGGGCACCAACATTTAATCGTTCTGCATCATTCAGCGTTTTACCTGCCTGGTCCACAGCTTTATCGATCATAGATGAAAGCGTATCTCTGTTTCCTTGACTTTCCTGGAACTTGGTAACCATTTGATTGCTGAATACTGAAGAGACCCCGAGTGTTTCGGATAATTTTTGACAAGCTTCAAGGTAGCTCAATGATTTTTGAACCTGCTCATAAGTAATAAGGTATCCCATATCGGTGGATAATGCACCCAGGTTCAGAGCAGCCTTATCTTCATCATTTTGATAGGATGCGACTTTTGAAAGACCATTGATAAGATCTTCGTTATAATCTGCAGCCGCAGCTTGCAACGTATAAGGAACTTCTGATGGATTAGGCAGGTCGGCCAAAATTTTATCAATATCAGCTGAAAGCTTTTCTGTAGATGCAGAAAATTCTACATCATCGGCCGTTGAGCTTTTGTTCGACCCACCACAACCGAAAAGTATAAATAGTGAAAGAATAATGCTGGAAGAGTAGAAAGATGTCAGTTTCATGTGGTTATAATTGGTTTTTTAAAGGACACATGGAATTCGCCCCAAGCTTTCAGGGCTCATTTCATTTAGTAGTTAGGTTTATTTTATCTCAATTTTAATCTTTTTTTAAGTGTCATTGAAATTTACCTCGAAGATTTTCAAACTTTGTTTTGATAAAACAGGTACATTCTTAACATGAGTGGAATAAGTTATACAAGCCTCAGGGCCGGACACAGATATTGGGCCGTCAATTTTGGAGAAAAAATTGAATTCGAAATTTTGGAGGTACTTTACCCACTGGATTTTCTGATCAAAGACCTTTCTACTTTAGAAACTTCGCGATTATCTGAGTTGACCCGATATGGAAGAGGAAAGGATTTTGAGATCCGTGACTTAAGTTAACTCAAAGTAAGAATGCTGCTTAGAAGGCAGGTTAGAAACACCCATCAGATGCTGGTCTACAGCTCTTGCTGCTTCTCTTCCTTCTGAGATTGCCCAAACCACCAGGGACTGTCCTCTTCTCATATCTCCTGCGACAAACACGTTGTTATCACTCGTTTGATAGTCTTTGGCTTTTACATTACCTCTTTCATCCAGTTCTAATCCCAGTTGCTCTATCATTCCGGTTTTTTGAGGGTAGAGGAATCCGGCTGCAATCAGGGCAAGTTCACAAGGAATAACACGCTCTGATCCTTCAATTTCTTTGAAACCTTTGTCGCCCCACTCAATGTCAACGAGTTTTAACCCGGTAAGCTCCCCAGCGTGATTTCCAACAAATTCCTTTGTCAGCACGGACCATTGTCGTTCACTGCCTTCTTCATGGCTTGAAGATGTCCTTAGGACCATCGGCCATTCAGGCCATGGGTTAGTCATAGATCGGTTCTTCGGAGGCTTGTTTAGGATCTCGATTTGAGTAATTGATTTGGCCTTGTGCCTGTTAGAGGTTCCAATACAATCTGATCCGGTGTCTCCACCACCAATGACCACTACATTTTTGCCAGTAGCCAGTATCTCCTCAACTGGCTGGCCTTCATGGTTCATTAATGCATTTGCTTCCTGAGAGACTCTTTTGTTTTGTTGGCTTAGGAAGTCCATGGCGAAGTGAATACCTCTTAGATGTCTTCCATGGATTGGGATGTCTCTGGGAACAGTAGACCCTCCTGAAAGCAATATGGCGTCGTAGTTAGACTGAATATCCGTAATGCTTACATTATCACCTACATTTGAATTGGTTTTAAAGATCACACCTTCCTTCTCCATGAGTTCAACTCTTCTGTCGACCACCCATTTCTCCAGTTTGAAATCAGGGATACCAAATCTTAGGAGACCTCCGATTTTACTGGCTCTTTCAAATACAATGACTTCATGCCCTGCCTGGTTCAATTGGTCAGCTGCAGCTAATCCTGCAGGTCCAGAACCAATGACGGCTACTTTTTTCCCTGTTCTTGCCTGAGGAATACTTGGTTTGGCTAACCCCAGCTCATAAGCTTTTTCAATGATCTCTTTTTCGATCAGTTCAATGGCGACAGGATCTTTGTTTATGCCCAATACACACGATCCTTCACAAGGTGCAGGACAGATCCTGCCAGTGAATTCCGGAAAGTTATTGGTTGATTTTAAGATCTTAAAAGCCGCTTCCCAATCTTTGTTATAAACCGCATCATTGAAATCCGGAATTTGATTTCCTAGTGGGCAGCCGTTGTGGCAAAAGGGGATTCCGCAATCCATGCACCTTGCTGCCTGATGATTGGTTTTTTCGGCAGTAAATGGTTCGTAAACTTCCTTGTAATCATTGATCCTCTGGTGTGGATCTCTTGACCCAGGTAATTCTCTTTTGTATTTTAAAAATCCTTCTACGTCTGCCATTTAAGCTACTTTTTCTTGTTCCTTCAAATTATTCTCTTCCAAAACGCGTTTGAGGTCGTTTGGCATCACCTTGACGAAATATTTAACCATGCTTTCCCAGTCATCCAGGATCAATTTGCCCAGTTTGCTACCGGTATGTTTTACGTGATTAGTGATTTCCTCTCTGATATATTTTGTGTCTGCTTCCGAGAGGCTTTCCAACCCAACCATTTCCATATTCACCTTTTCAGCGAATTGATTTTTCTGGTCAAAAATATAGGCCATCCCTCCAGACATACCAGCAGCAAAGTTGTTTCCGGTTTCACCTAAAACAATCACTTTACCACCAGTCATATATTCACATCCATGATCGCCGATTCCCTCAATGACAGTCTCGGCACCTGAATTTCTCACACAGAATCTTTCACCAGCCATCCCACTGATATAAGCTTTACCAGAGGTTGCGCCATAAAAAGCCACGTTACCAATGATAATGTTTTCGTGCGCTTTCAGGGTTGAGCCTTTTGGAAGTTTGATTACCAGGTTTCCTCCGGATAATCCTTTACCACAGTAATCATTGGCTTCTCCTTCTAATTTGAAGTTGACTCCAGGTGCCAGAAATGCACCAAAACTTTGGCCTGCAGAACCTTTGAAACCTACAGTAATCTTAGAAAGACCAAGCCCTTTACTGCCATGAAGTTTTGATATTTCATAGGAAAGCATGGCACCAACAGATCGGTCTGTGTTTTTGATATTATATACCTTATTATTCTCACCTTTCTTCAGGTAATCCTTGATCAGTTTTCGATCCAGAACCTTTTCAAGTCCGTGATCCTGCTCAAACTGGTTGTATTGACCGTATGAGCTTGGAACAATCATCTTGTTTAGAATAGGAGAGAAGTCTATTCTTTGCAGCTTCCAGTGTTCAATATCAGGTTTAACTTTTAGTACCTGGGATTGTCCTACCATTTCATTCACCGTTCTGAATCCCAGCTCTGCCATGATTTCTCGTAGTTCGCTGGCAATGAAAGTGAAGAAGTTCACCACGTGATCCGGATTTCCGGTAAATAGTTTTCTGAGTTCTGGTCGTTGGGTTGCAATACCAACTGGACAGGTATTTAGATGACACTTACGCATCATAATACACCCTTCAACAATAAGAGCTGAAGTACTGAAACCGTATTCCTCAGCACCTAACAATGTTGCGATCGCTACGTCTCTTCCAGTCATCAGCTTACCATCAGTCTGAAGGACCACCCGACTTCTCAGGTTGTTTTTCAATAGTGTTTGATGAGCTTCTGAAAGCCCGATTTCCCATGGTAGTCCGGCATGTCGTATAGAGGAGATAGGGGAAGCCCCTGTGCCTCCATCGGCCCCTGAAATCAGGATAACATCCGCTTTGGCTTTTGCAACACCTGACGCAATCGTACCTACACCTGCCTCAGCTACCAGCTTCACATTGATCCTGGCATGACGGTTGGCATTTTTCAGATCATAGATTAATTGCTTAAGATCTTCGATCGAATAAATGTCGTGGTGTGGGGGAGGTGAGATCAATCCTACACCCGGGGTAGAGTGCCTTACCCTGGCGATCCAATCATCTACCTTATGTCCAGGTAGCTGACCTCCTTCACCTGGCTTGGCACCCTGTGCAATCTTGATTTGAAGTTCTGCAGCCTCTTTGAGATAATTGCTTGTTACTCCAAATCGTCCGGAAGCTACCTGCTTGATAGCAGATCTTTCCCAGTCGCCATTTGGCTTTCTTTCAAACCTGATTTCGTCTTCTCCACCTTCACCGCTGTTACTCTTACCACCAATCCTGTTCATGGCAATGGCAAGTGTAGAGTGAGCTTCGTGAGAAATCGATCCGAAAGACATTGCTCCGGTCGCAAATCTTTTAAGAATGTTTTCCACCGGTTCCACTTCATCAAGAGGCACGGATTGTCTCTTTTTGAATTCGAAAAGGCTCCTGATGGTAATATTCTTTTCCTGATGTTCGTCGATCAGGTTGGAGAATTTCTTAAATAATGAATAGTCATTAAGACTGGTGGATTTCTGAAGCAGGTGAATAGTCTCAGGATTCAGCAGGTGAGCCTCACCATTTCGTTTCCATTGAAAGTACCCACCTACCTCTAATAATCGATCATGAGTCTTATAAGCGGCATTGTGCTTGATCAGTGCTTCTTTTTCAAGATCGGCAAAGGTCAGCCCGTCGAGTCTGCTGATAGTGCCTTTGAAGCATTTCTCTACAACTTCAGGTCCTAATCCTAAACACTCAAAAATCTGAGCACTTTGATAGGATTGAAGCGTGGAGATACCCATTTTGGAAAGAATCTTCAATAATCCATACCCAATACCATGAGCGAAATTCTCAAAATAGTATTCAACAGTTTTGCTGTTGTCTAATTTCTCATTTTTATGAAGATCCCGGATGGTTTGATATGCTTTGAACGGGTAAACAGCGCTGGCACCATATCCGATAATGGTGGCAAAATGATGTGTTTCCCAGGCATCCCCGGCTTCAACAACCAACCCAGTTTTGGTCCTGATGTTATTCTTAACCAGGTGGTGATGAATTCCACCGGTAGCTAGTAGTGCCGGTATTGGAACCCGATTTTCATCAATATTACGGTTGCTGATGATAAGGATCTTTTTCTTATTGTCAACTGCCTCTTTAGCTATCGAACAAATTTGCTCAATGGCTTCAGCCAATGAAGTTTTTAAAGGGTCAAAGGTCGCATCAATGGTTTCATAGTCAAATCCATACTCCTTTAAATGAGTTAGCTTAAAGAAGTCCTCTTTTGATAGTACGGGATGTGAAATATGAATTTGTTTGGTATGCTCAGGTGTTTCATCCAACACATTTAATGATTCACCCACCCTGGTAAACAGAGACATGACCAATCGTTCCCTGATCGGATCGATTGGTGGGTTACTTACCTGAGCAAAGAATTGTTTAAAATAATTGGAAATGTGCTGACTTTGCTGTGAAAGTACAGCAAGAGGCGCATCAGCACCCATGGACCCAACAGGTTCTTTACCTTGTTCGGACATCACCTTAACTATCAGCTTAAGATCTTCCTGAGTATATCCGTATGCTTTCAGTTGTTTCAGTTGTGTCTCTGGATCCAATTGTACCAGTTCCATGTGAGCTTCTGGTAATGCATGCAGTTTGATGCGTTTCTCTTTAATCCAGCTGTAATAAGGCTTATTGTCGACGATGTATCGTTTGATCTCCTCGTCTTTTAGAATTCGTTTGTTTGGCAGATCAGCCCAAATCATCTTTCCGGGCTGTAATCGACCTTTTTCCTGTACGTTTTCAGGCTTGATATTGATAACTCCAGCTTCGGATGCCATGATCAGATACCCATCCTTGGTGATACAATATCTTGCCGGGCGTAAACCATTTCTATCTAATGTAGCACCTACCTGAATACCGTTGGTGAAAAATAATGCAGCTGGTCCATCCCAGGGCTCCATGAGTGAGGCATGATATTTATAAAATGCCTTTTTCATTTTGTCCATCTTGGAATTGTCCTGCCAGGCCTCTGGTACAAGCATCATCATTACGTGTGGTAATGGTCTGCCACCCATGCGAAGCAGTTCAACAAGTGCATCCAGGTTAGCTGAATCAGAATTTTTAGGATTGGTAACAGGCATCAGCCATTGCAATTCCTGATCTGTAAAGAGTGGCGAGGACATCGCTGCCTCTTTAGACTTCATTTTGGTCACGTTACCACGGATGGTGTTGATCTCTCCATTATGGGCAATGTAGCGGAAGGGCTGCGCTAATCTCCAGTTAGGAAATGTATTGGTCGAAAACCGGGAGTGAACAATAGCGATCGCTGATTTGGTGCTTTTGTTTTGCAGGTCATAGTAATATTTCTTTACCTGATCTGTCTTTAACTGACCCTTGTAGATGATCGTGCGGGTAGAAAAGCTGCACACATAGAAATCATCATTTTCTCCGGATACTTCCTTCTTAATTTCATTGGATGCATAATGATTCAGAACGAAAAGTTTTCGATCCAATTCATCCTGCGTCATTTTTTCTTTTGGGATCACAAAGACCTGCTCAACCGTAGGTTCCACGGCTTTAGATTCGTGTCCTGGTACCTTCTCATCAATGGGTACATGCCGATAGGCTTTTAATTCCAGGCCAAGATTTGAAATACACTTATTTAATATCTTACGGCAGGCTTCTCTGATCTTGTAATTCTTGGGAAAAAAGATCATCCCAACGCCATATGAGCCTTTTTTTGGAAGCTGAATGGCGTGTTTTAAAAGTTCCTCCTTGAAAAGTTGATGTGGAATCTGAATAAGTATGCCGGCACCATCACCAGTGTTCTCATCACTTCCGGTCGCACCTCTATGTTCCATATTTTCCAACATAGTTAGGGCGTCTTTTACAATCTTGTGAGACTCCTTATTATTAATGTTGGTAATACAGCCAACACCACATGAATCGTGCTCAAGTTCTTCAAGGTATAGACCCTTCTCCTGCATATTTTGATCCTTTCGTTTAGTCATTAGTTAAGCGCAGCAAAATTACTTAAAATGACAGCTATTTAAAATAAAATTTCCTGGTAACCCCCAATTGGCAAATAGAATTGCCAAATAAATAAAATTACATTTCATTTATTGCATCAGTTTAAAATGGAGTTTGTTGCTGGCGGTAATAATTATTAAATTTTCAATATAAGCAATCTTTCAAGAGATAATTCATTGAAGTATATGTAACTAATTGACAGTTATTATGATAAATTGAGAATTAGCATTAAATTTTACTTCAAATTCATCAAAAAAATTTAGGTAACAAATGACAGGATTGTGTACTTTTGACAACGTTCAGTTTGAAAACCGCCTTAGAACCAATGAACTGAATATTATAAACCACCCATGCTAGTAAGGAAATAGTTATCATTCTTCGATGAAAAATGACAGCTTATCGAAATTATTGTAATATTTTAATAATATTTATAATTTTTGTAATGTCCCGAAAAGTTGAGACTTATTAAGATTAAAGCATCTGCCGAACTAACTATGAAAAAGATATTTCGAGTATTAGTATTGATGGTTGTAACGAGCTATTGTGCTATTGCTCAGAACTCAGTTGGTATTAATACATCCACTCCGAATTCAAAAGCAGTCCTTGAACTGGTATCTCCTAATAATAATCAGGGTTTTCTTGTACCAAGAATAACGACCGCACAGAGAACAACGATGACGCTTACTACCACTGACCAGGGGATGATGGTGTACGATACAAACCTGAATCAGTTTTGGCATTGGAATGGGTCTCAATGGAAAGCTGGTTTGGGAGTTCTGGGAGAAACAGCTGCAGCTGGAGATCTAAATGGAACGTTTCCCACAGTTTTTATCAATGATGATGCAGTTGGAACAGATGAATTAACTGATATAGCCTCGGCGGGTACTTATGGAGGTGCGGATAATTCCACTGTTTTAGAAATTGTAATTGATGTTGATGGTAGAGTACATTCAATTGTTGAAAAACAAGTAACTGTTGGTACCACTCATATTGTGGATGCGTCAATTTTGAATGAAGATCTGGCTGATAATGTTATCACTATATCCAAACTTAACTCAGAAGGGAATGTTGACAAAGTTTTAGCCACACAACCTGATGGAACTATTTATTGGGAGGATCGTTCGGCTTTTACTTCATCCACATTATCAACAAATAATATATATGTAGGGGATGCTACCGGTGTGGCTACCGGTATGCCTGTAGTCGGAGACGTCACGGTGACCAATGACGGTACGCAGGCAGATATCTCAATCAATCCAGATGGTGTCACCGCAGATAAGATAAACCCGGATGTAGCAGGAGAAGGTGTAATTCCTAATACAACAACCGGTGCATTAGATATAAATGCCGGTAATGGTGTAAGGGTTGTTTCCGATTCACTTGAAATAGCGATAGAAGAGATAGATGGTGATGGAATCGTGGCCGATCTGGCAAATGGAGAGTTGGATATAAATGTTGACAATTCCACAGTAGAAACAGCTTCGGATGTTCTGCGTGTAAAACCTAAAGGTATTACTAATGCGGAAATAGCAGATTTTACCATACTTCCTGAGGCCAAATTATCACCGGCTAATCCAATTACTGGTGTCAATTATCAAAACAGAATTCTGGTTATTAATGAGGCGAGTGAAGTAGACTGGCAAAGTATTGGTCAGAGTACTGTTTTAACAACTACCTCCTCAGGAGCCATATTTGGTAGACCACTTAGTGACTTTGCTACCAATAGCCTACTGCCCGGCGCAATATTTATTGGTGATGGTTCTGGAAATGCTCAACAATTAGCAGTGAGTGGGACTAATAATATTTTAGTAGGTAATGGTACCGGGTTGTCTTCTGTGACATTGGTAGGTGACGCTAGTATTGTAAATCCTTCAGGATTGATTGAGATTCAGAATAATGCTGTCCAAGGCGATGACATTGACGCAACATCTGGTTCACTCAATATCGCGGGTATTCGACCAATTTCAATAACTACATCCGCAACTCCAGCTGATATTTCAAGTCCTATAGCAATTCAGTTAAATGCAACAGCCGGAAGCATTGACATTCGCGGTAGTCAGGGAGTTTTAATTGATGCGACCAGCAATGATATTGACATTAATGCGATTTCAGGATCCCTAAACCTTACAAGTAATCAAGGGGTATTGATCGATGCTGATAACAATGATATCGATCTGGATGCTATTTCGGGGTCAGTCAATATAGACGGAAATCAGAATATTACTTTGACTTCAAATAATGTCGCTATCAACCCGACCAACAATGCCAATATCACTACCACTTCCGGAGTGATTAATTTGAATTCTGGAAGCGCAATAGATATTTCAGGGGATAATACTTCAAGTTTTACTACCTCGGTTGGAGATATCGACATTAGCCCGGCAGGTCAGTTGGATTTGGATGGAGGAACCACAGTAGCTATCGATGGAGCTACCGGGGTTACTGTTTCGAGTACCGACAATGATGTGACGGTAACTGCTGACAATAATGCAACAACCACTGCAACGAATGGTACAGCCAGTTTAAATTCCACCAATGGGGAAGTGGACCTGACAGCTGGAACTTTGGTTGATATCAATGCCAACAATGGAAATGTGACCATTGATGCTCCAGCAGCCGGATCAGATATTGAAATTACTGCAGATGATCAGATTACCTTGGATGGAACGAATACTCAGGTCGTTGGAGCCTTTCAAATTAATGGAGGCACCCAAATTACTGATATCACAACCTCAATTGATGCAACCGGAGATAATGCGACACTGGCTACTGAGAAAGCAGTTCGTGATGCTTTGAATTCTAGTATTACCGCTGATAATGGATTAAATGAGAGTACTGATGGAAATATCCAGTTAGGTGGTGATCTAACTGTTGCAAATACTACCATTACCCAGGGGGCTGGGGAAGCGCTCACCATTGCCAATACGGGTGATGCCAATACAACCATTAGCCTGACCGGAACTGGAGATTTTGTGATTGATGGTATAACAGAAGATGTTACTGTAGATCAAGATGGTTTGCTTACTCTTGGAAACGGAGTCACAGTAACGGGTGGAACAGTTGATTTAGGTAATGATGCTATTCAGGCAAGTGAGATATCCACTGGCGCAGTTGCAAGTGATGAGATTCTAGATAATTCAATTACTGCAGATGATATTAATACCAGTGCTGTAACTACTGACGAAATATTAAATGGTACAATTTTAGAAATTGACCTCGCGGATGATGCAGTCACCACAAATAAAATAATAAACGATGCAGTGACACTGGACAAACTAGGTACTGCAGGCGCCGCTGACGGAAATAAGATCTATATCACTGATGCAGCGGGTGATCCTACCTTTGCAGATATCTCTACATTCACAACAACCATCCTTGCGGAAGGAAGTATATACGTTGGTGATGCGGGAGGTAATGCATCTGAGGTGGATGCTAAAACAGATGGAAATATCCTGGTAGGAGACGGTACTACTTTGAATAGTGTGGGTGTTACAGGAGATGTGACCATTGACAATGCTGGTGATATTCAGATCAAAACCGATGCTGTCACTGCAGTAGAAATTGCGACAGATGCAGTGGGTTCAGATGAGATCATAAACGGTTCGATAGAAACAATTGACCTAAATGATGATGTAGTAACGGCAGCTAAGATCAACGCAGATGTAGCAGGTGCTGGTTTGTCGCAAAATGGTTCAGGTGCATTGGAGGTTGATTTAAGTGCTGTGGGCGGTGATGGAGTAACAGACCTCGGGTCCGATGGTGATTTGGACCTGGATATCAATGGATTAGCAAATAGCGTTGCTACTGTTCAGGATGTTGATCTGCTAGCCATTTATGATAATGATGGAGCTTTGGTAGGAAAGATATCTCGTCAGGCATTTATTGAAAGTGCTGCAATTGGGAACATCAATGTGGATGGAGGAGATATATCTGGAACAGATGTTACGTTGGGTGCTGTAAATACACTCGATGTTAGTGCTGGGACTTTTACATTGGCAAATGATCAGATCAGTGGTAATGCAGTAGATGGAGGTACAATTAGTAATGCTTCTGTCACTGGCGCAGCTTCGGTGAGTACCACTGCTTTAACTGCTAGTGGAGCGGTTGATTTAGGTACAAATGCAATTGAGTCTACGGAAATTACGGATGGCACAATAGCGACGATTGATATTACCAATGATGCAATCACAGCGGCGAAGATCAATGCAGATGTAGCTGGAACCGGATTAGTACAAAATGCAGGTACTGGAGCATTGGAAGCCGACTTTGGTAATCTGGCAAATTCTCTAGCAGGAAATGGGTTAGCTGATGATGGTTCAGATGGGACCCTTGATGTGCAGGTAGAGACGGGCCCAACAGCCACGCTTGAGATCTCAAGTAATATATTACGAGTGAGAGACGGGGGAATAAGTGCTGCACAGATTTTGGATGACGCAGTAACTACCAACAAAATATTAGACGGTGCAGTAGTGACCGGTTCTATTCAAGATGAAACCATATTATCAGATGATATTCGGAATGGCACAATAGCAACCATAGATATAGCCAATAATGCCATTACATCTGGATTAATTGCAGATGGTAACATTTTAACTGATGATATAGCTGATGGTACTATACTAACCGAAGATATAGCCACTAGTGCAATTACAACTGCATTAATTGCCAATGGCACAATTACCTTTCAGGATATTGCTGATAATGGTATTACTCTGGCTAAAATCGCCGATGGATTGGCAAATCAGATTTTAGCCACTGATGCTTCTGGAAATCCAACTTATATAGATCAGTCATCAGTAGTTGTTGGTACTGCTTCAGATTTGGTGGCTTCCTCATCTGTTGTATCAGACGCAGAGGTTGATAATGATCTTACTATTAATGGAGGTTCTATAAATAATACTCCCATTGGGGTCTCGGGAAGATCCAATGGTAACTTCGTTAATTTAGATGCCACTGGTTCGTTAAATATTGCAGGCTTAACAACATTGATTGGTAATGTAGAGTTGGGTGATGGGCCGGCTGATATCATTGATATCACAGGTGTAACAAACCTAAATGGTGGTAGTGTTACAATCGCCAGCGATTTAACCCTGGCCAGCGGATCAACGGTTAACAACATAGTCACCAGTGTAGGAGTAACGGGGTCTGACAGTAATCTACCAACTGAAGCAGCTGTACGATCAGCAATAAGTGCGAACTCAATTACCAACGGAGAAGGAACCTCGGCGAATGGCACCTCTGTGAATATTGGTGGGGGAAATGCCTTCACAAGCTCAAGAGTAATAGACCTTGATGCCAATAATTTAACCATTGATGCGACAGCGGGCGGAAATTTTATTGTAGATGGGGTAGCTGGTGATGTGACGGTCGATCAGAATGGATTATTAACAGCTGGTAATGGTGTAACCGCCACAGGTACAGTCCAGGGAGCAACATTGACTGATGGCGTAGCCTCGATCAATTCAGGAGCGATCACCAATGCAACAAACATCACAGGCTCGGGAACGATCACAGGAGCAACATTGACGGATGGATCATTTTCAACGACAAGTGGAGCGGTTACCGGCGTAACGACCTTGAATGCATCAGGGACCGCCTCAGTAGGCAACCTGTCAACTACTGGCAATGTTGATTTGGATGGTACTTTACAGTTTGATGCCGGACAGACGGTTAATGAGATCACGACGACCGTAGATGGATCATCAACAGATAGTCAGCTACCTACAGCAGCTGCAGTGAATTCAGCGATCAGTGCGACAGCGTTGACAGATGGAGAAGGAACGACAGCGAATGGTACAGCGATAGATTTAGGTGGTACATTGACAGGTGATGCTACTTTATTAGTAGATGGTAATAGTCTGATAGTAGATAACAATGGCGGAGCAGGGACCTTTGTTGTAGAAGATGGAACAGGTTTAGATGTAACGACGATAGGAGACAATCAGATCACAGTAACAGACGGAGCGACCACGACGACGATAGGAGTTAATTCATTGAGTACAGGTGGAGTTAGCGCCACAGGTACAGTCCAGGGAGCAACATTGACTGATGGCGTAGCCTCGATCAATTCAGGAGCGATCACCAATGCAACAAACATCACAGGCTCGGGAACGATCACAGGAGCAACATTGACTGATGGATCATTTTCAACGACAAGTGGAGCGGTTACCGGCGTAACGACCTTGAATGCATCAGGGACCGCCTCAGTAGGCAACCTGTCAACTACTGGCAATGTTGATTTGGATGGTACTTTACAGTTTGATGCCGGACAGACGGTTAATGAGATCACGACGACCGTAGATGGATCATCAACAGATAGTCAGCTACCTACAGCAGCTGCAGTGAATTCAGCGATCAGTGCGACAGCGTTGACCGATGGAGAAGGAACGACAGCGAATGGCACAGCGATAGATTTAGGAGGTACCTTGACAGGGGATGCTACTTTATTAGTAGATGGTAATAGCCTGATAGTAGATAACAATGGTGGTGCAGGAACTTTAGTTGTAGAAGATGGAACAGGTTTAGATGTAACGACGATAGGAGACAATCAGATCACAGTAACAGATGGAGCGACGACGACGACGATAGGAGTTAATTCATTGAATACTGGAGGAGTCACAGCGACAGGTACGGTACAGGGAGCTACATTGACTGATGGCGTAGCCTCGATCAATTCAGGAGCGATCACCAATGCAACAAACATCACAGGCTCAGGTACGATTACAGGAGCCACCTTAACTGATGGATCATTTTCAACGACAAGTGGAGCGGTTACCGGCGTAACGACCTTGAATGCATCAGGGACCGCCTCAGTAGGCAACCTGTCAACTACTGGCAATGTTGATTTGGATGGTACTTTACAGTTTGATGCCGGACAGACGGTTAATGAGATCACGACGACCGTAGATGGATCATCAACAGATAGTCAGCTACCTACAGCAGCTGCAGTGAATTCGGCGATCAGTGCGACAGCGTTGACCGATGGAGAAGGAACGACAGCGAATGGGACAGCGATAGATTTAGGTGGTACCTTGACAGGCGATGCTACTTTATTAGTAGATGGTAATAGTCTGATAGTAGATAACAATGGCGGAGCAGGGACCTTTGTTGTAGAAGATGGAACAGGTTTAGATGTAACGACGATAGGAGACAATCAGATCACAGTAACAGATGGAGCGACCACGACGACGATAGGAGTTAATTCATTGAGTACAGGTGGAGTTAGCGCCACAGGTACAGTCCAGGGAGCAACATTGACTGATGGCGTAGCCTCGATCAATTCAGGAGCGATCACCAATGCAACAAACATCACAGGCTCGGGAACGATCACAGGAGCAACATTGACTGATGGATCATTTTCAACGACAAGTGGAGCGGTTACCGGCGTAACGACCTTGAATGCATCAGGGACCGCCTCAGTAGGCAACCTGTCAACTACTGGCAATGTTGATTTGGATGGTACTTTACAGTTTGATGCCGGACAGACGGTTAATGAGATCACGACGACCGTAGATGGATCATCAACAGATAGTCAGCTACCTACAGCAGCTGCAGTGAATTCAGCGATCAGTGCGACAGCGTTGACAGATGGAGAAGGAACGACAGCGAATGGTACAGCGATAGATTTAGGTGGTACCTTGACAGGTGATGCTACTTTATTAGTAGATGGTAATAGTCTGATAGTAGATAACAATGGCGGAGCAGGGACCTTTGTTGTAGAAGATGGAACAGGTTTAGATGTAACGACGATAGGAGACAATCAGATCACAGTAACAGACGGAGCGACCACGACGACGATAGGAGTTAATTCATTGAGTACAGGTGGAGTTAGCGCCACAGGTACAGTCCAGGGAGCAACATTGACTGATGGCGTAGCCTCGATCAATTCAGGAGCGATCACCAATGCAACAAACATCACAGGCTCGGGAACGATCACAGGAGCAACATTGACGGATGGATCATTTTCAACGACAAGTGGAGCGGTTACCGGCGTAACGACCTTGAATGCATCAGGGACCGCCTCAGTAGGCAACCTGTCAACTACTGGCAATGTTGATTTGGATGGTACTTTACAGTTTGATGCCGGACAGACGGTTAATGAGATCACGACGACCGTAGATGGATCATCAACAGATAGTCAGCTACCTACAGCAGCTGCAGTGAATTCAGCGATCAGTGCGACAGCGTTGACAGATGGAGAAGGAACGACAGCGAATGGTACAGCGATAGATTTAGGTGGTACATTGACAGGTGATGCTACTTTATTAGTAGATGGTAATAGTCTGATAGTAGATAACAATGGCGGAGCAGGGACCTTTGTTGTAGAAGATGGAACAGGTTTAGATGTAACGACGATAGGAGACAATCAGATCACAGTAACAGACGGAGCGACCACGACGACGATAGGAGTTAATTCATTGAGTACAGGTGGAGTTAGCGCCACAGGTACAGTCCAGGGAGCAACATTGACTGATGGCGTAGCCTCGATCAATTCAGGAGCGATCACCAATGCAACAAACATCACAGGCTCGGGAACGATCACAGGAGCAACATTGACGGATGGATCATTTTCAACGACAAGTGGAGCGGTTACCGGCGTAACGACCTTGAATGCATCAGGGACCGCCTCAGTAGGCAACCTGTCAACTACTGGCAATGTTGATTTGGATGGTACTTTACAGTTTGATGCCGGACAGACGGTTAATGAGATCACGACGACCGTAGATGGATCATCAACAGATAGTCAGCTACCTACAGCAGCTGCAGTGAATTCAGCGATCAGTGCGACAGCGTTGACAGATGGAGAAGGAACGACAGCGAATGGTACAGCGATAGATTTAGGTGGTACATTGACAGGTGATGCTACTTTATTAGTAGATGGTAATAGTCTGATAGTAGATAACAATGGCGGAGCAGGGACCTTTGTTGTAGAAGATGGAACAGGTTTAGATGTAACGACGATAGGAGACAATCAGATCACAGTAACAGACGGAGCGACCACGACGACGATAGGAGTTAATTCATTGAGTACAGGTGGAGTTAGCGCCACAGGTACAGTCCAGGGAGCAACATTGACTGATGGCGTAGCCTCGATCAATTCAGGAGCGATCACCAATGCAACAAACATCACAGGCTCGGGAACGATCACAGGAGCAACATTGACTGATGGATCATTTTCAACGACAAGTGGAGCGGTTACCGGCGTAACGACCTTGAATGCATCAGGGACCGCCTCAGTAGGCAACCTGTCAACTACTGGCAATGTTGATTTGGATGGTACTTTACAGTTTGATGCCGGACAGACGGTTAATGAGATCACGACGACCGTAGATGGATCATCAACAGATAGTCAGCTACCTACAGCAGCTGCAGTGAATTCAGCGATCAGTGCGACAGCGTTGACCGATGGAGAAGGAACGACAGCGAATGGCACAGCGATAGATTTAGGAGGTACCTTGACAGGGGATGCTACTTTATTAGTAGATGGTAATAGCCTGATAGTAGATAACAATGGTGGTGCAGGAACTTTAGTTGTAGAAGATGGAACAGGTTTAGATGTAACGACGATAGGAGACAATCAGATCACAGTAACAGACGGAGCGACCACGACGACGATAGGAGTTAATTCATTGAATACTGGAGGAGTCACAGCGACAGGTACGGTACAGGGAGCTACATTGACTGATGGCGTAGCCTCGATCAATTCAGGAGCGATTACCAATGCAACAAACATCACAGGATCGGGAACGATTACGGGAGCCACCTTAACAGATGGATCATTTTCAACGACAAGTGGAGCTGTTACTGGGGTAACGACCTTGAATGCATCAGGGACCGCCTCAGTAGGCAACCTGTCAACCACTGGCAATGTTGATTTGGATGGTACTTTACAGTTTGATGCCGGACAGACGGTTAATGAGATCACGACGACCGTAGATGGATCATCAACAGATAGTCAGCTACCTACAGCAGCTGCAGTGAATTCAGCGATCAGTGCGACAGCGTTGACCGATGGAGAAGGAACGACAGCGAATGGTACAGCGATTGACCTTGGAGGCACGTTGACCGGTGATGCTACGTTGACAGTTGATGGTAATAGTCTGATAGTAGATAACAATGGTGGAGCAGGAACCTTGGTTGTAGAAGATGGAACAGGTTTAGATGTAACGACGATAGGAGACAATCAGATCACAGTAACAGATGGAGCGACGACGACGACGATAGGAGTTAATTCATTGAATACTGGAGGAGTCACAGCGACAGGTACGGTACAGGGAGCTACATTGACTGATGGCGTAGCCTCGATCAATTCAGGAGCGATCACCAATGCAACAAACATCACAGGCTCGGGAACGATCACAGGAGCAACATTGACTGATGGATCATTTTCAACGACAAGTGGAGCGGTTACCGGCGTAACGACCTTGAATGCATCAGGGACCGCCTCAGTAGGCAACCTGTCAACTACTGGCAATGTTGATTTGGATGGTACTTTACAGTTTGATGCCGGACAGACGGTTAATGAGATCACGACGACCGTAGATGGATCATCAACAGATAGTCAGCTACCTACAGCAGCTGCAGTGAATTCGGCGATCAGTGCGACAGCGTTGACAGATGGAGAAGGAACGACAGCGAATGGTACAGCGATAGATTTAGGTGGTACCTTGACAGGCGATGCTACTTTATTAGTAGATGGTAATAGTCTGATAGTAGATAACAATGGCGGAGCAGGGACCTTTGTTGTAGAAGATGGAACAGGTTTAGATGTAACGACGATAGGAGACAATCAGATCACAGTAACAGACGGAGCGACCACGACGACGATAGGAGTTAATTCATTGAATACTGGAGGAGTCACAGCGACAGGTACAGTCCAGGGAGCAACATTGACTGATGGCGTAGCCTCGATCAATTCAGGAGCGATCACCAATGCAACAAACATCACAGGCTCGGGAACGATCACAGGAGCAACATTGACTGATGGATCATTTTCAACGACAAGTGGAGCGGTTACCGGCGTAACGACCTTGAATGCATCAGGGACCGCCTCAGTAGGCAACCTGTCAACTACTGGCAATGTTGATTTGGATGGTACTTTACAGTTTGATGCCGGACAGACGGTTAATGAGATCACGACGACCGTAGATGGATCATCAACAGATAGTCAGCTACCTACAGCAGCTGCAGTGAATTCAGCGATCAGTGCGACAGCGTTGACCGATGGAGAAGGAACGACAGCGAATGGTACAGCGATTGACCTTGGAGGCACGTTGACCGGTGATGCTACGTTGACAGTTGATGGTAATAGTCTGATAGTAGATAACAATGGTGGAGCAGGAACCTTGGTTGTAGAAGATGGAACAGGTTTAGATGTAACGACGATAGGAGACAATCAGATCACAGTAACAGATGGAGCGACGACGACGACGATAGGAGTTAATTCATTGAATACTGGAGGAGTCACAGCGACAGGTACGGTACAGGGAGCTACATTGACTGATGGCGTAGCCTCGATCAATTCAGGAGCGATCACCAATGCAACAAACATCACAGGCTCGGGAACGATTACAGGAGCCACCTTAACTGATGGGTCATTTTCAACGACAAGTGGAGCGGTTACCGGCGTAACGACCTTGAATGCATCAGGGACCGCCTCAGTAGGCAACCTGTCAACCACTGGCAATGTTGATTTGGATGGTACTTTACAGTTTGATGCCGGACAGACGGTAGACAACATTAGTATAGCTACAGACCTCGGTGCTGCCGGAGCTAATAACACGAGCTTATCGACCCAATTAGCAGTAAAAACATACGTAGATAACCAGGTGGGTGCAATCAGTGTCAGCTTACAAGATGCCTATGATGGTGGTAATACAATCGTTACTTCAGGTGGTAATACTTTAGATATTTCGGGACCAGAGGCGATTAGCCTGGATGCTCAGGCAGCTTCAAACTTTACAGTAGATGGAGCGAATTTGGCACTATCGACTACCACAAGTGGTGTATTGGACCTGGATGGAGCAGGAGGCGTCACAGTTGATGCTCCGATAAATAATGACATAACCCTAACCACTAGTGGTACTGGACGAGTGGTAGTTCCTTTAGTAGAAATTAGTGTTGGAACAATAGACAACACGGTAATTGGCGGAACGGGTGCTGCAGCTGGTACCTTCACCACTTTATCCGGAACAACCCAAACAGATGGTGGGAATTTAAGACTATCCGGTAATGTACTTTCATCAACTGATGCTAATGGTAATATAACATTTACACCAAATGGTACAGGAGCTGTAATTTCCAGTGCAAATTTTGATGCTTCTAATGGTATTGATGTGACTGGTGATATCACAGTTACCGGAAATGTTGATGGAGTTGATATAGCCGCATTAGGAACCAATGTAGCGAACCTGATTTCCTTAACTGGTCTTGCTGCTAATTCCAGTAATCTTGGGACATTTACTGGGACTATTATTTCTGATAATACCACTATTGTAAATGCCTTCCAGGAATTAGAAACGGATGTAGATGCGATTCAAACACTATCCGGAGTAGCTGCTGAAGCAACTAACCTTGGAACATTTAATGAGACGATCATATCAGATAATGTTGATATTAAGGTAGCCCTTCAGGAACTTGAAACTTCACTCGCATTAGGAGGAAGTACAGATGATCAAACGCTTCAGGAGGCCTATGCATTTGGAAATTCAATTACAACAAATAGTACGGATGGTGCCTTCACGGTTGGCGGAACCCAGTCAATTAACCTGGGTAATGATGCCAATACAGGTGCAGTTAATATAGGAACTGCTGGAGCCAGAGCAATTAACATAGGCAGTACATCGGCTACCGCTGTAAATATTAGTGCAGGGAATAACGGGATATCCATGTCTGCTCCATTGACGAGTACATCTGGTTTGTCTGCTGAAGTCACTGGTGGATTATCCATTTCTAGTAACTCTATTACCTTAAGTTCAACCGGAACAACCATTCAGGTTCAAAACCGCTCATTTCTTATCATTCAGGATAGCCATGTTGGTGCGACAACTTTCAATTTAAGTAATGGGGTTCAGGCAGGACAAGTGCTTGTTATTACGCTAATAAATGGTGCTGGAGCTGGTAGTGCGAATTTAACATTAGATGAATCAGCTGGAAACGTTAACCTTTCTGGAAGAGCAGATGTAGCCGATACCTGGGATCCTGAAGATACAGGGGATACACTTACATTGATCTGGAATGGAAGTGACTGGTTGGAAGTTAGCAGGTCCTATAATTATTGATGATTAGATCGAGCTTACATATCGTGATTTTCATTTTGCTGGCATCAGTTACCAATGCCCAAAACCTTTATGTCCCTACGGGCGCAAGAGTCACTATCAGTGATGGTGCTTTACTACATGCTTCCGGAGATATTGATAATGATGGAATTATCGCTGGAATCAATACCGGAAGCCTTGGTACTGATCAAGCCCTTCAGAATAACGGGACCATTGGTCTGGCAACAGATTCAGAACTGACCATTGGAGGAACTGGAATAAATGACGGAAGTGTAACAAGTTCCGGAACGGTATTACTAGGAGGTGACTGGACCAATAACAATGTTTCTAACTTTGTTGATGGAACCGTAGAATTTATTGGAATGGGCCCTCAGCTTTTCACAGAGAAGCAGATGTTCCTGAAAGGAATGACCATGAATGCCATGGGGCCGGTTACACTCAATTCACCAGGAATAAACATTACGGGTGAGTTGGATTTTCAATCAGGTGTTTTGATGCCACAGGTAGATAAATTACTGATATTGGAATCAAGTGCTGCAGCGTCAGGTGGGACCGAGACCTCTTATTATGACGGTACGCTGATTAGTAGGGGGACTGGATTTAGGTATTTCCCAGTTGGGAATAATGGACATTTTGGTCCGGTGGAATTTGATAATATTGAAGGTATTGGAACTGAAATGGGAGTCAATCATATCTGGACCAATCCTACCGATCCTGTACCGGGAGAAGATCTATTAGGTGTTTCCCCCAACGGACTATGGTCAGCAGAATTGATTTCCGGTAGTTTTGACGGGTCCCGTTTATTTATGGATTTCAGGGATGAAGATTTAGCAAATTTTGCTATCGAGAATCAGATAACTGCTACATACGTATCACCAGTCATTGCCTATGCGGATAGTGCAGGAGGGGTATTCAATTCATTAAGCGTATTGACATTAGAAAATACAGATTCAATATCCTATGGTAGGATATTAAGTGATAGCCTTTTGGTTTTTTCCGATACATCCAATATCCGGTATTTTGCTATCGCTAAAGCTCCGATTGTACCTCCAGGTGGCGTATGGTATGTTCCGGAGGTATTTTCACCAAATGCCTCGAATCCCAATAATCAAACATTTCGATTCTTTGGGGAGCGAGTTTCGTCTGATGGATTTCTTATGCGAGTTTATAATAGGAAAAGGATTTTAGTATATGAAACAGCAGATCTTTACCAGGCTAAAGAAGTGGGTTGGGATGGTACTAATCGCAATACGGGCAAGGACGAACCCACAGGAGTGTATTTCTATCAAATTACATTTAAGCTCATGCCTCTTGGAATTCCCGAAGAGGAATGGAAACTAGATTCTAAGGCTGATCAAGTTTATCTGATAAGATGAAAAGAATCTGGACTATATTATACCTTGTATGTAGCTGCTATCTGGTAAAAGCTCAGGAAGATGATTTCTCTCAATACCTGGTTTCTGCACTTTATATGAATCCTGCTTATGCATCTGCTTATACAGATCTTGCAGTGAGTGTCAATTATAAGTTACAAACTACAGGAGAAATCCCAATCCAAACAGCTCAGGTCTCTCTTGTATTTCCTATTAAGCTGGATAATATATCGGATAATGTTGCCGGGTTTGGTATTAGTGCATTCAGTCAGGATCAACATGATGGTTTTTTGACGGAAAATGGAATTTATTTGACGTATGCCCAGAATTTTAGTCTTGGTTTGTTAGGGTCAGACCTAATTGCAGTTGGTATCCAGGGTGGATATGCCAGAAAAGCATTTTCACCATCAAATTTTAAATGGGGGTCTCAGTATAGCGCCTATGTTAATGGAGGTTTTAATGACTTTTCATCGGCTCCTATTACAGAATTTGATAATAGCTCAAATAAGATTGCGGTTCACGCTGGCGCAATGTATTATTACAACAGAAAACGAAATTATCTTTTACACAATTACAGTGCCTTTTCCGGTATTGCGATCTATAATATCAATAGACCTAACGACTCATTCAGTAAAGCAGGCAATGACCGGCAGCCGATTATTTTGAAGTATCATGGTGGTGTTGAGGTAAGAGCAGGAAATTTATATATTTTACCAAATGCATTACTTTATTATTCAAGGGGAAAATATGCGCCAATCGTTGGTTCCCACTTTGCTTTGAGTTTTGTCAGTACAGCAAGATTTACTTCAGCTAATCAGGGATTCCAACTGTTATTTGGTTCATGGTATAGACTGCGAGAATCTTTCTCTTTTATGGGAGGACTACAATATAATGCATTGGCGATACGTGCGAGCATGGACATGAATTCATACTTATTTGTTCCTAATAATGCTGTATCAATTACCCCCTCTTATGAGATATCTCTTATTTATCAATTGGGAAATAGCGGGAACCTCAGAAAAATTAACAACGCTTTATTTTAATAGGATTTTCCGATATTCGGATGTTCCGACTCATATTGTACTCATTTCTTGAAGAGAGTTTTAGAACTTCACTAATCCCAATTATAACGATTCTGACTGTCGGAATATCGGAAAGTCTGAGAGCCTGAATATCCATCTAATATCTCACATAGATATTAAGCGTCTGTCCCTGTTTTAGTGACGGAGAGGTCAGGTTATTCATCTCCCAAACCAGCTCCTCCGGAAGATTGAATTTTTCAGCGATTGAAGTTACCGTTTCTCCAGGGTTTTTTACCGTGTATTTGAAACTATTGCTGGTTGACACGGATGCGTTCAATTCTACCAGCATATCCAGGTTAGGCTTATAATTCATGGGATTCAGAATCCGCAAGGGTTTATAGGCATCTAAACTAGCCTGCTCCAGACCATTTAGTTTCATTATCTCCTCCATAGTGAGATTGAAGTTTTTTGCAATGCTGTAAAGTGTAGCTTTTGGTCTGATCAGATAAACTGTAGGTGGTTGGTAATTGATAGGGGAGTGCGATTTAATAATTATTTCAACCCTTCTGTTAAACTGGCGCCCGTATTCGTCATTGTTCGAGGCAACCGGATCATTTTTACCTAAGGATAGCAACGATATTTGATCACTTCTGATCCCATATCTTTTTAGAAAATCAACCGTTTCATTTCCTCTTTTTCCACTGAGTTCATCATTATATTTCACATCACCAATTCCATCAGTATGTGCCCTTAGTTCCAGGGTGATTTCCTGATTTTCAGCAAGTTCGATCACATCAAAGAGTGCTTGTTTTGCTTCCGGCCTAAGTTCGGTACCATTAAAATTAAAATGGATATTAAACGATTGCTGGTAGGCATATTTTGATCCCTCTGTTCCAGTAATTTCAAGATCTTTGACAAAATAGCTTTCATTTTGTGTCCTGGCAGAATATGCTTGTTCTAGCTCTATGTGATAATTACCAGATCTTATCTCGCTGAATTTAAAAGTACCATCCGAGCCGGAAAATGTGCGCGCGATCATGTTTCCATTGTTATCTACTACTCTTAAAGCCTTTGTGGATACCGGATTACCTGTCTGAGTGCTTATGAGCTTTCCTGTGATATTGAGTCTTCCAAACTGTTGGTTGGTATAACCTGGGATATTCAACACAATGGGGTGTTCGCCCATATCCCGTGATTCGACTTCAAGGTTTTCACAAAGAATGCGTTCATTGTTGAATCGGAAGGTTTTGATATTATCTACTGCGGAACTTGTTGAAGCATTCATTCCATTTCTGAATGAAACATCTCCACCTGCTAATCGGTAATTATTACCCTGCATATTTTCACTAAAAACCATGTCAGAGACAATTCTATTTATGACAGCTTTTCTACTTGGGGCAACATTATAGTAATAAGAGAAAGCACTCGATAAGAAGCTCTGTTCGGCTTTCGAAAGCTCTTGACCATTTAGGTCCATGGCGAGAATTTTCATATACTTTTCTTCCTGGCTATTCAAATCCTTGAGAGCTTGTTGATCTGCTTTTTTGAGGTTGGGATCATTTTTATAAGCTTGCGTCAGGTATTCAAAAGCGATTAGACGATCCACTGTTTTTTGATCAGTTCTGGACAGGTTCTGGTAAATACCAATTGTACTGGCTGATAATTGTGAGGGAGTAAGATCCAGTGACTTCTCATTAGCCGCCAGAATGTTGTCTGTCGCAACTTCTTTGAAATTGATATCACTTACATAAATATTTGCTGGTAAACCAGAATTACTAGTTTTGCTCACTTTTATCACATAGTTTCCATTATTCACCCGATCAAATTCAAACTGGCCATTAGAATCAGAAGTTGTTCTGGAGACAATGTTTCCATTGTTATCTGATAATGTGATTGATACTGATGCTGCTGGTTCGTTAGAATCTTTTTTACCCAACCTACCTGAGACTTCGAGCATAGATCCCGCGTTTCCAGCAGTAGGGGGGATGCTCATTAGAATATCATCCGAATCATCCATTGCCACTGCGCCATCGGTCAATGGTCCGGTAATCCTTCGGGTTTCCTTTATTCGATTATAGACTCCTTTTTCATAGGCACTCAGATTATTAATGATCTGTAGGTCGGCAGGAGAAGGTACATATTGATTACCGGATTTACTGTTTACAAAAGCTTGTTGTGTGACCATTCGACCAAATTCTTGCTGCTCATTTCCGGCCAATTGTCTGTAGTAGGAATAGGCCACAGCCAAATTGCCCAGCTGATTTGCTGGAATATTAGCACCATTAAGATCCTGAGCTAATATTTGGATATAACCTTTTATGTTCTGATTAGTAGAATTAAAGGTCTGTTGATCTGAAGTTGTTTGTGTTGGAGTTTTTTCGTAAGCTTCATTTAAAAGCTCTGTGGCAATACTACTGTCGAATGCCTTTCTTGTAGAAGTATTGAGATTGTTATAGAAAGAAATATCATTAGATTCTAAACCCGCTGATCCAGGGGCCTTTGAGCTACCCGAAGAGGCAACTAGCGTTTCACCTTGCTTATCCTTTAAAGCCAGGTTGTCAATATAAAGGTTATCTGCTAAAGATTCACTTGAATTGGTTACCTGGTAGTTACCAGTTGAAACTTCATTGAATGCAAACTTTCCATTTACATCTGTTTTAGTGGTAGAAACTGAACTGTTTGATTCATCCAGTAAGGCGAGAGACTGATCAGCGGCTGGAATGTTTGTTTTAACTTCGGCTACCATCCCACTTACGATCATGGCGTCTTTATTTCCAGCTGCATTTTCAGGTATGCTGGCAAGTAGCTTTGGATTGGCATTAAGTTGATTTGAGAACATAGGTTCGTTTAGTGACCTTGACAGTTTTATCCTTTCGTAGGAATTTTTTTCGGAGTAGGATAGGGAATTGATGATAGACTGAATTTCATCACTTACAGAAAACGCATTATTATTTCTATAATCCTTAAGTGCTTCGATGGCTATTAGCCTACTCCAGTAAGGGTGTTCCACGGGAATCAGGTGTGCATAATAAGAGTCAGCTGTTGCTTTTAGCAGATATTCGCTTTCCACAATGGTTTCACCTCTAAGTTCTTTGGCCAGGATACTGATATAGGATTTTTCCTTATCGCTTAATGTTTTGTAAAAGGCCTGATCCGAAAGTGCCTGATCAGGAGATTTACTGTAAATGTCACTCAGCATACTAGCGGCTATGCTCAGGTCAATGGCTCTTTTTTGCTCCGCGTTTAGGGAGGAATAGTATTTGATATCTTCCTGATTGATAGGATCTCCAGGTCGGAAAGTGTTTTGTGATGCCGGTCCAGTCCCTTTTACGTTTGGCTCACTCAAATAGACTTTCGTTTTATCAATCGAGGGATCTGCCAGCTCAAAATAATAGTCTGTATTTGGTGTATTGGTAAATAGAAAACCTCCATCGGCTTTTGTAGTAACCTGTCCGATTACAACCCCATTGTTTGATACCAGGTTGAGAATTGTCCCTGATAGGGGGGTGTTGTTTGTGGTATTTAGCAACCTTCCTGATACATTTATTTGACTAAAGTTGTCGACAATATTTGCAGGAATTTGTCCAACCCGTTGTTTGTTGAGATCGAATTGGCTGTAAATAGTTACTCCACCTAGCAGGAGTCTTTGCTGATTTAGCATGGAATTTTGAATGTTCTCAACAGCAGATTTTTCATAAGTAGTAAATGCTACCAGGACAGCTTCATCCTGTGCTGTTATGGTGTATTCATTTCCGTTTCTATTTGCTTTGAGTGCTTCTTTGGCTATTACCCGACTCCATATGGCTTTTTCAGTTTCAGGTAAGTGTTCATAATATGACTCTGCGCTGGATAGGAGTAATTTTTCATTTGCAGTTAATGGGCTTCCGGAGAGTCGTTTTGTGAGAACCTGAATGAAAGACTTTTGTTGCGCATTCAGTACTGCATAGGCCGAATTGTCTGAAATGGCGAGGGAAGGATCATCGCGATAGGCTGTTGAAACCAAATTTGCAGCAATGGATCTACTAACGGCTGCTTTTTCTGCTTCAGAGAGGTTTTCAAAAAGACTAATGTTAGTATTTGAGATAGCAGAAGCAGTGACGTCAGAACCAGTGCCTGTTCCCGGTTCTGAGGCATTGTTACTCCGCGAAGATCCAGTAGTTCCATATTTTGAGGTGATCCCCGCCCTGACTTCCGCTATCATTGGCCCTCTGTCAACATATGCGATAGGTTCTGAAACTTCACTATTTGGAAGATAAATATTGCCTGGACTATTGATCCAGGGTTCCGAAACAGAGATAAACCTTTTAATTGCTCTGTGATTGTTCTCAGAAAGCGCATTAAATAATGGCTGTTTCGAACTCTTTAGCACGGTAAACGCAGCTTCGATGTCGCGATCCACTTTTGCTGCAGCCACCTCGCTTTTTTCAAAATTCACTTCACCCAAATAAAGATCCGCTTTGACTGAGTTGTTAATGATTTTTGAAAGAATTCTATCCAACTGCAACTTTTGATTACCACTGAAAGAATTATAGACAGCTAGGTCTTCTTTGGCAAATTTATCTCCCAGTTTGTCCACATCATTTAAGATAATGGCACTGGCAATATTTTGTAACCCTTCCAGCTGCTTGGAATCAAGGTTTTGGTAGAATATCCTGTCTTCTTCTTTTAATTGAAATTGCGGGTCTTCTGACAGGTTATAGATCTTTTCTTTTATGGAATTATTGATAAGATCCTTATTTTCCTGGTTATTTCTTAAGAAGAGATTTTCATTGAAAGCTAATGACATACTTTCAAAGTTTTTCTTTTGAGCAATTACCTTCCCACTCAATGAATTGACACTGGCTTTGGATTGTTCATCTAATTGATCGTAATCAGCAGAAGGGTAGTGATAGTCCTGGGCTTGCTTAATCCGAGTAGCAATGATCATATCCACTTTTTCCTTATCTTCCACCGCGAGATTCTCATAGAAGTCATTGTCCTCCTGTTCGACTGATACGCTTAAGCCCAAACCATCTTCTCTCACATAGGCAGAGATCAAGTTATCCAGGTGTCTTTTGTCATCTGATTGCATACTAGAGTAGAAAAATTCATCCTCATCCCGAATTGCGTTCAGGTCGTTCTGAGATAGATTTCTTACCCTGGCACCAACGATCCTGTCAATTCTTTCCTGGTCATCTTTACTCAATGAGTTGTAAAATGACAGTTGATCACTGGTTAGTGCCATTTCCACATCCGAGACTTTTGCTGCCATAAGGTGGCTGATGATTTCACTCAACATCGCATCATTATCCGAATCAAAATCATAGTCATCAGAAAATAATGAGTTACGTCCGGCTATGGATTCATCCGTTTCAATTTCAGTGACGATTTCATTTTCGGTAGAGACTATGAAACCATAGATGTCCATTTTTCCAGCACCGCCATCCCTGTTAGAAGAAAGATAACCTTTGTTTTTGCCCAAGAACCAGAAAAGATCGTCTCCATTTGAATTAAAAGGTTTGCCAACATTGTATATTTCTGCTTTGTCAAAGCTTGTTCCATGAGCCATATAAATGTCATATCCGCCAAATCCCCTATGACCAGTTGAACTGAAGAAGAGTGATTGATCAATGTGATCATAAAAAGGAGAAGATTCGGTAAAAGGTGTATTAATTTGAGAACCCAGGTTTTGGGGTGGACCCCAGTTTTCATCTCCATATTTTGTGCTTAAGTAAATGTCATACTCACCATAACCTCCATCCCGGTCAGAGCAAAAGAAAAGAGAATCACCACTGTATGTAATGAAAGCTTGTCTTGAATTGGAACCTCTTGAGTTAATATTGAAGTTAAGTTCCTGAGGTTCAGACCATTCACCTCCAATTAATTTGGAAACATAGACTTTACAAGGTATTTCATTATCCCCTACAGGTTCACAACGTGTGAAGTATAATTTATTCTTTTCAGTATTGAACACTCCTGCTGCATCCTCAAAATTATCATTGACTATATCCCAGCCATCCCGATCTTTAATTTGCTCCCACTTATCGCCAACTTTACTATATCTGAATAAGTTATTCCAGGGTTCACCGAATGCTGTTCCTCTGCTTTTACCTCTACCTGTGGTTACAACTAGTGTAGAATCATTTAAATATATCGCAGGTGCAGAATCCATCAATTCACTATTGACAGGAGATGGTAAGATGCTGAATTGGTGTTCTGGTTGTGTGATTGATATTTCGTTTAGCGCAATTAGACTTCCTTCTCTTTCAATTCTGGCCTGTTCATAATAGTATCTAAATCGGTCGTCTTCATGTTGTTCACGTTCTTTAAGTAAAGCCATGAATGCCTCAAATTCTTCCAGGGCTTCATTATAATCTCCATTGAGTTTGCGCATCAATGCATAGTAAAAGCCAGCCAAAAGAAATCTCCCATCATTTCGCCTTTTAACTTTTTGATAGTAACCCTCAGCCATTTCATAATCTTTAATGGCTCGATAAGACTCTGCGATTTTATACTGGGCTGAAATATTATTTGGATCCATGTCCTCAAGCACGGCCTTGTAAATCTTTATTGCTTCAGGATGTTGGTTTAGCTCAGCATATTTATCCGCATTTTGAATTAAAAGCTGTACGGTCTGACCAAACCCAAAATAAGGAGCTGCAATCAGTAGAAGAAGTGTAAGGAGTTTGTATGTTGTTTTCTTAGCCATGTCCAACCAGTATGAAGGATCCCCAGACTAATGGTTTAGGGTAGTTTTGTCTTAAACTAACCTGAGCCTGGTAAAGAGATTCGGTTATATTATTGCTTTTTAAATAATTGATATAAAAAGTATTCATCAATTCCTGAGTGGCTTTATCATCCACTTTTACCAGACTGGTAATTAGATATTTTGTTCCAGCTACAAGAAAGGCACGTTGAAGACCATATACCCCTTCACCATTCGTTACATCTCCCAGACCCGTTTCACAAGCTGACAATACCACTAGCTCGGTATCATCAAGGTTTAGGTTCATGGCTTCATAGGAGCTAAGAATGCCATCACTGAAATTCACCTGGTTAGTTCCACTGGCGTATGCAGATAGGGAGGTGGCTGCTCCTTGCAAGAATAACCCGGATTTAAATAGCGGATTATCTGTATTCAGGACTCTCTTCAAAGCAGCATTCTGGTCAGAAAAATAACCATGTGTAGCAATATGAAGTATTTTCGGACTATTGATTTCTTTGATTCTGGCCTCCGTGGCATTATCTCCTTCGTAAATAGTCGTTTGCCATTTTTTTGCCGACAGGTCTTTGGAAGCAATTTTAATTTCTTCTCCTGAACCAGGTAATTGATCTAAATTAAGGTTCTTTTGACTGGCTGTTCCAAAATTAGGATTACCGAAAAATACTGCATCATTGACAGTCTTGGCAGGTCGACCTTTCAGTATATCTTCACAGTTGGTGATGAAGCTTACATAATATTTGTCAATAAGATAGGTGTTGTCTGGTAGCTTAAAAGTGTTTGGATTGATTTTATAAAAGATCCCATCCGGAGACATATATAGCTTTTTGGTGCCATTTAAGTGTTTATCCACCCTTTCCCATACCAATTGATATGAAGCTGATTCTTCAAAGCCAAACTGCAAAGCATTTTTGTAGGCTGCATAGAGTTTTTCTTCAAGTTGGACACCATTTTCGATCAATTCATATTCGGGTAGGGAAGAACCAGGCTTGACAATAATTACGAGGTAGGACAATGCATCACTAAAGCCGAAAGCCTGTACACCTCCACGTGTTCCAGACACAAAATCCCGGATTCTGATGATTTCAATGACGCTTTCGTCTGCTTTGATTTTACTTTGAACCTCCTTCCAGGTAACCTTATCTTTTCTCAGGTAGTTTGAAAATTTCTGAGAACTTAACATGATGTTTTTCTCCATATTTTCCACACTATCTTCAATGACCTGAAGGTTGATATTGTATTCCTCAAGTCTAGTTTTTCCAATCTGATAATAGCTGGCTAATTTGGTTTTAAGTTCCTTCCATTGAATATAGGAAGCCATTAACTCATGGTTACCGCTATTACTTATGCTATTCTGTAACTTCTCATTAGATGAAAATAAGATGGCTTTTGTTTGTATCTGATTATTTAGAACTTCGGCGATAAGTTCAGGCTTTTGTTGTAGTAATCTTATGACCACAAAATTGTATCGTTCAATATCCTCCCTGATATCTTCATAAAACAGCTCTTTTTCTCTTTCTGTCTGAATAGGGAAAATGCTGGAGATTTGATCAATCTGAATTTGAATGGCTTCTCTGAAGTATTTCTCAGCAAGGACGTAGTCATTTTTAGCAAAAAAGTGTAGCCCGACATTTTCTAACGAACGAGAATATGCCGGATGATTAACCCCCAGACGATCTTTACGAATCTTGAGTGATTCCAGATAATATCCAATGGCTTTTTCAGGTTGGCTCATTGCTGAGTAGAGGATTCCGAGGTTATTAAGGGTTGTGGCATAATCGGGGTGGTTTTTTCCATGAACCTGTTCGTCAATCTGTAGTACTTCAAGATAAGATCTTTCTGCTGAGGTAAAATTCCCAAGAATTCTTTCTGTACTTGCAAGGTTATTTAGTGCATCAGCATAGCTTGGATGTCTCTTACCATATCTTTTTTCATATACTGGCAATGCTTCAAGTAGAAGTGCTTTTGCTTCATCGAATTGCCCTTTACGCTTATATATGACTGCCAGGTTATTAATAGAAGTAGCATAATACTGGTTATCAGTACCAAGGTGATCAATACAGATCGTGTGAACTTCTGCAAAGTACTGTTCAGCTTTGTTGAAATTTCCAAGATCCTGGTACAGAATACCCAGGTCATTTAAGGTTTCGACAATTAAATGTTCTGGTAAACCAGGGATATTCTTTTTAAGATCCATGGTTCTGAGTAAAACTCTTTCAGCCTCAGCATAATTACCATCTGCTTCGTAGAACATACCAAGATCTTCAAGTGACTCAGCATAATCTATTTGGTAATTACTTCCGAGTCCTTCATAGATCTGTGTGGATTTTTGTAAGTATTCTTTGGCTTTGTTAATATTTCCATTTTTGATCATGATTCGTCCCAAATGATTGCAGATCTCAGCATATTCGGGGCTCCTCTCATTATGTATTTTGACGCTTAGGTTATATGATTTTGTAAAATACTCTATTGCAAGGTCATAATAACCTACCTCTTCAAAGAGCGTTCCCAGCTTGGTTTGTGCGGCACCGTATTCCTGGGATTCCTGCCCAAAAGCTGATGCTGCTTCATCGATGGACTTTATCAGTAGATCACGTGCCTTATCATATTCACCTTCTTCAATTAAGACGGCACCCAGGTTTTGATGGACAAATGTCATCTCTTTCTTGTCAATGTCTGGATTGCCTTCATAAATTGTGAGTGCAGTCTCCAGGTTCTTTTTTGCCAAATCAAATTGTTTGATTTTTATTTGAGCAAAGCCAAGATTGTTATAAAGATTAGCTTTTTGAAGGGGCGAAAGCTGCGCTACCAGAGAGGTATTACCCAGGATACTGTTGATCTCATTAATGCCTGAGAGAATATCATTTCTATCAAACAGGTTATCCACTTTTTGTAATTTTGTGTCGAGTCCCTGTCCATAGAGGATTTGTGATCCAAGAATAAGAATTAAGAAAGCAATGCTTTTTGATTGGGAATACAAATTATTCATACTATTTGTGACGGTAATTAATAGTAACGACAATTATACCCTAAATATGCTAAAATTATAGACTTAGCCCATAGAGAATAATACATTATTCGATCAATTCCTGTATAAATTACACTTATCCCAATTTTAGATCGATCAATGGCCATTGCATACTATTTATTCAAATATTTATAACTTCAAGTTAATCTCAAATTTTATTCCAGAATGAAAAGAAAAGAAGCCCTTAAATTGATGACTGGTGGATCCCTAGGACTGGGGATTTTCTCAATGGCAGAAGGAAAAGATAAGACCCCAAATGAAGTGAAGCTAAAAGGAAATATAAATCATTCAGTATGTAAATGGTGCTATGGCGATATACCGCTCAGGGAATTTGCTATAGCATGCAAGGATATGGGTATGGCTGCAATTGATTTGTTAGGTGCTGATGATTGGAAAACTGTTCAGGATGTGGGTATCACCTGTTCATTAGGTACGCCTAAGGATGCAGGAATACCAAAAGGATTAAATGATCCAAATAATCACGATCGACTAACTAAAAACTACATTGAAGTCATTGAAAAAGCAGCGGATGCAGGGATTGAAAAGATCATTGTATTTTCCGGAAATCGAAATGGAATTTCAGACGAGCTGGGATTGGAAAATTGCGCAGTTGGGATACAAAAAGCGCTTAAAGTTGCCGAAAAAAAGAATATTACCCTGGTAATGGAGCTACTTAATAGTAAAGTAAATCATCCGGACTATCAGTGTGATCATACGGAATGGGGGGTCAGACTTGCTAAAAAAGTTGGGTCACCAAATTTCAAATTGCTTTATGATATCTATCACATGCAAATCATGGAGGGGGATGTAATCCGAACAATTCAGGATAACCATGAATATATTGCACATTACCATACGGGTGGGGTGCCTGGGAGAAATGAGATTGATGAAAGCCAGGAGCTTTATTATCCCGTGATCATGAAAGCAATACTGGACACAGGGTATAAAGGATATGTAGCTCAGGAATTTATCCCAAAGAAAGATGATAAACTAGCTTCCCTTAAGGCCGGAGTGATGATCTGTGATGTTTGATTGGCAATGACTAACTTTATCAGTTATGAGAGATTGCCTGGCTGGAATAATCATTTCCGTTTTTTCAATAATCCTGTTGTCATCCCAAGGTTGTAATGGTATTGAAACTGATATCTCTAAAAAGCTGGAATACCCCTTCTTAATTATTCCCTCAGGCTCAAATGTTGTTTCAATTGACAGCATAATTAATATTCCTGCTCATGATGAGATAGATGATTATGTTGATTATGCGGTGTATCCAAACCCATTTAAGGTTAATGAAGTAGGATATAAAATCAGGGAGGTAGGCTTAGAAAATCTTTCCCAAGTTGTTGATATTCAAGGATTCTACAGAAATGCTTCCCTGGACACAATACCACTTTTTCAGATATTTGATCTACAGGTAGTTTCAAGTACAAAGACAGTCTTGCCTGTTAGTTCAATTGATTTAATGGAAATCACTAACCTTGTCAATAATCAGATACCATTTAATATGATTATTGATATCAGTGGTGATTCACAGGCAATTGATTTTATTCTTGAAATTTATTTTGACACAACAATAACAATCGATTATGATTTATAAATGTGTCATCATATGGTTTTTGTTGCTCTTAGCAATTGAAGGGCAGGCGCAGGACGAGTGGGATCTATTTCTTCAAGCTGGGGTGGATGATGCGGGGTTAATGATTCAAAATTACTTTAAACCGGTATTTGAAGGGGTTGGTTATGGATTTACAAATGGTTGGTATAATACGGCCAAACCACATGAAACATTGGGATTTGACATTTCCTTATCAGGGAATATTGCCTTTGTTCCACAATCTCGACTCACTTATACTTTTAATAATTCGGACTTTACAAATATTCAACTTTCTTCTGGTGGTAGCACGGATGTTTCTACAGTATTAGGTCCCTTTCAGAAGGGAGAAAGACCTGAGCTAACATTTTATAATAATGGGGATGAGGTGATTCGTGCGACCTCACCACCAGGTGCAATTGATTTGAAAGAGGAGATTGGTTTTAATGCAATACCTGTCCCAATGGTACAGGCTGGAATAGGAATTATTAAAGAAACAGACATAATAGTTCGATTTATTCCTCCATTATCATTTGGTGATGACTTCGCAAAAATTGGAATGATAGGTTTTGGGGTTAAACATAATTTAGGGCAATGGATAACTATGTTAGATTATTCTGGAATTGATGTATCATTTTTAGCTGGGTATAGTAATCTTAAGATTCGGACCGACTTGTCAAAGGATAGCGATCCTGCGACACAACAAAATGAGGGTATTTTTAATATTAATGGGCTTGTGTTGCAAGGAATTGTATCAAAGGAGTATGTCAATATTTTTACTATCTATGGAGCATTGGGGTTTTCCAGAGCGGGATCCAGAACACAGATATTGGGGTTTTATCCGATCAACGATCCCGACTTTGAACCTTTGCCCGAAGATCCCATTGATCTCAAATATGGCAATGGTAGCATGAATCTTACTGCCGGATTACGTATTAGATTAGTTGCTATCACAATAAATACCGCCTATACTTTTCAGGAATACCCGGTACTTTCACTTGGGTTAGGTGTGAGTGTACGATAATACTTAACATTCCTTATCTTTCCTCCCTCAACAATTTATAGCCCTTAGATTATGTATTATATCGGTTTTGATATCGGAAGCTCATCGATCAAAGCTTCTATTGTAGATGCTGAAAAAAAGAAATCAATAGCGGTGGCAAGCTACCCTGATCAGGAAATGTCAATGATATCTAAAAAGTCGGGGTGGGCTGAACAGGAGCCAGAAAACTGGTGGGAATATGTGTGTGAAGCTTCCAAAAGGGTAATACAAAAAGCAGGGATTGACAAGGATCTAATAAAAGGGATAGGACTGAGCTACCAGATGCATGGATTGGTACTTGTTGATAAGGATCAGCATGTATTACGGCCTTCTATTATTTGGTGTGATGGGCGTGCAGTTACCTATGGCAATGAATCATTCGATCGTCTGGGGAGAGACCTTTGTTTAAGCACCTTACTTAATAGCCCGGGAAATTTTACGGCAGCAAAATTAAAATGGGTAAAAGAAAATGAACCTGAAGTATTTGACCGCATAGACAAAATGATGCTCCCTGGTGATTTCATCGCGATGAAAATGACTGGTCAGATTTCTACCACTATTTCAGGCCTTTCTGAGGGTATTTTTTGGGATTTTAAGCAAAATAGAATTTCAAAATCACTTTTAGAGGATTTAGGAATCCCCGAATCGATGATCCCGGAAGTGAATAATACTTTTCATGATTCTGGTCACTTGACCGATCATTCAGCTCAGCTTTTAGGATTGAAACCTGGAATACCTGTTGCATACAGGGCAGGGGATCAGCCAAATAACGCCCTTTCACTAGGCGTTTTTGAGCCAGGTGAAATTGCTGCAACAGGTGGTACGTCAGGAGTCGTGTATAGTGTTTCTGATGAATTGATATATGATCAAAAATCAAGGATAAATGGATTTGCTCATGTAAATCACAGGCCGGATCAAACAAGAATTGGTTCGCTCTTATGTATCAATGGAACAGGCATCCAATATCGATGGCTACGTCAGCAGATGGAACCAAATCTTGCTTATAATGAGATTGAACACATAGCAAATAATGTCCCGGTTGGATCTGATGGGGTTAATATTTTACCCTTTGGGAATGGAGCAGAAAGAGTATTTGAAAACAGGGAAATTGGATCACATATCTTAAATGTAGACTTCAATCGACATGATAAATCGCATCTTTTCAGGGCAGGATTGGAAGGTATCGCTTTTTCATTCGTATATGGAGTTGAAATCCTGAAAGAATTAGGAGCAGAGGTGAACAATATCCGAGTGGGTAATGACAATCTGTTCCAATCTGCAATTTTTTCAGAAACCATTTCTACCCTTCTGAATTGTGAGATTGAGATGGTAGAAACTACAGGTGCAACAGGAGCAGCGCTGGCTGTAGGCTATGCTATGGGGAATACCAATTCTATCCAGGAGGCTATTGGATCTTCATCATCAGTCCATAGCTATCAACCACTCACTAATCACGAAGATTACCTGGCTACGTATAATTCCTGGCGAGAAGATTTGAACAAGTTCCTGGTTTAGTTGGTATTATTTAAGAACAAATCACCATCGTATTATTCTTTTATTTAATTTCGTTAACGTACACGAATAATTAATTATTAATCTATAAATGATGAAAAAAATCTTATTCTTCACCCTATTGACATTGGCCACTGGTGTTATCATGGCCCAGGCAAATTGGACACCGCTATTCAATGGTAAAAATTTTGATGGATGGAAGCAGTTAAATGGTAAAGCGAAGTATTCCATCGAGGGAGATGTAATTGTAGGGCAGACAGTCCTTAATACCCCAAACTCCTTTATGGCTACTGAGAAGACGTATGGAGACTTTATCCTAGAATACGAATTCTTCCTGGATAATTACATGAATTCAGGAGTTCAAATCAGAAGTCTAAGCACAAAAGATTATAATGATGGAAGAGTCCATGGCTATCAAGTAGAGATTGATCCCTCAACACGTGGATACACGGGTGGTATCTATGATGAAGCCAGGAGAGGGTGGTTATATCCGTTAGCCAGAAACCCCAAAGCTCAGACAGCATTTAAGATGTCTGAATGGAACAAAGTCCGAGTGGAAGCTATTGGTAATACGATTAATACCTGGGTAAATGGCGTTCATTGTGCAAGGTTGGTAGATGAAATGACAGCTGAAGGTTTTATTGCATTGCAGGTCCATGGAATCGGCAATAGAGAACACCTGAACGGTGAACAAATTAAGTGGAGAAATATCAGAATCATGACTGATAATCTCGAGGCAAACAGAACAAGTCCTGATCCGGAAGTAGCTGAAATTAGTTATCTGACGAATCAATTAACTGATTATGAAACCAGACATGGGTGGAGATTGCTATGGGATGGTAAAACATCAGAAGGATGGAGAAGTGCAAGGAAGCCTGAATTCCCAGAGAGTGGATGGGAAATGAAAGATGGTGTATTAACGATTATTGGTAAAGATGGTAGAGAATCGGCAGGTCCCGGTGACATTGTTACAAAAAATGCATTCTCAGATTTTGAATTGATATTGGAGTTCAGGATAACTGAAGGAGCAAACAGTGGTATCAAATATTTTGTGGATCTTGCACTCAACCAGGAAAAAGGTTCATCGATTGGGTGTGAATTCCAGGTATTGGATGATGAGAAACATCCTGATGCGAAGCAAGGTGTTAATGGCAATAGAACAGTGGCCTCACTGTATGACTTGATCACAGCAGAAAATCTTTCTGTGCCTGGTCGTGGTAAACAATTTAAAGGTGTAGGGAAGTGGAATACCGCTAGGATCGTTTCCAAAGACGGAAAGGTCGAGCACTGGTTAAACAATGAGAAAGTTGTTGAGTATGATCGATTCTCTCAAATGTTCCGTGCATTAGTGGCCTACAGTAAATATAAAAACTATGAAAATTTTGGTCAACATTCAGAAGGGTTGATCTTATTACAGGACCACGGAAACACTGTTAATTACAGAAGTATTAAAATCAGAGAATTATAATTTTTAATTACCTTTTATATTAAGAAAGGAATAAACAACAAACTAGAGACTTATGAAGGATTCAAGAAGAGACTTTATCAAAAAATCAGCACTGGCTACAGCCGGGCTATCCTTTGCAGGAGCGACTTCTGCAGCAAGTTACAAACGGATTTTAGGTGCCAATGATCGGGTAAACCTTGCGATTTGGGGTACAGGTAGACGATTTGGTGCTTACCAGGATATATTAAATAAGAAATACAATGTACAACTCACTTATGTTGTTGATGTAAAGAAAAGCCAGTTGGAGAAGGCAGCTGAAAGGCTAAAGAAAGCCATTTCTTATAAACCCAAGTTTGTTGAAAACCTACAGGAGTCTTTGGATTCAAAAGATGTGGACGCCGTAATCAATGCGACTCCGGATCACTGGCATGCACCAGGTGCATGGAAAGCCATGGAAGCAGGTAAGCATGTCTATGTAGAAAAACCATGTAGCCACAATCCATGGGAAGGTGAGCTACTTGTATACTTCAGAGACAAGTTTGCAAGAGTTGTTCAAATGGGAAATCAGCAAAGATCTTCAGGGCATACCCAGGAGATTATCAAGGAAATTCATAATGGAATCATTGGAACTCCTTATAAAGCTGTAGCTTATTACAATAGTAGCAGGGGTGTAGTTCCAAACCAGGTTAAGCAGGCACCACCATCGGATTTAAACTGGGACCTGTTCCAGGGACCGGCTCCCCGGAGAGATTATACCCATGATACATGGGATTATAACTGGCACTGGTATGGATGGGATTATGGAACAGCAGAGAGTGGAAATAATGGTACACATGAACTCGATGTTGCCAGATGGGCGCTTCAGGTGAAATATCCTCATAAAGTAATGGTTGACTCTTCAAAAGCTCATTTTTTAGATGATGGCTGGGAAATGTATGACACCATGTATGCTACCTTCAAGTTTGATGGTGATAAAGTAATCAACTGGGATGGAAAAAGCCGAGATGGCTATGAAACTTATGGAGGTGGTCGAGGAACCGTAATATATGGATCTGAAGGTGTTGTGAGAGTTGATCGAGGAAAATATGAACTATATGATAGAAGTGGTAAGCTTGTAAAAGAAGTTGAATCCGGTGGTGATGAAGGCGGTTTAGCACTTGGTGGTGGTGGTGATATGTCCACCAATCATTTGAATAATTTCTTCCAGACTATTCGTGGAGTGGATAAGCTTAATTCACCAATCGATGAGGGTGCGATTACTGTGCATATGTGTCACCTGGCCAATATCTCGAGCAGATTAAATGATAAGACGCTTGATGTTGACGTAAACAATGGTCACATCTATGATCGTGAAGCCATGAAGTATTGGAAGCGCGACTATGCTCCAGGATGGGAGCCACAGGTTTCCTGATCTTTTGAATGACTAGATTTCTTTTCCTGATTTTAATTTCGGGCCTTTTCTACTCCTGTAAGGAGGAAGAAAAGCGCCCGAATATTTTATTTGCTATCGCTGATGATGCTACCTACATGCATTTTGGTGCATATGGCTGCGATTGGGTAAGCACTCCTGCATTTGATCGAATCGCAAAAGAAGGATTGTTATTTAGCAACGCCTATACCCCAAATGCTAAATGTGCCCCTTCAAGAGCTGCAATTCTCACTGGTCGTAATTCCTGGCAACTTGAAGAGATAGGCAATCACCTTGCTTTCTGGCCAGAGAAGTATGTTTCTTTCATGGAAGTTCTGAAAGATAATGGATATCGCACGGGTCATACTGTAAAGGGATGGGCTCCCGGAGATCCAGGGGAAATAGATGGGAAAAGGAGAGAGCTGACAGGAGAAGCATTCAATGAGGTGAAATTAGAACCACCTACTAATTATATCAGCAAGGTGGATTACGCTTCGAATTTTGAGATATTTCTTGATTCTGCAGGTGATCAACCCTTCATGTTTTGGTATGGGAGTGTGGAGCCTCACCGAGCTTATGAATTTATGTCGGGTGCAGATTTGGGTAAAAGATCCACTACTGAAGTAGATCATATTCCGGAATTCTATCCGGACAATGATACCGTAAGAAATGACTTTCTAGATTACGGTTTTGAAATCGAATACTTCGACAGTCATCTGGGTAAGATGATCCATTCATTGGAAAAAAGGAATCTCCTGGAGAATACTATCATCATCGTGACAGCTGACAATGGTATGCCATTCCCCAGGATTAAAGGCAATGCTTATGAATATTCTAATCATCTCCCACTTGCTATCATGTGGGGTGAAGGAATCAAAAACCCTGGGAGGGTGATAGAGGATTATGTAAGTTTCATTGATTATGCCCCAACAATCCTGGAAGCTGCTGGAGTAGATGTGCAAATCAGTCGAATGCAGCCCATAACTGGATTTAGTTTACTTCCCATTTTTAATAGTGATCAATCTGGTGATACTGGATTGGGACGTAATCATGTGCTTATAGGGAAGGAAAGACATGACACTGGCAGACCGCATGATTGGGGTTATCCAATTAGAGGTATTATCAAAGATGATTACCTGTATTTGAAAAATTTTGAACCGGATCGATGGCCTGCTGGACATCCTTTGACTGGCTACCTAAATACTGATGGAAGCCCCACCAAAACATGGATTATCAACAAGAATCGAAATAGTATCCATGACCCTTTCTGGAAACTAAGTTTTGGAAGACGGGTGGAAGAGGAGCTTTATAATATTAAAACGGACCCCTCATGTGTTCATAATCTGATATTGGATCAATCCTTATCTGAACTTACAACTTCAATGAGAGAACAACTTATGCAGGAATTGCTAGAACAGCAAGATCCCAGGATGAGCGGAAATGGATCTGTCTTTGATGACTACCTATTAACATCGGGAGAAAATTTCTTCGAGAAGTTTATGGAGGGGGATAGTGGCAGAACAGGATGGGTTAATAAAACTGATTTTGAAACCCGCGAGTTTTTCCAACTTCTGGATCAATAGCCTATATCTGCTTTATATACCATTTGCTTGTTGATGTAATTATCAACATTCTCTTTCATAAGTACATCAATAGGCAGTAGGTATTCGAATGTGGAATTGGTCTTACCAATAAGCTTGTTGAATAACCTCATCACTGCCATGTAGCCCTGTCTTTCTGGTTGTTGGCTGATGACAAAGTCCAGTTTGCCATCTTTTAGTAATTGAACATTCTCGTCAATTAGATCATAACCAATGATCTTAATATTACAATCTATGTTTTCCTTCACCATGTAACTCCTCGAATTGGGTACAAATACCGTATTGTAACCCTGCGACGAAATCTCCATTAGCTCTGGGATTGATTTTTGATTGGGTTTTATAGCAAAAATGAATTCATCAATTTTAGGTTTCTTATCAATTGAGTCAAAGTATCTTCGGAATCCCTCAATCCGCTTCAATACAATTGGCATACTCTGAATATTTGAAACCAGTTTGGAAATCAAGATATTACACCTGTCAAAGGGTTTAGCTAACAGGTCTATTAACTTTCCGGCAACGAAACCACTTTTAACTGCATCCTGTCCGACAAAATCAATTTGGGAATCAGTGATATTGGTATCAATGAGAATAATGGATTTTGATGCACTATACCTTTTGACAAAAGCTTTTAATTCCTCAGGGTAAATGGCTGCAGTCAGAAGCCCATCATATTCAAGTGTTTGAAGTTTCTCTAGCTGCTCAAGAAACTGTTCTTTTTTACCAGGATCAAAAGACAAGCGATGAACGACCGGATTATGGTCAAGAATCTCATCCAGTGCCTTCTCTATCCCCAGTTGAGGGTAGTACCAATACTCATTATCGGAGCTTGCCTCCGGAAGTAATATAGCCAGATGGAGCTTCTTTTTTGAAGCCAGGGAACGTGCAATAAGGTTCGGTTGATAATTGAGTTGCTCAATTACTTTGAGCACTTTGACACGCGTTTCTTCTGATACTTCTCCACGATTGTGAATTACACGATCGACAGTACCAATTGATACACCTGATTTTTGGGCAATGTCTTTAATACTTACTTTTTTGCTCTCCAATATTTTTCCAAAATTTGGTTAAGCCGGGGTTTTCGTTCCTCTAATATCATATATTTGTCTGAGAAAAAATGATATTTTCGCACTTTCGTTAACGTACACGGAAGTTATATCATAAATTACACCCTATGCCCAATCTAGATGGAAAAGTTGCAGTAGTCACTGGAGGTGGTGGGATCCTCTGCGGAGAACTCGCCAAATTATTAGCCTCTCAAGGAGCCAAAGTAGCCATTTTAGATCTCAAGAAAGAAGCTGCTGATTCTGTAGCAGATCAAATAAATCAATCAGGTGGAACGGCGATTGGCGTCGCAGCAAATGTATTGGAAAAGGAATCACTGGATGCTGCACGAGAGGTAGTTGAAAAGGCCTTCGGAACCTGTGATATCCTTATAAACGGTGCAGGTGGGAATCATCCCAAAGGAACCACAACTAAAGAGTTTTTTGAAGAGGACCAAATATTAGATACTGACATCACCTCGTTTTTTGACCTTGACCCTAAAGGCATTGAGTTTGTCTTCAATCTGAATTTCTTGGGCACTTTGATCCCTACCCAGATTTTTAGTAAGGGCATGATTGGAAAGAAAGACGCCTGTATTGTAAATATTTCTTCCATGAATGCATTTACTCCCCTGACAAAGATTCCAGCATACAGTGGCGCTAAAGCTGCTGTTAGTAATTTCACTCAGTGGCTAGCTGTTCATTTTTCAAAAGTGGGTATTCGAGTGAATGCTTTGGCTCCGGGATTCTTTTTGACTGATCAAAACCGAGCTTTATTAACAAAAGCAGATGGATCATTGACTGAAAGAGGCAATAAGATTATCTCGCAAACCCCAATGGGAAGATTTGGTGATCCTGAAGATCTTAATAGCACACTTTTATATCTATGTGATCCTGCTTCATCTTTTGTAACAGGTGTAGTGATCCCAATAGATGGAGGTTTTAGTGCATATAGTGGAGTATAGTCACAGATAATAATTAAAATTGAATCATAAACCCTAAAATGAGCTTAGAACAAACCTGGAGATGGTACGGACCTAATGATCCTGTTCCATTAAGTCACATAAAAATGGCAGGTGCGACTGGTGTCGTGTCAGCATTACATCATATTCCGATTGGCGAAGTATGGAGTCTGGACGAAATCAATAAAAGGAAGTCTGAAATTGAATCTTCCGGGTTGACATGGTCTGTAGTGGAGAGTATCCCTGTTCATGAAAACATCAAAACCAGGTCAGGCAATTATGCAGCCTATATTGAAACTTACAAGGAGAGTATCCGGAACTTAAGCAAGGCTGGAATAGACATTGTATGTTACAATTTCATGCCCGTACTAGACTGGACAAGAACGGATCTTTTCTATGTGGTAGAAGACGGATCTAAAGCTTTAAGGTATGATGCCAGTCAATTTGCCGCATTTGAGCTATATCTGCTGAAAAGACCAGGCGCTGAATCTGTTTACTCTGAGGAGCAAAAGAAAATGGCGAAAGCTGCTCTGGATAAAATGTCGAGGGAAGAGCAGGATGTGCTGGTAAGAAATATAATAGCTGGTTTACCTGGCTCTGACGCCGGATATACGTTGGATAAATTCCAAAGTGTGCTGGATACTTATCAGGGAGTAGGGGATGCTGAGCTAAGAAGTAATCTTTATCGATTTCTTGAAGAAATTATCCCGGTAGCAGAAGAGAGTGGAGTGCTCATGGCCATCCATCCGGATGATCCGCCATTCCCATTATTAGGATTGCCTCGAGTTTTGAGCACTGAATCAGATGCTAAGCAACTCATCGATGTGGTAGACTCTCCAAATAATGGATTGTGCTTTTGCACCGGATCTTATGGCGTAAGAGCAGATAATGACTTACCCGGAATGGCTGAAAGGCTTGGTCACAGGATCAACTTCATCCACCTGAGAGCAACCAAAAGAGATGCTGAAGGTAATTTCTATGAAGCTGATCACCTCACAGGGGATGTAGATATGTATGGAGTGATGAAAGCATTGGTCAATGAGCAAATCAAACGGGAAAAGGCAGGTAGAAAAGATTTAAGAATGCCAATGAGACCAGATCATGGCCACCAAATGTTAGATGATCTTGATAAAAAAACTAACCCTGGTTATTCGGCAATTGGAAGATTGAGGGGACTAGCTGAATTAAGAGGGCTTGAATTAGGGATCAGAAGAAGTCAACAAGATTAATTATGCGTAAATATCTCGACGAGAATTTTCTTTTAAGTAATAAAGTTTCAGAGCGACTCTATTTTGATTATGCTGAGTCGCTACCCATCATCGATTATCATTCTCATCTACCTCCAAATGAGATTGCTAATAACCTGAAGTATGATAACCTGACCCATGTATGGCTTAGAGGGGATCATTACAAATGGCGTGCGATGCGGACATTTGGTATCAATGAATCTTACATTACAGGAGAGAAGTCCGATGACGAGAAGTTTCTTAAATGGGCTGAGACGGTTCCTAATACACTAAGAAATCCTTTGTATGATTGGACTCACCTGGAGCTGAAACGATATTTTGGGATTACTTCACTGCTAAGCCCTAAGACCGCTAAAGATGTTTATGCAAAAGCCAATGAGCAATTGGAAGGCGGATCTCACACGGCACAGGGTTTGATGCTTCAGATGAAAGTGGAGATTTCTTGTACCACTGATGACCCTATTGATGACCTGGCCTATCATCAGCAGATTAAAAATTCCGGTTTCAAAGTCAAGGTACTACCGACTTTTAGACCGGATAAGGCTATGACCATTGAGGCAGATACCTACCTGGATTATTTAAAGAAGCTTTCAGATGTTTCTGGAATTGCAATAACAGATTATGATTCGTTCAAGGCTGCTGTCCAGAAGAGGCATGATTTCTTCCATGAAATGGGAGGCAGGTTGTCTGATCATGGGTTAAATAACATTGAACAGGAAAGTTATAGTTCTGGAGAACCTGAAAAAGTATTTGAAAAGGTTTTAGCTAAGAAAGAGATCAGTGATCGTGAGAGACGCCTCCTGAAATTTGATATGCTCTTAGAATTTGCGAGAATGGATCACGCGTCAGGATGGACACAACAGTTTCATCTGGGTGCTTTAAGGAATAATAACCGCAGGCTACTCTCCAAATTAGGCCCAGATACAGGTTTTGACTCTATTGGAGACTTCCCTCAGGCTGAAGGTTTGTCGACATTTTTTAATACATTGGATTCTACTGATCAACTGGCCAAAACGATCATTTATAACCTTAATCCAGGTGATAATGAAGTATTTGCTACCATGACAGGTAATTTTAATGATGGATCTGTGAGAGGAAAGATGCAGTTTGGTTCCGGATGGTGGTTCCTGGATCAGATTGATGGGATGGAAAAACAAATGAATGCCTTATCAAATATGGGACTATTGAGTTGCTTTGTAGGAATGCTCACAGATTCAAGAAGTTTCTTATCTTTTCCCAGGCATGAGTATTTTAGAAGATTACTTTGTGATCTGTTGGGAAGAGATGTAGAGCAGGGTAGACTTCCAGAAGACTATGATTTACTAGGCACTATGGTATCTAATATCTGCTATCATAATGCTAAAGAATATTTTAAATTTTAATAACTGACTAATTGCACATAATAGAATGAAAAAAGTTGTCACATTCGGAGAAATCATGTTGAGACTTTCTCCTCCAGGAACACTAAGATTTTCGCAGACCAACACCTTTGATGTGATTTACGGTGGTGGGGAATCAAACGTTGCTGTATCCCTTGCTAATTATGGAATACCTGTGGATTTCATTACACGTCTTCCTCAAAATGACATTGGAGAATGTGCGATGATGGAGTTGCGGAAAAGAGGAGTTAACGTGGATAATATCATCTGGGGCGGAGAACGCCTGGGTATATATTTCCTGGAAACTGGCGCTGTTTCAAGAGGAAGTAAGGTGGTCTATGATCGTGCACATTCTGCTATCGCTGATATCAAGCCTGGTATGGTTGATTGGGATAAGGTTTTTGACGGTGCCGGTTGGTTCCACTGGACAGGTATTACCCCAGCTATTTCTCAAGGAGCTGCAGATGCTTGTCTTGAAGCGCTTCAAGCAGCTGATAAAAAAGGATTAACGATTTCTACAGACCTAAACTACAGAAAGAAACTGTGGAATTATGGCAAGAAAAGTGATGAAGTGATGGGGCCATTGGTTGAGTACTGTGATATCATTTTAGGTAATGAGGAAGATGCTGCAGAGCATTTTGGTATTCATCCGGAAGGTGTAGATGTAACCAAAGGGGATTCTATGGAGGCAGCAGCTTTCGAGTCAGTTTGTAAGCAGGTAATGAAACAATTCCCAAGAGCCAAGAAGGTAATAACCACACTTCGTGGTTCTATCAGTGCTTCGCACAATAGCTGGGCAGGAGTGCTTTATGATGGCAAAAAAATGTTTGAATCTCCAACCTATCAAATTACACATATTGTAGATAGAGTAGGTGGTGGAGATTCATTTATGGGAGGTTTGATCTATGGTCTACTCAAATATGAAAACGATGATCAAAAAGCTCTGAATTTTGCTGTTGCAGCTTCTTGTCTGAAACATACCATCTTTGGTGATGCCAACCAGGTAACTGTGAGTGAAGTCGAAAAATTAATGAGTGGTGATGCTTCTGGTCGTGTAGCCAGATAATTATAAAGCGATGGCAAGATTTACAAGAATACAAGTTGCATTGGCGATGAAAGAAACAGGCATAGTGCCTGTATTCTATCACAAGGATGTTGAGACCTGCAAGCAGGTATTAAAAGCATGTTATGACGGAGGTGTAAGAGTTTTTGAATTTACCAACCGGGGTGATTATGCGCATGAAGTATTTGGAGAGCTCAATAAATGGGCGGCAAAGGAAACCCCTGAAATGATGATTGGTGTTGGCTCTGTAGTAGATGCAGGGACTACTTCACTTTATATTCAATTAGGGACAAGTTTTATTGTATCGCCAATATTGAATCCTGAGATGGCAAAGGTTTGTAATCGAAGGAAAATAGCCTGGTCACCAGGATGTGGTAGCCTTACAGAAATCAGCTATGCTGAAGAACTCGGTGCTGAAGTGGTTAAGATTTTCCCTGGAACTGAAGTTGGTGGTCCTTCTTTTGTAAAAGCTGTTAAAGGCCCCTTTCCATGGACATCCATTATGCCGACTGGTGGTGTTGAGCCGACAGATGAAAATCTAAGTGGATGGTTCAAAGCTGGTGTGCATTGTGTTGGAATGGGTTCGCAACTGGTGACAAAGGATATTTTGGAAAATAAAGACTGGTCGGCATTGACTGAAAAAGTGAAGAGTGCACTGGCGATCGTTAAAAAATATAAGTAGTATGAAGAATTTCCTTTTCCTTTTTTTAATAGTCTTCCTGGTAAATTGTGAAGTTGTAAATAAGGATACCAGGGTCATTAAGCTGGCTCATGGCCTTGACATTGAACATCCTGTTCATAAAGGGATGGAATTCATGGCCGAGAAAGTAAAGGAAAACTCAGGAGGGAAGCTGCAGATAAATATCTATCCCTCGGGCCAGTTAGGTCAGGAGAGAGAATTGCTGGAATTAATGCAAATAGGAAGCATTGAAATCACAAAGGTATCAGCTGCAGCTTTGGAAAATTTCGTGCCTTCTTATAAGGTCCTGGGGTTGCCTTATATCTATAGAAATGAAGCGCACCGATATGCTGTGTGGGATGGCCCAATTGGACAAAAACTACTGGCGGAAGGTGATAATTATCTTATGCGAGGATTATGCTTCTACGATGCAGGGTCTAGAAGCTTTTATACCAAAGATAGGCCCATCAATAGCCCTGACGATCTCAAAGGCTTGAAGATCAGGGTTATGAACAGCGTTACCGCATTTGATATGGTTAAAGCATTGGGAGCGTCTCCAACGCCTATTTCTTTTGGTGAATTATATACTGCCCTACAACAGGGAATTGTTGATGGAGCAGAGAACAACGCACCTAGTTTTTATACCTCTCATCATTATGAGGTTTGTAAGTATTACTCAATAGATGAGCATTCTGCTCAACCAGATGTATTGTTAATCAACAGTAGCTTGTGGAATGACCTTAGTGATCAAGAAAAGAGCTGGCTTCAGGATGCAGTTCGTGCCTCTGTTATTGAACAGCGAATATTATGGAAGGAATCAGTCAAATATTGCCTTGATCAGGTTAAAGCCGCTGGTGTTGAAATCATTTACCCCAGCAAAGAGCCATTTCAGGAAAAAGTTGCTCCGCTTTATGATCAGTTTAAAGATGATCCGGTTATTAGTCAATTGATTCAGGAAATCAGAGATCAGAAATGAAGGAAATTAGAAACAAAATTGATAAGGGGTTAGAGGTATTTCTCTCTTTCCTAATGGGCTTTATGATATTGAATGTCTTGTGGCAGGTATTCTCCAGATATGTCCTGGGTGAGCCAAGTAGCTTTACAGACGAGTTAGCCAGGTATTTATTAATATGGATTGGACTATTAGGGTCAGCTTATGCATCTGGAAAAGGCTTGCATCTCGCAATGAGCCTATTTCATGATAAGTTAAAAGACAAAAGTAAAATTCGATTAGAAATTGTCCTGGAGTCACTGATCATTTTATTCTCATTTGGATTTTTGATTGTTGGAGGTATCAGACTGGTTTATTTGACCTTTCTTTTGGGTCAGATCTCTGCAGCGCTGGAGCTACCCCTGGGATATGTCTATTTGATCATTCCGGTTAGTGGATTCTTTTTTATCTTTTATTCTATCGATAATATTTTGAACAAAGTTTCAGCCAGGAACGATGCCTGAAGCAAGAAACTAAACTAAAAGTAATTACATGGGTACTCTGGAAATACTTATACTCGTTGTTTCATTTGTCGTTTTACTGTTGATTGGTCTCCCGGTAGCATACAGCATTGGCCTTTCGTCCATTTTAACTTTGCTGGTCAGCATGGACTCAACTATCGCATTAACAACGATGGCACAAAGAATGGCCACCGGACTGGATAGTTTCGCGCTACTTGCAATACCTTTCTTTGTCGTGGCCGGCCAATTTATGAATCATGGTGGGATTGCAAACAAATTGGTAAATTTCGCAAAAGCCTGTCTGGGAATGCTCCCAGGAGGTCTTGCCTATGTGAATATACTGGCATGTATGCTTTTTGGTGCAGTCTCCGGATCTGCCGCGGCAGCAGCTTCTGCTATGGGAAGTTTTATGGGTCCCAGAATGAAGGAAGAGGGATATGATCCGGCATTCAGTGCCGCTGTTAATATTACTTCTTCAACTACCGGACTCCTGATTCCTCCAAGTAATGTATTGATTGTTTATTCTCTCGCCAGTGGCGGTGTTTCAATTGCTGCATTGTTTTTAGCTGGTTATTTACCTGGAATCATGATCGGTCTGACCTTAATGGTGATTTCAGGATACTTTGCCTATAGAAAGAAATATCCGGTAGGAGATAGGGTCTCATTTAAATATGTGATAAAAACATTTATTGATGCCATACCCAGTTTATTTCTGCTTGTGTTAATTATCGGAGGTATTGTTGCTGGGATTTTCACAGCTACAGAAGCTTCAGCCGTAGCGGTGCTTTATACTTTCATCCTCACGGTATTTGTTTACAAAGAGATCAAGTTGAAAGACGTCCCTAAGATCCTTTTGAGTTCAACAAACACAAACTCAATCGTGATGCTTTTGATAGCTACCTCTATGGGGATGTCATGGGTCATGTCGTATGAAGATATACCTCAATCGGTAAGTAATGGCTTGCTTTCTATTAGTGATAATGGTATTGTGATTTTGCTTCTGATTAATCTAATCCTATTGTTTGTTGGAGTTTTTATGGACATGACACCAGCGGTTTTGATTTTTACACCAATCTTTTTGCCGATCGTTACAAGCTTGGGTATTGATCCCATACATTTCGGTATTATTATGGTTATGAACCTGTGTATTGGATTATGTACACCACCAGTGGGATCAGTACTTTTTATCGGATGTAGTGTGGCAAACCTTCCGATTCAAAAGGTCATTAAGCCATTAATTCCAATGTTCATTGGTATGATAATTATATTAATGATTATAACCTATGTCCCTTCAATCACCATGTTCGTGCCTGAACTATTTGGATTTTAATGATCCACTAATTAAGTAAAAAGGAGTCCAGGTTTTCACTGGTAATAATATCCAGGGGAAGAAGTTTTTCCTTTTCTATCTCTTTGCCAAAGACGAGCAAGTCAGAAAGTTTGGCAAAACCTTCATAAGCTGCCATAAAAGGATTCTGGTTGATTAGGAAATCAATTGTTCCTGATTTGAGGCCATTTACATTTTTTGTAGTTGGATCGTATCCGATTACCACACAATCATTGTATCTGCTTTTAAGTGGATAAGCCACCAGATGCACTTTAGCTGTTGTGATAAAGGCTCCGGAGACTTTTCGTAGATCTCCTGTAAATTTCGTCAGTGCTTCATTGATCTTTTCGGATTCTCTATAAGGTATATTAATTCGTTTGATTTGAACGTCCGGATATTTAGACTGGAAGTATTCTCTAAATCCCTTTTCTTTCTCAATCATATGAGGAGCATTCGTCGGGTTTTCATCTAGGTGGATAACTAACAGAGTGCCTATTTCACGGACACAATGGTCAATCAAATTAGCAGCCAATCTTCCGCTTTGCCTGAGGTTCTGACCAATTGAGCATTGTGGATTAAGATCATCTATTTTTGTATTAAATGTCACATATGGAATGCCTGCAGTTTCAAATTGTTTAAGAATATCCAGCGATTCATTTAGGAAAATTGGAGTGATGAGCAATCCATTAGGTTTGCTGGCTAAAATCTGTTCTGCTTTGCTTTTAAAGTCATGAGGATCCTTGCTGTTAAACGATGTGACTTCCGCTTCGACACCAAAAGGCTCAAACTCATCAATGGCTTTTACAATTCCAGCATGAGCTGCCTTCCAATAGCCATCTTCCTCACTACCAGGAATCAATACGGCAAAGGAGAGGGACTTTTGTTTCTTCAGGGATTGAGCGAATACATTGGGCTTGTAATTAATTTCCTCAAGGACAACACTCACTTTAGCCATAGCCTTATCAGAAACTTTACCACGATTATGTATTACCCGGTCCACTGTACCAGGGGAAACATTGGCAAGTTTTGCAATATCCTTGATTGTCAAGTTCTTTTTGAGGCTCATAATATGAAATAGTTATTACGAATTTATGATATTTTTTTGAAATAATTCGTATTTGTGCACGAACAAATTATATTTGTGTTCGTACACACTATAGTAAAGTAGCCGAAAAACAAGTTTTGATAATATCTTAATTTTATTATAAATTCATTTCATGACACCACAAGTTCTAGACCACTCAGCCAAAACATTAGAGCGCCTGCCGGTAACTATTTTTGAAGATGATCAGCAGGGCAGTAAAAAAGTTGCCGATGATATTGCCAATCTTATCCTGGCAAAACAAAAGGCCGGAGAAACAGCCGTTTTAGGATTAGCAACCGGCGCAACACCAGTTAAGGTTTATAGAGAACTTGTGCGAAAGCATAAGGAAGAAAAGTTAAGTTTTAAGAATGTAGTTACATTCAATCTGGATGAGTATTATCCAATGGACAAGTCTTCTGTCCTTAGCTACAACTACTTTATGCATTATCACTTATTTGATCACATTGATATTCCAAAAGAGAATATTAACATTCCAGATGGGTCACTACCTATCGAAGAGGTCAAGGCTTTTTGTGATTCATATGAAGCCAAGATTGATGAATATGGTGGTATGGATATTCAATTGCTTGGAATTGGGAGAACTGGTCATGTGGGGTTTAATGAACCCCCCTCATTCAAAGATTCTCCGACACGTCTTGTAAAATTAGATCCCATCACAATATCAGATGCGACAAGGGAATTTCTCCGCGAAGATCTGGTTCCAAGAAGAGCCATCACAATGGGTATCAAGAGTATCTTCAAAGCAAGGAAAATCTATCTGATGGCATGGGGGGAGAAAAAGGCGTCAATTCTTAAAGAAGCTGTTGAAGGAAATATTTCTGAAGATATACCTGCTACTTTTCTTCAAAATCATCCAAATGTTGAAGTTGTTGTTGATGAAAATGCCTGTCTGGAACTAACCAGGTTTAAGACACCATGGATTGTTTCTTTATGTCAGTGGGATGATACACTGGCGACCCGGGCAGTTGTCTGGTTGAGCCAGAAGATCAATAAACCCATACTGAAACTTACTGAAGACGATTATAAAGTAAATGAGTTAGGTGACTTATTAGTACACTATGGAAGTGCTCAGGACCTCAATGTGAAAATGTTCACCCATTTTCAACACACGATTACAGGATGGCCTGGGGGGAAACCAAATACGGATGATACTCACCGACCTGAACGATCTGAGCCAGCAAGAAAAAGGGTTATTATATTCAGTCCCCATCCAGATGATGATGTAATCTCAATGGGAGGGACTTTTCTGAGATTGGTTGAGCAAGGACATGATGTACATGTCGCCTATCAGACTTCCGGAAATATCGCTGTATTTGATTCCGATGCCCGTAGATATACTGATTTTGCCTTTGATTTTATGAAAGCTTTTGGGATAGAACATTCCAAGCATGAAAAGATAAAAGATCAGATTTATAAAGCAATTGAAACAAAAGAGACTGGAGAGATTGACGATAAATTCGTTAGGACGGTAAAGGGTCTGATCAGGAAGGAAGAAGCGGCTGATGGCGCAAGATATTGTGGACTGGAAGACGATCATATTCATTTCCTGAATCTTCCATTTTATGAAACTGGAGCCGTAGAGAAGAGTGATCCTGGACCAGATGACTTTAAAATTACGATGGATTTGCTCAATGAAATCAAACCACATCAGATCTATGCTGCTGGTGACCTGAGAGATCCGCATGGTACTCACAGAGTTTGCCTGGATTTAATTATTGATTCCCTAGCCAAATTGAAATCTCAGAAAGCTTCCTGGTTGAAGGATTGTTACTTCTGGCTTTATCGTGGGGCCTGGCATGAATGGCCACTGTATGAAATTGAAATGGCAATACCGTTGAGTCCTTCTGATCTTACCAAAAAGCGTAATGCTATCTTCAAGCATCAGTCTCAAAAAGACCGACCAGTATTTCCCGGAAATGATGCCAGGGAATTTTGGCAACGTGCAGAAGATCGAAATAGGGATACTGCGAAACAATACGATCTTTTGGGTCTAACTGAATATGAAGCAATGGAAGCTTTCGTGAGATACAGGTTTTAATACTTTTGCTCACCAAATAAAAAGCCTCATTAATGAAACCTACTCTTGTTATAATGGCTGCTGGTATGGGCAGCAGATATGGTGGTGTTAAACAGATTGATACTTTTGGACCTTCGGGAGAGACAATTGTTGATTATACGGTCTATGATGCATTGCAAGTTGGATTTAAAAAGGTAGTCTTTATCATTCGTAAACATCTACTCTCAGATTTCAAAGAAAAATTCAATGGACTTATCAATCACGCAAACGTTCAATTTGTATATCAGGAATTGGATGTCCTTCCGACTGGATTATCTAAACCGGAGGGTCGGGAAAAGCCGTGGGGAACAGGCCATGCTGTTTGGGTTGCAAATCAAGTAGTAGATGAACCATTTGTAGTAGTGAATGCAGATGACTATTATGGTAGATCTTCCTTGAAAGTGATTTTTGATCATTTATCCGAATTGGATAATGGTGTATTACAAGCTTGCATGGTCGCATATAAATTGAAAAATACACTTTCAGATCATGGAAGTGTATCGCGGGGAATTTGTCAAGTAACGCCCAAGGGTGACCTAAAATCAATTACTGAAAAAACGGAGATCCATAAAGGGAATGAACACCCATATTACGTAGAAGACGGAAAAGAATTTCCTCTGACTGGAAATGAGCCTGTTTCAATGAATCTGATGGGTTTTACCAGCCCTGTATTTAAGGACATAGCGAAAGCTTTTACGGAGTTTTATAACAACGCGAAGGGTAATCTTAAAGCAGAATTCTATATCCCAACCGTACTTGATAATGTGCGCAAGACCGGGCAAAATGTTCCGGTTCTCATGACCGATGAGTCCTGGTTTGGGGTAACCTATAAGGAGGATAAAATCAATGCTCAAATCAAATTGCAACGTATGATTGAAGAAGGTATTTATCCATCAAGCCTTTGGAATTAGAATGGATCTCCAATTAAAAGCAATTGTTGATCTTTTTGATATAGAAGGTATAGTATCCGATATACATCCTTTCGGATCTGGTCATATCAATGATTCTTATCGGGTAGTTAATAGTGAAGCAGGTTGTCCGGACTACTTCCTTCAGAGGATTAATCATCATGTATTTAAGGATGTCGAAGATATGATGCAGAATATCCTTTCTGTCACTGAGTATTTGTCTGGTATCTATCAAAAAAGAGTTCCAACTGAGCGAAATGAGGTACTTACTATAGTAAGAACAAAAGATGGTGGTTTATATGCCAAAATTAATGATCAGTACTGGAGATTATATCTGCTCATCGAAGGGTTAAAATCTATAGATAAACCAGATTCAAACCAGATGATCTATGAGGGGGCCAAAGGCTTCGGTCAGTTTGTCGCTGATCTTTCTGCATTTGAGGCTGATTCTCTGGTAGACACTATCCCAAATTTTCATCACATGCCAAAACGATTAAATCGATTTTGGGAGGTAATTGGTAGCAAAACTGACTTTACAAGAGAAGAATGGTTTGGTGTTGATTTTATCAATAATCATGGTGAGGAATTGTGTAAGCTACAGAGTTTACTGGAGGATGGAACATTACCACTTAGGGTAACCCACAATGACACCAAATTCAATAATATATTATTCGATCAGGATCATAAAGCTAAGTGTGTTATAGATCTGGATACAGTGATGCCGGGACTAGTGCATTTTGACTATGGCGATGGGATCCGAACTGGGACCAGTACGAGTGAGGAAGATGAAACTGATCTTGACAAAGTGGATGTGGATATTGATGCTTTTGAAGCATACACGCATGGATTTCTTGATGCAACAAGAGAGATACTTACAAGTCAAGAGATTGAAAACCTGGTTGAAGGGGCATTGCTCATGCCATTTATCATGGGAGTAAGATTTCTTACTGATTATTTTGAAGACAATAAATATTACAAAATAGCCTATCCCAATCATAACCTGGATCGGGCAAGATGTCAGTTAGAATTAACCAGGAAAATGCTTATTAGAAAAGCTGATTTGGTTAGCATTGTATATAAATACGCATAATGAAGGGTAAAATTCTTGTAACAGGAGGCGCAGGTTATATTGGCTCACATACAGCAGTGGAGTTAATCAAGGCTGGATATGAGGTGGTGATTGTTGACAATCTATCCAATTCAAGAGCAGAAGTTATTGACAGCATGGAAAAGATAACAGGGAAGAAGCCTGGTTTTTATGAATTTGATCTTTGCGACAGAGATAAGCTTAAGGAGTTTTTCTCAGCGGAATCTGATATTACTGGCATTATCCATTTTGCAGCTAGTAAAGCAGTAGGAGAGTCCGTACAAAAACCACTGATGTATTATCATAATAATCTTGATTCTTTGATCAACTTGATAGAGGAGATGAAAGAACATAACATTTCTGATATGGTTTTTTCATCTTCATGTACTGTCTATGGCCAACCTGACAAGCTTCCTGTGACTGAGGATACGCCCTTTAAGAAAGCTGAGTCACCTTATGGGAATACCAAACAGATCTGCGAAGAGATCATGCAGGATGTTGCAAGTGCTAATGCAGACCTGAAGTTTATTGCTTTGAGATATTTCAATCCTGTGGGAGCTCATGAATCCGCTGAGATTGGTGAATTGCCTTTAGGTGTTCCTGCTAATCTGGTTCCATTTATTACACAAACAGCAGCAGGAATTCGTGAACAGCTTTCAGTATTTGGCAATGATTATGATACTTCGGATGGTACAGCGGTAAGGGACTATATTCATGTAGTGGATTTAGCAGATGCTCACGTAAAAGCCATGGATAGAATGGTTCAGAAGAGACAAAGAACTAATTATGAATACTTCAATGTTGGAACAGGTCATGGAAGTACGGTACTTGAGGTGATAAAGTCATTCGAAAAGGTGAGTGGTCAAAAATTGAATTATAAGATTGTAGATCGAAGACCTGGCGACGTGGTTAAGATTTATGCCAATACTGAATTGGCCAATAAAGAATTGGGATGGGAAGCTTCAAAAACTCTGGATCAGATGATGCTTGATGCCTGGAGATGGCAGCAGAAAATATCCGGGTAATTTTAATACAATTCTTTCATTACATTTTCAGCATACATTTTACCCACCGGAATCTTGTGTCCATTGATAATGATCTGGCTATTTGAATAACTATTGACTTTATCCTTATTGATAATAAAGGACTTGTGTACACGGAGAAATGTAACTGGTAGTTCCTCTTCCAGGTTTCTTAATGATGCAAGTGTGATGATACTTTCCTTTTCAGTAATGACTTTCACATACTCTTTTAATCCCTCTATAAACAGGATGCTATTTGCATTCACCCTATGCTTCTGTCCGTCGGCTTTGAAATATAAAAAATCTGGTTTTTCCCCCTTTTCTACCTCCTTTTCTACCTCTTTTTGAGGGGTTGTTACGGGTGCTTGACCAGTTTTTAGTTTGTTAATAGCTTTTAGAAATCTTTCAAAAGAAATTGGTTTCATCAGGTAATCCTGTACATCCAACTCAAATCCCTCAATCGCATACTGGGGGTAAGCTGTGGTCAATATGATGGCAGGTTTGTTGGATAAAGTCTTGATGAAATCCAGTCCAGTAAGCCCTGGCATTTGTATGTCGAGAAGAATCAAATCTATTTTTTGACTGGAAATCACAGACATGGCATCCATAGGATTCGGGTAATCACCAATCAATTCCAGATGACTTATTTTCTTCACATATGCTTTTAATAAATCTCTGGCTGGTTTTTCATCGTCGATGATTACGCATCGAATCATGAGAGATGGATTTTGAGATATACATCATACATCCCATCTTTAGATTCTTGTCTAAGCTCATATTTACCTGGGTAGGCCAGATCTAAACGTCTTTTCACATTTTCAATCCCAACTCCCTTTTCGCCGTTGCCGCTGGTACCAGTACCCAGGTTATTTTTCACTTTCATAATAAGGTTCTCATCTTCGGAGGAGATACCTATGGTGATAACACTCCCTGGGTTAGATTCAATATTACTATGCTTGAAAGCATTCTCTATAAATGGAATCAATAGCATGGGTTCAATATAGGCACTCTGATTTACATGATCAAAAGACAAGTCAACATGGATGTCTTTTCCGATTTTCAATTTTTGAAAATCCACAAAGTGTTGAATATAGCTCAACTCTTTGTCCAAAGATACTTTCTTTTCTGAAGTGTCATATACTACATATCGAAGCATTTCAGAAAGCTTCATAATCATTTTTGGTGCCTGAGGTGACTTGTTGTATGAGAGAGAATAGATATTGTTTAATGCGTTGAATAGAAAGTGAGGGTTGATCTGAGTCTTTAAAAACTGCATTTCAGACTGAAGCTTTTCCTGGACCAAAGAAGCCTCCCTTTGATTCCGCTTCCTATTTTCAGTAGTAATCCAGACAATTGTTGAGAAAAATAGCATAAGTATAGAATTGACCACGGATCCGAATATTAACCAAAGAAATGGCCTGAGTCCGGATGAGGGTCTACTTCTTAATTCAGAAAAATCAGGTCGAGGTAGTAGGTCATTAGTGAATTGGATGAAGTAATGAACAAACACAATGATTGCAATCACCACAATAGCGTAATAGAGATATTTCCCTCGCTCAAATATTTTAGGGAGGAAAATCATCAGGTTGACATAGAAGACCATCATATGAATGGTCAACAACCTAAAGGTATGGATAACTGCCTCATCAAAATCAAAAATCCTGCTTTGGAAATAGAATATCAGAGTTCCATATACAAACCAGGATAGTACGTGTATTAACTGCTCTCTTTTCATAACTAATTGAAGGTAAAATTGGTCTGTTTAATTCTCTTTGAAATCTGTTTTCAACCACGTCCAATAATATTTCAACGAAAGGTAGCAAATCTTCAATGAAGTGTATAAATCCTATAAAATGGCCTAAAAATCGGGGTTTTCCTTCGTTGATTGAAATTATTGATCTGTTGGTTGAATTGTGATTTACAACGTAAACCTTTAGGATACTTTTGGGGTATCAATAACGGAATAAAACTGTAAATAAATGAAAAAATTACTACTGGTTTTCGGACTCCTGATTGCAGCGATTGCAGCTTTCTCTCAACCTCGGGGAGGGTTTGATAGGACTGAAATGGTAAAAAGGGAAAAGGAAAATGTCCTTTCCAAAGTGCAGAACCTAACAGCAGATCAAAAACTGTTGATTGATGGTATCTATGATGAATATGGTGTTACCATGGGGGAGACTTTTGAAGAGATTCGAAAATCTGGTGACTTCAGTCAATTCAGGACTAAGATGCCCGCACTTCAGAAGGAGAAAGATCTCCTTATAAAAGATGTGCTTAGAGATGACCAATATATAATTTATGAAAATGTCATTGCCGGGGGTGGGCTTGGAATGGGTGGTGCTAGAAATCAAGGAGAAGCTCAGCCAGAAGAAAATAAATCAGAGGCAAATCCAAAACCATCAACAATTACAGGTACTATCATGGCAGTTGAAGATGGATCTGGCTTGCCAGGGGCAACTGTATTGATGATTAATGTAAAAGATTCAGCGAGAAGTAAGTTCGCCACAGCTCTTCCAGATGGATCATTTACAGTAACCAATCTGGAACAGGCTTTTTATAAGATGCGTGTAACCAGTCTTGGTTATAAACCGATGGTCAGAGTGTTAAGAGTTAATACTGACATTAATATGGGTAATGTCCCGTTGGCTGAAGACATAAAAGAGCTACAAGCTGTGGAAATCAAAGGCGATGTGGTACCGGTAGAAAAGAAAGGGGATACTACATTGTATAATGCGGATGCCTATAAGGTGAATCCCGATGCCAGTGCAGCCGATCTTGTTAGGAAATTGCCTGGTATGACTATTACTGACGCAGGGGTACAATCAAATGGTGAAACGGTAAGTCAGGTATTGTTAGATGGTAAACGATTCTTTGGGCAGGATCCTGTGTTGGCTTTGAATACGATTCCTGCAGAAGTAGTCAAGAAAGTTGAAGTATTTGACCAAATGAGTGAAAGATCACAGTTTACTGGATTTGACGATGGGAATACGACTAAGACACTTAACGTGGTCACCAGGGAAGACAAGCGTGACGGTATCTTCGGAAAGCTCACAGCAGGTTATGGTACAGATGATAGACATAATGTCGAAGGAAACATCAACTTCATGAAAGATGGAAGACAACTTACCATCCTGGGTATGACGAATGACATTAACAAAAAGAATTTTAGCGATGGAAGTATCATGGGATCTAGTGGTGGCGGTAGAGGATTTGGAAGGTCTTTCGGGGGTGGCCAAAACCTTACTCCAACTGGTATCACACAAACTCAATCTGTAGGGGTGAACTTTTCAGATACCTGGGCTAAAAAGGGTAGAATTGAATCCAGTTATTTCTTTGATCGATCTTTATTTGATAATCATAAAGTTACCGGTAGAGAATCATTTTTTGGTGGTGAGAGCTTGTTCTATGATGAGGATGCTACTTCTCATACTGAGAATTTGAACCACAGGATGAATATGAGACTTCAATATAACCTGAACGATAAAAACTCTATTCTTTTCAGACCAAATATCAGTTTCCAGGATGGTGAGTCTTTGGATGTTACGTTTGGACAAACATTTGATCAAAGTCAACAATTGATCAATGGTACAGACAATACTTACTCAGGGGATAACCTGGGTTATAGAATCGATGGTCAATTGACATGGAATCATAAATTCGACAAAACTGGCAGGACCTTTTCTGTGGAGCTTGGAACGAATGTCAATAATACCAATCGTGAAAATATTTACAGTGATAACCGGATGGATTCACTATTTAGATATGATAACACCGATGAAAATGTTTCATGGAGTACTGGATTTAATTATACAGAACCAGTTGGTTTATCTGGTCAGTTAAATGCAAATTATGAGTTATCAAACTATGTGAGAAGAAATATTCGAGATGGTTTTAGTTACAATTCATTCACTGTCAATAGCCAAACATTTGAAGAAGGCTTATCCAGTCACTTTGATACTGATTATACTACTCACAAGCCTAGCATTGGTTTGAGAAACAGAAGTTTAACAAGCTTCTATGGAATTGATCTTGCTTATCAATATGTTGCACTTGACAGCAGACAGGGGTATCCTTCTGAGATTATTGTTCCTACAAACAAATTCAATAATGTCTTGCCATCCTTAATGTCACGATTGGATCTGGGTAAAGAAAGAAGCTTGTTTATGAGATATAGTACAAGCACTAACATTCCTTCTGCACAGCAATTGCAGCAGGTGGTAGACAACAGTAACCCGTTGTTTATGTCTGTGGGTAACCCATATTTGGATCAATCTTATTCACACCAGATGTTTGCGAGGTATTCAAAAACCAATACTGAGAAGAATACCAATTTTTCAAACTTTGTAATGGCAAGTACCACCCAGGATTTTATAACCAATGCTACTTATAGAGCGAGTGCTGATAGTACATTAGTTGGTGATATTGTGCTTCCAAGAGGTGGTCAGATAACCCAACCTGTCAATTTAAACGGATACTGGAATGTAAGAGATAATATTACCTATGGATTCCTTGTTAGTCCGCTAAAAACAAATGTGAATTTAACTTTGGGTGCTGGATATACCAGAACACCCGGGTTAGCAAACAGGATCAGCAATATTTCACAGACCTACAATGGAAATACAGGAGTTAATCTTTCTTCCAACATTAGCAAAAATGTGGACTTCAATGTATCATACAGTTTAGGTTTGAACAAAGTGACTAACTCAGTTCAGGCGAACAGTAATACAAGTTATAAAACTCACTTAATCAATGGTAAGATCAATTTGATTTCAAAAGCTGGAACAGTTTTCCGTAGTGATATAAATTATCAGATATATGACGGGGGGTCAGGAAACTTTAATACAAGCTACATCCTATGGAATGTGAGCATAGCTCAGAAATTCCTGAAAAATGACATGGGTGAACTTTCGCTAACAGTGTTTGATTTATTGAATCAGAATCAGAGCATCACCCAAAATATTACATCAGCATACTTTGAAGAAGTGCGTTCCCTGGTATTACAACAGTACTTTATGCTGTCGTTTACTTATACACTAAGAAAGTTTAGCAAGGGAACAAAGAATTAAAGATTTGGTTCATAAATAAAAGCAGGGGTAGGTTATTGACTTGCCTTTGCCTTATTTATAACCTGAAAAGAATTGGTTAAATTCAGTTTTTTTTGATTAAATATAGAGGGAAGCAAGTCAGATGACTTGCTTCTTTCTTTTTATCCCATTTCAACTTGTATTCCTTAATTTTAATTGTAAATACATTTTCCCAGACATGAGATCAGACAGACGATACTTTATCAAAAAATCAGCAGCTAGTGGACTATTTCTGGCTACCCCTTCTTTTTATCAGTCAGTAAAAGATGACGAGCGTTATCAAATGATCGACCAGGCTGCAGCCCTGCCTGTTTTAAAAAAGGAATTATTTAGTGAGCCGATAATTATTGATAAAGTTGAATTACTCCATTATGAGGGGAATTTTATCTGTAAGGTTCATGATAAAGCAGGCCATTCAGGCATTTCTGTAAGTAATAATTCAAGGATGCATTTTCTTTATCCAATCTTTACCAAACAAGTAGCACCATTCTTTATAGGGAAAGACGCAAGAGATCTGGATGAATTAATTGAAGGTGTTAGAATCCATGATTCTAACTATAAATATCAAGGTTATGCACTTTGGATACCAGTAGCTACGGTAGAGTTTGCAATTCTTGATATGTTGGGAAGGATTGCTGGCAAATCTATTGGGGAGTTAATAGGAAAGGTTTATCACCCAAGCATTGCAGTTTATGAAGCCAATAACTATAGGGGTAAAAGTGCTGAAGAGTCTATTAGGCTGATCAAAGAGCATATGGATAAGACGAATGCTAAGGCCTTAAAATTTAAGATCGGTGGCAGGATGAGTAATAATGCTGATTATCCTCCCGGAAGATCAGAAAAATTGATCCCACTTGTAAGAAAAGCCTTTGGAGATGATATGGTGATCTATACTGATTCCAATGGTTCCTATGATGCAAAAGAGGCTATCAGGATTGGAAAACTAATAGAAGAACAAAAGTTCGACTTTTATGAAGAACCGGTACCATTTGACTGGTATGAAGAAACTAAGGAAGTGGCTGACGCTCTGAATGTCCCAATAGCTGGAGGGGAACAGGAGCCCAGCATGCACAACTTTCGATGGTTAATAGGAAATGATGCATTGGATATCGTCCAACCTGATATCTTCTATTTTGGAGGCATGATAAGGGGGTTAAAGGTAGCCAGGATGGCTAGTGTAGTAGGTAAGCAATGCGTACCCCATATCTCAGGTTCTGGCCTTGGCTATTTATATATGATGCATTTTGTTTCAATTGTTGAAAATGCAGGACCTTATCATGAATTCAAAGGTTTTAGTAATGATATACCAATGACTTCAGAAACTTCTGATCTAAAGATGAAGGGAGGTAAAATTGATGTACCTACAGGACCCGGATTAGGAGTGGAGATTGATCCGGATTTTATTGCAAAGCACAAGGTGGTTGATGTGATTTAGAGGAAAATAAAAAAGCAGTCATAAACTATTACAACTGCTTTAAGATTTAGTGGGCCCACCTGGGCTCGAACCAGGGACTTACTGATTATGAGTCAGTTACTCTAACCAACTGAGTTATAGGCCCAAAAAATAAGCTGTGAAGATAACCCCCTTATTTTTTCGAAGTGCAATTTTACCAATTAAAAGGATATTTAACAATGGAATTAAAGAAAGTACTTTTTAGTTATATAAATCATATCAAAGATTAAATCCATTAGTTTTGGAAATCAAATTAATTTCTTTCCTGGAAATCAAATAAAAGCACTTACCCAGATTATTTAAGATGAAAAAAGTAACATTCCCAATCATTTTATTCCTTTTTGTTATAAGTCTTAATGCCCAAAGCTTCCAGCCAATTCCGATAGATTCAGCATGGTTAGCTAAGATTGAATCAATTGCTCCATCCAGTCCACGAATAAAAGCAGAGAAAAGGAAGGTTTTGGTGTTTTCCCAACATACTGGGTTTAACCATTGGACAATACCTCACAACAATGAGATGTTGAAGATAATGGCAAAGAAATCAGGAGCATTTGAAGTGACCATTGCAAAGGACCTTGACAGTTTTGATAAAAAGAATTTGAAAAAATATGATGCAGTCATATTTAATAATTGCAATCCTACTGGTCCAGACCGTAATCTCTTTGCCGATCTTATGGATCAGTATTCCAGTCTAGATCCAAATACCATTGCTGAACTGGCACCACAGTATGAACAGAATATGCTTGACTATGTAGCAAAGGGTGGGGGTTTAATGATCATGCATGGAGCAATTACAGTTCAAAATAACTCTAAAGAATTCAGTAAGATGACAGGTGGTAGTTTCGATTATCATCCAAGACAACAGGAAATTCACTTAAAAGAAGTTGATCCAAATCATCCTATGGTACAGGCATTTAAAGGACAGGGATTCACCCATGTAGATGAACCTTATTTCTTTAACAATGCATATTCCGATTATAATTTTAGACCATTGTTATATTTCAATGTAAGTGATATCGAGGGGGTTAGGAAAGAAGCTATTGACGATATCAACTATGTAGCATGGATCAAGAGATATGGAAAGGGTAGAGTCTTTTACAGCTCTCCGTCTCACAATGCACAAAGCATGAATAAGGAACTTCTTCAATTTTTCATGGATGGCATCCAGTATGTGTCTGGCGATCTACCATGTGATGATAGCCCTATAGGTAAATAAGCTCTGTGGTTTTAAATCCTTAATTTTTCAAATTACCATTTGTAAGAATAAGGGTATTTCCTGTTATTGTTTCTTTAGATGTGTATACCTGATAATTTCAGTAAAATGAAAACACTTCTGACCACATTTTTATCGCTTCTTGTTTTCAATAATCTTTTTAGTCAGGGAACCGTAGAGGCAGAGTTTGATACCACCTACCATTATGTTTTTAAATCATTGAAAGGGACACACGATAAGAGCATATTAATTGATAAATCACATAATACAATCTATTCCCTTCCATATGGTAGGGAGACAGCTCGTGAGATGTTGAGAATAATGCAGGCTGATGGATTCAGTCTTAAGTTTACTGATCAAAAGCTTGATACTACTCATCTCAGTAATGAAAGTCCTGATATGTTGGTTCTACATGGTATGCCAAATGATAGAATCACATTAACCGGAAAAGGGAGCAAGGAAGTAACATATAAGTCTCCACTATATGATGAAGAGGTAATAGCCATATCCAAATATGTCTATAATGGGGGAAGTCTTTTTTTGTTCTTAAGCCATTTTCCAAATGGGAGTGGAGCTTTACCACTCCTTGAAGCTTTTAGTATTAAATTCAGAGATGGGTATGCTTATCACCCCGATTACCCAGGACATAATGGAGGCACATGTAGCCATTTTATTATGACGTTGAAAAATGGGATGATAAATCCAGATCATCCAGTCTTTTCAAATAATGGGATTTTACCTGATACAGTCAAATTTTTATGTGGAGCTGCCATATTTAGAAATCCAGAAGATAATATTCTGCCTTTCCCAAAGAACACCATAAACCATACTCCGACATCTGATGGTTCAGAGGACATAGAGGAAGCTTCAAACTCTTATGCTGGTATGATAGGCTTTGATTTTGGAGATGGCAGAGTAATTGTTTGTACTGACCAAGGTATATTCAGAAGTTTAGATTTATTGATTGACGGAGAAAGAATACCTGTAACCATCCATGATCCGGAAGCAGATAATGCTGACCTGCTATTGAATTCAATCAGATGGCTAACCCATTTGCAGTAAAATCTGCATTGCTTTAGTATTTTTTAATTCTAAATAGCGCTTTTCTTCTTTAATTATCGTTCTATCATCATACTACTGCTGCATTTTATTTTCATTCACCAACCAACCCTTTTGGTAAATCTTTCGAATGGACTTTAAAAAGGAACTACTGATTGCTCTTCAGAAAAAGAAATAAGGACGAGAGTGAGGTTATTGCTAGCTGTGTAAAAGGAGATTCTATTGCTCAGAAAGAGCTTTACGAATTATACTTTAACTACGCTATGAGTGTGGCTATGCGCTATTCTCAAAATAGGAATGACGCAATTGAAGTAGTTAACGATGCTTTTTTGAAGGTATTTTCAAGTATTTCAAAATTTGAAAGCGACCAGCCTTTTAAAGCTTGGTTTAGACAAATCGTGATTTATACTGCGATTGATCATTACAGAAAATTCATGAAAGTCGCTCATGACTCGATTGATACACTTTTTGTAGATGAGCGAATCGAGCCTGACGTTTTTTCTTACCTGGGTGAAGAAGAAATCTTAAAGTGTGTTCAACAACTACCAACCAGTTATCGAACAGTTTTTATGCTGTATGTAGTGGATGGGTATAAGCATCACGAAATATCAAGTATGCTTCAAATTAGTGTGGGAACTTCAAAATCAAACCTGGCATTTGCCAGACAGAAACTTAAGAACATTTTAGCTAAATCATCTAAAAGTTATCAGCGACATGGATGATCAGAATTTTGATAATGAAATAAAGAAGGTATTACTTCAGTATGAAGATACTACTCCTGTGAGTAGTGGCTGGAGCCGAATGAATTTACCATCTTCCGGTTCGAGTGTATTGAAGCCGTGGATTTGGGTTTCAGTAGCCATTAATGTTTTGCTTCTTGCATCTTTGCCATTCTTTTTAAGCGAGATCGATGACTTAAATACCAGGATCAATGGATTGGAATTGACAGATGATAGATTATTGAAACAAAACAATGCCACATCTATACCCCTGAATCCATCTACTAATATGGCATCGACATTTATCCCAAAACAAACAGAGGTTAAGAGTAAGGGCACAAATGTGGGAACTGTTTCCACTCATAGCTTACCTAAAACGATCTCTCAAAATGAAGCAAATGATATGGCCATTTTGACGATGCAACCAAAAATGATTGATGAAGATATTTGGCAGGTATCGACAAGTGGTCAAAGCCTGATCTTTCAAAATGAGGAAGAAACCACAGTTGAAAAGAAAAGTATCAAGGTCAAGATGAATATGAAAGTCTTGAGAGATTTAGAGAAGAATCATTTTGGCAAGGGTGTTTCTAAAGAATATGGGTTGGATGTAGCTGGGAGCTATAACAGAACAGCCTATAGCTACAATGGTCTGGGGATTAAAATGGAACCGTATGTTAAATTATGGGTTCATCCTTTTTGGTCTGTCAAAACAGGTTTAGGTTATTCATTACTTGATCTTGAGACACAGGATACAGAGTTGATAGGAAATGAAAGAGATAAGTTTACATCATCTGCATCACGAGGAACATTAATAAAATCTGACAAACAGATGCATCTGATAAATATCCCAGTTGTTTTAGAACACCATATCCCATGGAGTGAACGTTCTATTTTGGATGTTGGCGTTGGCTTAAATCAATCCTTTCAATTGAGTTCCAGGACCTCATTTACAGATCGATATGAAGAGGTTGAATCCTATGGTAGTGTGCCTAGAGTCGAGTATCATACTTATAAAGAAAAATTCAAGGATCCCGGATTTAAAGTCTTTAATACCAATATGCACTACCAATTGGGGCTTACCAGAAAGCTAAAAGCATCCAACTGGTACTGGGGAACACATTTATATTACGAGCATTCATTGGTCAATCATGGGGATATATCTAAGATGAATCTTTTAGGTATAAGCACCACATTTTCCAGGAAATGAAATACTTTTTTTATTCCACAACCAACCATATCTATTCCTGAACCGAATAGGTAAATAAAAGAAGGCAATAGAAGATTGCCAGGATCTTATAAGTGTGGTGTGCTTGAGCTGTGTTGAGAGAACACTAACATAAAATTTCAAAAACCAGATAGCCGTATCATGATAAGAAAAGTTTTTATTGGACTTTTCCTGGGGATGCTTTGTGTCTCTTGTACGTGGGAAAATGAGGAAGTTTTGTATAGCAATACAATAGAAAATTGCAATATCAATGTTGTTACCTATTCAAATGATGTGGTGCCTCTACTTGACTTCAATTGTAATGGATGTCATAGCCATCAGAGTGCCTCAGCTCTTGGAGATAATATTGTGTTGGATGATTACACACTGCTTATAAATTATGTCAAAAATGATAGACTCATGGGAAGTGTGATGCACTCAAAGGGTTATAATCCCATGCCCAAATCTGGACCAAAACTGACTATTTGCGAAATTGAAACCTTACAAAAGTGGATTGATAATGGTGCACTCAATAACTAAGTATTTAAGGATGTTAACCTTGATTATCGGGTTAATAATATTCCAAAATCATGTAAAAGCTCAAGGTCTTGAGAGCCTATTGGACAGTGAAATGCCTGAATTACCACAGCCTGTCTTTGCTACCTTCAAATCCAGTCGTATTATCAACCTTAAGACTCCGGAACGGGTTGCGCCAGGGAACCTGGAGTTTAGAATTTCTCATCGTTTTGGACCGGTCAATGGTGGGGCCTATCAATTATGGGGACTAGATCAAAGCACCATCCGAATTGGTTTGGATTATGGGGTTACAGACCGGTTAATGGTTGGGTTTGGTCGAAGTTCACTACAAAAGAATTACGATGGATACTTTAAATATGCAATTACGCAGCAGAAAACTCTTGGAGAGATGCCGGTAAGCATCGTTGCGTTTAGTTCCATTGCTGTAAATACGCTGGAATGGTCAGACCCATCTAGGGATAATCATATCAGATCCAGATTAGCTTATGTAAATCAATTAATTATTGCGAGGAAGTTCAATGGACGGCTTTCATTAGAACTGGTTCCGTCATGGGTCCATTTTAATCTGGTGTCATCTACTGCTGACCAAAATGACATCCCTGTTTTAGGCATTGGAGGTAGGTATAAAATTGGAAAACGAGTTTCAATAGATGCTGAATATGGCTATCGGTATCAGTATAAAAGTAATGCCAGCAACCTGAATTTATATCAGGATACATTTTCTGTTGGTATTGGGATTGAGACTGGTGGGCACGTGTTTCAATTTCAGTTGACAAACTCCTTATCTATGATTGAAAAAGGCTTTCTAACAGAGACCATTGATAGTTGGAGGAACGGTGGTATCCATTTAGGCTTCAACATTACTCGTGAATTTGTACTCAACAAAAAAAATTAATGAGATGAAAGTGAAAATTTCAGGATCAATTATCTATTTCCTTTTAATCAGTACCCTATCGGTAAATGCTCAGATTTTAATTACGAATCATTCTTCGGTTTCCTTCTTTTCTGATGGGCTATTAGAGGATATTTCGGCTACCAACTCTGATGCGAAAGGTGCTTTGAATTTGGCTACAGGCGAATTTCTATTTAGGATTCCTATCACCTCATTCCATTTTGAAAATAACCTCATGCAGGAACACTTCAATGAGAATTATATGGAATCCGAAAAGTATCCTTATGCCACTTTTAAAGGAAAGATGTCAAAGGATCATCTGACTCAAATAGATTCAACAGAACAAACTATATCAGTTGAAGGGATGCTTACCATTCATGGAATTGAAAAGGACAGGACAATTCCAGTCAAGTTTCACAATGATAAGAATGGGTTGGTGGCGAATAGCACATTTATGGTTGTGCTGGCTGATCATGAAATTGACATTCCAACCATCGTATTTCAAAAAATTGCGGAGCAAGTTGAAGTGACTGTGGATATTTCACTTGCTGAAAAATCTAATTCATTGTAAAACAAAATGATATAATTATGAACAGGAATGAATTCCTTAGAGGATTGGGACTTAGTACAGGAGCCATTGTTGCGACCTATTGTATGGGGTCACTAACCAGTTGTGAAGATAGATTCGCTGGCGTAACGCCATCAGGAACGATAGATTTTACCCTGGATTTATCAAATTCAAGCTACTCAACTTTGCTTAATAAGGGGGGATGGATCAGAACTCAAAATGTAGTAATTGCCCATACCCCTGACGATAATTATGTGGCTGTCACACAAATATGTAGTCATGAGGGGCAAAGACAGGTAGGGTATAGGCCATCAAATAATGACTTCTATTGTTCAGCACACGGGGCGTTATTCGATATTAATGGAAATGGTGAGAATGCTAATGGAAGGAGAGGAATTCAGGTATATAATGTGTCATTAGAAGGCACAATGCTAAGAGTTTATAGTTAGGTTAGTGGAGTGTAGAAATGCCGGGTGTTAAGTCGCCTGGCATTTTTCATCTCATACTTTCAGCCAATGAAATATGACTGGTTTTCTTAATAAAGCCTTTAAAGTCTCGATCAATCAAAATATCAAGCAGGTCCGCATCCAGGATGTCCTTAAAATCGCCAAATCTAAAATAACCCGAGGAGGTGTTATCGTCTGTAAAAATGCCAACACCAAGTGGGGCATAAGATTTATTTCCTTCCAAATCAAAAGTTATTTCATAGATGAGATCAGCCTGTTCTATATCACCAGATAGGGATACCTGATGTAAATCCGGGAGCTGTCTATTAAGAGAATCGTAAGTGTAAACTCGTATTTTAGCCGACAAGATTTCTTTCATGACTCTTCTCAAGTCAAAATATTCTTTTCCACTTAGATCAACAGACTCCACTTGTCGAACTTTAAATCTGGGATTGGTTAGCTCATTATGATTTTGAAGGAGCTCAAGTTTATTGCCCATAATTAATGGGTCCGAATGACCACTTTCAAGAAACTTGCCCTCTCTGGAAATCAACTTTTGATCTTTAAAATTGATATCATAGAAATTCTCATACTTATTTTGCCAGGTTTCTGAGGGGCTTGTAAGCTTTCTCTGGGTCAATGCTTCAGACATTAAAATAGCACCACTATTTTTTTGATTCCGCAAATATTCTCTGAATTCCCCAATAGGAATGCTACAGATAAAGGTATTTTCGCCCGTTTTCACAGCAGACATTACTTTATGCAAATCAACCGCATCCTGGATATAATAGCCCTTGTCATGAGTCTCTTTTAAATGGATATCCACAGGAAATCCATCATAAGCATTGTACGTACTGATATTAGTGGACTCACTGAATGAAGCGCCGGAAAACCCGGTTTTTACCTCTTCAAGTAGATTTTTAGCCCATTTGGTTTGCTCCAGGCTATACCCTCCGTAATTGGTAAATATTCCGAGGTTGAATCCAAAAGATTCAGGGTACCATAAAATTCGTTCTTTGTTTAAGAGATTAATAACTTCATCGAAATGGAATGAACATATATAAGTGTTTGAGGTAGTGGCTGAATGGTGATAAGGAACATAAAGGTTTATGTAGTTGAAATGATGAAAGGTTTCTTCATTCTTAAAACCGAGTGTTAGATCTAATCCAATTAGTGAAATGTCTTCAGGGCTATATTTTGTATCATTCCCTGGTTCATCAATTTTCCTGAGTTGATTGGAGAGCCCTTCTTTAGATAGTGCTCTCTCATTACCTAACAGATAGTCAACTTTATAAGCTGTCAATTGGCCATTTATCACGCCTTCAAGCAGTATCCTCGGTAATTCCTGGTTCTTTCGGAAGAATCCTCCGTTTTCCTGTTGACTTAAGATGTAATAGTCAATAATCCGAACCTTCTTTTCAACCTTTACCTTTTTCTGTGAAAAGACAAGCTGATGAGAGAGAAGTAAAGCAACGATTATTATTCTTTGTAAATTCAACAGCTATCTACTTATTCTACTAATCAATTTATAGAATTAGTAAATAGACACAAAGATCCTGTTGTACTAAATCTAGTTTATCTCAGTTATTGGTTGTTTCAGGATTATTTGAGAAATCCCCATTTGGCTCTTTGGGTATTGGTGCATTTGTCTCATCAATCCAGGTTAGGAGTTCATTTAGTAATTCATCTCTTTTGGCTATTTCCTGATTACACAGATTGTTTGCTTCCCCGATATCATTTTTCAGATTATACAATTCGACAGCATTGTTTGATTCGATACTAGCGCGTCCACCATCCAGCATCCATTCTTCATAGAATAACAGCAGCTTCCAATCTCCTTTTCTGATGACGCTGACCGGTCGGGTCCTGAATGTAAGATCCTGGAGTCTTCCATTAGACCTTCGTAAGCCTCCAGGTAGGCTGGAAAATGCCAGAATAAAGCTGTTCTTTCAATGTTTCCATTCCCAAAAAGAAGAGGAGTAATACTTTTCCCATCCAGAATATAATCTTCCTTGGGTTGCTGATTGGCAAGATCCAGAAACGTTGGATAAAAATCTGTACTGATTACCGGAACGTCACTTGTTGTCCCACCTTTGATTTTTCCTGGCCAATAAGCAAACATGGGTTCTCTGATACCACCCTCATAGTACATGCCTTTTCCACCTCTTAGAGGCTTCTGACAAGTGTATGTACCATGACCACCATTGTCAGAAAAGAAAATCAGAATGGTGTTTTCGCTGAGACCAAGCTCTTCAAGCGTTTTGTTTACATTCATCACACTCTCATCCACACTTTCGATCATAGCTGCATAGGTGGCATTGTTGTGGCAATTCACTCCATCTTTTGATTCATACTTAGCCGTAATTTCGTCTTTGGCCTGGATAGGTGTGTGAATGGCATGGTGAGCCAGGTATAACAAAAATGGCTTACCAGTTTTATTTGGATTATTGTCTTTGATAAAATCAACTGCCACTTCAGTTAATTTATCTGTCAGATACACACTATCTGCATTGTAATGACCATAAGGGTATCCCAGATCGCCACGATCAATACCAAAATCAAAGCCCTGCTCCTGTGGAGTATTTCCAATGTGCCATTTGCCAATGGCAGCACTGGTATATCCTGCTGGCTTTAATGCTTCTGCGATAGTAATCTTGTCCAGTGGAATAGACAGGGTATTTTCGATTGGGACTATTCGTCTGTCTTTTGATTGTCCTCTATCAGATTTAGCGACTGTATATAGTCCATGTCTGGGACCATATTGACCACTTAATAGACAAGCTCTGGTGGGTGCGCAATTCGCTGCATTGGCATAGGCATTGGTAAAAACCATTCCAGCATTGGCCAACCGATCGATATTTGGGGTTTCGTAATATGTTGCTCCCATAAAACCAACGTCTTTCCAGCCCATATCATCGATGAAAATAAAGACGATATTGGGCTTGGTTTCTACGTGTGAACAGCTAGCCCCGAATAGGATTATTAGAAGCAATACGATAAAGGAAAATGTAGTTCTCATATCCAAACAAGATAGGCTTTTCACAGGTATTTTTGAAATAGATTAATTGGTAATCCCCATTTTCTCCATCAGCTTACTGGCGTTGAAGCTTTTGCATAATCCTGGAGTCAGTTTATAGTCAAACTGTATCTGGTCATCTATGATTTCACTGTTAAAGCTAAAGTTTCGGATTTTGGACATTCCTGTGGTTTCCTTACCCAGTGCCAGATCATGTGTGGAAATGATGCCAAACTCGCTAAGACCCGTTATTTTTTTCACCAAAGCCATAGCTCCAATATGTCGATCTTCAGAGTTGGTGCCCTTTAATACCTCATCTATTACAACAAACGTGGCTGGATGTTCTTTACAATACTCAAGTAGTCGATTAATTCGCTTAAGTTCAGCATAAAACGAACTTGTATGTTCAGCAATATTATCTATTGTTCGCATGCTGGTAAAGATCTCTGTTAGACCCATTGATAAAGACGTGGCATAAACGGGGGCACCCATTTGGGCAAGAACCATATTGATTGCAACTGTTCGCTCAAAGGTTGATTTTCCGGACATATTGGATCCTGTTAATATATCTATAGCACCCTTTCCTTTTATAGAATAGTCATTAACAACCATTTCTTCAGGAGAAATCAGTGGATGTCCTAGATTGGTGGCTTCAAATTGAAATAGTTGATCATGGACTTCCGGGAATATGTATTTTGGATTGAGTTGGGAAAATCCGGCAAGACTAATGAGACATTCCATTTCATTTACAACCTCTAGCCATTCGTGAATTGACTGCTTATATTGTTTTTTCCAATTGTACAAATCAATCAACAAATAAGCATCCACTAAGAAGAGACCATCGAGGATTGGATACAGGATGTTACCCCGTACAGATAATCGATAGGTGATATTAGATAGTTTCTTTATTGCCTTACTTGCTGGTACAGCTTTACCTAGTTTTTCCTTGAGCTTAATGAGTCTTTTGGATTTGAACGAAGCATTTTCAATGAGCGGAAGTGTATTGAGGAATGTGGATACCAGGTAGTTGGCTTTATCGACGTCTTGAGACAAAGCTTTAAGATGTTTTACCGATTGAAATAGGAGTAATCCATTGGGGATAATAAGCAGGTATAATAATTGTGAGGGTAGGTTGGTGAATATAACGGTTAGTAATAAGGAAACTGAAACGATGGTTGTTAATACCGTAATTGGCTTCCAAATCCTTTCATATTTCAGCTCATATTCTTTATTTGCCCAGGCAATTAATTCTAACTGAGAGACTTCCGGGGCTCTTTTACCTCTTTTGTTTAAGGATATGTAAGCTGTTGAAAGGAAATGCTGATTCCATTCCAGGTCACTCGCAAGTTCTTTAGTCGCTTCCTGTCTTAAACTGATTTCTTCAATAGATGCTTTGTTAGAAAGCCAATCGGCTAATAATTGCTTTGATTCGGGAATCTGACATCTATTGATGAGTTGATAAAGACTGTGATTTCCAAAAATATCAAGGTCGATATGATAAGGATGATCGGGCTTAATAAACCCTTCACCATTTTCAATATGCTCAAGATTCAAATCAAGTCGATCAACTTCATCCTGATTAAGATGAATTAAAGATTTGAGTTTTTCCACTTGCTTAATCTTCTGGATATGCACGAGCACTACCCGGTAAAAAATTAAGCCAATGATGCCCGCAATGAACAATAATGTCCAGTTTAGATCTTTGAGGGTAGTTGCAAAAGCAACGAAACACAAAAAGGACATTAAAAATATGATGCCCCTGATGAGTGATAGATTGTTGGCAGATTTCGATTCTGTTTCTAATTGCGTCTTGAGAAACTGAATCCTTTGCTTATAAAAATTAATCATGGCAGGCAAAGATGCACAGTATTTTGATGGTGAAGAACCAGTGTTAAATGCTATGCAGAATTATTATTTAACATTAATTTATCCGCAATCACTAATAACTCATTTGTGTTTTTAGTAGATTGAGAGAATGAACGTCAATTTCAGCCTGGGACTTCTATCATTTATTGTGTGGTCAACCTTTAGTACGTGGTATTATGTGAACTATATCAAACATTTTGATGAAGAACCATTAGCAATTGAAGCGATCACTCCAAATATAGGTGAAAGCAAAGATGAAAAGACTGTCATTGAAGCGATTGAAAAACAGGAAGAGGTTCAGCCAATCAATTTAAGCAGGAATCTCTTTTTTGTTAAGAATACCACCAGTCTGATTGCTCCAGATGAATTTGATTCATTTTATGACAGTCTACAGAGAGCTACAAGGGGCCAGATAATTCAGGTTAGTGTTATCGGATATGCCTGTGATCTTGGAGCAGAAGCCTATAATATGTCTCTGAGTAAGGATCGTGCAGAGGTGATTGCCAACTTGATTGAAGGTGGACCCTTTGAAGTCGCTTCAGTGAGTTATAAAGGAGAATCAGAACCCCTATTACCTAATACAACAGAATCCAATAGAGCTAAAAACCGAAGAGTCAACCTACAATTTATAACAAAATGATCACAGCTATTTTTGAAATCCTGGGTTTATTGACAGTCTCATGCTTGATTGGAATTTTCTTCACCTACCGCTATTGGAAAGCTAAATATCAATTATTGATCAATGAAAAACTGGAATTAGAAAAAGAGGTTAGGTCCTTAACAGCTGAAATTGATGTTTTGAAAAGGAAAATAAAGGAATTGGAGTCTGCTCTTAAAATGGCCACTGAAAATGTGATAGAAAAAGAATCTAAACGGATAAATGCAAAAGAAATAAAGTCCAGAAGTGATGCTCAGATCACAAAAGCTTTAAAAGGAGAAATTGCCTTATTAAAAGAAGCCATGGGGGAGAAGGAGCGTGAAATTGAGGAATTAAGCATTGAATTGGAAAAAAGGAAGATCTCCTATTACAAGGTTATTGATGGTAAAAGATACAAGGGCATTACCATCAAAATGGCTGATGATTCAATCGCAGGGCGAGGGGATGGTAGGATCAGTATGGAAGATGCTGAAAAGATCTTTGATACCATCTCAGATGGCAAAGCCTATACTCAGGTAGAGAAGGATACCCTTCGCCGGCTAAGGACACATTATAAATGGACTGAACGGGCAGATGAACTATTCCGAAAAAAAGTGAGAAGCTGGGCCGCCAAAGGTCACGTATTAGATAGGTTTTAATTTCTCTTTTTAAAAACAGCGTTCAGGCCCATCAACTCAATTTGGTCAATTGTATTTCTATTTCTAACGACTAGCAGAGGTGCTTTAAAACCTTCAGCGACAAAGGTGGAGTCATTAATTGGAACTAATTCCCATTCTTTAGGATCGTGTCTAAAAGTGAATAATAATTTCTGGTCTTTCATAAATAAAGAAATTGAATCCCGGTCATATCTCATTCCATAATATTTACCTGGTAAATCACTGGGGACATCAAAATCTTCTGCAAATGGTTTTAATACTTCTTTCTGATTGGTACTACCTGCCCCATGCTCATGCTCACATACAGGACAGAAAGTGGGTGGCGCACTATTGATAACGATATGCTTTACGGGGTATGTTGATTTTAAAGCGTAAAAAATGGCCGATAAGTCTTCATCTGTGAAGTTTCTAAAAGATACCCATGGCATTACCCTATGGAGTTGTCCGCTTTTGCCTCGACCATTTCTGATCACTGAAATGAAAGTCTCAGCATCCCATCCGCCAATTCCTGAGATATCAGAAGAGATATTTGGACTCACAAGTATTTTGTCTTTGATGTTTTTAAAATAGCGGCCACCCCCAAAAGATCTTGTAGTTATATCGGAGTGACATCCTTCACAATGAGTTATTTCAATTAGATATTTTCCTTTTTCAATAACGTTATTTTCATCAAAGGGCACTTTTCTCGGAAGAGGTAGGTTACCTGAATTTGTCCCTAACTTTTCGATTTGATCCCCAACATTTCTTGACGGAATCTTGTTTTTTATGGCTGGTAATGATCTTAGATAGACAATGATTGATGCCAGGTCCTCGTCATTTAACCTATTTAAATTACTCTTTGGCATTCCTCCAAACTGGATATTTATCAAAGACCTTCCATCATTCCCTACGCCTTCCCGAATAGCTCGGGCGAGCATGTCATCAGTGTAATTTCCAATGCCAGTTTCTTTATCAGGTGTAAGATTTGGTGCATATAGATGGGTAGAATCCGTCTTCCATCTTAAAGCCCCAGCAAACAATCCTTCCTTAATGGGAGGCCATCCAGCTTTTGTCGTATCCCTTTCAGTGTGGCATGTGGTACACCACATACCATCTGTCAGGTATTTTCCCCTGGCTATGCGTTCTGGCGTTGATTCGTAAGTAATATCTGTAAGGGGCCTCGCATATTCGGCTGGTAGGATGGCGCTGGTAGGAATCGTCGGAGCAGAAGTAGGGGAAGAGCAGCTGAAAAACAAGGTCAATAACAAAGATATCACTGTCATCTGACCAGATGGGTGAGGGGTGGTGTTCATCAATTTAGGTTGAGGTTACTGTTAGGAAATTACTATTTTCTTAACAATAAAACACTGATAATCAGGGATATATTTGTATCGTATAAACCTGATAACGGTATTCGTAAAAGGTTATAAGGGCGTGTTTTATAAAAAATAATAATCTTTATAAAAGCGATTGATAACCAACATTAATAGGAGGTTTCTTTAAATTCCGGGACTTTCCTATGGTTTGTTGCCTGCTCATAGGCATAAGCTATTTCAATCAAAACTGGCTCGCTCCAGGCTCTTCCAAAAAATGAGATGCCAACAGGTAAATCATCAACAAATCCCATTGGTACTGTGATGTTGGGATATCCGGCGACTGCCGCGAAAGTTGAGCTCCCGAGTTGGAAGGCATCGCCATTTATCCAATCTGTTTTCCAGGCAGGACTGCCAGTAGGAGCGACAATAGCGTCCAGGTTATGTAGATTCATTACCCGATCTATCCCTTCGTCCTGGCTGCTCCTTCTTACCAGCTCTAATGCATCAAGATACTCCTGAGAATCCAGCCCACCTTTTTCTGCTGCCATTTCCAACCATTGTTGATTGTAGTGTTTTAGTTCAATTGAATCATTCTGGTTGAATGCAATCAGATCATCAATATTCTTAACCGGAGCATTTGGCCCCAGCGATTCAAAGTACTTATTCAATCCATCTTTATATTCATAAAGCATGATTGTTAGTCCTGCATTACCCCATGATGAGGTAGAGATCTCATCCAATTCTATAATCTCAGCCCCTTCATCTTTCAGGTCTCTTATTGCTGCCATCATCAGCGTATCTACCTTGTAATTAGCGCCAAGTGGACGCTGATAGAAGCCGATTCTCTTACCTTTAATGCCTTCTATATCAAGGTATTGAGTATAGTCATTTAAATAGTTATTGGAGCTTTTCAGTGTTTTTGTATCCAATGAATCAATTCCAGTCATTGCTCCGAGACAAATGGCGGCATCTCTAACTGTTCTTGCCATAGGTCCAGGGGTATCCTGTGTAAAGGAAATAGGGATTACTCCTGATCGACTTATCAGCCCAACAGTTGGTTTAATCCCTACAATTCCATTTGCATGAGAAGGACAAACGATTGACCCGTTGGTCTCAGTTCCAATGGCTAAAACAGTAAGATTGGCGCTAACAGATACCCCTGAACCTGAGCTGGATCCACAGGGATTCCGATCTAAGACATACGGATTATTTGTTTGTCCACCGACACCACTCCATCCACTGGATGACAATTCTCCCCGGAAATTGGCCCACTCACTCAGATTGGCTTTTGCTAAAATTACTGCACCTGCTTCTCTGAGTTTCATTGCTACAAAGCTATCCTGAAGTGGATGAGACCCAATCAAAGCTCTGGATCCAGCGGTGGTCTCCATTTTATCGTGTGTATCAATATTGTCTTTAAGGATCACCGGAATTCCATGCAAAGGCCCCCTTGACTTACCTTCAGCAAATTCCTGGTCTAGTCTTTCAGCAATTTCCAATGCATCAGGATTGACCTGGATTATGGAGTTTAGTATTGGGCCATTTTGATCAATCTCTTCAATTCTATTAAGGTAGTATGAGACTACTTCTCTGACAGTAAAGGATTTATTTCGATACCCTTCTTGTATTTTATCAATATCTGATTCAACCAGATCAAGAGAAGAATTCTCAGACTCAACACTTCCGGCACATGACCAAAAGAGGGAAATAATTATCAGGTAGATTGGTTTGATTCTCATGGCAGAATGAATCTAATGAAATAATTATGAAAAATGATGCCATCTCATGATTTCTAAGTCCTTCCAGTTAATATTGCGACACTTATGGTTGATTTATCAAAAATTGATACCATTATCTTCGATTTAGGTGGTGTCATTGTAGACCTTAATCCGGATGCGGTTATCCTGGAGTTTGCAAAGTATGTGGATGTTGTCCCATCTGATGAGATGCGCGACTTCATCGTTGGCTCACCGGCCTTGTTAAAATATGAGACTGGCAAAACTTCTGAGGATCAGTTTTTGTTGGAAATGAATGGTCTTCTTAAAACGCAAATGACCATGAGTGAATTTGAATATGCCTGGAACCTGATGCTTGGAGATATTCCTATCAAACGATTGAACCTAATGAAGCATTTAGGTGAAAATTTTCAAACCATGATCTTAAGTAACACCAATGGGATCCATGAAAGAAAATTTGATGAGATCGTAAATGCCCATACCGGTGAGAAGGGGATGCATAGTTTTGTTCATGTGGCTCATTACTCTCACAATATTGGACTGCGTAAGCCAGAGGCTTCATGCTATCAGTATGTATTGGATCAAAGTAATTTGAATCCATCTCGAACGTTGTTTTTGGATGATAATGCAAAGAATATTGAGGGTGCAAGGACTATGGGCATAAATGCTTTCAGAGTCGAATATCCGGATCAAATTTTTGAAATTCTAGCCAATGGATAAACAAAGGAAAACAATCCTAATCCAGATAGGCTTGCTCTTTTTAACGATTGTCACCACCACCCTGGCGGGTGCGGAGTGGATCTATGGCCGGTTCCTTTTTTTTGGAGATGATACAATGCGGTGGAGTGACTTTGAAGCAGGATTACAATATTCTATCCCGCTGCTTTTGATTCTGAGCTTTCATGAATTTGGTCATTATTTCACGGCAAGGTACCACAAGATAAAAGTCACATTACCATATTATATCCCTTTGTGGCTGGGTTTAATTGGGTCTATTTCCCTGGGCACCATGGGTGCTTTAATCCGAATTAAAGAACATATAAACAATCGAAAGAAGTATTTTGATGTTGGAGTATCAGGACCAGTCGCTGGATTTATCATTGCCATGTTTGTGATCTGGTATGGCTTTACCAACCTTCCAGAAAAGGAATACATCTATCAGATTCATCCAGAATATGAAACTTATGGGTATGGTAATTCAGAGCCGCTAAATGATGAAGAGCAACATATGACCATGAAACTGGGTGATAACCTGATCTTTTGGTATTTCAGAAATTATGTGGCAGATCAGGAGCTTGTCCCACCCATGAGTGAGATGTATCATTACCCGATTCTGTTAGCAGGATATATCGCTTTGCTCTTTACCGCATTAAATCTGCTTCCGATTGGTCAGCTTGATGGTGGGCATATCATTTATGGCTTATTCGGAAAAAAGAACCATAGAATAATTGCCAGGGTCTTGTTTACGGCATTCATATTCTATGCAGGATTGGGCATCATCGATGTTAGAAGCCTGGAAAATACTACAATGGCCTCAATGGGTGAATTTGCGCTTTACCTCGGACTCTATATCTATTTTCTTTACGCAAGTTCATTTTCCATGTTTGAGCGTACCCAGGATCGATGGTTTTTTGCAGTTACTATAATGACTGGTCAGTTTTTGCTTTCTTCATTTTTCCATTGGCAAGGCTATAGTGGATGGTTGCTCTTTGCCTTTCTTGTTGGTAGAGTTTTAGGTGTTGATCACCCGAAGACGCGGGAAGATGAAAAACTGGATTTCGGAAGGCAACTAATAGGGTGGTTAGCCCTAATCATATTTATTGTCTCATTTACACCAAGGCCGCTAATTCTCGAAGTTCCTGATGGGTTATTTTAGTGTGAGATAATAATCTTTTTGGTTACAGAACTTTCTCTGTTATAAACTTTTAAAAGATAGATCCCATTGGGATAACTCGACAGATCAATCTGAGGAGTGGCTTTGAATTTTTCCAACAATTTTCCAGATAAACTATACAGCGCTGCCTCTTCAAAATTTGAGATATAAATTTTCCCATTCGTTGGATTAGGATAAATAGATACCTCAAAATCAGAATGTTTAGGAGTGGATAACACGAAGTCTGATCCATCAAGAAACACGGGTCTGATCATCAATGCTCCCTGTAGTTCATCGTTTTGTATCCAACTTTCATCTACATTGTAAAAGATAAAATCACTTGCCTGGATATTACTCCGATCCAGTCCTACTCCGATCAGATTATCAAGTGTATTTTCATATCCGACGTAAAAGGTGTCTTTGACAATTACAGGAGTATTTAACTTAATTCTTGTGAATTGATTGGCTTCATTGGGAAGCTGAATGCTGTAAGGCTGGGTGCGTAAGAGTCCATTGTCTGATAATTCATTCAATACGATAATATTGATGGCTTTACCTGCGGGATTATTTGGAGTAATGTCTGGAAAGTAGAAGTCTATATGTGTCAGTGTATCTTGTTCTTCCACTGTATACATGACAACCAGTTTACCGTTTTGGACATTTATTCCAGAGGCATATTCCGCAATGCCATCATCATATGCATAATAATTATGAAGGGTATATGTGTGAGTAATGGTGTCATTAACTTTTAGATCTACAGGTAGGAAAACAGTGTCGCTGCCATTCACTTCTTCAAACAATAGCTTATCACCCGTATTATAATAGTATTTGCTCTGAAATACCTGGGAGTCCAGGTTATTGGAAGGGAGTGGGGGTATTGTTGGACCAAGGAGTTGTCTTTGTTCCAGAGCAAGTAATGCTCCGCCACCACCGTTTCCAAGAGAAGCGTTGAGGTAATTTTCTTGTGTGGTTAAGTTCTTCAATTCATAATAGTAATCAAGCGGATGAGGAGAGTTATCCAGGTTGCTTGCCAGAATACTTTGGGACTTAAGAAACTGAGATTGGTTGGCAAAAAACTGGTGAGTAGGTATTTCATAATAGGGTGAAAAGAGTAGAGAAGGAGGACTTGACAGACTATGGTCAAAATGATAGATATCATTGGCCGATCTCGATTTGTTAAGATAGATGTAATCCAGGTGCCAGGTATCAAATGGTCCCCCTCTGTTGATTAGGGAAATGAATTTGATTTTAAAATTTTCATGAAAAAACTGATCACCACTTACCTGGATAATCTCCTGGGTAAAAGTATCCTTACTGTTATCCAATCCTCCATTGATACTCCAGACGGTTACCCAGGTTGAATCAACGGTATAGAACTCCACCTTAAGTGAGTCTTCTAAATCCGGGAGTTCACCATTTCCAAATGCCTGCCAAAAGAAACTTAGATAGACCGTGTTCTTCTCAAATGCTGTAAGCTGAGATAAATCTATGGATTGAGTAATCAGGCTATCAGCAGGACCTGGATAGGATATCGAGGGTCTGTGAGCTCTCCCCTGTGCATTAAGTCCATCCAGGGTAGCTACCTTGTAAGTAGGGGCATTGATGCCATAAGTTTCATTTGTAAAGACATCCACACCATATTTCCATCTATATACATCTGGCTGATTTGAAGACGTCGAGAAATCATCCCAAAAAGGAAGTGTGAGGGTGGTGTCAATTGGATTGTCAGTTACCCTGCCTGATTTGGTTCCATTCCCCTCCATGGGTTGGACGAAAAACTGGGCAGAAAGTACCAGTGGAAACAGGATAATCAGGGTAAACGAGTACCTCATCTTTGACTACTGATCAAGGAGTGTAGGATTGACGTTGAGGGAATCGGGACTATAGATCCAGATATCCACTTCCTGGCCAATACGCATGTTGATACCTGGGTTAGGCCTTTGCTTAAATACGGCACCCGGAGCGACTTCTTCTTGTTTGTATTCAAAAGTACCATCCTCTTTCTCAACCTCTATAACGGCGATACCCGTTTTCTCGTGTGTGACATCACCAACCTTTAGTCCGGAACCAACAATTGCAAACTCTGCACTTTCCTGATCCAGGAAGATCAGGTTTGGTGATTCTAATGAAACCTGGCCCATACCATCCCCAGCCACTAAATCAATACTGGAGCCTTTGGGAATGCGTTCACCCTCCATTACTCTTCGACCATCAATTCGTTGATCAAGGACATAATTTAGTGCGATGTCAGGCTGGTAATCGATATTCCCTAGTCTAAGGTCATAGGTTTTAAGAATCAATTGAGCGTTTTTAACTGACCCACCAATAAGCTTGGGCATCCTCACCAATGGCGGCTTCTCAGCATTTAGCGTAACATAGATCTTTCGGTTTTCTTTGACCTTGGCATTGGGCATGGGAAGCTGCCGCAAAACGGATAAAGGAGGAAGGTCTGCTGAAAAGCCGGAATCCTCAGTCACCTCATATCGCAGTTTTCGCTCACCAAGAAACTGATCCAAATCCTCAAAAGCAACACCTCTTACATCCGGAACAGTGAGTGTTTCACCATGATTAGTGTTGAATGGCATATAAACGTAGAAGAAGAAGAGAACCAGTATTGTTCCTGCGATCATTATAAAAACGAGATGTTTTATAATGTCATACCACTTGTTTGCTTTGAGTAAATTCATTTAATCTATTTTAAAAGCTGGTTCTCGATCTGTCCTCAAATATAAACTCCCTTTTTGACTACTTATTGAATCCATTGGTAATGATATGATCAATAAATTCATAGGGTTTCATTCCAGCTAGTGCTGCCTGATGGAAAATAGCTGTTGCTGGAGTCATTCCTGGCAAAGAATTAATTTCAATAATGTAAGTCTCAATTTTGTCTTCATAAATTCTGACAAATGCATCTATTCGACAATATCCTTCCACATGGAGTGTTTCTGCCACCCTTTCGAGGACACTCCTAACTTCTCTGGAGATCTCTTTTGATCTTTTTGGATCATTGCTGAACCTTGCCGGAGTAACATTTTGACCCTCACCGGCTAAAAACTTTTCTTCGAGGGAAAGCACTTCTCCACTAGCCAATGTCTCAGAAGGTTCCAACCCTTCGTAAATCAATTTTCCGTTTTCTTTTCTGGTAATTACTCCTCCAGTAATTTCTAAGAAGTGTGCTTCTCCCTTCTTTTTAATTAATTCCTCAACCAGGAAGTAGTCTTTTATTGGAAATTCTTCATTCTCTTTGAGCCGAAGCATTTCCCGGGGCTTCTCTGGAAAAACTGGTGAGTCTCTAAACATCATCTCAGAAAAAGCCAGGATTTCATTTCTGTTCCTGATCATCTTTACCGCTGAGCTACAGCCGTCATCTGATGGTTTAGCAATAAATGGATAACCAAATTCATCTTCCAGTCTTTCAATCTCTCTGATAGGATCATTTTGAAAATCCTTTTTGAACATCATACAGTGATCGGCGACATGAAATCCCTTTTTTCGTAGGATTTCATTTGTTTTGAATTTGTCGATAGTTGTTGATGAGCTTTCAACTCCGGACCCATTGTAGGGGATGCCCACCGCTTCCAATTCTTGTTGAATCGCACCATCCTCTCCAGGTCTACCGTGTAGGGCAATGAATGCAAAATCAATCCGATCCTTTAGGTCTTTATAGGTTAGCTCTTCAAGGTCCATAGATTCTGAATAGGCATACTTTGCCTTAATCTTGCTTGCCTGCTGGTTGATTCTCTTCAGTACTTCATGCACTTGTTTCTTCTCAATAACTTTTTCTTTGATATCATCAGCATTGTCCTTTAGCATGATATTGATAGGAAGCTGAAAAAGCTGATGTTGGTTTTCATCGCCAGTAAGAAATATAGGTATTGGATGATATTTGGTTGATGAAGCAAGCTTTTCATAGATGTTTCTCCCACTTTCAATGCTGATATGCCTTTCAGTTGAGAATCCGCCCATGATCACACCGACACTTATCTTTTTAGATTCAGATTTTGATAAAGTAGCTATTTGATCACTAAGGCCACTAATCAATTGGGTTAATTTTCGGGTTTGTTTACCAGCCTGCTTCCTTGCCCTGAGTGATTCGTCAATGATATAAGTTAGGAACTGAGAAGGGTTGAGCCCAATCTCTGCTGACTGATGGAAGAAGAAGGAAGAAGGGAGCATTCCTGAAGTAGTATTAGGATCATTGAGGATGATTTTTCCATCACGTGTATAGAATCCATCTATACGTGCGTAGACCTGTGCATGAATGACCCGAAACAGGTTCTCGCACTTTTCTCTGATCTCTTCGATCGTTTCTCCCCGCAGATCTATGGGAGTTACTTTCCTGCTCATCCCCGGAAGGTATTTTGATCGATAATCAAATAGGTTTGACTTCTTTCGGATCTCAGTAGGGGGGAGAGCAAGCGGTTGACCGTTTTCATCTGTGATGACAATACATGAAAACTCAGTTCCCTCTAAAAAGGATTCTATAATTACTTCCACTTCACCATTTGGTGATTCAAGTCTCAGACTCTTTTCCTTAGTACTATCAAGGAGTTTCCATAATTCCTCTGGGTGAAAGCATTCTTTGCCATCTATTAAAACAGGAAACCCTAATCCTTCCCGGATGTCTGTAAATTGGATTAGATAGTTTCTCTTTTCTGTTTCGCTTAATTGTTTCCAGTTACTTATATCGATTCGACTAATGAAAAATGATTTTTCAATGGCTTTATCAAGCTCTTCAGCAGATTTGACAATAGTAATACCAATGGAAGAACCCTGATGTGGCGACTTTACGACGATGGGAAAATCGAATTCTCTTTTAATAGATTCAAGAACTTCATTTTGCTCATTTAACCAATGATCCCTGGAGATTGAAATGTGTTTAGGTAGGTCAAAGTGCGCCTGTTTAAGGATTTCCTTTTGTATGGCTTTATCGATTCCAATACTACTTGGAAGAATTCCTGAGCCTGTGTAAGGAATATTGTGCCACTCCAGTAATCCCTGGATATCGCCATCTTCCCCGTACGGACCATGAAGTGCCAGGAAAGCCATGTCCATGTATTTGGAGAATTCATGAGGAAAGATTTGCTTACCTATGCTTTTAATACAAGCCTCAACTTTTTCTGGCTCGTTAGCTATAGACTCAATGTATACCTGGAAAAAATTTGGACTTGGGGGGAGATATTCAGCTACTGGATAGAAGTCTCTGATTGTCCCTTTATAGAGAAACTGCCAATCCAATAGTATGAAATTGCCCAGACTATCCACAAAAATGGGAACAGGAGAAAATAAGGACTTATCGAGGTTATCATAAACGGTCCTGCCACCAGCAAAAGAGATCTCCCTTTCTCTGGACTGTCCGCCAAAAAATATTCCAATTCTCATGGTCGTCAAAATTAAGACAGATGATCCTCTTTATTGGCTAATAAATAATCTTTTGGTTTCAATGAAGCTTTGTCCTATCACACGGACAAAGTAGAAACCGGATTGATTAGGGGAGGTGAATTCATAGATCTGATTCAAAGTCTCTGAAAATCTGTTTTCAAAGACAATTCTTCCGGATAAGTCAATCAGTTGAATCATTACTTCTTCCTTACGCTCCAAATTAAAAGCAAGCTTAAAGTATTTATCGACGGCCGGATTGGGGAAAAGTGTAATTCGGGCATCGAAAGGTTCCTGATCCGGATCATCAACGGTCAATATTTCAATATCATCCAGGTAAAGATTGTTTCCAGTACCATTGGTAAAAACGAAGGCTAATCTAAATTCATCAACCCTCTCTTCACCATCGAGCCCAAGAATATTTGTAAGACTTAGATACTCAGTTCTCCAGTCATCTTCGGTTTCCGGGATCCATTCGTCACTTGAGACGGCTATAGCCAGTGAGTCACTGTTTTTACTATAGATGACTTCATCATAACTTAATCCACAATTTGTTGATAACAAGATTTTCAAATTATCGATAAATGGGGATTTGGAGGCGTATGATACTTTGAATCTAAGAGCAGCTTCTGTATAAGTATTAGTTGATAATGTGGGGCTTACGAGCCAGGATACAGTTCCAACGTTGGATGAATTATAAGCTGTAGCTCTTAAGACATTATTTTCACCGATCAATATTTGCTCATAATCCGGATCATTGGAAGGTTCATTGATTACCCAAGGATCGTATTCGAAGTTTTGTCTAACAGGGATAGATTCCATATCGTCATTCAATATGGCGTAATAAGTCAATCGGTTGTTTGCTGCATATTCATCCACCCTTTGATCAACCGAAATTACTTCGAATTCATTCTTATTGAGACCCTTTACCAAACTGCCCTGCAGAATGAGATTGGTAGAAGCTCCGGAAGCCAGGTTAAGGTTTGAAAATTGAAACCCTTCCGACCCGGTTTCTGAATCATATGAGATAAGGATTTTATCTACTGTCTCATAGCCATAATTTTTGACCTCAAGGAGCGGTACAAATTCATCATAGCAGGTAACCGGCGATACATTGGTAACCTGCCTCAATCCAATATCATAGGCCAACAGGTTATCAGAAGTAACAGCAATGCTGTCTATGAATAGATTATTTCCACCTCCATTCACCCCTATAAAAGCAATTTGAATATTGTCATTTCCAATATATGGCGTCAGGTTAATAAATTCCTCCTCCCAGTCAAAAGGAGAAGTAGGCGTAAATTCCTGACTTCTGGAAAGGACAGTGCCCAGGTTATTACCATATTTTTCAAATAGATATTGATCTACTGAGAAGCTTGAGCCACAATCTGTGGAAATTGCAACAATTAGGCCATCGTTGAAGGTACTATCGGATCTGGGCGCATAAGCGTATTTGAATGCTAGCAACGCGGTACTCAGGTTGGATAAGTCCAGCACTTTGGTTAGTAATAAGTCGAGATATCCGATATTGGTTTGTGAATTGTAAAAATTGAGTTTGGCCGCTTTGTTTAGTGCAGTATTGCTGGGTGCTATTGCTACCTCCCAATTAGAAGGAACACCAAATTCACCAATCGTGTTTACACTTAGTGGCCCTTCGAACTCTTCAAAGAATGGAATGATAGAAGAACCATTTGGCAGGATGTTTAATGTTTTTATATTATTTAAGCCATTATTATCGACTGTTCCGTCCACTGATATGACTTCAAACTTCACCTCATTAAAAATGGATTGATTGACAGATACGGATGCAAAATTCACGATCGATAAATCGAGAGGATCAATGCTGGTAGTCTCACTTACAACTTCCACCAGTTGGTTGTTGATATAAAAGCCGATGGAATAAGATGTAATTGGGTCAGTACCATAGTTCCTGATTTCAATTGATGGATCCAAAATGCCACTGCAGTCTGCCAGGGTTGGTGATAATACAGTCCTGATCCCCAGATCATTGGTGAATTGTACAGGCTCAATTAACCCATGAGATGATAATAGGGATTTTCGTCGGGGACTATATTCCAGTACCAGGCGCATCCTTTCCTTTTGATCCGTCGTAAAAAGGTTCATGCAAAAATCGTCTGTGTAATCCATGAAATTTTGAAACATAGGAGAACCTTCATCGCATATTCTTTGATCATCGGGAAAAGAGCAGGGTGAACTTTTCCCAGAATAACTACCTGAAGCTTTTGGGGTATCTGCGCAATAGTCATCGACACTGCAGCCTCCATCACCCCATATGTGTCTTAAACCCAAATAATGTCCAAGTTCATGTGTAGCTGTTCTTCCATATGAATCAAAGGAGGTGGTGTTTGTGTTGATACCTACCCATAAATAATCAAGAACCATCCCATCTGTTAAACGATAATTCATGAACTGTCCCTCTAATCCGGGAAGATTAGCAAAGGGATACTGAGCATTTCCAATAAAGTTTCCGGAAAGGTTTGTGACCCAAATATTTAGATAATCTTCAGCAGGCCAATAGCTTTCACTCTTCAATAAATGATCATCCTGCAGGGCATTATATACGGATTTTGTCCCTTGAGTTCTTACAATACCAGTGGTGGGCAATCCCTCCGGATCTTGCTTGGCAAGCACAAAACTGATTTCGGTGTCAGCTGCGACAGGGAGGAATATTGAAGGTGTATTGGAGGCATCATCATTGAGTCTGCGAAAATCCTTGTTAAGAATATCAATCTGTTCCAGGATTCTTTGATTCGAGATATTAACCCCGTTTCCAATGGTTTCACCATTATGAATGATGTGAAAGACAACTGGTATAGTGTAGACAATATTTGCACGTGAAGTACGAAGAGATTTCTGTGCTGATTTCTGTTCCCTCATATTCGAAAGCCAGGTTTCGAATTGGTCTGATTGAATAAGGATTTGTTGGTTTGTAGAAGTAAAATTTGTTGCACATCGTTCTTGTGCAATTGATGTAGCCACCTGGCAAAAGATCAAAATAGCCAGTATGGCTCTCATTTTACATCATTCTTTGGGGTAAGACGGCGTCTGGATCCTCAGGTGAGGTAATGTTTACAGCTTCAACCGCGATTACCTCTGGCACAGCTCTTTTAATGGCTTCTTCCACACCTGCTTTCAATGTCATGGTTGACATAGGGCAATTACCGCAACTGCCTAAAAGCTCCAGGTAGACGGTATTATCATCACTAATCTTAAGAATTTTTACATTACCCCCATCAGCTTCCAGGTAAGGTCTGATACTATCCAGAGCAACTTCAATTCTTTCCGTAAGATTATTTTCAGGCATTGATCTCTACTTTTTTAGTTTTAGCCATCGTCGCATTTCTAATAGCTATCTGTTGAGCTAATGAAGATGCTAAATTACTAAATGCTTCTGCTGTTGTATCATCTTTGAGCACAGCCGGATATCCAGAATCTCCACTTTCTCTAATTGACTGAACAATCGGTACCTGTCCAAGATAAGGAATCTGCTCACTTTCAGCTAAGCGTTTTCCTCCACCTTCTCCAAAGATATAGTATTTATTGTCGGGAAGCTCTTCAGGGGTGAAATATGCCATATTTTCAACCAATCCCAGTATTGGCACATTAATTTGACCCTGTTTAAACATGGCAAGCCCTTTAATAGCATCAGCCAAAGCAACTTTCTGTGGGGTTGTTACAATTACAGCACCTGTGACAGGTACTGTTTGTACCAGGGTCAAATGAATATCACTTGTTCCAGGAGGCAAGTCGATTAGTAAATAATCCAGTGCGCCCCATTTAGTATCTCCTAAAAACTGTTTCAATGCCGAGCTTGCCATAGGACCACGCCACACTACAGCGTTGCCGGGAGGACTTAAAAAGCCGATAGACATGAGCTTTACATTATATTGCTCGATTGGCAGGATCATGTTTTTGCCATCTACTTGCTCTACACTTGGCTGTTCATGCTCACAATTAAACATGGTGGGAATAGAAGGACCAAAGATGTCTGCATCAATAAGCCCAACCTTAGCGCCTGTTTTAGCTAATGAAACTGCAAGGTTTGAAGAAACAGTAGACTTACCAACCCCCCCTTTACCAGATGCAATGGCTATAATGTTTTTGACTCCACCCAGGATAGGAATCCTGTTTAGTGTGGAGGTAACTGAAGAAGTCATCTCAATCTCTAAATTGATATCCTCGCCAAGATGCTTTTTTAAAGTTTGTTCACAATCCTTCCGGATCATTTCTTTTAAAGGGCAGGCAGGGGTTGTCAATTCAACCTTGAAGGAGATAGAATTACCACTGACTTGCACATCCTTAATCATATCCAGGGTTACAAGATCTTGTTTAAGATCTGGATCTTGCACTTCACCTAACGCTTTGAGGACGGCTTCTTTGGTAATGTTCATATAAATCTAGCTTTATGCAAGTTTACGTAAGACCTGCTAAGGAACAAACATATCCCTCAACAAGTTCTTAACTGCAGTTTAGGTTTTCTGCTTTTTTTGTTTGGCAGCAGGGAAAAGGATATTGTTGAGTATTAACCTATAACCTGCGGAATTGGGATGCAAATTGAGGTCAGTTGGCTCTTCGTTGACATAATGCTGGTAATCTTCAGGATCATGTCCGCCATAGAATGTCCAAAAACCTTTCCCCAATACACCATGGATGTATCTGGCTTCATCGATAGACCTGGTTTCTCCCATGATCACTACATCTGATTTAAGTAAGCTCTTTTTGAATGCAGTGGTTTGTCCCATGAAACCTTTGATAATCTTTTCGTGATTCTGTGTCAGCATAGTTGGAATGGGATCCCATTTAGCTGAAAACTGAAACAGACTGAAAAAATCATTGGATTGATTGAGACCCCGCATGGCTTGCTGATTGTCGATATTAGAATACTCATATTCCAGAGGATTACGCTCAAGTTCGAAATTTTCAAATGCAAGCGTTTTACTGAAATCAAGTTTCTGTTGCGCATTTGGATCGGCAGGATCCCCGTCATAAATTGATTCACAAATATCAATACCCTCAGCTGCAAGTGCTATATCATACGTATCTGTAGCTGAACACATAGCAAATAGAAATCCTCCACTTGCTACATAGGAATTTATTCTTTTCACAATAGCAAGTTTGAGATGAGAGACTTTTGAAAATCCATGTTTTCTGGCAGATTCTTCATACTCTTTTTGCTGTTGCTGATACCAGGGGAAATGATGGTATGTCTTGTAGAACTTACCATATTGTCCTGTAAAATCTTCATGGTGTAGGTGAAGCCAATCATATTTGGGCAACTCGTTATACATCACATCATCATCGAAAATGACATCATAAGGGATCTCGGCATAAGTAAGCACAAGTGTGACTGCATCGTCCCAGGGTTGCTTACTCTTCGGGCTGTAAACAGCTATTTTTGGATGTTTTTCAAGTTTCATCACATCCATATTTGAAGAAGGGCTGGAGATCTTGGCATAGATACTGTTGGCTTGAGCATCAGAAATGAGCTGATAGGAGACACCTCTGATCACACATTCATTTTCGATGAGCTGATGGTGCTTAACTAAAAAACTTCCACCGTTATAATTTAGAAGCCAATCTACTTCAACATCCTGTGTGAGTATCCAATAAGCAATACCATATGCCTTCAGGTGATTCTTTTGAGTATTATCCATGGGGATATATAAATAGGCAGCTTGTAGGTGCAGTCCAAAGAGGAATATGACCGTTGATAACAAAACCTTTCTCATACGAATCTGAATTTAGTAAAACAACGTATCAAAACCATGGATAGTTTGTATTCAAGTTCTGTAATTTTAACCTGTGGATTTACAAGAAAATATAAAGGAAGGTATTAAGTCTATCAATGCCAACAAGCTAAGGACAATTCTTACGGCTGCTATAATTGCCATTGGGATCACTTCACTCGTTGGTATTCTTACAGCCATTGATGGTATTCAGCTATCCATTGAGGAGAGCTTCAGTAATTTGGGGTCTAATACTTTTGATATGGAGAGTATTAGAAGTGATAGAGGCATAAGGGAGGGGAGGTCTAGCAAAGTTTATCCACCACTTACTTACAACGACCTCATGATGTTTAAGGAGCAATACAATGGCCCTGGGCTGGTAAGTGTAAATGCGTCGGTAACTTATAATGCTGAGGTCAAGCGTGGTTCTAAGGTTACAAATCCAAACAGCCGTGTACAGGGTGGTGACTATGATTATTTGGTTGTTGATGGATATGATATTGAAGAAGGAAGAGCCTTTTCTTCCAGTGAAGTGGAAAATGGAGGACTGGTTGCCATTATTGGTTCCGATATAAAGAATACCCTATTCGATGATTTTGAAAACCCAATAAATGAACATATTTCCGTCCTGGGCCAGAGATTTCAGGTGATTGGGTTATTGGGAACACAAGGGGGGACAGCCGGAAATAATTCTGTTGATCGAATGGTCCTGATTCCTACGTTGACTGCAAGAAGATTGGCTGCAGGTCGAGCCTTAAATTATGAAGCGACCGTTTCTATTCATGATCAGAGTCAAATGGAAGCTGCGACTGGTGTAGCACGTGGAGTAATGAGGGCAATTAGAAGAGATCCTGTAAAGGCAGAGGATTCTTTTGAAATAACAGTGAATATGTCTCTAGCAGAAAGAATGGAAGAGATCACCGGATATCTTAGAGCAGGTGGTTTTTCAATTGGGTTCATAACACTATTAGGTGCTTCAATAGGATTAATGAATATCATGTTGGTTTCGGTGACTGAACGAACCCGGGAAATTGGGATTAGAAAAGCATTAGGTGCAACACCAAAAAAGATCAGACAACAGTTTTTGATTGAAGCCATTGTAATTTGTCAAATGGGAGGAATTGGAGGCATAGTATTAGGTATCCTTATTGGCAATCTGGTATCAAGTATTATCAGCTCGGGTTCCTTTGTTGTACCCTGGTTGTGGATTCTCTTTGGAGTGGGAGTAGGTACTGCTGTTGGATTGATCTCAGGTTTTCTTCCAGCATTCAAAGCTTCCAAGCTTGATCCTATTGAATCATTACGATTTGAATAATTAAACTTGTCTAATGAATGATTTATTAGCCTCAAAGCTTAAAGAAGCAATCAGGGACGTTCCGGATTTCCCACAACCAGGTATATTATTTAAGGACATCACTCCAATACTTGCAAACCCTGAATTGAGTCTACAGGTTAGTAAGGCATTTTATGAATACTGGAAAAACAAAAATATCAATACACTAGTGGGAATTGAATCAAGAGGATTTATATATGGACTTCAATTGGCTCAGCAATTAGGGATACCATTTATTCCTGTTAGGAAGGCAGGCAAACTTCCATATAAAACAGTTAGACATGCCTACGATTTGGAGTATGGAAGCGCTGAAATAGAGATGCACGAAGATGCAATTAAACCTGGTAACAAGGTGTTGATTCATGATGACTTACTTGCCACGGGTGGTACAGCACAAGCAGCCGCTGAGTTGGTTAAAAAAATGGGTGGAAAGGTAGCTGGGTATTCATTTTTAATTGAGTTGACTTTCCTGAATGGCAAACAAAAGTTAGTGGGGGATGAGCCTGCAGAAATCCAGACCCTGGTAAGTTTCTAATTAATCTTCCATTTGGAAAATATTGATTTCATTGGCACGTCCCAGGGCGTCAAACCTGATTGAAAGTCTTTGAATAGGTAACGAATCACATTTCGCAGTAAGGTTGTAATAGAAGAATTTCTGGTTTCTGCTATACAATTCATGTTCATCAGGTTTGCCAAGTAACTCAGTTATTTCATTTTGATTTAGCGTTAATAACTCACCTTCATGTTTAAGGAGAACTTTTGCTGCTGGCAATCGATTCGTAGCACATGTAATATTTTCCTTCCAGGTTGCAGGATTAAACCCATCAATGTTAGGGGCTTTATAGCAGGAATAAACAATAAGTGATAGGAGCAGCCAGCTATATTTCACGTGAGTTTCTTATAAAATGATAAGAAATAGGATTTATTAATTGTAATAAGTGAGATAACAGAGATTCCACATACAACATAGAGTACTTGAATAAATAATATTGGAGTGTTTAGAAAATATCCAAGTGCGATCAACCCAACCAATCTGAAGATTTCGACAAAAAGCCATTGGGTTTTGTTTTCCAGTAAAACACCCAGCAAAACTATTGATATGATAATCAGAGCAGCAAATAAGAGTTTCTGTGAGATGTCGAAATTTGACTGATTGAATAGAAATAAAGAAGTCCCAAGTAACACAAGTATGAACTGAATAAGTAGGTATAAGCCAAGCGGTTTTGACACCTGAGTGTTATACTTAATTTCATGGTTTGTGATTTCGGGTACTTTTAATGGTCCACCATCTTCAGGGCTCCTCCAACCTGGCTTGTTAAACAAGACATTGAGTTTATTAGCGAATCCATTTGTTGCAATGAACTGCTTTCCCAGATCAGCATAATGTTGAAAATTGACCCAAACAGGATTCCAGGAATTTACAGGCTTTGTGATTCCATATATAGGTCTTTCTTCCTCCTCCTGAAAAGTGCCAAACATCTTATCCCAAATGATTAATGAACCAGCATGGTTCTTATCTATATATTTTGGGTTGCGTCCGTGATGGACACGATGATGACTGGGTGTGTTGAATATCCATTCTATGGGTTTAGGCAATTTCCCAATCGTCTCTGTGTGGATCCAAAACTGGTAAACTGTGTTGAGCGCATTGATGAGAAGAAAAGTTACCGTATCAAAACCGAAAAAGGCCAGGGGAAGGTAAAACCATAATGTCCAGAATTTCTGAAAAGATCCCTGACGTAAGGCAACGGAGAAATTATAGTCTTCACTCTGGTGATGGACAACATGGCCGCCCCACATAATATTGACCTCATGGCTTAACCGATGGGCCCAGTAATAACAAAGATCCACTCCCAGGTACAAGAGCAAAACAGACCACCAGGTGACAGGAATATTAAATAATGACCAGTGCTCGAAGATGTATTGATAAATACCAATCGAAACAATTTTGACAAATGCTCCCGATACCTGCTCAGTGATCCCACAGCTGATATTGGTAATTGCGTCATTGAGTCTGTAGATATGTTTATGGGAGAAGAATTGGATAATTAATTCAATCCCAATAAGTAAGAAATAAACTGGAATAGAAAGTATGACAGGGTTAATGTCCATGACTTCAAAGTTAATTTAAATCTTCTGACAGCTGAGAAAGTATTTATTCTAATTTTGCCACCCAATTCATTTAAATATTCCCATGCTCAAAGTTGTTAATCTGGTAAAAGTCTTTTCTGCATTCATCTTTTTAGGTACCCTTTCTCTGGTCTATGCATACATGCCCATCATGGTTGATATGGATGAAGAAGGAGTGACGCAGATTCACAAGGAGAACTTTTTCTATGGTGCCATCATAACTTTTGTTTTAGTCAATGCGATCATCTTGTTCATCCAGAACATACTGAATAAAAGGGTGCAAAGTGAGTTGCTTAAATCATGGGTAGGAGGGTTCACTTTTGTATTTAACCTCTACTTGTCATTCATTGTCGGATTCCTTGGAGTTTTGAATAATGCTGCTCATATCCCCCCTTCAAATTACTATTATCTTAACTACTTGGGTCCGATCCTGATTTTTGCCTGGTTAATTGTTTTAATTTTTCTGGTTTTGAAGAACAAATAAAAGCTCCTCAAAATCAGTTATTTATTGCTTATTACTTCAATTAAATTCCTAATTGAAGAAAAAATTTAAGCATTTGAACCATGGGAATTTTATCTAAATTCAAGCCTGAGTTGATAAGCTAAGATTAACATTTTTAAGAAGTAAGATGGCGGAAGTTCAGTATACCGAGGATAGTATTAAGTCATTAGATTGGAAAGAGCATATCAGGCTTAGACCCGGTATGTATATTGGTAAGCTAGGAGATGGATCAGCACATGATGATGGTATCTATGTATTGGTGAAGGAGGTACTGGATAATAGTATCGATGAACACATGATGGGCTATGGAAAAACCATAAACATCAAGGTGAGTGATCGAAGGGTTGAAGTCAGAGACTTCGGTAGAGGGATTCCTTTGGGAAAGGTGGTGGATTGTGTTTCCAAGATCAACACCGGTGGTAAGTATGATAGTGGGGCTTTTCAAAAATCTGTAGGACTGAATGGTGTTGGAACGAAGGCAGTGAATGCGTTGAGTACCTATTTTAAAGTTCAGAGTTTTAGAGATGGTCAATCCAAATTGGCGGAGTTTACCAGAGGGGAGATCACCAATGATGCCAAATTATTTAAGTCTGATGAACGAGAGGGGACACTCATTGAGTTCGAACCAGATGATCAGGTATTTAAGCATTATCATTTTATTCCAGAATTCCTGGACAACTTACTATGGAATTATGCTTACCTGAACGCTGGACTTACAATCAATTTCAATGGCAAAAAGTACCACTCAGAAAATGGATTACTGGATCTGTTGAGGCGAAAGGTAGATGAGGAGACTTTACGATATCCGATTATTCATTTGAAAGGACACGATATTGAAGTGGCCATGACGCATGCTAACCAATATGGAGAAGAATATTATTCATTTGTCAATGGTCAGCATACTACTCAGGGTGGCACACACTTAGCAGCTTTTAGAGAGGCTATTGTAAAGACCGTGAGAGATTTCTATAAGAAAGAATTTGATGCGTCAGATATTAGAGCTTCCATCGTGGCATCTATTGCAGTGAGAGTTCAGGAACCTGTCTTCGAAAGTCAGACCAAGACAAAACTGGGTTCTCAAAATGTAGCACCAGATGGACCCACAATGCGAACGTTTATCAATGATTTTCTAAAAAAGGAGCTGGATAATTATCTGCATCAACACAGTGATTCAGCTGATGCGCTGTTGAAGCGAATCATGCAATCTGAGCGGGAGCGTAAAGAGATTGCCGGTATAAAGAAGCTGGCTAATGAAAGGGCCAAAAAAGCCAACCTACATAACAAGAAGCTAAGAGATTGTCGATTGCACTTTAATGACAAGAAAGAGGATGAAGAAAAACTGGAGAATACCATGATCTTCATTACAGAGGGAGACTCCGCCAGCGGATCCATTACCAAGTCCAGGGATGTGCAAACGCAGGCAGTATTTAGCTTAAGGGGGAAACCTTTCAACTGTTATGGCCAAACCAAGAAGGTGGTTTACGAGAACGAGGAATTTAATCTACTTCAGCACGCCTTAAATATTGAAGATGGTTTAGAAGGGCTACGGTACAGGAAGATTGTAATAGCAACAGATGCAGATGTAGACGGGATGCATATCAGATTGCTCTTGTTAACATACTTTTTGCAGTTTTTCCCAGAACTGGTTAGGAATGGGCATGTTTATATCTTAGAAACCCCATTATTTAGGGTGCGAAACAAGAAGGAAACAATTTATTGCTATTCAGACCAGGAGAGGATAGCGGCCATAGAAAAACTTGGAGTAAAGCCTGAGATCACCAGATTTAAAGGTCTGGGTGAAATATCCCCAAGTGAATTTGCTGGATTCATCGGGGAGGATATCAGGTTGGAGCCTGTTATCATGAATAAGGACACTAAGACTAAGGATATTTTGTCCTTTTACATGGGTAAAAATACACCTGAGCGACAGGAATTTATCATCAATAAGTTGAAGGTAGAGAAGGATATTGTTAAGGAAGAGCCGGTATTAACTGAATCGTGAAGATCGCTAGATTAAATCTTAGTCACACCATATTTTTGGTATTGTCCGTTGCATTTTATTCATGCAACAAAGACAATGATGGAGGTCCATCATTCAATTATGTTGTAGAATATGAAGAGGTAGCAAATATTCAAGCCCTTACTGTAAAGAATGCGATTCTTTTTCTTGGACTGGATATTCCTGTTGAGGACCTGGAATATGACGTGGATGTCTACAAAGTTTCTTACCATACCAATTATAAGGGTGAACAAATAACCGCTTCGGGAATAGTAGCCATCCCGGATATGGATAGAGCCAAAGGAACCATCAGTTTTCAGCATGGTACGATTGCCTCAGATGATCAGGCACCATCAAATAATCTTTCCACCAATGATTTGATCATTTATGCTACCATGGCGTCAGCCGGCGTGATTGTGTCTATTCCGGATTATATCGGGTTTGGATCATCTGTTGATATCATGCATCCCTATTATGATGAGGAATTGACAGCCAGTGTAATTGCAGACCAATTATATGCCACCAGTGAATTAGCGGATGCACTTGAAGTTTCCAGGTCTAATGATCTGTACCTGGTTGGCTATTCTCAGGGAGGTTACGCTACCATGGCAGCCCATAAATATTTTGAGCAAGTGGGCATTGATAATTATTCACTAAAAGCCTCTTTCCCTGCCGCTGGTGGATATGATGTGAAAGGAGTTAGAGACTTTTTCTTTGAACAGGAGACTTACGATGAACCTTATTTTATTGCCTATGTCGCCGAATCATATCGCATTACATATGATTGGGAAGAACCTTTAACTCAATATTTTAAAGAACCCTATGCGAGTAGAATTCCGAATCTGTTTGGTGGCGATCTCTCTGGGTCTCAGGTTAATGCACAGTTAACAACTGTGATTGCTGACCTGGTAGCGGAAGATTATCTCACAAACACTGATGCTGAAACATATGACAAGATTAATAGGGCATTTGAAGAAAATAGTTTAACTGACTGGACACCAGGCATTGATATGTATATGTATCATGGTAGCGCAGATGTAACAGTTCCATATCAAAATTCAATTAATGTTTTTAACACACTGAATTCGAACGCAGTCACCTTTCTCACCATTCAGGATGGAACACATTCGACAAGTTTTCTGCCCTACCTGGAAGATGTGTCCAAAAAGTTGATTGAATATATTAATTAGTATGTTTTTAGGGTTTGATTATTTGAAATGTAATGAGCGAAGAAAACGGTAAAACTGGAGAAGAAGAATTACATGATGTGATCCTGGTATCAGGAATGTATGAAAACTGGTTTTTGGATTATGCATCCTATGTAATCCTTGAACGTGCGGTTCCTGCCATTGAAGATGGACTGAAACCAGTGCAAAGGAGGATATTACATGCCATTAAGGAAATGGATGATGGTCGCTTCAATAAAGTGGCTAATGTTATAGGTAGTACTATGCAGTATCATCCACATGGCGATGCTTCCATTTCGGATGCAATTGTCAATATAGGTCAGAAAGATTTACTCCTGGATACACAGGGTAACTGGGGTGATGTAAGGACAGGGGATGGTGCAGCGGCGGCCAGATACATAGAAGCCCGATTATCCAAATTTGCCCTTGAGGTGATCTATAATCCTCAGACCACCGAGTGGCAGTTATCCTATGATGGAAGGAAGAAAGAACCAGTCACTTTCCCGGTCAAGTTTCCTTTACTCCTGGCGCAGGGAGTTGAGGGGATTGCTGTTGGGCTTTCTACCAAGATACTCCCACACAATTTTATTGAGCTCCTTGAAGCATCAATAGGTATATTGAAAGGAAAAAAACCAAAGCTATTCCCTGATTTTCTGACTGGAGGCAAAATTGATGTATCAGATTACAACGATGGAAAAAGGGGTGGGAAAGTAAGAGTAAGAGCGAGTATTGAGGAAGTGGATAATAAGACTATTGCGATTAGGGACATCCCTTTTAGCACGACCACGACCTCGCTTATTGACTCTATCATAAAAGCTAATGATAAGGGGAAGATTAAGATCAAGCAGGTCATTGATAATACTGCAGCGGATATTGAAATTCTCATAAAACTTTCTCCCGGGGTTTCGCCCGATATTACCATTGATGCACTTTATGCATTTACAGATTGTGAAGTTTCGGTATCTCCCAACGCTTGTGTAATCTATGAGGACAAACCACAATTTCTTGGTGTATCGGAGATATTAAAATACTCGGTCGATCAGACGGTTTCTTTGCTTAACCAGGAATTGGAGATCAAGAAAAGTGAACTGCTTGAGAAGATTCTATTTTCTTCTTTGGAAAGGATCTTTATCGAAAACCGGATCTACCGGGATATTGAAGAATGTGAGACCTGGGAAGATGTCATCAAAACAATTGACAAAGGATTGGATCCCTTTAAAAGTCAGTTTTACAGAGAGATTACAGAGGACGATATTGTCAGACTGACAGAAATCAAAATCAAACGAATTTCTAAATTTGACTCGTTCAAAGCTGATGAACTATTAAGGAAATTTGAAGAAGAACTGAAGGATACGGAGTATCATTTAGCTCATATCACTGAGTTTACTATTCAGTACTATCAGAACCTGATTGATAAGTATGGTAAAGGGAAGGAGCGTAAAACAGAGATTACAAACTTTGATACGATCACAGCTACAGTTGTTGCAGCTAACAATGCCAAACTGTATGTCAATAGGGAAGATGGATTTGTGGGTTATGGTTTAAAGAAGGATGAGTTTGTCTCTGAATGCTCTGACATTGATGATATTATTGTCTTCAGAAAGGATGGCATATGCCTGGTTACAAAGATCCAGGAGAAGGTTTTTGTTGGGAAAGACATTCTCTATGCGGGTGTCTTCAAGAAAGGTGATGAGCGGATGGTTTATAACCTCGCTTATGTTGATGGTAAGTCGGGAAGGACAATGGCAAAACGTTTCCAGGTGCTTTCTGTCACAAGAGATAGAGAATACGATCTGACCAAAGGAGCTAAGGGATCCAGGGTGCATTACTTTACTGCAAACCCAAATGGTGAAGCAGAAGTCATCACCGTATTCCTAACAGCCGCTTCCAAGGCCAGGAAAAAGGTATTTGATTTTGACTTTGCAGAATTGGAGATCAAAGGAAGAGGTGCTGGTGGTAATATTCTGACAAGATATCCTGTTAGGAAAATTCAATTCAAATCTGCGGGCGGATCTACACTGGGTGGATTGGATATCTGGTACGACGAAATTGTTGGAAGACTCAATACGGATCATCGCGGGATTAAACTGGGAAATTTTGGGGCTGAAGATGTGGTCATCGTATTCTATAAAGACGGATCATACGAGCTTACTTCCTTTGAGCTTACCAATCGTTATGATGCAAACCAGGTCATAGGTATTGCCAAATTTAATCAGGATCAACCAGTCAATGCGGTACACTATGACGCAGGGTCAAAGATTACCTATGTGAAAAGGTTTCTTGTTGAGACCAGCACTGTCGGAAAACGGTTTAATTTCATTAGTGAAGAAAAGGGTTCTAAACTACTATTTGCTTTAAACGGAGAAGAGGCCCTGGTAAGTGTCAAATACAAGGATGGAAGGAGCCATCAGACAAAAGATTTTGACCTGACTGAGCTAATTGATGTCAAAGGATGGAAGGCTGTAGGCAATAAGCTCCCTGTTCAAAATGTATTAGAAATAGCCCAAAAAATGGAGGAGAATGACGACCAAACATCTGATGAAGCAGATGATGACTCTCTGGAACAATTAAAGTCAAGCATAAAAGAAGAAGTTGAAAAAGAAGATAACCAGCTAGGCCTATTTAAGAGTGCAACTGATGAGGACTAGATAACTGGATTAATGAAAATTCCTAAGCTAATCAAGATTGGAGGTCTAACTTTTCTAATAGTTATTGCTATTTTATTGACCATAAATTTCTGGATTATCAGTACGACCGTGGGGCGTATTTATCATGATCCGAGTTTAGTTCCAATTGATCGGGTAGCATTGATTTTAGGCACCAGTAAAAGAACGGTTGAAGGTCATAACAATAAGTACTTTGATGAGCGGATGGATGCCGCAACAAGACTTTATCGCAAAGGAATTATTAATAAAATCATTGTAAGCGGAGACAATAGGACCCAGTTTTATAATGAGCCGAAAGATATGTTTCAGGCACTGACTGACCGGGGTATTCCAGAAAATATCGTCACCCTCGACCCGGAAGGAATTAGCACACTAGATTCAGTTGTGCGGTCCAGGTTGGTATTTGGATCAAACCGGATAGTTATTATTACTCAGGACTTTCACTGTTATAGGGCGCTTTTCATTGCTGACTATTTTGGTATTGATGCAGTAGCTTACTCAGCGGATAATAAAGGAAGTCTATCATCATCACTTGCAATTAGAGAAGTTTTAGCTAGAATTAAGGCCGTATATGATTTATATTTTGCCAGGGAATCACCCCAATATTTTGAAAGTGACTAGAAAAGTAATTGCTCTTTTTTTAACCAAAAATGTTGGTCCATTCACAGGTTCAAAAGTCTAATTTTACTATTTTCGATCAAATTTAAAGTAACTGTAAATTATGGTTAAAGAATTCGAAGGTCTACGTGAAGATGAAATCAATCTCTTATTGAAGACTCCCGCATATGTTGCTATTCTTATTGGTGGTGCGGACGGTGAAATTGATAAGAAAGAGTACGCTGAGGCGGTTGAGATACTTCACTTAAAGCAAAGCAAGGCACGTGAACAGTTGATAGATTATTTCCATGAAGTAGGTAAGACATTTCAACAAGATTTGGATCGTTTGATTAAAGAATTACCCGAGGATACAGAAGCAAGAACAAAAGCCATATCTACAGAACTTAGAAAATTAAACATCATTTTACCAAAAATTGATAAGACCTTTGCTATTAAACTTTATGCCAGCCTAAAGGAATTTGCCAAGAGAATTGCAGAAGCTTCCGGAGGAGTCCTGGGGTACTTATCAGTCAGCTTTGAAGAATCTCAGCTGCTGGATCTAAAAATGATTCATGAGCCTAAGAAATGAAATAATACAAATTTGTATTGGACATAACCAGTTTTAAATGGGTAGAGCAAGTATCATACCCCCTTTGAGACTGGTTTTTTTCATGTGGCTAATCTATTCCATCCAAATGTACCTTTTTGTTGATCTGGGTTTTCTAGGAATACTTCCAAGGTCATTAAAAGGATTGATCGGAATCTTCACAGCTCCATTAATTCATGGGAGCCTAACTCACTTAATTTCCAATACATTCCCTGTAATATTCCTGGGATCTACGGTTTATCTTTTTTATGATCGAATTGCTCCACAGGTATTTTTGCAATCATATTTCCTTACCAATGTGCTTGTGTGGATATTTGGTCGCCCCTTTTATCACATAGGAGCCAGTGGTTTGGTTTACGCGCTAGCTACCTTCCTCATATCCTTTGGTATATTCAAAAGGAACTTTAGATCAATCATAATTTCAATAATAATACTGGTTGTCTATGGTGGTTTGGTTTATGGGATATTTCCTTATAATGACAAGATCAGTTGGGAATCCCATTTATTTGGTGCTTTTACTGGTTTGGGGGTGGCGTATGGAATGAGTAAAATAAAATCTGTCTCTTCAAAATAAAAGCTATAATAATTAGTATAATACTAATATATTTAGTATTTTGCTATTATGTTAAGAGGTCGCGGAGCACAGTACAATCCATCTAATCCATTTTCAAAACAAGAAATTTCTCAGACACATTTAGAGGGGATTGATGAGGATATCTTGTCAGAGAATCCCAACGTACAACTCTTTTATGAGTCAGTAAAAAATCCTTTGAGTAAAAATGATAGTCCGGATCTTAAATTGGGATATTCAATAAATCCTTACCAGGGTTGTGAACATGGTTGTGTCTATTGCTATGCTAGAAATTCTCACACCTATTGGGGTTTTAGTGCTGGTCTTGATTTTGAAAGTAAAATCATCGTCAAGAACGATATAGCCAGTCAGCTTGAAAGAAGGTTTTTAGCACAAGGATGGAAATGTCAGTCCATTATGCTCAGCGGTAATACGGATTGCTATCAACCTGTAGAAAGAAAACTTAAGCTTACTAGAAGCATTTTGGAGGTCGCTTTAAAATATCAAAACCCAATAAGCATCATTACTAAAAACTCGCTGGTACTTAGGGATATTGATTTACTAAAAGAGTTGACCAGGAATAAGTTGGTACATGTATATTTTTCTCTCAACACCTTAAACGAATCTTTGCGCAGGTTGATGGAACCAAGAACTGCGAGTCATCAAAAGAAGTTGAGAGCTATTGAAGAATTAAGTAAGGAAGGGATTCCTGTGGGTGTCATGAATGCTCCAATTATTCCCGGATTAAATCACCACGAAGTCCCTGAAATATTAAAACATGCTAGTGAAGCCGGAGCAATGGCTGCAGGTTATACGGTAGTCCGACTTAATGGTCAGGTTTCCTCAATATTTAAAGATTGGCTGATCAAACATTATCCTGATCGATCACATAAGGTGATACATCAGATCGAATCAATGCATAATGGGAGACTCAATGATTCGGAATGGGGTAGAAGACTTACCGGTGAGGGTAATCATGCTACTATGATTGCACAGCTATTTAAAATGGCTAAACAAAAATATTTTGCTGGGAAAGAGATGCCTCAATTAAATACCACTTCATTTAGGCGTGGGGGTAATTACCAGCTATTTTGAGAGATTACATAATAAGATCTAATAACTCATTCTGTACGGATTTATTCTGTATTATATAGTACTCTTTGGAACCATCAAAATCTACCCAAATACCATCTTTACCTGGATTTTTTGAACCCTTATCTCCATAATCCTCAACATAAGTAAGGCTCATGATCTTCCTGAAGTCATCCCATGAAACTGGCTGATCTCCATGGAGGCGTGCTTTTCGTTCTTCAAAACTGGCGTCAAGTGTAATAGATTTTTGTCCATCATCCACCACAATATAATCCAGGTGCATTTTTAACTCTCGTTTAGAGGCCTCATAAATAGCCTGAACTAATTCTTGTAATTCGTAATCCCAAAAATCTGTATCTATAACAACGCCAGGCTTATTGTTTCCAATTGCCATATGAATATATAAGCGATCGTCATTACCAATTTCCTGAACTGAAACATCTTCAAATAACCCACCGAGATAATCTGCCCATACTTTACCAAGTGTACCCGTCCAGTTGTGATCATCATCCAGAGTGAAGTTTTCATTCAATATTTCCTCTTCGGTTAAAGTATCCCGATTTAAATATTCCTGTTGGAATTTGACAGTAACCAGGTCATGGTCAATATTCAAATCCAGGGTGTAGGCAAAAGAGTAGGGAGGGGGTAGTTGTAATGTCTGGTAAGAAATAAGGACTTTCATTGAAGGTATTTTTTTGCTGTCTTTATGCGATCAATTTTTCCGCTTGGTGTATAGACAAACGACTTTACGAATTCGATTCTTTTTGGTTTTGTATATGGATGTAGACGCTTAAAAATAGAATCATCTATTTTGAGTGGGTTTTCACTTTCAATGAGTAAAATTACTTTCTGTCCCAATAATTCATCCTCTTCTGGTATAATTAATAATGGATTTTTTATCACCTCACCAAGGATCATTTCGACGGTCTCCGGATTCACTTTATATCCGCCTGAATTAATGATAAGGTCGTTTCTCCCAATCCAAATAAATGATCTTTCATCTTTGATTTCTACTAAATCATTGGTTTGAATCCACACATTATTTGTGATACTTCCTCTTATCTTCAGGCATTGACGATCATCTATAGAGATTTCTGTATCTCCCAGGACTTTATAATATGAATCTGTTTCATTTACACTCCTAAGTGCAATGTGAGAAGCGGTTTCAGTCATTCCGTAGGTAACAAAAGCATTAATCTTTCGGCTTCTTAAAATATTCAGATATTTCTCAGATAGAGGTGCGCCACCAATTAATAAAGTATGAATACCATCCAATGAGGAAATATCATGATTCAGTGAATTCATTACCTGAAGCGGAACCATTGATACAAGGCATTTTGTATTTAAAGGAATTGTTGGAGAAGCATTTGGCTTTTGAATGATGAGATCGATCTCATGTAATAACGCCCTGATAATAAGCATAGCTCCCCCAATAAATGATGATGAGATGCATAAGAGTGCATGTGTTACTTGTTTATCGGGGTCTAAATAAGCCATGGTGGCCATGCTACTCTCTCTCATTTGATCCTTAGATAGTCTTATAACCTTTGAAATACCAGTAGAGCCACTTGTCATAAACTCCATGTAATCATCATCAGAATACCAATTTTTGACGATATTGATCACCTGGAATTCATAATCCTCTGAAATTTTTTTGAACGATTCTCTCGTTCTTATTTCAGTGGATGTTAGTTTTTCGTTTTTAAAAACGAGATTCATAAAAGAGACGACATTTGCTGGAGTCAGATCAAATACTTGTACAGAAACTAAGGCGTAAAGATATATCTGCCTTTGAACTAGTTTTCAATGATTATTATGGTTTATTGAAATCATATGCTCAAAGATTTCTGGACGATGAAGCTGATGCAGAAGAAGTGGTTCAGGAAACCTTCATCAAATTTTGGGAGAAGTGTGAATCACTTGATCCACTTTCCTCTATAAAAAATTACCTGTATAGATCTGTCCATAATTCATGTTTGAATTTCATTAAACACCAAAAGGTAAAAGATACATATAAACAGTACATCATCGAATTTATGGAAGAGGGTGAAGAATCTGTTTATAACGAAGAAGGAGAGAAATCTACCATTGAAAAGATTATTGCTGAAATAGATAAACTTCCACCAAAGTGTCAGGAAATATTTAAACTTAGTAGGTTTGAGGGATTGAAATATCAGGAGATTGCCAGTCATCTGAATATTTCAATAAAAACTGTTGAAGTTCAAATGGGTAAAGCGCTCAGGGTTTTAAGAGAAAAATTCAAAGATCATACAGATTGAACCATGTATCGATGGTTGGTGGTGGTAATGCTTATTTTCTTTTCTATATCAGCTTGTTTGTCACAACAAGCTAGGGATAGACTATCTGTAAACTTTAAGGATTTACCACTTGAGCTTGTTATTGATAGCATTGCTTATCAGACGCATTATCAGTTTTCTTACAACTCGGATATCATGCCGCGCGGGAGTCTGTTCACGCTTAAAAAACAAAACATTCATGTCGATACCCTTCTATCTATCTTATTGGTTGGCACTAATCTGGTATATCAGCGTAATGATGACCTGATTATTCTAAAAAAAGCGAATGTTAATTCTAAGGAGATTCCAAAAGTAAATATTCGTACAGTTTCTGGTTGGGTTAGAGATATTGAAGGGAAAAAACCTATATCAGGTGTGAATGTACACTTAAATGGCACTATGGTAGGTACCTCCACTGATCAATATGGAAATTATGAAATTAAGAAGATACCACCAGGAAGTTATGAGTTGGTTTTTTCCTATGTAGGATATGAGGTGGTGACCCATCCCTTATTGGTAGAAGAAGAATTTAACCAGAAGGTCAATGCCCTGATGCAGGAGCGAGTTCAGGAATTAGGTGGTGTGGAGCTGGTGTCCACGCGTTTTGTAAAAGAGGTTGATTGGGAAAGGTATTTCAAGAAATTTAAGATTGAATTTCTTGGTAAAACCCAAAATGCCAGTCGATGTGAAATCCTGAATCCCAATGTCCTAAATTTTACTGAAAGCGAAGATGTTGATGTCTTTTCTGCTGAGGCATCCCAGGCATTGATCATCCAAAATGATGCACTTGGGTATAAGATTATTTATGATTTATTATCCTTTACCAAAGACCCTGAGGGCACAAAGGAAAATGGTAAAGTATTCTTTGTCAGTCTCACCCCGGAAAATAGAAAAGAGAATCGCAGATGGAGAAATAATAGAAAGAAAAGTTACCTGGGATCTATTAACCACTTTTTCATTTCATTAATTGAAGGAAACTATTACCGTAAAGGCTATAGGGTGTATGAAATCAGTAACCCTTCAGATATCACAAGTCAAAACAAGACTCCGATCGATGCAAAGAAGTTGGTAAAACCCACCTCCAATCCATACGAATGGTCACTCGATTTTGATGGCTTGATCATGGTAGAGTACACCAAGGAAATAGAAAGTCAACAATACGTGATGGAGATGAACAGCACCAACGATATGCATGGCATAATCACATCTACCCTTTTGGATGTTTCACCAAATATTCAAAGATCAGTATTGGAGTTGAGAGACGATAGTGTACTGCTGGATCGGTTTGGGCAATCAAAGAAATCATTTGGAATTAAAATCATGGGTTATTGGGCATGGGAAAGAGTAGCGGATATGATGCCAGCAGGTTATGATCCTAAAGAAGATAATCTTATAAATAAGTAAGGGGATTTTGATGAGAATTTGTTAATATGTTGAGTGTATATGATTATGGAGGATTTATTAGCAAAATATTTTGCGGGGGAAGCGTCTGCTTCCGAAATAAAAGAAGTTGAAGACTGGCGAGGGGCATCTAAATCCCATGCAAAAGCCTACTTAGAAGCAAAGAAAATTTGGTTAGCGGGTTCAGCAATTGATCAACCGAAAAAGGAAGATTTAAGGAAAATCATTGGGGCAGAGACACCAATAATTTCAATTCTTCCAAAAATATTCAGATATGCTGCGGTGCTTATTCTGATCTCAGGACTTTCATATCTGGGTTATATATATGTGGGAGGATCCCTATATTCAGGTGACGTGATTGTTGCTGAAAAATTACTTAATACTAAACTTCCTGACGGATCTTTGGTCACACTTCAAAAAGGATCCACACTAACAGTAGTGGATTTTGATAATAGTCGGGCAGTTAAGCTTTCCGGGCGAGCTTATTTTGATATCAAGCCAGATAAAAACAAACCATTTACCATCGAAACTGAAAGTGCCAGGGTACAGGTAGTAGGGACCACTTTTGTTGTTAATAGTCTTCAATCAAATGAGACCGAAGTGATAGTGGAATCAGGAGTAGTAAACCTTTACCAAAATCCGACAGTTTTTAACGGATCAAATATGATGATTAGCCTTAATCCAGGGGAAAGTGGTGAATTGACAGTTGGTAAAAGGGGTATTAGGAAACATAAGGTAAAAGATCAGAACTATCTGGCCTGGAAAACAGGCCTACTCACCTTCAAAAATACCTACATGACCGAAGTAGCGGAGATCCTTGAAAATACCTATGGTGTTGATGTAGTATTTAAAAACCCTGCCATCAGGTTGTGTAAGCTAACAGCGAATTATAAGAAAAAGACCTCAGATGAGGTAGTATCCTATATCTCAGAAACATTTGACTTTACTTATACCATAGAAGGTAATAAGGTGATTTTTTCAGGTACAGGATGCCAATAAAAGATCAAGGAAACTTAGGGAATTTCTTGAATTCAGGATCTCGCTTTTCAAGGAACGCACGTTTACCCTCTTGTGCTTCTTCCATTAAGTAATACATCAATGTGGCATCACCAGCCATTTCCATCAATCCCCGCTGACCATCTAGTTCGGCATTCAGGCCTCTTTTGATCATTCGAATAGCCATAGGACTTCTCTTCATGATGATTTGGCACCATTCCACAGTGGTATCTTCAAGCTCACTTAGAGGAACAACCTTATTGACCATACCCATTTGCTCAGCTTCAACTGCACTATACTGCTGGCAAAGGAACCAGATCTCTCTGGCCTTCTTTTGACCTACATGTCTGGCGAGATAAGACGACCCGAAACCTGCATCAAAACTACCCACCTTGGGACCAGTCTGACCAAAGATGGCGTTTTCAGAAGCAATGGTGAGATCACACACCACATGGATTACATGTCCACCACCAATGGCATAACCATTAACCATGGCAATCACAGGTTTAGGAATTTCCCTGATCTTTTTATGAAAATCTAAAACGTTTAGTCTGGGAACTCCTGACTCATCTACATATCCTCCGGTCCCTTTTACATTTTGGTCACCTCCTGAACAAAAAGCTTTATCTCCTTCGCCAGTGAGAACCACTACTCCGATATCAGTCATCTCCCTGGCTATTTCAATTGCATCAATCATCTCCTTAACAGTCTCCGGACGGAATGCATTATATACTCTTGGTCGGTTAATAGTGATCTTGGCAATACCATCAAATGATTCAAACCTGATATCACCATATTCTTTAATTGGTTCCCAATTGCGTTTGGAATTACTCATAAGTCAAATTTTTAATCTTATTATAAACTGTTTCATTAATGGATGGTTCGGTGAACACCTCCAGAATCTTTTTATTGTTCTTTTTATTGAATAGTTGATCAAGTCCTTCTTCAAGGCTTTTTAAATCATCGGCGCTATGATATTCAAATCCAAATTCACTAGCCATGGATTTAGTTGAATGATTGTGCCTGGTTTCAAAGTATCCCTCCAGTTCCGGTAATGATTTAGGACCATCAATTAACCTGAAAATCCCACCTCCCTGATTATTGATCACAATTATTCTGAGATTCTTCAAATCATGATGATGGAAAAAAGCATTTCTATCATAGAAGAAGGATAAGTCGCCCGTCCAAAGCACAACTCCTCCATTCTTTAAAAGCGCATCCCCAACTGCAGCGCCGTTTGTTCCATCAATCCCACTTGTGCCTCTGTTGCAAAATACCTGGATATCTGGATGGTTCTTCCTCACCAGGTTGGCATATCTGACAGGCATGCTATTTGCCAGGTGTAGTGAATATTCTGATGGTATTGAATTAGCAATATGGTAGGAGGCAACATATTCTGAAAAGGCTTCATCTCTAACTTTTTCCAGATTGTTTGAATAAGTCCTTTCAAATTTCTGCCAGGATTCTAAATATTTTAATTGAGTTGTATCGGGTGATTTTGTTCCGGTAATATTTTGAATCAACTCCTTGATTGGGTAATTAACCCGATGTGTCATGGATTGGTAGGTGTCAGCAATCTGATTTCCTTCTTCGAAATGCCAATGCTGTTCAGGTTTGAATCTTCTTAGAAAATGTTTTAGGCTTTTGCTGATGATGGATTTACCCCCTGTGATCAATAATCCTGGTTTTAATGTGTCCAATATGGCAGGATTCAGCTTACCCAGGTAATGATCATGGTATTTAATGAAAACATCATGGTTGAGGTTGCTGATCACATCAGTTATAATAGGTATACCTTCTTTTTTAGAGAGATTAACTAGTTGATTTTTGAGTGTACTATCAGGTTCATGTTGCCCGATTAATATAAGCTTATTTGAATATTTCTTCCAGGCTTCAATCAAACCCACCGGGACTACGGGAGAATAGGAATCAATAACGGATTCAATGATTGTAATGTCTTGGCTATAACTCAGCTTTTGATCATTCGAAGGATAGAATGGTTCCCTGAAAGGAATATTGATATGGACAGGTCCCTTCGGATAAGCATTACTTAGATTGATTGCCTCATTGAGTTTACGGGTATATTCCCATGCAGCATCCTTATGACTTAAGTCGACAGGCATTTGGAAGAACCCCTTGGTAAAATTGTCGGTGACTCTTGATTGTTCAATGGTCTGACCATCTCTCTGGTTGATCCATTCCGGTGGTCTGTCTGCAGAAATGACAATTATCGGGTTTTGCTGATAATAAGCTTCTGCAATAGCAGGTAAATAATTTAGTAGGGCAGTACCTGATGTGCAACAGATCACCGAGGGAGTCTTGCTGCTTTGAGCCATACCCAATGCTATAAAGCCCGCAGATCTTTCATCAACAATTGAAAAGATTTTAAGACCCGGGTGCCGAGAAAAGCTGATGGTCAATGGAGCATTTCTGGAGCCTGGACTTAGGATCACATTTTGAATTCCTTTTAGATAGCAAACTTCAGCGGTATCAAATAAAACCTGGTCGATCATTAATGATTGGCTAATCCTGCAAAATTGAGCTTTTTATAATTTGATCAAAGCGTGCGGGCAATTCTTTTAGAGCAAGTCTGCCAATGTCTTCATCTTATTGACGGTTTCCAGATATTCTTTTTCTGGATTTGAATCTTCAGTGATTCCGGCTCCAGCAAATAGTCGTGCCTTGTCTCCTAATATCTGCATGCAGCGAAGATTTACAAATAAGTGGGTTGATTTGTCAAAGTTTACAGGTCCAAGAAATCCTGAATACAAAGCACGATCATATCCTTCATTTTCTTTTATGAACTTATCAGCTTGTTCAAATGGTGAACCACAAACAGCAGAAGTAGGGTGTAGGAGTTCCAACATGACACTTCCAAGTTCAGGAGTGTTTGTCTCCACCATGTCTACCTTATATTCAGTCTTTAGATGTACCAGTTTACCTGCCCTTACAGTCTTAGGGCCAGATTCTTCGAACTCACGTAAACGAATCTTCTTAAGACATCCGATGATATATCGACTGACCATAGCCTGTTCTTCAATTTCTTTTTGAGTCCAGGCTACATCACCAAGATTATCTATTTCTGGTAAGTACTGGGTGCCGGCAAGTGACTCTGTTTTAAAGATTCTGTCATTCTCGATGGAGATAAGGTTTTCAGGGCTTGCACCCATCCATGTGCCATAATCAGTCGTATGTGTTAAGTAGCAAAAAGCATTTGGGTAATTACTTTTTAGTAATTCAAAGCATTCCTTGAAACTGAATGTTTCACTTAAGGAGAATTCTTCAAATCTGGAGAGTACGATCTTGTGCGCATTTCCATTCCTTATTTCAGCAATTGCTTTCTCTACCTTTTGAATAAAATCATGTGACTTTGTAATCGGCTTTTGACTTTTAGGTGTTCGTTTATCATAGACAGATTGTGAGATCCCTAAAAGCTTTTCAATATCATTGGCAGACATTCTGGGAGAGATGTTTGTTTCATGTTTTTCATCTGAAAACTTAATAATGACATCTCCGGATAAGATCAAAGGATGTGGTGGATGATTTTTGTTGAATGGATTAAGAATAAAACATTCACTCAATTCCTCAATAGACGAACGATTATTACCTGATTGAGTGCCAAGGTCAATCAAAAGGTAAGAAGTTTTGGAATCTGGGAGGCGCCAAATAGCAAAAGAAAATTGGTGAGTTATAAGCTGAGTAAAAAGGTGATTCAAATCACCGACAAGTATATCAATCTCTTCCAGTAATTTCTGTCTCATCTTTTCCTCAATTGTCTATTATTGCCATGGTGATTCTGCATATGCTAATGAGCTTGCCGGCTTCGTTTGTGATCTTTATCTCCCAAACCTGTGTTTTCCGACCAACATGTATTGGGGTTGTCTTCCCATATACAAAACCATCTTTGGCAGATCTGACATGATTAGCATTAATCTCAAGACCTACCGCATGTTGTTTACTGATGTCTAAAGTCATAGTCGCTGCTATACTGCCAAGCGTCTCTGCTAACGCAACTGATGCACCACCATGTAACAATCCAAGTGGTTGTCTTGTTCGGTGATCTACTGGCATTTTGGCAATAAGGTAATCGCTACCGACTTCGGTGAATTCAATACCAAGGTGTTCTACTAAAGTTGCTTTTCCGAGGTCATTTATTGATTCTAGTGAGAGGTCTTTAGGGAACATAGGTTTATTTTGCGATTCGGGGACAAACCAAATCACATTTAGAGTGAAAAACAAGAAAATTTATCTGCTTAGACACGGTGAAACGGAATATAATCGAAAAGGGATGGTTCAGGGCAGTGGCATTAATGCACCATTGAATGAGACCGGTGAAAAGCAAGCCAACGCTTTTTATGAAGCTTATAGACATATACCATTTGACAAGATTTATGTTACACCGCTGATCAGAACACATCAAACTGTCAGCAGGTTTATAGCCACGAATATTCCTTATGAGGTAATTGACGGATTGCGAGAAATCAGCTGGGGAAATCAGGAAGGTATTCCTTTTACGGAAGAAAGTGGCAATGAATATAAGCGAATTGTTCAGATGTGGACTGAAGGAGACTTGCATCTTAAAATTGAGAATGGTGAATCTCCAGTGGAAGTGATGGAGCGTCAGATGCCAGCTATACAGTATATTTTATCCAATGAAAATGAATCCAATGTGTTGATATGTACTCATGGTAGAGCAATGAGAATATTGCTTTGCTGGTTGATGGATGAATCTTTGGCAAATATGGATCATTATGGCCATTCAAATTGCGGCGTCTATATTCTGGATTATGATGGAAATAACTTTTCAATTGCTCAATCAAATGAAACAGGACACCTAAATAGTATCAAAATGATTAGCTAATTTTATAAACCATGGTGTCTCATGTTTTATTAATGACAATCAATCAAGATGAAGTTTGGTGCTCCTGAATCAATTAAAGAACTGTATAACCTGGACCTGTCACTACCGGAAGATTTTAAAGGAAATGCATCGAAGCTTTCTGGAAAACGTAGCAATCCCCACATCTATATTGGCTGTAGTGTATGGGGTCAGGATCCATGGGTGGGAGATATATATCCAGAGGGGACCAAAAAGAAAGATTATCTGGAAGAATACATTAAGCATTTTAATTGTATAGAGCTCAATAGTACCTTCTACAACATCAAAAAGGACAATATGCGGAGTTGGGCTAAAAAGGCCCATGAAAGTGAATTTAAATATTGCCCTAAGTTCAATCGTCGGATCAGTCACATCAAGCGATTAAAGGAAGTCGAAGATGTAACGGAATATTTTGTTTCCATGTGCCAGGAATTTGGAGATAATCTAGGGATGAGTTTTCTACAAATGCCTGAAAATTTCAGCGCTAAATACCTTGACCGACTGGAAGGTTACCTTAAGCTAATACCTCGAGACTTTCCGGTTGCAGTCGAATTGCGACACCCAAGTTGGTTTGAAGGAGAAGCTTTCGATGAAACTTTTGAAATGCTTACCTCATTGGGTTGTACTGCTGTGATTACCGATACAGCATTGAAAAGAGAGATCATTCATCAGCGATTCACGACGGATAAAGTATTTATTCGTTTCGCTGCCTATGAACTTCATGAAACGAACTATAAACGAATGGATGAGTGGGCGAAAAAAATTACTGAATGGATTGACCAGGGGATTTCTGAAGTCTATTTTTTTACCAAGCAGGAAGATGAGACGTATGCACCCAGACAAGCTGATTATTTTATAAAGAAATTGAATGAACTTGCCGGGTTGCATATAAAGTCACCTTATGATCGATAGATAAGTCTAAAGATGGCTAAGAATAAGGTTCATGTAGAAGTGGGTAAACAGACCTTAGAACTGTCAAACCTTGATAAGGTCCTGTATCCTGATGATGGACTCGTTAAGGCTCAGGTTATTGAATACTATCTCAAGTTAGCTCCTACCATTCTGCATCATATAAAAGGTCGGCCACTATCCCTGGTTCGTTACCCTGATGGTATTTATGGGGAACAATTTTTTCAGAAGAACCGACCAGATTGGACCCCTGACTGGATCGATTATATTCGATTGGGTAAGGAACGTAAGAAGGAATATATCGTTGCCAGGGAAGAGGCAACCCTGGTTTGGTTGGCTAATCTGGCCTGCCTTGAGATTCATCAAATTCACAGCTTTACCGAATATGCAGACATACCGGATTATATCGTTTATGACCTGGACCCCCCTGAAGGAAAGGATGATTTTGAAGAAGTGAAAGAATTGGCCTTTAAGCTGAAAGGAGACCTTGAAAATGTGGGGTATCATGTATTTGTGAAGACTACAGGGGGCAAGGGACTTCACTTGATTACGCCCATTGACCTACACTATACTTTTGACGATTCATTTAATACAGCCAAATCCCTTGCAGATGGTTTTGTCAAAAAGTATGCTAACACAACACTTCATCTTAACAAAGAAGCCAGAAAAGGAAGAATCCTGATAGATATATTCAGGAATAAGGGATCACAAACGATTGTCTGCCCATATAGCCTTCGTGGGCGAAAGGGCGCTCCGGTCTCATGTCCAATTGAATGGGATGACCTACAGAAACTAAAGCACCCTCTTGACCTGAATCTTAACTCGGTTCTTGAAAAAGTATTGAGTGAGGGCGATCCATGGGAGGCTATTCGAGGATGGTCGGTTCCCTTACATACCGATAGTAAAAGGAAATCATCCTATAAAGACTTACCCGAGAACCCAAGACATAAATCTCCGGAACAATTAAAAGACTATACTAAAAAAAGAGACTTTAATAAGACACCTGAGCCTTATATTCCAGCTGATGATGGCATGGGTAATCGGTTTTGTATTCAAAGACATCATGCTTCTCATCTCCATTATGATTTAAGGCTTGAGCAGGATGGTGTGTTAAAATCCTGGGCAATACCCAGAGGTATGCCACCGGCACCGGGTGTCAAGAGACTTGCAGTTCAAACTGAAGATCACCCCCTGGAGTATTTGTCTTTTGAGGGTGAGATACCAAAGGGCCAATATGGCGGTGGAATGATGTGGGTATTTGCCGGCGGTAAGTACGAGATCACCAAGGAGAAAAAGAATGGTTTCTATTTCAGGTTATCAAGTCCTGTAATCAATGCAGAATACCGGATGCACCTGATGAAAGATAAAGAATGGCTACTCGAACGAGTGGACACACCTCAGGTAGATATGCTCAATAAGGAGGTCCTACCTATGATGGCAGAGAGTGCTAAAAAGCCTCCTAAGGGGAATTACAGGTATGAAGTTAAGTGGGATGGGATACGTGTGATCATTACTTTGAACGAAGGAAAACTTGTGATCAGAAGTCGTAACATGAACATCATCACAGACTCTTTCCCGGAATTAAATATTCCAGAGGATGCATTTAGAATCAATAATGGGGTATTTGATGGAGAAATAGTTTGCCTGAATGCTGAAGGTAAAGCTGATTTCAGAAAAGTAATCAAACGATTGATGACCAAAAAACCCATGGAGGTTGAGTATCAGGTTAAAAAAAATCCTGCGTATTGCTATCTCTTTGATGCTTTGTATATAGATGGTCGTTCTTTACTTAATGACCCATGGGCCAGGCGTAGAATGTGGTTAAAGGATTCGGTAAGGAAGGATACGAAATACCGAATTAGTGAAGATATAGAAGATGGTAAGGCACTGTTTGAAGCGGCTGAGAAACTAGGGGTAGAAGGGATTATGGCTAAGGAAGTTGATGGTAAGTACTATCCTGGTAAAAGAAGTAGTACATGGATCAAAGTAAAAGTCAAAAATGTGTCGGATGCATATGTGATTGGATATACGAAAGGCCAGGGAGAAAGAGATAAATATTTTGGAGCTGTGCATGTTGCGGAAAAGGATGGGGAAGTACTAATCTATCGAGGTAGGGTAGGGACGGGCTTTAGTGATAAAACCTTTAAAGAATTTAAAGCGTTTTTTGATCATAGGAAGGAAATCAAAAAGCCTATTAATGAAAAAACTGATCCTGATTCAAGATGGTTTGAAGCAGTTCCATGTGAAATAGAGTATACCCAAATTACAAAAGACGGACATTATCGGGATCCGGTATTTAAAAGACTAAGAGAAGATTTATTATAAATTATTGATTTACAATATTTTAAATACAACCAGTTGTTTTAATTATTTAAATGATTTTACTTTGATGTATCATAAAATAAATCCATGATGAGAGCAATTTGGAAGGGCCATATCAGATTTTCTTTAGTGACGATTCCTATCAGAATCTATAACGCTATCAGTACTGAAGAAAAGGTGAGTTTCAACTTACTCTCAAAAGACAATCACAATCCGGTCAAATATGAAAAAAAGGACAAGGTGACCGGTGAAGTTTTAAGACAGGAAGATATTGTAAAAGGATATCAATATGAGCCAGGTCAATTTGTGATTATAGATGATGAAGATTTTGAGAAAGTAAAACTTAAAAGCACTAAAGTTATTGAGATAGAGGGTTTTGTGGATACTCAAGAAGTCCATCATACACTTTTTGATTCTCCTTATTTTGCCGGACCTGATGGAGATGTTGCAGCTCAGACCTATAGCCTGCTGGCTGAAGCTTTGAGGAAAAGTGGTAAAGTAGGAGTAGGGAAGGTTGTTCTTCGTGATCGTGAGAGTGTTGTTTTGCTAACTCCACACAAACAAGGAATTTTACTGTACAAGCTCAGATATCCAAATGAGTTAAGGAATATTCAGGAGGTTCCCAACCTGGAAGAAAAGCCGATCGATGATGCTCAGCTAAAGATGGCAAATACATTGATCGATAGTATGACAACAAAATTCGATAAGCTAACTTTAGAAGACAAATACAACTCAGCGTTGAAGGAGATGATAACAGCTAAAATTGAAGGCAAGGAGATCATATCCATTTCTGAGGAAGAACCTGAGGTTGTTGATATCATGACCGCACTTAAACAGAGTATTGAGCAAGCAAAAGCGGATAAGAAGCCCATGGAGAAAGCAGGTGATAAAGCAGAAAAACAAAAGAAAGCGCGTAAAGCAAGCTAAATGTCAAGGGTCGTTAGATTTCCAGTCAATCCTCCCGAAAAGCTTGGACACCAAAAAGTCAAGCGAAGGAAGAAGAAACCCAATCTTGAAGAGTTCGGCCAGCTAAACCTATTCGATTCTGTACAAAATAAAGAAGCTAAAGTATTTAGGCTCCCATCTGGTAAAGGATTCTTTGAGGAAGCGCTCCTTAAAGATGACCAAAATGATAAAGAAGCTGAGCGATTGTATCAGCTAGCCATACAGAATGGAGATGATAAAGAAGATGCGCTTTGCAATCTGGGAATTATGAAATCCGAACAGGATCAAAAGGGGCAAGCGATTGATTTTCTAACCCAGGCGCTGCAAATCAATCCACGACATTTTGAAGCTCACTATAACCTGGCAAACGTTTATTCAGACCTTGGAAATCTTAAGCTAGCTCAGACACACTACGAAGTAGCCATTGAAATAGAGCCCGAATATCCTAATAGCTATTATAATCTTGGATTGGTCTTAATATCCTTAAAGCAATATGCCAAAGCCATTGAAGTAATTAACAAATACATCGATCTTTCACCTGCTGATGAGCATGGTATAGCTAATGAACTGGTAAAAACATTAAAGTCACTCGCATGAACAAAAGAAATCCTGATCTAAAAGCACATTTTGAGAAGTTAAAAGAATTGGTTCCTGAGATCTACTCGAGGAAAAATGATCTGTATTCAGAGAAAGAACGTCTATACAGTCTGCTTAAAAAATCTCTTGGAGTGATAGAGGCCGTATATCTCCAAAATCAGGAAACATTTGGAAAAGAGTCCATTGCGGAATATGGAAAGATCATCTATGAATTAGAGCTTATGCAATATGATTATGAAGGGAACGATGACCTGCTCAGTTCTGCCGCGGCACAAATTCTGATGCAGTCCAAGAAGCCGATGAAAAAAGCTGGTAAATCTTCGGAGCAATCTGATGAGGGCAGAGAAGCCATTTAACTCAACGTATTGATCCATTCGGAGGATCGTTCAATGATTTGATGGAATACCTCGTTGGTTTTTAAACTTGCTGTTTTGGGCGTCTTAAATGAATGATCCGCATCTTCAAAGGAAATCAGATCAGCATGGTTTTGTTGTGATACAACTTCCTTGATCATATCATAATTTGCTAATGCATCCTTTGTTCCCTGAATAAATAACTGGGCAATATTGATCGATGATAAATGGGCAGCCCTATCCATAGAATCCCTCCCTGGCGCATGAAGTGGGAACCCAAAATAGACCAACCCGCTGATTTCAAGACCTGGCTGTTCAGCAACCAGATGAGAAGCCATTCTGCCCCCATAGGATTTACCTGAAAGGATAATCAGGCAGCCTGGGAATTTACTCTTTGCAAAGTGAGCCACTCTTTCTAAAGCCAGAATGGACTCCTTTGGACTTCCCGGCATTTTCTTTCCTTTTTGTTTATAAGGAAAATTGAATCGAATAACATGGATTCCATGCTCACATATACCTTTTGCTAATGATTTCATAAAAGGATGATCCATTCCGGCCCCTGCACCATGAGCAAGTATTAGGCAATGATTTGCATTTTGTGCGGTATCAATTGCAAGATCAATTGATCCTGCCTTTTCATCAATTTCCAGTTTCTCGGTCTCCATATATCAAAATTAAGGATTCGTTCGATATTGATTACATTTGGATTCGACCACTCATAAGAATCAATTGGGATTAAATATTAAAGTACTTGGTTGTGGAGATGCATTTGCTTCCGAAGGAAGGTTTAATACTTCATTTCTAATAGAATCAGAAGAACAAAAACTGTTATTGGATTGTGGGGCTTCTACCTTAATCAGGCTGAAACAGGAACGGGTTGATGTATTAGATATTAGTACAGTAATAATTACTCATTTTCATGGGGATCATTTTGGTGGATTACCATTTCTTGTCCTCGCCAGATACTTCGAAGCTGGGAGCAGGGAACCTTTTACCATTTTTGGCCCTCCTGGTATCAAAGAAAAAGTATTTCAACTTCAGGAGGCACTTTATCCCGGAACAACCAATTTACTGGATGAACTAAAAGTCGAATTTATTGAATTTAAAGAGAATACCTGGATAGGAGATCAGGGTCTTTCAGTGTATGCGAAGAAAGTGGTTCATAGTCCACCTTCTAATCCGCATGGTGTAAAAATAAACCTTAATGAATCAGTCATTGGTTTTTCCGGTGATACCGAATGGACTGATCAGCTGATTGACTTAGCTGAAGGGACAGATCTCTTCATTTGCGAGTGTAACTTTTATACCAAGGATGGCCCTGGGCATTTAAGTTATAAAACCATTCAAAAACATATCAGGCAGTTGAAAGCTAAGAAGATCTACTTAAGCCATATGAACACCGAAGTACTCAATGCCCATGAGTTTGAGCTTGTTCGACTTGCAGATGGAATGGAATTTTCAATCTAATCTAAGCGAGTTCAGATAAGCCTCAATAAATTCCTGTTTTCTTTTTAGTCTGTATTGCATGATCCATCTGGGGTGTGGCACCGTTATGATCTTTTTAAAGAATTGATATTGATCATTTATTGCCTCTAGAAATTTAAGGTTTTGTCCTTGACCAATGCAAACCGCAATATCATTTCTGATAAAAGCTGATTGTTCCTTGATCATTTTGATTGCATAATCGGTGAAAATGTTTTTCCATCCGGGGATATCATAATAATTTAGATTTCTTCCCCGCATCAAATAACCAAGTGGGGAAACGGCTGAAATGTAGAACTTTTGATAAAAGGCGGTAGGACCTCCATAAGCAGCAATCATTTCATAAATGAATGTCGATGAAAGTTCCGGTCTTTTATTGAATTTATTATTAATACCACACTTTTCTTCAAGTCTGATAGGGTCTGTAAAGGGTATCCCAGTTATTCCGCCACCGAGTCTACCAGGATTTATTCCAAAAACGATTACTCTTAGCTCACTGTTGTTATAGTATTGTGTATAGAAATCTTCTACATATTTCCAGGTATCAGAATTCCTAAATGGATTCAATACCTCAACATCTTGTGGAAGGTTCTTTGGTGCTTCAAGATTTTTTAAGAAGGTTAGGATTTGTTTAGTGATGGTCATTATTGATCTGATCAAATAATCATTAGAAATAGGATGAATCTTATAATGATCTTCAAAATTCTAATAGATTTCGATGTTTACTTTGAAAAAGTTAAAATCTTTTAAATAAAAGAGAATTTTCGGAGTTATATGTTAAATAATGTGTAACCAACCGTTTTTTCTTAGGTATTTTACCAAATCTTCTTGTATTTCAACATTTATCAGATATATTTAAAACTAAATGCTTAGTTTATGAAAAATAAAAGGACTATCATCATCGGATCAGTATTAGCAGGATCGTTACTAATTTTCTTCCTGTTAATGGGACGAGGTGGATCCGAAGAAACTTCCATCATTGTCGATGTGGAACGAGGGGAGTTTGTTGTTGAAGTAGCAACCACCGGAGAACTGGAAGCTAAAAACTCAACCAAAATACAGGGACCTAGTAGCTTAAGGAATTTTAGGGTATATCAGGCTACCGTTCAAAGTATCATTCCTGAAGGTACAGTTGTTGAAAAGGGTGATTTTGTGGCATCTCTTGATGCATCAGAACTAAATACAAGAATGCAGGATAGGCAATTGGAGCTTGATGAACAGGAAGCACAATATGAACAAACACAATTGGATACAACACTCCAGATGAGAGAAGAACGTGATAAGCTCATTAACCTTAGATATGATGTTCAGCAAGCTCAACTAACATTAGATCAATCTAAATATGAACCTCCGGCAACCATAAGACAAAATGAGATTGCATTAGAGAAAGCACAGCGAACCCTTGAACAGGCACATGAAGCACTCAAAATCAAACAACTTCAGAACGTGGCAAAGATGCGAGCTGCGGCAACAGATGTTTATAAAGACCGAAGAGAGCTTGAAGCCATGCAGGCTGTTGCTAAAGAAATGAGGATTTTTGCTCCTGAGGCTGGGATGGTGATATATACAAAAAACTATGATGGAAAACCGATCAAGGAAGGATCCATTATTCAAACCTGGGGGGGTGCTGTAGTTGCTGAGCTCCCGGATTTAACTGAAATGAATTCCTTGACCTTTGTAAATGAAGTGGACATTCGAAAGATTAGTGTTGGACAGCCTGTAAATATCGGTCTGGATGCTTTCCCGGATAAGAAATTAACAGGCAAAGTCACAAAGGTTGCAAATGTTGGAATGCAACGCCCAAATTCGGACGCAAAGGTTTTTGAAGTAATAATAGAAGTTAATGAGGTAGATGGTACTATGCGCCCTGGGATGACCACTAGCAATACCATTGTCACTAATAAGTTTGACGATGTTTTATACGTTCCGTTAGAAGCACTTCAAAGTTTTTCGGATTCAATTTCTTACGTATATGTTTCTGATGGGATAAGTTATAGTAGACAAGAGGTAAAAGTAGGTGAGACTAATGCTGACGGAGCAATAATAGAGCTTGGGCTTGATGAAACTGATCGCGTTTATCTCTCAATGCCAGCAAATAACACAGAATTAAATGACATTTCCTTATTAGATGAATTAAATGGTAAAAGGAATCAAAAGAAGGAAGAAGTAATTTAATCCAATTCCTGAATTCAATTAGATGGTCCAGAAAATATTAATGAACCTGTTTATTGCGGTGGAAGCCGTGATAGCCAATCGTCTGAGGTCTGTGCTGACAGCGCTAGGAATAATCTTTGGTGTGGCAGCTGTAATTGCTATGCTAGCAATTGGTAATGGAGCGCAACAAGAAATCATTGAGCAAATGAAACTTGTTGGTGTAAACAACATCATTGTCAGACCTGTTGTTGAGCAAACTGAGGAGAATCTTGCAGAGGATAATTCAGCTAGTGAAAAAACCAAATTTTCTCCCGGATTGAGCATATTAGATGCTGAAGCAATAAGTGCCGTTATTCCAGGGATTAATAAAATTAGTCCGGAGATTATTCTTGATACTTACATTATAAATAATGGAATTAGGCGATCTGCTAAATTAGTTGGAGTAAATCCTACTTACTTTCAAATATTCAATTTTACACTTGAGCGTGGGGATATGTTTACGGAGAACCAGCTGAAAAAAGGTGAGCCGGTTTGTATTATTGGTAAATCGATAAAGGCAAAATTTTTCCCAACAGAAGATCCCATTGGTAAATACTTAAAATGCGGAAATAACTGGGTAAAGGTGATTGGTATATTAAGTGAACGTTTGATTTCTACAGCTAGTTTGAACAATTTGGGCATTAGAGATTACAACATGGATGTTTACATACCGTTTCAAACGATGCTTGTAAGATATCGAAATAGATCATTTTTAAGTAAACAAATGATTAATGATGCCAACCAAGGAGGCGGCTGGGTAAGAAGTGAAGATGTTGAGAGTAACGAAATAACAGCTGAGGATAAAAACTACCATCAGATAGATAGACTGGTAGTGCAAGTTAATGAAACGCCAATGATGACTCCAACAGCAGATATTATGTCCAGGATGATTGCAAGAAGACATTATGATGTTGTGGATTTTGAAGTCGAGATCCCGGAGCTCTTGCTTAAACAACAGCAACGGACGAATGATATTTTTAACTATGTACTGGGGGCCATCGCGGGGATTTCCTTGCTGGTAGGAGGAATTGGGATCATGAATATCATGTTGGCCTCCGTTTTAGAAAGAATAAAGGAGATAGGGTTACGACTTTCTTTGGGAGCAAAGAAGCAGGACATTGTAAATCAGTTTTTATTTGAGGCTATGATGATTAGTATAAGTGGTGGATTGATTGGTGTTTTTCTTGGGATTTCAATAGCTGTTACCGTAAGTATGGTTGCAGAGATCCTACAGTTGTTACCATAAGTTCTATTGCTTTATCATTTGGTGTAGCGGCTTCAGTTGGTTTAATCTTTGGCATAGCACCAGCACGAAAAGCAGCGTCTCAGGATCCGATTCAATCTCTCCGTTATGAATAAATATGTTCTAAGTCTTCTCGTTTTATCTATTACTGCATTTTCTGCAAAAGCTCAATATTTACTTAGGTTAGATGAAGTAATAGATCTGGCTCAGGAAAAGTCTATCAATGCCAAAATAGAATCTACTCAAAAGGAGAATGCCTATTGGAGTTATCGTACTTTTAAATCACAATATAATCCAAGGCTTTTTCTTTCTGGTAGCTTACCAGGATACAATAGAGATTTTAATGAAAACCGTTTAGATAACGGTGAAATCGTTTATCAAACAAGAGAGCAATTAAATAGTAATATTCGTTTAGGCTTATATCAACCTCTATCATTTACTGGGGGACAAATTAGTGTTAACAGTTACATGAGACAATTTAGGGATCTCAATAATAGTTCTACACAATGGAATTCTACACCTATAAATGTTACGCTGGATCAACCTTTGTTTGCTTTCAATGACTTAAAGTGGAATAAGCGGACAGAACCCATTAGATATGAAGAATCAAAAAGATCATATGTGGAAAATCTGGAGTCCATATCACAGGAAGCAGTTCAGAGATTCTTTGACTATATAGATCAGCAAATTGGACTCCAAATAGCAGAATATAACCTGGGAAAAAATGATACAATCTATAAAATTGAACAGGGTAGGTATAATATAGGAAATGCCACGGAGGATGACTTATTAAATGTGCAACTGCAACTGTTAACTTCTCAGGGACAGATTACTCAGGCAGAGCTTGATCTTAAACAGGCAAGCTTTAATCTTAGACGGTTCATTGGTCTCTCAAATGATACCTCTAGAATACGATTGGAATTACCCGAAGTATTACCTGAATTTGAAATACCTTTAGATAAAGCACTGGCATATGCCAAGGAAAACAGATCTGATTTCGTTGCTTTTGAAAGGCAGCGCATTGAGGCAGCTCGAGATGTAGCACAAGCAAAATCTTCAAGGTTTTCTATTGACCTGGAGGCTTCATTTGGACTAAATGATGCTGCTGCTACATTGAGCGAAACATATAATAACCCTAATAATCAGCAGGTTTTTGATTTATCACTTGGTGTTCCAATCCTTGATTGGGGAAGAGGTAAATCAAGGGTAAGGCAGGCTCAAGCCACTCAACAACTAACTGAATATACCATTCAGCAGCAATTGCAGAATTTTGAACAGGAAATTATTACCCTTGTTGGTACGATTGAAGTATTACGTAAACAAATTGAAATCAAGAAAACAGGTGACAATGTAGCGCAAAGGAGGTATGAGGTAGCTCAGGGTAGATATTTGAGTGGCAAAACCTCTATTACAGATCTTACTTTGGCTCTTGAACAAAAAGATAATGCCAAAAGGGAATACGTTAACGCGCTCAGGGATTTCTGGGATAGCTACTACATGCTTAGAAGGCTCACCCTGTATGATTTTGCTGAAAACAGATTGCTATATACGGTAGATGATGAGTAATTGTTCTGATCAATTCTAATTCTCAAATTGATAAATATTTCTCAATTCTAGCAAAATCGGCACAATATAGGATTATTAAATATCTAAATATCAGCACTTTATATAATGGCATAAATTTGGATAGATCTAATGTTGTTATGTAAATGACAACGCTTTAGCTATTTATAGGTGAATGTTTTAATCTGGTATGATGCCAAACTTAAGGTGTATCGATCCGGGACTCTAAAGGACCTGAAGAATGAATCTATTCTTTCACGTGGTGAAGGGAAATTCCATGTTTTGTATGAGTTTAAAAACGCATCTATTCAACTGGTGGATAGGATGCTGTTATCACTGAATTCATTAAAACTTCCTAATCAGTAAAACGTTATATTGATAGTTTCAGGCATCTGACCTACCTTATAAAGAAAACATCATTAGAGCAAGCAGTTATTGGCAGAGTCAATGAGGAAAAGTGTAGGCGTTCTAATTGTCTGCGCTTATTTTTGTGAAGCTAAACTCAAAATGAAAATAAAATGAAAATAAGGCTATTTTATCATTTTTTAATTCTCCTAGTCGGGGGAGCAATCGTATTTTCCTCATGTAAAGGTAAGAAGAAACTAACGTCAGTCACTGATACCGCACAGGTTTCGCAAGAGATTCAAAAAGAGGTAGATACTAAAACAATACCCATTGAAACTGCGAAAACGGAAGCATCAACAGCTGTGAAGTTGGAAAGCTATTTCAGTTCTATTGCGAATGCTCCATCCTTGACATCCGCAAATAATAGTATTCAGGAAGCACAAGCAATGTTTAATTCAGGTGATGCTCCTGTCTTGATTATCTTCTATGCATCGGGAGGTAAAGCTGAATATGATGAACCCACAACCATCAATAAATATCTCAATTATCTGAAGGATACCAAGAAGAGTATCAATCGTGTTGAGGATTTTACATTGGATAGCAGTGGGAAAATCAAAGAACTTGTATTATTTAGAAAATAAGAAAAGCTTTTAAAATGAAGATAAGATATTTCATCGTTGCCATTGTTTGTGTGCTATTTACTGTACCACAAGTCAATGCCCAGGAACTTGATCCAAATAGGAAGAAAGCCATTGATTCATTAGCCCTTGAAAAGGTTAAAGATCTTAGCAAATACATCAGTTTAATTGGTGATAAGAAGACACCGTTCTCAGAAGCTACACGAGTGATGGACAGGGCAGAAGAACTATTTGCCCCCGATAGTGAAATGGGGGTTTCTTCCTTGAGCAAAAACGATATTTCCTATTATAAAGTAAGGAAATACTTTGAAAGGTTGATGGCACTCAACTATGACAGAGTCGAGATTAAATGGTATGATATCCACTACATCAGCGATCTGGAACTACAGCCAGATGGTAAGTATGTAGGTGTAGTAACCATCTATCAAAGCTTTGTGGGTACTTCTGATGATGGGTTGAGCTATAAAGACACAACGAAAAAGGACATTACCATTTACGTAGAGAAGAAAAAAACTCAAATAGCCGGAAGAGTGATTGAATTCTGGGATGTATTACTTGGAGACATTCGTGTGACGGAAACCACGGCATGATAAAAATACTTTTAACCCTCTGTTTAGTCTGGGTTACCTATTTATCTTTTGCACAGGATCTAACTAAAGATCCGGAAGCCGAAGAGAAATTTAGGTCACAGACTAAACAGATTAATCAATTTTTCAGAAGGTTTAATGGCGAGGAAGATGAAGAGGGTAACCGCTACTACGAAGGGGATAAAAATTTCAGAGATTTCAAGCTTCGCCAGGACTATCTATCCATTTTATTCGATAATCAAAACTCTAGTCTGTCAGCTGATACGAGGAAAGAATTCATCAAGCTGGTAACAGATAAAAAGGAACCCAAATTCATTGATTTTCATTCAGGTGAATGGTTTGCAGAGCTCAATACAGGATTCTTGTATAAAGGGCAGGAGGAGAGTATTACCCTATTTTTAAAAATCCAACCCCAAGGTTTAGGCTATGAATGGGTAATTCAGGATGTTTCCTATTCCAGGTTTAAAAAAATATTTAATAAAGATACCACTGCCAGTAAAGCATTCATTCATCCGATGAGTCATGAGTTAGATTTCATGAACCTAAGAAAGGCCCTGGAACCAGGTAAACCCCCTGAATCATATACCATCCATGAATTTGAGCCTGATTACCTGACATTATTTTTGTACGAGCTCAAGTTGGGTAACCTAAAGTTTAAAACTGTATATGACTTGAGGTTTCACTTCTTTCAGATAGATGGATGGTATTTTGAATTATCCGATTTTAATAGACCAGGTTATAATACTGGCTGGCTGATATCTAATCTTGTACCTATTAACGAAAAGCAAGAACAAACTTTGAAGCGGTATATCTATGGTAAGATATAAAGCAATACTGTTAGTCATATTATCACTGTTTTGCCTGGTTGCACATTCCCAAAAACTTGAGGAGTACGAACAACGGGTTAAAGATATGGTAGGGTTTTTAGAGTATCTTCTGAATACAGTTGGAGACAAAGAAACAAGTAACCGGGACAAAGATGTCATTATCAATGAATCTTACAATAGAATTTTTCGGGATGCCCAGGTCCAGGTCGAAGATGACCTGCTTGAAGACAGGCAGTCTGTGATCAATAAGGATATTGTAGCTTATCTGAAGGATGTTGACTTCTTTTTCCAGCAAGCCTCATTTGATTTTGATATCCTAAAAGTTGAACAACTTAATCGTGATAATGGTCAGCCATTTTTCAGGGTAGAAATTAACAGGACTTTACAAGCCGTGTCTATAGAGGGCAAAGAGATTAAGAATACGCAAAAGCGTTTCATTGAGATAAATCTTGATCCCGCAAAAGATGATTTGAAAATTGCCAGCATCTACACCACTAAAGTGAGTAGGGATGAGGAATTGCAAAACTGGTGGAACGAGTTGTCTTATGAATGGAATAAAATTTTTAAGGTGATACTCAACACCAATGATGAAGTCAACCCAAAAATGCTTTATAGGATTGCATCTATTGATAGTCTTGATCTATCGGGCAATCAGTACATTTTTAATATTGAGCCCTTGTATGAGCTTTCTAATCTCAAATATCTAAACATTTCAAATACCAGGATTGCTGATCTTGGACCTTTAAGATCGGCAAGTTCTTTAGAAACTCTAATAGCGACTGAGTCAGAAATCTATGATTTGGAATACCTGAAGTATCTCAAGAATTTATCCAAACTAGATGTTTCCAACACACGAATTCGAGACATTGATGTTATTGAGCAATTTACCGCATTGAAGGATCTGGATATTTCAGGCAATTACATTACAAATTTTAATGCTTTATCAGGTCTTAGAGGATTAAGCTCCTTGAATATTTCCAGTAGTGCATTCGCCTCGATTACACAGCTAAGGGAGTTAAATATGCTGCAATACCTCAATTTGTCTAATACACTTATTGATGATGTAAGTCCAATGAACGATATGGTGCTGCTTAAAGAACTGGAATTGTCAAAAACAGATATTAACAATGTAACAGCACTCTCTGGTTTAGAAAATCTGGAAGTACTCAATATCAATCAAACCAATGTAAAATCGTTAGCACCCTTAAACGGATTAAAAAATATTAGGAGGATTTATTGTGATAATACGCAAATCTCAGAGACAGAAGCTTCTGCTTTTATGAGCAAACACAAAAATGTACTAGTCATAAATAACTCTCAGCAAGTATTACAATGGTGGAACCAGTTGGATTATGCCTGGAAAAAAGCATTGAGTGGCTATGTATCAGGTAATTCTCAGCAGCCTTCGAAGGAACAACTGGTGAGTCTATTGAATATGGATTCTCTAAATCTTAGAAAACAAAATCTGACCAGTTCTTTGCCATTAACCAGATTTTTTAAACTAAGATTTCTGGATGTAAGCCAAAACGGGATTAAAGACCTTGAACCTCTTGCTAATATGGACAAGTTAGAAATCATAAAAGCATCTGCAACTAATGTAGATCAGGTTTTGCCGTTAAAGAACCTTAAGAACCTTACCTATGTTGATTTATCCGGAACACAGGTAAGTGATATTTATCTGCTAACCTATCTTGGTAACCTTGAATATCTCAATGTAGATAATGCTGCTGTATCATGGGAAGCCATCAAAGAATTTCATCAGGAAACTCCTAAGTGTAAGATAATTTTTGATACAGATTATCTCACCAATTGGTGGGATGGCCTTGACAATACCTGGAAACAAATATTTAGGGATAATAGTAGAGTTGATGGCAATCCTTCCTCCCTACAACTACATCAAATTGTGCTGGAAGAGAAGGTGACAATAAGCCGAGCTCAAATAACTGACCTTAAACCGCTTTGGGATTTTCTATCCTTAAAAGAACTAATCATAGAAAACTCATCGTTGAGTAACCTGGAGACATTACCCGCACTCACCCAACTTCAAACTTTCGAGTGTAAACAGTCTCCAATAGAAAATATCGCACCAATTGGGTCGTTAGTTTCATTAAAACAGCTAAATATCTCAAATACTGCAATAGATGATTTGAGACCTTTAGCAACTTTAAGTAACTTAGAAGTCTTAAATTGCTCTGGAACCAATCTTTCCAATTTAAGAGGATTAGAATATTTGGTTTCTCTCAATAAACTCGATTGTTCAAATACTCGAGTTTCCCGCCTGGATCAAATTTTTGGATTAGATAATCTCAAAGAGTTGTCTTGTTATAATACAAGACTAAATCAAAGAGATATCAGTGGCTTCATGGCTATAAATCCTAGTTGTAAAATTATGTACTATTAATACAGATACCCGATTGACTATGAAAACAAGTAAGAACATAATAAGCCTTGGATTAATATTCATTTTTGGAATCATCGCATTTGAGTCGAATGCACAAGATATGCAGGATCATTTTGATCAATTTAAGCGTGACGCAAGCAAGTGGGAGGGATACACAATGGTTAAACATCATGTGTTAGACGAATTCTGGAAAGTGGTATCAGATACATTGAACAAGAATCAGTCAGACCTTGTAAGTGCACAAAATCAAATCAATTCGCTCAATTCTAGGATTGATACCCTAACCACAACACTCAAAGCAATAAATCAAAAACTAGCGTATAGCGAATCAGTCAATGCCACAATAGGTTTTTTGGGTATCCAAATAAATAAGATTCTATACAATATCGTCTTATGGGCAATTATTGCTGGTTTATGTGGCACAATTGCCGTACTATATATGATGTATACCAGTTCAAATAAAGTGACACGTAGCACCAAGAAGGATTATTCACAACTGGCTAATGAGTTCAGTGAGTATAAAGAGAAGGCTACTAAAAAACAGATATCTTTGAAACGCGAACTTCAAACAGCAATAAATACTCTTGAAGACAATAGAATCAAAATATCACAGAAGTTGGGGTATAATAAGGACTCCAGTAGAATCTCTTAAAGTATTGCCGATTATCAGAATAGTAAAAGCTATTCTGATAATGTTATTCATCTTCGCATTTATTTCCTGTTCACAGGAAGAATCCACCTTTCAATACTTTACTGAAGCAGTTGATTTTCAACGGTATCCTTCTCCCCATATCATTGAGATCCCTGACTCCTTAATAGATAAGTCAGGTATTCCGTTCCTTCAATCAGAAAAGACTGAGAAGTTATTTCCATTACAGCGTTTAACTGCTAATCAATGGGTTTTTATTAGTGATACACTTCCCACCGGAGAATCAGATGTATATGCATTAAGATTTAGTCCAGAAGAACCTGATAGTGAAGTAGTTATATCACAAAAGAATGGTCAACTTACTGTTCATGTAGACAATAGATCAGTTCTGACTTATCAAATGGAAACTATATACCCACCAGAAGGATTTCCTCAATATTATCAACGGGGGGGGTACATACATCCAGCCTATTCTCCTGGCGGAGAAATAATTACGGATGGATTTCCATTAGGACATATGCATCAGCACGGTATATTTTTCGCCTGGGTGAATACTTTATTTCAGGGGAGAGACACTGATTTTTGGAATCAACAGGATGAAACAGGAACCGTATTATTTGATTCCTTGATTTCAGTAGTCCAAGGACCGGTCTATGGAGAGTTTGTTTCTTCTCAAACTGCTGTTGCATTTAATGGCCAGGATACCATCAAAGTATTGGCTGAAAGATGGAATGTTAAGGTTTATAATGTAGCTGATTATTTTGTATGGGATATCCAGGTTCAGCAGGAGAATATTTCCGACGAAGTCTTGCAGATTTTACCTTACCACTATGGAGGAATGGCCTTCAGAGGAAGTTCGCAATGGAATGATACAACAGCAGTTGCCGGGGTAGAGCTCGCAGGACCTGGACAGGGTGGTTTTCTCACTAGCGATGGATATGGCAGAAAGGGAAATCATACTAATCCTGCTTGGGTGAGCATGTTTGGTGCTGTAGATGGAAGCCCGGTTAATCTGACAGTGATGGGTTCAGATCAAAACTATCGGGTACCTCAATATGTTCGCATACACCCGACGATGCCATACTTTTGTTTTACTCCTGTAGTAGAATATGGATTTGATTTCAACCCGGGTGATATCTATAAAGCCACTTATCGGGTGTTCACTTTTGAAGGAGACCCGGATGTATCTACCTTGAATAGCCTATGGAAGCAATATCAGACAAGAAGGACCATAGATAAGTCAAATCCAATTTGATATTACAAATAGTGTAAGCAACTATTTATGTGGTTTGGGGAGTACTCTTGCTGCAATGACTGGAGAAATAAATATTACAGATTAGGTATAATAGTATGAGGTGTTAAGCAGTTTTTGACCGGATTAACTGCTTACCTTCATTAACCTCTTTTAATGCCTGGTGATTCAAAATGGTGATGGTGCGTTTGTTTACACTAATCCATTTTCTTTCCTTAAACTCCTTGATGCTATTGATCAGGGTTTCCCGGGCTGTTCCTATCATGTTAGCCAGATCATCCCGGGTTAAGTTTATTCTGCCAGGTTGTTCGGAATCTATTGTAAATCTTTCCTCCAATATTAGCAGAAATAGGGCCAACCTTTCACGAACAGTCTTTTGAGAGAATAGGGTAATGATATTTACCATTACTCCAAATTCATGCCCTAGATTATTGATTAATAGATCCTGAAGCTTAGGGATTCTTTTTAGCAGGTTAAGAAAGTCATCTTTGGAGATAAAGGAGATTTCACAGTCTTCAATGGCTTCACATGAATCCTCATAGTTCTCATGGCAAATAAGTGCATGATAACCCAATAGATCCCCTTCTTTGTAAATATAGAAGATTTGCTCTTTACCATTAAAACCAGTTTTATAAATCTTAGCGCGTCCGTATTCCAGGAGATATACACCTGTTGGTATTCCATATTCATGAAAAAGTAGACTACCTTTTTTAAAGTGTAATTTTCTGGAATGTTCTTTAATATATTCAACTTCAGTACGATTTAGGAATGAAAAAATTTCATTGCTTTTGAAGTTGTATTTTGAAATAAGTTGTTGAGGCATATAAGCAAGTTAGAAAATAAATGTAATAAATATTATCTAATAATATTATAAATGTCATAATTAGATTATGTCTTATAAATGCAATTATAACCAGCCTATTTATATGCAATCAATAGATTTACTGAGAATTAATAGGTAAAATAACTTAGACTCCATTTTCATTTATGGTAATATTTTAATACTTAAATAGTGATATATATTACAAAATATATTAGCTAAAGCTATATTCTATAATCATCCAACTTGGTTGCTTTGTGTATTCGATTTAAGCATTATGCTAATAACAGAGTATTTATTTACCAGTGAAAGAGAAGGAAAATTAAAAAAGCAGGATATCATCCATGATATTCAGGCTGAGATGGTTGAGTATTTTAAAAATGTCAGGGAAAGATCCAGGAAAGAAGCCACTAAAACTTTGATGAAAAAAGTTGATAAAACATTGGATAAATACATTACCAAATCAAATCTTCACCAGTGTATTTCGTGCAAAAAAGGATGCTCTGCTTGTTGCAGTACAAGAGTAACCATTACGGAGGATGAAGGCCTTTTAATCAAGGATTATATAGAAAAGCACAACATAGAATACGACCTGGTCAAAATAGATCGTTTGAGAAACTTGGACAGTGATGGCTGGAACAGTATCCCTGTGGAGGAACGGAAATGTGCTTTTCTGGATAATAATGGGGCTTGCAAAATCTACCCTGTGAGACCTACCACTTGTAGGAAATTAATGGTAACAAGTGATTCACAACAATGTAGGCATAAACTTAATACTTTCAATATAGATCGGGTCCTTGATTACAAATCTGAGATACTTGTTTCCGCAATATGGCAAGTAAGTAAAACGGGTAATTTACCAGATATCATGTATCCTCTTCTTAATAAATAAGTTTAGTTCTTTTCGGGGGGAAATTAATGATCTCTTTCGTTTGTATTTATTATTCAATATTAATTAAACCATTCCTGCATTCCTTCGTTTTATATGTACATACATATAAATAGAAGAAAAGAATAAAATGAAAACGATATTTCATAAATCTGATTCACGGGGACATGCAAATCATGGATGGTTAGATACATACCATACATTTAGTTTTGCAAATTATTATAATCCTGAGAGAATTCATTTTGGTATGTTGAGAGTCCTCAATGACGATTCCGTAGCAGGAGGGAAGGGCTTCGGTACACATCCACACGATAATATGGAGATTATATCCATACCCCTTGAAGGAGATTTAGAGCATAAAGATAGTATGGGGAATACCACTGTGATCAAACAAGGAGATGTACAGGTGATGAGTGCTGGAACAGGAGTCTATCACAGTGAATACAATAAGAATGCTGATCGGCCTGTAAAGTTTCTACAAATCTGGATGTTTCCACGGGAAAAGAATGTGACTCCACGATATGATCAGATAAGCATAAAGGATTTGGAAAGACCTAATGAATTGTACCAGGTGCTATCGCCAGATTCAAGTGATCAGGGTGTATGGGTTCATCAGGATGCCTGGTTTCATATAGGATCCTTTGACAAGCAAACTGAAGTAGATTACAAGGTCAAAAAGGAAGGTAATGGTACTTACGTGTTTGTGTTGGAAGGTGATGCTGAAATTGCGGGACAGACTGTCCATAAAAGAGATGGGTTAGGTATTTGGGAAACAGCAGATTTTAAAATAAAAACAAATCCAGGTACCAGGTTACTGCTGATGGATATTCCAATGAATTGAAATTTATAATCAGATAGATGAAAGGTGGATTGGGAAAACCAATTCGCCTTTTTTTGTTGTTTATGATTTGAAATTTATTGACGCAATTGCAATTAATTCCCTATGTAACAAATGTAACAATACTACCCAGCTGGATCATACAGATTTGCATCATCAATAATTACTCACTGAAATCAAACCTTTGTCAATCATGAAAAAAAACATGGGAACTATAGACAGAATTGCCAGAATAATAATAGGCGTTCTGATCATCGTATTATATTATACCGGTGTAATATCCGGGACATTAGCTATCGTATTGGGAGTTCTGGCCGCTATTTTTATTATTACCAGCTTTATCAGCTTTTGTCCGTTATACTTTCCTTTTGGTATTTCCACCAGAAAAAAGGAAAGTGAATAAATCATTTTTTTTAAAAAAGACAATCGATAATCAATATGTTTAAACTTTTTGGATTTGGTAGTTCAGTAGACTACAAAGCGCTCGTTGCAAATGGAGCGATCATATTAGATGTAAGATCAAAGGGTGAGTATGCACAGGGCCACATTGAAGGTTCTATCAACGTGCCAGTTGAAGTGCTACATAATCACCTGACCCGATTTAAGGATAAAAATAAGACAATCATAGCTTGTTGTGCATCAGGAATGAGGAGCGGATCAGCTAAGAGAATGCTTATTTCACAAGGATATACAGACGTCCATAATGGTGGAAGTTGGTATAGGTTGGAAGGCAAATTAGCCTAAGTGAGTTGAGTTGATTTAGTGGGGTTAATATGCTTTGGTGTATTAATCCCACATCCTTGCTAAATCCACAATTTCATTCGCTTCTACAACTGAAATATTTGACAGTTCTTTTCTGTCGTAACCTTCCACCTCAAAAAGTATCTCGAAGAACTCAGGAAGCTTCTTTTCAGAGAAATCTTCAATCCCTATCTTTTCCATAAATCCCTGCTTCAATACTTTCGAAGAAATCATTTCAACACTGGTATCAGTAAAACCCGCAATCAGGTATATAAATGTATTTTCAATACCAGATATTCTGGAGAATACACCGTAGTCCTTATGTAATTGACCCGGATTACCCACTATTTCAATAGTATCCCGGGTACTCTTATCCAATAGGTAACCATAGGAGGGACCCGGATCGAAATGTGAAATATTGTAATAGGTATCCAGGAGGTATAAGCTTTTAAAGTACCCAATAAAAATGATGTTATTTTCCTTTAAATCCTCAATGGTTAGCTCAGAAGCCATTCTGAAATTGACTGGGCGTTTCAGACTATGAAGCATATTTGAGATGTTAAATGTACTGATTGCATGCATTCTTGTCAGGTATTTACTTCTGGACTGATTGAGTTCTATCAATTCAGGTTTTTCAGCTTCTAGCTCATCCAGCCTGTTGATGTTATAGTTCCTGACCAGTGTACCATCTTTTTCAGAATACATGAATAGGTCTCCCAATACAACAAGAACCGGCTTATCATTAGATGCCAGGTCTTGGAAGATGATATTATCTGTACTTATATCTGGTCCCCTGTGATCCAGGATTAAATAACCTGATAAAAATGCCACTACAATGCTGATAGTCCACAATGCTATTAGCAATGGCTTATTGAATCTTCTATTTTCTTTGTTTGGATTAACCTGCTTGAATTCTACGAGATAACTACCCTTTTCGAGCGTGAATTTTAATCGGTCTGACTTACCATCAGTCAAATAATATTCCTTAAGTCTTTTCCTGATGTGATATACTGCAACCCGAACGTAGGAAGTATCCTTGTCATTAACAGATTGTTCATTGAAAAACTCAAGGGCAATGGTAGTCTCCTTAGGTTGCTCATTTTGCAAGGACTTGTCAACGAGATATTTAAGTAATTGCTGATTCTTCTCACTCTTAAAAGCCTCGCTTTGCAAGATCTTATCCAGTTGCTGGAGAACTTCCTTCGTAGGTGCTGTATGAGATGAATCTTTCATTAAAATAATGGTAACAAATATGGATCAAATATTAAAGAAGTACGGTTTTTAACCGTTTTTAACCTGATATTTTACACGAATAATAATTAATATGCATAGGAATTATGTTTGGTAAAATGTATAAAGGCTTATATATCCTTTTTTCTCTATTAATTCTTATCGGTTGTCAGTCAAAAATTGATATGCCTGAAGAAGTATCGATTGCATATGACAAGCTTCCGGATGTAATAGATTATAACTACCACATTAAGCCCATTCTATCAGAGAACTGTTTCCAATGCCATGGTCCTGATGCTTCAAAACAGAAAGCAGGTCTAAGACTCGACATAGCAGACTCCGCATTTAATGAGTCGAGCGAATCACCAGGCAAATATGCCATTGTTCGGAAAAGACCTGGTTCCAGCGAAGTAGTAAAAAGAATATTATCTGATGATCCGGATTATACGATGCCGGAACCTGACTCTCACCTCAAACTCACAGCTTTTGAAAAAGCAGCCATTGTTAAATGGATCAGTCAGGGAGCAGAATATAAAAACCACTGGGCTTATCTAACCCCGGAGCAATCACAAATACCCAAGGTTAAACATGAGGATTGGGCTAATAATGAAATTGATCACTTCGTATTGGACAAGTTGGAGCAAAATGGATTTTCTCCGTCAGAGCCTGCTGATAAGGAAATCCTCTTTCGTAGATTGTCTTTTGCATTAAGAGGAATACCACCGACTATCACTGAGATTGAGGAATTTTTAAATGATTCAGACCCCAACAGTTATAAAAAATGGGTTAACAGGTTTCTTTCGTCACCTGATTATGGAGAACGAATGGCCATCTATTGGTTAGAACTTGCTCGATTTGCCGATAGTGATGGATATCTGGATGACAAGATGCGTGATTTTACCCCGTGGAGAGAATGGGTAATAGATGCGTTTAATCAGAACCTTTCTTACAAAGATTTTGTCACCTGGCAGATAGCCGGTGATCTGATTGAGAATCCTACCAAAGAGAGCTTATTAGCTACTGCATTCAACAGACTACACAAGCGAAACTCCGAGGCGGGAATCGTCTATGAAGAATTTAGAAGTGAATATGTAGCGGATCGAACCAATACGTTTGGTAAAGCTTTCCTGGCATCCTCTTTTGAATGTGCCAGGTGTCATGATCATAAGTATGATCCGATATCTCAAAAGAATTATTACCAGTTGTATGCTTTTTTTAATAGTACAGATGAGTTGGGTACAGCTGTATATGGTCCGGACATCACACCGGGTCCATCCATGCTATTAACTACTGACAAGCAGGATGAGATCATCAATTACCTGCAGCACAAACTGTCAAAAATGGAACTTGAATTGGAGCAACTGGAAAGGGATGGAAAACCTGGTGAAATCTCTTCAGAAAAAGTCACCACAGACATTAAGAAATCGCTGAGAGAGAGTGAAATCGTTTACTTCAATTTTGATCAGTCCTATAAAAAAGATGAGCGTCTGTTATCCGCAAAGCGAAATGACCCACATTATCTGGATTTATATCAGGTTTCTCTTGTTGACGGCCTTCGTAACCAAGCATTGATTATTGACGGAGACTATGGCCGAGCTAAACTCAATAACCGGGATTTCTTGTTGGAACGCACAAAACCTTTCACGTTTGATCTCTGGATCAATGCACCTAAGGTATATGACGAAGCACTTGTGTTCACTAATTCACAAACCATCAGGTACGGATTTAAAGGGTACAATTGCTTTTTTGAGAACAATCGGATACGATTCTTCATAGCGCATGCCTGGCCCTATAACTCGATTGAGGTAATTACGAAAAAGGCTGTTCCTATAGATCAATGGACACATTTGACGATTACTTATGATGGCACCAGTAAAGCAGATGGCATCAAGATTTATATGGATGGGGTGGAAGCTGAGGTTGAAATACGTCGAGATCATCTGTATAAAGGGCTTTTGTATGAAGAAAACATTCACACACTATCTGGACATGAACTAAAATTTGGACAAGAGCACCATCAGAAGCTCTTTAAAAATGGTAAGGTAGACGAATTCCGAATGTACGACAAGGTGCTTACCGCCTTGGAAGTTAGTTATCTTCATGATCCTACTGGACTGAACCTGGATCAGACACTTATCCGGGATTTCTATCTTAGGAATTCACCCGTGTACCGGCAAAAACAAAATACTTATCTAAGTATCGCCGACAGTCTAAGCAACATCCTTAACGCTGTCCCTGAAATCATGGTCATGGGTGATATGGAGGAAAAACGTAAGACACACGTATTGACCAGGGGTAATTATGATAGTCCGGGAGAAGAGGTACATGAGAATATGCCTGAAAGCATGCTTGCTTTTTCTGACAAATACCCAAAGAACCGATTAGGACTGGCCCAATGGCTTTTTGATGAGAAAAATCCACTGACTGCACGTGTAATGGTCAACAGAATCTGGCAAATGCATTTTGGTCAGGGTTTGGTTAAGACTTCTGAAGAATTTGGTGCCCAGGGCAGTTTACCATCTCACCCAGAGTTATTGGACTGGTTGGCAGTCTGGTTTATGGAGAATGACTGGGATATGAAGGCACTCCATAGGAAGATTGTGATGTCAGCTACTTTCCAGCAATCTTCTGAAATTACTCCGGAACATCGGGAAAAAGATCCTGAAAACATTTATTTGGCCAGGGGACCAAGGTTTAGGATGCCAGCTGAAATGATTAGGGACAATGCGCTGAAAGCCAGCGGGTTGTTGGTTAATAGAGTAGGGGGCGATAGTGAGTATCCCTATCAGCCTGAAGGACTATGGGATGAAGTGTCCAATAAATCATGGAGGTATCCTTATTTGCAAGGCACCGGAGAGGGTTTATACAGGAAAAGTATTTATACTGTCTGGAAACGTACCACAACACCACCTGCATTAATGATTTTTGATGCTGCGGACAGGGGAGCATGTGAAGTTCGAAGAAAGACTACCAGTACGCCCTTACAGTCATTGGTATTACTCAATGACCCTCAGTATGTTGAGGCTTCTCGAGTGATGTCTGAGCAGGCGATGCTGGCCTTTCCGAATGACAGTATCAAGCAGCTAACCTATATTTTTCGGGCCAATACTGGACAGGTACCTGAACGGAAACAAATGGAAAAAACCAAAGGTCTGTATCAGAAGATGCTTGACAAATACCAAAAGGATAAGACAGCAGCAAAACAATTGGTTCAGGTTGGTGCGAAACCTACTAATAGTCAATTGGAAGTGGATCAACTAGCTGCGTTGACAGTAGTAGCCAATTCCTTGATGAATACTTACGAAGCATATACCATTCAATAAATAGTGATATGAATTCAAGAAGAGAATTTTTCAAACAATCAGCCATGGGTATAGGAGGGATGGCATTAGGTTCACTTCTAAATCCTACACGAGCTTTTGCCGGGGGTTCAGGAATGGCAGATCCTTTAAATGGTATCCTTGGTCAGCCTCATTTTGCTCCAAAGGCTAAGCGAGTCATTTATCTATTCATGAGTGGTGGCCCCTCACAAATTGAATCATTTGATTATAAACCTGAGTTGATTAAAAGAACCGGGCAGGAGATCCTGAGTCATTACAGAAGACCCAACGTAATTCAGGAATGGTCTCAGCGCAGTCTTCTTTTCCATTAGTAGGTTCTCCTTTCCAATTTAAGCAACATGGAAAGTCAGGTATTTGGGTGAGTGATCAATTACCTCATCTGGCAGAAATGGCTGATGATCTGTGTGTGATCAAATCGATGTACACTGAAGCCATCAATCACGAACCTGCTGTCATGTTCGTTCAGACAGGAGCTCAGATAAGTGGCCGACCTTCAATAGGGTCGTGGATCAATTATGGATTAGGGACCGACAATGAAAACCTACCAGCCTTTGTAGTAATGATTTCCAAAGGAGGTGGCGCTCAACCACTTTCAGCCAATTCATGGGGAGCAGGTTTTTTACCTTCCCAACACCAGGGGGTACAGTTTAGATCTAGCCATGATCCTGTACTTTACCTTTCTAATCCACATGGAGTGGATGGTCATACCAGGAGAGAAGCTTTAGACTTCATTCGTGATATGAATGGCGACTCTTTTGATGTATGGGGAGATCCGGAAATTCAAGCTAAGATTGCAGCTTATGAGATGGCATTTAAGATGCAAACATCCGTTCCCGAAGTAACAGATATGAGTAATGAGCCGGATTACATATTTGATATGTATGGTGAGGATTCAAGAATACCCGGGACATTTGCTGCTAATTGCATCCAGGCGAGGAAGCTCGCTGAGAATGATGTAAAATTCATCCAGCTGTACCATATGGGATGGGATCATCATGGTGGTTTGCCAGGTGCGTTTCCTAAGTTGGCAAAATCCGTGGATCAGGCATCAGCAGCATTGCTGAAAGATTTAAAACAACGTGGGTTGCTTGAAGACACATTAGTCATATGGGGCGGTGAATTTGGCAGAACAGCCTTTTCGCAGGGACGATTAACCGCCACTAATTTTGGACGGGATCACCACCCTGGCTGTTTTACCATGTGGATGGCAGGTGGAGGAGTAAAGCCAGGATTTAGCTACGGAAGTACTGATGATTTCAGTTATAACGTGGCAGAAAATGGTGTCCATGTACATGATTTCCAGGCTACACTTATGCATTTGTTAGGTATAGATCACGAAAGATTGACTTATCGTTATCAGGGTAGAAAATTCCGGTTAACAGACGTCCATGGTCATGTCGTCCATGATGTGATTGCCTGAGGCTACCGGGGTAAGAAAGGAATTTAATAACTATTTAGTCTCCATGTCTACTTGAGATCATCCAGGCGGCAAGGCCAAATACCGTGGTTATAACTGCAAGAAAAACGGCAATATTAACGTTCCTCTGCACTTTTTCAACTTTTGCCACGTAACTCGAGCCAATACCTTTTTTTGTTATGAATGTTTCCAGTTCATGAATCTTATGTTCTAATTCTTCTCTCGTTTTTTTCTTTAAGTCCATACTTGTTAAACGACTTTAAGTCCATCTTGTTTACTTCGGATTATCTATGTTTAAATGGAATACTGACGAATGTTTGTTTAGCTCAAATGTGTATTTCTTCTAAATAGATTTTATCTTCCGTTTATTAAATTTCAACACAACCCCATGATGATGAATAAAAAAAGTTTGATAGTCCTCCTTGGACTTGCTTTATCCCTAACCAAAACACAAGGTCAGAATGTCGTCTGGCCAGCTGAAAATATTAAACAACTGACAACTGAATGGACTGGTGAACGAACACCTGATGGCCGTCCTAAAGTTTCCGATAACCTTCTGGAAAGATTGAAAGCCCTTTCCATGGAAGAAGTATGGGGATCTTTGAGAAGGTTCGGTTTTAATAATCAGTTTGAAAATTTTGCCAGTGTCTATGAAAATGGATGGGAGATTCTCCATCCGGAAAAAGTCATGACCGGAAGGGTCCTTACAGCGCAATTTATGCCTTCAAGGGAAGATCTTAATAATTATATCCAACAACAAGCAGGTAAGGAAGGGACTAAGACACCGGTTACAAACTATGCGCCGATTATCAAGCTTTTAGACGGCGACGTTTATGTTGCTGACAGCTATGGCAAAATGATAGACGGCACCTTGATTGGGGATAACCTTGGCAACGCCATTTACAAAGCTGGTAAAAGGGGAGTAATCTTCAATGGCTCCGTACGAGATGTTGAAGGACTTTCTCAGATTGAAGGTTTTAATGCCTGGATTCGGGGATCTGATCCTTCAGCCATAAAGGATATGTTGGTCGCTTCTATTAATGCCCCAATTAGGATCGGAAGAGTGACTGTTTTACCGGGTGATGTTGTGTTGGCCAAAACAACAGGTGTGGCCTTTATACCTCCTCATCTGGTACAGCAAGTTGTTATATCTGGTGAGTATACTGCCCTAAGAGATGAATACAACCGGTATGCCATGAGCATCAACAAATACGAATATGTTAACGAGGCATTTGTCGTTGATAAAGATGTATTTGAAAAGGATTTTAAAGCCTGGCTGGATAAAAAGACCGATTTACCAATGCCTAAAAAGGAGTTGGATGATTTCCTGAAAGCACGTGACGAGCGAAATAAGTCAAATTGATATCAAATAATGATGGTCAGATTTCTCCCTGTTTTTTTTCTGGTATTGATATTAGGTGGTTGTAATGGAAACAGTGAGAAATCTGAGTCATCCGATGAGGATTCCTCTGCCGTATTAGATGATGTGGTTGCAACCTATCAGGTAGATCCAGGCCTATCTGTTGTTGCCTGGGAAGGTAAAGTGATTGGGGTCTATGGGCATCATGGGGTGATTTCAATTCAGGATGGTTCATTAACTACCAAAGGAGATGAAATTACAGGTGGCATGGTTACAATTGATATGAAGAGTATCATTCCGCTTGACTCATCATCCTATCAAAATAAAGATGGAAGCAGAATTACCGATCTGCAAACCCATTTAATGATGAGTGACTTCTTTCTGGCTAAAGAATACCCTACTGCCTCATTTGTTATTAAACATCAGGAAAATAATCGATTAGTTGGCGATCTAACTATTCGGGGGATTACGCATGAAGAAACCGTGGTTCTTTCTTATTTAGAGGTACTTCCTGAAGGGTTGGCTGGTGATGGTAAGTTAATTTTTGATCGCCAAAAATTTGGGATAAACTGGAAACACCCTGTAGCGGATTACATACTGTCCGATGATATTGAAGTTGAGCTTAAAATCATTGCAAGGAAGAAATAGCATACTGTATAGCAATGCAATGGAGGAGCAACGGTCTAATTTTACTTTTAACTTTAATTTTTTTAGATGTATTTGGTCAGAATATTGAAGGAATAGTTAGAGATGGAGTTACAGGTGAAACTCTTCCATACGCTCATGTTTTTTTAACTAAGTCAAAGACGGGAGAAGTTGGTTATTCAGATGGCACATTCTCAATTACTATAAAACCTCAGAGCAATAATGACACACTTTTGATTCGCTTCATTGGATATAAGGAGCAGGTTATTCCAATCAATTCAATAGATATAGATCAACAATTAATCGTTGAGATGAAACCAATTTTTTATGAACTATCGACTGTCACTGTAACAGATAAAGAAAACGATCTTATTGTAGGAAATAATAAAAAGTCCTTTCAATATACTGGCTGGGGAGATTTCGAAAGTTCCAGAGGTAGAGCAAGAGGTCTGGTAATTAAAGATATACCATGTCAATCAAGAGTAAAGTCAATTGGTTTTAGGCTTAAGCACAACGATTGGGATAGCGTTGCATTTAGAGTGAATTTCCTTACAATGAAGGGTGGTGAAGTTGATTCGGCGATCCAAACCAGAGATATAATAATAATCGAAAAGGGTGAAAAAGAGTGGTCAGAGTTTCCTTTGGATTCATATTTTATAACGCTATGCGGGGACATAGTCGTAGTACTGGAATGGGTAGATGCCTGGGGGCCTGATATGTACGGAAGTAAGCTTTTGACTTTTTCAATAAGTAATCAATCAGGACTTGTTTATAGAAGAAACAAAGGTCAGAGGGAGGGAAGAATTATAGAAGATGATGGAGTACCATCAATCTATTTAAAGCTCTATGATTAGATAAATAGTGGGAAACATCTAATTATCCAATTCTCTCGCCTCAATTCGCTGCTTTTTCCTCTTGACCCGATCTTTCTTTTTCTTATTTTTCTGGTATTTGGATTCTTTAATCAATACGGTTCTAATTGATATTCCCACCTGATCGGTATACCAGTTTTCTCTTCCTACAAGATTAATATTTGGTTTATAGTCCAGTGAAACATTCGCCCCTAGAATGGTGAGTTCAGCACCAATGATCAAATCAGTTCCAAGTGTCTTATTTCCATAGGTGGTTATGACTTCTTTGCTTACTGGATCCTTCATAATAGACTCTTCGATCCCTAAGCCCACTCCGATTCCAGTGTAAATATTTAATCGCTTGGTGATTAATGGGATATGACGTTTAGCCAATAAGTGTGTTGTGGAATTTCGATCAAAATCACTTTGAATAATTCCCTCAAGGGTAACATGGTCAGCTATTTTCTGCTGCATGGTCAATCCAATCATTCGATTGTCAGCATTGGCAATGCGAAGACCAAGTGTTGTGCCATATTTTTGGGCAGAAACATTAAAGAGGATTAGCAAACTTGCAATCAAGGTTAAAATGATTCCTTTGGAAGTTGTCATAGTGTCAGAACGACATGAGATGATAGTTTCGTATGTATTATGCAGTGTTAAGAATACGGGAAAAGAGGGCATTCAGTTTTTGAAATAAAATAAACTTCACAGGTCAAACGTCTAATATTGAAAGCAAATCAATTAACTTATATGCCCCATGATCTACAACGGAAAAGAAATTGAATTTCCAGCAGTCGTTCAGACCAGCTTCTTTAAAGTAATTGAAAGACTTGAAAAGCTGGAAGAAAGTGATGACTCCAACGAGAAGGAGTGGGCAAGACATTTACTTCATGAAGTAGCGCTATATCCTGAATTAAAAACAGGAATGGCAAATGAAAAATTACTAAATCAGTATAAACCCACCATTGACAAGCTTTCCCGTTTACTGTTTCCGGAAGTACTTACAACCAATGAAATTAAGGTCTTAACGCCACCTTTTACCTTCAATCCATTAAGAACTTCAGCCCGGTTTGATAGCATCGTAAAAGCCTCTGGTAATACATTTGAATTTGCGATGAAGGACGTAGATGAAGAAATGTTTTACTTATGGGGATGTTACTCAATACTGACAAGCTATTATGGATATCCAATGTCAGGAGGAGTATCACAGTTGATGGAAATCTACAATAAAGAGCAGAATATTACAAGGTCCTATAAGATACTGATCAATGCTGATTTAAGTGAGTTCGTCCCTACTGAAAATGCTATTGAGATCACAAAGGAGGATTTTTATCATCTACTGGACAACCTTGATGATATGTCTCTCTGGAAGCATAAATTTCCTCCAAATAGTTGGGTGATGAGGGGTATTATGCTCATCAGTTTAGTGGATGTAACTACAGATCAGTCACTTGCTGCGATCTCTTCTGACCTTTTAAATAAGACAACTGAAACATTTGATAATGTAAAAACCAACTTAAAAAACCTCATCAATAATTCAGAGGTTGCAACTGGAGTGATCATGGTAGAAAATGGTCAAATGCTAAGGGTAGATAAGGAGGGGATGGAGAGTATTATACTGGATCAGAGTGAAGCCTTTGAATTTGAAACCATTTTTTGTGAAACCTCATATGAAACACTGATCAATAATAAGGAGCCACTGGTGATAACAGATGTAACCAGCTTTCATAAGATTTCAAACAGTATATTCTCAAAGAATCTATTGAAATCGGGTGTCAAAAGTTATATCATCATTCCGCTGGTAATAGAAGAAGAGCTTCTTGGTTTTATTGAATTAGGGGCAATGAAGCCCTATGAATTGCATAAGGGCTCTCTTGAGATGCTGAATGAAGTGATACCTGTCATAGCAATGGCCAATAAGCGATTCTTAACTGAGAAAGAAAACCTGATAGAAGCCATTATTCAAAAAGAATGTACAACCATTCACCCATCAGTAAAATGGAAGTTTGAAGAGGAAGCCTTTAATTATATCAAACAGCAGTATTGTGGTGAGCAACCGATCTTTAAAGATATTGTCTTTAAGGATTTGTATCCGCTTTATGGACAAATGGATATTAAAGGGTCTTCAGAGCGTAGAAACAAAGCGGTAAGTTCAGATCTGATTAAGCAGATCAAAGCAGTAAGAAACGTTTTGGTCTACACGAATAAGAAAAAGTCAATGCCCGCAATTGAGGAACTGATCTATAGGTTAGATTCTTTAAAAGGCGAAATAGGTAAAGATCTCATAGCAGGTAGTGAGCATAAACTACTTACCTTCCTGGAAACTGATGTATATCCGGCTTTTAATCACCTTATTAAAAAAGATCCTTCAATAAAGGAACGCGTTGAGCAATATTATAAACTACTTGATCCTGAGCTAAAGACGGTTTATGAAGAGCGGAAATCGTTTGATCAATCTGTCAACCAGATCAACCATCAATTGGCTACTTATCTTGACCAGAAGCAAATTGAAGCTCAGCAGATGTTTCCGCATTATTTTGAGCGGTACAAAACAGATGGTGTTGAATTCAATATGTACATCGGGCAGTCAATTACAAAAAATGAAAATTTTGATAGACTCTATTTAAAGAACTTGCGCCTCTGGCAATTGGCTGTAATGTGTGAGATGGAAAATGAATTTAAGCAGATGCAAAGTCAATTTGATACCAAAATTGAGATTGCATCTTTGATACTGGTATATAATTCCCCCATATCAGTTCACTTCCGAATGGACGAGAAACAGTTTGATGTTGAAGGGGCTTATAATGCACGCTATGAGATCATTAAAAAGCGTATTGATAAAGCCTTTATCAAAGGGACAAAAGAACGTGTGACCACTCCGGGTAAGATTGCCATCGTATATTCACAGGATCAGGATGCCATTGAATACAAGGGATATTTGAAATTTCTAGCAGCCAAAGGGTATATAAAGGATGACATTGAGGATGTAGCCCTAGAAGATTTACAAGGAGTACATGGTTTAAGAGCATTGCGAGTTCCCGTTGTATATTCTGGCTTAAATAATGTAGATAGTATCATTAAAGCAATTGAAGAGGGGGTGATTAGCTAAAAATTTTGATTAGTTTTAACAACCCTACAACATTAAACCATGCACAAATTGAAATATTTTTTCGCGTTTCTTCTTTCATCCTTGGTATTCATTTGTTTAGCGCAAAATGATTCCATTCCTTCCCGGGTATTTTATTGGGATAACATAAGTAAAATGGAAACAGTGGCAAATGGCCCGACAGACGGGTTTATTTCGCTTGACATGACCGTAAAATCCATTAAACCAGGCGAGTCAATGACGATTTCCGGAAAGGATGTGGAGACTTTGATCATCATGAAATCCGGTAAACTCTCACAACAAGTGAAGAAGAACAAGGCAGATCTTGGAACAGGCAGTATTACTGTCATGCATGCTAATAATAAGTTAAAAGCTAAAAACGAAGGATCTGAAGATGCTGTTTTTTACCTGATGCAATGGAAGGGGATTAACCCAGAAAAATATGAAGATATATCTGCCTATCCTGATGTTGTCTATGTTAATTGGGATACAGTGAAATTCAATAAAAATGATAAAGGGGGAAGGCGTAATATCATGAGACAACCTACTCCAATGTTAAATGAATTTGAAATGCATGTCACCACCCTCAATGAAGGTATATCCAGTCACGCCCCTCATACACATTTGGATGAAGAGATCATTCTTGTGAGATATGGAGAAATAGAGGAGTATATAGGGGGAAAGACTTTTGAATCTGATGAAGGTTCATTTATATTCCTACGATCCATGATCTCTCATGGTGTCCAAAATATAGGTAAAGGTCCATGTGAATATTATGCATTTCGTTGGATCCCCAGGGAGTAAATACTCAGATGGCCTTTAAGAGCCATTCATTGGTGCCTTTATTTACCTTAACACTTATCCCATTGATTAGCTGTTGTCCGGTGTAGTTTTGGGTCTCCCCGGTATTTATATCGGTTAATGCATACATGTCATTTACGTCAGGTGTAAACCACTCTGGAAATTGGTTTATCCTTGGCCAATCGAATGGCAGATGCATGATGGTTTCATGTCTTTTTGAATCAAACTTTAATACACCATCCCAGCTATCCTCGGTTGATATGCTAATCGCAAATTCATCTCCAACCTTAACTAGTCCGGGTTTAAGATCTGCTCTCCAGGGGTGAACGGTCATACCCTGGGTCTTCCAGAAGTTATACATGATCGTTGTGCGGGCAAAATTCCCATCTCCATGCCAGCCTTCAATGATGCCAGTATTTTTCCACTTCTGGGCATTTTCCCGGTGACTTGAATCCTGCATAGACCACATCACCTGAATCTCACTATCTATCCAGTTGGCTGCTGCTTCAATTGGTTCTCTATTGTAAAGGTTAAGGGCACCTTCAATGGCATCGGCATATCCATCAGCAGAACCCCTTTCCCAATCAAAATTTTGGTAATTAACTATCAGGGCTTTCAATGCCTTGATGGTTGCTTGTTTATAAGCTTCTTTAGAATCCAGAAGATAGACCGTATAGAAACCATTCAAATTATAACCGAAATTGTCAGCTATTCCTTCATTGACAATTTCGCCTGTTCCTGGGGCAACAATATTATAGAACAAACCATCTTCATTTCTACCAACTTCCAGGATACGATCTAGCATCTGGTGAATAGGGGTCAGGTATTCCCCCTTTTTTGACGGCCTTGCATAGCTTACAGTAGCATAAAGTTCACAAAGTCCCGACACTACTTCGCATCCATGATCACGTAGTCTCAGCTCTTTAAAATCTTGAGTAGGGTGGTGATCATCCAGTAAATAATAATCACCCAACCTGATTGCCCAATCCACATATTTGTCATCTCCTGTCATCCAGTAGATCCGTGAAAGAACCTGTAGCATCTCTCCATTCAACTCAACATTTTCAGAAGGAATATTGCCATAAGGAGTTTCGATTGGAGCGTACTTCCAGATATCATCAAGGATTTCAATCATTCGATTAGACCAGGGACTTGGTCCGAGCCATTCTGTAAGGGGTAGTAAGCCATCCTTGATGTATTCAGAGGATCCGAATAATATTCTATCAAGATTGATTTCATCTGATTCGAAGTCATTCTTTGTGAAGGAGTATGTATCAGGTAAGTGATCAATACGCGAGGTCAGCTTAATTTCAGTATTAAGCATATCTTTCATCCGACCTTCAAATTGTTCCTGATTGGTTAATGCAGCCGTTAATACCATAAAAGGATAATTATCTGCCGCGGCATCGTAGGCGTTCCAGATATCTCTGCTCTCTGTAAGGTTTCGTGGGATCAGCCCTGATTCAGGGTCTGATTCATCCAACCAGGCATTAACCAGCTTCTGACAGCGATCATATCCTTCATTAACCAATTCCCCATTGATCTTTGCCTGCTCAAAAGCTACAACCTCCTGGTCACTAAGCGTTGTTTTATTGGTACAGCTTGATAGCAGGCTAATCCCGATTAAAGAGATATTTAAGTAATGGGTGGATAGTTTCATCATATGAAAGGTTAATTTCGGAAGTTATTCATTCATCCTAAACTAAGCAAAAGATGGATGGATGACATTCGTATTTTGCAGGTTTCAGCAGAAACATTAATTTATTTAATTTCCCCGATTAATATGAAAATACGATTATTAACTCTTGTTCTGATTGCCATTTTTGTGCTCAATGCCTGTAAGGAAAAGCAAGCATTATCAGGAAGCTTTACTTTAATCCCTACACCACAAAAAATTGATATACAAGGAAATAGTAACTTAAAATCTGAAAATATAGTAGCCTATTTCCTGTCTGATGATATTGATTTTTCTGTCATCAATGAATTAACAGGTCTTAAGCGCACAGAAAATAAGGCAAAGGCGCAGGTATTACTAACGCTAAATGAAGGTGTTGATCTTCCATCTGAAGGCTATAAGCTCAATATCACAAATGACAAAATTGAGATTGAAGCGGGTGATCAGGCAGGGTTACTTTATGGGATGATGACATTGAATCAATTGATAAGTGATGCACATGATCAATCGGTAAATCTACCTATGTGCTCGATCACAGATTTCCCTTTATTGGCCTATCGTTCAATTCATTTGGATATAAAGCATCACATGGAACGAAAAGGTTATTATTATCAATTAATAGACCGGTTGGTGAGCTATAAGATCAATGGGGTGATCGTTGAACTCGAGGATAAAATCAAATATAAAAGTCAGCCAATGGTAGGATCTGCAGATGCATGGACTGTAGAAGAATGGAAGGAACTCAGTGAGTATGCACATGCAAGAAATATTGAGATTAGTCCTCTGGTACAGGGCTTAGGCCATGCTTCATTTATCTTAAAACATGATGAGTACAAACACTTAAGAGATGATCCTGAAAGTGACTGGGCCTTTAATCCTTTGGATCCGGAGACTTATAAAGTGCAGTTTGACTTATACGATGAAGCAATTGACGCCACCCCATATGGGACCTATTTACACATTGGTGGTGATGAAGTTCACACAACTGGAAGAGGAAGTGACAAATCACCACTTGAACTTCAGCTGATTTGGCTCAATAAAGTATGTCAATACGCAGAGGCACATGGCAGGACGCCAATCTTCTGGGATGATATGCCATTGAAGTTTGCAGAAGTATATCATCCAATGTTTAATAGAAATACCTCAAAAGAGGAAGTAGATAGTCTTTGGGAGGTAAATGAACCACGTCTACTTGAGTTCATCGATCAGTTTCCAAAAAATTGCATTTACATGCGATGGAACTATCAATCACCAGAAACTTACGGGAATTTAAAGGCAATGGAGTGGTTTACTACGCATGGTTTTCAGGTGATGGGAGCCACGGCAGGACAGACCCGATGGGTTTTGATGCCACAGAATCAAAGCAACATACCTAGTATAAGATCATTTGCCTTATCCTCAATAGAAAAAGGGCTTGACGGACTTTTGTTGACATTATGGGACGATGATTCACCTCATTTTGAATTGTATATGCGAGGAATTTTAGCATTTGCGGAATACAGCTGGGTAGGTGATAAGCGTGATGTGGAGTCGATAGAGACGGCATTTATCGATCGGTACTTCGGATTTAAACTTGGAGAAGAGCAGGTATTTATTGACAAACTGGAGAAGCCCGTAGGTCTTTGGAAGAACCTGATGGTTGAGAAAGGAAGCAGAAATGATTTGGTGAAAAATGATTTTGATGGCGTTATTACATTGCCTGATCCTTCTAGGAAAGGTGAGTGGTCAGAGAAATATGCTGAAAGATTAGAAATAGCGAGACAATTACTTCAAACCACTGATTCAATCAGTTCAATGATTGACCTGGCTAAACAGCATACCCTGAGAAACAGGTATACCCTGGATGTATACGAGCAAGTAAATGAATTGATTAGATATACCGCTCAGATGATGCTGACGCTGGAAGCTTTTGATCAACCATCAGAGTTAACAGATAACCAGGAAGCATTGCAAAAGCATTCTGAGTTAAAAGTTCAATTCAATAGTGTTAGGTCCAATTTTGAAAATGTGTATGGACAAACCCGAATCTTAACCAAACCTGATGATTATATATTGGATCAGGACCATCACAGACACAGTGCAAATCAAACCCGCTCATTTGACTGGCAGTTTGCTGCTGAGCTTGGAATGCTCAAACAATTAGAGAATATTATACCATCAAATTAAGAAACCATGCAGTACTTCAGATTTGGAATTTTATTGATCAGTGGCATCTTTTTATTAGTTGGTTGCCAAAATAAGAAAGAGGTTAAACCCAATATCGTACTGATCTTTGCAGATGATCTGGGGTACGGGGAGTTGGGATGCTATGGTCAAAAGCTCATTGAAACACCAAATCTGGATTCACTGGCCAGGAAAGGGATGCGATTTACCCAGTTCTATACCGGGTCTCCGGTTTGTGCCCCATCCCGATGTGTATTACTCACCGGACTTCATACTGGCCATGCCTTTGTGCGTGGTAACGATGAAATGGCTGAAAAAGGGGATGTTTGGGATTATGCGAAAGCAGTAAATGACCCAAACCTTGAGGGCCAGAGACCTTTACCAGACAGTGTCTTTACGATGGGAGATCTCCTGCAAAATGCAGGTTACAAAACGGCGATTGTTGGTAAGTGGGGGTTAGGCGGCCCGACTTCTGAAAGTATTCCTAATACGCAAGGTTTTGATTTCTTCTACGGTTACAATTGTCAGCGACAAGCGCATAATTTATATCCAATGCACCTTTGGAAAAACAAGGAGAAGGATCTACTAGACAATGAGTTGGTGAGGCCAGGAACCATGCTTGATAGTGCTGCAGATCCATATGATTTAAAAAGTTATAGCAAATACATTCAGCATGATTATGCCCCAGAACGTATGCAAGATGAGACGCTTCAATTCATTGAAAGGAATAAGGAGAACCCATTCTTCCTCTATTATGCGACACCATTGACTCATGTTCCTCTACAGGTACCTCAGGAATACATTGATTATTATGTTAAAAAATTTGGGGATGAGCAGCCCTATACGGGAGGAAATGGCTATTTCCCAAATCGTTATCCTCATGCGGCTTATGCTGCCATGGTCTCATATTTGGACAGCCAGGTAGGGGAGATCGTACAAAAATTAAAGAATCTTGGTATTTATGAAAATACGTTGATCATGTTTACCAGCGACAACGGCCCAACGTTCAATGGGGGTACCGATTCCCCATTTTTTGAAAGTGGGGGTCCATTTCGAAGTGAGAGAGGATGGGGGAAAGCTTTTGTACATGAAGGTGGCATCAGAGCTCCATTTATTGCAGCGTGGGATGGTAAGATTAAACCGGGAACAACAAGTGACTTAATTTCTGCTACCTGGGATCTTATGCCAACATTTGCAGAGCTAAGTGGTGGGACAATTGAGGGGAAAACTGATGGGATTAGCTTAGTACCTGAATTATTGGGGGAGGGAGATCAACCTCGGCATGAATTCCTGTATTGGGAGTTTCCGTCCTATGGCGGACAACAGGCCGTTCGAATGGGCAATTGGAAAGGAATTCGTAAGAATCTGATATTGCTAAATGACAAAGATGTGAAGCTTTTCAATCTGGAAAATGACCCGGCAGAGTCCACAGATGTGGCTGGTCAAAATCAGGAGATTGTAAATCAGATATCCAGGATAATGGAAGAGCAACACGAGACCCCAGCTATTGATAAGTTTCTGATGCCTGTTTTGGAAGAGTAACAATAGCGTTCATTGTGGAAATATAATGGTTTGAGTTAAATCTTAATTCAAATGACCTAGTTGGAAACAGTTTCCACATTATCCATTGGACGCACATCGACACTCACATCCATGGTCTGTCCACCTCCGCTATAGACTACCCCTTTCATAGGAACAACGTCTCCAAAATCACGCCCGGTAGCTACCCTGATATGCTTATCATTTACAAGCAAATCATTGGTCGCATCAAACTCTACCCATCCGATTTCGGGTATATAGAGGGCCATCCAGGCATGTGAAGCATCTGCCCCTACAAGTTTTGGTTTTCCAGGAGGTGGTAATGTCTCAATATAACCACTCATGTATCTGGCTGCTAATCCCATCGATCGCGCGCAGGCAAGTCCGAAATGAGCAAAATCCTGGCACACACCTTTCTTTTCTTCGAATACTTCTCTCAAGGGTGTACTGATCTCAGTAAAACCAGGTGTGAATCGGAAGTCACTGTTGATGCGATGATTTAAATCCATCATGGCATCCATGATGGGACGGCCAGGGAAAAATGATTCTTCTGCATAATTTCTGATTTCATTAAACGATGGGACAAATGGTGAATCCAGGTAAAACTGCCTGATATCATTCATCTCCTCGGTTGTATGAAGTACCGCAGCAATTGATTCCCATGCTGGTGTTTCCTGTGGATTAATGTCCATCCAGTTTGGTCGGAATAGCTCTACTTTACTTCTTGATGTTACCACTAACTCCTGATGAGTCTTTTGTAAAGAGAAATAAATGAATTCATTCTCAAAAAAATCCTTTCTCCTGGTCAGTGAGGTGGGCTCTGGATTTATCTCGTACTCGTAATCCAATAATTTCTGGTACGGATGCACAGATGGAATCTGATAGATGATGTTGTGACAAAGGGATGCCGGAAAATCATATACGTAACTGGTTATATGGGTAACCTCGTATCTCATACTTCAGGGATTTTTGTAGTTACAAAACCGTACATGTTTTGAGTATGACTGAAATATTGCTCGTTGATAAGTGTGTATGCCTCACCCATCAAGAGAATGATCGAATCAAGATAGTTGACAAGTTCTTTTCGCTGAGTCTCAGACTTATCCAAAGCTATGAGTTTTTCGAGATCGCATAAACGGATTTTTGTACTGACCTCTAGCAGCTTTTTCCTGATAGGATTTAGGTATCGGTTATTGCCATCAGGCATCTTGGTAATGTGCTGATCTATTCGCTCCACGAGATAGGTGACTGATCGGGGGTTTAGCTCATCAATTAATAGGAGGTTTAACACTGCTGAGACTTCAAGCGTAGACCTATACATGTATCGATAAGTCACCAGGCTTTCATTGGTCATTAACAGATATTCCAGAATCATTCTTTCTGATTCGTCGGAACGTTTTGTCGAGAGCATGGACCTGATAATCGTACAGGTGTTTCTGGTAGATTCAATGAACCGTCCAATATTGAGGATATTCCAGGTATTTTCACGGGTCATGTTATCAATATTCAAACCGTGGAAAGCCATCAGCTTGATGATCATGTTGTCCAGGTTACGATTGATCTGATGTAAGCTAGCCTGATTTTTCATTCTGCTTAATTCGTCAGAAATGCTATCGAGTATTCTCCAGGTGTCTAAGCTCAAGCGGTCCCGGACGGCATATGCATTATTCAAAAAGGACTGGACAGACTGACTCAACGAACCCGTCCGATGTGGATCTGTGATCAACGAAATCAGTTCTTTTTTAGGATGATTAAGGATGCTTTTCTTTTTGAATCCTGGCAATGTCCCTGTGACGGATGTCAACGTCGTAAGTAAGGTCGTGATGACTAAATCGCCCTCCAGGTGCTTATCATCATCAGTCTCATAATACTTCTTTAAAATAATTCTGAGCAATCTGACGGTATAGATTGACCGCTCAATATATCTCCCCAACCAGAATAAATTTTCACCAGTCCGGCTAGGAATGATGTTTTGAGATTGTTTGGAAATAGGAGCGACCTTTACATGATGGGCTTCTTTTCCTTCGGTCTCAAGTACCCAGGTATCTTTACTTATCCCACCAGATTGATTAGAAAGGATAAACAAGCCTTCATCAGGAGAAGAGCGGGAGAGGCCTCCTTGCATGACTTCGTAATCGTCATTGTCTGAATCGGCCACTACATAGCTTCTCAACACGGCATTCCTGGCTTCCAGTTTCCCATTAATAAATGAGGGTGTAGTAGAGAAATTGACGATCTCCTGGGCGACGTAAAGCCATGGTCGAGCGTGGATCTCATTTTTTAATTGGATGATTTGCTCTTCAGACAGGTCACCCCCAAAAACAGATCTGTTTAATCTGCTTCTGTAGATCTTTCGAACCATCAAAAACCGAATGTTATCCAGGACGTATTGCTTTTCACGGCTTTGCCCACACCACCAGGTTGCCACAGAGGGTAGGATAAGCTCTTCATCCAGTACATGGCGACATATTTTTGGGAGAAAGGCCATTAATCCTGGATTTTCAAGTATCCTGACCCCCAATGGGTTAATTACCAATACTTTCTTCTGGCGGACGGCCTCCATTAATCCTACGACGCCTAGTTGAGAGTCCATCCTAAATTCCAATGGATCACAAAAGACATCGTCTACTCTTCGAATGATAATATCCACCCGCTCAAGTCCACCGATGGTTTTTAACCAGACATAGCCATCACTCACCGTGAGATCCTGACCCATGGCCAGTGTAAAACCCATAAAAGAAGAAAGATACGCATGTTCAAAGTAGGTCTCATTTCCGGGACCTGGAGATAAAAAGACCACCCTGGGATTTTCAGAACCCTGTAGGGATAGTTTTGAAAGCGTATTTTTTAAAGTCTGATAATAGTTGCCCACCCGTCTCACATGGTTCTCCCTAAGCATGTCAGGAAAAACCCTCGTCATTGCTACCCTGTTTTCGAAGGCATATCCGGCACCGGAAGGCGCATCTGTTCTGTCATGCAAGACCCACATTCTACCATCCGGTCCACGGGCCAGGTCAGCAGAATATTGAATCAGCTGATGTTTCCCTGGAATTCTGATCTTATCCATTTGACGAAGGAATCCCATGTGATTATAAATCATTTCAAATGGGATCACACCTGATCTGATCAAATGCCGTTCCCCATATATATCCTGGAGGATTAGATTTAATAGTGTCGCCCTTTGCTTAAGCCCTTTTTCAATATTTGACCAGTCTTTTTGGTTAAATACCATGGGTATGGGATCCAGCATCCAGGGTCTGTTCAACCCATCTGGATCGCCGTAGATATTATAGGTTACTCCATTCTCCTTGAGCAGTTGTACAACCTCATGGGCTCGATTCGAAAGCCCTTCGTTTCCTAAATGATCATAAGTATTTACAAGATTTTGCCAATGAGGGTAGATCGTTCCGTCAGGGCTTACCAATTCATCAAAAAATTTTGACTTGTCTACTGTACGGTCAGAAAGATAGGAATTGATCATTGACTCAAATGTCAGACTTTTTTAGAAGATCAGAAATTTCTATGACCCTTATATTTTCTAAGGTCCATAGTAAAAGGGTAATCTGCATTAACAATCTCCGTTGTTGTTTCATATTTGGGGAGTATGTCAAGTTTAGTGAAGAACCTGCCACTGGATTGCTGGTTGACAACTGTAGGCTCAACCAAATTGATAGAATGACCAAAGTCAAAAAACCTTGATATTCTTCTGGATTCTGCTTCATAACTATTAACTGGGAAGGTCTCATAATTCCTACCACCGGGATGAGCCACATGATATTGACAGGCAGCGATAGACTTTTGAGTCCAGGTGTCAAATATATCTATTACCAAGGGCGTATCGACACCAATCGTGGGATGAAGAGCAGAGGGGGGCTGCCAGGCCCGATACCTGATGCCTGAAACATATTCTCCTTGAACCCCGGTATTCTTCAGTGGGATTCTACATCCATTACAAAGCAGATGATATCTCGAATCTGTTAATCCTGAGATCTTAACCTGGATTCTTTCCATGGAAGAGTCAACAAATCGGGCAGTGCCCATGCTGGACATCTCTTCCCCCAGTACATGCCAGGGCTCTATAGCCATCTTTAATTCGATATAAATATCATCTACCTGTAACTCACCAAGGAATGGGAACCTGAAGCTGAAGAATGGATCAAACCAGCTCATATCAAATTCATAACCGAAGCTTCGCAATTCATTTATCACTTCATTGAGATCCTTGTAGCAATAATGCGGCAACAAAAATCTGTCATGCAAGGCAGTGCCCCATCGGACCAACTGTTTGCTGTAGGGCTTTTGCCAAAACATGGATAGGAGAGCCCTGATCAATAAAAACTGAACCATACACATTTTGTAGTGAGGTGGCATGTCAAAACCCCGAAACTCCAGGATTCCTAGCCGACCACTTTCGGAATCAGGTGAATAGAGTTTGTCTATACAGAATTCTGCTCGGTGGGTATTACCTGTTATATCTACCAGCAGGTTTCTAAAAATGCGGTCAACCAGCCAGAATGGCACTTCATCTTCTCTCAGATCAGGAATCTGCTGAAACGCGATTTCCAGTTCATAGAGTATTTCATCTCTTCCTTCATCTACCCTGGGTGCCTGGCTTGTTGGTCCAATGAATTGAGTGGAAAACAGGTAGGACAGTGAGGGGTGATGCTGCCAAAAAGTGATAAAACTCTTTAACACATCAGGCCTCCTTAGAATCGGACTTTCAGAAGGCATATTTCCTCCCAATGTTACATGGTTACCACCACCCGTTCCGGTATGTCTTCCATCCAGGTTAAATTTTTCACTGGTCAGCCGGCTCTGAAAAGCTTTTTCGTACAGGATCTCATAATTTCTGGTGAGTTCTTTCCAATTGGAAGCAGGGTGAATATTTACTTCGATGACCCCTGGATCAGGTGTGATCATGAATTTCTGGATCCTGGTATCCCGTGGCGGGTCGTATCCTTCAATGAGCACCGGTATGTTCAGTTTGGTAGCTATCTTTTCAACTGCCGATATCATATTGAGATAATGTTCCAGAAGAGCTACGGGAGGAAGAAAAACAAAAAGCTTTCCTTCCCGGACTTCCACAATGAGCGCAGTTTTGAAAATTTCTTTGGAGTTATTGAATGGTTGATCCGTATCAATCATGTCGCTAATCTCTCCTGCGGAAGGAAGCGCTTCCACCTCAGCAAACAAACTACGCTCAGGTTGGTGCTTTTCCTTTTTGGGATCAAGGTGTTGGATGGATTTTAATGGTAATCGCAAACCAACAGGTGAATTTCCAGGTATGAGAAACAAATCCTTCCTTCTGAATTTCCATTGACAACTTTCCCAATCGGAGGTCTCATCATTCCACCGCAAAGGGAATACATAGCCAGCGGGCTCATTCATCCCATCTTTAAGCAATTTGGCTAATTTCTGACGTTCCAGGTCTGATTTAAGGTCAAGTTTTAGCGGATCAACATTGACGGGCATTTTACTTTCTTCCCAGATAAAGTAAAAAGGATCCTCATAGGTTGGATGGATATTCTTTGAATCAATATTAAGCTCTTTGCAGAGTCCTTCAATAAATTTTTTTGCATCGCCAATTTTTAGCTTATAATCTTTTGAAAGGTCAGCCAGTAATTTGTCGTTTGACCAGATCGGCTTTCCATCTTTTCTCCAGAAGCAGGCTAATTTCCATCGGGGTAAAGGTTCACCAGGGTACCATTTGCCCTGGCCATATTGCATTAATGCGCCGGTGGCAAATTCATCTTTTAGCTGATGAAAAAGTTGATTGGCTAATTTTCGTTTATGTTCACCATCAGCTGTCGAGTTCCATTCAGGTGCATCTGTATTATCTATTGATACAAAAGTGGGTTCACCACCCATGGTAAGTTTTACATTGTTTGACTGTAAATCATTTTCTACTTGCTGACCGGTGGCCATAATCTGATCCCATTGCTCCTCAGAATAAGGTTTGGTTACTCTTGGTTTTTCTACAATACGCTTGACAGTGTTTTCGAAATGGAAAGTCGTATTTACGGGTTCTGTAGACCCGGTAATGGGCGCTGCGTTTTCGGGATTAGGTGTACAGGCTAAAGGAATATGTCCTTCACCGGCAAAAAGCCCTGATGTAGCATCCAAACCAACCCATCCAGCACCTGGTAAATAGACTTCTGCCCAGGCATGTAAATCTGTAAAATCTTCTTCAGGACCACTCGGCCCATCGAGTGCCTTTACATCTGCTTTAAGTTGTATCAGGTAGCCTGAAGTAAATCTTGCAGCCAATCCAAGATGTCTCAGTAGCTGAACAAGTAACCAGGTAAAATCACGACAGGAGCCTGATCCAATCTTCAGTGTTTCTTCACAGGATTGAACTCCGGGCTCCATTCGGACATTGTATTTGAGCATTCCATTCACTAGCTGGTTAATCGCTACCAGGTAGTCAACGGTATTCATTTTTTTCTTTTTCTTGAGGGCCTGGGCCTTTTCTACCAGGTCCATCAGCAAAGGTTCACGTTCTTTTATTTCCAGGTATGGTGAGAGCTGCTTTTTAAGTAGTTGATCATATTTGAACGGGAACTTTTCAGCATATTCTTCTATGAAGAAATCAAATGGGTTGATCACCACCATCTCGGCAATAACTTCTACATCAATCTCAAAATATTTTATCTTCTCAGGGAAGACGATTCGAGCCATATAATTACCAAAAGGATCTTGCTGCCAGTTGATAAAGTGGTTAGAAGGATTGATTTTAAGAGAATATCCTTTTATCTGAGTGCGGGAATGTGGAGCTGGCCTTAGCCTGATAACCTGGGGAGAAACTTCAATGGAACGGTCGTAATCGTATTTTGTATAATGATGAATCGCAACGCGGATTGACATGGAATAACGTTTGGCCTAATAAGATGAAATATTTATTAAAATTAGCCAATTAAGTACATTGATTTTCAACTAATGCTAACATTCTTTTAATAAAAAGAAATTCTTCAATGTTTTTACATATAAATTAAACATATGTTTAAAACATACGTTTACTTTGTATAAAAATTATTGTGTTTGAAAAAGGATCATACAACAGAAGAAAAGATTAAGGAAGTTGCGCGGAACATGTTTATTCAGAAGGGATATGCAAGTACAACTACTCGCGATATCGCCACTGAGGCTGGTACCAATCTGGCTTTGGTGAATTACTACTTCCGCAGTAAAGAGAAGCTGTTTAACCTGATCATGCGTGAGAGCTTGATGGAGTTTTTTGCTACTGTCAAGCACATTTTGAATGATCCTAATACGCAGCTGGATCAAAAGGTTTCCAGGTTATCAGAACATTATATTAATCAGCTGGGTGAAAACCCAGACATCCCGTTGTTTATTCTCAGTGAAATACGTTCCAATCCGCAAATATTTCTGAATGACTTTTTTCAGGGAGTATTGCTGAAAGACATGATTGTATTTAGGCAATTAAGGGAGCACCTGAAGGATATCGATAGCAGATTACATCCGGTGCACCTGTTGATGAATCTTATGGGGATGATCCTTTTTCCATTCATTGTAAAGCCCATAATCAGTCAGGTAACCCATCTAAAGGATGATGAATTTGATACGCTCATGGAAGAAAGAAAAGAACTAATTCCCATGTGGTTTAATCATATGATCAGCTAAATAATTAGATCATGATAGAAAAAGTCAGATTAGAAAACTATTTAATAAAATATGGCTGCATACTATTGATAGTAATAGGCAGCTATCAGGTAGGATTGTCTCAGAATCTAACACTAGATTCATGTATTGCAATGGCTGAACATAATTATCCATTGATCAATCAATATGGGTTGTTGGCTGAGTCTAAAGAATATACAGTTGAGAATGTTGGAAAGGGGAAATTACCCAGATTCATTGTTGCTGGTCAGGCCAGTTATCAATCTGCAGTAACCAGTTTGCCAGGAGGTGCAGGTCCTGTGTTGAGTAAAGATCAGTACAAGCTTTATGGTGAGATTATTCAGCCACTCACAGATCTGGTGCTTATTGAAAAAAGGAGACAACTCACAGAGCTAAATAATGAGATAGAGGAGAAAAGTCTTGACGTTGAATTTTACCAGGTTCAACAAAGAGTAAGTGAGATATACTTTTCAATTATTCTCCTGGATAGGCAACTTTTCCAGATAGCTAAAGCGCTCGAAAACCTGAGAAGCGGTTATGAAGTTCTTGAAACTGGAGTGAAAAATGGAACTGTACTTAAGAGCAGTGCCAATACCTTAAATGTTGAAATCCTAACCCTTCAACAAAAGGCGATTGAGGTAGATGCTGCCCGTGCTGGTTTTTTGCAGATGTTGGGAAGATTTATTGGAAAAGAGGTGGAAAGCGCATCACAACTTAAAGCTCCCAGGATCAATTCTATTTCGAATGATATTTCAAGGCCTGAATTAGCTTTATTTAATGCCCAGATCCGATCCGTCCAGTTACAAAGTTCAATTGTAAACACGGATAATCTGCCAAAATTCAGCCTTTTCTTTCAGGGTGGTGTTGGGAGACCAGCATTGAACTTTCTAAGTAACGACTTTCAGTTGTATTACATAGGCGGACTTCGGCTTTCCTGGAATGTATCCAATCTGTATACCAGCAAAAAGCAAAAGGATGTGTTTATGCTTAATGAGAATATGATTGAAAATAGAAAGGAGATTTTTTTATTTAACACCCAATTATCTCTTGATAATCAGTCTAATCAAATTAGGAAAGCCGAACAACTTATTGAAAAAGATGAGGAAATCATTGCGCTCCGTGAAAGTATCCGTGAGACAGCCAATGAACAACTTAAGAATGGTGTAATTAAAGCCAATGACTTCAATGAAGCTGTTATCAATGAGTCTCTTGCAAGACAAAACCTGGAATTGCATCGCGTCGAGCTGATGCAGGCAAAAAAACAATATCAATTAACTACTGGAAATTTCAACTGATATGAAAATGAATGATTCTCCATTAATAAATACCATGCGATCAGTAATAATAATGCTGCTATTAATTATTGTTTCTTCCTGTAGTAATGGAGACGATAATTATGATGCAACTGGCGCATTTGAAGCTGATGAAACGATAATATCTGCTGAAGTCCCGGGTATACTGAAAGGATTTAATGTAGAAGAAGGTCAAAAGATCTTGCAGGGTGCTCTACTGGGATTTATTGATACTACCCAATTACATCTTCAGAAGAAGCAATTGGAGGCACAAATAAGTGCAGTACTTAGTCGTCGTCCGGATATTAATGCTCAACTTGTTGCGCTTCGTGAACAGCTCAAAGCTGCTGAAAAGGATCAGGAAAGGATTAAAAAGCTATTTCAGGCTGAGGCTGCTACTGAAAAGCAAGTGGACGATATCAATGCCCAGGTAGCTATCATTAGAGGAAACCTGAATGCTACCTATACAAGTCTCAATACCAATACAACCAGCCTGGAACAGGAGGTTGGACCACTGGAAGCCCAATTGGATATTATTAACGACCAAATCAGTAATAGCATTCTGAATGGTCCTATGAATGGAACAGTGCTGATGACCTATGCCAGGTTACATGAGATGGTCTCACCAGGCAAACCACTGTACAAAATGGCTGATCTTTCAACTATAACCCTGAAGGTGTATATCACTGGAGATCAACTCTCTAAGGTGAAGTTGAATCAAAATGTGAAAGTCCTGACTGATAATGGAGAGGGTGGTTATCTGGAAACGAGTGGAGCCATTTATTGGATCAGCGACCAGGCAGAATTCACTCCTAAGAGTATTCAGACAAAAGATGAAAGAGCAGATAAGGTTTATGCGATGAAAGTAAGGGTCTCCAATGACGGAACATACAAGATTGGTATGTACGGTCAGATCGTAATCTAAATTTTTATGTGGGATATTGTAGTCGAATCGATTAATAAAAGTTATACCACAGACGCCTCCAAAGCGCTAGATGATATATCACTACACGTTGAGGAAGGACAGTTATTTGGTTTAATAGGACCTGATGGTGCAGGTAAATCCAGCCTGTTCAGGATCCTGACTACTTTGATCCTGGCAGACAGTGGAAAAGCCCGGGTTGGTGGATATGATGTGGTTGATGACTACAAAATCATTCGAAAATCAGTTGGTTACATGCCAGGTAGATTTTCGCTTTACCAGGATCTTACTGTTAAAGAAAACCTGAAGTTTTTCGCGACACTTTTTAATACCACAATTGAAGAGAATTACGAGCTGGTGGAAGATATCTATAAACAGATAGAACCCTTCAACAATCGAAAAGCTGGAAAATTATCCGGCGGAATGAAACAGAAACTGGCGTTATGCTGTGCCTTGATTCATAGTCCAAAGGTTCTATTTCTTGATGAGCCGACGACTGGCGTTGATGCTGTATCAAGAAAGGAATTCTGGGAGATGTTGAAAAGACTAAAAGCCAGTGGAATCACCATTCTGGTCTCAACACCCTATATGGATGAAGCCAGTCTTTGTGAGCGAATTGCCTTGATACAGGACGGAAAGATATTGTCGGTCAATACTCCAAATGAGATCATTGATCAATACCCTGTTGACCTATATGCCATCAAGTCAGCCAATATGAATCATCTCTTACAGCAATTAAGAGCCAGTCAGGTTGTTGCAACAGCCAATTCCTTTGGCGAATACCATCACATTACTTTTCATGATCCAGAAGGAAAGCAATCTCTTCTAGAAGAACTGGGATCAACGGGTCAGGTTGAAATAAAACATGTGCGGCCTTCCATAGAAGATTGTTTCATAAATCTTATGAGCCATGCATAGTGACCACATCATCTCCACCGAAAATCTTACCAAGCAATTTGGGGATTTTGTGGCAGTCAATAACATCACTTTTGATGTACATAAGGGGGAGATATTTGGCTTTCTGGGGGCAAATGGAGCGGGGAAGACTACGGCCATGCGGATGTTATGCGGCCTTTCCATTCCATCGGCTGGAAAAGCGACTATTGCGGGTTATGATGTATATAGGGAGACTGAAAAGATTAAAAAGAATATTGGTTATATGAGCCAAAAATTCTCCTTGTACGAAGATCTTACCGTAGCTGAGAATATTCGTTTTTTCGGAGGTATCTATGGATTAAAGTCAAATGATATAAAGTCCAGAAGTGCTGAACTTATCAAAACGCTTGAGCTGGAGGAGCAAAAGGATTTGCTTGTTGGTTCTTTACCACTAGGGTGGAAACAAAAGCTTGCTTTTTCAGTGGCTATTTTTCATCATCCCAGGCTGGTCTTTTTGGATGAACCCACAGGGGGAGTTGATCCAGTTACGCGTAGACAATTTTGGGATATGATCTATGATGCAGCCAATGAAGGAATTACAGTATTTGTAACAACACACTATATGGATGAAGCTGAATATTGTGACCGCATTTCCATGATGGTAGATGGCTATATTAAGGCACTTGATTCACCCACAAGATTGAAAGCAAGTTATCAGGCTGAGTCCATGGATGATGTGTTTTATGAACTGGCCAGGGGAGCTAAAAGATCAGAATAAGCAATGAAACAGTTTTTCGCCTTCATAAATAAAGAGTTTTTACATGTTTTCAGAGATCCGAAAACAATGCTTTTACTCTTTGGATTACCTATTGCCCAGATCCTGTTATTTGGTTTCGCGCTATCAAATGAGATCACACATTCCAGGGTCATGATCATCGACAATGCAAAAGACGAATCTTCAAGGGCCATTGTTGAAAAGATCATTGCCAGCGAAAACTTTGATTTGTATGATGTTTTAGAAGATCATCAGGAAATAGAACAATCTTTCAAGTATGGTAAAACCAAAATGGCTATCGTATTTCCGGCCAACTTTAACCAGGATTTAATCCATTCAGGGCATGCAGATATTCAATTAATTGCTGATGCCAGTGATCCCAATACGGCTACTACACTGGTTAACTATTTCAATATGCTGCTGCTGGAATATCAAAAGGAATTAAACTCAACCATTTCAAACCCAACATTGATAAACATCAGTCTGAGAAATATATATAATCCCAGACTTGAAGGGACTACTAATTTTGTTCCAGGAGTAATGGCGTTGGTCTTACTACTGGTATGTGTTCTGATGACTTCCGTAGCTATTGTGAAAGAGAAAGAGATGGGTACAATGGAGGTATTACTAGTCTCACCTTTCAACCCATTCATGGTCATAATTGCTAAAGTAGTTCCATACCTCTTTCTATCCATCGTGAATCTGATAATCATACTATTACTTAGTGTGTTCCTTCTTAAGCTACCGATAGCCGGGAGCATATTCCTGCTTTTTGGGGTCAGTATTCTTTTGATTCTGGCGGCACTTTCCATTGGCATTTTGGTTTCTAACCTGACCAATAATCAGCAGACGGCAATGTTGATCTCTTTGATGGGAATGCTTCTGCCTACGCTGATGTTTACCGGATTTATGTTCCCCATTGAGAATATGCCCAAGTTTCTTCAGGTGATCTCTCACATTGTACCATCCAGATGGTATTATATCATTGTCAAAAATGTGATGATTAAAGGACTTGGGATTGAATCTATTTGGAAAGAGTCCCTGATTCTGGCAGGTATGACTGTATTTCTGCTGACGGTAAGTATTAAAAAATTTAAGATCCGACTCTCATGAACACGCTTAAATACTTACTTCAAAAAGAATTCAGGCAGATCTTTAGAAATCCTACTATCCTTAGGATGATCTTAATGGTACCAATTATACAGTTAATCATACTACCATTGGCTGCCGACTTTGAAATCAAAAACATCAACATTAGCATCGTAGACAATGATCGATCCGGACGTTCAAGAGAGATGGTCGAAAAGATTAAATCATCAGGATATTTTAGACTGATCGATTATACACATGATTTTCGACTGGCGTTTGCAGATATAGAATCTGATGAAGCAGACGTTGTCCTTGAGATTCCTCAAAACTTTGAAAAAGCCCTGAAAAGGGAGCGAAAAGGTTCTCTGTTTATAGCAGTTAATGCCATTAATGGAACAAAAGCTGCGGTTGGTGGAGCCTATTTAACTCAGATCATCAATGCATACAATCGTGATATTCGGATGGTTAATGTTGGGACCCAAAGTTTTACGCCTACAATTGGGGTTGCAGTCATCAACTGGTTTAATCCTTTGCTTAATTACAAGTTTTTTATGGTTCCCGGTATATTAGTCATTCTGGTCACCATGGTAGGTGGATATATGTCGGCGTTAAATATTGTAAAGGAAAAGGAAGTTGGAACGATTGAGCAGGTTAATGTCACACCCATCAAAAAGTTTCACTTCATTCTGGGTAAACTGATTCCATTCTGGGTATTAGGTGTATTCGTTTTCACTGTCGGTATGTTTGTAGTCGGATGGGGGATTTATGGAATCGTCCCACTAGGTAGTATCTTCTTACTTTATGGGTTTCTGGCGCTTTACCTGGTTGCCATACTGGGAATCGGGCTATTAGTGAGCACCTACAGCAATACTCAACAACAAGCCATGTCCATTTCCTTCCTCATGATGACCATATTTATTTTAATGAGTGGGCTGTTTACTCCAATAGAAAGTATGCCAGAATGGGCCCAAATTATCGCTAATCTTAACCCTGTAACCTATTTTGTGGAAGTCATGCGCATGATTGTAATGAAGGGGAGTGGTTTTGTTCACATCACCAATCACATTTTGATCATGATTGGTTTTGCCGTTTTGTTTAATACCTGGGCGATACTGAATTATAGAAAAACCAGTTAAATAATTACCAAAAGTGGTTTTTATACAATAATCTAGTCCTCGTATTGACTCACTCACTTTATGAAACGTTTGTTGTTCCTGCAACTGGTCCTCACTTTACTTTTTTGGCAATGCCAGACCGACAATGCCTCACAGAAGGAGTCATCAAGTAGTGAGTCAATCATAAAAAAACCAGAGACTTCTATAGGGGGCCAATTGGCAATGAAGTACTGTTCTTCCTGTCACCTTTTTCCTACACCGGATTTATTAGATAAAGTAACCTGGACGGAAAGTGTACTTCCCAATATGGCTGCCAGACTTGGTCTTCGGTTGAATGACTATGATCCTTTTGAAGAGATTGATCTGGAAGAGGAAGTTTTCCTGAAGAAGTTTAATGTATACCCGGAACAAGCTGTTATTAACGAATCGGAGTGGAATGAAATCCAGGCCTTTTATCAGACAATGGCACCCGAAAAACTTGAAGAAGTTGATCACAGTAATGCCTTATCAAACGGGCCGCCCCCCTTTCAGGCTGAGATTTTAAAAATAGGAGATAAGCCTGTGCCACAGGTATCCTTGCTTGAATACAACACAACCAAACGAACACTATTCATAGGAGATCATCAGCAGCTTTATGCACTCAATCAAAATAGCCAGGTAATAGGGAATTGGGAGACGCAATCTCCTTCTTCGGATATTGAAATCACAAATGATGGAATCATGGTTCTCAGTATCGGGGAATTTAAACCCTCTGATAAAAGGGAAGGTGTTTTGTTTCCACTGACATTAACGAGTGATATCTCACCCGAAGATCTGGTAATTACAGATCTTCAACGCCCGGTTCAATTTACCGTTGGTGATCTAAACAATGATAATCAAGACGATGTAGTCATTTGTAGCTTTGGAAATCATCAGGGTCAGTTGGCCTGGTATGACAACTTCAATAAGCAGGAGGCTCATATTTTATCCTCATTACCAGGTGCTCGCAAAGCGATCATTCAGGATTTGAATGGTGATGGTCTTAAAGACATTATTGCCCTGATGGCACAGGCATGTGAAAAGCTTGTCGTTTACTACAATCAGGGTGATGGTCAATTTAAAGAAACGACGTTGTTAGAATTACCCTCAGTCTATGGGGTTAGCTATTTTGAATTGGCTGATTTTAATTTGGATGGACATCCTGATATTCTTCTGACAAATGGTGATAACTGGGATTATTCAAATATCCCAAAACCGTATCACGGTATAAGGATCTATCTCAATGATGGTTCCAACCAGTTTTCACTCAGGTATTTTTATCCACTTCATGGTTGTAACGAGGCCCGGGCAATAGATTTTGATAAGGATGGTGACCTGGATATTGCCTCTATTTCATTTTACAATGACAATGCTACCGAGGGGTTCGTATATCTTCAGAATGACGGCCAACTAAATTTCACCGATCATTATATGACCGAAGCTGCTTATGGAAAATGGCTCACAATGGACATTGGTGACTTCAACAATGATGGATTCCAGGACATCTTTTTAGGTTCGTATTTTCACAATGCAGCGGAGTTGAGCAAACTGATAGCGATCGGAATCGACACCTTCCCGGAAATACTTCTACTGACCTATAGCGAAAACAAAATTCAGTAGGCTGGTACAATTAAGCTATTTTAACGATTACCATTCTACTTCTCATTTATTGTGATTCAAAGTTTAATACCTAATTTGATTCTGACAGTTTAATGGGAGGTGATGGGTACTTTTTTGTATCTCGCCCAGGCAACAAAAACGGCTACAACAGCCAACAAGATATTGAAGCCTATGGTGGAGAATTCACCTCGGGAAACATGAAAAATAACCGCCAGCACCATATCAACCATTAATCCTATGGCAGCAAGTGGCGTTAATAGCGGCTTTATTTCAAACATTGAAGGGATCATCAATCCTAGTCCACCCAATACTTCCATTATCCCGATAAAACGCGTAAGAAATACTGGTACATATTTAACAAAGTCCATTTGTATAGCTAGCTCTTTGATCGGAAGAAAGATTTTGACGCTACCGGCTAATAAAAAAACCATCGCTAATATGGATTGTGTCATCCATACCACAATATTTAAAATGCTTGGTTTCTCTGATACATTAAACATCACTGATTAATTTAGTTAAATAATACTCGCTAATTATTTAACAAATCGTTCCTATCAACGTTCGGAGTTCTTGCCGGATTTAACCAGCTTTAACATTAATGACAGACTATGTTTGTCAGAGAATACTGAAGAACAGAATTACTTAATTGATTATAAAGGCTCAAGCCATATGTTCCTGAATTGAATTCTGGAACCCTCAGCTTGGAGTCCGATAGCACCGCTACTTACTGAGCAATTGGTCGCTACATTTTGGAGTAAACCATTTACACTCAATTCAATGGTGTTTCCTTTGCAAGTAATGTCATAACTATTCCATCCATCGCCAGCTTCTTTTTCGTTCGAAGGATGAAGTTTAGCAATTAATGGTCGGACATCAGGAGTAGAGGTACAGACACTATCCTGAATAGTAGCAGTTAATCCCACGCCACTTACAATGAAGTCTCCGGCATTTTGATATTTAAGCTGGCCCTGGAAGTGGTTTGGTATGGCAGCATCACTCCCTGATGTATGAAGATAGACACCACTGTTTGTTGGTTCTGCAGGATATCTCCACTCTACATGTAGTTTGTAGTTTGAATATTCCTTTTTGGTTCTTAAATGACCCATGGGAACACCAACTGTTTCAATCACACCTTCGGTCACATAGAAAAACTGTTCGGGGGTCAAGCTGTCATTTTCAATATAAATATCCCATCCATCCAGGTTTTCACCATTAAAAAGAACTTCTCTTTTATCCTCAGTTGCCTTATCTTCAGTTGAAGATTTTTTGTCTGAAGAGCAGGCAGCAAGTAGGGTAACAGATAATGCGTAAAACAGGTATTTGGTTCTCATAAGTAATAGGTTAAGTCAATTAAGTGAGAAATTTAGTAAATATTGTCGGGATTCATATCTTTGATAGAAAGCAACATAACTAACCACCTCATGGAATTTCTCAATATTTCGACCCTCGTATTCTCCTTGTTATATTTGGCCGGATGCAGTTCTACACCTAATAATAACTCACAGAAACAAAATGAGGATTTAGCTCCATCATCTGAATGGGTTGAGCTATTTGATGGAAATTCTTTAGATGGGTGGGAACAAAAGAACGGTACAGCCTCATATAAAGTGCTAAATGGTACGATCGTAGGAACAACCGCAGAAGGAAGTCCAAACTCCTTTTTATGCACTCAAAAGGGTTATGGAGACTTTGAGCTGACGTTCGAAGTTAAGGTTGATAAAGAGCTTAATTCCGGTGTTCAGATCCGATCTAAAACAAGGGAGGAATCAATTGGCGATTCGAACAATGAAGCGAAAGGTAGGGTGATTGGTCCCCAGGTGGAGATTGTAGAAGGTGACGAGACAGGTGGTTTATCTGGCTACATATGGCGCGAAGCAACTGGAGATGGGTGGATGGGCGAAGAGCAAAACAAACATGATTTTTTTAAAGGAGGCGATTGGAATCAGTATCGGATTCTGGCTAAAGGTCCCCAAATCACTACATGGATCAATGGCCATCAGGTTGAGGATGTAAATGATCCGGACACCTACGTGCTGTTTCCAAGTGGTTTTATTAGTCTACAGGTTCATGGAATAGGGGAACGGGAAGGTCCGTTTAAGGTATCCTGGAAAAACATCAAGATCCGTGAACTTTAATAACCTCAACATCACAAATGTCCAAAATGAATATAGGTTTTAAATACTTAATCCTCATTGGCTTTATAAGCATAAAATTCTCCTTGCTTAGCCAGATAAAATGGGAAGCCATTACTACAATTGAAGATCTTAACAGGTTCGATTCTAAAATTCTAACTAAAACCATTGACCAATTGAACCTGGATTATCCGGGGCTTGAAAACGTCAAAGCGGCTTATATGGCAGATGATCCTATCCAGGCAGCAAAGGATTTACTGGACTACTACAAGAATAATACGACAGCATCTAATTACAGGAAAGAAGTTCCAAAGGCATCCACCCGAACCAATGCAGATGCGGATACTACCTTAAATAATATCTTTATTATACAGAATGTTAGTGGACGGGTCCCTTACCTGGAGGATGGTCATCGGGACTGGTATTACAAGGGACCTAACAATGACCGGGAGTGGGCCTGGTTATCAAACCGACATAGCCAGATCAATCAGATGTTGAGTGTTTATTTTGATACCGGGAACCCCAAGTATATCGAATATATGGATCTGTTCCTTAAAGACTTCATCCTGGCCAGTTTACCTTATCCTGCGGAAAAGGGAAGTGAATCAATCTGGCGTGGCCTTGAGGTTTCTTTCAGGGCAAAGGTCTGGACAAGACTCTTCTACAGCTTGATCAATAACCCGGATCTTTCAGAAGCTACCAAATTCCTCATACTCTTTAGCCTGCCTGATCATGCACATTACAATCGTAATTTCCACGGCCAGAACAACTGGCTGACTATGGAAATATCCGCGTTGGCTACAGTAGCAGCTTATTTTCCTGAGTATAAAAATTCTGCTGAATGGATGGATTATTCTGTAGGCACCATGATTGAAAGCATGAAAGATCAAATATATCCTGATGGTGTTCAAACGGAACTTACTTCACATTATCACAATGTTTCGCTACATAATTTTGAACAATTTGAGGAGCTATGTGAGGTTGCCGATAAAGAATTGCCAGCCTACTATCCCAAAACCATGGAAGCTATGTATAACTATATAGCTCATGCAGTAAGACCTGATGGTAACCGAATATTGAATAATGATGGAGACAGAGGAAGTGACGTTTCACTTATATCCAGGGGAGCTGAAAAATACAATCATCTGGATTGGACCTATATTATCTCCAATGGAAAATCTGGTATATCACCAACTGATGGACCTAGCTATTTTTTTTCGTGGGCGGGCCAGATGATTTCAAGAAGTGGATTTGACAGAGATGCACACTGGTCCTTTTTTGATTTGGGACCCTGGGGAAGTGGTCATCAGCATAATGACAAGCTTCATCTTTCCGTGGCTGCCTATGGTAGAGATCTACTGGTAGATGCTGGAAGGTTTGCCTATACTGGTGCTGTTGCTCAAAAATTCAGAGGATACGCCCGGGGTAGTGCAGGTCACAATGTTATTCTTATCGATGGAAAAGGGCAGGCTCCCGGACCAACGCATGCAAAAGAAGCATTGACTGATGAGTATTTTAAAATAACCAGTGACTATGACTATGCATCAAACTCATTCAATGATTTTTATGATTCGGAAGGTGAGGTTTCCCATAAAAGATCTATGGTGTATGTAAGAGGGTCATTTTGGGTTGTGATAGATCGGGTTGAAACAGACAGGAAAAGGGGTATTACCTCAATGTGGCACTGGCATCCTGACTGTAAAGTGACCACCGATAAAAGAATTACTAAAACCGTTAATGAAAGAGGAAATCTTGCCGTAATTCCAGTTGGTAAGACAAAGTTTACAATCAATCAGGTAGTGGGGCAGGAGAATCCTGACCTACAAGGATGGTATAGTCCGGAGTATAATATCTACGGACCTAATACGGCCAGTCTATATCAGACCAAAATCAAGAAGAGCTCAAACCTTGTATGGCTGCTGGTTCCCTCAGAAAATGATATACCAGAGGTTATTGCTGAGATAAATTCTCAGAATGATAAGCAAGTAAACCTTACTGTAAGTCTGAATGGCCAAACCTGGGGTCTGGTGATACCATTTGAAAATAGTTCAGAAGTTTCGGTTGTAAATAGATGATAAACACTAGTCATTCGACTTATAGATATAAGCTAATTGTGAAATTATGAAAGTGTTAATTACTGGTGCCACCGGAATGGTTGGAATGGGTGTGCTTCTGGAATGTCTGGATCATGAGAAGATCGATCAGGTTATTACTGTAGGTCGTTCAAAACTCGATCTGGATCACCCAAAGCTGAAACAAATTATACATAAAGACTTTTCAGATTATCAATCAATTGCAAATCAACTTAATGGAATTGACGCAGCCTATTTATGTATGGGTATCAGTTCAGTTGGATTAAGTGAGGAAAAATACAATGAGATCACCCACGATTACACGTTAGCCCTGGCCGAAACACTCATCAAAATGAATCCCCATATGACCTGTACCTATGTTTCAGGTCAAAGCACAGACTCTTCAGAAAAAGGAAGAGTCATGTGGGCAAGAGTAAAGGGCAAAACAGAAAACGATCTATTAAAACTTGGTTTTAAGCAGGCTTTTATGTTCCGACCTGGCGCCATTATACCTCTCAGAGGGATAAAATCACGCACAAAGATGTATCAGTTTGCCTATGACTACTTAATGTGGTTGATTAAATTCTTGAAATGGCTTTCTCCAAATTCAATTGTCAATACCACCCAATTGGGACTTTCAATGATCAGTGTGACACTTCACGGATATGATAAGATCATCCTTGATCCAAAGGATATTATCATTTCGGCCGATAAGATTTAGGCTTACTTATAAAACTTCTTTGGGGGTACCATGAATATCGAGAATTTGGTAAATATGGCGTCTCTTGGATTGATATCAATCAATGAATATCTACTTCGTTCACCCGGGTTAACGAGAAAGTATTGGATATTTTTATTGTACCCTACGTCGATTCCAAACCACAACCAGTCGTGGATTTCTTTTTCCCAGCTCAGGGATAGCTGAAGATCCGACTTTCTAAGTGTCAGATCACCCTGAGTACTTTGCAGTGCATTTGTGAGGTTATATCTCCAGCCGGTTAATTGAGCCCGGGCGATCAGAAAATTATGATTATTGATTCGATATCGCATATTAGCCTGCTTTGGAAGCATTAGATCTAAAGTCCACCTGGGAGATAGATCATGTTTTAACAGGAAAAGAGGATAAGCAGTTGCCAGGCCCATCGTCCAGTTTAAATACAAACCACCACCCATTTCTGTTGCTTCTGACTTCTTCCAGGTCTGAACAGCACTTACAAAGTACTTGCTGCTGTTCTTGTTCCACTGAAACTGATCACTTTTCAATTCTGCTCCAGCTACAAGTTTCAGTTCGCTCCCATCCTTCAAATTCTGTTTATAGAATGTTCTGATGCCGGCATTGGTAAACGTTTTTGAATTAAGATGAACATACAGATCATAATCGGTTGGATTTTCCTCAAAGTCAAGAAGAAACTTTTGTTGGTAATATTTGAGCTGGAGCCCGAATATTTTATCCTTTTTAATCACCAATGGAATGCCCAGTTTGGCTTTATAAAGCCGATCTCTTTCAATTTCATTGATTGCCCCTCCAAATTGTTCAGAACTGGTGCTTGTACGGTAATCCATGATCGTTTCTGAACTGAATTCTGCAATTTTTGTCCTGTAGGGAATAGCCTCTTCCGCATCCTGAGCAAAAAGGAGGTAAATTGTGAAAAATGAAATGAGTGTTAAGGGGGTTTTCAAATCGGGCGGTTTATCTATAAAAACGACTGGTAGCTTGTAAAAAGTATGTTAAAAGATTAACCAAAACCTTCATAAATATAACAAATATTGAACCAATTTAAATTTTCACTGCTAATTTGATTCAAATGAGGATGAGAAAAACTTATAAATTCCTTTTACTAATCAATATTATTCTGATAATGAGTACATCTGGGCAAACAAAGAATGATCTTCCATTTCGACAAATCCCGGATTATCCAGAAATATATACGCCTGCCACGGTTATAGCACGCATGATTGATGGGCTGGGATTTAGATATTATTGGGCGACGGAAGGTTTGAAAGAAAAAGACTTAGAATACCGACCCAGCGATGAGGCAAGGACAAGCGAGGAAACAATCGACCATATCCTCAGTCTTTGCCTGGCTGCTTCAAATACAATTAAGGAAACCAGCACTAAAGTGGATATATCAGCAATGGGTTTCGATGAAAAGCGAAGACTCACTTTAGAAACACTCAAGAAAGCTAGTGATCTGCTTCATCAAAATCCGGATATGGATCTTGAATCGAAAATATTTAAAACAGGAAAACTGGAGTTTCCTTTTTGGAATATCATTAATGGCCAACTATCAGATGCTCTTTGGCACGTTGGGCAGGTGGTCAGTTTCCGTAGATCCAGTGGAAATCCAATCAACCCAAATGTCAGTGTGTTTTCCGGTGTGCTGGTTGAGTAGTTAGCTCAATCCAAATTCTTTTGCAACCAGTTTAGTCCACTCGGGATGTCTCTTGATATATTGCGCAACATATGGGCAAAGCGGAACCAGTTCCCGACCACTCTTTTCAACCTCTGAAAGTACTTGTTTCACCAGAGCTGAAGCAATACCTTTTCCTTCCAGTTCCCTGGGTACCTCTGTGTGGGTTAGATAGATCTTATGGTCTTTTGTAAGTATATACTCAACCCTGGGTACATATCCATCAATATGAAATTCATACCGGTTCTGATCTTCATTATTGATCAGTTCATATTCGCTTTCCAAACTTAATTTTCTCTATTGGCGTGTTATACCTTTAGTTTTTCATCAAAAAAATCAATGGTCCTTTTCCAGGCTAATGCTGCTGCATCCTTGTCAAACCTGCCTGTTGTGTCATTGTGAAAACCATGATTAACGTTTGGATAAATATAGGCCGTATATTCCTTATTGTTGGCCTTTAGGGCTTCTTCATAGGCCGGCCATCCGGCATTTACCCGTGTATCAAGTTCAGCGTATTGTAGATGGAGAGGCGCCTGGATCTTAGGAACGTCTTCTGCAGAAGGCTGACCTCCATAAAATGGAACTGATGCAGCTAAATCTGGTAAATTAACAGCCATCATATTGGAGATCCACCCTCCAAAACAAAACCCAACAACACCGACTTTTCCGGTGCAATCAGGATGATCCCGAAGGTACTCAAAAGCTGCCATGAAATCCTGTAACATCTCATCCCGGTTCCGTTTGCTTTGCATCTCTCTTCCTTCGTCATCAGTACCGGGGTAACCACCCAATGGAGAAAGGGCATCTGGAGCAATGGATAGGTAACCTGCTAATGCTGCCCTTCTTCCAACATCAGCTATGTGGGGATTAAGTCCCCTGTTTTCATGAACGACTACAATACCGGGTAATTTCCCTTTTGCATCTTTAGGTCTCGAAACCTGGGCATCGATACTACCACCTCCTTTAGGTGAATTGTAAGAGATCATGCCTGTAATTAGTCTTGGATCATCAGGTTTAATCTGGATATTGTCCTGGTAATTAGGCATGATGAAACTCATAAGCATCGGCATCGTAATTCCTCCAACTGCATAAGTTGACAAGCGATCCATGAAATTTCTCCGATCTAACCGGTTGTGAGCATAGTCGTCATAGAGGTCAAATACTTCCTGGCTAATGTCTTCTTTCTTGATTTCTTTCATGATAACGGGGGTTGTTACGGGTAATCAAGTAAGATAAGTAATTTGTAGAATATTTTAAAGGCAATAACACACCGCAATTTGGTTTGGTTGATAATTCTATTGTGATAGAAATAACTTTGCCAAGTAGCCACAAATTCACAGATCATGTCAAAATTTTTATCTCTTTCATTTACTATCATTTTTGGGATAAGCCTTAATGCTTTAGCCCAGGAAACGAGTGACTACTTAAAACTCGTTGAAGGATCAGAACATTCAGGTCTCTATCAGATTTCTATCCAATCAGACATCGACACCACATGGTATCGATGGAGTCACCGGGGTTACAGCTTTGGTTTCAACCCAAAACTAACCCCCATGTATACCCAAGTCAATGGGATTATTAGTACACCCTATATGATTCAGGTACGAGGTAATGAGGAAGAGCGTAACAAAAAGCGATGGGGATATCATGTGTTTGAAGGATATGCAAAAGATGATAAATCCCGAATAACCATGCTGGTCAATAAACATGTGGAAGAGGAAAAACCAGTTGCTGAGATTTATTACTATGGAACTGTTTACAACCACTCACCACAGGCATATAACTGGATAAAGATAGGTTCTGACGTGAGACAACATTCCTATATGTTTAGTCGTGATAAAGCAATCTTTTATGGTTCTTTACAACTGAGCAACGCACTCACGCTGGGAAGGATAGGCAAAGAAGATATCATTAAAGAAGAGCCTAAGGAAGACCATGAAAGGCTTGCGGAGGAAAGTGCCAAATACGTCAACTATAGCTCTTTGAGGAATGCTGCGGATGGAACGATCTTCTACGATAAGGATAACCACATAGTGGTGATTAAAATAGAAGGGGAGTGGATGCAATTAGAAACGAAGCCACTACCAAAGAAGGTGAAATATGAATTTTAATTTAATGGGTGCTGAAGTTATACTATGACTTTGAGTCATAGTATGGCTTAGCAGCTATTATGGCCAGTACTGGCTAATCTTCTTTCTTAAGAAAGCTACACTTCTTTCAAGTTGATCCATTCCATCCACGCCATCTTCAATACTTATCCAACTATCAAATCCGACTCTTTTCAACTCGGTGAAAATAGCATCATAATCATTAAGACCTTTGCCAATTTCGCCGTGAGCAAGTCGTTTGGCATAACCCTGGGAGCCACCTTCTTCTCTGCGAAGATCTTCAATCGTACCCTCTTTGAGATAGCGGTCACTAGCATGCATCGTGACTACACGATCCGAAACTTTGTATAAAAGCTCCAGCGGATCTTCACCTGCGATATAAGTATTGCTGGGATCATAGTTCACCCCAAAATTTGGATGATGAATCTTGTCAACCAACTTTTTAAAAATATCCATTTTCTGAGCAAACTCAGGATATTCCCAGAAATCATCTTTATAATGATTTTCAATGATCAAAGTAATCCCTAATTTTTGTGCATAGGGGAGACATTCTTCAATACTGGAAGCAGCTAAATCAATGCCTTCCTCAATTGTTAGTTCAGGTCTTCTTTGACCGGAAAGTACTCTACAATAACTTCCGCCCAAGGCATAGGTCATGTCGATCCAGAAACGTTGTTTCTCTATTTCTTTCTTCCTAAATGCAGCATCAGGATGCGTGAAATCAGGAGAACAGCACATCATAGGAATCTCTTTCCCTTCATCTTCCACCTGCTTACGAAATCCAGGCCAGTTCTTTTCATCAGCCATCTCCAGGAAACCGGCGTACCATTCCAAACCTTCTACATCCAATGCAGTAGCCAGTTTGATCCATTCAGAAAGTTTCATTGACCCATCCTTGCAGAGGGCTGTCATAAATGCTTTTGGGAAAGCAGCTAATTTTGGCATATCAAATAGGTTTTAGAACGCTTTTTACAACTTCTTTATGGTGCATCTGGTTGAATGCGGTATTCCATTCTGAGATTGGCCATACACCTCCGATGATTGGCTGTACATCCAGCTGTCCGGATGCAAGAAGCGCGATGACTCTCTCCCAGATAGGCCAATTGTGGCTGAAAGAACCCTGAAGTCTTACATTCTTCTGAACTAGCGGATCCAGTGAAAAGTCCAGTGGTTTAGGTCCCCAACCAACTTTAGTGATTTGACCATTTGGCCTCACCAATTGCAATGCTGATTTAAGTGTAGCACTGATACCGGCAGTATCAATGATTAAATCAGCTCCCATACCATCCCTGAATTTAGCCCAATCTGAGGCATCCCCAACAATAGGTTCACAGCCATAGGCGTCTCTTGCAATGTCTAACCGCTTTTTGTCTGATTCAAGACCTGTTACCGCAACTTCAGCGCCACAAAGACGAGCCATTGCAGCACAAAGTAATCCAATGGTACCAGGACCTATTACAATCACACGATCACCCGGCTTAATATTTGAATTATTGACAACTCCATTAAAGGCCACACAGCAAGGCTCTGTAAGACAGGCTTGTTCAAAGGCTAATTGATCTGGCACTTTATGAAGACATCTGGCAGGTACTCTGACATATTTTGTCATCGCACCATTGACACCATATCCGAATCCTTTTCTATTGGGATCAAGATTATACAAACCAACTTTAGACATGGGGTTGTTTGGATCAATGATCGCTGCGGTTTCACTCACTACTCTGTCGCCAATTTCCCAACCAACTACACGATCACCTTTATCTGCAATTAAGCCACCAAATTCATGTCCCAGGACTACCGGATAGTTGACTGGCCAGCTATGGTCTGATGTCCATTGGTGTAAGTCACTACCACAAACACCTACATTGGCTACTTCTAGTAAAACATCTTCTTCACCAATTGAAGGTTTTTCAATTTCACGCAATTCAACTGAGCCCTTCTCTGGCGCATAGTTGACTACTGCTGCTATACTCATTGGATTAAATTTTAATTCTTATATCAACCTACTTTCACGTCGTCGTAGGAATGGATTTTATCGCAGATCAAACGAAGAGATTCTTCAAGGTTACCATCTGCAGTTTTGAATGCGTCTGCATCTACTGTTAGTGGTGCACCAAGTACAACAAGCGGAGCGCCATATTCGGGACATTGGATAGCCTGCTCAAGACTTAAACCTCCAACTGCCTGTACAGGAACACTCACCGCGTCAACAACTTCTTTCAGTTGGTCTAGCGGACTCGGCATACGTTTTCCTGCCGCAGCAATTCCTCTTCTCTCATCATATCCAATGTGGTGTATGATATAACCACATCCCAAATCCTCGAGTCTCTTAGCTCCGTCTACCATGTTAGCGTATGCCAAGTTGTCGCCCATTACACTGCCCCCAAAATCCTTACCAGCCTGAACCACACACTTAATTGTTTCTTCATGAGCTTGAGCCATTACTACGACATGAGTAGCTCCAGCTTTAAACATCATTTCAGCTTCAAGATAGCCACCGTCCATAGTCTTAAGATCTGCAACAATAGGAACATCAGGAAAAGCTTCCCGTAATTTTCTAACACCAAGTAGACCATAAGCTAAAATCATAGGTGTACCAGCTTCTAACCAGTCAACGCCTGCTCTCATAGCCATGTGCGCTGTTTCGAGCGCTTCGTCCATGTCAATAATGTCAAGGGAAATTTGAACAATAGGTTTCATTTGTTATGGGTAATTGGTTAAATATTGAAGTGCGAAAGTATAAAATAATAAAGGAGTTGCATTACTGAATTGACTAAAGTTAAGGAATTCGAAAATATTGTTTTTACCGATAGTCTTTAATTGTTAAGAGCCCGTATTATCTTATTGAATCAGTTTAAGGAAATTATCTAAATATTAACTTCATGTTCATTAGAGGGAAGAGATGCATAAGCGCGGGAGTGAACCATCAAACTATTTAGAAAACTGTATTCATGATAAAAAGATCCTTACAATTACCTACCAGGGCGAGCTTCATTTAAGCAAACTTGTAAATACCGCACTGGAAGTTCGGTCAAAGGCATCAAATCTTGGTTATAGACTGTTAATTGACTTTACACAAATAACCAATAAATTATCTGTTTCGGAAGGGCAAAGTTGGATTGAGAAATATCTGGATCCTGTAAATGTGAGCTTTAAGGAGATACCTACAGTCTATATCGTAAGAGAGTCAGACTATATCTTTTTTAAACTTATGCAGTTCATATGGGAAAGCAAGGGGATAGAAATTATCATGTTCAAGGAAATCGAGCACGGAATTAAATGGTTTGAAAGCCATGCTTAATACACTTGTTTCATTTCTTTGCTTTCATATAAGCATTATAATCAGAAAGTCTATCAGTATTGATCATATCCACTCCAAGAGAGATTAATAAATCCCATCCTTTCTGAGTATCCGGGGCAGCCCATAACCTTACTTTCTTATTTTGCTGATGTGCCTGCTCTATAAATGATTTTACTTTTTCCAGTTCTTTATCTTTTACTTCTCCGTTTCCATCCCAGTTCATAAAATTCCGATAGTTATCACTCACAACAGGCATGATTGCGGCGAAATAATCCTTATCCAAATCATCTGGTCTTCCGTCAAGACCAGCATATTTAACAGGATCATTCATTAATAGCTCAATCGGCCTATTTCCACTAATGAAAACTTTTACAGGCTTGTTTACCTGATCTTTACCATTTTCAATCACTGAGAGTATATCGGAATATTTTTTCAAGACTTTTCTGAGAGCTTCATAGGTTGAATTGGCTTCAGTCTTAAAATCTACCATGAGATAGAAATACTTCTCATAACCTGGGTACACCTTGCCATTATTCTTCTCAATGATTTCCCGCAATGGCTTAAGATATATGGACTCCAGTGTAGGCGTGCTTTTTAAGTCTTTAGGTTTATCATGAGATACATATAATTTCCCTTTAATTAAATGCAAATCAGCTTCAACTGACACGAATCCATTATCGAGCGCATCCAAGAGTGGTCTATCATGTTCATAATCATTGTGTGCATGTGCATTGGGAATCGGGGTTTGGGCAAACAAACCTGATCCGATAAATAGAATAATTATACAGCCAAAAAGGTATTTCTGTGTCATTTGAATTATTTTATGAGGTACTAATATCGTACACTTAGGTTATCCATGTCAAACATGATGTATAAGGATTTTTTAAATATCATCAATTAACATAATTTATAATCTGTAGTTAGCAGATAGTTAATAATAATAGGTCACCTTTGCTCGTTCAAATATGTTGCTACATATAATTCCGCCAAACAAGTAGTAACATAAGTTAAAAACATAGTATTATAATCGTTACACATGAATTAGGGATCATGTGTGCAGCTGTATTGATAAGGTTATATCAAAAACAAAATTGGACATGAAAGGACTTGTTAAAAACGAAATAGCAATCATAAAGAAAGCCGTAGATCTTGTAGTAGAAGAGTTTGGTGTAGAAAAGAATGAATTGAAATTATCCTACAAGCAAAAAAATGGCATATTCTATACTTTCAAATTCACATCAAAGGAGAAGGCATTTATTGCATCACAAAAGCCATCATATCATGTCACAATAAATGTGGCAGGTAATCCGATGGAAATTTATCGGAATTAATATTCTTAATTCTTTGCTTTCAAGGGTTATTAAATAACCACTTATTTTTGGGTAAATAGTCGTTTACCGAATGGGGAAAGTATATCTGCTTAGTTTAGTCATAATATCCATTGTATTTCATAATTGTACAGTGAAAGAATCTTCAGAGAAGCTGATAATACTAGATTCTATTCGCCTCAGTGATCCCGCCATTCTGGCGGATCAAAAAACTCATATGTACTACATGACCGGTACAAGAGGAAGGATGTGGAAAAGCAAGGACCTTAAATTATGGGAAGGGTCTTTCGAGGTTGTCCAGATTGATACTTTGTCCTGGATGGGTCCTAATCCCATGATTTGGGCAGCTGAATTACATCCATACAGGGGGAAATATTACTATTTTGGCACCTTTACCAACAGGGATATTAAAATTGATACAGTTGAAGGTAGAGTGATTGATCGCCGTGCCAGTCATATATTGGTTAGTGATAATCCAGATGGCCCTTATACTCCAATGAAAGATCCCATCTATCTTCCTCCTGATATGCCAACTCTTGACGGTACATTCTGGGTCGATAGCGATGGGAAACCATACATGGTTTATTGTTATGAGTGGCTCCAAAACTTAAATGGCACCATTGAGAAGATTGAATTGAAACCTGATTTAAGTGGCTCAATAGGTGAGGGAAAGGTTTTATTTCGTGCAAGTGATTCACCCTGGAGTGTAGAAAAGGATAAACAGGGGAACGACAAACCACACAAAGTGACTGATGGTCCTTACCTGTTTCGAACAGGAACTGGTAGATTGGGTATGATATGGACGAGTTGGAGACATAATGTCTACACCCAGGGTGTGGCTTACTCAGAAAGTGGTACATTGGATGGCCCCTGGATTCATGAAAAGGAACCCATAACACCTCCAAATTATGGGCATGGCATGCTTTTCAAAACATTTGAAGGGCTGGATTTGATGGCTGTTCATAGCCACAATGTAGTGGACGGTAGATATCATAGAGTGCCACACCTATTTAAGGTAGACCTATCTGGAGATAAGCTTCTGATACTTGAAGAATACCAACCATAAGCTCTATCCACTTTTGCTTATTTTAGTGGGTCATGAAGCAAAGTTTTATCAGTTGTACACTTGTCTTATATATATCCTTTTTATTTAGTTGTACACAGAAAGATTTAAATAATCACTTATTTGATTTTGGATCTGATACCTCTCCTGTAAAAGAGGGTTTCATAAGTGTTACGCCTAACATGATCTATGATTCTAGTGTTGGATATGGATGGATTTCAGATGTTAAAGATCGTGAAGCTTTCGATCAAATGGAGATCAAACCGGCTAGTGAGCTGTTACAAGATGGCATCGTTTCACAAGATACATTGACCTTTCAGATTGACGCTCAATCCGGTGATTACCTGTTATACATAAGTGTTGGAAATCAGGATCCACTCGACCTTTCTATTTCATTCAATGACCAACTGATTACCGACAGTGCAACAACGCCCTGGATAACACTTAAATATAGAACCATCAGTAAACTGGTTAATGTTAGCGATGATAAGGCTATCATTAGTTTAACTTCAAATAAATACGATCGTGTTTCAGTACATGGCATCGAACTCAGACCTATCTCAATGTGGGATGACTATGAGATGCCAACCTTACTTAATCAGGACACATCAGCAATTTCAGTTTGGATTGAAAATATCAAATTAAAGCTTTCATATGATCCTAGTAATACACAGTATATCAATCACTTAAATGATTTATATAAATTCAAATTGGCTGCCTATTTTTATGATATTGGCTGGTGGTCATGGGCTGTGAAAGAAACAGGTCTAAGTATTTTCCCCCGATACCATATTGCCTCTAACCTCTTGCGTCAGATTATTGCTGATGAAAACAACCCCTTATATGATCGATCAGTATATCTGATAGCCAGGATACATTATTGGCTTTATAAGGAACAAGGCAATGAATACAATCGTGAACAATATGAGAAGTATTTTAAGCTGTTGCATGATAAATATCCGGACCATCCTATATTAAGCATGTATTATGGGGAGAAGATCCCACATGAAAGTAGCTGCCAGACAACGGATAATTATGCCCCTGCATGGGCCAATTATCAACGTGAAGCCATCTGTAGAATGAAAGAAATGACCCATTATTGGGCGGATAGTGTCCAGGCGGTAAATGGAGAATTTGGGGGGAAATTTGGTGATGATGTGGAGATACTTCGGTGGTGGCTTCCAGTTATCCTGGGTGCAGACGACCAAAAATCTCGCGAAGCGTATACCAGGCTAGTCAATGGAGTTTGGAACAGTGGACTCCTTGAACGAGCCTTTTCAAAAAAGGTAGAGGATGTTGAACACTCGGCCGAGTTATTCAGAGATACACATCCTGCCATGTTCCTGATGAACTATGGCAATCCAATTTATGTGGAACGATGTCTTATAAGCATGCAGAATTTCAGAGATACCTGGACCGGAATCAACAGTCATGGTCATCGTCACTTTAAATCTTGTTACCTCTCTGCTTCCGCCGTTGATGAAACGCCTCCCTATGCCGTTGATGTTCCCCTAAATGCAAGAGCCACACTCCCTATGTTGTGGGCAGCCTGGTATAATCAAAATCCATCTACAATCAGTTTGTTTAATGAATGGGGTAGAGCCTGGGTAGAAGATGCTGCCAGAGATGATAATGGGAAACCAGCTGGACTCATGCCAGCCGCTGTTTCATATAAAGAAGATAAGCTAGGAGGTTACGCACCTCACTGGTACGACCCGGGAGAAGAATTAGGATGGGAATATTTTGACTGGGAGAGTCTGGGGCATGTTTCAGAGATGTATAATCAGCTATTAGGACTATATGCCATTACTGGTCAAAAATCATTACTAAATCCTATGAATGCCACCTTTGACTTCATGATCAACAACAGGGATACAAAGTCAATTACTGAAACTAAGCCAGGATCAGATGAATGGGCAGCTGCACAGTTATGGGGTAAAACGAGCGAAGGGTTATCTCCAAATGAAGGAATCATGAAACTCTTTGGCTCTGCCAGGGCTTTAGTTGGAACCACAGATTATGATAAATTGATTGTAGACGCAGGTCGTCATTATAGCCAATACCGGGTCACGGGTGATGAAAAATACATCGTAGAAGGTCTTGAGGAGATCCTGAATACCATCCGCTATAATTATCCCTTATTCACCACTGAAGTAAAATTTACTGACCGGGTATATATACCCAACGATGACCTGCTTTTCGGCATGTATACCGGACATATCGGGTCGGGGTTTGAATTCCCGGGTTTGTCCGCCACCTGGAGCAATACCGGTACTGATGTAGCCATTCTCATGGGACAGTCAGATAGAATAGAATTAAATGCTCAACTCTATAATTTTGGGAGCAACAAAGAAATAGGGATTTATACCTGGCAATTGGAGCCCGGGGAATATGAATTGACACTAAGAGGCAAAGAAAATGATAATTTCATCTCCCAAAAGGTTTTTGAAATCAATGAACGAACTAGCTTTACTACCCTTGAAGTTACAAGCAAGGAGTTGATCGACCTAAAGATCAGGCAGGTTAAACCTTATTCAGGGATAACGTTTCCAAGGGCAGACCTGGCAATTAGTGAAGAAGACATTAGGATTGATCCCGATTGGGATGGACAGGGTAATATTCCAGTTGATGTATCAATTCATAACATTGGTAATAAAGTTGCCCAATCGGTTATTGTAGAAATATGGGATGGTAATGAGAGAATGCTGTCAAATTCAAGAATTTCTCTGATAGAGGCCCCTAATGATCTTAACCCCAGGGTTAAATCTGTCAGGTTTCGAATTCCTCTTGAATGGCAAGATAAAGAGGTGCTCATAAGGACAGCTTTTAATGAGCCGGAGATTACCTTATTGAATAATGAAGTGAAGGCTATATTGAAAAATTGAATATCTTAATCGTATAAACCTTTGAAATAAACTTCGGGTTATTGAACAAAACATATTAATGAATAATGGCAGAAAAGATTGACGAGGTTTTATTGAGTGCTGGTTTAGAACCAAAGCTGGTTGATGAAATCACTACCATTGGACGGTTAAAAAAAGCCAAAGCTGGTCAGGTTGTCATTAGTCCCGAAGATCATACCAATGAAATACCCATTGTATTATCCGGACTACTTAAAGTTATGCGTCAGGATCCAAATGGGGATGAAGTATTTCTTTATTACCTGGAAGGAGGTGAAACCTGTGCTATGTCTATCACCTGTTGTATTGAAGGTAAAAAAGCGAGTTACAAAGTGATAGCTGAAGAGGAGTCAACGCTATGGATGATCCCAATGACTTACATGGACTCCTGGATTATCAAATACTCCTCGTTCAGAAGATTTGTTTTCGGTGCCTATCAACTCAGGTTTGAAGAGTTATTAAATACGCTTGATAGCGTGGTGTTTCACAAAATGGATGAGCGATTGCTGAAATATTTGTTAGATACCAAGCAGGCAAAAGGTTCATTTGAAATTAATAAAACACACGAACAAATAGCCCGTGAACTAAATACTTCCAGAGTAGTCATTTCCAGACTCCTAAAACAGCTTGAAAAGGAAGGGAGAATCGAACAATATCGAAATAAAATTGAGATTCTCTGATCTCATTGTTACAATTGTTACATCCAGGGGAAACACCGAATTCTATCTTTGTGTTTTTTATCAGTAAATGATGAGACAACTCAGAAGATATTTACCTGTTATTGAATGGCTTTCCAGGTATAGGAAATCCTATCTAAATGGAGATATCTCAGCGGGTCTTACCATTGGTATCATGCTGATCCCTCAGGGAATGGCTTATGCACTTATTGCTGGAATACCGCCAGTGTATGGACTTTATGCTTCTATTGTCCCGCAAATCATCTATGCCATTTTTGGCACTTCCAGACAACTTTCTGTGGCACCAGTTGCGATGGATTCACTACTGGTTGCTTCAGGAGTCTCATTAATGGCTACAGCCGGAACAGATGTCTATATTGGACTTGTTATCCTATTAGCTTTTTTAACCGGGTTATTTCAATTGCTCCTGGGTGTCTTCCGGATGGGATTTATTACCAACCTGCTTTCCAAACCCGTAATCAGTGGGTTTACTTCTGCTGCAGCATTGATCATCGGTTTAAGCCAAATCAAGTATCTCCTGGGAGTGGAGATTGATACCAACAAACACTTTTATGAAGTTTTTTGGCAGACTATCCATAAGGTGAATGAGACTCATCTACTCACCTTCCTAATGGGTGTAATAGCTATTGGGATAATCTTTGGTATCAAAAAGATTAACAATAGAATTCCTGGAGCTTTGATTGCCGTAATTCTGGGCACTGCTATCGTTTATCTTTTTCGGTTATATGATTCAGGAATTTCAATTGTCGAAACCATTCCGGATGGATTGCCACCGTTTAAACTACCTGATTTTAATCGGGATCAGATCAGGGAATTGGTACCGTTGGCGTTAACTATTTCTGTTGTCTCTTTTATGGAGTCGTTTTCAGTAGCCAAAGCAATTGAGGCCAGTAAGAAAAACCATAAAGTCAATGCCAACCAGGAACTGATAGCCCTGGGGGCCTCAAATATGTTCGGGTCCATGTTTCAGTCTTTTCAGGTTTCCGGGGGTTTCTCTCGGTCGGCAGTAAATATGGAATCCGGGGCCAATACACCTCTTTCATCAATTATTAGTGCGGGTCTCATTATTGTGACATTGCTATTTCTTACTCCATTTTTCTATTTTCTTCCAACTACGGTTTTGGCTGCCGTTATTATGGTAGGTATTACCAATCTGATTGATTTAAAATACGCCATCAGGTTGTTAAGAGAGGATAAGATAGAGTTTGCTCTATTATTGATTACATTCCTAGTAACCTTAAACTACAATATGGTGCCTGGTATTGTTACAGGAGTGGCACTATCAATTCTGCTTTTATTATATCATGCAGCCTATCCGCATATTGCACAGTTGGGAAGACTTTTAAATCAAAGAGATTTCAGGAACATCAAACGATTCAAAGACCTTGAGACCTGGGAAGACCGTCTGATACTAAGAATAGATGCACCCATTACCTTCATCAATATCCAGTATGTGAGGGAATATATTGAGCATGAATTGGATAAGAGCACTAAAATCCGTCAGATAATCATTGATGCTTCAGCCATTAGCTATGTTGACGCCACAGCTATAAATGGCATTTCTGATCTCGTCAATACCTTGAATAGAAAAGGAATAAACTTTAGGATGTCAGAGATTGTTGGACCGGTAAGAGATGCTTTATTTAGGACCGGTTTGTTGGATCAGATTGGACAAAATAATGTCTTTTTGACCTTAAACGATGCTCTGGAAGCTGATAATGAACAAAACTATTCCCAACGTGAAAAGGCAATTCAACACAATGATTAACTTTAAATCATTACGTTAATGATGAGACATGTAAGGGCATTATATGATTTTTAATGTAACTATTGTTACACCGATGAAATCAGTAAGGTCGTAATATTGAAGTACAAAACAAGAATAACTACTCGAAATGAAGATAGAACAGATTTATACAGGTTGTTTAGCACAGGGAGCATATTACATAGAAAGTGAGGGTGAAGCAGCCATCGTAGATCCATTAAGGGAATCTCAGCCTTATATAGAGAAAGCCAAAAAAGAAAAGGCCAGGATTAAATACATTTTTGAAACTCATTTCCATGCAGATTTTGTGTCTGGACATGTGGACCTGGCTGCCAAGACAGGCGCAGAAATTATCTACGGTCCTAATGCTAATCCTGAATTTGATATCCACGAAGCCAAAGACGGTGAGGTATTTGAATTAGGTAAAGCAAAAATCAAAGTGCTTCACACCCCGGGGCATACCATGGAAAGTACCACCTATTTGTTATTCGATGAAAATGGTAAGGAACATGCTATTTTCAGTGGAGATACCCTATTTATTGGTGATGTTGGTAGACCTGACCTTGCCCAAAAAGGTAACTTGACTCAGGACGACCTTGCCGGATACCTGTACGACAGCTTGAGAACTAAAGTGATGACATTACCAGATGATGTGATCGTTTACCCGGCTCATGGTGCTGGTTCAGCTTGCGGTAAAAACATGAGCAAGGAAACTACTGATACATTGGGGAATCAGAAGAAAACGAATTACGCTTTAAGGGCTAACATGACCAAAGAGGAGTTTATCAAAGAGGTCACTGAAGGTTTGTTACCTCCACCTCAGTATTTTGCACAAAATGTCGCCATGAACAAATCAGCAGCTATAGGATTAGATGAAGTGATGAGAAAAGGAAATGTAGCGCTGGATGTTGAAACTTTTGAAGCGATGGCAAATCATGAAGGTGCTTTGGTTCTTGACACAAGATCACAGGAGGCGTTTTCTTTAGGTCATATCCCCAATTCCATTTTTATTGGTATTGATGGAAGTTTTGCTCCCTGGGTGGGAGCTTTAATTCCCGACCTACAACAGCCGATAATATTTCTTTGTGATCCCGGAAGAGAAGAAGAAGTTGTAACAAGACTTTCAAGAGTAGGTTATGATAATACACTGGGTTATTTGAATGGGGGGATCAAAAAGTGGAAAGAAGCCGGTAAAGAAGTAGATGTGGTCAATACCATATCTGCAGGTGAATTAGCAAATGACTATAAAAAGGGGGATATCCACATTTTAGATGTAAGAAAGCCTACTGAATATGAAGCTGAACACGTTGATGGGGCCCAAAGCTTGCCATTGGACTACATCAGTGAAAACATGGATCAAATCGATCATGACAAAACCTACCACATACATTGTGCAGGAGGATACAGATCCATGATCGCTGCATCCATTCTAAAATCCCGGGGATTTCATAATATTATTGACGTGACAGCTGGGATGACAGCTATTTTGGCAACAGACATTCCAAGAACTGAATACGTTTGTTCTTCAACAAACTAAATATGAAGAAGGTTAGATGATGAAAGGGTCCTAATAGGACCCTTTTTTTATGTCTTTAAGTCTATATGGTTCCACTTATCCAGGAAATCCAATTATAGCAGGTTAGCAAGTACCCATAATTTCTCATCTGTAAAGCCCACTCAATAGGATTTTAAGGAACTTTTTCCAGTTTGAGAGGGAATGCCACTCATTTGACCTATATCATATCTTCCATTGATGGTTCTCATACGCAGCATTATGAGGTCTCTCTAACTTGACCCCATAATTTCAAATATGCTGGGATAAAACATCTAGAATCATGACAACTCAACTTAAAGAAAAACTACTCACAGAGGCTAAGAGCCTGGTTAAAACTGCAAAGAATGAATTGGCGCGGCCGGAGGAAGATGTTGTGACATATATTGTATGCGAGAAGGCCTATCAGTCAGTTAAGAAATTCCTCATGCACTACCTGGAAGACAATCAAATTGATCTTCCTGGAAATCATACCATCGATGAGTTGGTAAAAGTTTGCAGAGAATTCAATCCCTCGTTCACGACAATAGATTTTGAGCCAATGCTTGAATTCCGTGACAAAGAAGATATATGGGCAGATATGATTGTCGCGAGCCTATATGTAGATATCGCTGAAAAAACACAACAACTGGTAAGTTAAACCCACAAAACACTTTAGGTATGGGCACCAAAAAAGAAACCTTCAAATACCCTGGTAAACGCGCAGCTCTGGACGGTAATACCGCCGTGATTATGTGCGAAAGGGAATCCACTGACGCTGCAGGAGCATATCCAATAACCCCGTCAACACAGATGGGAGAGTACTGGGCTGAAGAAGCTGCCAAAGGACATTTAAATATCTCTGAGAGGCCTTTGATCTTCATTGAACCGGAAGGGGAGCATGCTGCCGCAGGTGTGACAGCAGGTTTGTCAATGACAGGACTACGGGCATCTAATTTCTCCTCTGGACAGGGGATTGCTTATATGCATGAATCCTTATATGCTGCCGTCGGTAAACGGCTCACCTATGTATTGAATATAGGAGCAAGGGCAATGACCAAGTCTACCCTAAATGTTCATGCCGGTCACGACGATTACCATGCCATCGACGACACCGGATTCTTTCAAATGTTTGCCAAAAATGCCCAGCAGGTTGCTGACCTCAATATCATCTCTCACAGGATAGCCGAGATGGCCTTAAATCCTGGAGTTATCGCTCAGGATGGATTCCTTACCACCCACCTGATTGAATCATTGATGATTCCCGAACGAGAGCTCATCGAAGAATATCTGGGCAGGCCGGATGATATCATTGATACCCCGACAGGTGCTCAAAAGATCATATATGGAAGTAAGAGACGAAGAATACCTGAGTTGTGGGATGTGGATAATCCTGTCATGGCCGGTATTGTGCAAAACCAGGACGCCTATATGCAAAGTGTCGCTGCCCAACGACCTTTCTTTTTTGACCATATCAAAGAAATTGCCGAAGAATCATTTGAAGCCTATTACCAACTAACCGGAAGGAAGTATGAACGGGTGATGACCTACAAAACTGATGATGCAGATTATCTTATCGTAGGACAGGGTAGTGTCATTCCAAGTGCTGAAGTAGTCGCTGACTACTTGAGGAAAACAAGGAAAATCAAAGTTGGAGTTGTCAACCTCGTGATGTTCAGACCATTTCCTTCAGACCTGGTAACCAAAATACTGAAAGGCAGAAAGGGTATTGTGGTGCTAGAAAGGACCGATCAGCCTTTGGCTGGTGATCTACCAATTATGAGAGAAATTCGTGGTGCCATCAACAAAGCACAAGAAAACGGCAATACCAAAAAGGATAAACCATATCCTGAACTGGATACGTACAAACCGGGTGATATACCAACCCTTTATTCTGGATGTTTCGGAATGGGAAGCCGGGACTTACAACCGGAAGGGCTAATAGGAGCCATCGAAAACATGCTTCCTGAGGGAGCACATAAAAAGCAATTTTACTTATCCATCGACTTTCTCCGTAAGAATGCTTTTACACCCAAACAGGAGATCTATCAACAAACCATCAGGGATGCTTATCCTGAAGTAGAAAAACTGTCTGTGCGAGGATCTGAAAATCCTAATTTGATGCCAGATGGCGCCATTACCGTAAGATTCCACTCTGTTGGGGGCTGGGGAGCTATCACAACTGGTAAGAACCTGGCTATGACCCTGTTTGATCTTTTGGGTTATCACATTAAAGCCAATCCTAAATATGGATCTGAGAAAAAGGGGCAACCAACAACTTACTATCTCAGTGCTGCTCCTGAGCCTATCAGGATCAACTGTGAATACTACTATGTGGACGTGGTACTTTCGCCCGACCCTAATGTATTTAAACACACTAACGCCCTGGCGGGATTGAAAGAAGGTGGTGTATTTATCATCCAAAGCGATGGTGAATCGCCTGATAAGGTCTGGGAAAACATTCCAAAACATTATCAAAAAATCATCATCGACAGGAAAATAAAAATTTTCTATATCGACGGATTTAAAATCGCCCGTGAAGAGGCCACTGATCCTGAATTGCAATTAAGGATGCAGGGAATCGCCTTTCAGGGAGCGTTCTTTGCTGCTTCTCCTGTAATGAAGCAATCCGGATTGAGTGAGAAAGATCTGCTCAAAGCCATAGAAGACCAGTTAGAACACAAATTTGGTTCGAAAGGTAGGAGAGTCGTTGAAGACAATATGCGTGTGGTGAAACGTGGTTTTACTGAAATTACGGAAATAAAAGACAAACAGCTAACAGAAGGAAAACGAACCATTGAGATCAATGGCGAGATTTCCTTACCGGTGATGCTGAAAGATGCCCCTCAAAGTAAAGCACCTTTAACAGATGTTCACAGATTCTGGGAACAAACTGGTAATTTCTATGCCCGGGGAATGGGCAATGACAATATCACAGATCCATTCATTGGTCTAAGCGCTATGCCAGCTGTATCATCCTTGTTCAGAGATATGACAGGTATCCGCTTTGAACACCCGGAATACATTGCTGAGAATTGTACCGCATGCGGTAATTGCTACACGGTTTGTCCGGATACCGCTATACCAGGTTTGGTCAGTGATTTTGGCGATGTACTGGATACTGTGGTTAAAAGAGTGAAGAAGGCGCATGATAAGGTTGAAGTACTGCCAAAAGCTGTCAGGGTATTGGAAACCAAGCTGCGTGGGTTGATCAATGCCAAAACCAATGGTAGTGGTGCAGCCATGGGAGATTTTCTGGATGAAGCAATTGAGCAAACAGTAGCCAGTGCCAATGGTAGTGCTGCTAAATACAAAGAAGAATTTGAATGGTTTAAAGAGGAATTAGGCGACTTCAAATTTGCGATCACAAAACCTTACTATGGCAATCATGAGAAAAAAGCAGCCAATAGTGGTGGTTTATTTAGCATCACCATCAATCCTTATACCTGCAAAGGCTGTAACGAATGCGTGGCAGTTTGTAATGATGATGCCCTTAGGAAAGTTACCCAAACAGATAAATCCATCGAACAGCTTCGTAAGAACTGGGATCTATGGACAGCATTACCGAATACCCCGGCCAAATTCAGTCGTATTGACGACCTGGAAGAAAAGATTGGAGCGTTAGATACTCTACTGCTTAATAAAGATGCTTATACCGGACTCGCAAGTGGTGACGGAGCCTGCCTGGGATGTTCTGAAAAGACAGTGGTTCACTTATTTGTGGCCACCGTGGAATCGTTGATGCAGCCCAGGATCAAAAAACATGTGAAGTATCTGGAAGAGTTGATTGCCAAGCTGGAAAATCATATCCAGATGAAGCTGGTGAAAACAATTGATGTAACTGATACATCGGCTATTAGTAAGGTCGTAGAAGACATGAAGGAGGGAGACTTAACCATGTCTGCCATTTCCAGCAAACTGGAGGCAATAAAAGGAAGTCATCCGGTTGATCAGCAATGGCTTCGAGAAACCACTCAGTTGCTTGCTAAAATCAAAGATTTGAAATGGAAATATACTGAAGGAACAACAGGACGAGGTCGCTCAGTAATGGGGATGACCAACGCTACCGGATGTACCTCTGTATGGGGTAGTACCTATCCTTTCAATCCCTATCCATTCCCATGGGCTAACCACCTATTCCAGGATTCTCCATCGCTGGCTATGGGGATCTTCGAAGGACATATGGCAAAAATGGCCGAAGGTTTTAAAGCCATCAGGAAAGCTGAGCTCGAGTTAAGTGGCAAGTACAATAAGGATGAGCAAAAAGAATTCTTCACCTACTTCAACTGGCATCAGTTTACTGACGATGAGTGGAAATTGTGTCCTCCCGTTGTGGCTTTAGGTGGTGATGGTGCCATGTATGACATTGGTTTTCAAAACCTTTCCAGAGCTATGGCTTCTGGCAAGCCTATCAAAGTAATCGTAGTGGATACCCAGGTATATTCCAATACCGGGGGTCAGGCATGTACATCAGGTTTCATTGGTCAGATTTCAGATATGGCGCAGTATGGTAAAGCGATCCAGGGAAAAGATGAACCAAGAAAAGAGATTGGCCTGATTGCCATGGCACATCGAAATACCTATGTGATGCAGGGAACTATATCCAATCCTACCCATATGATCGAAGGATTCATTGACGGATTAATGGCAAGAAGACCTGCCTTATTCAACTTATACACCTCCTGCCAACCAGAACATGGTATCGGGGATGATAAAGGACATGACCAGGCTAAACTAGCTGTGGAATCACGTGCATACCCAGTATTTAAGTATGATCCGGATGTGAGTAAAAAGGCAGCCGAATGTTTTGACCTGTCTGGTAACCCGGCAATGGATCAGGATTGGCCTACCTACCAGCTTAAGTACATCCAAAATGGACAGGAAAAAATCATGGATCTGCAAATGACTTTTGCAGACTTTGCCCTTACGGAAGCCAGGTTTAGGAAGCACTTCAGGAAAGCACCAAGAGATACCTGGAATGATAACATGGTGTTATTGTCAGAGTTTCTAAATATGGATCCGGATGAACGTGAAGGTAAATTCCCTTACATCTGGGCAGTGGACAACAAGCAACAGTTGAACCGGGTGATGGTAGCCAAGAAAATTGTTGAGTCCTGCGAAGAGAGACGTGACTTCTGGATCATGCTGAAAGATCTGGCTGGAGTGAAACCGACAGTAGCTCCTGAAGAAGATCTGGAAACCAGGATCAGAAAGGATATCGTGAACAAGATGGCTCAAAAACTGATGATGCTTGCAGGTGGCGATGGAGGGGCAGAGATTAGTATCCCAACCAAAATAGCATCAAATGTAAAAGCTGAGGCCCAAACACCTAAAGAAGAAGCACCTGTCTCCAATGGAACAGCTCCTGCAGGTGATTATATGGCACCCTGGATTGATACTGAGGATTGCTCCGCATGTGATGAATGTATCAATCTTAATCCTATGATTTTTGCCTATAATGAGGATAAGAAAGCTTACATCAAAAATCCAAAAGGCGGTCCATATGCAGATCTGGTAAAAGCTGCCGAAAAATGTACTACCCAGGTTATACATCCTGGATTACCGGCGGATAAGGGGGAAAAGGATATAGAGAAGTGGATCAAAAGGGGAGAAAAATTTAATTGATACCGTGCTAATCCTCAACCGACATACTTTTAAGCACGGAGTTCATCCTCCGGAACACAAGGAAGAAACAAACAGTCTACCGATCAGACGTTTTCCATTTTCTCCTTTGTTTATTCTCCCGGTAGTTCAACACTTGGGTGCCCCATCAAAACTTGTAGTGAAGGAAGGACAGGAAGTGGTAAGGGGTCAGTTATTGGCTGAATCTGGAGGATACGTCTCTGTGCCACTTCATGCACCTGTTACTGGAAAGATCAGAAAAATTGCTAACGTCCCTACCATATCCGGTAAAATGGTTCCCGGTATTTATCTGGAAGCTTCTCCATCTTCGACACAGGAATTGATAGAAGGTGAGGGTATTGACCTTGAAAGTGCAACGCCAGAACAGATTTTGCAAGGTGTGCAGGATGCTGGGATTGTAGGTCTGGGAGGGGCAGCTTTCCCCACTCATGCCAAATTGAAAATCCCGGATGGTAAACATTGTGAAGTCCTTATCATTAATGGTATAGAATGTGAACCCTATCTCACTACAGATCATAGGGTTATGCTGGAACAGCCTGACGATATCTTTACCGGAATCAGATATCTGTTAAAAGCAACTGGAGCAAAGCGAGCGATCATTGGTATTGAAGCAAATAAGCAAGATGCCGCGGATTTTCTTTCGGGCTTTCTTAAACCTGAGATGCCGGTAACTGTGGAAGTCGTTCCTGTAAAATACCCACAGGGAGCAGAAAAAATGCTGATCACTTCATTACTAGGAAAAGAAGTACCATCGGGTGGTCTGCCGATTGATGTAAATGCTGTAGTGGTCAATGTAGCAACTACCGCAGAAATTGGGAGGCTGCTCCCTCATGGCCGAGGTATCCAGGAAAGAGTGATTACCATTACAGGCCCTGGAGTAAAGAAAAAAGGGAATTACCTTATTCCAATTGGCACACCCTTAAGATATGTTTTGGACCAGGTAGAGATAGATGGCACCATCAGCGAAGTATATATGGGTGGTCCTATGATGGGTGTCGCTGTCTCTAACCTGGACATCAGCATTGTAAAAGGTACTTCAGGCATTGTAGTCTTCACCAATAAGGAAGTGTCAAGACCTGAAAAAATTTATCCCTGTATCAAATGCGGAGCGTGTGTTGATGCTTGTCCACTTTCTCTCAACCCATCCAAACTTGGAATCCTGGCCAAATTTGAAGCTTATGATGAGATGGCAAAAGACTTTCACCTGCTGGATTGCTTTGAATGTGGGTCATGTTCTTATGTGTGTCCATCACACATTCCATTGGTACAGTATTTCAGGCTATCTAAATCCATCGTCAGAAAACGTAAAGCAAGCTAATGTCCAGTCAAACACTAAATATCAGCACTTCACCACATCTCAATAAGGGCGAAAGCACCGAGGTAATCATGTTTAATGTGGTACTTGCCATGATGCCATTGGTGTTCTATGCGATCTACTCATTCGGATTCAATGCGGCGTTAGTGATACTGACAGCAGTTGCTTCCTGTGTGCTTACTGAACATGTGCTATGTAAAATCACCAAAAAGCAAACCACTATATCGGATTGGTCTGCGGTTATTACCGGAATCCTGCTGGGTTTGGTACTTCCTCCCATTTTTCCACTTTGGATGACATTTTTGGGTGGTGTGATTGCTATTGGAATGGGGAAATTCCTTTTTGGTGGGCTGGGGTATAATACATTTAACCCTGCACTGGTAGGACGGGCAGTGTTGCAGGCAGCTTTTCCGGTGGCTATTACCACCTGGTATGGAGCATTCATGCCTGATCGTTTTTCTACTATCAATTCATCTGTTCTGACATTTCCTTTTATGGAGCCAATGGTAGACGGAGTCACAGGAGCCACACCACTGTCGGCATTCAAATTCGATGGGATCACCGCAGATCCGTTAGACCTGGCAATAGGTCTGGTAAGTGGATCAGCAGGCGAGACATCGGCCATTTTGATCCTGGTAGGAGGTCTCTACCTAATCTCCCGAAAATACATGAATTGGCGGATCCCAGTGTCTATTTTGACGACAGTATTTGTGCTAAGCGGAAGCTTATACATGGTGGATCCTGTTAGATATCCATCTCCTGTATTTATGCTCCTGTCAGGGGGACTGATGCTAGGTGCTGTGTTTATGGCAACGGATATGGTTGCATCACCAATCACATCCCTGGGTGTGGTAATCTATGGAGTTATTATTGGTACCCTGGTTGTGGTAATACGGGTATGGGGTGGATTACCAGAAGGGGTGATGTATGCCATCCTCCTGGGAAATGCAATCTCTCCTCATATCGATCGGCTGATCAGGTATAGAGTTTATGGAACTTCAATAAAGGCAAGGTCATGAGTAATGAAACCACAACTGAAAGTACTAGCAGCTTTATCATGTTAAGAGCCATGGTAGGGATAGGCATCATCTGTGGATTGTTGATTGTACTCTCCTATGAAGGTACTTTGCCAAGAGTTCAACGATTAAGGGCAGAGGCACTTGAGAAGGCTATTTTTGAAGTCGTTCCTGGTATAGAAAAAACCAACCCTTTCCTATGGGATAATGATAAATTCATACCGGCTCCGGAGGGAAGTTCCCCTACAATTTTTGCTGGCTATGACGCAAACAATCAATTTATTGGTGTGGCCATCGAAGCAAGCGGACAGGGATACGCGGATATTATCAGGGTGCTCTATGGGTATGTTACTGAAAAGCAACAGGTTGTAGGGTTCTATGTATTGGAAAGCAAGGAAACCCCAGGTCTGGGTGACAAAATCCAAAAGGATATAAACTTTCTGAATAACTTCTCTTCACTGGATGTTTCACTCACTGAGAATCTTGATAGCCTTAGAAATACGGTTGTGACCGTAAAAAACGGTGCTAAGAAAAATGATTGGGAAATAGATGGAATCACGGGTGCAACGATTTCCTCCAGAGCCATTGGAAGTATCCTGGGAGAAAGCACTTCAATTTGGATATCCAGGATTTACCAGCATAAAGAAGACTTTAATTTGAGTAACCCATGAGTGTAAATACCACAAATACTGAGCCCACCTCAACTGACGAGTTCATCAAAGGATTGTGGAAGGAGAATCCGGTCTTCGTTCAGGTATTGGGGATGTGTCCCACACTGGCAGTCTCCAATACAGCTGAAAATGCCCTGGCTATGGGGCTGGCTACAGCCTTTGTATTGATCATGTCCAATATGCTGGTATCCTTATTAAGGAATTTTATTCCGAAAGAGGTCCGGATAGCATCTTACATCCTCATCATCGCCACATTTGTGACAATCACCGACTACGGCATACAGGCTATCAGCGTGGAACTTCACAAAAGTCTGGGAGCATTTATTTCTCTGATCGTGGTGAACTGCCTGATACTTAGCAGGGCAGAAGCTTTCGCTTCAAAGAATGGTGTTGGAAAATCATTCCTGGATGCCCTTGGTATGGGACTGGGTTTCGTCTTTGCACTTCTATGTTTGGGAGCAGTCAGAGAGGTACTTGGGAACGGGACATTTTTCGAATTACCTGTATTACCCACTTCATTTCAGGAATGGATCATCATGATATTACCTGCAGGTGGATTTTTTACCCTGGCAATGTGGTTGCTAGTTTTTAACCTTATTAAACAAAGAAAGGGAGCGTCATGAATCAGGAATCCTTAAGTCAGATATTTATCAATGCCTCACTGGTAAACAACTTTGTGCTGGCGTACTTCCTTGGAATATGCCCATTCCTCGGTGTATCTGGTAAACTGGGAACGGCTACCAAAATGGGTGGTGCAGTTACATTTGTGATGTTGATCAGCTCCATGTGTGCATATGCCATTCATTCACTACTTGTTGCCATTGGAGCTGAATTTCTTCAGCTAATCAGCTATATCGTGGTCATCGCGTCTACTGTACAACTGGTAGAGATGTTTATCAAAAAGATGAGCCCATCATTGTTTAAAGCTTTGGGGATTTTTCTTCCCTTGATTACTACCAATTGTGCAATCCTCGGACTGGCATTATTCCAAACAAATAAAGGATATGACTTTGTACAAAGTATTGTCTATGCACTGGGTGCTGGAGCTGGTTTTACACTCGCATTGGTTCTCATTGCAGGATTTAGGGAACAATTAGAATTTGCGGAAGTTCCCAAAGTGGTAAAGGGCACCATACTTACACTAATTATTGCAGGTATTTTGTCCCTGTCATTTATGGGATTTTCAGGATTAGGAACTCAATAAGGAAATGGATATAGAAAAATACCTTATCGGCATATTGGCCATCCCGGCAATGATGATTGTCTGGGTGGGTGTACAAAAGCTTTGGGGTAGCGTATTTGCTGATCATCCTCATAATGTGGATGTATTATCAGGCAGGTCTGACTGCGGAGGTAGTTGTGGTTGTACTAATGCTTGCACAGTAAAAAAAATAAGAGATATTAAAATCAAAAGATAATGGCACATTTATCAGATTATGACATTCGGAATCAATACTTCGCAGTAGTCAAAAAGACTAGAAGACTCAGCCCCGAAGACAGTGAAGAAGTTCGTGAACTTATCCTGGAAGTAAAAGATCCACAATTCACATGCAAAGTTGATCAAAGCTTTGGCGTACTGATCAGGACCAGCGACAATTTTGGCAATCACTTACATCACAGGTTGTATAGCGTTGCAGATCTTCCTTCCAAAACAAAAGGCCTTACTCAGATTACCATGATGGTAAAACGATGCAATTTCCTGGATCCATTCAGCGGTGAACTGGAACACGGTATTGCATCAAATTATTTATGCGATAGAAAAGTAGGGGATCAAATCACGATTACAGGACCCTATGAGCTTGCTTTCTCAGTGCCGGAAGAAAAAGACGCCAACCTCATTTTGATTGGTATGGGTACAGGCATTGCTCCATTCAGGGCCTTCATCAAGCATATTTACAAAAACGTGAAGGATTTCCATGGTCGTATTCTTCTATTCTATGGTGCAAAGAGCGGTTTGGAGCTTTTTTATCTTAATGAACAAGAAGACGACTTAACCAACTACTATGATCAGGAGACCTTCAAGGCAGTACATGCATTTAGCCCTCGTCCGCTTTGGAATGACCCAATCGTGCTGGATCAGGCTATCGAAGACAGGGCAGATGAGATTGTAGATATGCTTTCTTATTTAAATACTTACATTTATGTAGCTGGTTATGAGAAAGTTAAAGAGCAATTAGAAAAAGCCTTTATCAATGTAGTCGGCTCCAAGGAGAAATGGGAGAAAAGAAAAGCCGAGCTCAAAGCCGGCAAAAAATGGGCTGAAGTAATCTATTAAATACATGTCCATAATAGTCGCTATATCAGTTTTAGGAGGGTTGACATTGCTACTGGCCATCATGCTGGTTGTTGCCAACAAGAAACTCTATGTATATGAAGACCCTCGCATTGATGTGGTTGAAGGGATGCTTCCCCACGCCAATTGTGGTGCCTGTGGACAACCAGGATGTAGACCCTTTGCTGAAGCCCTGGTTGAGGGCAAGGTATTACCTGGAAAATGTACAGTAAGTTCACCGGAAGGTATTGAAGCCATTGCTGAATACCTTGGTGTTTCTGCAGGAGCTGAAGAAAAACAGGTTGCCAGACTTGCCTGTGCAGGAGGAACGAATGTCGCCAGAAATAAAGCACTGTATAAGGGACTTGAATCCTGTAAAGCGGCATCTCTGGTTTCAGGAGGTGGAAAAGGTTGCTTCTGGGGATGTCTTGGATTTGGTGACTGTGAAGCAGTCTGTGACTTCGACGCCATACATATGGATCAACATGGACTACCAGTTGTGGATACCGAAAAATGTACTGCCTGTGGCGACTGTGTGGAAGTTTGTCCAAAGGACCTTTTCTCTATACAACCTATCAGCCGTCATCTTTGGGTGGCTTGTAAAAACCTCGAAGCTGGAGATGAGATTTTAGAAGAATGTCAGGTAGCCTGTACAGCGTGCGGAAGATGTGCCATGGACGCACCAGGTGACCTGATAAAAATGGTGAACAATCTACCCGTGATTAATTACTCGCTAAACCATCAAATCATGGATCCCATCCAAAGATGTCCTACCGGGGCAATTGTATGGCTTGATCAAAAGCTTGGTGCAATCAAGGGAAGGGACAGCAAAAAAATCATCAGAAAAGAAGACCGAGAAGTAGGATATTCATAAGTATTCCGGTTGACACAACTCTCCATTCCGGCTGACATTTATCACACAAAATGACCCGTGTGAGTCTTTACTTAGTGGTATAAATTATTGAGACATGAGTGAAGTATCTGAGACTTTAGATCAAAAGGTCAGCACTAAAAACACTGTCAAACAAGCAATCGTCGAAATTGTAAGCGACTCCGGTGAAGGTGCACAAAAATGTGGCCAGAGTCTGGGTGCCATTTCCGCCAGGATGGGAAATGGCGTCTGGACAGTAGAAATTATACCTGCTGAGATTCAACCACCTGCCCGCTCTAAGGCAGGGGCATCAGGAATCAGGGTGAGAATGGGACAAGACAAGATCACCAATATGGGTGACCATGCGGATCTTGTTGTGGCCTTGAATGAACAGGTTCTTTTTGGTAGAATAGACCAAAACGCCTATAAAGAAGGAACCCACTTACTCATAGAAGATAAATGGGCCGGTCATCCCAATTCTGATATTCGAAATGACTATGAGAATGCAATTAAGGAATTTACAGGTCTGGGATATATCATCCATGAAATACCCATGGAAAAAGAATGCCTGAAGCTGGTAAGTGATGCCAGAAAAGGTAAGAATATGTGGGTACTGGGTCTATTATGTAACATCTATGATCGGGACATGGAGTTGGCTGAAAATCAGATCAGATATATCTTCAGAAAGAAAAAAGAGGAAGTCATAAAAAGCAACATTGATCTGCTTCATGCGGGATATCAATGGGCTGAGCTGAATCTGGATCTGCATTATGCCATTCCTCCAAAACCCAGCAAAGATGATGTTGTTGTTATGAATGGCAATGAAGCTATCAGCCTGGGCGTGATGGCAGCAGGTATTGAGGTATGCTCCATGTATCCAATCACTCCAGCAACCTCCGCCACCCATGCCATGGCCGAAACTATTCAGTCAGCAGGAGGGGTGATCCATCAGGCTGAAGATGAGATTGCAGCTATTGGTTTTGCTGTGGGTGCTTCCTTTGCCGGAAAAACTGCAGTAACCATTACTTCAGGTCCGGGTATCGCGCTAAAAACAGAATTTATTGGCCTGGCGGTCATGTCGGAAATCCCTTTAGTCATTATCGATATTCAGAGGGGGGGTCCCTCTACCGGTCTGCCAACTAAAGTAGAACAAGGGGATCTCCTTTCTGTACTTTATGGTACACCGGGCGATGCTCCTAAGATTATTCTTGCTCCCTCCACGATAGAAGAGTGCTTTCATTATGTGATACTGGCTCGTAAGCTGGCCGAATCATTCCGATCTCCGGTATTTGTACTTTCTGATGCTAACCTGGCAACAGGAGTACAGCCATTTAAAAGGCCGGAAATCAAATCTGAGTGGTTTGCCGGACCAATTGATCAAAGCCCCTGGGATGAATCTATCAGACCTTATGAGTGGAATAACAATACAGGAATAAGCAAACGCCCAATACCCGGACAAAAAGGAGGAATGTATACTTTGACGGGACTGGCTCATGATGAAGAAAGTCATGTGGCTTATGATCCGCACATCAATCAACGTTCCTCTGAGCATAGAAGTAGAAAACTGGCCGCTCTCAAACAAACACTTAAAAAACCCAAAGTATTTGGGGATGAGGAAGGGGATCTACTATTGGTAGGATGGGGATCTACACGAGGAGCCATTGAAGAAGCCGTACAAAGAGCTCGCGAACAAGGGGCTTCTGTAAGTAGTGTTCATTTGCATTTCCTAAGCCCACTGGAACCAGGTCTTAAAGAGATCTTCCAGAAGTTTAAAAAAGTGAAAACTGTTGAGATCAATTACAGTGACACAGTTGGAAACCCGATGATCAATGAAGATAACAGACGATATGCTCAGTTGGCCTGGTACCTGAGAGCACACACACTCACAGACATAGATTGCTTTAGCAATGTTTATGGCCAACCTATGAGCCCATATAAGATACTCCAGATGATGGAGAAAGAACTAGAAATGACACTAACAGATTAAAATTATGATAGCTGTAAATCCGGAAGCATGTGACATGGTCCAACCAGACCACACCTTTACACTGGAAGATTATACCAGCAGTAAAGCCAGGTGGTGCTCTGGTTGTGGGGCCCATTCAATATTAAATGCGGTTAAGAAACTCTGCAAAGACGAACAGTTGCCACCAGAGAAGACGGTCTTTGTATCAGGAATTGGCTGTAGCAGTAGATTTCCACACTACATGAATACCTATGGGTTTCATGGACTACACGGAAGAGCCTTTCCGGTGGCCAGTGGAGTTAAGTTTAGAAGGCCTGATCTACATGTATTTGTAATTACAGGAGATGGGGATTGCTGTTCCATAGGTGCCGGGCACTGGGTTCATGCCATTCGGTATAATATGAAGATGGTGGCTTTGCTTTTTGATAACGCCATCTATGGGTTAACCAAAAAGCAAACATCACCTACCAGTCCTTTGGGAACGGTAAGTAATACGCATCCGGGAGGGTCTGTATTACCGCCAATCAATCCCATACAATCTACGTTAGGACTTCCCAACGTATCTTTCGTAGCACAATCTGTTGACTGGAAACCGGCACACCTACAAGCAACCATCCAAAAGGCTTATGAGCATCCAGGATTAGCATTTGTAAGGATTGTACAGAGATGTCCGGTATTCATGCATGACAATTATGAGCCCACTGTGAAGGACCCGAATGCGATTACGGTTTTAGATCATGAGAATGGGATCAAACTGGACGATGACCAGTTGAGCAAATTCAGACATGTGATTGAGCATGACCCGTCAAACCTGGTGAAAGCCAGGGAAGTGGCAGAGTTAGTCAATGAAACAGTCCCTATAGGATTGTTTTATCAAAATAAGAATGCCTACCGATATGATGAATATGGAGCCCATAACCTGGGAATTTCATCAGAAGATAGAATTAATGCCATCAACCATTTAATGGATCGTTATGCAGTCTGATATCAAAGAACCAACTGTTGAAACTACCCAGAAATCTACATTTAAGTGGGTAATTGATAAGCCTGCTTCGGAAGATGAACAAAAAGTTTTCTGGAATCAACTGAAGCAATTTTACCGAACAGGGGAGTTACCACAAGGGTATAAAACAGGAAAATCACTTTCGATTTTTTCAAAGATCAGAACAGAGGAAGAAGACCATTATCCATTCAAAGCTGGAGATCTGGAGTTCGTATTCAACCCGGACTTGCCTTTTGAAATACTAAAACATCAAATAGCAGACAATCAGAAGCAAACCATCGGTACTTTCAAACAAAAGCTTCAGGATCTTGTATCAAGTCTGAGCAAGCTTTTGAATGTCCAGGAAGAAGAAGCGGACAATGATGGTGTCTATGATTTCGCAAAAGAAATCATTGCCTTTGATAAGTTATCTGGTCTGATTCCTAAAAACGAAGGAACCAAACTATCCAAAGCACGAAGTAACCGGCTTATGAAAGTATTCGAAAACTTAAAAAAGGGACTTGAGTACTATGGAAAGGAGAAAGCGACGTTATTAGTAGCTGGGGATATTAAAGTGGAGCCTAAGAACTTTAATCAGGTTAACGTCCAATTACTCGAAGAGTCAAAAGCCTTTGCTACTGCAGAGCATTTACTGACGAAACAAATGAATTTCTTTGTAGACATCATTCAATCTCTTCGAATAGCTGAATTGGAAGTAGAAGGAGATTACCAGGAAGAAATCCATGATGAGTTCTTCACTCATTTCACCTGGTACAGACTATCTGAAGCTGAGAAAAATCTTTTCCTACCATTTATCCTGGTACTTAAACAAGGTTTTGCAATCAGTCATCTGGATAAATATTCCAGGCTCTTAACTACCAATTGGCCAATCAAAATGCTGGTGTTAAACCATCAGGTAGTATCCGAACCGGATGAGAAAGTAAGCTGGGAGGATGCTTCGCATCGATTTAGGCAAGAGTTAACTTCTATTACTATTTCTCACCGTAGTGTATTTACTTTTCAAACTACGCTTGATGATCCGAAATTACTTTTTGATGGACTTTCAACATTTGTTGAAACAGGTTCACCTGCAGTTGCACATATTCTTATTCCTTCGAGCAATAAACAAGCAGATATCTTGAGTTCATGGGCTGCACTAGCCGGAAGATATTTCCCAGCCATAAAGTATGACCCCAACACCAATAAAAGTGAAGGGAATCGAATAAGTCTTGAGGGTAATAAACAGCCAGGCAAAGACTGGCCAATTTATCATGTGGAAATAGTTTCAGATGAAAACACTAAAGCTGATCAGGAGGTAGCGCTTACCTATGCAGATTACAAGGCGATTAACCTCAATAAGATGAAAGAATTGCTGATTATTCCATCAGGATTCCCCAGCGATCATTTGGTATTATTGACAGACTACTTAACCATGCCCCAGGACCAGCTGGTTGGCAAAATTCCTTACATCTGGCTGACTGATGATGAACTGAACTTATCACGAGCTGCGGTACCTAATGTATGGGTTGTTTCCTGCCAGGAGCGACTTGATTTCTGGAATTTTCTAAAAGAAATAGGTGGTGTACCGGCAGAGGAGGACGGTAAAGTTAGTCCTGAAGAAGAGATAGCCAAGCTAAAAGCTACCCATCAGGAGGAGATCAGGCAGATTAAGGATGCAGCAGTTAGTCAGGCCGCAGAGCAATTAATACAGGTATTGTTGACCGAGGAATAGAATATATGCCTGGTTAGTTGAAAGGTTGCTATGTGTTCGAACACATTGTTGAGTAATGACTTTAAGAGTGAAGTGTGAGTTAATATAAATCATAATCACTCACTCTTCACTCTCACTTCTCACTCTGCAAACTATGCTTTCTTAAACACCACCAATAAAGCATGTATTACACCCGGTATAAAAAATAGCAGGCATAGAATGATATTGATCAGGAATTTATTCTTCTTAAATCCAGCTTCCAGGTAAACAGCAACAGGAGGCAAAAGGATGGCAAGAATGATTTTTAACAACATGGCTATTTAGGTTTGGTTAATAATATCTAAGATAGTTGTAATTGCCGAAAGAAAAAATAGTCTATTATTAAGAAAAACACCCTTATGTCGTCATTCCCTAGAGGCTTAGCCGAGTAGGGAATCTATCGTCTTTTTTAAACAACTCATTAATTTAGTCACAGATATTCTCTACTGGAATAATAGTTTCCCGACTCGCCTTCCTGGCTCTAGGGAATGACGTGATTATAGGGTCTGTGATTCAAGGATAATAGTTCAATGAGAAATCTTTCCATTCTGATTATTTTCCAAGCTAACTCATTACCGTTCACTCTCATCATATCACTATACCTTACATTTAAAATAATATCAAACCTCAGGCAACCTCCATACAACTTACCGGGTTCCATGATTAACAGGTCCAATAAAAAGCATTTGAAAGAGGAAGAGCTCATTAAAAACAGGCACAGCAAGAAAGGCCAGAAGATGCTTTTTGATGCCTATTATGATGAGATGTTTCAGGTTTCAAAGCGATATCTGAAAATTAATGAAGATGTACAGGATACTTTATGTGAGGCTTTTATCCGGGTATTCAAACAGGTTGGAAGCTTTGAATATCGGGGGGAAGGTAGCTTAAAGCGCTGGATCAAGACCATAGTGATCAACGAATCCCTAAGGTATATTGAGAGAAACCGCAAATTCCTGTACAGTGACAACATTGAGGAAGCAGAAGATCTGGAGACGGTAGAACTGGATGAAAATCTTGATATGGAACATATAAATAGCATTGTCGAAAATCTTCCGGATGGATATCGAATCATTTTCATGATGTTCATCATCGAAGGGTATTCTCATCGGGAGATTGCCAATCATTTAGGCATCAGTGAATCCACTTCCAAAAGCCAGCTGTTTAAAGCACGTATGCAAATTATGAAAGAGTTACAAAAAATTGAAGACTATGAATCTTTCAGAGGTAGAAAAGAGATATAAAGATTACTTAAAAGGCCAGGAGCCTCAAACTCAAAGTAAACAGGACAAGGAGAAAGTCTGGGGACAGGTACAGGATCGGATGCATAAACCCCTTCGGGTGAGCCCGACCTGGTACCTGGCTGCAGCTTCTGTTGCATTGTTGCTTTTGTCCTCTTTTGCATTCTATGAATTGAATCAAAAGGAATCCACCATTGCTGCATTGCAAGCTGAATTGAAACAATCCATGAATGTTCATGTGAAACTGGAGCAGGTCAATCAGGAACTGACAGAGGAACTTATAGTCATGAAGAATACACCTGTAGAAAAAGATACGGTGTATTTAACCAGGGTTATTTACCAGGAGATTCTGAACGATAATCAACGTCAAATAGTACAAAGTCTGAATAACCAGGGCTTACCTGATTCATCTTTTGATAACCCGGTATCAGGTAACCTAACCGCGGGTGTAGAAAGCCTGGAAATAGAATATGGGGAAACCACAGATGATGGAATTACACCATGGAAATTCAAAATTAGATACGAATAAAACTCAAAATCAAAATGGATACTATCAGAATAAAATGGATACTAAGTACAATACTTACCATTTTCATCTCACTTTCAACATTTACCGCAAAAGGTCAGCTATTTATGAGACCGCGTGTAAATGCCAATACGACCAACAATCAGGTAGCCGTTTCAAAAGTTGAAATCACAGATAAGGAAACCATTATTTCCTTATGGGTAAAGCCAAGAACAAACAGTTCTGTCTACTTTTCATCCAAAACCTATATCGTTTCCAGCACCGGAGGGAAGCAGCTATTTATTTCCGGTGTTAAGGATATGGAACTGGATAAATTATATACCGATCCAAATGACGAGGCCAGGGAATACACACTGTATTTTCCTAAAATAGAAACCGGGACACAATCAATAAATCTCCGGGCAGGAGAAGAAGGAAATTACTGGCACTTCTTTGATATTGATATCTCGACGGATATTGGTGCTGATAAGTCAGTAAAGTCTGGCATGAAAGGGGAAGAGGATGGTTGTAAATTCATCAAAGAACCTGGGTATACAGCCAAAACTAATGGTTTTGAGATCCGCAGGATTGATATCTGTGATGACGAGACTGTGCTATACTTCGAGGTGAAGCTACATAAAGGTGCTGGTATCTATATCCCATCAAAATCTGCCATACGCAACAGCAAGGGTGGGGAAGACATCTTCGTGATTGAAGCCGAAGGTACCAATATGGACGAGATGATTGTTTCTGAGGCAAAATCCGGTGAGATCTTTCGGTATAAGCTGGTGTTTCCGCCATTGGATGCTTCGATTAAGCACATCGATTTCCGGGAATTGACAAAGGGTGGTACCTGGTTCGTCTATGAGATGGATACAGATGTGAGCGAAGTCAAATGATTTAATGGATTAAAATTCCTCTTCATATACATATACACTCAGAATAGAGCCTGCTCATTGAGCGGGTTTTATTTTTATGTACATGGTAGAACACTTCAATGATGCATCAGATCCATGTTATCATTGAGAATGCAGGCATTTGAATTTTGCGGGATCCTGATCATATATTTTACCCCACCACTCAAATCCAGTGACAGGTCTCCGCCACACTTTTCAACAAGTGAGTCAATTACCATCAAACCCAGAGAATCACAGGTTTCTTCAGGGTTAAATCCCTGACCAAAATCCTGAATTTGTAAAACATAAAAATCATCGTCAAGATAGAAGGACACCCGTATTTCACCAGGGGTTTCATCATGGTAAGCATACTTATAGGCATTGCTAAGGATCTCATTCAAAATATAACCAATGTCGAGCATGAGATCGGTTTCAAGCTTATGGTCTTCAATATTTGCTTTTACCTGAATCAATAACTTTTCGGGAAAGGACATCTGAACATTACGGATGAGTTTATGAAAGTATGCTTTACTATATAACTGACTTAATTCTTCAAGCTTAAGCAATTGATTATGCAGATCTGAAGTAGCATTGATTCGTTGAATGGTATCTTTGATAAATACCCGCAACTCTGGGTTTTGAGACATGTTAGACTTCAGGTAAAGCAAGCTTGAAACGGTATTCAGGTTGTTTTTGATCCGGTGATGTAATTCACGAAATAGCATAGCTTTCTCTTCCCTGGATTTCAGCAGTTCATTATTAGCAACAATAACTTCATTTGAAATAATGATTTTTTTCTTCAACAACAACTGTAATTCATCCAGGTAGGTGCTAAATCCCCAGACTAATATGCTCAATTGAGCTATTATGGTGGCTATCAAAGCAATCCATATTGGCAATTGATGAGAATAGGAATTTAAATCTACCTGCGATTGCAGGCCCCCAAAGACATATCCATAACCAAAAATTACAAAATTGATTAAATACGCGACCGAGTAGAAAATAGCCATTCGCCTTCCGGAAAGCATTGCTATCATAGCGACCGATATTATACCAAAGAAAAATCCTCCGGTAAAACCAAAGGAATAAGTGGCATAAATGGCCACTACCAGGAAAAGAATAGGCAGGACATGAATCTTTGACTCTGATGATAATTTGTTACGAAACAAAATTGCCAGATCAAATAAAAGGATAACTATTGTATGAACGGCATAAACATCCAACCACCCAGTGATTATATATCTGGAAATGCTAAAGAAATAGGCCAGATGCAAAACGGGAGCGGTAATTATAAAAATTTTATTGATGATACGGGTTTTGATCGCGAGTATCTTCTTATCAACCTCTGGTTGTAGGTTTTCCATCATGCTTCAACAAATCTTCTTCCTTGCGATAATAGGCAGTACATCTATATCTACTGATTGAACCCAGGGATGGACTATTTGATTTATCTGTTTATTCTGAAACGAAGCAGATGAATAGCTACTATATTCATGACGGTCAACAAACTATCTATGAGAGATCTTAAGGTTTTAGTAAAAAGAAGCCCACTGAAACCTTTATATATTTTGTAAACAGCTTCTCCCTGACTTCATTGTTCCTCTTTCACACTTTCATATCTTCCAGGACCTGTATAAATTGAAGAATCATTTAATCTTCCTATTATGTCAGCCGAAAACGATTACAACCACCGCAGAAACTTCCTCATTAAGTCAGGCTTATTATTAGGAGCCGGATACATTTCTAATCCACTTTCCGCTTTCAACATTATCATTAAGAAATCCATTCCGGAAGAAATCATAGGACATGGTGACTTTCGATACAGAATAGAACGGGACTGGTGTAAGGTCGATCCAAGCCAAACACCCGTAACAAACTGCCATGAAATGGTCGAAGACCGGCAGGGAAGGCTCATTTTGCTCACAGACCACCCCAAAAACAACATTCTGATCTTTGACAAATCGGGCAAGCTGCTTTCTAATTGGACATTAAATCTTAAGATGGGCCATGGACTCACCATCCATGATGAAAATGGGGAACAATTCTTATATCTCACAGATGCAAGCGCAGGTGAGGTATATAAAACAACACTGGATGGGAAAGTGGTGATGAAACTGCCAAGACCAGATGAATTGGGAGTCTACGACACCTGCGACAAATACAGACCTACAGAAACAGCTATAGGTCCTACAGGAGATATTTATGTGGCTGATGGCTATGGATCACAATACATCCTGCGATTTGATAGTAAAGGGGAGTATAAGGGTAGATTTGGCGGAAGTGGATTTCAGAACCCTAAAATGTTTAAGGAAGCCCACGGCATAGCCCTTGATAACCGGGATAAGAACAACCCGACACTGATCGTTACTGCCAGAATCAAAAATACCTTCAAACGTTTTACCCTGGATGGAGAATATCTGGGAGATATCTATATTCCCGGAGCCTATATCAGCCGTCCGGTTGTTCATGGACAGGAGCTCTATTCTGGCGTATGCTTCGGCATCACTCCTCATAATTTTAACCTTCAGAATAACCTGGGATTCGTCACGATTATAAACAAGGAGGGGAGTGTCATCTCCAATCCCGGTGGAACAAAACCTAAATACAAAAACGGACATTTATTGCCCATTTTCCAGGATCAACCCATCTTTAAACATTGTCATGATGTTTGCGTGGATAGTGATGAAAATCTCTACGTCTGTCAGTGGAAAGCTGATGGAGTCTATCCTTACAAGCTGCATAGGGTATAAGTTTTCCAGAAATCTTTGTGTCTTCCCCGGGCACTCTTTGAATAACTCTTCATCAACTTTATCATATGGTCAAGTAGTAACATATCGGAAGGGGGTTAGCTTTTTTGTCCTCTTTCCTTCCGGTTTATCGGTTTAATTTTCAATTCTTTACTGGTTATTAAAGATATACCCAGAAACGCGCAGAGAGGCTTTGTGTTTCTCAAAGACAAACTTGTCAGCGTACCTCTTTGACTACTTTATAACCTTTATGCAATAACTATATGAATGCACCAGTTATCTAAGAAAATTTGTAATAAATATCACATCCCGCATTAAGAATCCTTATATTACTGAGCTATCATCACCTTTCCACACCTAACTGCCATGAAAAAATTGATCTGCTTGTCATCTTTTATTTCCATTATTATTGTTTCATTTCACCCGGTTTCAGCCCAGTATTCAATCAATGGGAAGATAATAGGACAGGATGATATGGGAATTTCTTACGCCAATGTACTATTACTAAATGATTCAGATTCTAGCTTTATAAAAGGCTCCGTCACCGATGATCAGGGTAACTATTCCATCTCAAACGTTCAATCAGGTGATTACATCATACAAAGCTATATGGTAGGGTATAGCAAGACCCATTCACCCAAAGTCCAAATCGGATCATCGGACATGAATGTGCCGCCTATTCTTCTGTCAGTATCAACTACAGAATTGGATGAAGTTACAGTGCAGGCAGAAAAACCACTTTATGAACAGACCATTGACCGGATGGTAATCAACGTGGAAACAAGCCCGGTATTAGCAGGTAATACCGTATTAGAAGTGTTAGAAAAATCACCGGGAGTACTGGTAGATAGAATTAATAGTTCCATCAGTATTAGTGGGAAAAACGGAGTCAACGTAATGATCAACGGTAAAATGAGTCGCATGAGTCCAGATGCGCTTTATGCTTTCCTGCAATCAACTCCAGCTCAAAATGTAGCGAAAATAGAACTCATCACAACACCTCCGGCAAACTTCGATGCGGAGGGTAATGCTGGATTTATCAATATTGTGCTTAAAAGATATGATTATGAAGGTGTAAATGGATCTTTTAATGTTACAGCAGGCTCCGGTAGACGGGAGAAATACCAGGCAGGAGGAAATATCAATTACAGAACTAAAAATTTTAATCTATTCGCCAACTATTCCTTTAACCATTTATACAATAAGGCCATTTGGGAAAACCACAGTGATATAACTAATCAACAATATACTCGAGTCACAAATACCAGATCCGTACGAGTAGGAGGATTCGATATGTCAACAGGTAGAATTGGTGCTGATTACTACCTGGGAGAAAAAACAATCATTGGCGTAATGAGTGACATTTACTATAGAGAATGGAATGGGGAAACACAGGTCCATACGACATATAATACTGATCCTGGGGTTGATACCCTTTTGATTGGGTCGAGAGAAAATATAAATCCAAGAAAACAGTTTCTGGCGAATTTCAATATTCAGCACAAATTCACTGAAAAAGCGCAACTTGATATAAATTTAGACTACCTGCGTTTCAGTAATGATCAAGATCAGCTCTATAAAAATGATTTTCAACCACAAGATAATAGTCCAAACTACTTAGAGAGTGTGATTGTCAATAATGCCAATCCGACGAGATTCTGGATTGGAAAGATTGACTATAGTTTAACGATTGGGGAAAAGTCAAAGTTTGAAACGGGGGCAAAGGCAACCTTAAATACCCTGAGTAATGAGATCAGAACAGATCGTCTGGCTAATGGTCAATATGCCAATGATCCTTTCTTTTCGTTCTTTACAGATGTAACTGAGGACATATATGCAGGCTATTTATCATACAATACCTCATTTGGAGAGACTTCTTTTAAATCAGGTCTAAGGTATGAACATACAATAACTGACATACGTGATGCAAGCAATCAATCCATCGTATATAGAAATTATGGACGGTTGTTTCCTACTATCTATATATCCAGGAAACTGGCAGAAAAAAGCTCTATGAATCTGTCCTACAATGCCAGGATCAACAGACCCGCATTTTTACAACTTACACCATCACCTATTTTCCTTGATCCCAGGACATTTACCTCCGGTAACACTCAACTTTGGCCAGTATTCACGCATACTATCCGTGCAACATGGGTGTGGAACAAGATTATTACTTCGATTGAATACAACAGGATAAATAATGAAATTGGAAGACAGCCTGAAAAGCTTGAAAATTCTGATCAGATCATTCAAATCCCTATTAATTTGGATAAGTCCGATTTGATAGTATTTAATCTATCATTACCAATCATAATCAATGACTGGTGGGAAATGAATAATAACCTTGGGATCATGTACAAAAAGGTAGAATCTACCATAAACAATGAATTCCTTACCCGTACAGTTACTGTTGCTATTGGAAATTCCAATCAACGATTCAAACTAGGGAAAAAATTCTCCGCTGAAATTAGTGGATTTTATTATTCTGGCTATCTGGAAGGCTTGTTCAGTTATAAGCCTTATTTTGGGATCTCAGCAGGTTTCAGAAAACAGTTTGAAGGAAATGGTGGTTCATTGAGCTTAAATATATCAGATATCTTCAAGACCATGATCCTTACAGCAGAAACCGCCACCAATGAAGGCAATCTTATTTTTACCAGGAGAAATAATTTTGACACTCGCGTTATTGGGCTTACTTATTCCAGAAATTTCGGAAACAAAAAACTTAAATCCAGAAGTAACCGAAAGGGTGGAGCAGAAGAGGATCTGCAAAGGATATAACGTTCATCACTTTTCTACTTGTGTTCCTGATAAGTTATTCCATAGAGATTCTCAGAGAAACCAAAAGGGAACTCAAAGAAAAGGTCTCTGTGAAACTTCGTGTAATAGCACTTAAAAGCATAAACTTATTAACCCCTCAATCTTTTATCAATCTGCCACCTCACATATACTCCGAAAGTGAATAACCAAAGGATCACTGTCTCCAGGAAGAACACTAAAGGAGGCCATAGGCCCCTAAATGCCAGGAAGTAGATGATCAAAACACCTTCGGCTATCCATATGTACAGTCCCAGCTTAGTCAGCAAAGGAAAAGCCAAAGGCAAATTGAAGGAGTAACGGATCACAAAGCCCAACATAAAAAAGAATCCTACTGCGCAAATAATGTGAAAATAACTTATCCAGGAATGACTGACACCTGGTCCTGAAGTTGGAAAATAGGCCACACATATAGTCAATGTACCCGTTAGGATCAGAATCCACCTTTGCCTGGAATAAGTCAGTCCGTAAAAGATAAATGCCAACCCAAATAAGGTCAGGATAATCAAAAAAAGAAATCTGACTTCTGAGAAATAGTAGGCGCTTATCGAGGATTGCAAAATAGGGCTTCCACCAAAAACCAGACGTCCGAGCGGCATGGCAATAGGTAAGATAAGAGCCAGAATGCCTAGAATAAGACGTAGCGTATGTTTTTTGATAGCTAAGGGTACTTTCATATCAGCTAAAGATAAGCTACTCCTCGCAGCAAATGAAATGATTTACATACTTGCTAATCTTTTATTCGCTACTGAAAAGGGAGTGGCTGTTCTTTAGTTGTAGGTCCATCAACAACCAGTTTCCCATCTTCTGTTATTCGCATCTCATCAATGAATACCACACGTTCCTGACCGCTCATTTTGGTCCTACCATGGTAGACACAATACATCCTTGAGCTGTCAGGTGAGAAAAGTACCATATTGTGCCCGGTTCCGGTTACGTCCCCTCCCTGATTGATATTTTTCTGTAGTACCGGGTTATTTGCTGCCTTGGTAAACGGTCCCAGGGGCGACTGACCTGTTGCATATCCAACCGCATAGTTTTGACCGGCATAGTAATTGGCGGAATACATGATGTAATACACTCCATTTTTCTTGAATATGAAAGAACCCTCCGTCCACCTTCGGTTAATCTCCTTCGAAGTAACTGATCTGCTTTCCCATTCAGCTTGCTGATCTTCCATAGATACAGGGGGGCGAAGTAAAAGTACCGGTTCACCAATGATGCCGCTAAAATCAGGTTTCAGCTTCACGCCATACACCCAGCTCTCCTCGATTTCCTCATACAGCTCTTGCTCTTTTGCCCAGTCTGCTATTTCACTTTCTACCGGATGTTTATAGCACGCACGAGAATAGTAGAGATAATTCGTGCCATCATTATCTACAAACACATTGGCATCAATAATAGGATAACCCGGATTGAAAATGGGTCTGTCATACATGTCTATGAATGGTCCTTTCGGATTATCGGCTACTGCAACACCAATCATGAAATTTTCTTCTTCATCAGTAGGGTTTTCCTTCCACTGCGCACTGAAAAACAGGTAATATTGATCTCCACGCTTATATACTTCTGGTGCCCAAAACCACTTACTATTCCATGAACTGTCCGTATTTCCTGTATACACCTGGCCTTCGAAAGTCCAGTTTACCAGATCTGATGATGAATAAGTAGCAAATCCATCTTTCGCTCCGCCTCCGGTACCATACATATAGTAGGTCCCATCCTCATTATCCAAGATGTAAGGATCACCAAAAGCGACATCAATTGGATTGGAATAGGTCAGACCCTGACGGTTATCAGTTTCTGCTTTCTTCGTTTGACTACAAGCAATAAGGCCTGTAAATGCCAGAATAGTGATGCTTAGGTTATTTGCTTTCATCAATAATATTCACCCGAAGGTCTGATTAAGGGTTTACTTAGTGGATAGGGTCTTCCAAATACCGGATATCCTTTTTTATCCCACTTAAAGGGTTGGATTCTGATCGATCGAAACCTACCACATCCTTGACCGGATTCCGGGTTCGCATGATAAATGATCCAGTCTTCGGTTCCGTCTTTAGATTTAAAGAAACTATTGTGTCCCGGGCCATATGCACTGGCTTCCGGGTAGTTACTGAATACTGGTTGCTCTGATTTCAACCAGGATTCTGGCGTTAAAAGGTCGGAATTTGTGTCAGCAGTAAGTTGTCCCAAAGCATATCCATCCGTCCAGCATCCCCCGGCAGAATAGACAATAAAGATCTTATCACCCTGCTTCAGGACCTGTGGACCCTCCGTGACGATGGGAGATACATTATTTGTTTCCCAACTCAGTTCCGGTTTGGTTAATAATATGCGTTCACCAGCAGGAGTGAGGGGATCTTTCATCTTGCAGATATAAATATCCTGTCGAACATTTTCATCTCCTTCCCACCCGGACCAAAGAAAATAGTGTTGACCACGATGTTCAAAAATGGTCCCATCAATGGCCCATTTGTCATCCGGGAGTTTTAACATTCCCCGATCAACCCATGTATTTGAAAATGGATCATCAGCCTCATTCTCCAGAACAAACATCCGATGGTTGTAATTATCTCCATCATCTGCCGCATAATAGATATACCACTTACCATCAATGCTGTGAATCTCAGGGGCCCAGATGTTTCTTGAATTAGGCCCGCTTACAGGCGGCTTCCAGACAACCTGACTTTTCATCCCGGATAAGTCAGACATCTTTGAACTTTTATGTAGAGTTACGTTGGACCCAGTAGTGAAAGTCAGATAGTATTCATCATCAACCTGAAGGACCCATGGATCCGGACCTGACATATGAATCGGGTTTTGAAACAAAGAGTCATTTGCTAAGACGCTACAATCAACAGGAGCGTCAATTGCCTCATTCATTAAGCCGCCTGACGACAGCAGTAAGAGTAAATAGTTTAAAAGTCTAATGATGAATAGCATTAGAAGGTTGGTTAAGGTCGTTTATGCAAGCTGTAAACATTGAAATCATCAATCACCATATGGTTATTTACAGTTCTGAATCCAAAATAACCTTTAGTATAAGGATTGTTATCTAAAATATTGTATATCAGTTGATTATTTCTCCAATACTGAACTATCTTCCCAAAAACTATGATCCTGATATGGTTTGGTTGATTAGCCGTAATCATGAACTTTGGATCTGTTAGATCATGTTCAGGGAGTAGGGGCTTTTCTCCATTACCCTGGTATTTTCTAAACCGTGTTTTTGTATTGTTGTGCCCTCCCTGTCCGACATAGTACAAAGCCAGACTATCATATTGGGGAAATCGACCCAGTCTGTTAGGATTACTGAAAAAATCATCCCTGAAAGGATCAGTGGCCAGCCAGAAACAGTTTAAATCTGAGACTCGGTCTTGCGGACCACCCTGGTCAATAACAGTAGCTGTATACTCAATCATGATAGGCTGATCGAATATTTTGTTTAACCAGATTGTGCAACCCTTCTGATCGGTAATTTCCAACTGCTTATCCAATATCGTGACTGTGCCACCGGGCTGTTGTTCAACGACCCAGTTATCCAGGCTTTTCTTAAATGAATCCTTGTAAATCAGGTTTTTATGTACGACCAATGTATCATTAATCGTAAACTCTTTCTGTGCATACAAGAGGAAAGGTATGATTAGAAAAGAGAATAACAGAGATTTCATAAGAACTGACCTATTCATTTCGTCATTGGATCAAAACATAGCTAAACTAAAGAAAACCGTAATTATCCCAGCTTGAATTATGACTTAAGTCATACCATGATATCATCAAAACACTTTAAATTCAATGTATCAAAAGGATCAGAGATGCCTATGAGTAAATTCAATTACGGTCAGGAACACGCTAAGCTTTCCAAAGAATTGGTCTACATGCAGGAATGGATCAAAAGCAAGAAGCTGAAGGTGGTGGTATTGTTTGAGGGGAGAGATGCTTCAGGTAAGGGAGGGGCTATCAAACGAATCACAGAACCTCTCAATCCCCGTGTTTGTAAGGTAGTCGCCCTGGGTATCCCAACCGAAAGGGAAAAATCCCAATGGTACTTTCAGCGATATGTAAAACATCTGCCAGCAGCAGGGGAGATGGTCCTGTTTGATCGAAGCTGGTACAACCGGGCAGGAGTAGAGAAAGTGATGGGTTTTTGTACCCAGGAGGAATATGAGGAGTTTCTGCGTTCCTGCCCTGAGTTTGAACGGATGCTGATCCGGTCAGGGATCATCCTGATCAAATACTGGTTTTCAGTGAGTGATGAAATACAGGAACAACGTTTTAAGGAAAGAATCGAGAACCCGATAAAACGATGGAAATTCAGCCCGATGGACCTGGAGTCCAGGCAAAAGTGGCTGGAATACTCCAAAGCCAAGGATGAGATGTTTTCCTATACCGATACTAAGCAATCACCCTGGTATGTGGTGAATGGTGACAACAAGAAAAAGGCACGTCTCAACTGTATTGCACACCTATTAACGATGGTGCCTTATGAAAAAGTAAAATATCACAAGATAGACTTACCACCACTGCCGCATGATCATGATTATGTGAGGCCACCAGTCGATTACCAGACGTTCGTACCTGAGGTGTATTAAACAACCCTTAACCGCCGGAGTCGCCAGGAATATACAAAGTTCGCCTGGTAGTTCATAAAACAATTAGTGTCTTGGTGTCTTTGTGGCTAAAAGTATTTTTCATGAACTTCCTTTTTCCTTTAACCTTTCTTCTTGTTCCTCTTAAGCAACCTTTGCGTTCTCAGCGTCTTTGCGTGATATACTATTACCTATAAATAACCCAAGCACCGACGCACCAAAACCAAAAAACATGGATGGTACAGGTTCAAAAGGAAAGATTTCAAACACCACATAAACCCCCAGCCCAAAAGTCATGGACAAAAGTGCTCCAAGCGGTCGTTGACGCTCTTTATAAAACAATGCCGCATATAAGGGCACCAGGATCGAAACCATACCCAGGATAGAAGACTGGCTCACCAGTGCATAAATGCTCTCGCTCGTCACCGCCAGGACCGTGGCAATGATCGTGATGACCACCACAGAAATCCTGCTAAGCCGAAGCAGCTGCTTATCTGGACTGTTTGGATAGAAGAGGGGCTTCAACACATTTTCCGCCAGGAGGGAAGAAGGTGCCAACAAGGCTCCGCTACAGGTGCTGAATATCGCAGAAGTGAGTGCACCATAAAAAAGGACCTGAAGCCACATGGGCGTATAATTAGAGATCATGGTGGTCAATGCATGCTGGGTATTATCCGTCGTCAGCTCAGGATGTAGCTGAAAAACCATCAACCCAAGGAGTAAAGGGATCATCGCAAAAATCAGGTATAACCCAGCCCCCAAATAAGTGGAAGAGACTGCGATGCGTTCCGTTCGGGCGGCATTGGCTCTTTGAAATATATCCTGTGAGGCCAGGGAGCCCAGGCCTAATGCACACCAGGCTGCGAAATAATCCATCCAGCTAACGTCTGGGTGACGATTTGGAAGGAAATCAAAGAAATAGGGGTCTTTAGAGTGAAACAAGGTAGAAACATCCACCTGGCCAAATAGAAAGATCGCAATGAAGACCAGCCCGACAACGATCATGATACTTTGAATGAAATCCGTAATAGATACTGACCACATACCGCCGGCCGTCGTATAGACCATCACAATAGCTGCACTAAGAAGGCGTCCGGTCAATTCATCCAGGCCGAAAATGGTATGGAACAGGATGCCCAGGGCAATGATCTGGGCGGCTGCATAACCAAAGAACGCCAGGATCATCAGGAGACTGGATATCCGTTCAACCCTGGCACCATAAACGCCGCGAAACAGATCTCCAAGGGTAAGTATGTTCTTTCTATAAAGCGGGCGAACAAAGATCAACCCAAATAGAACCAGGCAAAGGAAACCACCAAATGGATCTTCGATGACTCCCAGCAGTCCATGCTGAATGAATTCTGATGAGGCGCCCAGCACTGTCTCGGATCCAAACCAGAAGGCAAACAGGGCCGAGGCATTAAACAATAGTGGAAGCCTGCGACTGGTCGATAAGAAGTCAGCAGAAGAATGAATAAATCGGGAAGCCAGAATTCCAATGACAACGGTGATGAGCATGTAAAGGATGATCCAGAGTCCCAGGTTCATGGGTTGAAAATACAAATAAGTATTTTATTTGGATATTCAGTGAAGTAAAATACAACTGCCTGTTTATTTATCATATACCTGTTACTCTTTAATAGCTAGCTACAACGTCTTATCTAACCACAGATTTCTTTAAGGAAATTACGAGCATTTAAGGTGATATCGTGACTTTCTTTAGCCACCCACATCTTAAAATGTTGCCCACGTCATTAAAGCATTATCAGCAAATTAAATTTGTCTTTTTCTTATATAAACCTTAATTTTTCGGAGATTATACTAAGTCACAATTAATTATAACCCCTGAACTAATGAAAAGTCTTTATGTCTTGCTTGGGCTTGCTGTATTCGTTTTTGCCTGCGACCGCAATAACCAGGATACACCAGAGCCCACTGAATTTGGCTATCTTTCTATGAACATTTCTGTTTCTATCACCTCAGAACCAGCCAGTGGTAGGATAGAAGCAGTTTCTACAGATGACTGGAGAGTCACCATCTTTGATGCTTCCGATGATAGCGAAGTGATGGTTTTCGATCCCTACTCGTCCGCTCCTGCTGAGGTACAATTACCTACCGGAGAATATTATGTGGAGGCTCACAGCAATAATTTCCTGGAAGCGGCATTCGAAAATCCTTACTACTTTGGAAGATCCTTAAATTTCACCATCGATAAGGAAGAACTTAAAACAATTGATATCGATGCAGAACTGGCAAATAGCAAGGTGGCGATCAACTATTCATCAAATGTGACAAGCACATTTAATGATTATACAGGTGCTGTAACCGTTGTAAGCTCCGGAACCACCCTTGATTATGTTCAGGGCGAAACCCGTGAAGGATATTTCGTATCTGAACCCTTGAGTGTTGTTGTCAATCTGAGCTATACCAAACTGGATGGATCGTTTATTACCCGACAATTTTCAGCAGATATCGATGCGCAACCTAAAACACTTTACAATATCAATGTAGATGCTACTCTTGAAGACGGAAAGATTGTCCTCAACATCAATGTGGATGAATCATTTGATGTGGAAGAGATTAATATTGGTGAAGAGGTCGGTCCAATTACAGATCCCAATACTGCAGTTTTTGATGGTATAGTGTACCCATTGGTCGATGGTTATGTTGACGACTATGGAGATGAAGACCCATTGGAGATAGGCTCAAATACACATTTCGGGTATGAAGTTGGAGTAAGTGACGCTGACTTTGTCATATACACAGAAGGTGGTGGACAACAATATTTTGTGGGTACCAATGGTGCTTCTATGAAAGTCTATTTCAATCTATACGCCCCTGTTCAGTCATCATTTGTTGTGGGCACATTTAATTATGTGGATACCGATGTGGCGGTATTAGGTGACGTAGACGGCGAATTTTTCTTCAATGGTGGAGAAATCGAATTTGATGATGACGGTATTCTACCGAATGGTGACTTTGAAGATGCCGAGTACAGCATTACTGGTGGAACCATCACAATATCCGGAGGCGAATTTAACTTTACCATCGAATTTGATTTGGAAACTGATGGAGGCCCCGTTCAGGGGAACTATACCGGCATATTCCAATACCTAAACAATATGGCCAATTAGTAAGATATTTTCAATAACCGATCATTCAAATCAGTACTTGATTGGTGATCGGTTATTGTCTTTGACCTATTCTTATTATCCGTCTATTTAACTACCTGAACCGATGAAAAAACTTTGCATGCTACTTGGCATGGGCATTATCCTATTGGCCTGCAACCGACAGGACCAGGAAACCCCAGAACCAACCGACTTCGGCTATCTTTCCATGAATATCTCGGTGACCATTACCGAAGAACCAGCCAATGGGAGAGTAACTGCTGTACCCACAGATGACTGGAAAGTGACCATCTTCAATTCGGATGGGACAGAATACCTGGTCTTTGACCCGTATTCATCAGCACCTTCCGAAGTACAGTTACCCACGGGAGAATATTATGTAGAAGCACATAGTAATAATTTCCAGGAAGCTGCTTTTGAAAATCCATACTACTTTGGAAGATCAGCCAATTTCACTATCGACAAGGAAGAGCTGAAGACGATTGATATCGATGCAGAACTTGCAAATAGCAAGGTGGCGATCAACTATTCCTCAAATGTGACAAGCACATTTAATGATTATACAGGTGCTGTAACCGTTGTAAGCTCCGGAACCACCCTTGATTATGTTCAGGGTGAAACCCGTGAAGGATATTTCGCATCTGAACCGTTGAGGGTTGTTGTCAATCTGAGCTATACCAAACTGGATGGATCTTTTATCACACGACAGTTTTCTGCAGATATTGATGCGCTCCCTAAAACACTTTACAATATCAATGTAGATGCCACACTTGAAGATGGAGAGATCATACTCAACATCAATGTAGATGAGACATTTGAAACAGTAGATATCGAATTGGGGGAGATTGTTACCGGAGAATTGCTTCCGGGATCATTGGTCGTAACAAATGATAACGATGAACAAAAAATCATTGACTGGCTCGACCCAAGATTTAATACCCCAGCAGAGTTGATTTTTGTCAAAGAGTTAGGTGATGGAAAAAACGCCCAGGATTTTCACACATCATGTGACAACATTTATGATTTGCTAGTGGTCGTTGAGACCACTGATGGGCATGTTTTTGGGGGCTATAACCAGGTATTCTGGGATGCTTCACTCTCGAGTTACTCGATAAATGCAGTTAACAATTTTCTCTTCAGTATTAATAACGATATTAAATGGCCTCACAAACCGCTGTTTTCAGGATATGATAGTAACTCCATCTATTCAGCCATTAATTATGGTCCAACATTTGGTGCTGGGCATGATTTGTACATCAACAATGAATTGGATGGAGGATACACCTATGGCTACACCTACTTTAGAGAAGGCACAGACCCTGCTTTAACAGTTGGATACCACGGTGATTTCACCGGAACCGACGGACAACTGGGTACCTGGACGATCAATAGAATGGAAATATGGAAACTCAACACCATTATAATTCCAACCATAGATAGTGACGGTGATGGTACTCCTGATTCCGCGGAAATTCCTGGCTGTGAACTTAATCCGAGATGTTAATTAATATAATAACATTATTTATGAAGAAATTAATTGCTTTTTCACTTTTTGTTAGTCTGGTTTTTGCCTGTAACCGCCAGGATCAGGAAACACCTGAACCTACCGATTTCGGATACCTGTCCATGAACATTTCGGTGACCATTACCGAAGAACCTGCCAGTGGGAGGGTAGCAGCCGTACCGACAGATGACTGGAAAGTGACCATATTCAATTCGGATGGAACCGAATACCTGGTTTTTGACCCGTATTCAACAGCTCCAACCGAAATTCAGCTACCCACTGGCGAATACTATATAGAAGCACATAGTAACAATTTCCTGGAAGCGGCTTTTGAGAATCCCTATTACTTTGGAAGGTCTGATAACTTCACCATTGATAAAGAAGAGCTAAAAACGATTGATATAGATGCGGAGCTGGCCAATAGCAAGGTAGCCATCAACTATTCATCTAATGTAACAAGCACTTTTAATGATTACACAGGTGCTGTCACAGTAGTTAGCTCTGGTACCACATTAGATTATGTGCAAGGGGAGACCCGGGAAGGATACTTCGTAGCTGAACCACTGAGTGTTGTGGTAGACCTAAGTTATACCAAACTGGATGGAACTTTCATTACGCGCCAGTTTACTGCCAACATCGATGCGCAGCCTAAGACACTTTACAACATCAATGTGGATGCAGCACTGGAGGATGGGAAAATCGTGTTGAATATTACAGTGGATGAGGATTTTGGAACAGTTGATATTGATTTGGGTGATAATAGTACAAGTGTTGATCCTTTTAGTTTCGATCTTGCCTGGACAAAGACTTATGGAGGATCAGGCGTGGATGAAGTTGTTAAGACGATAGAATTACAGGATGGTAGTTTTTTGATTATTGGTAAGTCTGAGTCTACAAATGGAGATGTTTTAGGTAACAATGGAGGTAGTGATGTCTGGCTTGTTAAAACAGATGTTAGCGGTAACCTGGTATGGTCCAATAATTACGGAGGATCGGGGCATGACACAGGCTATTCGGCTACACAATTGCCTAATGGAACAATATCTATAATGGCCCAGACAAGATCTTATGACGGAGATATCAGCAACAATCCAAATGTAAACTCTCCTTACTCAATATGGATTTTCAGCATTGATGCAAATGGTGCTATAATATGGGATCTTGTAATCCCAGGGTTTTATGGATATTCACGGAATATTGCCACAGATATCGATGGAAATCTAATCTATTTGGGTAGCATCAATAACAGTGAGCCAACCCAATCAGATTCCTATATTATGAAATTGGATGAGCAGGGAAATATATTGTCACAAAATTTCATTGAGGATAATACATTCCACGGAGAAGATTTTGCTTTTTCTCAGGATAAATATTTCATTGGCGGATATCATACTAATCCCGGTTCCGGCTCACTCACATTATTGAGAATTGATCGAATCTCATCACAGATTGAAGTAGATGAGACCTATATTCCTCAAGCGCTTCAAATTGTTGATGGAATGATATTAAAAGATCAAAGCATTGTTATGTTTGGTACTTCTACAGTATTAGATGAAGAAGGATTCATGGCTGAATGGGATGTCGATGGAAATATGATTCAGGAAAAATATATCCCGGGATTGATTAAAGATATGGTGGCCATAGATAATCAATACTTTGCCACAGGATTCGACTTGGTGGTTAATTTTCCAAGAATTAATATTTCTCAATTGGATTCAGACCTAAATCTGGTGAATTCCAGAATCATCGTAGGAGATTTTAATGATTTTGGAAATTCTATCATTGCATTAAATTCGAATGAAGTGGTGGTAGGAGCTTCCACATTATCAGACAACTTTGAAATACCCGTAAATAATGGCAATCTGGACTTCACTATATTGAAATTGGTAAACCAATAAATATTACCATCTATTTTTAGAAAAATCCTCCAATAGATTTAGGTAGCTGGTGTTATGCAATTACAAAGGCAACATTCTAGTACTTAGGTGGGGGAGAAATCTATTTTAACTCTCCCAAACCACCCTGCGGATGTAGAAGTGTTCTACGTCCTCTTTGATGCGATCGATACTTTTCGTTAGTCTCTTTAGGTATCGTTGGATTTGTACTTCCTGCACATACACCTTTCCATTGTAGGTATGGTAACCAAAACTTGCTTCGTATTGATCAGACTTTTTGTCAAGTTTTGTCTGTAGGGCGCACTGTTCCCGAAAAAACCTGGAAAACTCCATGGGATGATACTTTTCATCGATTTTTTCCATGTGCTTGAGTATGCGCCGTATTTGTCTTTTGGAATGATTGAAATCAGTAGTCTTCAGTTCGGCTTCCAACTGATCATGGTAAAAGTGAATTTCATCGAGCAACTTAAAAATCACATAACGCTCATCATCATTGCTGCAAAATGTTCTTAGACCCTTACTGCTTGAAATGGTAACTACCTGTTGGCTCCAATTGTCTGACAAGCTTATGATTTTCTTTTCCGTATCTCTTGATGAATTGGCTTTTGCACCTGATATGATAACTGATAGGAAAAGGGCAAGTATGAAATATGGAAATGATTTTATGAGAATGTTACTGTTCATTGCACGAGATATTAATTACAAACTAATACGTGCAATTTTATGCCGTGGGCACTGAATAACCTATAAATAAATATTTAATTATTATATGACATACATAAACTATTGTTATGCATATTACTATTTGCAATAAACCTTTCTAACTCCAAGATCCTTCACATTGCTCTGGATGACGGAATGACAACTCTAACGTCATCCTGAACCAGCCTGTCCGGCAGGCAGGCGATGTGAAGGATCTTAGCAATAAAAACCTCAAAATATTCATTCTCACAAGAAGGATCTTTATTTTCATACATTCATCACACCATTATTTATGACTAAAATTGTAGAATGGTACGAGGTGGTCTTGTATATATAACAACAACCATTAGAAATACAGCAATTTACACCGGTGTAACGTCTGATCTAATTAGTCGAATGTATGACCATAAAACCAAAGCATATCCAAAGTCCTTTACCGCAAGGTATAACATAGACAAGCTAGTATTCTATGAAGTTCATCCAACCATAAAGGCAGCTATTGCGAGGGAAAAAGAAATTAAAGGCTGGGTACGTGTCAAAAAGATTAATCTAATTGAGTCATTGAATCCGGAATGGAGGGATCTTTATGATGATATTCTAAAGTGGTAGGGGGGAATAGCTACTTACTAAACCTAAGATCCTTCGCGCTGCTCAGGATGACGTAATAAATAAATAGACCGTCATCCTGAGCGTGCGAAGGATCTCATAAAATCGAAGGTTGACTGTCCACACATATCACACTGTCTGCAACGATACTGCCTCTTGTTCCACTTTCTTTCCCAACTGATGCTTCAGAGCAGGGAAGTCTTCCAGAAACTCCCGGATCTGGCTGGCATGGGTAAAGTCCCGGCTTCCATGGCCATATTGGTCAGTCCATTCGATAGTAACCTTGGCTTCTCTGATATTTAACTTATTGTTTGTCATTCTAAATACGTCTACTGGTGAATATTTTCTACTGAAATAGTACCTGGAGATGGTGTTATAGTCGGGGATAGGTACACCTACATTATTACAGAGCTCTTCTACGCATCGCATGTAAAATGCTAATGATACATTGTCCCCGGTATAGTCTTGATACTGATTCATAATGCTAATATAATTAGTATTTTACTAAATATGTTATTTATTAGGAAATATTTCTAATTAACTGGATAAGGATATTATTTGCAATAATTACCAATTAGCATAAGTGCCTGGCAAAATTCAGTTTGTAGAATCTTGCCATTGATTGAATCTTTAAGTGTTTAAAACAGAATCCTTATAAGGTTCTATGAAATGTATATGCAAAAAAGTATCGTCTTAATCATATTGGTTTTTAGTACGACTCTCCAAATCTACGCCTGGGGAGAGACACTACATGAAACATCTCAGAAAGCTATGGTCAGGGGTTTAGTCATTACAAAACCTAATAACAAGACCGTATTACTCAAAGAGAATAAGAAGATCAGGGTATGGGTCAATCATGAAAAGAAACCCATTAAAGGGAGATATCAAATCATAAATGATACACTCATTAGTATATATGATCAGGAAATACCACTTTCGGAAATCACAAGACTCAGTACATCCGGACCCATGGTGTATTTGGGAATGGGTGCAACAGTACTGGGAGCTGGGGCAATATATTTTGGTTCAGCGCTATTAGTTTATGCACAGGGTGGAACCGGATATGGACATGGAGACATCCGATATTTCTTGCCCTTTGTACCGCCAGTAACCTTTCTGTATTTCACCAATAAGAACAGGTTTCCCCTGATGACTAAAGAGATTGGGGAGAAAGTCACACTTTCAATTATTACTAATAACTAATTACTTTCAGCCATTGCCCAAAGATCAAAGAAACAGCCAAGGGGACTATGAGCTGACCCCAAGCACTGATGATCGGTTTTGGAGTAAAATGTCCTTCGATAAACGGCCGGTGAGCAATGTGAAGGTGCTCGAAAATACTGTTAAAATAGCTGAAATAGATGGAAGGGTGGACCTGCACATTGAAGTGACGGGGCAGCAGGGGGGCGGTGTAACCCTCGAACTGTGCTTTTCAGAAGAAATAGCTTAGCAATATAGATTATACGAAGTTCCATATTACTTACTTTTATAGATTAACATACTAATCATGGCTGGTAAACTGACTTGTGTTTTTTGTCTACTTCTGTTAATACTACCCCTGGCAGGTCATAGCCAGCAACAAGTCGACATAACGCAATTTGTTAAACTTTTATTGGCGGATGAAGCAGGTGATTTGACCCTGTCTCAAATGCAAATATCCATCACTGATAGTAAGCTGAAACGCAACAAAGGTGTTTACAATTATATTGCTCAGGATATACCGCAATCTATTGATAAACAAGGACTTATAGCTATTAAAAGGCCTGTGATCTTAGATAACCTGACCTTCACAGATCACCTTTACCTAAACCAATTTGATTTCCGGGGAGGTCTGGAGATCCGAAATTGTCAGTTCAATGGATTATCCATCGGCCAGCTATCAGCTGATGAGTTCATTTTTTATCAAAACAACTCCACCAATTATGTAGAAATACTGGAATCAACTTTCGAAAGGGTAGAGGTCAGCCAAAATGAGATTACCTTCGGTATGATACTGGAAGGGATCACTGCTTCACAGGTTAAAATAGAAAATAACCAGGTGACCAATGGAGAAATTGACCTGCTGGATAGCAAAATCAATGATGGAAACTTGCTGATAGGTGACAATAGTACTCAGGCCATTATCGTCCGGGGATGCGACATCAAATTGAGTGAGTATGGAGAATTTAATCATTATAGACTACCCGGAACACCCCCGGGTGATTTATACCTCACAGGAAACACTTTTTCTGGTGACAGTACCTCTCGGGTCATACTCAATAAAAGCAGCTACTTAAACCTGGACATCCGTGAAAATAGCTTTGCTACCAAGGTATATTTTGCTGAAATCAGCGTCTCGGAACGCTTTTTTCTTGTGAGTAATGATTTCCAACAGACAGTTTCATTTGAGAAATTCCTGTTTTCTGAAATATGGAATGAGCTTTACTGGGATCAGCTGGATGGGTATAAAATTCGCTATATCGAGTATGGTGCACTAAAAAGTGAAGACTTTGACAACGACATCACCTTTAAAAATCTCATTAATATCTATAAGCAAATGCATTCGATCTTTTTATCAAGAGGTGACCTGGAATCAGCCAATGCATGCTATAGTGAGATGAAAGAGTTGCAGGGACAGATGTTAAAGCATCGCTATCAACAGGAGATGACCTTCAATAGCTTCCTTCGCTGGCAGCTGAATGTACTACTTAGAATCTACACCAATCACGGGACAGATCCGGGTTTGGCCGTTTTGATGTCTTTCTACGTAATCTTACTGTTCTCCGTATTTTATGTGTTTTTTCCTTCAGAATGGGATGCTGAAAGTAAGAGCAGACTGCTGGTGAGTTTTGAAAAAGCGATGAATTCAAAAGCAAAGTCAATTGTAGGACCAGTAATCGTGGTAGGGGGTTCGTTGCTTTTGACAGTGGTTAACGCGCTTACATTAAGCATCAATAGTTTTGTTACACTGGGTTTTGGTTCGGTACCGACAAAGGGATTTGCGCGCTATTTATGTATTGTAGAAGGGTTTATTGGCTGGTTTTTGCTGAGTATCTTCACTGTGGCGCTGATTAATCAGGTATTGGCATAATCAGAGCCGTGTTTGGAGTAAAATAAAAACAAAAACCCTCTACCGGCCAACTGTACAGGTTCAAACGCGTTATAAGCAGGTTTCGCCTTGATTAGCTTGTTTAATCCAGCTTGTACACCGTAATTTCGGCATCATTAGATTCATCAATTACCGTAAGTGAAACACCCGGGATGAATTCAATGACGAAAGTGTTACGCCTTTTAGTGGTTTTGAAAGTATTGGTGGACTTACCATCAAAGTCACGGGTCACGATTTCGTACACGTCATCAGCGATAGTGATATTGCGGCCATCAAATACAATGTTTGTACTTTCTGTGGCATTGGCGAGTACTTCATCCGTGGCTGCATCCAATGTGGATACCTCTGAAGCTGTTACCTGGCCCTTAAAGCCTCTGCGATCATTGTTTTGCGCTTGTACGGTAAAACCCGTTAAGCTGATAAGCAATATGATGAGTAATCCCTTCATGACTTTCTATTTGTAAGTGTGTAAACAATACCCGTGCCAATATAATAGCCTATTCTGAAAGGGTTATTATACCAGACTAAAAAGTAATAGATACAAGTGTAATGGAGTTAACGATATTTGTAAGTCATTAAATAGTAAAGTTCCGTATTTGCTTACTAGAATTGATTTTCTTATTGTGCACTACCACCAATTAAACTTAACCCTGCTATGCATATGACTGACCCATTCAGGAGATCCATAAGGAAATATGTTCCGCTTGATGTCTATCAGCAATTATTTGAAAATGAGTTATATAACTCACTGATATATAAGGATATAAATACAATAACTGAGAGTGGAATTACATCAAGAATGAATAAGCTGGATCAAATGGAACAAACGGAGGGATTTGTGTTTGTCGGCGAAAGATCCTGGCTGAAGACAATAACCGGTGAGAATATAAAATCCCCATATACCAACTGGGTAGAGCATGTGTTTCGAGCTTATCTTGGACTTAAATTCACATTTGAAAATTATGGACCTTCCCCTGAAATGCCTGAAAAGTGCTGGAAGGCCATACTGGAAAAACCGGGGCAATATCTTCCCTGTTTTGATCAGCTGATCAATCCGGCTTTTGAGCCGGTAAAGGATATCACCCATATAGAAATATGTATTTATGGAACGGAAAATGGACCCGACTTAAACCACCTTTGTAAGGCCTTCGAGTGTTTGTTTGACCTCGAATATATGATCGCTTCTTTGCCACAAAAGGTAGGGGAAGGGGGATGGGTTGGTATTGAAGGCCTTGAGGTCGTGCATCCTGAAAACCCTGAAAAATGGGAATTGATTGTACGTTCGGGATATGGTGCAGAATTTGATTACTGGTTTGAAAACAGAAAACCCCTTTAATGCTCTTTGGAGGAAAAGGAGTTAATCAGGATAATTTTCTGCATAGTTTATCGGCCATTTTTAACAGGGTAGGGATCCTGAAATCACCATGCATCCTTCTAATGTGTTCTTTGGCATCTCCGGAATCAATTCCTGCAGCAGTCACATAGAGGGGATGCTTACTCTTTCCTCTCCATAAAGCATATTCTCTGGAAATAGCTTTGTAAGGATTCTTCGCCACCCCAATCACAGGTATCTCTCCCTTCAATTCATCAAACAGGTATTTTCCCAATCCTGCCTGCTGATATCCATCCAGGAACACATATCCATCAATAATAAGCACATCAGGGCTTACCTGGTGATCCTTGAGTAACTGCAGGATACAGGGAAGCTCACGCAGGTAAAATGATCCGGAAACGTATTCCTTGATGTCTTTTGTGTTCGAATAGATGATCTGATTAAGTTCAGCAGCATCCCATTCATCGAATAAGACACCTGCTGTTCTGGCAAAGTCCTGATGATAAAACACGTCTACCGCAAGGATCATGGACCTATTTTACCAGTAGTTCCTGGCGACCATTGAATGGGTACCTGATGGCAACATTGTCTACCGTCGCCATAATATCACCGTTAAAATGTAGGATATACTTTCCACTTCTGTCCGGGACAAAGCTAACGATCCAGCTTCCCTGACCCATTTGTTTCAACTCATAATCATTGATTGTCAGGTCGTCAAACGTGATGCTCAATGCTGCTTCTTTCAATCCAAAAAGGGTTTCGTCAAGGGGTTTGCCCAGGGTCAGGATTATCTGGGAGGTTTTTCCGATAGCCAAACTGTCCTGATTCATAAAAAAGCGAACCGGGAGGGGATCGAAAGTGCCATAGGTGATCTTTATCTGCCTGTCCTTGATAAATGATGCCTGAAGTATATTTAAACCACCTTTAATCAACTCCAGATCCAGGGAATCCCGCGACTCCTTATATACCTCTGACATATTTTTAATCATGGCCATTTGACCTCTAATCTCTTCAGTGCGATACCACATGTCTGTTCCTGAAATTGAGTCTAAAGCTTCTATGCTTTTGAATAACTCATCATCATTCGAATAGTGTAGGAAGTAGGGGATGATCATCTCCAGTTCATCCAACATTTGCTCATCAAGTGTTCGGTTACCGGATGTCTCAACAGCCTCTTTCAAGCGATTTAATTCCCGGATGTTCGTAGAAGCCATGGACTCATTTAATCGGATCAGTGATTCCAGTCTTTCCGGTGATCTCTTTTTCTCGCATGAAACCATTGCTATGATGACCACGGCATAAATGAGTGTTCTCATAGGATGTAGGTTCATTTATAATGTTTTTTTAATACCCTGGCCTCATATTCATATCCGTCCTTGGACAGATGATTGTAGATTACCTTGTTTAGCTTCTTCATCTCGGCTTTCTCAACCCTGTCAAACAAGTAGGTATCGCTGGAACCATACGTAGCGTAGGTAGTCGCATCACGATAAAACTTCAGGCGCTCTGCGTCATTGGCTCCTGAAAGGAAATTTTCTACTCTTTCAACCGTAACCTCTGCTTCATAGTTAAATGAGTTAGTAACCTGATCACTACCGGGATAGACAATTCCTAACCCATCTACAGTTTCGATGTTTATTGCGGCTTTACGACGCTCTGTCAGGTTATTCAGATAGGAGGCTATATTGTCTATCTGCACATCCCCAATCAGCATGTTGATGTATTGAATGGCTTTTTTTCTGTCAGCCTGGAGGTTTTGTATCCATTCATCCTTGCTGATCGGTGGTTCTTCCAACCCAAATTCCATTTCATATAATATTTCGTCGTAATCCGCCCGGGTCATATATTCCTGGTTCACCAGGTAATCAGCCACATGAACTGTTTCAACTTCAACCACAATTGCCAAAAACATTTTAAGATTTTCGGCAGCGAGCGCCACGGTATATTCTTTTTCAAAGGGAGCACTATTGACCAGCACAATGGGAGCCTGGGAGAGATCTGTGATTCGTCCAAAGTCCGTTAGAAATCCAATATGAAAGTATTCTGCGGAAGCAAAGGGAATCACATCAAGAGGTATATCAGTGGTAAAGCTTTTATCATTTAACCCATCAAATCCCAAAGCTTTGAATGAACCCCCTTGCTTCTCGTATGCCTCCAGCCTCAGCAGGAGCTCAGGTTTATCGTAATCACTTAATCCCAGGGTTTGGGCGGAGACCAATTGACATGAAATCAACGAGCAGAAGAAAAACAGGTACTTCATAGTCTTCTATTTAGTTGTTAACAGGTATGTGTTCATTGTAGTATTTAAGCTCTGGCGGCAGATCCTCCATGCTGGTCAGATCGAGATTGGTACGCAAAAAATTGAACCAGTCTACCTGATCATCCTCAAAGTGAAGGATGAGAATATCTTTCATGTGTTCGTACACATAGAGGTTTTGGTCGCTAAAATCTGCCAGACCGAATTGATCGATCACTTCCTGCTTCGTAAGTCCTACTACATTCAATCGATCCAGGTCAGGGTCATTGACCATTCCTTTGATACTGATCAAAGCCTCATCAACCTTCTCGTACTGACCAATCGTCTCACCATAGATGTAGGTATTGAGAATGACTGCCTCTTGTGCATTAGGGACGGATGCATTTCTTCGATAGGTATAAAACCAGAAATACATAAAATAATTACCCACGGTATCCGGTTGATGGAAATAGTTTCGTTTTCTCATGGCACTGCCATTGGCGCCTTCCTTTTTGATCTTGTAGGCTAACACGTCGATGGGATCTTCAAATAAATCGATCAGAGCTGGCTTCATGTTAACAGAAACACTGTCGACAGAAGGTTTATCAGGTTGTATTTCTACTTGCTCAGCAATCTCCCTTTCCACTGGAGTAACAGCATCAGCCCTTGCTGAGACAGTATCCGAAGCGGCCTCCTTGTCTGAGCTGACAGGAGCGCAACCATGGGAGAGGAGCAGGATTGAAAAAAGGGCCGGCAATGATCGCATGGGTTACTGGGTAAAAGGTGAATGCTTGTTATATAGTGATGCGAGAATAGTTGTTTTCCATAAAGGACCATGATAAAGTTACTGTTTTTGAACACAAATTGCTGGAATGTGCTATTCACAGGGCTCTAGATATTCATATCGCAGCGTATCCCTGATTTCAGCATATTCAAAGGAAGTATGGCCATGGAGCCAAAGACCGTAGTTTGATTTAGTCACAATTTCCTGCTCAACAGGAATTCTGGTCTGAATAGGAATTGAATAATTAATTGCTGCATAGTCCTCTCCAAATCTAAACTCCTGATCATTATGACTAAAGACGATGCTATCAGGATGGGCTTTGAAATAGGCGAAATCAACGAGTTTAAATCGAAGAGAATCGCCAGACAATAAGATATTCGTTTCAGGCACGATTTGAATCGTAAAATAGGGGTCCGTAAAGTTGATCCTGGCATTTGGGGTGATTTCGATATCTGCCAACTTTTTGAATAGCTGATTCATCAACCGGTGTATCCTTACATGGTATTTCATCAGCACCAGGTCCAGCACACCCGCCGGATGCGTACCTTCGAGATGATCAAAAAGAACCTTACGTTCTGATACCAACTCGTCATAGATTTCAACTGAAAGGGGTTTTACCAGCTCCTGAAATTGGCTGATTTTTTGGTCTAATAACTTTAATTGATCAGTTTTAACTATCTGTATATCAGTGATATAAACATCCTTATTATATAGATCCGGACTCATCAATTCACCAGACACTTCCTGGAGATTATCCTTTAGGAGATTGAGCTGATCAACCGTTTCCTTAACGTGTGGCGATAGGCCGGGTGTTTCATTTAGAAGATCTGACAACCTATTGATTTCCCCATCATTAAGCTCATCCAGCATACCTGCATACGCTTCCATATTGGTGAGCAAAAGGGTTGTTTGATCTTCATTCAGCGTCACTTGCTGACAGGCAGTTATGCCAAACGCAAAGAGTATGACCCGAGAGAAGGAGGCTATGTGGCTCTTTATGGACATACACGGAATTTTCGTTCGATGGTCAGGGTGGTATCCACACCCTCATGGGTAATGGCCTTCGCTTCCAGGTAGATCCTCATGGAATCATCCGCATTCTTTACAACAGGAAGCGTAAACCTGTATTGAGGGTTATCTGGGTTATAATCCAGGGTCTGGCCATTCACGCTAACTGACTTGATGTAAAGACCCTGGTTAGCATCATATCGATCAATGGCATAGATACGACCCGAATATTCGATGTGATTGGCATCGGGAGAGATGAGTATCCGTTCAGCCTCAGGAATAAAAAGGAAAGGAGATAGCTGTGTGAAATAGTCTTTGATAGTGGTCATCTGGGCCTGTTGCTGCATCTCAAGGATCTTGTTGGTAAGGAGTAATTTCAGCGCCTCCAAATGCCCCAGGTAAAGCAGGATAGGAGCTGCTTTTGCAAGTTGTTTAAGATGAGACGTCATGGTTTCTTCCTGTGAAGGTGTACCGGATAGATTCACGAGATATCCATCTGCAAATGACTGAATCTTAGCAAGGAGTGCCCGGTCATTTTCATCGGGCGTATAGGTAGATTCATGGCTAGAACTAACCGCTTCACTAAATTCCTCCAATGCTTTAAGCAGTTCAGTCCCAGTGAGTGCAAGATTTTTATAGTCCTGATAATTGATCCTTCCAAACTTACTGGTATCCGCCAAATAGATATGAGAGGTGGAATAGGTCACATGTTCACGCGTGCCCAGGTAGTTCCGGACAAATGTTTGGTTAATCCTTTGTTTTCTGAGCTCATAAACTTCACCCATATCTGCAATGAGTTCCAGCTGATCGCTTAGCAACTGCTGGTTAAGCTTCAATTCATGAGAAGATTCGCACCCAAATAAACCGGGGAGGAGTAACAACGGGTATAAGGCCAAAAGGATACCAGGGCAGCGATTCATATAATTAAAGATAAGGAATGCGTAAGAAATGGGATTTAACTGGATTTCTGTAGGTAAAAGGGCAATAGAAATCACCCATCAAAATAGTTTATTAGCTTTAAAGGAGTGAAAAAAGTTAATATGTTGAAAAGTGCCTTAGTTCTGATCATTCCAATTGCCTTAGTGCTGTCCGGATGTCAATCGAATAACGATGCCAATGACCGGGGGCAAACGAATGTAATAAATGATGAGCGTTCGGACGATCCTTCAGTGCAAAAGGGCCAAGAACTATTGAATCGCTGTGTCAAAGCTCATGGTGGAATGGCTCAATGGCAAAAATTTGATGGCCTGGAATATGTAATGATCAATCATGGAGATACGATTCATCAATTGACCCAACTGAAGGACAGGCGAGCTCATCTGCAATCCAAAGATTTTGAAATAGGCTATGACGGTGAGTTTGCATGGGCTTTGCCAGACACCAGCAAGGTGCCAGGTAATTCACCAGCGTTCTATTATAACCTGGACTTTTACTTTATTGCGATTCCATTTGTCATAAAAGACCCTGGAGTCTTTGTAACGTATGCAGGTAAAAACACATTGGGTGGAAAGGAATATGAGACCCTTAAGGTAGGATTTGGCTCAGGCGTGGGGTTGACTCCCAAAGATACCTATTACATGTACCTGGATCCTGAGACTTATATTTTCAAGGTGTTGGCATATTCGATTACCTATTTCGGGGAAGACAGTCCAGTCAACACCGCCAAAGTGTACAGCGACTGGGTAAAAGTACAGGGTTTGCTGATGCCGATCAGAATGGAAAATTTCGAGTGGAATGAAGGTGTCCTGGGTGAATCAAAACATCACTTACGGATTTTTAAGGATATTCACTTCCTTGAAAAGATAACCGACGAAACACAATTCAACGTCCCGACAGGGGCATTCAAAGAGAAAGTTTGATGGCACGGGATCATTCAAAGCGTTCACACCAGCGAATTCCGCTGGTTAATTTAATTGTCATACTGATTTAGGGAAGGGGTCCGGAAGTTCGTCAGGAGGCCATATTGATACAGAACCCCATAAGCCGCTCAGATCCTTACTTAACATAATATAAATTATGTAACGAAACGAGTAAATTCCGTAATAGACGCGGATGCGGCTATTTAACATAAAATCAGTTATCGCTACGTAGTACGATAACGGTACAGATTTTATGTTAAGGAATTTACGGGCCTATTAAAGCAAAATATGATTATTAACAAATTATGTTCATCCCACCTTCGAGGTTAACAGTTGCTCCGATGATCGCCTCACCAGATTCAACATCTGTAACTGTACCAGATACAGTAGTAGCAGATTGGGCAAACACTGACCCGCTTATCAGCGTTAGCATAACACCAAGCATCACTGAAAATGACATGCTGATGTAATAATGGTAAATTCTCTTCATGACTTTAGGGTTTTACTTTTTACAATTATGAAATCCAATTCAGATCAACTATTACAATATTTATAATTAAATGGATTTGAATTACGATTTTCCAAAAATACTATTATCCAATAGTCATGCGCAATCCATTATAACATTGCGTGTGAACGAAAACGTTTACGTAAACGATTTCGTATCACATATTATTTTTAATTTAGAATCATTCTAAATAAATAAGAGCTCTTTTTTACTTATTTTGTATAAATCACCTCAACAGTCCATGCCCAAAAAACGTATCACACTCAAGGATATAGCTGATCAACTCGGACTCTCCATACCTACCGTATCGAGAGCATTGAAAGATTATCCGGACATAAGTAAGGAAACAAAAAAAGCAGTTTTAGATTTGGTTGACAAGCTGCACTACGTACCCAACTCCCTCGCCTTAAATCTGCGAAAGAATAAATCGAACATCATAGGCGTCATCATTCCTGAAGTCGTTCATTTCTTTTTTTCGAGTGTCATAAAAGGCATTATGGAAACTGCAGACCAACTTGGATACTCTGTCCTACTCACCCAGTCCGAAGAAAAATTAATGCAGGAAATGAAGCAGGCTAAGCTACTTTTCTCCTCTCATGTTGATGGACTGCTGGTTTGCTTGTCCGATGAGACAAAATCATGCGAACATTTTCAAGTTTTTCAAGAGTTCAAGATTCCTCTGGTGCTCTTTGATAAGGTAAATGATAGTCATGAGGGAAGCCAGGTAGTCGTAGACGATCGTGTGGGGGCCTATCAAGCTACCGAACATCTCATCCATCAAGGATGTAAAAAAATCATCTTTTTGAAAGGAACAAACGACCCTCTAAACGCGCTAGAACGACTCAAAGGATATCGGGAGGCTCTCGAGAGCTACCAAATTCCTTTTAATGAACAACTGATCAAAAGCTGCAATAGCATAACTAGACAAGAAGCCTATAAGCTCATAAAAAGTTGTATCCAAAATCAGGAAGCATTTGACGGAGTACTTGGGGTGAGTGACATATTGGCCATAGGTGCGTTGGGGGCTTGCCAGGATAGTAACCTAAAAATCCCTAAAGATGTCTGTATCGTTGGGTTTAGCGACTCAGAAATGTGCCAAATATCAAGACCGCAGCTTACCTCTGTTTATCAGCCTGGGTTTGAAATGGGACAAAGATCTGCCGAAAAACTAATCAGAGAAATTGAAGCAATAGAAAAGGATGAACCTTATCGTGTAGATAAAATAGAGCTACAGACAAATCTGAGAATTAGAGATTCCAGTAATAGAAAAAGATTATTGACATGAAAATCACACTTGAATCTGTTCCAACCGTTTTTCGTTCCTTTGAAAAACTAAATAGATTAAAAGCCGAAAAGAGTGTTCGTTAATTCTATCAATTAAAGAGTTACTTCTGATTAACGAAGTACATCTTCGCCGTAACTATTTCTGTTCAGAATGATGCATCATTTGAAATGGACTATCGTAGCGAAAAAAATGGAGCTGTACCATTTGGACAAAATGAAGGACGTCAATTGAATATTTGAGAGCTAACCGATGACAAAAAACGCACACATTCACCTTTTGCCTACCTCTATCTCCTACCCTTAAAAAAAGCTGAAAGAGTGCTCGTTACTGCCAAGAAATTATGAGTCGTTTTTAATTAATATTAGAGGCCAACCCTAAACTATTAATCCCGCCCCTGAACCCCTAGCCGGGCGCCAAAGCTATATTAACATAACGCAGGCCATTATATAACGAAACGAGTAAATTCCGTAATACGAGCGTACGTGTATATAAATTCATTAAATGATTGTATTGCGAGTATTTAACGCGCACGGCTAGTGATAAAACCAGATATGTAATGTGTGATAGCCTGTGCGTAAGCCAGGTTACATATCGGCACTGGTTTTATGTTAAGGAATTTACGATGCCTATTAAAGCAAATCATTCTAATAGTACAGACTAGTTATACACTTTCCCCCTGGATCTGTGTTGACTTGGGTACTTATACAATCCCAGGCAATTCTTAACCGTCCATACCTATCGTTCTATTTTTCATTATGCTGTACTAATGGTCAGTTTGATTTCAAATACGCTGTTCTCAGCGTTTAGGAATTTACCTGTGATACCCTTTGCTATCTATCGCTTTGTTTTGGCACAAGCCTATGCCACTGGCGTCATTGCGAGGAACCTTTCAGCCAGTTGGCTGATTGGTGACGTGGCAATCCTCCTGTATTCCTGGAGAAGTTCTTTAATGCTTCAATCCCATCCAAAGAGTTTTGTTCCATCACCGCTCAAGCCACGGAGGCTCTTTCTTTTTCCATTGCGGTCCAACGTTTCGGTGAAAAAGAAAGCTTTAGTAATCCTGACGCTGGCCGTATCGAAGGACTACGCCCGGGTATTTTGGCAGACCACCGCTCCTTGCTAGTGTAGATTCTACTTAACATAATAATAACCAGCTATCCAAATGGATAAAAATCCCATTGAAGCATTGTTCCATTTTCCCTTTTTGAGCATTTTCAACTACCATTTTCTTCTTCTTCGTCTTCAAAATCATCCTCAAAGGATATGTCCTCAAGACCGGAACCAATCTCCTCATCACCATATTCAATTATTTCCATATGATCTTCTAGAACATTAAATAAATGTCTAAATCCAACATGTTCAGGTAGATCAGGTTCTATAATACTAAAATGATCATGACCTGCCACATTAATTATTTCAGGATCAGGATCAGTTCCTGCAGCACTTTGAGTATGAACAACCCAATCTCTATCGCCAACAAGATAAGATGGGTTTACTTTTTCATATGCCCTAAGACTTGACCAATCTTGATTCAGCTGATTTAAAAATTTAGAATTGAAGAGTTTCATTTGCCGCACCTGCTTCTTTATTCCAAATATTGCCCAAGCAGAGCCCTTGTGTGGTGTAGCATAGGTTAAAAGTTTAACAACTTTTGTTTCATGGGTTTTGAATAATGTGTCAACTATATACTTTTTTGAAACAAGACCACCCATGCTATGAGCAACAAGGATTACACCATCGAAATCTCTGCAGTTAACATTTATGAAAGATCCTAAGCCATCTGCACAAGACTCTAAACTTGATCCATTAAGTATTCGTATGAATGCGCGTAAAAATCCAACCCACCCAAAAAGCTTCAGCACTAGCCCCTTTATGTAATAATGATAATAGTGAAGTCTGTAATGATTTTCATAATTCCATTCTTGTTCAAGCATTGTTACCATCATTCTCCAAGTTTCCCTGCCTCCACCTAGACCATGAACAAACACAACGGCTAGGTTTACTAAGTGTCCCTCACCTGTTGAACGAGGTAGTTCAGATTTATTTCTTTTTAAAATCATTGAAAACTATGAATTAGCTAGCTTAATATCATTCAATCTAGCTATCATCTGGTTAGATAGAGTTGTTATTTCTGGATCAGGAGATGCTGTAATATCTCCTATTTCAATGCTATCCAATGAGCTTTTAGCTGCTTTAAGTGCCTTCAATGGGCGGCTATATTTTAGTCTATCCTCAAGAATTCTTTTTTGTGTATAGAGATTATCGTTTAACTCATCACGAATTTCTCTTCTCCAAAGATCATCTCGATAATAAATGATTTCATCAATTTTTCTATTCTTAAGTCTATCTGATATAATATCAAGCTCTTCTTCTTCAACAGATTCCCTAATTGCAATGTGATTATTATAAAAGTCCTTCCAGATACTTTCATGGCAAAAAAAACTTTCTGCTTTTTTAGGGTTTGCAATAACTCTGCAATTTTGAACAGGCATTCTAATACGGGTATAATCATTATAAGTCAATGTTAGATTAGCTAAATCACTTTCAGTATAATCCCATTTAGCATAATCTCTGCCCACACCTTGTCTATAGGACCTTAAGTATTGTCTTAGGTCAACAAAATGTCCCTCTCTCTTCTCCAATCCTATGAATAGATTTTCATAGCCGTATCTTTCCAAATAGCCTTTCATTAATTCTAATATGTCAAACCACTTACCAACTTCGCTAGGACTTTGTGATAACATCTTACTGATTTCTTCATCTGAAAATCCTAGCGTCCTTAGTTCCTCACATCTTAAATATTTTTCAATTGGATTATAGTCAACCTTACTATCAACGCCCATTTGGTATACAGTTTCAAGCGCTACAATTTCCTTCCTGTTTTCTCGCAAATCATCTCTCAGGATAATTGCTTTGAATTTCCTATCTAATCCGTCCTCTCTATTAAGAATATTTAATATACATGCCCTCCTATTACCATCAATAATAACTCCATCTTGTGTAACAATACCAGTTTCAAATTGACCGTATTCTTTGATACTAGCTTTTGTTTGTTTATTTGCCGCTTCAGCAGAATCCCATAAAAATTGTTCAATGATTAGGATATCTTTCTCAACTTCTGGATTTAATTTATCATTTCGTCGCTCCCATGATTCTGCAATTGCTTTAATTCTACCGTTGTAAGGATTATAAATAAGGACATCCAATGGAATTTCATAAACATCATAAGGTTCTCTTTTGTCCTTATAAGAAATCAACTTACGTTCCGGACCAGGTTCTAACTTCAATAGAACAGATTTTCTTTCTTCAGCTGTCATGATTCCTATTACTTGGATTCATTAATTATTGAACATATTTTATTAATGGCATATAAAGCCATTATTTGTTTCTTTGGAATAATTTCTTTCTTATCAAAAAAAACGGTTCCGTTTTGTTTAAAGTTAGGTGATTCAAAATTGAATTTATCAATAAAACCTGCTAACTCTTGAATTAGCTCTGTAGGTTCTAAGTACTGCTTTACCGATTCTTGACGTTCATACATTTTTTGTAGCAAATCAGAATCAGCAATTTTACTTGAAAACCCATTATTCAATACATTGATAAATTGAACACCTCCTTCAAAATTTCTAATTGCAGGTTCAATATTTAAATAATAACCATCTTCATAATTCTTTGATGGATATCCTTCACCATTACCATACTGAACAGATGTTATCCATCGATTTGATGTTTTAGAATTTGTAATATCATAATTAGAAAGTGTAACAGTAATATTCCCATATTTAAATGGATGTCTCCGGAATCTGGATCCAGGGTTTTTAACAGGCCTTTTGTTAAACTTTCTTTCTTTGAAGGAATTAAGATTAAGAATACCTTTAAGATTTACATCAGTCTTTACTATCGGATTTTCAATTTCTCTTAATCCCAATTTCCTTCGAACCATTCCTGCAAATGCCCTACTAACCGAAGGACATACAGCATTGCCAATCAACCTGCATTTTGAATTTTCACTGCCTCCTAAAAATTGATATGTAATAGGAAATCCCATTAAGCAAGACATTTCTCTAACTGTCGGGACTCTGTATTCCCCATCACCAATTCTATTATATTCTGATTTGTAAATAATCGCCTCACGCGATGTTCCAATATTTGTAGCAGTAACAGTTCTGCTTGGTTTATTCTCATTTTCAGGAAACGACATCCTCCCCATATAAGGATGGTTGCTTTTCATAAATAGAGAATTTCTCCATTGACACATGTATAATCCTGAATCATAAAAATGATCTGTTAGTCTGTTCAAAGGAATTTTAACTCCTGGGTACTGTGGGTCCTTAATTTCTCTTGAATTTTTAAGACAATTTGGCTTCGGTAATGATTTTTTTATCGAACCAAGTGTTCTTGCTAAAGGAAGATCTTTGCTAGCCTTATTTAAACAATGAGTCCTTTTAGGAGTAATCAATTTTCCTTCAACTACAATTTCACCTGTTATCGCCCTTTTTCTCGACTGTGCAGATCCGTATTCAGCTGAATTGATTATCATGCTGTTTCCCTCTATTGTAATAACTACTTTATCTGGGCTATATCCATTTTCCTTTGCCCAATCGTATAAATTTAGATCCCGAAACTTATATGATCTGGCAAGATAATTAAGGGAGTTTGTCACATTTTCCATGAACCATGCACTGAGAATTGACTCTTTTTTGTATTTCTTAACAGCTACAATTCTTAGAAAAACTTCTGTAAGTTTAAGACCAAGGGATTTATCTGCTTTTCCTGATCTATTTGAGTTTGAAAAGCTAATACAAGGTGGGCTCCCTATAATAATATCCGTGTCAGGCAATTTTTCGATCAAATCAATATCATCCCAAAAATTGATAATATCCTGTGTCTTTTCATTTAGGCCAAAATTGTAATTAAAAGTTTGGATGGCAGGGGTCCAATGATCAATACCCTTAATAATTTGAAATCCTTGTTGTCTAAATCCTTCCGAGAATCCACCTGCTCCACAAAAAAAGTCTATTACAGTTGGTTGTTTCATCAATATCCAATTATTAGAATTCCTTTGAGCGGAAGTTTAATTCTATTGCTTGCAAAAAGTGTGTTAAAAAAAGTATCAACAAATTCAAAGTCTTTCCTTTTCTTGTAAACATTTCTAATTGCTATGACCAAATATATTACATCATGCATCATAGAAGCTTGAAACAAATCTTTTAGAAACTGATAATTTGTTACCCCGCGCCCTGCTTCAACTTCAATTACCGTTTTATTTTTCTCATTAAAACAATCGGCATCAAAATACTTTTCAAGATTACCATTTCTCCCGAAAAGGACTGGAACCTTTATTTTATCTGAGAGTTTTTTAGATTTTTCAACTTTATAACCATTTGCCTCAAGTTTAGGTCTTAAGATTCTGAGTACTTCATCACTACTATGATCATTATCAGCAGATGATATTTTATAAAACTTATATTCAAAAGCTTTGATAACCTCAATTAGATGTATTGGAATTTCATCAGATTTTGGAAAGTACTGCCAATTAAGCTTCATTTGATATCTATCGTTTTAGCCAATACAAAAGTCATTTTAAATTAAGTCTGACTTGATTTTTAATCTCTGACTTAAAATTCAATTCTGCAGGAGATAAAAGATCAATTGATTTGCAGCCAATAACTGAAAGAACTTGAAAAAGAAATGATGCAGAGAAAGTACCCCTACTTATTTTACTATTAATGCTAGACTTCGTTTCTTCAATACCGATTCGATCCAGTAATATTACCAAATCATCCGAGGATATACCTCTCTTTAGCATTTCAGACTTAATTAGTCTTTTGGCATATTTATTCCAGGTATCTGCCATCTAATTAGAATATTCTCAAATATGAGAATATTAATGCAGATAAGCAATAAATACTTAGTAAATGAAACTATTATAACCGCACCCATTTGCCATCCCCTCTCTCCTTCCCTGCAATCCAAATCCACCTTCATTTTATTCCGGTGGACGAGGGATGCCAAAAGAGTGCTTTGATCATCCAATAATATGATTTGTTTGCTATTAAAGTTCGAGCAAACTAATATGGATATTATTATACAATCATGTACCTCTTTCCTAGCTTTCGCTGCATGTATTTCCTACTTTTGCGCCTCGAAATACAAAGCCTATGATCACAGCAAGCAATGTATCGCTTAGATATGGAAAGCGTGTTTTATTTGATGACGTCAACATTAAGTTCACCCAGGGAAATTGTTATGGGGTGATTGGTGCGAATGGCGCAGGCAAGTCCACGTTTCTGAAGATTCTTTCCGGGGATATCGACCCTAATACCGGGTCCATTGCATTGGATTCTGGTAAGCGCATGGCCGTCTTGAAGCAAAATCACCATGAGTATGATAATCTATCTGTGCTAAACACGGTGATGATGGGACATACTGACCTCTGGAAGGTGATGGAGGAAAAAGATGCCATTTATGCCAAAGCAGACTTTTCACAGGCTGATGGTGAACGAGCTTCTGAGCTGGAGGCTAAGTTTGCAGAAATGGATGGGTGGAATGCAGAGTCTGATGCGGCATCCCTTTTAAGTGGATTGGGTATTAAGGAAGATGACCACCATAAGCTCGTGAAAGAACTGGATGGTGCGGAGAAAGTACGCGTGCTCCTGGCACAGGCTCTTTTTGGTAATCCGGACTTGCTCATTCTGGATGAACCAACAAACGATCTCGACATCCAAACGATCTCATGGTTAGAAGATTTTCTGCTGGATTTCAAAAACACAGTGATCGTTGTTTCTCACGACAGGCATTTTCTGGATACCGTTTGTACCCACATTGCGGATATCGATTTTAGTCAAATCAAACTGTTTACCGGAAACTATTCGTTTTGGTATGAGTCCAGCCAGTTGGCATTGCAGCAGCGCTCTTCGGCCAACAAAAAAGCAGAAGAAAAGAAAAAGGAATTACAGGAGTTTATCGCACGTTTTAGCGCAAATGCAGCTAAGTCTAAGCAGGCAACAAGTAGAAGAAAACTGCTTGATAAAATCAATGTAGAAGACATCCAGCCTTCGAGTAGAAAGTATCCGGCTATCATTTTCACCCAAAATAGAACGGCCGGAGATCAGATATTGGAAATTAAAGGATTATCGAAATCTCAATCTGGGGAAATACTTTTTTCTAACATTGATCTCTTTGTAAACAAAGGAGATAAAATAGCCGTGCTGGCAGAAGATGCCAATGCCATCACAGCGTTTTTCAAAATACTGAACGGTGAGTCGGAAGCTGACGAAGGGTCTATAAAATTTGGACAAACCATTACCACTGCCTATTTGCCAAATGAAAACTCCGACTACTTCAGTACGGATCTCAATTTGATTGATTGGCTAAGGCAGTACGCAGAAGGTGAGGCAGATGATGTGTATATCCGTGGATTCCTGGGTAAAATGCTATTTTCAGGAGAAGAGACCTTCAAGAAAGCCAATGTACTCTCAGGAGGAGAAAAAGTACGATGCATGACGTCACGAATGATGCTCAAAGGTGCCAACCTGTTGATGCTGAATGAACCTACCAATCATCTGGATCTGGAGTCCATTACGGCGTTTAACAATGCATTGAAAGACTTTCCGGGCACGGTGCTCTTCGCTAGCCATGATCACGCTTTCACCCAAACAGTAGCGAATCGAATTATTGAGCTTACTCCTACGGGTCTTATCGACAAGCTGATGACTTTTGATGAGTACCTGGAATGGAAAGCGACAGCACTGGTGTAGCTAATTTGTATGTTGTAATCCCCCTTCAAACTAAGCTCGCCTCCCGACAAGCAAAGACCATTAATTATGAGAAGAAAAATCCCGGAATCAACGCTACCAAAACTCCATCGATCGCAAATGATTACTTCCGAAGGTCTGGAAAAATTACGGGAAGAACATGATCACTTGTGGCGAGTTGAACGGCCAGCCGTCACCGCCAAGGTTTCATGGGCGGCAAGTTTGGGAGATCGTTCAGAAAATGCAGACTACCATTATAACAAAAAACGTCTTCGGGAAATTGATAGTCGCCTTCGCTATTTGCGTAAGTGCATTGATGACTTTAAAGTGATTAACTACCACCCCCACCAGGAAGGCAAAGTGAACTTTGGTGCTTGGGTAGAAATTAAAAATGAAGACAAAGGTCTCCAAAAACGTTTTCGTATTGTTGGATACGAAGAGCTCATCGGTAATAAAGACTATATCTCTATGGACTCCCCAATGGCTAAAGCGCTTCTCAATAAATCCGTAGGTGATAAGGCCATCGTTAAAACTAAAATGGGTGATTTTGTATGGGAGATTCTTAAAATAGAATATCAAAAATAGGGTAAGCCAAATGGCCGAAACTGGCCACCTGCCACCAAACTATTAATCCCACCTACGCCCCGCTTCGGTGGGCAGGCCGTCCCTGAAACCCTAGCCAGGCGCCAAAGCTATATTAACCTCCATTATTTATCAATTACGCTAAAGCTCCATTGACCAAGGAATTTCGGGAGAAAAGCATTAAGAACATTATACAACAAGGTGGAAGTACTTGTAATAACGTCCGCTATTGCGTACGTTTGTATTATGAAATCTCTGTCAACTACGGAAGCACGAAAAAACATCTACAAGTTAGTTGAACAAACGAATGAGACCCATGAACCCATTCAAATCACCGGAAAGAAGAATAATGCCGTTCTGGTGGGTGAAGAAGATTGGCGCAACATACAAGAAACATTATATTTAACATCTATACCTGGCATGCGTGAATCCATTATTGACGGTATGAAGACCCCCATATCTGAAACTTCAAGGGATTTGGATTGGTGAGCAAATTCACACTTGTTTATACAAAGCAAGCTCAAAAAGATGCAAAAAAAATATCTTCGTCTGGTCTAAAACCGAAGGTTGAAAACCTGTTGGAAATTCTTGAGACAAATCCATTTCAGGAATATCCACCATTTGAGAAATTACAGGGAGACTTACTGGGAGCATATTCACGCAGAATTAATATACAACACCGATTGGTCTATCAGGTTTTAGATGATGAGAAGATTGTCAAAGTAATTCGAATGTGGACACATTATGAATAATGATTCGGTTTAAAGCACAGATTATTTTATTATTTGCTATCACTTCCACTTACGGCATAACAAACATCAATTTGTATTTTTACGAGTTGATACTTTGTCTATCAACACCTATGTAAGCAAAACCTGCTAGGCCAGAGGGCTTTTAAACTATTAAGTTCCTTGTGGCCTGTTGAAAAGTGTGCGTTTTTGACCCAAAAAGGCCTATTTTTTTTGTCCGATTCATCAACGTGTTGATGAGCTCAGACGATGCTGTTGATGAGCGGTCACGAACACGCTCTTGAACGGCCAAAAACATGCTGCGTATTTGCCATGCATGCGTTTACCGGAAATGGAAGCTGCACTTATGGCTTTTTTGGCCAGCAATTAATCATCCCCAGCGGGATATACACAAAAGGATTTTTGGTATTATTCTAATAAATAGCAGTAGGTTTTTTGTCAGCCCCTTTGGTTGGATTAGTTATTCTATTCCAGACCCAATACACTATTTAATCATTATCTTACTTCTATCATAACCACCTCCGATATGAAATTTTCTTTGTACTTCCTATCTTTTAGCCTGATAGTCCTTCTTTTTCTATCCGGATGTAAAAGCAGCGATCCTGAGCCCAACCCTCCATCATTAAGTGATGAGATTACTGCACAACTAGAAAAATTATCTTTTGTTGGTAGCTATTCTGTGGTTCGTGAAGGAGAAGAAATAGCAGCTGGAGGAATTGGTTATGCAAATAAGGATTCGGAGATTCAAAACACATCAACCACCCAATTCAGAATTGGATCTGTCACAAAGACATTTACTGCAGTGGCTATTCTTCAGCTGGAAGAAGCAGGACTTCTTGCTATCGATGACAACCTTTCTACCTACTTGCCAGATTATCCCAATGGTGAAAACATTATGCTAAAGCACCTATTGTCACATACTTCCGGCATTTACAATTTCACAGAACTTACAGACTATAGCAATTTTGCCAGCAGTAAAAGAACGATTGATGAAGTCATCGACTTCTTTAAGGATGAACCTGCATATTTTGAACCCGGACAGGGCTTTTATTATTCCAATTCCGGGTTTATTCTTCTGGGGAAAATCATCGAAATACTTTCTGAGTCAACCTATGCAGAATACATACAGGAACACATTTTTACGCCTGCCGGAATGACCAATACAGAGTATGGAAAAGACATATTAGGTATTGAGGGCCGTGCTCTTGGGTACCTGAATAGCGATTACCAGGTTTTAGGATCTGAAAACATGAGCGTTCCACATGCTGCCGGGGCGATAGCTTCAACCACAGAAGATTTGCAGTCATGGAGTAAAGCCATTGATGATAATGCCCTGATCACCACTGCCTCCAAAACAAAGATGTTTACTGATTACAGCAATGCCAATTATGGATTGGGTTGGATGCTAGGTGCTGTTGATAATTACCAGGCTCACTACCACGAAGGAGCTATTTCAGGGTTCCGTTCAATACTGGTTAAAATTGAAGAGCCTGATATTACGGTTGTCATATTATCCAATAAACAGCAGGGTGACATGATCCAATTCTTCAATGAAGTATGGAAGACCATGCTGGACTTTGACAAAGAAGCATCTTAGTATCAGGTTCGGATAGTTTAACCTGAACCTGAGCTAAACAACAACGTTTAGCTATGTTAATCAAATAATCAGTTATCTGATGAAGTCCGATCAACGGCAATGATTTGAAACAGTGCAATTAAAAGTAAAGTAAAATACCAGTTTGATGCATGATAAATCAAAGTCATCAATACTTAGCCGCTTCACCCTGCACGGGGATTGATTGCTGAATAAACGCCCGGAGATCATTGGTAGAATTCACCAAATCTTTCTCCCTCACATACATCATGTGACCACTTTCATACACTTTAAAATGTAAACGGTCTTTCATTTTACCGCTTGGATCAAGCTTCCACATACCATTTTTTTGTCTAAAATAATTTACCAACATATCGTAATATCCTGCCTGAAACAATACTTGAAGATGGGGGTTCTGGATCATAGCGTTACCCAATTTCTCTCCGGTTCCATCATTAAATCTATCCCATGGCCAGGGAAATACAGCACCAGAAACATGGTATTGCAGGTCTGTTTTAAAACTTAAATCATCTCGGAAATAAGTATTAATTGCAGGCGTGAAGGCGTTATACCAGGCAGCTCCATCCGGTGAAGCACTTCCGGTAAAGGAATCGCCAGCATCCATTTGATCGATACCCTTATACCGTGCATCTGAAAAACCCAGGACATATCCTTCATCCCTGAGTAACTCCTTTCTGAAAGCACTGGCGGAGACTGTCAGATTGTGGTCTAATATGAATTCCTTGTTGAGACCAGTGTACCGGGCTAATTTTTCTGCAACCGCTTGTTTCTGATCTTCATCAATAAATCCACCTCTTTCGACTGCCGGTAAATATTCCTCAATGGTATACGCTTCAACCTCCGGGAGAATTTCCGTAAGATGCTTTTGCTGTAAATCTTCAGGCAGCTGCTTATGATACCAGGCTACTGCGGTGAAGTTAGGTAACTGTAGCACTTTCGAATTTGTGATAGGTAGTTCCATTTTAGTCCCTGAAACAATCACTACTCCATTGAGGTAAATCCCATGGTTGTCTTGCAGTTCACCAGATAAGCCCGCTACGCGTGTGGCCGAATAACTCTCCCCTATCAGATATTTTGGGGATTCCCAACGTCCTTGACGTGATATGAAATTGTCAATCCAGTCAGCCAGGTAGGTAATGTCCTGATACACCCCAAAAAAATCTTCACGCTTGCCGTCATTCAATAGGCGTGAAAAACCCGTATTCACCGGGTCAACATATACGATGTCTGCTATATCTATAATAGAATGTGGATTATCTACAATGCCATATGGTTGTATGGGATATCCCTCATCACTTATTTTCAGCCGTTTCGGACTTGTATAACCCAAATGCATCCATAACGATGCAGCTCCCGGCCCTCCGTTGAATGAGAATGCAATGGGTCGATGCTCAACCTGATCGACATCACTTCGTCTGTAATAGGTGTAAAACAGCGCTGCATCAGGTTCTCCATCTTCACCGTATACCGGCTGAGTACCTACCGTAACCTGATAGGGTATTCTTTTCCCGTTGACCATTACTTCATCGGAAGAGACAAGAGACGTGTCGGCTGGTAATTGATTCTTTTGGGCCTGCACAGTAGTCACGCAAACAATCAATAACAGTAAAGGGAAGATTATTTGACAAAGAGATTTATTCATTCTTTTACACATAATAACGTATTTGGTGGTTAAACTTTTTTCAATTTTTCCGGGAAAGTCTGGCACAAAAGCATCTAAGATGATGGGCTATATTAGCTGTAGTTGTAACAAATTGTACTTGTTTCTACTCACAATTCAATTTCGTCCAATTCCTTTTTTGGCGCCTGAATAAGTAACGGATACTTATTGGGATCAAGCCATCTGATAATTTTAAGTAGATCTGCTTCTTTCATAGAAGTACATCCTAAAGTGGGTGAACCAGGAGCTCGTTCAATATGCAGAAAGATGGCACTGCCTTTTCCTTTAAAGATTGGATTTTCGTTATGCTTCACCACGATCCCCAATGCATATAAATGGTCCTTTCGCTTCATGTACTCAAAAGAGTTCCATTTTGATTTGGGGTCATTGACTTCATTCGCAGGAATCGTTTGCCACGTGTTATAGTCGCTGGAATTCGCATCGTCAACGAAATAATCTCGGTCCGTTGCCTGTTGGTAGGGCCAACTCAATCCGGTTGGTTGCTTATCATATCCAAAAGCTAAACCCAATTCAAATACACCTGCAGGCGCGCAGCCATCACCCTCTTGTTTCTCCGAAGTGTCATTATTCTGGTGAAGTCCCCTTCCCCATCTCATGCCGTTTTTGCCCAAATTAACCTTGATGGCCATGCTAACGGTATCCCACTGATTCTTCTTTTTCTCTAAAAGTAAAAGTTCACCCGTCGTGCTCGACCACTCCTCTGCGTACACTAAAATGACCTGCTCACATGCATCCGGTAGCTTACTTAACGGCTGTGACTTAAGAACGAATGAGGTGAGTACTAGCGAAAAGCTAAATAACCCAGCAATGAGTATTTGCCTGCTACCTGCCAAAATCATTATAGTACTCTTCATAATAATGGTTGGCTATCTTACAAGATTTAATTCCGCTAGCTCTTTACCAATTTCATGAATTCCTTCAAGAATCTTATCTGCTTGCTTGGCAGAAGGAGATTTCCTTCCTTGAACATATTGACTTAACAAAGTTGGATTCATCCCAATCCGTTTTGCCAAAAACCTGGCATTTAGAACCTTATAGTGTTGAAAGAATAAGTTAAAATCGATGTTAAGCTTAATATTATCTTGATTTATATATGCTCCCTCATCCTCTAAATAAAAATTAATCGCTTCCTTGAGGTTTTTCAATAATTCAGCAGCTGTTCTACCTGTTGTATATACCGGATAGCTTTCAGTAAAAGCTGAATAGCCCGTACTGGTTTTCTCAACAGTTACATTGATAATTCCTTTTCTTCTTTTTAATTCAGTTTTCATAGACCCGCTTGTTTTCTTATTTGTTTCTCTAATCCTTTTCCTAGTTCAGCGCTTCCATGATTGGGAAATACTATGATACCCTCTTTCTCATCATGAATCAACTTGATATGTGAACCTTTTTGTGATTTAGGATACCATCCATCTTTTCTTAATAACTGTAAAAGTTGGGAACATTTCACAATTCAAAAGTAAATTATTATTTACTATTTATACGATGAAAGGTAAACTTTTATTTACTTTTTATATACAAACTCTCCTACCCGCGGCTGATTATTTTTTATATGTGCTCCTCTACGAACCTGATAGTTTAGGATAACATGTTACATAGGTTGAAACGAACCCATCTTTAAGCTCAATTGTATATCTCCTCCCTCACTCTATCAATTCAACTTCAAAAATCAACGTAGCGTTTGGAGGAATCGTGCCTCCCCCAGCACCTCTGGGACCATAGCCCAGTTCGGATGGTATCAAAATACGGGCTTTTGTTCCTCGCTTCAGTTGGGCAAACGCCTGATCCCATCCTTTGATCACCCTGCCTGTCCCTAATATAAATTCGATGGGTCTGCCACGATCTACCGAACTGTCAAATTTGGTTCCGTCAGCCAGGTAACCCGTGTAGTGTACTTTGAGGGTTGAACCCTTTTCCGGGATCGTGCCTGTGCCCTCTTCGAGTATTTTGATCCCTAATCCCTGATCATCCAGTGTATACCCCAGGGTCATCTTAGCAATTGCCCATTGTGCAGTGGCTTCCTGGATGAATAGCAGGTCCTTCGTCCGGATCTTCAGCTTTTTGTTGGCTGCAAGCTCCAGGAAATACTTCGTATCAGTCTCTTCAGCAATAGGGATGCCTTTGGTCTTTTTTCCCAAAACCAACTGAAAGGTGGCCTGGTCTTCAATAAAAGCGGCACAGTACCCTGTAAACAAAGAATCCGTATAGCAATAATCTGCGGGTTCAGACAGATTACACGTATCGCATTGGGCGTTCGTAACAAGTGACATGATCAGGCCGATGACGAAAAAAGCGTATTTCATTAGCGTATAAATTAGGCTGTAAAACTAAAGCTCCAAAGGGAATTCTTGTGTGCAACCAAACTACAAACAGGAATTTGATCCGTCTGCTTTGCACAAGCCCGAGGAAGTCCTGTGCACCCCTCCTGTCCAACTTCCCTAAGCCGCTATTATAAAATCCCCAATAAATGTAACCATTTAGTTGCATATTCAGTTTACTTCATCTATGTTAGCAACCTTTTAGTTGCATATTGTATAATTTAAACCTTAAGTAATTTTATGAATGACATCATTAAAAAAGAACAAGAATATGACTTTCCTATGAAGGAAGTCTGGAAAGCGATCTCTCAGGCCGAAGAGATTTCCGCCTGGTTTATTCAGGCTGACTTTAAGGCGGAAAAGGGTTATCAGTACACTTTCACTCATGAGGATACCAAAATCCGGGGTACAGTGCTGGAGGCTTCTCCCTTCCATACATTGGTCTATACATGGATTGTCGGGGATACCGGGGTAGAAACAACCGTGACATGGAATCTGGAGGAGCAAAATGGTAAAACCCTTCTGAAACTGGAACATTCGGGGATATCCAATTACCCCACTTCCGAGCTGGCTACCAACATGTTTACGAGCTTCAATACCGGTTGGACCTCTTGTATTGAGAATCTATTGAAATACCTAAACGATCATGCCAAGTAACATTACAAAACTTTTCAGGGCCATTGCCGATCCAACAAGGCGGGAGATCTTTCATATTCTAATCCTCGCTACTGCAACACTATCGATCACCCAAATCTCGGATCAATTTAGCATGTCCAGACAGGCGGTCACCAAGCACATCAAGTACCTGGAAAAGGCCGGGCTTGTCAGCATCGAAGAAAGCGGACGTGAGCGGTTTATTCATGCCAATGCTTTACCCCTCAAAGAAATCAAAGACTGGGTAGGTTATTACGAGCAGTTTTGGGATGATAAGCTTATCAAGCTGGGCAGACACCTTGAAAAGAAACGTAATAGCTGATTTTACATTTTATCAACAAATAGCTTAAAAAAATTTAATCCATAATGCAACCTTATGGTTGCTTAAACAATAACGATATGAAAAATTCCATTCTTTTAACATTTATCCTCTTGATAAGCCTTGCCTTTCGATTTGTCGGAGACCTATCAAAGGAGGACCGGACTTTTGCCGTTGAATACCTAAAGCAAACGGAGACCAATGTGGTTAATAAAGTAAAAGGTTTAAGTCCTGAACAGTTGTCCTTTAAACCGTATCCTGATTCCTGGTCAATAGCTCAATGTATTGAGCATATTGCCTTGTCTGAAGACTTTATATTTAGCCTGTCACAGCAAGCGTTGGATGGGGCGATTGAATCCGTGGATCCGGCCTTCGATAATGAGACACTCATTCAGGTGATTACCGACAGATCTTCAAAAACCAAAACATTTGATGCACTGCAACCCGGAAACACCTATGAAAACAGTCAGGAAGCATTGGATGCATTTCGCAAAAGCCGAGATGCACACATCTCCTACCTCAAACGTACCCAGGATCCGCTACTGACACATTACCATAAATTCCCATTTGGATATGCTGATGCTTATCAGGTAATCCTGTTCATGGCCGCTCATACTGAGCGACACACCCTCCAAATCGAAGAAGTGATGGATCATCCGGATTTTCCGAAATAGCTATTTATCACAGGAGTGACTCAATAATATTAAATCGTTAAACTTAATAGTCATTTAAAACGTTCTCTACTAAACACTTTTAAATAAGTTGGTTCTTAAATCAATCCCTTATCTGGTAAAACGGATAAGGGATTTTTTATTTAACTCTTCAAGCTATACCCTGCTCTTCGTGGCCGGCTGAGGAAGTGATTGCCCCATTCACTGTTGGTGAATCTCTCCGTTTGAGCATCCCACTTCATTTTCACACCCACTTGCCCGGTCTTCTGACTTACCCATCGGGCGATATTGCCCAGGTGACCTACGGTAGCAGATCGGTGACCTATTTCCACGTCTGCTATGGGCCTTGAACGATCTCTGACGCAATCAATGAAGTTTTGGGAATGGTTGTTAGGCCTGGGCACCTGAACTTTCATATCGTCCAAAGGAACAGTAAGCCATGATTTATCACTCAATTCGAGAATCCCTCTACCCACTTTTATTTTGCCTTTATCCCCAATAAAAGTGGCACCTCCTGTAGGCTCGCCACCATCCGAAAGCTCTACATGGATATTACCCGGATAGGTGTAGTGAATGACCGGATCTTTTGATCCAAAGAAACGTCCATATGGAGAGTCAGCTTTCGCGACCCATGGTTCATAGGGCTTTCCTTCCACCCATACCTCTTCCGGGCCACCGTCCTCATCTACGCCAAGCGCCCATTGGATCTGGTCCAGGCCATGCGCCCCCCAACCAGAGATTTCACCGCCGCAAAAGTCCCTGATAGACAACCAACCCGGGTTGGAACGACTTACTTTAATATTCTTGTTGTAAGGATGCGGCTCGACAGGTCCCATCCACAGATCCCAATCTACACCGGCTGGAACCGGTTCTGCTGGGAGCGCATTCTCCCAGGCGCCAGGATAATTTACACCGATGACCCGACTCACTTTGCCGATATAACCATTTCGTATAAGCATAATAGCTCTTTGGAAGTTTTCCCAGGTTCTTTGTTGAGAGCCCGTTTGCAGTACACGTCGATACTTACGGACCGCATTGACCATGGCCCTGCCTTCCTCTACTGTCAGTGTCAGAGCCTTTTCACAATAAATATCTTTCCCGGCTTTAGCCGCATCAATGCTATGCTGGGCATGCCAGTGATCGGGGCTGGCCACTATGACCGCATCAATATCCGACCGATCCAGGATATACCGGTAGTCCTGGTAGGCCTTCACACCACTGCCTAAATTTTTAGCCGAACTTTGAGAACGCCCCAGGTCAGCATCCGCAGTCGCAGCAAACTCAACGCCTTCAAGAGTGGTAAAAGAACTCCCCAATCCACCAACGTTGCCCGGACTCAACCCACCAAACCTACTTCCTGTGCCTATCGCACCGAGAATTACTTTATCATTAGCACCTACCCTTTTGCCAGGGCTGGCCAATACCTTGGAGGGAATCAGGTAGGGTACGCCAATACCGGCTACTCCGGCCGAAATGCTTTTCTTTAAAAAATTTCTTCTGTCTGATTTTGGACTCATGTTTCGTTGCATTAAAAGGGTGAAATTAGCTTTGCTAAATAAGCAGAACAGAATGCTTATTTGTTATACCACAATTTAATCAAATACTTGAATGTAGCCTTAATGGGTATTCAAAAACCATAATAATAGCCCCAAAGAACCGTGTGTGATGGCATCTGAATGATCAATGGCGACGCATCAATCACGTGCAGGTCTTTTTTATCCAGTTAAAAGTTTGCAAATAGCTCAAGCAAATGAATCTGATAAACCATGCCATTACCTCCCTCATTTTTTAGTATTTTAGGTAGATGAACGCCTTTAAATTTACCTTCGCATGGGGTGCGATCTTGACGCTGTCCCTATCTGCTCATGCCCAGTATTTCAGCGATATGGGCTCGTGGAACAGTAACGGAGTGCCAGAATACCTGGACCCGCAAAACGAGCCCGTTGATTCAAGATTACTCAATGACCTGGGGATCCTCTTACCTGATGGTGAAAACCTTCTGCAACGTAATCCGGGATTGTATTATGGCAACAACACCCATTACCTGACGCTTCAGCAAGCAGGTGATGTCTACCTCACCTTTATTTCTGAAGGTGCTGACTTTAAAAGTACAGTGGGCTTCTTTACCTTCATGGGTACTCCCCCATCGGCCACCTATCAGATCACGAATGGCAAGATCGTCTTTCCCAACCTGTCGTTTGCTGGTTCCGGAGGCGGGCTCGCCAGGGGAAACAGGGTTCGGTTGGGGCATTTTCCTGCAGGGACATCCATCGGGCTGTTTCTCATCTCCAATGCCTTTCAATATGAGCGTGTCATGACAATGGGAAATGAAACATACTATACGGATCCTTCCTTTAACCCCGAACCAACAAATGAATTAAAGAAACATGCGGTTACCCTGTTTGATGAAGCTACCGGTAATTTCGTCGTGCTGTTTGAAGATTTTAATCGTACAGGAGGCAGTGACCACGATTTCAATGATGCCATCGTGATGGTTTCCGCTCAGCCCAGGGACGCCTTTATCACCAGAGAGGTAAGCAAGATACAAGAAGAGATAGCCATTAAAACAGGTGTTTCCCCCACACCTGTAACAACTTCGGCTCCTGCTCCCACTCCTGGGGGAACGACACCAACTACTACTGGGCCACAACCCGTGAGCGAGTTTGATCTGTGTGGTAGCTGGGAGCTTGTCGGAAGGAATAGCGTAAACAATATTGAAATGACTGCTACCGGTATCCGGGCAAGTGCAGCAAATAGTCAAAACTGGTTTGCGTACAAAAAATCAACAGGCAATACCTATCGTGACGATGCCGGGAGAACCTACGAATTTATCAGTGAAAATTCAGGGGTATGGAGAAGTGCTAATGGTAAAACAGTTATCAAATTGACACGGGTAAGCAGTTGTGCAAAAACGGTTCAAGAACCAAAACCGCAGGCTAATAGAATATCCATTTGTCATTACTACCCGGAAAATCCAAATCCTGCGACAATCACCATCCCGGAATCAGCCTGGCCTGTTCATGAAGCACATGGAGACACAAAAGGTCCTTGTCCGGAAATCAACACGCCTGCTGAAATCAAAAGAATTACTGTGTGCCATTACCCTCCGGGAAGTCCAAATAATCCTGTCAGTATTGAAATTCCCGAATCAGCCTGGCTCGTTCACGAAGCCCACGGGGATACCCGCGGCGAATGCATCATTGCTGAAGCACAACCAGAAGTCACATCCGGTTTTAATGTTTGTGGAGACTGGGAGCTAGTAGGTAGAAATAGAATAAACAATATTGAAATGACTGCCACAGGCATCAGAGCAAAAGCGGCTACCAATCCAAGCTGGTTTGATTATCAAAAAACTGCCATCAACATGTACCGTGATAATGCCGGGGGTACCTATGAATTTGAAAGCGAGAATTCTGGAGTATGGAAAAGCGTAAACGGCAGGACTGTTATCAAATTAGCCAGGGTTAAACCCTGTGAAATGCCAGAAAAGGATGTTTCAGAAACAGCAAGAATATCCATTTGTCATTTAGCTCCTGGAAATAGCAATCCAGTAGCAATCACGATACCTGAATCGGACTGGCCTATACATGAAGCACATGGGGATACCAGAGGGGATTGCGATATTGTAGAAGTAAAACCAGAAAATGTGGTAGCTAAAATTAAAATATGCCATTATACCGCAGGACGTTCTACCCCTCGTGAAATAGAGATCCCTGAAAGCGCCTGGCCGATGCATGAAGCACATGGGGATATCAAAGGGGGTTGTGATATACCTGATGAAGGCTTAGATAATAATATCAGGAAAATCACCATCTGCCACTATCCTCCAGGGCAGCCCAATAATCCGCAGGAAATTGAAATTCCCTTAAGTGCCTGGGTTGCACATGAAGCACATGGAGACACCCGTGGTGGGTGTTCAACTGAAAAAGGTAAAGGTAGACCAGGAAAATAATTGAACATATTCTATTTGTGCTTAAGATAAAACAGGTTCACAAACACTTTTGGCTCCTCTATTTACGTAGAGGTATCGATTCCTTTAAAGTGATTGAATACCACCCTCATCAGGAAGGTAAGGTGATGTTTGGTGCCTGGGTCGAAATTGAAAATGTGGATAAGGGGCTGAAGAAGCGCTTACGAATCGTGGGATATGAAGAATTGATCGGATATCCGGATTACATATCCATGGACTCTCCTATGGCACAGGCGCTGCTACACAAGAAAGTGGGGAAGAAGTGATTGTCGAAACCAAAATAGCCAATTTCACCTGGCGCATCAATGCGATTGAGTATGAAAAAAGTCCGTCTACACCATAGTCTCCCTGTCCTACAGGACGGCTCTAAGAATTTACAGGGAAGGCCACTATCCCTACAGGGAAAGTTGCAATAACTACAGGGACACCCATTAACCCTACAGGGAAGCATATGAGACCTACAGGAACACCTACCTGCCCTACAGCGAGGGCATTTTATCTACAGAAAGGATACTTACCGTACAATAAAACCTTCTGTATTCAGAAAAGATAAGCCCTTAAATAATGAAATGATTGACTGATTACAAAAAAAACCCGACCAGTAATTTACTGATCGGGTTTCATGACTGAGTTTTTAAACCATTTATGATTTATTGTAATCATCTACCATCCTAGCGAACGCCTCTAATGCATCCGTCTGAAAGCTTGATTCAAAAACAGGCCCTTTAGTAAATAGGGTTTGAAAGCCATAGAAATCATTCTGGTAATTAGTCAAAACAGTTTCATTATCACCAACAAGTGCCTTGATATTGATCACAGACATGTTTTTCGACCCCTCTCCTTCTTTCTGATAGAGAATCTCAAAATTGTTTTCCTGCCATTCTGCATATTCAGCATCAGAAACCTTTGAGCGGTCAGGTAAATAAGAAGAAACAAAGCCCTGGGTGTGATGATACTTTTTAAAGACGGTAATCTTTCCTTCAGCAGCTACTTCAAGCATCAGATTTTTTGGAAGCATGTCTTGTTTTCGGGTTGCGAAAATATTGACATATCTGGCTTTTTTGAATTTTTTACTATTGTCCAGCGTGAAGCTTTCCAAATCCTTGGCATCATAAACCTCGATGTCTTTATTTATTTTTTTCCCTTTTAGCCAGGCCTGATAGGTCTTCTCATCAATCAGGTTAACCCTTTTTTGAAATTCCTGAGGGTTCATCATATCTATGTAGATATAACCTTCAATCTCTTTTCCTTTCTTAGTGGTTATGGTGCCTTTTTCAAATTTTCCTACCGAACTAGGAGTTTTTAACTGGGCATTGACACTGGTAAATGCGAAACAGAAGAGCGCTATTAGCAATGGTGCAGCTCCAAAGTACTTTTTTAAATTTTTCATATAAATAATATTTAGTTTTTAGCGGATATACTAAACGAATTGTTTTTACCCGCTCCCTCTGACAAACATGGTGCCACAATGGCACACCTAACCAAAATAAAGGGTCCGTATCCACTCTCTTTTAAGCAATCCGAAACTACCTTGTCAGCACAAAGGCACCCCAGTAGTACGGATCTGAATATGCCTCCTTCATCTTCAGCATAGCTATGCGAAAAGCAATTTGTATGTCCTTCTGTTGCACAATTTGCTGGTAAAAACGGACCATAAAGTCCTTCGTGGCCTGGTCATCGATCTTCCAGAGTGTTGTCACAATATTGCTGGTGCCCGCAGCTCTGAAGGCGCGTTGAAGACCATATACGCCCTCACCGGCATCAAAGTCACCTAACCCGGTTTCACAAGCCGAAAGTACCACCAGGCCAGCACCTTCCAGGTCGAGGTGCTGGGCCTCGTAAGCCGTCAGGATCCCGTCATTCGATTCTTCCAAGGTCTCAGCGCTGTAATAATCGACCACGCCAGCCATCAACAAGCCGGAGTTCATCATGGCATTAAACATCCGATAGCCATCCGTTGCATTATCCGTACCTGACCAAAATCCATGTGTAGCGATGTGCAGTACATCAGGTGCCTGCAGGGCATATAATTCCCCCTCAGTAGCCTCACTTCCAAGCAATTGTTTCACCTGCACACCTTCGGCCCTAAGGCTATTTGTGATAGCCAGCACCTCATCTTCCGTTCCAGGAAGGTCAGTAATATTTGCATTTCTAAAGTCCTTTCTGAAAGACCGGGTATTGAGTGATTCCGGGCTGACTCCTGATGCAGTGATCGCATAAGCTGGCCGACCTACCAGAACTGCTTCTGTAAAAGAATTTGCTTGTTTTGAATCCGTTAGATCCCCTGTGCTGGTCACATTGAGTATTTCTATTTCGTCTAACAGATAGTTGCCGCTTTTCGGATTATACAGGGTGGGCAGGTTAATCAGATGAAAGATCCCATCCGGGGAAAAATAGACCCTGTTGATATCTTCCAGCTTGGACTTGAGTGGCTGCCAGAACTGATCATAAGAGGTATTGTCTTTAATCTTAAGTTGGATGCTATTTTGATAAAGCTTGTAAAACCTCGTATCCAGATCATTAGCCAGGGCAGGCAAGTAAACCACCTCCGGGTAGTCACTGTCATGTCTTAGGATATACGCCGCATAATACGCCGTGTCGACATAATAGATCTGATCTCTCCAATGGAATCTAACCATCTCAATGGCAGCTTCTCCGGGCTCCAGTGATGCCCGCACCTTTTGCCAGCGCGGTTGCTCAATTTCCAATTGTTCCTTAAATCCTTTGGCCGAGCCCGCAAGCCGATTTTCTATCTGATCCACCTCCGTTTGCAAGGCATCCAACTGATCTTTCGAGACAATACCATGCATGGCTAAATCCTGCCCAATATTTAAGGCCTCAGACAATTCCCTGTTATCCTGTTGTGCCATCTGATACATCCTGATCAACTGTTGCTTTTTAGTCAGCCATTCATCATACAGGGCGATCACCTGGGGATCGTTAGCCTTTCTGAATGCCTGTTTTCGTTTTCTTGCCCCTTTGAAAGCAATGGACTTTGTCAACAGTAGGTTGTTAAATGCATTTCCTGCTAATTTTCGGTGCAAGGACTCATCAGTGTCCCGGGTTCTTTTCACAAACGTGTGATAGTTGTCGTACCCTTCTTTTAGTTTGGTAGAGAAATAGGCCACAAAGGCTTTTTCACCAAAAGTGAAGATCAGGTCATTGATCCACTCCAGGTTCTCATCAAACAAACGATCATACATCTGATGGGCGGCATCCAATTTATTATCCCGCATCAGGAAATAGGCATACTGGGCATATGGGCCAGTCGCTTCGTTGAAGTCCTGCACATCTTCCAATCGACTCAAAGCTTCATCAAACAGGACAGAATATTTTTGATCCCGGTACAACGCATATTGAACAGCCTTTTGATATTGTTGGGCAAAGGTTGGGGAAGCGTATTGTTCAATGTACTGGTAATAATTATCCAGTTTGGTAATTCTTATTTCCAGCTCATTTAGATTCCCTCTTTTTGCCCGATAAATATCCAGTATCGGAAAGTTTTCCTGTTGGTAATTGGGGTAGGTTTCTTTCATGGCATTTAGCTGCTCTTCAGCAGCCTGTTCGTATTGCTGATAGTGTTGTTCGGCCAGGTCATACTCCCTCAGGTATTCATAACCAATGGCCTTATTCAGTTCTTTCAGCGACTGATAAGGATTACCGATCAGGTTAGCCTTGTTTTGTTCGTATTGGAGATCATAATACGTATTGGCTGACTGAATATAATGATGATAGTCTCCGATATAGAGGTAATAGTACATTTGAATCATATCGCGACTGGATTCATAACCTGCCCGGGTGTATTGGCCGGCAGAATTCAATAACTGCTCATTTAGTCCAAGAAGCTCATCTACTTTTTCATATTCTCCTGACTTCATATAGAAGAATGCCGGTTGTATGAGGGATACAAACTCACTATTTGCATAATCTATCTTGTCTAAGGCTAGTGCATAATATTTCCCGGCATTTTCAAAATCCACGGTTCTATCAAAATAATAAGCTAATCCGGAAAGTCTGGTGAAGTTGGTCAGTTCCGGATGTTCATCTAAGAACTTGAGCGCCTTTTTGCCCAGGCCTGGGTCATCAGACGTATAAAATAAATTTTGGTATTCGTACGCCCACTCCATACCGGGATTGTGATAAGTTTCAGGTTTTTCGATGGTTGTTGGAAATTCCATGAGTGCCTTGGCTTTTTTCTCACACTCCTGTACATGCGCATCATCACCCACTGCATCAAAGGCAGCTCTTAGCATATAATAATTCGACATGGTTTGCAGGTCTTCCTGATTTTCAACCATTTCATACGCCTCAAGTGCCAGCTCTTTGGCTTTTACAGAATCCTGCATGTTCATAAACACAGAGGTATACTTGTTTTGAAAATCCTCCTGGGATTGTGCCAGAATGGTCACAGGCAGAAGAAACAGGATATAGATCAGCCAATTCATTAGTGTATTCATTCCAGGATAGTAGCCGTATACCAATACTCTGAATCAGGATGCTGGCGATGAGCGATCTTTTTTACTCCATCCTTTTCATAGAATATCCTTCCCTTCTTTTCCAGTTTCAAAAGTGCTGCAGACATATCGCGGGAATGTATATGACCTTCGTCCGGAATGGCCAGGATCCATTCTAATGAGCCTGGGTAAGTTTCTATATATACATAATTAGTCCCCCTATGATTGAAATAAAACCTACCATAGCTCTCGCTTTTTAACTCCATCAGGACAAGCTCTTCAAACTCCAGAGTCATTGTGTCATCAAGCTCATCCATATATGATCGAAGTAGTGACTCCAACTTTTCCAGGCTCGCTTTTCGCTCTGTAGCAGCCGCCCAGATGAGTCGATAATCTCCTTCATACATCATCTCCCACGATGTGGGAGCATACTTAACTACGAAATCTTTTTTGGATGCCAAGATCTCAGATGGACTGACCTTTTGACCAAAGATCTTGTCAATGAGGTATCGGTTCTCTAACCTTGGGAAACGGATTACAGAATCTTCGGGAGATCCGGAATAGACTTCCAAAATCTTGAGGCTGATTTTAGAAGAGGACACATGATAGCCTGTTCGTTCAAATTCAATGATTTGCACCAGGGCTGTGATTTCTTTGTCTGGATCGGCCATCGATTGTTGTGCCATTGTAAACTGATCGGTCAATAGAAAAAACACCATCATACAGGTCCACTTCCAGCCGATATTACACGCACAGATGTTCCGACTGTTGCTATTTCTCATACCTTGATACGGGAAAAATATAGGTCTCATCATTATACATGAGTTCAACTGTTTTATTGGCTCTATGAAACCGGATGGAGGTAAACTCAGGGGCTAAAATCAGCGTTGATTTATCACCCAATGCAAAAAACACCTTCTTATCATCATCGTACTCATGAGTGCATCGATAGATAGTCAGTTCGCGCCAGCTATCTTCAATCGTCGCATTGTAGTAGCCGATATCACCCATGGTAAAATCGTTCATGGGGTCTTCTATGATGTGGGTGACTTCTGAAGATGAGCTGTTGCTTTCAGGTGACTTTTCCAGCTCATCCACATCATAGGTCTCTCCGCTCACATAATCCACAACACCACTAAAAGCCTTACCTGTACAATCCCAGAGATAGACCGTTTCATTCAGGTTTCCAATGAAGTATGAATCACAGTCCGGATTTGGCACCTCCAACAGGCTGTTCCTGGTCCTTATACGTTGTAATTGTTCATATTCAGGATTGATCAAAAACTCATTTTCAGTCAGATCATATAGGCCATACATAAGGTCAAAATCTCCAGTAGGGTTAATAACGGAGACGATGGCCAGTTCTTCATTCTCCAGGATCCGTTCGAAACGAAACTTCGACTTGTGAAGTAGCTGTCCATCCTTACTGAAAATGTTTTGTCTAAAGACCCTCATCTCTTCCTCTTCCATATTTTCCGGGCAGCAGGCGATATAATACCTCTCACCGATTGATAACACCTCATTAGGGTATCCATCAAATTCCTCAATGGTAAAAAGTTGTTTACCTACTGGGTCATACAATGTGACCGTCGTTCCGTCCAAATCATGTGTATAATAACCATCCCCTCTGATCAGCCCTACATACCCACCCGGGGGTGATTCAATCAACTGAAAGTCAGTAGTGAAAATGCTTTCTACAACTGCATAAGCCAAAGGGTTGATCGGGTTGATCATGGTATAAGATCTTGCTTTGAAGTAATCATCGTGCCATGTTATTTCAGCGTAGTTCGGAGGGATCAAATAGCGCTTCTTCTCAATGGATATCACACCTGATTGTTGATCAGCCACTTCGAAATAATTGATGGGTGATAGCAACGAGCCTGTGTCATCCGCCTTTTTGATATAGGAATAGTGATGCACCCATTCATCCTCCCGTATCCATTCAATTTCATCTTTTATCTTCACTTTGTCATTTTTGCGAAGGAAAGGATTTTGTGATACTTGTCGTAAAGACCAGCTTTTTTGCTCATCCTGCTCCAATCGAAAAGATTGATATTCAGTGGTATGTGTCGTGTAATACCCAGATTCCTTTTCAACGTGTGTAGTATTTTGTAAGTAATAGGTGCCTGATGAATCAATGACCACCTGCAGTTGCTTAAATTGATCCGGGGGCAGGATTTCTCCACCATTTAAGACATAGAAGCCTACAAAATTGTCTCTGATAATATAAAAATAAGTGGATTCAACGGCTGGCAATACCATCTGATATTCAGGTGGCACTAGTTGTTGTTCCCCTTCTTCATCATAGAGCCCCCAAAGGCCGCTCATTTTGAATAACCACAACTTTTTGCCAGAATAAGGCAATGCAATCATATCATCAACCTCTTTCCTGAATTTCTTAAAACTCCACGGGGTCTGTGCATTTATAGTAAATAGGTGAGACAGAAATAAGAGAAGAACTACCAAAGATCTTCTGTTGACGTTATGTTGAAATAATTTCATTAATCCTGGCCAAGCGCAGTTATCTGAATATTGAATTTAAGTGAATTTAAGGTATGATAAAAGAAATAGCTTTGATCTATGGAGCTCTTCACCCGCGTTCTTACCAGGAGATGCTATTGAATCGAACGCGGTTTTCGCTAATTTTATTTAGCAGAAATCTACACCGAGTAATTTGACCCTATACCACATTATCACGGATTATCCCAAGCAGCAATATAAATTTCCTATGAACAGGTTATTTTTCGATCATGGAGAGGAAGCAATTTTGGAGGTCGTCTGCCTGGCCCTCAATAATGATGATCTTGCCATCATAAATGCACTGGAGTTTGTCAGTAAAAGTCTCCTGCAATATCGAAAACACAGCTGGAGAAACCTACTCACTAATAATCTCAAAGACATTCTTTCAGGTCTGTCCGAGGCCAATAATTATTTTGCTCGTGTGAAATCCGTTGAGATACTGTACCAACTGGCAGTTAATGATACTGAAGCGCTGGAAGAATACTATCAGTGGCTTCAGGATCAATTTTACCTCCACTATGACAGAGAAAACGATCCATTGATTCTTTTTACAATCTTCAATAGGCTCAATACCAAATATGGAGGTACGTGGGTATATGACTATGAGATAGATATGATTACAAAAATGCTGGAACACTCCTCTCCTGCCATGCAAATTGTTGGACTAGCGTGCTTTAAAACCATGAATCCTGATCGCAACGAGGTTCCTGAAAGCCTTTGGTACCAAATCGATTTAATGAAAGCAACGTTTTCCTTTGACTTTTTTGATTTCAGAATGGCCTTTGAGCAGAAATTGAGCCTGGAAAAGAGATTTTCTTACACAATAAAAGAGCTAGAAACCTTAATAGCTGATCAATAGGTAGGTATAAGAGACGTTACTGCTAACATAAATATCCAATCACGTTCAGAATCGATATATTTAAGTTTATAAAAAGTAAACTACAATATGAATACCTCCTGCAAAAAGTACTGCTTCATTTTAGTCATCCTTTTTACTTTAACTGCCACTCCGGCTATGGCTCAGCTTGGCGTTCGGGGAGGCTATTCCCTCACCAACTGGAAAGGGTATATTCTGGCAAGTGCGGATTTTGTATCAAAGCCATTGAATGCCTTTCATCTTGGGCTTTATGGTGAGTTTGACATCATAAGCACGATCAAAATTGAACCCGGACTATATTTCAGCCGCAAAGGGGCAGGTGGATCCTTTACAGATGGTAATAATGAGCTTCTGATTGAAAATAAATCCGCCTACCTAGATGTACCTCTGTTACTCAAGTTTTACTTCAACGGGTTCAATATATATGGAGGCCCACAAATGAGCTTGTTGATCAGTAACGAAATCGAGACAACCATAACGGATCTCAACACCTCACAGAACATTTCAAGTACCACCAAAACCGACGATCAATTCAATGATACAGCTGTTGACTTTGTGTTAGGTATCGGGTATAAATTTAACCGTGGATTAAATTTTAACCTCTCCTATGATATTGGTCTTACCAATATATTGGTCACTGAAGACGCCTTGCAAACCGCCGGAGTCCCCGGGTCCTATTATACCTGGCTGGAAGCTCAAAACAGGGTGATCAAGTTGTCGGTGGGTATGTCGTTCTGACAATGCGCTCCTTAAGCACTTTATCCTATTAATCACACATGAGCACGTTTCCATGAAAGTGTTTGCCATTGGTGGACCCTCAGTTTAGAAGCTGAAAGGCTTTATAATAATCGGATTCCTGGCCTTTTAGAGCGTTTTTACATAATACAAGCGATTGCCAGATAGCTTTATTCCGTCTAAGAATTTTGTCATGAAATGAGCGGCCCTTATACAGCTGCATGCTCAAAACCTGATAAACCCAATCACATAACCTATGAAAAATAGGCCATATAACGTCTATTAGTACCCAATTAGATATTTTAGTTGCCCAATATGTATACCAAGAAAAAATATAGCGGGTGGACCATGTTTCGCTGGACCCGCAGAGAAACAAGATTTTTTGTCGGCATTGCCATCATCGTAACCATTCTTTATGAGGTTGTTGGGTTGACCTGGCTTCAGCTACCCTGGACTGCATTGGCCCTGGTGGGTACTGCCGTAGCCTTCCTGATTGGTTTCCAGAGTAATGCCGTTTATGGCAGGTTATGGGAAGCACGTCAGATCTGGGGTGGTATCGTAAATGATTCACGGATGTTTACGATCATGGTACTGGATATGATCACCAATGAATATGCAAAAAAGCCTGTACCTGAATCTGTGCTGGAAGAAAATAAAAAAATTGTTGTCATGCGCCACATTGCCTGGCTTACTGCCCTAAGACATACGATGCGACAGATCAAACCATGGGAAACCTACCGCACAAACAAACATAACAGAGAATGGATCGAAGCACTTCATATTCCCGAGCTGGAAACAACCATGGAAGATGACTTAAAGCATTACTTATCAGCAGAAGAGTATCAGTCAGTGCTGGATTCCACCAATAAAGCCGCTGCCATTTTAAGGTTGCAATCCCATCATCTCAGAAACCTGAAAGAGCAAGGAGTAATCTGGGAGTTCAGTTTTCTGGAATTAGAAGGTAAGATCTCTGAATTGATGACGCACCAGGGCAAATCTGAACGCATCAAGAACTTCCCCTACCCTCGCCAGTATGCTTCATTGGGATATACCTTTATCAATATGTTCGTCTGGTTTCTTCCTTTTGGGATTGTACCTGAGTTTTCAAAGTTAGGCGCAGAAATCTCACAGAACTTCCCCGTGATCGGGCCCTATTTTGTCTGGCTGGGCGTGCCATTCTCTGCCATTGTTTCATGGATCTTCAACACCATGCAACGAATTGGAACCGTAGGTGAGAATCCGTTTGAAGGTTCGGCAAATGATGTGCCCATCTCCACCATTTCAAGGGCTATTGAAATTGACTTATTGGAAATGATTGGTGAGAAAAGGGAAAACATTCCAGGTCCGGTACCAGCCGATTTTGATGTGCAGATGTAAAGGTCAACAGCGGTTTCTCTGATGCACTACACAGGTTGAAGCTTCCATGTGTCTGGTCTAAACCTTACAAAATACCATCTTAACCATGGATTAAGCATAAAAAAAGGTGGACCTACAACCGTAAATCCACCTTTCGTAAATATTGTTTCTGTGTATTAGATAAGCTCTACGTTCACAGCATTCAGACCTTTTTTACCTTGTTCGGTCTCGAATTGTACCTTGTCATTTTCCCTGATTTCATCAATCAGACCATTGACATGTACAAAAACATCTTTATCGGAATTGTTTGGCGTAATGAATCCAAACCCTTTTTCATTATTGAAAAATTTTACTGTTCCTTCTTGCATGATTTCTAAATTATTGTGATTTGTCGTTCAGACTAATCAATTCGTTCTACGTTCACGGCATTTAAGCCTTTTTTACCTTCTGTTACTTCAAATGACACCTTGTCATTTTCCATAATCTCATGAATCAATCCACTCATGTGAACAAAAACATCCTTACCTGAATCGCTTGGAGTTATAAATCCAAACCCTTTTTCACTGTTGAAAAACTTTACAGTTCCTTCTTGCATTGTTTGCTTATTATTTGTTATTAAAATTATTTTGACTTCAGATCTCCATGCTATTTTAAATTTTGATAGAGATCGTCAGTGCTTCGATAATGAAGTAAAACGATTGAGTTTGACTTATGTCAAATCAATTTGAGAGGAAACGTTGGAAGGAAATTCTTAGGGAAATTACTACTTGAACGGATACTACCTACTGTTTGGAACAGCGTATTAAACTTTATTATTGAACTCAAATCTTTTTTGAGTACTGCAAATGTACATCTTTATTATGGGAATAGAAAATAAATAGACATTGAGATCTGTTTAAATTACTTCAATCCCCGATATCGTTAAAATGGACTTTCCTGAATAGCTTCGGGAATACATGCATTCTTTTAATGCTTTAGCAAAGAAATAGGTGTAGATTCCGGCTTCAACATACCAAACTGGCCCGGATAATCTATGGAACTACAACTACTAATCATTTCGGGCGGCGTATTGGTGGGTTTCTGGCTGCTTCTCTATGTCTTTCCTATCAGTCTTTGGATTACCGCCATCTTTTCAGGTGTTCAAGTAAAATTGATGGATCTGGTCTTTATGCGATTCAGAAAAGTGCCTCCCCAACTGATCGTCAACTCATTGATATTGGCCACTAAGGCAGGCATTAAAGACATTAACTCACAAATACTGGAAACGCACTATTTGGCAGGCGGAAACCTTCCGAATGTAATCAAGGCATTAATTGTTGCGGACAAAGCCAACCTTAACATGTCTTTGAAGCAAGCGACTGCCATTGACCTGGCGGGTAGAAATGTATTGGATGCAGTCCAAATTTCAGTTACACCCTACCTGATCATTGTACCCTCCATTACGGGTGTTTCAGTGGATGGTATCCAGTTAATTGCCGAGGCCAGAGTAACAGTAAGAACCAATATTCAGCAACTTGTGGGCGGAGCTGGCGAGGAGACCATCAAAGCGCGTGTAGGTCAGGGCATTATTTCCAGGATTGGAGAAGCGACCAACTACAAGATCGTACTGGAAAAACCTGAAGAGATATCCAAACGGGTTCTTTCCGCAGGACTGGATTCTGGTACCGCATATGAAATTCTCTCTATTGATATAGCGGATATTAATATCGGGAATAACATCGGCGCAAAACTTCAAATTGAACAGGCCATGGCAGACCTGGAAATCGCTAATGCCAAAGCAGAAGAGCGAAGGGCCATGGCTGTGGCACAAGAACAGGAAATGCTTGCCGAGATACAAAAAGCAAGAGCCCTGGTGATAGAAGCAGAAGCAGAGATTCCTGCTGCTCTTTCAGGAGCTTTTAGAATAACCAAATGGAGGCGAGGATAGTTGTCACTAGTTTGATGATTTCTTCTGCTAGCAAAACGACCTCAACCATTAACAATACGCCTTACACATACTTCATCAGTACTTCCAAGACTGACAGACCGGTTCCTTTCTTCTTGACTGCAAATATGGGAACACGGGTATTCAGAATAATATTTTCCGTAACACTACCGAGTAACAATCCCGCGCCGGTACTTCGTCCGCGAGTACCCAATATGATCATGTCAATGTGTTTTTCTTCCACCTGATTCTGAATAACCTGTGCAGGCCTGTTATGTAGCATGAATTCTGGTTTTACTTTAACACCTTTCAAATCAACTTTTTTAATAAATCGATCATAGGATTTCCTGGCATTCTTCATCATGATCTCCGTAAATTCCTCTTCACTTTTACCGGTCTTGGAATAACCAATAGGGAGCTGAAATACATGGAGACAATGAATGGTCGAAATATCATTAGCTATTGCATAATTCACTGCAACCTCAAGGGCATTTGCACAATAATCAGAGAAGTCTATAGGCACCAGGATATTCAAAATTGAAGCGCCGGACTCTTCTGGGATGATCAGCACCGAACAGGGTGCCTTTTGGGCTAGTTTTATCGGTAATTTACGAGTGTCAGTCGCGATTTTTTTTCTTCCTACAAGTACCAAATCAATATCTCTTTCAGCAATTTGTTCTATTAGTGTTTCCAGTGCTCTACCTTCCTTAACATCAAAAAGTGTTTGGGTTCTGGAATACCCTTTGAAACCTGTTTTAACACTCTTCTGAAGTTTACTCATGCGATCTTTAAGATCAGTACTAATCATCTCCGGATACGCTTCTAGAATTTCTGTGGGAACGTCTACAGGTTGTTTGACGTGGATAAAATGAGCCTTCTCTGAGTTAGACATTCCACTTATCTGCGAAGCAAATTTCAAAACAACATCATCCATTGAGGTTAGATTCAAAGGAATCAGCAGGTTTTGGTACTCATACATGGGTTCTTTCATGATCATAATGTTGTTATTTGTAATTAGTGTGCCTTGCTTTTTACCCTTGATGAAATTCACAAAAAAACTCATCAAGCATTTATATAACAATAACTAATACCCCTTAGATGTATTAACGTATCGCTTGTGTGTTGTGTTGGCTGTGCAAAGCCTGAGTATTGCTCATTTAGGAATCCAAAAAGTAATTCAGTAATCAGAAAAAATCCTTAAATCAATTCTGAGATATCTTTTTTGAAGAAGGATGAAAGGATTGCCAGCTATGCCAGAATTCCTGGTATGCGTTGATTCTTTTCAGGGGTTCCTGATCGCCATCAACAGGTACACCAAGGAGATCATATCTTAGTCCATCAGAGCGTAACGTATCATTATCAATAGTGAAGTTGCTGGAAATTGGATTTTCATATGCAAAGAAACTCATATCATCAGAGGCCAGCGCTACAAATGCAGATTTGTCTGCAATTTGGAAGTTAATAATCCCACTTTCCTTAAGATCATTCCAGTCAATAACATAACTTTCATCTTCATCCACAACACCTACCACCCAGGATTTTTCCATCCAGGATAATGTATCCGTACGTGTAAGTTTTCCTCGACCAACACCAAAATCGTAGTCTTCCAGTGATTGGTATTCCTCCATGAAGGTTGGATCTGGTTGCATTATTAAAGTCTCAGGATGCAATTCAATCCATTGTTTCAGGGTCATCTGTTCACTAAATAATTCAGGTAATCTGGCTCCCTTCAGTGGGCCAGCTATCGCTTCGCCACTGACCTGTCGCCACCAACTTTTTGTCCTGGTATCTTCAAACATGGCATTGAAGTGGTCCATCCCCACCAGGCGAAAGGATTCCGGAGCATTATCTACACTAGGTTCAAAGACTCTACCGGTTCGGCATACTGAACAATAAGTAACCATGATAGGTTGATCCACAATTGTATCCAGTACCTGGTGGTGGTAAGCAATCAACTGGATGGGGTAGGCCCTGGAAATACCGTTTATCTCAATTCCAATAACCAGGCGATTAGTAGGCATTTCATTTTCTGAAATATTGGCCATTATCAACGATGATGGTTGATAAAACATTTTATCTGCAACCATCTTGAAATTAAAAGCCCAGGCAACCACCAGAGCTATTGCTAAAAGTGCAATCGTTTGCCACCGTTTAGCCTGCCATGAAGAAAATGCACCCAGAAGTATTAAAATGATAAAGGCACATCTAAATACCCATCTCCATTTAAATAAAAAATAAGCAATATCAATACTATTCATCTCCTGACTCCCGGGCATGGGCATGATAAAATAAACCTTCAGAATCTCAAATAGAATTAGTCCAATGATACCAACGTAGAATAATCTTGCCATCTCAAAAAGAAGTGTTTACTGATCACGACTGCGATCAAGACAAGGACTAATAGGAATAAATAACCTTAACATGCATCCCTGAGCCAGATCCTTACAGTCAACTTATCAATGTTTCAATACCCATACCTCTCCAAAGGAACTATACGTGCCATTATTAGTGGCAGCAAGCGCGTCCTCCCAGGTAGGATAATCAGCCACTGAAACCCCGAAAAAGGAATGGTCTTTGGCCTTGTGATCGATGATCTTCACGGCATTACCTTCGTTGGCAAGTTTATTTGCATAATCCATAGCCAGATCATCGTCCAGACTACTGGAAACAATGATGTAGAATCTTCCGGTGAGGTCTGTAACTGTTTCAACTAAACCAGCAGCTATTTTAGCTAATGCTTCCAGTTTGGTATTGACGATTGCTAACTGGTCTTTTGGATATTGTTCATCCGGAAATAACGACGAAGCTTCTGAATAGGCATTACGTGCAGCTTCCCAGTTCTCTTGATTGAAGGCTGCATCACCATCCAGTATGAGTTGATCATACCTGATCTTATTTTGAGCAGCTTGTTCCTGGGCTCTCTTTTCTGCTTCCTGCTTAGCAATCAGCTCCAGACGTGCTTTTTCCTGGGCATCTTGTTCAGGTTTATATACAAGAAAGTACCACCCTCCTGCCGCGCCTACAATTACAACGACAACAATAATGATGATAACCAGGGTCCTGTCTTTGTTAGAATTTTCGCTCATCGAGGTTACATTATGGATTAAATATAACTAAATGATATTATAACCTCATATCCTTAAAAAATTTGGTTATACCCACCAGTTAATATCAAAGGTAAGCCTCCAGGAATCTTCGTATCTTCTCAGTGCTCCCGTATAACTCTATAATACTGCACAAAAAACAAAAAAAGCCAGGATATTCACCCTGGCTTTAATTATTATAACTAGATGTTTAGCTACCTATGCTCCGAGTGTCCAACCATTGCGGTATTCCCGCTTCACAAACTGATTAGCTTCATCGTAATTGGTTACTCGCATGTTTTGGTTATCCCACAGTAACTTGGTGTTGCTACCAGGATAGGTAAATCCTCGACCATTTTCACGTGGTTTAGGGATGTCTGCTACCCGTATTGCCAGGTTAGCCATCAGGATGGCTTCTGTCAAAGGTCCTGCCTTCTCAAAAGGTGAGCTAAGCTCCATATTGCCATAACCGGCAATCGCACCTTCTACCCATTGAGCATAGTGTCCGTTAGCACTACCTGGAACTCTTTCATACTTCTGAGGTACCTTCACCTCATCCATTCGGGAAGTTGGAAGTAATCGTGGATTAGCAGCATATTCACTGGCCATCATCTTTCCTTTTGTGCCAATAAACAGGATTCCACTGTTACCATCTCCAAACAGTTCATTGGCACCCAGCTCTACCGGACGGGTCGGCTTGATACCGCCATCCATCCAGTGCATGGTCACAGGACCAGCAGTTTTGTCTGTTTTAGGGAAGGTCAGTGTTGCATGGCTCGCTGGTGGAGGTGTATCGGGAAAGTTCCCTCTTCTCGCCCAGTCGGTATACACATTGCTCACGCTAGCCTGGCAATCCAGTGCGTATTTTAGATTCAAAATTCTGAATGGTGCCTCCATCAGGTGACAACCCAGGTCTCCCAGAGCACCGGTACCATAATCCCACCAGCCACGCCAGCTGCCAGGTATTAATCCATCGAAATAGTCCTTTTGCTCTGCTGTTCCCAGCCACAGATCCCAGTTCAACTCACTTGGTATTGATGCTTTTGGTGGCCTTGGAATACCCTGTGGCCAGATCGGACGGTTTGTGAATATCTCAACTGTGTGGACATCACCAATAATGCCTGCATCAAACCATTCATGCATCTGACGCACACCATCACCGGAAGATCCCTGGTTACCCATCTGGGTAACTACCTTGTATCGTTTGGCAGCTTCTGTAAGCACACGGGCTTCGTAAATATCGTGAGTCAACGGTTTTTGAACATAGACATGTTTACCCAACTGCATGGCTCCCATAGCGATAGTAGCGTGGTTGTGGTCGGGAGTAGATACAGAGACCGCATCAAAGTTTTTCGATTCTTTGTCAAACAGCTCACGCCAGTCGGTATAGAATTTGGCTTTTGGAAAACTCTCGACGGATGCTTTGATCATCCTGGTATCTACATCACATAGGTAGGCAATTTCTGCCTTACCGCTATCATAAAAATTTTTGATGTCAGAACGGCCTTTACCTCCTGCGCCAACGCCTGCAATTAGCAGCTTGTCACTCGGCGCCAGATATCCATTACCTCCCAGAACATGACGTGGTACAATCATGATCCCGGCAGCAGCAGCGGAAGCGCCTTTGATAAAACCCCTCCGTGAAGCATCACGAGTGGTTTCTTTTGAATTCTTTTTCATAATGGGTTAATTGAGTTATGTTTTATATAGGGTATAATGATTACAAAGGGTACAAATCATCAATACCCGTTGCTATTAAATACTAGTACAGGCATATCGGTTGCTTTGACCACAGTCGTAGCAAAGGAATCCTTAAAGAATCGGAAAATATTAGGTTTACCATCCGAAACCAAAGCAACCAATCCCGCATCGACTTTATCTGCATACTTCAGGAGCCCATCCAGGTCATCCGGATGCTTGATGACCACTACCTTATAGTTTTTCAGCTGAGCAGCCCTGGCAAAAGTATGTAGCTTGTTTGCCAGCTGCTGGTCATCAGTCTCCCCGGTCTTGATCACGTCTACCAGGTACACTTCCGCATCCATGCTGTTGATTACAGGGCCAATCATCTTACCAAGGCCTTCCAAATCTTTGTGTTTGTTAGGATCTACACCCAACACTAGTTTGGTCATGTCCACGTAGTCTACATGATCCGTAAGTGAGATCACAGGGATTTTAAGATTCTGGGTCAGCTCCTGTGAATAAGAAATCGGGAACTCTCCTTTCTCTTCTTCCACGTCATCGGCACCTAGCACTAGCAGGTCAATGGCGAAGGCATCCACATATTTATCTGATCCCAGAATGACGCCACTACCTCCGATAGCACTGCTGATGTTGGTTCCCCTGTCGGCCTTGCTCCTGATAATTTCTTTTAAACGGCTTCGGTGTGTGTCCAGATCCAGGTCGCTGTAAAAGTCCTGTCTGGAATCCGTATTCTCCTGCATAAGCTCATTGAAAGTAACTGCTTCAATGGGTGCGTTGAGGAAATGAACCAGGTGAATCTCTGCTCCGGCAGTCTGGGCAATATCGATAGCAAAATCTAATGCGTTGATGGATAATGGTGAGTAGTCGGTGGGTACAAGAATTTTTTTCATTATTAAGTTAAATAGATCGCCATTCAAGTTAATTACGATCTAAAAAGGATGCTAATGTTTGGGGAAAAATTTTAGTTAATAAAGATTAGGAACCCATCCCGGAGTAACTACTCTTCTAGTATTGCTTTCACTCTACCCACCTCGCCTGTCTCCAGACGAACTTTGATACCGTGTGGATGGTTAGGTGATTTAGTTAGGATCTGGGAGACAAAACCTCTGGTTAATTCACCTGTTCTTTGATGATGCTTTTCAACGATATCTACTTCAGCGCCTATTTTGATAAGGTTACGTTGGGTTCCTTTATTCATGATTTAAATATATGCTTTAAATCTCACCCCTCCAGCGGAGCCCAATAAGTACACGAACCCTCAGCCTCTACCGGGCCTTTAAACAGGCTGCAACTTCCGCAAGACTCACCTGGCTTTGGTGGTAAATACAATTTACAATCCCTACATTTTTTTAGCGGGTCACTGGCTTTGATCTGGTAGGCAAACTGTTTGCGCTTGGCTAACTCTGATTCACTAACCTGAGACAGGTCCTGGCAGGACTTTAATTGATAGGTTGCCTCCTTTTTAGCCGGTGCTGTGCAGGATGCTACTAAGCAGCCAAAACCAAAGGCAGAAAGACTTTGTTGGATAAATTGTCTTCGATCGAAAAAATTATTCATTGGCCTTGAGTCATCGTACCTGGCAGTTAAAATATCGTTGACAAGGACTTAACTTTTTCAAGTTGATTTATCCCATCATCCTCTGCAATCTTCTTCACCCTTTCTTTCATCTCATCCGTCATATCGCTCTTCTGTAGCCCATCAAACAATTCATCCAATGTTGTTCCCATCACTTCTGCATTATCTGCAAATGGTTTCTTCTGCAAGCTAGTTAGCAAACCTTTCAACTGATCAACATCATTCTTTGCACCGGTGATAAATGCATAATTCTCTACATAGAAAACAGGACTATCCTCAAGGTTATTAAAATATCCATTATCCAATAATTGATCAAAGAAGCCCAGTGATGAACCTACCTCCGAGCTTAACACTGCCCAGACATACCAACGATTCCCAAAGCGTTTCAAGACATCTGCTAGTGCATTCTGCACATCCTCTCCTTGATAATTTCCTATTGTAAGGGCTGCCTGAAAGGCTACCCGTGCATCAGGATCTTGTGCTGAAGGTAAAGCCAATTCAAGGCCGTTATCTAATTTCTCAGCTAGTAGCAGCGCCTGTTTACGGATTCCTGGATCCGGATCACCTAATGCCCGCTGTATATCAGCCATCGCCAAAGCATCTAAACCTTCCAGCGTATATAATGACCGCAATCGTAGCTTCGGATTATTACTTAAGAGGTACATTGTTCTGACCTGATCAATAATGCCTTTTTCCTGTCTTTCAAGTATGAGTCGCTGAGCAGTACTTCGATACCAGCCATTGGGATGTCCCAGGAATGGAACAAGTTGTTCGGTGCTGTACTGGGTAAGATTTACATTTGAAGGTTTAACCACTGCTCCCTTGGGTTTGATCCGATAGATCCGGCCCTTGTCACTTCCATTCATGAAGTCCATTTCTTCCTTCAGATCATCCGGAATTGACAATGGTGTTTCGATATGTTGCCGATAATAATCCAATACATATAGCATACCATCGGGTCCCTGTGCGAAGTTCGTCGGTCGGAACCAGCTATCTGAAGAAGCTAAGAACTCCTGATCCTTCTCTCCTTCTGCACGCCGAGCGATCATAGCGGGGCCGTCAATGTCAGGATGTAAAATGTCTCTATGAACAAGATTGCCCGCCACATCACCAGTGAAGACATTACCATCAAACGCATCTCCAAAACCTCTTCCTGTAAAAATGGTTCCTCCTGAAGCTCCCGTGAATTTATCTTCAGCGTATTCTACTCTGTCCAGGTTACGTTCCTGATAATCAGCATTACGCCGATCTGTCCGTTCTGCTCTCCAATACGGTGGTGGAGTCAACTGAAACATCTCCAGCTCGTGATCAGAGATATTTTCAGAAGTTCTAAAAGAAGGCATATATGAGTGTCTGTGCCAATACTGCCAGGGCATGATACTTTGTTGGATGTGGAGTGTGTTTTGTGTGAAATAACGATGTCCAAATTCATCAATATCCTGTCCAAACTGGCCTGAGCCGCTGATTTGTTCGTACACATCCTTATCGAGCCTAAAACGAAAATCAGCTCCACTCATCTCAAGTACCGGGGCATCCGGGTCGAGGGGTGAACTTACTTCACCTGAGCGCCCGTTGTTGGATGCATAGATCCAGTTATCGGCACCAAAGCGCAAACTTGTAATCTGTGCTTCTGAATTTGCGGCAAAGAATCCACTAAATAACACTTCTTTTACATCTGCTTTTCCATCGCCATCAGTATCTTTTAGGTAAAGGATATTTGGTGCAGAAGTAACGATCAAACCACCTTTCCAGGGTAAAATGCTGGTGGCTTCCATAAGCTTATCTGCAAATACAGTCGAGGCATCGACTTCTCCATCCCCATCTTCATCCCTGAGCTGCACGATCCGGCCTCTTTCCTCTCCTTCTTCAGGTCTATAAGGGTAATCATACATCTCCACCACATAGACATTTCCATCCGCATCAAACTCCATACAAACCGGATCTTTGACAAATGGTTCTGCTGCGAATACTTCAATCTCAAAATCAGGATGCAACTCAAAACTATCCAGGGCCTGTTCCGGGCTTAGAGGCCCGGGGTATTTGGAACAGCTGAAAACTGTGAGCACCAGGATCCATGACAGGTGTTTCAATGAATTTTTCATAGGACGTGGCAAAATAGTTAATTCAGGCTTTTCTAGCAAAGAGAGGCTTCAGACAAAGATGTAGAGAACGCTTGATTTTTAACCATAAAGACGCAAAAGGTTAACGCAATGTTCGCAATGATACTTTGCGCCCCATGCGCAATACTTACAATAGATTTTAATTTTAAATACAGGTCTGGAGGTGTTAAAAAGTAATACGAAATCCATCGTACAGTTTTCATTCCAATTTTTTGTATACTTAACCATCAAAACCCCATTTTACTAAAGCTATCTAGATGGAATCCAAATATTCAACCCACTCCAGGAGAAAATTCTTAGCTCTTAGCGGCACCCTATTTACAGGTGCCACTCTACCCTTCCCGGGCATCTCCAGACTTTTGCCAGTAGATGAGCCAATCATAGATATCCATCAGCATACCAACTATGTGGGTCGTACCAATGAACAGCTATTGATTCATCAGCAGGCTATGGACATCTCGCACACCATCCTGTTGCCTTCAGGTAGAGCTCTCCAGGACAGGGCCTCAACCAATTTTGGAGAATCCAATGGTTTGGAAGCACAGGTAGAACCCAATAAAGCGGCATATCAATTAGCTAAAAAGTATCCCGATAAGTTCTCCTTTGGTGCCAATGAAGTACCGGACCTGCCAGATGCCGTAAAAACCATTGAAAAATACCTCAAAAAGGGTGCCGTAGTCATTGGAGAATTGAAGTTTAACGTGGAGTGTGACTCCCCGGAAATGCAAAAGATCTACCAGCTTGCTCAGGAATACAATGTACCGGTACTCATGCACTGGCAACATGGAAGATTCAACCATGGATTGGATCGATTTCACAAAATGCTTGAAAAATATCCTCAGGTCAATTTCATTGGACATGCCCAGACCTGGTGGGGCAACATCGATAAAAATCATTTGGACCAGACCGTGATGTACCCTAAAGGAAAAGTCACTCCCGGAGGTATAACCGATCGATTACTTAGCGACTATGCTAATATGTATGGTGATCTCTCTGCTGGTTCAGGACTTAACTCTATGACCCGTGATGAGGATCAGGCAAGGGAATTCCTCGTAAGGCATCAGGACAAGATACTTTATGGCAGTGATTGTGCTGACAAAGACGGTCTCGATCATGAACAGTGCCAGGGCTTTAAAACTATTCAGGAAGTTAAAAAACTAAGCGCCGGTAAGGCAATTGAGCGGAAGATCCTGTATGAAAATGCTAAGAGGCTTTTTAGGCTTTAAGGAGTTTCGCACCAAGTCGCAGAGGCGCTAAGGTTTATTATTATAGCAAAGACACAAGGTGTCAAAAAGTACACTAGAAATCTTTGCGCACCTCTCGTTTTCTTCGGGTCTATTGCGGTTTAAAAAAACCCGAGTATTTCAATAAATCACGAACCGAAAATTACCCACCCCTGCCAATTACACCCTTTTTGTTGTTACTTTGTTGATTATACCTATCTATGGGATCACCGCCAGCTATCAAAATTTGGAGACGCATCATTATTTGGACCATCTTGTTCATCATCCTGGCGTCTGCATCCATAGGTATTCTCAAGCTGGGTGTTGAGTACTCCAGTGAAATCCTTTATCAGCTGGTCAAAAAAGAAACAAATGGCTACTACCAACTCTCCTTTGAGGAAATAGATATTGATCCTTTAAGAATGGCCATCAAACTTAAAAAAGTCATACTAAAACCTGACCCGAATAAAGAGCCCAATAAAGAAGGACTTAACAACCTGTATCACCTCGAGCTGGCTGGCCTTAACATCGATCTTAAATCCATCATCAGCATCTATACCCGCCGACAGTTACTGATGAAGAATGTACGTATCATTGACCCGGAGATTTATATCGTCAAGAAAAAGAATGCACCGGGTGAAAGTTTCAGTTTACAAACCGGGGACCTCTACAAGGAAATCTCCAATTATCTGCGTGTATTGCAGATAGATTTGCTTGCCATCGATGATGCTAAATTCAAGCACTCCCCGAGTCAATTTAGTCTGGGTAACATCGATCTATCAATGAAAAATCTGTTAATCAACTCAGACTCCCGACCTGATCAGGAATTCTATTCAGACAACATCGAGCTGGAGATTAACAATCAAAGCTTCAGGCTAAGTGACAGTATTCACCAGGTGAGTTTTGATCGCTTTATCCTGTCTACCTCTGATTCCGTTCTGACCTTTGAAAATATTATCATAAAGCCTGTAAAAGACCTCTCTGAAATAGCTGATTTACTGGAAGATAAGACAGTGTATGACATTGCTGTGCCGGAATTGACACTGAAGGGCGTTGATTACTTCTCAGCCTACCGATACAACCACCTCGAAATGGAAGAGCTTTCACTCACAGATTCGCATATCTTTCTGGAAGATCAAAAAATGGGGAAAGATGATCAATCAGATAAAAGGGGTAATTCACTTCTTAAAGAAATTCTAACAGTCTTTGATGTAATCAACATTGGTAAAATGCGCCTTATCAACACTAACCTGAATCTGAAGACGAACAATGACTACAACAATAACTATCAACATGTGCAATCAGAAAGGGCGGATATTGTCCTTTACAATTTTGTACTAGACAGTACTAACTATCAATTCAATCTGGGGAAAAAGTATTTTGATGACGTAGACATTTCCATACGCAGCTACAGCTCGTTCCTCCCGGATAGCATCCACACTATCCATTTTGATTTACTCAAAATGAGCTCTTTTGATTCTTCGCTGGTCTTCGAAGATTTCAACATATCAAATAATGGAAATGGAAAGGCTTCAGACATGTATATTTCATTGGATATCCCATTGATCCGGCTGAGTGGATTAAACTATCTGGATATATTAATACGAAAGGAGCTGATGATTAATGAAATGCGGCTTCAAAAGCCAAATATCATTTTTGAAAGCCGATCTGGAAAACTAGAACAGCAGGATCTCTCTCCTGATAGCATCTATGCAATTATTTCTGATCAATTTAAGACAGTTGGTATTAAACAGCTATTGCTTGATACAGGTTTCTTCTCAATCAACAAGCTGATTACAGTGGGTCAGGCTGATTTGATGATAACTGATTTCAATATGCCCAATGAGATCAACTCCTGGCACCAGGTTTTAGGTGGAGTGAAAATGGAATTGTATGATGTAGACATTCATAACGATAAACTAAATATGGGTACTCATCATTTGTCCTGGGATCGTAAATCAAATCAGCTGATCCTGGATGAGTTACAGATGGATTACGCAGACGATAAGCTTTCTGCCTCAGGTGAGCTGTCAAACGTGACTGTGGCTAGATTAAACCTGGATAGTCTTTCCGAAGGAAATTATCTCGCATTTGACTCCATGCGTCTAGTGAATCCCAAATTGATTGTTGAAATCCTGGCCTCAGATGAGGAAGATTCCAAAATGGAGGTCTCAGGAAATAAGTTTGTCGAAGTAATTAACGGACAACTGGCTATCAATAGCTATGACAGCACAGCTTTTAACCTTGACAAGATCTACACAAGGTTCACTTTTGGGGGTCTTAAACATATTCACTATGGAACAGCTGAATATCTAAGTCTCACTTTACCAGAAATATATAAAAAGCTGAATATCAGCAGAGTAAACCTTTCCAAATCTCAGGAATTGTATCTGGAAGATGTAACCTGGCATAATACAAGCAACAACCCCCACCCCAAAATGGATCTGCAAGGGGTCTTCCCTGCACTCACAATTTTTGGTTGGGACCAGGACCAGTTTTGGGAAGACAACCACATTATTGGCGATAGTCTCATTATGGCTGCTCCGGATATTCAATTGAATCATAACAGGCTTGCAAGTGATTCAGATCTTAACCGGTCATCCTTAAAAGTTGATTTTCAAAAAGTCGTGCTTGACAAAGCGAGACTGGTTGTATCAGACAAACAACCCACACCCCTTGATCTATTAAGGACTCCGGAACTGTTTGTCATCCTCAAGGGTTTTCACTACCCGCATGGATCCATGGTAAGTGCTAAACAATTGCTCTATACGGATGAGGTAACACTGAAGGTTTCTGACCTGCAATCCAGGATGAGAAATGGAGATTCTTTTGAAATAAGACAGTTGGCCTATGATACTCAAGGTGACCTCATTTTAGCAGATGAAATTTCTTATTCACAAGAGAGTGGGGCTACTACAGCCAGCTTACCCTTTATTAAAATAGTTGGTCTAGATCTTCATGCTTATGTAAACCAGGAGCGCTTTAGAGTAGATAGCCTTCAATTGATTGGGCCAAATATTTCGCATAATCGAAGTTTGTTGGGAAGAGCCATGGAATCTAATCCACCTAAATCCATTGATATTGGTTGGTTTTCTGCTACTGACACAGAATTTGAGTTCACTGATAGTTTAAATACCAGCTATGCAATGCATAGAGGCAAGGTACTAATTCATAAGTACGCTACTTCAGGAGAAATAAAATGGAATAAGTTGTTCAATGATGCTCAATATGTATCAATCAGTGGGGAAGACCTCAAAATCCCTCTTGGAGATGGTTATCGTATCCAGGTTGATAGATATGACTTAAGTCACCCGCTAAACGCAATGACACTGAATACGATTAACCTCACCTCAGCGTATACTCCCGATGAATACAGTAAACAGTTAACCAAACAAAAGGATTGGTTTAATGTAAGCGCAGATCGTATTTCTTTTAGAGATCTGGACCTTGAAAGATATTTAGATAAGCAGGAATTCTACACAGAAAAAGTATCTGTAGATGGCTTGAATGCCTTGTTCTATCGTGATAAAAACGTCCCTTTTGATTCAACTGCCATCAAGCCGTTACCACAAACCATGTTGCTGGACCTTGATACCTGGGTTTACATTGATACACTACAGGTGAAAGGTGATATTACCCACCAGCTAAGGCCAGAAAAGAGTGATGATTTGGCCGAAATCAGTTTCAATGACATCAATGCTTCCCTGATGCAGATCACTACGGTAGAGAATATGGCTGTAAACCCTATGCAATTGGTGGCTACTGGTCAACTTGTAGATGCTGCTCCTTTCAATATCAGTGTGATGTTTGATATGCACGACCCAAAAGACCGGTTTTCTTTTGTTGGGCAGATAGATAATATGCAATTAGACGCTCTCAACAAACTACTGCGACCAATAGCTAATGTCTACATCCGAGATGGTTATGCCGAACGGATAAACTTTACAATTAAGGCAAATGATGAGGTAGCCACAGGGGAAATGTTTTTTCGTTATAACAACCTGAAAGTTCAGATTCTCAATCCTGATGCTGAAAATGAGAAAAATGAGAATCAGGGATTCAAAACATTTTTCGCCAATACCTTCGTAATCAGTGATAAGAATCCCAGTTTTATCGTTTTGAAGCCGGGCACCATTTTTCAGGAAAGAGATCCCTCCCGGGTGATCTTTCACTACTGGGGTGAGGCCCTGTTGAGTGGCGCAGTAAGCAGTATAGGTATCAATAAAAGTAAAAAAGAGGAGAAAAGGTATGAGAAAGAGAGATAATGAAGGGAAAGGAATTAGGAACAAGGTTAAAAGGAAAAAGGAACAAGGTTGAAAGGAACAAGGTTAAAAGGGAAAAAGGAAAAGGTGAAAGGGAAAAGGTGAAAGGAGAGTTTGTCGGAATATCTGAAAGTCCTAATCCAGGTTTACCCTCGACTCGGAGTACAATTCGTATGCTGCGACGAGTACTTCCCTCCCACCATGGTTTTGGTATTGTGTTAATTTATCTCTAGTATCCGTATAGGAAGGCTGATACTCTTCTTCCAAAGTATCCCAGAGTACCAGAAGGTATTGATACCCCAGATTACTGCTTCTACCCTTCTCCAACCACGTCTCAAAGGTTTCCTCATCCAGGGACTTCCCATATAGTGCTTTAAACATCCTTATTTCTTTTGGCTATTATAACTGATTGTTAAATAATGAGTTGATAGGAGCTTCATATTTTTCATCATAAAACAGGATAGGTGCCCACAACTTCTTTATCGCAGCATCCAGGTTAGAATAATTAGAATGTGGAATATGCAATGGGATTTTATATAATTTGGTACTCTTCTTATCAAAGGGACAGGCAACTTTAGATTGGAAAAGAAATGGTATAAGCGTAGCAGAACAGCTCAGTCCAATACGATCAACTTCAAATTCTTCCATAAGATCAATTAACGTGCTATTGATATTTTCAAAAAATATAGTGGTGGCAGCTAACCGGATGCGCGAACCAGCTTTTGACTTTCCTTTTTTCTTCAGGTACTTGATCTGGCTAAAACCCTGCTTACCTCTATTCATATAGGCGGAGAAAGTAGTGTGGTATACATTTTCCTTTCCTTGCATCACGCAGATAGCCGCACTTCCTGATTCGATGCTTAGATATAAAATACAACCATCATCATGCATGGCAGACAAATTATCTCCCAACAAGAGATGTAATGGCAACCTGATATATCCCATTACTTCATGGTGTTCATCTTTCAATAGGATCACATGTTTTTGATAGTCATAAGTATAGTTGGGAACCTGATTCCTGACTACTCCAAAAACTTGTTGTAGGTCTTTATGATATAAATTGATTTGATTCATTAAGAGAGTGAGGACTAAGCAGAAAGGTAAAAGGAATACTATTAAAACAAATTACTCTAAACTTAATATCCATTAACTCTTAAACTCTTTAACCCTTAATCTATTTAACTTAACCCAATGGATAAGGAGATGATGGATAAAATAGAAGAGGTTCGGTCCCTCTTGACTGAGCCAGAAGTTTTTAATCGTTTGGCTGCCAGGTATGAAGCAGATCCTACTGAAGAAAATCTAAGAGCCGTAATTGACCAAATGACCATAGAGCTCGCGGCGGGGAGGATTAAGCAAACGGGGAATCAATCGGAATAAAAGAGATCATATCAGGTAGCTATATGAGTGTTTCAAAAAAAAAGAAGGCGTCTGAGAAATCACGCAATAAACGAAAAGATCAGCCCGAACCGTCCTCGCCGGTTTGTTACATCAATAGTGATGAGATCAGCGAGGCATATAAACTGGAGGTAATGAAAAAGAAGAAAGACCCACGATGATGAATGCAGAATCATGACCTTGAGCCGTTACAATATCTGCATTTCCAGCCACCACGTCAAAATCGCAGCAACATAACCAATTAAAGCAGGTATAGTACCTTTCTGCAAGTAGTATTTAACAGTTAAACCGGGGATCTGGCCCATTGCTGCTACACCGGCTGCCGAGCCAATCACCATCATGCTACCTCCTGTCCCTGCGGTGATGGCTAGCAGTACCCAATAAGGATAGTCAATAGCTCCAGGAAGCATGTCAATCACCGCCGCTGTTAAAGGAACATTGTCAAAGACAGAAGAGAATGCACCCAGGATAGAATGCCCTACAATAATAGCTGATCCATTTGCTCCCGGAGGATTACCAAACAGTAATTTGGCCATTTCATGCAGAACACCGGAGTAGCTGAGAGCATTTACACACAAAAGGATCCCAATGAAAAAGGTAATCGTGGCCATGTCAATGGTCTGGATCACATTGACGATTTTATTAACCTTCTTTTTCAGCTTTCCCTGCTTCAAACGGAAGTCGATGACGATAGCTGATGTACCTAGTCCCAGCAGGATGCCAAAAAATGGAGGCAAATTAAAAAGATTTACAAGTACTGCGAAGCCAAAGGTTATAAAACCCAGTGCTATGATATACCACTTCAGGTTTTCCGCATCTTCCGTAACTCTTCCTTGTCGGTTTTCTTTTACAATTTTTCGGGTGAGCAGGAACTGAGGAATGGCCCATGCCGCTACAGCTGGTAAAAACCCAAGGGCAAGTACCTCCCAGGCAGTAAATTTGCCAGCCAGCCACATCATGATGGTTGTCACATCACCAACAGGAGACATGGCTCCCCCAGCATTAGCTGCGATGATGGTATTGATCGCAAAAATGTTGAAGTTCTCGTCTCGGATATACAGTTTACGGCCAATCTGAATCATCACGAGCGTTGTCGTCAGGTTATCCAGGATTGAAGAAGCAACGAACGTTATAGCGCCCAGAATCCAGAAAAGTAAGGTGTTTGAAATATTGAATGAGATCAGTTTACTTTCTATCCAGATGAAAAACCGGTAATGGGCCATCATCTCGACAATAGTCATTGCTCCAATTAAAAAGACAATCAATTGAAATATCTCATAAGACCCTTCTGCCAGGGACTCATTCATGGCTTCAGTATCAGGCTTGAAGCTGACGATGATCCACATTAGTGCGCAGGTAAATATGGCAATCCAACTTTTGTTGATCCCCAGGGAATGCTCGAATGCAATCGCTACGATCGCATTAAGAAAAAGTATAATTAGAATGATTTGAATAATATCCATGCCGCTACTGGTTGAAGTTTTGTGTCAATGGCTATTGTAACGAGCGGCAAGCTATAAGCGAAGTCTGGAGAGATTCTGAATATTTCTTTAACTCACAATGATTTTATCATGAGTGATTCTTTCATAGAAATGATGAATATCAAACATTTGCTGGGCTCCTAATTTCTGACCTGCCTGACTGACAATATATAAGCCCAATGCAATAGCGCCCAGAACCGGCAATCCCCATAAGACCGAAGCGTCCTTCCCGAGACTATAAAGGCTTGCACCCCACATTCCAAGAAATAGTGAAAGGATTCCTATCGCCGAATAACCCAGGAAGAAAAACCCCCAGACAGTGGGATTGGGACCGTATAATCCCCTTACGATCACATTATCATCTTCTTGCTCAAAAGACAAATGGAGCTGTGGAGACCAGATATGACGGGTATCAGGATGGATCCTGATGTAGATATGATCAGGAAGGTGACTGAAAGTGAATTGTTGATCATTCTCCAGCGCGGTACAAATCCTACTTTCCAGGTCTTCCTTGATCGTCTCTTTCATCAGGTGTTTAAACCTGGGCCTTATTCTAAAACTAGACATACAGCCAAATTAGGACAGATCCTGAATATTGGAAATGACATTTGTCAGGGCTTGTCAGGTCACTGATGACTACTGTCTAAATTCTCTATACATCTCTTTCAACGTACTATGCAAGATCCCAGCCGTTTCAGGCCCAAGTGAATTTTCTTCTCCATATGGAGAGTTATCGCGACCATAACCATAAGGAGCATCAACATCCCATTGGGATTTAGGAATGATATAGCCAATCTCATCATTGGCAAGACCAAAGACAAACTTATATTTCCCAGGCATCATTTCCCGAATCGGTGGTACCTCTAGTGGGGGACCAGGAAAATCACCTTCTGGCGGGGAACCAATACCACCGTTTACTATTTCAGGATATATTTCACCGGGTATGGCAACAAATGATAAGGGTCCAATAGATCCAATCGCCAGTTCAGAGCGCATTTTCATCCATCCAACAGTGCCCCGATCAAGAACTCCAAGAAGTGATGCGAGCTTAAATATGGTATTGTCAATAGGTAACTCAATTGTTTTCACCAGCAGTGATATATTAGCAGAATCAATGATTTCAGCTGGATTATCCATAGCATTGAGTGCCAGCAAAGCCAGGTGTCTTCCTTCAGCATCTGCTTTTTCGAAGGAGGGTTCAGCAAATTCTTCTCCTGTAAAAGGGTCCACAATCGTGAGGGAAGGATGAGTACACATTAAACCCCCAATAGCGGCACTGACATAAACACATACACCTCCGGATCCTTCATGTACCAGGCTATCACCTGAATACACGCCGTGCTCCACTCCTTCCCTGACAAAATGAGGAAAGTCCGACGAAATCAATAAGTTTCTACTCCATAACGTCTCAGGATGGTTACCCCAGGAAACAAGTGTACCCAACGTATTATTAGTTTCATTCTCAACAGCTCTGATCAGTCGCAGTCCGGAATCAAAAACCTGTGGATCACGGGTATCCTTAACCAGACCAAGTGCACCTGTCAGATCCTGGGAGATCTCCAGTCGTGCTGGCTTAATATTACTTGCAGCAGTTACAATAGACTCGACAACCTTTTTCTTTACAAATTCCAGATACTCCTTGTTGACACCATTCTTAAATGGACTCTCTCCCCAGATACCCATCATATCAGGGCCTTCGTGGGTATGAGTCGATGACATGATTGTATAGGTAACTCCAGCCTCTTCCGGGATCATCTTCCGAATATCCACAATATTGTTGTGCATGAAACCCACAAAATCAAGTGAAACAATAGCCAGTCTCGTCATACCGTCATCAATCACAATCGTTCGGGCCCAGATGTCATCATGAATGCCGTTAGCAGGTTTACTGTTGCTAAAGCCCGCAATCCAGACGGGATCAAATTTACCATTGCCGTTTCCATCCGTCCAGGTATCTCCATCGTCAGGTTTATATTTCGCATCCCCGTTCACATCTTCCCATCGATCTGGCACCTCAGGTGTCATAGCCACTGCAGCAAATCCTACTTTTAAAGGTGAAGCAATAGTAGGTTTAATACTTAGATCGGCACTGTAACCAGGATGATCGTCCTTAAGGTTTACGTATCCCAGGATGATGACTGTTACAACTATAAGCACGATGAACCCTAGAAAGAACCAGGCGATGAATTTTAGAACTTTTTTCATGAATGTGATTTAAAAGAAGGTGCAAATTACAAAGATGCAGATACTAATAACAAGTGAAATGGATGAGGCATGACAAGTTCCGATCCAACAGGGTCATTTATCAAATCGAAAATCCGACATATTTCAATTCTTTAATTAAACCCATCCAAATTCAGCTCTTTCGTATGCTTATAACCAATCTCAAATAGTTCATCGGCATGCCTCGTATTTAGGATGTCATATTTCTCCAGGCCTTCAGGCTCTATGAAAAGATCTGCATTTTCCTCAATCTTATGAAGCTGACTATTCACACTGAGTTGAAATGTTCGGGCTGCCACACCAACAAGATTATCAATTTCTTCAACCTCCTGAATAGGGCTGATACTGACAGCAATGATCTTTTTACAACAATTCATCAAAGGTTGGATAGGCAGATTGTCCAATAAACCACCATCAACATAGCATTCATCTTCAATCTTAACCGGCGAGAATAATATCGGAATAGACGCTGAAGCTTTTACAAATGGTATCAATTTCCCCTTATTCTGATAGACCACCTTTCCTTCTTTTAAGGCAGAAACAGTAGCAAAAAATGGCAGATCCAACTCTTCAAAAGTTTCAGCATCAATATGTCTTTTAAGGATCGTTTCCAGGTTGTCCAAACTCAATAGTCCATTAACCGGAAGAACCACCTTCGCATAATCTGTAATATTATTTTCCTTCATTAGTTTCATGGTCTCGTCAGGAGTTTTACCCGCAGCTATAAATACGCCGACCAGACTTCCAGCACTTGTCCCGGCTATTACATCCGGCTTAATACCCTTTTCCTCAAGTGCTTTTAATACACCCAGGTGAGCGAAACCACGAGCACCACCCCCACCAAGGGCTATCCCAATATTATATTTTTTGGTCATTTGACTTCTCTTAATATCAACGCGCCAATTTAGAATATAAATAAATGGGTTTCACAAATACAAAGTCTAATTGAATGGGATAAAACTATTGTTATAGATGTTCGAACTGCTGTCAAACTTGTCCTTAACAACCTGATGAGGGCCATATTTATCCAGAATGTTTGCCACTTCCAGAATAAATCAGAAATAATAAATATTTGCGGATTATATCATTTCAATGGTTTCAGAAAAATCAGCAATTGAAGGACAATGCCTATAAGAATCAAAGTAGCGATCTCAATTTTTGAGATGAGGTTGCTGGAATCAATGGACTTTGTTGAGAAAAGTAATTCACGTTTCCCCTCAGTGATCTGAATATCGGACAATGCATCCAGTTCACTGAAAATCCCCGTATAAAAACTTTCAACATTACTATTGAGTGAGGGCAATTCTTCATCGATCATATTGCCTGCAACAAAATTAGCTTCCTGTTGAAATAGCTGATTCATCCGAGTTTTAAGTGATGCAAAATGTCTGGATTCAGCCTCGGTAAGTTTCGTTTCTGAATACCTCTCAAGTAATATCTTAATCGAATCATTGGCAGCCTGATTAATTTCAGCTGCATTGGCCAAACCTTTGGTTTGTAAAAGATTTCGTTTAATTTCTAATTGACGCGAAATACGATAGATATGGTTTTTAGCCATTAGCCTGTCTTCATAAATTGAAGTCATGCTCCTTTGAACAATCTCAAAGTGATGATTATCTATCAGGTTAGTCGCCAAAATCAATAAAAACACAATTACTAAAGCAATACCTGCTCTAACTCTTTGTGCGGTATCCAATTTCCATCCCATAAGCTCACTATCTATGTTTTACGGATAAATATAACGCCCGTCTTTTACTTTTCAACTGTTTATTTTAGTCATCTGAAACTTTGAAATAACGGACTCACCATTAAATAGCAGAAAATCAACCATGCATTAAAATTCCCGGTATGAAGAAAATTTTCATTAACCCAGAGACTTCAAAGATCAGAGCACTGTGGAGAATACTCCTTTTTGTCGGGATATTTTTAATACTCAGTCTGGCAATCATTGGATCATTCTCTCTTGTAATAGAAATGGATGATAATGGCCCATTAAAATTTACACTTGTCAGTATTGCAGCAACAATCGCAGCATACATCAGCAGAACGTATATTGATAAGGAAAGTTTATTATCTCTTGGCTTAAAGCCTGACATCCAATCTTTTATGGATGTTTTATCAGGTATTATTATTGGTGCTCTTGCCATGACCACAACCTATTTCATTATGTTGGCTACGAGATTAATTGAATTTAATGGATTCAGTTGGTGGGCTAAAGACATTGGAAGAGTAATGCCCTTTAGCAATGATTCATTACTGACAGCACTGATAATGTTTTGGCAATTCATTGCAATTGCCTGGTGGGAGGAGCTTCTCTTCAGGGGTATCCTGATACAAAACATTAAAGAAGGTTTAGGCTTAAAATGGGCGGTTGTGATCTCGACTCTGATTTTTGGCGTAGTTCATGCTGGAAATCCCAATGCAACATTGCTCAGTACGGCACTCATTATTTTAATTACATTCTTACTGGTCTATGCCTATATAAAAACCGGTCAGCTATGGCTACCATTTGGTATTCACCTTGGCTGGAATTTTTTCCAGTCATCTATCTTCGGGTTTGCGTCGAGTGGTCTCACAACACCCACCATGATTTCTCAAACTCCTTTAGGTCCTGACTGGTTAAGTGGTGGTGAATTTGGGGCTGAAGCTAGCGTACTGATTATTCCCCTGATATTAATCTCACTGCTACTCATTCGCCTATGGACAAATTGGTCAAGAAGAGATTCTAAACCAGCTTTCAAATAAGATCACATACCGTTGTAGTAGAATACCTTCGATAATAAATAGATATTCCTTCGTTATAATGCTGATTATTGTGTGCATTGATAATCTTTTCAGATAAGGTAGGTCACCAATGGCATTTATTTCCTGTATTTTCGAATAGGACTATTTATCCTAATAATTAACAACATGAAACCCAATAGAAGAAAATTTATTCAACGTACGTTTGTATCTGGGGCTGGACTTGCCGCAGCTAGTGTTCCAATCAATCTGTTGGCAGACTCCTTCAACAGAAGTCCAAAATATGTAAAGGCCACATCTGATTTCAAGCCCTCCCAAAGGAAAGCCTCCATCAACTTCTCTGTAATCGGATTAAATCACGGTCATATTTATGGACAAGTACAGGCACTTATTGGAGGTGGTGGTATATTGAAATCAGTATATGCCAAAGAGCCGGAACTATTACAGTCCTTTACCAGAAGATATCCTGATGTAAAAGTTGCGGGAAGTGAGGACGAGATATTACAGGATAATTCCATTCAAATGGTGGTCAGCGCTTCCATAAATTCTGAAAGAGCTCCTCTTGGAGTTCGGGTAATGAAAAGTGGTAAAGATTTTATGTCTGATAAGCCTGGAATTACTACTCTTGAACAATTAGAAGAGGTAAGGAAAGTTCAAAAAGAAACTGGGCGCATTTATTCTATTCTCTTTAGTGAACGGCTCACCAATCAAGCTACGGTAAAAGCTGGAGAACTAGTTCAATCAGGCGCTATTGGAAAAGTGATACAAACCATTGGAATGGGACCTCATCGCATGCGTCCACAAACAAGACCTGACTGGTTTTTTAAGCCGGAAAAATTCGGAGGTATACTGACTGATATCGGTTCGCACCAGGCAGATCAATTCCTCTTTTTCACAGGGTCCACTGAAGCAGAAGTCGTGACTTCACAAGTGGGAAATATCAACAACCAACAATATCCCGAATTTGAAGATTTTGGAGACATGATGCTCCGAGGAAATAAAGGAACAGGTTACATCCGAATCGATTGGTTTACACCGGATGGCTTAAATACCTGGGGAGATGGTAGATTAACTATTCTAGGTACGGATGGCTATATAGAGCTTCGCAAATATGTTGATATCGCAGGTCGTGAAGGAGGAAATCACCTGTTCCTGGTAGATCAGAAAGAGACCAGATATTTTGATTGCAGTGAGGTTTACCTCCCCTATGGAGAGCAATTAGTTAATGATATCATAAACAGAACCGAAACAGCCATGACCCAAGCACATTGCTTCCTGGCTTCTGAGTTGGCACTAAAAGGGCAAGCCAATGCTACAAGACTCTAAGAGTGTTATTAGGTAAATCCCGATTCAAAAACAGGTTAACTTTGTTAATCAACCGGTATCAAATAGTTAAACTTTATGAAATTATTAAGAGGTAGCTTGTTAATCCTTGGGTGTAGTTTGATCATATTATCCATTTCTTGTGACACCGCCGGCGTCACAGCAGATGAGGGACAACCACCCAAAGACGCTGATGGTAATGCTTATGTTACAATATCCGCTTTGTCGCAAGAATGGTTTGCTGAAAACTTAAGAACTACAAAATTCAATGATGGCACACCTATAGATCAGGTGATGGACCTTGCCGAGTGGAGCAGTTTAGATGGACCAGCATTTAGCTACTATGACAATGATCCTGATAACGCAGAAACCTATGGCATTTTATACAATGGCTATGCTGTGGCACAGGAAAATTTATGTCCTAAGGGATGGAGAATCGCTTCGGATGAAGATTATAAAAAACTTGAAATAGTACTTGGTATGTCACAGGATGAAGCAAACAACTCTTTTTGGAGAGGAACCAATGAAGGAAGTAAACTAGCTATCTTTAAAGACCTGTGGGTTGACGGCGTACTGGAGAATGATAGTCAATTTGGAACCAGTGGGTTTAATGGAACGCCAGGTGGGTATCGCGGAGATGATGGAGTATTCTATTATTTAGGGACCCATGGGTATTGGTGGACAAGTACAGAAGACACACCTGGCTTTTTATGGAGCAGGGGGATTTTTAATGAAGATACAAGGATAGCCAGATACTCCAATAACCTAAAGACGGGTTACTGTGTCCGCTGCATCAGGGATTTTTAATATCCAGACTAAATCCATTGTACTTGATTCTCTAAATTCTACTCAAACAATGGCTGATATCGATCCTTATGGATTGCCAATAATATGATGTTTAAAGCTGCCACCAAAATAGCGGGCCAAAGCATCACAATATTTCCATTGATGATGTTGAACATCATAAAACTAAATGACAAAGGGAAAAGCATGATGAGTAGAAAACCAGTATACTTATTGAAAATCAATAACAACCCCACCAGTATTTCGAAAAAATACATATAGGGTAGGTACATAATGATGGAATCGATGAAGTTTTCGGTAACCTCTGGCATCGCACCATAGCTTGTAGGCACGAGATGTACAAAGTGATTTAGCGCATATCCTACAAGATACACGCCCAATAAGGTTCGGATCCATTTTTCAGCTTTACTATTCATTTTATTGGGTTTAGATTAGTCTTTTCCAAATTACGACTAATTATATATTCTAATCCATGATGAATCACATCTCCAAAATTGAGATTGATCAGATGAATGTAAAGATTCAGAATTACTATATACTTAATTTAAAACATTACACATTCTTATATATTGTATCCTAAAAAATAAATGAGGTTCTAATTTCTAGATCAGGTGTGATTTCTGTTGGCATATTTTTCTTCGAAATACCAAATTCATCAATTGACAAATCAAATGTGGCATTAGCCGCCAGCCCTGATGATGATACTACAAAGAATATCTCGGTCACAATTTCTTTCCGGACTCCATGAAACTCAATCTCCCCAACCACTTCAGCGGAGTAACTTCCAGGCTGATTCAAATTCATATTATTATCCGGATATGTGATTTGTCCTTTAAAGAGTACACGTGGATATTTATCAAATTCAAGGTAGTAGTTGCTCAGCATTTTTTCCGTCTGGCTATTCCTGAATTTAAAACCTGACAGAGCCATTACAAAAGCCACTCTCCCATTCTTCACATTGATCCCGCCCTTTACCTGGTTATTTATACTTGCTATTTCATCACCGGATATCCCTGAATGAACATAGGCTATACCCTCGTCGTCTCTAAATACATTTTGGGCCAAAGAGTTACCAACTAATAAAATGATCAATAGGCAGGTCGTGATTAATTTCATCTTTTTGATTTGAAGTTCCAATTTGATTATCCTTTTTGGATATCTGTTGTATTATGCCTTCAAAACTAGATGACTGAAATTGGTCAGGTTTCAGCTAATTGATTAATAGGTATTTTGAATTGATATTATGGGCTTTTGAGTTTATATAGACCCGGTGATTCAGCACAAGTCACAAATTGTTCTGACCGGATGATGGGTATCCTTATAATTAAAGCTTATCAGGAACTCATCCTGCGAAGCATCCTAAGAGACATAAATGGCATCAACAGCTTGTAGAAATACCAGGGCCAGAATGGTACATAAGCATTATACTTTTCTTTATTAACGGCTTTGACCAGTAGTCTGGAACCCTTATCAAGACTGATCATGAAAGGTGGGGGATTCTTAAGTTTATCAGTCATCTCGGATTGGATATATCCCGGGAATATTGTCGACACCCTGATCGGCTTGTTTAGCATGTCTATTCGCACACCTTCGGCCAGACTTTTCAAACCAGCCTTTGTAGCCGCATAAACTGTCATGGCCCAGGGATATCCTCTAAAAGCTGAGATAGATGAGATGGCAACTAAATGACCATGGTTTTGCTCCCGAAAAATCTCCATTGCCGCTTCCATCTGACTAATGACTCCGCAAAAATTGGTAACAGCAGTTTCCATATTCTGCTTGGCATATCCCTTACCGAATGGAGCCCCTTTACCCATGCCTGCATTGACAATAACTCGATCCAATGGCTCACTAATTGCATTAAAATCTTCTTTAAATGCTCGGAACACAGTGAATACCTGATCACTTTGTGTTACATCTAAAGTTCTTAGAAAAACATGAATATCAGGATTTACTTTTAATAAATCATTTTTCAGATCCTCCAGGTTCTCCATCCTTCGCGCACATAATGCAAGGTTGCAACCCTGTTTCGCAAATTCTAAGGCCATCCCCTTACCGAGACCGGAGCTTGCACCAGTTATTAAGATGTTCTTTCTTTTCAAAGTTGATGGTATTCTGATCCTGGCAAGATAGCAACAGACCATAATTTAACAATAGGATAACGACTTTATTCATAAAACCTCGTATACTCAGGCTGAAGTAATAATTGAACATAAGTGAAAGCAGTTGTCTACGAACGTTATGGGTCTCCTGAAGTCCTTGAAATCCGGGAAATTGATAAACCAGTACCTAAAAAAAATGAGGTTTTAATCAAGGTACATGCAACCACCGTTACTGCTGGCGATTGGAGGATGCGTAAAGCAGACCCCTTCCTGGCAAGATTGTATAACGGACTTTTTAAACCAAGAAAAGTAAATATCCTTGAATTTGAGCTATCCGGAGTTATTGAGGAGATAGGTAGCGAAGTCACCAAATACAAAGTTGGTGATGAGATCTTTGCCTTTTGCGGATTTAGATTTGGTGGATATGCCGAGTATCGATGTCTCCCCACCAATGATCTATTCGCCAGAAAACCTTCCAATATGACATTTGAGGAAGCCGCAGCAGTTCCTGTTGGTGGAATCACCGCTTTACGACTGCTTAAAAATGCCAACCTGAAATCCGGAAATAACCTGCTTATATATGGGGCATCAGGAAGTGTGGGGACTTTTGCGATTCAAATAGCCAATGCTTTTGGTGCAAATGTTACGGCTGTTTGCAGTACCGACAATCTAAGCCTGGTGAAATCATTGGGAGCAGATACGGTAATTGATTATAAAAAGGAAGATTTCACCATGTCCAATACTCAGTTTGATGTGGTCCTGGATGCGGTTGGAAAAACCTCAAAATCAAAGTGTAAAACGATTATGAAATCCGGGGCAAAATATGTTACTGTAACAGGTTCACCAAAGGGATCTCCAGATGATCTGGATGAATTGAGACAAATGATAGAAAATAATCAGTTGAAATCAGTTATTGACAGAACCTATACACTCGATCAAATCAGGGAAGCACATAAATATGTAGAGTCATTTAGAAAAAAGGGTAACGTAGTTGTAAGGGTAATTTGACACTTCTGACTGAGATACAAATTATGTTGTATCACTGCTTGTACCCAAATTGATCCTTAACATTGACATAATCTACGCTCCGAAAAATACATGTAATTTTGAATTTTCCAGAGCGAGTGAGTAAAGAACGCATTTTATTCATTGTTAACCCCACCTCCGGGAGTCACCCCTCCAGATTCAAATCTAATTTGCTGAAAAAATTACTTGATTCAGACAGGTATGAATATAAGGTACATACAACAACCAAAGCTGGAAATGGATATCATACAGTAAAGAAACGTCTTGATGACTTTGATGGATTTGTAGCTGTGGGCGGCGATGGCACCGTTAATGAGGTCTTTAAAGCCATCCTGGGAACGAAGAAGTGGTTTTCTGTTATCCCGAATGGCTCAGGGAATGGTCTTGCGCGAACACTGGGGATTCCAATGAATACCGAGAAAGCTATCAAACACCTGAATAAAGCGTTCATCCGAAAGATAGACTATGGTATACTCAATGGAGAACCATTCATTAATGTGGCAGGAATCGGCTTTGATGCCAGGATTGCCAATAAGTTCAAAAAAAGCACAAAACGGGGACTTCAATCCTACGTTAAGATTGCCATTGATGAGTATCATAAGTTTAAATCCAGAAAAGTAAAAATCCAAGTGGACGGAAAATCCTACAAACGCAGATTGTTACTGGCTAGCTTTGCCAACTCCAGCCAGTTTGGCAATAACGCCCATATTGCTCCAAAAGCCAGATTGAATGACGGCAAAATCCACATCATAACGTTTAAGAAATTCCACTGGTTTTCTGTCCCCTACCTGGCATGGCTCCTCTTTAACAGGGGGCTCGATAAATCGAAACTTCATAAGGAATACATTGTAGATAAAGCGGTAATCACCTCAAAGAAATCCATTGATCTTCACATCGATGGAGAAGCAGCGGGAAAGGTCAGGAAAATAGAATTGAAGGCAGTGCCAGAAGGCGTAAAAGTCATGGCCTGATTAATCCATGTTCGAATCTTTGGACAGATATTTTTCAATCATTTTATCTGTCACTCGTTTCTTTTTGCAGATTTCTGCGTAGAACTTCCCGCTATTCCTTAAAGTACGCTTTTGAGTCTCATAATCATTGTGGTACAGACCAAAACGAGGGGTCACGCCTTCTGCCCACTCAAAATTATCCATGGTAGACCAATGATAGTAGCGTTGTATATCCACGCCCTTTTTGATACTTCGTCGCAAGGCTTTTAAGTGGTCGTAGATGAATTTTGCACGCTGACTATCTTCCGCATCACAGATTCCATTCTCTGTAATCCAAATGGGTATTTTATAGCGTTTATATACGGATTTGGTGATTCGATATAAACCCTTAGGATAGATCTCCCAACCCAGATCATTGACAGCTTTCCCTTCCTTCACGTGTAGTTCATTAAACATGGTTGCAGGATTCAGTATACCCTTAACCATATCCCTGGAATAGTAGTTGATACCAATAAAATCTGCATATCTACGTGGCTTTAACTTGATGTGAAATGCGATCAAAGGGAAAACAAACCTGCCATATGTCATGGATTCAAGATACATCCACTGGAACAACCATTTACTGATTGAAGCAGCTGTCTTTGTGAGCTTACGTTTATCAAAGTGATCAAATATCCTGAGATGATGTGCCACACCCACATGGACATCCTTTTGTCCTTTTTCTTTAAGTTGCTTGTGGATCTGTTTGTAAGCAAGCACATGCGCATGAGCAAAATGTGTGGCTCCACGTAGATACGAAATCAATCGACCTTTCTTACCAGGTGGCCACCTACCTTCGAAATACCCGAATAGTAAATACACATTCGGCTCATTGATGGTTACCCAATCCTGAACCAGATCGCCTAACTGATCCACCACAAAATGAACAAATCGAATATATCTCTGCACCACTTTGGAACTGATCCAACCACCGTCATCTTCCAGCCATAATGGATTAGAGAAATGCCATAATGTGACACAAGGTCTGATGCCATTTGCTACCAGCAGCTCAATCTCCTTTCGATAGACTTCGATGCCCTTCTTACTAAACTTACCTTCTTCCGGTTCTATTCGACTCCACTCCACTCCCATCCGATAAGTCTCAGTATTAATCTTCTTGAGGAGTTTGACATCTGATTTGATCCTGTTGACATGGTCGCAAGCCACTTTGCAGTGTGATCCATCTTGAATCATGCCCAATTCTGACCAGCGATACCAATTGTGTGATTGTACACCTCCTTCAATATGAGTGGCCGCAGTAGCAGACCCCATCAATAGCTTTTTGGGTAATTTAAAAGGTGTAAATGACATAAATCCGGCAAGCTAATCAGAAAGCGTTAACAAAATAATGTTCTTAAGTTAAGGGAATGTTAAGGCCCGGGATTGATAATGTGAAACAAATTATTTAACGTTATACATGAATATACTTCACCTATGATCAAAACCAGCTTTATACTTACCATTGCGGCATTGGTGATCATATGGATATTAGGCTATTATCAGGTAATTCAATCTTATGAAAGCGATTTGAGTCACTATAAAGACAGTCTGGCCTTTTATACTATACAAAAAGATCAACATTATCAGGATTCTATTAATCTGGTTAACAGGAGCCCAAGAAATTCGATTAAATTCAACTCCTCTCCAATACCAAGTGCATTTCAAAACCCTTATCTAAATGCCAGTCAGGGAGTGGAAGCTCACCTGGTGGGCCTTGAATGGACTGGTCAATGGTTTGACTCGACTACCATCAAGGACCTCCAGTCAAAGTTCAATGCCCGATACATCAATTCTATCGACATGATCCATCTCGACCCTGATTATCCAAAAAGTGGCTACCCGGATCTTTTCATTCAAATTAATCGGGCACCAACACTTTATCACCTTGGAACAGTATCCCAATCACTAAGTAGTGTCCTTAAAATAGATCGACCAATTGAGACGTATGAAATGGTGACAACAAATGGAAGTCACCTTAAAATGCAATTATGGTTGGTTCAATTTGACATTACCTTTCGAATTGAACCGGATGATGATTATAGCAGTGATTCTCCTACCAATTTTGAAGGTCGCCATCCGATTACCAACAGAAGGGAAAGGGACTTGAGAAAGTTGAAAGAAAACAACAATCAGCGTTATGGCGATATGGCTGTGGTCATGGAATTCAAACCAAAAAATGGTAGTTGGTATATATCCGATAGCGATGAAAATGATATTTATAATACCAATTCTGAACCTATTATGGGAATTGGGGCAGTTGAGTGTATCAATATTCAAAAAATTGGTGAGGGTGGTGAAAATAATAATGATAAGCGTATCGGTATTGTCTTAAACAATGGAAAATCACTTCCTATTCATCCTAATCTTGAGTCAGTTAAATCGGTTCTGTTGAATGAAGAATACCAGGTTGAGCTACCTGATCCTGAAATTGCCAGCCGGGACTATTTAGAAATGAAAGACAATCAAGGTCGCCCGGTAACGCTTAACAGAGATTTATTTGGTGTGTCAAAATATTCATTTATCGAAATAAAAAATCTTGGTTCCTGGGAAACAGGAAAGACCTGGATATTCGGTGAAAAAAATTACAATGCTGATAGTTTCACTGCCTCTTTCCTTATCCAATTATATGTCATTGGGGAATGGGTAGTAAAACCTACAGCCTTTACCAAATTTGAAGCCCGAGAACCTTATCAAGTACACAAACCTGGTCTATTTGATAAGTTACTTCCCGATTTTCATCTGGGTTTATTTGGAAAATTGATTTCAGGTATCATGATTGGAGTAATATTGTTACTTCTTTTGGGGTTTTTCTTTCCACCTATATTATTGATAATTAAGCGTCTAATCAGTGCAGTTCACTCCTGATTGAGAATAATGGTAATTAGTAATTAGATTGTTTCTATGCCGTATCACTATCCACAAAAACCTAGTGAATTTAATCTTCAGAATTAAACTTGTTTCACTCCTGTTCATCGGGCTATGCCAGTTTCCTGCCTTTTCCCAAATACATGTTCAAACCATCGTTAGAAATATCAATGCCAGTGGTGGACTGGCAATTGACAGTCTTGGTAATCTATATGTCAGTGATTTCGGTAGCTCTTTTCAGGATACCTCAAAGACCAAAGTTTACAAAGTAACAAACGACACCTGGGAAGTATCTGTATTTGGTGGTGGGTTTGCCGGGGCATCAGGTGTTTATATTGATGAAATTGGTCTTTATCAATCCAATCCTAAGAGCAACTCAATCAGTCGAATACTTCCGGATGGTCAGGTTGAACATGATTTTATTGAGAACCTAAAACTGCCAGTCGGTATTGCGCGTGATGAATCAGGAAATTACTATGTGTGCAATTGCAGAGATAACAGCATCACTAAATTTGATTCTGAGGGCAATTCTTATGTTTGGATTAAAAATGAAAAGCTTTTAAAATGCCCGAATGGCATGACTTATCACGATGGAAATCTTTTCATCGTGAATTTCAACAGTGACAAGCTGGTGAAAATTGATGTACAAGAAGGATCTATGTCTGTTTTATCTGATGAATTTGATCTTCTCATTGGAGGACCTCAGCCAGTGGGACTTGGCCACATCACCTATTCGAATGGTTATTTATTTACCACAGGAATCGGAAGAGGTTTCATTTACAGGGTATCACTCAATGGTAAAGTAGATATTATTGCCGGAGACGGACAATTCAAAAATACTGATGGAGAAGCTTCTAAAGCCAGTTTCTCCAAACCAAATGGCATTGTAGCCAGTCTCACAGGAGATACTCTTTTTGTAAATGTCTCAAAGCCGTCCTGGGTACAAAATCCTGGTGCACTTCATCCTGCACATCTGGTAATGATAACAGGTATATGTTCACTCCCCAATTCAAATTGCGAGTAGTGTACAACTGTCACCATATTGACAATTAGCATAAAAGGTTTTAAAGGAATGGTCTGATCAGCCAACCTGACGTTAACTTAATAGTGTAAACCTTATAAATGGAGTTGAAAAGTTTCAATTACCAAAAATATAAGAAAATGGACATGACTGGATTCAATAAAATATTGCTGATTTCAAAAAGCATTGGCATCACAGGATTATTGTGTATGGCATTCTTAACACTTTCTTCCTGTCAGGACAATGACCCTGAACCCGCAGGAAACATAGGTGGCGGCGCTCCTCAGATGGATGACACAGGAGATATGGATGCGACCCCCACCGGTCTGGATTTTAGCTTAACATCACTGGCAGGTTCCACGGTTAAACTTAGTGATAACAAAGGAAAAGTAGTTGTGTTGTTTTTCCTTGGCTACAGCTGTCCATATTGTATCAGCTCCGCACCTGATATAGAAACAGAAATTAAAAAAGCATATGAATCAAAGGTGGATTTCGCGATCTTTGGACTGGATCAATGGGATGGTAATAATGCTGCACTTCAGTCATTTAAGAACAACACAGGTGTATCCTTTCCACTACTTTTGAAAGCATCAAGTGTGGCATCCAAATTTAAAACTACTTATGATAGGTTACTTGTCATCGACAAAGAGGGTAAGGTAGTTTATCAATCAAATCAATCTGCTGGTGCCAGCATAAATGATGTCAAAAAGAAACTCAGTGAGCTGCTGTAATTTATAAGCATCAGAAATCAGAGAGCTATATGAAAAAATACCTACTAATATTTACCACATGCCTTGTAATAGTTGGATCAGTCAACGCACAAAAGATTCGGGATTTTTCCTTCAAGGACATTCACAATAACGAGCAATCATACTCGAAGCTAAAAGGAGAGAAAATCACGTTGATTGATTTCTGGACTACGTGGTGTAAACCTTGTAGAAAAGCCATGCCTGAGCTTAATCACATTTATAACTCATTTAAGGATCAGGGTGTATCAATAATCGGTATTAATTGTGATGGCCCGAGAAGCATCGCTAAAGTCGCTCCCTTGTCTGCGTCTTTACAGATAGAATACCCGGTATTACTGGACATTGATACCGAACTATTCAACTATCTGAATCTTTCCGGATATCCAACCCTTGTTCTGGTGGATGGATCAAATAAAGTTCGATATATCCATGAGGGTTTTGTTACGGGTGATGAACAGGAAATCATCGAACAAATAGAAAAATATCTATCGGATGACATCTAATTAGTTCATGAAGAGATGGACCGCCCTGCTTTTCATGCTGATTTCAGCTTTTTATTCCCATAGCCAATTCAGTTTATACAATCTGACGGAATATCAGTATGGAAACCTACCTACAGACACGGTAAATGCTTTCTCCACCTTATATGATCGTTTGCTGATTGACTATTCATATGATAGATTCAAAGCTGGGATAACTTTTGAACAGTTTACATCACCCTATGAAAACAGGAGCTACTACCGGCTGACGCAAGCCAGGCTTCAATATTATGGGAAAAACCTGGAAATTAAATTTGGGAATTTTTACGAGACACTTGGTAGAGGTACTTTACTCCGATCTTATCAAATTCCGGGGGCCGTACTCCAGGACTTAACTTTCCGTTCCCGCTACTATTTTAACCAGGATTTTTTAGGAGGTCAGATAAAATACAAACTCAAGAAATTTACCATAAAGACATTGTATGGCAATCCGCTTAATAGTGTCTTGCCACCCAATCAGGAATTAGCTGACAGGCGTCCGGATAGGGTTGGCTCAATTGATTTGGGTTTTGAATTTGAGAATCATTCAATTGGGGCTGGATTCCTTAACCTAAATAACAATTCGGGATCCCATTCACTGGCTATGCTCAATGGTTCCGGAAATATCAGTCAGTCTGTCTCCTATTATACCGAACTTGCTAAAAATCTAGATAGGCAGTTTGAGTTGGTTAATTTTTCCTCTAACTCATCCTTTGCCTGGTATGCTAACCTTAATTATGCCGCTGAGAACTTTGGAATAACCACAGAATTCAAAAGCTATAAGAATTTTGTATTAGGTCTGGGGATGAACCAGCCCCCTGCCCTGGTGAGGCAACATTTGTACCGACAGCTTAATCGAAGCACACATGTAATGAATGCGGCTAATGAAACCGGCTATCAGCTTGAAGCTTTCTACAACTTTCCTGGTAAGGAGGAAGACATACCAGGAAGCACAGTTCTAACATTAAATCACACACTGGCTATCAATGATTTCGGAAGACGATTCGTCTTTCAAGAATACTTTGTTGAATTAGCGAGTTCAATAAATGAGATAAATGATTACAAGCTGTTTGTTGACTATGCAGCAGATCCTTTAAAGGTCAAAAAGCAAGAGTAAGTCTGGGAGCATATATTGATTGGAAGCTTACGAAAAAGTCAGGTCTCAGCACTGAATATGAATTTCAACGATTCAACAGGTTTGGTGGTAAGTTTCAAAACCAACTGATAGCGATTAATTACAACTATAAATCAACATTTTCCGGTGGAATACTGGTAGAATACAGCACAGATGATTTTCTGCTTAATCCAGGTGAAAGGTCAAGATATTGGTTTGGGACTAACCTAAAGTATAAACCCGGTTTCAAAAACACATTCTTGCTGTTTATTGGTAGTCGTCGAGGAGGACCTGCGTGTAATTCCGGAGTTTGCTACGAAATACTGGATTTTAAAGGATTAGAAGTGCGCTGGACAACAAGGATATAAATAAGGTTTGACGCTGAATAGATTTAAAGTTCTGCAACAAATGTTACAAACCAGGGGAACCAACCATCGTAAACTTGTGTAGTTAAATTCAAACATTATTATGGCAACAAAGAAGCTAACAACCGAACTTTTCAAAGAAAAAGTTTTCGACTATTCAACAGAAAAAGAATGGAAATTCACTGGTGATAAACCTGCTATTATAGATTTCTACGCCGACTGGTGTGGACCTTGTAAGATGGTCGCTCCTATCTTCGAGGAATTATCAAATGAATATGGAGATATAGATGTCTACAAAGTTGATACGGAAGCAGAGCAAGAACTGGCGGCAGTATTTGGCATACGGAGCATCCCAAGCATCTTATTTATCCCAAAAGATAAGCAACCTATGATGCAGGCCGGGGCACTTCCTAAGAATGTGTTAGAGAAGATCATCAAGGAAGAATTGCTTACAGCAGTAGATTCACAATAAGAGACAATTAAATCCGATATGTTGCCATTTTATTGATTTTATTGATAATCCTGTCAACAGTCATACTGGCTTGCTATGCTGGTCAATGCTTAAGAAAAGTTGTTGAATTACTATCCAGATTAATCGTGATTCTTCCTAAATTTATTTAATTAGGAAGAATCTAAAGCTCAATGATCTATCGGTTTCCTGCCTACAATAAATCGCCTGGGGTGGTAATTGGTACTATTATCTTATTGGCTTGCTATGTCCCTTTTATATTCGGGATGGTTCCATTAGCATGGGAAGCACTTGTCCCTGGCCTGTTTATTTTGTTCTTCACTTTCGTGCTGGTAGCCTCTGCGTTTAAGTTGATGATCCGGTATGATGTCATACCTGATGGTATACGTATTTATAAACCACCCTTTCATAAAAAATTAATACCATACAAAGACATCAAGAAATTGGTATTACACAACGATGAAGAAGCCAGACAATTGATGGAAAAGCTGATGCTGGAGCAGAACAGCTTCTCTGAATCAATGGATATCGTTGGATATATATCTTATATCAAAAAGAATACACCTGCCTATAAATATTTTACTTATGCACCAACCGTCAGAGTAACTACAGCTGGCGCAAAGGAGCAAATCACTTCAGTAAAGGTTCTATCGAAAGCACAATTCATCACTCTGATACTAAATGATGAAAGTTTCATCTTTCTGTCACCAAAGGATCCTGTTGGCTTCGTGGAGCAGTATAGAACCTACTCCAACCATACGGAGTAGACTTAGAAAACCTGTCTTATAAATTCACTTCCTGGTAACTATGGCACGAATGGGTAGATACCGAATCAACTACTGTTTCTGCTGAGTTTTCGAGCGTATTCAATACTTTACCGGTACAAAATGGGCAAACATGTGCATCACCATCAGTATCAATATAGAAAAACCGGTCTGCCGCCCCAAAACACCCCACCCTGCGTTGATGATATCCCAGGTAATTTATGATTGGGTAGTCTTGATATTCAGAACTTGAAATATATAATTGATAGATCTCCTCCAAAATAAGTATCTGATCATCAGTCAGATTCACATCCTTACCTGAGTATCTCCCAGAAGCTCTGGGCTCTATAATTTGGACGAAAGCAACACCTAATCTTTTGGCCATTTCCATATATTGATGAAAATTATCAACTGTTGTAAATTCTTTTGTGGCACAGATGGATAGGGTTGTAGCTAATCCCGCCAATTTTCCTTCAACCAGTGCGGTTATCGCTGCTTGAAACGCACCTGTGTATCCTCTAAAACGATCATGCCTCGCTTCATCAAAGTGATCAATACTCACCATGATGCCAGTTAGACCTTTACCTTTTAGTAGTTGGGCTTGCTTTTTCTTCAGGCCAACACCGGAAGTGATAATCCAGAAATCGGTTCCATCATAAGCACTTTCAAGAATTTTGTAGACATCGTTGATTCTAACCATAGGTTCACCTCCTGTTAACATAATTTGGGTGGTACCAAATTTTTGATATCGGTGAACAAGGGATATCCATTGCTCCACACTTACTGATTCAGTTTTTGCAAGATTTGGCCATTCAAAGCAATGCTCACAGTTTAGGGGACATTTTTTGGTAATTGCCATGAAGACACATCTCTGTCCATTGTATGGGGAGGTTGGTATAAATCGGTTAGCCTCATTCTGATGCATTCGATAGGATGCCTTAGAAGGAAAACCCGGTGCGCCAAGTCTCCAGAAATAGCGTCCATCGACATTAGCTGCCTTTGCAATAAATGCCTCACCAAATACTCCCTGATACTTACGTTTTACCTTAAGAACATATAAAAAGGCCTGAATCGTCGATCTGGTACGCTCCCTGAACACCGAAAGTAACTGTCGGACTACCCGATTTCTTAGTCGACGAAGATCACTCCTTTTGGATACGATGCAGGATGTTAACTCAGGAATGATGGTCTTTTTCTGAATTTCAATAGTTGTCTGATCCATCCTGAGTTGGTTGTTTAGCAATAAGTGTTTTATCTTTTACTGTAGCCTGATACTGAAGCAGGGAATAAGTTGCCATCCAGCGTGGCTCCTTAAATTTATTCAGTTCTACGATTTGAGGTAAGCCTTTAAAATCCCTAACCAGTTCATAGTATCCTCTTGTATGTAGAAAAATTGAAGCCTTGAAACCTTCGCTATTTTCAGGAACATTGTAAACAAGTTCTGCAATATCGCCTGTTGTTTGCGCAAGGTATGCCCCATCAATATCAGATAGCAGCCGGGCATTCATAATGTCAGATTCATCTCCTGTAGTTTTGGGCAACAGCCGGGTTATATTTAATTCATTAACTGATTCATAACTCAGACTAATTCTATCTATTTCCCAGAATTTAAATCCTGTTTCTAACTTTACCTGGATTTTTTCCTGATCATGGCCAGTAAGATCAATTGGAACTACTATATCTCGATAGGCCATGGGGCCTACTGTATTTACATATTCAACTAATTCCCATGTATTGTTTTTCTTGAGATAAATAGCCAAAGGAATGAATCGTTCGCGGGCTTTCTGAATTCGTTCTTCTGATGGTAATTCGGATTGTTTTTGCATAAATGTATCAAAGGAAGCACCGAACTTCTCTAAAAATTGTCCGAACTGAAAATCAAACCAAAGTGTGTTTTTAGCATTAATGATAAGGTTGGCATTATCAGAAACCATATCCCGATCAAACTCCAGTTCAACTGTATTAACAGGATTATCTAGATCATCGAATTCATAGATCGCTTGATCTTCATCTTTAATTTCTGAGGTTATATCCTTACCCCGGCCTGTGAGAGCCCGGTTTGGTGAAATAGTCTCCTCTATTAGATGAAAACCACCATCCTGATCAACCAATACCTGACTATTCAGGGCGTGTTCAACCACCAATAAATTTGCTATATCAGTATACTGTCGTTCTTTAAGCTCGTTGCTGATACGAATCCTGTACTCATTGTCTACAGGTTTGATAGATGGCAAAGGGATGAAATCATCTCTTTCAAGATTTTTAGCTAAGGCACCCCCAAAAAGCTCACCTTCAAAAACAAAACCCTCTCCATCATGCGTATATAAATATGGGCAAGAGCTCTTGGTCAATAAAATAATTATGACAAGAGTAAGGTATATAGTTGCTACAGTACCAACAACCAGCGCTATTGATTTTAGAATATCGGGGTTGATGATTCTAATCTCATAAATTGATAAATAAGGTATTCCAACTTCACCAAGTTCCAGGGGTTCAGTATTATTTAAATAAATATGCACTTCATGGACGATACTTTTTTCATCTCGCTTATACCTGGTTTTTCTCCCCGGAGTATAATGTGTCAGCTTGCTTCCAAAAGGTATTAGGTTTCCAGTAATTTGTTCATCTACAAGATCAATATCGTCCAGGATATACTGGTTAGCTCCTGCATGTATTACAAATGTCTGAACTACCTTACTTTTTGCTATAGATTCTTGTAGGCTGATGACATTTGCATCCTTTACCCTGAAATATGAACAGGAAAAAGTAAAGGTGAGGGTTAGAAAAATAAAAAACCAGGCAATACTACGGTGGCTAACCGTCCTCAATGGATCTCCGGTTTCTGGAGGTGATATATGGAGTTTCATGGCTGATAGATATGCTCAAAAGATACAAAAAAATAATCTTAGTTCCTACCGGGCTACCTTTAAGGAATGAGTTAACTATCTTATCTAATTTCCTACATGTGCCATTATTTCAAATAAGACTGCTTAAAAAGAGCAATCTCATTTTACCAGAATCTTCTGTGAAAACGTATGAGAATCTTTGTTGCTCATAAGTTGAAGCAGATAGATGCCGCTTCTAAGATGGCTTATGTCAATTACCTGGGATTGTTGAATGTCTACCTTCAATACAATCTGACCATCCAAACCTATAATCCGCGCTTGTTTAAAGTTTAAGGTCTGTTTAATGGTAAGTGTTGATGTTACAGGATTTGGATATATCTGGACTAGATCTTTGTAAGAATTATCGGCTCCTAATATCAGATCCAACAAAGTAACCTCAAGGACTCCCCCTCTTCCATCACTAATATTTAGAACTACTGTACCAACCCCAAATGCCTTTTCATCAATGGTCACAGTGGTTCCATCAATATTTGCATCAATAGCATCTGTATTGGAGTTTTCTAATGAGAAGGATAGCTCATCCCCATCAGGATCTAAAAATTTATCTGAGAAATCAATTGATGCAGTCCCGAATCCCTGGATCACACTAATTATTTCGATTGTCCCATCTAAAACAGGCTTAAGATTAATTTCAAATTCAAAAGATGAAACCAGTATACCTCCTTTGCCATCTGTAGTTGTAACATTAACTGTCGTTAGTCCACTTCCCAATTCAGTAATTATAAGGAGTCCTGATAATATTTCAGCTTCAATAACGGATCCATCTACAACTTCCACCTCATAATCCAGGGCATCTTCATTTGGATCAGAAATGATCTCATTCAAATCAATAGTTGTAGTCTCAAACCCCTCTGTTAATAAAACATTGTCAATTTCGCCTGTTGGGCTACCATTATTAAATACTGTAAAAGAGACAGTTGTATCCCCTTCATGCGAATCACTCGCACTAACCATAATTTCAGAAGTACCTTGGGCTATATTCGAAATAAGTAGCTCATTACCAGATATGCTGACAGTAACGACACTTTCATCCGATGAGGAGGCTGAAAAATTTAATTCATCCAGATTTCTGTCAGCAAAGTACTCAGTAAGTGTAAACGAAAGGGTCTCGAATCCCTCCTGAACAAGTGTATCCTGAAATTCCTGACTCACTTCAACTGGTGCATTTACAAAGACAGTAAGAGCGGTTTCTAACGTTAACAACCCATTATCAGTGGCAAAAAGGGTTCCTGTAGATAATCCCAGCGCAAGTTCTGCTATAGTTATTTCTACATTCGCATTGTTATAAACTATTTCAGCAGAAGGGCCATTAACAGTTTCAAAATCAATCGAAACAATGTATGAGTCATCGATGAAGTATCCATCTGACAAGTTAAGCTGGTGTGATTCAAAACCTTCCTGTAAAAGAATATTTAACGATTTACCCAAAGTCGGAAAATCATTTGTGAATGTTGCCAATCCCCCATTTGTTTCCGAGCCACCCCCATTAAAAGAAATCATCGCTCCGGCATCAAATTTAAATGGTCCGGTGAAAGATTGTGACCACTCTGTTTCCTGGTAATAAATGGCAGTTCTGCTGCCTGTGGTAATTGGATCATGTACCATTAATTCACTGGTGGTGTTTATAAGTAATATTCCATCTTGAATTAATAATTTACCAACAGGGTTAGGAACCACAAGTCCTATATCAGTCTCCATACCATCAAATGTTGTATAACCAAGTCGACCATATTCGTCTGTTCCAGCTCTGGAAAACAATACGTAAAGTTTATCACCAAAAACGCATAAGGATCTTGGATCAGTGCCATTTCCATCTTGTCCTGCAATGAGCTTAAGATAATTGTTTCCTGATAAATCCAACCGAATAACACTTCCACTTCCAGTAAGCCCATCACCTGGATCATAAGGAATACCACCTCCGGTTCTACATGCAATAAAGAGGTATTCATCATGAATGGCAATATCTCCAAACTGGCGTCCTAAACTTTCAGAGGAATTGTTATAAATCTTAGTAAAACTTGATCCGTCCAACCCAATGGTAAAAACATTTCCCTCGTCCTCTGATGAGAACTCCGTAAAACCCCAAAGTAGCGAATCTGTTATATATTTTATTTCTGGGTACTGTGCTTCCATCAGAGAAAATTCATGGAGAAATTCAAATTGATAACTCACCAATGAATATTTAAATAATCTGCCAGAACCACTATTTCTAGTGGTGCCATAAATTACCGTATCATTTCCTACAAGGCTTACTGGGTTATTATTTAGTTCATCAAAAGAATGAATAATATCAAACTCACCACCATCTTTTGACCAACGAACAAATGCTCCCCAACCATTGTCACCTCCATTGGCCATGACACCATATAGTGAGTCCGATGTCCCAACCATAGCAACTATATCAAGAGTTGGAGCAATGCTTTTGTGATCGTAAAAACTTGTTATTATCTGGGAATACACCGTCAAGCTTGATGCAAGCAAAACCGGTAATAAGTAAAATTTCATTTCTGGCTTCTTAGTATAGGTCTAATATAGACTAAGATTTTAGTATCTGCCATATTACTTGGTAGCCCAACCAAAATTATTTTTCAGTGGCTATCAGAACCATACTATTTTGAATCACCAGTTTTCCAATATGATCATTACAGGTTAAGGTTCTTTTAACAAAGGTCTTGGTACTTTGCCATACCTATGATTTAATATTAGAAGAAGGTCAGATAAGTAACTGATGTCTTATCCGACCTTGATCTTCAATTGGTTTTCTTCCTATCTTAAATCATATCACAAATTAGCCTTTGCAGCAGCAACCTTTGCGATCGGAACCCTATAAGGTGAACAACTAACATAGTTCATCCCTGCATGATGACAGAAATCTATGGATTGAGGCTCACCTCCATGCTCACCACAGATTCCTACTTCCAGGTTATGTCTGGTCATACGCCCTCTGTCAATCCCCATTCTAACCAATTGTCCCACACCTTCCTGATCCAGTACCTGGAACGGATCCTCCTTCAATAGACCTTTTTCAAGATAGATAGGGAGGAACTTACCAACATCATCCCTGGAGTAACCTAATGTCATTTGAGTTAAGTCATTGGTTCCGAAAGAGAAAAACTCAGCTTGCTCTGCTATCTTATCTGCTACCAAAGCCGCGCGTGGTACCTCTATCATGGTTCCAACTTTATAATCCACATGTTCGTGTCTTTCAAAGAAGATTTTTTCTGCAGTTTTTCTGACAATATCAGCCTGCATTTTATACTCTTTTTCAGTTCCTACCAATGGGATCATTATTTCCGGTTTAGTATTGATCCCTCTCTCCTGCAAATTCAATGCAGCCTCAATGACCGCTCTGGCTTGCATTTCAGTAATCTCATTATAGGTATTTCCTAACCTGCAACCTCTATGACCGAGCATAGGGTTAACCTCCCTTAGTTCTTCAATTTTTTGTTCTATGTCATCAATTGAAATGCCCATAGCATCCGCCAATTCCTCCTTACTTTCATGATCCTGAGGAAGAAATTCATGTAATGGAGGGTCCAGTAACCTGATAATTACCGGATAGCCTTCCATGACTTCCAAAATCCCCTCAAAATCTGACCTTTGAAATGGTAGCAGTTTATCCAGAGCCTTTCTTCTACCTTTCTCATCTTCGGCTAGAATCATTTCCCGCATGGCGGTAATTCTGTCATCTTCGAAGAACATATGTTCAGTTCTGCAGAGACCAATACCTTCTGCACCAAACTTCCTGGCTATTTTTACTGTTTCCGGTGTATCTGCATTGGCATATACTTTCAGTTTGGCATACTTCTCGGCTATTGCAATGACCCTTGCCAAATTTCCTGTAACCTGCACTTGCTGAGTCTTAATTTTTCCTGCATAGACTTTACCTTGCGTTCCATCAATCGAAAGCCAATCACCTTCGTTAAATACCTGATCATCAATTGTCATACACTTCTTCTCAACATCAATATTGATAGCTCCTGCCCCACTAATACAACACTTACCCATACCACGGGCTACCACTGCGGCATGACTGGTCATACCACCTCTGGCGGTGAGAATACCTTCTGCAGCATCCATTCCCGCAAGATCCTCAGGAGAAGTTTCTGTTCTAACCAAAAGTACTCTTTCACCTTTTGCTTTCCAGGTCATTGCATCATCCGAAAAGAAGACAATCTTGCCACTGGCAGCACCCGGAGAAGCTGGCAGGCCGCTGGCAATTACTTTTGATTTTGCCAGTTCTTCTTTATCAAATATGGGATGTAGTACCTCTGCCAGTTTATTAGGGTCCATTCTTTTTAGCAAGGTCAATTCATCAATAAGGCTCTCATTAAGCATTTCCATTGCTATTCTAACCATTGCTTCACCAGTCCGTTTGCCATTCCTGGTCTGCAAGACCCAAAGCTTACCTTCTTCAATCGTAAATTCCAGATCCTGCATGTCACGGAAATGATCTTCAAGTGTATGTTCAATAGCTACCAATTCATGATAGATATTTGGCATGAACTCCTCTAAGGACCTATACTTTGTTTTCCGGTCTTCCTCACTTACCATGGCCAGCTGTGCCCATTTTTTTGATCCCTCCAATGTGATCTGATGGGGTGTCCTGATACCGGCTACCACATCTTCTCCCTGGGCATCAATCAGATATTCTCCATTAAACACATTCTCTCCTGTCGCTGCATCTCTTGTGAATGCAACGCCTGAAGCTGACTTGTTTCCCATGTTTCCATAAACCATAGCCTGGATGTTAACCGCTGTCCCCCACTCCTCCGGAATTTTATTTAGTTTCCTATAGACAATTGCCCGTGGAGTATGCCAGCTTTCGAAAACAGCAATAATTGAATTCCATGCCTGTTCTGCAGGGTCCTGTGGGAAGTCTATATCCGTTAACTCCTTAATTTTTGCTTTATACAATGAAACAAGTTCTTTCAGATCTTCTGTTGTTAGTTCCTGATCCGTGATTACCCCACGATCCTGCTTCATTGCATGAAGAATTTCTTCAAATACATCATGGTCACTACTAACATAGGTATTGACCTTCATCACCACATCTCCATACATCTGAATAAACCTTCTATAGGAATCCCATGCAAAATGAGGTTTACCTGAAATCCTCGCCAAACCTTCCACCACCTGATCATTCAATCCAATATCCAGCACAGTATCCATCATTCCAGGCATCGAATCTCTTGCCCCTGATCGCACGGATAGCAATAAAGGATTTTTCTCATCACCGAAGGTAGTTCCCATCACTCCCTCTATAAATCTGATCCCCTCATTCACTTCAGGTCTAAGTAGTTTTTTAACTTTTTCCTTTCCAAGGCGATGGTACTCTGTACAGACCTCTGTTGTGATCGTAAATCCCGGAGGTACGGGTAGACCAATTTTAGCCATTTCGGCAAGATTTGCACCTTTTCCACCAAGGAGCGGCTTCATGCGGGTGTTTCCATCAGCAATTCCATCGCCAAACCTATAGACCCTTTTTATTTGAACTTCCTGCGTTTCCATGTCTTGATAAATTTTTACTTAATGATCTATCTAAGGTAACCGTCAGCAATAACAGAAAACATGACGTAATTATGTAGGAATCGTGATTTTTGATAGGTTTTCCAGGGGACAAAATCAGAGGTCAGACCTCTTCCACAATAAAAAAGCCGTCGTCTCCTTCAGGCTGATATAATGGCATAAAAATCATGCCATCAAATGGTGATTTTATTGTGCCTTTAGAATCGATGGCTAACTCCTGGCCTTTATGAACTGATTGGAAATTATGAAAGCCCGGATACATCCTGAAACCATCTTCAGGTTGAATAAGGTGTCTGTAAAGTACTTTGACTTTAGATGGGAGATTAGCTGACATCTCAGCAAGGTGACTGCTATAATGATCTTCCTGATGGTGATCATGGTGGGTAATGCATCCAGCAGTTTCCAGGATCTCCCATAGTCCTGAGGTGTGCAACCTGTATGCTTGGGTAGAACCAATTAATCCTCCTTCAAAGGCAAAACCCACAAATCCCCTATCTGAGTAATATGAAAGCAACGTGCCATTGAGATATTTATGAAGATCTACGACAACAGGTAACTTTAATGCTTTTATGATAGGATGATCGCCCAATTCCTCTGGCACCACAATGAAATTACCTTTTTCCGCTGAGGTACCGTGGAGATCAACTACAACCTTAAGCGGAAATTCTTCTTTACTCTCCTGCTCAATGATTTCATAAATTTCTTTCAGCTCCTCATCTTCAGCCTTATCTGATGCAGAACTATTTATTGTTTTGCGTACAAATTCATCTGACCAACAACGATTCAGATCATAATTAATAAACCTTCTTCCTGACCTAATAGCCTTCAGGTTTCCCGCTATGCCAATCATTTTACCTTTAAAAGGAATATTATGCCTGACCAAAGCACTAAAGACATTCTGAAAAGCATGAAGACCTAATGTTTCATTGCCATGCACTGCTGCCAGACAAATGATCAGCGGTCCTGATTTATCTCCTGTTATTTCTCCTAAAATACGATCCATGGTCAGGCTTTCGAAGATAAGACTTTCAGAAGACTGGAAGTAATCTTTAAGAAATCAACTTCCGAAATAATGCCTATCAGCTTTCCGTTTTTGACGACAGGCAGGCAATCGACACGATTGTCTTTCATTACATCCATAGCCTCGCTAACTGTTGCCTCGGGTGAAATAGTGATAGGCGTAGCATTCATAATGTCTTTTACCACTACAGACTTACCTGGATTGATGCTCATTTTTTTACTATAATATTTTAATAAAATGCTGTAATCCATCAACCCTTTCAATTGACCTTTATCGTCCTCTATGGGTATGTGCTTCACATTCTTCCAGTTCATCATATCAGCAACCAACTCCGGAATATCATTTTGCTGTGCTGTAAAAATATCTGTTGTCATAAATTCCTCGACCAGTATGGTATGGTGAAACCTCCCTTCAATACAATCAAGTGAAGCCAGCTTCCACTTGTGTACGGGAATCCCTTTTTTCTGATTTGCAAGCATGCAGGAGGTCAATGCAACTCCTATCTCCTCTCTGGTAGTGCTCCTGATCAATTTAGCATGTGAATTAATCATCCATTGCGTACCTGTCTGTCCGGTCTCTACTCGATCCCGGATGATGCTCAGGTACTTGTGGATATCCTTTTCATCAATATTATTTGCCTTCAGACCTTTTTCAGCCAGGGGAAGCAATTCTTCTTTGATCAATTCTCTTACACTCAGTTTTTTGCCATCTAACCAGGTAAAGTCAGTATTTAGTCCATCACGAGCAGCTGAAAAGAAATTATCCTTAGCCTGATCAAAATCAATATACCGGGTTACATCATTATACTTACTATCAGCCACTGACATCAAACCATACCAAAAAGCAGCATTTGAAATTTCATCAACAATCGTTGGTCCGGATGGTAAAATCCTGTTTTCAATCCGCAAATGTGGTTTTCCATTTGGACTGATACCATAACAAGGCCGATTCCATCGATATACAGTTGAATTGTGTATGCTCAGCGCTTTAAGCTGAGGTGTTTGACCTTTATTCAGCAGTTCCATCACATCCTGGTCAAAATCTGTCATCATCATCACCCGAAATCGCACGATGTCCTCCTTATACATTTCAACGATACTATCATGTAACCAGTCATTCCCAAAAGTGACTCTTGGGCTTCTGTCTCTGATGTGTTCACCGGTAACGCGGGTATCGATAGATTGCTGGAATAAAGCGATTCTGGTTTCACTCCATAGTCGCTTACCAAATAAAATGGGCGAATTGCTGCTGATGGCTAATACAGGAGCTGCTATTACCTGGGCCAGATTGTATTTGGAAACAAAGTCCTTTGGGTTTACCTGATAGTGAACCTGAAATGAGGTATTACAGGACTCAAGCATGGCAGATTCAATCTTGATATTTAGTTCATCCAAACCGATTATCTTCATTTCGTAAGACTTTCCTCTTACCTTACTAATAGCCCGAAATAATGCCTGATATCGATCAATAGGTGTCAGGTTTTCAAGTTCGAGGTCAGACTTCCGAATGGTTGGAAGTATTCCGGAAAGCACAAAATCAACATCAAGCATTTTACCTATTCCCCTTAGTCCAATCATTCTCTCATGAAGGATATTTTCCATCTGAGAAAGACAATTTCCAGTAAACTGTAGTGGAGGGAGATTATTCTCAATATTGAATAAAGCTAACTCGGTAGTGAAGTCCTCGTTATTTAAGGCTTTAAGGACCTCTAAAGATTTGGGCGATGGCTTATAATGTGAGTCAATAATGCAGAATTCCTGCTCAGCACCGATGTGAGTTGGACTATCATCAAACCACTCTTCCTCGATCATACGCTCAAGTGCATGAATGTCTTTGAGCAGTCTACGAGTAAACTCATTCATCTGCTTCCTTGAGGTGATCTCATAGACATTCATGTTGCCCATAGCATTAAGATAGGCAAAAAGTTTGTTATATCAGTCTGACAGTTTCAATCGTATGATTGATTACAAACTATCTATCACTCTATGAAGTCTATCCTGTATTTCTTCCGCAATTGGTTTAAGACCTGGATTGTCTACAGCCAGCATTGAGGCCACTGGATCTATGGCTGCTACTTCAATTCCACCATCAACCTGTTGTACAATTACATTGCAGGGTAGCATAGTACCTATTTTGTCTTCCGCAGAAAGTGCTTTGAATGCATATGGGGGATTGCATGCACCCAGGATGGTATAAGGACGAAAATCCTCATCCAGCTTTTTCTTGAGTGTTTCTTTAATATCTATCTGGGTTAGTACACCAAATCCTTCCGTTTTTAGGGCTTCAGTCACCCTTGTAATGGCCTGATCAAAATCTGTATCTTGAATAATCGTTGAATGATAATATTGCATGTTTTCTTTTTCTTCAATTGTACGGAAAACTACCGCCATCAGAGGTAACAAATGTTACACAATTACCCAATTTTCACTGAAGTCATGGTTATCGATCCGGCAATCAACTGATCATTGAAGAAATGTATTTCCTCATTTTTCTCCTGCAAAGCCAATGAATAGATGAGCGGTAAATAGTGTTCCGGAGTGGGAATTGACATCTGAAAGGCAGCACCATGTCTATGATAGTTAATCAGTTCCGCATGATTACCGGTTTTAATAAACTCTTTCATCTTAGTATTCGCTTCAATTGCCCAATCAAAACCAAATTCCTCATTCAAACGTCTCCAGTCTATCGCTCGCAGATTATGAACCATGTTACCACTTCCAACTATCAGAACACCTCGTTCCCTTAATTTTGAAATCTCTCTTGCCAAATCATAATGATACTGTGGACCTTTTGTATAATCAATACTCATTTGTACTACCGGGATATTGGCATCCGGATACAGGTGCTTAATGACTGACCAGGCTCCATGATCTAATCCCCATTTATGGTCAAGTTGTACATCCGTGGAAATGATTAGCTCCGCCGTTTGATTAGCTAAATCAGGACTACCAGGCGCAGGGTATTGGACATCAAACAAAGCCCTGGGAAAACCACCGAAGTCATGAATGGTGGGCGGATTTTCCATAGCGGTAACCATGGTACCCCGGGTTTCCCAATGCGCTGATATACATAAAATTGCTTTGGGATTATCAATCTCCGTTGATACCTGCCTAAATCCCTGTACAAACTCATTTTCTTCAATTGCATTCATCGGGCTACCATGTCCTAAAAAAAGCACTGGCATTTTCGATGTAGGTCCGAAAGATTCAGTTATTTTATTTAAATGATTCAATTTCATCGCTATTCCATTAAACGGTAATCATGTCAAAAGTTTTAAAAATGGTTCCGTTAATAACCCCTAATTCAACACTGCAATGCTGCTTTTCTTAGCTCTTATATAGGTGTTGTAGAGATGCCTATTCATTTAGAATATTGTTGGATTCATTGCCAGCAAAAATATGGAATATGGGTTCCTCGCTCATGAACATGATTTTTAACTAAACTGGTTAGGGGTTCCGGTCGTTCAATTGTTTTGCAGGAAACATCAGTAACTATTTATGAAACTGCTTTTTCAAATACTTATCTTTTTGTTTTCAACATCAGTCGGACTAGCCCAGTCTTTTGAAATTCCTACAACGAATTCAAGGTCCAGTATTAAACAGCGGATAGCATCCACTGACATTGAGGTAACTTATAATCGGCCTAACATGAAAGGTAGGACAATATTTGGCAGCCTGATACCTTATGGACAGGTTTGGAGAACTGGCTCGGATGCCAGCACCAAAGTCCATTTTTCGACATCTGTATTCATTGGAGACACTGAATTGGATTCGGGGACTTATGAACTATTTACTATTCCCGGAGAAGATGAATGGATTATCATTTTTCAAGAAAACAGATCGCAATGGGGTTCATATAGCTATAACAATGAACATGATCTGCTTCGACTGATTGTAGCGCCGTCCAAGCTTCCAGAACCTGTTGAAACATTTACGATGGGATTCGATAATGTCACATCCAATACAGCAATACTTTCCCTCTCATGGGAAAATATAAAAGTCCCTATCCCGGTCTCTGTGGATCTTACAAAAACAGTAGTTCCCCAGCTCGAACTTGCCTTATTGCAGGAAGGAAGGAAACCATATTTTCGGGCAGCTATGTTCTATTATGAGAATGATCTTAATATCCAGAGAGCTTCTGAACTCATGACTATGGCGATTCAGGAAAATCCCAAACACATTGGAATGTTATATCGTCAAGCCCTAATCCTTGAAAATCTTGGCGATAAAAAAGGAGCCATTGTTGCAGCAGAAAAATCACTTAATGAAGCCATGAAAGTTTCAGGGGAACTGAAAGCAGAGTACATTAGGCTCAATGGTGAAATATTATCAAGGTTAAAACGATAACAATTCCAATCTTAAAACCTATTAGAATTCAGCATATTTATCTAGTCTTCTAACAAATGCATCGCTGTATCCTTCCTTTCGGAGTAAATCCATCGCTTCGATTGCGTCTTCCAGAGATTTATATTCCCCAATAAAGTATCTATTGAAGCCATCCTTTCCATTCTTGTTTCCAATAGGAGATGGTTTTATTTTCTCAAAGTAGGATTGATCAGCTTTTAATCGTGCCATGGCAAGGATCTGTACGGTATAAGTACCACTTGATGAAACTTGTCTTTCAACCGTTTGTATACTTTGGTCTCCCCCAAGTACACTAGGCTGTTTTTTTACGTTTGTATGAATTGTGGCATCCCTCATTGTCAGATGACTCGATTGAATATCCACTTTTTCCTCATCTTTTTTTGAAGCAATAAATATCTCTCTCGTCTCCAAATCTTCTTTTTGTTTTTTCTGTGCCAGGTAGGTCAAACTATCAGACCATTGATTTTCCATATTTTCGGGTACCGCAGCGAGAATGGGGTTCTTGGCATCATTTTTCACTTCAACATTTATATGATTCACCACTTTATTTTGAGATTCATCCGTCAATCCTGAATTTTTCTCTGAATAGTCAATAAAGAAATTAAATTCATTATGGTTCTCATCCTCAAAAGTGATATTAGCTATATAATCCCCTTCAAAAAGATTCAGCGAATCCTTAATAAAAGTGACATGCATCTTTTTGTTTACGGGTACAAACAACTCATAGTCCCCATTTGCATCCGTATATCCTTTTAAATTGGAACCATCATATTTCACATCAATTTCAGCATCAGCAATGGGTTGCTGATTATCATCAAGTAATCTGCCTTTTACCCTCACTTTATTGAATAGAAAAATCCGATACAGGTCAAGAGACCCGTATCCACCTAGTCTGTTAGAACTCAGATAAGCCAATCTTCCTTCCGTTGTGAAATAGAGATCATCCGCCACCGTATTGATGGGATAACCCATATTTTCAGGCTCACTCCATTGTTGCGTCACCCTATCATATGTTGACTTAAAGACATCGTATCCTCCCATGGTATTATGACCATTGGAGCTAAAATAAAAGGTGCTGTCGTTTGCCAGAAAAGGTGAGTCCTCATCAGCCTCTGTATTAAAAACCGATAATGGTTCTGGATTAGACCATTTACCATTTGACTGCTTTTTAGAAACAAATAAGTCAAGCTGGGCCCCTTCAGAATAATAATCAGATGCAAAAATGATTGTTTTTTCATCTGAACTGATATAGCAGTGAGTATCACTTCCCTTTTTATCATGTAATACGAGGTCTTCATCCTTTGTCCAAAAACCATCCTTTAATGAAGAACTGTATAACTGTCCATCATGATAAAAGATGATCTTATTCCCATCATCATAGACCTGTACTGTTGCATCATGAGATCTTTGATCCTTCTTTTCTACATTAAACGGTGTTGCCTTCCTCCATACATCCTTTTGGTCAACCTGGGTGAAATAGATACTTTCAAATGCCAGCCCATCTACATCGATTATCGGGCCACTTGCTTTACGGGAAGTAAAAAGGAGCTTATTATAATCATTATACATTACGGCACTATACTCCAGATCTTTGCTGTTGATATCCGGACCGAAATTCTGCACAAGAATACCCTTGTCATTTCCGTATTCGGATTTGGCCCTTGCTATTTTATTATTTAATTCATCGATATCATAACCTTCGGCTTCGGAAGGAAACTCATTGATTAACCTGGATGCTTCATCAAAATTCTCAAGATCATACTGAGTCAGAATCATTAAGTATTGATTGACAGGATCAGGATCACTTATTTTAGTTAATATTTCATATGATTTGAGCGGCTCATCAAGCTCCAGATAGCAGGATGCCAAGTATGAGGAAATCACATTGTTTCTACGTTCAGAATTATAAAGAACTAATAATTCATCTCGTGCTTTAACAAAATTCCCCTGATCAAAATCCTTAACCGCTTGTTTTTCGATTTTATTTAGGTTTTGAGCATTAATCGAAATACAAGAGAATGTGAATAAGGCGATGATTAGCAGTGTCTCGAGTATATTTTTAAAACCCCAATTCATGTCTTCAACCCATAACAAGTTGACTTTTAAGATTGTTTTTTATGCTTCCTTAAAAGCATAAAAGTGGACAAATACAATAAAAAATTTATTGGAGATAGGTAGATGGTACTCTATATCGCCAAGAGGTGGCTCTATTTTTCATTGCTAAAATCGTATTTTTTTTATTCTTAATCAAATAAAAAGTCATGTTTAGCACCAATGGACCATTTCAATAAATATGCCAAACGCAAAGATTATGCTATATAGTACGTGTAAGAAGACCCAATTTCCGGCAATAATTCACCATTGATACATTAGCAAGATATCAATAAGAAATATCTCTATCGTCCACGATCGTGCTTTTTAATAGCTCTACTCCATCTTTCGGTCCATCCATGATATCTAATCCTATATATGAATCATAGGTTACCCTGGCAGATTCCCCAGAGATGTCAGCTAATGCTGTGGCTAATAGTGGCTCCTCTGGATCACCAAGTGGAAAGAGACCTTCTTCCAGATAGTTGTATTCATTTACCCAGATATCGGGTTGCAAACCACTGGTATAATCTTTGAAACCTACAGAATTGGCTAATTGGAAAATAATGGGTTGCAGCGCATACTTGTGATCAGGGTTCCTAAAGGAGGATGCACTAAAATCATTTGAGTCGTATAATGTAGAAGACCCTACATTCTTACCGACGGTCTTTGTTCCAATCACCTTAACATCCATGTAAGGCTGTAAACCAACAATAACAAATTCCGAAGCAGAAGCGGTAGCTCCACTGGTTAGTATATAGATACGGTTAATATTAAGTCTCTCCATAGGAATTGAAGAAACTACATCACCATCTGCATTATGTATTGGGATCTCCGGAAGGAATAGAATATCAGAATTCAAATAAGAAAGCTTTCTGTTGCAAACGATTGTACCTAGTAAATCATTTGAATTACCTGCACTGTAAACAAGCGACGATAAGATTCTAGCTGTTAATAACGAACCTCCCCTATTGTATCTCAAATCAAGAATAAGTTCGGAAATGCCCTGGCTTTTGAAATCTCCAAAAACCTGGTTTAGCTGCTCATGATATTCATCATTATTGATAAACTGGTTATATAAAAGATAGCCTACTTGTTTATCTCCAGCTTGCAAAACTTTAGAAAGGAAAATTGGATTTTCAATTAACTCTATTGCATCCATTGATACTTTAAGATCACTAGATAACACTACATCATTTATCTTGGTAGCCAGGGTAAGGGTGTAGCTATCATTCCCCGTTAATAGTGGCAAATAGTTATCGTAGTTTAAAGGGGTATTATTTACTGCTCTGAACAAGTCACCTCTTTTAAGCCCAGCATGATCGGCAGGTGAATCGGGAATAACATATCTGACATACCCATAAATATTAAATCCATCGGGCATAAAAATGAGACCAAAATCATATCCAAAGGATTTAGAAATTCCCTGAAATGAATCTTCCAATTCATCATAGTCATCTACAATCCATGAAAAGCGATCTACCACATCTTTCTTATACAGTAAACCATTGAAGAAATCTTCCGGATCGTGAGTCTTGGTTAAAAATGAATTATATGCTCTGTTACTTACTGTTTTAGCATTTGACAAATCATCCACGTCATCAACCCAGTAATAATAGGTGTTCATCGCATGCCAGATAAAATCATTAATCTCATAGTATTTTGACACTCTAATATCAGCATCATCATTACATGCAATGAATATTAGGGTGAATAATATGATCGTAAGACCTTTTCTCATTTTCTCAACATCACTTTAAAAATCCAATTGATTATTCGATATAATCGAAATGGAACAAATATGGTTCAAAAATCAGAGCTTCTTCTTTAACGATGCCTATCGCTTAAAATTTGATAGAACAGAAAAGCATTAAGTACTGACGAATAGACAATCAACTTTTCAAAATAATTCAACCTATCCCCTACTCGAATTTTGGAATTAAAAATTATTTCATTACTATTGTACTGTATTAGTTTAGTAATACAGTAATTCAGTGATATGATTCAAATTCAAAATTTATATTTTTCCTATTCCAAAAAAGAAGAGCCTGTATTCGATCATCTGGATTGTAAGCTGGGCGCAGGAAGTATAGTGGGTTTGTTGGGCAAGAATGGAGCAGGTAAGACTACGCTACTTAAGCTTATAATAGGACTTCTTTACCCCACGGGTGGAAATCTAAGTGTAATGGAACACGAACCGGGTAGAAGGCAACCCTCATTACTTCAAAATATCTTTTTCGTTTCAGAAGAATTCTATCTGCCAGGTATTTCCATTAAGAAATATATCAAAGCCAATTCGGATTTCTATCCCCGCTTCAATATGGATTTGTTAAAACAACTAATTCAGGAGTTTGAATTACCGGAGACAAAGAATCTTCAAAAGCTTTCATACGGACAGAAGAAGAAATTCCTGATATCATTTGCTTTAGCAACCAAATGCCGATTACTGGTATTGGATGAACCAACTAATGGACTGGATATCCCTTCAAAAGCTATTTTTAGAAAAGTAGTTGCCGGATCATTGGATGAAGATCAACTGGTCATCATTTCTACCCATCAGGTTAAGGATGTTGAGAATCTTATAGACAGGGTATTGCTTCTGGAACAAGGTCAATTCATTTTACAAAAGGATCTATATGATATCTCTTCTAAACTGAATTTTGCAACCTCGTCCACTGCAGACGGAGAAAATGTCCTATACAGTGAAATGGTTCCAGGAGGTTACAAGGTAATTACCCCTCAGACGGATGGTAGCTCTTCTGTAGATATTGAATTGTTGTTTAACGCAATGTCAAAAGGCATTGACAAAATAAAGGCGTATGTCCAATAATACTTTCACGATACATCGATTTAAGTTACTGATTAGACAGCAAGCCATTCACTATAGCAGAATATTATTGCTGGCTTCCATTGCCTATGTGGGGCTTGTTTTCATTGTACTCAGCATCACACAAATAGGAAATGGTTTAAAGTATCATAACACAGACATATTTTTAGGATGGTTTGCCGGATCAATCATATTCTTTGGAATGTTGCTCGCAGGACATTCCTTTCCCTCCTTTCGTAACAAGGAAAGCACAATCAATTATCTGATGCTCCCCGCATCTGCTTTGGAAAAATTCATTTTGGAGTTTGTTGTACGGATTGGAATTATCTTCATTATGATGCCAATCCTCTATTGGATGACCTTTCATTTTCAGGGATACTTTTTCTCCATTTTCTTACAAACTGCATATGATCCGGTCCACCTATTATCAAACACATTGCAAGCGGACTTTCTTGGCCATAAAGATATTTTTTGGAGATTATCAGCAATACTTTCTATGACTTTTCTTGCTTTTGTTGTGGCCTTTACTGGATCTACTATTTTTTCCAAGCAGCCGCTAATAAAGACTTTGTTTTCAGTTGCCATCATTTTCATGTTTTACTTAGGGTATGCTTATGTAGTAGTAGAGCATCTGGGAGTTGGAGCTTATCAACCTCCTGAAAATTCCTGGTTATTCCCGATTAAAAATGGTGGGCCTACAAGGTTTTTCTGTTTAGTTAGCCTTGCGATCAGCTTGATTTTCCTGTTTGTTTCTTATAGTAAACTAAAAGAAAAGGAGGTCTAATATGGAATTTCAAAACGGTAAAAGCATTTTTCTTCAGATTGCTGATTCTATTACCGATAAGGTAATCAGTGGAGAATTCCCGGTTGGGGAAAAAATCCCATCAGTTAGAGAGCTGGCCTCCCAAATGGGTGTGAACCCAAATACCATCATGAGAACTTACAGTGAACTCCAAGCCATGCGCATCATAGAAAACCAAAGAGGCATCGGTTATTTCGTGAATCCTGATGCACAAAAAATTATCTTAAAAGGAAAAAAGGAGGAGTTTTTCAATAAGACCCTGCCAGATTTTATCAAGCAAGCCAGGCAACTTGGAATTTCAATTAACGAGCTGAAAAAGCATATAGAAACCATTAATTAAGAATCATGAAATTAAGCAACAAAATATTGATCGGGTTCTTCGGATTCATATTCCTTTATTTATCGGCTGTATTTACCGAAATCAGGCTACGTGGTAATCCCAACCGGTTTATTGAACCTGCCATAGCAGAGACACTTGATCTGAGTGAGATCAAATACCTGACACTGAATGATCTTGGTAAGGTTGTGAAGGTCGTAGGTTCAGACAAATCACAGATTGAAATCAAGAGTGTGGACGGAAACCAACTCAGGTATTTAAGCTACGAGATTTTAGGAGATACGCTATCTCTAATAAGGTTGGACTCAGCTAAAAATAAACCAGTCAGCTTACTGGTTCATGTTCCTAATGATTCATTCAAAGGGATAAAAGTCCTGGGAGCCGGTGTAAATGTTGAATCTCTTTCTCAGAAACAATTATCAATTATCCAAAATGATGGTTGGATTGACTTAAGGGATTGTAACCTTGGAAGGTTGGAACTTATTTCAAAAAGCAGGGCTAATCTCACAGTTACAAACTCTGAATTAGATTCCTTAAATGCATTAATTGACCAATCAGAAATAAGATTTTACATACCCATAAACTTTATATCTGGAGAAATGAGTAACAATTCATATCTGCGGGTTAAGGGTACGGATATAATTCAACTTAAAACTGACAAGAAGAGCAGAATTGAATTGAATTAATTTGACATTAAAGACTATTTCAATTCAAGATTGCGTTAGACTTACAAAACCTGTTTCCCCGTCATGTATCAAAATCCAACCCCTTAACTAATAGTCCTAATGAAAATCGAAATCTCAGGGCTATCGAAAGTTTATCCAAATGGCCATGCCGCTTTAAGAGATATAGATCTTGAGATTGGCAGTGGAATGTTTGGATTGCTTGGACCAAATGGTGCTGGAAAGTCAAGCTTTATGCGGATCCTGGTCACAATCCAAAAAGCGACATCAGGAACCATCCTAATCAATGGGATGGACATCAATTCCAACCGCCATAAAATTAGGTCACTGATTGGTTATTTGCCCCAGGACTTCACCTTCTTTTCGAAGCTCAAGACCTGGGAATTTCTGGATTATGCAGCCCGACTTGCAACTTCGCTTTCAAGTAATGAGCGACTAATCAGGGTGGATAGGTTACTTGACCAGGTGGGTTTATTGGATGTCCGGGAACGAATGGCCAATAAACTTAGCGGTGGAATGAAACGTCGTCTGGGTATCGCACAGGCCTTGATCGGTGATCCAAAACTCCTTGTGATTGATGAACCCACCACCGGATTAGACCCCGAGGAACGTATTCGATTTCGAAACATTCTCTCTGACTTAAGCCAGAAAGATGTAGCCATCATTCTTTCAACACACATTGTGGGTGACATCAGTAGTACCTGTCAGCATATGGCTATGCTAAATAAGGGTGAAGTAGCCTATAAAGGATCCCCGGAAGGAATGATTGAAAGGGTTCGCGGACATGTGTGGCAGATTACCCTGAATGATGAAGAATTCAATGAAATCAAGGCAAAATATTCAGTAGTCTCAACCATTCCGATTGAAGGTAGATGGGAAGTACAGCTTATTTCATCAGATATGCCCCATGAAAGAGCTAAAAATGCGACCCCCAATCTGGAGCATGCCTACGTCTATTTTATGGAAAATGAACTGGGGGTATCACTGGTATGATCAACCCCAAATACATATGGACCATCTCAAAGTATGAAGCCAAAGTCTTGTGGAGAAACTGGTTCTTCCGAATTGTGGCACTAGCGGGTGTTGGATTTCTGACCATATTCAATGTCGCGGTTTTCTCTATGGTCAATTCACCAAGATGGTTTGAGCTGTCAAATAGCTGGGTAATGCCTTATTCTTCGATGGTCATGATCAGCATTCCTCAGGTGGCAGCTGTAATATTTCTTGCCACAGGGCTTATCAAAAAAGACAAAAAGATCGATACCAATGAGGTATTCTTTGTCAGACCCATCACGAACCTCGATTATGTTCTGGGAAAAGCACTGGCATTATTCAAAATGTTTTTCCTTTTAAACCTGGTACTTCTCTGCATTCCACTTATTGTAAACCTGACCAATCCCTTAACTGAATTCAATCCCCTGGCATTTATTATTTATCCATTACTCACGAGTGTACCAAGCATAGTTTTCACAACCGGGATTTCCTTTCTGCTAGTCACCATCCTAAGAAACCAGCCTATCACCATTGTATTGCTTTTGGGAATTGCTGGTGTACAGTTGATCTACTACTTTGATCAATTTTCTAACATCCTGGATTTCTCGGCTTTTCGCCTCTCCATGTTTACTTCTGAGATCGCTGGTTTTATAGATATGAAATTCGCGATACAGCAAAGACTATTCTATTTCATTACCGGTATCGCCTGCCTATTTATGACAGCCTTCTTTCTGGATCGTTTACCCAGCCATCGATTAATACAATTTGCCACCGGAATAACGGGGCCTGCAATACTGGCTTTGTCTGGTTTCATGATGATGAACCTATGGGAAATGCGCCAGGATACCATTTCTCTCAGAGAACATATGATTCAAGGAAATGGAGAATGGGTTGATGTTCCAAATGCTGATGTGGTTTCAAATCATATTGATCTTGAATTGGATGGAGAAATAATCAGAGTGAATGCTGAAATGGTTATTAGGAATTATTCTGATAAATCACTTAATCTGATTCATTTTACATTAAATCCTGAATTAAAAGTTGACCAGATAACCTTTAACGGGGACCTAAAAGAAGTAACCAGAAATGTGCAAATCATTTCAATTAATCAATTGAACCTTGACCCAGGAGCAGAAGCAAGTGTTCAAATTAGCTATCATGGTGCAATCAATGAAGACGCTGCTCATCTGGAAGTAGATCAGGAAAGGTATGAGTCAGCATACAATCATTTTATGTACTCCTTACAAAAGAAATATGCGTTCCTACAATCCGATTATGTTTTACTGACCAAAGATGTTTTATGGTACCCGGACACGCATGTTGGTTATAGCCGTGAATCAACTATTAAAGAGCACTTATCCTTTATTGATTTCCAACTAAATGTAAAAACACCAAAGGGAATGATCCCCATATCCCAGGGGAGTGTATCAGTTGAAAGCAATGAATACTTATTCAGGCCAGAATATCCCCTTCCCCAGATCTCACTGATAATTGGTAATTATGAAAAGAAAGAAGTTATCGTTGACAGTGTTACATATACAATTTACCACTATCCCAATCATGATTATTTTGCTCAGCAACTTCCCAATTTAGCCGATACGCTAAACTACCTGATTACCGACATAGTTAACGGATACGAAGACATTCAAAGACTCTCCTATCCTTTCAACAGATTGCAGCTGATCGAGACACCCATCCAGTTCACTGCTTATAATAAGATTTATGAAAGTCACCAGGCCCTGTTGCAACCTGAAACCATTTTGTTACCAGAAAAAGGGGGGCGCTTTTATCAGTTTGATTTTCGGAATCGACTTAAGGACATGGAACGGCAGGCTCGTAGAGAAAACCAGGCACTAACCGATAAGCAAAAAGAAGCCAATGTATTTACTGATATGGTAAAAACAGTATTTACCAAACAAATAGGCTCTAACTGGTTTTTCGATGGTCGAAATGCTGATGAGAGGGATTATTCCATCTTTCCCAATTACTATGCATTCAATTCAGGCATCGTTAGCAATGACTGGATTATTCTCAACAAATCCATTTCCACATATATCAGGAATGATAAGCAAGCCCTTAATGATGTTTCAAGAAATATCAATGGAATCTCCTTTGCTGAAGAATGTAATAAATTGATGCGAGAATCTTCACTCAATGAAATTCTAACAAGCTCAGAATTCATCAAAATACAAAAATCCGTTTCTTTGAAAAGTGAATACCTTGTATCCTACCTTGAACAGATCATTGGAAAAGGTCAATTTAAGGATTTCCTATTTGAGTGGGTAAATTCCCACCAACACCAACTTACGAGTTATGAGGAATTTAGAAAAGCAATAAATGCTCAATTCGGGGTTGATATTGACCCAATTATACAAAAGGTCTATTATGAAACCTCACAGCCTGCATTCGAGGTAATAGATCTTAAGAAATATGAGGTGCTGGATAACGACCGAAAGCGCTATCAGGTCATTTTAAAAATCAAAAACTCTGGGGAGAATGATGGTGTGATTGACATCAAGTTCAATGCAGAAAATCCCGACAATGATCAATTCAATGGACAATCTACTCCTCAAATCGATGAGGAACCCGGGTATATCTCTGTCATCAAACAAGATGAGACCAAAGAGTTTGGTTTCATCCTGGACGAAAAGCCCAATAAGATCACGCTGAATACGATCATTTCACGAAACATCCCATCAGTCATCGATATGTCTATTGGGGCCCTGGTCACACTTGAAGCAGGACAACTGTTTGAAGGTGAGAGACTGGTTCACGATGAAACAATCACAGCAAATGAAGTAATTGTCGATAATGAAGACCCGGGATTTCACACCTATAGCCCTATAAAACCCACATATTTGAGAGCATACCTTGATAGTCGGAATGATAGCGATAAAAAGTATTACGGAAATTGGAACAGGTCATATGCCAAATGGCTGGCTACTACCGGGTCGGACTTTTATGGCAACGTTATTCGTTCTGCACACTTCACAAGGGCTGGTGGTGGTGAAAAGGTTTCAACCTGGACCCCCACTCTGGAATCCGAAGGCTTCTATGACATATATGTATACATGAAAGGCAAAAACCAAAATGAATACATTGGCCAAAACCGAGAAAACAAACAATTTAATTATCACTATATCATCAATCATGGTGACGGGTCTGATGAAGTTCAGTTTAATCTTTCAAATGCTGAATCCGGCTGGAATTACCTGGGTTCGTATTTTTTCAATAAGTCAGGCGGAAGTATCAACCTCACTGATGAAAGTGAAATAGGTCTGGTCTATGCAGATGCAGTTAAATGGGTAAAGCAATAAATTATGATGAGTTTTAGAATCTACAATTGGTATAGAATTATAGTTAATACAGGGATCGGAATACTGTTGATTATCCTGTGTTGCTTTGTCTCCAATAAGGTTAATGCCCAACGTTTATTAACCCTGGAGGACGCCATCCAAATCGCTCAAAACCGGAGTCCGAATATTCAGAAGTCTAGACTCAACCTGTTTGCCAACCAGCGTAACCTGGATGCACAGCGTGCTGCACTCAAATCAAAATTTGCACTGGATATCACACCCTTTGATTATAACCGTACACGTAGTTTTAGCGATCTAATCGCTCGCTGGAATACCAATGAAGACTATAACTCATTTGCCAATTTCTCGATCAGCCAACCAGTAACAGCAACGAATGGCACCATTTCTTTATTCAATCGATATGGCTATAGGGATAACTATTCAGAGTTTCAGGATTCAAGAACTAAAACTTACAGCAACAATCTATATCTGGTTGTTGATCAGCCCATCTTTACTTATAACCGTATAAAGCTTCAGCTTAGGGAGCTCGAATTGAATCTGGAAAACGCACAGATCAGTAACTCACTACAACTGTTATCTATTGAGCAAAGTGTAACCCAATCCTTTTATGCTTTCTATCAAAGTCAGAATAATCTTGAGATTGCAAGAGATGAGTATAACAATCAACAAATTAGTTATGAAATCACGCTCAACAAGGTGGATGCTGACATTCTCGCCAAGGAAGAGCTATATCAGGCTGAGTTAAACCTGGCAACCTCTAAATCAACCCTGGAAAACAACCAGGTTCTGCTAGACAATGCAGCCGATGACTTTAAGCAGCTACTTGGACTTAATCTCGATGAAGACATTGAAGTGATCGTGGACATCAATTTCATCACTAAGGATGTAGATCTCAATCAGGCCATCGCACATGGATTGGATAATAGAATGGAGCTTAGGCAGCGAAAAATTGATATTGAACGTTCACAATTTGAACTGACTCGCACCAAATCATTAAATGAATTCAAAGGTGCCGTTTCATTATCCATGGGAATATTTGGTGATAATGAAATAGCTACCAACGTTTACAATTCACCTACGATGAATCCTCGTGTGGCTGTCTCCTTTAGTATTCCAATCTGGGACTGGGGCGAAAACAAAGCTCGTATGGAAGCAACCAATGCAGACCTGGAAATACGTAAAGTGGATCTGGAAGTAGAGAAAAACAATATCACCATCAATATCAGGAAGACCTATCGAAGTCTGCAAAACCTGGAAAATCAGATTGAAATTGCTGAACAAAACGTAAAAAACGCACAATTAACTTATGAGATCAACCTCGAACGTTATCGCAATGGCGACCTGACCAGTCTTGACCTCAACATGTTTCAAAATCAGCTTTCGGACAAAAAGAGCGCTTTAGCGAATGCACTGATCAATTATAAAATAGAATTGCTCAACATGAAGATTCTTTCATTGTATGATTTTGAAAAAGGTCTACCTGTAATCACAACTACTTCATTCTAATTCCTAAACCATGCAACAAAGCAAATACATCAATAAACAAATTAATCGGATCACCTTACTCCTACTCATGATCGGTCTGATGTCTTGTGGTAACGAGAACTCAAATGTCAACACGGAAATCAAAATTCCGGTCTCAGTAGTCAGTATTAAACCTCAAAGCATCTCCAGTTTCATTGAAACCACTGGTACAGTATACTCCGCTAAAGAAGCTACCTTAAAAGCCGAATTGGGAGGAATTTATAGACTACAAACTAATCCTTCTACTGGTAAACCATTCGCATTGGGAGACGCTGTAAAGAGCGGTCAGGTAATCATCAAATTAGAAGACAGGGAATTTGTGAATAACCTGCAGATGGAAAGTAAAAAGTTAAATCTTGAATTAGCTGAAAATAATCTGAACAAACAAAAGTCGCTACATGAGAAAGGAGGAGTGACCCAGACAGAATTAAACAATGCTTCAGTAGAATATGTAAATGCCAAATATGCCTATGAAAATGCTGAAATACAAATGCTTAAAATGAGTGTTAAGGCTCCTTTTAATGGCTTAATTGTAGAACTGCCCTACCATACAGACGGAGTTAAGATAGACCAGGGTCTTGAGCTTTTCAAAGTGATGGAATATGACCGGCTGCTAATGGATGTGAAACTTCCTGAAAAGCATCTTCCTGAGGTTAATCTCAATCAGGTTGTTCAAATAAATAATTACAACATGGGGAAAGACACCATTTATGGTAAAATCAGTCAAATCTCTCCTGTGATCAACGCAGATACCCGCACTTTTCAAAGCGTCCTGGAAATAAATAATGCAAATCGTCAGTTACGACCGGGGATGTTCATCAAAGCGGCCATTCTATCAGAAAAACGTGACAGTACCATTGTGATCCCTAAAGAAACCATCATATCACGTCAGGATGGAAAAGTGGTCTTTACGGTAGAGAATGGCATCGCTACAGAAAAGAAAATCACGACTGGAATCGAGAATCTGGATGTGATCGAAGTTCTATCAGGCCTTAAGGAAAATGACAGATTGGTGGTAACTGGTTTCGAGACTCTGAGAAATAAATCTAAGGTCAGCGTACTGCAATAATTAACTGAAGCTAGAGTGAGAAAAATCGTTTCATTTGCCGTCTCCTATCCTGTCTCCATTTTGATGATGGTTCTAGCCGTCATTTTACTTGGATCCATTTCATTTGGAAAACTGGGCATCGAACTATTCCCAGATCTTAAAAATCCGACATTATTCATTGAACTCAAAGCTGGAATCAGACCTCCTACAGAAATTGAAAAACAGTTTATTGAAAATATTGAGTCCGTTGCTATCCGCCAAAATGGAGCAGTTGAAGTAAGTTCTATTAGTCAGACTGGCTATGGAAGAGTCACGGTCAAATATGATTGGGATAAAGACATGGATGAAGCTTTCCTGGACCTCCAAAAGTCTCTTTCGAGTTTCTCCCTGAATGAGGATATTGAAGAATTCGCCATTTCACAATTCGATCCCAATGCCTCACCCATAATGATCCTGGGAATCTACAATCCTAATTCCGGGGATTTAGAAGCACTAAGGAAAGTTGCAGAAAACAACTTTAGAAATGAGTTGATCAGACTTCCAGGCATAGCCGAGGTACGACTTTCCGGGGCTCAGGAAAAAGAAATTGTATTGGAAACAGATCCATACTTACTGGCATCAGTTGGACTTACAGTGAATGATCTTGTCACCAGGATCCAGAGTTACAATCGCAATGTATCAGGAGGATACATTGAGGAATTGGGTCGTAAGTACATCATTAAAGGGCTTGGGATTATTGAAAAACCAGAAGATCTCGAAGAGCTTGTAGTGGGATATACCTCCCCACAAAATTCTGCTAATCTTTCAGGCTCACAAACAACTTCAAGTAATGACTCTCAAATCACTAATAATCAATCTTCTATATCGAGTCAAGTTCCTGTGTTGTTACGGGAAGTAGCACATCTTAATATCGTTGACAAAGAGGCTACAAGCATTGTGAGAGTCAACCAGCAAAGGAGCCTGGGCATGTCCATCTATAAAGAAACCAAGTACAATACTGTCAATGCTGTCAATGAATTAATGGATGTTCTGGATGACTTGAAGCGATCTGTTCCCGGGTATGAATTTGTAGTCATTCAAAACCAGGGTGAATTTATCCAGGGGGCTATAGATGAAGTCAAAGATTCAGGATTATATGGTGCTTTATTTGCCATGTTAGTGCTATTCATATTTCTGCGTAGGATTGGAACAACCATAATTATCAGCATTGCAATTCCCATTTCCATTATTGCGACGTTCAACCTGATGTATTTTAACGACCTGACACTAAATGTAATGACCCTGGGCGGTCTGGCGTTGGGTGCGGGTATGTTGGTAGACAATGCCATTGTTGTCGTAGAAAGTATCTTCAAAAAGCGTGAAGAAGGTTTAGACGTAATTGATGCGGCTATTCAGGGTACCAAAGAAGTAAGTGGTGCGATAACTGCTTCCACGCTAACAACAATCATTGTTTTCCTACCCATTGTTTACCTCCAGGGACCTTCAGGAGAACTTTTCAAAGATCAGGCATGGACGGTGGCTTTTTCGCTCATTTCGTCACTGGTTGTTGCGATTCTGGTCATACCCATGCTCTACTCACAGGTATTTAAGAGAGACCAATCAAAAAGGGAGGAAAAGTCCCTGAAATTCAACGCATACCGATCCTTCCTGGACAGAGTATTGCAAAATCGAAATTACTACATCATCGGAGCCTTACTGCTTGTGCTTGGAGCTTACCAACTGATTGGAATCATTGGAAGTGAATACATGCCCCAATCAGGTACCAAAGCCATTTCAATCGACCTGAAATTGACAAGTGGCACACCCTTGTCCAGAACTTCCACTACGCTGGAACAGATTGAGGGTCAACTCTCCCAACTTTTTGACGGACAGATAGAAAACATTTACACGCATGTTGGCCCTGAACAGGGACAGTCCGGAATTGAAAATGAAAATGTCTATCAGGAAAATACTGCTTCTCTGAAATTAACTTTTAAGGAAGAAGTAGAAATTGATAATGCATCTCTCACGGCTATGTTATCAACATATTTTGAAGGAATTCCTGGTCTCCACGCCACATTTTCCAATGATGAAAGTGCACTAAATGTCATTTTGGGAGATGAAGAAATGCCCCTGGTGGTTGAAGTAAGTGGTTCCGATTTTAAGGTGCTAAATCCGTTATCAGATTCAGTGTTGGTGATCATGTCCGGATTAAGTGACATTTATGAGCCCATATCGAATATGGAGGAAGGTGTGCCTCAGGTGCAGGTAGATGTTGATAAATACCGGGCAGGATTACTCAATATATCTATCGAAGAAGTGATAACCCAAATCAAAGATCAGCTGGAAGGAAAAGATGCCGGTACTATTGAGCAAAGTGGTGAGATTCAAGACATCCAGATCAAGGTACCAAAAATTACCTTGTCTGGCCTGGAAAATATGCGCATTAAAAGCAGTCAACAGGAATTTCCATTAAGTGAAGTAGCCAATATCAAAGTGAATTATGCTTCCAGCTCCATATTTAGGAAGAATCAAACCAGGACGGTCTCAGTTGGAGCAAGAGTTAACCAGGATAAGCCCTATGATAAGATCGTCGAATCTGTAACCAGTACCTTTTCGTCCCTGGTTGTTCCGCCTCAATACAAAATAAATGTAGCCGGACAGGAAATCAAACGTCAGGAATCCATGAAGAACCTGACTTTCTCGCTCATCTTATCAGTCCTATTAGTTTACATGGTATTGGCATCGCAATTTGAGTCGTTAATACATCCCTTCACTATTCTGCTCACCATTCCTTTAGCAGGAGTGGGTGCTCTTTTAGCCTTTTTTATCCTTGGAATGCCCCTGAATATGATGGCATTTATTGGAATCATCATGCTAACAGGTATTGCTGTGAATGACTCCATCATTCTGGTCGATAGCATCAATAAGAACAAGCAAAGCGGAATGGATCTAAGAACTGCGATTCTCGATGCAGGTCAGCGGAGATTCAGACCCATCGTGATGACAAGTCTCACAACGATTCTTGCATTACTGCCACTGACTTTTGGATTTGGTGAAAGTGCCGCGTTACGAGCTCCTATGGCCATCGCTGTAATTGGAGGGTTGGTTACCTCTACCCTGCTGACACTCATTATTATCCCATGCTTTTACGAAAGCATTGAATATATGGTAAGTCGGATAAAAGGCAATAAAAGAGACACATTCCATGGCTAAAAGCGGATTATTACATACGATCATCCGACGCAAAGTCCTAGTTTCAATGCTATTTATTGGCTTTTCGGTTATGGGATTTATTTCCTACAATAAGCTGCCAGTAGAACTCTTCCCTAACATTGAATTACCAGTATTGATTGTACAGGTTAATGCGACCTCTGAAGTTGATCCTAAATATATGGAGCGCCAGGCGATCGTACCACTTGAAAGTGTAATCAGCACACTCGATGGCGTGGAAGAAATCACTGCCAATGCCGATAGTCGTCAGGGAATGATATTCATCTCTTTTCAACAGGGTGTGAATATCAAATACGCTTACCTCAAATTGGAACAAAAAGTAGGCACGATCAAATCAAGTCTAACACCTGAATTTGCTGTTAATATCATCAAGATAGATACAGAACAATTCACAAATACCTTTATGGATCTGCAGGTGCTGGGTAGCGGCGGTGTGGATCGAGTCAGAAATGTAACTGACCAGTTTATTATCGATCGCCTAAGTGAAGTCGATGGTATTGGTGGTGTGGAAGTGTTTGGGGGTAGGCAAAAAACAGTAGAAATCATTATGAATGATGAGGTATGTGAAGCCAATGGTATAACTCCTAACACCATCAACGGGGTCTTATCCCAAAATTCAAATAAAAGTGCCTTCGTAGGACAAATCGAGCATCAGGGCCAACAGGTATTTGTGAATGTTACCGGAGAACTGAAAGACATAAAAAACATTCAAAGTCTGGTGGTTGCTGAAAAAGGCCCACTCCTGTTGAGTGATGTTGCAGAGGTATTTTTCGGCGTAAAAGAACAAACCTCACTAAGTCGGGTCAATGGCAAGGATGCCGTTTCAATACGATTATCCAAGGATACACAAGCCAACCTGATCGCACTATCTGACAAAACACTTGAAGTAATCAATGCAATCAATGAAGACCTTGCATCGCAAGATGTAGAGATTGTTGTGCAGAACAACCAGGCCGAAGTGATGACTAAGAACATTGACCAGATTAAAAACCTGGCAATTTCTGGTGGTTTATTAGCCATTTTCGTTTTATGGATCTTCCTCCGGCGCATCAAATTCATTCTGAGTATCGCCTTAGCCATACCCATCTCCATACTTACTGCTTTTAATTTCTTTTATGCAGCAGATATTTCAATCAATAGCCTGACACTCATTGGGATGGCCCTGGCTATTGGAATGCTTTTGGACAATAGTATTGTAGTCATCGAAAATATCTACCGACATGTGGTCAACAAAAAGTCGGATGATGAGGCTGTTGTGGAAGGCACCAAAGAGGTAATTCGCTCCGTGGTAGCCGCAACGATCACTACGGTTACCGTATTCTTACCCTTCATCTTTGCTTCCAACTTTCTTGTTACCCTGATTGGAACCCACATAGGCGTTTCAATTATCTCTACACTCCTGGTATCACTGTTGGTTGCATTGGTTCTTATTCCCATGCTTGCTCATGTCGCTATCAACAAAGAAGATCAGCAAAAAGCGCCCTTGATAAAAAATGCTTCCATTCGCCAACGAATTATACAGATCTACCTGGTCATCTTAAAATCCTGCTTTAGAAGGCCTGCTTTTACCGTAATTGGTGGGCTTGTTCTCTTCTTTGTCACCATCGGCTTAAGTCTGATTGTCAGTGTTGCCAGCCAAAATGAAGTGGAGACCACAGATATGAATCTGTTTGTTACGATGCCTGAAGGAGCTACCCTCGAATCAACAGATGTTAGAGTCAGGAAAATCGAAGAAAAAGCAATGGACATTCCGGTGGTTGAAAAAGTGATTAGTCAAATATCAGAAGGAGATGCTGTATTGACGGTTAGTCTTGTTGAAGGGTTTAAAGATTTGGACACCATTACAGTTGCTGAAGTAAGAAATCGACTCAATAATATCAACAAAGACTTTGCAGATTTAGACATTTCGATGGACCAACCGCCACAGCGTGGAGGAGGTCAATCCGGTGCTGCACGCTCTGCTAACGCTGATTTTGAACGGTTGTTGGGTATTGGAAGCTCACAGGAGAGGATTCTCGTCAGGGGACAGGATTTCGAATTAATGCAAACCATTGCCAATGATATCAACTCTTTTGTAAGTAATCTGCAATCAATTCAAAGAAGCTCGGTCAATGTGAGTCCTGAACGACCGGAAGCGCATATCATCTTTGATCAGAAGCGAATGAGTGAAAACAGCATTACACAGCAAAATGTAGCTACTGGTCTGAACAACTTTCAACCTTCTTTTGCTTCGGGTACCCGGTTTGTAAGTGGAGATGAAGAATACGAGATTACCATACGCACTCAGAATCAAACTGTAGAGCGAGCGAAAGAGATGAGTGATCTACGACGGATGCCTGTAATGAGTACAACAGGAGCGACACATGAATTGTCAGACATTGGTACAGTCATCTATTCCGCAGGTGAAAGCACCATCACCAGGGTAAACCAGGAAAAGCGGATTGAGATCTCTTATAGCTTCATTGAGGAAGTATTAAATTCAGAATCATTACTGGAAGCCTCACGTCTGGAGATCGATCAAATTGTAAATGCTGTAAATATCCCATCGGGAATGGTGATAGATGTGATACATGATGAAGGACTGTTTGACGAGTTTTACTTTCTCATATTTGCAGCCATAGTGATCATCTTTATGATCCTTGCTTCAGTTTTCGAATCACTCTATCTCCCCCTGGTAATCATGTTTTCAATCCCTTTGGCAGGGATCGGTTCATTCCTTGGCCTAACCCTCACCGGGAACTCCTTACTAAATGCAAATACACTGATCGGATTGCTCATTTTACTGGGTGTAGTAGTCAATAATGGTATCATTCTGATTGATTATGCGATGATCCTCAGAAGACGTGGCTTTAATAAATACCGATCATTGATTGTGAGTGGTATCTCAAGGATACGCCCCATACTGATTACATCAATCACCACAATAGTAGCCATGTTGCCATTGGCACTTGGTGAGGCAGAATATGTAGTGAGTATCGGTCAACCTTTTGCGATCACGGTTATGGGTGGTCTGGCTTTTGCAACAATTCTCACACTGATTTACATCCCCACGATGAGCGCTGGACTTGAGAGTGTGCTTAAGTGGTTCAGAAACCTTAGACCAACCATTAAACTGCTACAGATATTACTCATTGCTGCGGCAGGATTATTCATCTTCTTGCAAATAGAAGGAATGATGTGGCAGGTAATCTGGTTTTTAGCCGCCCTGATATTAATTCCGGGTACCACTCATTTTGTGATGACCTCCCTGAAGCAAGCCAGCACCAAAATGGTTGATGAAAATGCGGTAATGCAAATTGAGATCCAAAACCTCACCAAAGTTTATGGGCGAGACAAAAGATGGATCAGGGAATGGAAGGGAAATAAACGGTTATATGATGAGCGTGATGAAGAGCCACTTTCAGTTAATGCCATCCTCCAAAATCTCATATGGCAAACCTCACTCATCGCATTCCTTGTTTATTTCATCTATTTCTATCTGGATAAGGCTTTTTGGCAGTTATTCTTCATGATTTCCCTACATGCCTTAATGTTATCAATGTATGACCAGGCAATCTCACTGATTCATAAGCCAGGTAAGTTGCTAAAAATCATCCATAGCCTACTCTTTTGGGGATTCCCAATCATCAGTTCTATATATATATACCGTGATATCACAGCAAAAGGTGCTGGTATTTTTCTCATTCTCATATGGTTTATTGGGCTGTCACTGGTCTATATAGCTAAAAGGCTTCGGGAGAAACCGGTAAAACCAGATGAAATCACCGGTCGGTTGCAGAAGATTAGAAAGTTATATTTCAAGGCTTTGCTAAATATTCCATTTGTAAGGCCCAAAAAACCACCATTTAAAGCCCTGAAAGGAGTAAGTCTGACTATCAACCAGGGTATGTTTGGACTACTGGGCCCAAATGGTGCTGGAAAAACAACCCTGATGCGTATCCTGTGCGGCATTATGGATCAGAGCTATGGCAAGATCTGGATCAATGGCTATGATACCACTGAATATCGGGAGGAATTGCAAGGTCTTATCGGGTATCTCCCACAGGCCTTTGGTACGTATGAGAATATGACTCCCTATCAATTCCTTGATTATCAGGCAATTCTGAGAAAAATTACAAACAAAGATCAAAGAGAGGCCAGAGTGCAATATGTGCTTAAAGCAGTTCACATGGATGAGCATCAGAATAAAAAGATAGGTTCATTTTCTGGTGGAATGAAGCAACGGATAGGGATTGCTCAAATCCTACTTCATCTACCCAAGATCCTGGTTGTAGATGAACCTACCGCAGGACTTGACCCATTAGAGCGAATCCGATTTAGGAACTTATTGGTAGAATTGAGTCGAGATCGAATTGTTGTTTTCTCTACACATATCATCGAAGATATTGCCAGTAGCTGCAACAACCTGGCAGTATTGATCTCCGGAAGTATTGAATATATCGGCAGTCCAACGTCCATGGCCGAATTGGCTCATGATAAAGTTTGGGAGTTTCATCTATCTCATGAAGATTTCGAAAAAGAAAAAGACAACTATTTGATTGTTCACCATATGCGTGAAGGAGAGCTTATAAGAGTAAAATGTTTGTCGGAAAAACCACCTAAGCCTGGTGCCAAACATGTAAGAGCAAATCTTGAAGACGCCTATTTATGGCTAATGAAGAGTAAACAAAGCAATAATGACAAGCTACCTGCTACTACTATATAGATTGATCACTTACAATGTCAAGGTGATATTTGCGAATAAGTTTGTCTATTTCGTCCTGGCTGCTTTTTTGTTTTTCGCCTTTATTATTACGATTACGATCTTTGACAATCCAGATTTCAGCGAAGCAGTAATCTATGGCTTTCTGGTTTTTCCGGGTCTGCTCCTGGTCTTCTACCCCATGGCCTATGGAATTCAAAATGATGATGATTCTAAGATGCTTGAAACCATTTTTGGTATCCCTAACTATCGATACAAAGTGTGGATGGTCCGGTTTGTTCTGACGATTGGTGTCGCTTTTGTCATCTTGATTGTACTGGGAAATATTGCCAACCTGACGCTTTACCGATTTGAAATTTTGCCAATGATTGGCCAGGTCCTTTTCCCGATCTCATTTCTTTCTTCATTGGCTTTCATGCTCTCAACCCTAATCCGTAATGGAAATGGCACGGCTATATCAATTGTCATCGTATCATTTTTGTTTTTCGTATTTTCGGAACCTTTAAGAAGCAGCCCTTATAACGTTTTCCTCAACCCCTTCTCAGAACCTCGGAATATGAGTGAATTTATCTGGCTCACCATCATTTTTAAAAACAGGATTTATCTTTTGGTGGCAACCATCCTTTGTCTGCTATATGGAATGTATAATTTACAGTTCAGAGAGAAGTTTGTATAATTGATATAAACTCAGATCAATTACCTAGCAGATGAATCTGAAAGACTCTGTATTTGATAAAAGATATCTTCAATGGACACTGATCGCCTTTATTCCACACCTGCTAGGCTTAGTTTTGGCCTGGAATAACCCACATAACATCTACTATTGGGGCTTGTTATCTACTTTACTTTATGGCTATCTGATTGGATTGATTGTAAAAACGGTTCAAGATCTGCCCTGGAAAATAGGATATGCCAACTGGGTAAGTCTCATCAGACTTGGTATACTGCATGTGCTTTTCATTTTTCACGCTACCATTTCAGATATTGTTCTCCTGGGAAGTTTTATCGGCATCTTAATTCTTGATGGAATAGATGGATATTTAGCGAGAAAATACCATCATGAAACCAGGCAAGGTGCTGCCCTGGACAATGAAACGGATGCTGTAATGACCCTGTTTTTAGCCTGGATCCATGTAAGCAATGAGCTGATCCCTGGATGGATCCTTATCCCTGGTGGGCTTAGATTTCTATATGCCTGGATTGTTTTTGTTTTGCCAGGTCATAATAAAAAAGATCTGATCCCACGAAAGATTAGGGCTACGATAAGTATTACATTTTTAATCTCTTTATTCTTCCCTTTTGTATTCAAAACCTATGCAGTGGAAATTCTGGTAAGCGTTACAGGCTCATTGATTATTGTATCCTTCTTACTGAGCTCCTTTCTAAATGTTTTCACTAAACTCCGATAGTCACTGCAAAGACTTTTCTATATGATTCTGTGGCCTTCTCCCAGGAATACTTAATAACAGTAGTCGGATCTGATTTCTTCGGGTAATTCAGTAACTGAAACAGGGTATCTCTCATACTGTCAATCTCATAGGGTGTAATAAGTACCCCATTGCCTTCACTAATAATTTCCTTTGCTCCTCCCCGATCAAAAGCCAACACCGGCAAGCCTTGAGATATGGCTTCAAGAAAGACCATTCCAAAACTTTCAATAAATGATGTGTGCAACAAAAATTGATAAGATGAATAAGGAATTTCTTTATTGAATCCCTTAAGGGTTACAAAAGGAAATTTCTTTAGATGCTTTGCCACCTGTGGATCAACAATGTGACCATAAATATCAATACGCAGATTATCCGTCAGATCTATAGTATTAAATAGCTCAATAGCTAATTTGTATTTTCGTTGGTCAATATTACCAACCATCAGAATCCCTGATTTTCCTGTCTCTTTCTTAGCTCCATCTATCTGATTAAATCCATTTGGTATGACTTTAACCTTTGTTGCGGTCTGCTTTGCGATCAGTTGCTTTTTGTACTCAGATACAGTTGTGAGCTTTGCAGCATTTCTAAAGATGTATGAATAGATGGGATTGTAAAATAAGCTATGAAAGTATTGTCTCAGCCCTAGTCCCGCAAGCTCTGGCCAGTTGTCGTGATAGGTAAAGACATAATTCGTCCTTGCCAGGGCCAGCAAAAACGAATCATAAAAGTCTCCGTAAAAAAGAGTATGCGTTTTCTTAAGCTTCCTGAGCAAAAAATAGGTTTTAATCCAATTTCTGCTTTGGATAAAAATCAAATTTCTAACGGCATGCTCACCAACCTGTGATCCCACAAAAACAATTTGCTTGAAATCATCCTGTATCCTCGCAAAGACTTCAGCCGTAACCGTAGACCCTCCGGAAAAATTCGTCCCAAAATTGGTACTAACGATAACGATGTTGGGTTTATCCATTTAGTCTTCATAGCTAGCCGAAGCCACATGCGACTCAAACAATTCGACACCTATCTTTAGCTTCTCTAGTAGTTTGTTCTTAATATTCCCATGAATGTATTGGGCAAGAAATTCAGTGGTTGTCAGGACCCCTTTAAATTGGGGAAGTTTATCCAGGTTCTTATAAGCTAGCTCGCCAAGGACCTCTTTTACAATATTGGATGCCTCACCGATGTCAATGACTACATTCTTATCGTTCAGCTTTTCACTTTTAAAAGTCACTTCTACCACGTAGGTGGCTCCATGCATGTGCTGAGCTGGTCCGAAAAATGGATCCGGAAGGGAATGAGCGATCATGATATGCTCTTTAACTTTTACTTTATACATCTATCTATTCGAATTAATATTTAATAATAGTACTTATTTCATTGGGGGATCCATTTCTAAGCTTTTCGAAGAAAGCTGGGGCATCTTCAAAGGAAATAACATTGCCAGTCAAATGTGAAAAGTCCAATTCGGAAAGTAATTGAAAGACCAGTTGCTTTCTTTTTTGGAAATCCCATTTTCCGCGTTTTCTCAAAGGAATATGACTAACCTGCGAAGAAATAATTCTTTTTCTACCATAATGAAAATCAGCTCCCAGCTCAAGATTCACAGAACTGGCTCCAAACCAGCTCATTTCAATGATTTTTCCTTCAAATACAGTTCGTTTAAGCGCCTCTTTTAAAACTGATTCATTACCTGTAGTATTAAAAACAATGTCATAACTATCGGAATTCTGATCATCCATCATATCAGTATGTCCATGTGCCCTAAGAAGGCTTTTTCTCTTAGGATCAGATTCTTTAATCTCATACGAGACACCTGGCATTTTCTGAATAATTACCGCCAGCAATGCGCCTATCAAGCCATAACCAGCAATTAACACATGATCACCGGCTTCTATTTCGCTGTCCCAAAGGGCATTGACAGCTGTTTCCAGGTTACTAGCCAATGTAGCTACCTTTGGATCCATGTCCAGGGGTATTTCAAATACATTTGAAACATCAGCCACCGCATAGTCCTGGTGCGGATGCATCAGATGAACCAGTTTTCCCTTCTGGGAGTTTTTCCCTTCAATTACTTCACCAACTAATGAATAGCCATAAGTAAACTTGTCACTAAAACAGCCCTGCATGTAGGGGACGGTCATATTTTGTGCAATTTCAACTGGAAGCTTGTGAGTTATCATAGTCCGTTCAGTGCCCTGACTAACCAGAGAATATGTTGATTTGATTAGAACTTTCTCAACTGATAGATCACCAAGCGTGATAGCCTCAGACCATGATCTTTCCTTATTGTGCCAAATCGTTCTCGCCTCCATCAGCAGTTATAAATTACCGATGAACATCATCTCATCACCTACGGGAATGAATTTGCTTTGCTTGAAAGTTATCGCTTCACTGATATTATTGATCTGACCAAAACCAAATGAATTGGTACCTGATCCTAATATTTTAGCTGAGAAATGTATCTGAATCTGATCAATTGCATTTTGCTCAAGAAAGCGAGAAGTCGTATATGATCCACCCTCAATGTAAACTGAATGAAGATTCCTCTCAGCCAATCGCTTCAACACGACTGTCAAATCGAAATGTGGATCTTTCTCCATGACCACACAATCGTATATTCCTTTCCCTTGCTCTGACTCCCTAAAAACAATCGTTGATTCATCGATTGCATGATGTAAACTGTCGGATAGCTTTCCATTTCCTCCCATAACTACCCGGATCGGATCAACTCCACTCACCAAACGAACTGTTAACTTGGGGTTATCTTTTTCTATGGTTTTTGATCCCACCAGGATCGCATCGCACAATGCTCGCATCCGGTGTGCATGCAACAGGTTATCCTCGTTACCGATCCATTTACTATCGCCAGTAGAAGTCGCAATCCTTCCATCAAGTGTTTGAGCAAAGTGAGAGATGGAATAACATTTTTGTTCTCTTTTCCCAATATGTTTCATAAAAGCATATGGTAGATAGAGACTCAGCAATGATACCTCCTGACTATCCAGAGCTTCTTTTTGACTAAACTCCATTTCCAGAAAATCCTGAGAGAATGGAGAATCTGTTTCGGTATTCAGATGGATAATAATATCTGCATCATTAACTGCATTCAGACAAACTTCCGGATTAGTTCCAAACTTTAAACTGATTGATCCTGGTAAATCGTCACATTCAGCGAGAGCCCTTCTAAGTAGTTGTATGGAGTCCCATGATTTCATCACTTGATAATCTCGGCTGAAAAAAGGTGTCCCATTCTGTTCTTTTTAGTTTGTAGGTAAAACAAATTTGTTTCGCGAGGTTTCATTTCGATTGGTATCCTCCCTACAACCTCAATACCTGATCCTTCAAAAGCATCTATTTTCAAAGGGTTATTGGTTAGCAACCTAATCTTACTAATCCCCAACCCTTCCAGAATGGCAATAGCCTGGGAATACTCTCTGAGATCTTCATGAAATCCCAATTCAAGATTAGCTTCCCGTGTGTCAAGACCCTTATCCTGCAAATTGTAAGCTTTAAGTTTATTTACAAGTCCAATCCCTCTACCTTCCTGTCTCAGATAGACGATTACGCCCCCATTTTCCTGAACATATTTCATGGAGTATTCAAGCTGTTCCCCACAATCACATTTAACTGAGCTGAATATATCCCCAGTAGCGCATTCAGAATGTATACGGACATTCACTATTTCATTGGTATCTAACTCCGGAGTAAATAGAGCCAAATTGGGTAGTTCGGGTATTTCGGTCTCATACGCGTTGATATGGAATAAACCGTATGTCGTTTCAAGTTTAGATTTTACTATGGGGTTACCTCTTTTCATCTGTTATAGCAATCTGCCTCTCACAGTCTATGGATAAATATCCGTTAATATATTTATAAACACTTAATCATTAAGCATTTATGGGTACGCTTTGTTTAGCATTTGATCCAAAATAGTCATTTTAACTCTAAATAAATATTACCTGGCCAATAAGACAAATTGATCTCTTCCCAGCCTAAACTTAGTTAACACTTCCTGTTTTGCTTCATCCGAAGGAAAACTACCCTCTCTTTCGAGCCAATCAATAGCATTCTGAAGGTATTGAACGAAGTATTCTGCATCCACTGAGGATCTAATTGGCTGATTTTTGATCTCAATATAAACCGGACTTGTATGGGCAAAACTAACCTCCGGCCTTAGCGTACCGTAATAGCGATTCAGCTGAGTTGGACCCGCATATTCATTTCGACGTTGTGCCATACTTAGACCTTGTCTTCTCTCCCTTTGAGCCAACTGGTAGGCCCTGGCCGTGATCCAAACACTTTTATTAGTCTTATAATCAATTTCTAATGACTTATGTTTTTCTCCCGAGGTAATGGTTGTCTCTGCAACTAACTCGCCATTGGCCACTATTTCAAGCCTGTCAACAGGCATCTGACTCCATACTTCGGCCGTAATCTTATAGGACCTTTCTTTTTCTCCATTTATTATACTACCAGGATCCTGTCCATCCACTTTAAATGATAAGAATGGTGAGTTACTCACAAAGGTCCTGCCCTCATTCAATGCTTCAACCCAGTTTACGTAATTAAATTCATTCTCGACCAGGGCGTAGGTCCGGTTTGCCCCCACGGTTACAAAATTCCCCATTTTATCTGTTCCGCCTGTTACAGGGATTTTAAAACCACAATTCAACAATCTGTACCATAATTTCAATCCGGAATTCATCCTGACTTCGGGTACAACATCTGAGGCAAAGATGGGTTCATGGAATGGATCAATGGTACACAACAATTCTACCGCATCTACTTTCTGAAAAACAATTCCTAAAGGTCCTTCCAATCCAGGCCAAGCAGCGAAGTGAGCCAGTGAAACGTGGCCACCCTGCTCGTGTGTTTTATCCATAGCATCGATATTTAGTGGATATTGATGTTTCCTTTGCTCGACTGAGGGTTCAATCAGGTTTTTTGTGAGGTTTAGCAAGTCTATATGCCCCAATCGATCTTCTCGATACTCCTGTCCATAAAACAGCAGATGCTCTGGGTCACTCTCAGGTTCAATAGTACCTCTGAAATGTTGATGGTCCAGTGTAAAATCAGAGATCAATAAATTAGTGACATTGACATCCTCAGCCTTCATCTCCAACAGAGCTGATTCTTTATTGATGTGATGCACATGTACATCTCCGGTATACCAGGGCTCGGCTGGAAGCACAAAAGCTTTTTCCAAATTAATGGTAATGGGTTCATCATCCTTCTTTAACAATATCTTTTGATCATTAATTCTGTAATGAAACCCTTTCACTACCTCAATTCTAACAGAATCAGAAGCACTATAAAAGCTAAAACTTCCGTCTACATAAGCAAATCTTCTGCCTTCATCCAGTAAAACATCAGCCTCCACTGGTTCCTGATCCCCTGAGGTTGTCATCGGAAAATCAACCGTATGACCCTCAGGAGCTATGTAATTACCTTTCATGTCGGTAATACGTATTCTGGCTGCCGTTGGGATTTCTGACTCATCCAGAATTTGTACAGTAAACTCAGTACCTGAATTCACACAACCAGAAATCAAAAGCAATAGTGAGATCCCCAGATTTAAAGATTGTTGAGCTGCTGGCTTTTTATGACATGATAATGGTCTCAATTTTCTGAAAGGTTAACTATTTCTGACTTAATCGTTTCTTAATATTAGATATATTTTGAGACTATTGGAGTATCCTTTGTGTACTACAACATAGAAATGTATTGCACCTTTTCATGACTGCGCTATAAAGATCACCAACCCTGGCTATTCACCTTATGCCGGATCATTAATACAACTAGTCAGCTTTTTACTTGTGAGGAAGATAGCCGATTTGACTCAAGCCCTCTACTATTCCCTATGTGATACGTTTTAAAGTTTAGTCCATCGAATCTCACAAGACCGCCATAAGTAGCCAGCCAAATATGACCATCGAAAGTTTGAACCACATCATTCACACTGTTTTGAGGAAGCCCTTCGTAAGTCTGCCAATTCACTAGATAGTAGTCACTTGATTTTTCCATTACCAATGGCTTAAAAACAGACTCTTGTCCAATGGCAATAACTGGAAATAAACTAATTAATAAAGTGACAAGGATATCTTTTCGCATCTGGCTTGGCCGGCCGGCCAATAATAAAATTGTAAATATGACTAATGCTATTGGATTAATAAATACGTAGAATACCTTAAATCTAATTCATGGTGATCTCTAATAATGGGTGTGATTCACCACCTTATGTTTAAGATAATTTAGATTCTGTTTTTTATCCTTTCCCATTAGACGACTTCCTGAACTATAAATTCTCAAATATCCTGGCGATAAAGTGATGACTTCCTCTGCCCCGTTTCCAGTGAAATCAAACATATGAAATACAGGGTCAGGGAAATACAACTCTCCTTCTCCTTTTCTATTGATTAAGAATTTGAACCAAAACAACTGGTCGTATCCATTTCCCTTCCAATCCCCTTTCACGAAATCCGGATTTCCATTAATAGGCTTCTGTGGCCATTTGAATAGTAATTCACCTTGGCTGGTATACCAGTAAAGTTGGCTCCATAGATAGGCTTCGCCTGCTCTCCGGTTTCCGTATGTCCTGGCACCCGCTACAATTTGTGGAATCCTCTCGCCATCTAGAAAATCACCAACTTCGATCTGTTGAGTATGTTCCGCTACTTGCTGCCAGATGATTTCACCACTCATTCCATCAAACATAAAAACCCCGGTTTCACTATTAGCTGTAACCAAATCCGTCCGACCATCCTGATTGATATCTGCAAACTTGTAATTATCCGCATGATCATGATTATCATAAAGGAAATCAAACCGGTTCCAGATTTCCTTACCGTCTGAATCCAGAAGCAATGATCCCACCAGCACCTCATCTATACCGTCTTTATCCAGATCTACCGGATATACATAATGACCCAGATTATCCTTTTTGCGAATCTCTGTGTGATTCCATAAGTGATTCAAATCGCTATCATATGCATCCACCCGAATGGTGCCTCCCATGTCGGTAAATACCAAGATTTCATTAGGGTCTCCATCGGTTAGCTTTCCAATCGCCAATCTGAAATTGTTGTAAACATGGGGTAACGGTTTTGTGGGCCATTCTGTCTGCCTGATAACTTCACCTGTGATACCATTTGCTATAGTCAGCCATTCCTTTTCATCACTTTGCCTCCAATGGACCACCTCAGCCTTCCCATTCTTATCGAAGTCCCAGAGGACACCCGGTGCTTCAAATTCAGATCGCTCCCGGCGATAGATTTCTGGAGATTCCCATGACCACAGTTTTTTGCCCGTGTTGTCGAACACATGAGCAGAATAGTCTCTTGTGAGCACTAAAAAGTCGGTTTGATTATCTCCATCCACATCACCGAATTTTACCGCTCCTGATCTGGGGATTTCATATTCCTTAAGAAGCTGTACATCTTCAGTTAGTTGGTAGGTCTTAATATCCTCATCAGTTATCGATTCAGCCTTAGTAAAGACCAAAACATCAAAGGCGGAACCAGTTTCAATTCTTGAAATCTTAATGACATTTTTTCCCTTATTGAAAATAAAGCGACCTCCATTCTCCAGTCTGGCAACTGTGTCACTACCGAAAACATTTTCAGATATTCGATCATTAACCACCACCTTAAAAGAACTACGACCAGAACCGATACCCCTGGCAAAAAGATTATATTCCCCTCCCTCAGGAACATCCAATGTAGTCATCAGATTGGTTCTGGAATTCAATACAATTGCAGTATTATTAAATACCCAATCCGTGTTAAGGGATCGAGCACCCGCTATAACATCACCTTTGGGTAATTCATAAATGAAATCCGAAGCAGGCACAATGATGGGATCCTTAACTTCAGCCATTGCCTCCACAGTTGGATCCTTAGTCGAAGGCTCACATTCAATCAATAAAAGAATAATGGAAAAAAGGGTCAATAATCTTATCATGGGTTGAAGGTGCTAAAAAGAAACATATTATTTGCAAACAAGTTAATTCCTTATGCTCAAAATAGCCTGGTCAGAGATTTATAATCATCCCCTCCCTGCTAGTCATCGTTTTCCGATGGAGAAATATGATTTATTACCTGAGCAATTACTCTATGAAGGGACAATTAGGCAGGATAACCTCTTTACACCCAGGAAGCTATCGGAACCTGAAGTGCTCTTCGCTCATAATCCCGAATACTGGAAAAAGTTAAAAAAAGTGGATTTCTCCAGATCAGAGGAAAGAAAAAGCGGTTTCCCCATCACCAGTCAGTTGGTCGATCGTGAAATAACTATCAATGCTGGTACGATTCAATGTGCTGAATTTGCTTTGCAATATGGTATAGCAATGAATGTGGCGGGAGGCACCCACCATGCCTATCCGGATCGGGCTGAAGGATTTTGCCTGTTGAATGATATCGCAATTGCTGCTAAGCATCTGATTCTAAAGCATCCTATCAAGAAAATTCTTGTTGTGGATCTGGACGTACACCAGGGGAATGGTACAGCAGTCATCTTTCAAGGTAACCCGAATGTATTCACGTTTAGCATGCATGGCGCTAAAAATTACCCCTTACATAAAGAAACATCAGATTTGGATATACCACTGAAAGATGGCACTGACGATAGAACCTATCTCTCTCTGCTCGACTGGCACCTGAATGATTTAATTGATAAGCAACAGCCTGATTTTATCTTCTTTCAGTCGGGTGTTGATGTGTTAGCAACTGATCAGCTTGGCAGACTGGGGTTAACCATTGAAGGATGTAAACAGCGAGATCGAATAGTTCTTTCAACAGCGCATAAAAATCAGATACCAATTGTGGCATCAATGGGTGGTGGTTATTCAAGGGACATCAAAAATATCATTGAGGCTCACGCTAATACCTATCGCCTTGCCCAGGAGATATACTTCTAAATCAGCATTCAACAAACATCCCCTAATTTCGTGTCGCAAAACACTTCAAATGGCGGCATTCGATCCATATCAAATTGACCTTCCGATTACCACTGTCTTAAAAGATGTGCAAGTCCATCTTGCCCAAAAGAACCGGCTGATCGTCAATGCCCCTCCGGGAGCTGGAAAAAGCACGCTACTTCCTTTGGCATTGCTAGGGTCCGAATGGTTAGGCGACCAAAAAATCATCATGCTGGAGCCTCGTAGACTAGCCGCAAGAGCCATTGCTCACCGAATGTCTGAGCTACTGGGTGAAGAGGTTGGGGAAACTGTTGGTTACCGAATCCGATTTGAAACTCGAATTTCTGAAGCTACCAAAATCGAGGTAGTGACTGAAGGTATTCTCACCAGGATACTGCAATCAGATAATGGACTGGAAGGTATAGGAATGGTAATTTTTGATGAGTTCCATGAGCGCAGCTTGCATGCCGACCTGGCATTGGCTCTCACATTGGAGTCACAACAGGTACTCAGACCAGACCTTCGGCTGATGATTATGTCTGCTACCATCAATATACCTGAATTAGTAGAATTACTTGATTCGCCCTCAGTGACCAGTGATGGAAGACTGTTTCCAGTAACCACCCATTATACCGGTGAATCTGATCTGAAAATGATCCCTGAGCTGGCCGCCCGTACTATCCTACAGGCAACCAGGGACCAAAAAGGCGATATCCTCGCGTTCTTTCCCGGTGAAAGTGAAATTCGGAAATGTGAAGAAATATTAAAGAAGGAACTTACTGGCTTTTCAATTCATCCACTATTCGGTCAATTACTTCAAAATAAGCAGCTTGCAGCCATCTTTCCGAATAAGCATGGAAAAAGAAAGGTTGTCCTTTCCACATCAATAGCTGAGACCAGTCTTACCATAGAGGGTATTACCACAGTCGTAGATACAGGATTTAGTCGAAAGTCCAGGTTCGATCCTGGTTCAGGGCTCTCCCGCCTGGAAACGGTACCCGTCTCAAAAGACACCGCTGATCAGCGTGCGGGAAGAGCGGGTCGATTGTCTCCGGGAGTATGCTATCGGATGTGGACCAAAGCCACACATACCCGGCTCAAAGATTACAGTACTCCTGAGATCCTGGAAGCTGATTTAAGTAACCTGGTACTTGAATTAGCCAACTGGGGTATTACGGACCCAATGCAGGTAGGTTGGCTCAACTCACCTCCTACGAGTCATTTATCTCAGGCCGGAGAACTGCTTCACGAGCTGGGTGCGCTGGAAACAAATAGAATTACTGAACATGGTAAGAGAATCCTTCAACTCCCCTGTCACCCCAGGATCGGACATATGATCCTTGAATCCAGGGATATGGAACTTTCTTCTTTAGCTTCCGATATTGCAGCGTTCATTGAGGAAAGAGACCCCATGCCGGATGCCGGAGTAGATCTGAGCATTAGAGTCGAGACGCTTCGTCGATTTCGATTAGAGAATAGGGTTTCAGGAAGATTTATCAGGATAGAGAAAATTGCTGAAAGCTATCGTTCCTTGTTGAATACCACTTCTGATAATGGTCCGATAGACCCTTATGAAGTTGGATTGATATTGAGTCTGGCTTATCCTGAAAGAATTGCTTGTTCCCGGCCAGGTAACAATGCGCAATTTCAACTTGCAAATGGTAAATATGCGATGATTGGCCATCGCGATGATCTGGCTCATGAACCATGGTTGGCTGTTGCAAACATTGACGCCAGAGATGGCATGGGTAAAATCTTTCTGGCTGCACCCCTGAACCCCAGGGACCTGGCTCCTTTGGTTAAGGAACGAGAACAAATCGTCTGGGACACTCGTAAAGGTGGCTTTATTGCCAGCAGAGATTTACGCATTGGGAGTATTGTGCTACAAAGCAAACCGATTTCTGATCCTGATCCAGAAAAAGTAACTGAAGCCATACTAGAAGCTATACATAAAGAAGGCGAGCAGTTGCTCAATTTTAACGAAGCGGTAAATCAATGGCAGTTGCGTGTGCAATCCCTGAGAACCTGGAACCCAGATGAAGAATGGCCTGATATGACAATACCACACCTGCTGGCCACCTGTCGTAATTGGCTCCTTCCCCATCTCCAAGGAGTCAGGACGCCTGAAGCTCTTCGTAAAATTGATCTGAAAGAAGTACTCCATCATACTCTGAATTTTGATAAACAACAACTCTTAGATAAACTGGCCCCTGAACGGATTGAAGTACCCAGTGGATCTTCACTCAAATTGATTTATCGGGATAATGGAGAACCACCCATACTAAGTGTAAGGCTTCAGGAAGTCTTTGGATTGGAAAATACGCCCAGAATCAACGGGGGAAAACAAGAGGTATTGCTGGATCTGCTCTCACCCGGTTTCAAGCCAGTACAGAGAACCAGTGACCTGAAAAGCTTTTGGAGTCACGCTTATTTTGAAGTACGCAAGGACCTGAAGAGACGTTATCCCAAACACTATTGGCCGGAAGATCCATGGACTGCAGAGGCAGTCAGGGGTGTTAAAAGGAGCAAAAATTTATGAAAGGATAATGTAAACTCAATGTTAGTTCAACTTTTGAATGACATATAGCCTGCTACCAACTGGTTCAAAAATCAGTCTCTTACTTGAACAAAAACTGTCTTTTCGTTAAATTGACATTTCACCGTCACTGAGCTTTATGAGACCTTTTGTTTCACCTCTTCTGTTCCTTATATTTTCTTATTCACTTTTCGGCCAGGTAGTTGACAAAACCCGACTGGAGTATGACGAAGAACAGCTCACCGCATTGCAGATCGGTATGTCTGTGACAAGTGATCGGAAATATGCTGCATTTTTATTGGATAACGGAGAACTAAAGATTCTTGACTTTTTTAATTCGATGTTCCCATATTCCTATAGACTGGACCTTAATGAAGTGTTAGAAATTGCATTTACCCAGGACGATCAGGCGCTGTTGATCGTTGAAAATAATCGAATTCGGGTATTGGATTGGAAAACCGGAGAAATATTATTAACTAAAGATTATCAGGAAACACCGATATGTGCCCGTATTGCCAGGTTTGATAACTTTTTTGGCATCGCTTTTGAAAACCGTGTGGAGATTTGGGACAAAGATGCACTTGAAATTACACGGACATTAAAAATCAAACAAAATATTAAGATAATCGACTTTAGCTACACAAAACCGGAAGTCCTTATAAGCCCTACCTGGTCGATCATCAAGAATCAGATGTATTCCTTCAATTATAAGACCGGTCAGGAAGTAGAAAACTACAAGAAAAAATATCTTGGATTATATGATAAAAGTGGTAAAACCTATTATTACCAAAATAATGCAATTCCTGGTCTACCACCGGCAATGCCTGTCTATGGCCATCGTACACTTCCAAATGGACCGGATTATCAACCGCTCGTAGTTTTCGACGGTAAGCAGGAGAAGAATAGTGATGTTGGTGGATTGATGACAAATCTAAGAATTAACGAAAAGGTAATAGGGTCACTGGGATACAGAGGGTTTTCAGTCTATGATTTCAATAAAGGAGGTAGAGTGTTTACCACAAAAAAAACCAAGCGGGAACGTAGCTCAGGAGGACTTACTTACATGGGTGATTACCAGGCATACCCTCACTATCAGATTGATGATGATAAGGCATTAATAAATGCTTATGGAGACAATATCAACCAGATATATAGCGCTTCACAAAATGCCATTATCGGTTATTTATTTATAGATGGAAATGGAGAGTTTGCCGTGGTATCCAGGGACGGTCGTTTTGATGGATCATATGCATCATCTGAAAAATTGTACTACTCTGCGAGAAACTCGAATAAAAAGACAAGCCTGGCAAGTCTCTTTGAAAGAGGGTTTACTCCCAAGCTTCTGAGATCAATACTGGGTGAACAGGAAATTGCAGAAGAGATTGATCTTGAAGAAGAAATAGAATCACTGCCAGTGATTAAAATCACTTCTTTTGATGGCAAACCCGTAACAACCTCGGATGGTTTAATTAAGGTTTCTGCAAGTAAAAAGTTGGTTCAGCTACAGGTAGAAACGGCAGAAAACGAACAAAACCTATCTCAATTGAAATTATACCACAATAATAAATTGGTTGCTGTGAATGAAAATCCAGTCGGTAAAGTCTCATTCGACTTGACACTTTCTAATGCGTTGGGCAATGAAAATTATGTCTATGTAGTGGGTACAGCTACAAGCGGTATTGATACAGAAAAGCAGAAAATGATCATTACCTATTCCGGAACTTCAGATGCTCCACCAAAGATGTACCTGGTTACAGTAGGTATCAATGAATATAAAAACCCCAGGTACAATCTCAATTACGCCATTGCAGATGCAGATGCTTTCTCAGAAACGCTAAATGGGGGCCAATCTGCCCTGTTCAGTGAAGTGAAACATATTCCCATTCGAAATTCAAAATTCACCAAAGATGAGATGAACAATGTATTCTCATCAATCATGTCAGAAGCTCAGGAGCAGGATCTCTTTGTCTTTTACTATGCCGGACATGGAGTAATGTCTAAAGGTATCGATGCACCTGCTGAATTCTTTCTTGTTCCTCATGATATCACTCAGATCTATGGCAGAGATGACTTATTGTTTGAAAAGGCATTGTCGGCTTCTGAACTTAAGGAAATCTCTAAAAATATCAATGCTCAAAAACAGCTATTCATTCTGGATGCATGTCAGTCAGCAGCTGCTCTTGATGCGATAGCCTCACGTGGTATTCTTGAAGAAAAGGCAATAGCTCAATTAGCCAGAAGCACGGGTACTTTCTGGATCACAGCCACAGGGTCAGAACAATTTGCAACTGAATTTGAAACGATTGGTCATGGCGTATTTACCTATTCATTGCTGGAAGCATTGCAGGGCAAGGCTGATGGTGCCAATGGGGATCAGAAGATTACAGTTCGGGAGATAAGCGCTTACCTGGAAGAACGTGTTCCGGAGCTAGCTGAAAAATACCTGGGGACTCCCCAATATCCATCAAGCTATAGCTTCGGCAATGATTTCCCGATTTTGATCTACAAAGGCAATTAATTACTTGACAAACAATTGCAAGTGAACTAAGTTATTTTCCAATAACCATTAGTAACTTACTAAAGGTCATTTCCATCTAATAAAATGTCAGGTAAGTCATCCAATAAAAATACTAGCCAGGAGGACCTTTTTCGATCCATAGTACAGGATCAAACGGAGATGATTGTGCGTTGGAAGCCAGGGGGAATCAGAACTTTTGTTAACAAGGCATATTGTGAACAATTTGGCCTGTCCGAAGAAGAAGCAATTGGAACCAGTTTCTTTTCACTTATCAGCGATAAAGATTTTAAAAGTGTAAAGGAAAGATTTAATCAGTGTACACCTGAATATCCTGTCCACACTGCAATACACCAGGTGTATAATCCGGATGGAAGTATGGGCTTTCAGCAATGGACCGATCGAGCATTTTTCAATGAAAAAGGCGAAGTAATTGAGTATCAAAGTGTAGGTAGAGATATTACCAAAGAGAAAATTGCAAGGGATAAGCTTAAGGAAAACGAAGAAAGACTGTCTTTGATCTTCAATAATACCAGTGATTTCATGTACCTCTTAAGGGTTGAAGGAAGAAAATATATTATAGAATCGGTAAATGAATCTTTTGTTAAGGCATACAATGAAATGGGTGTGAGGTTAACATCAGAGGAGTTCATTGGCCTTTCATTAGAGGATTTTTGGATTGGCCATTTAAATTATAATAATGAAATAATCAAATTTAAGAGAAGCAAACTATCCCAAGCTGTAAATAAACTTCATCCAGTTAAATATGAAGACTCTATAGGTTTAGGTGATAGAGCATGCAAAGGGGAAACGACAATCACTCCCATTTGTAAAAATGACAAAGCAAAGAAATTGCTTGTGGTTTTTGTTGATTTAACTGAGCAAATTGATGCATTAAACGAGCTTCAGAAGTTAAAGTCTCAACTTGAAACCGAAAACATCTATCTCAGGGAAGAGGTTGAATCAGACCACAACTTTGACCAGATGGTCTTCAAAAGTCAATCATTTCGTAGTGTACTTAGGCTTACCAAGCAGGTAGCCCCGTATGATACAACTGTATTAATCACCGGAGAATCCGGAACGGGAAAAGAGCTTGTTGCCAGGTCGATCCACAAGAACAGTAAGCGTTCGAACCGTTCAATGATCCGGGTAAATTGTGGAGCCATCCCAAAGGATCTTGTAGAAAGTGAACTATTCGGGTATGTAAAGGGCGCTTTTACAGGAGCAACAGCTGATAAAGCAGGCAAATTTCAACTGGCTGATGGAGGAACTATTATGTTAGATGAAATTGGCGAGCTACCGCTTGAATCTCAGGTGAAATTACTACGCGTATTACAAGAAGGAGAGCTAGAGCCCATCGGATCAGTGAAGACCATTAAAATTGATGTGAGGATCATTTCAGCTACCAATCGCAACCTTGAGGAAGAGGTCCGATCAGGTACTTTCAGAAGTGATCTTTATTTTAGGCTCAGTACTTTCCCAATACACATCCCCCCATTAAGGGAACGACCAACTGACATACCACCATTGGTGAGATTCTTTGTAAATAAATATGGCCAGAAGTACAACAAAACAATCACAACTGTTTCTAAGAAGGCAATGAATCATTTTGTAGAATATTCATGGCCTGGCAATATCAGAGAGCTAGAAAATGTCATCGAAAGATCAGTTATTTTATCGAACTACGAAACGCTTAATGTTTTTGGCTTCAATGAGACTGGTAATGTCTCTTTGATTGAAGACTCACCCAATACTTTGGATGAAATTCAACGAAATCATATTGAACAAACTCTGATTTCAAAGAATTGGAAGATTGAGGGAAACGAAGGTGCTGCCTTAGCCCTGGGCATCCCCCCCAGCACTTTACGGGATCGCATTAAAAAATATCAAATCAAAAAAACCACATAGTGACCACGGTATTCCGTGGTTTACCTTTTAAACAGTCATAACGGCCACGATATGCCGTGGGATTTCACTTTAATTACTTAATTGTAAACTTATGATTATCTGAATGTTATCAAACATGGCATAAATGTTGGTATCGGAATATTTCTTCTTAGTTTAAAAAAGGGAGAAATAGATCATTCACAATCAAAAAAATATGCCTGAAATAACATACCCAAATCCAGATATTGCAGAATTAACTCAAAAGAAATCAGTACTCCTGGCTGATGATCACGGTATCATTCGAGATGCTATTAAATATTATATTGAAGAAGATGATGAATATTGTGTAACAGCTGAAGCATCGAATGGAATCGAAGCGCTTGAGCTGTTGATGAATAATTCATATGACTTACTCATTACAGATATCAGCATGCCTGAAATGAATGGAGTTGAACTTATTGAAAAGGTGAAGGAGTTAAACCCAGAACAAAAATCGCTCATCCTTTCAATGTACGGTGATTCTAACATTGTAAAAGAAATGCTTGGTAAGGGAGCTGATGGCTTCGTTATGAAGAACGCTTCTAAATCTGAATTAAATGAAGCAATAGATAGGATATTAAATGGTGAAAACTTCTTTTCCAAAGAAATCTTTAATTCACTGCTCGACAATCTTACCAATAAAAAAGGCAGTACAAAATCATCGTTTAAAGTGGCATTAAGCGCTCGTGAAAAGGAGATCTTAGATCTGATAGTGAAAGAATATACTAATCTGGAGATAGCAGATAAATTGTTTATTAGCGTAAGGACAGTTGAAACACATAAAAGGAATCTAATAGAAAAAACCAGATCAAGAAACGTAGCGGGGCTGGTAAAGTATGCCATGAAAACCAGAATAATGGGATAAGTAAATCAATTAATGAGGTTGGCTTATTATTGATATTAATAACCGCTATAAATGCTTTATTTATTAATTGTATTCAATCTTCAAACTTTAGCCCAGTATTTTATTATTGAAATACCCATTATTATATGGTAAATCAAATGAGTGTTTTAAATCAGTTTAATTCAACTGACAATATGAGTGACAATTTTCAAAAAAGCCTTATTAATCCTTTGGATAACTGCTTCTTTGTAATAGATCATGAACTGTCGATTACTAAAAATCATTATCAAAAACATTTTCAATATGAAAAAGAATTATTGGCGCATATTGACAGTCATTTGACCAAATTAAATAAACTAATTGTCCATCTAGATTACAATATGTTCAGTGCCAACACGATTGTATTTCTGCTAAGCGTAATAAAGAAATTGAAAGAATATCAATCCAAAGGAAAGGAGATCAAGATGCTTTGGGTCAATGGAAATTCAAGCTGTAAAATTGAAATGAATGGAATTAGTTTACTCGGTTATCGGGATTAATGATTGAAAATTAGTCCCTCCTTTGATCATTAAGACACCCTCAATCTCCTTGCCCTGTTTCTTAAATCTGCTTTGCTTCTCAAATCGAAGTAAGAAAATTTAATGTCTTTCAACTCCATTTCCAGACGATTGATATTTTCAGGAAGCAGGTCTTCATTTTGATCGCAATTGAAGCCACATTGTTCTAACAATACTTCTGTCAGTAACAAGTAGTTCTTACTTGTTACTGAGTTTTTCAATAATTCATGTGCTTGCACAACCACCTCGCCATACAGTTTATTGAATGGACCGACTTGCAGGCCAACCATTGGGCCATAGTGAGCAATTACTTTCAATGAAATATCAAGTGGTTCGAAGAAGATAAGTTCAAGTTCTCGCCTCTTCCTTTCAAAAGCTGTCACCATCAATTCAAACTGTTTCAACAGTTCCTGAAATCCTGGTGATTCCCCGATACGATAAAAAAGCACAGCATCACCTTCAATTTCTGAGATACTTAATTTCATTTCGTTGTGATCGATGATCGTAGAAAGCAACTCCTGAAGAATCAATTTTCCGGTAAGCATGTCGGTGCGGTGGACAAATTTTGTGAAGCCACTGATATCGGGGATAAACAACAGTCCATTTTCGACTTTATTATTGATGTTTGTTTCCAGGTTCATTAGATTTTTCATGGGTTCACTGGTTAAGTCGTGGTTTCTTGATTTGGGTTCAAATTTTTTATTTAGAATTCAAGTCGGTAGCTAAGTACAGGGATTAATCCAGCCATTGGATAGTCTACGATTTGCTGGTTTTTCACATCATAGAATTGTACCCAGGTATTCAATCTGTTAGTGACATTTTGAATATCGAGCATGATCACTTGCTCACGTTTATTTTTGAAGAAATGAAGTTTTGCTCCGATATCGATTCTGAAATAGTCAGAAGATTGCAAGGACCAGGGAGCATTATCCACATAAACTGTTGTACCTTCTTCAATTGATTTTGAAACATCAATTGGGTTTTGCCTTTTGCCACCAGACCAAATCACTTTGGCATTCAGCCCTAACAGTTTGTTTTCGCCCAAGGAGAATTCTTTTCCTCCAACCAGGTTGTTTACATACTGTACATTGTACCTTGAGTTATACCATTTTCCATCAGCCGCTTTGTATTTGGAATCAAAGATTGAACTGGTTAGCAAAAAGTAATATTGATTACTAAAGTACTTCTGAAGGGTAAGTTCTAATCCGTAGTTTCTTCCTTTTCCGATGTTAGCTAAGGTATCTTCAAAGTTTAATCCACCGAAAATTGGAGACCCATATTTTTCAGGATTGGCTGATACAGGCAAGTTTCCAATGTGTTGGTAATAAATTTCTGTTTTAAAGTGAAGGTTGCTACCAAATCCCTTTTCATAACCTGCAACATAATGTGAGGCACGGGTCAGATCAAGGTTTGTGTTAGGATAAAAGGATGATCCGTCATTTAAATCACTTTTTACGAAGTAAGCAGGTAGGTTCTCATGTCGGCTATGCATCCCATACCCAAAAGTTAATTTTTGATTCGCAGGAAGTTTAACAGATAATCCCATCCTCGGCTCGATTGAATGGTCATTACTTAACTCAAAATAGCTGTAGTGTAAACCCGCAGTTCCAACGACATTATTATTAAACTTATACTTAGTCTGAAAATACCCTTGATAAAGTCTGGTATGGCTATTAATATCCAGATAGGTATTCCATACATTGGAATCCATTCTCTCCCTGGTATAATAGTTATAATTCAATTGGTTGATTATTATGCCAGTTCTAAAGCTTGTTTGACTAGACACTTTACGGTTATAATAAGAGCTGAATCTGATAGCTCCTCTTTGGAGTTCATCAAAGAATCTGTCATTCAAGACTCCCAATGTATCCATATCTTCAAAGTCTTCAGAACTATAGCTCATCGAAGAAGAGAGGACAGAATAAAAGTAGGAATCATTGTCCGGAAAAAATGTGTGGCTTAAACCTGTGGCATACATCCCGGTCTTAGTGAAATCACTGTAGCCATCCTCGAATTCGTCGTTTTCATTTGACGTAGGCACATACTTCTCATCCACATCCGATAGTCCACCAATTCCCCAGAGTGAGAAGATGCCAGCCTTTTTTGTTGGGAAGTTTAATTTGAATGAAAGATCCTGATAGTTAGGCAATGCATTTTCAGAAATCTGAATATTGAGATTGTTTAGGATTGAAAGTGTAGAGTATCGGTAATTAAAAAGAAATGAAGCATCATCACCCTTTTTAAATGGTCCTTCAGCTGATAGATCCACACCCAATACACCAGCCTGGAATGTATATTCATTGGTTTTGTTATTCCCATTGCGCAAATTGATATCAAATACGCCACTCAATGCATTCCCATACTCAGCCGGGAAAGCCCCAGTATAGAAATCTGACATTCCAAGCATATTAGAGCTGAGAATGCTTACCGCCCCAGCAGAATAACCCTCTTCAGCAAAATGATTAGGACTTGGTATCTCCACTCCTTCTATTCTCCATAGTAACCAGTTAGGTGAATTACCCCTAATCACAATCTCATTTGTAGCATCATCTGTCCCGGATACCCCGGCAAATGTCTGAGCCATTCTTGCAGGATCGCTGATACTTGCGGCAAACCGTTTAGTCTCTTCAGAATTAAATGATTTTGCACTGACAACTGCCATTTCATTCAATGGCTCTTTAGAACCGTCTATAACAAGCTCGGTCAGTGACTCAACCTTTTCTGTTAGCGAAAACTCAAGGATCTGTTCTTTTCCGGAACCTACCAGGATCTCATACGCATAGGCATCTTCATAACCAATAAATGAGACCTTGATTGAATATCTTCCAATAGGTAGTTCTTCTATTACAAAGTTTCCATCCAGATCTGTGGTTGCACCTATCATCGGATCTGTACCAAGCACTAATACAGTAGCAAAGGGCAATCCTGCTTTGGATTCCTGGTCAATCACATGGCCTCGCAAAGTTTGTTTTAAGATAGATGGATCATCTATTATCTTTTTGATTTCTGGTTTGATCACAACAGTTTTGTTGATGATCTCAAAAGTCAGTCCGGATCCTTCCAGAATTTTAGTTAGCGCATCTTTAATGCTTATATTTTGGAGTTTTATTGTAACCGGATTCGCCTTTTTCAATTCTTCATGATTGAAAATAAAGTTTAATCCTGATTTATCACGAAGCTCATTGATCACTTCTTCCAGAGGTTTTTGTACAAACTCAGCTGAAATTCTTTCCTGCTGTGCAGTAGCCGAAAAAGAGATCAACAGATAGGCAAAAAACCATACGTAATACCTGAGAAAGGTATTCGCCCATGTTAAAGCATGGTGGGTTTCTTGATTTAGGTTATTTTTCATAATTTTAATGAATTAAAGATTACACAAGTCTTTAGTTAAATGATTAGAATGGGGAATGTTGCAGCATTCCCCATTCGTTTTTTATTGAATGATTATTGTTTTTTCTTCTGTTATTTTAAACTCCACATTGGTTGTTAGCGACAACATTTCCAGGATCTCAGATATCGGCTGATTCTTATCAAATGTTGCGGTAAAATGATAGTTCATCATGGATTGATTTTTAAACTCATATTTGAAGTCATACCATCTCGCTAAGCGGTCCATTACCTGGCTCAAAGTCACATTGTTGAAATCCAGTTTTCCTGAAATCCAGGACGTATAAAATTTGGTATTTACCTGCTTTACCTCAAATTGTGAATCCAGTAAAGTCCCCTGATCACCTGGAGCTAATATTACATTTTCACGCTCAGATTCTAACTGTACTTTTCCTTCAACAAGTGTAGTCTCAATACCGGGTTCTGTTTGATAGGCATTCACATTGAATTGGGTACCCAACACACGCACATTCATGTCTCGGGCATTCACAATAAAAGGTCTTCCGTCATGAGAAACATCAAAATAGGCTTCTCCGGTCAACTGGACAGTTCTCGTGGAATCAGTGAAACCAATAGGATACTTCAGACTGGACTCAGCATTCAAAGTGACGATAGTTCCATCTGATAATTTTACCTGATAGGTACCTCCTCTTGGAGTATATAATTCATTATATACCAGATCATTACTACCCTTATCTTCATCTTTTAGTATATACTCAATTGTATTTTCATTTCTTGAGGCGGTTACAGTACCCTGATCAATGGAAGTTTCAGCTTGATGGTCATCAAGCTTTACTTGTCTTCCATCTGAAAGAACCAGAATGGCCTGATCCTGACCAGGTTTAATCACTTGATCAATAGTAGCCATTGTTGGCCCCTGTCCTCCTGCAATGAAATAATAGATGACTCCTGCGCCAATCAGTAGTGGTAAGAGAATCGAAGCTGCATAGCGCAACCAAACATTTGGCTGCATTGAAACCACCTTTCCTTCAGGTAGCCTAGCCTCAATTGATTTCTTTGCCTTTTCAGCATCAAATAAACTGTATATATCAATTTTAGATGTTAGAAAATCATTGCTAGTAATCTTATCATAAAGGGCTTTATTAGTCTGGCTTTCTTCAACCCACTTGTTGAGTTGTGCTCTTTCTTCCTCAGTTATTTCCCCCTTGAGATCCCTCTCGATCAGCTTTGATATTTCAAACAATTCATCCATGATTCTCTCCATTTTGAAACTAAGACAACCACGTAATAAAAGTGGGTGAAGCTAATTGGTGTTTTTTTCAAAAAAATTTTTAGAACCCCAATAGAAATGTAAGTGCAGATAGGCTAATATTCTGCCTTAACTTAGCATATGACAGCTTTTTTTGGGTTTTAACAGTATTTTCTGAAATATTCAATTCAGCAGCTATTTCATGATTCTTAAGCCCTTTTAATGCTAAAAGGATGATTTTTTTAGCTGCCTCGGGCAAATCTCTGATCTCTGTATATAGTTGATTAAATACTTCTTCCTCTATCACCTGGCTCTGAAAAACCTGATCAGATTCAATCTCATATTGAATCTGGGATTGATGTTTTTGTTCAACTGCCAAATGTTTCAGATGATTCAGGCACTTATTTCGGGTTGAAGTGTATAGGTAGGATTTGGTGGCAGCCGGTTCAGCTACAGATTCTAATTTTTCCCAAAAGCTGATAAAAACCTCCTGTACAAGGTCTTCTACTACCTCAGAATCATTGATAAATCGATAGGCAAAAGCACAAAGTGGGCGATAATTATCATCAAAATAATTATCAAATATTGCCCGCTTATCCATGTTAGATGCTATGAGGATTGGTTAAAATGGTTGTTTAAATCTAATAATTTATCATGGAATGACGTTAACGACTTTTACTTCGTATCAATCTAATTCTTTATGCGGTACTCTCGTTATTACAACTTCATTATTAGCTCGTCTGATACCGTAGATCAGCAAGTCATTGTCAAACTCTTCAATGGCTATCCCCTGCCCCTCATTAGATACGGGAACTTTCTTGACTAATTGGAGTGTAAACCCCATTTCAGGAAAGGCTAAAACATACAGTATTGGCCTGTCATGGCCGGTAATTAAAATTTTACCATCTGAAAGAATGACTCCGCCAGAATTGCTTCTGCCATCAAATTCATCAACAATCTCTTTGGGTAATATCCACCCTTCCATTTCTCTCCACTGGCTATCGAATTTCACGAGCCGTGTCCATTGGTTATCCTTACCTTCAGTACTGCCTCGACCAGTATAGTGTGCAAACGCCACATACCAGTCACCTTGATATTTATCTACCCATGTTGCAGACCCATGTAAGATTCCAAAACTATGGTTCCCAATATGCTTCAGGGTATGCTTATCAAAGATTTCTAATGAACTAGCCATTGGGGATTCGGGGTAGTTCGTATTGATGGATAAAAGAGAATCCCCCACAATCAATCCGCTATTCAGATGTTCAAGAGTATGTGTAGTATCCAACCATTCGACAATTAGCTCACCGCTTCCCTTTTTGTATTTTACAATATTGGAATTATTAATCACATAGAAATACCCAACATCAACAGCAACGCCTTGCTTTGCCTCCTTTACTTTATAACTTTTGATAGGACTAACCTGACAAAATATTGAGTGTTGAAATCCAAAAAGAAGCGTGAGAACGATTATTACCTTCATTAAACTTTTACCTAAGATTTTATGGTATTAAAATATGTTTAGATCCAGGCGGTTATTCTGAATTTCTAAACTTCATCATACAAGAATCAATGATGAGTTTTTAATAAGGATTTTCGTCTCATTACGGATAGTTGTATTACGGCTTAATTTAATATGAAAATATACCATGAATAAAATAACCCTCAAAGGATAACAAGGCAACGTGTACAGACCAGAGAAAATGGTTATCTTAAACCTTTGATTTTATAACCTCAAATAACCCAATCATGAAAAAGCTTTGGACCCCCTTTATTCTCATTGTGATCATATCCGCATGTGCTCCTACAAAAAACATTGATAATGCCGTTGGTAGTTGGGACTTCCTGCTGAAAGGAACACCCAATGGGGATGTAAATGGATATTTTACCATAGCCAAAGAAGGAGATTCTTATGCCGGCACCATCTATTCTAACCAGGGCAGTAATCCATTAAAAAACATCACGATTGAGGATGATGTAATCAATTGTAATTTTAATTATCAGAGTTATGACATTAAGATGCAGGGAACCTTTTCAGGTAATTCATTTACCGGTAAGATGTCCGTGGACTATAATGACTTTCCACTAACAGCAACAAAAAGGGAATAGACATCAACCCTTTATTCTTTCTCCAACCTGTCCAGACAATTATTTTCCCAGTCAAAACCTACATTTGTGTGTTTTGATATGTTAACCAAGTCATCAAGGACAGCTTGAATAACAGGAATACCTTTCACTGAACGCTCTTCTTCTGCAATACGCTCCGGATCACCGGGAATCAGTACTGCGTCGTGACCTGGAAGTGGTGGAGTACGTCTAAATTCTTCAATCCAGTCATCAATCCTTTTCTTAAAAACATTGACCTCTTCAAAACCATCAATCTCCATAGCTCCAAAAAAATGACCAATCCCTTTTCCAACAGCTTTATCTGGCGGGGTTTCATACAGGGCAAACTGCGGAACAAAAGGTCCCCAGTTGGCACCACTGAGGACTCCGCAGAGAATATCCACCATGGAGGCCAGACAATAACCCTTATGCCCTCCCATTTCACGGGTAGAGCCCAGTGGCAGTAGATTTCCACCAAACATATCTGAAGGATCACTGGTATCATTCCCTTCTTTATCGATCAACCAACCCTTTGGAATTGATCTCCCCTGCCTTCTTGCGATTTCAACTTTTCCTAATGCTACTACACTCGTCGCCAGGTCGATGACAATTGGTGGATTCCTGAGTCCAGGAAAGGCAATGGAAATCGGATTGGTTCCCAGCATCCCTTTAGCTCCCCATAATGGAGATACAATACTCGAAGTATTTGTCATGGACCAGCCCAACATATCCCTTTCCAGTGCTTTCAATGAGTAATAGGAAGCAATTCCATAATGATTTGTATTGCAAACGCTCACCCACCCGGAGCCATGTGCTGCAGCTTTGTCCATAGCTATATCATTAGCCTTTGGACCTACTACCAAGCCAAGTCCACTATCTCCATCCACCGTGGCCACACTCTTCTTATCTCTGATTATTTTCACATTAGGTTTAGGGTTCAGCCTGCCAATTGAAAACATCTCAACGTAAGACTTCAGGCGAGCTACCCCGTGTGAGTCAATCCCCCTTACATCAGACTTTGATAATACTTCTGAGGCAAGAATAGCATCCCTTTCTCCCACACCAAATGATTGGAACACATTAGAGGTAAACTCCTTTAGAAAGATTGGGCTAAACAGGTAATAGGTGGGCATAGTAAAAAAAGTTGAGGATTAATGAGTATCTCAACCTGAAAAATAGATAAAAATCTCAAATGCTACCGGATGGCAACTTTTGTGTTACTCTGAATTTTAACAATCAGGATTTCTATTAATATCAAATTGGGAACCCAGCACAACCAGGATATGGCTTTATAAGCCTGTATAAATTCAATTCCCATTGGACCAGTAAATAAAGGCAGCCAGATACGAAGTGTTACAGCTGCGAACGTCAGTGCATAGCTACGCATCATCCACACCTGATGTGAATCTACTCTTCCTGCGCTGATTTCAAAGAAAGCTTTCCATGTAGTAATCAGCCAAAACATTGCTAAACTCCCAAAACCAAAAGTGGAAATGAGGCCCCCATTAGCAAAAAAAGCCATGTATAAACCACCAATTCCACTAAAGGTGACACTCCCCAGATAAATCTTTCCCAGGTTTCGATGAAATTTAAGGTGTCTATTTCGCCATCTAGGGAAAAATTGTGACCAGCCACATAGTAATGATATCCCACCAAAAAGAATGTGTAGGTAAAAAGCACCTCTCCATAAATTACTTTCCAGTAGCTCAGAACCTTTGCTGGAGAGGAACCCTACACTAGAATCCAGAAACAAATAAATGATTGGATATAGCCCAATCATAATTGCCAGCAAAGCTAAAATGAACTGGTATATTTTCTTATTCAATGGATATCTAAATTCTAGGGTATAAAGATATTTGATTTTCCAGTCAAGATAATAAACTTAGGACTTACACCATGGAATCAGGCAGATCTCACTTCCTATTAATTCTCGAGTTTGATAATCCATTTTCACTCCATGATCTTTGGTATGATTGCATTTGTGGATTCTTGATTTGGACTTAAAACTTGACAATGAGATAATTAATAGGATGGTAAAACCCAAAGCGATATAGCGCCTTAATCTCCTGATATATCTCAGATATGCTTTTAGCTGAACTTGATCATTCGTTTCCATGACTAAATGATTTTAGGTGATGCAAACGAAATTATTGCCAGAGACATAACCTTCAAAACTGAATTTTGGACAGTTCAGTTAACAATTGGGATTATCTGCAATTAGGTCAGAAGCTACCCTGAGAAAATGGGATAATTCACAAATAGTATTGATTGAACCCTGGTTCTTTCAATATTTAAGAGATGAATCTGGTGAGATAGGACCAGGTTTTCTATTTTTTGATGAGCCTGGATGAATATTTAGTCTGTCCGGAAGCAACTATCTTAAGAACATAAATGCCAGTGGACTGTCCCGATAAATCCACTGCTAATTTATTATCCTCCCTGAATAATCTCGCGTTAATGTGTTTTCCGGCAAGATTATATATAAAAACCTGATCCTGATTTATTTGTGCGTCTGTTTGTAAATAGAATACCGCAGAGGATGGATTTGGATAAACAGCCTATGATCTGATCTCAGTATCAAGCCAAACAAAAACCCATTCAGAATAGGTATATTTTCCATCAAAATCCGTTTGCTTGAGTCTATAATATGAAGAACCTGCAAGAGGTGTATGATCTACCGCACTATAATCATGATGCTCATCACTTGTTCCGGCTCCTTCAATCTGTAGGACATTTCAAAGGATTTTAGGTGGTTTTATAGGTATTTCACCTATAAAATTTCAGTGGAGATACTGATTTAAATTCATAATAGCATCAAGTAAACTTGTAATCCAACCACTAATAGTAATTATATGAGACGAATACCGAAATATCAGCTGTATCTACTTACTTCATTTATTCTGGTTCTAAGTTTATTTCTTGTGGCGGGATAATATGTGGAGAGAATTTAAATCATTAGTTATGATCCTGGTGGTCAGGCATTTTGGATTAAGCAGAGCCTGAATTTAGCGTTCGGGCTTTATTATTTAGATAATATTTCTTCATGATACTGAAGCGCCTGCTCAAGGTCTTTAAATACTTTGAAATCTCCTCGCTCATTTGAGACAAACTGTTCGACAACCTTAAAGAATACATATTGTGGACCCGATGCCACGATTGATGTATAAACCTTGAGAAACAGGTCTCGATTCTCAGGTTTTCGGTATTTCTTCATCATTGCTAATGTTTCTGTTAGCGAAACGAAATTCCTTCCTTCCCTGGTATCCCAAAGCAATGAATAACCATTTTCAAGTGCTTTTTTTCTGTACTTGATAGCAAGCTTATCCATAAATCCTGCCTTAAAGTCTCCCCTTAGACGAATTATTATCAACTTTTTCTCATGAATAATTTCCTCTGTATAGTTCATGATGATTGTGGTATGTTCAATATAAACAGAAAATCGGATTTAATTAATGAATTTAGATGAGGATTGAATTTGATATTTTTATGGAAATTGAATTACTGAGTTCAGAAAAATTGTTACCTTTTTAGTCATTGATACTATTCAGATGAGAAGCGTTTATTCTATCATTCTATTGGCCCTTTTCCTTTCCTGTCAAAAGCCACTAGATCAGGAGACCAAAAATGAAAAAAATAGAACTGAGGGAAATATAAAAGAGGGTCTGGTAAAAACATATGATGACTCAGGTAATGTACATACAGAAATCAATTACAAAGCCGGACTAAAACATGGAAAATCCCTTTTGTATCATGATGGAAGTGACCAGATCATGCTGGAAATGAATTATGAAAATGGGAAGAGAAGCGGGATTGCCAGAAAATACTATGAAGATGGAAAGGTTTATGCTGAGACGCCATATGTGGATGACGAGGTATCTGGTATTGTAAAGCTCTACTACCGATCTGGGAAACTAAAGGCTGAAGTACCCTACCATCAAAGTAATTCGGGCCTTGGTCTAAAAGAGTACTTTACCAGCGGTGAATTGAAGACAGATATGCCTGAAATTATGGTTAGAAAGCAACGAGTCGAAAATCAATACATCTACTATTTTAGTATAGACGATTGTACTGAAGCTAATTTCTTTATTGGAGCGCTGCTCAATAATGAGTACCTCATCGAAAAACCTCCATTTGTAGAAGTTTTACCCAAAAGGTATGGCGAAGGAATCTATGGATTCCCTGAGAGTCTGATTGGAGAAACGATCAATGTGATCTGCAAATGCAGAACAACAGCCAAGAATCCCTATGTTACCAGGAAGGTCATGGAATTGGGAGAGTGAAATTTTAAGAAGTAAAAAGAACAAAGACAAAGGGACAGGGAATTCCTATTCCACTACAATCTCAGCACAGACTTTTGCCAATTGACAGTCTGCACTGACATTCTCTTTTTCCATACATACCTTATAAACACCCGGTTCAAACTCATAACTTAATTTGCCATCCCCTTCCCCTGGCATTTCTTCTTCCCAATACAGAGGCTCATTGTTAATATTATAAACTACCCAGGTGTAGGATATATCATTTTGAAGGGAAAAGTCAGCGTAGAAATAATATTCTCGAGGATTTTCCGTCCCCATTTCCTGTTTAAAGAATAATACAGGACATGGGCGCCCTACTGTAAAATTGCGGCAAACGAATGTGCCCAGTGTACAATCAGGATTAAAAGACTGCAGACAAATCTGATATTCTCCCTCTGGTAATTCAAGCAATAATGAATCCTTCATGTTTGAATCACCATCACCAACCAGATCTCCATTGATATACCACTTGTAAGTAATGGGCAAATCTAATTGCTTATAGTGTGCTTTAAATGAATAGGTACCATTGAATTCCGGGCTTATTGAAATGCTTCCTTCAGGACACTGAGAACAACTATTGATCAATTCAAGCAATTGATAATAACTGGTGACCTGAATCACTTCATCCGTTTCAAATATCTCCACTTTTAGAGGAAATGCAAATTGTGGTAAAAATTGTTCGCCTAGTGAAACCTTAAGGTCATTGTAAGCCTCAATATTTTCAAGCTGCAAAGTATCACCTCCATTAATAAGGGTTATCGGATATATAAATTCGAAGCACTGGCTCTTAAATCGCTTTAAATAATTGGTAAGGTCGGGTATCCCGCAATTCCTCAATAAAGCATTGATATCGTCTTCATTCTCTATGCTGGAAAGCACACCATGTTTATCTACCAATACTGGGAGAATTATTCCTTCTATGAAAAAAGTATTAGTTTGATTTTCTATCGCTTCTTTAAGTCCTGCAATATCCTCAACAGAAATGATAATTCCTGTGCTATAGGATAGTTCTAAAGGAAAGACAATGGAGAAGCAATCCGTTGAATTTGCATTTTGACTGTAATAGTGCAATAATGAATACAAATCAACAGTTTTAGTAATCTCATCAGATCTGTCCTCCGGAAAATCTAATTCATTGTCATTGATGCACCCTGAGAGCCAGGCTATACCCATGACAACTACGAATAACAGAAATGACTTATAAATACTCACCTGTCTAAATTAAAAAGTATAATAACCTGGCTATTAAGGTTTTATGACTAATAAGCTTATGATCATTGGCACAATGCAGTCTTGTCATAACGATATACCGCTGCTTTTCCAGGGTACAAGGTTTACAAGTGAAAATAACCAACTTTTTCATATCTCGGTTCAAACTTGGCTAATCTTAAATCAGAAAAGAAGTTGCCCCGAAAATCGGGGCAATTTCTCAAAGGCAAGTAACCAACCAACTACTCAATTTTAAATGTTTTACATACTTGCTTATCCACACAACCACCATCCTGGATCAGACAGACTTCATAGGTGACTCCTTGTTCAAACTGCCAGTAGAATGCATGATCATCTTCTGATCCCGCTTCTCTCACTTCACCACCCTGGTAGTCATCATTCACAAATACTTTCCAGATGTAGGTCACATCATTCTTTCCTTCAAAATCTGCCAGGAAATTATAGGCAAGAGCATCACCATCACGTTCTGCAGTATAACTCACCGCAATACAATCATTTGGTCCTTCTTCAATGACTATTTCTTTACAGTATTCTGCTGGTTCACACCAATCAGCATATGCAACTACACACACATTATAAGTTCCTGGAACAAAGTCCTTCAACAGTTTATGATCTGTTTCATGACCTTCAAAATTTTCCTTATCCACAAGATCACCATTCACATACCACTTATATAGTACGTCATTTTTCCCTTCAAAATCCGCTGTAAATAACCACTCATTACCTTCATGCTGATCAGCAATGAAAGATGGTTGTGGACATACCGCTTCTTCAACAATTATTTCCTTACAAAATGAATGTTCGCAATCTGAGTTAACAGGTTTGATACACACTTCATGAGCACCCACTTCAAAAACGTAATCAAATGCATGCCATCTCTTCTCTCCGAATGGAGCAGTTTCTATTGAGTCCCCATCAACATACCAGGTATAGAGCACATCATTTCTACCATCAAAATTTGCTTCAAACAGGTATTTGTCGTGTGTTAACTGTTCATATTCAAATTTCAGTTCGGGACAAGGATTACTAGAAATAGTAATTTCCTTACAGAATTCAATTTTACCACCACACAATTCTGATTCACCCGAAATACAGATGTTGTATGTTCCGGGTTCAAAAGTAAAATTGAGTAAATTATCCCTCAGATCATTTAACTCTTCAGTTTCAACCACATTCCCATTTACTCGCCACTCATATATGATTTCCTCAAGGCCTTCAGCAGTAATGGTGTAGGAAAAATCAGTACTATCAACTGATACATTAATTATTGCATCAGGACAGGGATTCTCTTCTTCAAGACAGGAAGACAGCACTAAAAGGCCAATAGCCACTCCTATCATCATCAAATTATTAAAGGTTTTCATCATTAATTGTGTTTAGACGATTTAACATTATTATATTCAAGTCACTTGTTTGACTGTTCAGATGGAAAACGAGGAAGGTGATTATTTACCCTACCCCCCTGTTTGAAAAAAGCTTAAAAAAAGATTAGTTTAAAAATCTAATGAGGATCGAACCGCTATGTAACGAAGAAACTTTTGATGGCTTTTTTCATAAGCATATCAAGGCGTTACGCAATTACATCTATTACAAGTTCGGAGATGATCAATCTGCCAATGATGTCGCTCAGGAAGCATTTATTGCCTTGTGGAAGAACTGTTCCAAAGTCACATTGGATACCGCAAAAGGTTACTTATATAAGATAGCCAATAATCTAAGCATGAGTATTAAGCGTCATGACCAGGTAAAACTTAAGTACAATAACCTATCCATTAATAAGGACCAGACCAATGAATCTCCTGAATATCTCATGCTGGAGAATGAATTTATGGAGCAATTAAATGATGCAATAGCTTCATTACCTGATAAGCAAAGAGAAGTCTTTCTGATGAATAGAATAGAAAAGTTGACCTATAGGGAAATAGCCGAAATCAAACAGGTTTCCCAAAAAGCCATCGAAAAGCTTATGCACAAGGCATTACATAAAATCAAAGAACAAATAAATTTCTCATGATAGTGGTAGGGTGTTTTCCTGATTAAACGTTTATGATATGAACAGATGAAAAACTTTGATAACGATACATTTCTTGCCAGATGGCTCAATAATGAACTCTCAGCAGAGGAAAAAGCTGCATTCGAGTCCAGTGAAGAGGGCAAAAAATATCAAAAAATAATTGCAGGGACAGACCGGTTTGAATCACCGGAAAACTTTGATCCAAATGAGATACTGGGGATTGTCAAAGAATCAGAATCACCTAAAATTAACCTGCAAAGAAGATATTGGCTTTATGGAATTGCAGCAGTTATCGCTTTGCTTATCACTACCTATTTCACTTTTGATATCATTACTTACGCAAGCTATACCTCTGACTATGGCGAGAAGCGACCTCTCTTTCTTCCAGACGGAACAGAAGTTATTCTAAATGCCAAATCAAAAATTAGTTTTCAACGGTGGAACTGGAAAGAGGAACGTACTGTCAGATTAGAAGGAGAAGCCTATTTTAATGTGATTAAGGGAAGCACTTTCACGGTAGAGGCTGATCATGGGACCGTAACTGTCCTTGGAACCAGGTTCAATGTGAAAAGCGCCTTTGACTTCATAGAGGTTGTATGCTATGAAGGTAAGGTGCGAGTAAATACGCTGGCCCACAACAAAATATTAAATCCTACTGAAGGATTCCGTCAAATCTATAGTGATACAACACTTCTTACTTCAACCATAGCTAAACCTACCTGGATGAATAATGAAAGCTCCTTTGATAACATGCCAGCTCAATATGTACTGGATGAACTGGGGAATCAGTACGATCTTTATTTTGAAGGTAGGCTACCAGAAGACTTAATGTTTACCGGTAGCTTCCCGCATAATAACAAAGACCTGGCCCTTAAAATTGTCCTAGGTGCCCTGCAAATTAATTATAACGTTAAAGAAAATATTGTTGAGTTGCAGAGTAAATGAGAGGCTTCCTGATTATATCTCTGGTAATCCTGGTAAACTTTTCAACGCTATCTCAAGACAGCAGTTGGAATTTAAAAGAACTGCTTCAGGAAATTGAAAATCGATCAAACTATCGGTTTTCTTATGAAGAGCATATATTAGGAGATCAAAAAGTCCAGGTCAATCTGGATCAATTTGAAGATCTACCAGGTCTCCTTTCCTATCTGGAATCCCAGATTAATCTTCATTTTGAAAAAATTGATGAGATGTATTTCATTCTTCGGCCTTATCGGGACGATGATCGTGTAGCTATCTGTGGTATGGTTACTGACCGGGAAGGTCAACCCATACCCGGTGTCCTTATCTCAGGAGATAATCCTGAATATGCTGCAGTAACAGATGAAAATGGCGTATTCTCTTTGACAAATGTACCCTATGGATTAGCCTTTACCTCCAGACATCTTGGATTCAACGCTCGAAGAACCAAAGCGAGTGAGTTGCTTGATCCAGGTTGTACAAGGCTTACGCTGTTTGAATCTGTGGGATTCCTGGAATCTCTTACCATTAATGATTACCTGGCGATTGGCATTACAAAGGAAAAAAACGAAATTAAGATCTATCCTTCAGAAATTAAGATTTTGCCAGGTCATACCGAACCTGACATTATGCAGGGAATACAATTATCTCCCGGAGTGAATAGTCCCTATGAGACAGCAGCTGGAATCCATGTCAGAGGTGGGTCTCCAGATCAGAATCTGGTTTTATGGAATGGGATAAGAAGTTATAGCCAGGGTCACTTTTTTGGTATGTTATCGGCATTTAATCCTTATACAACTGATGAGGTCACGTTTATTAAAAGTGGCACCAATCCCAAATACGGAGAACGCGTCTCCAGTGTCATTGATATTAAAACCACGGATAAAATCCCTGAAAAGACAACCGGGGGCCTTGGCCTCAACATGCTCCATGGAGATGGTTACCTGCATATTCCAATTATAAAAAATAAGCTATCAGCACAGGTATCAGGAAGAAGATCTTATAATGATTTGATAGAGACTTTTACCTATAAAAAATATTCCGACAGGGTTTACCAGAATACTAAAATTGCAGATGATAACAATAACAGTCAGGCCAGTAACCGATTCTTTTTCAATGATTTTTCAACCAATATCAATTATAAAATCAGTAATAATTACCTATTAAGATTTAACAGTTTATTCGACAATAATAGTCTCTCTTATGCCACACGAAATCTATTCACTGGAGAGCAATTCATTGATCAATTGAATACCAAGAATGAAGGATACAACCTTAGCTTTCAAAAAGCAGCAACAAAGCCATTTTCATTTGAACTAAGCGCTCATTATACCAAATATTTACTATCCTATGCATTTAACAGCCTGATTGATGACACCCTGGATATTGCCAGAAAGAAGAACCTTATCAAAGATTATGGAATCAACTTCAACACCCGGTATCAATTTGATAATCAAAGCTTTAGATTCGGTTATGAATATAGCAACAAAGAAATTAGATATGTTTATGAAAATGAGACCCCAACGTACTCACTCCTATTAGATGCCGCGGATAATAAGCTTAACAACCACGCATTTTACACCCAATATCAAATAGATTATGGTCGGAATTCAATGTTTCAGATAGGCTCTCGATTTAATAATTACCTGGAACTCAAAAGGTTTATGGTAGAGCCTCGAGCATACTTGGAACAAAATCTCACAAAAAGCTTGAGTTGGACATTATCAGGTGAATACCGAACCCAACCTGTAAGTCAGATCAGGGAATCAGTGATTAGCGATCTATCTTTAGAAAATAAGGTTTGGACCCTCGCTTCAAATGATGGGTTTCCTTTGACTACTTGCTATCAGGTGAGCAGTGGTGCTATTTTCGATAAAAAAGGTTTTTATGCTGAAGCTGAGGCTTATTATAAAGATATATCAGGCATTACAACTCTAACCTTTGGATTCCTGAATCCCGTCGGCAATGACTACAGCATTGGTAATAGTCGAATTAAAGGATTGGATCTTTTCTTAAAGAAACAATTTGTTGGGTATAAGACCTGGCTATCCTATTCTTATATCAACTCCCAAAATGAATTTAAAGGGTTAAATAATAATGAGCCTTTTCCTGGCAACTGGAACATACAGCATACAATAAAGTGGTCTCATTTCTATTCAATAGATAATTTACAATTTTCTTTGGGGTGGTTGTGGCATACGGGAAAATCATACACCCAGGTATCAGAGGTTATCAGTATGGAAGGACCGGTCCAGGTATACTACGCAGGAATAAACAAGCAAAATCTCCCCTTATATCATAGACTCGATGCCTCAATTGTATATGACCTAATACCTGATGAGAACAAAAGTTTAAGATATCGATTTGGGATTTCTGTTCTAAATATCTACAATCGTAAGAACCAGCTAAACAAAGAATTCAGAACCACTCCTTCACTGGATAACCGACTCATTGAAACCAATATTTATTCGCTAGGTATAACCCCCAATGCAGTATTCAGAGTATTCTTCTAAAAGTGTCCGGTTTGATGCATTAAAGTGTCCGATTTTTAACAATCATTCGGGCTAATCACATACTAACAATCTCATTATTAAGTAGATGTGAGTTTGGCTGATGATTTGCTAAAGGATATTTATAACAATTTAAAATATGAAGACTCTTATTGCCATTCTATTATTCTGCATCCTGATTTCGCTTTGCTGGCCTTTGGGATTGGTATTGTTAATCTTCTTACCAGTAATCTTAATATTGTCCCTGTTCTTTAAAGCATTTGGATTGCTTTTAGCTGCATTATTTGGCTTTATTACAGCAATACTGCTTTTGCCATTTAAGTTGGTAGGCTTAGCTTAAAAAACAGGATTAATAGAGCAATTCTACCCACTTACCTGACCTGATTAGGTCAGCTTTACGAATAGCCCATTTTACTTTAGAACCGAGAATTGCTGAAAATGCAGTTTCAAGATTTTCCATTATACGCTTATGTCCAGCTACATAGATGTATGTATCTGACTGCCAAAGCGTATCCAGGATTTCCTCAGCTCGTTCTTCAATATTTGAATCATTCGTAAAGGAATCCATCCAGTACGGTCGTGGACTTAAATCCTGAAAAGCATTATAGGTTTTTTGATCATAATACTGTGCCAGATCTCGCTCTTCATCGTTCGTATAAATAAGTTCGAGACCATTTTTTGATCCATAAAAAAGTCGAATGGTACCTTGCCAGTTTTTTACCTTACTATGGAGATGCTTCATAAATGCCCTGAATGGTGAGATACCCGTACCCAAGCCAATGAGAATCAGATTTGAATGATGATCTTCAGGTATTTTAAATGGTAAGGGATATGGTCCTGTAATGGTAATTTCATCCCCTTTTTTCCTGCTGCATAAATAGTTTGATGTAATTCCCTGAACCTCTTCCCCACTGAATGAGTCAATATAATTACATCGCTTTACCTGGAAAGTAAACTGGTTGTGAACACCATCAGATGGGATATCTGCTACATTATAAAGCCGATGGTGTTGCACATGATCTTTCCCCGGTTCTTCCACAACTACCCCAAAGCATTCATTCAGATCACAGGTAAACTTTGGATCATCCACTTGCAAAGTCACTTCTCGAATTTCCTCTATATTATCTGGTGTAATTCTCTCGCTTTTCAACACTTTTGCTAAAAATTGTGGCTCTAAGGAATCTACTGAAAACTTGTCCATGACTCTCACTATTTGTTACTAAGGTATCCTCCTATTCTACCCTTCACTATGAGAACCATCAATTCAAATCATGATTTGGATCAAAAACACATGCGGATTAAAACATAATGCCACTCAATCTGTCTTCACTATATGGAACATACTTTTAATATAGATGGAATCCCATCTCAAAAAGGGAGATTAGCTATTGTTACGGGTGCCAATACTGGTTTGGGTTATGAAACAGCACTGGCACTTGCTAAAAAAGACTTTGAAGTTGTAATTGCTTGCAGGAATATGGAAAAAGCGGAGGATGCCAAAGAACGCATCAAGAGGGAATATCCTGATGCAAAACTCATGTGTATTAGGTTAGATCTTAGCAAGCAGAATTCCATTAGAACTTTTGTTGACGAGTTCCACTTACACTACGACCAGCTTGATCTTTTGATCAATAATGCAGGCATCATGATGACACCATACAAAATCACAGAGGATGGTTTTGAAAATCAGCTGGCATCAAATTACCTTGGGCATTTTACACTAGTCCACTTATTACTGAAAACTCTTGAAAAGACTAAAGGTTCGAGGGTGGTAATGGTGAGTAGTTTAGCCCATAAATGGAATAAAATACGATTTGATGATATAAACTTCAAAAAGGGATATGATCCTCGACAAGGGTATGGGCAGAGTAAATTGGCCTGTCTTATGTTTGCTTACATCCTTGATAGAAGGTTAAAGGAGCATAACTTCCAGCTAAGAGCAACCGCGGCTCACCCCGGTATAACAATAACAAACCTTATCAATCATTTCAATCCGATTATTAAATTTCTGGCAGGACTTCTTTCGCCCCTATTTTTTGAGTCAACAGCTAATGCAGCTTTACCAATTGTCCGTGCTGCACTTGATCCAGATGTACTTGGTGGAGAGTACTTTGGACTCAGTGGATGGAGAGAATATAAAGGTAAACCAGTCCGGGTGAATTCTAACAAACGATCAAAGGACGAGGAAGCTCAAAAGAGACTATGGAAACTTTCGGAAGAACTGACTGGAGTGAAATTTTTCGGGTAAAATCTCATTGATTACTTGACTACAATAGAATAAGAGCCCCCATTGAGAAAAAGGGGCTCTTATTAATATTTATTTATCCAGGTTAGACCAATAGAATCCACCGGAATAAGAACTATAAGCTGGCTTCTCTGGTATCGTAGCAGCAGCATCATAATAGTCCAGAAATGTCACGTATGTGGAGGGATCAGCCCCAGCATTTTTGGCTTTTAATACGAAATCAACATTGATAACATCTGTTGAGCTATTGAATTCAGCCAAACCACCTATTGATGGTGGAAGTCCCAAATCTATCGGACTGATTAATGGGATTGCTGCATCAGCATCATTTGTCACCCAAATCTCAAACATCAAATCAACATTTGCCGAACCTGGTGTAATAGCAAGAGAAATGATTGTGGATCCTGTGAATACCATATAGCCATTAGCTAAGTCAGATTGGACCGGATCAAAATCCAGGATCTCATTTGGTGAAACATCACTGAATATATCATCATTCATGGAGCCTTTGATCCCATTAGGAGTCGGACCCCACAACACTCGCTTGGTATTTGCCAGAAGTACATCAGACAGCTCCCAGGTAGTAATGGCCTTCCCAAATCCTTGCTCAGGATTTCCCTCAGCATTTGTAACAGTGGCTCCTCCCGGGACTTCTTCATAGGTACCTGGACCATAGAAAGTAAGTGATGCTGTAAGATCAATTTCCACTGTCTCAAATCCATCGTCCACATTGATTACCAGTACAATTTCACCATCCGCCAAAGCTGCATCTACATTAATGTTGTAGAGTGTAGCTGCTGAAGGGCTTACGATTGTTGTATAAAAGTCTCTCGAAATAACTCCACCATCAAATTCTTTCTCGTATTCAAGATGAACCCAAACACTTCGGTCCTCTCCAGGAAGGAAATAACCTTCACCAGTTTCTGTCATAGGCCAGTCAAGATATTCTCCTGAGATTGCCCTGGTAGCCTTTGCACTCCAGGTAGTAAAATCTGCCATTACGCTGGATGAGTAATTAAAAGCTACCTTGTAATTTGATAAGGCACAATTTACAGTGATGGTCTTGATCTCCTCTTTGTCAATTGTAAAAGTTTCCGATTCCCCGTAATACCAGGGTGTTTCAAATGCTGCAGCAGGCGGTGGATATATGTTTTGTGCCTGTACAACGTATTCTCCGGTCTCTAATTCAATTTCAGCCGGTGCTGCAGACCATGGATCAAATTTGGCCACAGTATCCACGTAATCAGAGGTGATGATCCAGACAATAAAATCATCCGTACTAATTTCACTTACTCTACCAGATTCTTCGACAGTTAATCCTAAGTTTAGTTTTAAAATACCTGTTTCAGTTCCGGGAGGATCAGGTGCTGGATCCTCTTTCTTTTCACAACCATTAAATAAAAAGGTTGCAAAAACCAGCAAAGCAACTAGTTCTTTAGCGTTTTTCATAGTTCAGTATTTAAAGTGATCTGGGGTTAAGCACCTAATTTAACACTTTGAATACTTATTTAAAAACAGCCCCGAAGAGGTTTGCTAAATATAATAATGACAAAAGCTATAGATTATACTGGCTGGTTACTTAGGTGCCCTGATTATTCCCTTCATCATTGGGGTCACCAATCTTAAGCTCAGCCCTTCTGTTTTTTGAATGATCTTCCTCTGTACATTCCACACCATCGCTGCACTGATTAAGCAGCAATTGCTCCCCAAAGCCAAACCAGTCAATTCTATCTTCCTTAATGCCTTTGGATTTTAAATACCTCACAACCGAGAGTGCTCTTCTATCAGATAAGGCTTTGTTGTATTCAAAAGTCCCCTGAGCATCGGCATGTGCGCTTATTATTATATATGTTTCTTTGTATTTCTTTAATACATCAATCAATTGATTGATCATCGGGATTGCTTCTGCTTTCAATGCTGACTCATCGAATTCGAAGAAGACAGTACCCTTATCCAAATAGGTCTCTTCCAACACGATATCATTCCTTAACGTATCTTCTCCATCCATGCCAGCCGTACTTAGTATAAAGCTTTTCGGAATATGTCCATTGGCAGTTGCTTTAAACTCATACTTCCTATCTGGTCTTAACACATAAAAATAGGTTCCATTGGGTCCTGTGATAATCTCCACATGCTTATCATCAGTTAGATTATCTACACTCACAGTAGCACCACCCATCAGTTGCTGAGTCTCATTACTAAATATCCTACCCTCAGCAAATAGTTTATGCTTCCATAAATAGACATTGACAGTATCTGTTTCGAATCTGTTAACTACTGAACTTACAGTTGTATACCCATCTTCAGAATATCCCTTCTTCTGCGCTGATAGATAGTATTTGGAATCAATGGGCAAATCCAGTCGGAACTCTCCCTTTCTATTAGATTTCAGAACAAAGGTTTTTTGTGTATTTTCTTCAGTCACAATGACCTCGGCATCAGGAATTAAATCCATCGAAGCGCTTTCAAATACTCTACCGATTATTCCCAGATATTGTATGGTGTATTCATAGATGTCGTCGCTACCTTTTCCTCCTTTTCTATTGCTTGATAAATACCCCTTTCTTCCATCCTTACCTAAGGAAAAAGCAAAATCATCCTTGCTTGAATTTAGTGGAGTTCCCAGGTTTTCTACATACCCAAACGTAAGTCCTTTAGGATACGATCTGTAAATATCCAATCCACCAAATCCACCATGTCCATCGGAAGAAAAATATAAATTCCCGTCATATGAGAAATATGGGAACATTTCTTCTCCTTCAGTATTCACTTCAGAGCCAAGATTGACTGGTTTTCCCCATTTTCCATTTTCTAAAACACTGTAGTATATGTCACTTCCTCCATATCCTCCGGGCATATCAGAAGAAAAATACAATATTTTATCATTCAGACTGAGTGCCGGATGGCCAATTGAATATTCATCATCATTGTAAGGAAATGAAGTAAGGTTAATCCAATGATCTTCTTCTCCTCTATCTGCAATAAACAGTTTTAGCTTAATTTTACCATCCTTACTGGTCTTCTTCTTATGCTCATAGTAGTTATTACGAGTAAATATGACCTTGCTTCCATCGTGATAAAAAGCCAATGGGCCTTCGTGATATCTTGTATTGATATCATTTAATTTTTCTACCTCGTTAAATGATGAATCATTTTTACTTGTAAAATAGAGGTCAAGTCTTGACTCATAGGGATCCAGTTCATCTAAAGCTGACTGATCAGAATCTTTGTATTTGATAAACAGATCCTGATCTCTGGCACTGAGAAATACAAAGCCATCTTTATAAGGCACCACTCCAAAATCAGAATTTTCTGAGTTAATCTCAAGATTTTCGAAATAAACCAATGATGGGTCTTTGATGAAATCCTCCATTTCATCGATAAAGGCAGACTTAAGTTTGGGTCTTCTATCTTCAGGGCTTAGTTCGCTATATGCATCGTACCAGGTCTTTGCCTCATCATAATCCTCAATCATAGATAAAGATTGAGCAAAGTTGTAATAATGTATTGGATCAAGATCTTCGTAATCAATGATTTGTCTGTACCAGTTCACTGCAAGATCCAGTTCATTTAACTCTGCATAGCATTCAGCTATCCTGATTTTTGCTCTTAGATCATTGGGATTCTTATCCAGAACCCGCTCATAAAGCTCTATGGCATTTTTATAAGCCCATTTTTCAAAATGGATCTCTGCCTTTTGCCAATCACTCATAAACAGCGTAGTGATATCGGTATTTTGAGCATTTGAGATTGATGCTAAGAATAAAGATCCAATGAAAATCAGCTTTCTCATTAAAAATATCTCGGTGAAATAAGTCCTTCTTTTGGTGGAAATAAAAACCGATAGCTCACCATCATTTCGTGTGACCCCAGGTCAATCACACTCAGGTCATTGATCGTATGGGTATAAGCATAACCTAACCTCAATTGTCTGGTTAATTGCACTTCCGTGAGTATATCAACAGCATTTAGCACTTTTAATGATGCACCCACCCATAATACATCATCAAAGGAAAGTTGGGCATTAATATTGTATTCCACAAAATCATTACCAACATACTTTAATAAGGCAGACGGTTTAAACTTGATGACCCTATTAAGATTGAAAATGTATCCTCCTGTTAGAATGATGGGATTATCTTGTTTGATAGTCTGCAAATTTGTACCTCTGTCAAATACATTATTTGCCAACTGAGGGACAGACAAACCAATAAAGTATTTTTGTTCCTGGTAATAGACACCTAACCCAAAGTTTGGTCTGAATGACCTGATATCTTCCTGGAAAACCGGGTCATTAGGGTTTTGGATTCTTGCTTTTGAATATTGTGCATCTAAAGAATTAATACCGGCCTGTATCCCAAAAGCAAGATTGCTCCATTCTGTAAACTTGATACGATAAGCATAAACCCCACTGATTGAATATTGATTGATAATTGAAATATTATCTCTAACAGCTAACAATCCCAAGCCAATATTCTCATTTAATAGTGGAGAATGTATAGCAAAAGTCTGGGTATTGGGCGCTCCTTCAAGTCCCAGCGATTGATATCGCGCAAGGGCAGTAGCCGTTAACACATCCTGTGACCCTGCATAGGCAGGATTAATCGCCAGACCATTAAACATATACTGACTAAAAGTGGCTTGCTGCTGACCAAAAGTCAGCAAGGAACCAAATAATAATATGATGGATAAAAGTGATCTCATTTAATCCTTCTTCAATATAATAAATCCACTTAAAGGTTTACTCATCTTTTCATCACCCAAATCAATTCGATAAAAATAAGTACCTGTCGGAGCCTGATCATTAAATAATCCCCTGTTCGACTGGCCGTACCATACTTTATCCATATTGTTATAACCTTCAACCTCGTATATCACATTATTATACCGATCAAAGATTTGAACTTTATTATCAGGAAACAGGTCAATTCCTTCTATGATCCAAAGGTCATTCATATTGTCGCCATTCGGAGAAAGTGCCTGCCAGACGATTAAAGGATCATTCAATTCAAAAGTGACAGTGACTGTCACGCAGACTGGTACTGGTGATCCTGTATCACATAATCGATAAGTGAATATTTCAGTGCCTACGTAATCCCTGCTAGGTGTATACACAAATTCACCATCTGATTGTAAATCAAGATCACCGTGAATTTGAGATCCATCCTCCAGACTTATCTCAAGCCTTGTTCCTTCAGGATCCGAGTCATTTGCTGAGAGATCTCCTGAGAATGGAGTATAAATATCATGCTCAAAATAGTCCTCCCCACCAATTGGAGTGTCATTTACTGGTTCTATGATAATCTGAATGACTATATCTGTGCACAAACCTGTGTCATCGCATGTTTCTAATGTTGCATATTCCGTTCCATTGACTTCACTCAATGGGGTAAACACATAACAATACTCCGTACCAAAGTTGGTTGTATAAGTCCCCAAATTGGTACTTGAAGTAAGGATTGGATCTGTCACCATATCACCATCCGGATCTACAATATTTAAGCAAAATTCAACTTCAGTATCCTCTGATGTGACTACAATCAGGGTATCAATGATAGGTGTATTATTCTCAATATACTTTGGGGGATCATTTAATGGCAATACATCAATAATCACAATTACAGTATCACAAAGTGAAGGGCTCTGATTATCACATACTGCAAATTCGCCTGTCACCACCCCATTAAAGTCTTCATTGGGTGTGAAAGTCACACATAAATCATTGGGATCTCCAACATCAAACACCCCATCAGTAGAATTTGTAAACACCTCATCCAGGCTTAAGGGATCACCTTCTATATCATTGACCACAAGACAAATATCAACTGGGTTATCCTCGTTGGTAGTATAATATACCGTATCAATTGTCCCTGGATCATCCTGAATTACGGGAGGGTCATTCACAGGTATTACCTCCACTATCACCACTATTGAGGCACATTGAGATCCCGGGCCATTATCTTCACAAACAGTTAATACACCTTCATCAGACCCATTAAAGTCCGGATCCGGAGTAAATGAAACGCACATGTTATTAGGATCGGTAATGATGTAGCTACCATTTCCATCTGTGGATTGTGCGTCACTAAGTATCAATGGGTCTCCATCAGCATCTACCGCATCAATACAAAAATCCAGCGGTTCATCTTCATTAACCTGAAAATGCAGTGTATCTGATATCTCAAAAATCGGATCATTATTTTCATCTACTATCACTGGCGGATCGTTCACCGGAATAATATTAATCTCTACAACAATGGTATCGCATAATGCCGGAGAAGCATCATCACATACTACTACCTTGCCATAGACAATACCAGTAGAATCTGTTTCGCTTTGAAAGAAAAAACAAAGATCTCCAAGCGGCAAGTGTTCAAAGACTCCAGGACCTTCCACTAAAAACGCATCAACCAGATAAGTGTTGTCACCCTCTGGATCATCCGTAGTAAGGCAGAATTGAGATAAAATATCCTCCGTAGCATCAAACCTGACAGTATCAACGGGCAATCCGCCCACAAGCACAGTCGGAGGATCATTAACTGGTAAAATATCGAATTCCACAACAATAGATGCACATTGAGGGTCTGCTCCAACAGTCTCGCAAACGGTTAAAGTAGCTCGTTCAATTCCATTGAAATCAGGCGTTGGTGTTATCGTGGTACAAAGATTTGTAGGATCCGTAATTACATACGATCCATTTCCATCAATTGAAACAGCTGAGGTAAGAACATAAGGATCTCCATCAGGATCTATGGCATCTATACAAAAGTTAAAAGGCTCATCCTCATTAAATGAGTAATGAAGGGTATCAAATGGCTCGAATAACGGATTATTATCAGGATCCACAATAACAGGTGGATCATTCACCGGCAGGATATTTATAGCTACCACTACCGTATCACATAAGGCTGGAGAGGCATCATCACAAACAACAATCTCTCCATAGACCATTCCAGTGGAATCTTTCAGACTTTGAAAATAGAAACAAAGATCACCCAAAGGTAAGTGTTCAAATACGCCCGGGCCCTCATTTTTATAGGCATCTACAACCTGTAAGACATCCATATCAGGATCAGTAGCTGTTACACACATTTGTGTAATTACATCCTCCAGTGCATCAAAATGTACTGTATCAACCGGAGAACCACTTACTTCAACCACAGGTGGGTCATTCACACCCAGGACTTCAATAATGGCAATTATCGTATCACATTGCGTACTGCTTCCCTGTTCGCATACCACCAGTTGAAGGGTATCATAACCGAAAAAGTCTGTATTCCCAATGTAGTCAAAACACAAGTTGGCTGGATTCGGAATAGAAGGATTTCCATTACCCGTCTCGGAGGTTGCCTCGGAAAACTCAAGGATATTCGATTCAATATCAATAGCATCAATGCAGAAATTATCAGGAGTATCCTCTGTAGCTGTAAAGTAAACTGTATCAATTGGGTTATTACTTCCATCAACAATATTCGGCAAGTCATTGACTGGAATAATATTTATCTCCACCACGACATCATCACATAACGGATCTGAAGTCACGTCATCGCATCCGGTAAAGGTGATATATTCACTCCCTTCATAATTCTCAGGTGGAGTATATGTGAAACATAGATCGCCAGTGAGTACTGCTACTCCCTCATTGTTTTCATAGGTGAAACCAGGTTGGATAATCACACGGTCTCCATCAGCATCATATGCTACCAGACAGGTGTCCAGGACTGTATCTTCTAGCAAATCAATAACTACAGTATCAACCGGGATTTGGTCGATGAGATTGTCCACAAAAACAGGACCGACATTCGCTGCAATATTAATATCAATACTTATTGAATGGATGTTGCTAAGATCATCTCCATCGTCAACTTGAAATGCTATAATACGGGTTGTACCATCGTCAATGACCTTAACCACATCATTACCAGCATCAAGGTTTTCGTATTTGATACTTCTTAGTGCAGCTTGATAAGCTGCAACAGATGCAGAACCAGTTAATGTTAATACACCATTTAAATCGTCAAACGAACCTGTAATCCCATTCTGATCTGTAAACTGCAAGGTATCTTCTGCCTGATCATAACCCTGTGTGAAACTGATAATAGCTCCTTCAAGTGAGGTATCATCCACATCAGAGATTGTGATTGTATTATCAACTAATGTATCAGTATCTGTTTCAAGATATTCTATTGTTATGGCATTACCTGATATTACAGGGGGGTCATTTGTTCTGGTAATGTCAAGATCTCTGCTTAAAACGTTACTTTCATCCAGCCCATCGTGAACACTTACTGAGAACGATCTGGTAGAAATATCCGGGTTGTCGCTTGAATTGCTATAAGTAATCCCCTGAATGACAGACTCATAAACAGCTAAAGATGCCTTACCATAGATCCTGACCCTATTGAGTGAAGGTTCCCAGAAGACATTTAGCCCCTGATCTGGCGGGAGTGTTATGACATCTTCTGCACCATTATAATTTGCAGTCACAGTGACCCACGCAGAATCCATCTCCGTATCATCAACATCTGAAATGCCTATATCATCAAATATGGATAACCCGACAGCATTTTCCGTATAATTTAACGTACTAGTCGACCCACTAATTACTGGTTCTGTATTAATGATAACAATAGCAAAACTGATATCTGACTCGGAAATACCAGATGAACAGGATCCAGGAATTTGGGCCCTGGCTGTAACGGAATCTTCATTCTGAAGAGGATTGGTAAGGGTTAGCGCCCATTCACCATTTACATCAGAACTGGATACAAGATCTTCTACTAATACTCCTGCTCCGTCAAATACTGAAACAAAAATGTTTGCCAATGCTTCGGAAGTACCAGAAATCGCTGATTCACCAACCTTAACCGGTTGATTAATTGTTGGTTTTTCTGTTACACCCACTTTAAATCCATCACAAGTCTGGCAAAGATCTTCTATGGCTGTTGGACACTGAGCATCAGAAAGCGCGGTAAACATATCTTCCAAACTAGCAAAATCATCATCATTCACACCTCCTACATCCGAGATATTACCACTCATGGCGCATGTGGCTGAAACGTTAGTGACAGCAACAAACCTTATCTCCGTTGAAGCTGTAATACCAAAAATATCAGTGAGTATCTGGAAAGGAACATAAAAATCATAAAAGTAATCGGCATCATTGCACGATGTGGTTCCAGCCACTGAACTTTGAAAATGAGTTGAAAAAGGATAGCTGGCCAGTACCGAAGGACAATTATCAATACCATCAATATCATATACAAATACTCCTTTGTTTTGATTCTTTATTAAAGTAATGTCAACTTCGAATCCTGGGTTATCTGGTGTATAATTCGGATCAGCTGGACCAATTTTGTTATCGGTATCAATTAATATGGTATAGGCCTCAACACTATTTCTGTTACCCGCAATACGGAATCTGAAAATCAGGTTATCTCCATCCAATACACCATATGCGGAAAACCCTGTGGTATCAGTCGCCAGGTCTGTAGTAGCACAACTTTGGACTGCATCACCCTCAGTTTCGCCCTCTCCGGCTTTAGGTAAACCAAACATCTTGAGCTCAAATTCATCCACATAGTATCCGTCAATGGAGAATGCGCCACCTGATTCGGTAATAAATCCATCGCCATTCGGATCCAAAACGTTGTCTCCTGCTTTTAGGATCTGACCGCGTTGTTGGGCAAACGTATTTAAGGCAAGACTGGTCGCAATGATGACCAGCATGAATTGGCGGAAAATAAACATAGCGTGATCAAAGCATTAAAAATAATACAAAAAAAGCTATAATTATTACAATCAAACGACTAATGTCCATTCGGAAGGACTTAATTGATCAATTTCGGGATTAGAATTTTATGGTAATTAAGGATTGTTTGTTGAATCTAATCCTTCTTCAAGATAACGAATCCACTCAATGGCTTACTAATTTTCTCATCTCCAAGATCAATCCTATAAAAATAGGTACCATTAGGAGCTTCTCCATTGAACAAACCTCTATTTGATTGGCCATACCAGACTATATCCAGGTTATTGTATCCATCTGCTTCAAATATGACATTGTTGTAACGGTCAAAAACCTGAACTTTGTTATCAGGGAACAGATCAATCCCTTCGATGATCCATTGATCATTCATATTGTCCCCATTTGGAGATAATGCTTGCCAAACAATTAAAGGATCATTTAACACGAAGCTAACAGATACCGATACACAAGCTGGTTCGGGAGTTCCTTCATCACATAATAGATATGTAAAGACTTCAGTACCTTCAAAATCTCTGCTAGGTGTATATCCAAATTGACCATTGGTTTCCAATTCCAGGACTCCATGTATTTTTGAGCCATCCCCTAAACTAATTTGGAGTCGGGTACCTTCAGGGTCAAAATCATTAGCTGATAGGTCACCGGTGAATGAAGTATAAATATCGTTTTCGTAAAAATCTTCTTCACCAACAGGAGGGTCATTGACAGGTTCAATAACTATTTCTACAATCAATTCCGAGCAAAGTCCATCATCATCACATACTTCTATCGTTGAATACTCAGCACCATTCACTTCAGCTAATGGACTAAACTCATAGCAAATTTCTGCCCCAAAGGAAGATGAGTAATCCCCCAGGTTGGTGCTTGAGGTCAGTATCGGGTCTGTAAAAATGCTGCTATCCGGATCACCTATTTCAAAACAAAATTCAATATCCGTATCTTCCTGTGTTGTAATCCTCAAAGTGTCAGATTCAATTTGATCAGATAAAAAGCCTGGGGGGTCCTTGACAGGCAGTACATCTACAATAACAATTACCGTATCACAAAGCGCAGGATTCTGATCATCGCACACAATAAATTCACCAATTACCTCCCCATTAAAATCGTCATTTGGTATGAATGTGATACAAAGTCCAGCCAGCGTAGCGGGATCAAAAATACCATTTGCTCCAGTAGTATTTACTTCATTTAACGTGATTTGATTGTTGTCAATATCATTGGCATCCAGGCATATTTCGAGTGAACTATCCTCGTTGGTAGCAAAATACAGGGTATCAACAGGATCAGACCCATTCAAAATAATTGGGGGATCATTAACAGGCAGAATATCGAATACTACAGCTATTGAATCACATTTAGGATCAGCTCCTACTGTCTCACAGACAGTAAGTATTACACTTTCTCTACCATTAAAATCCGGATTAGGAGTAATGGTTGTACAAAGGTTTATAGGATCAGTAACTTCATAGCTGCCATTACCCTCGACCGAAACTGCATCGGTCAATTCAATTGGGTCTCCATCAGCATCACGGGCATCAATACAAAAGTTGAATGGCTCATCTTCATTAAGCGTATAATAGAGCGTATCAAATTCATTGAAAAGTGGATTACCATCCTCATCAATGATTGAAGGCGGATCATTGACTGGTAAAATATTTACTGCCGCAATCACAATGTCGCACAATGCGGGATTCTGGTTGTCACAAACAGTTATTTCACCATAAACCATCCCTGTAGAATCCTTTTCACTTTGAAAGAAAAAGCAAAGATCTCCAAGTGGAAGCGGTTCAAATATTCCTGGTCCTTCATTTAATGTAGCTGCCGTCACCTCCAGGTTATCCATGTCTGCATCTGAAGCACCAACACATAGCTTAGTAACAATATCCTCCAAAACTTCAAAATAGAGTGTGTCTACAGGAGCACCCTCAAATTCAATTACCGGTGGATCATTTACCTGATCAATTTCAATAATTGCAATTATTGTATCACACAGTATAGAACTACCTTGTTCACATACAACCAGATAGAGTGTATCATTTCCAAAGAAATCAGTATCCGGCTGATAGTCAAAACATAGTATTGATGGGTCTCCGATTGCCGGCACACCATTTCCTGAAATAGAAATAGCATCAGTGAATTCAACCGTATTGGATTCAATATCAATTGCATCAATGCAAAAATTGGCAGGTGTATCTTCAAGCACATTGAAATACAAGGTGTCGATTGGATTATTGCTCCCGTCTACAATGTCAGGAGGATCATTTACCGGAATAATGTTAATTTCAACTACGACATCATCACATAATGACCCAGAAGTCGCATCGTCACAACCGACAAAGGAAATGTATTCACTTCCATTAAAATTTTCGTTTGGAGTAAATGTGAAACAAAGATTTCCTGTAATCACGGCTAATCCCTGGTTATTTTCATAAGTAAATCCCGGTTGAAGAATTACCAGGTCACCATCGACATCATAAGCTGCCAGGCAAGTATCCAAAACGGTATCTTCAAGTAAATCAATGATCACTGTATCAAGTGGATTTTTATCTACTAAGTTGTCGACAAAAATCGGCGCAATGTTAGGTGCAATATTGATATCAAGATTAACAGTGTAAATATTACTCATTTCACCACCATCATCAACTTCAAATGATATGACACGAGTTGTACCATCATCAATGACCTCGACCAGGTCATTTCCTGCATGCAGGTTTTCGTATCTAATACCCCGTAATGCTGTTTGATAATCAGCCAATGATGCAGCACCCGTCAGGGTTAAAATTCCGTTCATATCATCAAATGACCCTATTATCCCATTTTGACCAACAAACAGCAAGGTGTCTTCAACCTGATCGTAACCCTGAGTAAAGCTAATAATTGCACCTTCAAGGGAGATATCATCTACATCTGTAATAGAAATCGTATTATCTATCAGAATATTTGTATCTGTCTCCTCATATCCAATGGTGATTGCATCTCCACTCAATACCGGTGGATCATTTGTTCTTGTAATAACAAGATCTCTACTAAGCAGGTTGCTTTCATTCAAACCATCATGCACAGTTATTGAAAATGATCTTGTCGATAAATCCGGGTTTTCACTCGAATTACTATAGGTCACTCCCTGGATAACTGACTCGTAAGTAGCAATAGACCCCTGTCCATAAATCTTGACTCTATTGAGCGGAGATTCCCAGGAGATATTCAATCCCTGATCCGGAGGAAGCGTGATTATATCTTCAGAAGCATTGTAATTGATCGTGAAGGTGATCCAGGCAGAGTCAATTTCAGTATCATCCACATCTGAAATATTTAGATCATTAAAAATTACAATGGGATCGTCGTTCTCCTGGTAATTTAAAGGGGTAGTGGTTCCGCTAATTGTAGGGGCTTGATTGGTTACTGCAACTGCATAGCTTAGGTCAGATTCTGAAATACCCGAAAGGCAATTTCCTTCAATCTGAGCTTTGGCAATGATTGAATCTTCAATATTGAGTGGATTGGATAGCGTGATCTCCCAAAAACCAGCTCCATTTGCCGTTGTGGTTATTGACTCCAGTAGATTACTATCCACATCAAATACATCCATAAAGATGTCTGCCGTTGGTTCAGCGGTTCCGGTAACATAGGTCTCTCCTACCTTTACCGGCTGATCAATGATAGGTTTATCGGTTGTTCCAGCCAGGAAGCCTTCACATGTCTCACAGAGATCATCAATCGTGCTTGGACATTGATCTTCTGTGAGGGCCAGAAACATTTCTTCGAGTGATCCAAATTCCTCATCATTCACCCCACCAACATCTGTAATAAACGACCACCAGTCAACAGGGTAAAATAACAGACTTGTGACTGCAACAAAGCGCAAGTCTGATTCGGAAGATAATCCAAAATTATCCACCAGATCCTGGTATGAAATATAGAAATCATAGAAATAGTCCGGATCATCACAAACAGTGGTACCAGCTATGGACGACTGAAAATGCGTGCTCGATGGATAAAATTCAACAGCAGTCGGAAACGGACTGGTATCTTCCAAATCATAGATGTTTATGCCGATACCCCAGAAGAAAGTAATTGCAATTTCAAACCCAGGGTTTTCAGAGTTGTAATCAGGATCTGCCGGTCCCATTAGACCGTCAGAATCAATCAAAATAGAATATGATTTAATAAAAGGCCTTGTTCCTGCCAGTCGAAATCGAAATATCAGGTTATCATCTATTAATACGCTATATGCTGAAAATCCCGTAGTATCTGCAGCAAGGTCCGTGTTAGAGCAATCGAGAAAATCTGTACCGTCACCTTCTACTTCCCCAGTTCCGACAAAGGGAATTCCAAACATGGTGTACTCAAATTCATCGACATAATACCCATCAATAGAAAATTGTCCTCCTGAATTCGTTATGAATCCATCACCATTTGGATCTAAGACACTATCTCCAGCTTTGATTATTTGCCCTCTTTGCTGCGCAATACCACTTCCTAGTGTACATAAAATTAAAATAGAAAATAATATGGTACGAAAAATGGGCATAAAAAGGGCGGTTATATACCAAAAATAATACAAATTTTCCTAGAGTTTTTACAACTAAAACTTTTAGAATGAGATCATCAATGGATTATAAAATGATAAGATAATCCAATCCATTAAATTTAGTTATTTAATAACCACCTTGTCGCTAAATGCCATTGAACATCAGTCAAAGGATCAAACTTCGGGTAACCACCCAAATAATCGGCGTAGGAGTCATATTAGGTTTGATTTATGTAGCATTTTCCAACGGTTTCTCTTCCCTTTATCCATTTATCAACGGAGGGGTCATTGGCCTTCTATTAGGATCACTCATTGCATATATGGAGTTGTGGGTTTTTACAACGGGTTCAAGAAAAATGAGATTTATAACACTTCTAAGTTTAAGGACTATCATTTATACCACATTAATAGCTACAGTTATCTTTTTAACTACTGCAATATCCAGAATGGTTCGATTCGACCATTCTTTTTCTCAAGTGATGCAGTCTGAAGAATTTCAGACCTACATCCTGCATGGAAATTTCAGTGTAGCCATTTTGTATTCATTGCTATTTGCTTTCTCAATCAATTTCACCAGAATGATAAGTCGAAAGATGGGACAAGGAATGCTGGTCAGCTTCATTACTGGTACATTTTATCAACCTCTTGTTCAGAACAGAATCATCATGTTTCTGGGCATAAAAAATGTGAATGAGTTTTCTGACAGGTTAAATGAATTCGACTTTTTTGATTTTTTGAATGACTTCTTTTTTGATATCACTACGCCAATCGTATTACATCAAGGCATCATATATGAGTATGTAGAAGATCAGATAGTAATTACCTGGAGGCCTGAAAAAGGAATATTTCAGGCAAACTGTATTCGGGCCTTTTTTGCTGTAGTTTACAAGCTTGAAACTCGTAAAGAATATTATTATGAAAGGTATGGGATGATTCCAGATACGTTTGCAAGTATTCATAATGGAAAGCTTGTCCGATCTGAGATCGGCAAGATCAAGACTCAAATTGTATTCCATGGGGATGCCATGAATACAACAGCCCGTCTATTATCCAAATGTAAAGAGTTGGGGAAACAGTTAATTGTTTCCAAGGAACTCATGTCAAAAATTGATTTACCTCTCTTATACTACTCAGAAGATCTTGGATACTTTAATCTAAAGGGTAAATTGGATAAAATAGGCATTCTGTCTATTGAAGAGAAAAACCTGACAACAATATGAAAGCTGGGGTTAATAATAGGAAGTTAAGAATCACCGGTGTGTTTATTTTGATTGGTATTGGTTTTGGCTTTATGTATCCTCTATTGGGTCGAGAAATTCTTGACCCCATTGCTTTACTAAACGGTATTACAATTGGGTTGCTGGGAAGTCTGTTTCTCTCCTTTTCAGAATTGTACCTCAATACCCCATTAAAAAAGAAAATGAAGTTCATCCCCCAGGTTTTATTTAAGACCCTATTTTATGCTTCATTTTTTATACTACTCATTCTGTTGGTATACTCAGTCAACAGAAGCATTTTTAGTCATACCAATTATCTGAATTATATAAAGGGCGCTGAATTTTCAGCATTTATTTATGAAGGAGACTTCAATATCATTGTAGGCTATACATTGGTCATTAGTGCCGCTATTGTATTCGTTCATCAAATGTCTTTAAAAATGGGACAGGGAATACTACTTAACCTGATTTTTGGGAAATATCATCATCCGACCAAGGAAGAGCGAATCTTTATGTTTTTGGACCTGAATGACTCCACTACTTTAGCTGAAAAGATGGGAGAAGTGAGATTTAATCAATTCATCAACGAATTCTTTATAGACATTACCGATCCAATAGTCCAGTCTTACGGATTGATTTACAGATATGTGGGGGATGAGATAGTAGTTACATGGAAGCCATCACAAGGTATCAGAAATATCAATTGCTTAAGATTCTTCTTCTTAGTTATTGAAACAATCAAGAGCCTGAGAGAAAAGTACCTGACGAAATACTCAATAATACCCCAATTTTCTGCTGCCTTCCATATCGGAACGGTTGTCATTGGGCAAGTTGGGGACATCAAAAGCCAAATTGTTTTGAGTGGACCAGCTCTTTATGAAGGAAATATCATTGAAAAAAAATGTCGGGATCTGGGATGCAGTCATCTGATTTCACATCAACTCATTGAAAAGCTGGAACTACCGAAATTTTTTAAAGAAATTCAGGTTGGTGAAGTCAATACCACCTCTTCAGGTTTGATCAGGCTTTTCACGGTAAAGACCATTGACAAACTATAAGTTATCTTCTCTTTCGACTTCTTCTCCCTGTATTTGTATTTCTCTGACCTCTATGATGTTTCTTTTTGTCTTGTTTTGGTTTTTCGGTAACCGCTTCCTTTTCATCATCACGATTTACCCGTATGCTCCTGCCCTCAATTTCAATTCCCTTGAATTTGTTACTAAGCCCTTTATCCTGTCGACTATCTACATTGAAGTAGGAATGATTTTTCTGCATGGACATATCACTGATCAGGTTTCTATCAAGCCCAGATATATCAGAAATGAAATGAATCAAATCACCTTTAGTGAGCCCATCAATGCTGCCAATATTCACATAATACCTATTTACTTTTTCTCCTCCACGACTGCGAGAAGAATAATCTCCTTTTCCTGATGTTTTTCCAGCAATCTCTTCGTTGAGTTCTGAAGACTCATCCATTAAGTGATCCAATTGTTGTGTGATCAACCGTTTGAGAATATCCTCTTTACTCAGACTCGAAAAATACTCTTCCAGTTGAGTGAGTATATGACCGGCATTCTCATCCACCTGGGTATTTGAAATTAAATGAGCCCAGTGGCTCATTCGACTGTATTTCAATTCATCAATTGAGGGGACCTTTACCTGTTCAAACTTTACCTTGATCTTTTGCTCCAGTTCTGTAATCCTTCTCCCCTCTCTTGGATTAATAAAAACAAGTGAGATCCCTTTTTTTCCTGCTCTGGCAGTTCTTCCACTTCTATGAGTATAACTCTCCAGTTGATCTGGTAGTGAATGATTGATCACGTGGGTAAGATTATCCACATCAATACCTCTTGCTGCGACATCAGTTGCTATTAGCAGCTGCATCGACCTGGTTTTGAAACGCTTCATGACAGCATCTCGCTGGCCCTGGCTCAAATCTCCATGCAAGGCTTCAACTCCATATCCCAGGCTAGATAACTCATCAGCTATTTGTTGGGTCTCTCGCTTGGTTCGACAAAACATGATCCCTCTCATCTCTGGTTGAATCTCCATAAATCTTCTAATAGCCGCCAATCTATTGGCACTTTTAGTGATCACGTACTGGTGAAGAATATTCTTGTTGGATTTCTCTTCTGCATTTACCGCCACTTCGATAGGACTCTTCATATACCTGGTGACGATCTTTCTAATCTCGGGTGGCATCGTTGCTGAAAACAACCAGGTTACCCGCTCTGAAGGTGTGTGGGACAGGATATTGTCAATGTCTTCTTTGAAGCCCATGTTCAGCATCTCATCAGCTTCATCCAGAATAACAAAACGCACTTGCTCCAGTGATAGGGCTTTTCTATCCAGTAAATCAATCAATCTTCCTGGGGTGGCGACTACAATTTTTGGAATTTGTTTCAACGCCTTGATTTGATTAGAAATCGCTGCGCCACCATAAACCACTTCCACCTTAATGTCAGGGTTATTGCTGGAAAAATTCACCAACTGGGAAGCAGTCTGTTGACTTAATTCCCTTGTTGGAGCCATAATAATAGCCTGAACAGCCTTTAAGTCGGCCTGAATCAGATCCAGGAGCGGCAATCCAAATGCCGCAGTTTTCCCGGTTCCAGTTTGGGCTAACCCAATGAAATCAGTCGGATTATTTGTGAGTAATTGTGGTATGGCTTGTTCCTGTACAGGTGTCGGCTCAGTAAAACCAATTTTGTCCAGAACCTCCACAATTCTTGTAGAAAGTCCGAGTTCTTTGAATTTATTCAAAAGTTGCTTTTAAAAATAAGCCGCAAAGGTACTTCCTTAATAGTCAATATGGCTATCATGTACCTATTTTATCCTAAAATTCAACAATCTCAAATTCAGTTCTTCTGTTTGCAGCTCTACCTTCCTCAGTCGCATTATCTTCAATTGGCATTGATTCGCCATACCCCTTTGACCTGATTCTTGCCTCATCCAGTCCGGCAAGGATCATATAATCACGCACTGCATCCGCTCTACTTTGAGATAATTTTAGATTTAGCTCATCAGAACCTAGGTTATCAGTATGACCTCCAATTTCAATAACCATGGTGGGATTATCTTTCAATAGATCCACAGCCTTATTCAATTCAACATAGCTTATAGGTTTAAGCTCTGCTCTGCCACTTTCAAAAAAGATGTTATTCAATACTACCTTGGTTCCTTTTTCTATTGGTTCCAGTGCGATATCCATGATTATCTCTGTATAGGTAGTGTCTTTAGGTACCTCGAAACTTTCGGAATAGAAAAAGAAACCTTCACTATTGGTGGATACACTATAATTCCTACCGGCAGGTAAAACAACAAGATATTCCCCGCTCACTACGTTACTTTTATTGACGGCTAATAATTCACCTGAATTAATGTCTTCAATTAATACAATAGCTCCAACCGGATCCGTAGTCTTTGCATTCGTTATTACTCCCTGAACCACAATGGTAGGTTTTGGTTTCAAATAATCAGGAAGCTCAACTTCGAATATATCATAGTTGTTAGGATCCAGTCTCGAAGAAGCGAAATAAGCTTTCCCTGCCGCTGAAATCGTGAATTGGGTATCATCTCCTTCAGAATTCAACGGGGCTCCCAGGTTTACGGGTTTTGACCAACGCATGTCCTCAAATGTCGAACTAAAAATATCCGTTCCCCCATATCCCGGATGCCCTGTACTTGCGAAGTAAAGGGTTTTTCCATCCGGTGCCAGATAGGGTCCATTCTCATTAAATGGAGTATTGACTGTACTTCCTAAATTCTGAGGCACTCCCCATTCCCCAAGGTGATTCTTTTGAGTCATATATAAATCCATCCCTCCATATCCTCCCTGACGGGAAGAAGCAAAAATGATTCGTGATCCATCAGAGCTGATTGTGGGCTGTGAGTCCCACATGTTGCTATTAACTACATTACCCATATTTTGGGGTTCCGTCCATGTGGTTCCAACTAATTGAGTAATGTATAAGTCACAGTTTCCAATTCCCTCCTCATCACCGCATCTGACATAAACCATGAGCTGTCCATCTCCTGTAAATGAAGATCCAAAATCATCACCCATTGAGTTAAGTGGTTCAGGTAGTAATTGTGGAGCATTCCAGGCGCCATTCTCGAAAGAGGAAAAATAAATATCCTCACCCCAATTCATGCCATTCAATGTATCCTTTTGTTGATCAAAACCACCCTTCCTCACACTAGTAAAATATAATCGGGTGCCAGTTGGATTGACCTGGGGTGTATAATCACCATAAATACTGTTTACCTGAGGGATAACCATTGGCGCTGACATCTCCGCAATCTGAGCTCGAATAATCGGACTTTGATTGATATATTCTTCCCTGTTTCTTGCCATATGCTGATATATGGTGTATTTGGGTGTATTGGGAAATTTTTGTTTAAACTTATTGATAGAAGCTCTTGCTTCGTCAAATCGATTTAACTGAATATAAGAATTGGCCGCTTCAAAATGATACCACGGGAAATAATTGAAATCAACACTTTCTAACTTTTTAAAGGCGTTTACAGCTTTGAGATATTCTCCGACTTTTACATAAGCTAAGCCCAGGTAATTCCAGGCTTCTGCATAGTTATCATTTGCAGCCACAGCTTGTTCAAATAAAGGAATTGCGGTTTTAAGATCACCTTGTTCATAGGCTTTCCTTCCCTCCCGATAGTTGTTAATACTTTGAGCAAATACAGAAATGGATAATAAAATCAGTAAGCTGGTTAAAATTTTTTTCATGGTTGTAGCACGTTTGACAAACTTAAAGTACTGAATTAAAGCTAAAAATGAAAACTTTTATTAGAGTCAACTTAATGTTCTTAGATAGGAGGCAATTATGAAAGGAGACAAAAAAAATGCACCTTGTCAGGTAAGGTGCATTTCACTAGCTGGTTGAGAACTGAATTTAGCTGGTTCAGTAATGTTTTTATGAAGTTGATTCGAGTTTGAAATTATTAGGTCACAACAATTCCACCAAATTATTTTTTTCAAATAGAAGAAAATTTATAACTACTTGAATATCTGTTACTTACCTATTTAATGGGTTGTGAGTTCTAAGAATATTTTTCTTATTTGATATAATAATCTTCACTCTATCATTCTAAATTTATTTTATAAATAACTCTTTTATCAAAACAGTATTTCCTGATATAAAGTATAATACCAAGATCATAATCTACTGGTATTCAATAATATAGAATATTTTTCTTACTTTTAGATGAGAATATTTTTCTTAATTATTAATATTAAAGCCAGAAGTAGCTATTGGATCTCATCAACCAAAATATTAAAACACTCCGCAAACTGGAGAACATTAAAAGTCAAAGTGAATTTGGAGATATGATTGGTGTACCCAGCCACAACATCAATAAGTATGAGAATAATGTAATTCCAAAACCAGATGTACTCAGAACTATTGCTTCAGCCTTTAATATCAACTTACATTTATTCTTAACACGTGAATTATCAGAAAAGAACTATGATGCTTTTAAAGTAGAACGGGACACAGAAATTAAGCTGGAGGGTCTCAAGAGTGAGTTTACCAGTGATCTGGAAGTAACACGTGGAGATGTAGATCGTATGGCCACCTATTTCACGGACAAATTGATGATGATTGAAGCAAATGATTTGAATGAAATAGATCGCCAAAAATTATTTAAAGATCTAAAAGTACTCTTCCTGGCTTATCACAAAAAACTAAAAGACTTTTACGAGATGCAGGATCGCCTTTCCTTTATCCTGGAAGGAAAAGGACCCCCATCTCAATCCTAATATATGATTCAATATTAAATTCAATTAAATTTATTAACCAAATAACCAACTTAACCTAACCTCAATTCAATGGCTATTCTAAAAAGAAGGGGTATGATGACCCTCCTAATTTTATTGTTTCATGCTTTTCCAATATTTGCTCAAGATAATGAGATAGATAGCGGAGCCACTGCATGGATGCTGACTTCTACTATGCTGGTCTTGCTTATGATACCTGGTCTGGCTATGTTTTATGGTGGACTTGTAAGAACCAAAAATGTTCTCGGAACCATGATGCACAGTTTCGTAGCAATGGGGATAATGACATTGCTATGGGTAATTTGTGGATATAGTATGGCCTTTGGAAGTAATGTTTTTGGTGGTTGGTTTGGCTGGAATGCTGACTATGTTTTATTAAGAGGGATTGATGAAAGCATCATGGATGGAATTCCGGAATATGTCTTCACAATGTTCCAGGGCAAGTTTGCCATCATCACCCCTGCCATTATTGCAGGTGCATTTGCAGAAAGAATTTCATTCAAAAGTTATTGTATTTTTATCGCTGTTTGGGGTCTATTGATATATAATCCCCTTTGTCATTGGGTATGGGCCGCAGACGGATTCCTGTTTAATCTGGGTGCAAATGGAGCCATTGATTTTGCTGGCGGAACGGTCGTACACATATCTGCTGGCGTAAGCGGTCTGGTGGCTGCATTATTTCTTGGAGCACGTAAGATGCATCCGCACCTTCCAATGTCACCAAATAACCTTGTGATGACTTTGATTGGAGCAGGCCTATTATGGGTAGGCTGGTTTGGATTTAATGCAGGTAGCAGTATTTCAAGTGGTTTAAGCACAGCTCAGGCGCTTACAGTTACCCAAATTGCGGCAGCTGCAGGGGCCATTACCTGGGTAATAATTGAAGGTTGGCATGCCGGGAAATCCACTGCTTTGGGACTTGTATCCGGAATATTGGCTGGGCTTGTAGCGATCACCCCTGCTGCTGGGGTTGTTCAACCCATTGGCGCTATCATACTGGGAGTGTTGGCAACACTGGCTTGCTACATGGCTATTTCAGTTAAAAATAAGTTAGGCTATGATGATACCCTGGATGCATTTGGAATTCATGGTATTGGAGGAATTATTGGGGCCATCTTCCTGGTGTTCTTCATCCGGGAAAGTTGGATGAATGATGCAGCCGAATCGGCCGGTGGATCATGGACAGTGTTACAGCAATTAGGTGTGCAGGTAGTAGCCATTTTAATCGCCATTGCTTATGCAGCTATTGGTACATTGCTAATACTATTCGTTTTGAATAAAATCATGCCTATTCGTGTAAACGAGGAAGCAGAGAACAAAGGTCTTGATAGCTACTATCACGGCGAGAAAGGTTACGGAATGATCACCCCCAACTAATTAAATTATGAAATGTCCACAAAGCTAACCCTACCAAACTTGATGAATATTTTAGGAAAATCGAGGATGGGTGTACTTTTAACTTAACCGGACATTCCATGTGGCCTATTAAAAAATAACATATACACATGAAACTGATAATAGCAATTATACGAGATAATCAGCTTGACCAGGTAAGAGAATCCCTGATACAGGCAGGCATTACAAGAATCACCGTTAATCATGTTTCCGGGCACGGACGTAAGGTTTCTGAGGAGATTTATCGAGGTCAAAAGGTCATCCCTAATCTTACTTCAAATATCCGGTTGGAAATTGCGGTAAATGACAATTTCGTGGACACCACGGTCAAAGCTATATCCGAAGCAGCTCAGCCTAATGATGGGGACATGGTTGGAGGTGGGAAAATATTTATCCTTCCGATCGAAGAATGTATCCGGATCAGAACCGGAGAGACCGGATCAGAAGCGATATAATTTTTATTTAAAGATCACACAGACAGGATTATAAGCCTTAAGCTGATTGCCAGTGAAGGTTAATAATCCTGTTTTTGGGTCAATGCTAAAAACCGTGACATTGTTTGATTTTTGGTTCGCAACTAATAAATACTTCTCATCAGGGCTTATCGCAAAATTTCTTGGCCAATCCCCCTGCACAGATTCTGTCTCCAGGAAAGTCAGCATTCCCTCATCAGATACTTTAAAAGCGGCAATACTGTTATGGCCTCGATTTGAACCATAAAGGTATTTACCATCACTTGTGATGTGAATATCAGCGCAATAAGAGGTCTCTGAGTAACCTTCTGGCAAGGTGCTTTTCTTATCAATCTTTTGAAAGATGCCCTTTTCAGGATCAACAGACATCGAAACAATTGAGTTGGAAAGCTCGGTAATCACAAAGGCCATATCCTTTGATGGATGAAAGATCATATGACGAGGGCCATCTCCCGGATCAAGCTTCATGGCAGTATGTGGTTCGCCTGTAATCCCCTCTTCACCTAATGGATAAGCTATAATGGCGTCCAACCCAAGATCTACAACGTACAAAAACCTGTCATCCTTCGCAAACATCCCGCAATGTGCATGAGGTTTATCCTGTCTTGAAGTAGGGCCCAACTCTCCCTCGTTCATAAACTCGGTAACATTATCGCTTAAACTTCCATCTTCGTTAATAGAATAAGTAATCACATTACCGGTTGAGTAGTTCGCAGACGCTACGATTTTACCTGAGTGGCTTATAGAAACATGACAGGGGGCTGAGCCTTCACTAGGTACATGATTCATCAATTTGAATGTCTTTGAATCGTCATCTAGTTTAAACGCCGAAATTCCGCCTTTTTCAACTTCATTCACAGCGTATAGGATATCCTGATCTTCTTTCCATGCAAGAAATGAGGGGTTTACAGCATCCGAAACTAATGTGGGATCACCTGACTCAAAAGAACCAGTTTCTGGCAAAAACCTCGCTTCGTAAATCCCCTTGCTACTATCCGAGGTATATGTACCAATAAAAATCGTTGATGAAACACTTAATGGCGATTCATTCATCGCTTCTCCATATTGTTTTTTATCCATACAATTCATTAATAATAGTAAGGACAGAACTGGAAATAAAGTACGAATCATATTCAATATTCATTTATTATTCGAAAAGATAAGGCCAATTTAATTAAGGATTGCCCTTCACTTGTCTCTTTTGATAAATAGTTGAATATTAGCTGAAACAATTGTTACAACTTACCCAATCAAACTTTTATGTCTAGAGCGTATAACTTCTCTGCCGGGCCTGCTACCCTCCCACTATCTGTCCTGGAAAAAGCTCAAAGTGAGCTCGCCGATTACAAGGGATGCGGCATGTCCGTAATGGAAATGAGTCACAGATCGGCAGAATTCATGGAAATCATTCAGACTGCAGAAGCAGACCTTAGATCCCTGATGAATATCCCTGATCATTACAAAGTACTCTTTCTACAAGGTGGTGCCTCTACCCAATTTGCCATGGTGCCATTAAACCTTTTCTCCAAATCACATCGAGCTGATTATGTGAATACGGGGAGCTGGTCTAAAAAAGCCATTGCAGAAGCAAAAAGATATGGTGCGGTAAATGTTGTAGCCTCTTCGGATGACAAGAACTTCTCATATATCCCTAAGATCAACCCGGGTCAATTGACACCCAATGCAGATTATGTACATATCACAACCAACAATACCATTTATGGAACCTTATTTCCTGAGATCCCTGATACTGGTAATGTTCCATTGGTAGCGGATATGTCTTCTAACATCTTATCTCAGGATTATGATGTATCTAAATTCGGATTGATCTATGCAGGTGCCCAAAAAAATATTGGCCCGGCAGGTGTCACCATCGTGATCATCCGGGATGATCTGGTAGGAAAAGCGATGGAAATCACTCCGACCATGATGAATTACCAGACACATACTGAGGCGGATTCAATGTTCAATACACCTCCATGTTATTCCATATACATTGCTGGCCTTGTCTTCAAGTGGTTAAAAGACAATGGCGGAATTGCAGCAATGGAAAAATTAAACAAGGAGAAAGCAGCTCTTCTTTATGATTACCTGGATAGTTCAAGTCTATTCAAAGGCACCGTTTCCAAAGAATCTCGCTCTATTATGAATATCCCATTTGTTACCGGGAGTGATGAACTGGATGCTAAATTTATCAAAGAAGCCAGTTCCAGGAATCTGAAAACCTTAAAAGGTCACAGGTCTGTGGGTGGAATGAGAGCCAGCATTTATAATGCGATGCCAAAAGAAGGAGTTGAAGCACTTGTAAACTTTATGAAGGAATTTGAAAAAGAAAACGGTTGATTATGAAGTTTTCTATCAAGACCTTCAACAAGATCTCTCCTGTTGGCTTAAGTCGTTTTGACTCTTCGAAATATGAAGTTGCAGACAATTCAGAAGATCCGGATGCTATTCTGGTTAGGAGCGCTTCGCTTCATGATCAGGCATTCAACAATAATTTAAAGGCCATCGCAAGGGCCGGTGCGGGTGTAAACAACATTCCTATTGATACCTGTACTCAAAAGGGTATTGTCGTTTTTAATACACCGGGAGCCAATGCCAATGCAGTTAAAGAACTGGTATTATCGGGAATGCTTTTGTCATCGAGAAAAATATATGAAGCCATTCATTGGGTTCAAAGCCTGGAAGGATCCGGAGAGGACGTGAGTGCACTGGTAGAAAAGAACAAATCCTCTTACGCAGGGCCTGAGCTTTTTGGGAAGACACTCGGTGTCATTGGGCTTGGTGCCATAGGCATGCTTGTGGCGAATGCGGCTGAAAGCCTGGGCATGAAAGTAATTGGCCATGATCCTTACATCTCCATTAGCTCGGCCTGGCAATTATCCAGGTATGTCCAACGAGCTGAAAAACTGGAAGAGGTGTTATCCCAGTCGGACTACATCAGTCTTCATATGCCCCTGAATGATAAGACCCGGGGAATTATCGATGAAGGCAAAATCGCGCAGATGAAACCTGGAGTTTGTATTCTCAATTTTGCCCGGGGTGGACTTGTTGATAGAAAGTCGCTGATGAAAGGGATTGATTCAGGCAAGATCAGGTTCTTTGTTACGGATTTCCCGGATGCTGACCTACTCGGTCATGATCAAATTATCACAATTCCCCATTTAGGGGCTTCAACACCAGAGTCGGAGGACAATTGCGCCACCATGGCAGCTGACCAACTCATGGATTATCTGGAAAATGGCAATATCCGTAATTCGGTTAATTTCCCCAATGCATCTATGCCCAGAAACGGGGGTACTCGATTGATTATTGGGAACCAAAATATACCTGGGTTGGTAAGTAAGATTACGTCTACCCTGGCACAGCAAAATATCAATATTTCTGACATGCTCAATCAGCATCATGGTGACATCGCGTTCAATATCATTGATGTGGACAACCCGATCTCAGAAGCAGAGATAGACGCTATTAATCAAATGGATGGAATCTTCCTTGTAAGGGTTCTACCACCTAACAATTAGTTATATGAAAATCAGACCCTTCAAAGGGCTTAGACCCATTCCTGAAAAAGTAAAGAATATTGCCTGTAGACCTTATGATGTACTAAGTTCTGAAGAAGCTCTGGAAGAATTCAATCAAAACCAAGACTCATTTCTACAGGTAGTCAAGCCGGAAATCACTTTACCTAAGGACATTGATCATTACGATCCAAAAGTCTATGAGGCAGCAAAAAACAATTTTCAGAAACTGGTTAGCGACAAGGTATTTATTCAGGACGAAAAGGAATCTATTTATATCTATGAATTGATCATGAATGGAAGGTCACAGAATGGAATTGTAGCCTGTGCCTCCATACAGGATTACTTTGATGACAAGATCAAGAAACATGAGTTAACAAGACCTGTAAAGGAGAATGATCGTAAAAACCATGTCAGAGTCGCTATGATGAATGCTGAGCCGGTATTTTTTGCCTATAAAGCTGTGAGGGAACTGGATCAGATTGTAGATGAAGTAAAAAAAGCTGATCCAATTTATGATTTCACCGCTGATGACGGGGTTACCCATCGATTCTGGAGGGTTGCTGATGATCAGACTATCTCAAATATCATCCAGTTATTTGATGCTATGCCAGCTACCTATGTAGCTGACGGGCATCACCGCACAGCCGCCGCTGCCCTGGTGGGACAGGATTTGAAGAAAGAAAACCCCAATCATACGGGAGACGAAGCATACAATTATTTCCTAGCAGTACACTTCCCTGATAATCAATTAGAAATCATTGATTACAACCGGGTAGTTAAAGATTTAAATGGAATGTCTGTAGATGCCTTTCTGGAAAAATTGAAGTCGTCATTTGACATAACTCCGCATGATACCAATCTCTATAAACCAACTCAATTGCATGAAATGAGCATGTATGTAGATGGGAAATGGTATCAGTTAAAAGCAAAGCCAGGCACCTATGATGACAACGACCCCATCAAAGCTTTGGATGTCACAGTACTTTCAGAATCAGTACTAAAACCTTTACTCAATATTGTCGATCTAAGAACAGATGAAAGAATTGACTTTGTCGGAGGTATTCGGGGCTTAAAAGAACTTGAAAAAAGAGTTGATTCCGGTGAAATGAAGGCGGCTTTCGCTCTTTACCCTGTTTCAATGAAGCAATTGATTGACATAGCTGACAATGGAGAAATCATGCCTCCTAAAACTACCTGGTTTGAACCAAAGCTAAGAAGTGGTCTTGTTGTGTATAAACTGGAAGACTAACGCGTAATTCTTAAAATCTTATCGGGTTGGTTTAACACCACATACATAGCGCCATCCGGCCCAAATTTTAGGTCACGAACTCTACCTAACCCCTTAAGGATGATTTCTTGAGCAGTAACCTCATTTTTATCGTTGATGGAAATCTTTCTCACTTCCTCAAAAGCCAGGGCTCCAACAAACAGTTGATTCTTCCACTTAGGGAATTTGGAGCTGGTACAGAATTCAGCCGGACAAACGGCTATTGAGGGAGTCCAGTGAATCACAGGCTGGATCATTCCTTCCTGCTGTGTCTTGCTGGAAACAACACTCCCATCATAATCTTTTCCATAGGTGATCGCTGGCCATCCATAGTTACCGCCTTTCTGAAGAATATTTAGTTCATCACCTCCCATCGGTCCATGTTCCGTAAACCAGATGTCTTTGGTTTGTGGATTTTGAGTGATCCCCTGAACATTTCTGTTTCCTATCGAATAAACCTGCGGTAAGGCTCCTTTCACGTTGACAAAAGGATTATCCTGTGGGACCGTGCCATCCGGGTTAATGCGATAGATCTTGGCAACGGGTTTTCCCGGATCCAATGCATCCTCATCATAACTCATATCTCCAATAGAAAAGTACAGGTATCCTTTATCATCAAATAAGAACCTGCAACCCCACCTATTTCCTTTGGTTACAAGTAATTCATCCGGAACTTCGAAAAGTGTTTGCTGCTGAACCCATTTATTTCCCTGTATCTTACCCCGAACGATTTTTGTCATCGCTGGAGCGCTATCATCGGTGATATTTTCCGGAGCATAGCTGAAACCGAGATAGATCCATCCATTGGATTTATAATTTGGATCGATGGCAATATCCATGTAACCTCCAGTCCTGAATTCCTGGGTTTGCGGTACATCTTCTACCGGAGTTTCAGAAGGCGTTCCATTTACGATCCATCTAAGCACTCCTCTCCTTTCAGATATCAGTGCACTGTCCATTGAGACCCACTCGATAGCCCAGGGATTTCTGATGCTCCTTGACGCAACCCATTCCTCAACTTTCAACGTGTAATCTGAAGTTTCTATGGTTTCAGGGATTGGCCTTTCCCGGTTTGGATGCACTTCCTGAGCGCGTGAAATGAAGCTAACAAGAGATTTGATCTGATCATCATTGATGACCTGACCCCAGCCAATCATTTCTGTACCGGGAATACCAAATTTGATATTCCTGGTCATCAACCCACTGGTTCTTCCATATTTCCAGTCTGTCTTGATTAGCGTACTGGCGCTATTCCCTTCAAGATTAGCCCCATGACATCCGGCACAATAGGTTTTATAAAGTGTCTCTCCATCCTGGGCCCTCGTTGTAAAGCACAGCAAAATCAACATAATGACAGCGAAATAGCTTTTTTTGGATTGATGAGTTATATTTTTTGGGGTCATCTTAATTCTCTGGTTACTCACACTTGCAATCTAAAATTGAAAAACTAATTAGCAAACAATATTTGCTCTTCAAAGCGTTTCAAATTAAATTTAATAGAAACAACACCTCATATGATATCCAACATAGTCAACCTCACATACCTACTGTTAACTTTAGCCACTCCTAAACAATCACCCATGGTTGGAGCCTGGGAAACAAAAGATGACGATGGGAACACGATCTCTATGATCATTACGGATGATTATTTTTCAGTGGCTGGATATAAGGAGAGTCCAGCAGAGTTTGTTTTCACGCTAGGTGGCTCATGGAGCATGGAGGGCAATATGACCAATATCCTCTATGAGTTTAATACACTGGATAAAAGCCTGGTTGGTACCTCTGATAGCTTTGAGATGACCATAATGGATAATAAACTAACCGGAAATGGATTGACATGGACCAGGGTGGATAAAGGCAAACCTGGTAAGCTTCAGGGAGCCTGGTTGATCACCGGGCGCAAAAGAGATGGAGAGATCAGTATGAGAACTCCCGGAGCAAGAAAAACAATGAAAATCCTTTCTGGTACCCGCTTTCAATGGATTGCTTTCAATAGCGAAACAGGTGAGTTTTCAGGAACCGGAGGAGGAACCTACACAACCAAGAGCGGAAGGTACACCGAAAATATTGAATTCTTTTCCAGGGACAACTCTCGTGCTGGTGCCGAATTAGGATTTGATTATTCATTGGAAGCTGGTTCATGGCACCATAGTGGATTAAGTAGTACTGGAAACCCAATATATGAGGTCTGGGAAACCCGAGAATCGCTAGGGATATAAAGTCGGCGATATCATTCGCGGTTCGTTCTAATATCCTCAATTATGTTTATTTGCAGGAAGATTATCATGCAAATGTCCAAACACTACTACGCCTTATTTTTCACACTTATCATTCTTAATACCAATCAGGTCAATGCCCAGGAAGTACATGGGGAACCAGATGTTTGGTTCTTATTGCTCAACCATTATAAACTTAATGACAACTGGAGCCTGGGCAATGAATTTCATATGAGATTCGACGATTATCTGAATGACAAAGAACAGTTGCTCATAAGACCCTTTCTAAACTACCACGCCAATCCAAATGTGGTGTTTACGGTTGGCTACACATTTATCAATACCTATCCTTATGGCCAATATCCATTACCAGCGAGTAAACCTGAAAATAACATTTGGGAGCAGGTCACATTGATTCAAAATGTTGGTAAAATAAATATTCAACACAGATACCGATGGGAACATCGCTGGCAGGGAGATCTGGTACAAAATGCTCCTGGCGATCCGTTTATAGTGGATGGCTTTTCTTATAGTAATAGATTCAGGTATCGGATCACTGTTCGGCGCCCTATATCAGAACGTCTCTTTATCAATGTTTTTGATGAGTTATGGATAAGAATGGACGAACATTTAAGGAATGTTGATTTTGATCGCAATTGGCTTTATCTGGCCTTAGGTTTAAAGCTTAACGATAAGGTATCTCTCCAAGCTGCATATTTGCATCACTATGCCAAAAACAATCCCACACGCTTTGAAAAGCATCCCACACTCCAATTCACTGTGGACGCAAGACTTAGATAATTAAAAATGGAAAAGCCAACCTCCTACTGTGACGCCGTGATGATGATGGAACCTGGAAATGTTCACAGGCATTACCATGACAAACAATATGGATTTCCAATAAATGACGATAATGAGTTATTCGGACGACTTATCCTTGAAATTAACCAGGCAGGTCTGTCATGGACTACAATATTGAATAAAGCTGAAAATTTCAGGAAGGCATATTCTGAGTTCAAAATATCTGCTGTAGCTAAATATGGAGAAAAAGATATTACCCGACTACTAAGCGACCCCGGGATCATTAGAAACAGACTGAAAATCAATGCAGCTGTTTATAATGCCCAAAGGATAATTGAGCTCCAAAGTAACTTTGGTTCATTCCAAAACTGGCTGGACCACCATCACCCCTTGACCAAAGCTGAATGGGTCAAACTTTTCAAAAAAACCTTCCGGTTCACAGGTGGTGAGATTACCAATGAATTTTTAATGAGTTCTGGCTATCTCGAAGGAGCACATGTTGCTGATTGTCCCATCTATGAAGAAATTCTCCGTGCCGAACCTAAATGGAAACTAACCAGTTGATCCTTCGCTATTCTGTCAGAAACTAAGGAATAATCACTATTTTAGGATTTAATTTCAATGAACTTTACCATGCCCAGAAACCTCCAACCGCTAATTATTAGTATCATTTGCTCCCTTGTAGTGCTTTCATGCCAAAAGCAAGTGAAAGAAGCTCTTGAACTTACCGAAGAGCAGAAACGACTTCCTGAAAACGCATTAGTAGGATTTGATATTGCAGAGGGATTAGAAGCAAACCTCTTCGCTTCAGAACCCATGATTGTAAATCCGACCAATATGGATATTGATTCGAAAGGGAGAGTTTGGGTTTGTGAAGGATATAACTACAGACCCCATCTGAATCCTGGAAACCCAACAAAAGCCGAGGGGGATCGGATTGTTATTTTGGAAGATACCGATCAGGACGGAAAAGCGGATACGAAAAAGGTATTCTATCAGGGAAATGATATCAATGCTGCATTGGGTATCGCCGTTTTAGGTAGTAAGATCATTGTATCTGTAAGTCCGAACGTCTTCATATTTACAGATGAAGACGGTGATGATATTCCGGAGAAAAAAGAGATCCTATTCACTAATCTGGGTGGAGAACAGCATGACCACGCCGTGCATGCTTTTGTATTTGGTCCGGATGGAAAACTCTATTTTAATATGGGGAACGCCGGAAGCCAGATAGCTGACCAAAATGGTCAGCAAATGAAAGATATTAAAGGAATAGAAATAGTCGACAATGGTAAACCCTACCGGGAAGGGATGATTTTCAGAACCGATTTCGAGGGCTCACAGATCGAAGTTTTGGGTAATAATTTCCGAAACCCATACGAATTAACACTGGACTCCTATGGTAATATCTGGCAATCGGATAATGATGATGATGGAAACAAAGGAGTTCGTATCAATTTCATCGTTCCTTATGGAAACTATGGCTATCGTGACCAGATGACCGGAGCCAACTGGAGAACCAGGAGAACCGGCTGGAATGAGGAAATACCCCTCCGTCACTGGCACCAGAATGACCCAGGTGTGATTCCTAACTTATTGCAGACCGGGGGTGGTTCACCTACAGGCATTGTTTTCTATGAGGGAGAAATGCTACCCGCACCATTCCAACAGGCCATTATCCATTCGGATGCCGGACCTAATGTTGTGAGGGCATATCCTACCCAAAAGAAAGGTGCGGGATATACTGCCGAAATCGTTAATATCATGAAAGCCAATTCTGATCAGTGGTTTCGGCCATCTGATGTATGTGTTGCTCCGGATGGATCACTCTTCGTCGCAGACTGGTATGACCCGGGAGTGGGTGGACACCAGATGGGGGACCAACAACAAGGAAGGATATACCGCATTGCCCCAGAAGGTGCTAAGTATAAGGTAGCTCCACTAAATATCGATGCGCCGGAAGATGCTACTGAAGCTCTCAAAAGCCCTAACATAGCCACCAGGTATATCGGATATACCAAACTGAGAGAATTTGGCCCTGATGCGGTAAATGGTCTAAATACACTTTATGAGTCAGACAAGCCCTATTTGAAGGCCCGGGCGCTGTGGCTACTGGCCCAGATAGATGGAAGGACTGAACAGAGCATCCAAAAAGGGTTAAAAGAATCAAATGAAGATTTAAGAATTGCTGCGATCAAAATGGCTGTGGCTTTTGATTCGGAAAACCTAAAGGGATATCTGGACCAAATGGTTAATGATCCATCTCCACAAGTCAGAAGAGAAGTGCTTACGGCGCTCAATAAATTGACAACTGCCGATGCAACTGATTTATGGGTAAAGCTGGATAAACAGTATGAAGCAGGTGACCGGTGGTACCTGGAAACCTTAGGCATTGTGAGCGATGCCAATCCTGATTTGTACCTGACTGCATGGAAGAAGGAAATTGGGGATGACTGGCAGTCCAATACCAGCAAAGACATTATCTGGAGGTTACGCGCGCCCGCTTCCCTCCCTTTATTAGCTGAGATAATCCGTGATCAACAGCTTCCTGAAGCTGAAATGAACAGATACTTTAGGGATTTTGATTTCATTGAGTCGCCTCAAAAAGAGCAAATACTCATTTCATTACTTGATACTAACCACCCCCGTAAAGATCAAATCAATCAACTGGTCATTACGGCTGTTCCTGCATCATCAGTGAAGACTTCAGCTAAACTGAAAAGTGCGCTTTACAGCTCACTGGAAACAGTGAAAGGCACCGAGCAATACATTGAATGGGTACGAAAATTCCAGCTGACTGATCAGACTGGGGAGCTGGAAAGGTTATATCTAAATGATCCGAATGGAAACATTGGAATAGCTGCAGCCAGACTATTGTATGAAATGAAAGGGCTGGATTATTTCAAACAGCAAATCAAATCGCCTGATCAAACAACGGTCAACAATACCATAGCCGTACTTTCCAATATGGGTGGAAACGATATGTGGGACTTTATGAGGGATATTGCCTTGAATGAAAACGAAGAAATGGCCATTCGGAAAAAGACGATAGCAGCCATTGGTAAAGGATGGAGTGCGGAAAGCAAGCTTTTGGATATGCTGGAAAAGAATGAAATCCCTGAACCATTGGTTGAAGTAGCTGCGACAACTCTCATGAGTGCGATCAAAAGCAGTGTTAGAGAGGCCGCTGCTAAATATCTTTCGCTCCCTGAAGGAGAAACGCTACCACCTGTTGAAGAGCTCGTGGCTTTGTCTGGAACAGCTTCAAATGGAACAGTGGTCTTTGAAAAGTTTTGCCAAACCTGCCATCAAGTCAACGGTAAAGGGGTTCAATTCGGACCAAACCTATCTGAAATCGGGAATAAGCTGAGCAAAGAAGGGCTTTATGCGGCTATCCTGTATCCGGATGCAGGGATCAATTTTGGTTATGAAGGCTTTGTGATTGAGACCAAATCAGGTGAAACAGCCATTGGTTATATATCAAGTAATACAGAAGACGCCATTGAATTGATGAAGATGGGTGGCATCAAAACGATTTACAAGAAAAGTGATATTGTGAAAATGAGTGAGATGGAAAATTCCCTCATGACTTCAGGGCTACACAAAGCGATGTCTAAAGATGAGTTGGTAGATTTGGTTGCATATCTAAGTTCATTAGGGAAAGAACCTAGTTAGTGTCAATCTTACACGCGTTGCAAATGTGTGCAAGATGTTGATATCACTATGTCTTGTCAGATGATACCGTCTGACAAGCAATAACATTATTTAGGTTGGGGCTAAGTCTCACCTACTTATATTATTCTCCTACTTTTTCCATTGATGAAAAAGTAGGCAAAAAATCTAGGCCTGTAAAAATTTTGAGGAAAAATTGATTCGATTCCTTAAGCAAAACAAACTCCCCCCAAAGCCTTGGGGGTCAAACAGTATTTTGCATCTAGTTTCATCATTAATCAATTTTTCTTATCTCAAAATTTTTAATGGCCAGGAGCTTTCTAGTATAATATTCAAAAAATAAACGAGAATTCATCTGATTATCTACTCTTCCTAGAACAGCGGAGGGTGAAAAATTGGCGGGCAACTTGCGGGCACGCCGTGTTGCTGGATGTGTCTTGTCCTGAAATAGGTTTACACAAATTGAGTAAACCAAAATGGATTATTTTAATAATGAAAAGACAAGACAAGGAGGCGATCTTAGTATATCTGAGCGCCATCAATTGATCCAGGAGTATTTAACTGGGGAGTATACTAAGCTGGAAATCTGGAATAAATACACAGGACAATCGTCAGAGCATGGCCAAATCCTTCGATGGATGAGGATGTATGGATACACAGATGATTTACCCAAAAGAAGGCCTACCTTTAATGTTCCTATCAATTATTCAACAATGGACGGTCCAGATGATTTAGATAAACCTGATTTGATAGCTAGAATCAAACAGTTGGAAAAACAACTTCAAGAGTCCAAGCTAAAGGAAGAAGGGTATCGAACGATGATTGAATTAGCAGAGAAGACCTTTAATATTCCAATCAGAAAAAAGTCCGATACCAAGTAATAACAACCTTAAAGGAAAGACATTATCGTATTGCACTGGGACGATTATGTCAGTTATTTGGTGTAACCAGACAGTCATATTATCAACATTACTGGCAACAAGAGGCCTCAAGTTTTGAAGATGAGTTAATCATCAAGGAAGTACTTCGTATAAGGCAAACTCATAGAAGAATGGGAGGTAGAAAATTATATGAGTTACTGGAATCATATATGCTTGAGCACCAGATCAAGATGGGTAGGGATGCTCTGTTTGATGTCTTGGCTGCTAATAATCTACTTGTGAAGAGAAGGAAACGAAGAGTTTATACTACACATTCCTTTCATTGGTTAAAAAAATATCCTAACCAGATCAGGGGCTTCATTCCTCGTAAACCTAATCAACTTTGGGTAAGTGATATCACCTACTGGAAGATAGAAGCTGCCCATTTGTATATCAGTTTTGTAACAGACGCATTATCCAGAAAAATAGTGGGTTATCATGTGGCTGATACACTTGAAGCTATTGAAACTATCAAAGCTTTGAGAATGGCCATTGATGATAACCATGGATCTCTCGAAGATTTAATTCATCACTCTGATAGAGGAATACAGTACTGTTCGTCCGGTTATGTTTCTCTTTTGAATAAGCACAAGATCATTATATCAATGAGTGAGAATGGAGATCCTTTGGAAAACCCAATTGCAGAACGGGTTAATGGGATTATTAAGAATGAATATCTGAATTGCTATCAGGTAAACACTCTTCATGTTGCCAGGCAATTATTAGATCGTGTAGTTGAAGTTTACAACTGTGAAAGACCACATATGAGTCTGGGAAATCTCACACCTGATCAGGTCCATAAGCAAGCATTGCAAATTGAAAAGATATGGTAGATTGTAAACTAATTACAGGACAATAGTAAATTGTAAATTACTAATAGGACTATATGTTAAACCTGTAAACTTATTTTAGGACGATACAATGTTGACTTTGAGGGAGGCGAGTGGTGAGATGGCTGTGCACTTATTGATTTTTCCATGTCTTTTGGTACTTTTTAACAAGAAAAAGTACCATAAAAAGGAACTCTGGATTTGCAAACTTAAAGGTATTGGCCATCATCCAGTCTAGTATGATAACACCATCCAACATCGAATTTAAAGTGTATAGGAGGTGTATAGCTACTGTTTAGCTACTGTATAGCAACCCTGGACAAACATTGGTACAAACTGCGTTTTCAAAGAAAGTACTATAGAATTAGAGTTTCTTCGGCGGGGCAGATTGGAAACCCAAGAAACTTGTGCTAGTGTAACATAAACTATCTAGCCTTTCTAATTTCCAGTTTATCCGGGTCTTGTCTTGAATCCCAAACTGATAATACGAAGACAGAATCTTCAGTAAATTGATAGAATAATTGATAATCTCTGACTATTTTAATCCTTACATCTTTCAAATCCGACTTTTTGCCAATGAGGGGATTGTTACCTACAAGATGAAGTGATTCCTTAATTAGGGATTGGAGCTTTTTGCTGTATTGTTTTGATTTATTTCTATTGTTCCAGTATTCAAAAATCTGTTTTCGATCTTCCTGAGCAATTTTGGTCCAAATTATTCTTCGAGCCATTTATCAATTTCATTGTCAGCGCTATCACCATCAATAATTTCACCTGTTTTTATTTGTTCTTGAGCCTTCCTAATAGCGGATTTTTGTTCTTTCGTAGTGATATAAACATCTTCATCAAGATTAATATTTAATAATCTATTGACCTCATTAAGAATATCAGGATTATCAATTTTTCTGATTCTTGAAATTAATTTTTCTCTTGGATCTTGATTCATAGTTCGATGCTTTAATCAAATATACGAAAACTGGTTATTAAATGATATCCTTAAGGATTGCTGCGCCGACCATGAGGAGGCTCCACTCAGGTTAATTGCGCGGACGTCAAAATCTGCGTGATACCATACAACTGTCGAGTACGTACTAAATATTTTTTCCTCCTGGTAAGTGACTTCTAAAAACCATAATCCTCACTCCTGAAAAGGTCCATCAAACCCTGTAAGGGCTTCCCTGATCCAGTCAGCCATGGGAATGGTCTTCCTGTTTACCGGGTCGAACATAACCTGGGCAGTGCTGCCCGTGGCATGGAGGATCTCTTCACCATCTTTCAGGGTCGTGATGGCATACTCCAGGTTAAAACTTTTGTTGCCGATCCGGGAAGTACGGACATGCACCTCTGGTGGCGAAGCGGTAAGCAATAATTCCTGTATGAAATCTACATGCACGCTGGCGATGAGGAAGATATGCTGCTTCCAGTCCCAGTCCTGACAGACCTTGCTGATATAAGCTCCACGAGCCATCTCAAAATAGGTAACAAAAACAGCATTGTTGACATGACCTAATGGGTCGAGATCCTGCCAGCGAATGTGAACAGGTATTGAAAAATTAAATCCTTCCAAGAATAAACAAATTTTGTAAGCACAATTCTATTGAATGAAGGGATAAACCAGGTAATTATTGAGGTTTATTTTAAGATGAATATGAATTGGAAAATCTATTCCAGGCATAAAACTAAATCTATCACAAGCGGACGCTTGCGCTAGATTGGGAGGTTTATTTTAAGACAACTTCAGTTCCGGCATTTTTACTTTTTAAAGTCCGTGATGGTGTTTCCATCATAACGATACACTCCGATCATAGATCCAAACCAAATACTTCCGTCCGTGGCTTCCGTAAGCCCCAACAGAGCAGGTCGTTGTGACATGATTTCAGTTACTTTAGGATTTTCGTTGTACAAGGTCTCTGAATCATAACGGGAAAGAGCCCAACCTCCATTGAGTCTTGCCCCAGTAGTCCAGATATTCCCATTTTCATCCTGGATTATTGCATAAGCCCCCCTATTTGACACCTTGTGAAAACCAGTACCGTCATAGCGCCAAAGTCCATCATTGTCACCGAACCAAATATTACCTTTATTATCTTCGATTACTGACCAAACATTGTTAAACGCTTTGCCGTCTTTGTTTTTTAAAACAGTAATTGTTTTTCCATCATGAACAAACATATCTTCACCTTGTGCACCAAACCAAAGCTTGCCGGTTTTGTCTTCAAGTAGTAAGCGAATGTTGTTACTGGGAAATCCATCTTTTGTGGTAAAGGTTCGAAATGATTCCCCATCATAACGATTTGATCCAAACCAGATATTGCCGGCTCTGTCTTCATAAATATGAAGTGCTGAACTAATGCCAGTCCCATCCTTTGTTTTAAAAAGCTTAAAGCCTGTCTGCCCGGCAGGCTGGAAGTAAACACCCGAGTCCTGTGACGCCAACCAAAGATTTCCTTTACTATCTTCCAGTACATCCCAGAAAGTCGGCCACTCTATTGTACTCGTTAAATTGGTAAAACCTGCCTGTCCGGTAGGCAGGGATGTTCCATCGTATCGGTAAACACCTACATAAGAAGCAATTAAAATGTCCCCGTTTTTTGCTCGCCTTACATTCCGAGTCATACTTATGGGCACCTTGGAAGCAACGGCAGCTTTAAGCTGAGACTCAGTTAGACCTGACCTATGGGTCCTAATATTTTGTTTTGGTACATCTGTTTGATTTTGTGCGCAGGAAGTGGATAGGATAAAAATAAAGAGCAAACCAGGTATGTTTTTCATCATGATGTATTTAGTATAACTCCAACAAAGCTACCCGTCTTAAACGCCCGCCTTTGGTAAAGCGTATGTAAAAAAATGTGAACGAAATGTAAAAATGCTGGATAGGCTCCTAACGTTTATATATGTGACGTGGATGGTTTATGATTTGTAAAATGTGCTACAACACTAAAGTTGATTATTATTCAGGTTTTAACACTACCCCACACAGCTCCTGATGGATGGCGTACCAGCTATATATCATCAGAGTCCCTTTGGTGACTCTGATTGGGGGAAAAGAAAGTAACAAACCAGCCAATTATTGAGGTTTATTTTAACCTGATGATGAGTAAAATAATCAGTGGATTGGAAGTTCAGATCTATCACAAGCGGACGCTCGCGCTAGATTGGGGGGTTATAGTTTAGGTGTTGTGCTTAGTGTTTTATTTCAAAATCAATCTGTCTCCCTTCCTGAAGTGCTATTTTGTCCATTCTTGTACCAACTGCTATCCCAATTACCATCCCAAAGGTCAATCCTATTCCTAAAAAAGCCATATTCCCAAGGCCAGTACCAAAAGCAGCGCCAAGAGGAATTCCAAATGCAGCCATTCCAATGATCAACCAAGTATTTCGATAATGATTTTTAGTTACAAGTTTATGTTCCCTCTCAATCAACTTAATCATAAGAGATTGAGTTTGTTTTATTTGTTTTCTCAACTCTTTTTCTAATCCTGAAACTTGATTTAATTGGTCAATTTCACGATTAATCAAGTTTGCAGTTTTATCTGGTAATTCCCTGCTTCTCAATTCTATTAAAAACTTATTTAATTGATTATAAGAAGCATTAAGCTTTTTGTATTGGTCTATATCTGGTCTATTTTTTAGTTTCTTTATTTCCATCTTATCTTTACATACGCACAGGTATGGTGAGCAGCACAACTGTGCGATAAAAAACTAAACTAGCTAAATCTACGATGAGATGCAACGGGTATGATCCTACTGAGTTCTGCAGATAAAAGCTCCTGACTGCTCCAAAGGCGGAAAGAAAATATCAGTTCCCAGAGGAGATTTGGCGGTGAGGTTCCTCATTAAGTGGCTATGAAATGCTCAAGGCCATTCATCATACCGCATGTTGGAGAGCGTTTTATTCGTCCAGTTTAATTGAGTCTTCACTGCGAGTTAGGGGTTCAAAATCATCTTCAACTTCACCCAGATCAGGTAGTTGTTTTTCTTCTTCGGTTCTTAAGTCTGGACAGTTTGCTAGCTCTGCTCGTTCGAGAAATTCTGTAAGATATGTATTCCGCCAAAGTTCAAAGTTGGTGGAGTCTATGTCAGGAATATTACTGTTTAATCTTGTAAGTTGAAATGGTCCAAAATGGCTTTCAAGTATAATTTTATCAGGAGCGTCAAATTTGACGTAAAGTGTTTCTGGTTCATACATCAAATCGACATTTAATCCTCTTGTTACGATGAGAAGATTTTCATTAATATAACTTTCGTAAAAGGAAATTCCATCATCAAAATCCAGTTCAGGAAAGTTCGATACAGAGGTTGTTGTGTAATTTGAAGCAATTTTAAATTCTTTGTAAGTTCCGTTATGTTGACATCTGCACCAGGAACCGATTAATTGGTTCTCATTCGGCATTTCACAGCCTATTACAAAGGTAAAGATAAAGATGCTTAGTTGATTCTTCATGGTTGAGGCAATGCTCTCCAACATACGGTTATGTTGCATTAATGCCACATAACTGCCTTACATCAATTATAAATATAATGAAATGACTGAATGTCAGTTTGAGAAATGAAAGGCGTTATCAGCTTTATTTCCACTTATTCGCAGATGGCTCTTCACCTATGACTGGAAAAGCACTGATTCTCAAACGGGCGGCACCCATGGGAATAAGCGTGATGTCTTCTTCTGCCATCTCTGAACTGACCGGGCTGTCCTGTAGCTCTCCGGCTAGACCATATTCATCAATCTGCCATGCAGGAATCCGCTTTCCTTTGGCTTTGATTTCAATGGGCGCTGTTTCAGGAGTGAAAGGGAAGTTGTTTTCCGGCCATGGTTTTTCGATCACCTCATACCTATCCATCCAGTCCGAACCTAAAACCAATCCATAATTCCATGCTGACTTTGGAAAGATCTCATAAGATGGCCATTTTTCAGGGTCAGCTCCCTCCTGCCATTTGGAGTCCCTAATGGCTGTTTTGTTACTGGCCTTCTGCACATATTCCTCATCTATTTTGAGTGAGAAAGTCAACGGGCCATAATTGATACTGGCACTGTTGTGGTTCTTATCCCATTCCTTCAATTCCAATTGTCTCGGCAAAGTCAATGTAAGGTGGTCTCCATCCTTCCAGACGCTGGTAATCTTAATGTATTTCTTGGCTTCCGCCTCAACCTTGATCGGTTCATTGTTTAGTGTTAATTCAGCATCTTTCGCCCAGGCCGGGATCCTGAGATAGAGTGGAAACTTCTCAGTACCCTCCATTTGGATCGAAAAATTGATTTGATCATTAAATGGATACCTGGTGGTCGCTACAATCTCTATTTCTTTTCCTGACCCAACCCTTGCCCTGACCGTATTTGCTGAATAGAGAACCGCAGCCAATCCATTGTCTTGTGTCGCCATCCATTGGTTCTCAGCAGAGTATGGCCATCCCTGGGCATGGTTATGCTGACAACACCTGGAGCTGAAAGGATTCATCATCAGGAAAGGTCCGGAATTATCAATTCCCGGGCTATGGTTCTCATCATTATTCAAAACCATGTTGGGACTGGTGATGTACCTCAGGCTTCTGAAATCCGGAGTTACTGCAGCCGGATAGGTATTAAATGCCACTTCTTCCGCATGGTCTGCCCAATAAATATCGCCGGTGACCCGTAATAAATGCTCATCTGAGTTCATCTGCTCCACCATTCCACACGTTTCTATGCCTTGTCTGGGATCATTATATCCCGGCCTCGCATTTTCATCGGCACCAAACATCCCTCCCGGGACCTGGCCAAAATGCTGTCTTACGATATGGAAGTTGTCATAAGCTGCTTTAAGATCATCAGGATTCTTACTCAACTGGTAATATTGTGCTGGTTCACGAAAGCCCTGGGCCACATTCACATTGTGCCAGTCGATTAAGTCCCCGTACCATTCCGGCCATTCCATTCCTTCCCTAATGTGCTTGGGATTCCTTATTTCTTCCAACGCATGCCCTCTTGTGCCCCATGGGACTGTATGTCTATGGATCTTTTCTGCCAGGTCTAACAGCCAGGCTTCCCCGGTCCGATTGTACAACCAGATGACACTATAGAAATTATCTCCTGCTCTGCGTCTTTGCCAGTATTTTGATTCATGGAGAAACTCCTCCTCCGGAACAGCTAATTCAAACCTGAAATAATTCGTCATCAACTCAATGACCCGCTCATCACCGGAATACTCATAATACGATTGCAGGCAATACAGCATGATCATGTTAGGCCAGAAATCAATTCGTTTGGCCATCTCTTTCTGCTTTTCCTCGGTCCGTGAATCTTCGGATAAATAGCTTTCCCAGGCAAATCCAGGCCCAAAATAGCCACTTTCTCTTTGACTGCTCAACACCCCCTCAATCCATACTTTTGTCTCCGCAATCATGTCCGGATCCTCAAGGATGTAAGCTATATCTCCGTACCCTTTAAGCCAATACGGAACTTCTTCCCAGCCCCATTTACCTGTTCCATCCTTACTTAACCAGGCATTGTCCTCTTTCTGTAACCAGGCGCTGATTTGTCCAAGATTACCCGTCAGACCGTCTCGTTGACGATTCAGAAATTCAAGTAGCCACCCTTTTGGCTGTATGGATCCTACAGGTAACTTAATCAGGGCATTGGGTAAAAGTGGTTCCCTATTACCGGGATAAAGTGAACTTCTACCTGATAAATCCGGTCGGTCTACCACCTCTATCATCGGTTTATCCCGGGCCAGGTCGTTACAAGCCGAAAACGTAAGAATACAGGCGATTGGAAATAGTATAAATAGCCTCATCTTAGACTGGGTTTGGGTTAACTTAAAAGCGGGTAGCTACTAGTGAGAGTCTCTTTTCACCTCATCACCGGACTTGCCCCTCAGGAAGTCCAGATCCGCACCAAGGTGTGCCTGCTGCACATGATCTATGTAAAGTTGAGCGTACCCTCTTTTATAGTCCAGGTCGTACGGTTTCCAGTTTTTTCTTCGCTCTTCCAGCTCCTCATCGGAAACGTGTAAATGGATTTTCCTTTTCGGTACATCCACTTCAATTAAGTCACCATCTTTTACAAGTGCTAAAACACCACCTGCAGCAGCTTCCGGGGAAGTATGAAGAAATACGGTACCAAAAGCGGTTCCACTCATCCTTCCATCAGAGATGCGCACCATGTCAGTAACTCCGGCATCCAGCAACTTCTTGGGCATACCCATGTTTCCCACTTCCGCCATTCCGGGATAACCTTTTGGACCCACATTTTTTAGCACAAGCACACTGTCCTTATCAGCAGGCAGGTCAGGGTCATTGATTTTAGCATGAAAATCCTCAATCGTTTCAAATACTACTGCTTTCCCTTTGTGTACCATTAACTCGGGTGTTGCTGCGGAAGGTTTGATAACCGCTCCGTCTACAGCCAGGTTTCCCTTAACTACGGCAAGTCCGGACTCTTCTTTGAAAGGTTTTTTCATGGAAGAAATAATCTCATCATCCCAGCAAACGGCATCCTTTACATTCTCCTCCACGCTTTTCCCGGAAACAGTAACAATGTTTTTATGAAGTTTAGAAAGCATTTCCTTCATCACGACAGGTAGTCCACCGGCATAGTAGAATTCTTCCATCATGTATTTTCCAGATGGTTGAAGGTTTGCTAATAGTGGAATATTCTGTGACAAGGAATCAAAATCCTCTAATTTGAGATCAACCCCTATTCTACCGGCTATTGCCAGTAAGTGAACCACAAAGTTTGTGGAACCCCCAATGGCAGCATTCACCATGATGGCATTTTCAAATGCTTTCCTGGTTAATACCTTTGAAAGCCTGAGATCTTCCTTCACCATGTCCACAATCCTTCTACCGGAGATATGTGCCAATACTTTCCTCCTCGCATCAGAAGCCGGGATCGCCGCATTGGTTGGCAATGCCACCCCAAGGGATTCAACCATACAAGCCATCGTCGAGGCTGTTCCCATTACGGCACAATGGCCGCTGCTTCTACACATGGCCGCCTCACCTTCCAGCATGTCAGCTTTATTCATGTCGCCTTTTCTGTAGGCCTCGCTAAATCTCCAGATATCTGAGGTCGCGATCTTCCTTCCCCGGTAATTTCCATTAAGCATCGGTCCACCGGAAACAAAAATGGTAGGAATGTCCACACTGGCTGCACCCATCAGAATGGAAGGAGTGGTTTTATCACATCCTCCAAGCAGAACTACTCCATCAATCGGATTGGCCCGAATACTTTCCTCTGCATCCATACTCGCCAGGTTGCGGAAAAGCATGGCTGTCGGTTTAACGATCGTTTCACCCAGGGACATAACAGGAAACTCCAGTGGAAACCCACCCGCTTCCCAGACTCCTCTTTTAACAGATTCAGCCAGTTCACGGAAATGACCATTACAAGGAGTCAGCTCAGACCAGGTATTGCAAATCCCGATGACCGGCTTACCATCAAATTCATCCGGTGGCCAGCCTTGATTTTTCATCCAGGCACGGTAGATGAATCCATCCTTACCTTCCTTACCAAACCAGTTCCTACTTCTTAACTTTTTACTCATTGGGTTAAATTAATTTGATTTTGCCAGCTGATATCCAACAATGACATCCAGTGATCCATTCGCTTTCATCATTTGATCTGCAGCCTCCTGTGTGACGCCTGTCTGCCATACGTAAATACGTTTCAAGGAAGGAATTTGAACGAGCAGATCAAGAGCGGAATCCGTGATTTTCGTACCCACAAGATTCAAAGATTCAAGATGTTTCAGGCTGGTAAGGGAAGTGATCTGATCATCGGAAATGTTATTGCCGCTGATATTCAATCGGGTAAGATGTTCCAGTTGACCAATCGAGCTTAGTACCTCAGGATCAACTAATTTATCTTTCAAATCCAACCAGGTAATGTGGTCTTTAAACTGCATCAACTGATCGATATCCTCGTTGGTTACTTTATCCACGTCATAGGATACTCCCACATCCAGGAAATTATTGTTTGCAGAAAGTTTCTTAATATTGAATGCCTTGATCCCTCCTATCATTTTAAGCTGCTCATCAGTCAACGCTGCTGCTGATACCTGCTCGTAATATGGCTTAGGAGTGACATTGATCTTGTGATCCCGCATCAGCAATTCCGCCAGCTCATCAGGTATTTCGAGTTTGCTTAAGCGATCATCCTGCTTCGCCCCAGTCTCAATCCACCATTTAATCAGATTGACCTCTGTAAACTCGAGAGGTTCCTCTTTAAGTGGCATGAATTTCTGGTGATCCACAGGTAGTGTAATTCTTCTGAAGAGTTCGCTGCTCAAAGGTTTTCCTGCACTGATCGTCGCATCCCCATCACCGCCCTCCATCAAGGTCTCGTAGCTGGTTAGCACCAACCCTCCCTTAGCCTGGGTCTCACTGTGGCAAGGCATGCATTTAGTTTCTATAATTGGAAGAACCATGTCAGTAAATACAATGACTGAGTCAGGGTTTTGAGGTACATTATCCAAAGGACCCTTGTCTGATCCTGACCCCCCCGCTAAAGTTTTGATGAATCCAGGTGCATACTCCACGAGATAACCCTCTCCGTGGGTCAATGTACCCCCTAGATGGCCTGTTAATGAGATAATGACTATCAGGACAATAAATACTCCACTTAAGACTTTGGTTGAAACTTTAATAAGATCCTTTTCCATCGCCCACAACCCAACAGAAAGCACAAAAACCAATATCCCAAACCATTTATGTAGAGAAAGCACGCCATCATCATAACCTCGATCACCACTTATTAGCAACCCAAAGATCACAGAGGCCAGGGCACTAATGGCGCCTAATAATAATGCCCATGTTACGGCTGATTTTAATGACTTGTATTTCTCTAATCTGGAAAGTCCTTCAAAGAATGCAGCAAGTAGAAGAAAGCCGATCGGGAGATGTACCACAAGGGGATGAAACCGGCCAAAGAATAATCCTAAATCCATAATAAATAATTAATGCAAGAATGTTGTTTTCAGTGTGGGTTTACACAATTGTGGTCCCACTTATTATCTCTAATTATAAGCTCCGTCTAAAATTAACATAGTATTGGAAACCATTGTCATAGCGGCTAATTTATTTACCGACAATGACTATGAGAGTATATCATGTACTACATGCCCATGAACATCTGTCAGTCTGAATCTGCGCCCCTGGAACCTGTAGGTTAGTCTTTCATGATCAACTCCCAGCAAGTGCATCAATGTTGCCTGAAAATCATGCACATGCACGGGGTTCTCAGCCACATTGTATCCAAAATCATCTGTCTTGCCATAGGTGAATCCTTTTTTAACTCCAGCACCTGCCATAAAAATGGTAAAGCAATTTGGATGATGATCTCTACCAAAGTCACCGTCCAATTGTCCCTGTGAATAGCTGGTTCGCCCAAATTCGCCTCCCCAAATCACCAGCGTATCATCCAACATTCCTCTTTGTTTAAGATCAGTGATCAAAGCAGCACTCGCCTGGTCTGTTTCCTTGCATTGCATGGGAAGTCTTTCAGGTAAGTTGCTATGCTGATCCCAACCCTGGTGATACAGCTGGATAAACTTCACTCCCTTTTCAGCCAATCTTCTTGCCAGTAGACAGTTGGCAGCGAATGTGCCAGGCACCATAGAATCTTCACCATATAGATCATAGATATAATCGGGTTCTGCTGATGCATCCATCACATCCGGAACAGAGGTTTGCATCCGGTAAGCCATTTCATACTGCGCGATCCGTGCCTTGATTTCGGGGTCTTCAAACTCATCATATGACTGCATTTGAAGCTTTTCAAGGTCTTTCAATTGCTGTTCCCTTGCCATTGCGTCTACTCCGGGAGGATTGCTTAGATACAGCACGGGATTCTTGCCTGATCTGAATTGGACCCCCTGGTGCTCAGATGGTAAAAAACCATTACCCCATGACCGGGCATACAAAGGTTGACCTCGTTTATTCTTAGTTATCAATACAACAAATGATGGTAGGTTTTGATTATCAGTACCTAAACCATAACTAACCCACGAACCAATCGATGGTCGACCGGGAATTTGTGAACCTGTCTGGATGAAAGTTACTGCTGGATCATGATTAATAGCCTCAGTATACATTGATTTGACAAAGCATAGTTCATCAGCAATCTTTGACGTATAGGGCATCACATTACTGAATGTAGCCCCACTATCACCATATTGTTTGAAGTCAAAAGTAGATCCTGCTAAAGGGAAACTGGCCTGTCCAGCGGTCATACCAGTAAGCCTCTGACCCTTCCTGACACTATCAGGAATTTCCTGACCACTGAGTTTATTCAGCAAGGGTTTGTAATCAAAAAGATCCAGGTGAGAAGGAGCTCCACTCTGAAACAGGTAAATAACTCTTTTGGCCTTTGCGGGAAAATGCGGTTGTCCTAGGGCCCCGCCATTCCCGAGATTCAACCCTGAACTCCCGAATACCTGGGAAGGACCTAATAAGGAAGATAGGGAAAGTGCTCCAAGTCCGAGCGAAGTCTTTGTTAAGAAGTCTCTCCTCGTGTAATTTGAATTTTGATGATCACAATGGCACATATTATCTCTTGGTATAAGCTTCATCTAAATTTAACATGGTGTTTGCTACCATGGTCAGGGCTGCTAATTGAGTATTTGGCAGTTTTTTATCAATCTCATATTCACCAACACTCAATAATTCTTTTGCTTCAGATTTTTGGTTGGAATATCGATTTACTTCCCTTTCATAGATCTGATTCAGTACTTCAAATTCTTCTTTATTAGGCTCCCTGCTTGTCACCAGGCGAAATGCCTGCCTGATTTGATCTTCCTGATTATTGTCACTTTCTTTCATTACTCTTTCAGCCAGCACTTTCGCAGCTTCTACAAATTGAGGGTCATTCATCAGGTTAAGCGCCTGTAGTGGGGTATTAGTGATTTCCCTCTGCATCACGCATACACTTCTTGGGGCCACATCAAACGTGGTCATATAAGGAGGTGGCGAAGTTCTTCTGATAAAGGTGTACATACTTCTTCGATAGAGATCATCCCCATGATCCTGATGGAAGTAGAGTAAGACATGGGAGAAATTTCCCAGCTCAATCCATAGACTATCTGGCTGGTAGGGCTTCACACTTTTACCCCCGATATCCCGTACCAACAACCCACTAGCAGCAAGTGCATTGTCACGCACCATTTCGGCAGGCCACCTGTAACTTGGCGATCTGGCTAAAAAGATATTCTGTGGATCAACCTGCTCCAGGTCTTTTCTGAGTTTAGAAGACTGCTGATAAGTAGCAGACATTACGATTTGTTTCAATAAGTTTCTAACATCCCATCCGGATTCCTGGAAATCAACAGCCAGCCAATCGAGTAATTCAGGATGTGAAGGCAATGATCCCTGGCTACCAAAGTCATTGGAGGTACTGACAATGCCTTTTCCAAAAATCATCTGCCAATATCGGTTAACCGCTACTCTAGCTGTCAGTGGATTCTCCTCATCAAATAACCACCTGGCTAAACCCAGTCTATTTTGTGGGAGATCTTCTGAGAAAGTAAACACATTTTCAGGTGTTCCAGCTGTCACTTCTTCTCCCCGAGCATCATATTGCCCCCGATTGAGCACATATGTTGCTCTGTGTTCGGGCATATCACCCATGACCATCACCTCAGGAATCTCATCCACAATCGCTAACAATTCCTTATTTGATTCCCTTATCGATTCCTTCTGATTGCTGATCTCTGGTTTGGTCGCTAAATAATGTTGCTGTATCAATTCCTGATCCGGGATCTCATCTACCCCACTGATCTGTAATACTTCTAAAGGAGTCAGCTCCCGGTCATAAATCCTCATTTCGTCAAGTAACCCCTGATACAGACCAAATTCACCTGTATGCGCCCTGTAGCTCCTCCCCACACGCAATCCTCTTTTATCAGGTTCATGATCCCCTACTCTCACAGGATGAATGCCCTTATACAGATGATCAAATTCAACTACCGATTCGGCTTTCTTACCGTTGATAAACAGTTTCACCCCACTGGCATGCATGGACCCATCATAGGTAAACATGACATGCGTCCAGGTATTGAGTTTAACAGAATCTACGGTCGTCACCTGGATGTAATTGTCTGGTAAAGAATGAATCAATCTTAAGGAGACCTGGTTGGTAGGAGTAAGTTCAAAATCCCAGCCCCGCCAGAAGTTATTTTTCTGTCCGGTGTTACCCATCAGGGTCTGCAAGTTGTCTTTCTTCCTTTTTGTGGTATTTACCCACAGTCCTGCAGAGAAATCATCATAAGCCTCATAAATGCCGACACCATCCAGGCTGATATCATCATATTCGCCAGTAAGCTTTAGCGCCTTACCCACTTTTCCATCCATCAAAACAGGTTCTTTTCGGCTCCGGCTTTGAGTAATCCCGTCCAGGTAATGGTTTCCTTTTTCATTCTTTGATCCCTTTTCGAATGGATGATATCTCACCAGATCCTGATCAAAAGCAATCTTTGGAAGGCTCGATGCAGTTATTTCAGTACGTTCCTTTAAATGACTTAATGTCGATTCTTTGTTGGCAAGCATCTGCTTAACGGCCGCAATCTTCTCCTCATCTTCTTCATCAGTCATCATCAACTGGGGCCCGAAATTGCCATCGTCACCTGTCATCCCCAGCTCCGCCATGTTGTTGAAAAAAGCTGATAATTGGTAATATTCTTTCTGTGATATTGGATCAAATTTATGGTCGTGACACCGTGCACATTCCATGGTTAAGCCCATAAAGGCAGTCGCCGTGGTATTGGTACGATCAGCCACATATTCAACCCTCCATTCCTCATCAATTACCCCGCCTTCTGCAGTCATGGGGTTGTTGCGATGAAAAGCGGTGGCTAAAATCTGCTCCTGGGTGGCGTTGGGCAGTAAATCCCCGGCAAGCTGCCAGGTGACAAATTGATTATAACCCATGTTCTCTTTGAAAGCCTTGATCACCCAGTCTCTCCAGGGCCACATATATCGATAACCGTCTGCATGTAACCCATGCGAATCAGCGTACCGGGAAACATCCATCCATTCCATGGCTAATCGTTCAGCATACGCATCAGAGCTCAGTAGTCGATCTACGACTTTTTCGTAAGCATTTTCAGATTGGTCATTTAGAAATTGGTCAATATCTCCAATTGTTGGGGGTAAACCGGTCAGATCCATGGTGACCCTGCGTATCAAACGCTCCTTATCCGCTTTGGGTGAAGGTGTTAAGTTCTCCCGGACCAGTTTCTGATAGATAAACTGGTCTAATTCATTATTGGGCTCCCACTCAGAAGGAAATTCATCCGGAACTTCACTTTTTACAGGGGGGATAAACGCCCAGTGAGGTTTCCACACAGCACCCTGATCGATCCACTTGATGATTGTGGCTATTTCTTTGGTATCAAGAGTCAGTTTTGAATCCGGGGGAGGCATTTGCTTTTCAGAATCATGGGATAACATCCTGGCAACTGCTTCGCTTTTACTGATACTTCCATGAGCAAATGCTTTCACTCCGCTTTCTAAAGTAGCAAAAGCATTTTCTTCGATATCCAGTCTTAATCCGGCTTTTCGTGCCTCCTTATCCGGCCCATGACAGGCGTAACAGCGGTCAGAAATAATGGGTTTCACATGGAAGTTGTAATCAATAACTTCCGGCAGATCAGCGTAGGCTTGTTCTATTTCATCCGGTAGATCCGGTTTGCAGCTATAAAATGAAACTAAACTGATTATGAAAACATAATTCAGAATATAAAACGCTAATGATTTATCAAATCTCTTAAACATAGGCCACTAACAATGCTGATATTAAAACCGCTCATTTTCAGCAACCTCTAATTTAAGAAATTTACAATGTTTGTCACGGTTCAGACCGTGAAACAAGTTATTAACACGTTAAAAGAGTTAGTTACCTGGTGGCATAGATGGTCTCACCTCAATTTTAGACGGCAATGTCCTCGGGTGAAGTTTGAGAAGGTCAACAGTCATCTGGCCAATGTCTTCAATTTGAATCTTCCATTCAGCGTTGCTGCCACTCCCAAATTCTGTAGCTACCGAACCCGGCATAATCGTGGTTGTTTTAATACCATATTTCCTGACATCCAGCATGACTGCCTGAGTAAATCCTGTCAACCCAAATTTACTCGCATTATAAGCGGAAGCACCTGCAAAGAAATTGGTGCCAGCAAGGCTGGAGATGGTAATAAAATAACCTTTAGACTCTTTCAGAGCATCCAGACTAGCTTTAATACTGTAGAATACTCCTGTAAGGTTCGTATCGATCGTTTCATTCCACTGATCTTTGGTCAGTTCTTCAATGGAGGCAAAGTGTCCTAAACCCGCATTGGCTACCAACACGTCCAGTTTTTTCCATTTATCCAGAACCTTTTTCACAGCAGCCTCCTGTGATGTCAAGTCTCTTACATCTGCTTCAATTGCCAGCACCTCTCCCTTACCAATTTTTCGAAGTGTATCAGCTGCCTCATTGGCGTTTTTCTGACTTCGGCTGGTTATGGCTACTTTGGCTCCTTCTTTCATTAGGGCCTCGGCGATCCCATAACCGATACCTTTACTCCCTCCCGTGATGAGTACTACTTTGTCTTTAATTTCCTGCATACTTAGTTAACGATTAAATCCTCGTGCTGTTTGAGAATTCTTTATTGATTTGACGCTGGGTCCGGAATCTTGATCTGCGGATTATGGGCCCAGAAACCTGCAAGGGTAATGGCACCAAATATTCCAAAACAGATCCAGATCGCCAAACTGTAACTACCAGTCAAGGTAAGTGACGAACTAAATAAAATGGGACCAATAGCCGAAGCAAAAACCATCATCATGACCGATTGGCTGCTTATAGCCCCTAAATGCAAAGTGCCATAAAACCGTGGCCAGGTAACCGACGCCAAAACTGCAAATAATCCGGACACAACCCCGGTACCAAAAATCAATAGGTGATAAGCATATTCAAACTGGCCCAGGAATATCAAACCAACCGTACCTATCATGGCTCCAAATCCCATTATAAGCAGTAAATATCGCAACGGAATCATATCTGATAAATAACTAGTAATCAGGGTTATAGCTACAGCTAACCAAGCTATTGGTTGAAATACAGAGATGGCAGCCTCTTTGGACATGCCTACCTCATCAAAAATGGATACAATATGAAAGGTAAAGCCAGTGATAAACAAACCCTGCATCGCCAGAATAGAGGCAAATACCCAAAAAGGATAACTCCTCAAAGCTTCTTTTACGGTGAACTGTTTCTTTACCGGAAAGTAATACTTTTTCTTCCTGGCGGACATCGTATAATCCCCATCTGGTTTTAATCCACTCGATTCAGGATTGTCTCTAAAGAAGAAGTAGACCAAAACCGGAAATACGATTCCTACCACAGCGGCAACCAGTATCCAGGCCATCCTCCAGTCATAGGCTACTATGATTGAATCCAGTACCAGAGGTGCGATAGAAAAACCAAGCGAAACAAACACATTACTGAACCCCGTTGCCAGTCCCCTCCTCTGTTCAAACCACTTCATCATCATATTCCTGGAGACCATGGTGATGACTCCCTGGCCTGTAAACCTGAGGAGCATAAACCCGATGAAAATTAATATGAAAGTCAGTGTCACTGATGGATTGGATTGCAGGAATTCCACTATCCGATCCACCTGGCTCAGATAAAGCAACACAACGCCCAGGCTTACCCCCGCTAAAATTGCGATAGGTCGGACACCTACCCGATCATATAGTCTACCCATCCAGGGAAGCATAAATGCACTACCTATCGTACCCAGCATATAGGCCAGACTTAGTTGATCCCGGTTTACATTCAATTCAAGCAATAAGCTCTCCGTAAATACCGAAACCCCCATGGTTTGTCCGGGGATACTCATTAGCATTCCAACCGTACCCCATACCAGGATCATCCAGCCATAAAAAAATGGCCATTTACCCGGATGAAAGGGATAGTTAGGATTTACAAGCTTTCGCATAGGCGGGCAAAAGTACAGGTTGTTGTAAGGAGGCCAGTCCTTTTAACTAAAAAATAATCTTACAACTGGTGTATTTAGCCTTTTTAAATAACGGATTATCAAAAGATCCACTAACTTTAAGTAAACGCCTATTCAACTACTTTGAATTCAATCAAATTATATTGTCTTTTTTCTATTTCCCTATGTGGATTAGTGAGTACCAGCCTCTGTCAGACGAATGAAGAACTTTCTGCCAAAATAGAAGATCAGGAAACAGTTATTAATGCTCTCAGATTATCAGAATTAGCTCAATCCATGAGCCAGCGTTCACTACTTATGCCGTCTTATCAATCCGAACTGAAAGCACTTGTGGCCAAGCAGGCCTATGATTTCTGGAAAAACAGCGAAGAGACCTATGTATCACATTTAAATATTTACCTGGCGCTTTACTACGGAAATAAATACCTAAACAACGAGGATGACAGGACCCCATTCAATCGGGTGATTGGGCACTCTGAATCCGTAGTATCTATTCAGTTTGGCAATGAGCCAAATATCTTTTATTCAGCGGGATCGGATGGAAAAGTGCTAAAATGGGATTTGAATAATCTGGAAAATGTTCCTTCAGTCATTTATGAGGGTCCCTACCTGATACGTTCTTTAGACATTAGTCATGATGGGAAATGGGTTCTGGTTGTCACCAAAGATAAAGGGGTTGTACTGATAGCTCTTGAAGATCTACAATCTGAATCAGGAGGAATAGCTTACGACCCGGAACCAGTTCAGTCAGCTGTATTCTTTCCCAATGAGCTTAAATATTTAACGGTCAATGAGCAGGGAGAAATCAAAATTAAAGGCTATGCGGTTGATTTGCCTGAGGTCGGTAAAGTAAACTCAAGAGTGAATGTATTGGCAATAAAATCAGATGATAATGATATCTATGCTGGTCTGGAAAATGGTCAGTTGCTGGTGTTTGGAGACCCCGAGGTTAACGAGATTCACGGTAAAAGCCCTTTTGCTATTAATGCATTAGCCATCAGCCCGGACAGAAAGCTATTGATAATCGGTCGCGAGCTTGGAGATGCGATCATCTGGGATATTGAAAAGAAAGAAGTTGTCAGAACCATTTCCGGCCATCAATCAGCAGTTACTGATGTGGATTTTCACCCCACAGAAGCCAAAGTTCTCACTGCAAGCCGTGATGGGACTGTCAAGATCTGGGATACTTTTAATTCAAAAAAGTTACCTCAGGTACTTGATGATCATTTCTCCTGGGTATTGACAGCATCGTTTGATCCGTCCGGAAATGAGGTGATTTCGGGTTCTGCTGACAATTATATCCGAGTATGGCCAATAGAACCCTCGGTTCTCGCCGACAGGATTTGTGAGTTAATCACAAGGAATCTCACCCAGGAAGAGTGGAACGAATATGTGGGTGCATCTATCCCCTATAGAAAGACTTGCGATATAGAATAAACATCCGTAAAAGCATCTATATTTATCTCTTAACAACATTAAACTATTTACTATGGTCGGTGAAAAGTTATTTCATGAAAACCCTACGCTATACGCCTTCCTCCCTTTGTTTTATATGGTTTGGGCCGATGCTGTTCTCACCCCTTCGGAGATCAACCGGGTCCAAAAATTACTGGAGAAACAGCAATGGCTGACGGGTGACGAAAGGAATCTGTTGATGTCATTTCTCGATCCTGTCTCTCCTCCTTCTCCAACGGAATTAAAAAAATGGCTGAAAGAGATCAGAAAAACTTCTGATTATCTGTCTGCGGATATGAAGAGCAGCCTGGTAGAAATTGGCATCAAACTAGCACAGATCAATTCCAGGAGTGGCACCGAAGAGACACTGGATAATGCCAGGAAGCCCCTTCAGGATATAGAGCAGGCACTGGGCATTGTCTCCAGAGAGTCCGCCTATCATTTCAATGCTCTTGTTGATAGAAAATCTACCATGGAGGTAGAAGAATCAACCATCAACATCGATGAGATCAACAAGATTCTGGATGATGAAGATGCTGAGATTATCAGAAAGGTAAAAACACTGGTACAAGATCCGGTTTTCGAATATTACAAAGGTGAGAGCATTCAGGAATATAGGGAGCAGGTGCTGGTCTGGTGTAAATACCTGGCCCAGCAGGGATATGGAGCCATAGCCTATCCTAAAAAATATGGTGGTGGAGAAGACATGAAGAAATACTTTGTGATCATGGAATCCCTTGCTTATCACGACCTGAGCATGGTCATCAAGTTTGGCGTACAATTTGGTCTTTGGGGTATGAGTGTGATGTTTCTGGGGACAGAAAAACACCATAAAAAATATCTGCAGGATATTGGCACACTCAAATTACCCGGTTGTTTTGCGATGACTGAAACAGGACATGGGTCAAATGTGAAAGGCATCAGAACCACTGCAACCTATGATCATCAAAGTAAGACCATTACAATCCACACCCCATCAAAAGAAGACGGTAAAGAATACATTGGTAACGCAGCACTACATGGCAGAATGGCCACTGTTTTTGCCAAGCTAATCATAGATGACACCGACTATGGAGTAAATGCCTTCATCGTACCTCTGAGAGATGAAAAAGGTAAATTAGAGAAAGGTGTAACAATTGAGGACTGCGGCCATAAGATGGGTCTTAATGGTGTAGATAACGGAAAAATATTCTTTGACAAGGTAAAAATCCCGCTGGAGAATATGCTGGATCGGTTTGGGAGCATATCAAAAGAAGGCGAATTCACCAGCCCGATTGCCAGTGATAATAGAAGATTCTTCACCATGCTAGGTACATTGGTTGGAGGAAGAATTGGGGTCCCAAGAGCTGGTCTTAGTGCAGCAAAATCTGGTCTGACAATCGCCATAAGGTATGGCAATCAAAGGCGACAGTTTGGACCGGAGGGTGGTGAAGAGACAGCCATCTTAAATTATCGGACCCATCAAAGAAGGCTAATGCCTCTACTGGCTAATGCTTATGCCATCCATTTCGCTTTGGGATATGTCACCCAGCGATTCCTGGAAAGAACAGACCAGGACATTCAGGAAATTGAAGCTTTGGCCGCAGGTATCAAAGCTTATGCCACCTGGAATACAACACATACCTTACAGGAATGTCGGGAAGCCTGTGGCGGTAAAGGTTATCTTTCAGAAAATCGGATCGATACGCTCAAGGCTGACACGGATATCTTCACCACATTTGAAGGTGACAATACGGTATTGATGCAGTTGGTAGCCAAGAGTCGCCTGTCAGAATTTAAGCAGGAATTCAGTGATATCAACTTATTTGGCATCATCAATTATCTCACTGATCAGGCTAAAATTACATTGACTGAAATGAATCCAATCATTATCAGGAGTACAGATGAAGAACATTTACTGGATTCAGAATTCCACATGAATGCCTTCCGCTATCGTGAAAGAGATATTCTATCTTCAGCGGCTAAAAGATTAAAACATCACATTGATCAGGGAATGGATTCCTTTGACGCTTTCAATCAATGTCAATACCACCTCTTTAATGTTGGAGTGGCATATATTGAAGCTGTTATTATGGAACAGTTTATCCTAAAAGTCAACTCTGTGGAAGATGGTTCCAGTAAAAACATTCTGAAAAAATTGTGTGATTTGTACGCCTTGTCTACTATTGAAAAGAATAAAGGCTGGTATCTTGAGCATGACTATATGGAAGGTGCTAAAACTAAAGCCATCCGCAGGGTGGTGAATAACCTGGTGAAAGAAATTCGTCAGGAAGCTGTACCACTGGTCAATGCATTCAAAATACCGGAAAGCTGCCTGGCAGCTCCAATCATCCTCAACCATTAATCAACGACCCCAAAAATGAATGAAATAATTGCTGAACTTGTAGGGACATTTATTTTGCTCCTGCTTGGAAATAGTGTGAACGCTAATGTGTCCCTCAAAAATACCTATGGAAACAGCAGTGGCTGGATTGTAATCTCCCTGGGCTGGGGTATTGCGGTATTTGTAGCTGTCTTTATAGCCGGATCAGTGAGTGGTGCACATATTAACCCCGCTGTAACAGTTGGACTCGCTGTCGTAGGGAAATTTCCCTGGGATAAAGTTCCTGCATATATCTTAGCTCAGATGGTAGGGGCCTTTTTAGGGGCCTTTGTCACATATGTATTGTATCGGCCTCATTTTGGTGCTACAGAAGATCTAAATGCTAAGTTGGGGGTGTTCAGCACCGGACCAGCAATCAAAAGCAACCTCGATAATTTCTTATCTGAGGTAATCGGAACCTTCGCACTTGTTTTCGCTGTATTTTTCCTGGTTTCCGGAGAAGGTTTAGGATCCCTAAGTGCACTCCCTGTTGGTCTGCTGGTGCTGGGTATTGGTTTATCATTAGGGGGTACCACCGGTTATGCAATCAACCCGGCCAGAGATCTTGGTCCGCGCATCTTTCATGCGGTCGCTCCAATGAAACAGAAAAGGGACAGTGATTGGAGTTATGCCTGGATACCGGTATTAGGTCCTATAGTCGGTGCCGTATTAGCCGGAATTCTGTTTTTACTAGTGGAAAAATACTTAATCATATAAGCTGGATCATGATCCGCAAAACTTGGTTAATAACTGCCATTACCAGCATCTTCACTGCTTCCGCTTTTGGACAACATGATATCTGGACCCGTCATGCCATTGATGATTCGTATAGCGGTGCAGATGGGGTTAGACTAGCGGATGTCAATGATGACGGCTTACAGGATATCTGTACCGGGTGGGAAGAAACAGGATATACCATCGCTTACCTCCATCCGGGATATGACAAAGTGAAAGAGGCATGGCCATCCGTAAACGTAGGCGTCACACCATCAGTGGAAGACGCTGTATTCTTTGATTTTGATCATAATGGTGTCTTTGACATTACAAGCTGCTCCGAAGGAAAAGACCGAAAAATCTATTTCAATATTGCTCCAACTAAACCCGGTGACTACCTGGATTCTACCAAATGGGTTAGCAAAGCACTACCGGCATCAACCGATATCACCATGTGGATGTTTGCGGTTCCTGTACAGATTGATGGAAAAAATGGAGTAGACCTGGTTGCCGGATCTAAAGGCCATGACGCAAAGATTGGTTGGTTTGAATCACCCAAAAATCCTGAAAAACTTGAAGATTGGGTCTGGCATCCTATGAGTGATGCGACCTGGATCATGTCGATTTTTCCAAAGGACATGGATGGGGATGGAGATCTTGATATTGTTACTTCCGATCGTAAAAAAGGAGCAACCAATGGAATTAGATGGCTGGAGAATCCGGGAAAGAAAGGGGTTAAAAAGCCATGGAACAATCATTTTATTGGAGCACAGGGTCTGGAGGTGATGTTTATGGATCTGGCTGACCTTGACCAGGACGGACTTGAAGATGCCCTGACTACAGAGTACACCAATCAGCAAATTCATTTCTTTAAACGCCTGGATAAAACAGGGACCCATTGGAAAGACTACCCGATTCAGATCACAGCTAATACAGGAAGGTCAAAATCAGTGCGAGTTGGTGATATTGACATGGATGGCAAACCGGACATCGTTCACAGCACAGAAACCAACGAAGGGGATAAATCCGGTGTCTGGTGGCTGAGCTATCAGGACTCTCCAACCGAAGCTGACTGGACCTGGCACAATATCAGCGGTCCGGATGGTATCAAGTATGACCGCATTGAATTATTGGACCTGGATGGTGATTCAGATCTTGATGTACTTATCTGTGAAGAAAATTTCGGGGATAATAGTGAAGGGCTTGGAGTGGTGTGGTATGAGAATCCTTTCAGATAGGCCTACACTACAGGTTGCTTCAAAATCCATTAATCACTAAATTGTTGACACTTTAAAAAACGAACCCTAAAAAACCCACTTAATGAAAAGACTTACCAGTGTATTTTTTCTTTTTGCTTTATTGTCCGCACAGCTTGTTCTGGCTGAAATAAAGTTACCCGCCATCGTATCCTCAAATATGGTTCTTCAACGCAACACAACTGTTCCACTTTGGGGATGGGCCGACCCTAAGGAGAAATTGACGATTGAAGCCTCCTGGCTGAGTACTCCAGTCAAAGTAGATGCAGACAAAGAGGGGAATTGGAAAGTGGAAGTCAAAACCACGGAGAGTAAATCTCCCCAAACGATCAAGATCACAGGTAAGTCAACCTCAGTAACTTTGGATAATATCTTATTTGGGGAAGTCTGGATATGCTCCGGACAATCCAATATGCAGCAACCCATCGGAGGATATAATGGCCAGCCCACCTTTGGTACCATTATGACTACTGCCAGATCAAAAAATCCTAATCTACGCCTTTTCTCAGTGGATCGCATAGGCTCTAAAACACCACTTAAAGATGTAGAGGGATACGATTCCTGGGCTGAAGCCTCTCCCGAAAATGTTTTGGAATTCAGTGCAATAGCCTATTACTTCGGCCAAAAGCTGAATGAAATTTTAGATGTGCCTGTGGGAATGATCCATACCTCCTGGGGTGGGAGTAGTGTACAAGCCTGGATCAGCAAAGAAGTGATCAGTGAGTTTCAGGAAGTCAACCTGGATGATGTAGATATCACTAAAGGAACGAACCATATCCCTACAGCACTATACAATTCAATGATCCACCCATTGATCCCTTATGCTTTCCGGGGTGCTTTGTGGTACCAGGGAGAATCCAATCGATTGAATCCCCCGGAATATGAAAAGCTGTTTCCTGCAATGGTAAAAGACTGGAGGGATCGATGGAATATTGGAGAGTTCCCATTCTATTTCGTTCAGATCGCGCCTTACAGGTACAATGACCCGGATGAATTTAAGCCATTCGAGAATTCAGCGTATATCCGTGAGACTCAACTTAAGAGTGTAGATCTTATCCCTAATTCCGGTATTGCCATCACTATGGACCTTGGGGACTTGATTACCATACATCCACCCAAGAAGGAAGAAGTAGCTGATCGATTATTATTTAACGCCTTAAATCAAACCTATGGTTTTGAGACAGTCGACTGTATAGGACCTACCTATAAATCTTTGGAAGTAAAAGATGGTGCTATCATCTTAACATTCGACTATGCAGAAACTGGCTTATATGCTTATGATGGACTGAAGGATTTTGAGATCGCAGGATCTGATAAAGTATTCTATCCTGCGGAAGCCAAAATTGTGAGTGGAAGAAATGTCTCAGTCATGAGTGAAAAAGTGCCAAATCCTGTAGCAGTTAGATATGCCTGGAAAAACTATGTTGATGGGACACTATTCGATACCAACCTGCTTCCGGCTTCTTCTTTCAGGACAGATGATTGGGATGATGCGACGCAAGTCAAGGAATAGTGACCCAGCATTAGGCTTTTAACATTTTAAGGTGCCAATCAAAGCTTAGAATGTCCATTCAAAAAAATATATGAATGGACATTCTGATCATTTTCTATTTTTGAATCTGATCTAAACACAATGTCATGCGCACCATCATTTTTTTCATTTTAACTGGATTCATCTCTTATCAGGTAAAATCCCAGGATTGGGATGTTAATTCCCCTGTAGAACCTTTCAAGGAAGTGTCCTTTGATGTTGAGGAAGGCACCTGGATGAACCTGGATGTAAGCCCGGATGGGAAAAAGATCGTGTTTGATCTGCTGGGTGATATTTTTATAATGCCTATTGAAGGTGGTACTGCCACTCCCCTACGAACTGGTCACGCCTTTGAAGTTCAGCCTCGTTTTAGCCCAGATGGAAAATACATCTCCTTTACCAGTGACTCAGGCGGTGGTGACAATATTTGGATCATGGATGTTGATGGATCCAACGCCAAACAGGTAACCAAAGAAGATTTCCGTTTGTTGAATAATGCCGTCTGGACCCCTGACAGCAAATATCTGGTTGCACGAAAGCACTTCACCTCACAAAGGTCATTAGGCGCGGGTGAAATGTGGATGTACCATATCGCCGGTGGTTCAGGAATTCAACTAACCAAAAGAAAGAATGACCAGCAGGATGCTGGTGAACCATGGGTCTCAGGTAATCATGTATACTATAGTGAAGACATGTATCCAGGAGGATCCTTCCAATACAATAAAGATCCTAACAGTCAGATCTACGTCATCAAGCGATATGACATGAAAACCGGGGAAACTGAATCTTATATCAACGGTTCGGGTGGTGCCGTAAGGCCACAGGTTTCTCCTGATGGTAAGAAGCTGGCATTTGTGAGAAGAGTCCGGACAAAATCAGTACTATATATTCATGACCTGGCAACGGGCGTGCAAAGTCCTGTCTATGATGAATTAACCAAAGACCAGCAGGAAGCCTGGGCCATTTTTGGTGTTTATCCTAATTACAACTGGCTACCTGACAATAAAACCCTGATAATATACGCAAAAGGCAAGATCAGAAAGCTTAATACAGAGACTGGTGAAGCCTCTATCATTCCTTTCAAAGCTGAGTCTTCACATCAAATCACCGATGCTGTCAGATTCAAGCAAAACCCTGCACCTGAATCTTTCGAATCCAATGTAATCAGAGATGCAACCACTTCTCCGGATGGAAAACTCCTTGCCTTTAATGCTGCTGGATATATCTATACAAAGAAACTTCCCGATGGAACCCCAAAAAGGCTAACTAAAGGAACAGATTTCGAGTTTGAGCCCACTTTTACTCCTGATTCCAAAACCATCGTTTATGTTACCTGGAATGATGAGACAAAAGGCAATATCATGAGTATTCCTGCTTCCGGGGGTACCCCTAAAAAGATCACCACCGAAAAAGGTATCTATCGATCACCATCTGTCTCTCCGAATGGAACAACGATCGTTTATCAAAAAGAATCAGGAGACAACGCGCTGGGTTTTGACTATACATTAAAGCCAGGAATCTATAGCATTCCAATTACGGGAGGAACTCCAAAACTAATTATCGAAGAAGGAGAATATCCAGTCTTCAATAAAACAGGAGACAGAATCTATTACCAAACTGGGGGCTTCCTTTTTGGGGCATTAAACAAAAGTTATAAGAGTGTAGACTTAAATGGTGAGGATGAAAAGGTCCACTTTCACTCACAGTATGCCAATCAATACAGCATTAGTCCAAACGGAAAGTGGCTCGCATTTGGTGAACTGTATGACGTATTCATCATGCCCTGGTCAGACAACGGACAAACATTCGAATTAACCGGTAATACCAAGGCCTTACCCGTAACAAAGGTGGCGGATGACGCGGGAATCAATCTCCAATGGTCTTCTGACAATCAGCAGTTGCACTGGACTCTTGGCAACGATTATCATACCGTAAATCTCAAAGACTGCTTCACCTTTTTAGAAGGCTCTCCCGATAGTATTGGGGATATACCTAAAGAAACCATCGAAATTGGATTGGAATTGAAGACTGATATTCCAAAGGGAATGATTGCCTTTACCGGAGCAAAGATCATCACCATGAAAGGTGAGGAAGTAATTGAAAATGGTACACTTGTCGTTGAAGGAAACAGAATTATTGCTGTAGGTAAAACTGGAGAAGTTGATATCCCTTCAAAGGCAAAAGTAATTGACGTGAAGGGGAAGGTAATCATGCCTGGCATTATCGATACCCATGCACATTTGCGAGCATTCAGATACGGTATAAGTCCTCAAAAGGAATGGCCTTACTATGCCAACCTTGCATATGGCATCACAACAACACATGACCCCTCTTCTAATTCAGAAACTTCCATGTCACAATCTGAAATGGTCAAAACTGGAATTATGGTTGGTCCTAGAATCTTCTCAACCGGTACAATCCTATATGGAGCGGATGGAGATTTTAAAGCAGTAATCAATAATTATGAAGACGCTGAACAAGCCATTAGCCGCACCAAAGCATATGGTACGTTTAGTGTAAAGAGCTATAATCAACCCAGAAGAAATCAGCGCCAGATGATCATTAAAGCTGCCCGTGAACAGGAAATTATGGTTTATCCTGAAGGTGGATCCACATTCTTTCACAATATGACCATGATCCTTGATGGTCATACAAGTATTGAACATAACATACCTGTAGCACCTCTTTATAAAGATGTTATCAATCTTTGGAGCGCCAGCGAAACAAGCAATACCCCAACCCTGATTGTGAATTATGGTGGATTAGCTGGTGAATATTACTGGTATCAGAGAGACAATGTCTGGGAAAATCAAAAGCTGCTGAAGTATACACCGAGATCAATCATTGACAGCCGATCCAGACATCGAACCATGGCTCCAATAGAAGAGTATGAAAATGGTTTTATAGAAGTCTCAAAATCATTAAATGACATGGTGGATGCAGGGGTCAGAATTTGTGTGGGTGGTCATGGACAGCTTCAGGGACTTGGGGTACACTGGGAAATGTGGAATCTTGCCCTGGGCGGAATGACAAACTACGAAGTACTGAGAGCTGCCACACTACACGGCGCTGAGTATATCGGCATGGATAATGATCTTGGTTCTCTGGAAAATGGGAAACTGGCTGATTTGATTGTATTGGATAAGGATCCACTTGAAGATATTGAAAACACTCAAACTACCAGATACACCATGGTAAACGGAAGATTGTATGACACTTCCACAATGGATGAGGTCGGCAATGAAGACCGAAAAAGGTCGAAATTCTTCTGGGAACAGGAAGGATATAATGAAAACTTCCCCTGGCATGACCATTCAAATGGGATGATGGCCCCAAAGTGTAGCTGCCAGCGATAATTTTCATTTTAATAAATCCTGTCTCATAATGAGACAAATTGGTAATTAGTTGGGCAAATAACGTATTTAATCCCTTTTGATTGAGTTTGGCACGGCTTGTGTTTGTTAAATAACCACAAACTTAAAAATCAATCATACCATGAATATTGACTTTAGAAGAATCAGTTTTCTTCCTGTATTACTAGCAGGATTCATTCTATTGAATGCCTGTAATGATGATAATGATATTGCTGGTGGTGATCCTCCGGTAATGCCTCCGGCATCCAGCCTTTCTCCCGACTTTAATTATTTCAAGGAAGGTGGAGATGAGAGCGGACGCGTTGAGGTCGTAAATAATTGGGTCTATGCAGCTACTAATGTTACTGTCTACAGCGCCATACTTGGAACAGCACTTATTGTTCCTGTTACAGCTTACAAAGTAGCACTGGAACAAGATGCTACATTCGATACAGACCTTAGTGGTTGGGTATGGTCTTATGATGCAAATGTTGGATCGGCTGGAGTTTTTGGGGTAAGACTTACCGCAGAAATTAGCGGTACTGATGTGCTTTGGACTGGATACGTATCTAAAGAAGGCGTATTCGAAGACTTTATATGGTTTGAAGGAACTTCTGTAATTGGCGGAGATTCAGGATCATGGACCCTGTTCGAAGGACCTGGTGGTTCTGGTGCCTGGCTATCTGCAACATGGGAAAAGTCTGATGTTGATGGCAAAGCCAATGTCACTTTTACTGTTGATAAAGCAGGCGACAGCCAGGGAAGCTCTATTAGCTATAGCGCAAGCACAAGTGGTGAATTCAACAGAAATGTAATCATTACTGATACAAATGCAGATAATGTAATCACTGTAGACTGGCACAGTACCGAGAAAAATGGAAGAGTTAAGAGTCAGGCTCAATTCCAGGATGATGCCTTTCATTGCTGGGATGGTACTCTTAATGATGTGGATTGCTAATTATCAGTCACTAGTCATAGATGGAGGCAGCGGTCGTAAGAGTGCTGCCTCTTTTTTTTAGATCTTACTCAAGATGTTTTTCAACTTCGCTTACAAGACCTTCAGCATCTTCAGGAGAGATTAAATACAATTTATCATCTTCGGTTATTACAATTACAAAAGCTCCCTTAGCAATTGCCCTCACCTTCGTGATTTTCCTGCCCACTTTAGAATCCTGATTTACGATTTGAAAAGAACAATACTGGATCATATTCCCATATTGAATCATGCTATTCATACTACCCAGAAAATCCAGATCATTTGAAGCGATCGCCTGTTTGGAACGCACAGTTTCAAGGAGTTGAGAAGTCTTTTCTTCATCTATGGCCCTGATTACCTTTATCTGGTCAAAAGGAATAACCTTCCAGAAATAATTCTTTATTTCAAGGCCTTTATCTGAGACAACATAACTATAGGTCAAAGCGGATGCCTGAAGAAAAACGATCATAAATAAAAACCCTAGAAATGCATAGACAATCCACAACATGGGTTCCTCACTTACCGGCAATAGAAAAATAAAAACTGTCAGGAAGAAAGCTATTACGGCATAAAACATCCAGACGTTACCATGACTTGTTCTGGGTTTGAATTTGATCTTCATGCACCAAAAATAGTACATCAAACTGGATGTAATATTCTTTTTTGATCACCTATGTTTGCCATCTATTTCTAGCGTATGAATTCAAATCTATTCAATGTCCTACAACTGATCTTTGGCTTATGTGTAATGAGCTCCTCTGGAGTATTGGGTAGATACATTCATCTACCCCCTCCTGTCACGATATGGTTGAGGTCCATTATCGCTGCAGTAGCACTATTTGTCATTCTTAAAATGCTTAGGAAATCTACCTTCATAGGTTGGGGGAAACATTTTCGCATTGTTTTCTTCAGTTCACTTCTCCTGGCAGCTCATTGGATTACCTATTTTACTGCACTCCAGCTTTCAACTGTTGCCATTGCGATGCTTTCGATGTTCACCTACCCTATCATGACCGCTTTTCTGGAGCCCTTACTATTGAAAACACGTTTTGACAAAATGACCGTACTCCTTTCAATCATTGCAGTGATCGGGGTATTTTTTTTAACTCCTGACCTAAACCTTGACAACAGTATCACCCAGGGAGTTTTCCTGGGATTACTCTCAGGACTGCTTTATGGATTAAGAAATATTCTATTGAAAAAGAATATCAATGAGCATAGTGGGATCACACTCATGTATTATCAGATGATTATTATCACGATACTCCTGATCCCGGTCTTCTACATATATGATATCGATTTTAGTCAGCAGGTATATCAGGATGAATGGGAAGCTTTACTTATTCTTGGCATAGCCACAACTTCCATTGGTCATACACTCTTTGTGGTTAGCTTCAAACACTTTACCGTAACAACCGTAAGCATCCTTAGTTGTCTTACACCTCTCCTGGGTACATTCCTGGGATTCTTAATTCTAGATGAAGTACCAAAAGGTCAAACTTTTGTAGCAGGTGCTTTGATCCTGCTCACTGCTGGATTTGAAAGTTACAGGTCTGTGCAGCCAAGAAAGAAAAATATTTGAGTATATCTGAACTGATTAATAAAAGCTTAAGAAAACAGGCTGATTATATTAAGATTTTTCGTATTTCCGATAAGGAAGTTATTGAAGAAAAGTTTGGACAAAAAAAAGACACAAACCCTGGGCTTGTGTCTATTCTTACATCTGTTTGACAAATTACGCCATAAACGCAATACTTGTGTACATCAGTCCCATCAAAAGGATCTGTACAGCATGAATTAATAGTCTAATCTTTCTCATAGCAAATTAAAAATTTAACTAAATATGTATAACTAGTTTCAAATCAGCAAGATATCCGTAAATATTTTTTAATAAAAAGTGTATTGAACCGATATGAGCGATCCTGCACCGTATAAATTGATCTTTCCCCACCCAAAGTCCTTGAATGGGACTTTGAGATATGGCTCTATCTTGAGGCCTAGTCTGGGTTTGATATACCAGAGCATACCTAAAGATATATTTCCTACACCAAATGCGTTCTTAACCATCTGGTCAGTTTCCCATCCACCTTCTGCGCCAGGATTGTTAGACTGAAATTTGTACCAGCAGTCCTCACTCAAAATATAATAACTACTCACACCCACACTGGATAAAAACTGAAGTCTTCTGCCTGGGTTCCAATTGTAGGACAAGTTGATTGGGACATCAATCACTACGGAAGTACCTATTACTTCCATTGGGACAACTCCATTGGTCTTTCTAATCCAGTAATTGTTTGGAGGAGAATATTCTGCTCCCTGGGCTGTGTACTTTTTCTTTCCAAAAAATACTCCTGAAGTAAGAGAAATTCTTTTTAGATAAGTAGCAAAAAGCTGAACACCTACCTGACCAGAAAGCGTTTTATCAGAGTGCATCATACCAACACCATTAAAATCCGGAGCTACTCCGATGGTTGCCCCAAACTGGAATCTTTTCTTTTTATCGGGAACAATTCCCTGAGTAGCTTTATCACTAATAATCTCTGAAAAATCTCCGGAAGAATCTGATGGATAGGCTACCATCACGAAATCTTCGGCAGACCCCGGAAGATCGTGATGGTATGACCTACTACCCACATCTATAACTAAAACTTCCTCACCCCTCCTATCCATCAATTTCATAGACTCATCATTTGACGAATTATTTAGCTTATCAGCAACAAAATTTGTATTAAAGGCATCAGTCTCTGACTCCCTATCTTGAATAAGATCCTTATTGGCAATATCTGAATCAACGCTTTTCAAATCCCCTAATGAATTATCGGTCTTATTTGATCCTTCCAAATTTGACTTTAGCTGACCCTCACCTATTATTTCCTTTTTTTGATTCTGGGAGGACAATTCCAAATATCGATTTTCCTCACTACCAGATTCAGTAGCATTTTGTGATACTATTTCTTGCTCATCGAATGTCCCCATCGTCCATAGTATTCCAAGCATCAATACCATGCCACCCAATACCGAAACAATAACGGAGGGAACATTTATTGGCGCACCACCGCCAACAATGACCGGCATCTCACTATCCAGACGCGCTTCCATGGCTTGCCAGTGGGCTTCGTCATATTTCACATCATAATGTGAAATGACCTTCTTTACAAACTGATCTATATTTTCGTCTTTATTCGCCATAAGGACTTTCTAACACCTTTTCTAATATATCTCTCATATATCTCCTCGCTTTAAACAGATTGGACTTGGTTGTACCAACTGTCACTCCCAATTGATTTGCTATTTCTTCATGGGTAAAGCCTTCTACCACATACAGGTTAAAAACTGTTCTGTACGAAGGAGGTAATTGTTGCATCATATCGATAATCTCATCATACGAAATGCCCTGGATTATTCCTTCCCTATCTGGTAAATTCAGGGCTTTCTCCAGCTGGCTTATTTCAATCTTGCTCTTATTCCTATTAAAATGATCGATAGCTGCATTTACCATGATTCTTCCAAACCAGGGTCTGAACGGTTTCTTTACATCAAATCCCTTTAAATATTTGAAGACTTTCATAAAACCATCGTTTAAGATTTCTACTGCATCATCTTTTGAATTTGAATACCTTAAACATATACTCATTGCATATGCATAGTAAGATTGATACAACTGCTTTTGGGCAGTTCGCTCATTCCTGATACACTCCTTGATCAGCTTCCGGTCTATGTGTTCATCAAGACTCACTATTCAATCTTTTCAGCTAATACTTAAAAGTTAATCAAAAAGGTTGGCTCTTGATTTCATTAATTCTGAAAGCAATAAATAAAATATTCATACTAACATCTATTTAATGGTTTTCTGAACACATTTTAATAATTTCGGCTTATTCAAATAAACAGTCCGATAAGATTTACTTATGACCCTGAATCAGCTTTATTATGCAACCAAACTGAATAAGTTTAAAAATTTTAAAAAGGCTTCAGAACACCTTGGTATTAGTCAACCCGCACTCAGCTTACAGGTGCAAAAGCTTGAGGAAGAAATTGGTATCTCTCTTTTTAATCGTTCCACAAAACCCCTGGAAGTAACGGAAGATGGCGAATTATTTCTAACAAAAGCACAGGAGTTATTGAACAGTGCGAATCAACTTTCAAGGTTTTCGCAGGAAATAACAGAATCATTTGTCGGTCAACTGAAGGTAGGAATTATTCCAACCCTTGCTCCGTTCCTGATACCGCTTTTTACAACTAAGATTCAGGATAAGTATCCAAACTTCATGCTGGATATTCATGAATCAATTACTGAAAATGTGGTAAAATCTGTCAAGTTAGGTGAATATGACGTAGGAATTATATCAACTCCCATCACAACACCTGGCATCCAAAGTATCCCCCTCTTTTATGAAGAATTCTACCTGTACATTTCAGACAAGTCTATGGGTGATACACATGAAATGAAGTTAGAAGATATCCCCTATGATAACTTATGGCTGTTGGATGAAGGGAATTGTTTCCGCGACCAGGTAAATGACCTTTGCGATCTTAACAAAGTGAGAAAAGAAAAATCATTTATCTATCACAGTAATTCGATTGATTCATTAATCCGGATGGTGGATTCCATGGGTGGGGTCACCATTCTCCCGGAATTATCTACCCTTAGCTTATCAGGCGATCAGGAGGCCAACCTTAGGTCTATTAGTGGTATTAAGAAAGTGCGGGAGATCAGTTTGATCGTCACAAAGAATTTTGACAAAAGAAGATTTATCCAGAAGCTTGAGGAGCATATTAAATCCAATATCCCAAAACATATGCTCAAGAAGGAAAACTTTGAAATAGTCGATCCGAATATCCATTTGAAGTAATTGATTCTCGGAACACTATTCGAACTTTATTAATTTACACCTCATAACCTTAATTAAAAGCTAGCTCATGAAAAAGCGTAAATTTCTTAAAAATCTTGCAGGTGGTTCCGCTGGAATCGCATTTGCAGGATTATCTTCAAATATTATAAGCAGCTGTGCACCTTCTACAAAATCTGGTGGTGAAGAGCAACAACAAGCAAGCGTTGCAGCTGCGGGTTCCATGTTTTTCAAAATCTCATTAGCCGAGTGGTCATTACACAAAGCCTTGCAGGCTGGAGAAATGACAAACCTGGACTTCATTAAGATGGCTAGAACAGAATTTGGAATCGGTGCTGTTGAATATGTCAATCAGTTTTTTAAAGACAAGGCACAGGATAAAGCTTATTTAGCGGAGATGAACAAAATAGCTGCAGACAATGATGTGAAAAATGTACTGATCATGATTGATGGCGAAGGAAGTCTTGGGGCATCAGATGATATTGAAAGAACGAAAGCAATTGAAAACCATTACAGATGGGTGGAAGCAGCAAAAGAACTGGGTTGCCACTCTATTAGAGTCAATGCAAGAGGAAGTGGTTCATATGAAGAGATCGCCGAACATGCGGTTGATGGTTTATCGAGGCTGGCTGAATTCGCTAAAGGCTACGATATCGGAGTTATTGTTGAAAACCATGGTGGTCCGTCTTCAAATGGTGAATGGCTAGCAGGGGTAATGTCCAAAGTGAATATGCCTAATTGTGGCACTTTACCAGATTTTGGGAATTTCTGTATAGAAAGGGCTGAAGGTAAATGTGTGGATGAATATGATCGATATAAGGGTGTAACAGAATTAATGCCCTACGCTAAAGGTGTTAGTGCAAAATCACACGATTTCAATAGTGCCGGTCAGGAAATAAATACTGACTATTTGAAAATGTTACAAATAGTCAAAGCTGCCGGATATACAGGATATGTAGGCATCGAGTATGAAGGGAGCTCACTTGGCGAGAAGGAAGGTATTTTAGCTACAAAAGCATTGCTAGAGCAAGTAGCTGCTGAAATTTCCTGATCTAAAATTAAATCAAAAAAAAGCCGGGCTATCGTCCGGCTTTTTTAATTTCATTGAGCTGTTATTGGAATGGTTAATTTGACATCACTCCATTTCATCACAAAGTTGATAGCCTGACCACTATTTACCAGATCAATGGTAAACTGTTCTGTTTGGGGAGCCTTTTCAACCGGCACAGCGAATCTGGCTATTTCCTCATTGTAATCTGGTTCCGAGTATCCCCATCTATTTAGAGAGGTGTTTACACCTATATCAAATGAGTTTTCTCCAGGAAATGCATAAAGTGTATAAGTCCCTTTGTCCAGGGTTTGTCCTCCAAAGTTCACCTTTTGATTAAAAGTAATCTCTGTTGCTTCATTAGCACCCAGGCGCCAATAGACACCATAAGGTTGTAATGCACCTTCGTCTTCAGTTCCAAAAATTACCCGGTCTCTGACAGAAGGTCGGCTATATTCAATAGATACCGACAATCCACCATTAGATGCTTCTGCTGATCCGGGAGGGCTGAGTGTTCTGTTTCTGTTATTGAGATAGAAAAGTAATCCCGCAAGAATTACTCCTAAAACAACAACACCAATTACGATCTTTTTGAGCATAGTTTAATGTTTTAAAAAGCTGATGCGAACTTAGCTATAATCCCCCTTTTAAAGATCAAACTCAGGGATAATGTTTAATTTTGGCGGATTAACTATGAAAATACTCGGAATCGATATTGGTGGCACGGGAATCAAAGGTGCTATTGTAAATACTAAAAAAGGCGTCCTGAAAACAGATAGATTCAGGATACCCACCCCCCAACCCGCAACACCAGATGCGGTTTTAGATACAGTTGCCCAAATTGTAAAAGAATTTGATTGGAAAGGTCCAATCGGTTGTGGGTTTCCTGCTGCTATTCGTCATGAGATCATTATGACAGCTTCAAATATTGATCAATCCTGGAAGGGACTAAATGCCGCACAAAGGATCCAGGAAGCTACAGGGTGCCCTACCCACCTGGTGAATGATGCTGATGCCGCTGGGCTTTCTGAAGTAAAATTCGGTGCGGGTAAAAATGAAAAGGGCGTTGTCATGATGATTACTTGCGGCACGGGGGTTGGCAGTGGTTTATTCACTGGAAAAAGGCTGGTACCCAATACTGAATTTGGCTTTATTCACGTAGAGGGAACAAAAGCTGAGTACTATTGCTCCAATACTGCCAGAGAAAATGAAAATCTCAGCTGGGAAGAATGGGGTGACCGACTAAACAGATATCTTAAAAGACTTCAGGAATTATTCTGGCCTGACCTCTTCATTATTGGTGGTGGAATAAGTAAGGAATTTGATAATTTCAGTCAGTACTTGAATCTTGACACCAAAGTCGTTCCGGCAGAATCAAGAAACCATGCCGGTATTATTGGTGCAGCAATAGCAGCACAACAATCCATAGATAAGAAACTTCTTAAGGGGAAATCATGAAGCCAAGGATTGTTATGCTGGACTCCTATGTGGCCAATCCTGGAGATACCTCATGGGATTCCATCAGCTCACTCGGAGACCTTACTTTATATGATCGAACACCTATTGACAAGGTTGTCGAACGATCAAAGGATGCAGAAGTAATCATCGTCAATAAAGCCAAACTGCGAGAAGCCCACATCAATGAACTTCCAAAGCTAAAACTCATTTGTGTATTGGCTACAGGAATGGATAACGTGGACTATGAATATGCCCGATCCAAAGGAATAACAGTGAAAAATGCCGTAGGTTATGGATCCACAGCTGTAGCACAACAAGCCTTTTCGTTACTTCTCGAGCTCACAAACCACGTTGCCTTGCACAATGAATCTGTTCAAAATCTGGAATGGACAAATAATAAAGACTGGTGTTACTGGAAAGAAAGTATTACAGAGTTACATGGTAAAACTCTCGGCATCTATGGGCTTGGAAGTATTGGCAAGGCAGTTGCCAGGATTGGGGAAGCTTTTGGGATGAAAATAGCCATCACCAGTGGTCATGCAAATGCATCAGATTATCCGAATTGGCAGTTGATGAACCTCAATCAGCTTTTTACTGTTTCTGATGTAATCTCCCTACATGCCCCCCTAACCGCAGACAATGAAGGTATCGTCAATAAGGAATTACTCAGCAAAATGAAACCGACTTCATTTCTGATTAATACAGGTCGGGGTGGATTGATCAATGAGACAGATCTACGAGACTCTTTATTAGAAAAGAAGATAGCAGGGGCAGGATTAGATGTCCTATCAAAGGAACCCCCTGAAAAAGATCACCCACTTTTGGGGTTGGACAACTGCCTGATTACTCCTCATCACGCCTGGGCTGCCAGAGAATCCAGGATAAGGTTAATCGAAATGACTGCCCATAACATTAAATCATTCTATAAAAATTAGTTTCATCCATTAATACTTTTCCGATCGGGTAATATTTCTCTGAAGAGGTTTCAAACGTTTACCCTTTAGTTTATCCAGATCCCTGGAATGATATAAATCCTGCCAGGTACTGGTTCCATGACGACTTGTTTCACATGAATCAAGTATTATTAAACTACATATAACTAAACTGTATATCATTACCGATTTCACTAACCTTTTCATATTCCTAGCTGATTATAAATATTAATAATTAAAGAATAATTTGTACTTATAAGTACTGCAGGATTTCTAGAGGTAACCAGATCTACGTAATAATTAGGCAATACACCTACACAGCGCTTCCTGAAAATATTTAACTCAAATGACCGTTAAGATACCTAATGGATCGTGGCCGTGCTAATTTGCTTATCTCCATCAGGTATTTCTTTAGAGAGTATACCGGATATAACCTGATCTTCACCTTAATCGGACTTTATTTCATTCTGGGGTATGGTATAATCAGTCTGATTTATGTTTTCTGGATCAAAGTATTTGGTTACATCTTTCTTGCCTTCTTGTATATGGCAAACCGTAAGAAATATTTCTATTTCTTTCATAATCTGGGAATAGATCGCAAAACATTATTCCTCACAGGAATCACCATCGATTCAATATTAGCACTAATTATATATGGTCTGATTCTGAATTATATTGAGCCTACTTGAAGCAGATAGCATAAACCTCTCATTTGAAAATAGGCCAATCCTTTCAAATGTATATTTAAGTTGCTCAACAGGTGATATTGTAGGTGTAATTGGCAGAAATGGATCTGGTAAGTCAAGTCTCATGAAAATCATTTTTGGGACTCTAATTGGTGAAAATCAATCCATCAGAGTCGATAAATCATATGTTGCACATCTCTACAAAAGGATTAATGCTATTACCTATCTTCCGCAGGAAGGGCTTTTAATGAATTATCTGACCATTACTCAATTGTCAAGAATCTTCAATACACCAGAATTACTAGAAGTTGAGAACTTCAAAAATTATCAGAATGACAGATTAGGAGAGCTTTCGGGTGGTTTGAAAAAATTGGTAGAGATTCTGACACTTTTATACACAGATTCAATGTTCACTATTCTGGATGAACCCTTCTCCTTTCTTTCGCCTATCCTTGTCGAAGAGGTTATCCAGCACATTCAGCAACAAAGAAGCAAAAAGGGAATCATCCTGACGGATCATCAATATCAAGCCGCATGGTCAGTCACAACTAAGCGCTACGTCTTGGTTGATGGTGTAATTAAAGAGATATCAGATCTTAAGGAGTTAGAACTGTATGGCTATTTATTGTCATCCAAAAACTAAAACCATTTTTTCATTCGCATATAGATCGACATCCCTACCGCTACTAAAACCATCACCAGAAGCAATACTGGGTAACCCCATTTTTGATGAAGTTCAGGCATATATTGAAAGTTCATGCCATAAAGACCCGCAAGAAATGTGAGTGGGATAAAAATAGCTGAAACAACAGTGAGGGTTTTCATCACCCGGTTCCGCTCATTATCCTGATTAGATTGTTGTAGATCCATAAGATCCCTCAGCATCTCTCTAGAAGTATCAAAAGAAGAAACCAGGTAGTTTAGATGATCCACGACATCCTGGAAATAGTTTATAGAAGTCTTGTCGATAAACTCCTTACCTTCTACTCTGACCTTGTTAATGGCATCCCGCATCGGAAGGGTGTATTTTCTCAGGATATTGACATCTTTTTTGATATCAATCACTGATTCCATGACATCAAATGATGGATCAGCAAAAGACTTTTCCTCCAGTAGTTCAATCTTATTACGCAACATATTCATTATGTCCATGTATTGATCCACTACAGCATCAATAATATGATGAAAGAGATAATCACCTTTAGACTTTCGAATAATTCCTTTGTTCAATTGAATCCTGGATCGAAGCTCATCAAATGCATCTCCAGGAAGTCCTTCCTGAAAAGTTATCAGCAGATTTTTGTTTAAAACAATACTTAAATGTTCCTCCTGGATCAGATCTTTCTCCGGAAGGTAATTAAGCATCTTTGCTGTGAAAAACAGATATTTATCAAAAAGCTCAAACTTGGGTAGTAGATCTGTTTGCATGATGTCTTCCAGCATCAATGGATGGATATCAAACAACCTGGCCGTATCCTCCTCTATCCCCTGATCAGTTGTTTCCACATCCAACCAGTTAATCATTTCTTTATCTACCAGTTGAGCCGCATCATCTGCAGTAATTCTTTCCTTTACCAGGCAGTTGGATTCATTATATTGAATAAGTGTCAGCAAGGGTGTTCATTTTGTGCCGAAATTAATGATTACCAATGACAGAATCTGTAATGGAATGCCTTTAAAAAACAGAAAGCCTGACAAAAATATTTGCCAGGCTTTTGAAAGAAATCGGACAATTAGGAATTGTTGATCCTAAACTTTTAAAAGTTATTTTTTAATCTCTTCAAGGATTTCCTTTGCATTGTTAACACCGTCCTTAATTGAATTTTTAACCGCATTTGCGGCTTCTTCACTAATTTCTGCAGCTGCTTCAAGCGCTGCAATTATACTGTTTTTTGTGGCCGCTACTGTATCACCACCGACTTTCCTGACACCATCAATTGATCCTCTGATCGCTTCAACCGCGACATCACCAACATCCGCACCAATTTCTTTTGCTGCCAGTATCGATTGCTTAACGGTACCTTTAACAGCATCTTTTTGCTCTACCCCTGCTTTCATAGATCCCTGCACAGCCCCATCCACAATCCCTTTCACCAGATTGATGCTACTGGTCCCAATATTCTTAATACTCTCAAATGCGCCCTGCACAATGGATGCGGGTAACTGAATACCTTTCACTACAATATCTGAAGCTCCCTTGATTGTTGTCTCTGTCAGGTCTTTTACAGACTCAATCACCGTTCCTCCCAAATCTGCAGTTCCAGAGATGGCACCTTTTAGTCCTCCTTTAATTCCGTTGACAACTGATGATACAATATTTGACATAATCTAAATGGGTTTGATTTTAATAAAATGAATTATATAAAAACAACATCATGAAATTGTGATTGTTTAGATAAACTAATAATCGTTGTCTGGAATAATCAAATCAACATTCCAATTAGCTTTAAATTCTTTAAAGTAGTATTTAAAAAATATTCACCGTTTTTCACTAATTTCATTTGGGTGAAAGCCCTGATCTTCATACTAGCATTTACTACTACCTCCCTCTATGGACAGCAATCCATTGACTTACTGACGCTTTCTTATCGATACAGTCCAGAGCAACCTTACGAAACAGGAAATGGGAATGCCAGTGAGACTGGTTTCCTTACCAATTTAAAAATACCCATTGTACTCAACGAAAAATCAATCTGGTACTCGGATTTGACTTATCAGAGTTTTAATGTAAACTATTCGACAGAAGTCCCAGGTGCCATCATGCCAGTCAAAGTCCATGGATTCATATTACAAACCGGGTTGGCTCAACAAATATCAGATCGTAATGCTATTCAACTTCTGATCGTACCTAGATTCATGAGCGATATCAATAAAGTTGATATCTCCCACTTTCAATTGGGGGGAATCGGGTTGTATGAGATCAAATACAATGATAACCTGACAATGCGCTATGGGTTAATGTACAATAAAGAGAAGTTTGGCGATATGTTTGTCCCATTGATCTACCTGGATTGGCGATTGTCATCCAAATGGTCCATCACTGGCTTGCTACCCATCTTTGCCAAGGTGAACTATCATGCTTCAGAAAAACTAACATTGGGTTTGAGTCATTTTGGATTAATCACAAGCTTCCAGGTAGGCGACCCAATGTACAGCAATGATTATATCGAACGAAAAAGTATTGATCTTGCCTTATTTGGCCGGTATAAGTTTGCAGGCAACCTTTGTTTTGAAGCACGAGCTGGCTTTGCCATAGGTAGAAGCTACTTGCAATTTGCTGAAGGAGACGAAATGGACTTCAGAGTGGCCATACTAAGCTTTGGAGATAACAGGGCTCAAAAAAATGTCAATTTTGATCCCGGGCCGATTCTTGATCTCCGACTGGTCTACAACCTGGATTTATCGGATCGTTAACCTAATACCATTTGTAAATCCTGATACCAAGTCCATACAGGATAAATCCGAATGCAAACAATCCGATTATTTCAGGCAGGACATTAACAAGTGTTGCTCCTTCAATGAATACCGATCTAATACTATCAGCCAATACGGTCAAAGGAAGAAATTGAATGATAGATATCATCAAATCAGGAAAATTGTGGTAGCTGAAATAGATCCCGGACAAGATCATCATAGGCATCACTACCAGGTTGATCAATCCATTGGCTATTTGAGTATTAGCAGTCCTGGAGGCTATCAATATAGCTAACCCGGTAAAAGCTACATTGCCTGCTATCACCAGCAAGATGACTGCCAGTATTGAACCTGTAATGGAAACATCAAAAATCCATTTCGTAAATCCGACCAATAATAACACTTCTACTGCACTCAGCATTAATCTTGACACAAGTTGGGAGGCTACGTAATTATATTTCTTCATTGGAGTAGCTACCATGCGTCTTAAAAGCTTCTTATTCCTTCTGTCAACATTGCTATAGCTAATCCCCCACATACAGCTCATCATCACTCCCATAGCCAATAATCCAGGTACCAAAAAATCAATATATCTAGTACCCTTTTGTTCTAGTACTGTGATATTATCTTGGTTTATCTCTACGCCCTTAAGCGCTTCCGAAAGTTGTAAATAGGCATAATTTGCTTCAGCGTTGTTAGGATCAAAATGATATTGTACATCATCGCCTTTTACCTCTAAAATCATACTGACTATACCTTTTTTCAGCATTTTGATAGCCTCATCCCAATCTGACTCAATGAATTCATATGTTGTTATTCCAATCTTTTCATTTCCCAAAACTTTATCCTTATTCCCATCCAATCCAAATGGTAATTGACAATCACTTACTTGACATACCACTGCCACAGACCGTTTTTGTTCACCTTTTCCCGAAAATGCTAATCCCAGCCCCAGCGCAAGCAGTATTGGAAAGAAAAGGGCCCAAAATAATATTCCTGGCTCCCGAAGGTATTCCTTCAGTTCGACATCAATTAATAATATCAATTGTCTCATTGATCAGCAATTAAATTACGTCCAGTCATCGCAATAAACAGATCATCTAATGTCATTTTCCTGCATTCAAGAGAGGTTAGTTTCACCCCTTCTTTATCGACGAACTTCAGAAAGCCAGGTAAATATTCAACCAAATCCATTACAATGATTTGCCCCTTGGTACCATTCTCAGAAAAATTCGAATTTATAATACTTTGAGGTTTAGGCAAACTTCCAACACTAACTGGTCGGTCTGATGTAAATGAAATCTTTTCCCCATTTCTATACCTCGCCAGGAGTTCATCAAGAGTCCCCCTAGCGAGGACCTTACCATGATCTACAATTACAATCCTTTCGCATAAATAGGAAGCTTCTTCCATATAATGCGTAGTCAGGATCATTGCTGTATTATAAGTTATTCTCAGTTTTTTCAGAATCTCCCAAATTTCTCTTCTCGCAGTTGGATCCAACCCTGTAGTTGGTTCATCTAGCAATAGCACTTCAGGTTGATTTAAGAAAGCGATTCCCAACGCTAATTTTTGACGTTGCCCCCCAGAAAGATACTTCGCATATGTTTTTCTTTTTTCCTCCAAACCAACGAGTTGCATAATGGTCTCAGCTCTCTCTTTCGGAAGTTCATAGAACCCTGAGAACAGTGCTAACGTTTCCCCTACTGTCAACTTTTCGATGAAGTGAGTCTCTTGAAACGAAAGTCCAATAACCTTTCGCAGCTTCGATTCATTGCCCTTCCATGGTAAATCATTGATCAATATCTCGCCAGAATCCGGCTTCTGTATCCCCTCGATCATTTCCACCAATGTGGTTTTGCCAGCTCCATTTGGACCCAAAAGCGCCACAAATTCTCCTCTTTCAATGGTTAGATCAATACCATCCACTGCTTTAGTCGATCCAAAGTATTTCTTAACGTTGGAAACTGAAATGATTGGCTTTTCCATTTTATCTGACCTAATTGAAATTGATTAAATCAAAAATTCTAACGTAGCTTAAAGTGGGGTGTAATTTCATTTGCCATAAAATAAAAAAGCAGTCATGAGACTGCTTTCCTAATTTATCAAAATAATAATTTCTTATTGCTCCATGGCATTTAACTTTTTCTGCAGTTCAGCAGACTTTTGCTTCAGACCCAGGTTTGTATAAATATAAGCCAGGTATTGCATATTGTCAGCTTTATCAGCTTCAGGACTGATCTCAACGATCTTTTCCCACTGTGGCATAGCATCTTTCAACTTTTGCTGAATAACGGGCTCCAATTTGGCATATTTCTGCTGGTCAGCTTTAGTCATTCCCAGGTTATTTTGCTCTTTGATCACATTATTTGCTTCATCCAGCAAGAGTACGCCTTTATTGAAATTAGCATTGTAATGTGTATCATTTGCCTCTATTGCTTTATCATAAGCACCTAATGCCTTTTCTGCCTCTCCCATCTGATCATAGATAACTCCTAAAGCAAATTGCAAGTCCGGATTTCCTGGTTCTTCGCTTACTGCTTTTACTAACTCATCTCTTGCTTCATCAATTCGATCAAGTTTAATCAAAAGGTCAATCCGATTTCTATTAAGGTCTGCATCATCAGGAAAGTACTCAAGGGCTTCATCAACTGCAGCCAGGGATTTTTCCATGTCGTTATCCATCCCAACGATTGCAATATAGTTGTAGAAGTAATCTTTATTGACAGCACCTCTTTCAATCGCTTCTTTGTAAAGTGCTTTTGCATCGTCATACAATTCACCTGCATGTGCAGAATAGGCAGCATTAATTACCGCATTAGTATCAGCAGGGTTTATAAGAGCTGCTTTTTTAAAGTCCTCCACAGCTGTTGCATATTCCCCATCCTGATATTCGTTAACAGCAGCATTGTAATACCAGCCATAGTAATCGTTTAACTGCTGCTCTTTGGTAACAGGTAACATAGAAGAGGGACTTGTATAAAAATATCCCTTCCCGTTTTCTTGTAACTCATCCGCCTTAGCAAATGACTTCAAAGCAACATCCATCGGATTAGATGAAAGCATTTTGAATTCTTCTTTAGAGGTTGTGTCTAATTGAACATAGAGAAGACCTCTGTAATACCATGTCTTGCCGTCATTCATGGTTTTTTCATAGGTGGTTGCAGCATCGAAAATATCCTTTGCCTCAGCTAACTCACCTCTATCCATCAAGCTTTTGGCTTTATTGACTTTTGGTTTTTGTGCATAACCGACATAGCAAACTGCCAGTGCCAGTGTAAGTCCGAATATCCTTTTCATTTTTATAGTAGATTCCTGTGTTTTGAAATTTAATTTAACTAACATTTTCCTCTTCGTCATCAATTTGACTTATTTTTTCAACTGCTGATATTTCATCATTATCATTCAGTTTGATCAGTCTCACGCCTTGTGTTGCTCTTCCCATCACCCGTAAATCTTCAACATTCATACGGATAGCGATACCGGATTTATTGATAATCATAAGATCGTCACTATCAACCACATCTTTGATTGCAACCAATTGTCCGGTCTTATCAGTAACATTGAGCGTTTTGACACCTTTTCCACCCCTTTTTGTTATCCTATAGTCCTCCAGGTCTGATCTTTTACCATAACCTTTTTCGGAAACTACCAACAAATTGGATGGTTCCTGATTAGATACACAAACCATACCAATTACATATTCCTTGTCCTTTAAGGAGATTCCTTTCACTCCAGCAGCCATTCTTCCCATTGGTCTTACGTCAGATTCGTGGAAATGAATCGCTCTTCCGGAATTATTGGCTATAACAATGTGATTATCTCCATTTGTCAGGCGAACAGATAACAGTTTATTGCCTTCGTGAATAGTTATGGCATTGATGCCATTTTGTCGAGGTCTGCTATATGCTTCTAGTGATGTCTTCTTAATCGTACCATTTTGCGTACACATGATCAGATAATTGTTATTGATATAATCCGGATCATCAAGCGTTTTTACGCTAATAACGGCACGAATCTTATCCTCAGCATCAATATTGATCAGGTTCTGAATCGCTCGACCTTTGGAAGTTTTTGAACCTTCGGGGATCTCCCATACCTTTTTCCAGTAAACCTTACCATATTCAGTGAAGATCAACAGGTAATTATGGTTTGTTGCGACAAATAGATGCTCTGTAAAGTCATCATCCTTTGTAGCTACTGCTCTACTCCCTACTCCACCTCGTCCCTGGGTACGATATTCTGCAAGTTGTGTACGTTTGATATAACCCTGATGTGAAATAGTAATGACCATTTCCTCATCCGGAATCATATCCTCAGCCGTAAACTCATCAGCAGCGTGCTCAATGGTTGACCTTCTTTCGTCCCCATACCTGTCTTTAAGTTCAATCAACTCATCCTTAATAATCTGCATTCGCAAATCTTCATTACCGAGGATGTTCTTCAGGTGTTCAATGAGCTTTTTGATCTCCTCATACTCACTAATGATCTTCTCTCGCTCAAGACCAGTCAGCCGCTGCAGACGCATATCAAGAATTGCTTTTGCCTGGATCTCTGATAGTTGGAACTTCTCCATCAGACCATTTTTAGCAATTTCCGGATCCCTTGAACTCCTGATAAGTGCTATCACTTCATCAAGGTTGTCAAGCGCTATAAGGTAACCTTCTAGAATATGTGCACGCTTTTCTGCTTCATCCAACTCATATTGAGTTCGTCGAACAACCACATCATGTCGATGTTCGACATAATATTTGATCAGATCCTTTAAGTTGAGCGTATATGGTCTTCCCTTTACCAGGGCCACATTATTGACACTAAACGAAGACTGCAGTTGGGTGTACTTATAAAGATTGTTGAGCACCACATTAGGGATAGTATCTTTTCTAAGCTCATAAACAATCCTCATACCAGATCGATCGGACTCATCTCTGATATCTGTAATTCCTTCAATTTTCTTCTCATTGACAAGCTGGGCAGTCTTCTCAATCATATTGGCTTTGTTAACCATATATGGTATCTCTGTCACAATGATCTGCTCTTTGCCAGACTTCATGGTCTCAAATTCAGCTTTAGCACGCATCACAATTCGACCCCGGCCGGTTTCAAACGCAGATCTTACCCCCTGATACCCATAGATAATCCCACCAGTAGGAAAATCCGGGGCAGTAATATGGGTGATTAGCTCGTCGATAGAAATGTCATTATTATCAATATATGCTGTGATACCATCTACCACCTCTGATAGATTATGCGGAGCCATATTAGTTGCCATACCAACAGCAATTCCAGACGCTCCATTAAGCAGAAGATTTGGAAGTTTCCCTGGTAAAACCGAAGGTTCAGAAAGAGAGTCATCGAAGTTAGGCTGAAAATCAACAGTGTTTTTGTTGATATCCGCCAACATCTCTTCAGCTATCCTTTTCAGTCTTGCTTCGGTATATCGCATGGCAGCTGGTGAATCACCATCTACTGACCCAAAGTTTCCCTGACCATCAACCAGTTCATATCTTAATGACCACGGTTGTGCCATACGAACCATCGTATCATATACAGCTGAGTCACCGTGTGGGTGGTATTTTCCAAGTACTTCCCCAACAATCCTTGCCGATTTCTTGTATGGTTTGTTGTAGTTGACTCCAAGCTCAAGCATCCCGTATAGGATGCGTCGGTGCACGGGCTTTAGTCCATCACGGACATCCGGTAATGCCCTCGAAATGATGACCGACATCGAATAATCGATGTAGGCTCCCCTCATTTCTTCTTCAATATTTATTGGGATAATTGTTTGACCGGCGGATTGCGTTCCTGACGCCTCATCAGGTAGATTTTTATCGTCTCCGTCTGACATTGAAATGGGTTAAATGAATACCTTTAAAACAGCCCGCAATTTAAGTAAAATCCTTGTGATTTTAACCTCAATAGGGGTCTAATTTACGGCGGTTTTTAAGCTTGTAACGCCATAACCTACGATGGTTCTGACCGACCTTAGGATTTTGTACTTTCCATATTGGTTGACCCCTGTATTCGTAGAGCCTTCCCTCTTCATCACTAAGTACATGTTTAAGTTGAATATGATCACTCTTCATTGGTGATCGGGGTATTTCCGGGATATTAAAACTTACACCTACCTGCATTAAAAAGGCGTTGCTAGTTAACTTAATAGGGTCGCCGTCGGGTAATTCAATTTTGAAACTTTTGATATCAAATGAAGGTCGTATGATTACCCTGAAATACTCAGAAAAATTTCGTTCAATGTTAACACCCAGATTATAAAATAATCCTGTAGTAATAAAAGGTGAATCAAACTTCTTTCCATATTTTGAAACCCCCAATCTTAATTCTCCAACGAAAGTATAATCCCACCACTCATAAAACTGGTATCCAGCCATACCCCAGAATCTAGTTAACCCGGCAGACTTATATCCAAGGTCATACGCTCGAATAGAATCTTTATAGACATTGGGTTCTAATGGTTTCAGATTTTGCTGTTGATATGAAAAGCCTCCACCAATCCTGATCTTGTTGAAATTGTAGTGAACCGAAAGTGAAATAGGGATCGTTCCAGTCTGGTTTTGAAAGGCCAATCCTATCGAATCCCCAAACATTGTAGCCGGGGTCGATACCGTATCCTCTAAAGGATTTGTAAGCCAATTGCTAAATCCAATGGTATCAGCACCATATTCAAGATCTCTTCTAAGTATTAACTGTGTCGATGAATCCTGATAAAAGCCGAAATCTTTTAAGTTGTTCTTATATTCAGTAACTCCGTACCCAAGGCTGAGAGAAAAGGAAAATTTGTTCAGAAATACGCGCATAGGGTTGCGGTGAATATCATATTTCTTATAGATATCACTGGATTGCGCAAAGACTGAGGAGGTAGCGACGAGGCATAACACTATCGTAATCGCACACCTGTTCAAGCGGATTTCATAGTTTTTTACAAAAATAGGGAAAAATAACAGTTATTCATTCACCCTTTACATACACACAACAACAGTATGAACGAAAAACTATGCCAGGAATTTTATTCAAAGGCTAAGCCTTTTCAAATGTTTTAACAAACATCTGGTAGACCCGAAGCTTCTTTAGCCCGAGTTTTTCACCGATTTGGATAAGTCTGACATACTCATTCTTGCCAATGTTATGTCTTTTTCGGATGATATCTTCATCTGATTCAAGAAAGAAACTGGAGATGAACCGAATCAGTATATAGGGAGAGTCAAGAACGGCAAATTTGTAATCTTCATAGGAAACCTCTTTGGATTCATCAAAATCCTGAATTTCCATTGCACTCATATCAAATGACTTATGCATGGCCAGTTTCAATACTTCATAAAACCTATCTGACCATTCATCGTATTTTCCCATCAGGAATTTCATGGCATAGACTACCGGATCCTTTTTCATAAAATATCCTCCCATGGATAGTTTTCTTGCCTTTTTATTCAAGGCTAATTCCTCAAATAATGTCAATTTACCATCAGCAAGGGCTATACCCACGGTTGGCGCCATCATGATAAGGGAAAAGAAATCGTGATCCGAAATTTCAAGATATGGGGCCTCTTTTTTGCAAAATTCTTTCTTCAGCGCAATCGTTGCCTCATGCACTTCGGGAATCTCAACAATACTATGAATTTCGTGTTCTGTAAACATGATGGTATTTTATGCCATTAAAATAAGCAACCTATGGTAAAATAAAAAAGGATTGACCTGAATCAACCCTTTCAAGACTTCTCATTTGTTTGACAATTATGAGCCCGCTCCTGCCTCCTCTACTTCTTCACCTTCGGGATTCGCTTCGGCGAGCAGCTCATCAAATATGGTCTGATATCTGGCTTTAAGCGCTTCATCCTTTTTGAGCGCCTTGCCTAAATCATTATAAAGCGATACGGTAATGTCCTCCTTGATCTTGCCAATAAATACTTCCTTAAATTCTGCTTGTTGCTGTTCATTCTTAGCTTCGATACTATTGAAAGCCGCTAATTCGCTTTCGGTTGCCTCTACTTCACCAAGTGTTCCTGACTTATTAGCCTTTAGCATCTCACTAAACTTCGCTGCCTCGATGGAATCATTTTCCTGAATCCAGCTATTATAAGCATCCGTCATTTTTACTTTTTCACCTTCTACCCAAACCATTACAGTTGCATAACTTATCAATTCATCATCAGTAAACTCTCTGGTTTCCTCCTGAGCCTGCAACGACCATACAACAAGTGTCAACAAACACGCTAACCATGTTTTTTTCATCTTTTAACTTTTAGATTAAACAATAATTATTTTAATAAGCCAATCCGCTTATCATAGTGCTTCCAACGAATGAAATGTATGGAAGACGGTTTCTCCTTTTCGAACTTCAAAGTTGAAGGTATGCATATCTTTGGCCCCCACCAACTCGCTCGAAACCTGCAATATTACCTCATTATACCCTGTATCCAAAGGAACGCGTGTATAAAAAATGTCATGCGGAAGGGTTTGCCAGTTCCTGGTATCAGCTTTTTCAGTGGCTGCGTTTACAATACCTACGAGAAATGAAAGGCCTTCCCTAATCTCCTCATTTCGTTTTTCTTCTGCAGATTGATCCTTGTCTGAACGCTGATCACCCCTGATTGCTTGCTCCAGGGATTTCTTAATTGCCACCCTAAGCAAGCCCTGAGCAAATTCTTTGAGCATACGCTCATTGAGCACCTTAAATGCTATATCATTCACATTTTCAGCCATTTCGAGCGGATACTGCTCAGAATTGTAAAGGAGATAGGCATTAGTAAACATCACTTTCCGCTCCTCATATTTTGGAAAAGCCACCCTAAAAAATCTAAGATCTGTTAGTTCACTTTTCTGGTCATCACTGGCTAGTGGGAATGGGAAATTAAAACCCATATCTTCATTGACAAATGAAACCATCCCCCCTTCTCCTTCAATCACCGTGAAATTGACTGACCATTCCGACTTTACAGGTCCAAGTCCATTATGCCAGAAGAAAATCAGCTCTTCAGTAGCATATGAGTCCTTATTATAGGTGCGTCCAAATTCTCTTTCATAATAATCCAGTTCTGTCGTAAACCCATTTAAATAGGCGGATCGCAGCAAATCTTCCTTTAATTGATCAGGGACTGTAAGTCCGAAAAGCTTTTGATAATCATCTTTATAAATATCATAGCTATTCCTGTATGCAATAAATGCATTGTTAATATCCCCACTTGCCTCATAGACGATACCCATTAGGTTGTGGACAAAGGCATCTCTTTTGTATTTATTATCACCTGGATATTTGTCCGCCAATTCATAAAGCCTGTTGTTTAACCTTCGGCATTCAACCAGGGCAGATTCATAATCTGAAAGATGGAGGTAGTTGATTGCCTTATAATACAATAACAGGATATGTTCATGATCCTCCCCAGGGTAGGTAATAGTGTTAGGGTTCACAAGGAATGTAGCAGTTACAGCTCCGGCATTTTTATGGTAGTCTTCACCAAAGATGTATGCTTTCTCAAACCATTCATTGCTTTCTTCATACTTTCCCAGCTGGGCATTTACCAGCCCCTGATTCAGAAAGTAAAGGAATCGATTTTTGTCTTTGGCTTGCTTTTTATTGCTATCTAATAGTTTACCAGCTGCCTCAAGATCACCATTTGTATAGAATTGATTGAACTCGTAATTAAGTTGATAATAAGTAGCGCAGGAAATGGTTAATCCTACGAATAGAATTAACCATACCCTTTTTATCCAATGATGGATCACTGATTCTAAGGATTTATCTTAGTTTCTGATGTATTTTTTGATCTCTTTATCACCTATCCAGACCTTTTCGTTGGTCTCGATATTCACCAGCTCGAGGTTAACCTTATAGTTAACAACCGATTCTTTATTGTAGGAATCGGTAATGGCAGTAATAATCCCAAACATCATAAAATTCGCTCCAAGCTCTCTACCCCATTTAGCCTGGGTTTCTGGTGAGGCAAATTCCCCCTGTTCAGCTCTTTCTTCTCTAAGTTTTTCTCTAAAAACTGAGTTTTCTACTACCCTGACCATGCCAGAGTTGATAAATTCACGCTCTATGTCCTTTATAAATGTTTCTGGTTCAATGTGCTCGGCGGTTTTATTCTGGACCATACCGACAATCGTAACAGGTTTTGTATTATTTGCTCTCACAAAATCCTGATGCCATGGTCTTTTCAAAACATCGTTGATCATTTCTTCAGCAACCATTTTGGAATCGGTATCATTCCAGCGACCACTTAGATCAATTTGCTGATCCGGACTTACCCGGGTTACGGTTCGTTTAGCGCAAGCTCCTAACAGGATCAATACAGCTAATACTGGGATAGAAAATACAAATCTTTTCATTTTATTCTGAGTTGTGATTGATATAATTTTTTGACTATCCTTTAGACGTAAAAGAAAGTCTAAAGTTCGGCTATGAGCTTCAAATTCAAAAATCTTGCCGATAATGAATTAGGGATAGCAAAATTATTTCCGTTTACATCTTCAATCCAGGTGTAAGACAGCGTATTATCCGCTCCCAATGCATTTAGAATCTCTGCTCGAATCCAAAACTTACTGATAAAACGATCGCTACGAAACTCAAATAGCTTTGACAAGCCCAAATCTACTCTCGCATATTCGTCTCCCTGGAAGGCATTTCTAAGTGATGGCACCTGGGGTGGGCCAAACGGATAACCAGAACCATAAACTAGATTAAGGTAGACACGAATGGTAGGATCCAATGGCATATGATCTTCAAAGTAAATGGCCAGATTCAATCGCTGATCCGTAGGACGTCTCACATAGCCTATCCCATCATTCTCAAGGTCTTCTTTGGTCTGGAGGTAGCTGATGCTGAACCAACTCTGGGTTCCTTTGATGAATTCCCCATTCAAACGAACATCCAAACCTGTTGCGTAGGCTTTCGCCGTCCCTGGAAGAAACCTGATCCGTACGTTGTCAATATCATATGGAATCACGTCATAGAGATACTTATAATAAGCATCTGTCGAAAAAATAAAAGGACGTCCCCACATTGTTAACGCTTGCCGCATGCCTGTAATCACATGAACCGACTTTTGCGCTAGCCTTTGTTCATTAATCTCCCCTGAATAATTTCTTAATTCTCGATAAAAGGGAGGTTGCTGATAAAGCCCGAGGGAAAAAGTGAAGGATGTCGGTGTTTTCCATCTGGGTGACAACTGATAGGTCATCCTCGGGCTGATCAATAGCTCCTCATTTACGGTCCAATAATTAACTCTACCCCCAATAATCAAAGCGCTGATGGAATCCCGTCCATACCAGGTACCCTGAAGATAACCAGTATATTGTTGAGATGTGAGATCTACCTGGTTAAACGAAGAATAATCAATTGAAACAAAATCGGCAGAGTCTATAAAACTATATTCATTGAGCTCATCCTGAATGTTTTGATAATAAAAACCCAGTCCTCCTTCCACCACAAGATTTGGTTTTAGAAGCATTTCCCATCGATTTTCGACAGAATAAATCTTTGCTGATAGCTTGTTTCTTCCATAGTCATAATTGGACCCTACTCCCCGCAAGGAAAGACTGTTGTCACCTGCCAGAGGATTGGTGATATCGCTTAAACGGTATGCCCCTTCCACTTCATAAAGTTCATGTTCTCTGGTCACCATGCCTGAAGCAATGATATTCGTGATAAGGCGGTCATTGAAATTATGGGTAAATCGGATACCGGTCTGAAACGTATTGTAGTTTAGAATTTCTTTTCCCTGGAAAGCAGTTTCTATTCTGAAATTTTCCTTAATTGAACCAAAGTCTGTTAACTGCGAGGTAGGTTCAGTCAAATACCTGTTTCTTCCATAGGATATCAACCAGTTCAGCTTTGATTTATTAATATAACCGGATTCTTTCGGTGATAAATCAAATGTAAGCAGGCCTTGAAGGTCTGTATAGGTAGGAAAATACTGACCTTTAGTTTCAAGGGAGTTAAGCAAATATCTCGAATCCCTGTGTCTGGCTCCGACGAGATAGGAACCCCGGGACATTTTACCGCCTGCATATGCTGAACCACCCAGCAGACCAACTGATGCTGACCCCTCCAACTCTGCAGGCTCTTTATATTGAATATTTAAACTGCTGGATAATTTGTCGCCATATTTAGGTGCCCATCCTCCGGGGTAAAAATCGATATCTCTTACCATATCGGGATTTACAAAACTCAAACCTTCCTGCCTCCCTGCATTGGCCAGAAATGGTCTGTAAATTGGTATATCGTTGACATAAACAAGATTTTCGTCAAAATTGCCGCCTCTTACCGAATAAGCGGATGATAGTTCATTGTTGCTGGAGACCCCCGGCATAGTGATTAGGATTTTATTGAAATCACCAAAAGTGGAAGGTAAATAGCGTGTTGCCTCAGCATCTATTGTCAACTTGTTTACAACTTCTTCAGATAATCGGTTATCACGAATCACCACATCCTCAAGTGACTGGGATCCCGGAATCAAAATCACAGCAAAAAATTCTTCACTTGTGACAATACGTACACTTTTACGGTACTGAATGTGTGTGAAAGTGAGTGTATCTCCTATAAAAGATAAAATATCAAATGATCCATCAGCTGCAGAGACTGATCCGTTTTGAGTAATGGTGCTCCTAATATTAACACCTTCTACCGGGCTACCCTCCTGATTTACAACCTTACCTGAAATAATTATTTCCTGTGCCAATGAAACTTGTACAAGAAAGCAAGCCAGGAGGATCAAAAGGTTGCGGAGAGACATACTTAGTGTCAAACGTCCTTTAAAGCGGCTATGGTATGTATAGGGTCTTTAGAATTAAAAACAAAGCTGCCTGCAACCAGCATGTTTGCACCTCTGTTCACCAGTTCTTTGTAATTATCCAATGTGACTCCACCATCAATTTCAATTAAGATATTGGGATTATTAAGATTCGCTTTTTCACGGGCATTACTCACTTTGGTGTAGGTATGGGGGATGAACTTCTGACCCCCGAATCCAGGATTTACAGACATGATAAGTACCAAATCCAGCAAGCTAAAAATATCGTCCAATAAGTCTACCGGAGTATGTGGATTCAAAGCCACACCGGCTTTAATGCCAAGACTTTTTATAGCTTCCACCGTGCGGTGAAGGTGATTACAGGCTTCATAATGGACCGTAATGATCTCTGCCCCACTGTCTTTACACTGCTCCAGGTACAAATCGGGATTCGTGATCATCAGATGAAAATCCAGAGGCTTTTTGGCATGCTTAGCAATTGCTTTTGTAACCGGAAACCCAAAAGAGATATTAGGCACGAAGACCCCATCCATAATGTCAATATGGATATAGTCTGCTTGACTTTTGTTGAGCATTTCCACTTCCTCTTTAATCCGGCCAAAATCAGCAGCCAAAACGGAAGGGGCAATCAGACATTTATCCATAATCAGTATTTAATGAGTTTGATGGTCTTGTTACAGCTAGCAGTAGAAACTTTCAAAAGATATATCCCATTGGAAGTTGCTGGAAAATCAACCTGGTATTGATCACTTGCGGTCGTTGTATCAATTCGCTGACTAATCACTGAAGCTCCTTTTAAATCTGTAATGTCAAAATCAATTATGCCTTCGCTCTTTACGCCAGACAAGTCTACCTTGATTTTTCCACCCTGAAAAGAGTTTGGATAGATCTTCAGTTTATTTTGAAAAATATCTGAAACTGACAGGCTATTATTTGCCACAGCATACCGATAATCAGGTATTCCGTAGCCTATTTCATTATTGGGATTTAATGCCATATTGCCAGAATATTTGATGGCAGCAATTACTTCCTCGCTCGTCCAGTCAGGATTGGCCTGCCAGATCCCGGCGGCAAACCCCGCAATCAATGGGGCAGAAAAACTCGTTCCACTTCCGAAAGTGATTCGATCAGGGTAAGCGTATCCGTCAAAAACGGTTGCTGGTGAACCCAAAGCCACAACATCCGGTTTTATTCTCCCATCATGGGTAGGTCCCAATGAACTAAAAGAAGCTCTTTCTCCACTACCGTTTACACTACCGACGACTAAAATCCCTTCTGCATCACCTGGTGGTGTAACATACTTCCATGATTTATTCCCTGAATTTCCACCACTTACCACGACCACCATGCCCTTCGACGCAGCCTTTGTAGCTGCCAATGACACTACGGCTGTCTCTCCATCTAACTGATCTGAATGGTAATTCATAGTAGAATCATTGAAAGTGGAATAGCCCAATGAGCCATTGATCACATCAACTCCAATGCTGTCTGCAAATTCCGCTCCCAGCAACCAGTTGTATTCTTCCACACGATATTCGCTTTCCACATCTTCTGTCACACAGAGCACAAAACTTGCATGAGGAGCTATCCCCTGAGCCTCCTCACCATAGTCCATCGCAATGGTGGAAAGTACGCTTGTTCCATGTGAATTTGCCGAAGTAGAATAGATAAATGGATTCCCGGAATTTGTAACAAAATTTTTGTAAGCAACTAATCTACCGTTCTTATGGATATGCTCAAAGGGTTTGTATTCATTAACACCTGGAAAACCAGAATCAAAAATGGCGATATATATCCCTTCACCCTTATAGCCGTCTGCATGCATTGAATCTGCATTCAGCATACTCAATTGCAAATCAGTTGTACCGATAATCGATCGTGGTGCCTTAAATGACTTAGCAATCTCAACTGGTATTTTTTCATTAGAAAGCTTCTCTCCCTGAGCGACATATTGAATACTGTTAACGAAACTCAAACTGGTGACTTTGTCAACTAAGGAAGAATCCATCTGCACTAACAAGGCATTTAACCACTTTGATTTGAAAAAAACAGAAACTCCAAGTTCTTTAACCTCTTCAACATACTTCTCATTCACAGGTAAATCCTCAGCTGTGATCTCAATGCTTTGCTTTTGACGTCGTTCTAAGGCTCTTTGGGTCAAAAACTCTTCCGGACGATCAATTGAAAATTTAGAATCTGATTTATCCGAAAGGAAAATCACAAATCGATGTTCCCCTGCAAAAGCAGATAGCTGTAGCAATAGAAGTAATAATCCTAAATATTTAATCCTGCCCATATGCAATCAACACTTGCTCAATGATTATACCTGAATCCACTTCGTTGGATCCGCAATTTGAGGTACAAAAATTCAAAATAATATAATTCTTTTCTACCAGTCCAACTCCCTTTGCATAAACTTCAAATCGTTGATCCTGGTTCACGAGATTTTGAGGAACATCTGCAATTTGTACCTGAATTTTGCCAGCATCACCAATCAAATCGTCATATATAGCAGAAGATGCTTCAACAAACTGGTAATTTCCAACACCAAGTACATTTAATGCATTACCATTCCATTGTCTATTTATTACTACCGGAAAGGTCATTTTCACAAGAGGCAAATTCTCTTCGGTTGCTACTGCTATGTACTGATCTCTTCGCAATGTCCAGACATCAGAAATATTCCATTCTTCACCTTCATCAGATCTGGTTTCACGTCGCAATAAATAATAATCTCCTCCTGAAGATTCAGTAATGGTAGTCTTTAGCTGGTATCTGGATGTATCTGGACCCTGTGCATCAAAAGTTACCATCATCACTTCATAGATTTTGTATGAGCCGACTTCCAATGGGAAGTAGTCATAACCAAAATCTGTTACCTGTGCCTGAAATTGATCTTCACAAGCAAAAAGTAGTAGCACTAAAACAAATGACCAATTATACCAGTTGCGCATTTTTCTGTTTAAAACTTGAGTGGATCCAGCCACCACCAATCACGTCTTCCCCTTCGTAGAACACAGCCGCCTGTCCCGGAGCAATAGCCTTGACACCTTTCCCAAAGAATACTTTCATGGTATCTCCAGCCTGTTCGATCACTGCAGGAGTCCCTTCATCATTGTATCTGACTTTGGTGATGGTATCCTTTCTTTCTCCATCAATGGAACCGTATTTGCTGATATTGAGCTGCTTCACATACATGCCATCTCTTGATAATTCGTCAAAAGTACCCAGAACCACTCTATTCATATCTTTTTGTATCTCAGTCACATATACAGGATAACCTAAAGCGATACCTAAGCCTTTTCGTTGTCCGACGGTATAAAACGGATATCCCTCATGTGTTCCAACAACTGTGCCATCTTCCAGGACAAATTCTCCTCCTTTTACCTCGTCCTCCAATCCCTCGACCCGTCTTTTCAGGAATCCCCGATAATCATTATCCGGCACGAAGCAGATCTCATAGGATTCTGATTTTTTTACCAGCTCATGGAACCCCCTTTCAGTGGCCATCTCCCTGATCTCAGATTTTCTCAGATGCCCCAATGGATATTTTGTCCGACTCAGGCTTTCCTGCGAGATCCCCCATAAAGCATAGGACTGATCCTTGTTCTCGTCCTTCCCTTTGCTGATCACATACCTCCCATTCTCTTCCCTAAGATTCGCATAATGGCCAGTGGCAATAAACTCACAGTCCAGCTTATCAGCACGTCTCAGCAGTGAATCCCATTTGATGTGAGTATTACAAAGCACACATGGGTTGGGCGTTCTTCCATCCAGATATTCACTCGTGAAATGATCAATGACGTAATCCCCGAATTCTTCTCTAATATCTACAATGTAATGTGGAAAGCCAAGATCTACTGCAATGTTTCGCGCATCATTGATACTGTCCAAACTGCAGCATCCTGTTTCTTTACTGGAACCACCTGAGGTAGCGTAGTCCCAGGTTTTCATGGTCATCCCGATGACCTCATATCCTTGTTCATGCAGCATCACAGCTGCTACCGAACTATCTATTCCGCCGCTCATGGCGACGAGTATTCTTCCGTGTTTACTCATATCGTCTCGCCAGGTTGAAAGCCTGGTTTTGCGTTTAGAAACTATCTAATAAAAAAGAACGGCTTTGGTTCCGTTCATGAGGCAAAGATAGAGAAAAAGAAACAGATATTTTCCCTCTCCCATGGCCTGTGTCTTTGAATAATAATTTCCTTTCTTTGCCATCAAAGAAAAGCAATGGCGTTAAAAAATTTTGTAAAGATCAACCAGGTATCCAGTCTCAGTGATGCCCGGTACTGTGCAGGGATGGGCGTTGATATCCTGGGTTTCTCTTTGACAGAGGGGTCACCTTCATATATTGGACCTGAACAGTTTAAGGAAATCACGCAATGGGTATCAGGTCCAAAATTTGCTGGAGAATTTAATGATGCTAATGCAGAGGAGATCAAACTCACTGCCTTGGACTACTCCCTTGACTTTATTGAAACCACCATTTCTAAACATCTTGATTCACTCTCTTCTTTTGGTATCCCTATTATACTCAGAACGAAAATTAAGAATGAAAAGGAAATTATGGATCTTAAGGAAATTCTCACCTATGAGGGAGACCTCCTAAAATATCTTCATCTTGAAATAGAAAGCCCTCTCTTAAATAAACAAAGCGGTGTCCTTAATGAAATGAAGGTACCGATCATTCTGGGAATAAGCTCCCCTTCACAAAATCTTAACCTTCTTCAAAATCACGGAATCTCCCTAACCGCCCACCTGGAAGAACAAACCGGTCTCCAGGATTATGGAGACATCATGGATGTACTTGAGGCTTTGGAAATTGACGATTAAATGGGATTTACGGCAATTAGCTTTACTCTAAATATCAAAGGGGCATCGGGTGGAATTGAAGCACCTGATCCATACGGACCGTAACAATAGTATGAGGGTGCATAAAACTCAATGGTACCACCTTCTTTTAATTTAGGTATCATGATCTGCCAGGCACCTATAACATTACCTAGCGGGAATTCTATGGTTAAAGTCTTACCATCAGCAGAAGGTATCTTATCAAACACTTCTCCATTCAAAAACATTCCTGTATAAGTAACTTCTACATTATCAGATGTGGTAGGTGATTCGCCTGTCCCTTCTTCTACCATGATGTACCTAATTTGAGAAACCGAATCCGTATCAGCAACAATCAGGTTGGTCTCCAAATAACTGTCAATCTGTTCAAGATCGAAATCAAATTGGGCTTTTACTTTAGCCAATTTTTCCTCTTCTGTCTCAATATCACCAGTGTCAAGGCAGGACACCAGGATTGATGAGCCAATTATTAAAAAAAACAGAATACTCCCTTTAAATTCTTTCCACTTATTCATGTCTATTGTTAATCGTTTTATTTGTCGTTGACAACCAACCTTCAAATTTAGTTGCAATTTTCAAATTGAAACTTCAAGTATTTAATTTTTGATCCTTTATTCTTCCATATTTTTTCATACTTGGTTTCTATATCAAAGTGATCTCCTTTTAGGTCTGAAGCATCCAAATCAGTTGTAGATTTCAATGACTTCGTTTTGATGATCCCCTCCTGAATCAACTCCAGGGTATATTCAAAAAAACCCGTATTGTCAGTTTTAAGTTTCACCCAACCATCTTCAGTCAGTATCTTGTTGAAGATGCTCATAAACCTGGGGTGTGTCAGCCTCCTTCTCTCCTCCCTGGACTTAGGCCTGGGGTCTGGAAATGTAATCCAGATCTCCTCAACTTCATGCTCACTAAAAAACGATTCCAGATCATGAACCGAGGTCCTTAGGAACGCGACATTGTTAAGTTTATTTTCTACTGCATAGGTACTACCAACATAAATCCGGTCACCTTTCACATCAATACCGATATAATTGGAATCGGGATTCTTTTCTGCCAATCCAACCGTGTATTCCCCATTACCACAACCCAATTCAATCACTATGGGATGACTGTTTTTGAAATACAGTTCATTCCATTTTCCCTTTATTTCATTAAAGAGTGGCTTACCGGGCTCGATAATATTCTCTCTTTGTTTATTTACTTCAAATCGCTTGAGCTTCTGTCTCACAAATCATCAATTTCTGCGACCACAAAAGTACTTCCACAAATGAGAATGGTATCCTCTTTTGACGCCAATGATTTAGCCATTCTAATGGCCTCATTAACATTTTTGAATGCATTTCCTGGCATACCCTGAGAATTAGCCAATTTCATCAATTCATCCGAAGTCATTGACCGGGGCACTTTGGATTCGGTCCAGAGGTAAATAGCATGCTTTGGCAATAAAGGTAAAATGCTAGCCAGGTCTTTGTCCTTAACCACTCCAAAGATGATAAATAGCTTGCCTTTTAACTCATTTTCAATCTGTTTGAATAAAGTTTTTAGGCCTGGTTGATTGTGACTGATATCCGCAATGATGATTGGGTCTTCACCCAGAATCTGCATCCTTCCTTTTAGTCTTGTGTTTTTCTTTATTGCGGTAAAACCATTGATAACATCTTCATCAGATATAGTCATTGAATGATGTCTGAGCACCTCCACAGTTTCAAGAATTCCTGGAATGTTAAGTCCAAAATATTGGGCGGTTATATCCGTAGTCAGGTTTCCATAAATCTCATTTTCTCCTTTCTTAACCTGGTAGATAGTTTGAAGTAGATTTCCTCCATGTGAAACAACTTTATACTGATCACATACAAAAAGTGCTGATCCATTATTTCGAGCCACTTCCTCAAACACCGGCCTGATATCCAATTGACTATTTCCAATCACAACAGGAGTTTTGGGTTTGATAATTCCTGCCTTTTCAAAAGCTATCTTATCTAAAGAATCACCAAGAAGATCCATATGATCAAATCCGATCATGGTTATTAATGAAACCAGGGGCTCAATCACATTTGTGCTATCTAATCTACCACCAAGACCCGTTTCAATGATGGCAATATCAACTTGCTGCTGTCTGAAATATTCAAAAGCCATCACTACGGTTACTTCAAAAAATGAGGGCTGTATTTCATCAATCATTGGCCGATAACCCGTAACAAATTCAGCCACAAAATCTTCAGACACTTCCATACCATTAATCCTGATACGCTCAGTGAATGATTTTAGGTGAGGCGAAGTATAAAGGCCTGTTTTATACCCAGCTACCATCAGGATGGAGGTCAATGCATGAGCAGAGGTCCCTTTGCCATTGGTACCAGCTATGTGTATAGATTTAAACTGTTTGTGAGGATTACCCAAAATCTCCAGCATCTTCACCGTGTTGCTGAGATCTTTTTTAATAGCTGCCTTCCCGATCCGTTGGAACATAGGAAGCCGTTCCAACAGGTAGTCAAGAGACTCCTGGTAATTCATTTATTTTGTTTGAATTAGGAAAGTAATCGTACCTGTAGATTCAGGTGCTGCTTTATAATCACTTGTTTGGCTAAAGGTCAATTTCTCAATCGATTGACGGTATAACAGCTCAACAGAAGGACTAATATTTCCGGATATTCGATCGATCTTCTTGATATATCCTTCATTATCAATGGTAATTCTAAAGACAAGCTTTCCAGTTTCACTTGATGTATCATTTGGTTTCGGCTTTGCATCCCAGACCCATCCAGCCATATCCAGACTTGCTCCATTTGATCCACCGCCCAGATTACCGTATAGCGCCCGATCATCAAGGGTACCCTCTTTCTTTCCCTCATCTCCAGGCTCATTGGTGTTCCCCTGAGAAGGTGAAGGCGTTTCATTCACCGTTTGAACATTGGATGGTTTTGGCTCCTCTTTTTTAACCTCAGCTGGCTTGGTTTCTTCTGCCTTAACCGGTTCTGGTTGCTTAACCACTTCTGGCTTTGGCTCAACCACATCAGGACTTGGGGCCTCAGATACTGGCTCTTCTGCCTGCTCTGTTTCCTCCACAACTTCTTGTGAAGTCTCTTCCACAGTTTCTTCTGCCTCTTCCACAACTTCTTCCGTCACCTCTTCATTTTCTTCCTGGGGCTCAGGTGCGGACGGAGCTACCTCACCCTGACCAGTCGGTGTATCGCCAAAACTTAACTCAATACCATAGGATGGAATTGGTGGAAATGGTTCTTTCCAGGCAATCAGAAAGTAAAAAAGGAGTAGTACTGCGGCATGAGTTAAAATAGCAGTCAACCACCCGATTCGACGATATTTTTTGTCCTTTTCCAAAATTAATTTGGCTTCGTAGCAATAGACACACGAGCTTCCAGTGCTGTAGCTATACTGGCAACCTGCACCAGGTTGTCAACAGGAACACTTTTATCACAATGCAGCACCACTACACCTTCCTTACCGGCAAAAGAATTCCTTAATACTCCTTCAAGCTGAGCAAGTGTCACTTTCTTCTGATCCACATAGTACTGTAGATCATCGGTTATGGTCACACTGACCTTCTGGATAACAATTTCCGAACTCTTGCTTGAAGGAAGGTTAACAGGAAGTCCGGAAGGAGTAATAAAAGAAGCTGTCAGCATAAAGAATATCAATAACAGAAATATTACATCCGTCATGGAGGACATACTAAATGCTGCTTCTATTTTATGCTTGCTCTTTAGGTTCATTTTCGTTGTGGTTCCTGTAATAAATCAACAAAATCTATCGCAGTAGTTTCCATTCTATGCACCAACTTCTGCACCCTACTCACCAGGTAATTGTACCCCAGATAAGCCAGGATCCCCACAAACAGCCCAGCCGCAGTTGTAACCATAGCTTCATAAATACCACTTGAAAGCAGTTTGGGACTCACAGCTCCCTCTTCTTGTGCAATGGAGATAAAAGCCTGAATCATCCCAGTAACAGTACCCAGAAAACCTATCATAGGGGCTGCACCTGAAATAGTTGCCAGCATACTTAAGTTCTTTTCAAGGCGATACACCTCGATCTTACCAGTATTCTCAATACTAACCTCAATGTTTTTCAAGGGCTGACCAATACGGCTAATACCTTTTTCCATCATCCGTCCGATTGGTGTATCGGTTTGGAGACAGATTGCACGAGCACCCTGAACATCTCCCGCCAGGACACGTTCGCGTATATTTTCGCGAAAGTTATCCGGTGTTTTAGAGGAATTTTGAATCAATAAAATCCTTTCAACAAAGATGTATACCGCCCCAATTGATAGCAGTAAGATGGGGATCATCATGTAGCCTCCCTGGAGTAAAAGCTCAATGAATGAAATAGTTTCGAGACCTTCAGTAGGTTCCATTTAAATATATTAGGTGAAAAATTTTAGTAAATACTGTCTAACCCTCTGCATTCAACGCAGAATTATACGTCAGATTGCGCTGGTTTGTTTACTTAGTATCTAAGCGGCCAGGCTTCACGCCCAAATTGCTCCGCGTAAGATGGAGCTTGAGCTTCAGCCTCCTTAAAAGTATCAAACTGAGCAATTGCTACCCGGTGAAACCGATAATCTTTGAATGGCGGAATAATCTGAGGACTATTGCCATTTTCTGCAAGTTTCTTTGCAAAATCCATTGCCAGATCACCATCAAAGAAACTTCCGATCACAACATATGATTTACCGGTTCTTTGGTCCAGTGTTACAATCTCACCAGCTGGCAGTTGTGCCGGTGTCGGCTCAACCGGCTCGGGCTCAACCGGCTCAAATGCTGAACTATCTACGGGCGCAGGTTCCACAGGTGCAGGTTTTGGGGCTACCTCTTCTTTTTCTTCGCCCATACCAATTAAGTCTAAACCGCCTACAAAGTAAAATACAATCGCAATGGATGCGAATAATAAAGAACCAATAATCACAATCCTGGTAAAATTGGACTTGGCCTTCCTACTTGAATCTTCATTATAATACTCAGTATATGGCTGAGGAGCCGGAGTCTCATAAGAAGATTCTGATGTCGTAAACGAAGACTCTGTTGAAAAATCTCCGTAAGATTCCTCTGAAGATGAATCGTCGCTATCAAAGACTGATCCGGTAGATGCTTCCTCTATGGGTTCTGCATCTTCTTTAAACTCATCGAAAGACTCTTCTTCATAAAAGGATTGATCAGAGCTTTCTGAAGAACTCTCATCACTAAACGGATCAGGTGTAGGTTCTTCTTTCTTTTCCTCCTCTTCTGAAGAGGAATCATTATCATCATCTAGTTCTTCATAGTGAAGTTCTGGTAAACCAAAATCTTCATCATCATCAAACTTATCTTCGTCCTTGTCTTTAGCAGCCATGCAACTGTTGGTTAGTTAGTAAATTACAAAGGTGGCTATACGATTTCGGGTTCAAGATAGTAAAAACTTGACTATTCCAAAACATCATGATCAAGTTTGAAACAGGTATTAAAACCTAAAGAGGACACCTAACTTGAAAGAAATTCCTCTTGCAGGATAATTTAAGTATCGTTGATAATTACCTCCCACGAGATTTCTGGTATAACCAAACGCGGAGAATTGGTCATTAATGTCATAACTTAAACCAACTCCCAGATCAAATATCGATGAGAGATTAACCACAGACATATCTGTTGGTGAAGGTGCTTTTATACCAGTCATAAATAGCAGGTTAAGATCTAATTTTAAATTTTCGGCTACTTTGGAAGAGACCAAAACATTCATGGTTGAAGATGGTTTGTACCAAGGCGTGGAAAGGGTATCCAGGGTATAGCCAAAAAACTTCATAGAATAGTTTATCGACAACTTTTCACCTGAAAAATAACCGACATCAACTCCAAGGGTTGTTCTAACTATACTTGAGGAATCATAGATCACCCTAAATCGTGATGAATCCAGCGGTGCATGGATAAAGAATGGCAGGTTTTGAATTGAGCTATATGCTAATGATGCTTCAAGAACAAGTTGCTTGAGGATACTTGTCTTTATTCCTCCCTTAAGATCTACCTTATTGGCCTGGTTTAATAATGTCAATGCATCATCCAAATACCTGTTTTCATTTGCTAGCGAATACAAAGTATTCATCTGTAAACCTCCACCTGCCTGGGCATAAAGAGTCAGGTCAGAGGATAAACTAAAGTTAAAATCTATATCAGGGAAAACGTATAATGAACTACTCTGAGCAGTTGTATCATTGGCTGAAGCTAATGCAAGACCTGCTTCAATGCTTCCTTTGTCGAAAGTATACTGTAATTTGGGATTAACGCTGAAGAAATTCCTCCTTTGAAGGAATACACTTTCATACTTCGTGGTAGCAACTCTCATATCCAACCCTATGTCAAAATTGTCTACCAACCCATAGGAAACACCTCCATCTAGCGACAATTCAGTTTCTAAAGCAATTCTATCACTACTGGTTATTTTGTTGACTGTATTTCTATAGGATGGAGTAAAAGAATAATCTAATTTGGATTCAATCCCCTGCCGCACTTCACTCCCCACAGCAATTGTTTGCAAAAATACTTTGTCATTGATCATCAGCGGATTTAAATCACCGGGATCCTTACCAAAGAAATAATAACTGTCCCTGGACCAATTTATGAATGGATCTACATGAAAATCTCCATCCATATGACCTTTAAGCCTTATCTGATTTGCAGCAAAAGCGCTCTCTTTATCCCGCACTGGTCCTTTGGCATAACTCTCATGAAAGAAGTAGGCATTTACATAATGTTTATCAACCCTCATTGTATAGTTACCTTCTACTAAAGGAGATTGATAGTTACCAAAACCAAGTCTGACAAAATTGTCGGACTGATTGGTTTCGGCCTCACCCTTGTAGAATTTTGAACCTAATACAGGTTGAAATTCATCCGGCTGAAAGTCGATTGTTGAAAATGTATATTCCACATTTCCTGGCTGAAATTGATTGATGGAAATTTCAGTCGGTTTATACAACCTGTTTGCCTTCGGCAGAGTCAATGGTTTATCCTTTTCAATAATGACCTGGGTATCTTCAATTTCCCCTTGATCCTGGGCATTACCAAATGGAAGGATCAGTAAAACCACTCCCAGGAATATCATCGATATGATAACTGATCTAACCATTTTTGACTGTATCACTTTCAATAACCTTTTCACGTTCTTTTTCGAGGTCCGCAAGTTTCACTTTTGCTTCTGACACAATACTCTTAACAGGTGACTTTTCAATAATAGAATTTAGTGTCGCTTGTGCCTGATATAATTCATTCATTTTCAAATAATTATCCGCTATTAAAATGAATGATTTTCCAATCCAATAGTCATAGGAAGCATAGGCTTCATTCAACTCAAACAAGGTTTCAACAGAACCTTTATAATTACCCTGTAAATACTGAATATAGGCCATCTGGTACTTAGCTTCTGCTGCAACCTCACTTTTTGTATCCTGCAAGACTTGCTGGAAACTAATGACAGCCTGATCGTATTGTTTTGTACGTAGAAATACCTTTCCCTGGATCAGTGCTGCTTGAGACTCGGCTCCAACGGGCTTCCAATCACTGTTAATAATCTTATCTGAGTAGTAAAAAGCACTATCATTATTGGAAAGCTGAAAATGACTGATCAGTTTTCCTTCATCAGCTAAATACTGATCTTTACGATTCACACCATAAGCAGCAAGCTGAGTATAATTATATAGTGCTTGTTGATACTCACCCATTCTTATCAATGCCCTACCTCTTTTATCAAGTACCCTACTTAGGTAGTTGGATGAAGTATTTCTGATGATTTGAGTGAAAACCTCAACTGCACGAACCCAGTCTTCCAGTCTGTAGTAGGAATCCCCGAGAAAGTACTCCGCATCTTCCCTAAAACTACTTCTTGGATATTTTTCCTGAAAACCATTAAGCGCTTCGATGGCTTTCTGATACTCCTGATTATAATAGTATGTCTTGGCATTCTCAAATGATATCACTTCTAATGATCCATCCTCTGGGTTTGCCTGTTGGTAGGCTGCCATATACCGTTCGAATGATGGTACACTTAACCCTTTTTTCCTTAACTCTTGTAATCCCAATAAAGCATCATTTGCTGCAGGATGTGTGATATTATTTTCCAGTATCGCACGATAATCATTTCCAGCAAATTCAAGCTGATTAAGATTGAAATAGCACAAGGCCCTTTTGCTTCGAACATATGGCATAAGTGGACTCGTAGACATATCTCTCTCAAACCGGTCAAAATAAGTGATCGCATTCTTATATTGATTGATTTCCAGATATGAAAGTCCTATTTGAAAGAGAGCATTGTCTTTATAGGAAGATGGAAATTCGTAATTCACCACCACTTCAAAGCTATTGATAGCTTTTTGTGGCTGATCACTCAATTGATAGGTTAATCCTAATTGAAAATAGATATAATCCTTAGGAACTGATGGCTGTCTTGTCAGCAGGTCATACTGCTGAATCGCTTTTGCATAATCTTTTAAGACATAATTACAATCTGCCAAACGCATCATGGCATCAAGATAGAAGTCATGGTAATTTCCGGACTTACTTGTGAAATCTCTGAAATAATCACGCGCAGTACTAAAGTCCTTTTGGTTGTAATAGATATAACCTAGTCCGTAATCGGCATTGATATTCCAGATATCCGACCTGCTGAGGGTTCTTTTGCTTTGCTGGAAAGATTTTATGGCCTGTGAATAATCTTCCACTAGTGAATAACACTCACCAAGTAAATAATAGGCTTTCCCACTCATCTCTTTATCAATTGGCACTGATATGGATTTTGTGAAATAATAAATGGCCTCTTTGAATCTCGAGTCATTGAACACCAGCTGGCCTTTGTGGAAAGCAGCATTCTGGTATGCTCTTTTTAATTCAGTGCTTTTGTTCGGAATGGTTTCTAAATACTGAATAGCCTGGTCATAATTCGAAGTCTTCAAAAATGCGGTTGCCAGCAATTGATTGGCCTCATTCTTAAATTTATTATTTGGGTATTGCTCGAGAAATTGCTGTAATGAACGTATTGATTCCGAGAACTGACCTTGTTGATAATTGATCTTTCCTACCAGGAATGTACTCTCCTCCTTTATGTCATTATTGGAACCAGACATTGCCTTTTCAAATGAGCGAATCGCGAATTCCGGATTATCGTTTCTTACATACAGCTGGCCTAGATAGTATGAACTAACCTGACTCATCGGCCCCGAGCCTAAACCAGCATTTTGGAAATAATTGATGGCATTTTGGTCATCTTTGATCATGTAGTATGAAAATGCCAATTTGAAGAACCCTTCTTCGTCCATCTTATTACCCGACTGTTCCAAATACCTCTGTAAATATCTGCCAGCCTGTTGATATTTTTTTACATCAAAATATAGTTCTCCAAGTAATCGATTGTAAAGCTTTTGTGAGGCCTCATCGGAGTCACTATACCGCTCATCTATATAGCTTGCTAATTTTTGTTCATCCTTTCTTTTAAAATAGATGCTGGCTACCAGCTGGGAAGAAGTCTGCTTAAACTCGTCGCTTTTATCCACTTTGAGCAAATAATTTAATGCTTCCGGATATTCATTCTTTTGATAATGGATATATCCCAAATAATAAGAAGCCGGAATATCGTAAGTATTTCCTGTTGAAAGTGAGTTTCTAAAACTGACTGCTGATCGATCCAGTTCTTTCTTTAAAAACTGACAATAACCAAGCTTAAAAAATAATTCGCTTTTCTCTACATTATTCAGGGAGGTTAAACTGGCTTCTTCATAGGAGGTTCTTGCTTTAGTGTACTCTGCCCTTGAGAAGTAATAATTGCCCAGTGAATAATAAGCTTTTGACGCAAGTGGATGATTAGGATTCTGGTTAATGAAACTTGAAAGTTCATTTTCACCACTCAAGTCACCGCCTTTAAGCAAGCACATCGCCCTGTAATAGGTTGCTTCTCTTTGCAAAGCACCTCCATCAGACAGGTAAGTTTCAAACTTATCCTTGCTTATGGTATAATTACCCATTTCATATAATGATTTGGCTTCTGAGAATTCACCTTCCCCGGCATCATCATAGATGGTCTGCTGACCATGGCCCAGGAAACAAACTGAAATAAAAAATATTGTCAAGAAGATGCGCATGCCCACTGATTCTACTTTAGCCATTAACGCTGCAAAGGTAATAGTTGGTATCAATGTATAAGTTTATATACAAGTTCTTGTAAAATATTCCCTTCATTCACTGATGCATAACCAATTCCCTTGGACTGCAGATCAGCTTCATAAATACACTGAATATTTCTTGTTACCAGTTGAACCGGGTAATTGGATTTGGCCTGTAAATACTCAGAGGCAAAAAAAGGATGGACTCCAATAAGTCTTGAAACTTCATTTTTGTCATTCGCACCATTATGGTGTAGAATGAGCAGCTTAGTGAAAAACGAAAATAAACTACCCAGTGTCATGACCAATGGATTGGACGAGGTATTAGAAGCCATGTATTTTACGATCTTAAAAGCCTTGGTTGTGTTTTTCAGAGCGATAGCTGATTGCAGCTCAAAGGTGTTGTAATCTTTGCTGATCCCAACATATTTCTGGATCATTTGTTCATTGACTTCACCTCCATCCTTAATATTTAGCTTGAGTTTATCCACTTCATTAGCCAATCTCTGAAGATTATTACCAATATTTTCGGCCATGATCACTGAAGCTTTTGCTGTAAGGTTTACTCCAGCGACCTTCGTGTAAGATCGAAGCCATTCGGGAATCTGATTGTCATATAACCTTTTTGATAACATGGTCTCCGCACCCTTTTCCAATGCCTTCGCAATTTTGGTTCGTTTATCCAGTGTTTTGTATTTATAGCCAAACACCAATACAGTAGAAGGAGTAGGATTTTCAAGATAGTGGATCAATAGATTTGCCTGATCTTCATTCTTCCAACTCCTCATCTCCTGAGCTTCCTTGACGATGACAACCTGTCTCTCCCCCATCATGGGGTATTTTCTGGCAATATTCATGACATCAGTGAGTGTCGTCTCCTTGCCATACAGTATATACTGGTTGAAACTCTTTTGTGTATCATCCAGCGCATTCAACTCTACATTCTCGATGATATTGTCGATGAAAAACGGCTCATCGCCGTGAAGGAAATAGACCATTGCAAATTTGCCCTGTTGCTGGGACTTGATGATCTCATTGTATTCGGCCATTGGTCAAAAATAATAGTAACCTTGTCATTAAAAAAACTGAATACATAGGCTCTTTGTAGCTACCATTCTATTTTTGCGGAATAATTTGTAAACGAACTTAATGGAAGGAAAAAAGAACTTTGTCTCTGAGCTTAAATGGAGAGGCATGATCCACGATATCATGCCAGGAGCGGAAGATCAACTCAATAAAGAGATTACCAGCGCCTATATCGGTTTTGACCCTACAGCCGATTCCCTTCACATCGGAAACCTGGTGCAAATCATGATTCTGGTTCATCTACAATCCTGCGGACATAAACCCATAGCGCTGGTAGGTGGTGCAACAGGTATGGTCGGGGATCCTTCCGGTAAGTCTGCAGAAAGAAATCTACTTGATGAAAAAACTTTAAATCACAACCTTGCTTGCGTCAAAGCACAGCTTGAAAAGTTTCTTGACTTCACTGGAAATAATGCCGCTGAAATCGTCAACAATTATGATTGGTTTAAAAATTTCAGCTTTTTGGAGTTCATCCGAGATGTGGGTAAACACATTTCTATCAATTATATGATGAGTAAGGACTCTGTAAAGAATCGCCTGGAATCTGGTATGTCATTCACAGAATTCTCCTATCAACTTGTTCAGGGATATGATTTTTATTGGCTATGGAAGCATAAGAACGTCAGACTCCAACTGGGAGGATCTGACCAATGGGGGAACATTGTAACAGGGACCGAGTTAATTAGAAGAAAAGGTCAGGGTGAAGCATATGCTATCACCACTCCTCTTCTTACCAAAGCTGATGGAACCAAGTTTGGTAAAACAGAATCTGGAAATGTTTGGCTAGATGCAGAAAAGACCTCTCCTTATCAGTTTTACCAGTATTGGATCAACTTGAGTGATGAGGATGCAGAGACCTGTATCAAGATCTTTACCACACTCGATGAATCAACGATCAATGGGCTCATCACAAAACATAAAGAAGCTCCTCATGAGCGGTTACTTCAAAGAACTTTAGCAGAAGATTTAACAATTAGAGTTCACTCAGCAAAAGATTTAGATACTGCAATCAAAGCTTCTTCAATTCTGTTTGGAAAATCCACCACAGAAGATCTTGCGTCTCTGGATGAAAGAACACTCTTACAGGTATTCGAAGGTGTTCCTCAAACTACCATTTCAAAAGATTCATTGAACGAAGCGCAAAATGTAGCCGACTTTCTCAGCGATGTCACTAACGGTATTGTTTTTCCTTCAAAAGGAGAAGCCAGAAGAATGATTAAAGGAGGTGGAGTAAGCATAAATAAAAAGAAAATCGTTTCAGATGACGAGCCCGTGGATAAGGAGTTATTACAGGGGAAATATCTACTCGCCCAAAAAGGAAAGAAGAATTACTTTCTAATTCAGGTCAACTAAATGCTAAGTTTGAGGGTCTAAAGTTTGAATATTTTAGATTATTTTTAAATAAAATAGAACTTTTATCAGTCCAGCAATGATGAAATACTTACTATCACTCTGCTTCCTCGTTTATTTTTTTGGTATGATCCAGCCAGTCTTGGCTCAGGAAGAAGATCCTTTTGCAGACTATTCATATCTATGGGAGGACGATAAAAAGAAGAAGAAAAAGAAGAAAAAAGATATTCCTGAACCCCAGGTTGAGGAGACTGTTCCAGCAGAGGATCCAGTACTGGACACCACCCCAACGCAACAATTTATTTCAGCTGATACACTCCCCCAGCCTTCGGAGCCCTTAAACACTTATCAGGCAGACACCATCCCTGACAACTCGATAGTAGAACCTACTTATCCAGAACCTACTTATCCAGAGCCTACTATCCCTGAGCCAACTCAACCCATAGTGGAAGAACCTGAACCTGAAGAAGAGATTACAGAAGTGATCGAGGAAGAGGAAGAAGAAGAAGAAAAGGCTGAAAAGGAGAAAAAGAAACGAGAGCCAAACAAAGACTTGCCTCCTGTTCAAGACTTTAGAGCTGGATTACCTGCAAGTGATTCAAAAGGTTCATTTACCGGAGGGTTTACTTTTACAGAAATTGACGGGAAATATTATGCTGGTTTAATCTTAGCACCAGAATTCAGTTTGGGCAAAGTTGGTTTGGGTTTGAACATTCCAGTTCTTTATGGCATCCAGGATAGAAAGTTCCGTACAGAGATTTTCAAAGATGGTGTGGGTGTTGCCAGGCTCATTCGCTACGTAAGACTTGGTAGTCAAAAAAGAGATCCCATCTATCTGCGAGTTGGTGAGCTTAGTGGCACTATGATTGGATTTGGTGGTCTGATCAATAATTACACCAACACCACAAGCTACGAAAAGCGAAAAATGGGTATTCATTATGACCTGAATTTCAGAGGTCTGGTAGGAATCGAAGGGTTATACAGTGATTTTGATCCAGCCTCATTTAATCTCTTTGCTATCCGTCCATATGTGAGGCCAATGGCGCAATCCGGAATTCCTATTGTACGGACATTTGAAATCGGAGGTCAGTATATCAAGGACAAAGATCAGACAGGCATCATAACCAGCGATTCAACATCTACCACCTATCAATATACCAAAGATGGTGTCGGTGCTTTTGGAGTCGATGCGGGTATTACGCTGTTAAGTATACCATTTATCCAGATTGATCTGTTTACCACCTACAGCAAATTACAGGTAGCAAACCAGGCGTTGAAGGATACACTTGGTGATGGGTTCACAAACGGATCAGGATTTAGTACAGGGTTGAATTTCAGGTTGAACTTTATTGCGGACCTATTTAACACTGACATACGGATCGAAAGGCTGAATTATACCAATAATTACCTCCCTCAATTCTTTGATGCGACCTATGAGATAAACAAAGATGCTAAGCTGCTTTCTTTAAGTGGAGCACCTAGAATGAGTGGTATCTATGGAAGCTTGCAGGGTCATATCTTACACAAAGTACAGTTGGGTGGTGCTCTTATGATTCCGGATGAAATTTCAGCTGAATCTCCTGCAGTCGTACGACTAAATGCAGACCTCGAACGTCTGGCAGATAAAGTCTCTCTTCATGCAAATTATATCAAAGGTAATCTGGCCACGCTCAAGGATGCTTTCACTTTTGATGAAAACTCCTTAGCGAAAGTAAGGTTCATCTATCACATGAATAAGTTTCTGGCTGTTGGTATGGATTATTACTGGGCATTCGCACCCGCAGATGACGGCTCATACAAGGCAACCAGATATATGTCACCATACTTTGGATTGTCAATTGCCTTCTAAAGGCTATAAAACCTGGGGCCAAAATATGATGTCGACTCGCCGGTTTTTGAGTCTCCCTTCATAAGTGTTATTATCGAATACGGGATTGTGAAGTCCAAAGTCCTTGATTTGAATGGCTTCCTTGGAGTAACCTTTCTTCAACAAAAGCTGTAGTGCTGACATGCTTCTATATTCAGAAAGCATTTGATTAAACTCGGCGCCTCCGATATTATCAGTATGGCTGTGAATGCTTATAGAGTAACTCATGGCTCCTGGCAGGGAATCAACGAAGTGATAAAGCTCCTTGATCTGATACGCATCGATATACCAGCTTCCTCCTCCAAAATAGATGCTTTTGATGATCTGTCCCTGATCTTGAGCCTGAGCAGTGCTAATGCATAATAAACTTGCTATGGTTAAAATCCTTAACATAGATAAAGGGTTTTCTTCCATTAAGTTAGTATATCACCACAATGAACCCAAAAAAGCAAGAAATCTATTCAAACCTCTAATTAGCGATATAGGTCTCAGAGGCAAATTTGAATATCGGATTTGGGACTCTGGCAGAATCCAGAATCACCTTCATTTGACTTACTAATTCAGGGTTTTGACCTGCTAAATTATTGGTCTCCCCCAGGTCAATTGAAAGATCATAAAGTTGGATGTTCGAGGTGTCTGAAAAGACATCATATTTCACAGCTTTCCAGTTACCCATCCTGACCGCTTGTCTTCCACCTCGTTCATGAAATTCCCAATACAGAAATTCATGATCTTTTTGTTGATTACTCCTTCCTTCAAGAGTCGGTAAGTATGAGATTCCATCTGTATAATGATTAAAATCTACTCCAGTCAATTCTTTCAGGGTTGACAATAAATCCCAGAATGCTGATATATGGTCTGATTGTGAACCAGCAGCTACTGTACCTGGCCACCTCACCAAAAAAGGCACCCGGATTCCACCCTCATAAAGATCTCTCTTATATCCCTTCAATGGACCATTGCTGTCAAAATAATCAGGGTCTGCACCGCCCTCCTGGTGAGGACCATTATCTGAGGTAAACATGATGATGGTATTTTCAGCAATCCCAAGTGAATCGACCAGATCCAGAATCTCTCCCACATGCCTGTCTAATATACTGACCATTGCAGCGAAAGCTGCATGAGTAGTTGCCTGATCTCCATAGGGGCCTCGGTAAAAGTCATACCCCGGATCCCCAAAATCCTTTCCATCAAAAGATTTTTCAGGCAGATACTTTCCGGCATATTTATTCATGACTGAATCTGGGGCCACCAACTCTGCGTGGGGAATAGGTGTTGGCACAAACATAAAGAATGGGTTGTCCCTATTCTGTCTGATAAAAGACAGCGCCTGCTGTTGGATGAGTTCTGGAGCGTATACCTGGTCTTTACCTTCAAGATTACCTGACAACTCAACTTTCTCCTGATCACTCCACAAGTATTCAGGATGATATATATGTGCCAGCCTCTGACAGTTGTATCCATAAAATCGATCAAAACCGAAATTGATCGGATCTCCCTCAGAACCAGGAAAACCAAGGCCCCACTTTCCAAATGCCCCAGTAATGTAACCGGCTTTTTTCATAAGATCAGGTAATACCGGGATAGAATCCGGAAATGGTTCCTGACCTTCTGGTCTTACTTCCCTATTACCACGGATGGGTGTATGACCGGTGTGAAGACCCGTCATCAAACAAGATCTGGAAGGTGCACAGACAGTGCTTCCTGAATAATGCTGTGTGAATAGCATACCCTCCTTCGCAAGACGATGAATATTTGGTGTGCTAAAATTCTTTTGACCATAGATGCTTAAATCTCCATAACCTAAATCATCAGCAAGGATATAAATGATGTTGGGTCTGGTTTGATTTAGTTGATCCTCTCCCCCCTGTTGCTCACAAGAAAAGAAAACCATAATGACTGAAAGAGCGACGAGAATCCGCATGGCATTATTATTTTAAGAAATGCAAAATTCAAAACTAAGGACTGTGATCAAGAATTAATAATCATTAGAACCTGGTTATTTAATATCACCCTGATGCCCCTTCTTTACAAAATTTTAAAAAGCAATCCTATTCGGGTGGAAGTGGAAGCCGAAAATCTATTTCTAACAATAAATTATTATTATATTACATAGACTAAGGCTCTTAATTGAATGCTGACTTAACTAATTATTACCGTTTACTATTATTTATTATGAACATTTTTATTGCAAAGCTAGCTGCCAAAACCACCGGTGATAGCTTGCGTGCTCTTTTTGAACAATATGGATCAGTAGATTCAGCAAAAGTTATTATGGACCGGGAAACCGGTAATTCTAAAAGATTTGGATTTGTCGAGATGAGTGACAATGACGAAGCTAAAACCGCCATTGATGCCCTGAATGAATCGGATTTTGAAGGCAGTACGATTGTTGTCAAAGTTGCAAACCCCAAAAGATAATAGGATATACAAGATCATAAAGCTATTCAGTCCTTAAGGGATTGATTATGAATTTCAAAATGGCTGTTGGGAGTGACTAAGGTCACTCTTTTTTTTCTCCGATATTTGCTATCCGGTATTTCTCATTGCGCCAGCAATTCCATTGATGGTCAATAGCAACTGCTTAAGTGTCTTTTCGGCCTCCGCCTCATTACCTTCCTTTTCGGTTCTCCACTTTCTCAGCAGCTTCACCTGAAACTTATGGATATGCACCATCATTGATGCTCTTAGCTGATTGGAGTAGTAATGATTTTTCCTTCTCTTATCAATATCCACCTCTAATAATTCAATCAGCATTTTTCGTGTTAAATCAAGCTCTTCAAGAAAGACATTCAGAAACTTTTCTCTCAACTTTTTATCATTCACCAGAGAAGCATATTCTTTCATGATGTCTTCATCAGTAGCAGCAAGACTTGTATCTACATTGGTAAAGACATATCTGATAAAAGGATCTGTCTTTAATGCTTCTTTAAACTTTTTGTAAGCTGCCTCATCTTCATTTTTCAAATTTGTCAAAGCAGTTCCAATACCAAACCAGCTGGTCATATTGTACCTTGACTGACTCCAGCTAAATACCCATGGAATCGCCCGTAGATCTTCAAGTGTATTAGCCCCCGTTCTTTTGGCAGGTCTGGAACCAATCTTACTGGATTCTATCGCATCAATTGGTGTGGACTCCCTGAAATACTGAACAAAGCCGTCCATATGTATCAGTTCACCATATTTTCTCTTGCTCATCTGAGCCAGCTTTTCAAGTATATCTTCCAAAGGGTGTGGTTTCCTTTCGGTATTTCTACTCAAGATCGACTTTGAGGTAATGCTGGATGTCAACAGTTCGATATTATACTCAGCATTTACCTTATTAGCATATTTCTGTGCAATCGTTTCCCCCTGCTCGGTTAGTCTCAGATCACCATTTATTGTAGAGTGTGGCAAAGAGTTCACAAAATAATGTGTTGGACCCGCTCCCCGGCTAATTGAACCTCCTTTACCATGGAAGAATCTCATCTTCACATCAAATTGTTGTCCGGTTTCGTAGAGTCTCGACTGTGCTTTGAATAAGTGCCATTGACTAGCGATGATCCCTCCATCCTTGTTACTATCACTATAGCCTACCATAATCTGTTGGATCATCTGTTCTTCTTTATCCTGCTCCTGGAAGAATTTCAAACTTCGTTTTGTGAATGGATGGGATAAAAATCCATTCATAATCTGAGGACCATTTTCCAGATCCTCAATGGTCTCAAGAAGTGGTACGACAGGCACCAATGAAATCATACCCTCTTTTGTTTGCTTGGTCAATCCACCCTCCCTGGCTAAAAGGTAAACAGTTAACAGGTCGGACACAGACCGGGTCATACTGACGATCAAAGAGCCAATGCCCTTTGATCCATATCGGGTAATATGCTGATCCACGACACGATAGCATTCTATGACCGCTTCAGCATTGGGACCCAATTTCGTTTTTTGATGGGTGAAAGGTCTATTGGACTGTAACTCCTGGTTAAGAAAGGCTATACGCTCACTTTCATCCCATTCGCTGAAATTTGTCCGCTCAAATCCAGCTGCTTCCAGCAACTGTTCAACAGCCTTATCATGAAAAGCACTGTTTTGGCGGATGTCTAATTTGGCCAGGTGAAACCCAAATGTTTCGACTATACGAATGGCATTATGTATATCATCCCTGGCAATTAGTTTACCTCCATACTCAAGAATAGCCTTTTGCAATAATCGAAGATCATCGGCTAATTCATCGGAAGTAACATAAGATCCTGGGTATTCCATGATTTCTGTCGCATGTCCACGTTTTGTATCAACGGGTAATTTTGAGATAACCAGATTGATAAACTGTCGAAATGCTTCTCCTTTATTTCTTTCAAATGCTTCCTCCCCTCTTCCTTGAAGCTCATGCTCCATTTGCAGTATTCTATCCTTTAGATAGTTGGGAAGATCATTGATTTCCATGGTGAAGCTGATATGCCGTACCAGATCAGTTAGTTTCCTTCTAAGCACAACCATGGCGTTCAAACGCAGTTGTTTCAATGTTTCTGACGTGACTTGAGAGGTTACCAACGGATGGCCATCTCTGTCACCTCCTACCCAGTCTCCAAAGGTGATCCTGGGCCACGCATTTTTTTCATAAAGTTTATCAACGCTAAATCCCTGATCTTCCCAGGCCTGACGCATCCTCCTGTCATGAACCGGAATCACCTCTGGAAATACATTGACCATATAATGCATAATATTCCTCAATTCAGAAGCTACATCGGGTTTCTCCACAAATACCTCTCCCGTCTTCCAGAGTCGGTATAAGCAGAGTTTTACATTGTTCCTGATGTTGGCTTTTTCCATCTCAGTATACATCTGGTTTTCCCGCTGAACCATCAAAAGATAGAGCTCCCGATGATGTTCAAGTACAGTTGCCCGCTTGGCTTCCGTGGGATGCGCAGTTAATACTGGCTCCACATGAATCTTGTCCAACCTTTCAAGAATCTTATCCTCAGAGATACCTGCATCCTTCAACACTTTTATATTATGTGCCCACAACCCATTGACTGAGGACAAGTCTTTATTTTCAAGCTGTCTACGATGCTGCACTGCACCATTGATCTCCGCCATATTTACCAGCTGAAAAACCAATGAATATAGTTGAATATGTGTTTCTGTCAGTTCATCGAAATACTCGGGTGGTAGGTCATTTATCCAGGGAATTTGTTTGGCTGTTTCCTCTTCTCCATTCTCCATCAACACTTCCTTTAAGGCTTCAAGAAGATATTCCAGATCATAATAAGGTTTTCCAAGAATTTCTTTTAGTTGGTCAAGCGTATTATTCATTGATTTTTTTGAAATTTTTTAACAGAAACTTGGTTGAATTTACAATTCTAGCAGCAAAAGTTTAAAAATTATCATCTTTTGCCACGTATTTAATAATAATAACAAGATTTATTCAGGCTTGTTACCTTTGAGTCAAAATTTAAAGAAAAATATTATGGATAATAGAAGATTTTTGCCTTTCATCGTCATTGGGGCGGTGGCTTTAATCATTCTGATTTACTTCTCAAACAGCATACTTTACAAAGTTCAAGCTGGTGAACGTGCAGTTATATTCAATACGATTACTGGTGAATTAGATAAAGAAAATGTCATTCAACCCGGGTTTCATGCGAAAGCCCCCTGGAGTGATGCATACATTTATGATGTAACTGAAAATCAAGTTGAAGAGACAATGGATGTATTGGATAAGAACGGACTTAATATCAATGTTGACGTTACACTTCGTTTTCATCCACAATACGATAAAATCGGAGAGATCTATGAAAACTTTAGACAAGACTACGTTCGAAGACTTGTAATTCCTGAAACGAGGTCTACGGTGAGACAGGTGATGGGCCGATATACTGCGGAGGAAATCTACTCAACTAAAAGACCAGAGGTAGAAGGTGCTATTAAAAGTGAGACTGAATCTATACTTGGAGCAAAAGGAAACAATATTCAGATGCGAGCTCTATTAATTAGGTCTATCAAACTTCCAGAGCAGATAAGGCTGGCTATCGAAAATAAATTAAAGCAAGAGCAGGAAGCCTTAGCTTATCAATTCCGTTTGGAAAAAGAAGAAAGCGAAGCAGAGAGAAAGCGAATTGCAGCTGAAGGAGAATCCCGTGCAAATCAAATTATCAATAGTAGTTTGACTCGTGAACTATTAAGGATGAGGGGTATAGAAGCTACAAGTGAATTAGCTAATTCACAGAATGCAAAAGTGATCGTAATAGGTAGTGGCGCTGATGGTCTTCCTTTGATTTTAGGCGGTAACTAGCTAAGAATTGGCAATATCTGCCAATGAAAATGATTTTAAGTGTATATTTAGGGATCCTATTTTTTAAATTATTTATAAGTAAAAATGTCAGACAAAGCTGAGATAATAATAGACGGTAAATCCTACGAATTACCCACTATAGTTGGATCTGAAAATGAAAAGGCTATTGATATTAGTAGTTTCCGGGGACAGTCCGGAGTAATCACCATCGACCCGGGTTTTAAGAACACCGGATCAACAAAAAGTGCCATCACTTTTCTTGATGGAGAAAATGGTATTTTAAGATATCGAGGTTATCCTATTGACCAACTGGCTGAGCATTCTTCTTTCCTTGAAGTTGCTTACTTATTGATCTACGGCAATCTACCCTCGGCTGAAACACTAGCAGATTTTGAGAAAAGTATCACGAACCATACGCTGGTTCATGAAGACATTAAGAAGCTCTTGGATGGCTTCCCATATACCTCTCATCCTATGGGAGTGTTATCATCGTTGGTGACGTCTCTTACGGCTTTTTATCCGGCCAGTTTGGACCCCAACAGATCAGCTGATGAAGTAAACCTGAGCATTATTAGGATACTGGCCAAAATGCCAACTTTCGCAGCATGGGCATACAAGAATCAACTTGGACAACCCATTCTGTACCCAGACAACAAGCTTGATTATTGTGGTAACTTCCTCAAAATGATGTTTGGGCTGCCTACGGATGATTATCATCCGGATCCAGTTGTAGTTGATGCTTTGAATAAATTACTGATCCTGCATGCAGACCATGAGCAAAACTGTTCTACATCCACTGTGCGTATTGTAGGTAGTTCACAAGCCAGTCTTTACGCTTCTTTATCAGCAGGAATTAATGCACTTTGGGGTCCTCTCCATGGTGGGGCTAATCAGGCTGTAATAGAAATGTTGGAAGGAATAAAAGCCGATGGTGGCGATACCAAAAAATGGATGGCCAAAGCGAAAGACAAAGATGATCCATTCCGACTAATGGGATTTGGACATAGGGTTTATAAAAACTTTGACCCACGAGCTAAAATCATCAAGAAAGCAGCTGATGATGTGCTCGGAAAAATGGGAATCAAAGATCCTGTACTAGACATTGCAAAAGGGCTCGAAGAAGAAGCACTAAGTGATCCGTATTTTGTTGAGAGAAAGCTTTATCCAAATGTGGATTTCTACAGTGGAATCATCTACCGGGCACTTGGTATTCCTACCGAGATGTTCACCGTGATGTTTGCCCTGGGACGTTTGCCTGGTTGGATTGCGCAATGGAAAGAAATGCGTGAGAATAAAGAACCAATCGGACGTCCTCGACAGATATACACCGGGGAAACGGAAAGGGATTATATTCCAGTAAACAAAAGATAATTTATGAAAAGGCTAGTTTAACTAGCCTTTTTTATTTCCATTTCAAGGCAAAATAAGAACAAGTATTATCTGTAGCATTTCGGATGCCATGAAACAATTGTGATTCAATAAAATATAAATCACCGACAGTGCCCTTAAAATCCTGATCACCTATTGTTACCTCTGTATCTCCAGAAATAACCAGGACAATCTCTGTTTCAATGTGTGAATGTGGATTATGGCTGGGACCTTTCAGGTTTAACTCGGTAATATGCATTTCAAGACGCTCGCACATGGAGGTAGAACGATCAAAATAGGATATACCTCCCCCTCTTGGTTTAGTTACATAAGTCAGAGAATCTCTATTTAGCAGCAATGTTCCACCAGAGGTTACTCCTCTTTCCAGGTTCATGGGTTTTTTGGATCTGTACCTTATTACATAATAGGTGACATTATCATTACCTACATTCACCATGCTATGCATATTTTTTGGCATTAGGTTCATAATTCCGCCTGCTCCTAAAACAGTACTTTTACCCGCGACGGTTACTTCAAGGGTGCCCTGTTTCACAATGATTAATTCTTCAATATCTTCGTTTGCATGTGCATTACTGGGAGCTGCACCCGCATATTGGGTGGTTGCATGAATTTCCAGGTAGTCGAGGTGTGGAGAAGTTCCTTCCAGTATTTTTCTTGACTCCCTATCTTTTCCCTTCTTGGTCGGGAGCTCTTCCCAATGATAGACTTTTGATTGAACAGGTTGAAGTTGTGCAGACATTGTATGGAGGATAAATAACAGACTGATTGTCAAAATGAATTTCATCACAGCATTGTATTAGCTTCCTAAATTAACCAACATAGAAGAGATAACTAAAAGGATTTTTGGGAATAGGCTTGATGTAGCTTATTAAAATCCGGTAAATTCCCATTATGTATGACCAATCTGTATCTTAAAACAGTAGCGTTAATGTTGGAAAGAGGTACCGGGATCGCACCTGGAAAAGGATAAACCGCATTTTGCATACTTCCTTTACTTCTTAGGATCCAGGGGTTAGGATAGCCCGGATTACTTGGATGACTAAGCATGGCGACTCCAGCCATTGTACCATTTGCTCCTAATGATCCAACCATATCGAGCCATCCAATTGATTGAACCGGGTTAGTCTTAGGCTCCACTTCCCCATTTACACCAATAAACTTGATGTCTTCTGGCAGCCTGATCCTTGGTGAAAATCCACCATACCCTTTGGGGTCTTCAGAGCCCCCTATTCTTGTATCAGGTTGATTGGCAATCAGGGATATTTGAATATCAACAATCCTATAATTCTTGGTGGAAGGATACACTGTAATTCTGGTAGTCTCCGAAACAAAAGGTTTTTCCTTGCCCTGTTCATCAACCCATAAAGGCGATTTCCAGACCACTTGTGTTTCAATTGTCTTTGATGATCCTTTTGATTTAATTGGTTTAACAGACATAACTTCCCATTTGAAGAACTTATTCTCCCAGGCATCACCTATTCTTTTATCGCCTATATATAATTGATGCCAGGCCCAAAATACGCCATGGTGATGGAGGTGGTCTTTTGGAGTATCCTCAGTCAATATCTGTCCGTCTAAAGAAAAAAGAGGATGGACATAATTCGCCCTCATGTATTGACCTTGTTCCTCCTTCCCAATGGCTTGATAAAAGAGTACGCTGTCTTTGTTCTCAGTAAAAAGGGCTCCTTTATCCCCGATTGTAACTTTTATACTTTGTGAAAAAGTCAGATTAGCTAATAATAGCCAAAAGGTGCAGCCGATATATTTCACCATTTCAGTTTTAGGGTTATTGCAGCAGTTAAGAAATCAGGTATTAATTAGTACTTCCTGTTCAAGATCTCGCTTAAGACAACCGCTTTTTTGGCATCTTGAGGATCATTAAACATTTCTTTGATGTCATCGGCGAAAGTGCTTTCTTCTTCCTCATGATCATGAAGGATAGCCTTCAACTTTTCAGTATGATATTTCTCGTCAGTACTGTAATCGATTTTAAAGCCTTCTGCTTTCTTAATGGATTCCTCATAAACTCGTTTGCTTTCTTCATCGGAAAACCTCCTGGTACTTCCTTCAGTTGCAAATTCTTCTCTGACACGCTCTCTTTCTGGCCTTTCTACTTCTTCAACCTCTTCAATAGCCTCCTCCGTATCCTGTCCTGCTTCAGGGTTAGTAAACTCTTTAAGTAACTCTTCAAAGGTCAATGGCTTACGTCTTTGTGTATCAGATTGTTGTGGCTGTGAACTCCTTGGCATTGGTTGCTCAGATGAATTGGGAGTCTTCTTTTTGAGGGATCTTACGATGAAGTATATGATACCAATTATTATGTAAATCCAGGTTTGAATGTCATCCATTGTGGCTTAAAAATAGGAAATTAAATTCTAAATTTGGTGATTCGTCTTTTCTTCCTTACGCTTTAAACCACATGCAATTAACACGTCTAGAAATAAAGGGATTTAAAAGTTTTGCTGATAAAGTAACGATCAATTTCGATGAGGGCATTACCGGTATAGTTGGTCCCAATGGATGTGGAAAATCAAATGTGGTGGATTCTATCAGATGGGTACTTGGAGAACAGAAATCCCGTATCCTGAGATCAGATAAGATGGAGAATGTGATCTTTAATGGAACAAAAGCCAGGAAGCAAACTCAGATGGCTGAGGTTTCACTTACTTTTAACAATACCAAGAACCTTATCCCAACGGAGTATTCACAGGTCACCATCACCAGGAGATACTTCAGGTCTGGTGAAAGTGAGTATCTGCTCAATGATGTTCCTTGTAGGCTTAAGGATATAACCAACCTCTTTCTAGATACCGGAATCGCTTCTAACACTTACGCCATCATTGAACTTAAGATGGTCGATGACCTTCTCAATGATAAGGACAATTCCCGCAGAAGTCTATTTGAAGAAGCTGCAGGTATTTCAAAATTTAAGATCCGTAAAAAAGAGACCCTTCGTAAGCTAGAGGATACAGATGCCGACCTGGACCGGGTAGAAGATTTGTTATTTGAAATTGATAAGAACCTGAAATCACTGGAAAAACAAGCCAGACAGGCAACTCGCTATTATGAACTCAAAGAAGAGTATAAACAGCTTAGCATTGGCCTTGCCAAAAAGACGCTAGAGAACCAGCAAAAAGCCCAAAATAAGATACTTGAAGAGGTCACAAACCAAAATGACTTAAAGGTTGAACTCAATACCCGTTTAACCAATACAGAAGCACTCATTGAAAAAACCAAAACTGATCTACTAAATAAAGAGAAACTCCTTTCTTCAAGGCAAAAAGCACTGAATGAACATGTAGGGAAGATCAGACAATATGAAAGTGATAAAAAGATCAAAAATGAACGCCAGCGTTTTCTAAATGATCGTATTGAAAACCTCAAGGAGCTTATCGAACAGGATAAGCAAAGCAATGAACGGGCATCTTTCTCGTTAAAAAGTTTAGCAAAAGAAAAGGAAACAGCTGAAGGAATTCTTGAGCAGATCAACAAACGGCTAGAGAATCTACAGACTGATTATGATCAGCAAAAGGAGAAAACCCAGGAAGCACAAGCTGTCGTTAATGAGATCAACCTCCAGTATGGGAACAAACGCGATGAAGTCTTTCAGCTCAATAAGGATATTGATATCAGGGAAGTTCAATTGGAGACTTTAAAAGCTGAGCTCAACAAATCACAACAGGATACTACTCAACAATCTCAGGATTTAGAGGCATTTTCTTCTAAACTGGAAGATATCACCAAAGAGAAGACAACAAAAACTGAATCCCATAAAGCATTAAAAGAAAAGGAAGATCACCTCAACTCAAAAATTGAGTCCTGCCAACAACGGATAGATCTTTTAAGAGATGAGCTGACCAACCTAAACCGGCAGCTGGATCGACTACAGAATGAGTATAGTCTGACTAAGTCCCTGGTCGATAATCTGGAAGGGTTTCCTGAAGCCATCAAATTCCTGAAGAAGAATAAGGATTGGAAAGATGCTCCTCTCCTCTCTGACATCATTACCTGTCCAGAGGAATATCGAATAGCCATCGAAAATTTTCTTGAGCCCTATATGAATTATTATGTGGTCAACAAGTATGAAGATGCACTCAAAGCTGTCAACCTGCTCAGCAATGCTTCCCAGGGAAGGGTGAGTTTCTTTGTATTGGAAAGGTTGGAAAATTTTCATTCATCCTCATCCCATCTGTTTGAAGGTATGGTGAATGCCACCGAAGTTGTGGAGTATGACCACAAATATCAAAAACTCATTGCCCACCTTTTGAATAATGTCTTCATCTATGATGGAACAACACCAAAGACACCGGAAGATGATGCGGTATTTATTTCTAAAAACGGTCAAATAGCCCAACGTAATTATAGTCTCGCAGGAGGGTCAGTTGGACTCTTTGAAGGTAAAAGGATAGGGAGAGCTAAGAATCTGGAAAAACTCTCAGAAGAAATCAAAGGGCTCACAAAAAAACAAGAGCAAACCGAGACAGCATTTAGAGAAACTCAAACTGAACTTTCAAAACTCAAAGCAGATTCAAATCTGGACGAGTTGAATAAACTAACTGAGGAAATCAATCATGTGAATGAGGTATTCGTTACGCTTCAAACCAAGAAGGAGCAATTCTCGTCCATGCTAAACTCTACTGAGATCAAGCGGGAAGATTTGACAAGCAGAATTGATAAGTTAGAAGAGGAACTAACAACGCTTAGACCTTCCCATAGTGAATCAAAGAATATCCTCGTAGAGCTTGAATTAAAGGTCAGCAGTGCCAAAGCAGAACTCGAATCGCTTAGCGAGCTACTTTCACATAAGTCTACGGCATTCAATGAGGAAAACGTCTTGTATCACAGGCAGCAAAACAAGCTGAACAGTATTAGACAGGAAATTACCTATAAGCAGGAAGCTTTTGACGGTAGTGCTGAAAGAATCCAGAAAAATTCCACAGAACTTCAGGCGACCACTCAAAATCTCAATGAACTGATCAAGACCTCTGAACAGGGAGACGATGAGCTTGTTAGCATGTATGATGAAAAAGAATCCATCGAAAAAGCTGTCAATGAAGCAGAGAAAGAATATTACCAGGTAAGAGGCAAAATTGATGAGGATGAAAAGACGCTAAGGGAGATTCAGAGGCAAAGAGAATCGATCGATCACATCTTAATGGAATGGCAGGAGAAACTGAATGAGACCAAGATGCAACTGAATTCTATTAAAGATAGACTTTCTGTGGAATTCAATGTTGATCTTACTCAAGTTGATAGCTTCAATGACGAAGAAATCCTCAGCAAGGATGAAGAAGAACTAAGGTCACGGGTTCAAAGAAATAAAGACCGATTGGAAAATATGGGGCCTATTAACCCGATGGCGATGGAAGCCTATGAAGAAATCAAGGAACGTCATGAATTTATCACTACACAAAAGCAAGACCTTATCGAAGCCAAAGAATTGCTGATGATAACTATTGGTGAGATAGATTCCGTGGCTAAAAACACATTTCTTGAAGCATTCGGAAAAATCCGGGATAATTTCACCAAGGTTTTCAGAACATTATTCACTGAAGAAGATGATTGTGAGCTAAAGCTTACCGATCCTGATAATCCATTAGACTCAGCTATCGAGATTATGGCCAAGCCAAAAGGCAAAAAGCCATTAACTATCAATCAGCTTTCAGGTGGTGAGAAGACTTTAACCGCGACCTCACTTCTATTTGCGATCTACCTTCTCAAGCCTGCTCCATTCTGCATTTTTGATGAGGTAGACGCCCCGCTAGATGATGCCAATATTGATAAATTCAATGAGATCATCCGTGAGTTCAGCAAAGACTCTCAATTCATCATTGTCACGCATAATAAAAGGACAATGTCCAGCACGGATGTGATTTATGGAATTACTATGATAGAACAGGGCGTTTCCAGAGTTGTACCAGTTGATCTAAGAGAGCTAGCTTAATTTTTTTGTCAGATCATCGATAAAAATCCACAAATAATCGAAAGAACAGATTTTTTGGTGCGTTATTTGTACTTCTTTGTTCACCGCATAGAAACAATTATTTTATGACTTCTAACATTTCTAAGCTGTTGGCACTAGTATGTCTAACAGGTTGTTTGATCACGGGTTGTAACATTAGCGACCTTCCTGATTCAAACTCAAACTTCTATTTGCCAAATTATGAAGGAGAAATAGCCCTGATTTTTGGGAGGGATACCCTTACTGTTGGTGACTTTATCAAAGAACTTTCAGACGATTCAACAGTTGTTCAGGAAACTCCCGATGCAGAGTTGTACATCGTGTATGAGGATAGCTCAGAATATACAGCTGCTGATGATTTCATTGATGTGAATACCTTTTCAAATGAAAAATCTGTGGAAAGTCCTGTAGCCTATCCTTTCATTCCCTTCTTAGATACCTCATTAATTATCAATAGGGAAATCAACTTTGAGTATGTATCAAAAAATGGAGAAAGAATTGATTCATTATTTTATTCATCAGGTTCCCTGGCATTATCTATTACCTCAGATTTCCCTGGAGATGTCTCATACACAATAAACACAAATTCCTTTGAAGATACCAATAGTGGTTCTGGGGTGACCTTGGATGGAATTCTTAATTATTCAGGATTTACACCAATCAATAATTTTAATAGCACAGACCTTACCGGCTATAAGACAACATTGAGTTTTCAAAATGACTCAAGTGTATTTAAGGTAAATCTGCAAGCAGTTATTTCAATACAATCTGGTACTCCACTTACAGGAAATGAGACCATTTTTATTGAAGCTGACGTTGTTGACCCAACATTTGATGCCATCTATGGAAACTTTGGTCGGGATACCTTTGACATAGAATCTCAGGAAATTGATCTGGACATCTTCTCTGACTTTTCTGATCAGGGTCTTTCATTCGAGGCACCAAGTATCTCATTCATATTTGAAAATTCATTCGGCCTAACAGCTGGTTTAGATTTTAGTGACATTACTGCAACCTATACTGATAAACCAGATCTCCCATTAACTGGATCATTTGCTAATAATATTCAGATTATTAATGCGTCATTGGATGGTCAGGGTACCGAGACCGTCCTGGTCATGAATAATGTTAATTCGAACATTGGTGATATCCTATCTTCATCTCCGAGTAAATTGAAGCTAGCTCTTGTTGGAATCTCCAATCCAAATGACGAAACGGAAAATTTTCTATTAGGGGATTCGAAAATCAAAGTGAAGTCAAAAGTTGAACTGCCTCTAAGTCTTAAACTGGATGCCTTTGAATATGAGTCCGAATTTGATCTTGGAGATATCAGTCAGCTGGACCAATCTGAAGCTATCACTTTGATCCTGAGAACGACTAATGAATTGCCTATAAATGGTGAGCTGGATCTTCATTTTCTTGATATCAACGGTGATCCGATAGATTCTATTTTGAATGTTTCAATTCTTGAATCACCTGTAAATTTTGACTCAAATGGTAAGACTGCTGAGGCAGCATTCCTTGAGACCAGAATTACACTAGATGCTGAAAAAATTGAATCGCTGACAAATTCTGAAAACCTCCGATTAACTGTGCGATTCAACTCTTATGGGCTACAGCAGGATGAGTTTGTGAAGATATTCTCTGATTATACACTCATCACCACAATCGCTGTGGAAGGAAAGGTTTCAATCAATCTAAACGAATAAGATCACCGTGAAAAAAATATTAATAATTGCGTTAGTTATTCTATCAGGCGAGTTATTCGCTCAAAGCAACCTTGGCTTCTTCCATATGGGTGGAGCACTACCACAGGGTGCCAATTACAATCCTGCTTACTTCCCTGATGCCAGGGTTTATGTAAGTCTTCCAGGAATCTCTGGAATTGACTTATCAGTTAATAACTCATTTGGAATCTCTGACATTCTTACCGAAACTGGAGATTCTACTCTCATCGATATCAACAAGTTTCTTGGTACTCAACAAAAGGATAAGTCTTTTTTCAATATGAATTTAGCAATCACAGATCTGATGATTGGGTTTAGGATTGGCGAAAAATCTTATATGTCGCTTTTTGTCAATGAGCGAATCGATGCTACTATGTTCTATCCTATCGATCTGATGAATTTTGTATGGAGAGGAAATGCAGCTTATGTCGGCCAAAATTTTGTGGCTGATAAAATGGGGTACTCAATGACACATTATAGAGAATGGGGTATTGGATATGGTAGAAGTTTTGATATTCTGGGAAGAGAAACAACCATTGGCGCTCGTTTCAAATACCTAAATGGTATGCTTCATTCTAGCACAGAGGATTTTGCAATCTCTATCTTAACAGATGATGATTATTCCCTGACTGCAACGTTTAATGATGCTCAGATCAGACAGGCAGGTATTACACAACTTGAAGAAGACGATTTTGATGCATCCTACTTCATCTTCAATGGAAATGGCGGTTTTGGGTTTGACCTTGGCGCTCGTATGCAATTCACTGAAAAATTGGGACTGGGAGCTTCCATCAATGACCTGGGATTTATCAATTGGAAGGAAAATGCTGAAGTTATCAGTTTCACAAATACAACATTTGAATATTCAGGAATTAACCTTGATAACACAGATTCATTTGGCGAGGCCATTACTGATTCATTAGATAACATCAAATCCAAAACTACTGAGACTACTTTCAGCACAACACTCAATGGCCGGACCTATTTTACAGCGGACTATCTCCTGGCATCAAATGGGTATGCACAAGCTACCCTGGCCAATTATTTTTCTCAAGGTAGGTTAAAAACATCTGTAGGCCTAGGTATCACCCAACCCGTAGGCAAGTGGTTCATGGCGTCAGCTACGACTTCATATGTGCCTCAGCAAGGTGTTGACCTTGGTCTGGGACTGATGTTCAGGCTTTCTTCTTTTCAGCTATATGTAGCAGCTGACAATCTGTTCAATTCACTCAATGTACCAGAGGCCAGTGCTGCAAATATCAAGGTGGGGTTAAACTTGCTTTTTGGACGGTCTCAAAAGAAATCGGTTAAGAAAGTCACCCCTACTCCTGCCGTTGAAGCAAAGGATGCAACCTCATCCACAGAGATTGAAGATGATTACTCACACTTGTGGGATAGCGGGAAGAAAAAGAAGAAATAGGTCGTTCAGACCCATAAATACCTCACCAGCTAGCATCTGGGTTAATTGATCCAAAATTTGTGGTTCATTCCATCATGTGATTTGTTTTTTTAATAAAGTTTGAGGCTTTAGATATTGCCGTAGAGTACAATTAGTTTATAAATTGCACCCTAAAACCTAACAACATGAATATGCTATCCAGATATTTTGTAATCCTATTGGTTGTGCTTCTCACAATGTGCCAACAACCAGCAACACCACCACCTGCCACTCCAGATCCTGTTGAAATCAATGATTTCCTTGGACATTGGTCTTTAGATATTGAAGGGGATAACGCTGTTGGTTGGTTGGGGGTAACCAACAATGACTTTTTAGACGCCGATTTCTTATGGAGGGGCGGAAGTGTGGTTCCTGTAGCTAACGTATATATTCAAGGTGATCGATTAGTGGCCACCAGAGTTGGTAATCGAGTAAAGTCCAGAGATGCAGATGGTGAGCCAGTTAGAATCCATCAGGTCACAAGCAGCCTGGAGGTATATAAGAAGAGTGCTGATGAAGTTTACGGATATTATCTTGTCCCTAACAATGATGGTCTGGGTGTCGATACCACTACATTCGTTGGAATCCGCCTTCCAAAAATCACAACTACGCCGGATCTATCAAAAATTAAATACGGTGAACCCATACAGTTATTCAATGGAAAGGATCTAACAGGTTGGAGATTATTGAATGAAAAGCAAACAAATGGATTCTCTGTTGAAGATGGAACTCTTGTAAATAATCCAGTTCAACCTGAAAATGGTGAACACATCCGATATGGAAATATCAGAACAGATCAGGAGTTTGAGGACTTTAATCTTAAGCTGGAAGTAAATATCCCTAAGGGAAATAATAGCGGAGTTTACTTACGAGGAATCTATGAGATTCAGGTTTTCGACTCTTATGGAGAGCCTCTTGATTCACATAATATGGGAGCTCTTTATAGTCGTATAACGCCAAGTACAAATGCTGAAAAACCTGCAGATACATGGCAGACTCTCGACATCACACTAGTTGACAGACATATCACAGTTATTTTAAATGGCACGACGATTATTGATAACCAACCCGCCCTTGGACCAACGGGTGGAGCCATTTCTCATGATGTCTTTGCTCCAGGGCCTATCTATTTACAGGGAGACCATGGCAAGGTGGCTTACAGGAATATTGTTCTGACACCAATCATTAAGTAAATAGTTAAAAATATGCAGTTAATTGAGCCGTTCCGGTGTGAATGGCTCTATTTTCTGCTGACTTTCTTCCAAAGTACTGCAAATTCAGCTGAAGACCTTTTCCTAGTGATTGTTGCCAGTTGATTGTCCATTTTTGGTTTGAACCAGGTTTAAGAGCCTCCAACAATTCATAGCCCAGATAAGAGTTCTCTTCACCTTCAAATTCTATATCTACCCATTGTATATTGGCATTTAAGCTACCCCTACCCTGTCTAAGCCAGGTAAACAGCAATCCGAATTCGTTGATGCTAGAAAAAACTCCTGACTCATCTAACTGATCTTCTTTTTGTCGGCGCTCCCAATCCGCAGTAACCCGCAATTGCTTACCCGGCTGTATAACCACCTCCGGTGAATAAGTCCTTGAAAAAAGTTGAAAGTTCCGATTTTGGACAAAATCTGCCTGATTAATAATTTCCCCAATGCTTCCATTGAACCTCAGGATATAAGTTTGCCCTAATCCAATCCTTACGTTTGAGTCCCATGAATTTTTCCTCCGTAGCTCATAACCACTACTCAACAGCGACTTACTTTCTGAACTAACCCTATTGATGTCAAATCCTAAACCGGGGGCATTACGATTATAAAAAAGAGAATATCTGTTTTGATTCCTCGCAAATATGTAGTCCTGACTGCTGAGGTCTACAACAAATGGATTTAATCTTTTAGAGGGGTCTCCCTTTGTGGTTTTAAAATTTGCTCTAATATTTCCATTAAAAGAAAGTTTGGAAATTTCAGATAGGATCACGCCTGAGTCCTTCCATTTACTTGGAAACCTGGCATCCAGAGAGTGCTGATAGGTAGTTTGAAAAGCTCGAACATATTCGTCTGTCGGTGTGAATAATTTGATATAGTTTCTCTCATCCATATTGAACGCTTCATAAAACTCGTTCAAATCCTTTTTCCCATCCCGATTATCATCCCTCCAGGTATGTGTCCCCTGACCAGTCGGCACCGGGACAAAGACAAAGTCCCGTTTAAGCTCTTGCGTATTTGCTGAGGTAAAGGATACCTGCTGTTTAATGTTGTTTTGAAAGTAACTTGAGATCCATTCAAATCTCCCCATCACATTTTCATCGTGAGCGTTTGTAAAATGATCAGTGACTGACCGGTAATTCAATTGACCAGTGATTTTTTGGTTGGTAGACAATTGACCACCAATACCAAATCTAACTTCTTCAGCTGCAGTATAAGAGCGGAATTCCCCAAACTGAGGTAATTGATCAAATCGTCGGATGTAGTCAAATCTTATCTTTGCCTTGCTCGAATCAGCGGATTGCAGGTAGAAATTGTGTGAATGATAATTCATCAAGGTATTTACGGCACTATCGCCAACCGAAATACTTTGACGATCTATTGTAAACATATATCCCGGATTTAATTTCCATGTCTGGACATGAATATCATTACTCGTTCTAATCCATTTTGCAGTCCTTTCACCTACCTCATTCTTTAGCATGAAATTCTCAGACCTAATTTGTAAAAAACCAAGGGTGTTTGAAAAGTCAAAGCTTTGCTGCGTACCATTCACTACATCTGAACGATCTCTTGTGGTGAGTTGATAGGTATAGGTATTATTATGATTTTTTGTAATACTTAAAGCGACTTCTCCTATCTGATCTGATCGATTGAGTGAATCCGCAAATACATCGTACCCCCAGTTGCGATCATATTCAATGGTCCTAAATCGATCAATTGGTTTAAAATTCTTATGATCAAACTCATAAGTCAACCTTCCTCGAAATGTATATTCCTCCATAAAACCTATCGGCCTTTGACTCTCAATCCCTCCTTTCCATGCATAGCCTATATTGTTCATATTCTGTTCGGAGTATAGGTTTTGATCTCTGTTTGATATGGCGATCTCCTGATATACTTTCTCATGATCAGAAAGTTGAACTACTGAACCGGCTACTGCCACTTCCTTTTTGTTGGGCGTTGGTATGTTAATAATAGGGTCATAATTACCCTGCCTTATACCATTTAGCCTTGATACCCACTTGTAAATTTTTCCATTGGCATTTCTTGTAACTAATATGTAATCGCCATTACCGAATCCCACCTCAGTAAAACTTACATTCCAAACCGCATACTGAGGGTCAGATGTATGTAAATATATTTGCTGAACATTCCCTTCCTGATCAAGTGTGTCTTTCCTTTCATAAAGATTTAGACTCTCAATAAAGCCAGTTGAGTCTGCACCATTTATAATACCTGCACCTCCGGCCGATGAACTCAGGCTTTTATAGTCATCATCACTCAACGTAATCCCAAGGCTACTGTTAGGATTATCGCTTTCACGATAATAATTGAAGTATAACTTCAAATTTTCATTGCTAAATACCTGATTAGCTGTAATATTTGATCGATTATAAAATTGCTCAGCATACTCGAAATCAATCCTAATTCTTGTAAACCTGGTGATTACAACATTATTACTGAAGGTTACTTCGCCCAGATTGTAATCAATTACATAATCACGATCAAAGCCTCGTTCCATGAGCTTACCATCTATGTAAACCTTTTCTGAATTTGCCAGGATAATGATAAATCTTTCATTGTTTGGGCCCCTCAATTTGTATGGTCCCTGGACACTTTCAATGGGTTTAACTACAGTGGAGGCAAACTGACCCTTTGCTGCAGATCCGGAAACTCTAGACGAAACTTTCCAGTGTTCCCCGACGGTATGGTTATAAGCAGCAGATAATCCCTGGACATTCTTATAATACTTTAGAAAATAGCTTTCTTCAACGGGATTTTGGAGGACAATATCTCCGGCTGTTATATTAAAATTATCATTATATAACTTGATGAATACATTATCAAAATCCCGTAATTGTTGGGTATTTCCTTCTGGTTGATAAGGGATATTTTGATCCGTAATCACCGCGCTAATATTAAGATCTTCACTTAGCTTACCTTCCATTTGTAGGTTTAGTGCCGAATTCACATACAGGTTCTGGCGATTTCCAAAAGTCACTCCCCTGGTGATCGCACCAAAACTTTCCACATCGTTAAATTCAAAAATCTGCTGCTCCTCCAAGGGTAACCTTGACAGGATCGGAGCATTATTGGTGACTTCTGAATATGTCCTAATATCCCGATCATACATAGAATCCAGCGCTAACACATTTAATTTGCGATAGCATACTTCTACGGACTCCTTATAATTTCCAACAATATTTATCTCATTCGTTTCGGGATTAAAGCTAAATGGCGTTTCAATTGACAGATGTATACTACTATTCTCAACCGGAATGGTGTCCAGCTGATAAAGCGTATTTGGAGGAACTTTTTTACATTGAAGACTCTGAGCGGCTGCTAAATAGCTAAATAGAAGTAAAAAAAGACTAAACCACCAGTGGCAAGGATATATTGAAAGTGGTCCCTTGCCCTTCCTCAGTTTCAAACCATATATTACCTCCTGCATTCTCTATACCTTTTTTGGCAACTGCTAAACCAATACCACTTCCAGTTCTCTTAGTACTAAAATAAGGGGTAAATACCTTTTCCTGAACTTCCACAGGAATTCCACTGCCATTATCTTCAATACTTAGGAGTGCTTTAGATCCCTTCTTCTCCAGAGTAATCTTTATTACGGGCTTACCCTCCTGTACTGACTGAATACCATTCAGAATGATATTGTTTAATATACCACTGAAAATCTTAGGGTCGGCATATACCTTCAAAGGAGTATCAGGTAGGTTTAATGACAATACAGTTTGATCAGACTGATAAAGTTCGGCGGTATTTAACACAAGGTCATCCAGCTCAAACTCTTCGTTTTTAGGCACCGGCATTTTAGCAAATGCAGAAAATGAATCTGCAATATCACTCAAAGAATCAATCTGCTCGACCAGGGAAATGCAGGATTTGTAATTATGATCCTCCAAATTCATTGAGCGCATCATTTGCTGGATCTTCAATCGCATTGGGGTTAAGGGATTCTTGATTTCGTGTGCCACTTGTCTGGCTATCTCTTTCCAGGCAGATTCTTTTTGACTTTCAGCCAAAGCAATCTTACTTTCCTCCAGCTTGATCAACATCTGGTTGTATTCGTTGACCAGACTACCAATTTCATCGTTGACCACATAATCGATGGGTTGATTCTTCTCCTGAAGAGACGTCCTTCTGATACGGTCAGCAATCTGTTTCAATGGACTTACCAATTGACTAACAATGAGATTTCCTGAAAATAAAGAGATCAGAAAGATCAAGGTAAATACGGAAATAAGATTGGTAAAAATCTGTATTTGTTGATTTTGCAGCTGTGCTGCTGACTCAAAATATGGCATGGATAGAATTCCCAACAAATTTCCAGTCCTATCACTTCTAAGCGCTGAATAAGAGGATCTAAATGTGAGTTTGCCTATTTCTTCATCGAGTATGATACTCTGCTCATTGTTATATATTATCGCATAATAAGCCTCAGGTTTGATCTGCTTACCCAAAATTCCAGAGTTAAATATTTCCATTTGGCTCGATGAAAGTAATAGCCCCGAAGTCTCATAGATATTGATATCGCTTTGTACCAGTGAGGCAGCTTCTGCTATGGCATTGGAATAGTCATCCCTATTGATTGTATTGTTTTCAAAATCCTGTGTAATATCTACAAGATTCCCTGCCAGGGTAAACGACCTGGTGAGAAAATTCTGATCAATTTCATCTCTATAGGTTGCATTCAAGGTATTTAATAAGCCTATGGATACAACAAACATTGGGAAGATGAAAGCCATCCCCAGATACAGCTGAATCTTTGTTGAAAGATTCAAATGAGCACCGGTCCTGTTGACTCTAAAAACAATAAATATGAAGCCACAAATAATTAGTAATACCAGTAATTGAAAAGAGAAATTTGAAAAGAGATAAAGGTGATCATAGGCTTCCGAAGCAATTACTATCAACCGATCATCATTCGTTTTGAATCCATAATAATGGACATCCCCAATTTCAATCCCTCGCTCATAAAGTTCTGGATTTTGTAAATCATTGAAGCTCAGGTTAGATTCAAAGCCTGATCTCCCCTGCTTATAGATAGGTAGCGCACTGTTCTTTCGATAGATCGCGTAGTCAAACTCTTCCTGATCTGTACTCAGGTAATATTTGCTTTCAACCAGTAGCTCAGGAAATACACTGGTTGGTATGTTCTTTTTCAATGTCAGTTGAAGGATGATATAGCCTACGTGTTGATCAAACCCCTCAATGCTTAGAAAACACAGATATTGGTTTCGAATGTTATCCGTCTCATCCTCTATAAGAAATAGTTGAGAATAGTCAGTTAGGTATTCTGACTTTTGATATTCCCTTCTCCAGTCAAAATATGAACGTGAGTTGGGTGAATCATACGATGCTCCATCGGCTCCAAAAAGATATACTTCGACATCATACTTTTTAAAATAAGTGGATAAAAACTGCCTTGTAATCTTTTCCCTTATATTTTGTTTGGCTACCAACCTGTTTAATAATCGAGACTGGATATAAGTATCTTCCTCAATGTCACCCATTATCTGACTTAGATAATATTCACCCAGGATATCATTTGGTATTAGAAGCTTATCAGCATACTTTTCTTTTGAGATTTGTCGATCCCTTTCAAAATGCTTGTAAACACCGTAAGAAAATAGTGAAGCAGATAGTGAAAGCATCAAAACCAAAAACAAAAAAGTCTCATACCTCGGATTAAAAAGCTGGAAGGATAAGTAGGTGGCATTTATTATGACCCATACTATTGAAATGATTCCAACGACTACGAATACAATATTTCCCAACGCCAAATAGAGAATTCCAACAGCTATCAAATAGCTGGTGGCCTTAAACAGCATGGGTTGCTTTATAAACTGAAATACTTTCTGACAGATTGTAAAGATTGTGATGAATGACAATGCGTTTATTACCAAAATAAGCGATGAGATCAATCGCATGTAGTCAAACGATATAGACTGACTAATATCTAATTCAATCTGAGAGTGTTCAAGGATAATCCAGGGAATCCTATAAAGTATAAAACCGTCAGCCAATACAATGAATGAAATGAATATGAGGACGAACCCATCAATCCATTTATTTCGACGCCCCAATAGCCCAAACCTCAGCCATTTACTTAGCCTGAAGAAAACAGCCAACATTAATAATGCTGTTAAGGAGTTAAAAAAGAGATCACCCAGTGTATAGTTTATCCTGCTTTCCGAAAAGTAAATAGGATTGAAGATTTGCCAATGCGGATAAAACAAACCTGTCATTACATAGACTACTAGTCGGAATATCAGGATAAGAACTAATGCTAAAATCAACTTTCTATGATTGGCCTGATCCTTACCGAAATAAAAATAGATGACTAGCAAACCAAGCACCAATGAGATTAATAATGAAACCGGGAACCACTTGTCACCAAAATTTGAGGTCTCAGATATTATTTCATATGAAACAATCGATTCGTTATTGTGGGTTAATTCATGATCAGCCTCAAAAAACAAGATAGAATTATTCCCAAATATTGCACTGTTACTTGTCTGACTAAGGTATTCATTTGAAATTGGAGGTGTTAATTGCAATGGAATGATGGAGAAAATCTCCACCAAAGCAGTGTTCGTCGGAATCACTTCTCTTCTGACAACATAAATACCTGATTCACTTTGAATCGAATACAATGTGTCATTTTCCTTTAATGTTCCGTAGCCAGGTATCGACCTATTGTCACTCCAATAAATCATTGAGCCATCTACATAGACTCTTTTCAGAAAATCCTTTGATGATTGAATTTTAAATGGATTGGTCAGGATCTCAAACTGTTCCATGAAATTTAAAAGATCAGCTTCAAGTACCTCTAGCTGCTCATTAAAATTCTCCTGGATCCGGTTGTAAGCTGCCTCTTCAGCTTCTGGTCTTAGCTTGAGCACCAGCAGCGTGAGGCTGATAAAGGAAAAAAGTATTAATAACCTTATCAGTATTCTCATTGCAGCGTTTTATCTGCTATGAAGATAAGTCATTGTTGTAAGAAGAGGAATATTTTACTCCTCCAAATACGTGGAGGAACAATACACGCGAATAACGTAGGTTTATTGGGTAGAGTAACAGCGATACTCCCGTAATAGTCAAAATATAAGTCGTTAATGATGGGTCTCCAGCTACCCAGTACAATACAAATACAGTCGTAATAAATATGGCTACCGAAATGGTATAGCTTACATACATGGCACCATAGAAAAATCCAGGTTCGAGTTCATACTTCAGCCCGCAGTTTGAACAGGTTTCATTCATCTTTCCCAGATGCTTCAAGTCCATTACGGAATATTTATACATTTCACCCTGCCTGCAGCGTGGACATTTAGCTGTCAATGCGGCCTGTAATGGACCTCTTTCTTTCATTTACTTTAGCATTTCTAAACCAAAAAAAAGCTACCAGACCAACTAAAATATAAGGAGCAAAAAAGAGGTACATGATACCAAAATTCAGTCCTGCAGCAAGGGCTGTTTCACCATGACTCACATTATTTACAACTTGTGTCCTACACATAGCACATTGGGCCTGTAGGAAGACAGGTATCGCAATCAGGTAAAAAAGTGTTAGTAGTCTAAATAGCATAAGCTCTAAACACAAACTAATAAGTGGTAGTTCAAAAATAATAAGGTCTGATCATAAGATACACAATCACACCAGTTATCGAAACATATAACCATATTGGATAAGTGAATTTCACGATCTTTCTGTGCTTTGTAATCTGATCTGATAAGGCAAAATAAAATGCTATCAATACAAATGGCACAACCACGATGGAAAAGCCAATATGTGACAAAAGTATTAAGATATAAATCATCCTGGAAGAACCAACAGCTGCTGATTCACTTTCATCCAGTACGCCATTATGATCGATATCGCCAAAGACAGTTGATGCTGAGGTTCCGTGATAGATCACATAGGAAAGCAGAAATAAAGCCCCCAATACGAGCGAAGTAAGCATCAAATTCCTATGCAGTGTGATATTCTTTGCCCTGATAGCAAAGAGTGCAGAAATTAGCAAAACTGTGGTAGTAGAGTTCAATAATGCATTTAAGGTCGGTAAGCTTTTAACCCAATCTGATAAACCCAACTTCATCGGAGTAAATAAAAGCACGGCTACTAACACCGGCACAATAACAGAAATGATATAAATCAGCCTTAGGTAGCCTCTGTTGGCCTCAATTACTTTTTTCATTCTGCTGGTTCATCAAATAAATATCTACTTCAGCCAGAAGGCGATCCACATCCTCTCTAGTTGCCTGATAGAGTCCTCTTACCATCTCTTCTCCATCAATGAAGATCAATGGATATCCCATCGTACAAACTGAATCAATACTATAAAATCCAATTCCTGACTTATTGTTTAAGGATTTTAATAACCGCTCAAACTGATTTGGATTTTTCTGAACCAGATCTAGTTTAGAAAGTACGACAGGCCCTGTCACCTCACAATTAGGCTGCTGATATTTTTCCATTATCGGGAGGTCAAACTTGTTCTCACCGAAGATTTGGAGGAAAAGGTACCAGGCTACCGGAAGGCCAAATACAACAACAAAAAATAAGATTACCCAAACTCTCCTGGCCATACTACAAAAAACCCTGAAGGGATTAGCTTAATTATCCATTAAGCAATTCATAGATAGCAGCTCCCTGATACATCAGAATGAAAATAAGGAAAACGATAAACATCGTTGGAAGCATAATAGACCAAATCAGTGACTTGCGTTCGTGACTTAAGTGCATGAACTCACCTACAATATAGAATGCCTTAACAATGGTCAAAGCAATAAATATAAAAGTTTTGATTGGTCCAGCTGACATTGTAAATGCAATCAGGAATTCGAAAGCCGTGACGACAAAAAGGATAAGCGTAACCTTTAGAAAAAGTCTGATCTTAGTCTTATCAACTGGTTGTACTTCTACTTGTGATGTTGTTTCCTCGCTCATGACGATATATATAGATTAGTTTTTTAAATCAAATAGAAAAATGTGAATACAAATACCCAGACAAGGTCTACAAAGTGCCAGTATAAACCAACCTTCTCTACCATTTCATAATGGCCAACCCTTTCAAGTTTGCCCACTGTAGCCTGATAAAAAATAATGAAGTTAATAACCACACCAGTAAATACGTGAAATCCATGGAACCCCGTAATAAAGAAGAATAGCGCTGCAAAGTTTGAGGGTCCATACTGATTCATAGCCAGATTAGCTCCCATAAATGTATTGCCTGCTGCATTCTTTGCTATATCTGTTCCTTCAATAAAGTGAGTCCATTCCCAGGCCTGGCAACTCAAGAAAGTTAATCCTCCAAGAATTGTCCACAGCATCCATTTCTCAACTGCTTTGCGGTCCATACGCTGACCAGCTTCCACTGCCAATACCATAGTAACACTACTAAGGATCAAAATAAAGGTCATCAATCCAACAAATACCAATGGAAGATGTAAACCATGTAAAAATGGAAATCCATCGTACACCATCTCCGGAATCGGCCAATAGTCCTGTGAAAATTTAAATTCAGCCAATGCACCCTCAAAAGCAGGATGACTATATCTTATCAAGCCATAAGTGATCAATAAAGCTGAAAAAGTAAATGCATCTGAAAGGAGAAAGAACCACATCATGAGTTTCCCGTAGCTCGCTTTCATTGGAGCTACTCCTCCACCCCAGATATTTGATGAACTTTCAATTGCCGTAGAGTGTGCCATAGTTTACGTGACCTAATTATTTAGAACCAAAAATAAGTATAAATACAACCAAAGTCCACCAAGAAAATGCCAGTATGTTACGCACATTTCCATCTGGTTTAGATTTTTTGAATGGACTTTATAGTTAAATGCTCCAAAAAGAACAATTCCAAGGAAAATAATACCTCCAATTAAGTGTGCTGCATGCACACCAGTAAATACATAGATAAAAGATCCGCCTGGGTGGCCCACGAAAAATACATCCTGATTCACCAGTTGACCCCAGCTCATGTATTGACCAATTAAAAAAGAGATTGCCAGGACAGTTGTGATAATCAACCCAATTCTTATATGTAAAAGATTATTCCTTTTAGCCGATATGTAGGCGTAATGAAGCGAAATACTGCTTAACACGATCATCACAGAAGTTACCTTAAATAATGAGGGGAATTCAATTACCGGCCAGTTACCCTCTGACTGCTTTACCAGATATGCACTCGTAAGTGACATAAAAAGCATCATTACCGTGATGATAAACAACCACATGGCAAATTTCTTGGGGTTCATTGAGCGAACCCTTGTATTAGCGATCTGTATATTAGCTTGATTTTCCATTAAATCTTATCAATTAAATAAGCGAGTTGTACAATTGGTAGATAAATGAAGGAACCAAACATAATCTTTAAAGCCGACTGTCTGGAGTTATCCTTCATCAGAGAAAATGTCTGAGCCAGGAATAAAGTTCCACAAACAGTAGCAATGATACCACTTGTCAGGCCGGTTAGCTGGAAATAGGAAGGTAACAATCCAAGAGGTATCAGGAATAAAGTATAGATCATAATATTGATCGCAGTATTCAAATCCTTTTTACCCTTACCAGGAAGTAATTTGAAACCAGCTTTTTTATAATCTTCATCGGCAATCCATGCGATAGCCCAGAAATGAGGAAATTGCCAGATAAACTGTATTCCAAAAATGATGAGTGCCTCATGTGATATGACTCCGGTTGCGGCAACCCAACCGAGCAACGGAGGTAAAGCTCCCGGTATTGCTCCAACAAATACCGCAATTGGTCCTACTCGCTTCAAAGGGGTATAAACAAATGAATAAAGGATCATTGAAAGTACTGCCAATGAAAACGTAAATAAGTTTGTTTGCCAGGCTAATAGACTTAACCCTGCAAAGGCATTAAAAAGCGCATAAAACAATGCCTCCTGGCTACTGATTCTGTTTGTAGGAAGCGGTCTATCACGGGTCCTCTTCATCTTGGAATCATGGACCTGTTCAATTATTTGATTTAATGTTATGGAAGCACCAGAAATCAGAAAACCTCCCAATGATAAGGAGATAAAGGAAGTCCAGTTTATTGGACCTGAATGTCCAAGTAAATAACCAAAAGCAGCAGAGAATGCCACTAAAAATGACAATCGTACTTTAACCAATTCGACATAGATCTTTAAACGGCTTAGAAGGTATAAAGTACTAATTGAAATGGATGATTGCATCAGTTAACTCTATGTCTGAAATTAGTGCTCAAAAATAAGTAAAAAATCAGTCCGAATCCGACACTTCCAAGGAGCAAATGGACTGGTTGTGCAAATGAAGGTACATTAAAGTAAGCCAGGATTATCCCCAGTAATATCTCAAGCCCAATAACTCCTGCTATTCCTAATAAATATGGATCTTTTAAATTGCTTCTATTCACCCAAAACAAGCCAACAGTTAGTATAATAATAAGGATGGAAAATGATCGATGTATATAAAAACGTATACCTAACTGATCAATCCATTCACCCCTTATTACACCCTGATGGACTAATGCATCAATCTGTTCTCTCACCCCTGTTCCAAGGATAATCTGGGCAAAAAATGCCAATAGTAAAATACTCACTAGCCACTTACCAGAAAAATGAATTTTTATTGGTCTGACTTTTATCTGCTGAACAAGTAGTATAGCTACCAGCAACAAGGCTAAAATCATATGAAAAGTAATAAAGCCGGGTAACAAGTTGGTTGCCACCACAAGGCTTCCCACCCAGCCTTGAAAAATCACCAGTATTAAAGCTATAATTCCCAGTATCAACAGGGAGCTACTGGTGTTCCTCACTTTGTACGACCACCAGGCATTCAGGATGATCAAAAGCCCAATCAATACGCCTACCAACCTGTTGATGTATTCGATCCAGGCTTTAGAAAAACTGTAAGATGTTTCAGTAGCGACAACAGGCTCATTCATGATGGTATCTGAAGCCCTTTGAAAACCAATTGCGGATAAGACTTTAGCAAGTCGCTGACTTTTTTCGAGTCTCATCTGCGTGTATATCTGTCTATAATCTTGTGGCAACTCAATTTCTGAAGCTGGTGGGGAATATTGTCCGAAACATTTTGGCCAGTCAGGACAACCCATACCTGCACCTAAGGTTCTAACAATACCACCTATTAAAATCAGCAGATAAACGGCGATAATTGTGGTCAGATTAATTGACCGAAATACCGACACATTATTCACGAATGAATGGCTACTTTTTCTCCTTTGCTTCGGCTACTTCTCCTGGAAGATTAGACTCAGGTGTTTCACTATAAGGCACATTTTGTGGGATGAAATCATCAGGAGCTCCCGGCTTACTATAATCATATGCCCATCTGTAAACCTTCGGAATCTCACCAGGCCAGTTTCCATGACCAGGTAGCCTTGGAGTAGTCCATTCCAGTGTATTTGATTTCCATGGATTAGCAGGTGCTTTTCTTCCAGCAAAGATTGAATAGAAGAAATTGAACAGGAATATACCTTGAGCAGCAAAGGTAACTGCAGCAGCTATACTTACGAATGAATTCAAATCTGTGAAAGTCTGAAATGCATCAAAACTTGTGAAAGAATAATATCTTCTTGGGAAACCTGCTATACCAATGTAATGTAGCGGGAAGAATACCAGATAGACACCTACAAATGTTAACCAAAAGTGAATGTTTCCTAACCGTTCATCCATCATCCTACCAAACATCTTAGGGAACCAGTGGTAAACACCTGCTAACATACCAAAGAAGGCCGCACTACCCATAACCAAATGGAAGTGTGCTACTACAAAATAGGTATCGTGTAAGTTGATATCTAATGCAGAGTTACCGAGGAATATCCCCGTCAACCCTCCTGATATAAAGAAGGACACCAGACCAATTGAAAACATCATAGCGGTTGTGAACTTAACGTTACCTCGCCATAAGGTTGTGATATAGTTAAATGCTTTTACAGCTGATGGAACCGCAATGATCAAAGTAAGGAACATGAATATTGAACCCAGGAAAGGATTCAATCCTGTTACAAACATGTGATGCGCCCATACAATAAATGACAGGAATCCAATAGCCAACATAGAACCGATCATGGCCCTATAGCCAAAGATTGGCTTCCTTGAATTTGTTGAAATGATTTCTGAGGTGATTCCTAATGCCGGAAGGATAACGATGTATACTTCAGGGTGACCAAGGAACCAGAACAAATGTTGATATAGGATTGGACTACCTCCAACATGTGGAAGTGCCTCACCTCCGATATAAATATCAGATAGATAAAAACTTGTTCCAAAAGATCTGTCAAACACCAATAATAATGCGGCTGCTACCAATACTGGGAAAGAAAGCAATCCAAGTATAGCAGTTAAAAATAATGCCCAAACTGTCAAAGGGAGTCGAGTGAATGACATTCCTTCAGTTCTAAGATTGATGATTGTTGTGATGTAATTGATACCTCCTAATAGCGTTGATGCGATAAAGAAGACCATAGCAACCAACCACATGGTCATGCCAGCGCCGGATCCTGAAATCGCCTGCGGCAATGCACTCAGTGGAGGATATACTGTCCACCCACCAGAAGCTGGTCCTGTTTCTAAAAAGAAAGAAAGGAACATTACCACACTGGATAGGAAAAAGAACCAGTAGGACAACATATTCATAAAGCCAGAGGCCATATCTCTTGCTCCGATCTGTAAAGGAATCAGGAAGTTTGCAAATGTTCCGCTCAGACCGGCTGTTAACACAAAGAATACCATGATGGTACCGTGCATGGTCACAAGTGCCAGGTAGAATTCAGAATCCAATTTTCCTTCCGCAGTGATCCATTTTCCCAAAATTGGCTCAAGCCAATAAAGATCCATATCAGGAAAACCCAGCTGCAATCGGAATATTACAGACAGTGCCCCACCAATAATGGCCCAGAAAATTCCAGTAATCAGGAATTGTTTGGCAATCGTTTTATGGTCTGTTGAGAATATATATTTTGAAATAAAACTCTGATCATGGTGCTCTTCATGCCCATCATGATGTAAATCCTTTTCAATCTGAATGTCGGCTACTGACATAATTTTAGTCTTTTAAAATCTAGTTACTTACCAGGGCTTTATCAGCCTTTTCTACACTTATACCATTATCAATTCCAGCAGCAATTCTTGCAGCTTCCTTAAGATTATCCGGTACATCAGACAGATAATCATCGTTCAATTTCAACCAGGCCTGTTGCTCAGCATACCATTTATCATACTCATCTGCTTCAAGTACTAAAATGCTGTATTTCATTCCAAAATGGCCATAACCACAGATCTTGTTACATACCAATTCATAGTTAAAATCAGGATTTCCTGTCTCCTCCCGCATTTCTTCCGTTGATTTGGTAGGCACAAACCAGAATCTGGTTGGCATACCTGGAACCGCATTCATTTGCAACCGAAAATGAGGTTGAAAAACACTATGAATAACATCTTTTGCTCTAATCTTAAGCAAAACCGGACGACCTTTAGGTAGCACCAGTTGTGTCGGTATAAAATCATCAAATGATGCCTGATCGGTAAAGTCAATACCCATGGTATTGGTTACATCCATTTTTCTAAAGTCTGAATCACCCAAATTCTTATCAGCTCCAGGGTATCTTACCGACCAAGAAAACTGGTATCCCATTACTTCAATTACTTCAGCATTATCGGGGGCTTTACCAGTGATATCACTCCAGGCTTTCCATCCTGACACAATCAATAATGCCAAAACTACAGCAGGTATAGCAGTCCAGATTACTTCAAGTTTGTTGTTATGAGGATAAAAGTCTGCCTTATTTCCTTCTTTGTGTTGGTATTTATAGGCAAACCCAAATAAGAATATCTGGGTAACAATAAATACAAAACAGGTAATTCCCATGGTGATCCAGAACAGGCGATCTGTTACTGCTCCGTGTTCTGATGCTAAAGGAAGGGTAAAATCATCCTGAAGACCTCCAAAAGAGAAATAGAAAAACCCGAAAAGTCCTGCTAATAAAAACAACAACATCAATATCGCATTCAGCTTGTTATTTGCAGGTACACTTTTGTTGGCTTCACCCTTGGCTACATTAACTAACGTAACTACCCTGAATACAGTAACCAGGATGGCCAGCACCAATACTACAGCAACAACTATAATTAAATTCAACATCTCTTTTCTATAATCTTGTTAAACGTGATGATGTAAACTCTCTTCCAACATAGGATCGTTCTTGGCAAAAAGTGGAGCCTTTGATAGTTGGTTCAACACAACAAAAATGAATGCTCCAGCAAATACAAATAACAACCCTAACTCTAATAACCCAAAACCTGAATTGTCACCCAGTGTTCCAGGACTAACCATAAGAGTAATATCCAACCAGTGTCCTACAATGACAGCAGGTGTAACAACTTTTAATATTCTTGAATGTCTTTTTGAATCCCTGGTCATCAATACAAGAAATGGGAAAAAGAAATTTATGGCCAGGTTTAAAAAGAACAAAGGTGCATAATGGCTGCTTTTCCATCGTTCAACGAAATAAATCGTCTCTTCAGGAATATTTGCATAGTAGATAAGGAAGAATTGGGAAAACCAGATATATGTCCAGAAAATACTAAATGCAAAGACAAACTTTCCAAGATCATGTAAATGATTTGCATTTACAATACTTAAATACCCTTGATCTTTAAGTAACACGACAATAAGTGTAATCAATGCTAAACCAGCTACCCACCAACTTGCAAATAGATACCATCCCATCATCGTACTAAACCAATGCGTATCGATTGACATCACCCAATCCCATGCTGAGATTGAGGATGAAACGGCAAAAAAGATGATAAAAAATGCTGAGAATTTTCTCATTTCGTACCACTTCTGTTCTCCACCTTCAATATCTTCTTTATAAGCCAGATTTTTAAGTTTGTTGAAAAGCAGATACCATATTGCAAAGAAACCCACCATTCGAATCAAAAAGAAGAGCGGAAATGTTCCATTCTCCAATGGCCAGTAGAAATATCCAGCCTTTCCCTGAATAACTTCATCTCCTTCTGGCCCATACAAATCGTGGTGAGTCCAATGAAATAGATCATGTCCTCCTATAAAAAACATTGCAATCATTAAGACAAATCCAAAAGGAATCCATGCGCCAAATGATAGCGGAATTCTTTTGACCCCAACAGACCAGCCTGCCTGTGCAGCATATTGAATGGCAAAGAACAATACTCCGATAAGAGAAAGCCCTGTAAAAAAAACAATATTGATCCACAAATCAGCATATAAGCGTTGATACCAGTGAAAACTATGATGAGCTGCTGCTGCGACTTCCTCATGGCCTCCAGCCTCATGATGTCCGCCACCCAAATTGAGAGCGACAATACCTATGACGGCCAGGACAATACCAACGGCAATAAAAATGAGAAGATTTCTCTTTGTTACTGACTTAAATTCAAATCTTTCTTCTGTCATGCTTGCTGTTAATCGATTGTGATCAATTATTGTTTTTGTAATACCTGGACATATCTAACAATCTTCCATCGCTCCTCTTCACTAAGCTGAGAAGCATGTGAGCCCATTCTACCTTTTCCATTGGTGATCACCCAAAAAAGGTGTCCACCCGGCTTATCAACAACTGTTGCTGATGTATAGGCGGTAACTCCAAGAAATACTTGTCCTACCAATCCATCACCCTGACCTTTCGCTCCATGGCAATGGATACAAAATCTTTCATATAATGCTTTACCTTCTGCAACTACTTCCTTTGTAGAATCTAATGGGTTGATTAGTTCTGCTGCCGCAGTTTCAAAATCATCCGGTGCTATGTGGCTTGGAAGTGAACCTCTTTTAATGGTATTAGCAACAGGTTCCAGCATAGTCATTCCATATGGATTGTATGGGTTTGAGTTGTAAAACTCCCCATGTCCATCTTCAGGATTGGAGTCTAACCAGGTACCCATTGATTTATCCTGCACCTGTGAAAGAGGTTCATAAGGTGTAGAATGATACATCTGAGGTGCGTATTCAATACCTGGATTATCTACTCCAGCGGCACAGCTTGCCAGCATGATTGAAACGACGACTATTAAAATGATCTGTACTCCTTTTTGCATGCTTACAGCGTTTTCTTATTTACTTCAGATGCCCCACTATCTTTTAGGATCTGGGTTATTTTGCTCTCTTCTAAACTGTTTTTACCAAGATCAACAGCCATGACGTGTTTGTCATCTGTGATCCTGAGATCAAATATTTTAGGTCTCCCCCATGGCTTCAAATTTGCAACAACGAAGAATGTTCCAACCATTCCAAATGCAGCCAATAGCACTGTCAATTCAAATGACACGGGAATAAAAGATGGAATTGGAATATAGTCTTTCCCACCTATGATCATAGGCCAGTCGATACCCATCATACCGATTTGCATAATTAATGCAAGGGAAGTACCAGTGAGACCGAATAAAAATGCGGCAATTGACAGCCGAGATCTCTTATACCCAAGAGCATCTTCTATACCATGAACAGGAAATGGAGAATACACTTCGTGAATCTTCACACCACTTGAGCGAACCTTTTTTATAGCTCCCAAAAGAACTTCCTCGTCCTCGAATACGCCTGTTAAATAATTACTAGTCTCGGCCATTATTTTTTAACTTTTTCGCCAGTTGCTTTTATAATACTCTTCACCTCAGCTATGTTGATCACAGGGAAAAACTTCGCAAACAATAAGAATGCTGTGAAGAAAAATCCAATACTGAATAAATACATTCCCATGTCATATTTTGTGGGATAGAACATTGCCCAGCTCGATGGAAGGAAATCCCTGTGTAACGAGGTAACAATGATTACAAATCGCTCAAACCACATTCCAATATTTACAACTATTGACAATACAAATGTGGCGGCAAGATTTGTACGTATCTTTTTAAACCAGAAAAGTTGTGGTGAAATCACATTACAGGTCATCATGGAAGCATATGCCCACCAGTACGGACCAGAAACCCTATTTAGGAATGCATACTGCTCTGCCTCTACTCCTGAGTACCATGCAATGAATAACTCAGTGATATAAGCTATACCGACTATGGAGCCCGTGATGATGATGATGATATTCATCAACTCAATGTGCTGAATAGTAATATAATCTTCCAGCTTATAAACTTTTCTTGTGATCAACAACAAGGTAAGTACCATGGCAAACCCTGAAAAGATTGCTCCTGCAACGAAGTAAGGAGGAAAAATGGTCGTATGCCATCCTGGAATTACTGAAGTAGCAAAGTCCATAGATACAATTGTATGCACTGAAAGTACTAGTGGTGTTGCCAATCCGGCAAGTACTAGCGCTACAGTCTCATATCTTGACCAGGTCTTAGCTGCACCATCCCATCCAAAGCTCAAAGCACCATATACTGCTTTTGAAATCTTGTTAGTGGCTCTGTCTCTAATAGTTGCAAAATCAGGAATCAGACCTATATACCAGAATACCAGTGATACTGAGAAATATGTACTGATTGCAAAAAAGTCCCAAAGCAGTGGGGAGTTAAAATTCACCCAAAGTGAACCGAATGTGTTAGGTAAAGGAATCGCCCAATACATTCCTAGCCATGGACGACCCATGTGAAGGATTGGGAACATTAATGCACAGATAACCGCAAAAATGGTCATCGCTTCTGCAGCTCTGTTAATGGACATTCTCCATCGTTGTCTGAATAGCAGAAGAATGGCTGAAATAAGTGTTCCAGCGTGACCAATACCAACCCACCATACGAAGTTTGTGATATCCCAGGCCCAACCGACTGTCTTATTTAAACCCCACATTCCAATTCCATTCCATACCGTCATCCAGACAGCATAAGCACCTATGGTAAGTGCACCTAATGAAACTGCGGTTGCAAGGAGCCAGGACTTGGACGGCTTGTCTTCTACTCTCCCTGCTATATCATTTGATACATCATGGAGGGTCTTATGACCGGTTACTAATGGTTCGCGTACAGATGATTCTGCTATCATTTATGCTTCTCCGTTTTCAGTTTTAACTTCATCCTTATTCCTAATCTTGGTTAGATACCAAACATTAGGCATTACTCTCAACTCTTCTAACACATGGTAGGCTCTGTCTTCCTTCGCTTCTACCATTTTATCTCCAACTTTAATTTTTAATTTCTGTGCAATGGTGCTTGATGGATCTTTCATATCACCAAAAACGAGCGCTTCTGAAGGACATGCGCTTGCACAAGCTGTAGTAAATGCACCATCCACAGGTCTCTTACCTTCTTTCTTGGCTTCCAATTTACCTGCCTGAATTCTTTGAACACAGAAAGTACATTTTTCCATTACTCCCCTTGCTCTGACAGTGACATCCGGATTGAGTACCATCTTGCCCAGGTCATTGTTCATGGCTGAGTTATCAGCAAATTGTTCGTTGTCATGATATTTAAACCAGTTGAACCTTCGAACTTTATAAGGGCAGTTGTTTGCGCAATATCTTGTACCGATACACCTGTTGTAAGTCATCTGGTTTAGTCCTTCACTACTGTGTGTGGTTGCAGCAACCGGACAAACCGTTTCACAAGGTGCATTATTACACTGCTGACACATCATTGGCTGGAATGTAACCTCAGGGTTTTCTGCAGCGACTTCCATTTCAGCGTAATTTACTTCTTCAGCATCTGAGCTGTAGTACCTATCGATTCTAATCCAGTGCATTTCGCGACGATTCAGAACCTCTGTTTTACCAACTACAGGTATGTTATTTTCTGACTGACAGGCTACTGTACAAGATCCACATCCGGTACAAGCATTCAAATCAATCATTAATCCCCAATGATGGTTAGGATATTCATGTCCTTTCCACAGTGAAACTGCGTGCGGTTTCACCTTTTCACCATTGGCTTTTGTGATCATTGGGAAATGTCTTCCAGCCTGTGGATCCTTTTTGTACTCAGATAAAATACTTTCCTGAATAACCGTTTCCCTACCCATGTAAGTATCATGAGTTTGAGTCTGAGCTATCCTAAATTCATTTCCTGTTGGTTCTACTGAAACACCACTTGTGATTGAAAAGGAAAGGTTTCCTCCTTTACTTGCAACCAATGGGAAGGCGTTCACACCAATATTGTTGGCTACTTTCCCAGCTTTGGTCCTTCCATATCCAAGAGCTAACCCTACTGTGTTATAGGCTTGTCCAGGTTGTGGCATTACAGGTACTTCAATAGTAGCTCCACCCACAGTAAGATTTACTGTTTGTGTTACCATATCTCCTATGCCGATTCCCCACTCTTCAGCTTGTTTTGGAGATACCGTTAGATAATTATCCCAAACTGCTTTGGTAATCGGATCTGGCATTTCCTGCAACCATGGGTTGTTTGCCTGAGCCCCTGTTCCAATGCTATTTTTTTCGTAGATAACCAGTTCAAGACCGTCTCCTTTACCAGATACTGAAACACCATTTAAGTCAATGGTAGGCTCAGCAGCTTCCTCAGAAGAGGCAGTCTCAAATACACCATCATGTAAACTCTTGTCCCAGAAGCTGATAAAGCTTGAGAAACCAGATGACAATGGATAAATATTTTCGTTCCAATACTCCTGTAAAAAGTCATAATAGGACTTAGACTCTCCACTCCAGATTAGCAAGGACTGCTGTGCCTGACGTGTATTGAAAATGTTTTTAATGGTAGGTTGTGATAGGCTGTAATTTCCAGACACCACTTCAAAATCATTCCATGATTCAAGGTAATGGTGATCCGGGGTCTGATATTTTACCAGCGAAGAAGTTTCATCAGATCTGTCTGATGTGGAAACTGAAAACTTCACTTTACTCAATCCAGAAGCAATTTGGCTACCTAATGGATGGTCATAAACCGGATTACAATTGATAAAGATCACACCTGCTACCTGTCCTCCATTAAGAGCATCAACAAATGATTTAAATTGTTGATCGTCTCCCTTTCTGGTATTTAATGACTTGGTTGTGCTAATCGTAGAACCATAGCTACCCAACATGTTGTTGATTGCAATGACAATCTTTTGTACAGATGCATCATTTGATCCACTGATAACTATAGACTTACCTTTCGACGCCAGAAGGTCATTTGCTGCTTTTGACAGTATTGCACTGTCTGCTTTTGGCACGCTGATAGCTGGTTGCCCCATTTTAGAAGCAATCGCATTGTATAAGCCTGCTACAAATATGCCTTGTTCTGAAGCTTTGATTGGTTGTCTGTAATCAGCGTTTGCTCCAGTTAAAGATAGATTAGACTCAAAAGCATAGAGCCTTGACATATCCTTCTTGGTATCCGAAAGTCTTCGTGTCTTAGCAAATTCTTTGTTATTGTAAGTGCTGTTTGGCCAGCTTCCTAGGAAGTCTGCGCCTATACTTACAATGGTCTTTGCTTTTCCAAATTCATGAACCGGCAACATCTTCTTACCAAATGCTGACTGATAAGCTGATGTAAGTCCACTTAATGAAACCGGGTCATAAGTAATATGATCAGCAGGAAAAGCTGATTTAAACTTTTCTATTACACTTAAAGTAGACGGGCTGGCAATAGAATTGCTTACGATGGCAATTTTACCACCTACAGCAGCCAAGTCTTTTGCAATTGCATTGTCGACTGCATCCCATGTTGCTGATGCACCGCTGATTGCCGGTCCTTCTAGTCTTTCCTTATCATATAGTGAAAGTACAGAAGCCTGCATTTGAGCACTGGTTCCTCCACCACTGATACCAGAAAGTTTATTGCCTTCAACCTTGATAGGTCTACCTTCTCGGGTCTTGATGACCACCGGCATAGCATCACTGCCACTTACATAGGTGGTAGCATAGTAATTAGGAACTGTTGGATCAACAGTAGCTGGCTTATTAATATAAGGTATAGCCTTTTTAACCGGCGTTTCACATGCAGCAAGAGAAACCGCTGCAACGCTAAATCCCATTAGTTTAAGAAAGTCCCTACGATTAGGGCCTTCTTCTCCAGCTATTGGTAAATATTCTGGAAATTCCTTGTCAGCATGTTTCTTAAACTCCTCATTTCCAGTGAGTTGCTCAAGTCCTTTCCAATATTTCTTTGTTCCTTTCATATTTCTTCCTGGAATCAAAATTCAAGTCAGTTTTAATAATGACATTTAGCACACTCAAGACCACCGATATCTTCTACGACCATCGGTTCTTTGCTATGCTCCTCGTGTAACTCAATTAATTTAGAATAGTATTCGTTGCCTTTAGCATTTACCTCTGTTTCTCTGTGACAATTGATACACCATCCCATAGTCAGCGGTGCATACTGGTAAACAACTTCCATCTCCTGAATTTGACCGTGACAGGTTTGACATTCAAGTCCACCTACTTTAACGTGTTGTGAGTGGTTGAAATAGGCCAGATCCGGCAGATTATGGATCCTTACCCATTCGATAGGCTTCTTATTATCCCCATACATACCTGTATTCGGATCATAATCAACTGCGGCATAAATCTTTGCAATTTCTGTAGATACCCCTGACGCTCCACCTACATTTTGAATGGCTGAGTGACAGTTCATACAGATATTTGGTGAAGGAATATTTGCTGCTTTGGATTTCCTAACCCCTGTATGACAATAGTTACAATCAATTTCATATTGTCCGGCATGCAACTGGTGAGAAAATGCAATAGGTTGTGTTGGTTGGTATCCTTGCTGAACACCAATTGTAAACGCCCCATCGATTAATGTCTTTAAAATGATAGCAGTAAAGATGAAGACTACTGCACCAGCTACTGCATCTGTTTTAAGCAGTTTAATGAGGTCAAACTTTTGATCAACTACCTCTCTATCAGCCTCATCCAGATCTTTTTTCTCTTTAAGATATCTCTGAAGGACAGAGACAATCAGTCCTAATACAATTAATATAAGGACAAGTACAACAACCAGGACAACCAGAACAGCTGTCAGATATCCGGAAGGGATAGAAGTACCATCTGTAGCAGCGGCATCTCCACCTGCTGCATCTGCCTGAGGGGCTGCTGCGACAGGCTCATTAGCAGATTCAGCTTTCACATAAGCCAGTAGGCTTAATATCTGATCATCAGAGAATGGATAAGCAGGCATTGCAACCTGGTTATATTCCTGATAAATTGAATTTGCATACTCATTACCACTTTGGATCACTTTTTGTGAATTCCTGATCCAGTCTATGAGGTATGAGGTTTCTAGCTTATCTGTTACTCCCTTCAGTGCAGGACCAATTACTTTTTTATGCACCTGGTGACACTGGGTACAGTTTGCCTTAAATAGATCTTCACCAGCCGAAATCACTGACTCATCAGTAGATATATCTTGGCCGTAAGATGCGTATGAGACAAAAAAAAGTAGGAAATAACTTAATATCAGAGGGCGAAATCCGGAGTCTTTAGACATTGAGTATTTGTTTGGAAAATATTCGTTTAAACGGTTCGAAATTCAAACGGCTACAAATGTAACACGGGGGGTGTGCATTTCAAAGACAGAATTCGTTACCTAAAAATGTATTTTCGACTAAACCCAGATTAAATCAGACAAAATTTACTGATTATCAGTCAATTAGGTCCTTAATACTTGAATTGTTGTTTGATTATTTAGAATGATTTTAAATAAAAATTGTATTCGCCACTCATTCAACCACCTTATCTATATAGCTAGAATTCAATAAACTCAAAGCACCCATATACTTTAATCTGAATTTAATCCAATCACCAACTTTAAAATTCCTTTTTGATTTTCCGAGATCAATTACGAGCATATCAGAACTTGCTCCACTAATTTGTAATTCCTGATCCATTGGAATCAGATAATCAGTAGATATATCTAGCAATCCCAGGTCCAGAATAGCTCTATACGATTCCTTGCCATAATCCTCCTCGTCAATCTCATATTTGTCTCCGGATGGATTGGTCGCCAGTTCTCCGACAGGCACCTTAGGCTTTTTGATCAGTTCAATGATCTGAGCGTTGAGGGTAAAAACATCCTGCTTCATTCCTTTGACAGGTGCTTCGGCAACCAGATCAGTTCCAAAGTAAAGAGTCTCCCCTATCCTAAAATGATTGATACCTTTCGGTAATTGTTTACTCATCAATAAAGGAATAACCACTGATGTCCCACCTGATACCCATGGTATCTCCTTATTAAACTTGGCTTCGATTAATTGCTTATATAAACTAAGTTGAATGAGTTTATCCTGAGAAGGCATTACACCATATAGACAATTAAGGTTAGAGCCAATACCCACTACCCTTATATTGGGTAAGTCGAATACTTTACCATAAAAATCCAGCAGTTGTTCTCCCATAACTCCTTCTCTCAGATCGCCCATCTCGATCATGATGATGATCTTATGCATCTTATTCTGTCGCTTGGCTTCCTCTGAAATCAATCGAATGGTGGACAATTCGGTATTAAAACTCACATCAGCATATTTCACTACGCTGCTTATTGCCTTCTTTGCAGGAGGTTTAATATAGACGGTTTGTACAGAAGGATCTATTTCTTTCACCACCCTGAGATTGCTTACCCTAGAATCATGAATTTCTTTTGCTCCCAGTTGGATCACTTCATTGATAAACTTTTTATTACCACAGAGTAATTTGGTTACAACCCCCCAACTGATATCATGCTTATCAAAAAATTGCTCCAGGTATTGATAATTAGACTGCAGAGATTTTTTCTTCAGCTCTATGTAAGCCATTACTTGAGTTTTTAGTTTTAAATGCGTCTGTATTGATAATCCTTCTAGGTATATTAAGCGGTAGGCGAGTTAAAAGTTCATAATTAAGCTGATTACTTAGCTCACTGAATGAAGCTACTGATACAGATTGATCACCCTGATCGCCAATCAACACCACCTCGTCACCTTTTCTCACATCGAGTGCTTCAGAAATATCTACCATCAGGATATTCATATTCACTATGCCAATTACGGCTAGCCTCTTTCCCCTGATCAAAACCCTACCCTGATTACTAAGTGATCTTGAATACCCATGAGAATATCCGACAGGGACCGTAGCTACTTTCATATTTTCAGATGCCATAAATGTGGTTCCATAGCCAATAAACTCTCCGGTTTCTACCTCTTTCACATCCATAACTGAGCTTTTCCATTTGATCACCCTTTTTAGTGGGTCTTCACGATCTTTCTTATGTTTCAAAAAATCAATAAATGTTTCCCGACTTGGCCAGAACCCATATTGTAGAATTCCGATCCTTACCATATCCATTCTGCTCTTTGGATAACTCATGGCGGCTGCAGAGCACGCCGTATGTCTGTATTTCGGAACGATTCCTTTTCGCCTCAACCATCGATCCAAATGATTGAATCTTTTAATTTGGTTATTGACCCTTACGTAATTAGCTATGCTTTCTGCCCCGGCATAATGCGTGCAGTCTCCACATACTTCGAGATACTCCAGGTTCTTACTTATAACAGGAACAACCTTTTTCAATTGGTCCAAACTAAAACCAGTTCGATTTAGGCCTGTTTCAAATTCAATGTGGATTCGGGCCTTCTTACCAAGCTTTTTTCCTGCTTTGATTGCTGCTTCCAACCGACCACTTTCAAATACAAAAAACTCGACATCATTCTCCACTGCCCACTCAACTTCCGTGTCGTCAATAAATCCCATAATCAGAACCTGGGGACCCTTGCCAGCTTTTTTTACCGCATAGGCCTCATTAGCGCTGAATACTGAAAAGTGATGCACATTAGCCAACTCGGCCATCGTAACAAACTCACTAATTCCATGTCCATATGCATTTCCCTTCACAACGGAAGAAAACTGGATGTCTGGACCTAATATTCCCCTGATGATCCTAAGGTTATTTAATAAGGCCGCATAGTCCAATTCAATTGTTGAAGAAGCCAGCATTTATGTGATGTTTAATGGTGAGACAAGAATTGCAAAGGTAAAAAATGATACCCAAGTCAATTTTCTAATAGAATAATGAGCTATTTATTTGCTAACTCTTTTTGAATTTCAGCCATCATATTGATGCCGGTCTCAAGTATCTCATCCGGAAAATCATAATCAGGATTATGCAAGGCAGGTATATTTGTCCCCGCACCTAGTCCATACATAGCTCCAGGAAATTCAGTGGTAAAAAGGCCAAAATCCTCCCCCCATCTAAAAGGGGTACTCTTTTCTTCCAGGTCTAAGTTTAACCTTTTTGCTGACTTTACGATGGCGTCAACCACCTCATCGTTATTTTGATTGGCAAAAAAGCTTTGGGTCCAATCGATCTCAATAACCAAACCATATTTGTCTCCTATCTCCTTCGCTATTCTCACACATTCCTTTTCAAGCTTTTCCATTATCTCATTTTGCCAGGCTCTAAGTGTGAAATGTGTCTCTGCGTAACCTGCAGAAACACCATAAGACTTATGCCCCATTGTATAATAAATAGGAGTAATAATCTGGAAGTCATCCCTTTCAATATCCGGAATGCATTTTTCATCATACTTCTTAGTGACCTCTGCTATAGCCAATGCTGGGTTTTTCCCCAATTCTGGTTGACCAGCATGTGAGGTTTTTCCATAATACTTAATGATCATGCTATTTGCAGCGGCGGTGAATATTCCTCTTCGATAAACAATCTGATGTTTTGCAAAACCCGGAAGATTGTGAAGCGCTACGGTGAAATCAGGTTTCAGATCAGAAAATTTATGATCAGCCAGAACTCCTTTTGCTCCATCACCTGTTTCTTCTGCTGGCTGAAAAAGCAAAACCGCGTCCCCATACTCTGGTCTGTTCTCAGCATATTTCCTGGCTAATCCATATAAAATAGATGAATGCCCATCATGGCCGCACTTGTGACTAACTCCATCTTTTCTGGATTTATATTCAATCTCATTAATTTCCTGAATCGGAAGCGCATCCATATCTCCTCGGATCAGTAATCGCTTTCCAGCATTTCTGCCTTTAAAAATGATAGCCAAACCGTAATTATTAAACTCAATGATTTGGTCAGGCTCACATTTTTCAATATGCTGTTTGATATAAGAAGAAGTCTCCCGTTCATTGTTTGACAATTCTGGATTTTGGTGCAAATGCCTCCTGAATGCAATGATTTCAGGTATAATGTCCTTCATATCAGGATTTTATTAATCTCATTTCCAAATACTTATTGGTAAACCCTAGTTTCTCATAAAGTATTTTGGCTGGGTTGTCGGGTTCCACATGGAGAGCAATACTTCCATCAGCTTCATCAATAGCTTTTTGCATCAACTTTTTACCTAATCCCTTTCCTCTTTGATCACGGTGAGTAGCGATATAAACCAGGATATTTTCTGGAATATATCCTTCCATACCTGTTTTATTTACCACCACTGCTCCAACTACTTTATTGGATTCATATCCGACCACCACGTATCCTCCTGGAGTAATCCCAATATTCAAGGCATAGTTAATGGCTTTCATGATATCTTCTTTCTTATCACCATACTGATCCAGGTGTTCAAAAAGAAAATCTCTGATCTGATTTAACTGAACAAATCCGACTGTCGTTGCAGGTTTTAGTACTTCAATTGTCATGCTTAATTGTTGTTAGGATTCTGTTTAAAGTTAAGAAAGTAATCAAGGACATCAGAATACCATAGATATTTGCATCTAAACCAAGAGGCAAATCAATGTCCATCAGAATCAGACTTATCGTCGTAATACCGCCCATCAGCATACTATAGAAAGCCGCATTGGCATTATGTCTTTTAAGAAACAATCCAGCTAAAACCGGAATAAATAACCCTGAGACCATAAAGGCATAAGAGTACAGCATAAGCTCCAGAACACTTTGCATAAAAGAAGCCAATAACAGCGCTAACACGCCAATGACGAGGGTAAAGAACTGCGAAAGCTTAAGGAATCTTCTGGTGTCTGTTCCTTCAAAACCAATAATGTCCGTGACCAGATTTCCTGATGAGGCCATTAAACAACTATCAGCAGTAGAAAGTACAGCTGAAAAGTACGCGGACATCATCAATCCGGTGAGGCCTACCGGCAATACTGTTCTTAATAATAGTGGTAATCCTATCTCAGCATCCATACCAGATGCAGAAGCAAACCCGGCATATTCAAACATTCCCTGATCGGCAGCTACACGTGCAAACATCCCCAATAAAACGCCCATCAGTGCCATTACCGGCCACTCAAATAGCCCGGCTATGTACCAGGCTTTCTGGGCGTCTTTCTTGCTCTTGCATGCATATATCCGCTGATATAATGTCATTCCAACAAACCAGATGGGAATGATTGTCACCCCCCAATTCACGAGATCCTGCCAGGTAAGGTTGGTAAAACTCAAAAATCGATTAGGAACTGAACTCATCAGTCCTGAATAACCACCAATAGCCAAATAACACAAAGGAATTCCAATGAAGACCAATCCTAAAAGAAGCATCCCCCACTGGATGGTATCAGTATATATCACAGCTTTCAACCCTCCCATTACGGTATACAATACTGCAATACCACCCATAATAAACAGGGCGTTCTGAAGACTTAGGTTTACAAATGTTGATGAGGCAAGCTTTGCCCCGGCAAGCAATTGCGAACTGGTAAACCCGGCATATCCGATGGCTGAAATGATTCCAGCTAATAAAGCTGTCTTCTTGTCATATAAGATCTTGAATATTTCGGGGAAGGTATAAAGCCGCTTAAACTCCGGCATTTCAGTGATTCTTGGTATAAGAAACACCGCAGCCAGCCAGGCACCTAACAACCCGGTAAAAAGCATCCAGGATCCGGAAATCCCCATGGTAAACCCGAGTCCACCAAGTCCAATAGAGAATCCTCCACCCACATCAGTGGCTACCACAGACAGGCCTACATGCCAGCTGCTCATGGTTCGGCCCCCTACATAATAATCGTCAGTGCTTTTATTGGATTTGAGAAAGTATACACCTACACCAAGCATTAAAAGAATGTACAATAAGAATATGGTGAGGTCTATCCAGTGAATTTCCAAAATATAATGTGATCTGTTTCAACTTAGTTGCGAACCTATAAAAATCAACTAGCTGACCATAGCAATGTTTGCTTTTTTTCAGATTTATGCGTTATTCAGTGTCTTCCGGCCTGATACAATCATCTTGCTTAATATAATCATAGAGCCAGGTGTGAATTTGAGGTCGGACATTCAATTGATAAATGGCACGATGCTCCCGGGTCGGATATACCCTGTTAGATAAAAAGATGTAAAGGAGATCATATTTGGGATCCACCCAAACGAATGTCCCTGTATAACCTGAATGCCCAAAACTGTAGATACTGGCATCTTTAGCTACACTACTTAACAAGGAATCATACACTAGCAAAGGCTTATCAAAGCCTAGCCCTCTTCTACTTTCATTTGACGGATATTGATAAGCTGAGAATAAAGCTATTGTTGCCTTATCCAAATAGCGTTTGCCTTCAAACTCTCCACCGTTTAGCAACATTTGCCAGACTTTGGCCAGGTCAGTAGCATTTGCAAACAACCCGGCATGACCCGAAACTCCCTTCATCAAAATAGCTCCTTCATCGTGAACTGTGCCATGAATATTTTCCATTCTGAAGAAGGTATCAATCTCGGTCGGTACAATTTCAATTGAATCATATCGAAGCAGTGGATTGAACCCGATTGTAGAAGCACCTAAGGAATCATAATAATAGTATTTCAAGAAGTCTTCATATTCCATTCCGGACAAGTTTTTAACAATCTCAGGTACCAAGTAGAAGAATAGATCTGAATAAGTGTATTTCTTTTCTTTGTTGAAGGCAGACTTTTTGATCATCTTTTTGACCTTAGTGTAGAAGTCCTTATGGACATATTTTCCTTCTGACACTCGAAATGGATAGTCATCAGAAGGTTTATCAGAAATAGTCCGCGCCTTGTATTTTCCATTTTTCTTTTTGATATCCTCATGGAATTTAATCCATGCTTTCAGTCCTGCCTGGTGAGCCATCGCTTCCCTAATGGTCGATTTCCCCTGTTTACTCCAACCCATATGGCTTACATATTTTTTAATGGGATCATCAAGATTGATCAAGTCCATCTCATAAAGTTTCATGATGGAAAGAACCCCTCCGGTGTTTTTTGATACCGACGCCAGATCAAAAATGTCATCAAAATTATCTGGCTGGAGGCTATCATAGGTATGGAATCCATAAGCTTTCCTAAACAACTCCTCACCTTTATATATGGAGTAAATAACACAGCCCGGAAATGCTTCTTGTCGGATTGCCATAGCAACCAGGCTATCTATGTTATGATTTAAAACCTCCAATTTGGTTGGTGCGACAATGGATGAATCCATAACAATCAGGGTAGAATCACCTTGAACAATTGTAGTGTCACTAACCATATTCAAGCTGTCTATCTGCCCCATCGCACTGGTCTGGAGAATTATCGATAATAAAAGAATGACATTTGTTCTATATAACATCAAGGTATTTATTTTTGCGGCCTGATTTAGGCGAACTTATGGAAAATTCTAAACATTTTGTGATTGATTTCGACAGTACCTTCACCCGTGTTGAAGCACTTGATGTGCTTGGTGAGATCTCGTTGAAAGATCACAAAGACAAAAGTGGGGCGTTAGAAAAAGTCAAAGAAATAACGGATCTGGGAATGGAAGGCAAGCTTTCATTCAGAGAATCTCTAGAAAAAAGAATCGAAACGCTTAAAGCCAATCGCTCCCATTTACCAGAACTCGTCGATAAATTAAGCACACAAGTATCTAAATCCTTCATTAGAAACAAAGAATTTATCAAGAAATATGCTGATAACATCTATATTGTATCTAATGGTTTTAAAGATTTCATCGTCCCCATCGTTGAACCATACGGCATTTCCGACTCTCGTGTATTTGCTAACGAATTTCAATATGATGAAGAGGGTAACATCATAGGTTTCAACGCAGAAAACTTGCTATCTGAAAATGGAGGGAAACCCAAACAGATAGAAGCATTGAATCTTCAGGGTGAAATCTATGTTCTTGGGGATGGATATACTGATTATGAAATCAAAAAAGCAGGTATTGCCCACAAATTCTATGCTTTTACTGAAAATGTCAGAAGAGAAAAAGTACTTGAAAACGCGGATCATGAAGCCCCGTCACTAGATGAGTTTTTATATGTTCAAAATATGGAAAGAGCCCTATCCTATCCTAAAAACAGAATTAATGTCCTCTTATTAGAGAATATCCATGAGCACGGGATCAATAAACTAAAAGAAGAGGGATATAATGTTGAAGTATATCCTGCAGGGATGGATGAAGATGAATTAATTGAAGCAGTTAAAGAGGTTTCAATTTTAGGTATACGATCTAAAACTCAAGTCACGAAAAAGGTTTTAGACAGTGCCAAAAGACTCCATGCCATCGGTGCTTTTTGTATTGGAACCAATCAAATCGATCTGGTCACTGCAATGGATAAAGGTGTGGCAGTGTTCAATGCTCCATTTTCAAATACCAGGTCTGTTGTTGAGCTTGTAATTGGTGAGCTGATCCTCCTGATCAGAAACCTTCCTGATAAGATTACCGCAATGCACGAAGGCCAGTGGGACAAATCAGCAACGAATAGTTTTGAGATTAGAAATAAGACCCTTGGTATTATTGGCTATGGAAATATAGGTGCCCAGTTGTCGGTTCTGGCAGAGTCTCTGGGAATGAAAGTATGCTTCTACGATCGTGAGGAGAAACTTGCACTCGGAAATGCTGTTCAATGTAAAAGCATGTCAGAGCTGCTTGCTATGGCTGATGTTGTCACGCTTCATGTTGATGGCAGACCTGAGAATAAAAACATCATTGGTGAGAAGGAATTCAACCAGATGAAGGATGGGGTGATCTTCATGAACCTAAGTAGAGGTCATGTTGTTGATATCGCAGCTCTAAGGAAGAATATATTGTCAGGTAAAATCATTGGTACAGCGGTGGACGTATTTCCTGACGAACCAAAAAGTAACAATGACGAGTTTATATCTGAATTAAGAGGTCTACCCAATACAATCCTTACACCCCACATCGGAGGAAGCACTAAAGAAGCTCAGATAAACATAGCAGATTTCGTTCCTGGAAAAATCATTGATTATATCAATACAGGATCCACCAACAACAGTGTGAACTTTCCAAATATTGTTTTGCCGAAGTTACAGGACGCTCACAGGTTTATTCATATTCACCATAACGAACCTGGTATTCTGGCAAAGATCAACCATGTGCTTGCGGATAATAACCTGAACATCGTTGGTCAATACCTTAAAACCAATGAAAAGATTGGGTATGTAATCACGGACATTAATAAGGATTATGAACAAAAAGTAATCACCAGCCTAAAGGAAATTAAAGGAACTATCCGTTTTAGAGTACTTTACTAAGGGAGTATAACGAATAACTCGATTGGATTTATTTATTTTGGTCTTCCAATTGGTCTAACTTAACTTTTCCACAATGAGTGAATTCACTCCACCCTCCTGGAATGATCTCAGAAACCAAAATGATCTTGAGAAGCTAATTGCTTCAAGTAGTAAGCAACCTGTTATGCTTTTCCGGTATAATTCTGCGGAAGAACATGAAGCAGCAATCAAAAAATCAATGGAGGATGAATGGGAGTTGAAAGAACCTCTTCCTTCCTTCATTCTGGATGATAATCTTAATCATTATTTCTCCACCAGCGTTTGTGAAAGGTTACGGGTAGTAGATACAGCCCCACAAGTGATGTTGATCGTAGATGGAGAAGTCATTTATGATGAATGTGATGACACAATCTCAGCAAAAAAGATCATGCTTGCCATGCGTATCATCAATCGCACATTCAAATGGATGGAGACCAGGCAACAAAAAAAAGCCCCCGGAAATCCGAAAGCTTAAAAGCTTTATGAACATTGTTTAAACCTCCTTTATCCCAGGATTTGAGCTGTAAAAAAGCAGTGCAACTATCCACTGTTATCCTAAATTCGCAAAGCGAAGATGAGGTCCTGATACCAGGATCAGGATGAGGTCCAGTTTTACTGCATTACGCGCTCGGTTTTGTTCTAATGTTAGGTTTAAAACATTTTTGTGCTCATAAAGCTGATATAAATTTATTCTTTATTACTGAAATCCCATATGTCTAATAAAATATTCTTTACTCCGGGGCCTACTCAACTCTTTTATACATACCAGGATCATTTCAGAGAAGCCATAAAACGGGATATACCCTCAATCTCTCACAGGAGCACGGCATTTATGAGTCTCTTCCAGGAAACCAGGGAGCACTTGACTCAGCTATTTAATCTCCCTGACAACTACCATATATATTTTACAGGTTCGGCTAATGAAATATGGGAGAGAATGGTGCAAAACCTGGTAATCTCCAGATCACATCATTTCATCAATGGATCTTTTGCAAGTAAATTTTATGACTTTGCCAGGAGTTACCACAAATTACCTTCCAAAACAGAATCACCCAATGGACAGCCTTATGATTCATTTGATATTCCTCAGGATAGTGAACTAATTGGGATCACATTAAATGAAACCAGCAATGGTTTTATGTTTCCGACAGAAGATATCTATCAGATAAGGAGAACCAACCCTAAATGTCTGCTTGCCATCGATGGTGTAAGCGCACTTCCTGCCATTGAACTTGACTTCAATCTTGTTGATACGGCCTATTTCTCTGTTCAAAAATGCTTTGGAATGCCAGCGGGTCTGGGGGTATGGATAGCAAACGATAAATGCCTTGAAAAAGCCAACCTAATAGAATCCAAAGGACTGATTACCGGTAGTTATCATAGCCTAAGTTCCCTTGAGCAAAATGGAAAGAAAAATCAAACACCTGAGACTCCTAATGTTTTAGCTATCTATATTCTGGGTAAAATTGTGGAGGACATGTTGCGAAGGGGTCTCTCCTACTTAAGAAATGAAACCGTTTATAAGTCCACCATTCTGTATAGCACCCTTGAAAGCCACCCCCAGTTTGAACCCTTCATTGCTGACAAAAAGTATCGGTCTAAAACCGTGATTGTTGGAAATGTAACAGGGGGAAGTGGAAAGTTGATCGAATCATGCAACCAAAAGGGCTGGATCATTGGAAGCGGCTATGGTGATCAAAAAAGCAATCAGGTCAGAATTGCTAATTTCCCCATGCATTCCAAGGAACAGGTGGAACAATTGTGCGATTTCATTTCGCAACAAATTGATTGATCGCCTAACAATTTATTAATAACTGCGTAATTAACTTTGCAAATTGATTAGCATTGTAAGGATTCATTTAAACCCTCTCCCTTAGTCCATGTATAAATTTAGTAAAATACTGGTCGGTCTGGATCTATCAGAACTTGATAAGTCTTTGATGGAAGCCGCTTCTAAGATCTCTATCTTATCCGGTTCCAAGGAAGTATATTTTATCAATGTCATAAGAGATTTTAGTATTCCTGAAAAGCTATTAAAAGAATTCCCTGATTTAATTGACAGGGCCATTGAAGAAAGAAGGCAATCCATACAGGAAGAGGTTAGCAAATACTTCAAGCATGAGGATGCCCATGTGGTGGTAAAAGTGCTTATTGAACAGGGACCCGTAACAAAGTCTTTCATGAAGCTGATTAGCCAGTATAAAATTGATTTGGTTGTACTGGGTAAAAAGCATGAAAAAGATGCTGGCGGAGTACTGGTCAGTCGAATTGCCAGACGTGCAGGTTGTTCCCTTCTTATATTACCAAGCAAGGGTCCATTGACCTTCAAGACCATCCATGTACCTACGGATTTTTCCAATTATTCCATGCGGGCGTTGGAAAAGGCTACCATACTTGCTCGTAGAGCAAAGGAGCCCAGCAAGTTGATTATCCAACATGTGTTTCAGGTGCCGGTTGGTTATCATTATACCGGAAAAAGTTTCAAGGAATTTGCTGATATCATGAAGGAGAATGCCAAGAATGAATTCAAGCGATTTATCTCCAGGGTAAAAACGGATGACCTCAATATTGAAGACATCTACACGATAGATAAAAATGATGATGTCATCAGTGTGATTTATTCAACATCGAAGAAGATCAAAGCCGACTTGATTATCATTGGAGCAAAAGGTAAAACCGCCACAGCAGCCATATTTATTGGAAGTAAAGCCGAAAAGCTTGTAACCCTGAATAATGATATTCCAATGCTTGTTGTAAGACCAAAAGGAAAAGTAGCCGGATTTATTGAGTCTTTACAGGAAATTTAACTTCTCAGTTTATCCAGTAAGGTATTAAGCTGGGCACATTCTTCTTCTGAAAGTTTACTGTGCTTTTTTTCCCATTTATCAAGTTCGACCCCGATCTTCTTAAGAAGTTCTAGTCCTGAATTTGAGATGAACACATCTACTGCCCTACGGTCATTTGAGCATTGCTTTCGAATGACAAGCTTCTTTGCCTCCAGCTTATCAACAATCCGACTCGCATTAGAACTCTTGTCCAACATCCTATCAATTAACAGATTTACAGTAGCAGGTTTTGGATGCTGACCTCTTAATATTCTTAGAATATTGAACTGGGGCATGGTCAGACTAAATTGCTTAAAGATATCCGCATGCTTGGTTTCCAGCCATGAATTGGTATAAATGATATTAATAATGGCTTTATTAAGCTCATTCTTAAATTTCGATTGCTTTATGTCTTCGTTAATGCCCATGTCTACAAGTACATATATTGTAACAACATTTAATATAAAGTAATTTCATGTGATATTATTAATTTTTTAGTTGTCACATGGAATTCGCATAATAAAACTTTCCGCTTGAGTATTTTCACTTTAGGATTCTCATTCATCATTGTTTGGTGTATTTATCAAACATGCTCATTTCATTTGAAATAATATTTTCGGATGAAATTAAACTTTTTATCTTTTTTACAATCTAAAAGGCAAAACACCTGATAGCCTCTTGGAAGAAGATTTTATTATATCAAAGATCACCAATGAAGAAACCAAAAATTATGGTTTCAATTTACTCCTGAGGGAATATCAGGAGCGCATCTATTGGCATGTCAGGAAAATGGTGATTAAGCACGAAGATGCAGATGATCTCACCCAGGATGTATTTATTAAGGTATGGAATAACCTGGACAAATTTAGGGCGGAATCCAGTCTTTTTACCTGGATATACAGGATTGCCACGAATGAATGCCTTAACTTTTTAAATAAAAAGAAAAAGCGTTTTTTCATTAAAATACATGATATCACAGATGAATTATCTAATAATTTATCAGTCGAAAATAAACTCTTAGAAGGAAGTGAAGTGGAGATTAAATTGCAAAAAGCACTACTCAGGTTACCGGACAAGCAGCGACTGGTATTCAACATGAAGTATTTTGATGATATGAAGTTCGATGAAATTGCAGAAATCACTAATACCAGCGTAGGTGCATTAAAAGCGAGCTATCATCATGCAGTGAAAAAAATTGAGGAATTCTTAACGACAGATTAAACCTTTTAGTATAAAAGTAATCTAAGCAGGAAATGGACAAGATCGATTTAAATAAGGACAAGATAAAAGCTCCCTTCAAAGCTCCCGATGAGTATTTTGAAAAGCTAACTGGTAAAATCCAGGAAAGGATAACTGTCCCTGAGTCAAATCCGCAACCCTATTTTAGGTTGAAATGGGTATTGGCTCCCGCCAGTATTTTGATCCTGGCGATTGCTCTCTATTTCTATCCACAGGATCAGACAGCCGATATGGATCAATTATTGGCAGGTATAACAGACGACCAAATTGAAGCATACCTTGAATTAAATGATATATCAGAATATGAAATCGCTCAATTGATTGATGATGCTGAAGATCTGGTCGAAACAAACGATTATCTGGAAGGGATTGAAATGGACCAGGAAGATCTGGAAAACCTCATTATCGATTTTAACGAATTTGAACAAAATATAGGGTCATGAAGAATATAACCACACTACTCATTTTTATTGCCAGCTTTCAGGCTTTTGGACAAAGTCCTGAAGTGCTGGACAAGATCGAATCCGCAAAAATTGCATTGATTACTCAACGATTGGAACTTACACCCAATCAGGCAGAGAAATTTTGGCCGATCTATCGTGAGTATTCCGAAAAACAACGGAATATCCATAAGGAATTCCAGGATCTGAGAAGGGATTATCGTCCTAACACAGCTACAGAAGAACAAAGTAAGGCCTTAATTGATAAGGGTTTGGAGATTAAAGAGCGGATGATCAATCTGGATAAGCAATATTCTGACCGTATGCTTACCGTAATCAACAACAGACAATTGCTTCGTTTAAGGGAAGCTGAGAATGATTTTAGACAGGAGCTGATGAGACGACTACGCCAGCAACGGGATATGCAAAGAGATCAGTTACGGGACAAACCATTAAATGATGAGATAAGGCAGCAAAGGCAGCAACAGCGAGGAAACTAGCTTAAAATGTAATTCACCTGATGAGATTAGCATATCATTTATGCTTGATAGTTCTATTTATATACCCTCAGCAACTGTGGGCACAGGAGGATTCCTATGCTAAACAATTGGAAGACCTATTCGCTGAGATGGATTCAATGTCCATCTTTAATCTTATTGATAGCACCCTGGCAATGGGTTCAGTTAGATATTCTGAACTGAACATACGGGCAACCTATTCAAGTAATGTCGCTGTGGCTGGTCGAAATTATGGAATCAACCAGCATGGATTTTCCCCGGGTGTCTCCTACTACCACAAGTCAGGATTCTTTGGAGACGTTACTGGCTACTGGAATTCGGCTTATGATCCATCTTACAGTCTAACCATGTTATCAGCAGGCTATTTTGGCATCAAAAAGAATTTTACTTATGTCCCCTCCTATGAGCGTTGGATCTACAATGACGATGAATCAGCCACTCTACACAATAGCCTTGGTTTATCATTAAATCAAAGAATTAAGTTTCTGAGTGCTGGGGTTGACTATAGCTATTTATTTGGTCCTGAGCATGCGCATAGACTTATCTTTTCATTGAATGGATACATCAGCTTCAAAAATGTTTGGTTCTTTGATGCGATCAGCATCATGCCCAATGTAAGTGCTCTATTTGGCTCCAGCAAAGTAACGACACTTCGGTTCACCTCAGAACGCACCGTCAGAAATGTTTACGATGAAAATCTTTATTACATATCGCAGGGTACCTACTCAGAGCAAAAAGATTGGCTTCTTACTGCATTTCGCAAAGTTCGACAAAGCGATCTTAGCACAAAATGGAAGCTTGGAATGCTTGAATATCTTAATTCATTAAATAACAATTTGGAGACATACGGTACAATACTTTCACCAGCGCAACTAGCTAACTTTGAAGAAAACAGCAATCCATTTGGCTTGATGAATTGGAATTTCAGTATTCCGGTGATCTTTACAATTGACCATTTCAACATTTCCATTTTCTACTCATACAATATCCCTAAGGCACTTCCAGGTGAAGAATTCGATTTCGATCCTATTAGCTATTATGGAGCCTCCGTTACCTATCGAATTCCTTTTAAGCATTAAGTTTTCCAATTAACCAAAAACATTTGAGTTTAAACCGGATAGAAAAGCTAACTTTGTATCCCGTAACAAAACTCAAGCAACTCGTCTTTTCATGTCTAAGGCCAAATACATTTTCGTTACGGGGGGTGTCACATCATCACTTGGAAAAGGAATCATTTCAGCATCATTAGGGAAATTACTACAGGCTCGCGGGCTTCGTGTAACAATTCAAAAGTTTGATCCCTACATCAACATTGATCCGGGTACACTCAATCCCTATGAACATGGTGAATGCTATGTCACAGAAGATGGAGCCGAAACCGATCTGGATCTTGGACATTATGAGCGATTTCTTAACACCTACACCTCTCAGGACAACAATGTGACCACTGGTAGGATCTACTACAACGTGATCCAGGCAGAAAGAGAAGGTAAATTCCTCGGAAAGACTGTTCAGGTAGTCCCTCACATCACTGATGAGATCAAAGACAATATCTTCAAACTGGGTAATACCGGGAAATATGATGTAGTTATCACTGAAATAGGTGGTTGTGTTGGTGATATTGAGTCCTTACCTTTTATAGAAGCAGTCAGACAGGCCCGTTTGGAAGTAGGTCCCAACAGATGTATTTCCATTCACTTAACCCTAATCCCCTACTTGAAAACCGCGGGTGAGCTGAAAACAAAGCCAACTCAACATTCAGTGAAAGAGCTTCAGGAGGAAGGTATTCAGCCGGATATACTGGTCTGCCGATCAGAATACCCTATGACATTGGAGATCAAAAAGAAATTAGCCCTATTCTGCAACGTACCTTATAATTCGGTCATTGAAGCCCTGGACGCTGATAGTATCTATGATGTTCCGCTATTGATGCGAAAAGAAAAGCTAGATGAAAGGGTACTTGCCAAATTCAAAATGTCTTACAAGAAACAACCAAAGATTGAGCAATGGAAAGAGTTTCTGGGAAGACTAAAAAATCCCACATCCGAAGTAAAAATCGGATTGGTTGGAAAATATGTTGAGCTAAAAGATGCGTATAAGTCCATCGCAGAATCCTTTACACATGCAGGTGCAGAAAACGAGTGTAGAGTAAATGTGAGTTGGATACATGCCGAAGAACTTGATGGGAAGAATGTGGCCTATCACCTGAGTAACCTGGATGGTATTCTGGTTGCTCCCGGTTTTGGGGAAAGAGGCATTGAGGGTAAACTTGAAGCTGTAAGGTATGCCAGGGAAAACAAAATTCCATTCCTTGGTATCTGCCTGGGCCTACAATGTGCAGTAATCGAATTTGCCAGAAATGTGCTTCAACTTAAAGGTGCCAATAGCACAGAAATGGACCCCAAAACAAAACATCCAGTCATTGATATCATGGAGAGCCAAAAAAATATCAAAGAAATGGGTGGTACTATGAGATTAGGGACTTATGATTGCAATCTGAAAAAAGGGACGAAAGCCCATCATATTTATAATCATGTAAAAATTTCTGAAAGACATCGGCATCGATATGAATTTAATGGCAAATATCTTGAAGCATTTGAGAATGCCGGGATGATTGCATCAGGTATCAATCCGGATACAAACCTGGTTGAAATCATGGAAATTCCCGACCATCCCTGGTTTGTTGGAACTCAGTTTCATCCGGAATTAAAATCTACTGTCGCAAATCCTCATCCTCTCTTTGTAAAATTTGTCAAGGCAGCAATCGTCAATAAAAAAGATTCAGAATAGATTTCAATAAGAAGCAATGGACAGAAGTCAAATAATCGGGTTAGTGTTGATGTTGGTATTTATTACCATCTATTTCCAATTCTTTGCACCAGAACCCCCTAAACCAGAAGAGGCGATCCAAAATCAGGATACAACATCCCAGATGGTTCAGTCAAGTATTTCGCCTGTAAACTCACAGGTAAACACATTGTCAGATAGTGCTAAAGCTCAGTTAAATGACCTGAAGTTTGGGCTGTTCTCCCCTTTTGCAGAAGGGATAGAACAATTAACCACATTTGAAAACGAACAGATTAAGATAACCTTTAGTAACCAGGGTGGAATGGTTAAAAAAGTTGTCCTAAAAGAGTTTAAGGACTTTAAGGATCAGGACCTAGTTCTGGTCAATGGCAATAAGACCAATCAGAACATAATACTTGACCATCTTTCTAGGAGGGTTAATTTATCCGAGCTTTATTTCAGCAGCCAGCAAAGCTCAAGAAATGACTCAACCCTGGTCACATATAAAATTGATCTGGGTGAAGGAAGGGCAATCACCTACGAATACACCATTCCAAAAGAGGGTTATGAAATCGGATTCAAAGTACTCACTTCAGGGTTAAACGGAATCATTGGCAATTCAATTATCTATGAGTGGGATCAGGACATGAAACGTCTTGAGATGAATCTGCAGGACGCCAGGAATAAGACCACAGTACGATACCGATTAGCCAGCGGTGATGTTGATGACCTTTCCATCTCCGCCGAAAACAATGAACAGGAAGAGTTAACAGAGCCTGTCAACTGGATTTCATTCAACCAAAAGTTTTTTAGTGCTGCGATCATATTAGATCAACCGGCAATATCCGCCTCCATTGCAACAATTGCAACCCCAAATGATTCTTCACTTGTGAAGAAAGCAAACATGACTCTTGTACTTCCTGCCGATAAGTTTATGGCGAATCAGTTTGGAGGAAGCTACTACTTTGGTCCAAACAACTACAGTATTCTAAAGAAAGTTGCTCCTGACTTTGAGGCCAATGTTGAACTGGGGTATAGCGTCCTGTCATGGATTAACAAGTTTGCAATCATTCCGATTTTTCACTTTCTGGAAAAATACATCGCTAATTATGGGATCATCATTATTATCATGGTATTCCTCATCAGGATCGTACTGGCTCCACTTACCTACAAGTCTCACCTGGGGATGGCCAAAATGCGGGTAATGAAACCCGAGTTAGATGAGATCAAAGAAAAGCATGGTGGAGACATGCAAAAAGCCCAGCAAGAGCAGATGGCTTTGTACCAGAAGGTAGGTATCAACCCTCTGAGCGGATGTATCCCTATGTTACTCCAAATGCCGATCCTGTTTGCCATGTTCTACTTCTTCCCAAATTCGATCGAGCTAAGGCAGAAGAGCTTCTTATGGGCACATGATCTTTCCACTTATGATAGCATTCTGGATCTTCCCTTCAATATTCCATTTTATGGGGATCACGTCAGCTTATTTACCTTGTTGATGACCGCTTCTACGATTCTGTATACCTGGTCAAATAGTCAGGTCACTACCATCCAGGGCCCTATGAAAACCCTGCAATATGTGATGCCAGTTATGTTCTTATTCTTCTTAAACAGCTATTCCTCCGGATTAACATTCTATTACTTTGTTTCCAACATTGTATCCTTCGGCCAAATAGCCCTGTTTAGAAAATTCATCGATGAAGACAAGATCAAACGCGCATTGGAAGAGAATAAGAAGAAGAATGCCAACAAGAAGAAATCTTCATTTCAGCAGAGGCTGGAAGATGCCATGAAAGCCAATGAAGCGGCTAAGAAAAAATCGAAAAAATAAAAATTAATAAAGTTTTGATTTAGCTCTTAGGTGTTAAGTATTTGATTACTAGCTAACTAAAATTTCAATGGCTTTCGTTGTGATTTTCTTGACCTTTTTCTTCTGCTTATCTTAAATATATTTGTGTCCATTTCTTCAATTTTTTTTAATCACAAAAGATGGGTAAAGTCATAGCAATAGCGAATCAAAAAGGCGGCGTTGGAAAGACAACAACTGCCATAAACCTTGCGGCTAGTTTAGCAGCATTGGAACTTAAAACTCTCATTGTGGATGCTGATCCACAGGCTAATGCTACTTCAGGTGTCGGACACAATCCTAAAGAAATTGAAAACAGTATTTATGAGTGCATGGTGAATCAGGTAGAAGCAAAATCCTGTATCATCAAAACTGACATTAAATACCTGGATATTCTTCCCTCCCATATTGACCTGGTAGGTGCTGAAGTAGAGATGGTAAGCATCAGCAAGAGAGAAGAAAAAATGAAAGACGCTCTGGAGCCTCTTAGGAATGAATATGATTTCATCATCATTGATTGCTCTCCTTCCCTGGGTCTGATTACAGTAAATGCATTGACCGCAGCTGACAGTGTAATTGTCCCTGTTCAGTGTGAGTATTTTGCTTTGGAAGGTCTAGGTAAATTGCTGAACACCATCAAAATCATTCAGAACAGACTAAATACCAATCTTGAAATAGAAGGCATCTTACTTACCATGTATGATACCCGGTTGAATCTTAGCAACCAGGTTGTGGAAGAAGTACAGCATCACTTCAAATCCATGGTATTTAAAACGCTCATCCCAAGAAATATAAAACTTAGTGAGTCCCCCTCTTTTGGTGTACCTGCCATCACTCATGATGCAGAAAGTAAAGGTGCATTGTCATACCTTAATTTAGCCAGGGAGATCCTGCAAAGAAATCAAGTAAAAGCTGCGTAATGGCAGACAACAAGTTGAAAAAAAGAAGCGGACTAGGCAGAGGATTAGGAGCTTTATTAGAAAACTCTGAAGAAAAGGAAACCTTATCAGGTTCAGGTGCTACCATACAGGGTGCCATTGATGAAATCAACATCGATGAAATTGCAGTAAATCCTTTTCAACCAAGAACAGATTTTAATGAAGAAGCATTGAATGAACTTGCTGAGTCCATTAAGATTCAGGGGATTATTCAGCCCATTACTGTAAGGGCATTAAGCCAACATGAATTTCAACTTATTTCAGGTGAGCGAAGACTCCAGGCATCCAAGAGGGCCGGGCTCAAAACCATTCCTGCTTACATCCGGGTAGCTAATGACCAGCAAATGCTGGAGATGGCTCTGATAGAAAATATTCAGCGGGAAAACCTCAATGCGATAGAAGTAGCTCTCTCCTACCAGAGACTGATCAGTGAATGCAATATTAGTCAGGAAGAGCTAGCAACCAATGTAGGGAAAAATCGATCTACAGTAACCAATTATCTGAGACTCTTAAAACTTCCTCCTGACATCCAGATTGCTTTGAGAGACGGTCAAATCTCAATGGGCCATGCACGCGCTTTAATCACAGTTGATAACGTAGGTCTGCAATTAGATATCTTTAAACGTATCATTAAAGAACAGCTTTCCGTAAGAAAGGTTGAGGAAATAGTGCGTGGAGGTTTACAGCCAGCTAAGCCAAATGATACTAATGCAGATGGAGACAACGTTTCCAATGAGTTAAATAAGTTACAAAATAAATTGGTCACCCATTTTGGAACCAAAGTGAGTATTAAGGCCAATAAAGAAAATAAAGGTGAAATTAAGATCCCATTTGCATCAGCCGATGATCTCAACCGGATCCTCGAACTACTTGATATTTAGGATTAGCCTTCCGGTTTTTCTCTTTATCCTTATTTCTTCTTCTGTTAACGCCCAATCAGATTCTTCCAGGGTACTTAATGCTGATTCATTATTCCTTGTAGCTGATAAGGATGCAGCTTCTTTTCAGTCTGTATCGACATTGGACCCCAATCGTGCCGCCCTTTTGTCTGCAGTACTACCTGGACTAGGTCAGGCTTACAATGGACAGTTTTGGAAAATTCCACTGGTTTATACCGGGGGCATTATCCTCGGTCATTATATTAACTACAACCATCGTTTATATAGTGAATTTCAAAATGCATTGTTAGCAAGCGTAGATGATGACCCCAACACCGTCAATCCATATGAAGCCTATGGGCAGACAGCATTAATAAGAAACAGGGATGCATTCCGCAGAAATAGGGATTATCTCATGATCATAAGTGTAGGGTATTATTTGATAAATATCGTTGAGGCACATGTCTCAGCACACCTTCATGAATTTGATGTGAACGATAATCTTTCTATGAATATTTCCCCCTCTATTCAGCCAACTGCCTTATTTTCGCAAGCAATTGGAATTAAAGTATCCTTAAATCTCAGGTAGATGAAGATCGCAATTATCGGATATGGTAAAATGGGCAAGGCAATTGAGGAGTTAGCAATAGCTGCTGGTCACCAGATTTCCAATATTATTGATGCAGAAAATTCAGATGACATTTTCTCTATTTCTCCTGAAAATACGGATGTTGCCATTGAGTTTTCTCAACCAGAAACGGCATTCTCTAATATCCAAACTTTACTTAATCAGGGTGTTAAAGTAGTTGCGGGAACTACTGGATGGCTGGATAAATACGACGAAATTGCGGAATTATGTAATAAAAAAAATGGCACATTTCTGTATGCTTCTAACTTTAGCCTGGGTGTTAACCTTTTTTTCAAACTAAATGAGTGGTTAGCCAATGAGATGAACAATCTTGAAGGTTTCAAGGTCTCCATGGAAGAAATTCATCACATTCACAAGAAGGATGCGCCGAGTGGAACAGCCATTACCACTGCAGAAAAAATTATCAGTAAAAACAAAAGATATAATTCATGGGTGAATGCATCCAATGCCACAGGCGACACGATTCCTATTATCTCACTCAGGGAAGATAGTGTGCCCGGTACTCACACAGTAACTTATACATCCCCTCTTGAGACCATAGAAGTAAAACACATCGCTCATGACCGTAAAGTGTTTGCTCAGGGGGTGGTAAAAGTTTCTGAATGGGTTGCAACCCAGCGTGGTATTTTATCGATATCAGATTTTCTAAACAGCAAGTAAATGTATTTAAACGATTTTAGTTTAGCCGCTTTTCTAAGTATTGTAATAGGTTGGTACCTCTTTCAATCCATTGCATATTATAAGTTTTTTGAAAAAGCTAAAAAACCCGGCTGGGCAGGTTTCGTACCGATTTACAATTACCTGATTCATATGGAAATAGTTGGCCGACCAAAATGGTGGGTAGCATTACTCTTTGTCCCGGTGGTCAACTTCTTCATCGCTCTCACCATCCACCTGGACCTGCTAAAATCCTTTGGGAGATATACTTATTTTGATCAGGCAGTCGGAGTTGCTTTTGCACCCTTCTACATGCTTTATGTAGCCTATTCAAAAACATCGTACCAGGGAAAGGCTACTGAGATGCCAAAGAAAATTAAGACCATATCCCAGGAATGGTTTGAAGCTATCGTTTTTGCTGTTTTTGCTGCTACATTTATCCGGTGGGTTTTTATGGAAGCTTATGTGATCCCTACTCCTTCAATGGAAAGATCATTACTTGTTGGAGACTTCCTATTCGTTTCCAAGATCAATTATGGCCCCAGAACGCCAAAAACCCCCTTACAGATTCCTCTCACTCATGCCAAGATCTGGGGAACAGAAACCCAATCCTATCTGGACTGGATCCAGTTGCCTCAACTTAGATTGCCTTCACTGGATAAAGTGAGAAGAAATGACGTAGTAGTATTCAACTATCCTCCGGAATTTGAACACCCCAAAGACCTAAGGACCCACTATATCAAGCGATGTATCGCTGTTCCAGGCGATGTACTGGAAATTAAGAAGGGCCAGGTTTACATCAACGGGGAAGTTGGGGAAAATCCTGAGCTGATGCAATACAAATATTTTGTAGAAACAGATCAGGTGATTAGAGACCGAATCTTTAGCGACTATAAAATATGGGAATTCAGGCCTATCATATCATCAACCAGAGGATATATCGTGATGACGACAGAAGAGGTAGCGAAAGAGTTAGAGAAACTGGAATTCATCAAAAGTGTTGAACCCATTTTCGCCGAGAGTGATTATGTGGAATCCAGGATCTTTCCAAACTCACAATTTTTCCCGTGGAATGCGGACTATTATGGTCCTCTTGAAATTCCTGGTAAAGAAATGACTATCGATATCACAGAGGAATCACTCGCTAAATACGGATCTACCATTGAGGACTATGAAGAACTGGAAAATGTCCAGATCACCAGTGACAAGCTAATTATTGATGGTGAAGCTGTAAGCCAATATACTTTCAAGAAGAATTATTACTTCATGATGGGTGACAACAGGCATAATTCCGAAGACTCCAGGTACTGGGGTTTTGTTCCTGACGATTTTGTTGTTGGTGAGGCTTCATTCATCTGGATGTCATTTAATGACAGTGGATCTTTCTTTAGCAAGATCAGATGGAGTCGATTGTTCAAAGGGATCGATTAAAGCTACCAGTCAATTGGCTGCTTATGCTTACTCATTAGGTAGTCATTCGATTTAGAAAAGGGTTTGCTTCCAAAAAATCCGCGGTCGGCAGAGAACGGCGATGGATGAGGTGATTTGATTACCAGGTTGTTATCTGTTGGGATTACTTCACCTTTCTTCTGAGCATAAGCACCCCATAAAATATAGACCAGATCATCTTTGAGCGTGGCAAGTTTTCTGATAACAGCATCAGTAAACTCTTCCCATCCTTTGTTTTGATGAGAACCGGCCTCTCTTGCTCTCACAGTTAATGTAGCGTTGAGGAGAAGTACACCTTGCTTTGCCCAACGATCCAGGCTGCCATTCTTAGGGAACTCCTTGCCCAGGTCAGCTTTAATCTCTTTAAAGATATTAACGAGTGATGGTGGCAGCCTGGTGTCCTCTCCTACCGAAAAACAAAGTCCATTGGCCTGTCCCGGACCATGATAAGGATCCTGCCCTATTATTACTACTTTTACCTGGTCGATAGGACACAGATCAAAAGCCCTGAAAATCTGATTTCCTGGAGGAAAAACAGTCTTTTCCGAATACTCTTTTTTGACAAAATCTACAAGCTCTGAAAAATATGGTTTTGAGAATTCATCTTTCAAAGCCTCTCCCCAACCCGATTCTATTTTAACATCCATTTTTTATTCACGAAATAATTATTGAATCGGGGCAAAATAAAAAAATAATTATCTTAATTTTCGGCCAAGAAGATGATTACTGAGATTACAAAAGGCGTCCAGGTAACAGTACAGGTAGAGTACCAACCGGAATACTCTAACCCTGTTCAGAATCATTTTGTTTTTACCTACCAGATCACAATAGAGAATAAAAGTGATAAAACGATCCAACTTATATCTCGCCATTGGGAAATAGATGACATCACCTATCCCAAAAGAGAAGTAGAAGGCGAAGGTGTAGTTGGTAAACAACCCATTCTCGAACCCGGACAAGCCCATCACTATGTTTCGGGATGTAATTTAAAGTCAGGGATAGGTAAGATGCAGGGATATTACATCATGGAACACCTTGTGAGCGGCAGACAGTTTCCTGTCAATATCCCGGCCTTTGAGATGATCGTTCCTTTCAAGCTAAGTTAATTTTTTGAGTTTCTTCAGGATATCTAAATATCTGCAATACCGATGGCAGGCTAAAAATGCCCATGGAATCCATTCTCCATTTGTGTTTGAATTTTACAATAAGGTACTGAAAAGAATTTACAGGGATCATCCCCTGGAAACTGAGCTGAAACGTCGGTATCTTACAAATTCTGAGAACATTGAATTTAAGGATCCAAAGACTCAAAATATCATTAAAACGAAAATCAGCTATCTGGCTAAACGCACCTGGAGTGGCATCTCTTTTTCCTATTTTCTTCTGAAATTATGTGAATGGCTGGAGGCTCAAAGTTTCCTGGAAACAGGCACTGCACTCGGAATGACATCATCTGTTGTATCCCATGCAAAAGGGACTACCAGGATACATACTATTGAAGGCTCTAAGACCTTAGCAGATCTAGCAAAAAAGTTATGTTTTTACCCTAATAACGTTCAGTTCAACATTATCCATGGTAACATTTATGAGGTTTTTGAAAATGTCATGAGAGAATGTAAACCGGAGGTAGTTTTCCTTGATGCAGATCATCGACCTGAAGCGATTCATTTCTACCTGAAAGTTTTGAATGAGCAACCGGACATCAAAGCCATCATCATTCATGATATTTATTGGTCCAAAGAAATGAATCAGGTTTGGAATGAAATCATCCAGGATCAAAAATATCCGTTAACCATTGATTTGTTCCATGCCGGAATCATTTTCCCTGGAAGAGACATGGAAAAGCAACATTTCACCGTAGCTTATTGATCTATTGTCAGAGGTTATCAATTTCTCACTCAAAAGGTTATTTTTGCCCGCAGAATAAAGTAGCGCAATGGAGAACACACCGGAGAATAAGTCAAACAATCCATTTATTGGAGACCGAAAGAAGGTTTTTTATTGGGTATTAGCTATCCTGATACTCGTCTTATGTTTTTTTATCTATTTGAGTATCCGTCTTGGCAATGAGAATGAAAGACAGGCTCAGGAGTTGAGCAGTACCATTTTACAACTAGATTCAATTTCTGATGAGTTAGATGATAGAATTCTTACTATCAAAGAGCTAGGTGGTGAAGTAGATACCCTGCTCAAAGTGAAAGAGCAGCTGGAAGATGAAAAGAAGCAACTCCTTACCCAGCAGAAAAATCAGCAAGCACTGATCACCACGTTAAGAGGTAAAGTAGATGGGTACCAGGAATTACTGGTTATGAAGGATGAAGAGATCACCAGGTTAAAAGCTGAGAATGACATACTTATTTCTGAGAATAATACACTTAAGGTTGAGAAACAAGAACTCAATCAAAACATTCGACAGATTAATGAAGAAAAGTCCGAGCTTCAGGAGAAAGTAGCCTTTGCCTCACGACTGAAGGTGGAAGGACTAACCGTATATGCGGTAAGTGAAGGAGGCCGGGAAAGAGAATCTGAATTCAGGACCCGTCAGATCGATCAACTAAAGATAACTTTTACAGTCTCTGAAAATAAGGTAGCACCCATCGAAGGTAAAAAATTACTTATCAGGGTAATCGCTCCTGATGGCAATGTACTATTTGATGTTACCAGGGGATCAGGCACTTTCATGTTTGAAGGTAGGGAAATGTTCTTTACGGTAGAACAGGAGATTCTTTACGACAAAAAGAGCCAGTTAGTAACCTTGTACTATGACAAAGGAAGCGAATTCGCGATTGGTAATCATCGAGTGGAAGTCTATACTGACGATTACCTTATGGGCACAGGATCCTTTATTGTTAAATAGAATAAAGTCCACATTTCACATTGGCCTTTTAATAATCTTTAGCTAATTTTGCACTTCAAAATTTTTTGAACAATTTTTTTTAACATGAAAAAACAATACGAGACGGTATTCATTTTAACTCCCGTTTTGTCTGAGGCTCAGATGAAGGATGCTGTCCAAAAATTCAAAGGTATTATCACTGAAAGTGGTGCCAAGATTATTAATGATGAAGATTGGGGACTAAAAAAATTAGCCTACCCTATTCAGCATAAGACAACAGGCTTTTACCATTTAATTGAATTTGAGGCAGAAACATCTTTGATCCAAAAGCTGGAGACAGAATACAGAAGGGATGAGAAGGTAATGAGATTTTTAACGACAGTACTTGATAAACATGCAATTGTTTACAATGAGCGTCGTAGAAAAGGTGAATTCAATAAACCAAAAGCTGAAAAAGAGGAGGTGACATCATGACACTACAGAACGAACCTATCAATAGGGAACAGAAAAAAGATAAGTATTGCCGGTTTAAGAAAAATGGCATCAAATACATTGACTACAAGGATGCTAACTTCCTTTTAAAGTTTGTCAATGAGCAAGGAAAATTGTTGCCAAGAAGGATTACTGGTACAAGCTTAAAATATCAAAGAAAAGTCGGACAGGCTGTAAAAAGAGCACGTCACCTGGCACTTCTTCCATATGTTACGGATTCTCTAAAATAAACGAGTCATGGAAATCATATTAAAGGAAGATATCAAAGGATTAGGCTACAAAAACGATACAGTTAATGTAAAGCCTGGATATGGTAGAAACTACCTGATCCCTCAAGGGATGGCTATCATTGCTAATAAATCTAATAGCAAAATGATAGAGGAAAACATTCGTCAGGCAGCACACAAGGCTGAAAAGCTTAAAAATGATGCTCAGGATCTTGCTAAAAAGATCGGCGATGTTAGCCTGGAAATCAAAACCAAAGCTGGAGAAAGCGGAAAGATTTTTGGTGCTGTTACAGCACTACAAATTGCAGATGCTTTGAAGGATAAAGGTTTTGAGATTGACAGAAAGAAAATCAGCTTTAATGGCACCATTAAAGAATTAGGTGAGCATAAGGCAATTCTCGATTTGCACAAAGAAGTTCACCACGAAATCACAGTAAATGTGATTGCTGAATAATATTTTAGAATCATCAATAAAAAACCTCAACGTCAAGTTGGGGTTTTTTTATTTCTGTAATATCTTCTTAACTATTCCTTAGCTTTTACATAACATTAGCTCTCTGTATTAAAGGTACCTTTGCACCTCGTTTGAGAGTAACATAAGCCACCATATAACCAATGAAATTTAACCTGCTTGACTTTTTGACATTATTTGGGTCATTAGGATTCTTCATCTACGGAATGAAGATCATGAGTGAAAGCATTCAGCGAGTAGCCGGATCCAGAATGAGGGAAATCCTCAGTTCTATGACTTCCAATAGATTCAAGGGGGTTCTTACAGGATTTTTGATAACAAGTATTGTTCAATCCTCCTCTGCCACTACTGTTTTAGTGGTAAGTTTTGTGAATGCAGGATTACTCTCTCTGATTGAATCCATCGGTGTAATCATGGGAGCTAATATCGGAACAACAGTTACTGCCTGGCTTATTTCCATTATTGGTTTTAAGGTTAAAATATCGGCATATGCATTACCAATAATAGCAATAGGTTTTCCATTAATATTTTTTAATAGAGAACGATTAAAATCCTGGGGAGAAGTATTAATTGGCTTTGCATTGTTGTTTTTGGGTTTAGAATTTCTGAAGGATGCAGTACCTGATTTAAAGTCAAATCCTGAAATCCTAAGTTTCTTATCAAGCTATACAGATCTTGGCTTTCTATCTACGATCATTTTCGTAATCATAGGTACATTGATTACCGTGGTCGTTCAGTCTTCGAGTGCCTCAATGGCCCTGACATTGGTAATGGCCAACAATGGATGGATACCTTTTGAGTTAGCAGCCGCCATGGTTCTTGGTGAAAATATTGGAACAACCATTACGGCCAACCTCGCTGCACTGGTCGCCAATTATCATGCAAAAAGAGCAGCATTCGCTCATTTTATCTTTAATGTATTTGGGGTTGTATGGATTATCCTATTGTTGCACCCAGTCCTTCTGCTGATCTCATCTGTAATGACTTCAATGGGTAATGCTGATCCATTTACCAATCCTGAAAGTATTCCAATAAGCTTATCAATTTTTCATTCTGCGTTTAATGTAACAAATACATTAATTCTGGTTTGGTTTTGCCCTTTTATCGCAGCAGTAACCACACGTATCATAAAGGCTCAGGAAGATGAAGAGATTGGACTTCAATATATTAATGTGGGCATGTTAAGTACCGCGGAACTATCCATTGAACAAGCCAAAAAAGAAACCGTAAGGTTTGGGGAATTGCTAATAGAAATGTCAAATCTCTTCAAAAAGTTACTTGAAGCCACAAAAGCTAAAAAGCAAAGGAAATTGTTAAAGAAGATTCAAAAATATGAGGTATTAACAGATACACTTGAGGACGATATTTCTTCGTATCTCTTCCAAATATCTGTAGACAAAAGTTTGAGTATTGATGGTAGTGACAAAGTCGCCACTCTGTTAAGTACTACAAATGAACTTGAAAGGATTGGGGATATCTTTTACCAGATGTCAAAAGACATTGACGCTAAGATGGAAAAAGGTCTGGCTTTCAGTGACAAACAGTTTGAAAATCTTTATAAGATGATGGAGTATGTCGATGATGCACTAACAGTAATGGTAGAAAATATCAACGGTTTTCCTAATCAGGGTAACTATGAGATAGCGCTGAAAATTGAGGAAAAGATTAACAAGTTTCGTGATAAACTCAGAAAGGATCAGATTAAGGGTTCTGGTAAAAAGTCAAACAAAATAACTGAAGCCTTATATAAGGACATCTACCATCTATGTGAAAAAATAGGTGATCACATCATTAGTATAAGCAATGATATCGTAGCTAAAAAAGACCTGGATTCAGTAATAGAAAAGGATATTCCAGGAGATGAATGACAGGTCTGACTCCAATGTATTTTGGAGAAATATTGCCATTGTATTATTCTCTATTATCTGTTTCCTACTCTCGATCAGTTGGTTAGGTTTTGGATTCAGCAGGATTGGAAAAGAGGCAGCAGAATCTATCATCATTGCCACTTCTAACCCTTTCATTGGGCTTTTTATCGGTTTATTGGCTACCGCCATTCTTCAAAGTAGTTCTACAACCACCTCAATGGCAGTTGCAGCAGTAGCTGCCGGGTCGCTTTCATTGGATCAGGCAGTACCGATTGTGATTGGTGCTAATGTAGGTACTACCATCACCAGTACCATTGTCTCCATGAGTTATATCACTTCAACCGGTGAGTTTAGAAAAGCCGTAGCTGGTGGAACAATCCATGATTTCTTCAATATACTCACTGTTATTATTTTGTTCCCATTGGAACTGAAATATGGAATTCTCACAGATCTCAGCCATTATTTTGTCCAGTTTATCCATGTGGATGCATCAAGTGGGTTAAAATTTGATCTCTTTGGAATAGGAAAAGTCATCAATAGCATTGGCGATGTATTAATCAGATGGGTTGGAGTGCTTGGACTAATTATTGGGTCATTTATTTTACTTTTTGCCGCCGTTAAGATCATGTCGGGTGTCCTTTCTAAAGAATTGATAGGAAATACCAAGAGCAGGTTTGAAAGCGTATTTAATCTTCCTGTACGGTCTTTCGGATGGGGACTCTTTCTTACGACTATTATTCAATCTAGCTCTGTTACTACTTCCCTCCTGGTCCCCCTCACAGCTACTGGCAAGATTAAGATTGAAAATGCACTCAGATTTATCATCGGAGCCAATATTGGGACAACCCTTACTGCCATCTTAGCCTCTCTATTCAAAAGTGAAGCGGCAGTCAGTCTGGCATTCGTACATTTCTTTTTTAACCTGATCGGATCTTTCATCTTCCTCTTCATACCCTTTGCCTCCAGAATACCAATAGCACTCTCTCAATATCTGGGGTACATGTCTGAGAAATACAGAATAGTTGGATTAATGTACATTATCATTACCTTCTTCATATTTCCATTTGCGCTCATCTATTTTAGCAGGTAGCGATAGAAAAAGCATTACGGCTCCCATAATCATATTTCTTTAAGCTTGATTGAATATCAATTAACTTTGGTTGATCTTTAATCGCGACAGGCCAGAATGTTCCAGCTCCCTTTTGAAATAAAGCCATCTTCTTTTAAGATTTCTATTAAGGATCAGATAATATTGATGGGTTCGTGTTTTGCTGAAAATATTGGTCAAAAACTTATCGGGTACAAGTTTAAATGTTTGACTAATCCCACAGGTGTCATCTACAACCCGATCTCCCTATTCAAACTACTAGAAACTGCTATCCATAAAAATGTGGATCAGAAACGCGTAATAAAAAATGGAGAAATCTTTTATCACTGGGATGCACATTCTACTGTTTCTGCGAATGCGAAGGATAAATTAATTGAATCTTATATAGCCAGGCTACAGGCTACGAAATCTACTATTCAGTCTGCAAAAGTGCTCATTGTTACTTTTGGAAGTAGCTGGGTTTATAGGCATCAATCAAGCGATGCTATTGTTGCCAACTGCCATAAAATCCCTCAGAAGGAATTTACCAAATCAATTTTAAGTGTAAATCAAATTGTAGATAGCTACCAGGAAGCAATTCGATCAGTGAGATCGATAAATCCTGAACTGCACATCATTTTCACTGTGAGCCCAGTAAGACATATCAAAGATGGTTTGGCTCAAAATAATTTAAGCAAATCCGTACTCATTCAGGCAGTAAATGAAATTGTAAATATTGATAAAAAAGCCTCCTACTTTCCTTCTTATGAACTGATCATTGATGTACTAAGAGACTATCGATTCTTTAAGGAAGACATGGTCCACCCTACGGACCAGGCCATTCAATATGTTTGGAAAGAATTTGTCAATGTCTATTTTGATCAGCAAACGAGAGATTTCATATTAGAATGGGATAAAATCCTGAAAGATATCAATCACAGACCCTTTCATCCGGAATCAGCAGCCCATCAGATCTTCTTAAAATCGCTTGTCAATAAACTAAAATCTTACCAGGATGTTGTTGATATAAGCACGGAGCTTAAAAAGACAGAAGATCAACTAATAGTTTCGTGAGGCAGCTACCTAAGATATTGCTCATTCTATTAATAAGCTGTAAACCACCTATGAATAACGAAACCAGTCAAAGTACCAATGCCCTGATCAATGAATCGAGCCCATATTTACTTCAACACGCTCATAACCCGGTCAAGTGGTATCCCTGGGGGCCAGAAGCATTAAACAAAGCAAAGGAAGAAAATAAGCCCATTCTGCTAAGCATAGGATACTCATCCTGCCATTGGTGTCATGTAATGGCTCATGAATCATTTGAAAATGACTCCATTGCTGCTATCATGAATGAGAATTTCATTAATATCAAACTAGACAGGGAAGAAAGACCAGACATTGATCAAGTTTACATGGACGCTGTACAGGCGATGGGTCTCAATGGCGGATGGCCATTAAATGTTTTTCTTTTCCCAGATCAAAAACCCTTTTATGGTGGCACCTATTTTCCTCCTCAAAACTGGAAAAAGCTGCTGGAAGCGGTAGCTAATGCTTATAAAAATGATCGGGATAAACTGTATGAATCAGCGCTGAATTTCACTGCGACACTCAACCAGCGTGAAGCACAGGCTTTTGGACTATCTGATGATGGAGTCGAGGTGAGCTCAGCGCAAATCCAAAGTGCCTATGTTAAACTTAAGAGCAGATTTGATTCGGATTGGGGTGGTGTCAAAAAGTCTCCGAAGTTCCCCATGCCAGCAGTTTGGCAATTCTTGCTTCATTACTATTACTATAGCGAAGACCAATCTGCTTTGGAACATTTAACGCTGACGCTTGATAAGATTGCTATGGGAGGAATTTATGATCAAGTTGGTGGCGGATTTGCCAGATATTCTGTTGATGCTGAGTGGCATGTTCCACATTTTGAAAAGATGCTCTATGATAATGGACAATTGTTAAGTCTTTATGCTAATGGTTTCAAAATAATCCATGATAACTATTATGCACAGATCATGTGTGAGACAGCCGATTGGCTTGAAAGGGAAATGCTGGATGACAATGGAGGCTTTTATTCAGGTATTGATGCCGACAGTGAAGGTGAAGAAGGAAAATTCTATGTTTGGGACCTTGAAGAGATCAAATCCATAGCGGGAAAAGATTGGGAAAACATTTCTGCTTTCTTCAATGTGAGTCCATCAGGAAACTGGGAAGGACAAAACGTCTTAAGAACCCTGGTTAGAATAGAACCCTTCTGCAAGGAAAGAGGAATTGATCTTTCCGAATTCAAACAATCAATTAAAACATTCAAATCCAGAGCTCTGTCTGTAAGAGATAAGAGGATCCGACCTGGTTTAGATACTAAAATTATTTCTGGCTGGAACGGGCTTGTCCTTTCGGGTCTACTGGATGCTTACCAGGCAACAGGAAATGATCAGTTTCTAAAACTGGCTAGAAACAATGCAAAATTCCTTTTAACCGAAATGATAAAGGAGGATGGTTCTTTGAAAAGAACATACGGATCAGAGATCCCAGGCTTTATGGAAGACTACAGTGCAGTGATCCAGGCCTTTATTAAGTATTATGAAACGATATTCGATGAAACATATATTCTGGTAGCCAGGAAACTCACCGACTACACGTTGAATCAATTTTATGATGAGGGCGAAAAATTATTCTTCTTCACCAGTGATAGTTCAGAAGAACTCATTGCAAGAAAAAAAGAAATTTTTGACAATGTAATCCCTTCATCCAATTCCATGATGGCAGAGAATTTATATAAGATTGGGTTGATATTCGACAGCAAAAGATATACCGAAAAAGCAAATCATATGATCGGCAGAGTTTCGAACCTCCTTAGCAGTGAACCAGAATACCTTTCTTATTGGAACAAGGTTGTATTAAACCAACTCGGTCAAAATGCAGAAGTTGTTATTCTTGGGGATCAGTTTGATCAATTTGGAAGGACTCTACAGCAAACTTTTATCCCTGATATGACGCTCATGTCAAGCAAAGAAGTCAGCACGCTTCCCTTATTTGAATTTAAGACATCAATTGAAGGGAAGACAACGATTTATGTCTGTTATAATAAGTCATGTAAGCAACCGGTTTACGATCCCATGTCAGCCAAAGACCAACTACTCGGGAAAGTGAGTTTTTGAAAATTGACTGAAATCGAACCCAACTATCCAGGGAAATTTGACTGTGTCTTCTCAACCAGAAAAGGGTAATAATATTTTTCCTATTGGGGTGAAATATAATATTAATAGAGTCTAGGCAACCAATTATTTTGACATATAGGAATGAATAATTATTGGATGGTCATAATTGACGAGAAGAACCTAATAAGATGCCCAATAGTTAAAGAAACAGCGTAAACTCTCAGATTTAAAGATTTTCCAAGAAGCACTTTGTGTGCTCATATTAAGAGATTCCAAAAATAAATTCAAGAAATATGGAGTGTCTTAAAATAGTCTTAGGTTTTAATAAAATATTAATATATTTAATTTGTTAAATCAGCTATAACGTCGTGGAAAGTTTGAGAGAAGATAAAGAAAGAATTGAAACCATCAGGAGACTAATTGACAAACGAGAAATGGTCGATCCTGACCTCCTTTTAAGTTTTACCAGCAAGTATGAAGAACTTGTAGAATTAGCAGAAGTGTCATTTGAAATGATTGATCATTTGGTTCAAAAGATACACACCAACAAATCAGTTTGATATTTCCCTGTTTTAAGGTTTAGCTTCTGCTTAATTTAGTCCTTCATTGGTCTATGCAGAAGTTATATTGCCCGTTCCATTACATCGGACGTTTACCTATGTTATTCCGGAAACCCTATCCGAAGCAGCTAATATCGGTTGCAGGGTAATCGTTCTTTTCGGTAGCAAAAAGATTTTGACTGGTATCATACTTAGCATTCATCAAAATCAACCAGCTTCGTTCAAGCCAAAAGAGATCCTTGAAATTCTTGATGATACACCAACCATAACTGGAGAACAAATCACCTTCTTTCAATGGATCAGCAAGTACTACATGTGTTCGCTTGGAGAAGTGATCCAGGCTGCACTACCTGCCGCTTTGAAAATCTCCAGCGAATCCTACCTATCATTAAAAGAAGATTTTGATGCAGCTAACTTTGAGCTCACCGAAAAGGAAGAAATCATTGTTAATCATTTAGCTGAGGGGGATCTAAAGATCCAGGAGATTAGTAAGTTACTAAACATTCAATCTCCTCATCATCACATTAAAAAACTTACCGAGAAAAAAGTCATCCAGTTATTTGAACAAATAGATGATAAGTATTCTGTTAAAACTGAAAAACGGATTAGGCTCAACCCCTCCCTAATCTCTGAAGATGAGTTGGATGCTCTTGCCATTTCCCTTGAAGGTAAACCAAAGCAATATCAGGTATTGATGTCATATCTGAATCTATCGGATGTTATTGAAAACCCAAAGGATAACAAAAAAGGGATTGCTAGAAAGGAGTTGGTTGCTGAAGTAAGTGTAAGTGCTTCGAGTATCAAAACGCTTCTAAAGCACGGTGTATTGGAAGAATGGGATGAACCTGTATCACGATTAGATTTTTCAGAAGCTGAAAATATCAAAGGCCCTGAGCTTTCAAAAGTTCAAGCCAATGCAAAAGATCAAATAGTATCCTTATTCAAAGAGAAAGATACAGTCTTGCTAAAAGGAGTTACCGGGAGCGGAAAAACTGAGATCTATATTTCGCTTATCCAGGATGTAATCTCATCAGGTGGGACTGTGCTCTATTTATTACCAGAGATTGCGCTTACTACTCAGATCATCAAACGACTGGCTGCTGTTTTTGGAAAAGAGTTTGGAGTATACCACTCGAAATATTCCGATAACGAACGGGTAGAGATCTATGAGAACGTCCTACAGAAGAAATATCCTCTTGTCGTGGGGGTCCGAAGTGCTATCTTCTTACCGTTTTCAAATCTCTCCCTGATCATCATAGATGAGGAGCATGAAAATTCTTACAAACAATTTGATCCGGCACCTCGATACCATGCAAGAGATGCAGCTATTTACCTGGCTGCAATTTTCAAGGCAAAGACGCTACTAGGTACTGCTACTCCCGCCATAGAATCCTACCATAACGCTCTGGATAATAAGTTTGGCCTGGTAAACCTTGATCAGCGGTACGCTGATGTAAGCCTTCCAGAGGTAGAGATAGTCAACATGATCAAGGAGAAAAGTCAGAAAAAGCTGAAGGGCAATTTCTCCTCCATACTTTATAATAAAATACAGGAAGAGCTCAATTGCGAAAAGCAAGTAATTATCTTCCAGAACAGAAGAGGTTATGCTCCTTTCCTATCCTGTGAAAATTGTGGCCATATACCCAAGTGTCCAAACTGTGATGTGAGCCTTACCTATCACTCGCACACAAACTTTATCATGTGTCATTACTGTGGATATCGGACGGAAACCATTATTGAATGTCCTGACTGCTTGTCCACAGAAATAAAAACAATCAGCTATGGGACGGAAAAACTTGAAGAGGAATTAAGTATCCTGTTTCCAGAGGCTCGGATCAGCCGAATGGATCTGGATTCCACTCGTAGCAAATACAGTTATGACAAGATCATCAATGCTTTTGAGTCTGGAGATATTGATATCCTGGTAGGAACCCAGATGGTAGCTAAAGGTCTGGATTTCGACCATGTAACCCTGGTAGGTATTTTCGATACCGATCGAATGATCCATTTTCCTGATTACAGATCTCACGAGCGAGCATTTCAATTGATGTACCAGGTGAGCGGCAGAGCTGGGAGAAAAAAGGATCCTGGTAGTGTGATCATTCAGACAAACAATCCTGATCAAAAGATCCTGGAAAGGGTAAAGAAGCATGATTATATCGGATTTTATCAGAGTGAGTTAAACGAACGGGAAACATTCAGATATCCTCCCTTCTATCGAATCATTAAGATGGTCGTCAAGCACAAAGACAAGAACATTGCTTTCAATGCTGCCCAGTTTATGTCCAATGAAGCCACCAGAAATCTCGGAAAGGAGCGGGTGAATGGTCCTGTAGAACCCATTATTTCACGAATTAGAAATCAATACTTGTTTGAGATTACCATCAAGTTGGAAAAACAGGGAATAAAATTGGCTGTAATCAAAGAATTCCTCCTTAATTCGCGTTATATGATGCAAAGCCAACCATCATATAAAAGTGTGAGGATTATTTTTGATGTTGATCCTGTATAAGGAATGAGAGGTTTTACCATAATTATTATCTCCTGGCTTGTTTTTTCAACAGCCTGTGATCCATGCGACAACTGTGGGGAGCCATTGATCTATGAGCCGACAGTAGCTCTTGTTTTTATTAATACCGATACGCTCGGAAAACTGACGGGTCAATTAGATATTATTACAGACTCACTGGGCCGCACCAGTGATAAAAAGTCAATTGCTGATGATAAACTTGATTCACTGGAAAGTAGATTAATCGTAGTGAATGATTCTATTGCAAAGGGTTATAGCTCGTATCAATCTGAAAAAGCAGATCTGGAAAATTTAATTGCCGATTATATTGATTCGCTATCTTATTATGCAACCCTTATTAATAAGATCGACTCAGTTTCTGATTTCCTCACTGATATCAAAAAAGATGTTTTGAATGGTCTCCTTATGATAGATACCTTATATATCAATAGTCAATACCTGACCTATGAGGACAGTGCTGAAATCTATGATGCTCCATTACTCATGAATGAAGATGAATTTACCCAGTTCGAAGTAATAATTGGGGATTTTAAAGGGGAGGTTTCTTTCGAATATAGTTTAAGAGAATTTGTAGACGCTACCAGGGAAATCAAGTTAAGAGCCTTCGATATCTTACCTGCTGACTATGTGGGTTTTGATTCCATAGAGGGTCCATCATGTTTAACAACTCAATGTAGAGACGGTGAAACGACAGTTTATTTATATTTTCATTAGTCTTTGGTCAGCAATACTGTGGGCTCAGGATACTGTACCTGATACGACCATCATTGAGCGGACTAAATTCATTCGTCCATCATTATATTTCGATTATGGTAAGGCAATCACAAAACTGATCGGATACGAGGATAAGTTGGAAGTTGCGGGCTCAGTACTTCTTCTAGGACAATATGAAATTATTGGTGAGTTGGGAAATGCTACCCTCTCCCCTCCGGAATCTTATACCAATGGCAACTATTCAGCATCGGGAAATTACTATCGGATTGGGGCTGGTTATCTTGGCACATTCAAATCAGACTTTGCTATCGGATTGAGTGCGAGGTACGCCGTGAGTAAATTCAGTGACCAGGGCTTTATTGAAATCCAGGGTGAGAGTGGTATTGATAATAGCTATAGCCGACCCTTTGGTAGTCCCGACCTGGAAGCCAGATGGTGGGAACTTGTGTTAACCTCGGAAAAGAAAATCAAATTCAACAAGGAAAATCTATCTGCCTGGTACAATGATGTCTTTAGCATTGGCTTTTTCCTCCGGATGAGATTTCTGGTTACTTACGATAAGCGATCCCCGATAGATGTATACAGTGTTCCAGGTTACGGGAAGACCATTGACAATTCAACTCCAGCATTTAACCTGTTTGTGAAGGCTTACTTATTTTAGAATATATCCACTATGACGCTATAACACCAAGTTATTGCTTTGTGAAATTATATTGCACCCTGGCGTGATGCTGTGTAATAACACGCTGTATTCTGTCTTTGCGATTGCATTCTGTACAGGTCGAAACTTCCCAAACCATAAGTGTAAATAATAGGAAGGATCCAAAAAGACTTATCTTTATCCTCATTGCTGGCTACCAATTTTTCTGCAAAAGTATCTTTCACACATCTCCTACGCTATAGGTTATTTAAGGTAAAATGATATTTAGCGTTTCACGTAAACCTGTAGGTGAAACACGTATTGCAAAGAACAACTTGCCAGTCAAACAAAAGTATTGTGTCAGCAAAATAATCCGCTAAAGTCACTTATTTAATACTCGGAGGTATTTCTGACTTCAGTGATTTTGCAGTTAAAGATCCCAGTCATCATTCAGAATGCTGATGGCGTGATGACCTGTCAGGTCAAACTGACATGGAACTACTGAGATAAAGTTTTGAGCGATGGCCCATTCATCATTATCCTCGCCTTTATCATGATTCACAAAGTTGCCCACCATCCAGAAATACTTTCTCCCATTAGGGTCTACCCGCTGATCAAAATCTTCCTCCCACCGGGCATTAGCCTGTCTGCAAATTTTAATACCCCGTATATTTTCGTTTTGCTTTGGAGGTATGTTCACATTTAATGCAATTCCCTTTGGCATCCCTTTCTTGAGTGCTTCACTGGCTATTCTGAGAATATACTCATCTGCATGTGACATATCTGCATCGTGATCATAATCACACAATGAAAATCCAATTGCCGGGGTACCCTCAATAGCTGCTTCTATTGCTGCACTCATGGTGCCGGAATACAATACACTGATGGATGTGTTGGATCCGTGATTAATTCCGCTAACAACCAAATCCGGTTTTTGATCCTTTAATAGATGATGTTTTGCAAGTTTGACACAATCAGCCGGGGTTCCACTACACTCATATGCAGATACATCCTTGAATATTTTGTTTTCAGTCAATCTTAAGGTATCACCGACGGTAATCGCATGGCCCATCCCAGATTGAGGGCTATCCGGAGCAACTACAATAACCTCTCCCAGTTCTTTCATCAAAGAAACGAGTTTGGCAATACCAGATGAGGTGATCCCATCATCATTTGAGACCAGAATAAGTGGCTTTGACATAAAATTTTAGGCTTAGATAGAGTTATAGAAAGCTGTAATCCGAATCAGATCCCGAACCTCATCGGTCTTTAAATTATTCTTTTTTATAAAATTCTTAACATCGCTAGCCTTACGGGCCATAATGGTAAGTAAATCATTTTTCTTCCCAGTGAAAAGTTGAATATTCCCCTTTTTATCCAGGAAATAAAAGGTCTTCATCATCTTATTCTGTAAAATAGTTCCACTCCAGTAAACTGATGAATTGGCCACATTTTCCTGAACTACGGCTTCCCTGGAAAGTAAGGATAGCGGTGCTTCATACAACACCTCAAAAATGATTGGCGTGTTATAGTCATAGCTTACTTTGTATGGGATGGAATAGAACTGACGATAGTTTTTGACCACCTTATCAAATATCTCAAAGTAAAATATCTTGTGACTGCTGAATGTCTGGACCTTGGAGTTATTGATGATCAGTTGTACAATATTTGTTTCCATATCATACTTGATAAGGCCCTTTAGCGTATCATCTTCTGTTGTAACCAGAAAACCTTCGTGCCACACTTCGTTAGAAAACTGCTGAGCATGAAGACCCAGCATTGACATCATACTAAGCAAGACAAAAAATACTAATCTCCTCATTTTTTCACTTTCAAAATGGCATGCCCCATCTTGTCACGTTTGGTTTCAAGGTATTTTATGTTGTGTTTATTTGGGGTAACCTCAATAGCTACATTATCAACAATTTCCAGGCCATAACCCATTAGTCCAACACGTTTTTTTGGATTATTTGTTATCAATCTAATCTTGGAAATACCAAGTTTTCGTAAAATCTGTGCTCCAATTCCATAGTCGCGCTGATCCATCTGAAAACCTAACTTAAGGTTGGCCTCAACAGTATCATAACCCTGCTCCTGCAGCCTATAGGCTTTTAACTTATTTAATAAGCCAATTCCGCGACCTTCCTGATTCATGTATAAAACCACCCCTTTTCCTTCTCCTTCTACCATTGCCATGGCACTATGCAGTTGATTACCACAGTCACAACGATAAGATCCAAAGATATCACCAGTCAAGCACGAAGAATGCACACGTACTAACACTGGTTCATCCTCCTTCCACTCACCTTTGTATAACGCAATATGTATCTCTCCAGTATTGGTTTGTTTGAATGCCTTTAGTTTAAACTCTCCATGCTCTGTAGGCATATCCACAGTTACTTCTTCCTCCACCAGTGTCTCGCTTCTCATTCTGTATGAGATCATATCTTTAATGGATACCAATGGGATGTTGAACTTATCTGCCAGTTTTCGCAGATCCTTAAGTCGCGCCATGGAACCGTCTTCCTTAAGAATCTCTACCAAAACACCAGCCGGATACAAACCAGCCAGTCTTGCCAGATCTATTGCAGCTTCCGTGTGACCCGTGCGCCTTAGCACTCCACCAGGCTTGGCTTTCAATGGAAAGATATGACCAGGTCGCCCAAGATCCTCCGGTTTTGTTTTGGGGTCCACCAATGCTTGAAGTGTCTTCGCGCGATCTGAAGCTGAGATACCTGTACTTGTTTCATCACTTATCAAATCAACAGAAACCGTAAAAGGTGTGGCATGCAAAGCAGTATTCTTTCCAACCATCAGCTCAAGACCCAATTCATCGCATCGCTCTTCCAGCAAAGAAGCACAAATCAAGCCTCTCCCCTCTTTACTCATAAAATTGACAATCTCGGGAGTGATTTTTTCAGCTGCACAAATGAAGTCGCCTTCATTTTCCCGGTCCTCGTCATCTACTACAATGACTACCTTACCATCCCTAATCGCCTCAATAGCTTCTTCAACCTTATCTAATAACTTTTCCTGATCCATGTGTTATATTATAGCTATTATACAAATTACCTGGTCGTGACGTTCCCAAGCGCCTTTGCAATGTCCATTTCAATCTTTTTTAATTCACTAATTTCATCCAGATATATATCTACATCGGACTGATCTTTTGCCTCTTTCAGCTTTTGATTCTCTTCCTGTATCAAATGCTGCACAATTCTAAATTTTAACCTTAAAATATTGGTATAAGTTACGTCCCTGAGAATTTCACTTTCCCGGGGAACATGTATCTTATATTTTTTCTCCCAGTTTTCACTCAACTCATATTTATTGGTCATGAGCTCTACCACAACTTTTTGAACGTCATTAGAGCCATGCTGCAATAAATAATCCCCATCTATAATCTCACCGGCACCAAGTCGGTCTTTAAAAATGCCTAATATCTCATGATATATTGGATTGGTAAACTTTATCTCATCTACTTCAGCCATGAAATACTTGATCAGAGATTCATCTTCCAACTCCTGACCTTTTATGGTATTCTTTCCATAGTTTACTAACACCCTGACACTCTCCTTTTCCTGGAATTCAATCACCTTGAGTATATCTACCCCTTCCAACTGATCCTCTTCGGGAATAGGAATATCAACCAGCGTCTCAGGAGCCCTGGTTGCTGTTCCTTTTTTCCTCCTTTCAGTCAGTAATATCTTGTTTTGCTCGGCAACCAGCACTGCTTCATCAATATCCATCAAATTACTACACTCCTTGATGTAAACTGTGCGTTTGACAGGATCCTCAATCTTGGTAATGCTAACCACGATGTCTTTGATCATGGCAGCCTTCCTGACCGGGTCTCCCTGAGCTTCATCCAGAAATAATTTGGTCTTAAACTGGATAATGTCCTGGGCTTCTTTTTCGATAAAATGAGCAAAGGCTGTTGTCCCCAGTTGACGAGCATAGCTATCAGGATCCTCCCCATCTGGCAGTGCAACAGCTCTTACATTGAGTCCACCTGCCAACAGCATATCGATACCTCTTATGGATGCTTTGATCCCAGCCTGATCCCCATCGAAAATGATCGTAACATTTTCGGTATATCTCCGGATGAGCTTGATCTGATCTTCTGTCAGTGCAGTTCCTGAGGAAGAAACGACGTTATGAATGCCGGATTGATGCATGGAGATAACGTCGGTGTAACCCTCCACAAGGAAGCAATTATCCTTTTTCCTGATCTCCTGCTTGGCAAAGAAAATCCCATAGAGAATCTTGCTTTTATTATAAAGCTCCGTCTCAGGTGAATTGATGTATTTGGGCTGCTTCTTATCGTTGCTGAGTATCCTGGCACCGAATGCAATAACTTTCCCTGTTAGGTTATGAATCGGAAAAATGACCCGGTTTCTAAACCTGTCATAGGTTTTATCTTCTTTGGATATGATCAGGCCTGCTTCTTCAAGCAATTGTTTGCTATACCCTTTTTCTTCGGCAGCATTTAGCAATCCATCCCAGGCCTCTATGCTATAACCCAGTTCAAACTTCCTGACGGAATCCTCAGTGAAACTTCTTTCCTTGAAATAGCTTAATCCAATGGACTTACCTTCCTCATGATTCCAAAGACAATCGATAAAATAATCTCTTGCGAAACCCAGCACAATAAATAAGCTTTCTCTCTTATTCTGGGCTTCCAGGGCTTCATCCGATTGCTCCTCCTCAATGATTTCAATTCCATATTTCTGTGCAAGGAATTTAATGGCCTCAATGTAGCTGAGTCCGTCAATCTCACGTATGAAAGTGATGGCATCACCCCCTTTGCCACTGCTAAAATCCTTAAAGATCCCTTTGGATGGGACTACATAAAATGAAGCTGTCTTTTCATTGGTAAAGGGGCTCAGCGCCTTATAGCTTGAACCCGATCTCTTGAGCGTGACGAAGTCGCCGACTACCTCAACAATATCGGCTTTATTTTTTACTTCTTCGATGGTGACCGGGGAAATCATAGAAAAGAATTGTGGTGTAAATCTAAGGCTATTTTCACTATAGCCCGAGCCATTAGGTATTCAAAAAAGCATTAAATTTCCCTAATGCATCCGGTTACTTCTAGTCTTCATGTTTTTCATGATTTTGGCTTCCTCTTCCAGAAAATATTTCCAGCGTCTACTCACATGGTCTTCAGGCATATAGGACTTAGCCAGATTCAGGAAATTTCTGTAATGTCCTGCCTCTGAAACCATCAGGTCATGATAAAAAGTAGACAGTTCGGGATCTTTAAGATTCTTTGATAAAACTTTGAATCGTTCGGCGCTTCTAGCTTCAATCAAGGCATTTAGTAATAGTTTCTCCACGAGCTGTTCATTTCTCGATCCACCGATTTTAACCAGTTTGTTGATCTGGCTCACATATTCATCTTTTCGTGCCCGCCCGAGAGAATAACCTCTCTTTTTCAGATGATTAATCACCATCTCAAAATGTGTCCACTCTTCTGCAACCACCGGGGTTAGCATATCCACTAACTCATCTTTTTCAGGAAATAAAATGATCAGCGAAATACAGGAAGAAGCTGCCTTCTGCTCACAATAAGCATGATCTACCAATATCTCTTCAATATCATCCTCAGCTACCTCAGCCCATCGCGGATCGGTAGGTAGTTGAAGTCCTAATGTTGTTAAATCCTTTGTCATCAATCAAAAAATAGCCATCTACCACCAAGACCAATCATGCGCTGTTCACCAGGATAGTATGGCGTCGTGAAGTATCCACCTCCAGCAGGTTGGTTCACATGTGTGAACTTAACGAATGCCCGGAGTTTATCAACTCTGATTATCAGAAAGGCATCCACCGCAATAAACGCATCTATATTGAAGTCATCCTGCAGGTAGAACTGCTGAATTTCAGGTGCATAGGTTAAGGCTTTATAGCCTGTCTTGGCATGCATGTCTACCCCAAGCTCCAGACCCATCGTATTCTTAAAGACAAAACCCGTCCAGTAGGCACGGCCATTATAAAATAGTTTGGGTAACCGGATCTTATCCGCATCACTGCCCGATAATTCCGTGTAATAGACCTCATTTTCTATATGAAAACCCTCTTTCCGATTGAAATCGGTATAAAAACTCAGGTTAAAATCACCACCAACACTAAACATAGCTGCAGCAGCTGCCTGAGCTGGGTTAATATTCTGATCATAGTAAATGAAATTATTAAGGGTCATGATCTTTCCTGAAGGTTTGATCTTAAAATTTCGTGTTTTCACATTGATACCACCGGTAACTTCATTGGTAAAGGGTGATTTAAAATTATTGTGCCATTCGTGATTATTGGCAAAGTAGTTTTCAACCAGAAAACTCGGTTTGGACAATACGGACTTGTAAGAACCAAAAATCAGATCAGAATTGATCTTTCCAATTAATTTATACTCACCACTTTGCAAGAATTCTGCCATGGCTTCTACATTGAATTTCTCTTTCCAGTCAAAGCGTCCATATCCACCCAGATACGTTTCAGTAACACCGGAAGTCGGATCAAAATAGAGGTATTCCAGATCTACCAGTCTTGATTTAATATAAAGTCGATAAAAAAGGTTTGCCAAATCTCCCTTAATACCCGCCTCATTCACTGTTTCTCTATAGATCGTATTCTCATAGGTACTATCCGGATCAATTAGAAATTGTCCATAAAAATCCTCGAATAACGTCCCACTTTCATTAAAATCACTATAACCAAATCTTTTTCGCTTTAGATCCAATTGGTGATAAACCTGCAGCTGATTGACCAGGTCAAACTCATGATACAGATGACCCTGGATCCTTTTGTCATATGCACGGGCTCCAACCAGCCTGATTTCCGAATCTTTATACTGAAAAAATTCTTCTGCCGGCGCATCACTGGCAATCAAAATCCCACCTGTCTCCTCGGTATTGTGAGACATGTTCGCAAGGTTGATCAGCATCGTATAAGGCAATTTGTTGTGCTTGTAATAAGAATAGATATCAAAGGTGGTTCCTACCACATTCCTATCCCCTATACCAGCATACCCAATCTGCTTATCTGAGGTAACGCGATAAATATCAAATCCCACATTCCATCGTTCATTGATATTCCTGGAGTAATTAAAGTCAGCAATGGCCCTATTACCTCCCCCAAACACAACTTCGAGGTCCATGAATGGGGATTTGGTATCGTAATAATTGATTTCTTCCGGCTCGACCATGTAGACATCAAAGGCATTGTAACCCGCAGTCTTTCCGATGGTTTCATTTACCTGGGGGAAAACCGGATACAGGGCTGTGCCACTATTTCCAAGGTCCTGATAATAGTCCATGAGCTTGTCTGTCCAGGTAAAACGCTCCATCCCATACATGGTGGTGTCAGGGTGGCGAATGGTGGGGAAGTTGTTTTTGATATCAAGCTCCTTAATAATGAGTGATGTCTCAGGACCATAGACTAATTCCGTAGAGTCATCGGTGATCTGGCCATAAACTACTCCAGTAGATGCCAACAAAATACAGATTAATAGCTTTCGCACGCCCAAAATTAATTGATCTCTTTTTGTAGTCGGATACTGTTTTTGATCATTGACTGAAATAACGCTTCATCCCTCAAAAATTTTACATTGATGGGGATATAAAAGCAGGAATAATCCTTCAATTCAGGGAACATCTGCATCTTCACAGCATCTTTCTCTGTGGTAATCAGATTAGTGTTCTCATCCAACTCATTAATGATCCCTTTGATATCCAGCTTTGAGTAAGTATGATGATCACCGTAGGAATGATGGATTTTTACCTTGAATTGTTCATCCGTGTAGTTATGAAAAATCGCTTCATTGGCAATACCAGAGATTACCACTGCATTTTCTTTTAGTTGATCATTTTTACCAAAAAATGGCACGGGATCCCCATACTTAATACCTGAAAAGAAAACTGTTGCCTGGCTGTATACCTCAATTTTATCCTTCATCGATCGTTGTTCTGCTTCGCTCAGGCTTAATGGACATTTTGAAACCAAAATGATATCTGCCCGGCTAGCCCCAAACTTATTTTCTCTTAAATACCCGGACGGCATGAGATGATCATTGAAAAAAGGTCTTTGATAAGTGGTAATCAAAATATTCAATGAAGGTTTAACTGTTCGATGTTGATAGGCATCGTCCATTAGGATCACATCCGTTTCCGGGAAATGGTAAAGTAACTCCGGTATGGCGTACATCCGCTCCTCGCCTACCACCACCTTGATTTTTTCCCTGTAACGCTGATAAAACATGAATGGCTCATCACCGACTGTAATCGCTGTTTCTTCGTCGGTAACAATCCTGAATCCTTTGGTTTTGCGCTTATATCCACGGCTTAGGGTGGTGACATTCATCTTTTGATTGCTAAACCATTCACACAGATAAGCTACCATAGGACTTTTTCCGGTCCCACCGACGGAAAGATTTCCGATGCCTATTACATTTGTTTCAAATTGAATGGGTTTAATCACCTCCTTGTCAAAAAGGCGGTTCCTGATCTGAGTGATCAGATCATGTAACAATGCAAAAGGATAAAGCAATAATTGCCACCAGGTCATAACATAGCCTCCATGAAAGTCAAAGATATTACAAACTACCTAGAGCGACTCGCTCCTTTAGCTTACCAGGAATCATACGATAACAGCGGCTTGATGGTAGGTAACTACAAAGATGAAGTAGCTGGGATATTATTAACCCTTGACATTACAGAAGAAGTACTCGATGAAGCAATCTCCAATGGATGTAACCTAATTGTGGCCCATCACCCATTGATCTTCAAAGGACTAAAGAGAATCACTCCGGATCATTGGGTGGAGCGATGTGTAATCAAAGCCATTCAAAATAATATCAACCTTTATGCTGCTCACACCAACCTGGACAACATGAGCCATGGGGTTAACAAAAAAATTTCGGAGCGTCTTCAGCTTCAAAATCCCCAGATCCTTAGCCCCAAAACAGATACCCTTTTTAAACTGGTCACATTTGTCCCACATGAAAACAAAGAGGAGATTCTGAAAGCAATGTTTGAAGCAGGTGCAGGTGAGGTAGGTAATTATGACCATTGCAGCTATCAACTGGAAGGAACAGGCACCTTTAGACCAGGGGAAGATGCCAACCCACACATTGGTGAAGTTTTAGAAGATGAAACTGTAAATGAGATAAGGTTAGAGGTGATTATTGAGTCTCATAATGTCCAAAAAGTCATCAAAGCCTTGCAACTCAGTCATCCCTACGAGGAAGTAGCCTATTATTTGACTTCGCTGAAGAATAAAAACCAGAATATTGGAACAGGAATGATAGGAGATTTAGAAAGTCCTATGGCTACGTCTGACTTTCTATTATTCCTGAAAGAACAGATGCAGGTTGATATGATTCGACATACCCAGATAACCCAGGAAAACATTGAAAGGGTGGCCGTTTGTGGGGGCGCGGGAAGCTTTCTACTTGGAAAAGCTATTGGGGCTGGAGCCGATATATTTATTACGGGTGACTTCAAATATCATGACTTTTTTGAAGCTGAAAACAAGATCATCATTGCTGATATTGGTCACTATGAAAGCGAACAATTTACAAAGGATTTACTTTATGAAGTTTTGAGTAAAAAATTCACTAATATTGCACTCCGTTTGTCGGAGGTAGTGACAAACCCAATCAAATATTTGTAATACTTAATGGAAAATCCTGTAGCTAAAAAGCTTGACGCCCTAGTAAAATTACAATCCCTTGATTCCGAACTTGATGAACTAATTAAAGTAAGAGGTGCTCTTCCTGACGAGGTCATGGACCTTGAAGACGAGATCACCGGTTACCAGACCCGTATTGAAAAGCAAAATCAAGAGCTTGCGGAATTAGAAGAAGCCATCAACAGTAACAAAGCCGCCATCAAAGATGCTGAAAAACTCATCAAGAAGTATGAGGAGCAGCAGATGAACGTGAGAAACAATCGTGAGTACGATGCGATCACTAAAGAGATGGAGCTTCAACAGCTCGAAATCCAGATTCTTGAAAAACGAATTAAGGAGGCTTTTGATAAGATAGATGCCAAAAAAGAAGAGATTGAGATTACCAAGAACTTATTATCTGAACGAACCGAAGACCTCAACTCAAAAAAGGGTGAGCTGGATGTAATCACCCAGGAATCGGAGGAAGACGAGAAGAAGATCTTGAAAGATCGTGAAAAGGCTGCTAAAAACGTTGAAGAAAGATTACTCACCTCTTATGAAAAAGTAAGAGAGAACATGAGAAATGGTCTGGCAGTGGTACCTGTAAAACGAGGTGCCTGCGGCGGATGTTTCAATATCGTACCTCCTCAGAAGCAAGCTGAGATCAGGGAACAGAAGAAAGTAATCGTTTGTGAACATTGTGGCAGAATCCTCGCCAGTGTAGAAGATGAGATCGTGGAGGAAGAGGTTAAGCCAAAAAGAAGAACGAAAAGAACAAAATAATTCAAAGTAAAAAGCACTCTTAAAGGAGTGCTTTTTTTTGTTCAAATTTTTCTGAGAACTCCCCCCAATCTTCGATTTTTCACAAAGAAATATCATTACAATTTTAAGAGAGGGGTTAGTTCATTAGGAACCTCTGCTTGAGAGTTGGGTGGCTATTACAGCACCCCCTTCTCAGGATGCTTTCCTTTTATTGTTCTAAAATAGTCCATCATCGTTTTCATGTCCTGATCGATATTCCCTGTAGGAAAAAATGGTGGACGCATCTCAACTATTTTGTTGGCATAATCGAATCCAACCATCACAATGGGGACTTTCGCCTTTACGGCAGTCCAATAAAAACCGGTTCTCCACTTTTCGACCAGTGATCTTGTCCCCTCTGGGGTTATTGTGAGCACAAATCTTTCCTTTTTATTGAATAAGTCTACCGCCTGGTCAACCATACCTGAATGTTTAGACCTGTCAACACCATATCCTCCGGTTACCTTAAGAAACCAACCAACGACTGGCATTTTATATAGTGAGTCCTTGACAAGAAAGTTTGATTTAAGTCGAAAAATTGATCGACCGGCCAATCCAACAAAATAATCCCACATGCTCGTATGTGGCGCAACGATCAAAACAAATTTCTTTTCATCCGGAAGCACCCCTTTGGTTGTCCAGCCCGTGAGTTTAAAACACAATAAAAAAAATAGGCGGATCATACTTTTTAGGGTTGTAGTTTATTTAGGAGGTTTTCCTCCTTTATCTGGAGCTTCGTATGATGGTATCCAACATCATAGATCTCACGAACCTTTTTAAAATCAAATACTTTGAAATTATCTACGCCCGGAGGTTCAATAAAAATATCACATTTGTCTCTATTTCGATAACTATTGACAGAAATAGCAATCAATAAAGAACGCTCCATTAGATCACGCCAGCTACCCACCTTATAGTCTTTATTGATGGGATTACAATGTGAAGCTACAATTCTATCACAAATCTTCTTGATCGGTTTGATCGGCAAATTATTAGTGATTCCTCCATCCACGTATTGCTTATTTCTGATGGTAACCGGATTGAACAACACTGGAATACTGCTGGAAGCTAATAATGGTTTCATCAGCTGTCCCTTACTGAAAACCTTTGGCTCCCCCTTATTAACATTGGTGGCAGTGATGTAAAGGGGCTTTTTTAATGCTTCGAAGGAATCTACTTTAATATGTTTTTTGATTTCATCCCCGGCCTTTTCAATATTGATCAGTCCCTGCCAATTTAGCGCGGGTCGGATGAATCCATAAAAATTGGTATTTTCGATGATCTCAACAATTTCGAGCGGAGAATAGCCATAGCAATAAAACGCTCCAACCAATGCGCCCGCACTTGTGCCAGAGACTACGTCAAACTCAACTCCTTCCTCCTCCAGTGCCTGGATCACTCCCAAATGAGCAATACCTCGCGCACCGCCACCTGAAAGAACCAGCCCTACTTTCATCGTTTATTCTGTAAAGGCACCCATTGCGCAGAATTTATCAATTCGCTGCTGAATGCGCTTATCCGTAGGGACTTTCTGTAATTCCTTAAATGCCTTAAATATGGCTTTCTTTAATTCTGCGGTAGATGCTTTAAGGTCAGTATGTGCTCCACCAAGTGGTTCATTGATGATTCCATCGATGAGTTTATTCTTGAGCATATCAGAAGCGGTAAGTTTCAACGCCTCTGCTGCCTGCTCCTTGTAATCCCAGGTTCTCCACAAGATGGTAGAGCAGTTTTCAGGTGAAATCACAGAATACCATGAATTCTCCATCATCATCACTTTATCTGCAATTGCGATACCCAATGCCCCTCCTGAAGCTCCCTCTCCAATAATGATGGAGATCACAGGGACCTTCAGCGTCATCATCTCCTTCAGGTTACGGGCAATCGCCTCTCCCTGGCCCCGCTCTTCAGCTTCAATTCCAGGATAAGCACCAGGAGTGTCTATTAATGTAATGATCGGCTTATTGAATTTCTCCGCCATCCTCATCAGACGAAGGGCTTTACGATAACCATCCGGATTTGCCATTCCGAAGTTACGCATTTGACGCTGTTTGGTATTTCTCCCTTTTTGCTGGCCTATAATCATAAAGGTCTGGTCATCAATGGTGGCGAATCCACCTACCATAGCCTTGTCATCCTTTACCGCCCGATCCCCAAACAATTCAATGAAGTCATCAGACATCTCGTAGATATAGTCGAGGGTATACGGTCTTTCCGGATGTCTTGAGAGCTGGACACGTTGCCAGCGGGTAAGGTTCAGAAAAGTATCTTTTTTGAGTATGGAGATCTTATCTTCCAGTTTTTTGATTGCATCACTTACATCAACATCACTTTGTCTTGCCAGCTCTTTCATGTCGGCCAGTTTCGCTTCCAGCTCTACGATGGGTTGCTCAAATTCCAGGTGCATGCATATGTCGTTTTAGAAAGCAACAAATTTAAGCAAGAAATCCCTGGATGCCTTCATATAAATTTGAAAGGTTATCAAATTAAATTGAAAGGTTGTATTGGATAAAAATCTGGAAGGATATAGCTTTGCAACTCTTTTGAGCGGAAGGCTAAGAAAATGGTCTGGTAGTTCAGTTGGTTAGAATGCCTGCCTGTCACGCAGGAGGTCGCGAGTTCGAGTCTCGTCCAGACCGCAAGAAAGCCTCTTAGAGTAATCTGAGAGGCTTTTTTATTTCTACAAGCTCCTTAAATCTTCGCCTTTGATTAAAGGAATAATTAGCCGGCTGGCTCTTGGTCTGCCCTAATTATTGATAATACAGGATTCTGTAGCCTCCATTAAGCTCCAACTCTTAATTCACTCAAAATGGAAATTAAAAGAGTGATAAAAAACTTGACACCTTTTGCTTTTTTATAAATTATATTCTACAATTGTAGAGTATACTCTAATGAAGTAGAATATGGAGCTATCTAAAACTGAAGAACAACTCATGCATTTTTTGTGGAAACTGAAGAAGGCTTTCATGAAAGATTTGCTTGAAGCATATCCTGATCCTAAACCAGCAACAACTACGGTAGCCACACTTCTCAAACGGATGAGGGATAAAGGGTTTGTGGATTACAAGTTATATGGCAACTCTAGAGAGTACTATCCACTGGTTGAGAAATCTGACTACTTCTCAAAACACATGAGTGGACTGATTAAAAACTTTTTTAATAACTCAACCTCACAATTCGCATCGTTTTTCACTGCTGAGGCAGATATGACCAATGACCAATTGGAACAATTAAAGGACATGATTGATGAACGCATTAAAAAGAACAAGAAATGATACTATACCTGCTTAAATCCACACTTTGTCTTATATTATTAATCGGTGTATATCGCTTTATTTTGGCACCTGCTGGAACATTCCTTTTCAACAGGTTTTTCCTCTTGTTTGCAATTTGCTTTTCATTAACAATCCCATTGATTGAGATTGATTCATTAAAAACAGCAATTCCTGATAAAACACCTGTTTACTCAGCATTCACTGAAATCGAGGATCAAATAGTTGACTTTGAGGAACAAGAGATAAATACTCCTGTCTTGTCAACAAATGCAAGAAGTAATGTTAAGGTTACCACTTTGCTGCTGTCATTCTATTTATTAATAGCACTAATTCTAGTTCTTCGATATATCCTGAATATTAGGAAATTGATAAGAGTCAATAGGTTTAGCCAAACCATATACCACCAAGGGATTAAGCTTATTTTATTAGACGATAAAGTAGCCCCACATAGTTTTCTGGACTGCATTTTCATCTGTAAGGAGGATTACGAAAAAGGAGTAAGTGATGAGTTACTGACCCATGAATTGGCTCACATAAAGCAGAGGCATACATGGGATATTTTATTTGTGGAACTTGTCAAAATCATCTTCTGGTTCAATCCAATTCTTCAAATATATGCCAAATCCATCCGGGTGAATCATGAGTATCTGGCTGACAGAACCGTCATTGAAAATCACCAGGACATCAAAAGTTATCAGCTACAATTAATTCAATATCTATCAAAGTTCCATTCGACAGCTTTTACAAGTCATTTGAATTATTCGATAACTAAAAAAAGATTTGAAATGATGAAAAAGAAAATATCGAAAACGGTTGCGGTGATAAGTATTACTGTGATGATTCCTATCCTGTTTTTTGCATTGATGGCTTTTAGTCCAACCATAAGAAAAATTGAGCAATCAATCGAAAAGGAAGCTAGTAGATTGGAGACTTTTATTGAAATGGAAGTTTTTGAAGGAGAAAATAGTATTCCTACAATTTCACCTATCGAAAGACCAGCCATTCATCGGGTTTCATCAGGTTTTGGGCAAAGGATGAATCCCGTTACAAAAAAGCAGCAGATGCATTTTGGAGTGGATCTAACGGCTGATACAGGTGTCAAGGTCCTTGCCACCGCAGACGGCAAGGTTAGTGTTGCCGAGTATAAAAGTGGATGGGGCAATCATGTCAAAGTAGACCATGGCAATGGATATGAAACTTTCTATGCTCATATGCATGAGTTAAAAGTTTTAACAGGTCAGAATCTGAAAAAGGGGGATGTAATTGGAACTGTTGGGAACACTGGTAAAAGTAATGGTCCCCATCTGCATTACGAGGTAATTGAAGAAGGTAAACATGTAGATCCTATATCATTCATATCTGATATTCACACTGATATTGGTCAGGAACAGGGAGGAACATCTAATTCCTCGAAAAACTGGGCAAGCTATACCCGTGATGGCAAGACTTATAGAGTAAATAATGTTAAGAGAACTGTCATTGGAAGCAAAGAGGATTCTATAGGCTTAATCATGTATAATGATTCCATAGTTGTTGTGGCATACAAGCATCATAAAACTTTTACTAGAACGTTTGATGAATTGACTGAATTGGAAAAGGAAATGTTGAATGCCCCTCCCAAAAAACCTAAAAGAGTTTCACCTACACAAAAACAACTAGATGACTGGTTAGACCCTAAAGTTTATGGTGTATGGCTGGATGGAAAGAGAATTTCAAATGAAAGATTGAAAGAATACCAGCCAGATGATTTCTCTAATGTATTTATCAGCAAATTAGCGAAAAATGCCAAAAATTATGGGAAGCATGAATTCCAGATTGGCCTAAGAACTAATGAATCTTTTGAAAAAAGGTGGCAAGAGCAATTGAAAGCGTGGGAGGAACAAGGTAAGCTTTAAGCTGTTAATATTTAGCAGAAACTCTTTTCATTGAGGCAACTTTACGACCACACGTGATTGAAGTCTCAACTACACGTGGTTCAACCCTCAACCACACGTAGTTTTTGCTTCAAATACATGTAGTTCAGGTCGGATCTACACGTACTTTGGGACGCAATCACACGTGGTTCTTTAATTAAGCTTAAAATCGCTTACATTAGTTCCCTTCGAGCGATCTAAATCTACTCATTAATTATAGTCAGTTGGAAGTCATCCGACTGGACATTAGAGCTAGATGGAAAACCAGTCAAACATGTTGACGATGGTTAGCGATACAACAACCATGATAATCAATACCTCATTCTTCAAATACAATCCCATCAGGGCTGGCGCCCATACTCTCAAGTTGGGCAGAGATATCCTTCACCATCTGATCGGGGCCACATACATAGAAGTTGACACTGGTATCTTTGATCAATTCTTTGAGAAGGTCTTTATCAATCATCCTGTTAAGGTGCCCCTCCTTCTTTTCATCGGTTAAGGTAGAAATGAATTTGTCACCTAACCAGGCTTTAAACTGATCCTCCATGATCACATCTTTGCTGGTCTTATTTGAGAATAGTAAACGATTGCCATCTAAAGCCCCATCATTGGCCAATTTCTTCAGAATGGCAATAAAGGGGGTCACCCCTGCTCCACCAGCAATAAACCAGCCGGGACCTTTGTAATGGATAGCTCCCCAGCTATCACCAATAATGAGTTCATCACCCACTTTCAATTGGTCAAGCTTATTCGTGACACCTTTATGATCATGGTATGACTTGATCACAAACTCCAGATGGTCATCTTCAGGCAAACTCGTGAAGGTGAAAGGGCGCTTTTCCTCCTTCCATTTTTCCTCATTGATCGCCACTTCAGTGGCCTGACCTGGTGTAAAGGTGTATCCATCCGGTTTGTCCACGACATATCGTCTGACATCATGGGTTACATCTTCAATTTCTTTGATCGTTACTGTGTATGTTTTTTCTGACATAAATCGTTACGGTTTATATATAACCAACAGTCTTACACGCAGATGGTTCAGGAGATTCAATCCAACACATTGAAGAGGCTAATCTTCATTACCTCACCTCAACCTCAAAAAACTGACAGAAATGGTAAGCTCCGTTTTTGGTTCCATCCTCCTGGTAAGGTTTGCCAACGAAATAATAGCTCATCTTTTGTAGCGCATAAGGATCTGAGGCAATAACTTCAAAGGATTCCTGCCCCACCTTACCTGATGATTTCTCATCGAATTGTATTAAATACCCCTTTGGATCCTTTTGAAAAGCAGCATAAAACTGAATCCAGTCTCCGTTAGGCTTTTGTAGCTTCAATGAACAACCAAAACTCGATGGCCATGTTGCTAACCTTGGTAAAACAAAGCCATTAGCATACAATCCAAGGGCAGTAAAAACCTTTCTTTCCACTAAAATGCTGATCCCCCTGTTGTAGGTATTATCAATCATACCCTGATTGTGCATTTGATATTCAGATCCCTTTTCAAAGACCTCCTCATGGTCATAATTGGCCTTGATAACCACCAGACCTGAATCCATATCAAATTGAATATTAAGTGGTTTAAGAGACTTGGATACTTCCAACTGATTCAAAATAGAAGCCAGTAGCCCTTTGGAATCCGGCTTATTTAGGAAACTATTTTGCTTATTATCCTCTATAATTTGAATATCATCAGGAAACCATTGCCCTCGAGTAGAGAATAGTGTGAGTATGAGTAAAATAGATCCAATTATTCTCATAGAAATAGCCTAAAGATCATTATCTATTTCAACCAGAACAAACTTTGTCCGTCGGTTTAGGGAATCAAACTGATAGATGCTCTCACGCTCCCCTAGTCCAAAAACCTGCATCCGCTCAGGAGGAACCAGAAAATGTTCGAGCGCGGCTTTCACCGATTTAGCACGTTGAAGTGATAACTGATCATTATAGACTTCTGTTCCTTTCTCGTCCGTATTCCCATAGATCTCAAGCCCAAGATTCACATGTTCGATAAGGTAATTAGCCAAACCATGAAGTTCCAGGAAAGCAGAATCGTTTAAAACATAAGAATCAAATTCAAAAAAGATTCGATTTAGCGAAAAAGGTTTTTCCACTTCATATTCTTCTGGCTCTATGAACTTCCTTTCCAGGGTGAAATGGTCGAAATAGTAATAATTAACATTTTTCCCTCTAGTGCCAAGTCTCCTTTCAAAACCTCCCTCACCATCAGGAATAAAATCTCCTATGGTCAGATAAGCTTCTTCCCCGGTCGCAATAAACTCACAATATACTTTATACCACCCTTCGATAACTCCCAATGTATCAACGGAAACAATCTGATATTCAACATTTTCCAGGATGTTATCGTGATCTACTATAACTGAATCTGGAGTGAATGCATAGGTGAGAACATTAGAAATTTGATTGGATAGCGATGACGGTCGAGAGAAAAAGCTAAATATATATACTTCCCCAGCCTTTGGACTTTCTAACAACCTGCAACTGAGATATTCTCTATAGTGTCCTGACGAATGTTGGTTATTGCGTCTAAAATACATCCCAACGTAGCTATCTCCATCTACAGGATAGGCCAGACCCATAAAATTTCGAGGCACGGCCACATCAAAAGGTGAGCAGGTGCTAAAAAGATCTGGCGTTGCTGTGGAAGGAGAATACCAGTATTTAGCTTTTATGGGTTCCGTCCTGGTTGTGTGATACAACTGGCAACTCCATTGATCTTCAAAGCTGGGGTTAGGGATAAGATTCTGTGCTGTGACTAGATGAATCTGCCACAAAGACAACATAAGAAATACCTGTTTCATAAGACCTCACCCTATTGCATGCGTTGCATAACACCTATTAAATATAGGAAATTAATTTGTACCTTAGAAGGTAATGATTGAACTTCTAAACCTAGGACTTGGAATCTCCCTAATCGTAACTGGAGTTTATCTCCCCTTCTCTGTTTACAATTCATTCAAAGAAAAAATCAGATATAGAGTTAAAATGGTATCCATTGCGATCGAATTCGGATTGATTGCCATCTCCATTGGATTTAACCTTTTGGCGTTTTATTGATGCCAAAAACATTTTGATGTAACATCCAACACCAATTATAAAATCATTTGTTTTGACACTCCAGTAATAACTCAGCACACCTCTGAGCCTGCTTCCTAGCTTCCTCCGCATTACGTTGTGCTAGCTCTGCATTCCTCTTCGCTAATTCTTGCTGTTTTTCAACTTCCTCCATTGCCTGGACTGCCTTTTCCGCATGCTTTTTAGCTTCATTTCCCTTGATATAGGAAAAGCTAATTAAGTAGGCATTTAGAAAAATCATGAGGATTATGAGGATATTCTTAATCATGATCTGGTTAGATTATTTCTGACAATCATTTAACAATTCGGCACATCTTGCTGCTTGTTTAGTTGCCTCATCTGCATTTCGTTGAGCTTCACTAGCGTTTTTATTGGCTATCTCTCCCTGATTATTAGCTTCTGCTGCTATTTCAAAAGCTATCGCTTGTTGTTCCGCAGCTTTTCCTGCTTGTATCTGCGAAAAGACAATCATAAATAATAGAAGAATTGATAAAACAACGAGGGCAATATTCCTTATCATGATAAAAGGCGTTGTAAATGATTCATCAATTTAATCAATAGCTCCATTAATTATATCACCTGTCATGCTTCAAAGGAACATGTAAACTCCTGTCCTATTCCAGGTTTTCCCATGCACTCTTTCCGCCTTTTTTGATTTGGAGTATTCCAAAAAGAATGGCTAATCCGATTAGACCGGATATTGAAAATCCGATACTTAGTCCGATATAAAGATTAAGTACAATCACAAGAATGCTGTTCATAGCTAAGAAATAGAAGGCCCATCTTTTCCATCGTAGAAGCATGAATGCCAGAAATATATTTACAATTGAAATTACTCCATAGATCAGCTTTAGCGTCTCAGGAATTTCAACCGGATAATTTTTAGCTAAATATTCGTTCATGAAAAAATAAGTTGCAGCTGAAAATGCTCCTCCGATGATCAAAAGAATCAACCATGCCGTTACACAGCCATGTCTTTGTTTAGGTTCCATCTTATTAGGTTAAGGATAGATCTAAAATAGAGTTATATAGCATTAAATCAAAATATAATTTTCTTGTTTAAGTATTCATACCCAGGTTGGTGTTACACCACCTTTTAGCCTGGTACCTCTCCGCTTTACTGTCTACCTTTACTAATACATGAAAATCTCGCTTATTGGAATGGGACGTGTGGGTTCAGCCCTGGCATATACCATCCTCCTCAGAGGACTGGCAGATGAACTTGTGCTAGTTGACAGGACACAAGATATCGCACTTGGGGAAGCACTGGACCTCCAACATGCAGAAGCTTTTACCGACCATCAAATGGAAATTATTGGTGGGACGATCGAAGATACAGTTGGATCAGATATCATTGTAGTCACTTCATCTGTACCCTGGAACTCCAAATACAACAGTCGATTTGATATCGGACGTGACAACTACAAGCTTTTTAAAGAGCTCATCCCTCCCCTGGCTAAACGGAGTCCTGATGCTATCCTGCTGATCATCACCACCCGGTTGATGTGATGACCTATCATGCGATCAAGCTTTCAGGTTTTGATCCAAACCGGGTCTTCGGATCAGGTACGCTACTGGATAGTGCCCGATTTCGTACCCTGCTCTCCCAAAAGATGGGCATCCATCCGGATGATCTCAGGGCCTATATCCTGGGTGAGCATGGAGACTCACAATTCCCACTCTTTAGCATGGCCATGACAGGTGGAAGCAAGATCTCAGAAAATCAGCTTTCGGAAGAAATCTATCAGAAAACCAAAAAAGCCGGTCATGAGGTTATGAATAAAAAAGGTCATACCAATTATGCCATCAGCATGTCAGCAGCTTTGATCATTGAAACCATCGCCTGGGATTCTAACCGAACTATCCCTGTTTCACAAATGGTAAACGGCTACCTGGGCGAACAGGACGTATGCCTCTCCCTCCCGGCAGTTATCGGTAGCAATGGAATCAGTATGGTGATCGAACCGGTATTAAAAGATAATGAGATCGAGGCTTTTCATGCATGTGCAGAGATCGTAAGGGTCGGTATCGCTCTGTCTAAGTCATCCTAGTTCATTATCAGCTTATCATTTCTGTTAACCAGATGGAAGCATCTGTCTTGACGTTATTATGTGGTCGGATGCTCCCATCCGAAAGATTATGGTAGTTTTTATACTAAGAATTTTGATACATCATATTTCTATGTATCTTTGTCCTATGTATTCAAAAGAACTATTAAAAGGCACCATTGATATCATGGTATTAAAACTCCTGGGAGAGCATGATAAAATGTATGGATATGAGATTTCTCAAAAAGTGAAAGAAATGACAGATGGAAAGATCCTATTAAAAGATGGCTCACTCTATCCTGCCCTGCACAAATTGTTGAAAGATGGCATCCTGGGATATGAGGAGCAGATGATTGGGAAGCGGGTAAGAAAATATTATTTCCTTACGCAAAAGGGTGTCACCGAAAAGGACGTATTAATCAGTGAGCTAAAAGATTTTATCTCTACTATTCAGCGAGTGGTATTTAATGATTCAAAACTGGGAATGGCGCTATGATCACAGATGAGCAGGTACTATTTATTGAAAATGAGCTAAACAATAGCGCTATCATAAATAAAGAATTGAAAGACGACCTAGTTGACCACATGTGTTGCCTGGTCGAGATCAATATGAATAAAGGCCTGACTTTCGATCAGGCCTATCAAAAAGCCTTTCTTCAAACTTCACCAAACGGGTTTGATGAAATTCAAAATGAAACACTTTTCTTACTTAACTATAACAAAATTATGAACATGAAACGACTATTATACCTTTCGGGGTATCTATTTTCGACAGCCTTTATTTTAGGTTCCTTTTTTAAAATGATGCATTGGCCATGGGCAAACATTCTAATGTATGGGGGGATCACAGGTGTCGCCTGCATTTTTGCACCCCTATTGTTCCTCAACCAATACAAGCACATTTGGGGTGAAGTTTTATCTGAAAGGCTTAAATGGATCTTTGGACTCTTGACCTTATTGTTAGGAGTGGCAGGTCTTTGGCTTAAGTTATTGCATCTGCCAGGAGCTGGTATAGCACTGGGCCTCTCCTTTCTTGCTTTCGGGTTTGGTTTCCTTCCCTTCCTGTTTTTCAGGATGTATAAAAGATCAGTGGAACAGCTGTAGTTCTTAGTTTCACCGACCTCAAAAGCTGTCTTGCGTACTCATATGTGTACCATGACAGCTTTTTCATTTCAGCAGGGCATAAATACCACTACTACCCTTCAATTAATAACTGATAATACTCCTCACACTCGGCTAACAACCAATCAATTTCTTTAGGAACATCCACTTGCTTCTCCTCATACTTTCCAAAACCTGTAGACTGATGTACATTGTCATACCAATACTTGGCCCAAACACCATCCTCCGGTCTCTTCCCAGGGTTCCAGGAAAGCATTTCTTTACTAAACTCGATACCAGCCTTTTCGCAAATCAATGATAGGGCTTTTGCTGGATCAATGAGTATGTCTTTGGAGTCTACCACCAAATAAGGTGCCTTATTCTCCTTAAAATATTGAAGTAACTGGGCCTGTCCCCGATAACCCACATCTTCCATCTTTGGATTTGGAACGACTTTCACAAATGAGGTAAGCATCTCTTTGGGATCCCGAGTGAGGATGATGTTAAATGTCTTTTTGGTAAATGCAAGATCAAGGTCCAGCATATGATGGGTCATATTCTTAAAGAATACTATGGACTTTTCATGAGGTCCAAGAATCGTCTCAATCACCTTGTTTCCATCATTTTCCAATGACGAAATAATCTCATCTGATCCCGGATGATATTCATGGGCCTGTGTATGACTTAAATAAAATCCATAGAAGGGCTCATCAAAAACCCTGGTATCTGATCGCTGGGCAAAAGAATACATTAAGGCAGTTGAGATGTTCCTGGGACTTGCCCAAAGACAAATCCTGGTGGTGTGGTCTTTCATCCCCTGGTAACCTCCTCCTCTATCAGGTTTTCGTACCAGTTTCGGATCCTTATGGTGACGGGCCCCTGGTTTCCGTTCCCTATTATTCTGCCATCAATTTTCACCACTGGAGTCAAGCCTCCAAATGTCCCTGTGACAAAAGCCTCATCTGCATCATATACATCAACCAGTGAGAAATTCTTTTCATGACAGACCGTTCCATTGTTTCTACATAGTTCAATTACATTTCCCCTGGTAATCCCATTCATACAATATTCTCCAGTCGAGGTCCAAACTTCATTATGCTTAACCATGAAGAAGTTGGTGGCATTGCAGGTAGACACAAATCCGTTCACGTCTAGCATCAAGGCTTCATCAGCTCCCGCATTTAATGCCTGAATCAATGCCTGGACTTCATGCAGTTTGCTGTGACAATTCAATTTGGGATCCAGGTAATCAGGCGAACCGCGTCTGATCGTACTGGTGAAAAGCGTAATTCCCGCATCTCGCATGGCATTATCAGCTACTTTATACTCTGGTATAATCACAACATTGGGACCGGAAATGGTCAATCTTGGATCCTGAGAGGGTGTCTTCTTGATGCCCCTGGTTACCATCAGTCTCACATGCACATTGTCGTTCATATGATTAGCTTCCAGCGTTTTAAGGACCATCTCAATTAATTCCTCTCGATTAAACGGGAGCTCCATCCCAATGGCTTTGGCTCCCTGCCATAATCGATCCAGATGCTTATACAGAAACACCAGAACACCCTTATGAAGTCTAAAGGCTTCCCAAACTCCATCCCCAACCAGATAGCCACTATCGAAGACAGAAATTTTTGCATCATTTCTCGGGACAAGATCCCCATTTACATAAATGAGTATCTCATCATTTCTTTGATCTGGTAAAGAATTGTGTGTTCCCTTCATGTTAACGCGGTAAATTGAAAGTCCAAATTCAAAATTATTTTTTAGATTGTTAAAACAACTACAATAAAGGATTAAATAAACACTATTTACATGAAATTCGAACACTTCGCCCTAAACGTAACTGACCCTACCTCAATTGCCGCCTGGTATGTAGAAAACCTGGGAGCCCGGGTGGTCTTTGATGCGAAAAATGAAACCCAAACCATGTTCCTGGCAGATGACAGTGGCCATGTATTCCTGGAAGTATATAACAACCCCAAAGGGGAATTCCTTTCTTTTCAAAAACTGCATGTGTTGGGTTTTCACGTGGCATTTGTTTCTCCCGATTCTGCAAAAGATAGGGATAGACTATTACAAAAAGGGGCAATCGTTGTAGAAGAGGTGATACCGAATGAAGGTTCTCTTCTCGTTATGATGCGTGACCCCTGGGGAATCCCATTACAACTGTGTCAGAGAAGTAAACCCCTCACTTAATCCGGCAAACATGAAAGATAACATTGATGACTTACTCAAACGCCTTCAAAAAGAAGACCTGAAGCTCAACAGTGGTAAAGTAATCGGCCATATTCTGGCCGAACTCCAATTTCTAAGACAGATCAATCAGGCCAATTTATCGCTGATTACAGAGTTGGTTTTCGCCAATCGCGGCAAAGGAATGTCAGAAGATGAGTTGGAAACCAAATACCGGGAAATCATATCCGATATTAATATCCAGGCAAAGGAAAACTATTTGAAAATCATCGAGTCCATCACAAACTAATCATGAATCAGGAAGATTGGATCAAAGACCAGGTAATTATCGTCACTGGCGGAGGCTCCGGAATCGGTCAGGCCACGGCTATTAAGGCCGCATCTTTAGGAGCGATTACTGTTATAGCAGATATCAACAAAGAAGGTGGACATCAAACCGTACAAACCATTCATTCGACCGGAGGGAAGGGGCATTTCTTTGACACCGATGTGACTTCGGTGCCCTCAATTAGTAAACTTATTCTCGAAACAAAAGTCCTGGGGCCCATAAAGTTTCTGGTAAATTCCGCTGGTTTACAGACTTACGGCACAGTAGAAAGTACTGCTGAAGAAGTCTGGGACCAAACGATGGATGTCAACCTCAAAAGCATGTATCTGATGGCACACCAGGTTATTCCTGAAATCAGGAAGAATGGAGGCGGGTCAGTCGTCAATATCAGCTCCGTTCAGGGAATCAGGTCCCAGAAAAACGTATCAGCCTATGCCACTTCAAAAGCCGGAGCTATTGCACTTTCCAGATGTATGGGCCTTGATTATGCGGCTGAAGGCATCCGAACCAATTGTATCTGTCCGGGAGCCATAGATACACCCCTACTCCGCTTTGGTGCCTCCAAACATGGAGAAACTGAGGAAGTGTTGAAATCCTGGGGGAGTCAGCACCCAATTGGCAGAATAGGAACTCCACAGGAAATAGCAGAAACTGCATTATTCCTCCTCAGCCCTGCCTCCGGATTCATTGTAGGTCAGGCCATTGTGGCGGATGGAGGGCTTGGAAGCATTGTGCTTTAGCTACTCACTGAGCATGGCACGATCCAGATGGACATATCCACCATCCACGAACATCCACTGACCTGTTGTGTGTGCACTTCGTTCACTCAATAAGAAGACTGCCATTGCAGCAATCTCTTCAGAAGTGGTCATTCGATGTCCCAATGGGATTCGTGCTGTAATTTCCTTTAACCTGGCTTCCGGATTATCTAAAGTTTTGACCCACTTCTCATAAAGGGGTGTCATCACTTCAGCTGGTAAGATGGCATTTACACGGATTCCATAAGGAGCTAACTCAACCGCCCATTCCCTGGTCAAAGCCAATTGTGCTCCCTTGCTGGCAGCATAACCAGATGTACCCCCCTGCCCGGTTACACAGGTCTTGGAACTGATATTTACGATCGAACCTTTTGTCTGTTTCAAATAAGGCAACGCATAATATACCATGTCATAATAGTGCATCAGGTTCGTATTGACCGAGGCACGGAACTTTTCAGGGCTCCCCTTCTCCAATCCCGCTCCATCATTGAATCCTGCATTATTTACGATTCCATCGATTGTGCCAAATCTGGCAACTGTTTGCTCGATCACATCTTTACAGGCACCCTCTTTAGACAATTCGACAAGGATATTCAGACCCTTCGCACCAATACTTTCTATCCACCTGACCAGCTTTTCTCCCTCCGCCTCAGAACGTCCTGCTACTACTACATTTGCACCTTCCTGCGCAAGTTCTTTAGAAATAGCCTCACCAATACCCTTGGCTCCACCGGTTACTATATAGGTCTTACCAGATAATTTTAAATCCATGTCTTAAAAAATAATTAGTTAATGATGATTGAAATATGGAATCGGAGAAATTCCATATGGGTTCAAATCTACAATGATTTCCCGATTGTTTAGAGATTGTAAAATGAAGCAGCGTTTTCACCCATGACCTTGTCCCTGACTTCAACATCAAAAGGTTTAAGATACTGATCCAGGATTGAAAATACTTTCTGATATGGACTTGATAATAAGCACACTGGCCAATCACTTCCATAAAGAATACGATCAGGACCAAAGGCTTCAAATATAACATCTATATAGGGCTTAAAGTCCTCATATTGCCAGTTTTGCCAATCTGCTTCCGTTACCATTCCCGAGACTTTGCAATAAAGATTTTCATGTTTGGCAAGCGACTTAATTCCCTTTCTCCAGTCAACAATTTCTGCATCCTTGATCTTTGGCTTGGCAATATGGTCCAGCACAACCTTTTGATCATCGTGGATCTTCTTCATGAATTTATTTGCCTCGGGCAGCTGATTTTCATAGATCAACAAGTCGTAGCAAAGATCAAGATCCCTTAATAGCTTTACACCCTCAATGAATGTTGGCTGAGTCATGAATCCATCAGGCTCACTTTGAATGATGTGTCTTAATCCTTTTAGATAGGAATCCTGCTTCAATCTTTCGATCTCTGCTTTTACATTACCTGATTGAAGATCCACCCATCCTACTACTCCCAGGACATGTGCATGTTCGTTTGCATAATTAAGAAGAAAGGTATTTTCCTTATCATTTTGTCTGGCCTGTACTGCCACGAAACCATCAATTTTCAACTCTTCGTGAAATGGCAAAAGATCTTCCGGAGTAAATGAATCCCGGATAGCAGCAAGCTCATCGGTAATCCAATCATACTCTTCCTGATCAAATTGCCACAAGTGTATATGTGAATCAACTCTCATGCGGCTGAAATTAATAAAAATTTACTTTTTATTAAGAAGACTCCATTTAATACCTACGTAAACTTCCCTTCCATGGATGGGGGAATAGGCATATGCTGTATCAAAATTGTCACTGAATCCTGGATTGGCATTGGGATCATTAAAGCCAGTCAAAGGCGACCAGGGCTGTACATAGTCAAAAATATTTTGAATGCCCCCGTAAATATCGATGCTCTCAGTTATGTTTTTGGAAAGTTGAATATTGTGAATAGAAAATGGATTTGAAGTAGTAGGTCTGCTCTCAGCCAAAGGTTCACCATTTGAATTTAAGTCATACACTTCCGGTAATTTCATGGAGCCAGTATACCTGGCAGTATACGATAGGGTTAGATCAAGTTTATCAATACGATAGTTAGTTGTGAATACTCCGGAAACATCAGGTGAAAAATTGATCTCATTAACAATACCCTGATCGTGTTCAGTTACCTCCTGAAAATTGACTCCCAGATTAAAGGAAAGTGGGAACTGAAACTGATGTTGGATATTTATTCCTATTCCTTTGCTTACTGCAAAACCCTGACTGTTTGCATAGATGATCTGATCCTGAACATCATAGTTTGGGGTAATCTTATTAGTAAAGTGAGTATAAAATGCATCTATATCTATCATTCCCTGGCTATTACCAATTACATACACATGATTCAGGTTAAGAGAAAAATTATAGGACTCTTCAGGCAGCAGTTCTTCCTGAATCACAACTTCTCGCTGTCCCGTTACAAATGCATGATCTTCAGCAAACAGGTTTACGATTCGAAATCCTGTACCGAAATTGGATCGAATAGTGGTCCATTCGCCAGGTTTATACTTGATATTCAATCGAGGTGCAAAGATGAATCCATGATCTTTGTAATGATCCATTCTCAATCCGCCTAGCAAAGTAAATTGATCAAGGCTACTCCATTCATCCTGTACAAAAATACCAGGGATATATTGTTTCTGAGGCACATTGGTAGATGGACCTTTTGTTGCAATGGTATTATCATCATAGACCTGGTATCTGTTGGTTATTCCAAGCAACAAATCATGATTCTTTATTCGTTTATCCCAAATCAGATTTGAAAACAGAATATCCTGACTGGCTATATAGTAATCATCTCCATAGTAACTATCCTGCTCGTGCTTACTTAGGGAATAACTGAGATTTACATTTGATACCCATGGTAGTTCATAAGTCCCAAAGACCTCTGCTCTTTTCGTAAAAATACTTTCACCATATACCTGATCATCTCCCCGGAGATCCAGATAATTACGGTTATCCAGGAATTCCATCACCCCATTCCTCCTATCTTCATAATAGTACTTGGCTGATATATCAAATCGTTTGCCGGATTGCCTGTAGATATCCCATTTGGTGAACAAGGAGATCCGATCCAGATTCACATTGTCACTAAAACCATCATTATTCTGATCATCAAAATCATTGATGTATGCGTAGTTCATCCCTATGTAGCCACTACTTTTTCCCAGCTTTGGCGCAAAGGAAAAATTCCCAAATGACTCCATGTGTGAGGTACCCATCACATCGATTGAAACAGGTGGTTGATTTTTTGGGTCCTTAGTAATGATATTGATAACTCCAGCCACCGCTTCAGAACCATATAATGTAGAGCTTGGACCTTTGATCACTTCAAACCGATCGATAATCATACTTGGTATGCCATTCAGGCCATATACAGATGCCAGGTTACCATAGATAGGTGATCCGTCCATTAGGATCGCAGTATAGGGACCTGGCAAACCATTAATTGATATGCTGTTGGTAAAGCAAACGCCACATGCTACCACCTCCTGAACACCATTCACCAGACTAATTGCCTCTACAATACCTGTAGCGGCTGATGGTAGATAAGTTTGAAGATAGTTTGATGTAACCACATCGATTTTAACTGGAGATTGAGAGACGAATGTAGGCTGCATAGACCCCGTCACAACTACCTCATCGAATGTGAGTGAGCTTTCACTAAGGTAAATCTGTAAATCAGCTAATTCATTAGTGGATATTTTTTGTGTATGAGTCTTAAACCCCACAAACCGAACTTCCAGATGATATTCTCCAGTGGGAATACCCTCTAACGTAAATATGCCATTATGATCACTGACAGTAGCAAATTCGGTATCTATTAACCTCACCGTTGCACCTGGAATGACGCCAGCATTTCCCTTTATTTCCCCGGATATAGTCTGTTGGGCAAAAGAAAAACATGGAAGTAAAAAGATAAAAACAATATAAATGAACTGCCTAATCATAATTAAATGAATATGCTAAATTATATATTAGTTTTATCTTATCATAATTTTAGACTAATCTAAATTATTTACCAAAATTATTTATCCGTGCTAAAAGGAGTCTATTTCCTTAATAAATTATTAGAAAACGTTTGTTTGATTAACGATCAGTGAGTTTGTCTATCTCTACACGTAGTCTGACATAATGCTCCTGGAGTTCTGCTACCTTGGATTCCATCTCAGAAACATCAAATGTCCTTTCAATCAAGTTGGCCAGGTCTTCTATTGAAAAAGCGCCAATAATTCTACTGGATCCTTTCATTTTGTGTGCTACAGCTCTTACATCATCATGATCCCCAGCTTTTAATGAACTCTGCATTCTGCTAACACATTCATCATTTTCACGCTTATATATAGTCAGGAGTTCATACATGTTGCCCCGATATTGACTTTTGAGCCAGTCCGTATCAATTAACTTCTTATCATCCATGCTAAAATTCAAGGAGAACCTTTAATAATTGCTCAGGACTCACAGGCTTATTGAGATAGTGATTTACCATTGGTTCAAGGCTTGTTCTCAACAAGGATTCAGTACCTGATCCTGTCAGAACAATTATTGGGATATCTTTTAATTGATTAACTGATTTCATGTAAACAATGAGATCAGCACCATTTTTTTCTGGCATTTGGAGGTCAATGATTGCCAGATCAATAGGATTTGTTTCGAGGATTATCTTGGCATCATCGAAATTTGAAGAACTAAATACCTTGGATTGAAAATCAATCCCCTGAAGTTTATTATTGATATCAAAAAGTGCTGTCGGGCTATCGTCTACGACTAAGATATTTTTCACAATGAATAAATAGATTTCGGGATATCTTACAATTGACTAAAGATAAATGAATTATCAAAAACCGATTAAATTATAAAATGAATTTAACGACAGATTAAACAGAATTGGAATAAATCCAGCATCATGGGATACATGATTTCATTTTGACATAAAAAAAGGCATCCGCGAGCTGGCGGATGCCTTAATGTTAAGCCTTTACCTGATTTATTTCTTCACCTTTTTCACTACTTCCTTAAAAGCATCCGGGTGATTCATAGCGAGGTCAGCGAGCACTTTACGATTGATATCAATGTTTGCTTGTTTCAAACCATTGATAAATTGAGAATATGAAAGATCATACTCTCTAACTGCTGCGTTAATCCTTTGGATCCATAGTGCCCTGAACTCTCTTTTCTTTGCTTTGCGGTCCCTGTATGCATAAGTCAAGCCTTTCTCAACCGCATTTTTGGTTACTGTCCAGACATTCTTACGTCTACCGAAATAACCTTTGGCCTGTTTAAAGACCTTCTTTTTTCTAGCCCTGGAGGCTACATGATTTACTGATCTCATTTTTTTGTTTTTTGAAAATTGGCGTCAGAAACCTGCGCTTAATACCAATCCTCTGGTTAAACATTTTAACAATTAAATATTGAGCATATCTTTTACGTTCTGCTCATCAACTTTGTTTACCAACGCCATATGACCAAGGTTTCTCTTTTGTTTGGTTTCCTTTTTGGTCAGGATATGATTTTTGAAAGCATGCTTTCTTTTGATCTTACCTGTTCCGGTTACCTTAAACCTTTTCTTGGCACTGGATTTAGTTTTTACTTTTGGCATTTCTTTATTTTTTCTTTGAACTAGGCTTTGGAGAAAGAATGATTGACATTCGCTTACCTTCTAGTTTTGGAAGTAATTCCACCTTACCATACTCCTCAAGCGCTTGTGCAAATTTCAACAACAGAATCTCTCCTCTTTCCTTGAAAACAATTGTTCGTCCGACAAAATGAACAAAAGCCTTAACCTTTGCTCCTTCTTTTAGAAATTTGATGGCATGATTTAGCTTGAAATTGAAATCGTGATCATCCGTATTTGGCCCAAAACGAATCTCTTTAATAACCGTTTTCTGGGTTTTTGCCTTGATCTCTTTTTGCTTTTTCTTTTGTTCATACTTGAACTTGGAATAGTCAATGATCTTGCAAACCGGAGGATCAGCTTTAGGTGAGATTTCCACAAGGTCTAACCCCTGCTCTCTGGCTAAATCCAAAGCTTTCTGAATTCCATATACATCAACATTAACGTTATCACCTACAACTCGTACTTCCCGAGCCCTGATGTGTTCGTTAATTCTGTAAGGTTCTTCTACTCGCCCTCTAAAATTATTTGGTCTTCTGTTAATTGTTTTCCTCCTTTTTTGATTACACCATAAAAAATAGAACCGCAAATATCGGCATATTTTCCTGCATTAAAAATCTAAAAATCTAATTATTTAAAAATTTACCTGCTTCCTTTTGAAAGTACTCAATGAATTCATCAATTTTCATTGATCCCTGATCTCCTTTTCCATGATATCTTACCGAAACCATGGATCCTTCAGCTTCTTTTTCACCAACTATCAGCATGAATGGAATCTTTTGTACTTCCGCATCTCTGATCTTCCTTCCAATCTTTTCATCCCGCTCATCAATCTTACCGCTAATGTTATGTACCTGCAGCTCTGTAAACACTTTCAGCGCATAATCATGAAATTTTTCGGAAATAGGTAAAATAGTTACCTGCTCCGGAGCCAACCACAGTGGGAAGTTACCTGCAGTACTTTCTATCAGGATAGCGACAAATCGCTCCATAGAACCAAATGGTGCACGGTGAATCATTACAGGACGATGTTTTTGATTATCTGCTCCAATATATTCCAGTTCAAAACGATCTGGCAGACTGTAATCCACTTGTATGGTACCGAGTTGCCACTTTCTTCCCAATGCATCTTTGACCATAAAATCTAGCTTTGGGCCATAGAATGCGGCTTCACCAAGCTCTACAACGGTCTTTAAACCTTTTTCTTCCGCTACCTCCTGAATAGCTGCTTCGGCCTTTTGCCAGTTTTCATCTGTGCCAATATACTTCTCTGGTTTCTCGGGATCCTTAATGAAATTTGGGCGGTAAAATCCTGAAAGCCCAATGCATTAAATACATATAATACCAAATCAATTACTTTGGCGAACTCACCCTTTACCTGGTCAGGCTGGCAAAAAATATGAGCATCATCCTGAGTAAACCCTCTCACCCTGGTGAGGCCGTGAAGTTCTCCACTTTGCTCATATCTATAAACTGTGCCAAATTCAGCAAATCGAATTGGAAGCTCCCTGTATGATCTTGGCTTTGATTTGTATATCTCACAATGATGAGGACAGTTCATTGGCTTCAATAGGAATTCCTCACCTTCTTCCGGAGTATGAATTGGTTGGAATGAGTCCTGACCATACTTGGCATAGTGACCAGAAGTAACATATAATTCCTTTCCTCCTATGTGAGGCGTCACTACCTGCTCGTATCCAGCTTTTACCTGTGCCTTTTTAAGAAAATTTTCTAAACGCTCTCTTAAGATTGCTCCTTTTGGCAACCACAATGGAAGACCTTTGCCTACTTTCTCAGAAAAAGTAAATAACTCCAGTTCCTTACCAATCTTTCTATGATCACGTTTCTTAGCTTCTTCCAGCAGCTCCAGGTATTCAGTTAATTCCTTCTGCTTTGGAAAAGTAATCCCATAGAGCCGGGTTAATTGCTTTCTATTCTCATCTCCTCGCCAATAGGCCCCTGCAACGCTAAGGACCTTAGCAGCTTTAATGAAACCGGTGTTTGGGATATGAGGACCTCTACACAAATCGGTAAAATTACCCTGGGTATAGAAAGTGATTTTTCCATCCTCTAGCCCTTCGAGTAGTTCTAATTTATACTCATCTCCTTTCTTCTGATAGTATTCGATGGCGTCTTTTTTGCTAATATCCTTCCGAATAAATTCATTCTTTTCCCTTGCCAGTTCGAGCATTTTATCCTCAATGGCCTTAAGGTTTTCACCATCAAAAGGGATATCGCCAAAATCTATATCATAGTAGAAGCCGTTTTCAATCGGGGGACCGATACCCAATTTAATTCCCGGGTAAAGTGCTTCCAATGCCTCAGCCATTAGGTGAGCAGAAGAATGCCACATAGCCATTTTCCCGTCATCATCATTCCATGTCAGGAGCTTCAGGTTTGCATCAGATTGGATAGGTCTTGTTGCATCCCAAATTTCGTCATCTACTTTGGCAGCCAATACATTTCTGGCCAAACCTTCGCTGATGGACAATGCAACCTCATAGGCAGTTACGCCTTTCTCAAAAGCTTTCACACTACCATCTGGTAATGTGATCTTGATTTCACTCATTCTTTAATAGAAGTCTTGGGTGATAATTCTGGGATTGGCGTACTACGCCTCTCTTTAATTTCCCGCAAATATGCGATTTTTCGTGAAACATCCTGAGCCATTTCCATAGCTAAATTATCTGTGGAATCTCGTTCGATGAGTATATTCAAAATCTGTAAAGCTGGATTAAGCACTCCCCTCTCATCATATATTGAAGCCTTCATAAACAAAGCTTGCTGGGATGAATCAACTTGAATAAGCTTGTCAACATAAAACATTGTTGAGTCCCACCTCTCTTCCTGCCAATACCATCTGGTTAACTGTTCTAAAGCTTTCGCATTATTTTGTCTAATTAATAATCCTTTAGCGCTTTTTGTTTCACCCATTTGATAAAGACTTTTTGATAACATAAATCTGGTTTGGAAGGTAGTATCAATTTGAGCAGCCTTGGTGAGTATTACCCTAGCCCGCGCTGGTTGTCTGATTTTTAATAATAATGGTACGTACTGATTAACCAGATCTTCGTGCCCGGGATCTTTCTTTTGAAGCCTACTAAAGTGATAAATACTCATCAAGGTATCCCCAAGCTTTAAATACTTATTCGCTACAAAAGCTTCATTGTCAGATTTGCCATATTCATAGATATAATCTTTCAGTAATTCAACAGTCTTTTCGCGCTGAGATAATAGCATATGCGCTCTTATGTTGGACTCCTGCATACCTTCATCCAGATCATGTAGCTTTCCCCAGGTTCCCAATAGCTCCATCAAAGGAGCATACTGCTCATTCTTTTCATAATATAAGATGTATTTTCTAACCAACTCCTCATCTAACCCGAGTTGCTGCTTAGCCTCATTTAATGCGGTGATGGACATTGGTGGCCATCCCAGTTTTTCCAGATAATAAAGTTTTTGATTCAGTAATTGCGTGGAGGGTTCATTATCATATGCCCGTTCAACCTCCTCGTAGGCATCCAGATAAACATTACTGGCAGAGTCAAGACCTGTGATCTCCTGCTTTTCAACTTGTGATTGACAGCCGACTAATAATATGAGTATGGGTATAAAAAATCTCACTTTACAGGTTAAAGTCAATTTTAAATTTCACCGCAAATTTATTGACATTATTATGATCTAAATACGTTAACCGGTGGAAAGCTTGAACCGTTAGTACCCTAAATATATTTTCTACTCCATAGCCAACCTCAATATACGGTTTATTTGTGAACTGATTAAATGGTATGATCAAGTCCCCATTGCTATCTACTGGGTATGAAACACGATTTAAATTAGAATCACTTAGACTCCCATATAAAAAATTGGCTTCACCGATTAATCTCCATTTCAACCGTTTTAATAATGGTATAGTATTCAAAATAATTCCCTCAAAAGAATGCCGGTATCGGAGCTCGGCATATCTGTCACTACTGAATTCATAATAGTTTAAAAGGTTATAGGAAAAATTAACATAAAACGGGGTTTCGTTACCTATCGTATTATACAATAGCGGATAAGGAATGTCACCGATGATCATCCCTCCGGCAGCCCAGATATTTGAAATACCCAGGATCCCCATCTTCTGTCGCTTTTGAAAAGTAAATTTAAGTTTATGGTATTCGAAGGAACTGTTTAACACATCCTTCAAACCGTAGGTATATTTAAATTCAAATGCCGGCCATCTAACAGTCCCCATGCTTAACCGATCATTGTCATTAATCACAAAGATTTCATCTTTTGCGTATCTGGTTTTGAGGGATACTTCCGTAGTCCTGAAAACAGAATCTGTGGTTATGTCAGTCCCAGGGTTTTTAAAATATCGAAAATCAAACATGGGAGTATAAACTTCATGCTTGATCTGCAATTCCTGACCTAGTCCGGTAGAATGTTGTCGGAAATACTTCACATTATAATTGTCCAGTAGAAACGGACTGATCAGGTTACCAAACCTGCTCAGCGTATAAAGGAAACTAAATGGCTCAAACTCATCACTCAACACCCAAACCTGTTCTATTTCCCTTTGGCGTTCTACCCTTAGAGTTGACCAACGCCTGCGACTCAAAATTCTTTCCAGATAAAAACGGTACTTCCATCGTTCATCATCAAAACCATACCCAATATGACCTCCCAAAACCCAGTCTTTACTGAAATCAATTGAGGTCCTTATCCCAAACCCAGGCCTCCATCCCTCAATATCACTATTACCAAGAAAGGTGGTATACGGACCAACTTCAATTTTACCCATTTTGTGATACCCATTGAATGCAAACTTTGCCGCATCCATTCCTAATTTGATAATTGGAACTTGTTTAAGCGTATCAATCATGTCCAGGACAGCCAATTCAGTTGTCGTAAGAGAGTCATGCCGATGTTCTTCCCAATAGGCATCATCATGACTTATTTCCCAATCTTCAAAGGTGACAGGGTTCTGATAAAACTTATTTTCTTTTGGATCATTGGCCACATGATCCTTCGTTGAAACATAAAACTTACCAATCAGGCTGGGAGACTGGTTGGTAATCTCTACCATGTCAACAACCACCCTTGTCTTCAACGGTAACCATGGACCGGCGGTGGTCTTTACCAGATCTTCCTGAATTTTCAATCGGTCTACAAAATTCAGATTGGCTGACCTGGGGACGGTTGCATCAATTCGTTTCAAAGCATAATCCTCCCGTGTAATCCACATGGTTCCTCGAAATGCCAGATCCTGTTCTCGTTTTGGCGTAAAATCAATTCTATAACAAAAGTCATCGTCCAACCAGAGGCTGTCTATTAAATCATATTCATAATAGATTCTTCCACCATCAGCTATTGGTGAGACAAATTCTTTACTAATGATATTCAACCAGTTCTGGTAGAAATTATATTGTTGAAAGGAAGCTCCAATAACCTGGGATGTGAGTGTACCATCTGTTATTCCAATCCCATGCACCTGGGTTTTAAGGATCTCCTCATGTCTGTACATGGGGTTCTTTTTATAGTAGAATTTTGAAATGGCCTCCGAAAGGAAAATTGGCATGACGGGCTTACCATCATCCCCGGCTACCTGTTCAGCACTATCCAGGATCTGAGCGATCCTGTGCATGATTTTTCGTTCTTTTAATCGCTCACTGATATGATCAATATCAAATTCAATTTTAGTATAACTTTCATATTCATAAGCTTCAAGCGATCTGGGGTCATTCTCGTTTTTGTGATCATTTACCCTTCTTAGTATCTCAAAAGCTGGATTTTCACCAGCATAAACAATGACTTCCCCTAAAGTCTGTATATCCTCATCCAACTGAAAATTAAGGATCTGTTCGGTTTTAGGAACTAAAGATTTTGTACGTTTGATATAACCGATGTACCTAACTTCAATTGAATCAACATTTAAAGAAGTAGAAATAGAAAAATTACCATCAAAGTCTGTTATTCCGCCTTCAGTGGTCCCTGTGAACACGACATTGGCAAAGGGTATCGGTGAGCCTGTCCTTGCTTCAGTTACTTTACCCGATACAGTCGTTTTTTGGGAAAAAACAACCAGGGAAATACTCCAACAAAGAAGGAAAAAGATTGGCTTGCTCAAGATATGATTATACTTAGCTCATCAGAACTAAATACAAAGCAAAGTAAATTTGAGATCAAAATAAAACGAGTCGCTCAAGCTCGTGAAGTCAGGATCTTCATTCCTTCAGCTTTTTAACCTCTTCCTGCAAATTCATTACCATCCCTGCCAGCTTATCTAGTGACAACTCAGTCGCTGATTCAGGATCGGGAAACTCAACACTGATGAAGCTTTTGCTTCCCAGATCTCCATCAGCTCGGCTGGATCAAGCTCATACGCTGAGTAAGATTTATTATCGGAAACCAAAAACAGTTTTCCTTTTTCTTCGATATAGTTGAATACTCTTTTATAAACAATTCCTTCTTTATTCGTAAGTAGCACATAGGTCTTCCCATTCTTAATATCCTGAATCGACTCTATATACTTCCCGATAACGATAGACCCTGATGGTAATGGAAGCATGGAATCTCCGGATATCTCAAATGCCCGATAGGTCGCATTGGAGGGTAACATAGGCAGATTAAATCGGGGAAGGTCAGACAGGTATTCCGGGTCAGCATAACCATTTAGATAACCTGCCGCGGCTTTCTGTGGAATAAGTTCAATATTCTCCTTATCCTCCTTATCTACAGTTATAGACAGAATCCTGATCTTCTCTTTTTGGTATTTTTTAGGATCATCTTTGGTGAGATCTTTAGCAATCAATGCGTCTGTGGTTACATTCAGCACTTCTCCAATCTTTTGCAGGGTTTGCAACCTGGGCTCCGCTCTCCCCTCTTCATAAGCTCCAACCAGTGATCGTTTGATACCTACTTCATTTGCGAACTGTTCCTGGGTATATCCAGCCTGCTTCCTCAGGTATTTAATATTTTCTGAAACACTCATCTTAATTATTAATTAGTCAAATATGAGAAAATTCATGTCTTCGTGCCCCGACTTTCCAATAGAATACAAATGCAAATTATGAAAATCTCTTGTGCGATGTATCGTATGGAGCTTCTCTTTAATACTAACCACTACATCCTTTAGTGTCTGCTCTGCATCTACCAGCACATAACCATACAAATCTTTCCGCTCCCGAACCATCGCCGAAAACTTCACCTGGCACTTCCCCGACTTCAGCTTTTTTGAGTTGATCTTTAATTTATAGTCATCATCAAACGCCACATCTGCATCAATTGTGATTAGATCTTTTATCCTAAAATTATTAGCAATTTCCTGCATAGTATTCTATTTTATTTAGTAAATTTGATCACATTTTTAGTAAAAAGCAAGGAAATGCTAATTAATTTAGTTAATTATGATAGAATATAGGAAACAGCAGACAGCAGACAGGAGGCTGCCAAGCAAGTCTTTCCGGGATTTGATCGTTTGGCAAAAGGCGCATCAATTTGTGCTGGATGTTTACCAAATCACACAAAATCTTCCCAAAGAAGAGTTGTATGGGCTGACCGGCCAATTAAGAAGGGCTGCTATATCTATCCCTGGCAATATTTCAGAAGGCTATAAAAAATATGGATTAAGGGATAAAATCAGGTTTTTCAATGTCTCTGAGGGATCGCTTGAAGAATGTAGATATTACTTACTCTTGAGTAAAGATCTCTTTCATTTAGAAACAGATCTGCTAGATCAACGTGCAGAGGAAATCAGCAAGCTACTTGGTGCTTACATAAAAACCATCAAGAAAAGTGTACCCTAAACTCCTGTCTCCTGTCTCCTGTATTCTGTCTCCTGAAGAAATAAACCACCCACCAGGTCTATATTTCGGTAGCTCAATGCTGTCGAAACCTACAAACCGAGCCATCATCCACCTGGACCTGGATGCCTTCTTTGTATCAGTGGAGTGCCTGAGAGATGAGCGTCTCAAGGGGATTCCACTGATCATTGGGGGTAGTGGCGGGCGTGGAGTCGTGGCCTCCTGCAGTTATGAAGCCCGTAAATTTGGCGTTCACTCGGCCATGCCCACCAGAATGGCCCTTCGACTTTGTCCGGATGCCAAGGTCATCTCTGGCGACATGGAAGCTTATAGCTATCAGTCTAGACTGGTCACCGACATCATCAGGGAAGATGCTCCCTTATTCGAAAAGTCTTCTATTGATGAGTTCTATGTAGATGTCAGTGGTATGGACCGTTTCTTCAATACTTATCAATGGTCGATTGAGCTGCGGAAGAAGATCATCAAAAACACCGGACTGCCTATCTCCATGGGGCTCTCCGTAAATAAACTGGTTTCCAAAGTAGCTACCGGGGAGTTTAAGCCCAATGGAGAGAAATGGGTTCCGGCAGGTGAAGAGCGGGACTTCCTGGCTCCTCTTCATGTAAGTAAGATCCCGATGGTTGGAGAGAAAACCACCCAGTTCCTGGTTGATATGGGTGTCACGCATGTACATATCCTGAGAGAGATGCCTGTGAAAATGCTGGAGAAAGCTTTCGGTATCAATGGCCGGGCATTGTGGAACAAAGCCAATGCAATCGATTATACACCCATACAACCTTATAGCGAACAAAAGTCTATCTCCACCGAATGCACCTTCGGCCAGGACTCTATCGATGTGAAGAAGATGAAGGTGCTACTACTGGCCATGGTAGAAAAGCTTTGTCATAAACTCAGGAAAGAACAGAAACTGACTTCTTGCGTGACCGTGAAAATCCGGTATGCCAATTTCGATACGGAAACCAAGCAACGTCATATCCCCTACACTTCCTCAGACCCGGTCATCATCAAGGAAGTGTTTGATTTATTTGATAAGCTGTATACCCGTAGAATGCTGCTCAGGCTAGTGGGCGTCCGGCTTAGCCATCTTGTCCACGGTAATTACCAGATCAATCTGTTCGAAGATACCGAAGAGAGCATCCGGCTATTCCAGGCACTCGACACCATCAAGAAAAAGCATGGTGTTGATAAAGTGACCCGCGCCGCAGCATTGGGTATGGACAAACGGATCATGATGGACAATAACATGTTTTCAGGGAGAACCTAAGATTAGCTTATCTTTAATCTGATTAATAATAAGCAACATGAAGAACCTCGCCTTCTTTTTCATCCTCCTTTTAATGCTGGTAAGCTGTTCACAAAACCCAGATCAAGTCATAGTTCTTAAGGATGATTTCAGTGAACTGCCACGAGGGCCAATGCTTCCGGACCTGGGTGCTCATACTGAGTATCATTACATCCATGAAGCAGCTCCAAAAGGGAATTGGGCTGTTTCCACCTTCTATCATCATAATGGGTTTGTGAGGGCCTGGAGAGTAAGGGAGATCAATGGCGAAAGGCATATGGAACAATCATATACCAACAGGGCCAATTTCACCCATCCGATAGTCATCTCAGGTAATGAATTTTGGGAAGACTATACGTTCATCTCAAAATTCACGCCCCTGTCACTGGATCAGCAGGTTGGGGTTGTTTTCAGGTATCACAATGACCGCTGCTACTATTTCTTTGGAATCAAAGACAATGAGCTGATACTAAAGAAAGTAAATCACGCCTCTGGGTTCCATCAACCAGATGAGGAAATTCTGGCAAGTCACCCATTTAAAGCTGAAGAAAATAAAGAGCTCAAGGCAGAGATCACCGTCAAAGGAAATTCTATTCAAGCAACCATTAATAACATGATTTTGACGGCTGAGGATTCCACTTTTACCAAAGGAAAAATCGGACTGATGGCTGATGTTCCCTGTGCATACAACTATGTAAAAGTCACCATGGAACAGCCTGCATTTAATGAGTTTCAATCCAAAAAAGTAACAAAGGAAAAAGAGGAAGCGGACCTCCAGGCTGCCAACCCTAAAATGAAGGTTTGGAAAAAGATCAGGACCAATGATTTTGGAATGTCCAGAAACCTGAGATTCGGTGATTTGGATGGAGATGGCCAAACAGATATCCTGATCGGCCAGGTCATGCATCATGGACCGAAGGACCGGAATTCAGAGTTAAGCTGCCTCACAGCCATTAACCTGGAAGGTGAAAGGCTCTGGCAGATTGGTCAGCCGGACCCCTGGAAGAATAACCTGACAAATGATGTGGCTTTTCAAATCCATGATATTGATAACGATGGTAAGAATGAGGTGATCTATTCCAAAGACTTTGAGCTAATAATAGCTGATGGCGCAACTGGGAAAACGAAATACAAAACATCAACTCCGGCTTCTCCAAACTGGGAACCAAATCTTAACGACCATAATAAATTCACACATATCCTGGGTGACTGCCTATACTTCTGTGATCTGAGTGGAAAAGGATATGACAGTGATATCATTGTCAAGGACCGATATCACCATATCTGGGCTTACAATGCCCAACTAAAACCCCTTTGGCATGTAGAAACCAATACAGGTCACTATCCTTACGCATTTGACATAGACAATGATGGAAAGGATGAACTCATGGCAGGTTATTCCCTAATGGACGACAATGGTGAAATGATCTGGGATCTTTCTGATGAGATCAAAGATCATGCTGATGGAGTTGCTATTGTAAACTTTGATGAAAATCAGGAACCTAAATTGCTTTGCGCTGCAAGTGATGAGGGCATGTTTTTCACAAATATGAAAGGTGAGATCTTAAAACATTATTATGTGGGGCATGTGCAGAACCCTGCCATCGCTAACTTAAGAGATGATCTACCAGGATTGGAAGCTGTTTCTATCAACTTCTGGGGAAATCAGGGAATTATGCACTTTTATGATGCTGAAAGTAATATCTACCATGACTTTGAGCCTAATCAGATGGGAAGTATGTGCTTACCACTCAATTGGACAGGTGATTCGGAAGAGTTTATCGTTCACAATCCAAACGTAGATATCGGAGGCGTTTTTGATGGATGGGGTCGGAAAGTTCTGGATTTCCCTGATGACGGACACCCTGATATGTGTAACGCTGTATTGGATATTATGGGTGACGCCAGGGATGAGATTGTGGTTTGGGATCCTCATGAAATCTGGATCTACACCCAGGAAGACAATCCGAAACAGGGTAAATTATATGACCCGATCCGTAATCCGCTATACAACTATTCCAATTACCAGGTAACCGTTTCGTTGCCCGGATGGAACGAATGAACAATCCGTAAGATAGAATTACCTAACTTTAATGAAACCCATTAAAACATTAGGCCCATGCAATTCCTAACCCTCATCTTCCCTATTATCATCAGTTTTTTTGTAGATCAAGGAGAACCTCGATTTGAAGAGCAAATAATTGATCCAAATATCAGCATTGGCTACGGTCTGGCCATCGGAGATGTGGATGGGGATAAACAACCAGATATCATACTCGCTGATAAAAAGCAATTCGTCTGGTATCGCAGTGGAGATTGGAAACGATTTGTGATTTTAGACAACATTACCGAATCTGATAATGTATGCATTGCTGCGCGGGATATCAATGGAGATGGTCAGGTAGAAATAGCTGTTGGGGCTCAATGGAACCCTGGAGAAACATCGGATACCGAAAAATCCGGAGCAGTGTTTTATCTGATCAGACCCAAAGACCCTACTCAGCTTTGGAAACCCGTTGAGTTACATCATGAACCGACTACCCACCGGATGAAATGGGTAAAAGCCATTGACAATAAGTATCATTTGATTGTGGTTCCACTCCATGGACGAGGTAATAAAGGCGGTGAAGGAGAAGGTGTGAAGGTAATAGCTTATGAAATGCCATCTGACCCAACAAATAACTGGAAGCTTCAAACCATTGATGAATCCATGCATCTGACACACAATTTTGATGTGGTCGTTGACGGAAATGAAGAATGGATTTATTTAGGGGGTAAAGAAGGGATCAAACCATTCTATTATGATGGCAGCAAGTGGACATCTCCCGAAGTGGGACCCTGGATGATCCAGGGTGAATCGTTTGGAGAAGTACGAGACGGCCTTTTTAAAAACACTTCTTTTATTGTGGGCATTCAGCCCATGCATGGCAACGAACTTGTCTTCTATAAAACAGATGATATGAAAAGGAAAGTGCTGACTTCTGATCTTAAGCAAGGTCACGCCATCGCTACTGGTGATTTATTGAAGAATGGGAATGATCAGATTGTCGTAGGATGGAGAGAACCGAATAGTGAAGGGAAAGTGGGAGTTAAAATATTTGTTGCCCAGGATGATAAAGGAGAAAAGTGGAGTGATTACTGGATTGATGATAATGATATGGCTACAGAAGATCTTTTGATAGCTGATCTCAACGGAGATGGTAGAAAAGACATTATTGCAGCCGGCAGAGCCACTAAAAACCTCAAAATATATTGGAATTTAAATTAACCGCAAGGTCACTAAGTAGCGCAAAGGTCATTTGAAATTTGCGCTCCTTGCGTATTCTTTGCGTCTTTGGACTTAAGAAACCAATGTGGCATCCAAAGTAATCTTAGCCTTGAAAAGCTGAGAAACCGGGCAGTTTTCCTTGGCATCATTGGCCATCTCCATAAATTTTGCCTGATCCACTCCCGGAGCTTTTACTTTAGTAGTTAATACGACTTCTTTGATACCATCTTCAAAAATCACTTTTGCTTCAGTATCTATACTTTCTGGAGTTAAACCCTCACCCTGGAATACAAACGCCAGCTTCATCGAAAAACATCCTGCATGTGCTGCAGCTAATAATTCTTCTGGGTTAGTCCCCTTTTCATCAGCAAATCGTGAATTGGCGCTATACTTAGTTTTTTCAAGAACCCCACTTGCAGAAGTAAGTGTTCCTTTTCCGTCTTTTCCAAATCCCAACCATTGGGCAGTAGCTTTTCTTGTGGCTTTTAACATGGGTTTTAATATTTGATTTGTGTTTATACAAAGGAAAACACAGAAAACGGAATAGAGTTTCTATTTCCTTAAAAAAATTACTCCATACCTGAATTGCTAACGAAAGCGATGTACTTCCCATCCGGGGACCATGAAGGCACATTGATGGTTCCTTGCCCGCCGTATAAGTAGGCAATCACCTTAGGTTCACCACCGGTAACAGGCATCGTTCTTAAATATACCTGCTTATAAAACGGGTGAGAATTAGATGGGACTTCGGGTAAAAAGGAAAGGAAGACAATATCCTCCCCATCAGGAGAAATATGTGGAAACCAGTCATTAAGTTCATCAAAGGTCAGCTGCTCTGGTTTTTTCCCATTTGGTTGCATTCTCCACAATTGCATGTTTCCGGTACGCTCAGAATTAAAATAGATGTATTTCCCGTCCGGTGAGTATTCCGAACCATCATCCAGACCAGGTGTATCTGTCAACTGTATCTCTTTACCCCCTTCAATATTCTTTTTATAGAGATTAAATACATCATTTCTTCGTGCTGTGTAGATCACATCTTTTCCATCCGGAGACCACCCATGAAGATATGAGGGTGTTTCCGCTGTAACTTGAATTGGATTATCACTCCCTGCAACTGGCAAGTAATAGACAACTGATCCCCCACCCTCCGGACGGTTCCCACTGATACCAAGTGTCTTGCCATCGAAAGTCAGGACATGGTCATTGTTGTTTCCCTTAACTGGTCCCGTATTCAATAAAGCAACTGTCCCGGTAGCGAGATCAAATGTGAAGATCTGACCCCCGCCATTAAATATCAGGGTTTTACCATCCGGGGTCCAGTTGGGTGCCTGAATAGAATTGTCGACCTGGTAAATGATTTTCCTTTTACCGGTAGCCACTTCCATGATTTCCAGGTTACTACCCAGGTATTGCCTGTAAGGCACTAGCTCCTCTGGAGCAGGCTTCACAATCCTTACTTCTGAGAAGACAGCTGTTTCCTTTACTTCGGGATTATGTGCACAAATAAATAAACCCACAAAGACCTCCTCAGGCAGTTCCAGTTCCTGCGTCACCCGCTTCTGAAACGTACCTCCAAATTTTGTAGTGGACATGATAAAGGTGTTTCCCTTTCTCTCGAGCTGAACCACATCAGGTATCTTGTCTTCAGAATCATACGTTGTCGTTTGTCCGCCAATCTCTTCCCTTACCTGCAAAGAGGTCAGTCCATCCCCATGAACTTCTGCACTGATATGTTTTCCATTCCCCTCCAGGGTAGGCCGAACACTCCATCCGATTTTTCGGTGTGGGTCCACCCCTTCACTGGTAAAAGACATCCTGGCCCTGACGATGAAATCTCCCTTCAACTTTTTGAAGACATATTGAAATTCATCCTTATCAAACCACATATTAGCTCCACTACCTGTAAGCGTATAGGTTTGATTTGTGGCATTATAGACGGTTTCTCCAGAGATCTTTGGATTGCCCACATCCAGACTATTTTCAAATAGTCCTGTTCGGATTGACTGAGCCGGAAGGAAATACACCATTCCTAAAAAGGCTAAAGCCAGGGGGTAATTAAGGTTGATCTTTTTCACAATGGGTTTGTTGAGGTTGTTTGTCCAGTAATTTAGGCATTTATTGAGGTTGTCACTCTATTCTGGTCCTTCAAAAAAATCAGCAATTCAATTTTTAGTTTAGCTAACTTATTTAGTATTATACTAATTATATTAGTATAATTGTGTACTAAATATAACCACCTTGTTCTTCAATTGTCACACTTACTTCTCTTTTCAATATGGCACCTTATCCATCCGGGATTTGTTCAACGAAGCCAAAAGGAATGGGGTCCATAAACTCATTCTGACTGACATCAATAACACTTCCGGTTACATCGAGTTGCTACGCATTTGTAAGGAGCAGCGAAAGGAATGGGAGCTGGAGATCGGTGTAGGCATTGAATTCAGAAATGGCAACGACCTCCTGTATATTGGCCTGGCACTTAACAACCGTGGTTTTGAAGAGCTTAACCGGTTCCTCTCCTTTCACAATCGTACAGGTCAGCCCCTTCTCAAAAGAGCACCTGAGTTCAATCAAGCCTACATTGTCTATCCCTTGAACAATATTCCTGATCGGCTACGTGATAATGAGTGGATTGGCATACGCCAGAGGGAACTCAATAAGATTATCCTGAGTCCCTACAGAAAGTACATTCACAAGATGGTAGCCTGGCAACCAGTCACCTTCCGGCCCAACTCCAAAGGCTCAGAAGCAAGCACCCAGAGTTACAACATCCATCGGCTGCTTCGATCCATCGGGGAAAACACATTGCTGAGCAAACTCCCTCCTGAATTACAGGCTCACCTATCGGAAGTCATGACCAGCGAAGCTGATTTTAAAAAGAAGTTCAAAGATTTTCCCGACCTGATCGGTAATGCCGCCATGCTGGTAGAGGATTGTACGCTCACCCTCCAATTGGGCACGGAAAAAAACAAGAAATTCTTTACCACTAGTCAGGATGAAGATCATAAAATTCTCTATGCTAAAGCTAGGGAAGGATACCTTAATAAATATGGAGATCGTACCAATGCAATTACAGAAGAGCGCTTCGAGCGGGAAATAGACATCATCAGAAAAAAAAACTTTGAAGCATACTACCTCATTAGTTACGACATTATCCGGCATGCCAAAGAACAAGGCTTTTCCTATGTAGGCCGCGGAAGTGGCGCCAACAGCATGATTGCTTATTGTCTGGACATTACCAACACCGATCCTATTGAACTTGACCTGTATTTTGAACGATTTCTGAATCCGGAGCGAACCTCTCCTCCTGACTTTGACATGGATTTTTCCTGGAAAGACCGGGACCAGATCTATGAATACATCTTTGGAAAATATGATCACAATCATGTCGCACTGCTTGGGACTCATACAACCTATCAAAAACGATCCAATATCCGGGAATTGGGTAAAGTATTTGGTCTCCCGAAAGAAGAAATTGACAAAATCGTCTCCTACCCCTATCCTGAGCATTACAAGGATGACCGCACAACCCAACTTATTTTTCAATATGCCGAGCTAATCAAAGGAATGCCCAATCATCTTTCCATCCATGCAGGTGGTGTACTCATCACAGAAAAGCCCATATATCAATACACTGCTTTGGATCTCCCACCGAAAGGATACCCGGTCGTGCATTTTGAGATGCATAATGCCGAGGACATCGGTATCTACAAACTTGACGTGCTCAGCCAACGTGGCTTAGGTCACATTAAGGACACTGTGACACTTATTGAAAAGAACCAGGGTATCCGGGAAAACATTGACCGATTTCATGATTTTAAAAAAGATGATGAAATCAAAAACCTGCTGGTTAAAGGAAACTGCATGGGATGCTTTTATGTAGAATCCCCTGCCATGCGCATGCTCCTGGGTAAATTGGAATGCGACAATTACCTCACGCTGGTGGCTGCCAGCTCGATCATTCGGCCCGGTGTGGCAAGATCAGGGATGATGCGGGCCTATATCGAACGCCATCACTTTCGAAAAGAAGGAAAGAGCTATGAGTCTATCCACCCCAAGATGGATGAGCTGATGGATGATACCTATGGCGTGATGGTGTATCAGGAAGATGTCATCAAAGTGGCCCATCATTTCGGAGGACTTACACTCACTGAGGCAGACGTACTCCGCAGGGGAATGTCAGGTAAGTACCGCTCGCGCGCTGAATTCCAGCGGGTCAAAGATCAGTTCTTTATTAACTGCCAGCAGAGAGGCTACCCTCAGCATGTGACGGATCGGGTCTGGTTCGAAATAGAAAGTTTTGCCGGATATTCCTTTTCCAAAGGTCATTCAGCCAGCTATGCTGTAGAGAGCTACCAAAGCCTTTACCTGAAAGCTCACTACCCGCTGGAGTTTATGGTGGGGGTAATCAACAATTTTGGGGGCTTCTATAAGACTGAATTCTACTTTCATGAAGCCCGCATGTGGGGCGCTGAGATCATGGCTCCCTGTGTCAACCATTCCGATTACTTCACCAATATCTATGGGAAGCAGATCTACATAGGATTTATTCACCTGAAAGACCTTGAAAGCAAAATTGCCCAACGTATTTACCCGGAAAGAATCCAGAATGGTCCCTACCTCAACATGGATAATTTCATTCGAAGGGTTCCTGTCAGCCTGGAACAGATTCGGATCCTCATCAGAATAGGTGCTTTTCGTTTCACAGGGAAAACCAAAAAGGAACTGCTATGGAAAGCTCAACTCTATTTTGGTCAGAAAAGCAGCAAGCAATATTTACCTGATCTATTCAATGAAGAGCCTGAAGACTATCAGCTACCAACTTTGCAAAGCCCACGCTTTGAAGATGCCTTCGACGAGATAGAATTACTGGGCTTTCCGCTATGTGATCCTTTCAGACTTTTACAAACCCAGGACTTGGGGAATGCCTTTTCTGAAGACCTGATGAAGAAGCTTCATCAAAAGATTGAGATGGTCGGATACCTGGTCACCACCAAAGACACCAGTACCAAAGATGGAAAGCGAATGCATTTCGGAACCTTCTATGATCAGCAGGGAAAGGTATTCGATACGGTCAACTTTCCTCCAGTTGCAAAGAAATATCCCTTTAGAGGACGTGGTTTCTACCGACTCACCGGGAAAGTGGTGGAAGATTTTGGATATCCCATGATTGAGGTTGACTGGATGGACAAGCTGCCGATGAAGGATAAATATGAAACAGAAAAAATAGCAAATCACAAACCTCTTACCCAATGAAAAGATCAGGCTATGCAGACCTCCCGCTACATGGTGGCCGAGTACCCAGATGGCTTGCAGAACGAATGACTCAACTCGGGGGAGCCATTATCGAATCGATCGTACTGGAATACGGTCGATCAGAAGTAATCAAACGGTTGAGTGATCCTGCCTGGTTCCAGGCATTGGGATGTGTACTAGGTATGGACTGGCATTCCTCCGGAATCACCACTTCAGTAATGGGCGCTTTAAAGACTGCTATAAATCCCATCTCACATGATCTGGGCATCTACATATGTGGTGGAAGGGGTAAACACTCAAGAAAAACGCCTCAAGAACTTCTTGCCATTGCCAATAAAACTGGATTGGATGGTGATAATCTGGTTAGAAGCAGCAGACTATCTGCCAAAGTTGATAACACAGCTATTCAGGATGGATTTCAGATCTACTTGCATTCTTTCGTGTTAACAAAGCATGGCGAATGGGCGGTAATCCAGCAGGGAATGAATGGCTTATCCGGCTATGCCAGAAGATATCATTGGCATTCCACTCAAGTGAAAAATTTTACGGAGACTCCGCATTCATTTATTTACGGCAGAAATCAAGGTAAAATTCTAAATCTTACGGCGGCTGATGCATCCGTAACGAAAGCAGGGATTCTGAATCTGGCACAGGAAGATCATAATAAGATGCTTACTGAGATTAAGAAGATCGTCATGCCCCGACATCACGAAGTGAGATCAAAAGATGTGGATATCAAAAGATTAGGTTCTGTATTAGCCATTGCCAATGATCTGCCAGTAAACGAATTTGAAGAATTGCTACTCATTGAGGGGTTGGGACCCAGAACCCTACAATCTTTGACATTAGTCAGTGAGGTGATCCATGGAACTCAATCAAGATTTGATGATCCTGCCAGATTCTCCTTTGCACACGGAGGAAAAGACGGACACCCGTTCCCTGTTCCAATAAAGATTTATGATGAAAGCATTCAGGTCTTAAGGAATTCAATTGATAAAGCCAGGATTGGGCATTCTGATAAAGTAAAAGCCATTCAGTCACTAACAACTGCCTCACAAAGGATGGAACAACAATTCATTCCGAATGATAATCTCCAGGATGTAATCAATCATGAGCGGGAAAAGAGTTGGGAATATGGAGGTAGAACAGTCTTTGGAAAAGAGACACCTCCGCGAACCAATCAATTAAGGTTATTTTAAAAATGGTAAAAAAGTTTGTAACCTTTTTTGCCCTTTTTCAAGACCAAAACTGTCCGTTTTTGATCACCTTTTGACCTACTTTGAACATTATATTAGTCTCTTTAATCTATTAAGTGTCTCATTTACAAATAGTTAATAAACTGGTACGGATTTCTCATATTGTTTTGGCATTGGTTAAAACTCAAAACATAGAATTTATGAAAAATTTAAAAACAAGTTTACTAGCAGCAATCACATTAGTTTCATCTCTAGGTGCATTCGCAAATGACCCCGAGAGTAAAACAGTTGAAAAAGCAAGAGATGCCGTTGAATCGAGTTCAAGCAACTGGAAAGTACTGGCAGAAAGTGCTGAAAAATGTTTTAGAAAAGGTCAGAATGTGGACCAGGCAATGGAGTGGATCAACAAATCCATCGAAATCAACCCCGATCCAATGAACCATGAGATCAAAGGCGATTACTACAAATCTCAGAACCAGTACAAAAAAGCGATGGAGCAATATTTCAAAGCCATTGTAACAGGTAAAGAGCAAAACTTCTGGTTTGATGACAAAGGCCTGCAAAAGAAGATCTGGGATTCAAAAACAGCCATTGAAAAACTGGAGAGTCGAGGCGCTTACTACGAATCAATGGGCAAAAACAACAGAGCGATTGAAGCTTATTACCATGCAATCGTTGCAAAGAAAGAAAATAATGTAACCGCTGATGTTAGCGACTTACAGCAAAAGATCTGGGATTTAAGATAATCCCCATTCTTTCTATGTAGTCAATAAAGGCCTCAAACTTGGGGCCTTTATTTTTTTAGCTTCTCCTTAAAAACCTTCTTGAACTTCTCTACTTTCGGTGCCACTACAAACTGGCAATATGGCTGCATTCCATTTTCCTCAAAATAATTCTTATGATAGTCCTCCGCAGGATAGAATTTTTCAAAGGGGACAATTTCAGTTACTATAGGATCACCCCAGGCGCCTGATCTATCCAATTGTTGCTTGATTTCACTGGCAATCTTTCTTTGTTCCTCTTTGTGATAGAAAACCACCGATCGATACTGAGTACCCACATCATTACCCTGCCTGTTTAATGTAGTTGGATCATGAGTTTTCCAAAATACTTCCAGAATATCTTCCAGTGGAATGATTGCCTCATCATAGGTTACCTGAACCACCTCAGCATGACCAGTTTCTCCGGTACAAACCTCTTTATAGGTGGGATCTACTATATGACCTCCTGAATAACCTGATACTGATGAAATCACACCATCAAGTCGAGTGAATACAGCTTCTGTACACCAAAAGCATCCGGAACCAAGTGTTATTATTTCCATATCTAGCTGGATAATCAGTTTGTTGATAACCCCAAATTTCATCAATTTGTTCGAGGATTTTTCAATCCAATAAATCTGCACCTTCTACCGTTTTACCTACCGCTTCATTAAATTAGCATCTCAAGGCCAAACTATGGAGTACTACATCATTATTGCCGCTTCGGTAATTATTATTCTCTCATATTTTTTTAACTGGATAAGTAAAAAGTCCAGTTTCCCATCAGTCTTGCTTTTGATATTTCTGGGTATTATTCTCCATCAAACCATAGGTTTCTTTGGGTATCAACATGCCAATGTGTTGGCTTTATTTGAAGAAATAAAATTACTAGAGCTCCTGGGAACATTAGGGCTCATCATGATCGTGCTGGAAGCTGCGCTCGATCTAAAACTAGAAAAAGGAAAGGTCTCTTTAATCTCTAAGGCATTCATGAGCGCGATTACGGTGCTTGTTGCAACGGCATTTCTATCGGGATATCTGATAATGGCTTTCATCCCTCAGCTGAGTTTTGTTGAAGCACTCATATTTGGAACACCTCTCTCCATTTTAAGCAGTGCTATCGTCATCCCAAGTGTAGAAAATCTTGAAGAAGAGCAGAGAGAATTTCATGTGTATGATAGCACCTTCTCTGACATCCTGGGGATCATGATGTTCTACTTCCTTCTGCAACTGGCAGAAAGTTCAAACAACGCGCTCGCAGTTGGGGATTTTACGATTAGTCTTTTTCTGACGATTGGGCTCTCTGTTGGTCTTTCCTACCTCCTACTCTACCTGTTTCAAAAACTCGAAGCCAAGGTAAAATTATTCCTCATGACTGCTGTTCTCATCCTGCTTTTTAGTATCGGAAAGCTCATGCATATGTCTAGTTTGATAATCATCCTGATTTTCGGGCTCATCTTAAGTAATCACCGGATTTTCTTCTCTGGAAAGCTTAATAACCTGATTAACAGAGCGGATACCGACAGGATATATGAGGCTTTCCACCTTATCACCATGGAAAGCGCTTTCGTCATTCGGACATTTTTCTTCGTGATCTTTGGATTTACTGTAATGATCAGCTCATTATGGGATACCAAAGTTGCTGCTATCAGCGGACTGATACTTGTTAGTATTTATGCGATTCGGGTTTTGCTTTTAAAAATAGTATTAAGAAAAGATGTAGTTCTTGCAACCTTCGTAGCTCCCAGAGGATTGATCACCCTACTTCTATTCTATTCGATTCCACAGGATATCCAAACGCCGTTTTTTAGTCAGGGAATCATCTTGTATATCATTATCATCACAAGCTTATTAATGACCGTTGGATTGGTTCGGTTTGGCAAGAAAAGAAAAGGTGAGGAAGAGAAAACCCTACCTTCCTTACATCCAAATACCGAAACGGATGAAGAACAAAATTTAGATAGTGCACCTGAAAAAGATCCAGTATCTAATTAGAAATTGGATTTGGTGGAGAACCTCCATCTTCACGATTCACTCGATAGTGAGGTGATAAGATTTCTACACCAGCCTTATTAAACTTATCCTGAATATTTTGATGCAAGTCAGATCTTATCATGGCTATTTTCTCAGCATGATGCGTGTAGACATTTATCTGATAGCTTACATAGAAATCATCCAGACTGGTCTGTAACACAAATGGCTTTTTATTCTCCATCGTCATCTTTGTGGCTTTGGCAGCATCAATTAACAATTCATGCACTTTTACCCAGGGAACATCATACCCTATCGACACTGTAGTATGTACGATTACCCCCATTTCCTGAGAAACGGACGAGTAATTGATCGTGTGACCTGATAGCACCGTGGAATTAGGCACAGTAATGTCTTCATTCTTGATTGTTCTAAGTCTTGTAACCAATAAAGACTTCTCTAAAACCTCACCACTCACTTCACCAATTTTTACTTTGTCACCGATTTTAAAAGGACGCATATAAGTGATCACCAGACCTGCCACCATGTTGGCAATCGCTGAGGTAGATCCCAACGAGATCAGCAATCCAACAAAAATCGTTACCCCCTGAAATACATTTGAATCGGATCCAGGCAGATAAGGAAAGATCACCACAAACATGAAAGCGTAGAGTGCAAACCTTATCAGGTTGTAAGTTGGTCGAGCCCAATCTGAATAAAATCCATTGATTACAAGTTCACCTCGTTCAATTTCCAGGGCTAAAAATCTTATGAATCGAATCAAATAGTGAATGATAAAGTAGATGATCCCAATGGTGAAAAGGTTGGGCAGATAAGCAATGATGCTATCAAAAATCTCTCTTAGGGGTGAGAGAAAATAGTTGAGCAATTGATTTGCAATGCTTTTTGTCCCCGGGAAGATTCCAAACAATATTGGAAGTGAAAGGTAAAAAGCTAGAATGATTACTATAATCTTAAGGAAATCCAATACCCCAAACAGGAGCTGGATCAATCTGTAAGCTGTTAGAAATTCATAGTTCTTAACCTTGATCCCCCTGATACCCTTTCCCTTTTGAGCGTATAATTTCCGCTTAAAGAACTTAAATACCCGATTAATGTAAAATATGATGATGAAGAGTATTGCAACAACAAGCAATACGGTCCCAATACGCGTAAGTACCTTCTTCAAGGTATTGTCTTCATAAAAATCCTGAATACTAGACTGAATAGCATTTTTGTAAACTTCAGCTAACTCATCTCTAGCCGTCCCAATCCATATCGCATCATCACTAGTGACTGACAAAATGATCAGGTCTTCAGAAAGAACATCTGCTGTTTCATCATTTGATCGAATATGCAATTCAGGAATTTCCTGATACTCATTAAGAAGCGACTTAATCTTACTTGTAATATTTGCCGCACGATCACGAGCGGAAAAAGGTCCAAGCTTGTTGTAGATATAGAACAAGGTATCTTTGAAAGGAGCGACCGGGAATCCCTTTGTAACTGATTTCAATGAATCTATTCTGGCTATCCTAAGTGCCTTACGGATACTATCCGCCCTTTCAATTCCTTTGATTTGGTTGAGCAGATCCAGTTTTTGTAAATTATCCGTAGTCTTTAGTTGTTCCAGCTGCTTGAGCATCTCTACCCTGGCCAGGGAATCTGCCAACTTAATTGAATCAGCCTTCTTTAATAGATCCGTTACTTCATTAACCTGCTCTGCTTGCAGAGAGTCATTCTCAATAATGTCAAGAATCTGTGTATTTAATGTATCTGCTTCTTCCTGAGCCAAAGCAGTATGAACTGATATCAACAGTAAAAGAAGAAAAATTACGCGCTTTATTTTGGATAGCATAGCTAATGATTGACAGGTAAATTTAGTTGACGCTACAGTGCCTTTTTTATTACAAAAAACAACCAATTATGTTAAGACGAAAAATGACAATTTATAATTTACACAAAAAATATTGTCGTAAGTTTACTAAGTATCATTGAATTTACTCACCAACACCTAAATGAAACAACTTAACCCGCTTGCCAAAGAAGGTAAAATAAATGAAGACGCCAATGTCAGAGACCGCCAATCAATCATTATAAACAGTCCTACCGAAAATGTCTGGAAGTTATTGGCTGATGTAGAAGATTGGCAACACTGGAACCATGATATCAAAATAGACAGGTATTCATCCACTGAAGAAGGCGAAACATTCAAGTGGCAAATTAAAGGCCACTCCATACTCTCAACCTTTCAAAAGGTAGATGCACCCAGACTTCTTGCTTGGACCAGTAAATCACAAATGCAAAAAGCGGTAAACGTTTGGAAATTGGAAAATGCTGGTAACCAAACAATTGTTTCAGTGGAAGTATCTGTCCAGGGATTATCTACTTTTTTCTATAGCCACCAGAAACTTCATAGCTCACTACTGTCCTGGTTATCCAGATTAAAACTAAAAGCAGAATCTTAAATTACTCCGTTTTATTCAGTTCCTCTATTTGCTTTTTCAGTACCACAAAAGATGGAGCCAATTCAAGCGCTTTATTGAAATATTGACTAGCTAAACCTTTATTTCCCTTGGCTTGCTCAATCATTCCTTTCATTCTATATGCTGCTACCTCCAAATTTATCAACTGATTTTGTTGGTCACTAACGGGGAAGTATAAATTGGATGTTTTTGCTTTTGGATCTGCAATAATGATGTCAGCATTACTCATAGCCTCTTCGTATCTCTGAACGTTATATTGCAGGTACATGATCCTATATAAAGTTCCTAATTCACCATTTCCAACATAAAGCTTTTCATAAAAATCAATCGCCTTTGCTGACGCTCCTACATTGTCAAAACTTACGGCTGCAACTTCCACAGCAAGCATATCATCAGGGTTAATCGTAGATGCATCCTGAGCAATCAAACCAGCTGAAACATACTCTCCCTGATCAAAATAAATCATGGCAAGGGAATCCAAAAAGGCGACATTAGGGTTGAAGACATATAGGTTGTACAATGCAGACTTCTGCATCTCAAGATCATTATATTTTCTTGCTAAATTATATAGGACAGCCTGTTTCCTTACTTCAAATGGAACTGAGTCCTGGGGAATTGCTTTTTCCTCTTGAGCAGATGCAAAAAACATCATAACAAGTAATAGGCTACTGATAAGTATTCTCATTGATTTCATAATTAAGGGTGCAAAAATAGGCATTACTTTTATTTTATCTCAAGTCCTTTTGACTTACCGATTTCAACCATCAAATTATAGGCTTCGGAATGGTCATTTTTTATCTTTCCGTCCAGTATTGCCTCTTTTATCTCGTCTTTGATTTCTCCAACAATTCTCGAAGGCTTCAATTTGAATGTTTTGATGATCTGTTCTCCGGTAATGGGAGGATTAAAATTCCTGATATGATCACGGGCTTCCACATCCTTGATCTTTTGAACTACTTCGTTAAAATTATTCTTATACTTTTTGACCTTTTCCTGGTTTTTGGACGTGATATCGGCATTGCATAAAGTCATCAAATCATCAATGTCATCACCGGCTTCTGACAGCAAACGTCTGATAGCAGAATCGGTAACCTGCTCATTAACCAAAGCAATTGGTCTTAGATGCAAACGAACAAGTTTCTGAACATATTTCATTTTTTCATTCAAAGGCAACTTTAATCGCTTGAAAATACCGGGTACCCATTTAGCTCCCAAATCCTCATGACCATGAAAAGTCCAACCGGATTCTTTGGTGTATCGTTGTGTAGCTGGCTTGGCAATATCATGTAGGATGGCGGCCCATCTTAACCATAAATTATTGGTATGAAGACTTATGTTGTCAAGAACCCCCAGCGTATGGTAAAAGTTATCCTTATGCCCCTGTCCTTCAATGATCTTCACGCCCTGAAGCTTTACCATCTCGGGAAAGATTAATTGTAATATTCCGGAGTGGAATAATAGATTAAATCCATAAGAAGGCTTAGGAGACAAAATAATCTTATTCAACTCATCAGAGATCCGCTCCATGCTCACAATTTTAAGCCGGTCTTTATAATCAATGATTGCCTGAAAGGTGTCTGCCTCAATATCGAACACCAGTTGACTGGCAAAACGAATGGCTCTCATAATCCTCAAGGGGTCATCGTTGAAAGTTTCTTTCGGATCAAGAGGGGTTCGAATAACCTGGTTTTCTAAATCCAATACTCCATCGAAGGGATCTATTAATTTTCCAAAATCAGATTTATTGAGACTTACCGAAAGCGCATTAATGGTAAAATCTCTCCTTCTCTGATCGTCTTCTAATGTCCCATCTTCTACAATCGGCTTTCTAGAGTCAGATCGATATGATTCTTTCCTGGCACCTACAAACTCAAGAACAAGGTCCTGGTAGGCAATTGAAGCAGTCCCAAAGTTCTTATATACTGCAAGCTTAGACTTCCCTTTAAGTTCTTTATTTACCTCCTCAGCCAACGAAATACCACTACCTATACATACAAAATCGATATCTTTAGACGGTCGGTTGAGTAGAATATCCCTCACATAGCCTCCTACAATGTACACTGGCAGATTAAGCCTTTGAGCACAAGTACTTACCAACTCAAAAATCGGATGGCTATTTATCTTCTCTAAAATCTTTTGATTCATCCCGCTTCAAAATTAGTAATCCATAGGAGTATGCAGCCTATAATCATACTAAATACTGTTTAGCTTTCACATATATCTGCTAAAATGCTTTGAACAGATCAAGGATGTGGGTAAGAATTGTTTATGATAAGATACGAGTTAATTAGTTTTGCTAACACCATAAAAGTATGCCCCCACCTGACATCAAAAATAGAATCGACGAACTCACTGATCACCTGAACAAGCTGAATTATCTCTATTACCAGGAAAGTACTTCAGAGGTTTCAGATTATGAGTTTGATCAATTGCTCAAGGAATTGGAATCTCTGGAATCAGAATACCCTGAGCTAAAAAGGGAAGATTCGCCAACTCAACGGGTCGGTGGCACCATTACAAAATCATTTAACACTGTATACCACAAATACCCTATGTTGTCTTTGGGTAACACTTACTCAAAGGAAGAACTTAAAGATTTCGATCAGCGGGTAAACAAAGGGCTAGGTTCAGATCAATATGAATATTTCTGCGAATTAAAATTCGATGGGGTCGCAATCAGCCTACTTTATGAAAAGGGCATATTAAAGCAGGCTGTTACCCGGGGTGATGGCGAAAAAGGCGATGAAGTAACCAACAATGTAAAGACAATTCGTACGATTCCTTTGAAGATTTCAATAAAAGATCATCCTGAGGTATTTGAGGTTCGTGGCGAAGTGTTTATGCCAAAAAAAGCATTCGAGAGCTTAAATAAATCAAGAGAAGAAGCAGGAGAACCATTGTTAGCCAATCCCAGAAACACAGCAAGTGGAACGCTGAAAATGCAGGATTCTTCTGTAGTGGCTAGCAGAAATTTAGATTGTTATCTCTATTCGCTATTGGGAGAAGATCTGGAACCAAAGACACATTCAGATGCGATTGAGCTACTGGAAAAGTTAAAATTTAATGTCTCCCAGACGTATAGAAAGTGCAAGGACATAGAAGAGGTATTTGAATATATCAATGAATGGGATCAAAAAAGACATTCACTACCTGTGGAGACGGACGGCGTAGTACTGAAGGTCAATAGCACTGATCAGCAAAAGGAACTTGGGTTTACAGCCAAGAGTCCTCGTTGGGCAATTGCCTATAAATACAAGGCTGAAGGAGCTGTCACAAGGCTCAATGGCATTACCTATCAGGTGGGGAGAACTGGCGCTATCACACCCGTAGCTGAGCTTGAGCCGGTCTTGTTAGCAGGTACAACTGTAAAGCGAGCCTCCCTGCATAATGCAAATGAAATTGAACGTTTAGACGTCCGGATAGGCGATTATGTGACGGTTGAAAAAGGAGGAGAAATCATCCCTAAAATTATCGGAGTTGTTCTGGAAAAAAGAAAGGGGACTGAGAGGTTTGAATATACCGATCGATGTCCTGAATGTGGAACAAAACTGGAAAGAAAGGAAGGCGAAGCCGTTCACTACTGTCCTAATGCAGATGGCTGCCCACCTCAGGTAAGAGGCAGAATCGAACATTTCATTTCCAGAAATGCCTTGGACATTAACAACCTGGGTCCCAATACGATACGTGGGCTTTACAATAAGGGCCTAATCAAGAATGTTGCAGATCTTTACTCGCTTACATTTGAAGATTTAAATGAATTAAAATTTGAAGAAATTGATCCGGTTTCCGGTGAAGTAAAAGTCCGATCTATTAAGGAGAAGACAGCTAAAAACATTCTTGAGTCATTGGAAAAGTCAAAAAACATCCCTTTTGAAGATGTTCTCTTTGGCCTTGGCATCAGGTATGTTGGTAAGACGGTTGCTGAAAAACTAGCAGATCATTTTAGAACGATTGATGCCTTGATCAACGCCTCTTTTGATGAAATAGTCAACGTTTATGAAATCGGAGATCGAATAGCAGAAAGTGTTGTGAACTATTTTAAAGAACCGGAAAACCTGGAGATTATTCAAAGACTTCAGGTAGCAGGACTAAACTTTGAAAGTAATATTGAGGATACAAGTGCACAAAATGATACTTTAGCAGGTAAGTCTTTTGTGATCTCTGGAGTCTTTGAATCGATTGACAGAGAGGACCTTAAAAAGCTAATAAAAAATCTGGGAGGAAAAGTTAGTAGTAGTGTATCAGGCAACACAGATTACCTGGTAGCTGGGGAGAATATGGGTCCTGCCAAAAGAGAAAAAGCCGAAAAGAATGGCGTTACAATACTTTCCGAAAAAGAATTTAATGCAATGATCAATAGATAATGATTAAGAAACTGATCATCACATATAGAACCTCAAGAAACGAAAGAAACCGTAAACCTAAGGCTGGAATCGAATATAAACAGTCAAAGCACATTGGTATCATCATTCATGAAAACTTTGAGAACGAAGAAAGTATTAATAAAGTAGTTGAAGAACTTAAAGACGAGCATAAAAAAGTATCCAAGATCTATTTCTTAAGAAAACCGCAAGGTCATCGGATGTCACCCTGGTTCAAGCCTTCGCAAGTCAATTTTATTGGTCAGATAAAATCACCTGAATTAGACCATTTTTTGAAACAGGACTTAGATTTTTTGCTTTGTTTTGATGAATCCAACAACTATTTGCTCGACTATATTATCTCTATAAGTAAAGCACCCGCACGCATTGGAGTCATGAAACCCGAGCGCAAACATTACTTTGAAATGATGGTTCAGGTGGATGATAACCATACTTTTGCCAGTGAAGAGATTTTAAAGTATCTCAAAAAAATCTGATATGACACAGGATATACTAAAAGGTACAGGTGTTGCTTTGGTAACACCATTCAACGATGATCTTTCAATTGATTTTGACGGACTCAAAAAAGTATTGGATCATGTCTCAGAGGGAAAAGTTGAATATCTGGTTGTATTGGGAAGTACAGGGGAAGCAGCAACCATCGATCATGCAGAGAAACTCAACATTCTCGAATTTGTAATCAAGAACAACAAAAAAGATCTCCCAATTGTCATGGGACTTGGTGGAAACAATACGCTGGCCATGGAAAAAGAGGTCCGCGGGTTGGATGATTATCCTATTGCTGCCATCCTGACATCAAGCCCGCATTATAACAAACCATCTCAACAGGGCATAGTAGCTCATTATCAGCGTTTTGCAGACGCTAGCAAGTTCCCGGTTATACTATATAATGTACCTTCCAGAACGGGCAGCAACATGAGTGCGGATACCACTATTGAATTATCAAAGCACTCAAATATCATTGGCATTAAGGAAGCGAGCGGAGATCTCAGTCAATGTGCTAAAATCATAAAAAATTCTTCAAAAGATTTTCTAATGATCTCAGGTGATGATGCGCTCACCTTCCCCATGATCTCCTTAGGTGCAAATGGGGTTATCTCTGTAATAGCTAATCTATTACCAGCGGAATTTTCTGAGATGGTAAGGGTAGCTCTTTCAGGTGAGACTGAAAATGCCAGAATATTAAATGAAAAGCTAATTACCTTTTACGAGTTGTTGGGTCTGGAAGGTAATCCGGTATCGCTAAAAGTAGGAATGAGCGCTTTCGGTATTATCAATGATTCTGTCAGACTTCCTCTGGTTTCCGGATCTAAAGCTTTATTTGATCAATTTAAGAAAAGGGCATAAAAAAAGGGGCTGAAGCCCCTTTTGTCAATAATCTTTCGATTATTTGTTTTTCATATCTTGTACTTCAATTCTAATTTCCTGTGCAAGATTTTTAACTTCCTGCATTCCTTTTCTTACGCGGGTTCCTGCTGCAGAATTTCCTTTATCATAGAATTTTTGGAAATCACCTTCAAGTGACATTAATAAATCTTTTACTTGATCAAATCTTTTCATATTGATAAATCTTTAAGGTTACTGATAATTATTCGATGAAGCAATTTAACTAAAATGTTCAAAATCCAAGCTAAAACAGCGAAAAAAGCTATGTTTCAAGTAAAGTAGCACCTTTTTCTCCTTCTTTCAGATAGACTCCGTCATTGAGCTTTTCTTTGATAGTTTCAAAAACTTTTAGCGTTTCGTTAACATCTTCTAAACTATGTGAGGCTGTAGGAATGATTCTCACAATAATTGTCCCTTTTGGCACAACAGGGTAAGCAACAGCTGAACAGAAAATATTATAGTTAGATCTGAGATCTTTCATGAGATTTGCCGCCTCGTAAGGATCACCGCTCAACACAACCGGAGTTACCGGAGATTTTGTGGTTCCAATATTTAGACCCATTTTCTTCAGACCTGACTGCAATGCATTTACGATCTTCCAGAGATTATCCTTGTATTCCGGATGCTTTTTGATAAGTTCTAACCTCTTAATATTACCCAGTACAATAGCTAATGGTAATGACTTGGCGAAAATCTGAGATCTAAGATTATATTTTAATACGTCCAGGACTTTTGGATCACTGGCGAGGAAACCGCCAATGCTAGCCATTGATTTAGCAAAAGTCGCAAAGTAAAGATCCACTTCATCAGTAACACCATAGTGATCTGCTGTTCCAGCTCCATTTTTACCCATGGTACCAAAGCCATGAGCATCATCCACCATTAGCCTGAATTGAAATTTCTTTTTCAGCTCAACAATACCTTTCAAATCACCAGTATTACCAGACATTCCGAATACTCCTTCTGTTATAACCAGAATACCTCCTCCTGTTTCCTTGGTAATCTTCTCAGCTCTCTTAAGCTGCATTTCCAGGTTTTTAATATCGTTGTGCGGGTATACAAAGCGCTTACCCATGTGAAGTCTCACGCCATCAATGATACACGCATGACATTCCGCATCATATACGATTACATCCTTTCTTCCTACAACAGCATCAATTATGGATAATACTCCCTGATATCCATAATTCAGGAGTAATCCTGCAGGTTTTCCAACAAACTCAGCCAGCTCTTGTTCAAGCTGAGTGTGATACTTGGTGTTTCCAGTCATCATCCTGGCTCCCATTGGATACCCAAGTCCGTATTTTTCAGCTGCTTCAGCGTCAGCTTTTCGTACTTCCGGGTGGTTGGCTAAGCCAAGATAGTTATTAAGACTCCATGTGAGAACCGTTTTGCCCTTGAATTGCATTCTCGGTGAAATCTCGCCCTCGAGCATTGGAAACATGTAATAATTGTCATCGATGTGGGATATACTTCCTAATGGTCCCCTGTTAGACTGCAGTTTTTCAAATAAATCCATAAAAGATTGTTAATAATTCCTTACCAAATCCGCAACGCAAAACTAACACTAATTAAAATTCAGACAAACCAAATAAAACCTTATTCCGGGAACAATAACCCCGTGTGCCTTATTAAATTTAGGGTCTAAACACTCTGAGCTTATGCCCAAAATAAAAAAGATACTGATTGCAAATCGAGGTGAGATAGCCCTTAGGATAATGAAAACGGCTAAAGACATGGGTATAAAAACGGTAGCTGTATACAGTGAAGCGGATAAATTATCGCCCCATGTAAAATATGCTGATGAAAGTATCTTGATTGGTCCTCCACCCTCCTCTCAATCCTATCTGGATCAAAATAAAATTATCGAAGCCTGCAAAAAAGTAAAAGCGGATGCTATCCATCCTGGTTACGGATTCCTTTCTGAAAATGCTTCTTTTGCTAAACTAACAGAAAAATCAGGGATCATTTTCATTGGGCCCTCTTCAAAGTCCATTGAAATCATGGGAGACAAGTTGACCGCCAAGCAGGCTGTAAAAAAATACAACGTTCCTCTTGTGCCGGGAATGGATGAAGCAATCAAAGATATCTCAGTCGCTAAAAAAGTTGCCAAATCCGTTGGGTACCCGATCCTCATAAAGGCCCGAGCCGGTGGCGGTGGCAAAGGAATGCGGATCGTATGGAAAGAGAAGGACCTGGAAGAGGAAATGAAGCGAGCGATGAGCGAAGCCAAAAATGCATTCAGCAATGATGCAGTCTTCATAGAAAAATACATCACCTCACCTAAACATATTGAGGTTCAAATACTGGGGGATCAACACGGAAATATTCTTCAATTCTTTGAAAGAGAGTGTACGATTCAAAGACGCCATCAAAAAGTGATTGAGGAAGCCCCTTCCATTTCTATCGATAATGACAAAAGAGTAGAAATCGGACAGGCCGCTATCAATGTAGCCCGGTCATGTGGTTATTATGGTGCCGGTACGGTTGAATTTGTGATGGATGATAAGAAGAACTTCTACTTTCTTGAGATGAATACCCGTCTCCAGGTTGAACATCCGGTCACTGAGATGATCACTGGCTATGATCTCGTAAAGGAGCAAATTCATATTGCTGAAGGCAAAAAGCTAAGCATTCAGCAGGAGGATCTCAGGATCAATGGCCACAGTTTGGAAATACGAGTCTATGCCGAAGATCCTGAAAATAATTTTCTCCCCGATGTCGGGCTGCTCAAAGTATATAAAACACCTGAAGGTCCTGGTGTAAGAGTGGACGATGGATTCGAAGAAGGCCTTGAAATTCCCATCCATTATGACCCCATGATTTCTAAACTTATTACTTATGGAAAGGATCGAGAAGAAGCCATCCAAAGAATGCTGAGGGCGATAAAAGATTATAAGATAGTAGGTGTAAAGAATTCACTAAATCTCGCTGCATTCATTATTCAGCACAAGGCATTTAAGGATGGGTCTTTCACTACCAAGTTTATGGAAGAGCATTTCAAACCGGAGTATCTAAAAAAACCTATCCCTAAAGATATTTTGGAAGTTGCAGCAGTAATAAGTGGTAATCTGTATCTAAATAAAGCTGCCAAGCGGGTGACCTCGCCAACTATCACCAGCAAGTGGAAATTAAGGAATGCTTATCGATGAGGGAAATAATTTTAGCTTCCAATAGCCCAAGAAGAAGACAGCTATTAAAGGAGGCAGGATATGACTTCAAAACAATCAACACGGATTTTGATGAACAATTTCCGAAAGACCTCCCTCCCGCCTCAATTGCTGAATTCCTGGCCAGGTCTAAAAACAGGCATTATAGGGATCAGTATCTTGATGAGGTTCTGATTACAGCCGATACTATTGTGGTCAACAAAGGGATGATCATCAATAAGCCTGGGGATAAAGTAGAGGCAGTGGAAATGTTAATGGGGTTATCTGGTGGTGCTCATCAGGTAATTTCCGGAATCTGTATTTCCGATAAGGAGAAAGAAATTACACTCCACGACTCAACAATGGTATATTTTGAGCATTTGCTTGATGATGAGATCGCCTATTACATCGAAAGACATCAGCCATTCGACAAGGCTGGTTCCTATGGAATTCAGGATTGGATTGGATTAACCAAGATCAATAAGATAGAAGGGTCCTACTTCAATGTGATGGGCCTCCCAGTCAATATCCTATACCAAACACTGAAGGATGAGTTTAATATTACTCCGTTTTAGCTTCTTCTTTCGGACCCTTATTGCTAGTTACTTCCACAGCATCTCCATCATTCAAGCGCTTAGAAACTGCCAGGAAAGGTCCTTTTATGATTTTATCACCTTCTTCCAGCCCGCTAAGAATCTCAATGCGCTGATAATCTGAGATACCTGTCTTGACAATAGCTTTAACTGCTTTGCCATCTACTAACTTAAATACGACTTCATCTACATCCTGATTGGCTAAACCAACCCCTTCAGTCATGCCAGACTCATCACCTTTTGTACTATCGCCTTCAATCTTTCGTGTAGTCACGGCAGCAAGAGGCACTGAGATTACATTGGATTTAGATTCAGTTAATATTTCAACACTGGCAGTCATACCGGGCCTGAATGGGTACCGCATTCCCTGCTCCACAAGATCCTGATATGAGCTGTTAAGAATTTTAATGCGGACCTCAAACTCCGTAACAGCATCAGCTGAGGCTTTCACATTAGCTGTATTGGCAATTTGAGTGACCACTCCCTTAAATTGTTTCTCCATGTGAGAATATGAATCCACGTCAATTATAGAAGTATCGCCCACGGAAATCCGAATGATGTCATTTTCATTGACATTGACCCTAACCTCCATATTATTAAGATCCGCGATTCGAAGCATTTCAGTTCCCTGCATTTGAGAAGTCCCAACGACCGTTTCGCCCAGCTCAATTGCAAGTTTTGAAACAATACCACTCATGGGGGCCATAATCTCGGTCAACCTCAGGTTCTCCCTGGCATCCTCCACAGTGGCCATTGAACTCTCAACAATATATTGACCTGCTACTACCTGTTGTTTAGCTGACTCCAGGTCTTGTTTGGCTATTGTATAATCAGATTGGGCCTGTTCAAAATCAGAATCGGAAATAACCCGTTCATCGAATAGTTTCTTCTGACGATTATAGGTCAGCTCTGCCCGGGTAAAATTGGCCTTAGCTCTTTCTAATGAGGCTTTGGCTCCTTCATAGTTGGCCTTCTGCTGATTGAGTGTAGCCAGAGAACGTTCATACGCCGAGATGAAATTATCAGGCCTGATCTTAAGTAAAAAATCTCCTTTGGCTACGCTATCCCCCTCCTCTACTTTCAATTGAATGATCTCTCCTGAAACTTCCGGACTGATTTTCACTTCAATGACAGGCTGTACAGCTCCTGAAGCACTGACTTTTTCTACAATGGTGGAGCGCTTCACTTCATCAGACTCCACTTCAACTGCTTTTTTCTGACCAATCCACCCCTGGGATTTCCCAATGAGTGCTACAATGATTAAGACTAAAACAATTCCACCGAGTATAAATAGAAGTTTATTTCCGGATTTTTTCTTTTTCGCCATGTTAGATTAGAGGTCTAGGGGCTTACCCTGATAGAAGTCAACAAGTTTTTTCTTGAATACAAAATCAAATTTTGCCCGAATGAGATCAGATTTAGCTTGAAACAAATTATTTGAAGCCAACTGATAATCCGTAAAATTTGCTGCCCCTAAGTTATACTGATTTTCGACAGATCGAAAAGTTTCCTCAAGTGCTTCTACCCTTTTTGTTGATGCAGCATAAAATTTGGATGCAGCTAACGCATTATTGTAAGCACTTTCAATTGTCTGTCGCAAGGTATTCTGCTGCTCTATGGTATTCAATTCTGCCTGCTGGAGCGATATCTTAGATCGTTGAATATTTGAATTAACATTTAAACGATTAAAAATGGGGATTTGAATACTCAGCGATAAGTATTTGCTCAGGTTATTTTGAAATTGTGAAGCTAAATCTGTTTCAGTTCCAAAAGAGTAGGCATCGGAATAGTTAGTTCTGAACCCTGCTCCGGCACTAACGGTTGGTGAATAACCGGATTGGGCTACTTTCACTCCTAACAATGCACTCTGTTTTTTCAATTCAGCACTCTTGATCTCTGGCTGTGTTTCCAGGGCCATATCGTAAACTTCCTCAACAGTAATACTCATGTCCGCTTCTTCCATGGCAATATCCAAATCAGGTACTATGATGTCAATTTTTTCAGAGGATGGAACCAACATGCTTTGCTTCAAATTAAGCTTGGCAATATCCAGGTTATTTTGAGCATTCACCAGATTCACCTCGTCACTGGCGACTTGTGAAACCAGCTCTAGTTCATTTGTTCGAGGAAGAGCACCAGAAGCTACAAGCTTCTGAGTCCTTTCAAGTTGATTGTTACTTGATTCCAGCTGATATTTAGCATTCTCCAGCTGTTCATTATTAAATAAGACATTTAAATAAAGGTTAATAATATTCAATGTAATATCATTGGTTGCTTTTTTCACATCAAATTCAGAGGCTTCAAGAGTAGTTTGGGCCTGGTTTATACTATGATTAATATTAAATCCACTGAATAAGGTTACACCGGCATTGCCTCCAAAATTCAGCGTGTTAATTTCCCTGGTTATGAACTGGTTGGAAGTCGGGTCAATCGACCGTCCGAAGTTTAATCCATAACCACTACTGAGGTTTGCATTAGGTAGCCTTTGTGCTCTGGACTGGCTGTAACTGATACGGGAGTTTTCGCGCTGTAGCTGACTCCTTCTCAAAGTAATGTTATTCTCCAGCGCTATATCTATACATTCCCTGATATCAAGGGTGGTTGTCTCCTGTGCCTGTAATGACACTATAGAAATAAGAAAGACAACGGTTAAGCTTGTTTTAAGGTTCATGTTTTTTGAGTTTTGAGTAATAGGTTGACCTTCATTTTTTTTAAAACGGGAAAACGATTGAAACTGATGTGAAAATTGGTATAAATTCCTGAATTCCTTCTTTAAACGGCAACTTCACCCTTTATATGGGGATGTGGGTCGTAATTGACCAGTTCGAAATCCTCATAAGTGAAATCGAAGATGCTATTCACCGCTGGATTGATCTTCATTTCAGGTAAAGGTCTCGGGTCTCTGGAAAGCTGTAATTTGGCCTGCTCCATATGATTAGAATACAAATGGGCATCCCCGAAAGTGTGAACAAAATCACCTGGCTTTAAATCGCAAACTTGTGCAATCATCATCGTAAAAAGTGCATAAGAGGCAATATTAAATGGGACACCAAGAAATACATCTGCACTTCTCTGATAGAGCTGACAGGACAACTTCCCACCCGCCACATAAAACTGAAAAAGTGTATGACAGGGTGGCAACGCCATATTCTCAATCTCCCCGACGTTCCAAGCACTGATGATGATCCGCCTGGAATCGGGATTATTTTTAATGGTGTCAATCACCTGTGATAGCTGATCCACTGTGGTGCCATCGGCTTTTGGCCAGCTCCTCCATTGTACACCATATACAGGACCCAAATCTCCATTTTCATCAGCCCACTCATCCCAGATTCGTACACCATTATCTTTCAGATATTTAATGTTTGAATCTCCCTTGATAAACCACAGTAGTTCATGAATGATCGATCTTAAATGCAGCTTTTTTGTAGTGATACAGGGAAAACCCTCAGAAAGATCAAATCTCATTTGATGACCAAAAATGCTTTTGGTTCCGGTACCTGTACGATCACTTTTTTCTACACCTTGATCCATGATGTGTTGCATTAAGTCGAGGTATTGTTTCATGCGAGATTATTTTACCGGCTAAATTAAAGTGAACTGTTTTCGGGATCAAATAAGAGCCTTAAGAATTGTCAAATTATTGAAACAACAATTAAAGAAACTTAGTTTACCCCTTATATGAAAATTGGCGACCAGCTTCCAGACTTAACACTCCCAAATCAGGATGGCGAAAATATCAGACTTCATGATTTCATTGGCAAAAGTCCGCTAGTGATTTATTTCTACCCCAAAGACGAGACTCCCGGTTGTATCCGGGAGGCTTGCAGTTTCAGGGATCAATTCGAAGATTTTACAGAAGTTGGAGCAAAGGTTTTCGGTGTCAGCTCAGACTCGGTGAGTTCACATAAACGTTTTTCCGAAAAATATCGACTGAATTTCCAATTGCTCAGTGATAAGAAACGAGAAGCTGAAAAAGCCTTCGGGGTACCCAGAAGGCTTTTAGGACTCTTACCTGGTCGGGTTACTTATGTTTTTGATATCCACGGAAACCTGATCCACGAGTTTAGTTCATCCCTTCAACCGACAAGACATATTCGGGAGGCTATAGAAGCCTTAAAAACTTCAGCCTAGAACCTTCCAAACTTCAGTGTTACATAATAGTTTGGCTTATCAAATGCATTCACGTTGGTGTTTAAAAGATTAAAGTCCTGGGTAAACCGCTTACTCACACCAAAACACATCCTGAAGTTTCGACTTACATTCAATTCCAGGTTTGCACCAGGTTCCACATACCAGAAAGTATCATCATCAATCATATGATTCCTTCGCACATACAAAGAATCACCTGGCGAAAATGGAGGATTGGAAAAATCGTTTTCCCAATGTTCAGTATAGCCTAGCCATCCTGCACCGGCAGATACTGGAAAGGTCACATGGATCACCTGGTTAGAAAAGAAAATCAATTCGAGGAACATTCCACCATAACCCCCAACAAGGACCACATCACGTGTATCATCAATATCGTCGTATCGGGATGTCGGGATCACCCCATGCCCTTCAAAACCTATTCCCAGCGTTCTATTAACAATCCAACCACCTCGGAAGCCAGCAATTACCATGGATTCATCCCTGAAATCACTATATCTGAATGAAAGTGCTCCAAAACCACCGCTATGATTCATTGATCCTGCAAGGGTCTTGATATCACTTTTGTGTCCATTCCCACGGTAATGTCTGTCACTATCTCCGCTATCTGAAGATTCATAGTAAATGATTTTTGGGCCTTCTTGATTACTTACTTCTTCTTCCTCAACTTCTTGAATCTTTACAATCTCTTCATCATCCTTATCAATCTCTTCATCGTCATCAGAGAATTCAAAAGGTTTTTTATTATCCAGGGAATATTTTTCAGCTGGTTCTTCAATAATCACTCCATCAGGACCCGTGATAATGATCCCGTCTGATTTCTTTTGGATTTGAGGTTCTTCTGTAACCGGTGATTCAATAGCTGCTTTCTCCTGATTTTGAGCTTTGGTTGAATCTTGCTCCTGCTCCTGGGCTTTCAGGGATCCCACAGCAAAAGTAAACGTCAATGTTATTAATAGGTATTTAGTCATTTTATTAAAAGTCATTTGGCCTAAGGACAACTATATTTTTAAAAGGTTTCCTGTTGTCACAAATTAAATTTCTTCTTGGCTGGCCATCAGGATTCTGATAAATTTGAGCACTTAAAAATTGACAACTATCCATGGGTGAATATAATCACAAACAATTAGAACAAAAGTGGCAGAAAAACTGGGCTGAACGAAAGACTTATGAAGTCAAAATTGATCCGAATAAGCCCAAATTCTACGCCCTGGATATGTTTCCTTATCCCTCTGGAGCCGGGCTTCATGTTGGGCACCCGCTCGGTTACATCGCCACTGATATCATTAGCAGATTCAAAAGGCTAAAGGGATTCAATGTGTTACATCCGATGGGTTTTGATGCATTTGGTCTTCCTGCGGAACAATATGCTATTCAGACCGGACAACATCCGGCCATTACAACTGAAACCAATATAAACAGGTATAAGGAACAGCTTCGTAACCTGGGATTCAGCTATGACTGGTCAAGGGAAGTAAGGACATCAGACCCCTCCTATTATAAGTGGACCCAGTGGATATTCAAACAACTATTCAATAGCTGGTACAATAAGGAGGCTGATAAAGCCGAAAGCATTGAAACGCTGATTAAAAAATTTGAAGCCTCAGGGAATGAAGGTATCTCCGCAGCTTGTGACGAAGATACTCCCAAATTTTCAAGCGGCGATTGGCAAAGCTGGTCTGAGAAAGAGCAGCAGCAGATGTTGTTAAAATATCGACTGACTTATATTTCTGAATCGGTAGTGAACTGGTGCCCGGCCCTTGGAACTGTACTTTCTAATGATGAAGTGAAGGATGGCTTTTCTGAGCGTGGTGGTCACCCTGTAATTAAAAAGAAGATGCCTCAATGGAGCATGCGAATCACAGCGTATGCAGACAGGTTATTGCGGGGATTGGATAAGATTGACTGGCCAGAACCTATTAAAGACATGCAGCGCAACTGGATCGGAAAGTCCATTGGAGCTGAGGTGGATTTCCAGGTGGAGAATTCTGACAAAAAGATTAGGGTATTTACCACACGGATAGATACCATCTATGGTGTTACGTTCATGGTATTGGCACCTGAGAGCGAGATTATCCCTGAGTTAACCACTCCGGAACAAAAAGCAGAAATCGAAGCATACGTTGAAGTGGCTAAAAATCGTTCCGAAAGAGACCGAATGAGTGATGTGAAAAGCATTTCAGGAGTATTTACCGGTAGCTATGTGATCAATCCATTTAACAATGAACGAGTGCCTATCTGGATAGCAGACTATGTACTTGCTGGATATGGAACAGGGGCGGTAATGGCTGTTCCTAGTGGAGATCAGCGCGACTTTGATTTCGCTACTCATTTTGGATTGGGTAAACCTTTGATCCTGGACGCCCAAAAAGTAACTGACACAGAAGCCGATCCTACCAAGGAAGGCAGATACGTCAATTCGGGGATGCTCAATGGACTCACTTTTGCAGAAGCTACCCAAAAAGCCATTGAGTTCGTGGAATCCAAAGGAATTGGCACCAGCAAGATCAATTACAGGATGCGAGATGCCATTTTCGGAAGGCAACGATACTGGGGAGAACCTATCCCCGTTTATTTCAAAGAAGGATTACCCTATCTATTACCTGATAATCAATTACCACTAGAGTTACCGGAAGTTGACAAATTTCTTCCAACTGAAGATGGAGAGCCTCCATTAGGACGCGCTAAAAACTGGGAAACCAGCGATGGACATCCGTATGAGCTAACTACCATGCCCGGATGGGCTGGGTCATCCTGGTATTTCTTTAGATATATGGATCCGGAAAATGATCAGGCTTTTGCAAGTTCTGAAGCCTTGCAATACTGGAAGGAGGTAGACTTCTACATGGGAGGAAGCGAACACGCCACAGGGCACTTATTATATTCTCGTTTCTGGACCAAGTTTTTATATGACATGGGGCACATCTCGGTAGATGAGTATGCTAAGAAGCTGGTAAACCAGGGAATGATCCAGGGAGTAAGTGAAAAAATTTATGTTCTAAAGCATAAGGGGAATGATTATGGATCCAATTCAATACATGTTAATGGAAAAACTGTTCCTTTCATTGAAGCAAAACAGCAATTTTTTTCAAATTCAGTAATAAAGAAAGATCCTTTTGGAACAGACTTCATTCAAATAAATGTCCCAATCGAATTTGTTAAGAACAATATTCTTGATATCGACAAATACATTGAATGGAGGGGTGATTTGTCTCAACAAAATTCCGTTTTTGTTACAGAGGGAGGATATTATACAGATGGATCATTTAAGCAATTTGACTTTGGATATGGTTCTGAATCTTCAGAATTCATATGCGTCTCTGAAGTAGAAAAGATGTCCAAGTCGAAGTTCAATGTGGTAAATCCCGATGACCTGGTCGAACAATATGGGGCGGATACCCTTAGGATGTATGAGATGTTTCTCGGACCTGTGGAAGCCAGCAAACCCTGGAATACGAATGGTATAGAAGGAGTTTTTAAATTCTTAAGAAGATTCTGGGGACTTTTTCATGATGATAAAGGCAACTTCACCGTAAGTGATGAGGCACCCAATGCTGCAGAATTGAAAATCCTTCACGGAACGATCAGGAAAATTGAAGATGATATTGAAAGATTATCTCTGAATACCTCGGTAAGTAATTTCATGATCGCTACGAATGAACTGGCTTCTTTAAAATGCAATAAACGATCGATATTGGAGCCATTCACGATTCTTTTGGCTTCCTATGCGCCTCATATCACTGAGGAGTTGTGGAGTCTCCTTGGCCATGACAGCACGGTATTTGATGCCACTATCCCGGCCTTTGATGCTCAATATCTCAAAGAGGACAGCAAGGAATACCCAATTATGATCAATGGAAAGATGAGGACCAAGATCTCCTTTTCGACAGATGCCACTCAGGCAGAGGTACAGAAAACTGTCGCCGAAAATGAGGTAGTTCAGAAGTGGTTAGAAGGTAAGCCACCAAAGAAAGTAATTTTTGTTCCGAATAAGATCGTGAACGTGGTCGTTTAAGAAAAAAGACTACAAAAGTTTCTGGTGTATTTGCTCAGAAACTTTTATAGTCTAATATCCAAAATATCTTAATGCTGATGATCAGAATCCGGACCATGGTCATGACCATGTCCAGCATCGCTGGTCGCGTAATGTTTGGCCAGAAGATCCTCGCCAAAATCATCAGTCAGGTCTCTCCACACAAAATGGATATGATTGGCATCGTTCTGTGTATTGTCATACTCAATCAATATCGATGGACCATGTACTCTGTAGTAATGGCGTTTACCCACTTCCAGGCTTCCAGCCCATGCGAAGTAAAGTTCGTCCATACCACCGGCATCCTGAAGCTTCTTTGATTGGGCCTTTACAATGTCGTCACTCACATTGGAAAATACCAGATCAAGAATTTGCTTAACCAGTGTTTGTTGTGCGGCATTCATTTCAGTATACTTCAATCCGCTGAAGGATTCCAAAACTGCTTTTCTATCGGCACTGGTCACTACATCATCCGGTGCATCTTCCATAATGATTGTGATTTTCTTCTGGTCATCATCCAGCATGGTTACCAAAGCTCTTCCCAGGTCTTCTTCATCTTTTAAAACCCGCAAACCCTTTTTCTCACCGGAAGGGACATTTGCTGGGTTCGCTCCCCAGAAAGCCGGTGTTACAGTTACATCACCAGTGACTGACGTGAAGTTGATTGAGAGGTGATGACCCTCTAGACGCCATCCCCATGGAGCATCATCAGACGGTTGCCCGAAAATTGAAAAATAGTATTTCTCAGGATGTCTTCTGTCACTGTCCGGAGGTTGGTTTTCCAGAACTTTAAGGACGTTTTCCAACTGCATAATACTTTTAGCTTTTGCCACTCCCTTATCGGTCAAAAAGGTATTAAGTAAGGCAAATGCCTTCACTTTTTGGCCCTCATTCATATTTCTGAGATCAAGACCTTTTCTTTCTCTGGGAATGAAATGCCAGTTGTATCGCTCTTCGTCATTGAAGTCAAAAAGGGCCAGGGACTTCTGGCTACCATCCAGTGAACCAACAAAATCATTAGCCGCTTTTACACGGGCAGAAACTTTGGATTCATTTACAGTGACGGCTTGTTCAGACTTATCAAAGGGGTATAAAAAGTAAACAGATAAAACCCCTGCTGCAACCACAGCTAGTATTAATGTTTTTTTCATTTTTTGGCTTATTTGGATTTGTAATTTATGAAAAACTTGCTGCTATCCAGATATCTATCAAATTATTTCAACGCTTAAGTTTTAAAAACCAAGATCATCACTCTGACCTTCGATTACCGGTTCATTTGATGGTGGTGGTGGAGCTTGTTCAACGGGTTGAGGTTCTGCTGGCTCCTGAACTTCTTCTGTTGGTTCAACTAATTCTTCCTGCCCCGGCTGCTCTTCCTGAATGAATGAAGGATCGATTGGCGCGACATCTGTTACGGTGCTGTCAGTCGCTAATGGCTGGATTTCAGGTTTTGGGGGTCTGGGTTGATAAATCAACTGATCACCAAACCACCTATTATAATAAACCTGATCCATATTGAAATTATCCTTTGGATCGTATTTAAATAAAAATCTTGGACCCTTATCTTCTGTCTTCTCAGGTTCGGCACGAGCCAGCACATCAGAAGATAGTGCATCAGTAGAATCAACCAATGCTATCCCTATGGAGTCGGCTGCCAGACCTACCGTAAGTGTTGAATCATATTCAATATCTGCAGCCAGAAGACTTTCGTCCGCAAGTGCCTGTATTTCTAACTCTTCGGGTTGAGGAGCCAGGACATTCTCCATTGGCGCAGTCTTCAAATGGTAATTCTTTAGCCAGTATGGTTCGTATTTGATGATCCCAAACTTAGTCTTCCTTACTTCTCTGGGGGGTACCACTAAATCTTCAACATAAGCATAATAATCAACCGCAGGTGGCTTTGGGACTTCTTCTGCTGTTGTATCACTTAAAGAGACTATCCCATCAGCCAACTCATTCAGACTATCACTTTGAGCAGTTCGTTGCTCCAGGATCCTTATTCGATCCACTTCATCAAGCTTCCAGATATAGGAAAAATAGGCAACTCGAACGGAATCATCCAGGATGTAGGTACTTTGGAACGCGGGGCAAATCACCCTATCTCTGCATGAAAAAAGCAGCAGGATTAAACACAAAATTCCTATTAAGTGCCTCATAGTTCGTGGCAGCATCCCGTTTGACAGCCCTAAATTAGGACTTATTTAACTATCCTGAAAGGATACAACGTTCAAATCTAGATAAAGTATGTGGTTATTTTAAACCTTTAAAGATAACAGGAAAGGCTTTTTCTACCCATTCTCTGTACATTTCTGCAGAAGGATGCAACCCGTCTTCAGCCACTAAAGAGGGATCCTCATCAGCTTTACGTGAGATATCCGTAATATCAATGAACTTAATTTCGTTCCATGTGCATATCTCTTTAGCAATTTCATTATACTGATTAATTTCAGTTGCGATCTTCCTGGGATCTTTAGATTTTCCAAATGGTGTGACACCATAATCAGGTATAGAAAGCACAAAAACGTGCTTATTATCACCTCCCGCAAATTCAACGGCCATTTTCAACAGTTGACTAAACTCTTTTCGATATTGCTCAATATTATATCCCCGATATTGGTTATTTACACCAATAAGCAGTGTCACCAAATCATATTCTGGCTTCAATTTCCTGGACTCTATTGCTTCAATTAATTCATCCGTAGTCCAGCCTGTCTTAGCTATGATTTCAGTATTTATATGTTTTTCAGTATTTGCTTGAAGCAGTCTTGAAAGCTCTACAGGCCATCGATGACCTTCATCCACACTTTCACCAATGGTGTAGCTATCCCCTAAAGCTAAATAATTAATCATTTCCTGATTGGTTGGTTGATTTGTATCATACTGAATACCAGATACAAAGAACAAAATTAATGGTACTAAACTTATCAAGATTTTAAAGTATTAATTTCTTGTTGTTTTTTCTGTGGTAAGCCTTTTACAACCAGGTCATATGAGTGATCAACCCATTTCTTCATCAAATCATCTCCAATGACTCCATCTGTTAAAACAGTATTCCAATGTTTTTTGTTCATGTGATAACCCGGTTTTACTTCCTGGTATTGTTCCCGCAGTTGTAGTGCAATTTCCGGGTCACATTTTAGATTAACACTTTCAAAAGAATCAATATTTGTAAGTGCAAACATCTTGCCTGCTACTTTAAAAACCAGGGTCTCCGGCCCAAAGGGAATCTCCTCAGTTACCAGGGGTTTTGATAAGCAATATGCTCTGAATGTTTCGATATCCATTAGAGGAAGAAAGTTAATGGATCGCAAGAAGTTTTACATTGCTCGTACGATAAACCTGGTGATGATCACAATAAGTGCGACCAGGAACATGATAATGGCGATCTTATTGATACCATGCATCATTCGGAGGTTAATGTCAGGTTTCCGGTTAGGGTCCTTCTTACGGAAGTAATATCCAAGGACTTCCTTGAAGTTGAAAAAATACCCTAAATCTCCTTTTTTATCTTCTTCTTCGCTATTCATAATGCTTCGACCTCCTCTTTTTTAGGTTCAATCCACCTGCCATCTTCTTTGATCAGGTTCACCAGCTCATCCAAAGCCTGACTGGATGGAACACCTCGCTTCATAACTTCTTTTCCCTTATATAATGTAATCTTACCCTTGCCAGAACCTACATATCCATAATCCGCATCAGCCATTTCACCAGGGCCATTTACAATACACCCCATGATGCCTATTTTAACTCCTTTCAGATGATCGGTACGTTTTCTGATCATCGCTGTGGTTTCCTGAAGATCAAATAATGTGCGACCACAGGATGGACAGGATATATATTCGGTCTTGGTTATCCTTGTCCTGGCAGCCTGAAGGATACCAAATGCTAATTGGTTGTAATTTTTTATGTTTTCAATGAGGGTTTCCTTTGATTCAGATCCTGACCCGGTGATCATCACCCCATCTCCAAAACCGTCAATTAATAACCCACCTATATCAGTAGAAGCAAAAACTGTCAATTTATCCCCTAACCTGTCATCATAATCCCTAGAAATCACAACCGGTACATTACAATGATGGTTCATCAATTTCAAGAATGCTCCTCTGTAATCAGCAAAAGCCCCATCTTTTTGAGTTGAAGCAAGCACCACAATATTTTTGGATCCTGAAAGACTTTCTATCATTTGATCATTCAACTCGCTTAAATCAATTTTCAGGAAATTTATATTAGGATGTAGTTGATGATCTGATAAATGTCTTGAATTAATGAGCGGATATTTGGTCTGCTTCTCTGGATGCTCAATCCATTTGTCATAATCCAGTATCTCTCTTAATCCATTTGGAAGCATGAATGAAGCTGGATTGCTACCAGTATAAACATAGTCCACCCCTGTATCATTCATGGCCCATTTATCAAGCTCCGGTAAGTAGAAATGACCTACTGCCTTAAGATCTTTTGGAACCAGATCTAAAATACAGGAAAGATCAACAATTACGCGTGGCACATTCTCCTCGCCAAAATTAGCTACCTCATTGGTATGCCTTTTTTGGTAATCAAATGGTTTATACTGACTAAAGTTCACCGTTTCATTGGTACCGGGACCTGTCTTTCCTACCACCTTATCAACCAATATCCTGGCTACAGGTGCCTCAAACTCAGGCTCTTCAGTTAATGACACCCTTACCGTATCCCCCAGTCCATCCTCTAACAGCGTCCCTATCCCAACAGCAGACTTGATCCGTCCATCTTCAGCTTCACCTGCTTCTGTAACCCCAAGATGTAAAGGATAAGGTTGTAGCATTTCCTCCTCAAGCTTCTGGACAAGAAGCCTGTAGGCCTGAACCATTACTTGTGGATTACTTGACTTCATGGAAACCACGATATCATAGTAATTGAGATCTTCACATATCCTAATAAATTCCAAAGCCGATTCCACCATTCCCATTGGAGTATCTCCGTACCTGCTCATGATACGATCAGAGAGTGACCCATGATTGGTACCTATTCTCATAGCCGTCCCATGCTCTTTACATATATTAATCAGGGGCACAAATTTGTCTCTGATTCTTTCCAATTCCAGCTTATAGGTTTCATCAGTATATTCAATCTCTTCAAACCGCTTTTTATCAGCATAATTTCCGGGATTGACCCTTACTTTCTCCACGATCCTGGCTGCAAGTTCTGCAGCATTAGGAGTAAAATGGATATCTGCAACCAATGGTGTATCATAACCCATTGCTCTTAATTCCTGCTTAATATTTTTCAGATTCTCTGCTTCCTTGATGCTGGGAGCTGTAATCCTCACATATTCACAACCAGCATGAATCATGCGAATAGCTTGCTCAACAGATCCTTTGGTATCCATGGTATCTACCGTGGTCATAGATTGAACCCGAATTGGATAATCCCCACCTAATGGAACACTCCCAATATTGACTACACGAGTTTTCCTCCTGGTGTAAGTGGTTAGACTTTTACAAAACTGAAATGATTCAGAAAGAGCTGAATTAGACATTCTTTGTATTTTTCACAAAGGTAAACACTAATCGGGCAGAAAAAGTTATGGCTTTTTACAGGTCCCCGAGCTGAGGTCTGATTAATAAATCCTCAACTACAGAATGTGCACTTAATTTATATGTTGAAAGAATCATCTCAGCAACATCTGTAGCTTTCATAAAACGTTCTTCAGGAATATCTGCACCTTCCCAACTAGCTGTCAATGTAGCACCTGGAAGCACGGAAGTAACACGTATTCCTGATTCCTTTAGTTCCTCTCTTAGCACCTTAGACATGCCATATAATGCGAACTTGCTAATACAATAAGAACCTCCATTTTTATAAGCAGTAATACTAGCTGTGGAACACATATTAAAAATATGAGGTTTCTCCGATGTCTTCATGAAAGGTACCAGCCCCCTGGTAAGGTAGTAAGCACTGTAAAGATTTGTGTTTATCATTTCCTCCAGTGTCCCATCCGCTTCCTGTAGAATTTCGCCAGGTAAAAATCTACCTGTATTATTAACAAGAACCTCAACAGGTTTTCCAATCAATCTAACAAACTCAATGAACGATTGGCACTCTTCCTTTCTCGAAAGATCTGCCGTATTTGCGTGTACCTTACATGGGTATTTATTCTCTAAAGCATCTTTCAGTAAATCCAAATCTTCTTCACTCCTGGAGCATGTGGCTAGTGCGTATCCCTGACCAGCAAATAATTCTAAAATAGCACGTCCAATACCCTTGGTTCCGCCGGTTACAACAATTAATTTGTCAACATTTTCCATATTTCCATTTTTTGGTCAGACCAAATTGATGAGTTTGACATGTTCTTGTTAATTTGGCAAAACTAACACTTCCGGGAGAAGATAGCGTTCATGAAGAATTTAGGAAAATTTCTCATTTTTATTGGCCAATTGTTTGTAAGACGGGAGACCTTTGTCACGTATGCTCGACTCACATTAACGGAGTGCATTAACGTTGGGTATAACTCCCTTTTTATCGTGTCGATTGTGTCATTGTTTATGGGCGCTGTTACCACCATACAGACAGCTTTCAACCTGGTAAGCCCACTTATTCCTGAGCCAGTCATCTCGTTGGTTGTCCGTGATATGACAATCCTGGAACTAAGCCCAACCATCATTGCCATTATTTATGCAGGAAAAGTTGGATCCAACATCGCTGGTGAATTGGGTACCATGCGAATCACAGAGCAAATTGATGCCCTGGAAGTGATGGGGATTAATGCTACCTCCTATCTGGTGCTGCCAAAGATTATTGCTTCTGTCCTTATGTATCCAATGTTGGTTGTGCTTTCCGGATTCCTTACCATATGGGGAGGGTATATTACAAGCTTACTTACTGGCGTAATGACAGGTACAGATTACATCATTGGAATCCGAATGGAATTTATTCCCTTCAATGTGATGTTTGCCCTGATCAAAGCCCTGGTATTTGCCTTCCTGATTGCTTCCATTTCTGCTTTCCGGGGTTTTTACACTTCTGGTGGTGCACTTGAAGTTGGTCAATCTTCAACTGCCGCTGTAGTTAATAGCTGTATCGCTGTGCTTTTAGCAGATTATTTACTTGCACAATTATTACTGGGATGATAGAAGTAAACAGGGTATCAAAAAGCTTTGAGGATAAAGAAGTCTTAACAGACATCTCAGCAACATTTGAAAAAGGTAAAACTAATCTTATAATCGGATCTAGTGGTACCGGTAAAAGTGTGTTACTCAAATGTATTGTAGGCTTATTAAAACCTGATACCGGTGATGTGCTGTATAACGGCAGGAACTTCACTGATTCTGACAAGGAGGTACAAACAGAAATCCGAAGGGAGATGGGTATGCTATTCCAGGGGAGTGCATTATTTGACAGTATGACTGTTGAGCAAAATGTGATGTTCCCATTGAATATTCTTACAAAGATGAAATTGCCAGAAAAGCTGGAGCGGGTCAATTTTTGTCTGGAACGGGTTGGCCTGGAAAATGTAAATAAACGGATGCCCTCTGAAATTAGCGGTGGGATGAAAAAGCGTGTGGGCATTGCCAGGGCAATTGTAAATAGTCCAAACTACCTGTTTTGTGACGAACCTAATTCCGGGCTTGACCCTCAAACAAGTATTCTGATAGACGAACTCATCAAAGAAATTACCCTGGAAAATGACATAACCACGGTCATTGTCACGCATGATATGAACTCGGTCATTGAAATTGGTGATAAAGTCATTTTTATGTACAAAGGCAAAAAACTTTGGGAAGGCAGTAACAAGAATATTACTGAAACTGATGTCAAAGAGCTGAATGATTTCGTGTTTGCCAACCGGATGATGAAAAAGATCAAATAATTTGGTCACCCTCACTAATCTAAAATAACTAACCATATTGAGCGGAATATCAGGTCTTCCTAAAAATGTTTGGTTGCTAACACTTGCACAAGCATTAATTCTTTCCGTCAATTCCTCTGTGGTCTTCATTGGCAGTTTGATTGGAAAAGAGCTGGCCCCAATGCCCGGTTTGGCCACCTTTCCAGTAGCAAGCCTGGTGGTAGGTACAGCCGCTTCAACCGTACCTGTAACGTTACTTATGCGAAGATTTGGTAGAAAGGCATCTTTCCTTTCTATTTTGATTTACTCTGTTCTAATTGCCTTTATTGCGCTTTATTCAGTAATGACCCAATCTTTTCTAGGGTTTTGTATCAGCACTTTTTTGTTTGGCGTAACCAGCGCCACTGGCATGCAGTTTAGGTTCGCAGCAATGGAAAGTGTATCAAATGATTTGGTCCCAAAAGCAGCATCTACAGTATTACTCGGAGGTATCATCGCTGCATTCATCGGACCGGAAATTGCGCTTTTAGGTAAAGATCTTTTGACCATTGATTATACTGGATCCTTCCTGCTATTAGCCGGATTGTTCTCATTATGTTTTATGGTTCTTCTCGCATTTAAGAACCCTGTGGTTGAAAAAAGTGAGGTGATCTCACCCAAAAAATCGCAAGACAACCAGTTTTATGGGTGGCGATTACAAGTGCTACGGTAGGCTATACGGTGATGTCTTTTATAATGACCGCTACACCTGTGAGTATGCATGTAATTGATGGGCATTCTCTACACAGCACGAAATGGGTCATTCAAAGTCATATATTAGCCATGTTTGTACCCTCACTGATAGCAGCATGGATCATTGCTAAACTTGGAATATCCAGGATGATGATCACCGGGCTTCTTGCCTATTTGGCTTGCATTGCCATTGCATATAGCTCTCATCACCTCAACAATTACTGGATATCTCTGATACTTTTAGGAGTTGGCTGGAATTTCTTATTTATCGGTGGCACTACCCTACTTCCAAATTCATATCAGCCTTCCGAAAGATTCAAAGTGCAGGCAATTAATGAATTTACCATTTTTGGATTTCAAGCCATTGCCTCTCTGTCAGCGGGATGGATTCTATTCAGTATTGGTTGGGAATACCTGTTGATGCTGACAATACCCATTATCCTTATTCAGCTCTTTATTATACTAAAATGGGCTCCAAAAAAGAGGATTAGCTAAGAATCAAACATTAAATCGATATTTAGGGCAAGCACCTACGAACAGAAAAGGATACTTATTTGTTTGATTAGCTAAGCAATGAGTTCAAATCTGTAATTAGATTCGTAAAAGTATTGATAGCTTTAGCAATTCATCGTTAACATTGTGGTTAGCTAATAGAAAAAACCCTACAAAATCCAGAAATGAGAAGAATTTTTAACCCCCTTCAGCTACTAATTCTGATTTCACTGATCTTCAATGTTTCATGTGGTGATTCGAACAAGGTGCTACCCCTCACCGTCAAACAATCTCGGGAGCAAACGCTTCAAAGAGAAGGTGAAATCCTCACTGAGACTACCCTGGAATTAGAAGAAGGTTTAACCTTTAAGTTATGGGCTTCTGACTCTCTGACAACAGACATGATTGCCCTTGAAATGGACGATTATGGAAGAGCCTATCTTACCAGACCAATCAGGCCTTATAATTCAGAATTTGATATCAGGGGACACCGTGACTGGATGACGCCGTCTATTGGTTTTCAGTCCGTAGAGGACCGAAGAAATTTCCTTAGAAAAACTTTTAACCTTGAAAATAGCAAGGATAATGAATGGTTGAAGGATCTAAATGAAGACGGAATCCATGATTGGCGGGATTTAACTGTAGAAGAGGATGAACTATGGAAGATCGAGGACGAAAACAAGGATGGGTATGCCGATGTAGCCAGAAGAATATATCAACTGCCCTCCCAGGAGGTAACGGATGTGGCAGGAGCACTTGAAGTTACAAATGACGCCATTTTTATGGGTAGTGCTCCAGACATGTGGAGATTGACCGATACCAACGGTGATGGGGTGATGGACAAACAGGAATCTTTGGGAACCGGATTCATGGCCCACATTGGTTTCGGCGGCCATGGGATGTCAGGTGCTATAATGGGTCCTGATGGAAAACTTTACTGGGGAATTGGGGATATCGGGGCAAACCTGACTGCGAATGATGGCTCCAGGTATGTCTTCCCAAACAGAGGAGTTATTGTGAGAGCTAACCCTGATGGGAGCAATTTTGAAGTTTTTTCTGCTGGTCATAGAAATACTCATGAATTTGTATTTGATGAATATGGCAATATCATCAGTTCAGACAATGATGGCGATCAGCCCGGAGAAAGTGAAAGGCTGGTCCACATCGTTGAAGGCTATGACTCAGGCTGGAGAATCAACTGGCAGTTTGGGAAATACACCGATCCAAAAAACAACAATTACCGGGTATGGATGGATGAGAAATACTTTGTTCCACACTGGGAAGGTCAGGCAGCCCACATCTTACCTCCTATCAGAAATTATCACAATGGTCCTACCGGAATGGTTTATAATCCAGGTACTGCTCTGGGAAAAAGATGGCAGAACAAGTTCTTCCTTGTTGAGTTTGTGGGCCAATCCAGCAGGTCACCAATTTGGTCGTTTGACCTAAAACCTAAAGGTGCCACTTTCGATTTTAACTCTGAAGTGATGGCTGTGCGTGGAATACTACCCACGGGTATCTCTTTTGGTCCGGATGGGGCTTTGTATGTGGCAGATTGGGTAAAAGGCTGGGAACCTAAAAATTATGGCAGAATCTGGCGAATGGATGTAACGGAAGAGACCAATGACCTTGCGGAACAAAGAAAAGAAACTCACCGATTGATGACGTTAGATTATTCTGATCAGTCCGGAGATCAACTGCTGACATTATTACAATATCCTGATATGCGTATTCGCCAAAAGGCTCAGTTTGAATTGGCCAAGCGAGATAAACCGGGGTCTATGGTCTTGAAATCGGCCATTGATCAGACAGATAATCAGTTGGCACGAATACATGGAATCTGGGGGCTAGGCCAATTAGCAGCTTCTGATACTTCTTATGCTCGTAAACTGGTTAAGTTATTGGATGATGCTGATCCTGAAATCGTTGCTCAGTCAGCTAAAGTGATCGGAGATGTTTATTATCAACCTGCAGAGTCTAGTCTGATCCCCCTATTATCTCATGCAAATGCAAGAGTAAAATTCTTTACTGCTCAGGCCCTTGGAAGATTGAAATCTGTTGATGCAATAGATGATATTCTCGCCATGATTGAGAAAAATAATGACGAGGATCTGTATTTAAGACATGCTGGTGTCTATGCTCTCTACCGAATTGGAAAACCTGATCCACTTATTGCACTGGAAAACCATGAGAGTAAAGCATTAAGAATTGCTGCAGTGTTGGTATTAAGAAGGTTGAGCAATGAAAATGTGGCTAAATTCCTGGATGATGAGGATGAATACATCGTAGAAAATGCTGCCAGGGCCATCAATGATGACTTTTCTATTGAACCCGCACTTCCTGCACTCGCCGCAATCCTCAAAGAAGAAAGATTTACTTCTGAGCCACTGCTACGCAGGGCTATCAATGCTGCTTTAAGGGTGGGTGGTGAAGAGCAAATGAATGACCTCATTGCTTTTGCCAAGAGAAAAAATGTGGAAAATGAAATTCGTGCCGAAGCACTGGCTACTCTTGGCACCTGGCCTGAACCTTCTGTATTGGATCGGGTGGACGGAAGATATAGAGGGGAGATTCATCGGGATCCGGAACCAGTCATCAAAGCTATCTCAGGAGAGATCAGCTATTTCCTTTCCGATAAGTCACCAGATGTAATTGTTGCCAGCCTGGAAGCTATTAGCAACCTCGGTATTGATTCAAATACTGCTGCTGTTGCTGCTCTGCAGAGTCATAATGATCCTGCGGTAAGATCCAGTGCCATTACCACACTAAGCAAACTCAATTATGCCGATATTGAATCTGTGGTTCAAAAAGGTATGCAGGATCGGGATCCGGATGTCAGAACGACAGCTATCAGTTTATTGACTCAGTTAGACATCTCTAAAGAAAACCTCCCTAAGGTTGTGATGCCAATATTTAAATCTGGTGAGCTCAGAGAACAACAGGAAACTGTGACTATTCTCGGTGAACTTCCACTGGAGAAAACACAACCCATTCTGGTAGACTTAATTGAAAAGTTGAAAAATGAACAACTGGATGCGGGAATTACCTTGGATCTCATAGAAGCTGTAGAAGCGACCAAGTCTGATGATTTAATCGCTAAACTCGAACCCTTTAGATCCACTGAAAACTCTGCTGAAGGTTTTCAGGAGACACTTGTGGGAGGTAATGCCCGATCTGGTGCAAGAATCTTCTATCGTAATGAATCTGCACAGTGTGTAAGATGCCATTCTATGCAGGAAGGCACCGGATCTACAGTAGGCCCAGTCTTGTCTGATGTAGGATCCAAACTAACACGAGAACAAATTCTTGAGGCTTTGATCGAGCCAAGTGCCAGATTGTCTCCCGGCTACGGTAATGTGATGCTAACCTTAAAGGATGGAACAAAGGTATCAGGGGTATTAACGGAGGAAACCAGTGAAAGAATAGTTCTCAGAACTGCTGAAGCTGAGCCATTGGATATTCCAATATCCAGGATAGAACACAGAGAAAATTTACCATCAGGAATGCCTCCAATGGGGAATATCCTATCTAAAAGAGACATTAGGGATGTTATTGAATTTCTGGCTAGTCAAAAAGGAGGTTAAAAGCCTTTCAGCTTAAAGGCAACATATCGATCACCGGACTTAATCCCTATTCCACCATGTCCACCGGAAGCAATCACAATGTATTGCACTCCGTCAACTTCATAGGTAGATGGAGTGGCATGACCTCCAAAGGGTAATTTATACTCCCATACCACATCCCCTGTCCTTTTATCAAAAGCCCTGAACATCTCATCTCTGGTAGCCCCAATAAATACCAGTCCACCTTTTGTCACAATAGGACCACCCATATTTTGGGTACCTGTTGGTGGAAGACCTTTTTCAATTAATTCGGGATAAATTCCCAATGGTACTTTCCATAGGATCTCCCCATCATTCAGGTCAATGGCATTCAAGGTCCCCCAGGGCGGCTTCACCCCAAAATATCCATCCTGGTCCTCGAGATCATTGTTTCCATAATGGACATACCTTGAATTTTTCATAAATTCCTCAGACTCCTCTCCTTTATACTTTTCAGGATTGAAAACATAATCTATTATGGCCTCCTTTTGTTCGATCGTTAAATGAGGAAAAGCAGGCATTTGACTTTTGCCTGTTTGAAGCAATGACATCACTTCCTGCTTTGAGATGGAAACAGGTCTCAAAGACGGGAAAGCTCCCACCCCCATAAGATCTGACCCATGACAACTCGCACAATTATTGAGACTAAAAAGCTGCTTACCAGTGAGTTCCTGATTATCAGCATTAATAGGTTTCAGCATGATAAAAGACGGGACCTCATTTGCATTGACATATAGGACCCCGGATTCAGGGTCAAATGCAGGACCACCCCATTCGCCCCCTCCGGTCGTACCAGGAAACTGAACAGTCCCTTCAAGGCTCGGTGGTGTGTAAATAGGGCCATACTTTGAGTTTTTCAAAAAGTCCTTGATATACTCATAAGATCCCTCGGATATATCTGAGAATTGACTCTCATCAAATACTTGTCTCACAAAAGCCGGAGGTTTGGAAGGACGTGGTTGGGTTGGCCAGCTAGTTTCAGCCAATACCCCTGATTGCGGAACGGAAACTTCTTCAATTGGAAATACGGGTTCACCCGTCTCTCTATCAAATACAAATACCCAACCCATCTTGGTGATTTGGGCTACTGCATCAATCTCTTTGCCCTCTTTATTTATAGTAACAAGTGTTGGAGGGGCTGGTAAATCATAATCCCAGATATCGTGGTGTACCAATTGATAATGCCAGATCCTTTCACCGGTTTTTGCATTCAATGCAATCAGACAATTGGCAAAAAGGTTTTCGCCTTCCCGATAGCCACCAAAGAAATCAAAAGATGCTGATCCAGTTGGTGCATAGACAATCCCACGTTCCTGATCCAGGGCCAGCCCGGTCCACGCATTGACACCGCCAACTTCTTTATAATTATCCTCCTCCCAGGTATCATAGCCGTATTCGCCAGGTTGTGGAATTGTATGAAAGGTCCAGGCTATATCACCACTCCTTACATCATATGCACGGATAAAGCCTGGTGCAGAACCATAACTTTCACTAACAGATGATCCTAGTATTAATAGGTCTCCATAGATTATCCCTGGCGAAGTGATTCTGACAAAAAGTTTCGAGGTATCTCTTCCCAATCCTGCTCTCAGATCAATTTTTCCATCTCCTCCAAATTCTGTTATCAAAGAACCCGTTTCAGCATCCAGACAATACAGATCCATACCAGCACCAATAAAGATCCTACCTCCATATTTATCACCCCAATAAGCAACTCCACGGTTGACGCCACCACCTCTTTTACCTTCATAAGGATCAAATCTCCAAATCTCTTTTCCTGATACGGCATCCAGACAGATAAGCTTCATACGAGGAGAGGTAACATACATCTTTCCATTCACTATGATTGGATTACATTCCAGGGAGGTTCTGCTTCCTTCTTCCACATCCCCCGTTGCGTATTCCCAGGCCACTTCCAGTTGATCAATATTGTTTTTATTAATCTGATTCAGATTGGAGTATGAAGTACTTCCCGGATCGCCTCTATAAACCTCCCAGGTTTGGAAATCTTTTTGAGTATCACAAGCAAGAAGAAACAAGATGGTGCTGAGAAGATACCACTGTAATCTTCTGGCAATGGGGTTAATGTGGTTTGGCATTTTGGTTTATCAAAGAGAAATGATAAATTAATCATAAATCCTATTATCTTCAAAATATGATCGAGCTGAAGAGAATTGTAGAAGCCCATGGCAAGACTGATTTTGATTCTAATCAGGCGGCATTGGCTACCGTTGTAAAGGTGGAAGGTTCATCTTATCGTAGCCCTGGGGCTAAGATGTTCATCTTAAACAATGGCCTGTGGGAAGGTTCAGTTAGTGGAGGATGCCTGGAGGGTGATGTCTTGAGACAGGCACAAGAAATCATGAAATCCGGTAAGGCCAGGATCATTACCTATGACACCAATGAGGATGAAAACCATCAGCTGGGGATCAACCTCGGATGTAATGGGATCATCCACATCTATGTAGAACCCATTAATAGAAAAAAACCAATAATGGGGGTTTTCAAGAAGCTCATCCAAAGCCAGAAAAAGACAATCCTGGTGAAGAAGTTAGGTGAATTTCCATTCTATTCCTGGACCAAGACGGATGGAGAAATCCTGGATTCGACTTTTGATTTCCATGAATTAGCAGGATTTGAAAAATTAAAGGAGAAGTTGTTTAGTCAGCCAAGTGGGATGATTGAAGTAAACGGTGAAACAGTCTTTTTCGAGCAATTTGAGCCTGCTATTGACCTGGTGATCGTTGGTGGTGGTGGGGACGCACAACCAGTCGTACAATTTGCCAACCAACTGGGATGGAATGTTCGGTTGACTGACGAATGTGCTGCTCATTTATTCCCAAAAAACTTCCCAAATGCCCAGGTCATACAATGCGATCGGAAGTTTATGGGTGAAAAAATAAGAACCACTCCATACTCTGCTGTGGTTCTGATGACTCATAACCTTGATTATGACAGAGATGCACTGATCCAGGTTTTAGAAGGAGAAGCTCCCTATATTGGGATTGTCGGACCCAAGAAGCGATGGGATAAAATGGTGTCTCAACTTGAAGATCGGGGGATCAAGCTGGGTGAAAATGATCTTAAGAGAATTCACGCCCCAATAGGGCTCGATATTGGAGCAGATACCCGCGAAGAGATTGCCCTGGCGATCATTGCAGAAATTAAGAGCTATTTTGCTCAAAGGAGTGCTAAACCACTTAAAGAAAGAAAGGACAGCATCCATACTAAGGATCCAATTACCGGGGAGGTCCTAAAGTCATCTCATTTGATCTAATGAAAGAAAAAACCGCAATTATCATTCTAGCTGCGGGTAATTCTTCACGACTTGGGAAGCCGAAACAACTACTTGATGTTCAGGGAAAGAAACTTCTTATACATGCGGTTGATGAGGCTTGCAAAAGCAATGCTGATAACGTGTTTGTTGTGCTGGGATCTGACAATAAACTGCTAACTCCAATCCTGATGGACTACAAAGTCGATATTATCATCAATGATCATTGGGATAGAGGAATGGGAAACTCTATTAAAAGAGGTGTATCGGAAATGATTTTGACTGGTATTTTTGAATCAGTGATCATATCCGTTTGTGACCAGCCTTATCTTACAAAAGAGATCTTCAATAAGTTGATAGCACAGCAAGACATGTTCGAAATAGTAGCATCAGCCTATCCAGATGGAAACTATGGGCCTCCTACCCTGTTCAATAAATCTCAATATCATAATCTGCTAGAGATTCAGGATTTCAGTGGAGCAAAATCTCTGATTAAAAATTTTAAGGGGGAGCTAGGGTTAGTCCCTTTTGACAAAGGAGAAATTGATCTGGATACGCTTGAGGATTATCAGTCATATCTGAATTCGGTTAAATAGCCTGTTCATTATATATTTACCGCTATGAACAGAAAATATTTATCTCTTATCATAGTTGCATTAACGTTTGCAACACTTTCACAATCCTTTGGACAGAAAAAGGATTTGTTTAATGGAACAGATCTGACCGGATGGATCGTTTACGGAACAGAAAAATGGTACGTCGAAGATGGCACAATTGTCGCCGAAAGTGGTCCGGATGGTGAATACGGATACCTGGGAACAGAGGGTAAATACAAGGATTTTATTCTTACCCTGGAATTCAAGCAGGAAAAGGATGGGAACAGCGGGTTATTCTTCCACTCTTCTATTGAAGGAACAAAAATTGCCGGATGGCAGGCAGAGATTGCACCTCCTGGACATGATTCCGGTGGAATATACGAATCTTATGGAAGGGGCTGGTTAATCAAACCGGATCCGGAAGTGTCTGATAATGCACTTAAGTATGGTGAATGGAATAAGATGAAGCTGATGGTAAAAGGCGATAAGGTGACTACCTGGTTAAATGGAACCAAAATGATCACCCTGGAGGATGAAAAAATTGGTGCTAAAAGTGGGCAGATAGCCTTGCAAATTCACAGCGGCGGCGGGCTAAAGCTTGCTTTCAGAAATATCGTGATAAAGCCGATCAATTAAGGGTTGATACTAAGTTGCACGGAAGTAACTTCCGCACAAGAGTTTAGAGAAGTAACTTCCGAGCGTTGTGGCTGTGTGTAACCACCAGGTTAATGGCTTGTTGTATCAATACTGCTGAATACCCAATTAGAATGACTCTACTTGAAGTGTTTAGTGCTTCCAAGCAACATATTCGAATAACCTTGCTTAAAAGTGGTAAAATTACTTTTTAAAAAGAGTAAATATGCTTACTTTTAGTGTGTGAAGAAAAAAGAAAAAACATATATCCCACCAAAAAATATTCCCCTGCAGGTTTCAGAGCCTGAAATACTCTTTGCTGTAATGCAAAATAAAATCAGGACCGGGTATTTAGCGGATCTTAAAGAGATCTCCGGCCTGAAAGATGAGATACTGTCCGATTCTCTCAACATTAGTCTCAAGACTTTCAGAAACTATAAAGAAGCTGATCTTGCCATGAAGCCGCACCTGCAAGAGCACGTTTTTTCTCTTTTATCGTTGTATGGCCATGGCATTGAAGTATTTGGGTCTTCCACACAATTCAATGAATGGCTGCAAAAAGCCAATTTCTTTTTTGATAACGACAAGCCCATCAACTTTTTTACTACCATCAGTGGCATTAAGCACATAGATTCTCGGCTCACGGCCATTCAATATGGTGACAATGTATGAGGTTATTTCGGCTGGCGCGGGAAGAGTATGCGTCTGAGCTGCTGGCCTCAGGTGCATCCAATCGATGGAACAAAGCCGGCCAGTATGTGATCTATACCTCGGGGAGTGTATCCCTCTGTGCTTTGGAGTTGCTGGCACATACAAATGGTATCCGTCCCAAAGGGAATTTCAAGATCATGCATATTGAGGTGGCAAATCCTGGGGAAATTTACGAACCCGACCCTGGGGTCCTTCCAGAAAAATGGTATCTTCTTTCCGGTTATCCTGCAACCCAGCAAACTGGGAGTAACTGGTATGAGCAAGGAAAGACGCTGTTAATGAAAATTCCTTCTGCCATTATCTCTATCGAATGGAATTATGTGATCAATACCCGGCATCCGGATTTTGAAGCTGGCGTCCACTTAATAGAAGTAACGGATTTTTTCTGGGACAGCAGGTTTCCGGAAGGGTGAGCGCACTATGCAATCTTTGTGATTAAGATAATTGCCCGCAGGAATCATCAGCTCAGGGGAAAATCTTAATATCAAAACGCAATCTATCCTCCTATCATTTCGCCCTCAATTATTGATTCCACTTGATAAAATTTCAGATAATTTGCATATAATTGATTGTCAAAACCTAGCACCATGAAGTGGTTACTGATTCATTATTTTCTGGACAGATGGAGAAAAATCCTGGATAGTAGAGACCTGGCCAAAAACATCTTCAAGATTTTCCTGTCAGTTCTGTTCATTTTTTATGTGGTCATGATCAGTTTATTTGCAGGCTATGCCTTGAAAAAAATAGGTGATAAAGGTGACATCGATCCGCTACAATTATTTACCCGTTTTACCTTTTATTATTTTCTGATTGATGTTCTTCTAAGGCTTCTCTTTCAAAGTGTCCCTTCATTCAACATTAATTACTACAGAACCTTACCTATAAAAAGAAAAAGCCTCATTCATTATCCATTAATTCGAATGGCTTTTAGCTTTTTCAATATCATTCCAATCATTCTTTTTCTTTCCGTATTTATACAACTGGTACTACCCAATCAGTCTGTTGCCTATTCATTTACCTGGATCATCTTTTTTATCGGCCTTATTTATTCTAACAATTATCTGGGAGTGAATATCAAGTTTCTGTTCCAAAAAAGAAGCTTATTGACATTATTCCTTTTGGTCGCTTTTGGGGTAATGTTATATCTGGAACTTGAGGGTTTTATTGATATCTCCTTAAGGTATGAACAGCTACTTACTCAGATCTTTCCCTACCCCTTTATGGTCTTCATTCCTATCCTTATCTGTGGATTTTTTTACCTCACTGCATTAAGAACTATTGATAAGGAGTTTTACAATGACCAGATAGCTGAATACAAATCTGTCTCCTTTGGCAGATTCACAAAAAGTCCAGTAGTTAATTTGCTTCTATTGGAATTGCTATTGATATTCAGAAACAAGCGCTCCAGAGTTACCTTTTTCATGTCAATTTTTTTAATCATTTATGCTGCATTTTTCTTTGTGAGATTGGATGTTTCCAGAAATGAGTTGATATTGATTGGCTTTAGCTCAATGGCTATGAGCATTTTCGCACTTCAACATGGTCAATTTCTATTTGCATGGGAAAGCAGTTTCTTTGATAGGTTGATGACTTGCAATCTAACGAGTTCAACACTCATCCAATCTAAATATTTATTGCTAGCATCTTTCTTCCTTTTAGGATTTTTGCTAATACTACCATACAGTTTTTTTGACCAACGATATTTCTTATTCCATCTTGGGTGCTGGTTGTTCCATTTAGGTATAATTACGCCTATCCTCATTTTTAGTGGATTTTTCAACACCTCGAGAATGGAGCTTTCAAAAGGTGTGTTTATGAATTTTGAGGGGGTGGGATTTAATCAGTTCTTATTGGTAATTCCAATGGCACTACTTCCTGTGGGCACATATTATTTAGGTAATTTGATTCAGTTGGGAATTGGCCTGATGATCATAATTGGGTTATTTGGTATGTTACTTTCCCCCTGGGTTTTGAAAGCCTTAATTTCTCTCTTTAGTAAAAGAAAATTATTGATGACCGAATCTTATAGAGAATGATTGAGTTTCAGCATACAGACAAGCAATATGGTAAGATAACTGCATTTTCAACGGATCAATTGAAGATTGAACAAGGAGAAACATTGGGTGTTGTTGGCAATAATGGAGCGGGTAAGACAACCATGTTGAGATTGATTCTAGACCTTGTAAAACCTACCAAAGGATTGGTTACATCCAAAGGTCAGGATGTATTTAGGTCAGATCATTGGAAATCCTATACGGGTTCGTTTCTGGATGATGGGTTTCTTATTCCATTCCTTAAACCCATGGAATACCTTGAATTTATTGGTTCTTTATATAGAATACCTAAATCGGAAATTGATGGATTTCTAAGTCAGAATCACCAGTTCTTCGATGAACAGCTTTTTAAAGGAAAAAAATTGATCAGGGATCTGTCAACAGGGAATAGAACCAAAGTGGGTATACTCTCTGCACTCATCCATAATCCTGAAATTGTTATTCTCGATGAACCCTTTGCCAATCTGGATCCCGGATCCCAATCCTGGTTGAAAGGCAAAATCAAATCTATCGCTACATCTTTTAGAACCATGATTGTATCCAGTCACGACTTGCGCCATATCACAGATATAGCCACCAGAATTATTGTGCTTGAAGATGGACAAGTTGTACAAGACTGTCCCAACGATGAAAAAATGCTCACTCAGTTGGAAGCTTATTTTGAACGACCCAGTGAGTTTGGATAAAACAGAGAGCGCTAATGAAAATTGTGCTGCGAAATCATTAAAAAATAAGAGAGAAGCGTCACTTGGGAAGACCTAAGCGACTGATCCTACGCAAATGAGTCACAATGGATCACCCTTCCTTAGCGACTTTGCGCGAAATAAACGCCAGTATACCCTTACTAATTTGTGTTTTTGCGTGAAAATCCCCATCAATAACACATTCACATCTCTGCGTCTCCGCGAGAACTACGACCTCAACCTCAAACTATTCCCAATCACACTCACTGAACTCATACTCATCGCAGCGGCAGCCAGCATAGGGCTCAATAAAATTCCGAAGAATGGGAATAACAGACCTGCAGCAACAGGTATTCCAATGGTATTGTAAACCAGGGCAAAGAACAGGTTTTGCTTGATGTTTCTCATGACATTATGGCTTAGTTGAAAGGCTTTAAGAATACCATTCAAATCACCTTTGACCAGTGTAATACCTGCACTTTCAATGGCGACATCCGTTCCGGTTCCCATGGCTATCCCAACTTCACTTTGAGCCAAAGCTGGTGAATCATTAATCCCATCGCCAGCCATCGCTACTTTCAATCCTTTAGCCTGAAGCTCTTTGATTTCTCTCTGCTTATCCTCAGGCGACATTCCTGCTTTGAATTCAATATCTAATTCTGAAGCAATCGCCTGGGCTGTATAGGCATTGTCGCCGGTCAGCATCAACACCTTAATCCCCCTCTCTTTTAAGCTATGAATGGCTTTTGGACTGGTCTCCTTGATGGCATCGCTGATCAGAAAATATCCAATGACTTTACCATCCAGTGTAACATAGGATGCTGTTTTACCTTTCTTTTGCTCTTCTTTCACCTGTTTGGTGATTTTCACAGGAACGTCAATCTGATATTCATCCATCAGGCGATCATTCCCTATGGCTACTTCCTTACCTCCTACTTTACCTGTAACACCTTTTCCGGTAATGGATTTGAAATCCGATGACTTGGACAAAGAAACTTTTTGCGCTTTGGCATACCGAACCGTTGCTTCAGCCAAAGGGTGTTCACTGTTTTGATTGATTGAAGCAACATATTGAATGACATCCTTATCAGAAAGTTTTTCAGCCGCGCAGATCACTTTTTCAACAGATGGCTTTCCTTCGGTAATCGTCCCGGTTTTATCAACCACCAGTACATCGATTTTATTCAGCATTTCCAATGCTTCCGCATTCTTGATCAACACACCTTCCCTGGCTCCCTTACCAACCCCAACCATCACAGACATAGGAGTGGCCAGACCCAATGCGCATGGACAAGCTATGATTAACACCGCAATGGCATTGACAAAAGCATATACATACCGGGGCTCCGGACCAAAGAGGACCCAAAGTGCGAAAGTGATCACTGAAACCAATACGACTATCGGAACAAAATAACCTGAGATCTTATCAGCCAGTCGCTGAATTGGCGCCCTACTCCTGCTGGCAGCATTGACCATGTGAATGATTTGAGAAAGCAAGGTATCCGAACCAATTTTTTCAGCCTTCATGACGAAGGTTTGATTCCCATTGATTGTGCCGGAGCTGACGTGATCACCTACGGATTTCTCAACCGGTATAGGCTCTCCTGTAATCATTGATTCATCAATTTGACTCTCTCCCTCTTCAATCTTTCCATCGACGGGGATTTTATCACCGGGTTTTACCCGAAGCAGATCCCCCACCTGTATTTTATCAATGGAGATCACCTCTTCTTCATCCCCATTTATCCTGATGGCCTGGTTGGGTGCTAATTTTAAAAGTTCTTTTACCGCTGAATTGGTTTTTGAATGGGCTTTAGCCTCCAGTACCTGACCAAGTAGAACCAGTGTAAGTATGACAGTGGCTGCTTCAAAGTAAACATGTACCGTTCCTGACTCTGTCGTGAACTGATCCGGAAAGACATCAGGAAAGAGCATTCCTATCACACTGAAGACCCACGCGGCAGTCGATCCAATACCAATCAGAGTCCACATGTTCAGGTTCCAGGTCACAATCGAACGCCAGGCACGCTCAAAGAACATCCAGGTTGAATAAAAAACAACCGGAATAGAAAGTCCGAATTGTACCCAGTTCCAGTATTTTAAATCCATCCATTGATACAAAGGGTTGTCGGGAACCATTTCAGACATGGCAATGAGGAAAATGGGCAGTGTAAAAGCTACTGCGATCCAAAATTTCTTCAGTAAAGTGAGATAGGTCTTACTCTCAGCGGATTCGTTAGCCTCTTTTGGTACCAGGTCCATCCCACATTTAGGACAACTTCCTGGTTCGTCCTGTTCTACTTCCGGATGCATTGGACAGGTATAAATGGTTTTACTCATGCTTTGAGTATTTACTTCCTCTACCAAATCCATCCCACAAACGGGACAATCACCAGGTTTATCATAGGTCTTATCTCCCTCACATCGCATTGGGCAATAGTAAGTTCCGGTTCCTTTAGAAGTTTTTGATTCCTTCAAATGATTATGATGATCATGTGAAGCATGAGAATGGCCATGATGATCTCCATGATCCATATGAATCATATAATGACCTCCATCAGCCTCCATGGCTTTTTGAAGCTGTTCCAGTGGAATATGTTGTTCCATCTCCAACACAGCTTCATGATCCTTTAAATTGACTTTTGCTGATTTTATCCCTTCGACATGTTTTAAGGTCTGTTCTACATGGTTTCTGCAGCCATCACATGTCATTCCGGATATTTGATAGGTATGTTTCATTGTCTGATTTGTCCTGGTTATAAACTTTATGAGTACAAAGTTCTCATAGTCGATGAGACAATGTGTTACAGAATTTGCCGAATAAGTTATACTATTTCATCTCTTCCAATCGAGTCGAGACCGCTTCTGCTTCGATCAAAATCCTGCTTGAATACGCTTGGAGACATCCCGGTTTCCTTCTTGAATTGCCCGCTTAAATGCGCCACACTGCTATACTTTAATTGATAGGCAATTTGAGAAAGAGTCATTTCGTCATACACGATCAATTCCTTGATCCGCTCAATTTTCTGACGAATGATGTATTGCTCAAGCGTAATACCTTCAACTGAAGAAAATAAGGAGCTAAGGTATTTATAATCATAATGAAGCTCACCTGCAATCACCTCCGCCCAGTGAAATTGATCACTGGGCGGTGGATGTTGAATCTGATCGATCACGATATGCTTGATCTGATCAATCATCCTGGATTTCCGGTCATCAATCAATGAAAATCCCACTTTCTCCAGCCGCTCCGCAAGGTGCACTTTCACCTCACTATTTAGTTCGCTGTCCAATTCAACCTCACCCAACTTAACGTGGTTGTAGCCGATATTCAAATCCTCCAGGGTTTGTTTGACCACCATAACACACCGGGGGCAAACCATGTTTTTGATATGAAGCTTACTGAGTTCCATTTCTAATCTATCTTATACGATACCTCAACCCAAGGTATATATTTCGACCGAAAATAGGTCCCCAAACCAGTGAACTATCAAAATATGGACTGAATGGCTCTTCACTGGAAAGTATGGGATTCTCCTGCCTGAAATTCAAGAGATTTTCAACCCCGGAATAAATTTCAAATATTTCATCTCTCCAGCTTTTGCTTATCTGGGCATTCATTAAAACAAAATCAGGGGAATATCCCGAAAGTGTATATTCTGATGGATTTGATACGGTGTTTGAAATACGTTTTTTCCCCTGCCAGTTGGCTGTGTAATCAAATCTCCAGTGATCTCTCGTTTCATATGCCAAATTCATAAAGGCCCGATTACTCGATACAAATGGCTTCTTCAACAACTCATTCCCATAGGTTGTCTGTACATCAAACCATCGATAGGCTAAGCGTATATCCAATCTCTTGACAAGCTCATAATCCAATTGTGCCTGAAAGCTATTCGAAAATGATTCTCCATCAAGATTATAAAAATGAACTTCCTGAGGATTTGTATCTCTGTCAACGACAATTTGATTCTTGAAGTCAGTTCTGTAAAAATCAAAAGTGATACTACCATCCCGATAATCCAGTGAGAATTCATGGGTCAAATTCAACCCATAATTCCAGGCAACTTCAGGGTTTAATCCATAAGGCTTGGAACTACCATCTCCCTCGATGATGAAGTTTCTGGATGAAGCCATTAGTCCCATATTTTCAGATAGCAAATTAGCTGTTCGCTGACCACGGCCACCAGATGCTCTTAACACCGTATTTTCAGTGAGTAGGTATCTAAGGTGTACCCTGGGTGTAACAAATGCCCCAAACAGGTTATGGTAATCACCCCTTATACCGGCAACCGCATTGAATCTATCAGAACCCTGAAATGTATATTCAAAGAAAGCTCCGGGGACAACCTCAGTTCTATCATAATTAACTAAATCAAAAACCTCGTTAAAATCATCATACTGGAAGCTCATTCCAGCTTTATATTGATGGTTGGTACTTCCGATGATGCTTTGGAAAATAAAATTTCCATATAGCATATTTTGCGAGGCATCATATCCTCTTAAACCGAAAAAGGATTTCTGATCATGGTGGCTTGCTGATAACTGGAAGCCAAAACTTTCATAGGGCTTTCCCTGATTTACTTTACCGATTTTTGTCCATCCTTCAATCCGGTTTGTCAGCATACTCATACCCCAAATTGAATTTGAACCCTTATCGTCAAGTGAAAAATCAGATTGCCCTCCTAAATTATCTATATAGGTCCCTTTAACCCCGAACTGAAAGTGTAATCCCTGGTCATTGTATAGCTCCCACCTATTAAGTCCAATGAATTGTTTACTTAGTGGGTTATCCAGAAAACCATCATTATTTCTGTCATTCCTGATACTATTAAGTTTACCATGTAGAAGAATTGCTGTACCCCATTTATCGCCTACATCCAATCCAATATTGGAATTCATTTCAAACCTTCCCATTTGATTAGCATAGGCATTCAGGTAGACCTTATCCATCATTGAAGGATTTCGAAGGTTCACATTGATTTGTCCGGCAATGCTCTCATATCCATTCACCACAGATCCGGTACCCTTATTCAACTGTATGGCATCAATCCATGTTCCAGGTGTATAAGTCAAGCCCTGTACGGCCGAAAGACCCCTCACATCAGGAATATTTTCCCTCATGATCTGGGTATAAGGACCAGCCAGACCCAACATCTCGATTTGCCTGGTACCAGTCACCGCATCGGTAAACGAAACATCCACGCTTGGGCTCGTCTCAAAACTTTCAGAAAGATTACAGCATGCCGCCTTTAGTAATTCACGCTCGCCAATAGTCTCTACTTTTTTAGCTTCCAGAAAATCAATGGTTGTTGTTTTCTGTCGATACTCAATCTCAACAGCCTCTAGCTGATTATTCTGGATAAGCTTTATGTCAAGGAATTTATTACCATCGACCAGAATAGTATCTGGCAAATACCCGATGAAACTGACCACAAGTTCCCTTGTTCCACTATTTGATTGAATCTTAAAATGACCAGTAGTATCAGTCGTAACTCCTAAAGTCGTTCCTGACCAATATACGCTCGCACCATAAAGGTCTTCAGTTTGACCTCCTTCGATCGCTCCCTTAACGACCCCTTCTATCCAGTTCTGGGCTTTAATATAAGTTGGAAGGATAGATAGTGCGACAAATATTAAGCTTAATATTCTTAACCTATCCATCAGTGCGATTCCTGACCTTCCCGGTATTCACAGCAAAATGGAAGCTTAGCATAATTCTCATCTTTGGCTTTGACCTTTTCAGTATCATGACCAAATTCCGCAACAGCATTATGAAGTTCAAGCTCGTTTACCTTTTCCGGTTTGTAAATGACCATCAGGTCTTTTGTAACCTTATTCCATTCAGTGAATTTAACACCTTTGATCAGTGCAGCATTTTCGATTCGTTCCTTGCACATTTCGCATACTCCGTTGACCTTAAAGCTTAAGGTATCTACGGATTGCGTTTCCTGTGCATTTGAGTAATGATAGGATAACAGCCCAAGGACTAATATTGAGATTAATTTTAAAGATTTCATTTGATTAATTGTTTTATAATTGGAAATTCATTTCAGGGAGCATTATGCTCCATAAGGAATAACCAAAACAATTAACCGTAATAAGTGAAATTACAATTTACGAGCCAGATTGGCCGGTTTTGGGGAGGTGGCGGATCTTCTGATGTGAGGTGATTTGATATCGAAGCAACATCAATTTCATCAAGCACTTCATTTGATGAAACATCAATGATGAAAGTTGCTTCAAAATTGAAGCTAGTTGTGCTTTGCAATTGTTGATCACTGGATGAAAGCTGAAACGTCTCATCTTCACAACAGCCAGCCATTGATTCTTCCTCACCGCAGCAGCAACTGTTCTGGTGTCCAAAAAACTCAACTTCGGACAACTCCTCCAGACAGTAATGCAGGTTCATTGAAAAACCTGTTGCCGTCAGTGAATAGAAGGCTACAAATAATATGAAGGTTAGCTTTTTCACTTCAATTCTTATAACGCAAAGGTAGGAAAATTGATTCAGCAACCCCAAAACAAAAAAGTCCGGATCACTCCGGACTTTCTATTTTATGGTTTATTGCACTTACTCAAAAAGGTCACCCGGAGGGACAATCTTCACACTTTTCACGTTCATCGGGAATACCTCGGCTTTCTTATCCACTTCAAAGATCTCAGGTCCAAGACTACCTTTTACCACATCGGAATAGGACATTGGTGACGGTGCATTCGTCAATAGACTTTGTTTCAATGGCTCAGCTTCGGCATTATCGGTTATCATGGTAATATCCATGTTCGCAACCTGCAGATATTTGGCCGCTGCTGCATTTGCCTCTTCCAGCGTAAGTTTTGCTAAAGCAACGTTCATCTCACTGATATAGTCCTTCATCCCATAAAACCTTGAATCCATTAAATATCCAAGCTGCTTAGCAGGAGTCTGAACAAAAAGATTCATATAGCTCATGAGGAATTGCTTGGTTAGATCAAATTCCTCCTTGGTCAGGCCTTCTTTACTTACCCTGTCTACTTCCATCAAAGCCATTCTCATCGCAAAATGTGCATGACCGATCTTTAATCCAGCTAATTCTGGATATTGACCAGTTAGACTAATGGCTGTTTGAACAGGTCTGATCCAGATAGCAAAATAATTCTGACTTCTTGGGAATCCTGTCAGCGGCAATTGAACATTACCTGCTGCTTCATACCATTCTATGTAGGTGTAATCCCCATAATTCATAGATCGTTGCTCCCGAATCAACTTATATAGTTTTGAATAGGATTTTCTGTGTTCACCCAGGTAGCTATTGATCACCAACATGGCCGGCCAATCCGGAGATGAACGGTCAATATCAATTGGATATCCGGTGAAAATAGCGGTTCCAAGATTATTTGGCTTGGGAATCAATTGGACATTGATGCCGTCGGGCATTTTAACCTCCCCTATCGATGGAATAGATGGGTTCTCAGCCGAAAGCTTTGCTACATCTGCTTTAATCTTTGCAACCAGGGCCTTATCATATTTCCCGGCAATACCTATCAACACATTCTTACTTGTAAAGAACTTTTTATAGTGATTGACAACATCCTCCCGGGTAATCGAGGTCAAGCCGGAGGCTGTACCCTGCTTCATGTGAGCGTATCTGGTTCCGTCAAACAATTGTGCTTCCAAAGCCATTTTGCTGAATTCTTCATCTGAACTGGCCTTGATCACTTCTTTGACATAGACCTCAAGATTTGATTTTACCCGTTCAAAATCAGACTGGGCAAAAGATGGATTCAACAAGACACCTCTGAAAATCTCATAGAACTCCTCCAGAAAATCCACATGCACCGCAAAAGTAAATGTGGTCATTTCCTTATCTGTAAAAGCGCCATAACTGGCTGCCATCGGATAAAGCAAATCATTGATCTCTGACTTGGTATATTGATCACTTCCCGTTTCTACCAGCAAGGAAGAAGTAAGGTTTGTAAGCCCTTCTTTTCCTACCGGATCACAAATAGATCCATTTTTAAAGGCAATTTTCACAATGACTTTTGTGGAATTGCTTGGCAATTCAATTACCTCCTGAGCATGCGCAATTGAGGATACTAAGAAGGCTATTAATATTAATATACGGTTCATATCTTCAGTTTTATCTGTTCAGGTTTAAATCTTCAATCACTTCCAATTCTTCATCAGGGGTAATCGTAGCTACAGTAAGTTTAGAATTTTCCAAATATCGATTGGCCACTTCCATGATCACTTCAGGTGTAACTTTATCATAATTGGCATATCCTGGATTGACATCCGCCGGATTTCCTGTTAGCCAGACGTACCAAGACAAAGAATTAGCTATAGCATCAGGATTGTCCAGTGACATTGCATAGCTGTATTTTAGATGACTTTTTGTCTCTGCGAGTGTAATAGAATCCACGGGCTCTGTTTTCAGCTTATTCAAAACATCCATAATCTCATTTTTCACCAAAGGCAGATCTTCTTTGTTTACTAATACAGCATCTACCGACCATAACCCCGGGTCTACCATATTCATACCGCCGGCAGAAAGTTGCCTTACCTTTCGCTCCTCCTCAACTAACTTTTTATAGATCGGCGAACGCTCACTGAAAGCCAATGTGCTCATCACATCAAGTGCAGCCATATCCAAATTGTCTACCGAATATGCCGGACCTTTATAATTAAGAGAAAGCACAGGAGGAAAATTTTGCTCCTGAATATGCGCATACCTGGTCTCTGTTTGCTCCGGTTCTACAGGGATTTCCTGGGTATAAGTTCCATGTTTCCATTCACCAAAATATTCCTTAGCTAAAGCGTTAACTTTTTCTTGCGTTACATCCCCTACCACGATAATCGTGCTGTATTCAGGTCTATACCATCGATCAAAAAACTGTAAGGAGTATTCGTATTGGTTGGGCATGTCGACCACATCTTCCCAAAATCCTATTGTAGTATGCGAGTAAGTATGTTCAGTAAAAGCAGGTGCTATAGGTCTTTTCATAGAGCTTCATGTAAGGACTGGCATAGTTTTTTGTATACTCACCTTTGACAGCACCAGCTTCAACTTTAAAATCAGCTTCGGAATAATTCAGATTCATGAATCGGTCCGCTTCCAGTTCAAACATCTTATCGAGCATTTGAGCATTTCCAGTCATATGATACACGGTTCTGTCAAACCAGGTATTCGCATTAGCTGCCGCTCCAATTGCTTTCAAAGCCTCCTGATATTTTGCTTTAGGATATTTATCCGTACCCCTGAACATCATGTGTTCAAAGAAATGGGCAAATCCTGTCTTCCCTTCTTCAATTTCATTTCGGGAACCCACTCTTACCACAATATAAAATGCGGCGATTCCTGGGCTATCGAAAGGCACTGTCACCACATTTAGGCCATTCTCCAATTTTGTCTGCTGAATTGAGTATGGGAAAATACCTTCATCTTCAGGTTTTTCCCCTCCCCCACAGGCGACAAGCATTCCTGTCAGAATTACTATCAAAATTTTTTTCATATCAATTGTATTTGAAGCTTAAAAATAATCAATGCTTTACCGATCAGAAATGAAAATCATTTAAGTGGTAACACATTGGTTTAAATGGACAAATAATTTCCTAATTCTAACAAACAAAATATTTTCTGAATTTGTTATGCATGCATAACATTTTTATCTACCTTTGATTTAGTATGCATGCATAACAAATTTGAGTAGTGAACCATCATGGATGACGTAGCAAATAAAACATTGATCAAAGGCGGCGAATTCATCATTAAGGAAACAAAAGCGGAAGACATCTTTATTCCTGAAGAGTTTTCTGATGAACAAAAAATGATGGCCGCAGCGGCACAGGATTTCTTAGACAAAGAAATCTTTCCTAATGTGGAAAGAATAGATGGTATGGAAGAAGGGCTAATGCCCTCTATCATGTCTAAGGCAGGTGAATTGGGGTTGCTGGCAGTTTCAGTTCCTGAAGAATATGGTGGACTGGGCATGAGCTTTAACACAAGTATGTTGATGGCAGATATCATTGCTGCCTCGGGATCTTTCTCCACGGCTTATGGGGCACACACGGGTATTGGCACTCTGCCTATCCTCTATTATGGTACAGAGGAACAAAAACAAAAATATTTACCAAAGTTAGCCAGTGGAGAATGGAAGGCATCCTATTGTCTGACAGAACCAGATGCTGGATCTGATGCAAACTCGGGAAAAACCAAAGCGAAGCTTACGGAAGATGGAAAACATTACCTAATCAATGGACAAAAGATGTGGATCTCCAATGCAGGTTTCGCTGACCTTTTCATTGTATTCGCAAAAATTGATGACGACAAAAACCTGACAGCATTCCTGGTAGAAAAAACCTTTGGTGGCATCACCATGAATGATGAGGAAAAGAAATTAGGTATCAAGGGTTCTTCTACCCGTCAGGTATTCTTTAATGACTGCAAGGTTCCGGTAGAAAATATGCTTTCTGAGCGTGAAAATGGCTTTAAGATTGCTGTGAACGTGCTCAATGTCGGAAGAATCAAGTTGGGAGCTGGTGTAATCAATGGATGCAAGCATGTTATCAACCTGGCAACCAATTATGCCAATGAACGAAAACAATTTGGTGTGTCCATATCCAGTTTTGGAGCGATCAAACACAAGCTGGCTGAGATGGCAGTTAAGACTTATGCAATTGAATCTGCCTCCTATCGTGCTGGTCAAAATATCGATGATAGCATTCAGGCAATGATTGATGAAGGTAAAGACCCTAGCCAGGCCAAGCTTAAAAGTATGGAGCAATTTGCTGTGGAATGTGCCATTATCAAGATCCATGGTTCAGAAGCGCTTGATTATTGCGTTGATGAAGGTGTGCAGGTCTATGGCGGAATGGGCTTTTCTGAAGAAGCACCTATGGCCAGAGCCTATAGAGATGCCAGAATCACGCGTATTTATGAAGGAACTAACGAGATCAACCGAATGCTCCTGGTTGGTATGATCTTCAAAAAGGCGATGAAAGGAGAACTTGATTTCTTCACTCCTGCTCAGGAGGTTGGTAAGGAATTAACATCTGTTCCCTCTTTTGGAATGGCAGATAAGTCAATACCGCTCGCTAGCGAAAAAGAAACACTAAGGAATCTGAAGAAAGCATTATTAATGACCGCTGGCAAAGCCGCTGAAACATTCGGACCCAAACTGAATGATGAGCAGGAGCTACTGATGCACCTGGCAGATATGGTCATTGAAATTTACGTAGCAGAATCGGTACTATTGAGAACCGAGAAATTAATGAAATTATATGGAGAGGATGGAAGCAGACTGTATCAGGACCTGGCCCAGGTTTACTTATACGAAGCCGTTCGTAAGATTAAGGATCATGGCGATGAGGCAGTCTCTTCTTTTACTACTGGAGATGAGTTGAAAGTGATGTTGATGGGATTGAAACGATTTACAAAAATCGACCCTTTAAATACCACTCAACTCAGGAGGAATATTGCTGATCAAATGATCAAGGCTAACAAATTCCCATATTCCCTGTACCAATAGGGTAAATATTTCCAATTATTTGAACTAAAGCCGGCTTTGTCGGCTTTTTTTATAATAAAGAGGCAAACGGTTTACTTTCACCAAAGTATCAGATAATTTTATGAACACTATTACAGGTCATGAGGGTATGGAACAATTCAAGAAACTGACTACTAAAGAAAAAGCACTTCAGCTAAATCTGGATGAAAAAATCTATGGAACAATAGCTGAAATCGGTGGTGGTCAGGAAGTAGCTGACCATTTTTTTAAAGCAGGAGCTGCATCTGGCACGATTGCAAAAACCATGTCAGCATACGACATGACATTTAGTGATGCCATCTATGGCAAATGCGACCGGTATGTATGTGAGGAAAAGCTCATGAAGATGCTAAACCGGGAGTACTCGTTACTCTCGCAACGGCTTACCCACCGTGCCAAGAGATCACATTTCTTTGCTTTTTCCAATACTGTTGAAACGCTCAATTTTAAGAAGACCAATGAAGGCCATGGTTGGATCGGTCTTCGATTCCAGAAACATTCCAATTCAGAGCCTAACGACTGTATCATCCATGTAATGTTGAGGGATACGGATGCCTTGTGGCAGCAACAGGTTTTAGGTATCGTTGGTGTAAACCTGATCCATGCCTGTTTTTCCTACAATGAGCCGGAAGAAATTATCAATTCTTTAGCAGATAACCTGGCGAAAGGCAGGGTTGAAATTGACTTTTTTAGAATAGAAGGCCCTGATTTTCACCATGTTGATAATCGACTCATGAGCTTAAAACTCGTGAAGAATGGATTGACACATGCCACCATGTTTGATCCAAAGGGCAATGTATTACAACCATCAGCATCACTTTATAAAAAGAATATTTTCGTATTAAGAGGCCGTTTCAAGCCGGTTACTCACGTGAATGTAGATATGATGCTGACAGGAATGAGGGCATACAGGCAAGAAGAGGATGTGGAAATAGATAAAATACTGCCGATCTGTGAGCTCACCCTAAATGATCTCACGCTGGGTGGTGGGCAAATTGATGAGAATGACTTTTTAGACCGAGTTGATCTCTTGTGTTCGTTGGGACAAAATGTGATGATCTCTAATTACCAGGAACACTACAAACTGGCCGCCTATCTTTCTCAATTCACCAGAAGAAAAAAGATTGGGATTGTTGTCGGGTATTATAACCTGGTAAGGATATTCGATGAAAAATATTATGAGAATCTGAATGGGGGTATTCTAGAATCATTCAGTAGGTTATTTGGTAGCAATGTTAAACTATATGTCTATCCTACCCTCGAACCCGGATCAGATAAACTGCTTACTTCAGAATCATTTGATCCGCCTCCACATCTCAAGAAATTATTTAGCTATTTTAAAGAAAACAGGCAGATAGCTGATATCAAAGGCGCAAAGACCGAGTATCTGAACATCATTTCAGACAATATATTGAAAATGATTGAGGAGGGTGAACCCGGCTGGGAAGAGTTTGTGCCCAGAAAAGTCACTGATGCCATTAGGAAGAATCACCTATTCAACTTACCGTATGAACTTCAGGTTGATGAAGAAGATCTGTAGTATTTCTATGTTATAACTTCCTTAAACTCCCTTTTGCTATATTTGGACGTTTATCATCTGAATATGGCAACAAACAGGGGCTCCTTCTCAAGTAAAGCAGGATTTATTCTAGCAGCAGCTGGTTCAGCAGTTGGATTAGGCAACATTTGGAAATTTCCTTTCGAAGTGGCCAACGGAGGTGGCGCAGCATTCGTCATCATGTACCTTCTCTTCTGCTTTTTGCTATGCTTCCCGGTGATGGTTACAGAAATCGCCATAGGAAGGAAAACACAGAAAAACCCTGTAGGAGCATTTGTAGATCTTGGCTTCCCAAAATGGAGCTTTCTTGGAAAGATTGGCATACTAGCCGGGATTCTTATCCTTTCCTTCTACAATGTAGTTGCCGGATGGGCCTTTGGATATTTCATCCAAATGAGTATTGGAAACTTTGAGATTGGAAATCAATTCGGGGATTATATCAACAACATTGGAAGAGTTGGACTTTATGGAATCATCTTCATGATCGCCACTGCATTTGTTGTGAGTAAAGGGATCTCTGGTGGTGTAGAGAGGGCTTCTAAGATTTTGATGCCTGCACTGGTTGGTATCATCCTTTTGTTGGTGATCTACTCCATGACGCTTCCCCACGCGTTTGAAGGAATTTCCTACTACCTGATTCCACAATTTTCAGAGATCAACTTTTCAGTTGTTTATAATGCCCTTGGTCAGGCATTTTTCTCACTTTCCCTGGGAATGGGTGCATTGATCACCTACGGAAGTTATGTTTCCAGGCAGGACAACATTATCACCTCTGCAGCCATGATTACCATGGCTGATGCTGGAATCGCATTCCTTGCTGGCCTCATGATGTTCCCATTTGCAGCCTACATTAGTAATGGCGCAGTGGAAACCGTACAGGGTGGTCCAGGTCTAATATTTACGGTTTTGCCAGGTGCTTTTGAATCCATTGGACCCGTGCTTGGTAGAATAGTAGGATCGCTCTTCTTCCTATTATTATCATTTGCAGCGCTGACATCAACCATATCACTTCTGGAGGTACCGGTAACCTATGCAGTAGATGAATTGAATATTAAAAGAACACATGCTGTTTGGGTGATTGCGCTTTTCATTTTCATGATGGGAGTCCCCTCCCTTGTCTCCAATGGAGATTCGCAGTTCTTCACAAACTTTATCACCTATTTCGGTGCAGAAAAACCAACCAACTTTCTTGACTTTGTTCAGCATATTGGAAGTGATACGCTGCTACCACTTGGAGGTTTCCTGATGACCATATTTGCTGCCTATGTATGGAAAAAGCATAATTTGAATAAAGAAATAGAGGAAGGATACCCGGCTTTCAAAGGCACACTGGTTGAAAAATACATTGACTTTGCTATCAGCTACCTGTGTCCTGCAGTTCTGGGGATCATTTTCCTACTAACCGTATTGAATCGCTTTTTTGGAGTTGAGGTATTTTGAATCCTATTCCTTGGTGAATGTCCCTGGATCTTTACCATCAAAGTAAATTACATACTGGCCCTTCCACAGTCTTCGCACATCTACCTCACTACCCACACCTTCAAGCACTACACTATCCTGGGGGTTATAAATCTTATAGGACGTATTTCTGGAAAATTTGATCAGACTTTTTGTACTCTTGGGAGAAAAAGTGACTGGATCAGGATAAAAGTGATAGTCAATCTCCCTTGAATAGAGATACTTATTGTCAGGAAATATGTATTTGATGCGAAACTTATTTGGCCCCTCTTCCATTGCTGGACTAAATTCATAGTCAGCACCTGAATAAATTCCCTTAGACTCGATAGTTGCCACTTCGTCCCAAATGCCCATCATATAACGTTCTACCACATATTGAGCCCCTGGCTTGTCTGCTATAGTGTGCCAGGTAAGCAAAGAGTCTGAAAGAACGATTTCCTGGAAGTTAAATGTACTATGAAAGAAAATTGCATCAGGATTAAGGATGATTGGATTGCAGCTATCCTTATGGATAATCTTAATTGTAACCGGAGTAAACAGGTCAACTTTTTCAAATTCTAATATGATTGCACTCAGCTTTGGGTTAAAATCCTTTTTACTCCCATTTACATATAATTCCTTAATACAAAATTCTGAAATGGATGGGTCATAGGGATTCTGTATGAAAAGCACCTTTCCCTGGTAAACCCCGGTAAAATGCGTTTCAGTAGCAGGTTCCTGCATATTTAAATGCATCAAAATCCACAAAGTGAGAAGCGGCAACACAATTATTCTAGCGGAATATTCTTATAAAGTTAATCATATTCAATATCAATGATACATATTATTATCATTTGAGTCCCTCTCTAATATTGACTTAAATACTTTTAGTGTATCTATTTTTTTTGTAACTTTTATTCAAACAACAACAAAACCCATGCCCCAATTCAGAATACCCCCCCTCTTCTACTTATTATTATTTTTCTTTTCATGCACCCAGAAAAAGGAACCAGTCGTCGAAAATACAACGGTTGAAGGATCATGGGACCGTGTAAAATATATCGACTATGATAATGATCAGCAATGGGCGATAAAAGGCGATTCAATTCTTTATCAAAAGCATATAACCCCTAATTCTTTTGTATGGATGAATTTTGATAAAAAGAATGAACAACTTATTGGGATGGGTGGTGGAACTTATGATTTCACTGACGGACAGTATACGGAATATATCGCGTTCTTTTATCCGCCGGTGACTAGTATTATTGGACAACCTATTCCCTTTTCCGTAGAGTTTAAAGATGGGCAATGGATCCATATAGGCTATTTCATTGACGAGACAATCGATCCAATTTCTGGAGAAATTGTTCAACGTGACTCAGTGAAAATTCATGAAATATGGGAGAGAACCAAAGAACCTGTAAACGATAAAAAGGATCTGATTGGCACCTGGCAACTATTAAAATATCGGGGTAATGCTGAGGATGATTATATCGAATTTCCAGACTACGTCGGTTCAATCAAGCTTATTACAGATACTCACTTTACCTGGATACAGTATGACAAAAGCGGTGAGGAAGTGTACGCGATGGGATCTGGTACCTACACTTACGATGATGATGCCTATACTGAAGAAATTCATGTGATTTACCCTGAAAATACTGGCCAAATCGGAGAATCAATACCTTTTAGTTATAAGGTAAATGATAATCAATGGTATCATTATGGCTTTGTCCCACAGGTAAGAATTGACTCTGGTAAGATTGTAAAAGATTCGCTCCTAATTGACGAATACTGGGGACCGTTTCACATTTCAAGTGTGAACGAATTATTATTATAATTTTTACAATTCAAAGGTTACCTTCTGCGTTTTAATTGTATCTATTAAAGATATTTCTTAATTATTCTAAGAAGTATTGACAATTTTATGGCAGAATTAGATAATGTGATGACATTAATTTGGTTTAATCCAGAGGGAAATGTGTATCAAAAAGGAACACACGAAGAGTATAGATCGATGAATAATAACCAACTGAAAATTGTTTATGAATTCACAAATACTTCAGAAAAAATTATTGATAGAATGGTTGATTCTTTAAATCAAACCAGTAGTACCTATCATAAGGAATAGGTTTCTCGATGACTTTTTGAAATAATAATCTATTAATAGTTTATTTCACCACTAACATCAAGTAGACTACTTCGAGCGACTTTCTAAATCAATTGTTTGATGATAACCAGCATATTTTTAATTTAGCTACGTTATCAATCTTATGATAAGATACCTCTCTTTGGCATTTCTATTTGCTTTTGGATGTAATCCCAAGGTCATTCATTATTTGAATGAAAGTGCGCCATTCTCAGGCTTTACTACCTATCAAATCACCAATGTCAAAATCAACAACGCTGATATTTCAGAGGCAGGGCAGGAAATCATAAAGTATATTGAATCTGCTATCATCGGTGAAATGAATCGGAGGTCCTATAAGCCTCAAAAAGATCCTGATTTGATTGTCCGATACGAATTGATTTCCAACCAGGAGACCAATGTAAATGTAAATAATTATGGATATGGCGGATACTACTCCTACCCCTATCGTACGGTCTCAGTTAGAACTTTCCTGGAGTCAGCCCTGTTAGTGGAAATTATTAATCTGAAAACTAAAAAGGCAATATGGAACGCCAGCGTTGACCTGAATAACTATAAAAAAGAAAAAGATATGGATGAGGTCATCCAAAAAGCAGTTGTTACCATATTTAATACCTACCCTTATAAAGCAGGCTCAAGGTACCCTGATCAATCCCTGATCATTCAATAATGGACTATGGCTTTCTTTCCATAATTCCACCTATAATAGCGATTGCACTGGCTATCTGGAGCCGTCAGATTCTATTTTCATTGTTTGCTGGTCTGGCGATCGGATGGATTATTATAGAAGGTCATTTATTCAGAGGAATGATTAGTACAATCGATTCCTTCGTCAAAGTATTTGAAAGTGCAGGGAGTACACGAACAATCATTTTCACCCTGCTAATTGGAGCTTTGATTCAGCTCATCCGATATTCCGGTGGAATCAGTGGTTTCATTCATCGGATACAAAAAGCAGTACAGCATACCGAAAACCCTCGAAAAAAGCTTCAGATTACTGCTGGAATTGCAGGGTTCCTAATATTCATCGAATCAAACATCTCGATTCTGACCGTGGGTACTGTGTTCAGGCCCTTGTTTGATCGATTTGGAATTTCAAAGGAAAAACTAGCTTATATTGTAGATTCCAGCTCTGCCCCTTCCTGCATTCTGATACCTGTAAATGCATGGGGAGCCTATATCATGGGACTGCTTATCGCCTTTGAAGGGGTCCCACCTTTGAAAACTCTGATCTACAGCATCCCTTTCAATTTTTACCCAATAACTACACTAATTCTTTTATTTACTCTTACTGCATTTAATAAGAATATTGGAACGATGCGTCAATTTGAACAGAAGGCACTGGATAGTCATGAAGGAGTCGAACCCACTCATAGTAATGAAAGCTATTGGGACATGGTCATTCCTTTATTGGTCATGATCTGCTCTATGCCATTGTTTTTAATGTATACAGGGTGGGACTCTGAACTGATTGGATCCTTGGGTGATAAAATATGGCATGCCATTGGGAATGGTTCCGGATCTATGTCTGTCTTACTTGCACTTATACTCGCGTGGGTTGTTGCTGGCACTATTTACGGGATCAAAAAAAAGATCAACCTGGAGACCTTTACATCCGAATCCCTCAAGGGAATGGGTGACATGATCAATATGGCACTACTGATGGTGATGGCTTTTGCGCTTGGACATCTATGCAATGAGCTGGGAACTGGAAGTTATGTTGCATCTATCACGGCACAGTGGATTTATCCACCCATCATTCCGGCAGTAGTTTTTCTCACAAGTTGCTTCATCGCCTTTTCTACAGGTACATCCTGGGGGACTTTTGCTATTATGCTCTCTATTGCGGTTCCGGTGAGTCTGGAACTAGGAATCAATATCTACGTGATGACAGCTGCTGTATTGGGTGGTGGGGTCTTTGGAGATCACTGTTCTCCTATCTCCGATACCACGCTTATTGCTTCTGTGGCATCAGGCAGTGATCACATAGATCATGTGAGATCACAGCTGCCCTATGCCCTGATTTCAGGAGCTATTAGCCTGTTCTTTTATCTAATTGTCGGATTCCTGATCACTTAAGATCAGTACTGTATACCACGCCGGCAAAATCTCGGGCATTGTAGTTGTTTTTCATGGTTTCTCCATAAGCTCCGGCTGACATGATGGCCATCAGGTCGCCTCTTTTGGTAACTGGGAGCTGATAATTCCGATGAAAAAAGTCTGAGGTCTCACAAATTGGACCTACTACATCGTATGTCTCCGTTTCAGATGACGTACTACTAAGATTGACCACTTTATGATAGGCCTGGTAGAGTGAAGGCCGCATCAGGTCGGACATTCCGGCATCTAATATAGCAAAATTGATGTGTTCACTTTCCTTAATAAATACCACCCGGCTGATGATGGAAGCACATTGGCCAACGATAGATCTACCCAACTCAAAATGGATCTTTTGGTTATCCAACACTTTCAGGTGATCATGAAATGCCTTAAAATAGTTTTCAAAATCGGGTATGGGGTTCACCTCTGGTTCCTGGTAATCAATTCCCAGGCCTCCTCCTACATTGAGATGATCCAATTTGATTCCGGCAGTTTTAAGCTCATGTTGAAGTTCATTCACTTTATCAGCAAGACCGACATATTTTTTCATATCAGTCACCTGCGAACCAATGTGATAATGCAACCCAATGAATGAAATCGATCCCATAGCCTTGATATGGTCCAGGTTCTTCATCAACTCACTGGATGATATGCCGAATTTGTTTTCTCTTGTCCCGGTTGTGATGTAATGGTGTGTTCCTGCTTCCATCTCCGGATTTATACGGATACTGATTTTAGCAACCTTTCCCAGTTGATCTGCTATTTCATTGATCACCTCTAGTTCCTGTATTGACTCTACATTGATGCTAAATATTCCATTTTCGATGGCCAGCTTAATTTCTTTGTCAGTTTTACCTACACCAGCCAGTACAATATGATCTGGAGGAAATCCATGTTTCAGAGCTATTTTGATCTCATTCCCACTCACACAATCAATTCCAAGCCCATATGATCGTATCTTTTCCAGAATAGGCGTATTGATATTGGCTTTAAGCGCATAATGCACCTGATAACCATATCGATTGGCTTTTTTCAATGCTTCCAGTGTTTCCTCTAAAAGCGACAAATCATAAAAATAGAAGGGTGTCTCTCTCTCCTCGAACTGAGACAGTAAATTCTTCAACTCAAGCATTGTATTAGTTACAGTAAGTTTTTCTGATAGTGGCTGCATCGGGAACCTCAAGATTTTCTGCCTTCTTGAAGTCTTCGCAGGCTGATCGCGTTTGTTTCTTATAGATCTTTAGCGCCCCTCGATAAAGATAGGCTTCGCCATAATCTCGATTTATCTTAATCGCTAGTGTATAGGATTCCATGGCACCATCAACATATCCAAGCTGATGTTGTGCTCTTCCAAGAAGAAAATAGCCGTCAGCTGAATTTTCATTGATTTCGAGCGCATTTTCTGAATATACAAGGGCCCTGGAATATTCGCCCCGTTCATAATATAGTTTTGCCAGACTGAGGTTAGCATTTACATTTTTTTCGTCCAGCTTGATAACTTTTTTAAAATCTTCTTCTGCTTTTTCAAAGTTGCTAAGTTCTTCATAAGCCCTGCCCCTATTGTAAAGCGCACTAACATCTCGTGGGTTTTCTTCCATAAAATGGCTATATGCAACAATGGCCTCATCATATTTTCCCTGATTAAACAGCTGATCAGCTTTATGTGACTCACCCGCACTACATCCAACAAGGAAAATAAAATTCAAAATACTTAATATTCGAAAGGACATTCACTTGATTTTGAGTCCGCAAATATAGAGGATGGAATAAGTAATACCTGCTTAATTCACAAAATCCGATTGATACCGAAGGTTTTTATAAGATATCAGATCACAAAATGCTTTCCCAAAAAACATCTTAGCTTCTATCTTTAAAGGGATCTGGTTTTTATCTGCAGAAACCCAGGCAATGACGCCACCTTCTTCAGGAAAGACCTCATTTTTTGGAATAATTATCAATACACGGTGAGCCATGATTTTCCCGAAGGGAGTCTTTACATTCTCCTTTCCGTCATGCTTGAGAACCAAATTATAAAAAGCATTATCATAATAGGTGTAGACAAGGGTGGTATCACCCTTTTTAAATTTACTTAAATCAATAGTACGGACTTTAAGATAGGCACTTAGGATATCGTGAACGTTTTTAGAGGGCTCAAATTCCTTGGGGTCCTTCTCCTGATCATTTTTGATAATCCTGATTTTTCCTTCCTCATGGTCAAAAAAGGTCTTTTCCTTCCGGGTATACTTTCCCTCTTCAATGTCCTGGTATGCATATAAAGGTCTGAGCTGATTCTGGGCAACCAATGCCCCCCAGGTATCTTTGACATGAGCAAATAAGCCGATGAAACCATCAGTACGGCCAACAATCTCAACTTTGTAGCATTCTTCTTCTGAATACTGGACTGGATCCTCACCTATATTGGCCGTGGCCTTACCTAGTGTAAACCAGCCATAGCCCAACTTAAATTCCAACTCCTCACCCATTTGGAAGGTGACGTCTTTGGTATCTTTTGCTGGCTGAGCAAACAGATTAATAGAAAGAAAAAATGCAATAATTAGAATCATCTTGCAGCACATTGGCCTAATGAATGATTAACAAGTAACATGCCAACTAGTTATACAGCTACATCATTCTCTCTAAGTGCAGTATTCAATGAAGTCTTTTTATCCGTGCTTTCTTTTCTCTTACCTATGATTAAAGCACACGGTACCTGATACTCTCCAGCTTTGAACTGTTTTGGAATTGTGCCGGGGATGACCACAGATCGTTCCGGTACATAGCCCTTATATTCAACTGGTTCATCCTGAGTCACATCAATGATCTTGGAACTGGCAGTTAATACTACATTGGCACCGAGGACAGCTTCTTTTCCAACTCTTACACCTTCCACCACAATACACCGGGATCCAATGAATGCATTATCCTCAATAATAACAGGAGCTGCCTGTACGGGCTCCAACACTCCTCCGATGCCCACACCACCACTTAAGTGAACGTTTTTACCAATCTGTGCACAACTACCGACTGTGGCCCAGGTATCCACCATGGTCCCTTCGTCAACATAAGCTCCAATATTTACGAACGAAGGCATAAGCACAGTATTCTTACTGATATATGCACCATATCTGGCAATAGCATGAGGAACCACCCGCACACCTAAATGATCATAACCCGACTTTAATTTTATTTTATCATGAAACTGAAATGGACCCACTTCAATAAGCTGCATCTTCATCAAAGGGAAATAAAGAATAACCGCCTTTTTGATCCACTCATTCACAATCCATCCATCAGCCGTTTTTTCTGCAATCCTCTTTTTCCCGGTATCCAGATCATCGATCAAAGTTTTAATTGCCACTGAAACTTCTTTTTCCTTGATCAAGGATCTATCTTCCCACGCAGACTCTATAAGTGTTTGTAATTCCATCTAGGTTTGAATAATTTCTGGTAAAGTTGTCTTAATTGAATAAAAAAAATATTGCGATAGTATCTCTACTTAAACCCCTTCATGATCCAAGGCATTATGAAAGGTTTGCTCTTTCGCTGGCGAAAACAAATAAATATGAGATTAATATCATAGCAAATGGAGAAAAAAAACCCGATGCTGCCAATATTAGTTTTCATACAATTGGTAGTCACAAAAGAAAGCATTTACCAAGATTAACACTTCACTGGAAAGCCTACAAGTTAATTACGAAAATTAAACCCGACCTTTTAATTATTTGCACGGTAGAACTTATCCCTTTTGCCATTATTTATTCTATTATTAGCAAAGTCAAAATCATCTATGATATCCAGGAAAACTATCGCCTTAATTTTAGATACCTGACTGAGTATAATTGGTTTCATAAGTATTTTCTCAGCTACCTGATTAGTGTGTTGGAGAAAGTATCTGTCTTATTTTTCGATCACTACTTCCTCGCTGAAAAATGCTACCAAACACAACTTAATTTTTTCAAATCAAACTATACAATCCTTGAAAATAAGACCGCCATATCTACTCCAGAAAAACCTAATTTTTTTCTAAATAAAAGACCCCTACATTTTCTGTTTTCTGGCACGATTTCCAGTTACTCCGGAATAGCATTTATTCTCCAATTTATTGAAGCTATTGCTGTCAAAAAAGATGGCTATCAAATGACAATTATCGGGCAAGTACACAACAACAAAATCTGTCAACAACTGGATCAAATTGAAGACCCACATATTCATTTGAAAGTTTCAAAATATCCGATTCCTCATGATCAGATTATTCAGGAAATAAGGAAGGCTGATATCGGGCTGATCACCTATTCTGAATCAGTTGTAAATGCTGAAAAGGTGCCAACCAAGTTGTATGAATACGCTGCACTAGGTTTACCTTATCTAGTCGAGAAAAATTCATATTGGTACGAAGTAGGTCAAGAAGTAGGAGGTGCTATTCCATTTGATTTTCATAACCCAACACCGGAATTCATTAAAAATATTGATCATGCGATTACAAATGCTTTTAAGAATAACAATCAGGAAAGAGCATTGTGGAGTACGGAAGAGGATAAGCTTTTAAAATCAATTGATACTTTACTTTAATTAAGTTAACTATTTGGATTGTAATTATTTATAACCACATAAACAATACAACTGAAAAATATTTTTAGGTTAATCTAAATTTATTTTATAACTTTGACGTCGAGATGAAACTTACTTTAGCAGAAGAAAACTATTTAAAGGCCATATACCATCTGTCTGAAGCTGGTGCCTCTGAAGTTTCCACCAATGCACTGGCAGAATCGATGGAAACCAGACCTGCGTCTGTGAGTGATATGGTAAAGAGATTATCACAGAAGGGTGTAATCCAATATCAAAAATATAAGGGCGTAAATATTTCCAAACAAGGGAAGACGATTGCCTTGGGAGTGATCAGAAAGCATAGACTCTGGGAAGTATTTCTGGTTGAGAAGTTGGGCTTCAATTGGGACGAGGTACATGAAATCGCCGAACAGATGGAGCACATACAATCTCCTATTTTAGTAGAACGTCTGGATGACTTTTTAGGTAACCCTGTGATGGATCCTCACGGTGACCCCATACCGGATAAAAATGGTGTGTTCCATGTGGGTCCGGCCATCCCACTTTCAGAGCTCGTGATAGGTGATAAAGGGGTGATCTCCGGGGTAACAAGTGACGACCAAAAGTTGCTACAATATTTGGATAAAATCAGGATCGGTTTGGGGACTAAACTGACCATTCTTGAGATCGAAGATTTTGACGGATCAATGAAAATTGAAACTGATAAAAAGGCTGAAATGTTTATCTCTAAGAAAACAGCACAACAACTTTTAGTTTCTAAAATGCCATGAGTTTTCAATTCATCATAATACAGATATTTTCCTCAGACATTGATCAGGCGATTTGGTCATTAATCTTATTTTTTATTGTGGGTCTGTTCGCTTTTATCGTTGTCAAATTAGATCTCTTAAAACTTTTGAGGATGGGGAAACTGCGCTCCCGAAAAGCTCAGATTGAAGACATCCTGAAGCAACTGTATCATGTGGGTGAAGGGGGTAAGAGCGCCGGGATAATAGATCTATCAGGCATACTTAATATCTCTCAAAAAAGAATGTTTGAACTGATCGGAGAAATGGTGAAGATGGATCTGATCCAGACCAAAAATGAAAAGATCATCCTAACCCAGACAGGACAGGATTATGCGTTGAGGATTATCCGGGTTCATAGGTTATGGGAAAAATATCTATCTGAAAAAACGGGGATTAACAAACTCGAATGGCATGATCGTGCTGAAGAAAAAGAACATCAGCTGACACATGAACAAGCTGAGTCCCTCTATGAAGAATTAGGCCGACCCCGTTTCGATCCGCATGGCGATCCTATCCCAACAGAATTAGGGCAGGTGGTTGAAATAAAAACCAAACCTCTATCAGGTCTGCACAAAGGTGCAGTAGCCAGGATCAAGCATATTGAAGATGAACCGGAGGTAATCTATAAACAAATCATCGCAAAGAAATTGCACATTGGCTCACAGGTTAAGGTAATGGAGTCAAATGATAACAAGATAAAATTCTACTCTGAAGGAAATGAATACACCCTGCCCTCTATCGTGGCATGTAACATCAGCGTGCTTGAACTGAGTGAAGAGGAGATCTTTGAAGATAGTAAGGTTAGGCTTTCAAGTCTGAATGAAGGTGAAAAAGCCAGGATATTAGGAATCTCAACTGAATGCAGAGGTGCCGCAAGAAGAAGATTGATGGATCTTGGTTTTATCAAAGGCACTGAGATCGAAACAGAGTATAATGGTCCTAATAGCAATCCTAAGGCATATAAATTGAGGAATACGTTGATTGCCTTGAGAAATGACCAGGCAGATTTAGTATTAATTGAAAAGGAAGCAGTATGAGCGAGATAGTATCAGAAGCGTGTGAAACATGTCCATTATATAACAGTGCTCAGCTTAAGAAGCTAGGAGTAAATGTTGATAATGCGGACTTTGTAGTAGCACTGGCGGGAAATCCCAATACAGGTAAGAGTACTGTATTCAATGCGCTAACCGGTTTAAGGCAACATACCGGCAACTGGCCCGGAAAGACAGTCACCCGGGCCGAAGGAGGATATTCGTACAATGGAAAGAATGTCAAATTGATCGACTTACCGGGAACCTACTCCCTCCTATCCACTTCAACTGATGAAGAAGTGGCCAGAAACTTCATTTTATTCGGAAGACCGGACGTCACAGTGATTGTTGTTGATGCTTCCAGGCTCGAAAGAAACCTGAATCTGGTGCTTCAGGTGCTAGAAATCACCGACAGGGCTGTTTTGTGTCTCAACCTCATTGACGAGGCCAAACGTCACCATGTAAAAGTGGATGACCGGGCATTGTCTAAACGATTGGGCATTCCTGTTGTCCCTGCCAGTGCCCGCAATGGAGAAGGTATTCCTGATTTATTGGATACCATTCATAAGGTAGCCTCAGGAGAGATCAAATGCAGTCCACATCGTATTAAGATCAGCTCCAAACAGATCAGTGAGGCTATAGAAGACCTGAATAAGCGACTATTAAAGCAGTTTCCTGGTCTCCCCAACACGCGATGGATTGCTATGCGGCTATTGGATGGCGACCAGCATATCATGGATGCAATTAAAAACGGAGATTTTAAAATTGCTAGCTAATGGCCCAGGATCAATCAAACGATATTATTGAGTTGGCATCCAACCTCAGATGGAAAGTTGGAGAAAATTATCATGACCGACTGACAGAAGTTATTTATACCGATGCTGCAGCTATCACAAAAGACGTTGAAGTGCGGGATGGAGTAGCTCATTTCACATTCGATAAAAAGCTTGATCAGATTCTAACCAGCCGGATATTTGGTTTCCCAATCATGATCTTCATTCTTTCTGTGGTATTATGGATCACGATTCAGGGAGCTAATTATCCATCCGGATTATTAGCCACATTACTTCTGGAACAGGTCTACCCTTTACTAAAAACTTTTGGAAGTAATATAGGAATGCCCTGGTGGCTCAATGGATTCCTGTTTGACGGCGTATATCTTGCGCTGGGGTGGGTTATTGCCGTGATGCTGCCACCGATGGCCATTTTCTTCCCCATGTTTACATTACTTGAAGATTTCGGCTATCTGCCTCGTGTGGCATTCAATATGGACAACATGTTCAGAAAAGCCGGAGCACATGGTAAACAGGCTCTTACCATGAGTATGGGCTGGGGATGCAATGCTGCCGGTGTGGTTGCTACAAGGATCATTGACAGCCCCAGAGAACGGCTGATTGCCATCATCACCAATAATTTTTCATTATGTAACGGACGGTGGCCTACTCAAATACTCATTGCCACGATCTTTATCGGTGCATTAGTTCCTCCTGCTTTTTCCGGCATAATGAGTACGATTTCTGTGATTAGCATCGCGATGTTGGGAATTGGATTCATGTTTTTAACCTCCTGGTTTCTCTCCAGGACCATGCTAAAAGGTGAAGTATCCACTTTTGCACTGGAACTGCCCCCCTATCGCCCTCCACGGTTCTGGTCTACGATTTATACCTCACTCATCGATAGGACGCTGATCGTACTTTGGCGAGCCATGGTGTTTGCAGCACCAGCCGGAGCCGTAATCTGGTTGACTTCCAATATCCACATTGGTGATCAGAGCATCGCTAATCTGATGATTGATTGGATGGATGGTTTTGGAATTTTTATTGGCTTGAATGGAGTTATTCTTCTGGCCTATATTGTTGCGATACCGGCAAATGAAATTGTATTGCCCACTATTTTGATGCTCACTGTAGCCAACCTCAACATCACAGGTGTAGGCGCAGGTGATGGGGTGATGTTTGAGCTGGACAGTGCGATGGAAACGAGCAACATCTTACACCAGGGAGGATGGACATTGCTTACAGGTATCAACCTCATGCTGTTTAGTTTGCTTCATAATCCATGCAGCACCACCATTTATACGATCTACCAGGAAACTAAAAGCTGGAAATGGACTTCTATCGCTACTATCCTACCCATTATTATGGGGTTTGTGGTCTGCTTTATAGTGGCTCAGCTATATCGGATTTTTGTGGGGTAAACTCTGCGGGAGTCTGAGGGTAGCATCCGACTTGAAAGTTGCATCGAACCATGTTGTTTGTCCTGCCAGATGCTTCCATCTGATCCGTGAATATCTACTCATTTCTGAGCGCTTCTGCCGGATTGACTAACGCCGCTCTAATAGATTGCACCGAAATAGATAGGATGGCGACCAGGACGACCACGCATAAAGGCACAATAAACATCCAGATGTTCATATCCATTCGGAAAGCATAACCATCGAGCCAACTTTTGGCAGCAAAATAAACCAGCGGAAGGGTAGCTATTCCTGAGATAAGCACTAGCCCTAAAAGTTTTGCCGGAATAAGGATCAGCGCCTGGCCCAGGTTTGCTCCTAATACCTTTCGGACACTGATTTCACGCGTCTTTTGCATGGCTGTGTATGATCCCAGCCCAAATAAACCCAATGCTGCAACAAATATGGCCAGCACCGAAAACCACAAAAACACCCGGCCAAACCTTTCCTCAGCCTGGTACTGACGATTAAAATATTCATCCAGAAATACATATTTAAAAACAGCACCGGGAAAGAATGAATTATATTTTTCTTCTAATAGATCAACACTTTCCCTCACATCTCCTGAGATCTTAACTGTGAAATAGGTGATGCTATGGGTTCCCTTAAAATATTTGAATAGAATGGGTTCGTAAGCCTGCTGAAGCGACTCATGGTGATAATCATCTACCACACCAATGATCTGGGCAGTGCGCTCGGGTCCGCTTTCGTTAAAAATGACTAATTCATCAATTGCCTCCTCAGGATTTTGAAAACCCAACAGCTTTGCAGCCGATTGATTGATGATTACTTTATGACCAGTAAGTATATGATTTTTTCTTACCGGACCATATTGATCAAAATAGGACTGAGCATCCTCCCTATTAAAATCCCGTCCGGCTAAAAGTGGAATATTATACGTTTTAAAAAAATTATGATCCACATTAAGACTTCCACTTTCTACCGCCTGGTCAACCTCTTCAAATGATCTGCGTAAAGGACAATGACCTTGAATTGGCTTGCCAGGTATCTCATTGGAAAAAGTGATATTTTTAATGTTTGGGCTTTTGAATAACTCCTCCCTAAAAGTTTCAGACTTATTGTGGTTATCGAGATCATCAAAACTCGGAGCAGGTAAAATAAGGCTCTGATCGGCATCAAAACCGAGTTTTTCGTTTTGCATAAATGCAAATTGGTTGTACACGATATAGGTTCCTCCAACCAGTGCGAGAGAGACGGCAAACTGAAAAACAACCAGGGTCTTTCTCAATACCAGTCCCTTACCAGCACTTTGAAAGCTACCTTTTAATATTTGTACCGGAATGAACCCCGAAAGTATAAAAGCCGGGTAAAGTCCGGCCAATAAGCCCCCGATAAGCAGAATTGACAACATTGTGATCCAAATCAATGGATTCAGCCAAATACTGGTTTGTGATATTTCATATCCGACCAATTCATTAAATGGCGGGATCAACAAACTCACCAAACCAATGGACAATATGATGGCAAAAAAGTTGATCAATAATGACTCCAATAAAAATTGGCGAATCAACATTCCCCGATGTGCGCCAACTACTTTCTTGATACCCACCTCTCGTGCTCGATCCATCGATTTAGCCGTAGAAAGATTGATGAAATTTATGAGTGCAATGCCAATGATGAAGGCTGCAACAATGACCAAAAAGTACAAAGTGGACTCATTCCCATTGGCTGAAATTTCTTTATTGAGATGTGATTTCAGATGAATATCCCTGACTGGCTGAAGACCAAAACGAACTTCATGTTTATTCTTCTCCATTCGATCTCCTAGATATTTTTTTACAAAATCAGGAAATTTAGACTCAATTACGGCCGGATCAGTTCCTGAGCTCAGCTTGACATAGGTATAAAATCCTGACCAGCTCCAGTTTAAGCCCGGAGGGAGTGCATTTCCAAACGTGGCATAAGATATGACCATCCCCAGTGGCAAATGGGTGTTTAAAGGGGCTTCTTCGAATACTCCGGTAACTCTGACAGACCAATCATCATCATTGAAATTGAGCATTTTTCCAATGGGATCCTCATTCCCAAAAAAACGTTTGGCAATCCTCGAACTTAAGATGATTGAATGTGGCTCCTCAAGAGCATTTTCTGGATCTCCCCGCATCATATTAATCTTGAAATAGGGAATGATATTATTGGTTGCAAAATAGATGTGATCATCACTCATAGTCGACTTTATTTTTTCTCCCTGTGGATTGGAATAGGAAAGAACAAATGAACCGGATAACGCTACGCCCTGATCCAATACCGTGATATAATCCTCGACTTCAGGAAAATCCGCCAACATGGTTGGTCCCACTGCCGCGTAGTTCGTTGCAGAGGTCTGGAATCCTTTGTCGCCAAAGTCAGAAGACAGCGTAACACGATATAAATCGTCTACATCCTGAACATAGTCATCATAGCTTCTTTCATAAGCTACGTAGTTGATCAATAAGATAAAGGCGGTAATCCCGATGGAAAGACCAAATACATTGATACCGGTGAAGAGTTTGTTTTTGACGAAAAAACGTAGAGCAATTTTTAGATGATTTTTAAGCATGACTCACATCATTTAATATTAATACTTGTCCTTCTAATATGAGTTTAATTGCCTATACAAATCTTTACCATATCCGTACCAAAGTTGTATATAATTAATAATCAATAAGTTACAATTCTTTTCAGGTTAAAAGAAATATGCTAAGTGTAAAAATATTTAACAGAGACGTCTAATATATTTATACCACTGCGTTTCTGGATTAGTTGGATGGTAGCATCCGGCTTGACACAAACAGTCCTCCCGGATGCTACCATCCGGCATTTATCATGCACTTCCGGATGTTTCGATACAGTGCAATCCCTACCTTTGCGTCCATGAATCAGGACACCATTGTTGCGATAGCCACACCAGAAGGCTTAGGAGCCATCGGAGTCATCCGGGTATCAGGTCCGGAGACCTTTCGGATCGTCAATGACCTGTTTCATGGAAAAGACCTGTTCAAGGCTGAAAGCCATACCATTCACCTGGGCACACTGAGGGATGGAGAAACAATCATTGATGAGGTGCTGGTATCCCTTTTCAGGGGACCCCGATCCTACACCAAAGAAGATGTGATCGAGATATCCGGTCATGGAAGCCCTTACATCCTGCAACAGATCGTAAAACTGTTACTCAGGAAAGGTGCACGACTCGCTAAAGCCGGTGAGTTCACGCAACGAGCTTTCCTGAATGGCCGATTTGACCTGGCCCAGGCTGAGGCAGTGGCTGATCTGATCAATGCAGAGAATGAGTCCATGCATCGTACAGCCATGAGCCAGATGCGAGGCGGGTTTTCGACAGAAATTAAGGCTCTCAGGGAAGAACTGGTCCATTTTGCCTCGATGATTGAATTGGAATTGGATTTTTCGGAAGAAGATGTGGAGTTTGCCAGCAGGGATGAACTCAAAAAACTTATTCATAAGCTTCAAGTTGCTATTCGGGGGCTCACTGAAAGCTTCAGCATGGGAAATGTGATCAAGAATGGGGTACCTACCGTGATCGCAGGAAAACCCAATGCCGGTAAGTCTACCCTACTCAATGCGCTACTGAATGAAGAGCGGGCGATCGTTTCCGATATCCCCGGGACTACCCGTGATGTGATCGAGGATGTGATCCATATCAATGGCATCAGCTACCGGTTTATCGATACCGCTGGGATCCGGACGACGGATGACAAGGTGGAAGCCATCGGCGTGGAACGAACACACGCCAAGATGAAGGATGCGGCGGTGATTTTGTATATGATTGACCTTGATGCTGACACTGAAGCTGACATTCGTCAACAACTCGATTATCTTGAAGGCCTTAAGATCCCCTATTTGCTTATTGGTAATAAGGCTGATATTGCCAGGCGTGAGACACTCGATGCTTTAAAGGATCATGAGTTCATCCGGATCTCTGCCAACACCAAACAAAACCTCGAAGATGTGAAACATGCACTGCAGGAAAAAGTGAACCTGAACCGGGTAAACGGCACATCTACGATCGTGACGAACCTCCGCCACTACCACAGCCTCCTCGAAACCGATGAATCCCTCAACAAAGTCCTGGAAGGCATCGATAACCAGGTAACCAATGATTTCGTGGCCATGGACATCCGGCATGCACTGCAATCCCTCGGGGAGATCACTGGTGAGATTACCACAGATGATCTGCTGGATAATATCTTCAGTAAGTTCTGTATCGGGAAATAGACAGGAATCAAATTCAGAGAAATTCAGTTAATTTTATATAATGGAAACTTCAAACTATAAGATTCTATTGAGAGAAGAACCGGAAGGTGGTTTTACAGTTTTTGTTCCAAGTCTGGAAGGATGCATAACTTATGGAAAAGATCTTCAAGAAGCTAAAGCCAACGCAAAAGAAGCTATTGAGCTTTATATTGAATCTCTGAAAGAAGATAATCTCCCTATATCATAAAAAAAACCGCTTCCCAATTAAGAAAAGCGGTCTCAAGTCATATCAGCATTGATAATCATCATATCGTAAACGATTTAGTTGACACATTACCTGGCAGGTCATACGCCCTTACCCGGATTGAACCTCCTTCGGGAATATCCTGAGTGAGTGTAAACTCCCACTGTATCCCGTTGTCGGTGGGTGTAGCCTCCCCGGAGGAAATTACCCGTTCATCTTCACCGAGGATGTCAAACCCAACTTTCGCCAGCTGAGGATCTTCATACGCTTCCACCAGTGCCCGACTCCCTGCTGCTCCGTTTGGTAAAATAAGATCACCAATCTCCGGTGCTCTCAGGTAATCTGTGACAGCAAGCGAGTAAGCGTTCCTGACCCTGGTGATGCCGGCTGCTGCCGCCTCGTAGATAGGTCCAAGCACCTCATTTGCGATTGCATGTTTCGCAAAGGTAGTTGCATATCTAAAACGCATGTTCTGCCTCTGCTGAGCCTCGGACCCTTTACCACGACCCACTGGTCTCGAGGATACGATGGTTTGACCATTCATGCTTCTGTAAACTAGTTGGCTGCCTAGCATACCACTAGCACCCTGTAAAAACAGGTTCTTTTTTAAAGTTGCCATTGTAGTAAAATTTATAAAGTGAAAAAAAGATTTAAGAAGAGGCCTCTTGATATTTTAAAAAGCAAGAATTGTTCCATAAAATGGTATGAGGTGTGATTTTCAGTTGTTTTTGAAAACATTTTAAATAATTCACATATACTGTATAGAACACACAACTATAAGGGATTCTAATCCGTTTAAGGAGTGATATCTTCTCCGCATACACCCAACGAAGTATCAATGTATTTGGGTCTTGCTTTAGTCAGTCCCTTATTCTCAAAAAGAGAAAACAAAGGCCATTTTTAGATTACGCTACATTAGGTTCCGCAGTGGTCCCGACAGGCCAGTTTCTTTATCTTATTTAAGTACAATTAATGCCTGACTGTAGGGGTGTAAAGGAAGTGTAAAGGAAGTGCGAACGGAGACCGAACGCACACTTGGAGGGCAATGGTTCTGAATTATTAGCATAATGCAATTTTTGTCGGCTTGTGGTGTTTTATAGGATGCGTGATGATACGCCAAAACCAATAAAAGCTATAACTATCACGGAAGAAACGTCAGCGCGAGTTATAGGTGAAAGAAAGGGATTGATCGATTTGAATTTTGTTTGACGGGCACAAGTCCCGCACTGCCCACCCACAAGCTAAGACTTGCGCCAGCTAAGGGAAGATTTAAGACCAATTCTAAATAATAAACCTAGCTAACATTTTATATAAACATTATAACGTTATTTATTATTTTTGCCTACACTGGTTATTAATTTGTCTGCACTTCTAGGCCTGGGCCTATCTGCTTGCAGGTCTAAAAAAAGGTTAAACATTCAGTTCATTAAAATCATAATTCTATGGATACATTGGTGGTTTTAAAAAATAAGTTCGCAGATATAGAATCACGACGTAAGGCGTGGAATGATGTATATTCCATTAGATTGATGAGTGAATTGGAAAAACTTCCCGGTTGGAATGTACAAAAGGGTGGGTTGTATAAGGAGCTTCAATCAGTCTTTTTTTCGCTTGACTCCATCTGGGTAAAAAGTTTGAGCATAAGTATAATTGATAGCTCTATAGCAGAAGCTCTAGCGAAGGAAAATGGTATAAATGGTTTAGTTCGATATTGTGGGATTGATTTTAAAATACATTATGATGGCTTTGTGATACCTTGGTTAGTGATGCCAGTAATCAAAGGATATCTTGAAGCCTCTGAAGAAGGAGGTAACTATATTGATTCTGGGATTAGGGTTGATCCCAGAAAACATTCTCCTAAAGACTTATTTCAATTTAATCACTTCGAGCTTATAGACACTTTCATAGAAAAGCTTACTGAGTGGATTTCTGTCTCTTCAGAGGAATCCCCAAAATGGATTGTTGAAACTCGTAAAATTCCTGGGTTTCATTTTTATCCAGAGCAAGAAACGATTAGATAACCTGTTCATCGACATGTGACATGTCGAAGCCAGATAAAAGGAACCTACTGATTCCAAATGGCTGTTTCGTGAGGACAACATTCCCGTCAACCTAATAGGTTCACTTAAAACGGTGTATCTTGCAAAATCCCGAAGGGATGATAGAATTATAGAAAAATATCATTAATAGAAAATTAAACTCCGAAGGAGTGACATTTATGGCCGGATCATTCTCACAAATTTACATTCAGGCTGTCTTTGCTGTTAAAGGAAGAGAGAACTTACTGAACAAAGCCTGGAGACATGAGGTGTTTAGATACATTTCAGGGATTATTGAAAACAAAAACCAGAAATCAATCATTGTTAATGGTGTCGCAGATCATGTCCATATCTTTGTTGGCTTGAGGCCATCCATGGCATTATCAGACTTAATGAGGGATGTCAAAAACAATGCTTCAAATTTTATCAATGAGAAAAGGTGGGTGCCTGGTAAATTTAGCTGGCAGGAGGGCTATGGAGCATTTTCATATTCCCATTCACAGCTCAATAATGTCTATCAATATATTCTCAATCAAGAAGAACATCATAAAAGGCAAACCTTTAAAGAGGAATATTTAGCTTTTCTCAATAAATACGAGATACCATATGAAGAGCGGTTCTTGTTTGATTGGCTATAATGACACCCTTTCAGGGTTTGGATTATTTGTTTGATCTAGCTTCTATAATATTATCATCCCTTCGGGATTTCCTAAGATGTAAATTGAGTCAAGAATTGGCTTAGGTTGACGGCTATGGTGAGTAAACGAACCAGGGTGAGAGTTTTGATACCAACACCAACCACTTAATCCTAATCCGTCACATACCCTGTAGTATCCGTCAGCGTTTCCATAAAGCCGATAATGTCTTCAATCTCTTGCGCGGACAATCCTAATGGCTCATCGGACAACGTTTGGTTTTCAACCTCCAGGCCCATCCCGGCCCCTCCGCCCAGGTTGTAGAAGGCCAACACATCTTCCAACGTTTCAAATGAACCATTGTGCATGTAAGGCGCCGTCAGAGCTATATTTCTAACGGTAGGCGTTTTGAACGAATGTCTCAAATAAGGTTGATGATCCAATGTGAGACCGTTACCCATTCGCCCCACATCCGTATCCAGCTTTGGGGCAAGGGAATCAAAACCCTGGGTAACGCCTAAAACTTCGGATTCCGATTCCAGAAAAAAAGGCGGGACGGTGCCGTTAAACACCGGTGCAAAGTGACAACTGCCACAAGCGGCTTTGCCCATAAACAGATTAAATCCCCTTTTGGCATTCCCGGAGTATTCCTTCGTTCGGTTCCGAACATATTGATCAAAAGGACTATTGAAAGATTTTAAGGAGTTGACATAGGCTGCAATGGCATTACTGATAGAACGCTCATTGATATCCTCTTCCTCTATCCCTCCATAAGCCTCCTTAAACAATTGTTTATAAGTGGTATTTTTGCTCAGCTTCCTGACAATCGAATCAAAATCCGTATTGAACTCCAGATCGTTGTCTACAACATGCATCACTTGCCTTTCCAGGTCAGTGGCACGCATGTCCCAAAAAAACCTGGTGGAATACCCTGCATCGATCAAAGTGGGTGCATTTCTGGCTGTAAATACACCTTTTTGGTTGGATGCACTTTTTGGCAAACCATCTGAAAAACCTTTGTCCGGATGATGGCAGCTGGCACAGGACATGATATTGCCTTTGGAAAGCTGTGGGTCCTGAAACAACAACTCGCCCAACTCAATGGTTTTGGGGTTATCCAATGGTAGATAGACCAGCTCTGAATAGACATCCGTATTGATGAAATCACGATCGAATATATTCTTCGCCTGGTAGTTTTGCGCATGCTTTTTAAAAGGCTCCAGCTTAATGTTATTCAAATTTTGAAATTCCAATAAAGCAGCATACAAAGGATTGGCAACCTCCGTTAAAAATGTCAATCGATCAAAGTCATCAAAATCGGTATGGGTATTCAATAGGCTCTTTCCATTGTTAAAGCGCTTTTTGATCGCTTCGAATTTAGCTTGAGCTGCTGGTGAAACACCGGCTTCAAAGTAAAGAAATGTGGTTTCCATGCTTTTCCAACTCACATCACTTTCTTTCAACGCATTCACAGAACCGGGGGTATCGTAACCTGTGAGTCCCAGGCTAAAGACCCTGACGATCCCCGACCGAATACACTCGATAATCTGGCTCGACTTTAGGTGAATGGGCAAATGTACCTTTGCAATAAAATCTACCCGCTCCTTGAGTTGGTTGGCCAATACTTGTATATGCTGCAGGTTTTCCTGCGAAGCTTCCTCGTAAACTGCTTCATCCAGGGCCTGTAATCCGCACGGTTCAATAATATTCTCCTCTTCAAAATACTCACTTACTTTGGGCACAGGTGCACCATTGATATAGGTACCATTGTAGACGGTTTGATAATAATCAAAAATGAACTCGATTTCTTTATAGGCCAATCGGGTTCTTTCGACTTGCTTTCTCAGTATCTCCAATTCGTAGGGAGATTTTGAATGATTGGCCAGGGCCGCCAATGAATCAACTTCCTCCTGAAATTTGTAAAAATTGGACGTATAAAGTGCTGCTACTCTTTCGGGAATGGTAGCCTCTTGATAAGGGATGGCTGTCTCACTCGCGCTCAACATTAAAAGACAAATAACTACGAATCCCCAAAAAACGCTCGTCTTTTTCATCTTCAAGAAACACCTATTACCTTGTTATGGGCTTATTAGTATCCTTTTCATACTTTTCTAAAGTAACAGACTCACTGTATGTTTTTTTGTCTGTGATGATCTCAATCACGTAGAGCCCTTTTGAAAGTTTTCCGGTCTTGATGGATCTCTTTTTACTTTCCTTTACCAATTGCCCAAGGTTATTATAGAATTTTACTTTAATTAACTGCTCATCTTCATCCACCTTAAGATCGACTACACCCTTGTCGGAATCATAGGACAGCATGCCACTTTTTGGTGCCTGTTCCGTTCCACCCGCTTTAAGGTCTATCGCCGTTTTATTGATGGTGAAATAATCTTCGATCTCATCGTTTTCCCTCAAGAACTTAACGGTCAGGTTTTGTCCTCCTTGACCATCATCTTCAACTTCCATCACACAAGATCCCAGTTGGTTTAACGATACAGACATGGCCTGGTGATTGAGGTCTCCTCCGGATTTTTGACCAGCAGACCCGGTTGTGATATATACTGCACCTTCCGTGTCCTTCCTGTCTTTTTGGTAGGCGCCATCGCCATCTTCTCTGCCATCTCCGTTACCTGTTGTACCCACGGTATGCCCCCCTTTAGAAATTTCCTCGGCGTTAAACGTATTGGCAAATCCATAATGCCCATTCAGGAAATAGGATCGTTCATAGGAATGACTATGACCATTTAAGATCAGGTCAACACCATTTTCCTCCATCATAGGCATGAAGTTTTCCCGCATCTCAATCAGGCGACCTTCCGTATCAGAGTCATGGGACCCTTTCGTGTATACGGGATGATGAAAAAGTGTCACGATCCAATCTTGTTTGGTATTTTGAATATCGGCTAATGTCCAGTTGTACATCGCTCCTCCCACTTCACGACCTGTGTGATGGGAGTCCAGTATGATGAAGTGAATATTGGCGTAATCAAAAGAATAATAGGCCTCTGTTCCCGAGGCTGTGCCACCAGCCTGGGCAGCCGTGGGGAAGGTAAAAATGTCATAATATGGACCGGATTGTGTTTTGGAATCGGCCGACTTGCCATCGTGATTTCCCAAACAGGACCATGCCACGGATTTTTTCAACATAACGTCATAAATGTCAAACAGCGCACGTTGATATTCTTCATCCGTACCACTGCCATAGGCATTATCTCCCAAAAACAGCATCATATCTGTTTTACCAGTATTTGACGGGACATTCGCCACATAATTGTAATACGCATCCCTCACATTCCGCTGATTGTTATTGGCTGTACCTGCATCCCCTAAAATCCATGCCCGAACAAATTGCCTGGTGCCTGCAAGCGGTGCTGTGATCACATACATTTCGCCAGCATCACTTTCGGAGAGTACTTCTGCCTGGTTTCCGATATTGAAATAATATTTGGTATCAGGTGTCAGGCCGGATATGAGCACTTCATGTTCTGTTGTTAAAGCCGTATTGCTAGCAGTCATGGATAATGCATTTAATGAGGTGCCATAATTGACCACTGATTCGGTTGCTATATCCGTTCTCCATTTAACCACGACACTTGTTGGAGTACCACTTTGTAAATAAGGTCCCCTCAGTACCTCAACCGAAGCAGATCTTTTAACAGGGTCAACAGGGTAGTTGACCGCAACAGCTCCGACAGTAGGAAGAGCTCCAACGGAGGTTTGGGCAAATGCATACACGGAATAAAGGGCAACTAGTAAAAGGGTACTTTTTTTCATCATGATTTCTGGTTGTTAATGGAGTTTTCCAGGCTTTTTATTTGTTCTTTTAATGCTATCACGGGGCTCATATTCTTAAACTTTGCATCCAATTGCTCAATGGCAGCAGTCGCTAATTTTAAGGAAATGATGGCCTCATGTGGCTTATTGACTTCCACTAAATACTTCGCTTTTTTATAATACCAAAACTCTTTTCTATCGTATTGAAGAATGAAGTAATTGTATTGTTCCAGGGCTTTTTCAATTTGACCGGAGGCTTTCAGATAGTCCAGTTTTCTAAGTTGAAGCGATAAGGTGTGCGACCCAAGTTGGTCCAGGCCCGATTCGATCGCTGCAATAGCACCCTGATAGTTTTTATCGTCTTCAGCGAGCATGATGTCGCAATATTCCAAGATATCCTCCGGACGAATGTCGATCATCTTATCGATCACATAGTGATAGGCCTCTACTGACCTTTGGTAGTCTTGAAGACGGAACAGTATTTGGGCCTCCAACTTTTTACCTTTTACATCTTTGCTATCAATGTCCAGATAGGAGCCGATACTTTCTAGCGCCTCATCGTAGTCCTCAGCTAAATAGTGAACCTCTGCAATGCTATATTGTACCGCTTTGTCGGTGTTTCCCAAAGACCTGGATTTAAGGTAATCCTCCAGGGCATCAGAGTACTCTTCGTGCTGTTGATACAACAAGCCTCTTTCATAGTACAGCTTAAAATCGTTGGGGTTTACAGCTATCGCTTTGGTTTTTTCCGCTATCCGTTCATCTAAGTCACCATGGGCCAACAGCAGCACAATGGGTGAGGAAAAGGCCACGATAACAAATATGCTTTTCATCAGGTGACCTCTTAGCTTTTGAATAGGTGGCTTAATGACCATTGAAATAATGCAATTCATGAAAACAAATATATCAAAGCTGGTGTGAGAGACTGGAATATATCCTATAAGATTCTATTAAGGGAAGAGCCCAAAGGTGGGGTTTACAGTATTCGTTCCTGGTCCGGAAGTTACTAATGTCTGATTTTCAGTAAATTTAAGTATGAAATCAATTCATTTTGCCAGTAAAGAAGAGAATAATACTCGCCGTGATCGGGAATTTCTGGCACTGACTCCTTCAGAAAGAGTTATACGCTTTTTAGAATTATCTAAGACCATGGCCCAATTTGAATCCATTTCACTGGCTAAAAAAGACAATTTTATTCTAAAGAAGGATTTAAGTGGAATTTGATAACATGGTTATTGAATTTCTGGATAAAACATCACAACATGGTGTTGAAATGGTGATGGTAGGTGGAGGAGCAGTTAATTTCCATGGCTATCAAAGGCATTCTGCTGATGTGGATTTCTGGATTAATGTTACTCCGGAGAATCTGGAGAGATTAAAAATTGCGCTTTTGGAATTGGGTTATAAATTCGATGATTTCCCTGAAGGAGTAAGGCAGAAGGAACAAAATATTTCCATCAAAATCTCCCCACTGTTAGAAATTGAATTAATTACTCACTTTAATCCGGGCAGAAGCTTTGATACTGTTTGGAGAGAATCAGAAATAGCCACTTTTAAATCAAAAAGTAAGACTATCAAATATCGGGTAATCAATTTTCAAGACCTGATTAATAGTAAAATCAGATCATCCAGACCTAAAGATCTCCTGGACATTCAGGAATTAAAACGGATAAGAGATTCAAACGAAGATTAATCTTTTAATAGTAAAATATCATGACTTCTTTTTATTGATTATGTAAGCATATCAATTAAGTGTTAGTAAATAACATCCCAAATAAGTATAAAAAGGTCATCTCCGAAATAGCAGATAATCTAATAGCTGGGTTTGTCTGCTTTTTAAACCCAAACACACTTGAGTTTGAATACATTCCGGAAACGTTCCTGAATGATCCCGAAGAATATGAGTTAATGACAGGAGAAACCTGGGAACGTGAAGAAAAATTGCATGAGAACTGGGAAAAATCTATTGAAATAGCTCCCATGGACTCATTCGAGGCCTTCAGGATCATGGAAGATTTTGCCGAACAGCTTAATGACCGGCATATGCAAAAAAAGCTTATCTCTACGCTGAATAATCGAAAGCCCTTTGCTAATTTTAAATTGCTGGTAGAGGGGTCTGAATATAGGGAACAATGGTTCGTTTTCAGACAACAGGCAAACGAAAATTATGTCTGGGATCTGATAGCGACAGAATTAGGTGAAAATTACTAGCTATACAACCCATGGGGCTAACTATTCATTACAAAGGCATCCTGAAAAAACCAGAAATGGTCTATTCGCTGATCGAAGAAATGTGTGAAGTAGCCGAAACAATGGATTGGCGCTGTCAGGTTATTGACAATGACTGGGACTTGCCTGATACCTCCCATATTGCCTCTGGCGGACGCATTCTGGGGCATTCGGCACTGAAAGGTGTCATTCTCATTTTGCATAATAAATGCGAACCAATATTCTTATTATTTGATGCCAGGGGGACTCTCCAAAGCCCGGTAAGCATGGCGTTGAAAAAAAATAAACTCTCCTGGCAGCATACCAAAACTCAGTTTGCACCCATTGAGGTGCATATATCGATTGTGAAACTAATGAAATATCTGAGCAGTAAGTATTTTGAACAATTTGAGGTGATTGATGAAGGGGAATTCTGGGAAACCGATGATATAGCATTGCTCACAAAAAAGCGCAGCTATCTTGGAGATTTGATTGACAAAGTAGGTGAAGTATTGGAAAAAGGACTGGAAGATGATTATTTGAGCGGTCTGACATTGATTGATAGAATAGAGGCAATACTGTCTAAGTTATCAAAGAAATCCTGATGTTAAATCACCCATATTAATCTAGCCTGAATAATAACCATGGACACCTCTCACTACTCTGACCACCTCCCCCTGGAAGCCCTCCCCTTATTCAATAAGGGCATGGAGATTCTTGATACGGTACAGCGGATTGCTGATCTGATCCCTAAGGACAACGAACATCTTGAGATGGTCAAAGAACAAATGCTGGATGATGCTCTTGTCCTGTCCACTAAGGTCTCAGGGGCCGCAGTGGTAGACCTTTATGACCTGAAGATGGAAGCAGCAGCTATTATTCGGAAGGCTGCCAGAGACCTAATGATCCAAAATCATGCACTGGAGATGCTTGGATTTGAAGAGGTGGCCTATTTCCAGGTGGTGAGGGACCTGATCGAGGAGTACAGATTGTTATTCATTGATTGGGTAAATTCCTTTGACCCCTGGGATTATGTAATCGACCGGTGGGGTCTTTTCAATCCTCCGGGTGTTGGGCCATTTGACAAGGATCCGGACGATGATCTGCCTGAAGACAGTGATAGATAGAAGAAATCTCCCATGCAATCAATATGCGTATTGTCAGTATGTATATTGAGTCATATGAAATGAGCATGTACGAGAAACACCAACCAAAAGATGGATTTCAAGTACGGTAAGATGTTTAAGATAGTAGAAATGATATCATGCGAATTCCATTTGACCATTGAAAATCAATTTACATACAATGAATAAATTTCAATTAAAGTGTAGTCGGATGTTTCCATCCGATTGCAATGCCAATGAGCAAATCAACCCATCAGTCGATAGTAATATCCGACTCCCCCTCACGGAAGAAACTTTTGCGCTTGCCATTTTTTCCCGTTTCATCAGTGATGAAATATAGTAAGGATGCTACTATGTGAAATATGTAACACTTAGTATGGCTTATGTAACACTCCCAAACAATAACAGAACGAATTTTGGCTTTCATTAGGACCACCTCAAATTGATAGGTGGGAAACATCCTAAAGTCAAATTATTATGAAATCATATCTCATTTCAATCATTATTTTACTCTCCCTAACAAATGTTTTACAGGCACAGCACATAAACCTGGGAATCAAGGGGGGATTAAATGTATCCACTATCGAAGGTGATAACAGTGGTAGTTACAAAACAAAACCTGGCTTTTACCTGGGATTACTCGGGCATATTCACCTAACTGATCAATTTGCCATACAACCAGAGGCCTATTATTCTGTACAGGGGACACAGTATAAAAGTGGGAGCAGTGACCTGAAACTCAACTTGAACTACGTCAACATTCCGCTGCTATTTCAATACATGTTTGATAATGGATTTAGGTTACAGGCCGGTCCACAGGTAGGTATTCTGGTGAGTGCTAATTCAGTAGTGAGTGATTCTGATACGGAAGTGAAATCCAGTTATAAAAACACTGATGTAGCATTGGTTGCAGGTATGAGCTATGTGAAGCCATCAACAGGATTTGGTTTTGACATCCGGTACAACCATGGATTATCCAATATCAACGCCAGTGATGCGGTAAACTCTTACAACAGAGGCTTTCAAGTCGGCGTATTCTATCTTTTTCAACACAGATCCTAATCAAGGGATGAAAGATTAGGTAGGTCGCAATGCTACCTATCTATTCTTTCTTTTAATCATTCATGAATTTTTTAATGACTTAAATATTTGAACTATGAAAGCACCTTCCGCTCCAAAGAAAATTACCTGGATCATAGGCTTGATCAGTGGTGTACTCGGAATTATTGGACACTACGCCCACATTGAGTTTTTGACTGAACATAATTATTTCCTATTACTCATTGGCTTCCTTGCCCTAGCAGCTGGGACCACATTTAAGGAAATATAAGTCTCAATGAACTCATTCGAAATGAAGGATCTTACTATTCCTTATTATTGATCAGAGAACCAGATTATTCAATATAAATGAGCACTTAAAGTGTAGTCGGATGTTTCCATCCGATTGCAATACCAATGAGCAGATCAACCCTTTTGTCGGATCGTAATATCCGACTCCCCCTCAAATAAACGTTACTCCACCATCTCCCCTACCAATACCCCACTCACACCCCAGTGACTAAACCCATTGGCTGTATCTTCCCCCTGATCTATTGAAACGGTCATGATATGCTCACCCGGGGCCAAACCATCCAGTGGGATAATATATGGTGGAGTAAGCGTACCAGGGCACCAGTTGGAACGGCTCAAGTCGCTGGATGACATCCCGTTTCCGAAGTTTCCTGATGCAGGATTCGAAAACCGATAGGTACCACAGTCAGTACGCCAGGGAACCACCTCGAATACTTGATTCCCATCTACAAATACCTGGTTCAGCTTGGGGTTGAACTCATCGCCACCACCCCAACCTCCATGGCCTGTTGTGGTAAAATACAAACTCATGTTTTGAGTATTCTCAGGTACATTAAAACTTACCGTAAGGGAGTCCGTCTTAAAAAATCGGCCATAATTCTGACCAGACATTTCCATGGTATTCACAGTAAGAAACAATGGCTGAACAAATTTCCTGGTAGAATCTTCCTCGTCCTGAAAGGATGGGTAAAAATTGAGATCCAGGCTCACCATGTGCCCGTTCTTCACATAGTTTCCTATAAAGACCCCAACCCACAGGCTATCCGCTTCGGGAAACACCTCGGTAACATCTTCCTTGTAGCGAACGTCATTTACCCAGGGGTAATTATGGATCACCCTTTTATCATTGAAATGACCAGCTCCAAACGAAGTGAAAAACCGCATGATTTCAATGGGGGGATCATAATCATCGGTAGCTCGCACGCCCTGATAGTTTCGTCCTGCCTCGTCTTTCATTACCGGAAGCACATCAAGACCGTGTTGAAAGGCATCCAGCATGGTCGTTTTATTGCCATTTGCGGGTATAACAAAAACGCTCCCGGTTCTATCGTAGGCATCCCCGTCTGATCGACAATGCAAGGTGGCGAACACCCTACTGTCCTTGAGCAGTTCTTGATCAAGCTTGATCTTTTTGAGCACTACACTTCCTTTGGAGAATTGGTAGGTTTTATCGGCAAGCAGGTAATTGCTTGTGTCTATCTCTATTTTAGGATCAAAATTTACCATCTGATTGTCAAAGACCTTAACTGTGATATACCTGGATTCTATTTTCTTCTCCTCCATGATATCATCTGTTATGGTACTCGACTTATCATATTCGTAGTCAAATGCACTTACTTTTCCCTTTTGCTTTTCAATGGATTGCAGCACGTAAGTCGTACCTCCATTAAACCTTAGCTTGAGAACAAGTGCATTTTCCATTGGTGCGACCCGCGGGTACATGGTTCCTGAAAAATTGGCTTCTGTCGTAACCCACACTTCAATGGTATTTGAAAAAGAAGTATACGTGCTCTTTTTGGCTGTATACCCCAGAATTTTGTCTGGAGTGCTTTCTTCTTTGAGCGCCTGGGGCAGACTATCAAATGGTGTTACAGTCTTGTACGGTATGCCATTTTCGTACAATATCTCAACTCTTTCTTTTCTATTGTAGTCAATAAATGCAGATAAGTCATTTCGCGTTTCGCCCACTTTGGCCACACCCTTGTAAACAATAACCTTTGTTGTATTTTCTCTCGGTCCGTCTTCACCCATTTGGGCATATGTTAGGACTACCGCACGTTCCTGTGCTAATGCACCAATTGAACTAAAAAGAAAGAAAACGAGTGATTTAATGGTCATATGTTTAATAGGCTTTTTAAAGTTTCAATAGGTAGATATTTCGTTCCTATGCAGTACAAACAATTTTAAAACTAGTAGAAATCCACCAGTTAAAAATCCAGTTTTTTACGTATTTCCCAAAATAGGCTTTTGTATAATCTTTATAAAATCAAAATGACTATATAATGATGAAATCAAATAAGAAAGTAGATACCCTTATGATAAAGGTCAAACTTTCAATCGTTACCTTTTTGTACTTTCTTTTCACAATTTCAGGAAATTAAGTGCACACGAAGATTTGATTGAAGCTATTTCAAGATCCAGAGGGTCAATAATATTTTATTCTAATCATAACCCTATTCCTTCGATTTCGTATTATTTAGGTATAACTAATCATAAATTTAGACTTATCTAAAATAATGAAACAAAAGATTCAAGCACTTTACGAAAAATATGGTATCAAAGCAATCATCCTGTTAGGTACCTGGTGGATTATCAAATGGTCTGCACTCATCTTTTTTGGTGATAAAATAATCGAATGGATCAATAGTGGTTCAGTCTAAATTATATCGCTAAGGGTAATAATAAGATTCGCAATTAGCGCCAATAACCACAACATTATTTTGGACAATTACAATTTCTGCAAATCATTTACCTACTTACCAACTCTTTTGCATTTATCACAAAAAAGTATCTCCATAACCTAATATTCAGTTTTTAACCGCTGCTTTTTAAGTGAATATTTACTTCATGTTCAACTAAAAAGTAAGGTTATGAAACAATCAACCGCTCTTTTAATCACTACGCTGCTCTTTGCAATACCTGTCTTCATATATGGTCAGGGCTTTGCTATAAAAGCAGGCTCGAATCTGTCCACGTGGACTGGAGATGATATAGAATCTTCAGATATGCGCATGGGCTATCAGGTAGGTTTATACTATCGGGTAAAAGCTACTGAGATGCTAAATATCGTTCCTGGGATCCAATTCACGCAACGGGGAACTCAGGATGAGGATAAAGACTCCTACGAGGTGAGTCCGAATACGGAAATCAGCTACGAATATTATGTGAAAACCAGGATGAACTACCTGGATTTGCCATTGACATTTGAGTACCACATCGATCAATCGCTTTATTTAATGGCAAGACCCACCCTATCCATTCTAATGAATCATAATTACTCGATGATCCAAAGGCAATGTTTGGGAAGTGATTGCACCGGCTCAAAAGAAGAAGATGAGTTTGACTCAATTAAAAAATCTGACTTTGGTATTGGATTGGGTATGGGATATCTAATCACCGATCACGTTGCATTATCTATTGGATATCAGTGGGGACTTATATCAATGGATCTCGAAGGCGAAGCTGAGGCTTTAAATCGAACATTGGATTTTTCTCTTGAATACAGGTTTTAATACGCAAAACACCAAAATTATGATAAGGACATTGAAAATATTAAACCTATTGGTTGCCCTTGCTTTAACCAGTTGTGAAAAAAATATTGAATTCCAGGAAAATGGAATTACAATGGTGACCATTGTAGATGAGTGGACATATAATCCCATTCCAAATGCTACTGTGAAAATTTACAAACAGTTTGATGATTGGGCTTTTGAACGAAATCTAATCAAAACAGTCAAAACTGATTCAAAAGGACAGGTAAAATTTAAGGATCTCAGCGATGGCGAATATTACCTGGATGTAGTCAAAGATGACCTGTCTAATTGGCAGTATCTATGGGGTATCCCGGTCTATCGAGGGGAGTTATATGTACAGGATATACCAATTTCTGTAAACTTCAATTATGTCATATCATCTGTGGAAGGAAAAGACTGGGAAATCACCAATATCTATGATGAATTTGATAATGAAATCAGCAATGATCCAAACTATGCCTGCATAATTGGTAATATCTTGCACTTTGAAAAAGCAGGGTATTATACCATGGATGATGGGGTGAATCAATGTGATACGCTGCCTCAATTTCAGGAGGGCAATTGGTGGGGGTATGGACAAAATTTATCCATAGTCACGAATAATTCTGAATACCATGACTACTTCATTGATCCGTTCTTTGATGAATATTTCATACTTACAGATTTGTACACGGAAAAGCCAATAAAATTCCGGTATGAACGTCGATAATTCATTACACCATGATTTCGATCCTAAGCGTGGAAAATACTTCCGCGCTTAATTCCAATTAATAAAAATTCAGCCATGAAACTTCCGTTAACCATTTTAAGTCTCTTATGCATTTTAGAAATCAGCTATGGTCAACCCATGGATTCAATTGCTTTTGGCAAGGCCCGATTGCAGGGTGGTAAATATGAGTTGAATCGATTTGGGATATCAAAAATCAAATTAAAGAAAGGGGGGCCATCTCCAGCCACAGATGATGGCATTAGAAAGGATGAAAAGATCATCGAAGGGCTGTTTACCTTCTTCACCGGATGGTCAACAAGTTCATCATCTGAAACCCTCTGGCATGTAAACAACAGCGTTAAGTTTACGGGTATCGGAAAAGAATTATACTTTCCAGTCTTAGTAAGAGGCTACTACGAAAAGACCCGGGAAAGGGTAAACAATGATGATGGTAGTCACTCGATGGAATCAACAGAAATGCATCACCTTTACTGGGACGAAGGGGCTGATGGGATCATCCAGGTAACTGGCAATAAGTTGGGAGATTTTTCTGTAAAGACAAGAATGTTGGCAAACGACTCCATTGAATTTTGGAAAAGAAATATTGATCGCCAAAACCCGTCTTGGCTTGATAAGAAGCTTAATAAGTATAGCTCCTATGAAGAACCAGATGATTTCCTGGTAAATATCCTTTTTGAGGATCAATATTATTCGCTTGTTTACAATGGGGATTACTTTCAATGTGCACTGATTCATAATCAGGAAATAATTGGGTTATGGCAGGATGCGCCAGCATATACAATAGTTTCAAATAAAAATCGTATCAATCCGTATTTGCTCTTGCAAAAAAACATCACTGATACTGAGGCTCAACGGAATATCACATTATTGAGCATGGGGATTACTCTCTCCCGCCACCTGGATTGAAGGTTTTGCATCCTGTCAATATTGAAGCTAAACTAATGATAAATATATATGATCAGATAATAACAAAAATCTCCTGACTCCAAACCATATTGAAATATTAAGTGTCTATTGATGCGATTGAATATCTATATGGAAATGAAAAAAATATTATATCTCTTAGCAATTCTTACCGGATGTTTTCTTGCCGGGTGTAATGAAAGCGAACGGACTGAACTTGAAAAGCTTGAAGCAATGCACAGCCGTTGGTTAAAACTGGAATTGACAGATTACGAATATGTAGCTGGTTATAATTGTTACTGTGGCGGCACAGGTCCTTATACCCTGAAATTCAAAGATGGTTCATTAGATACGGTATACTTAACCGATCAGGAGAATCATGAAATCGACTATAATACGCTGCTTGAACTGACTGAAAATCTTACAATTGAAACGCTTTTTGAACGTATAGAAGAAAATATTAAGAGAAACCCACATTCCTTTAATGTGAAATATGACCAGAAATACTTTTTCCCGACAGAAGCCTACTTTGACTTCGATGAGGACATTGTAGATGAAGAGATAGGATACTATGTGAGAGATTTCTCATTCTAACATCTCAGCATCAATCCGGATTTCTAATAAGTGAAAGTCTCCCCTTCTGCCTCAAAGGAACCAGTTAGCTTTACTTTATCACCATCGAACGACTCCAGGTTTACTTCAAAAGAACCTTTTACTCGATTACTGGCTATACTGGTCAGAGTCAATTTATTGGTAAGATCTGTGCCCGGACTAATCAGGTAACTATTATTGTCAGTTACATAAACAGAGGTAAGGAAGAATGTAGTGCTGCCAGCATCATAATTATAGGTGCCCTTGTCAAAACCACTGGTATTATTCAGTTCATTGATCTTAACCTGTAAGGCAGTTTCAGTGGTTCCATAATTACCCATATAGATCGTTATATCTGAGAATTCTCCTCCGGAAACCGAACTAACCGTATAAGTGAATTCTGCACCATTGGTATTGATCGTTCCGGATTCTGCTCCGGATACGGTAATGGTTGATGTTCCTGGTAAATCCGGTTGTTCATCCTCACTCCCCTCATTACAGGATATAGCAAAAACAAGTAGAATTAATAGGAAAGGTAAAAAGTTGGACTTTCTCATGAATAAACAAGTTTTAAAAAATTAAGATAATAAGAAGCCTAAAATCAGCAATATAGGATTACAAACACAACAATATAAATATTATACGATTTTTTATTAATATTTTGATATTTTGAAAATATAAACTATATTTAATTAGGGTTAGTTATAAACTGGTTAACTACCCTATTGCTGGCGAATGGACCCCTATTAAATTTAATAGGGGTTTTTTATTTTATAATGGGAATAAATCACTGTTCTCCGTCAGGGAAGCTTTTTCTTCTTCAGTTGGAAAGATCTGGTGATGTTGAACCCAAAATGGATGTCCCCTCCAAAAAAATCTCCGGCGGTTTGTGAAATGAATGTGCGCTCGACCATACCCTGAGTATTCGATAGGATAAACTGGAAGACATGCCCTCCTGTTTCCAAGTCGAACCCAATGGCAATCAAATTATAATAGGGTGAATTAGGATGTTCATTGAGTCTTAGATAGTATTCTGCATTGACGGAGAAGCTTCTTGTGAGTTTGTATCGTCCGCCAAAACCCAACGCCATCATATCATTGTTTTCCATAGTCTGATCCACCCTGTTTGAATGCATAAAAGTAGGACTCACCTGGAAGGAGAAATCAGGAGAAAATTTTCTTGCGATCAGTACCTGATAGGTATAAGTCAGTCGGTCAGTAAATACCAACGTTGGGTCACTTGTTTTTTGTTCAATAGTCTGAATGGCTGTGCTTGCAAATGCGGTTACAGTCAGGGGAATACTACCTGGTCCGGTACTTTGCCTTAAGATTTTATATTTTAAATAACCATCATAGATCTTATTGTAAGAATTTCTTCCAACGCCCACTCCTAATCGATCAGTAATTCCGTATTCTAACCCAATCCGAATATAGGCTGCATCCAACCCCCATAAATTGTAGGCACCCGAACTCAACGCCCCAAAACGGTGAGAAATAATGAATTCAAGTTCACCAGCGCCCTTGGTTTCGATGGAGTGTCCATTGGCAATTCTGGTTCCCTTGAAGGTGGCGAACGTATACTCCTTATTCTGAGGTTCCATCGCCTCTAATTCTGCCAAAAGATCCTGGGCATTAATTATAAAAGAACCTGCAATAAGACAGATTACATGTACGATTTTAAGCATATATACCTTATTCATTTAGACATCGATTTTAGCTGAAATTCCAGTGTAACTTCAACTTCCTCTGCAATATTATTCCATAATAACTGAGGGATCTCAATATTATAATCCTCAAGCCTTACAGGGAATACAGCTTTAATGGTCATTTCGCCTCCCTTTAACAAAGTAAGCTCACCTGGTATCTCAACTTCTTTTTCCACTCCATGAATATTCATCTCGCCCCTGGCAATTACCTTCTGGACCTCTTTCGCCTTTGGATCCAGATTTTGAATAGTCCCCTGGAAAGTTGCCTTTGGATACTTTTCTGTCTCCATGTATTTCTCATTGAAATGCTCTTGCATAAGCGATTTCTCAAATTGAAAATCAATGATAGGCACACTGAATGCTACCTGCGACCTTTCAATATCCACGATACCCACTGCTTTGGTATTTACTGCCGTAATATTTTCGATCATCGCTTCTGAGAAGAAGACGACTTTTGTTTTTTCTGTTTGGTACTTCTGGGCATGTGCCTGAAATCCAACTACACAGAGAAATAAATAAATCGATATATAATTCATCGGTAACTTCGGTTATCTATAAACTATACCATAGTTGTATCAACATGGTTGGTTATTAGAATAAACCTTCATGATAATAATCTGCTCCCTGAAGCAAAAAAAGCCCGCCAGATATTCCCGGGTAGTTCAGAGCCTGAATATTGAATCACTTTCCAAACCCAAACAATAATTTCCCATTGCAGTAGATAACCCCATCTTCATTGGCTGATAGACTTTCAATAATTAATTTGGTGCGAATCCGGTCATTTTCAGCCTGTAACATAATATCATCTAGATGAACACGCTGACTATAGCTGTCTGTGGGTTGATTTTCAGATTTTAAGACCTGATAAAGACTATCCAGATTATGCGAAACTTTCAAATCCTCTTTGGTGCTTACAGATAATGAATGCTTATCCAGGGAGATTAACAATTTCTGCTGGTTATCAAGTACTATGGATTCGGTATTTTCATCTCTGATTTCATTTGAAAGATTAAACTGATAGAGATAATCATATCCGGTAATTTCTAAAAGATTTTCTTTTTCCGCATAAGAGTAAAATGTGGGGAAATCTACCTGAATTTCGTCATCAGCATATTTAAAAACATGTGGCAGGCCCATCAATTCCATAGCTACGAAATCTTCACTGTAGTCCAATTCTCTGGCGATCTCCCGTGGATTTTGCCTGTACCAACCTTCGATGGCGTTCAAACCATGGAATTCCTCCAGGTAACCCAGGATAGACATCACTTCATTGTGCAGACTATCTGAAAGGATACCTTCATTGGAATCCCTGTTATCCAATTTAAATTTAGTGGTATCTGAGGCATCCCAGATTGGCTCATTCACAATCTTTCCGTCTTCAAGTATACCAGCATTTTCCAGAACAGTTTCTAATCTGTTCACCTGGCTCCTTTCGCTAACACTAAAAAGGCCCCACGGTCCAAAAGAACACCCCATAATGATCGCAAAAAGGGAGACCGGTATCACCCGAATATCCTTCCCACCTGCTACCATATAAATTGAGATACCTGTCAGCCAAACCGCCAGAAAAATGGTAATGTATCTGTTGATGGTTACCCCATAGTCTGCCACCCTGATACCTATTGCCAGATATAGCATGATGATCATTGGGATCAACACCCAGAAATACCCTTTTTGCAAGAATTTAAGAGGTCCTCCCGATTCTTCTTTATCATAAGGATATGAGAGAAGCATTGCTAAGATACCCAGAACGGCCACAGCAATAATCATATAAGAAATGATCCCTTTAGGCCAGTCCCAACTCCCAATGATCTTGAATGAATAGCTATACAAAATCAGAAAATACAAAGCCAATAAGGGAATGAAGACATATAAGATAAAAGTCCTCAACCCTTTTGGATATTCGAGATCCGAATCTAATTCATCATATTTCCGAGGCAATCCGGCAACAAAAAACCAGGTATTAAAGACCCCTGCCATAAAGACCCACAGCTGGAAATAACGTACCTCCTTAATATCCACATCAAATAAGACTTTCAAAGCAAATAAAGCCAGTACAAGTCCCGTATAAAATGCCGCAGCGTATAAGGCTGACAATAAAAACCTAAGAAAAAGCACTCTGTTAAAATGCCAGAATCCATTAAGCGTCCCCCGGCTCAGAAAGGGATTAAATGAAACCAATAAATGAGCCGCTATGGCAAGAATGGTATACCTGATGTAGGGAATACTCTTATTTAAAGTTTCTTCCGAATCCGGTAAATAGAAGTAGATGCCAATTAAGACGACAACCGTAGCAGGATAAAGAATGTATTTGAATTTTACAGATCGACTCGTCGCAATGGCGTAATTATCAACGGCGATAAAAAGAGGCACCCCAAGATAGCCACACAAAAGCAAATTAATATAGGGGAAAGCATTATCGAGATCCGATTCATGCTCGACCAAAAAAATCGCGAAGAATACAGCAACACCTGCTGAAATGATCACCATCGGGTGGCCTTTAAAAGAACGTAAGGTTTGCTGGATCAGGTAGTTGAATGAGGGTAGTTTCATAGTCAATCTCTTCCCACCAATTTAGTATATTTTGGAAGAAGAATCCTGCATTTTATCACAGGTCAATGTGTCTGGGAAGTCTTTTGAAGAATCTTAATTCATTTGGGTTATTGTGAACGATCACCATTTTCAAGTTGTTGGCATAGTAAGAACTAGTAGAAATTAAAACTCAAAAAAATGATGAATACACAATTGAAAGGAGACTGGAACAGATTAACCGGTATCCTAAAAGAAAAATATGGAGAATTAACCGATGACGACTTCAAGAAAGCTGAGGGTAACGCTGAGGAGTTAATTGGTATCATACATAATAAGACCGGAAAAGCGGTAGAAGTTCTAACAGATGAAATTGAAGAACTTGATTCAAAAATATTGTGATCAAGTCCCAAAAAGGTCCGGTTTATAATATAAGCCGGACCTTTATTTTTCTAAAAACATTTTCAATACCTGAAGTGATATCCAGTCATGCTGATCAACTTATCACAAATCACTCTTTTAAAAGGGGCAGGCTCATCTGAGAAGATCGGTGGGTCATTGCCAAGATCAGCCGAAGCTTCCTGATAAAATGATTCTCTGGTTCTCTCATCAGGGCTGCAGGCATTGAATGTTTCCCCCCAAATATCCAGTTGAATAATTTTATGGATGACCCCAATGCAATCCTCTAAATGGATCATATTGACTGGGTTATTTCCTCCAGGCAAATTGGTCTTTCCTGCCAAAAATCGACCCGGGTGTCTTCCGGGACCATATAATCCGCCAAAACGTATGATGGTTGTTTTTAATGCTGGATCTAATGAAAAAACCTCCTCAGCCTCTACAATAGATACCCCTCCACGCGATATACATTTTCGATCAGCATCCTCCTCCCTGACAGGTCCGTCAGTATTCGGGTAGACTCCTGTGGAACTGATAAATAAGATATTTCTAACGTGATGAATGGCAAAGTCATGGATAGCTCCTAGTTGTTTGAAATGAAAGCCAGAAATTCCATTTTGATTTCTGGGTGGCAGATTAATGATCAAGATATCCGAATCAAAAAAATCTTCCGGATCGGCTTTCAGTTCCGGTTCTAAATTTATCAAGTAGGGTTTGATATTTGCTATTGAAAGCTCACTCAGCTTTTCAGAACGCGTTGTACTTCCCTTGACCTGGTAACCCTGGTTTGTGAAATATTTACCAAGCGGTAGACCCAGCCAACCACAACCTAAAATACTTATTGATTTCATTGCTTAATTAGGATGTCAAAAATGATCATTTATGAACCAAAAGACATTGTAAATCCTGCCAATAATCTAATACTATTTAAATAGGGCCAAAGACTTTCAATACATTCAAAACAACATCGACCATTTGTTGTTTTATCTGGTATCAAATGATGCCATACATGAAATTCATACATCTTATCTACATGCTTTTCTTGTCTCATGTAATATTAGGGCAAACCGGATCTTTTTCGGGAAGAGTGACTGATGCCAGGACCGGTGAAGAGTTAATCGGGGCCACGGTAAAATTGGATGAGACTGAGCTTGGGGGTGTAACTGGCCTGGATGGTCGTTATACAATTAAAGACATACCAACCAAAACCTATAATGTAACCGCCTCATTTGTTGGATATCAGGCATTTACTAAATACAATATCGTTGTTCGATCAGAAGGAAATATCGACATCAATTTTCAATTGGAAGAAAACGTTGAGTCACTTGGGGAAGTGGTAGTCACAACAAACCCCTTCAGAAAATTGGAGGAAACCCCTCTATCCATCCAAAAACTCAGTCAGGAAGAAGTAGCTGCCTATCCTGGCGGAAATAATGATATAGCCAAGGTGGTCCAGACTTTACCTGGAGTTTCAGGTTCTGTAGGTGGGTTTAGAAATGACGTCATTATCCGTGGGGGCGCACCTAATGAAAATGTCTATTACCTCGACGGAGTAGAAATTCCAAATATCAATCATTTCTCAACTCAGGGAAGCGCTGGCGGACCCGTTGGATTGTTGAATGTATCCTTTTTTGAGGGTGTAACACTTACGGCAAGTTCTTTTGGGGCACAATATGACAATGTTTTATCAGGTGTATTACAATTTGATCAACGAAATGGTAATGCATCAGATTATAAAGGAAACTTTCGGTTAGGAGCAAGTGAGAGCGCTTTGACTGTCGAGGGTCCCCTTTTTAAAGGACAGAAAGAAACAAGCAACACTACTCTCCTTGCCTCAGCCAGGGTTTCTTACTTACAATTCTTGTTTGATCTGATCGGATTACCATTCCTCCCAACCTACTGGGATTACCAATACAAACTCAATCATAAGATTGATGATCATAACGACATCATGGTGACGGGTATAGGTTCAATCGACAATTTTGCCATTAACCAAATTGAAGAATTTGATCCTGAACAACAGGCGATACAGGACCAAGTACCGGTAATCCAGCAACAGACGAACACAATTGGAATTACCTGGAAACACAGAGCTAAAGACAATACGGGTTTTATGCAGACAACTTTGAGTCATAACTCGCTATCCAATAATTTTTTCCGTTACGAAGACAATGTAAATGAAACAGGACTCTACTTCACCAATGAATCTGTTGAGCAGGAAACTAAGCTACGCTATCAGCTGACAAAATTTAGCGGACTCTGGACCTATTCAATGGGTGGTTCTTTGCAGCATGCCAATTACAACAATCAAACCACCGACCTGATTAATTCATTTCAATATGACTCTGATATCAATTTCCTGAAATATGGAATCTTTGCGCAAGGTTCCAGATCCTACTTCAATGAGAGGTTGGGTACTTCCATAGGATTTAGAGTCGATGGAAATACCTTTACCAATACGGGTAATGAATTTTACCGAACTTTCAGCCCTCGGTTGGCCGTGTCTTACCGGCTGGATAAAGAAGGAAATTGGACCTTAACCGGTTCCCTTGGCAGATACTATAAAATCCTACCTTATACCGTATTAGGATTCAGGGATCAGTCCGGACAATTGATAAACAAGGAAAATGAGTATACCCGAAGTGATCACGCAGTAGCTGGGATAGAGTATTTACTCAATAAATCGTCAAGAATCACTGTCGAAGGATTTTTAAAGTCATACAGCAACTATCCGGTTTCTTTGACCGACAGTATCTCACTTGCCAATAAGGGAGGAGGATTTGAAGTGCTTGGTAATGAGCCAGTTTCAAGCGATGGGAAAGGCCGCACCTATGGAGTTGAATTTCTGTTCCAACAAAAATTCAACGGAAAGATCTATGCCATTGCTGCTCTTACGATTTACAAAAGCGAATTCACCAATTTAAATTCCAATGAATACATACCCTCTACCTGGGACAATGGGCAGTTGATCTCTTTACTGGGAGGATATAAACTTAAAAACAATTGGGAAATCAGCGCCCGCTACAGGTATCTGGGGAGAGCTCCATATCCTCCGACAGATGTTGATGCTACATTAAACAATTATCCGGCAATTATCCTGGATTACGATCGACTTGGCACTGTAAGGCTGGACCCTTTCAGTCAACTGGATCTAAGAGTTGATAAGAAATTTAGCTTTCGCAAATTCAGCCTGGATGTATACCTGGATATACAGAATGTGTTGGCACAATCTCAACCTTCCGCACCTCAATATGGGTTAGATAGAGATGATATGGGTCAAATTATTATGCCAAGGAATCTCGTAAGGGTAGATACCAACGAAACAGGAACAGTGCTCCCTTCTCTGGGTCTTGTTGTGAACTTCTAATGACTGTTTGACTAATTATTTGATAGATTCAACAGGTACTGCTCAATTGCATGTCTCCCATCGGGCATCACCAGATGATCTTGAAAAAACTGATCTAATGACTTGGGATCCAGAAAAAAGAAATCAACTACTTCCCCATCCTTTGGTTCTATCAGCCCATCATAGATACAACTAAAAACTCTTCCCCACACCTTGCATTGGCCATCTTCAAAATGAAAATCAAACTCAAAATTTAATTTCACCTCTTTTATACCCAACTCTTCTTCCAGTTCCCTGGCAGCATTCCGCTCATAAGACTCATTTTCCTGAACGACTCCACCAGTAGTCGGATCAAAGTAGCCAGGATATAAATCCTTCTTTTCAGACCTCTTTTGAATGAGAAGCTCTCCTTTTGAATTAAATATGATAATATAGGTGGATCGATGAAGAAGTGAATGTGCCCGCATTTCCGATCGGGGAACCACATTTATTACCTCATTTTCAGCATTTACAATGACAACCTGTTCTTCCACAACTCCGGGTCAGTTAGAAGGCGCTGCAGGCAACATATTCCTGATAGCAGAAATCTTCCACTGTTTCTTATCTTTCACCACCACAAACGTACTCCACATCTTCCGGACCGATCCATTACTCTGATTGATCTCATAGCGGGCATCTACAATGGCATTTTTTGGATTGAGCATACGAATGTTTTCAACGGTTAAGGTTCGTGTGCCTGGATTACCCGAAGAACTACGCATCATCCCTTTGAAAGCTCCTTCCTTTCCCCTCCTCCATTCACCTGAAGAAACCAACTGGTCGATATCCGCTGTTATGATACTTTTTAGAAGTGTGGTGTCCATCGTCTCTCTCGACTGGGCATAATCAGCAATGAGCTTTGTGATCGCAGTATCTTCATTCTTCTGCCCCAAAACTGGTACAGCTACCACCGCAATAAGGTAGATAATTGTCAAATAAACTTTCATTTTATAAACGATTTAAGTGATGAGACTTGCCCTATGCAATTTGCTCTATGCCCTGCCCTATGCTCTATGCTCTATGCCCTATTTCTCCTCCTACACCTCAAAACTATCCGACTCCAGATATGCCTGGATTAGCTTTTGCTCACCTTCTTTTCCCGGATACTTATTACCATGCTCCATCCCCATGATTCCTTTGAATCCTTTATCGTAAATATGCTTGAATACATTTTTGTAATTGATCTCCCCGGTAGTCGGTTCTTTCCTTCCGGGATTGTCTCCAATTTGAAAATAACCAATCTCTTCCCAGGTAAGGTCTATGTTTCTGATTATGTTGCCTTCCATCTTTTGCATGTGATAGATATCATATAATATCTTACAGGAAGGACTTCCAACACCTTTACATATTTCATACGATTGAGTCGAAGTCTGCAAGAAATCATCCGGTGAATCACTCAGTGGTTCTAATACCATGACCAAACCATGTGGTTCAAATATTTCAGCCCCCTTTTTAAGCGCTTCAATTACATTTCCAGTTTGTATACCAATGGGTAGCTTCCGCTCAAAAGCCCCCGGAACCACCGTCATCCATTTAGCATTTACACGCTTGGCCACTTCAACGGCCCTTTTACACCCATCCAGAAAAATATCGATATGTTCCTGTTTTCCAGCTGCCAATGTATTGGCCAAATTCCCTCCTTTCTGCACTACAAAAACTCCCATCTCCATATTGGTCTTGGCCATCTGATTGGCAATCTTTTCCTGGGTTTGCACGTCCCGATTCATCATGCCATTATCTTCAAAGGCTGTAAAACCCTGATCAGCCATGAATTTTAGCTGGTCAATCAGATCCTCACCAGCAGAATTTTTAAACATCCCAAAGTGGGGGGCATACTTCATCTTAAAGCTGTTTTTTGCCTTGATTTCGTTAGGCATTGCAAAGCCTCCAGTGAGGGCAGCAGTTCCAAGTAGTGAACCAGTTTTAATAAAATTTCTTCTGCTATTGGTCATGATTATGTTGTTTATAATAGAATATCAATAAATGTAGGTTTACCTGACTAAAATATAAAGCCTTGTTGAAAATATTAACTCCCCGAGATCGAAACATCCCAAACTATTAATGAGTCAGATGAATTATCCAGTTATATCTTTAAGGTAAAATATTTAAACATGGAGCTTAAACACCTTTTTCAGTCGCTATCAATCGCTATGCTGTTTCTTTTGACCAGCTCAGGTTGTGAAGAAAAAAATCCGGACTATTTCACCTCCGGATTTAAAGCAATGGAAGTGACTGACCAGTCAGTTTTGATTTGGACCCGACTGTATGAACAGGAAAAGCCAAACCCCATCACTCATGAAAGAAAACCTGACGTATTTCGTCACCCCATAGATTTCGATGAAGAAATGCCAGTCAACCAAATGGACGGAGACGTACAGGGTAAAGAAGGAGAAGTGAAGATTACCCTCAAATCGGATGATCAGGAGCTGAGTTCGCCCTGGATTATGGCTACTAAGGAATCAGACTTTACTGTTAGCCATGTGTTTGATGAGTTGAAATCCGGTACGATCTATACCGTGATTCTGGAGTCTAAAAATTCAGAAGCCACTGAAAAGGGAACATTCTCAACAGCTCCTTCGCCGGGGGATATCATTCCTATTACACTGACAACTTCTACCTGTCAGTACTTTTGGAGCTATGATGATAGCCTGAGAGGCTTTAAGATTTATGATCAAATGAGCCAATTGAACCCTGACTTTTTTGTCCAAACGGGAGACTATGTCTATTATGACAAGCCAGGGCCGCAGTCAAAAGATCTGGAATCAGCCAGGCATAAATGGCATGCGATGGACTCCTGGGCTTCACTCGTAGACTTCCATGAAAAAGTGCCCATGTACATGATCAAAGATGATCATGACCTGCTGAAAGATGACATCAGCGACCCCACAGAATCCTATGGAGATCTCACCTATGAGGAAGCATTAAAATTATGGTATGAAAATGTCCCTTTGAGGGAAAAACCTTACCGTACCTTTAGGTGGGGAAAAGACCTTCAAGTCTGGCTTCTGGAAGGACGTGAGTTTAGATCAAACAACATGGATGAAGACGGTCCGGATAAAACTATTCTCGGATCAACTCAAAAGGATTGGCTTATCCAAACGTTAAAAAGTTCTGATGCTTCTTTTAAAATCCTTTTCTCTGCTACTCCAATAGTGGGTCCGGACAGAGACAAAAAAAGTGATAACCATGCAAACAAGGTATTTCAGACAGAAGGCGACTGGATTCGGTCATTGATCAGCAGCATTGATAATCTTTATGTGGTCAATGGAGACCGGCACTGGCAATACCATTCGATCGATTCGGTCACACAAGTAAATGAGTTTGGCTCAGGACCTGTGAGTGATGCACATGCTCAAGGCTGGAATCAAAATGATAAACGCCCACAGCATCAATTTTTACGTGTGGCTGGGGGGTTCTTAAGTGTTCAGGTGTTTAGAAAAGAGAATACACCTCAAATTGTCTTCACGCACTATGATGTGGAAGGAAAAGAGGTTTATTCAAAATCCTTTTCAATGTAAGTTCTGATTCACCTTATGTATGAGATCACCCACACAAGCTTAAAGGCTGCAAGAGAATTTTTAGTCAAAAATGATCCGGCACTTGGTAAATTCATTCAGGAAATTGGTGTCTGTTCTATTATAGTTAAGGACGACTATTTCCAGTCACTTGTGTCATCTATTGTATCACAACAACTTTCCACAAAAGCGGCCGATACCATCTATGGAAGATTACAAACTTTATCTAAAGGCAACATAGATCCTCTGACGATAAAAGAGATACCAAGGACAGACATGAGATCCATTGGAATATCTGAAAGCAAGTCCCGATTCATTAATGAATTGGCCCACCGGTATAATGAATCTGAATTTTCATCATTACACCAACTGGAAAATGAAGAAGTATTGAAGTTTTTAACTTCATTTACAGGCATTGGTGAATGGACGGCTCATATTTTCATGATCTTCTCGCTCGGCAGAATAGATGTCTTCCCATTAAAGGATGTTGGACTCAAAAACGGGATGAAAAGAATCTACAACCTGGAAGAATCTGATGAGAAACTACTAATTAACATAGCAGAGAAATGGTCACCATATAAATCCATCGGAAGTTGGTATGTCTGGAAAAGCCTGAGTCAATTCCAATAGGATTTCACGGTCAACACTATCATTTTGGCTGGTAAAAAACTAAATTAGGTTGACATTTAAATACCCAACCTAATGATGAATCTCAAGTCAATAACCTACCTCCTACTCTTTGGCCTTGGAATACATAATTCTCAAGGCCAACCGCACCTGATCTCAAAGGAAAAAGTAATTTTCATGACCGAAGAGTGGACTGGGGACCGCGACAGCTTTGGACGACCCATGGTCCCTGACCAATGGATAGAACGCGTGAAAAGTGTAAGCGTCGAAGAAGCATGGAAAACGCTTAAGGATTATGGGTTCAACAACCAACTTGAAACTGGATGGGAAGTCCTGGCACCTGGTCAGGTGATGGTTGGTCGGGCATTTACCACAACCTTTCTACCCAAAAGGCCCGGACTGGATGATCGGATGATTGCCTTGGGGAATAAACAGGGATTCCAGGGTGGTACTAATCAATGGCCTATGAATATGCTTTCTGAAGGTGATGTGATCGTTGCTGATCACTACGGAAAATTAAAAGAAGGAGCATTCCTGGGAGATAATCTCGCCCAGGCCATATACAAAAATTCAGGTACCGGAGCCATCATCAATGGACATGGTCGTGATATTGTAGGCGTAAGAAATATCGAAGGAATCAATATCTGGGCTAAAGCCTGGCACCCCTCGCACAGTGCGGAACGAATGCTCATTAGTATCAATGACATTACCAGAATCGGAGAAGCTGTTGTTTTACCTGGTGATGTAGTTTTAGCAACTGATGCCGGGGTAATCTTTATTCCCCCTCAGCTGGTTGAAACCGTCCTGTTGAGCAGTGAGGTGGTAAGATTAGAAGATGCATTCAGACAGGAAAAGATTGCATTAGGTACTTATACGAGCCAGCAAGTCTACCAGACCGAGTGGTCATCCCAGATCAACCAGGAATTCTATACCTGGCTACGTAGCAATCGTTTATTGATACATGACACTTATCAGGTCCCTCTTGAAATCATTGATAAAATGATTACCACTAAAAGTCGCGATTGGAAGTCCTGGTAAAATAAAAATCGGTTCCCTAAAAATTTATTTTTCAAAAAAGTTGCGTAAGTGAATACTTACATATTAATTTGTAAGCAATTACTTACGCATTTAAAATGAGAAGAGATGTATTCCAGGCTATTGCCGATCCAACACGAAGAGATATTCTAAATATGATCACTCATAAAAAGCTCAATCTCAATAGCATAGCGGAAAGTTTTGAGATGAGTCGGCCAGCTATCTCCCAACACATAAAACTTTTAGAAGAATGTGGGTTGATCAGGATCAACCAACAAGGTCGTGAGCGTTACTGTGAGTTAGAGCTTACCAAATTAAAAGAAGTAGATAACTGGCTTGAGCCATTTAAAAGGATGTGGGAATCACGTTTCGATCAACTGGATGAATTGCTTATTGAAATGAAAAATAAAAACCGAAAAAGAAAATGATTAAACAATTTGAAACAGACATCATCAAAGACCTGGAGCATAAAAAACTACATATCACCAGGGAATTTAATGCACCTGCCAGCCTGGTCTGGAGGACATGGACAGAACCTGAGTTACTCGACAAATGGTGGGCGCCCAAACCTTACAAAGCAATCACCAAATCCATGAATTTTAAAGAAGAAGGATTCTGGCATTATTATATGCTAGGTCCCGAAGGCGATAAACACTGGTGCCGTTTTGATTATGAAAACATTAAAGTCAATCATTCTTACAGTGGTTTGGATGCATTTTGCGATGAGGAGGGTATTCCCAATATGGAGCATCCGCGCATGCATTGGGACAATACATTTAATGATCAGGACGGGATTACGCTGGTGAACATTGAAATCACATTTGGTTCTGTAGAAGCCATTGAAAAAATCATTGAAATGGGATTCAAAGAAGGCTTTACCATGGCACATGGTAATCTTGATGAGCTATTAGAAAATCTGAAATAATCATGAATAAAATCACAATCTCAACAAGCATAAACAGGAACATAAATGATGTCTGGGATCATTTCACAAACCCTGAACATATTACCAAATGGAATTTTGCATCTGATGACTGGTGTTGTCCCAGCGCATCAAATGATCTACGTCCTGGGGGTAAATTAACCAGCAGGATGGAAGCAAAAGATGGAAGTATGGGATTTGACTTTGGTGGCACCTATACAAATATCAAAACGAATGAGTTGCTAGAATATGTACTGGAGGATGGACGAGAGGTTACTGTCTCTTTCAAGGGTAATAATGGAAAAGTAGACATATTAGAAACCTTTGATCCGGAAGGCGAAAATGATCCGGAATTTCAGCGACAGGGTTGGCAGGCGATCTTGAACAATTTCAAAAAGTATTCTGAGTCAGCTTAGGCACTCCTGTCTAAGCTACTCTTTTTGCATTATATTTCTGACTGTATTCTACCGGGGTTATTCCCACATATTTCTTAAATACTTCTCTGAAAGCTTTTGCATCGTTGTACCCTACACTATACATGGCTTCATTCACCTGTATGTTCCCTGATTCCAGCTTCCTTTTTGCAGCTTCCATCCTGACTCGCTGAAGATACTCCAGGATAGAGTTTCCTGTAGCTTTTTTAAATCGTCGTTCAAGCGTCCTTCTGGTCGTCGCATATTTAGAAGCCAATGAGTCTATCGTGATGGATTGAGCGTATCCTGATTCAATTTCATTTTGTACATCGAGAATGAGCTCATCTTTATGACTTTTTTGACCAATGAAGATAATAAAAGGTGATTGACTGCCCCTATCAATGTCAATCATATATGATTTGGCAGTCAGGACTGCCAATTCCCGACCTCCATACTTCTCTACCAGATATACCAACAGATTTGTGAAGGCATAAGCACCTCCGCAAGTATATATTCCACCACTATCGACTACGATATTTTCAGGCACTACTTGCACATTTGGGTAATTATCTGCCAATTCCTGGGCATGCCCCCAATGTGTTGAACATTTTTTTCCATCAAGTAATCCAGCAGATGCCAAAAGAAATGCACCGATACACATGGAGGCTAATTCTGCCCCCTGATTGTATTGTTTAACTACCCATTCCATAAGTGGCTTATTTTCCTCAGTCACTTTTTGTAGGTTTCCATGAACAGCCGGTATGATAATCAGATCTGTTCTGGTTATCTGATCAATGGTCTTTTGTGGCGAAATAGTATAGAATCCATCCGCATCAGGTGATGGTTTCCCAACTCCCACAAGCTCAACCTGAAACAAAGGCTTTCTGGTTTGATTAAAATACATCTCATTTGCCCAGTTAAGAATCTGGAAGGTACCACCAATATTCACAATGCTAAATTGCCCTTTTGGAATGAGGATAGTTACATGCATCATAGGAGATAATTTTCAAGTAAATATCATAAAAAGCATTGTCGTAATCAACCCGTCATAATGTCGTAATTGCACTTTACCAGAATCAGTATTCACTCCTAAATTGCCTTAAAAAACAATCATGGGAAGCCTAAACTCATTTACCTTCTGTACGCTCAATGGGTTCTATAAAGATGATCAGTCTGGCATAGACTGGCACGTTCATGGATCCGAAGAAGCTGGTTTCTCAAGCGAGAGTCTGGGTAATAATCATTCTTTACTTTTTGGAAGGGTTACCTACGAAATGATGGCTTCATTCTGGCCCACATCTCAAGCTCATGAAGCATTCCCTGAAGTGGCAAAAGGAATGAATTCAGCAAAAAAACTGGTCGTTTCAAGTTCACTAAAAACTGTAGAGTGGGCAAATAGCCAAATACTTGGAAAAGACTGGTTAGATGAACTTAGAAAATTGAAGCAAAGCGAAAATATAACGTTGCTGGGAAGTGGTATGATCCTGACTCAATTAGCGGAAGCGAACCTAATTGATCTTTACCAAATCATGCTTGATCCAGTTGTGATTGGAAAAGGCACACCCATTTTTGATGGGATTAATAGCAATATGCATCTTGAGCTGACCGATAAAAGGATTTTTAATAGTGGAACGATCCTGCTGAGTTATAAGCCGAAGTAGATATGAAACCTGAAATAATATACATTCATGGGGCTGTTGCAATAGATTATGATGCTAAAACCGATCAATTGTTAAATCAGCTAAAAGATCGAACTGATCCAGAGATATCAATCCACACCCCACGAATGGCTAATCCAATAGATCAAATAGGTTGGTTGGACGCCCTGGATGCTATGATTCACAAGCTTGACTCTGCAATAATCCTGATTGGTCATTCACTTGGTGCCTCTACTATTCTCAAATACTTATCAGAAAGAGCAATTGAAAATCCAATTGAAAGCATCCACCTGTTTGCTACTCCATTTTGGAAAAATAATGGCTGGCAATCGGATTATGCATTATCAGGAGGCGCGATTTCTCGCCTCAAAAAATACCCGGACATTCACTTATATCATTGTGAGGATGATGAGGGTGTTCCCTATGAACATCTACTAAAATATCTAAGTGTGATTCCTCATGCTTCTGCTCATAAATTGAAAAAAGGAGGGCATTACTTCACAAGTGGCATCCCAAATTCTAAGGTTCAAATAACACAATCAATTAATCATTCATGATTTATGGCAACTATTCAAAAAATCACGCCCTGTCTTTGGTTTGACCATGAGGGAAAAGAAGCAGCTACTTTTTATTGTAATTTATTTCCGGATTCTAAATTGATTAGCAGTTCACCTTTAATCACAGAGTTCCAACTATGTGGAAACCAATTTATGGCATTGAATGGAGGCCCAAAATTCCAATTTACAGAAGCAGTATCCTTCTCGGTTAGTTGTAAGGATCAGGAAGAAGTAGATCACTATTGGTTTAGTCTTATCGCAGATGGTGGGGAAGAAAGCATGTGTGGCTGGCTCAAAGATAAATACGGACTTAGCTGGCAAATAGTGCCTATACAGTTTATTGAACTGATGAGCACAGGAACAGAAAATCAAAAGAAGAAGCTCATGGAAAAGCTCTTCACCATGCGTAGGATCATTATCCAAGACTTACAAGCGGCATATAATTCATAACTAAACTTAAATTATTCAATTATGGCAAGTACAAGTACCTATCTCAACTTTACCAGAGATACCGAACAGGCATTCAACTTTTATAAAACTGTCTTTGGAGGGGAATTTCTTGGGGAGGGAATTTCCAGGATGGGTGACATTCCTCCATCGGCAGGTGGACCGGAACTTTCACCAGAGGACAAAGATTTGGTTGTCCATGTCTCATTGAAAATTACAGGTGGACATATCCTGATGGGAACTGATGCGCCCGAGTCAATGGGTTTCAAACTGAACAAAGGGAATAATGTTCACATCAATCTTCAACCAGACACAAGAGAAGAAACTCAAAGATTATTCACCGCACTTTCAGAAGGTGGTGTTGTTACAATGGAATTAGCTGATATGTTCTGGGGAGACTATTATGGTTCTTGTACAGATAAGTTTGGAGTGCAGTGGATGTTTAATTGTACAGAGAAAGCCTGACTATAGTAATTCCAAGCATAAATAAAATATGGTCTCCACGGAAAAGACCACAATTCGCTTAGACTGGAGTCTGTAAGATCCCTAATTTTAAAGGTCATCCCGACTAATTGAGATCAGGAATTTAGCTCTTTAAAGAGTCGGTCCTTGAAATTGGAAATGCTATCTTTTAAAAGGTTGCAGCTTTCGATAGGTTAACGACCTCCACCCCCATTCCAATGGTCCGAATTTGAAATACTTTAGCCAGATGGGACTTACAATCAATTGTAACAACCAAATTCCAAAAACGATAAAATAAAGTTCATACCGATTTAAGAGCCCATAAAAGCCAAAACCAATACCATAAAAGATAAAGGCACAGATTACTGAATGCATGATATAATTAGTCAGGGCCATTCTCCCGACCGCGGCAAGTGATCGCTGCAAAAACATGAGAATCCCTGATTTACAGAAAAGCATGATCAGGCCAATATGGCCCATAGCCATGGCTATCCTACCAACTGGGTATGATAATCTTGCCTGCAATTGCGAAGTAATGGAGAAATCATCCGCCATTACCAGGTTTGTCTCGTAATAATTTACTGAAAGACCAACGGCATAGCCGATAATCAACAACAGGAAATAAGTACGATTACTCAATTCACCTGTGATTACCTTCCATCTATATAAGGCGATTCCGAGCAGCATCATGGGTAAAATATCCCACGGGTCTCCATCATACGTTCCAATGGATTGAATGAATCGATTTATTGAAGAAAGGTGTATCACCAAACCATAATATCCTTGATTCATATCGACTATATCCTCCTGCAACCTGTCACCATTCGGTTTACTTTCCACCAGAATTCCCGCCCACATACCTTTACTTTCCTGCTCCTCTTTGGAAAGTTCCTGTCCATCATCCAAAACTAATGCCTTATTATAAGCATAATAACCATCCATCCGCTGATTGTACTTGTAGGTACTTAGAGCTGTTCCACATAAGGTGAGAACAAGGGTAGCAATGACCAGATGCTTAGGATTGGTATTTCTAAATGGAAAAAGGAAGAAGCCAAACAGGCCATAGGCATATAGTATATCCCCTACCCAAAGGATAAGGTATCCATGAATTACTCCAAAAATCAATAACCAGATGGTTCTGCGATAGTAAATTTCAGCCACTTCAATGCCTCCTCCTCTCTCCTCCATCCTGGACGTCATCAGTACCATTCCGACGCCAAATAACATAGAGAACATGGCCCGCATGGTACCTTCAAAAAGCATGTTGGTAGTGATCCATGAATAAAGATTCCATCCCTCATGACCACCATTGATTGTGGGGTCATTATAGGCTGGATAGACGAGCCCAAATCCAGTGATGTTCATTAATAAAATCCCAAGAAGGGCTACTCCTCGGAGAATGTCCAATGTGTTAATACGCTCCTGTCCCGTGACGGGACCTAGCGTGGTAGTTGGCGAGTTCAATATTATACTAGGTTTAGGTAGGTGTGGGTTAAATATAATAATTATTGATGGCTTACATCAAAATACTGTCCAGATACTCCCAGAATGATTCTGGCGCAATTACATAAATCCAGTAATTCATAAAACCTGATATGGGATAAGGGATAAGTACCGCAAGGATAGCAATTAATAAAGCTCTGAGTTTATAGGCTTTAAAAAACACAACTACTACCCATATGTTATATCCTGTATTGATTGATCCATAAACCCAACCCGTTAAGTCATCAATTAGAAAACTTGCTTTTTCCAGCCAAAAAAGTGGGACAAATAAAAGAACAATAATGAATTGACCTGAGGCTATATAAAAATTGAGAATGACATTTTCATAGAAATTATATCCAGACTTAATAAAGAATAACCATGTGAAAAAGCTAAATACAATCATCCCTGTTAGGGTAAAAAAAGAAAAATACTTTCCAGAATATTCTACAAAACCATACCATTGATTCAAATAGTTTGCAATCCAAATTTCTTCTCCTTTATAATCAAAGTCTCCTGAGTGTAAGGTCCAGAAGGTTGCAACAGCTCCGGTAATAAGAAATACTTTGAATGGATTACTAAAACCAACTCTCTTACCACCAATAAAATCACTAATTGCCAATCCCGGTTTTTTAAGCAGTAAAAATATGGTATGAAAAAACCCTCTATCAAGATCAAATGAATGAATGAGTTTGTATAAAAAGTATGATCCATTAAACCGTCTTACATCTGTGCTTTGTCCACAATTTGGACAGAACTTTTCTTCTGCAGGGTGACCGCAGTTCTTACAGGTTAGATTACTTTGTGAAGACATTTTTGTAACAGAGTCTCATTTAAAGATAATGCCTGACGACATTCAAATTGAGCACAATACTGGAAATCTACAATTTGAGTTAAAAAAACAGGTCATATGGCATCGCTGGTATATCGACTCAAAGACCTGATGCATACGGACGTGCCTAAGGAAATCAGCAACCAGCGGATAGCCAAATCACGCACAGAGTATGAACTGAAATATGCGTTGGAAAATGGTTTAGAGGTCCTTGCTTATTGCCCCAGGAAACAGCCTATATTCTAAGGAACCCTGATTGTAGAAATACTTTGAATCCAAAAAGTTAATCCCTTACTTTTTTTAAATTAGTCCTATGAAAAAGCTCATTATCCCAATCTTTATTTTATCCTCTTTAGTTAATGTTTATGCCCAGGAGGGCTATCAGCCATCACCTGAAAACCTGGAATCCAGGGAATGGTTCACCAATGCCAAATTCGGACTCTTTATTCATTGGGGAGTATATAGCCAGTTAGCCGGAGGCGGTGATTCAAACATTGCTGAATGGATTATGCAACAGAAACGCATACCTATTCAGCAATATGAGCGGCTCCCCTCTTTTTTCAATCCTACTCAATTTGACGCCGAAGATTGGGTACTAATGGCTAAAAAAGCGGGGATGAAATATATCACCATCACCAGTAAACATCATGATGGGTTTGCTATGTATGATTCTGATGTCAGCGACTATGACATCGTGGAAAAAACGCCCTATGGTAAAGATGTACTTGCTCAGTTAAAAGCTGCCTGTGACAAACATGGGATTAAGCTATTCTTTTATCACTCGCAATTAGATTGGCATCATCCGGATTACTATCCCAGGGGAAGGACCGGACAGGGATATACCGGTCGCCCGGAATCAGGTGACTGGGATAAGTACATTGACTATATGAATACCCAATTGACAGAGCTCCTTAAAAACTACGGAGATATCGGTGGGATCTGGTTTGATGGGATGTGGGACAAATGGGATGAAGACTGGCAGCTTGACGAAACTTATTCATTGATCCATAAACTTCAGCCTGGAGCGCTAATCGGTAGTAACCACCATAAAGCTCCATTTCCCGGAGAAGATTTTCAAATGTTTGAACGGGATCTTCCCGGAGAGAATAGTATGGGTTTTAATCAGACCTCAAGCATTTCCAGCCTGCCATTGGAAATGTGTGAAACCATGAATGGGTCGTGGGGATATTGCCTGATGGATAGAAACTTTAAATCGGTTAAGACTTTGATCCAAACCATGGTGAAGGCTGCTGGTCATGGAGCGAATTTCCTGCTTAATACAGGTCCAATGCCCAATGGAAAGATCCAGCCAGAGAATATTGATACACTCATGCAAATGGGTAAATGGCTTGAAAAATACGGGGAAACCATCTATGGAACCAGAAAAGGACCCATCGGGCCCGGAGAATGGTGGGCGACTACAGCTACTCCCGACGGTAAGACTGTCTATTTACATGTGCTGAAACTTGATGAACAAGTGCTGTTTATCCCTGATTATACAATCAAATCAAAAAAAGTAAGCTTCTTTGATGGAGGTGAAAAAGTAAAGTATCAAAACACTGATTATGGAGTTATGATAGAAATTCCGGAAGGTAGTAGAGACAATATTGACACCATCATTAAAATCGAATTTTAGCAATTACCTGCCACTAAAATCCAAAATGGATCCGGCTATGTGCCGTGTCTGATCATTAATATTAAAATAATAGACGACCAATGCTTGGGTATCATTAAGAAGTACTGACCAGGGGTACCCAAGGTCAGTGGTTCCACCATCTTCGCGAATAATAAATTCAGAGGCAGAAGAATAATCCGTACATTCCTTATTTAAAATTCTTGCTCGAATGCCATAGGGCTCATGCCTGTAGCCATATGTTAACAACACCCTGTCATCAGGAAGTCTTAAGGCATGGAAAGGGTGCCCCTGAAAGCCCATCTTTTCCCATGGCTGAAAACTCTTACCTCCATCTGTAGACCTGGCAATACAGGATTGATCATCAAATCCTGATGTTCTCAAAAATACCACGAGATCGCCTTTCGATGTTTCATGAATAGATGCTTCATTAAAGGATATATCTTTATCAACTGCTACCGGACAGGAGTACTTCCAGGTCAATCCTTTATCATCTGAGATGAGTAAGTGCGTTGAAGTCTTGGGGAAATCTTTTGAATGTCCGGCTACAACCCAAAAAATCCTACCATCTCTTCCTTCACACATCGCACCACGGTTATAAGCAGGCAAGGGTCTACCCAGGGCATCATACCTATCTTCACCGGGAATCGTGGGTGGATAATATGGCCCCTGCCAGGTCATACCATTATCATCGGATCTCAGGGTATACCCTCCCAGGAAAATAAATCCCGGCTTGTTCTGCATAAATGGTTCCTTGAGCTTTTCTATTCCATCAGGATGAACATATGCCCAACCATAGCTGGCACATAGGATTGAACCATCTTTCAGTTGAAGCATACAAGGATCCTGTGAACCTCCAAATGCATGTGCATAAAGCAATGCAGGATCGCTTTCCCAATTCACACCATCTAAAGATCGTTTCATCACCAGGTAGCTGTTTGGATCCACGTGGTGGTTTGATCTTTCACCAAAGATGTGTCTGTTTGGTGCACGCCTAAAAGCAACCAGAAAATCATTTTCCTCAGTTTTCACTACAGAGGGAAATGCAGAAAAGAAAGCTGTGTCTTCATAAATAATGACGTCTTTTACTTTGCTCAGATTTGCACCCTTTTGTCCATACACAAAAGTTATCCCTGTGATCAGGAGTAATGAAAATATTAGCACCTTTCCTTTCAATGAAAATCTCATGAAGCTAATCTACAATCCTTATTTGATTTAGAAAATATAACTTGACCCGACAATTTACTTCTGTGCTAAGCTTTTTCACAATTCTATATCATTTTTGAGTCAATACATGATTAACTTACCGGTATGAATGAATTAAATGATATTGCTAAACTGGCCGCAAAATATGTCAATGGGACAGGCAGGCATATCTTTTTGACCGGAAAAGCGGGTACGGGTAAAACAACATTCCTCAAGTACATCATCGAGCATACCTATAAAAAAGCCGTTGTGGCGGCTCCCACAGGTGTTGCAGCGATCAATGCAGGTGGGGTTACGTTACACTCTTTGTTTCAACTGCCATTTGGAGCATTTATCCCGGAGGACATCCCTATTGTTGAAAATACTTCTCTTTTTAACACCCCAAAGACTTTACTTAGAGAAAGAAAATTCAGTGCTAACAAAAGGCAATTAATCAATGAACTCGAGCTACTGATCATCGATGAAGTAAGTATGCTACGTGCAGATCTCCTGGATTGCATCGATCATACATTAAGACTACTACGCAAGAACCATTCTCCTTTCGGTGGCCTACAAATTCTATTCATCGGTGACTTATTACAATTACCACCCGTAATCAAGGATAATGAAAATCAACTGCTTCAGGGGTATTATGAAAGTGCTTATTTTTTCCAGGCTCATGCATTAAAGAATAACCCTCCTATCCGTGTTGAGTTAAAGAAAATCTACCGCCAGTCCGATCAGGAATTTATTGATATTCTGAATAGACTCCGAAACAATCACCAAACCAGTGAGGACCTGGAATTGTTAAATAATCATTATCGTCAAGATGTGGATACGATTTCTAATGAAGGTTTTATCCACTTAACCACCCATAATCACAAAGCCAACAGGATCAACGAGAGCAGATTAAATCAACTGGAAGGTAAAACTTATTCTTATCAGGCTTATATAGAAGGTGACTTTCCTGAAAACCTGTTTCCTGTTGAGGAAACGCTTAAACTGAAACCAGGAGCACAGATCATGTTCCTTAAAAACGATCCAACCGGTCAGGGAAGATTCTATAATGGTAAGATTGGTAAAATTTCTTCATTGAGTGATGAGGAAATTTACGTTGAGTTTGAAGATGGTGAAGAAGTATTGGTGGAAAAGCTTGTGTGGGAGAACAAGCGATTTGTACTGAGTAAAATCAGAGATGAAATCATCGAGAAATCCCTGGGAAGCTTTGAACAATTTCCCATAAAACTGGCATGGGCAGTCACCATCCATAAATGTCAGGGGTTGACTTTTGAAAAAGCAATACTTGATTTATCAGACACTTTTGCTGCAGGGCAGTTATACGTTGCCTTATCAAGATTAACCTCATTGAAAGGGCTTGTTTTATCCAGTAATATTTCCAATGAAATCCCCACAATTGATGCCTCCCTCAAAACATTTATAAACTCCTTCCCCCATCAGGATGAATTGGTGCAAAGTCTGGAGGCTGACCAAAAATCATTTATATATGAATTTGCCTCTAAAGTCTTTGGATTTGAACCACTTCTCAAAGAGCTGAAATCCCACGAAAGAAGCTTCAACAAAGATGAAAAGCGATCCATCAAACAACAATTCCTACCCTGGACGCAATCTCTTATTAATGACTTTTTACCGCTATTTGAAGTGGGTAATACCTTCATTAAACAGGTTGCTTCACTCCTTCAACCTGAAGACTACATGAAGGCTTTGAATGAACGAATTCAAAAGGCCAGGGACTATTTCCAACCCAAACTAAACGAACTAAATGAGAGCATTAAGGATCACGCAAAAGAGATTAAAAAAGAAAAGAAGACTAAAAATTACCTTGAGGAGCTTGCGGTAATTCAGGCCATGTTTGAATTTCAGATCAATCAGCTGATCAAGTTTGCAATGTTTACCCAGGCAATTGTTGCAAATAACACACTGACCAAAGAGCAATTCCTAAAATCCACGATGCAGAAAACATCAAACAAACAGTCTTCAAAAACCCGAAGAAAAGATAAAATACCCTCCGCTAAAATATCCCTGGAGATGTATATCGATGGAAAAGACATAGATCATATTGCTAAAACCAGGGGATTGGTGAAAAGCACCATTGAGAGCCATCTGGCTAAATACATAGAATCAGGTGAATTAGATATTTCCAGCTTCGTAGAAGATCATAAAGTCAGCAAGGTGATGGAATATGTAAGTAAAGGAATGCTACGTGGTGGAGAAATAAAATATGAGTTAGGTGATGACTTTTCTTTTGGTGAAGTGAGAATGGTACTGGCTCATGCGCGTTGGCTTGAATCTCATAATAACAACTAAACTAAAACTGTCCAGAATTTATACTAATAATGATCGGATATGAACAATTTACAGATCCCTGTAATATGTAACTTATTGTATATCTGATTTTTACCTCAATGGATCATTTTTTGTATTCTTCCATGCAACCATCAAGGTATACTCGGCATCTAATACATAATGATGCCCTAAAGTTTGAAAACTAAACTCATAACCATGAAAAAATTATTTTATCTCTCATTCGCTTTTATTCTAACAGCGACTGTAGGATTTGGTCAGTCTAAAGATGTAAGACAAGTGGACTTCTTCAATGCCATCCATTCCTCAGGAAGCTGGGATGTCTTTATTAAGAAAGGCAGTTCAGAAAAAGTTGTAATCGAGGCTGAATCCGGTCCAATAGAAAAAATAGAGACCGAAGTTGAAGATAATACACTCAAGATCCGGATAGAAAATGGTAGTTGGTCAGATGCCTTTAGAGGATCTTTCACTAATAATTTTAAGAACGTTAAAATTTATGTGACATTCACTGAGCTTGGTGAAATTACAGGATCAGGATCAGGCACTATTCGTCTGGAATCACCCATTAACAGCGAAGATGTGATGATTAGATCCAGTGGCTCCGGAAATTTTTATGCTGAATCAAGCATCAAAGCAAATGACGATATGAGAATTGTTAACAGTGGGTCCAGCACCATCAAATTCCTTGCCTCAGTGACTGCCGGAGATGAAACTGAAATTACAAATAGTGGTTCTGGAGATATTGAATTTGATAGCTTTTATGCTGATGAATTAGAAATTAACAATTCAGGATCAGGCAATATCGAAATCGAAGGCGGCGAAATCAATTCTCAGTCAATCAGGCTAAGCGGTTCGGGAAATATGAAAATGGAAGATCTCAAAAGCAAAGAATGTGAAATTCGTAAAAGTGGTTCGGGAAACGTTTATGTAAGTGTTACTGAGATCCTAAGAGGAAGCAGTTCCGGATCTGGTAATGTTTATGTAAAAAATGGAAGACCTCGTTTAGATCTTAATTTCTCTGGATCAGGAAAAGTAAAATATTTATAACCAGGATAAGGGACTCAAATAGAATTAAAAGCCTGAAGCCATTCAGGCTTTTTTATTATACACACATCTCACCTACGTTTCTTGCTTCAGAAATTAAGGTAACACGCATACAAGATATTCCCATTTTTAATAAAATGGATTATCTTGTATGCAATGATCCCATTTAAAATTTATCAGGTCTTCTCAAAAGAAGAAATAGGCTTTAAAGGAAATACCGCTGCTGTAGTGCTTTTGGAAGACCCTTTAGAACCTGCGGAAATGCAAACCATAGCGGCTGATCTTAGCCAGCCAGCTACCACATTTCTTCGATACGAAAAAGGAAGCTGGTCCGCAAGGTGGTTTGCACCAGATGAAGAAATCCCTCTTTGTGGTCATGGTGCTTTCGCAGGATTCGCATTCCTCAAGGATCAGGGAAGTATGCAACAGTCAGTTTTGCTCAATTATACCGGAGGCAGCTTGAATGGATATGTCAATAACTCAAGTATCTCTTTATCGCTCAGTGCTATACCTACATTAAAAAAAATCAATCCGCCTAAAGCCATACAAGAGGGTTTGAACATCCCTATTCTTGAAATGTATGAAACTTCCAATAAACATCTAATAGTGACTAAAAGAGCGAGCCATGTTGAGAATATGGATCCGAATTTTTCAAAACTGAGGGAGAGCAAAATATTTGGCTACACAGTTACAGCCCCTGGTTATGATGTGGATTTTGTCAGCAGGACATTGGTACCACATGTGAATCAATTAGAAGATCATGCAACCGGATCTTCGCATGCGATATTGACCCCCTATTGGGCTGATAGATTGAAAAGACGCAATATGACCGGCAAACAGCTAAGTAAAAGAGGCGGATATTTTGAATGTGAATTATATGCCAATCAGGTCAATCTTTCTGGCGAAAGTAAATTAATAGCAAAAGGTGAGGTGATTGTTCATCACTGAACCTCGACTAATTCACAAATGGCCTTACCAAACTTCATCTTTGCTTCTATTTGAAGTGGCCATTTTCTATCATCGGCAGACATCCAGACCTTTACCATATGTTTTTCAGGAAATGTAGAGCTCAAGGGGAATAAGATATAAGCCAGGTGAGCAGGAAAAATCCCAAGAGAAGTCTCAATCACGGTCTTTTCAATGTATTCGACCCCAAAATCATAATATTTTCCCTCATAGAACATGTTAAACATCAAAGAATCTTTGGGTTGGAACAAATTCCAATTTTGAGACCTTAAATACGCATACCCACTCAACATGTCATATGTGCTATCCTTCAAATGGATGGATCGTCTTTCTATAGTTTCTGCCTCATCCTTTCTGCGCCTGTGAATGAATATGGTGGCAGAATCCATTTCGAAATCGAAATAATCCGACTCCTTCCTATTGTATTTACCCTCATTTCTATCTTGAAATGTTGTAATTGGTTTAAGTGTCCGGACATTGACTACAGTGTAGAGAGAGTCCTTTAATCGGGCAATCCAATTAATGATACCAGTTGTCTGAGCAAGCACATCTAAACCCAATGTACCTTCACCCGGATGATGTGTAAACCTGGCCTCTCCGATACTAATCCAACCATAATTGATCTTATATAAGAATTGCTCTCCAAAGATTGATTCCGAACCCTGAGAAAAACTCCATAAGCGAAGCAAAGAACAAAACACTATGACCAGGAATACGCGCATCAGATCATTTATAAGGTCTCTGGTATCTTCAGATTGACACCAATGACATCATTTAGTTTTCTTATAAAATAGGCTGATAATAAGGGGGACTCCTTTTCAATGTTTTGATGCACGAAGAAATAGAGCCGCTCAAGCCCTGCGCTCTTCCAATCTTTTATTACTTCAATCCATTCATCCAGACGAGTATAATCACTTTCGTGATTAGCACCCACCCAACGAATAAATGCTGATGATGTGCTTAACCGCATATGCAACATATCTCTCCTACCAGCTGTATCCACAATGATATTTGCCTTGTGATATTTCTTCAAAAAGTCATATAATTGATCATTTGCAGGGGATTCAAACCATTCAGGATGTCTCACTTCCACCGACAAAGGCACTTCTACGGGAAAATCTATCAGGGCCCTTTCTAACCTATCGATACGCTTAGGACTAAAATTTCCATGCAATTGAAGAAAAACCATACCTAATTTTTCTTCAAAATGAAGAATTTCTTCACAATAGGCGTTTAATAAATCTTTTACTTCCTTTAATTGTTTGAAATGACTGATGGTATTGGTGATTTTTGGAAAGAATTTAAACCCATCAGGCGTCTTATCTTTCCAAATTTTAACTTGCTCTCTTCTAGGAAAGTGGTAAAAGGTGGTATTCATCTCAATGCTATTGAATTGCCGGGAATAATAGGGCAATTCGTCCTTTGTACCTCTTGGATAAAACCCTTTAAGATCTTGTTTATTCCATTTTGCACACCCCACAAACACTTCAAGGGGCTCATTATCAGATTGTTTCAAAACCTGATAAGTATCCCTGTGAGTATGGGGTAGCGAAAAATCGACAAGATCAGGCCGCTCAACTGTTCCAAACTTCATTACAACGAAAAATAATCAAATTCCATCTTTGAAAGATACCAATTACCGAAGTTTGTTCGTATATATTCAACAAATGTTTAACTTTACAGTCATAAAAATCTTCTCTGCATTCAAAAACCACCATGCGAAGTTTTTTATTGATTGGTCTGATATTTGCGTCAATAAAATAAAATGGTAGGTTATGAATAAGCTAATAGTCAGTTTTTTAGCATTCTCTTTAATCACGGTATCAACCTTTGCTCAGGAAGATCACAAGACTCTCGGCAAGGTAATTGATGACCTTTCCTATAAATGGGATGATGAAGCAAAAGTCCTGAATAATTATGATGGGTTGTCAAAATTTTGTGCCAATGAAGAATACAGATTGAATATCATTCAATTGCTTCAAGACGTTCATCACTACGATTCAGTTTTGTATCAAAGGTTAGTCAAAGCCTCCAGGTTTGGTAATGAAAGCCATGAGGTAAAAAAGACCATTGAAGAAATTGAGAAATTTGAAGAAGGTTATGATATGAAAAGCTTTATCCACTTTCTTCATACAGAATGCAGTGCACGAAATGAAATAGAGCACAATGCTGATGATTTAAAATCTGAAATCAATATCTATTCCTACGACGGACAGATTTATGTTTTGGAAAATGAGCTAAATAAATTTGTTTCTCATATTACAAAAAGGGTGGACCACATAAGAGAGCATGTTCATCATCTCCACATTGAATAATCTGATCCCCCTATTTAAACCCTTCAGAGTTTTTACTCATGTAGAACCATAATCCGTTTAGGTTCGAATATCACATCCTGGTGTATCAACTGCAGTAAGAAGACACCACTTGGTAATTGTTGTGTATTGATATCCACTGATATTTCACCTCCCGGCAGTGTTCCTCTGAGTACTTCTTTACCTGTTTGATCAAATATCTTCCAGTTCATCTCTTCCCTGACTGGATTAAGTATTTCCAATTTAAATTCGTCATCGACTGGATTAGGGTAGATTACGAAAGGGTCTCCATTTTGAAGTTGATCCAATACACCAAGGATCAGCTCCTTATTGCTAAAGTCTCCATTGAGTACAGCAGCCTGGTACACTTCTCTCCTTCCCACATTGGCATTTTCATTCTGAATGAAGGCGATTACATCCAGTTTGGTCGGATCATAAACCCCACTGATTTTCCACTCAACCGTTTCAGTAAATGAAGTTCCCTGACTCATAGCTCCTTGCTTCACTATTCCTCCAGGATTAGGTAGGATCTTTCTCATGACATTTCTTATGACATCACTTGTGGTAAACTCACCAACATTCACCCCAGTTACTTCCTTCTCAATGACCACAAATCGTATGGAAAATTCATTGGTAGGATCGGGAAAATCCTGAACTGCTATAAAGGTTGCGGAAACACGCAACACATCACTCGGAGCTGAAGCATCCAATTGAAAATTTGTTATATCAAATTTCTTACTTTCCAAACCTGCAACGCCCAACGCCGCTGGTGCAAAGCCCCTAATACCTAGTTGGCTTGATTGATCAACTGTCGGTAATCTTTGAACCTCACCTTCAATCACTGATCTTGGTGCCTTCTCAATACCATAGTAACCCACCCTGGCACTTGGATCTGCACTGTTTGTCCTATTGATCTCATCTCTTCCTGTAGAGGATGACATATCCAGATCAGTGAAATAATTGATCCAGGCGATACTACCAACGGACTGGTCATCCACCTGATTTTCAAGATCTTCATATGCGGAAACAGTTCCCGTTTCTGAGGCATTGTAGAATGATTCAAGTAAAGTAATCTTATCACTATTGTAAATCCTGAAATCATCGAAAGCAAAACCCTCTTCTTCATCCCCACCACTGGATGCTAAAGCAAATCTGAATATCACGATAGCTGCGTTATCCATCTTATTAATTGAAAGCAGCCATTCAGAAGTTGGATTATTTAGACTGCCCTGTGCATCCGCCCATCCATAGGCGGCTTGATTATAAGATTGAACAGGTTGGATTGAATTTACATTATAATAACCTGGTTGAGTAGGGATTTCATCATGAGTATACCAACTACGTCCAGATGTTTCAATGATACCAGTCGTCCCGATTTCATTCAATTCTCCTAGCTCTTGCCAGGTATTTCCATTATCTGAACTATACTGGAAGACTACAGCATCTCTGGAGTTAAAGAACCAGTGTTGATGATAAAAACTTACAATCGGTATGGTAAGTGCGCTAATATCAAAGGCCGGAGAATATACCCATGAGATCTCATCAGGATTATAATCTCCATCCAGATTTGTCATCCAGACATTATCACCACTGAAAGCGCTGTTAATTATTGTATTTGTTGGTGAAGGGGTACCTACCTCCCAACTATTTACCAATGTATCCAATTTACCATCCAATGTCCTGTATTCTGCAAACCACCCTCCAGAAGGATTTGAAGGATTATCAAAAGTTTCAAGCAAACCATTTGCTGGAACATCTATTAATGGTAGCACGGTAACCGTTCTTGTTACAGAATCCCGACATACTTCTGAGGTTCTCATAAAAAGCTCAACTGTATATGACCCCGCATCAAACAAAGTGTCATAAGTATCATTGTCATTATAAGCAAACTCATGATATGGTATGTCTAAACTTTCAACTGTCATCCTCACTTCGTTAATATCTGCTGCTAAAACTGCGGGATTCTCATTTATCATGGTAAAGGAAATCGGTTCATTCTCGCTCAAGCCATTCCATTTAAATGCCACTTGTGGGGCTTCTCCAACAACCAGGTCAAACCTTCTTACCGGGCTATAACATTCATTTGATTCCTTAGACCTGACATATCTGCTATATGTTCCCGGCGTTTTAGCTTCCTCATCAATATCTACTCCAGTAACGCCCAAATTGACAAATTTTACATATTGATCAACCTCATTAATATTTTGAGTAATAGATTCATTAAGTGACGCATCAAAATACCATTCATACGTGTTTCCTACCTGACCATTATTAATTTTCAGTGTATCTACTGATATATCCTGGTCCTTACAGTAAATGAATTCATATTGTGGATTGATAAATGTTGCATTACTCACCAGCTCAAATTCAGGGATAACCGGTGTTTGGTAAATATTAAAAGTCAACTCTAGTGGATCACTCTCACAATTGTTAAGTGTCTGTGTAATGTAGTAGGTATAAGTACCCACAGTTTGTTGTCCAGTGTTGTAAAAGAGATCTGGTGAATTAGGTCTTACCAGGTTCAATGAAGCATCATAGATTGCAAAGGTCGCGTTCGGCACACCTGCATATGAAATACTCACTGTACCAGATAATTGATCTACACAGTATCCGCTGGATGATGGGATATAACCAACAGTGAAATCATCATACGAGATAGATACCTGAGGTGGTACTTCAAAAACAGTGATCTGCTTGGAAGGGCTTTCACATCCGGCAAAGGTAGCCACCCCACTTGTGCTGTCTTGTGTTTGGGTAACCCAGAAGGAATAGCTTCCTGTCCCATTTTGATTCAGTAATCCAAGATCAGTTGCGGTCGCAAATGACCCATTAAAAAATGGAAGCTGGTCCTGATTACCATCGTCGTCATCATCTCTGTACCAATAAAATGTTACTCCAGCTTCTCCTTGTACAGTAATTCCATTGGCCCATACTGCATCCTCACAATAGGTATAATCATTGTCTATAGTAGTTGGTGCCAGAGGAATATCATATATATAGAGGGTCACAAAAGCCATCGAGTCTACTTCAGTCTCACACCCATCAAAATCTGCTCCATTAGGCTTACTATTATTTACCTGGGTAACTACAAAATAGATTGTATCCTGCTCAGAGTCAGTTATTTTTAATTGAGAACTTGTAACGGGCTGAGTTGCATCATGACTATGAACTGCATTCCCAATAGCGGTGCTATCTATCGGATCAGCACGGTACCAATTAAATATCGCATCTGTATTTCCATTCAAGATAAAGGACTCTGTACCCGTTATTTGCCCCTTACAATAGGAAGCTTCCAAAAATTGGATATCAGTTGGATTTCTATAGATATGAGAACTCACAGGCACACTAAATTCTGGAGGCCCCGGATCCGGGAAAACTGTGATGGTAATTTTACTAGGTTCACTTTCACAACCAACATATCCTGTTTCATCATTATAATCCTGGAACTGGGTAATCCAATATACATATGTGGTATCTGATTGTGAGGTATTTACATTAGAGAATCCATCAAACTCATTTTGTACAATAAAACGATCATCAAAAGCTGCTACATCCATCCTGGCGGCATAATTAGGAGACATCCCGCTTCCATCATCCGGATACCAGGCATAGCGTGTATCCTGCTCCCCCGGGGAGGTGATAGTTCCTAAATTATCACCCGAACAGATATAATAATCTGGTCTGCCCGTAGCAAGTAAATTCGTATCAGGTGCAGGCGAGGTCTCATAAACCCTTACTTCCAACGCCATCAATCCGCTTTCACAACCTCCAAATTCTCCATTTGGATCCACATTCGTACTATCATTAAGCACTCGACCAACATAAATCGTGGTATCCGTTCCTGGAGTTCCAGCAAAGCCAAAATCAAGGAATTCAAGTGTATTTGAAGGCCAATCCTGTTGATATATCTTTTTGTTGTTGTAGAGCCTGTAGTATGCTTCGCCATCAGGAAGTGATGAATTGAAGGTAACATTCTCAGAACCATAGGTATCACAGTATTCAAATAAGTAACTAGTTGTACTTAATTGTGTAGCTGCATCTTGAGTCACATCGATTGAGGCCAAAAAGGGATCTTCATAAACACGAATATTAATGATCTTTGGAGGAGACTCACAACCCTCAAATCCCGATCCTCCGGCATTGATGTAATCGGTTTTGGTTACATAAATATTGATATCAAAAGCACTATTTGGCGTATTAGTACCAAAAATCTCAACCGGATCAAGGATGTTTCCTCTGGTTCCTGTTGAATTATAGGTTGTAGTCAATGTGCTGTTCTTGTACCAAATGATGGAGTCACTTCCTACAAGGTTAGCCGTAATGTTTGGAATCAAGTCGCCAATACAAAATTGCAGATTCAACCTATCTCCGATGACGTTTTCACCTCCAATACCTGAAAAATCATTGGTAAATACTGGTCGTTCTGGTACTGCCTGAATATTAATTGTCTTTGTAATTGTTACTCCACATCCCTTAGCCTCATTCTGACTGGGGAAATTAGGATCATCTCCAACCAAAGAAGTATAGGTTACCAGGTATGTTCCAACAGGATCTGTTCCGTCACCCAGAGGATCTGATGGATCTAAAAGATCACTACCAACCGCTATTGGTCCTCCTCCGGAACCAACGCCAACTGTTTTTTCAATTTGATAGGAAGCAATACTGATATTACTGGTATTGATGGGCTTACCAATCAATTCCGGATTAGTTATTGAAACATCCAAATTAATAGTTAAACCATCTTCACAGAGATAATCTGGTAAATTGATAAACTCAACTGTTGGAACAGGATAAACATCCAAATCCGCCTGAAGATAAACATAGTTATAAGTTGATGGAGGATATAAAATGGGATCTAAAGCAACACATACTCTTCTCTGTATTTTATGTGGTCCTGGTGAAACACCGGACAAATCTAATACCCAACCTGTTGTTGGATTAGTTATACTATTTGCAGACCATCCTGGTGGTGGAGTAATAAGCACCCCATCAAGGTACATCCCATAAAAACTATAGGTCGGAGCCAAATTAGCAGTGATGTCTGTTAACAGTGGGTCAATATTTAAAGTACCCGCATCCTGGCAGTAATCGATATCTAGAGGGGTATCAAAAATTTGAGCGGTCGCTGCAACAGAAAATGTCTCCGTATAGGTTAGTGATTCTGTGGTAAGCGTGTTTGAGGTCTTTATCAAGATATCATGATCTCCATTCCCTGCTGTAGATGGACTAAAATTAACGATTGCTGAATCCCCAGAGGTTGTTGCACCAAATAACGCATCACCTGTAAATGTCACAAGATGGTTGGTTGGTTGAGTTACAGCCATTCTGATATCACCAGCATCATCGACAAAACTGTTTCCGCTTGGGGTTTGACCATACCCCCTAACCAGTATATTTCTTTTAATCGGATCACTCTCACAGGTACCATCATGGTCAGTTGCGTAGTAAGTATACAAGGCATGGTCATCACTAGCTAAATCAAATGTACCAAAAGAGTTATCTGGATTAAGTCCTGGCAGTGAGGTATAGGCTAATGCTACTCCGGAAGTAGCTGCCGTACTGACCGAAAAATCATTGTTATACCAGGTAATATTTCCCACTCCGGTTGCGGTAACCGTGGTAGCCGCAACGTCAGCCGGCTCAAGGAAATCTTCAGTTCCATTCACCTGAAGTGCTGTCGCACTTAATGTAGGAGAACTTGGTGGATCATTTACATCAAATACAAAGTGTGGTTGGCCATGAACCACATTATTTCCTTTCATATTCCCTGTCCCACCTGTTCTTAAGGCATTGTAAATACCTGCACTAATGCCAATGTACTTGGCTTCCAGGTTTGACACGACGATCTCATCAACTCCCCCTGACTGGCCATCCGTCGTATAGGTAATAGTTAAGGTATTAAAATCAACCACAGCAGATCCTGCTGTCAAATCACCTCCTGAAATATCAACACTTGGAGTCAATGCCGTATTAAACTCAAATTGGGCAGGTAAAGTGATTACCAATGTTTGATCTGTACCTACAAGGAAGTCAGTATTCGCTGTTTCAGTAATTGTAAGATCATTAAGTGCCACATAATCCTGATTGGTACAGATAATAGTGTTCGAAGCTGTAACTATAGTAGCATTTCCAACACTAAATGACCACGATAATAGCGCATTTGGATTGCCAGATGGGTCTTCAATAGCACCAGCAGGAACAGTTACTGTATAGGTTACTCCATTGATCAAACTCTCAGTTGGATCGATGGATATGACATTTGTGCCAAATCCTGTAATTTGGGTACCATCCAGCACATTAACATTGACTGTCTGACCTCCACCAGATACTGTTATAACACCAGAACCAGCATAGACTCGCTCATTCATGGTAATGGTAATGGTAGGGTCCACAGGATTACCTGTAGTTCCATTAGCGGGAGTTACACCACCGCTAGCAGTTGGTGCCACAGCATCACCACCAGTGATAAACGACCAGCTTCCGTTTCCAGTAATTCCCGGAAACACATTTGGCGATGCGTCACTGTCTACAAAAAAGCCATTATCCACCGAAACGTAATATTCGGTAAGCCCATCTAAAACAGAATAAGCTGTTACAGTTGCAGTTGTATTACCATTGCTCAAAGTTACCTGTCCGGTTGTAAAGGTCTGTATCACTACCCCATCCTTATAGGCCATCGTAATATTACCACTTCCAAGTGCAACTGGTTCGTTAAATGTAAGAACAAGTGAAGCCGATGCGGTAGAGACCCCAGTGGCATCATTTGCTGGTGTTAATGAAACAACATTTGGGGCAACTCCATCGTCGTTGGTGGTAAAATTCCAGTCTGTGCTTCCCGTAAGACCTGTAGATGTATTACCTGAATTGTCCACAAAAGCTCCATCATCCACATCGATATAATATTCAACTCCACCCGAAAGGTTATTACTCAACTCAATAGTATAGACCGTGTTACCAGTGCTTGGCTCGGCTGTTGCAACATCAATGGTTTCTACGATTGTGCCGCTAATATCATTATATCGGACAGTAATATTTCCTGTATTCGCTGTCACAGGTTCGGGAAAGGTTAATATCAAATCCGTCGATACAGTTACACCAGAACCTGTAGGTGATCCAACAGGAACCGGATCCGCTGCATCAGAGGTCGTGGTAAATGACCAGTTTCCATTTCCAGCTACACCGGCAAAAGGAAGGCCACTCAAATCTTCAAATGATGTATTTGGTATTTCTAAAAAATACTCCGTGTTACCCGAAAGAGTAACACCTGCAACATTTAAATCAATGGATGGATTCAGATCGTCAGAAAAATCAAAATCTCCAAGACTAAGTTGATGAGCGAGACTGCCATCAGTATACAATAAGTTTACAACTCCTGATCCTTGATCCACTACTGATTCGGAAAATCCAATGGTAATAACAGGCGTTAATGAAATTCCTGTTGCATTATCTGAAGGACTTAATGTAACGATAAATGGGTTTGAAGCATCTGCCCCCGTGGTAAAGTTCCAGTTACCATCGCCGCCAACAGCCAGGGAAAGGTTGCCGGAGGCATCTTCAAATGCTCCGGCATCTACGACCACATAATACTCTGTTAAGAATGATAAATCAGAAGTCGGATTAATGATAACCTGGTTACCACTTACTAATATTTCAGGATCGGTGACATCAAACTGTTCAATCAAGGCATCATCATTTGCCCGATAAATTGTAATATTATTTCCCGTAATAGGGCTGACTACCTCATCGAAATAAAATGAGATATTAGTGCTTACAGCAGCTCCGGATGATCCATCAGCGGGTGAAAACGTTGAAGTTATTCCAGCGGGTGCTACTGCCTCGGAAGCAGTCGTAAAGCTCCAGGCGAAGGATCCAGTGATTCCAGGGAAGGCATTATTCCCAAGATCCGAAATGGCAGTATTTTCAATATTGACATAATAACCCGACAGACCTCCTAACTGGGAGAGGGTCACAGTCACTTCATTTCCATTGAAGCTGAAGCTTGATGATGGAATGGTCTCAACAATATAACCATTCGATGATAATCTTACATATAGATTTCCTCCGGAGCCCTCTTTGACAGGTTCATTAAAGAAAATAGTAAGATCAGAATTAACATCAACACCGGTTGCATTATCTACGGGCAGCAATGAAGAAATTTCAGGTGCATTTGACTCCGGCTCAGTAATGAAATTCCAAGTGGTCTTATCTGAAAATCCAACATTGGTATTTCCAGGAACATCAGTAAAAGCTCCCTTATCAATGTTAACATAGTATTCCACATTACCAGATAGCGTAATCCCAGAAATATCTATAGTGACCACACTACCAACAATGTCTACCAAGCTACTATTTGAGGCAATATTCAAGACCTCAACATCTGGTGAAGGCGAGAGATTTGCGTAAAGTTTAATATTACCATAGCCTGCAACGACTGTTTCATTAAAATTAATGGTGAGTGATGTAATTGTCGGATTTACTGTTATCGTTGCTGGACTGGATGGATCATCTGCTGGGAAAAATGAATTTACAAAAGGCCGAACGGCATCTGTAGCATCGATCTGGAACTTAATAATAAACTCACTAGCATCATTATCATCCACACGATCTTCAAAGCAATTATTTCTAAACCTCAATTCATACCATTCCCCATCGATATATCCATTATCGGAATTATATCCACTAATCTCAGAAATATCAAAAATTTTCTCCTTTGTATAATTTTCAGCTGGATCACAATTGTACGGGGGCCCACAAGGAACCTGGTGTAAAGGGAGAATAAAAGAAGGAATATGATTTGGGCTATTATCAATTTCGTTACTAGTGCCATCACCCGGTGGATCATAATAATTATCAACATCCACTACAAACTGATCCGCACCGTGGTTATTGTCGGCATAATTATCAATGATATCTACCTCTAATCTTGTATCTGATGAATTTTGAATCCTTACTGGTTCATCAAAATAAAAATAGATTCTAGCAAAGGGAGCAACATTTGTCAATGCATCTTGCGGACTATACACAAAATTGGGATCCCCATCTGCTTGCATGTTCCACTTCCAACGACCATCTCCAACATTGGGTAAAACTGCAGAATTAAGACCATTGTCATCCGTAAAAGCCCCAGCTTCTATTCCCATTACAAAGCTTTGTCCTTTATCTAAGAGCACTCCGTGATTCCAGGTAATATCAGGTCCAACTATACTTACTTCCGCATCAGTAACATCTGCTTGTACAATTGGGTTGATTAAATCTGTCGTATTATAAATGTAGATGGAGGATAATGCATTTGCATTAATATCTTCACTATACGAAAAAGTGATTGTCCTTGCATCACTTACATTTACACCATTCTCATCTTGTTCAGGGGAAGGGTTAGTTCCTAATAAAATAATGGGAATTGCCCCATCGGTTGGTACAAGTCCTGTCTGATTGGACCCAATACTATTGGGGACTGTTGCTTCATCATATAGTTCTCCACTATTTAAGGTCACCGCTGGTGTAACATCTGTATCTGGTCCACCGGATTGATTAAAAGTTACTGCGACCTTGTTATCATCAGCAACATCTCCGGTTACTGCATCTTCTCCGGAATACCCCAATACATTAAATGTGCTACCACTGAGGGAAGTATCATCTACAGGTTCTGAAATCACAATTCCAATACTGTCTATCTCTCCATCCGCATTCCAGTCATAAGTTGTGGCTAAAATCATTACAGGCGCAGCGCCATCAGAAAAACTTGCCTGAAACTGGTTACCCAACGAAGTATTCACATTGGTTCCGTCAGACAAACTAAAGGCATTTTGTGAACTGATTGCCAAACTTCCGGAACCATCATAGGTGTCCTGGACAGAAGCAGGTGTTCCCAAAGGTACTGTCGTGGATGTTGTACTGGATCCGATAAGATCTGAAGTAGAGCCCCCAAAAGCTGCATCAGAGAAATCACCAACATTTGTCAGGTTAAGGTCATTTGCACTTAATTGACTTGCTGCAGCTACTGATTCTGAATAAGTCAGGATGAACCGATCAATAGCTCCATCCTCATTATTGTCTTCATAAGTAAAATCGATAATCACTGGTGCAGCCCCATCGCCAACTGAAACAGGTGAAATACTCGTAACAGAGCTATATGTGCCATCTGTAATGCTTCCGGTACTACCTAAATCATTGTATTGAATTGTAGTAGCTGTTAGTGCAGTATTATCCGCTGGTCCATTACCAACACTAATGTTAAAAATACTACTTGAAACTGATCCAAAAGTGGGGGTCAATCCATGAGGATTTGCCGGAAAGGTCCAGTCGCCAGCCTCAAATGATGAACCTGTAATGTCTTCTGAGAAAGTTACTGCAACCCGATCAACTGCGCCATTTAAATCAGTATCCTGATAGAGGGCGGAGGCTATCACAGGAGCTGCCCCATCGACGAAATTTATCTGTGGTCTGGCTCCTGTAAATGTATTTGTGTTTGCACCGGCTGATATATCGACGAGAGAGAATGAGTTCTGAGTTGCTATTGCAATAGCTCCAGAATTTTCCTCAGTGTCAACCGCTGATGCTTCTGTACCTAAAATTACTTCGGTGGTAAATGTATTGGCACCAATTAGATCTGTATTATCTGTTCCAAACGCAGCACCGGTAAAATCCCCGACAGTCAATGAAAGGTCATTGGCTTCCAGATTACTTGCCCCAGCAACTTCTTCGGAAAATGTCAGGAAAAACCGATCAATTCTACCGTCATCATCATTGTCACGATATTCAGCACTTATAATCACGGGTGCCGCACCATCTGCAACCGTTATTGATCCAGTTAACCCGGTAATGTTCCCGGACGCATCGACAATGCTTCCGGGAGTTCCACTATTGCTGTATTGAATTTGAATTACACCAAGTGCTGTACTATTTGTGTTAGTTACATTCACATCAATCTGAATAACATCAGCTGAAAAACCTGCCCCGGTTTCTGTAATACCTCCTCCACCGGTTGTCACCCAGTCACCGCCTTCAAAACTGGAGGTACTTATATCTTCAGTGAAAGTAACATCAATGCGATCAACTGTTCCATCCAGATCAGTATCAAGGTACTCTGAGCCTGCCAGTAAAGGCAAGGCGGCTGCTCCATCTTCAAAAGTTACCCAGGTTTGAGCTTCTGTAGTTGAGTATGTATTTATTCCATCTGTAAGATTGAAAACACCAGTTGTGCTTATTGCTAATGCACCCGAGTTATCTCGGGTATCATCTACACTTGAAATTGTTGTCAAAGGCACAACTACAGATGAAGTTGTACCCAAAATCAAGTCTACGCCAGCTCCAAACTGAGCTGAATTGAAATCTCCATCATTAGTGATGCTTAGATTGCCTGAATTAAATGTACTTGCCGCTGTGATTGGCTCGGAGAATAAGACCAGAAATTGATCTATTCTGCGATCACTGTTATTATCCTGATATTCAAAACTGGTAATCCTTGGTTCTGCTCCATCATCAGCTGTGGTTGAAGAAATAGCGGCAAGGTTATTTACCCCTGCTAAATCACTTATACTGCTCCCTGAGTATGCATAATTCATTGAACCTGTACCAACTATTCCTGTATTGATAGTGAGTCTAACATATTCATCTTCAGCATTTGCAGAAGCTAAAACAGATACCTGGGTATTAAAACCTGTAAAAACTTCTGCTCCAGAACCGTCATTCAAGGTCCAGTTTGCGTACCCACCTCCAGAAAAATCCGAATCATCCATAGGTTCGGAAAATTCAATCTCCATCGCATCTACTACGCCATCTAAATTAGCATCTAGTGTAATTGATTGTAAAACAATTGGTGCCGCTCCATCAGTTGTTGAAGTTGGAGTTGCTGTATTTGGTATCTCCTGCCCCCCATCGGAAGCAACTATAGTTGAAGTCCCGGCAGTGGAATACTGGATTGAAACAGACGGGTCGGCTGTCCCGGAAGTCACTCCATTGACAATTAAATCTAATTGAGAAGTTGTACCACTGTAGTTCGCATTTCCAATAGTGAGACCACCCCCAAGTGAAATCACATCTAATCCGCCGCCTGCACCATCGGCATCAGTTACGACTACGGGGATACTAAAATTTAACCTCAGTCTATCAATCGTCCCATTTCCACTATTGTCAAGCCATGTGGCTGTATAAGTAGGAACTTCTCCAATTGTAGTAAAACTAAAAGCAGTGGTACCGGCAAGTCCTGCAAAATTGTTCGTTCCATCAGTTACAGCAGTTGAGGCTACATTGATTGCATACTCTGTGAAATATTCCAAGTCAGATGAAGGATCGATAGTCAATGTATTGGTTGAAAACCCAATTTGCCCATCACCAACTGGTATTGTTCGGTCATCGGAACCAGAGATATCAACAATCGAAATATTGCCTGTGCCAGCTGACACATTCTCAGAAAATGTAAGTGTTATATCAGTATTTAAAGCTACGCCTGTTGCATCGTCCAATGGAGACCGTGCTGTAAGTAAAGGAAGCGCAGCGTCAATTTCTGTAATACTTGCATTGGTGCTCACTGCATTTCCATCAACCCCAACAAGCGTCCCAGCTGTATAACTAGTAGCGGCAACCGGAACTCCAGTTCCTGAGATACTTACCTCAAAGGTTATATATTCATCACTAGCAGCTTGCGGGTCATCCGGATTTTGAATTGATGCCGATACAGAAGATGGTGCTACCCCTGCCAAACTGAAGTTACCTAAAGTAATTGATCCGTCGGTAATAGGTTCACTCATCTGAACCAATACCTCATCTATATTACCATTGGTATCTGTGTCATAGTAGCGCGCACTGACAAAAGTTGGACGCGTTCCATCATATGCTGCATTATCTGTTGCAGCAATTCCGGGGTTCCCGGCAACATCAGTAAGAATCACACTTAAGGTCAGCGTACCATTATTCAAAGCTGATATATTTATGCCTGAAATAACATCAGTTGCTGTTGCAATGGTATTACTACCAACAATTGGTCCCCCTCCACCTGTGCTGCTAATTGAGTAGTTATAGGTAGAGCCAACTTCCGCTCCTGCGAAAGTGAAGCTAACTGCTGTCTCATTAGCTACCAGTACCGGATCCTGATTGAGCGTAACACTATATCCATTTGGAGCGGTTTTATCATAAGAGACAATGACATCAGTAGCATTCAAAGCTGTTAATCCATCCGTAACAGCATCAATGGTAAGGTTGTTCGTACCCTCTACCAAAGGTCCCGGAGCACCTGAAGCCAAATTAAGTGCACCAGTTGACCAGTTTGAAGCAATTGGAATGGTAGTCTGAACTGTATTTGTACCATCTGATATTGTAACAGTCAGGTTATTTCCATTCGTAAGAGGCGTCCAGGTAGCTGTACCAGAAATTACAAGAGCGTTATCCTGGGCATCATTAATTATACTTCCACCACTTGGCGAGGTGATCACTACCTGTGATAAAGCACAGAAAGATACAAAGAATGTTAAGACAAGAGTGGCTAGTATTCTTCTCATAAAATCAGGCGGCGATATTCCAAATTTCACTAATTTTTTAAATATTCTTAGGTTAAATATCATTTTTTTAATCGGCTACTCCTTTATTTTTCCGTCAGCGTTCATTTTCATCAGCGTTATGAGAGAAACGCCACTACCAAAATCAGAAGTACCTAACACAACAATAGACCCGTTTGGAAGTGTCAGGGCACTGATGGCCTCATCATTCCCGGCAACGAGCCCAAAATTGCTTACTGATTCCTGAATCTGCTGCCCGGTTTGATCTGTACGTATGAACATCATCTCATTGTTTTTAGACGTCACAAGATCTTCAAAGTCCAATACCCTCCCTACCACAACAAAATCGTTATTGGCCGCACGAGTCACCCCCAGGCCAATCCCATCAAATGGATCACCCAGTTTAGCATCCGTTTCAAATATCAAATTGTTCTGAGAAACTAATCTGGCTTCCTCATCCAGTATAGTCAGAAAAGGATTTGCTACGTTACCCACAAAACTGGTACCTACCACAGCATACCCCCCAGCTATTTTAATTACCCGGTTGAGGATATCATCTCCATCGGTCCCATATTTAGGAACTTCACCGGAGGGAGATGTGCCATATTGATTGAGCTGGTAAATGACCACATTGGTGCCTCCCTCTCCATTAGATCCAATTTCATCCGTTACTCCAAATACAATAAGATCTGAATTGGGTTTCTCAAATACTGCTACAGCCAGGTCATTGGATCCAGCAAAACCATAAGTTTTTTTCCATTGAACTGTCCCATTAAGATCCCACTTCCCAACAAACATTTTATCAGTGCCATCCGCTGGTTGACCGCTCTGATTACTCTCATAAGCATCAGAATATCCGGTCACAATCACACTACCATCTGTAGCATAATAAATATCTGTACCCTCTAGATTACCAACACCTCCATTAGCACCTAAAATAACCTCATTAACAACCTGAAAATTCTCATCCAGATGGGCCCAATACAAGTACCTCTCCTGGGCGATAAATGCATCATTTAATTGTGCAGTACTACCAACAAACAGATACCCCTGGTCAATAATCTTTATGCGATAGGATAAATCATTATGAGCTCCAAGTGAATCTTCAATTCCATATGATTCTTCACTTATTAGATTGCCTTCAGCGTCAATTTTCAACATGTAAAAGTCATTGGCTGTCTCATCATCAGTTTTCCTTGTTCCAAAAATGATAAACTCACCTGCTACATTCACCTGAAAATCTACAGCATGTTGTTCATCCTGTGTTCCATAATACTTTACAAAAACATCCTCAGGAAGGATCTCTGATTCAGTTGCACAGGCTCCCAGAAGTAGGAGAGCTAAATAGCCGATGTAATTATTGTATTTCATTCCACTAACTTCTTAGGACTATAAATAGACTGGGTATATCCCACTGAGAAAGAAAAAAAGTTGAGCTTAAGATCATCCTGGACATAGCCTACATCAAAGGTTGAATTTTGATTGTTATTCCAGCGATTTCCCGGGTTGTTGTACAACCCAAAGCTTCTGTCATATCTCATTTCAAGGGTTAAAAAATGCGTGGCTATTCTAAATTTAGCTCCAAGCCCTCCAAACACGGAGATGTTGGTATTATCGACCATTTCATTGGCCTTATAATCATTATTTTCAACAAGTGAATAGGATGTTCCTCCTGTCCTTGAACCTTCAGATACCTGTCCAACAAGTAAATAATCAAAAGAACCCCCAGCATATGCATAGGGTAAAATCGATCTTTTGGGTTCGTCATCATACCAGAGATTGTATCGAACCAAAGCAGGTACTCTTAAATAAGTCTGTTGTTCCTTTATAGTGTTGAAAATGGACGCGTTATTGATATACTGATCAACATTAAAGGTGGAAATGCGTAGCTGTGGTCCCCCGGCAACTTCAATACCATATTTCAGGTGTCGTTCGATCATCAGCTCTAAAAATGTTCCTAAACCAATTCCATTGACAGCTGCCACAGCAGGATTATCCCCAACCTTATATTCCTTAAGGCCTGTAGGAGTCTTCCCATTCGTAAACTTGGGCCAGGTATTAGTGTCTGAAGTAGAGAAGGAATTCACGATTTGGGGAGCAGAAGTATTGATCCCAGCCCGGAAGGCGATCCTGAAAATTGGTTTCACCCTGAACTGGTTATACAAATAATACAATTCAGCCGGGTCCACCTCGGGATCCAGATCATGTTCCGGATCAGCTTTAAGCAATCGGACTAGGTATTCATCTGCCTTGGTATCATTATCGGTGAAGATGTAAACGAGGGTCATCAACTTAAGTGCCCTGATCTCCTCCTCCCTGGAAAAGGACTCAGCCTCTAAACAGGGCGTGATTCGTTCCGGGATACCCAACAAACGACCGGCTTCGTAGTCATCTTCTGCCCGGTTAAGGACAATGGTACAGTTCTGAGCAAACGCAGGTACACTCAAAACGGTGATCAACAAGAATAGGTAAAAGTTTTTCATTCAATAAACATGAATTTCGTTAATTATTTGTCCCCTCATCTTTGTTACAAGTGGCTTCATATCGGATATCCGCACCCACGTATTGTGTCCACTCTGTATCCGTCATATCATTCTGAATAAGGTCACACATCAGAGAAGCATAATTATGAGGTTGCACCTCAAATTTCCTAATGATTCCGTCATACGAACCTGTCATGAAATAATGTCCGGATGGGTGGAAATCGAGTGTTGAAACCCAGTCTGTACCTGCAGGGAAAACTGTAGGCAGATCATAAATATTTCGTAAATCCCACATCTGGGCGGTCTGGTCTGAACTGGCTGCAACGATCAAACTGTCATCCGGACTGAAATGGATATCATTGATTTGACTGGTGAATCCAACCAAATCCGGTCCAAATTGCTCCTTTTTACTAAGGTCCCAGATATTGACAACTGCACTACGCTCAAGCGGTCTGTAAATTCCAAATGCCAGTAAATTTCCTTTATGGTTAAATTCTACAGAATAAACAGGTTCACTAGCTTCCTGTTTATTCCTTTCAATTTTGGTGCTCTCATAATTCTCGCTGGTTAAATCAATCAAAATCACATCTCCATTATCCGTTCCAATTGCCAAACGTTTCTCATCCGGAGATATATCCATGGCACGAGGAACACCTTCAGTTCTGAATATCTGTGTTTTTTCAGCACCACCTTTTTTATTCAGAATAACTAATTTATCCGTGCCAACTGTAATAAAACTTTCATTATCAGACAGATAGATCAATTTAACAATCGTTCCACCAAGATGATTCTTCACTACTTTGGCGGGCGCTCTCAAATTGTTCCTGTCAATAATTAATACACCATCATTCTCAGTCCCAATGGCGATAAATCGCTCATCTTCGGTGACGTCGAGTGTACGATTGATATGGGTAACTTCAGTATCCCAGTAAATCAATTCCGGTCTGCGTAACTCATCATTCAAATCCCACAGGTTTAGTTTACCATCACTACCGACTGAGTACATCCGTTCACCATCATTACTGAACATAATGGCCCTGACAGCAATTTGCTTATCTCTTCCTGTTCTTGGATCAGGCAAGGGTGGATGACCATGGTATTGATTGAGGATAGAATCCCCACGAAAGTCATCTTCACCTACTTTTAAGGGATCAAGTAGATTGGCTAATCCGGAAAAAACACCTGCATAAATATCACCATTATAGTCCTTTGTAGGATCTTTATATCTCAAATGGAAATCATAACCTTGTTTCGCCACAGATCCCTGCAGATCAGGTCGCTTAATGGTTTGGGATTTGATGGCCATGGACTGGGCGATGGATTGGTAACGAAGATTAGTGGCCGCTTCACGGGCGCTATCCGCAAGTATCTTTGCAGCCGTAGCTGCAGCTTCATTTTCCTGAGCTATTATTGTCTGTCGCTGAGCATTTGCTTCTGATTTTTCAGCTAACAAACGTTGTTGATTGGCGATCACAGCACTTCTCCTCGCATTTTCTGCCTGAATTGTAGCCTCAGCCTCATTTGCTATGGCTACTTGAGCCGATGAGTCAGCTGCGATTTGCGCAATTCTAGCTCTTTCAGCCTCTTCTTGAGCTAGTGCACTTGCTGTAGTAGCCTCTTCAGCCTTCTGAGTTGCAAGTTTCTCTGATTCCCTTGCTTTACCAGCCTGAATCTGAGAGAACACTACTAAAAATATACATATCAATGAAGCACCTCCCAGGATAATTGCCATATTCCGAATGAACTTGACCTTTCTTTTTTGAAGGAGTTCTTTGTTTCGTTGTTCAGTTTCCCAGGCTCGAATAGATGTCTCCAGAAAGACCATGCTACGCTCAAACGCCGGATTATACCGCTGTCCCCAAACGATCGTTGGGTTATTTTCTTCTTTCCAGTTGATAGCCAGTTGTAAATCGGGCATCTTCCATAAGGATGCTCTTCCCTCCTGGTAGCGCTCCGCAGCTTCGGCCAACTTCATGTACATTTCGGCTGCCCGGCTTTCCTCATCCAACCAGCGCTTCAGCCGATCCCAAATTCGCATCAGACTCTCATGGGATATGTCAATTACCGTATCTGAATCCAGTTTCACCCCATGAGGTGGCATTAATAATGATCTTCCCGGCTCACGGAACTTATCCACCACTCGAATTACTTCATCCTCCGTTACACCTGCAATTGCAGCAATAGTACCCAATTTAGTTGGACGTCTAATCCCCTGGTTTTCACTACCCCGTTCGGTCAATGCCTTGAACATGACCTCACAAATCTCTTTCTCCCGCTTATTCAGGTTATCGTACGCTTCATTGGCATGTTGCGAAAGGGCCTCTTTCAGCGTACCAATGGCGTTGTAATGTCTTAAGTCGAGAGGTTCATCTGGTTTTCGGTTTTCGGTCCAGTATGACCAGGTTCGCATCAATGCGTGCTGTAGAATCGGCAGCTGATCCGGATTATCTCCTACATCATTCAATAATTGCTGTGAAAGCCTCGGTGAGATCTTTCCTCCTCCAACGGCTACAGGACCTTCAATGGCCATCCTTTTCTGATCCCTGGTCATCTGCGGAATCAGGTAATGCGAATCATTGATCATCTGAGTGAGATCAGGGTATTTGGCGCATTCTCCAATAAAGTCTGACCGCATGGTAATGGTCACGAAGATTGGCTCATCAAACTGATGCACAGCCTCAAGCAACAGGTTCACAAAAGCAGTTGACTCATCCTGATCGGATGTAGCAGATTCAATTCTTCTAAACCGGAATAATTCCTCAAACTGGTCAATTACAATCAGTACATTGTCTTTTTTATCCCCTTTAAGCTGCTTGATCACCTCTACAAGACCCAATGAGCTACTTCTCAACACCGTACCAATGATGGTCTTTTTAATGAGCTTATCTTCTTCTGAAAGTACATTAAATGACTTGTCTTTCATCAGGATAGATTCCGCCAGGTTATCGATCGGTCCGCCACCAGGCCTGGCCACAACTACTTTCCAGTTAGAGCCGGCTTCTGTCATGAAGCCACCATTCAGACTGGGGATCAACCCACAGTACATGAATGAAGATTTACCACTACCTGAAGATCCCAGGATCGCGACAAACTTGTTATCCGATAATTTGACCAATACCTCATCACTCTGGCCTTCTCTTCCAAAGAAGAGATGACTTTCTTCCACTCCAAATGGTCTCAACCCGGGGAATGGGTTGATCAGATCGGTGATATCACCGACCTCCTGCTCCTGTTGTGTTGAAATGTCTTTTTCACTCATGTTATTTGCCTATTTTGTTGAGAAATGGCTTCAGATGATCCGGCGAAAAACCGCCATTCAATCCCAAAACCATGGTATTGTTTTTTTCAAAATGCTTTAGATCAGCCTCTTTAGCTCCTTCCATATAAATGGCCTTTGCCTTTAGCTGTTTTTCTCTACCAAATCCCGGCGCCTTCAGCAAGTCCGAAAGCTTGGTTTTGATCCACTCTTCATTGGCGTTGCCATAGTAGATAATCGAACCATCACACTTTCTCAGGTTTTCCTGATGGACAAACCGAATATCTGTCAAATCACCCTCAAAACTGGGCTCTACTACCTTGTAACCCTGTTTGGCCAGGTAGTCCTGCAATTGCTTTGACCCCTTTTTATCTTCCTTATCGTGAATCACATAGATGACTTTTGAACCATCATCTTTCACATTATATCCGGATTGATGTGTAGCAACTTTGAACCGTCCTCCAGTCATCAATTCTTCACGGATAATTCCCTTCAATTCCTGTAAAGTGATCTGTAATACCTCAGCCTCATCCAACGTGGCTGCTTCGCTTTTCAGATCCTCAATGAATATTTTTTGGCGTTCAGTCACATTGGCCAGATCAGGAGATAGCCATACCAGACGACTGAATAACTTCTTATCTGATTCCTTGGCTTTTTTGTTGTACTCCGCCAGGTCTTTAGTGTGTTCAGATGCTAACTGGTTTTGAATGTCTACAATGGATCGATCAGAACCTGTGGGCCGATAACCATAATCCTCTCCTACCATATGAATGGAAAGCCGGCATTTATTCAAATCCTCCCTGACCATAGATTCAAGTAATTTTGCTTCCTTAGGTAAGGTATGATCTGGTAACACCTTATATCCATGACGGATCAGCTCACGCTTGATCACATCCCGGTGAATCAGAATATCAACCCCAGTACTGGCCAGATAAACCGTTTTCTCATAGGGTATTTCCTCCTCTTTTGCTTTTGTAGTTTTGGCTGCGGCATTCAACACCTTGCTAACGTCATAGGCCATATCAATAAGTTTCATCCAATATCCACGTTCAGCATCATTCCCGAAAAACCGCTTAAATTCTACAGCTTCCCCACTGAGTGGATCTATCATATAGAAATCATAGGATATCAGATTTTGAAACTCACTAAGATCCCCTTCATCTTCGAAAGGGGCTTTGTGCACTTTCATTACCCGACTGATGTCTTCTACAAAAAGTGACTTTTCTTTTTTGGCTTTCTTCCCAAAGTCATTGAGTTTTTTAATGAAATCCCCATTTTCAACCAGGGATTTTGTTTCAACCACGATGCTAACTGCCGCGTCGTCGATATCTGTTTTCTGGATGCTATCTTCATTGACGAGGGTGACAGTTGGGATATCTTTATTGATCTGTGACAATAAGGAGATAAAAAAGCGATGGAAATTGGATACCCAACCCCTCTGGTCTCCCTCCAGCGACTCATCATCTTTGCTCGAATAGCAAATCAGTATTTCTCTTTTCATTTCTTAGGTTTGGTTAGTTGGATCATGTCATTTAGCTGCTCAATAGTATATCCGCCACAGAAATCTCTTCTTCCTCTTCTTCTTCCACCCGGTTTACCAGGTCGATAAACGCCTCAAGCACAGGCAAATATTTTGATACCAGATCGAAAAGTTCTTCTTTTCGCAGAACCAACAAAATACAATCTCCGCTTGTCACTGCAGAAAATTCAAACTGCTCAGTTGCCAGGATCTTCTCGTGACCAATCACCATTTTCTCCGTTTTTTGATCCACCTTATTTCCATTCCTGATAATATCCACAGTTCCTTTGGCTATAATGTAAAATGGTGCATTGCCCGGCTCACCTTCTTCAATCAGTGCAGTACCATTTTGCACCTTGATCTCTTCCATTGCATCGACAAGGTGTGTAACCAATTCACCGGGAATATCTTCAAACCAATGAATACTTTTAACCAATAAAACTCTTTCGATCAGGAGCATTTTCTGGTGGTAGTCTTCATCCTCTCCCCTGAATACAGGGGGCACAATAGCCTTGTCTAATTCTTTTTTCACTGATGGCTTTAGCCTGTTGGTATGGCGATGGTAAGCATTTTTGTCCAGCGTGTAAATGGTATATGCAGCAGCCTGCAACAAGAGCGGATCAGGATTAAACAAATTAGCAATCAGGGAATCTGAAACCTCTACACCCTCCATCTGACTAATCCGGTAGAAGGCCAGGGCCTTTGTATACCTGTTGATTCGGTTATAATCCCTATTGATGATCTGAAGCAATACATCCAGGTAATCGGAAAACTCTTCCGGAGGATAGAAATTAATCATTTGCTCTAACCGTTGGCTGGTTTTCAGGTCGTCCAGTACCGGAATCACCTTAGGTTTAAATTCATCTTCAGCAAAGATGTCAAACATCTCTACAGCAAAAGTGATCCCTTCGGTAGTTCCTGCTTTGATACTGTCCCTAACCAGCTTCACACTCTGTGCATCATAGATCATGCTCAACAACATAAAAAGATCAGAATAATTTTGCTTATCCTCTTCCCTGAATGCATTGCGAATCATTCTATCCGTCTCTGTATCGTCAGGAATATCCACCATGGCTTTAATATTCCAGGCAATATCACTGATTGCTGACTCCACAATAAGCTTAATCCTTGAACGTTGAAAATCCTTGGCTTCAAATCCAATGTAACTTAAGGAGAGAAGCAACTCCGATACAATCTGGCGATCGGGGAATTCAATTTTTTTCCACAACAAATCTGTACCTTCTTTTCCACCAATCTTACCCAGCAACTGTACAATTCTGAGCATTGTAGAGTGGTATTGTCCCGTCTTATAGAATGCCGTGTCGACAGTATGGAATCCAGCTGACCCAGACAATGCCAGAGCAGACATAGCTGTATTAGAATAGCTAGCCAGGTGAAGGTTTTCCACCAGGATTGGCCATAATTCAGCCCTCCTCAGTTTACCGGTAGAAATCATTGCAGCTGTGCGGACCCTTGGATTGATATCCCGTAATAATTCAAGCACATAAGGAATATGCTTTTCTTCTTTGAGTTTAGCCAGGAGTCTGGCTCCTTTTACCCGGTCTTCAGATTCTGTCGAACGAACATATTTACGAATATTAACATCAGTCAATTCAAAATCTAAGGCCTCTTGCAGTGATTTTAGGGTCTTCTGACCCTGTTTCAGCACTTCTTCCTCCCCTTCGGTGGCAACTTCCTTCTTAATAATCTCAATTGACTCAAAACAGAGATATTCCTCAAGCTTCTGATAAGCAAAAAGCCGTACAGCAGGAAATCTGGAACCTAGCATATCCAACAATCTGAACTCAAAATCGATCGGATCCAGCTTTTCCATGAATTTCAAACCATTGATCACCAGTTCAGGATCTTTGGACTCGGTTTGTTCTTTTAAAAGGTTCTTAATGTTTTCTTCGTTACGTTTACCCTTGCCTTCTAATCCGGATTTCTTCTCTTCCAGGGTTTTCTTGAGTGTCTCCTTATATTGGGTAAATAATTTACCTGAGATCCAGATAACAATAAGCGCCAGACCGACAACAAAATAGGAATAATGGATCAATTGGAAAAAGGCTAAGAGGCCTAAACCCATTTGAATTGCTCCCGATGCGAGCGTGGCGAATTCACTGACTACCCCCTCTATCCTGGTTTGAATATCAAATCGAATTCTTAGGTCAAAAGGAAGGAAAAATAGCTTAACAGCCGGTTGCTCAAGCGCATCTTTAAGGGCAGCAGTAAAAGCCCTACCGCAAGCAGCAAAAATGAAAAAGTAAATAAAACTCTCTGTGGCACCATCATATCCATAGATGTGTCCTGTGATAATCATACCCGCAGTAAACAGGATAAGTACGATAGGCATCAATGCCAACGCAATTCTCAAACCAAATCTTTCTATTATAAAATCATTGATAAAACTTTGAATGAAGAAACTCAAAAGCATGACCATACCGGAGAAGAATGAGATAAAGTCAGTTAATTGTTGTTCATCCGGATAGAAGATCTCCAGGGCTGAAAGGAAGGAATACTCCATGAAAACACTGGTGGCCATGGAGAATATTACGAAAAATACCAGAAGTCTTAAAAAGTTATCCTTTAGAATTCCAATAAATCCGGGAGATTCTAGTTTTCCTTCATTCAGTTTCTCTTTTGTGGCTTTATCCAGGTTATAGCCTCTTATGATCCAAAGCGTAAAGAAGAGTACACCGAAAGAGGCTATGGCACCAACTAAAAGCAGGTCGTATGTTTCATTAATAATATACCTGGTAATAAAAGGAATTGAAAAGAATGCCAGAATGGTTGCGATTAATTGGCCGGTATCAACACCTCCGATAATCCTTTTTGATGCCCTAAGGTCAAACATCCTTCCAAAAATCCCCCAGAAGTTTAGCAAAGTGAGAGCCGTAATTGGGCCAACCATTACAAACATGATAAATGGCAGGATCTGGAAACCTTCTGCATCACCATCATAATGAGTGAACTCAAAGGCGGCTCGCATTACAGTCATGAAGGCAAAAGTGATAAACAGGTTTGTAACCGCGAGCGTAGAGAAATTAATCCGCTTCTGTAATAATACAAAGGAGTAAGTTGCTAAAATCCCTAAACCACCAGTGGTGAAGAAAGCAATATCCAGGTATTCTTCACCAAGTTTTGCAAGAAAAAGGGCCTCGGAGCCTACCTGATAACTGGCTAGGAAAATCCCCATAAAAAAACCCATTCCCAGCAGTAATAGGATAGGCTTTTCTTCACCCGGTTCTCCCCCCAAAAAGGCAATAAAAGATTTAAGCAAGGCAGTTTACGTTAGTGATCAGTGTTTAAAAATATAAAGAATCCGAATCTGCTTCAATACTAAATTGTATTTTTTTTAAATGAAAGATAATAGCAGTAATGGGGTTTTCTTCGATCAATCACTAAAAACCAAAGATAAAGTATGCGTTCTATTGGTTTAATGAACGCTTTTGGGATTTATAGCCCATTAAATTTTGTTGGAATATTCTGAGATAAGAATAATATGGTATAAGATAGTTACAAATCAAAAACTACTTTTTACTATCCTTATTGGTACTTGCTCCTTTGCGTTTTAGCTGGGCATTGTATTCCAGCATATAGGCGATACTCACAGAAAGCATATTGTTTCTGAACTTGAGGTTGTCGTAATACTCAGAAAAAGTCAGGTCGGGATTAATATTAAATCCCATATTAGAATGGCCAAAACTATATCGAAAATCAATTTCAAGTCTACCGCCAGCCGCCAGGTCAAGGTATGTCCCGGCACCAGCAGTTAATGCATATTGAAGCCTGTTAGCTCCAGGGAAAGCAAGCTGATTCTCTCTGGTCTTTTTACTCTCCTTAAAAACAACATTATAATCTATGGGATCTGTACTATTATCAAGAAACTCATCCAGATCAATATATCCATTACCACTCACCCAATAGCTAATCTTTGGCCCACCATTGACATAATAATGAACAGAACCCCTATTGAAAGCCATTCTGAGTTGTAAGGGTACTGAGATAAAATGATTGGTCATTTTACTATAGGCGGGGATATCATTTCGGTTAGTCACCTTTCTTCCCAATCTTTCATAAACCACTTCAGTTCGAAAGCTAAATCGATCATCAGATGCATAGTGAAAAACAAAACCTCCCTGGAAATTGTAGTCTGGTGAAACTTTCACAGTATCTCTACTGTATTCGGGATCCTGATAGATATGATCTATCCTATGCCCTCCAATTTTTGGACCAAACCAATATTGGGCATGAGCCAGTGACCCTACCAGCAAAAAAGCGCAAAAAGCAAAAATCTTCATACTACCTGTTTCCAAACGTAATAATACTAAAGATATTATTAACGAAATAGCCGTTTAATACAAAATAATCTTACAAATCTTCAATATTTTAAGATATTTTGTTTCAATTTGAAGTGTTAGATTTGAAAGTAAATGATTTGTATTGACTTTCATAATTACAAGTGGTTTGAATAATTTAAAAAAGCAGCTTAAAAAGCTCCTATTTCTTCTATCCTTTTTAGCGATGGCATTCACCGCGTTGTCGCAACAGCCACTCGTTTATAATCAGTTCTTCATGAACCCTTATGTCTACAACCCGGCATATGCGGGTGTCGAGGGTCACTCAGTGCTTTTTCTCATGTACAAAAACCAATACAGTAATATTGATGGAGCACCAAAAACGTATCATGCCAATTTCCATGTTCCTTTAAAAGGTGGGCTTGCATTTGGAGCTGCTGCATACAATGAGTCCCATGGGGTATTGAATACTACAGCAGGTAAAGTCACTGGTGGATACCTGCTTACGATCGATCGTGAACATTTTCTCCGCTTTGGATTATCAATCGGAGCTGGAAATAATACCATCAATGTTTCAGAATTTGATTCTCCTAATGATCCGGCTTTCGCAGATATTGCAACCAATAGTTCGTTTCTTGTAGGTGATTTTGGACTTACCTACCATTTTGGACATTTCAACGTTGGGATGGCCATGCCTTCACTATTTGGCTATGAAGTCTTTACACCCGAGAGCTTCTCTCCTATCACCATCAAAGGACATGAAAATATTCTGTTCAAAATGAATTATCGTGGTCACGTAACTGACAATCTGGCATTTGAACCACATATAATTTATCGCTATAATAAAGTACTCCCAAACCAATATGAAGGTACCATGATTGTCCACCTGGCACACATCATATGGATAGGTGGTACATATAGACAAGATGCTGGTGTCATTGCCTTGCTAGGAGCTAAAATCAAAGAATCTTTAGCTATTGGTGTAGCCTATGAGGTAGGAAACTTCAATTATACCAATCAGCTCGGTCCATCCTACGAAATTCATATGGGTTATCATATTGGAGCCAAAAAAGATCACGCTGAGCATGTTTCTTCATTCATTAAAAGTCATAGATTATCAGCTGAGGAAAGGGCTGAAAAAGCTGAATTGGAGCGTCAAAGAAGGCTTCAAGCGCTGGAGGATGCCAGAAATCAGCAAAATCAATCGGACGAATTAACGATTCTTCAAACACCTGACGAAACCGCACAACCAGAAGAGACTCAGCCAGTGGATACAACTCCCGAACCTACCCAAACTGAAACACAACCAGAAACTACCTTACAACCAGATGATACCACTCCGGTTACTACAGAACCAACAAATCCAGTTCCTGATCCGGTTAATCCAGTAGAAGAGATTGTCCAAACGCAACCAGAAGTAACTCCTGAGCCAACACAACCGGAACCAGATCCTGTTGAAGTTGAACGTGGTAATCCTGAACTCACTCAGGATTTCAGATCACACGAAGAAATCGCAAAGTCGAATACACACATGGAGGTTAGAAGAGGAGGTCATATGTTGGAGCTTCCAGTGGGTACTTATGTAGTAGCTGGAGTATTCAACAACTTTGAAAATGCTGAAAATCAGAGTGATAGACTTTTCAATAGAGGTTTTCACGACGTACGGGTAGGGTATTTGTCTGCCAGAGGATATTATTATGTAGTGATCTATAAGTCTGACAATTTGGATCCGGCTAATGCAGAAAGACGCAGGATTCGACAAATGTCAGGACTTTCAGATGTGTGGGTATTAAAAGTGAATGAATAATGAAGATATACCTGAGTTTTATTTTAAGTATCACTATAGGTATTGCCCTTGCTCAGCAACGACCGTTTATCAATAGCCTGGATAAGACTTCCGCCGCTGTTGGAGAAACCATTACCATTACCGGAAGTGGTTTTTCATCGACACCTGCTAACAATAAGGTCTTTTTTGGTGCCGGCGAAGCAACTGTTACCAGTGCAACAACTACCCAACTAAAGGTCTCTGTACCAGCTAATGCTACCTATGATCCAGTCTCAGTACTAAACACCACCACAAAACTGATTGGTTATTCAAGTGAATTGTTCCTATTGAGCTATGGTGGTAATCCTGGCACATTTGGATCTTCAGGATTCGATACTTTTAAAGAAATTGCAACTGGTAATCAGTTAGCCTATGACCTATGCATGTGCGACTTTAATAGTGATGATCTTTTGGACATAGGAATTTCACACGAGGATGATACTACCGTCAATATATTCCAAAACCAGAGCACCACTGCTTCTACAACTTTTAGTGAGATAGGTACTATACAGGTTCCGCTTGAATCCGGGCTTGCACCAGATGCAAATTTAAATGGAATCGATTGCGGGGATCTGAATAATGATGGCCTCCCAGATCTTATTGTCTCTAAAAGCAATGGAAACCTTCCTGTTAACATTTATTACTACAGAAATACCAGTGGAGCCAATATCTCTTTTACGCTTGCCGGGAGTACCAAAATGCCTAATCAATCTGGTGGTAATATTCGAACCCCACGACTGTTAAGAATTGCAGATATTGATGGTGATGGTAGAAATGATTTCATCATTGGTAGCCAAACAGACAATACACTATTTGTCTATTTGCATGATGCATCAAATAATGTAGCTTTTAATAGTCCAGTAGCAATCAATGTCTCCGGAATTGCTGATTTAGGGCTCATCGATATAAAAGACCTAAACAATGATAATTTACCAGACATTGCCGCTACTGCATTCGATGAAGCCAATCAACCCATCGCATTTTTGGAAAATAACAGTACTCCCGGGAATGTGAAATTTACCTCCAAAATTATTAGCTCACCTTCACAAAGAAACTTCATCTATATAGCAGACCTTAATAGTGATGATTATCCCGAAATTATTGCCTCAAGTTTATCAAATAGTAGTATATCCATATTTCAAAATACAACAAGTTCGAAAGGCGGAGCAGTAAGCTTTAGTTCATCTCCTATTAATGTGACCGGAATTACTTCGGTTTGGGGAATTAACTCTGGAGATATAAACGGTGATGGTTTAACCGACCTGGTCGTTTCTAATGGAAATGCGGGCGTTAAAGTTTTGATTAATCAATTTGATGGATCAACGCTGTCATTTACGCAAACATCTTTATCAACACCTGCTCAAGTATCTAGAAATATTCAGATTGGTGATCTTAACGGAGATGCACGTCCGGACATTACATTTACCTATAACAGTACTAATGGAGCAGCAGGTAAACTGGGCTTATTCACCAACCGAAACTGTTATTTGCCCACTTTTGAACCTGCGGATCTGACTTATTGTCCGAATGTTCCCTTTACACTTTATACGACCAAAACCGCAGATGCTACCTACAACTGGGCAATAACTTCCGGAACAGGGACGGTTACTCCCAATGGATCCGGAGATAATGCCGATGTAACCATCACCAGCGCAAGCGCAACCATAGAAGTGACCATAACACCAGGAAACAATGGAAGTGGTAGTTGTACCAATACTTCCAGCCAGGTCTTTAATGTGACAGGAACTCCTGCACCCACACCCACCATCACGCCAAGTGATGCCTCCTCTCCTATTTGTTCCGGTGCAGATTTAACATTAAGTTCATCAACAACCGCAGATAACTATTACTGGATTTTACCTGATGGCAGCACCGGTGCCGATGCCAAGGATCTGGTATTAACCGGACTCACATCAGCTGAAGCGGGTATCTACACCTTGAGAACACAAAATATAGGCGGCTGTGTAAGCAGCCCGGCTACCTATGAAGTTGTTGTCAACGAACCACCCTTTATTACCATTACCAATCAGGGACAGGATAATTTTTGTCAGGGATCAAGTATTACACTAGAAGTACCTGATTTTGCTGGCTTCACCTATTCATGGGAAAGAGATGGTTCGCCAATTGCTGGCACATTAAATACACTTAGCGTAAATACCACTGGTACTTATGTGGCTATCATCACGGACGCAACTACTTGCGAAAACAGAAGCCCTGGTTACACTGTTACTGCGGTCCCTGCCCCTGTCTCTAGCTTCACCACAAGTTATTCAGCAGCCAACACATCAGAGATATGTATTGATGTTCCGCTTGATTTCGCTGCAACCTCCACCGGTTCAGGAGCTTTCGCGCTTTCCTATGCCTGGGATTTTGATGATACCAATACGGCAACAGGAGCCACCACTTCGCATGCTTACTCAGTAGCAGCTTCATATTCTGCAACCTTAACAACTTCTTATACTGATATTACAGGTTGTAGCGACCAGACGATGACGACAATCACAGTAAGTGACCAGGTGCCTGGTGACATCCCAATTACAGTAGTTGGAGGTTCTACAGACAAATGCCCAAGCGATACACTATTGGTGCAACTACCAGCAAATTACATCTCCTACCTATGGTCAACCGGCGATACAGATTTTGAAGCTGAGGCTTTTACAGCATCAGGAGAAACCCAGGTTACACTCACCGCGGATGTAGAAACCAATATTGGGTGTATGGTTACGGTTTCTCAAACCATTGACAACTTTCCTAATTCAGGTATTCCGGTGACGGCTTCGGAAGGAACCATTACAAATGATAGTATCACACTAGCCGAAGGGGAACAAATAGTTACATTAACCGCATCTAATGCGGTCGGTGACTACGCCTGGGCAATCAATGGAGACCCAAGCAGTGTTATCTCATCGGCTCTGGAAGTCCAGCCAACCACCAGGACAACCGTGGTAACTGTAACAGGAACAGACGCCAATGGGTGTGTGGAAACAACCACGACCACCATATTGCTGCCATCGATACTACCAAGAAAAACATTTTCTCCCAATGCTGATGGTCTGGGATTTGACTGCTGGGAGATACTGAATACCTCATCATTAACCGGATGTACTGTTTACATTTTTGACAACAGAGGGCGTCAACTGCTCGAAAAAGACTCTCCATTTGAAAATAACTGTGTTTGGGATGGTACCGCCATGGGACAGCCTGCTCCTGAAGGAATTTACTTTTTTGTTCTGAAGTGTGATGACGAACTAAACAATACAAACGGAACGATCACGCTAGCCAGATAAATTGCTTTCTTCTTGGGTTTTTTGCCTTGTTAAACCACCCAATGATCTACGTCTAAATCCTGATGTTTAATTCAGGGATTTACCATAGAACGAATTACAGTTTTTAAGTGATTGTTGATTTGAACTTATTAGTAAACCTTTGGAGGTTAGAATTAAAGAATTTAACCAAATGATGAATGAGAATCATTTTTTTGAAGGCCTGATGAAAAAAAATAATCTTTTTTTTGACCGGATTTGGACAAGAAAATACAATCATTTTTTCAGCTTCTCGACAAAATTTGCATCTGAATTTTATCATAATTCAAATTCTTTATTTCACTTTATCAAGACAATTGCATTGGTATTATACAATTATTTGTTGTTTAAATCCATTTATGGTAGGCCAGTTATGTACTCTGTAAACCTTAAAAATCTATGCTTTTAATGCCATTTTATGTAGATTTGATCGGGTTACTTAGCCATTTTTTGGCGTATTTATTGATAACAATAAAATGTATTGACCTAATGAACGTTGTCATTTCATCAATATCACCAATTTTCAAGCAGCCGAAAAAGGATGTGAGTTTTGAACTTGCATATGATTACCAACTAATCTAATGAAACACAGCATCAGTAAAGTTCTTTTAAATTTCTCTTTTGTATTCCTCATAATGGGATCAGTGCTGGCACAGGAAAACTGTACCAATGGCGTTGATGATGACGGGGACGGATTCATCGACTGTTATGATGGAGAATGCGCGGGAGGTCCTTCCTGTTCAGATTTCTTTTACGGTAATCCAATTGTCTGTAGGGATGAACCCACTGCAAATCCTACTTTCGCAATGCGATTGCAATGGGGATCAGAAGACCGTTCTGCTGATAGTCATGCCACTCCTGCTGTGGGAGACCTGGACAATGACAATCTACCTGAAGTTGTGGTGATCAACCGGTTGGACCAAAGACTATTTATCCTGAATGGTGAAGATGGAACAACAGCTTATACGTATGACCTCGGCTATGAACCTGAAAATGGTATTGTTTTAGGAAATCTCGATGGTGGAGATTGTGCTTATATTTTCGTCGCTCAGGACAGTGATAAAAAGATTACTGCATTGGATTGTAGTGCGAATCTGGTTTGGGAAAAGAGTGCCCGAGACCGCGTGGGGATCATGGGGATTGCCGACTTTAATGGAGATGGTAGTGCAGAGCTTTATTACCGTAATGAAATTAGGGATGCTGCAACTGGAAATGTATTGGTTGCCGGTACTACTGATAACTGGGTTCGAAATTATGCTCACAGTCCCCTTGCCATAGATGTCCTGGATGATTCATTCTGTGCAGACTGTAGTGGATTGGAACTTGTAACAGGTAATCAAATCTGGGCTATTAATATTGCCGCTGGAACCCGAACAATGGTTAAAGACTTAAACAGCTTATTTGCAGCTGAGATACCAACTAACAGTAAAAGATATTATCAAAAGTGGTTCAATACCTCCCAAAACAGAACCATGATCTCGGCTGCTGACTACAACCTGGATGGTCATGTAGATATATTGATGCCAGGAGCATATGGTTCAAGTAATACATCCCAAACCACTGTTTTTCTATGGGATGTTTTCAATGACACATATAAGGTTTATACGGGTGGAACAAATCATAACCAGGGAACTGGTCGACTAAATATCGCTGATATTGACGGAGATGGCCTAATGAACACCACCTATGTTTCTGATCAAATCCTGTATGCACTGGATGAAAACCTTAATGTGGTTTGGACCAAAGGGATTGATGAAGGATCCTCAGGGCATACCGGTACAACCGTATTCGATTTTGATGGGGATGGAGCTGCCGAAACCATTTATAGAAGTGAATCCTATCTATTTGTGATTGATGGGACCGATGGGAGTACAAGAAATGCCATTCCCTGCGTATCCAGAACCCAGGAAGAATATCCACTCGTTGCCGATGTGGATAATGATGGCTCCAGTGAATTGTGTGTACCTTGTTACACAAGTAATAATACACCTTTCAGCCCTTATAATAATACCCGATATTCCCAAATAAGAGTTTATGAAGCTGATGCCGGAGAGATATGGCAACCATCCCGAAGGGTTTGGAATCAGCATGGCTACTATGTGGTAAACGTAAATGATGACCTTACGATCCCGGCACAACAACAGGATCATACAGCCGTTTTTGGAACCACAAACTGCGAAACCGGTGCAGCTGAGGACAACCGTGCATTAAATGGCTTTCTTAACCAGACCACATTTTTGGAGGCTGATGGATGTCCTTCCTATGTATCCCCGGATATTACCTTCGGAGGAAACATAAATGCTACCCCTTCATTATGCCCCGAAACGACATTCACTGTCACTTTTGATATTGAAAATACCGGGGATACAGATATCTATGGAAATCTCCCAGTTACTTTTTACAATGGGGATCCTCAAACAGCAGGCGCTATCAGACTTAACACTGAATTTGTCAGCTTCGCTTCCGGATTATTACAAGGTACTACTGCAACAGTAACGTTATCTGTTGAAGGTACTGGAGGTGATTTTGATCTGTACATTTCACTAAATAATAGTGGACAAAATCCTCCAATTACACTATCTGGCAGCGGCTTCCCTGAATGTGATTTTGACAACAACATTGGAAATGTTACCGTATCCTATACCCCATTTGACCTGACAGTTAATAAACTGGAAGACAATAGAAGATGTGATCTTACCAAGCCAAATAACGGAGAAGCAGAAGCTTATTTTGAAGGTGTTTTAGGAGGAGCCTATGAAACCTTCTGGGTGGAAGATTTTGCCGGACTATCCAATGGTTCCCGATCAGATGCTGGAGCTACTGCATGGACTTCAACAAAGGGATCATTCAACCCAAGATATTGGGGAGTAAATACCAAAAGTGGCAATAAAGTTTATCAGACCAACAAGACCGGTCAAAACAATGAGGTGAGTGAAGTGACCTGGCTTTCTGAGGTAATTGATATATCAGGGCATACCGATGTAGATCTTTCACTTGAAATGCTTACAAATAATACACTGGAAGCATCTGGTAGCGGAAGGGATTATATGCGGGCATTTTATATCCTGGATGGAGGTGCTGAGGTTGAATTTGATACCAACGGAGAACTTTATGGTAGTTTTCTCTATGCCATTGCTGAGCAGCAGGATCTAAATGGATCATCCGTTCAAATCAAGGTAACTTTCCATACCACTGGAAATGGAGAATACCAATATCTGGACAATGTTCAGGTTTCTGGCGAATCAGTGCCTGTTAGCCAGATCTTTACTGATGCTGACGGCTTTGAGTTTTACTGGTATAATGCTGGCAATTTTACTTCACCTGTTGCAACTGGCAGTCTATATACTGGCATGCCTACTGGAAGTTATGATGTGGTAGGCTTTTATCCTGGTGGTAATTGTTATTCTGATACTGTTAACATTGTAATCAACGACTCGGTTCCTACATTTAATGTACACGTCTACGAGGTGGCTCCTTATACTGATTGCGCGGATCCTGATGGGGCCCTTTCAGCGTTTGTATATACCAGCATGGTTGGTGGTATCCCTCAAGATACACTTACCTCGGGTTATACCTTCTCATGGGTACTTTCTACAGAGGGTATCACGCCGGTTGGAACAGGTCCTGATCTAACCAACCTGGGTAGTGACGACTACACTGTAAGAGTAGAACAAGTAATTACAGGATGTACGTCATCAGCATCCGGAGCAGCATCCTCAGGTCTGACCTTCCCGGCAGATCCAACAGTTGTTAAAACAGATATTGTAGCCTGTACAGGCCCTGGAACCACTGGTTCAGCATCAGCAAGTGTCGGTGGAATCACAGCCGGCTATAATTTTGAATGGTTTTATGGAAGTGTTGATGCCACTCCTGAGTATACTGGTTCATCGATTAGCTCATTACCAGAAGGAAATTATTTTGTTAGAGCAGTTGATAATGGATCTTCATGTGCATCCAATATTATTCCATTTACCATTGTAGATACGTCTGCCGACCCTAATCCTACAGCCGTAGAAGTACAGGCTGATAGCGAGTGTAATGGCAATAATGGTATTGCTACAGCGGATGGTGATGGCATGGGAACTACTGCAGGATATACCTTCGAATGGTTTGTCGGAAACAATACACTGGCAGGAAATCAACTACCAGCAGCGCTTGCTGGCTCTTCAATTTCTGCAGATGGTGCCACAGCCAGTGGGTTGGCAAACGGTACTTATACCGTTAAGGCAAGCATCGCAGGTTGCGAGTCTACCACTACTGTTGATATTACGGATGCTGAAGTTATCCCTACTTACAACATCGTCACACAGGTAAATGCTGGAAATGCCCTGGAGGTTACAGATAAAGCAAATGTCGAATTACCTCAGCTGCTTTCTGGTTTGAGTTCATTCACCCTATCCTATTGGGTAGAAATCTCAACGCAGAACTACATTGATGACCATCGAATCTTCTCCTCAGGGGGTAAAAATAACTCTCAGGTCATGTTATGGACCAGTGATATCTTCGGGATATCCTTCGTTGTAAAGGCGGAAGCCGCTGGTACTGTTGGTGAAATAAACACTCTCTACAAGCCTACAGGGTGGGTACAGTTGACTGGTACCTGGGATGAAGCTTCCGGTGAAATGAAACTTTACGCTAATGGGGTGAAAGTTGGAGAAACCACTTATTTTGGTGACGATCCTGCCATTCTAGAGGGTGTTATTGACAATGGTCCAACCATGTACCTTGCCAGGGATGGAAATTTGGGTGCTAACAAGTTCGAAGGAAGAATAGACGAAGTTAAGATTTATAACCGAGTTCTTGACGAGACTGAAATCCTCACAGTATTATGTGATCCTTCAGGAGGTTCAACAACCGGGCTTCAGGCGTATTATGACTTTAATGGGGCACTTTCACCAACAAATGGTGCAGTGGTACCAGATGTCAGTGGCAATGGTAATGATGGAATCACCGCAAAGCCAGGTGCTGCTGCCGGTACATGGGCCTACCCTGCTTCTGGCATTCAATGTCCTTTAGCTGGAATGCTTAACAATACAAGCTGTGACCCAAGTAATCCAAATGGAGAAATTAATCTGGTTGGTGCTGTGGATCCGCAACCAGCAAACTATGAGTATACATTATATAGTGGTACAGAGGTACTTCCTGCTGAATTGCTGGCAACAAATACCACTGGTATATTCCCGAATCTTGAAGATGGATTCTACACAGTAGTGACCAGAGATCAGGATACCAATTGTGAAACGGATCCGCTTTCACTCTCAATTGCCACATTACCAGAACAACCATCGATTGTTACTTCTACTGTAGATAATACATCATGTTCCACTGGAAATGGTGAAATTCAGGTCACTTCGTCCTCAGTCTCTTCTGAACCAGCATCTTACACATATGAACTATACGATGGATACACTTTTGCTACCCTTCTTCAAACAGAAACTGTAGCGGATGGAAGCACAGGATTCAATTTTACCGGATTATTGGATGGTGAATACAGAATCAGAGTAATCAATGACGATATCTTATGCGAGGATTATGTTGATGTTTTTGTTGATGATGCTTCAGTTAACCCCTCCTGGAATCTTGGTTCTACCATAGAAAATGATAATACCGTCTGCGCAGGTACTCCAAATGGTTTTGCATCCGTTGCACCGGTAGGAACACTTTCTAATTTTACGTTTAACTGGTATACTGGTGAGTTGGTAGATCCGGGACAACTTATAGCTGGAGAAGCTGCAGAATTTATCGATGAACTTGCAGCTGGAAAATACACTGTGGTAGCTACAAGCATTCTAACAGGTTGTCCAACACCTCCACAAACAGTTACAATTAATTTGGATCCGGAGTATCCTAATGTCGTTGTCGAAGAAGTTCAACCTCAACATTCATGTGATGTAGGGGACGGAATTCTTAGAGCTTATGTGGACGAGCCTGGGTGTGTAGAATGCGATGAAGGTGATGGCTATACATTCCAATGGTTCCTGGGTACTGACACTTCCACTCCTTTGATAGAGGCAACCGATCCTGGAAATAATTCAAATCCTACTTATGTGGACAGTTCAAGGGTGGAAGGTCTGAGTGGGGCTTACGACTATACCGTACTGGTTACAAATAACCTTACCGGATGTACAAACGAGGCAACCATCAACCTAACATATGATCCGCTACCTCCAACAATCGATGCCGCCAATTCAAAAGTTACTGCTAACACGTTATGTGGGCCAATTGGAAACGGATCTGTTGTAGCAGCTGTCAATTTCGTAGGTGAGACTATTAATGGTGCAGTAAATGATCAAACCTGGGATATTATCACAGACTGTAATACAGTAACTGATCTGAACTCCTCTATTTTACCAGATGGAAGTATCCAGTTGACACCTGATGTGAACAACCAGGCAGGTAAAGCTTATTTAGGCGATTCAGTTGATTTCAGTACACCTACCAGGATTGACTTTTGGATGTATCTGGGTAATAAAGACAATGGTGCCGATGGTATCACTTTTATCTTCCATCAGGACCCCGACGGAAGAGACGCACTTGGTAGATATGGTTGTAACCTGGGTATTGGAGATGAACCTTGTTTTGGTGGAACAGAAACTGCGATTGCACCATCCGTGGCTGTTGAATTTGACACATATAATAACGGTGCTCCTACTAAAGATCCATCGTGGGATCACGCAGCATTTGTAATTAATGGAGAAATGGACAAACCTCAGGGTGATGTTGGTGTTTTTTACAATGCCAATCAACCAAGGATTGTCAATGGTCAAAATGATGTAGAGGCGGCAAACACCGAATTACGCGTAACAATTACTATCGTACCTAATTTCGATGGTACGCAGACATTCAGTGTTTATGTAGAGGATCAACTGAGACTGCAACGAACTCAAGACTTTATCAATGACCTTTTTGGAGGTAACCCTTTAACAATTGGTGGGTTTACAGCTTCTACTGGTGGTGCAAAAAACCAACAATATGTAAGATTGGATCCGTACTTCGGAGAATATGACTTTGACTGGTATACCGGTACTGGAGTAAATCCGGCGGATGAAATCATTGGTGCAGACAGACCTTTCCTATGTGATCTGCTTGGAGGTGATTATACCCTGGTTGTGACTTACGGTGGAACAGGTTGTACTTCCAGCCCTCCGGTTACATTTAATATCCCGAATGATACAGATACTGCTACTGTTTCTTTTTCAGGAATTTCAAACACTGTTTGTGATCCTGCTCTGGCTATTGGTGGTATGTTCACCGGTTCTTTAACAGCAAATATTGCTGAAAACCCAGCTGACTATGTATTTGCCTGGTTCGAAGGTAGTGCTCCTACACTGGATACACTGGCTACCACACAAACTATCACCAACATTCCAGGTGGAGATTATACAGTAGTTGTAGAAAGCCTGGCCGGAGGATGTATTGCTATTAAAGATACTACCCTCGTAGACGTCACTGTTGATCCGGCCATTGTTAATGTAACGACTGACGTAACAATAAATAATGTAACAGCCTGCGAAGGCGCCACAACTTATCCAAACGGATCTATTACCGTTAATACCGTTGGTATTGGCACAGGACCATTTGGATTCTGGTATTACTATGGAGCTGATACTACCACAGGAACATTCCTGACAGATGCTTCGGATATATTCACCCAGACAAGTACTCCGGGTACTGCTTCTGTTAATGTAAGTGGTAATGGAACAGCTACACTCACCGGATTATCATCCGGAGATTATACCATCATAGTCATTGACTCTGCATCAGGTTGTACATCGGTTGAAGCCAATGTTCAGATTATTGATGTTCCAACCATTCCAAACCTGGATCAGACAGTGACACCAAATACTGTTTGTGATCCTGGACTGGCAGCCTCAGGAGTTTATGATGGTGAAATAGAAATTACCACAACCGATGGATCTGATGCAGTCACTGATTACACTTACTCATGGTTTGATGGAACGGGCACGACCACTCCTACCAGCTGGACTGCTACTAACAACATTCTATCAGAAGCACCTGATGGTAATTACACCGTGGTGGCTACAAGCAATTCCACGGGTTGTGATACAACTATTTATGCCACGATTGGAGATGCCACTGTAGACCCGACCATAACGACTACCAGCGTAACAAACGTTACAGCATGCGAGGGGGGTCCAGCATATCCAAATGGATCAATTAGCGTTACAGGTGTGACTGGCACAGGACCTTTCCAATATATGTATTGGTTCGGTGCCGATACAACCACTGGAACCTTCCTGGCTGATGGTTCTGATATATTTACTCAAACCAGTACAGCGGGAACAGCCTCAGTGAACGTGAGTGGAAATGGTACCGCAACATTAACAGGACTTTCGGCAGGTGACTATACCATCATTATTGCTGATTTGTCTTCTGGATGTACGTCGATTGAAGCGAATGTACAAATCATTGATGTACCAACTATTCCTGCTTTAGATCAAAACATAACCGATAATACAGTCTGTGACCCTACGCTGGCGGCATCCGGAGTTTATGATGGAGAGGTTGAGATTTTTGCTACAGATGCTACAGATGAAACAACTGATTATACTTATGTCTGGTATGATGGTACCGGTACAACTACCCCTACAAGCTGGACTGTAAATAATAACATCTTATCAGAAGCACCGGATGGGAACTATACCGTCGTTGCTACAAATACTTCTACAGGTTGTGACACAACAATTTTTGCTACAATCGGTGATGCTACCGTCGATCCAACGATTACATCTACAAGCGTCACCAATGTTACTGCCTGTGAAGGGGGACCGGCCTACCCTAACGGATCAATTTCTGTTACCGGTGTAACTGGAACAGGACCTTTTGAATATATGTACTGGTTTGGTGCCGACACGACTACTGGAACATTCCTGGTTGATGGTTCAGATATATTCACTCAAACAAGTACTGCAGGTACAGCTTCGGTTAATGTAAGCGGAAATGGTACAGCGACTTTAACCGGGCTTTCTGCCGGTGATTACACAATCATTGTTGCTGACCTGGCTTCCGGATGTACATCGATTGAAGCCAATGTACAAATCATTAATGTACCCACAATTCCGGCTTTGGATCAAAACATTACCAATAATACGGTTTGTGACATTACAGCAAATAATTCCGGTACATATAGTGGAGAAGTGGAGATCGTTGCAACTGACGCTACGGATGAAACGACTGATTACACCTATGTATGGTACGATGGTACAGGCACGACTACTCCTACCGTCTACAACGATAATTTAAACATTTTATCAGAGGCACCTGACGGAAATTATACCGTGGTTGCTACAAGTCTCTTGACTGGTTGTGATACCACCATTTATGCCACTATCGGCGATGCAACGGTTGATCCCGTAATTGGTACGATCAATGTGACTGACATGAGTGTGTGTGATGGCGCCGCAGTGTTCCCTAATGGAGGGTTAGAAGTGGTTGAGGCCGCTGTAACCAATGGTTCAGGGGATTATTCATACGAATTCTATTGGGGCCCTACAGTGGATGCGACTAAGCTTCTTTCTGATGGGGATAATATCGTTTTTGAAAAAACAGGTGCTTCAAGCGGAGTAAATATTAGCATTGTAGATAATGTCGTGACCAATCTGGACACTGGATTCTATACCGTGGTATTGATCGACAATGTGACTGGTTGTCCGGCAGCGGAAGCATCCATCGAGGTTGAGTCCGTATTGATAACTATCAATATTAATACAACAGCAGCTATTACACACTGGACCGATTGTGCTAATCCTGATGGAGAAATATCAGTGACTGCTTCGATGGCCTCTGGCCCTGCCCCTGCTTTAGGCTTCTCTTACGAGTGGTATTATGGTTCCGGAACAGGCAATCCGCTTGATGTAAGTGATTTCTCTAATGGAGGAAACCCATCCGGAGTGAATACCTCAAATGTTTCCGGATTGGAAGATGGAACTTATACCGTACTTGTGACCAACAACGACACTGAATGTACTGAAACAGCTGAGTTTGACGTCGAAGATAACAGGGTTTATCCTGTGATCAATCCAGCAAGCATTGTAACTACAGATAATGTTAACTGTTCAGGTACAGGGACAGGTACAATTGATCCTACAGGCGCAGTAACACCAGCTACAGGAATCTACCTGTTCACTTTATATGATGCAGCAGGTATAGTGGTGCTAGACACTGAAGACATGACAGGTGCAGATGATGGAATATTTACTGGTTTATCTGCAGGGAATTATAGAATAGGTGTAGAATTAGCTAGCACAGGATGTACAAGTATTACTACAGTCGCCGTAACAGTTGAGGATGATCTAACCAGCCCAAGTATAAACTTCTCATTGACCCCTGAGACGAGTTGTGCATCTCCGAATGGAGCAATAACGCTTACTGCTTCACCCGGTGTTACACCAACTGGAGGTTGGGAAGTAAATATTTTTCAGGGTTCTGGAACTGGAGGTGTCCTTCAGGAAAATATAGGTAATGCTTTGGTTTCTACTGATTTTCCAATTTCTTCAACCGCCAATCTTGATAATGGGCTTTACACCATCCAGGTAATTAATAACCAAACTGGTTGCGATAGTTTAAGAGAAGTAACCATTGTTGAAACTTTAGATCGACCAACGGGAATTGCTGCAACTAGGACCAACAACACATTCTGTACATCAGATAATGGTACTGTTACAATCACTTCCATTACGAATGGAGGTGCCACGCCAATCTACAATATTTATGCTGGTAGCACAGCAACCGGAACCCCGGACTCAATCTCTACAGATAATGTATTTGAAAACCTGCCCGCTGGACCTTATACAGTAACTGTGACAAAAGCGGAATCTGGTTGTGAGTCTACTGGGGTTACCCGAACAATAACTAATACCCCAATAGCTATTACCGGAACCGTTTCACTATTAAGTGACCAGACTTCATGTGACCTTACGAATCCAAATGGACAGCTGACTGCCAACCCAACCTCGCAGACTGCTGATCCGACTGACTTTACTTTTGAATGGTTCCAGGGACCAAATACAAATCCGGCAAATGCTATTCCTGCAAGTGCTGTAACAAGCGCTGTATTAAGTGGTACAAATAATCGTACGGTAACAGGATTGCCAGCAGGAACATACAGGGTAAGAATTACCAATACAGAGTCTGGCTGTTTCACAACAGTAGATCAGGCAATTATTATTAGCACGACAAATCCATCAGTAGCTGCTGCGCCCGGTACAGTGGATAACACCAGTTGTGTAAGCCCGGATGGACAAATATCTATCACCATAACTGATGGTAGTGCAGCTATCAATGATGGTGCTGCTGGTTATACTTTTGAACTCTTCGAAGGAACTTCAATTGCTCCCAGCTCTGTACCTGTTCAAACAGTTAATAATGGCACTCCTTCACCCACTAACCAGGTATTTACCGGATTATTGGATGGAGATTATATCATTAGGGCAACTGATAATAACACCAACTGTAAAGTTGTTAGTACACCTGTCAATGTGGGATACAATGGTCTTACAGCGGTATTCGATGAGTCATTATTCTTTAAACAAGCCATTTCAGCATGTTTTGATGAAGATGGTATTATTGACGTGGGAGACGCACTCGCTCCTGGTGCTGTAACATTGGGCGGTGGAGCTCATGGCCCTATCACCATCACCTGGTATGCTGGGACAGACACAACCATAACAGCAAATCTGGTTTCAAATCTTCATAATATATCTGGTTTAAGTAGCCCTGTAACTTTCAGTAATGTTACTGTCGGTGGTGTGACAATAATAAATGGTAGGCTAGATGGTCTTCCTGCAATTTCATATACCGGAGTGGTTACATTATCTAATGGGTGTCAGCAAACAATTGGAACCAACCTGACACTTGGTTCTGCACCTGATGTGGTTACTGCCATTTCAGTCCCTAACACTCGTTGTGATGCAGCCTATGATGGTGAAGTAGAAATTACAATGACTGCACAAGCAGGCAATAGCCCCGATGAATATAGTTGGTATGTGTTTGAAGGTAATCAGTCAATTTTACCAGACGATGGCACAGGACCTCCATTCTCTCCCGATTTATCTACCTATGCGCCTATCGCTGACAATGGAACTTTTACTAGCGCTGTTCTGGGAGACACAGAAACGATGACAGCACTTGGTTTGGCATCTGGAGATTATACTCTTGGTGTTAAATTCGATGCAGACGGATGTATTGTTCATGTAAGTAATTTCACCATTGATGAACCAGAATACCCGGAATTAACCGAAGATTATGTCTTAAACAACAGTGTTTGTGATCTTTCAGGTGGATTGACTTATAATGGTGCTATCGTTGTGGATGCAATTCACAATACCCTGGGTGGAACCTTTGATTTTGCCTGGTATTATGACATTGATGGTGATGGAGATTTTACGGGAGGTGACCAAACAGCCATTGCTAATGGTGCTGGTGGTGCCGGCGCAGGATCTAATGTCACAGGAGCAACCACTTTAAATGCTAACTCTGCTGGAATTTCAGGAATCGGACCTGGATGGTATCGGGTAATCGCCATTCACAATGACGGTGGAAGCATCCCTCCTGCTACGGCATGTCCAGATACCCTGGATATACAGATTTTTGATGAAGTCATAACTGTTTCAGCTACAGCTGGTGTGGATTATACTTTCAATGATATGGATGACTGTAACGGATTCGGTGATTTCAATCTGACTCAAGTCGTGCAATCAATTGGTGGAGTAAATACTACTAATGCAACTGTTGCTGCTGACTATACCGTGACCTGGACAAAAGATGGTGGAGCATTTGTTCCAGACACTGAAGTTTCTGATGCCGATCTGGCACCTGGGGACTATTCACTTGATCTGGTTCAGGATTCCACAGGGTGTAGTACAACCATTGATTTCACCATAGATGACATTACAGAGGATCCAATCATTGAATTGGTTCTGATTACAGATAATACTACCTGCGCAGGTGGAGCCAATCTTCCTACTGGGGCCATTGAAGTTCAGATTGTTGATGGAGGTGGAGTACCATTAGCGGCAGCGGGTGAATTTACAATCGCCTGGTATGAAAATGCACTATTAACTATTCCTCTTGGCACCACAGTAGGTAGCACTGCTGGCGCTGACAACGAACAGGCTATAGAATTGACTGGGGGAACCTACTATGTCGAAGTGACTGATGTCAATCCAGTAAACAACAACGATGCCTGCGTAGCTTCTGCTTCATATACTGTGGTAGACAACCCGGCAGATGTATCGATCCAGACTATTTTAAATACTGATTATACCATTCAGCATCAGACAGATTGTGCACCTGTTGACGGAGCAATTACACTACTGAATGTTTATGAAGATGGAGTTGCTGACCTGGTTACGAATGGAAATTACCTTTTCAACTGGTACTCTGATAATGTAGGTACAGTACTTGGAATTGGAACAATTTCCGGACTTTACAATGAAACTGTTTCAGATCTTCCTTTTGGAACCTATTATGTGGAGGCAGAGAATCAATCTACGGATTGTATTTCTCCGCTTACTGCTTTCACCGTACAGGATCAGCGAACAATTCCTAGTGTACAGATTGCACAATTACTTCCTGACACAACATGCGTAGGCTCTCCTAACCCATCCGGTCATGTGGAAGCCTCCGCAATCTTGCCAGGCGGTGCTACTGGTAACCCAGCAGATTTCACCTTCACCTGGTATCAAGGTGCTGCTGTTGATGCGAATTTCATCCTGAGTGGTGTTCCTGGTCCTTCTGTAACAATTGGTGGATTCACGATAGGTGGAACCAATAATGAAGAACTTTCTGATGTCCCTGCAGGTCAGTATACCGTTTCAATAGAAGATAATGTGTCTCCGGGAGATGGTTGTACCGCAACTGCTACGATAACCGTTACCAGGTTTACTCCAGTGATAAGCATCCTGACAGCAGATATATCCAAAGCAAATGATACCGATTGCACTGGTGACAACGGAAGTGCAACCGTCAATGCTATCACAGTTACCAAATATGGAGGAGGATCCTATAAAGTGCTTCCAGCTGACTTTGGTGACTGGTCATTCAGATGGTATACGGTAGCAACGGGTGGTGCACCAGTAAATATCACAAACAGCTATAATAGTATCGGTGCAGGAACCTACTACATTGAAGTTGAGAACAATATCTCTGGATGTATCATCGGAACTCGGAAAGCTGTTACGATTACAAATGACGCCAAAACACCTTTGGTACAGTTGGTGACCAAATCAGCTGATGAGTATTGTACCACAGTAGCCAATGTTGGAGATGGTGCATTACAAATCAAGATTGTACATGAAGGCTTAAATCCGGCAGACTCAACCGACTATACCATTACCTGGTACAGAGGCACTGGAACTACAACACTCCTTACTACGGCTCCTGGTTCATCAACCATAAGCCCTAATGGTACCGTACTTACAGGTCTGAGTGCTGGAACATATACTGTAATGGTTTCTGACGATATCACTCCGAACTTTGGATGTAATGTTACTCAGACATTCACCGTCAACAGGGATGTGCCTACTTATTCATTGCCACAATCTGCAATGACGTTACAGGATAACCTAAATTGTACTAGTGTAAATGGTTCGATTACCATTAATGGAATTAATATCGACGGGGTATTTGAAGATTTCACTGCCACAACTGATACTTACACTTTTACTTGGCCTAGCCTACCTGGTGGTGCCGTGCAAAATACAATCAATTTTGCTGGTGATCAGGTGACTAATCTCCCTGGAGGTACCTATCAGGTTACTATTCTAAATACCACTAAGGGTTGTTCGATCTCAGCCAATATCACGATTGACGACGATACCTCAAATCCGCTCATTCAACTGGTTACAAAATCTGCTGATACCTATTGTACCACCACCGCCTTTGATGGTGATGGTGCCCTTCAGGTTAAATTAGTTCATGAAGGAAACAACCCTGCAGATTCGACATTGTATACATTTGAATGGTTCAGGGGAACAGGTGTTGGAACAACACTTGCTTCAACGCTTGGACCAAATACGGTTGTGAGTCCTAATGGAACGGTGGTTACAGGACTTAGTGCTGGTACTTATACAGTTCGGGTTACGGATGCTAATACTCCTAACCTGGGTTGTGTTACCACACAGACATTTACTATCAACAGGGATGCGCCAACCTATTCATTACCGCTTTCAGTGATGACCATTCAGGACAACCTGAATTGTACCAGTCCAAATGGATCAATCACTATCGATGGCTTAAATATCGACGGAGTATTTGAAGATTTTAGTACAACTGCTGACAACTACACCATTAACTGGACCGGATTACCTGGAGGTGTTTCAGTAAATACTGTCAATCAGACTGATGATCAGGTGTCCAACCTGATCGGAGGCACATATACTGTAGATATTTCGAATGACCGTACAGGATGCACAGTTTCAGCCAACATCACCATTGATGACGACACTTCGAATCCTTTGATCCAGTTAGTCACCAAGTCTCCAGATAATTATTGTACAACGTCCGCTTTCGACGGTGACGGTGCCCTCCAGATTAAATTGGTTCATGAAGGTAACAATCCTGCTGATTCAACCTTATATATTTTCGAATGGTTCCGTGGTACCGGTGTAGGAACAACACTCGCCTCAACACTCGGACCAAATACGGTTGTGAGTCCCAATGGAACGGTGGTTACAGGATTGAGCGCCGGGACATACACCGTTAGAGTTACAGATGCTAATTCACCTAACCTGGGTTGTATAACCACACAAACATTCACCATCAACAGAGATGCGCCTACCTATTCATTGCCACTTTCTGTAATGACCATTCAGGACAACCTGAACTGTGGTAATCCAAATGGTTCTATTACCATTGATGGAATAAATATTGATGGGGTATTTGAAGATTTTTCAACTACTTTGGATAATTATACCATCAACTGGACTGGCTTGCCTGGGACTGCAGTCTTGAATACTGTGAATTTCACTGACGACCAGGTAACAGGTCTTGATGGTGGGGTTTATAGTGTAGATGTTACAAATGATCGTACTGGTTGTACTGTAAGTGCAAATGTGGTCATTGATGATATTACCTCGAATCCATTGATTCAACTTGTTATCAAGCAGGCTGATGAGTACTGCGACAATACAGGATTTGTTGGTAATGGTAGCCTGGAAATGAGAATTGTCCATGAGGGCAATAATCCTGCAAACCCAACAGATTATACCATCACCTGGTATCGAGGAACGGGTACTGGAACCACATTAGCTTCTGCTCCGGGATCTTCAGTTATTGCCGGAAATGGAACCATTCTTTCTGGATTAAGCACAGGAACATATACAGTAGTCGTTGCTAAGAATGGATCACCAAATGATCAATGTACCGGAACAACCACCTTCTCCATTGTGCAGGATCCTCCACAGTTATCCATTCAAACTTCATCTGTAATGGTAGAACCTAATACCAATTGTACGAATCCAAATGGTTCGATCCAGATTACCAATGTGGTACTCGATGGAGTAGTGACAGATATTTCAACCCTGGCACTGGGAACTTATTCATTCGACTGGATACCTGCCGGGTTAAATGGCGGATTCAACACTACGGTTAACCAGGCCAATGACAGAGCAGATGATTTGCCAGCTGGTACATACAATATCATTGCTTCAAATCTGATTACTGGTTGCTCAACAGACACCATCTCCGTGGTGATCCTGGATGATCCTACAGAACCAGTATTGAGCTGGAGCATGGATTCTGAAAACACCAATTGCGGACCTACTAAAAATGGTCAGTTGACAGTGACTGCAACTACAGCTGATGGAAATCCTAACACAAATGTTGGAAGATATACCTTCACCTGGTATGATGGACAGGGTACTTCTACCCCAACCACATACATCCAGTTCGATGGAATTGGAGTACTGGACAATCAAAGTTCACTTCAAGCACTGGATTCAGGATACTATACTGTTGAGGTGTTTGACAATGTTAATGAGTGTACTACCATTGGTACGTATGCTGTAAGTGAAACATTGGATCAACCACAGGTTTTACTAAGCGATATTGTAGTACGTGCTGATACAACATGTAACGTGGGTAGCAGTGGAACAATCATCGTAGCAGATTCAAGTTTTGCATCCGGGGTACTTAATGACTTTGATGTGGAAATCCGTTCAGGAAGTGTTACGGGTCCAATCGTTGGACAAAGCATTGCCGGTGGTGGAAATACGGATCTTACTGTTAGCACATTGGATCCGGGCACCTTCTACGTTACAGCAACAAGGGCCTCATCTCAATGTCCAGCGGCACCAGTGAAAGTAATCATTCTTGATCAAAGGATACCTCCTTCTATCTCACTTGATACCATTATTCCTAATCCGAATTGCGGTGGTATTATCGCCCTTGGATCAATTGCAGTGACTGCGGATGGGTTTGATGAAACCAATCCAAACTACCTGTTCCAATGGTATGTCGGCACAATCGGTGGCGGTATCATAGTTCCAGGCGCTAATGGAGGAAATACTGCAACCATATTTGATGTGGCTGAAGGACAATATGAATTACAGGTTACCAGTGTAAGTACGGGTTGTGTGGAGACTCAACTATTTGACCTACCTGCCGAGCCGGTTAACCCAAGAATTTCATCATACAGTGTAAGCAATAATCTTATCTGTAATGTTCCAGGTGATGGTTCCTTTGAAATCAACCAAATCAGATGGAATGGAAACTTCTACGACGTCGGTGTAACGGCAGATTCACTGAACATTGTAACAAATTACACATTTGAGTACTATTCAGATGCTGCCCTTACTACTCCCGTTGCAGATATTGATCTCACTACACCATTACAATTGGATGGATTGAGCGCAGGTACCTATTATGCAAGGGTGAGGAGAAATGATTCACAATGTGCTTCCGGACCGATTGAGTTTACCATCCAGGATCTTCCACAATATCCTGTGATCCTGCTATCTCAGATCGAAGCAGATTCAACCTGTAATGGATTGAATCCAAATGGTACGCTGACTGCGCTCGTAGATGGAGTTTCAGATGATATCAATTATACTTATGACTGGTATGAAGTTGATCCAGGAAGTGGTGCAAGAATTAGCGGATCGTTGAGCACTAATGATACAATTTTCGGCTTGGCCACTGGCAGATATGAATTAGAGGTAACTGGTCTTTCAACAGGCTGTATAAGCACTGCTCAAAGGAATGTGACCAATGCTCCTATTGAAGTTGAGATTTTGGCGATTACAAGTGTAGACCCTACAACCTGTAATCCTCCAAACGGATCAATTGAAGTAACATCAATTGCACCTGGACTACTTACTGATTATGACTTTGCCTTCTATCTGGGAGACCCCGGTAGTGGAGGAATACTAGTTCAGAGTGGATTAGGACCCGTCTTCAGTGGTGGTGCAGCTGGAACATACTATGTGGAAGCCACTCATAATGTATATGGATGTACCAACAACCTGAATGAAGTTGAACTTCAGGATAATATTACTTATCCGGACATCAACCTGGTATTCTTTGCCAATCAGACCAATTGTGATCCGGGTAATCCAAATGGTGAATTATCTGCCACTGCTGATGGAACTACGAATACTATAGACTATACCTTTGAGTGGAGAGATTCGACCAATACAGTAGTTGCAGCAAATAGCCCAAGCATAGCAAACATTCCAGCGGGGGCCTATACCTTGAATGTCACAAGTACCCTAACAGGTTGTGTGTCTAGCTCTACTTTTGAAATTATCAATGATTATCCATTACCGATCAACCTTGTAATTTCTACTTCGCCAAATACAAACTGTATTAATCCAAATGGAGAAGTGAGTGCTACAATACGTAACATCCAGAAACTGGGTAAACCAATCACTGATTACATCTTCTACTGGTTTATTGGTGACCAGACTGCTGGAATTCCGGATATAGCTAATCCTGACTATCAGGGTACTTTGGTCACCGATCTTCCAGATGGCGATTACACAGTCTACGTGGTGGACGCTACAGATGTATTCTGTACCTCTGACCCTACTTTGGTTACGATTCAGGATAGAACTTTACCTCCTCCATTTGAGATTGAGATCCAAAATCATGTTACGATATGTTATGACTCACTCCCTGATGGACGGGCAAGGATCAGACCAGGAAGCCTGGAACCAAACAGAGAATTCTTTGAGTTTACTTATGAATGGTATTTGGGAACAGCTGCCGATACTGCTGGACAAACACCATTTGTGACCGGAATCAGAGCCGATTCACTGGACATTGGAACATACTCAGTACTTTCTGTTGATCTGAGGACAGGTTGTGAGAACCTGATAACCTTCGATATCATTGATGATACTGATGCCGTTCCTGCACCAGATGTAAATGTGATATCAGATAGGGATAACTGTCTGTTTGCTAATGGTCATGCAAGAGCATCAATTAGCGGTTCAATTACGGACTATCGATTTGACTGGTTCCTGGCTTCAGGAGATACTGCAACAGTTCAGTTTACCGGGCATGAGATATTCACACTTGATTCTATAGATTATAAAGTTCAGGCCACACGATTGTCGACAGGTTGTGTATCTCCTAAGACTCCTGTGAATATTGAAAATGTGATTGTCGAGCCTGTGAGAGCAGTAGTGACTACAACCTCTTTATGTCTGAGGACAGAAGATGGAGCATTCAATCAATTTACTGGTACAGCAGAGATAAGCTTCGAGGTGTTTGAAGCAATCAAGGAAATTGACTGGATTGACCCGAACGGGGACATCTTCTCAAATGACATCAAGCTTGTGAATGCACAACCTGGAAAATGGACAGTGAGGTTTGTAACTGATAATGATTGCGAATACTTTGATACCTTCTGGATCGAAACAGCCTTGAAGATCTATAATGGGGTTTCAGCCAATGCTGATGGACTCAATGACTACTTCTTCATCGACTGTATAGACTATTTCGAGCAAAATAACGTTCAGATATTCAACAGAGATGGTACCAGAGTTTGGGAAGCCGACGGGTATAACAACCTTGATGTGAAGTTTGAAGGATTCAGTAATGTTGGAAGGAATGGATTGCAGTTGCCTGCAGGAACTTATTTCTACATTATTACGAAAGGACCACAAACTGTTAATGGAGAAACAGGAGAATTGACTGACGCTACAAATAGACCGAGAATTCAGGGATATTTGGAGTTAGTTCGCTAAATTAGCCCAGTATGAAGGTGTTAAAGTATAGTATGGTGTTATGCTTGATGGCGTGCTGCATGTTTGCTAACGCCCAACAGCGAACGCTTACCTCTACCTACCCCTTCAATGGTCTATTGCTTAATCCGGCCTATGCCGGAAGCTTAAATATCCTCTCTGTCATTGCTGTACATCGGAAACAATGGATCAACATTGATGGAGCACCCAATCACCAGGCCCTCACAGCACATTCTTCTTTCTATTCTAATCGGGTTGGGATAGGATTATCGGCATTTAGGGATGAAATTGGGGCAACAGAGACTTTTTCAGTTTACGGACAATACGCCTATAAGATCAAAACGCCTCTGGGGATTCTCTCCATGGGATTACAGGGAGGATTGGATAGAAGAGAGACAGACTTCTCCAAACTGACCATCTTTGACCTGAATGACCCACTGTTGACAGGTGCAAATAACCGCTTAACACCAAACTTTGGTACCGGGCTTTACCTGGCAAATCCAAACATGTATGCTGGAATTTCTATTCCATATATCCTGGAAAACAAAACATATACCATTGACGAAGCAGCGGAAGCTTTTGCAGCCAGACAATCCAGATATTATTACATCACTGGTGGAGTGATATTTCACGCATCTAACCTGGTGAAACTGGCTCCTTCTATTTTGATTAGGGTTCAGGAACAAAATAGGTTGTCTTACGAGTTTACTGGGAATGTGATTTTCGATAACATCGCTTATGTAGGAGTAAGTGTAAGAAACTCTTTAGAACTTGTTTTCATCGGACAACTCATCCTAAATGAAAACCTACGAGCGGGTTATGCATACGATGCATCAACTACTATCCGCAGTCTGGGTCAAAATACCACAGGTTCTCATGAAATCATGGTGAACTATCGGGTGAAGTTGAGAAATTACAAGAAAGACCCTCAGTGTCCGGTTTATTTTTAAAAAATTGGTCTATAAGTTGATGTGTTGATATACTTCGTCTCAACAAATAGACAAATAATCAGATCAACTCACTCTTTCAATCTCTCACCTCCTCCTTGGATCATCTGTCCCACTTAGTTGGGACAAGAGGCTGTTGGTCAACGAAAGCAGTAAGCTAAAAAGTAAAGCCCACCAGAAACCGGCCACGTAGAATCCTGGCACCACACTGTCTGCCAGCATAATGATCAGTGCATTGATCACTAACAGGAATAATCCCAGTGTAAATATCGTCAAAGGGATGGTAAGTATGATCAGTAAGGGCTTCACTGTCATATTTAGTAATGAGAGTAAAACAGCTACGATCACAGCTACAAAAAAGCTTTCAACTTCCACTCCGGGAAGCAGATAGGAAACGATGATTACTGCTAAGCTGGAAAGCAAAGTTCTTATTAGAAAGTTCATAAAAGATTATTTAATCAGTAGTTCAAATATACCGTTCTTTCAAAATATTCAAATGATGTTCTAGATGACCAGCAATTATGCTCATTAAAGCCGGGACCGAACACTTTGAACCATTTGCATTACCAATCTGACTAAATTGTTCATCTCCCCAGGAACAAAACATTTCGATATTTCCACTTCTAACGTGGTCAAACTCCTTAATCAATGATTCCTTTGTTCTGCTCTCAAAATTGGAATGTTCCATGTAGACGTCCTGATCAAAACCAGGCAACATAACCTTATCCCCTTTGGCAATACACAGTGCACGATAAGCCATCACTCTTTCCGTATCAATGATATGACCAATTACCTGAGCTCTTGTCCACTTACCATTGGCATAAGTAAATTTTAAATTCCCCTGCCCTAGTGACGTTAAGTAGTCAACGAATCTTGTATGCTGCTGAATAATAAACCCAAGGACATCTTCTTCAGGAATCAAAGAAATATACCCTTCATAAAAAGGGTTATACTCGTCCTTTTTAGCCCGATTTATTATCATCCAATTATTTGAACCAGTTGGCATATTTAATATAGTTATTGGCTATCCTGGATTGCATCTCTCGATTTTCCGGTCCCACTGTCTTTACTTTTTTAGCAGGCACTCCCGCATAGATGGTATTTGCCTCCACGATGGTATTCTGTAACACCACAGCACCTGCAGCGATGATCGCTCCTTCTTCCACGACTGCATTATCCATGACAATCGCACCCATTCCTACCAGGACTTCATCTTTCAGTGTACAACCATGAACAATTGCATTATGCCCAATGGAGACATTATTCCCAATATTAGTAGGCGCTTTCTCATAAGTACCATGAATGGTTGCATTATCCTGAATATTGGTCTTATTGCCAATCTTAATATAATTCACATCTCCCCTGACCACTGCGTTAAACCAAATGGTACATTGGTCACCCATTTCTACTTCCCCAACGATGGTGGCATTTTCTGCCAGCCAACAATCTGTTCCAAATTTTGGCTGGATGCCTCTTACAGGTTTAATGAGTGCCATGAAAATATTATAGGTTTTCCGAACATGATTTTACAATTCTTCGTTAAGGTAATGTTTTTGAATGTTCTTTTAATATCATAATGGCCAAATCCATCCTGGTAATTTTACCAATTATATTTTTACTCGCACATTGCACACCACTCCAAAAAGAAAATCAATCTACTTCCAAAGACCAACCAATAAGTATAGATGAGATCACTGGGGATAAGTACGAAGTTGACCCTGCAAGCTCGGTTGTTACCTGGATAGGTCGTCGCCCGGTTAGACAACACAATGGCACCATTGATATCGTGGGGGGTTCTTTTACCGGGCAGGATACTGACCTATTAGCAGGTGAGATCTTCATCAATATTGCTTCTATTGATATTAAAGATCTCAAGAAAGATTCTGACGATTACACTAAGCTAAAAAATCATCTTCTATCAGATGACTTCTTCTATACGGATTCCTTTCCTACAGCAAAGTTTGAGTTAATTAAGATCATCCCTTATGACACAACTATTGAGATTCCGGATCATGAAGAATTTGAGTCTGAAAACACTCCAGCGTCATTCAGGGAGTTTATGGTAAAAGAACCCACACACTATGTATCTGGAAATCTGACGATCAGAGGAATTACCAGGCGTATTGACTTCCCTGCTATTATCTATTTTAGAAACAATAAATTATTTGCTGAAGCCAAGTTTAATATTGATCGAACACAGTGGAACGTAAAATATGATGATGAGTCGTCTGTGACTGATAAATTAAAAGATCAGTTCATTTACAATACAGTGAATGTTGGTTTTAGCCTTCAGGCTATTAAAGCGGAAGAATAGACCTCAATTTAACTGACAAAATGTCACTCCTTTTTTGATTCCTGTTATCTTTGCACCGATTTATGGAGTTGATAGAAGACATCGGAATACTGGACAAGGACCAGCAGAAAGAAACTTGTGAGGTGAGAATCTCAAAGGAAGGGAATATTAACGCTGACAAGAAGTTATATATCGAAAGTTACGGCTGTCAGATGAATTTCTCTGATAGTGAAATCGTAACCTCCATTCTCAAAAAGGAAGGATATGATACAACCAGTTCTTTTGAGCAGGCTGATGTGATCCTACTGAATACCTGCTCTATCAGAGAAAAAGCCGAGCAAACGGTTAGAAAAAGACTTAATCAATTCAATCAGATCAAAAAAGATCGCCCAGAAATCACCATTGGTGTATTGGGATGCATGGCTGAGCGATTGAAATCCAAGTTATTGGAAGAGGAAAAGATCGTTGACCTGGTTGCCGGGCCGGACGCCTATCGGGATTTGCCCAATCTGGTCAGAAAAGCGGAAGAGGGCGATCGTGGAGTAAACACATTCCTCTCAAGGGAAGAGACTTATGCTGATATCTCCCCTGTAAGGCTTAATTCAAACGGGATGACAGCATTTATTTCTATCATGCGAGGATGTGACAACATGTGCTCATTCTGTGTGGTGCCTTTTACAAGAGGCAGAGAAAGAAGTCGTGACCCCCACTCCATCGTAGCGGAAGCTCAGGAATTATTCAAAAATGGGTATCGGGAAGTTACTTTGCTTGGCCAGAATGTAGATTCATATAAGTGGTCTGCCGAGGAAAACAATAAGGCCCGACTGGAAAAAAATGAGGGTACTAAAGAAGTAGTCAATTTTGCCAAACTATTGGAGATGGTGGCAAAAGTACATCCTGACCTAAGAGTGAGGTTTTCTACTTCTCACCCAAAAGATATTACAGATGAAGTGCTTCATACCATGAAAAAGTATGAAAACATCTGCAAATACATCCATCTACCGGCTCAAAGTGGTAATTCAAGGGTATTGGAAATGATGAACCGTACCTATGACCGGGAATGGTACATAAACCGGGTAGATGCTATCAGATCTATTCTGGGTGATGAATGTGGGATCAGTTCTGACATGATCGCAGGTTTTTGTTCTGAGACTGAGGAAGAACATCAGGAAACAATCTCCCTGATGGATTATGTAAAATATGATTTCTCCTATATGTTTTACTACTCAGAACGTCCGGGAACACTGGCAGCAAAAAAATACACAAATGATATCCCACTGGCAACCAAGAAGAAAAGATTACAGGAAATCATCAATAAACAACAGGAAATATCTCTTCTCCGAAATCGACTTGATATAGGGAAAACATTCAGAGTATTAATTGAAGGTCCCAGTAAAAAGTCTGAAAAACAGCTTCAGGGTAGAAACTCAGCCAATAAAGTGATCGTGTTTGATGATCATGGTTTTTCCAAAGGACAATATGTAGAGGTGAAAGTGAATGAGTGTACGCCAGCGACACTCATCGGTGAAGTCGTTTAAAAATGAATTATCAAATAGATTCAGAAATACAATCTGTCAAGCAGCGTTTTGAGATCATTGGGAATTCCCCACTGCTTAATAATGCCATTCGGGTAGCCATTCAGGTTGCACCCACAGATATGAGTGTGCTGATTACCGGGGAAAGTGGTGCAGGAAAGGAATCCTTTTCCAAAATCATCCACAGCCTTTCACACAGAAAGCATGGTCAGTTCATTGCTATCAACTGTGGTGCTATCCCGGAAGGTACCATTGATTCAGAACTCTTCGGCCATGAGAAAGGTGCATTTACGGGTGCCCACGAATCCCGAAAGGGTTATTTCGAAGTCACTGATGGCGGTACCATCTTCCTTGATGAGATTGGAGAAATGCCGGTTAATACCCAGGCAAGGCTTCTCAGGGTGTTAGAAAACGGAGAATTCATAAAAGTAGGTTCATCCAAGGTGATAAAAACCGACGTTCGTGTGATTGCTGCAACAAATATCGATTTATCCGAAGAGATAAAAACCGGAAAATTCAGGGAGGATCTATTTTATCGGTTGAATACTGTTCCTATTAAAGTACCATCTTTGAGGGAAAGAGGGGATGATATCCTCTTGCTATTCAGAAAATTTGCCGTTGATTTTTCAGATACCTATCATATCAAGCCCCTTACACTAACTGACGAAGCAAAAGAATTGATCAAGAGTTTCCGGTTTCCCGGAAATATCAGGCAGCTTAAGAACCTGGTGGAACAAATGAGTGTACTGGAAATAGAAAGAGAAATAAGCCGGGATACGCTGGCTAAATATCTACCCAGAACAGGCTCTAACCTACCAGCACTTCTTGACAGGTCTAAAAGCGATGAGAATTTTTCAGAAAGAGATATTCTCTATAAGATCCTGTTTGAAATGCGCCAGGATGTGACAGAGATGAAGAAGCTGATTCATGATATTTTGAAAGATGATCATTCAAGTACTGAAATTTTATCCAATCATGAGCGTTTATTCCATGATATTGGATCTCTACCTCCTAAAAAAGAGCAAGAAGAAATCAGCGAGGATTATGAACCCTTGGTAATCAACCCGATTGATAATGATTCAAACGGTGTAGAGGAATTTGAAGACATAACACATGAAACTGAGGATGATTCGCTTTCCCTGGAAAAAAAGGAGAAAGAGATGATCATCATGGCATTGAAGAAAAATGGCAATAAAAGGAAATATGCCGCACAGGATCTTGGGATTAGCGAAAGAACACTTTATCGGAAAATCAAGCAGTATGAGATTGATAGTGAGTAGTCTGGCGCTGGCCATTATACTGATCCCCACAGGATGTGGTATTTATACCTTTTCTGGGGCTTCTATCTCCCCTGATATTAAAACAATTTCTATCCAGACTTTTCCAAATGAAGCAACGCTAGGGCCATCTACCATGAGCGTAACCTTTACTGAGAAAATAAAGGATTACTTCCAACAGAATACGAGTCTGGCGATTGTTGATGATAATGGAGATCTTCAGATTGAAGGATATATTGCTAACTATCGGGTAACACCCGTGGCTGCTTCAGCATCTCAAAATCAGAGCCAGGGAGATTATGCCAGCCTTACCAGAATCACCATAGATGTATTTGCCAGTTATGTAAATACGAAGAATGATGAATTTGATTTTGAGAAAACTTTCTCATTTTTCGCTGATTTTGATCAAAACAAGACTGATATATCATCAGCTGAACAGCAATTTACCGAAGAAATATTTGATCAAATTATTTATGATATCTTTAATGCTTCGGTGGCGAATTGGTAATTTTTTTTAATTTAGAACTATCACCTAAGTAGAAAACTGTGAATAAGGAGAAATTCATTGAGTTTTTAAATAAACCCAGTTTACTGAAAGAACATAATCTCAGTGAATTAGATGACCTAGTATCAGAAAATCCTTATTTCCAGGCCGGTCGGATTCTGGAAGCGAAAGGTAATCGTTTGCTGAAGACTTCCGCAGCAGGCAAAAAAACTGCTTCAGCTGCTATCTATTCAACCAATAGAATACTTTTAAAGAAATACCTGGCAGGTGATGGCACCATCATCCAAAAGCCTGCTGCTGAAAGGCCCGTACAAGCACCAGAAAAGAAAGCTGAGGCACCCAAAGCGAGCTCAACGACCACTCCTTCTCAACCTGCCACTAAACCTCCAGTCAGTGAGGAAACGATACCTGAGCCACAAATTCAGGATACCCCAACTGGTCCTGATTCTCCAGGCACCTCCTCCATAGATCAGTTAATCTACAGCCTGAAACAAGACATGAAAGAATTGGAGGTTTCTCGAGCCCGATACATTGAGGTGGCTCGAAAGATCGAAGAGGAAGATGCTGTTGAAAAAGCTGTTAAAAAGGCTACCAAGCATTCTGAGGTGGATACAACGCCGAACGTATGGAAATCATATAAGCCTTCAGACAAACCTGCTGAAGCGAAGGAAGAAAAGGCTTCTGAACCCAAATCGTCAACTAAATCCGGGACTACAAAAAAAGCCCCAGCAAAATCAACGAAAGCAGCAACTGCTAAGAAGTCAACCACTTCCACTACCAAAACCGGAGCAGCAAAAAAGACAACTACAAAGAAAAAGCCAGCGACTAAATCAACTACCAAATCAACGGCTGCCAAGACTAAGGCAAGCAGCACCACAAAATCTGCAAGTAAAACCACAGCGAAAAAGACCACTGCAAAAAAGGCGACTACAAAAGCAAGCACGAGTAAATCTTCTACTAAAACAAGTGCTAAAAAAAGTGCTGGTAGGACCTCCAGGTCTTCCAAATCAGCCAGTTCCACAAAAAAGGATGACAGTGATAGCGACAATCAGCGTGAGCTGATCGATCAATTCATCAAAGCCAATCCGTCATTCAAGCCATCCAGGGATGCTAAAAATATTGAGGATCTTTCATCAGAAAGTACCTCCCTTCATGATGATCTGGCATCTGAATATCTGGCTGAAATATTTATGGGTCAGGGGAAAAAAGATCAGGCAATAAAAATATACAATTCATTGATGTTGAGATTCCCTGAAAAAAAGGCTTACTTTGCGGGCAGAATTAAAAAAATCAAGTAGGGATGTACGCTTTAATTGTTGGAATCATCATTTTAGTAGCATTATTGCTTATATTGGTAGTATTAGCCCAGAATCCAAAAGGTGGAGGGCTCTCAAGTCAATTTGGTGGAGGTGGAACTTCTCAGATCATGGGAGTAAAGAAAACCGGGGATATACTGGAAAGACTTACCTGGGGATTTGCTATAGCCCTATTGGTTTTAACACTTTCTACAAATTTCTTCCTTTCTGATGCACAAAGCTCCGGAGGTCCTAGCAGCCCAAACCTGGATAATGCCAGAGATAACTCTGCTTTACCTCCCCCATCGTTTCAGCCTACAGATGCAGCTGGTGACAATGGTCTGGAAGGCCTCGAAGATCTTCAGTTAGATTCAGATACAGCACAGTAAAATTTAAGCAGCTGACAGATGTCTGACCAATAGCCTTTTGGCAATTGGTAAAACAGTCTGTGAGACCGGGAAATTCAATTTACTTACCACCAGATAGGTAGCTGGATTGGGCATGAAGGTGTATTTCTTCACCAGTCCCAACTTAATACTCTCAAATGTTCTGGAAATTGAATACATCTCCTGACCAATATACTCTGTGCTGATTGCCCTATAGTTCTCGTCAGCCTTTTCGAACATCTTCACCTGGTACCTGAATATATTTACATCACTGGTAGCATCCTGATTAATCATCAGGTAGCCCTCTTCTTTATAGATTGGGATTAATCCTATGGGAGTAAATTCCAGGTTTCTTTCAACAAATTCATACAACTCTTTTCCTTCATCGATCCGTTGTTCCATCTTGGGAATGGCAAAGGAAATGATATCCTCAATCTCCCCCATTACTTCTCCGTCGTAAACCAGTTTCTTATAACTAAACTTAAGCTTCTTAAAGTCTGCTCTTGTGATCGTCTTGGGAAAGGACTCATAAATGAGCTCCTTATTGGCTTTGACCTGTAAAAGGTTTTTATAATGAAAGACAAGATCAGATAAGAATGGATAAAGTTCTGTCTGATCAAACTTCTCTCTAATGGTTTTTAAATAGGCTAACAGAATGTATTTCTTAAACTCATAATCGATGATCCCATCTGTTAACCAATCATGCTTCAATTCATTCATACTAATCCTTATTTAAAATTATTTATTAAAATAATCATGATTCTCGAAAATGGCAAACTGTCAGGGGCTGTCACACTATAAAAAGTTGACCTGATATTTTGTCAGTATTTCCTGTCAAAAACAGCCAAAAACCACTCAATTCCCAATCTGGCACATTAAGTGATAGAATGTCATCCGTTGAACAATTCAAGTTTAGAACAGATACTTAAACAAATAAACGATTAAACACATGTCAAAAGTTAATTTCAAACCATTAGCCGACAGGGTTCTGGTTGAGCCGGCTGCAGCTGAAGAGAAAACTGCCTCAGGGATCATTATTCCTGACACAGCGAAAGAGAAGCCTCAAAAGGGCGCGATTGTAGCTATTGGTACTGGTAAGAAAGATGAACCACTTAACGTAAAAGTTGGAGACCAGGTACTTTATGGTAAATACTCAGGAACAGAGATCACTATCGATGGCACTGAATATTTGATCATGAAAGAGGCTGACATTTACGGAATTATTTAAAACCCAAAACTAAAATCTAAGAAAAATGGCTAAAGATATATTTTTTGATACCGATGCTAGGGATAGCTTAAAGAAAGGTGTAGACATACTTGCTGATGCAGTAAAAGTAACATTAGGACCAAAAGGAAGAAATGTCATACTAGACAAGAAATTTGGCGCTCCATCCGTTACTAAAGACGGTGTTTCTGTAGCAAAAGAAATTGAGTTGAAAGAACCTATTGAAAATATGGGTGCTCAACTGGTAAAAGAAGTAGCTTCCAAAACTGCTGATGACGCTGGAGACGGAACAACTACTGCTACAGTATTAACACAGGCCATCTTCAGTCATGGTATTAAAAACGTGGCAGCAGGTGCAAATCCAATGGATCTTAAAAGAGGAATCGACAAAGCTGTTGCTACAGTTGTTGAAAACCTAAGAAAGCAATCCAAAACGATCAGCACATCCGAAGAAATCTCTCAGGTTGCTTCTGTTTCAGCAAACAACGATGCTGAAATTGGATCTATGATTGCTGATGCGATGGATAAAGTTGGAAAAGATGGTGTAATCACTGTTGAAGAAGCAAAAGGTACTGAAACTGAAGTAAAAACAGTTGAAGGTATGCAATTTGACAGAGGGTATCTTTCTCCATACTTTGTGACAAACACCGAGAAAATGGAAGCCGAGTTGGATAATCCATATATCCTTATCTATGATAAGAAAATCTCCAACATGAAAGAATTGCTTCCTGTATTAGAAGCAACTGCTCAAACTGGAAAACCTTTGTTAATCATTGCTGAAGATGTAGAAGGTGAAGCACTTGCTACATTGGTGGTTAACAAAATCAGAGGTTCTTTGAAAATTGCTGCTGTTAAAGCTCCTGGTTTCGGAGACAGAAGAAAGGCAATGTTAGAAGATATCGCTGTCTTGACTGGTGGTACTGTGATCTCTGAAGAAAGAGGTTATAAACTTGAAAATGCAACACTTGATTCACTTGGATCTGCAGAAAAAATCAACATCGACAAAGACAATACAACGATTGTAAATGGCGCTGGTGACAAAAAAGAGATCGAAGGTAGAATCAATCAGATCAAACAACAGATTGAAAATACTACTTCTGACTACGACAGAGAAAAACTACAAGAAAGATTAGCTAAGCTTTCAGGTGGTGTGGCGATCCTTTACATCGGTGCAGCTACTGAAGTAGAAATGAAAGAGAAGAAAGACCGTGTGGACGATGCTTTACACGCTACAAGAGCTGCTGTACAGGAAGGTATCGTAGCTGGTGGTGGAGTAGCATTCATCCGGGCAATGAAATCTCTGGACGGACTTAAATTGGAAAATCTGGATCAAAATACTGGTGTGAAAATTATCCTTCAGGCAATCCAGGCTCCTTTAAGAACGATCGTTGAGAATGCCGGTGGTGAAGCTTCTGTTGTTGTAAATGAAGTAATCAATGGAAAAGATGATTACGGTTACAATGCAGCTAGTGGTGAATATGTAAACATGTTCAAAGCTGGTATCATCGACCCTACTAAAGTGACAAGGTTAGCACTAGAAAATGCTGCATCAATTGCTGCACTTCTATTGACTACCGAAGCGGTAGTAGCTGATCATCCTGAGCAAGAAGCTCCAATGCCAGGTGGCGGTGGAATGCCAGGCGGTGGAATGGGTGGAATGATGTAATATCATAAACTCAATATATATAGTACCCCGGCGGTTTTCGTCGGGGTATTTTTTTTGCCACGAATGCACTAATTAAATGTTTCAGTAGCACCAGAACCATTAGAGATAATGGTGTATAAGACTTAATTTTATTGGATGGCCAAAATCATAAAGATCCCTTCTGCCTATGTGATTGATACCAAGGTGGTAGGGGTTTCGCATACCAATGAAGATGGGACTCCCAGGCAAACGATTATAACAAGGGAGGTTGAAGAGAATGATCTGCTTACGCTCGAGCCAGAGCCAAATAATCCGTACGATCCCAATGCGGTAAAAGTCCTTTCCAAAAATGGAAATCAGATCGGCTATCTTAAAAAAGAAGTAGCTGAACAGATCTACGGTGCACTTCATAATGATATAACCATCCATGTGAAAGCTTCATGGGTCAGCGAAAGAGAGATAAAAGGTGTTGGGCTTCGAATAGAGCTGGTGAATTGATACTCGATGTCGGCTGGAATCGTTTACTTTGAGTATCATCAAAACTTTTGTTATGCTCAAAACAGGCAAGTTAATTCTGTTCATTCTCCTCATTACAGTTTGTTTAAGATCCCAAGGCCAGGGAATTTCCTTCTCCTACCTCTTCCCTACCAATGGGTATCTTTCAGCCCCAGTCAGTCCTTTTTCATTGCGTGGTGTAGGACTGGATTTTGGTCTGGTGGGCATAGAAAGTGGTTTCACCTTATATAGTATACCCGGGTTACCCTTAGAAGACCTTCCATTTAAAAGTGATAAGCCACTGGTTGGTCCTGGTTTTGCCACTCTGGTACCACTTCAACTCTCATTAGGTGTGAAATCAAAAGCTGTTTCTTTCAAGGTTTTAGGTGGAGGCTTTGGTCTTTGGAATATTAACCCCCGAATCAATTATGGGAATTTCGATCGGGCTCTCCGGGATTTTGAAAACTGGGATGTAGCCAATTCAGATCTTTCGATGGAAAACGGTTTAGGAATTGGCTGGATGGCAGGTGTTGGTTTTGAATTTCATGTCAGCCAAAAATTTTCCTTAACAACGGATATCCAATATCTCTCAGGAAAGATCAAATCCCCTATTGACGGAATCTACCAGGGAGGCGTAGAAGGTGGAATCATTGAAACTAAACTGGCAGAATTCCCTGACGCTAAAACGCTGCTGCAGGGAATTGAAATCTCATTAGGGGTGAATATGAATTAGATATCAATCCACATCTCCCATCAATTTTTTAATTGGTTTGTAGAAGATTAAGAAAAAGACTCCACAGCCAGCACCAAACAGCACAACCGACATAAACAATGAAGGCATTTCCTGGACATTGGATGGATCAAAGCCTCCAGCAAATAAGCCTGCAATCAAATTACCTAAGGCTGTAGCAACGAACCATATTCCCATCATCTGACTGTAATATTTCCGGGGCGCCAGTTTAGTTGTGGCACTTAGTCCTACTGGACTTAAAGTCAGTTCTCCTGTCGTATGAAAAAGATAAGTAACCATAAGCCAACCCATGCCGGCCAGCTGACCTGAGACAACAACTTTAGCAGCAAAATACATAACCAAAAAGCCGATAGCCATCATGACCAGACCAAAGGCAAATTTGACGGGTGTATGAGGATTCATCTGCCTGGCAGCTAACCTGATCCATAACGAGCCGAATACAGGGGCTAGAATGATTATGAAGAGGGGGTTAAAGTTCTGAAGTATCCCGGCTGGTAGTTCATACCCTAAAAACATTCTGTCAGTATAATCGCGCGCAAAAAGGTTCAAAGTTGATCCCGCCTGCTCAAATCCAGCCCAGAACAATGCAGCTCCAATGAACAAGAGGAAAATCACAAAAACCTGCTTAAGCTCGGACTTAGAGAGACCACCTGAAATAAAAATGTTGGCAAAATAAATCAGTGTAATCACCACGATGAGTATTCCAGCACTCTCAGCTATACCCCTGGCTGTTCCCAGATCTACCAAATTAAAATACTGCAGAACAAAGATCAATACGACTGCCAGTGCAGCCATTAAATAGCCAAAATTATTGTTCTTTGATCCTTCAGCTTTTTTAGTATTTGCTTTTAACTCTCCTATTCCCGATAAGGTGCCAATTGTCAATCTATATTGAACAAGTCCTAAAAACATCCCTACTGCAGCGGCGCCAAATCCCATGTGCCAGTCCACCTTTTCACCGAGGATACTCACTACTGTCTGTCCAAGCAATGAACCTATATTGATACCCATATAAAAAATACTAAAGCCAGCATCTCTCCTTGCCCCTTTATCTTCTTTATAAAGATCACCAACTATCGAACTGATATTGGGTTTCAGTAAACCTGTTCCCATTGCCACCAAAGCAAGACCTGCAAAGAAAATATGAGTTGATCCAGGAATGGCCAAAACCAAATGGCCGCACATAATCAGGATACCCCCATACCAAATAGCCTTCTGCTGACCAAAAAGATTATCCGCCAGCCAACCCCCAGGTAAGCAAAGCAGATAGACAGCTCCGGTATACATCCCATAGACGGCTGCAGATGTTTCAATATCTAATCCCAACCCCTCCTGAGCAGCAGGAGTGGTCATGAAGAGAATAAGGATCGCTCTCATACCATAATAACTGAAACGTTCCCACATCTCAGTGAAAAATAAGGTCGCCAACCCACCAGGATGACCGAAAAATGTCTTGTACTGCACCATAATCTCAGGATGTTACTATCAACAAGTATAATCAAAGATCATTTGAAAGCTGTTTTACATGGTAATAAAAATCAGCGGGTTTGTTGACGATCATCAGTGACATTAGAATTTACGAGTCAGACATTTGGTTATCAAACAAGTCAAGCACCAAACTAAGCTGTCATGGAAGAATATGGTTTAAAATCAATAAAAAGCGGACTGGAGGCTGCTGGACTCAAGAAAGTTAAGGAAGCATACTGGAACCTAACCCCTGCAGAGTTAATTGAAGATGCAGTACATGATGAAGAGGGACACTTAACCGATACGGGTGCACTCATGTGCGACACAGGCGTTTTTACCGGAAGATCGCCACAGGATAGATTTATTGTTGAAGATGATATCACAAAGGACAAGGTCTGGTGGGGTAATATCAACAAACCCATTAGCCCCGAGAGTTTTGACCGAATCCATTCTAAAATGATTGGATACCTGGAAGAAAAAAAAGTCTACATCCGGGATGCTTATGCAGGTGCTGATAAGACGCATAGGTTAAAGCTCCGGGTGATCAACACCATGGCCTGGCATAATCTTTTTTGTTACAATATGTTTATTGCACCCCCAGACTACAAGCTGCAGGACTTTGAACCTAATTTCACCATCATCTGCTGTCCTGAATTTGAAGCTGACCCGGAAACGGATGGAGTAAGACAGGAAAACTTTGCAATTATCAACCTTACCAAACGAATGATACTCGTGGGAGGAACCATGTATTCCGGTGAAATGAAAAAGGGGATTTTTACCGTATTGAACTTCCTACTACCCACTGAAGAAAATGTCCTCCCAATGCACTGCTCAGCAAATATGGGCATCGAAAAACATGATACGGCCATCTACTTTGGACTATCAGGGACCGGTAAAACCACTCTTTCTGCGGATCCGGAAAGATTGTTGATTGGGGATGATGAACATGGCTGGACAGATCAAAATGTTTTCAATTTTGAAGGTGGTTGCTATGCCAAGGTGATTGATCTGAAGGAAGATAAAGAGCCTGACATCTTTAATGCTATTAAATATGGGGCTATTCTGGAAAATACACGGTTCATACCTGGCACAAGATCTGTTGATTACACCAATAAGGAAGTAACAGAAAATACCCGGGTTTCATACCCAATTGAGCATATTAGGAATATTGCTAAACCATCCATTGGGGGTATACCTCATAACATTTTCTTTTTAACCTGTGATGCTTTCGGGGTCATACCACCCATTCAGCGATTGTCTAAAGGACAGGCCATGTATCACTTTATCTCAGGGTATACCTCAAAAGTTGCTGGCACAGAAGCTGGTATTACTGAACCCGTACCTGCTTTCTCAGCTTGTTTTGGTGCACCTTTCATGCCATTACATCCCACCGTTTATGCAGAAATGCTGGGTAAAAAAATGGACGAACATAAAGTAAATGTTTGGTTAGTCAATACGGGTTGGACGGGTGGCCCGTATGGCGTTGGGTCAAGAATAAAATTGAAGTATACCAGGGCCATGATCTCTGCTGCCCTTTCGGGAGTTTTAGACAATGTGGGTTATAGGAAACATTCCATTTTCGGAGCTGAAATTCCGCTCACATGCCCTAACGTACCAAATGAAATTCTAAGTCCGAGAGAAACCTGGAAAAACGATCAGGCATTCTATGAAAAAGCGAATGAGCTGGCTGAAAAATTCCGTAAGAATTTTGACAAGTTCAGAGACAATGCCAGTGATGAAATCCTGGCTGGAGAACCTGTAAAAAACACCCATTTTGAATCTGTGTCTCGTTGATTTTTGATGTGACAGCTTGTTTGAAAGAGGCGGCCCTAGTGGCCGCCTTCTTTATTTAATATTCTTCATGTTAGCACAATGCAAACAGAAGAATAATAAATCAGCTATTGTGATTCAGGAGTTTTATAAGGATGATATATTTTATAACATTACGGCTCAATAAATATCCTTATGAAAATAGCAATCATCGCCCATGATGGGAAAAAAGCTGAAATGGTAGCCTTTCTTTTGGAATACAAGAAATGGTTGGAGAAGGTAGATCTGGTATCTACAGGCACCACCGGATCACATGTAGAGAAAGCAGGGTTAAAAGTCCACAGATATCTATCTGGTCCACTGGGAGGTGATGCGCAGATTGCAGCTGAAGCAGCAGAGAAGAAACTGGATTTGGTCATCTTTTTCAGAGATCCGCTTGACAAGCATCCTCATGAACCAGATGTCCAAATGCTGATGCGAATCTGTGATGTGCATAATATCCCACTAGCTACCAATCCAGCAGCCGCAGGATTGATGATGGATAGTCTTTTGAAAAAAATTAAGTTATGAAAAAATTAAACTGGGGAATACTTAGTACCTCTGCGTTTGCGCAAAGATCTTTTATTCCGGCAGCTCAAAAAAGTTCAGTTGCAAATGTCTATGCCATTGCCTCACGCAATTTAGATTCTGCTAAGGCAGCTGCCGAAAAGATGGGAATACCCAATGCTTACGGGAGTTATGAGGAATTAATCGACGATGATTCAATTGATGTAATCTATAACCCGCTACCCAATCATATGCATGTGGAGTGGACAGCCAAAGCGATCCGAAAGGGTAAGCATGTCTTGTGTGAAAAACCCCTTTTCATCAATCCGGAGGACGCTGCTGAACTCATCAGACTAAGGGATGAGTATAAAGTCAAAGTTGGTGAGGCCTTTATGGTAAAAAGTCATCCTCAATGGCAAAAAGCCAGAGAATTAGTAGAGACTGGTGCCATGGGTGATGTAAGTCAATACCTGGGTACTTTCAACTACTTTAATGATGATGCAAAGAACATCCGCAATGTGGATGAGTATGGTGGTGGCGCCCTCTGGGATATTGGATGTTATACCGTAATGACTTCGCGTTACATCTTTGGTGAAAATCCATTGAGAGCGATATCATCTATAAAAAGAGATGCTAAATTCAATACAGACATATTGAGTGCTGTAATCCTGGAATACCCCAATGACAAGAAAGCCATATTTACAGTCAGCACACAAACAACAAAATACCAGAGAGTACACATACTAGGTACCGAAAAAGCAGTTGAGATCATGATACCTTTTAATGCACCTGATGACAGACCTTCTGTAGTCAAAGTCAACCCGGGTGACATACTATTGGAAAATATAGAAGAGATTAAAATTGATACCTGCAATCACTACATCAAGGAAGTGGACGACTTTACCGCAGCCATTCATAACGATACCCGGGCGCCGGTAACCCTTGAGGATGCCCTGGATCATTGCAACATCATCCACGCAATCTTTAAGTCAGCGAAAACAGGCACATGGGTAGATATTCCTGCTCAATAGCTAACCAGTGCACCTGCTATGGAAGCAGTCATCATGGTAGCCAGTGTGGCGGCTAGTAACGAACGCATACCCAACCTGGAGATATTTCCCTGTTGATTAGGGGCCATCCCCCCTACTCCACCTATCTGAATGGCTATAGAACTGAAATTGGCAAATCCACATAGTGCATAAGTGGCAATGACTACTGATTTGTTGCTAAGTGTTCCTGCATGCACAAAGTCTGCCAGTCCAAGGTAAGCAACAAATTCATTGACAACTACCTTCTGCCCCAGTAGGGAACCTACCTGTAAGGTGTCCTGCCATTCAACACCAATAATAAAGGCAAAAAATCGAAAGACCTGCCCCAGGAGGTATTCTAATGACAATCCGTCAAAATTATTACCCGTTGATTCTATAATAAATGCATTCAAACCAATCACTTCACCAATTGCTCCTAATACATAGTTGACGGCAGCTATCAAGGCAATGAATGCCAAAAGCATCGCTCCAATGTTCAATGCCAGTTTAAGTCCATCCGCAGCCCCCCTTGCCAGTGAGTCAATCAAATTGACTCCAAGTGTTTCCGTATTGACCCGAAGATCTGAATTGATATGTTCCCGATTTAATTCCGGAAGCATGATCTTGGACATGACAATTGCAGCCGGGGCATTCATGATGGAGGCACTCAGTAAATAGGCTGCATATCTTTCTCTTTCCACAGGATCATCACCTCCTAAAAAAGCAACATAACCTGCTAATACACCACCGGCAATAGTAGCCATCCCACCTGTCATCAGGCACATGAGTTCAGATTGTGTCATTTTTGGGATAAAAGGTCGGACGAGCAAAGGCGCTTCTGTTTGACCAAGAAAGATATTACCTGCTGCAGACAAGGACTCTGCGCCGGAAAGTCGCATGGTCCGGGCCATAACCCAGGCTATTCCTTTAACCACCCATTGCAATACACCCAGATAATATAGGCCCGCGGAAAGTGTTGAAAAGAAAATAATTGTTGGGAGAACCTGCAAAGCGAAGATGAATCCCATGTTTTCGGTATCCACTAACCCACCAAAAAGAAATGCCGCTCCTTCTCCAGAGAAGTCCAGCAAAACAACGAATTGCTTACTGACCCAATTGAATACCAGTTCCACAAAGGTGACTTGGGTAATTAACAATCCAAACACTACCTGAAGGCCAACACCAATGAGTATGAGTCGATAATCAACTGCTTTCCTATTAGAGCTGAATAAAAAAGCTGTGGCAAGTAAAAACAGAAGCCCCAGAAGGGCACGCAGAATATCCATTCAATTGAGTTCTGAAGACACTAAAATTAACTAAAGTACTCAATAAATAGAGGTAATAGAGCAACCTTCTTGTCTCAATTCTCTAGTTAATATTTATTACATCAACGGGCAGTGAGTTTTCATCTGAAGCCCAGGACTCATTGGGTTGAGAACCCATATTGAAAATAAGCGTCCCACCTTTTACCAGTTCATCATGATCAATCCATGACCTGTTAAACGGTTGTCCATCAAGGGTTGCTGATTGAATAAAGTGATTTTGGTCGGAAATATTATTTGCCTGAATAGTGAATGTGGTTCCTCCATTCATATTGATCTGAATTTCTTCAAATGCGGGAGTCCCAATGATATAATAAGGAGTACCTGGACAAACCGGATAGAAACCCATCATGGAAAACACCAGCCAGGCTGACATCTGGCCTGCATCTTCATTCCCACTTAATCCACCAGGGCCAATACCATACTCCGCTTTTATTATATCATATACCCATTTTTGGGTTTTCCATGGACTACCTGAATAAGCATACATATACGCTGTTTGATGACCGGGTTCGTTTCCATGCCAGTACTCATCCGTGTCAAAGAGCACATCCAATCTCTCCGTAAATTTTTCTTTACCTCCCATGGCCGCCATTAAGCCATAAACATCCTGCGGCACATACCAGGTATATTGAAACGGTGTTCCTTCTGTAATGAAAGGGGTCCGGGTAGCATTCGGATCAAAGGGCTCATACCAACTTCCATCCTGATATTTTCCTCTCACATAACCTGTTGACTTATCAAATACATTTTCCCAATTCCTTCCTCGTTTCTTCAGTGCTTGATATTCCACTTTCCCATGACGTTTTGCAAATTCAGAAAGTACGAAATCGTCATACGCATATTCAAGGGTTCTGGAAACCTGTTCCTGTTTGTGAAAAGAGTATGGCACTTTCTCTTCCATGGGTATGTAGTCGTATTCCAGGTAGGTATTTAAGACTCTTCTGCCCTTACCAGATATATATGACTCTTTATCTTCATTATAGGTAAAAGCATTTTTTCGCATGTATTCCCAGGCTACCTCTTTGTCAAAATCATCAATTCCTTTAGCATCTGCATCACATATCATCGAAATCACATGATCTCCTATCATAGCAGCGGTGTAATTGTTCCACGCGGGAAAAATGGGTAACCATTCACCTTGTTGTGCTTTCAGTAGTAGAGAGTTAATCATGTCAGAAGACTTTTCTGGCTCCAGGATGGTCATCAATGGGTGAACACCTCTAAAGGTATCCCACATAGAAAAATCAACATAGTAATCATTATCTGCCTGATGAATATCCTCATCTTCAGCAAAACCTACATACTTTCCATCAACGTCACTAAAAACTCTTGGGAGTAGGTAAGAATGATATAAGGCTGTATAAAATAGTTTCTGATCATCATCGTCTCCTTTTACTCGAACTTTGCTCAAAACTTCATTCCAGCTCTGTTTAGATTTTTCTGAAACCTTTTCAAAATTCCAATCTGGAATCTCAGCTTCCAGGTTTTTTATAGCGCCCTCTACACTGGTAAAGGATGTTCCTACCTTGACCAGAATCTCCTTTGTCTTGCCAAAGGTCACAAAAGCACTTACCATGGATGAATCACCTTGCACCTCCTGTTGATTATCAATGATCTTATCATTAGTTATGACTCCAAACGCTGCTATGGGTTCTGAAAACTTAATGGCAAAATATCCACTAAATCCAGCATCTTCTCCCCACCCCTGATAAATCCTATGTACAGGATTATACCCTACAACCATTTGCCTTTCAACATCCACCCGAACAAATCCAAATCCTTCATCGCTATTCGGAGTGATCACTACCTTAGGGTCTTCATTGCCCTTAAAGTTGAGTCTCAGTATCCCTGCTCGTGAAACAGCAGCTAGCTCTGCCTCAATATCATATTTATCCAGACTTACCTTATAGTAATTAGGTTTGGCAGCCTCACTACTTTTTTGGAAGGAAGACCCTCTTCCGTAAACATCTGAAGACAATTCGCCAGTGACTGGCATTATCGACACACTCCCATAATCCTGTGTACATGAACCACTCATCCAGTGGGTACCTCTAAATCCCGTAATCACAGAATCCTCATAGTAATAAGGGGATTTACACTTAATTTCTGTTGGTTGAGTTTCCGGTGTCCATTGGGTCATCCCGTGTGGGACTCCTACTGCCGGATAGTTTTGACCTCTTAGTTCAGATCCACTTACGCTGTGTTTTATTGCACTCGGTGTGGTAGCTACAGCAGTTCCAATAAAGGGATCCACAAAATCTACTGTTGAAGTCTCACTTAACTGGCCAGGTTGTGTGCACCGGGCTAGCAGAACCAATAAGAATGAAAAAATGAACAGGTAAATTGAATTCCAAGAATTGGTTGAGGCTATCATAATAGAGTGGGTGTGGTTAAATAAAGTGCTTAAATCACTTAATTTCTCCTATTGATCTCATCCCTGATCTTAGCGGCCTTCTCATAATCTTCATTTTTCAAAGAATCATCCAACATCTTATTGAGTTGATCCGTTGGAAGATCTTCCAACTTTTTAGGTTTATCCTTTGCTGAAGTAGTAGGTATAGGTGTTTCCGCCTTTTTTTCCACTGTGGTAGAAATCTCTTCTTCACTCATTTCGATACCTGCTTCTGTCAGAATAGATTCATAGGTGAAAATCTCTACGTTAAATCGAAGACCAATTGCAATGGCATCTGAAGGTCTTGCATCTATCTCAATCGTTTTCCCATCGTGAGTGCAAACGATCTTACTAAAAAATACTCCTTCTTTTAAATCAGAGATGATAATCTCCTTTATATCAAAATTAAAATTATAGGCAAAAGATTTAAACAGGTCATGTGTCATTGGTCTATTGGGGGCAATTTTTTCGATCTCAATAGCAATTGCCTGCGCCTCAAACATCCCTATAATAATTGGAAGTCTTTTATTTCCCCCTGCTTCTCCCAGCACCAGTGCAAAAGAACCGGACTGTGACTGGCTTGACGACAAACCAAGAATTTCTAATTTGATTTTATCTGGCATTAGTCTTTTTTAGCTTTTATTGCTTCAGTCAATTTTGGAACAATTTCAAATGCATCTCCTACAATTCCAAAATCAGCTGCCTTGAAAAATGGAGCCTCCGGATCTTTATTTATCACCAAAATGTATTTTGACGAGTTCACTCCAGCCAAATGCTGGATGGCTCCCGAAATTCCGACCGCAATGTATAAAGATGGGCTGACTTTTATCCCAGTTTGCCCAACATGTTCATGATGCGGTCGCCAATTCATATCTGATACAGGTTTACTGCATCCTGTCGCTGCTCCTAATATAGCTGCAAGATCTTCAAGTATCTTCCAGTTTTCAGGACCTCCCATACCTCGGCCACCTGACACAACAATTTCTGCTTCAGGAAGCAGTACTTCACCGGTCGTTTTTTCCGTCTTAGTGATTTTTACTTTAAAGTCATCATCGTTGAGTGTTGGATGGAAATCAATCACTTCTGGGGCTGATCCATCTTCAAGAACCGGTACGGCATTCTTCTTTATGGCCAGAATTTTCCTTTCTCCATTTACGACTGTCTTTGCCACCGCTTTCCCAGTATAGATGCTTCGGTCGACAATGAATTCATTTCCACTTTCAGGAAGCTCCGTTACATTGGAAACTACACTTGAGCCTGTCTTGATGGCGACCCTGGCAGAAACAGGGTCCCCCAATGACGATTTGGCAAGGACCATAATGTTGCATCCATGTTTATCCATGGCTTCAGCCAGGGCTGATGAATAAGCCATAATATTGGGCGTACCTAATTTTACATCTTTAACATGGATGAGTTTTTTAGCGCCTGCTTTTCCAATCTTTGTAATGCTCTCTTCGGATATGTCTCCGAATCCGATAGCAAACACATCACCATCCAAAGCTTTGCCATAACTAATGGCTTCGAGAGAAGATTTTTTTACTTCTTTCTCATCTATCTCCACAAATACTAATACACTCATCTCAAATAACTTTTGCCTTGTTTATTAACTCATCCACGAGGTCACCAATATTTTCCTTTTCAAAAAGCTTTACCGCTCCCTTTGGAGGTGGTAGCTCATACACCTTTACAGCGGTTCCCACATCAACATTCTCTGGTTCTTTTACTTCGAGGGGTTTGGTTCTGGAAGCCATGATACCTCGCATGTTAGGTATCTTCCATTCAGCAATTGGCTCCTGACAACCTGCGACGAATGGCAGTGAAAGCTCCATATATTCTTTACCTCCTTCTATTTCACGGGTAAGCTTGGCAGAGTTTCCTTCAATATCCAGACTCATAACCGGAGAGATTGATGGCATTGAAAGCAATTCACCAACCAGGCTATGTACTATTCCGCTATTGAAGTCAATACTTTCTCGACCCATCATGATTAGATCATAGTTACCTGATTTAGCCACATTGGCAATCTGTTTTGCAACAAAAAAAGAATCTGTAGGGAAAGCATTTACCCGAACAGCATCATCAGCTCCAATGGCCAATGCTTTTCTCAAGGTGGGTTCGGTTTCTGCTTCTCCCACATTCAATGCAGTTACTGTGCCACCATGTTGTTCCTTCAATTCCACTGCCCTTGCAAGCGCATAGTCATCGTAAGGTCCAATGATAAACTGGACGCCACTTTTATCAAATTTTGTGTTACTATCGGTAAATGAAATCTTTGAAGTAGTATCTGGAACGTGTGTAATACAGACTAGAATTTTCATGTGTATATAGTTGATTTTTTTTCGGTCACATGCCTGCATGCACTAGTACATTTCGGCACTCAGGCATGGAATTCGCATGTTAAAAATTTCTTACTAAAAGATGCTCTTCTTGGAGTTTTATTCATCCTAGCTTTTCCTAATCATGCTCATTTCATGTATACATTGTTTGTCTATTAGAGACCATATAGAAACTATCAATAAAAATTCACACTAAAAATCTAATGTTAATTTCCGTATGTTTATATTAAAAATAGCTGATTTATCTATCATTTTTGCTCTGTTTCGAAGTTAGTTAAAAAAATAAGATATGGGCAGTGAGGAACGCATTAAACAACTTGAATTCTATCATAAAGAAGATCCAAATGATCCATTTCCTGTCTATGCTTTAGCTATGGAATATCTCTATATTGATAAGCAAAAATCAAGGGATTTGTTTGAAATATTATTGACCAATCATGCTGATTATATTGGCACCTATTATCATGCGGCAGCGCTTTATATTGAATTGGGGGAGAAAGAAAAAGCTGAACTAACTTATAAAGTCGGAATATCAAAAGCTCAAAAAGCTGGGAATCATCATGCGCTAAGAGAGCTACAATCAGCCTATCAGAATTTCTTATTCGATGATGATGAATAGTTTAGAACCTTGGACTAATCATGATAACAGTAAGACCACTTTTCCATAGTGATCTTTATCTACAAATCGCCTGAAGGCATCGCGATATTTTTCCATTGGGAATTCTTTGTCAATGATTGGCTTGATTTGGTTAATGTCAATAAATTCAACCATCTCGGAAAATTCCTCATCATTGCCCATAGAAGTACCAATGATACTTATCTGCTGCCAAAAAAGACGTGGTAAATCGAATCCTTCAGCGCGTCCGGCAGAGGCGCCATAAATGATTATTTTTCCGCCAGGCTTCGTGACCTTCAAGTACTTATCTACCAAATTTCCCCCTGAACTATCAATAATAACATCAAATGGTCCGACTTCCTTTTTAGCAGTCTTTACCCAATCCTCCTTCTTATAATTAAAACCGCCCTTTGCTCCGAGGGAGACAGCGTCTGAAATCTTGCCATCACTACTACTTGTAACATATACCTCAGCTTTTACGGCCTTGCTAAAGGAAACCGCAAATTGAGCTACACCACCTCCGATGCCTGTGACCAGGACTTTCGACCCTTCTTGTATTTCCCCTTTTTTGAAGCAAGCACGATAGGCGGTAAGTCCAGCCAAAGGAAAACATGCAGCCTGACTGAAACTCAAAAACTTGGGTTTCTCAACTAATCGATCTTCATCAACTGTAATGTATTCAGCCAAAGTACCATCCTTAGGCATTCCCAGAATTTCATATTCTTTCGATTGAGCAACTGGATTATCACCCCAGTCAATATTTGGATTAATGATCACCTTCTTACCTAACCAGTTATCCGGACCTTCAACCACTTCCCCACTACCATCAGATCCTAGAATTACATTCTCCTTTATGTTGGGATATTTCCCTACCGTAATCCAAAAGTCTCTTCTATTTAATGAAGCTGCTTTGAGCTTGACCAGGCATTGGCCACTTTTAATCTCAGGCTTTTCTACTTCTACTAATTCAATATTGAGGTCGCGGTCTCCGACAAGCTTGATGGCTCTCATGTAAATAGGCTATTTTAAGTTTCCTGAAAACAATAGAACAGAGGTCATTGCTAGCCGAGAAATGTATGTATTTCTCGTGCCAATCCCATTTGATTTTGGGTAATTCATGAATTGCAGAAAGAAGTGTTATCAGAATGGCATCTCTTCATCATCTTCTGATTCTTCTTTTTTGTTTGCTTTACTTGGCAAAGTAATGGTAAAATCTGTATTCTGACTACCAGAAGTTGGGAATTTTTGACCATAATTCCCTGTATCATGGGAAGTGTCAAGGTCACCAAACTTGGTAAACTTACCAATGAATTTCAACTGAACATTTTCCAGTTTACCATTCCTGTGTTTCGCAATGATCACCTCCCCAATACCATTGAGTGGCATTCCATTCTCATCCTGGGTCATACCATAATATTCAGGTCGATATAGGAACATTACCATATCAGCATCCTGCTCAATTGATCCTGATTCCCTAAGGTCAGAAAGCTGAGGACGCTTATCCCCTCCTCTTGTTTCCACTGCCCTACTCAACTGAGAAAGTGCTATCACCGGAACATTGAGTTCTTTTGCTATCCCTTTCAATGCCCTGGAAATAGAAGCAATTTCCTGCTCTCGATTTCCACCGGAATTCTTCGAGGAATCACCAGTCATCAATTGCAGGTAGTCAATGATAATCAGCTTCACACCATGTTGAGCAACCAAACGTCTACTCTTGGCTCGTAACTCGAGAATACTCAATGCTGGAGTATCATCAATGAAAATTGGAGCCTCGGATAACTTGGAGGTCTTATGCAGCAATTGCTCCCACTCATAGTCTGCCAAATCTCCTCTCTTGATCTTATCACTTTCTAACTCGGCTTCGGCAGAAATCAAACGATTCACCAATTGAACGGATGACATCTCCAAAGAAAACAACCCTACTGGCATGTTAAAATCTACAGCTGCATTTCTCATGGCAGATACCACAAAAGCTGTCTTACCCATACCAGGTCTTGCAGCGATGATCACAAGATCTGAAGGTTGCCAACCGGATGTGACGCGATCCAATGCAGTGAATCCACTAGCCACACCAGTTAGTCCATCTTTACGATCTTTCTTCTGTTCAATTTCCTCAATTGCCTGGTGAAGCAATGAGCTCATCTTATCGTAATTTTTTCGAATATGAGATTCTGAAATATCAAAAAGTGACTGCTCTGAACGGTCCAACAACTTGAATACGTCAATGGTATCTTCATAAGCATCATGCTGTATCTCCGAAGAAATACGAATCAATTCTCTCTTTATAGATTGTTCAGCAACAATCCTGGCATGATACTCAATATTGGCAGCAGAGTTTACTTTGGTTGTTAACTCTGATACATAGTATGCGCCGCCCACCAATTCCAGTTGCCCATTCTTTCTTAATTGATGAACAACCGTCTTAATATCTACTGGCTCGCTATTATTGAATAGCTGAACAATGGCTTCAAAAATGGTCTTGTTAGCATCCTTGTAAAAAGATTCCGGTCTAAGGATTTCGATCACATTGGTCAAAGCATCTCTTTCCAGCATCAGGGCACCCAGAATGGCTTCCTCTACCTCAATTGCCTGAGGCGGTAGCTTACCCAATTGTTCGGATAGCTGAGTAATACCTATTCTTCTTGTCTTTCCTGATGGCCGGTAGACCGGTTTAGATTCCTCCATAATATTTTTGGGTGGCTCAATAAATTTCTTGGCGATTCATTGGCAAACCTATGAAACTAGAGCCAATCATTGTTGGCCCTTCGTAATTATATTTCCCCATCTAATATCAACGAAGATTTCCACAATTATGATGGAAATATCCACATTCATTTTTTGGTTAAAATCAGATGGTTTTTATTCGGCTCATCAGAACTGGTTTGTGTGCCCGGCTGATCGGAATGATCTTGTCTTTGATTACAAGATTGGTGTCTTCAATATCCACAACTTTAGAAAGATTCACAATGTATGACCGATGCACTTTTAGAAAATCGGGATGATGAATTTTCTCATCAATATTCTTTAGCGTTGAATGAACAATAAACTTTTCAGTGTCAGTCTTGAAAGTGACATAGTCTCCCAGGGACTCAATATATAGAATATCTTCCAGCGCCAGTCTCACAAATCTACCATCCACCTTCACGTAAATTTCTCCAATCTTACTACCTCCAACAGTAGTCTTTCCTCCCATTTTTTTTGCTCTTTCCACAGCTTTCATCAATCTGGGAAACTCAACTGGCTTAACCAAGAAATCTGTAACCTGGTGTTCGAAAGCCTCCAGGGCATATTCAGAATGACTAGTTGTAAATATGATCTGTGGTAGATTATCAAATGTCTTTACCAAATCGATACCCGATAAATCTGGCATTTGGATATCCAAAAAAATAAGATCTACTGCATTGTTTTTTAAACATTCTAATGCTGATAATCCATTATCAAAGATCCCAACCAAATCAATTTCGGCTATCTTTTCACACATAGAGGCTAATGACGCTCGTGCCATCTCATCATCATCAACTATTATGTATTTCATGGGTATAGTGTTTGTCCTTTATCAGAAAATCAACTCCGGAGGTAGTTGTTAATTCGCTCAAGCTCATTAACAATATCAGATTTTTTATCTTCAAAATCCGCTAGAAATTTAGATAGTTTTTTTTCCAATCTGCTAAAATCTTCATTTTTCCCAATAATCTCCAAGTCCTTCATTGATTCCGCATATTCAGGAAGCCCCACCATCGCAAAATTTGGTTTAATCTTATGAGCGAGTGAAGTAAAGGATTCTATATCCATCGCTGAATAATAATCCCTTAACCTTTTGAGCTCTGCATCAATGTTTTTAAGAAAAATATTGAACATCAATCCAGCTCGCTCTATATCATCTCCATAAAATGAATTCAGATAATCTGTATTCAAAGTATTTGAAAACTGATAGCCATATGATATTTGATCAAGAGGTCTATCGGGTTCCACAAATGTTCCTTTTTCTTTCAAATCCAACTTATTAAGCATTTCTCTCAACTGGTCCGGGGAGAAAGGTTTAGGTAAGTGATAATTCATCCCTACTTCCAACGCCTTTGCTTGTTCATCCACTAATGCAGACGCCGTAAGGGCAATGATTGGGACATTTTGATTGGGGTTTATGGATTGGTTTCTCAATCTAATAGTGGTTTCATAGCCATCCATCACTGGCATCCTGATATCCATCAGGATAAGATCATATTTACTACGCTCTGTTAATTCCAAAGCCTCCCTGCCATTACCAGCTACATCGTATTGTATACTCCATTTTTCAAGTAGCCAGGTCAGGTATTGTTGGTTAATCTTATTATCCTCAACAATCAATACTCGATCCAGACTTACTTCGCCCTCTGGCATATGCTGGGCTTCAGGAATAATGAGATTTTCATTATCAACCTGCTTGAGACATAATGTGAACGTAAAAGTTGAACCTTTGCCTTCAGTGCTTCTCACCGATATTTCACCATCGTAAAGAGATATCAGCCTCTTTACAATAGACAAACCCAGACCTGTACCTCCATATTTCAATTTTGTTTCGAGTCCACCTTGCTTGAATGCTTCAAAAATGGTCGAAAGTTGACTTTTTGGAATCCCTATGCCCATATCCTCAATTTCAAATTCGGCTGTGATAATTTTCTCATCTGCCTCCAATAATCTTGCTGATATTTTTATTGTACCTTTTTCAGTAAACTTGACAGCATTACTAATGAGATTCAGAAAGATCTGATTGATCACTGTTGGGTCAGCCCGATAAAATCCCCTTAGATTATCATCCAGATTAATGGCGAAGTTTAAATCGTGGTCATGTGTTTTGAAGGTATAAGTTTGTACAACCGCTTTGATTACTTCGGTAATATCAATCACCCGCTCATTGAGCTCAATATTTCCTGACTCGATCTTTGAAAGATCCAGAATATCGGCAATTAGACTCATCAAAACATCCGCAGAGTACTTGATATTGTTTACATATTCAAATTGCTCAGGAGACAATTTGGTATCATATAGTAAATTGATCAGACCAACGATGGCATTGATTGGATTCCTGATCTCATGACTCATATTCGCCAAAAACTGTTTTTCAGGATCTAGGTGACTGGTTGAAAACTCTTTACTTTTTCTGAGCTCCAACTCAGCTTTCTGCCTCTTTTCCTTTTCTTCCTTTAAAATTGCCTGTAGTCGTTCAAGCTCTTTTTCCAGCTCTGATATGCCCTGTTTAGACTTTGCCATATATTAAACCGGTGGTGTCCGGCAAGATGAAAATAATTTAAATCAAATAATTTTTAATACCCTATTATAATCCACTTATCTTGAAACCAACTTTACAAAGTTAGTTGGATGAAAATTGGCCTTATTTCTGACACCCATTCCAATCTGGATGAAAATGTGTTCCAGTATTTCTCGTCGTGTGATGAAATATGGCATGCGGGGGATATTGGTAATATTGATATCCTCGAAAACCTAGAATCTTTCAAACCCACTGTGGCCGTGTGGGGAAATATTGATGATCATAAGGTAAGAGCTGCAACTAAAGAATACCAGCTTTTGGAAAGAGAACAAAAGAAGACCCTCATCATTCATATTGCCGGAAAGCCTCCTCGATACAATACGCAGGTCAGAACCCTGATCAAAAAATATCAACCAGATATTCTCGTTTGTGGTCATTCCCACCTCCTTAAAATTGAAAAAGACTCAGTCAATAACCTGCTTTTTATTAATCCGGGAGCTGCCGGCATTCACGGTTTTCATCGGGTTAAGACACTTGTCAGGTTCGATCTTTTTCAGGGTGCCATTTCGAACATGGAAGTCATTGAACTGGGCAAGCGAGGGAAATTGACCTAATTACCCTCCCTGATTGATTTGAATTCTGAACCAGATTTCCATTTTGGTCTTAGCTCTGAATTGGCTAGCTTTTTTCCCAATAGATAAAAGAGTTCGGTATCCTGTAATATAGTTCCAAACTGCCAATCTGAATTTGCCAATGTATATTCATCTGCCGGTTGATGGTAAGCATGCTCCCTGTAAGCGTCATTAACTTTAGTAGCTCGCTCTTCTCCACCAACGACTGCTACTGACCCACCCTCAGCATAAAATGCGGGTATGCCGATCTTTGCAAACTCAAAGTGATCAGATCTGAAAAAATATCCTTTCTCTGGTTCCGGGTTTGGCTGGATGTAACGATCCTGTTTTTTAGCTATCTCCTCAGCTAGATCTTCCAATTCAGACTGGCCATAGCCTATGACTGTAAGATCTTTGGAAAATCCCACAGTACTAATGGCATCCATATTCAGCACCGCTATTGTATTGTTCGGAGGATATATGGGATGTTCAGCATAATATTTGGAGCCAAGTAGTCCTTGTTCCTCTGCTGTAACAGATAAAAATACTACTGTGCGATCCGGGTTGGGATTGTCTCGCTTAAATTCCCTGGCAATCTCCATCAATGCCGCAACCCCGGTGGCATTGTCCCTTGCTCCATTGTAAATAGAGTCACCATCTATGACAGGACCAACTCCCAGGTGGTCCCAATGTGCCGTGTAAATAATTACTTCATCGGCATTCTTTTTACCTTCAATCTTCCCAATGACATTTTGAGACATATTCCGCTTAATCTTGCTGTTTATCTCAAGTGATGCACTCAATTCCAATGCAACAGGTTTAAACCCAGGTGTTCTTGATCGCTCCAGGAAGTTTTTCATATCAACTGGTGACGACTCAAATATCTTAATCGCCGCATCCCGAGTAATCCAACCCTGAACAGCTGGCAAATATTGATCAGGATCTTTTTCAAGGTACAGTTGAGCTCCTGTCCAGCTATTTCTGACCACCATCCATGGATATCCGGCTGGAGCTGTATCATGAATGATCAATAGACCTGCTGCCCCCTGCCTGGCAGCTTCTTCATATTTGTAAGTCCATCGACCATAATAGGTCATTGTCTGACCTTTGAAAAAAGTAGAGTCCTTAGATCCAAAACCAGGATCATTTACTAAAACCAGGACTGTTTTACCTTTTACATCTAATCCCTCATAGTCATTCCAATTGTATTCTGGAGCAACAATACCAAAACCAGCAAAAACAAGTTCAGATGCATCTATTGAAGCTTTTTCTGCAACGATCTCTGACCAGGCGACAAATTCAGAGCCTCGATTCAACTCAATTCTACCGTTTGGACCATTAATAGATAGTTTTTCATCCGGATAGGGATCTATTTCAACCAGGGGAACTGCCTGAAAATAACTATCTCCATTGCCAGGCGACAGCCCAATTGTTTTAAAACTGGTCTCTAGAAAATCAAGGGTTTTCCTTTCTCCTTCTGTAAAGGGTTTTCGACCCAAAAACTGATCTGATGCAAGTATTTCAACATCTTTGGATATTTGGATAGTATCAATACCCGTTAGCTTTTGATTCCCGGTAGGATTATTTGTACATGAAACCACCACCACACCTAAAGCCAATAAACCATTGATATAATTTTTCATAGGATGCCTTTTGTAAGAAACTTTTCCAAGTATAATTTGTCTTAATTAAAATAACTTTATCAACTCGTAAAAATCCAATAGTACAAATACAACCACTATGCTAACGCGACTGTTTATACCATTTATTGTCTCAGTATTATTTCTTGCCTGTTCCCAACCTGTTCCTACTGAAAATGAAAAAGTAGAAGAATCATTCTCATTCATTGATTACACAAAGGTCAGGCTAACAACCGATATCTCTCAATTGAAGGAGAATGAAAAGAAGATGATCCCCCTGATGATCGAAGCTGCCAAAATTATGGATGAACTTTTCTGGTACGAATCTTATGGGAAGGGGGATTCACTCCTTGATGCTACAAGTAACGAAAGCCTAAAGTCTTACATCACTATCAATTACGGACCATGGGACAGATTGCAGGATTTTCAATCATTTGTTCCGGGTATCGGAGAAAAGCCTGCAGGAGCCAACTTCTATCCATGGAATATTACAAAGGAGGAGTTTGAAGCCTTTGATGACCCAAATAAAACAAGTCTATACACCTTTATTAGAAGAGACCAAAGCGGTAGACTTTACTCAATACCATACTATGAGATGTTTCCCGAAAAGATCAAAAAAGCAGCAGATCTGGTTCAGCAGTGTGCTGACCTGGCTGAAGATCCAGGGCTCAAAAAATATCTCACACTGCGTTCACAGGCCCTATTGACAGATGATTATCAACCCAGCGATTTCGCCTGGATGGATATGAAGACCAATGGACTTGATCTGGTTATCGGCCCTATTGAAAACTATGAAGATAAATTATACAATTATAAAGCTGCTCATGAAGCCTATGTATTAGTAAAGGATAAAGAATGGAGCAGCCGACTGGACAAATACACCACCGTCTTGCCAGACCTCCAAAAAGGATTGCCGGTCCCAGATGCTTATAAGCAGGAAAAACCTGGAAGTGAAGCAGATCTTAATGCATACGATGTTGTTTATTATGCTGGAGACTGTAATTCCGGAGCCAAAACAATAGCCATCAATTTGCCAAATGATGAAGAAGTACAGCTCGAAAAAGGCTCCAGAAGATTACAGCTCAAAAATGCAATAAAAGCCAAATTTGATGGGATCCTTTTACCCATTGCAGATGAGTTGATTGTAGAAGATCAACGAAAGTATATCACCTTCAATGCCTTCTTCAGTAACATCATGTTTCATGAAGTGGCTCATGGACTGGGGATTAAAAATACCATTAATGGAAATGGAACAGTAAGGAAAGCCCTAAAAGAACATTCTGGTGCCATCGAAGAAGGCAAGGCAGATATTTTAGGACTTTACATGATCACCCAACTATTAGCATCGGGTGATCTTGAAGGTCAAATTGAAGAGTATTATACAGCTTTCATGGCAGGTATTTTCAGGTCCGTGCGATTTGGTGCAGGAGATGCCCATGGAATTGCAAACATGATCCGATTTAATTTCTTCCTGGACCAAGGTGCTTTTAAAAGAACGGAAGAGGGAAAGTACCGCATTGATTTTGACAAAATGGCTGAAGCTTCAACCGCCTTGTCTCAAAAAATACTTACTCTTCAGGGTGATGGAGACTACGAAGCCGTAGATCTATTAGTCAAAGAAAAAGGAGTGATCAGCCCAATTCTGCAAAATGATCTGGACAGATTACGAGATAAAAATATCCCAGTCGATGTAGTATTTGAGCAGGGGGCAGAAGTACTCGGTCTATAAATTGAACATTACGGGATGTTTATGTGTATATTTATAAAAAATATACACATGCGTACAAATGTAATTATCAGTGACGAACTGATGAATAAAGCAAAAAAGGCATCCGGATTAAAAACCAAGAAAGCAGTAATTGAGAAAGCGCTGCAAACATTAATAAAGCTTAATGAGCAGTCTAAGATAAAGTCGCTTAGAGGTAAAATAAAATGGGAAGGTAACCTTGATGAAATGCGTGCAACATGAAAATGGTTGTTGACACAAGTGTATGGATCAATTACTTTAATGGAATAAATTCCCCAAAAACAGATTTATTACACAATGCTTTAGATCAATATGGGATTATTGTTGGAGACATTATCTTACTGGAAATTCTTCAGGGTATAAGGGATGACAAACAATTTCGGCTCACCAAATCTCTCCTGGAAGCTACAATTCTTGTTCAGATGATTAATCCTGAATTAGCCATAGAGTATGCGAATCATTATCGAATACTCCGCAAAAAAGGGGTAACCATAAGAAAATCAAATGATATAATCATTGCTGGATATTGTATCAAAAACAATGTGCCCTTATTACAGCAGGATAGGGATTTTATTCCATATGCAGATTTTTTTGGATTAGAACTACTTTGATATGGATCTTAATGGAAATACAATCAATTGGTTAGAAATACCGGTTGAAGACATCGCACGGGCAAAAACATTTTACGAACAGGTATTTGAGATCACCATGATCGATTTGGATATTGGTGACGGAACAAAAATGGCTTTATTTCCAAATAACCAGGATAAAGTAAGTGGAGCCTTGGTTGAAAACCATGATTTTTATTTCCCTGGGGAACAAGGCCCTTTGATTTACCTTAATGCGAATCCTGACCTGCAGAAATTTCTTGATCAGGTAGAAAAAGCGGGTGGGCAGATACTCATTCAAAAAAGGATGATCACTGAAGATTACGGATATATGGCAATTATCAGGGATACAGAAGGCAACAGAGTCGCATTACATTCAAATGCCTAGACAAAATTTAGCTTCCAACGTCAAAGACTACTAACTTTACAGGACACATTAAATCATAATATTTGAAATTCTCTGAATTCGGTCTGGATCCTAAGCTGCTGGAAGGTATTGATGCGATAGGATTCAAAGATGCTACTCCCGTACAAGACCAAACCATTCCTCTCATACTAGAAGGTAAAGATGTAATCGCTTCCGCTCAGACTGGCACAGGTAAAACAGCTGCGTTTCTATTGCCCATTTTGCATAAAATCATAAATGAACCGGAGCACGAGTCGATCAAGGCTCTGATTGTGGTCCCCACGAGAGAATTGGCAGCGCAGATTGATCAACAACTGGAAGGTCTATCCTATTATACCTCTGTCAGCTCATTGGCAGTTTATGGAGGAAATGATGGACAATCCTTTGAACGGGAAAAGAAAGCTATGACCGAAGGAGCTGATATTATTATTGGTACACCTGGTCGGCTCATCGCGCACTTCAATATGAAGTATGTAAAAGTGCAGAAACTCAAATACCTTATTCTGGATGAAGCTGACAGAATGCTGGATATGGGATTTCATGAAGACATTACCAGAATCATGTCTTTTCTCCCAAAAGAGCGACAATCTCTGCTATTCTCTGCAACCATGCCCCCGAAAATCCGGCAACTGGCAAAAATGATTCTTAAGGATCCAGAAGAAATAAATATAGCTATTTCCAAGGCTAATGAGAATATCGTTCAGGCAGCTTTTGTAGTTTATGCGTCTCAAAAAATTCCTTTATGCCAACACGTCCTCAAAGCCGACTGGCTCAAAAGCGTCATTGTATTTTGTTCAACAAAGGACAGCGCGAAAGCATTGACAAGAGAGCTTAAAAAATCCAATATGTCTGTGGAAGACATCCATTCTGACCTTGATCAGAAAATGCGTGAAAAAGTCCTTGGTGATTTTAAAAATAAGAAATTAAAGATACTTGTTGCTACTGATATCCTTTCTCGCGGAATAGATGTAGAAGATATCGACCTGGTTATCAACTATGATGTACCCAATGATGATGAAGACTATATCCATCGAATAGGGCGAACCGCCCGGGCTGCCAGAAAAGGGATGGCATTTACTTTCATTGATGAAAAATCACAGGGAAGGTTTCAATCTATAGAACGCTTACTGGGTGATCCAGTTCCAAAAGCCAAGATCCCTGAATATATTGGAGCTGGTCCGGCTTATGACCCAAAACCTGAAAGATCCGGCGGAAGATTCAAGGGCAAAAAGAGAAGTACCTCCAGGTAGCTATTTTGTCATTGATTCGGTATTGCATATTTTTAGTGAAATCAACCAATGGAGATATGAAAAACACTTTCTTGTTGGCTGTCATACTATTGGTAGCCTGTTCCTCAAAAAAAGATCAGAAAGAGGTAAGCCTATTAATTGAAAACGTCAATGTTGTTGATGTACGGGATGGAAGCATTTATCAAAATCATGATGTAGCTATAGACAATGGGATCATTGTAAATATTAGTCATCATTTGGAGTCAAAGTATACTGGAAAGACCACAATCAATGGTTTAGGTAAATACCTTATGCCGGGGTTAGCCGAAATGCATGCGCATATTCCTACTGAGACTTCCTGGGGTGGCAATGTGAAAAACACCTTGTTTTTATATGTTTCTCAGGGGGTGACTACTATAAGGGGTATGCAAGGGAATGAACTTCACTTAGAATTAAGAGATAAGGCACTAAAAAATGAAATCCTCAGCCCAAGAATATTCACCGCATCCCCTCCTCTGAATGGCTCTACCGTAAAAACCAAAGAAGAAGCTGATGAGAAGGTTAGAAAATATAAAGCAGATGGATATGATTTATTAAAAATCTTACCTGGGATCAAACTGGAAGTTTTTGACCAGATTGTAGCTACAGCCAATGAAGTAGGTATCCCTTTTGCAGGACACGTCCCAGCTGAAGTCGGTATCAGACATGCATTAGAAAGCGGTTACGCATCAATAGATCATATGGATGGTTACTTAACCGGATTAGTGCCTGAAGAGATCACCAAAAATTCTGACGCTGGATTTTTTGGATATAACTATACAAATCAGGCAGATCCAGGTAAAATGAACGGAATGGTTCAATTGACCAGCGAAAAAAAGGTTTGGGTGGTCCCGACACAGACTTTATTTACACGCTGGTTCTCACCAGGTAGCCCAGAGTCTTATGCCTCGCAACCTGAGATGAAATACATGCCTAAGGAAACGATCGAAAATTGGAAAGCGAGTAAAGCCCGAATGATTGAAGATGAAAATTACAGTGAAGAGCAGTGGAGAAAATTTAACACCCTACGTAATGTATTTCTCATGAAATTGCATTCATATGGACATGGATTACTACTCGGATCAGATGCTCCCCAGGTATTTAATGTACCAGGATTTTCTATACATCATGAAATAAAAGATATGCTTGATGTTGGGCTTACCCCAATGGAAGTTATCCAAATTGGAACCTTAAATCCTGCTATCTATTTTGGAATGGAAGGTCAATTTGGAGAGATTATTGAAAATGCCAGTGCTGACCTGATCCTGGTGAAGAAAAATCCATTAATAGACCCGGGTACCATTAAAAATCATTTGGGTGTAGTTGTTCGGGGACGTTGGTTGAGCCGGGAAGAAATTGATAAACAATTGGCAGAAATCGCCCAATGAAAGTTTTAGTCTCTCTGTATATTCCACAAGTGGGTATTGATCTTTTAGAGTCACACCCGGACCTGGAGGTTACGGTATGGGATAAAGATCGCTTGATGAACAGGGAGGAGTTGCTCAGCCTGGCAAAAGATCATGATGTCTTGTTGACTTCAGGCAACTATTTTATCAATGAAGAATTTGTAAAAGCTTGTCCAAGAGTCAAAATGATCTCCACCTTTTCTGTCGGATATGACAAAGCAGATCTCCAGGTCCTTAAAGCAAATAATATCGTGTTTGCCAATACCCCCGGTGCCATGGTCGATGCGACAGCTGATGTGGCATTTATGCTGATGATTGCTGTAAGTAGAAAGATGATCTACATGTACAATATGATTCCCAAAGGAGAATGGAAAATTCTGATGCCAAGAGAAAACCTGGGCCAGGAATTGAAGGGGAAAACATTAGGAATTTTCGGGATGGGACAAATAGGTGCTGAAATGGCTAGAAGATGTAAAGGTGCCTATCAAATGAAAGTGATTTATCATAACAGAAGCAGGAATCCAGAACTTGAAAAGGAATTGGATGCGGAATATGTCTCCTTTGACGAGCTCTTGAGGGTTAGTGATGTTATTTCTGCCCATTGTGCATTAACACAAGAAACTCGGGGTATTTTCAATAAAGAGGTCTTCAAAAAAATGAAAGCTACCTCAATCTTTGTCAACACTGCAAGAGGTGGTGTTCACAATGAAAATGATCTGATCGAAGCTTTACAGAATGGAACAATTTGGGGAGCAGGACTTGATGTTACAAACCCTGAACCAATGAAAGCGGACAACCCACTACTTTTTATGGAAAATGTGTGTGTATTACCTCACATCGGCTCTGCCACAGTGAAGGCCAGGGATGAGATGGCCAGGCTTGCCGCTATGAATATAATTCAGTTTGTTAGTGGAGAGAAAGTTACCAATCAAGTATTGCCCTGATAGTTTTAAAAGTTCTTATACTTATCAATCTCCCGTTGTGGTCAACAAAAAATTTAGATAATTGAAGTATTATAGATCAAAAAGTAATATTTTGGACCTTAATAAACTTACCTAAATACACATGGATTTTAGTTTTAGTGAATGGTGGAACTCACTAAGTGTCATTTATCAAATCTATTGGGGCTTTGCAATCCCATTCACCCTTATTTTTATTATTCAGATGGTATTAACCTTCATTGGTGGGGATCTGGAAGTGGATGGAAATGCAGACTTTGATGTAGAAACTGATCATGGGGCTGGTTTTCAATTCTTTACACTCAAGAATTTTGTAGCATTTTTCACTATTTTCGCTTGGACCGGACTTGCGAGCTTGAATTCTGGCTTTAGTATTGAAACGACGATAATCCTGTCAATAATCGGAGGTATCATAATGATGGTACTTATGGGTCTGATATTCTACTATTTCAGCAGATTGACCGACAGTGGAACGCTCAATATTAACAATGCCGTTGGAGGTTTGGGAGAAGTTTATCTAACAATCAAATCGAAAAGAAGTAACATTGGAAAAGTTCATATTAAAGTTCAAAGTTCACTAAGGGAACTAGATGCCATAACAGATGACAAAGATGATATCCCGACTGGTGCAGTTGTCTCTGTAAAGGACGTCCTTAATAACGGTATACTATTAGTTTCTAAATCCTCAAATGTATGAGTTCTTTCATAATAATTATTGCAGTTTCAGTCGTATTCATTTTTATACTGCTGATCGGGCTTTTTCAGCGCTATAAAAGATGTCCTTCAGATAGAATACTTGTTGTATATGGAAAAGTTGGTCGAGGCAGTGATGACCAGGGACTTTCAGCTAAATGTATCCATGGTGGAGCAGCTTTCATTTGGCCGGTCATTCAGGATTATGAATTTCTGGATTTAACCCCTATTTCAATCGAAGTAATGCTTACAAATGCTTTGAGTAGACAGAACATCAGAGTTGACGTCCCTTCAAGGTTTACTGTCGGAATTTCTACTGAACAAGGTATTATGAACAATGCCGCTGAGCGCTTACTTGGCCAATCACAAGAAAACATTCATGATCTGGCAAAAGATATCATTTTTGGTCAGTTGCGTCTCGTCGTAGCAACTATGGATATTGAAGAGATCAATAGTAATAGGGATAAATTCCTCGCAAATGTTGCATCAAATGTTGAGGCAGAATTAAAGAAAATTGGACTTAAACTCATTAATGTTAACGTAACTGATATAAAGGATGAATCTGGATATATCGAAGCTCTTGGAAAAGAAGCTGCTGCAAAAGCGATCAATGATGCTAGAAAAAGTGTAGCTGAAAAGGACCGCGATGGATCTATTGGGGAAGCAAACGCACATCAGGATCAACGTGTCAAGGTTGCTATGGCTAATGCTCAGGCGGTTGAGGGAGAAAATACCGCTAAGATCACCATCGCAAATTCTGATGCCGCAAGGAGGGAAAAAGAGGCGGAGGCACAAAAAATCGCAATCGCTGCTGAAAAGGTCCAGACAGCAAAAGCTTTAGAAGAAGCCTATGCTGCTGAGCAAGAGGCTGAACTTGCAAGAGCAAATAGAGACAAAGCTTCTCAAACAGCAGATATTGTAATTCCTGCACAAATAGACAAAGAGAAAGTCGAAATTGCTGCTGAAGCAGAGGCTGAAATGATTCGAAGAAAAGCCAGAGGTGAAGCCGATGCTATTTTGTTTAAGAAGGAAGCTGAAGCGAAAGGTATATTCGAGGTTCTCACTAAACAAGCTGAAGGATTTAAAAAGATTGTGGAAGCAGCGGGAAGCAATTCCAAAGATGCTGTTCTTCTCATAATTGCTGACAAGCTTGCTGAGCTTGTGAAGCTACAAACAGAAGCAATTAAAAACATTAAAATTGATAAGATCACAGTCTGGGATAGCGGAAATGGAGAAGGAGACAAGTCCTCAACTGCAAACTTTATCTCAGGTCTTTATAAATCAGTTCCACCACTACAGGAGATGTTTGGAATGGCAGGAATGGATTTACCAGATTACCTAAAAGGTAAGTCTGTTAAGGAAATTCAGGATATGGCTGAAAATGTGAAAAAAGAGAAAGAAACCGAGGATAAGTCAAAACCTGAAAAAAACAAACCAAAAAAATAAGTGTTTGCTTGCTAAGCAAAATACTTCTCAGCAGCAGCTCCTTTAAAGGATTCTCTTGGCTTAAGGTTCAAAGTTTGGAACATCGCTTTATCCTCATCTACTCCATTATTGGGTGTAGTCAGTAGCTCGTCGCCAGCAAAGATTGAATTAGCCCCGGCAAGAAAGCACAATGCTTGCTCTTCAACCGACATTCTTACTCTCCCTGCTGATAATCTTACCATAGCCTTTGGCATGATGATCCGGGCTGTGGCAATCATCCGTACCATATCCCATACAGAAACCTTTGGTTGGTCTTCTAATGGTGTACCTGGAACCGGAACTAACGCATTGACAGGGACAGATTCAGGATGTTCTGGCAGCGTAGCTAATGTATGCAGCATTTCAATCCGGTCTTCATTGGTCTCGCCCATTCCGATAATGCCTCCCGAGCAAACTGAAATGTCAGCTTCACGAACATTCTTTAAGGTATCCAACCGATCATCATAGGTTCTGGTACTAATGATCTCTTCGTAATGTTCCTCTGAGGTATCCAGGTTGTGATTATAGGCATACAGGCCGGCATCTTTTAGCTTCTTGGCCTGATCTTCAGTCAACATACCTAATGTACAGCAAACTTCCATCCCCATGGCATTGACTCCTTTCACCATATCAATGACCTTATCGAAATCCTTGTTATCCCGCACTTCCCTCCAGGCGGCACCCATACAAAATCGGGTACTTCCGTTTTCTTTGGCAGTACGGGCCTTATTGATTACAAAGTCGACATCCAGCAACTTCTGAACTTTAACATCAGTATGGTATCTGGCAGCTTGTGGACAATAACTGCAATCTTCTGGACATCCCCCGGTTTTAATTGACAACAAGGTACATACCTGCACCTCAGATGGATCATTATATGCTCTGTGAACAGATGCTCCCTGATAGATCAACTCCAGAATAGGTTGATTAAATATTTTAGTGATTTCTTCCTTGGTCCAGTCGTTTCTTGTCTGCATCAACTTCTATTTTGATTTGGCAAATTAACCATTAAATGAACTTTTCAAAACTGATAAATCATATTTATCACAATGAAATCCTCAGTTATTACTTTAGTTTATTTGAAGGTTACCAGGCAATATAGCCTGTATTCCATTCATCCGCTGAAGGAACTCAATTTGTTTAAGATAAGGTGATAGCAAACTACTTTTGTTAAATATCCGGGCATCAGCTTCGTCATTCAACCTTCCTAAAAGCTGTTCAATATAAGGCTTAGGTCTTGGATAAAAGCTAAGCCTGTAGTCATCTGATACACCTCCCATTTCTGCAGCTATTTCTATGGCATCATCAAATGACCCCAATACATCAACCAATTTTTTATCATAGGCCTGCTCACCTGTCCAGACACGACCACCAGCCACATCCATTACATCTTCCGTGGATAGGCCTCTTCCTTCTGCCACTTTGGAAATAAAGGTTTTATATCCATCTTCTATCCTGGTTTGAATGATTTGTCTCTCTTGTGTGGTAAGTGACCTGGTGACATTAAAAATATCTGAATAATCGCCTGTTTTAACCCCATCATTTGTGATCCCCAGCTTATTCTCAAGGAAACCACCAAAATTGAAAAGCACACCAAATATTCCAATAGAACCTGTAATGGTATTCGGTTGGGCGACTATAGTATCACAAGGTGCTGAGATATAATAACCACCTGATGCTGCCATATCCGACATACTTGCAATGATGGGTTTAACCCCTTTGGTAAGTTGAATTTCCCGCCAGATCATATCGGATGCTGTCATGCTTCCTCCTGGCGAATTCACTCTCAATACAATGGCTTTTATTGAGCTACTTTCACGGGCTTTTCGGATTTCTCTCGCAAACTGCTCACCTCCAATAGCATTCTCAGCATTCCCCATGATTATCTCTCCATTTGCTACAATGACAGCTATTTTGTTCGCTGAATATTCGGTTCTTTCTGACTTTGCTGCTTTTGAATAGTTATTGACTGAAATGAAGTTGATCGTTTGGTCCTCATCTAAGCCAATCTCTTTCCGGATTGCCGTTTTTATTTCATCTTCATACGCAACCAATGAAACCAATCCATTTTCTACCGCATCCTCCGGAGACTGGACTTTCATTTCATCAGAAATTTCTTTGAGTGATTCTACAGACGTATTCAGGTTGTCGCTCACATCACTTAAATAGGTATGATGTATTGATTCAATAAGCTCAGAAAGTTGCTCTTTATTTTCAGGGCTTAGGTCTTTGCGTAAGAATGGTTCGACAGCACTCTTATAAGTACCAACCCTGAAAATCTCGGGTTCTATTTCCAGTTTATCCAATAGCCCCTTAAAAAAGGTGACATTGGCAGAGAGTCCATTGAATTCCAGGGATTCCTCAGGATTCAGATAAATCTTATCCGCTACAGAAAGTAAATAATAATTTCCCTCTGTAATATATTCACCGTAGGCATAAACAAATTTCCCAGATTCTTTAAAATCTTCAATTACACCTCTTAACTCCCTCAAAGAAGACTGGCCTGCAGCGAAAAAACCAGATTCAATATATACACCCTCTATCCTGCTATCAACTTTTGCTTCCTTAATGGCTTCAATGGCATCCATTAAACTCATCGGCGCTGGACCATTACTCATTAACTCCTGTAATGGATCTTCTTCCGCCTTTTCAACAAGCATTCCACTGAGATTGATGTATAAGACAGAATTATCATTCACTATGGGCATTTCACCTGATGATGCCAATGAGAGCATTCCAATCAGGATCATAAACCCAAGGAAAGAGAAAATAAACAATCCCACCAATGTGGCCAACAAATTTCTAAGGAATGCCATAAGCTATTTTATGTAAATTCGATGCAAATCTAAACAACCAATATTTTAAACGTTTGGTTGAAAATAAGATATCATAAATCTGGATGAACGGAATTTATCTTCTTTTGGGGAGCAATATTGATGATAGATTGGTGGCATTGAAAAAAGCAATTCGTCTTTTGAAAGAAAAGGATATCAAAATCGAAGCTACTTCATCCATTTATGAAACTGCACCATGGGGTATTACTGAGCAGAACTGGTTTCTTAATGTTGGCTTAAAAGTCACTACTCAATTGAATCCGAAAGGATTGCTTGAAGTATGCCAAAAAGTGGAACAGGAACTGGGCAGGGTAAGAAAACTTAAATGGGGACCTAGAAAAATAGACATCGATATTCTCTACTATGATGATCAGGTAATTAATTTAGATGTATTGAAAGTCCCACATCCAGGTATACCCGATAGGAAATTCACCCTTATCTTATTAGACGAAATCGCTGCAGATGAAATACATCCGATCTTTAAGAAAACTCAGACTGAATTACTGAACGCTTGCTCAGACAATTCTGAATGTAGAAAAACCAATTACCAACACGACATTGACCTGGATTGAAGGAATAATACTTTTTGGTGTAGGTGTATTCACTGGTTTTCTGAATACGGTTGCCGGAGGTGGATCTTTACTTACCCTACCCGTAATGATCTTTATGGGATTGCCGGGTACTGTAGCTAACGCCAGCAACCGGGTTGCCATCTTTATTTCCGGATTAGTCGCAGTAAAAGGTTTCCAAAGTAAAGGAGTGACCGTATTTCCCTATGCCTGGTGGGTAACTATCTCAGCTTGCATAGGTGCAGCCATTGGGGCCTACTTTGCCACAGATATCCGCAATGATCTTTTTAACAAGATCCTGGCAGTAGTCATGGTGATTGTGCTGGGTACGATCATTTTCAAACCAAAAACCAAAGTTGGGTCGGAGGAAACTTTCAGTCGAAAAAAAAATGCACTCAGCGTCCTTGTATTCTTTTTCCTGGGAATATACGGAGGATTCATCCAGGCAGGTGTAGGTTTCCTTGTCATCGCGACACTCACCGGAATACATGGTTTTAATATGGCTAAAACCAACAGCATTAAAGTATTCGTGATATCCTGCTATACGTTACTCGCACTCATCATCTTTTTTATCGAAGACAAAATCAGATGGGACTTTGGGCTTGTCCTAGCTGCTGGGAACTCATTGGGATCCTGGATAGCCAGCAGATGGTCAGTGGATAAGGATGATAAGCTGATACAAGGATTTTTGGTAGTGGCCGTTCTAGGTTTGGCTATCAAGTTGTGGTTTTTTGGATAAGTAACATACTTTTCCCCTAATCAGGTAATTTCGCTCTAATTTAGAATTTATGGGTATCGTCATCCGTCAAAGTTTTTGGAGCTCAGCACTGATATATATTGGAGTTGCTTTTGGATATGTCAACACATTGATACTCCTGCCTTATTTCATGGATATAGAGCACGTGGGTCTGGTTAGATTGATCCAATCAAATGGGATGATCCTGCTACCAGTTGTGGTACTAGGTCTTAATGGCTCCTACATTAAATTCTATCCCCAATTCAAAGAAAACATTACTGAAAAACATAAGCAATTCAGTATGCAAATAGTGTCAATTCTGTTAGCATCGCTCGTGTTTTGCATACTGATCTATCTCTTCCAGGATCAAATCAGGTCTTTATTTGAAGAAAAATCTGAACTTTATAACGATTACATTTTTGCTTCCCTGGTCATACTTGTTTCTCAGGCCCTTTTCAATTATCTGATCGCCGTCGTTTGGTCAGAATACAATATCACGATTCCCAACTTCCTTAATGAAGTGGCTCTGCGCTCAATGGTTTTTGCATGTATCCTGCTCTACGGTTTTAAGGTCGTGGATTTTGGTGATTTCATCCTTCTGGTTCTGTTTTCCTACACCTCTATTACAGTTATTCTTTACCTGGTATTGATCATTAAATATGAGTTTAGATTCAATTGGAAATTTTATACCCTTGACATCAATTGGCTGAAGAAAAATTTTGGATTTGGAAGCTATACCATGCTGATAACTACCTGTAGTTCTATTGTAGCGAATGTTAGTTATTTACTAACTTCTTCAATGGTAGGATTGGAAGCTAATGGAATTTTAATCATCTCGGTGTTTATCAGTACTATTATCGAACTCCCAAAAAGAGTAATCACTCAGATTATCTCACCTTTCATAACACAAAATTTCAATGATAAAAAGCTTGAAAATATCAATAAAGATTACCAAAGGAGTTCAATTAATCTGGGTCTGATAAGTTTACTTCTTGGAATTGGAATCATCACTAATCTGGAAGACCTGTTTTTGACGATTCCAAAAGGTGATGTACTAAGTACGGGTTTTACTGTTATCGTCATCCTGGGATTTGCACGGGTATTTAGCATGATTAGCAGCATCTCGGCAGAGATTCTCACTTATTCGGAATACTATAGGTTAAATATCATTGTAACCATAGCTACTGCCGTTATAATTATTGGATTAAACTTTTTACTGATCCCACAATATGGAATTGTAGGAGCTGCCCTTAGCATATTCATCAGCAATGTTTTTTCAAACGGGGCTAAAATGTTGATCTTGTTCAGCAAGTATCACTTTAGTCCTTTTGTGAAAGAACATATTTATTTGATTCTAATATCGTTTTTAGCTTTTAGTGTAGCGTATTATCTTCCTTACAAGTTTGAGCCGGTTATCAATATTTTGGTAAGGTCTGTTGTGACAGCAATTGTTTTTCTGACACTCTGCCTATGGTTCAAAATATCCTTAGAAGTTAATAATCTGCTTAATAAGGCTTTGGGAATCCTAAAGAGAATACGATAACCTGATTATATCCAACTCTACTTCAATCTTATTGCTTTTAACCTTTTGGGTTAGAAGATGTCGAATCTCTTCCAATGTAGGGTAACCATTTGTTCCGTCGAAACATCTGGCATCATCTATTAGGATTTCATGAGCTATCTTACTTTCTGTAATTGCTTTCAGCTCATTTAAGACCGGACAATTACTTTCAGCTGTCTCACCTCCTGAAAAATGTCCATCCAGCCAAAAAAGTGTGGGTTCATTTAGATCTTTGATCAATTCAGGCAATACCTGCGCACTGTCTCCAAAAAGAATTTTTATATGGTCATATGAACGAAATCGCGTTTCAGCTCTTTCATAAAATACAGGACTTAATTCAATGGAATAGATCTTACTAAAGTTCTTCCTTTGTGCAAAGATCATATTCCCCAAATAGGTTCCGGTTTCAACAAGCACTTTAAGGCCCTTTTCACTGGCAACTTTACTGACCACTTCCTGCTTTACCTTATTGGGAGGAGGTATTGGCTTTCCTCTCAATTTCCACCGTTGCTTTTGTAAAGCAGATAAAATATTAAAACCCAATTGCCTAATTGGGGTAGGGAGATATTCTTTTAATGAACCTGACATTTCCTAATTAACTAAAAATCGTATCCTTGCACATAATTACCATAATTCATTATAATCATCAAAGGAGTTATCACATTAAGACCTGTAGGAGGATTATGTAACCGATTATTCGCTATCGATTCAATGATAAGAATCTGCGAAACTATTGAAAAAGATCTAAAAATCATTTGGATCAAAAATGAAGATCTGGGATCTCCATTCAAAGAATTATATCACCCATTAAATCACCCTACGGTCAAAACAGAGTTAATAGAATTGAATAAACGTCCTTTCCTATATTCCGACAGACTGTTAGGCAACCCACGGCAAAAGTTATATAATGCATTTCTTAAGCAATATCAAAAATTCTACTTTGATAAAGTCCTGCATGCCAGGGAAACAGCCCTTCTGAAAACAAAAGGGTACGATTTCCTTAATCTAAAAAATTATCAAAAACCTTATATTTCATCGTGGGGTAAGATGGATGATAAGACTTTCAATTCAAGCATCTTTGAACCAGTTGATTCTATCAAACCTGAAATCATAACTTTTAAAACACCAACCATTGGAGTTCATATCAGAAGAACGGATCATTCATTAGTAATTAATAAAACACCCCTGGAAAGATTTTATCAGATGATGGATCAAGAGCTTATTGAAGATCCAAAAGTAAAGTTCTTCGTTGCCTCCGATTCGGCTGAAGTCAAAGTAGAGTTAGAGAAAAGATACCCTGATCATTTAATTACTACTTCGCCATTAAAATCTGAAAGGGGCTCCTCAAAAGGTATGATAAATGCAATGATTGATCTATATTCTTTAGCTAATACAAAAAAAATCATTGGTACGAGCTTAAGTACATTTACCCTTATGGCTAGTGAAATCAAGGGTATCAAATTAATTGAGATTGGTAAATGAAGAACTTACTCAAAAAAATACTTGGAGTAATTGCCGGGAAAAGCTCGACTCAATCCCTTTTTGAATCGCTATATAAAGTAGGGCTTTTTGGGATGAATGTAGGGGGTACAAGTGATATTAAAACAAATGGCGAACTGCATGTTCTACAAATTCTTAAGAAGAATCTAAGGGAAAACCCTATCATATTTGATGTTGGAGCAAATGTGGGTGAATACATTGAATCAGTCTTGAAAGTATTTCAGGATGTGGAAGTTCATGCATTTGAACCCCTAAAAAATAATATCAAACAACTATCTGATAAATTTGGAAATACGTCCAATGTAATCATTATTCAAAAAGGATTGGGAGACAGTAAAGGAAAAACAACGATTCATTTCAATCCTGCCCTGGGTTCCATGGCATCCGTTTATAAAAGAAAACTAGCTCACCATAACGTAGAAATAACTACTCAGGAGGAAATTGAAATAGAAACAATATCCAACTATTGCAAAGAGAATAATCTGGATCAAATTGATTTTCTAAAGCTTGACATCGAAGGACATGAACTGGCTGCATTAAGAGGAGCCAAAACTTTGCTTATCCAGAATAAGATCAAATACATCCAGTTCGAATTTGGTGGGACCAACATTGACTCCAGAACCTTTTTTCAGGATTTTTGGTATTTGCTTAGTCCCAATTATAAGATCTATCGAATCCTGAAAAATGGATTAAGAGAAATCAAATCTTATAATGAAAACAATGAGATTTTCGGATACATCAATTACTTCGCCGCATTGAAATAAATTTCATTTTTTGGTCAGTTCAAAGACTCCGCAACCAAAAGTGCAATTGAAGTTTAATCCAGCTTCTTTTGAATTAACATCTGCATTTTCATGCAGGTCACCCGAATCATCAATGTAAGAAAAGGAATCCAACATGTACCTACCTAACAGTAACTCCTTCAGATAATTCATACTAAAAACCCGATGTGCATTAAAATTAATCCGCTGAGGGCCAATTGGAGTTGAAAAGTAAAACTTCCCTCCCTTCTTAAGCATGGAGTAAATATTATCAAGGCCTTTTAAATAACCTGCTGGATCTATTGGATCATTGTATCTCCCCAGCCCAAAATGCTCAATCACATGAAGACTGGAAATAGAATCCGTGTATTCTTCCCATTCTGGATTTGGAACCATGAAATCTGCCTCAATGAATTTTATGTTGCGTATGTTCACATCAGCTTTTCTGATATCTACTACTTCTATCTCCCGAAAGGAAGCCACATGCGCAACAAATCCATCAGTCCGGCTCCCAACGTCAACATGCTTGTTTGGCTTTGCATTGAAGATTTTATTAGCTACCAGTAGGTCCTGATGAAAATAGTGCCCGCCTATCCTACCACTTTCAGCAAATCGTTCACTGAATACCGGATAGGGAATTTTGAAAGGGAATGCTTTCTCTTTATCGCTTTTCTGAAACTTGAAATAGTCTTTGATAAACCATCCTATGGAGCGTATATTAAGCCATAGATGGTCAGGAGCAAGCCCAAAAACCCAAAGCAACTTCCGAATTATCCTAAAAAACCTTTGAAGCATAAATAATGAAACATTAAGTCTGAATCAATGACTAGTTTAGTAGCAAAAAATTTACAATGTCTAAAGTAACACTCTCCATCATTACTGTTACTTATAATGCCGAAAAGTATATTCAACCGACTATTGAAAGTGTAGTTAACCAATCTTTCAAAGGCTTTGAATACTTAATAATTGATGGGGCCTCAAATGATTCTACACTAAAAATCATTGATCGCTACAAGAGTAAAATCGATCAGGTAGTTTCTGAAAAAGATGACGGTGTATACCATGCTATGAACAAAGGATTGGAATTAGCTCGGGGGAAGTATGTGTTGTTTCTTAATGCTGGCGATGAATTATCAGGCGAAACAATCCTTGAAAATATATTTAATATTGACACTGACGCTGATATTATTTATGGTGAAACCAATATTCTCAATCAGGATCGAAAAGTCATAGGAACACGCTCTGAACTAACTAGCAGAAAGCTTCCAGAACAACTTGTAAAGAAAGACTTCCTCAAAGGCCAGATAGTGAGTCATCAATCCTTCATTGCTAAAAGGGACCTATGCCCACCATACAACACCCATTACAAATGCAGTGCTGATATTGACTGGATGCTTCAGGTTATCTCAAAAAGTGGTAGGGTTAAAAATGTAAATCAATCTATTTCGAATTATCTACAGGGTGGAATCTCTGATAGACAATTAGGAAGGTGCTGGAAGGAAAGATTTTTTATCCTGTTAAAATACTTTCGATTTGTCGACGTGATGATATCTCATATAAGATTTTTCTTTCGATTTTTTCAGTGGGGACGCTATAGATCTTAATGGAGTTAATTCCTTTGAATAACCAATTTATCCTTCTTTAATTTCATTAATGATACAGAGGGAATAATTTAGCGATCGATGTATTATGCTAAAAATGGCGAATAAAAACCTTGATCTTGCACCTGTTTTACTATTCGTATATAATCGACCAGATCATACGAGGAAAATTCTACATGCGTTAAAAAATAACTTACTAGCCCCTGAATCAACCTTATACATTTATGCAGATGGGCCCAAAAACGATGAGGATAAGAGATTAGTCGATCAGGTTTATAAGGCGATGAAGGAAACCACGGGTTTTAAAGAAATTATCATAAAGTCACATGTAAAAAATATTGGGTTAGCCAGATCGGTCATTGAAGGAGTTAGTGAGGTTGTAAATAAGCATGGGTCAGTCATCGTATTGGAAGATGACATTTACACCTCAAGTTATTTCTTAACTTTCATGAATGAAGCCCTGGGATATTATCGGAATGAAATGAAAATCTTTTCAATCTCAGGTTATTCTTATCCAATAAGTATTCCCCCCGATTACAGCAAAAAATTTTACTTTCACTACCGATCCTGTTCGTGGGGGTGGGCTACCTGGGCGGATAGATGGAATACGTCAAATTGGGACTCTGAGAATATCCGACAGATATTAAATGATCAGGAACAAGGAAAACGCTTTAAAGCTAAATGTGGAGATGATCTTCTTCCAATGACTAAAAAATATTTATTAGGCAAAATTGATTCGTGGGCAATCAGGTGGGCTTATACTCACTTTATCCACGATGGATTATGTGTATATCCCTTACATTCATTGGTGAAGAATATTGGTATGGATGGATCCGGAACACATTTTAAAAAGAAATCAGACTATCTAGGAACTCAAATTGGATGGGAACCAAACGAGCTAACTTTTGATCGATCCTTTGAGGTAAATCCTCAAATTCACCAATCAATTCATAAATTATTGGATGTTTCAATAATTCGGAAAGTAATCAATAGAATCTTCCTTAGATAAAATGCGAATCATTGATAAAATCCGTTTGTTATTAGCTCTGCCATTGTTAATCATCCGGGCAAAACGAAAATGGCTTACCGCAGGTAATGATCTTCCTGGAAAAGCATTCTTCACTTTTGGAAGAAGTTTAGCTTTTAAACTATTATCATCTGGTAAAATATCTCCAAAGCTTCTTCTCAACCCCGTTTCAATCGTCAGGTATTTTGAGTTTGCATTTGTTGAATCTCTCATTAATACTGAAGAAAGGTACAGAGTATTAGATATTGCATCACCGTATCTAATGACCTTCAAACTACTTCATGATCATAACATAGATATACAATACATCAACCCTGATACGAACGACCTGCGGGATGTAGCGGCTAAATCTAAGAGTCTACCCTTAAAGGGAAGTCTTAAGTGCCTAAATATGAATGCACTTGATCTGGTCTCCCGTGAAGATAGATTTGATACGATCTTTTCGATCAGTGTCATTGAACACGTCGCTAACAACCAGGACGGTGAATTTATTTCTGCAGCATGGAAGGTATTAAAACCTGGTGGTTTGTTGATCTTAACCTTTCCGGTGAAAGCGGTGTTTGAGGAAGAATTTATTGACAAGGATGTCTACGGGTTGAACAATGAAAAGAAAAAGGATAAATTCTTCTTTCAAAGATATTATGACGAGCAATCAATAAAAGAAAGGCTATTAAATCAATTGAGTAATTTTGAGATCATTTCACAAAGAGTTTTTGGAGAAACATCCAAAAATTTCTACCATGAATATCATAAACGATGGAATGCAAAAGGGTATTTTGAAACAATCAATGACCCTATTTATATAGCCAATCATTTTAAAGATTATCAGTCAATTTCAGAATTGCCAGGGTTAGGTATTTTAGGTATAGCAATTAAAAAGAAAAAATGAGCATTAGATATCCGGTATATCAACCAAATATTGGAGAAGAGGAGAAAGCAAATGTGTTGGAGTGTTTGGATTCCACCTGGATTTCTTCCAAAGGGAAATTCATCACTCAATTTGAGGAAGATTTCGCGAGGATTCAATCTTCCAAATATGCCATTTCTGTTTGTAATGGTACAGTGGCCTTACACGTGGCCTTACTTGCACTTGGAATAGGCCCGGGAGATGAGGTATTGGTGCCATCATTTACCTATATAGCATCTGTGAACGCCATAGCCTATACGGGAGCAAAGCCAGTCTTTGTAGACATTACTGAAGATGGGTTATTAATTAACCCCAGGGAGATAAGCAAGCATATTAACCAGAGGACTAAAGCCATAATGGCTGTCCATTTATATGGTGACAGTTGTGACATGCATATGATTTCGGAAATCGCTATAAAGCATGGTCTATTTATTATTGAAGATTGTGCCGAGGCACTCGGTACCAAATTTAATAATCAACCTGTTGGAACATTTGGCCATATCTCCACCTTCAGCTTCTTCGGCAATAAAACCATTACCACTGGAGAAGGTGGCATGATCACTACCAACGATTCCAAATTATATAACCTGGCCAGAAGACTCAAAGGTCAGGGACTTGCTGATGGAATGGAATACTGGCATGATATTCTAGGATACAACTATAGGATGACAAATATTTGTGCAGCTATTGGAGTTGCTCAGATAAAAAAGATAGATCAAAATATCAGTAAAAAAAGAGCCCTTGCTTTTCAGTATTTTGATGAATTACAGGACCTGAATATTCAGTTACCCCGAAAGTCCAAGGAGGTTTTTCATACCTACTGGATGTTTAACATTCTTTTAGAGAATGAAGAAATCAGGAAAGCACTTAGAGAATATCTAATCCAAAAGGGTATTGAAACAAGGCCTTCTTTCTATCCGGCACATCAAATGCCAATGTACAATGGTCAAAAAGACCTGGATCTACCTGTGACAGAATCCATCAGCAGTCGCGGCATCAATTTACCAAGCTATCCCGAGTTGGGAAAGGAGGATATAAGCTTTATCAGTGAACAGATTCATTCATTCTACAGAAGTTGAACATGAGTCTTGAAATAAAAAAATTATTACCTTCAAATGCTTCTGAACTTGCGGAAATAATGGCTTTAGATCCACCTGGTTATGCTAAGTATTTCGTGCCATTTGAATTCAGTGAATCCTCGTTTTATAAAATAATTTCGCAAGCTGTTAAAGATCATTACTTTGGTCTATTTTACGATAATAAATTGATCGGATTCTATATGTTAAGAGGGTTTGATCAGGGTTATTCCACCCCTGCCTACGGTGTGTTCATAACGGAAAAATATAGTAAAAAAGGACTGGGTAGACTTACTTTAAAGCATGCAATAGCAACATGCAAATTAGATGGCGCCAATAAGCTAATGTTGAAGGTTCATCCTGAAAATATTTCTGCTAAAAACCTTTATCAATCAGAAGGATTTACCATCAATGGAGAAGATGCCAAGTATAATAATTTGATAATGATTAAGGAATTATAGATTGAAAATTGCTTTTTACATCCATCACTCAAACCTGAAAGCCGGTGGGATATTTACCTACAGCATAGGTGTATTAAAACTAATTATTAATACGCCTGAAATTGAAAAGGTTTATGTGATTCATTCAGAAAACCAAAAAGCTTATCTCGAAGATCATATTGGAAATGAAAAAGTAAAATTTGTTGAAATCAAAAGAGAAGGCACCTGGAGAAAATTGCGTCTTTCTATCTCCTACTTTCTGTTTGACCTCTACTCGATTTACAAGGAGTACAGCCAGTCCTGGATGCTGAATTTTCTTAAGAGAATTTCTCTCAGACTGAATCCTTACCACAAAATCTCAAAGCTTCCGGTTCAGCTTTTGCATGTACCCATGCAATTCGCTCCAGTCTACAATGTAAATAAACCTGTCATCACTACACTTCATGATGTGCAGGAGCTACATCTACCGGAAAATTTTTCAGCTGCTGAAAGGTTGCATAGAGCCATTAATACTAAAAAGGCGATCGACAACTCTACTCACATAATCGCATCCTTTGAGCACATCAAAAGTGATATATTGAAATTTTTTCATGTCAACGCAGATTTTGTGAGTGTCTGTGCCCCCGCATTCCATGAAAATTGGTTTGGCACTACAAAAAGGACAGATGGGGCAACCTTGAGAAAAAAATATGAATTACCAGATTTATTTCTGCTCTATCCGGCATCAACCTGGATCCATAAAAATCATATGAATTTGATTCTTGCAGTTAACGAGCTGCATCAAAAGGGTATAAAATGTAGCCTCGTATGCACCGGTAATAAGACCTCTTATTATGAAGATATCCTAAAACCAAAAATTGATGAGTTGAAACTCAATGAGTATATCTCCTTCTTAGGAATAGTCTCCGAAGAAGACCTGAATGCATTATATAAGGCCACATCACTTGTTGTGATCCCTACAAAGTATGAGGCGGGCAGTGCGCCCCTCTATGAAGCGATGAGGATGGAAGTTCCGGTTATTTGTGCAAATACGACCTCCCTTCCTGAAACCATGAATAATCAGGACTTCATCTTTGATCCTGACAACGTCTCAAGCCTCGCAATGCTTATTGAATCAGGATTAAATGATCAGGACTTTATCAAGCGGAATTTAGAGAATTCAAAAAACAGGATGGAATCTTTCAGCAAAGTGAATTATGCTGACGCATTCATCAAATGCTATGAAAGTCTACTTCAATAATTAAATCTTCCTAAGCCACTTTATGACTTCTATACATAGAAAACCCTTCTATCCCAAGAAATACCAGTATAAGGATGCTTGAAATAATTGCTAACCAATTACCTACAACTTCAGAAACTGGTTCATATTTAAAGATGATCTCATGATCTCCAGCAGGCACTTTCAATCCTCTCAGAACATAATCCACTCTTATGTGATCTTCTTCATTTCCATCGATATAAGCGTTCCATCCCGGCTTATAATAAATCTCTGAAAAAACTACAAACTGATTCTCATCTGAATTAAAATGATACTTCATTTCCTCTGGATGGTAGCTCTCCAGATTTATATCAGCTTTTCCAGAGAATGTGGTTGATCCCTCTATGTAGTCTGAAAAACGCTCATCAACCAATGCAGTGACGCCAGGATCGATCTCATTGAGTGAGTTGATTTCCTCATCGGCATTCTCTACAATTTTTAAATCCTCAACGGCCCATGCATTCCCAAGGGCCTGTGGATTTCTCTGTGCCATTGGTGGTCCATTTTCGCCCGCGGTTATAAAGTATTTAACATTCAACATATTCAAAACGCCTCGATTCCCCTGGCTTATCTGACGTTCAATCAACTCCTGATAACGTTGCATTTTAATGGCGTTATAGCCACCTATGGAAAAGTGGTGATAGGAGGTCATCCCATCCTGATCCAATCTTCTCGTGGTATTAAATACCCGATAATAGGAATCATCCTGAAGTATTGTTTGATCTGCTTGAGTGGGTTGAAAAGCATTTCTTCTATATGAATTGGGACTGTCAAAGTCATCGGTAGAAACATATCTCCTATTTACACCCAACAGATCTATTAAAACAAGAACCGCCAATCCAATAAGGAAATAATTTTCCTTTAATTTCCTGGTGACCAATAACCAGGTGCCTCCTCCCATAAGAACCAGGAAGAGGATTCCTCGTATTATATCGCCATTAAATTTGCTTTTCCTATCGCTGATTATTGCATTCTTCAACCATTCTGGAAATTGGGAGAAATATTGAGCATCATTAATTCCCTTGAAGTCAAAAAGGGAATTTTTAAATAATAAGAAAATCAATGCCAATCCGATGAGTATACCAGCTGACTGAAGAATTCTGTTTGTAACAATTTTATTCCCGGAATTTTCCTTAAGTAACTTATCCAATGCCATTATTCCGAGCAGTGGCACAAGCAGCTGAGCTATGCTAAAGCTCATGGTTACCGATCGGAATTTATTGTATAGAGGAACATAATAAAAGAAGAAGTTATTGAACCATTCCAGGTTCTTACCCATAGCTAATAAGAATGCAAGCAGGGTTAGTCCAATACCCCACCACTTGAAAGGTCCATCAAGCAGAAAAAAAGATAAGACAAATAAAAAGATGATTATGATTCCAAAGTAAAGTGGACCAGCTGTGAATGGCTGATCTCCCCAATACAAGGCAACACGACTGGTGACTCCATTTATGGTCTGATTGTCTACTCCATGACTGCGGAGCTCTTTATAGGTATCAGAGTCTTCAGATAATGCTTCTCCAGTTGCTCCACCATGGAAGTAAGGGAACATTACAGTGAATGTTTCAAGAACCCCATTACTCCAGCTCCACGCATAATCCTTATCCAGACCATCTCCGGAAGCCTTATCTGAGGCTAACTCAGATCCTCCTCGTGTAGAGTAATCAGAGTATTCTACCGTACTGTAAAGCTTTCCAAAATTACATCCAATAGCAATCAGTGCTCCTCCCATTAAATACAGGCTAGCTTTGACAAACTCATTCCATTTTCCCGATTTCCAGGTTTGGTAAATGACTACAATCAGGTATGCCAACACCATAATAAGGAGGTAATAGGTAATTTGGATGTGACCATACAAAAGCTGCAATCCCGCAGCAAGACAGGTTAAAAGTGCTCCCTTTAAGTATTTACCACTATAAGCCATGATTACCCCAGCCAATACAGGCGCCATAAAGGCCATAGCCAGGACTTTGTTGTCATGGCCTGCTTCTATACTTATGATGTTAAAAGTTGAATAGGCAAACGCCAATGCACCAATTGCTGAAAGCCAGCGGGAAACCCCAAGCACTTGCAGCAGGATATAAAATCCAACAAAAAGTGCAAAAACCATCATGATGATTTTGGGAATGAACCCTCCAAAAAGCGCTCTATTGATATACACAAAAAGGTTATACTCAGAACCAGAAAGAACGGGAAGACCTGAGAATTCCCGGTTTGTCCAACTAATCTCTTCGCCCTTTTCTCTATAATCCGCAACTTCTTTCGAGGAACCTGAAAGCTGAATATTATCACTTTGTACCAAAACTTTCCCAGTATAAAGGGGTGCGAAGAAAATGCTGGTAATGAGAAAAAAAATCAGTAAAGGAAGCAGGTGAAAGAGAAATCCCTTTTTGAAATTCATAGAGTATATTTTTTTATCGAAATGAGTTCTTCACAAATGTATGAGATTTCTTCATTTGTCATCTCAGGAAATAAAGGTAAGGACAAGGTGGTATTGCTCAATTTCTCTGCAATTGATAATGAAGGTTTTCCTGATGGATAAAATCCCAGGTTATCCAATTGAAATGGATAATAGATGCCAGTATGAATTCCTTTTTGACTTAATTTTTTAATCACAGAAGGTCTGTCCTTGACTAAAAAAACATATTTATACCAAACAGAGTCTTTGGCCTTGATATAGTCACCCAATACCTCATTGTATTGATTTGCAATATTTCTCCTCAATGATATCCAACGATCCAATTGTTGGAGTTTAAAACGAAGAATAGCGGCCTGTAACTCATCCATTCTGCTATTTCTCCCAATTGAATTAAATTCATTTTGATTATTGCGACCGTAATCCCTTAGCTCTCTAAATCGTGTACTTAATTCCACATTATTGGTGATGATGGCACCGGCATCACCCAGTGCACCAAGATTTTTTGTGGGATAAAAGCTGAAAATCCCAATATCTCCAAAATTGCCAACATGAATATCATCAACCCTGGCACCATGTGCCTGAGCACAATCCTCAATGAGTCTTATCCCTGATGACTTACTTATTGACCGAATTTCTTTGATATCCGCAGGATGTCCATATAAGTGGATTAGCAGAATGGCTTTAGTCCGGGCACTAATCTTTTTGATTATAAGCTGCGGATCAATATTACCATCCAATTTCACATCCACAAAAACTGGAGTGGACCCCTGGTTCAGAACAGCACTCACCACAGAAACCCACCCAAAAGATGGAACAATAACTTCATCTCCCGGACCTATCCCCATTGAAGCAAGCACAATTTCCAGTGCATCCGTGGCATTGCCGCAGGTCACGCAATATTTTGACCCGGTATAGACTGAAAATTCTCTTTCAAAGGCTAAGACCTCCTCACCAAGAATTGTCTGACCCATTTCAAGAAATCTCTTGAAAATCTTCTGGTAATCAGCCTCAAGTGCACGATTTTGTCTAACAAGATCGAAAAAGGGAATTTGCATGCATTTATTTTTACAGCTTATTGATCAAAATCCTTTTACTGGATTTTAATTTTTCGTTAATATTGAGCCCGCAAACGGTCAAGAAAACAACATTCCCCCTAAATTAGCATGCAATTTCAATTTTCATGCAGATATCTTTTATCTGGAAATTGATTTATGAATGGACGGTATTATTGAAATGGTAAGTATTATCAATTAATGAAAAGTATAGGAGTTTTTACTTCAGGAGGTGATGCACCTGGGATGAATGCAGCAATACGGGCAGTAGTAAGGTCATCACTATTCCTTGGAATCGACGTGTATGGTATCAAATACGGTTATAATGGAATGATCGATGGTGATATCTACAAGATGAAATCCTACTCAGTAAGTAATATCGTACAGCGAGGAGGAACCATACTCAAATCTGCGCGAAGCAAGGAGTTCATGACAAAAGAAGGCCGTGCCAAAGCTTTTGAACAACTGAAGAAAAGAGGCATTGAGGGACTGATCGCAATCGGTGGAGATGGTACATTCACTGGTGCAAATATCTTCCATGAAGAATATGGGATTCCTGTAATTGGTGCTCCCGGAACTATTGACAATGATCTATATGGGTCTGACTATACCATAGGCTTTGATACTGCAGTAAACACTGCGCTGGATGCCATCGATAAAATCAGAGATACGGCAGCCTCCCACGATCGGGTGTTCTTTGTTGAAGTAATGGGAAGACATTCGGGTTATATAGCCATTCACTGTGGTATAGGCGGGGGCGCCGAACTGATCATGGTACCAGAAACAAGCACAACTATCAAAGATGTTATTGAAACACTAAAAAAAGGACGCGACAAAGACAAAACATCGTCTATTGTTGTCGTAGCTGAAGGTGATGAACAAGGTAATGCCCAGGAAATCGCTTCAAAAGTTTCACCTGAGTTTCCTGAGTTAGATATCCGTGTTTCAAACCTTGGCCATATTCAGCGAGGAGGTGCTCCTACTTCCTTGGATAGGATACTTGCTTCAAGACTTGGATTAGCCGCAGTAGAAGGGCTCATTAATGGAGAAAAAAATGTGATGGTGGGTATTGTTAATGATAAAATTACTTACACCAGCCTTAAATTAGCCATCTCTAAGTCAAAACCCATCAATGAAGATCTGATGCGGCTAACAGAGATATTAAATACCTAGTCTTTCATTAATTAGCCCAATACATTGATCTGTCTGATCCGGACTCAGCCATAAAATCTCCGGATCCTTACGAAACCAGGTATACTGCCGCTTGGCATAACGCCTGGAATTCCTTTTCAATAATCTGATGGCTTCCTCTCTATCATAATCACCATCAAAATATTTGAAAATCTCACTATAACCTACAGTTTGGAGGGCATTATGATCTTTGAACTTCAGAAACTTCCTGGCTTCCTCAAATAAACCCATCTCGATCATTTGATCCATGCGATCATCAATCCTTTGATATAGCATTTCACGATCCATAGTCAACCCTATTTTTAGATTGTCAAATGGTCTGTAGGACTTATCTTTCTTTCCTTGAAATGATGAAAACTTCTTACCTGTGCCTCGGATCACTTCAAGTGCTCTTACTATCCTGTGAGGATTATTTTGATCTACTGATTCAAAAAATCTTGGATCCTGAGTCGATAACTCCTTTAAGAGATTTCCAAGACCCTGATTTTCAAGTTCTATCATCAACTCCTGCCTGATCCCCGGGTCTATTGACGGAATACTATCCATCCCTTCCCAAAGTGCTTTAAAATATAATCCCGAACCTCCTACAGCTACAACTACCCGGTATTTTTCAAAAAGATCTTCTAACGTTTCAAGAACCAGATCCTCGTATATACCAGCACTTATATTCTCAGCTATTGAATGAGAATTGATGAAATGATGTGTAACAGATTTCAATTCCTTTGCTGAAGGTTTTGCCGTACCAATTTCAAGTTCACGATAGAATTGACGGCTGTCCACTGAAATAATTTCTGACTTAAAATATTGGGCAATATTTATCGCAAAGGAGGTTTTCCCAACAGCGGTTGGGCCTACAATTGAGACCAATAATTTCAATGAATCACTCATGGATCGTAAATGTCATTAATTGGTTAATTTTAACCTAATGGACCTAGCCGACAGCGATATTAAATCTCTTGAGAAAGAAGTACAACGATTAAAGCGTTTACTATCCAACAAAGAAAAAATTTTTGAGGATTCTAAAAAACAAAATGCTGACCTGCTCAGGCAACTTTTTGATTCTTCGAATGATCTGGTTCAAATTTTTGATGATAAAGGTTATATTCAGTTCGTCAATGAAACCTGGAGAAACAAAATTGGATTTACAGAGAAGGAAGCCGAAAAACTGAATTTTTTTGAAACCATTCATCCGGAATCCAGGGAAATCGTCATCGCTCAAATTAATAGCCTCGATTTAGATCATCCTCAAGACTTTGAAACAGCTCTAATCTCCAAAAGAGGTAAAAGCATCTTTGTAAAAGGAAAGCTTATTGCTTCTCAAGCAGAATCTAATAAAAAGGTCTTCCGATTCATCTGCTACGATATCACAGAGCGTCTCAGGGCCGAGCGAATACAAAGCATCTTCTATAAGATTGCCAATCTTACCATTACTCAAAATAGACTCGATGACCTGTATCAAAGTGTCTATAAAGAACTCAGAGAAATCCTAAAGGTAAAGAACTTCAGTATTGCCCTAATCAAAAATCGGAAGCAGCCTGATTATGTATTTCGAGTGAATGAATATGAATCTCACAATGAGATCCAACTAAGTGGAGATGTCGAAAAACTATTGATTGACTTTACTTTTGAATGGGGTAAACCTGTCATGATTTACGATGATGGTCTTCGAAAGATCGCTGAGCAGAAAAAACAGAAACTGAAGGATCCACTACCAAATATCTGGCTTGGGGTTCTTATCAAGTTGGAGAATAAACCTTATGGAGTCATCTCAATCTCCGCCTATGATGATCATTCTTTCTTCAACAATACTGATCTTGAACTACTGGATTTTATTTCGGTACAGATTGGATTGGCCAATGAACGGAAAAAGAATGAACAAAAAATCCAAAACCAGGCGGCAAGGCTGAATGCAATTTTTGAAAGCTCAACACACCAAATCTGGTCAATTGACAGCAACTACGCATTCACTTCATTCAATAAAAATTATGCTGAGGCTTTCAATGCTTACTATGGCGATTACCCAAAAATCGGACTAAGTCTTGAGGATCAGCATGTGGATTTAAGGATCACTAATTTTTGGAAATCAAGATATGATGAGGCATTCCAGGGCAAAGTGGTCAATTTTCAACGGAAGCAAAAAACTACGGGGGGCACAACGGTATGGAGGGATGTTTTTCTAAATCCCATCTTTCTTCCCTCAGGAGAAATTGATGAGATCTCAGTCATCGCAAACGATATTACTGAGAAAAAAGTCTCTGAAACAGCGATAAAGGAAAGTGAGGAGAAATTCAGAGATATCTTTGAGTCATTCCAGGACATCTACTTCCGCTGTGACATGAGGGGTACCATCACCATGGTAAGTCCATCTATCTATGAAGTCACAGGTTACAAACAAAAAGAATTAATCGGAGGAAAAATTACCGAGTTTTTTAAATCAGATGATAGCCTGGAAGATCTTTTCAATGAATTGTACCAATCAAACAGGGTAAGAAACTTTGAAGTCTGTGTAATAACCAAGGAAAAGAAGACCATCCAGTTTTTAAGCAACCTGAGACTTATTCACCGGAAAAGTGACAGTTATGAAGTTGAAGGAGTAGCCAGAGATATCACCCAATTAAAGAAAACTAATGATGAGCTCCGGGAAGCCAAGGAAATTGCAGAGCGGTCCCTAAAAATCAAAGACCGGTTCCTGGCCAATATGAGTCACGAAATACGTACTCCGATGAATGGTATCATTGGAATGATAGACCTTCTGGGTTCCACAAAACTGGATGACGAACAATCTAATTATCTGCGCACAACCAAAAAGTCTGCTGAAAGCCTCCTCAACATTCTCAATGATGTCCTTGACCTATCCAAGATAGAGGCTGGTAAAATGACCTTGAGAAGAGAACCCGTAAAGATCGAGGATACATTCCTTAAAATATATGACCTGTATTCTCAGCAGGCTTTCCTAAGTAAGAATTCGCTGTATTATCACCTTGATGAAACATTGCCTGAATACATCCTTACTGACGAAACACGATTTATGCAGGTGGTCTCTAACCTTACATCCAATGCGATTAAATTTTCTCCAAAAAAAGGAACGATCAACCTAAGTATACGGGTATTGAAAAAGAAGCGAAACAAGTATACTTTCAAAATTTCCGTAAAGGACTCTGGGATAGGTATTTCAAAGCTAGACCAGGAGAAACTATTCCAAAGCTTTAGTCAAATAGATAATTCGAACCGTAAAAATTTTTCAGGAACAGGATTGGGACTCGCCATATCAAAGGAATTGGTGAAATCAATGGGTGGTGAAATCGGTGTTGTATCCACACCAGGTTTAGGAAGTACATTTTGGTTCACATTTATTGCTGAGAGTATAGATTCAAAGAAAGTCCATACCCTAAAAGAAGACACAGCACTCACACGGCAATTTACTTCTACCATTCCAAAGATTCTGCTGGTCGATGATAATGATATAAATCGAAACGTTGCCTCTAGCATTCTGAGTAAATCCGGGTGCGAGGTTATCGAAGTATCAAGCGGATTTGATGCCATCAAAAAGGTTAAAAAAATACATTTTGACCTTATCCTAATGGATATCCAAATGCCAGATATGGATGGAGTGGAAACTACCAAAGAAATTAAAAAACTGAATATTCCTGATCTCCCTCCAATTATCGCAATGACTGCTTATTCTATGGAGGAGGACAAAGAAAGTTTTATTCGTGAGGGATTAGATGATTATATCTCAAAACCAATAAAAGCAAACGCCTTGATTGATAAAGTGAAGAACTGGCTAAATTTCGAGCCAATCAAGGTTAGTAATGACGTATTCATAGAGGAAAGCGAACACCTGGTAATCAATCAAAATACCTTACATCAGCTCCATAAATATGGCGGGAAAGAGCTTATTGAATCTGTTTTAAAGGATTTTGATAAAGAAGCCACCCAACAAATAAAAAATGCCAAATCTTTATTTAAGAAAAAGAATTATGAGGACATGAAACGGGAGTTGCACACCCTAAAAGGAAATGCAGGAACATTGGGTATAGAGCAACTTTCAGGGTTGGCAGCTACCATTGAAAAATCACTAAAAGAGAATAAATTTGACAATATATTACCTAACTTAAAGCAGTTAGAGCACAGCCTAAAAGATTTCAAAGAGAGTTATACTAACTTCATTAATACCTAAAAATGAATAAAAAGATCCTGGTTGCTGAAGATAGTTCGGTCATTCAAAACCTAACCAAGCGTGTATTAACTATGCAACAATACGAAGTCGTCGTTGTAAAGAACGGGGCACAGGTGATCGACAAGCTAAATAATGATCACTATGATCTTGTCTTATTGGATATTCATATGCCCATCATGGATGGGATGGAATGTGCTAAAAAGATCAGGGATATGCCAGATGCTAAAAAAGACATTCCTATCATTGCAATTACGGGCAATGCAAACAATTATAGCATGGAAGACTTCAAAAACACAGGCATCAATGATTACCTGCCGAAGCCATTAAATTATGATAACCTGGTAGAAGTCGTGAAGAAGTATCTGACAAATGAAAATTAAATATAGTAAGCACTTTCTCAACAAACTGGAAGACTTGTTTTCTGAATCTGATTATGTGCTGCGATACGAAAAAGGAAACTTCCAATCAGGATACTGTATACTCAAAGAGACTAAAATCGCCATCGTCAATAAATATTTCTCTTTGGATGGCAAGATCAATAGTCTGCTGGAAATATTAAAGTCTATCGAGATCGACACGAGTAAACTTAGCGATAAAAACAAACAACTTCATCACGAGATTAACCAAACCCAGCTTCAGTTTTGATAATTACATTTCTGGGTACCGGTACTTCGCAGGGTGTACCTGTGATTGCATGCGAATGTGATATCTGTCAGTCTGTCGATTTCAGAGATAAACGGACCAGAAGCTCTATTCACATTGAGATCGAGGAGCTTAGCCTGATCATCGATACGGGTCCGGATTTTAGATCACAGGTATTGAGGGAAAGAATTAAACGGCTTGATGGCATATTATTCACACATCAGCACAAAGATCATACAGCCGGAATGGATGATATCCGTAGTTTTAATTTTCATCAACAAATGGATATGCCTATCTATGGAACGAAAATGGTCTTTGATCAATTAAAACAGGAATTCTCTTACGTTTTTAAAGAAGACAAGTATCCAGGTATTCCAAGGGTCGAGCCAATCCTGATTGATGAAAAGCCCTTTAAAATTGGAAATACTGAAATCATCCCCATCCAGGTAATACACTACAAACTTCCGGTTCTAGGTTTCAGAATTGAAGACTTTACTTATATCACGGATGCCAAACAGATTCCTGAATCAGAAATTGAAAAGATCAAAGGATCTAAAATCGTAGTTTTAAATGCGCTGCAAAGAGAGGAGCACATTAGCCATTTCACTTTAGAAGAAGCCCTGGAAATGGCTGAAAAACTAGGCGCCGAAGCAACTTATCTAACTCATATCAGTCATAAACTAGGGAAACATCGTGATGTTGAAGTTGAGATACCTGAAAATGTTCACCTGGCGTACGATGGCCTTAAACTTACTTTATAAGATAAGATTCTACATTTGCCGGTAAAACCCGGGGCATGTTTCACAACTTTTTCTTTCTAAAACGCCTGGCCGAAGCGCTTAAACCGACTATTGTTGGAATGAAACTTTGTGAGTGCTTCTCCCAAAACAAAGATGAGCTCATCCTGGGTTTTGCCAATCAACAAAAGGAATTCTTTATCAAAGCCTCACTCCTACCGGAAATATGTTTACTACAGTTTCCAAATGAATTTAAAAAAGCCAATAAAAACTATGTAGATCTGTATTCAGAAATCATCGGCCAACAGGTATCTGATGTTTGGGCATTTGACTATGAAAGATCCTTTAAAATTAGTCTGGAAAACACTGATCTGATTTTTAAAATGCATGGATCAAGATCCAATATTTTAATAGCTAAAGATGGGGTGATCTCACGAATATTTAAGAACCAACTTAAAAATGACCTCAGTATCAAGCCAGCTGAACTTGCGCGAGACATCAAAATAGACCAAACCTATTTTAATGCTTTGAATGGCGATCTTAGGAAAGTTTTACCAGCTCTTGGCAAAGAAGCAGTTAATTATCTCAATGAGCAGGATTATAAGGAAAAATCACTTGCTGAAAAGTGGAGGTTATTCACCGAACTGTTGGATCAACTAGATAATAATCCCATTCGAATATATAAGGATGAGGTGCCAAAAATTTCTCTTTTACCACTGAATGAAGAGTTGGTGCTGGAAACAAATGACCCAATATTAGCTGCAAATGAATTCTATAGCTTATTTACATATAACCATTATTTACATTACGAAAAATCTATTGCTTTAAGACAAATAGATAAAGCCATTGGAAAATGTGACGGCTACATTGAAAATTCTCAAAAAAAGCTGGAGGAGTTGAAGACCCGCAGAAATTACGAAGAGATTGGTCACCTGATCATGGCCAACCTGCATCAGATTAAGCAGGGAAGCAAAGTGGCGAAGCTCCTGGATTTCTATCATGGAAACGAGATTGAAATCAAACTTAAGGAAACACTTTCCCCTCAGAAAAATGCCGAGCAGTATTATCGGAAATCTAAGAATCAAAAAAAGGAAGTTGAGATACTCGAAAGAAATATTTCAACGAAAGAAGCCGAGCTGTTAGACCTTCTGCAAAAAAGAGAGGAAATAACCGCATTGGATGAAATTAAACAACTGAGAAAGCATGCCATCAACAAGGAAGCGAAACAATCCAATAAAAATGAGCCTTTCATTAGATATCAATTTATGGACTATGAGATCCTGATTGGCAGAAATGCAAAGCAGAATGATGAACTTACCCTGAAATATGCCACAAAAAATGACCTATGGCTGCATGCCAAGGATGTGGCTGGATCTCATGTTGTGATCAAAGTCCATCCCGGAAAAACATTACCAAATCCGGTCATTGAAAGAGCTGCCCAACTTGCTGCCTGGAATTCTAAAAGGAAAAACGAAACACTGTGTCCAGTGATCTATATTCCCAAAAAGTTTGTTAGGAAGAGAAAAGGTGATCCCCCCGGTGCCATGGTAGTTGAAAGAGAAGAAATCGTAATGGTTGAGCCGAAAGGATTGGGTTAAGCACCTACTCCACCAGGTCAATCCTTAACATATTGGTATGCCCTTTCCAGTGCAGTGGCATAGAGGCTGTATTGATAAAGATATCTCCCTTCTCCAGGCAACCATTTTGGCAAAGGAATACTTCAAGCTCATTCATGGTCTCATCTATCCCTTCAAATTTTTCATAATAGAATCCGGCAACTCCCCAGACCAGGCTCAACTGTCTTAAAAGCTTTCTGTTACTGGTGAATATAAAGATATTTGATTTTGGTCGGTGCATTGCCACCCTGTAAGCGGTATAACCACTTTTTGTCATTCCAATAATGGCTTTTGCCCTGGTGGATTCAGCCAATCTGCAAGCAGCTCTGACCAAAAGGTCATTTAACCGGGTAGACGACTCTTCGTTTTCCTCTGAGAACCTAAAATAAATAGATTTTGAGTCCCCCTCTACTGCAGCAATGGTGGTCGCCATGGCTTTCACCGATTCTACCGGGAATTTTCCTGAAGCAGACTCTGCTGACAGCATGAGCGCATCAGCCCCATCAAGAACTGCATTTGCCACATCATTGGTTTCAGCCCTGGTTGGTCTTGGATTTTCGATCATGCTCTCCATCATTTGGGTAGCAATGATTACTGGTTTACCTAACTCATTACACTTTTTAACCATTCGCTTTTGAGCGATAGGTACATTTTCCATAGGAATCTCCACCCCTAAATCTCCTCTAGCAACCATAATAGCATCTGTGGCATCAATGATGGCATCAATGTTTTGCAGTGCTTCAGGTTTCTCAATTTTCGCTACTACCTTCGTATGTTTACCCGATGCCTTGATAATTTCCTTCAGATCCAGGATATCTTTGGCGGTTCTTACGAATGAAAGTGCCACCCAGTCTACTTCCTGCTCCAGGCCAAACTTCAAATCTTCTGCATCTTTTTCGGTCATACTTGGTGCCGAAACCTTTGACATAGGTAGATTAATGCCCTTTCTGGACTTAAGTATGCCGCCATGTATCACTTTAGTAACCAGGTGATCCGAATTCACCTCTTCAGTAATCAGTTCCAGGTTTCCATCATCAATCAAAATGACATCACCCTTTTTGGCATCATTGACAATATTCTTGTAACTGGTACTTACCCGTTGACTATTTCCTAACACTTCATCAATACCGATGATTAATTGCTGACCATCTTTGATCTCAACGCCATTATTCTCAACCTCATTTACCCGGATCTTGGGACCTTGCAAATCCTGTAGCAAAGCGGCCTGGACACCCAATTCCTCATTAATTTCTTTGACGATTTCAATGACCTTTTTATGATCTGCATGCGTACCATGAGAAAAATTAAGTCTCAACACGTTTGCACCAGCTTCAATCAATTTTGTGAGTGTTTCCTTGTTGTTGCTTGCAGGGCCAACTGTTGCTACAATTTTTGATCTTTTAAAAAACAGGTTTTTCATTAGTATGGTTGTCTTAGGAGTCAATAACTGATCAAATAGGTCAGAAAAGTAAGTTTTCTTTATGTTTTATTCGATCCAATTCAATCTTCGTCACATAATCTGCGAAGTTGAGATCGCGAATTTGTTCATAAATTTTTTCAGCCCATCCGTCTTCGGTAAGATTTTTTACTTTTAGCAAATAGTCAAATCTCGAAAGCTCCTGAATTAAATATTGGTTTGCCCCATTATTTGATGGAACAAGCTTATTTCTTAATAAATGAACCAGGGTAAAGTCATCCTCATAGATCAAATTCGAAATATGAATTTGTCTATTTTCCGTAAAATCGATTTTTATATCGTCAGCTTTTACCAGGTGAAATAGATTTAACTGGTTCAAATTCCACGCTAATTTATATTCTTTAACCGTGGAAACAATGCCAATCAATTCAAAATCGAAGTCATAAACTGCCGTTAACCTGGTCTTTTTCATGATTTGCTGTCAGATTCAAAATTATCCAAAAGCAGCTTGAATCATACCTGCAAGGTGATTTAAATTAGTTTGATTATATTGGTTTTAATGTATTTCTTTGCACAGAATTTTAACTAAACCTCATAAAAATGTCAGAAATAGCACAAAAGGTAAAGTCAATCATCATTGACAAGTTGGGTGTTGAAGAATCAGAAGTAACTCCTGAAGCGAGTTTTACCAATGACCTAGGAGCTGACTCCCTGGATACCGTGGAGCTTATTATGGAATTTGAAAAAGAATTCAACATCTCTATACCTGATGATCAGGCCGAGAATATTGCAACAGTAGGCCAGGCTATCTCCTATCTAGAAGATAACGTTAAGTAATTACCCTACCTTCCTTTTATGGAATTAAAAAGAGTTGTAGTCACTGGAGTTGGTGCACTTACGCCCTTAGGCAATAGCAAGGATGAATATTGGAATAGCTTGGCTAAGGGTGTAAGTGGCGCTGCCCCAATCACACGATTCGATCCCATAAAACACAGAACAAAGTTCGCTTGCGAAGTCAAGAACTTCGAACCCACTGATTTCATAGATCGTAAAGAAGCCAGAAAGATGGACCCCAATACGCAGTATGCGATGGTAGCTGCAGATGAGGCCATTATTGATTCTGGTATTGATCTGGAAACCATTGATAAAGATCAGGTGGGTATCATCTGGGGAAGTGGTATTGGGGGATTCAAGACCTTTCAGGATGAAGTATTCAACTTCGCTCAGGGAGATGGTACTCCCCGATTTAACCCCTTCTTTGTTCCGAAAATGATTATCGACATCACTCCAGGGTTGATCTCGATAAAATATGGATTCAGAGGTCCAAACTTCGCGACAGTATCTGCATGTGCTTCTTCAAATCATGCCCTTACTGATGCTTTCAACTATATCAGACTTGGAAAAGCCAATGCCATCTTAACAGGTGGTTCAGAAGCCGGAGTACTTGAATCTGGTATTGCTGGTTTTAATGCCATGAAAGCGTTATCAGAAAGAAATGATGATCCAGCTACAGCCTCCAGGCCTTATGATAAAGATCGGGATGGCTTTGTACTTGGCGAAGGTGCTGGTGCCATTTTCCTTGAAGAATTGGAACATGCAAAAGCGCGTGGTGCCAGGATCTATGCGGAAGTATTAGGTTGCGGTATGTCCGCAGATGCCTATCACATCACCACTCCTCATCCGGATGGTGAAGGAATCAACCTGGTTCTGAAGAATGCGCTGAAAGACGCAGAAATTGATGTGACAAGTATTGATTACATCAACACGCATGGAACCTCTACCCCTTTAGGTGATACCGGAGAATTAAGAGCTATACAAGCCGTATTGGGTGACCATGCTTATAATATCAACATTAGCTCAACGAAATCAATGACCGGGCATTTGCTTGGTGCAGCAGGAGCGATTGAAACCATAGCCTGCTTATTGAGCCTGGAGAAGGGGATCATCCCTCCAACCATCAACCATTTCACTGATGATCCGGATGTAGATCCAAAACTAAATCTCACATTTAACAAGGCTCAAGAACGAGAAGTAAATGTGGCTGTCAGCAATACCTTTGGTTTTGGTGGTCATAACACGTCCGTCATATTGGGCAAATACAAGGGCTAGTGTCTTCTATGATCCGTGTGATTTATAGTCGATTGACAAACCTTTTTAATCGGCAGGATCGGGAACTATCCAAAAAATTTAAGCTTATTACCGGCAGAACACCCCTTAGTATTGGGCTGTATAAAAAAGCTATGCTTCATGTAAGCGCCTCCTCAGTCAATGATAAGGGCATCAAGGATTCATATGAAAGACTTGAGTATCTTGGAGACGCTGTCTTGGGGATGGTTGTAGCTGAATTGCTATTCAAAAGATTCCCATATAAGGAGGAAGGCTTTCTCACCGAGCTTAGGGCCAAAATTGTTAACAGAGAATCTCTGAATCTCCTTTCACGAAAAATAGGTCTCCAGGATATGGTTCAGTATCAAAAACATAAGGGATCAAAATTATCACACAAATCTGTGTTTGGTGACTCTTTGGAAGCATTGGTGGGAGCTGTATATATCGATCATGGTTTTAAATTTTGTAAAGAGTTCATTACCCACCGTTTGATAAAACCCCATTTTGATTTTGAAGAACTTTCAAGAACCACAACCAATTATAAGAGCAAGATCATCGAATGGGTACAGAAAGAAAGTAAAGAAATTAAATTCGAGATCATAAACTCAAATGATAACGACAGAACCAAACAATTTATCGCTCAGGTATTTATTGATGGGTTACCGTTAGAAAAGGGATATGGATTCAGTAAAAAGAAAGCAGAGCAGGATGCTGCGTACAAATCCATACTTATGCTTAAAATAGAATAGTGGGAAAACTGAAAATCGGTGGGGCCAGTCTCAATCAGGTACCAATGGATTGGGACAATAATCTTGGGAATATTTTCTCTGCCATTGAAAAGGCAAAAGAAGATAACGTGAAAATACTTTGCCTTCCCGAATTAGCGATTACAGGTTACGGTTGTGAGGATATGTTTCTTAGTGAATGGCTACCCAAAAAAGCATTTGAAAAACTACCCGAAATTGTTAATAAAACAGATGGTATTTCGGTCGCCGTAGGTTTGCCCATCATTTTTGAGCAAAGTGTTTTTAATACAGTTTGTTACATCGCAAACAAAAAAGTACTTGGATTTTACGCTAAACAAAAACTGGCGAATGATGGTGTTCATTATGAACCAAGATGGTTCACTCCATGGGTATCTGAAAGAATCACCGAGATAGACTTTATGAATCTCAAAGTTCCTTTTGGTCACATCACCATAAGAGACTATGATTTGACCATAGGTTTTGAAATCTGCGAAGATGCCTGGAGAGCGGATAGGCCTGGTTGTCATATAATCAATGAGGATGTGGATCTTTTCCTTAACCCAAGCGCCAGTCATTTTGCTTTTGGAAAGGCCGCATTCAGAGAAAACCTGGTTATTGAGAGCTCAAAGCTCCTTGACTGCACTTACCTGTATGCCAATTTACTTGGAAATGAATCAGGACGGATGATCTATGATGGTGATATCATCATTGCCCAGGCAGGAGAATTAAAGGCCAGAAATACCAGATTATCCTATCAAAACATAAACATACTTTCTACTGAAGTAGACTTTGAAGATCCGGGTAAAACTGACCTTCAGATACTCCCAGACATTAAGGAATCTATTCATGAATTTGGCCAGGTAGCTTCTCTTGCCCTGTTTGATTACCTGAGAAAAAGTAAAAGTAAAGGATTCGTCCTATCACTAAGTGGTGGTGCAGATTCGAGCTGTATTGCTGTGCTTGTAGCTGAGATGGTTAGAAGAGGAGTCAGTGAGTTGGGTGGAGAAGATTTTATCAAAAGAATTGCTTTACCACTTAAACCTGGAGGTAATAAAGATCTTGTCCATCAACTACTGATTACTGCCTACCAGGGCACAGAAAATTCATCACCGGAGACTTATGAATCTGCCAAAGGATTGGCAGAAAGTATAGGGGCTGTATTTTATGAGTGGAAGATTGATACCCAGGTTAGTACCTACAGAGAAACCATTGAAAAGGCGCTTGGGAGAAAATTAACCTGGGAGGCCGATGACATTACGCTCCAAAATATCCAGGCCAGAGCCAGATCTCCTATTATCTGGATGCTGGCCAATATATCCGGTTCATTATTGCTAAGCACATCTAATAGAAGCGAAGGAGATGTAGGTTATGCCACGATGGATGGAGATACCAGCGGCAGTATTTCACCTATAGCTGCAGTAAGCAAAAGATTTATCCTTGAATGGCTCGGGTATGCTGAAAACAAACTTGGCTATACAGGCCTAAAATCGGTTAACAGTCTTCAACCAACTGCAGAGCTAAGGCCCAGGAACATGGAACAAACGGATGAGAAAGACCTGATGCCTTATGAGCATTTACTCACCATCGAGAAGCTGGCTATTCGACATAAAAAATCTCCAACAGAAGTTTATAAAGCCATGGAAGAATCTTTTGATGACAAAAATCTCCTTAAAACTTATATCAAAAGATTCTTTAGGATGTGGTCTATCAATCAGTGGAAAAGAGAAAGAATTGCACCCAGCTTCCACTTGGATGATTTTAACATTGACCCACGAACATGGTGCAGATTCCCCATCCTTTCAAGTGGTTTTAGTGAAGAGCTAAAATCTTTGGATAGTATTTAGGTTGATTTCCATCCTTTTTAAACCACGAATTCCTAATTACATTTTGATATTTATACCCACAGAGGCCCTCGAAGTTGTCTGAGTATTCGTGATAATTAAAATTCTAAAAGCCCAATAGATATATTAAAATCTTTGGCCATATCTCTTAAATAGGTTAATTCGGTCTTCTGAAATTTATGATTTTCAGTACTTGATATCACTAATTCCGCCTTTGGCGGAGCCTAATTGAAATCAACTATTCGTGTATTAGTGGCTTAATTCTTTATTGATATTTCAAGTTACCTTACGTTAAGGCACAGGATCATATCCACTGCCTCCCCAGGGATGACACCTCAGGATACGCTTAATGGCTAATATCACGCCTTTCACTCCATATTTCATTATGGCCTCTTTGGCATAGTTTGAACACGTAGGTTGAAATCTACAGGTACTCGGGAAAAACGGGGAAATACTATATTGATAGAAAATAATCGGGAGTGTAAGCAGCTTTCTGAAGAAATTTCTCACTAGTCAAAATTAAGCACCAAATTTGTCGCTAACAATAAAATTGGTTCTGTTTGCACACAGTAAGTAAGTACAGCGTTTTTTGACGGGAGAAAGTTCAGATTGTGAAGGATTTTTATACTTTTTGGGTACGTATTGTTGTGTGTGGTCTTCTGCTCTTTCCCGCACTGGTTCTCCATTCTCAAAACAGGAATACCAAACAGACTCTTGATACTTTAGATCAAACAAGTATCAAAATCAACAGAATCTATATTATTGGCAATAAGAAAACCAAACGATCAATCATCACCCGGGAACTTACATTGCACGAAGGGGATACAATTGCTGCCTTCCGACTACCTGTTGTGCTCCAATTAGATCGCAATAAGGTCTACAATACCCAATTATTCAACACAGTAGCCATTGAACAGCTCCGGTTAGATTCTACCGAAATAGATCTTATGATCAAGGTAGAAGAACGATGGTATTTTTATCCCTCCTTACTCTTTGAGCTTTCTGACAGAAACTTCAATGATTGGTGGGTAAACAGAAACAGGGATTGGAGAAGGGTCAATTACGGGTTTAAACTTTTTCAATATAATTTCAGAGGTAGAAATGAGCTGTTAAGGCTTATTGCCCAATTTGGTTTTGAAACGCAGTTACAGCTTAGTTACAGAATCCCTTATATAGAACCTTCTCAGAGACATGGGGTTACTCTCGACGTGGGCTATTCTGAGCGTAGAAATATGGCTTATCAGACAGTGGACCATTTACCAATATTTTTAAGGGGTAAACAGGATTTGAGGACTGCTGTTACCGGAAGTATTATTCACACCTACAGACCAAGCTTTTATACCTACCATTATACCACCTTTAGCATGTATTCTGTCAATCTTGCTGATACCATCCCGGAGCTAAACCCAAATTATTTTAAGAATGGTGCTACCAAACAACAGGCTTTTCGTATAGCTTATACCTTTACCCGTGACTTTCGGGACAATAGAAATTACCCGTTATCCGGAGATTTTTATTACTTGCAAGCTGATAAAGTGGGTCTGGGAATCCTGGGTGACATCAATATCTGGCGTTTCAGAGCAAACTATTCAAAGTATTTTGACCTTTCACATGGATTTTACTTAGCCAATAGTGTGCAGGGGATGATTTCGACACCAAAAAATCAACCATATAATAATTTCACAAGTCTGGGTTTTGCACCCATGTTAGTCAGGGGCTATGAGCTTGAGCTAATAGAAGGATATCAATACTTTTTATCTAAAAATGCGTTCCGAAAACGGCTGTTCAGGTATGAATCAGATATTAGCAGTGTGATGCCATTGGAGCAATTTCAAAGGATTCCATTTGTGTTCTATGCCAATCTCTTTTTTGATGCTGGATGGGTAAATAATTATCCCAACTATCAACAGAGTAGTAGATTGACCAATAAATTGATTTATGGGGTTGGTCTTGGAATTGATTTTATTACAATCAATGATCTTACAACGAGATTTGAGTACTCCTATAATGCAGAAGGAGATTTTAACTTCTTCCTGAATTTTAAGGCTGCCTTTTAAAAAACACATGTGCCACCCCGGGGTGGCACTTATTCATATTACTTGCCTGTTGTCTTGGTAGTTTGAAGTTGCTTAGCCATGGCAGCCCCAATCAAACTTTCCAGTGGAGTACCCCCCTTTTCATTCCCACCAATAATCATGGTTTCAGGAAAATTAATTTTTGCTATTTCTGCAGCTACTTTGACGTCCCTATCTAATTCAAGCTGGAGTTTTACCTCTGGTGTGATACCTGCACTTACTTTCTTAGCGATTTCATAGGCATCAGCATCAGCCTGCACCTTCTTCTTTTGCGCATTCAATTTCTCAGTTTCCAGCGCTATTGCCGCAAGTTTTCGGTTAGTCTCCTCTTGCTTCAATAAGGTCTCGATAGCTATCAAAGCTTTGACCTGCTCTTTTTCCTGGGTAACTCTTTCAGCAGCCTTGTCACGCTCACCTTCTGCTATGATACGTTGCTGTGCATCTTTAGCTGTCTCAACCTTTTGTTGTTCAAGCTGTCTTTTAGCTGATTCGTCTCTCTGAGCTTCCAGACGTTGTTTAAAAGTGGCTTCGAGTTCCACATTGTCTACAATTACCTGCGAAACGATGATGCTGTTCTCGCTTAATTCGTGATCTATCCTTTTGGGGACTCCATTCTCAAGGATCTTTTTAACATCATAACTTGTCTTGATCTCCTTGATCTCCCGATTATCATCCTGAATGGATGCAAAGACTGTGTCACGCTTCTCAATTTTCTCAACAGCATAGGCACCTCCTTTTAGTTGCTCTTCAAATACCTGACGAAAGCTTTGAGCTTCACCTGAGATATAATCCTGCGCCGCAAACATATAGGCAGTATTGACTAGCTGTTCTTTCACTGTAGGCACAATCGTATTATTAACCAGGTTGCTCATTGTCCTGAATTTAACTGCCAGGTCGATAAAGCTTTCCTCATCTCGTGGAAGTTCAAATCGTGTTGAAACATATCCAGAGGCCGTTACCTGATCAATAAATCGCAAGGGTATAGGTTGCATCAAACCACTGACTTCTTTTTCATCGACTTCTATACCATCGCCAACAACTTTTACGTCGATGAATTTCTGCCATTTATCAATCTTTGCAAACCCTCTCCACTTAATCCCCTGTTCCATTACAGCACTCATTCTCCCAGTTGGATAAACAAGTAGATAATTAAATCCTCTGTCTGCAAAAAAGAACATTGAATTCATGAGCATTAGAATTGCCCCAATAATTGTTAACGCCACACCCTGTCCGATCCTAAATCTTTGCAACCAGGCAAAAGCATCCATTTGGATATTAATTCTGGAAATAATAATGATGATGATACCCATTACGAGCACCAAAAAACCAATAAATGTTATCATGTGTTTAAAATTTAAGAGTTAATAATAGAGGACAACTTTAACTCTTCTCGTCGTATGTGAATGAAACCTCAAAAGCTGAGTGAGCCTTAGATAGGAGTTTATAATTGCTTATACGATTATACGCAACTCAACGGTAAATAGTTACATTAATTATTGATATAATTCAATTATTGATTATGTCTTAAAATCAAATTCCAGGTTGGAAGTTCAGTCAAAATACTTCCATTTCTTCTTTTTTCCTGATCTTTTGAAGAAATACCATTGGCCCGATTTCTCTCCGTCAATAAAGGAGCCTTCATATGTTTGATCCCCATCCAGATCAAAATATTTCCAAACACCATGTTCCTTTCCTTCATTAAAAGCACCAACCTGATTGAGTAAACCGTTTTCATGGTAAAAGTGCCAAAGACTATCAGGTGTCCCCTCTTTATAATATCCTGATCGCTTCAGGTTTCCATTTTCATAAAAGAATGTCCATTTTCCTGTATAAAGACCCTGATCATAGATTCCCAATTTTTCTATTGTTCCATCCGGATAGAAATATCTGGCTGAGTCCTCTAATAGACCGTGTTGCCAATTTTCAATACCCAGTATACTCCCATCTATGTCATAATAAATTTGTTCTCCATCCATATTATCATGAATGTATTCAAAGTGGGCACTGAGCTCTCCTCCGGGATAGAAATAGGACCATTCCCCTTCCTTTTTACCATCCTCTATGATCCCGTATGCTTTCAATGAACCATGCTCATAGAAGATAGAATCCTGAGCAAATGAAATCATAGGGTAAAGCAAGGTAAATAATAATAGAGTCCTCATCACGGAAAATATAAGACGCAATATTTGATTTAAAGTTAGAGTATTTATATTTTACACATACATGTTACGTTTTGTGCTATATAGTACAGTAATAATTTCGACCAGTTATTTATCTGCACAAGAAAATTACAACCTGGGAGCCAGAAGTAATGCCCTCGCTGGAGCCTCATTAACTATAAACGATGCCTGGTCTAATCTAAACAATATTGGCACAATAGGTCGGGTTGAAAGCACTACAGGCGCCATTACTTATCAAAACAGATATAACATCCCTGAGTTTATGGTGCTTGGCGTGAGCTATATCCAACCTTTAAACTGGTTCAATGCAGGCATGAGTTTTTATCGATTTGGTAACGATCTATTCAGTGAACAAAAAGCTGGTTTAGCCATTGGAAACAAAATTCAGATGGTAAGCCTCGGTTTTGGAGCTAACCTGATCCAATACAGAATCGAAGGATTAGGTTCCTGGCAATATTGGGTCTTTGAATTCGGGGGTGTTGCCCAACTAACTGATCAAATTTTCATTGGGGCCCATATTTTCAATATGGGAGTGGGCAAAGATATTCCTGTATCCATGAAGTCAGGGTTATCATATCGCCCAATGTCAACTCTAATGATCAATGCAGAAATACACAAAACGCTGGACTCAAAAGCCAGGTTTGTTGGCGGTATTGAATACCATATTATTGATCCAATTGCCCTCAGATCCGGTATTTCTACCAATCCATTTAAAAGTGCCTATGGGCTTGGCTTTAAAATCAAGCCTTTTGTATTTAACTATGCATTTATCAATCAAGGCGATCTAGGTGTAGTTCATGAAATTTCTCTCGACTTTTTATTGGAGAAAAAATGAAAATTATATGCTTGATAGTTGCTTTGAATATCCCGATTCTACTTTTTAGCCAGGAAGGTGAATTAGATCTGGAGAATTTTGCGGAACGTCTTTATCAAATACAGGATGACGACCTGGCTTATGATCAGATCTATGAGTCTCTACTCCAATACTACATACATCCAATCAATCTCAACAAAACTTCTCCTGATCAACTACTTTCTTTAAACATTCTAACACCCATCCAGGTCAATAATCTTTTTGATCACCTTCATAATAATGGGGCTTTACTATCCATTTACGAGCTTCAGTCCATCCCGCTTTTTACTCCTGAAGTCATTTCAGATCTAATACCGTTTGTTACGGTTATGGAAAAGGATGACAATAGAAATTTATGGCAACGGATTGCAACTGAGGATAATAACTATCTAATCCTACGACATTACAGGACTTTAGAGTCCAAAAAGGGTTATAAGCAAAGTGAGGAGAATCCCTATTTTGGGGACCCTAATTACTTCTATGCCAGATACAGAATCTCCCGATCTAATGATTTCAGTTTAGGTTTTACTTTGGAGAAAGATCCCGGGGAGAAAATTTATCGCCATGATTCTTCCGGTATGCAGGTCTTCGATTTTCAATCGTTTCATATTTATTTCAAAAATCAAGGCATTATAAAAGCTCTTGCTCTTGGGGATTTCCAGATTCAACTAGGTCAGGGCCTTGTCTTTGGTTCAGGTTTTAGCTTTGGCAAAGGCACTGAAACGATCCATACCACCAGAAGAAATGACCTGGGGTTGAGGCCCTATACTTCCTCTTTGGAATCCGGATTCTTTCGAGGAGCTGGAATTACGCTGGGTAAAAGAAGTTGGAATTATACCTTTCTGTACTCAAATACCAACCAGGATGCCAATGTGCTTACCGATACCACATTTACGGATTTTGATGAGTATGTATCAAGTATTCAATCCAGCGGATATCATAGAAATCAAAACGAACTTAACAGGAAGAATAGACTCAATGAGCAAATAATGGGAGGAGCTATTTCATATAACATGAGAAATTTTACCGTGGGTTCCACTTATCTCTTTAGTCAGTTTAACTACCCTATTCAAAAAAAGCCCAATAACTACAACCAATTTGAATTTACCGGAAGCAGAAATTGGGTTGGATCTATTTATGGTTCATGGCTGTGGCAAAACTTCAATTTTTTTGGTGAATATGCCAGATCATTATCCGGAGGTCAGGCTTTTTATGCTGGAGCCATTGCCAGCCTGGCTCCGACTGTTGATTTTAGTTTTTCTCTAAGAAATTATGACAAAGACTTCCATTCATTTTATGGAAATGGATTTGGCGAACAATCCAGAACCATCAATGAAAAAGGCGCTTATTGGGGTTTGAAATTTACACCTCACAGGAAGATGACACTAGCCTTATATTTTGACTACTTTAATTTTCCATGGCTGAAATATGGTGTGGATGCACCTTCGAAGGGTCAGGAGTACCTGGGAAGACTTACATACAGGCAGTCAAAAAAAATACAGTTTTACACCCAATACCGGGAAGAATCAAAGGAAACTTCGGTAAATAAAACTTCCGGAAATCTGGGATTTCTGGCCAATGGCATAAAGAGGAACCTACTGATCAATACAGACTACCAGGTTTCAAATTCGATTTCCATGAAAACGAGGATTCAGTTTTCAAGCTTTGAACTGATGGATAACAGAACCAAAGGATTTGCCATTATTCAAGATTTCAGATATGCTTTCTGGCGACTTAAGGTCGATGCTCGATTTGCCATATTTGAAACGGACAATTATGACAATAGGATCTATGCTTATGAGAGAGATCTGCTCTATTCCTTTTCCATACCAGCATATTCCGGAAATGGAATAAGATCCTATCTCATGGTTAGATATAACATCAATCGTTTCTTAAATATTTGGGTCAAGTATTCTCGATTTAATTATGCTTATCAGGATACCATTGGCAGCGGATCGGAAGAAATTAATGGGTCTGTTCGTTCTGACATCCGAACAATGATAAAAATCAATTTCTGATTCAATCAATGTGGACGATCCTACCCTCCTCAGCAGATAGGTAGGCAGAATATATGACTTTCACACAGTCTACCGCCAGATCAATACTTGCAAATGGTTCCCTGTCATTTCGAATGGCATCAACAAAATCCTGGATCTCCTGAGCAAATCCTCTAAACCAGTCTTCATCACAGCTGGGTCGATTCCATCCAGCTTTGGTCTCCAATTTTTCTGTGAAATATTCCTTTTCAAAGGTACCTGGGTCTACCGAATATGTTTCTATAGCATCATTGCTGGTCATATTTGCTTTAATCACACCATCTGTCATAAAAGCAGTAACCCTTGTATTTAGTCCACCAAGCCCCACATCACTAATGAGTACTGTAGCTCTCGAACCATCATCAAACCGGATAATCAAATTTGCCCAATCCTCCACATCAGAGGGATCTGAGCTAATCCATTGATGTGCATTGGCTTTTTGAGCTCTTTCTGAAGCATCTGTATGAATGAGGTCGGCTGTATCAGCAATGACGGAGACAGGCTTAATGGATTTTCCGATTCTTTGCAGCCCTTCCCACTGCTTTAGATGCAAGCAGGCACCGACAGAATGTGCGCCCATTCTTAAGAGTGCTCCACCCCCCATATTCTTCCATTCTTTCGAGTAAGCCGAATTTGAACCGGAGTGATTCTCTTCTGCACGTAGCTCCAACACAGAGCCATTTGAAGCTGCCATAAGTTTACGCATCTTTAAAATGGGTGGAGCATATACCCAGTTCTCAGCATAGCAAAATCGAACATTATTTTTCCTAACAGCATCACGAACCGCCTCTGCATTCCTTTGAGCACCTGTAAGCATCTTTTTTCGTGAAACTTTAAAACCTATTGGTTCCGGATCTCCAGGTTCGCCAAAGTAGCCAGTTAACGGCTTCTCCATAATGATATGTTTTCCTGCTTCAGCTGCCTTGATCGCGATCTCATGATGCGATGCTGGCGGTGTACAAATATCAATCACATCAATATCTTCCCTGGCTAATAATGCTTCCAGGCTGTCAGTAACGAAGCCAACATTAAAAGCATCGGCAAACGCTTTTGCGCTATCCAGGGTCCGAGAACACACACCTCTTATCTCCACCTGTCCAGAAGGCAGACTGCTATAATTTGCCTGATGCATTCTCGCTCCATACCTGGACCCTACCATTCCAATTCCTAAGGTTTTATCATTCATAATATCCTATTTATTCTTTCATTTAGGGTTAAGAGAAATGCTAAAGTATAAATCTGAAAATTTTTCACTGGATGTCGAAACTTATTTTTCTATTATTAGTTATATGTATGTACATATATTGTATTAACACATAAATTAAAAAAATAATGGAAACACTTACTAAAACTATCTGGGCAATAGACCCAACACACTCTGAAGCAGGATTCAAAGTACGTCACCTGGTAATCTCAACAGTAAATGGAAAATTCAATGAATTTGAAGGATCTGTTGAAACTGAAGAGGACAACTTCGAAGGCGCAGAGATCAATTTTGCAGCAAAGATCGATTCAATTTCTACAGGGGTTGCAGATCGGGATGCCCACTTGAAATCAGATGACTTCTTCAACGCTGCAGAATATCCTGAACTTAAGTTTCAAAGCACCTCATTCACTAAACTGAATGATGATGAGTATGCTTTAAAAGGTGATTTAACGATCAGAGACAACACAAAACCAGTTGAATTAAAAGTAATTTATGGTGGAACAGTATCAGATCCTTACGGAAATACCAAAGCTGGCTTTGAAATCAGTGGAAAAATCAATAGAAAAGAGTTCGGTCTTAAATGGGATGATGTCACTGAAGCTGGTTCTGTGGTAGTTAGTGAAGAAATCAAATTAGATTTGAATATTCAGCTTGTTAAACAATAGTCGATTATATTCGATTATTACTTCATGGCATCAATAAAAGACATACCGGAAAAGAAAGGACCTAACCCTCAATATCCTGTGATTGATGAAATCAGCAAGAGGTGGAGTCCAAGGGCATTTGATCCAAAAGATATTTCCGATGATAATTTATACCAACTTTTTGAAGCTATGAGGTGGGCTCCATCCTCCATGAATGCACAACCATGGAGGATACTTTTTGCCCGTAGAGGAGATGAAGCCTTTAACAAACTTCATGAGGCATTATCTCCAAATAATAAGTCATGGACTGAAGATGCCCCAATTCTGATGTTGGCAATGGTCAAGAAGCATTTATCAGATGGATCCATTAACGGATCAGCCAAACATGATTTGGGTCTGGCAATGGGCAATCTATTAGCTCAGGCAACTAGCATGGGTATTGGGGTCCATCAAATGGGAGGCTTTTCCAAGGAGAAAGTGATTGACTTGCTTGAAATTCCCGATGAATTTATACCAAATACAATGGTAGCCATTGGCTATTATGGTAACCCTGACCAGTTACCAGACAAATTAAAAACGAGGGAACTTAACCCAAGGACTAGAATGGAGATTAGTGATTTCGTTTTCCAGAATTCTCTGAAATAAATCAAACAAAGGCATCCATTCCGGTAATCTCTTTTCCAAGGATTAATAGATGAATATCATGTGTTCCTTCATAGGTAATTACTGATTCCAGATTCATCATGTGGCGCATGATCGGAAAATCGGATGTGATCCCCATACCACCCAATATTTGACGGGATTCTCTGGCAATATTTAGAGCGATCTCCACATTATTTCTCTTAGCCATTGATATCTGTTGGGTTGTGGCTTTGCCCTGATCCTTTAGTTGACCCAGCCTGAAATTTACCAACTGTGCTTTTGTGATCTCCGTTAACATCTCAGCCAACTTCTTCTGAATTAGCTGAAAAGAAGCGATGGGTTTCCCAAACTGTATCCTCTCCTTCGCATATCTTCTTGCTGTTTCAAAACAATCCATTGCCGCACCTACTGCACCCCATGCTATGCCATATCGAGCGCTATCCAAACAGGCAAGTGGAGCACCAAGACCATCTTTACCTGGCAAAATATTTTCTATAGGAATCCTTACATTGTTAAATACCAACTCACCAGTAGCTGAAGCCCTTAAAGACCATTTACCAGTTGTTTTTGGAGTAGAGAAACCCTCCATTCCTCGTTCCACAATTACGCCCTTTATTCTTCCTTCTACATTCTTAGCCCAAACTACTGCAATATCTGCATATGGCGCATTTGAGATCCACATCTTAGCTCCGTTTAGGATGTAGTGATCTCCTTTATCCTCTAATCTAGACTCCATTCCTGAAGGGTTACTTCCATGATTAGGTTCCGTAAGGCCGAAACATCCAAGGAATTCCCCCGAAGCCAGTTTTGGTAGGTATTTCTTTTTTTGATCCTCAGACCCGAATGAATATATCGGAAACATTACCAGTGATCCCTGCACCGAAGCTGTTGAGCGCATGCCGCTGTCCCCGCGCTCAAGCTCCTGCATGATAATGCCATAGGAAGTGTTGTCAAGGCCACCTCCACCGTATTCAGGTGGAATTGTAGGTCCGAAGATGCCATGTTCCCCCATCTTTGGAACTATATCCAAAGGAAAATGACTTTGCTCTGCCCATCCCTCTATATAGGGGGAGATCTCCTTTTTTACAAAATCTCTTGCGGATGATCGAATGATTTTCTGCTCATCGGTGAGTAAATCATCGATCTGATAAAAATCAGGAGCCTCAAAATCATCAATAAAGTTTCGTTTATTTGCGAAGTCTTTTTCAGCATTCATTGGGGTTGACATACCTGATTTTTTTTTAATCTCTATTTAAGTCAAATTTACAACCAAAGCAACAGATGGAATGGCAAAGCATAAGATAAGTGCAGAGGTCCTGGCACAACTGGAAAAACTGGATGCAAAATTCGATGCCATGGGCCAGGACCTTTCCTCCTACCTCGATGGGTTGCTTCACGCAGATTATTTGACTTATTGGGATTACATCCGTTTAGATACCCTCTTAAGTCTACAATCACCCAGAACAAGCTTTCCTGATGAAAAGATTTTTATTCTTTACCATCAAATCACTGAGCTCTACCTTAAACTAATCATCGTAGAGCAAAACCAAATCCTTGCTGATTTTGGAAAGACAGATGCAGACCAGTTTGTAAAAAGACTAAGAAGGATTAATAGGTATTTTGAACACCTGATCAGTTCCTTCGATATCATGATTGATGGGATGGACAGAGATCAATTCCTCAATTTCAGAATGTCGCTCCTCCCCTCCTCAGGCTTTCAATCTGCTCAATTCAGATTATTTGAGATTGCTGCCACCGACTTCTACCTACTGACAGAGCATGAACAACACACCCAATTCACTTACAAGTCCGCTCTCAAAGATATCTACGAAAACCTATATTGGAAGAAAGGAGCTACCGAACTTGCCACAGGAAAAAAAACGTTGACCCTAAAGCAGTTTGAAGATAAATATGCCGAGGAATTCCTTCAGCGAGCGTCTTTTGCTCAGGGAATTAATATCCGCCAACAATACCGTAAATCCTTCAAAGGGAACAAAGAAGTCATTGATGAACTGAGAATGTTGGATCAGAAATCCAACATAGAATGGCCGCTTGTGCATTATAAATCTGCTGTCAAATATCTAAACAAAGACCCTAAAATTATTGAGGCGTCAGGGGGCACAAACTGGCAAAAATACCTACCGCCCCGTAGACAAAAAATCATCTTCTACCCTGAGCTATGGAGTAAGGAAGAAATTGAAAACTGGGGTTCTAAACATAACTAGATTAAATTTGTAAACAGATGAGAATCATCTGGTTAACGATAGTGTTGTGCATAGTAAGTGAAGTCCACTCACAGACTTTCATTAAGCGTACCTATTACGATGACCTTGAGCAGCTACCTAAAGAGGTTATAAGCCTATCAAAACAAGACTCTTCACTCAACGGACCATTTCTTAGTTACTATACAAGTGGATCCCTCCAGGCAGAAGGATACTATCTAGATAATCTTACCGACAGCACCTGGGTATTCTATTTTGAAAATGGGCAGAAAAGGGCAGAAGGGAAATATAAGAGCGGAAAGCAAAATGGAAGATGGAAATATTATTTTGAACGAGGCAACCTTCGAGCAGAAGGTGTAATGATGAATGATACCAAGCATGGTTCATGGACATTCTATTTTGAGAACGGCTCTGAAAAGAGCTCAGGCATCTATTACAATGATCAAAAAGAAGGAATTTGGAATTACTTCTACGAAGATGGGATCCTAAAAGCACAGGCCTTCTATGAACAGGGTACGGGTAATTACAAGGAATTTTACCCCTCAGGAGCAGTTAAAAATGAAGGAAAAAATATTGAAGAGAGGAGTGTTGGTGAATGGAAATACTACTTTGAGTCTGGTGAGTTGGAAGCCCGTGGAGAGTATTTTGGTGGATTAAGGAACGGGTTATGGACCTATTATCATAAAAATGGCTCTGTAGCAGCTGAAGGAAGGTTTCTTGATGGGGAAAAATCAGGGATTTGGAAATACTACTATCCCGATGGTTCTGTAAGTAGCGAGGGAGCCATGAAAAATGATAAGCAGGAAGGTTTTTGGAAATTGTATTATCCAACTGGAGATCTCAAAGGAGAAGGAAGTTATGATCAGGGTTCCGGATCGTATACTGAGTACTATGCTAATGGCAAACAAAAATCCAGTGGGAAGATTGAAGCTGGTCAAAAAGTGGGTACCTGGCTATATTTTTCTGAAGAAGGACTCGAAGAAGGAATCGCAGAATTTGCTGACGGAGTTGGCGAATACAAAGGGTATTATCCAGATGGAACCTTAAGGATGGAAGGTGAAATCAAAGATGATAAGCGTGTTGGAGAATGGACGCTTTACTACCCGGATGGTGGCTTAGCTGGGGTTTACAAACCTATATATGAGAATGAGAAGCCAATCTTCCGCACAAAAGACCTAAAGTCTCCGGATGAAAAAGGTAGTGATAAACCTCAGTATAAATACAGAAATAATAAGATCCGCTATTTCAGCCCAAGTATTAATGAATACAAGGGAGTGATCTTTGGAACCAATCCACTGTGGATGCCTTTTGGCAGTCTCCCATTAGCAGCGGAATACTACGTTCAGGAAAGAATTGGCTATGAATTTGAAATAACTGTGATCAGGAATCCTTTCTTTTCATCCAATGAAAATATTATCGCTGATGACCTTTACACACGTGGCAGCAAACTTGAGTTTAGACAGAAATTTTACCACCCTGATACACCTATGGGGCTGCTCTATTTTGGACATGAAGTCATTGCTGAGCTACAACAACACTATATAAACACTATAGACAACCAGGGTAATCAGGGTAGCTTAAGCGCTTCTGAAACCAACTATGGTTACGGATTATTCCTTGGCACCCGATGGATGGAAAGACCTGGAGATAGCGGCTTTTCTGTGGACTTCAGAGTGGGATTAGGATTTGGTAAAAGGAGAATCAAAAACAATTTTGAAGCCACAAATCCAAAAGCCGGTCTGTTTTCGGAACTAAACCGAAACGAATTCTATTTACCCATTATATTCAGTATCAATTTAGGATATGGGTTTCCAAAAAGAAGAACAACAAGTAATTTCTGAAACAGATAAAACCACAGTGGGTAAGAAAACAGTAATTATTGGCGCCAGTGACAATCCTTCCAGGTATGCCTATCTGGCTGCCCAAAGACTTACTGACAAAAACCATCAGATCGTTCCGGTTGGAATCAGAAAAGGAGTTGTTCAGGGCATTGAAGTCCTCGATCTCAAAACAAAACCAGAAATAAAGGATGTTGATACGGTTACAATGTACATCAACCCGACACATCAACAAGAGTGGGAATCATACATTCTGGGCCTGCAACCTAAAAGAATCATCTTCAACCCGGGTACGGAAAATCCTACAATGGCTGCCAAAGCGAATAAACTAGGAATAGAAACTGAGAATGCTTGCACACTTGTTATGCTCAGCATCGGTAATTACTGAGTTCTGATCATATCTACTTTTGGAACACAGATCACTCCCCTTTCAATCATTTTATACAATACAGCTACAAGATTTTGGTTCTTATGTGACTCAAAATCAATTTCATTACCATTGTAGGTGAAAAGTTTAAGTCTTTCAAGTTCAGAAATATCAGTGGGGATCGTGCTTATTTGATTATTCGAAACATCAATATCTTTAAGCAGGTCAAGTTTCAAGATCTGATCTGGAAACTCCATTAAAAAATTATCATTTACCCTTACAACCTTTAGATTTTTCAACTTAGATATTTCCTCCGGTAACACGCTAAATTTATTATGATGGAGATAAAGTTCTTCCAAATTATTTAACTGTCCAATGGATGGTGGAATATCATAAAGTTCATTGTGAGCTAAATAGAGTACTTCAAGATTCGACAGGTTTCCAAGTTCATAGGGTATCACTTTCAATTGGTTATAATAAAGGTCAATAGCCAATAATTTTTTCAAGTCAAAAAGATCATTAGGAAGGGTGGCCAACTCATTCCCATAAAATGAAACTTTCGTCAGGTTCTCCATGGATGAAATACCATCAGGCAAACCCCTTAACTTGTTTCCTTGCATTTGTAATTCAGAAATACCTCTCATTTGATAGAATGAGGGATCAAGAGAAGTCAAATTACAACTATTCAAATACAGCTCTTTGATGAAATCCAATTTCTCAAATGGACCTTCTCCAATTTGCATCCATGAACACCTGTTCATCGTGACCTTTCGAATATTTTCATTTCTGGAAAGTCTTCTTACAGGGAATTCCTCGAATAAATTGTGGTCAAGGATCAGGGTTTTTAATCCATCAAGTTTACCAATTCCCAGAGGAACCCGTGTTAGAGTATTATCACTGAGATTTAATGACTCAAGCTGATCAAGATCTTTAATACTTATCCACCAAAAATCATCTAACCCATTATTCGACCACGAAATGTATTTGAGTTTTTTAAGCCTGGAAAGTTCTTTTGGTAGTTTCTTAATATGATTATAACTAAGAATCAAAAACTCAATATTTGTGGCATCAAAAACGAAATCCGGAATTTTATTTAGACCTGCATAACTAAGATCCATTCGCTTTAAGGTATCCAGCCTGGTATTTGACTTAAGCTCCTGAAGTCGTAGAAGTCCTCTTTCGGAATTGATTTCCATTTGAGCATGCCTCACCGAATCCAGGGTCTTCTTTGGATATTTTTCCAAATTCGTAAGATAAATTTTACGAAGTTTTCTCCTTTCTTCCATGACCTGCTGCATGCTATCCCTGTTGAAAGTTCTTTGCTGAGCAAAGACTGGCCCACCCAAAATGATGATATAAAGAAGAATAAGTAAGCGCATACAACTAAGTATTTAGTTTTCTCAAAACTAGTAAACCTTTTGGCATTTCACAACCGGGTTCATGAAGCATAAATTATGTACTTTTGTGGTTTCAAAAATCACTAGATGGAACAAGATAAGTCATTAGGTAAAGGAAATTATTCAGCAAGTAATATTCAGGTCTTAGAAGGGCTGGAAGCAGTCAGAAAAAGACCTGCCATGTACATTGGGGATGTGGGGGTAAAAGGCCTTCACCATATGGTTTGGGAAGTAGTAGATAACTCCATTGACGAAGCGCTTGCCGGATATTGTAATAATATCAAAGTTGAGATCAATGAAGACAATTCTATTACAGTAACTGATGATGGACGAGGGATTCCAACAGACCTTCACGAAAAAGAGAAAAAGTCAGCTTTGGAGGTTGTAATGACAGTATTACATGCCGGTGGAAAGTTTGATAAAGACACATATAAAGTTTCAGGTGGTCTTCATGGTGTTGGTGTTTCCTGTGTAAATGCCTTATCGACTCAATTAATAGCCACTGTTCATAGAAACGGTATTATATACCAACAGGAATACTCAATAGGAATTCCTAAAGAGCCCGTAAAAGAAATTGGCAAAACGGATATAACAGGTACAATCATCAAGTTTACTCCTGACTACAGTATCTTCATTGTGTCAGAGTATAATTATGAGACCATTGCAACAAGACTCCGGGAATTGGCATTTCTTAATGCAGGAATTAGAATTCAATTAATAGATCATCGTGACAAAGACGACAATGGCAATCCCAAGAGTGAAGATTTCTTCTCAGAAGGCGGTTTAAAAGAATTTGTCAAATATCTAGATAGTACCCGGGAAGTCCTGATACCCGATCCAATCTACATCGATAGTGACAAAACCGGGGTACCTACCCAGGTCGCTATGAGCTATAACACTTCATTTAGCGAAAACGTAGTGTCTTATGTCAATAACATTAATACCATCGAAGGTGGTACTCACGTAGCTGGGTTCAGAAGAGCTTTGACAAGAACGCTCAAGTCTTACGCCGATAAGTCAGGTTTGCTTGATAAAGTGAAAATAGAGATCGCTGGAGATGACTTTCGAGAAGGATTGACAGCAGTAATTTCAGTGAAAGTTGCCGAGCCACAGTTTGAAGGACAAACGAAGACAAAACTTGGTAATAATGATGCCATGGGTGCCGTAGATACTGCCGTTTCAGAGGCGCTCAATGAATACCTGGAAGAACACCCTAAAGAAGCCAAACAAATTGTTTCAAAAGTAATTCTTGCAGCTCAGGCACGTCATGCAGCCAGAAAGGCAAGGGAGATGGTACAAAGGAAAAACGTCCTATCAGGAACCGGCCTTCCGGGTAAGCTAGCAGACTGCTCTGATAAAGACCCTGCCGCATGTGAAATATATTTGGTTGAGGGGGATTCTGCTGGCGGTTCTGCCAAACAAGGGAGAGACAGGAAATTCCAGGCCATATTACCCTTAAGAGGTAAGATCCTAAATGTTGAAAAAGCACAGGAGCACAAGATTTATGACAATGATGAGATCAAAAACATCATTACTGCCCTTGGTGTTTCTTTTGGTACCGAAGAGGATGAGAAAGCACTCAATATGGAGAAACTTCGCTACCATAAGGTTATCATCATGACTGATGCTGATATTGATGGAAGCCATATCCGTACATTGATATTGACTTTCTTCTTCAGATACATGCGGGGACTTATCGAGAAAGGATATCTATACATTGCTTTACCTCCACTCTACTTACTTAAGAAAGGCAAATCAGAAAAATACGCCTGGTCAGAGAATGACCGCATTCAGATCATCAAAGAGTTGGCGGATGGAAAAGAAGATGCAGTAAATATTCAGCGCTATAAGGGTCTTGGAGAGATGAATCCGGAACAATTGTGGACTACTACTATGGATCCGACAACACGCGGATTAAAGCAGGTTACCATTGAATCTGCAGCTGAAGCAGACCACTTATTCTCTATGCTAATGGGTGACGAAGTCGCGCCTCGACGAGATTTCATCGAGAAAAATGCAAAATATGCGAAGGTTGACGTTTAAATAACTAATTACTTAAATACGGTTGCTATCATTTTGAAGATTGCTAAAACAAACTTCCAGATGATAGCAAAAGAAAAAAGAACAGCTGAACCAAACGCCAAAACAATTAATAAAATCAGCTCGAAAAACTTCTCCATGTACAATTCTTGATTCAATAAATAAAAATAAAAATCATTGAATAGTTCAAAATATCTCAAAAAAGTTATCCACAGAATTAGTCAATATAAGAAATATTCAATACTAGCCCTTTTCTATTCAATTTTTTGCAATATTTCGCTTTCTCAAGGTTACTGGCAGCAAAGGGTCGAATATGATATGAGCATTGATTTTGATGTAAAAACCCATCAGTTTTCAGGTAATCAGACCTTAAAATATTACAATAATTCTCCTGATACGTTGTATGAAGTTTTTTATCATTTATACTTCAATGCCTTCCAGCCTCAGAGTATGATGGACGTTAGATCAAGAAATCTCCCAGACCCAGATCCCAGGATTGGTGAAAGAATCGTCCATCTTGATTCAAGTGATTTTGGGTATCATCACATTCTAAAGTTAACTCAGGATCAAGTACCCTTGAAATACCATGTTGAAGGTACTATTCTGGAAGTTGACCTTGCCACTCCTATCCCTCCCAACGCTACATCGACATTCGAAATGGCATTCAAAAGTCAGGTTCCAACCCAGATAAGAAGATCAGGCAGAACCAATAAGGAAGGTGTTGATTACTCGATGTCTCAATGGTTTCCCAAAATGGCTGAATACGATGTTAGAGGATGGCATGCTACCCCATATGTTGAAAGAGAATTCTATTCTCCTTGGGGAGATTATAAGGTTTCTATAACGATTGATAAGAATTATATGCTTGGTGGTACCGGTACCGTTCAAAATCCGGAAGAAGTTGGGCATGGATATCAGCAGGGTGAATATCAGGAAATTAATGGCGATAAGATTACCTGGAAATTTAAGGCAGAGAATGTGCATGATTTCGTCTGGGCGGCTGACAGGAACTATCTCCATGTTAAAAAACAGGTGGAAAATGGACCTCTAGTACACTTCTTCTTTCAGGAGCAGGAGGATTCGCAGATGTGGTCCGAAGCCATTGAATACACCATAAAAGCATTTCCATATATACAGAAACACTTTGGGAAATATCCCTATACGCAGTTTTCTGTGATTCAGGCAGGTGATGGTGGTATGGAATACCCAATGGCAATCCTCATAACCAGTGGTAGAAGTTTGAGTTCGCTTACCAGTGTAATCATTCATGAATTGATGCACCAGTGGTACTATGGGATCCTCGGGAACAATGAAAGCTATGCTGCCTGGATGGATGAAGGGTTCACAGAATATGCTGAGATGTATACCAAAGCCTTTATTTATGAATCCAAGGGAAGAGATACGGAGTTTTTCAATCCAGTCGCTGCAGCCTATGTTAGTTATATTATGTGGGCAAAGTCCGGATTGGAAGAACCAATGAGTACACATTCCGATCATTTCGCTACAAATGGTGCTTACACAATTGCAGCGTATACCAAAGGAAAGGTAACCCTTCAACAATTGAAGTATATTATCGGAAAAGACAATGTGGATGCCGGGATGTTAACCTATTATGATAAGTGGAAATTTAAACACCCGTGGCCCAATGACTTCTTTCGAATTATGGAAAAGCAATCGGGGATTGAACTGGATTGGTATTATGATTATTGGATCAATTCAACACATACAATAGATTATGAAATCAATACAGTAGAACCTGAAGAGAAAAACACCACAAAAATCACACTGAAAAGGCTAAAAAGAATGCCGATGCCTATTGACTTATGGGTGACTACTAAAAATGGTGATACAAAGCTGTATTACATTCCCCTTGGCATCATGAGAGGCGAAAAGCCAAATGATTTTGACGTAGATAGAACCGTTTTACCAGATTGGCCCTGGACGCATCCGGAGTATTCATTTACTATTGACATTCCAATCAAAAAAATCAGGAAGATTGAAATAGATGCATCTGGTTGGATGGCCGACATTGACAGGAAAAACAATATTTATCCCAGAGAAGACTAAAAAACTTCAGCACGAATGCTGATCATCTGAGTCGGCTCAGTCGGGTCATTCGAGAAGATCGTCACTGTTTTATACTGTCTCCCTTTTCTTCCTGATGAATCAAAACTTACAGTAAGTGGGATACTTTCTCCTGGCTTCAGATCCTTTTTGGGTATAGAGGATACCGTACATCCACAATTTCCCCGAGTCTCTCGAATATTAAGCGGAGTATTGCCGGTATTAGAAATTTGGAAGGTGGTTTTAGCAATATTTCCTTCTGCCAACCGCCCAAAATCATAATTTGTTTTATCAATAGCTAACCTGGGAGCATTTTGCTTTTCTGCATCAGTCATCGGTGGAAAATACTCCTCGATTGTTGAAACGATAAATAGTTCCTTCATCTCTCCAGGATCTTCAGATGTATAAAATCGAATATTGTCCGAATGAAATCCAAGGCTTCCCTTCTTTTTCGGGTCAAACGCTACCATTAGTTTTCCTGCACTTCCAGGCGCTAGCTCCTCCGGTTGCAATGAGATAGTTATATATTCAGGTACTAGACCCCTTTCATTCTGAAGCTCAATTGTTGCCTCCCCATCATTATATACCTCAAATGACTTCTGAATAGTCTTTTCATTCGTCATCCTTCCTAAGTTCAAGGACTTATATTTTATCCTCAACCCACCCATTTTCAATGGAAGCTCCTCAGCTACTGACCTGGGTGCTGGTTTCACATAACCTTCAATAAACAAAGTATTATTACCACCTACAGCATTACTTGTTACCTGTAAAGATTTTCTGAACTGCCCAGGTCTATTTCTAGGATTATATTGTGCCTTCACAAAACCTGTGTCTCCAGGCATGATCAATTCTTTGGTCCATCCCGGAGTTGTACAACCACACGAAGCTTTGACCTGAATAATCTTTACAGGTTGATTTCCTGTATTCTTAAAGCTGAAACTATAATCAATAGGGCCGCCATCTTCAGCAACTTCACCAAAATCATGGGTAGTATTGCCAAACTCAAGCTTACCCTGAGCATATAGGTGGTTTGAAAAAATTACAACTAATAATAATACTATAAATCGCATGGTTACTTTTTACTAAGACAATTACAAAGATTCAAATTATTTAGGTTTGCACAAAAAATATTATGTCGCGCATCCTTACTGGAATTCAAAGCACCGGAAAGCCCCATCTTGGGAACATTCTTGGAGCTATTTTGCCAGCCATTGAACTTTCAAAGAACGAAAAAAACGAGTCTTTCTTATTCATTGCTGATCTTCATTCCCTTACGTCAATCAAGGATCCTGAATTAAGAAAACAAAATACTTTAGCTGTTGCAGCTGCATGGTTGGCATTTGGTTTTGATACCACAAAAAACCTCTTTTACAGACAAAGTAAAGTCACTGAAGTATGTGAACTGACCTGGTATCTCAACTGCTTCACGCCTTATCCGATGCTTGCAAATGCTCATTCTTTCAAAGACAAATCCGAACGTCTTTCGGATGTAAATGCCGGCCTCTTCACATATCCGGTTTTAATGGCTGCTGACATTCTATTGTATGATGCAAATATTGTACCGGTCGGTAAGGACCAAAAGCAACATCTGGAGATGACTCGGGACATAGCTACCAGTTTTAACAATCAATACGGTGAAACTTTTGTTCTCCCAGAAGCAAAAATTGATGAGCAGGTAATGACCATCCCGGGAACTGATGGTCAAAAAATGAGTAAATCTTACGGAAACACCATAGATATATTCCAGCCCGAAAAGCAGCTTAGAAAAAACGTCATGTCAATCATCACGGATAGTACCCCTTTGGAAGAACCCAAAAATCCGGATACCTGCAATGTATTCGCTATCTTCCAACTACTCGCTGATAAGGCCCAAACTGAAGACATGCGTGGCAAGTATCTTGGAGGAAACTTCGGGTACGGTCATGCCAAACAGGCGCTTTTTGAATTGATTATAGAGAAGTATAAAGAGGAAAGAATAAGCTTTGATCAGCTGATCAACAATACGAGTGAATTGGAAAGCAGACTGGAAGAAGGTGAGACAAAGGCAAGGAAAATTGCAAAAGAAGTATTGGAAAGGGTGAGAATTAAATTAGGATTTTAATATTTTTAATAAAATCATAAAAAAATCGATATGTCTCTAGAATCAAGGGTAGCAAGCTGGTTAAGTAGTCAGGCTGTAGACGAAACAACCAAAGAATCAATCAGAGCCTTACAATCCAACAATCAGGAGGAGCTTACTGAGTCATTTTATAAAGACCTTGAATTCGGCACAGGGGGGTTAAGAGGCATCATGGGAGTTGGGTCTAACCGGATGAACAAATATACCATTGGGATGGCCACACAGGGACTTGCCAATTATTTATTAAAGACTTTTCCGAATGAAAAAATAAAAGTGGCTATTGCACATGATAGTCGCAACAACAGCAGGTTTTTTGCTGAAACAACCGCAGATGTTTTCTCTGCAAATGGTATTAAAGTATACCTGTTTGAATCTTTGCGCCCCACTCCAGAGCTTTCATTTTCAATCAGAGAGCTAGGATGTAAAAGCGGTGTAGTAGTAACAGCATCTCACAATCCCAAAGAATACAATGGGTACAAAGCCTACTGGGATGATGGTGGACAATTAGTGCCTCCACATGACAAAAATGTGATCAACGAAGTGAATAAAATCTCTTCATTTGATGATGTTAAATTTTCTGGAAATAAAGACCTGATTGAAATTATAGGTGATGATATCGATCAGAAATACATTAAGGTATTGAAGGGGTTGAGTTTGTCTCCTGAAACAATTGCAAAAGTAAGCGATACTAAGATCGTCTATAGTTCAATTCATGGTACTGGGATAAAGTTAGTACCCAAAGTGCTTGAGGCTTTTGGATTCAAAAACGTTCACATTGTTAATGAACAGGCTGAGCCAGATGGAAACTTCCCCACCGTGGTTTACCCAAATCCGGAAGAGGCAGAAGCCATGAGCCTGGCACTCAAAAAAGCCCAGGAAATTGATGCGGACCTGGTGATGGCTACCGATCCTGATGCTGACCGGGTTGGGATAGCTGCAAAAAACAAAAGAGGTGATTTTCAATTACTAAATGGAAATCAAACAGGAACACTCCTGATCTACTATTTGCTGAAGAAGTGGGAAGAAAACAAGAAACTTAATGGTAAGCAATTTGTAGTCAAAACCATAGTAACCACGGACCTTATCAAACGAATTGCTGATCACTTTAATGTGACTTGTTACGATACACTTACGGGATTTAAATACATTGCTGAGATCATCAAAGAGCTTGAAGGCAAGGCAAAGTTTATTGCTGGCGGCGAAGAAAGTTATGGCTACTTGGTTGGAGACAGTGTAAGAGATAAAGATGCCGTAGCTTCTTGTGCGATGATCGCTGAGATGGCAGCATGGGCCAAGTCAGAAGGACTTTCAGTGTTTGATCTGCTTGAGGAGATCTATAAGCAATTTGGATTCTTCCTGGAGTCGCTTAAATCAATTACAAAGAAAGGGAAAGCCGGAGCAGAAGAGATCCAGGAGATGATGGTTAAATTCAGAAACAGCCCACCTTCAACCCTTGGTGGAATCTCTGTTACAAAGTTAATTGATTACGAAGCAACTACTGAGAAGGATTTAATCACCGGGAATGTGAAGACTATTGACTATCCAAAATCAAATGTTCTACAGTTCTTTACTGAGGATGAATCCAAAATATCCATCAGACCTTCAGGTACTGAGCCCAAGATAAAATTCTATTTTTCAGTGAATGCGAAGATGAGTGATAATGAGTCAATTGATGACAAAATGACTCAGATGGAATCTAAAATAAAGGACATAGTAATTGATCTTGGACTTTAAGAAGTCAAATTTGTATTGTGTAAATGTAGGTAACTAATTATCTTGCAAGATCAAAGGCGCATACTTTAACCCGATTTTCCACATAACCTAAACCGCTCTTGAATGTCACATTAAACCTGCTCCTGGTCATCGTAGGCTTCGTTCTGCTTATCAAAGGAGCAGATATGCTGGTAAATGGCGCCTCATCTTTAGCGAAAAGGTTTAATGTTTCAGATATTGCTATCGGTCTCACAATCGTAGCTATGGGCACCTCCGCTCCTGAACTCGTGGTTAATATTATATCGGGTACTGTAATTTCTCCCAATGGAACTCACGATGTTGTTTTCGGGAATATTATTGGATCCAACATCTTCAATATTTTTCTTATCCTGGGCATTTCCAGCGTTATATATCCTTTAACAGTTCAACGGAATGCACTGTGGAAAGAAATACCCTATTCACTTATCGCAACAGTTGTATTTTTCGTCCTGGTAAATGATGTGATGTTTGGAACAGGGGATACCAATAAACTTGGAATATTTGATGGACTTTTGCTATTGATCATGTTCGGGATGTTTCTTCTTTACATCTTCTTTAACCTTCAAAGACATCCTGATGAAAGTGAATTATTAGAAGATATTGTTAAGCTACCCGTTTGGAAAACACTGGTTTTCGTAGCGCTGGGAATAGTTGGACTGACCATCGGAGGTAGGATGATTGTCGACAATGCTGTAACTATTGCAAAGAACTTCAATGTAAGTGAAAAACTCATTGGACTAACTATTCTTGCTGCAGGTACTTCACTACCTGAATTAGCTACTTCTGCAGTAGCTGCTTTCCAGAAAAAATCAGATCTGGCAGTCGGAAATATTGTAGGATCCAATATTTTCAACCTATTACTGGTGATTGGTGTAACGGCCTTAATTCATAACCCAATCATTTATAATCCTGTATTGAATACGGATCTTGTAATTGTAATGATTGGAACTTTCATGCTGTTTATTTTCATGTTCACATTCAAGCAGTATAAACTGGACCGATCAGAGGGATTGATTTATCTTATGGGATTTGTGGCTTATATGTTCTATTTATTCACCAGACTGTAGCAGTAATTATTCTTCTCTTTTAACTTACGGCAAATTTCCAATCTTAATTTGCTGAATCATGCTTCCTAAAGTCAATCCAACAGAAACTACTGCCTGGGGTCTTTTAAATAACCACTTCGAGAAGACAAAAGATGTTTTGATTAAAGATCAATTCCAAAAGGATCCCAACAGGTTCGAAAAATTCTCAATCTCCTTTGGTGACATGCTGGTCGATTACTCCAAGAATCGAATTGATGAAAAAACAATGGAATTATTGTTCCAACTTGCTGAAGAGGTTAAGCTAGGTGAAGCAAAGAAGCTGATGTTTGAAGGTGATAAGATCAATATGACCGAAAACAGGGCAGTTCTCCATACAGCACTGAGAAATAGAAAAGGAAAGCCTGTCCTTTTCGAAGGAAATGATGTGATGCCAGAGGTCAATAAAGTTTTAGGGAAGATGGAAGCTTTCACTAAAAAGCTTCATAGCAATCAACTATTAGGATATACTGGCAAGCCATTAAAAGCGGTTGTCAATATAGGGATCGGAGGATCTAACCTGGGACCATACATGGTCACTGAAGCCTTGAAACCCTTCGTGAAGGATGGCCTCAATTTTCATTTCGTCTCAAATATCGATAGTGCTGATCTTGTATCCGTATTAAAGAAAGTAGATCCGGAAACCACTTTATTCGTGATTTCCTCAAAGACATTCACTACGTTGGAAACGATGACCAATGCCCAGTCTGCTAAGGATTGGTTTCTGGGCTATGCCAAAGATCAAAAATTCGTTAGAAACCATTTCATTGCTATTTCAACTAACAAAGAAGCTGTATCAGAATTTGGCATTGATACAGATAACATGTTCGAATTTTGGGATTGGGTAGGTGGTAGATATTCCATTTGGTCTGCCATTGGCATGTCCATAGCCTGTGCGTTGGGGTTTGACAACTTTATCAAACTCCTGGAGGGTGCTGAAGCGATGGACCAGCATTTTCTATCGGAAGATCATGCTAAAAATATTCCGACTATACTGGCATTACTAGGCGTATGGTACAATAATTTCTACGGTGCTGAGTCACAGGCAATCCTGCCATATGATCAAAATCTGCATTCCTTTTCAGCTTACTTCCAACAAGGCGACATGGAAAGCAATGGTAAATCAGTAGATAGAAATGGCAAAAAGGTTTCCTACCAAACCGGTCCTATCATCTGGGGAGAACCTGGAACTGACGGGCAACATGCCTTTTATCAACTGATTCACCAGGGCACCAAGTTGATTCCATGTGACTTCCTGGCTGCTGCAGTTAACCAGATGCCTTTAGGAGATCATCATGAAAAATTAATTGCTAACTTCTTCGCTCAACCCGAAGCCTTGATGAAGGGTAAATCAGAGGCGGAGGTAATCGAAGAATTCAAGTCCAAGAACACTCCTGAAGATGTCTATAAACCGCTTGTGCCTTTCAAAGTATTTGATGGAAACAGGCCTTCAAACTCCATACTTTATAAGACATTAGACCCTCGAACATTAGGTGCCTTAATTGCCATGTATGAGCATAAGATCTTTGTGCAGGGAATCATCTGGAATATCTTTAGCTTCGATCAATGGGGAGTTGAATTAGGAAAACAACTGGCTAATAAAATCTTACCTGAATTGGAGAATGATAGTATCGTTTCCAGCCATGATTCATCCACCAATGGGATGATTAATTATTACAAAAAACTTAGGAATTAATATTTCTCAGATGATGACAAATGATCCCAGTGGCGACACCCACATTGAGCGATTCTGCTTTACCATAGCCACTGATTGAAATGGCTGAAGTGAGTAATGATCGAATATTCTCAGAAAGGCCATTTGACTCACTCCCCATTACAATAAATGCTGGACTTGTGAATCTGGTTTTTGTAAGTTCCTCTCCATTCATATCAGCTCCATAGACTGATATGTCACTCTTAAGGATAAATTCTGCTAGATCAGTGTAATAAACATTCATCCGGGTAAATGAACCCATTGATGAATTGATCACCTTTGGATTATACAAATCTGCACAATGCTCAGAACAGATAAGGTTTCCAAACCCAAACCAATCTAATGTTCTTATAATAGTCCCCAAATTGCCAGGATCACCTATATCGTCTAATAAAAAAGTGATTCCCGAAAGATTTTTAAGATTTATATGATTTTTCTTCTTTACAGCTACTGCAAGGCATTCACTGTTCGACTTAAAAGTCCCGAGCTGGCTCAACTCTGATTCAGATGAAACAATAACTTCAAAATTCTTGTTGGATAACTTAGGGTTCGAGTCAATAAACATTTGAGTCCCAACAAGAATTTTTATTTCATAGTCTGATTTCACTAATTCTAATACATTCTTTCTGCCTTCAACAATAAATGCATTTTCACTATCCCTATACTTTTTTATCTTCAGCGATTTAATGAATTTTGATTGTTTCTTTGAAATCATTGGGATACACGCGATTTGAAATTAAGCCCTATATATTTTTTCCTTATTCTCTTTTTAAGTTCCTGTCTGAGTTCCAGATTAGTTAACGAAGGAGAAACACTTTTATATAAACAGCGGTTTTCGGAGGCTAAAAATATAAATAAAGAGACACTCTTAAACCTGGTTGCCCAAAAGTCTAATCAAAAGATTCTTGGCTTACCCATTAGTTTGGAAGTTCAGGCATATAAGTGGGGCAAGAACGGAGTCTTCGGATTATGGCCATATGACTCCTTAGGTGTAGCAGAGGACCTGAACAGGATTACGGAAAAATACAATAGGAAAATTGAAAAAGCCAGCAAAGAAAACCGAATAAGCAGACTCAAAGCAAGGCTAATTGGTAAAACAGAAAAGAAGAACAAAAAACTTAGAGAGGGTAATCTGTTAATGCGTTGGGGATCTCCTCCAACTATTTTTGATAGCACTCAGGTAGCAACTTCCATTTCAAATATTGAACAGTATTTATTCTCAAGAGGTTATTTTAATACAAGTGTTACCACCAAAATCACACATCCTAAAAAGCACCGGACGAATATTAAATACGACATCTTCCAGGAAAATGCATATTACATTGATTCGGTGATTTATGCTATTGCAGATGAGAAAGCCAGGGAACTGGTGTTGAGTTATCACGAGAAAAACCTACTAATGAATACCCGATATGATCAGGACAATATCACTAGGGAACGGGAACGAATCTTCGAGTTGTTTGCCAATAATGGATATTTTGATTTCAAACGTCAATACATCCACTTTGGCATTGATTCCACAAGTAGGAAGGATAATTTCTTAATTGTAAAAGAGACCATCTTCAATCCACCAAATGCTGATTCTCATAAAATTTTTACCATTGACTCGGTCATTTTTGATGCCAACATTAGCAATACAGATAATAGTCTGATAAAAAATTACAGAGGCATCACGTATGACTTTGCTGAAGATAAATACAATACTAAAATCCTTGATTGGAGAATGTTTGTCTACCCCGACAGCCTGTTTAGAAGATCCTCAACCCTTCAAACTCAGAAACAGCTCTCCTATCTGGACATGTTTAAGTTTGTCAATATTAACTATGACTCAACAGATGGAAAGTTTGTAGGGACCATATTTATCAGTCCGTTGGAAAAATACCAGACGTCTTCAGAAGTGGGATTGAGTGTGACAGATCAGGCACAGATTCCAGGACCTTTTATCAGTTTCAATCTAAAGAACCGTAACATCTTCAAGGGAATGGAGATTCTTGAACTAAATGGTAATGCTGGAATTCAGGGCCTATCAGGTGTAAGCTCTTTGGAGACACAATATTCGAGATTGCAATATGGTGGAGAGTTCTCCCTCACATTTCCTCAATTTCTATTTCCATTGGGAAAATATTACAAATCAAAAATTGGGCAGTATAACCCTAAGACAAAGTTGACCACCGGTATCAACTTTGAAGACAGAAGAGAGGAATATAAGAGACAAACTTTCAACACCAGCCTATCCTATATATGGCAGGTCAAGGACAATTCTCAATTCACCCTTAAACCTTTCGATGTAAGTTATATAGACTCAGAATTAAGTACGAAATTCAGTGATTCACTTAGCGTATATGAGCAACAAGGAAATTTATCCTATTCACGTGCATTTAGACCTGCCTTCGTAAGCAGCTCAAGTTTTTCAATGGAACTTAATATGAATAATTATGGACTCAGCTATCGGGATGCAGCATTTGTGAGGGCTAACATTGAAACGGGAGGCAGCCTTGAATCTATTTTTGGAAAAGATCCTTTTGGAACGCAACTGGAATATTATAAGTATGCAAAATCAGATATCGACTTCCGACAAACTTTCAAAATGAACAGTCTAACAGAAGTTGCTTATAGGGCGCATGTTGGTTTAGCAATCTCTTATGGTCAAAATAGGGCACTACCTTATGAAAAATATTATTTCGCCGGAGGAAGTAACAGTATTAGGGCATGGAGACCCAGGAGGCTAGGGCCAGGTGCTTTTGGGGTTGATGATTCCACGGATCCCTCTGAGACAAAAATTAATTATAACCGTGAACAACCCGGTGATATCATCATCGAAACAAGTTTCGAATATCGGAGAAAGCTCCTGAAATATGTAAATGGTGCCATCTTTGTCGATGCTGGAAATGTATGGCTTTTAAATAGCTCCACAGTTACTCCTGCGAATGACCCGGAAGGAGATGATGGGATTTTCAGATTGAATTCGTTTTTGAGTGAGTTTGCCGTAGGATCAGGAATTGGACTTAGAATAGATTTTTCATTCCTCATCCTGCGTCTGGATGGTGCCTGGAAACTATTCAACCCTGCTTATCCAAAAGGAAAAAGATTTGTTGGAAATGAACTCAACTTCGGAAACTTATTTGATTTCAGAAACAACACTTTTAATATCAACATTGGAATAGGATATCCATTTTAGCGCATGAAAAGAAGAGATAAAATTGAAACCCGATTCAAAGAATTGCAACATACAATATGTAGCGGTCTGGAAAGAATCGATCAAAAATCGACATTTAAAGTGGATGCCTGGAATCGTGAGGATGGTGGAGGTGGTCTCTCCAATGTCATTGCCGAAGGGAGGGTAATTGAGAAAGGTGGAGTAAATTTTTCTGCTGTTTTTGGCGATGCACCCAAAAAGATTACTGATGCACTGGGATTCGGATCATCAGAATTCTATGCAACTGGAGTATCAATTGTTTTACACCCGCAAAATCCATGGATGCCAATTATCCATATGAATATCAGATACTTTGAGATGGAGTCAAAGGATAGTAAAACTGAAAAAACCTATTGGTTTGGTGGAGGAATTGATCTGACACCCCATTACATTGATCCAAAGGATGCTGGCTTTTTCCACCAGTCCCTAAAAAAGGTTTGTGATGAATCTGATAAGGAATACTACCCCAGATTCAAAAAATGGGCAGATGACTATTTTTACATCAAACACAGAAAAGAGACTAGAGGCATAGGGGGGATTTTCTTTGATCGGTTAAATGACACTTCTGAAAACCATTCATTTGAAGAATTATGGGCTTTTGTCCAGCATGTTGGTGAACAGTTTGTCCCTATCTATGAGCATTTTGCTAATAAGTATGCTAATTATTCTTTTAGTGACCAAAACAAAGAGTGGCAGATGATCCGACGTGGACGATATGTAGAGTTTAACCTCGTATGGGACAAAGGGACAAAATTCGGACTTGATACTGAAGGCAGAACCGAGTCCATCTTAATGAGCCTGCCTACCACTGCAAAGTGGTTTTATGACTATCAACCTGAAAAAGATTCACAGGAGGCTAAAACCCTCTCAATGTTAAAAAAAGACATCGACTGGCTCTCTTATGCTTGAATGGCTCATTGAAATAGACAAGAGTATCTTCTTATTTCTAAACGGACTTGGGCATCCATTTTTAGATATGCCAATGATTTGGCTGTCTGATAAATACATCTGGTTTCCATTTTATGGTTACCTCATTTATAGACTATTCCAGCGATATCATTATTCATTCTATCAACCCCTTATTACGCTTATCCTAATTATTGTAATCACTGATCAGACAACTAGTGGGTTTATGAAACCATTTTTTGAGCGACTTCGACCTTGTCATGAAGATGAGCTGACTCAGTTGATTGTCCTAATAAAAGGGTGTGGTGGAAGCTATGGATTTGCTTCCTCTCATGCTGCTAATGCCTTTGGGTTAGCCTCATTCTTCTATTTTACAGAGAGATCAACCTTTAGTATTGTAATGTTGATATGGGCATTCCTCGTCAGCTATAGTAGGATCTACATGGGTGTCCACTATCCATTTGACATATTGGTCGGCGCATTGATTGGGATAATTGCTGCCTATTCCTGTAAGACCCTGCTTTACAAACTCAACCCTGGTCTAATAGAAAACTAAAGAATATTCAACTTATTTAGGAACTTCTCTCTGTAATAGGCTCCTATTGGGATCTTGCTATCAGATACATAGACATTGATATCTTCAATCTGATTGATCTTGGTTCTGTTTACAATGAAAGATCTGTGGACCCTACTGAAAATGGAAATAGGCAATCGCTTTTCAATCCCTTTCATGGTATGATGCACCACATATTTGGATTTGACAGTATGAAAAATCACATAATCTGCAAGGGCTTCGATGTATAGTAAATCATCAAAGTTCACTCTTACATACCGGGATTCAGATTTTACGAATATGTAGTTTTCAGTTTCAGCAGACTTAATAATGTTTTCGTGCTGCTCCTTAGCTTTCTGTGCTGCTTTTAAAAATCGTCCATACTCAGGTGGCTTCACGAGATAATCAAGTGTATTCCCTTCAAATGCTTCTAATGCATATTCTTTCTGAGAAGTAATAAAAATGATTGGGTGGGTACCATTAAGTGAACGAGCCAAATCAAGTCCCGACATTTCCGGCATCTCAATATCCAAAAAGATCAGGTCAACATTGTTGTTGCTATTCCCCAATAGGAGATTTGAGGCATCAATGGCATTGTCAAAAGTATCTGTAAGGTCCAGAAAATCAGTTTTTTCAATGTATTTTGAAATAATTAGTCTTGATGCTTCATCATCATCCACAACTATACAATTCAACAAAGCCATCTTAATTTCCAGTCAATTTTTTGATGTATTTTCCAACAATATCAAATTCCAAATTAACGATTTTTTCAATAACAAATTCGCTAAAGTTTGTGTTCGTATAGGTATGTGGAATTATTGCCACACTGAAAGAATTATCAGTCACATTAAAGCATGTGAGACTAACCCCATTGATACAGATACTACCTTTTTCGACTATCAATGCCTCAGAGTAATCAAATGAAAATGAAAAAAGCCAACTTCCCTTTTCTTCCCTGATCTCCTTTACTTCTGCGATTGTATCCACATGCCCCTGCACTATGTGACCATCAAACCTTCCTGAGGACGGCATAGCCCTTTCCAGGTTAACCTTTTGACCAACTTCATAATACTTCAAGGAGGATTTATCCAGCGTTTCCTTAACAGCTGTAACCCAATGTTGATTATCATCAAAAGCCGTAATGGTCAGACATACACCATCATGATTTAAGCTTTGATTTACTTCCAGGGTATGACTAATTTTAGAGCTAATTCTAAAGTTAATGTTAGTCCCTTCTTCCTTGATTTCTTCGACGCGTCCAATCGCCTCTACAATACCTGTAAACATGTGTACAAATTTAGTTTGTTTTAAGTAATGGTTAGGCTGGAAGACACTTATAAACACCGGGGGATGCGCAAAATGCTTGTAAGAGAGCTAAAGGAAAAGGGCATCAAGGATAATGATGTCTTAGAAGCGATTGGTCGAGTACCTCGTCATTACTTTTTTGATCCGATCTTTGACCAACATGCGTATGAAGACAAAGCATTTCCAATTGGGGAAGGTCAGACGATCTCTCAGCCCTATACTGTGGCATTTCAAAGTGAATTGCTTGAGGTGAAACCCGGAAGTAAAATACTGGAAATCGGAACCGGGTCAGGGTACCAGGCGTGTATACTTGCCGAATTGGGGGCAGAGGTGTATACAATCGAGTACATTCAAAAGCTGCATAAACAAAGCAAAAAGAGGCTTACCAAAATGGGATATCATCTCCATTTTTACCATGGTGACGGTTCTAAAGGATTACCTGAGGAAGCACCTTATGATGGGATTATTGTAACTGCAGGAGCACCCTCAATACCGAATGAACTAATCAAACAATTAAAAATTGGAGGTAAGCTTATCATTCCTGTTGGTGAAGGTAAAACCCAGACGATGATCAGGTTGATAAAAACTTCTGACACCACTGTCTCCAGAAAAGAATTTAACCAGTTCAGCTTTGTACCTTTACGAGGAGAAAAAGGAATTCATTGATGACCAGAGAAAAGAAAACTTGTGCCTTATCCAAAGTGACCATGACGGAAATGGTCCTTCCCAATGATACCAATCCATTGGATAATCTGATGGGAGGCAGACTAATGCATTGGATGGATATTGTATCAGCTATAGCTGCTCAAAGACATTCAAACAGTGTGGTTGTAACTGCCTCAGTTGATAATATTTCCTTCTCTAAGCCCATAAATCTAGGTAATGTCGTCACACTAAATGCCTTTGTTACAAGAGCTTTTAAAACCTCAATGGAGATCTACATCCAGGTAATAGCTGAATATATTCCAACTGGTGAAAAAGTTGAATCTCATAGCGCATTTTTTACATTCGTCGCTGTAGATAAAATGGGAGTGCCTACTCCTATCCCGGAAATCACACCAGAAACTGATTTTGAGAAAGAACTCTATGCAGGAGCACTCAGGAGGCGTCAATTGCGATTGATTCTTGGGAAACGGATGAAACCGCAGGATGCCAACGAACTTAAAGCGCTATTTGATCATGATTGAAGACGATAATCTCAAATATCTGATCAATGAGGAAATCATCCTGGTAAAAGAAGACCGGACCAATATTGAGGAAGCAAAAGTGGTTGAAATAAATCCAGAAAGCCCTAAAAGTCCTCTAAAAACTCATGATGTGATGGTCTGGACTCATGAGCTTACACAAAGTGATCAGGAGCTACTCGAGAAAATGTTAAAAGCGGTAAAGCTGGATTTAAAAAAGGTGCATCTCATCCATCATGAAGATCAGTATACCAATCATTTTAACACCCTATTGAGCTTTGGAAATGTAGATTTCGTAACAGATAAAGTAAATACAGAAGTCTTCTTAAACAGACCTTTTCAGTTTGAGCGTAAAAGCATTCTGGTCAGCTATCCTATTTCCTCTTTACATGAAGATGTAAAAAAGAAGACTGAGCTATGGAATGCGCTTAAGGAGCTATTCCATATTTAGTTAGCCCTACGAATCATGTTTAGGTTTTGTTCATCCGGGGATTCCCTTCCTGGATGAAAGCTAATTGATTATATTTATTCAATTAGTAACCAACCTCACCTAAAATGAACATCCTAAAATCCAGAAGAAAATTTTTCCGAAATTCAGCGGCTTCTTTAGTAGCCGGCACCTTTGGTCTCAATGCATTAAAGGCTGAATCACAAAAAAAACTAATAAAAGAAGCCCCCATCGACCCTTCAGACAACATAAAAGTCACCAAACTCGAGACATTCGTACTAAAAAACTCATGGGTCTTTGTAAAAATATATACTGATGCAGGTATCGTAGGCTGGGGTGAAATGCTAAAGGATGATGCTAAATCCTGTGCTGCAGGAGCCATGGAGGTAGCGAGATACCTGGTAGGTAAAGACCCCAGGCCAGTCGTTCAACACTGGCAAGCCATTCACCGTGGATCCTTTTATAAAGGTGGACCAATCAAAACCGCCATACTCTCCGGGATTGATCAGGCCTTATGGGACATTGCCGGGAAATGTTACGGAGTACCAGCTTATAAATTATTGGGAGGCCCTACTCGTGAGAAAGCATTCGTTTATGGAACTCCTAATGAAAAGACAGGAGTAAAAGCCATGAAAGTAGGTCCCCAGGCTTCCAGGCAGGCATTTAAGTATACCGAAGGAAAAATGTTTGTGGGTGAAATCGTTGAAAGATTTGCAGCCTTGCAAAAGCAACACCCCGGAGTAGATATTGGCCTTGATTTTCATGGGGCTGTTCAACCAACGACAGCCAGTTTACTAATCAAAGCGCTGGAACCACTTCAACCCTGGTTCTACGAAGAGATCATCCAGCCTTTGAATGTGGATGTGATGGCTGAATTAGCCAAGAAGACACATATTCCCATTGCAACAGGAGAACGCATTTTCACCAAATGGGGATTCAGGGAGATCCTGGAGAAACAGGCTGCTATGATATTACAACCAGACGTAAATTATGCAGGAGGTATTACCGAGTTGAGATTAATCGCAGGAATGGCAGAGGCTTATTATGCCCCCATTGCACCACATAATCCCAATGGACCTTGCTCACTTGCAGCCAGTTTGCAGGTAGCTGCCTGTATACCCAATTTTATGGTTCAGGAACGAGGTGACCGGGAACACGAATTATTAGCGGAACCACTCCCTCCCGTGAAAGATGGTTATAGACCCATCCCGACTGGACCCGGCCTGGGCATCAAGATAGATGAAAACAAGCTCATGGACGAAGTTGGAGAACCAAGAGAATATAAAACAGCTTACGACCCTGATGACGGGTCAGTAGTTGATTGGTAAGAATTACTTACCCAAAAATTTCTTTCAGTTTAGCTTCCAGCGAAGGTCCTCTCAGGTTTTTTGCTATGATCTTTCCTTCGGGATCTATTAGATAAGTAGCTGGTATCGCGTTGATCTGATAGGTCTGTGCCGCTTCTGAATTAAAATACTGAAGATCAGATACATGTTTCCATATTAATCCATCTTGCTTAATTGCTTGAACCCAGGCCTCTTTAGTTCGATCGAGTGATACACCCAATATTTCAAAATTCTTATCCTGATATTCTTTATACATCCTGACTACATTGGGATTTTCTGCACGACAAGGTCTGCACCAGGCAGCCCAAAAATCAATTAAAACATAATTCCCTCTTAGACTGCTCAATGTCACCGTTTCCCCACTTGGGCTCTGCAATGAAATTTCAGGGGCCTCTGAACCTATTGTAAGTCTCCGTACAGAGTTGACCCTGGTCATCAATGCTTTAGTTGTTGGGTGATCAGGTCTTGCTTTTTGTAATTCCTGAGCTACACTATCATAAAAGCTAAAATTTTGGTCCTGATCCAGGGCCTCCAAAGAATAATAAGCTGCTAAAGAGGGCAGCATATTCCAGATCATTTCTTTCGTTTCCTGTTGGTACCTGTTCACCTTATCATAATATTCCTGGCTAAGCTCCTGTACTTCATCAGTATTTCCTGACATCCTCGCCTGGATAGCCTGTTGATTGATTTCCTGAAGTTGTTGGCTTTGAAATCCAAGTGTTTCTAGAAGATTGGCTAAATAATTAGAGTCTTTAGAACCGATAATTTCAACTGCACCATTTGGATCATTACCATCTAAATTCACAATAATCTTTTCTTCATTGCCATTTACAATCAGGTTGGCAACCTGCCTGCGGAAAAAATTCAATCGGTAAAAATTTGGTTGATCTTCTTCGATTCTGAATTCAAATGAACCATCTTCTGCAATTTCAATGGTATCGATAGTCACCCATTGATTCTCCAATTTCTCGAGCGTAACAATTTCACCCTCCATTTTGCTTTTTACCTCACCTTCTACCGGAATTCCTTTCTTCTCTTCACAGGCAAAGAAGACAACTATTAAGGTCGCTAATACCAGGAAATTATTTAATCTTCTCATGTTTCTTCTCTAACGTTTCTTTCAAAAGCTTGTTCGCAAGTTGTGGGTCCACTTTTCCATTTGTCTTTTTCATCACTTCACCCATAAACATTCCGATGAGACCTTTTTTGCCATTATTGTAAGCTTTCACCTTGTCGGGTGATGCTGCAATCACTTCGTCGATCGTTGATTGAATAGACCCGGAATCAGATTCCAACCCAATATTCAGATGACCCACTGCTTCTTCGATACTCTCCTCAGGATGTTTTAGCAGGTAAGGGAACAGTTGCTGGCTGGCAGCAGAATAGCTTACTTTTCCACCACCAATAAGGGCAATCAAATCAGCTATTTGCTGATGGGATAATGGAAATTCACTTAATGAGATTCCTTTCTCTTTCACATAGGTCTTAATGGGTCCCATAAACCAGTTCGCCGCTGATTTATAGTTATCAGTATACTTACAAATCTCCTTGTAATAAAGGCCATAATCTTTTTGCGCAGTAAGTTGAATGGCATCTTCAGGGGCAAGTCCATACTGAGTCTCTAGCTCAATTCTAAGCTCATTAGGTAAAATAGAGATCTTGCTTTTTATTTGATTCAGCCATTCATCGCTGATCTCAAGAGGACTTAAATCAGGTTCCGGGAAATATCGATAATCATTCAGCTCCTCCTTGGTCCTCATCCCGTAGGTTTTCCCTGTTGTCACATCATATGTGCGGGTTTCGGAAATGATTTCATCACCATCTTCCAACAACTCAATCTGTCTTTCCACCTCATGTTCAATCGCCTTAGCAACATTCTTGATTGAGTTCATATTCTTGACTTCAACCTTCTTTCCAAATTCCTTGGCATCCTTCAACATCACCGAAACGTTTGCATCACATCGCAATGATCCCTCGTCCATATTACCATCACAGATATGAAGGTATCTGACAATCTTTCTGATCTCAGTAAGGAATGCACTTGCAGCCTTTGAAGAATGGATACAGGGTTCTGTCACAATCTCAATCAATGGCACTCCAGCTCTATTCAGATCTACAAGTGAGTCCTTTTCATTGTTCAGATGGATCAATTTTCCTGCGTCTTCCTCCAGGTGTATTCGGTTAATGAGAACCTTAAAAAGGGATCCATCCTTTAGTTCCACCTCAAGTGATCCTTTTGTACAAATAGGTGTTTTGTCCTGGGTTATCTGATAACCTTTTGGAAGATCAGGATAGAAATAATTCTTGCGATCGAAAAATCCAAAACGGGTGATTTCACATCCAGTGGCGATCCCCATCATCACTGCGTATTCAACTGCTTTTTTATTCAGCAGAGGCATCACTCCAGGATGTCCTAAAGAAATTACATGGATATTGGTATTCGGTTCACTACCAAAGGCATTGGGGTCAGGAGAGAAAATTTTACTCTCAGTAGCTAGTTGGGCATGTACCTCAAGTCCTATGACGACTTGATATTTCTCTCTGATCTCAGAAGCAATCATCTAAAATTCAATTTTGGCCTTTTCTTTCAAATATTCTTTGGCAATCTCAAGAGACTTATCGAGTCCATTCAAATCCTTTCCACCAGCAGTCGCATAAAAGGGTTGTCCACCGCCACCTCCCTGAATCTCTTTTGCCATTATTCTCACCATTTCTGAGGCATTGAGGTCGTATTTCTTCAAAATAGTATCAGCAAACATAACACTCAATAATGGCTTCTTATCAACATCTGCTGCAAGAATTAGTACTAAATCACCAATCTCCTGTTTTAATTCAAAAGAAAGTTGCTTCAATACATCACCACTTGGAATGTCAACTTTCTCAACAATCAAGCTAATACCATCAACCGTTTTAATAGCTGCCTTCAAATCCTGTTTTATCGATTTCGACTTTTGTTTATTGAATGCCTCAATGCTCTTTTCAAGCTGTCCCTTCTCATCCAACAATGTTGAAACTGATTTAATTACATCCGTAGGATTTTTTAACAGGCTTCGGACTTCGTTTAATAAATCCAGTTCCTTTTCGAGGTATTTACGTGCAGCCTCACCAGTCAAAGCTTCAATCCTTCTTACCCCTGCAGCCACCGAACTTTCAGAGATAATTTTCAACAACCCAATTGTTCCAGTAGCATTTACATGTGTACCTCCGCATAATTCAACTGAGAATTCTCTGTCAAAAACGATCACCCGTACGAATTCACCATATTTTTCTCCAAACAAAGCCATGGCGCCCATCCCTTTGGCCTTTTCAATCGGCACATTCCTTTGTTCATCCAACTTCACATTTTCGAGGATCTTCTGATTCACAATCTCTTCTACAGCCCGAATTTCTGCATCAGTCATCTTAGAAAAATGAGAAAAATCGAATCGTAATACTTCGTTATTTACCAAAGAACCACGTTGCTGCACATGATCGCCTAAAACGCTTCTCAACGCAGCATGAAGCAGATGAGTAGCCGAATGGTTCCTTTGAGTGTCATACCTCCTGTTTTTATCCACTTTAGCTACAAACTCCGCAGATACATCGTTCGGGATTTTTTTGGTAAAATGAATGATTAGGTCATTCTCCTTTTTGGTATCAATTATGATGATGGACTCATCATCATTTATGAGGACACCATGATCTCCCACCTGTCCACCACTTTCCGCATAAAAAGGTGTTTTATCCAGGACTATCTGATATTGGGTGTCATCCTTCCTTTTTACCTCCCGATAGCGAATGATTCGGGAGCTAGTTTCAAGGTTATCATAACCAACAAATACAGAATGCTCTTTTTGATCACTAACAATCACCCAGTCTTCCAATGATTGTTTGGCGGCGGACTTGGAACGATCCTTCTGGTTGTTCATTTCTAATTCAAACCCCTTTTCATCCACGGTAAATCCATTCTCCCGGGCGATGAGGGAGGTTAGATCCAATGGAAATCCATAGGTATCGTATAGTTCAAAAGCTGTTTTTCCATCAATTTCTTTACCTTTGGATTGAGATTTGATGGTCTCAATTCTTTTCAATCCATTATCAAGAGTTCGTAAAAAAGTTGTTTCTTCTTCCTTTACAACCCTGGCAACAAACTCCTGTTGAGCCTTCAATTCCGGGAATACATCTGCAAACTGGTTGGCTAATATCTCTACCAGGGTAAACAGGAATGGTTCTTCAAACTTCAGGAAAGTATACCCATATCTTACTGCCCTCCTCAATATCCTCCTAATCACATACCCTGCCTTGATATTCGATGGAATTTGTCCATCTGCTATGGTAAATGAAACAGCACGAATATGATCAGCTATTACCCTTAAGGCAATGTCAATTTTTTCATTCTTTCCATATTCTACTCCTCCCCTTTTTGCAACCGCCTGGATCAATGGTTGGAAAACATCAGTATCATAGTTTGAGGTCTTTCCTTGAACGACCATTGCCAGCCTTTCAAAGCCCATCCCAGTATCAACATGCTTCTGAGGCAGACTCACAAGTTTTCCGTCTGCCTTTCGGTTGAATTGGATAAATACAAGATTCCAAATCTCAATTACTTGAGGATGATCTTTATTTACAAGGTCGCGTCCTGGTATTTCTTTAAGCTCTTTCTCTGATCTGATATCAATGTGTATTTCAGAACATGGACCACAGGGACCAGTCTCCCCCATCTCCCAGAAATTATCTTTTTTATTTCCATTCAAAATATGATCAGAAGGTAGGAATTTAGCCCATAGGTTTCTTGCTTCTTCATCAGATTCCAGCTGATCTCCACTATCTCCTTCAAAAACAGTAGCGTACAGTCTGGATTTATCTAATCCATATACTTCAGTGAGTAATTCCCATGCCCAGACAATAGCTTCTTCTTTGAAATAACCCTCATCCTGCCTGTTTTCGACCCCAAATGACCAGTTTCCCAACATTTCAAACATGGTATGGTGATAGGTATCCAAACCTACTTCTTCCAGATCATTATGCTTCCCTGAAACACGTAGACATTTTTGTGTGTCTGCTACCCGAATTGATTCAGGCGTGCTGTTACCCAGAAAGTTGTCTTTAAACTGGTTCATACCCGCATTGGTAAACATCAGTGTGGGGTCATTTTGTACAACAATGGGGGCAGATGGAACTATTTGATGACCCTTAGACTTAAAGAAGTTGAGAAATTTTTCTCTTATTAACTGGGAGTTCATTTAACTAATTGATAGTTAGCTAGTTAAAGTATAATATTTGCTTTTGAAATAAGAAAAAGCGAAATTTGCACGTTGTTGATTTTAATTCGCCAGCGCAAATAACAAAACGCAAAACTAGTTGAATTTATAATAACTCCATTCTATGGCCAGAATTAAGTATTACTATGATACAGAATCCTGCAGGTACGAGCGAATTAGAGTTTCCGGATGGGATATTCTTTGGAACGCCTTAGGCTTTTTGACCCTTGCGCTAATCCTTGCTGGAGGTATCTTTTTTGTATATACCGTTTATTTTGAGTCTCCTGAGGAAGCCCTATTAAGGAAAGAAAACGAAGAGTTGAAAATCTACTATGACCTATTGAGCAAAGAGATTTCAGACATCAATGAAATGACTGCTTCGCTTCAGGAACGGGATGACAATATCTATCGTACAATTTTTGGAGTTGATCCAATTCCAGAAGAGATACGAAATGCTGGGATTGGTGGATCCAACAGGTATAAGAACCTGATTGATCAGGGACTGGAACAAGAGGAAATCATATTGGACAATTACAAGAAGGTTGACCATCTGAAAAAGCGGATGTATGTCCAGACAAAATCTTATGATGAACTTTTTGATTTAGCCAGAAATAAGGAACTTGAATTGGCTTCACTTCCAGCTATTCAGCCAGTATCTAATGAAGATCTAAAAAGACTTACCAGTGGATTCGGCTATCGAATCGACCCGATTCTTAAAGTAAGGAAACCACATAATGGTGTTGACTTTGCCATTGATAGAGGTACACCTGTTTATGCAACTGGCAATGGCCGTGTTAAATTCACCAGATCAAGTCCAACTGGTTACGGTAATCAAATCGAGATTGATCACGGTTTTGGCTACACCACCAAGTATGCCCACCTCAGCGAATTTGTAGTCAGGTCGGGAGAGAATGTTAAGCGAGGTGATTTAATTGCCTATTCAGGGAATTCTGGAAAATCTACTGCACCACACCTACATTATGAAGTTCATATAAATAATGTCCCTACTAATCCAGTACATTATTTCTATGAAGATCTCACTCCGGATGAGTATGAAGAAGTGCTAAGGTTAGCCTCTATAGAAAATCAGGCCCTGGGATCTTACGGGGATTAAGAGGTCATCTAGTTAAGATTTTAAGAGCCGCTCACAATGGGCGGTTTTTTTTATGTCTATAACTTGTGGAAAAGTTAACATCACTGTGATTTCCATTATTTCTATTTTTGGCGCCTGTGAAAATTTACGGACGCCGATATAGCTATTTACTCTTCATTACTCTTTTGTGGTTAATTAATGGTTGTAAGGTCTCACAGAAGACTACTGATAAAAGTGCAAACTCAACTGAAGACACCGTTCAAACAGCTATTGATACGGTATTCATTGAAACTCCCAAAATTTATATCACACAAAAAGGAGATACGCTCTATTCATTGGATGAAGAAGTTTCTATTGAGACCTACAGGGTTTTACCAGATAGTATTTCTTTGATGGCCGTTGGAGATATTATGATGGGAACTAAGTTCCCGAACACATCGTACCTCCCCGCAAATGACGGGGCCTACTTATGGAAGGATGTATGTAACCTACTATCCTCCGCTGATATAACATTTGGCAATCTGGAGGGTACAATCCTTGACGGGGAGGGCGAACCCAAAGAATGTAAGAATCCTAAGGCCTGCTATTTATTTAAAATGCCAAGCTATTTGGCTGAAAACCTGGTCACATGCGGATTCGACCTGATCAGTGTCGCAAATAATCATGCCAATGACTTTGGGCCTACGGGCCGAAGAAGTACCCAGGCTGTACTGGATTCACTCGGTATTGGAAAAGCAGGCAGTATTGAAAGCCCTTATACTGTTCATAAGATCAATGGAATCTATGTGGGTTTCGTAGCCTTTGCTCCAAATAAAGGAACCTTGTTAATACACAATCAAGAACGGGCCATTGAAATTGTAAAAGAACTGGACTCGCTCGCCGACATTGTTGTCGTTTCAATTCATGGAGGTGCAGAAGGGACAGACAACCAGCATGTTACCCGGAAGCGGGAGTTTTACTTTGGAGAGGATCGTGGAAACATTTACGAGTTTAGTCACACACTCATTGATCATGGTGCAGACATTATACTGGGACATGGTCCTCATGTTGCCAGGGCTATTGAAGTATATCAAGATAGGCTCATTGCTTATTCACTGGGTAATTTCCTTACCTATGGAAGATTCAATTTAAGAGGTGCTGCTGGTCTGACCCCTATTTTACAAGCGAACATTTCCGTAGATGGGAAATTTTTGTCCGGGCAAATTCACTCATTCAGACAATCTTATGAAAATGGTCCGTTAAAAGACACCAGCTTGTCTGCAGCTAACACAATTAAGAAATTAACTGAAGAAGATTTCCCTGAAAATAAAATATTCATTGAAGAAGATGGGAGAATTTTCTATATTCAAAACTGAAATCATCGACCGTGCCTTATAAAGAAAAGGAAATAGAAAAAAAGTACTTCACCATCGGTGAAGTTGCTGATGAATTAAATGTTGCTACCTCACTCATCCGTTTTTGGGAAGGAGAGTTTGATATTATTAAACCAAAGAAAAACAGGAAGGGCAACAGACAATTTACCAAAGAAGACATCAAGAATGTTAAGCTGATCTATTACCTGGTAAAGGAAAAAGGCTATACGCTACAAGGTGCCCGTGATTTCATCAATTCTGATATTGATGGAGCTATTAACCGGGTTGATCTCATCGAGTCACTTAAATCTGTCAGGAATTTTCTTGAAAAACTGAAGAACGATCTCCCGTAACAATGGATGAGAAAGTATATCAGGTAGCCCTGGAGCTCATACCAGGGATTGGGGATATTACAGTCCGTCAGTTAATCAGTTATACCGGTTCTGCGTCTGCAGTCTTCAATAAGGATAAAAGTGCGCTTAAGAAAACACCAGGGATCGGGCCACGATTAATAAATCTTATCTCATCAAATAAATCTTTTGATGAAGCTCTAAAAATTATTGACGATTGTGAGAGGCAAAATATACAAATCCTCCATTACACTGATAATGCATACCCTTATCGACTTAAAGAGACTCCTGATTTTCCAAATGTCCTATACGTAAAAGGAAATTCAAACCTGAATCTGGAACGTTTGATTGGGGTTGTAGGAACCAGAAATGCGACGGAGTATGGAAAAGAGATAACTGAAAGAGTAGTTGAAGACATGACTTCACTACAACCCGTTATTGTCAGTGGATTAGCTTACGGTATTGACATTCACGCACATAAAGCTGCCTTAAATAACGGATTGAAAACTTTCGCAATATTGGCTGGGGGATTGGATAAAATATATCCATCAGTTCATAAAAAAGTAGTCGATCAAATTCTGGAAGATGGGTTGATTATATCTGAAAACCCACCAGGAGTTCAGGCTGAAGCACATTTTTTTCCTGCTCGTAACAGGATCATAGCTGGAATGTCTGATGCTGTCATTGTAGTTGAAGCTGCTAAAAAAGGTGGTGCATTGATTACAGCTAATATTGCTGACTCATATAACCGTGTGGTATTTGCTATTCCAGGAAATCTTAACAATTCCTTTTCTGAAGGTTGCAACCAGCTTATCAGAAGTCAAAAAGCCAATCTCTATCGCAACATTGATGACCTGGATTATCATTTGGGGTGGACCGCTGAGAACCCTGACCAAAAAACCCGGAAGATCATCGGACTATTAACTTCTCAGGAACAATTGGTTTATGAGCTCTTATCAACAGATAAAAATGGAATTCCAATAGATACCATTGCTATAAAAACCAATATTGCCTTTAATCAGCTTTCAGCAACCCTGCTAAATCTGGAATTTCAGGGCTTTATAAAAAGCCTTCCTGGAAGAAGATATAAGATCAATCATTAAAAAGGATAGAAGACAGGTATCAGAAAGGAAGCAATGATCCAGAAAAGGATATTAAGCCAAAACCCCACTTTAATAAAATCCTTAAACCGGTATTGCCCGGCACTATAAACCATCGTGTTTGTCTGGTAACCAATAGGGGTCATAAAACTTGCAGATGCTGCTAACATCACAGCAATAAGAAATGGTATTGGGTCCAGCGATAATTTATCAGCCGTGGTAATGGCAATAGGTGCAATTAATGCTGCAGTGGCATTATTAGACATTACCTCTGTTAATAATGAGGTCATCAGGTATAATCCTGAAAGCACGGCAACTGGACCCCAAACGTTTAGGTTCTCGATCAGTGCATTAGCTATAATTGAAGCCAATCCGCTTTTTTCAAGCGCAACCCCCAAGCTAAGGGAACACGCCAGAAGAAATACAATTTTCCATTCGATAGAGCGATACAGCTCCTTCATATCAATTACCTTACTTAAGACCAGTATTACTCCACCCAACACTGTACTGATAGCTATGGGCAGGATGTTTAATGTGGCAAGCAAAACCACACCACTGATAATTGAAAGAACTACCAGAAATTTGCGTTGACTAAAGTCAATAATTCCTTCCTCAGACAGTATGATAAATGGCGTTTGTTGGTTCATTTCCTGCCGCTTGAGATTTTGGACCCTGTGATTCTTAATCTCCGTTAAAATGATATCTCCCGCTTTCAGTTCAACATCATGTAAATGTTCATGCACCACTTCTTCTCTATGCTGTATAGCTAATGGAACAGCCCGATATCTCCTACGGAAATCCATTTCCCTTAAGCTCTTACCCTCAAACTCAGAGCCAGATGTAATGATTAATTCCAGGATGCTTGTATCCCCTTTTTGAATTTCATTATCTCCAATTCTTATTGCATCTGTATTAAAACCCACTTTTAACCGATCTTTGAGCTCTTTTAATTTATCTACATTGCAGCGAATCTTAATGTGGTCACTACTTTTTAACACAAAATCACCCGCCGGCAATGTGTAACTGGCACTATTCCTTCTGACCTCAATCACATCAATATCAAGTTCCTTCACGATCACTGAATCCATGATCCTTTGCCCCACAAATTCTGAACCTTCCAATATCTCAATCTCAGTGAGATAATTGCGCATCATAAATTTCTTTTCCAGATCCTCTTCATTGAATCGGTCAGGTAATAATCGCTTTCCAAAAAGAAATATGTATAGACTCCCTACTATCAGGAATATAAGGCCGATAGGCGCTGATAAGAACATAGGAAAAGCATCGAGTCCATTGTCCTCTGCAATACCACTGACCAGCACATTTGTAGATGTTCCAATCAATGTACATGTACCTCCGAAAATAGACGCATAGGACAATGGTATCAGTAATTTTGAAGGACTAATTCCTGAAATATTAGCTACACTGACCATTACTGGAATAAACATGGCCACAATGGGTGTATTATTGATAAAGGCAGAGACCACCCCAATGAAAAGCATGGTCACCAATATGCCCAAATTAAAATTTGATTTAAAAAGATCCCCCAGCATTGGACCAATTCGCTGTAATGCCCCTGTTTTTAAAAGGGCATAGCTAATTACAAACATAAATGCCACTGTAATAACTGCCGGATTACTAAAACCCTGAATACCCTCCGCTGGCGTAATTATACCGGCAAGAATGAGAGAAAGCATGATTAGAATTGCCACCAGGTCAATTGAAAGCCACTCAGTGGCAAATAACACTACCGCTGCTATGATAATAATGAGGACTATAATGGCATCTAAACCCATAGGTAAAAAAGGTCCTTACAAAGCTTAACGAAATTATTTATAACCCAATACCGGTGCCATCCATTTTTCAACCTCTCCTTCACTCATGTCTTTTCTTTTGGCATAATCTCTTACCTGGTCTTCATAAATTTTACCAAGCCCAAAGTACTTAGATTCGGGATGTGAAAAATAAAAACCACTTACTGCTGCTGCTGGCCACATAGCCATGCTCTCTGTTAGTTCGATCCCTGTATTTTTGGTTACATTCAGCAGTTCAAATAGGATCGGCTTTTCTGTATGATCAGGGCAGGCAGGATAACCGGGAGCTGGCCGTATTCCCTGGTAAACCTCTTTTATCAATCCTTCATTATCCAGTGTCTCATCGGGTGCATAACCCCAAAATTCTGTTCTAATCTTTAGATGTAAAAGTTCGGCGAATGCTTCGGCGAGCCTATCTGCTACTGCCTTGATCAATATCGACATGTAGTCATCATGATCCTTCTCATATTTTTCGGCAAGCTCTTTGACTCCAAATCCAGTTGACACTGCAAACCCACCAATGTAGTCTTTAAGACCGAACTCCTCTGGCGAGATATAATCCGCGAGGCTAATATTTGGAATGTCTTTTCCCTTCTTTCCCTGCTGCCGGAGAAAATGAAACTCAGAAACTTTTTTACTTCGTGAATCATCCTCATATACAATAACATCATCTCCATGAGCTACTGCCGGAAACAACCCATATACCCCGTTGGCTCGAAATAGTCTTTCACTGATAACCCGGTCCAGGAGCTCATTGGCTTCATCGTAAAGCTTTTTCGCTTCCTTTCCAATCGTTGGGTTTTCAAAAATTATGGGGAATTTGCCTTTTAACATCCAGGTGCTAAAAAACGGGGTCCAGTCGATGTATTGTCTGATCTCATTGAGATCGTAATCATTTAACACATGGACACCTAACTGTTTTGGCTTAGGAGGCTGATATATAGACCAGTCTATATCTACTTTATTTTTCCTTGCTTCAAGAAGAGAGATATGATCTTTTTCTGTTCTCCTGCTTTGGTGATTATCCCGTAACTCAGCATATTCTGATTTTAAACCATTTGTAAACTCTTTTGCGGAGCTACTTAATAACTTAGAAACTACCCCGACACTTTTTGATGCATCAATCACATGGATGACCGATCCGGAATATTTAGGTTCAATCTTTACGGCTGTATGAATACGTGATGTAGTGGCACCGCCGATCAGCAAAGGGATGCTCATTTTCCTACGTTCCATTTCCTCAGCAACACTTACCATTTCATCAAGAGATGGAGTGATCAAGCCACTTAATCCGATAACATCCGCATTTTCTTTGATTGCTTCATCAAGAATCTTCTCTGCAGGTACCATTACCCCTAAGTCCACGATATCATAGTTATTACATCCAAGTACAACCCCAACAATGTTTTTTCCTATATCGTGAACATCCCCTTTTACTGTGGCCATCAAGATTTTTCCCTTACTTGATTTTTTACCTGCCTTTTCCGCCTCTAGATAAGGGATCAGATATGCAACCGATTTTTTCATCACCCTGGCACTCTTGACAACCTGTGGAAGAAACATCTTGCCAGAACCAAACAGATCACCCACTACATTCATCCCATCCATTAATGGACCTTCTATCACTGTAAGTGGGCTTTTAAATTTCAATCTGGCTTCCTCAGTATCTTCTTCAATATAGTCCACCACCCCATTTACAAGCGCATGTGTCAGTCGAGACTCAACGGACTCTTTTCTCCAGGTATCATCTTTAACCCGTACTTTACCCCCTCCTCTTACCTTTTCCGCGTATTCTAATAGCTGTTCAGTTGCATCACTCCTTCTGTTTAGCAATACATCCTCAACTTTCTCAAGCAACTCCTTAGGGATTTCATCATAAACTTCGATCATCCCGGCATTCACAATCCCCATATCCATACCTGCTTTTATCGCATGATAAAGAAATGCCGAGTGCATGGCTTCTCTAACTACCTCATTACCTCTAAAAGAAAAGGATACATTGCTTACTCCCCCACTTACTTTGGCCCCAGGAAGATTTTCCTTGATCCATTTGGTAGCCTTAAAAAAATCTACCGCATAATTGTTGTGTTCATCTATCCCAGTTGCAACAGGGAATATATTAGGATCAAAAATGATATCCTGAGGTGGAAATCCAACAACTTTTGTTAATATCTTATAGGAGCGTTCACAAATCTGAATACGTCGCTCATAGGAATCTGCCTGCCCATTTTCATCAAAGGCCATGACAACTGTGGCTGCACCATAATTCTTGACCTTTCTGGCTTGCTCAATAAATTTATCCTCCCCTTCTTTTAGTGAGATAGAATTAACTACACCTTTTCCCTGAATACATTGCAATCCGGCTTCTATGATTTCCCACTTAGATGAATCCACCATAATGGGGATCCGACTAATCTCAGGCTCTGCCGCGATCAGGTTGAGGTATTTGACCATCGCAGCCTTGCCATCCAACATACCTTCATCCATGTTGACATCCAGGATTTGAGCTCCATTCCTTACCTGGTCCAGGGCAACTTCCAGAGCCTCCTCATATTGATTGTCCCTAATCAGCCTGGCAAATCGTTTTGACCCAGTCACATTGGTTCTTTCACCAATATTGACAAAATTGGTCTCTTTGGTGATGACCAAAGGTTCCAATCCGGATAACATCAATGGAGGAATATTTTTAGAAATTAAAGTCATTCTCAGGCAAGGATTCTTGTGAAATTCGCTGGTTAGTTTATTGGGCAGTATACGTTTACATTAAAACCTGCCAATTATCATCACTGTGAGCCCAATCATTATATTTTTCCTGACCACCTCTTGCCGACCAGTCTGAATCTATGGTCAATTTAGAACTGATTCCACCACGGGGATTACAATTCATCACAATCCGTAATCTGTCTGGTTGATAGATTGCCATTAGGTCATCATAAAAAATATTAATCAATCGCTCATAGGAAACCGTGATATCCCTAAGCTGAAAAACATATTGCTTTAACGACTTGAGTTCAATAATCTTTTTCATTGGATAGAAAGTCAAATAAACATTGGCAAAGTCCGGTTGCTCCTTAACTCCTAAAAAGGTGAATTCAGGAATCTTAATTTTTATCTCATAAGCTTCCTTTGATGGATTAGGGATTGCTTTTAGAATATCCCTGTCTATAGCGTCATACAATTTCACTGACATGATTAGATTTTTGTTTTCTTGGTTGATATTTCTTCGCTAATTCAGCAATTTCTTTAATGTGATCAGGTGTCGTTCCACAGCATCCTCCAATAATGTTTATCCACCCGTTTTTCAAATATTCCTCTACCTGCTCCTTCATTTCAAATGGAGTCTGGTCGTATTCGCCAAATTCATTGGGTAGGCCTGCATTTGGATGGGCACTTGTTGCAACATCTGTTTTATCTGAAATTATCTTAATATATGGTCTTAATTGGCTGGCACCCAAAGCACAGTTTAATCCAACACTCAATAAAGGCATATGGGAGATTGAAATGAGGAATGCTTCCGTAGTTTGCCCTGATAGGATCCTACCTGATGCATCCGTAATCGTACCTGATATCATAACCGGAACTTCTTTACCTATCTCATTAAAGAGTTCCTGGAAACCAAAGAGTGCTGCCTTGGCATTTAAAGTGTCAATAACTGTTTCGAATAACAATAAATCAACCCCACCATCGATCAGACCTCTCGCCTGTTCCTTAAATGCTTTTTTGAGGTCGTCGAACGTTACGGATCGATAGCCCGGATCACTTATTTTAGGTGATATGGATGCAGTTCGGTTTGTAGGCCCCATAGATCCTGCTACAAAGCGAGGTTTATCGGGATCTTTCAATGTAAACTCATCTGCTACCTCCCGAGCAATCTTCGCCGAGGTTAGATTCATGCGGTAGGACCAGGATTGTAAACCGTAATCTTCCTGTGCGATCGAAGTGCTTGTAAACGTATTGGTCTCAATGATATCAGCTCCTGCCTCGAGGTATTCCCTGTGTATTTGTTTGATGATATCTGGGCGTGTGATTGATAAAAGATCATTATTTCCTTTCAGTGGGAACTTATGATCTTTTAGCTCTTCATTCCTGAAATCCTCCTCCTCCAATTTATAACGTTGGATCATTGTACCCATAGCTCCATCAAGCACCAGGATCCTTTCTGAAAGTAAGTCTTGAATTTTACTCATCCTTTTCCTTTTCCCTTTAAAACCATACTTATCAGAAAAGGATTCGCGATGGGGTGATTAGTTCACTCATCTTCTACCACCTATGGTAAGATTGGGATTTGGCACCGAAAATCGTGTGTAAGACCAGGTTGCCAAGGTGTCATAGGGCCCTGTCCCTCGACCTTTCTTGATAAGTCCCGCAAAGATACACCCGTTTTTAACTAATAAAAATATTGGTCGAACTCTAACAAGGTCTTCCTGATTAAATACTTTTGGTAAATGAGTAGTACTGGTATGCGTTTTTTTAGTCTCATCTTCTTGCTGTTCTTTTCATTGAACATATATGCTCAAATAGATCAGGATCAGGTGCAAACATTTGTCTCTTCCTATGCTTCAAAAAATAACCTGTCTGAACAGGAAGTTTTAGATATACTATCATCTGCAACTTTTCAACCCTCCATTATCTCAAAGATGGATCGACCTGCAGAGAAAAAGCTCTATTGGGATCAGTATAGAAAAATATTTTTGACAAAAGAACGGATTGATGCGGGCATTGAGTTTATGGGCAAGTACCAATATGTTTTACAACAGGTGAGCAAAGACACAGGTGTTCCTCAGGAAATTATTGCATCAATTATCGGTGTTGAGACCTACTTTGGGAAAATCATGGGTACCTACAAAGTATTAGATGCGCTTTATACCTTATCTTTTGCATACCCCAGGAGAGCTAAATATTTCCAATCCGAGCTAGAAGAACTCCTTAATCTGGCCAAAAAAGAAAATTTAAATCTCAATGATTTGAAAGGCTCATACGCTGGAGCCATGGGATATTGCCAGTTTATGCCCAGCAGTTATAGGGCATATGCAGTAAGCTTTGATCAGGGCAACAGGGACCTGGTCCATTCTCCTGAAGATGCCATCGCCAGTGTTGCTAATTATTTAAAAATGCACCGTTGGAAAGAAGGATTGCCAATAGCATCGAAAGCAAATGTCTCCAACACAGCAACAATTCATGATTCCAATTCTCCAAAAGTGAATAACAATGTATCATATTTTGTAGAGAAAGGCTATAAACCTTCGAATAACTGGCATCCTGGAGCTCAGGTCACGCTTATGAAATTTGAATCAGAAAATCAAAATGAATACTGGTTTGGAACTGAAAATTTCTACGCCATTACACGCTATAATCATAGTCCACTCTATGCACTCGCCGTATTTCAATTGGCTGAAGCCATAAGAGATCCAAATCCTTAAAATCAATTTTAAAGTGTTGAATAATTTCCTAAATCAACCTTTTCATTTACTGGACAGCAAAAGGAACCGATGGAAACTTGTTATTGTGGTTGGATTATTTGGCATTTTCTTCATGAATGCATACGTACCTTTTAACATCAGCCGCTGGTATGAAAAAAGAGAAATCCCACTGGTACTAATACTTTCAAGTTTTGGGTTGATCGGAATGATTGTACTTTCCATAAGCCAGTTCTACATCCGTGATCTGTTTAAGATTAAGTCATTGAAAATGTATGGGGTTATTCTTTGGTTTATGGTAGAACTGTTTTTATTGACACTGACAATGTATCTGATCTATGGTAATAGAAATGCTGAAGGTACCGCTTTAATCCTTGAGCTTTTCACTACTTTTAGATATACCCTGCTAATTACCATCATACCATATACCGGAGTACTACTACTCCTGACTGCCACCCAAAAAAACATTAAAGTTATTGCGCCGCTTGCCCTTGATAATTCCCTGATAAAAATATTGGATGAAAATGACGAAGTACACATTGCCATTGATTTGGATCAGATCCTTTATTTGAAATCTGCTGATAACTATGTGGCGATATATTATCAAAAAGACTCAAAGGTGAAAAGGGAGTTGGTCAGAACTACCATGAGAAAATTAGATGTCGATCTTAAAGATTTTCCAATCCGAAGATGTCATCGCTCATATATGGTTAATCTAAAGAAAATATCAGTGTCAGAAAAAAGTCAGCAAGGACTAACACTTTCATTAAAAGACTATCCCATTGAAGGAATTCCAGTCTCAAAAAACTATAAATCCTTTTTCATGAATTTATTAAACGGCAAAGGAAATTATAGTCAATCTAATGGAGACAAGTCATTCATCCCTAATGAAGACTTTTTATCCCAAAAAAAACCCTGAATAAATCTTCTGACCACACTTTTTCGATTATTGTGGTGAAAACAAAGAGTAATTATTATTCATATTCATTAAAACAATCAAGATTATGGTTATTAGAAACGGAATTATTTTAAGCTTACTTTTCGCCTTGGTTATCGGAAATACTTTTGCAGCGGTAAAAGGCAACGAAATCATAGGAACATGGAATTATTCAGCTCCATCTGCACCTTATGAGTATTCAAAAGGAAAATTAATTTTTACAGCAAAAGGTGATGCTGTTGAGGGAACCATCAAATTGGGTGGAAATTCCATTAAAATGAGAAACCTGAAAATTGAGAAGAATGAGATAACATTCGGTATATATCTTGAAGGAGAATATATCTCCATTACAGCCAGGATAGATAAGAATGCTTTTAGCGGGAAAGCCACCTACTCTGAGGGTTCAGTTGATCTAAAGGGGGAAAAAGAATAATTTATTCAACCATTAAATCCTGCCAGATGAAGTGCTGGTAGGATTTATTTCTATTTCAAAATACGTTTTTGATGGCGCGTAAGGAACTCCTCAACGCATCCCCTAATAGCGGATCGGAATAATCCCTACCAACTTTGGGACCTCCAATTTCTAAATACCCAACAACCTCTTGCACTGGCCACCTGTCCTTGTGCTCCTCACAAATCCTCTTAATCTCATTCAGGTCAATAATTCCAGATTCAAGTTCTTGTTCGGAAAATCCAAAAGTGCTACCAAAAACCTTGTCAGTATTTTTAAAATGAAATTCAGACATCATAGGGATAGCATGTCTAAATAGTGTAAGATTATCATATTGGATTTTCTGATCTTTATCTGCTAAGCCATGAGAAATATCCCCACACAACCATACCGGGACCGTCGATGACGCATGAGCCTTGTGATAATCATTCAATACTCCAATCATATAGTCCATCTCCTGGGGAGTTGTGGGCGGCTCAGCCATGCTGGACATTGGCTCGATGTTGAAGGCTTTTAATCCATTTTCATATGCCAAACTTTGTAGTTCTTTCATATGACTCAGGTAGACTTCTATCCCCTTATCCTTTTTTTCAAATTGATCTCTGTAAACTGCTCCCGGATTTGTTCCAGCATAATCAAGACCAAGAATGCCGGCAATCTGAATGTATTTTTCATACATTTTTCTGGTAGCTTTCTCCATTTCAGGGTCATCATAAAAGAATCCTCCAAATTCCCGGTATGCTGAAAACATACTCTTGATTTTCAACTCTCGCTTCTCGGCCTTTTCCCGGAGTCGCAAGAAATAATCATCACTGTCCATGTGGAACATCTCAAAAAATGCTCCTAGCTGTACGAATTTGATACCTTCTTCAACTAGTAAATCAAAAAGCCAGTCAAAGCTATAGCGCGTGGTAATCGGGTCGGTCTTAATACCTAATTTTATAAATCCCATGTCAGAATCAGGATTTGATCATTTCAAAAATGACCTTATTGTGGAATTGCTTTTTGTCTACAATACTCTGGAATATTTCTGGTCCATCATCTAATGAAACTATATCCGTTATTAATGGTTCGACGATCAATGACTTGTCCATATATTTTAGTACCGTAGTCCAGTCATCAGTACCTCTTGGAAAGATTTTGCTATTCCAGGTTCCATATATATTTAACTCCCTTCTAAGAATACTACTGAAAGCTTTTTCGTCAATTTTAAATTCTCCCATAATGTTTCCCATGAATACGACCTCACCTGCTCTGGAAGCTACTTCTAATGCCTGAAGAAATGTTTGGGGCAATCCACATGCCTCAATCACATTCTGTGCGCCCTCTCCATTCGTAAGATCCAAAATAACCTTCACAGGATCAAACGCCATACTATTGACAATGGTAAATCCCATTTTTGCTGATATATCCAGTTTCTTTTCATCAATATCTGTTACTATCACCTGATCACATCCATGGATTCTCAACCATTGTGCACACATATTACCTATTGGACCTCCTCCTATGACAACCGCTGTGTTTCCTGCTTTGACATTCATCCTACGAACTCCATGTAGTGCAACAGCTGCGGGTTCTGTCATTGAAGCATGCAGGGTTTTAACGTGATCAGGGATTCTGAATAAGTTCACTTCCGGCACCTTCAGGAATTCGCTAAAGGCACCATCTCTCCTGGATCCGAAGTAATCATATTCTTTTAGCTGAGCCCAATCACCTGTTTGATAGGCTGTTTCATTCTTATTGGTAGGGATCAAAGGGAAAACTGCTACCCTATCCCCTTCCTTAAATTGACTCCCTTCTTTATTCTCGGCTACTATCCCGCTAAATTCATGTCCCATAACAAGGGGATAATGATAGGCTTTCCCCCCAAATCCTCTCGGGATATCCGAGCCGCAAATCCCACAGGCTGCCACCCTAATTAAAATGCTGTCCAGAGTAGGACCGTCAGCGATTGGATGGTTGTTATGCACCTTGAGTAGCTTATTGTCTTCCAATACAAGGGCCTTCATGATTTGCGTATTTTTGATTGTTTAATCATATTTCAATCAAAATTAATCATAATATCCACCTTAACAATGAGGTTTCATTTACTTTTGATGTTCTCCAATTTAAGATCCATAGATGAGCAAGCGTAAGATACTTCTTTCACCTTCAATGATGTGCGCAGATTTTCTGGACCTCCGAAAGGAACTAGATGTACTTGTCAAACATCAGGTCGAAATGCTTCATATTGATATCATGGATGGTCAATACGTCCCGAATTTCACCTTAGGGGCAGACCTCGCAAAGACCATGTATAAATACAGTAAAATTCCGCTGGACTATCACTTAATGATAGAAAATGTCGATCAGTCATTATCCATTTTCTCTGGAATTGAAGGCTCCACAATAACCTTCCACCCTGAAACATCCAGGCATCCAGTCCGCACAATTCAAGCGATTAGAGATTCTGGTTGCAAACCTTCAATTGCCATTGATCCCGCAATTCCAATCGATGAGATGAAACATTTGCTCCCTTTGGTTGACATGGTATGTGTTATGACTGTTAATCCGGGTTATTCAGGTCAGAAAGTGATTCCCTTTTGTATTGATAAGATCGCTGAATTAAGAAAATGGAAACAGGAGAATCATCCCGAATTGCTAATTGAAGTTGATGGAAATGTGAGCTGGGAAAATATTCCTAAAATGATTCAATCAGGAGCTGATATTTTGGTTCTGGGCACCTCTTCAATCTTTAATACTCATCAGTCTCGTGAACAAGCTTTTATGGAACTGGAAAAAGTCATGCAAGGATGATAAATACAATCTACTACCTGGATCAGCCGAATGGAAATTTCATTCCCAAAGAAATTCCGATTCAAAACCCTGCTCCAGGCGAGATCCTGCTGAAGACAAAAAGAACTTCAGTCTGCCAAAGCGATGTGGTCATTTATAAACACGGATTACCAAGGATTAAAGAATGGCCTGCTATCATACTACACGAAGTTTGCTGTGAGGTATTAGAAGTAGGGGAAGGTGTAACCAAATTCAAGCCCGGTGATTTGGTAGGATTGGGATGTGATATACCTTGTGGGGATCTGGATTGTATCTACTGTGGACGTAACGGAACAGGAGATTGGACAAGCTGTCCTAATACCATAGCAACGGGTCATGAGTTTCCAGGATTTGCCCGAACCCATGCAGTACTACCTGCCTGGTTTGTCGAGCTTGGACCTATTAAAAAATTTAATCCCCCAATCAATCCCGATCATATCTGCCAATTAGAACCCCTGGCCTGTACCCTCGAGGGGATGACCAGGGTGAATAGATGTATTGAAGATCGGGTGGTCGTATTGATTGGAGCGGGATCACAAAGCACCTATGCTTTGCAATGTGCCCAGTCAATGGGCGCAAGAAAAATAATCGTGGTCAACCGGGGTTCTGATCGGCTGGACCGTGTTATGAATGATTTTGGTGATGAACGAACTGTGGGAATCAAATGGGATGAAGATGTTGCAAAGCATGTGCTTGCCGAATGTAAGCCTTTCAATGAACCTCATTTTATCATGATCAATGTACCCCATCAGTCCGGATATGAGTTAGCTGTAAAGCTAGTTGGCTACAATACTGTCCTGGATGCACATGCAGGTGTTAAGGGTGCCTCTGGTAAGCCTCCAATCATTCACCAGTTGGATCTCAATAATGATATCCACTATAAACTTCAATGCTATCAGGCAACACATGGAAGTTCGATGTTTGGCATCAACCTGGCTCATGAGATGCTAAATCAGCAAAAGTTGCAATCTATTGATCTGATGACTAACGAAACAGAGAGATTTCCTTATACAAGAATCAAAGAGGCCATCCAAAGGGCTGCTGATTCAGATAGTTTAAAAGTGATCATCAATTGGGATTAAGATGAATCAAAGACGTAGACTTCAAACCATTCTAGATAAACTTCAGAGTGTTCCCGAACTCACTGTTGATCAGGTTTGCAAACTCCTTAGTGCCTCTCCTGCAACGATTAGGAGAGATTTTAATCTACTGGCTGACAATGGGAAAGCGGAAAAAACCTGGGGTGGCATTGCGAAAATTGAAAATCATTTGGATGGGATGCAACCACTTCAACTTCGAAAAACACAAAACATAACAGAAAAAAAGTCCATAGCTGAGGCTGCAGTTTCGCTAATTAATGATGGAGATGTAATTATTATTGATGGAGGTACAACCACATTAGAACTGGCGCCATTAATCGCAAACAGAAAAATAAGAGTCATTACCAATTCTTTACTGGTTGCCAATGAAATACACCTACGACGTTCTGGATGGGGGGGCGCAGAAGTATTCCTTTCCGGAGGATTTCTATATCCTGACTCTGGTTTATTTATTGGTCCGGAAGCCAATAAAAATCTTCAGCAATATCATGCTGATCTTGCATTCTTGTCTGTGGGTGGGATTGATGAAAATCTGATCACTAACTCAAATCAGTTGGTTGTAGAGACTGAAAGAACCATCATCAGCCAAAGTGATAAAACAATCATCCTGGCTGACAAAAGTAAAATAGGTCATAAAGCAATGGTAAAACTATGTGATCCTCAGGAGGTGGACACTCTTATAACCAATGACGGCGCCAATGAAAGCATTTTAAAATCTTTAGAACAATCAGGTATTAAAATCATGTGCAAATAACCAGGAATTGAATTTATTCTCTACTGCCTATGAAAAACGGAGATTTCATCTTAAATTGAAGTATTAACCAAAATCCAGTTATTCATGGCATCATTTGAATTACAAGTCAATGGAAAAAAGCATCAGGTAGAGGCTGATTCAGACACTCCGCTGTTATGGGTGCTTAGGGATCATTTGGATCTCCCGGGGACTAAATATGGTTGTGGTATTTCTCAATGCGGGGCATGCACGATTCATGTCAATGGCGTGGCTATCAGATCCTGCTCTACAACAGTCTCGGCTGCAGTCGGCGCATCAATCACAACCATTGAAGGTTTATCTGAAAAAGGTGATCATCCCGTACAGGTTGCCTGGAAGAAGATTGATGTTCCTCAATGCGGATATTGTCAATCAGGACAAATTATGTCTGCTGTGGCTCTTCTTAATCAGAACAAAAATCCTTCTGATGAAGAGATCGAAGGCGCGATGAACGGTAACATCTGCAGATGTGGAACCTATGTGCGAATTAAGGCTGCCATCAAAGAAGCCTCATCTAAAATGAATTAAGAAATTAGCTAAGCTACTATGACACTTATCAAAACAACTTATAATCGAAGATCTTTCCTAAAAGCCTCGACAGCAGCTGGTGGCGGACTCATGCTGGGTTTTAGCTGGCTGGCATCCTGTAGTCCTTCTAAGGAAAAAATGATGGCTATGCCAGATTCCTGGTTTGATATCAATGCCTATATCAAAATAGGAGAAAACGGGATGGTGACAATCTATTCACCCAATCCAGAGGTTGGACAAAATATTAAAACCTCGATGCCAATGATTGTGGCTGAAGAACTGGATGTTGATTGGAAATATGTGTTAGTAGAACAAGCCCCGCTAAACACCCAGGATTTTGATAGACAAATTGCTGGGGGAAGTAATTCTATCAGAAGTAGTTGGGATGCATTGAGAATGGCCGGAGCTACTGCACGCAGAATGCTCCTTGAGGCTGCCGCTAAGGAATGGAATGTACCTGTCGCAGAACTATCTACGGATAAAGGAGTTATTAAACACTCATCAGGTAAAACCATGGGATATGGAGAAGTATCTTCTGCTGCCTCTATGCTGGATGTTCCTGAAGAAGTTGAAGTAAAAGATATCAAAGACTTTAAACTGATTGGTAAACCTACAGGTAATGTAGATATTGATAAGATCATTACCGGTAAACCTCTTTTTGGTATGGATTATAAAGAAGAGGGAATGCTCATAGCCATGCTGATTCATGCACCAGGCTTTGGAATGAAGCTTAAAGGATTTAATGCTGATGCCGCAAAAGGGATGCCGGGGATTGTTGATGTATTCTCTGTAAAAACCACCAATGATGAATTAAATGATCTAAGTTGGTATGGTTTTGATGAAATTATTGCGATCGTTGGAAAAACCACCTGGCAAGTCATGAAAGCTAAAAGGGCTTTATCACCTGAATGGGAATGGACCAGCACACCGGAAAGCACCTATGATCATGAAAAGAAAATAGCTGACTCATTCAATGATGTAATTAAAGAGCCTGAAAGAATAGACGGGGATCCTAAAACAGCATTTAAAAACGCTGCCAAAGTAGTCGAAAGAAGCTACACCGCTCCTTTCCTGGCACATAACACGATGGAACCCATGAACTTCTTTGCCAATGTCAAAGGAGATCAGGCAGAGGTGGTCGGACCTATCCAGACTCCTGAAAGACTACGGGGGTACGTAGCCTCCTATTTGAGCATACCTGAAGATAAAGTCTCAGTCAAAATGACAAGAATTGGCGGTGGATTTGGCCGTCGATTGTATGGGAATTTTGGACTGGAAGCCGTAGCTATTTCGAAAAAAGTCAATGCTCCTGTAAAATTAGTTTATACCAGAGAAGATGATATGACCCAGGGTGTATACAGGCCAGCATACGGCATTAAATTCAGGGCTGCTTTGGATGCAGAGAATAATTTGATTGCCTATCATGTAAAAGGTACGGGAATTCGGGATAGTGCTGTTTATGCCAATCGCTTTCCGGCCGGAGCAGTTGAAAATTATTTAGCTGAAAGCACTAGAGCTGATTCAAATGTCACAACTGGTGCCTGGCGTGCTCCCAGATCAAACTTTGTTGCTGGTGCAGAGTCAGCATTCTTAGACGAATTGGCTGAAGAGGCTGGAAAAGATCCAATAGATTTCCGATTAGAATTATTCGAACGCAGCATCAATAGTCCGGTAGGAGAAAGAAATGATTATGAGCCAGAAAGATATGCTGGTGTTTTAAAACTGGTTAAAGAAAAATCTAACTGGGGAACCGAAACACCGGGTGTCTATCGTGGTGTAGCTGCCTATTTCTGCCACAATTCCTATGTTGCACAAGTACTTGATTTGGTGAAAGAGAATGGAACACCAAAAGTGAAGAAAGTATGGTGCGCGGTAGACTGTGGTATTGTGGTAAATCCGGAAGGAGCCAAAAATCAGGTTGAAGGTAGTATTGTGGATGGTATCGGACATGGTATGTTCAGTAGCATGACCTTTAAGGAAGGCACACCAGAACAACAGAATTTCGATAAGTACCGATTGATCAGACATAAAGAAGCTCCAGAGGAAATCGAAATATTCTTTGTGAAAAGCGATATCCATCCAACAGGATTAGGAGAGCCAGCATTACCACCGGTTATTGGTGCTTTGGCAAATGCACTTTACAAAGCCACTGGCAAAAGAGTCTATTCACAGCCATTTGCGCAGAAGGATATCGTCTTAGGATAGACCTTGATAATGACAGGTCCGTCCCGGCCTAAATACCTGGCTCCTTTGATCACTTTTCTGCTTCTTTTCGGATGCAGTGAAGAAAAAAAGCGTGTCCTGGAGCCAGTACTTGCCGAGGTAATTGATGTAAATGATATTATTCCTATAACGGATAGTCTGGTAGCGCCCATTCTATATAAGAATATCGGTGGTTTTGATACATTAACTGTTCAGGAAAATAAGGAAAAATTTATCGCTACAATTCTTCCAGCAATCCTGATTGTTAAATACAGGATCAGACAGGATTTAATTAAGATAAAAAGCCTTATATCAGAGGATTACTGGTATCCAGAGGATAGCTCTTTTTATCTCATGCAATTAAAAAGATTCAATGCGAGTGATTCATCGGATCTGATTGTGCGCATGCATACGCATCCTAATAGCATTGTTTTAGCTCAGGCGGCTGTAGAAAGTGGCTGGGGGACTTCCAGGTTTTTCAGTCAAGCCAATAATCTATTTGGGATTTGGTCGTATAATCCTGACAGGCCCAGAATAGCTGCCCGTAGTGGAAACAGGACAATTCATTTAAGAAAGTATGATGACATTGCAGCATCCATTATGGATTATTTTGAAACGATAGCCAGAGCACGAGCTTATCGCAGTTTCAGAGAGGCAAGAATGCAAACTGATGATGTAGATGAATTACTACCCTATTTAAGAAGCTACTCCGAAAGAAAATCAGAATATGTGGATCAGCTTAGAGTTATCATCAATCATAATAATTTCAAGCAGTATGATCATTATCAATTGGATCCGCAATATTTCATTCTCCAATGACAAAGGGTCATTTATTTATAGCAACATCAGTCCTGTTATTTATTGGATGCAATACCAAAACTTCTGATAATAGAAATAATCAGGTAGAGTTGACCAGTGATACTATCTCAATAAATCCTGATAAACAAGTAAACTGCTTTATCTATCATCGGTTTGGTGATTCAAGATACCCGTCCACAAATGTTTCTGTAAAAAATTTCAGGGCACACCTGGAATACCTAAAGCAAGCTGGATTCAAGGTTATGAATTTCAGTGATGCCATTGGTTATATGAAAAATGATCAACCTGTTATGAAAGTCGCTGTGATAACAATAGATGATGGATTTAGTAGCTTTTATGAAAATGGACTACCGCTTCTGGAAGAATTTGCGTTTCCTGCCACTTTATTCATCAATACGGAAACAGTGGGTGGAAATAGTTATATGAGTTGGGACGAATTAAAGGATGCAGGTAAAAGAGGTGTCGAAATTGGAAATCATACACATTCACATGCCTTTTTTCTAGACATTGACAATGAAAAAAGATATGATCAGTTTGCAGCTGAGATAAAGACCTGCCAGGACTTAATTAAGGAAAATCTTGAGTTTACCCCAAAAGTATTTGCCTATCCCTATGGTGAGTTTGATGCACGAATGAAAGCCATCGTACAAGAGTCTGGTTTTATTGCTGGAGCTGCTCAAAATTCAGGGGTAATCAATCCAAATACCAACTTCATGGCTTGTCCGAGGTTCCCCATGGCAACAGGTTTAGATGAGCTCGGATCCTTTAAATTAAAAGCAAATGTCAAACCATTGAATATTACGGGAGAACCAGAAAATCATATCATAATGGATGATGCAAGACCAGAAATGGATTTATATCTTGAACAGGAGGGTCTAAGAATAGACGAAATGCAATGTTTTATACAGGGAAATCAGTGCAATATAGAAATCGAAACTTTGAGCACAGATAAATATCGATTATCCATCACACCCAGCCAGAACATCCATAATAGAAGGCGAACACTCTATACATTGACAGTTCCCAATTCCAAAAATCAATGGAGCTGGTACAGCTATCTGTGGATTCATCCAACGGTTAAAGAATGATTATTCAAACCCCGTATATTGATCATCCATCTTTCTCAGGATGATCTTTATTTCATCTGATTTATGGTAATCGCCAAGCTTTTCAAATGAAACCACAAGATTCCTGAGGCATCTCAAAATGATATCTTCATTGGAACACGGTTCATAAAATAATTCCTGAGGTGGGATATTCAGATGCTCCAGATAGTGATCTATATCTTCCTTACTAAAGATCAATCCCTTGTTAAAGGCATTGATGTAAAAGGTAAGGCCTTCACTCTGATAAGTTAAAATAAAAAGGTTTGGCAGGTTAACACCATAAATAGGCATTCCAAGCTTTTTAGCAATAATCATGTAAACCGAACACAAGGTAATGGGGTTACCTTTTTTAGATTCCATCACAGCATTGATCATGCTGTTGGCTGGCGAATGAAAATTCTTCGTGTTGGCTCTGAATTTCATCTTATTAAACATCATGTTGTTAACGATCCTTACCTGGTCTAAAGGAGCATAATCCTCCTTGAATTCTCGCCACACCTCATGATAAAGTTGCTCGATCTCAATTTTTAATTCAGAAAAATCCAGATCCGGATATTGATAAGTAGCAACCAGCCAGAGACCTTCCAACAAGTCATTGTTTTGGGTATGCTTCCAGTTCAAAAGCCTCTCCTGAACCAATTCAAATTGAAGACCATGTATCATGTCCTCAATTCTTCGCTGGATTAATGGATTGAAATTACTCTCCCACTCCTGCTCGAGAAATGGGATAATACCTGTACCAATTTCCATGAGTTTTGTTTCCACATGAGAGACGACTTCATCGTCTTCATCTTCCAACAAACTCACTAAAGCTTTTAATTCAGTTTCCTTTAACAAGACAATATTGAAGTTAAGAATTTGAATTGAAAGTTTCCAAATTCTCCATATGATAATTCCAGAAAATGATAATATCTAAAGTCAGTTACTCCTCATTCTCATCGATCCCCTCCAGTTTATTATGTTTTCTGCCAAGAGGCTTCACAAAATCTTTTGGATAGTTTCTGAAATGATACATTAAACCCTGCAGATCTACCATTGTTGTATTTATATTTTGGTATAATGAATCAGAATACAGCAACTTACCAATCGAACTATTTTCGCTTTTCATCAGGGATAGCGTAGCATTGAGTGTAATCATCACAGAATCAATGTTAGACAAAGTCCTGGCCATATCCAGTGAATTCAGGGAATCCATTACACCATCAGCTTTTTTAATAACCGGACCGAGACGCTCAATCTTTTGGTTAAGGTTTCTGATTAATGTTTTGGTTGCTGTAGCAATTTGATCAATATTATTCTCATTATTCTCCATGATTCGGTTCACATTATCGAAGGTCCGATGTAGATCATCGAGTGTAGTATTGATCTTCTCACCGCTTCCTTTTAATCCAACCAGAATCTCATTGATCCTGGTTATGGTAACATTGAGATTATTTGCAACAGGTGTTGCACTTTCGAGAATCTCTTCAAGTCCCCTATCACGAAAGGAAATTAGCGTATCGCCTCCTTCAATGATATTTTCAGAGGTACCAATTGTCAGGACAATCCCTTTGGTTCCAAGAAAATCAGTACTTGTGAGCATTGCCGTTGAAGAATCATTTAACAAAATATTTTCATCAATATCAAATTGAACAAGTATACTATCCTGATTAGGTGTTAATTTGATATTGGTTACTCTACCTACAGCATACCCATTGAATTTCACAGGATTCCCGGGAACCAACCCATCTACATTGTCATAAATAGCATAATACTTATTGGTAGATGAAAAGAAGTCGATCCCTTTCAAAAAATTGAAGCCATAATAGAGCATAACCCCAGAAACCAGGGCGATAAGACCTACTTTAAATTCTTTAGACATCCGCACTAACTTAATTTAAAATAAGAGAAAAATGATGTTTATTAAACTTTAGAGAAATAAAACCGATGAAAATTATCAATTCATGGATTCAATTTCCTTTTTATAATCACGAAAAGCCCTAAAAATGCCAGAAGCAATATATACCTGATTTAAAGGGTCATTCAAATCCTTCTCCTCTTTAGCGTTACTAAGATAACCCACTTCTACCAAAACACTAGGCATGGCTGTGTTCCAGAGGACCCATAAGCTCGATTGCTTCACACCTAATGATCTTCTACCAACTCTCTTTTCAAATTGTTCTTCAATTAGTTGAGCCAGACGAATGCTTCTGTCTTGAAATGCATTTTGCGTCAAAGTAAAAATCATGTAAGAAGCTGGTGATTCAGGATCAAAGCCACCGTACTTTTCCTCATAATCCTCCTCTAACATAATGACTGAATTCTCCCTTTTTGCAACCTCAAAATTTCGTTCAATATTTTTCACTCCCATAACATAAGTCTCGGTACCATATACAGAAGGGCTGGGAGATGCATTGGCATGAATTGAAATAAATAAGTCTGCGGCATGTTCATTGGCTAAATTGGCCCGAACTGCAGGGTGAGAATAGGTATCATCATCCCGGGTAAGAATTACCTCCACGTCAGGAATATTTTCTTTAATAATTCTGGCTAATTCTAAGGAAATCTTAAGAGAAATATTTTTCTCACGAGTGTAGGATCCGGAAGTTCCAGGGTCCTTTCCTCCATGACCCGGATCAATTACTATTTTGTCAATTTTATAATCGACAACACCAGCCGGATGAAAAGAGATAAATGTTAAAAATATACAAAAGCAAAAAGGTATTGCAATATTTCTCACGGCACCCCGGTTATATATTAAAATCCGATATTTTTACGCAAAAATGTAAATTTTTCACCGAAATTAAAACTTGTGCTTGGCCTGAGGAGTATTGTATTTTTTTTCTTAATCATTACATTTTTCTCTTCCGGGTATGCACAGGAAATTTCTGAATCACCTGAGGATAAAACGCTTGATTCACTTGAAACTGTTTACAATCCCGATTCACTCTCTCTTCCGGTAGACTCCCTTTCTGCAGATTCACTAAAAACCTCAGCCAAGCCAAAACCCAAAGGTGATATTGAAACTACTATCAACTACAATGCCAAGGATTCCATGTTCTACGACATGGAGCATAAAAAAATCTTCATGTATCAGGATGCTCATATCGATTATGGTGACATCGTGCTTGAGGCAAACGAGACGGAAGTGGATTGGAATATTCGCACGATAAAAGCAAAATATGCGCTTGATAGTACTGGACACAAGGTAGGAAAGCCAGTTTTCACACAGGAGGGGGATACCTATGAAACTGATGATATCACCTATAACTTTAAAACTCGCAGAGCGATTATCAAGGGTGTGATAACGGAGCAAGAGGGCGCTTTTATGCATGGCGAAGATGTGAAAATGAATGAGGAAAAAGAGCTATTTATCAAACACGCTAAATACACTACTTGCAATTTGGAGGATCCTCATTTCTTTCTAATGTCAGAAAAACTGAAAGTGATTCCAGGAAATAAAGTAGTATCTGGCCCATTTAGTATGTGGTTTCGAGATATCCCCACCCCTTTTTGGTTTCCATTTGGAATGTTTCCACAACCCAGGAAAAAAGCTACAGGGATTGTTTTCCCTTCCTATGGCGAAGAAAAGCAAAGGGGGTTCTTTTTAAGAGATGGGGGTTATTACCTCACTTTTAGTGATTATATGGACCTAAAATTAACCGGGAGTATCTATTCCAAAGGAGGACATGGCCTTACAGCCAACATGAATTATAAAAAACGCTATTCCTACGCTGGTTCATTCAACTTCTCCTACAATAAATCAATTATTGATAATATTGAAAATCCTCTAGAGACCAATGATTTTTGGATCAGGTGGAGCCACCGCCCGGAGACCCGCGGAAATTCAAGTTTTGGAGCTTCCGTATCAGCGGGCACATCTACCTATAATAGCAACAATAATATGGCAATAAGTAGTGACCCATCGTCATTTCAGCGAAGTATAAACTCTCAGTTTTCTTCAAGTGTTAGTTATTCCCAGCGTTTCCAGAGAATACCAGTAAATATGAGTGCCAATTTGAGGCATAATCAGAATGTGCAAACAGGTGTTATGACTATGACTTTGCCCGACTTCACCATGAATGTGAACAGGATTTATCCTTTTAAAAGCGTCATAAAAAACCAGAAAAACCCACTAGCTAAAATTAGTTTCAGCCATAATTTCGCTGCGAAAAATGAAGTTACCAATGCCCCGGTCCGGGGCTTTAGCAATTTCGAAGTTGTAAATCTGGGTGAAGAAAGTAAAGATACCCTGGCATTTAACCTGGAAAACTTTGAGAGATTATATGACCGAGCAAAAATTGGCGGAAGACACTCAATACCCGTTTCTACCTCATTCAATATGTTTAACTATATCACGGTTAGTCCCAGTTTCAACTATACAGAACTCTGGTATACCAGAGAATTAGATTTTACTTATGATGAGCAATTAAATGGTGTACGTGTAGATACGCTAGATGGCTTCAGTAGAACAGGTTGGTGGACTTCTGGCGCCTCCATGAATACTCGCTTTTATGGCACCGTTACTTTCCCGGGACAAGACAGAAAGATCCAGGCCATCAGACATGTCGTAACTCCAAGCATTGGATTTTCATACAATCCTGATTTTAGTGTGAAAAGTGGTGTATATAAGGAGATCCAGACTGATTCAACTGGCAGAATGGTTAGAGTATCCAAGTATGAGCAGTTTGCCTATGGTGGTCCACCATCGGGAGAAAGCAGAACTATTAGTTTTTCTCTTCAAAACAACCTGGAGATGAAAGTCCGAGATGATAAAGATTCTACGCAAGCCTATAAAAAGGTTAAAATCTTTGAAAATCTATCCGTAAGTACAGGCTATAACCTTGCAGCTGAGGAGTTTAAACTCAGTAACATCAATTGGAATACCAGAACATCACTTTTTAGAAATAAAATAAATGTGGCCTTAAATGGAACATTTGATCCTTACGTATATAATCTCATTAGTGAAAAAGTAAATCCTGTCTCAGGAGCCAGAACTGTTGTCCAGGAAAGGATCGACCGATATGCATGGAACAATGGTCAGGGGCTTGGTAACCTCAGCAGACTGAGTACTTCTCTCGGTTTTTCACTTAACAGTAAATCCGGAGGTAGAAAAGATCCGGAAGTTCAGGATCAATTCGATACCGGAACTATTCCAGGTGGATTGGATGAGTCTACTTATGGCACTGAAGAAGAGAAAGAGTTTATTCGGCAAAATCCAGAGCAATATGTAAATTTTGATGTGCCCTGGACGTTTAGGGTCCAATATTCAGTCTCAAGAACTCAGGTTGGATATCAGGATGCACAAATCACCCAATCTATGCAGTTCTCCGGTACTTTGGCATTAACAGACAAAACCCAAATCACCTATAATTCTGGTTTTGATTTTGTAAGAAAAGAATTTACAACAACACGTATAGGCGTATCCAGAGATTTACACTGTTGGTCTATGAATTTCTCCTGGGTACCTTTTGGAAGGTATCAATCATTCAGCCTGGTCATCGCACCAAATTCTTCATTACTTCAGGATCTAAAACTCGAAAAGAGAAGAAATTTCTTTGACTTCTTCAATCGATAAAAATTTGAGGCAAGTAAGCTACTGGCAAATAATCTGCAAATTGATATTTTTGAGGAAACATTAATCAAGAAATGGGAAGAGCGTTTGAATATCGACGTGCAGCCAAAGAAGCCCGATGGGACAAGATGTCCAAGGTGTTTCCAAAATTGGCAAAAGCAATTACTGTAGCTGCAAAAGAAGGTGGGGGAGATCCGGAGATGAACGCCAAGCTGCGTACCGCAATTCAGAATGCCAAGGCAGAAAACATGCCTAAGGACAACATCGAAAATGCGATCAAGCGAGCAATTGGTAGTGATTCCGATGTGTTTGAAGAAGTTACTTATGAAGGCAAAGGTCCCCATGGTGTATTGGTATTTGTTGAGTGTGCAACAGATAATACAACGAGGACGGTTGCAAATGTAAAAGCTTATTTCAGCAAGGCAGGAGGCCAATTGGCTCCAAGCGGTTCACTCGAATTCATGTTTTCGAGAAAAGCTGTATTTGAATTTATCAATGAGGAAAATATAGATCTTGAAGAATTGGAGTTGGAACTTATCGATGCTGGTTTAGAGGAAGTTACCACCAATGATGACCGAGTCTACCTGTATGGGGATTACACAAATTTTGGTAGCCTTTCAAAAGCGCTGGAAGAAAAAGGAATTGATATCAAAAAGGCCAGTCTTCAAAGAATTCCCACTACCCCTGTTGAGTTCTCAGAAGAGCAGATGGAAGAAATTGAAAAAATGCTGGATAGAATTGAGGACGATGATGATGTTCAGGCGGTATTCACTAACATTGCATAGTGTTGATTATAAAATCATCTGAAAAACCAAACTACTATGTTGTAGGAAGTACAGCGATTATGCTGAGCGTCCTGTACTATTTATATGAATTATTTTATGGAGAGATCTATGAGACCCATTCAGGTCAAACACTGATTGAAAGAGCGTTTCTCATTGGTCTCTCTGCTGCTGTGGTTTTTGCAATATTTGAAGCTGCTTTCAAACAGATTTTCTTCTCGCCATCATTTGAAGGTATTTTTTCCTGGCATCTGGGACAGGCTTTAACAGCTGGGGTCCTGGCTTTCGTGATAGATAGCTACTTTGATGGGTACCCCACATGGGAATCAAAGCAACTATTTACTTTTGTTTCCATCTACTCTATTTGTTGTATCCCTGGTATCTTTATTGGTTATCTGCTTCATCAGAAAACTACCAGGAGCACCTTTAATGAGGATCTAAGGTTCATAGTTGTGCGATCAAGTGGCAAAGAAGATGAACTAATTGTGGACCCTCGTGATGTGATGTTTTTAGCTGAAGAAGATGTGTCAATGCGCGTATTTTACCTGGAGAATGGAGAGATTAATTCAAAACTCATTGCTACCAAACTCACAAATTTTGAAAAAGAGTTTAGTGATATTCCTTTCTTAATGAGAGCCCATCACTCCTACATAGTGAATATCAACAGGGTATCAGAGGTAGTAAGAGATAAGCAACAAATTCTTCTACACTACTCTTCACACTATATCATACCTGTAGAAGAAAAATTCAGAACAAAAATTCTGAATAAGATCAATTAATATTTAACTGGATACCTTCATTCTCTTTCTAATTTGATTTGCTTAAAGGGTGATTGTTTAGCATATTTATACGAATAAACAAACCCTTAATAGCATGCCACACCTCAATATTAATCGAAGAGATTTTATCAAGACCTCCTCAGCAGCATTAGCTTTTACAGCTCTCAGTAGTTCTGCGATGAGTCTACCATTTACCGCAAAATCTCTTAAAGTAGGACTTATTGGTACTGGATGGTATGGCAAAAGTGATTTGTTTCGACTAATCCAGGTCGCACCAGTAGATGTTGTGGCTCTTTGTGATGTGGATCAAAACATTTTGGATGCTGCTGGTAAGCTCGTAAGCGAAAGACAGTCATCGGGGAAAGTACCAAAGCTATATGGTGATTACCGAAAGATGCTCGCTAAGCATGATTTTGATATTGTAATCATTGGCTCTCCGGACCACTGGCATGCCTTACAGTGCATTGACGCCGTGAAAGCAGGTGCCCATGTTTATGTGCAAAAACCGATTAGCGTGGATGTAGTGGAGGGAGAGGCTATGGTGAAAGCTGCGCGGAAGTATAACAAGGTTGTCCAGGTAGGAACACAACGAAAAAGCACTCCACACTTAATAGATGTGAAGAAAAATATTGTGGAGAAGGGACTCCTGGGTAAGATCTCCCATGTAGAGATGTGTTGCTATTATCATATGCGAAACAATTCCAATCCCCCACTCGAACCAGTACCCGATTTTCTTGATTATGAAATGTGGACGGGTCCTGCTCCACTAAGACCCTATGATGGTCTGCCACACATTAGATGGTGGAGAGCATTTATGGAATATGGGAATGGAATTACGGGTGATATGTGTGTTCACATGTTAGACACCGTACGTTGGATGCTTGATTTGGGCTGGCCGAAGCGAATCATCTCGACCGGGGGCATTTTCGTCCAGAAAGAGGCCAAATCTAACATCTCTGACACTCAGTCAGCCATTTTTGAATACGATGAATTGAATTGTATCTGGCAGCATAGAACATGGGGAACTCCCGCAGATCCGGATTATCCATGGTCATTCAAAATTTATGGTGAAAAGGGTACATTAAAAGGTAGTACCATGCAGGCTGATTTTATCCCAATAGATGGCGATCCCGTTCATTTTGATGTGGTTTATGAAAGAGAAAAATACCCTGAAGATCTTACAGAAGAGCGTATTGAATTGAATGCCGCTCCAGCGACTCGACTTCACATGCTGGACTTCTTAAATGCCATTGAAAACAACTCAAGGCCAGTGGCAGACATTGAAGAAGGACATATCTCTACAGCCAGTTGCATCCTGGCCAACATATCCATGGAGCTTGCTGGCCGACCATTGATCTATGATCCGGAAAAGAAAGTAGTAGTTGGTGATCCGGAAGCAACATCCATGCTGCAAAGAGAATACAGAAAACCCTGGGTGCATCCAACGGTAGACAACGTTTAAAGATTTCTTCATGATTATAAACAAGAACATAAAAAGAAGAAAGTTTGTAAAGGGTCTATCTGCCACTGCTGCACTCTCTACATTCGGCGGATTGAATATGAATTTTGCCGGTGCAGACAAACAATATAGAGTCGGATTGATTGGGTCTGGCTGGTATGGAAAAAGTGATCTTTTTCGTTTGATCCAGGTTTCTCCTGTGGATGTAGTAGCTGTCTGTGACCCCGATCAGCAAATGCTGGAAGCAGCAGGCAAACTGATTAGTGAGAGGCAGCTTTCCAAAAAGGTTCCAACATTGTATGAGGACTATCGCACCATGCTAGAAAAGCATGATTTCGACATTGTACTCATTGGATCCCCGGATCATTGGCATGCCATGCATACCATAGCAGCCCTCCAGGCTGGAGCGCATGTATATGTTCAAAAACCCACGAGCGTGGATGTGGTGGAGGGTGAAGCTATGCTTAAGGCAGCAAGGAAATATGGAAAAGTTGTCCAGGTGGGTACTCAAAGACGCAGTACACCTCACCTAATGGATGCCAAAAGGGAAATTGTTGATACCGGATTATTAGGCAAAGTCTCTCATGTGGAGCTCTGCAATTATTCAGGAGGTGGAGGCCCTTTTCAATTGAAAACAGAACCAATACCAGACTTTTTTAATTATGAACTATGGACCGGACCAGCTCCTTTGCTTCCTTTTCATGGACTCCCACATAGAAGATGGCGAGCTCATATGGAATATGGTAACGGAATGATTGGCGATATGGGCGTTCACATGCTGGATGCGGCCCGGTGGATGCTCAATGTAGGCTGGCCAAAAAAAATTACATCAGTAGGGGGAATCTATTTGAATAAAAAAGTTCATGGTAATCGTTTTGACACTCAGACGGCTTTATTTGAGTATGATGAACTGAGTATGGTATGGGAGCACCGTATGTGGGGTTTACCTGCTGACCCAGACTATAAATGGTCATTTAAGCTGTATGGAGATAAAGGAACGCTTAAAGGAAGTGTATACCAGGCAGAGTTCGTTCCACTTGAAGGCGAAGGAAAGCGGTATGATGTATTATATGAAAGAGAAAAGTATCCGGAAGATCTTACAGAGGAAGGAATGAGCTTATATGCCGCTGCAGCTACCCGGCAACATATGAGAGATTTCCTTCATGCTATTGAAACAAATACTAAACCAGTTGCTGACATAGAAGAAGGGCACATTTCTTCCACCGCATGTATTCTGGCAAACCTATCACTGGAGTTAGGAGGAAGACCTCTGGCATATGACCCCGTCAAAAGAATTATTACCGGAGATTCTGAAGCAACAAAAAGATTGGCAAGGGAATACCGTGCATCATGGGTTCACCCAACGGTGGATAATGTATAAGATATCAATCTCAAATTTGAGACTATCGTTTTTTCATTTTCATTAATCCCCTGAAGTAAAGCCACATCATTTTCATTTTTGCACCCCCTTTACGACTCATTTCCATGGCGTCCCAAAGTTCTTCGGGAACCTGGTCCAGCTGATTAAATTCTCCAGCTCCTTTCAGCCACTCTCCTCCATCAATGGTGATCACTTCACCATTGACATAGGCGGAATAATCAGAAACGAGGTAGGCTGCAAGGTTCGCCAACTCCTGGTGTTCACCTACCCTTCCAATCGGTACCTTCACTGCCGGATCAAATTTCTTTTTAAGATCTCCTGGCAAGAGTCTGTCCCAGGCTCCTTTTGTTGGGAAAGGCCCCGGAGCAATGGCATTGCACCTAATTCCATATTTTGCCCATTCTACGGCTAAAGATCTGGTCATAGCCAATACACCTGCCTTGGCTGAAGCAGAAGGCACCACATATCCGGATCCTGTCCAGGCATAGGTGGTAACAATACTTAAAATATTCCCAGGCTGTTCCGCTTCAATCCAGGCTTTGCCTAATGCGAGTGTAAAGTTGTAAGACCCTTTCAATACGATATCAACCACAGTGTCGAATGCCCGATTAGATAGTCTCTCTGTCGGGCTGATAAAATTGCCAGCAGCATTGTTGAGTAAGACATCTACTTTTCCAAACTCAGAAATGGATTGCTTAATTACTTTCTCAACCTGCTCATATTCCCTGACGTCACATTCCAGTGCCAATACTGGGTTACGTGTCTTATTTGATATTTCCTCGGCTGTATTTTGAAGGACATCCAGCTTGCGGCTGGTAATAATTAGGTTTGCTCCGAGCTCTGAAAAATAAGTGCCCATTGATTTTCCCAGACCTGTACCTCCACCAGTGATAAGAATTGTCTTACCCTTGAGGGCACCCTCTTTCAGCATACCTTCATTATAGCTCATGGCTCCTATTTTGGTAGTTTATTATCCAGTAAACCATATACGAATGTTCCAAGTATTGCACTTAGCAGTACAACAATAAACATCATAAATCCATTACCTATCAGGATATAGATGGGCCCCGGACATGCGCCCGTCATCGCCCATCCACAGCCGAATATAGCACCTCCAAACAAAGGAGCCCAGATATTCTTTTCCTTCGGTTTGATAATGATTGGATTACCATCAACATCCTTTAATTTGAATCTTTTGATTAATTGGATAGAAATAACCCCAAGGATCACGGCAGATCCAATGACACCATACATATGAAAGGATTCAAAGCGAAACATTTCATAGATCCTATACCAGGAAATTACTTCTGACTTTGTCAGTATAATTCCAAATATGAGTCCTGCCAGTAAAAACTTAAAATATTTCATAATAGTATAGGTAAAATGAGATGTGTGACGAGCAAGCCGCCTATAAAAAATCCAATCACAGCAATTAATGATGGGAATTGAAGATTACTCAAACCACTAATCGCATGACCTGAAGTACACCCACCAGCATATCGGGTACCAAATCCTACCATGAAGCCTCCGACGACCATGAAAACAAAACCCTGGAGAGTAAAAAGATTATCCCAACTGAAAATGGATTTCGGAACATAATCAGCGCCCGGATTTAAAATTCCGGATGCTACCAAAGACGCCGAAGTTTTCATATTTAGATCAATCGCCTGATCAGAAGTCATATAGTGAGAAGCTATATATCCACCAAGAAGAGCACCAACAACAAAAAATAGATTCCAAATCTGCTCCTTCCAATCTATTCTGAAAAATTCGCTAAATTTTCCAGCTCCCCCAATGGAACATACTGTCCTTAATGTGGAAGAAATACCAAAGCTCTTTCCAAAATAGAGCATCAGTATCATAATGAAAGTAATGAGCGGACCGGCTACATACCAGGGCCACGGGGATTTAATCCATTCCATGTTAATTATTTAAGTGAATCAAGGGTTTTAATATAGTAAAAGAAACATTAACTAGATCTGAAAAATTCAGACCACCCGGTCTTTCATGTCATATTGCTGACATAAGGATTTAGTTATTTTGTCTATTTTATTTCGATAATAATACGGTAAAAAGTCCTTTTGGAAAAGTCTCAGATAACTCGGAAACAAGTGAGGGAAATATTTCTGAATTGCCCGCAATACCAAAGTTTTACTATCTGCCTTGCCATCCCCAAATAGTGTAATGGTAGCTGGTAAAATATAATCCACCGGAATTCGTGAAAAAGTCTGAAACATGAACTCCAAACTTTCCATAGTATCCGATATTCCAGGAAGAAGAGGCATAAGGCTAATTCCTGTTTTAAATCCTGCTGATTTGGTCTTCTTAACCGTTTCAATCCTTTCAGATGGAGGTGTCGCACCAGGTTCAAATATCTTGCTGATTCTATCATCCAGGTTGGAAAATGAAAAGGTAACCAGACACCCCCTACCCAATCTTTTAAGATCATCAGGTAATACTGCATTTTCATCAATCTCCATGAGAAGATCGAAATCCCGAACAACAAGGTCTGATTTTGTTATGATATGGACTGGAAATTTGTAACTAAGGATAACTTCAAGCGCATCCCTTGTCAACTGATAATCTTGCTCTAGCTTGATATATGGGTCTGTCGCTGAAGCTAATACGATAAAACCATAGTCCCCTCTTCTTGCTCTAATGGATAATTGCTTTTCAAGTACCTCAATAAAATTGACCTTCACTGAAAGGGATTCATCCATATGGACTCCATATTTGCTTCCCCTTATGTAGCAGTATAAACAATTGAACGAGCACCCAGAATAGGGATTTAGGGTATAATCATCCAGGAACCATGGATCTCTCTTCTTCTTTCGATTTAGGACAGATTTTACATGGATCTCCCTAACCAACCTTATATATTATTTTACCAGATAAGGAGCGAGTACTTTTTGCCAGATTTTATAACCCTCTGCATTCATATGCAGGTTATCTTCCCTGAAAATATTGGTAAGAACGTTGCCATCATCATCCAGAGCAGGATACCAAACATTGACATATTCAGTCATTTCATTTTGGCAGGCAAATAACTCCAATGCATCATTTAACTCCATGTACTTGTCTTTCAAATTCCACCTGGCCACACTAGGCTTCGCTGCAAGAATAGCCACCTCAGTTTCCGGAAGTTTCTTTTTGATGATCTTCCGGATCTTCTTTACATCTTTCATGATCGTCTTAGTATCCCTCCCAGAAGCAATGTCATTATCCCCCTCATAGATAAATATCTTAGCCGGAGCATATGGAATGACGATTCTATCCAGATAATAAAGCAGGTCTGCATAATTAGACCCCCCAAAACCACGATTGATTATGGTATATCCTGGAAAGTAATTATTAACATCTTTCCAAATACGAAATGAAGAGCTTCCAACGAGTAGATTAGCTCCCTTAGGAGGAAAATCATTCTGATCCTGGGCTTCATACGTTGAAATCTCCTTTTCAAATCTTTGAGGTCCTTTTTCCTGTGCATAAAGTACCGAAATACTTAAAAACAGCAATATGAAGAAATTAACGTGATGTTTCATTCGATTACTTTTTAAATAGAATCCTAAATTAGATCAATTTATATTATTTGACTTTGCTACTACCAGGTTCTTGCCTCCTAATTCTTTAACTGTTGGTCTGTCTTTGTAAAAGAATATCTGATCAACAAATACTGCTCCACCCCTCCTTTTCTTATCAACCCACTCAGGGAGCCTTTTAGTTGGATAGGCCATTATTTTATAAAACCTGTATTTGGTTCCATTTACTTTGAATTCATGCATATGTGAAGTTCGATTTCCAAACTTCTCTTTGTCATATACCAAAGACTTTTCAAATATTAATTTCAGATCATCTTTGCTATTCCCAGCCCATAGCTCCACTTTATCAGGAACAGCTGCTCTAGTCCTCTGATCAATTCCGTAATTAAAAGCCACAGTATTTAAAACTGGTGGCTCCTCGCCCATATCTGCAATCACCCCAAATGGAGTATTATAAAAACCGATCCATGAGAAGTAGGGCAAATCAGTTGTATTCCCCACCTCATCATCAATCAAAGTCAATTTTCCTTTTCCTTTGAAAATTCCTTCCGTAGGATAGAGAAGTTCAATGGACTTAGGCATTTCTCCTCGCTGGATTAAATTGAATGTGACCGTATCACTTGACAGCCAACCAGATTTATAGGCAATTGCTTTGATGGTGACATCATGATCATAGAAAAGTGGATCTTTAAATATTTGTGAAGCACTATCCGGTGGAGACCCATCATCTGTATACCGGATATCAACTCCATTTATTTTATGTACCAGGATAACCGGATCATTCGCTGAAATAATCTTTTTACCTTTATATAACATAGGTTCAGTCAGTGGCAACTTCTCTGATTCATCTGGCTGATAACCAGTAACCAGTTTGAAATTCTTACTGGCAGGTACTCCTGACCCCTCTTCTGTTATAGGCGTATTCCAGATAAACAATTCTTCCAGATTTGGATGATCAAAATTAGCTAATGAAGCTTCAGAAACCTTTGTCCCTGATAGAGACAAAGACTTTAGCTTTGTACACTGATCTAACTTTGACAGGTCCTCACCAGTCACGTCTGTAAAGCTAAGATTTAACTCTTCCAGGTTTGGGAATTGAGAAATTGTAGAAAATGTCTCATCTCCTACCGGGAGGTAAGTCATTTCAAGACTAACGACCTGCTCTTTAATTTTAGTCAGTTCAGTCAAGTATTCCATTTTAAAGGCTTCACGGCCAAAAATTTTCACATCTATGGCTGGAATATGCGGTGCTCTCTGGATAACTGTACGGTAGGGGTTATTAAGATCAGCAATTAAGTCCGGATCCGCAAAATCAAATTTATAAGGGTGTTCAACTGATTTATTTTTATCCGCCAGATACAATTCCGCCAATTGCTGTAATGAATCACCTTTACTCAATTGAGCTAAAGAAACCATTTCATCTGCCCCTTGTTTAATCCACTCTTGAATGAGTGCCAGTTCAGTTGTAGTCAGCTGAGGTTTGCCTTTAGGAGGCATATGTTTCTTATGCTCTTCTGGCAGCATAGCGCGATTTATGATCTGGCTTGAGTCTGTATTACTGGCAGTCCAAATCGGTCCATTTTCACCCCCTTTATGAATTCCTTCCAAAGTTGAAAGATCCAACTCACCTTTATGTTTTTCCGTATTGTGACAATTGGTGCATTTAGATTCTAAAATGGGAACCACCAATGAGGTTAAAACCGGTTCATCTTTGTTGAATTGTTTGTCTTCATTTTTAATTATAGGCTCCGTCAGGAAGTTTATACCATGAGTCAAACCTGCACCAAAATGTCCTGCAATTACGATCCCAATAAAACTAACATATAAAGTGGGAACATAGATCTTCTTCTTTTGCTCGATAAGGATGAGCACATACATTAAATAGCTAACTCCTACCCCTATCCATTTGTGTATGGAAAGTACGTCTGAAGTATAACCCTCTTCCTGCGAAAGGAAAAATCCCATCAACGCAGTTAGCACCGTGGTTAATCCGGTGAGGAGTAATAAGAATTTATTGACTTTGTTGAAAGAATCTTCAGGTAACTGATTTTTGAAAATATTGGCCAGCACTAATAGCAAAATAAATCCAATAGGAAAGTGAAGTATCATTGGATGCATCCTGCCTAGAGGCTGCATCCAAATAGGAATTATGACATGATCCTCAAAGACCAGCAGGATTGTCATGAGACACAGCAGGAAAAAAATGCTGTTAGAAACAATACGCTCTAATCGATCCATACTATGCAATGATCCCGGGGACTACTTTACCATGAACATCTGTTAATCGGAATCTTCTTCCCAGGTATTTATAAGTAAGTTTTTCATGATCAAGCCCCATTAGATGTAGGATGGTCGCATGTAGATCGTGAATATGAACGGGATCCTTTACTATATTGTATCCAAACTCATCTGTCTCACCATATGAGGTACCAGCTTTCACACCTCCACCAGCCATCCACATACTATAACATCTTGGGTGATGATCCCTACCATAATTTTCTCGGGTCAGTTTGCCCTGACAATAGTTTGTTCTTCCGAACTCTCCGCCCCAGATTACCAGGGTTTCATCTAATAAACCTCTTTGTTTAAGGTCTGTAATCAAAGCTGCAGAAGCTCTGTCGACATCCTCAGCCTGGAGCGCCATTTCTTTAGCCAATCCACCATGCTGATCCCAACCCTGATGATATAGCTGAACAAATCTCACTCCGGATTCAGAAAGTTTTCTAGCCAACAAACAATTGGAAGCATAGGTACCAGGAACCATGCAATCAGAACCATACATTTTGATAATATGATCTGGCTCATTTGAAGTGTCTGTGATCTCAGGTACTGCAGTTTGCATCCTGTAGGCCATTTCATACTGCTTGATCTTGGCATGTATCTCAGGATCTCCAAACTCCTGGTAACCCATCTCATTCAATGAGGCCAGGTGGTCTAGTTGGAGCCTCCTGTCTTTCATGTTCATTCCCTCAGGGTTATTCAGGTATAAAATTGGATCTTCACTGGCACTAAACTGAACACCTTGATGCACACTATCCAGGAACCCATTGGTCCACAATTTGGAGTAAACTCCCTGACCATTTCCTCTGCCTTTGGAAAGCAATACACAGAAAGCAGGTAAGTTCTTGTTTTCACTGCCCAATCCATAGCTTAGCCAGGCTCCCATGCTAGGACGATTACCCACTTGAGCACCTGTTTGGAAAAAAGTTAATGCCGGGTCATGGTTAATTGCTTCAGTGTGAATGGTTTTAATGACACAGATATCATCAGTGATCTTAGCAATGTTAGGAAAAATATCACTCACCCAGGTTCCGGACTGTCCGTATTGCTTAAACCCGTAATAAGAGCCCACCAAAGGGAACCTATCCTGATTAGCAGTCATACCTGTTACCCGTTGGGTTCCTCTAACTGATTCGGGTAGATCCTGATCAAACATTTCATTTAGCAGGGGCTTATAATCAAAGCTTTCAAGCTGTGATGGAGCTCCATTCTGGAAAAGGAAAATGATCCGTTTGGCTTTTGGAGCAAAATGAGTAAAGCCTAAGGGTAGCTCTTCATCCTGACCTTTTGATCCACTGAAAAGATCAGGGATCATCAATGACCCAAGTGCAGCACTTCCTACCCCTAAAGCCGTTTTGCCTAGAAAATGCCTCCTGTTAATATTCAGTCCATGTTCTAAAAACTCTTTCTCCATGTCATTAACTTTTCATGATTGCTTCTTCAATGTTGTATATGGTGTGTATCACCTGCATCAATGCCGCCACATTCACTACATTCCTATTTTTGTCTATTGGATATTCTCCAACTGTGATATACTCTTTTGCCCTTTCGGGGTCTTCATTAAATTCTTCTCTCCTTTCGTTCAGGTAGCTCAGTAAAAGATTCCGTTCATCTTCCTTAGATTTTCGACATATAACGAGCCTAAAGGCTTTTTCTATCTTTTCTTCATCAGACAAATCCTCCGAATCAATTCGCTCTGCCAACACCCTGGAGGCTTCTAAAACTGTCGGGTCATTTAGCATGACCAATGCCTGCAATGGAGTACTTGTGGTATGCCTTTTTTCCTCACATTGATCTCGTGTGGACGCATCAAATGTTAACATCACAGGTGGAGGCACCGTTCTTTTAATGAAAGTATAAAGACCTCTTCGATATAAATCTCCATTGTGATCCTGAACATACTTTTCAAGCGTACCTCTGCCTGATGAGGCTACCTCCCACATTCCTGCAGGCTGGTAAGGTTTTACACTAGGGCCTCCGATTTCAGGATTTAAGAGACCACTGCTTGCCAATACCAGATCTCTGACCAATTCTGCTTTCAATCGATTTCGATGCATCCTGGCGAGGTATAAGTTTTCAGGGTCCTTTTTCAAATGATCCTCCTCAACAACTGCGGATTGCATATAAGTGGAAGATGTTACAATTTGTTTCACCAGTCGTTTAACATCCCATCCATTTTCTCTAAAATCAACTGCTAGCCAGTCAAGTAACTCAGGGTGAGTTGGTAAATCTCCCTGCATCCCAAAGTCTCCAATTGTTTTTACAATACCCCTGGTGAAAAACTCCATCCAGATCCGATTAACAAATACTCTGGCTGTCAAAGGATTGTCTTCACTAAGCAACCACTTTGCTAATCCTAGCCTGTTTGACTCATATTTTGTCGTATCAAACTTCATGATGGCTTCAGGCGTACTAAACGTCACCACTTCTCCTTTGGCATCATAATTACCACGGCCCAATATATGGGTGTCCCTGATTCCAACGGAATCTGCCATCACCATCACATCTACAGAACTGGTATCCCTGTTATTGATAAAGGAGAGGATATCCTCCTTCATCTCATTGGTGATTGTGATGTTTGGAGGATCAGCAAAGGAGGCATCAATCGTACCTACAATCCCCTTTTCTGGCACCTTATCAAAAAAGGCAAAAGTGCTGTAGTATTCCTTCATTGAAATGGGATCATACTTATGATCGTGACACTTGGAGCATTCCATGGTTAAGCCCAGAAAAGCTTTGGCAAAGGTATTTGTCCTGTCAGTCACATATTCAATTCGATATTCTTCATCAATAACCCCTCCCTCCTGGGTGATTTTGTGATTTCTGTTAAACCCGGTAGCCAGGACTGCTTCAATATTTTTCTCAGGAAGTAAATCACCAGCCAGCTGCCAGATAAGTAGCTTGTCGTAAGAATAATTCTCATTAAAAGCATGAATAACCCAGTCTCTCCATGGCCACATGGTCCTATAGCCATCATCCTGATATCCATGAGAATCTGCATATCGGGCAAGGTCCAGCCAATGAACAGCCATCTTCTCACCATAGTGCTCGTTGGCTAATAGCTGATCGACAACTTTTTCATAAGCATCATCCGAGTCATCAGCCAAAAATGCATCCTGAAGCTCAAGGGAAGGGGGTAAACCAGTAAGATCCAGTGAAACTCGCTTCAAGAGTTGTTCTTTCTTAGCCACTTCATTTGGTGTGAGGCTAAATTCTTCGAGCTTCTTCAGAATAAAATAATCAATTTCATTACTTACCCATTCTGTATTTTTTATTGTTGGTAATTCTGGTCTTTCAGGATGGATAAAAGCCCAATGCGGTTTGTATTCCGCGCCTTGTTTAATCCACTTTTCAATGACTTTGATCTCATAGTCACTGAGATAAACCTTAAACTCCGGAGGTGGCATCATCTCAGCCGTATCCTGAGAAATCATTTTGAGGTAGGCAATGGACTCTTCAGGTTTCCCTTTTACAAATGGGAACTTGTTGTCATAGTCCTTTAAAGGTTTGAATGCACCCTCCTCGGTATCAAGTCTTAGGTTTGCCTGACGCGCATTGGCATCTGGTCCATGACAGGCAAAACACTTATCGGAAAGAATAGGTCTGACATGAAAATTGAAGTCTACCTGATCTGGTACTTTCTGATTAACCGTTGTATCAGTTGCACTGTCACCACAAGAAAATAATCCTAAGATTGTGAGAAATAAAATAGAGGCCCCTAGTACTCTCATATAAATGAGTCTTTCCACACTGTTTCCAATTTTTAGCAATCTTTAAAATTAGTTGATTTTCAGCAATCTGCCTTTACCATTTTTACATTAAAATATATACTTTTTTAATGTATTTAGGTATTATTTTGTTGCCTTTCAAATCTATTCCTTAATTATTGATATGATTAAACGTAAAGCCATTTTTATCATCGGTTGGTTAATATGTCTTAACCTGTTTGCTCAACCTTATCAAATACCTCAAACGGTCAAAAAGATACTATTTCTGGGGAACAGCATTACCTACCAGGGGGACTATATATCTTTTATTGAATCGTATCTGACATTGAAGTACAGGGATACCTCAGTGGAATTTATCAATGTAGGTCTTTCCAGTGAAACTGTTTCGGGTCTTTCGGAGCCCAATCATGCCGGAGGTGCATTCCCGAGACCTGATTTAAGGGAGCGACTTGAACGTGTACTCAACCAGGTAAAGCCAGATTTGATCTTTACTTGTTATGGAATGAATGACGGAATCTATCTGCCCTTTGGATTGGATCGTTTTGAAAAATATCGGGAAGGTATCCAATGGCTAAATAAGGAAGCTACAGATCGAAATATTGAAATCATTTTTGTCACTCCGCCGATTTATGATAAAATAAAAGGACCAGCTTATGCCAATGTACTTGATATCTATTCAGATTGGTTGATGAGTTGTAGATATACCGAGAGTTGGAAGGTAATTGACCTTCATTGGCCGATGGATAACTTCCTGCAAGAAAAAAGGATACTTGACTCAAGTTTTTACCTGGCCAAAGATGGTATTCACCCCAATTCACAAGGTCACTGGTTGATGGCTCGAGAAATTCTAATTGGGATTGGTGAGCAGCAATTAAGAAATATTGATGATCCGAAATTAGTGTTTGCGAACTATGAAATTAGTGATCGTGTACTAGAACTGGTTAAACAAAAACAATCCATCATGAAACATGCCTGGTTGTCACAGACAAAACATAAAAGACCTGGGGTACCTCCTGGATTGCCAATGAAAGAGGCAATAGTCAAAAAAGATAGTATCAATGGCCTTATTAAGAATCTAGTAAATTAAGTTTCCTGTCTTAGTGCCTTTGTGGTTATTCTCTTGCCACTAAGCCTCAAAGACACGTAGAAAATCAGGCTAGAATATCCCTGACCACATGCCCATGTACATCTGTTAACCTATATCTTCTGCCCTGATGTTTGAAAGTTAATCGCTCATGATCAATCCCAGTCAGATGAAGCATGGTAGCATGAAAATCGTGGATATGGACAGGGTTTTCTACGATATTGTAGCTGAAATCATCGGTTTGTCCATAGGAAAAACCAGGCTTTACCCCTGCTCCAGCCATCCATACCGTAAAGCATCTTGGGTGATGATCACGTCCGTAATTCTTGCTTGTAAGCTCTCCCTGTGAATAGACCGTTCTACCAAATTCACCTCCCCAAACCACAAGGGTATCCTCGAGTAACCCACGCTGTTTCAAATCTTTGATCAGGGCTCCAGTCGCCTGATCCGTATTTTTACATTGGTTCTTGATTCCATTGGGCAACCCGGAATGCTGATCCCATCCCTGGTGGTACAATTGTACAAACCGAACATCTTTCTCCAATAGTTTCCTGGCGAGTAGGCAATTAGCTGCATATGTTCCGGGATCTTTACTGTCCTCTCCGTACATTTCATAGATGTGTTCAGGCTCCCCACTAATATCTGTTAGCTCGGGAACCGAAGATTGCATGCGATAGGCCATTTCATATTGCGACATCCTCGCCGTTATTTCCGGATCCCCATAAGTATCGTACTGAATATCATTGAGTTGTTTCAGGTAATCCAGCATCTCTTTCCTGTCCTCCCCATCATAATTTTCTGGATTATTGAGATATAATACAGGATCCTTCCCAGACCTGAATTGAACACCCTGATGCTCTGTTGGTAAGAATCCATTACCCCATAAACGGGTGTAAAGGGGTTGCCCTCCAGCATTTTTAGAGACCAGTACAATGAATGTCGGCAGATTCGCATTGGAAGAGCCCAGGCCATAGCTCAACCAGGCCCCAATGGATGGTCTACCAGGTAATTGATGTCCAGTCTGGAAGAAGGTAATGGCAGGATCATGGTTGATCTGTTCCGTATAAAGGGTCTTTATGAAACAGAGATCATCAACCACCTCTGCTGTATGTGGCATAAGCTCACTCACCCATTGCCGTGATTCACCATATTGTTTGAAGGAGTAAATGGATGGTGCAATAGGTAGGCTGGTTTGATCCGCACTCATTCCAGTTAGTCGTTGACCTTGTCGCACAGAGTCCGGAAGTTCATTACCAAACATATTGACAAGTTTGGGTTTGTAGTCAAACGTTTCAAATTGTGATGGTCCTCCACTTTGAAACAGATATACAATACGTTTTGCTTTTGGAGCAAAGTGAGGAAAGCCCGGAAGTCCGCTGTGTGTTGAAGTCTGTTGTTCTACCCCAAAAGCTTCTTCTGCTCCTAATAGGGACCCAAAAGCCAATGCGCCAATACCCAATGAGGTTTTAGTTAGAAACTTACGCCTGTCCAATACCCCCTGCAGTTCGTTCAGGGCTTTATCCCTAGATTGCACTCTTTTATCGTGATGATTACACATAGCTATCTCTTTGTAATGGTCGCATCTGAATTTAGAATGGTACTAACAACTACAGCATTTGCGGCTGTTTCCGAAGGCTTAAACATTTTATCAATCTCTGTCTCACCCTCAGATAGCCAACCCTCAACTTTTTCTGGATTTTTTGTAAACCTTTCCATCTGTCTAACCCTTAACTCTTTCAATACAGACAATTCTTCCACTTCAGGGTCCCTGCCGGTCAATTTTAAGAAGGCTGTTTTTATTGCCTGATCAGTATGCTCACTTCTTGATATTTCTGCTCCCATCACCTTAGCACATTCGTTATAAGTTGGATCATTGAGTAACACCAGAGCCTGGAGAGGTGTGTTCGTTTTTTGTCTTCTCACTGTACATTCACTGCGTTCGGGAGCGTCAAAAGTGGCCAAAGTAGGATGCGGGACTGACCGTTTCCAAAAAGTATAAAGACTTCTTCTGTACAGATTTTCAAGTGTATCCTGTTCATATTTCTTACCATTGACTCTCCAAAGTCCTTCTGGCTGATAAGGCTTAACACTTTTACCCCCAATAGAGTCAACTAATAATCCACTTGCAGCCAATGCATTATCTCTTAGCATTTCACCGGTCATTCTTACGGCAGGTCCTCTAGCTAACAGAATATTTTCAGGATCCATCTTTAAGAGTTCTTCGCTGGTTTTTGAATCCTGCTTATAAGTGGCTGACATTACAATTGTCTTTTGTAAAGCTTTTACATCCCACCCTGATTCAATAAACTCAATCGCCAGCCAATCCAGTAATTCCGGATGACTAGGTCTCATCCCCTGATTTCCAAAATCTTCAGCAGTCTTGACGATTCCCTGTCCAAAATTATTCTGCCAGTACCTGTTTACAGCCACCCTCGCTGTCAATGGATGATTTGGATTTAAAAGCCATTGCGCCAATCCCAGTCTGTTTTCAGGTAAATCATCAGGCATTGATAAAATACTTTTTGGAGTATTTGGAAAAACCTCTTCGCCATGGGAATGGTACAACCCCCTTTGAAGGATAAATGTCTTCCTGGGTTTCGACATCTCCTTCATTACCATATATTCCTGTATCTTTTCAACACTATCGGCCAAAGTCATTCTGGATTTCTCAAGTTTACCAGATGCAAGTTTATACTGTGAGGTATGACTTATATAATATGATCTTAATTGATCAACATCCTCTTCTGAAAGTTCAGCGTGATCTTTCCCAAGCATCTTAATAACTTCCGCTTTGTCCACAATCATCAGAATCTCCAACTTAGTCAGTTCCCTATCAAAAGACATTACATCATCAGCCACTGCATTACCAATCCCTTTGCCTCTCCATCGGGCACCCAACTGGAGTCCACGCTCCCTGTCTTTTTCCTTTTCGTCACGCACGAAATAGATATCCTTATACAGGTTATCAACTGCTATTTCAGTTTCAATTTCCTTCGCATTTAAATATACCTTCAAACCTGAGGCCTTGCTTGAGCCATCATAAGTCATCATAAGGTGTATCCACTCATTTCTAGGCAGGTCCGGGCCATATTCAATAATGGCATTATCCGGAGCCGTATGCGCCATTAGAAGCTCAAGTCTATTATTCTTCAGTGCTAGATGGAAGCCTTTGAAATTATACAAGGCAGCACCATCACCTTTGTGAAAGATCACTCCATTTTCAATATTATCAGGAATATTGACATACATCCCAATACTAAAAGGATTGCTACGTCTGTAGATACCCACCTTACCACAATCAAGCCATGCATCACCATCAAATTTTAAACCTTTTTCATGCTTCCCATCTACTAACACAGTTTCTTCAAAGTCTGATCCAAAGCTTTTTATTTCTCCTGACTGAGATGGGTTTAAACTATTTTTCAGGTCTTTATCAAAGGTGAAGTGTGCCTTGATTCCATCTGGATATTTCTTATTGGCAATTGATGAATATTTGTTACCCCTCAGCCATTGATCAAATTCCGATTGGTTATTTATCACATTTTTTAGCTCATCTTCTTCCGATTCAATCTGTGACTTTAGGTAGGTTATCGTACTGTCATTTTCTTCGGTAGTAAGCAGTATTGTCGGTACAGGCATAGCTCCATCAAAAGAAATCTGACCCGCTTCATTTACATTATTGAAGAAACTTGATAGTTCATAATATTCCTTTTGGGAAACCGGATCATATTTATGATCATGACACCTGGCACACTCCACAGAAAGTGCCATAAAAGCCCGACCAAACGTATTGGTCCTATCTAACACATACTCCACACGGAATTCTTCAGGAACAATTCCACCCTCCATGTTTTGCTGATGTAACCGGTTGAATCCGGTAGCGATCAATTGATCCCGGTTTGGGTCGGGTAGCAAATCCCCGGCTAATTGCCAGGTTAAAAAATCATCATAGGATAAATTTTCATTGAATGCTTTAATTACCCAATCACGCCAGGGGCTCATATCCCGATAGGCATCAATGCTGTATCCATGGGTATCTGAAAACCTGGCCAGGTCCACCCAATCCTGGGCCATCTTTTCACCGTAATGTGGAGAGGCTAACAGTCTATCTACCACTTTCTCATATGCATTCGGTGAATTATCTGAGCGGAAATCTTCAATTTCTTCTACAGTTGGAGGCAAGCCCGTGAGGTCAAATGATACTCTTCGCAGCAGGGTAGCCTTATCAGCTTGCTGAGCAGGATGTAATGATTTTGCTTCTAATTTTTTAAGTACAAATCGGTCAATAGGATTATTACCCCAATCCTCCATTTGTACTATTGGCAATTCAGGTCTTTCTGGCTTTATAAAAGCCCAGTGGGGTTTGTATTCCGCACCATCCTCTATCCACTTAATAAGAATTGCTTTTTCGTAATCCGTAAGTTTCAAATTAGATTCAGGAGCCGGCATGATCTGTTCAGGATCGTCAGATAATATCCGATGAAAAAGCTCACTCTTTTTTAATTTTCCTGGAACGATTGCTGTATTACCTGATTCGGGAAGGGCTGCAAAGGCAAACTCCGGAAAGTCCAGTCTCAGGCCTGCCTGTTGTTTAGCCTTATCAGGGCCGTGACATAAAAAGCATTTATCTGAAAGGATTGGTCTTACATGAATATTGAAATCAAGAGCCTCTGGCAATTTATTGTACTCATCAGCTACCGGATCGGGCAAGTTTGGCCTACAGGATACCAAAGACACTACAACCAAAAATATCAACAGCTTGATTACTCTCATTTTCACTTACACCACTCGGAACTTAAATTTAATCAACCAGACGATTACCTTTCAATTAAGTTGGGAAGTAAAAGTATATTCTCCTGAGCTAACTAATACCACTGTCTCTTTTTCATCCGATTTAAGGATCTTAATGTCTGCAATATCATTTAGAAGATTTCCACTTTCCTTAACAGTAGATTTTTCAGAAGTAGGAATAAAAACTTTTGCCCTGGTATTGACCGGAATTGAAATTTTCATTGTTAAAGTATTTCCTTCCCAGCTCCACGCTGAAGAAATCATACCATTGATACTATTATAACTTCCATCAACGTGCTTCATATCACTGCTGACCACTGGCTTTATGATGATATTTCTATATCCTGAACCCTCCGAATCAATTCCCAATGCATGCATAAACATCCATTCCGCCACTGATCCAAATGCATAATGACTGAAGGAGTTCATAGCTGCATTGATTGTTGAATTTTGTTCAGCATCTTTGGTATAACTATTCCACCGCTCCCAGATGGAAGTGCTCCCATTAACAACTGAGTATCCCCAACTTGGGTATTCCGTCTGTTGAAAAAGCTTATAAGCCAGGTCTGCATATCCATATTTTGACAGGACAAGCATGATATATTTCGTCCCCAGAAATCCACTGGAGAATTTGTTGCCATTTTCCCTGATCTTTTCAGCAAGTCTCGCAGCGCCTTTCACTGCCAGTTCCTTAGGATATAGATTAAAATAGAGCGCTAAAGCATAGGAAGTCTGGCTGTCTTCAATCGTGTAGCCATCTTCTTTGATGTATTTTTCCGCAAAAGCAGATTTTATATTGTCAAAAAGGGCTCTATAATGTTGAGCATCTTCTTCCTTATCCAAAGCAGCAGCCATTTTAGACATGAGATCGGCATCGTATCCATAAAATGCAGAGGCAATAAATTCATTGCTGGTTGTCTCATTTACTGAAAGCCAATCTCCCCAGTTGTTACCACCTCCGGGTCTTAAAAAATCTGTGCTGGCATCTTTTTGAAAAGCCATAAACTTTTTCATTCCCCGATACATGTATTCAACAATCCTCGTATCTCCGTAAACCTTATACATGGTGTAAGGGATGATCACACCAGCATCCATCCAGGCAGGTGAATACTGATTGGGTCGCGAGTACGGAAAAGGCGCAAAATTCGGGTATGCACCATACCATCGTTGAGCATCATCCAGATCGACCAGGTATTTGGTGAAGAAAGCAGCTACATCGGCATTATAAGTCGCCGATCGACAGTAGATCTGTGCGTCTCCGGTCCACCCAAGACGTTCATCCCGCTGAGGACAGTCTGTTGGTATTTCAAAGAAGTTCGCTAATTGGGTGGTAATGATATTTTCATACAACTGGTTATTCATGGAGTTTGAGGTGGAAAAACTGCTGGCATCAGCTTCAATAGAACTCAACACAATACCTGTTACCGTTTCAAGATCTGGTATTGATGTCAACCCGTTTATTTGAACATACTGAAACCCATGATAGGTAAACTTTGGTTTCCATGATTCAACCCCACCACCTTTCAAAATGTAGGTATCTGTTCCTCTGGCTTTTCTCAGATTTTCCGTCATGACCATGCCATCTGAACTGAGCATCTCCCCATATTTCAACTGAACTTTCTGCCCTGGGCTTCCACTTACTTTTAGCTCAATTATTCCTGCAAAATTTTTACCCAGATCAAAAACATAGGTGTTCGGTTGAGGCTCTGTTACACTCACCGGTGTAATTCGTTCCCTTTCTTCTATCAGGGAACCCGGGTAAGCTTGTAATTTTCCATTCGGATAGGTGTAAACTTTAGGCTTACCCCAATTCTGATCTTCATACCCCGGTTTATCCCAACCATCCATCTCCAGTCTGGCATCATAATGCTCCCCCATTAAAATATCTGCTTCAAGAATAGGTCCGGTACTGGCTTTCCAGGATTGATCTGATGCAATAACTTCTCTTGTTCCATCTTCATATTCTATGGTTATCTGGCCCATAAATGAAGGATTCTCTCCATAAAATCCCCTGACCTTATCCAGATGGACTAACAATGCATAGCCAATATAACCAGAATACCATCCATCCGCTATGATACTCCCGATCACATTTTCACCCTGATTTAGTTGAGACGTAATGTCATAGGTCTGGTAATACAACCGCTTATCGTAATCAGTCCAGCCAGGTGTAAGATGATAGGACCCCACTTTTGACCCATTCAGCCTCAATTCATACAAGCCGAGAGCAGTCACAGTGGCAATAGCTCTTTTTATGGGTTTCACAATGTTGAATTCTTTTCGTAAGTATCGAGCAGGTGGCAGGTACAACTCCTTGTATTTATCACCGGTTTGATGTCCGACATCATATCCAATAAATAACCCCTTCCAGTCAGAAAAATTCAAGTTGCCCATGGACCAGTATCCATTCTCTGACCATTCGGATACCTGCCCACCTTCATCCCACACCTGGACTTTCCAATAGTATTCAGTTTTTGATACAAGAGGTTTACCCTGATATTCGATCTGATTAGTTGCACTAGAAGGAACCTTACCACTGTCCCAGATATCTCCATGAGATGAATCCAAATCATCTTCATTAGAGGAAACCATAATCCTGTAAGCTGACTGCGATCTGCTTCTTCCCGCACCATCCAGTTTCCAACTAAATCTCGGACTTTGAATGTCTATCCCAACAGGGTCTTTATGATACTCTACTCTTAGATCAGTTATCCATAGTGGCCCCTTTTTATTCTTTTTTTCTGAACAGGAGCTTATAGAAAACAATAGTGATATCGAGAATCCAATGATTAAGAATCTATTAATTGATTTTTTCATCTGCTTGAAATCGGACCACGACATTATTTAAAGCTCATAGGAACGGGCCCTTTAATTGGCTCACCTTCCCAGTACGGCACACCATTTCTCATCTCCTGAAGTCGAACTACATTTCCTTCCAGTGGGCGGGTGATATTATTCGGGATATAACCTCTCATTTTTTCCAGGATGGCCTCATACCCCCCTACTCTTACCAAATTCTTCCATTCATATGGGTCTTCAATGATATTATAGAGTTCTTCGGAACCATCTGCATACTGAATATATCGCCATTGTCTCGTCACTACTGAATGATTTCCGGGGCCATGAGAAGTAATAGCCGGCCATTCTCTTTCATAGGTAACATTATCCAGGATTGGTTTAAGAGAATGTCCATCTATTGCCTCATTTTTGGGCAGTCCCGCCAGATCAACCAACGTTGGGAATACATCCAGTAACTCTGCCGGCTCGCTACTCGTTTTTCCGATTTCTTTTACGCCTGGTCCTGCAAATATGAGGGGCACACGGGTCGATTCATGCCACAAGGTATTTTTTCCCGAGATCGCTTTACTTCCCAGATGATACCCATGATCTGAAAGCAATACGATGATGGTGTTCTCTAAAAGCTCCTCCTCTTCCAGTGTGTCCAGCAATCTGCCTACCAGCATGTCTGCAAAACTCACACTGGCCAAATAACCGCGAACCTTTGCCTTCCACTGGTGGTTCATCATCAACCAGGCGAGGCGAGGCTCTGGTAAATACCAGTGCAAATACCATGAAAAGAAAGGAATATCCTCCCGATCATCTGCTCGAACGACGGGTAATAGATAATCGTCCTCAGGATAGAGGTCAAACCACTTCTGAGTAGCATAGAGCGGAACATGTGGATGTCTGAATCCAACAGATAAAAAGAATGGTTGTTTCTTTGGAGGATTTTTGAGTTGTTCTATGGCCCAATCAGCGACTTTCCAGTCATCTTGTTGAGAATCTTCCTCAGGGTATACCCCCCAGTCAATTAATGGATGTCCTGTATTTTTAACGATGGGTTCATCTGGTCTAGGGAGAAAAGCCCCTTTGAAACCCCATTTTGTCACTTCAGGTCCGTCCTTTCGTCGATCTGCCGGAGGATAGGCATCATGAAAAACTTTACCTGTGGTCATGGTAAAGTAGCCATGCTTTTCAAAATACTGGAAGAAGGTTTGATGATCCTTATATTTCTCAATATCTCTAAACCAGCCATTTAATGCATAGATTCCAGTAGTCGTAGGTCGAAGTCCGGTAATAAAGCTACTTCTTGAAGGATTACAAACCGGAGCCTGTGTATGTGCATTAGTAAATGCAACACCCATCTTTGCGAGACGGTCCATATTAGGCGTTTTGACAAGTGGATGCCCACCAAGGTATCCTACCCAATCATTAAGATCATCAATAGCAATAAGAAGTACATTGGGACTTCTGCCAACTATAGGACCTGCTTGTACAACAAATGTTGCCAGGTAACAGATTAAGAGGATTGAAATCTTTACTGGTAATCTGTGGATCATTGTTGGGATAAATCTTTGGTTAGAGCAAGCTATTCTGTAAGTTCCTTAATCCTGATATTCCTAAACTTCAATGGATCACCATGCCCAAGAAAACCTATATGTCCCTTTTCATTTTTCAAACCCGGATGCTCTCTTTTATCAATGGTTCCTTTTTTACTAGCCTTCAGGATATCCCCATCCACAATAACATTTCCATTTAAGGTTACTCTGATTTTTGAACCTTTTATCCAGACTTCTTCTTCATTCCACTCACCTACTGGTTTCAAATAGCCCACTTTTGCAGGAATCACCCCATAAACAGAGCCATGTTTTTGGTAATCATGTATATCCTTCCACTTAGGTGCAGAGTTGTCAATTATTTGGATCTCCATTCCCTGGTAAGCAGCATCGCCCTCTAGAGGTGCCCTGATCCCCAATCCATTATTGGCTCCAGGAGTCAGCTGGAACTCAAATCGGAAAACAAAATCACTGAATTCTCCATCGGTGTATAAATTGCCTGAGCCACCTAAATCCGGGTTGAGCACAATATTTCCATCTTCAACAAAATAATCGGTGGTATTCCCTGTCCATCCTTCAAGGTTCAACCCATTAAATAATGACTTGTAACCTTCCTCAATCTCTTCTTTACTTAATCCAATCTCTTGCTGATTGATTTCTTTGACATAGATATCTCTAAATGCCAACTCATTTCCGTGGGCCTGAAGTTCAATAGGACCTTTTTCGAAGATTGGCTGATTCCTATCCCAGTAATTTTCCAATGGAACATTATCAACAACCAGCTCACCATTTAAATAAACAGTTACATTTTCACCAATCATGGACACCCTGAAAGTATTCCATTCCCCAACAGGATTATCAGCTACTTTCAGCGGCTTACTTTCGTTTATCTGATTATTATAGAGCCCACCTGAACCTACCTGGGCACCTGACTCAACACGCGCTATATCCCAGATCTGGACCTGAGGTGTTCCTCTCAAATACAGGCCACTATCACCTCCTTTGGTAATTTTCCAATCAACAACTAGTTCAAAATCTTTGTAGTCTTTTACAGAGCACAAATTATGTCCTTTCCCGTTAAATATGATCATCCCATCTCTCACACTCCAGTTTTCAGTCATTTTTTCATTTGCTTCTTTCTGCTTTTCCCTAAGCTCATCGTGACTCATCTTTGACCTGGCAATGGGATTTTCAACCAAACCCTGCCAGCCATCAAGGTTTTTTCCATTAAACATAGATACATATCCTACTTCGCCTGATATTTCTGCTAAATATTTACTGATCCTGGCATCCTCATCTGGAATAATGGTCGAAGTCCGAATCAAAATATCGCTTACTACTTTCCCTGTAAATCCTTTTTCTTCCGGACTATCTGGTATAGCTATCTTAATGATAGCTTGAGCAGCAGATTTACTGAGTTTTGGATTGTCCAAAAACTTCTCTAAATAAACTATTGATAAAAATGTGTTTAGTTCACCAATGGCTTTGATGATCTTCAACTGCTCATCTAAGCTGCTTGTAATCTCCATATCCTTCCTTAAGCTCAATAGTTTTTGATCATCGGGAATGGCGTTGGTTGCAGCTGATAGAGACTGGCCAAAAATTAACATGAAAACCAACAACGGGACAAATAATGCATTATTCATAAAATCAATAAAAATCTATTTTGTAATATAATTTTTTAACCAGGAGGCTGCCAGATTCGGCCATACTTCAGCAGCAGGATTTCCAGTCCGCATACCATAGCCATGCTTTCCAAATGGCACAACATGTAGCTCAACAAGAACCTTTTCATTCCTAAGTGCTTGTGCCATCACGAGTGAACTGTTTGCATACGGATCATCTGCTGCCACAAACAAAAACGTGGGAGGTGTTTCAGCATTCACTTTAAGTTCGGGTGTAAGACTATTATTTGGTCCCTGATCCAGGTAGGCTGGATAGATTAGGACTGCAAAATTCGGTTTGCTAGAAATAGTATCTAAATCATCTAGCGGCGCATAAGTCTCTTGCTCATATAATGTCGAGGCCCTTGCAGCCAGGCTACCACCGGCAGAAAATCCTAACACACCTATTTTATCAGGGTTAATATTAAATTCATCTGATTTTGAATGGACAATCCGAATAGCTCTTTGTGCATCCATCAAGGCCCCTTCTTGTTTTTGTGGTACCCTATATTGCAGAACAAAGGCAGTATAACCTAAACTACTCAACCATTGAGCTATTTCGTATCCTTCTTTTTTTATTGCCAGCCTGCTATATCCTCCACCTGGAAAGATAAGGATAGCATTACGATTAGATTTCGAAGGCTGAGGGCGATAGATTTCCATTACCGGATCTGTGACTACCAATAGGCGCTCAATCACCCCTTTGTCATCAATCTGAACAACTGGTTTTGCTTTAGGTTCTTCCTCTCCTGGCACCTTTTCTGGCCAAATGTCAATTGATGCAAAGTCCTGGGAAAATCCAGTATTTAAAATACCCAGCATAACCAATACCAACAAACTTCTCATGATATACTTCTTTGTAAAAAGACTAATTTAATGAAGTTCCAGGTTCTTAATGACAAGAAATTAAATTGTATTACTCTCCCTGAGATATAATTCTCCTGGTAGAGTGTACTTTCGTAATTCTTGAATCATAGTCTGAAGCCATAACATCCTCTTCTGTAAAACTGATCATCAGAATCATCTGCTCCTTCCTTCTATTGAAATCGTAAATTATATTTATCAATCCTTCTTCAGTTTGTTGCCCGTCAGGATAAGATACTCCTTCACGCTGATCTAATAACAACCCTCTGGACCAGGATTCTCCATCATCTTCGGAGATGAATGCCATCAAATGTGATCGATTTGTTCTAACATCAATGGGCCCATGTTTTACCAGTAGAAGGTTTCCTGATTTTAATCTGTGAATAAAAAATCTTGCTGAAGGATGCTGGATTTTTGATGGCTTAACTGCACTCCAGCTCTTTCCTTTGTCGTCGGAAAAACTCTCCCCAATTCCATATTTTGTTCGGATCAACATCCACAACGATCCATCCTTCTTTTCCACAATCATTTGTTCATCAAAGCTCCGATCATCAACTGGAACATTCACCGCTCCCCGTTCTTTCCAGGACTTCCCCTGGTTTTTAGAAACAATCATTTTTGCACTATTGTCTGTCTTTCGCCAGGTAGATGCAGGCAAAACCCATTCGCCAGTTGATAAAACAATTGGTTTATCCATCATCACCCCATTTGTAAGCCTTCGAGGCTCCTCCCATTCTGGATCAGGATCATCCGGATTGCTTGTTCTGAGGGTCCAAACCCCGGCAATACTGCCCTCGTGCCCAATTGCCTGAGCCCAAAAAAGCCAGAGCCTGCCATTTGGGTCCATCCATGCCTGTGGATCATAAGCTCTTACTGGACCTTCTCCATCCGGATCAATGACCAGTAATTCATTCCATGTTTCACCATTGTCATCACTTTTGGAAACAACCACATAATTGTTTTGATCCTCCCCAGGTGTGATTCCTGTGTACCAGATTGAATACATGGTGCCATTTAGCGTAATTGCCAGACTTGGTATGCCTGAAAACTTTCTGGTAGATACCTCATATGCAGGATTGCTTTGAGGGTTCTTAACAACCTGAGGTGGATTGAGGAAAGATTGGTCCTCCTGAGCTTTGAGAAAAAAAGGTGAAAATGACATCGAGAGAAGAAAGAGAACTCTGGTTTTTACAAATTGAGTTTGATAGATCATAAGAAGAGGGAGATTAAACGGACATTAAACGGACATTAAACGGACATTAAACGGATACAAGTCACTACACTCTTCCATTGTGGTCGTACGACTGTAGATTAAACTTTCCTTATATATTCCCCTTCTTACCTTCTTCCATAGCAAAATTGGCTGCTCTTGCCGCAAATGCCATGTAGGTAAGTGATGGATTTTGCGTACTCGTGGAGGTCATACATGCACCATCCGTAACAAATACATTCTTACAAGTATGCAATCGATGATTTCTGTCTAATAATGAGGTTTTAGGGTTTTTACCCATCCTGACTCCACCCATTTCGTGGATATCTAACCCAGGTGCCTGATGGCTGTCCACAACTTTAATATTTGTAAACCCTGCCTTTTCATACATTTCTGTAAACTGCTCCTGGAAGTCTTTGATCATCTTTTCGTCATTGTCGTCATAAGCGACATCTACCTTCAGCAGAGGCATGCCCCATTCATCTGTTTTTGTATGATCCAAGCTTACTGTGTTGGTTTCTTTTGGCAGAGTTTCTCCCATCATGTGAGAACCAACTCTCCAATTACCCCATTCGGGATTTAACAAATTCGCCTTCAGCTCCTGTCCTAATCCATCATAAGATCTCTCCACGCTTCTATTCGCGCTGAACCCTGCTGCATAACCTCTTAAAAAATCCGTCTCCTGCTTGTAAACATTTCTAAATCTTGGAATATACCCACCAGTTGGCCGCCTACCTACCGTGGTCTTGTCAAGAAATCCATCATATTCAGCTGAAATCCTTGCCCTATAAATATGAAAAGCAACAAATTTTCCTAAAAGACCATTGTCATTTCCCAGGCCTTGAGGAAATCTGTTTGATATTGATTGAAGCAAGAGCTGGTTCGTGTTTAGCGCACCAGCGTTTACAAAAATAACGGGTGCATAAAACTCAATTGCTTCTTTGGTATTGGAATCAATGACTCTTACTCCTGTTGCCTTCTCTTTCACATCATCATAAATGATTGAGTGAACAACAGAAAAAGGTCTTAACGTTAGATTGCCGGTTTTTGCAGCCCATGGGATCGTTGTGGAATTGGCACTGAAATATCCTCCGAAGGGGCATCCCCGTTGACATAATGTGCGATTTTGGCACTGTCCACGGCCTTGCTGACGGTGAATCTCCTGGGGTTGAGTCAGGTGCGCACAGCGACCACTGATCACATTTCTTCCTTTAAACTGACTCTCCAGTTTTTCTTTGAAATACTTCTCAACACAGTTAAGCTCTAAAGCTGGCAGAAATTCACCATCCGGCAAATTGTCTAGACCATCGCGATCACCTGCTATTCCAACAAACTTTTCTACATGACTGTACCATGGCGCCATGTCTTCATATCTGATAGGCCAATCCACTGCAAAACCATCCCTGGAAGGGCCTTCAAAGTCAAAATTGCTCCATCGCTGAGTCTGACGGGCCCATAGCAAAGACTTTCCTCCAACCTGATAAGCTCTGATCCAGTCAAAAGGCTTTTCCTGAATATAGGGTGCATCCTGATCTTTAGTGAAAAAGTGTTCTGTATCCTCTCTAAAGGCATAGCATTTACTGACTACTGGATTTTCTTCTTCTACCTTTTGATTGATCCTTCCACGATGCTCAAATTCCCATGGCATCATGTTCGTGGTTGGATAATCTTTGAGGTGTTCAACATTCCGGCCTCTTTCCAATACCAACGTTTTTAAACCTTTTTCAGTCAGCTCCTTAGCAGCCCATCCACCACTCATTCCTGAACCAATGACTATTGCATCATAGGTTCTGTCTTTTTCACTATCTATATTAAAATTGGCCATTACATTACGGTTAACCCTTCTGAATCCACACAATCCTGATAAGGTCCCGGAACAAGTTTGTAAGGAAATTTCTCAGTTAAGAAGTATTTTGATCCCATGAAACCCTGAATGGTATATCTCCTGGCGAGAGTCAAGAAGCCCTGTATTTCCTTTAGACCCTCCGCATCATTATCCAGTGATGTGACTTTTGTCAGGATCCCTTCATTTAACTTTTGATCCTTTTGAGGAAAAGACTGATCAATATTTTCCTTAACAAAGGTTTTGAACTGCTTCAAACCTGCAGTGAACAGCTGTTGTTGTTTGATTGGCTCGCAATCATCGACCATCACCAATACAAAACGATAAAGATTTAGGGATTCTGCTCCAGGGATTTCCTTACCTGAAGGTAGGATTGTTTCAATCACTCTTGCCAGTAGGTCCTGATGCTCCAAATCAATTTGAAGATTTTCAAGAGCAACCAGTTCCCGATCGGGACCAAAATTACAGGAAGGCAACATAGCCAATCCACCAGCAAAAAGGGCTGATTGTTTTAATGCGGTACGTCTATCCATGCTTTCGAAATTAGGGATTTATCAATTCTTACTGCAAGAAATCAAATAAAAAAGGGAGCCACAATATTTGTGCTCCCTTTTTCTATCTAGTTGATCCTAAAAACTATTCTTCAATAGTTGTAAGAGGTTCTACGTTTTTGTCGGCACCTGGGTAACCAAGATTTTGATTAATACGACCTTGGGTATTGGCATTGATTGCCGCTGCAGGCACAGGGTATAAACTATGGTAAGGGCTCATAGTGTACTCATCCCCATGAATCGTTTTCACTCCCTTATTGTAGAAGAAAGTGGACTCCATAATTCTATCATACCAGAAATTATCAGTATGGAAATTAGACAGTGTATAAGTCTTACCATTGTAAGCAGTTTTTCCTGTTTCAGCAAGAATGAATGCTATCCTGGTCAACTCCGTATTCCTTGGTTCTTCATAGTAAAGCTCTCTTGCTCTTTCATCAAGGATGGTTCCAATATTTACATCACCTGGAAGCATATCAGCAGCATTAGCCCTTCTTCGGACCTCATTGATATCATCCGCAGCTAAAGTTGTGTTGCCACTCCAGAAATAAGCTTCAGCTCTCAACAGATAAGTCTCAGCTAATCTGAAAATATACCAGTCAGAAAATCCACCACTCGGTTTTGAGGCTGTTGGATCATCAACATATAGTTTATAGTATGGCCAGGCATACCAGTTCCTAATGGTATCAGAGCAAAGTACTGTTCCGACGCCATTTTTCAATTGTAAATTTTGTCCATAGTCCGGGTCACCGGCATCCTTTAAGCTTGGAGCATTATATACCAGATCTTCCATGCGCATCCAGTTAGGATACAGATGTCTTTCGTCGGTGGGATCTGACCAGATTAACTGGGTACTATATGGAACCCCTCGGTTTCGACCAATACCTCTACCAAATTGTAAAACCTGGTCGATCTCAATACCCGGATTATCAGACATCCCATTACTTCCGGTAGTAGGTGTATTGATAAACCTCCACCATAATGGCACAGCCTGACGCATAATACTTGTTGCACTTCCTGAGCCATCAGGAAAATCCAATCTTGAGATACTGTTGAGGATTGCCTCGGTATTCGCCGGGATACTTTTGTTCTCCGCCTGGTGCAAATCCCAGGTAACATTTTTTGTGGCATCCCCTAAATCAACACCAAATCGACTAGTCATTAAGGCATATTGGCCACTATTGATCAGTGTACTTGCTGATGTAATGGCGTCATCAAATTCACCGAGTGCCAGATTCACTTTTGTCAATAGATGAAGGACAGCCCCTTTGTTAGCTTCACCCTGGGTGTCCTTATACGGAACCGCCCCCTCAGCAAACTCTAAATCGGTTTTAATTTTCTCCAGAATAGATCTTCTGGTATTTGATCTGAAATCAAGCTTTGGAACCGTGATTTCAGACATAACTGCCGGAACATCTCCAAACTGGTGAACCAATCGGTAATAGAAATAGGCCCTGTAAAAATAAGCCAGGCCAAGGATTTCATTACGCTCGGCTTCAGAGGTATATTCTGCATCATCAATTCTTGAAATGACTGTATTGGTATACTTGATGGCTTCATAAAATTCATCCCAATACCAACCAATCCGGTTTCTATCAGCACTATTCAAATTATTGTCTGGCAAAATCAATAAATTCAGGTCCTGTGCAGGTCCTGATTTATCGGTTGTACCTTCCACAGCAACTTCTGAAAAGATGTTTTCTGTAATCAGTGGCATCCCGTCACCATAAAACTCAGCCCTGATGGTATTCATTGCCTGGAATAGCAGGGATCTCATCCCGATTGCTGTATTCAATGAGTTTTCTGGAGTATAGAATGATTGTGGATCTGGTTCGAGAAACGACTCATCGCAGGATGTCGAAATCCCCATCATCGCTATTACCAGCAAAATGATATGTTTATTAATATTTTTCACTTTCATTTCTTTTATGTTGAAAATTTTCATCACTATTTATAGAGAAAGGTTAAGACCTAAAGTAAAGTATCGTGGAGTAGGTCCACGTCCATCACTTCCATCTACATCTCTCGCTTCTGGATCAAACACTTCCCAATCAGGTGCTATGACTGCCAGATTCCTGATGTTACCATAAACCCTCAATGCTTTTACTTTTACCCTATCCAAAATAGCCTGAGGTATATTGTAGGATACGGTCACATTTTGAATTCTGACAAATGATGAATTCCTGTAAACATTAAAGGCAACCCCTCCATCACTGGAGAATAGTCGAGCCCAGTCGTCAATTTGATTGTCTTCTGTCCAATAGGGAGTTACCAAAGAACTGGTACGATCTATAAATCCATTTCTGTTTTTAGCATCATTAAATGTTGTCAACTGCCCCATCTGGGAATACATCTCAACCGAAATAGTCAGGTTTTTGTATAAAGTGACATTGTTCACAAATGTCCATCTTGCTCTTGGAGTAGAATACCCCAGGAATTTTTTATCATCCCTTGTATAGACACCATCTCCATTTACATCATTTAGGATAAAATCACCGGGGAATACCCCATAAGCATCTGCCTCTGCAGCTTGAGTGGTTTTATAAACACCTGTGATTTCATAATCCCAGACTGCATTGATATCCTGACCAATAAACCATTGATTAGTGAAATCATCCACCTCTTTACCATTCTCATCCAGGTCGCCATATAAACTGACAATTTTATTTCGGTTGATAGATAGATTTACGGTACTATTCCATGAAAAATTATTTCCACGAATGTTTTGTGAGTTGACGACCATTTCGAATCCTTTATTCTGAACTTGGCCAAGATTAGCTGATACAAGATCAAAGCCAATAACGGGAGGTAGGATCTGTCAACCAACAGATCATTGGTCACCATGTCATAATAATCCAGTGAACCCTGAATTCTACCTTCAACCAGGCTAAAATCGATTCCATAATTCCACGCAACAGTTCGTTCCCATTGAAGCGTATTATTCTGCATGGTCCTGTTGGCCAACATTGCAACTGACCTGACCGTCCCTGACCCATCAACAGTCAGGTTCTTACCTGCTACCAGACGTGAAAGATATGCGTATCTTCCAATATTTCGGTTACCATTCTGACCCCAGGAAACCCTGGCTTTCAAAAAGTCAATTACAGGTACGTTGAAAAAGGACTCATCTGATAAAACCCATCCCCCAGCTAGTGAGGGGAAGGTGGCTCTTTTATTATCCGGACCAAAAGCTGAATACCCATCCCTTCGGATTGTTGCAGACAATAAATACTTTGAAGCAAAACTATAATTGATCCTTCCCATCAATGCATCCCCAGTACTCTTTTCATCATATTCATCATCTCCATTGAGGAGAGTAGAAGCTCCTAATCTAAGGTTATGATATCCCAGGTTATCATTCGGGTCAAAGAGACTGCCTTGAGTACGGTCTCTATAAACCTGAAAATGTTCTGCATATGCTAAAAATGTTGCATCGAAGTTATGCTGTCCAAATGACTTGTTCCATTTGATGATGTTATCCGTCTGCCATTCTGAAATCTTTGTGTGATCTCTATAAGCTGTACCTGTAGCCCATTCAGGACTTTGAGAAGACTCGTGATTGTAATAATCATTCCACTCAAACCGGTTGGCTATTGCAAACTGATATGAAAACCCAAATGGCAATGCGATATTCGCGTAGTTTCTGGTATTGAGTGTATTGTATACTGCGTACCTGTTGGTGTATTTTCTACGTAAATTCGGGTGCCTTGCGCCTGCTCCTGAGTCATCCTGGGGACTATACCTTAGCGTAGTTCCATCATCAGACAATTCAGATCCCCATGGTGAATCCTGATAAACCATATTCCATTCCATGGGCACGAAACCTTCATCACGATTTGCAAACTGGGTATTAGTACCTACAGTTAACCAGCTATTGACCTTGCTTTCCAGGTTCAATTTGGAACGGATAGTAGTGAATCTATCACCAACGACAATGCCTTCATTATCTGTATACCCAACCGACCAGTAATATTTAATCTCATCCTTGGTTCCCGATAAACTAATTGAATGATCCTGACGTTTTCCAACATGGAAGATCTGATCATACCAGTCTACGCTCTTTCCAGCCAGGTAATTGCCGATTTCCACATCTTGAAAACCAATTCTATTGAGCCAGGCTGTTGTCGGATCACCGGTAGCTCCATCATAGGCTAACCAGTCAGTCAAGGTTACACCCCCAGGTAGACTATTTGGGTTATCAAAAAAGCCTGGCTTGTCATCAACACCATAATTTATACTATTGAAAACATCCGTTCTCCAGGCGGCGTATCCATCAGGGCTATAAGGATGGAGATCGAGTGCACTTGTGGCAATCCCGAAGCTACTGGCTACATTAATTGATGGCGCTTGCCCCTCACCTCTTTTAGTGGTGATCAATACAACACCATTGGCACCACGTGCTCCGTATACAGCAGCTGAGCTGGCATCTTTCATCACATCTACCTTATCAATGTCTGCTGGATTGATATCCGAAAGATCTCCGTTATAAATCATACCATCAACAACAATCAGCGGGCTGGAACCAGCGGTCAAACTGTTTTGACCTCTTACCTGTAGCTCACTAACACCTTTAGGAGAATTGTTAAATCCAACATTTAAGCCTGGTACATTTGCTCTGAGGATGTCTGTAACTGAGTTTGGAGATTGATTGGAAATTTTTGCTGCATCAATCTGAGCAACAGCTCCAGTTAAATCCCTTTTCTTTATTGTACCGTAACCGATTACAACAACTTCTTCGAGTTGCTCTGCATCTGGTTCAAGGTTAACATTTATAGTACTTTGTGTGCCAACAGTAATTTCTGTTGGTTGATATCCAACAAATGAAACCTGTACAACAGCATTAGGCCCCTGAACGGTCAATGAAAAATTACCGTCAGCATCAGAAATGGTACCATTAGAAGTACCCTTTTCTAAGACGGTTGCTCCTGGTAGTGCTTCACCTGTCTCATCGACCACATTACCAGTAATTCTTTGCTGTAAATCCTCTGATTGGTTAGTATTCTCAGGGTTTTCAGTCCCTGCTACTCCGATATTTCCCAGCGCTATATTTATGACCAGGAAAAATGCAATCAACGTCTTTCCGGCCATTTTAAATACCAGGAAAATGGTATCTGTAATTTTAAGATTCATATCTTTGTTTTGGTTAAATAAAATATTGTTTAACTAATTGATATCCAACTCTTTACATATGATTTGAGCGTCGTATTGAGAGTTGCTTGATTAATTCTAATAATGGGGTCAGTTAGCGCTGATCCCTTTTTTTGGTACTTTCTATATCATATTCAATCATTTTTGGGTTAATAATCTATTCATATAAAGGTCAATTTATCTTCAAAGTGAACTCAAATAATCTTTCCTTTCCATCCTCATGAGATTACAATGGAACAGGACTAATTAGTTGGTCCGAACCCAAAAAAAGTGGACTGATTTACCGTTGAAATTTTTGTCTTTACAGCTATTAAATCATTGAGCTGTAAGACGGGGCTACAGTACTGCACGTTAGATTGGGTTAATTTATCCTTAAATCTAGCAGTGGAAATTTGTGTTTTCTAGTATTATAATTGCAGAGATGAGTATTTTCATTGCAATTGATGCATTTTTAACAATAGATAAGCTAACCGAAACAGCAATAGGGCGCTTTTTAATTAAAATTCAATGAAAAGGATAAACCTTAAGAATTTAGAAAAATCACCCACAAATCGGGTTATTATTTTGAGGATTTGCTATAACTCCAGTATCATGATGTTCCTGTACCAAACATCATCACCATGGTCCTGTAACGCGAGGTATCCTCTTTGAGGTACTTGATACCAGTTTTCTCTAACTTTTGGGAATTTACTTCCCGCCACCAGTTCTTTCCAGGCATCGGTATCAAGATCAACTTCAACCACTACTTCTCCATTCTGTTTGTGAATGATATGACGATCTTTGACAATCACTTCTGCAGTATTCCACTCGCCCACTGGTTTAGCATTCTGAGGAACTGCCGGAATCAGATCATAAAGTGATCCTGCTTTCCTATTCCCATCCTTTCCTTTTTTGGCATCCGGGTGTTTATCATTATCCAATACCTGCATCTCTGGGCTCGAACTGGTAAGACCGCCCAGACTTTTATCTGCCAGGTAAAATATCCCAGAGTTACCACCTTCTGAAATCTTCCATTCAAGTTTAAGGTGAAAGTTACCATATTGGTCTTTGGACACTATGTAACCTTTCTCACCAGGTTTCGCATCATCACCAGCTAAAGATCGGCAAAAGAGTTCCCCATTCTCAGTAATAGACCATACACCTGGAACTTCTGCTGATTCCCATCCAGTCCAATTATCTAGAGAAGACCCATCAAAAAGGGTAATCCAATCGTCTTGAACCATAACCTCAGCAGAACTTTCATTTGATTTAGTATTCTCCTCTTTAGGTTGCTGCTTTGTAGTTGGATTACAGCCGACAATTATGAGCAGTAGTAGGAGGGTTAGGATTCGGGAATTTTTCATGAGTTATCTATTAATAATTGATTTCTAAAGTTTAACAAAAAAATGGATATGGTAATAATATTTAAACAGGATTTGCTGATAAATATTGGTCCTGAAACTGAGAGGGTGTAAACTCGGTAATTTTCCTGAACTGACGATTAAAGTTTGACAGGTTATTGAATCCACTATCAAAACACACCTGAGTAATCGTCAGCTTACCTTCCGTGAGCAACTTACATGCATAACTAATCCTCATCTCAATGATAAAATCAGAAAAGGCTTTTCCTGTTTTTTCTTTGAAATATCTGCTAAATGCGGATGGATTCATGCCGATTTGCTCGGCTACATCATCTAATTTAAGGTTATTCCTATACCCGGAATTAACCAGATACATCACCTTATCTAGCCTGTTTCCTGACCAATCCACTACATTAGGGACAAATGCCTTACTCGCCAGTATTTCATAATTATCGGTTAAAGCCATATCATTCAATATCTTCAAAAAGCTCATAGTCCTGGCAAAACCTTCTAATTCTAGTAGTTCTTTTAACCTGGGTCCGATCCTACTTGTGAAACTAATATCAAAACTTATACCCCTTAAGGATCTTTGAAGTAGTTCCTTTATCCTGTAGAACTCTGGATAGCTATTTATTTGGTCTTTAAAAAAATCAACTGGAAAATGGATCACAACAGCATTGACCCAATACTTGGGATCATTTTGATAGAACAGATCATCATTCTTCCAGAAATGAGGTAGGTTGCTTCCCAATAGTACAAGATCGCCCGCATCAAAATCACTGATATCATCACCCACAAACCGTTTCCCAAAGCTTTGAATCACATAGACTATTTCGTATTCTGAATGAAAATGCCAAGGGAATGTAAAATGGGGGAAATCATCCCATTTTATCCTAAAGGAGCTCATACTATTGAAGCTGAGCTGTTCATGCATTATTTTCATATGTACGAGTTTTTTAGTTTTCCAAAGAGTGAACTCATTTCAACTTCACTAATCTTTGCAATGATAGTATTTATGTATGCAATATACATACTAGAACCCAACATGTCCTCAGTTTAAATTTGCTATCAACATTACCCATAAAATGAAATTCTTACTTTACTTTTTTACCCTCTTCTTCATAATCGACCTTTCTGCACAGGATGTCAAATTTAGATTGGACATCAATCAGCCTATTTCGTCCGGTAATCCCATTAGCATTGATATTGGCACCTTTGGGATCAATCCTAATGACACTGCGTACCAGTTGTATCGAATATCAAAAGGCACTCAAATGCCATTGGAAAGTCAAATGGATGGTAGCGACAGACCCACGCTAAGTTTTATCACAGATATTGACTTAAGTCCAGGTCAAAAAAATGAATACTTACTCAAAATCACTGATTGGAAAAAACCTGTCTCACCTATCAATCTAAAAAAAGGAAATGAAGATGTTCAGATTGAATACAATGGTAAGTCTATTCTAAGGTACCAAACAGCCATAAAATACCCACCTGAGGGAGTGAACCCAATCTATGGTAAGTCGGGATTCATACATCCATTATGGAGCCCTTCCGGAGAGGTATTGACCCGGATTCAAGCACCAGACCATTATCATCATTATGGTATCTGGGGTCCCTGGACTCATACACATATAAACGGACGATTTGTAGATTTCTGGAATCTAGGAGGGGGATTGGCTACCGTACGTTTTTCCAAAATGCTTTCGGAAAGTGTGGGTCCTGTATACTCAGGATTTACCGCCTTACAAGAACATGTTGATTTTGGTGGAAAGGGAAGTGACCAGATTGCGATCAATGAGGCATTAAAAGTTCAAGCCTGGAAAACAGATAGCAACAGTAATACATACATGATCGATTATACTACGACCATTAATAGTCCTTTAGATTCGGGAATTATCTTTGATGCCTACAGATATGGAGGGGGGATTGGAATGAGGATGACAGAAAAGTGGCACAAAGACAATTGCACCGTATTGACCTCAGAAGGTAAGGATCGACTAACGGCAGATGGAACAAATGCACGCTGGTGTATCGTAGAGGGAGAATCAGGATCTGGCAGAAGCGGTATATTATTTATGAGTCATCCAACAAATAGAGCCCACCCAGAACCTATGAGGGTCTGGCCTATTGATGCGAATGGAGGTCGAGGAGATATGTTTTTTGAATTTTGTCCCATCCGACACGAGAATTGGATAATTGAAAAAGGAAAGGATTATACCTTAAGATATAGAATGGTGGTTTTTGATGGTGAACTTACACCGGAAAAAGCAGAGCAATACTGGAAGGCATTCGCTTATTCACCTCAGGCAATTAAAATAAAATAACTCAATTGTAGTTGGCTATTTTGGGACTGCATTATAAACATCTAAAATTTCAACTAGTATTTAAAAGATTAACATAACATCATTTACCCATGCAAAGAAGACACTTTATGAAAAAAACCGCATCTGCTTCGGCCATAGCTTTCGCTGTCCCCACGATTGTACCCTCTTCTGTTTTTGGCAAAAACGCGCCAAGTAACACAATCAATATTGGACAGATAGGTTGTGGCAGAATTGCCCGTGACCATGATATGGCCTCAACATTAAGGTATGATCAGGCAAAAATGATCGCTGTTTGTGACCTTGATAGCAATAGAATGGCAGATGGAAAGAAACTTGTGGAGGAGACATACATGAAGAGAACTGGTAAGACAAAACCTGTTGATGTAAAGATGTATGGCGACTACAAGGAAATGCTTGCGGATAAAGACATCGATGCCGTCCAAATCAGTACTCCTGACCACTGGCATTCACAACCAGCAATAGAAGCTGCACTTGCTGGAAAGGATATTTATTTGCAAAAACCGACTTCCTTAACAATTGAAGAAGGTCGACTTTTAAGTGATGTTGTTCAGCGTAAGGGAGTCATACTTCAGGTAGGAACACAGCAACGTTCTTCTCCACAATTCCGAATTGCTGCTGAGCTGGTAAGGAATGGAAGAATTGGGAAACTACATACCGTAAAAATTGGTCTTCCTGGAGATCCATCTGGACCTGAAGCCCCTGAAATGCCTATTCCAAAAAACCTGAACTATGATATGTGGTTGGGTTCAACCCCGGAAGTTCCATATACCGAAATCGGGGTTCACCCGCAAGTTGGTTATGGCAGACCGGGATGGTTAAGGCTTGAACAATATGGTGCGGGAATGATCACCGGATGGGGTCAGCACCATTATGATTCAGCGGCATGGGGAATGGATACTGAACTTACCGGACCCATTTCAGTCCAAGCTGTGGCTCAATTTCCAAAATCAGGCCTTTGGAATGTACATGGTGATTTCATGGTAAAACACGAATATGCAAATGGCATTACAGTTTATACCAGTGGCGGATATGATAACGGAATCAGGTATGAAGGTACCGAAGGATGGATTTTTGTATCAAGAGGAAGCTATGTTGCCTCTGCCAGTGATCCAGTTTCTGCAGAAAGAAGTAAAAAGGCCTTAGATGCCAGTGATCCAAAAATCCTTCAGTCAAAAATTGGTGAAAATGAAATCCACTTATATGTGAGTGAGGAACAACATGGAAATTGGCTGGAATGCATCAAAACAAGAAAAGCACCCATTTCACCCGTTGAAATTGGCCATAGAGCTTGTTCAGTTTGTCTGATTAGCCACATAGCCATGAAAATTCCAGGTGTTCTTGAATGGGATCCTGAAAAAGAAAGATTCCTCAACAACGAAGGAGCAAACGCTATGCTAAGCCGAAGCCAGCGTTATCCTTATGGAACACGGAATATCGCAATATAAATGAACAATTTTAGCATAAAAGGGAAAGTAGCCATCGTCTCTGGAGGGGGTGGTGTCCTGGGCGGTAGCATCGCGAGAAGTCTTCTGGAAGCCGGGGCAAAGGTCATTATTCTGGATATCAGGGAAGAAAACCTAACGGAAAGAATTAAGGAATTGTCCGCAATAGGAGAAATCGATGGCTTTCCCTGTAATGTGCTGGATGAAAATAGCCTCAAAGAAGTTAGGGAAAAAGTTATAGCTAAATGGGGTGCTATCCATATTCTAATCAATGCCGCTGGGGGGAATATTCCCGGAGCAACACTTACAGAAGACCAGACGATTTTTGATATGAAGATCTCTGATTATAAAAAAGTGACTGATCTGAACCTGGATGGAACTGTCCTACCTAGTTTGATTTTTGGTGAGGCTATGGCCAAAGCTGGCGAAGGAAGTATCATCAATATCTCATCCATGGCAACCTATTCCGCTATTACAAGAGTGATGGGATATTCAGTCGCCAAGACAGGGGTAAATATTTTTACCCAGTGGATGGCTTCTGAGCTCGCGATAAAATTCGGTGAGAAGGTTAGGGTAAATGCCATCGCACCGGGTTTCTTTATTGGGGATCAAAACAGGGCGGTATTGATTAATCCGGATGGATCCTATACAGAAAGAAGTAAAAAAGTATTGGCTAAGACCCCAATGAAGCGATTTGGTGACATCAAGGAATTGAATGGAATTGTGCAGTTCCTTTGTTCTGATGCCGCCAGCTTTATCACAGGAACCATCATTCCTGTGGATGGAGGTTTCAGCGCTTTCAGTGGAGTTTAAATCAAATCAGCCCCTGACTCCTAAGGGGGTATTTTAGATATCATTATTAGGTTATATGGTACAATTAAGGATTCTTTTTAAATATTAAATCCTAAAATAAATGAGACTTCTAAAATCATGGAGATGGTTTGGAGAGAAAGACTCCATCAAACTAAGTGACCTGAAACAGATGGGTGTAGAAGGAGTGGTTACTGCTTTGCATCACATTCCAAATGGAGAAATCTGGCCTGTTGAGGAAATCCTCAAAGTCAAAAATCAGATCGAAGCCCATGGAATGAAGTGGACGGTCGTGGAAAGTCTTCCCGTATCCGAAGGGATTAAAACGCATAATGATGACTACGATCGATTAATCAATAATTACAGGAAATCCATTGAGAACCTGGGGAAATGTGGTATTGATCGAATCTGCTATAATTTCATGCCTGTATTGGATTGGGTACGCACAGATTTGCACTACAAGCTAGAAAGTGGAGGTGAAGTCATGCTCTTTGATTTCCCAACCTTCATCGCGTTCGATGTTTTTGTTCTGCAACGCACAGGAGCTGAATCAGACTACCCAAACGACCTTGTAGAAAAAGCCAGGGTCGTATTTGAGCACATGACTGATGCTGAAAAAGAGACACTCGCCCATAACACAATTGTAGTTACCCAGGGATTTATCGATGGTGCAGTTGGGGATAGTCCTGATTATAAAAACAGATTTTTAGAATTGATCTCCAGATATGATAATATAGATGCCGATCAACTTAGAAAACACCTCTCCTATTTCCTCCAGGATATTGTTTCTGTTGCTGAGGAATATGAAGTGAAAATGTGTATTCACCCTGACGATCCTCCCTTCCCGGTTCTTGGATTACCAAGAATTGTTAGTACTCAATCTGACCTGGAATGGATTTGTCATGCGGTAGACTCCCCCAGCAATGGAATTACCTTTTGCACAGGCTCACTCTCTGTAAATCGGGCAAATAACCTGGTTGAAATGGTCAATAAACTGGCCGACAGAATCCATTTTGCTCATCTAAGAAACAATACATTCCTTGAAAACCGCAGTTTTCACGAGAAGGGCCATCTATATGGTGACGTGGATATGATTCCCATCATACAGGCTCTTTTGGAAGAACAAATGACTCGAGCAGATAATGGAAGGAAAGATATCCAGATCCCTTTTAGACCCGATCATGGGATTAAGATGCTAGATGATTATAACAGACAAGCGAATCCGGGATATCCACTGATTGGTCGATTAATGGGACTTGCTGAGCTAGATGGAATACAAGCAACACTTGAGTACCACTTGAATAAAACTGAGGTACTAGGTAAATAGCAATAACACAAAGTTCCTTTGTATCTACTCTGTGTAACTTTGTGGGACAGCTTAAGCCCCTATTGCTCAAAAGTCTTTAATTTGCCAATGATTTAACATTTGAAATCAGACAACAATACCATGATAAAAATTTCTAATCTTTTCCTTATTCCAGTCATGTTATTCATGGCATGTACAGGCGGAAATCAAGAATCAAATCAATCAGAATCTACAGAATCTACAAATATGTTTACTGGTGCTAAAGGCGAGGTTAAATTAATGAACCTCGATCCGGGTCATTTTCATGCGGCCCTGGTTCAGAAATCCATGTATAACCAGATGGATCCCAAAGTCTATGTATATGCCCCGGAAGGAAGTGATGTCCAGGATTATTTAAACCTGATCAATGGGTATAATACCCGATCTGAAAGTCCAACCTCATGGGATGAAGTAGTCTACACTGGTCCTGATTACCTGGAAAAAATGTTAAGTGATAAACCAGGTAACCTGATGGTCGTGGCTGGCAACAACAAGAAAAAAACAGAATACATTCTGAAAACTGTACAGGCCGGAGTCAATGTATTGGCAGACAAACCAATGGTGATAACCAAAGATGGTTTTTCAGACCTAGAAAAAGCGTTTGCTGAAGCAGAAAAGAATGGTGTCCTTTTATATGATATCATGACCGAACGCCATGAAGTCACAACAATCATCCAAAGAGAACTTTCAAAAATTTCAGCTGTATTTGGAGAACTAACTGTTGGGACAGCTGAAGAACCAGCCATTACCAAAGAGAGTGTTCACCACTTTTTCAAATTTGTTTCAGGTAATCCAATCAAAAGGCCGGGATGGTTCTTTGATACCGAGCAGCAGGGAGAGGGCATTGTGGATGTAAACACGCACCTCGTGGACCTGATCCAGTGGGAAGCGTTTCCCGAAGTGGTGTTAAATAAATCAGATGTTGAGATCATTAGCGCCCGCCGATGGCCAACTGTATTGACATTGGAGCAATTTACAAGGGTTACTCAACTTGAAGCATTCCCTGATTACCTGCAAAAAGACATTGTGGATGGCAAGCTAAATGTTTATGCCAATGGAGAGATTATCTATAAGTTAAAAGGTAAAGTTGCTAAGGCTTCGGTGATCTGGAACTATGAAGCACCAACTGGAACAGGAGACACACACTTTAGTATCATGCGCGGATCAAATGCTGATTTGGTGATCCGACAAGGAGATGAGCAAGGGTATAAACCAACCTTATATGTGGAATCGACAGCCAACGGGTTTGAGAATACATTGCAGGAAGCCATTAATGGAACCATCAATTCATTATATCCAGGAGTAACACTTGAAAAACTTTCAGCTTCACAGTGGAAAGTCAATATCCCGGATCAATACAAAGTAGGTCACGAAGCTCACTTTGGGCAGGTAACAGAAAAATACCTTCAATACCTGATTGATGGAAAGTTACCTGAGTGGGAAGTCCCTAACATGATTACCAAGTACTATACGACTACGATGGGTTTGGAAAAGGCGATGGAGTAAGGAATAATCCTTATAGAACAATAAAAGGAGGATTTGCATCACTCCTTTTTTATTCTCCAATATTTAAGAAAAACGAACGGTCTGACTATCGTCTGACCTTTTCGGATAGTCGGACCCAAAAGGTCCAAAATTATGCTTCAAAGATCTTCCTGTGAAAGCCGGGTCAGACGGTAGTCGGACCAGCTCGGAAGAAAATCATTCTTCGAAGATCTTTTTAATCTTATAGTCTTCTATTACCTGATAAGATTCCTGATAAAAATCGTCCTGACTTACACCAATCAGATCAAATGACAAATCTTTTACGAGGAATGAGTTTGTCTGGGAATTGCAATAATCATTAAAAGAACTGAACTTCCAGTCCTCCATCTTTTTACATAATCCTGCAGTCATGGGGTTTTGATGGATATAGTGAAAGCAATTAAATGGATAGTTTTCATCACTGCTTTCCAATTCTTTAGCTTTAGTCTTTTGCCTAAAAAGAGAGCCTGATCGGTCATACTTTTTGTTGAAATAATTAGCATATCCGCTACATAAAAGTCTAAAACCATTGGCTAATTGTGTGCTCTCAACGGTACCTAACATAACAGGTAATATAGACTTCCCTGTTGTATTAATTAGAAAGTGAAAGTGGTTCGGCATTAAACAGAAAGAAACAACCTGGCAGTATGAACCAACACGGTTTTCGAACCTGTGAAGAAACTCAGAATAATCGTTGCTCTCTTTAAAAATTAACTCTCTGTTATTGCCCTGGTTATAGATATGATATAGTTGATCCTTCTGGATTACCATTTTCCCAATCTAATGATTTGAAATGTAAGATAATATACATTCTGAATAACTGAATGATTGATCGGTCTGACTATCGTCCGACCTTTTCGGATCTACCCAATAATATCCAGTGGCTTAGTGCTCTCCCACTTGCTACGGGTAAAATCTGGAAACTCTTGCGGTGTACCATTCTCAGCTACTGACGCTTCACTCAATGGGCCAACAGCACTCCAGAAACAACCCTCATAGACATTCTGATCGAGTGGTTCTCCTTTTCGTAAGCACTCAATGATGCGATAACGCATGATAAAGTCCATACCTCCATGTCCCCCCATCTTCTCAGCCAAAGCTCCAAGCCGTTTGTATAACGGATGTTCGTATTTCTCAAAGATAGCTTCTAATTGCTCTCCTTCAGCCCACTCGTGATGACTCTCTGTAACACCCGCTACGCCGCCTTCGAGGGCTACTCGATTTGGATATCCGGCTAATGTTCCCTTGGTTCCCTGAATCAGGTTTAGTCGGGTGTAAGGTCGTGGACTTGTCTCATCCCATTGAACCATGATGGTACGCCCTAAAGTCGTTTTGATGATAGATGTATTGATATCCCCCCCCTTGAAATCCAGTGCATTCCATTTATGGTCTGGAGGGAAATTCTTCTTAGCATAAAGGTTGCGACCTTTTGCAGGTGATGAAAACGAGTTTAAAAACCGGAAGTTATCTTCTCCCCTGGCGAGGTTCATGTATTGAGCAACCGGACCTAAACCATGAGTAGGATAAAGGTTTCCATTACGTCTGGCGTAGTGATAAGTTCTCCAGGATCCAGTGCCTCGATCAACATCATTCATTTGACTCCTCAGCTCATGAATATAGGCAGCTTCGCCATGGAGTAGCTCACCAATAACTCCCTGGCGACACATGTTGAGGTAAATCAATTCTTCACGACCATAGTTCACATTTTCCATCATCATGCAATGCTTCCCTGTTTTTTCAGAAGTATCCACAATGTCCCACATTTCCTGAATGGTAAGTGCCAATGGAACTTCTACAAAAGCATGAGCACCTTCATTCATGGCCTCTATTGCCATTGGAGCATGTAATTCCCAGGGAGTAGCAATAAAAACTGCATCAGGCTTTTGCTCCTTCAGCATCTTTTTCCATTCGTTCTCTCCCCCTGTATAGAGTTTTAATTTTTTATGTCGGCCGCCTCCATTTGCCTTACAAGTATCTGCTGATTTCTTAGCCAGATCTTCATAGAGATCACAAATCGCCACTACCTCAGTTCCTTCAATTTGAGCTATCTGAGCTGCGTGCCCTGAACCTCTGGCTCCCACTCCAATAAATGCACATTTCACTGTATCAAGTTTTGGTGCAGTGAAATCTCCCATGTAAACTGCTCCTGCAGCTGGAGGGGGGACACTATTTTCAGCATTAGAAAAAGCGGGTATCAGGCTCAATCCTGCTCCTGCTAGTGAAGTCTTCCTTAAAAAATCTCTTCTATTTGAATTCATTTCTGGCAATTAATTGATTAAAAATTCTAAAACGATTGTATGGAAAATCCAATGGTACCCTAAAGTTAATTGTTTCTGGCATTTCCTCTGTAGACTGACTACGTCTACTTCTTCCAAACCTGACTCTCCACTTTAACCTCTACATCCCATGGTTGAGGTCCTAGTGGAATATATTTAGGATCCGAGTCAACTTCCGGAAATGTCTCAACGACTTTCCAGAATTTCTGAATGGCTTGTTGAATTTTCTGAGTCTGACTGGCTACCAGGTTCTGCGTCTCATAAGGATCATCCTTAAGGTTATACAGCTGATCTGGTTTACGCTCTGTAGAAACATATAATTTATATTCTTTGTCCCTAAGTACACGGTCCCGAAACCTATATTGATTTTCAACTCCCTTTTTTGAAAGTGCTGCATTGTTTCCTCCACCCATGGACATAATCCAATCTCTGTTGGAGTCCTGTGATTTTCCTAGAATTAGATCTGCCATGGAAGATCCGTCAAATGTATAGTCATCAGGTAATTGTCCCCCACTCAATTCCGCAAAAGTCGGAAGCAGATCTGTGATATCCCCCAAAGCATCGGTAACCTGTCCGGCCGGAACCATTACCGGATTATTCACAATGAATGGAACTGCGGTTCCATTTTCAGTGGTAGCCGCCTTACCACCATCTATGATCCGCCCATTTAAAGTACCCTTTATCCCTTTAGAAGTTCCATTATCTGTCATGAAAACGACTATTGTATTTTCTCTTAACCCCATGTCTTCAAGTGCTTTTATCAGCTTGCCAACTGAGTAGTCCATATAACTTACCATTGCTTTGAATTGAGGATAGGTTCCCTTCACGTCTGGTTCAGCCGGTGTTGTGGTTAAAGGTCCATGGGTAAGGCACATGGAATAATAGAGGAACATCGGATCATCCTTATTTTCATTCATGAAATTGATCAGGAAATCCGTAAAGACATCTTCACCAAATTCACCAGAATATGTTCTGCTACCTTCTTTTGTAAAGAGATAAGGATCCCAATATCTTTCAGCGCTGGCAGGGTTCCCCGTTTCATAACCAGTCCACATGCACCAGTCATCAAAGCCATGTTTGGTCATGGCATCGGGTTGTACCCTGAAATCATTCACCTGCCACTTTCCTACTGCTGCGGTCTTATATCCAGCTTCATGAATTATCCTACCTAACCCTGGATTTACCCGCCAGTCATAATGAGCTCCTCCACCCCAACGTGGCACATCCCAATGATTCACCCAACCATGTCTGAATGGATACTGTCCGGTAAAAAGGCTTAGCCTGGAGGGTGTACACTGAGGATTAACGTAAAAATTTTCAAACATCAGCCCTGTTTCAGCTAGCTGATCAACATTGGGTGTTTTAATACTATCCGCTCCATAGGCACTGATCCACTCTTTGCCGAGGTCGTCTACGAAGATCAGGAGGATGTTGGGTCTATTTGAAAATTCATTTTGTGATGAACCACAGGAAACGAAAATCAACAACCCGATTACATAAAGTATTCTAGGGATTAAATGCATCATACAAATGTATCAAATGATCGTTCTTACTTAGGCTTAACAACCATTTTGAATTCAGAAGGAAATTCCTGCGGAAGTTTATAAGAAGTTTTCCCAGATGCAAGCCATTCCGTTGCCCTAATCAAAGTAGTCTGAAAACCCACACATCTATAACCTGGCGGATAAATATCTCCCGTCCACAAATGCCCCATGCTTGAACTGTAAACCCTTCCCTCTCCATAATCAACCACCCATTCTACCGGCCAGTTAATATTGGTATCCTCATGGTAAGCATACGACAACACAGTAAGATTTTTGGCCGGTCCTCTCGGGTATTCATACAATTCCATATCAGGGGTCGTCCAGGCATCAGGAAATCCCTTGTTGATAGGGTGATCTGTCAGCTTATAAATCGTCTCATCAGTTCTGGGGCCGTGGGTGGTCGATTTTCCTTCACCAACCGGAATCATAATTAATGTACCATCATCACTTATTTGAATCGCAGGCCAATCATCTTTAGACCTCCATCCTAATCCAATCATCTCATTATATTCCTCCCAATGCGGAAAAGCATTGTTAGCAGAATGGAGAATGTAAAGCCCTCCTCCCTTTTTCACAAATTCTTCAAGATCCAGTTCAACCTGCCGAGGCCATTTTAATGCTTTGTTGTGTACATTGTTAGTATTCTGAATGACTACATCATATGTTGAAAAGTCAGGAAGCCAATTTGCAAGCTTTATGCTATCCTCTACAGGTGCTGTGGAAACAGCTACAGAAAAAAGCCCGGATTCTTCCAGGATAGACCTCACAACTAAGGTTGTTTGTTTCCAATCATGATTGCTGAATCCATCGAGGATCAATACCTGGATTCGGTCTATCTCAGCCTCCTGAGCACAGCTGCTCAAGGCATAAAGTATTAGTATTGGCGCAAACTTTCTCACTTTAAAAAAGGAACAAGATACAGCTTCTTACAGCTATTATTTTAGTCCTTCCAAATCTGATGTAACAGAAATATTTCCTTCTCCCTTTTTGATAATGAACTCTTCAAAAGGGCCTAATATTTGAAGTTCTTTTTATTTTTCAAACTCCGGGATTAAATAAGTTGTAATCGAATCAACAAATAATCCATCATTTTGCTGATTTGATAATAAATAAATTTAGCAAAATTATTTTTCGGACCTAAAGTCCTTGAAATCTATCCTAACACTCTTCACCTGAGTATTCATTCAAAATATCTCATAATTTCATCAACTATCAACTGATGCCCTCTTTCATTCGGATGTACAACTGATTCAGACATGTATAGTGATAAGCTATCACCCATTTCAACTTTCCTCCCAAATAACTGGTAACTATCGACCAGTCCCAAATGATATTCCTCGGCAAGTGCTCTCACAAGCTTAGCATGCGTCTCAAGTGTACTATTTGTATCCAGGATATCTACTCTGGTATCAGGAGATGGAGTGAGCAGGATAATCTTCACATCCTTTTTTAATGCCTTCTGAATCATCTTTCTCCATGATTTCGCAGAGACTTCCAGACCTATCCCCCGATCATTTAATGCATAATCTATGAATAGTATATCCGGGTTGTGAGTCATCACATCAGAACCAAATCGTTTGGAACCACTCAGAGAATTCTCCCCACCAATGGCTGTATTGATGGAATTAATGACTGCATAAGGATATTTATCCTTTAGTGCTTTCATCACCATAAGCGGGTATGATTCAAATGGTTTTACAATTGGCGTCTTATAATATCCTGCCGGAACTGAGTGTCCGTGGAAAACCAGGTTAATTGTCCGGTTGTTGGGCCATTCAACTTTTAGTTCATCTTTTATTTCAGATAGATAATCTAACGGGTCGGCATAACTATCTGACGTTCGAAAAGACACCAGAAAAGAAAAGACACCAAGTAGTAAAATAAATTTACACTTCATCATATGCTACCATTTTCAAGATATCAAATATCCTCAAGGCTATTCTATAGATTTTGCTAATTCAGATTGGAGCGCTTCCACCTTCTCAGGATATTCTAAATACAAGTTATTTGTCTCATTGGGATCTTCTCTTAAATCATAAAGCTGGCCAGCTGGTCCGCCTGGTTCAGGCTTTACCTTTGAAGGAGCCGTAAACCCACCGGACCCAAGTCCATCTATGAATTTCCAACCATCTTTTCGAATGGCGTAATATCGTCCGGAAGAATTGTGGGTCATGTTGGGTCTGGCAGCTTCCTCCACATTTCCATTCATTGCACCCCAGAAGCTAAAACTATCCTCACCGCGACCCTCTCCTTTCTCGATACCAGTAAGATCACATAGTGTAGCAAACAGATCAGTCAGACTTGTTAAGTGAGGATAAACCCTGGCTTCTTTAATCTTTGCTGGCCAGTGAATAACTAAAGGTACATGATGACCGCCATCCCAAATATCCCCTTTTTGCCCTCTTCTGCCATTATTTGAGTCATGATGTGTCTCCTCAATTTCAATTTCGGGCCAGTAGGCTCCGTTGTCACTGGAAAAAATAAGTATCGTATTTTCCAATTCACCATTCCGCTCAAGCGTTTCAGTGACCCGCTTCACCACGTCATCAATATTCAAAACAAAGTCTCCATATCGACCTATCGGTGATTTGTCTTTAAACTGTTCTTCTGGCACCCAGGGAGTATGCGGACCCGTAAGTGGCAGGTAAAGTAAAAAAGGTGCTTCTTTGTTTGAATTACGATCAATAAAACCTAATCCCTCTTTAACAATTTCATTCAGACAATCCTCTACTTTGAATGACGATGACATCTCTCCCTCTCTCCACCAAACACCTTTCTCCCAGTATACCGCCAGGCTATCACTGTGCTTTTTGTCCCATGAATACTCAGTGTCATCTAGCTTTCTCGGATAAACATCTGTTGTCAAAATTACATTTGGATCTACTACTTCATGATTTCGGATAAATACATACGGTGGTATATCCAGCGATGCTGGGTGAATAAATGAATAATCAAAACCATAGTCATTCGGACCACCACTAAGTTTTTTTGAATAATCAACATTTGAATAGCCAGTACTTCGATCCAGTTTTGGAGATTCATTTTCAATCTTAGTCTGCCACCCCACTCCCAGGTGCCATTTACCAATTACCCCTGTTGTATAGCCTTTTAGTTTTAATAAAGAAGCAATCGTTTCTCGTCCCTTTTCGATTACTGGTCCATCAAATCCACCAATTCCTCCCGCTGCGGGTGGATTCCGATATGCGTATCTTCCAGTGAGTAAACCATACCTGGACGGGGTGCATACTGATGCACTGGCATGCGCTTCCGTAAAAGTGAGACCATTATTTATCAATCGGTCGATGGATGGGGTTTGAATCCTGCTATCCGGATTTAAACCACTCACATCTCCATAACCCATGTCATCTGCAAAAATGAAGACCACATTGGGGATCTCTTCTGACCTTTCAGCAGGTGACGAGCAAAAAAAGGAGATTGGAATGAGTGCCAGGATTGGCAGGATATTTTTCAGGAAGGTTTTCATTTTTGCATTATTAATAATTTTGAAATCTACTAATTTATTGAGTGGAAACCCTACTTAATTCTTAATTGACTATCCTTTAATTATCCAAAATGTAGCTTTGAAAATGTGCAATTGATTTGAGGGAAAATGAACCAATTTGCTTTGAATTAGTTAAATCAATAGGTGTTTCTTAGTTTTACTAAGACCAATAAAACCAGAAAACAATCAATTATGAGAAAAATATTTTTAGTTACGATCATTGCAACAAGCGTTTGGGCCTGCTCAGGATCACAAACTGGTAGTAAAGAAGAATCTACGAGTCAGCCAGAGACAATGACAAATACTCCGACAGAAGAAGTAGTAAAACCACGCGTATTTTTCAAAGCGCCTGAAGATGGTGCAACGGTTAGTAGCCCTGTGTTTGTGGATATGGGCGTTGAGGGTATGCAAATTGAACCTGCCGGAGAAGTCCACGAAGGGTTTGGCCACCACCATATCCTGATCAATCAGGACTCCTGGCCTAAGGGTGAGGTAATTCCAGCGAGTGATAGTACCATCCATTTTGGTAAAGGTCAGACCAATACCTCTCTCGAATTGGCACCGGGTGAATACACCTTATCACTACAATTTGCTAACGGTGTACATGCTTCTTACGGGCCAGACATGGCTGCAAGTATTCATGTAACTGTGAAGTAAGACTGATAATTATAAAATATTTGGAAGGATCAACTCACGAATGAGTTGATCCTTTTTTTATGATCAGAATTTAGGAAACCTATAAAGCTGGTAATTTATCAATTGGCCTAATTCGGATATTTCTGTAGTAAACCTCAGCTCCTTCAGATTGCAGTTGGATTTTCCCTTTGGTCAAAGGTGTGGACTGCCCATCTATAAAATACTGCATATCTTTTAAATGCATGTTCTTTTTACCATTTACAACATGGATGCTTTCGTTGCCAACAGCATAGATCTCAACTGTATTCCATTCCCCTTTTGGTTTTTCAAAATCTGTTGATCGTTGACAATGCCTTATTTCCCTCCAATCAAAAGTGTGTGCTAGACCGGAAGGATCATAAATAAATCTCCCATCACCAACATTAGTGACATTCACCTGGGCTGTAGTTGCATTTACACACCAGAGATCTCCCACATCTCCTTCCTGAATCTGACATTCAACGGACTTCATCCAGACTCCACCCTGAGCACCTTCTTCACCAAATGAATGATAGCATATGCCACTATCCCGTTTTTGATCTTCCCTGGGAGGATATTTCTTCTCTCCCCATTTAAACTCCAGAGATAAATGATAATTCTCATATTCTTCATCAGTCACCAGTATGCCAAATACTTCTCCAGAAATTCGGATCACCTGCGCCCCATCAAGTTCTACTACACTGAAAACATCTAATGGGTCATTGTTTAATCCAATGGGTTCCACATACTTGCCATCTTCCATCCTGAGTCCGGCTACAACAGAGGTGGGTTCAGGCTTTCTCTGATAGGTATACCATCCTGATAAATCCTTACCATTAAACAAATCTATATATGCTGATGCTTCAGAATCCACCTGGTTGGGTTTGCATGAAATCAACGGAACTATTAGGACAAAGAGGAACCAAAATTTTTGACGGTAAGCAAGCATTGAATTCTTCATAAGGCCCAATTATTTAAAGATTTTTTCAAGGACCACAGTTGCATACCTCTCACCCAATGTTCTTTGTGCAGCACTATTAAAATGGAGGTTATCTCCTTTGTGTTCCAGGCCCTCAGAGGTAACAGAATAAATTCCATCATTTTCAGCTGCTATTTTGTTAATAATTCCATTGATATCAGCGAAATACTCTGCTTTCTCTTCGGGTTGTGCAAACCTTCCCAATTCACCCATTATGATTGGCACTTCTTCATCATCTACAATACTTTTAAATTTAGTAAACAAACTTAGAAGTGCATTCTCATACTTTGGTATGTCAGTCGGATTTGCATTCCCCTCGCCCTGATGCCATAAAATTCCTTTAATAGTTCCCTTCTTCTTTGACAACTGAACCTTCTCGGCAAAATTACTATACAACACCACTCCTCTATGTTCCTCATTATTCAACCATTGAAAAACCGAGCTACCGCCAACGGCACAGGGTACCATAGCTATCGTGATAGAGTCTGGGATGTATTTTAATAGTTCAAGTGCGAAGCTCATCCCACAATCCAAGCCCGCTCCACTGGGTTCATAGAAATGCAATGGCTCTTTGGCAATAACCCATTCATTATCGGCATTAAGGGTAATTATCCGATCATTTGTAATAATATCCTGACTTTCAATTGTACCTCTTCCAGCCATATTGGACTGACCTGCCATCAGAAAAACCCATACATTTCCATCAATTGCAGACTGTGATGGTGCTATATCCAGGTCTACTTCAGCACAACATGAAACAAAAAAATGAAGGATCAATCCAAGAATTAACATCTTCTCAACTTCAATTGTCATTCCGACGAATTTCGAACACTTTTTCATCTGACTTGCCAATGAACTTACCCTGATAAAAACCTTCACCTAAAGGAATTAAATCAAACTGTTTAGAAGTAATCGAACCTGTATTTGAATACAGCATGATATCATTGGGCTCCACCATTTCAAATTCTATTTTGTCTTTCATGGAAACAATGACATTAACCGTTGAGGGCCCTAAGAATTTGTCTGTCCTTCCAATAAGTGACCAACCACTTTCAATTGGCGCTAACAGGAACAGTCTATAGCCAAACCCCTTTATTTCAAAATCTAGTCCGGATTCATCAAGCACCTCTCCCTTCCGGTTTTTCCAATCATAGATTATCAAACCTTCGTTAGGATTTTCCCAAAGCCCAGAAAATGGTTGCATCATGGCTGATGCTTGTTGATAATCCCCGAAAGAGATATTCCCTTTTAGGCCATCTTTCGAAGTAATACTCAAATTATAGGCTGCAATTGCACATGATTTATTCTTCAAAGGAGCAATTGTCTTATAAACCTCTTTAGTTTCATATAGCGCATCATTGAATATCGATTCTGGTAATGGCACTCCCGGTGCCTCTGGTCTGATCAATTGACCATCGGAATAACCCAATGGCGTAATGACTTCCGGCACAAATTCTGAGGGGTCATCAGATAAATAAATGGGACCTCCTGATAATGCTTTCGTGACCGCCATTGCTTCACCAACCTGTTCATCAGAAGAATGAAACATATCATGATCTGGCCATAGGGTTTGACCAAGCCAAATCACATTGAAAACCGACTGTAATATCTGAGATTTAGAAGTTTCAAGTTTATACTTTTGATAGTCCGGACTTGTTCTCATGGTAGCACTGCTACTTGCATTCAACATGTCTATGGTATTTTGAGCGCTGCAATTCATCAGTCCGATATCGTGCTTCAGGCAAGCCGCTTCAAGTGCAAGCACATTCTCTCTTTGGGCTCTAGCTGGATTTGGCGATCCGTAATATTCAATTGTGGATCGAGAAACATTGTCTGTCTTCATGAAATCGAATCCCTGGTCTTTGATGGTTGTTACCAGGTAATCATAGAAGGCATTACTGGATTCCTGATCATCTCCTGGTAGCAGTCCATTTTCCCGGTTTGGATTTGGTATCAGGTAGGGAGAAATGGTTTCCATAGTATGGTCGACATGCACACCATTCCAATGAGACAGAAATCCATGCCAGATACCCATCCATTTAATACCTTCATCACTTTTCCTGGAAGTGATGGGACTCCATCCATTAGGAAATTTTTCTTTATTGGGATCAAAAGAAAGCAATAGACCGCTATTATCATCCTGGTGACCATCATCAATCAGAAACCAACGAACAGGAACTCCTGAAGATTCTATGTTATCCATGGCTGTGGATAGAATTTCTTCATTGATATTTTTATGATATTGTTCCCAGGTACACCATCCGAGATATTTTAATGGTTCGGGATATTTTTTGATTGCCCTCAGATTGGCAGTTGCCGATACACGTTCATCAGCCAATGCCAATTCCCAGGTTTTAGCAACAGATTCATAAATATTAGGTGACTCATACCATGCAAGTAGTGGTACCTCCAGGTCATTAGGTACCAAATCGGTTCCTAGCGTTCCATAATCAAGTGTCAACTCACCCTTTTCATTGACTTCCAGCCAGCTTACGCTTGATTTCCCTGACAAAGGAAGGAGTGTTAGAAAATTTCCATTTGTCAACTTGAAAAGCATGGTCAATGCCCTTCTGTTTGGATTAGGTATTCGCGGTGGAATTGGACTCTTTGGTTCAAATATGGATTTCAGATCTTTTTCCCCTACCCAGGGAAACATCCGGTTACTGGCACCAATCCATCGAAACTGGTTGGAGTCTGCTGCCACATGAACATATTTTTCAAAGTCAGGGAGAAGGATATTATGCAATGTCTCTCCTCTGTCTGGAGCTTCAAGCACAATTACATTTGTAAAATTTTTCTTTTTGAAATCAAGTATTCTGCTTCCAATACTGGCATCATCCTTACCAGCACATGATCCACCTATCAAAAGAAAAATTAACAAGATTTTGAAGAATTCATCTTTAAGAGTATGTAATGGAGTCATTAACGATTGCAAAATTGTTGACTGATAAGTTTAATTTAATCACGAGTAGTAAGTGACCCCATGACAGGGTCACTTGCTCTTCTCGCGACTACGTAACGAATTTATTTATGAATATTTAAGGAGCTGGCTGCAAAGCATTCTCAATAGGGGCAACATTTGTTTCAGATCCTGGATATCCAGGGGTTTGATTTATATGACCTTGAGTATTAGCCCGGATTCGCCCTTCCTTGATCGGCCAATACACATGGTAAGGTAACATTCTATAAATGTTCGAACCCTGAAGTATTTCTTCCATATAAAAATGATTGCGACGCATCACCCGATCATAAAACCAATTATTAGTGGTCATGTTCCCCAAGGAATACCCGTCCCTTCCAAGAGATGCCATGATAAATGCTACCCTGGTTAGCTCAGTTTTTCGTGGAGACTCCAAATAAAGCTCACGTGCCCTTTCATCAAAAATGTAATCCAGGTCCACAGTAGCAACCGGGGTTGCCTGGGCTCTGGCCCGAACAACATTCACATCAGCAGTTGCATTTGGAATATCATTGTTCCACCAATAGGCTTCTGCTCTTAACAAGTACAATTCGGCCAACCTGTATATATACTCATCGCTCGCTGCCCTATCAGGTTTTTGACTTCCACTGTCATCGATATATACGGTCTTATTGTAAGCCAATGGATACCACTGACGAATATCTGTTACATATGCAGGATCAAAAGGTTGTCCATAGTAATTAGAGTTGGGATCATTATACACATATCTTTCCATTCCAAAATAATTATTCTGAGAATATCTGAGGTCGTTAGGATCTTCCAATCTTAAGTCCCTCCACTGCTGACTTGGAACAACTCTTCCAACACCTCTTCCCAATTGCTGAGTCATCATAAGCCCAGTATTCCAATCAAGGTCAGTACAAGCTCTGACTCCATCAGGATCACGCGCCTGCCACCATACCGGGCTGGTATCCCTCATTTTTGCAGCTCCGTTTCCTGTGGCACTTCCAGTAATATTAAACTGATCCTGAGCAACAAGGATTTTCTCGGTATTTTCAGGTAAACTTTTGTTGTTCTTTTGATGTAAATCCCATAGCACATCAAATCCATTCGGGTCCAAAAATGGATAGGTCAAAAATTCTGCTTCAGTAGTTCCAAAACGGGATGTCATCAATGCATATTTACCACCATCCAATACTTTAGATGCTTCGCTAATTGCGTTATCAAACTCACGTATAGACAAATAGCATTTTGTAAGTAAGAATGAACCTGCCGCTTGATTTACATCACCAGGCTGTACATCTTCTGGTAAATATTGTACAGCAAATTCCATGTCATCAGTGATCTGTTGAAGAATTGCTTCTCTGGAATGGCTATAGAAATCCAATCTAGGGGAAGTAACCGCTTCACTGAGAAATGGAACATCTCCAAACTGATGAACCAACCTATAGTACCAATATGATCTATGAAAATAAGCCTTAGCCAAGATCTCATTTAAATCTGCTTCCGATAGCTCGATCTCCGGAGCCCTGGACAACAACAAATTGGCATTTTTAATAGAATTAAATGCAATACTCCAATATGCATTACACTCCCTGTCTTCAGTTGAGTTTGGAGTCATTTGTAATTCCAGGTTATGAAGCGCATTTGCTGGCGGTGCTCCCTGAACCGTGAAATCAGAGTAATTCCACTCTCCGAAAATATGATTATTTTCTCCCTGAGTGTACTCGGCTCTTAAATACTCATTCATGGTAACAACCACTGCATCCATCCCTGCCTTATCTACTAAAGTATTCTCTGGTGAGAAAAACGACTTAGGATCGGGTTCCAACCACTCCTCTGAGCAGCCTGAACCAAAAAATAATACTGTTATTAGTATGTATGTATATTTTTTCATGATTTCTCAAAGTTTGAATTAAAAGCTCAGATCAATACCAAGGGTATAAATAAGGGGTGTCGGATTACTGGTTTCCACGTCCCATCTATATTGCCACCCTGAAAATGCTACAAAATTTTGTGCATTGGCATAAATCCTCAGTTTCTGAACATCAATTTTCTGAAGAAGAGCTGTTGGGAAATTATATCCAAGGGTTATGTTTTGGATTCTGAAAAATGACTTGTTATCATAGTAAGTGGTTTCGGGAGTTGAGTTCTTGGAAGAAAGTCTCGCCCACTCATTTGTCGGGTTGTCAGGAGTCCAATATGGCGTTTTCACTTTATTCAATCGCTGCTGCTGTACCCGATAATTGAAATGTTCAATATTAGCCCCTTTATAGCCTAAGAATGAATTCATCAGAATCGAAAGGTCAAAATTCTTGTAAGTGAAATCATTTCTAAAACTCAACCTGTATCGTGGCTGTGAATATCCCTGGAATACTTTGTCATCAAAATCAATAATACCATCATTATTTATGTCTGCGATTTTAAAATCACCAGGCTCACGTCCGTAGATCAATGCATCATCCACTTCATCAAGTTGCCATACTCCATCGATTTTATAATCAAATATTTCATCAATTGCATGACCAATGTACCAGTTATTTGCAATATCATCATCCTCTCTTTGACCGATCACATTACCATTTTCATCCAAAACATCCACCATATCTCCATAAAGATGGGTGATCTTATTCTGGTTTGTCCAGAAAGAAAAGGTGGTGTTCCAGTAAAAATCATCCGTATTAATATTCACTGAATTCAATGCCAGCTCAAACCCTCGGTTTTGTACCTCTCCAAGATTTGCATAGATTGATTCAAATCCAGTAATATCGGGTAATGACCGCTCCAATAGCAAGTCATTAGTCACCATGTGATAGACGTCAACTGTACCCGAAACTCGAGAATTATAGATACCAAAATCGAGTCCAATGTTGTAAGACTCTGTATTTTCCCACTTCAGATCCTGATTTGGGAGATCCGTCGGCTGTACACCTATTACAGTAGATTGATCATATATATAAGAAGTACCACCCAAGCGGGCCAAAGCTGAATAAATACCGATTTCCCTGTTACCATTTTGACCCCATGAAAGTCTCAATTTTAAATTATCGATTATATCTGAATTATCGAGAAATGGCTCATCAGAGATTCTCCATGCAAGTGATGCAGCAGGGAACACCGCTCTTGGGTTAGACTGTCCAAAAGCTGAATACCCATCTCTTCGAATGGTCATCGTCAAATAATAACGATCCATGAAATTATAATTTAACCTTCCCATCATCGCATCGGCTGTATATCTTGTATCATTTGAATTAATTATTGGATTGGATCCAATAAATAGATCATGATAGCTTAGCTTATCATTCGGACTGAAAAGTGAATTACGTCCCCTGCTATCCCAGGTATTACCCTCTTCCACATTGTATAGAAATGTGAAGTCAAAACTATGTAGCCCAAATGTTTTATTCCAATTCAGGATGTTATCTACCATCCATCGATTACCAGACTGTTCCCTTCTCTCTCCGGAATCTCCTCCGTCCCCTAATGTCATAATCGCCGGATTGAACAAATACCTTTGGTTCATATAAAGCTTATTGGACCAGTTTACTTTATAGGAAAAACCAAAAGGTAATTCAACTCTCCCGTAGATATTAGAGAATACCTCCCGATCTTTTAAATAATTGTCCTCATATTCATATAAAAGCGGATTATCTGCTAACCTATCATCGTTGGGATTATGCTTGATTGAACCATCGTCATAGTACAATGATCCGAACACACTTTGTCTCTCGATAGATGTACCTCCTGTACCAATCAAGTTAGGTACTGTCCCGCCTGGGTCAGACTGACTTGAAGCTTGAAGGTTCACACCTACAGAAATGGATTCATTAATCGCTGCTTCCAGATTTAATCTTCCTCTAAGGGCCTCATAACTTTGATATCTCATGATACCCTCATTTTTAACATAACCTAAAGAACCGTAATAGGATAAAGCGTCTGTTCTGCCAGATAGGCTGATCGTATTATTCGTCCGTAAACCGGTTTGAAAGGCCAGATCTGTCCAGTCTATAGAATTACCTGCTTTGTAATTCTCTTTTTCAATTTCTTCCATTTCGAGGCGACCCAACCAAATATCTGTGGGATCTGTTGATGTTCCGGCAAGACCATCATAATCAAGCCAATCATTCAAGGTTACCCCTGAAGGTAAGTTATTTGGATCGTGGTAATAGCCATTAGGCTCACCTGGGTTTTCCCTGATAAAAATGTCTCTTCTGTAATCCAGGATGTCATCCGGACCATACATCTCCTGGATAACCCCAGCCTGTGATGCCCCCACAGAACTTTTAATGTTAATCGTTGGTTTGCCAATGGATCCCTTCTTTGTAGTAATAATGATTACGCCAGCAGCTGCCCGCGAACCATAAACTGCTGCAGCACTTGCATCTTTTAGGACGTTTACACTGGCTACATCTGCAGGGTTGATACTCGACAGGTCTCCCTGGAAAATAACGTCATCCACTACAATCAGCGGTGAGTTTGTGGCTCCAAGCGAGGTTTGTCCTCTGACCAAGATACTAGAACTTCCTGAGGCAGTTGTACTTGTTCCAACATTTAAACCCGGTAAAGCGGCTTTCATCAACTCAGTTATGTCATTAGCAGCAGGCAACCTATCCAATGCCTTCTCATCAAAACTGGCCACTGCCCCGGTGATGTCTCTCTTTTCAATAGAACCATATCCAATCACAACAACTTCCTGTAAAGCAGCTATATCTGCTTGGAGTGTAATGTCAATTATTGTTCTTCCATTAACGGGAATCTCCAGCGTTTCATACCCAACAAACGAAACTGAGAGCACAGCATCTTCTGGCACCGACAATGCGAAATTTCCGTCAACGTCAGTAATTGTTCCATTGGTAGTTCCTTTTTCCTGAATTGTGGCACCAGGTAAAGACTCCCCTGTCTCATCAGTGATTGTACCAGAAACATTCTGCTGCTCAGCCACACTTTCAATCACATCAGGCAAACTACTGGTTGCTTTCACTTCTCGCACATTAATCGATTCATTTACTCTTCTGAATGAAAGCTGGCCCTGAACGGATATTTCTTGGAGCAACTTATCCATTGCCCAATCCTGTTCAATATCCAGATTAATGAACTTTCCTCTAACATCACTCTTTGAAAAGGCAAAGACGAAGTTGGTAGATCGCTCGATCTTTTTGATAAGATCAATCAATTCGACTTCCTGCTGATCTAAATGAATAGATATTTCATTTAGCATCTTTCGCTGTGCCTCACTTTCAACGGCAAATGCCATTGATAATGAGTAGCACACGATGAACGCATATATCGCAATTTTGGACATGCGCTTTACAAAATTTAGTAATTTTACATTCATAGGGTTTGTATTAGTTAAACATGTAGACTCTATTAGCCGAGGAACTTTTTCCAGAAGACCCCCTCGGCTATTTTATTATTATCGTTTTATCATTTATTTCATATTCAAAATCATACACATAAGACAGACTATTCAATACCGTATTCAAGGTTGGGTTGTTGAACTTTGAAGTATAAACCCGCTTACTGTCAATGTTTTTATCTAAAATGAATTCGACTCCAAACCAATTAGATACCGTGGTAAGAATTTCACTCACCTGAGCATCATTGAAAACCAATAGTTGATCAGTCCATCCAAAAATTAACTCAGGATCTCTGATTTTACTTGGGTTTAATAATTTACCTTGTTCATCACAAACAACCATTTCCAATGGATTCAAAATTCTTGAGATGGTCTCTGATTTATTTGAAACCTTCACTAATCCGGTCTTAACTCCAACTGCAACTTCTTTTGATGATTGAGCTGTATTGATGTTAAATGAGGTACCAAGCACTTTGACCCTCACCTCATCCACATGAACAATAAATGGTTGATCCGGATTCTTTACAATATCAAAGAATCCTTCACCATTAAGCACAACCTCGCGTGAATTCTCAGAAAAAACCTCAGGATAGATAATGCTGCTCCCTGAGTTTAATTTAACAGTACTTCCGTCGGGTAATTTGATTGTCAATTTTTCTCCCCTTTGGCTTTGCTTCTCAATCATTGAGTTTACCAGGGAAACTTTCTGCACTGGGGTTTCAGTATTCAATATATAGATCGAGAATGCTACTGACAGCCCCAAAACAACTATTGCTGCCAAACGAAGTAGCTGATACAATGAATTGCTGCTAGATGGTGTTTCAGCATTTGTTTTTTCTGCAACAATTCTATTGACTAATCTATCTCTTACACGCTGCTCCTTATCAATCAAATCATCTCCATGATCTTTCCAGTATGTTTCAATTTTTCGCAATGTGTCAGCATTATTTTCATCCTCAGCAAGCCATTTGGATAGTTCGTGCTGCTCCTGCAGTGTGAGTTCATTTTGTAAATACTTGACGATCAGTTGATCCATAATCATTTTATACCCTCTGATTATAAGGAGACAACTGAAGCTTAAAAGTGATTGATTTAATTAAATATTTGTATTTATATCAATATAATAGCTTATATATTATGAGTAATTCAATTTTATCAGGGTTTTATTGATAAAACCATACCTTTCAATAGATACACTGATAAGTGGAGAAATTAACGTAGGAAATAACTTATGATAAGGAGCAATAGACCTCCATAGTCTTTAAAAAGAGATCTGTCTTTTGAATCCTCATTTTTCCAATGATGAATACATTCCTTGATTTTAGTAGTAGCCTTATAAATCTGAGATTTTACTGAATCAACACTAATTCCCATCTCTATGGCTATTTCCTTATAATCCTTATGCTCATTTCTCGATAACCTAAAGATTACCTGGCATTGTTCAGATAAGTTCGAAATCTCTTTATCAATTAAACTTACAAGTTCCTTTTCAAGCAGTAAATCTTCCGGATTACTTTGTTCAATCCTGGTAATCTCACTTTTGACATCCAGGCTAATAAAAGCATTCGGATCTTTTGAAAGCATTCTTACTGCCTGATTTCTAACTGAAACGAATAGATAGGTTTCTATTTCCTCAATCTCAGCCAGATTAGATTTTGACTTCCAAAGGTTAAAAAAAACCTCTTCAACCGCATCTTCAGCAAGGTGATCAGATTTCAATAATTTACGCGCATACAGAAACATTCTATGAAAGAACTCTGAGTAGATTTTCTCAAATGATTCCTCCAAGACTGGCTTATTCCGAATGTCCTTGCTCTTTCCCAAAAATAAAATTATTTGAATCAAATATAGGAGAAATTTTCAGATCACTAATTTGGGTAATTCAATACCGTTTTTAGCTAAGATATTCTCAAAATGAAGAATTTCACTTAATCACTCGATGCGGAACCGTAAAATCCCAGATGTTTTTTGTAGATAATTCTGCCTTCAAGAGTGCGTATGAGGTTGCCTGATCTGGATTTAAGTTCTTAGCGTCAAGCGGAGACTCTTCCCAGTAATCATTGACCATGTCATAAAACCTGCCATCCGAATAAAGCTTAAATTCCTTATTTCTAACAAAGCAGCCAGTCCGGTCTTCTACTTCCTGGGTATTGGGATAATAATGAACAAATACAGTTTCCCTGGGACTGTAAGGTTGGCTGGCTATTAGATTATAAAAACTCTTGCCATCGATATTGCCTGGGATGGATACCTGTGCGGCCTGAGCGAATGTGGGCAAAAAGTCACTAAACTCTACCAGATCAGTAATATTACTATCTTTTTTTCCCCTAGCAGGCCAGCTAACTACCAATGGCACATGATTTCCATTATCCTTCAGACTTCCTTTTCCCCCAGGATAGTTACCATCTTTAGTCAGGGTTGTTAACCCCCTCCCAGTTCCATTGTCCCCAACAAAAAGAACGATAGTATTTTCAGATAGACCTACTTCCTCAAGCTTCGTCATGATCTTACCAACAATCTTATCAGTATACTCTACCATGTCTTTGAAATACCGGTCATTTGTATCCGTTCTCGTATTGAGATCTCGCCATTCGGGGGAATCCGGGGTTGGCTGATAAGGTGCATGCACCAGCAACATGGGATAATAAATAAAGAATGGACTGTCCTGATTTCTTTCAATGAAGTTGGTCACATAGTTTGAAACAATATCAGGCCCATAATCATCAATTGTTGCCTTAAGGTCTTTTCCATTCTCATTGATTACAGGTTTTGCATATCTGGACCCTCTTTTAACAAACCACCATAAACAATACTCATCAAAACCAAATTGATGAGGTCGGTCCATATCCTGATTTTCAGGTTCTTCTGTATTAACTCCATTAAGTTGCCATTTTCCCGCTATCATTGTTTTGTAACCAGCAGACTTCATCAGGTTGCCAAACGTTTTTTCATTCTTATCCAGGTATCCAAAGTCAACATAATTATTTGAATTATACCTCCCGGTCATAATTTTCACTCTCGAAGGCGTACACAATGGTTGAGAATAACAGTTTTTAAAATTCATTCCCTCACTTCCCAGCTTATCAAGTACAGGTGTGCTATAGGAAAGAGAGCCATTACTGCTCAGACACTCAAACCCCATATCATCTGCCATGATTAAAATGATATTTGGCCTGGCGTCCAAAGATCTCTGCGCTACCGCTTCGGCATAAATAACCCACAGAAATAGAATGAAAGGAATAAATGATTTCATCATACAAAAAATGTCAGGCTTAAAGGACACCTGACATTTATTTACAGTTTATAATTCGTTGAAGCATTATTCGAGGATATTTCGCATATACTCAATGCACTTGTTTACTTCTTTCACCGGATCAGAACCATCAGGAATTGCATACTCCAACTCAAGGAAGCAATCGATTGGCCATTGTTCTTCCTTAATAAGGTTTAGCACATCGGCAATTGGAGTCTCACCCTTACCAAATTCTCTGTTTGAATTCGGATCCGGATTAGATGCATTGGTTTTATCCTTGATGTGGATCATTGGGATCTGGTCATGATATTTGATGATCAGATCGTTAGGATGTTTACCTGTAGTTCCAACATAGTGCCCAATGTCAAGATTAAGTCTATTGGCTGGTGATGCAGCAAGCATAGCATCAACATCAAATTCAGGATCAGCAAATTGCGCATGTGTATGGTATAGTGCTAAACTATTGTGCTTTTCAGCAAATTTACCCATTCGGGTCCAGGCTGATTCTCTGGCTTCATCTGTGATCCCATAGGCACCCAAAACGTTTGCCGCTTCATACGCATAGTCCAATTCTTCATCAGACCAGCTTGATGGCGCAAACTTGGCAATATGGATATCTACACCTGCTTTATTATACTTTTTGCGTACCTCTTCGTATTTAGACATTGGTAGGGACAATCGCCATTTTCGTTGTGCTTCCTTAGCTGCCTCGGCTTCCTTCCTGTATTCTTCTCTTTGCTCATCCGTTGCATCTCTTGGAGGTCTTCCAGGGCCCTTTGGAATTCCTAATCCTTCTTCTAGCACGCTACGCATCTCGAGCGCATTTACTCCAGCTTCCAATACATATCCCAATACTTCATCGATACCATGAGAGGTTTGACGGTATGAATAAGTGGTCAATCCTAGCTGAACTCCGTTCACCTTAGAATTAGGAAGTTTGGTTGAACTACTGGTGCAGGAAATGATGTTGAAAGGAACCACTGAAAAAGCTGCAGCTGTTGCCGCATTCCCTAAAAACTTACGTCTGGATTGCTTGGTTGGCTTCATGTTGTTTTGTGAAATTTATGATCTAAAAACATTGACTATATCAAATATAGGCCAATTTTCCCGATCGGTTATCATTCCCACCTGACTGTTGATACGTTTCATTAAAGATAAAATGTAGTCTTTAGATGGATTTGGTTATTCTAAAAAGCATAAAAAAAGGGTGACTTAAAAAGCCACCCTCTTTTGAACCAAATTAGATTTGACTACTTAGTTTGTAAGTCTGATCTGTATGATACCTGAGTCAGTTGCTCCTGAAAACACGACAGTCACCGCATCATCAACATTAACTAACCCAGCTTCAGCTTTTGTATAAGTAACAGAACCTGTTAAGCTACCATCCAATGTGATATTCTTTTCAGTTCCTGCCAAAGGAAGCAATTGTGTTGCCCCTCCCGGATCCCATGAAGGAACCTGGGCTTTCAAAACTTCAGCAGTCATCACATCTCCTGCTTTTGCATTTGGAAAATATCCGGTTACAGTGAAGTCAGGCTGGGCCACTGTTGCACCTGTTGTAGTGACTTCAGAAATATCTGAAAAAATCACATTTCCATTTGCATCATAAGGAATGTCAAAGTATGGCTGTGGTGTACAACCAGTCATCAACATAAATGCTACAAGTGTTAATAAAAATATATTTCTAGTTTTCATCTTTCTCAATTTTTCATTTTACGAATAATCAATTACCACTCTCCTGAACTGGCAAATACGAGAAATTTTGCTGAATAATACCATTATTAGCCATCTCGTTTCCTGGAATTGGAGACAATAAATGCTGAGATGTAAAGGCAAAATTGAAAATCTCAGGCTGATGCCCGATAAAGTTCTGAATTTCAGAAATTTCATTGGTTCCATATACAACGCACTTTCTGGTACGTCTCTGATCCCAAAGCATTTTGTTCTCCATCACCAATTCCCATGCTCGCTCGCTAAGGATATCCTTCAGTGTCAATGTAGCTCCAGCAAGTGGCGCTAAACCGGCTCGTGCCCTAACTTCATTGATACCTTTCTCAATCTCAGTCGCACTTGAACCAAGGGCCCAATTAACTTCTGTAAGCATTAAAAGAATATCAGCATATCGGTAATGTGACCAGTTCAGACCAGAACCTTGTGTTGACTTTACTGATGCAGCATCATAGTATTTAACCACATGAGGAATGAATCTAACGGTATCAGTCACATCATTGAACTTGGTATCCCAGGTAAAAAACATACCACTTGGCCATGTATTATCTGAGACAGCTGCACGTAGATCATTAGCTGCATAAGAATCGTAATAGTGTTCACCCACAGTAAATGAACCGTTTTCATCTCCTACAGCGATTCCGCTCAATAAAGGTAGGGATGGTCTTATTATACCATTAGATCCATATTGAACCGAATACTGAACCTGGAATATAGCTTCACCGCTATTATTCATTGCCGGATCATGCAAATCATCATATGTACCTAATGTATACTTACCATATAATGCATCCAGTTAAGTTTTAGCTTTTTGCAAAAATGCATTAGCACTTGACGACCCAACAGGATAAGTCTGCATGGACCAGGCACCCGTTCCACACCAATCTTTGCTTGGATCAGTTTCTACTTCCTGATATGGATATCCCGATACTGTAAGGTATACATCCGCTAAGATCGCCCTTACAACATCCTGAGTAACTCGTCCATTGCTTGATTTTCCAGTAGGAACTACCCCCAATGCAAATTCTAGGTCAGGAATAATTACTTCATCGTAAATTGTCTTCAAACTTACTCGAGCTTGTGCTGCATCATCCACGTTTGCCAAAGGCTCAGTGATCATTACCGCATCACCCCAATAACGAACAATACAGAAGTAATAAAAGGCTCTTAGTGCCCTTACTTCACCCATGTATGAATTCCTTGCAGCATCAGAAAGATCAACATCCGGAAGCAGACTCAATGCAAGGTTTGCATCCTGAACACCTCTGTACCAGTTTGTCCATGCGTTGTTGAAATTATCCAACAAACTACCAGTTACCTGGTTTGTCGCATACTTATCAAACTGAGCATGAGGCTCATCAGTGTAGGACCCACCAGTTGGAAATTCCAACGTATTAGGTAGTTGATTTCCCCAATCTCTCGCACCGCCGGTCCATGATGAAAGCATTCTGTATGCACCCAGCGTAATTGGCTCAGCAAATTCCCGACCTGACAAATCAGCCTCAGCTGTATATGCGTTGGTTGGAACTTCCTCCAAAAAATCCGTACAACCACTAAGTGTCAGTGCAAATGCACTCATCAACACCAGAGATCTTATCATGATATTATTTATTATATATTTCATCGTATAAAATCTTTTTGATTAGAAATTAACATTAACCCCTAAAATGAAGTTAGTAGGGTTCGGATACTGGTACTTGTCAATGTTTTGTGCATTGGTACGTGCCTTATCCAGTGAACTACCCTCTGGATCATATCCTTCCAACTCAATCGCAGTTAGTAAGAAGAAGTTCTCCATCGCGTAATAAATCCTAACTCTGCTAATACCTAGAAAATCATACAATGAGTAACCTATTGAAGCATTCTGGCCTCTGATAAATGCTGCATTGTAGATCTCATGAGTATCTGTAAATGAGTCATAACGAGCTCCGGCATTACCTGCCCGAACCTGTGCCACGATAGCATCCTGATGATCAGGTCTCCAGGCATCCAACACCCTGTTTACCATACCTGATACAAACTGTCTATCTTCTGCTGATTCGTGTACGATCGCTTTATCAACTCCTCCTACAAACTGAATGGTCATGTTAGCATCCCAGTTTTTGTAAGTCAGGTTGTTGGTAAAACCTCCATAAATGTTAGGATAAGAATGGCCAATGATATCACCATCAGTTAACAATTCGATCTTACCATCCTGGTTTACATCTTCAAATTTCAAATCTCCAGGTACACGTCCATATCGAGCTGCTTCTGCTGCTTCCATGGTACCCCAGGTACCCATACGATTTAGTCCGAAGAATGAACCAATTGGTTCTCCAACCCGATAAACTGAAGTCGCATTACCAGCTCCGGTATCTACATAAACATCTGCTCCGGTTGGACCAAGTTCCTTGATCTCATTCTGATTAGAAGTCAGTGTTAAGCGTGATTCCCAGGTCAGATCAGTGGTTTGAATATTGGTTGTTGAAATCGCCAATTCAATACCCTGATTTTCAACCTTTCCATAGTTCACATAAGCACTACCTGGTGCTGTTGATCCTGGTAACGGAAGGTTAAATAGCATATCAGATGTCAGCTTGTGGTAATAGTCAACTACCAGATTAACTCTATTGTTAAACAATCCGATATCTAATCCTAAATCCCATTGTGTAGTGGTCTCCCATTTCAAATCGGGGTTACCAGTTGATCCTGGATAAAAACCTGAGGCCAGTCCATCACCAAACCAAATGTTGGCTGTGCTGATGTATCGTTGAGTAACGAAACTACCGATCTCCTGGTTACCAGTCTGACCTAAACTACCACGAAGCTTAAGGTTAGAGATGGTGCTATTTCCGGAAAGGAATCCTTCGTCAGAAATCCTCCATCCACCACCAACTGATGGGAAGAATGCGTATTTGTTATTAGGTCCAAATTTAGAAGAACCGTCAATCCTACCTGTTGCTGTCAACATATATTTTCCAGCAAAGTCATAATTAACCCGGGCAAAATAAGAGTTCAAAGCATTTCGTTGATTACTAGATAATGCAGTTGCTGGGTTTGTTCCTGCGTTTAGGTTATTATAAAGGTAGAAATTTGAAGGGAATTTAGAAGCTCTTGCTTCAACCCATTCATTTGTTGTTTCCTGCCATGAAAGACCTAGTATGGCTGAAATGGAATTACTACCAAAAGTCTTATTGTAGTTTAGGTAGTTTTCATTTTGCCAGTAAAACCATCTTTCGTTGCTTCCTCTGGCATCAGAATTCCTTGTTCCCTGGAAGTCTCCATTAAACCATCGGCTATCTTCACTTCTATTGTCAACAGAAAGGTTAGTCTTGAAACTTAAATCATCTGTGATCTGGGCATTAAGTACCAAACCACCAGTCACCTGGTTGTTCAGATAGTAACCACTTCTTTGATCGGTAACGAAGTGAATATTCCTCCAGTTTTCTCCTACAGGGAAATCACTACCTGTACTCCATTTACCTGCATAAAGACCATAGATTGCTGGATCATCAGGATACTTGGTAGGTAAGATTGGCCATGTTTCAGAAACAGTTCTTAATTGGTCATCACCACGAGTATTTCGAGCTCTTGAGATCAAAACGTTAGCGCTCAAGCCTAACCATTTGGTCATCTCAATATCTGTTGAAAACCTGAAGTTTGTACGTTTGTAGTATGACTGCAACAACAGTCCTTCCTGATCTGTATGTCCCATTCCAAGTGCATATTTTGCACTTTCAGATCCACCAGTGATATCTACATAGTGATCTTGCGACAGTGAATTGTTAAATGCCTCTTCCTCCCAGTTGGAGTAAAATCTTGGCTTGTAATAGTTTCCATCATTACCAACAAGATCCATGAAATATCCACCTTGAGGAACTTGCTCAAATAAATGTGGCATTTCGCTCCATGATAACCCTGTACCTTCACCTCCTCTATAATCTTTTGCAAGATTCAAATTACCATACTTAGGAGTATTGGTAAAGGCCTGCTCATATAGATAGAAGAATTGGTCTGTAGTAACAGTGTAATTATGTCTACGCATTGTTCCCAATGTAGCAGATCCATTGTAATTAACTTTTACTTCTCCTACTTCACCTTTTTTGGTAGTAATGATCACAACACCATTGGCACCTCTTGTACCATAGATCGCAGTTGCAGAAGCATCTTTCAAGATGTCTATGCTAGCGATATCCTGAGGGTTGATGTTTTTCAAAGCGTTGCTAACACCGATGATACCATCTACTACATATAGCGGGTCACTATTTGAGTTGATTGAGTTGGTACCTCGGATACGAATTAATGGGTTAGATCCTGGATATCCAGCACCTTGTTTGATTACCTGAACTCCGGCCACTTTATTTTGTAGTGCCTGTCCCATGTTAACAACCGGTCTGTCGACAAGTTCTTTGCTTGTCACACTGGAAACAGAACCTGTTACATCCCTTTTGCTTTGAGTACCGTAACCAATTACAACTACTTCTTCAAGTGATTCAACATCTTCGTTTAATTGTACATCCAGTACTGTTCTTCCATTTACAGGAAGCTCTACTGTTTCATATCCAACAAATGAAATGGTAAGAGTAGCATTCTCTGGAACACTCAGGGAATAGCTTCCGTTGATGTCAGTAATGACTCCATTGGTTGTACCTTTTTCCTGAATGGTTGCTCCTGGTAGACTTTCTCCACTTGCATCCGTAATTTTTCCTCTCACTGTAACCTGATCTTCAACCAGGATCTCAAGTGGAGTTTTTACCTTTCCGCTCGCCTTTTCATTAACGCTTATAATGTTATTGACCTGACGAAATTCCAGGTTATACTTCTGAGATAAAAACAGTAATACTTCTTCTACTGAACCACTCTTCGCGTTGTATGAAAATCGCTGATCCTGGTTCACAGAAGACTTATCAAAAACAAAAGTAAGATCAGTCAATCTTTCGATTTCATTAAATGCTTCACCTAATGAAGTATTGTTAAGATCGATTGATATCTTAATCTCCTTTACACTGATATTTTGAGCCGCTCCATCTTTCGCAAAAAGTACTGTTGAAAGTACTACTTGTATGATGAATATTCTTACGGTCCAATTCATAAATTTTAAGAATTGAGGTATAAATAATTGCATATATTTACAAGGTTTAATTATGTGTATATTAAACAGTTACGAGATTCCTTTCACGCCAATAAAAGGTGATCTCTGCAGGTTTCCGGCTTCCGGAAGCCTGTTCTTTTTTTAGCTATTCTTTTTTCATTCACGATTGTTTTTTAATTACAACTACTTTATTCTGAATATCAAATTCAAATTCTTCTGAGTGTCCAATGCCAAGAAGTACTTCTTTCAACGGTTCATTCTCAAACTGACCGCTAAACGACCATTTTCCCAGATCGCCCTGAACCTGGATATCTACTCCATACCATTTCTCTAACTGCTGGAACACATCATTACTGGAGGCTTCTCTAAAGACCAGTATATTGTCATTCCAGGCGATGTCTGCATAGTCAAACTCACCAATCTGACCGAGTTGACCATTATCTTCTGAAACCATAAGTCCCGGAGTTAGTATTACATGATCTTGCTCTTTTGTAGAGGTAACTGAAACCTTACCATTAGTCAAAAAGACTTTTGTATTGCCGGGTTCATTTCTAATGCTGAAGGATGTCCCAAGTGCCTGTACCATTATACCGCCAACCATTACCTGGAACGGTCTATCATGGTCTTCTGCAACTTCAAAAAATGCCTCTCCTTGTAAAGAGACAATTCTGCTGGAATCAGAAAAATATTTTGAGAACTCAATGCTACTTTCAGCATTCAGCTTAACCTTGCTACCATCCCTTAAGTAAACTGTTAATTTTTGACCTGTTGCAGCTCGTCTATGCTCTACAACGGGTACCACTTCCTGCAATTCCACATTGCCTTCAAAATCATTCATGAAGTACATTACCGAGACAAGAATGATGACAGTTGCTGCAATGGAAAGATTCCTGATGGCATTACTACTTATTTGAAAGAAATTCAAATATCTTTTCTGCTCTAACTGACTCTTACTAATTTTCTTAAATATGTCCTTGTAAACCTCGTCTTCCTCCTTTGTGTATTGGTGCTTGGGGTCATTCCAAAACAACTCTATCTTCCTTAGTGTCTCAGAACTAATATTATGCTCTTCCAGAAGCTTATAAAGTCCGTGTTGCTCTTTGAGGTTGAGCTTTCCTGTAAGATACCTATAGATTAATTCGTCTATATCCATTTAATGCGCGCCTAATAATAAAGAGTGGAAAAAGTGTCTATCAGGTGGAGTCTAAGTGAAATAATTACACTTTTACCTCATTTTTAACTTAATAATTGATTGAATTTATAAAATGAAGTATATTCTATTGAATTATTATCAATGAAACCTAACAATATTCTTTAGAAGCCCCAGGCTTTCGCAACAAAAGGAACAGTAGATTCAGAATATTTTTCAACAATAAAAATCCTGATCGTTGCAATTGCTTTAATCATGTGGCTCTTAACTGTGGAGGTGGCGATCCCGAGCTCATCAGAAATTTGCTGGTAAGTCATATTCTTTTCTCTAGCCAGTCTAAAAACAAGTTGACACTGACTAGGTAAAGACTGAATGATGTTTTCAAGTCCAACAAGAAGTTCTTTTTCAATGAGGACATGTTCAGGATCAGCCATGTCTGTTTCTTTGAGCACCATTTCAATGTTTATTCCTTTAATTCTATGTGCTCGTTTGGAGAGTGCCTGAATCGTATAGTTCTTTACCGTAATGAAAAGATACGATTCAATGTCTCTGATTTTAGAAAAATCAATTTTTGAATTCCAAAGGTTTACAAAAACGTCTGAAATAACATCTTTTGAGAATTCCTCACATTTGGTTAGGGTTATTGCAAATGTGTAAAGTCGACTAAAATGCTCCCTATACACTCGATCAAATTCCTCTTTGTAATCGGAAGTAATTTGGGTATCCATAGGTCAGTTTTGGTTTGGTTCATGGGTTTGTCATTTATAAAAAAAGGGATTTTTTTTGAATTCTAAAAATAAATTTGCCTTCAACCAATCTATACGCTGAGAGATTCCCATAATATTCATTTAAGAATTTTAGATTTAATATGCTGTAAATATTTGGTTAGTTGCCCGTGATTATGTGAATATTTACCTTCTAAATCGCTTTAAATCCTTCATTCTGTCAAATTATACCATTCTTTCGAAATCAGATTTGAGTATAAAAAAAGGCACTACCTTTTACAGTAGTGCCTTTTAATAAATAATAGTTATTAAATTATTAAGGCTTGAGTCTTATCTGTATAATACCAGAGTCAGTTGCTCCTGAAAACACGACAGTCACCGCATCGTCAACATTAACTAACCCAGCTTCAGCTTTTGTATAAGTAACAGAACCTGTTAAGCTTCCATCCAATGTGATATTCTTTTCAGTTCCTGCTAAAGGAAGCAATTGTGTTGCCCCTCCCGGATCCCATGAAGGAACCTGGGCTTTCAAAACTTCAGCAGTCATCACATCTCCTGCTTTTGCATTTGGAAAATACCCGGTTACAGTGAAGTCAGGCTGGGCCACTGTTGCATCAGTTGCAGTGACTTCAGAAATATCTGTAAAGATCACATTTCCATTTGCATCATAAGGAATGTCAAAGTATGGCTGATCTGTACATGCAGTCATGAGCATAAAAGCCACAAGTGTTAATAAAAATATATTTCTAGTTTTCATCTTTCTCAATTTTCATTTTACGAATAATCAATTACCACTCTCCTGAACTGGTAAATACGAGAAATTCTGCTGTATAATACCATTGTTAGCCATCTCGTTTCCTGGAATTGGAGACAATAAGTGCTGAGATGTAAAGGCAAAATTGAAAATCTGAGGCTGATGTCCAATAAAGTTCTGAATTTCAGAAATTTCATTGGTTCCATATACAACGCACTTTCTGGTACGTCTCTGATCCCAAAGCATTTTGTTCTCCATCACCAATTCCCATGCTCGCTCGCTAAGGATATCCTTCAGTGTCAATGTAGCTCCAGCAAATGGCACTAAACCGGCTCGTGCCCTAACTTCATTGATACCTTTCTCAATCTCAGTCGCACTTGAACCAAGGGCCCAATTAACTTCTGTCAGCATTAAAAGAATATCAGCATATCGGTAATGTGACCAGTTCAGACCAGAAGCTTGAGTCGATTTTACTGAAGCAGCATCGTAAGATTTAATCACATGTGGAATAAATCTCACCGTGTCCGTAACGTCATTGGATTTAGTATCCCAGGTAAAAAACATACCACTTGGCCATGTATTATCTGAGACAGCTGCACGTAGATCATTAGCTGCATAAGAATCGTAATAGTGTTCACCCACAGTAAATGAACCGTTTTCATCTCCTACAGCAATACCACTAAGCAATGGTAATGAAGGCCTAACTATATCATTTCCACCATATTGAACCGAATACTGAACCTGGAATATAGCTTCACCACTATTATTCATTGCCGGATTATGTAAATCATTATAGGTTCCTAATGTATACTTACCATATAATGCATCCAGTTGAGTTTTAGCTTTTTGCAAAAATGCTGTTGCACTTGAACCTCCAACAGGATAAGTCTGCATGGACCATGCACCCGTTCCACACCAATCTTTACTTGGGTCTGTCGCTACTTCCTGATATGGATATCCCGATACTGTAAGGTATACATCCGCTAAGATCGCCCTTACAACATCCTGAGTAACTCGTCCATTGGTCGATTTTCCAGTAGGAACTACGCCTAATGCAAATTCTAAATCAGGAATAATTACTTCGTCATAAATTGTCTTAAGGCTTGTACGTGCTGAAGCAGCCTCATCCACATTAGCCAAGGGCTCAGTGATCATTACCGCATCACCCCAATAGCGAACAATACAGAAGTAATAAAAAGCTCTCAATGTTCTGACTTCTCCCATGTACGAATTCCTTGCAGCATCAGACAGGTCAACATCCGGAAGCAGACTCAATGCAAGGTTTGCATCCTGAACACCTCTGTACCAGTTTGTCCATTGATTGTTAAAATTATCTAACAAGCTACCGGTCACCTGGTTAGTTGCGTACTTATCAAACTGAGCATGAGGCTCATCAGTATAGGACCCTCCAGTAGGGAATTCTAACGTATTAGGTAGTCTATTCCCCCAATCTCTCGCATCTCCGGTCCATGATGAAAGCATTCTATATGCACCCAGCGTAATTGGCTCAGCAAATTCCCGACCTGACAAATCAGCCTCAGCTGTATATGCGTTGGTTGGAACTTCCTCCAAAAAATCCGTACAACCACTAAGTGTCAGTGCAAATGCACTCATCAACACCAGAGATCTTATCATGATATTATTTATTATATATTTCATCGTATAAAATCTTTTTGATTAGAAATTAACATTAACCCCTAAAATGAAGTTAGTAGGGTTCGGATACTGGTACTTGTCAATGTTTTGTGCATTGGTACGTGCCTTATCCAGTGAACTACCCTCTGGATCATATCCTTCCAACTCAATCGCAGTTAGTAAGAAGAAGTTCTCCATCGCGTAATAAATCCTAACTCTGCTAATACCTAGAAAATCATACAATGAGTAACCTATTGAAGCATTCTGGCCTCTGATAAATGCTGCATTGTAGATCTCATGAGTATCTGTAAATGAGTCATAACGAGCTCCGGCATTACCTGCCCGAACCTGTGCCACGATAGCATCCTGATGATCAGGTCTCCAGGCATCCAACACCCTGTTTACCATACCTGATACAAACTGTCTATCTTCTGCTGATTCGTGTACGATCGCTTTATCAACTCCTCCTACAAACTGAATGGTCATGTTAGCATCCCAGTTTTTGTAAGTCAGGTTGTTGGTAAAACCTCCATAAATGTTAGGATAAGAATGGCCAATGATATCACCATCAGTTAACAATTCGATCTTACCATCCTGGTTTACATCTTCAAATTTCAAATCTCCAGGTACACGTCCATATCGAGCTGCTTCTGCTGCTTCCATGGTACCCCAGGTACCCATACGATTTAGTCCGAAGAATGAACCAATTGGTTCTCCAACCCGATAAACTGAAGTTGCATTACCAGCTCCTGTATCTACATAAACATCTGCTCCGGTTGGACCAAGTTCCTTGATCTCATTCTGATTAGAAGTCAGTGTTAAGCGTGATTCCCAGGTCAGATCAGTGGTTTGAATATTGGTTGTTGAAATAGCCAATTCAATCCCCTGATTTTGAACCTTACCATAGTTTACATAAGCACTACCTGGTGCTGTTGATCCTGGTAACGGAAGGTTAAATAGCATATCAGATGTCAGCTTGTGATAATAGTCAACTACCAGATTAACTCTATTGTTAAACAATCCGATATCTAATCCTAAATCCCATTGTGTAGTGGTCTCCCATTTCAAATCAGGGTTACCAGTTGATCCTGGATAAAAACCTGAAGCCAGTCCATCACCAAACCATATGTTTGAAGTGCTGATGTATCGTTGGGTTACGTAACTACCTATCTCCTGGTTACCAGTCTGACCTAAGCTACCTCTCAGCTTAAGGTTAGAGATGGTGCTATTTCCGGAAAGGAATCCTTCGTCAGATATCCTCCAACCGCCACCAACTGATGGGAAGAATGCATATTTATTGTTAGGTCCGAATTTAGAAGAACCGTCAATCCTACCTGTTGCTGTCAACATGTATTTTCCAGCAAAGTCGTAGTTAACCCGAGCAAAATAAGAGTTCAAAGCATTTCGTTGATTACTAGATAATGCAGTTGCTGGGTTTGTTCCTGCGTTTAGGTTATTATAAAGGTAGAAATTTGAAGGGAATTTAGAAGCTCTTGCTTCAACCCATTCATTTGTTGTTTCCTGCCATGAAAGACCTAGTATGGCTGAAATGGAATTACTACCAAAAGTCTTATTGTAGTTTAGGTAGTTTTCATTTTGCCAGTAAAACCATCTTTCGTTGCTTCCTCTGGCATCAGAATTCCTTGTTCCCTGGAAGTCTCCATTAAACCATCGGCTATCTTCACTTCTATTGTCAACAGAAAGGTTAGTCTTGAAACTTAAATCATCTGTGATCTGGGCATTAAGTACCAAACCACCAGTCACCTGGTTGTTCAGATAGTAACCACTTCTTTGATCGGTAACGAAGTGAATATTCCTCCAGTTTTCTCCTACAGGGAAATCACTACCTGTACTCCATTTACCTGCATAAAGACCATAGATTGCTGGATCATCAGGATACTTGGTAGGTAAGATTGGCCATGTTTCAGAAACAGTTCTTAATTGGTCATCACCACGAGTATTTCGAGCTCTTGAGATCAAAACGTTAGCGCTCAAGCCTAACCATTTGGTCATCTCAATATCTGTTGAAAACCTGAAGTTTGTACGTTTGTAGTATGACTGCAACAACAGTCCTTCCTGATCTGTATGTCCCATTCCAAGTGCATATTTTGCACTTTCAGATCCACCAGTGATATCTACATAGTGATCTTGCGACAGTGAATTGTTAAATGCCTCTTCCTCCCAGTTGGAGTAAAATCTTGGCTTGTAATAGTTTCCATCATTACCAACAAGATCCATGAAATATCCACCTTGAGGAACTTGCTCAAATAAATGTGGCATTTCGCTCCATGATAACCCTGTACCTTCACCTCCTCTATAATCTTTTGCAAGATTCAAATTACCATACTTAGGAGTATTGGTAAAGGCCTGCTCATATAGATAGAAGAATTGGTCTGTAGTAACAGTGTAATTATGTCTACGCATTGTTCCCAATGTAGCAGATCCATTGTAATTAACTTTTACTTCTCCTACTTCACCTTTTTTGGTAGTAATGATCACAACACCATTGGCACCTCTTGTACCATAGATCGCAGTTGCAGAAGCATCTTTCAAGATGTCTATGCTAGCGATATCCTGAGGGTTGATGTTTTTCAAAGCGTTGCTAACACCGATGATACCATCTACTACATATAGCGGGTCACTATTTGAGTTGATTGAGTTGGTACCTCGGATACGAATTAATGGGTTAGATCCTGGATATCCAGCACCTTGTTTGATTACCTGAACTCCGGCCACTTTATTTTGTAGTGCCTGTCCCATGTTAACAACCGGTCTGTCGACAAGTTCTTTGCTTGTCACACTGGAAACAGAACCTGTTACATCCCTTTTGCTTTGAGTACCGTAACCAATTACAACTACTTCTTCAAGTGATTCAACATCTTCGTTTAATTGTACATCCAGTACTGTTCTTCCATTTACAGGAAGCTCTACTGTTTCATATCCAACAAATGAAATGGTAAGAGTAGCATTCTCTGGAACACTCAGGGAATAGCTTCCGTTGATGTCAGTAATGACTCCATTGGTTGTACCTTTTTCCTGAATGGTTGCTCCTGGTAGACTTTCTCCACTTGCATCCGTAATTTTTCCTCTCACTGTAACCTGATCTTCAACCAGGATCTCAAGTGGAGTTTTTACCTTTCCGCTCGCCTTTTCATTAACGCTTATAATGTTATTGACCTGACGAAATTCCAGGTTATACTTCTGAGATAAAAACAGTAATACTTCTTCTACTGAACCACTCTTCGCGTTGTATGAAAATCGCTGATCCTGGTTCACAGAAGACTTATCAAAAACAAAAGTAAGATCAGTCAATCTTTCGATTTCATTAAATGCTTCACCTAATGAAGTATTGTTAAGATCGATTGATATCTTAATCTCCTTTACACTGATATTTTGAGCCGCTCCATCTTTCGCAAAAAGTACTGTTGAAAGTACTACTTGTATGATGAATATTCTTACGGTCCAATTCATAAATTTTAAGAATTGAGGTATAAATAATTGCATATATTTACAAGGTTTAATTATGTGTATATTAAACAGTTACGAGATTCCTTTCACGCCAATAAAAGGTGATCTCTGCAGGTTTCCGGCTTCCGGAAGCCTGTTCTTTTTTTAGCTATTCTTTTTTCATTCACGATTGTTTTTTAATTACAACTACTTTATTCTGAATATCAAATTCAAATTCTTCTGAGTGTCCAATGCCAAGAAGTACTTCTTTCAACGGTTCATTCTCAAACTGACCGCTAAACGACCATTTTCCCAGATCGCCCTGAACCTGGATATCTACTCCATACCATTTCTCTAACTGCTGGAACACATCATTACTGGAGGCTTCTCTAAAGACCAGTATATTGTCATTCCAGGCGATGTCTGCATAGTCAAACTCACCAATCTGACCGAGTTGACCATTATCTTCTGAAACCATAAGTCCCGGAGTTAGTATTACATGATCTTGCTCTTTTGTAGAGGTAACTGAAACCTTACCATTAGTCAAAAAGACTTTTGTATTGCCGGGTTCATTTCTAATGCTGAAGGATGTCCCAAGTGCCTGTACCATTATACCGCCAACCATTACCTGGAACGGTCTATCATGGTCTTCTGCAACTTCAAAAAATGCCTCTCCTTGTAAAGAGACAATTCTGCTGGAATCAGAAAAATATTTTGAGAACTCAATGCTACTTTCAGCATTCAGCTTAACCTTGCTACCATCCCTTAAGTAAACTGTTAATTTTTGACCTGTTGCAGCTCGTCTATGCTCTACAACGGGTACCACTTCCTGCAATTCCACATTGCCTTCAAAATCATTCATGAAGTACATTACCGAGACAAGAATGATGACAGTTGCTGCAATGGAAAGATTCCTGATGGCATTACTACTTATTTGAAAGAAATTCAAATATCTTTTCTGCTCTAACTGACTCTTACTAATTTTCTTAAATATGTCCTTGTAAACCTCGTCTTCCTCCTTTGTGTATTGGTGCTTGGGGTCATTCCAAAACAACTCTATCTTCCTTAGTGTCTCAGAACTAATATTATGCTCTTCCAGAAGCTTATAAAGTCCGTGTTGCTCTTTGAGGTTGAGCTTTCCTGTAAGATACCTATAGATTAATTCGTCTATATCCATTTAATGCGCGCCTAATAATAAAGAGTGGAAAAAGTGTCTATCAGGTGGAGTCTAAGTGAAATAATTACACTTTTACCTCATTTTTAACTTAATAATTGATTGAATTTATAAAATGAAGTATATTCTATTGAATTATTATCAATGAAACCTAACAATATTCTTTAGAAGCCCCAGGCTTTCGCAACAAAAGGAACAGTAGATTCAGAATATTTTTCAACAATAAAAATCCTGATCGTTGCAATTGCTTTAATCATGTGGCTCTTAACTGTGGAGGTGGCGATCCCGAGCTCATCAGAAATTTGCTGGTAAGTCATATTCTTTTCTCTAGCCAGTCTAAAAACAAGTTGACACTGACTAGGTAAAGACTGAATGATGTTTTCAAGTCCAACAAGAAGTTCTTTTTCAATGAGGACATGTTCAGGATCAGCCATGTCTGTTTCTTTGAGCACCATTTCAATGTTTATTCCTTTAATTCTATGTGCTCGTTTGGAGAGTGCCTGAATCGTATAGTTCTTTACCGTAATGAAAAGATACGATTCAATGTCTCTGATTTTAGAAAAATCAATTTTTGAATTCCAAAGGTTTACAAAAACGTCTGAAATAACATCTTTTGAGAATTCCTCACATTTGGTTAGGGTTATTGCAAATGTGTAAAGTCGACTAAAATGCTCCCTATACACTCGATCAAATTCCTCTTTGTAATCGGAAGTAATTTGGGTATCCATAGGTCAGTTTTGGTTTGGTTCATGGGTTTGTCATTTATAAAAAAAGGGATTTTTTTTGAATTCTAAAAATAAATTTGCCTTCAACCAATCTATACGCTGAGAGATTCCCATAATATTCATTTAAGAATTTTAGATTTAATATGCTGTAAATATTTGGTTAGTTGCCCGTGATTATGTGAATATTTACCTTCTAAATCGCTTTAAATCCTTCATTCTGTCAAATTATACCATTCTTTCGAAATCAGATTTGAGTATAAAAAAAGGCACTACCTTTTACAGTAGTGCCTTTTAATAAATAATAGTTATTAAATTATTAAGGCTTGAGTCTTATCTGTATAATACCAGAGTCAGTTGCTCCTGAAAACACGACAGTCACCGCATCGTCAACATTAACTAACCCAGCTTCAGCTTTTGTATAAGTAACAGAACCTGTTAAGCTTCCATCCAATGTGATATTCTTTTCAGTTCCTGCTAAAGGAAGCAATTGTGTTGCCCCTCCCGGATCCCATGAAGGAACCTGGGCTTTCAAAACTTCAGCAGTCATCACATCTCCTGCTTTTGCATTTGGAAAATACCCGGTTACAGTGAAGTCAGGCTGGGCCACTGTTGCATCAGTTGCAGTGACTTCAGAAATATCTGTAAAGATCACATTTCCATTTGCATCATAAGGAATGTCAAAGTATGGCTGATCTGTACATGCAGTCATGAGCATAAAAGCCACAAGTGTTAATAAAAATATATTTCTAGTTTTCATCTTTCTCAATTTTCATTTTACGAATAATCAATTACCACTCTCCTGAACTGGTAAATACGAGAAATTCTGCTGTATAATACCATTGTTAGCCATCTCGTTTCCTGGAATTGGAGACAATAAGTGCTGAGATGTAAAGGCAAAATTGAAAATCTGAGGCTGATGTCCAATAAAGTTCTGAATTTCAGAAATTTCATTGGTTCCATATACAACGCACTTTCTGGTACGTCTCTGATCCCAAAGCATTTTGTTCTCCATCACCAATTCCCATGCTCGCTCGCTAAGGATATCCTTCAGTGTCAATGTAGCTCCAGCAAATGGCACTAAACCGGCTCGTGCCCTAACTTCATTGATACCTTTCTCAATCTCAGTCGCACTTGAACCAAGGGCCCAATTAACTTCTGTCAGCATTAAAAGAATATCAGCATATCGGTAATGTGACCAGTTCAGACCAGAAGCTTGAGTCGATTTTACTGAAGCAGCATCGTAAGATTTAATCACATGTGGAATAAATCTCACCGTGTCCGTAACGTCATTGGATTTAGTATCCCAGGTAAAAAACATACCACTTGGCCATGTATTATCTGAGACAGCTGCACGTAGATCATTAGCTGCATAAGAATCGTAATAGTGTTCACCCACAGTAAATGAACCGTTTTCATCTCCTACAGCAATACCACTAAGCAATGGTAATGAAGGCCTAACTATATCATTTCCACCATATTGAACCGAATACTGAACCTGGAATATAGCTTCACCACTATTATTCATTGCCGGATTATGTAAATCATTATAGGTTCCTAATGTATACTTACCATATAATGCATCCAGTTGAGTTTTAGCTTTTTGCAAAAATGCTGTTGCACTTGAACCTCCAACAGGATAAGTCTGCATGGACCATGCACCCGTTCCACACCAATCTTTACTTGGGTCTGTCGCTACTTCCTGATATGGATATCCCGATACTGTAAGGTATACATCCGCTAAGATCGCCCTTACAACATCCTGAGTAACTCGTCCATTGGTCGATTTTCCAGTAGGAACTACGCCTAATGCAAATTCTAAATCAGGAATAATTACTTCGTCATAAATTGTCTTAAGGCTTGTACGTGCTGAAGCAGCCTCATCCACATTAGCCAAGGGCTCAGTGATCATTACCGCATCACCCCAATAGCGAACAATACAGAAGTAATAAAAAGCTCTCAATGTTCTGACTTCTCCCATGTACGAATTCCTTGCAGCATCAGACAGGTCAACATCCGGAAGCAGACTCAATGCAAGGTTTGCATCCTGAACACCTCTGTACCAGTTTGTCCATTGATTGTTAAAATTATCTAACAAGCTACCGGTCACCTGGTTAGTTGCGTACTTATCAAACTGAGCATGAGGCTCATCAGTATAGGACCCTCCAGTAGGGAATTCTAACGTATTAGGTAGTCTATTCCCCCAATCTCTCGCATCTCCGGTCCATGATGAAAGCATTCTATATGCACCCAGCGTAATTGGCTCAGCAAATTCCCGACCTGACAAATCAGCCTCAGCTGTATATGCGTTGGTTGGAACTTCCTCCAAAAAATCCGTACAACCACTAAGTGTCAGTGCAAATGCACTCATCAACACCAGAGATCTTATCATGATATTATTTATTATATATTTCATCGTATAAAATCTTTTTGATTAGAAATTAACATTAACCCCTAAAATGAAGTTAGTAGGGTTCGGATACTGGTACTTGTCAATGTTTTGTGCATTGGTACGTGCCTTATCCAGTGAACTACCCTCTGGATCATATCCTTCCAACTCAATCGCAGTTAGTAAGAAGAAGTTCTCCATCGCGTAATAAATCCTAACTCTGCTAATACCTAGAAAATCATACAATGAGTAACCTATTGAAGCATTCTGGCCTCTGATAAATGCTGCATTGTAGATCTCATGAGTATCTGTAAATGAGTCATAACGAGCTCCGGCATTACCTGCCCGAACCTGTGCCACGATAGCATCCTGATGATCAGGTCTCCAGGCATCCAACACCCTGTTTACCATACCTGATACAAACTGTCTATCTTCTGCTGATTCGTGTACGATCGCTTTATCAACTCCTCCTACAAACTGAATGGTCATGTTAGCGTCCCAGTTTTTGTAAGTCAGGTTGTTGGTAAAACCTCCATAAATGTTAGGATAAGAATGGCCAATGATGTTACCATCAGTTAACAATTCGATCTTACCATCCTGGTTTACATCTTCAAATTTCAAATCTCCAGGTACACGGCCATATCGAGCTGCTTCTGCTGCTTCCATGGTACCCCAGGTACCCATACGATTTAGTCCGAAGAATGAACCAATTGGTTCTCCAACCCGATAAACTGAAGTTGCATTACCAGCTCCTGTATCTACATAAACATCTGCTCCGGTTGGACCAAGTTCCTTGATCTCATTCTGATTAGAAGTCAGTGTTAAGCGTGATTCCCAGGTCAGATCAGTGGTTTGAATATTGGTTGTTGAAATAGCCAATTCAATCCCCTGATTTTGAACCTTACCATAGTTTACATAAGCACTACCTGGTGCTGTTGATCCTGGTAACGGAAGGTTAAATAGCATATCAGATGTCAGCTTGTGATAATAGTCAACTACCAGATTAACTCTATTGTTAAACAATCCGATATCTAATCCTAAATCCCATTGTGTAGTGGTCTCCCATTTCAAATCAGGGTTACCAGTTGATCCTGGATAAAAACCTGAAGCCAGTCCATCACCAAACCATATGTTTGAAGTGCTGATGTATCGTTGGGTTACGTAACTACCTATCTCCTGGTTACCAGTCTGACCTAAGCTACCTCTCAGCTTAAGGTTAGAGATGGTGCTATTTCCGGAAAGGAATCCTTCGTCAGATATCCTCCAACCGCCACCAACTGATGGGAAGAATGCATATTTATTGTTAGGTCCGAATTTAGAAGAACCGTCAATCCTACCTGTTGCTGTCAACATGTATTTTCCAGCAAAGTCGTAGTTAACCCGAGCAAAATAAGAGTTAAGGGCACTTCTCTGATTAGATGAAAAGGCTTGTGCCGGGTTTGTTCCTGCTGCAAGGTTGTTATACAGGTAGAAATTTGAAGGGAACTTGGAAGCTCTTGCTTCAACGTAATCATAAACATTTTCCTGCCAGGAAAGACCCATAATGGCTGAAATGGAATTACTACCAAAAGTCTTATTATAGTTTAAGTAGTTTTCATTTTGCCAGTAAAACCATCGGTTATTAATTCCATTGGCATCAGAGTTTCTGGTTCCCTGGAAATCGCCATTGAACCATCGGCTATCTTCACTTCTGTTGTCAACTGAAAGGTTAGTCTTGAAACTTAAATCATCAGTGATTTGAGCATTAAGGATCAAACCTCCAGTCACCTGGTTGTTTAGATAGTAACCACTTCTTTGATCAGTAGTGTAAACAATATTCCTCCAGTTTTCTCCAACAGGGAAATCACTTCCTGTACTCCATTTACCTGCATATAGACCGTAGATTGGATCATCAGGATATTTGGTCGGTAAGATTGGCCACGTCTCAGAAACAGTTCTCAACTGGTCATCACCACGGGTATTTTTAGCCCTTGAGATCAATACGTTTGCACTCAAGCCTAACCATTTGGTCATTTCAATATCCGTTGAAAACCTGAAGTTCGTACGCTTATAGTATGATTGCATTAACAAACCTTCCTGATTTGTATTCCCCATCCCAAGAGCGTATTTAGCGCTTTCTGATCCGCCTGTGATATCCACATAGTGATCTTGTGACATGCTATTATCGAAAGCAATATCTTCCCAGTTTGAGTAAAACCTTGGCTTGTAATAATTTCCATCATTACCTATCAGATCCATGAAGTAACCACCTTGTGGAACCTGCTCAAACAAGTGTGGCATATCACTCCATGATAACCCTGTGCCTTCACCACCTCTGTAGTCTTTTGCCTTATTCAAATTACCATACTTAGGGGTATTGGTAAAGGCTTGCTCATAGAGGTAAAAGAATTGATCTGTTGTAACTGTGTAATTATGTCTACGCATGGTTCCCAATGTTGCAGATCCATTGTAGTTAACCTTTACTTCACCTACTTCACCTTTTTTGGTTGTGATGATGATTACACCATTGGCACCTCTAGTACCATAAATCGCTGTTGCAGAAGCATCTTTCAGGATGTCAATGCTGGCGATATCCTGAGGGTTGATGTTTTTCAAAGCGTTACTAACACCAATGATTCCATCTACTACATATAGCGGGTCACTATTTGAGTTGATTGAGTTGGTACCCCGGATACGAATTAATGGGTTAGATCCTGGATATCCAGCACCTTGTTTGATTACCTGAACTCCGGCCACTTTATTTTGTAGTGCCTGTCCCATGTTAACAACCGGTCTGTCGACAAGTTCTTTGCTTGATACACTGGAAACAGAACCTGTTACATCCCTTTTGCTTTGAGTACCGTAACCGATAACCACAACTTCCTCAAGTGATTCAACATCTTCACTTAATTGAGTATCGATAACAGTTCTTCCATTTACTGGAATTTCTATTGTCTCGTATCCAACAAATGAGATGGTAAGAATAGCATTCTCTGGAACACTCAGGGAATAGCTTCCATTGATGTCGGTAATGACTCCATTGGTTGTGCCTTTTTCCTGAATAGTTGCTCCAGGAAGACTTTCTCCACTGGCGTCAGTTACTTTTCCCCTTACAGTGGTTTGTTCATCTGCTACTTCCTCAACAACAGTTGGTGTGGATTCTCCATTGATTTTGATTAATGCTATTGTTCCATTAATCCTTCTTATGGAAAATTTACCCTGAAGAGATATCTCCTCAAGTAACTCCTTCATGTTGTAATTGCTCTTGGAAAGAATAAGAGATTTTCCAGAAATATCTGAAGGAGCATAGGCAAATTGAAACTCATCTTTTGCCTCAATTTGAGAAATAAGCTTTGATAACAATATTTCTCCATTACCTATTTCAATTTGAATAGGTATTTCATCCAGGAGCTTCTCCTGGCCCCAGGTTCCGTTTGCAAATGACAGCGACAGCGATTGACTCACAATCATCGCATAAAGTGCCATTTTTGACAGACTGTTAACGATTTTTGGTAAATTTACTAGCATATTGTTTTGGTTAAAAACTGAAACATTTGTTAAGGGGATCGAAGCTTCGCCAAAAGTCTGATCGATCCCCTTTTTTTATTTAATAATTATTTTAGGGTTACTACATTTTCATTTTTGTTGATTTCAAAGTTTAATTTATAAACATGAGCCAATGACATCATCATTTGCTCAATCGTAGGGTTTTTATATTTCGCTGTATATCTCCTTTTTGATGAATCAGAAATACCGCTTTCATCAATAAATTTCATTCCATACCATTTTGAAAGTACCTTCAATACGGAAGAAAGGGATTGATTTTCAAATACCAGCTTTTGTTCGATCCAACCGAAAACCGCATCTGCTAATTCAATTTTCTCCTTACTCATCACTCTACTTTCATGATTCCAGATGGAAAGATCATTGGGTAGAAGGGTAACTTTATATTCCTCTGCATTTTCGATCCCTGTAACTTCAACTTTACCTGTCCTTACCCCTACTTTAAATGTTGAATCCTCGTGGTAAGCCCGAACGTTGAATGAGGTGCCTAAAACCTTCACTTGCATGTTGCCAGATTTCACAATAAATGGTGCTGTCTTATTCTCTGTTACTTCAAAAAAAGCTTCTCCGGCCAATTCCACAACTCTTGCATTTGGTTCAAACTTTTGAGGTACAATTAGCTTACTTCCACTGTTTAATTTCACTTTTGTGCCATCCGGTAAAACGGTATTTATTTTTTGCCCTGCCAGGGAAACCTTCTCAACCATTTTAATTTCAACCACTTGCGATTCAGGAACTGCCTTAAAAGAAAGTTGGTAAACAGAGAAAATAAGCGATGCGGCAACCAGGATAACTGCTGAAATCCTTAGCCAGATTAGGATAGGATTCTTAGATCCGGGGTTGTCCTCTTTCTTGAATTTGGAATTTAAATCTTGCCAAACTTCTGTTTCTTTAGATTGTATTTCCTCTTCTTCAGGCAATAAGAGGCTTAACCTTAATTGGTAGTATACTTTTCTGTTTGCTGAACTGGCATTCAGCCATTTCTTTAGATACCTTTTTTCAGGACTACTAAGATCTTCATTTCCGCATTCTTTTGAAATGATATCAATAATGTTCATTTAGTATTAAAGGTTTATAGAGATTATGCAGTCCAATATTGTAGTAAGACAGAAATACCTGTGTAAATGGTAGGTGTATTTAAAAAAAATACAAAATGAATAATGGTAATCTGATTGTATTAGCTTTTTAATAAATATTTGACTCGGTCAATGTGAAATTGACAAAAAAATATTGTTTCAAAGAGTCAATCTATTTTGGATTTATCTTGCGTGAAGATTGATGACGCGAGCCTCTGCAAAAAATACCCCCAGATCCTTCTTCAGTTTAACTAAAGCTACTCTTAAGTGATACTTTACAGTCTCAGTAGATATGCCCAACTCAATAGCTACATCACGGTAACTTAAATTCTGCCCTTTTATCATATTAAAAACCAGTTGACATTGAGGAGGTAAATTTTCAATGGAATGATTAAGGAATTCAATCAATTCATTCCCAATCATTAACTCCTCGGGATCCACCTGATGAAAGTAAGAAATAAGCTCATCGTGGTCTTCCTTTTGGAAGATAAGCGGGTTATCAGCCAGAGCACTAATAGATCTATTTTTAACACTGGTAAAAAGATAGGATTTTAATTCTTTGATATCATATAGAGACTCCCGTGAACTCCATAAATTAAAAAAAACATCAGACACAATTTCCTGAGCCAATATCTTGGATTTGGTAATTGTCAAAGCGTATGCATATAAGCGCTTGAAATATTCCTTATAAATCCTTTCAAAATAATCCTGTAAGTCCTTTTCAGCTGATTTTTTGAAGTTTAAAATCTTAGCCGTTCTTCTACCCATGTAATTTATGAGCCTACGCTATGTTTAAATGTGAATTTGATAAAGCAAATTACTAATTATTTCAATTATTATAACTTAGTTAATTTGAATTATTCTAACATTAACAGTTTAGTAAATCAACTATTAGACTAAAGAAAATCAGGATATCAATTAATCAAAAATCTTGAATTCCATTATTGTCAAAATGCTTCAATAAAGAGCCGACAACCAACAAAAAGGTGTTCTTTGATAGAACTCCCCATGTCTAATGAGTAATAAATGCCAATGCCATTGTTTTCATACAAGGAATGAGCTTTACAGATGGTTTTGATTTAGTCTAAGAATATATGTAAATAACACCTTTCCGCATGTTGCGATGGAGGCCTGCCGCTCATCGTGTGGAGATGATAAATTGATAAGTACCACCCAGTAATTGGAAAACAATTTGACCACCTTCAACCTCTCCTTTTAGGCTTTTATCCAGTGACCTTGCTCCCAATTTCAAAAACAATTCTGCCGTGCTATTGGATGGCACGGTCACCTGATATTCAATTCTGTTTTTCTTTTTTATCCAGGAAGAAATAATACCTCCTTTGATACTTTCATATTTCGCTTCAAACTGATCTAATTCTTCAGGGAAATAAGGCTTCATGATTACATTTTTAAAACCTGGCTTGCGCTCATCCGGAGTAATCCCTCCCAATGTTTCATAAAACCAGGATCCAACTTCTCCAAACATGATATGATTTCGGGAGATATCTGTTTCTGCATTGATATCCCAATTCTCCAAAAGGGTTGTAGCCCCATTGACCATCCACCAACCCCAGGAAGGATAAGTTTCCTGTGAGGCTATTTTGTAGGCTACATCAGCATAACCATTCTGACTGAGTGCACCCAGGATTGCCTTGGAACCCAAAAGTCCAACGTCTAAATGAAATCCATCCTTTTCAACTCTTTGAGCCAGGTTAGCAGCTACTTTCTTCTTCAATTCTTCAGGAACCAGACCCCAGAATAAAGGAACACTTAATTCTGTTTGATAGCCAGAGGCATACATCGGGGTCGAACGGTCAAGAAATGATTCATTGAAAGCAGTTTTAATATATTTGGAAAGTTCTTCATACTTCATTTGGTCATCATGCTTCCCGAGTAAAGCGGCTGTTTTAGCCAGGATCACCACATCGGTATAATAATAGGCTGTGGATGTTAATTCCTTTAGAGATTTGGACTTCACCGGAACCCAGTCCCCTAAACCCCAGTAGCAAATCCCTGTCGGACTGATACTGGTGAGATAATCTACATAGTTTTTGATATTGTCGTAGCATGAAGCCAACAAAGTCTGATCTCCATAGAACAAATAAATATTCCAGGGAATAATGGCAATGGTGCTTGTCCAGTCCGGTCCATTGGCCCACTGATAGCCCCAGCCGCCGGTTGGGATGATGGCCGGTAAAACCCCATTGGGTTGCTGTTCATCTTTATGATCGTTCATCCATTTATCATAAATGGTGATGCCATCGAAGTTGTAGAGACCTGTTTCCATTGCGATATGCGCATCCCCTGTCCAGCCATTTTTCTCCCGTTGAGGACAGTCGGTCGGATAACCAAATAGATTGGCCAGGTAGGAGCTATTGGTTGCAGCCCAGATCTTATCAATGGTAGGATTGCTAGATTTTATCGAACCAACAGGCGGCACATCACTATGGGCGAAATATCCTACCAGGTCATTTTTGGTTAAGGAAATAGGTTTATTGCTGATGACTTCTACATATTGAAATCCTTTATAGTTAAATCTTGGTTTAAACGTTTCAACTCCCTCCCCTTTCAAATAATAAACATCTGTTTGAAACGGGTCTGAATTATCAGTTGGACGGTAGTGTCTTTCAATTTCTCTTAGGTCAACATGTCCGTTTTCATAAAGTGTTTCTCCATGCTTCACACGAATTATTGTTCCCTTTGATCCTTTTACTGATATTTCTGAGGTTCCGGAGATATTCCTACCAAGGTCAAATACATAAGTAGTGTCATTGATCTTGTTCATGCTGACCGGCTCGATCTTTTCCACTTCCCTGATCGGATGTAATAACTGGGCCACAATATTTTGAGTGGGTGCAGATCGGAATATCACGCCTTTCCAGGACGAATCATCAAATCCAGGCGTGTTCCAGCCTGGCATTTCCAGCCTGGCATCGTAGTGCTCACCTGTATAAATGCTATTTTGAATGATCGGGCCAAGAGAAGTTTTCCAATCTTCACCTGTTCTAATGATTTCTATGTCCCCATCCTCATATTCGATCCTTAAATCCAAACAAAAGGCGGGTCTTCCTCTCCAGGGTGCTTCATCAAAGAACCAGACGGCAGTGGACTGGTGATTGTACCACCCATTCCCCAATATGGCCCCAATGGCATTGTCTCCTGAGGTTAGTTTGTTTGTAACATCATAGGTGACATATAAAATCCTCCTGTCAAACCGGGTATACATGGGGTCCAGTATCCTGTTTCCAAGCTTATCTCCGTTTAGATACAATTCATACAACCCGGCTGCTGCTATATAAGCCCTGGCCGTTTTGATTTTTTTACTCGATTTAAACTCTTTCCTAAAATACGGTGCCGGTTTAATGTTGATGTCCCGGCTATCACTGATCCAGGCACCTTCCCAGTTGAACGGATCCATCATGCCGGTTTCAAAGGAGGAAACATTAGAAACTTCTGTAGTTGCATTCTGATCCCATACCCGAACACCCCAATAGTATTTAGTAAAAGGATCCAGGTCAACTCCTGCATAGGAAACCAGTTGATCTCGGGAATCAATCTTCCCTGAATTCCAGGAAATCCCTTCTCCCTTTGCGACCTCGCTTGAATCCTTTCCAACTATGATTTGGTATGCCGACTGCAGCGTACCGCTTTCGGAATCGACCATCTTCCAGGTGAATCTTGGAGATTTGGTGTCGATACCTAACGGGTTTTCAAGGTATTCACATTTGAGGTCATCTATTGTAAATGTGAAGCCTGATAAACGTATTAAGATGAGTGCGAGGATGAGATAGTTTTTCACGAAAGCCAATTTAAGTGATATTGAAATAAATCTCAATGATACCGGATATTGAGGAGTTGATGGTTGTTAATGAGCGTGCGGGTATCTGCCCAGAACTTGCCATTAAACTATCCGAGGCTTTTGGGAATACTGCTCAGTTTTGGATCAATATTCAAAAGAATTATGAACTGTGGTATGCGGAAAAAAAGGTGAACAGAAAAAGGATTAAACATTTTACTGCGGCATAGTGAAAGCGGTATTCCCTAAACCTTATTTTCCGTAACCATTCAACAACTGCATACAATACCACTCCTGCCTTGGCAAGTGAAATGGGCCTTTAAACATGTTCCCCTTTGCTGTTTGTGAGACTGATCCATCCCTGTGAAGGTAGCCATACCATTCTCCTTTTTCATTGTCAGGGAAATGGCGATAGCTATAGTCATGAACAAGCCGATGCCATCGGGCATATTTTTCATCTCCCGTAAGTACATAAGCTAACAAGGTGGCAATAATCGTCTCATTGTGTGGCCACCAGAATTTCATGTCGTGCCAGTATTCCTGCACTGGCTTATTGAACACATCCCGGAAATAATATACTCCCCCATATTCCTTATCCCAACCGCGTTCCCACATGTAATCCAACATCCGGCATCCAAGAGAGATCAGTTCCGGATCATTATTTCTAATTCTGGCTTCATTGAGAATGAACCAGGCTCCTTCAATGGCATGTCCCGGGTTTAACGTTCTCCCATCGATATGATCAATGATGCTTCCATCAGGAGCCACCTGCTCCATCACACACCGGATGTCATCCTTTACGAAATAATCACGGATCTCTGATATACACGCATTTATAACTTCGAGTGCCCGGGGATCTCCAATGGTATCCAATACCTGGCGTGCGGTATTAAGCATGATCATCGGTACACCGATACCCCTGGAAGGTCGTACATTGGTGAATTTGGGTGAAAACTCCTCAGGATGCTGTGCATAGTGCAGGCATTTTCCAAAAAGCACACGAGCCTGATCGGCAACCTCGTCCCTTCCCGATGCCCTGGCATAGGAGGCATAGGCAATCGCTGCAAAAGTCTCCGAAAAGAAATACCTGCGTTTTCGAATAGGCCTTCCATCCCGGGTCATGTGATAAAACATCCTGCCATCCGTATCAAAGCACTTTCGGGACAGAAATTCATAGCCAAGTCTGGCTCCTTCAAGCCATTCATCCTTTTGCTCAACTGTGTTGTACAGGTTTGCAATCGTCCAGGTGGCCCTGCCCTGAAACCATACAGACTTGTCATCATCAATGAGGCTGCCATCCGCATCGCGCATCAACAAAAACCCACCATGTTCTTTGTCATAGCTCCGTGGAAACCAAAAAGGAATGGTATCCCCAAGTAGTCTGGTCCGGTAAAATTGCTGAAGCTGGTTAAGTTCTTTTTTGGAATATGACATAGTCCAATTTGCTTTAGCTTAGCTTACTCGCATATTGTTCAAAGCTGAGCTTTTTAGCATCCTGCACAAAGGCTTCATACTGAACATTTGACATATTACCTACTGGTAAACGGAACTCTCCACAGTCAAGGCCAACCAGTCTCATGTATGCTTTGCCGGTACCCATGCCTCCATACTTACCCAGCAGTCCAATTAGATCAATAGATACCTGCTGCAATCGCCCGGCCTCGGTCAAATCATTTTTAGCGAATGCCTCCATCAACTGGTGGTAGAGTGGAGCCATGTAGTTATAGGTGCTTCCAACTACCCCTTTTACTCCAATGGCCAGTGCAGATAGCATACTTTCATCCCGACCCCAAAGCATATCGTATTGACCATCCGCAAAATGGAGACAGGATAGAAAATCCATAAAATCCTCATGGGTATACTTGATTCCAGCAAAGTTCGGAATCCGATTATGAACTCTTTCCAACAAGGCCTTCATTGGGAAATTTACCCCGGTAAGGACCGGGATATGGTAATAATAGAAAGGCATTTCCGGAACCGATGCAGCTACTTCTGCACAGGTATCAGCCAGTAAAGAAATATTGGCTGGTTTGAAATAGAAAGGTGAAGTGAAGGAAACCGCATCAAAATTATTCTCCCGGGCATGATAGGCCAGCTCTATGCTATCCGCCATACAAGTACCCCCTAAAAACATGATCAGGGAGAAATCACTGTCATTCGCCGCACAATCAGCCCAGGCTTCAGCTATTTTTCTTTTTTCACCCATGGAAAGAGATGCCCCCTCCCCTGTTGAGCCACAGACGAAAGCCCCCTTTACTACATTCCGTTTAAGCATCTGATAGTATGACGGGATCTTGGAGGGGTCCACTGACCCATCCCGATTCATCGGGGTAAAAGGTGCAGCAATTAATCCGGTAATATGCGGATGACTCATATGACTTTATTCGATTTGAGATTTGGCTAATTCATCAATTTGCTTCAATGTGAAGCTTGTGCTTAGGATATAAGGTAAAGTATTGGGCTCCCAATGGCCATAAGTAGTGACAACAAAGGTCCCGTCGGATAATACTTCAACACCAGGATACGCTGTATCATAGGCCCAATCACTATCTGAGGGGTAATTCTTCTTAAGTCTCAACACGTATTGTCCCTCCCGGCCTTCCAAAATGTCTTCGTAGGTACCTACCCAGCCCCCCCAGCTTGTTTCAAAAGGCCTGTTCTCAACTTTGCTATCCGGTGAAATTGTTCTGAAGCTTATAAATAACCTGCCATCAGGTCCGTACTCACCTGTATGCCGATCACCAGTTAATGCCAATGGTAGCTCGCGGGGTTCGGTCCATGTTTTGCCTTCATCATCTGAGAAAATCACGTAAGAGTTATCCTTTCGTTTATTTTCTCTTAATAATACTGCTATTTGATTGCCATCGGGTGAACGAATGATACCAGGCTCACAGAGTAATACTGTACTATCGCTATATACTTGATTTGGATATGACCAGGTCAGCCCTCCATCTACACTAAAAGTAGTATATATCGTCATGAAACCTGACCGCTCACCAGCGGGGGAACCCCAAAATTCATTTTCGCCCCCTTTAATAAATCTTCCATCATCATGGAAAATGGCCATATAGTGTCCCTTTCCAGTCTTGAGCGCAGTAGTTGACCCCATTACCGTGATACCTCCCCAGTCTCCAACAGGAGATAATTCTGTCCAGGTCTCACCATCATCTTCACTGACGGATGTTCGGACAGGATACAAACCAGACCACATGATCACCCTTTTGACTCCATCCTTATCAACTGTGCGCATAAGTGTTGGCGTTTCCCGGCTTGTAGCCCAGCTCTCCGGCACGGGTAACCGATCGCTCCAGGTCTTTCCGCCATCCCGGCTTCTTTTTAAAATAGCAGGACCTCGGCCGTGACCTTTTGGGTAGCTGGCTAATATCGTTTTGCCATCTTCAAGTAATATCGTGGAAATGTGTCCCAGGTACTGGCCTTCCTCCCTGTCCACAACAACCTGATTCTGAGATTCACCATCCAGGTCCACGGCTGGGATTGTAACTTCATTCATTATGGAAACTCCCTTTTCCTGTGGTTTTTGGGTGCAACTCAACACTGCACCTACCATAAGGATTAACCAATATTTTTTCATCTCAGGTATTAATATGTATAACATATTTTAATAATATCAATCAAATAAAGTAAATATCCACTACATATCCATCAATAATAAATATTATATTCATAAATTGTCTTTCAAACATATATTATGTATTACATATTATGTCATTAGTCACTATTCAAAAAGGTCGATCATCATCCGAAAATCATTCCCTTGTTGACCAGGCGGAAACACAGATTGTGGAACTACTCCGACAGCAACAGTTCAAGGTTGGTGATGTCATTCCCAAGGAGTTGGAGCTTACCGAAATGCTGGGAGTTAGCCGAACGGTAGTCCGCGAAGCGCTGATGCGGCTCAAGGTCATGGGGTTAATTGAATCCAAAAAGAAAAAAGGTTCAGTCATTACCAGTCCGGACATCTTCAATGTATTGAGTAAGAGTATGAATCCGCATATCCTTGATCAGGATACACTCAAAGACATGTTTGAGTTACGGTTGGCTTTGGAAGTAGGAATGGCTGACTTTATTTTCCAACGCATCACCCCATACGATATTGATGAGTTAAAAGAAATTGTATCGAAAGAGCCCGAATCTTCTGAAGAAGACCGGTTTTTCATTGAGCATGAAATAGCCTTTCATTCAAAACTCTATGAAATCTCGAATAATCAAAGCATCAAGAATTTCCAGAAGCTCCTCCTCCCGCTTTTTGACTATGTACACAATAGCGGATTGCTCAAAATCCAGGTCAACAGCTTAAGGTACGTTTCGCACAAAGGCCTGGTGGATGTTTTGGAGAGTGGATCGCCTGAGCTTTTCCGGAATGCCATGCGAAATCATTTAGAAAACCATTTTTTACGTCTGTTCTGATACCATGAAACAAGACTGGAGAAACCTAAAATTACTTTTGGCAGGATGTGGTTCTATCGGAAAACGACATGCCAGAATCCTCACTGGGCTTGGAATAAATGAGATCTTTTTATTTGATCCTGACCAAAACAGTGTAACAGACCTGATCCAGGAGCTACCTAACCTCAAACAAGTGGATAGCTTTGAAACGGGGTTGAAAATCACTGATGCGGTGTTTATTATGACACCCACCAAACTGCATGTGCCCATGGCCATACAGGCCATTCATGCTGGACGCCACGTCTTTTTAGAAAAACCCATCTCATTGACAATGGAAGGTGTGTCCGAGCTATACCACCTGGCCAGGACAAACAATAAAAAGGTGATGGTCGGATTATGTATGCGATACCATGAGGGAATCAGAAAAGCAAAGCAACTTCTTGATTCCGGACAAATAGGGAGACTGGTCAGTATTCGAGCATTGGTAGGAGAACATTTCCCATCGGTACATCCAGAATACAAAAGCATGTACTACGCCAAATATTCCGGGGCATTTGAATTGATGCACGATCTGGATCTGGCCCTGTGGTTTGCAGATCAGACGGTAGAGCAGGTCCTTTCTGTTTTTGGAAGTTTTAGTGACATTGATATAGAAGCACCAGATACAGTAGAATTTCTGCTGAAATTTAAGGATCGATGCACGGCTACTGTACACCTGGATTTCTTTCAGATCCCCAGGAGGCGAAACCTTGAACTTATTGGGACCAGCGGAGTCCTCACAATTGACTTCACCTCATGGAAGGAATATACGATAGCCATCTTCCAACATGAAAAAAAAGCATGGGAATACACCCATGGGCAAACGGAAAGGGATGATATGTTTAGAGACGAGGACCTTGACTTCCTGCGATCGATTGTCAATAATACTCCAGTCTTCTGTAACATTATTGAAGGGTGCAAATCACTGCGGGTGATTGAAGCGGCACAAAAAGACATAAAAGAAATCAGTAAAATTGAGAAAATAATTGACAATGATCAAGCCTGAATCCTCATTTGACCTAACAAACAAGGTAGCCATTATCACCGGAGGGGCGAGTGGTCTCGGGTTTGATATGGCTTGTGAACTGGCTAGTGCCGGATGTGACCTGGTAGTCACCTCCCGCTTTCCTGAGAAGTTAGAATCATCAGTCGGGCATTTGCATTCATTAGGTGCTGAAGTATTACCAATTAGTATGGATCAGTGTCATTATGAAGAGGTTAAAAGTATGGCAGAACAGGCTTTCCAGTGGAAAGGTCATATCGACATTCTCATCAATAATGCTGGAGGAGGTTCTGGTAAAAGTGAAGGAGATCTTTTTAAAAGAGATCCAAACGATATCGTTAATCTGATCACGACTAACCTGACAGGAGCACTTTATTGCTGTAAAGCAGTTGGGGATTACATGACCCGTCAAAAATCAGGAAAGATCATCAATATTGGCTCAATTGCCGGCATTGTGGGAAGAGACCGGCGCATGTATCATGACAACAATAAATCCGAGCAACCCATTGATTATGCTGCAGCCAAAGCTGGAGTGATCGGGATGACCCGTGACCTGGCAGCCTATCTGGCACCTTTTGGAATTTCTGTGAATTGTATCTCCCCCGGAGGCTTTCAGGGAGACAGCTTACCTCAGGGATTTGTCGATGCCTACAACAAAGCAACAGCCATGGGCAGAATGGGGAAAATGGGGGTGGACATTAAAGGGACTGCCCTATTTCTATCCTCCCCTGCATCTGATTATATGACAGGCCAGAACATTGTGTTAGATGGAGGATTTACCATATTTAAGTAATTCACATAAACAGCCCCAATCTTGAAAAAAATTGTTGCTCTTGTTTACACCCTATTAATTCTCAATCCAAAAGGTTTTACAGCCAACGATGAGCCGATCAATCAGATTTACCAGGAAACAATTGGTGATATTTCACAAATTGAGGCAATCAAAGGAAATGAAGGATTGGCAGGTGCATTTGCCGGAAAGATCGGTGATTACCTGATCATGGCCGGAGGAACTGCCTTTCCGGATGGTAAGCCCTGGGAAAACGGGATTAAATATTTCTCAGATGTAATCTTAATCTATGAATATGATGGTTCCTTAAAAAAAGTTGATTTTTCCAAAAAACTACCTGAAGGCCTGGGAGAAGGAGCTTCTGTGTCTATCAATAATCAATTGGTTTGTATCGGGGGACTAACAGCAAATGGTTTAAGCAACAAGGTATTCAGTATCTCTTATGAGGGAGATTTTACCATCGATGAATTACCTGACCTACCTGAGCCCATTAAGAACCCGGCTGCAAGTGCCATCGGTTCCACAATCTATCTTGTAGGTGGAGAAAATGCAAGGGAAGCCACCACTCAGTTTTTGATGTTGGATCTGGAAAACCGCGAAGCCGGCTGGCAACCATTACCTGATTTCCCAATACCCGTGACGGCGGCGTCGGCTGTAGCCCAGATGGATGGACTGGAAACCAGCATTCACGTCTTTGGAGGAAGAGGAAAAAAGGCTGACCAAAAGCTTAATACCTTTTACGCTACAGTTTATAGATATCAATTATCAACGGGAAGGTGGGAGAAAAGGGATGATATAAAGTTGGGACATAAGACCTATCAATTAGCAGCCACTTCAGCCATTCCCATCGGAGCTTCCCATGCAGTGGTGATTGGTGGTGATAATGGTCTTGTATTCAACCAGGTTGAAAAAGCTATCAATAAAATTCAATCAGGTGACTCCCAGGCTAAAAGTCAAAGAGATTCCTTATGGATCAATCACACGGGCTTCAATGACAAAATATTGGTTTATAACACGGTAACCGATAGCTGGTTTGAGGCGGGTAATTGGCAAGGTATCCCCATCGCTGTGGCCCCAGCCGTGGCCTGGAATCAATCAGTGATCATTCCTGGAGGTGAGATCCGCCCTGGGGTTCGAAATCCAACCATCAAACAGATTCATTTTTTCACAGAACCAGATTTTGGATGGGTAAACTACCTGGTATTGGTTTTGTATTTTGGGGGTCTCCTGTGGCTGGGTTTTTTCTTTATGAAGAAAGAAACCACTACTGATGATTTCTTCAAAGCGGGGGGAAGAATTCCCTGGTGGGCGGCCGGGATCAGCATTCTGGCCACAACCTTAAGTGCCATCACCTTTATCTCTATTCCCGCCAAATCATACGCTTCAGACTGGCGAATGTTCATGTACAATATGTCTATTATACTGGTCGTACCTATTGTGATCAAATATTTTTTGCCATTCTTCAGGCGGTTCAACCTCGACACCGCCTATGAATACCTGGAGATCCGGTTCAACAGGTCTGTAAGGTGGATGGCCTCCTCCCTCTTTATCTTTTTTATGGTGAGTCGAATAGCTATCGTGCTCTTTCTCCCCTCACTGGCCCTCAATGCTGTCACCGGCTTTAGTGTATATTGGGCGATCCTCATTATGGGTGTGGTCACGATTATCTATTGTACCAGTGGAGGGATGGAAGCTGTGGTCTGGGGAGATGTGGTGCAAGGAATCATCCTGATGTCGGGCGCTATAATTGCACTGGGATTTATGATATCGGGAGTAGAGGGCGGTCTTGGGCGGTTTATTGAAATAACTGCTGACCAACAAAAATTCAACCTGCTGGATTTCAGGTTCACGCTGAGTGAGCCCGTCTTCTGGGTGGTCATTCTAGGTGGACTGGCTAATTCTCTGGTCACATTTACCAGCGATCAAAGTATCGTTCAGCGATATATGTCGACCAGAGATGAAAAGGCTACGGGTCGTAGCATCTGGCTCAACGGAATATTGAGTATCCCCGTGACTGTTATATTCTTTTTGCTGGGCACCGCCTTATTTGCCTTTTTTACCTCTAATCCGGAAAGGCTGGCCATCACGAATCCAAATATCGACTCCGTATTTCCCCAATTCATCGTAAGTGATATGCCCGTCGGAATCTCTGGCCTGTTGATTGCATCAATCTTTGCGGCCGCCATGTCAACACTTTCCTCCAACATCAATTCCGTCGCTGCCGTTGTCACCTCAGACTTTTATAAAAAAATCAGACCAAACAGTATAATTAAAGCCCAGATGCGAGTAGCAAGATGGTCCGGAGTAGTTGCCGGAATCCTGGGAATGGGTATGGCATTGATGCTTGCCACGTGGGACATTGCCTCACTATGGGACCAGTTCAATACATTTGTTGGTTTACTAACCGGAGGACTCGGGGCTCTCTTCATCATGGGAATATTTTTCCCAAGGATATCCGGTCCCGCAGCGTTCTTTGGGACGCTGGGAAGCCTGGTGGTCCTGAGTTTTGTTAAAAATCAGACTGATCTTTCCTTTCTGCTCTATGGACTCATTGGGCTGGTTTCAAGTATCGGATTGGGGCTAATTATCAGCCTTTATAGACCAAATCAAAAAGAAGTCTCAGGCTTCACCTGGAAGAGTAGGAGAAACAATCCCTGATCTTTGTTCAATTAATATTTTTTAGGATCAAAGCACGTTGCTGCAATATACCTGTAAGGGTCCCCTGTATCTGCATTATTGTAGTAATACAAGGCCACTACCATTCCATCTGGTAATTCCACAGCCCGTGGATAGCCAATATCCCACACAGCACCGTCCTGACCTCTTAGCTGTTTCGGTTCAGTCCATGACTGGCCCTCATCCGAACTATAGGTAACATACATTCCAATTCCTTCTGGTCTGGTATACTTCTCTCTTAACCCATATACCAGGCATAAACGTCCATCCTTTAGCTTAAGCAATGCGGGTGGATTGCCATTTGTATCTACTGTTACCGGATCAGGAAGCTGGTTCCATGTCAACCCATTGTCTTTGGATAAATAACTGGTCATTTCCGGTGGCTTGGTTTGCCTGATCATAACCAACAGCGTGGACTCATCTAATCTGACCGACCCTGGCATGATCGAATTGACTTTTTCGGGACTAATCCAGGAAAGAAGTTTCCAGGTTAATCCACCATCCTCAGTACGCACACAAGCTACCTCCCGCCAGTTATTATCACCGTCAACGAAACCAACAGTAAGAAATGCAGTCATTGAGTATTGACCATCTACTATGTAATCAGTGCGGGTAGTAATGCCTGAAGGTCTTTTCGGACCGAAATCAATATTTAATTGATATGCCCCTTCCCAGTTTTTGCCCCGATCATATGAATAATAAAACGAAGATGGGCCGTTAATCAAATCGATCAATCTAAATGTGAATGCAAAATCAGGGTGGTGAAAATCTATGCTGTCAGTAAGCATACGAGCTGGTACAGAAAGTTCACCGATATTATGCTCAAAAGTGGCTTCCGTGATTCCATGCTCATAGCCATCTTCGATGGACCATGTGAATCCGCCATCCATACTTCTGGCAAACTTTGTTTTTGAAGTACTCCGATCAAATGTGTGGCTATCCTTCTCCATGTGCCTGCCTTGTGTAAACCCTACCAGGATCTCATTATCCCAGGACCATACTCCCCAGTTGGCAGGCCAGCCACCATACATGCCTTCTTCGTAAAATACTTTGATATGGGTTGGCGGACCCTCATTCCCATTGGGTGATTGGCATGAGCTGAATACTGAATGTATAGCAAAACATAATGGTAAAAGCCTCATGATATTCCGACCTCTTTGATGATACCCACGTTCAACTATTTTATTTCTTTTTCCCATGTAGACAATTTCTCTTTCATTAGCACAACTCTTTCCGGATACTGACCAATTAAATTTTGCTGTTCCCCAATATCATCTCTGAGGTTATAGAGTTCATGAGAGTTATCCTCGTTGATGACTAATTTCCAATCAGCATCCCGCACGGATTTTTCAGTATCCATTCTCCAGAAAAGGGTTCTTTCACTCAATGATTGCTTATCTGTCAACAAAGACAGAAGACTAACACCATCTACCTTATTAGGCCCCTTAACCGGAATTTGAATCCCCAAAATATCCATGACTGTCGGTAGCAAATCCATGGTCATCGCGGTCTCATCACTTAGAGAAAGCGGTGCGATCCTTCCTGGCCACCAGGCGATAGCCGGCACCCGGTGTCCACCCTCGTATACCTGGGTTTTTTGTCCTCTTAGTGGTCCGCTAGAGCCAACCTGAGGCCATACTTCGCCAGCATAGCTGATATAGCCTCCATTGTCAGAGGTAAAAAACACTAAAGTGTTTTCAGATAGATTATTTTGTCTTATTGCCTGCATGATCCGGCCTACACTCTGATCCAACTCCTCCACCATATTGACAACCACATCCGGAATCTCTTCAGGCTGGTAAGGGCCAAGCTTACTCTGTGGACCCGGTTGAATACTGGTATAGTCCTCCCCTTCTCTGACAACTTCCTTATCCCCATCCTCAGCTGTCTGCCAGGGGAAATGGATAGCCGAATAAGCCACATACATGAAGAAAGGATTATCCTTATTATCCGCAATAAAATCAGTCGCATTTTTCGTAATCACATGCGTGGCATATCCTTCCTGAAACTCCAACTGGTCATTATGCCACCAATCTTTATATCCGTTCCGATCCATCTTGGAAAAGTAGTCTCCGCTACCACAGGTAAGTCCCCGGAACTCATCAAATCCATGAAGCACCGGGTTGGCACTCGGAGCCTTCCCTAAATGCCATTTTCCATAAATGGCTGTTCGGTATCCCACATCCTTCAAATACTGCGCGATGGTCTTTTCCTGTTTGTTTTCATCACTACCAATTCCTTCATCGTCCCAATTAGTAGGAAGTGCGCTTTCGATACCCAATCTATGCGGATATCTACCAGTCATCAGCGATGCCCTGGTTGGGGAACACATGGGACCATTGCTATGAAAATCAGTGAAGAGCATTCCCTCCCGGGCAAGTTGGTTGATGTTTGGGGTATTGGCCTTTCCACCAAAGTAGCCTCCCAGATCTCCATAGCCAAGATCGTCAGCCAGGATGAAGATGATGTTGGGATAATCCGTTTCTTTAACAGCTTTCTTTTCATCGCCTTGACTACAGGAAATGGTTAAAATGACGAGAGTCATCGTAAGTAAATAAAATGGAGATTTGCTTATCATAAGATTGCTAGCTTAAATGGTTACCCGTAAGTAATACCCAAATTAATTCCCAAACTACTACTTTGCTAATCCTACTTTCCTAATCGCCTTTTTTTTAACGTAAATCCCTAAAAGGAAAGGCAAATAAATCAATTTGGTCTACACCAGCCTGCAAATAGAGGTAAACCAAATTGATTTTAAAACTTAATAAGGACTACAATATTTGGATAATATTAGTATATATTTTATACCTTTATTATTCATTAATGGAATTTGAATATGACCATAACAAAAGTTTATCCAATTTAAAGAAACATGGAATCGATTTTGAGGAATCTAAAACATTATGGGAGGATCAAAACGCTTTGGTATTTCAATCAAAGCAAAGAAATGAAATGCGATTTCTCACCATTGGACTAATTAAGGGTAAACATTGGTCAGCTATTTCAACAATAAGAGGGGACAAAATCAGAATAATATCTGTTAGAAGATCAAGGAAAAAGGAAATTCAACTATATGAAAACTACTGATTTAGATAAGAAATTCGACCAGGGGAAAGAAGATATACTGGACGCCTTTGATCTTGGTAATGGTCAACGAATCAACCATGAGCAAAAGCGTGTCAATGTAGATTTTCCAAAATGGATGGTGCATTCCCTGGATCAGGAATCCAATAGACTAGGTGTTACAAGGCAATCTCTGATAAAAATGTGGATTGCAGACAGATTAAAAGTTTTAGGGTAAGAAACCTAATTCATTTCCAGTTTATCAAGATCGGAAATCAGGATCCTTAGCACTTCAATCTTCTGTTTTCTAGAGCCGGCAAATGCCACATACAAATATCCTTCATGCTCCAACACATGTGGATAGTCAATGTGCCTACCCCCAACCAGGTACCCCATTTTCTCAAAAACCATTCCATCATTGCTGATAGAAAGCGCCAATGGATCTCTTTTTTCAGGATTGGGATTTGAAACCAATACATACCGCCCGTCGGTCAATCTGATGCCATGGAATTTTGACCTCGCATCAGGGAAGTTCGTTTGAACCGGAAGACTCCATGTCCGTCCATTGTCTGTCGAAAATGAACGATACAGGTAGCCACTTTTCCTGTTATCCCTGAAAAGTGCCATCAGGTCTTTCCCGTTTGGCAATACCCACCAGTAGGGTTCTTCAGCAGTCAATTCTGTGTTAGTCCCCAATACCGGATAAGAGCTCCATTGACTGATTGAATCAATCCCTCCTACCATAAACTCCACTCCCTTTTCTTTATAATCATATCTTCTTCGTGACATCAGCCATTCTCCAGTCGGCAACTTCTTTGGAGGAAAATTATTGATGGCATTATCATATACCAGTCCATGATCAACCCATTCCTGTTGCTTTTCCTCCCATCGGAAAGCCCTTAGCTCCAAACCAGTACCAAAAAATCCAGCAGCCTCATCCAGGGAAGCCAAAGCCAATAGTTGATCATCATAAACCCAAAACCCTCTGGCTATCCACCTGAAGCCCTGATCCGTCCGGGTATTGTAATGAGGCGAATCAGGACCAGAGTTTGGAGGATAAGGTGTCAGCAATGCTGATTCCGTCCAATTTAATCCATCTTCACTTGTTGAGTACTTAACTACCTGCCCTACACGATCTTCTACTCCCGGCCCATCACTCCACATGATCCAAAACCGACCATGATAATGCATCAGGTAGTTGTGCTGATTTACGCCATCAGCTGCCTGAACATCACTGATTACCACATGCTCCGAGGGAATTCTTGGTAATTGAGCAAAATCAATATCATGTGAGTTGTAAAACCAATCACCCATCAACATCAATGGAGATTCAGGGTTATCTGAAGGATCAGGATAATTGTCAGGCTTATTATTTGGTTGACAACACAATAGAAGGCCCCCAAGAATGTATAGGACGTTTCTTGCTTTCATGATTTATTCTGAAACAGTACTCCTGGTTAGCGGGATCAGTTCAACTTTTCCAATAATCCCTGAGGGCATTGGTTGCCAGACCGACGCATCAAATGGCTTGTAATCAATATTGACAAAGTTGATCTCATGGAATTTGCGCCATTCGATACCTTTCATATCCATGTACCGGATTCTATTGGCCATCAGATTGGTAACTAAAATTTCAATTTCATTCTTTCCTGTCTTCAGATAATCCCCGACAGCAATTTCTGTTGGAACGCTCCAGATCGTCCCCACAGAATCCCCGTTTACATATATACTTGCGCTCTCTCCCAGTTGATCAAAACGCAATAAATAGTCGGACGAGGTCTTATCGTCCAATTCCATTACAGTATTATACTTCGCTGTGCCGGAAAAGTACTCCCAGGAACTATCCTGATTGGTCCAGGAAGTCAACGAATTGGTAGTAAATGGTTCAGGTAATTTCGGACCTCCCCTTACCGCACTCACTTCCCATGAACCTTCAATGATTAAGGGCTTTCCTTCTTTAAGGCCAGGCCGTTCCGGATTTGCTGCAGAAGCACTTTCTATTGTTCTTAAAATGATGGATTCACCGGGTTTCAGCTTGATTTGGACTTTACCCAAATGCACATCCACTTTTCCAATCTTACCTGATATGGGATCCATCAATACGGCAGTATTAAATGTTGAGTTGAAGCTGATCTCCTTGTCAACAATCTGCGGCGAAAGATTCACAAGGAAATAATACTTCCCTAGTTCATCTTTCATCCTCATGTATCTCAAACCGGACTGTGAAATTGATTCTCCAGATACTTTCAACCATGTAAGTGCCTTCTCAACTTCATCCTCAACAATGATTTTACCGGCTCCAATTTCAGCCACTTCTATTCCGTCAATTTGATTGAAGTTCATTGCCTTAACCAGATCCTCCAATTCTTGATTTCGTTCTTTATAGCTGTTTAAACCCGGGACATCAAAATCTAAATTTTGAAAAATCACTGTTGCTCCGGCCTCAGCAAGGCTTACGATTTTCTTCATGGTTGCAACAGGAACATTTCTCAGACTGGGAACCAAAAGTACCTTGTAATCAGACCCCGGAAGTTTTAGCTGACCATCCTGAGCTGATGCCATTGATAACTGATTATCTGAAATATAGTCTGTTTGCCATCCACCTTTGTGCAGCTCTTCATTCAGCTGATAAAAGGGTGTTGGGATCAGCCATTCTGAAATATTGTGTACGGTTAATTGATAAAGGCTTCGTTGCTCAGGGTCGTCCCAAATATCATAGATGGGCCAATAGACCAGCAATTCATTATCTGGTTTTGCAGATTGGAAAACAGCCTGACACCTTGCAATGTATTGATCCATCGCACCTAAATCCTGCCAGAATGAATTGGTCGGTCCAAAGTGTACTGAGGCATAGAAAAGCCATCCCGGCCAGGGGTAATCTTCGGGTGAATAGGCAGACCCATGAAAGAACACATGGTTTATACCAGACAAAAACAGTTGATCCAGCTCTGGTTTAGCCAGAGATAAGGGTGTCCTGAAATGTTCAGCCAGCCAGGTCAGACTTTCAGAAGATGTCAATGGCTTTCCCATTACATGTGCTGCAGAAGAAGCAAACTTGAGCATATAAGGATCCGGGGGTTCACGGGTACTCAGGAATTCTTTCTCATACCGAAGGCCCGGGATATCGAATTGAGTACTACCAAAAGTCTCTATTTCAGGAATATCTACGGTGCCGTATAGATCAAGCAGGTTGGCCGGAGAACCATGCGCCTGATTCTTTACCAGCATTTTATGATCGTGCGCCCATTCCACCCATTGGTTAGTAAAGGATTCCTGAAGCAGTTCGCTCATTGTTTCCCGGTAATCGGACTTTAGGCGACGACTGGTATCGGTGTCTTCTTCACTGATTAATTCCTTGATAAAAGGCTTTAGATCATATCCTCTCCTTGTCTGGAATTCTTCCAGAAATTCAGGGGTCCAATCTGCATTGTATACTTCATAGCTGTCATTAAACATTGCCCTGACAGGATAATCCCCAGTACTGAAAGCAGAATTAAACCGGGAAAGGTAAGTGTCTACCGCCTCCTTCGACAAATGATCTACGACATAGCCACTCCCACCAGGGGCTGCTCTTTTCACTCTTTGACCGGTCTTACCATTAAAGCCTGCTATCAGATTCCAGGAACCCTCAGGTGCTACCCAATTTAGGTTTCCACTTTCATCAACATTCCCAATCAAATCAACTACCTGATCATTAGATCCATAGGCAGTTAATATTACTAAGGATGCATCTAGGGGCTCCCCTCTTCGATCATAAGCAATGATTGGTTTAGTAAGTTTTTCACCTTTGGATAATTCATATTGTTCAATCAAAAGTCGGCCAGCTCCCTCCTCTTTAGGTACATATGGACCTCCAAATGGCCACCCGGTTCCCTGGGTCATGTCTACTTTCATTCCAAGTCTTTCTGCTTCGGTAGTTGTATGTTTTAGCATTTCCATCCATTCGGGTGACAAAAAGTCAATGAATCGATCTTCCTCACCTTTAACTCCGTAGATGGGAGCTATTTCTACTCCGCCGATACCCGCACCGGCAAATGCTTCCAGTTGTGCAGTAATACCTGCTTTATCGACTCCATTCCCCATCCACCACCAGCGGACCCAGGGTTTTGATTCGGTCTGAATCTCCGGCCAGGTAACTTCGATGTTTACGTGACCACAGCTAATAAATAAAAAAGTGAGGTATAGAGACAGGATAATGGGTTGAAATCTCATGATATGATTTTTCTTTACTTAATACTAAACTGTACCACAGAGTTAGTTAAAGAATTTCAGAGTTACACACAGAAATTACCTCAGAACTCTCTGTGATCTTTGTGACTTCTCTTTGGTCATTGTGTATAGCTTTTTTAGTTGTACACAGTTGCACAAAAAATTTACTCCCACTTCAATTTAGCCATCCTGATCCCATCAAGTTCATCAGTCAAAGCAACCAGATAGTACTGACCTTCGTGTAGAACTACCTCCGGGGCTGCAATGGGTAAGGTGCATACTTTTCTGGAATCATCATCAATCCCAAAATACATGGGGTTTGGTGAGGCATAAACGGTAGTTTGGCTTTTCATCCCATAGGTCTGGGTAACAAACAGGTAGTAAATATTTTGTTCTGGAAGATAGACCACATGTGGGCATTCATCCGAATATCTCGGACTGTTATTGTTGTAGGGTGGTGTATGTGAAACGATTACAGACTCACTCCAATCCTTCATGTTGATGGATGTTCTACAGAAAGCCGCTCCATCATTGATTGGGTCGGTAAGGTGACTGGTGTAATAACAATAATAGGTATTTCCCCTTTTGATCACCATGGGATCGCGGGCATAAGACTCAAATAATGGATCCCCCACCTTATTGAAATTTTTGACATATCCATATTCCCCAAATAGATCCGGCTGTCCATTACCTCTTAGCACACGCTCAAAGTTTTTGCCATCCTTTCCTTTTGCTAAACATATTCGCTGCCAGTCTCCATAAAACAGATAGTAGACCTCATCTTCTTTAAAAACATAGGGTGCCTGCATGCCTCCGGGAGTCTCTCCCAAGGATGGATCTGCTACCCATTTAATGCCCTGGGTCGTCCAGTTTTTATCAGTCAGGGACTTTCCTTCCCAGCCATAAAGGAACCGCGTTGTCCTTTCAGATCCCGGAAACTTTGATCCCCTGATGCATGACCACAGCTGCCATGTGCCATCAGCTGCCTGCCAAATCCCAAAATCGACTGGCTGCTGTTTGTCTGAATTGTATGCTCCCAGATCAGGATTGGTTGCAATGCGCCACCAGGGGCCGTCTATTTTGGGGATGGGGATATCCTTTGTTTGTGCTGAAGATTGAAGAACAAAAGCAACACATAAAAGGAGGCTAAAGAATCTCATCCTGGTCGTATTAGTTAGCATTTTTTATCAACAGAATCGCAACCCCATTGCTTGCTCCCACCTCAAACTTTAGCACATCATTCTGATCAACTTCCTGTTCAGAAATGGCTACTTTAGTTATCGTATCCACACTTTCGTCATCAGCGTAGATCGTTGCCTGGTAACTACCCTCAAGAAAATCCAAGGGAACTTCAATCGTTCTTGGCGCATCACCATTCAGAGCCCCTACAAACCAGTCGTCTCCGCTCCTCCTGGCTACCACTGCATATTCACCAGGATACCCCGAAAGCACTTTAGTATCGTCCCAGACAGTCGGGATTGCATCATAAAAAGCCAGCTCCGGAACTTCAACAATAAAACGTTTGGTCTGACCTGCTCCTGCCTGATTCGGATCAGAACCTTCTGGTCGATCGTACCAGTACAGGAACTGCCATGGGCTATAAATGCAGATCGCCTTGGCAAGCTGGGAAGCATGTGAACCCATAGTCTCATCTACCCTGGCAGCGAAGTAACAGTTAGTGTGATCTCCTGCTCCGGCAATCATGCGAGTGAAAAGCGTTTTGAGTACCATGGAATTGGTTGGTGACTCTTCATCACCCCTGATTCCCTCCTGGGTCATCAGGTTGGGATAGGTTCGTGAATTACCTGTCGGTCTGTATTCATCATGGATATCAATCATCAATTGATTATCGGCCGCTTTTCGTACGGCTTCATGCAGCCAGGAGGTCCATTCCTGGGAACCAACATTAACAAAACCGTATTTAACACCACTGATTCCCCATGACCTAAAAAGCGGAAGGATTTCATCCAGCTGTTTTTCCAGTGCTCTCCGGTTGACATAAAGGATCACGCCAATGCCTTTGTCTTTGGCATATTTAACCACCTTAGGCAAATCCAGCGGCCCATCAGATCGTTTAGGATCTACTGTCACAGTAGTCGCATCAGAAGCATCCTCATATTCTGGACCATACCAGCCTGCATCAAACTCAATAAATTGCAAATTATGCTTCTCAGCAAAATCTACACAAGCCAGTCCACCCCTGGTTGTCAAAGTGGTTTCCCTGATCACTTTTCCAGGTTTGATCCAGGAGGTATTCTTAATCTCGCTGGGTTCATTGAGGTTCAGGATAAAGTAATTATTCTCTAACAGTTCCCCCGGAGTGGTGGCAACCATGATATAGCGCCAGGGAGAATTTGAAGGCGTATTGGTGATGACCGGTCCATCCAAATCAGCTTTGAGTGTTCCGGGATTCTCTCCCCGGACAAATTTCATCCTGGCAAAATCAACCAGCGCCGCTTCTCCCAACGCCAGAAATAAGGTGTCATCCAATTGAGCAAGTAATGGTCGCTCTACAGCCTCCGCTATTTCTGTAATACTGCTTTCCACAATCTCGCTTTGAGCCCTGTTTGATACCCAAACCCGTGTATCTTTTTCCAAAGCAAACTCAGTATTTTCATACTTAAATTGAACCGAATCCCTGTATCCGGTAAATTCATATCGAAAGGCGACTCCTTCATCATAGGCTCTTATCCTGATATTGAAACCCACTTCCTCGTTCATCTTAAGTAGCAACTCATTATATATATCCGGATATTCATTTCGTTCCCCATAGACCGGGGACCAGCTATCCTCTACATGCCTGGTGGTAACACTGGCGATCAGAATATCATCCTGAGCAACATTTATGGAATCAAATCCCAGCACTGATTGATTGATGATCCGGGTAGATCTGAAATCAACTGAATAGGACAAATGATTTTGTTTGTCGACCTGGAAATTAAAGACCAGTTCCTTGTTTGGGCTTGCAATTGATTGTTCTTCAACCGATTCTTCGCTACATCCAATGTGGAGTACGACTATTAAAACCAGTAAAATCCATTGATGCCTGAAATCACTTACGTGATGCATAGAATTTTTCATAGTGTTGGTCTGCCAGTTCAATAAGCTCATTGGCTATCTCAGGATAAACAGTTCTAACGTTACCTTTTTCAAATGGATCATGGACCATATCAAATAGAGAGGTATCGATGACTTCCTGCCGGTATTTTCCAGGGAAACCATCTTTCCCGCCAAAGTCTAATGTGCGATATCCATGTCTGAGATGTAGTTTCCATTTTCCATCCCCACTGATCACACCCTGAAAATCACTGCCATTGGAAAAAGGATAATAGGTGCTTTGATTGGTCGCCCCGGGTTCATTAGTCACCAATGGCCATACATTTTTCCCATCAATGGGATTTTTTGGCAATGCTGCACCCGTCACATGGGCAATGGTAGGCAGCATATCCAATGTGCTGAATGTTGTATGAGAAAATGCTCCCTTTTCCACTGACTTCGGATATTTTATAATACAAGGGTTACGCACCCCACCATCGAAAATGGTTCCTTTACCTTCTCTGTAAGGAGTGATTCCTGCATGATCACTATAGCTCAACCAGGGTCCATTGTCTGAACCAATGAATATAAACAGGGTATTATCATCCAGTCCATTGTCTTTTAAAGCCTTGCTGATCTGACCAACCGACCAATCGATCTCCATGATGACGTCACCCAGAAGACCTGTTCCTGATTTTCCTTTAAACTTATCACTCACGAAGAGTGGGACATGCGGCATGGAGTGAGCCACATAGAGGAAGAATGGCTCCTTTTTATGTCGATTAATAAAATCAACGGCGCTTTCAGTATACCAGGTGGTTAGCATGGTTTGATCCTTTTTTTGGACTGTGTCAATTTTGATCTGACCATTTTCCCAGTATCGCAGTGGATGCTTCCCCCAGCCTTCGGGGTTCTCCGGGTGGTGCAGCCACATATCATTGGAATACATCAAGCCAGCCGACTCATCAAATCCCCTTGCAGGTGGTCGAGTGGCAGGTTGATCACCGATGTGCCATTTACCAAAAGCTGCAGTTGCATAGCCAGCCCCTTTCATCACCTGTCCAATGGTTGCATAAGCTGTATCCAAACCCCAGGCATTGGGTCCGTGTGCTCCGAACACCCCTGTTCTTCCTGGGTAGCACCCTGAAAGTAAGGCAGACCTCGAAGCTGAGCAGATAGCCTGAGGAACATAAAAATTAAGGAAGCTGGTTCCTTCAGCCGCCAATTGCTCAACATTAGGAGTCGGATAAAGCGGTCTACCAAATGGAGAATAATCATCGTATGCTCCGTCATCAATAAACATTAGCACCACATTAGGTGGACCAACCTCCTGGCTTGTACTTTGTGTCCCATCCTGACAGGAAGTGGCTATCCATAGGAATGTTAGGATAATAATTACAGAGGAGAGGACTGATTGGAATCTTAATTTCATATTGATTGGTTTATCTACTATAATATGAGTTTTAAATTAATTTATTTTATCTATGAATCACTGACAGTTTCAATATTAAGCTAATCTACAAAAGAACGTCATCCCCGAGAGCCACTAAGGCCGAGCCTGCCTTGTCGGCAAACAGGTCGGGGATATTCTTGCAATTTACCCCTCTCTTTAAAACAAATGTGCATACGAGCTTATAGATTCCTGACTCGCTTGAAAGCTCTCAGGAATGACTGTGATTCTTTGTGTTCAGCCATCACGGGAAAGATTATTCTTTAACTAGAACTTTTAACAAGGAATCCATGAGCGGATAAGCTTCATCGCTATCGCCGACTTCTTCTTTCAGTCTGATGATCTCAGATTTTAGCTGATTGATCCTTTCCTTTTGATCAGTATCCTTAAATATATTGTTGATTTCCTTCGGATCAGCATTCAGATCATAATATTCCCAGGTAGGAGCTGTGGCCTGAGCTCGATTTTCTCTAAGATCCTGACCATAAAAATAGATTAGCTTATCGTGTTTGGTTCTCACCCCCAGGTGCGCCGGACGGTTTGTCTCCTGAGTCCAGTAACGGTAGTAAAAGGCATCCCTCCAATCTGTCGGAGTTTCCCCTTTTAGATTTGATCGAAAGCTTCTTCCTTGCATGAATTCTGGTATTTGCAGGTTTGCATAATCGAGAAATAGTGGAGCAAAATCTATATTAAGAATGATGTCGTCATTCACAGCGCCTGCTTCTATTTCCGGAGGATAACTAATTATGAAGGGCATCCTGATTGATTCTTCGTACATCATGCGCTTATCAAACATCCCATGTTCCCCCAGGAAATACCCCTGGTCAGCGGTATAGATGACGATAGTATTTTCCCTTAGCCCTTCCTCATCCAGGTAATCCAGGATCCTTCCAATATTCTCATCTACTGCTGCTCCAGACCTTAAAAAGTTCTTAATGAATTGTTGGTATGTTTTGCTCCTGGCTTCTTCCGCCGTTAATCCTTCGGTGGAAAAAGAATCTAACAGATATCTTTCGGGATTATTGGTGAAGCGTTCTTTCAGAATTTCCAATATCTGACCCTCAAATGTCCGGGAGGTTTTATCCGGGTAGAAATCCATGAGACTTTCAGGTTCAGGTATTTCTACACCATCATACAGGTCTTTGAAGCGATCCGGGTAGTTAAATGGTTCATGAGTCGCTTTGAAATGATGCATCAGGAAGAAAGGTTTATTGGTATCCCTTTGCTTCAGCCAGGCCAGCGACTGGTCCGTAATCACATCCGAAGAAAATCCCTTATAAACTTCCCCATCCGGCCAGTTTGAATCATTCCGCAAAACAGGATCAAAATAGCGTCCCTGTCCGGGTACAACATTATAGGCATCGAAACCCTGAGGTTTGGTTTTTAAATGCCACTTACCAAAGGTTGCGGTCTGATACCCATTTCTTTGGAGAATCTTAGCCACGGTCTCCCGTTCCGGATCAATGGCATCAGGTAAATTATACACCCCGTTTCGATGACTGTATTCTCCCGTTAATATCGCAGCTCGGCTAGGCACGCAAATCGAGTTGGTAACAAATACATTCATTAGTTGTGCTCCTTCACTTCTGAGTCGCTTGATATTTGGGGTATGGGCTATTTCATCCAATATGGATCCATAGATCCCCAGGCCTGGGAGGTATGATCATCCGCCATAATAAACAGGATGTTGGGCTGCTTGATCTCTTCTGTGCAGGAAGAAATGAAAATCATGTACGAGAATAAGAAAATGATATGCTTAAGAGTAAGTAGTCGGGTCATGTAATCTTGAAATTGGGCTAGAAAGATATAAAAATAAAGGGTATCCAATGTGATTGAATACCCTTACTGTTAATTAAAAAGAAAAATTGCTATTGCTTATATACTCCAAATCCATATTCCCAAATCTCAGCTATTTTCCCATCAACAAAGCGCTTAATCTGTAAAGCCTCTCCTTCGATTTTCTCTCCATTTAAAGTTCCTTTCCGCTTAAACATAGTGGTAACGGCATTGCCATAGGGTAGCTGATAGATGATGCTGTCTGTTGCTGTACCTTTATTATTTGTCCAAAAGTTCTTATGTCCATCTTTAGTCCATGTTCCTCCAATTTCATCCCTACCGATGAAATCATCTGTTAGAATATTATCAACATCATCGGGATTAAGTTTATGGTAAGTCTCAGATATGGCCAAATTTTCTTCTTGCTCATCATAAAATCCAACCATAATAGTTGAAATGTTCGAGATCTTCCATTCACCACCTATTTTATCCAAATTATATGAATGCAAAGCTTCTGCGCTTGAATCCCCTTCATTTGTGACGTTCTTCTTATCAACCAGAACAACTGCATTATCTGCATATACCTTGATTCTCCAATTGGAAAATACTTGTTTGAAGGGAAAGGGATCCGGGTTGTTTTCAATACTGGTCTTATAGCGGCTATCCTGATTCTCCCAGGTCTCAGTAATTCCATAATTAAAAGGAGTTACATTTACCCGTGTGGCTGATTCATCATGAACCCATGCATCAGTCAGTGCATTATAGTCTCTATTGACATATGCCTCACCGGATTTTTCAATGACAGCTTTAATCGCTTCCTTTTCTTTTTCCACATCAACGGATTGCTGACATGCACTAAATGCCAAAGCGGCACTTAAAATGATCATTAAGTTTTTCATTGTTTTAGGTTTAAGGTTGAGTGATTAGGTATAAGGAATATACGAAATTTTCCAAACACCTCATTATCAGAGAGTTATTTTATCTTTCTATCTAGATATAGTGCTACTAAAATCAATGAAAAACACAAGTTTATTGAATCAGCTTAGAATGATTGGCCTACAAATCACATGGAAATACCCATCGATTTAACTAAGACCAGCCAATCCAACTCCTGATCAAATGGCGGAGAACCAAGATCAACGATATCACCACCGTTAACTTCTTTTATGGAACCATGTTGAAGATCACCTCCTTTTCTGGGATTATACCATTGGACTTTAAAATTCTGTCGGGAAATCTTCACATCCAACTTAATCTCTTTCAAACCCATTGGCTTGTAAATCAAATAAACTTCACCAGGTTCGGCGAGACAATAGGATTCGTTATCCGCTGTAAGTTCATCTGATGGTTCCATTTTCCAGAACGGTATCTCCTTTTCAAAAAGCTGCCTCGCATATCGGTTCTGGTCCCAAAAAAGGTCTCGGCTTCTAAAATCCTGGCAGGTGAGGTCTGAATTAGGACTGGCATAACCAAAGTACCATTCCAGTCCATAGCCACCAGCCATCAAGGTTCCATACATGGCGTTTCCCCGTGCCTCATTGTGTTCGGGATCTTCATCATCTGGCAGTAGCGCATATTGTGCACTTCCTGGCTCATCCACTGAAATAGCCCAGGCTTTTCCCGTGCTATCTGCTTTAGCTCTCCATTTTAGTACGCGGGGGTGAACATCTGTAAAATCCGTTTTGCTTAATTGCAGGGAGGCACCTGTCAAAGGGGATTGATCCCCTATAAGTTCCTGATATCGATCATCCTGATTCGGGAAAGTATGCATGACCAGATGATGTTTATAAGGGTCTAGTTGATAAATATAATTGGCTGCTTTGAGTACTTCTTCTGTTGGTTGATTATTCTCCTCGCCAAGGTTCCAATTCAATGCCAGGTGATGACCAAAACGGGCGATCAATTCACGGTAATACAGTTTTCCTTCTATACCAAAAACACCCTGATCCATCAGGTGATCTGTTTCTGTCTCATGGGTTTTGAAATGCAGGAAAAAGCCAAGGGTTTCAGCATACATAAAGACCCGCTCCCACTGATCAAGCTTAGAGACATCATATCTCGTTTTGTGAAACATGGTTTCCCAGGCCTCCTTATTACCTTTTTCTCCGGCATATTGTTCATACTTGGTAAACGGCACGTTGAGTAATTGTGGAAAGACATTTCGGTCATCACCATCTACATTGAATGTCAGAAAGGAGAAAACATTTAATTCCTCGGAAGCCAGGTAATTGATTGCTCCCATCAGATTCTTTCCTTTCCCATTTTGCCAGAGATAAAAATTGGCTGCCTCATCAAAATCTTTATTATGTGGTTCCCAGGATTTCAGATATCCAAACACATTGGAGGTGCTATCGAAATCATCAAAGGCCAGCAGATTTTCAGGTGCATCAACACCTAATTTGATGAAGTATTCCCCAGTTTCAGCATATTTCAGATAATGCTCTCCAACATATTCCAGGCGACCTTTGGCACGGTTATCATTTCCATCTTTATCAGAGTCAACAATTTCAAACTGCCCGGAGAGCCCATCAATAAACTCTCCACTTGAAAATTGGGTAAGATCATTTGCCACAGCTACATTTTCACCCTTTTTAAACGAAACGATGTAGGCCCATTTCCCAACTTCATCAGGGGTAAAATTCACGACCCATTTGTTGCCATTGTCAGCGCTCGATTCGGCTGCATTTCCGTCAGCTGCATAAAAACCGGGTACCACAAACTGCTCGTTCCCATTAGTGAAAGTGACATCCAATCGATAATTCAGAAATGGATTGTTTTCCGCCAGCTCATTGGATTCCGGGCCCTCAAAGACCAGTGAGATTTTGTGCCATTTCTTAAGTTCTCCTCTTATTTCAACTTTTTTGGATTCCCCGCAACTAATCAGTAGCGCTATTACTAAATAACAAAGACTTAAGAATTTCCTTGACATAACGTCTTATTTAGAATGAGTTTACTCGAAGAATGACTTCATGATCCCCTGGTGATAATCTTAAATTGTCGAAAACTGTATCAACCTGTATACCATCCAAAATTACAGTGTCATTTTCATTTTTTTTCAGGATCAATTCGGCTGCAACATTGGCTGGAATAGTAAACGAATATCGCTTTTCGCGGTTATTGACTCTTTTATAAGTCGCCTCCACATCCCCTTTCAAGAATGGCACTTTGATCTCTGTATTTTCCAACTTAGAAAGTTGTGGTTGGATGGTAATGATATCACCTCCAGGAGTTTTTGGACGGATTCCCCACATCCTTCTGCCTACGATATTGCCAGGCACTGCCCCCCAGGCATGGTTCCAATCAGAATTGGGTTTATATTTCATGTCCCACGCTTCCAGTGAAATAGTAGATCCAATAGCGATCATGTTCCACCAGCTCCGATCATTTGTGGCCGTCAATAATTCAAGCGCATAATCCTCTTCTCCGGCTTCATATAATCCATCCATCAGATATTGAGATCCATATACACTACAGGCCATGCCCCTGGTTTTGATAAACTCAACCACCTTCTTTATATGATTTTTAGGAACGATTCCGAAAGCCAGGGCTGCCATGTTGGAATGAAGTGAAGAATGTTTGGTGGTATCTCCATCTACATAAACTCCCGTTTCAGGATCTAATAACACTTCATTGATCGCTTTTTTAGCCTTTATAGCTCTCAATTTAAACTCCTCAGCTTCATCATATTTTTCAAGGATTTCTGCGAATTCAGCCATTATCACCATATTTTGGTAATAAAAGCTATTTATTAATGTATTGATTGGACAGAAAACAAAGCCATCTCGTTCACCTTCAGCAGTCGCAAGCTGCCAACCGGTATCTTTCTGCGCCGGAGGCCAGTCGGTGATATCTCGCAGTTTCACATTTGGATCTTTAAACCCAAGGTCTTTCATCACCTCCGGAGTTACCCTGGTGGAGCTAATTAAACCTTTGTCATCCGCCAATTGATACAAAGTCTTGTATTTCAAAGGTTCATAATACTTCTCAATAAGCTCCGTATTTCCGGTATACATGTAATCCGCATGGAACATCAAGGCTACATGCTGCTGCCACTCGGTGGGCCATGTAGGGTATTCCATGAAATATTCGATTGTACGTCGCGCAATCGGGTATTCCCTGTCGGTTGCATAGTGTGAGAGCTGATTCAGATAAGCATCAGCTTCATATGGAATACGTTCACGATCTCCATCCACATAAAGGCCAGCAAAGGATGTAGCTTTCATCGAGTATTTACATAGGTCCCAAACCTGATTGAGGATGGTATCCGAACTACTGAAACTGGAGGCCTTATCGTCAAAGTAGGTATAGTAAACCAACTGTGTGAGATCATTCTTATCCAACCCAGCCGAAGCACCATCAATTTCTACATATCTAAACGGGTAAAGTACCGGAAACGAATCAGGCAACTGAACAGCCTGCGGCTTGGTATTTCGCTCATCTGGCGGTAGTTCTAATAAATACTTTCTCTTACCTGCTTTTACAGCCATCCTGACTTCCTGATATCGGATATTTCCTTGCGGCTCACGATTGATATTTCCATCCACTAACTGTTCTCCAAGTCTGATAGTCAGTGAATCATTACTGGTTGCCTGATAATTTAATTCCAATGCCGCAAAGCCATCCTTTCCAAAATCGGCGAAATAGCTTCCTGATCCTGTTTCTGTCAGACTTACTGGCTTAACCTGATCGACCTGGAAAATATTGGGGGTGGTGATCCATATTTTGTCCGACTTTTTCAAGTGAAAAGTCTGTGATGCAGAATAGGTGCTAACCCTGTTGAGGTGATCCCAGATCCGGACTTTCCAATAATATTTTTGTCCATCAACCAATGGCTTACCTGTATAAGTAACATTTGCATTTTGTCGCGACCTGACCTGACCACTATCCCAAATATCCCCAATATTCCTGCTGATGTTTTGCTGGGAGGAAGAAACCAGGATTTGATAACCCTGTTGGGAAACTGCTCCCTGAGGCACGATCCATGTAAACTCAGGATTATTATCAATAATGGCTGTGCCAGCTGGTTCTCTGATCCATTCGATCATCAGTCCGTCTGGTGGTCCCACAGTTGGATCTTCATATTTTTGAATCAATTCATCACATTTTGCTCGAAGCCCTGTGAGCACTGACAGATATTTCTTTGTTGAGGCCAGGTTTTTTGTTTCATGAGGATCCTTTGAGAGATCGTATAATTCTTCTATCGACTGATCATTTACATATCGGAGATATTTCCATTGACTGGTCCGAACCCCTTCACTTGGTGGAATGTTGGCAAATTCCCATAAGTGTTCGATGAGAATGGTATCACGATTTAGATTGTAGTTTCTATTTTGAAGGAATGGAGCCAGACTTTTCCCATGCCAGCCTTTTGGCTGACTGGCACCTGCCAGATCTACCATAGTCGCTGGAACATCAATATTCAGAGCCATCTGATCAATATCCTGATGATTGGGATTGCGTGGATCATAGATGATCAACGGAACCCGAGTTGAGTTATCATACATCAGCCACTTACCTGCAAGTTGTCGCTCCCCAAGAAAATAGCCGTTATCACCCATCAGGATGATCACGGTATTTTTATCCTGACCTGTTTCAGCAAGCTTCTTCCTGATCCCAGCAATCTCCCGATCGATATCTGCAATCATCCGATGGTACCCTTTCACACTATGCTGATATTTTTCCTTGGTATCATATCTCCAATACCATCGGGTTCGATTGAAGCCTTCTCTTACGGCAAGCGGTAATGCTTCAAAGTACTTGTCATTCCCTAGCATAGGTCCAGGAACCTGCTGATTGGCCAGGTGACTATCAGAGGCATCCATCCAGAAATACTGATCTTCGGCCGGATCGTGTGCATGTGGCGCACTAAAGCTCAGACTCAGGCAAAAAGGCTTGTCTATTGGTGCCTGATCAATAAAATCCAGTGCCTGCTGACCTGTATACCGGGTGAGGTGGACTGTCTTGCCATCTATTTGTTTGTAGAAATATCCACGCTCATCCTTAAAAGCTCCATTACGGTCGTAACTATCAAATGCATCAAACAGTGAAGCTGCTTTTTCATATCTAACCCCAAATTTTCCAAAAAAACCAGTATAGTATCCAGCATCCCTGAGCACCAGCGGATAGGAAGACTCAATAAACTCATCTTTGATGTCCCCGGTCTGAAAAGTATACCGGTGGGTTCGCTCATAAAGACCTGTAAGAATAGAAGCCCGACTGGCAGCACAAATAGGGGTGGTAACAATCCCCTGTTTGAAATAAACTCCCTGGGTGGCCAACTTATCCATTTCAGGGGTGAGGGAAAGTGGATTTCCTGCATAACCTAAGGCATCCCACCTTTGGTCGTCCGTCAGGATGAAAATGATATTGGGTTGGTCCGGATCGTCATTGGCATAAAGCTTAGGGGCAACCAGAGTCAAAAGAAATATTAGAGATAAGGCTATTCGCATACCGGGCTATGTTGTTAATTGGAGAACCAATAAAATTATAAGATAATCAATAGATATCCTGTAGATACCTGAAAAACCATTCAATGGAAACGTCTAAGCAATTAGATCTCTGACCACTTTCCCATGAACATCTGTCAACCGAAATCTTCTTCCCTGGTGTTTAAATGTTAATCGTTCATGGTCAATTCCCATGAGATGAAGTAGGGTTGCCTGGAAATCGTGGACATGGATAGGATTTTCAACCACATTATAACCCACCTCATCGGTGTGGCCGTAACTAATGCCCGCTTTGATGCCTCCACCTGCCATAAACATACTAAAGCAATACGGATGGTGGTCCCTTCCATAATTATCATTGGTAAGCTTGCCCTGGCAATAGTTTGTCCTTCCAAATTCACCTCCCCAAACGACCAGGGTATCCTCCAGTAATCCGCGTTGTTTCAAATCTTTGATCAACGCCGCGGTGGGCTGATCAATATCATGACATTGTTTGGTTAAATGATCAGGCAAATCATTGTGCTGGTCCCATCCCTGGTGATAAAGTTGTATGAACCTAACATCACGTTCGGCTAACCTCCTGGCTATCAGACAATTAGCTGCATAGGTTCCAGGGACACGGGATTCAGGCCCATACATATCAAATATATAATCCGGTTCCTGGCTGATATCCATTGTCTCAGGAACGGAAGTTTGCATCCTGTAGGCCATCTCATATTGAGCCATTCTTGAATAAACTTCCGCATTTCCCTCTTTATCAAGATATTTTTGGTTTAGCTGATTAAGATGATCCAATACCCCTCTCCGATTCATTTGGGTTATTCCAGCGGGGTTATTCAGATACAACACAGGATCTTTACCACTTCTAAACTGAACCCCCTGATGTAGCGATTGTAAAAACCCACTCCCCCATAACCTGGATTGAAGCGGTTGTGCTCCATCGGTTCGGCCGCTTCCTTTTGACAACAAAACAGAAAACGTTGGAAGATTATCATTCTCACTGCCCAGGCCGTAAGACAACCAGGATCCTATGCTTGGCCGACCACTCAATTGAGAACCAGTCTGAAAGAATGACAATGCCGGATCATGATTAATCGCATCGGTATACATCGACTTCACCACACAGATGTCATCAGTGATTCCAGCAATATGCGGTAACAAGTCACTAACCCACGTGCCACTCTGACCATACTGTTTGAATTCGGTGAACGGATTGACCATGGGTTTGGGCTCCGCAGCCGTAAAATCGGTCACTCTTTTACCCATACTCACGGACTCAGGGAGCTCTTGCTTATGGAGTTTTTGCAGCTGGGGTTTGTAGTCAAACATCTCCAACTGAGAAGGCCCACCAGCCTGGAAGAGGTAGATAACCCGTTTAGCTCTGGGTGCAAAATGAGGTAAGAGATTCGTAGACTTACTGGCAGCCTTCGATAGATCAAAAGATGATAAGGCCAGCGCTCCAAGACTCAAACCTGCTTTACTCAAAAAATGTCTCCTGTTAATGTTTAACAATTCTTCCATTAGGGGATTTTAATTTTTTTGAATGCTCTCACTTAAATTCAAAACTGCATTAGCGACCACTGTAAAGGCGGCAAGTTTTGAAATATCCGCTGCTTCCTTATTGCGTAATTCACCAATGCCTAAAAACTCTTCTGCCCGTTCAGGATGATCCTGAAACTCATTCAGTTCGTCCTCGAATAAGCTATTCAGGATACTCAACTCTTCCTGATCCGGATTTCTTGATGTTGCAGAGCGAAAAGCATAAGCTATACATTTAATTGGATCACCCTCGTCCATCATCCTTGTTGCAAGTGCCCGAGACGCTTCTACAAATTGAGGATCATTTAGCAAAACCAGGGCTTGTAAAGGAGTATTAGTACTTTGCCTTTTTACCGTACATTGATTGCGATCAGAAGCATCAAAGATCATCATGGCAGGCGGAGGTTGGATCCTTTTCCAGTAGGTGTAGAGACTTCTGCGATAGAGATCCTCACCATGAGCAACCATATATTTTCGTTTGTATCTGCCACCGGAAGAAACCTGTGTCCACAAACCATCAGGTTGATAGGGCTTTACACTGGGACCTCCGATTTCATTGATCATTAAACCACTCACAAACAATGCCTGGTCCCGGATCATCTCTGCCGTAAGTCGCTGTTGACTTCCCCTTCCCAGCCATTTGTTATCCGGGTCAAAAGCCAATTGACTCTCATTTGTTTCAGAAGCTTGCTGATAAGTAGCTGACATGACCATAGTCTTCAACAATTGTTTGACATCCCAGCCAGATTCCATAAAATTCACCGCTAGCCAATCTAACAACTCAGGATGAGTTGGGAGAGATCCTGGCTGCCAAAATCACCCGGTGTATTCACCAGCCCCCTGCCAAAGATCATCTGCCAGTACCTGTTTACAGCCACCCTTGCAGTCAATGGATTATCCGGATCAAAAAGCCACTTTGCCAATCCGATACGATTCTTATCTAAATCAGCATCAAAGGTCAGAACAGCTTCCGGAGTACCAAAAGAAACTTCTTCATCAGGTGAGTCATATAATCCCCTTTTCAGAATAAAGGTTGGCCTGAGTGTATCCTTATCTTGCATGATCATCACAGGCTGGGTCATTGCCTCCATTTCCTCTTTCCAGTTTTTCAAATATTCTTTGGCGCTGTCCTGTTTACTCCCATGGGCATATTCTGTTTTCACTCGCTGATCGATGTAGTCGTGTATGCGTTTTACATCCTCTTCGGGAAGTTCGAGGTAGGGCTCTGGTTGTTGCACACCTGTAATGTCTTTTGCAAATGATTTGGTCACACCCTTTTCCGGAACCTGATTAAAAAAGGCAGAAAGCTGATAATATTCTTTCTGCGAAATGGGATCGTATTTATGGTCATGGCATTGTGCGCATTCCATGGTGAGCCCTAAAAATGCCTTTCCAAAAGTATTCGTTCGGTCTATGACATAGGATACTCTAAATTCCTCATCCAGCGCTCCGCATTCCTGAGTGGTTACGTGATTGCGATTGAATGCGGTAGCCAGTTTCTGTTCATACGTTGGTTCGGGGAGAAGATCCCACCCAGTTGCCAAATTACAAACTGATCATACGGCATATTTTCATTGAAAGCATTGATCACCCAATCACGCCACGGCCACATGTTTCTTTCCAGGTCATGATGGATCCCATTGGTTTCCGCATACCGTGCAAGGTCAATCCATTCAGTGGCCATCCTTTCCCCGAATGCTGATGAGGCCAGATACTCATCAACTAACTTCTCATAAGCAGTATCTGAGTGGTCTCCAAGAAAGTTATCAATGGTCGTAAGATCGGGAGGTAATCCTGTCAGGTCAAAACTTAACCTTCGCAGCAGCTTTTCCTTCACTGCTTTTTTGGAAGGTTTTTGTTGGAAAAACTCCAGCTTATCTCGTACAAAGAAATCAATAGGATTTTGGGGCCAATCCGTACGCTTGACTTCCGGAAGTTCTGGTTTGACAGGCTTAATAAAGGACCAGTGTGGTTTCCATTCTGCGCCTTGTTTGATCCACCTTTTGATCACTTCTACTTCATAATCAGATAAGCTTAGATTTGACTCAGGTGGAGGCATTATGATTTGCTCATCCTTGCTGGATATCCGATGAAAAACCAGGCTTTTCTCAAGATCACCTGGCTTTATCAGGTAGGTTTCTTTAAGGCTGTCACGCAGGAGGAATGCTGACTCCTCCTGGTCAAGTCTGAAATTTCCCTTTCGCGCATTTTCATCAGGACCATGACAGGCATAGCATCGATCGGACAGAATCGGTTTTACATGAAAGTTGTAATCAACTACTTCTGGAAGTTGATCTGAAAAATCCAATGCCCCATCGTTTTCGCAACTGGACAGGATGATCACAAATGAGAAAAAATAAAATACTAGTCTATTCATTCAACCCTACCTACTTTTCCACGTGGCTTAGCTTGCTCCTCCCAGCCCTATGGCTAAAATGGAAGATATCAATAAAAATAAACCAATCGAAAGCAATCGTTTGGTTTTTGAAGAGGTACTTTTCCACTCTCCAAGCACAACTCCCCATATCGTACTGAGAATGATGATCATGGTCATGTGTAGCGTCCACGAAATAAAATCATACTTGCCCATTTGTGTTGATCCCATCCCATAAAAAAAGAACTGGAGGTACCAGATGGATCCTGCCAGGCTGGAGAACAAATAATTAAACCCAATGCGCCCTGAGCTATTATCCAGGTAATCCTTATAAGTGGAGTTTCGGGTGTTTAATATCAGACACCAGATAAAATTTGTAATGAAGCCGCCCCAAAGAATGACGACGAGTACTACATTATTTTGCCACAAGTTCGGAGTACCATGCTCCACCGCCAATTTTGCAATGGGCTTTCCACTGACCAACCCAAAAGCCATGCAAGCACTTAACACACCGGAAATTAATGCAATGACGACCCCTTTCCGAAGATCAAATTCTTTGATGGTATCAGCAGGATCTGCAGGAACTAATTCCCTTTCTTTATTGAAGCCGGCTAAACCACAAAAGAAAATCCCGGTCAAACTTAAAAGCAGCCCAAGCAGGATAAGCTTTCCTGAGGTTTCAGCTATCAATGCACCAAAAGACCCATCAAATATGGGTGGAATAATGGTTCCGAATGCAGTTGTGAAACCCAGAACGATCGCGTATCCCAGTGATAAGCCAAGATATCGCATGGACAAACCAAAAGTCAATCCGCCGATTCCCCATAATAGACCGAAGAAAAAAGTATAATAAACTGCTTTTTGTGGCGCCTTACTTATAATCCCAAATAGGTCCGGAACAAATATCCAGCCCATAATCAGGGGCATGATAATCCAGGAAGCGATCCCTCCAATGAGCCAATAGCTTTCCCATGACCATCCCTTTACTTTTTTGAAGGGCAGGTAAAAACTGGAGGCAGCACTGCTGCCAATAAAATGAAAAAATATACCTGCTAATACTGACATCTAAACATCTTTAACATACCCGGACAGTCTTCATGTCCAATAATTTTCCAAGCTTTTCAAGGATAGGGGTTACATCTCCAACCCCTATGGCACAATGATGCGCAGGGCCGTAACTGTTCCATTTTTCGACAAACTCCCGAGCTCCAATATCAAATCGATAGCGGCTGTTGGTATTTCCAATCTCAAGTATCGGGCCGGGTTCCGATTCACCCACCGCCATCAGCAACATCAATTGGCCGTCGGGTTGATCAACCACTGACAATAAGGTGACCTTTCCATACCTGACGGACATTTCTACAGACAATCCTCTCCCCACCTTACCATGGTAAACATCCAGGGGTTTTATTTTCACTTTACCCTCTGCTATAGTCACATGGCCGGGCCCATCGTGTCCCATCAGCACAATGTCATCTTCATAATCCATGGCATAATATTCCGTGAAGGATCCTCCGCACCCAAGCAGGTCAAGGATCTTCATGGCCTGGACGTTTTTTACTTCATACTCTCCTGCTACAGGTACCCCCTTTGCTGTGAGCATGGAATTTCCCACAATAATCGTCGCTATGGTATCACCATTCTCATTGTCTACACCCTTATAATAATAGGCCAGTGAACCAAGATCATGTCTTTTCACCAAAGCTTCAAGGGCCAGGGATGTCCTGGCAGATGCGGCTAGATCATCTTCGTTACAATCCTCTCTGACATCAAATAATTCTTTGATTTCTTCCACCCTTTCCGGAATGCTTTTAGGATCAACTTCTTTTACAAGTTGAGTCAACTCATCTACCTCGATCAGTTCAATATGTCCGCCAAACTGGATTAACTGTTGCGTAAGATCGGTATAGATGTCAAGCATTCCGCCATAATAATTACCCATGAGGCCTAGCCTGTTGTGAGCCATGCTGTGCATCACTTTGGCTGCTCCAATCCACTCCCTGATTTCTGGTCGGGTAATCTTTTCATCACTCAGGAATCCAGTCACCTGATGTGCCTGAATTCCAGCCCTGTTAAAAACATTGATAATCTCGGGAATCGGACATGCCGAGCAGTAGGCTAGCCACTCCCCTGTCATTTTGGTTCGATCTTTTAAGGCATTAAACTGCTTATAGTTGATGGCTTTTTCAGGGGCAAGATTGAGGATAACTACCGGAACATTCGCACGTCTGACGACAGGTAAAATAGTAGAAGAGACTGCATAGGTGGTAACATACAGGAAAATCAAGTCAACATCCTCTTTCCTGAATTCATGACCGGCCTCGAGTGCACGTTCAGGAGTGTCAATCATTCCGAGATTGCATATTTCAGCATTCGAAGCCGATACCATCCCTTCTACTGTCTTCAAATAAGATTCCAGGCGATCCTTTAGTCCATTAAACTGACTCCAGTAGGCTTCCAGTCCAACTCCAAACAGACCAATTTTAAGTTTATACTGCTTTGCCATCATTTAAGCAATTTACCAGCCCTATTCCATATAAAAAACCTGTTCCAATTCTTTCACTACAGGTGAATTATCCGGGTTGATCGCCATGATATCTGCCATATAATCCCACCATTTCTTCATAATGGCTTCATCTGTCAGGCTCTTTGTGCTTCCCGCATCGGAAACCTTTTGAACTGCGAATAAAATATTCGTTTCCTCATCAAGGAAGATCGAATAATCACTAATTCCCGCCTCCTTTAATAGGCTTTCGAGCTCAGGCCAGATCTCGTCATGTCTTTTCTTATATTCCTGCTTTTGTCCTTCGTTCAGGTACATCTTGAAAGCTAGTATTTTCATATTTAGTTTTCTATTCTATCACTTTACGGTTACAATCTTCACCGGACCTAACAATCCCGATGGCATGAGCGGGCTGTCTTTTTGGTAATGCCGTCCAGTAGTGAATGTATATCTTCCTGTCGGGCTTTCTTCCCCATCCTTAAACCACTCAGGCCAAACTACCAATGTCTCCCAATCTTTCCAATCTGCATCCAAAGGAAGTTGTTCATCTCCAATCATTCGATTCACCCAGGTATTGACCACTTCAATTTCAAGCATATTTTTACCTGACTTAATGGCATCACCAATATCTAAGAGGTAAGGCGGCTTCCAGGCAATACCACAGTCAACTCCATTGATTTTTATCCTCGCCATGACTTCCACATTACCCAGATCTAGTTTTACCCGATTATTGTCTTTTTTTAATGCCTTGATTTCCTTCTTTGAAAACTTAAACTCTATGCTGTATTTCGCTGAACCGGAATAATACTTAACAAGATCGTTTTCATGAGAAGACCAGGATTTTAATTCATTAAAAAATATCGGTTCTTCAGGACCCCATTCAGGATCAAATGTAACTTCCCAATGGCCGTTAATCTCTTTGAGATCTTTCCACTCAACAAATGGTTTAAGTGATGAGACTCCCTGGCTCGGTTGATCTCGAAATACCAAAAACCAGCTTTGTGAGGGTTCAAATTGTAAATCCACTTGCGTTCGTCCATCCTCAGCTTTATCTGTATCAAGGGAATACATCTGACCTGTTTCTGGATCCCACAATTCGACAAACTGCTTATTGGTTCGAAAAATGCACCGGCGCTGCATCTTTTCTGGTTTGATGTTCGCAACAAAGTACAGATCAATTTGATCAATCTTCCGGTGCATCCACCTAAGGTCATCTCCCTCGAAATCTGGCAGAATCTTATCTGACTGAAAAACAGCTTCCCATCCCATTTCAGGTAATTGATCCCAGTCCGACGTAATTGCTTTGACCTGCTCATCAGTGTTAGGATATCCTGCTAAACCTGGAGTTCCAACAACTTCCTGCTGCAAATAAACTGTGGCCCCAGCTTTTCTCAATCGTTCAGCTTGACGAGCGAGGGAAAGGGATAGTCTGTCTGAATTTGGCAATAGTAAATACTTATACGAGACCCCATTGGGCAGGTAGATTTTCCCATTCTGCACTGTCATCCGGCTAGCAATTTCAGGCGTGCAAAAGTCATAATCATATCCCTCTGGTAAGGAAAAATCAATATTATTAAAATTCAGTGGGGCTCCTTCTTTATAAACATATGCCACATCTACCACCCTGGTACCCTGCTGTAAAAGTGACTGACACCTTGTTACATATTCGAAATAAGGCTTACTCATGCCCCACCAGGTTTGATTCCTGTTGATGTGCTGACCCCACCTCCGGTGTGTCAGTCCTGGCTTCATGTGGTCATAAGCCTGGTGTGCAGATAAATGATAAACGTAATGATTAATACCCTCACTGAATGCTTCATCCCCCATTCCTTTGATCAGGTAAGGGTGATCTACCCATCCTCTTGAGCCGGTGAAAGCCTCTGCACCTACCCTAGTTTTACCATAGGTATTTGCTACGGAGGCCAACCCTTTCATGGAGTTATACCAGTAATCCTGGAAGGTGGGGAATGGCTTTTCGATTTCTCGCTCCGTCCAAAATTCACCAATGATGAAATCGCTACTTGCTGCATATTCCAAAGTATTGATCCCCAGCCTACCATAGGGTTCATTGGATCTTTTCATTCCATATGGCTCAATCAGCACCCCAAGCCTGAGGATATAATTGTCCAAAATGACCTCACTAACTGTTTTCCGCATATCCCATAAGAAACGTTCGGTCTTTTCTCTGGATTCTACGGCATGACCTATGAGCACGGGCAACCAGTAGGTGAGCTCATATCCACGTCTTTTTTTAAATTCATCAGCTAAACCAACTGTCCAGTTTTGTCCGCCAGCTTCCCAGCTGTCTATATGAATGTATTTTAAGGTCCTTCCAGCCTTTTCTCCTGCTGCTTCAATGATGGGCTTCAATCTATGTTCAAAATGTGTATCGATACCCCTTGGATGGAGTCGGTCACTCTCCAGACCCACGGCCAGATAGGGAGAAGGCCTTGTGATGTGATAATTGCTTGAATGACCTAATCTAACAATGGTCCATGCTCCGGGAGGTGCATCCCAGACCAGGTTGCCATCTTCATCCATATGGTCTGATAAATAGATCATATCATCTTTACTTATTGCTGATAATTCATCGTTGATATCCAATGGGGGTAGGTGTGTTTTCCATCCACGCCCGTCAAAGGCCATCAAAGGGTCTTCCTGTACGTTTTTAAGTCCCGGTACATTGTTCAACTTTTCAACCATTTCCTCCTTTCGTTCTTCAGGGATCAGTTTGGATTCTCGGAATTCATTCGTAGGAACAGCATATAAAGCAATATCTCTGTAGGAGTTGATCTCATCAACGGCTTTTGTTACTACCGGATTCATTTCCTCTCCCGGTCTCAACCAAACTGGTTCGAGCGTTTTGTCAATTTCAGGTTCTTTCAGCGAAATATTTAAAGTCTTTCCTCCCTGCACTTCTGTTCTGCTCCAAACCAGTTCCTGCATAGATATATCGGGTGTGATATGAGGACCTCCGCTACCGTATCCAAAATCAATACTCAAGGCCATTTCCATGTCCAGCCTGTCGAGTTCTGAAATCGCCCATTGCATAGCGTCGTGCCATTCTTTACTTCCTGCTTCAATCGGGCCTTGCGGTGCCCACCAAGGACCACTTACTTCCATCCATGTTACGCCATTGATCCCAACCTCCTTCATCGACTCCAGGTCTTTAGTAATACCTTCCTGGCTGATGTTACCATTGATCCAGAACCAGAACACCCATGGTTTCACGGAGTCCTGAGGATCTATAAATGACTCTTCAAGGCTCTGAGCAATAAGCCCTGAGTTTGAAAAAAACAGCATGATCAACAGGAATTTTTTCATCTGGCTAGTAAATTAAGGACATTTAGCTAAGGATTCTATTGACTCTGCAGGATCTCAACCGGCCCCAATAATCCTGTAGACTCTAGGGGTATTTCGTCAATAGGCCGGCCTCTGTAATCGTGTTTCATTACAATATTTGTAGATGTGTATTGCTTCCTGTCAGGGAAAATCTCATCTCCCGCCACTCGGTTATACCAGGAGTTGATCACTTTGACCTCCAGCTGATTCTCACCTTCTTTCAGGTCTCTGGTAATCTCCACCCTGAAAGGACTTGTCCAGAGGATCCCTTTTTCTTTTCCATTTAACTTCACTTCCGCAATACCCACATCCTGTACATCACCCAGTTGCAAAAAGTATTTTGATCCCTTCTCCGGATTGAAATTGAATGTATTGTAATAGGTTGCTTCGCCCGAGTAATACTTAATGCCTTCATTTTCATGTTTACTCCAATCCATCAGCTCAGGAAAAGTGATATTTTCGGGGCCGCCCCAATCAGGATCGAAGCTAACTTCCCAGGGTCCTTCAATTTGCAATAAGCTGCTGTAATCACTGTAGTTTCTTTTCTCACTTCCCTGAACATCCTTATCAATAGCTTCATTGAAAACTACGATAACAGAACCATATGGCTCTAAAGTCAAAGGTATGCTAGTGGTTGTCTCTTGCTGATTAAAAGCCTTAGCAGATCTGTTTTCCCCGGTAAGTGCATCCCAAAGCTCGGGTTGCTTTCCTGTTACCCGGAATTTTGCCGTTATCTTTTGTCTATCTGTGGTCTGGTTAGTGACAAAATACACATCTGCATTGTCGATCATGTAATGGATATAGCCGAAATCTGTTTTGCTGTCATTCCCCACCACATCAAAGTCCAATGCTATTTCTTTCGAGCTCAGGTAATCCCTGGCAGTCATTCCCCAGGAAACAGTTCCATTACCATAGCTTTTTGAACCTTTCTCTGAAATTTCATTTCCCCAGATCTTGTCAGATAATTCATCGAACGTTTTTTGCTCTTCTTCACCACCTACCAGGCTGACTAGTCTTGTGGGTTTAAACCCGATCACATGTCCACCTTGTTGCATCAACACATCAACTTTTTCAAGTGCTGCCATGGATAACACCCTGTGATCCGGTAATACGAGCACCTGATATGATAGTCCTCCCGGCACTTTGATCTTTCCATCTTCAACTGTGGTCTTTAGAAGTATAGTCTCGTCAGTTACATCGTAATCAAAACAAGGCATTGTGCCAGCCGGATCCCAATGTTTGTATGGGAAAACATTGGGTACATGGTCACCATAGTAGTACAGCACATCTGCAACAAATTTGCCTTCTTGAACAACAGTCTGCGTACGATGCATATAGTCAATAAATGGGCCTGATTGATCCCACCAGGTAACCTGGGGATTCACATGTGTGCCAGCAAAATATTCCTGACCAGGCAAACCCATTTCATGGGGTGAAGCTGTGAATGTGTGAAAATACATACGATTTAATCCTGCACAAATTTCATGGTCAAATGAAGACTTTTGATCACGCCACAGCTCATCGTTCCAGTGCGGACCAATGGTCGTAAAGGATTCCGCACCGACGATCTTCTGACCATAGATATGTGCTGCTGAAGATGCCTGTTTTAAAAAGAATCTATTTTCCGCTAAGGGTCTGTGAGGAGAAGGTGACCAGAATTCGCTCATGACGATATCGTTGAACCCGTAATTCTTAATGCCGTCCAATGGGCCGGCGTGAGGGCCGGCAGATTCAGGCTGAATGCCCATATTATGCTCATGTGCATATTCCTGAAAACGCGCGTAGTGATTATAGGCAACAAGGTCTCCTAATGTTTTCCTGAAATCTGCGAGAAAAGCGTTTGATATTTCAATATCTTCTATGACATAACCTGCGACAATGGGAAGGTAGTTTCTAATATCATATCCACGGTATTGGATAAATTCTTCAGCAAACTTATCTGTCCAGTTCATACCATCACACTCCCAGCTATCTGTTTCCATATGGGTAAGCGTGGTTCCTACATGATCCCCGGCAGCCATAAAGATAGGATCGACAACATCCTTCCAGTAAAAATCAAATGCCTCCTTGCTCATGTAATCCAGCACATTCCCCTGCCAGTCACCACTTGAAGTGGAAACATGAGCATCCGTACAGGTATAGCCGACACGTAAAACAGACCATTCCCCCTCAGGAACCTGCCAGTCCAACTTGCCTTCATCATTCATCTTTGAAGTCAAATCGAAAATGTCGTCCTTCGTAATGATATAGGTAGTTTCATCAGGATTTGGATTATTTCTTCCCGGCTTATTGTTCAAAAGAAAGCGTGTATCCGGCGCTGACCCCCCCAATTCCTGATAGCCAAGTTTTAAATGAAGATCCGTGATTACCTCTTGGGATTGATTTTCTTTCTTCAGTGGAAATGCCAGTACAGCAATGTCTTTATAAAACCCCTTTAAACTCATGGGCTGATCCAGAATTATACTCACAGCACCTTGCGTTACCTTCTTCTCTGAAAAGGTTATCTGCTTCGCCGCATATTCAGGGGTCACCATGGGTCCTCCCAGATTCCAACCACTCTGGATATTAAAACCAATCTCTAAGCCCAACCTTTTCGCCTCATCCAGTGCAAAGACAAAGAGTTCATTCCATTCGTCCGAACCAAATAAGGGGCCGGCTGGTATGTCTTTATTCATTCTTTGATTGTGACCACCAGCGTCAAAAATCATCGCACCCTGAAAGTTCCTTGATTTCATGGCCTCCAGGTCTTTAGTGATGGTAGCCTTGTTTACATTACCATTCAGCCACCACCACCAGCAATTCACCCCATATTTTTTGGGTAGAGTCGAAAAATTCGTCTTCACCTCATCATAGGTGATCCCGGTGGTATTTGATTCATTGACAGCACTGTTTTCGCAACCAAAAAATGAAAAGAAGAACAGGATAAGAAAGAAATGTAGTCTGGTCATTTATTTAGTGTCTTGTTAAGAATAGGTATTGAAAATGATTGGGAGGAGATTAAAGATTGAGACGGAGTGATAATATTTATCATTGTTAATGGATGAAAATAAAAATTACCCTGCCCTGTCAGCAAAAGTGACCGGACAGGGTAATTACTTTAAAAGTTAATAATTATCTATTCCATCCGGGGTTTTGCTCCCAAACTACATCTTTGTTACGGTCTATTACCCCTTGCGGGATTGGTAGTAGGTTGTAATCAAATGTGAGAGAATTGATCGTCCACTGATGCTTGGCATAAGTTCTGATCCGGTCTACCGCTACAGTTCCACCCATCCTCAGCAGCGTATTCCATCGGCTTTCTTCTCCAAAAAGCTCACGTGCTCTCTCGTCAAGGATATAATCGATATCAACATCACCGGGGGCAGCTAATATATTACATTGCGACCGGCTTCTGATCAAATTGATATCATCCGCAGCCAAATCATTATCTCCTTTTCTGTGATAAGCTTCTGCCCTAAGAAGAATTGTCTCAGGCAAGCGTATGGCATATCTGTCGCGGAAAATATTGCTCCTGTTTTGCCCCTGATCCAAACCTTCGAACATGTCCGTAGTAAACTTTTCAAAAATAGGATAGATCGATCCCGCCAAACTTGCATTCGCAGCATCAATGGCAGACTGAGGTATTTCCTGGCCCATAAGAGATCCGGGATCCTCCGGTGGGTAGGTTGGATCATTGTAATAGATGGTACGTCTGATATTTGTTTCTGATCCTCTGATATCACCATCGGAAATGGATGGATCCCAGATGATCGTTTCAGTTAAAGGAGTAGGAGCAAAAAAGGCAACTCCTCTACCTCCTGCATCTTCAGCCACTCCATCAAAACCTTCAATGGCCCTGTATACAGGCATCCAATAACGTGGATGTTCTAGAAGTGCTCTGCCGTCACCGTTTAAAACCGCTCCAAAGTCATTTTGATAAGTCCAGATGCTTTCGTTATTTCCATCGGCATAGTTGATATTGCCAAGCTGGAACAAATCCCAATACACATCCTTGCCAGGTTCGGTAGCTCTTTGACCAAAGCGAGTGGTCATCAATGAATAAATTCCTCCATCGATAATCTCAGAAGCCCAGGCGATTGCCTGATCATAAGCAGCACTATTTCCGGTTTCAATTCCAAGGCTTAAGTAGAACTCACTGAGGAAGTGCTGCGCAGCTCCTCTAACCACTCTGCCTGGTTGATCAGTGGTTTCGGGTAAATCATTAACGATTGCTTCCAGTTCATCAATCGCAAATTGATAGACTGCTGCCCTGGATGCTCTTTCATAGTCAAACCTTGGCTCACTGGCTACCTCCGTTACAATGGCAACTCCGCCAAAAAGCTGTGCCATTGAACCATACATCTTCGCTCTAAAAAATCTTGCCTGAGCCAATATGTAGGCTTTTTGTTCCTCTGAATCAAAAGTGACCCCCTCAAGTTCAGCGGCTGCAATGGTTGCATTGGCGTACCCAATTATTTGATAATGCCGGTTAAACAAATCAGCAATCTGACCATTGTCAGGATTAATTGTACTGTAATCGCTGAAATTATTACCCTGCCTGAAAGCCGGTGTAACCATGACATCTGATCCTTTACCCTGGATGATTCCATTAAACTGATTATCAGCCGTTCTAAACGTACGATCAGCATTATACAATGTGATCAGGGTTTGTTCAACCTGAGCTCCTGAATTGAATATATTATCAGTGGTATAAAAGGTTTTTGGATTTTCCTTCAAAAATTCTTCATCATCACATCCTGATAGAATGAATAATGAAAACAAAGTCAATATGATATTATTTATAATTTTCATGTGTTCTATCTTTTAAAAACTAACATTAAGACCAAGTGAATAGATGGTTGGAACAGGGTATGTTCCCGAAAGTGCAGAGACCCCTTCTTCCGGATCTCCTCCACCTCCCCATGAGGTAAATGTTAACGGGTTGTTTACCGTACCATAAACCTTCAGAGACGTTACACCAATGCTACTGAGTGCATTTGCAGGAAGTGTGTAGGATAAGGTCACATCCTGAACCCTGACAAAGGTCCTGGATTGTAAGCCAAGATATCTTCCGCCTATGTAGCCCGGTCTCAAATACTCTGTGCTGGCATTTTCAGGTGTCCACCAGTCATGGTCTAATTCATTCGTATCAAACCTGTCTCTGAATGAAGACACATAAGGGTTGGATTGCTGATAAAAACCATTTCCACCGAATATGCCTGAAATCATTACATACAAACTGAAATTATTGTACGACAAGGTATTGGAAAATCCTAGTCTGAAATTTTCCTTATTAAACCCAAGGATCTTGCGATCATCTGCAGTGATGATATTATCGCCATCGAGGTCCGCAAACATAGGGTCTCCGGCCTGACCTCCATTATTGGTCAAATATTCTGTATCGGTTTCCTGTACTACCCCTATGAATTCATAGCCATAGATGGCGCCTAATGACTCACCAATAAAGAGATTGTTGGCGATGTCATCTTCTTCCTTACCATCTCCATCAATGTCATCACCATAGAGTGAAGCAACGATATTTCGGTTCCTCCAGAAAGTCAGGTTTGATGTCCAGCTTAAATTATTGTTATTAACAATATTGGCTCCCAAATTGATTTCTAATCCATTATTATCCACCTGACCCAGGCTGGACGTAATGCTAGTAAATCCGGTCATAATTGGGATCTGGCGCGAAAATATCTGGTCGGTCGTTTTGGAAAAATAAAAATCCACATCAAGGGTAATCATATTATCCAGCCAGACAGAAGAAAATCCGCCATTGAATGAAGTTGTTCTTTCCCATCCCAAATTCGGATTGGCCAATGAAGTCTGATTGATTCCCCATAATAATGTCGACGGAGCATCCCCAAACTCATAGGGTATACCACCACTTTGACCGCTGCTCACAGGGGCCAGGGTCTCGTATGGATCTACACCCTGATTACCATTGACTCCATAAGAAGCCTTTACCTTTAAGTAATCAAGCAAACTACTACCACTCAAAAAGCTCTCTTCCGAAGCGGTCCATGCTAGACCAATAGAGGGGAAATTTCCCCATTTTTTATCCGCACCAAATACTGAAGCACCATCTCTTCTATATGAGGCATTTAAATGATACTTCTGCTGAAAGGTATATCCAATTCGAGCCAGATACCCGATATTGGCTCTTTCTACAATATTCAGGGTATTTGTCTGGACCTCAGCAAAGGCTAGACCATTCACACCCAGAATGGTATTTCCATTTGATGCGAAGTTACTTCCATTCCACCTGGCAGTTTTAAATGAGGTAAAATCGCGGGTGGCAACTAAAGTAACATCCAAATAGTGATCTCCAAACTCCTTGTTATAGTTGATTATATTATCAATTACATAGTTGTAGTCTCTGCGATTGATATTATATCCATTTGCCTGTGTAAGACTCTTTTGGAGCTCAGATGGTGAATACCTATCAAAATAAGGTGGGGTTAAGGCTTCCTGAATATAATAGTCTTCAAAAAAGAATCTATTCTGGGTAATAAAGTTTCCATAGGTTGCATAGTTCAGCCTGTAGGTAAGACCATCAACTTTTGGAACCTTGAACAAGGCAAATCCGGAAAATCTGAAGAAATCATCCTTATCGACATCTTCAACGGTGCCATCCGTACCCCATAGCGCGCTTGTAATAGAACTACCTGTTGGATACCTCTCTAGCGCTGTACCTGTGTTAGAGCTGGTATTGTTTGGTTGCCCGTCGTATCGATAGGGATATCCAATAGGTGCAGAAGTTTGAGCAGTTCCTACATTCGCACCGATGCCAGAATAATCATTGTTATTATAGGAACCATCAATTCCCACTTCAAGCCAATCTGTCACATCCACATTCAATCTGCTTCGTACAGAAATTCTTTGGTAGCTATCACCGACTATGGCTCCATCCTGACTTACATACCCCCCGGAGAAGAAATAACTCATCCTATCTGATCTACCTGATACTGACACCTGATGATCCTGAATGGCTCCATTTTGAGAGACCAGGTCCAACCAATCCGTATTCACCCTTTGGTCAAATAAAATATTTCTGAATGCATCATCAAATAAGATATCATCTACAGCTGCATAATTATTTTGGACCGCATATTTTTCGAGATACTTAGGAGTCTCCATGAGATCAAATTTATTCTTCCAGGTATTCATCCCTGCGACCACATTATATCTGATTGTTGGTTTATCGGTTTTTCCTTCTTTGGTATTGATCATGATAACACCATTGGCAGATCGCGACCCATATGCTGCTGCGGCTGAGGCATCCTTTAGGACTGAGACATTAGCGATATCACCGGGGTTAATATCGGCGATGTCCCCAAGGAAAATCACACCATCTAAAACAATTAGCGGAGCATTAGATCCATTGATCGAATTTTGACCCCGAACCAACAGATTTGGTGTCTCACCAACGGCATTTTGTGTACCAATATTTACTCCAGACAGTTTTCCTCTAAGCGCCTGTAAGGCATTGCTATTAGGTGAAAGACTTGCCGGAGACTCTTCGAAGTCTAATTGAACCACGGATCCTGTAATATCTTTCAGCTTTGCAGTACCATATCCAACTACAATGATTTCTTCCAGTTGTTCAGCATCAAGTTCCATTTGCACATCGATCACAGAGCGTGGACCGACAAGTATTTCCTGAGTCGCATATCCAACAAATGAAATGGTAATTGTGGCCTCATTTGATACTGTCAAACTATAATTACCATCTAAACTGGTTGTTGTGCCATTGGTAGTCCCCTTTTCAATGATAGATGCCCCCGGAAGAGGCTCTCCATTTTCATCTGTGACCTTACCCGAAATCTGTACTTGTTCGGATAATATTTCCACAAAGGATTCTACCTCGCCTTCTCTTTTACGGATAAATATATTGTCATTGACTCGCCTGAAAATGAGGTCCGTTTGACTACTTATCTGCTTTAGCAAATCACTTAGCATTAGCTCCTCCGAGCTAACCTCTACCAAATAATTAGAAGTTTTTAATTCTTTGTCCAGGTGGGAAAATTGAAAATCAGTCGCACTCTCAATTTTTTTCAAGACTTTATTCAGCCTAACATTTCCCTCTTCTTTGAGATTAATCTCAATTTCGGTTATGCTCTTATATTGTGCTTTCCCTTCAGTGGCAAAAACAAGGGTGAACACCGAGAGTTGTAATACAATGCCATAAATACAAAATTTAGACATCTTGAGTAATTTTTTACGTAAATTTGAACTCATATAAATTGTGTTTTTGGTAATTAATTATCGAAAACTAGTGACCCATAAATACCGATTCATTTTCTCAGGATGCTTGGTATTGTGGGTCTTTTTTTGGGTTAATATTTCATATCTTCATAGGTTAGTATATCATTGGTTAGTGTTCTTTAAGATTACAATTTCATCCATGATTTTATAATCAAATCGATAGACAAAGGACAAGCCATTTAATACTTCTTCCAGAGGCGCATTATTGAATTCCCCTGAATAGGGTCCACGATGCTCAAGATTCCCGTCTATTTTAATTTTAATACCATACCATCGCTCCAGTTCCTTTACTATGTCAGCAAAAGGCCGACTGTCGAAATACAACACCTTGTTCTTCCATCCAAATGCCTGTGCTCGATTGACATTCCCCTTATGTAATGTCTTATTTATCGTAGAGTAAATCGCTTCCTCATCTTCTGTGAGCACCACATTTTCACCTGATCTGGAAGTGTACGAAACCCTACCGGATGCAACAGAAACCTTCACCTGATCATCAATGGGATAGGATCTAACATTGAAAGAAGTCCCGAGTACCTGCACCACGTCACCATTCGTATTTACAAAAAATGGCTTCTCCGTATTTCTTACCACCTCAAAAAAAGCCTCACCATCTAACCAGACTTCTCTGGTTGAACCCACAAACTGAGATGAAAAACTAATTTGTGAACCAGAATTTAGCGTGACAATGGATCCATCAGGTAACTTGGTTGTGACCCGGCTTCCGGGAGGAGCTTGCTTATGTATGGTAGAAACTGTGGCTATTTCAGTTTCAACTACATTGTACATATAACCAAATATGCCCAGTCCAAGAATAGCAGCAATTGATGCGGCAATACCAATTAATCTGAAGGAAAAACTGTTTTGAGTAGACCTGGTTCGTTTGGTATTTAAACTATATAAGACTATGTTTTCCAGTATTCGGTCATACGATTTATCTGGTAGCGATTTATCTGAAGTAAGTTGAGCTGATTGGATTACCTGTTTAGCTATTTCGACATCCTTTCTACATTCCGGGTGATTGGATATCCATTTAGTCCAGAAATGAGTTGATTCATCTGTTGGGTTATTTACCCACTGAACAAATTGAACGTTGTTCAACAACTTAAAAACCCTGCTTTTAGAACGCTCCATACTTTAACTCAACATGATGATCACTTACTATATAGATACACAGATGTTGAAAACACCGACTGTGTAAATACGAGATTTACATTATTTTTATATAATAATTTACGTATATATTATTTTAATAGAATTAATAGCTTTTTATTGTAATTTTAACAATAAAAGCGGGGTCAATCAATTAATAATTAAACGTCACTAAATTAACAGGTAACCTAGGAAAAAAGGGATATCAAGAAATAGAATGAGCTGAGGTAGGGCCCCAACTGCTTTTCAAGATTTTCTAATGCACGGTAAGTTAATGTTCTTGCTGTTTCTATCTTAACATTCCGTATTTCCGCAATTTCGGAGTAATTGCAACCTTCGTAGAAATAGAGAAAGATGATCTCCCGCTGACTGGCAGGCAATAGATTAATCTTTTGAAAAATAATGGAATAGTCTCTTTCCGTGAGATCATTGGAGATTGATATGGGCAATTCTGCAAAAGAAAAATAGAAACCATCTTCATCAAATTGTAGCTTCTCTTGTTTCTTCAGGTCTCTAAAAATCTTTCGCTTTAATGAGGTAAAAAGGTAAGCTTTGATTGTTTGGACCTTTGACAATCTCTTCCTTTTAGCAATCAACTCACAAAACAATTCCTGAATGCAATCTTCAACAAATTCATGTCTCCTGGAAAACTGTTGACCGTATCTAAATAGTACATGAACATACTTCCTGTAAATATGGATTAAGCTCTGATCATCTCCCGAAATAAATCGCTGCCAGACAAGTTGTTCATCTTTCTCAGGAAATCGATCTTCTTTCAGGGTTTGAAAGACCTTTGAGGTTGTTGAGTATCTTTTATTTTCCACCTACTATGTACGTTTGTGGGTAATTTTAATATTAATAATAATACAGGTGATATTAATTAGCAATCACAATTTATGTTCATAATCAAATGCATGAATTTTTATTTTTTCACCTCAAACAGTATCAGAAACTTTAGGGCATCATACTAAATAAGTCGAATGTCTATTGGTTATCATCCTGTGCCGTCCTGCCTCAGAAGTTTATTATTGTCTATTTCTTGCCTTTTGCTCAACAAAATAGGGTTGCAAAGTATAGTTAGAGGGTTCCACCCATTTAACATTTCTTTTTGGCAGTAAACCAGAAAGTCGTTGTTTGACTTCAGATAAATCAGGCGATCCAGAAACATTGGTCCATTCGTTGGGATCTGAGGTATGATCATAGAGCTCACTGGTCCCATCTTCATACTGGATGTATCGATATTGAGGTGTACGAATGGCATGATTATTCATGCCATAGGTAGTAATGGCTGCATAGTCAGTTGGCATGCCTTCAGATTTCATCAGCTCCACCAGGCTAATCCCCTCATTTTTTTCATTGGCTTGTAAACCACTTAACTCCAATAATGTAGGATAAATAGAAAGCATTTCTACCGGTTGACTTATCACTTTTCCCTCAGGCAGGCTTGGTGCTGAAAAGATCAGCGGGGCATTGGTAGCTTCTTCCCAAAGAGCATGCTTGGCGAACGTGCCTTTCTCCCCCATTCTGTAGCCGTGATCTGACCATAAAACTATGATGGTATTATCTGCATAAGGACTATTCTCCAATGCCTCTATCACCCGACCTACCTGTGCATCAACAAAGGTGATACACCCAAGGTAAGCCTGGATCATGTCGTCCCAGTTACCGCTCTCAATCGCCCAGTCCGTGGTAGGCATCATCGGCAAATCATTGATCATTTTTCCAACTTCCGGAATATCATCCAGGTCGTCCGCCTTATATGGTGTCATCGCCAAACCTTCTAATGGATGCATATCGAACCATTTCTGAGGGGCATACCACGGCACATGCGGTCTGATAAATCCTACTGCCATGAAGAAAGGATCATCATAGTCTTTTCCCAATCGTTCTATTGCCCAGTCAGCAGACTGATAATCGATCATGAGAGAATCAACTTCCGGGTAGGCACCCCAATCAGTGCTTGTACGGCCATAAACCTCCCGGTCTGCTGTTCCATATCCGTCCCATACAAAACGTTCTTCCGGTCTGGGACCAAAACCTCCCGTTCGTCCACCGGATTCATCGAAAACACTATCCGGGGCATGCTGGTGAAATAGCTTTCCAATCCCCATGGTGTAATATCCATTTTGTTTGAAATACTCCGGGAGAAATGTAATGTCAGGTAATACTGATCTGATATCATTGTCATCGATCATCCCATAAATACCCGTAGTCGATGGACGAAGACCCGTCATGATAGAAGCCCGTGAAGGGCCGCAGAGTGGTGCCTGGCAATAGGCATTGGTGAAGAGAACTCCTTTGCTGGCCAGCTCATCCATATTTGGAGTAATGGTGTTGGGGTGACCATTCATACACCCTAACCAGTCATTGAGGTCGTCAATGGCAATGAAAAGCACGTTTGGTGCTTTTGATTCGGGTTTCTTTTCCGGTGCACAGGATAAGATGAAAGCAATGAGTAAAAGATAAATGGGAGGCCTGGCTATCATAAGTCGTTATTTAGTTTCTACTTTGAAGTTATTCACAACTTCTGATATCCTCAATGGTCGGTCATAAATTCACAGTTTGGTGATTTCTTTACCTATTAGTAAATCCTTGCTACCATTGGCACTTCTGAAATTGGGGCTAAATCTTCCCCAGCCAAATTGTCTGTACTCCCCACCATCGCAAAGCTTGCCATCAATCACAAAAGAGATGATTTTTGGGCCACCGTCGACAATTATCGAAATGAAATGATCTTTGTCGGCTTCAATCACAGGATCCGAGTCCCATCCGGATTGCGTTCTACCATCATTCATCCTAATTTCAATGGAATTATTTGGGGTCATCTTTACCACAACTCCCCGACCATTTTCAGTTCGATTATCTAGAAGTATCTCTCCCTGATCAAGCGATGAAAACTTCACCTTCATTTCGAGGGTAAATCCGGTATTAAGACTTTTAGTACCATGAAAAGGGCTTGAGTAGTCCCTGCTCACAAAATCCGGAAGCCTTGGCATTTCAATATGCTGAGATCCTTCTGCTGCATCTAATACAGAACCCTCAACAATACCTTCAGGATCTTCAAACTGACTCCAAAGACCTTCCAACAGACTTTTATCTACTTTATGTACCCGGGCTATCGATTTTTGTGTCTCCGTAAAATAGTATTCCCCACGCTCTTCTACAAGATCAGGATAGCTCATCCGAACATATGGGTCGTCATCATAAAGCAAAATCTCAGGTTGCGACCACTTGATCATTTTCCCATCCGGACCATCAACCTCCACACCACCGCTGATCCAAACCGGGTTCCGATCATCATAGCTTCTTCCCCCATGGTTGTGAAACCAGTACAGGTATTTTCCATTGCTACATTTCCAGGCAAAGTTGGCAGCTCGCGGATGTTTCATGAGGTCACCATTCGCATAAGCCTGGTATTTCGGAGTTTGCCAGTTATGACCTTTATCCCGACTGTATGTATAGACCGGATGTCCATCTGTTGAACGGTAAACCACATAAAAGCCTCCATCACTGAGGACGCTATAGCTTTGCTCAGCAGCTATGTACCCTCCTCCTGGTGGTGTCCTTAAACCAACATCTCCATCGGGCAATGTGTTCCACTTTATCTTCTTCGGATTTTCCTCGGTAAGAATATTCGGGCTCATCAACAATACCCCTTCATTGGAAGTGAAGAAACCACTCCCAAATCCGCCCACTTTTATCAAAGGGACGTAACCCTTTCCCTCATGGGTGAATGCTTTACCAACATTCCAGAAAAACCGTATTTTACCCTGATAAGCATTGTCACGATCAATTTCGAATTCACGAACGGGTACAGTATATCTGTCACTGGACCAGGTTTTGCCATGATCATCAGAATACCTGAACACATAATAGCCCTGACTATCCACCCGATAACATTTTCCATCTTTGTAAACTGTGCTATCTGCTTGGACCCACCGGATATTGTCAGTATTGTGATTGTAAAAGGCATAAATACGGCCTGAGGGTACTTTAAGGAGAACTGCATAAGAGGCTTCAGGACCCTCTAAAGGTTCAAGATAGTTCAACTCAGACCATGTTTTTCCTTGATCTGTACTTCTGGTCACAGCGACTACCTGACCAGGCTCCCCTTCCCGACCTGCACCGGTGGTCAATATGCAAAGCCAGGCACCGTCATCCGTTTTGATAATATACGGTTGATCAGCGTACGACTTTGTAGGAATCTCCCACCCATTTTTAATATTTCGCCAGTCTGACTGAGCAAAAGATATATTTATACCTACCCGCAGCAACACAACCACCAAAAAGATCCTGACTATCACCACTATATCAGATGGAGTTCTAACCTTCATGAAGCGTAAACTTTAACTGTTCAATCTGATCTGTTTTTGATTTTAGTATCCCATTGACAAAAAGCATCAAACCTCTACCCCGGTTGTACTTGTTACCAGTTTTGTCCCATAATATAGTTATCTCCTGCCCATGATAACTGACCTTATCCAGGCAAAACCAATCCCAGCTGTCGGGAATTAATGGATTGATTTCAATCACATCATCCAACCTGGGCTTAAGCCCCAATAAGTCGGAAATCACCAAATCACAGAATCCTGAGTGGTTATAATCCTTCCCTCTTTCTACACCACCTCTCGCCTCAGACCATGTGCCGTTTTCCCAACTTTTCAAACGAGTTCTTGATATCCAATCTCCTGTGAAAGGATTAATATTTTCATCTATCCATTTTTGTCTTTCACCCTGATCATTGATGATAGAATGACTCTTTGCATATTGAGACAACAGATTAAAATAATCCTCTTTCGAAAGTCCTCCGGTATTGGAATAGTTATTCAAAAGATTCGATAATCCCTTAAGTGTTTGCGTAGTTGCAAAGGGCCAGGACGGGCCATTCCATTGACAAGAATGTCCGGAATAATTTATAGCAAAGTATGGATGAGCTTGTTCGCAGACCGTCAATCCATATGGCGCATAAAATCCAGTGGTATCCATTACCTTCTTCCAGGCATCGGAATAGTTCACTTGATCATCCGGTAGATTGAAATACCAGGGTATATATCCAATTGCTTCCCGTACATTCAGGGGTTGAGTAGTATCCGAATAATCCCTTGGGAGTACCGTAAAAAAGCCAAGTTCCACATTCCAGAGCTTATCTTGAACTTCAGCTTTTATTGAAGCAGCCTTCGCTAAAAAATCTGCAGCGATAGACGGTTTTTCAGTCAATTCAGCTATGGTAGCAATGGCTTTGGCGTCACCATACATATAGCTATTGATACTGGGCCTTACAAAGTCCATTTTATTAATGGGAATACCATTATTTAATATCTGCCCACTTACCGAATACTCCATGCCGTCCCTGTCATCTATTTGCCAAAAAAGTAGGCTGGTAGAATCTCTTCTAATCTTTTCCCATTGCTTATAGTTGTCAATCAACAGGGGTAATTGTTCATCAAAACGCTGGTCATTCCTATGTGCTTTATAAAATGCCAGCGTGGCGTCTGCCGCCCAAAAGCTATAACTGCGGATTCCATCTCCCGCATCATTTAACCAAAAATTGATATAATCAGAAAGATACTTTGGGTCCCGCAACCACCTTCCCTCATAGATATGATGTCCAGCAGGGCAGCTAATGGTATTGTGTTTTCCTGCCCAGCCTACCTTCGGAAGAAATTCTGTAATCACAAAACCATCTTCCGTATGCTTGATATGCTTCCGGTATGTCCACCAGCGGAAGTAGTATGTTTCTTCAATTTCCTTATCCGGTATTTCAATCAAGGGGATATTCTCTCTTAAGAATGCAAGTGCTAAATCATTTGGAATAAATTGGATGTAAAGCTCGTTGTCTTTCGAATTAAAGTTTTCGATGTATGACTGAAGAATGGCAGTATCCAATTTAAAAGCAGTCTTATCCGCACATCCAATCTGGATCACTAAAATCAAAACAAGTACTATCGCATTCCTCATCGTTTTTATTTTTTTGGCCAATGCCATATTTTCAAATCATCACTCCAGGCAATCCCAATAGAGGAATTTCTGTCAAAATCTCCTTCTCGTTCACTTTTCGGACCAGAACCATGAAAGAACATCAGATACTGGTTGATCCCTTCGGTATTTCTCAAATCGACCACAGTTGCCGCAGTTAGTCGGCCTTTGGCCCAGTCCCAGGTATCCTGTCCTAATGTAATAATCGGACCCCAATCTTCCCAATGCACCAGGTTATCAGATCGTTTGATACCAATACCATTAGGAGGTGAATGGAACATGATATACTGGTCCTCTTCAACCAGCACAGTCACATTTTCTCCAGCTTCCGTATTACCAAAGTAGGTCCAGCTCTCCAGATCAGTGGAATAGGACATGCTGGCCCCATTTTGTTTATAAAAGCACCAATATTTCTCCGGGTCATCTTTGTCCTGAATCAAATAGGGATCAATCATCCTACCCATCTCGGATTCTGGGATGTCAGGGCCTTTAACCTTCAGTAGTTCAGGTTCAGACCAATTTTTTAAGTCCTTGCTTCGCATGATGAAAACGCGGGCGTCCTTATTTCCATATCTGGCACCCTCACCAATTACCTGACCGGGTCTGGGATACGTCTGCAGACAAAGTACCCATTCGTCCTGATAGCGAATGATATTTCCAGGACTGCTGTAGTTAAGGTTTTGGTCGCGTGAAGTTATTTTGACCGGATCATCCCAATCGATGAGGTTATCACTTTTGGAATAGGATGTATATGAAAATACTTTGCCATCCGGTTCGATTTCCACTTTGGTGAAAAACAAATGGAATGTTCCATCATGGAACAAGACCGCTGGATCTCGATATGCAGTTAATGAATCTCCTTTAAAGAGAATGGGAGATTTCAGACTATTCAAATCATAATTACCTGGCTTACAGGATTGCAGAAGCAAGCATGCTAGAAGCAATAAAATGATTTTATTAAAGGTCGGTACCAGCAAACTTGTCATTGATTACATTCGGGATGGGTGCATTTACTTCATCAGTCCATTCTGCAATAGATTTTAGCATCTCTCGGACCAATTCAGGATTTTCTTTCGCAACATCCTTTGTCTCAGAAAGGTCACTCCCCAGGTTAAACAGTTCATAGGTTTCGTACTCATAATAGTAAATAAGTTTCCAGTCACCACGAATGAGCGTAGTTGAGGGCACCGCTCGCCAAAATCCATCTTCTGTTCCATAAACTGGTAAAACCTGTTCCTTTTCCCCAGATCCTTCCAGATAGAGTGGGAAATGAAAGTATTGATCACGCTGAATTTCACTTTTTTCTCCCTGCAACACTGAGGCAAAAGAAATACCATCAATCGGTTGGTTTGTTGGACCAGGGGCACCTGTTATTTCAGAGAAAGTGGGCATGAAGTCAATCCCCATGGCATGGTGATCCGTTCTGATCCCTGGTGGGATCACATCTGGCCATCTGGCACACATCGGTACCCTGATACCCCCTTCATAAAAAGTGCCTTTGCCTGCTCTTAAAGGTGAGTTATCCGTCAGTCGAACGAGCCCTCCATTGTCGGAAGTAAAGATGAACAGTGTATTCTTATCAATATTGAGATCTTTTAGTTTCTGCATTACCCTCCCTACACTTCGATCCACCTGCTCAACCTCAGCTGCATAAACGGGTACATATTTCTCACCCGGAAATTGTTTAAGCTTCTCCTCATAATAAGAAATCCGATCATTTCGTGCCGACATTGGAGTATGTACCTCCCAATGGGTCAGATAAACAAAAAAGGGCTGGTTTTGGTGTTTTTCAATAAATGTTACTGCGGCATCTGTAAGCCTTCGAGCTACTGCAGTGTCATTGTAATAGCGTCCCTCCTCACCGCCAACATTTGAAATGTCTCCAAAATATCCGGATGAAGAAAGTGAATCAAATCCCTGGTTATCATCACCAATATGCCATTTGCCCAATCTGGCGGTTATATAGCCTTTTTGTTTCAACAATTCTGCCAGTGACATGAAAGCCGGATCCACATGATTGACATTGACCTGAAACGTGAACTGGGTACTGTCTTCACCATTGGTTGGTACTTTAAAACGATGCTTGTCTACATTTCCTCGAGCATACCCATTGGGAAGATATACATGATGCCTTGGAGAATAGGTGCCTGTTACGATAGATGCTCTCGAAGGTGCACAATTTGCTGCTGAAGGATAAAACCGATCGAAGATCATTCCCTCCCTGGCCAACTGATCAATATGGGGAGTTTCGTAGAATTTCTGACCATTGTAGCCCACGTCCATCCATCCCAGATCGTCTGCTATCACAAGGACAATGTTGGGAAGTTGTTTTTCAGCTACAGGTTGGGCACATTGATAAAATACTCCAGCTAATAAAATCACGAAGAATATGTTCCCTTTTAATACCCTTAGCATAGAAATTATTGGTTCACTTTGAATGACTCATCATTGAGAGCATATGGAATATCCGCCTCTTTTTGATCCAGGATTTTTTGAAAGTTGTTTTTGATAGCTAATTCACTTTCACTCAAGTTCTCAATAGGCTGTTGCTCAAGTGGGTCTACTGAAGTTCGGAAAAATCGTCCATCCTGGTAAAGTTTGTATTCATTGTCCATGACCCACCGATCATGATCCATACTACCCCATCGTGGTGTATAATGAATGAATACTTGATCCTTGGTACTTTTGATCTGGCCGGCTAAAAATGGATAAAAGCTCTTTCCGTCTGATGTATAATCTTTGGCTGCCACTCCCCCTGCATCAGCAAGTGTCGGCAGGAAATCTGCAAAATCAACCATTCCGTCGAACACCGCTGCCTGCTTGATCCTATCTGGCCATGTTGCGATAAATGGCACATGATTTCCGGTATTGATGGTCTTCCCTTTTGCACCCCATACAATACCTGTAGTCGTTTCGCTTTTGATTTTGACGTTGGTTCCATTATCTGCTGTGAACAAAAACAAGGTATTATCCCAAACACCCTTCTCCTTTAATTTAGCTTCAATCTGGCCAATAATTTTATCGGTGTAAGCCATCATATCTGCATAGTATACCGTGTCTTTTTCATACCTTCTTGCCGGATCTTTCCAGGCTTCAGAATCCGGAGTGGGGACGAATGGATCATGAACAAGTACCATTGGATAATAAATGAAAAAGGGCTCTTCTGAATTCCTCTCAATGAAATCAATGACATAATCCGCAAAGATTCTGGGTCCATAGGCATCGGGGTCTCTTGGCAGATCTTTCCCGTTCTGAGTAATCAACGGATCAGCAAAACGTTCTCCCTCAGCACGTGTACGGTTTAATTGCCACAGGCAATATTCATCGAAACCGAATTCATAAGGTCGTTCGATATCCTGGTTGTCCGGATTGTCTCTATTGAGCCCATTCAACTGCCACTTACCAGCAATCATGGTTTTGTAACCGGTATTTTTCAATAGGTTACCAAAGGTGATCTCTTGGGGATTGAGGTATCCGAAATCTTCATAGTTACGGTAATTGTGCTTTCCTGTCATGATTTTGACTCTTGAAGGAGTACACAATGGCTGAGAATAGCAATTGGTGAATCGAATGCCCTGGGTAGCCAGACGATCCAGGTTCGGTGTTAGATATTCTGTGCTTCCATTAACGCTCAATGATTCATAGCCCATGTCGTCGGCCATAATCAATACAATATTGGGGCGGGAAGTTTCTTGTGTAGATTGACTGTCCTGCTTACATTGAGTGAACAACAAGATCAAGATCAGGTAGGTGGCTATTCGAATCATATCCGAATATAGAAATCTTTCATAGAATTCAGCATACTCAATTTGACTTATTGATCTCGCTCAGATCGGCCGATCACCTGCTGATACCCAATTCCAATCAGGGTGATGATCACCAAAATACCCACCGACAGGTAGTACATATTTTGAGAATAGACAGCAAGTAGGAACCCTCCAGCAAACAAGCCAATGATACTTGCCAGACTGCCTGTTCCCTGAGCAATACCCTGTAAACTCCCCTGCTTATCGGGGGTACCAATTTTTGAAAGAATGCTTAAAAACGAAGGCCACATGGTTCCGTTTCCGAGACCAAATAATATAGCTCCCAGAAAGATATAACCATCAACTGGTTGGGCAAAACAGGCAAAAGTCAGAATCAGGATGAAAGAACCCCCAATGAATAGGTTTTCATCCGAGAATTCAGATTTCTTAGACAGATAGCCCATGAGTAGACCCTGGGTCAGGATCATCGACACACTCAAAAGGGTAAAGAACAAACCCAACCGAAGCGGGGACCACGCCATCGGACCCGCCAGATGCATAGAAAATGTGGCATAGAACAGATTAAAAGCAACAAATATCAGGAAATAGAGCAGGATCATGAGTGGCGCATAATTCTGAGTCACGACTTCCTTCCACGTGTACTTCTCATTAGATTTCTTCGGAATTTCAGGATGAGCTACATTTTTCACCGCTTTATTTTGCTTGATTTTTACATCCGGAAGCAGAAAATATATGGCCAGCAATCCTGCCAGGGCAATTACTGCAGTAACCAAAACCGTAATGAAATTACCATTTGGGAGCGAAGCCAAAATACCTGCTGTAGCCGGTCCCAGGATAAAGCCGAGACTAGCTGCAGCCGCCGACTGCGCATAATATTTCTTACGGTCCTTAGGTTCGGTAATATCTGCCAGGTAAGCATTGGCTACAGAAATATTTCCTCCTGTGAGGCCATCTAAAGATCTGGCTATGATGATTACCAATATAGGCAAGTTGATATTTTCAATTCCAAAATGACCGAAAGGGATACTGAACAAGGATTCATTGGGAAGGAAAAATGAAACCAGGAAGACTATCCATGAAAGCAGTGTTCCCACCTGGGTCACCAGCAATACTTTCTTCCTACCAATCTGGTCCGACCAACGACCCAACACCGGTGCTCCAATGATCTGAAATAATGGGTAAGTGGCTACGATCAAGCCATACAGAATTTCGTCCCCACCGAAATCAATGACCATAAAAGCCAGGAATGGCAGTATGATTGCATAACCTAAAGCGCCGATAAAGCTCACCAGTAATAAGGGAGCTATTGGACTATTAACAAGTTGGACAATACGGGTTTTCAGCATTTTAATTTCGAGTTGAAATTAATTCATCCCTATCTTTAAAAACCACTATATTGAAACATTATGTCAAATACAGATCTGATCATCGAAGAACGACCGCGGGATATCGGAGATTTCCTTGTTGGAAGATTATTACCCTTTAGAAAAAAGCGAATGGTCGGACCCTTCATCTTTGTGGATCATATGGGACCTTCTGTCATCAAACCAGGATCTTACTTTGATATTGGGCAGCATCCACACATTGGACTTTCAACGCTCACTTACCTCTTTGATGGAGAGATCATGCACCAGGATTCACTTGGGACAATCCAACGTGTTACCGCGGGTTCAGTGGGATGGATGACCGCCGGAAAAGGGATTGTGCATACTGAACGAACTCCAGATGATCATCGGGACGGTGGCTCTTATCCCATACATGGTTTTCAGATCTGGGTAGCCCTACCTGAGCACCTCGAAAAAATGGAACCCCAATTTTCTTACACGGATGCAAAGGATGTCCCTTCGTGGTCGGAAAATGGCAATTCGTTCAAGCTTATTGCGGGAAAAGGCTTTGGCAGACAATCGCCAGTCCCGGTCTATTCTGACTTATTTCTGTTGGAAATAAATGTTGACGAAACGACTGAATTTGATATCAAAGACAATCTACAGGGTGAAATTGGTATTTGTGTGGTCGATGGCTCCATCGATGCCTGTGGTCAAATAGTAGAAAAGGGTTCACTACTTGTTTCCAAAGAGGAAAACGCCTGCAAACTCATGGTAAATGCTAAATCAAAGCTGTTGATCTTTGGCGGACAATCCTTTGCCGAAGAACGATTCATTGACTGGAATTTTGTAGCAACAGACAAAGAAATCATACGAGAAGCCAGAGAAAACTGGCATAATAAAAAGTTTAAAATGATCCCGGGAGATCCTTCCTATATTCCACTGCCATCAATGGCCCGATAAGTTTATTTGTTTCCCTTAGCGTAGTCAGCAAGGAATTTTTCCAGTCCGCTATCGGTCAAAGGATGTTTTAACAATCCTGTGATTACATTCAACGGACAGGTCACTACATCAGCTCCAGCCTCTGCACATTGGATCAGGTGCATCGTGTGACGTAATGAAGCTGCTAACACTTCAGTTTCAAAGCCGTAGTTATCATAGATCAATACGATCTGCTCGATCAAGGCCATCCCGTCTGAACTGATATCGTCCAGTCTTCCGATGAACGGAGATACATAGCTGGCTCCAGCTTTGGCCGCTAAGATTGCCTGACCTGCATTGAAAATGAGGGTACAATTGGTCCTTATTCCTTCACTGGTCAATGCTTTAATTGCCTTCACGCCATCTTTTATCATTGGAATCTTAACCACGATCTTATCATCAATTTTGGCAAGTTCTTTACCTTCTTTGACCATGGTCTCAAAATCCGTTGAGATCACCTCAGCACTCACATTATCATCTACGAGGTCGCAGATGGTTTTATAGTGATTAATAATATTTGTTTGACCAGTAATACCTTCTTTGGCCATCAAGGAAGGATTAGTAGTTACTCCATCAAGAACACCCAGGTCATAGGCTTCTTTAATTTCATCAAGGTTGGCGGTATCTATGAAAAATTGCATGTTTCAGTTTTTAATAAGTTGATAAATAGGCTTTCACTTCCTTGTAAACCTGGTCACCTGTAAAACCAAATTTTTCATCGAGTACCCCGGCAGGTGCAGAATAACCAAAGTGCTCCAGGCCAAATACTTTTCCTTTTGCTCCCACCAGCTGGCTCAGGACAACAGGTAAACCAGCGGTTAAACCGAAGGCAGGTTTTGATTCGTCAATCACTTGATTCTGATATGATACAGACTGTTCCCTGAACAAGCCTTCCGAAATTACAGAAGCGATGTTCACCTTTAGCCCATCAGCTTCCAATAGTGCAGCGGCATCCACCAAAGTAGATACTTCAGAACCATTCGCTACTAATGTGATATCGGCATTTTCAGTCGATTTCACCAGGTAAGCTCCTCTCTCAGCCTGGAGGGCTTCTTCATACCTGCTCCCTTTTGCTGGTAAGTCTTTAATCTTTTGTCTTGAAAAGATTAGACCAGTTGGGGTATCAGTATTAGCCAGGGCCATCTTCCACGCTACCGTACTTTCTGCAGCATCAGCCGGTCTTAAAGCTAATAAGCTTCTTTTACCTGAATGATTCTTAAGCTTTTCGAGAAGCCTTAACTGTGCTTCCTGTTCGATTGGCTGGTGTGTTGGTCCATCCTCTCCTACCCTGAATGCATCATGTGTCCACAAATAGATCACCGGTAGTTCCATCAGGGCAGAAAGTCTGTATGCAGGCTTCTGGTAATCCGAGAAGATAAAGAATGTTCCAACAACTGGAATCACTCCACCATGAAGTGCCATTCCATTGGCCATTGCTGCCATGGTGAATTCAGCTACTCCCATGTGCAGGAAATTAGCATTGAAAGACCCTGGACTGAACTGTTTGACCATCTTCAGGTACCCATCTGTCTTATCAGAGTTTGCTAAATCAGCAGAAGCAACAATCAGGTTCTCAACTTTACCAGCCAAATAACCCAACACCGCTGCTGATGCCTCGCGAGAGGCTACATTTTCTTTCTGTGGGATGTCAGCGAAATCTATTTCAGGAATATCCCCGCTAAAGAACAAATCCAGCTTTAATGCCTCATCACTATTTGATCCTCTCCAGGCATTTTCTTTATCCAGGAAGGCTTCAACTTCTTTCTGTTTCTTCTCCTTGACTTTACCATAGTAATCAGCCACTTCGGGGTATATCACAAATGGATCCTCTACGCTACCACCCAATGCGGTAATTGTTTTACTATATGATGCTTTGGTATCACCAATTGGTTTACCATGCAGTTCCACCTGTCCTTCGTATGAGTTGCCATCTTCATCCACACAACCTTTTCCCATGATCGTTTTACCGATAATCAGGAATGGCTTTTGCTTTTCCTTTTTGGCTTCATTCAATGCCTCCCGGATTTGGTCATGGTCATGACCATCTATGGTCTTAACCCTCCATCCCCACGCCTCATATTTCTTAGCGGTGTCTTCCGCAGTTACTTCCTCTGTCATTGTGGAGAGCTGCACATCGTTGGAATCGAAGAACATCACAAAGTTGCTTAACCCAAGATACCCTGCGATTCGACCTGCTCCCTGTGAGATCTCTTCCTGTACACCACCATCCGAGATGTAGGAATAAATGGTGTGGTCTGTCCAATCGCCAAATTTTGCCTGCAAAAACTTTCCTGCCAGGGCAGCACCAATACCCATTGCATGGCCTTGTCCTAATGGACCTGATGTGTTTTCCACTCCTCTCTTTGTGTCTACTTCAGGGTGTCCGGGAGTTGCTGAACCCCACTGTCTGAAGTTCGCTACATCGTCTTTTGTATAATTCCCCAAAAGATATAACTGTGAATAAAGCATAGCTGAAAGATGTCCCGGATCCAGGAAAAAACGGTCTCGCCACTTCCAATCAGGTTTTTTGGGATCAAATCTTAAGTACTCACTGAACAGAATGTGCATGAAGTCCGCACCCCCCATAGGCCCTCCGGGATGTCCGGATTTGGCCTTCTCTACCATCGCAACGGAAAGCACCCGGATATTGTCTGCAGCTTTGAGGTCAATTTGTTTATTTGTCATCGTAAAATCTATGCTTGGTTTTTTTGGCTCGGCAAACTTAAAAAGATCATAGGTTAACTTTGCCAAAATTCTCTCACTTTACGAAGATAAGGATTAATTTTATTAAGTGTTAGATATACACTTATATATACCTTCACTTTCCTCTACCAATTGCAACCTGAATCCCGGGTTGACCTTTGCAACCAGAATTTTTATCCTAACAACTCAAACCTCAAACTCAGCTTCAATCAAAAACTCAGACGGTGACTAAATTTTCCGGATCCTGATCCCACTCAATATCGTTTTACCCGATTCGGAGGCAAAACCAACTTTTATACCTTCCTTATTTTGGACTTTTACATCAAAATCAAAGGAAACTGCTCTCAGGCTTCCATAATCCTCCTCAATATTGAGTTCATCTATTACATTTTTCCCATTGATCAAAACATCAAACTCACGTGGCTCGGCCACTTCCCGTGAAGTGTTTCGGTTATTCAAATTGAAAACCAGTTCTTCCTGTTGCCTTCGGGTGATGTATTCTGTAAAGTTCAGGGTGACCTTGTAATTACCCTCCGGAACATCAAACTGATAACCTGAAAGACCTTCCACAAAAGTCTGAAATAGTGGATTACAATCTGTCCCGTCAATGTCCTGTGAAATTCCTGTTGTCAGTTGTCTTCGCTGAACGGTGTAAGGTGCTCCACCAACATAACCCCATGAATTTTCCTCGTAAGCCTGATCAGGAATCCACAACACTTTTGTCCCTGAATCATAAAAAGAAACATTCGATCCCACATTGATGGCAAGATCATCAACCCCTGAATTAAGGTTCGTAGGAATTATGGTATAATCAATGGTAAGCTGGTCCGAACCATTCTCACCAACCGCTGTCAAGACATTTTTCCCGTTTTCAAAGGGAACAGCAAAATTCACTTCATAATCCTTTACCGGTGATTTGCCCAATGATTTTCCATTCAGTTTTAATTCTATGGTGGACTGATTTGAGAAAATCTTGACACTATCCATACTCACTCCGGCATTCTCTGATTGCTCAACTCCAGCTCGGGTAATATAATTCCGTGAGGCTATATAGGTCACCGGGTCGTCCAGAAAATAAGCCCGGTATAAGCCACATACATCTTTCTCTGTTCTGTCAAAATTGACCAGCCCTTTCTGATTGATATGCGGGATCGCATCCGCTCGTCCACTGGAACCAAAATCGGCAAAGTTCCATGCTGCGAAACCTGCCAGATCAGACATTTCCATCATCTGTTTTAGGTACGAAGCATGCATCTTGAATTGAAATTCTTCTGAAAAATCCTGCACAGAAGGATTTCTTGCGTGAATTCTTGCGTCTGTTCCCGGACCATATTCTGAAACAATCATTTTTTGATTCGGATATTTTTGTCTCTGATCAGCCAGGAAAGTTGTCAGATCTTCCATCTTGTCATAGTACCAGCCAAAATAAAGGTTCCATCCTACCACATCAGGAATTTCAGTCAGGCCATACTCATTGTATGAAGTATGGCGGTGCATCGCCATTACGGTACTATGAGCTGGTGCCTCATCCTTAGTCAATGCCTCAAGCTTCTTAGCCAGTTCTACAATGGCGTTGGCAGTTTTTTGTCGATCCTCATCTGACATATTTCGACTATACTGAAATAATAGAAACACTTCATTCATGTATCCATAAATGATCAGGGATGGGTGATTCCGTGTCTGACGGATATGCTCTCGTTGCATATTCAGACTGTTTTGAGCAAATTGTTCAGAATCAGTGATTCTACTGACAACCGGTATTTCAGACCAAACGAGTAGACCTAATTCGTCACATGCCCGATATACTTCTGGAGCCTGTGGATAGTGTGCAAGCCTTACAAAGTTGAAACCCATTTCTTTGATCTGCTTGTAGTCATTAAAATGGTAATCGTCGGTTAACGCGTTGCCATGTCCCTTAAAATCCTGGTGACGGTTTGATCCGATAAGTTTTAATGGTTTGCCATTGAGCATAAACGAACCATTGTTGTTGAATTCAAACCACCTCAGCCCAACGGGAATATCTATTCGATCCGTGACCTGCGCATTCCGTGTATCCTCTTTTACAGTTGTGATTGCCTGGTATAAATATGGACTGTCCGGGCTCCATAAGTTTGGCGAATTAACCTGTATCCCTTCATGGGTGAAATCACTTTTACTGTTGGGGTTGATGGTGACTTTGGATGATTTTGTGCCAATCACCTGGTTATTCTTATCAAGTATCGAGGTCTCAACTATGACTTTTTTCTTTTGAGCAGAACTATTCTGAACACTTCCCTGAATGGTTATTGAAGCATTTTGGTCACTCACTTTGGGTGTACTTACAAATACACCATCAGACCCGTTATTGGACAAATCAAAATGGATAGGATCAGCTACGATCAATCTAACATTTCGATAAATCCCACCATAAAAAGTATAATCAGCAGTTAAAGGTGGAATATTTTCGTCGTGAGAATTATCCACTTTTACCGCCAGCACATTGGTTTCACCATATTTCAGGACTGTTGACAGATCAAAACTAAAAGCCGTATAGCCACCGATATGATTGCCAATTGGTTTACCATTTAGAAACAACTCAGAAGTTTGGTTGGCACCTTCAAACTTGATAAAGACTGTTTTTCCTTCCCATTCAGCTGGAACAGCAAGCTGCTTTACATACCAGCCGATGCCTCGGTAATATCCATCTTCTTCATCAAATGCATCTTCTGAATTCCAGGTATGAGGTAAATTGATGGTCTCCCATTCCTGAGCATTAATTTCATCAACTGCCGAATTGATATCACCTTTCTGAAATTTCCAGGCAGAATTGATTGTAGAGTTAATCCTTTGTGCCAGAACGCAATTAGAAGCCAGTAAAATGACAACTAAAACCTTTATATAAGTTTTCATAATTTTTTTCCTAATAGTGAATGAAATATTTCTAATAGCTTAAACCTTCGTCGTAATTGAATAAGGCATAGTCTTCCCCTTCCAGGTAGCCGGGTACATCTTCCAGGTTGTTTTCAACAGCCTGATCAGAGATAGGGGTGGAAAATGGCATTTTACCAACGGGGTTAAACGTACCTGTAAGCACATCAAACAATGCTTCTGATGTAGTACCAAAAGTAGCGATCACCCCAATAACATTCCCTTTATTCTCATCATCAAAGACTTCATTGATCACCCATGGATTCGTATAGTCGACAACCAGGATAGTTGGCTTTTTGGCTTTAACTTGATTGATATGGTTCACATCAATCATGGTTTTGGAAAGGGAAATAGATATCGGATCACCATTTGAATTGAAAAGAGAAGTTCCAGGCATAATCCACTGGATCACGACATCAGCTTCTTCCTGAGTAGCAACTAACTCAATGCTGTGATTTCCCGGATTCTCCATGATCACCTCATTGCTTCCTGTATCCTGACCTCTTCCGGGTGACTGAAGTGTCTCAAGGAAGATTTTTGTCTGCGGCTTAAGTGGCAAACTGCCATTTTCATTTCTGAGAAGAACAATGGATTTTCTGAGTGCTTCTTTGGCTTTTTCTCTGAATGTTTGGTTACCCACCACCTGCTCAGCATTGTCTGGATCAGTATAGGCATTCTCAAATAACCCCAGATCAAATTTTTCTTTTAAAAGCAATGAAACTGAATTGTCAATTAAACTGATATCTACCATGCCATTATTTACTACTTCTATAACAATCGCAGGGTCTGACATTCCTGAGATGATATTAGATCCTGCCTCAATAGCTTTTTTATATCTTTCCTGTTCTGAAAGATCTTCAACACCCCAAACCATTCGGGTGAGTGGTCCTGTATCCGTATTTACTATTCCTTTAAACCCAAGCTCATCTCTCAGCACACCAGTGATCACTCCTTTGTTGAAAGCATAACCTACCGGCTCAAATTCCGTTCCAACAGGCATTGAATAATAGGGCATGATCCCTGAGGTTCCGGCATCTATGGCTGCTCTGAATGGCAACAGGTTTTCATAAAACCTTCCTCCTGGAAATACTTGCTCTTTCCCCCAGTCAAAGTGAGAATCCTGACCCCCTTTTCCTGACCCGCCTCCTGGAAAATGTTTCATGGTCAGCGCCAGGGAAGTATTACTTAATGAGTCACCCTGAAAACCCAATACGATCTCTTTAACCACCTGTGCAACCCATTCCGGACTTTCTCCAAACGTACCATCTACTCTTGACCATCTCGGTTCAGTGGAAAGATCCGCCATGTACATATAGCCCTTCCTGATTCCTGCTGCTACCCACTCCTGACGTGACATATCTGCAAATGACCTAATCAATGAAAGATCTCTCGTGGCTGACAATCCCAGCTCACCTGGCCAGGCGGTAAATACGGTGGCGTTGATAGCAGTACCAACGGATGCATTCCTTGAAATATGATTTCTGGGGTTTGAGGTGATAATTGCCGGAATCCCCAGCGGCTCACCCTCACACATTTCCTGAAGTTTATTGTTCCATTCCGCGATTACCCGTGCACTTTCATTTGATCTTAAGATAAAATGTCGATTATTAAATTCCTTAATTCTCTGCTCGGTACTTGTACTGGCATTCATGCCTCCGATAAAGCTTGGTCTTCGGTTATCTCTTTCATCTTCCACCTGACCTTCGTCCAGATCACTCGCAGCATATTTACCACCAGATAATTCTGCCTTTCTGCTTCCCAGCATATTCAGGGTATTGATGGACATGAAACCAGCTTTTTGCTCCAAAGACATTTGGGAAAGCAAATCCTGGGTTCTCTCCAATGATGGCAATCGCCAGTCTTCGTATTTATCCAGAGTGCCGTTTTTGTTCAGGTCCTTGAATTGATATTCGTCAATCGTGAGTATATCCGCAGATCTGTAACCCAGTTCGGGCTGTACATATTTAACCTTAGTCTCACAACTGCTCACAATGAGCAATAGCATCAAGGAGAGAAATGTGATTCGAATTATGCTGTTAAAAAATTGATTAGTTTCCCAGGGTTTTTTGAGATAGCTGAGTATTGGTTTCATATTAGGTTTGAGTTTATTTATTTCAATTTGAAAAAAAGAAACCCATACCTTAAATCCCGACATATCAAATGTATCTCATACAAATTAATGAAGCGTACTAATGGATAAGTTGGCACCTCTTTCTATCAGGTAGACTGAAGATATTCACTTGGGGTGAATCCTGTGTTTTCCTTGAATATTCTATTGAAAGAGGTCTTGGAATTGAATCCGCATTCCATCGCAATACCCAGAATGGAGTAGTGCTTGTAGTTGCGGTCAGCAAGTTTTTTCTTGACTTCCTCAATCCGGTATTCATTGATCAGCTTATAGAAATTCTTTTTCTGACCGCTATTGATCACTTGCGATAATTTATGCTTGGAGATTTCTAAATCGTCGGACAGCATCTGCAGATTGTATTCAGGATTGAGGTAGGATTTATTCCCATCCAGATATTCAATGACGGTTTTGGACAATTCCTCAATTTGTGATTCGGATAATGTTGATCCCAAATATTTGACTCTGGATTGATCTTCGGATACGATTTCCTTTCCACTATGACTACCAAATTGAAAGGTATAGATCACTGATTGGTTCATTCCAAAATAAACCATCACAAAGGTGAAGATCGTGATATTGAGTTGAAGGGTTGAGTACCTGATAATCCCCAACCCCAGGATATAATCAATATAGAAACTCGCAAAACTGGCGATAAAAACAAACAGGAATAGTGTTAACACAAAAATTAGCCAGGTTAGTGTGTTTTTACTGGAATAATTCGAAAAGTATAAAGGAATATTTTTTCGATGCTCAAGGATGAGTTTAAGTCCTAAAAGCCAGTAAACAAAAACTGACACCATCAGAAGTGAATAGTAAATTTTATTGTAGAGATAATTTGGGTTTTCAGCTAAATCCGAAGCGCTTGCAATGGGTACTGCATTGATGGTAGATCTATGGATTGAAATCAGCAGGAAAGGTATAAGATGATATAATTGGGACACCTTTATTTTAAAATCCTCAATCGCCAGTGAACTTACATACAGGTAAAGTAATGGTCCTGTTAAGAACATCAAGGGCAGGATACCAGGTTTAAAATACTCGACCACCTGAAAAGGCAGCAAACTAGCTCCCATGTAAATAGCAATCACCATCATCCAAATTGCCAGGAAAGTAAAGCTCGGATGCCTCGGTTGTTTTGTGAGAAAAAGTAGCACCCCAAAAAGGGATTGCGTAAAACCAATGATATTAACGATTTCAGACACCAGACTATAATAAATAATAAATTCAGAGATATAAAAATAAAGTGTTAAAAAGTATTGGGTATACTGAGAAAAGGTCATCGTAGAACAGGCTCCACCGAAGTATACCCAGCAATTCAACGGAGGAAGCCAGTCTATTAGAATGGCTTGGCTTCCCCTCCCTTTTTCCTCCGGTAATTGCAGCACGCTAATGGACTATTCATTGCTACAAACGAGGATTAGAAGCAATCAATCGCCCTCCCATTGCATGAAATCAGGAAATCCACTTTCGGTCCATTTGACTACCCTTGCCCGGGTAGCGCGATTGGGATCCTCCAGTTCAAAACCTTCAATCTCTTTGTAATCTCTGGCATGGTAGATCATGATCACCGTTTCGCCATCTTCTGCGATGGTGAATGAATTATGGCCCGGACCATACCTATCAACCTCATCATTGGAATAAAATACTGGTCCGGGAGACTTGTTCCAGCTCGTTTTATTCAACAGGTCAGCATCTTCGTCAATCCAGAGTAGTCCAATACAGTATCTATCGTTGGTAGCGCTGGCTGAATAGGTCACAAAGATCCTTCCATTTCTTTTCAATACCGCAGGTCCTTCATTGACCAGGTATTTCTGGCGTTCCCAGCTGAATTCCGGTTTGGTAAGCACAACCTCAGGTCCAGTCAAGGTCGTGGGATCTTTCATTTCAGAAATTACCAGTCCGGTACCATTCTCATTTTCAAGGACATCCTGTGCCCAGATCAGATAACGCTTCCCTTTGTGCTCAAAGGAAGTGGCATCCAATGAAAAAGATTCCGATTGGGTTTTAATCTGCCCCTCTTCTTTCCAGGTACCTTGTATTGGATCATTTGAACCATTCGACAATGCCCACATCCTGATCTTCCAGATATCCTCGGCTTCACTGGCTGCAAAATAGATGTACCATTTACCATCAATATAATGTAACTCAGGTGCCCAGATGTGATGGCTCATCACGCCTTTCTCGTGCTTCATCCAGATCACCTTTTCATCAGCCTCTTTAATCCCGTTGATAGTTTTTGATTTCCTCAGAATGATCCGATCATATTCCGGGACGGTAGCAATGAAATAGAAGGTTCCATCATCTGCCTTATATACCCATGGATCTGCTCGCTGTTCGGCAAGAGGATTATTAATGGATATTGATTGAGCAATAACTGGATTGTCAATGCATAATAAGGCTCCGATCAACCAAACAAACCTAAAAAGCCTCATAAAGCCTTACTTCCCATTGAAAGTGAGCATTACCCAGGCAACAATTCCTACCACCACCACTGAGATTACGATATCTTTCCACGAATAGCTGTTCTTGACTTCACCTTTATCTGACTCTGAAATCGTGCTAAAAGTCAGGCCGGCAAGTTGTTCATCTGATTGTGGTTTGGTAGCAAAACTTACACCAAGCACCAATACCACACAAAGCAGGAAGAACCAGGCACCAAAGGTCAGGAAGTTGACCGTACCAATGGTGTGTAAAAAGCTGCCAGGTGTCAGATTGGGTGCTGCCAGTTCAAGCGCGATACGTGCGGCGCCAATGATAGAGCCAACAACCAATGTCACGTATGCTCCGTGCTGGTTGATCCTTTTGTAAAAAATACCCAACAAGAATACAGCTGCAATCGGTGGAGAGATATACGCCTGAACCTTTTGCAGATACTCGTATAAAACACCCGATATGTTCTGCATAATCGGAATCCAGAAAATCCCGAGGATCACGACGATCCCTGTGGCAATTCTACCAATGTTCACCAGTTTTTTCTCTGGTGTATCGGGTCTAAGCTTCTTATAAATATCTACTGTAAACAGGGTACTACAGGAATTGAAAACAGAGGCTAATGAGCTCATCAGGGCAGCTAATAAACCGGCGGCTACCAGTCCCCTCAATCCTGAAGGCAACAGGTTACTCATCAATACCGGGAAAGCCTGGTCTGGTGTATCCCACTGAAGTTCGCCCTTGGTTTTAAGTGCCAGGGCTATCACACCCGGGATAAGAAATAGAAATACCGGCATCAGCTTTAATAAAGATCCCCAGATCGCACCCCTTCTTCCTTCTTTCAGATTTTTTGCAGTTAAAGTCCTTTGCACAATATATTGATCGGTACACCAATACCAAATCCCCACGATTGTGCTGGTAATCAATAGTGAAGGCCAGGGAAAATCAGGATCTGACGCTGGTCTCCACATGTTAAAATACTCCGGACCCAACGTAGCTTTCATCTCAGACCATCCACCCACAGCATCCAATCCGATAAAAGTGAGTACTGCGGCTCCTATAATCAAAACAATGGTTTGAAGGGTCTCTGTATATACCACAGCACGCATACCTCCAAAGACCGTGTAAACTCCTGTCAATACCACTGTAGCCAAAGCCCCAACCCAGAAATTGATCCCTAACAGGGCTGACACAACCACACCTCCTGCATAAATGGTCACTGATACTTTGGTCAGGACATAGGCAACCAGGGAAACCAAAGAAAGAAACCATCGAGATTTGGCACTGAACCTCCTTTCCAAAAACTCCGGCATCGTAAAGACACCGCTTCTCGCATAAAAAGGCAGAAAAACCCAGCCCAGCAATAAGACGACCCAGGCATGCAACTCGTAGATCAGCAAAGGGATCTTATCCCCTGCCCCGGATCCTGCCAGACCAACGACATGCTCCGACCCAATGTTAGAGGCAAAAATTGATGCCCCTACCACAAACCATCCAACATTTCGACCGGCCAGAAAGTAATCCTCAGTATTTTCATTCTTTTTTAGAATGACCCATAATGCAACCCCAAAAAGGATCAGAAAATAGGCGGAAATAAAAATCCAGTCAAGGGTGTCAAGACTCTTCATATTGGGTTAGTTAGTGTTAACAATGTTTTAAGGGTATAGCAATATATCAATAATGGTTATAGTAGACTTCATTCCATCGTACCTGGTCTTTGAAGTTACGAATGGAGGTATTCTTATCTATCACAAGTAATTCAATATCCATCATTTCGGCCAGGTCTTCAAAATAATTGGTAGTAAGGGCTTTGCTGAAAACTGTATGATGGGCTCCTCCTCCCAGGATCCAGGCATGCGCGGCGGTTTCCAAATCCGGATAGCAATCCCAAAGTACCCGCGCAACTGGAAGTTTAGGCAAAGCTTTCTCAGGTTTTACGGCTTTCACTTCATTCACAATCATCCTGAACCTGTTTCCCATATCAATCAATGAGACATTGATGGCTTCACCTCCATCTACGTTGAATACCAATCGGGCAGGGTCTTCTTTGCCACCGATACCCAAAGAATGCACTTCACACGTTGGTTTACCTGAAGCAATACTTGGACAGATCTCCAGCATATGAGAACCCAAAACCTGTGACCGGTCGGCTCCAAAATGGTAGGTATAATCTTCCATAAAGGAAGTACCCCCTTCAAGTCCCTGGTCCATCACTTTTGCCGCATGAAGCAGTGCTGCTGTTTTCCAGTCTCCTTCGGCACCAAAGCCATATCCGGCAGCCATCATTCGTTGTGAGGCTATGCCAGGTAGTTGCTTCATACCGTGCAAATTCTCAAAAGTGTTGGTATAAGCTCCAAAACCACCGTCTTCCAAAAAGGCTTTCAATCCCAGCTCAATTTGTGCAGAATCCCTCAGAGAATGGCTATTTAATACCCCGTCAGCAACCTGGTATTCATCTTTATAAATACTGATCAACTGATCAATTTCCTTAGAAGAAACACCATCAATAAACTTCACGAGATCTCCTACTCCATATCCATTGACGCTGAACCCAAATTTCATCTGGGCTTCCACCTTATCGCCTTCTGTCACAGCCACTTCCCGCATATTGTCACCTATTCTTGCAACTTTGGTATGCTGTAAAACATGCCAGCCAGCAGCTGTTCTCGACCAGCTACCCAGTGCTTTTAAAGCTTTTTCATCCGTCCAGTGACCCACAATCACCTTGCGGTTTTTTCGTAGCCTGCTCACCATAAAACCAAACTCCCGGTCTCCGTGCGCCGACTGATTTTCGTTCATAAAATCCATGTCAATCCTGTCCCACGGAATCTCATTGTTGAATTGAGTATGAAAATGCACGAGTGGCTTTTGTAAGATCTGCAATCCCCTGATCCACATTTTAGCTGGAGAAAAGGTATGCATCCAGGTGACGACTCCAATACAGTTCTTGGTGGTATTCGCTTCCTGAAGTAAGCCGTAAACCTCTTCAGAGGACTTCACAACTTCTTTGTATTTTATCCGAACTGGAATATGTGGACTATTCTCTAAGGATTTAACAATCTCCTGAGAATGCCTGGCTACATTTTTTAATATTTCATCTCCGTAAAGATGCTGGCTTCCGGTTACAAACCAGATTTCATAAGAATTCAACGATGTCATCTAACTATCAATTTTGGCCATAGTAAGCATCCTTACCATGTTTTCTTTCATAATGTTTTTTGATCAATGCCTCCTTAAGTCGAGGAGCATTGGGGTTTATTTGTAAGGTTAAGTATGCCATGCGGGCTATCTCTTCCAGCACCTTACTGTTATAAACCGCCTTCTCAGCATTTTTACCCCAAGCAAAAGGGCCATGGTTACCCAATAGCACCATTTCCACTTCTTTATAATCCAGTTTTTTGTCTACAAAACAATCAATGATCTGGTGACCAGTCATGTGCTCATAATTCCCTTTAATGTATTCATCCTTCATGGGAGGTGCACAAGGAATATCTGTAGTCAAATGATCTGCATGTGTTGTCCCAAAAATCGGAATGTCCATTTGCGCCTGAGCCCAGGCAACTGAATAGGTTGCGTGCGTATGAGCGATCCCACCAATGCCTTCCCATTGCTTATATAGAAATGCATGTGTCTTCGTGTCAGAAGATGGTCGCATTTTTCCTTCAACCACCTTGTTTTCAAGATCCAGGATTACAATATCATCCGGTTTTAATACCTCATAAGGGACTCCACTGGGCTTGATGGCAAATACGCCGTTTTCTTTATCGAAAGAGCTGACATTCCCAAAAGTATAGATCACCAGGCCCAATGCATCCAGCTGCATATTGGCTTCATAGCACTCTTCCTTCAATTGCTTATAAGACATCTTAACTTTTTGTGATTTTTTGTTCTACAAAATCCCCCAACTGAACATATTTTTCATAGATCTTTTGGTAGGTTGCCACATTTTCCTTGTTTGGATAGTATTCTCTCTCAAATCCATTTCCCATGGCGCTCACCGCTGATTGCATATCCGGATGGATTCCTGCGGCTACCGCTGCATACATCGCAGCACCTAATGCCGGCGCCTGCTCCGAAACGGCTACCTTGATGGGCATATTCAACACGTCAGCCAGCGTCTGCATAATGAAAGCTGATTTCTTCGCAACTCCACCGATCCCGACAACCGCTTTGATCTCGACACCTTCCTCTGTAAACCGGTCTACAATCTTTTTGGACCCATAGCAGATGGCTTCTACCAGTGACCTGAACAGCTGAGGAGCATCAGTTCCCAAACTTAAATTGACGATAGCTGCTTTTAAGTTTTGATTCGCATCGGGTGTCCTTCGACCATTAATCCAATCCAAAGCGATAGGCGCACTGATACTGATGGGCGATTTTTCTGCCTGAGCCGATAAAGAGACAATCATGTCATCTTTAATTTTTTCCAGCTCCTCTTCTGACAATGATTGCTTCAGATAATTATCCAATGGCCAGGAGATCAGGTTTTTAAACCAGGCCAGCACATCTCCGAAAGCAGATTGTCCGGCTTCCAGACCGATCATCCCCGGTAACACAGAGCCATCTACCTGACCGCAAATCCCGTTGACGGTGCGATCTCCAATAATATCCTGGGAAGACACGATGATGTCACAGGTGGATGTTCCCATGACCCTGACAAGGGTGAATTCTTCAACTTCTGCTCCTACTGCCCCGGCATGTGCATCAAACGTACCAACGGCAACTACCACATCCTCACTTAGACCCAATTTTCCGGCCCATTCGGCTGATAAGTTGCCCGCAGATTGGTCCGAAGTAAAGGTATCTCTGTATAAATGATTTTTAACCTCCACCAGATAAGGGTCCAACTTTGTAAGAAATTGATCATCCGGTAAACCTCCCCAGGACGGATGCCACATGGCTTTGTGTCCAGCAGCACATCTTGAACGTTTGAACGATTCAAGGTCACTCCCTCCTACCAGTATATAAGTCATCAGGTCGCAATGTTCCATCCATGAGAATGCCTCATTCTTTACCTTTTGGTCTTCCCTGGCAACATGCAGAATCTTAGCCCAGAACCATTCCGAAGAATAAATCCCGCCTTCATATTTGGTATAGTCCTCTCCGCCCCAGCTTCTGGCCAGCTCATTAATCTCTTCCGCTTCAGCGATAGCCGTGTGATCTTTCCACAACACCATCATCGCATTGGGATTATTCTTGAAACCAGGTGTCAAACAAAGTGAAGTTCCACCCTGATCTACAGGAATTGGTGATGATCCGGTGGTGTCAATACAAATTCCTTTAATCAGGCCTTTATCCACTCCGCCATCTTTCACCACCAACCTAATAGCCTCTTCCATCCCTTCAATGTGATCAAGTGTATGTTGACGAAACTGGTTTTTGGGAGGGTTACAATATTTTCCCTCTTTCCATCGCTGATACCACGAAACATGAGATGCAACAGTAGACCCAGTAGCCGTTTTGATTAAGACCGCTCGCACGGAATCCGTTCCAAAATCGAGTCCAATGACATGTGAATTATCCTTCATGGGGCAGGATGAATTTGGGTTAGAATAAGTTAATATTACACAATGATAAACAATATAAATTAATAAGTGTATGTTCTACATTTATCTTTTATTGTAGATTGTAATCTAATTTTTTCTAATGTTAAACCATTACAAAAAGCATAAAAAGACCTACCAGGCTGTAGATTGCATCATTTTCGGATTTGACCAGGATGATCTGAAGATCTTGTTGATCAAAAGGGATTTCGAACCGGAAAAAGGAAAATGGTCCCTGATGGGCGGGTTCTTAAGGGAGGAGGAGACGCTTGATGATGCCGCGAATCGTGTCCTTAATAAGCTGACCGGATTGCATGATATCTACATGGAGCAATTGAGATCCTTCAGCCATCCGGACAGGGATCCGGTAGATCGTACCGTGTCAACTGCGTATTTTGCTTTAATCAATATCCTGAACCACAATGAGGCACTCAAAGAAAAATATTCAGCTGAATGGTTCAGTATTAATGAAATTCCCGAATTGATTTTCGACCACAAACAAATGGTAGAAAAGGCAATCAAGAGATTGAGATACAAAGCTTCGGTCGAGCCCATTGGATTTGAATTGCTCCCGGAAAAGTTTACCATGCGACAGTTTCAAAAGCTTTATGAGGCTATCCAGGGACAGAAGCTGGACAAAAGAAACTTTATCAAGAAGATTTTAAACCAGGATGTCCTGATCAAGTTGGATGAGAAAGATAAAACTTCAAGTAAGAAAGGTTCTTTCCTCTACAAGTTTGATACTAAAAAGTATCACCGCTTCAAATTTTAAAAGCCCTTGTTGGCGTTTTCACCAACAAGCTTTATGGCATAGAGATCAAAAGAAGGGTTTTACCTTATGGTAAAAGGCTTGAAAATGATCTTTCAGTTCTCCCCACCTTTCATCATTTACGCCCTTGTTGGTGTTTTCACCAACAAGCTTTGTTGTAATAATACATTATATGCTACATTTATTATGTGGAAATCCTTAATGAACATGCTCATTTTCTAACAGCAACAATTTACCAATGGAAACCTCTTCTATCGAAAGAAGATTATAAGTTGATAATAATTAACAGTTTAAGGTTTCTGGTTGAAAACAATCGTATATACTTAAATGCATTTGTGATTATGAACAATCACATCCATCTTATCTGGCAGGCAAGGGAAGGATTCAAAACTCATGAAATTCAAAGAGACTTTCTCAAATACACCGCCCAAATGATAAAGTTTGATCTGATAAAACGTGATACGAAATTATTACAGGAGTATTTGGTCAATCTTAAGGATAGGAAGTATCAATTTTGGCAACGGGACCCTCTAAATATTGAATTATATTCTGATAAAGTATTTGATCAAAAACTAGAATATATCCACTATAATCCAGTGAAGAAAGGCTATTGTGATTTGCCCGAACAATATTTATTTTCCTCGGCCAGTTTTTACTACAATTCAGATAACCGATTTGACTTTCTTTCTCATCATGATGATAGGTAATGAAGCGTTCTAATTCATCGTTGGTGAAAACACCAACGATGGCATATGTATCACCGCTTTAAATTTTAAAAGCCCTTGTTGGCGTTTTCACCAACAAGCTTTATGGCATAGAGATCAAAAGAAGGGTTTTACCTTATGGTAAAAGGCTTGAAAATGATCTTTCAGTTCTCCCCACCTTTCATCCTTAATCAAATTACCAGGAAATAATCCACCCCCCATTCCCAAACCTTTAGCTCCGGCTTTTAGAAATAATTCTACGTTTTCAATGTTAATCCCACCCGTTGGCACCAAAGGGATTTCCGGAAAGGGCCCACTCAGCTCCTTGATATAACCATGACTCAGCGTGCCGCTTGGGAATACCTTAACCATAGTTGCACCCAGATTCCATGCCCTGTAGATCTCTGTGGGAGAAAATGCCCCGGGAAATACAGGTATTCCATCTTTCACACAGGCTTTGACAACCTCTTCATCCAGAATTGGAGTGACAATAAATGAAGCCCCTGCTTCTCTGGCTGATTGGTAATCGTCCAAAGAACAAACAGTTCCTGCACCGATTTGCAGAGACTTGAATTCTGCTTTTGCCGACTGAACAATTGAAGCAGCATTGGGGGTATTCCATGTGATTTCTGCCAGGAAATAACCGCATTCCTGGTATATCTCCAGGATCTTAAAGACCTGATCCTGGGAAAATCCCCGGAGAATGCCAATAACAGGAACGGTCTTCAATGCATTTTTAATATCCATCATAGATGTTTTAATATGGACAATTGACCATTAATATAAGAATAAGCAAGTTCTTCAGTAGCTAAAAAGGTAGCGTCACTAATTCCTAGTTGATTCACTGCCTGCTGGTATAGCGACTTCATTTTTCCATCACACGCATAAATCTTTTTTCCATTCACTGAAACAAGACCCCTTAATTCATTTCCGATAATCAAGCCACTGAGGTAGAAGTAATTCTGTGAGGAATTATTATCCTTTCCAAGAATATCTCGTGCGCGAATTCTAAACAAACTATTGAGTAAGTTTTCTTTTAGTGCTTCATCGACGCCCAGGCTGAAGGGTAATTTAAAATCCAGGGACCAGGTGGATTTCATCACTGATCTGTTCAAAATACTTTGTTCACTCACTAACTGGAAAAGCTCTCCGGTCAGATAAGTCTTAAATCCAACAAGTTCTCCATTTCTGACTTTCATGTGTTTAGAATGTGTCCCTGGAAAGATCAATGTAGAATTATCCAGATCCAAATGATCACATAGTCCCAAAAGTTGTGTCTCCTCCCCCCGCATGATATCCTCTTTATCTGCAACGCCGGATATTAAGGTGATTTTACCAAGGCCCCTCACTTCCATCGTTTCAGACAGAACACCTGACCCATTCATTGAGAAAGGAAGCGATGCATAAGGTAATTCCTTCATTCCAATACTCGAGCTGGCCATTCCTGAGATAATGATCTGCTCATAGTCAGACTGTTGAAGGTCATGTTGCCTCAATAAACCCTGAAGCTCCTGAGTAAAGAAGTCAAATGGGTCGGTCTGTTTCTCAAGACTCTCCTGAAAAACTACTTTACAGCCCCGGTCTGATTGGAAGCTGGATGTTACTTTTTGAGACCCAATCTCTACCAGAGCTGCTCTGAAAGAAGAGGTACCCCAATCAATACACAAGATGGTATTTGGATTTGACACATTGGCAAATTAAGTGAATGTGATAATTAAACCTAGTTCTCCGTGACGATGGTTTGTGAGCCACAAACCATGGTAAGGGATTATGATTGTCCACCAGTGAACAAACTGAAACTCGGTCCCCGTGGTCTGTGGCTCACAGACCACCAATCTAACAAACATATTATATTTGACAAATGACTGATTGGCTGTATGGGAATAGAAAGTCAAAGATGCAATTGCATGAAATGTATTTTTGGACAAGCACCATTAAAGATTGGAAAAACCTTTTGGCAGAAGAATGTCACAAAGAATTAATAATTAGTCAATTGCACAGTCAGGTTCACAAAAACCAGATCAAAGTATTTGGATTTGTTATCATGCCAAATCATATTCATCTACTGTGGCAAATGATAAAACTAAATGGTAAAGAGATGCCACATGCCAGTTTCAACAAAGCGACTGCCCACGAGATGCTGAAAATGCTAAAATTGAATCATTCTAATGAGCTATCTCAATTTAAAGTTGATCAAAGTTCGAGGGAGTTCAGAATTTGGCAGCGGGATCCATTAGCAGTATTGATGGATTCTAAGCGGAAATTCGAACAGAAATTGGACTATATCCATAACAATCCATTGGTAAAAGAATGGAGTGAAATTCAGTATCCCGAGGAATACAAATGGTCTTCTGCCAAATTTTATGAGAAAGGCATCGATGATTTTGGGTTTTTAACCCACTATGGGGAGTATTATGGTTAATATTATTATGCCATTGTACGATGGTTTGTGAGCCACAAACCATGGTAAGGGATTATGATTGTCCACCAGTGAACAAACTGAAACTCGGTCCCCGTGGTCTGTGGCTCACAGACCACCACCCCTTTGCCCTAAGTGGCTAAAACCCTTTGAATGCTCACCATAAATTCATAACATTATCCTTATGATAAACTCAACATTGCCTAAAGTCGCACTGAGTATACTCATTGCTTCAGTTTTGATTGGATGTCAAAATCAGGAAAGCCAAAAATCCAAACCCAACATTGTTTTCATCATGGGTGATGATTGCACCAACTGGGACCTTGCAACATACGGAAGTGTGGATGCTATCACACCGAATATTGATAAACTGGCTGCTGATGGCATGAAGTTTACCCGATGCTACCAGGCAGCGCCAATGTGTTCACCTACCCGTCATAATATATTCACCGGATTGTATCCGGTGAAAACAGGAGCGTATCCTAACCATACTTTTGTAAATGAAGGTACAGAAAGCATTGTCCAGTATCTGCGTCCTTTAGGTTATCGCGTGGCATTATCAGGGAAAAGACATATTCAGCCGGAGACCATTTTCGATTTTGAATTCCTGGGCAAAGACAAGGACCCGGAATTTGATCTTGTGGAAGACTTCATCAAAGATGCGTCAACCAATAATCAGCCCTTTGCCCTCATGCTCACCTCTAATCAACCCCATGATCCCTGGGATAAAGGAGACCCCTCCTTATTCAATGCTGAAAGTCTGACCCTCCCACCCTTTTTTCCTGATACCGAGGTGATCAGGGAAGCCTACACCAGGTATCTTGCTGAAATCAATTACCTGGACAATCAGGTAGGTACAGCCCTTGACCTTTTAGAAAAATATGGATTGACAGATAATACGCTTGTGATCTTCGCCAGCGAACAGGGATCTGTTTGGCCATTCGCCAAATGGACAGGTTATGAAGCAGGTGTGAAATCTGCTTTGATAGCAAAAATGCCAGGGATGATTGAACCAGGTAGCACTTTTAAAGGAATCGTCGAATATTCTGATCTACTGCCCACATTTATTGAAATGGCAGGCGGAGTCCCAGCTGAAAAACTTGATGGGGTAAGCTTAGTCCCCATTCTTAAGGGTGAAACAGAAAAAGGAAAGGAATATGCATATAGCCTTCAGACTACACGAGGTATCAATAATGGTAGTGATCACTTTGGTGTGAGATCTATCGTGAATGAGGAATACCGATATGTTATAAATCTTACTCCAGAAGAGACATTCCTAAATACCATCAACAACAATCCGAATCCTAAACCCTGGTATACCTCCTGGGAAATGACAGCGAAAACTGATAAAGATGCAGCTGGCTGGTTGAACAAGTTTAAGCACAGACCAAAAGAAGAACTATACCAGATCATTGACGACAAATGGTGCCTGGTAAACCTGGCTGACAAGCCAGAATACAGTAAAATCAAGGCTACACTTAAACATGAATTAGCCATGTGGATGGCTTCATGTGATGATTGGGGAGTCCTTACAGAGATGGAGGCCTTGGACCATATGTGGAGAAACAGAAAAGATTAATTTGAATTGATAATATTACCATGACACTTTTAATACTCTTTCTTCTAAGTCTGTTTGGGAAAGTTGAAACACCTCAAAATCAAAAGCCAAACGTGCTTATGATTCTGGTTGATGATCTAAAGCCTAACATTGGGACTTATGGAGACCCTATTGCCATCACACCCAACATTGACAGGCTCGCTTCCTGGGGAGTAAAATTTAGTATGGCTTACTGCAACCAGGCTGTATGCATGCCCTCTAGATATAACCTGCTATTGGGCTCCAGATCTACCAGCACCGGACTTTACAATTTTGGGATGGAGTTTAGAGATAAATATCCTGATGCACTCACACTACCGCAGCTCTTTATGCAGGCCGGCTACCATGCGGAGTCGATGGGAAAGGTTTACCACATTGGTCATGGGAATACCAATGATGAAGCTTCCTGGAGCATTCCGCATCATAAAGAGAAGGTCATCGAGTATATTCTTCCGGAAAGCACCAATCGCCAACTCACCAGGGAAGAAGCTTATTTCGAAAACACTCCTTTATATTTTGAAGATTTTCCACCCAATCATCAACTACCGCGTGGGGCTGCATGGGAAGCCGCAGATGTACTCGATGAAGCATACGCTGATGGAAGAGTAGCACGACATGCCATTGACCGTATGAGGGAGTTAGTCGAAAAACCGGAAAAACCTTTCTTCATGGCTGTTGGCTTCGCAAGACCCCATTTGCCTTTTTGTGTTCCTAAGAAATACTGGGACCTATACGATCCGCAACAACTGCCTATGCCAGAATTTGAAGATTTTCCTGAAGATGCTCCCCCTTTTGCCGGAAAAAGAGGTGGAGAGATCAATCAATTCAAACCTATCCCACAAACCAATGGGATTTATAGCGATAGTCTGAAACGTGCACTGATTCATGGATACTATGCCAGCATTAGCTATACCGATACTCAGATCGGAAAGGTTTTGGATGAGCTTAAAAGGTTAGGATTAGATAAAAACACCATTATCGTCCTGTGGGGAGATCATGGTTGGCATCTTGGGGATCATGGAACCTGGACCAAACACACAAACTACGAGCAGGCCAATAGAATACCCATTATGTTCGTGGCTCCTAATGTTACGACTCCAGGGACAACCACACAGCAAATGGCAGAAACTGTAGACATCTACCCCACTCTGGCAGATCTGGCAGGGATTTCAATCCCAGAGACAGACCAGCCTATCGATGGGCTAAGCCTTGTTCCGGTATTGAAGGATACAGACAAGAGTATCAGAAATCATTCTTACCATGCCTATCCCAGAGGTAGCAGGATAGGATGCGCCATCCGGACAGATCGCTACCGTATGGTCGCATGGATTGATCAAAAAGATGAGACAGCTAATCCGATATATGAATTATACGATTATAAAACCGATCCACTTGAAACAAAAAATATTGCCGCTGATAATCCGAAGGTCATCAAAGAATTGAAAAAGATCCTGGATACACATCCAAAACCAGCAAAACCGGCAAAATAGATTAACTTTTTGCCAGCATGAATTAAGATGAATAATAAATGTATTTATTACATTTATTAATACATTTGTGTCGAAACAACTTAAATAATCCAAAACCTCATCAGTATGAAATCTAAGCTTACCCTACTCTTACTGTTTTTGATCACAATCAATTTGAATGCGCAGGATGCCTTCCTGACTTTAAACGTTGAGGAAGACCAGCCAATTATCAGCAAGCATATTTACGGACATTTTTCTGAACACCTGGGGAGATGTGTTTACGATGGCTATTGGGTGGATGAAGATATGGATGTACCAAAAAAGGACCGAATTAGGTTAGATGTTGTAGATGCCTTAAAAAAGATCAACATTCCAAACCTAAGATGGCCCGGGGGGTGCTTTGCCGATGAATATCACTGGAGAGATGGCATTGGCCCTAGATCAGAACGCACAAGCATGGTCAATACCCATTGGGGAATGATTGTAGAAGACAACAGCTTTGGAACACACGAATTTCTGGAGTTATGCGAACTGATCGGTACTGAACCCTATATAGCTGCCAATGTGGGAAGTGGAACAGTTGAAGAAATGAATGACTGGATTGAGTATGTAAACTATAATGGCGAGTCGACACTGGCTAAACAAAGAGCTGAAAACGGGCACCCTGAGCCTTATAATGTTGCCTTTTGGGGGATTGGAAATGAGAGCTGGGGATGTGGTGGTAATATGACAGTTGAATATTTCGCAGATGTATACAAACGATATGCTACCTATGCCAAAAGCTATCCGGGCACTCAAATCAAAAGAATTGCTTCCGGGGCAAATACCACAGATTATCATTGGACTGAGGTGATGATGCAGGAAGCAAAACGGCAAATGTGGGGTCTGTCGGTCCACTATTATACCGTGCCCACAGGAAACTGGAGTAAAAAAGGATCTGCCACAAGCTTTACCGAACGTGAGTATTTCGAAACCATGAAAAGAGGCTTATTCATGAACGAATTACTCGACAAGCACATTGCCATCATGGATCACTATGACCCTGAAAATCGGGTAGCCCTCGTGGTTGACGAATGGGGTATCTGGACAGATTCAGAACCAGGTTCAAACAGCAGTTTCCTTTATCAACAAAACAGCTTAAGAGATGCGCTCATTGCCGGTAGTATCTTAAATATATTCAACAATCGGGCAGACAGGATCCGGATGGCTAACCTGGCTCAAACAGTGAATGTGCTTCAAGCGCTCATTCTCACCAATAAAGAAAAAATGGTCCTAACCCCTACTTATCACGTATTTGACCTTTATAAAGTCCATCAGGATGCCAGGTTGATTCCTTTTCTTATAAAAACACCTGATTATGTGCGTGGGGAGGACAAACTTCCCGCTGTGAATGTTTCGGCCTCCTTGGATGATGCTGGCAAGGTACATATCACCCTGGTTAATATTGACCCCAACAACCCTATTACAATCTCCGGAGCCTTGAATGGCTTTAGTTGGAAAACGGTGACCGGAAGGATTTTGACTTCAAAAAGTGTCACTGATCACAATAAGTTTGAAAATCCAGAAGTGGTGAAAACAGCTACTTTCAATGGAGCTAAGAAAACCAAAGATGGATTGACAGTGGAGCTACCCGCGAAGTCTGTGGTGATGCTGGAGCTGAACTAACAGTCATAGCATATAGCTATACACAGAGATCACAATGAAGACACGGAGTTACTCAGAGGAAATCTATTCCAGGGGCTTACCATAAATATTATTAAGCCACTAATACCTAATAGTAATTTGATAATTATTATTTGAAACTCCGACTTGTCGGAGAATTAGTGGTTATGGACTAGCAGTGTCTTTTGATTTACCGTCTCAATTGCACCAATGCCTCCACCTTTGGTGTCGAGAGAATAGTCGGTTATTTATTAGTGAATTCGTGGTTATCTTATTCAGGTACTTCGGTTTGTATCCTCACCAACCGAAACTTTAGACTTCCAAATCGTGATGGTTTGTGAAGACACAAACCATGGGTTAATATTACAAGCAGTTACAATCTAAAACTAACATTATGAAAAGCTGGAACCTGAAAAACAAAAAAGCCCTGATCACCGGCGGATCAAAGGGGATTGGGTATTCCACGATGTTACAGTTTGTTGAGCTGGGGGCAGCCGTATTATTTACTGCCAGAAACGAGGAAGAAATTCAATCAGTCGAAGCAGACCTCAAGTCTCGAGGTTATGATGTAACCGGACTAAAAGCCGATGTAAGTAAAGAAGATGAAAGGCAGAAGGTTAAGGAACTGATAGAAGAAAAATGGGGACAGTTGGATATCCTGGTGAATAATGCCGGGGTAAACATCAGGAAGAAAACAATTGATTATACCAAGGAGGAATTTGAATATGTATTGGGAATCAATCTCATTGCCCAGTTTGAGTTAACAAGGCTTTTACACCCCTTGTTAAAAGCCTCGGGAAATGCCTCAGTCATCAACAATGGATCAATCGCCGGACGGCAGGATGTAGCTACCGGGTCTCCCTATGGCATGTCTAAAGCGGGGATCATCATGATGTCCAGAAACCTTGCGGTGGAATGGGCTCCAGATGGTATTAGGGTAAACACGGTATCTCCCGGATTTACGGCTACGCCACTCACCAAACCTTTGTTTGCTGATGAGGCCAGAATCAATGCCATAACAAAGCGGACACCGATGAAAAGGACGGCAGACCCCGATGAGATGGCATCAGTCTTTTCCTTCCTGGCTATGGATCATTCGTCCTTTATTACAGGGCAGAACATTACCGTGGATGGGGGGATATCTGTGAGTGTGTTTTAAAAGGCTGTACACGGAGTACACAAGAATGCACAGAGTTACACAGAGGTTTTTATGAACTCAAGGCTGAATACATGAAAACTTACTCTCCGTGTTCATTTCATTTTGCAAGAATTCGATATCCTGACAAGCCAGATCAAATTTGCGTAACTTGTTATAGCAGAAAATTCTTATATCACGAATCTGGGCATTGAACGGGTTTCTTCTGATGAGTTCATTCACATAATCTTCAGCCTCTTGATACTTCTCCTGCTCTACGTTCTTATTCAATTTCTCTATCAACTTTTGATCGGAGGGAAAAGAATAACTGTAACCAAATGTTGAAAGTACTATACCCTCCATATAATTGTTAGGAGCGGGATCAACATAGAAATCTTTACCGCCACTATTGAAACTAATTGGCAACCTGAATTCATAAGTTGAGTCATCGGATACCCAATTACCAGCTGTCAATTCCAGTACTCGGAGTATTTCCTGATCTAATGCCTCATTCAAACTATTGATAATTTGGGCATTTCGAATTTCTCCATTGGCTACCTCCCAATAAAGGACAGCAACCCCAAGCTTTGATTTGTCAGTAAATTTTAATTGATGACTGAATTGACTATAAAATGCAATTACACCACCCTGATAAGGCATTTCATCAACCTGTCCCTTTGCCAGGAAGCCAATTGACGATAATAAAAGTGTTGCTAAGATTTTCATCTAATTTACCTTGAACTAGTAACTAATAGAACCGATAACAAAATACTTCGATTGTTGGTAAATCACAAATAATGGATTAGAGATGACTGTACACAGAGAACACAAAGAAGACACAGAGTTACACTGAGTAATTAGCTACCTTTCTCCTTGTTCCTTTCTCCTTCCTCCTTATTCCTCGGTGCCCCATTTCTCCATCAGCCACTCTACCATCCGTTGGTCATATTGATTTTTATCACTTTTGTGATCTACCACCGCCTTCTTGATTTCGTTAGTGGATATATCATTGATGTCAATGGCATTCATGGCGAAAGTAGAAACGAACTCACTACCCGCTACTTTCTCCGCCAGAGTATTTTCTGCCAGCTCTTTCTCTCCCATTCTGTATAGGGTCTCGGCAGCCACAATGGCTACCGGATTAGAATCATCATTTAAGGCTTCAGTCAATGCATCTTTGGCGGTCGCTGCTTTATCTCCCTGGATCAACAAACCGGTTGCCCCCCAATACCGAACAGCGGGATCATCCGATTTCAGGTAGTCAATCAGTATATTGACATCTTCCAGATCTCTCCTGGTTGCTGTTTCAGCCACTTCCACCAACCGGTTCAAATCAAATTTTCCGTCCTGCCTCATCAAATCATAAAAGGGCTGATCGCCTCTTCGTGCAGCCCAGGACGGTTCTGGGATAAAGCCTGTATCCTCAATTTTCAATACCCAATCCTGATTGGCCCGACGCATTTTTTCGAGCACTTCGGCATAAGCCGGATCATCAGCAAGATTATTTACCTCCCAGGGATCGTTTTCGGTATCATACAGCTCTTCACTGGGCTTTGGGTTCCAGAAGATACTTTGCGTCGGATTGCATTCTCCATTCAGATAAGCTTGCTCCCATGACCGAATTGAAGGAGCCCTCCACAGGTAATTCAGATGCTGACCATAGACCCTGTGGGGCATATAATTCCTGATGTAACGATACTTCTGGCCTCTTACCGCCCTACACATATCATACCGCTCATCCATCCTTCCCCTAAACATATAAGCATATTCCGGGTCGTCCGTTTTTTGGTCACCCAGAAAAGCATTACCCTGCAAGAAATCCGGAATAGGGATTCCAGCAATACTCAGGAGTGTCGGAGACAAGTCAACAAAACTGATCAACCGATCCACTTTGGTGCCGGGCTCTGCATTGGGAAACAGGTACTTAAATTTTTCAGGAATTCTTACGATGAATGGCACATGTGTTCCTGTCTCATAGACATACCGCTTACTTCTTGCCAATACTCCACCGTGGTCACCATAATAAAACACGATGGTATTATCTGCTAAACCACTTTCTTCCAGTTCTTTCAATCGTTCTCCAACCACAGCATCCATGTCTTCCACCTTGTCATAATACTGAGCCCAGTCATGTTTCATATCTTCTGTCCTCGGGTGGTAAGGTGGAATAGGCACCTGCTCCGGATCGTGTCTCAGCTCTTCGGTGGGGATAGACTTATGTATTGAACTTTCATGCGAGATCCCAATATTGAAAATCGCAAAGAAAGGCTGTCTTTCTGCCCTATTTTTGTAATGAGCTTTGTTGGATGATTCATCCCAAAGGTCATCCACCTGATCAACCTCAATGTTGTAATCAGTCTTGCTGTTATTGGTGCAGTAGTAACCCATTTCTCTCAGAAAAAGTGGATAGGGCTTTACCACATCACTCTTCTTGTATTTACTGCGCATGTGTTGATTTCCATTTGAAATGGCATAAACTCCGGTAATGATCGTGTTCCTGGCCGGGGCACAAACAGGCGCATTGGCATAGGCATGGGTATATAAAAATCCCTCTGAAGCCAGCTTGTCCAGGTTGGGTGTAGTGGCAAACTCATCTCCATAGCATCCAAGGAATGTGCTATTATCCTCCGAAACAATCCAAAGGATATTGGGTAGTTCTTTAGGTTTCTGGGGTTGGGTGCAAGAAGTGATAGCCAGGATAGCTATCAAAAAGTAAAACAGGGATTTCATAGGTTAAAGGTTATGTTTAGTAAATATATCAGGTTACGCATGACAAGTCAACCCTAGTCATTCAGATCAGGACCTATTGCAAAGGCTATCTGCGGATTGATGATCAGTAATTGCTCAATATCCTGATCAGTGAATCCCCTTCGCTTTAACTCAGGAATGACATATTGAAAAACGGGTGTAAACAGGCGGCCCATACTTTCATTTTCATCCCCCACTGTGTACCAACCTGAATCATGAGAAATAAGTACCCGATGTAATAGATTCTGGCTCTTTAGGTTCACCAGGTAATCCACATACCGATTGAGCTGAAGGGTATCTCCTGAAGCCGTATCCACCTTTATACTACCCATGCCATCTAATGAAACCCAGGCTCCTTTTCGGGCAATGTTTACATGGGCTTCATTTGAATCGTTTTGAGCATGTGTCCACACAAAGGCTTCCGGTTTAACTCCTTGTTCTTGCAAGATCTCCAAACAGAAATTCGCAATATGCTCTTTGCCACTATGCGCGACAATGGTGAGTCCGGTATTTGCATGGGTGATAGCTGCGGCTCTCACAATCTTTTCCTCGATGGATGCTAAGGAGTCTTTGTTGTAGTTCAAACCAATTTTGATAAAACCCGGCTTGATACCGGTCTCCTCAATGCCATTCTCAAATTCTTTGATCCAAACCTGTGCCAGTCCTTCCGGAGAAATTTTATACGCAAATTCAGGAATGTGCTGATAATCCCTGGCCGCATAGAATCCGGTATTGGTGAGGATATTTAGTCCGGTCTCATCAGAAAGGCGCTTTAACAGTTTTGGGTTCCTTCCCAGGTAGGCAGGTGTACATTCCAGGAAAGTCTTTACGCCTGCAGCTTTCATTTCTTTTAGGTAGGGTAAAATGAAATGAAACGCCTCCTCATTGTTCCATTTCATAGGATCATAGTCAGCTTCTGGAGACCAATCCAGGAAAACATGCTCATGGATGAGTGTGACACCCATACTATCCACTGATATGGGTCCATTAACTGTCTGGATATAGTTGCTTAAATCCTTTTCTTCTTTGACTTCTGTCTTACAGCTTAGGAACGCAAGTGCCCCAAGCACAACAATGAATGAATAGGTTACTTTCATAATTCTCTGATTCGGCATGGACTAATTTAGTAAAGTATCCTAACCCAATTTTCATCCTTACTTAAACATCCCTGAAAACCTGCTTAGCTTTGCTTCAAAATAAAAGCCAGTGATCCCAATAGGTAAATACAGTGAATTAGAAATTGCAAGGTCGACCGATAACGGGTTATACCTCAAAGATGCATTTAATGAAGAGGTCCTCCTACCCAATAAGTATTGCCCTACTAAATACGAATACGGTGAAAAGATCAATGTATTTGTCTACCTGGATCATGAGGCTCGCAAAACAGCCACAACCCTTGAGCCCAAGATCCTTTTAAATGAATTTGCCTTTCTCCAGGTGAAGATGGTATCTACTGTAGGTGCCTTTTTAGACTGGGGATTGGAGAAAGATCTATTTGTTCCCTTTGCTGAACAACAATTACCTATGGAAGAAGGAAAGTGGTATGTTGTTGGTCTGACACTGGATCATAAAACCTCCCGACTCTTTGCCACCAGCAAGATTGAAAAGCTTCTGGATAACGAACCTGAATTAGGATTTGGTGAAGAAGTTGACCTTTTGGTATTCCGTGAGACGGACCTTGGGTATCCGGTTATTGTAAACAACCAGTTCAATGGGATGGTCTTCAGAAATGAAGTTTTCAAAGAAGTTAATATTGGGGATGAGCTCAAAGGACACGTGAAAAAGGTAAGAGAAGATGGCAAACTAGATATTTCCATTCAACCTATTGGCTATACCAACTTCAATGATCCAAACACAAAGATGGTTTTACAAAAGCTTACCGATAACAATGGCTTTCTGGGAATAGGAGACAAGAGTGATACCGATGAGATCTATCAAACTTTTGGAATCAGTAAAAAAGCCTTTAAAAAGGCGATCGGAGCACTTTACAAACAGAAAAAGATCCTGATAAAGCCAGAAGGCATCACGCTAGTCAAGAAAAAATGAAGGTAGCTATTTTTGGTGGTGGAGCTGCCGGCTTTTTTGCTGCGATTGCAGTAAAAGAAAACCATCCCTCCCATGAAGTCATCATTCTCGAAAAATCCACTAAAGTACTTTCCAAAGTGAAGGTATCCGGAGGTGGTAGATGTAACGTCACCAATGGTTGTAGTTCCATCTCCGAACTATGTAAAGCCTACCCCAGGGGAGGTAAAAAGCTAAAAAAGATCTTCTCAGTATTTAATACCCAGGATACAATTGAGTGGTTTAAATCAAGAGGGGTTCCCACCTATGAGGAACCGGATGGCAGGGTTTTCCCTGTCTCACAAAATTCTCAAACAATCATTGACTGCTTTCAGGATCAGGTCAGGAAGTTAAAAATACAGGTGGAATTGCAGGAAGCTGTAAATACCATAAAACAAATGGATGGTAGATTCTTGCTTCAAACTTCATCTGGTAAACAATTGAAATTTGATAAAGTCATTATCACCACCGGTGGGTCTCCAAAAAGTTCTGGATTGGACTGGATAAAAGAATTGGGTCATCAAATTGAAGTACCTGTCCCCTCCCTATTTACTTTCAATCTACCCCTGGATCCTGTGACAAAACTCATGGGGCTGGTGGCTCCTAATGCCATTGTCAGCCTCCAGGGCAGTAAAGTAAAAACAACAGGTCCATTGCTCATCACCCATTGGGGCATGAGTGGCCCAGCCATTTTAAAACTCTCAGCCTTTGAAGCAAGAACGCTTTTCGAAAAAGATTATCAGTTCAATTTTCAGGTGAATTGGATTGGGGAAAGCAACTACGAACAAGCCTATCAAACGCTGGAACAGCTAGCAAATTCTAATTCTAAGAAACTGATGAGCAACCTCAGGCTCTTCGAACTACCAGAGCGTCTTTGGTTATTCCTGCTAGATAAAGCGGGCCTACCCGCTTCTAAACAATGGGGAGAGATTGGGAAAAAGGGCCTCAATAAGCTGACCAACATTTTAACGAATGATAATTATAAGGCAGCCGGCAAAACTACCTTCAAGGAAGAGTTTGTCACCTGTGGGGGAGTGAGCCTGGAAAGCGTGGACCTCAACACGATGCAAAGCAAGGTGATCCCTAATCTCTACTTTGCCGGAGAAGTGCTGGACATCGATGCAATCACCGGTGGGTATAACTTCCAGGCTGCCTGGAGTACCGGCTTTATAGCTGGAAAATTAAGCCTTTAGTTTATACCACGAGATTCACTGAGAGAAGGATTTTGCCAAAACCCTCCGTGGTCTTTGTGGCTTCTCAGTGCACTTTGTGTATAGCTTTTAGGGTTATACCACAGAGGTACTCAGAGCTACACAGAGAGAATGATTCCATTTCCATGGCTTGTCCCCCGACAAGCCAATAGAAGCGGAATGAGAGGTCTGTCTGGGGACAGACCTTGGGAGGAGACCTTTATGTCTTCTCAGTGCACTTTGTGTACAGCTCTTTAGAGTTATACCATAGAGGTACTCAGAGGAGACACAGAGCTACACAGAGAGAATGATTTTGCCAGAACCCTCTGTGGTCTTTGTGGCTTCTCAGTGCACTTTGTGTATAGCTTTTAGGATTATACCACAGAGTTACTCAGAGGAGACATTTCCATGGCTTGTCCCCCGACAAGCCAATAGAGCGGAATGAGAGGTCTGTCTGGGGACAGACCTTGGGAGGATTACACTGAGACGGATTTTTCCAGAACCCTCTGTGGTCTTTGTGTATAGCTATTTATATCCAACATATCATTGGTTCATTGGCGGCTTTTTTCTTCGATCCTACAATTAGCTAATTTTATTTCTATGATATCAAAATCCTCCCATGAGATCCGCGCCAAATCGATAGTCCTTCTTTTATGCTTTTTATGGAATATCACCGGATATAGCCAGGTAACAACAGACTTTACAACCCCGATAAAAAGTCATTACCAAAAGCTTATTACATCCGGAACAGACACCTATGGAGAGGTAAAAACCCCGCTTTGGATGGCGAGTCTTGATCCTGTAACCGGAAAATACCCGGAGAAGGATGCAAGACCTGAAAACATCCCTCAAAGGGTTTATCTTAACCGTTCAGTGAGTGCTCCAAAAGGATCAACCGCCTATTGGGATTTCCCAAACTTCGCCGCAACTGATGAATTGAGTAGACTTAGCGGAAACCCCGCTTTCAAAGCTTCAGCCACCCAATACCTGCAATCATACATTGATAAATGCAAAGCCAACAATGGGGTAATCCTTTGGGGTAACCATTACTATTATGATTCCTTTGCTGATCAGTGTGTGAAATTTAATGGGTCTGAAAAACCTCACCCTGTGGATTTCAATACAGAAACAGGAGACCTCCATGAGATCAGACCTTTTTCTCCTGCCTGGGAAATCCTTTGGGAGATGGATCCGGTACTTACAGAAAGGCATATTCGCCAGGCTATTATGGGGCATGTGGTGGACACTGCTACTGGTGAGTTTAACCGCCATGCTGATGGTAAAACAGGTTATGCATTCATCGAAGCTGGTGGCATTCTGAGCTTTAGCCTTGCCTGGCTTTATCACAAGACCGGGGATGCTTCATTGTTGGTGTTGGCCGACAAAATTGTCAATTATAGCTACTCAAACAGAGACCTCAATAGTGGACTATTAGAAAACAGTCCGACGCAGGATCGCTGGGACAAGTATACCTCCACTACTGAAATTGGTTTATGGGCAAACTTTGTGCTAAAGGCTAGTCGATTCGTTCCCCATGATTACGCCATTAAATGGCAAACGATCATATCGTCTACTCTTGCCAGGTGGTTGGTTAACGGGTGGAGCGAAAAATCCAATCTGTATTTTGGAGGGTTGAATATTAATGACGGGACTCCCTACCGACCACAACCTGACTATCCTTATCAACCTGATGAATATGCAGATATCTTTAATCCATTATTTCCGACACACAATTACCCGCTTCAGCTTGCAGAGGCGACTTTATCCATGTTTAGGACTTCAAGAAACCAATTGTTTGAAGATCATGCAAAAAACTGGCTGATTCATATAAAACAACAGCTGATGACCAGGGATACGAGACAACTCATGTATGCTGAAAACTATGCCAGGATCATCCATTACCTCAAAAGCTACCATCAGACATTCAAGGATCAGGAAAGTAAACGATGGATGCTTGAGTTAGCCAGGGAAGCGATCTCCAGACTTTACCTCGAGGACGCTAAAATGTTCAGAAGTCATACCGGGGAGATCAGGTATGACGCAGTGGATGGAGTAGGCTTACTAGCCCTGGTCCTACTTGAAATTGAATACGATCAGGATTCGAAATATGGACTGTACTTCTTCTAATGAGTTCAATTCGATGTTTTATTGGCTGAAATGTAGCCAGACGAGTTATCCAATCTTTCTGGAGGAGGGGTATTTCCAGTAGTAGTCAAAACATAACGGGCAAATGCCATGGCTGATCTTTAAAGACATTTTTTCAATATATTTTGAAACCCAGTCCCATTTTTCGGAATCTTTTGACTGCTGTGTCCTCCTGCAATTACTGCATTGGTAAATCAGGCCATTTGTTTGCAGATAGATCTCTTCATTTGGCTCGTGATCATGGGTAAAAACTTCACGAATTGGCCTTTCAGCTATTAAAGAATTTAGAATGACTATGCATTCACTCTCAACGATCGGATAGGTCCGTTGTTGATATGCCCGGAATATAGAAGGAGTTGAACATTTATATTCAAAAGTCCAGGGCACGTTTTCACTTAGGGATTTCTGATAATTCTGCAAATAGAATTCTCTTAACACATCTCCTTTTAAAACCTGCCCAATGGAGGAGCCAATTGGAAACTTTTCTAAAATATCTCCTTTGAAACCATTTTCCTGAGCAAACTTTATGTATTGAGGGTTGAAATAAATGAACTCAAGATTTGAGTTGAGTGCATAAATGGTATCAACACTCTCCTCAAGGGTATTGAAGTCAAATTTTGTTAACCTTTCCTGAAAATCGGAAGCATACCGCATCTAGGTCATGTTTTGGAACTTTGAAATTAGAAAACAGTAGCATCAATTGAAGCCACTGAAAGAAAAAATACGTGTTTTTACTGAGTAAAATCACGCAATCATGGAATGATGTAAATGGGCTTCAAAATTATTGTTAGTAGCCAAAACGCTTTAGCTTCACATCTTTGGATCTCCAGTCCTTCTCAACTTTTACGTAGGTCTCCAGATGGATCTGCTTCTGAAAGAATTCTTCCAGACTTTTACGGGCATCCATACCCAGTTTTTTGATGGCTTCCGCCTTTTTGCCAATGATGATTCCTTTTTGGGTCTCCCGCTCGACATAGATCTCTGCCCGGATCCGGATGATCGTTTCATCTTCTTTAAAATCTGTAACCACTACCTCGGAACTGTAAGGAATTTCCTGCTTGTAATTCAAAAAGATCTTTTCCCGGATCATCTCACTGGTAAAGAATCTCTCCGAACGATCTGTCAAAGTATCACCCGGAAAATATGCAGGATGAAGAGGTAAAAGCTCCATAATCTTTTCCTTCAGCTCAGCCAGGTTTAACCCATCAGTGGCTGAGACCGGCAAAGGATCTATTCCTTCAATCTGCTCTTTCCAGTACTGGACTTTGTCTACTACCTGGCTGCCCTTGGCCGTATCAATCTTGTTGATTAGAAACAACATGGGGACTTTAGTCCGCTGTGCAAGCTTAATCCATTCGTCTTCGTCATTTTTATTCCCTAACTCCACCACGTAGAGGATGATATCCGCATCGTCCAGCGAGGCGTGTACATACTTCATCATCTGGTTCTGAAGCTTGTAATGCGGATCGAGGGTCCCCGGTGTATCCGAGTAGACTATCTGGTAGTCATCTGTAGTATCAATACCGAAGATCCGGTGTCGGGTCGTTTGCGCCTTAGGTGTGGTGATAGAAAGCGATTCACCAATGAGGGCATTCATGAGGGTAGACTTGCCCACATTGGGTTTCCCCATGATGGTTACGAAGCCAGCTTTAAAGTCAGATTTTTGAGTCACACGGAAAAATAGTCAGATGAATGGAATTATGGATGATGAATCTGTGTTGATTATGATATAAATATTAATCAGGCTTTGGGAATCTAAAAGAGTATGTTAGATTTGCAATCCCAAAATTAAGCATCAGGGATATTTTTCACTCATTTGAGTAATGAACAATTGAGATTTCTGAGGTTTAATAACATATCGCGGGATGGAGCAGTTGGTAGCTCGTCGGGCTCATAACCCGAAGGTCACAGGTTCGAGTCCTGTTCCCGCTACTACAAAAAGGCACTTGTAAAGAGTGCCTTTTTTATTTGCTCCGCTTTCAATTCTACCACTTATGCTTTTGGTCATGTTGTCACCGACCAAAAATTGGCATCAAGCCTTCATGAAGGTAACAACACCAGGCAGATCTAACCTTCCCACAAATCCAGCAATTTTTGAGTTCCCTCATCTATTTCTGTAAAATCTTCCTTGATTTTTATTTGACCATCAAAGGTTTCAAAGAACTCTATCTGCTTGTTGTTCACCTCTTTTCTGCCCATACTCCATTCAGAAAAGTATCGTTTCTTGTGATCTTCAAATACCAGCAGTCTTACATCTTTATGCCGGTTGTCCTTCAAAATCTTATCATGATAGAGGGAATTAAGGGGTTCATATTCTCCCTCCAAATACTGAACAAAGTTATCTGCAGAATACAGCAATATTCCCGTGATATCTTTCTCGCTGTTAAATGCTCTTGCTACTTTATAAATATCAATAAGCTCATCGTCAGTGCAAGTTCGCGTGCTGGCATATATTAAATATTTCACAACTGAATTGAGATTTACTTATCCATAATTATAAAATTAATGATTTTTTACCAGGAATTTCCATTTGATTATGGTCAGAAATCAGTCTCTTAAGTGTATTATTTCAGCTTTAGGTCAGTGTCGTCATCAACCAAAGATGAATAACAACCTTTTATACTAGTGGTAACGCCTATAACCTATGATTTATGTAAGATTCCTCTGGATATATGTAATGCATTTCAGTAGGAATAGAGCGATCTTGAGCAAATGGCTTTTGTCATTACTGCAGGGTGTTTGAAGACCCTAAAAGAAGAGAACTGGCATATCCCGAAGGAGAACTAGTACCAAGCTTTTTGGATGAATAAATGATCGGAAATGGTACTGAGTATTATAAATTTTGAAAGCCTTAATGATGGAAAACTTATTTAAACCAGGAGAAATTGTCTATGCCCGGAATCCTCCAAACATAAAACTAATTGTCCGGCGATTTGTGGATGAAGTGTATTTCTGTAAAGTGTTTAATCATCCGGGAAATATTGAACGCGCTTATAGCGAAAAAGATCTCAGGGTTAGTACCAATCCTACAGAATTAAGACACTTCTGAGAAGAGAGCGACAGGATTGATCTCCAACATATTTATCAGTGATATGTGTAAATCTAAGTGGCGAGTATGTAACGAGATGTGACAAGGTTAATCTCACTTTTGCAACCAAATTGAAATACTAAAAAAAACATGACTACAATTTCAAATACAAGCAATTCCTTTTTCCATTTGGTAGACATGGCGAATTCAAGACTGAAACATATTGGCAAGCACCTTTTGCCATATATCATTATTGAACCTTCAATTCTTAGACGAGCAGTTAGCCTTTTGACAATGAATCATATTAACAGAAGCCTGCCAAAACCAGGAAGAGTAAAAATTCAGTTCGAAACTAAACGCCACTGGCAACCAATGATTTGGAAATAATAAGAAGTTGGAGAGAACAAAAAATAATGCTCAAAAGGAGGTTTTCCACTCTCAGCGATTTTGATTTTGAGTTTAAGGAAGGGCAGAGAGACGCTATGCTGGAAAGACTTTCCATTAAACTTAAGAAAACCAGGAAAGAGTTAAAATTACTCTTCTGCGAACTTCAGACCTACTAAGTTTCAGCTTTAGGTAGGTGTTTTCATCGACCTAAAGCAGGAACCCAACTATCTATCACATTACCTGATCCTCTTTTATAATGAAGATCAACTCATTTTACTAAAATCTCACCCTCATTCCAGGTTTCAAGATATATGAAGCTTACCCTGCCTCTTCATCCCTAGTTTTCTTAGTAACCGTAAATGGCCACTCAGGGCTCCGGAGAAAGTGCTTACGGTTTTGTATGGGAGCCCGAATTCCCTGGCTGTTGACTTCACAACTTTTGAAATCTGTCGATAATGCACATGACAGATTCCCGGGAATAGATGATGCTCAATCTGGAAATTCAAACCGCCTACCAACCAGGTAAACCATCTACTGCTATTTGCAAAATTTGTGGTTGTGCGCAGCTGGTGTATGGCCCAGTTATCTTTCATAGAGCGGTCCTTATCCGGTAGTGGGAATTCAGATCCGACAATTACATGGGCTGGCTGGAAGATGATCGCCAACAGGAATCCCGTTACAAAATGCATGATCACAATGCCGATGAGCACCTGCCACCACAGCCAGGAGGTTAGCAAGATGGGAGCAACAAAAATATACCCGACATAGATCAACTTGGTGGTCAGAAGAATGGCCCATTCCTTAGCTGGATCACCCTTCTGTTTTCGAAGAAGACCATTTTTTTGATATCTCCACAGCTGTTCAAAGTCCTTATAAAACATCCAAAATAGTGTCATGAGACCATAAAGAAACCATGCATAGATAGCCTGATACTGATGAAACCACCTCCACCGGGCATTTGGGGACAGTCTCAAGGCTCGCTGTACACTGATGTCCTCGTCGGCATGATAAATATTGGTATACGAATGATGTAAGACGTTATGCTGTATTTTCCAATTAAAGGAGTTAGCTCCTATCAAATTAAGCGAATAACCAATCGTTGAGTTGATCCAGTGCTTGCCGGCATATGCTCCATGATTGCCATCATGCATAACAGATAGTCCGATCCCGGCGAGTCCGAGCCCCATGAGGATGGTCATAACGATCGTAATAAAAGTGCCTGAAATCGCTCCGCTCAAGATCAGTGCATAAGGACCAAAATAAAGTGCCATCATAACAATAGTTTTGATGACCATCTCCCGATTGGCAAAGCGACTGATCTTATTTTGCTTAAAATAATTATTTACCCGCTTATTCAACGTAATCGTAAAATCCTTGCGGGTATTTAAAAATGTGATTTTATCCGGAGTTTGCATGGGTCCGGTACTTTGAGCATTTATGATGTTATAAAATTCCGGAATTTTCAGTGGTTTTGCCTTACATCTAAATGCGGAATTGTTGTAGATTTTTTGGATTTACCTTAATAAATGCCTCAAAACCCGTAGATTACTAAAATCAGGGGAATTTTTTACCTGATTTTGTGTTGTATTAATAATGCTCTTTATCCTCCCAACAGCATTTAAATAATTCATCCCATATCATGCTTAATTGGGATTACATTAAACACCTATGAAGCTCTACATCAAATACATGGTAAGTCTCAGATGTAAGCTAATGGTTAAAGAAGAGCTGGAAAAACTGGGTTTGCATCACACGATTATAGATCTTGGAATGGTGGAGATCCTGGAAGATATCACACCTACTCAACATGGTGATTTGAAGGCTAACCTATTAAAGTCAGGATTGGAGCTTCTTGACGATAAGAAGAGCATCCTGATTGAAAAAATAAAAAGTCTGATCATAGAGATGATCCACTATTCAGATGAATTACCCAAGGTGAACTATTCGGACTATATCAGTGAAAAACTGAATTATGATTATACCTATCTCTCCAACATTTTTTCTGAGGTAAAAGGAATCACCATCCAGCAGTTTATTATCATGCATAAAGTAGAGCGGATCAAAGAACTCCTACTCTATGACGAACTCAATCTTACCCAAATTTCATACAAGCTTCATTATAGCAGTGTAGCACATTTGTCTAATCAGTTTAAAAAGGTGACCGGACTTTCTCCTTCCTTTTATAAACAGCTGAAGGAAAAGCGGCATACCAACCTCGAAAATCTGTGATCAACCTGCAAAAAAAAGCAGGAATGGAAGAACCTGGGAAACAGCGAAATATGTAACTCTCTTCTAACGGAATGTAATACATCCTGTTCCGGGACACAGCATCTTTGTATTATCAATAGTCTCCCTGAGGGATCTATTGTGGTTAGGGCGAAACCACGCTTTAACCCCGTCAGTAGCGGCGATTTTAAAACAAAATTTATGATACTTAGAAAACAATTAGGCATTGCTGCATTGGCAGCACTCATATTAGTCACAGGTTGTAATAAGGATGATGAAAATCCGAATCCGAATAGCCCGACAATCGTTTCAACAGAGCCTGCCAGCGAGGGTACAGGAATAGAACGAAATGCATCTATTTCATTCACCTTTAGCAAGGCAATGGATCCTCTTACAGTGAACTCCACCAACTTTAAATTGAAAAAAGGAAGCACAGACATTCCCGGAGAAGTCACTTATGATGGAACTACGGCTACTTTTAATCCAACAAATAGTCTTGAAGCAGGAGCTAATTATACAGCCACCATTACAACAGGCATGAAAGACCTGAATGGCAATGCACTTTCAGAGGCAGTTGAGTGGAGTTTTACCACGGGTGGAAGCACTTCTACACCAGCAACAATTAACCTGGGCTCTTCAGTCAACTACGTTGTTCTGGCTAAAACTGCCATCAATAACAGTCCTACTTCAGCCATTACTGGTGATATGGGAATAAGTCCAGCAGCTGAATCTTATATCACCGGATTATCTTTAATTGATGATACGGGATTTGCTACATCCGTTCAGGTTACAGGAAAAGTCTATGCAGCAGATATGGCATCCCCTACTTCAAGTAACCTGACTACAGCGATAGACAACATGAATACAGCATACAACGATGCTGCTGGTAGAACATCACCTGATTTCTTTGAACTTGGTACCGGAAATATAGGAGGGAAAACACTCTCATCTGGTGTTTACAAGTGGACAAATACTGTGACGGTACCAACTGATGTAACCCTCACCGGAGGAGAGAATGATATTTGGATATTTCAAATTGCAGAAAACCTTACTGTTAGCTCCGCAGTCAATTTGACATTATCAGGTGGAGCACAGGCTAAAAATATCTTCTGGCAGGTTGCCGGGGAGGTAACCATCGGAACAACTGCCCACTTTGAAGGCATCATCTTGTCAAAAACCGGCATTACATTGGCTACCGGTGCTTCATTAAAAGGGAGAGCGTTGGCTCAAACTGCCGTCATTCTTGACAGCAATGTAGTTACTCAACCATAACCAGTCGAAGTGGAATAAGACCAAAGTGATAATAATTTAAATAAAGGTTGAGGTATGACTACTTCAACCTTTTTTCTTGTATTGATTTACTAAATCTGGATTCAGTGAAATATGTAAACTTCATATTACAAGATGTAACTAACTGATTCCTATTGGTAACGACCTTTGCTTATTACTAATCCGTATTCGTCTCCATACAATAAACCATAAACTATAGCAATGAAAAAATTACAAATTAGCATAATGATGGTGTTGATGTTGCTAGCCACTTCAACCATCTCTGCAGCTACTGCTCCTGCGAATATCCCGGCCTCTAATGAAGCCGCGAAAGTCAACGAGTTACTGACCCGACTTGACGAGATCAATGTACTTGACAAGTCAATCATGAACTCCCGAGAAAAAAGAGAGCTTAGAAAAGAGGTCAAATCCATTAAATCCGAGCTCGGTGAACTTGGCGGTGGAGTTTATATTTCGGTGGGTGCGATCATCATAATTGTTTTGTTACTAATTCTCCTGCTTTAAAAGTTGATGACACAATTTGATCAAATAAAAAAATGAAAAAGATAGGTATTGTCATTCTGGTCATCGGCATCTTAATCACTATTTTCAGCGGAGTTAAATTCGTTACCAAAGAGAAAGTGGTTGACATAGGTAACCTGGAAATTAGCGCAGATAAAAACCATTCTATCGACTGGTCTCCTTATCTGGGTGTTGTACTAGCCTTAGCAGGAGGGGCCACTTATTTGTTTGCAGGCAAAAAGAATTGATATCACCTGCAACCGTCAGTAAATGGAATCCAAATGAAAAAAAATAAGATAACAATTATTCTTTGTACCCTGCTTGTTTTCACGGGTTGTCACAAAAAAAACTATTACGAGGTAATGAACACCAACCAACAAAGGTTTGGAGGTGATCAACTTGATAATGCACGATTTCTGAATGAGTCTTATGATTTGATTTTGACAATTGAGGGAATGTCCACACTCGCAAAAAAAAGAAGTACCTTAAAAGAACAATTTCTGCTGGCAACAGAAGCTTCGAAAAGTGCAAAAAGCCTACACTCAAACTTTAAGTGGCAAGCAGTTCGGTCCAGAATCAAGCTGACCTCTTCATTAAGTAACTCCAGCGATGCATATCTTCATAATCTCGACAATATAGTGGAAGCAAATTTTGATATGATGTACGTGCAGTATATGAAAACGAAATTGGCAGAGATTGAACTCAAAATGGAGAAGTATGAAGAAGTTGGTAAAAGTGAACGTCTTGTCGCATTAACTGATGATGTCCAGGACAGTTTCCGGCCAATCAATGCAAGTATCGGAAAAATCAAATGAGAAAAACAAACCAGCATTGGGCAAGAGCCAGTTCAGAATTTGACAGTTGATAAATTCAAAAACATTAGAAAATAATTGATCATAAAAGCATTAAAAATGGGAAATCTACTTTACATCATTGCGGTAATACTGGTCATTCTCTGGGCCGTTGGATACCTGGGGTATGGAACAGGGGGTATTCTTCATATACTTCTTGTTATCGCCATTATTGCCGTGTTGTTTAGACTTATCCGAGGTTAACACTCATGGAAAAAGAATCCATAGAAAAGGGGAAGATTTTGATCGTGGTAGAAATAATTGAGTATGTACCAGATTCCGTCCTGATTAAAACCATCATCAAAAAAGCCACTGGTAATGTAAGTGCCGTATCCTTTGATTCCGGAGAATCGCTTACTGAAAAAACTTCACCGTTCGATACCTTTATCCAAGTCATAGATGGAAAGGCTGAAGTAATCATTGACGATAAGTCTCATATACTGGAGACCGGTCAAGCCATTATCATTCCCGCCCATACACGTAATAGTTTCCAGGCAAAAGTTAGGTTTAAGATGATTTCAACGGTTATTAAAAGCGGCTACGAAGCCCTTCCAATAAACTTTTAACCTATGATACCCAGCAATGACATAAACTTTTCTCAGATTGCAAGCCGATCCCGATCTACTGCCAGGAAAGCCCTACAGAGAAACACAGGCAGCTGGCAGCTTAAGGATGCTGGTTTTTTGATTGATAGCTATGATCGAATGCGATTAATTGAATACATGGCTGCTACAGCAATGGAACGGTTACGAATGAAAGAGGCCTATTCAAAAGCCAAAGAGATTTACCATATGGCTGTGGGTCTGAACAAAAAATACCGTAAGGAAGCAACAAGATACAAGATTAAATTGCCTTTGTCATTGAGTGGTTCCAGTGAGAACTACCTTCAGATACTTGACAAGGTCCGGGACCAACACTTTGAAATCATGTACCTGGGATATATGCAGCAAAAACTTGCCGAAATGGTCTTACAGCTAAGGCAATATGAGCTTATAGGGAAAAGTAAGGGACTGTTGGCATTTTACAGCGCCATACTCATGCAGATATTAAAGGTGGAAAAAGAATTGACTAACTAAGGTTTAGAAGTATAGAATCAATTAATCTCTTCTTTAAGGAAAAATCAAAATTGGACTATTCGTTTGGAATACAAAACCCAATTCAAGCTCTGTTTGATTCTTATTTTTCTAAATGGAATCAGGTTAAATTTCAATTACTCCCCTTATCTGCAGGATTACTACTTGCAATCAGATCCCGCTCATAAAAAGATAACTCGGGACTGTAGGGGCTATTCAGTACTTTGCAGTAGTACCGCTCATCTATATACCGACGAATCATAAGTTTCACTTTTGGTGCTTTCTTTGAATATACAATATCCCCGGACTGAAATCTATTCCGCATTTCCAACTCAATTACGACAAATAACTATCATATGTGGATTACCTGTTAACATTTCTATTAATCTTACTGCCTCAGAATTGAAATTTTAATTCCAGGTATTTTACTCGTGGCTTCTTTTTTCTTTACGTTTAGCAACTTTTGCAGCACGCTTTTCCTTCAGGTTCTTTAATGGAGCTTTTTTATCTAATTTCTTCTTGCCTTCTCTTTCTTTTGACATGATTGTAGTCTTAAATGATGAATTCGGTGGTTTGAGACCAAAGGTCCAAAACCGAACCCAAAAAATATTACATAATTGCAGGTAGATGTTATATATTTCACAGATAGGTAGCGCATACCCCATCAATCCTCCGCCTGATCCTACGTGTATGGGGGATCATTGAGTTTTCCGTCTCAAACTCAAGGCTGAAACGAACTCATTACAATAGTTTAACTAAGCTTTATCTCTGTATTAAAGGATTTAACCCATCAACGATAGAACTCATCACCCGGATCAAGTTGATGTGCTCCATAAATCACTTCCGGACCACCTGCTTCCAGTGCGCCCAAATCCGGAGCTTTTCCTCTGTAGCCATCATTCACATTTGGAATGACCGCCCCGACATCGACGGCCTTCCCTTTGGGATTCAAATTGAAGTTAAGATCAACCGCATGGTAAACCGGGCTGGGCAGACCATTCTGCATCGCATGGATTGGCTTTTTAAGTTCTTCAAACACATCAAAATCGATGGTAATTCCATGCTTTTCAAGTCCGCTGGCATTACTAAAGTCTTTCAATGTCTTGAAGGCTACCGATTCTCCCTCCGGATTTAACCACCTGAATTGATCTTCAGGGCTGTCAGGACCCTGATTGGGCCGATACCCGTTATAATCAGCTACTGAATAGGGTGTGGTAAAATGCAAAGAGGAAACTACCGTAGGCCCGTCCGTTCCAAGGATCAGGTTATTCCTGAAATTTGAATTGGGGTACCTGGCACCGGCGTTATTTTCGGTGATGAAGGTATTGTGATAAGCTGTGAGACCAGGTACACCCCCATGGATCTTCAGTGCACCTCCAAGCGGCACATTGTACAGGACATTCCTAATATAGTAAGCAGGGCCTCCAAATACGGGCTGGGCACTGATCCCATTCTCCGCTGCATTCACGCCTCTGTTTCTCATCACACGAATATTATGAACACCCCCGTCTGCCTCCACAAAGTCGTCTACCATCAGATGTATGTCATTGTTGTAAATATCAATCGAAACAGCTTTAAGTTCCTGTTCTTTCTCAGGTGTACCGTAGGTAGATATCCCAATCCCATCATGGAAATAGGCTATGGAATTGTGCGCAATCACATGACCCGATCCATACACCTTTATGCCGTAGTATGAATCCATCAGATGTGTCCCGTAGGGTATTAAACCTTCCCTGTGAGCCGCCCAGCCGAACAACCTGTATCGGTCATCCCGACCAATGATCACATTATCCTGAATGAGAAAGTTTTTGGAGCCCGCATATTCCGTTCGTATACCCTCCCCAACATCCTCAAAACGACAATTCCGCACGGTTAAGTTACTTGCTCCTGCCAGGTGTTTCCGTCCTGCCTCGAAAACACGGTCAGCATTACGAAAGGTAAGTCCCTGAAAAATGTGGTGGTCGCTCCCCATGACATTAAATAGATTGGCTGCTCCCTGCCCATCAAAAATGACCTCGCCATCCCCTGCTGCTTCGATGACAATGGGACGCTCGGCAGTCCCTTTGGCAGTAAACCAATAAGTCCCGTCGAAGGGTACATTGTGCCAGTTAGGGTAGTTTTTAAGGTCCGCCATATAAAGACCACCATGTATTTTGATGATGTCCCCGGGCTGGACCACATCTTCAGCTACTACATACCAGTCTCCCTTGGTGTTGCTTGAACCATTGTAGGCAGAAACCAGACCGGGATAATTGGGCTCTTCTTTCTCTCCTTCATAATATTGGGAATACACATGTCTGACACTTCCTTCACGATAAGCCTTTGGTTCGGTGCGTGTTGAAACATTAACAACTTTAACTGCTTCCCCTTCAATCCCATCCGGATCTTCCATGGTAAATCGGGTCTCATATTCGGTTCCTTCCTTAAGATCAAGAATGCTTCCGGCAAACATGTGAGGTGTGGTATAATCAATGCCCGCCCGCTCAATATGCTCATCTCCAATTCTAAGTAGCGGCATCCCTTTTTTCCATTCGCCTCCTGATCCTGCTACCCGATACTCGACCTTAACCGTGGCATTTCTATTTTCGTCACCAGTGATATACCATTCAAATCCCAGGTTTTGGAGTGTGGGAGGTTCAACAATAAATTCTCCTGGCTTAGTAGCATTCTTTTGGGCCAGCGTTTCAACTATGAAGAACAGGGTAACAGATAAAATTAGGATTAGCTTTTTCATCATATTAGGATTGGGTCATTTGATGGGTATGAAGTTACGAAAAGCTCATCGGATGATTCGTTACTGATCCTCGTTTGCAACGAGGATCTTTGAATGTGGCGTTTCAAACGCCAGAGCTATATGTCCTCGTTACAAACGAGGACAAGCTTAAGGAGGCACAGAGTTACACAAAGGATTCCTCCTTTCTCCTTCTTCCTTTCACCTTCTTCCTTTCACCTTTATCCTTTCTCCTTGTTCCTTCCTCCTTTCTCCTTCAACCTTTCTCCTTCAACCTTCGCTGCACCACATCTGCCGGATATTTCAAAGCAACTTTCCTGATGTCATAAGTAAACTCCGTAAAGGTCTCTTCCCACATTTTCATTTCTTCCTTTGTATAAGTATAAAAGCCATGCCCATTCAATATCCCCTTGCCACCCGCTTTTACGATATCATCTATGAGTTTAGGCACCTCCTTTTGGTTGCATAAAGTGGGAAACAGGTCCTTCATTACAGTATGATAGGCCGGCACCCCCGTCAGATCCATCCATCCAAAAACACCCACCAGGGTCATCCAGTAACCTGTATTGTTTCTGCAGGCCCGATCCACATCCTCAATGGAAGCATAGCCATTTTCTACCAGATAACAAGCCTCACGATACATCGCATAGGCAAGCCTGTTAGCGATAAACCCCCGGATGTCTTTCCTAACCAGTGTGGGTTCTTTTTGCCAGAAGTGCGCCAGGTCATATAGATATTCTCCTTTTGACTGATCGCTCTTTTCACCACAGATGATCTCCAGAAAACGGGTTGTATGGGAAGGTTCCGCCCAATGTAATCCAAAAAATCGTTCCGGATGAGAAGTCTCTTTTTGCAGAATACTTATTGGAATGGCAGAGGTATTGCTTGTTAAAATAGTTTCATTACCAATGACCGCTTCAATTTTATTATAAACAGTCCGCTTGATCGTAAGGTCTTCAATGGTGCATTCAATCACCACCTGACAGTCCTTCAGCTTATGATAATCTGTTGAGATGGTCAGATGATTCTTATAAACTTCAGGAGCAATGCTGGTAAGACCTTCCTTAAATGATCTTTCGAGATGATGTGTGATCCTGGGTTCAGCATGATCAAGATCAGAGTCTATTGGGGCAATAGCCACTACCGGATGCCCGGCCATCAAAAGGCAGGTAGTGATGCTACATCCCATCATTCCCAATCCTACAACACCTACTGGTATTTCAGCACATTGAATTTTCTTGTCCATTCTTTATGATTAATATTTTGGAATTAGTCAAATGTATGATAAAATGAAAAAAGCCTGATCAAATTGATCAGGCCTTTCCTATCTTATTAACCGTCTAAAAACTATTTATTGTCTTATTGCTTACCAGTCTCAGTAGGGGTGTTGATGATCGTATCATATGCTTCCTGACTTAGGTATTGTGGTTCATAGGTAATCCCCATCATACTCAGATTGTTGACAAAAGCTCTTAAATGGTTTCTGGAACCTTTCATCAGGTTTTCAAAAACCAGTGTAATATCTGCATTGTCAACATTTGTATCCAGCTCTCTCTGGAGGTCAATGATATCAATCTCTTCTATCGCAGCACCAACTCTCAAGGCATCCGTTACACTCAGTGATCCTGTGTTAGTCAAATCATCATATAACTTCTGCAAGTCGTCATTCACAAATGCTCCATAAATGTTTTCAGAAGCAGGATCATCCAATCCATATTTGTCAATCAGCGAAAGCACAGCATCCATATGGGTCTGCTCGCTTCTGGAGATATTGTCAAAGGATTTAATAGACCACTTGTTAAACAGGTTGACATACACATCACGGGCCAGCTTTTCCTCTTCCCTCATAAAAATTAACGCTTCCGATTCTCCGCTATTTAATGGCTCTACAGGGAGTGTGTTGATTGGATTAAAGGTTTGTTTTTCTATTGGTGCAATCCCCTCAGAACTATCATTACAGGCTGTTGCCAAAAATCCCAACAGGGTAATAAATATTGCTTTCATGGCTTAGTTTCTATTGTTATAATAATAGAAACGAGCCCTGAAGAGTGTAGTTAGTAACAAATGTTACTCTCCTGCTCCACTGTCAATACCCTGGCCATAAAACAGCGCATTCATAAACAGTTTGTTGGTTCCCCACCAGAATGCCCGGAAGTTTGGGTTATCAGTAAAGGTGATGATCCTTCCGGAGCCAAGGGTCGAAATATTTACGGCCGGGGAATCTTTGATCCTGGCCAGGTTTTCTTCGGAAACATATCCGGACAGCAATGGGGCAGAAGTGTAAACCAGTGGATTTGCATACTCACTTTTCGATTTTTCCATGATCAGGTTATGATTTCTAAATAGTGGAATCCGATCATTCTCCAATCCATAAGCCAAAGGATGACTCAGATCAACTTTTGCTTCGAAGATAGACCCACCGGTTACCTGCGCTCCCGTGAACTCATCGAGATCTTCATAGGCTTTGTATTCCTTCTTTTCTTCTGATTCAGCTGTCTTGTATGTGGCTTTGGAAATATTGTTCAAACCAAACCACCTGCCCGCATTTTTCCAGGTGACGATAACCCCACCATTCTGGATCCATTTTTTTAGATTTTCCTTTCCGCTATCGTTGAGGGATAAATTACCATTCGGAACGATGATCCGGTTGTAGCGGGATATTACATTCGATCCCAGGCGGTCTACCGGCAATAGGGTGATCTTCATTTTCAGTCGTTGATCAAATAAATGCCAGACCTCACCCGCTTCATTCCCACTGATGCTCCCTTCTACCAACACAGCAACTTTAAGGGGTTCAATTTTTGAGTTGGTTGGACTCCCCAGATCAATGCCCCCATTGGCTAGACCCGTATTTAAAGCATATACACTTACCATGTCCTGATCTACGATTTCATCAATAGTCTTTTCTATCTCACCTCGTTTGTCCTCCTGAATTCCCATCGGAATGATCATGGTTCCCCTGGGATAAGATCGACTTCCGTCTGAATGCACCTCATTTAGGTATTGCACCACTACTTCCTTTTCAAGCATTCGGTTAATTGCCCGGAAGGCATAATACCCATAAGGTTCAATCGCATAGGCGTAGGCACCTTTCTGACCAACCAGGTTGCCTTTTGGAGCCTTCGGATCATTGATTTCAGCTCCAAGCAAGCCACTATTAAAATCTTTTTCAAGTGAACTATTATTCAGGTTGAAAGCCAGGGGCATGGTCCAGGTAGACACATCATAAAAGAGACTGTCATTGAATGTGGTCCGGGTCTCAAAGATGGCCCTTGCCAGCCGATACTGAGGTTGATCCAGGGGAACAACGTATGATGATCCCGGTTTGAATTGCTTTCCATTTTTGGTCAAACTGGTCTTCAACTCATGTACTTTGATCTGATGCTGGGTCAGCATATTTAGTAATTCGTAGCTCTTGGCTGGATCCTTTTCAGAGCCAAAAACATAAGCCTTCACATTGTCCCTGGAAGCCAGAGCAGAAGACTCTTTGTAAAAATCACGCTGATAATCCAGAAACTCTTTTTTGTGAGCCAATCCCGATGCCAACGAAGAAAGAGAAGTGGTAAAATGGTTTCGAACGGCCATAGGAAATGTGAGAATGCCAAACTGATTTTCCTGGGCATGCCCCCGGGCGCTTGCCTGCTCAAATAAGATCCCCACACTCCCATTGATATCCGGATAGGTGGACCCCTTACCAATGTAGAAGTCGTCAAAACTTTCCTGTGAATAATATAGCGACCCTATCTTGTCCAGATATTCAGCATGGAATTTCGCCATCTTCTGCGTGAGCTCCACATTCTTATCCGGCGTCCATGGAAATTTCCTTGCGGGAATTCCCGGTTGGAAAAAGAAAGTGTTGTTGGTCCCCATCTCATGATGATCAGTTAGAATATTAGGCTTCCACTCGTGAAAACGTTTCATCCTGCCTCTTGACTCCGGATGAGCCAATGGCAACCAATCCCTGTTCAGGTCAAACCAATAATGGTTGGTTCTTCCTCCCGGCCACACCTCATGATATTCCCGATCATTGGGGTCGGGGTTGATCACATGGGACCGATGCATATTCACCCAGCTCGAAAATCGGTTGAGCCCATCGGGGTTGTAAGAGGGATCTACAATGATCACTGCATTTGATAGTAACTCATCTATAGCTTGGCCCTGTGCAGCTGCCAGATAATAGGCAGTCAACAAGGAAGCATTGGCTCCACTGGCCTCATTCCCATGGATGGAATACCCTAACCAGATGACAATCGGCATTTCTTCTGTATTTAGACTGCCTGACCTCGAAGGATCTGATAGCTGTGCATGCTGGGATTTGATCTGATCCAGCTTTTGATGATTCGACGGTGACGTGAAGGTAAGGTGAACCAAAGGCCTGCCCTCGTAAGTCCGTGCAATCTCTTCAATGAATACCCGATCACTGGATTCAGCAATGGTCCGCATATAATACACCAGCTGGTCATGGCCCACATGCCATTCGCCCGGATGGAAACCCAAAACCTCTTTTGGAGTGGGGATATCAGGGTTATAAGATATATCCTTCGGCAGGTAGTAGGAAAGATCAACTTGAGCAAACGTGGTAATAGAAGCAATCAGCAAGAGCAGGTTCAGGGCAATTCTCATGGAGTTCTTTTTTGACCTAAGCTAATCATTACCTTTTTAAAATACCACCGAAACTAAACAGAGTAAAGATCTGTTCATTAGGATCTGTTTTCCTGATCCTGCTATGAGAATCAAAAAGAGTCAGGATAACCGATAATATATTGACTAGTTTTGCGCTTTTAATCAGAAGATCCTTTGGCAAATATTGTTGCAATTGTTGGTAGACCAAATGTGGGAAAATCCACATTATTTAATCGGCTGGTAGAGAAAAGACAGGCGATCATGGATAATGCTTCCGGTGTTACCCGCGACAGACATTATGGCTACTCAGAATGGAATGGAAAATCTTTCACTGTAATCGATACCGGTGGATATGTAGAGGGATCCGACGACTCCTTCGAAAGTGCCATCCGTACCCAGGTGAAAGAGGCGCTCCATGAAGCAAATATTATTCTGTTTATGACGGACTGCCATGATGGTCTGCATCCACTGGATCAGGATTTTGCCAATGTGATCAGGGAAGTAAACAAACCCACTTTTATTGTAGCCAACAAAGCGGATAATCGGGAAAAAAGCTTTAATTCAAGTGAGTTTTATGCCTTAGGCATTTCAGATCATCTATTCCCTATTTCATCCACCAGCGGTTCAGGCACAGGTGAATTACTCGACGAGGTGGTGAAACATCTGGACGTTGACCAGGTAGAAAGAGATGATGATACATTGCCTCGCATCGCTATTGTGGGTCGACCAAATGTGGGTAAGTCTTCCTTCCTGAATGCCCTGCTTGGAAAGGAAAGAACAATCGTTCACAATACCGCCGGCACCACCCGGGATGCGGTAGACTCCAGGTATAACCTGTTTGGCAAGGACTTTATCCTAACCGATACTGCCGGGATTCGGAAGAAATCCAATGTTCACGAAAAGATCGAATTTTATTCTGTCCTTCGGGCGATACAGGCATTGCAAGACTCTGATGTATGTATCGTGATGATCGATGCACAATTTGGTTTGGAATCCCAGGACCTCAATATTATCAGCTTATCCCAGAGATATAAGAAAGGCCTTATCATCATGGTCAATAAATGGGACCTGATCGAAAAAGATACCAAAACGGCTGAAAACTATAAGAAGCAGATGCAGGAAAAACTTGGTGAGTACAGCTATGTACCCATCATTTTTACCAGTGTACATGAAAAGCAAAGGATTTTTAAAGCCATTGAGGATGCCATCCAGGTTTATGAGAACAGGAAAAGAAAAGTCTCTACCTCAAAGCTTAATGAAAAGCTGCTACCTGAGATCGAAGCTAAGCCGCCGCCAGCCATAAGAGCCAAATACATCAAGATCAAATACATTACACAGCTCCCTACTCCGAGCCCAACGTTTGCTTTTTTCTGCAATCATCCGAAGGATATTAAGCCTGCGTATGAAAGGTTTCTCACGCACAAGTTGAGAGATCACTTTGATTTTAGCGGCGTACCCGTTAAGATTATATTCAGGAAAAAATAACCTTGAGTAAGTATCTCAATATATTTCAGCGATTTGTCCCCGAGTCATCCGCAGCTTATTGCCTTAAGCTTTACGAGCATTTTGGTTTTGAATTCAAAATCAAAAAAAGCAGACAAACCAAGCTGGGAGATTATCGATACGACTTTACTGAGAAAAAGCATATCATCACCATCAACAATGACCTAAATCCATATGCTTTTCTGCTAACCTATCTCCATGAAGTCGCTCACCTGGTCACGTTTGATGAACATAAAAACAAAGTCAGCCCGCATGGGACAGAGTGGAAGAATGCTTTCAAAAAAGTCAGCCAACCGGTGTTAAATGAGGAGATCTTTCCCCCTATGGTACTACATGCCATTCAGAATTATTTCAAAAACCCAAAAGCATCCAGTTGCTCTGATCCGACACTGTATAACGTGTTAAGAAAGTTTGATCATCCGTCAGATACTGTTCCTCTCAAGTCACTGAATATCGGAGACAAATTCGATTTTAATGGAAGGATCTTTCAGAAGAAGGAAATAAAAAGGACCAGAGCAGTCTGCCTGGAAATTGCTACCGGCAGGAAATATCTGATCAATGAAATCGCTTCGGTAAAAATTGTTGATTAAAATGAAACATTTTGTCTGCCATTCCTTTTAAGTAGGAAGCCTGAACGTTTTCATTTTACCTAAAATTTAATTCAATAAGAAAACACATGAAAAAGTTAGTTATAGCTATTGGCTTATTTTTATCAGTTGGATTTTATACACAGGCTCAAAACCATCTGGAAGGAGGATTGCGATTTGGAGGTGGTTTCAACAATAACATCGCATTAGACTTCACAGTACCCCTTGCGGCCAAGCCCAGGCTTCACCCGGCCATGTATTTCAATAACAATGGTGTGACGCTTGGTGCCTACTTCGACTGGTTGTTTACAGTAAATGACGCTCCGGGGTTAAGGTTATATCCAGGTGTTGGACCTGAGTTATATCTATACAATAATGCTGAACTTGCTTTAGCAGGAAATTTTGGGATCGAGTATGCTTTTGATATCCCTCTGACCGTTGGTTTTGACTGGAGACCTTCCATACTCCTGACTGAAGGCGGACCACTGGGAACTAACAATTGGGGTATCATCGTTAGGTATCGATTCAAATAATATCTAACTTATTTTATTGCGAATTTTTTAACCATTGAATGTCTGGCTATATTGATTTTCAATGTAATCAGGGGCTAGACTATTGATTGGTCATCCGTCTTATATATAAAATAATTTATATTTTTTTGTATTCAGGAAGGATGATTGTTTCGTGAATAGCCATTTTTGGTTAAATTGTAGCTTAACCAGCATTCTATGGCCAACACAATTGCGATATACAATTTTAAGGGTGGCGTAGGTAAAACTACGTCGACCTTAAATTTGGGCTATGCCTGGTCAAGATCTTTCAAGGTTTTACTCATCGATTGTGATCCACAGTGTAATCTTTCCGCTGCATTTAACAAGAGCAAAGAAACGCATACAATCTTCTACTATTTGAAGAAGATGCTGCATGATCATGCGCCGGATAAGATAGATACTGTTCCCATTACGCCCTACCTGCACATCATTCCCGGGGATTTTGAAATGGTAAATATTGAGACCAACAATCAGTTTATTACATTCGGGACAAGCATCATCCAAAAGCTTACTTACCAGGTCAAAAAGGAATTTGACATCGTTATCTTTGACCTCCCTACACACTTTGGCACACTGGTCAAATCATTTCTGGCCAACGTAGATAGCATACTAATTCCTGCTATTCCGGATTCATTTTCCATTTCCGGAGTTAAAACACTTCTCTCCTACCTATACGATGTGGAAAGAATGAAGCCATTGAATATTCTGGGCATCTTTTTCAATATGTATAAAAGGAATCTATTGCATCACCAGGACAAATACCGGGAATCAGCAGAAGAATTCAAGGATATGATCCTAAGTACACAAGTGAGATCCAGCATAAAAGTGGCAGAAGCTTCTGATATTGGCAGATCAATCAACCGGATTAATCCTGACAATAACGTAGCAAAAGACTTTGTCCATCTAAGTGATGAACTGCTCGCAAAATTCAACCATAAGTTTTTAGATAAGGAGCTGTTGGAATCTGGTTTCTTTGACCAGGGCTAATAGTCAGCAGATGGCGATAATCGCTTATTCATAATCTCGCGAATCAAGGCATATAATTTCATGGGTGGGTAGGTCCGCCAGTTGAGCATATCAAAGCTCCCACCAAAATTGATGAATGCATCCACATTGTAGCTCGACATTTCGTTCACCACGAAATCCCTGAAATTGATCGCTACGATCCATCCATCGTCCAGCTCTTCCATCCACTCTTCGTAATAACAGTCATCACTACCATGAAAATTCAACACATTCTCGCCAATCAGGATAAACTTATCAATCCCTTTCATATTGAGAAATTCAATCACATTTCGCTTTAGGTGCATGATGTCATTATTTAATGCATCGTTCCATTCACCAAGTAACTCGATAATGGTCACACCTTCGTCATAATTGGAATAAAGGATCTTAATGTAGAGCGTCTCCGATCCCATGTAGTCCCAGCCGGGATCGATGAAATAACCGTAGATATTCTCCGAATAAAGATCATAGTTATACTCCTTACCAAAGAATGGAGAGTCCGGATCCTCACTAGAATCGTAGTAGTTTAACCAGCTGTAATACGGCTCAATCTGGTGCATGGGGCAAAAGTAAAAAAGGGACCCGATGAGTCCATTTTTATAGCTTAAAATTTTCTCAGTCCTACCTCGTCCAAGTTTTGAAATCAATTTGGCTTAGACTTCACTGCGAACAACTATACACAAAGACCACAGGGGGTTTTGGCAAAATCATTCTCTCCTCCCAAGGTCTGTCCCCAGACAGACCTCTCATTCCGCTTCTATTGGCTTGTCGGGGGACAAGCCATGGAAATGGTTCTGGCATAATCATTCTCTCTGTGTAGCTCTGAGCTCCTCTGAGTACCTCTGTGGTATAATCCTAAAAGCTATACACAAAGTCCATCCTAATAATTCAAATAATTATCGATTGCCAGCCGAACTGAGCCGTATCTCTCTAGTAAGGCACGGGCTTCCTCTTCGCTGATCCCCAGCTGTTCGCTGATGATACGGGTACCTCTCCCCACGAGCTTATTATTAGATAGCTGCATATCCACCATCTTATTCCCTTTTACACGACCCAGCCGAACCATGACCGAGGTAGAGATCATGTTCAGGATCATCTTCTGAGCCGTTCCGGACTTCATACGTGTACTTCCGGTGATAAACTCCGGTCCCACATTCACTTCTATAGAATATTGACTCACTTCCGACAAGGGAGAACCCGGATTGCAAGTAATACAACCGGTCAGCAAGCCTTCTGACCCAGCCCTTCTCAACCCACCAATCACATACGGTGTGGTTCCAGATGCCGCAATACCTACAATCGTATCCATTGTTGAAACTCCATGTTGCTCCAGGTCTTTCCAGGCTTGCGACTCATCATCTTCTGCTTTCTCAACTGAGTTTCTGATGGCTTTGTCACCTCCTGCTATAATCCCAATGACCAGGTCAGGTGGTACGCCATAAGTTGGCGGACACTCAGAAGCATCCAAAATTCCCAATCGCCCGCTGGTTCCCGCACCAATGTAAAACAGGCGACCCCCTTCTTTCATCCGTTCCGCCAGCTCATCCACAAACTGAGCGATGGTAGAAACAATCTTCTGAACCGCTTCGGCAACCTTACGATCCTCCATGTTGATGTTTTGAAGGATATCAATGGTATCCATTGATTCAATGTGATCATACAAAGAATCCTTTTCTGTAATTGGTCTGTTAGCCATGTTCCTGATGATAAAGTGTGAGACCAGCAATCGGTGACTGGACGATCAAATCTAAGTGGATCCCCCTTTCAGCCGATACTTTCCTTAAAATATTTCCTAAATAATAAGCGATCGAACCGGTAAACCGGTACGGCAACCGGGTATCGACCTTAAATGCCTCAAAGTAATCATGCAGACACCTGTGTGCCAGTTGATAGATCTCCCGATCATTCTGATTATCAACAATAAAGCGTGTAAATGAGGCCAGGTAGGTATTTGCTGACTGGTTGTAAACCTGTCTGATTACCTCTGCCTCTGTTACGTCCGGATATTGCTTTTTTATCTTTTCTAAAAGTGGTTCACTGAACTGTTTCCTTACATACCTGGCGACCAACTTTCTTCCCATGTAGCTTCCCCCGCCTTCATCGCCCAATATATATCCTAACGGAGGGATCCTGGATACAATTTGTTTCCCATCGTATTCGCAAAGATTTGCCCCAGTACCCAATATCCCAACCATGCCAGGAGCGTTGCCACACAACCCCCTGGCGGCGGCTAAAAGGTCCGATGCTACCTCTACGTTAGCATTTGGGAACAAACGCTCAATGGCATCATTAAGTGGTAGTCGGATTTCATCGATGATCCCTGCGGCATAGAGGTAAAACCGTTCGATTTTTGCAGGGTCGGGAATGGACTCGCTAATGCCAGTTAAAAATTCATCCGGATTATGAGTTGCCGCATTAAATCCTTTTTGTTGGAACTGTTGGATGTTCTCGCCCTCAATGAGTCTCCAATCGATCTTTGTTGCACCGGATTCGCCAATCAATATCATATCAATTTCCCGATTTTGTTGTACCGCTTAAATACACTCTCAGTGTGAGGTGCGTCAGGAAATTCGTCTGTCAGGTCCTGACCTGCCCAATGTTCATAATGCATCCCATTCTTCCATAGTCTGGAAGTTGTCACATCATAAATCTCTCCTTTGTAGGCGATCCAGATCTCTTCTTTGTCCTGCCCATTATAGAGCGCCAATTGGGATTTTGAAAGCCTGACCATCACTTAAAAACTACCAGGGTTACTCCACTGCCTCCCATTTCCACATGCTCATCGACGGCCCGATCTACCATCGGGTGTTTCTTCAAATGGTTACGGATCATGTCGCGCAGGATCCCATGACCCTTGCCATGTGTAATCCTCACCATATCTGTACCCAGCATGATCGCTTCATCGATGTATTGGTCTACATTTATCAACGCTTCCTCAGCCCTTTGACCGATCACGTTGAGTTCTCCCTGAAACTGGGCCCGCTTGTCAATCATACTGAAATTACCCGCCTTTTTACCAACAGACTTCTCATGTTCTCTCCTTTGACCCTTAATCAGCTTCTTGAAATCAACAAAGGAGATGAGATTACCAAATCGAACCTGCGCCTGCTTACCTTTGATATTTAAGATCTCACCTGAAAGGTCCTGCCCCTCCATGCTCACCCAATCTCCCGGTTTTAATGTTTCAGTCTTTACTTTCTTCGGCTTTTGCTCAACCAACGAATCCTTATACTTCGCTACAGATTCTCTTAAATCTTTGGTCCGCTGCTTGTCGGCTTTACTTTCCTGTATGGAGCGGATCGTGTGTTCGATCTTCCGGTTAGCCTCATCCACAATCTGCCTGGCCTTGTCTTTGGCCTCTTTCAGGATCTTTTGTCGATCTTCTGCCAGCATCGCCTTCAACGACTCATAATCAGCTCTTAGGTCGGTAATCCCTGCCTGCTCTTTCTCTGTCTGTTTCCTCAGCTTCTCATAATCTCTTCGCTCTTTCTCCAGCTGGGTAAGCAACTTCTCATAATCCACATGGTCTCTTCCCACCAAAGACCTGGCATTGGAGATCACCTGCTTGCTCAATCCAATGTTTCGAGCAATTTCAAAGGCGAAGGAGCTCCCGGGCTTTCCGACTTCCAGCTCAAATAAGGGTGTCAATGCAGAAACGTCATATTTCATCGCTCCATTCACAATACCAGGATGATGCTCTCCAAACTCCTTGAGGTTGGCATAGTGGGTAGTCACCACACCAAATGATTTCCGTGACATCAACTCGGAAAGGATCGATTCTGCAATGGCACCACCAAACTGTGGCTCAGTTCCGGTACCAAATTCATCAATCAGAAAAAGGGTATGCTCATCCGCATGCTCCACAAAATGTTTCATTGCTGTCAGATGGGAGCTGTAGGTGGAAAGATCATTCTCCACTGATTGCGAATCCCCGATATCCAGGAATATATTTTTGAAGATACCGAGTTCCGATGCTTCACTCAGCGGAACTAAAAAACCGGATTGAAACATGTATTGAATGATACCTACTGTCTTTAAGGAAACGGATTTACCCCCTGCATTGGGTCCCGAAATGACCAGGATGCGGTTGCCCTGGCGTGTAAGCTCAATAGACAAAGGTATCGTTGGCTTACCGGACTGGTCATGGCTGATCTTCAACAAGGGATGGTAAGCCTTATAGATCTTGATAACCGGATATTTGGCTATAGATGGCTTTACGGCATCAATGCTCTTACAAAAAGTGGCTTTGGCATAGATGAAGTCAAAAATCCCGATAAATCGACCGCCTTTCTCCAGATCCTCCATGTGTTCCCGCACCTTGTCGGATAGCCTGGTCAGTATCTTGTTTATCTCCCGTTTTTCCTCATACAAAAGCTCCCTAACCTCATTGTTTAGTTGTAGGGCCTCGGCAGGCTCCAGAAAGACGGTTTGCCCTGAAGATGATTCATCATGCACGAATCCACTGATACGTCGCTTGTTCTCCGCTTTCAATGGGATCACCAACCTGCCTTCCCGGATGGTGACTTCACTGCTATCTTCTGTTAACCCATCTGTCTTAGCCTTTTTGAGGATTGAATTGATCACCTTCCTTACCGCCTGACTTTTATTCACCAGATCCGTCCTGATCTCCCTCAAGCGATCACTGGCGTTGTCACGGACCTGTCCGCGCTCATCAATAATCGAATCGATCAGCTTTGGTAATTCTTTATCTGCAATAAAACCATAGGTCAGTCTACATAGCTCCGGAAATTGATCCTGGCGCTTTTTCAGGTATTGTGTCCAGTCATAGAGTAAATCAAGGGATATCCTCAGTTGCAGGAACTCCTCTGCCGGGAGAAAGCTTCCCGCTATCTTCATGCTGACCAACAAAGGCTGGATATCCATGAAATCCCGTGATGGAAGGGGATCCCCTGATGAAATGATCCTGGTCAGTTCATGCGTCTGATCGATCCATTGAGTGACCGTTGCATAATCGCTGGATGGCTTGCACTTATCTACCAGCTTCCGGCCAATAGTAGTTTTGCACCTGGTCCTGACCAGATCAAAAAGTTGGCTAATATTTAGTTTTTCAGAAAAATCCTGGGGATAGACGCTCATTATGGGGCGATGGTTTGACGTAACATCAGACTATCTACGATCTGAAAATACATTCTACCTAATTCATCACTATGATCTACATAATAGATCAAACTCTTATCATATTCCTCCTCTGTGACCCCCAGGTCATCGAAAAGCATCTTTTCATAATGATGATACAATAGCTCACTGCTATCAGCAGGCACATAGAGCTTTTGAATTTTAGCTTCCAAAATGTGGATCTCCATGAGAACTTCCATCATTTTGTCTTTATCCAATACACCTTCTGGCACTTCCTCGTTAGAACAAGAGAAAGAGAGGGTTAAAAATAGACTTAATATTAAAAATGGCTTTTTCACAAAAAATAACACGTATATGTCTAACGGGTATTATTAATTTTGGATCTCAAAATTACTTTGGATGAAGGAAATCCTCAAAAGACTGCGAAAATACGAGATTAGGGTGAGGAAAGCCATCAATTCCCAGATGCAAGGTGATTTCCATTCTATATTCAAAGGTAGTGGACTTGAGTTTGACGACGTAAGGACCTACCAGTATGGAGATGATATCCGAACCATCGACTGGAATGTGACGGCAAAAGGTCATGGGACCTTTGTAAAAACTTTCATTGAAGAAAAAGAGCAAACCGTCTTTTTCCTCCTTGATGTATCCGCTTCTCAGGAGATTGGCCCTGAAGGAAGACAAAAGATCGACTTAGGAAAAGAGATCGCTGCCTTACTGTCTATCTCAGCGATTAAGGAAAGTAGCCAGGTGGGCCTTTTATGCTTTTCAGACCAAAAGGAAAGATATATTAAACCAGGAAAGGGGATCCGGCACTCATACGAAATTGTGTCGGCTATCTTCAACCTGAAACCCAAATCCAAAAAAACCAACATCGATTTCGGGATCAAGTATGCGCTTGACCTCCTCAAAAGAAGATCCGTCATCTTCCTGATCTCTGACTTTGTGGATGAAGACTATATGCATAGTCTCAAAGGGATGGCTCGCAAACATGACCTGATCATTATCCAGTTATTTGAAAGAAGGGAGTCCAAAATGCCGGGGTTGGGAATCATTCCACTTTATGAAAAAGAATCCGGAAAAACCCTTTGGATCAATACTTCATCACATGACTTCCGTGAGGTAATGCAAAAAACTCATCAAAAAAACAGTTCGGATTTGGAACAATTTTGTAGGAGAAACGATGTAAACTATCTGGCCATCGAAGCCGGAGAAGATTATGTGCCCAAGCTGGTCAAGCTATTCAGGCACCGAAATGTAAAGTCAGCACAACGTGCAAGGTAGAACACTCATTATCATATGGATCCTTTTATTTCCCTGGATTTCCTACGGTCAGGAGATCCGGGTTAAGGGTGGATTTATTCAAGACAGTATTGGCATTGGTGAACCAATACAATATTGGTTATCTGCCTCCTACCCTCAACAGCTGCAGGTCGTTTTTCCTGATAGCACCTATAACTTCAGGTTTTTTGAATTTGTAGATAAAACCTACACACCCACGACCATCCGGGAGACCGGATACTTTGACAGTGCAGTATATACACTGAGCTCATTTGAGATTGATTCGGTTCAATACCTAAACCTTCCGGCAATCTTCATCAACCAGCGGGATAGCAACCTGATCTACGCGCCTATGGATTCAATCTATACCATCCATATGATTGCATCATTGAGCGACACCCTGTACATGAAAGAAAATACCGAATACTGGAATGTAGCCAGTAACGTGAACTACCCGTTGATCTGGATTATCCTGGCCATTCTGGTAATCATTGGGGTTGTCGTATACCTGGTTTATGGCGAGCGAATCAAAAAGTATTTCATACTCAAGCGTTTAAGTCGGGAATACCGCATTTTTAGCGATCAGCTAAGCCAAACCATTCGTTCATTAAAAGATAGCCAGGACCAACAAAAGGTGGAACATGGATTAACCTCCTGGAAAGTGTTTATGGAAAAACTGGAAAAGAAACCTTTCACCAGTCTCACTTCCAAGGAGATCCTTAAGTTTAATGAAACCCGTGAATTGAAAGAGGTGTTAAAAAATATAGATCGAAGCATTTATGGTGGGGTCATGGATGAGAACCTGTACAAAGACTTTCAATCGATTGAAGATTATACCCAACATAGATACGGGATTGTGACAGAGAACATAAAAAATAATTGATTATGGGATCCTGGTTTTCGCTCAGATGGTTCACCTCCGCTACCCTATCGTCTTTCGATTGGGAAAACCCCATATGGCTGTATCTGATCCCTGCTATCCCAATTATCATGATCATTCGATGGATTATCATGTCCCGGCTAATGCAAAAGCTTCCCGTCGCCCTGACGAAAAAAGATTTGAAGAGTGATCCGATCTCCATGCTGCGACATATCCCCCCGATTCTCTTTCTGCTAGCCATGGTACTGATTTTGGTGGCCCTGGCAAGACCACAATCTACCAACGAACAGGTGGAACAATGGAGTGAAGGGATAGACATCATGCTGGTCATAGACATCTCCGAATCCATGAACATTGAGGACTTCAGACCAAACAGGCTGGAAGCTGCCAAGGAGGTGGCTCGTAACTTTGTCGCTGGCAGATTTCAGGATCGTATCGGGCTGGTGGTATTCTCCGGGGATGCTTTCTCCCGTGCACCCCTGACAACCGATTATGACTTATTGAATACTTATATCGATGATATTTCTTTTGATCTGATTGAAAGTCGGGGTACCGCGATTGGGAGTTCAATTGCGGTTGCTACCAACAGGCTGCGTGAGTCAGAATCAAAGTCTAAGGTGATGATCCTACTTAGTGATGGTGATAATACCGCGGGTAACATCGACCCTATCACTGCGGCCAAGCTTGCGCATGCCTATGACATCAAGATCTATACGATTGCTATTGGTAAAGAGGGTAAAGTTCCATTTGGAACTGACTTTTTTGGGCGACCTCGATATGTAGAAAACACCCTGGATGAAACTAACCTTAGAGAGATTGCCAAGATTGGAAAAGGTAATTTTTACCGGGTGTCGGACAAAGCCGCCCTGGAACAGGTATTTAATGAAATCGATCATTTGGAAAAAGCTGAGATCAAGGAGACAAGGTATAAGGATACCACGGATTTTTACCTGGTATACCTGAAATGGGCATTAGCATTCTTCCTCACCTGGGTCATGCTCAAGTCTACTTTCCTGACGAATGCGTTGACGGATTAGTTTTTGGGCTGGAAAGAATCCTCCCCCTTTATCCCCCTCCGAAGGGGGAAATGGTGACTTCACATTTGGTCTTGCCCTTCGGGTTCTCGGTTATGTATGGTAATGGTTCTCTAGATGGAACACCTTGAACTGGCAAAATAGTTATCAAAATATGATGAAGTAATGTCCTAAGAGGAATAATATCCCCCGCTGGCGGGGGCAAGGGGGTGGAGGGATATTATTCCTCTTTTGACCTTCTTCTCCTGGTTCGTGGAGAAACGCCCTTCAATGCCATCAGCCGGGTAACCTGGTCCTCGATCTCTTCATTAACCCAATTTATGTTTCTCAAAACATCATCATCGTCAAACCTAATTACAGTAAAACCAGCATTCTCTAAATCCCTTTGTCGTATTTTATCTTTTTTGATTACCTCTTCATATGTATGGGTGATTCCATCTACTTCAACAATCAATGAAAGTTCCTTGCACATGAAATCTGCTATGTACTTTAACACGGGTCTTTGCCTCCGAAAAGTAAAGCCTTTTACGCCACCGGCTCTGAGTACATATTTCCATAGACAGGCTTCTGCTTTGGTCATGCCCTTACGAAGTTTATTCGCGTTTGATCTTAAATATTTGTTGTAGTGATGATTATTTGCATATGGTGGTTCCATGTAGTGAAAATACTAATTTTTAACGAGCTACACAGGCGCCTCTTAGAGGGATGCATATCCTCCTCCCCCTTCATCCCCCGAAACGTCGGACCGCTCCTGAGGGGGAAAGTTTCCAAAGAAAGTTCTGGAAATCTCTTCTAACCCATAACTAGTAAATACTACTCCCAGCTCTGTGGCTCCGTCTTTGCGAGAACTACATAGCGTGAAATTTAAGAACCGAAGCTCGAAAACAGGAAGTAAAACATATGTAATCCAAACAGAATCAGGATCACGCCTACGGACCGATTCATGATCAGGATAGAATTGGGGGTTACGACAGATCTAAGGCGGTGGGCGATGAAAGCCTTGAGGATATCCATGCTAAAGATGGTAATTAGGACACCGGCAAAAAAGAAAGGTTGCTGTTGAGGGCCATATTCAAATTTTACAGCCACCATGCCAATGATTCCCATCCAAAATACCAGGATAAACGGATTAAACCCATTCAATAAGAACCCCTTAACCAGATATTTGATACTCTTCATATCATTAGGGCTCTCGATTTCATTCTGATAGATCTTTGGTTTCTTAAACCATGAGTAGATCCCATACGAAATCAATAAAACGGCTCCTACAATGGAAATCCCTATCTTAAATCGATCGCTTTGTATCCAGGTAGTGATCCCGGCAATGGACAGAACGACAAAGGTGATATCACTCAATGAGATCCCGATAGCTAATAAAATAGCTTTGCTTAATCCCTTCTGAATGCTGGTTTGGATGAGAGAAAAGAATGCTGGTCCGAAAGAAAAAACGAAAATTAAGCCGAACAGTAATCCATTAAGAAATGGGGTCATTAACCTGTTGTTTTTGTAAAAATTCCCTCCAAAGATGGGCCTTTTCTTTCTTTAATACACGTGGAAACTTATTTTGCCCACCTTCACGACCCTGATCCTTCATCCAATCATAAAATAAATGGCTCGGCAATATGTTGATATTCAACTCTTTAAGCGCATGGGATCGCTCTACTGCATAGTCATCATTCAGTTCTTTGAGATAGGTATCCAGTTTTTCTTTAAATACCGCTTTATCTACCGGATCATCCGTCCCAATGAACCATGAGTGGGCAAATAAAGATGCATGTGACTCCCCAATAACCGTAAACTCCCGAATATCGAGGTTAAGGTCTTTACTCACCAATTCAACTGCCTTACTCATGTTATCCATGGACAGGTGTTCCCCGCACAGGCTCAGGAAGAGTTTGGTGCGGCCGGTGATCACAATCTCAGAATCCTCTTTAGATGCAAACCTGATCACATCACCGATTAAATACCGCCACGTCCCTGCATTGGTGGTTATCAGGAGTGCATAGTCCTTATTTTCTTCTACCTCATGGATACTTAAGGTCGTTACGCCATCCTTCAGCTCACCGTCTTCAGTGAAATTTTCATCGGTGAAAGGTACAAACTCATAAAAGATTCCATTATTAAGGACCAGTCTCATAGATTTCGTTCCAGGAAAAGCCTGAAAAGCAATAAAACCTTCACTTGCCAGGTAAGTTTCCATATAAATTAGTGGCCTGGCAACCAGTTTCTCAAAACCCTTTTTGTAAGGCTCAAAGGGTACCCCTCCATGGACGAAGATGGATAGGTTAGGCCAGATATCGTGGATTGTCTCTACCTGGTATCTTTCAATAATCTTTTCCATCAGGATCTGCAGCCAGGCAGGTACACCCACAATGATCCCAATATCCCAATCACTGGCTTTCTCAACGATCTCATCCAGCTTTTCACCCCAGTTGATTGTTTTGGCAATTTTTCTACCTGGTTTATAAAAATGCTGAAACCAAAATGGAATCTGAGAGGCTGTGATTCCGCTCAGGTCTCCTTCGAAATAGTCACCATGCTTTCTCAGGTTCGTGCTTCCTCCCAGCATCAGGATCCCTTTGGTGAAAAAAGAATCAGGCATATTGTACCTGGAAAGCGATAAGATCTGCCGCATACTCGTCTTACGAATTGATTTGATCATCTCCCTGGTTATGGGAATATATTTGCTTGAAGCACCTGACGTACCACTGCTTAATGCATAATATTTGATCTTTCCAGGCCAGCAGATATCACTCTTACCCTCGCGGGTATGCTGCCACCATTCCTGGTTCATCTTATCATAATCATAGACAGGCACATGCTTTTTGAACACTTCATAATACCTGGTTTCAGGGAGTTGCTTGAAACTCTTCAGTATTTCATCGAAATGATAGGTCTTTCCAAATTCGGTGCTACGGCAATGGATCAATAGTTTACTCAATTCACGCTTTTGGAGATTAGCCGGAGAGGTGTAATGTTGTTCCAGACTCTCCCTCAGCGTAATTCCTTTTTTGAGTAACGTTCCAATAATTGCCATACCTGGGGCTAATTAATTTCCGGGTTTATAGATTTGCAGACAAAAGTGCAAAATTCATTTTAAGATAGGCAAATGTCAGCCATTAAGGAAAATATTCAACAGTTAAAATCTTTGTTAACCAGTACCCCCTGTCGGTTAGTTGCCATCAGCAAAACCAAACCCAATGAAGATATCATGGAGGCCTACGAGGCAGGGCAAAGAGAGTTTGGGGAAAATAAAGTACAGGAACTAACAACCAAATACGAAAGCCTTCCTCAAGACATTCAATGGCACATGGTGGGGCATCTGCAGCGCAACAAGGTGAAATATATTGCACCCTTTGTACACCTGATCCATAGTATTGATTCTGTGAAACTATTGAACGAGGTAAATAAACAGGCGGAGAAGTGTAATCGGATAATAGATTGTCTGCTTCAGGTTCATATCGCTGAGGAATCAACCAAATTTGGTTTTGATCTACATGAGATTACTGAGACCATCCAATCAGATGAACTTAAGGGTATGCCTCACATCAGAATCATCGGGTTAATGGGTATGGCTACTTTCACAGAAGATGAAAACCAGATCAAACGTGAATTCACCTCGCTCCATCAGTTGTTTGAGGAATTGAAAACGAAAGACCTCCCCAAAAATGTTACCATGCAGGAGCTCAGCATGGGCATGAGTAGCGATTATCAACTTGCGTTGGAATGCGGAAGCACCATGATCCGCGTGGGATCATCTATTTTCGGAGAAAGAAACTACGTATAAACTTATTGCTCTGTAGCTGTCGGTATCAACACATTGCCGGTCAGTGTAACACGCTCAGGATTATTCACCGCATTTGAATAAACGGTAATTACCTTAGCCTGCATACCTCTTTTTCCCACACTGCTAAATACTACCTTCAATGCGGTGGAATCTCCAGGAGCCAAGGCTTCACGAGACCAGTTAGGAGCTGTACATCCACAGGTAGTTTTCACATCAGAAATGATCAAGGGTTCAGTACCTGCGTTGGTATAGATAAAATCATATTGAACCTTTTCTCCCTGATTCACCTCTCCAAAATCATATTTAGCTTTTGCAAAACTTATTTTAGGACCATTAACTACAGTCTCTGCATCTCCATCAGGCGTCTGAGCCATGATTGATAAAGCAAAAAATAAGGTGAGGATGGACAGTAAATATTTCATGTGTGAATAGTTTAAATTTAAAAGGACACATGGAATTCGCTTGAGTTTATTACCGAGGTAAAATTAATTCTTAAATTAAGTGCACTTTTGGTAATTCTACACCAAGCTCATTTCATTTTTGTTTTTGAACTTTTATACGTGTAAAGTTAACGTTCTATTTTTAATAAAAGTTTAAGAAAATTAGATGGATGTACCAGGATTAAAGACTTTCAGTCAAAAAGTGAGGGTGAGGGTATGTGGTTTACTGGAAGAAAACAATGGCATCTTACTTCTGAAACACGATCAAATAGGTAAGAAAGGTTATTTATGGTCTCCTCCCGGGGGTGGAGTAGAATTTGGCGATACCAGCGAAGAATCACTCATCCGTGAGTTTAAGGAGGAAACAGGATTAAAAATTAAGGTGAATGAATTTTTATTCACCAACGAGTATATTGATTCCCGCTTTCACACATTGGAACTATTCTTTTCAGTCAAGAGGATTGGCGGGAAGTTAGCACTGGGAAATGACCCTGAACTCCCTGAAAATCAACAAATATTGAAACAAATGAAATTTATTTCTTATAACGTCCTGAACGAAATGGATCCGGGTACGCTGCACAACGCCTTCTCCTATTTTGACCGTGCAGAAGATATTTTTAATATTCGAGGCCACATCAATTTCATCAACATTTAAAGATGGTGTACTTTAGTAGTTTGATAAGAATAATTATTATTGCAAAAAACCTAACATATGAGTAATACAAAAATCTTAACCATTGTATTCGGAGTTGTAGCTGCGGGGTTGGCTTATTACCTGTATTATACCATTAATTCCAGTATTGAGGAGACCGCCAGGATTGAACGACACGAAGCGAGGATCATCGAGCAGTTGAAAATGATCAGGGAGGCTGAATTGGCTTTCCAATCAGTAAATGGCCGATACACCAGTGACTGGGACAAGCTGCTGGCTTTCGTAGATACCGGAAGATTTTTTATTACTGAAAGATCAGAGACGATCATCACCCTTGAATACGGTGCTGATAGCCTTTATGTAGAAATTGACACGTTAGGTACTGTTCCGGTAAAAGATTCTGTGTTTAATGCCACAAGATTCCCGAAATTTGATTTGGCCACATTACCATACGTTCCAGGTATCAAGCCTCCGGTGAAATTTGAGATCTGGGCAGATAAGATTGAGAAGTCAGGCGTAAAAGTTGACGTTATCGAGGTATACAACCCTAAACCAGTGAACCCTAAGAGAGACGAAGAAAGTGAATACAACACCAAGAAACCACTTCGTTTCGGATCCAGGACCAGTGTAACCACAGCGGGTAACTGGGAGTAAGTTTTGGGTGCTGCTGCCACATTAGGGTATGCCATTGCCAAAAAGGCAATCAGCAATCATTTCGATCTTGAAAAAAGATCCATCTATACGCTTACCATACAAATTGGTATCACTGATATGCAATTGTGTGTGGTCAACCGGCAGACTGGCAGGTGTCTGACTATTGAAGATTATCGCTTTGAGAATGTCCGAACAATCAATAATCGGCTAGATGTAGTCAAGCAGATTTATGAACGACATCCTTACCTGTCTTATCACGACTGGGGAACGATAAAACTTTCATTAAAGACCCACAAATATGCGTTGGTTCCAGCATCAGTATTCCTTTCAGAGCATGCTGAAGACTATCTGTCGGTCAATGCCGAGGTCAATCAAAAGATTGAAGAGATCCAATATTATCGTCATATCTCCTGCAATGCAATTCATCTGTTTGCCGTAGACAGGAAGCTTGTTGAAACCATTAAGTCGTACTATCCAAAGAAGCAGATTGAATTGATCAGTCAGGCCTGTGCCCTAATTGAGGGCACCCTGCAATATGATGATCATAGCATGGAAAAAACCATGTTTTGCCTCAGTGACAAAGGTATCCTTCACATTATCGTATCTCAAAATCAAAAGCTGACGTTCTACAACCAGTTTGCGGTGAGAAAACCTGAAGATTATCTGAAATATATCATGCTGGTGATGCAGGAAACCCGTTTAAACCCAAAATCCAGCAATGTGATCATGTGGGGTGGTGTAAGCGCTGACAGTTCAATCATCAATACCTTAAAGAAATACATCAGAAACATCTCTTTGGGTTCAAAGCCCAAGTTCTTACGATTTGAAGGGCAGCTGGATGAGCTCCAGGATCATAAGTTTTTTGATGTCTACAGTATTTTCCTCTGTGAATAAGGGTTTCACGCAAAGACGCAGAGAATGCAAAGTCCTCTCCCGTGGTTGGTGTCTCCACCAAACATCCAGTTCCTACAATAACTCACCCCGGCTTCAATTGTCACAGTAGCTTCGCTAGCAACTATCCCTCTCTTTAAAGAGAGGGTGAGGTTCGTTGGGTGGTGAAGGGTTCGGGAAGCAAAACTCCTCCCCCTACTCCCCCGATACGTCGGACCGCTCCTGAGGGGGACACTATTGCAAGCAAGATCCTAACTCCCTGGATGTTGGGCAGTCGTCCGAGATCCTCTCTGTGGTCTCAGTGTCTCCTCTGTGGCCTTTGTGAATAGCTTTATGGTTATACCTGCTTGAAAAGAAAACCTTTGCTAGACTTAATGAATTTCTGTTTACTTTAATGGTTCATTAGATTCATCAGATGAAAAAGATTGCCATTTTCCCCGGTTCATTTGACCCATTTACTAAAGGGCACGAAGATATTGTGTTGAGATCATTACACTTATTTGATGAAGTAATCATCGGGATAGGACATAACTCACAGAAGAAAAGATACTTCCCCATAGAGCTGATGCTGGAAAAAATTGATGAGGCCTTTAAAGATGTTTCCGGTGTTTCTGTGATCATCTACGATGAACTAACTGCCAAGCTTGCCTCTAAGTACGATGCCCGATTCATGGTCAGGGGATTGAGAAATACAACTGACTTCGAGTACGAGAATAGCATTGCTCAAATCAACAAGTATCTGAATGCGGATCTGGATACGGTCTTTCTGATCACGTCACCGGAATTTGCTCCAATCAGCTCAAGTATCATACGTGAAGTGCATAAGTATGGTGGGGATGTTTCTCCTTTTTTGCCGTATGAGTTGTGAGGATAGTCGTGTTGAAAAGTTGGGCCATAGAGAACAACGAGAAGGCACATCCAGTTCCTACAATAACTCACCCCGGCTTCAATTGTCACAGTAGCTTCGCTAGCAACTATCCCTCTCTTCAAAGAGAGGGTGAGGTTTGTTGGGTGGTGAAGGGTTTGTGAAGTAGCCTCCCCCTACACCCCCTCGGAGAGGGGGATAGAAATTAACACGAAAATCCTTTCTGTGATCTCAGTGTCTTCTCTGAGTAACTCTGTGTATAGCTAAGGCTTAACCGGAATGTAAATCTACTCGCTACCCCTTCCATGCACCCGGATCTTCCCTCCATTTCCGAAGGGCTCCCAGGGCCTGTGCATCTATCTGACCATTTTTGCTTGCTACCTCGATCAGGTGATTATAATCACTCAAGCACCACAACTCAATACCCTGCTTTTCAAAGTTTTCTTCAGCTACCGGAAAACCATATGTAAAAATGGAGACCATACCCAGGACTTCCATCTCAGCAGCTTTTACCGCTTCTGCTGCCAGTAGGGAGCTTCCACCTGTAGAAACAAGATCTTCCAGCATCACCACTTTCATCTCTTTTCTTACCAACCCTTCAATCTGGTTGCCCATCCCATGTTCCTTGGATTTAGATCGAACATAGATAAATGGCAGCTCCAGCAAATCAGCCACAAGTGCCCCTTGTGGTATACCGGCAGTGGCCACACCGGCGATAGCATCTGCGTCCGGATATTTAGATTTGATCAAATCAGCCAGGGCATTTTTCACGTAGGTCCGGACCTCTGGAAAGCTTAAACTCAGCCTGTTGTCACAGTAAATTGGTGACTTCCATCCGGAAGCCCAGGTGAAGGGATCATTGGGTCTCAGCTTAATAGCCTGGATGCGTAATAATTCCGATGAGATTTTACCAGCTACCTGGTCGTCATAGATTTGAATGGGCATGGAGAAAAATTTAATAAAAAAATATTATTGGATATCTGAATTACTTGATAGCTACTGATATATTTAAGTAAGTAAACCACCACAAAGCTAAAGCTACTTGTGAAAATATTCATCAACGATATACCTGTTAGGATCATCGACAAAGCTGAAGCCAAAGATCCATCGGAATATGATCTGATCATAGATGGAAAAAAGGAGAAGATCAAGCCAAAGAAGCTCATTGATGATGTGCTCATCAATGACGCAGCACCCGAGAAAGTGGATGAACTACTCCACTTGATGACAGACAACAAATTCAAGGAAGTGGACTCCATCACCTTCACGGCCGAGGACAGCCTGGCCATGATCAGGTTCATCAAAAGTAAGTTTAAAGTCGTGGAAGCTGCTGGTGGCGTGGTAGACAAGGATGGTAAGACACTCCTGATATTCCGCCAGGGCAGATGGGACCTCCCAAAAGGGAAACTTGATAAAAAGGAAAAGAAGAAAGCCTGTGCTGTGCGTGAAGTGGAGGAAGAGACGGGCGTTAAGGCGAGCATAGACTCCAAGATTGCCACTACCTGGCATACCTACATTAGAAATAAGCGCTACGTTCTCAAGAAAACCTACTGGTATGCCATGGTGTGTGTGGATGACTCAGCGATGGCCCCCCAGGCCGAAGAACACATCGATGAGGTGCGTTGGGTAACGCTTACTGAGCTTCGATCCGCCTTATACGCCTCCTGGCGATCCGTTCGCGTCGTCATACATGAGTATCATCGTCTGCTGAAGACACAGAAGCTGGGTTCTTAGACCAGGTAATGGGGAAGGGTTCGAGAAGTGTCCTCCCCCTACACCCCCGATACGTCGGACCGCTCTTAGAGGGGGACAACTAATCACTCAAAGCATCGGATATCTTTCCTCTATCCCCAAACCAAACAATGCAAAATCATATTTTACCGGGTCGTGGGCATCTAACAACCTGAGGTTTTCTGTGAGCTCGAGGGCGGTCTTCCAGTCGGTTTGTCTCCTGGTGATCAGGCCGAGCCTCCTGGCTACACGGTCCACATGCAGGTCGCAGGGACAGATGAGCTCCGAAGGGTCAATACTATCCCAAATGCCAAAATCCACCCCCTGATCATCCTTTCGGATCATCCACCTCAAAAACATGTTCATCCGCTTGCAGGCAGAGTTTCTCATCGGAGAAGGAATATGCTTATAGGTCCTTTTTGGGTGATCAGGCAAGGAGAAGAAATGATGAAAGAAGTGATTCAGCCTCGTTTCCATGGATGGATTATAAGCATCCGGAAAAAACGCTTCTTCCAAAGACTGATGCTGACGGTAGTGCCATCTAAAGAAGGCAATGAAATACAGGGCATCGGTAGGATTGAAGGTCCGGTGCTTAAACTGAAGAAATGGTTTGAGATCATTCTCAGAATGATTGAGTATAAAATCATGAGGAGCATTATCCATATATCTAAAAAACTCCAGGCATTTATTGATGATGGTCTTGCGCTGACCCCAGGCTAGCATAGCCGCCACAAAACCTGTGATCTCAATATCCTGCTTTTTGGTGTAACCCCTGGGGATGCTGATAGGATCGTTGGGAATAAAGCCCGGCTGATTGTATTTATCCACCAGCTCATCCAGATACGCTTTTAATGAATCCAAGTTATTCCTCGTAGTAGGATATTTCTACCCGGGCTTTGGGATCAATGATACCCAGCCGTTTGAAAGCCACCGGGGTAAGCCTGATCAACACGTTTTCATTCAAACCCGTATTGGGGAGTTTAGCCACCACCTTTACAAACACCTTTTGATTGTTCATGAGGTTCCGAACCTCAACCAGCGAGCCAACCGGCTGATCGCGATGCAGGCACAGGTATTTATCTGTTGGGATCACATCTTCAATTTTCAAGGCGATACCTTCCTCGACAATCCTTACAAATCCACTTTGATCCACCATCCGCTTTTTGATGCCATAGGGCGTTTTGACAATCCTTGGAGCATCGAGCAACACATCCACCTTTTGCTTGAGCTTCAACTCCTGCCCGATATCCAGATGGTCAGAAGTCAGTTGGTTCCAATACTTAAGACTATCGATTCTCACCCCATACCTGGTAGCTATAGAGGATATGTCATCACCGCTTTGGACTTTATAGGAAATCAGGTCTTTATCTTCAATGGCCGGCTTTAGGGGGTCAGCAGAATTTTCAGACACATCCGAGATCTCAGTTGTACGATCAATATTTTCCGTATTGGTAACCTCCGAAACCAACCTTTCCTCCTCCTCGCGCGGCGTGTTTTTGATTACCAGCTCCTGACCGACTGAAATGTCGTTGTTGTTTAAGCCGTTCATCTCTTTGAGCTGGTACACCCTGAGCCCATAGAGTTGCGAGATGCTAAATAGTGTTTCGCCCGTCTTAACCGTGTGAATGGTCTCTGCAGTGTTATTGACAGTAGCCGGAAGTTGGGTAGTCGAAACTGAAGATTCTTCGATGGGGATGCGTAGCAGCTGCCCCAATGATAGGGCATTATCGGTGATCTCATTGAATGAGGCTACTTCACTGACTTCCGCACCATAGCGTCTGCTCAACGAATAAAGCGTTTCACCCTTCTCCACCTCATGGATGACGACCGTTTTCCCAGCCACTTTTTCTATACGCAAAGAATCCAGTGAAAAAGCCTGAATGGCGATTACCAAAAGCAATAATGTAAGACTATAACGCAATGGCATTGATCTCTTTCCTTTCAACGATAAATATCAGGTAATTATTGAATACAAAAAACGCACCAGGAGAAATCCCCTCAACATTTTTATCAAGTACGGTTTGATAAACTTCCTCATCTCCTTTCAACACCAATAACTTTCTAATGTAAGACTTTTCATGGGAGATTAAATAGCTGATGAAAATATATTCACCTGATTCAGCATAATCTACCAGGGAAACAATCTTTTCGTGAGACAAATAGGTCTGCACCACATCAAAATTATCACTTCCTTCCACATAGACCACTGGCTCTATGAATTTATGATCTCCCGCAGCTTTTGAAATTCCGGGTAACACAAATTCAGAGAATTCTGAAGGGTTCTGTACCTGCTGGTAAATCACTTTTCCCTCCCGTATTTCCACCAGCTGGTGACCGGTGTAATGTTGAATGATTTGGCCATTCTGCCCATCGGCGATGATCAATGACTTATCCAGGGGATTCTGGGGGTCCTGGTATTTTTCTATGAAGAGGTAATCCTTGAAGATGACCTGCAGGGAACTCCACCAATCTGCTTCCTCAACCTGGAAAGGAGTTCCAATAGATTTATTCGGAATATCCACCACCACAAATGAGGTCGTCAGTTGGTCCTGATCCCGGATTTCCATCGCCAGCTTCCCCGATTCCTGATCCAGCACAGTCTTCCAGATAACGCCATCAACGGGAAAAGAAAAAGCTAAATTGGGTACTTGCCTCAATACTTGTGAGTAATTTTACTTGAATATTAAAGGCTAAGTTAGCGAGATCGTCATGGGTAGAAAAATATTGATTTTAGCACTTTTGATCAGTAGTATCCAGGTATTTGGTCAGAAGGATGACAGTATCACGGTACTCCACCTGAAAGTGCAGGCAGAAATAGATCCCCGTACCAACAGGTATACAGAACTGGGATTAGAAAAAGCCCAAGAACTAGGCGTGGATTTTGTGATCCTGGAGTTGGATACCTATGGTGGTGCGTTGAATGACGCGGATGACATCAGAACCCGGATACTTGAGTTTGACATCCCGGTATATGCTTATATCAATAAAGATGCTGCCTCTGCCGGGGCCCTGATCTCCATCGCCTGTGACAGCATTTATATGGCCAAAGGATCGAGTATTGGTGCAGCCACCGTGGTGACCCAGGATGGCTCTGCGGCACCAGACAAGTACCAATCGTATATGCGGTCTATCATGCGTTCCACCGCTGAAGCAAAAGGGAGAGACCCGAAAATCGCAGAGGGCATGGTAGATGAAGACATTGAAGTGGACAGCATAGCCACAGAGGGCAAAGTGATCACCTTTTCCGTATCTGAAGCCATCAAATGGGGCTATTGTGAGGCTGAGGTCACAGGCATTGATGACATCATGGCCAGAAATAACATTGAAGATTATGAGCTGGTAGCATTTGATCTGGGCTGGTCAGAAAAAGTGATTGCTCTATTTCTAAATCCCTTTATCAGTGGGATCCTGATCCTCATCATCATCGGTGGGATCTACTTTGAGCTGCAAACACCTGGGGTTGGGTTCCCGATCCTGGCCTCCGTAATCGCTACCATTCTTTATTTCATCCCCTATTACCTGAATGGGCTGGCGGAAAACTGGGAGATTGCTGTTTTTATCGTAGGTATTATATTGATTGTGGTGGAAGTCTTCCTGATTCCCGGATTTGGAGTGGCTGGTATCACCGGGCTGATTTTTGCCATCGGGGCGTTGATCCTCGTGATGCTCAACAACGATGCCCTGGATTTTTCTTTTGTGGATCCAAAAGAGATCTTTTATGCGGTCACCTCTACCCTGGTGGGACTTATGGGGGCCGTCATACTCATGTTCTTTGGCGGGTTACGCCTCACCAACACCCGGTTTTTCAATCGGATTGCCCTGGTAGATGTACAGGACAAAGAGCAGGGCTATACCAGTAGTTTTTATAAGGAAAAAACCCTTGTCGGGAGGCAGGGAAAGGCGTATACCAACCTGAGGCCCAGCGGTAAGGTGGAGATTGAGGGCGAAATCTACGATGCCTACACCCGTGGCAACTATATCGCCGAGCAAGCAAAGATTGAAGTAGTCTCAGACGAAGGCACCTCCTTAAAAGTGAAAGATATTAGCTGATGAAAATTCTAGGTATCATCCCTTCCCGGTACGCCTCCACACGATTCCCCGGGAAACCTCTGATTGATGTGGCAGGCAAAACCATGATCAGGAGGGTATATGAGCAGTCCATGCAAAGCAAGGGACTGAATGAAGTGGTGGTAGCCACAGACGATCAACGCATTGCCGATGAAGTGCTGAGTTTCGGAGGCAAAGTGGAGATGACTTCAGAAAAACACCGCAACGGAACAGAGCGATGTGCCGAGGTGCTGGAAAGATATCCCGAATACGATTATGTGGTCAACATCCAGGGAGATGAGCCTTTTATCAAGCCACAGCAACTGGATGGGCTGTGTGACCTGCTGGATGGACATGTGCAACTGGGGTCTATGGTCAAAAAGCTCGATGATCCTGCCTTGCTTGACAATCCATCTATCATGAAGGTGATCCTGAACCGGTTTCATGAAGCCATCTATTTCAGCCGGACCGCCGTCCCCTATGTGAGGGACTACCCCAAAGAAGAATGGTTGAAGCACCATACCTTTTATAAGCACATCTGTATCTATGCCTATCGGTCGGACATCCTTTTTGAGATCACGAACCTCCCTCCTGGCGAGCTGGAGATGAGTGAGTCTCTCGAGCAGCTGAGATGGATCGAGAATGGCTATAAGATCAAGATTGGAATTACAGAATTTGAAAGTCACAGTGTGGATACCCCGCAGGACCTGGAACGAATATTAAAGACTATCTAATGAAAAAGTATTTGGAAATACTGGTATGGGTGATGCTTTTTGGCGCCGTGGCGCTTTTCTGGATCTCCATCCGCAGTACAGAGGATCAGATGTATTACACGGCAGCTGCGCTGGTGGTCTGGGGTGGAGCGTTTTTGCTGAACAGGTATGTTAAGAAGCAGAATAGAGGGGAGGATTAGTTCACGCAAAGACGCAAAGACGCAGAGAACAAAGAACGCAAAGGGCAGAGAGCAGAGGGCAGGGGGCAAAAAGCAGAGAGCAAAGAGCTGAGGGCGGGGGGCAGAGAGGACATTGGGCAGAGGGTCTGGTAGCAATCTCCTCCCCCTACTCCCCCTCCCGAGGGGGACACCATAGCAAGCAAGATCCTAACTCCCGGGATGTTGGGCAGTCGTCCGAGAACCTCTCTGTGTCCTCGGTGTCTCCTCTGAGAAGCTCTGTGTATAGCTCTTCTCCCTGTAATTCTAATTCCCATCGCTACCCCTTGCCGGGCGCCCCTACTCCTAAAAGGGGAAGCAGCCCCGCTACCCATGGTCTGTTCCACACAGACCATCCCAGCCTCTACACCAACTCACCCATAGCTTCAACTATCATAATTCATTAATTGTTCAAGCCCTCTCTTCAAAGAGAGGGTGAGGTTCGGTAGGTGGTGAAGGGTTCGGATACCAAAACTCCTCCCCCTACTCCCCCTCCTGAGGGGGACACCATTGCAAGCAAGATCCTAACTCCCTGGATGTTGGGCAGTCGTCCGAGATCCTCTCGGTGTCCTCGGTGTCTTCTCTGAGAAGCTCTGTGTATAGCTCTTCTCCCTGTAATTCTAATTCCCATCGCTACCCCTAGCCGGGTGCCCTACTAAAGGGGAACCAGCCCCACTACCCATGGTCTGTTCCACACAGACCATCCAGATTCTACACCAACTCACCCATAGCTTCAACTATCATAATTCATTAATTGTCCAAGCCCTCTCTTCAAAGAGAGGGTGGGGTTCGGTAGGTGGTGAAGGGTTCGGGTAGCAACTCCTCCCCCTACTCCCCCGATACGTCGGACCGCTCTTGAGGGGGACAGGGTACCTTCAAGATTCTTCATGGGGCATGAAGAAATGCAGTGTTATACAAAGACGTGAACATAATCTCTCTGTGATCTCAGTGTCTCCTCTGAGAAGCTCTGTGTATAGCTCTTCTCCCTGTAATACTATTCCCATCGCTACCCCTAAAGGGGAATCAGCCCTCAATAACTATCCATGGTTCGTGTCCCCTCGAACCATCATGATTTTTCACCAACTCACCCATAGCTTCTGCTATCATAATTCATTGATTGTTCAGGCCCTCTCTTGCAAAGAGAGGGTGAGGTTCGGTAGGTGGTGAAGGGTTCGGGTAGCAACTCCTCCCCCTACTCCCCCGATACGTCGGACCGCTCTTGAGGGGGACAGGGTACCTTCAAGATTCTTCATGGGGCACGAAGAAACACAGTGTTATACAAAGACGTGAACATAATTTCTCTGTGGTCTCTGTGTCTCCTCTGAGAAGGTCTGTGTAAAACCTTCCCACCAGGGTCAAGGAGGAGTTAAAAGCAAATATTTATAAAATTTTCTATAAAACGCTTTGATATCAATCCCGTTATTTTTTATCTTAGGAATGATTAAGTATTAAGAACCAGCTTGCTCACTTGGACCGGAAATTTAGATTCATAACAATATTCATGGTAATTATGAATTGTCAGGACGTTATGTCTCAACAATATCCGGTTCAGGTGACAGCTAGTCTGACCCCACCCTACTCCGTTTATCTCTCTGACTACACTACTGTTGGTTCGAACTCACTCCAGGTGATTGTAAACCTGCTGGAGCTGGATCGTCCCAGCCTGCAGATCAAATTTCGGGTTACCATCGAAGGGGCCGGGATCACCCTGCAAACCAGTCCTTCTTTCAGTCCCAGGCCCTCAGTCATCCAGGGGGGAATCCCGGAGTATTTTACAGGGTCTGACTTAGCACAGTATTTTAACCCTGACAACCTTGAATTTACCGGGATCACCAGATCAAAATTCAAGCAGCTGGGCAGACTGCCGGAAGGCTTTTACAATATCACCATTGAGGTACTGGAATACAATCGTAATGTCAGGGTCTCCAATCAATCCATCACCAATGCCTGGATCGTGCTGAATGACCCACCACTAATCAATACCCCCTTTAATGGAGACAAACTTGTGGCAACTGACCCACAAAACATCATGTTTAGCTGGACACCCAGACACCTCGCCTCGCCTAATTCGGCCTTCTCCACGGAATATGAATTCAGGTTGATAGAGCTCTATCCCGGACAGACCAACCCGGAGGTCGCCATTCGATCGTCCAATAGCGTTTACACCACCACAACCTCCCTTACCTCTCTGAACTACGGTATCCTGGAACCGACCCTAATCCCAGGCAAGACCTATGCCTTCCGCATCCGGGCTTATGACACCAGCAACAGGGACCTGTTCAAAAACCAGGGTTACAGCGAGACTTTTGTGTTCCAGTATGGAGAGGCCTGTAATGCTCCGGAAAAGGTTACCTCAAAGACTCTGGACCCCCAGAGAGCCAGGATCTCGTGGGAAGCGAACCCCGCGCACACCAATTTCATCGTCGATTATCGGGAAGTGGGTGACAAAGATTGGTTTAACGATCAAACCAATGGTAGCTATCAGATCGTTACAGGACTCAAGGACAGGACCACCTATGAATATCGCCTCACTCCGCAATGTGGTTCCTTCGCTGGGAATACCAGTGAGATTTATACATTCACCACTCCGGAAGCGGATCCCTCCACCTTCGTCTGCGGGGCACCCATACCTGAATTTAAGGGTGGCTCTATCCCCCTCATGAAGCCACTATTGCCTTTGGATGTCATTCACGCTGGCGACTGGTCCGTAAATGTGATCAATGTACAGGCCAATGGCGATGGCACTTACGCCGGCGAAGGCTATGCTGCAGTACCCAACTTCAACCTTGCCAATGTACGGGTCACCTTTGATCGCATCCTCCTGAATAAGGATTACCAGGTCATTGCAGGGGATATCAAAAGCGTCTACAGCACCAACAGCCGGTTTGTGCTGGATCAGCGACCACCGGAGGCTGAGCCGGAAGAAATCGTGGAGGAGGTTGAAGACGATGACATTCCCGAAGTAAAGGAAGACCTGGTAGCAGATGTGCTGACCAGAAATATTGAAGCGGATATCGGCGGAGTCGTGTTCGTCAATGGGATCCTGGAGGTGACCGATGAAGAAGGAAATGTGATTGAGGATGAAGACCTGGACCTACCCCCCGAAGGTGAAACACTCACCATCACGGATAGCAATGGAGATGAGTGGGTGGTGGATAGTGAGGGTGGCGTGGTGGCGGGTGCTGCGGCTGGGAATCAAAGTGTAGAGGTAACTAATGAACCAGATTTAGAAGGTTTAGATCTCTTTGTCTACGAATTAATTGTTCAAAAAATTGATGGTAATCAGAGTGAGATAAAAGATCTCACCGAAAGAATGGAACCTCATATCAAAGAAATAGAAACCATAATCCTTAACGAAAATTTTTATCCTCCCAGGATCAGAGGAATGAATGATGAACTCATAGGAGAAGGGATTAGCAAGTATATGTCTCCAATTAATAAGCCAGAAAGCATACTTGCCAGATTGAGTAAACCAGTAAAAGACATAGATAATGCAAGAAATAGACTTATCGAATTAGATATTCCAATTCAAGAGTTAAAAGAAGAAGCTGAACTTCTGAATCATTTAAAACAAGGTGAAGAGTTCAAGGCATTTGTAGAAGGTATAAGAGGATCAGATGCTCTTCCTTTAGCTGAGGAGGACAAAAAAGAATTTATTGAAAATGCTATTGAACAGAAGATAGAAAAAAATGAAAATTAGATTCTATTTATTGACTTACATGACTTGCATATCTATACACTTAATGGCAAGCATCAAACCCTCAATTTATGATCCAATTGGAATGTTAAGCCCATCCGATGTTAATAGAATTGAATCGGAAGGTGCTGACCTCATTTCTAAGCGGAAAGTAAGTGGCATGGATTTGGTAATTCAAATAGACTTTATGAGTCCAACAGGTGAAATTAAATTTGATGAGGGTGGTATATCAAAAGGTGATGGAGTTGGTAAATCTATTTTTAGTCTTGGTACTTATGGAAATTGGTCGATTGAATTTTTCTCAAAGCCAGCTGTCCTAATCCTATTCCTGGATCAAGGGGATGGTAATTATGTATTAGATGCATTACGATTCAGTGAAATGCTAATGGATGAAGGCATTCCTGATTTGGTTAGAAGATATATCAGAGATGAGATTATGAAGAAAGAAAGTAGTTATGTAGAGATTATTAGCAGCGGATTTTATGCGATTGGAGAGGCATTGAATCCTATTTATAGGCAAAAATTAACGTCAAAAGGATCAGATTTATTAAATTTTGATAAAAGATATTATCGAGGTCATTGTGTCAACGAAGATTGTAAATATTACGAATTCACACCCCACGAGAAATCGATTTTAGGACCGACATTACCTAAAGAAAACATAGCTATTGAAGGTCTTTCTGATCTAAAACTTGATTATCTAAATTCAACTATTGAAAAAATAAAATTTTGGGGCTACACACATAAGGATCAAATTGTTTCAAATTGGCCATGGGAAAGAAATGGGAAATACTTAAAGACCCCTGAAAACACCCAAGGCTTTGAAATCCCAAGCGATTATTTTAATGTCAAACGTGACAACCCTTGGTCTGTCTTAACAGCTACTATAGAAGAAAAAGCGGTTGGAGATGAACTACCAACAATGGGTTGGTTGCAAATATCAGGTTGGAATGCTACTTATTGCAATTTCTTTACTCAGGATTTGAGCAAAGAAATTTTTGGTTATATACCATGGCAGGGTAGTAAAACCGCAAACGAAATTCATGATTACATAATTAATAGTTCTGATTTTCTAATTGTTCTACAAGAGGATGTATACAATTATATCGAATATGGATTTATAAGTTATTTTACACAACTAGGCATAATCAAGACTAATGGTGAAAGAGGGCCAGGGCATATTGCATTATCTTGGATAAACAAAGATGTAATTATTCAAGCTGGTAGCTCAACTGGTAAATTCAACCCAAATGAAATATTCGATCCTAACAGAGTTAAGATTCATGTTTACCTTGGGTTTCTAAGAAAAAAAGGATTATGAGAGCTTATTATTTCCTATTTATTTCAATTGGGTTATCTCAGGTAACTTTTTCTCAAAACACCAATGAAACTATTCAAGATAGAGATTCAATTGAATGCTTCTATGTATTTAATAATGATACGCTTCTTCAAATTAATTATGGCTACTATAAACCCAGGTTTCAAAACAAAAGAAAACTCCTATTACGGATAAACGAAAGAATCCTTGATTCAACAGGTTTACGTTTTAATAAGAAACCAACAATTTATCAAAATAAACTTATCGGATCAGGCTCATACAACAGCAATAGAGTACAATTAGAGTATCACATCCCAATGAAAAAAATTACTGTTGTAAATGATCCGCAATTAATTCTTAGCGCTTCAGAATTTCCAATTGGTTTAGAAAACCGTGGTGACACCATTCCTTCAAAAATTCTAACAATAGCAAATAATAGAATTGTAGTAGTTGCCGATTTTGAAAATATTTTAAGAGTGGAGGAACCTCCTGGCATACCTGAAGAAATATGTAGTATTCATCACCTTGAAAATGAACACTTGTTAGTTGAAACTGCTTTTTGTAATGGCGGTTGTTATTCGTATTCATATTACTTAATAAGTAATAGAGAGATCTTAGGAAAAAAGTTTGATGAATATCAACTTAAAGGGATAAGCGAAGTCTACGAAGAGTTTTCTAAGTTCCGTATTAATATTTATTTCTCTCATTCTGAATTCGATTTCCTTATTGCTTCAGTAGACTATGGTAATCTTCCAGAAGATACTGATCTCATCTTTTCAAAGAACCTGGAGGATACGACTCAGATCATCAAAAAGCATCCAAGTTGGGAAATCGTTGGAGAAAATATTCAAAATGGAAAAAATCAGTTCTTTTATATGCGATCAAGGCTTGATAATGGAGAGAAGGTTATTATCAGCAATAGAATAGAACAACTCTTTGAAAAAATATCTTATCAAATATTTACCGGACAAATCATTGTTCAAAATCAGATTGAAGGTTTCAATTCGGAGCAATTGAGCATCTTAAAAAACCTTGCTTTTGCCAAACACAACTATGCCTTTAATAGTGATTTCTATCAAGCTTATTTCAATCTATTCGATTTCTACAATAATGAAGAAAAACGAGCTAGCCGGACTAAGAATATGGATGGCTTATTGACAGCTAGTGATCTTAAAAATCTTGAGATTATCAACAAAGCTTTAGAGAAGTTTTAGTTATCCCCTACCCTCACCCCTAAACCAGCCCCACTACACCATGGTCTGTGCCTGCCTGCCGGCAAGGCAGGACACACAGACCATCCCAGCTTCTACACCAACTCACCCAAACCTCGATCATCATTATTCATCATCTGCTATTTCCCTCTCTTGAAAGAGAGGGTTGGCTTTGATGATTGCTAAAGGAGACACGTAGCAGCCTCCCCCTATTCCCCCTCCCGAGGGGGACAGGGTACCAACAAGATTCTCAAAATGGATAGATGCAGCACAGAGATTCACAGAGTTATCCCATACCCTCACCCCTAGCCGGGCGCCCCTTAATCCCCTAAAGGGGAAACCTCCCCGCAACCATGGTCTGTGCCTGCCTGCCGGCAAGGCAGGTCTTCACCAACCATCCCGATCTGTCACCTACTCACCCAAAACCTCAATTTCCACTATTCTTTGATTTTTCCACCCCTCTCTTCAAAGAGTGGGCATTTCGTTCAGTGGTAAAGGTTCGTGGAAGCAAAAAAAACAACACGTACCCCGCGTCGTCATTCCCGAGAGTCCGGCAAGACGAGTCGGGAATCTATTGTGCTAGAAGGTTGCTATCACAAAGATCCCTACTTCTTCCTGCCTTAGTACGGCGGACAGGCGCACCTAGGCTCCGGTGATGACGCAAAAGAAAATTTGTGATTACATTCGTAATCAGTTCTAGATCCGCTCATGATTTCGCGCTTACATTCAGTATCCAAGGTGAGAGAAGATCGGTGTTCAATTCACAAAAGTTTGAACTGGTCGTTTACCAAAGCGTAGATATAATCCAACAAGTACCCCCACAAGGGCTATCCAAATGAAGTTTGAGTCAAGCCAGTCAGGGTCAATACTAGACAACATCGAATAATGGTATACAAAATAGATTCTATGAGCCTCTGATGCGATGGCATATACAACTAATACCGTGAAAATAGCTGGGAACTTTTTGGTCTTATTAAAAAAGTTACGGATTGCCGAAAAGTTAATAATGACTTCTCCAATAATGATTAGAATTTGAGAGGAATAGATGTACAGGCGAAGTTTGAGCAGATTGTCAGTGGTAGAAAAGTAGCTTCTCCAATCCTCCAGCAAAAGTCCGGTAAACATCGTTTTGAGGTGTAACAGATTAGTCAAAACATTCAGGATTAGGATGGCCATAACTACCCAAAGCCATCCGCCCAATGATTTGTCTTCAGCCACACGAACTGTTTCTATAGATTTTTGCATGATCACACGACCTTATCACCAAACACCTGGATAATCCGGTCAATCTCATCAAGTGCGTACTTGCCGAATTTCTTCTGATCTGCTGCGCTGGTAGCATCAGCCATATCGCCTATGATGAAGATATTTTCATCGTTGAGGGCATTGGCTGGCCCTGTATAATTGAAGCTACCTCCGATCACGACCTGCTCGTCTATCACCATGAGTTTATGATGGAGCTTACCCAATGTGCCAGGTATCACACCACCCGGATTGGTTTTGCTGGCGAGATAGGCTTCCCCACCGGCATCGTGCACCATCCTCGTAGCTGCCCAGGACTGGTTACCTGCCTTACCATCAAAGACACCGCGTACTGAGATTCCGGCTTTCTCCAGCACCACCATGGTATCATCAATGCCGCTGGACTGTGAAAAGGTGAAGATGGCAAAGTCTACCCGACTTTTGGCTTTTTGCATCTGCTTCATAATCTCCATCTCAGGATTATGATCCGGAGCAAAGAGTATCCTCACCGGAACCCCTGAAACCTTTGTATCATCGGGCGTCGGGTCGTGACCTTCATTGAGCTTACCAAAGTGACCCTGCATAATCTCTCTAAACTCTCTGTAATAGATACTGGAAATCTCCTTGTCTTTAAAGATCATGATGTGGTTGAGATTTTTGGTCACCCCCGTCTCTGTGAAGTTGGTGGAGCCGGTCAGTAGTGACTCCCTGTCCCGAATCACAAACTTCTGATGAAAGATGCTGGTATTGAAGTCGAGCTTCACATTTACTCCCGCTCGGCTCAGGGCGGCAAAGATCTCCCGGTTATGGGCCAGACTCCCTCCTTCCGTATAAGGGTCTTTCAATCCGGGATAAGAGATCAGGTAATCTCCTTCCAGTACTACAGTGGTGGTTACTTTACGCTGCTTAGCCCGAATGATGGCTTTGGCAATGTTCCAATTGTCAATCTCCTGGACAGCTATTTCCAGTCGTTTTTGGGCCCCGTCAATAAAGTCGATGATGACTTGTTCCAGGTTGTCTGACGCACCCAGCTGTTGTGGGCCTACATACAGGCTCACGTTTCCGATAGTAAGTGGCATAGTGGTTCGGATTGGTTCTCCTTATGAAGATACGACACAACTGAATAAAATCAAAGAGGTGTCTGGGATTGGTCTAATATCTAATACTAAATATTAGTAAGATCATTATGCTAGAAGGTTACGATCATGAAGATCCCCTATTACCCCTGACCCCTAAAGGGGAACCAACCTAGAACTCATCCTCGTTTGTAACGAGGATGGATGAGAAGTGCGATTGTATCGCACATCAGATTACTAGCCATAGTTGGTGTTTTCACCTCTTACCCATGGTCCATCATGCGCATATTGGCGCAGTCATAGTATGACTGAGTCCTAAGAAAAACTTCTTTTAATGCTTGATTTGAGATTTAATGACAATCGCTAAAGAGGCAATAAAGTCATACTATGACTTAGCCTCTCAAAAAAAACCACCCCACTTACCAACTGGTAAGAAAGGGTGGCATGACTAGTTAACTAAAAAACACTGTTTACAGATAATTACATATTCCCCAGGAGATATCCCAGGCTCAGACCAATTATGGCAATCACTGCTTTATCCCTTAGCTGATGCCAGCCTAGTCTGCGATTTTCTTTACGGAGGTGTTTGACGGTCTGATCCATGAGTGCCAGCTGGTCGTGGAGCTGGGTATTATTGAGCGTGAGCTCGGTGTTGGCTTGCTGCAGGATGGCGATGCTTTGGTCCAGTTCGGAGAGGAGTAAGACAAGGTTTTCTTCCATCACGCGGTGTTCGGATTGCAGGCGGTTAAGCAAACGGGATACCTGCTCCTCGATCTCTCCTACGCGATCCAGTAACTCGGTATGCACCGTATAAAGTTCTTTATTTGTACGCTGGGCATCTTTGAGCTCCAGCAGCTTCTCATTAAGGAGTAGGGCCTGCGCCGCGCTGACGATATAGGCACTGTCAGCCAGGATGGAAACGGTATCTCCATAGTACACCTTGAGGCGGCTGTCGCGGGCAGAGAAGGTACGCTGCTGTGCCTGGGCCATGATGGCCAGCATAAGGTACAAGATGGAGGTAGCTACCGTCTTCATGGCTGAAAGAATAAAGAGTCTACAGATTGCGGTTCGTATATAGGGACAGCTCTATTTGGATGTATCAGCTGCTGCAATTGCTGACGGATAGACAGCACATCGGCTTGCTGTTCATCAGAAATGCGGGAATACTCCTGCCGGATGGCTATCAGCTCCTCCTGTGCTAGCATGAGTTCCATGTAGGCTGTTTCGTATGCTACGCGGGTATCATCGTATTGATGTAAGATCGACCAGAGTGAATCCAGCTGTAGATCCATTTTACGGGTATTGTGCAGGGTTTCCCTAAGCATGCTGCGCTGAAAAATCACCTGATAGATGACCACCCCTGCCAACACAGCCATTTTGATATAGTGCATATATTTTTTCATTTGATTAATAATTTATTTTAATGGACAAATGGAATTCGCATGGCTGAAATTCAGTTTCCTTTGGCTGAACTTATTTTGTTTCTATTCACCCCTCGGATAAAAATTTTGGAACATGCTCATTTCATGATTAACAATGGTTTAATATGTTTAGAATAAGTTTATAAAGAGGCCTTTATTGGTTTGGTGATTCCAATCTAATTGGAGTGACACTTAGCCAGGTCAAGGCCTCATTAAATTGAAGTGCATCAACTACCATTATGGATCGATAACTTCACTCGCATCAGTAGCTGTTCCCAACTTGTGGAATTTCAGCTTCTCTAAACGCGACCGAAGCTCTTTGCTTGGACGAAAGTTTACCTTGATCTTGCTAATGGTATATTCGTCAACTTCTCCTGGTAAATCCTCTGCCTTACTGGACAGGGATGGTGAGAAACTACCGAAATCACCTAGCCTGATGATTCGTCCATCTTCCATGTGATATTGCATCCGTTCTACAAATGACTCCAACACAGCAAAAACATCTGTGGTAGTCAAAGTGCTTCTATCAGCTATCTCCGTAGCAAACCTTCTCATATTGATAGGTTGCTGACGAACGATTCCTGCATAATACTTGATTGTACCTCCGCCAACCACTCCCGGTTGACCCTTGGGTACGGACTTATATAAAATACTCATGACAATAAAATTTAAAGGTTTAACAAAAATTAAATTGCCTGCCTATACCGGCAGGCAGGCTTGACATGCTATTACTCTGCGGGCGTCAGATTGTACCTATTGGGGCCGGGACAAAAGCGTGGTAATGCTTACCAGGAGCTTATCCACCATCAAATGGTTTCTCTAAATTTCTGCTTTGCTTGGTCTTGCTGGGGACAGTGAGACGTTTGCTGGGCTTTAGCTTGTTAAGCTGTCGAATGCGCTTTTCGACAAGTCTAAAGACATTAAATAGAAAGCAATAATTGCTCCATTTTGGATGCCAAAACGCTTTGTGAGACAAAAAAATAAATATATCTTCTTTTAAGTGAAAAAAACAACCATTAACGCATCCTACCGTGCTCTGTCATCGTTTAATGATAAGGTTGGGCAGCATATCCAAAATGAATGTAAACCTCCCTTATGTCCGTTCTCATTTTGAGACAAAAATTACCAAATCGGGACACATCATTTAATTCCAAAGAAGGCGATCAAACCGTTTCTTCTAATCTGGAGAAAAAAAAGAGTTACATGATAGCATGCAGCTCGGTCGGGGCTGGTCGCTATCGTCCTGGCGCAGTCATAGTATGACTGATGCTGGAGGAGTTTCTTTCTTATAAGCTTTAATTAAGATGATATGAAGAGCAGTGTTGGGGCGGTGAAGTCATACTATGACTTAGCCTAAGCTAAACGTCCCTTAGCCCCTCGCTATTCCTTAGTCCCGCCAGCTGGCGGGGAACCAACCCCACTACCATGGTCCTCCCCCAGCAGCGTCATTCTGAGTGAGCTTACTGAAACGATCTAATAAGGAAATTAATAAATTTGGATGATCTAAAACATGTGAGCAACCCTCAGCGAGCGACAGAATCTCATTCCTGTTGTGGAGGAACAATGAGGGTAAGAGTGGACTCACGAACTGGAGATTCCACGGCCTTTCGTTACCTCAAGACCTCTGAATGACGGTGAAGGTGATGATTTCGGATCGCTGGAAAATCCCCTGCACTAAACGTCCCTTAGTCCCTCGCTACCCCTAGCCGGGCGCCCCTAGCCCTATCAACTACGCCAAAGGCTTCGTTGATTAAGAAAAGGGGAAACCTCCCCGCAACCATGGTTGGTGTCTTCACCAACCATCCCGATCTGTCACCTACTCACCCAAAACCTCAATTTCCATTATTCTTTGATTTTTCCACCCCCTCTCTTAAAAAAAGAGGGCATTTCATTCATTGGTAAAGGTTCGTGAAGCAAAAAAACACCCGTACCCCGTCGTCATTCCCGAGAGTCCGGCAAGACGAGTCGGGAATCTATCGTGCTAGAAGGTTACGATCATGAAGATCCCCTACTACCCCTAGCCCCTATCAACTACGCCAAAGGCTTCGTTGATTAAGAAAAGGGGAATCCATCCCTCACTCATCCAGTCGGTTGCGACCATCCGACAAGGGTATAAAACAAAAAGAACCGCATGGAAGCATGCAGCTCTACGGTAACGCAAATCTCTGAAGTCCTCGATATAAACAAGAACTAGGTCAGCTCATGCCATGCTTAGCCATGAAAAAACCACTCTGCTTAACTAGGCTTGCAGAGTGGAATCCTTAACCATTTTCACAACTTTTAAATTAAAAACAATCAGCAAAAATATCTTGTTCTCTGGGAGGTATCCAGGTCCCGAGGTTACAACGGTGATGACCACATTCCCCTAAGGTGATGCCATTGAAAATGGGGTTAAAAAGAGGCCTTATTGTTTTAGTGATCCCAATTAAATTGGAGTGACACTTAGCCAGGTCAGGCCTCTAAAATTTGAAATACAACAACTACCATGATGGCTCAATAACTTCACTTGGGTCATTAGTTTTTTCTCACCTTACGAAAATCCAGCACCTTCAAACGAGAACGTAGTACCTTACCTGGACGAAAGAGTATCTTTAGCTTGCTGATGGAGTCATTATTTACATCTCCTGGTACATCCTCCGGCTTACTGGACAAGGATGGTGAAAAAGTACCGAAATCACCTAACTTGATGGGGCGACCTGCTTTCATGTGATATTGCATCCGGTCCAATAGACACTCCAACATAGAATATATTACAGGGGTAGGCAATATGCCCCTCTCCGCAATCTCGTTAGCGAACTCCCTCATATTGACAGGGTCCTTCCTAACGATTCCTGCATAATACTTGATAGTACCTCCGCCAACCACTCCCGGTTGACCCTTGGGTACGGCCCTATATAAAATAGACATAGTTTTAAAATTTAAAATGTTAAACAATAATTAAAATTGCTTGCCTATACCGGCAGGCAGGCTTGACATGCTATTACTCTGCGGGCGTCAGATTGTACCTATTGGGGCCGGGACAAAAGCGTGGTAATGCTTACCAGGAGCTTATCCACCATCAAATGGTTTCTCTAAAATGCTGCTTTGCTTGGTCTTGCTGGGGACAGTGAGACGTTTGCTGGGCTTTAGCTTGTTAAGCTGTCGAATGCGCTTTTTCGACAAGTCTAAAGACAGTAAATAGAAAGCAACAATTGTTCCAGATCTGGTACCAAAACGGTTTATGAGATGAAAAAATTAAATTAGTTTCAATTTAGTAAAAAAAGCTTGTGAAAACGTATCCTACCGTGCTTTGTCATCGTTTAATGGTTGGGGGAGTCAACCAACAAAAAACAAGCCCAAAACTCCCCAATGGTCTTTCTCATTTTGACACAAAAATTACCAAATTAGGAAAGGTCATCTTTTGTCCGAAAGCATCATGAATGATGTTTATTAAATGGGCCAAAAATGTCCATTTAAAGGCTAAAAAGGGGCCTTTTAAAACCTGCGCAGGTTTTCGTTAAAACCCGCGCAGACTTTGAGCAAAACCCGCGCAGGTTTTGCATGAAACCCGCGCGGGTTTTGGAGAAGATCTAGGCAGGTGTTTTTCAGTGAGATCTTGAAGGAGTTTTATAGGAGGGGATTCTCAAAATGAGAAAATTTTACGCCGGGCCCTGGTGTATGAACCCATCCAACTTATAAAACAAAAAGAGCCACATGGTGACATGTAGCTCCTTACTTTTTTAGCAAGCCTACCCATGGTCTGTGCCTGCCTGCCGGCAAGGCAGGACACACAGACCATCCCAGCTCTCACTCCGACTCACCCAAAACCTCGATCATCATTATTCATCATCTGCTATTTCCCTCTCTTGAAAGAGAGGGTTGGCTTTGATGATTGCTAAAGGAGGCGCGTAGCAGCCTCCCCCTATTCCCCCTCTAGGAGGGGGACATTTAATTGGGGAAAATTTGTCTGATTACGTTCACAATTCGTTCCAGCATATGCTGTTCGACATGTTCCGAAGGGCATGTGGAACTCGAGATAATAGAGGATTTCCTAATCCTCCTTTCTGTCTCAAATGCTTCTATCAGATCAGGTCATAAACAAAAAGAGCCACATGGCATCATGCAGCTCGGTGGGGTTAGTCCCTATCGTCCTGGCGCAGTCATGGCATGACTGAATGCCTGGGGAAATCTTACTTCTTAGATCATTTTAGCGTTTAACAAGAATTGTGAAAAAGTGACGAAGTCATGCCATGACTTAGCCTCGTCGGATCGCCGAACCGTTCCGGAGGGGACATCTATATGGAAAGCATTCGTATCTTACTTTTCCATTTCCGACTCAATAAAGTCTAAAACATTGTCCAGAGTGACAGCAAGACTGTCTTCTACTCCAGACGGTAGATGAAGGTGATATGGGAATGACTTTAGGTTCTTATGATGTGGAGCATTATCCCATCTGCATAGTAGCTCATTTTCCTTTTGCCAGTGAAAAGAATAATTACGTTCTATTTCACTGCTATACTCACTCGCATGAAGTTCTGAGCCATCGATAAAGTAAATGATTAGCTTGAAGTATCTCGAGCTATCTGTAGTGAAATAATCTAGTATTTCAACCTGGCGAACAAACTCATTGTCATCAAGAAATCTGAAACTGTCCACTACGAATTTCAGCTATTTTTCGTTCCAGACTTATTTTCAGATCAATCAAAGCTTTCCATTCTATAAAATCATCATATTCTTCAAAGACTTCTTTCGATTCAATCTGATCTTTAAATTCAGAGAATGATTTTCCATACCTCTTTTCAAATGAAGAAATTTTTGATTCAGTTGAATGAAGCTTGGATAGTTCTTCCATCAAAAGCAAATTCCGCAAGTCTTCTTTATTGTATGTGATCATAGTATTTAAATTGCTATTACAAAAATAATGTTTTTTCGTGGTTAGTGAACTCTTCTATCATCCAGTCGGATGCTACCATCCGACCGGGTCATAAACAAAAAGAGCCACATGGCATCATGTAGCTCGGTGGGAGGTCGTCCCTCTCTTCCTGGCGCAGTCATGGCATGACTGAATGCCTGGGGAAATCTTACTTCTTAGATCATTTTAACATTTAATAAGAATTGTGAAAAGGTGTCGAAGTCATGCCATGACTTAGCCCATGGCCTCCCCCATTCCCCCCGATACGTTGGACCGCTAAGAGAGGGGGAAATCATTTAGAAAGCGTTCTTCTAACAACTTTCACAATCTGTTCCAAATCTGTATCTGTAAGGTTTGATCCGGAAGGCAAACACAGCCCCTGATCGAAGAGCTTTTCTGAGACACCATTCACATAGGCTTTGGCATCTTTGAAGACTGGTTGTAGGTGCATGGGCTTCCATAAGGGACGGGATTCGATGTGGTAGGCTTCCAGGGCTTCTCCGACATGTATTCGGGAGATACCTCCGGATTGTATTGGATCTATCAGTAAGGTGCTCAGCCATCGGCTGGAACAAGAGCCTGAAGGTTCTTCAACAAATTTGACCCCGGGTAATCCCCCCAGCTGTTCTTTGTAAAATTTATATACCTCCCTCCTGCGCCGTAGTCGCTTTTCCAGTTCACCAAACTGCTGATGCCCCATAGCGGCATTCACATGGTTCATGCGATAGTTGTATCCGATCTCCCGGTGATTCATGACCGACCCCGGATCTTTTGCCTGAGAAGCATAGTAGAGGGCTTTATCTTTAAGTTCCTCGTCATCTGTGAGCAACATCCCCCCGCCCCCGCTGGTGATCACCTTGTTGCTGTTGAAGCTCAGGATGCTCAGCGTTCCAAAGCCCCCGCATCCCTTATCATAATAAGCAGCTCCTAACGCCTCCGCTGCATCTTCAATAACCGGAATATCATATTCTTTAGCTATCGCCAGAATTTCCTTCATTTCAACAGGCATACCGTAGAGATCGACAACCATAATAGCTGCTGGCTTTTGGCCGTTAGCTATTAGCTCCTGTATTGCTTGTTTTAACAACTTCGAATCCATGTTCCAGGAGTTCGGTTCGCTATCAATAAAAACCGGTTGTGCCCCTTCGTAGAGGATGGGAAAAGCCGTAGCCGCATAGGTCATGCTCTGACAAAGGACGATGTCTCCTTTTCCAATACCCAGGACCTTTAAAGCCAGGTGGATCGCTGCAGTTCCGGAATTAACAGCCACTCCGTATTTTCTTCCCACATACTTCGAAATCTCCTGCTCAAAGCCCGATATGATCTCAGCCGGATCTCCATTCAGGATCTCAGGAGAAAGGTCCGATTCAAAATATGGAGGAGAAAGCTCGATAGGACGATTACTCATTTGGTATTGTGATTCGCAGGCTAATTAACTAAAAACACGATAAACTTTAAGTTTCACCCAGGCAAATATGCTAACAAGTGATACGAAAATGAGGGAGAAAACCCAGAGAAGAGAATATCCCTGGTGGATCGAGACGATCAGAAGGAAGTTGATAAGGAGCTGAACAGCCCCGTAGATAGTGCTGACCATTAAATGGGGAATCTTACTTTGATTGGCCATCAGTTGGTACAAATGTGAGCGATGTGCCTGAAAGATGTTTTCTCTTTTGATCAGTCGCTCTATGATGGTACCGACGGAATCAACACCGTAGACCAGGACCAACGCAATGAAATAATAGTTACCTGTTGCAACAATCAACAAGGTCAATGTAAAAGTGATCGCAAAGGCTATCGAGACCGCTCCTACGTCACCGGCAAAGCAAGCAGCTTTTTTCCTAAAATTGAAAAAGCCAAAGATGAGTAGTCCCATCAATGAATAGGTAAAGATTTCCGGATCGACGAACATCACCTCGTGGTTAAGGTAAGCGAGCGTACCCAGGGTGACCAGGGCATTTACCACGGTGATCCCGTTAATCCCATCCATGAAGTTGTAGGCGTTGAGGAAGCCAAGGATGATAGGGAGGGAAAGGAAGAGGTAGATTGAATGGTCGGTGGAGACACCGACCATGGTTTCGACCACGGTTTCTAAGTTTAGAACTTCCAATATCAACAAGATCACCGTTATGAAATGTGCTGCAATCCGCAAACGATTGGGCACATGCCCCATGTCATCGATGAAGCTGACGGTGCTGATGATCAGGAATCCCCCGACAAACAACGGGTAATGAAAACCTTCAATGAAATACCAAAGCAGGACTGCGATAACGAAGATGATGCCGCCACCGCGGATGGTGATTTTTGAATGTGAACTTCGTTCGTTTGGTTTATCGATTATATTGAAGTGGTTTGCTACTTGCAAGTAACCTAACATCAATAGTAGTAGACCGATAAATACAATTAGGTTGATAATCATAGCTTCTTCTCCGTCCTCAAGCCGGACAGGCTCCGCTTAAGCCACGGAGGCTCTTCCTTTTTCCATCGATGAAAAAGGAAGCAAAAAATCTAGGCCTGTAAAAATTTTGAGGAAAAATTGAGTCAACTACGTACGCAAAAGCAAACTCGCCCCGATTTCATCGGGACTCAAACATGCTTTTGCTGTCAGATCATCATACCTCAATTTTTCTGATCTCAAAAATTTTTAATGGCCTGGGCTTACTAGCATCAATTAGCCAAACAAACCCATTACCGTCATTTAAAGTTAGACCACACTAGAACGTCATTCCCGAGAGCCCGGAAAGGCGAGTCGGGAATCTATCGTCCATTTAAAAACTCCTCCCTCATTACCTTCAACCCCTTTTCTACCGAATACTTCTGCTGATACCCAAGCTTCTCCAGGTCCGGGTGGGGGGCGACCTCCAGGGAGCCGAAGAGTCGATGATAGAAAGCTGGTTTCAAGACCCGGATCAGGGGTCGTAAAAACCCAGGGATGCTGATAAGCTTTTTGTCAGGGTTGATTGTCTTGCAGAGTTCCTCAACGAGTTTGGTAGTTGAGATGGCTGGTTGATCGGCAGGTGTGATCGTCATGGCAGCCTTTTGCTCTATGATCAGGTCAATCAAGGCGACCAGATTGTCGACAAAGATCATGGACCGGCGATTGTGGATCCCGCCTAGTGGCAACATCCCTCCTTTTTGGATGTTCTGCATCAGCTTCAGCAGGTTGCCCTTGGCTCCGGGACCGTAGATGAGCGGGGGACGGATGATGGAGACTGTAAAGTCCTTCGATTCGAGTTCCTTTAAGCCGAGTTCGGCGGCGAGTTTGCTGCGACCGTAGGCGTCTTTATGAGGAGCAAGGAACAAGGAAGAAGGAGCAAGGTTTCCTTCAATTGGCGCATCGCTGGAGTCGAGGCCGAAGACTTTGATGGTTGATAAAAAGATGAAATGTTTGACGCCATTAGCTTTGGCTGATTCTGCCAGTAATAAGGTCAGGTCCCGGTTGACTTTGAAGTATTCCTTTTCGTCATGGCCGGACATGCGGTGGGCGATGCCAGCGCAGTGGATGATTGTGTCTGTACCAGACAGGTTTATTTGAGATATAGGTGTTGATTGGAGGGAGACCGTACCTATGGCTCTTGAATGTTTAGATTTTTGGAGGAGTCTGCTTCCTAAAAAGCCGGAGCTACCAGTTAGTAATATGCTTTTCTCTATGCCAGTCAAGTCACTGAAATCATCAATCTATCAATGGAGTTTATTATTAACTTTTTTCCTTGATGAAAAAAGTTACAAAAAAATCAAGGCCCGTAAATATTAAGCTAGAAAATTGAGTTGTCTACGTTAGCAAAAGCAAACTCGTCCCGATCATATCGGGACTCAAACATGCTTTTGCACCAAATTCCTTTATACTCAATTTTCTTTAACGCTAAATATTTAATGGCCATCCTTTCTAGCAGAATTCCCCAAGAATTACCTAGATCGTTCATTGCTTGTACATATAGCAAGAACGGCGGTTGGCGGAAAATGGCGAGTGGATTGAGGGGTGCCGTGTTGCTGGACGTTGGCCTTGTGGGAGGCTTGTGGTGAGTAGGCCGTGCACTTATTAATTTTCCGTTGTCTTTTCGATACTTTTTGACAAGAAAAAGTATCAAAAAAAAAATTACCTATCCAAATGGATTCTACCTTTCCATGTTTAGGTTGACAGGAATTCTGGGCAGACCATTTAGTTAAAATACTCAAAAACCTTTCTAAAGTATTTAAACGACAGTTTAATCATATTCGTCCGAATCCCATTCTCCCTACACCCTCTTACAATCTCTTTATTCAGGAGCCAGCGGCTTTTCCAGGACTGGTTGCTGAGGCCGCCGGGAAGCATGTCGACCATGAGGAGGGGGAGGTACCGGGTGCGGAGCTGATGCGTGTAAAGGAAGCGGATGAGGAGCTCATAATCGGCAGCGATGGTGTAGTCGGTCTTGAAGGTGCCGAGCTGATCATAGAACTTCTTGCGGATGTACACGCTTGGATGTGCGGGCATATACCCCCAAGCAAATTTTTCAGGGTTCCAATGCTTAGAAGAGTAGTAGCGCTGGGTCTTTTCGGGATTGCCCGGCTGGACAAATCGGATGTCTCCGTAGATCGCGTCCACTTCCGGATCTTCGAAGGCTTGGGCTACCTGTTCCAGGATGGTTTCATCATGGAAACGGTCATCAGAATTGAGGATGCCGATGATGTCGCCGGAGACCATAGCGATCCCTTTGTTGAGGGCATCGTACATGCCTTGGTCCGGTTCGGAGATCCACTTGTAGCCGGTCTGACTATCGTCCGACCTGGCTGTGGATTTTTTGATGAGGTCGACGGTTCCGTCGGTGGAGGCGCCATCTATGAGGATGTGTTCGATGTTGGGGTAGGTTTGGGAGTTGACGCTGTCAAGGGTGCCTTGTAGTGTGTTGGCGCTGTTGTATGTAACAGTTACAATGGATATTTTCACAATAGACTTTATGTCCTCAGGCCGGACAGGCTTATACTAACTTTTTTCCTTGATGAAAAAAGTTACAAAAAAATCAAGCGCTGCAAATCCTTCGCTAAAAAATGAAGCTGGTCCCCGGTAATCAAAACAAACTCACTTCGTTCGGACAGTATTTTGAAGATTGTTAATCGTCTGCTTCATTTTTCTTAACGCGAAATATTTGATGCGCATCCCTTTCTAGGTTCATTTAGACAATCTGATAGGCCAGCCGAAAACGCCTATAACGATATGGCAGTAACCTCCCCAGAACGTCATCCTCGAGAACGAAGTGAATCGGGGATCTTCTTGATTTATTTCCCTACTCAATAAAACAGATACGTTAACGAACCTCTTCTACCCGTGGTCTGTGGCGCACAGACCGCCATTAGCCGGTCTGACTATCGTCCGACCTGGCTGATCAATCTTCAATCTTCCTCTCCTTAATCCTGCCTTGCCGGCAGGCAGGCTTCACCGCTGGATTTCCTTGATAGATGCCATTGCTTTTTCAATGTGGGCCTCCGATACCCCCAACCCCTAAAGGGGAGCCATCCCGCCATTTCCATCAATTTTACGATCACGAACTTTGACCGCAGGATTCCCTTGATACACCCCATACGCATCCAAATCCTTGCTAGCCACACTATTCACACTCAACACCGCATGTGAATGCATCGTCACGCCCGGGCAAACCACCGCCTTGGCGCCGACCCAGGCACCATCTTCGAGGGTGATGGGCTTCACGACCAGGTCGAAGGTGGGTTTCTTGTAGTTGTGATTGCCGGTGAGGAGCATGGCTCCTTGTGAGAGGCAGCAATTGGAGCTGATCTTGACATCTGTGAGATTATCGATCCAGACATTCTCCCCGATCCAGCTATGGTCGCCGATCTCCAGGAACCAGGGGTATTTAATATTTACGGATGGATTGATGCGGATGCCTTTACCGACTTTGGCTCCGAAGAGCTTCAGGAGCATGACTTTTAGTCCGCTTGAGGGATTCCAGGCGCTTTTGAAAAAGATGATGTTGGTATAGTACCAAAGCAATCGCTTGATGGGGTTTCCCGGGCGGTACCAGGAGTTGTCATATTTTGCCAGATCGGTTTTCATTTCTTGATCAGTGGTTGCAAGAAGGATTAGATATTTGATTAAAGATTGTTCTGTGAGTGAGAGGTGAGCAGTGATGAGTGAACCGTCAGTTCACCTTTCTCTCATCACTGTTCACTCTAAGATTCACGATCCAGAAAGCCGTTCTGTCATCTCATTTTCTATCTTGGCCTCAATGGTAAAGCCCAAAACCGCTTCAAGTTCATCTTTGATAGGCTTGCCTGATTTTAGCGCTCGCTTTTCAATCTGATATATCTTGGCATCCACCAGGAAGCGGTACCAAAAGCCTTGCAGGAAGTGCCAAATCAAGCCCTTGGTCCCATCCAGAAATCCAAACCGGACAAAAAACCGGTAAAGGAAATACAGCATCGGACGAACAAACTTGGGTAACTTCAGATACAACCCCTCTTTGAACCATCGTCGATAGTGATCCTGATTAGTAATGAGTTTGCTGCCTATGCTTGGCTCTTTCAGGAAGTGATATTTAAAGTTCAGAATCTCGGCCGCCTCTCGCGTGGCATAGTGATTATGTTTTTCGATCCACCAGGTGAGGTCATTCAGGTTGGCATCTACAAAATCATTTTTAAAACTTGCGGTATGGCCCGGTTTCATGATCAGATGCTCATCCATCCACCGCTTTTCAAACCTACCTTCACCTGTTCGCCAGATTCGTAATATCCGGGTCGGATAAAACCCTCCAAACCTGATCCAGCGATCCATGAAGTAAACCCTTCGCTTCAGATAGATCCCATTGATCTTTGGATCCATCTCCGGAAGCTTCCGGTTGATCTCCTCTGCCAGTTCCGGCATCAGGTATTCATCCGCATCCAGTCGGAGGATCCAGGGAGAAGAGATGGCAATACTTTCCAGGGCCCAGTTGAGCTGCAGGGCCTGACTTCCCGGCCATTGGTTTTCATATACTTCCGCCCCTAAAGATTTAGCAATCTGTACGGTGTTGTCGGTAGACAATGAATCAATCACAATCACCTTATCAGCTACCGGAAGTGCAGATCGAATGCACCGCTCGAGGTGCTTTTCTTCATTATTGGTTAATATGAGTAAGGTAACATTCAATAAAGGGGCGATTTAGTCTTTCAATATTATAAAAAGTTTCACACAATGAACTTAGGTAGACCTCGTAAATCGATTAAGTACTAGTTTGGGTCGATTAGATGGAGGGATACCTTGTTTTCTCTTACTTTCTGTGATACAGTTCCATGACCACGTCAAACCCTGGTTACCCCTCGCCGGGCGCCCCTTACCCCTAAAGGGGCCCTACCACACTAAGAATATTTACCACAAACACAACCAGAACGTCATCCCCGAGAGCCCGGAAAGGCGCCTGTCCGCCGTACTTAGGTACTAAGGCAGGTGGAAGTCGGGGATCTTCTTGAATTCATTCCTATCCAAAGAAACAGCTTAGTTAACGATCTATAATGATTCCCTGTTCGCCCTATAGGGACTCCATGGAATGACGTTAATATTGATGATTATGCTTCGCTTGCAAATATCAAACAACAAATTCCGGCTTCTCCCCTTGTCCCAATACCTGATATGGACTTTCCGACATTCTGACGCTCAGATATTCAGATTACATTCAAAAAAATTTCATACAACAAATTCAGGTTGATCACCCTTACCCAATATCCAACTATATAATTGTAACATCTGCTCGGCAACCTTTTGAATGCTGTATTTCTCCAGTACCAGGGCTCTCCCGTTTTTTCCCATATCTGTTAATACCTGATCCGGGAGGGAAATGGCTGATTCTAAGGTCTCTTTTAAGGTGGACAGCTCATTTTCAATCCACCAGCCACAATGCTTTTCATTCAGTTCAGCCCATGGGGCGCCTTTGGTGGTGATGACCGGCACACCACACGCCAATGCTTCTGCAACGACGATCCCAAAATTTTCACTATGAGTGGGTAACACGAATAAAGAAGCCTCTTGGTACTTCTTTATTTTTTCTTCACCAAAAACGGGGTCGGTTATTCTGATCTCTTCTTCAAGTTTCTTCTCCCTAATCAGTGCATTTAAAGCTTCGATATAGGCTGCTTCCCCATTGCCAACGATCTCGACCTCCCACTCATCCTTTTTACCTACTTCTATCAGGGACCAGGACCTGATAAGCTGCTCTAATCCCTTTTTATGGTGTATTCTGGAAAGAAAAAGGGCTTTTCGCTTTTGGTTTGTTGGTTTCGTATTTGCCGGAGCAAATTCGTCGGTATCAATTCCATTAGGAATGATGGCGATGGGGGGCGTGAAGCCCAACCCCCGGATCGTTTCAGCCTCCATATGGGCCGTACAATGGATCACATTGGCCTGTTGCAGGTCTTTTTCCTGAAAAAGCTTCATCGCCAGCTGCTTCTTCAGCTTTCCCTGGGTCATCGACCAGGGTTCAAGCATACCATGGGTGGACAGGATGTAGGGTACCTTTCGCTTTCGAGCTGCATTCGCCATCGTATGAACCGGATATTGCCACAATCCATTTCCATGGAAAAGATTCGTATCTGTCTTTTCCAGGTATCGGCTTAGGCCAGGAGAATACCCAAACAAACCAAGCATGGGCTGGGGTGAGGAGTGAACAGTGATCAGTGAACTGAGGGCTATTGGGTCTTGTGATTTTAAGGTCACCACTTCAATCTCCATCTCTTCTGCCAGTTTCCCGGTAAGCAATTGCATACAGGTGGAGGGGCCGCCTTTGATGCGGTCGATGGAATGGATGACATGGGTTACTTTCATTAATCTAGAACGTCATCCCCGAGAGCCATAAGGGCGAGTCGGGGATCTTCGTGCTATTACCCAGTATAGCACCACATACACGTTTACGAGCTTTAATGATTCCTGCTTCTACCTTTGCTAAAGCTTCGGTAGACAGGTTCGCAGGAATGACGCTACAGTTTAGGATCCTTCTTCATACCCATGGTCTGTGGCACACAGACCATCGACACTTTTACCCTGAGCTCAATCCCTCTTCCCAAATCGATACTCAATTATCCTAAGTGATAACAAACACTCCGCGAGCATCCGCTGATATGCATAGTACCAGCCCCGCTTTCCATCCAGGAGGCCGCGCTTGAAGAACAGACAGTAGAAAAAGATGAGGATTGGCGCTAAAAAAATCTTTTTCCGGATGCGGTCCGGCCAGCTGAGCTTCTTTCCCGAGAACAGCTTTTCTACCTCCAGCTTCATGTACCGGTCCTGGGCCCACAACCAGCGGGATAACGGCTTGCGGTCGTCGTGAAGGATATGGTTCTCTAAAAGTGGGGTATCCCCCTTGATTCTTAGCCTCTGGGTATGACCATCATTAACATACTTTGCTTTGTCCTTCCTGAAAAGTGTTATACGGGGTGGTAGTACTGTACTCCGCAAAGGCTTACCATTCACACAATATTTAAAGGGAATTAGAAATCCATCAGCCTTGGTAGGATCAATTTTTTCCATTTCGCGAAACAGTTTTTCTGTCACCAAATAATCTGCATCCAGGGAAAGTACCCATTCGGTCTTCACCTTATCCAGACCGTAATTCCACTGGTTTTCGTGAGTATCGAATTCACGTTGATACACCGTGACATCCTGATATTTCCCAACGATCTCCAGGGTCTCATCCGAGCTGAAACTATCAATGATAATGATCTGCTTTGCCCAGTGTAAAGCATTCATGGTCCTGCTGATGTTTTCTCTTTCGTTGTACGTGAGAATGACCGGGGTTATCTGATCCAAATTCATTTAGGCTGAATATTGAAGTTTACGAGGAGTGGTAACTTCCTCTTTTTTGGTATGTGGTCCGTAATTGATCAAATAATATCCCCAGGTAACATAAGTAAGTAGCATAATTAGAGGCCAGGTCAGATTACCTAATAAATAGGCTTCCAAAAATGCCCCTACAAGTAGAGAAAAAAGTCCAGATAAAACTACCAGGTAATAATGACGGTCTTCCCGAATTGATTGACTGATCCTCCATAGCTTACGCATCAATACATACAAACCACGTAGCATGAAAATAAGTGGGATCACTCCTGCAAGACCCAAGGATCCGGCTACTGCTCCATACGAATTCTCCTCATATCTCAGTCTTTCCCCTCGTAGTGGGGCGCCAAAGAGTGGATATTCCGAAAAATTCCTCATCTGCCTGAAAAAAACCTGGGCTCGACTCGTTTCTCTGGTATTATAACTTTCTATATTCTTATTTAAGTCCTGGGATTCCTGCCAGATATTCCATGACCTGATAAAAACAATAGCAATGGCAAAAAGAATGACCCACTTGATACTGGATGCCCTATAACCTACTAGAAAAATCACCACTGATATAATGGCTTCCAGCAGTCCAGTTCTGGAACCTGTTAGAATCAGGTAATAAATAGTCCAGGCAAAAAGCATAAAAAGTATCAGTCGAATGTGTGATTGCTTATTATCAATGATGGTGAACAAAAATAAGGGTACGCCGGATGCCAGTAGGACAGCTGCATGCTGAGGATTGCCCGTCATGCCCATATACCTGTTCTGCTGAAAGATCATGGGCCAGAAATCAAACAGGGCCTGATACAACCCCATCAGGTTGAATGCAATGACCGCAAATAAGAAATATTGTACAGATCTCTTAAACATCGATTCGTTTACTAACCACCCTGATACACCACGCAAAAACAAAAAATAGATCAGGAAGAAGGTAAGAAATGCCAGTACAGCTGTTACCAAATCTCCAGCTATTAAATTTTTAACAAACACCAATAATTGAATGATGAGCAACGAATTACGGATATTCAGGTGATCCTTGATTCTTTGAACCCCAACCTTTGTCCACAAGATAAATCCCAAGAAAACGGCCAATATCAATAGACAAATAGGGCGACCGAATTTCCTGAATTGTTCCAAAGGGAATACCAAATCCGGGGGGTCATCCACAAACTCATTTCGGAATTCAGCGAACGAAGCAAAAAGAGCCAGGGTAGCTAATAATCCCCAGCGCGCTTCAATGCTATTTTTTTTAGAGATAATGAAAAATGCTCCGGCTACCAAAATGATAAAAACCAGTGGATTAAAAAGAATGCTTGATAATCTGTCTATGTATTCGTCAACCATTAGAAAGATTCAATGAGTTGAATGATTTTGTCTGCCCAAATCTTTGAACTATATGGTCTGGCCTGTTCGAAGCTTCTATCTCCCCAGGTTGAAAGTTCTTCAATATGATTATCCATATACAATAATGCTTCTACCAATGACTCTTGACTATTTGCCGGGATTACCAAACCATTCCAGAACATTTTCACGACTTCCACCTGGCTGCCAGATTCATGGGTACAAATAACTGGTAATCCTGCTGCACAAGCTTCTACCACAATTAACGGCCATGGGTCAAAAGAAGAAGGTAACACCAGGCACCCTGCCTGCTGCCATACTTTGTCCATTTCGTTTGGTTGAACAAACCCCAAATTGATCACCCCTTCTCCTGTGATCAGGAATTCCAATGGCCCCTTGCCGCAGGTGATCAATTCCCATGGCGCATCCGTATTTTCTCTATAGGTCTGATAGGCTGCCATCAGCAACCGAATCCCCTTTTCCTCTGCATACCGTCCAACAAACAAGAACCTATTAGGCCATGGGTTCCTTTTCCTGATCTCAAGATGCTGTTGAAGGCTCGATACATCCACACCATATTGGATTTTGGCGATGTTTTTTGCCCCAAGGCGACTGGCATACTGGTAACTGCGCTCCCCGCTGGTGATGACTGCATCCATTTTACGAATAAAACTTTTCAAAGCTATCCGTCCAATCTGCTGCCGCCAGGTTCCCCACCAGGGAGTATCCATGGCCAGGATGAATTTCACTTTATTTTGCAATGTTGGCACTGTAGCAATCTGACGATAAGCCGGTACAAACCAGCCACACAGTATGATCACGTCAGGTTTGAATTCAGATACCTGTGACTGTAACTCTTTACTATCCGGATCCCGATCCACCCAATGGATGTCCAGCCCCTCGGTGAGTTTGAAATTAAAGTCTGTTTCCTGATTATTCCCAAAAGCAAAGATCCTCAGCTCCACTTGGGGTTGAGCACTGAGGGCTTTCCAGCAGGCCGCCATGTACCCGGAAATATCTGACCAGCAGAAGATGATTCTTATGGCTTTTGACATTCGACCCCTAGTTCGTCTTTCCATCGCCTTAATTCTTCCACTTCCTTAAAATCCGGGATTTCCGAATCATTGAAATAGGCTCGTCTGACAGATTTGAAACCGGCATCTTCCAGGGCTTTCTTCATGCTTTTACAGTCCCACATCCAAAAATGCTGATCGTTTCGGTAAAATTCATGCAGGATCCCACGGATCGAGCGACTCCTTGATCTTTTACCCAGGTATGTTTCCTCCATGAAAGAGTGTATCGCTTCCGGATCCTTTGAGTCGATATAGGCTTTGGCTTTGGCTTCCAGATCCGGCAAAACCAGCCGAAAAGTCCCTCCTGGCTTTAGTAAGCTATAGGTATTCTCCAGCGCCCTGTGAAATTCTTCAAAGGTCAGGTGTTCCAATACGTGTGAACAATAGATCAGATCGACGGTTCCCTCCTTTTCCGGCAAGCCTTTCACAATATCCCCCACCTTAACATTTTTGGGAAACCTTCCAAACGGTCCGGAAGGAACCAGGTTTCCCAGGAGGGGAATTCTTTGCATTTTTAAAGTCAGGCTGGAATCATAGTTGAGCCAGTTTTCCGGGGCAAACAACCCACATCCATACTGAAGTTTTACTTTTTCCACTATCCGAATGCTTTAAACGCTGTGATCACATGGTTCGCCGCTTGTTCCCAGGAGAATGCCCCTACCCTTTTCATACCTTTTTTGACCCATTCTTTTCTAATATTTTCATCTTCTAATTTAGTGATCCAATCCAGGATCGCTTCCGCATCTTCCGGATGTACCAGCATTGCAGCATCTCCAGCTACTTCAGGAAGAGACGCCAATCTCGAACAAATGACTGGCGATCCGCAAGCCATGGCCTCCAGTACAGGTAACCCGAATCCTTCATACCAGGATAAAAATAAAGTGGCATGAGCTCCTTTGAGCCAGGAGATCATTTCCTCATCAGGGATCATTCCCAGGCAGGTAATGTTTTTATTAGACCTTGCTTTTACAAGCAGCTCAGGATCATTCTCCCCCCAGGTGATGATCTTCAACTCCGAACCTTCTTTTTCCAGTCTTTCTGCCAGTCTAAGAATTTCATGCCCGCCTTTTTTTGGCCTGAGCCCACCAATCACCGCCAGATAAGGATAATCCACCTTTTTTGGTGAAACCTGATTAACTTGAATCAAAAAAACCGGATCAACGGCATTTCCTGATATTTTTACTTTGGATTCTGGAAGATCCAGCAATTCAATGATCCTTCTTCTACTAAATTCTGATACGGTAAAGACCAAATCTGCTTCCTTAACTGCTTTATAAATCCAAAGCGACCAACGCCTTCTGAATTTTTGATGTACAACCCCTCCCGACCAGGGCAGGTCTTCCTCATAAGCCTGGATATCATGTAGAGTAAAAGCTGTTTTGACTTTACGCGTTGGAAAATGCGTTTCCATTGGGGCAAATATCCAATCCGAATCCTTTAACCAGAAATCCATAGTTGGTAAACCGAATGACTTCCATGACCTTTCTATTAACCTTTCCGGGAATAGGAAAGTCGTATAGGGAAGATTTCGGAGGGGTGTATTCACCGGCAACCGTTTGCTTCCGTCTAACCACTGCCGGGCAAATAACAAACTTAAATCAACCTCCTGAAGCTGGTGCATGGCCAAAAGCAGGTTATTCATATGCCGGCCCACCCCGGAACATGGGGTCAACGTTCGTGAAGGATGGATAAAAGTGGTAATGTTCAATTTAAAAACTCCAATAGCTGACAGGCTTTTCACAAAACCTCAATAATGTTTTTGTATCCTCAGCCAAAGCCTCCAAAACGAATTTCTTAAGATCCTTGTTCCATTTAGGTTTCACTACCCTATGCTTAATTAATCTTCGTCCAAGCACTTTAACAAATTCAGGTATTTTAGATCTAACAGATTCAAAACCTACCCATTTTCTAATGTTTCCGGTGAAATCTCTATCCATTTCATGATCCGGCGTAGGGTTCGCATGTTCAATCTTTTTAATTGGATGATGAGAAACATTCAAAAACTCGAAAACATGGCTGAAGAAATGATCAGGATTCGTTTTCATGTCTTCAAAAAAGAGAATTTGAACATTTTCCTTCCCATATAATTTAATATATGGGCTTATAAGACTCCAATACCTGCAGGTATCTATTAACATCGGATGATTTTTTACAGCTGTCCTAAATGATCCCATGTCTTTAGGATAGCCTATGATCTTGCTATTAACATAATGAGAACTGATCCGTTCCAATGGGTTTCTAACCATATAGATGATTTTCGCCTCAGGTAAATGATGATAAATCAATTCCGGGTCAGCCCAGAATCTTGGGTACCTCACGGTATACCCAACTGACGCCTCTCCTATTGCCTTTTCAGTCGTAACATGTTTAAATAATCCATGATACCAATCCCAATCATGATCCACCAGATATCTCCCTTTAGAAAAAAACTGGGGCTCTTTTGGATCGGTCAAAAAGATCTCCGGGTGATCTGAAAGTATATTGTATAGTGTGGTGGTTCCACACTTAGGTGAGCCAACAATTAGAAAATTTGGAAATCTTTTATTCAACTCCACTTCCAATAATAATCTGCACTTTTTTTTAGACGACTTACACGCAAACCTTTTTTGAACCTGAAAAATAGACTCTCAAATAGGGTCATTGGTCTTTGCTTGCTCCGATCTTTTTTACTGTAGCTTCCATGAGCATGCAGGACATAATGATCCGGGTATTTGTTAATTGTATCATTCCACCGCTGATCAAGCCATTCAAAAAAAGGCTGATTGATGCTGAAGTGGACAACATGGCCCATTTCATATAGCGCCCAGTGTTTTCGTGGCAAAAATTTGAGCGGTAAATCTGAATACCTCAATATTTTTCTAAACAAACGAACTACCTGAGGATGATTCCGGATGATCATGACTCCCGTATTAGGTATCTCCATCCGGCAATCCTGTGCCATATAAAAACATTTATCCTCTGTATTCACAGATTTAATATCCGGTGTATGCTCAAAAAGCATACAGTCTGCATCAAAAAAGGCTATCCACTCATATCCAGCTTCTAAAGCCTTAATAATAAGGGGTACTTTCAACCAGGCTGAATCAGAAGCTGATATACCAGACTTCTCATGATCCGCAAACAACTTGTATTCATAACCAAAGCGCTCAGCATATTGCTTCTGAGAAGTTAAGTATCCTTCAAATATTTGATCATAACCATTTGTAGCGATGGAAAAGATTAGCGTTTTATTGATCACCGTCTATTAACGTTCATCCAAATTCCATTGAATATTTTCCGAAACAATTATGGCGGGATTACCTGCAACCAAACAATTTTTGCCTTTGATTTCAGACCTGACTACTGATCCGGTACCAATGATCGTACCATCCGGAATAATACTGTTCTTTAGAATACTTACCTTGTTTGTGATCCAAACATGGTTACCTATTTCAATTGGACCATAGTTCTTAGTCTTTGTTCCATTTCTCAATACAGAATGTTGATCAGAATCTAAAATTTGGGTGCCCCATGATATCAATACATTGTCCTTAATAGTAATCTTATCTTCACATAAAATCCAGCCATTCATAGAAATCATGAGATTATTACCAATGGAAAGCTTGCCTCTGACTGACAATCTTGAACCTCTTCCAATGAATATGTTTTCACCTAATTCAACATCGGCTCCATGCTGTATATTGAGTACTGATCCATCCCGATCGGAAGAAAACTCCGACCCTGAAAAGCCAATTTTTATCGTACCGGTTCTTAGGGATTTTAAGTGCAATCTGCCATCCAGTTTCTTTAACATCACCTTGCGATGGATAAGAACGGGAAGCCGAATAGCAATTAAAAATGGAAAATAGTGAAGGTTAAATACCAACGACTTCCAAATATGTGGAACATATCTAAAAATCTTATTCATCTAATAACTGATAATAACCTTTCGGAAATATTTGGTGAGAAAACTCGTGTGAGATACCTGTACAATATGCTTCCATTGATGCTTTCCTGACCTCCAAGTTCCTTCGCTCTCTCAAAGTATCTTTTTGCTTCATTTGGGTAACCTTCCCTAAGTACTCCCCTACCATAGGTCCAATATTTCTTACCGAGCAAAACCCTCTCATAATTTGATAGATTAGATATTTTTTCCTGAATTTTCTTTACCTGTTCTTCGAAAACATCATAAAAATAGTCAGGGCTTTCTTTTGTAAGTGCAGTGTGACTATACCTGTTAGGGTTATCAGTTAGCCTGAAACGGTACACAAAATCCTGATGATACTTAAAGGAAAATCCAGCCAGAAATAATCTTAAATGCAAATCCCACTCCTGTCCTTTGATCAAATCCTCATTAAAACCATCAACCTTGGCCAGTTGCGATTTTTGATGAAGGGGTGATGATGTCAATGGATTATTTTGGAGGATATAAGCTAATCCTGATTCATTAGGTAATTGAGTTCGTAGTTTGTATACCCCATCTATTAATTCTCCGCTATCATTAATATACTTTACATCACCAAATGGAATTTCGGATTTAGAATTCATATTCCTTATCTGTTTTTGACAACAATCATTTTCCAGCACATCATCCGAATCAAGGAACTTGATATATTCGGCATTTGCATTTTTCCATCCGAGGTTCCTGGCAGCAGGAGCTCCTTTGTTTTCCTGGTAGAACGTTCTGATTCGAGCACCATAGCTTTCCAGGATTTCCCTGCTGCCGTCGGTGGAGCCGTCGTCGACAACGATGATTTCGACGGTTACACCGGTCTGGTTTAGTGCGCTGTCGATTGCTTCGCGAAGGTAGTTGGCGCCGTTGTAGTTAGGGATAATGACGGATATGTCAGGCTGCTCGTGTTTAATTGTTGATGTGCTTATTTGCTTATTTGACATTAAATAAGATCATTATCCCGGCGCTCACCCTTGTGTTCCCTAAAGGGAAGCCTCTGCGCCTATTATATCTTGCGAGCTACTACATTCAACATCATCCCTATTCCCACCTTATCCATCAACTTCAGAAATGGGTTACCGAGGTATCTAATACCAGGAACCGGAACCTTATGCCAGGGCAATCTTGAGATCGTTTCCATCTCCAGGATCTCGAAACCATGTTTTTCGAGTAGGATCTGCAGGCTCTTATTTGTAAAGTAATTCAGGTGCTCGGGTGGGATGATGTAAAACTCTCTTTCCTGCATCAACCGTCTACTCCAGCTGTTGAAATGAGGAACAGCAATAACCCAAAGTCCATCTTTGTCTAATAGGTGATGTGTTTTCTTTGCCCAGAATACCGGATCTGCTGCATGTTCCAGGATTTGGCTCATCAGGATAGTACCATATTTTTCTTTTGGATCAAATTCTTCATAGGTCGAACTCACAGGCTGAAGTCCGATCATCTCTTTTAGAATCTTTTTTTCATTGGCTGCCAGCTCAAGGGGGGTAACATTGTACCCTTTATCCTGCAACTCTTTTGTATAAAATCCGTAACCTGCGCCTACATCAAGAGTCCTGGGATTTTGAGCAGGGTTATACTTCCTAATCTTGTCAACCAGTCTTATACTGTCGATGGAGCTATTGGGATAAATTCGTTCAGCTTCATATACCTGTTCAAGTGAAACTTCCAGGTATTTATCACCATGACCGGAGGTAGAATAAATAGATTTGATTTGATCCTGTGTGAGATATGGATAAACAAAGCCAAATCTGCAATCGGAACATTGATAGATATCGAAATGGCTTACTCGCTTCCACAGCTTTCCTTCACTTCCGCATATCTGACAGGTGACTTTCAAAGATTCTTTAAATATCTCCCATCCATTTTCTTAACCAAAACAGGGACTTGACTTTTCTTTTCATCCTGTTAATTATTCGTTTAAGTCTTGTGGAAACTGAAGGGGGAGAAAACTTATTCAAAATATGACTCTGGGGTAGTGCATCATCCCAATGAAATCCTGCCCAGTGCAAAAACAATACTTTTTTTCGGTGATCAAGTCCTCTATAGTCCCACAAATAATAATTTTTACCTTTGGGATAGACCCTTCCACGTTGATTGGCCCATCCCTTATGTATGTACCCCCCAAGCAGCTCGGCAATATGCCCGGTTTTTAACCCAGGTTTACTGTCAACACAATAATTGATAAAAGCCTGATCTGTATTCCTTGGATTCAGTTGATCTCTGTGATGCATGGATTCATATCCCAGGCTAAGCATTTCTTCTTTTCCAAATAAACCTTTTCTACTGCCCCAGAATCCTGAAAGGAAACTCCGGGCGCCTTTTTTCTGGATAAATTCCTTTCTTAGGGGTCCTGGAGTATACACCTGATCCGGAGCAATGTCATAATACAAAAAATCATACTGATCTGTCTGAAGGAGGTCAAAAACAGGGGATAGATCCGCTAATAGCACTTGACGGGCATCCAGATAGATAAAGTGATCCAATGGACCCCAAAAAGCTGTGTATCGCCTGAACCAGTATTGTCCATGTGATGAGTGTCCCAGGTCATAAGCCTGACCAAGTGCCTGCATGTCCCCAAATGACAAATCCCTGAAAGTCTCAAATTGATATTCTTTTGACAATTCAGCTGTTTTATCACAATCCTCATTAAAGGGAATCCAAACTAGTGGCAATTCGGGATTATATAATCTAAAACTCTTAAGAAAGGCCAGAGTCCAATTCAAAACCTGATCACTGGCAGAAAAATAAACTCCCCTTTTCAATCTATTCTTCCTTGTTTAAAATGGTCTGGACTAATCTAGTAACGATCAAATCTTAGAAAGAAGTTTGTAAAACAATGGCCACCTGGATGCCATGGTATACCTGATCCCGTGTTTACTTCGTTCAAACGCATTAACTGTCTCATCAAATTTCTTACCCTTCCCTGACCTCTTAACTTTCGCAAATATTTTATTGAGATCACTTTTTCGATCACTCCAATTGAGATTTGCTTCGGCAAATTTCCTGGCTTTCTTCTTGTACTCAGATAGTTGAGCAAAGTTGTCAACATACCATGTGAGTTGGTCAGCCAAACTCTGAATTTGAGGCCGACACTGGGGCCAGTAATACCCATCCTTTCGTGCCCACAAAAGATCCACTTTAGCTACTCTACCTGATTCTGATGTGACAAATTCATTCATTGGAGGGAAGTCAGTAGTGATAAATGGTAGACCACATGAAATAGCTTCAGCAGCGGTCAAACCAATTCCTTCAAGGCGTGATGGTGCAACATACGCATCACCCAAATGATATAGACCCGGTGCCGGTACCGTTTCCTGAATAACTTCTAATCGATCTTCATACATAAGCATTTTGATAATGCCTTGTAGATGAGACAATTCTTTCACCAAATCCACCTGGGCATGAATGACCAGTTTAGCAGGTTGTTTTATTTTGGCAAAGGCCTCAAGTACAAAATCAGTTCCTTTTCTGATGGGGCTATATCCACAGGATTGGAAAAACGTAGGAATATCACCGACGGGTTCAAATGATTTTGGTTTAAATAAATCTATATCGGTGCCCCATTGGATATAAAATACCTGAGGGTGCCAATTAAAAGCTTCGAAATGCCGCCTGGTATTACAAATCAAGAAATCATATGCCTCAAAAAGCGGAACTGTTTCTTCTGTGTAATAGTCAACATATGCTCCCGTAATCACACCTGCTTCCTGAGCCCATAGCACCGGAGGCCACCATTGTTGTTCGTTAAAAAAAACAATATCCAGATGATGATTTCTAATCCATCCGGTAAAGTCCTTCTTGTCCATTGCCATGGGGACAGGGAGCACACTTTCCTTACCCCAATAGACATAGTTCTGATTCCAGCTTTCGCTTTCAGGCGTATTTCTAAATCCACGCGCATAGATGAAAACTTCATGTTCCTCCTGAAGTAAATTCAAATATTGTTTACTCACATAAGAAGCACCCCGTTCAAACCACGTGGTTACGATTCCGATTTTCAACTGGTCCTGAGTTTGTGATAAAAATTAATTGCCGGTTTCCGGATACATGAGGCTAAATACATGATATTCTCCTCAAGTTTTGCTCTGGTATACGAAGGCTTTGCTCGTTGATCATACTGAACCCCTTTTAAATTTTCAAATTTCCTTGCCAGATGTTTTGATCTTGAAAAATAGGTATGATGAGCCAGTACTTTTTGATACCCTGCGTTAGCAATTTCAATCCGGGATTCATCTCGGCTCTCAATAAGAAAGGATAAAGTGCGCTGTATAATCTCATCTATCGTGGCACATTCAATCAGATCGATTCCCGGAATAAAAGGCGACTCATTTGATAACTTTTCTGTTATTAGAAAACCACCTGAACCCAATACTTCAAATACCCTTGTTTCGGTATCCAGGTGGTCAGTCCCATGAATATTGAGGATAATTCTGGCCCTGTTGAGCAGGTTATTTAGTTCATCTCCAAATGCTTTTGTTACTATCAAACGGTCACCCAAAACTGACTTTAAACGGGTTAATATATGTGATCTTCTTTCTGTGATGGCTCCTACAAAAAGTACGTCTATATCTTTCTTTACCTTTTTATGGAAAAATGTGCCCTGATCAAAAGCACTGAGAAATATCTCAATTTTATCCTCAGGTATTTGATGATTTACATTTAATATTTTCCTGCAACTGGGGGTTCGCACATAAAAAAAATCAAAAAGATCATTTTTCCACATGTATGATTGATTGTGAATCCTCTCTACAAGTTCTGTAATTAACAATACCCGCGGCCTGGGCAATAATCGTATGACAGATCTTGGGAAATTGTAGCCGGTTCCTCTTTGGATCAGCGACCCGGCTAAACCGCTGAATGCTATTTTCTGGATTTGGCGTGCTATATGGTACTCGTTTTTAGCATAGTCGATATTATGAAGCTTTATCCCCTGCCTAGAAAGCGTTTGATTGAAAAACGTTTCTGCACCCCAGCGAGAATTAGTTTCAACCTTATTTAAATAAACTATTTCCAGGTCTTCAGAATTTCAACAATTCTTTTACTTGCCAACCCATCCCCATAAGGATTTTCAATCTGAGATAACTCCTTTTTGCCATCAAGGTATTTGGAGGCTTCTTCAATGATCAGGTCTTTATTAGTTCCAACCAGTTGCACAATACCCGATTTTAAGGCTTCCGGACGCTCGGTATTTTCCCTCATTACCAGTACTGGCTTCCCAAGACTTGGTGCTTCTTCCTGGATCCCTCCGGAATCCGTTAGAATAAGCTTTGCATATTGCATCGTGTAAACAAACTCAAAGTACCCAAGGGGTTCTATCAAATGAATATTTTCGTTACCACCTAAGATTCGTTGAACAGGTTCCCGGACGTTAGGATTCAGGTGAACCGGGTAAATAAAGTGAACATCCGGATATTTCATTGACAACTTTTGTATTGCCATACAGATGTTTTCAAATCCTGATCCAAAATTTTCCCGCCTGTGTCCAGTGATCAACACATATGGCTTTGAATCATGAATCAGCATTTGTACCACGTCATCCAAATCTGCTATTAGTGAAAGGCTATCCTGTATCCTATTGATCGCAAGAAACAAAGCATCAATAACAGTATTCCCGGTTACAAAAATTGATTTTGAATCTATTCCTTCTTTAATCAGGTTTTCCTGATTACTCCCGGTAGGTGTGAAATGCAACTCAGCAATCCTGCTAACCATAGATCTGTTTATCTCTTCCGGCCATGGGGAATATTTATCATAAGTCCGTAGACCAGCCTCTACATGGCAAACAGGAATTTTATGATAGAATGCTGCCAGAGATGCTGTAAGCACAGTGGAAGTATCTCCCTGTACCAGAACCATATCTGGTTTTTCACGGAGAAACAGATTATCCAAAGCAATTAGCACCCTGGATGTAATCTGGGCCAAAGTCTGATTTGGCAGCATGATGTCCAGGTTGTAATCCGGATCTATGTTGAACCCCTTCAAGATGGAATCCACCATTTCCTTGTGTTGCCCGGTTAGACAAACTTTTACATCAAATATTTCCGGATATTTAAGAGATTCAATGATAAGTGGAGCCAACTTGATGACTTCCGGTCTTGTCCCGAATACAAAGAATATCTTCATCATAATATAGAGAGAAAAAGAAAAGTGATCTTATCTGAGTGACTCCCTAACGATCCCAGAAAACCGCTTAAATGAAAAATCTTTAAGAAAGCGGGAATAGTCTTCATTACTTATGCTACGATGACCATACTCGATCAGAGATTGCTGGGAAACTTCCGTTTCATCCAGTAAGGGATGATTGTACCTTTTCGCCATAACCTCAATAAATTCACAGGCTTTATTAGATAGTACCCCAGCCTTATAGTAAATAGCCTTGATAATGGCATTGGATGTGTAAGGATGATTCAGGTAGCTAAGCCAGATCAGATCTGAGACCTTATACAATGCGTTAAAGTGTTCCTCGGTTTTGATGTAATCATCTACAAAACGAAGATTCCCATTTGCTTCAATGGTCTTAATAAGCGATTGAATCTGCTCTAATTCAGCCTCTTCATATTGGTCCTCGGGTATCAGCCCCTCCACAACAACAAAAAACCTTTCAGGGTCCAGCGGTTTACATATTAAGAGGAAAGGGGCCAGTCGTTTCCTTGATACATGCGAACCAATGATACTGATAATTATTCTGCCTTTTGAACTTTTGTATACTTCCTCCTCTACATACTTATCAGTTTCTGTTTGCAACAGAAGCTCAGGGATATGAACTATCTTATTTTCATCGCTTTTCCTGACTTTATTATAAAGTAACTCATCAAGTAATAAGATCTTTCTAACCTGTTTGAGTTTAACCAGGGACATAAACCTTGTATACCCCTCTCCTAACGTGTCATTGAATGGCCGGAGATAAATACCGCTAAACGGCTTTTTTATTAAAAGATGTAACCAGAAAGGATTTAATTCCGATAAAGTGGAATCCATGTGAGGGAAAAATATCAGGTCAATACCATTTTTCCCAGCTAGCTGGTTGACCAGAAATAGCTCCAAAGCCCTGATAAAATTGAACAGTTTAATCAATCTGAAAAATCTAACAAATCCCTTTGCCCATGTCGGATAACTAAAGTTCAAAAATGAGACATTCTCACCAATTCCATCGATCCAGTTAAATGACCCATTATCCGCTGTAACAAGGAATATCTGATTTTCAGGATCTTGCTGTAATGCTTTCACAACTCCATTGATGTAAACTGAATGATGTCCCCTGATCGTAGAGTTATCAAATATTAATACCCTGTTCTTTACCACCCGAAAGAATCTGACAAATTATATGTGCCCAACCTCAAACCAGGTATCGAGACATTGCTGATCATAACGTCTATATAGACGTGAAAGAATTAATTTTCTAAATCGGATCATCCTATATAGCTTCAACCTGATAAAAGCCTTCATGATTTCAGGATCATCAAGAATGCCATCCCGGTGAAGCTTTGCCCAGTGATCTGATCCGGCATTTTTTACCAGCTGAACTACCTCGTCAACCCTTTTCTTCCCCCCTGTACCTGATTTATGTTCCTCATGTTTCCTGTATATTGAGAAGTATTCCTCCGACCGGATAAACTCCGCAAACTTCGACGCCCGCAAGTACCAATCCCAGTCAAATACATAATTTAACTCTTCATTCAATGGCCCGGTTTGTTCCCACAAATTCCTGGTCCAGAAGGTAGCTGGTTGCACAAAAGGGTCTGAATAAGTTAGTTTTTTCCTGACATCCGTATCATTCCTGGCAAATACCTGAAGATTTCCCTCATGGGTATGGATGCATCCCCCATGGACTAAAACCGGCTGATTAAGCTTATCCTTGAAGAGCTCTGCAATAGCAAATAATGTTCCGGGCAAATAATAATCATCACTGTTCAGCCAGGCCAGGATATCACCCGTTGCCTTTTGAAACCCCTGATTGATAGCGTCAGCTTGTCCCGCATCCTTTTCACTAACCCAATATGCTAGCTGATTCTCGTACTTTCTGATAATCTCAACTGATTGATCAGTACTACTTCCATCCATGATGATATACTCCAAGTTGGGATACATCTGCCCGATCACAGAAAGAATAGTCTGCTCCAGGTACTTACCCTGGTTGTAGGAGGGGGTGACAATAGATATCTTAGGCCAACTCATGTTTTGAAAAAATAAAGGGAACAAGTTTGGGTCTCAATAGTGTGAAAATGGGCAGAAAGCGAAGCTTTTCCTTCTTCGGAACCTCCCGGCTGAACATATAAACCTCCAGGAAGTGACAAATAATCCTCCGAAGGTCTTCATTTCCCAGATTTTTAACCTTTGCATATTTGTGAAGTAATTCCCTGGTAAAAAGCCAACCACCCTCACTCGTTTTTGATTGATCGTGCTGTCTGAAGTTGGTCAGCACCTCATCAATAGTTTTAAATTCGCATTCCGCTAGTCTAAGTCTAACCCAAAAATCAAAATCCATTGTGTAATTGAGTGATTCATCCAGGTATCCTACCCGATCCAGGAGGTCTCTTTTAAAAAAGCTGGCCGGTTGCGCCAGGTAAATGGTCCGATCATACATCCTTTCGGATTTTTCGGGCCAATAACCGTTTTTTTGCTCTATGAGATCTCCCTTTTCATCGACAAGGTTCACAGCACCCACAAGGAAATCAGCTTTAGTCTCATTAAATGATTTTGCCACCTTTTCGAAAATACCTGGTTCATAGTAATCATCACTGTTGAGCCAGGTAATAATGTCCCCAGTTGCTTTTTGAAACCCCTTATTGATGGCGTGGGTTTGTCCATTGTCTTTTTCACTGGCCCAGAAAACCAGCTGATCTTCGTATTTCCGAATGATATCCACTGAACCATCGGTACTGCCACCATCGATTATTATGTATTCGAGATTAGCATAATTCTGATCCAGAACCGAAAGAATGGTTTGCTCCAGGTATGAGGCCTGGTTAAAGGAAGGTGTGACAATACTGATTTTCGGTAAAGTCATTGGATGAACTGTATGGAATAACTTCGTCTCCTTTGGGTATTCATCTTATTCCAGATAACCTTTCGTACCCATGGAATCCTGCTTATTCGAACCCATCGCCTGTAGGCCTTCAGCTGGTTTTTGTTTTCAGTATTTTGCAACAGCTGATCCACTACCTGGTCACACTCTTCAAAATAAGCATCCGCATTTTCACTCAACTGTCCTTCATGGATCCGAAAGGCACCGATCAGGCCTTTGGTATGTAAAAGGTTGGCATGTTGAAAAAATCGCATCCAAAGATCAAAGTCCCCTGCCAGCTTCAGACGACTATTTAAATGACCGCCGGCTTTTTCCCAAAGTGGCCTGCGCCAATAGGTACTTTCCTGTTGTATAAAATGATAACCTGTCCTGTACTTCTTCAGAAGGTAATCAAACTCCACACCATAATGGGGGCTGTTGTGCATTACATACCCCCGATCGCTTAGTAGCAGAGGCTGACCCTGAATCCAATTTATATTATCATGCCTTATAAAAAGCTCATTAAGAAAAAACAGGGATTTTGGCATCAGTATATCCCCGGCATTAAGCCAGCCCATGATTTCCCCAGAGGATTTCTGAAAACCTTTATTGAGTGCATCGTACACCCCATGGTCATGTTCACTGGTCCAATAGCTAATAGCAGACTCATATTTTTTGATCCATGCAACCGACCCATCATTACTTCCACCATCGATAATGATATATTCCAGATTGGGATATTGCTGATCTACTACGGACTTGATCGTTTCCTCCAGATACTTGCCTGAATTGTAGCAGGGAGTAACCACCGTGATCTTCAGGTATTTGCCAGAGGCTGATTTGCCCAACTCCTATTTATTTTCAAATACTGACTTAGTTTCAATCCTGACAGTATTTAGCCTTGAATTTTTCAATTTCCGCAGGACTGTAAAAATGAGTAACAAAACGATGACTATATATCTCATCGAGTCTAGTCCCGGTAAACCGGATCTTATGCTTCACTTCCTTATATAAACTGCTGATATCTTTCTGGTTGGCTTCATTGGCATTGACCAGGAACTTCAATTTAATTCCCAAAAATTTCTGGATAGCTTCCTGGTAGCAATCATTTAACTTTTCCAACTTTATGACCAGCACTTTGGTCAACTCATCATGATCATAAATTGTATAACCCGTTTCTTTATCAAAAGGACAATCAAATACATCAAAGCCGGTATAGGTCCTTAATTCTGTGTCAAACCAGTTAAAATAATATTCAAAATTCAGGATTTCATAAAATCTTTTGACAACTTCAGAAATAGAATAGGAATGAATATCACCGTTTACATAATCATCCGGGTGCTGAAAATAATTGGAAAACTCCCTTGAAATTGGCTCCCTGACCAGGGTAATGATGTATCGTTTCTCAGCTGGTTTTTTTTCCAAATGATTAAAAACCATGTTTGCCCGTTCCCAATTCTCATCAAAGTATTTTGTTCCTTTTAGCCGTTCCAGCCATTCCTTTGACAGAAAATGTGTATGATAGACGTTGTCAAATGGTGATGTATTGTGAAGCTGAAAGTACAGGGTTCTGGAACCCACTTTGCCCGCATTGTAGATCAGGATGGTTTTGCCTTTCAGGGCTTGGTACCTGATGGGTCTTAAGTATGATTTTATGGCTGAGATAGGATTCACTAACATTAATCTAAATCCGAAGATATTCCATATCCTTCCTCCGGTAAACAAACTTGTCTGCCGTGCGATCATAAACCAGCTGATCGGGTTGCTTTAAAATCGTTTTTTTCAATTCAACCCATTTGGATTGTAGCGAAAGCAGACGGGTGAGTCCCGGGATCTTCTTTAATGCTTTTAGCTTCTTATGTAATTGATGCAGCTCCCTGTCACCATCATACAGTTTGGCCAGGTCTCGTATTGTTTCAATTTCCAGCGTATATTGATCCCTTTGCTCCAGTGTCTTCTGGCCTGCCTTCCTATATCGAAAAGCTCCCAACCCTGTCATCACGGTTGTCGGGGGTGTATTTTCAAAAAATCGGGTCCACAGATAATAGTCTCCTGCCAGTCCATAATTCAGATCAATTGGTCCTTTTTCCTCCCACAATGATCTCCTCCAAAAAGTAGACTCCTGCTGTATCCATTTAACCTCTGCATTCAGGAATTCATCTCGCGTACAGTCGGCTGCGAGAAAACTACTTACCATCTTCCCTGTTTCATTGATGCAAGCCGGGTTACCGGTAAGCCATTGTATCTCAGGATAATCATGGAAAATCTGTGCAACACTATCCAAAGTACCTGACATAAACACATCATCCGAATTGATCCATGCCAATACATCCCCGGTAGCTTTTGAAAAACCTTTGTTCACTGCATCATAAAGTCCCTGATCTGGTTCCGATACCCAATATTTCAATTTCTGCTCATATTTCCTGATAATATCTACCGAACCATCAGTACTACCACCATCAATAATGATGTACTCAAGGTTGGGGTATCCCTGATCCAAAACAGAACAGATTGTTTTTTCAATGAAACTTACCTGGTTGAAATTTGGGGTTACGATAGAAATCTTAGGAAAGTCCAAAATCTAAAGAGTCAGATAAAAAAGAATGGGTACCATCAACAAAATTACCTTGAAATAGATGGAGCTTTTCCAATCAAAGATTTCTGGGTCAACTCTAAAAATTTCAATCGCAGAAAAGGTATCCATGACTTTGGTTTAGTCAATGGATTAGTATTATAATTTAAAAAATGATACCTTTTAAAATTTGAAAAGGCAGCAGTCGATTGTGCTGAAATTGTGTATTCATATCCATATTTCACAAGGAAATCAACCCCCAATTCATTTATATAACCTTTAAAAAAATTCCTCCAATAAGAATTCGCGTTATATAAATCTTCCCATGCATTGACTGATCCATCGGCCACACCGAAATACTTTTCAGAACCCACCTGATCCCCAAATTTTGTGTCAAGCTCAACACTGGAGTATTCATTAAATGAATTCAAGTTAGTTTCAATCCCTAACCAGATTGACAGATCCTTTATTAAATTCATTGGATCATCTATGAGTGATTCATATGAAATCTCCCTCACATTCTGAAGAGGGTGTTCTTCCAGGAAAGATTGCAGTAACCCTGGAGCTATACAAATATCTCGATAGTGATCAACTAATAAGGAAAGGGTCGTCTTGTTCCAGGACTTTACAATAGAAGTCAATATATCTAGAGGATTTCTTTTAAGTATAATAATCTTCGATTTTGGAAAAAGAGAGATCAACTCTGGAAGAATCTCATAATACCTCGGGGTTTTATCCAAAAAATACTTTCTAGTTCCCCTTTTTTTATCGTACAGTTTTAAAATTTGATCTTTAAGGATTGTTGAAATAAACTCGTTGGAGGAGTATCCAGCGTTTATCAAAAATTTATCAAATGCCTCAGTTGTCAACTTCGTCTCAAAGGGAGTTTTTACCAAGCCCGGTTTCAGAAAATTAGCATATTTCAGGAGTACCCATGGTTCGCCGGAGGTAGCGATAGCCGGATTAGTTGCCAATACCTTTTGCAAAAAAGTAGATCCAGCTCTTGGTTGACTAACAATGAATATGAGTTCTGATTCGGAAATCATTTATTCATCACAAAGGCATAATCATAAATTGCGTAGGCCAAACCGTTTCTATCTTTAAACTTTTTAATTGCATGTGAAGAGGGTTGCAAGTCTCTCTCAGAAGTGTTTAGATCAGGGATCTCCGTAAACGGTTTATTGAGTTTTTCAGAAAGGGGCCTAATGGAAATTTATATTTCTCCATGACTACAAGATGGACATAAAATCGATTTATTACTTCACTGTAGTTTGAGAGAGTCACTTCATGTGGCATAAAAAACAGAAGGAAGGATTTTCCCTGTCCGATGTAATAATCCAAATCTTCATCTTGAAATGAGCGCGATTGACCGTCGCGGTATGCATTATCCTTTTGGGCTAGACCTCTCAGGTAAAAAATTTGATAAATGAATTTCCAAAGGATCTCTCAAGATTGAAATACACTGCCCAGCCTTAGGATAATAATCCAAAATACCGATTCCCCTTTGATAACTGAAATGACCGTGTATACACTTTATAGATGAGATCCCAAATAATTTCTGCACTGTACTTTCTCTGATCTTCTTTGGTGGCTAATTTTGTTTCTCATTATAATAATGGTATCGTAAATTTCTTCTAAACCAATGCTCAAGGATCCTTTTAAAGCTTGTCCCACCACATTTAGGAACATCTAAAGAATATAAGCTCTTACTCTGGTTATAAGAAACCATTATTATTTTTAATTCACCTTAAAAAACCAGGAATCAAAAGTCAATCAGATCCTGTTGATTCCATTTATTAATTTCATCTTTATTCGGTCCTTGAGAGTTAGCTTATCTGGTGTGTTTTTCGTGCTCCTGGATTCCATTAATTTCGAGATTTCTAATTCGACTTTTTCCCGATTTGCTTTTTTAAGAGCAGTTACCTCATTTTTGTACTTTTCAAATATGTATTTAAAAGCATCATAATGTTTGCCTTTGGAAGCTTTTGATAATCCTGCGGGATGCAAACGATATATTGAAAGTGGTTCAATTGTATAATTGATATTACAGAGCTTACTAAGCCTTATCCTGAGATCATAATCTTCGTAGATATTTAGATCTGTATCATACCCTCCAACTTTATAGATATAATCCCTTTCAATCAGTTCTGATCTGTAAAGCATTCCCCTGGGAAATTTCCTTGTTAGTACCTGCTCAAACATGGTGCCCTTCTGTGGGAAATCACTAATACTATTAGCCCAGATACTTTTAAAACTGAAAAGATCATTTTCAGACAAGTAATAATTGGAAAACGCTATTTGATACCTTCCATCTTCCAGCAATGCCGCCTCTTTTTCAAGCTTCTGCGGAAAAAAAAAATCATCTCCATCGACCCAGGTTAAATATTTACCTGTAGCCTTAGCAATTGCCAAGTTTCTGCAAAATGAAATGCCTTTATTTGATGTATTATAGATTGGCTTAATCCACTTATCATAAGTTCTTTCGTATTCTTCGATCAATTTGTCAGAGCCGTCCGTAGACGCATCATCGATGATAATAATCTCTATTGGTTTGAGTGTTTGGCTAATTACACTATCAATAGCCTGCTTAAGAAAATTCTTTTGGTTGTATGAAGTTATATAAACACTTATATCCATGCTTAAAATCCTAACCTAGAATAAAACTTCCTCAACATCGACCTTGGAGCTTGCTTATTATCAAGATCAACCCGTGCCTCTTTATCAGCTTTATAAGCGTACATAATGTTGGAATAAAACTCATTTCCATTTTCCATCAGAATTTTTCGGTAAGAATCGAAAAGTATTTTCAAGTCTGATTTATCGTGGAAAGAATGTCTCAAACTCGGAGTAACAGCTTTGATCTCATCTGGATTATTCGGTTTATAACCGCTGAAATGATAAAAGATTAGAGGGATGGACTTATTTATTAAATACTCCCCTTCTAAAAGATTCACTTCACGTTCATGCAGATTCCAAACTGCTACATTCAATCCTTTACTATTTAAAATATGAACATTCTCAAAATACAGTGGAGCAAGATCCATCCACTTCTGATCAACAAAAAATCCGTCTTTATATGAATGAATGCAATAGGTTTCCATCTTGTTGGACCACCATTCAAGGAATTTAGTGGTCTTCCCATTCAATCCTAGAAAACCAAGATTGTACAAACCATGTCTTAAGAAGCTTGCATCATTCGGATTCATCTCCATATCAGGAAATGGCGTAAATGCATGAGGAGTAAAGAGAATATCATATTTTTCCAGCTTTTCTTCCAACTCATGAAAAGAACTGAATACCAAAATATCCGGATCGAGGTAAAATACCTTTTCATAGTTTAATTCCTGAAATAAATGATTGAAATAAAAAGGCTTAACAGATGTATTGAATTCAACAATTGAATAAGATTGGGACATTCGGTCCCCTTGTGGAATATTGATCTCATCCACAAACAAAATTTTGAATTTACTTCTTAGGGATGAATAATCTACAAATTCAGATGGCTTGTCTACAATTCCAATAATAAAATCATAACCAGGATTATTTTCAATGAATGAATGGCCCAGTGAAATAGCAAATGCCAGGTAGTTATTTGAACAAAGTGTAAAGGCTGCTGTCTTATTCTTGCGCATTATATTCCTTAAGCGTTCTAATGATTCTTGCAGGATTACCTCCAATTAGGGAATTATTAGGAAAACTTTTTGTGACCACAGCATTTGCACCGATAATGGAATTATCCCCAATATTAACTCCAGGCATAATGCAAACATTTTCACCGATCCATACATTGTTGCCTATTTTGATTGGACCCTTTGAAAAAAGGGGTTGTTCAGCAAATGTCTTACCTGGAAAAAGATTACCTATATCTCCATGATTGTGATCAGTGATTAAAACGTTACTTCCCACTAATACATCATCGCCAATAATTATTTCATTTATGCAACCGATGTGAACATTAAAATTCACAATGGCCCTGTTGCCAATTGTAATTTTTGGGTGATATAAAGTGCCTCTATATTCATCCCAGGCTTCAATCCTAAGGCCGGGGCAAGCAACAAAAGAAGAACCTACGCTCAAATACTTTGGATTCTTCAAGTAGATGGGATGTTGTACCCTGACCTTGTTGGCAGTGCCAACCTGACTAGTAAAGTACTCCACAGCTTGTTCATTAAGTCGATTTAGTGAAGTCGCATATCCTCTCATCATTGATCTTTTTGCTCTCTTCTTTCTGAAATAATGGTTTCCTAGACTAAAATACCAACGTAATGTTCTTAACCAACGGTGGGGTAATAGAATAACCGACTTAATAAGTTGAAGTGTAAAGGCCAACTTTCTGCGTCTATCAATTTTACCGAAAGCTTCTCGCAATCCGTTCCACAATACAGGATCACCTCCATATCTACCTATCAAAATCTTAAGCGAAAACTGACTACTTTGAGAATCATTAGCTAAAACCAAATTCATGATTACCGACCCATTTCTATAAATATTTCTTTGAAAGAATATAACGTCGTTTTTATTGGCACCTAGCTTTATAATGTGTTCTCCTATCTCAAGAAAATGAACCATCATAATAATATTCCATTTCCTTAAAAAGGATTGATTACCGACAAACCCAATAACAAGAGGATCTGATACAATGGCAATCGGCTTTCCAACCAGAATATCCGACCAAAGACATAGATGCCCCCCCGAGGTAATAGCATCTGACCATTCTTGGTGTTTCTCACAATGCTCCAAATAAGGAATATGGCCCGAAATCCAGTCCTCTCGTTTAACAACTACATTTGATAAAAAATTTAAGGCGGCGGCAAAATCAGTATACTTAAAAAAATGTTCAAACTTTTCTAGCAAGGCAATATCTACGCTTTCCCGAACCAGATTTTTTTTTGAGTTTACTTGACCGCCTTTAAGAATTATTGATTCTGTCTCCTCCCGGCTCTCCTCAAGCTCAATTCCGTGAGAAATAATATATCCTTCAACCTCTGGAAACCTTTCAATCGTTTCTAAAACTATACCAACTGAATTGTTTATTACCAAGTCATCATCTCCGAGAAACCAGACATACTTACCCTTTGCCCTAGATGGAAGAGTTAGAATGTTTCTCATTGCACCAACATTTTCTCTGTTACGATAATAGTTAGCTGGGTATTCCTGCCCAAATCTTTCTATTTCCGCAAAGGTATCGTCAGTACTATTGTTATCGCCAAAAACAATTTCATACATCTCCTGTGGCACGGAGCGCAGTGCAATAGATAGAGATTCAAGCTGCCTACTCAGCAGCTTGGCTCTATTGTACGTAGGTATACAAATGGAAAGTATTGGAGCCGACAATTTATATGCTTAATACCCTTTCAATAGAATTCTTCCTGCAGATTTTACCCGCTGGGTAAAAGATAATTTTTTGATAGTAGCTGATTTCTTATTCTCCAAAGAGGCTTTCTTGGCTTCGCACCGTAATTGAAAATCGCTTCTGGCTTTTTCTAAATCCTGCTTATCCGGAAAAAGTTCGACGATTAACGAATCCAGATATTGAATGGATAACTCATGCAAATTTCGATCCTTCTCTATCCATGGAAGCTGTTCAATCCTTGAAATAATTTCATCAGTCACCTCCTGATCTCTCTTCGATACATTTGACCGATTTCCATAGCTACAATCTTTAAAATCCTGAGGATAAAGCTTTTCAAGACAAATCATAGCATCATCAAATCTTTCCATTGGAAACAAATGAAATTGCTTAGCCTCAATGTATTTCTCTACTAATTCAAGAGTTGATTTGGAATCACCAATTATAAAATCCGTTTGTGGACCATCAAATAATAATGGGTCACTGTACCCATCTTGATACGTAGAGAGTATATCTTTTAGCATCATCCTCCTCGAAAGATGCCAATCAGGAGTGGCTCTTCTTCCTCGCAGAAAATAATATGAGGATATAACTTTTTCTACGGGACTTCGAACAAATGAAAATGCCCTTAAATTTGGATATCGTTCAAAAGGCAGATTGCTTATAGAATAATTGTGCGCCGTAAAACAATCTGATCTCCATAGATATAATATCTTTCCCATTTGATCTTGAGAATATTTATCAGGAAGACCACCTGTGGAATAATCTGCGGATAAAATTTCAAAATTTGATTTTAGAATTTGCCAAAAAGTTGTTCCTCCAGTCTTCGGAACATGTATATGAAAAAATAATTTCCTGTCAGTTGGTATTAATTCTAATTCTGCTTTAAAAAAACTATTCATAATCTCAAAGACTTACTGATACTTCTTAGATAACTATAAATTTTATTTCCCTTTGCATTTTGCTTAGCATCTAATGAGTTAAACTTAGACTTACCTCTCTCATAAAAATTTTCCAAGTAGGCCTCAAAATCCTTTGGGTAAGGAAACAATTTTGAAATTAAACCATCGAGATATTGCTCGCTATACTTAGCAAGCTGAGTATCGCTTTCAATCCAAGGTAACTGATCAACAGCATCCCGATGCCGCTCTTCTACTTCATAATCCTTAACTGAAACATTTTTTCGCTTAGTGTAACTTAAATCGGGGAAATACGCTGGAAACATTTTTTCCAAACAAACCAAAGCATGATCAAAACGACTATTGGGAAATAGGTAGAATTTACCATTACTTATATCATTAGTTAGCCGATCTTGCCTATTTTCTACATTGGGGTACAACCATCTCAGTTGATTAACGGTATAGGCATAATCCAATCCAAATCCACCCTGCTTCCATTTTTCAGTCAGCTCGTCTATTTCATACTTCTGACTTACATGTTGTTGACCGCTCACACGGTTTCTTAGATCAAAGTAACAGGAGATAGCTAGTTCCCGCGGGTCCCTTACAAAAGTGAAAGCAATTATATCATCCCTTTTTGGTGGCACACTAATCGCTCGCAGTGCATGAGAGGATAGACACTTGTAACGTACGGTACGAATAGCATCTTCAATTTGCGTCGGCTGATAGTATATATCCGCATAAAATAGTTTATCCTGAAAAAAGTCGCCTCTGAAATTGGATTCCAAAATCGAATTGATCATCGTACCCCCGGTTTTGGGTACATGAAGAAACAAAACGGTCTTATCCTTCATTAACTACCTCTAGTTGAGAACTCATCTTCTCCAGATTTGCCCAAAAATTTCTTGGCTCATCGCTACTATATGGATACGCTCCAAGGTTTAGATGAATCTTTGATTCAGGATGTACTTCACTTAAATACCTTACCACAAACTCTTTTATTGCAATAGGTTCGCCTGATCCAACATTAATGATTTCCCTGACCTTCACTTTTGAGAGTTTGTATATAATTTCTGCCACTTTTTTTACTTCAATAAAATCTCTTAGTTGATCGCCGCTAGACATATCAAAAGTGCTATTGCCCATTTGGATGGCTCTATTTAAACTTGGCAGTAAAGAGTGCTCATATTGACCCTCTCCATAAACATAAAATAATCGAAGCCATTTAATGCTAGCGGATTCATTTGCCACCCTAAACAAGTACTTCCGCAATACGTCTTTAGCCATTCCATAGGCTGTAACCGGATTTGTCACTATTTTTTCTGAAAGGCACCCTTCTATTAGACCATACTCAAAACACGTACCCGCTATTGTTAAATTATTAACTCCATTCTCCAATAAATAATTAAGAAAGCGTATTTGTAAACCCAGAGTTTGGATGAGGTGTAATTCACTTTTATACTGATGTACATGATCCCATGCCAAATGAATCACATTGTCAACATCAGAAAAATCAATTCTATTTTTAATGGAGCCCTCAAGATCTGAATCAATAATTTTTACTCCATCAATTCCTCTTAACTCAGATTTTCTCCTTGTCAAAGCAATCAACTCATCCTGGGGACTTTTTTGATCATCCCAGACTTTGACAAGGTGCTTACCTATAAAACCTGTCGCCCCGGTAAGAAGCGTTCGCATCCTTAAATTATTTCAAGTTTAGGAATAGGTGTAACAAGCTTTGTTCCCCACTTGCGGGTAAAATCAAGAGTTTCAAAAATCTCTTTTTTGATATTCCAGGGAAAAATGATAATAAAATCGGGCTTTGTCTCTTCCAGTTTTGAGATGTCAACTATAGGGATATGACTACCAGGAGTAAACCTGTTCTGCTTATACGGTGAGGCATCAATAATAAATTGGATCTCGTCTTTTCCCACTCCATAAAAGTTTAGTAGTGTATTACCCTTAGCAGCGGCACCATATCCAGCTATCGTCTTATTATTTTTTTTTGCCTTCACAATGAATTCCCAAAATTGCATTTTAAGATCATAGGCCCGGCGGGAAAAGCCCTTATAGAAATCCAATGTATTAACTCCAAGAAGGAGCTCCTGATTCAATAGATCTCCTACTGTATTCAATACTGGCGAAGCATCATTCTCGGAATGCGTTATAAAAAGTCTCAAAGACCCACCATGGGTTGACAATTCCTCAACATCATATATTTTAAGACCTTTGGACTGAAAAACAATATTTAGCGAATACAAAGAAAAGTACCAGAAATGTTCATGATAAATGGTATCAAACTGATTTTGTTGAATTAGCTTAACCAAGTGAGGTACTTCAATGGTAATAGTCCCTGTGGTTTTCAAGACTAATTTTAGGGCCTCAACAAAATCGACTAGATCGGGAACATGAGCTAGTACATTATTGCAAATGACAAGATCGGCTTTTGAATATTTGGGAATAATATTCGTTGCCAGGTCAACATTAAAGTAGCTCACCTCGGTGGGAATCCCTTGATTGATAGCCACCTGTGCAACACTCAATGAAGGCTCAATACCCAGACAAGGTATTCCTGCTGTCCTAAAGTTTTTGAGTAAGTATCCATCATTCGATGCAATCTCCACGGCCAGAGAGTCCTTAGTAAGGTCAAGGCGTTCTATAATATCAGAGCTATACTTTTCGCAATGAGCCAGCCAGGATTTAGAATAGGAAGAAAAATAAGCGTAGTCTTTAGAAAAAATGTCTTCAGCCCGTTTAAACTCCTCAATTTGAACCAAAAAAGTGCGCTCACTAACAAACACTTTTAAAGGATAAGTGACTTCTGGTTTTGTGAGGTCTTCCTTACTTAAATAATCATTAGAAACAGGGGAATATCCCAAATCAATAAATACCTCCTCTAATTCAAGACCGTCAAATCTACATTTCATAAAATATCTTTGATGTGAATCGAGTCATCAGAAGCATAATTCATGTATTTCTCAATCGACTCTATTCTATTCTTATAACTATCTCCATCAGACATATCAACCCCATACCCACGAACAGTAAGATCAATGGTTTCTTTGAAGGATAGAGAGGGTTTCCAACCCAAAATAGACACGGCCTTTGAAATATCAAGTTTCAATAATGTTGCTTCATGCAGGGTATCACTTTTATTGATATCGATTTCAATAGCTGGTTCCAGTTCTAGCATTTGGTTTACTAAGTCTCTTACCGTAAAATTCATATCATCCTTAGGACCAAAGTTCCAGGCTCCAACAAATTCTCCATCATTCAATAATTGAGCTGCCAGTAACAAGTATCCGGATAATGGCTCTAATACATGCTGCCATGGACGCGTAGCTTCCGGATTTCGCAATACAAGTTTTTTTCTACCTAGTTTCGCACGAAAAAAATCGGGTATGATGCGGTTATCGGCCCAGTCACCCGCTCCAATTACATTTCCAGCCCTCGCAGATGCAATTTTGCAATGACCATCAGTAAAGTAAGAATGTATATATGATGAGGTAATAAGATCGGAACATGCCTTAGATGCACTATAGGGGTCCTTCCCTCCAAGAGGGTCATTTTCTCTGTAGCCCCAAACCCATTCCTTATTTTGATAAACCTTATCTGTAGTTACATTAATGGCAACTTGTACCGAAGAACATTCCCTAATTGACTCCAAAATATTAACCGTCCCGATGACGTTAGTCTCGAATGTATAAGCAGGATCATGGTATGACTCTACAACCAAGGGCTGAGCCGCAAGGTGAAATACGATATCAGGTTTCACACTATCCATATATTGCTTTAGTGCCTGCCGATCTCTGATATCACCATCCTGATGATCAATCTTTTCGGATAACTTCGTAACCACATAATTGTCACGTTTCGTAAGGGGTGGAAGCGCATACCCGAAAACTTTTCCCCCCAGCAATTTAAGCCAGATGGCTAACCAGGAACCTTTGAAGCCGGTATCTCCAGTTACTAACACTCTTTTGCCTTGGAAGGACCTTAGCAGAACCTCAGTCATCCCCAAACTTTCCATGGCGCAGTGTCAAACCACATTTTTTCCAGTGTTTGCTTATCGCTAAGCTTATCCATAGGCATCCAAAAATGATAATGCTGATATGCATTAAGTTGATTATCTTGAGCAAGTCTTTCTAATGGCTGTCGCTCAAATATAGTTTTATCGCCTTCTAGATAATTAAAAACACTGGGCTCTAAAACAAAGAAGCCCCCATTAACCCATGCCCCATCTCCTTCTGGCTTTTCTTGAAAGGAGCCAATAGAAAAATCCTCCCTTATTTGTAATGCTCCGAAGCGACCGGCAGGACGTACGGCGGTGAGGGTAGCTACTTTATTATTCCTTCTATGAAATTTCACCAGTTCATTAATATCAATATTTGATACTCCATCTCCGTAAGTCATCATAAATGTTTCACTCCCTATGTACGGCTTAACCCGCAGTAGACGCCCTCCTGTCATGGTATGGGACCCTGTATCCACCAGTGTAACCTTCCAAGGCTCAGCTGTATTGTTATGAACCTCCATGGAATTAGCGGAGAGGTCAAATGTAACATCGGATTGATGAAGGAAATAATTAGCAAAATACTCTTTAACCACGTACCCCTTATAGCCAAGGCAAATAATGAATTCGTTAAAGCCAAAATGCGAGTAAATCTTCATAATGTGCCAAAGTATAGGTTTACCCCCAATTTCAACCATTGGCTTCGGCTTTAACGAAGTCTCTTCAGAAAGTCTGGTTCCCAATCCACCAGCGAGGATAATTACTTTCATTTATTCAAAGCTTTTTTTGACCAATTAGCAATGTAGAATGACTCTGCTCCTGTAGACAAATCCTGAGCCATATTAAATATTAAAATGTTATCTGCCCGATGCAAAACAGTCTTATTTTCATCTTGCAAAATAATTGTAATTGAGTGTTTGCCAGCCGCAAGTAATAAAGGTCGAGACCTTAAGTTAATTGTTTGTGGACCATCAACAATCTTTAATATATAAGGATCAAGATTCTCATCAACAAAATCATAAACAGGTCTTTGATCAGCATTAAAAACAACTACACGAACTGAAATATTTTCCAAAAATCGTTTTGAATGTATTTCGAAAGTCAATTCAATTGATTCTCCTAGGTGAAGTTCTGTCCGCTTCTGGATAAAAAAAGGATTTAAAACCCACATGTCTCCATTTCCGGTTACCAAATATTTACCTGATCCAAATTCTTCATTATAGTAATTAATAATTTGACCTACATCATTCGTACATAAGATTGTCTGACCTCTTTTCATTAGAATGCCATTACTTGCAATCCTAGCAATCATTGGCATTGAGTGAGACACAAATATTACGGCAGAATTTTGCAACAGCTGAGACATTCTATTAAGACACTTAACTCTAAAGCCTAAATCCCCCACCGCCAGCACCTCATCGATGATCAGCACGTCCGGCTCCATCTGGGCGGCCACCGCAAAGCCCAGCCTCACCTTCATCCCGGAGCTGAAATTCTGCACCGGGGTATCAATAAACTCCCCGATCTCGGCAAAGTCTACTATGTCCTGAAACTTGGCATCGATCTCCTTCCGGGTAAAGCCCAGGATCTGGCCGTTTACATAGATGTTTTCACGGCCGGTGAGGATGGGGTTGAATCCTGCCCCCAACTCGATCAGGGCCGCTACCCGGCCCCGCATTTTGATGCTGCCGGCATCCGGCTTGATCAGGCCATTCAGCATCTTCAGCAACGTGCTCTTGCCAGCGCCATTGTGGCCGATGAGGCCCAGGCATTCGCCGCGGCGGAGGGTGAAGGAAACATCTTTGACGGCCCAGAATTCGTTTTTCCTTAAGGTCTCCTTCAGGGGTAGTCCGAGGACTTCACGCAAAATATCGATTGCGCCATACTTTAAAGAAGTCATTAACCTTCTGGCAAACTTTTTCGATACGTTGCTGACTTCGACAAGAACCTCTGGTTCGGAAGTTGTGACTTCAACTTGATTGGTTGATTTGGCTATTTCAGTAGAGGTCATCATAAAATATTTTGGTTTGACCTCAAGCCGGTCGGGCTCCTCCTTTCTTCCTTGATGAAGAAAGGAGGCAAAGAAATCAAGGCCTGTAAATCTTTTGCTAGAAAATTGAGTCGGTCCCCAATACTCAAAATAAACTCACTGCGCTCAAACAGTATTTTGAAACCCATGAATCGTCTACTTAATTTTCCTTTACGCAAAATATTTAATGGCCGAAACCAACTAGCTCTAATTGCCAATGTATTGATAATTGATCTTACCCTATTATATGTGAGGTGGATCCCCTTTAGGGGTAAGGGGTAAGCGTTGGCATTTATTCTTCTAAGTTTCAAATAAGCAAATAAACACATCAACGCATCAACTTTAAGATTCAATGGGCTCACGTTCATATTTAATCAAGCTCCGATTCGTGCGATGATATGTGGCATACTCTTTCGATACAGGATTAATCCGAAAAAGAACAACACCAATGAGATCCCACTAATCAGCCAGAAGCCTTCCATAAAGGGACTACCCTCGGTGCCCAGGGTATTTCTGGCTGTGCTCAACACAGGCGCAATCGGGTTCAGTTTCATCAGGTCTGCTGCGAGACCGTCTTTGGGGAATGGGTAGATCACCGGTGTGAGATACATCAGGAATTGTGCGATGGTACCAATAGCACGATTAATATCAGTGTATAACATACTCAGTGGCAATAATAGAAGCGAGATAGAGGCTCCCAATAAAAATAAAGCAATTAAAGCCAGGGGAAAATAGATCAAATTTACCCCCGGAACTACATTGAATATTAGCATAGCAACTATGATCACTGGAAGTCTTATCATGAAATTGAACAGGGCATCATAAAATGCTGCCACGAGCAGAGCCTCCCGTTGAAAGTTGATCTTCACCAGCAATCCCTTATTTCCATTTACCATATTGAGTGGCCCCTGCAGAAAAGTCAGGAAACCCTGCCAGAGAGTTGTTCCAATCAACACAAACGCGGGATAAGGCATACCGGGATCAGCAATATTGATGATCCTGCTACCCTGAAGAAACATCCATACAGCAGAAGTAACAATCACCGGAACAAAAGCCCAGAATATACCCAGTAAAGACTGGCGATATTGCGATGAAATATTTCTTCTAAAGAGTCGATATCCTAAAGATCTTCCATTATAAAGACCTTTTAATGCATAATAGATACCAACATGAATAGGCATCTTGTCTGCGTTGGGTGAGTAAACGGTTTCTTTTAAATAAGACATTCAGACATTCAAATATTCTGACATTCCGAAAGTTTTTACCTGGTAAGGCTGATGATGAGGGCGGTAAGGGAGAGGGCAGTACTTACAATACCTAAAGCCCTGGTTAAATTTGGAATTGTATACCTGTTTGAAGTTCTTGCATTTAATGCCGGCACAATGATCAGGTCTCCTCTTCGAATGTAAAAATTATTAGCATTCAGGGTCGTTTCATCCAGGGTATTGATATAGTAAACCTTGCTTTCGTTTCCTTCGGTACGCACAATCTTCAGATTGGCTCTATCGGCAAACTCGGTCAGATTCCCAGCCAGGATGATTGCATCGAAGATATTGATCTCGGGATCAAAACTGGTATATCTGCCTTCATTACCAATTTCACCCACGATCGTAAAGTGATAATTTAGAAGCTGAACCCTTACCATGGGTGTTTCATAATAACCATCCAACAGACTCCTGATCTTCATTTCTGCCTCCGGGATGGTCAAATCGACCAATTCTAATACGCCAAGCTCAGGAAGTTCAAGAGACCCCGTCATATCAAGTGCAAAACCAGTATTCATCCGATCAAGTAAAATGGGATTAAATCCTACATACTCATCATTATCTCCGCCACCGCCGCCACCACCGAAAAATCCACCTCCGCGAAACTGCTGATTGCCATTGTTACCATTTCGGCCTGCACCCTGGCTATATTGATCCAGCTTCCTGATCAACCCAAGCTCCTCTTCATATTTTTTTAGAAAATTGTATTCTGTATCTGTAATGCTGGCTACCCTGATAGAAATAATATCCCCGGGTTTTAGTCGATAAGGTTCCTTTTTGAGGTGATAACTGGCAATAGCAGAGTCATAGGCATGGTCTGCTTTCAATCCCCCTTCTCCCTGGAGATATGCCAGCTTTTTTGTAGGCACACATCCATTGATGATAAAAACAATCACTATGACGGGAAAAAATATCCTACTTGATTTCATTCCTAATAATTTAAATCAGCCATTCTTTTCATCTTCAAGGTAACCTGAATCATACCCATAGCCATAGGTCTGATAACTCTCCACATAGGCCTTGTAACCATATTCCAGTTTCTCAAAATTGACATCATTAAACAGAATAGTCATGTTCTTCAGCTGACCTTTCTCATAATTTTCAGAGGTCTCATGAAGGGATTTTTTGAAAGTCTTGTTCTGTCGAACAACCAGAATATTCAGATCGGAGAATTCCATCAATTCAATGGCATCTGCTACCAGTCCTACGGGTGGTGTGTCTACGATAACAACTTCAAACTCCTTCTTCAAATAATCCATAAGATCTTTCATACGAGGAGTCAGAATCAGTTCTGCCGGGTTTGGTGGGATACTTCCTCCGGGTATGAGATAGAGATCCTGATTATTAGATTTATGAATAATATCCTTTATTTCAACCTGTCCTGCAAGGAAATTGCTCAACCCCCTGGAGCCATTCAGATCAAACACATGAGAAAGTGTGGGCTTCCTCATATCTGCACCAACAATCACTGTTTTCTTTCCTGCCATAGCATAGGTGAACGCCAAATTGGTGGAACAAAAAGTTTTACCTTCTGCGCTGATTGATGAGGTAATCAACAATACATTTTTTTTGTCACTTTGCCTGAAGTACTGAAGATTGGCCCGTACTCTTCTGAATGACTCTGCTACCAGCGATTTGGGTTTGTGGTAGACCACCAGGTCGTCTTTATCCAGACTGTGACCAACATAACCTAATAATGGAATTGTGGTATTATCAAGCAGGTCAAATTTGCTGACAATTTTTGCACTACTGACTGAAAGCAAATAGAGGATTGATAGTGGTAGACCCAACCCACTTAAAATGGCTATAATTACTACCTTGCTAAAGTCAGGTGAAACTGGGTCCCTGCTATTGAAATAAGGATTTGTCACCATTTCATAATCAGACACAATTGCAGCCTGCGAAAGAAAAGCCTCTGTCCGCTTTGTAATCAGATTATCAAATACGCCTTCGTACAAAGCGATCATCCTGGAGAGCTCTGCATACTCCCTGGATTCGACCTGCAGATCTTCCATCGTATTGTAATAAAAATCTATTCTGGCGTCCAGTTCGGTCATTTTCCGTGAATTCTCAACTTTAAGATTTTTTACATTTTCAAGGATGTTCTTTTCAAGCACCTCCAGGTCCTCATTGTATTTATTGATCAAGGGATTTCGATCATTGAAGCTGTTTTTGTCAACCTTGTCTTCCCAGATGATCTCAGAGTAATCTTCCAAAAGTGTGGCCAATGGGTTGGACTCAAGACCAAACATCGCAGGTGCAAAGACTGCTTCTTCTCTTGGGGATTTCAGATAGTCCACTATATGATCATAATAATAATCAGAGATCAAAAAGGCGGCTTTCTGTGTTTCTAGAGCATTCAGTCTTTCCATAATAAAGCCCGATCCATTGATCAATTCACGATTTTCTAATCTGAACTGGTCGAGTTTCTTTTGGTACATATAAAGGGTATCCGAAATCTGGGGGATATACTCATTGATAAAATCAACTAAGCTGTTGATTTCCTGGCTTTTCTCTTCTAGGCCTTTTTCAACAACCACCTCAAAATAAGTATTCAGAAAATCGAGATCTTTTTCAGGAAGCTCGCTCATAATTGATGCTATCAGAATTGACCTTCCTTGAGGATCCCAGTTTAATATTAACCGGTTCCTGTATTCATTCATCAGCTGATATGGCTGTCGAATCATAAAAAAATGATCATTGCTTCCATTTTGATTTCCTGGTTTTACTTCAATTACAAATTGCCATCCGTTGATATTATTGGTCTTACCTGAAATAAATGACTGTCCTGAAAAAGCGTTATTCCATGTCTCATCTTCTGTCTGCAGGGTAAAATGTCCATCATCGTCCGGAATAATATAGATCGGAAGATTGTAAGGATAATTTTTTGAAGCTGGACTTTGGATGATTTTATAATAATCAGAAGGGTACACTTCCGAGGTTTTAAATTTTCCCTGGATGAAGTAAGAAACATCAAAATCCAGTTTTTCCAGGGTTGCCATGATCCTTCCCTGGGATTTCAATAATGGGATTTCCTGGTAAACCTGATTACCGTTAGTTAGGGAAGCTCCAGACTCTGCAAGCCTCAAAAGTGAGGATGCCACTCCTACATCTTCGGTAAATTTCTTGGTTACAAATGTTGTATTAACAAGAAACACAGGGCTCTGATACCTCAAAATCCCATAAGCAATTCCAAGCGCAATGGACAGGCATCCAACCACAAAATACCACTTTCCAATGATCAGGTTAAGGAAGCGCTTGAGCTGGAAGTTGTCCTGTTGTGAACTTAATGTGTTACTAAGCTGGTCCAATTGTTAGTTAGTGCTGGTAAGAATGTGATTCACTTGCAAATATAAGATGGACTTTCGGACATTCCGATGTTCCGATGTTCGGACAGTTCGTCAATCGGTTAGTCCCCGGTCTCCGGGTCAGGTATTCAAACTCGCTTTTCAATGGTGTTTTTGGTGAGTTTTTCCAGAAAAGCATCATTCAGTAGTTCTTAAGCTGGTTAGATTCGAAAATAATTGTTATGAATGACTTACCGACATTCGGACATCCGATGTTCGGACAGTCTGAGTATCGTTCGATGTTCATTCTCTTAGTTTGGAATTTAATTAGCTGTTTCAACTTTATATAACATCTATTTTGTGAGTGTCGAATCAACAGATAAACGCATCAACGCCTGCCTGCCGTAGCCTTGGTAAAGGCAGGGATAAACTTTCTACTGACAGGACTTTCCGACGTTCCGATGGTTCCGATATTCAGACAATTCATTTTTAGTTGGTGTCGGAGTGTCAGTGTTGATTTGCTTATCTGAGTTAAAAGGTGAAAGGCTAAAGCTTAAAGTTGGATTTTCCATTTCTTTTAGCTTTCGACTTTTAGCTTTAAGCTGCTATACCATTCATATACCTTCTCTAGTCCTTCTTTAATATTTACCTCTGGCTGATATTCCAACAGCTTTCTCGCTTTGCTAATATCAGCAAGCGAATGTCTTACATCTCCCGTCCGCTCCGTTTCATGAACGGGTTTCATATTCTTACCGCTAATCTCTTGTAAATACCCCACCATCTCCAATAAGGTTGTTTGTTCGCCGCAGGCGACATTGTAGACCTGGTTGAGGGCATCGGGATTGTCTGTAAACAAACCTTTTATATTTGCCTGGACAGCATTGTCCACATAGGTGAAGTCGCGGCTGGTCTGGCCATCGCCGAAGATCACAGGTTGACGGTCTTCAAGGAAGGCCTGGCAGAATAAGGGGATCACGGCTGCATAAGGGTTGTCGGGTCGTTGGTTGGGTCCGAAGACGTTGAAATATCTTAGACCGATATAGTTTAGGCCATAGGTTCGGTTAAATACCTGGGCATACATTTCGTCTGCTGCCTTGCTCACGGCATAAGGGGACAAGGGGTTGCCGATCTTATCTTCTACCTTCGGTAATCCCGGATGATCACCGTAGGTGCTACTGGAAAATGCCAGGATCACTCTTTCAATGTCTTGTTCTACGGCTGCATGCAGGATGTTTACGGTTCCTCCTACGTTGACTCTGTCCGTTGTCATCGGATCTTTGATGGATCGGGGGACGGAGCCCAGGGCTGCCTGGTGGGAGACTTTGTGGATTCCATCCATGGCTTTTAAGCATGTTTTGTAATCGCAGATGTCGCCTTCGAGGAATTCGAAGTTTGGGTTTCCTTTGAAAGGTTCGATGTTGGAGAGGTAACCGTTGGAGAGGTTGTCGAGGACTCGGACTATACCAACTTTTGGATCTTTGAGTAAGGCATCAACGAGGTTGCTACCTATGAAGCCACAACCCCCTGTAACAAGTATGTTAGTCTTATTATTATCCAATCCTGTAACAAAAATTCATTCTCATACTTTTTCCTTGATGAAAAAGTATGCAAAAAATCAAGGCCTGTAAAAATCTAGCGGAAAAATTGATTTGATTCCGTAAGCAAAACAAACTCCCCCCAAAGCCTTGGGGGTCAAACAGTATTTTGCATCAAGTTCTTTCATTGATCAATTTTTCTGATCGCTATATTTTTAATGGCCAGGGCTTACTAGTAATATTTTTCCAAATACCATCACACAAACTAACCGACCTTGTGCGGTGGGTCCCCTTTGTCCAGTGCCGAAGCCTTTGGCGCAGGTACTAGGGGTAAGGGGCGCCCGGCCAGGGGTGCGGGTTGGCTACAACCATTTTTACTAATCAATTTAGAAAATCTCCAGAAGTCCATAATGCTGGCTCGAAATAAGGTTTTCAATTTCCTCTTTTTTTGAAATCAATAGATCTGCCAAGTATCGATTGCTCTGATTACCCACACGGAGCAAAACAACCTTTGGTGGAAATCCTCTCATCGTAGAAAAATCAAGGTAATCTTCATCGTTTGTAATAATCACCGATTTATGAACCTTTGCCCAGTCCCAAATCTGTAAGTCAGTGGCAGGAACTCCAATTCCAATCCTATCCACATGTTCAACGATTTCAAAATGATCCGCAAGTGTCTTACAGAGTCGCCAGGACAAATTAGCATCAAGCAGAAGGTTTACCTTAAGCTCCAATGAGTTTTATCATATCTTCCCGATTCGCAGCAAATTGAAGTGCAGCCTGTATGTGTTCCTTTACAAGAGAGGGATAATCTTCGAGAATTTCATGTTCGGTCATACCAGAGGCAAGCCATTGCAAAATATCTACAACAGCTATCCTTGTTCCTTTGATACAAGGTTTTCCAAAGCGGATCTCAGGATTGATACTGATGTATTTAAGATATTCCTTCATATTGTAAAGATAGTTGATTCGTTGATTTCCACCTTCGCTCTTTTGAGCTACGGCGGACAGGTGTCACTTTTTATATGAAACCAGCTCCACCGGTGACGAGTATATTTACTTTATCGTTATTCAATATCGTTTCGAAAAATGTTCCTTACTTTCTTCCTTGATGAAGAAAGTAACCGGGGCGGCGGACCGCCAAAGAAATCTAGGCGACTAGCCGTCCGCCTGTAAAAATCTAGCGGAAAAATTGATTTGATTCCGTAAGCAAAACAAACTCCCCCCAAAGCCTTGGGGGTCAAACAGTATTTTGCATCAAGTTCTTTCATCAATCAATTTTTCTGATCGCTATATTTTTAATGGCCTGGGCTTACTAGCAATATTTTTCCAAATACCCTCACACAAACTAACCGACCTTGTGCGGTGGGTCCCCTTTGTCCAGTGCCGAAGCCTTTGGCGCAGGTACTAGGGGTAAGGGGCGCCCGGCCAGGGGTAAGGGTGGGGTTTGAAAAGGTTCGATGTGTCAAAAAACAAATAAGCAAATAAGCACCTCAACATTAGCATAAAGATCCCCGACCTGTCTGCCTCAAGGCAGGTTCACTTCGTTCTCGAGGATGACCAACCTACGCATATCAACTACGCTGAAGCTTCGTTGATCGAAGTGCTTCGGCTGGCAGGCGTTCTTGGGGCGATCAGAGCCTCCCATTCACGATCTCTTTATCTAACACACCCTTGACATCATAACCACCTCGTGGAGACATTCGGATATTCAGACATTCCGACTTTCGGACAGCTTATTACAATCTACCATTTACCATCTCTTTTCTTAATACGCCTTTCACATCGTAGATAATACCAGCGGGCTTCTTCAATGCCCCAATATTCAGATCGGTAAATTTTTGATGCGCCACAGCCAGGATCACCGCGTCATAGGGGCCCTTTGGTTCTTTGATAAGGTCTAAACCATACTCTTCCTTCACCTCGTCAGAGCTGGCCCAGGGATCGTAGATGTCTACGGTCAGGGAATAGTCCTGCAGCTCGCGGATGATGTCGATTACACGGGTGTTGCGGATGTCGGGGCAGTTTTCTTTGAAGGTGATGCCCAATACCAGGACCTTCGAATCTTTTACTTTCAGGTCATTCTTCACCATGAGCTTCACGGTTTGTTCGGCTACGTAAGAACCCATGCTGTCGTTGAGTCGTCTACCTGCCAGGATGATCTCCGGGTGGTACCCCAGCTCCTGGGCTTTCTGCGCCAGGTAAAAAGGATCTACTCCAATACAATGTCCACCCACAAGACCCGGCTTAAAAGGTAAAAAGTTCCACTTGGTCCCTGCAGCCTCCAGCACCTCTCTCGTATCAATCCCGATCAGGTTAAAAATCTTGGCCAGCTCATTCACAAACGCTACATTGATATCCCGCTGGCTATTCTCAATCACCTTAGCGGCCTCCGCCACTTTGATGGAGCTGGCTTTGAAGGTGCCTGCCTCAATCACAGTTCCATATAAAGCATCCACCTCTTCTGCTGCTTCCGGTGTTGACCCGGAAGTCACTTTCAAGATCTTTTTTACGGTATGTTCCTTGTCACCTGGGTTGATCCGTTCCGGGGAATACCCCGCAAAGAAGTCTTCATTGAACTTCAATCCTGATCCCTGCTCCAGGATCGGCACACAGATCTCTTCCGTAACCCCGGGATAGACCGTGGACTCATAGATCACAATGTCTCCCTTTTTCAATACCTGGCTGACGGTCTCACTGGCATTCACCAATGGGGTGAATACCGGACGGTTGTTCTTATCAGTAGGCGTCGGAACCGTTACAATGAAGATGTTGCAGTCCTTTATCCCGGATGGATCCGAGGTAAAATTCAGGTTACTTGAAGCCATGCCAGTCTTCAGCTCGTCATCTGAAACTTCCAATGTCTGATCATGACCACCACACAGTTCTTTGATCCGGGATTCCTTAATGTCGAAGCCGATAACCTTGTACTTTTCACTGAAGGCTACGGCCAGGGGGAGGCCGACGTAGCCGAGGCCGAGGATCGCTATTTTTTTGTTTTGTAGATCAGACATAATTAGTTTGTCTTGTCTTCAAGCCGGACGGGTACTTACTGGGCCTAACCCTGTAGTTGTGCGGTGGGTCCCTTTAGGGACCAAGGGTGAGCGTGGGGTTTGAAAATGCTCTATGTTTTCTAAGTAACCGTTGGATAGGTTATCTAATACTCTGACGAGGTTGATTCCGAGGTCATCAAGGAGGGCCTTGACGAGGTTAGCCGATGAAACCTGCACCTCCTGTTACAAGAATATTTATTTTACCGTTATTCAATTTCGATTCGAAATATGTTCCTTACTTTCTTCTTTGATGAAGAAAGTAACAAAGAAATCAAGCGCTGTAAATCTTTCGCTAAAAAATGAAGCTGGTCTCCCATAATCAAAACAAACTCACTTCGTTCGAACAGTATTTTGAGGATCATTAATCGTCTGCTTCATTTTTCTTTACGCGAAATATTTAATGCGCAAACCTACTAGTTGTAATTCCTTTAACCTCTTCAAGTACACTTACCCAGTAGTTGTGCGGTGGGTTTCCCTTTGTCCAGTGCCGAAGCCTTTGGCGCAGGTACTAGGGGTAAGGGGCGCCCGGCCAGGGGTAGCGTAGGGTAAAACTCCTACAAAACGATATTAATTTCTCAACTTTCAATTTTTCTGATCCTGCCTTCACTGAAGTTCCGGCAGGCAAAGCTCAAAACTTTTAATGGCCATCGCTTATTAGCTTCAATCCTGATAGAATTAGTATTCCTTAAGACACCCTCATATTCCACTTATACCTTCCGTGCAAGTACTTCTCCCCTCTCTTACTAAGAGAGGGACGGTCCGCCGCTGCGGTCGGGGGTGAGTAAATGAATCCAGAAAATTTTATTTGACAAGCTGTTTTCGCTTTTGTCACCTTTTGCAAAAGGTCTTGCTATTTCATTAGTCTAAGCTCGTACTGGATCAACTTTTTCGCTAAGCTTATATAAAGCCTCTGGGTCAAAGTCAGCTTCATTAGCCCATTCAATTGAATCAAAACTAACGCGTACTGTATTAAATAAGTTGATATCCTTGAGTTCCTTAAAGATGCCTTTCTCAAGATATGGAGACATGTCAAATATCTTCTGCTCCCCATTCTCAAAAGTGAGGAGTAACTTATATTCTTGTTGAGGTTTAACTTCTTTGACTGCTAAATACATAATATTTACTTTAACGGATCAATCTTAAAAGGTTTTTCCCCATTTTGACATAGCTCCCAATCGGCCAATAATTCTTCTCTGTGTATTCCAAACCTGCCTTGCCGGCAGGCAGGCTCGTCAGTCGCTTCTCTCCTTCCTCAAACATGGAATCTAAGTTTAACTTCCTTGCAACTGAAATTTTTAACCTGCCTTGCCGCAGGCAGGCGCTCATTACTTAATGCCTTTTGCCTGCTAGCATTACTCTTCAAAATATCCTCACACAAACTAACCGATCTTGGGCGGTGGGTTCCCCACCAGCTGGCGGGGTTGGGGGTGAGTGGAAGGTCAACGATCCTACTAACATCCAGAATTTACGCATATCGTAATCTACCCTTCGGAGCAGGAATCGGTCTACCAAGTTCTATGGCCGTATCGATCCATTCTTTCATAACAATCTTTACATTGGTCAATACCTCCTCATAGGAAATACCATCAGCCATACAGCCTGGAAGTTCAGGTACTTCTGCTATAAAAGATTCGTCCTCTTCACTCCAGTAGATAATGATCTCATATTTACTCATGCTCAATCAATTTATATTGAATCAACAAATTTCGAACCTGTTTTACTTGATATGGTTTAGCCATACTTCCTTTACCCGATTGTAAGTTAATTATTTCTTCAACGCCCTCCTTTAAGAAAATATGATGGCTACCCTTCCTTCTTTCTTTAAATCCAAGCTTCCTAAGTAAACTTGTCAACTCTGAAAATGTAATATTTTTATCAGAACTCCCTGATATTAATTTTAGAATGAACTTATCTGCTTTTGTCAAATTCTTAATTTTCTCTAAGGTCTGCTTCGTTAAGCCACCTTATCAATGATTTAAAAATGCTTTCAAATGACTCATCAGTTAGCGTTCCAAAAAAATCCAAATCGACCGATTGCCGATGACCATATTGCAATGCTAAAGCAGTTCCACCCACAAGGCGCAAGTCTCCAATTTGAAGTTCCTGAATACCTTTCAGTAAATCCAGTGTTTCTCCTGCAATGGTCTCAAAGTGTAACACCTGAATTTTTCTTTTGGTACTCCACTGAGTGTTGAGATAAAATTAAGACTGATATCATCTAATGTCCGCAGATTCATTGCTGTACTTGTAATCTCTTCCAACCCGTACACCTTTTTGATCAGTAGCCAATCTTTTAATAGTCCATATTCCAGCGCTCGCTGGATGATGTATTTTTTACTTTTCTCCAGACCCAGGTTTTCTCTTTTCACATCCCAGAAGAGGTGTGGGGAGAATTGTTTGATGATATCCTGATCGGTTTGCATTGATTTAAAGGTAGTTGATTTGGTTATTTGTTGATGCGTTGATTTGACACTTTAAATGAAAATCTCGCTTTGTGGTGATGAATAAACGCATCAACTCATCCTGGGATGAGCATCACCCATTCCAAATCAACAAATTCTCCTCTTTATCCAATTCCATCGCCTGGAACTCTGAAGGGGAGTACACCAGGTGGCGGATCTTTTTGCTGATGACGTCTTCGGCTTTTTCGATGAGCTGGGAAAGGAAGAGCCTGTCCACATTGCCGATGATGGTGATGTCGATCACGTCGGAGTTTTTGCCACGGGCGAAGTCGCCGGTGAGGTAGACCTCCCGGATGTCGCCAAGCTTGGTGATGACCCGCTCGATGAGCTGATCTACCCCCACATATTTTAGCAGGATGCTCCGTACCTCCTGGTACAGCGGATGCTTCACATTCGCCTTGAAGATCTTTCGGTTACCCACACTGTCCGACTGCAACATACCCGCGTCTTCAAATCGGTTCAGCTCCAGCCGGATGGCATTGGTGCTCTCATCAAACTCCGTTGCCAGGGAGCGGAGGTAGCTCCGGCTTGAAGGATTCAAAAAGAATCTTAGGAGGAGTTTGATACGGGTTTTGTTTGTGATTAAAGTGTCAAGCACTTTTGTTTGATGATTTGTCATCTCTATCACAAGCGGATGCTTGCGCTAGAGGGGGATTTAATTATATGTCCTCAAGTCGGATGGCTTATTTTTACTTTCTTCCATTGATGAAGAAAGTAACAAAGAAATCTAGGCCTGTAAAAATTTTGAGGAAAAATTGAGTTGATTTGGTACGCAAAAAGCAAACTCGCCCCGATTACATCGGGACTCAAACCTGCCTTGCCGGCAGGCAGGCATGCTTTTGCACATAAATTGTCTTTCCTCAATTTTTCAAATCTCAAAACTTTTAATGGCCATTGCTTACTAGCTTCAATCCTCGTGGATCTATATTCTTCTCATACCCTCATATTCAACTGTATACATACTATGCAAGAACTCTCCCCTCTTTTACAAAGAGAGGGGCTGGGGGTGAGTTGATTGAAAGGCGATCAATATCTTATTGGGTAAATAACCTCAGAAGCCTTCTAATTTCTGACTTCTTGTCCAGACCAGAGGTCGAAACTCACTTGTCTGCCGGAGCTTTAGCGTAGGCAGAGCTCCGCCTCGTAAGTCACAATTTTGTAACTGGGGTTACGGATATTCAGATCGCCGGTTTTAACCGGCAGTCCGCACATAGCGAACAGGGATTTCAGCCTTAATCAGCTGCCCCAGGGATTCTACTAAAAGAATCAGGTGGTCTCCCTGGCGGGCGAGGAATTGGCCTTCCTGCCCTTTGAAGAGGCCCCAGTCAATCTGTACCGTGTCATTATATTCGATGGAAAGCACATCGGCACTTTCCGTTTCTTCTGTAAACATTTTTATGGCAGCGATCTCCTCTTCGCGCACTACAGCAGGTTTTCCCAGCCGTTAGATGTAGCAAACCACACCGGGAGTTCTCAGCACGTCCTGTCGTTCGGCTTCGGTCACCTTTACAAAGACATAAGATCTGAATAAGGGCTCGCTCACTTTCTTCTTCCGGTCGCTCCATTGCCGCTTGGTCGTCACCAATGGACAAAATACCTCAAACTCGTTCTCAAGCCGTTGTATGACCTTTTTTTCGTTTCGAGGCCTGGTATAAAGCACGTACCAATGAGATAATTCGCTCATAAACGAGTAAAAATACTACTCGTTATTGATAATCCAAATGGTCCAATTAATATTTACTATTGGGTTGAGGGGTTATTTGCGAGGAATACAACCAAAAATGACATCTATGTGTCTTTAAACCATGTGTTTGGCACATTATTGAAAATGAATTTTTCAATACAAAATTAGCAGGGCTATTAATTTAATATTAAATTAAGATAAAAAACATGGTTTTGGTAATGCCATTCACTTAGTTTTGCGAAATAATTAAATGAGGATTTCAGAAAGCAGATAGGCTTTTTTTACAATTTTATATTCTTTTATTTCTATTTTGATCACTACCTTTATACCGCTAAAAGAGATCAGTGCTTAGAAAAATTTTAAATCACTACGCCAATCGCCTGGTATCACGATGGGTCATTCTCCTTATTGACCTGATGCTGGTAATCATCAGCTTTGTGATGGCCTATGCCATCCGGTTCAATTTTGATACTGGCGCAATGAGTGATTTCAATATGGGAAATCAGCTGCTTTTCATTTCCTGTTTTTACCTGACAACTTTCTTGATTTTCCGGCCATACTCGGGTATCATCCGTCACACGAGTATGAGAGATGTTGAAAATATCTTATATGCAACTGGTGCTGCATTTGGTGTTTACCTGACATTGAACATATTAAATGGATTCTATCCAATTGCCAGCACAATCAGAATCCCTTATTCTATCCTCATCACACATTTTCTGGTGGTTACCTTTACCATGATCAGCATCCGGTTTTTTATCAAATCCTTCTATTTCAATGTGGTGAGAAGGGATACCGAACCGCGGCTGGTGATGATCTATGGTGCGGGTAAATCCGGTCTGATCACAAAAAATGCGTTGGAGCAGGATGATCGCTACAAATACCGTGTCGCTGGATTTATCGATGATAATCCCTCCAAGGTGGGCAAGAAGCTGGAAGGTGTACCGGTCTTTGCTAAAAAGGCCATTAGCAACAAGCTTTTAAAGCAAATGAATATTGCCGAGGTGATCATTTCCATTCAGAATATCCCGGCGCAAAAGAAACGGGCCATCGTTGATTTCTTCCTGGAGATGGATGTGATCATCAAAAATACGCCGTCTACCAGCCAATGGATGGAAGGTGAGTTGAGCAGCAAGCAGATTCGGACCATCAGGATTGAAGAATTGCTGGAACGTGATGAGATTCGCCTGGATCACAAGAATGTAAAAGCCCAGGTAGCAGATCAGGTGGTACTGGTTACTGGAGCTGCTGGTTCTATAGGGAGTGAGATATCAAGGCAACTACTTTACTACAAGCCAAAGAAGCTCATCCTGGTTGATCAGGCGGAAAGTCCACTCTATGAGCTGGTAAATGACCTGGAGCAAAAGTTTAATGGGATTGTGAAAGACCGGGTGGTTACGTATGTCTGTGATGTGTGTAATCAAATCCGTACAGACAAAATCTTCGATCTGCATAAACCTCAGGTTGTCTATCATGCGGCAGCCTATAAGCATGTGCCACTCATGGAAATGAATCCTTCGGAAGCAGTGGAAGTAAATGTCTTGGGGACCAAAAACATCGTAGACCTTGCAGTAAAATACAATGCCAACAATTTTGTCCTGGTCAGCACGGATAAGGCCGTGAATCCTACCAACATCATGGGAGCGTCCAAACGGATCGCTGAAATGTATTGCCAGTCCAGGCAACAGAATGAAGATATCCACACCAAGTTCATCACTACCCGGTTTGGTAATGTATTGGGTTCCAATGGTTCGGTTGTTCCCCTTTTCAAAAAACAAATTGAAAGAGGGGGTCCGGTTACAATAACTGATTCACGGGTTACGCGCTACTTCATGACCATCCCGGAAGCCTGCGAGCTGGTGCTGGAAGCTGGTGCCATGGGGAATGGTGGGGAGATCTTTGTATTCGATATGGGGGAACCTATCAAGATCATGGACCTGGCCAAAAAAATGATCCGATTGAGTGGGTACTCTGAGCATGAGATCGCCATCAAAACGGTAGGTTTACGACCCGGTGAAAAGCTTTATGAAGAAGTGCTCAGCAGCGACGAAAATTCTGTAGAGACCCATCATCCCAAGATCAATATTGCCAAGGTACGAAAACACGACCGGGTGAAGATAAATGACGGTCTGGATGCGCTGCTGGAAGCGCTGCTGAATAGCAACGAAAAAGCTTTGGTAAGTCAGATGAAAAAGCTGGTTCCGGAGTTTATCTCCAACAACTCGTCCTTTGAGGAGCTTGACCGCAAGCCACACGATCCGTTTGATCATGTGAGTAAGCGCCTAACAGGCAGCTGACATTCCGATATTCTGACTTTCCGACTTTCGGACATATCAATTCCGTAAAACAAACATAGTATCGTCATTCTGAGCGGAATGAAATGGAGCGAAGAATCTCGGTGTTTGTTGTGGAAAAACTCAGAAGGTTAAGTACCCTCTCACGAGTTCTAAGATTCTTCATTTCTCCGCCAGTTGGCGGATCCATTCAGAATGACGGTGAATTGTTTGATTGGGGTATCGCGGGCAGGTTCCTCCTTCAATCACAGTCATTCCCGAGAGTCCCTCAGGACGAGTCGGGAATCTATCATAAAGATTCCCTGCTCGCTACCGCTCCAGGGAATGACGTTCTGGGGGCGTCAATGAATAACCCCCACATAATTAAATCCAATCCCGGGATACTTCATCCCCTGCAGGTACGCCTGCATGCTCAGCCGTTCCCAGAGGGTAAAGCCAAGGCCTGTGTTTACATTCCAGCCATCATATTCGAGTGAAAACTGGAGGTGGGCGGGTAGATATTCGTAGGATACTCCTCCGAAGAGATTAGTTAGATAGTTGCTCTCCTTATCTGCAAGCCTCCTATTTTGTTGTCCGGCAAAGACCAGGAGATATGGGAATCCATAGCCCGCAGTAGTTTTTAATCGATGGTTACTTTTATTCAAAATTGTTTTAGTCGCTACGATATGATTCCCTGTTAAATATTGATTGCTACTATAAAAAGGATCCGCTATGTTGATCACAACAGAGGGACTGTATTTCTTCTCTTTCAATACCAAAGCTGTAATCTGCATACTTCGGTCACCGATACTGGCCAGCTGAGCCACTCTTTGTTTGGGGTCGCCAAAAATCCTTGAGAGCATGAAAGTAATATTTATTCTATCAAGGAATCCGATGGTAAGTGAGGAGATATATTCACTGCCTGGGGGTCTATCGGCCTCATAATCTATCAGTAAGTAGTTTTCGGTATTGGTATGCATCCCAAACATGAATGTGCCGTCCTCCAGCACTTCCGCATGGGGCACATTGACCATGCCTTTGGGGCCGGTTAATGTGAATTGAGCGGTTGCCGCAAATGGCAAGAGGAGGATGGTGAATTGAAGGAGACGAAACATCGTAGCAAATTAAAGCTAAAAGGTGAAAGGCGAAAGGGTCTTTGCTTCAGGAGGATGGAATTACCCCAATAACGTCATTGCGAGCCTGCCTTGCCGGTAGGCAGGGAAGGAGGCACGACTGAAGCTTTGCTCACCGAAGTAAAACGTAGGTGGGATTTTTCTGAGCTAAAGCCCGCCAGAACGTCATTCTCGCGAAAGCGGGGATCTTTTTGATTTACATCCTGACATATAAGAACAAAACCGGTTTCAAGATACAATGATTCCTGCTTCCGCAGGAATGACGGTAGATTGTTTGTTTGGGTATCGCGGGCAGAATGAGACTGCTTCCTCGTTCCTCCTCGCAGTGACGGAAAAGGTGGACTCGGAATGACGTTGTCAGGGTGCACTCCTGGTAATGACGGTTAACTTTTAAATAACACTTCGCAGGCTCGCAATTCCTAACTAATATTGTCCAACAAACAATCTGAATGCTCAGCCAACCAAAAACCATATTAGCATCATTCCTTCTGCTATCAAATCTTCTGCTGACTGCCCAGGAGCTGAAGGATCTTGAGCTTGCTGAGATCAGGGACGATGCCTTCATCTTCGACTACCGATTGCACCGGAACCCTGCGTTCATTCTCAGAAATCTAGCGACAAATGACAGTGTAAAAGACCTCAAACCGGTTCACCTGTTTCGGGGGAGCGTGATCTATGGAGGAGAGGCATTGACTGGAAAATATAGACCTCAAAAACACTACAAACTCGACCTGCAAGTTGAACCCTATTACATCTCAAGATTTGGGGATCTGGATGATCCTTTTAAAACCCAGCTTGGGCTCGGACCCATGCTTAATTGGACCACCAAATGGGGAGTTTATGGCACCTTTCAATGGCTCTTCCCTATTCAGAATGATTTTAAGATTGAGCCTGGTTTTGGCCAGCGACCGGGAGAAACCGGGATTGGTTACAGTACTATTATGAACGAAAAGATCTTTGTGAATCTTTTTGGAGGCACATTTACAAATCGTAGATATGGGCTAAGTGGAGAACTCATTTTGATGAATCTTCAGGGGAGACTTTATTCCGGAGGTGGAGTGTATTATTCCGGTCCATGGTACTATACTGATGATACTTTCATCAGAGAGAGATTAAGTGAATGGACGGGTTATATCTTCCTGGCTTACAGGATCACCAGCCAGGATTTGCTTCTAAGGTTAACTGGCGAGCAATTCCTTTATGAAGATGTGGGAGTAAGATTTGAAATGTTGAGGCAGTTTGGCAATACCGACATCGGCTTTTATGCTCAAAAAAGTAAAAATGGAGAAAATGGTGGGATTATGGTTACCCTGGCATTATGGCCCCGTAAATTTTACAACAACTCATGGTTTCAATTTCGGCCCCCACATAGCTTCAAAATACAATATGATCTGTTAACAGCTACCCAAAGTGGAGTTTCTCTGCGCAACCAAACTAATTTCTTCTATGATATATTGAGATTTAATCCAAATTATGTCAAAAAACAGATAGAATTTCTAATGGATTAAATAATTTATTAGAAATAATCATAGAATAACTTTAAATAATGTCATGATTTATTGTTATTTGTAATATAATCCGGGTTATGGGTCGATCAATTTCACATCTAAGAAATTTGCTTTTCATCACCGCCATTGGCGGATTGATCATAGCTATTTCCTGCTCAAAAGTCGGTCCTGTCCCAGATTTCGTTTATTCTTATGATTTCAAACCCGATCTACCTACCCCAGATGTATCTTCCATAAATGCCCAGACAGTTGTAATCAATCCAGGGGATGTGGATACTCAGGGCATCTCTAATTTCGCCGCAGCAATTCTAAATCCCACCCAGGCAAAATTATATGCATCAGCGGTAGATCAGGTGTTAAATGCCTCACAAGAATCTTATTGGATAGGTCAAACAACTACATCAATTCGTACTGCTTTAGAGGGAGGAAATACTACTGCACAATCTCAAACCAATTCGGCCCGTTCTGCTTTTCAGAGTAACTCCACCCTTAGTCCATTACTGCCTGCACTAATAGGCGCAACGGGGTCGTTAAGTTCTGCAAGGATTGGTTATAACCAGAGACTCAACAGTCCACAGTATTTTTCATTTCATTTTGTACAGAGCCAAACCGAATTTGACGATTGTCGGCAAGCAGCCCAGGACGCATATGATATTGCCAGGAACTACCTGGATTCGGCACAAGCTGCTCAGCTTGCCCTTATTAATACGACCTACAATACTGAGTTTCCACTGGTTGAAAGTCAAAGGGCCGCATTGGAATCCGCCGCACAAACACGTTACAGTGACAGACTCGCTATTTTCCTTAATTTGCATACTGGCATTGCAGCCACAATTTCATCTCTTTTTGGGGCGGGAGACATTACTGCCGCTGAAAGAAATCTTCTGGACATTGCCAATATTATCCTCTACGCAATTGCCGTAAGAGATGATCTAACCTTGCTAAATCAGGAATTGACACTCATTAATAGTTTATTAGGTCAAGCTACGACAAATATTAACACAGCAAGAAACAATTTGATTACCTCAGTGACCAGGGCCTATAACAATGAGGTGACCCGAATTGATAATTTGCTTTTAAGTATCCAATCGAGTTGTCACAATCAGGGTGGAGTAAATACCGGTTAATTAAGTGATATGAAAAGATTTACCATCGCTTTTATTTTCACTTTACTCATTGTGCTTCTTGTTACAGACGCAGAAGCACAAAGAAGGCGACGACGTTACCGTCCAAGAAGACCTGGTGGCTTGGATCTTTCCTCCATGCTTCATACAGTCAATTTTGGAGTTGGGTATTATTCCCCAAAAATGGACTTTTGGAATGAACGATCATTCCTGGTTGAAAGAAACAAGCAGTTTAACTCCGGACTAATATACTATGGTGGAGTTGATCTAAGAGTGTACGAAGATTTTCTTATTGGAATTTATGGTGGTACTTATTCTGATCAGGTTAAGAGTACTTCTATCGTTGGGTTAATAGACCGGGAGGAGACATTACGCTACCGTATCACCCCGATATCTCTTGTAGGAAAATATGAGTGGTCATTCTGGAATCCCAGGATGAGATTTAAGAATCGTTTTCTTGGCAAGATCCATCCTTACGCCGGGGCTGGTGTCAATTTCTCCATGATCAACTTTACACTTGTTCGCAAATTTACTGATACGGAAGTGGACACTGGCAGGGATAATGAACGCTATGTAAAGACTGGCTCTACGATTACTTATTCCGGAATAGCTGGGGTTAAATATGATATAACAGATTTCATTGGCGTGGGTGTAGAAATGAATTACTACCTCGGAAGCTTTAACCAGGGATTAATCAACGAAAGCAACAACGAATACACTGAGAATGTTTCCATCACTGGTCCGTCATTCAATGCCATGGTCTACTATAAATTTGGTGGGAAATATGGTTCTTACAATCGAAGAAGGGCTAGGGGTAGGTAATAGTAGTCAGGAGACAGGTGACAGGAGACAGGAGGTTTTCAAAGGATATTTATTGGTATTTGTTGTAGTCTCCTCTGAGGGAGAGCAGGTTCCCCTTTAGGGAGGCAGGGTGCGGGAGGAAATGAGCAGAGGGCTGAGAGCATAGAGCAGAGGGCATAGAGCATAGAGCAGAGGGCATGGAGCATGGGAGGCTATTATCCGAAAAATCTTGAAAGCCATGATCTCTTTGATTGCCTCACGGGTCTTTCATTCCCACTAATCATCTGGTAGATCTCGCCCCACTGGGGTAGTCCGCCGATGTTGCGGTCGTCGATGAAGATATCGGCATTGAGCTTGCCGCCAAAATTATCTTCTCCTTCAAAGTTTTGATTGACAGCATAGAACTCAATCTCATACCGCCTACAAAACTCGATGGCTTCCTCAAGTGTCTTCCCCTTTCTTACCGTCCAGAGCACCAGCCGGTGACCGTCCTTCTGTAGCAGCTGCAACGTCTCCATCGCAAACGGCAGGGGTTTTCCGATCCCTGGATACCGGTCCTCTACGATGGTCCCGTCGAAGTCGACAGCTATGATCTTTGAATCGATTAACATCGCTTCAAAGATAGGAGACAGGAGACAGAATACCTACCTTCGCTAGGCTTCGGTAGTCCATGAGATTCGGCGGGCAGGCAGGAGGTTTTCAGGGGGTAGAAATGGGTAAATAAAGCCAGTATCGTCATTCAGAGCGATACGAAGTGAGCGTGGAATCTCATCTATTTTGTTGAGGAACACTGAGGGTTAGTTACTTCTTACGAGAAAGAGATTCCACGTCAGCCTTATGGCTTCCCTGCCTACCGGCAAGACAGGCTCTGAATGACGTTAAAGTTGTTGTTTGCGTTTCGCAGGACTGGGTCCCCTTTTTTCAATCAACGAAGCTTGAAAAGCGCAGTTGATAGGGGTTAGGGGCGCCCGGCTAGGGGTAGCGAGGGCATAACCGAACAATTTACCCATAACGAACTGCCCCTCTCTTCCCAAGAGAGGATTGGAGGAATGAAGAGTAAAGTCAATTTAAGACTGGGGTGAGTTGGTGCAGAGGCTGCGATGGTTGGTAGACTCCAGTCATACTATGACTGTATTTGCAGCAGCGTAGAAGTCATAGTATGACTTGTTCTAGAACACCCCCACCCCATTCGCCATGAGCACTGCCAGTACCGGAATCAAGAATAAAAGAAGAATCTCCATACGGATCAAGTTGAGGACCCTGTCGGGGATCATGACCTCTTCCGCTGAATCGCCTTTGCGTTGCTTCAGGAAAAAGACTGTCGGGTAGATGGAGAGTAGTCCTACACAGACGAACAGGGTCACCTTGGTATGGAAGATCCAGTTGTGGGTATAAAAATCAGAGGGCTTGCCCACCCAGAACCACATGGTGAGTCCGGCAGCCAGCACCACGATGGAACTGAATCCATAGATCCCATCGATACGTGAGATCCTGGTAAGCTCTTCTCGGGTCATCACCTGCTTCACGAAAAACAGTTCGATCAACAGTGTGCCCACTACTCCAAAAATGCCGAGGAAGTGGAGGTATTTTACTACTATAAACTCGATCATGGTGTGTTGGTAAATTCACCGTTAAGATAAGGGATTTCGAGAATACAGGAGACCTTCCTACCCTGAAGCTCCGGCGTGAGGTCCGAGACATGAGATTCCTTCGCTACGCCTGCCTGCCGGCAAGGCAGGCTCGGAATGACGGTAGATTGTTTGTTTGGGAATCGGAGTACGTACTTTACGAACAATTCACCCCCATCGATCCTGCCCTCTCTTCGCAAGAGAGGGGTGGCAGCGATTAGGATTTAATGCTAAATGTAGAAGGGTGAGTTGGTGTGGAAGCTATGATGGTTGGTGGAGACACCAACCATGGAGTTGATGGTCTGTGAGCCCTGCCTTGCCGGCAGGCAGGCACAGACCATGGTTGGGGTTTCCCGACTCGTCTTGCGGCTTAAAGTCATACTATGACTTGAAGTCATAGTATGACTAGCCGCCAAGGAAATTCCTAATCCACCCCGCCAACATCTCCCCATCTACCTCCTTCTCCAAACTACCTATTGCTGCTTCTACTTTTTCTGACCCAATCCTGTCTGTTCGGGAGACGAAGACATCCTGGTTATACGCTTTGGTGAACTCGGGATGGCCCTGGATACCCAGAAACTGGTTATTGATGCTGATCATGCCGTACGGGCAATGCGGTGATGAAGCATGCACGATGGTATTTGCAGGTAGCTGCGCTATCTGATCCTGGCATAGCATCAGGATATTATATCTTCCTGATTCGGGTCTCATCCAATTTGCTGATTGAGAAACGTGATGCTCATGAACCCCTATCAGGTATCCCTCCGGTGACCGGGTCACCTTTCCTCCCAGGGATTCTCCGATAATCTGATGGCCGAAACATACGCCCACATATTTCTTTTTCGTTTTGGCCACCTCCCGGGTGAAGCTGATCAGATTTTGGATCCATGGCTCATCATCGTAGACTGATTTCTTTGAACCTGTCACCACAAAAGCATCATATTCATCCGGGTCAGGGAACTGGTTGTCACAGACAAAATGGGCATCGAGCGGCATCCCAAGCAACCTCCCAAACATAAAGGGATAGTCGCCATGAGTTTTCACAAAGGGCTCTGCGACATGATCACAAACCAGGAGTGCTATTCGCATCATCCATGCTTTAAGTGATAGGACTTAGGTCTCGTCAGGTAATCATAGCCCAGTACTGATAAGGTACATCCCCTGCCAGAATCTTTCACGCCTGTCCAGGCCAATGCCGGATCCAGGTAATCACACCGATTCATAAACCAGGTTCCTGTTTCCACCTGGTTGCCTATGCTGATGGCCCGGTCCATATCTTCTGTCCAGATGGAGGCAGTCAACCCATATTTGCTGTCATTCATCAACCGGATGGCTTCCTGATCATCTTTCACAGGCATAATCCCTACGATAGGTGCAAAGCTCTCCTCATTCATCGCCAGCATGTCATGATTGACATTTACCAGCACTTGCGGCGCCAGGTAAGGCAATGGCAGATCCGGGAAGTCTCCTTTATCGATGAGGGCTTTTGCTCCTTTCTTCAGTGCATCCTCTATATGGGCTACTGCACTTTTGGCATTTGAGATGCGTACCATGGGCCCCAGGGTGGTCTCCGTTTCCGTGGGGTTTCCTAAAATGTATTGCCTGGTGAGGTTTACAAAGCCGGAAACAAAGTCATCATAGTGTTTTTCATGGACATAGATCCTTTCCACACCACAGCACGACTGCCCTGAGTTAAAGAAAGCACCATCTACCAGGTTTTCAACCGCATTTGGCAGGTTAGAATCAGCAGCGACATAAGCTGGGTCTTTCCCACCCAATTCCAGTCCTAAACCAGTAAACCTGTTTTGCATGGCTTGCTGCACCGCTCTCCCTCCTCCTACTGAGCCGGTAAAACCAACATGCGCTATCCGTGTATCATTGACCAGCGTAGCTACCTGATCATGTGTGATGTGAAGGTAATTAAAAACGCCCCTGGGTGCTCCAGCTGCCTCAAAGGCTTCAGCAAATCGTTCAGCACAAAGGGCGGTCTGATCAGCAAACTTTAAGACGACGGTATTCCCAGCCAGGATGGCAGGGATCACGGCATTGACAGCCGTGAGGTAAGGATAATTCCAGGGAGCCAGGACCAGGATCGTTCCGAGGGGTTCTTTTTTGATGTATCGGGTAAAACCGGCCTTTTCAGGGATAGCCACGTCTTTTAATCCACTCTCTGCGGAAGCGATCATGCTTTCAGCGCGCTCCACGAACCCTCCTTTAATTTCATTCGGTGTATATCTTGCCGGTCGGCCCATCTGCCAGGTAAGCTCCTCCCCCCACTCCTGCGCATGATCCTTGAAATAATCCACTACCGACCGGCAGAGTGCCATTCGGTCTTTGAGTGGAGTGACTTTCCATGCTTTAAATGCCTCGGCAGCCTGGTGCAGCGTTTTTTCTATCTCATTTGAGGAAGCATAGTCCCTGCTGGCATAGACAGAACCATCTACCGGACTGATAATCTGAAATCCTGACATCATTCAGATCTATTCAGGTGTCACATAAGCGGCATGAATTCCACCGTCTACCAGGAATTCTGTCCCTGTGATATAGGAAGAATCATCTGATGCGAGGAAAAGCGCAGCCTTGGCCATTTCAGCACTTTCCCCGAAACGACCCATCGGGATGTGTACCAGGCGTCGTTGTTTCTTTTCATCCGTATCCAAAAACTTCATCAGGAGGTCTGTCTTAAGCGGTCCCGGACACAGTGCATTTACCCGAATATTTTCTTTGGCATGGACGATGGCTAACTCCCGGGTCATGGACGCAACAGCACCTTTGCTGGCTGTATAAGCGATCTGGGGCGTGGCAGCTCCCATACGGGCCACGAAGGAAGCGGTATTGATAATTACTCCCCCACCCGCTCTTCGAAGCGCCGGAATCCCATATTTACAACCCAGGAAAACCCCTTTCACATTCACGTTCATGGTCATGTCCCAGGTCTCAAGATCTGTCGCCTCGGCGGTGTCATCGCTAGACATCATGATACCGGCATTGTTGAACAGGATATTGAGTTTACCATAAGTCTCTTCAGCATATTTTACCATCGACTCCACACCTTTGGGATTACTGATATCCGTACGATGAAATATCGCCTGGTGTCCCCTGCTCTTCAGTTCGTCCAACACTTTCTGTGCTTCTCCATCATTGATGTCGACAAGCACAATCTTTGCGCCTTCCGCTGCAAATAAGAATGCGGTTTCTTTTCCGATTCCGCTACCCGCCCCGGTGATCAGGGCCACTTTGTCCTTTAGTCTCATGTGTATGTGTGTAATAGTCTATTTTAAATCTGCTCAAAATACCGTCTGCGTTCCCAGTCTGTCACGCTGGACTCAAACGCTTCTATTTCCTTTTCAAAAAAATGGGTATAATGTTGATGAACTGTGTCTCCGAAAGCAGATTTAACGAATTTACTTTCTTTAAATCTCTGGGTAGCTTCCTTAAGTGTCATGGGTACCAGGGGCAATTCCCTGGCAGCATAGACATCTCCTGTGAAACAATCAGGTGGGGTGATCTTATCTTTTATTCCCTGGATCCCACAGGCCAATGCTGCGGCAAATGCCAGGTAGGGGTTACAATCTGCGCCTGGGATCCTGCATTCTATCCTTAAGCTCTTTCCTTCACCCACCACACGGAATCCAGCCGTCCGGTTATCCCGGCTCCAGGCGATCCGGGTGGGTGCCCAGGATGCATCTACAAATCGTTTATAGGAATTGATGGTTGGTGCATAAAAAGGCATGACATCCGCAGCATATTTCATCCACCCGCCCAGGAACCAACCAAATTCATCAGATCCCTTTACCGGACCAAAAGGCTTGTCGCCGACGAAAATGTTATTTCCATCTTTCCATAAGCTGACATGGATGTGGCAACTTGACCCGGCGCGATCCTCGTGGAACTTGGCCATGAAGGTCACCGATACCCCCAGCTGGTCAGCAAGCTCTTTCATGCATTGCTTAAATATCACATGACGGTCGGCCATCTCCAGGGTAAGGGCATAGCGAACATTCAGTTCATGCTGACCCAGTCCCCACTCTCCTTTGCTGTTTTCAACAGGGATGCCTGAATTTTTCAGGTGCCTTCTGGCAGCAGATGTAAAGAACTCTGTCCGTGTGCCCTGAAGGATGTGGTAATCTTCCAGATACCAGCCAGCAGGCTTAAGCTCATGATAGTTTAACTCTCCGGCTTCCCGGTAATCATTTTCAAAGAGGTAATATTCCAGCTCCGAAGCTGCTGCCGAATGATAGCCTAATTCGTTGAGTATGGCAATCTGATTTCTTAAAACCGACCTCGGGGCAGTGAATACCGGTTGATGGTCCTTAACATTTCTTATATCACATAATACGATCGCTGTGGATGGAAGCCAATCTGCTTTTCTTAGCGTGCCAAAATCCGGCTCCAGGTGGAAATCACCATAGCCCAGCTCCCAGTTGGCTGACTCATAGCCCTGAACAGGCTCCATCTCCATGTCTGTGGTCAATAAATAGTCGCAGGCATGAGCGCCGTCATCAATTACACTCTCGAGGAAAAATTCTGCATCATATCGTTTGCCCATCATTCGGCCATAATGGTCGGTAAAGGCCACAATAACGGTGGTAATTTCCTCGCTATCAACGAGTTGTTTTAATGTATTGAGTGTAAGGATACCTTTATTTTCCTGGCCGGCCATAGTATGAGTAAGTAGTTATTCCGGGATTTCCACAAGTTTACTCAAAATACTGATTTATTTAATGATTAGACTAGTATTCCAACTTTGAAAGTTGAATGGGTGTCCATATAGCTAAGCCATCCGGCATAACTGCTTAACCAACGAAAATGCAAAACAAAGCAATAACTACTTATCAAAAAGCCATCCTGTTGATGGGCGTTGTCATTGGAATGGTCCTGGTATCCTGCCAGGATCGTGTGGAAGTCACCAGAGAATATACGGTTTATGAACCAGTCTACATGTCTCTCGCTGAAATCAGATCAGGATTTGAAGTGATCGCACCCAAAACCATTGAAGAAAGAGGTCGGATCTATTTATATGACAACTGGATCCTGATCAATGACCCCGGCAATGGGATCCATGTGATAGATAATTCAAATCCTCAGTCTCCCATAGCCAGGCATTTTATTGAGCTTCCCGGAAACTTCAGTTTCTCGGTAAGGAATGATATGCTGTATGCAGATAGCTACATTGACCTCGTGGTGATTGATATCAGCAACATGAATGATGTGAAAGAGGTCAACCGCATGGAAGGTATTTTTCAAAATTTTAATAACGAATATGTTTTTGATCCGGATAGCGGATTGATCATCTCCTACGAGCCGGTAAGGACCGTCACGGTAACCCTCGAGGATGCTGGCGGCCATTTCGAAGATGTCTTTTCGGGAGGTTTCTTTGGGATGAATGATGCCTATATGTTAGCAGAGTCTTCCTCTAGTATCCCACAACCCCCAAACAATATCGGAGTTGGTGGATCCATGGCTACCTATACCATCGTGGATAACTTCCTGTATGCATTAGATGATTCTTCACTTCACACCTTCGATATCAGCAATGAGTCGGAACCGGTCAAATTGAATGAGCTGATGCTTGGTTGGGACATTGAGACCTTATTCCCTTATGGAAACAATCTTTTCGTCGGCGCTCAAAGTGGTATGTATATCATCAACAATACCAATCCGGCAAATCCCAGTCTGATCACCGTTTATTCTCACGTGGTGAGTTGTGACCCGGTGGTCGTTCAGGGAGATCGGGCCTATGTGACGTTGCGTAGCGGTACCAATTGTGGGGGAGCACTCAATCAGCTTGACGTGATCGATATCTCCAATCTATCCAATCCGACCATGATCACAGCCTACCCGATGACCAGCCCACATGGTTTGGGCATCGATGGTAGCACACTATTTATTTGTGAGGGCAATTCCGGATTAAAAGTATTTGATGCTTCGGATGATCTGAAGATCAGTGAAAATATGATCACTCATATCACTGACCTGGATGCCTATGATGTGATTCCATACCAGAACACGCTTTATCTGATAGGAAGTGATGGATTGTACCAGTATGACTACAGTGATCCGAAGGATCTTAAATTCATCAGTAAACTAGAAATGTCATCCAGTGAGTTATAAGAAAGTAAAAAGTGGCCGGGTTTTCTTACTGGCCACTGTTTTCTTTTTCGCTGTGGGCCTCCAATCGCTAACTGCCCAACAGCGGGTAAAAGTGGAGCTTTGGGACAACAGCCTGTATGTCGGACCTATCTATAGATCCATTGATTCTGTTGGGGTTCACCTGACTATCGAAGGCAGTGACGTACTGATACCCCATGATCGGATAGAGAATATTCAGTTTATCAATTCCTCAAAATCTCTCTTTAAAAAGAATAAGGTATTTACTGAAGTAGAAAAGGGCTATTACAATGCTGTCGGACTGGGAATGAGTTTTGGTAATGCCGTTCCCGGCTTATCAATAAACCTGGTGAATGGATACCAGTGGGGTCGCATCCTGGGGACCGGGATAGGTATTGGGTATGAAGCCATGGATGATATCTCCACCATCCCCGTGTATGCCGAAGTAAAGGGTTACCTGAAACAGGGAAAAAACATCCCTTATCTCTTCGTGCGGCCAGGCTATGGTTTTTTAAACAACGCAGACACCTTTGGAGAGACCTCTGACGAAAAAGGTGGGATCTACTGGAATGCTGGAATGGGTTATCAATTCAATTTTGAATACTCGTCGATGGTTATCAGCATTGGCCATATGGGTCAGGACGCCACCGTCAGCTATTCCTGGTTTGACTGGTGGTCTGGTGACGAAAACTTCGCCACCGAGCGAAGGATGAAGCGAAGGATTGCCGTGAGGTTAGAGTTTATTTTCTAACAAGCTTAAACCACAAAAATCCCACTCCCAGTATCAGAAAGTAGATCAGCGCCAAAGTGGGATTGTAGATAGTCACAGCAACTAAAGCGATCACAGCAATGAGCAGCGCGATCACTGGTGAATAGGGATAAAATGGTACTTTGAATGGTCGCTCCATCTCGGGATGTGTCTTTCGCAGCCTAATCATCGAGATCATGGAGATGGCATAGAGTGACAATGCGCCGAAACAGGCAATGGTGATGATATCCCCGGTCTTTCCTGTTAATAGTGCGATGATCCCGATAATTGTATTGAATATCAAGGCATTGGTGGGTGTGCTAAACCTCGGGTTGATCTTACCGAGTATAGATGGTCCGAAATCCACTCGTCCAAACTCAAACGTGGATCTGCCTGCTGCCAGGATGATACCATGAAAGGAAGCCACCAGGCCAAAAAGCCCAATAAAGCTCACGATTTTAAAGATCACCGTCTCGGAACCCAATACATAGGCCAACGCCAGGGGAAGTGGGCTGTCAGAAGCCGCTCCGGTAACGGGGTCATAAACAATCGTTTCCCACCCGTTGACACCTATGGAGAAGGTGAACGTCAGCAAGCAAAGTACCACGAGGGTAAGGATGGCGGAGCCGAATCCGATCAATACATTCCTTTGGGGATTGATCGTCTCTTCTGCCACGTTGGCTACCCCTTCAATAGCCAGGAAAAACCAGATCGCAAAGGGGATTGCAGCAAATGCCCCCGACCAGCCATTGGGTGGCGGGTTGCTGGTAAAATTTTCCATGGAAAAGGAAGGTCCGGTAGCAATAAAGAACAAGACCAGTCCCAACACGGCAACAATTGTCACCATAAGCTCAAAAGCAGCTGCTGCCTGCACCCCGTAGATATTCAATGCTGTGAACACGACATAGGCTCCTATGGCTATCCCCAGGATGGGCAGCGAAGGAAATAAAAGGTTCAGGTAAGCTCCAATCCCAAATGCAATAGCCGGAGGTGCAAAGATGAATTCGATATTTTGAGCCATCCCAGCAAAGAAGGCCCAGTCCTTTCCCATGGCCTGCAAGGTATAGTCAAAAGCTCCACCGGCCTTTGGGATGGCGCAGGCCATCTCGGTATAGCTAAAGGTAAAGGTGAGATACATGAGGATGACAAAGATGGTAGCGACACCCAATCCGAGGGTCCCTCCCTCAGCCAGGCCGAGGTTCCATCCAAAATACATCCCTGAGATTACGTATCCTACGCCCAGACCCCATAACATGAGCGGTCCAAGCTTTCGTTGAAGCTGAGTTTCCGACATGGCTGTAATATAGTAAGGAGACAGGAGACAGGAGACTCGCCTGCGCAAAAAGCTTCGGCGGGCAAGCAGGAGACAGGAGGTTTTCAGAGGTGATCGAAGATTAAAGGCAAAATCATAAATCTGAGGGTGGTAAGAGTGAGAGTGAGAGTGAGAGTGAGAAGCATAGAGCTGAGGGCATGGGGCGTAGGGCATAGGGCATAGGGCATGGGACGTAGAGCAAAGGGCATGGGGCGTAGAGCATAGGGCATGGAGCATAGGGCATAGGGCATGGAGCATAGGGCAGCAAGGAACAAGGTCAGTGTCGTTGTCAAGGTCAGTGTCGTTGTCAAGTCAAAGTCTTTTTTCCTATCTTTAATAACACATTAACCTTAAACCAATGATCAAGTCTCTACTCCTCCCCATTATCCTGGTATTTGTATGTCTCGTATCGTGGATTGCACCGGAACAACCGGCAGAAACACAGCAAGAAAACACCGGACACTTCCTTTATGTTGCCACACCTGGTATCCGGGATTACCTGGGCTACGGCGGGCATGGCCTGGTGGTGTTTGATATTGACAACAACCATCAATTTGTGAAAAGGATCCCCACGAAAGGTTTACATCCTGATGGCACCCCCTCCAATGTGAAAGGTATTGATATCAGCATCCCGCTCAATAGCCTGTTTATCACCACCCTGGAATCTATGCAGCGAGTTGATCTCGAAACTGGTGCTGTCGTTTGGGAAAAGAAATATGAAGGAGGCTGCGACAGGTTGTCCATTTCCCCCGATGGTATGACGATGTATCAACCTTCATTAGAGAAAGACTTTTGGCGGGTCGTGAATTGTGAAGATGGAGAAATCATTGCCACTATCAAGGTACATTCGAGGGCCCACAACACGATCTATGGTCCTTCCGGGAAGCAAGTTTACATGGCTGACATCAACTCACCGGACCTGCATGTGGCTGACCCTAAAACAAATAAGATCGTCAGAACCGTGGGACCGTTTAGTCATGGGATCCGACCTTTTACAGTCAATAGTGACGAGTCTATTGTATATGTGAATGTCAACGAGCTTCTGGGCTTCGAGGTAGGCGACCTGAAAACCGGGAAAAAGCTGGCCAGCATCACTGTAGAGGGCTGGGATAAAGGTCCAGTAAGACGTCATGGAAATCCAAGTCACGGCATTGGTCTGACACCGGATGAAACGGAAGTCTGGATCAGTGACGGGCATAATATGCGGATGCACATTTTCCAGGCAGATGCTCCTTATCAGCAACTCACCACCATACCTCTTAGCGACATGCCCGGATGGATCACCTTCAGTATTGACGGGCAATATGCCTATCCTTCCAGTGGCGAAGTGATCCATACCAAAACGCGAGAGATCCTCTATCTGCTCAAAGATGAGCATCACAACACCGTCTCCAGCGAGAAGATGATTGAGGTCTTTATGAAAAATGGAAAGGCCTATAAGGCCGGGGATCAGTTTGGATTGGGGAGACTTAGTGAGCGGCCTTAGTCATACTATGACTCCAAGTCATAGTATGACTGGCCGCAAATGATTCGCAAATATTAACTGAAATTGCTTATTATTGCTCACACCGTAATAATATGCAATCTAAGTCTCTTTATCATATTTACAATCGGGGAAACAATAAAGGACAAATATTCTTTGATCAACGTAATTATTGTTTCTTCCTTGAAAAAGTAAAGAGACATCTTTTACCCCACATCGATATCCTGACCTTCTGCTTAATGAAAAACCATTTCCATTTTATGGTTCATACAAAAGAAGACTTTGATACAAATAATTTTGGAAATGGTCTAAGAGTCATGCTTAGATCATATGCCAGAGCTATTAATATTCAGGAAGGACGAACAGGATCATTGTTCCAGCAGCATACGAAAATTAAATCTTTGGAGGGGGAGGGCACTAGGTCGGAAGGCAACTATCCTCTAACCTGCTTTCATTACATTCACCAAAACCCTCTAAAGGCAAGATTGGTGAGAAAAATGGATGATTACGAGATGAGTTCCTTCAATGATTACCTCAGGCCATCGAGGGAAAGTATCTGTAACAGGGAGTTGGCAAGAACACTTTTGGATTTACCCCCCTCCATAGAGGAGTTTAGAAAAGGGAGTTATCGTATGGTGGAGTTTCCGATTGAATGGTAGAGTTTAGTACCAATAAGAAGGCTGGAAGTTATACTGTGACCGGGAGTCATAGTATAACCAGGCTTACCACCCTCTCCAAATTCTCCGCCGTCTTCCGCATTGACTCTTCGAGTGAATCATTGGGATCAGAAATCCGGATCAGCTGATCGAAGTTTTTAATCCCGGAAATGTCATCATCTAATATCCCGCTCAATCCGACTACGCGAATTCCTTTTTCTTTTGCCTTTCTGGCTACCAGGCCGGGACCTTTCCCATAATTTGTTTGGGTGTCGATTTTCCCCTCTCCGGTAATCAACAAGGCTGCCTCCTCGAGGTACTTATCAAATGCTGCCCAGCTTAGGATCTGCTCGGCACCATCAATAACCTCAGCACCCATTGCTGCATGCAAACCGGCAGTAACTCCACCTGCGGCGCCACCACCCACCATTTCCCTGATGGACTTCCCCGATGTTTGTTCTAAAAGATTGGCTACATGAGCAAGTCTCTCTTCTAATTTCCGAACCGTCTCCTGGTCGGCACCCTTCTGTGGTCCGAAGACCACCGCCGCACCTTGTGGGCCTAATAACGGATTGGTGACATCACTCAGTATCCTGATTTTAATTCCGGAACTTTGCGGATATCCGCTCAGGTCAATCGAATCGATGGATAGAAAATCATTCGGAGAAACGTGTTTCACTTCTTTCCTGCCAGCATAAAATTTAATTCCCAGTGCCTCCATTAAGCCAATCCCCAAATCCACCGTAGCGCTGCCTCCGACGGTCAGATAAATTTCCTTGAGTCCCATCGACAGGGCTTCTTTAATCAACTCGCCAGTACCGTAGGAACTGGCCAGCATCGGATTCAACTCATCCTTTGACAACAGCTTGATTCCTGATGCTTCAGCCATTTCGATAACCGCTATTTTTCTTTCGCGATTGAATCCCCAATTGGCTGCCACCTCCTCCCACAAGGGTCCATTTACCTTTGATCTCATGATCTCCAGATCCAGGTATTTAGCCAGGACGTCCAAACTCCCATCACCTCCATCGGCTATCGGGATCTCAATGAGATCCTCTTCCCTCAACCCTACTCTTAAAAGACCGTTCCTGATAGCACTGGCAGCTTCGGCGGCAGACAAGGAACCCTTAAAGGCATTCGGGGCAATAATGACCTTTCCTCGCTTCATCTCTCAATTAAAGATCCACAACCATTATTCAGCTCTTTCCAGCTTTCAATGGCCAGTTCAAAACCCATCAGCTGACCCGGCGAAAGTGAGATGTAGTTTATGCCCAACAAGTAATCAGCCAGCTCCGACAGTGAAGGGTTATGACCTATTAATAATACCTGTTCGGATTTTGCCGAGCGTCCTTCCAGTTCATGCAAGACCTGCTGCAGGGAGGCGTCATAAATCTGTTCTATAAACCTTACTTCGTGATGAAACCCAATTTGTTCCAAAACCAGGTTTGCAGTTTCGCGGGTTCGCCTGGAGGGACTACTTAAAACTTCATTAAATTTTACTCCATGATCACTCAGCTTTTTTCCCACCTGGTTAACAGTCTCACGACCCCTGGCCGTTAAAGTCCTATCAAAATCCTGCACCCTACCTCCGGGCTCTGCCTCCCCATGTCTTAAAATAAATAATTTCATAACCATTTGAATCCAACGAAGTTATGAGAAAAGTATGGGGAGGAAAAGCAGGTATTAAATAAGTTCAATCACCCCCGCTTCTTGAATTAATTATTTTTTAAGGATATTTACCGGCGAAAAAAAACGAGGCATGGGAAAGAATCTGGTAATTGTTGAGTCTCCGGCTAAAGCCAAAACCATTGAGGGATACCTTGGAAAGGATTTTGACGTTCAGTCTTCTTACGGGCACGTAAGAGACCTCCCAAGGGATGATTTTGCTATTGACATTGAGAATAATTTTGAACCCACTTATAAGATCTCTGCGGACAAAAAGGATATTGTCAAACAACTGAAGAAGTTAGCAAAGAATGCAGAGACCGTATACCTGGCGTCGGATGATGACCGCGAGGGAGAAGCCATCTCCTGGCACCTGTCCCAGGCGCTGGAGTTGAACGATTCCAACACCCGCCGCATTGTCTTTCGGGAAATCACAAAGAATGCCATTCAGAATGCACTTCTTAACCCAAGAGGTATCGACATTGACCTGGTCAATGCGCAGCAAGCCAGAAGAATTTTAGATCGCCTGGTAGGATATGAACTATCGCCCATCCTCTGGAAAAAAATTAAAACAGGTCTTTCCGCTGGTAGGGTGCAGTCTGTTGCAGTAAGGCTGGTTGTAGACCGTGAAAGGGAAATCGAAAAGTTCGAAGCTACTTCCTCTTTCAAGATCGCCGCCATATTTGACCTGGGTGAAGGAAAAACATTGAAGGCAGAATTACCTTCCAAATTCAAGACTGAGGGAGATGCAGATTCATTCCTGAAGAAATGTATTGGTGCTGACTACACCATTGAAAACCTGGAGACGAAGCCTACCAAGAAAACACCGGCACCTCCATTCACCACTTCCACGCTTCAGCAGGAAGCAAGCCGTAAGTTGAGCTTCCCAGTATCACTAACCATGTCCGTAGCGCAGAAGTTATACGAAGCGGGAAAGATCTCTTACATGAGAACTGACTCGGTGAATCTATCCCAGGAGGCTATCATGGGAGCTAAGACACAGATCACTAAAAGTTATGGCAATGAATTTGCCCAGGAAAGACATTTCAAAACGAAAAGCCAGGGAGCGCAGGAAGCGCACGAAGCCATCAGGCCCACAGATTTCTCTGTTGCCTCTGCTGGTAAGGATAGTGCGGAGCAACGACTTTATGAGCTGATCTGGAAAAGAGCTATCGCCTCACAAATGGCGGATGCTCAACTTGAAAAAACCACAGCGACCATCGGCATATCAACGACACCTGAAAAGCTGGTTGCCCAGGGTGAAGTGATCAAGTTTGAAGGATTCCTAAAGGTATACATCGAATCCACTGACGACGAGGATGATGATGAGCAACAGCAGGGCATGCTGCCTCCGCTCAACGTGGGACAGTCGCTTGACCTGAAGCGAATGCTGGCTAAGGAAGGCTTTACCCGACATCCTCCCAGATATACGGAAGCCAGCCTGGTGAAAAAGCTGGAAGAGATGGGCATCGGCCGACCATCTACCTATGCTCCTACCATCTCTACCATCATCAAACGAACCTATGTAGAGAAAGAAAGTCGTGAAGGAACAGAAAGGAACTACCAGGAGCTGATCCTTGAAAACGGATCCATTGAGACGCACAAGCGAACCGAAATCACCGGGGCTGAGAAAAATAAACTCTTCCCAACAAACACCGGGATTGTAGTCAATGACTTTTTGGTTCAATATTTCCCGAATGTCATCGACTTCTCATTCACTGCCAAGGTGGAAGAAGAATTTGACGACATCGCAACGGGTAAGGTGAACTGGACCAAGATGATCAAGGACTTCTACAGCCAGTTTCATCCTTTAGTTGAAGACACCTCACAGATCAAACGAAGTGAGGCAGTTTCTGCTCGGGAAATTGGTATCGATCCGGAAAGTGGTAAGATGATGTATGGAAAGCTAGGTAAGTATGGAGCCTATGTACAGATCGGCGAGATGGAGGAGGAAGAGAAACCGAAATTTGCCAGCCTTCGTGCCGGACAATTATTAGAAACCATCACACTGGAGGAGGCCCTTGAATTGTTCAAGCTTCCACGAGAGGTAGGCTCTTTCGAAGATCAGCCTATTGTCGCTGCCATCGGCAGGTTTGGACCCTACATCAGACATGATGGAAAATTCGTTTCCCTGAAAAAGGATCAGGATCCACTTTCCATTTCAGAAGAGGAAGCCGTAGAACTCATCCAGGAGAAAAGAGAGCAAGATGCCAACAAATACATCAAGACCTTTGACGAAGATGATCAGGCATTTGTATTAAATGGCAAGTACGGTCCTTACATTAAGTTTGGCAAGAAGAACGTCAAGATCCCTAAAGGCAAGGTTCCTGAAGAGCTGACCTATGCGGATTGCAAGGAACTCGCTGACGCCACGCCCGAAAAGAAAGGTCGATTTAGCAGGAAAAAATAGTTTACAGAAGAGTGAGGCAAAGGGCATAGAGCATAGGGCTCATCGATTTCTCTAACGTATTAGGAGATTCCCGCGCTTCGCCTGCCTGCCGGCAAGGCAGGCTCGGAATGACGGATACGGTTTGTTTGGGTTTCGCAGGGATGGTTCCCCTTTAGGTGCGGGATGAGCTAGGGTATCCTCTGAGAAACTCTGTGTCTTCTCTGAGCTCTCTGTGTCCCAACTATAGAGCACAATTGATTCCCGTATCGACTTTCCGGGTTTTCGGGAATGAAGATGTTTGGTCCCCTTGATTTTCACTATAAAATCCCATTTGCACTAAAACAAAGTCAACCCCCTCTTTGAAGAGAGGAGGCAGGGATATGGAATAAAGATTATTGAGGCTATGGGTGAGTTGATGTAAGCGCTGCGATGGTCTGTGAGCCCTGCCTCGCCGGCAGGCAGGCACAGACCATGGGCAAAGGACGTAAAAATCATGTGCTGCCCCCCTCTATTTTAAGAGAGGGGTCGGGGGTGAGTAGGTATGAAGGCTGTGATGTTTGGTGGAGACACCAACCATGGGTAGGGGTTTCGCGGTCCCCTTTAGGTGCGGGATGAGCTAGGGTATCCTCTGAGTAACTCTGTGTCTTCTCTGAGCTCTCTGTGTCCCAACCATGAAGCAAATAGATTCCCAACTCGCCTCGCGGGGTAGATCAACCTTTGGGAGATAAACTCCGCAGAAAGAAATCCAGATTACTTAAACGTAGTTATTAAGCATTACTGGCATTACCAGCATGAGGATGTCTTCATTATCATCCTTCTCTGCAGGTAGGATAATACCCGCTCTATTTGGCGCACTCAGTTTGAGCGTAAGCTCATCCGTGTCGAGGTTATTAAGCATCTCAATCAAAAACTTTGCATTAAATCCGATCTCGATGTCTTCTCCATCGTGCTCACAAGATAAACGCTCATTCGCTTCGTTGGAGAAATCAAGGTCCTCGGCAGAGATCATCAGCTCGCTACCAGTCACTTTAAGCCGCACCTGGTGTGTAGTCTTGTTGGCGTAAATCGCGATCCTTCTTAGCGAGCTCAACAATGCTTCCTTATTGATTCCGATGATATTGGCATTGTCAACCGGGATTACGTTTTCATAATCCGGGAATCGTTCGTCGATCAGACGGCAGATCATCTTGATGTTATTGAAGTTGAAAAATGCATTAGAAGCATTAAACTCCATGTTCACATTGGTGTTTTCTGAGGGAAGTGTCGTTTTCAGCAAGGTCAATGCTTTCCTTGGGATAATCATTGTGTGGGGCTGATCAGCAGCCACATCCACCCTTCTGTACCTGATCAATCGGTGGCTGTCTGTCGCCACAAAGGTGGTATTGGTTTCATTGAGGTTCACATAAACCCCGGTCATAGCAGGTCGCAACTCATCATTACTGGTAGCAAAGATGGTGTTGTTGATGGCCTGTGAGAGTACATCAGACGAGATATTTACAGCGTAGCCGTCAGACACTGTCGGGATTTTAGGGAAATCCGTTGCATTTTCTCCGGACAGCTTGTACCTACCGTTATCCGAGTTGATCTCGATGCTGTAAGTATCCGAGTCAATGGAAAAAGTAACCGGTTGCTCCGGTAGATTCCTTAACGTTTCCATCAAAATTCGTGCTGGAATGGCAATGCTGCCATCCTCTTTGGCTTCCACCTCGATCTCAGTGATCATGCTTGTTTGCAGGTCTGAAGCCGTGATTGTCAACGTCCCGGACTTAATCTCGAAAAGAAAATTTTCCAGGATAGGAACCACAGGGTTGGTGGTAATCACGCCATTGATCGCAGAGACCTGCTTAAGTAGATAAGATGAGGAGACTATAAATTTCATGAGCAACGAGATTTTCGATGGATTTTCGAGGGGTCAAATTTAACCAAAAAAACTACTTCTAAAAGATAAAAAACAACTTACTCTTTCACCTGAAAATCTGCAGGTTTGGCCAGTATCTGGCTCACCCGTTGGCTATCCACAATCATCAGCTGATCATTTTTATCCGAAATAAGCTGATAGGCCATATTTTGGATGGGAGGAAAAATCATAAACTGCCTGGGATCTGTACTTTTTATGGATGTGATCGTCAAGGCTGCAATAGGAGGAGTTTTGCTCAAACTGTCGTATTTAGGAAATCTGGTCCCCGAAATAATCTCATTTACCTCAAATAATTGAAACTGATTCAGATAATCAATCACTGCAGAACTGTCAATGGCTGATACACCCTCTACAGCAAAGAAGTTGTTGCTAAAGGCCATGGATAAATCTTTAATGTTTTCATCCAGATAATCCAGATAGATGGTTTTGATCGTGCGCCAATTTTCATCCAGCACCAGCCGGTCTCTCCACTGATTTTCCGCCAGTTCGAAAATACCACCCAGGTATTCATTATATCCCGGTATCTCTACTTCAAAACTTTCGTTGGTCGATGGTTGGTAAAAATAGGTCCTGGTCTTTGTGGGATTACTGAATACAAAAAACTCAGCAGTCTCTCCCCCATCCAACTTCACATGGATGCTATCGGATGGTATCAAATCAACCGGCTTACGTACCCTGACCCTTTGCAGGATCGAAAAAAACAATCTCCTCAGGCCTTCATCCACCTGATAATCATCATTGAGACGCCATTGGTTTCCATCTCTTTTGAGCGTTATTGTAGATTCAGGTCCAATGATTTCTAACAGGTCAACCTGGCTGGTATCGCTGACTTCAAAAATTGTTCTGTCAGCCCCACCGGAGCTACGTAAACTATCGGCAAAGAATAACCAGGCATTTACCAGAATCAGTAAAGCAATTGCGAGCAATAAGATTTTATTTGCCTTGTTCATTTACTATACCTGACTTTCCTTAAATACATTTTTACCAAACCGAAAAGGATCAACAATACTAGTGGACCAACGATATTGATCAGTTGCCATTTCGTTCTTTCTTCCTTGATCTTTGCCTTGTCCAATGGTCTGATTTGGATCTCTTTAGCTCTTGCCTGGATTAATCCCGAATCGTCCATCAGATACTCCATCAAATTCATGATGAGTGTTTCATTGGCATAATGCTCCCTCGTGTAGGGATCTACCCCAAGGGTTAGCGGATTGCCAGTTTCCAGATCAAAATCATTCCGAATAAGGTCTCCGTCAGCTATCACTGCCATCTTGGATTCCAACCCATCGGGTCTAAAATCAGTTTTATCAAATCCAGCCGGAATGAATCTGTTTTTATACAGTGACTGAAATTTCCCTTCAAGCAAATAAGCCAATGGAACCGGAGCATGAGTGAATTTCTCCGGAAGTAATTCATCCTTTAAGTCGTTATAGCTCACCCGAACGGGTGCACCCAGCACTTTGGAATGCGCCGAGGTAAAGAACAAAGGAGTTTTCTTTATGCCCTCAGCTTTTACCGTATCAATCTCTGAGGCAAACCTGACCTGTAGTGCGTCCATATTTTTCACTACCGGGTGGTCTCCGTAATTGGTGATGATAGGAAAGTATGGCCAAGGAAGCATACTAATTTGTGGGTTATCGCCCATGTTTCCTGCAACGATCGGGGTATTTCCACAATTGATGTCAGCCACATAAGTATTATTGATCCTGACTCCGTATTTAAAAAGTAAATCAGTCAAATTATTCTCATAAGGAACAGCGATGGTACCCTCACCTGATACCAGATCCATGTCGACACCCAGTGCATCCAGGAAGAATAGCAATCGCCCACCCTTCATTACATATTGGTCTAATAAATACTTTTCATTTTCTGTGAATGGTATCGCCGGTTTGGTAATCACAATCAGATCATATCCTGAAAGTGGTGTAGTTCTGTTGGGGAGATTGATCCTAAACAGGTCATACTTCGATAGCACCAGATTGGTAAATCCGGCAATGTCTGCTGAGTCCGGCTCATTATGCCCATACACAAGACCAACTCGTTTCCTGCTATTCCCGGAAACCAAAGCAATGCCATTTGCGATCTCATATTCCAATCCTTCAATTGATTGGTTCAAAACCTCTTCAATCGAGGAAGCTCTACTCCCTTTCAGTAGGTTTACCGCTACGTCCTGTCCTCCGGAAGAGATAATAAGTCCGGGAAAAACCATGATCTGAGTCTGTCCACCATCCTTCTTAACGTTCAGGTTACTGGGTTGAAGTCCCTGCTCCATGAGTCCCTGATAATACTGGTTCCTGGCCCGCTGACTCTCAGCCTGAGAAGGATCGATAAAACGGTATTCCAGGTCAACAGGGGTATAAACTGAAAATTCTTCCAATGTCTCCCGAATAGCTGTCTGAAATCTGATGAAATTGGAAGGCAACTCGCCATCGAGGTAGACTTCAATGTAAAGGGCATCCTGGGCCTGGCTCAGCACCTCTTTGGTGGCATCTGTAATGGTGTAGCGCTGCTCCTCAGTCATATCCAGACGAATTCGATACCGGGAGGCCAGTTGATTCATCAGCATGATCAGCAGCACGCCGAGAGCTAATTTTAGCCAGATCCCTAATTTATAGTTATCTACACTCATCTTCTTAGCCCCAGGATTAAGTTAGTAATCAACAACAACAGTGCGATCAAGCTCAGGAAATAGCTTACATCTGAAAGGTCAATCAAGCCTTTGCTTAGTGCGGTATAATGAGAAACGATTCCCAGCTGGGACAAAACATATGACCAGCCTGTCCACAGGTCTATCGCTGACAATGAATCAAAACCCGTGTAAAAGAAGAAACATAAAAATGCTGCCAGGATAAAGGATACAATCTGATTGCCAGTAAGCGCAGAAGCCAGGATCCCCACAGCAGTAAATACTCCACCAAGAAGCAGCAAACCTACATAGGATCCGATGATACCAGGTGTATCGAGGTTTCCTTTGGGAATACCCAATTCGCTTAAGGTATAGTAATAGATGATTGTAGGGATGACGGAAAAGAATACCAGGAAAAATCCAGCCAGATATTTCCCCATGATCACATCAATGCTTCTCAATGGAAGAGTGTAGAGCAGTTCCAGGGTTCCATTTCTTTTTTCCTCAGCGAAAGACTTCATGGTGATCGCAGGGATCAGGAACATCAGCACGTAAGGTCCCAGGTTAAAAAGTGTTTCCATGCTGGCATAACCATAGTCCAGCACATTGGTCTCCGGAAAGATCCACATGAGCAATCCAATCCCCGAAAGAAACACCGCAATCACGATGTAAGCGATCAGGCTATCCAGGAACTCATTGATCTCTTTCAGAAAAACACTAAACATTCTGCTCTCCTTTCGTCAAACCCTGAAAGATCTCTTCTAAAGACTTATCAGCTTTTTTCAAACTCACCAGTGGCAAAGCGTGTTCGGAGGTGATCTTCAGCAACTCCGCCCGTAAATTCTTATTGTCAGACTCTATTAAGTACGAGTACTGGCTGTGTTCCCGCACCTTAAAACCTGCCTCAACAAATATTTTTGTATCAATGGCCTGCTCAAACTCCAACACCATCCCTTGTGTATTGGTTTGCCCGGCTTTGATGTTGGCCAGCTGATCATCTGCCACAATATTTCCCTTATCGATGATGATCACATGATCACAAAGTGCTTCCACCTCCTGCATGATATGTGTGGAAAGCAAAATCGTTTTATCCTCACCTGCCTGTTTGATCACCTTCCTGATATCCACGATCTGGTTGGGATCCAATCCTGAGGTGGGTTCATCCAGGATCAATATTTTCGGGTCATGAATCAATGATTTGGCCAGACCTACACGCTGTCGGTAACCTTTGGACAGGGCTCTTATCTTTTTATGAGCTTCCCTTTCCAAACCAGTCTTTTCAATCACCTCCTCAACCTTCGCCTTCAGGTTGCCCAGGCGGTATATACGACCGATAAAACCCAGAAACTCCCGAACATACATGTCGAGGTATAGGGGATTGTGCTCCGGTAAATAACCGGTGAGCTTTTTTACTTCAAGCGGGCTTTCCAGGACATTGATACCCTCAACCAATATGGAGCCCCCATCCGGTCTCAGGTAACCAGTGGTCATCTTCATCGTAGTGGACTTTCCTGCCCCATTGGGTCCAAGGAAGCCTGTGATTACTCCCTTTTTAGCTTCAAAAGAAATACCATTCACAGCTCGCTGAGTCCCGTAAACCTTAGTAAGACGATCGATTATTATAGACATTCAGAACAAAATTGAATGGAAGCTATTCAAAGTTGATAGGGTGAAAACGTGTAAAACCTCAATTTCAATTAGATGGCTTTATCTTTAGCACAATATTGAGTGATTTTATTTTTAAACACAAACGTATATTTTGTGTTCATCAGTATATCAATCCCAGATAATTCATGATCACGATTATTAGCAGTACCAACAGAAATGACTCGGTTTCCTACCGGTTGAGCCAGCTTTACCAGGGAATCCTGAATTCGATGGACGTGGAAAGTCAGATCATTGACCTTAATGACCTGCCTGCCGACTTTATAGATACTGCGCTTTACGAGAATTCAGGGAAAAATCGGGAATTTAATAAGCTAAGAGTCCTGATGAAGGAATCAGAAAAATATGTTTTCATCGTACCGGAGTACAATGGCTCCTTCCCGGGTGTATTAAAAGCATTTATTGACGGGCTGGAATACCCCGGAACCTTTAAGAATAAAAAATGTGCATTGGTCGGGCTATCTTCCGGGGATCAGGGAGGTGGACTGGCTTTAAGTCACCTCACCGATATCTTCAATTATTGTGGTATGCACGTACTGGCCATAAAACCTCGACTCGGTCGAATCAAAGTACATATGACCGGACCAGAGATCACCAATGCGCTTTACATGACCCTCCTCAAAGAGCAAGCTGAGGCATTAATTAATTTTTAGCCTTATTTCTTATTGGCCATAGCTGACAGCTGAAGCTCCAGTCGCTTGATCTCACGGATCAGATCTCCCTTATCCATTTGCATCCAGCTCCAGATTTTAAGCATTGATATGGTGGTAAAAGTAGCTCCCATCACCAGTGCCCAGGTCAGCATCTGCTTCGTTGATCCGGCTTCTACGAATTGAAAACCCGCATAGATACAGGCAGCCAGACAAAGCAGGATCACAACAGTTACCATATAGTTGATCCAGCTGTTCTTTCCCTTATATAATCCTGCAAATTGCGTGAACACCGGTTTTTCATCCAGCTTATCATAATACTCAGCCTCCTCTTTGGATAACGCTTCTTTGATCAGCGCATCAATGTTTTTATCAGTTTCCATAATCTTTAATGATTTGTTTTAAATTTTCTCTTGCGTAATAAAGCCTTGATTTGATGGTCCCATCAGGCACCTTCAATATGTGGGCTATGTCAGGAACAGAAAGATTTTCCAGGTAATAAAGGGAGAGAATCATCCTTTGCTCATCAGGTAAGGACTTCAGCCCGTTTCGGAGCTGATTGACAAGTTCCTCCCTTTCATCGGCATCTGATGCCTGAGCCATTTCATTGGCCACCATCTCCCTGATGCTTTCTCTTTTGCGATCTACCTGGTTCTTCCTGATCCAGTCGATGGCCTTTCTGCTGGCAATACTCAATGCCCAGACACCAAATTTCCGGACATCCTCAAGTTTATCGATCCCTTTAAAGACGGCGATCCATACTTCTTGCGAGATGTCACTGGAAACTTCAGCATCGTGGGTATGCCGGTAAATTTGATTCCTTACCCGGCCGTTCCATCGTTGGATCAGCAAACTGATCGCACGAGAATCGCCTTGTTGAGCATTGAGGACCAATAATTCCTCGAAAACCTGGTTTGTAGTTTCCATTTCCTATGGAAAAGTCGGTGAAGTTTTGTTCCGGTTCAAATTACTTGAAGAAAATTTGAAGACCAGGAAAGTAGGACGGCGACTACATCATTTGGAAATACGTACCTGAGATAGCCTCAACGCTCATCAGCTCGTGAAGTTATTGAAGCATTTCACCAGACTAAACTATAGTGGTCTAGCCTAAGGAATTTTTGAAGTCTTACTTGCTAAAAGCAGTCAATTCAGAGTAGGAACTCATCTTACCATTCTTGTCGTAGCTTTCTACTCGTACCATCCCTACATCTTTACTGATCCATTCGATGCTGCTGGTTTCCATGGTTCTTGTCATCCCCATCATCTTGGTAGATACAGCAGAATTAGAAGTGATCTTAAAGCATTCGAAGGTCCCGGCAGGAGTGGTAATGCTTTCTTTGGCCTCTACCTTTCGGTCAGTGATAGCTACAGTTGTACCACCCATCATACCGGATAATGCCGGATTATCGGAATTAATCTTCATGGCAAAATCACCATCTGGTAATGTTTTTCCAACGCTTAAATCGGAAGGAATCGTCACTCCATCCCCTTCATAGGAAATAGAAATACCTTCTGCCTGTCCCATTCCCGGAGGAGCGAACCGGCTAAGATCCATCTTAAAAACTCCATCTTCACAGATCAGATCAATTTGATTTGAAAACACCTCATCACCTTTTTTGTCATAGATGGTGACATCGGTCTTCAATACCTCTTTGGAACCAGAGACTGCCTTATCAGCGATGCTCATTTTCTGGCTGGATTCTTCTTTACCCTTGGGGTTATAATTAGTGGTGGTGAGGGATGTGCCCACATCATATGTAAAAAAAGGGTTGCACTGCGCAACGGTTTTCTGAGGTAAGACAAGGGCAATACAAATCCCTATGAATAGTAGACTTTTCATAAATGTAGCGGTTTATTTAAGAAAAATATTATTTCAATTTCTTGACCTGATCGACGGGTCCAAATTTTTGAGACTCAACGATCGTACTCTTTCCCTTCAGTAGGTTGATCTCTACAGGAGCAAGTTTAATTTCCCCTGTTTTCTTTACAACTTTGTCATAAAACGCCTTCGCTTCATCAAAAGCACCTTTACCAAAATCATGCTTGTGAAGATTCTTATTCAGTGGAAAACCAGGAATTACGTGATAGGTTGTAACAACAACTGAATAAGAGGGCTTGAATAGATTAAAAAAGGCTTTTAGCATTTCACAAAGTATTTATGACTTATCTGCGTTAATATTAATAAAATGTGGCTCAAATTGAAACGATTTTTTGCTATTATTAAATCATAACAGCAAAAATATTTCCATGCTACCTCAAAAATTATATCTATTTAAATTACTCATCACCAGTTAGAAGTACAGAAATCTTTGTGCTCTTTCCGTCTATGGAATAAGCTGGAATCCGCAACTCAAGACGTTTCAGATTATCGATCTTTCGGTCAAGCTCCAATGGTGGTGGGTCCAGAGAAATAACAGAAAACTTCAATTCAGGGTGCGACAGGTTCTTTACATTTAATGTTTTCCCGTCCTGATTCAGCACAAGTCCTCCGTCAACCCATTCCACATCGGCGGTCGTCATCAGCTGCCAGGTAATACTTTTGGTGGATTCATTTGTCACGATCTCATCTTCAATCAGAAGTGAATGGGCATTTGGTTTTGCAAATCTTCTCGAAGCTTTATCCAGATCGCCAAAGGCGGCGGAAAGATCCACAGTTGCTTCTGGCTGGTTCCCGGTCTTAAAGTCAGTAAAGTCTGCATAGCCATCTACCAGGTGCAGCGCATCATTAACTGTGATGGTACTATGCCCGTAATTGTTTTTGGTTAACAGTGTCCAACGCTCACATTCCTGGCATCTTCCCCACAGATCAAAACCGGTTTTCTCCAGTTCATGATAACTCTGATTTCCCGGGTCTACAACCCATCTTACACCATCCAGCTCAAACACAAATGATCCAACGTCCATATTGCCATGGTTGACAGAACCACGCCCACCCTTTCCTCCAAAGTAATATTGCCTTGGGTTTTCACCAGATCCTCTGAAGAAAACTACCGGGTTTTCCCCGCCACCTTTCCAGGCTTCAGGTAATGCTTTCGTGGTTGTTTGCTTGAACTGCGATAACCAGACGAGTCCGGCACCAGCGTATCTGGCCAGTTCGCCCATTTCTTTAGGGTCTTGTAAGAATCGGTCTCGTTCAAAGTAGATTCCATTACCGGTTTTAGTGCCAAACCAGGCTAAGGTAATATCGCCATTTTCACTTCTTCGATCGCCGCAATCAGCAAAATTGAAGTACCAGCCGGAAGGGGCATTGCTCAGTAACCTGAAATCCGCACTTTCCTTAAAAGCGGGATAATCAGCCAGGCCAAAGTCAGTACCAAAAGCACTTTCCAGCATAGCTGCAGTCAAAACGGAGAAGCTGGTGCCATAACCCCAATACGTGGATCCCTCCGGATATACCCCATCAGGACCATATTCTGCCAGGGCATAGGGCATTCCATCCAGGGCCCGGCTGATCGTTTTTGCTGCCAGCTCAGGATCTTTTTCTGCTATCACAATACTTGCAGCTATCATCCCACCGTTACTGACCTGGTTCCAGTTGTTATTCCCGTTGATCCAACCCACATTTCCCTTTTCATTGTAGCTGGGCATAATCCCTTTATCTATCAATGCTGATTTGGCTTTTTCAACCGTAGCCGATGGAAGGTCAGCACCAGCCCAATCTACTGCAATGGCTATTGCCATAGACATTTCTGCTACATCCAGGTAATGGGAAGGGTTCCAGTCACTGAAATTGCAGATCGCCAGTACTTCATCATTGATCCGATTGAGAATTTTAGGGTCCTTTTCCATTCGGTAAACCATCCCCAGAGTATTCATTCGGTACAGCATTTCCCGTGATGTGCCCAACAACCTGCGACCTACCATATTCCTTTCCAAAAGCGGTTCGTTCATGATGTCAGCGGCATTTAACTTAAGTGCTGCAAACATATTTTTGATCACCGGATCTGACTGCAGATCCTTTTTCAGCTCCTTTTCTATGGATGAATTCAATACCAGTCTGGGACTGCTTTTTCTTAGCTTACTCTTCAGGTATTTGACGCTCATGGGATTATCCAGCTTCACCGGATCGGCAGCATACGAAGGATTTAGAGAGATCGCGCAAACGATGAGAAAGAAAAAGAAATGTTGGGCTTTCATGGGGTTGTTGATTTGGGTTTTGATATAAGATGTTATCAAAAAACAGCTATATTCTAATGACTAAAAATATTTCATTTCGTATATAATACACAAAAAAAGGGCTGAGTATCGACTCTCAGCCCTTTAGATATGGCAGTAAAAACTAAAACTCAATCCACGTTATCGTGCAAATACCGGTTGTTGCCGAGCAGCTGATTATCATCAGTCAGGTTAAACCGGGAGATATTGCGCTCTGAGGAATGTGGTACTTTCTGAAAAGTGACCTTTTTACGTTCAAAAGCCGGTACATCAAACTTCTCCTTGTAATCAGTTGAACTGATATCCTTTTTGGAAGATCCGTTCAATGCCTCTTCCCGCTTCATTCGTTGTTCCATCAGCTCAATTCGTCGTCGATTCATGGAGCCATCATTCATTACTTTATGAACTTCCGACTTCATGTATTCCTCAACCTCCTCCTCATTTTCTTCTTCACGCTGTTCCGGCATTTCAAATTCATATTCGAACTCTTCATCTTCCTCTTCTACCTCTCGTTCTATTGTTTCCTTCAGTGAATCAAAGGTGAAGCTTCGTTCTTCTTCTTCCTCATACATTTCTTCCTCTTCCTCATCCTCGTCAACAAAGAGTTTGATTTGACGTGTTGATTCCAGGTCATATACTCTTTTTGAGTTTGCAGGCTCCTTAGCAGTTGAACTAAACTCAATTTCTCCGCCGACCCGATCAAAACCCGTAGCGATCACTGTCACACGGATATTCTCACCCAGTTCAGGATCCACGCCGTGACCAAAGATCACCTCGGCATCCTCTCCTGAGAACTCGGTCATATAATCGGTGATTTCTGCCAGTTCATCCATCTGAAGCTCAGCTTCCTCACCTGAGATGATGGAAAGTAAGATCTTCTCAGCACCATGAATGTTTCTATTGTTCAACAATGGAGAATTCAATGCTTCTTCAGCTGCTCTGATAGCCCGGTTCTCGCCATGTGTCTGTGCTGATCCCATCACCGCGGCACCGGCACCCTTCATGACTGTCTTCACGTCTTCAAAGTCAACATTGACATACCCGGGAACGGTAATGATTTCAGCAATGCCTTTGGCTGCTGTCGTCAATACATTGTCTGCTTGTCCGAATGCTTCCCTGATCGGAAGATTACCAAAGATCTCACGCAGCTTGTCATTCAAAATCACAAGCACCGTGTCACATACTTCACGGAGTGCTGCGATCCCTTCATTGGCTGCAGCATTCTTCTTTTTACCTTCAAAAGCAAAAGGTGCGGTGACGATACCCACTGTAAGGATATCCAGCTCTCTGGCCACCTGCGCAATAATCGGTGCAGCACCCGTTCCGGTACCACCGCCCATCCCGGCAGTGATAAAGACCATTTTAGTGTCTTCTGAAAGCAATTCGCGAATTTCCTCCTTGCTTTCAATGGCTGCATTTCGTCCGCGCTCCGGATTAGCTCCGGCACCCAGGCCACCAGTTAGGTTCATACCTAGTTGGAGTTTATTTGGAACAGGACTACTTTCCAGCGCCTGATTGTCAGTGTTACAAACCACAAATTCCACATCCTTGATCCCAAGGTTAAACATGTGGTTGACTGCATTGCTACCTCCACCACCGACACCGATTACCTTGATAATCGACTTTTGGTGCGTGGGTAAATCGAATTGATATGTGTTTTCTGCCATGATATTTTTATTTTTTCTGCCTTAATATTTCCGGTTGGTGAAGACACCAACCAGGGATAAGTATAGAATTTTAATAGTCTTTATTTTCGTCAAAATCATCAATTAAAAGGCCTTTGGTTTTCTCGAGAATATTCTGAAAAAACTTGGCACTTTGTTTATTCCTGGGCCTTATGCTGCCTTTAGATTGTTTCTCATTGTATCGTTGTTCACGAATATCAATGGCCCTGAATCCTGAAAGGACAAGACCAACGGATGTTGCGTAAACAGGACTCTTGACTGCGTCTACTTTGCTCTTACCTAAGTGCTCATTTGGATACCCAACCCTGGTATCCAGGCCGGTCATATATTCAAAAAGCTGCTTTAGATTGTTTAGCAAAGAACCACCACCCGTAACCACAATACCTGCTGCCAGCTTCTTGTTGAATCCGGAGGTAATGATCTCAGTATGGACCATCTCAATGATCTCTTCCATCCTTGACTCAATGATGTGAGCCAGATTCTTGATGGATATCTCCTTCGGAGGACGATTTCGCAACCCAGGGATTGAGACAATCTCATTCGGACTTGCTTCCTCAGCGATAGCTTTTCCAAACTTCATTTTCAGCTGTTCCGCCTGCTGCTCCATCACCATGCATCCTTGTTTGATGTCAGAGGTTATGATGTTTCCACCAAATGGAATTACAGCTGTATGCCTGATGATGTTGTCATAGAAGACGGCGATATCGGTCGTTCCACCACCTATGTCCACCAGGCAAACACCTGCTTCTTTTTCTTCGTCGCTCAGCACGGCCAAACTGGACGCGAGCGGTTCCAGGATCAGGTTCTCTATTTCAAGTCCTGCCCTGCGAACACATTTATTGATATTGTTGATAGCATTGGTCTGTGCGGTAATGATATGGAAATCCGCCTCCAGCTTTACGCCGGACATACCCACAGGGTCTTTGATACCGTCTTCATAATCGACGATATAATCCTGCGGCATCACATGGATGATCTCACTCCCCGGAGGGATCACAATGCGATACATGTCGTTGGTAAGCCTGTTAAGATCTTCTACTGTGATCTCATCGTCTGAATCGCGTGTGATCGATCCGTGATGGACGGCACTCTTGATATGCTGGCCTGCAATTCCAACATTTACTACCCGGATGTCGATACCGGATTGTTCACTGGCATCGGCAACTGCCTTTTCAATGGCGTTTACAGTCTTGTCAATATTGGTGACAATGCCCCGGATCACTCCATCGGAAACGGCTTTTCCAACACCGAGCACCTCCAGCTTGCCAAACTCATTTTTACGCCCGACAATGACGCATATCTTGGTAGTTCCAATGTCAAGACCAACGATGATTTTATCTTGTTCCATATCTCTTATAGTTAGCTATCGTATGATGTAATTCTTTATTCACAGATTAATTGGTTATCAAATTTTACATTGACCCTTGAATAGGTGTTCCAACCTTTGTTGGGCAATATTTCTTTATAGAAAAGCCTTAGCTTTCTGAATTTCTCCTTGTAATCACCGGGCATGCCAAATTCAATCTCTTGTTTGGTCACCTGCGGTAGCATGATCAACTCTCCATCCTTCTTCACCACGATTTCTGCAATCTGAGCCCTCCAGAATTCATCATCATTAATGAATTTGATTAACTCAAGCAGCTCACTCCCGTAATCCGATTCCGTGATATTTTTCTCCCAGGAGAATTGATGTTCCAACTCGATGATCATGACTCTGGAAGTGTGTTTTGTTGTTGTGGGAAGAAGTGTACCTGTCTCGTCAATGTAACGATCCTTTCCACTCTTATCGAGAATTCTGGCCAATGGCCGTGCCTGCTCAACATGGATCAGTAGATTCCCCTTAATGTCTTTGTAAACCTGAGCCTCTTTGATAAAAGGATGCTTTTCAACTCTGGACTCCAGTACATTGAGGTCGAGATTTCCCACAGAAAGTCCCAGCACGTAATCCCCGCCCTGATCATTGAGCAGGTCAATCACCTCCAGCTGATCCGTAAAGAAATCCCCCCGCTGATCTTCGATCTCCACCTCCACGTTGGCTACCTGCCTGGAAACATTCTTGTAGCCAGCAATCACGATCAGGACCATCATGGAAATGATCGACAACGCAAAAAATACTATGGTTCCAATGTTACGCTTCAACTTTCTTATCGTTTAGGTAATAATTCTTAATCTTTTCTACTTCTCTGTCTATATCTCCAGCTCCCACAGTAAGCAACACCTCAGGATCCTTCTGTGCGATCACTTCGATGAGTCGATCCCGTTCACAGATCATCTTATTGGTGCTGTTAATCTTCTCCAAAATCACCTCCGAGGTGATTCCCGGTATCGGCTCCTCCCTGGCAGGATAGATATCCATCAGAATGATGTCGTCCGCCAACTCAAGACTTTTTGCAAACCCATCCTGAAAGTCCCTGGTACGGCTGTATAGATGCGGTTGAAAAATCGCGGTAATCAATTTTCCCGGGTACAGGCTTTTCACTGATTTCAGCAAAGCCTGAATCTCTGTCGGATGATGTGCATAGTCATCTATGTAGATGGCTTCATCAGTCCTGATGATATATTCAAATCTTCTCTTAACACCTTTATATCCGGCAAGGGCTGCTTTGATCTTATCAGGTGCTATTCCATAATCCAGTGCCAGGGTAATGGCAGCGGTAGCATTTTCGACATTGTGATAGCCAGGAACATACAGCGTCACATCCTTAATTACTTCTTTACCATGATAGTTAAAGACAAAAGCACCATTTGCAATTCGCAATACCCGTGCCTGTACGTCTCCCGTATCAATCCCATAAGTTCTGTAGTCAAAATCAAGGTGCTCATTGATCGTTTCGGCTGCCTTCACCTGGAGCAATACCTTTCCTCCCGGCTTGGTTTTTCTCAAAAACTCAGCATAGCCTTCATGCATGGAAGACTGATCACCATAGATATCCAGGTGATCCGGATCCACTGATGTCACAATAGAGTAATTTGGTGACAACCTGTGAAATGACCGGTCAAACTCATCCGCTTCCGCGACTACCGGTGCATTTTCATCCCCAATCAGAAGGTTGGAGTCATAGTTGGTCATGATCCCACCAACGAAAGCTGAACATCCTACAGTCTCATGCAGAATGTGCGCGATCATACTGGATGTCGTCGTTTTTCCGTGAGTACCACCAACCGCCACGGTCCAGTGACTGCGGGAGATAATCCCCAGCATTTCAGATCGTTTCATGATCTGGTAATCTCCGAACATGAAAAAAGAAAGTTCATTGTGATTTTTAGGAACTGCCGGTGTATAAACGATGACGGAATGAGCCTTATCCTCTATAATTTCTTTAGGTACAAGATCCAGGTCATCCACATAATGGATGTCCATACCCTCACTTGCCAGTCTTTTGGTGAGTGTGGTCTCTGTCTTATCATATCCGGACACAGTGACTCCGCGCTGCTTAAACCATCTGGCCAATGAGCTCATACCAATCCCTCCGATTCCGATAAAGTAGACGCTATGTATCTGTTCCAGATTCATTGAATCAATGTCATTATCTCTTTTGCAATGCGCTCAGATGCATCCTTAATTGCCATTTGGTGGATGCGTTCTGACAAAATATTTCGCTTTCTATCATCAGCCATTAGCCCTATAGCCACATCTACCAACTTCTCCTTGCTTTCAATATCTTTAACCAGTTCAGCAGCCTCATTTTTTACCAAAGCCATGGCATTCTTGGTCTGATGATCTTCAGCCACATTCGGTGAGGGCACCAGGATGCTCGGTTTTCCGGTGAGCATCAGCTCAGCAATAGACAATGCTCCTGCCCGAGATACAACCAGATCAGCCACTGCATACCCATAGTGCATCTCTTTCAGAAACGGCATGACTTTAACAATCTTCTGCTCTGGCAGCTCTGCTTTTATCTTTTCGAAGTAATACTCCCCTGTCTGCCAGATCACCTGGATATCCTGCTCAACCAGTTTGCTGAGTCCAGCCATGATGGATTCATTGATGGTTCGGGCGCCCAAGCTACCACCAATCACCAACAGCGTCTTTTTCTTTGGATCTAATCCGAAAAAGCCAAATGCTTCAGCCTTCTTAGCTGGATCCAGCACCAGGTTATTTCGAATAGGATTCCCTGTCAACACCAATTTTTCCTTAGGGAAATAGCGTTCCATTTCAGGATAGGCAACGCAGATCTTATCTACCCGTTTAGCCAACCATTTGTTGGTGAGTCCGGCATAAGAATTCTGTTCCTGGATGATAGTAGAAACCCCTTTGGATGAAGCCACGAATAGCAGGGGTCCACTTGCATAACCGCCCACGCCAATTACGGCATCAGGCTTAAATTTCTTTAGCAGCGATCTTGACTTGATTAGACTCACAATCACTTTAAGCGGGAATAGTAGATTTTTGAATGTCAGCTTCCTTTGGAGTCCGCTGATCCATAGCCCCACGATAGGGAATCCAGCTTCAGGTACTTTCTTCATCTCCATCTTGCCTTTGGCGCCAACAAACAGGATCTCCACCTCCTCCAACATCTGTTGAAGCGACTGGGCAATGGATATTGCCGGGTAGATATGTCCGCCTGTTCCGCCTCCGCTGATCATGATCTTATATTTTCGTTTTGTCTCGATCTCTTCAATGGTTTAAGCTGCTTGTTTTACTTTTTCTCTGTACTGATTTCCAGAAACATTGCCGATATCGTCAATCTCGCCCCTGCTCACACTCAGGATGATCCCAATCGCCAATCCTGTAAATAGCTGGGAGGTACCCCCCATACTAAATAGTGGAAGTGGCAAACCGGTGATCGGTCCCAATCCAACTGTGACACCCATATTCACAAAGGCTTGCATCACCAACGCAAAGGACAACCCTGCCGAAAGCAATCCGCCATAGGCGCGTTCGCTCTCCGCAGCTGCCTTCATCCCTCGATACAGCAATGCCAGGAAAAGCAACATCACGACAACTCCTCCTACCATGCCATATTCCTCAATAATGATTGCATACACGAAATCAGAATATGGGTGAGGTAGGTAATTTCTTTGATCGCTTTGGCCGGGTCCTTTACCAAAAAGTCCACCTGTTGCAATCGCGATGTTGGCTTGTTTCTCCTGGTAGGGTACTTCTGTCTTATCTATGAAGTCTGTGATACGATGCATCGCAGTCTCCCCCCTCTGACCAATGACCAATGCCAATGAACCAGAGCAAAATCCGATGATCATCAGGATCAACAGGTACTTAACGGGCACCCTTCCAATAAACAACACCAGCATACAGGTCAGGAAAAGCAATACTGCGGTTGAGATGTTAGTCATCGCAATCAATCCACAGATCAGACCTACCCATAATAGCATCGGGATGATTGATTTTTGGAAGTTTTCAATGTCCTGCTGCTTCTTAGACAGCATACTGGTCAATGTCACTAAAAGAGCCAGTTTGGCCAAATCCGAAGGCTGAAATCCCTGGTTGATTACCGGGATGGTAATCCATCGGGATGCCTCGTTGACATTGGTTCCGAATAGCCAGGTGATCGCCAACAAAGGTGCCGACACCCACAACAATAACTTTGAGATCTTCGAGTAGTATCGATAGTCAACCCGGTGAGCGATCCACATCGCCACCAGACTCAGAAATACCAGTATTGCATGCTTAAACAGGTAATATTCCGTATTCCCAGATTCCATCCGATACGCGAGACTACCGGTAGAGCTATACACTACCAGGATACTCCAGATGCTAATAATAAACACGATGAACCAGATTACCGGATCACCTTTCAAATTGCGATATGCCCAATCCTTTATCATGGTCATGATTTCACTTTTTTTGGTTTTACCAACGACTTCACTGCTTTCTTAAACTGATCTCCGCGATCCATGTAGTTCTTAAACAGGTCAAAACTTGCACAAGCCGGAGAGAGTAAGACCACATCTCCTGGTTCTGCCTGTTCAAATGCCATCTTCACCGCTTTCTTAATTTTATCTGTCTCAAACACTGGAATGACATCTTTGAAATAATTGTTTAGCGGTGTATTGTCTGTTCCTAAGCTGATCAGTGCTTTTACCTTTTTCTTCACCAGATCCTCCAGCAGACTGTAGTCATTCCCCTTATCGACCCCTCCGGCGATCCAAATCACCTTTTGCTTGATTCCATCCAAAGCATAATAGACTGAATCAACATTGGTCGCTTTGGAATCATTGATGAATACAACCCCATCAACCTCCAGAATTGGTTCAAGCCTATGAGGAGCATTCTTAAAAGACTTAAGTCCTTTTAAAATTTCTTTTATCGATACTTCCATCCATAGGGCACACATGACTGAAGCCATGGTATTGATCATGTTGTGCTTACCAATCAAGGAGATTTCGGAAACCGGGATCCTGTGGTTAGCCTTATCTTCTTTATATTCATAATTGAAGATCAGATGCTCATCATCCAGGTATGCCTGCCACTTGTCATTTTTTGTTGCAGAGATAGCAAACAGACAAGCTTCAATATTTCTTTTGGTTAGTTCTTCTGTAATTGGCTTGCTATCAGCACAATAGATGAAACATTCCTCTTTGGTCAGGTTTTCGGTGATCCTGAATTTGGATGAGATGTATTTCTGCATATCATGCTCATAGCGATCCAGGTGATCTGGTGTAATATTTAACAACACCGCTACCTCAGGTTTGAACTTTACAATTCCGTCCAGCTGGAAGCTGCTCACTTCGATCACATAATATTCAAACCCTCCTTTAGCGACCAAACCGGCAAAGCTTACACCTACATTACCCCCCAGTGCTACATTCAAACCCGCTTTCTTCAGCAAATGGTAAGTCAGCAAGGTCGTTGTAGTCTTTCCATTAGTCCCTGTGATGGCAATCACCTTACTACTTGCGTCCAGGTGATTGTAAGCAAACTCGATCTCGGAGATTACCGGAATCCCTTTGGCCATTGCTTCTACCACCACTTTTGCGGTATCAGGTATCCCGGGGCTTTTTACGATGATATCGGAGTCAAGAATTCTAACCATATCATGAGAACCTTCCTCAAAATCTACCCCGAGTGACTTCAACAAAGTCTGGGATTTTTTGATAATCTTACCTGCGTCAGACAAGAAGGTCTCATACTGCATCTTAGATGCCAGTCTGGCTGCGCCCATCCCGCTCTCTCCGGATCCTAATATGGTGACTCGTTTACTCATCGAAAGATTTTAATCTCATTCTCTTTTCAAGTACGATATCACAGCTCATGGAAAAGAAGGACAACATTTCGTATCCGAACTTGACAAAATCTGTGATGGGGACATATTTCTTTTTCCTGTTGGCGATGTCCAGGCGATCCAACAGAAAGATGATCTCATCCATTTCGTGCTCTGCAGCACTCATGGCACCGGATAAAGCACCTTCACCCTCAGCAGCCAGGAGTCTATTGAAGATCTTTTCTAATCTTCTGGACCTCCTGATCAGAACAGAGGAATACTCCACCAGACTTCCAATAGGCAGCAGATTGGGTAAATCAGCTGCTTTTTGCTGGAATTTGTCGTTGAGGTGAGTAAGCTGTTCTAAGGTCATTATCTGAGTTTTAAGGTTGCTAATGTGAGTATGGCCAGCAGGATCCCGGTAGTCCAGAACCTGGTGACAATTTTGGCTTCATGCCAGCCCTTCTTCTGATAATGATGATGAAGAGGCGACATGAGAAATATTCTTTTTCCTTCTCCGTATTTCTTGCGGGTATACTTGAAATAAGAGACCTGCAGGATCACGGACAGATTTTCGATCAGGAAGATCCCACATAAGATTGGGATCAGTAATTCTTTTCGGATGACAAAAGCCATCACGGCGATGATTCCACCAATGGAAAGGCTGCCTGTGTCCCCCATAAAGACCTGGGCGGGATAGGAGTTGTACCATAGAAATCCAATACAGGCACCCACGAAGGCAGCACTGAAGATCACGAGCTCTCCTGAATTAGGGATAAATACGATGCTGAGGTAATCAGCGAAAATGGCGTTACCAGACAGGTAGGCCAGGATACCCAAGGTTAATCCAATGATGGCTGATGTGCCAGCCGCAAGTCCGTCCAACCCATCGGTCATGTTAGCCCCGTTGGAGACAGCCGTGATGATGAAAATAACTACCAGTACATACAAGATCCAGGTATAATCAGCCAGGAAATCAGGAAGTAACCAGTTATAATGAAACTCATTGCCTTTGATGAAAGGCAATGTGGTTTCTATCGCGTCACTATCGATGATCCCCGGAAAACTGCTGTCAGGCAGTAGCACGTCTTGATGCCAAACCATCACTAATCCGACAACCAGACCAATGATGACCTGACCAATGATTTTAAATCGACCGGCTAAACCGTCTTTATTCTTTTTCTTGACCTTAAGATAATCATCTATAAAGCCTATCAGACCCATCCAGGCTGCAGTAATCAGCAAGAGGATCACATAGATGTTTGCAATTCTAGCAAACAACAATGTCGGGATAATGATTGCTGCCAGGATGATCAGACCGCCCATCGTTGGGGTTCCCTGCTTTTTCATCTGTCCTTCCAGCCCCAGATCCCGGATACTTTCACCAAGCTGATTCTTCTGCAGGGCTTTGATGATATACTTACCGATGAAAATGGTGATCAGTAAAGAAAATAGCGCTGCCATACCTGCTCTGAAGGAGATGAAACGGAAAACCGTCGCTCCCATCAGGTCAAATTTTTGCTCCAAATAATCAAACAGGTAATACAGCATTTAATTTGCTCCTTTTAATTGAACTTTAAGACCACCAAAAAACACTTTCGTCATTCTGAACGAAGTGAAGAATCTTGTTATCTCGTATGGATATTTGAAATCATAAGATTCTTCGTTCCTCAGAATGACGTTAATTATTTGTGTTTTTTGGTTGAAAGCACTCATCTAATTATCCTTTAACATTTCCATTAACACTTCCCGATCATCGAAGTGATGTCTCACTCCTTTGATCTCCTGGTAGGTCTCATGCCCTTTACCAGCTACCAGTATAATATCTCCTTTACCAGCCAGGTTGCAGGCCGTCCGTATTGCCTCCCTCCTGTCTGAAATGATCATCGTCTTTCTCTGATCTGACTTACCAATCCCCGCCATCATCTCGTCCAGTATCACATTGGGGTCTTCATCTCTGGGATTATCTGAAGTCAAAATCAGTTTATTGCTATAAGTAGCGGCCAGCTTACCCATTACGGGGCGCTTGGTCTTATCCCTATTTCCTCCACATCCTACGACCGTCACCAACACTTCCTGGTGAGTCCTTAAATTTTCTATCGTCTTCAGCACATTCTCCAGGGCATCCGGGGTATGCGCATAATCCACGATGGCCAGGATGTCTCTGGTATTTGACACCTGTTCGAATCGACCCCTCGCTCCGTTTAGTATGGAAAGGGCGGTCATTACTTCCTCTTTTTCCTCACCTAAAAGCACGGCAGCAGCATATACTGCCAGCAGGTTATAGGCATTGAAATCCCCAATCAACTTAAACCAGGCATTGGTGCCATCCAGATCAAGTTCCAACCCCTGAAGCGTATTATGGATTACCTTCGCCTTAAAGTCCGACATTCCCTTGAGTGAATAGGTATTCTTTGATGCTTTGGTATTTTGCATCATCACCGTACCTCGCTTATCATCCAGATTGACCAGCGCAAAAGCATCTTTTGACAATCCATCAAACAGTAGTTTCTTCGCCTTGATGTACTCCTCAAAAGTCTTGTGGTAATCCAGGTGGTCATGGGTGATATTGGTAAAAATCGCCCCACTAAAAGTTACTCCTGCCACCCGATGCTGGATCAGTGCATGTGAGCTCACTTCCATGAAACAGTGTGTACAGCCGGCTTTCACCATCTGGCCAAGTAATTGGTTAAGCTGGATGCTATCCGGAGTCGTAAATTGAGCTGGTAAGATCTCGTTATCTATTTTATTCTCCACAGTGGACAGCATCCCGGCTTTATAACCAAGGTTTTTAAACAGGTCAAAAAGGAGTGTGACGGTAGTTGTCTTACCATTTGTCCCTGTCACACCAACTAATGTGATTTTTTGGGAAGGGTTGTCGTAAAAGTTTGAAGCAATAATTCCTACCGCTTTGGCACTATTATCAACAGACACATAGGTCACCCCCTCATTCATTTCTTCTGGTAGCGTCTCACAAACAATTGCTGAGGCTCCTGCTTTAACAGATTGGCTGATATAGGCATGTCCATCTACTGTTAGACCTTCTACGGCAACGAATAAGCTGCCTTTCGCTACCTTCCTGGAATCAAAAGTGACATCTGAAATCTTCACCTCTCTGTCGCCATGGATCTCATTGAGCGAAACACCAAACAATATGTCTTTCAGCATCCTCATGAGCTCAGTTCCAGTTTAATGGCATTCCCCTGATCAAACTTTGACCCGGGTAGTACAGACTGTTGACTCACACGCCCTCTACCAGTCACCTCCACCTTCAATCCAAGATTTTCCAATACATAAATGGCATCCCGTAAGGTCATGCCTCTCACATCCGGCACCCGGCTATCGACGGTGCTATTCTTTTCCCAAATGATCGTATTGTTTTCAACGTCTGTCTTAACCCAGGAAGCGTCATTATTTGATATATTGGCGATACCCAGATCGTCACAGATCATCTTCAACTCATCCTGCTTGCCTGATCTTATGACCGGGAAGATACCTACATACTGATCTGCTTCTTTGGGCAATTCCTGGTGCATATCCACCTGCAAAGCATAGATATTGTCAGCTATCTCTTTAAAGACAGGAGCAGATACATCTGAGCCATACTGATAATAACTCTTTGGATTATCAATCACCACGATACAGCTGTATTTGGGATCCTCGGCAGGAAAGTAGCCTGCAAAAGATGTATAATACTCATTTATATAGCGGCCATTCTTTACATTCTTAGCTGTGCCCGTCTTACCAGCAATTTTGTACTTGGTCTTGTTGATATTTTCAGCTGTTCCATGCTCAACCACGCCTTCTAACATCAAGCGAAGCTCTTTCAATGTCTTGTCCGAACAGACTTTACTATTGATCACCTTCGGTTTATAGGAATCCATCACCCGGTTGGCACTCCTGACAGATTTTACGATTAATGGCTGAATCATCCTCCCATTATTGGCGACCGCATTGTAAAAAGTAAGTGTCTGAAGAGGTGTCATCTTTAGCTCGTAACCATGAGAGATCCACGGCAATGAAACCCCACTCCAGGTAGAGTCTGTAGGGTCCTTAATATAAGGAATCCCTTCTCCAACCATCTGAAAACCAAGTGGCTGACCCAATCCTGTGCTTTTAATAAAGTCAATGTACTCAGCCGGATCATCGCCAAAATGCTTCTGTACCAATTTGGCAATCCCGATATTGGATGACTTTTCAAAAACTTCCTTTACCGTCAGTACACCATAACCACCTTCCTTATGGTCTCGCATGGTTTGGTTGTAAAACTGATATTTCCCATCACCGGTATCTACTGTGTCGGTCAGCTCCAGATCGGTCTCTTCCAACAAAGCCATCATAGAGGCTAGCTTAAAGGTGGAACCCGGCTCCCTTGCGCCCTGGCTGCCAACTGCATAGTTGTATCTTTCATAGTAGTCCCCATTGCTATTTCTACTTAGGTTGGAAATCGCTTTGATCTCACCGGTCTTCACTTCCATCAACACCACCAATCCGTAATCTGCTCTATGCTTGGTTAAGGCTTTCAATAAGGCTGATTCTGCCACATCCTGCAGGTTTACATTGATGGTAGTCTGGATGTCATAACCATCCTTTGGTCGAATCTCTGTACCATCATAAACCGGTTTCCATCCTCCACCAGCCATCCGCTGGAAGACAGATCTTCCATCCTGACCAGCCAGCTGTCTATTGAAGCTATATTCCAGTCCAACCACACCCCGGTTATCGGCATTGACCGTTCCAATGGTACGGTAACCCAGCTGTGAAAACGGCAAAAAGCGCTCTTCCACTTTTTCAAAGATCACGCCTCCTTTGGATCGGCCTTCTCTGAAGATTGGCCAGTTTTCCATTCGTTTTTTGTCCTGGTAGCCAATCTTGTCACGGCTCAGGACGATGTATCTTTTTTTGGCTCGTCGCGCGTCATCTATCTTCCGCTTGTATTGAGTGGGCGATAGATCATCATAGAATCTGGAAAGCATATAACATAGGGAATCAATTCCCTGGCGATACAGGTCATCTTCGGCAAGTCCCGGATCAAAGGCTACCTGGTAAAAAGGAATCGAAGTAGCTAACAAGCTTCCATCGTCAGCATAGATATTTCCCCTGGTAGCTTCAATTTTGCGTACCTCAAGTCCTAAAGTTTCTGCCAAACCTTTCCAACGATCCCCTTCGGTATACTGTAGTGTTATAATGCGAAAAAGTATCCCCCCTGAAAAAAGGAATACTAATAAGAAGGCGATTCGCACCCGGAGCAATATGGATCGCTTGATACTCATTCCGTATTGACCATGATTTTAAAGGGTGGATGTTTACTTTCTTCCAATCCAAGTGCTTTAGCCTGTTTGGCGACCTCAGATTGCTTGCTGGCGAATTTGTATTCCGCTTTTAATGTCGTGTAATCTGCTCTCAGATCTTCAACCTCACTCTCCAGGGTACTGATCGCACGAATTTTCTTTTCAGCATAATGCCTGTTTCCGATGTAGATGACACACAGGGTAGAGACAAACAGGATCTGTGGCAGGAACCGCACATGGATCACCTGTGCAAGTGAATCGTCGATCCTAAGAAACCGATCGATCAACTTGAAAACACCCCCACCTTGTGAAGTGGCTTTGCCTGGCATTTTATAAGTATTTCCTGACATCTTTTTTTTCTTTTTATTGGCTTTTGGTCTTTGGCTTTTGGCTATTCGCATTTAGCCATTGGCCGACCTTATAATAAATTTTCTTTCATCCTTCCCTCACCCTGCCTTTGACATCCCTAAAGGGATCTACCCTCTTTTATCTCCCCTTTAGGGGTCGGGGGCCTTTTAAGCTTTTCCCCATTTCTTTTCCGTTTGCCCTCGTTCACCCTAGCCGGGCGCCCCTCTTTCACTAAAGGGACCTACCGCACTTCCTTGTTCCTTGTTCCTTCCTCCTTTCACCTTGTTCCTTCCTCCTTTCACCTTTCTCCATTCACCTTTCTCCTTTCACCTTTATATCCTCTCTCCTATCCTCAACTTCGCACTCCGCGCTCTTGCGTTTTCTTTTATCTCCTCCTCTTCAGCTACCACCGGCTTTTTTGTGATCGGCTTAAAGGGCCTGATCTCGTGGCCGTAAAAATCTTTTTCCATCACCCCTTTGAAGTTTCCTGTGTTCATGAAGTTTTTGACCAGCCTGTCTTCCAGGGAGTGATAGCTCATGATCACCAGCCTTCCTCCCGGTTTAATTACTTCGCTTGTTTGTTCCAGAAACTCTTTCAGGGCTCCCATCTCGTCATTTACTTCAATTCGGATGGCCTGATAGACCTGTGCCAGGTATTTGGCTTCTTTGCCCCTGGGTGCCATGGATGATGCGATATCTTTTAGTTGCTGGCTCCTGGTGATCGGGGTGGCTCGTTCCCTGATGATGGCATTGGCCAGGGTTCTGGCATTTTTGATCTCACCGTAAGCGCTTAGGATGTGGACCAGGTCGGATTCGGCATATTCGTTAATGACCTGTACGGCTGATTTCTCAGCATTCTGGTCCATCCGCATGTCCAGGTCGCCGTCGAAGCGGGTGGAAAAGCCGCGTGAACCTTCATCTATCTGATGTGAGGAGACACCAAGGTCGGCAAGAATTCCATCCACTTGTGTGACACCGTGGAATTTCAGATATCGCTTGAGGTACCTGAAGTTTGATTCAATAAATGTAAAAGAACGTTTTTGCTTCAACTGATCGCTCAGCTTGTCAGCGTTGACTTTTGCATCAGCATCCTGATCAAAAGCGTATAATGTTCCTTCCTTCAGCCGGTCTATTATCTCTTTCGAATGTCCTCCACCTCCGAAGGTGACATCTACATAGATGCCATCGGATCGGATGGCAAGCCCCTCGATACACTGTTGTAACATGACGGGCTTGTGGTAGACACTCATATTTATTCGTCCAGGAATTTTTGCGCCAGCGCACTGTATTCGTCCGGATCTTCGATCTGATGCTCGGCAAACACTCCCGGATTCCACATTTCAACATAATTGCCCATGCCGATGAGGATAGCCTCTTTGTCTATCTGTGCATGAGCGAGCATTGATTTCGGTATCAAAATCCTTCCCGCGCTGTCCAACTCTACCTGAGCAATGCTCCTGAAGAAGTTTCTTTTCAATTTTCGCTGTTCGGCGTTGAACTCACTGAGCGCAGCAATCTTGGCATGTATCTTTTTGTACTCTAACATTGGATACAGGATAAGATTTGGCTCGAATCCTTTTCGGATTACGAGCTCTGCAGTGGAGACCTCGGGCAGGTTAGTCTTAATCTTTGCAGGTAAAACTAACCTACCCTTAGTATCCAACTTACACTCATACTCGCTTGTAAAAAAAGCCATCTGAGCCTTGAAAAATATAAACCACCGAGACAAATGTAATGAAAAGAATGACATTTGCAACCACTTTCCCCCACTTTATGACACTTTGTTAAAAAATTTACTCAGAATGGGTTAAAAGGCCCTTTTGAAAGAGATAACAAGGTTTACACTCATAAGTCTCTGAGCATAAGGAGGCTTAAAAAGGATGTTTTAAAGGAAAAGTGTGATAAAAATTGGACGTTTTTCTGTACAGTGGGAGGAAGTGGGAAATTTTTTACAGGAGACAGAATACAGGAGACAGCAGACAGTAGAAACAGCCTAAGAACGTCATTCCCGAGAGCGGAGCGAGTCGGGAATCTTCGTGATTATAGATAAAAAGTTGAATGAATAAGATGAAATAAATAGAGGATAAAGTGCACAAACAGTTTTGTTATGCATATCTCAACTCCTCCATCCCGCTTCCACTTCGTTCTGCGGGATTTCGGCTCTTTATTTACTATTCACACCGTAAAGCCTCAACAGGATTCCGGGTAGCAGCCTTGTAGCTCTGCCAGCTTACAGTCAAAAGTGCAACAACTAGTGTAGTAACACCAGCAACAGCAAAGATCCACCAACTCAAACTAGTACGGTATACAAACGTTTCGAGCCACTTGTTCATAGTAAACCATATCACCGGGGCTGAAACAAGGAAAGCCACAACTACCCATTTTACCGTGGATGAATTCAGTAATTTGATGATTTCAATAGATTGTGCCCCGTTAGCCTTTCGGATCCCTATTTCCTTTACCCGGCTGTTGATGGATTGTAATACCAATGCAAGTAGTCCGAGTCCTGAAAGGGTGATGGCTATCATTGAAAGAATGAGCGCTAAAAGCCCCGTTTTGCGTTCTGACTGGTACCAGAAATTCATTTCGTCATTTAAAAAGCTGAAATTCATTTCATAATCCGGAACAAATTGCGACCACAAAGCTGAAATATCATCAACCGCCGAAAGCGTTTGCCCGGCTCCAATCTTAATCAGCGCTTTGTCACCCGTATTTTTAGGCTGGAAAAGGAAACACTGGGGAAGTACTTCATGATGAAGCGAATTAAAATAAATGTCTTTAACCACTCCCACCACGGTATAGGTTTTATCTAATCGATAACGTTTGCCAAGTGGGTCATCCTGCCAACCAAGTGTTTTAACAGCGGTTTCATTCAGAATAATACCCTCGCTATCTGTTGGATGGTTCTCATCAAAAAATCGCCCGGCCACAAGCTGCATCTTTAAAGTTGACAGGTAATCCTCGTCACAATTGAAAACAACCACATGTGCATCCACAGCTGCTGAGTCCACCGGATGACCCCAGTGAGAATAACCTGCAATCCCAGGTATTTCATTGCTATATGAAACATTGGAAATACCAGTCAGTTTATCAAGCTCCGATTTAAAGACTACATGGTTATCTCCAAGCTTATCGGCATTTTTTATAATCAGTACATTGTCTTTATCCAATGATTTCTCAATGGTTGAGCTGATGTAATCAAGTTGCTTGAACACCACAATAGAGCCGGCAATAAAAAAGATGCAAATGGCAAATTGCGCTACCTGGAAAAGGTTTTGGACCTTCTTCTGCCTTCCAAAAGAACTTGCTTTTTCCCTAATGAAGCCGACCATGCTTTTCGAAGAAAAAAGATATGCCGGATAGGCACCATTTATCAAACCAAGCAAGAGCGTAAATACCAAAATGAGGACAATCCGCTCGGGATTGCTGAAAACCAGCAAATCGATATCCCGGTTAACAAAAGACTTGAAGAATGGATTGATGATTTGGAGTAAAATGATGGAAATAATCAAAGCCATACCGGTAAGTATCAGCGATTCAAGGATGTACATTCTAAAGAAATAGAACTTACCGGAGCCTAATATTTTGTTGATTCCGAATGCTTTATTTTTAGAAGCACCTTCAGAAACCGAAAGATTCACAAAATTGAACGAGGCAATCAGCATAATTAACAAAGCCAAAGTGGGGAAAATATATAGATTGAGATAGCTGCCCTTGGCCGTCTCATATCTGTTGTAGTTGACCGTGGTGTTTAGATGAATATCGGTGATGGGTTGTAGTAAATAGGTAGTTCGCGCATAGTCATAATAGTCTTTGCCATAAAAGTTCTCCATGAAACTGGGAAACTTTTCTTCGATCGTTTGCTCACCCTCTGCATCTTTCAACCTGAGATAAGTGATCAAAGGATGATTTCCATGTGCTTGCTGGTTGTAAATCCTAAAAGTTTTTAAAGGAAAAATCACATTTGCCCTGAAATGTGAGTTGGAGGGAAAATCGGTAAATACCCCACCAACAGTAAATGCCGTTGTATTATTTGATGTACCTCTACCAACCAATTCAATCGTTTCGCCCATTGGTTCCTGGTTTCCAAAGAGCTTATCGGCCATGCTTTTACTGATGGCAACTGTGCCCGGATCGGCAAGCACCCTGTTTTTATCGCCTGCAATCAGTTCCATGTTAAGCATATTGAAAAAGGAAGAGTCGGCCGTTAACATGACTCCTTCCGGGTAAACCTGATCATTGACGAGCACTTCAAAATCATAGAGTGGTAAAATCCGTGAGCCGGTTTCAATTTCAGGAAAGGTGCTTTTCATTTCCGGAAACAATGGAACCGGGGTGGAAGCCTCGAATTTTGTGTCTTCCTGCCAGTTCCTGACTACCCTGAATATCTTTTCCGAATCCGTAAACTGTTTATCATACGAAACTTCGTGTTTAACAAATGACCATATCAAAATCGCTGGGACCAAAGCCAGGATAATTCCAAGGATCTTTATCAGGCTGTTAAACTTTTTCTGATAAAGACCGCGAATGACTAGTTTAAAATGATAGAAGTTCATAATCGTTTGTTAACACTATCAAGAGATTACAAGATACACCAGAAATTTTGTGCCTGTTTACTAACGGGCTGTAAACCAATGGATTGGATTCATGGATATAAAAGAAATGTCAAAATAATGGACAGGGGTTGTCAATGATGTGGACAGGATATGATGATGAGACGTTGGGCCAAGCGGTACATGCTATCAATTTAGGGACTATTTTTAAATTGATTGTTTGATTTTTCCTTAAATCAACTAATCCATAGATATGCTATGAGCCCTGATAAAAAGAAAATCCAAGTTGTAATGCTCCCGCATTTACCCCTGGTTACAAAGATGGGGGAGCAGTTGCAGTAAAAATTATGCTTCCTATAACTTTTAAGCTAGCTGGCAATAGACGGGAGAGGAAGAAGGATCGAAATAGATAACCTTAAATCAATGCCCTCTCTTTGTTGTACTTCATTCGGTAATCCAACGGGGATAACCCTGTTAATTTGCTAAAGACCTCACGAAAAGCTTTGGCATCATTGTATCCAACTTCGTACATTACTTCGCTAATGTTTTGACGGGTATTTTCAAAGGCTTTTTTTGCGGCTTCCACTTTTACATGTTGCAGGTATTCAATGGGTGTAAAACTGGTTGCCTTTTTAAACCTTCGGTCAAAATTTCGTCTTCCAATGCTAAGCTTATTAGCCAATGCTTCTATTGAAAGCTTTTGATAATAGTTTTCTTCCAGAAACTTTTGTGCCTCCTTAATGGACTCGTCATCATGTTGCTTTTGCCCTTTAAAAATTGAGAACTCAGCCTGTAAATTCCTGGAGATATCAATCTGGAAGACCTTTGCGCATAAAAGGGCAATTTCTCTTCCATAGAATTTTTCAACTAAGTAAATAATTAGGTTTAGAAAAGAGAAAGCGCCACCATTCGTATAGATGCCATTTTCGTCTGTAATAAGCTGATCGGTTTGTAAATCTACCTTTGGATATATGCTGCTAAATTCCTTACTCACAGACCAGTGTGTAGAACAACGTTTGCCATCTAATATACCCGTTGCAGCCAGGATAAAAGCACCTGTACAAATACTGGCTATCTCTGCTCCACGCTTATATTGCAGCCTAATCCAAGCAATCAATTCTTTATTTTCATTTATGGCTTCCTCATAATTATGATTGAGGGAAGGAATAATGATTAAATCGGACAGCGCAATCTCTTCAATATTCTTCTGGACATTAACAGTAAAAAGACTTTCGTGAAAATCAACCTGCTTGCTTGTACCTGCCAGAGTTATCTCAAAGAGCGGCGCTTTCCCGGATTTGCTATAATAGGCGTTGGCTCTATTGAAAATCTTATAAGTACCCACAATACTGCTTAAGTTATTCTGACCATTAGGTACCAGAATGGTTAATGTCTTCATAAACTTTTTCTACAAAGATAAAATGATCAATTGTCTATATCAACCCATCATGATGTCTATATAGACCATTTCAAGAGGTTATTTGAGCCAATACTTTTGTGAAATCGTTCATTTAAATACAAAAGATCATGAAAACAGAAGTCCTTGAACCAATAACAAAAGACACGAGAAACAGAGATTTCACTTACGCATTTGAAAGCTCCAAATCGACTAAGGAAATTTATGATTTGTTGCTGGAGACACGAAAATGGTGGACTGGATTTTATGCGGAAACCATTACAGGTAATAGTGAAGCAATCGGAGACGAATTTGAGTTCTACGCTGGTGGAGGTGCTCATTATAGTAAGCACAAATTAATAGCACTTGTTCCTTTTGAAAAGATAGTTTGGGAGGTCACTGACAGTACGCTCTCATTTTTGTCTAAAACCGATGAATGGATTGGCTCGAAAATACGCTTTGACATTTCTGATAAGGGAAATCTCAGATATGTGACCTTTACGCATGAAGGGCTAATTCCAAAATTTGAATGTTACAGTAATTGCTCCAATGCCTGGACAGAATATATGAAACAGCTTGAAGTAACCTTAAAATAAGCCTGCACCATGAAAATCATATTAGCCATTATAATTCTCACTATTACACATTTTAATTCTTTGAATGCACAAACAATGGAAAATAATAATTACACAACAAGTATAGAGGTTAGTCAAAGTCCCGAAGATGTTTTTAATGCTATAAACAATGTCCGCGGGTGGTGGTCAGAAGAAATCGAAGGACCAACGGATGAACTCAATAAAGAATGGTTTTATCATTACAAAGACATTCACCTCTGCAAGATGAAGGTGGTAACATTGGATCCGGGCAAAAGAGTCGTCTGGAAGGTGATTGAAAACAGTTTCAACTTTGTAAAAGATCAGAAAGAATGGGTTGGAAACCGGCTGATTTTTGATATTCAAAAGGAAGGTACCAAAACCAGGCTTACATTCACACAAGAGGGTCTTACAGAATCTTATGAGTGCTACAATGTTTGCCATGACGGATGGACAAACTACATCAATAACAGCCTATTTAAATTAATCACCACTGGTACAGGGGAACCCAATCCTTCTGAGGGTGAGGGTTATAACAAAGAGTTGGCTGATAAGTGGAAGTTAAACTAAAAATACCTGGTAAATCCAGTGATTGATAGATCCCCTTCAATCGATCGACTGCATCGATTGACTTCTATTCACGTTTAGCCTCAGGCCAGAGGCCTTCAGCATGCCAGGTCATTTAATACAAACGAGCGACTGAAAATAGATTTGATTACAGGGGAGGTGATTTGTACGTGGGAGTTTTAAGGTTCGCTTGAGAGCAGTTGGTTATTACTTGAAAGTAGTTGATTATTTTCTATCACAGGATAGCTATTTCCTGAGAACAGTTAGTTATTTCCTGTCATAGGTTTGTTATTTCTTGGGTGCTGTCAGTTATTTTCTGGGTGTAGTTGGCTATTACTTGGGCGAGATTGGTTATTACTTGGGCGAGATTGGTTATTTCTTGGGTGCAGTTGAGTGTTTCCTGACATAGGTTGGTTATTTCCTAAGGGAAGTTGGTTGTTTCCTGACATAGGTTGGCTATTGCTTGAGGCAGGATAGTTATTTCCCTTCAGTCGCTCGGCTGCGTCGAGTGACTTCTATCTCTTTGGCCTCTGTCTAATAAACGATCTTTAAGTTTCCAGATAGAATCATAACTACAACATCTGTATTTCCATAACTGAGCAAAGACCAATACGTAAAATCGCATGTTCATTTATTCACACAGTTGTATAAAAAATAGACGCATTCAGTAATCACTCAATACTTAACTGTTTGACAATCTGTTTTTTATGAATCTGGCACGTTTTAAGATAAATAATCTGAGATTCATATTTTTGAGCATGGAGGGGGGCCACTTTGAAAGAAGCGGTCTTCTTCCTTATTCCTTGAATTAAAGTGATTAATCCTTCTGCCCTATTCTTATCCTAACTTCGTCTTGTGCTTAAAAATAAATTAGCGTTGAAAACGCTGTTCTCATAAGTCCTCGTTGCAAACGAGGACTAGCACATATTGTCTGATCCTCGTTTGTAACGAGGATTCAAGGGAAATGCGATTGTATCGCATAATTCAAATATTTATTTTATTTTAAACCATTATTTACAATATATGCCAGGAGATAGATATACTATATTAGATCAACACGCCCATTATTTCCTGACAATAAGAATTATCAAATGGGTGGACTTACTTACCAGATACAACTACAGAGATATTATTGTAGAGTCACTAAACTTTAGCATAAAAAATAAAGGTTTAGAAATAAATGCCTGGGTATTCATGTCAAATCATATTCATCTTATAGCAAGATGTATTCAACCACACAGGATGTCTGATTTCTTAAGAGATTTCAAAAAGTTCACCTCAAAGGCATTCATTCAAGAAATGTCTCATATCCATGAAAGCAGAAAAGACTGGTTACTTGATAAATTTCATTTTGAAGCCAAAAGAACGAGAAGAGCAGTAAATTATAAGATCTGGAGTGATGACAATCATGCAATCGATCTAGATAATACGGGAATAGATATTATGCAAAAGATCAATTACATTCATGATAATCCTGTCAAAGCCAGAATTGTTAATAATCCCGAGGATTATGTCTATAGCAGTGCCATAGATTATTATACCGATCAAAAAGGACTTGTGAAGGTTGTAATTGTAGACTGACTATAAGCGTTGAAAACGCTGTTCTCATAAGTCCTCGTTGCAAACGAGGACTAGTATATATTGTCTGATCCTCGTTTGTAACGAGGATGGCCGAGAAGTGCGATTGTATCGCACTTCAGAGTCAAACTTGAGATATGCTAGACAGCCTGTGCCGAAATTTTCTTGTACTGTCGAATACAATACCACGGCAGAAAGACTACATTCAACAGAATCATCCCACTGAAGAAAATCAGCTCTCCATTAAAAGGAAGATGAAGTATCAGGAAATTGGTACCAACGGCTGTAATTGCAAATCCTAAATATCCGATTAAGGACATCCAACTTTTTGAGTTCTGGTATTGATGGTAGAAGTAAAGGGGTAAAAACCCAACAGTCAATATGACAATACCAATGGTCATCAATAGACCCCCTCCTACAAGTGGAATTAGTCTGGATATGGCTCCGAATGAAATGATAAAGGTGGCTGAGTAGCCCAGGATTAAACATTAGCTTTTTCATGGTAATTTCTCGTTTTAGTATTAATAATAGTTTCGTGTTTTCTTCAACTTCCTGCAACCCACCTGCTCCAAAGCTCTTCAGCGCTTGCCCATAAGCTTTTTCGAAGTTTGAATCCTCTTGTGATTCAATTAAGCAGCAGATGTGGTCTACCAGATTTTCTGCGAGGGGCTCAATGGTTATCCCTCGAGCCACAATATCCTCCTGAATAAATTCCAGTTGATCATCAGTTACTTGCATTGACGGAATGTTTAGCGTTCAACAATACATTCATGGAAGCAACGAAGTCAGTTAACTCCATTACCCGTTCACGAACAACAGAATCCCCCTTTTTGGTCAAAGAGTAATACTTTCTCACCCGCTTTCCGATATATTCCTTTTCCGTTTTAAGCGTTCCTTCAATCTCCAGCTTGTGCAGTGCAGGATAAAGTGCTCCCTCGGTTATTTCAATTTTCCCACTGGTTAGCTCTCTCACTTTTTGCGTGATTTCATAACCATACATCCTCCCCTGCTCAGAAAGCAGCTTCAGAATAATGGGTTGCAGCGTGCCTTTTATCAGGTTTTTATATTGCATGATAACAGATTAAAATCATATACATAAGACAATTATACATAATTTACTTATGTATTAAAATAATCAAGGAGTTTATTTTTCTACTAAATTATTAGTAGTTCTACTAAACTTTTAGTAGTATTGTTTTATGGAACTCACAAAAGCGGAAGAAAAAGCCATGCAAATCCTCTGGTCCATCAAAAAGGGACTAATCCGGGATGTGGTGAACGGATATGAGGAACCTAAGCCAGCATACACCACCGTGGCAACCATTTTTAAAATATTGGAAAACAAAGGGTTTGTTGGAAGAACTCCAATTGGCAATTCGCATGAGTACTTTCCCCTGGTCAAAAAAAAGGAATACACCCATGGCTTCATGAAATCTTTTGTTAAGAGCTATTTCTCAAATTCCTACAAGCGAATGGTCTCTGAGTTTAGTAACAAGGAACAGATGTCAACAGAGGAAATGGAAGAGATCATAAAACACCTCAAGTCCCAGATCAAAGAAAAGAAAAAAAAGAAATAATGGAAGACTATCTATTCAAATCCAGTCTGGCTATAGTTTTATTGTACCTGGTATACCAGGTAATCATCCGCTATGAACCGAATCATCAACTCAATAGGATAATTGGTTTGGCATGTTTACTATTCTCAACAGGATTCTTATTCATACCGGTTGAGGGTTTATTTACTTCTTATGAACCAAATGAAGCAATTAATGTAATAGTTCAGGGAGCAAGCGATATTCAAACAAAGTTCATTAATGTAAGTACCCCTGATTCGGTTCCAATTTATACCATCATCTATTTATTGGGGGTAGGCCTCTTTGCTTTTAGATCACTCATCGGGTTAGGTACTTTGATATTCCATTATTTCAATGCTAAAAAATATCCTCAATGGGGATTTACCGTGGTGGTACTGGAAAAAGATGTTTCTCCGTTCACCTTTTTTAATCTTTTGTTCATCGGCAAGCAGCGTCTTGAGGGTGGAAATCTGGATGTCATGTTAGTGCACGAACAGGTACATCGGGATCAACTCCATTCTTTAGATGCTTTGATTTTAGAAGGATTGACGATCGTTTTTTGGTTCAACCCTTTCATCTGGCTATTTCAGCGAGACATCAAAGCTGAGCATGAGTTCCTGGCGGATGCTCAAGTCCTTAAAAAAGGGATCAGTAAATCGGATTACCAGCACTTTCTTTTTGAAGCAAGGACTGGCGTATCGATTCAATTAGGTAATTATTTAAGTAATAAAACAAGTTTAAGTAAGCGATTTAATATGATGACATATAAAAAATTTAATGCAAAGATGAGCTATGCCCGAGCTGGCATATCGCTATTAATGATGGCATTCATACTGTTTATCAGTGCCTGTGCTGTCATGGATAGCCAGGTGGATGTTCCAGCAGAATATAAAGAAGGGTTACCTGCTCTTTATAAAACCGTGGGTGACAATATCAAATATCCAAAAAGTGCTCGTGAAACGAATAGTTCAGGCAAACTATATGTATCCTTTACAATCAATTCGGAGGGTAAGATCGAAGATGTGGTAGCAGAAAAGAGGAACGGATATATGTTGGATGGAGTTGTTGTGACGGCTTTTGCTGTTTTAACAGAACCAGTATTGTCGGCTGGTCCAACTGACCTCAATGATGACATCAAAGCAGAGGCAGTAAGAACAGTAAAATTATTAAGTAAGGGAGAGTTCACTCCAGCTCAAAAAGACGGCCATCCCGTGAGTTCAACTTTAGTGCTTCCCATTACGTTTAAGCTAGCCAATTAAGTAAAGGGGTGACCATAAATCACCCCTTTTTAAACAAGCCTCACAACCCAATCAAATTCTTACTCAATTCCATACCAGCCCAATTGACCTTGATATCTGTAACTGATCTCCCCTTTTGAATCCATGGCCATCAGGTAGATCCATCCGTTGTCGAAAAGGTTTGTCAGAGACTCATGCTTTTTCAGAACATTGTTAATTGCTTCAATCGGCGCTTCAATGATGACCGTCAATCGGTTGGGATCATGTTGGTAGTCATTTCCATCGTGCACTGATTGCCAGGGCAATCCGGTTCTAATATCCCCTACAGCTCCTTCTATCACCCCGATCCCGGATGTTACATTGTGTAAGGTCTTATTTCCTGACCCGAGATTTTTATTATCTACCGCTGAAGCATAATACTGCAGATTGATCCAGCTGGAAACCACCATAGGTGCGGTCATGATCTGTTCCAGCACTTTGAAGTCTTTGTCTTTAGTCCAGTCATAAGAGTGCAGGAAAGATCTCCCCTGCAGATCTACACCTGCAGTATGGCTTCGTTGTGCAATCACAAAGGTGGAACAACCTGCAAGACCCCACTCGGGTCTCACCTGCGACCAGTCAGAGACATTTTGCTTGATCTGTTTATGAATATCCTGACCAGGATCAATATTCATTCTCAGTGATCTTTCAGCCCTGGTTAGTTGCCCTGCCTGCTCAAGCGATTTTATCAGGTGGACAAGTTCATTTTCATCCGTTGGTGGCACCTGGGATTTATTGAAGATCGTTACTTCATCAGTGGTTGTATCATGAAGACAGGCCAGAAAAATTGTTTCCTCAGGGATTTCTATGCCATGCTCTTTTAATCCCTCTCTCACTTGAGGGTCATTGAGAATCGTCGCAGCTACCTTAGCATTGGCTTCTCCAGAATGCCCTCCGCATGCACCACAGTCCAGGCCGGTAGCATATGGATTATTGGTGCTGGATGATCCATGTCCCACGAAGAGGAAGAATTTTCCAAAGTTGTCTGTCATAGACATCGATACCAGTGCATTTCGAGCCAGTTCCACCTGTTGCTCAAGGGGTATTCCAATCGTCCTACCTTCAAACGATGTGGCATTAAGATCTACAGTTCTATTTTCATACTGTTCTTTGGTCAAGCCATATTTATTGGGGTTACTACCCGATGTTGCCCATCCAAATGTAGATGAGAATATTTTGGGGAGATATGATAATCCCAATGGACTCACAAACCCAAAACAAGTCATAGCTCCGGACTTGAAGGATTTCCAGATTTTATGAACTGATATCTTAATCTCTTTTCCCAAACCTGCCTTTCGGATTTCCCTTTCATTCGTCAGGCTCTCTCTTATTGTGATGGATGGCTTAATAAGCGCCGGATACTGGGCTTCGGTATTCTTACCTCCCAGGTGAACAATGTTGACCGGAAAGCCAAAGAAACCTGCAAATCCAATGGTCTCAATTTGTGGATCCACATGCTCAAGGTTTCTTCTAAATACCTCTGAACGTACATCGATACAGAATACTGCCTGGGCTTTTAATTTTGGCGATAAAGGGGAGGTTTTCTTATTCTTGAACTTAGTTATAAGCTCCCGTTGCAGCGCTTTATCAAATGCATCCTGCAGGATCAACTTAGACACCAGTTCCTGTTGGATAGGACTCGAGCTTGTATCTTTGTTGAATAAATTCAGGTTAGATCTCCATTTTATTTCGATCTCTGAATTATCCAGGCTCTTCAGAAAGCAAGCTTCCCAGCAAACTAGGATCGAGAGAAACTCAGCCAAATGCTTCCCTTCTTTTCCATCCAATTTTTCTTCCCAGTCGAGATAGGCCAGGTAAGCTGACCACCCACCCATTATCCTCAGGAGACGATTAAAATAGATCGAAAGATCCTCACTTTTTGAGACCTCAAGCATCTCAAGCGCCTGGGCAACTGCGTCTGTTACATTATCGGGTAGATTCGCCACCTGTTTTCTAAACATCTTAAGCCCTGTAAAATCCGGCGTGCGATCGATACTTGCTTCTGTCTTCCAGGATTGAAACAGGTCAACATCTTCAAATGATGCTTTCCAGTATGCCTGTCCCTTGTCATGGTAAGAAGCTATCCAGTTTGAAATTCGGGTAACCATGAACCGGTTCCAGTCTGTTTCACTGACACCTGAAGCAAAATCAACAACCGCTATAGGATTTTGTGCCCATTCTTCACTACTATCAGTATCTAGTTGCTGGATAAATTCGGGGGCATCCATTTGATATCCGTAGTCCATTAACGTGGTCTCCAGATCTTCTTTGAGGATCTTTCCCTGATCCCATTTAGTTAGATAAAATTTCAGTGGCATCGTCATTTGAATGCCTGAAAGATGTTCCAGTTCAGCTGCAGCTTCACCAAATTTTTTATTAGAGAAGCCCATATAAGGGTTTACTGCAACGAAACTTTCAAGCGGCCATAGTGGAGCAATCTTATCGCAAGCAGACTTCATTGCCGATTGGTAGGTTGCTTTCGGGTTTAAGATTTCCTGTGTTTTTAAATTCATATTCACTTGGTATAGGTTGTGATTATTGTTTTTCAAATAGTGGTATCAATTCCGGCTTGAGTTCCTTTTGATCAAAGTTTTCAGACTGACGAAGGTCAACGTTAGGAACTGATATTTTCAGAGCTCCTACCATCCTGTCAAACAGGGTATTCATGTACAACCCATTTTTTAAATGGATGGCAAGTGCAGTGTAGGCATACTTGTTACCCAGGAGAGGAGCAATTATTTGCAAGAAAACAATCCCTGTGAAGCAAACCAGAATGGCTGATGCAACTAGTAATTTTCCCAGGCTATAGTCATTCAAGGATGGAATACTACCGTCTAACAGGTAGCTAAACGCACTTTCAAACAAGATGAATGAACCTATCACGTATGTACCCATCAGGATGATTTTAAACATGACCTGAAGAATGAACTTGCTGTCAATTGCAGATGTGAATAATTGGGCTATCCCTAACATAATGATCGCACCAATAAACGCCAGGTGAAAATCCTGGGGCAGCTTCACATCCAGCAACAGGATGAGCGCAGCATAAGTCGCTAAACTGAGTGTGAAGCCCATGGCTATTTTAATCGGATTCCCTTCTCGTAATAAATGGTAGCCTTTGGAAGTCCTTAGTTGATCTATGACGCTTCCGGAAGAGAGAAATGAATGGGCCTTGTAGAATGAATGTGCAACCAGGTGCAGCATCGCTGCCGGATAGGCACCAAACCCACACATCATCAGGCTAAAGCCCATATGCGCCACACTTGAATAGGCGAGTGTTGTCTTGATTGAAGTCTGAGTAAGAAAAACCAGTGACCCAAATATCGCTGTGATGGAACCAATGATCATCAGTATCAGCGGTGCATTAGTTGCTGCACTAAACAAGTAGGCCAATCGAATGATCAGGAATGGTCCCGCATTGATTAGTCCAGCATGAAGTAATGCTGAAACAGGTGTTGGTGTTTCCATCACTTCGACCAGCCATCCATGTGTAGGAAACTGTGCCGATTTAAAGATGGCTGCCAATGCAAAGAATATACAGGCTATTTCGATATTGAATGGCAAGGAACCGATGGAAAGTTTTGAAACCTGATCAAAAATCACAGACAGTTCCCCGGTTCCAAATTGATTGAATGTGAAAATAATGGCAATCAGTAGAAACAGATCACTCAACCTGGCCACTACAAATTTTTTCTTTGCTGCGATGATGGCTCCTGGTCGTTCATTGTAGAAAACAAGAAGTCTTTGCAAAGAAAGGCTGGTCGCAACCCATGAAAAGAATAGGATACCAAGGTTTCCAGACAAGACCAGTAATTCCACTGATCCCAGAGCTGCGGCTAGACGACCTAAAAAAATCCCCTGTCGCTGATCTCCATCCAGATAGTTGATGCTAAACTTCAGGATAACGAGACTTAATAAAGCAATCATCAGATACATGATGGCACTAACTGCATCTAATCGCACACTAAATCCAAGACCGGATATTCCTATCAGACCGGATTCAAATGAACCATTTAAAATCAGTGTAAAACCAGAAAGTAAAGCGCCAATTACATTAAGAAAGGCAACGATCTTTGTTACTTTTCTCATTACCGTTTTATCGATATTAAACCTGGTTAATACAGATAAGATGAAAAGTGATAAAATAGATATTGAAATGAAAATAACGAAGTAGTTATACATATTCATTTGTTTTTAGGATTCGATCAATTCAACTGAAATTGTAGAAGAAATTCTCAGGCGCTTATTTGTTGCTCTTGCTTCATAGAGTAGGTTCTTGAGCGCTTTTGCCGAAAGCTTAAGTTCCTGGATTCGTTCTATTGATTTCAAATTTTTTTCTCCGAACCTGATCTCATTGCTGAAATTCTTGCATTCATGAAAATTGATCTTCTTATTGATCATATGTTCAATGATTTCTTCCGCTTCATCAGGATTGAAATCACCTTTGATCAGATTTTGTACTGACTTAAGTGTTTTGGTGTGTTGTAATTCTTCGGTGTGTATCATAGCATTTTGATTTATTTGCTTACAAAACTGAGTAAAATGAATCATAAGTTATTATTTATATTTGTAATGATATACATAAATAATATTTATGAACTATACCATACACCAACTGCAAGTATTCCTTAAAGTAGTTGAATATCAGAGTGTTACAAAGGCATCGGAAGAGCTGTTTATGACCCAACCAGCGGCCTCTATCCAATTAAAAAAATTTCAGGAACAGTTTAAAATTCCCCTCACAGAAGTAGTTGGAAAGAAGCTCAGTGTGACAGAATTCGGATTAAAGATTGCCGAGATTGCAAAACGGGTCATGTTGGAAATTGAAAATATCACCTATGAAACAGAGGCCTTTCAAGGATTGCTGACCGGGAAACTCACCATCTCATCAGCATCGACTGGCAAATATGTAATCCCCTATTTTCTCTCAGCTTTTATGGAAAATAACCCGGGAATCGACCTGGTATTAGATGTGACTAACAAGACAAAGGTTATTGAAAGTCTGAGAAACAATGAAATTGATTTTGCAATGGTATCGACCGTGCCCGAGGGTCTGGAGGTGAATGAGGAAATTCTCCTTGAGAATAGATTATATCTGGTAAGTAACAGTCCCACACTGGACAAAAGTAAGCCACTCATTTACCGGGAAGAGGGTTCAGCAACCAGAAAAGCCATGGAAAGATTCTATTCTACCGAGGATAAAAACTTTAGAAAAAAGATAGAATTAACATCAAATGAGGCTGTCAAACAAGCGGTAATTGCTGGTCTCGGAAATTCGATTATGCCGTTAATTGGCATCCACAATGAGTTGGAAAGTGGGCAATTGTTTATCATTGATTCAAAAGGCTTACCGATTAAAACTGAGTGGCGACTGGTCTGGTTAAAAAACAAACGACTCTCTCCCCTCACCCAAAGCTTCCTCGAATATATCAGGGATTCCAAATCAACTATTTATGAAAAGTATTTTCAATGGTATTTTAATACAGCGGAGTAAACAAATCAACTATTACTCCTTCCTCAAAATCTTCTCCATTGGTCTCCCCTTAGCCAGCTCATCTATGAGCTTATCCAGATATCGGATCTCGCGCATGAGCGGATCCTCAATCTCTTCAATACGAACACCACATATTACTCCCTTAATCAAACTTCTTGCAGCATTGAGTTTTGGCGCTTCATGAAAGAAAGTTTCAAAATTGGTTTTGTTTTCGAGAATCCCAGTCAATTCCTGTTGACTATATCCGGTTAGCCATTGAATGATTTCATCTACTTCAGCTTTAGTCCGGCCCTTCTTTTCAGCTTTGGTTACATAGTGTGGATAGACACCTGCGACGCTCATCGTATATATGCGGTGCTTTGACATTTTAAATGAGTTTCAATCAGCGAATAAAATTAATAGGTGACCCTGAAAACATAGTAAACTCAGAATCAGAAATTATGTAAAAATTACTTATAATTGTTTTAATATTTTTAAGCATAACGCTTTCTATGGAAAACATTAAAGAATCAACATCAATTTTAGAAGAATTTCGTACCTTAGAGAAGGAATTTGGATCAAATAAAGCTCATGCGATCATGAATTTTTTAATACGCTATAATGAATTACTGCTTAGCAACCTTGTCACCAAAGACCAATTCAATAAGGAAATGATTCAATTCCATAAAGAAATGTCTTCACTCGCATGGAAGTTAGCAGGATTTCTTATTGCACAAGTTGCAGTGATTGTGACACTCATCAAATTACTACCATAAACCCTGGTATTCGGCGTCTCAGTAGCATCATTAAATAACAATCCTTTCCATCCCCTCCAAAAACTCCTCATCAAAATCTGCTCCAATGCCAGGTCCATCCGGCAACTTCCATTTGCCCATTCCCTCAAGTACAATTCCTCCTATCACTGGATCCTCTGCATGAGCCAGAGGCGAATCAATATCATAAAAGGTGATGATCTCTTTGGCAGAAGCGATGTGAGCAAGGGCTGTCATGGCATATCTGCTCTCAGACATCCCCCCGACCTGACATTTGATCCCGGCAGCTTCGGCAATGGCGATAACTTTCAGTGCATTGTGGATCCCTCCAGTCTTGGCGAGTTTGATATTGAAATAATCACAGGCACCCATACTTGCCAGACGTAAGGCATCCCGATGATCATAAACAGATTCATCCGCCATAATGGGAATGGGGCTCTGATTCCTAACATTGACCAGCTCTCTGTTGTTCCAGTGCGGTATGGGCTCCTCACAATATTCGATCTGATACTTTTCCAGAGCTGTCAAAATCTTTACGGCCGTCACAGGATCCCAACCTTGATTGGCGTCTATCCGCAGAGGTACCTCATACCCGATGGCTTCCCTTATTTGCCTGATCCGTTCTACATCCAGGCCCAACGATTCTCCTAACTTTACTTTGATGATTGGAAAACCGATGTTTTTATAGGCCAGTGACTGTTCAGCCATCTGCTCTGGAGAGCCTAAATAAATCGTCATATCAGTGACAATCTCCCTCGAGCCATCTCCCCCTAGCAGCTGGTACAAGGGCATGTTAGCCTCTTTACCCAGAAGATCATAAAGTGCCATATCAAATGCACTCTTTAAGGTCGGATTACCGGGAAGACTCCGGTCAAGCTCAATCAGTCGTTGCTCAATGGCCAGGGGATTTTTACCCTTAAGAGACCCAGCTAAATACTTAGCTATTTCAAACTGGGAAGCCTGTGTTTCTCCGACGATGTGCTTTAATGAACTTGCTTCACCGATACCATATAATCCGGAATCTGTGTGGAGTTTAATCACCAGGTTTTCGGCGATCGTCGTCGTACCCAGTGAAATTGCTATTGGCTCCTTCAGTTGGATATTCAATTTGATGATCTCTACTTTTTCAATGACCATGATTGAATAAAATTAGTCAGATGTGTGGTCAGATTGATGCCTACAGGCCTATTTAATTGTGTTATGAACGCGGATCTCTGAAGTCCTCGTTGCAAACGAGGACAAGCGTAATTAAATTGTAAGAAATACCCTAACCTTAAAAGTGACCTCATGAACAAGCATTTGAATCGACCCATCTTATTGCTCATCTTCCTGATACCTGTATTTTGTTATGCCCAATCAAAGGAAACAATCACCTTATCTATCGAGGCCCCGATGACTCCGCCTACCTGGGCTTTATTGGAACGTGAATTATTGCGAGCTAATGAAGATGCCTGTTATGCATTCTTTGATAAATACTTTGACGAACGAGGGTATTTGTTGGCCGTAGCAAGATGGGGAGGCGACGACGGCCCGGATGACGCCATTGAGAATGTAGCTGACTGGCCGGTTCTACATGCCCTGGGTGCATCAGATGAAATCCTTCGGCTGTACAAAAAAGCCTGGGAAGGGCACCTGAGACAATATACAGAAGCAAAAACCGTGGAAGTACCCTTTGCTCGAGACGGCATGTACTACAAAGAATTTCCGGTGATGATGGACTGGATGCACAATGGGGAAGGATTGAGGGTTTTCAACCTGCAGGGATTATCTGATCCATATGATCCGGACTTTCAAAAGAGAGTCAGGCGCTTTGCGGGATTTTACATGAATGAAGATCCGGGTGCACCTAATTATGATCCTGAATATAAGATCATCAAAAGCCTGTTCAACGGAAGTCGTGGCCCCCTGATGCGTAAGGCTACTGGCTTAGACTGGGCTGGCGATCCGATTGAAATAGAAAATCGCTTTGACTTGGGACATGGTGAGCGCAACTACGAGCAGATGGTCGCTCACTTTAAAGACTACACAGAGACCATCGGGGACCATCCACAAAACCTGAGCGCCACTACACTGGCAGCCAATGCTTACCTGATGACGGGAGAAGACAATTACAAAGACTGGATGATGGAATATGTGGATGCCTGGCTGGATCGAATGAAAGCCAATAAGGGGATTATACCCAGTAACATTGGACTGGATGGAACGATTGGTGGAGCAACCGATGGTAAATGGTATGGAGGAACCTATGGATGGGGGTTTTCACCAATTGTTCCACAGACTGGTGAATTGGCTCATCGAACACGGGTTTACAGGGGTATCATTGGTTTCAACAATGCCACTTTGCTTACAGGGGATTTCAAATACCTTACGGCCTGGGGAGACATGATCGATAAAGTGAATTCAAACAGTAAAAAAATAGATGGAAAGACTCAATATCCCCATATGTATGGTGACGACGGCTGGTATGCCTATAGTCCCAACCCTGTGGATTGGGGGACGTTGGATTGTTATTTCTTTACTATGGCACCAAAAGACCGTGCCCGGTTAGGCGATAGCAATGAGTGGATTTCATTCCTGGATGGGAAAAATCCGAATTATCCGGAAAAAGCCCTCCGGGAAGACCTGGCCAGAGTCAGAAGCATCCATGCTTCTATGCAGGAAGATAAGACCACTCCTGATACCCGTCTGGCCGACGATCCGATGAAGTATAATCCGGCGTCCGTGACTGCTCTCCGAGAGCTTATGATTGCAGGATTGGACCCGGGACGTGGTGGAGCTGCTTTGTATTCCCGATTACGCTATTTTGATCCTGTCAAAAAGCGGGCGGGGATTCCATCTGATGTTGGGGCATTAGTGACCAAAATGACTAATGAATATGTGACAGTAACTCTGGTCAATCTCAGCCAGACAAAATCAAGAGAACTGATCATTCAGACAGGCGGCTATGCTGAGCATCAATGTACTTATGTGGTAGCCCGGGGTAAAAAGATCCCGATTGATAATTCCTATTTATCTGTACAATTGAAACCAGGTTCCGGTACGGAGTTAACCATATATACTGATCGTTTTGCCAACCAACCCACCATGACTTTTCCTTGGGATCGGGGTGAGGTGGTGAGAATCAGGTAATGTATTTATCCTATTTAAATGTAGTTCAGGTTTATGAAATTCAACCACTTGTTCACCTTAGCCTTCCTGATATCCCTACTTAGTTGTTCTCAAGCAAATAATGATATTTTGGAACGCTATGCTATTTGTATCCTCTAACAATCTTTATGCCTTGTTTACCAAATTCATAAGCCATTGGTACCTAACTAAACTTTAAAATGATTTCCAGCTCACACGGAGATCTATGGACCTTCCCGGACGCAGAATTGATCCAACATCAAAGTGTTCACGGTAGGCTACGTTAAAAATATTTACAAAGTTGAGACCAACCCGTAAAGAGCCTATGCCCATAACAACCGATTTTGAAATACCCAGGTTGGTAAGTAAGTACGAGTTAGTTGCTCTCTCATTGAATTTGTCGCTGATTCGGTTCTGAGCCATTGACCAATCAACTGCCGGTTGAATATTCCACCCTTTTAATGCTTGGTTGAGCGAGTAGCTCAATTTTAAGGGAGGTACCTGAGGTAAGGGCTCGTTTTCAAAATCCTCACCGTACACATATTTTGTGCTAAGCTCACTTGTCAAATCTTTCAGGAGTTGATTGCGCAATGTAAACTCACCACCAAGCATCATGGCTTTACCTGTATTGCTATACCACTTTACACCCCTGGCCCCTATAGTCATATTACTCAGTGATGGATCATAGATCCCATAGATGTAGTCATTGAATAAGTACGCAAAGGCAGCCGATTCAATATTAAACCTGGGCTTACTTATTTTATGTCCAAGTTCAAAATGCAGGTTTCTTTCCTTTTTTAGATCCGGGTCCCCTAGATAATCATATCCATCTACCTGATTGAAAAGGTAAAACCCGAATTGCTCAGAAACGGTAGGAACCCGCTCTCCATAGGCCAACAAAACACGCGCAATCGCATGGTCACCAAAGTCCAATGAATATTGGGATGAAAGATTCAGCAATACATCATTCCGGGGAACATCACCACTTTTATCAAATATTGAAAGTTGGCGATCACCAAACTCACTACTGATATAAGAATTAATGTGCTCTATTCTGGCGCTATTTGCAATCCTATGATCTGGCATCAATTTATAGGTATGTTTTAACTCAATTCCAGATACAGACCTGTGAACATCCGGCCAGGTAAGCATAAACATGGGCTGCTGATTCGTCTCATTCGGATACATGGTCATTTCTGCATGCCAGAACACACTATGGTGATCCACTTTCAATTCCATTGATGACTTTGAAGTTTGTTGAAGGAAGCCTCTGACAAATCCACCTGTGGTTCTTGTATTCCCAGGCATATCCATATGCATGGCTACGGAGTCCCTTTTTGTATCATCCATCATGTGGTTGATATAATTGTAGTAGACCTTAACTTCAGGTTCCCGGATTATCCAAAGTTTGTCAGTCAGGTAGGAAAGCCCAAACATCTTTGCTTTTGCAAAACCGACGTCCATGGGTAGTGAGGGATAACCCACATCATTTGCATCATCACCCACAAAATCAAAGGCGATCATACTGCCATCATTGACCTTATAGTTGACAGAGGCAGCGTAGTTCATCTTTTCAAACTGGCTATATCGAACCTCATCTCCATTGCCATCCATATAATTGTGAGATTTTCGATGTACCCCGGAAATTCGAAACGCCCATTTATCTCTTGAATAGTTAATATCCATGGCCTGGTCAAATCCTTTTGCTACTGAGGAAAAGTTGGACAGGAGTGAAACCCTGAAGGGATCTGTTGTGTTAAAGACAGGTTTCTTCAATCCAAAATTGATTCCTCCTCCAGTGCCGCAACCCATCATGTTTGACTGACTACCAAAAGAAATGTCCAGATTATTTAAGTTAATCGGCTCGATGTAAGAAGAAGCCGGATCCATTTTATCTGTGCATGCCCCATATATCCGCATCCCATCAACACTCATCACATACCTTTCGGATGTCAGCCCTCGCAGCATCGGTTCATTGGCAAAATTCCCTCTTCGAATCATGTTTACCCCAGGCATGCAATGCATCAGCTGATCAGTACATTGCATGTTCATCTGCATCTTCGGACTGTTTATATGGGCCAGATGAGCCGAGTCAGTGACCATCACCTGATCCAGCTCCATAACAATGCCGATATACTGGTCATTGGTCATGGAGTCCAACCAGGCTTCGTACCGAATTTTATCCGATTGGCCGAATCCTAATTGGACTCCAAGGATGAATGTACTTAAAAAAAGAAACGATCTCATCCGATCAATTTTTACTGGAAATACAAGTCAAAATACGGTGTACCGCATATTTCTTTTCCTTCTTTCATGGTTAACCGAATCTGCCAGTCACCAGTCATTGTGAAATTCACGGTTCCTTTATAGTGGCCCTTTTCAGCATGAACAGGGGCCACATTATTTGGTGATCCGTGATCCATACTTACCATCCAGGGTTCAACCTCAAAATTCAAGTTTGTTACCGCCGGCCAGCTCATCATGGTTTCCTTTTTGTATACCGCAATTTCCAGGTCATTTTTACCCACTTCCGGGTCCTTTGGATCAATGTAGGCCACAAAGTATTTGGTGCCCACATCCATTGAACTCGTGAATGACACCAATCGGGTTAGTTCGGGAGCCACCACCTCAATAGGCACTGAAATTTGAACCTCATTGATGGTAAACTTGATTTCCCAGCTTCCCATTTCACCAGAAGGCATAAGGAAAACTGCATTGAAAGTAAAGAGTCCATCAATAAAGTTATCATCACTCACTTCCACAGGACAAGAATGAGACATGGTAGACATATCCATGATAGGTAAAACAGAAATATCCCCTGAAAGAGAAGTGTCACTGTTATCAGTTATTTTAACGGTAACAGTATTGTACCCCACAAATAGAGCTTCGGGTGCATAAACAGTTAGGTGAAGATCATTTTCTTCGAAAGAGGTAATCTGCACTAAATCAGCGGTGAGGTCAGGCATCTCATCTTCTGATGAATTACAGGATATCAATGCCACGATCATCACTAAAATCACTATGTTTAGAATTTTCATTTTAGTAAAGTTTGGTGATACCTCAAGTGGTATACACTCTGGTATCAACTATTAAATTGAAAGAAAATCAGGGTAAAGCCCTGTTAAATGAAATGACTAAACACTAGACTGGTGGCTTAAAAATATTCCATTCAAAGAGACGAGAATATCTGTTTAAGTATAAGGATGATTTTTGAGTCTCAGGAGTCACCTGAATTGAAAATTTAATGAGATAACTAACCCAGGTATATTCACTACTAATAGGGAGAATTACCTCAGTATTTTCAGTATCTGCCTTGGACTGCGCTTTAATTTTTAGTGCCAGGATGCACTTCCCGTCACAGTTAAGTTGAGGTAAATCCTTATTGATACATCTGGCCTTGTAGTAATCTGAATTGACATAATAATCTACCAGATACCTGGATCCCCAAAGCAGCTGCGTAAATACAGCAATCAGCATCAATATGGAGAGGATACTTTTCATGTATTACAATAATAACGCTCCAAAAGACCCAGCATACTGACCAACTTCACGGGATGATTTAAATTGATAGGCTAAGTTAAATGTTTCCATCAGAAATTCTTTTTTGTTGATATCCGTACCATCAATGAAACCGGAACGATCGTCCAGATAAATAACATCAGCCATGATATCACAAGTCCGAGGCTGGTTCCAAAAAACCGTTGAAATAGTGCTCCGGTATATCCCAGGAGTGCTGAAATGTCCAACTTTAAAAGAATCATGATCCTTGACAGGTCAATCGGGTTTAGGAAGGTCACAGCCAATGCAAAATTATCCAGTGGATAATCGGCTAAAACCATCATAGACAGCAAAACCAGTCCATCATAGATCACCGCAAAAAAAAGCCACATCAGGATGGCATAGCCAAAACCTTTTATTTTATTACCATTAAGAAGGGCAATACATACGGACAAGGCAACAAAGATGAAGGTGAGAAAAGTACCAGCAACCAACAGCAAGATGAAGTTGAATATTTCACCTGAGCGAAAGATTCCGTATGCCAAAAAAGGAACCCCCAGTCCAATGATCAGGCTCAAAGCGAGTGAGATGGAGATACCTAAATATTGTCCAAGGAAAATCACAGACCTTTTCACCGGTTGTGCAAGCAATAGCTCAGTAAACTCTCTTGAATTATAAAAGTACATGACACCAAAAATGGTCCCGATCATAGGTGTAAGCACGACAATGACATTCATCAATGTGATGATCCCTTTTGACAGGTCATTATTAAGAAAAAGCAGCACAAAACCCAGTGCCAGGTAAAAGCCCAGATAAAAGAAGCTCCATCTGCTACGCATCAAATCCGAGAAGCTATATTTAAAGATCTTGATCATGACTCCAGAATTGCAGCTATTGCATGTTCCAAATCCTCACTTCCGTTTCGGGCTTTTAGCTCCAGGGTCGTGCCCTTAAAATAAATATTGCCTTCAAGTAAAAAGATAAGCTCATCAGCCAGCTCTTCTACGAGGCTCATAATGTGTGAGGTGATCAGTATGATCTTCCCATCTGATTTAGCCTTTTTGACTAAATCTTTGAGTTTAATCAAAGAAACCGGATCAAGACCTGCAGTAGGCTCATCAAGGACAATTACTGGAGTATCAAACATAAAAGTGAGGACGATATTGACTTTCTGTCGGGTACCACCAGAAAGATTACCCAACTTCTTATCCAGAAAATTTTTTAAACCAAATAACTCGATAAGTGCTTCAGGACTAGAAGGCTCGTTTCTAATATCAGCGATCATGTGTATCATCTCGTTGACTGTTAGATTGTCTGGGAAACGTGCGATCTGAGGCAGATATCCAAGGTATTTGCGATAATGATGTGACTTTGAGATATCTTTCTTTTGGTAGTAAATCTTACCCTGATCCGGAATAACCATCCCTAATAGAATCTTGAGGAAAGTGGTCTTCCCCGATCCATTAGGTCCGAGTATGGCTACAATTCCTCCTTTAGAGACATCAAAACTAATGTCATCCAGCACCTGAAGCTTACCAAAGGATTTCTTGATGTTCTTTACTTCTATCATCAGAATATTTTCATTGCGGGTGTTTGATCAACCAGGTCATCCGGTGTAAATGCTGGTGAGACTTTCTCTGAAAAGTTTATAATGTCAATAAACAGGCTTCTCAACAAGACTATGGTTTCCGGGGTTCTGTTCACGATATAAGAAAACAACTTCACTGGCCTGTAAGGGACATCCCCCATACCATCTTTATCCAGATCATACCCTGTATAGGAACTCCAGAAATTACCATTGAAAGTATTATCGTTCATCTTGGAATTGTACGATATGTCAAAGGAATTACCAATGAAGTTATTGGCTGTAAAGACATTGGCATAGCAACCACCGGATACCTTTATCGCGTATCCATTTTGCTTTAACGTATTCCATGCATAGTTAACCCGGGTGGATCCGTCCACATAGATACCCAGTGTGTTTTCCCTGAAAATGTTGTTAAGTACCTCGCCATCATAAATCTCTTTGAGTAGCAGGCCATAAGAGGCGGTGCCCCAATTATCAATAAAGTGATTTTTCTCCATCCTGATCCATTTGGAAAACATGACCGCAACACCGGCCCCATTATTTTCAAAAGTGTTGTCTAAATACGCATCATGATTGGAAAACATGAAATGTAACCCATACCTCACATTGTGATGTGTATAGTTATTTAAGATATGACTCTCATCCACAAACTCCAGGTATATCCCATCCCGCATCCCTAAAACCTCATTTCTTTCAATCTTCATTCGGCTACAATGCCATAGGTGGACACCATTTCCGGACTGATCTTCCTGTTTGGCGGTCCCTATGACCGTATTGCCTTTGATCACTCCATCTCTGGATTTTTCGACCAGGATTCCAAAAAAAGAATTTTCAATTTGGTTGTTGAGAATCCGAACACCAGAGGTGCCATACACATAAATAGCTGCGTAATCTTTAGTATAACTTTTGCCCGTGTTCACAATGGTAAAACCTGATATGGTTATGCTGTCACCAAGGAGTCTGAGTACATAGTTTTGGTTATCTCCATCCAGGATAGCTCCCGGACTCCCTATTATCACAAGCGGTTTCCTTATTTCAAGGCCTGGAGAGTTATAAATTCCCTCCAATACCTCAATGGTATCGCCAGGTGAGGCTTCCTCAATGGCAGTACTCATTCCATTGAATTCACAATTGCCGCAGACAGTCCATGTCGCACTCATCGCATCGACCCACAGGAAGTAACTAAAAAAGCATATAAATAACCGAGCGAACATTCTTTAAGACTATTTTAATGTATTGTATGACCGCTGCCTAGCTCCAGTTGTAATTGAGTCCATTGTAACATCTGACCACCCACTGAATCGAAAGTCTTTTTACGGGAAGACTCCTCTGCAAAAGCACTGAGGGAGGCACCCATGGGACTTGGTATCGCCTCACTGATCAGATATTTGGCATTAGTGGCATCGGTCAGGACCCCTGGGTTCTTAAAATCGGCTACCAGGTAGTATTTAATCTCCTGACTATCCCATCTCTTCAAATCATTGATCATACACTCAATGGCATCATACTTATAGGCTCTCCCTTTCCGTGTCACTAACTGGGCCGCATGCTGCTGATCGACAATTGTCATTCGACAAAAGTCACAGGCATCTTCGCCATAATTAATGGGTTGAGGCTTCGCTTCACAGGAATTAAGTGCTAATGAATTTAAAACCAGGATCGCAGCAATTGAAAACTTTGCAGATGGCTTTAACTCTTTTTTTGCCTGAAAGAAGGCTAAAACGGATAAAGCCAATCCTATCGCCATTAAATAGGCTCCAATTCTTGGCATCGATATCGCTCTGAAATTAAGGATGATTTTTGCACCAATCAGGGGAGGCTGATAGGTCATTGGTTCACCTTTCTCATCCATAAACTTAATCGCAGCATTTTCTCTTAGATCATGCCCATAATCATATTCCCAGGTATAGAAGTCATACATGGCAACGGTGCCAAATATGACCATCAGCCCAAACCAGGCGAGGTAAAGCTTGCGATTTCCGAAGAATGCAAATAAGACACCCAACAGAATCATTCCTCCGACGAAATAGGGAAAGATGGAAAACTCAGGAATTACTTCCGGTATATCTTTCATACCCACATAGTGGTTCATGATATTGATATTCTTGATATCATTTTCACCCACTCCGGCAAACTTGTTGATGAAAATATTCATTCCAATGGGGTCCGGATACTGCGGAGCTTCAAGCGTGATATTCCATAATGGCAATACAAACAGACTCGCCAGCAAAAGGGCTGCAATGAGCATCATTAATTTTGACCTTTTCATTTTCTTGCATTTTAATTGAAAGAGATGGTTGCCCGGCATTTCGCCAGGCAACCCTGCAGCTCTCATCATTCTCCATCCAGACTCCAACTAATTGGAACGTTTGCGTCGCTGGCTGAAACTCTTACATATCCCTGCATCTCCTGGTGAAGTGCGGAACAAAAGTCAGTGCAGTAAAAAGGCCAAACACCTATTCGTTTTGGCTCCCAAATGAATGTTTCTGTTTGACCAGGCATGATCAACAATTCTGAGGTATTAGCTCCAATCATTGAAATACCATGAGGCACATCATAGTCCTGCTCCAGATTAGTCACATGGAAGTAGACCTTGTCACCAACTTTAACTCCTTCAATATTGTCAGGGGCAAAGTGGCTCCTGATGGTTGTCATATAAATATGAACTTCCTTGCCATTTCTTTCCACCCGGGTCTCTTTCTCACTTTTCGTCGCATGTGGGTGGTTGTTCTCCTCTAGTCTGTAGATTTTGGTTTGTTGGGGTTTTATCAAATCCGCAGGACAGCCAGCCGCATAGTGTGGCTCTCCGATCGTTGGGAAATCTAACAGGAGTTCCATTTTATCTCCGGTAATATCAAATAGTTGGGCAGATTGAGTGAGCTCAGGGCCAGTTGGCAGGTATCTGTCCTTGGTAATTTTATTCATGGCTAACACATATTTTCCCCAGGGCTTTCTGGAATTTCCTCCGGGGATCATCAGGTGACCCACTGAATAGTAGGTGGGTTGCCTGTCAAGCACTTCCCAGGTACCCACTTTCCACTTGACCACTTCCGAAGAAATGAAGAAAGTCGTATAGCCGTTTCCTTTGTTGTCAAACTCGGTATGAAGCGGTCCTAATCCTGCTTGCTGAACCACTCCTGCAACCACATCATCATAATTGATGATTGGAATGTTATAAGCATCTCCATCAAATTTCTCATTCTCAATAGCATCAATCATTTTGGTAAACGAATGAGCTGTCAGAGAAGCAGAAAGCTTTCCATTTCCGATGATATATTCACCAGTAGGGTCCACATCACAACCATGAGGAGACTTGGGGGTAGGAAGGAGATATACCAATCCGGGGTATTTTGAAGGATCAATTACTTTAACCTCCCTTTCTATCGTCGAAGTAGCACCTTGAGTAGACTCATTATGCACATTATGTGCATAAGAAACCGGCATGGTTTCATATTCACCCTGAGCCACCAACTCCTCGGCTTTTTTCCAGTTGATCGCAGCAATGAAATCTTTGTCATTTTGAGAGGCATTGACCTCAAGCAAGGTATTGGCTTCTTCCGTATTGTAGGTGCTAAAAAACATCCAGCCATGAGACTTTCCTCTACCTGGGTGTGCCAGGTCATAGTCAAATCCAGGCATCATGACCTGAAACGCGATATTCATATGTCCTGATTCAGGATCTACTTTGATAAAAGAAATCGCCCCTTTGAATTTGCCCTTATATTCCTTGATGGAAACATCCTGCTGAGGAACAGGTACTGAAAAACGTGTTCCCGCTACCACATATTCTGTGTTTTCTGTCACAAATGAAGAACTGTGGTTACCCGCACTATTCGGCAACTCAATGATTTCATCCGTTTCAAATGTCGACAGGTTAATCCTGGCTATACGAGGAGTATTATTTCCATTGATAAAACACCACCTCCCATCTATCTCTCCATTGGTTTGGGATAAATCAGGATGGTGGGCATCATCCCAGGGAATAAAACCAAATGATGTGTTCAGGAGAGGCTTTGTCTCCTCATTATATCCATAGGCCTTTTCCGGATCTTGAGAAAAGACAGGGATTACTTTGAATAGTCGGCCCGAAGGAAGACCATAAACAGAAAGCTGTCCACTAAATCCACCGGATACAAACGCATAAAATTCATCATGCTCACCCGGGGCTACATATACTCGCTCAGCAATGTTCCCACTCAGGGCGCCACCGCTTTTCTGCGATTGGTTACATGAACCAATCAAAAAGGCTATACCTATTAAAAAGGTATATGCTATGCTAGGTATTATTCTCATCTTAAATTTATGTTTATTAGTTGGGTAATATCACTTGATCTATCACCTGAATGATTCCATTTGATGCAGGGATAGTTGCAAGGATTCTGGCTCCGCCGACACTCACATTATCACCATCAACTACCACTTCCAGGTAATCACCTGTTGCCATATAAAGCTTTCTGCCTCTACTTGCCTCCTTCTTTAAAGCTTCCAAATCATAGGATCCTGGGGCTGCATGCCTCGTGAGTATGGTTGCCAGGTCTGATTTATTCTCCGGCTTGAGCAGGTTTTCTACAGTTCCTTCAGGAAGCTTATCAAAAGCCTCATTAACCGGGGCAAAAACCGTCAGCGGTCCTGCGTTTACCAGAACGTGTTCTATCTGAGCAGCCTGAACTGCAGCCACAAGTGTGCTGTGATCTTTGGAGGATACTGCCACCTGAAGAATGTTTTTATCTGACACATCATCTACTACTGATGCCTGACCTTTAGGGTGACTGGTTTCAATAATAGAGGTCTCCTGAGTACTCGACTCATTTTTATTTGTACAGGCACATATAAATCCCAGTGCCACCACCATCAAAATCGCATTTTTAAATGTTTTCATAGTCATTGATTTTGGTTAGTTTATAATGTTCTGAAGTATTCCAGTAAAGCTCTTGCTTCATCTTCCTTAAGATTCTGGTTAGCCATAGGAGCCCCGTTAAACTCCATGAGCAATTTCTTAGCAATAGGGTCTTCGATGATCATTTTGTCAGGAACGAGAATCATATTCATGATCCAGGCTGGAGTTCTTCTTGAAAGAATGTCCTTTGGCGCGGGCCCTATAAATTTTTTATCGGGCTTGTGGCAGGCAGTACATTTTGTTTCGTATATCGCTTTGCCACTGGTAGCCAATTCCTGATCAATTTCTGTTGGAAGCGTAAATGCTTTTACTGGACCAATACCATGATTTTGTTGCCAGCTTTCATAAGGATCAACCACTTTTGGCGGATTTGGCGCTTTTGCCTGTTCGGCTTGACCGGTGCTTCCTCCGCCACATGCGGAAAAAAATACGATCGAAAGAAGGATTACGTATAGGCTCAAATTTTTCATGATTTTTTGCTTTTTTATAAATGACTGAATGAAATTTCTTTGAATAGTTTCCTTGCAGCAGGAAAGAGAATGTTATTCTCCAGGTGAATGTGGATATGTAAATCCTCTTCAAATTCCTCGAGCATAGCATAGGCTACTTTATAAGTTTGGCAACCATCCGGAGGGCAGACATATTGATTGGATAGTTCTTCAATTTGCTGGAACCTGAAGCCTTCATCCTGATGCTCCTGCTCCATTAACCGGATTGGGTTTTCAATGTCTCCGAAATGTGGCTTTGAGAGTGAAAAGCCTTTCGTTTTCGACTCATGCATGGCTTTGATATAAGGAAACAAAACCTGCTCTTCCTTAGTCATATGAGCCATTAAAGCCCTTGATCCTTCCTTAAATAACTCATTTATCACATGCAGTTCAGGGTGGTTTTCGCCATGCACGCGGCATAGTTTATCAAGGTAAGCAAGTAAAGCAGGTATGGTGACCAGCACATAGCTATGATGGACATTTACAATGGTGTCAATCAGCTGATCTAATTCTAAATCTTTGTAATTGACATCATCTGCTGTTTTGAATGTTTCCTCTAATTCCTGTAGTACTACCTGCAGATCTTCCTGCTTTTTCTGACAAGCCTCTTCCAGTGTAATCCCACCTCCACAGCAGAAATCTATATGATGGGCAGAGAGAACCCTGGATGCTCTGAAATTTGATGCTACAATCGCACCCACTTTAGTTTTAGCAAGATTTTCCATATTTAAGATATTAAGACCTTTTTATCCTTTATTAGGTAAAAAATTTATATTTTTAAGAATCTTTTTCCTTCAATGATTCCATTCTTTACATCATCAAGATTTGTAGTCGATAAAACACCTTTTAAATGATCTCTTATAGCAGAGAATTTATCATGAACCGGACATGGATGTTGTGCAGAACATTCCTCCAACCCCAGAACACAATCCTTAACAATCCCTTCACCATCTATTGCCGTTACAACTTCAAGCAACGTTATTGGTCTGCTAGATATCTTAAATCCGCCCGTGGGACCTCTTAAAGATTGCAACAAACCATTTCTCACAAGTTGTTGAAGAATTTTTGCCGTATATGCTTCCGGAGAACCGTTTGCTTTGGCGATATCCTTCAAACCAGCCAGCTTCCCCTCTTCCTGGACCGTGCAGAGGTAAATCATGATTTTAAGAGCATATTCGCAAGCCTTTGAAAACATAGTTCACTAAAATTGAATCCAAATATATAATATGAAACTTATTTCGGACAAACTTATCCGAAATAAGTTTTTATGATTTTTATCATCATGTAATTAATTGGAGAAATCAGTTACCCCAAAAAATCTGGCACTTTTTTTGATATAACTATTTTAATAAATTTTTTAACTTATCTAATATGAAACGCATAAGAATCATTTTCATCTTATGCCAGCTATGCTTATTAATCCTACCAACAGCACATACACAATCCCAGCACCATCAAACAGATCAGTTACTCGCTCCCTATTTTTATTTTCTGCAAAACAAACATCGTCTGGACGAGCTTCCGCTAAAGGATGTTTCAGCTAATGTTCAAATCTCTGGCACTATTGCCTATGTTGAACTGCAACAGGTTTATGTCAATTCCGGGAAAAAAGTCCTCGAAGCGGTCTATGTCTTTCCCGGTTCCACTCATGCAGCATTGCATGGCATGGAAATGGTCGTAGGTCAAAGGACCATAAAGGCCGATATTGAAGAACGAAAACAGGCTCGTAGACTCTATGAAGAGGCTAAAGAAGCGGGTAAAGTTTCTTCACTGCTTGAACAGCAGCGTCCCAATGTATTTGAGATGAATGTTGCCAATATTGGTCCCGGTGAGACCATTACGATCAGGATCAGATACACTGAAATGATCCAGCTTGTTGACGAATCTTACGAGTTTATCTTGCCAACCACTGTTGGACCCAGATATTCGGAAAGAAACCAGATCATTGCCTCTACCAAAAATCAATGGGTTTCAAATCCTTATTTGGAAGAGCATACCCCCATGACTTATGGGTACCATGTTAACCTGATCCTAAATGCAGGTGTCCCCATTAAGAAAATTAAATCTCCCTCCCATGATGTTGATTTCAAATTTGACAACGCAACAATCTGCCGCATGGATTTACGAGATACCTACCGCCAGAATGGAAACAGAGATTTCATTGTGCGATATACCCTGAAAGATAAGGAAATATCGTCCGGACTCCTGTTACATGAAGGTAAGGACGAAAACTTTTTTAGCCTGATAATCCAACCACCACAAATTCTTGAGGTTGACAAAATACCTCCAAGAGAATTTGTTTTTGTGGTTGATGTGTCCGGATCAATGGAGGGATTTCCATCGAAAACGGCCAATAAACTGATGAGCAATCTGTTAAATGGTCTTCGGATGAAGGACCGATTCAATGTGATGACTTTTTCTTCAGGAAATCATGTATTGTCATCTCAAAGCTTACCACCTACCGATGAAAACATTGGTAAGGCCACACGATTGTTGCGTAAAAAGTCAGGTGGAGGAACACAGCTCTATAATGCCTTGCGTGATGCCATAGAAATGGAAAGCGATGGAGAGATGGCGAGATCCATTGTAATAATCACTGATGGGTATATCGATGACGAAGGTGATGTTTTCAATCTCATTAGAAGCAACTTATATAATGCTAACATTTATGCTTTTGGAATTGGCACAAGCGTAAACAGATACCTGGTGGAAGGCATCGCTTTTACTGGTCAGGGCAAGGAATATGTAGTAACCACTGACCTGGAAGCTTCAGAAAAAGCAGGTCAGTTTGTGAATGATATCACCGCCACAGCACTAACCAACATAAGGGTCGACTTTGGTAATGCTGAAGTTTATGACCTTGAACCGATGTATATGCCTGATGTACTAAGTTCCAGACCCGGGATCATCTTTGGTAAGTATAAAGGAGAATTTCCTGAAGTAATTACCATAAAAGGTCAAACCGACGAACCGGTTGAATATATAGTAGCCAGAACTGGATCAAGTAGCCATTTTACCGAAGGATTACCCTATCTATGGGCCAGGACCAGGGTCAAATATCTTTCAGACTTTCAATCTCAATCATCAAATATCAAATCAGATGAGATCATTGACCTGGGTTTGAAATATGGAATTATGACAGCATATACTTCATTCATTGCAATTGATGAAGAAGGAGATTTGGTTAATCGAAAATCAGTTATTGTGAAGCAACCCCTCCCACTTCCTGCCGGTGTTACCAATGACGCCATTGGAGGTGCAGGTAATAGCTACAGAAGTCGATTAAGGGCAACCGGTGCAGTATCCAGAGCGACTAATGCTGCTATAAGCCTTAAACTACCTATGTCTAATGTTGAGGTTGCAGGGTCTCAAATTGTATTGGACTGGCAAACATCTGAGCCGGGACCATTTACCATCCAGGTTAAAGATATCTTTGATCAGGTGCTTTACAAAACAGAGGTTGAGGATGGAGTCGTTCTTAATTTGGATGATATGCCAGGGAATTCTGTTGGTCTGTATGTTATACGCATCTATCAATCATCCAACAGAGATTACAGTTCCGATGACATAGGTATCAAAAGGCTTGATCAGTCAGTACTAATAAAGCGTCATATCCCGCTCGATTATTTAGACTTTGAGCCACAAACACTAGAGGAATACCTTGAAAAGGCAGCATTTTTTAGGTCATATGACCTGTTTATGGATGAGCTAACCATGTTAGTGCTTGCTTATAACGAATGGCCCAGCGAAGAATTAGCCGATCGAATTCTGACCTGTTTTGCCGAGATAGGTTACTAATCTGGTTTGTATCAATCTATTCAATGAAAGTTCGGCATGTCTCAGGGCATGTCGAAACTTCTTTTATAAACTAGAATCCAATTGAAAAATCTAATTCAATTGGTACCTCTACCTTATCCATTGAGCTATAGGTGACCTCAAGATTTACTGATTTTTCTGCTCTTGACTTCAATACAAACTCATTGCTTTCAATTCCTACCCCAAGCGCTTGAACTCCTTTATAGGCCTCTGCAGCAGCACCATCAATAGCACTAATCTTCGTGATCATCACATTTGGGCTTGATATTTTGTAGATGAAAAATTCTTCATCGTCAGTACTTACAGATCCATATTCCTGAATCATAAGCTCCCCTATTGAAGTTTCTATACCATCTGGTTGCATCATTGAAAGTTTTTTAAGCTGAGCGGTTTTCTCTTCGCCTTCCTTCATATAGTTAAGATAGACTTTTCCTTCAATGTGAAGCTTTGTGGCTCCTTTCACGGGTATTGCTGCCAACTCTAGGGCTACTTGAATGTCCTTGTTCTGATCATAATCTCCAATACCATAAAAACTAAATATTTCCTGCTCCTGGTTTTCCATTGCTTTGTTATGATCTTCCAAAAGGTCTCTTCCGGTATCATCCCTAAAGATCTCAACGGTACTCAATACAGGGTCAATTGGATTATCTAAATCAAACCCGGTTAAATCTTGTGGTAGATACATGACAATCCTGGTTTTAGGACTGTAATATTCTTCGATAGGCTTTGTGATCTCCAGCGTAATGATTTGCTGGCTAAATGAGCATGTTAAAATGGTAAATAAAAACAAGGCGGATAGTACGGCAGTTTTCATAAGTATATAAATCAGATATAAAGTTTAGGATTTAAATATACCCTTAGATCTCATTAAATCACACTATTCATGAAATCGATGCTCACTTACCGATTAATTGGCTGATTCTGCATTACTTTTCCTTTCTCCAGAGCCAGCTGATGCGTAAAACATTCCGGAATCTCTTCCTGGAAATGACTGACATAGATAATCGTAATATCTGAGAGGTTGCAGACTGCCTCGATAAGTTCTTTAAAGAAATATTGCTGATCCAGATCCAGTCCCTGTCCGGGCTCATCCAGGATGAGTAGCGGTGGATCCTTCACCAAAGCTCTAGCCAACAGGGCGAGCCGCTGCATGCTTTCAGGCAGATTCCTGAATAACGTATTTGCCTGATTGGCTATTTGCAGAACCTCCAGCCATTCCATAGCCTGTGCATTTTCCGGTTGAGAAGGTTTAAATAAACCCATGGTATCATAAAACCCGGATTCCACAACCTTCAGGCAGGTGGAATGCGACGGAAAATACTGAAACAACTCGGCAGATACCATCCCGATCTTTTTCTTAATATCCCAGATACTTTCACCGGTACCACGTTTTTTATCAAATAAGATGATGTCTTTGGAATAGGATTGCGGGTTGTCTGCTGTGATCAGACTAAGAAGAGTCGACTTCCCGGCTCCATTGTGTCCTTTCACCAGCCACCTTTCTTTTTGCTTTACCTCCCAGTCTACCTGATCCAGGATAAGATTTTCACCATAGCTTACGGATACCTTATTCATCTTCACAACAAGCTCAAACGGCTGATGCTTCCTGGCTAGCAGCCTGATCAATGCTTTTTCATCCAGGGATTTTGAAACTTCTCTGACAAATTCATGATTATCAAACTCCCTTTTTGTCCCTACCTGAACTTTCCCCTCCCATATGGATGCAACATGGGTGATCAGGTCAGGTATTTCATGTCGACTCGTGACCATCACCGTATTGATACCCGATTCACCGATCTCATGAATGATCCTGTTCATATCCTTTCGGGTATCAGGATCAAGGCCGGCAAGTGGATTGTCCATCAGCAATAAAACTGGATTCTTTATGAGCTCGGAGGCAATTAACAATCGTTTCGCCTCGCCATTAGATAGTTTAATAAGTGTTTTATCCATTAGGGCCTTGAGCCTGAGTCTTTCCACAACCCTGTCAAAATTCCAGTACCCCTCGCCTTCAAATGGTCGCAATTTTTCAAGATGATCTTTAACTGTTTCCACAGACTCAGAATCCAGCGAATTGTAACGCTGTTGGTAGTACATATTAGTGGATGTACCTGTGAGATCCCGGAAATTATATTTTGCACTTACAATTGCTATCAGGTCTTTGAAAGAAAAGTAGGGGTCTGAGTGCTGATATTTGGTAACCAGGCTCTCAAGCATTGGGTAATGCACCTCACCATTGCTGACATACGCCATCGTCCTTAGTGCATGCAGCAAGGTTGTCTTCCCAGAACCAGATGGGCCAACCAATGCCCAGTGTTCCCCTTGTGCTATTGCCCAATTGATATTCTCCAGTAAGGTCTGAGAATATCTTCTGATCGAAACATTTTTTAGCTCAAATAGAGAGTGTTCCATATTCCGGGAGGTTCTTCTATTCCGTCATAAATTTCACTGGTGCTGACCAGTCACTCCAGTTTAAATTCTTGTCCCGATATCTTACTCTCCAGTAGTATGTAGCTCCACTATTCAGGTGAATTATCTTTTCATCAGTCAGGTCGTCATCCTTCTGCAAATCCTGGTAGGCATACCAGTCTTCAAACTGTCTCCAACTATCAATGGCTAACCTGCTGAAATCTTCGGTTGTAGAAACCTGCCAGTGACTGGCTCCATGTTCTGCATGATCATGGTCACTGCTAAATGGTCCTGCTTTTAACATGATATTGAAAGGGTTTACCTTCAAGTCAATCGGGGAAACTGGCTTTGGAGTATTCGGACTTTTATCGTGCTTCCAGACTGTGATATTATCTCGTAGTTCATTATCCCGTTTCAGGTTTTCGTTCCCCTGGCTAAATCTTTTGACTGTGAGCTTGGGATCACCATTATTTGGATCTACCTCCACCATCACAAAACCATATTCATCCTGGGTCACGGTAAACTCCTCATAATTGCGTTGTGCAAACTCACCCCAGTAATCGATGTTCCCTCCCGCCGTTGCTACGTTGATCCATAGGTGTTTGTGATCCCTGGACTGGCCACGTGAATAACCATGGGTATGACCAAAAAAGTGAATGCTTGGCTTGCCGGTTTCCGTGCTGAAAGCTTCAAGCTTCTTAACAATAAGCCCGGTATAGTCTTCCTCGCCGTCTAACCATAGTTCAGACTTATGTGGATGGTGCATCTGGGCAAATACAAAGTCAATAGAATCATTATTTCTGGTTTTTTCCAACACCCGATCCAGCCAACTTAGCTGTGTCCCATTTTGGTAATCATCATTCGTATCCATACCAATGATCCGCACATTCCCATAATCTTTATACCACCAGTGTTCGTCAAACTCCGGGCTTCCATTTTTAGGTAAGCTGAAATACTTGAAGTAGTAAGCTGAGTTTTTCTCATGATTTCCAATCACCGGGTATACAGGAACTTCCGAAAACAGGTCCTGGGCAGGGTCAAAGAAATGCTCTTTCCATTGATAGTATTGACCACCATCAGCCACCAGGTCTCCGGGGATCATCACCAGGGCCAGATTTTCAGGCACTTCTCCATCAAACTCATGCTCCAGGTAGTGGAGAATACCATCCTGCACGATTTCGGCAAACTTGTTGGGATTACCTCCATCAATCTGCATATCGCTCATGGCTGCCAGCTGAAAAGCATGGTGATCACTTTTCTCAGGAGGAGTCTTAAACTGGTAGATGTCTGAGACTGCTTTTCCTGTCTTCACCCTATAGTAGTACATGCTAAGTTTTTCAAGACCAGTGAGCTGAACCTCATGTATCCTGGATTCAGAATAATTGACTGGAAAAGCTGTTCCACTAGTCTTCTTACCCAACTTTGGTGATGTACCCCACTCTACAAGGCTTTGTTCGCCTCGAGAAGTTTCCCACATGATTTTGATGGAATTAGGTTCAGCATCCTGCAGGTATGGTTTTACTAAGATGGTTTCTGGATCACTCGTTTGGGCATTGGAAGCAAAGGCAATAAGAATAAATAGGATGGCAACTCCCCAGTATTTATTGGTCATTGGATATAAGGATAAATTTGACTTTTTAATTGATTTGATAATATTAATACCAAAAAACAAACTTATCAGACTAATCCAATCCCAGGGTTATTGTTGGCTATATTTTATTAAACTTTCATATCTATTTAATAACTCCTCATCATCCAGAAAACGAACTGCCCCCTGTAAAACGATCCAGTCATTGCGGGATACGCTTTGATTACCATGGACTGCTTGTGCTACTTTATTGAAAGTAAAATCAAATAATCGACTGACCAGTTGTTGAGCTTCATCAACAAATCCAAATGAATTGAGATAATGGCCTAGCTGAAGATCAGCATAAGATGGCTCAAGGTGCTTGTAGTATAGATTGTTGTAAGTAAATAGGGCTACCTCTTGAGCTCGAGTCCCATTTTCATTGGATATATAATTTTCAATTAGAGTATTCAATGTGAATTTCAAAGGAAGTATCATTCGTGATTCATAATCTTCATGATTGAAGTAGACCTTTGAATTACTCAGGTTTGAGTAATCTGCATTCAAAACAAGATTTTCATAGGATTTGTCCAGATCAATGGCTACATCTCCCGTATCAGATTTTTCAGGTCTCAAGCGATAAAGCAATCCCTCCTGCACCAGGTATGATCTCAAATCTATATTGAGGCTATTCAGCGAAGTGAAATTGAAGTAAACAGGCCTGTTCCAGTCATTTGACATGATCAGGTCAAGGATTGCCAGCTCACTTTTCGGCAGATAAGAACCATTTACGCTAATATCCAAAGGCCCTTTGCTAGTCGAAAGTGTAATTTGTCTGGATGGCAAATAAAAGGCATCCCCCCCACTCGATGTCTTAACTTTTAGTTGGGGACTTTGTAATTGCAATGCCTTTAAATACTTATCCAATGAAATTGGTTTATCCATGGTTTCATGGACATAAAGCGGATTGAAAGGACCATATTGCTCCCCATCGGTGAGTTCTAATTGAAATGGGGGTGAATCATAATAGGATCTGGTCAATTGATTAATATACCAGTCCGCATTGAAGTAGCTTAACACCTTCACCCGAACATCCGTTCTGAATCCTTCTACCTCCTGCAAATACCAAAGTGGAAAAGTATCATTATCACCCCCGGTAAATAAAATAGCATTCTTCCCGCAGCTACCTAAAAGATTCCAGGCATGATCAACCTGGAATGTCCTATCCGACCGGTTATGGTCATCCAGATTCTGGTATAACATCCAGATTGGTGTTCCTATGCAAAATAGCCAAGCACCGATTCTCCAATTTGCAGGAATCATTTTAGTCACAACGATCATCCCCAGACCAATCCAGATGGCAAAAGCCATGTAGGATCCAGCGTAGATATAGTCCCTTTCCCTGGGTTCGTTAGGCGTAGCGTTGAGATAGCCGGCTAAAAGCAACCCTGTGATCAGGAAAAATGCCAGATTAATGATAAAGCCTTTTTCATCCTTTTTGTACTGCCAGATAAGACCAATAAGGGCAAACAAAAAGGGTAAAAGAAAATACTGGTTGTTGGCTTTGTTGTACTCAATTCCTGACCTGTCCGGCAACCCGTCTACAGGACTCAGCCATCTGGCATGTTGTACATCGCTGGCTCTACCAGCAAAGTTCCACATGAGATACCTGAAATACATGTGACCCAGCTGGTATCGGATCATAAATACCAGGTTATCTGAGAATCGGGGTCTTTCTTCCGGTCGCAATCCAGTCCATTCCCGGTAAATATCAATATGAGACGGATCGTCACTATAAATTCTTGGAAGGATGGTCTTTCTATTGTCTTCGTAGTGATATTCAGAAATCTCCCCAACCTTTTGATAGTGATCATCTCTTGTAATATACGAATCTGCTTTTTTGGTAATCAGATTAATTTTTGCATCAAAATAAGGTCCGTAAAGTAGCGGTCTTCCCGGGTAAGACTCTCGATTCATATACGGTTTGATCATGGCCAGATTCTTTGGGCTAAATTCATTGATTGGTGGCAGCTTGGATGACCTGACAAAGAGCATGAGATAAGGAGAAAACCCAATTGTTAAAAGCAAAAGAACCAGTAACGTCAATCTGGCTTTAGAAAATTTATACCACACCAGGATCCAACCTCCTATTAGACAGGCGATCAACAAAAACAAACCCGAATAGAATGGAAAGGACCAACTATTGACCAGGAATAGATCAAGTTTAAATGTCCATTCAAAAAAGTCTACCGCTATTACTTTGTTGATTAGGAGTATTGCACCAATTCCCAGGGCCGTTGAATATCCAATGTACATCCATTTATTCTTGAAAGAATCACTCTTCCAGATTAGAAAGCAAACAGGAAGGATCAAAATGCACATGGGATGGATACAATAGGATAACCCGGTCAGGTAAGCGATCAGCAAAATTCGATTTGTCCTTTCCGAACCGGTTAATTCCTTTCCTTGAATGGTTAACCAGATCAGCAATACCATAAAGAAGCATGAAGGTCCGTAAGTCTCTGCCTCCACCGCTGAAAACCAGAAAGTATCTGAAAATGTCAGAACCATGGATCCACCCAGACTTCCAAGGAATAATATCCATTTGGATTGAGTAAATGCTTTGCCAAAATACCATATGATTAAATAGATGATACTGACTGCCAGAGCTGAAAAAATCGCAGACATAAAATTGATGAACCAGGCCACTTGAGTCACATCCCCTAAAACCAGCATTGAGAATAACCGTCCCATCAGCATTGTCAGGGGAATTCCTGGGGTGTGTGGAACCTGAAGCTTGTATGCGGTCGCAATGGTTTCTGAGCAGTCCCAGAGTGATGCAGTGGGCTCAAGGGTAAGTGAATATGTGGTTAATGCTATAATGAATGCCAGGAAACCCCCAACGAAGTATAAGGGCTCTAATTTCAAACGACTGATAAAATCTTCTATGGATATTTTCCCCATAAGACCATAAATAGGCAGTATTAGACCAATACCCAGTACAGGAGGAGCAATCCATAAGGTCTGCAGACCAAACCCAGACTCCGCAGCATCTGTAGCCATAAGTGACAAGGCTACCAGCTGAAAAAGAATCGACAAAATAAATGGAATAAACAATTGAAAATGCTTGCCTCTATTCATCCGACAAGCATAAATGGATGTATAAAGAATTTGCGTTAACCTGTGTAAAGAAGTGTTAAATCCATGTTAAAAAGCTGATTTTGTTTTTATTGGCTATTGCTATCGTGTACTTTTAAATCAAAGATTTAATGTGAAAACGCTGACAATCATTGGTGGAGTGTTCTTGGTAGGCCTAATCTGTATTCAGACAATCTGGTTTACCAAAGCCTATAATGCGAATGTCATCCAGTTTGAGCATTCCGTATCTGTAGCCTTATTCACTGTAGCGGATACTATGTCCGAGCACGCAGTTGTAGAAAAAAGATCGTCTAACTATTTCTATGTTAAGATGAATTGCCCCGCATCAAGTCAGGTGATTGATACACTTATTCGAAAAGAATTCTCCATGAGAAATCTCAATCTTGACTACGCGTTAGGAGTATACAATGTGGAAGATGATTCGTTGATCCATGGCAATTACGTGAGCGCTTCTTCTCCCACTATTTTCCATAACTATGATGAGAAGAAACTCGATCTCTGCAATAAAGATTTTGCTGTCCTATTTCCTAATAAAGAAAGTTATATGCTGGGAAAAATGGATCTCTGGATGTACACTTCATTTTTCTTAATCCTTATTTCATCGGTATTTGTACACTTTATCAGCACAAAAAGGGGTCAAAATAAAGTCAGAAATCAAGCCATTAAGTTAGGAAATTCCTCGCTGGATTTTCACAACCGACAACTTGTTGTATACGATCTGACTCACCAATTGACTTACAAAGAATTTAAGATTATCAAGCTGTTTTTTGAAAACCCAAACCAGATCATTGAGCGCAATGTGTTTCTGGAACAGGTTTGGGAAAAAGACGGATTCTTTGTGGAACGAAGCATGGATGTCTTCATATCAAAGATCCGAAAGTACCTGGCAACGGATCAAAAGCTCAAAATTGAGAACCTGAGGTCTATCGGATATAGGCTACTTGTAGCCAGATGATTAAGGTCATTTCTTCTTAAACCCTTCGGGTAGATCATGATATTCAAACCATTTTATTGCAGCATCCATCTCCTTAAACACCATGACGGATATCCCCTTATTTTGCCAGGCCTGCTGCATGATGAGGAAAAATGGATAGTGCTGCTCACTTGATACGTAGGAAAGTGGGATGGTTCTAAATCGTTCATCAATAGCATCCAACTTCCGTTCAAAGTATGTTATGGCTTCACTGATTGTGACTCGGTTAACGCCTTTACTAAAATCAAGAATCAACCTATAACCAAGTTCCAGAGCCTTTTTTCTGTAATACGCTCCAACTTTAACCAGATCATCGAGGTAGACTTCACCACTGATTGCCCCAATAATGATGGCGTCCTTATCAAGCAAAGTTTCCTGGTGTTCCATTTAGTTGGTACTAATTGGAATTAAAATAAGGTATTTTTTAATAGATATGCTCAGAAAACTTACTTATCGTGATTTCCTGTGGTTTCCATTGCACCTTTCCAAAATGCTTCTCCTTCTTTCTCCATGTGATTCAGCCGGGTATAATAATCCGGGAATTCTTTCAAATGAGCCCAGGCAATTTTACCCGTCAACAGTTCATCATCATTGGTGATATTGGTTTCTGGATATCTGCTTCCATGTTCCATCTCCACATTTAATCCCACCATGAATTGTTCAAGGCTCACTTCAGTCCAATTGATGCCTAGTTCGTGTCCGATACGCTCTGCTTCTTTTAATGTGAAAGTTTTCATTGTATTACCTATAGGATTTGTATTAAAAATATTGATTTGTCTGGATGTGTTAAGAAAGGGGACCTAAATGTCCCCTTTCCAATAGTCATTTGATCATAATCTCCTTTCGCTCAGGTAATTTTTTCTTTGTTTTTTTCAAAATCAGATGCAATACGCCATCTGAATATTTAGCATCTACATCTTCTTTAATCACATCATCTGGAAGTGTAAAAGACCTGCTAAAAGAAGTTGAGTAGAACTCTTGCCTGGTATAATTTTTCTTTTTCTCCTCTTCCTTCTTCTCTGTCTCTCCAGATACGGTAAGAATACCATTTTCTACCTGTACCTTGAAGTCTTTCTTTTTGTAACCTGGCGCAGCTAACTCAATTTCGTAGCTGGTTTCATTATCTACCACATTCACCGCTGGTGTTCCGTTTCCCTTCATGAACCAATCTCTGGTCCAGTCATCATCAAAAAAGTCTGACACCGCAGACCAATTTGGCAATGTTCTTTTGATCAAACTCATCGCACTAGATATTTATTGTTGAAATAGATGTACCTAATTTCAGCAACATTCTGTGATATTGAAATGACTTGTGACAACCTGAAAAATGATTGTAATCAGGTGAGTCTCTATGGGCAGATTTCTGGCTTTCAGGTGGTCTGTAAAACCTTAATTTCCGCGGTCATAGTGACCTCAGCCTTGATGGAATTGGTAATCAAACAGGCTCTTTCAGATTTCTCAAGCACCTTTTCCGCTCGTGCCCGATCATTTTCATCTGAAATGACAACAATCGGCTCCAATTCAACTTTGGTCATAAGGAATTTCCCATCAACCTGTTCCAGTTTCCCTTTCGCACTACAGCTAAAGTCAACGAATTCCAGCTTTGAATTTTCAGCAACCGCCAAAAAGGTAGTCATCAGACAACTACTGACTGATGCGGTAAATAAATGCTCAGGAGACCAAATGCCCGGGATCCCCTTTGGAAATTCCGGTGGAGTCGCAACTTCAATACAACTATTGGGATTCTGACTCAACTCCGGTGAGCACATCACTCCTTTCCTGTCCTGATTCCACTTAACGTTGACTTGATAATTATGAGGTTCCATAATTCAATTTTTTTGTTTGATATGACAGATACAATATTCCATGTTAAGTATCACTATATATCTGACATTAGTCAGCAAACTGGTGGATATTGATCAGGATTGACATATCTGCAAAATGACTAACTTCCTCACAAAATGTTTTTGTAAATGAATATCAGGGCAAAATTTCTGGGAGCTGCAGAATCAGTAACCGGTTCCAAATTCCTGCTGGAAATAGATAAGTACAAATTACTTATCGATTGCGGTCTTTTCCAGGGAATGAAAGAGCTAAGACTAAGAAACTGGAATGAATTACCCATTGAGCCCGCTTCAATTGATACAGTTGTTCTTACTCATGCGCACATTGATCATTCCGGATATCTCCCGTTGCTTTATAAAAATGGCTACGCAGGCAAGGTTCATTGTACTGAACCCACCAGGGAACTGCTTGAAATACTATTGACAGATAGTGCCAAGCTCCAGGAAGAAGAAGCCGAATTTGCCAATAAAAAAGGCTACTCCAAACATCACCCCGCCAATGCCCTCTATACCATAAAAGACACTGAACTGGTTTTTCCAAATATAGAATCCCATCTGCTCAAAACTGAATTCAGACTAAATGAAAACATTATCGTTTCATTTTTTGATGCTGGCCATATTCTGGGCGCTGCTTCAATAGAAATCAAAGTCACCACTTCTCAAGGGATCAAAACGTTAATTTTCTCGGGAGACCTGGGCATGTTTGAAAACCCGCTACACATGGCACCCGAAAAACCTAAAAAGGCAGATATCCTCTTTATGGAGTCGACCTATGGCGGTCGCAATCATCATCAGATTGACCTCGAGAATGAACTTATTAAAGTATTGGAAGAATGTGATCAAAAAGGAGGTTGTTTGGTAATCCCTGCTTTTTCACTCGGAAGAACCCAATTGATCCTTTATTACTTATGGAAAGTCTTCCAGAACATGAGGTCAAGGCCTGTTTATGTCGATAGTCCTATGGCGATCAGCGTGACCTGGCTCTATAAAAAATTTGAGGCTTATCACAGACTGAAAAGTATTGATGATTTTGGGCACAGTATCTTCGATGCGCCTTTTGTCCATTATATAACCAGGCAGGATCAGTCACGCATGCTCAACTCACTGAAGAACAATGCAGTGATTTTATCGGCCAGTGGTATGGCAACCGGTGGACGGGTACTTCACCACCTCTACCATAGATTACCAAATGAACAGGATACCGTCCTGTTCACCGGATTCCAGGCGGAAGGCACCAGGGGTCGTAGACTGCTAGAAGGAGAAAAAGAAGTGAAAATATTTGGTGAATTGGTGCCGGTGAAAGCAAAGATTTCTGTCCTGGAAGGTCTCTCTGCACATGCTGACCAGGAAGAACTGTTAAATTGGCTGGACGAGATCCACGATTCTCCTAAACGGACATTTCTGATCCACGGAGAAAAAGAGGGAGCTGAAACATTGAAGCAACTAATTGAAAAGAAAAACTGGAATGTAACCGTCCCGAAATACCTGGAGAGCTTTACCCTTTTTGATCATATTTAGATAATATTATGTTTTAGATATATCTCAGTTCAATTCCATTATTTGGGATGCTTAACCAAAATATTTTATATTGAACTAAAATATTAGTTTTTAATATGCCCAAAGTTGCATTTCTACTCCTATTTCTTCCAGGTATATCAATCAGTCAGGGGATTGAGAATCCGCCAGACAACACACTTAAGATCGCCGGACATATTGAAAATGCAACTCAAAAAACATTAACGGTAATCTCTCTTGAGCTGATGGGAAGAGAAAATCACATGGTAAAGCTCATGCCTGATGGAACCTTCAACTTTGAAATGCCTGTACTCAGCAGCCATGGGAATTATATAAGGTATAACAAAAGCCTAATATCATTCTTTGCTAATCCAGGCGACAGTATCTATTTGAAAGCAGATGAAAAAGACTTTAAAGGATCAGCTATCTTTTATGGAGACAATCAAAAATTTAATGAATGCATAAAAGCATATGGTCAGGTCTTTGGAAAATTAATGAATACTAAAGGCTTGTTTTCGACTAAGCTTCAAGGATCGACTCAAGAGTTCATGGAATTAATCACTGAATTTAAAATTGAAATGGAAACTTCCATTGATTCAATTTTCCAATTGATTCAGCCCGATAAAGCTGCTCTCGAATGGATGAAATCCAGATTAAAGTACCGAATTTATGATGAATTATTAGAGTATGGTCGGATTCACAAGGAAGAACTAAATCAGAAACTTGAGGACGATAACATCAATGCCGATTATTATGACTTCACTTCCGGTTTCGAAAGTAGCAATGCATCAGACCTGTTATGCTCAGGCTATTATGAAAGCTTTTTCAATGAATACTATGACAGAGGACTATGGCCAATACTTGCCGAATACAGGCAACTCATTGATAGTGGGTTGATATATACCGGATACCAAAAAGGTATTGAAATAGTAGAGACCAACGTAACGGATCAGATTTCTAAAGAACTCATTTTAACCAGAATGCTCAATGAGCTAATTAAAGATGAAGCTGATTCAGTAGAAATCATTGGAAATGAATTAATGTCTCTTATCAAAACTAAAATTCTAAGAGAGATCATTCAATCAAAACTGAATATTGTACCCAATGATGGGGAAACTAATACCATTGAAGATCTGGCTGAGTTGGATTTTGTCGGAGTCATTTTTGAAGAGATCCAGAAATTACACCAGGATAAGGTTTTATACATTGATTTATGGGGAACCTGGTGTAAACCTTGTCTACAGGAATTTCCTTCGTCAAGTAAGCTTTATGATGAATTGAATGGTGAACCAATTGAGTTTATCTACCTGGGTTGTCAGTCAGATAAGACAGCCTGGGAGAGAAGCATAGATAAATATGGCTTAAGCGGTACTCATTATTTGCTAACAAACGATCAGTTTGCAGTCCTGGGCAAAGCATTAAATGTCAATGGAATTCCAAGATATCTGATCATTGACAGAGATGGAATTATTATCGATCCTGATGCAACAAGACCAAGCGACAGGCGATTAAGAAAAGATCTTATTTCGTTGATGAAAGACTAGCTTCAATAGAAATTTTGTCGTGGCAAATTCCTAAAACCAAAAAAGATTATTCCTTCACAATCGCTTTGACCTCCAAAAGCTAACCTCCTAATAAAGACCGGGTTATCGGTTAAAATAAATTAGTATTATCCTATTTTTTATCAAAATATTTACAAAATATACAACTATTCTGATTTAGTCGCGTTACTTAACTACAAATTCCTCTTCCACCACAGGGGTATTACTTCTTCGCCAGAACTCTGAATTTTTATTTAAAACCAATCGCACTGCTGAGTGACAGTAGTGGTGTGCTTTTAATAGTCTAAACCCTAAATATATGTTTGAAGTAGAAAATCCAACACAGGAACAAGTCGTCCGGAACAACCACAAAAACTTTGTGGTAACTCATAATGTAGATCGGGTGAATCTATATGATTTCGGATATGAAAAATCAGGAGCCGTCAATGGAGATCCTGATGTATATGAAGGTTACCTTCAGCGAATTTTGAACGGGGATCTCGTAGCGGAAGATTACAAAGGATATAGTGACGATGAAAAGAAAGAGCGAAAGCAACAGATCAAAGAGCTGGAAAGTCAGTTAGAAATAATCGAAAAGGAAAATGCCAAATTCGATGAGCAAATTGAGAAAAAAGAAAAAGCCATTGAAGAGCACAGAAATGACCTGTTGAAAATCAGGGAGTCGAGAGCTAATGATTCTGAAAAACTCAAAAAGGAAAGTTTCTCTCCTTTCAAGTTTTCAATCAATCTGTTCATTCTTGCAGCGCTATCCGTATACTTGTGCTTTTTCTATATCTCTGCAGGCTTCAAAGCGCTTTATGTAGACTTTGAAGCCATTGCAGAAAGTATTGCAGCCGGGACTGGAACTGGAAGCATCATGCCTAATGCCTATGAGCTGAGCGAAGCGATCCAGTATAACTTTATGCTCATCCTGATTCCATTTGTGTTTTATGCATTCGGATGGGCATTTCATGTATTGCTTGAAACCAAGGGGAAGCAGAAATACTTCCTGTTAGGAGGTTTAATCAGCGTAACGTTTGCGGTAGACTTTCTATTAGCCATGATCATTCATAGCAATACCGAGCAAGCCAAAGAGCTAATGGGATTAGCTACCACACATTGGACTCAAAGTTCAACTTTCTATATCATCTTGTTCTTAGGTTTCCTGGTTTATGTCATCTGGAGTATCCTACTTGATTCTTTGCTAAGAGAATGGGATAAAAAACATGTGACTGGAAATATCCGGAAGATCATTAATCACAAAAGGAATGATATTAAGCAACTGGAAGCTAAAAAAACCGATGTAGCTGAGATCAAACAAAAGATCACAGATTATCGCGAAGATATAGCTACAGTCATGTATGGTAACCTGAAAAAGTACATTGACCAATTCAGTTCAGGATGGATCAGTTACCTCTCTCCTGCCAATATGAAAAACATTAAGGAGAATTGTAAAGCCATCAAAAAAGACTTTGAAGAAAAGCATCAGATCAAGCCAGGCTTAGTCAAAGTAGTTAGCAGAAGATCTTAACATTTCAAAATAGATAATGATGAAACGAAATAAGAAATTCAATCTAGTGGTAATTGCTCTTTCTATACTTATTCTAGGTAGCTGTAGTCTACCTCCCAAGAAGGAAGCTCAATTACACACCAAGCATAACTATATCGTCTTGCTTGATTTATCCGACCGTTTAGTCGTTCAGGAAAATCAGTCTGAGCGGGACAAACAGCTTATTCAACACATCTATGATGAGTTTGAAAAGAAAGTCAGGAATTCGCTTTACATCAAATCAAGGGATGAACTAAAAGTGGTAGTGGCTCCTCAGCGAGGTGCGAACTTAAGAACTGAAGTCTTTGAAGACAGGATGTATATCAACATGGTGGATATCCCGATGATTAAAAGGAAACAGGAAGAAAAACAACGAAGAACAGACTTCATGGCGAACCTGGATTCCTTGTATCGCGAAGCAAAGTATAGCCAGACTCCGGAAGATTACTATGGAGCGGATATCTGGAAATACTTCTATGAAGACCTAAGGGTAGATTATTCCAAAGATACACTTGTCGAAAATTACCTTTTTATCATCACAGATGGGTATCCGATTGTCGGTAAGAAACAGGTAAAACTTCAGCAAGTAAAGGAGCAATTCCCAAATCTTCACATTGTTCTGCTTGAGGCTTCTCCCAGGGACAAAGACATGGAGTGGGATCGTGTGATGACCATCTGGGAAAACTGGTTCAATGAAATTGAAATTGATCAGTATACCATGATCAAAAGAGGTGCCATCAGTAAAGAGATGGAGCAAATCGAAGGGGTCATCAAAGGAACCTAAAATTTTTTATATCAATTAATAAATCCTGGGGGATGATGAATCGTGGTGGATTGCATCATCCCCCTTTAATTATCTCCCTTTTCAAGCATTTTAGCAACAATTAGGATTACTCAACTATTCAAGCGACCTTTGCCCTACAAATTGCAGGATTAACTTCTCTTTATTTTATCACTCATCTGATTTGGTAATTGGTTCTTAATGCTTCAGTAGAACAATAATTTATTACCAAAGTAGAATTAAAGCTTCCTTAATACCCAGGACCCACAGTAAGAGGTTATTTCAACCTTTAACGAGTTCTTTTTTCCCAAAAATCAAGTATTCTCGACTTATTCCGAGTCAATTAACCCTTTAAAGTGATATATGAAAGAAGTTAAATTTTCAAAGACCTCAGGAAGTAGTTTTACTGCTGAATTAAGAGAGAAAGTCAACAATTATTTCAAAGAAAATAATATTAAGAAGCATGGTGGCAAATCAATTGTTATCAAGTCTATTATCATGCTAACTTTATTTCTTGTCCCCATTATCCTGTTACTCATTGGAGGAATAAGTCAGCCAAGTATTATCTTCCTTCTGTATTTTATCAGTGGGATAGGCATGGCAGGTATCGGAATGGGTATCATGCATGATGCACTACATGGAAGTTATTCAGGGAAAAAAAGCATCAATCAACTCATGGGCTATTCCATCAATCTGATCGGTGCCAATGCAACAATATGGAAAATTCAGCATAATGTATTGCATCATACATATACGAACATTGATGAACTTGATGATGATATCAACACACCCGGGATTCTCCGATTCTCACCTGACCGGAACCGACAATGGTTTCATAAATTTCAGCACATCTATGCATGGTTTTTATATGGATTGCTGACTTTGATATGGGTCACAACCAGGGATTTTACCCGTATTAGACAATACAAGAAAATGGGTTTTTTTAAAGAAAATCAGGTCTATAAGTTAGAGATTTTAAAAGCTGTAATCTGGAAAGCAACTTATTTTACATATGCCTTGATCCTTCCCATTATTTTGAATCCAGTTGCATGGTGGGTCATTCCAGTCGCATTTCTGATGATGCATTTTATGACCGGAACAATATTGAGTGTGGTATTTCAAACAGCTCATGTAATGCCCAGCAATGAATTTCCCAGACCTGATAAAAATGGCTTAATGAAAAATGACTGGCTTTTCCATCAGATGGAAACAACGAGCAATTATGCTCCTACCAGCAGACTATTTTCCTGGTTCATTGGAGGACTAAACTTTCAGGTAGAACACCATCTATTGCCACACATTTCGCACATTCACTATAAAGGCTTATCTAAAATCGTTAAAAACCTGGCAATTAAGTATGATTTGCCGTACAATTCTAAAAGAAATTTTCTGTCCGCAATTTTAGCACATAAAAAGATGTTGAAACATCTTGGGACAGTACCTACAACCAATCTATGATTTAATAGGTGGTTTTTTAATAACAAATAATGAATAAAGTAATATCAAGAAGGTCAAAATTTTCACGTCCTTCATCACAACATAATAAAAATACGAGGAAAGTTTCCTCATTTAATCCTGATCAATTAATCAAAGAATTTTCAAATCAAGAGGAAACGATCCATATGCCAACCTGGAAATATGAGGATTTACCATTAAATCCAGGACTAAAGGCCAACCTGATATTAAAAGGTTATCACGATCCGACACCGATTCAAGAGCAGTCTATCAAGCCATTAATTGAAGGTAAGGATCTTATTGGGATAGCAAGTACAGGAACTGGTAAAACAGCTGCCTTCCTGATTCCAGTTATTCAACAAATGCTCGAGCGAGATAATATCCAGGCTTTAGTTGTATTACCTACGAGGGAGTTAGCGCTTCAGGTTGAGCAAGAATTTATTGGACTTTCGAAAGGGTTAGGGCTAAAAGCTTCCTGCTTCATCGGTGGCCAAAATATCTCCGTTGATAAACAAAAACTCCGAACTCAAAATGATTTGATTATTGGTACACCTGGAAGATTGATCGATTTAAAGAATCAGGGTTTCTTAAAGCTTGGTGAAGTCAATACACTTATCCTCGATGAGTTTGATAGAATGCTCGACATGGGCTTTATTGAAGATATTAAAAAGATTATCGCGGCGATAAAGAACCGAAAACAAACGATGTTCTTTTCGGCTACAAAGGATAAAAAGCAGCAATACTTAATTGATCAAATCCTTACTAATCCCGTGGAAATCAAAGTAAGCAATGGAGCAGACCCGAGTGAAAAAGTAACTCAGGAGATTATCCGGGTTCCAATTGGGGGCAACAAGTTCAACTTATTGATAGAACTTATTTCCGGGCAAGACTTTGAAAAAGTGATCATCTTTGCAGAAACAAAGCACCTGGTCAATAGACTGGGAAAGAAACTAAATCAATATGGAATAAAATCGGGATTAATTCATGGAAACAAATCTCAGAATTCGAGAAAAAATGCCATTACCGAATTTAACAGAGGCCGTATTCAAGTACTTGTAGCGACAGATATTGCTGCAAGAGGACTTGACCTGCCTGACGTGACTCATGTAATCAATTATGAACTACCAAGAACCAGAGATAGTTATATACACAGAATAGGAAGAACGGGAAGAGCTGGAAAAAAAGGAATTGCATACACATTGACTGATTCACCTAATTAAGAATTTTTAAACAATCGATAACAATAATGAAAGAAGGAACTGTAAAGTTTTTCAATGAAACCAAAGGGTTTGGTTTTATTACACCAGACGATGGCTCAAAAGATGTATTCGTACATAAGAACAATCTGATTGATAGAATCAGAGAAAATGACAAAGTAAAATACGAAACTGAATCCAGTCCAAAAGGATTGAATGCAGTGGATGTAGAAAAAATATAAGGTTAAAACACATGACCAGGACAAGGTTCTGGTCATGTTTTACTAATTTTTAAACTAAAATTAATATATGGGAAGATCAAGAAGCACATTTAGCAAAAGAGAAAACGAAAAGAAAAAACAGAAAAAGAAAGAGGATAAACAGCAAAAGAGGGAGGAAAAGAAAGCAAACAATGATTCTAAGTCTATGGATGACATGATTGCTTATGTTGACGAATTCGGTAATATTTCTGATACCCCACCAGATCCGGATAAAAAGAAAAAGGAAGTAAAAGCAGCTAATATTGAAATTAGCATTCCTAAAAAAGAGGAAGATGATCAGGATTCTACAAAGGAAGGAGTGGTAAGCTTCTATGATCATTCAAAGAATTTCGGATTCATTCAGGGTCCAGAAAATGATCGGTACTTTGTCCATGAAAGCAATGTACTGGAACCCATCCAGGAAGGTGATAAAGTTTCATTTGTTCCCCGTAAAGGCTTAAAAGGGATGGATGCCACAGAGGTGAAACCCATCTAATAGTCTACTCTTCCAGCACTTTATTAATCATTTGTGCGATTACGTTTTGACCTGAAGGGATCACATGCACCCCATCTCTGGTGATCGAGTAAAATACTCCAACCAGAGGGGTGTAGATGTCCAAATATTTGATATTATTCTTCCTGGCCAGGGATGAGAATTTCTTGTTCAAAGCTAAAACTCTATCACCAGCTCCTTTATATTTTTCAATCAACATTTCATCGTCACCATAAGGAGGTGGTGAAACCATTATTATATCCGGTACGGTATAGCCAATGTAGTAATCCATGATCTTGTTCAGAATCTTTTGGTAGTTTACCGGGACCTCGTCCATCCTATCTTTAAAAACAGCTTTGCAATCATTGGTTCCAAGTAAGATTACGATTTTATCCAACCTTCCCTTTGATAGGTCATGTTTGTGCAGGTAATCCTCAATATTCCTGACGGTGTTAAGTGATAGATTTCCATTGTTATCAAAACCAATTGTGTTCCCTGAAATGGATTCATTGATGACTACATCTGACCTTCGGATTTCGCTCAGTTGATCCACCCATCCCCCTCTCATTTGACCGTTTGAATCTCCAATTGCCAAAATTGTTTTTGTAGGAATATGATCCAGGGCTACATCCGACAACATCTCATGAGTTCCTTCAAAAAGTGTGATATACACCTTGTTTTCAAAGTTTTTCTGAAAATGTATGACACGATTTTCAATCATTCCGGATTTATTTCCAGGCAAACTTCTGGTAGTTATCAGTCGATTACTTACCTCCTCCGGCACCAGGTCTATAGCTTCGCTCGGATCAAAATCCGCGACTACCTTATTATAAAATTTGATTGAATGCGTAATAGGAACCGAACCGGTATAACCATCATGCACACCCGTGTAAACGAATAACTTGCTATCTGACCTAAGATCTACCGGAGTATTCATATAAAGCGGTGATCGACTTTTTGCCGACTCAACATCTATCCCAGAAGAATCTCCCGTCGTAGCCAGTGAGATATGTGTTGCATATCTCAATTCTCTTCCCCTGGTTTCCTGATACCATGCATTGATGTCTGAAATTCCAGACCAGGCAGAAAAACTATTGATATGATGTTTTGATTGCATGTAAGCCAGCATCGTAGCATATCCTCCACCACTTACTCCAATTATATGGACATTTGTCGTATCAACATTTGAGTTTTGGAGGGCATATTCGATTGCATCATCAATATCCGAAACTACCAGCGAACTTCCACATGCCTCTGGTGTCCAGTTTGGTCCTCGAAAATCCGGATGAATATAGTTCCAATCCTTTTGAAGGATCTGGGTAGTCAGAGGATCCTTCTGCGTGTAATCTCCGCTCCAGGTATGAAGGCTGATGACAAGAGGTTGAGGCTTGTCGCTCTTGGAAGCGTAAAAGAAAGCTTTTTGAATTTTGTCATCCGCTGTAGATCTAATCTCAATCTCTTTGAAGGCAGTTGGCCAATCTTTGTTACTGGTATTATCCCATTGAGAACCAGGTTGTCCATGAACCTGTTGGACAAGTAGTAATAAAACAATTAGCAGTTGCTTTGGAATGCTAATTTGAAAAAAGAGAGAACGATTCCAAGGATTGACTATATACATCTTTTATAAGTACTCATGATATGACATCAAATATTGCACTTTTTGCCATTTTTAGGGATAAGGATCGAGCAGTTTTGCAAAAACTGCAACTGATTATCAAGTCGCTTCAAAATTCAGTTTCGGAATATCGGAGTTAATCGTGAATTTCAAAATCAAATTAATCAGCACATTTAATTGTGTTGTTAGGTTTGAAATCACAACATGCCGACATGAAACGCCTATTGACCTTAATCCCCTTTCTAGCACTGGGTTATCTAACCTCATGCTTTGAAATTGATTTGAGTAATATATTCGACGAACCAGAATTTGTCGAGCCCGAGGGAATTACCTGGGAATTTGAGTTAGGTAGAGCTTTGTTTTACGATAAGACATTATCAGCGGATAAATCTGTTGCCTGTGGGTCTTGCCACAAGCAAGAGTTCGGGTTTTCAGACAACGTTTCTTTTAGTTCAGGGGTACATGGCCGGGTAACAAACCGTAACAGTATGCCCATCCAAAATCTTGTGCTCGAGCCCTTTGTCAATTTTGATTCCAGTACGATGACTTTTGATACCATTTCTGCCACTCCCCTGTTTTGGGATGGCAGGGAAGAGGATATTTTTAAAATGGTATTACAACCATTTACCAATCCAAATGAGCAGGGATTAAAAGATCTTGATGAGTTAATGTCCAGGGTTAAATCCAATGAAATCTATAATAATGCATTTGAAAACATTTTTGGAGCTGAAACTGCTGATCCCGAACATATTTCCATGGCACTTACAATTTTCATCAGCAGTATCTTTTCAGGTAGTACCCGCTTTGACGATTTCCAATTTACGGGTCAGGGTTTAACCGAGCAAGAAATCCTTGGAAAGGATCTCTTTTTCGAAAAATACGACTGTAATGCTTGTCATCAGGTCCAAAGTACATCCGGATACCTATCCGTCAACAATGGATTTTCTAATATTGGATTAGAAACCCGGTCAGAGGATCCTGGCAGACAGAATGCAACAGACCTTCCAGAAGATGCTGGGAAATTTAAGATTCCATCTCTCAGAAATGTCGTGCAAACGGCACCCTATATGCACGATGGTCGATTTGCTACGCTGGAAGAGGTCATTGAACATTACAGCACTAACATTCAGGATAATCCCAATCTGGACTCCTTGCTACATGATGAATTCGGTGATCCGCTTGTCCTCAACATCACGGATGAAGAAAAGACTGCAATTGTGGCTTTTCTTGGAACGCTGACGGATGAAAACACCTTGAATGATCCACAATTCAGTGATCCTTTTGACCAGCCATAAAAGATGAATAAGTAAAATCTCGTAGTCAATTCACGTGTTTAACTCGATTGATAGACCTACTGGTGACGTATAGTTTTACAATCAAAAAAATATGTCCTCTTATTCACTCAGGAAAAACTTCTTTAAATATCTGGCACTTGCACTTGTGCTCATTCTACTGGCTTTTATGGTATCGTGCAATGAGGAAGAAGATGGAATAATCAATCTCCCACTAGAAGGAACTCTATGGGTCGAGACTTCATATACAGACGAAGGTTGCACCAATCCAGATAATAACAGGACAGACACTTCAGTATGCAATGATTCTGAGTGCTACTCAGTTTATTTATATGACGGTAAGATTGTGATTGTTGAACATGAACAAGGGGTTACGAGCAAAGAACTTGGAACTTACACGCTGACTGACAACACCATCATTGCCAACATTTTTGATACCTCATTCACCATTAATTTCTCAATCGTGGAAAATCAATTAGTCATTTCTTTTGTAGAGCCTGAATCAGGCTGTACAGCCTCTACCACATATACAGGATTGAAAGCTGATGATCCGGCTTCGTATCTGGAAGAAATTAGCAAGATCACATTAGAAGGTACCTATTGGGAAGGAACCAGTTACGTAGCTACCAATTGTAATGATGCAGCGGACAATGAAAACTCAACCTATGAGTGCACAGATGACAATTGCGAAGTGCTAGCATTATTCAACGGTGACTTCTCAAATGTTTCAATCTCTGGTGGGACTTCCAATACCATGAGCGGAACATACGAAATAGATGGAGATAAACTTTATGTATCGTTCGATGAAGGGGGAGAAACAGTAATAATTGAAGTTACCTATGTAATTGATGGGAATATTCTGACAATTTCATTTGCCGATCCATTCACAGGATGTGATGTGGTACAGACATATAAGGTTTAAAAATATTAAAGCCGGTATAACCGGCTTCAAAAGATTCTTTTCATAGGGTTTATTAATTGAGGTTCGATGTGCTGTTCAGAATTCTGGACAGCACATCTTTTTTCTCAATTGTTAAAGTTTTAAGGTTACCCCCAGTCTTCCACCTGATACATAACCGCCACCCAGTTCTAGATTAGCGCCAAATTTATCCGAGAAGAAGTAGCGAGCTCCGATCTGTCCAACAAATCCGACTGTAGAAACATAGGTTCCGGGATAATTGGATGATGAGGTCCAAAACCAATAACCCAGTGTTGCTCCGGCATAAAGGTCCCATTCAGGATCCAAATCAATCAGCGTATTGAAATGATAATTACCGTTGACGCCAAGCACGAAAATATTGTGAGAATAGTTAACTGTACCAATTCGTTGATTCCAGTTTCTAAAGGATACGATTGGTCCAACAGTTATATCGGGATGCACCCCAAAATCTAAGCCTGCATAAATGGGAACACCCCAGTTTGAAAGTCCGACTCCTGCATTGAGTTGTTTATTTCCTTTCCCCAATGAGCCTTGAGCATAGGCTCCGGATAACCCAAAAAGGAAAATAAAAGTGGTTATTACTGCAATTCTTGACACGTTATTCATTTGAAAATAATTTGGTTGAATTTTAATATGAAGGCAAATCTAATTGCCCTAAATTCTTTAACTGATTAAAGCCGATAATATTTTGAAATAATCTATCTGGATATAAGTTACCAGGGATTTTTAATGTCGAAAAACAGGATTAAACAACTAACTGCTCTGGTAAAGGGAATGAAACTTGAATCTCACAACCATTCCCTGGTGATGAAATAACCCTGAACTTCCCATTAAATAACGCAATTCTTGACTGAATATTGATAAATCCTATTCCATCAGATCTCACTCCGGGATCAAAACCAACTCCATCATCCTTTATGCTAAATTCAAAATGTTCTTCATCCATATTGAACCGAATGACTACTTGAGTTGGACTGGCATATTTTATGATGTTGTTGCATTGTTCCTGAACTACACGATACGTACTTGTCTTTAACTTTTCCGACAATAGCTCTTCCTTAAAGTCAATAAACTTAAATTCAACATCAAATCCAGAGGTCTGACCTGCATTAATAAATATCTCCTTAACTGAATTTTCAAGTGTTTCTCCCTGAAGAAAGGGTGAGATCAAATCATGAGAAAGCATCCTGATCTCCTCTATCCCTTTTTTGATCAACTCATCAACCTTTTCTAGCTCCCCATTGGAATTAGAGAGCTTCTTGATACCAATATTAAGAAATAAACCCGCACCGGTAAGCACTTGCACTACATTATCATGGAGCTCTCTTCCTATCATTTTCATGGTCTTTTCTTCAATTTTTTTGGTATTTGTCACATCCCGGTAAAACACCGTCATTCCACTCTCTGAAGGGTATGTTTTTACAGAAAACCACCGATCAAACGGCTCATAATAGCTATTAAATTCGCGTTCGGTCATGGTCTCCATTGAATTTTTTAGAATTTCCCAAAAAGAAGTGTCTTCAATTTCTGGGCTCGTTTCTAAAATATTCTTACCTAGGGCACTTTCTCTTCCATCAGGAAAAAATATTAATGCTGCATCATTGATAAATAGATAATTCCAATCCTTGTCCAGAGAGATTACGCTATCATTAATCCTATTGAGTGTGATCTCCTTTTCTTTAGATGCAATGCTGGCTTCTTCCTGGGCATGTATACGATCGGATATATCAAAACCCATACCGATTAGATACTCCTTATTTTCAAGTATAATTCTACGGGCATACAAATAATATGGAACCTTCTCCCCATTCTTCTTTGAAAGGGTGGTTTCGATTTCGTATTCTCCGCTCTCAAATACTACCGAAATCGCATGCATTATCTCCCCAGCATTTTCATTAATGAGAAAATCAGAAGGTCTTTTTGTCTTAAAGTCGTATGCTGAATATCCTGAAAATTTCTCAAGATTTGAATTCCATCGGTAGAACTTGCCTTCCTGATCAAAAAGAAAAAATATTCCAGGAAGGCTGTTTATAATGTGATCTGAGAGGTCCTTTTCATGCTGAAGCTCGTTAGTCTTCTGTTTGACAAGCTTATTCAATCGTTCCGGTTGCCTTGCCCATTGGTAAGAAAACAAACCAGAGATTGTGGCTAAAATGAATCCAAGAATGGAGAAGCCCACCGCCTGTTGATAGCCAATAAACGATGATTTAGGACTGACATAGAGCATCCATTCTCCATCAGCAATATTCACAGACATCACACGCTCATTTTCCTTATCTATAGAATCAGACAGAAAAAATTCCTCCTTCTCTGTAACTGGATTGACTTTCGATAATTGATAATTAAACTCCTTCTTCCCTACTTGATCAACCCCAATCGCCCTAATCAAAGTATGTAGCTTAATAATTGTAACTGAAAATCCAATAAACCGATTGTTTTTGTACATTGGTAGCCTTCCAACAATCGCTTGCCCCCCCTGAACAAGCTCAAGTGGTCCTGCAAAAAATAATGTGCCTCTTTCCACTGCCTTTCTTGCTTCTTCACTGGCTATAGGATGTAAAAACACATCAAGTCCTATAGCCTGCTTATTCTCCTCAAATGGAAATACATGAGTGATCACTCCCTCTTTTGTAAGCTCAAGGGCATCTATATATTCATAGGATGATAGGATATTTCTGGCAAGGCTCTCAAAATCATCAGGCACTCCGTATTGCTCTACAATAAATGCCAGGGTATGTGACGCAGATAAGGAATAGCTTAAGGTTTTCTTTAATCTTTCACTTATGGTATTTAGTACATCAACAAGTGTTTGAGATTCCTCTATTTCACTAATCTTATACGCCTGGAATGCCAGAAATTGTGTTAGCAATAGAACAGTGACAAAAACACCAATTCCAATTCTAAATGAACGGTTCATCTTCACATAGCTGTGTCATTGTATAAAGGTAATGCCTTATGTTTATTTTGAGAGCGGAACACCTTTATTATATTCTACTTATACCGTTTTTAATCATATTAGGTAAAACCTCCTTTACAAGTTTTTGTTTTGTATAATTAATCACTTTGGGCTACAACAAACCTTCTTTGATACTTATCTTCGCAAAAAAAAATCAAACCAGCTTGAAAACATTCTTTTTCACACTTTTCAGCATCGCATTTTTTGCTGCAATAGCCCAATCCGGACTCACAGGACAATTAATTGATGATATTGAAAATACGCCCATTGAATTTGGAAGCATTGCCATCTATAATCAGAAAGATAGTACACTGATCGGCGGAACAATAACATCCTCAGACGGGACTTTCGAAATACTGGGTATTCGACCGGGTAACTACTTTCTCACTGCACAATTTGTAGGGTATGAAACCACTACGATAGACCGGATATCTCTTCTGAAGAACAGCACACTTCATCTGGGTTCAATTACAATGAAGACCAGTAGCGAAATGCTTGATGAAATTGAAGTTTCTGGAGAAAGTTTCGCTATGCTCTATAAAGCAGACCGTCAGGTTTTTGAGGCCAGTAAATTTCAAAGTAGTACAGGTGGCACAGCAACAGATGTATTGAGGAACCTCCCATCGGTGACTGTTAACGCACTAGGTCAGATTTCAGCAAGAGGTACTTCCGGGTTTGTCATATTGATCAATGGAAAACCCATTCAAGCAGACCCCCAACTTGTTCTTAATCAAATTCCTGCCAACGCGATTTCTAACGTGGAGCTCATCACAGCTCCTTCTGCAAAGTATGATCCGGAAGGTAAAGCAGGTATCATCAACATTATTACAAATCGGGCAGTTACAGATGGCACCTTCTTTCAGATCAATACCAGGATTGGAGCACCAAGCATTCAACCCTATGATAACGCCGATTACACTCAGCGTTATGGAGGTGATTTCATCATCAATCACAGGAAAGGAAACTGGGATATTTCGGGTGGTGCCAGTTTCCAACGAAACGACCTCTCAGGAAGAAGAATTGGAGACGTGTACACAATTATTAATGATACATTGACCCAATTTCCTTCCAATGGGGAGCGTAGTTTTGATGAGGTGAATTATTCGGGGAGGTTCACGCTGGGATATACTCCCAACAAGCAAGACAATTTCTCTCTTGGATTCTTCGCTGGCAAGAGAAGCAAAGACAGGACTGCTGATATTGTTTATTATGATAATCATGGTGTTTTCAACAATCAAAGATTGTACACCATGCAGTACTATAACGAGAACCTCAGGATCCGAACGAGTGATTTCATTCTGGGGAGTCTGGATTATAGCCATTCATTCAATAATGAAAGTGAGTTGAGTACATCCTTTCTGTATGAGTATACCTTATTAGGTGGACCAACCACAAACCGTAACCTGGGCTATCCGGAAACCAGCCTGGTATATCAGGATGAATACAATACCAATGATAATCCATTAAAAGGTGTCAGATATCAGCTTGACTATAAATTCCAACCCTACTCCTGGGGTGTTATTGAAGCTGGTTATCAGTTTCGTTACCTCAACCATATTGGGGATTTTGTTTACGAACGAAAAAATAATACGACGGGAGTATTTGAACTGGTTCCTGATTTTTCAAGCGAAGTAGATCTTAAAAGAATTATTCACTCCGGATACACTCAACTTTCCGGAAAGAAAGATAAACTATCCTATGGCCTTGGACTGAGAATCGAAATGATGGATAGAAGCCTGAAACTACGAGACAAAGCCGGTACGATTGACACAGTCTACAATTATGACTTCATTCAACCCTACCCTTCAGCAAATCTCCAATATGCCATAAAGGATGATTTCAGACTTAAAGCTGCCTACAGTCGAAGAGTTGAAAGAACTACCACCTTTAAGATGAATCCGTTTCCTGAAAGAGAACACTCAGAAACACTGGAACAAGGTGACCCTCAACTTCTTCCGGAATTTATTAATCTGGTGGAGCTGGGCATGGAGAAAGACTTTGGTGACAATTCCATTTTTGCCACTGCTTACTTCCGTGATGTGAAAAACCTGGTTAATCGGGTCAATACAATCTATAATGATACAATACTGAACAGGATCTATTCCAATGTTGGTCTGGCCAAATCTGTCGGTCTTGAAATAGGTTCAGACTCGAAAATTACAGATCGATGGAATTTACTTTTGGGTGGTAATATCTATCACTATGCGATAGATGGTTCATTCGATAGTAGTCCCATCAATACTTCAAGTTGGATCTATTCCATCAACGCCAATACCACCTATCAGTTTGGATCAGGATTCAATGTGCAATGGGCACTAAATTATATATCAGCTCAAAATACTGCACAGGGAAAAGACTCCATGTTTTTATCACCAAACCTGACGATAAAAAAGACCTTTCTTAATGATCGGCTTGCTGCAACCTTGCAATGGCTGAATATGGATCTTGGACTATTGGATACCAATGAACAGCGAATCACCACCTGGAGAGATGGTGAATTCTACACCACGACTAATTATGTTTATGAAGTAGACATGGTTATACTCAACCTGAGCTATTCTATCAACAAGTCTAAAAATAAAGCCAGGTTCATCAAGAGCGAGTTTGGTGAGAAAGAGTTCTAGACTAACCTAAACGATTTATTCTCAAGGAATTAATTTTAATTCTATTAAAATTTTAGTATTTTGATAAGAGAAATAACTGAAAAAAGTCATGAAACGGTTCATCGTTGCTTTTCTGTTATTTACCACACTTGGTATCCCTGCTTATTCTCAGGAATTTAAATTCATCAGGGCTGAAGCATTTTATGGATATGGCTACACCGCATTCGATCTGGAAGAATGGGTGGGCACCACACTTTGGAACTGGGATCAGGCTAACTATGGTGGGAATGTCCAACTATATTTTCTTGAGTTCAATTCGATCGACGCTGGAATCCAGATTGGATATCAAACCCTCTTTTGGTATGAAACAAGGAGTGACGCCGGCTTTTCTACACCTATTTACAGGCAGTATTGGCCTGGTTCGACACAAATCATGATGGTGGCTCAGTTCGGACAGGATACTGGTTGGTTTGGAGAATTTGGATTAGGGGGTTATTCCGGGGAAGCAATTTCAGGTTTTGCCTTGTCAGGAGGTGGTGGTTACAGGATAGGCCTCAAAGGTGGTTGGGGTATCCCCATAAAAGCAAAGGTTGATGCGGTTCTGGCAGAACAGCCAATGGCGGTAACCACTTTGTTTGCTGGAGTTTCCTATCAGCTTTCAAAATAGCTAATACAACCTGATTTGCTTGAGTGTATTATTAAAAAAAGCCAGGTCAACACCTACGTAAATCTCGTGTGTGCTGTAAATACTTGGTGCTAGTCCATCTGATAAAAATTCTCCAGAATACCCTGCCCTTATATTAGAGAATAAAACAGTAAACATCATTCCAACTGTATTCAGGTTCCTGGTATTTACTCCCACCCAAACAACCTGACTTAATAAAAAATTACTACCTATTTCAATTGAGTTGGATTCAGGATTAATGTATCTTAATAGGAAATAGGGTTTAATCTTCAAATCGATAAATGGTTCCAAGATAAATCCACCGCTCACATAGTAATGTTTTCTGTACACCTCATTTCCATTTTTATCAGAACTGTCGAGCATTCTCGGAACTGATAAACCTAAATAAAACTTGGGTCCAGCAAGGAAAAATCCAGTCCCGAAATTAGGTCTCACAAAACCTGAAGGCGCTTCCGTAAAATCGGCATCTGTCACATCATCCAAATTCAACTTGCTGTAATTGTAGTTGAATGAAGTAAAACCTGCCTGCAACCCAAAAGATAACTTCACTGTTTCTGAAAAATTGATTGCATAGGAATATGCTCCAAAAAAATCGGTGTTTTGATTGATCCCAACCTCATCATAAACGAGTGTAAAACCGGCTGCCATGTATTTATTATACAAAGAACTATTGCCTGATAAAAGCGCTGTAGTGGGTGACCCATCCAACCCCAGCCACTGTTTGCGAACCTGAAGATCGAAACTGGTTACTTCTCCAGCACCCGCATAAGCCGGATTAAACATCATCTGATTGAACTGATATTGTCCGATTACAGGATCTTGCTGAGCCTGCGCCCTGAAGAACAATAGTCCCAAAAAGACTGGTAATATGTATTTCAATTTTCTCATCTTTTCAGTAGGAGAAATCCGGTTTTTACTTTAGTGCCATCCTTTAAGTCAATAAGGTAGAAATAAGTCCCTTCAACCAGGTCTCCGCTGGTACCTATATTCTTAATCCCTTCAAACCTGTGATTAGAATCGCCATTGTCATAGCTGGTAATTTCATATACCTTGTCGCCCCATCTATTAAATATTTCGACCACATTATTCGGGTAATATTCAATATTTTCAATTTTAAAGAAATCATGTTTGCCATCTCCATTAGGAGCAACTGCATTATAGATGACAACCTCTGGATTATTACCTGGTTCCGGTATAGCTTCTGCAAAGACCCAAAGGGTAACCGTGCTATCCTGGAACTGTATGGTAAGATTAGTAGAGTCTCTGCCGACTTGGTCAGAATTAAAAATCAAATTAAAAGCCTCAGAAGACTGCACATCAATGGATGATGGTATATTCTCAACACTAAATTTCGAATTGGATGAAGTTATTCCTAAAACAACAATGGGGATTGTTCCGGTATTATCAATGACGAAATCCCTTGAGAGATCCATCAGAATCTCTGTTTCACCAAGGTCTGCACTCCCTGAAACTTCCACCTGCTGAACATCCTCCAAAATTGAAAGTGTGAATTCTGGTACTGGCGGTGTACCAATAGTTAATGTTGCAGTTTCACTGATTAATTGTCCGCAGGAATTGGTTATAACACAGGTGTAATCCCCTTCATCGGCTAATATCACGCTTTCCAGGGAAAGATCGGGTAATGTTTGAAAAGCCATATCCACACCATCCTTTTGCCATTGATACGAAAGGGAACTTCCCGTGGCTACAACAGAAAAAACAACATCTTCACCGATAGAAGTGAAAATATCTGTTGGTTGAGTGGTAATAGCGGGTGTTCCTAAATAAATATTGATAGGAACCCTATTGCTCTCACAAAATTCCCGGATAGAAACATAAAAGGTGGTATCCCTGTCAATTAATCCGGTAGAAAATAATCCAATATTATCATTTTGAACAGGTATTGTGGATGTAGATGATTCATACCAAAGATAAGATGGTTCAGTGCCACCGGAAGCCACAAGATCGAGACTAGTTGCGCTGCAAATGGTAGAATCAGAAAATAACAGGATCGGATCTGCAGGAGAAGTATTCACATAAAGTGTAACTTCATCAGATATAAGATCAACAGCTATATCTCCTGAAACAACGCATCGATAGTTATAGCCGGAATAGGTCTGTGGGACATTAAATAATTGCAGAGAACTGGTCGTCACCCCACCGTAAATTCCGGTATTTATCAAATCAACATAACCGGAACCCTGATCCACCTGCCATTGATAACCAATGCCAGTGTCGCCACTTGCTGAAAGGCTGAAGCTCGCATCATTACCTTCACACATCAATGAGTCCTCCGGTTGCACATCAATGACAATGACAGGCGGTCCAATAACAAGATCGCAGGAAACCGTGGTCCACGGATCAAAGAGCACATTGGCACTCATGATGTCGCCAAGTCCTGTTGCATTTAGAGAATCATTTCTCGGACCCGTGATATCTCCCCACCAGTTGTTTCGGGCATCAACAGTTCCTGTCCCCGTATTGTTAATTCCGAAGGAACTATTTCCGAAAATACATGATCCGGAAATAGTTGGATCCCCACTAACAACCTGAATGCCTGTGATCCCACTTCCTTCAAAACGACTTTCAGTAATTACGGGAGAACCATTTTCTATATAGATTCCATATTCATTGGACGCTCTTACAATGGTTGAAGTAATATCAGGAACGGCTCCATTATCAATATATATTCCCCTTCTACAATTTTCGAAAAGGCAATTGTCGACGCTAACAGCCGAACTCTTTATATATAAGGCATGTAACCGCCCCCCAATGTCATCCCCCATTTCATTGAATACTACATAATCAATTGAAGCACTACTACCAGCCAACAAATCAATCCCTCCGTCATTGGTAGTTTCTCCAATGAATTGAATGGTATTGTCAATTGTACCTTCGGCAATCAATGATCCGTTAATAAAGAGATCATCATTGCTGCCAAAGTATACCCATACACCCGGCTCTATGGTCAATGTCACTCCCGCATTCACCGTGATGTCTCCAATCACCCGATAGTTCCAGTCTTCAGGTAATATAGGTTCCTGCCAGCTCGTATTGACTGTGATGGCCTGATTGTCCAGGTAGATATCTGTCAGGCCATTTGTATCAAAGATCTCATCATCCACAATCTCAGGATGGGTGATCACATCAATGTAATTCCCCGTGAAAGTATTGTTGTCCAGTACCGGAACAATGGCTGCCTCGATATGTAGTCCACAGTCTTCTGAATTGACTCCATTCCCGGAAAAGGTCGTGTTCTGGATCGTTGCCGTATCTAACAGGTAGACCCCCTTATCCAAATTGTTCCTTACCAGCGAATTGGTCAATGTCAGCGTACCATCCAACACATTGATCCCATTTTCATTGCTGCCTTCGAATGTACTGTTGTCTACAGTGATTGATGCTCCTGCAGATACCTGGATCCCATTCCGGTTGCCCGTAAACCGGCTGTGATCCATAGTTACAGTTCCAGCACCTCTTTTATACAGAGCATTCAACCTGCCCCCGATATCATCACCCATCTCATCAAAGACAGAATAATCAAAGGTGGCGCTACTGCCAGCTCTTAAATCTATCCCTCCGTCATTGGTCGTCTCGCCAATGAATCTGATCGAATCAGCAGCGGTACCCACTGCCACCAGGGTTCCGTCCACGAAAATGTCGTCATTGCTGCCAAAGTAGACCCATACACCCGGCTCTATGGACAGCGTCACTCCCGCATTCACCGTGATGTCACCAATCACCCGATAGTTCCAGTCTTCGGGTAGTATAGGTTCCTGCCAGCTCGTATTTACCGTAATCGCCTGATTGTCCAGGAAGATATCTGTCAGGCCATTCGTATCAAAGATCTCATCATCCACAATCTCAGGATGGGTGATCACATCAATGTAGTTTCCTGTAAAGGTGTTGTTGTCCAGTACCGGAACAATGGCTGCCTCGATATGTAGTCCACAGTCTTCTGAATTGACTCCATTCCCGGAAAAGGTCGTGTTTTGGATCGTCGCTGTATCCAACAGGTATACTCCCTTATCCAAATTATTCCTTACCAGCGAATTGGTCAATGTCAGCGTACCATCCAACACATTGATCCCATTTTCATTGCTGCCTTCGAATGTACTGTTGTCTACAGTGATTGATGCTCCTGCAGATACCTGGATCCCATTCCGGTTGCCCGTAAACCGGCTGTGATCCATAGTTACAGTTCCAGCACCTCTTTTATACAGAGCATTCAACCTGCCCCCAATATCATCACCCATCTCATCAAAGACCGAATAATCGAAGGTAGCATTACTTCCAGCTCTCAAATCTATCCCTCCGTCATTGGTCGTCTCGCCGATAAATCTGATCGAATCAGCAGCGGTACCCACTGCCACCAGAGTTCCGTCCACGAAAATGTCATCACTGCTGCCAAAGTAGACCCATACACCCGGCTCTATGGTCAATGTCACTCCCGCGTTCACCGTGATGTCTCCAATCACCCGATAGTTCCAGTCTTCAGGTAATATAGGTTCCTGCCAGCTCGTGTTGACTGTGATGGCCTGATTGTCCAGGTAGATATCTGTCAGGCCATTTGTATCAAAGATCTCGTCATCCACAATCTCAGGATGGGTGATCACATCAATGTAGTTTCCTGTAAAGGTGTTGTTGTCCAGTACTGGAACAATGGCTGCCTCGATATGTAATCCACAGTCTTCTGAATTGACTCCATTCCCGGAAAAGGTCGTGTTTTGGATCGTCGCTGTATCCAACAGGTATACTCCCTTATCCAAATTGTTCCTTACCAGCGAATTGGTCATGGTCATTGAGCCGTCCAGCACATTGATCCCATTCTCATTACTTCCCTCAAACGTACTGTTGTCTACTGTGATCGATGCTCCTGCAGATACCTGGATCCCATTCCGGTTACCCGTAAACCGGCTGTGATCCATAGTTACTGTTCCAGTTCCTCTTTTATACAAAGCATTCAACCTGCCTCCAATATCATCTCCCATCTCATCAAAGACAGAATAGTCGAAGGTTGCATTACTTCCAGCTCTTAAATCTATCCCTCCATCATTGGTCGTCTCACCGATAAATCTGATCGAATCAGCAGCGGTCCCCACTGCCACCAGGGTTCCATCTACGAAAATGTCATCATTGCTGCCGAAATAGACCCATACACCCGGTTCTATGGACAGCGTCACTCCCGCATTCACCGTGATGTCACCAATCACTCTGTATACCCAGTCCTCCGGAAGCACCGGCTCCTGCCATGTGGTATTTACTGTTATACTTTTATTATCAATGTAAATTTCTGTTAGCCCGTTTGTATCAAAAACTTCGTCATCCACGATTTCAGGATGAGTAATAACATCAATATAATTATTGGCGAAAGTGTTGTTATCCAACACAGGGACAATAGCCTCATCTATATGAAGTCCACAATCTTCAAACGAGATACCATTATTGCTAAAGGTAGAATTTGAAATAGTTGCAGTATCTAATAAGTAGATTCCTGCATCCCCACTACCGGTAAAAATACTACCATCAATTGATGGAGACCCATCTTCTACACTAATTCCATTAAGATTGGAATTTTCAAAAACGCTATTTAATATGGTTGGCGTGCTATTATTTCTCACTCTCAAACCATTTCTACAACCGTAAAATTTGCTATGGTTTATCGATACACTATTTGTTGTTCTTACTTCAATGGCAAACCCACGACCATTGATATTATCCCCAAGTTCTGTCATACTTACATAGTCAAACTGGGCAGTACTTCCAGCAAGTAAGTCAACCACTCCATCATCAGCTCCTTCTCCTATAAAGAAAATCGAATCAACCGAATTTCCGTTGGCTATGAGTGTTCCGTTCACTTTGAGTTCATCATCCGAACTAAAATGCATTACAACTCCTGCTTCAACAGTCAAAGTAATACCCGCATCCACTGTTACATCACCTAGTAATTCATAATTCCAGTTTTCTGTGGAAACCGGGAAATGCCATGTTGTATTTTGGGTAATATTTTTATTATTGTCAATGTGGATTTCTGATATTCCATTGTTGTCAAAATAAGCATCATCCATGATTTCAGGATGAGTAATGATATCACGGATGTTTCCGGTAAAAGTGTTATTTTCTATAACAGGTACTAAGACCCCATCAATAAGGATAGCTGATTCATGAGTAAAATCACCATTATTTAGGAATAGGTTATTTTGAATCGTAGCCGTATCAAGCAGATGGATACCATTTGTTCCTGTTCCGGTAATTGTATTCCCAGTTATGGTAGGATCTCCTAAAACTACATCAATCGCATAAATGTTAGAAGTTTCAAAAACATTGCCGGAAATTGTTGGTGTTGCATCAAAATTTACCCTGATGGCATTCCTGCATTCAAAAAATCTGCTATTGCTTACTGTTACAGAATTGGTGGTTTCAATATCGATGGCGAAACCGCGACCATTAATGTTATCCCCCAATTCGGTCATACTTACATAGTCAAACTGGGCAGTACTTCCAGCCAACAGTTCCACAACTCCATCATCAGCAATCTCACCGAAGAAAAAGATAGAATCAGTTGCATTACCTACTGCTGTAAGGGTCCCACTAATCAGAAGGTCGTCACCACTACTAAAGAAAATTTGCACCCCAGGATCAATTGTAAGTGTGACTCCCGAATTGACTGTTACATCAGCGGTAAGTATATATGGACTACCGGATATTGCCCAATTGGTATTTGTGGAGATCACCCCACTTACATTGGTCTGTGAAAATCCATTAAATACCAAAACGGACAGCAGAAGAACAAACAGAACTATTTTTGCGGTGATCATAATTAAATTTGGACGTTCCTATCTTCTTAAGTTCATTAGAACTTTCCACTTCTGGTCAAAAAAAGTCTGGTGGAAAAAATTAGTTCTCGCCTGTAAAGAACTGAACTAACTTTAGCTAATCTCAGATATTTTCAGTTGTTTTCCAAATAAGTGATTTCTATAATTTTCTGATTACCATTGGATCAATCGTCATCCGTTCCATATGATACCATATTAAATACTACTGGTTTATGATCAGAATAATACTGATAAAACAGGTTGAGATCATTTCCGGGGTATGGAGTTGTACTGTCAGTCCAATAAGGTCTCATCATTTCAATCAGATCCAGGATTTCAAATGTAGAATCTACCTCGGTTCCTGAATAGGTAGGATTGTACATCACATGATCATAGGGCTTACCACTTGAAGCTATATTGGTCGGTATACAAGCTTCATTTAAGGACTTATAACCTGCAGGTAAGACAGACATCAATTCCTCCTGACTGTAGATGTTCATATCACCAACAATAAGGAAATCCTTCTCGACTGAATTGTGATTATTGATCCATTGAGTAATTGTCGTAAGCTCCTCTTTTCTTCTATTCTTGTCGGAAGTGCCGGATCCCGGGTTTAAATGAACTGAAATCAAAGTAAAGTCCAACCCCCTATCCTTTGTTTTGAAAGAAAAAGCAAATGGAACTCGTTCATATGATGGATGATTACTTCGATCAGCTGCCAGGAATTCGTTAAAAAGTTCATCATCCACTGACAGATGGGTAGTATCATAAAAAGCAATGAACCACTCGGTCGATGAGGAATTAGAGTGAATTTCTTCATTTGTTCCGGTATCTTCATCTGAAAGCACATACTTAAATCCATTATTAGTCATCGCATCCACAAATGCCCTGGCCTCCGGATCCGCTGAATAGGCGGAGCCATCCGGAAAAACTCCATCCACTGGTGGACTAACCAACTCCTGAATTAATACCAGATCGTAAGCTTTAAGGAGGTCAGCCAATGCGGTATGATCTTTCTTTTTGTATAACCCAACAAACTTTATATTGAAGGAACAGACTGAAATACTCAGATTTGATGGTTCAGATAAACTAACTGAGGTTACTTTATCTCTAGTTGAAGTATCCTGATTGGATTCACTGACTGGTTTTGCTGGACCGCAAGATGACATTGAAATCACCAGAAAAACTGATAAAAAAAACCAGTATAAAATTATTTTACTGACTCTTAACATTACTTAACAAAGTATCCTAACCTAACCTAAACAATCCTGCTTTTAATATCGTTTTAATTACAGATTATATAAGTTAACTTATTAATTATTAGCAAGTTATAAAATATTAATTATAACTGAGATGTGTGAATAATTTTTTTTAATAAGAACTTTAAAATCAAAATGTCATGATTACTAAAAAATTAATTGCAAACACTCTTTTAACAGGGGTCTTTAGTTTTTTACTTACTCTTCCATTATTCGCTCAGGAAAGTAAGTATTCAGATATTGAAGAAATCCAGGATGAAATCGAAGATCTTTATATGAAAGCCTATAACATCTTTGAGAACAATCCGAATGTCACCTACGAATATGTATATGATGGTGATGATCTACAAGCGGTTGAGATCACCGGTGTTGTAGGCGAGCAAGATAAAAAGAGACTGGAGGTATACCTGATGGATATTGCAGATCTGGAAAATAAAATTTTGAATCAGGCAAACAGGGTTGGGATCTTCTATGTAACTGAAACCGATCCGCATCCTAAAGAAGGTCTTGAAAAGTTTTATCATGAACTTCAGACTCAATTGAAATATCCGGAAGAAGGCTTTAAAAATCTTGAAGGCACATTATATGCCAAATTCGTTGTCGATGATGAAGGGAACATCAATAATGTAGTCTTTTCAAGTGATTTCAAAGGAAAAGATAGGAATGATATTCAGGTCCAGGAAATGAAAATGGAAACAAAAAAAGCAATAGAAGCCTCTTCCGGTCATTGGGTACCCGCAAAGATTGATGGTATTCCAGTTGCAGAGTGGGTTGTATTGCCCGTGAAATTCAAAATTGATAATTCAAATAACCCGATGATGTGGTAATGACCAGAGGGTTAAAAACTAAAAGCCAGTAGATCAGTGATCCGCTGGCTTTTTAATTTTATGTCTTAAAGCGGTAAATTATCTTATTGCTTCAGCAATCGTTTCCCCTGCTTTTGATTGATCATACTTCAGACCCAATAAACTGGTTATTGTTCTGGCCACCTGGTTCTGATAATATTGCTTATCATCGTACATCTCACCTGATGCTGGTGTATCAGGTCCAATCACTGCAATCCAGATTTGATCAGCACCTTTGATGCTGGTTCCATGGCTTCTCCAGGTATCTTTTGGCATTGTGCCCCGTCCATGATCAGTCGTAATAATCAAAGTGGTCTTATCCTTATAATTTGTATCTGACTGAACATATTCCCAAATTTCCTTAATGTAATCATCCGTTTGTGTAGCGGACAACAGATATTGATCATATTCTCCTTCGTGAGCATAATCATCTGTTTCACCATAGGAGATAAAAAGTGCCCTGGGTTTATCATTTTTCAGGCACTCTAGTGCATAGTGGTGTGTAAATGCATCATACCTGACAGATCCCCATGGACTTCTCATCTCATCCTGAAGCTCATTCAGCGTTTTCTCCTTTTCAGAAATGTCCCCCACTTCTTTTTCAAATCCTGCATTGACAGGAACTCCACTCCTCTCTTCATTGATGATGTATGGGAAGACATCCCATGAGCCAAATGCATATACTTTCCCCTTGAATGCCTTTTGCTTATTCAGAAATTCCAGTACAGTGGTATTTGGATTAGGTAATTTACTATTACTGGTAATTCTCTCATCATCCGCTGCCCCAGTCAAAATCTCATTGTACCCGGGATAAGAAAACCACATCTGATTGCTACAATTGACTTTATTTCCAAGCGTTCTATTTCCATAGAGTTGACCGTTTTTTACAATGGTACTCCAAATGAAAGGCATCAGTATCTCTCTTCGAACAGTAGGATCTTCATTCCAATATTGGTTTGTCAAACCTTCGGGATCTTCAACATATCCCGAATCATCCACCAATAAGGAATCAGCGCCAGAATAAACATCCTGCCATCGCATCCCATCCAGGGTTATTAGGATAACATTCTCGGTTTTTAGTTTCTGTGCAAACCCACTTATAGAAATTAGCAAGGTCATTAATAGTATCAGGTTTCTCATTTGACTTATTTCGTTTATTTGAATTATTTGAGGATACGTTTTTCAGTCGGTAAAATAAACCAAAAGTGAAGATATTGATCTTGACGGTTCAGATTTGAGATCTGTATGGTTTTGGAATCAAACCTTTTTTCTCCTTATAAATGAAGTAAAGGCCCCCAATTAAACTAAGACCTAAACTCAACAGACCAAAAACCAGACTAATATTAACAAAAAAATCTACCCATCTAATCTCGTGATCAAACAAATCCTTATAGAGCAATATGCCGACACTGGAAAGGTATCCAAATGAATCACAGATGTACATCAGAAAGCCAATATTAGACCTGTATCGGAAAAGGGCTATCCATCTCTCAAAGAGCATGGTATGATAAAATATATAAGGTAAGTACATTCCGAAGCCTACCAGTATCATCCATAAGGCAGGGTTTAGCCTTCCACTCTGGAAAAACAAGGTTGTAATAAAAAGAAGTGCACCCCCAAACCCGATAATGTAAAAATTGACATAAAAAGCTCTTCGGTTATTCTTAATTAGAATCATGGACCCGGAGATCACAAGGACCAATATGGCAATTGGGATCTCGGAATAGGCCAGTATCTCCGGCTGTTCTGAAAAACCAAAACTATTCCATATTTCTACTGCGAAGTTGTCCCTGAAATCCCTGTATGCATTCAAGGCCATGTAAATGATTGTTACGATAATAATCCCTGGAGCAAAGGCATAAAAGAACCGTGCCCGATCTTTGCGCAACATCGGGGCTCTCTCAGTCCGTGCCAACTCATCATTCTTTGTCGGGGGTGGTAGTTTGGACAAAATCCAGACGCCCAGCAAAAGTGGCGGAATAAAAATCAGACCTGTTAGAAAGGGCATCCAGAACTCACTAATTCCGTCAAGGACCAATGCGCGGCCCACAGATTTTACAAAACCTGAAGACACGATAAAACTTGAAGCCATTCCAGCTGCTAATAGCTCGGTTTGCATTCTACCTTCAATGAATGCAAACACAATCCCCCAAATCATCCCCAACGGCAACCCGTTGAAAAACAGAAAGACAAAGTTGTATGGACTGGGAACAAGTCCAAAAAAGAAAAGTGCGATCCAACTAACTCCAATCAGCCCAAGGATGTATTTGATACGTGCTGATGGTTTAAGTTCCGCTACCACTTTGATCCCTAAAAATTTAGAGACTGTATAGCCTGCTACCTGAGAAATCAGCAATACAATTTTATAATCAAACCCCCACAACATCATCTCAGGATACACCCCGGCTGTAAAGGGTTTGCGAAAGGCATACATACTAAAATAGGTAATGAATACGCCAGTAACACTCAGGACAATAACCATGGCTGAATACCATTTGCTATCAGGATGAGGGAGAACTTTTAATCGCATTTAGAAATCTGGATTATTGTAGAGCACTGTGATTGTATTAAAAGTTGCGATTAATAGGCAGCAAAGGTCCAAAGAAACCTTCAAAAAGGCCTTGTGAAAAATCAAAATAAGGAACTTTATTTTTCCTTTTTTGTAGGTTTGACTCGGGTATAATCAAATCGATAGATACTCCAGGAACCCTTTCCATCAACACCACCCAAACTTAGCTTGCAGCCATACCTGTCAGAATATCTTTTCTCATGTTCCTGGGCTTTTGATTTGGCATTGTAGGAGGCCAGGATCTTCCAGTTTTTCAATCCGATAACCTGGGACTCCCAATAGGCTTTTCTTTTTGCGGGATCAGTGGTAATTCCAACTCTACAAGGCATTTTTATGATTGTTGGTTGATGGTTTTGAAAAATTAAATAAATGATGTGGTATTGACAAGTCTGAATGATTAAACTCAGTTGTGAGGAAAATACCCTTCATTGCAATTATGTCGAAAATCAGACTTCTCCCTCATAGGAGTGGCTAAGTCCTTGACTGGGTCAATAAGCTACCATTTGGTAGACTATTTGATAAGCTTTCTTTCCAGATCCTCAAGTGAAATCCCTTTAGTCTCTGGCATCAGGAATTTCACAAAGGCCAATTGCAAGACCATAAACCCAGCAAAAATGATAAACACCACCCATGGCTCAAGCGAGTTGAACAACACAGAACCAAAAAGCGTAATCAAAGCAGCAAATACCCAATGGGTTCCACAACCCCAGGATTGCCCGAATGCCCGCACCCGATTAGGGAAGATCTCAGAGATAAACACCCAGATCACAGCACCCTGCCCGATGGCATGACTGGCGATGAAAGTTAAAATGAAAACCAATTTGAAATTGGCATTTTGATCTGCGTAAAAGGCGTAAGAAACCATTGCCAGACTCACAATATACCCAATCGACCCAATGTACATAAGTTGCCTTCTTCCGGCACGGTCGATCAGGTAAAGCCCCACCATAGTGAACACAAGGTTAACCAAACCAATAGAGATTGAACTTAGAAGAGAATCCGCGGTAGCAAAGCCAGCTCTTTCCAGGATTTCAGGTGCATAATACAATACGAAGTTGATCCCTGAAAGCTGGTTGAAAAAAGCAATCAAAAACGCTAGCAATAGCGGAGTACTATACTTTTTAGAGAATACATTATCAGCTCCTTTGCTGGTATCCGCCCTGTCTTCTTTTATTTCAGCCAGCATGCGATTGGCTTCTTCCTCAGTCGCTGAGAGTTTTAGTACTCTGAGTGCTTCTTTCTCATCTCCCTTGTGCAACAGCAACCACCTTGGGCTTTTAGGAACACCAAAAATCAGAATGGTATAGATCGCTGCCGGAATCGCCTCCACACCAAGCATCCACCTCCAGTCATTTGAACCATCGAATCCTTTTAACAGGTAATTTGAAATAAATGCGATGAGGATACCGAATACCAGGAAGAACTGGTAAAGTGCAACTAGTTTGCCTCGATCCTTGGGAGTGGCAATTTCTGATGTATACATTGGAGCAGCAATTGAAGAGGCACCAACGCCTAAACCACCGATAAATCTGAAAATAGAAAACATGTAGGGGTCAGTGGCAAATGCCGAACCTACTGCTGAAACAAAGTAGAGTACGCCAATCCAGATAAGCGTGACCTTCCTTCCATACTTATCACTGGGGAATCCAGCGAATAATGCACCTATTACTGTACCCCAAAGCGCCATCGACATAATGAATAATCCATGGAAAAAATCTGAGGTATGCCAAAGTTCTTTGATTGGAAGGTTAGCTCCGGAGATTACAACAGTATCAAATCCAAATAAGAAACCTGATACGGCTACAACTATTGAATAGTATAAAATTTTCTTGTTCATCTTTTTAGGTTAATATCATCGAACGCCTTTCACTTTCATATTCAGTGTAAAGACAGACTTTGAGGCTGTAATAAATAATACTGATTGGTCCGGTCCTCCAAAACAAACATTGGCTGTCCAGTTTTCATCCACATCAATGTGTTCTATTTGTTTTCCTTTCTTATTTAAGACAGTGACGCCTTTACCTGTGATATAGAGATTTCCCTTATTATCAAGGGTCATCCCGTCGGACCCCATTTCGACAAACAATTGTCTATCAGTGAGCGTTCCGTCCTCATTTATTTTGAAGATATAGGTCTTTTTATCACCAATATCTGCAACATAAAGTCGCTTTCCGTCAGGTGTGCCAACAATTCCATTGGGTCTTACAAACCCATCAGCAGCCACTGTTACTTTGGCATAATTCGGACTCAAGTAATACACACGTTCCTCTTCAATTTCTTTGGCTTCATGATCCCAGTATTTGCGTTTATAAAATGGATCTGTGAAATAAATTCCTCCTTTGGCGTCAACCCACAAATCATTTGGCCCATTAAATTTCAAACCCTCATAACCTGAAAGGATTACCCGATGTCCCCCCTGAGGATCAAATTCCCAAAGTTCATTATTTAGATCAGCGCAAGCCAGGAGATTTCCCTTGTTGTCAAAATACAACCCATTGGAGCGCCCTGTACCTTCCAGAAATAATAAAACTCCCCTGGCCGGCTTCCAAACATGAATCCTGTCATTTGGCTGATCGGTAAAAAAAACATTACCGGCCGGATCCACCGCCGGTCCTTCGGTAAAAGCAAAACCTGTCGCGACTCTTTCTATGGTGGCTCCATAAGCAATTATTTTGCTCTTCTGAGCCTCGGAAACAATAACCAACGAAAGAAATAGTACAAACAAGAAACCTTTCATATTAATCTTATTTAGCTACCCATCCACCATCTACTGTCACCAGTTCACCTACCATATAATTGGCAGCATTGCTCGCCAGATAAATCGCTACACCCTGGATTTCTTCAAGCTCACCCCATCTGCCGAGTGCGGTCGCTCCAACAATAAAGTTTCTGGCTTCCTCAGATTCTGCTATCGGTTGATTCATCTCTGTTAGAAAAGGCCCCGGACAGACTCCGTTTACATTGATATTGAAAGGTGCTAGCTCAATTCCAAGTGCCCGAGTCATTTGTACTACTGCGCCCTTACTGGAAGTATAGGGTGTCCTATTTGCCAGACCAACCAATCCGAGTGTACTTGCCAGGTTGATGATTTTTCCTGATCTAGCCTTTTTCATGAAAGGAACCACCGCTTTGCAGGATAACCAGGTGCCTGTCACATTTACATCCATCACCTGCTGGAATTCTTTCAGTGACAATCCATCAATGGGCCCTCTGATATTTATCCCAGCGCTGTTGATCAGAATGTCAATTTTACCAAATTGATCTATGGCCTCTTTAGCCATTCTTTCCATATCCTCCTGGCTGGTTACATCAGCTGAAATAGCAGCTGTTTTCACACTAAAAGTTGAAGCAATATATTGTGCTGACTCTTCTCCCTCCCCTTTATTTCTGTTCACGAGTACCACGTCAGCTCCTGCTGAAGCAAGTCCCTGAGCCATTGCCAGACCCAGTCCTTTGGATCCACCTGTAATGACAGCCACCTTTCCTTTTAGATCAAAAAGCTTAATTCCGGGTAGTTTTTCAATTGACATAATTGTTGTTTTTTAGAATAAACCAAGTTTCTGCTCGGCGTAATTTAAAGACTTCATGTTATTCAACTCTTCATAAGCGAGTATACTCCTGGGATCTTTTTCAGAAGTCGTGGGCAAATTGAAGGTTTTGGTCTTGGCATTTTTTAAAATCATCGCTAGTTCCTTCCCAGATTCCCGATGATCAAACGTTGCCCAGTATTGCTCTGTAAGGCACGGTACCTTGAGTGGATCTCTGGTGATCATTTCCAGGTTGAAGGTGATATTGGGATTATACTTTTTACAAAGAGCAATGGCCATTTTAAGATCTACGATTCCCTCTCCCAGTGGCACTTCTGATAACAGAATGCCGTCTTCATATTCATTGTAGGCCATGTCCTTGATATGTGTGGAAAAAGCATATGGAGCCAATGTTTCAATCACGTACATGGGGTCTTCCATAAATGAAATGTTATTTCCGGTATCCAGTGTTACACCAATCCACTCACTATCAAATTTTTTAATGATTTCTACAAGCTCGTTCGCCCGCCAGTCTTTGTGGTTCTCAATGGCTAGTTTCGTTTTGTGCTTGCTTAATATGGGTTCGGCTCTTTCAATGGATTTTAAGGATTTCTCTTTGAAAGCAAGAAATTCCGTCATAGTACTGAAGTTGGCATATCTCCTACCTCCCAGGCAAGCTGTTCTATTCACGTTTGCACCAGCTTCCCGACTGGCAATCACATCATTTTCAAATCTTGATAGGTCTTCATCTTCCTGAGGGAGTCGGATCTGCCCTTCGAAGTATAATCCGTAATCGTCACATTTTTTCCTCACCTTCTTTGCAAAATCCTTAGTCCAACCACCAACACCCCATTGGATACCTCCTGCATCCAACTGATGGCAATGCTCGATCACTTCCATGGCATCATTAAAAGCTGGATAGTCAGTCACCTGATCCTTGTTCCTCCACCTGACAGCATACGTGGCCTGTGAAATGCCCATCTTTTCTTTAGAAAGGATTGCTGGAATTGAAAAATTTGGGATAAATGCCAGTGCCGAGGTGGTTAGTGACTTTTCAACAAAGGATCTTCTTTTCACAATTAAAGGGGTGTTTGTGTATTAAAAATTATTTTAATCGGAAACTTCCATCAACTCTTCTGCTTTCCATGGGGTAAGCTTGCCCTGACCACGAATCCGATAACCAGCAACATTACGTCCAGACACAGGCTCAGCATTGTGCCCCCACTCACTACGAATATACGTCATTATCGCCGCTATTTTCCCATCATCAAAAACAGAAAAAGAGGGCATCTCAGGCAAAATATCTGGAGAGCCATAAGATTTTCCGGCTACTGTAACTGGGCCTTGCATACCATGGATTAGCAATAAAGCCAATCGTTTTTCAGAGCCCAAAACCCATTCAGAATTTCTTAAGGGTGGACCAAATCTATTCAAGCCCTTTCCATCTGTCCCATGACACCCGGAACAAACATTAAGATAGTGCTTACGACCATTGGCAAATTGGACCGGATCAACTTTGAATTTTACAGAATCATGATTGTCAGTTACCCATTCCTTACCTTGCCAATCGAACATGGCAGAAATTTTCTGAATCTTGTCCTGATAAATGGCCTCCATGTTTTCCAACTTTGAAAACAAATTTGGTTGTTCACTGAGTTGAATGGGATCAGTTTCGCTTTCCATGGCAAACAAGCTCATACCATCAAGGATGGCTCTTTGCTTCCAGTCAAATTGACCATCAGCCTTTTCAAGGTCTGTGATCAATTGAAGCAACTCATCCGGATCAGCTTTTCTAGTAGAAGCCGAGGCAAGCAATTCAATCATGATAGCTTTTTCAGATTCATTCCCATCCCAGTCACTCTGCTCAATAAGCTTATTCATAAAATCAAACTCTTCATTCACCAGGCTACTAAGCACTGCATCCCTTATCAATGGGTCATTAAAGTACTTTTTGGTAATTTGAGCGAGCAATTCCTCTTTGGCGGCTTTGTCAAGACTTACAACACTCAAGGCAATTTGTAGATCCACCACCGGAGATTCTTCTTTAATTAATTCCGACACTTTGGTTAAATACCTGGACTGCATTTCTTTGTCATTTCTTACAATCCCTTCCAATAACCTCACAGCCAATGCCCTGACATGATCATTTTTATCATTGAGGGCTTTGAAATAAATTTCAATGTGAGGATTATTCAAGCCAAAGAGTGTCCATAATGCATGTATCCTCGTTGTAAATACCAAATCCTGATCAATCACCATGCGTTCTAGTAAGGGAAATGTAGAATTATCCCCCCGCTCAATAATTAATTGTTGTGCTATATCCCGATACCAGCCATTTTGATTTGATAACAAGTCCACAAGCTCAATGGTATTTAGTGTAGTCGGATCAATTTTTGGGATGTCTTCAAAGCCATTATCAGGAATAATCCGCCATATCCTTCCACAATGAATTGGGGTGGTCAATCTCCTTTGAATAGTCATTTCTCTGAGGTATTCGGTCATATATTGACCATCCTCAATGATCCCATGATACATATCTGCAACATACAGCGCACCATCAGGGCCTGATGAAAGACTTACCGGTCTGAATCTTTCATCTTTTGAGGCCAGAAATTCCATGGAATCATAAGCATATTTAGCAGTCAGATTGTAAGATTCCTGCCTGACCAGATTTCTTTTGATCAAATTTCCAACTGGCTCACAAACAAAAACATTCCCGAGGTATTCCTTTGGCAGTAAGTCACCCCTATATACAAACGGAGAACAGGCTGAAGTAAACTCTTTAATCTTACCCTCCTTGTCCAGCGTCTCAGGAAGGTAACCTCTATTAGCAGCCAGGTTTGGTCGTATAGGAAATACGCTTCTATTGGTAGTTAATCCCACATCAATTCCCGTAGTAGATGTATGGTTAGGATTTCTGGAAAGGTAATTGGGTGGAACAATATCAGCATGTAATTGAGACCAGTTGTAGTTATAATACAACCTACCCAGATCATCTTTACTGATCCCCCATTGACCGCGAAACTCCGTTTTGTCTTTGACCCACTCCTCTCCAACCTTTTTATATCGATGATCAGATTTTGCGTTATATAACCAACCATCAAAACCTCTTAATAATCCATTAGGTGAATGTTCTATCACACCCTTCCTGCCATATGCAGAATCTACAAGAAACTTATGATCTGCGATAAGGTCGCCATCCATATCCTGATAAAACCACAGCGGAACATCTTCTGCAATTAAGACTCCGTCTTCTACAAAAGCAATCGCCCTGGGCAAAACCAGACTATCAGCAAACACCACACTCCGATCCATTTGCCCGTCATTGTCATCGTCAAAAAGGACGGAAACACGACCTAGTGGTTGATCCTGATCAGTGCCATCAATATCCATCATGAAACTTCTCATCTCCACCACCCACAACCTTCCTTTCTGATCAAATTTTATAACAGCTGGTTCCTGAACCAGTGGCTCTGCGGCAACCAACTGAATTTTTAAACCTGAAGCCAACTCAAAAGTGCTAAGTTCCTCTTGGGGGGTTAATGCAGGGGATGGATCCTTCTTACATCCCTGTAAAAGAATTGATGTAATTAACCAGTAGAGACCTAATCTTCTCATTATCTATTAATCCAATCCTAACACCTTTATTTAAGTGGTAATATATATGACAGGAGGATTAACTCGATTAAGCCAACCACGGCAGCGATAGCCAGGGTAACAGTAAACGTTTTCAGGGCTTCTTTTTCAGTAAGTCCACTCATTTTAGCTACTACCCAGAATCCACTATCATTCATCCATGAAATGAATATTCCCCCAAAACCAATTGATAAAAGGATATAAACCGGATGATACGGAAGGTCTGCTCCATTACCAACGATCGCATACATGATTCCGGAGGTCGTGATCAATGCTACCGTACTTGATCCCTGGGCAGTTTTTATTGCGGCTGAGATCAACCAGGCGAGCAGTACATAATGAATATGAAAATCAGCAGTAGCCAATTCGATTGCCTGACCAATTCCACTGTGCTTGATCATTGCTCCAAAAGCACCACCGGCTCCTGTAATCAATATGATGACTCCGGCGATCTCTAAAGGTTTACCAATTTCGTTCCAAAGAGATTCTTTGTTTAACTGTTTCTGCTTAACCCATGTAGTTATGGCCAGGACAGTGCCAATAGCCATCGCAATGTTTTTATTTCCTAAAAAATTTATCCATTCGGGGATAGCCACATTGGCAACATTTAGAATTGAGGTAAGACTTATGAGAATGATGGGTACAACAATCGGCATAACAGAAGCCACCAGGGAAGGGGTCTGAATATCATCAACGGATTCCGGATGAGGCACTCGTATTGGAATATTGACTTTACTATTAACCCTCAAGGCAAAGATATAACTCGCGATGGCAGGCAGGATCCCAATGGCAATCCCTGCCAGGATCGTGACACCTATATCGATGTTCATCACTTCAGCTACCACCAGAGGGCCAGGAGTTGGAGGGATGGTAGAATGTGCTACTGCGGCAGCCCCTCCAGCTGCCAGGATATAAAGTATATAGTTCTTCCCGGTCTTCGAGGCAAAAGCAATGATCACAGGGATTAGCAGAAAAAATACCGTATCGAAAAACACAGGAATAGAAAGAATAAAACCACTTAACAATAGTGCAATCGATCCATTCTTCTCACCAAAGACACTGGTTAGAGAATTTACGATCTTTATTGCTGCGCCACTTTCCATCATGGCAGTACCAATTATTGCTGCAAGTGCAATCACCCAGGCAATTTTGCCAACGATACTACCAAACTCAACCATAGGTAATTCTATGGCATTGAGTAGATGACTCCCTTCCATTCCTTCAAAAGGGCCAGAGACTAGCCCAACAATCAGGGCTGAAACCATCAAAGCAATGAAGGGGTGAAATCTAAGTTTGGTGATGCTAAAAATGACACAAATTATTCCAATAAGCAGGACCAGGAACGGCCAATACGGGGTGTTGGTTAATGAATCCATCCCCGAAAGATAGAATGTCTTTATTAAAATTTTCGGATAAATGAATTAAACAATCTCTCCCACTTTTCTAAATCCTATCCAAAATATCCAGAATCTCTCCAGATTTATTGATTTTGTTTGCATTGACTAAAACAACCTTTACCATAATTAAAACAACCTACACTCATGACTGAAGCAAATGATTTTTGGATTGATATTGTGCAAATGGCCGGGATAGCCGGTTTGTCAATAGCTGTACTCATTCTTGTGATTTATAATCTGAGATCAATCACACTTAGCAAACGAACCAAACGACATGATTTTATTGGAAAATATGAGATCAAGTGGTATAAAACGGCCAATACCATCTTTTCTTTTGGCTTGGCTTTCTTCCTTTTCGATGGTTTGGCAAGCATCCTGGGTTCAGTGAGACTTTATGAATTCGTTTATGTGGGATTCATTTCTGGTGCTATCAGTTTTGCTATTGGCTACGGAATCCATCAATACCTGAAATTCTATTATCCATTCAACTTGGAAAAGAAAATGAGTAGAATCAGGTTTAAGAAGAAAGTTTCTCCAAAATCTGGAAATGAAATGGTGGTACTTACAGAGAAAGAAGAAGATGTACACCTTACTCAGGAGATGATGGATCACGAAACTAACCACGTTTACGACTACGATGTATGGATTGATGAAGCGACCGGGTATAAGGAAATTGAGCGATACGATGGTCAGCTTCAGGCATTGATCTGTCCAAAATGTAATTTCCGTACATTAAAAGAATACAAAGAGGAATTGGAACAATCTCCAGGTTATCGTACTGAAGGTCTATTGAAGAAATACTATGCCTGTTCATATTGCGAACACCAGGAATCAAGAGAATTCAGCATCGCTTCAATAGAAGAAGAACAGGAAATGGAAGGTTAGGGATTATATTCGCTAAATGAATATTCTTCTCATAGAAGATGAAAACTCATTAGCAGAAACTACCCTTAAATATCTTCAGAAGGAAGGTTACCACTGCGAGTGGGCCAAAAATCTTGAAGAAGCCAATGAAAAGGCCTGGTTATATACGTACGACTGCCTGATCGTAGATATCACACTTCCAGATGGGAGTGGATTAGAGATCATCAAGAAGCTGAAAGATAGAAAATCCCGTTCCGGCATTATCATTGTTTCTGCAAAGAATGCCGTTCAGGATCGAATTTCAGGACTTGAAATTGGGGCAGACGACTATATAATCAAGCCTTTTGATCTTTCAGAGTTAAATGCCCGGGTCAAGGCCATCATCAGAAGAAGGAATTTCGATGCCCAAAATCAAATCACTTTTGATAAAATAGTAATCAACCCCTATGATCACCAGGTTACCGTAAATGGTCATCAGGTCACACTTACCAGGAAGGAATTTGACCTCCTATTATACTTTGTTTCCAACCCCAACAGACTGATCACCAAGGAATCTATAGCAGAACATCTCTGGGGCGATGACATGGACATGGCAGATTCCTATGACTTTATTTATTCGCACCTTAAGAATCTCAGAAAAAAAATCTCTGCAAAAGGTGGAGATGAATACATTCAGACAATCTACGGAATTGGTTATAAGTTTGTGATTCCACAATAAGCTTGCTGAAGGTATGAAACTGCTTTCTATCACCAACAGACTCTATTTAATTTCTATTGGAGCAGTGATCCTGTTAACCAGTCTGGTAGCATTCTTTACACTCCGGTCAACCATAAATAATGAATTTAACAGGAAACTAATGGCTGAGAAAGAACAGCTATTGGCAGAATTTAAAACCAATGAAACACTTAGAGTAGGACACATAGTGAATGTTGGGGATAGAATTAACATCACACCTTTTGAGATGGATTCTACAATTAATAATGTCTTGAGAGACACTGCTTACTATGAGCAATATGAGGATGAAATTTTACCCTTTAGAGAATTGAGTTTTACAGAAGTAGTGGATGGTCACAACTATAAAATTACAATAAGCAAATCACTGGTGCCTAATTCGGATTTGATTTCAAGTATCGGTCAGATCATGATTGGCATGGGGAGCCTCATCATTATTGTAATGTTGTTTATAAACAAAGTTATTCTTGCGAAACTTTGGGCTCCCTTTGAATATTTATTAGATCATCTTAAGGCTTTCGACATTACTTCACCAAAAAGGATCCAGCAGGGAAATTTTACCTTTGATTCCAGGGTAGATGAGTTTAAACAGTTAAATGCTGTACTTGATGAGATGATAAACCAGTCGATTAAAGACTACAACAACCTTAAAGAATTCACCGAGAACACATCCCATGAAATTCAAACACCCCTGGCTATCATAAGAAATAAGGCCGAATCACTTTTACAGGAAAACCTACCCAAAGAACAATTGGAAGACATTGGGAAGATTTATGAGGCGGCAGGTAGATTATCAAGACTAAAATCAGGTCTCTCTTTAATCGCCAGAATTGACAACAACCAATACATCAGAAAAGAACCTGTCAACCTGAAAGCAATGATTCAACATAAGTTAGAAGATTTTGAAGAGCTGATAGCGATTAAAAATTTAAACTTGAAAACAACTTATCACGGGAATCCTGAACTAGAACTAAATAGCGAATTGACAGCCATCCTGATCACTAATCTGATTAATAATGCCATCAAACACAATGTAAAAGGGGGCCTAATTAATATTGTTCTAAAGGATGTGGAACTCTTAATAGAAAATACCGGGAATCCACCGGTTGGACCGACTGAGCAAATGTTTCAACGTTTCCAAAAGGCAGGAGATACTTCAGAATCCACTGGACTAGGACTTTCCCTGGTGAAGAAAATTGTCGAGCACTATGATCTAAAAGTTAGATATATCTACGAAAAAGATCTGCACAAATTGTATTTGACTTTTGAACACTTGAATACAAAGACCAAAATAAAATAAAGATTGGATTTCAACAATCAAGCCAGGCAATGGCTTGATTCATTTGCCTGAAGGTTTTTATTTGAACGCCTTGATTGCTTACAAATTGTTCAATTACCTTGAAGAAAATATAGTCGAAATTGTTTGCTACAATGGTGATGGGTATTTTAACCAATTTTTCAAACGCTTTACCATTATATTGCTTTGCTAACCTCAACCCCTCATTCACGGAAATTTTATTTACAGCTTCAGTAAAATCTAATACAATACTGCATCCCTTTTTTGCCGCATACTCTCTATATTCCAATGCTACTCTTGCCACAGATTCAGCCTTAGTTTCTCCCAGGAAATTCACAATTAATATTTTCTTATCATCAATCGTCTTACTGGTAAATTGCATAGCCCATAAGCTGTTTAGTGTGTCTATTTCGTTTTTGAACTGATGCCCAAGCATTTGGATAAGTTTCTATCAAATACTGTCACAATTCTAATTTGACCTCAAAATGAAATGTTATCTGTGGTCTAAACAATAGGAGATTACAGAATTAATTGGGAAATCATCATTGAAAGGTGAGTAAGATACCTGATGCATCTCACATACTTTAGCAAATGAAATGAGGATTATTCTCAATATTAATTAGCGCTCAATGCTTTATATTGTTCGGACGTTTGTTACGCTTTACCACCATTTATATCAAAATTCTCTGTTAATAGTCTTTTGAAAAGCTGGATAGGTTCGCTATATGAGGGGATTACTCTATATCAAACTTTATTCGAGAAAATGAGTTATAGGTTAGATATGCATTTACTACTGAGGTACTATTGAGCGCAGGTTTTGATTGATTTATAATTAGGTTGAACCGCAGGAATGGATAAATTTCAAAGTGAATTTGAAAGCCAGATTCTATTGATTAAAACGAGACTAATTAATAGAATCTACTTCATCACCGCAATATATATTCACATTAGCTATTTTTTTAGCATAGCCAGGTTTTTCTCAATAGGGTGGTTAAATATTTACCTGATCCATACCTTCTTACTCCTTCTGTTTGACCTGGTACTTCTTTTTTGAAAACGAGTTTCAACAAGCTTTAAGGTTCACTTTTATGCTATATTTTTTCTTGTGATATCAGCTTTTGCAAGCTATTTTTTTGGGGTATCAGGGGCGTTCTATTTTGGCATAATATCAGTAATTATCATTGCTGTTTTAGAAGGGAAAAAGAAAGCGATTATCTATGCCTCATTCTATCTCTTCTTTTTAGTATTATTTGGATATGGTTATGTATTCGGTAATCTAAAAGCTCAGGCTGATCTTAATTATTACTCTCATGTTCTTGCAACATGGATAGCCGTCATTACAGGTGTATTAATGATCCTGGGAGTTGCTATTTGGGGATTAAGTAAATACTATGATGAATTGGCTGATCTCTTAAAAAAATATATTCAGGGAATTAATGAAATAAATGAGACTAAGGGTGAACTTCAGGATGCACTAAAGGAAAAAGATAGGTATTTCAGAGAGCTCCATCATCGGATTAAAAATAACCTTAATTCGATAATGAGCATGATGTATCTAAAGTTAACGATGACGCCGGATACCATCCTGAGGAATTTCGTGATTGAAACGTCACAACGCATAAAAGCAATCTCTGGATTACATGAACAACTGATGAAGCTTGAGGAATTTGATAAGTTGTATTCCCAGGAATACCTCTTGAGTATCATTCGTAACATACAACTGGCACACCAAGGGAAAACACAAATCAAAATGGGTATTAATATTGAAGATCATAAGTTGAACATTGATTTTCTCCTTTCCCTAGGTTACCTACTGAACGAAATCTTAACAAACTCTTTTAAGCATGCTTATAAAGATCAAACATCCGGGGTGATAAATGTCTCATTGAAACGATTTCAGGATTTTTTTGAGTTGATAGTTGAGGATTTTGGCAGAGGCTTTCAATCTATAAAAGATGAAAATTATTTGGGTCTGACCCTGATAAAATTATTAGTCGAAGAAAGCAAAAGTGAAATGGAAATTTTGCATGAAAAAGGAACAAAATATGTAATTAAGATACCTATCAAATGAAATCAGAACAATCTAAAAGTGTTTATCTCCTAAACTTTTAAGTGAATCCCTTAAAAACATAAATGGTTTTATTACCGATGTCTTTTAGGTCCAAATCATTGCAACTTTGCAGGGATAAAAAGGGAACATTCAAAATAACAATTATTTATGCCAACTTTTGTACTTGATACTAAGCCCACCCAATTCGGAAGTCATGAATTGCATAGTAAATCCTGGAATTGCAAGAATTTACCACCATTCAAGAATCAAAAATATGTTGGTTACTCACCAGATCATAACCACGCCCTTGGAAAGGCTAAAAAATACTTTAAGAGGGTCATCCCCTGCTATATCTGTTGTAAAGAAATTAAACTCAATCAATCACTGTAGAATAGCCTACAATTGTTCAATTATTTTAAGTTTTCAGGTAAGGTAAATGCAACATAACTATCCCCGGATTTAGTCCCCAGCTTGCCTCCTCCACAAGCGATAACAATAAATTGCTTGCCGTCTACCATGTAAATACTTGGCGTAGCATATCCTGCAGCCGGTAAGTCTGCCTGCCACAAGACATCACCAGTCTCCTGGTCAAAACATCTGATCTGTTCATCACTTGTGGATGCAATAAAAAGCAGACCATTCTCGGTAATTGCTGGACCCCCATAATTTTGGGTGCCGGTAAGTGGGATTCCTCGTTCAGTTAGCGCTTTATGCTCACCTAGGACTACCTGCCACTTAATTTCAGCTTTGTCCATATCCATCGCTGTCAATGTACCCCATGGTGGTTTAATGGCCAGATATCCCTCAGGGTCATAAAACTTATTATACCCTGTGCCCCGATAGGAAATCACTTTAGATTCCGGATCTGTGGGGTATACTACCGCTTCTTTCTCGAAAAGGTAGGATTTCAAATCACTCATTTGCACTTCATCCAGCCAGGCAAACGAAATCATCGCGTTTCTTCCATTCCTTACAACTTTAGAAAAATCATCCTCGGAAATCCTGGATTTAAGGTCCACTAAACTTGGAACGTTGCCCATGAATTCACCCCCCTTTAGATCCAATCCATGGCACCCCACACAATGACTTTTATACAAAGCCATCCCCCTACCTATATTGGTTTGTTTATTGATTTCCACTTCCACCATGGTCAGTATCCAGGGAACATGATTCGCATTGATGAAGAGAACATTATTATCAGGATTAAAGGCTGCCCCACCCCATTCTGCCCCACCATCATATCCGGGAAAGATCAGGGTTCCTTCCATAGAGGGAGGATCATATTCATGCTGATAGCGGATCTTCACCAATATATCTACCACATACTTATTTGACTCCTCAGATAAATTGGTAGCATCATCCAATCCAAAATGAAGTCTAGTAAACGGTGGTGGCTTCACTGGAATTGGTTGTGTCGGCCAGGGGTGCTCTCCAGGAAGCGCATCCTGAGGCACAGGTATCTCCTCTATCGGAAAAACAGGCTCACCCGTATCCCGATCCAATACATATACATACCCCTGCTTGGAAGTTTGCATGACTACATCTCTCTCTACACCATCCACCATAATGGATGCTAATACAGGTGGTGCAGGGAGATCCCTGTCCCAAATGTCATGATGCGTGGTTTGATAATGCCAAATCCTTTCACCAGTATCCGCATTCAAAGCAATCACACAATTCGCAAACAGGTTTTGTCCCTCACGATCCGTACCATAAAAGTCATAAGACGCTGATCCTGTGGGAACATATACAATTCCCCTCTCCTCATCCAGACTCATACCTGCCCATGAATTAGCACCACCAATTGTTTGCCAGGCATCTTCTGGCCAGGTGTCATGTCCATATTCACCGGGATAGGGTATTGTATGAAAAATCCAGTCCAATTCTCCGGTAATAATATTGAATGCCCTGATATGACCAGGTGCGGCTCCCCCTGACTCATCTACCCTTGCACCAAGAATATAATGATCTTTATAAATCACCCCTGGTGTATTGGCTGTGATTAAACGATCATCTACATTTCTACCAAGGTCCCTTTTTAAATTAATCTTGCCAGAATCCCCAAAGCTGCGAATGGGTTTACCTGTCGCCGGATTCAGACAAAACAGGAGATTTCCCGAAGCAGCCAGCAACCGCCTATCGTCCCCTTCTTCCCAAAAAGCCAGGCCTCTGTTTACTCCCAGACCTGTACGATTGGTAGAGGAGTCCGCAGCAAATGGGTCAAACTTCCAGATCTCCTTCCCGGTTGTTGCATCCAGTGCAAAAAAGTTCATGATAGGCGAACTAGCGTATAATACGCCATCAATTACCAGTGGATTACATTGGATCTGAGACCTTCCTTTTGAACTAGCGTCACCTGCATGATATTCCCAGGCTACTTCTAGCGATTTAACATTTTCTCGTGTAATCTGATTAGCCTTAGAATATTGTAGGCTAGTCTTAGATCCGAGATAGGCATCCCAATTAATGTATTTGTCACTTTTTATGCAGGAGGTCAAGACAAAAATCACTGTGAATTGAATGGATAGCCTTAAAACATATTGGATCATTAGGGTCAATTGGTTAGGTATGAGTTTGGTTGATAAAAAATAATGGTTTTTCGGTTTTTCAACTTTTTCAAAGCTCCAAAATTAAAATTGACCGAAGGAAGTACATCTCTTCAAAATGTTATCAGAATTTAATTCTAACATTGAATTACAAAACCTCATAACTGATGTCGTTCGAGATTCAAATCAGTTAACCCAAATCGTGATGTTGTTAGAATTAACAACATCACTTTTTATTGAAAATAATAATTATGATAGACTATTTTCATAATAGTTGATAAATCGGGTTAGGATCGGTTATGAACCGGTCCTTTTCTCATTTATATGAATCTATAGTTACAAATCAATCCTGGCATCTTCCATCAACTTTTTAGCATTCGCCACTAAATCAGGATTTTGCGAAGCCAGATCAATCTCCTCTCCTATATCGTCTTTCAGATTATACAGTTCGATCGGCCACTCAGCAATGGGCATTTCCTGTTCCTCTTTTGATTTCCTCCAGACTGTCCTTACCGCTTTCCAATCACCCATTCTTATGGCCTGCGAAACCACTTTTTGATCTCTACCTACCGTAAACTCAAAAAACAGATAATCGTGCTTAACCTGACTACTTTCATTACCTAGTATTGTCGGCTTAAAGGAGATCCCTGTTACCTGATTTGGTATAGGTTGATTTATGATTTCAGCTAATGTTGGTAAAACATCCTGAAAAGCACTAATATGATCACTTGAAGTCCCCCGTGTTATCTGTCCAGGCCATCTCACCATAAATGGAGTATGTATACCTCCTTCATAGACGTCCCGCTTATGCCCACGAAATGGTCCATTTGAATCCCAAAATTCCGGATCATGGCCACCTTCAAGATGTGAGCCATTATCGCTGGCAAACATGATAATAGTATTATCATCAACCCCTGCTGCTTCTAATATATTGAGAATCATCCCAATTTTATTATCCAGTTCTTCCATCATTGCAGCAAACCCAGCAATTGGGTTGATTACATCTGGACAAGGGTCACCACCTGCCCCATAATGACCAATGATCGAATCGTATTCAGGAAGTTTCTTACGCCACTTCATGTGAAGATCAGGTGGTGAATGCATCGCTGCATGAGGAATTGGAGTGGGTATGTAGCAAAAAAACGGGTGTTCTTCTGCAATGCTCTTTTTGATAAAATCCATCGCATGGTTCATGATTAGATCATGCATATAAGTTGTAGTATCTACTGGGATTTGTTTCCCATTATGGACCAGCGTATCTGTAAAATAAGTATGAGCGGTACTCTGTGTTCTTGGACCAAAATACTCATCGAAACCATGAGTTAGCGGATTAGGATTTCCCTCCAGATAGGTAAAACCAAGTCCCCACTTTCCAAATATCCCTGTGTTATATCCTGCGTTTTTGAATAACCTCGGAAGTGTCACCATGTTGGGATCAAGGGGAACAACAGGATTGTTCTCTCCGGCATTTCCTCTAACTGAAACATGTCCAGGATCGATACCGGTCATCAAAACAGCCCTTGAGGGTGAGCAAACCGTGTTACCGGAATAATGATTATTAAATACCATTCCCTCCCTGGCCAGCCTGTCAATATTGGGTGTTTCAAACTTTTGTTGTCCGAAATAAGAGATATCTCCATACCCCAGATCATCCGCCAGGATGTAAATAACATTGGGTTTAGTTACATCTGACGTTTTTTCGGAGTTGCTACCACAAGAAAATAAAATGAGGACTGGAAGGAATAACAAAACATTATTTTTCATGTGGATGGTATTTGGATCCTCATAAATATACGAAAAAACATAATGCCCATAACCTGAATAATTATAGCTTAAAACAAAAAAGGCAACCCTTACAGGGCTGCCCTCGCCTTAAAACACATCTATCTATGGTTGCATAAATAGAATCCTAAACCAAATCAAACCTGTCAAGATTCATCACCTTGTCCCAGGCTTTCACAAAATCATTAACGAATTTCTCCTGAGAATCGCTGCATCCATATACTTCCGCTACAGCTCTCAGTTCAGAATCAGAACCAAAAATGAGATCGACTCTTGTACCAGTCCATTTCAACTCTCCGGTTTTTCTGTCTCTTCCTTCAAAGATTTCATCTGAAGAAGATTTCCAAACTGTTCCCATGTCCAGGAGATTCAAAAAGAAATCATTTGTCAAAGCCTCTTTCTTATCAGTAAAAACTCCGTGATTGGAACCATCATAATTTGTTCCCAGCACCCTTAATCCTCCTACCAGTACAGTCAGCTCAGGGGCTGTTAACGTTAGTAATTGTGCTTTGTCTACAAGTAGTTTTTCAGAAGAAATTGAAAATTTAGTATTTCTGAAATTTCTAAAACCATCAGCAGCTGGTTCAAGGTAGCTGAACTGCTCAATATCAGTTTGTTCTTGAGAAGCATCGGCTCTCCCAGGCGTGAATGGTACTTTGATATCACGACCAGCGTTCTTAGCAGCTTTTTCTATAGCTGCACAACCAGCTAGTACAATTAGATCAGCCATTGATACCTGCTTATTTCCGGATTGTGAACCATTAAAGTCCTTTTGAATCTCCCCAAGCTTATTTAAGACCTTATCCAACTGGTTTGGATTGTTGACTTTCCAGTCCTTTTGAGGTGCCAACCTGATCCTCCCTCCATTGGCTCCTCCTCTCTTATCTGATCCCCTGAATGTCGAAGCTGAAGCCCACGCAGTAGAAACCAATTCCGAAATAGATAGTCCCGAATTAAGCACCTTTTCTTTGAGTGACTTGATATCGTTTTCATCAATAATATCATGAACTACCGCCGGAATAGGATCTTGCCAAATCAATTCTTCCATTGGCACTTCAGGACCAAGATATCGTGAAACAGGTCCCATATCTCTGTGTGTTAACTTAAACCAAGCCCTGGCAAAAGCATCTGCAAATTCATCCGGGTTTTCATAAAATCTTCTTGAGATTTTTTCATATTCAGGGTCAAACCTTAGCGAAAGGTCAGTAGTAAGCATTTTTGGAGCATGCCTTTTTGATGGATCATGAGCATCCGGAATAATTCCTTCAGTATCTTTTGCCACCCACTGTTGAGCGCCAGCTGGACTCTTTGTCAACTCCCATTCAAATCCAAATAGATTTTCGAAGAAATTGTTGCTCCATTGCGTTGGGGTCTTGGTCCAGATTACTTCCGGACCACCACCGATGGTATCTCCTCCGTGACCTGATCCATAGCTACTTGTCCATCCAAAGCCCTGTTCTTCAATGGCAGCTGCTTCTGGTTCACGACCCTGATACTTAGAGGGGTCGGCAGCACCATGTGTCTTACCAAAAGTATGACCACCTGCAATCAAAGCCACTGTCTCTTCATCATTCATCGCCATCCTTCCGAAAGTCTCACGGATGTCATGTGCAGCTAATACTGGATCAGGTACGCCATTCGGGCCTTCCGGATTGACGTAGATCAGTCCCATCACCACTGCAGCCAGTGGATCTTCTAAATCTCTTTCACCAGTATATCGCTTATCTGCCAGCCATTCTCCTTCAGAACCCCAGTAAATATCCTCCTCTGGTTCCCATACGTCTGCTCTTCCTCCTCCGAAACCAAATGTTTTAAAGCCCATCGACTCCAGGGCTACATTTCCTGCCAAAATCATTAGATCAGCCCAGGAAATAGCCTTACCATATTTTTGCTTGATCGGCCAAAGCAACCGTCTGGCTTTGTCCAGGTTTACGTTATCTGGCCAGCTATTTAACGGAGCAAATCGCTGAGTACCAGCACCCCCTCCTCCTCGGCCATCTCCTACCCGGTAAGTGCCGGCACTGTGCCAGGCCATTCTAATAAATAATGGACCGTAGTGACCAAAATCAGCTGGCCACCATTCCTGAGAATCTGTCATCAAGTCATTTAGATCTTTCTTTACTGCCGCCAGGTCCAGTTTCTTAAATTCCTCAGCATAGTCAAATGCTTCACCCATAGGATCTGACAAGGATGAATGCTGACGTAGAATACCCAGATTTAATTTTTCCGGCCACCAATCTTTGTTTCTTGTTCCTTCTCCAGCAGCGCCTTCAGAATTGCCACTATGAAAAGGGCACTTTGATGCACCATTACTTGAATGATTGTTGTTTTCCATTATTTGAATAGATTTTTGAATATTGATTTTACACAAACTTATGATAGTCTTTATTTATAAATTTTATTCAAGTATTAGTTCAACTTATGAGTTTGCGCATGTATGTTTAAGCTGACATTTATGATAAAATGAAGATTGTAATAATCGGAGGAACCGGCCATATAGGCACTTATTTGATTCCAAGACTGATAAAAGATGGTCATGAAGTAGTTTGTGTGAGCCGGCAGCAAAGCAGCCCCTATAATCAGGATCCTGCCTGGGAATCAGTCAATTTCATTTCCATAGATAGGACTGAATCTGAAAGACAGGGAACCTTCGGCAATCAAATTGCCGAACTGGAAGGAGAAATAGTAATTGACCTTATTTGTTTTACTCTGGAAAGTGCACAAATGTTGGCAGGAGCTCTTAAGGACAAAGTGGAGCAACTAATTCATTGTGGCACCATGTGGGTCCATGGCTATAGTGAGCAGGTACCAACCACAGAAAATCAACCAAGAAAACCATTTGGAGATTATGGCATTAAAAAAGCCCAGATTGAATCCTACCTTCTGGAGTTGTATCAACAGGAAAATCTCCCAGTTACTATTCTGCATCCCGGACACATTACGGGCCCTGGTTGGTTACCCATCAACCCGGAAGGGCATCTGGATCCCCAGGTGTTTTACAAACTAGCTAAGGGAGAACCCATTTCATTACCTAACATTGGTATGGAAACAGTTCATCATGTTCATGCCGATGACGTCGCACAGGCTTTTCAGAAGGCGATAGGAAATAAAAGGTCTTTAGGAGAAAGTTTTCACGTAGTTTCCGAACAGGCTCTGACTTTAAGAGGTTACGCTGAAGCTTTGGCTGCCTGGTTTGGAATAAAGCCTCAAATTAGTTTTTTGCCCTGGGAAGAATGGAAAAAGGGAGTAAGTGATAAAGATGCTGAATTAACCTGGGATCATATCGCTCATAGCCCGAATGGAAGTATTGAAAAAGCTAAGAGAATCCTTAAATATTCACCACAGTATAGTTCCCTGGAAGCAATACAGGAATCTGTGAAACATTATTTTGCTAAGGAAGGACTTCATTAAAAATTCTCAAATACCTTATTCAACCATAAAAGTATGCCTGGTCATTATTGGCTCACCTTCCCTGGTAATGCCTTCTACTACAAGCTCAAATTGACCTTTGGTATCAGAGGTAAAAAACTCAATATTATACGCTTCAGAAGCATCTATCCTCACATCTGGATTCCAGTATAATTGGTCTCTAAAATCAGGTAATCTTGAATCAGGATCTGACCAACCAGATTCTGATATTCCGTAGACAGGAAAAGTATAATTCTTTATGGGCTTTACTCCTGTATAACTTAATCTACGACTTTGAGGTCCAGGGGTAAATCCTTGCAAATCACCTTCCTTGGTCCTAAATGAAATGACACCATCAATTATTGCAGGACCTAGAAAGTATCGATTATTAATAACCCCAATACTTTCGATGCGATATGGGCTAAATGATATTATTTCATCGCTGTTGACAGGTAGTCCATCTAAAAATGCATACGGTTCAAATAATGGCTTATTGATGGATTCATGCAATAACAATTTAAATTCGGCTGAAGTATCCCTCCCTCTTACAGCAACAGCTGGAATATATTCAATAAAAGATTCTCTGATGGTGGGAAACCTGTTGTATTTGTCCAAGACATAGAAGTAATCGAAATGACTAAACTGTTCAATGTATTGAGCTGATTCTGGAATAGAATCAGCTTTTACTTCATAATATGCATTTTCAATTTGGTTTCTGATGCTGCGCTGCACGATTCCTTTTACAATTGTAGAATCAAGTATGATGGGTGGAAATTCCAATCTGGGATAGACTGATAAGAATTGTTGATCTAATTCTATGAGATCAGCGGAAAGATTATCCATGCTGGTGATGTATGCCGTACGATCTTCTTCCAGTGATTCAACCACCATTTGGAACTTATCATTTTCATCAATACTCGCCATCTTAACCTGATACTCTGTCCCAATAATGGAGTATGCAATAATTCCTTTTTCAAGCTGGATTGAATCAGGGATTTCAACCCTCCCCGAAACGATTTCACCTCTATGATCAGGCAATAGATGAATCTCAGTTGGTATTTCTTCATATTTCCATGAAGAAGCAATCATAAGCATATTGATCAGCTCTTGACTTTTAGGATCAAAAAGGAGTTCCGTATTGAAATTATGAAGTTCATTTACTCCATTTAAATATTTCCCCGCCAAATTTTGAAGAACTGGAATGCCATATTCCTGGACCTTATTTACAGAAATAGAAAACCTTGTCCCTTCTTTAAATTGGATCGGTAGCGTAACCAATGATCTTTGACCTATGGGTCGAGGAATAAGTTCAGAAGAATAATTTTGCACTGCATGATTATACACTAGTCTTTCTGAAATGTTGACACCTCCTAATAATGCCCTAAATAGAAAAGTTCCTTTTCCTAACTCATACTTACTTAAGGATATTTCAGAATTACCCTGAACTGACTTTTCTAAGATTTTTCTCTGACCTTGGTAAACCTGAAGCTGGAATGTTTCTTCACAATCACAAGCTATCTGTGTCAAAAAATCATTTTCCCTTACATTGACTTGAATTGTTTGTTTATTTATCTGGGCTTTGGGTAAATCAAAGAATTGAAAATTACCATTTGGGTCTTCTACAATCATTTGATATTGCAAATCAGTTTCAGGAGTATAGCTAAATAATGCAAAACCAGGTAGGCCAGATTTTACATTTGTTATCATATTACCCTCCTGATCCACAATTCTCCCCTTGAATTCTACTCCTTTTTCCTGATAATCCTTAAGCGAGACTACTATAGTATTTTCAACTCCTCTCACAAGGCTTCCTCCCTCCGGATAAAATGTGATGTTGAGCTTCTCACTTTCCGGAATGGAGTTGTAAGCTTCAAAGGGATTTATAATTTTCAGAGGATGGTGATAATACTGATTAAAGTTTCTCATCCACCTGGTATAGGCGATTAACTGGTAGCTACCAGTTCGGATAAGCGAAGGAATAAAGAAATCACCAAAACCTTTTCCTTCCCGAACGCTTACTTTCGCCTGCCAAATCGGCTCATATTTCTCATTGATGATCTCAACATAAAGGATGGCGCTTAGGTTAGAGAACTTATTTGTTTGAGCACTCACAATATCAGCAGAGAAAAGGAGTGTTTCACCTGTTATCAGAGTTGAATTATTAAGATGCATTCGAACTTCTTCCTGGATATTTGGATTTGTTTGCCCATTTAAAGAAAGGTTAATCATGGTAAAAACCACGATCAGGAAAAGGGTGCGGAAGATTGACATTAATACCTTATTCATCCCAAAAATCAGGAATTTCAGTTGTTGCATAATATGAACAATCGCTACACCCCCTTCTTTGAATACTTGCCAGCTGAGGTCTGGAAATCGTATCAAGAAAAGTGATATAATCGGCATAACCCTCGGTGATATACTGGATTGCCTGGCTTGGTGAGATATTATCGGTCGCATCAAAGCACTCACCGGTATCTTCGTCGCAAACAACAATTTCTCCACAAAAGAATGGAAAAGCTGGCATCGCCAGTCTATCTCCAAAATCGTCCGTTCTCGTGAATTTTTTCCGCTTGGAATTTTCTCCTGACACCTCAAAAAATCCCAAAACAATAGACTCTGGGTCATCAACATTGACAATATTTCCAGGTATTGATCCTTGTTGTGCGTCAAAAAAAGAACCAGAAGATTCATTGTTCTTTTTCAGTTGTTTATAATAATTATAAGTTGATTCAGAAAGTGAATACTGGCGGACTAAAAGCGAATATGCATGCCTCAATTTGCTGTCATCCTCCGCAATAAAATTTATTGGAACATCTAAGACTCTGGTCTGACTTAATCCAATACTTGAAGCTAACAATAAGCTATTGGAATAATTGGTCGTATAGCATGGACCAGTAACATGACCAATAGTAAAAATCTCTCCATCTATTACTTCATTTGTAGCATAATATGGTGGCCTAATAATATGGGTCCCTTCCCATTCGTATCTGAAGTATTTATTCTGACTTTCTTTCGAATCAATAAAAAATTGAGCACCTCTAACAACTTCATTTATATCGGGATCAATTACCTCCTTTGGATCCCAGTGTAGGTTATCAATTTCAGTTGGGGTTAGAAGAACTTCAGGGTCTGAGGCAAATAGTTGCTCATTGAGCAGTACTTTTAGCTGATATGTATTTCCAATTTCCGCTTTAAAACCTACTGGCGAAATATATCTTCCATTGCTCTCTTGTACATAGGTATAGATATTCCCCGATTGATCCTCAACGAATACCTCAGCATTAATTAAAATAGGTTCTTCAAATTCATCACTGAAACTATTCGTATATGAGATATTGACATAATGTTCTCTATCCACATTGGTAAGCACTCCGGAGATCACTAATATCCTGTCATTTTCAGGAAAATCCACTTCAAAGGGCTGTATACAACCAAATAATGTCATTAATGACATTAGGATTACTGTATAAACGCTTTGACCTTTCATTCAATCAAAATTTGAAATTGTAACTAATCGTTGGGATTGGGTTACCAAATACAACGAGTTGATAACTTTTTGCCATCCCATCCTCAACTTTAAAGAATACTGAGTATGGATTATCTCTACCTAATAAATTATAAATGGAGAATGACCAAAATGAATGTGACAGCTTTTTGACTACGTGATTACCCTCCAGGTTCATTCCAAAATCTACCCTGAAATAATCCGGAATCCTGTATTCATTTCGGTCTGAATAATAAACATTATCAAAATCATGCAACTTGTAAACAGCTATCGGAATGGTCACAGGTCTACCCGTATTATAGGTCATATTTAGGGAAATGCTAAAGCGCCTGGTGACCTTATAATTGGATACCAAATTAATGGTATGTGGTTTGTCATATGACGTTGGGAAATACCTACCACCATTTATTACTTCCTCGGAAGCATCGCCATTCAGCTTAATAAATGATCTTGCATAAGCATAATTTATCCAGCCATTCAACTTCCCTTTCTTGCGTACAGAAAACTCAATCCCATAAGATTTACCTGGTCCCTGAAGTATGGCCCGCTCAATAAATTGATTGAGCATAAATTCACCTCCAACTTTAAAGTCTTTTAGATTCTTCAGAAACTTATAATAGGTTTCTACCGAGGTTTCAAACTTGTTATTTAGAAAATTCCGATAAAATCCCACTGATATTTGATCTGCAATCTGAGGAAGTAGGTGTGGATCAGATAATCTCCAGGTATCTGTCGGTGACAGAGACGCAGAATTAGACATGACATGAACATATTGACGGGTTTTGTTGTAGCTGAACTTGATAGATGAAAGGTCATTCAGGCTATATCTCCCAGAAAACCTAAACTCTGGTCCATGATAGGTTTTAATAACTTCCCCCTTCTTGTAAAATACTGAATCAACACGAGTATCCACATTAATTACAGAACCCCCATATTTAAATACTTCCTTTGGCCCAATTGCATTGAACATTGAATACCTTATTCCTCCGTAAATCGAAAATTTGTCTGTTATTTCAAACTGATCTGAAATATGTAGGAAGGATTCCAAACCATATTCTCTCGGAACAATAGTTGGTGAAATAATCGATTCATTTCCAAACGGCATCTTACTGCCAGGATTAATCGAATAGTGCTTTGATCCCAACCCATAGTTCAACGTATGTCTTTCTCCAATAAAATTATTTAACTCCACTTCCAGGCTCTTCTCATTAAGTTCGAAATCCTGGTTAAATGCGTTGGCTGGCGAATCAGAAAATGATAAATCATACTTATAGTTTACCAAAAGGCCAGAGACATTTAAATCAAAATTATTATTGAATTGATGGCTCCAATTGAGTGTAGCATTTGAATTGGAATACTGGAAGTTAGAAAATGAAAATAAAGTATCTGAAGCAAGTTTAAATTGATCTCTACTGAAATATCCGGTTAATACCAGTCGATCCTTTTTGCCAAATTCATGATCCAGTGTCGCATTCAAGTCGTAAAAGGAGACTTCATTTCCCTTAAATTCAGCATCATTGGTCTTATTCAATAACCAGTTTGAATAGGTAGTGCGGCCAGAAAGCAATAGACTTGTTTTTTCTTCAATCAAGGGTACCTCGACAGTTAACCTCCCAGTAATCAGACTAATACCACCTTCTCCTTTCACTTCAGTCTTATTGGCTGACTTAGATCGAATATCAAAAACCGAGGACAGTCTACCACCATATTTAGCAGGAATTCCACTCTTAATGACCTCCATACTTTCAATAGCTTCGGAATTAAATACAGAAAAGAATCCAAAAAAATGAGAGGCATTATAAATTGGCGCCTTATTCAATATGATCAAATTCTGATCCGATTTCCCCCCTCTTACATTGAACCCGCTGGCCCCCTCTCCCACAGTCTGTACACCTGCTTCCGTTGTAGACACCTTCATTAAATCTTTCTCCCCAAGTAAAATGGGAATATTCTTGGATTCTTCAACATCAATTCTTCTGACACCCATTTGCACACTCGAAACATTGATATCTCTGTCTGATTCTACCAGTACCTCCTGAAGCGCAATGACATCCACAGCCATTTCAATATCCATTCGGCCATTTGAAAACAATACAATTTTTCTGGTAGTTGTTTTCATCCCCACAAATTGAATGAACAGTATATGCTTACCGTTTGGAATGCTCAAAGAATAAAACCCATCTTCATCTGTACTTGAGGCTACAAAAGGATTTTGCACATAGACCAATGCTCCTTCTATTGGCTCACCATTTTCCATATTTTTAACATAGCCAGCAATTGTCGATCTTCCGCCTGTAACCATCTCGTTTCGATTTCCAATCTCGAATACATAGTTTTCTAAATCAGATTGCTGAGCCTGATTGATATATTCCCGTGAAAACACCAATCCCTTTTCAATTACAGAAACCTCCCTTTCTTTTGACGTAAAGGATTTGGTGATCTCAGGATCGTCTATGATAGAAATATCTTTTGTCAGGATAATCCTGTCATTATATTTAAAATAATTGATAGAAGTCCCATTAAATAATTGGCCAAGTATATCGTCCAATGAGTCATTCCCCAGCTTACCATTAAAAACAAGCGTATCTACCCAGGCATTGTGGTAATAGAACTTAATTCCATAATTATCCTCCAATTCGGAAAGCACTTCAGTAATTGGCCTATTTGATTGATCCTGTGCCCTCAAACTGACATTCAACATGATGAAAGTCAATAAGAAAAACGTCCTGTAGCTAAATATTGAGTTGTTTATCATTCAGTCACCAGATTATTACAGTACTCTAGTAACATTACCAAATCCTGATCATGTTCTTTCTTTGGTTTCAACATATTCTGCCGAATATATTTTCTGAGTTCTTTTTTATATTCCAGCAATACTTTAATCACTGACCTCCTGGATGAAACCTGATTGTAAATGCCTTGATACTTTAAAAAGTATCTATCATAATTCTTAAATTCCATTGTCAATTCACCCTGCGAAGGGAACGCTTTTTTTTCGCGCTTAACAATCAGCTCAATATGTTTACCGATGTATAATTCATCATAGAAACCTGACCTGTTTATGGGTGCTTCGCTTTCCTGATAATATTTAAAATAATGACCTTCCATATTAAACCAGTCAATCTTCTCCTGGCGAACATCTAAAGGCTGGGCATTATAACTAATACCAGTATGTCTTAATAGAAGAACGTCAGTCTCAATATCATACAGTCCATAAAAATCATAGTATGGCTGATTAGAATAACTTATTTCAATTTCATTCCATTTACTGCTAATGAAAAATTGATGCGAGTTGGTAGACTTATGCAGAACCTGATAATAAGAACCGGAAATAATCGGAAGATTTATGATTCCAATGGTACTATCGAACCACTTGGTAACATTACCATCCAAATCAAGGTTAGAAACATCAGTTTGAGCACGAGAAACATTTATCATCAAAATACTCACAACAACCAACAAATGCTTCATTACAGGGGAATCAAGGTATTTATTTTTAGAGAAACTTCAAATGGAATTTATGGCAGCACTATTCTATATCTAGCAGGTGTGAAATAAGATAAAATATAGGAAATTAAAAAGGAGATAAACCTTTATTCAAAAGTTATTTGTCATTAAAATGATTATACTAAATCTCTCAATTTTTAAGGGATTTCTAATTTGTAGTATGCAATTAATTTTAACTTTATTATTTTAATAGAAATAGCCTGCCATTATTATTAAAATTAGAACGTCAAGTGAAAGACCCGGAATCAAATGAGAAATTTTTAAATTTTCTGAAAATTGAAGAGCATTCCAAAACCCCGAAGTACAAGCAGATAATCGACACGATTGTTTCAGATATTGAAAATGGCATTTTCAAAATTGGGGAACGGATTCCTTCTATCAATGAAACCAGTGAAGAATTCTATTTGTCACGAGATACTGTTGAAAGAGCTTATAAAGTTCTTAAGAAAAAGGGGCTAATTGTTCCGGTAAAAGGAAAGGGATATTTTGTCGCCAGTACCGGAGGACCGAAGGAATTACGTATACTCATGCTCCTAAATAAGCTAGGTGAACAGAAAAAAACCATCTACAATGCATTTGAGCAGAAATTCAATCTTGATGAGGTAACGATTGATCTGATCATTCACAATTGTAATCCCTATACTCTGGAGTCTGCTATTATAGATAACCTAAGCAATTACGATTATTATGTGGTTATGCCCCATGTGGATATAATAACCCAAAGCCTAAAAGATACAATTAACAAGATCCCTGAAGATAAACTGATCCTGATCAACCAGGAAATAGATGGTATAGAAGGACGATATGCTTCGGTCTATGAAGACTATGAAAATGATATTGAATCTGCACTGATCGAGGGCTACGATTCAATTAAGAATTACAAAAGATTAAAATTAGTTTTCCCACTAAGCAATCACTATCGTCCAGCCATTAAGAATGGATTCACCCGGTTCTGTGAGGCTCACCATCTAAGCTATGAGATAACGGATTCTTTTAAGCAGGATTTACTAAATGATGGAGATCTCTATATTGTAATCGAAGAGCATGATCTATGCGACTTAATAAAGACAGCTAAGTCGCAGAATTTGAACATTGGTGAGGATGTTGGGATCATCTGTTATAATGATTCCCCGGTAAAGGAAATATTAATTGGAGGAATCAGTGTGATTACAACTGATTTTAAGCTGATGGGTGAAACCGCTGCAAATTTCATCCTTGAAAAGAAAAGAGAACGAATCAAGAATCCTTTTTCCCTGATTAAGAGGGGCTCGATTTAAATATTTTCTCAGGATATTACAGGAGGGTTAACTGTATCAATAGAAATTATTTTGTTTATTACAGTTCTTAGTAACCCCATTTCTGAATAACCAAATAAGCAACAGGATTGAAGGCTATCGCAATATTTGACATAGGAAAGACCAATAAGAAGTTCATCATTTTTGATCAGAATTATGAAATCATCTTTGAAAAGGGATTAAAATTTGATGAAAAGAAGGATGAAGATGGATTTCCTACCGATGACATGGAGCGACTGGAGCGGTGGATCCCTGAAACTTTAGAAAAATTCTGTAAATCTGGATCCTATGACATTATGGCGGTTAATTTTTCCGCATATGGTGCGTCGCTGGTACATCTTAATGACCATGACAAACGTGTGAGCACTTTTTTTAATTATCTCAAACCCATTCCAGATGATTTGATTGATGAGTTTTTTGAAAAGTATGGTAAAAGTAAATTACCCCTGGAGACTGAGTCACCTGTTTTGGGGATGTTAAATGCGGGTATGCAGCTTTACTGGATTAAAAAGAAAAGACCCGAATTATTTAATAAGATCAGCCATACCCTCAACTTCCCTGAATATTGTAGCTTTCTGCTTACAGGTAAAAAATTTACGCAAATGACGTCCCTGGGGTCTCATACAATGTTCTGGGACTTCAAAAAGAATGACTATCATGAATGGACTGAGAAGCAAGATGTCAAGGCACTCTTGCCTAAACTCATTTCTGCAAATCATACAGAAAAAATTAACATTGGTAATAAGCAAATCATGGTCGGTGTAGGTCTTCATGATAGCTCTGCCGCACTGATTCCTTACCTTAAAATGCTGAAATCCAAATTTGTGCTGATTTCCTCAGGAACATGGAATATCAGCATGAATCCTTTTAACCAAGCTCCCTTGACATTGGATGAACTTAAAAAAGATTGCTTGAGCTTCATTAGTTATGAAGGTAAGAAGGTTAAGTCGAGCAGGGTATTCCTGGGAAATGAATATGAGTACTGGAGGCAAAAACTTGAAACCCATTTTAAGAAATCATCGGGGTATCACAAACGGATCAAATTTGATCCGGTCCTGGTAAATAACCTTCTGATCAAACCTGCTGAAGATCGGGTTTTTCTTCCGCAAACCATGAAGGGTACAGGTCCATTACCAGGTGACTACAGCAAGTATAAAATAGATCTCAATGTATTCAAGGATTACAATGAAGCTTATCACCAGCTAATCCTGGATCTCACCTACATACAGAAATTGTCTCTGGATCTGGTTCTGGAGAAAGAGACAAAAGACATCATTGTTTCAGGAGGATTCACTTCCAATGAGGTATTTCTTAATATGCTTGCAGGCTTTTACCCGCATTATAATATTTATTCCACCAAGCTATCAAGAGCATCTTCCCTCGGTGCCGCCATGATCCTTCATGAAAAATGGAATAACAAATCATTGAGCAAAGACCTGTTAGCGTTTAAAGATTACAAAACCCATGGGTTCCTCGATTTCAGAGAATATCAGTACAGTAAAGTAGGTTCTAGTGTTTAAATATCATATTAGAAAAAGTAGATATGAATATCAATTCAACTCAGATAGAAAATCTTAATTCAACCGCTCTCACTGAACATAAAGAACAATTTGATTACCTAAATAATCAATTGTCAAAACAAGGTGTAAATGTAGAAGAGGTCATTAAGAAGGTCCAAAACCTTCAAATCGAAATCCCAAGTTGGGCTTTAGGTACCGGTGGCACACGATTTGGAAGATTCCCAGGCGGTGGTGAACCAGGAAACCTTATTCAAAAGATTGAAGATGTTGGGGTCTTGAATACACTATCGCAGGCTTGTGATGCGATCTCACTTCACATTCCTTGGGATATACCGAAAGATGCGAATACTATCAAACAAGAACTGAAAACCAAGGGCTTGAAGATCAATTCAGTGAATTCAAACACCTTCCAGGATCAAAAAGACCAAAAGCATTCCTATAAATTTGGTTCCCTGTGCCACACTGATAAAAATGTCAGAAGACAGGCGGTTGACCACAACATTGAGGTGATTGAATATGGAAAGATGTTAGACGCCAGCGTGCTGACTGTTTGGCTGGCTGATGGCTCTTCTTTTCCGGGCCAGATGGATTTCAGAACGGCCTACCGAAATACCTTAAATTCTTTGGAAGAAATTTATGACAAGGTTCCGGACGACTGGCAATTATTGCTTGAATACAAGCCATTTGAACCCGCCTTTTATCACACGGTAATTCCCGATTGGGGGACTTCATTCTCGATGGTAAATACATTGGGTAAAAAAGCAAATACCCTTGTAGACTTAGGACATCATTTGCCCAATACAAATATTGAACAGATTGTAGCGATTCTTCAACTGCACAACCGATTAGGCGGGTTTCATTTCAACGATTCTAAATATGCTGATGATGATATTTCAGTTGGATCCATTAAGCCCTATACCTTATTCCTGATCTTTCTGGAGCTGGTGAAAGGTGAAAAAACCAACAGGGAACCGGCATGGATGATTGATGCGAGTCACAATTTGAAAGATCCGCTGGAAGATCTCCTACAATCTTTGCAAAGTATTCACTTGAACTATGCGAAGGCACTTACTGTGGATTTAGATGAATTGAAAAATGCCCAGGAAATGAATGATGTCACATCTTGCCAGGAAATGGTACAGAGCGCCTTTCAGCATGATCTCAGACCTCTCGTAGCAGAAGCAAGACTTAGATCAGGTGGCGCCATCAACCCAGTTTCAGCTTTTAAAACACTGAAGGTAAGAGAAACATTAATCAAGGAACGCGGAACCACAACAGTCGCAACCGGACTTTAAAATATGAACGAAAAGAAATCTCTAATTGGCCAGCTGGACTCAGTAGAAGAGTTTGAAAGGCAGCCCGTACCGGATGGTAAACTCAAAAGTCTAAAAAACTTTATAGGGATGTATGCAGGAGAGCATACGGCAGGAACTGAGTTTGTCATCGGACCTCTATTTGTGGCTCATGGTGTATCAGCACTTGATCTGTTGCTTGGACTATTTGTCGGTAATACGCTGGCGGTATTGAGCTGGACATTCCTCTGTGCCCCTATCGCGGTCAAAGAACGTATCACCTTATATTTTCAATTAGAGAAAATATGTGGCAAAAACCTGGTTTCCATCTACAACATTATAAATGCGCTGATGTTTTGCTTTCTGGCAGGCTCAATGATTGCCGTTTCGGCCACTGCAGTGGGTATCCCTTTCGACATGCAAATGCCACATTTGAGTGATACCTATCCAAATAGTATTAGCTGGATTATTGTTGTGTTTTTTGTCGGAGCGGTAATCACCGTTATTGCCATGTATGGTTACAACCAGGTTTCTCGTTTTGCGAATGTGGCAGCGCCCTGGATGATCCTCGTATTTGTTGCTGCAGCAGTTTCAGTATTCCCTCAATTGGGTATCGAAAAACTTTCTGATTTCTGGCCTGTCGCCAATGAAGTGATCTGGAAAGGGGTTCCGCTTGCAGGTCAAAGTAAATTCACCTTCTGGCATGTAACCTTCTTTGCCTGGTTTGCCAATATGGCTATGCATATAGGGATGGCAGACCTTTCAATTTTCAGATATGCTAAAAAGTGGCAATATGGACTGGCTTCAGCTACAGGAATGTATCTGGGTCACTTCGTTGCCTGGATGGCTTCAGGTATCCTCTACGCCTTATTCCTTTATCAATCAGGTAATAGTACTGAGTTTGCACCAGGCCCGATCGCTTACAATGCCGCAGGTATCGCCGGTGCTGTATGTGTGGTCATTGCCGGATGGACCACTGCCACACCAACAATCTATCGTGCAGGCTTAGCGCTTCAGGCCATTGTCCCAAGCTCCAAGACCTGGAAAGTCACAGCTTTTACAGGCATAATCACAACAATTGCCGCCTGCTTTCCGGGGCTAGTCATGAAACTCCTTGATTTTGTTGCCCTATACGGATTGATGCTGATGCCAATGGGTGCCATCATATTTATCGATTACTACTTTGCGGATAAATTCAAGTTTACCCAGTACTATGCCCAGATAAAAGGAATAAAATTTAACCTGTCACCATTTCTGGTTTGGGTATTGACACTCGCTCTATGCCTGGTATTTAACCTGAACTTTGGTGTAGACATCTTCTTCCTGGGATTGCCAGGTTGGTTTGTAGCCGCTACACTTTATGTAATTCTCAACAAAATCCTCCAGAGAAATGCCTAATTCATTAAAACTTACAATACTCAAAATCCTTTCCTTTATCGGATTAGGTTTGACAATTATTCCTTCCATTCTGGTATACCATTTGATGATTGGGCATGCCATGCATGTTCATCTAATGGAAGTCGGAATGGTAATTTGGTTTATCACAGCCCCATTTTGGATCAATAAAGAAAAAGAAAGTTAAACCCCATATAGAAAATGAGAACTCTAATATTTTTTATATCAATACTAATTGCTTCAAATATGATTGCTCAACCATTCACCGTTCAGCTTTTTGAAGGGACAATTCCAAACAGTAAACCATCTACTGTTAAAGAAGAGATTGACAAGGGTGATATTATTGTGATTCGCAATGTTGTCAACCCCCATATTGAGGTTTTCCTTCCAGCGAAACGTCAGGCTACTCGACAGGCTGTTTTGGTATGCCCGGGAGGTGGATATGGCGTATTGGCTTATGACTGGGAAGGTTATGATATTGCCAAATGGCTCAATAGTCGGGGTATTGCCGCTATTGTATTAAAATATCGGTTGCCAAATGCTGAAAGTCAGGTTAAAAAGGAATTAAGCCCCCTTATTGATGCCAAAAGAGCTATGAGGCTAATAAGGATGAACGCCGAAGAATGGAATATTGATCCGGAGCAGGTTGGTGTCATGGGTTTCTCTGCTGGCGGACATTTGGCCAGTACCCTTGGAACACACTTTGATACGGGCGATCCAAAAGCATCCGACTCCATAGAACAAATAAGCTCAAGACCTGATTTTATGATCCTGGCATATCCTGTCATCTCAATGGACCCAACTCTAACACATGGAGGATCAAGAAAAAATCTGATTGGTGATAACCCACCGCAGGATCTTGAAGTTTTCTATTCCAATGAAAAACAGGTTAAGCCGGATACTCCACCCACTTTCATTTTTCATTCACAGGATGATGGTGCTGTCAAAATAGGCAATAGTGTAGCGATGTTCGAAGCACTGGTAGCCAAAGAAATCCCCGTAGAGGCTCATTTCTTTCCAAAAGGTGGCCATGGTTATTCACTGGGAACGCTGACTAACGAGACCTACGGATATTGGCCTGAATACTGTGCGAACTGGTTAAGGAAGCTCAGGAAGTAGGGTTTGGACGCATCAAGAATTAAGTAAAGTCTTCAGTAAAACTAAAGGACCTAAATGTCTTAATGTTAAAATTCTTTCCGGATATGGAGTTCGTCAATTAAAGTCAATGGTTTGATAATCATTCCCTTCAATCTCAATCCATTAGTAAGATATTGTTAGATTTGACGAAAAAATCCATAAGATGAAGAAAATACAAAACTTAAGTATCCTTTTATTAGTGGTACTTGCAGCTTGCTCCCCGAAAAAAAACACCGGAGAAAATACCGAACCAGCAGTAAAAGCCACCCCTGTGAGTCAAAACACAGGAGAATGGGTTAGCCTCTTCGATGGCAAAACTTTAGACGGTTGGAAAGCAGGTGTAAATAACGAAACCTTCAGCGTTGAAGACGGAGCTATCAAAGTTCATGGTAAAAGATCTCACCTTTTTTATGTCGGAGATGTGAATGGAGGAGACTTCAAAAACTTTGAATTTAAGGCACAGGTAATGACCAAACCCGGATCTAACTCTGGTATTTATTTTCATACAGAATATCAGGAAGACGGTTGGCCAGAAAAAGGTTATGAAGTCCAGGTAAATAATACCCATACAGACTGGAAAAAAACCGGTGGACTTTATGATGTTGCGGACATCAGAACCCCCCCTTCAGTTGATGATGAATGGTACACTGAACACATCATCGTTAGAGGTAAGAATATCATCACGATTGTAAAAGGTGATACCCTTGTAAATTATACTGAACCTGAAAATGTTGAAAGACCGGATAACCACAAATACAGGGTTATTGATCATGGAACATTCGCCCTTCAGGGACATGATCCAAAAAGTATAGTGTACTTCAAGGACATCATGGTAAAAGTATTACCAGATTAATATAACATTTAAGTGGTTGTCAGGTTCTTAGAACCTGGCAGCCATTAATAAATTCAGGTCTTTAAATCCAAGATTAAATTTCTTGGCAAGCTGCAGGTTTGTGAGCGATCCACGATAGGTATATACCCCCTTCATAAACCATTTATTGCTCAATATCATCTCGTCAATCCCCCCACTATCACCTATTTGCAAAACAATAGGAGTGAAAATATTTGATATAGCCAGCGAGGCTGTCCTCGCGACCCTCGAACCTATGTTTGGAACACAATAGTGTATCACATCATATCTTCTAAAGGTTGGACGTTTATGACTAGTCATCTCAGACGTTTCTATACATCCTCCCTGGTCAATCCCCACATCAATAATGACGGACCCGGGCTTCATGTGTGAAACCATTTCCTCAGTAACAATACATTTATTTGCTCCCTTTTCCGGTCTGATAGCACCAACTACCACATCGGCATTTTGGATTGCCTTGGAAACTGCCGCGTTATCAATGGTGGAGGTATGGATTTGCTGACCCAACGCATGCTTAATCCTTCTAAGCTTATAGATATGATTGTCAAAGATTTGAATGTCTACTCCCAAACCGATGCACGCTCTGGCCGCATATTCCGCTACAGTACCTGCTCCTAAAATTACAACCTGGGTTGGCGGAACACCCGTTATACCCCCAAGGATCACTCCCTTGCCCTCATTGGTATTACTTAATAATTCTGCAGCTATCAACATTACCGTACTACCGGCGATTTCACTCATAGCCCTAACCATTGGCAACCCTCCTACCTTATCTTCGATGAACTCATAACCAATAGCCGTTATTTTCTTCTTATTAAGTGATTCAATATAATCTCTTGATTGACTTCCTGTCTGGAATGCTGAGAAAAGAGTAGAGCCGGATTTTAATAAATTAACCTCCTTATCTGTCGGGGGTTCTACTTTTAAGATGATATCTGCCTGGCATACCTCTTTCGATGAATAAACAATTTTCGCACCCGATTCGCTATACTCGTGATCACTAAAATGAGCAGACTTTCCTGCACCTGATTCCACCCAGACTTCATGACCATTGCTGGTAAGTACGTCCACAGATTCAGGTTTCAAAGCTACCCTACTTTCCTGGAGTGAAATTTCCTTTGGAACACCGATAAATAATGATTTATGTCCCCTACTTTGTCTCAGTGGAGCCTCTTGTGTATATAGTTTTGGATTCCGGGCCAATTCGGCAAACCCGGATTTCATCTTTTCAGCCATGTTCAACCAGGGTTATTTCCCTGTTCATCTCATCTACTAAGTTAATATTTATTTCCAGGTGTTTCGATGGAATGAGACCAGGAAACATATTTGCCCACTCAATCAGACAAACATTACCGCTATAAAGATATTCTTCTAGCCCGATATCTAAAGCCTCCTCTTCATCTTTTAGTCGATAAAAATCAAAATGAAATACTGGATCATGGCGCAGGTCTTCGTATTCATTGATAATAGAAAATGTGGGAGAACTTACAGTATCTATAATATCTAATGCCTTTGCTAATTCTTTTACCAGTGTCGTTTTTCCAGCACCAAGGTCACCATTAAGGCAAACAATCTTGTAATCGTTCAGTTTCTCCTTTAAGGTACTCGTAACCTCATTTAAATCCTCAATTGAACCGACCTTGAATATCATCTATTTCTGACCCAGGACAATCAAAGGTATTATCATTTCTTCCAGGCTGATCCCACCATGTTGAAAAGTATCACGGTAATGATTCACGTAATAATTGAAGTTGTTAGGATATGCAAAGAAGAAATCTTCCCTGGCAAAGGCAAAGGTGCTGCTTACATTGGTTTTAGGCAACTTGAATTGCTCAGGATTTCTGGTGAAAAAGACACCTTCCTCCTCAAACCCAAGGTTTTTGCCTTGTTTGTATCTTAGGTTAGTGTTCGTATTTCGATCCCCAACAATTTTATAAGGCTTTTTAACTCTGATAGTTCCGTGATCCGTGGTGATAACTACTTTCACATTCTTTTTAGTAGATAGAATTCGCAACAATTCAAATAAAGAAGAGTGAGAGAACCAGGACTTGGTAAGAGATAAGTATGCAGATTCATCTGGTGCAAGCTCTCTGATCATATGCATATCCGTCCTGGCGTGGGACAACATATCTACAAAGTTGAAAACGATTGCATTGAGCTGATTTGAAAGGAGATTTGATACGCTTTCCACAATCTGCTTACCTTCATATGTACGTATGATCTTATTATAAGAGTATCTGAAATCTTTCTTTTCTTTCTTGAGATTGATCCCCAATAACTCATTTTCAAAATTATTTTTTGAATCCTCTTCGTCTTCCCCAACCCAGTACTGAGGATAATTTGTTGCAATATCCAATGGCATCATTCCAGCAAATAAGGAGTTCCGTGCATAGGCTGTTGTCGTGGGCAAAATAGAGTAATAGGATTCCTTGCGTTCAACATTAAAGAGCTCGGCAATCTCAGGCTCCAGCACTTCCCACTGATCGAGACGTAGATTATCGATCACAATAAGAAATAGTGAGCGTTCCTCACTAATAAGTGGGAATACCTTTTTCTTCAGCACCTGATGAGAGAGCAACGGCCTTTCGACATCTGGATTGGTAATCCAATCCAAATAATTATCCTCAATGAAATCAGAAAATTGGTGGTTTGCATCGACCAGCTGATTATTTAATACCTCCTCCATACTTTTATCTTCAGTATTATCAATCTCAATCTGCCAGTAAACCAGTTTTTTAAAGATATCAGCCCACCCTTGAAAATCGTCGATATCCATAAGGTCCATGCTCAGGCGCTGAAACTCCTGCTGGTACCCATGGTTCGTATGCTCTGATACAATACGCTTATTATCGAGTATCTTTTTTACGGACAACAGAATTTGATTTGGATTGAGTGGCTTGATCAAATAATCAGCAATTCTGGCCCCTATCGCCTCTTCCATTATTTCTTCCTCTTCTGACTTCGTGATCATCACAACGGGTAGATTGGGATGGGTAGACTTAATATAGTTAAGGGTTTCAAGCCCTGTCATACCGGGCATATTTTCGTCCAGGAATACCAGATCAAAAGGATTATGGTCAATTTCCTCTAAGGCATCCGCCCCACTATTAACCGGGGTGATATGATATCCTCTGTCCGATAAAAATAGGATATGAGGTTTTAATAAATCAATTTCGTCATCTGCCCACAGGATCCTGTTGTTCATAACTTATTTTCTTTGTTGAATACTCTTACGTAATAGTTGAGTGATGGATTAGTAATTTTACAGGAACAAGCGGAAATATCTAATATAATTTAGTCTTTTGAACAAAAAGAAAATTTTTAACGACCCGGTTTATGGATTTATCACCATCCCAGGCCAGCATATTTATGATATTATAGAGCACCCTTTCTTCCAAAGGTTACGCAGGATTAAGCAATTGGGATTAACGGACTTCGTATATCCCGGCGCTCTTCACACCCGCTTCCATCATGCTTTGGGAGCCATGCATTTAATGACTAAAGCACTCGACACATTGAGAAGTAAAGGTGTGATGATATTTGAAGCCGAATATGAAGCTGCCCAAATGGCCATTTTACTACATGACATTGGTCATGGGCCGTTTTCTCACACATTAGAATTCAGCTTATTCAAGAATGTAAATCATGAACAAATATCCCTATGGATATTTAAAAAACTCAATGCTGAATTTGGAGGTAGATTAGAGTTGGCCATTCAAATATTTACCGGAAAATATCACAGAAAATTCTTACATCAACTGGTCTCCAGTCAATTAGATGCAGATCGACTGGATTATCTGAGACGAGACAGCTTTTTCACCGGAGTCATGGAAGGCACCATTGGCTCAGAACGTATAATCAAGATGCTTAATGTGGTTGATGACCAATTGGTTGTAGAAGAAAAGGGCATGTATAGTATTGAGAACTTCCTTAATGCCAGGCGGCTGATGTACTGGCAGGTTTACCTTCACAAAGCTTCTGTGAGTGCGGAATCCATCCTTATCTCTTTGATGAAAAGGGCAAAAAGATTAACTCAAACGGGTGCTAACATTCAAGCTACTCCAGCTCTGAAAATCTTCCTCGAACAGGATATTACAGCTGAAGAATTTCAGAAAGACCACGATCTTTTGGATGTATTTGGAATGCTTGATGACACTGATATTTGGGGTTCAATTAAGTTCTGGGCACAGCATGATGATTTTGTCTTGAAAACCTTAAGCAATAGTTTATTGAGAAGAAAACTCTTTAAAATCGAACTATCCAATGAAAAAATCTCTACTGAAAGAATCAATGACCTGAAATCCTCACTCATCAAGTCTGGCATCAATCAGTCAGATGTCAAATATTTTGTGCAAAAAGGAATGGTAAGCAATGCTGCTTATATTGTCAAAGATTCTTCTATCAATATTTTGACCAAATCAGGTGAGGTTGTGGATGTAGCAAGCGCCACAGACTTACCAAACATCAAGGCTATCAGCAAAATCGTGAAAAAATACTATCTAAGCTATCCCAAAGACATATATTTGCGAGCCACCTGATCCTCAAAGGTAAAACAGCATTCCATGGAATTTACAGTCAATCAAATATCAGCAATCATCGGTGGAGAGGTAGTTGGAGATGGTAATCAGAAAGTTAGCCAGATTAATGGGATAGAAGATGCTAAAAAAGGAGCCATTTCCTTTCTTTCAAATCCAAAGTACGAACCTTTTGTATATACTACAGAGGCCTCGGCTGTTATCGTCTCAAAGGATTTCACTCCTGCCAAGGATGTGAAAGCAACGTTGATAAAGGTTGATAATCCCTATTTAAGCTTTACCTCATTGCTTGAAGAATATGAGAAGATCTCCAGCTTTCAGAAAAATGGCATTGAGCAACCAGTATTCATAGGGGACAAAAGCAGTTATGGCGACAATGTCTACCTGGGGGCCTTCAGCTACATTGGGGAAAATGTAAAAATTGGAGATAATGTCAAGATCCACCCGCAGGTGTATATTGGTGATAATACAACAATAGGTAACAACTGCATTTTCCATCCAGGAGTAAAAATCTATGCTGGGACTAAAATTGGTAGCTTTTGTACGTTTCATTCGGGAGTGGTTATTGGTTCAGATGGCTTTGGATTTGCTCCACAGGAAAATGGTAGTTATAAGAAAATCCCTCAACTAGGTAATGTCATAATTGAAGACCATGTGGATATAGGTGCCAACACCACTGTAGACTGTGCCACTTTTGAATCTACCATCATCAGGAAGGGCGTGAAGCTAGATAACCTGGTAATGATCGCACACAATGTGGAAATTGGCGAAAACACGGTTATGGCAGGCCAGAGTGGCATTTCAGGCAGTACTAAAGTTGGAAAGCAGGTCATCATTGCTGGACAGGTAGGGTCAGTTGGGCACATTAAGATTGGAGACGGTTCAATACTGGCTGCACAATCTGGAATTTCTAAAAATGTGGGAGAAGGTGAGACTATGTTCGGGTCTCCGGCATTCGAAAAAGGAGCATTCATGCGGTCATATACCGTATTTAGAAAATTGCCTGATGTAATGAAACGCATTCAGGAACTTGAGCAAAAAATCCTAAATTTGTCCTCCATCAAAAAATAGGATGAAGTCTAATCAACACACAATCAAAAAACCTGTCACGGTTTCAGGAATTGGTCTGCACACAGGCGTAAAAGTCAATATGACATTTACGCCGGCTAAACCCAATCATGGCATCAAATTTCAACGTATTGACCTTGAGGGAAAACCCATCGTAGACGCGGATGTAGATAATGTAGTAGACCTTTCACGAGGCACTACCATTGAACAAAATGGAGCAAGGGTAAATACGGTGGAGCACACGCTAGCCGCCTTAGTCGGACTGGAAATTGACAACGTGCTGATACAGTTAGATGGACCGGAACCTCCTATCATGGATGGAAGCTCCAGAATGTTTATTGATGCACTTGAGGAAGTTGGCTTACAAGAGCAAGCTGCTCAGCGTGATTTCTTTGAAGTTCCAGAAAGTGTATTCTATCAGGATAAAGATCGCGATGTGGAAATTGCCGCTTTGCCCCTGGATGACTACAGAATCACTGTGATGGTAGATTATAATTCACCAGTATTAGGTAGTCAGCATGCACTATTGACCAATATCGAAGATTTCAAGGAGAAAATCTCCATGGCAAGAACTTTCTGTTTCCTGCATGAAGTGGAAGAATTGTTTAAGAATAACCTCATTAAAGGGGGTGACTTAAGTAACGCCATTGTTGTGGTTGACAGAAAGGTAAAACCCAATGAGCTGGACCATCTGGCTGATCTTTTAGGTAAACCAAAAATCGAAGCTAGCAAGGAAGGGATTCTGAACAATGTAGAGTTAAGGCATAAAAACGAGCCCGCCAGGCACAAATTACTTGATATGGTGGGTGATCTGGCCCTGGTAGGGAAACCTATCAAAGCACAAATACTTGCAGCGAGACCTGGACATGCAGCAAATGTGGCTTTTGCGAAAAAGCTTAAGAAACTGATGCTTGAAACCAAGCAGAATAACGTCCCTCAGTACGACCCTAAGCTTCCACCTGTTTTAGATATCAATAAGATCCAAAAGCTTCTACCACACAGATATCCGTTTCTTTTGATTGATAAAATCTTTCATCTGGATGATGAGCAGGTAGCTGGAGTAAAGAATGTAACTTTCAATGAGCCTTTTTTCGCGGGACATTTTCCTGGGAACCCGGTGATGCCCGGCGTTTTACAGGTAGAAGCAATGGCTCAAATAGGTGGAATCTTAGTATTAAACTCTGTCCCAGATCCAGAAAATTACTGGACATATTTTCTTGGACTGGAAAATATCAAATTCAGAAAAATGGTTCTCCCAGGGGACACACTGGTTATCAGATGTGAGCTGCTTCAGCCAATAAGAAGAGGCTTTGTGAAGATGAAGGGCAGTGCATATGTGGGAAATAATTTAGCTTGCGAAGGAATCATGACAGCAAGTATTGTTAGAAAAGACCTATGACAGGAGCTACAAACAACGTTCATCCCGATGCCCGGATTGGGGAAAATGTGGTTATTGAACCCTTTTCGACAGTTTACGAGGATGTAGAAATAGGTGATAATACCTGGATTGGTCCAAATGTTACAATCTTTCCCGGAGCCAGGATTGGAAAAAATTGTAAAATCTTTCCAGGTGCAGTGATATGCGCTGTTCCTCAGGATCTGAAGTTTGAGGGAGAATATACAACAGTTGAGATTGGAGATAATACATCCATTCGCGAGTTTGTCACTATTCACAGAGGCACAAAAGACAAATTTGTCACCCGTGTTGGTAAAAATTGCCTGATCATGGCATATGTCCATCTGGGTCATGATACCATCGTTGGTGACAATTGTGTGCTTGCTAATTCGGTATCCATTGCTGGCCATGTTGAGATCGGCGATTATGCAATTCTCGAAGGATTGGTGGCAGTCCAACAATTCATTGTCATAGGGGAACATGCCTTTATTGGAGGAGCATCACTTGTTCGTAAAAATGTACCTCCCTATGTAAAAGCAGCCCGCGAACCACTTTCGTTCGTTGGAGTAAACACAGTAGGCCTAAAGAGAAGAGGATATGCTGAGGATGATATTAGGATCATTGACGACATCTATCGAATTATCTATATTCAAAATCAAAATATCAGTAAGGCCCTTGATCAGGTCCAGGAAGAGCTTGGCCCTTCCAAATATAAAACCCAAATCCTGGATTTCATCAGAAACAGCCCGAAGGGAGTCATGAAAGGTATCTACTAGTGGACATCCTAATAAAAGACCTTGGTAAAAGATACAACAGAGAGTGGGTTTTCAAGTCGCTAGATTTTGAGTTCAAAAGTGGCTCAAGAGTTGCCATTGTCGGTCATAATGGATCTGGGAAATCTACTTTGCTTAAGATTATTTGTAACTACCTGACACCTTCAGAAGGCACGATAGAATACAAAGAAAATGGATCCAGACTTGAAAAAGATTCAGTTCAATTAAGATTTGGACTTGTGGCACCTTATGTAAATATCATTGGTGAGTTTACAGTCTCAGAAATGCTCGACTTCCACAAAAAGTTTAAGCGGACAGATTTTACAAACGAAGAAATCCTGGAAAGTGCTAAGCTTCAGGATGCGTCTAATAAGGCCGTTCAGGACTTGTCTTCAGGTATGCTCCAACGACTTAAATTAAGCCTCATATTCTTTTTCGACAACGATGTTATTTTTTTGGATGAACCTACTACTAATCTCGATTCACAAAGCATTGAGTGGTACAGCGCGCAAATTGATCGATTAAAGAAGACACAAACTATTATTGTAGCTTCAAATCAGGAAAAGGAATATCATTTTTGTGATCAATGGATCAACATAGAAGAGTTCAAGTCTTAATTAATATAATATCAAACATGATGGGCTTTTAGAAATATTTATGTTTTATCTTTAACATATACAATTTGATTATGCTGAAAAAAGCATATTTTTACTTAATAATAGTTAAACCGCAATCATGAAAAGAGTACTTGATTTACTAACTGCCTTAGTGTTCATATCTCTTGTTGTTTTTATTAGCTGTAACAAAGGTGGAGGTGGTGACGATGGACCCACTCCTGAGGAAGAACAAGTAGCTAAACTAGTCGGAACCTGGAACTTGGTTTCAGGTGGTGCTAAGTTAGGAACAACTCCACGGACCGAATGGGAAGGCCTCAGCGGAGTCCTCTCAGGTGATGTAAATGGGGGTACAATCGCTATGTCAGGTGTTCCAAGTGACCCTGGAGCAAGTGATGTTTGGCCCTCCAGCATATCCTGGACTTTTGGTGGCAGCATCACTGAAGTTGTAAGGAATGACGGAGTAACCATGAATGTTACGGTTACAGCAACTACTTTAAATGTCAATTTCACCATTACTGGATCCGGAAGGATTGATGGTTTTGATGGAGCCTGGTCATTCAGTTTTCAAAAGGGGTCTTAAAAAAGTATTTAAGATTTTGATAATTTTGCAGGGAATAGATTCTATTCCCTTTTTTTATGCTTAACAGTATTCAGCAAATACAGTATCAGGATAAATATTTCGATCAGGATAAAAACCAGATATTACGAGCTGCTCAGGCATTTGTAGAACCCAGACTATTGATTCAATGGGTAGAAATTGCCAAAACCAGATATACCATCGCTGAAAACCCGCTTGGTCTGGTCGATGATTTTGTACTAAGAATTCAGGAAGTCCAGGAGTATGACACGCAGTTTCTTAATGAGTTTTATGAACTCTTATCTGTCATATATCGCTTCACAATAGGTGATAACCAGCTTGAATTTATCTGGGACGGTAGAAGCCACTACGAAGTCTATGCTGAAAACTGGTCGGAAAAATTCCAGGAATGGGTAAATGAACTATCTGTACACCCTGAAGTTTACCGGGCTATCCTAAAAGCCTGTGTGTTAAAACAGGATATCAATTTTAGATTCCACTTCTATGCAATACGCAGAATAATTCTTAATAATTTCAATGTTCACTTTAGCAGAAATAAGATCATTTCCTTTTGCTAGCGCATAATATCAAAAGAAGTAAATCCTTCGATCTCTGAATCCAGAACTTTTACCTTGTCAACGATTGCCCGATCAGGTCCAATTTTACACCAATCGATGAGTTTTTCTATGGCTTCTTCCCTGCCCTCAGCATGAATCAATACGGAGCCATCTGCTTGATTCTTCACCCATCCGGATAAATTCAGGGATTGTGCTTGATCCTTTGTGGAAGCTCTGAAAAAGACTCCCTGTACCCTACCAATACAATGAATGGTTCTGGCAATCATTTAATAAAATTTAATGCTTGAGACCACACTCTTTACAGAACTTCATCTTGTCTGGAGGTCGCTTTTTGGGAGGTTTTTTATGTCCAAAATAAGTGGGATCAGAATACTGGGGGTCCTCTGCCATCTTTTGTTCCTTAGCTCTCTCTTTATATACATCTTTGAGTCTGGCTCGGAATTCAGCTACTTCTTCCTCCCTACTTTTATTGAAAACTGTCTTTTTTTCTTTCTTTTTAAAGATGCCTAAAAATCCTTTTTCTTGCTTTTTTGTTGCCTGATAAGCCGGCGGTGGAGGATCCTTTGGCTTCACATCCCTTGTGGATTGGCCAAAGACGAAACCTATGGAAGCAAAAAATAGTATCGCGAAAATTTGAAATTTAAAACCCAAAGCAGATTGTATGTTTTCTTTGTCTAGTCAACGTTTGTATTCACAATTATTGTTCCAAATGCAGATAATCAGTTACAAAGGTAACAGATAAGAAAAACTTGGTACTATTTTGGTTTTCTAATAAATGATATCGATCATCTGACTCATATTACTATAAATAACCATATTTACATTAATGAAGTTAGTTCTTACAGTACTCACAGTCCTCGCATTTGGTTTTCAACTTAATGGACAGACCGTATTAGATGGTGAATTATCCAGAAGAATGGATCATGGGGTTGCCTTAATGGAATCTGGAAGTTATGAGTTGGCACAAAATGAATTCCTCTATGTCATGAGCAAGATGGAGTCTCTTCCCTCCGAAATGGCTTATTATTTTGGTAGAAATAGCTTTCATCTGAATAAGTACAAACAGAGCATTAACTGGCTCAATAAATACATCCAATTAAAAGGGACTCAGGGCCGGTTTTACGACATGGCAATAAAATATCTTCAGCTGGCCGAAGAAGAATATGTGAAAATATCAAGTAGTCAAACGGCTGAAATGCAAAAAGAGCTTCAGGGTGACGACTATAATTGTGGGGGGCTACAAAAAATGATTTGTCCCGTTTGCAATGGTACCGGAGTCATTATCAGAAATGGTCCGTTTGATAAGATATATAAAACTTGTCCATACTCATTAGGAGAGTCCTACCTGTCCTGTGAAGAATATAACCAGTTTATGCGTGGTGAACTTGAGCCCAAAGCTCAGTAGCTACCATTCCAGGATATAGGCAAATATCAATGGGGCTACAATTGTAGCGTCTGACTCTACAATAAATTTCGGTGTGTCAACATCCAGTTTCCCCCAGGTAATTTTCTCGTTTGGCACTGCTCCGCTATAGGATCCATAGCTTGTCGTAGAATCGGAGATCTGGCAGAAGTAGCTCCAGAATGGCGTATTAACCAATTCCAGATCCTGATAGAGCATTGGTACCACACAAATTGGGAAATCCCCAGCTATCCCACCACCAATCTGAAAGAAACCTATCCCCTCTTCACCAGCGTTTTTGGTATACCAGTCCGCCAGAAAAGTCATATACTCTATTCCTGACTTCATCGTGCTTGGCTTCAACTGACCTTTGATGCAGTAGCTTGCAAAAATATTGCCCATGGTAGAATCTTCCCAGCCTGGCACGATCATAGGAAGGTTTTTTTCCATCGCTGCCAGCATCCAACTGTCTTTGGGGTTAATTTCAAAATATTCATCCAGCATTCCACTTTTTAGGAGCTTATACATAAATTCATGTGGAAAATATCTTTCTCCTTTATCTTCAGCCTCTTTCCATATTTTGAAAATATTTGATTGAATTCTCCTAAACGCTTCTTCTTCTGGAATGCAAGTATCAGTTACCCTGTTTAATCCCTGATCCAGAAGTTTCCCCTCATCCTCAGGAGTAAGGTCCCTATAATTAGGGATTCTTTTGTAGTGAGAATGTGCTACAAGATTCATGATGTCTTCTTCAAGATTGGCTCCTGTACAGGAAATAATTTGGACCTTATCATTTCTGATCATTTCAGCAAAGGAAATACCCAGCTCACCTGTACTCATTGCACCCGCCAATGATACTAGCATTTTTTTGCCTTCTTCCAAATGCTTTACATAGCCTTTGGCTGCATCAACTAAGGCTGCAGCATTGAAATGAAGGAAATGTTTCTCTATGAAATTTGAAATAGGTTTTGTAGACATATCAGTTATGGTAAACACTCAAAACTAAGAATATCTTTAAAGATATTTCAGAAAATCTACCATACAGAATATTCTGGAAACGCTATTTTGTGCTTTTAGAGATTATTAATTACCCTATGTAAAAAAGCGTAAGTAAAAAAAGAACGATTAAGGTAAGTGTAGTTAGTTTAATCAGTTCTTTCTTAACATCTAATGGCTGTGATTGATTTTTTTCTTCCATGGCGATAAGTGGTTTTATTAAAGACACCACATGCTCGGAAAAGGTTGGAATAATTAATTAAAACGGTATCGAATTCCAGTATTGATCCCCATACCACTCGGAGAAGCTATAAAGGAGGTATTTTCCTTTGTCAAAGCGGTAATTGGCTGCCTCATATAAGGCTCAACTGTAAGTTCAAACTGATCAAATAGTGAATAACCTATTTGTAGTCCCCCTAATCCGGAAAAGCTTATTTCCCGATAAGGTGAGCTGGTTCCGGGTCCTATTGCAACATTTGCAACTTCACTGGTTGGATCCACAAGCTTATTGCCTAGATATAGATTTGTTGATACTCCTGCATTGATTATTACATTCAACTTACTGTCTATCAGCACAAAGCCGGCTTTAAGAGGTAGCGAGGCGAAGTAAAATTGATTATCCAGGCTTACGTCCTGATAATTGTACTGAATGACTTTTTCATTGGCAACAAGTGAACTGAGTTCAGTCACCCCTCTTGTTTCGGATGATGCAGCAATGGGTTCAACCACGTTGGGTGATTCAACAACCAGATTGGTTTGTGTGACCGCGTTGGCTTGAGAATATATAAGTCCACTTTCAAATATCCAGTTATCACTGACCCGCATACCGAAGTTTAGTCCCAGATCCATGGTGATGCCACTCTTCATTCCTTCTCTTACTGAAGGAGATTGACTTTCAATTCGGAACGTGTTGGAAGCAGCAAAATTCTCGGTGGTTCCCAAATCAAGGCTACTTGCTAGTAAATTGGAGGCACCTGATTGATAATTTGGGTCAAAACTGCCCGAACCATAACCAATACCAGCCCAAAATCTTTCCTGATTATCTTCCTTTTTAGTCTTTTTCTTAATAAACCTGGCACTAATTGCCCGGTTATACATTTTCCTTTCCAGATTTTCATTAATTGAGTAGTCAACATCAACTGCTTCAATTCTCTTTCCCTCTGTAGCAAAAGCGAGGTAAATCGGTTCCCGTAAAGTATTTGAATTACCCGATTCATTGTCATTGGATACAAACAATCCGCCTCTATGATTACCGGATTGTATCTTTTCTGTATCTCCTTTACTTGCTGAATTGGCAATTAAACTACCAGCTAAAGAATGATTTTGATTTGACATAATAGAGGCCTGGCTAACCTGATCTTCATTTATAGCCTGATTGCTAGTTTTGACTGAATTTTGTTCACCATTAACTGTAGCTTGATTTGAATCTACCAAAACCTGATTATTTACTACTTCGTCAGATATGAGATAGTTGATACCTAAAAAAGCTGCGATAAAAATGGCTGCCGCCGCCGTCCACTGATAAAATTTTGCCTTTTTCTTTAGTGTGGCCATCTGCTGATAGGCCAGATCACGCTCTATGTTGTTCCATACGCGTGGATTAGGTTGTGTTGAAGCATCCTCAAATGCCTCAGACCAGGCTTTTTCAAAGCCATCATCCTCAAAGTTCCCCCGCCTTGCCATAATTCACTTCATTGCTTTCTAAAATCCATTCCTTCAATAAACTTTTTGCTCTGGCATACTGGGATTTAGATGTTCCCTCACTTAAGTCCAGCATTTCTGCAATTTCATGGTGTTTGAAACCTTCAATTGCATAGAGATTGAAAATAATCTGACAACCACTAGGTAATCGTCTGATCATTCCCATAAGCTCCTGCTGACTTAAAGATGAAACTGCCGCCTCATTAGAACTGTATTGATTCAGGTCATTAATATCAACCATCGGATATAAGTATAACTTACTCCTCTGATGATTCAACGCAGTATTGATTACAATACGTTTTATCCAATATGCAAGAGAAGAATCTTTTCTGAAATCTTCTATTTTCTTAAAGATTTTCAAAAAAGCTTCCTGAAGAATATCCTCAGCCTCCTGCTCCATTTTTGTATAGCGCAAAGCTACAGCATACATCCGCGGAGCGAAAGCATCATAAAGTTGTTGCTGCGCCTTAGCTTCTTGCTTGCAGCAACGCTTAATCAATTCTTCTTCACTAAAGCGCATTCAGTCTATTTCTCTAAAACCTAAGACTACTTATTGAACAAAAAAGTTGTAATGACCATATCAAATTTAGACAAAAAGGCAGCAACAACTTGAATATGGCAATTGGTATTTAATAGGCAAGTAAATGTATGCCTACCACTAAACCGTTTTAAAATAATTTTTTACTGACCTTTTTTAGACAAGTATTATTTATGCAATAAGATAAGCTAAGCTTCAAAAAACAGTTATTTCTATTCTCTTCAAAAAATACTCAGATTTTCCTCAGATTTTAAATCCAATTTCGTCTAATACAACGTGTCATAAGATAGCATAACTATGCTCATAGGATGAAAACATTCGGCAATCGAGTAGGGATTCAGGGATTGCATACCTATTCAATTGTAGCGATGATTAGTTTACTATTATTTGTCTATTGTTCTGATAATTTGGAGCAAATAGTGCATTCTCCAGCTGAATTCGATGAGCAGGAAACTACATTTATTTGCTGGAATCCAGACTTCCAAAAAACCATTATTGCACTAACTGCAGAAATTGCGAAACGCGATCATGTTACACTCTTTTATAATGAAAGAAATCAAAAAGTTGAAAAACTGAGACAATTGTTCGGGAGATACCGTATTAACCTGGACAATATAGAGTTCGCACCTTTCAATCTGGAACAGGATAATGTCTGGATTAGGGATTATGGCCCTGTCTTTTTACATGATAAAGATGGAAATGAAAGGGTGGTATCTTTCCAGTATATACATGAGTTCAATCAGGAATACAATATGTTCGGAGAGCATTATTCCTCAAAAATGAAGCTCGCATTTATGAGAAGTAAAATGTTTAGTGAAGGAGGAGGACGGGAGGTCAATGGAAAAGGCACGATCATATTAAATGAAAGCTATGAACGCTCAATAAACCCTGATTTAAGTCTAGCGGAAATTGAAAATGAATACAGGCTAAATCTTCATATTAAGAATTTTATCTGGCTCAAAAGAGGTATCCCTCAAGACGATTCCTTCGATAATGGTCCTGTCCTTGAAAACATCTACGGGAATGGTGTGAATGGGCACATTGATGAGTTTTGCAGATTTGCAGATGCCAACACCATACTACTCGCCCAGGTGGATCCTGCAGATCTTCAAAGAGACCCATTTTATGAGTTAATTCATCAAAGGCTCGAGGAAAGCTACGATATTTTAAGAAATGCGAGAGATCAGGACGGTAAGCCTTTCAAAATCATTAGAGTTCCCCAGGCACCGGTCATTTTTGATGAAGGTCAGTATCAAGGTGAAAACATCTACTATACACCCGTTACCAGCTATCTCAATTTTGTTCTAACAAACAATTCTGTAGTCGTGCCCTCATACTACGGAAATGGTGATCCCGCATATATCAAGGAGAAAGACGAAAGTGCTAAAAGAATTTTTCAAGAGGTATTTAAGAATCGCAAGGTGGTAATGATGAATTCACTTGACCTCAATTATAGAGGTGGGGGCTTGCATTGTATAACCAGCTACAAGCCCAAGCCAAAGAAAAAGAAGAATTTCTTAAACCCTTTCCCAAAAGGCTAATAAGCCATACAATTATACATTAAATCTGAAATGCATGACATCGCCGTCATTGACAATGTATTCTTTGCCTTCAATGGCCATCTTTCCAGCCTCTTTGCATTTCTGCTCTGAACCATACTTCCGGTAGTCTTCCAGTTTGATCACCTCTGCTTTGATAAATCCTTTTTCAAAATCTGTATGAATCACACCAGCAGCTTGTGGAGCACTCCACCCCCTTTTGATCGTCCAGGCTCTAACCTCTTGAACGCCTGCCGTGAAATAGGTGATCAGGTTTAAAAGATGATAGGCAGCTTTAATCAATTTATTCAAACCGGATTCCTTTAAGCCATATTCCTCCAAAAACATGTTTTTTTCTTCAACATCTTCGAATTCGGCAATCTGCGATTCTAGTCCGGCACACACAATTACTACTTCAGCGTTTTCTGATTTCACAGCTTCTTTTAGCTCATCACTCCATTTATTGCCTTCTTGCACACTTCCTTCATCAACATTAGCCAGGTAAATAATCGGCTTACCGGTAAGCAACTGAAGATCTTTGATCGCCAACTGGTCTTCCTTTTCGAAATCCAGGGATCGGATATTTTTACCCTCTTCAAGATGTTTCTTTACCCTTATCAGTAGCTCGTGTTCTTTTTTTGCCTTCGCATCCCCTGATTTTGCAATCTTTTCAACTCTGCTAATCCGCTTCTCAACTGAATCAAGATCTTTTAATTGCAATTCGGTGTCAATTACCTCTTTGTCTGATACCGGGTTGACCCTGCCATCCACATGCACGATATTATCATCTTCAAAGCATCGTACCACATGAATGATGGCATCTGTTTCACGAATATTGGCTAGAAACTGGTTGCCAAGCCCCTCCCCTTTACTGGCTCCTTTAACCAATCCAGCTATGTCGACAAATTCAATCGATGTAGGTACCACCTTCTCTGGATGAACCAGGTCCTTCAAAATCCCCAACCGTTCATCAGGAACCATAATTACTCCTACGTTTGGCTCAATTGTGCAAAATGGAAAATTTGCCGCTTCTGCTTTTGCATTCGATAAGGCATTAAATAATGTTGATTTACCAACGTTTGGCAAGCCAACAATTCCACATCTCAAACCCATTAACTATTTTATTTTTTAAAAACCTGGTAACTCCTAAATCCTGAATATGCCTCTGTAATTGAAACCTTCAATACGGTATAAGCAGGGATCGCTGCAATCATCCCAGGTATCTGGGCGATTGCTGCGCCGACAAAAATAATGACAAATATTTCCAGAGGATGAGCTTTCACACTTTTAGAAAAAATAAGTGGCTGAAGTACCAGATTATCAGTTGCCTGAACGACTCCAAACACACCAACAATTTTTAAGATAGGAAAGATGGTTTCATTTGTCAAAGCAAAAGATCCGGAAGTGGAAATTCCAACAATAATCCCAAAGGTTGCCCCTAAAATCGGTCCTAGATAAGGGATCAGATTGGCGACGGCAGCAAAAACAGCAATTGTAAGTGCATACTTAATTCCCATGATACTCAGCCCTATAGAGGCAATGGTGAAAATTGCTGTCATCTGAAATAACAGTCCAAGTAAGTAGTTTGATAGCAAACGCTCAATCTTATATAAAGCAGCAATAAAGACCTCGAAGTATTGATTGGGGATGATTGAGATCAATTGTCTTTTTAATATCCCCTTTTCATACAGCAAAAAGAAAGTAATAAAAGTGACTGCAAGGATTCCAACAAAAAAACTACCTGTCAGAGATATCAGGTCATTGATCACCTGGGTGAAATTGATATTGGAAACCAAATTAAAAGCTGAGGATCTTATCCCATCCACAATGAATCCCTGATCATTTTTAACCAGTCCATTCTCAAGCAAAAAGTTTTCCACCGAGATCAATGGCTTGAGTGCACCATCTATGACCTGATCAAAATTCAAGCTGGAGATGATCTCTACCTGATCAGAGATAAGTGGAATAAAAAGGATAATGAAAGAACTAAAAATGAGTAATACAGCTGTAAATGAGATGAATATGGCCAGGATTCTGGGTGGATGGCCACCGAAAATCTGCAATCTGAGAATTTGACTGGTAAGAGGCCTGAGAATAGTAGCTAAAATAAGGGATATGGTAATGTAAAGGAAAATACTTGAGAAGAACCAGATTAATATCCCTAGTAAAAGTGCCAGAAAAATAAATAGAACGATGGACCGGTTCATTACAACATTAAAGCTATCCGAAACTATTCATTAAATAAAAAAAGCTCTTGAAAATCAAGAGCTCCTTCTTATAGTAATTATTGTTTTTTTTTAATCCCACTTTAGTTCATTATCATCATCAGCCATATCAACACTCTCTCTTTCGTGATCCTGGCTGTCTTCAAGTGAATCGAACTGAGTAAAGTCGACTTCCGGCATTAGTTCTGTTTTGACATGATTTACGGTTTCATTAAGTGCCTCCACGAATTTATTGAAGTCTTCCTTGTAGAGAAATACCTTATGTTTTTCGTAAAAAAAACCGTCTTCTTTGAACCTTCTTTTGCTTTCGGTGATTGTGATGTAGTAATCATTAGATCGAGTTGATTTTACATCAAAGAAATAAGTCCTTTTGCCAGCCCTTACTCTTTCGGAATAGATTTCATCTCTTCCCTTATCCTTGTTCTCTTCCACAATAACTAGTAGTTATGTTCCTTATATGATAAAATTTAAGTTTTAAATATAGCATTTTAAAACAAACAAATGCAACAGGCAGGAATAATAGCGACATTAATTAATTCATTTAAATTAGTAGTTCTTACTATTAAAAATTACCCTTTCAGACCGTTATGGAGATGAATTTAGCCAATATCAAACAGTTTGAAGACTTTGAAATACTTGCCAAACAACTTGTTGAAGGCTTTATTACGGGTCTGCACAAATCTCCATACCATGGCTTCTCAGTTGAATTTGCAGAGCATAAGCTGTACAACTTTGGTGAGAGTACCCGCCACATAGATTGGAAAGTGTATGCGAAAACAGACCGCTTGTATACCAAGCAATATGAGGAAGAGACCAATTTGCGCTGCCATATCCTATTGGATGTATCCAGTTCAATGTATTATCCTCTACCTGGAAAAGACAAAATAAATTTCAGTGCTGTCTGTGCAGCTGCCCTGGCCTATCTGCTCATCTCACAAAGAGATGCTGTTGGATTAACCGGGTTTTCCGATAAGGTTGAATTTCAGACGCCCTTAAAATCTACGAGGTCTCATCTCAGTCTGATTTTGAGTCAACTAAGTCAATTAGTCGATTCAAATTCAACTCCTTCAACTGATGTTGCAAATGTCTTGCATGAAATAGCAGGAAAAATCCACAGAAGATCACTCATTATAATTTTTAGTGATATGTTTCAGAAATCCAACGACATTGATGAAGTCTATAAGTCACTACAACACCTGAAGCATAATAAACATGAGATTATTGTATTCCATGTCTCTGATAGAAAGACTGAACTAGCGTTTGAATTTGAGGACAGACCTCACCGCTTCATCGACCTTGAGAGTAATGAATCGATTAAGCTTAATCCACATGAAATTAAGGATTATTACCAGGACCAAATGGGAGAACTATTTCAAAAAATTAAGCTGAGATGCGGTCAATTAAAGATTGATCTTGTAGAAGTTGATACCGCTGATCAGTTTGATAAGATCCTTGGTGCCTACCTGATAAAAAGAAAAAGGATGAGGTAAATCCCATCCTTTTTGTTGACTAATATCTCAATATTAAAGGTGCATCCATTCTTTTTTAGCCGTTAGCTCTTCCTCAGATTCTTCATAATCCGGGTCTGGAATACAACAATCTACGGGACAAACTGCAGCACATTGTGGTTCTTCATGAAATCCGGTACACTCGGTGCACTTTCCTGAAACAATATAATAAAACTCGTCTGAAACAGGTTCCTGAGATTCATTAGCATCCACAGTCGTTCCATCTTCCAATTCCACTTCAGTAAGATCAGTGCCGTCAGACCACTTCCATTCTTCCCCGCCTTCGTAAATAGCAGTATTTGGGCATTCCGGCTCACATGCACCGCAATTGATGCATTCATCTGTAATCATTATTGCCATTTGTGTCCTTCTTTTTTAAGTTCAGCTAAATTGGCAACAAAAATATTCACAATAAGTTTGCGGACAAGGCAAATTTTATAATTAATGAACCTAAAAGATCGAATTCAAGCCTTTAGTCTACTTGGTGACAAGATCAATCAGTTAACTCAAGAAGAAATCAGGAACTTCGCCAAACAAGCGAAGAATGAAAACCCGTGGTTTACTGAAGAGAATGTAAAAATGGCTCTAGAGGGTATTGGTTTTATGCTTCAAGGTCATAAACTTACTCAATGGCTTAAAGTTTATGACCTGAATGTGGAAGTTCCAAAAATTGTCGGAATCGTAATGGCTGGTAACATTCCATTAGTCGGATTTCATGATCTTATGTCGGTTCTTCTCACTGGGCATTATGCTGCTGTCAAGACCAGTAGCAAAGATACCTTTCTGGTGAGACTGATTATTGGGTGGTTATTAGAATTGGCTCCGGGGTTGAAAAAGAATATCTCTTTTAGGGAAAGACTCACAGAAATAGATGCTGTAATTGCTACAGGCAGTGACAACACCGCCAGATATTTTCACTATTATTTTGATAAGATCCCAAATATCATCAGAAAAAACAGGGTCTCAGTAGCTATTATTGATGGTTCTGAAACCAGAGAGGAATTTGAAGCATTAGGTTTAGACATCTTCTCATACTATGGAATGGGCTGTAGGAATGTATCCAAAGTCTTTTATCCAAAGGGATTTGACCCTACCCAAATATTTGAAAGCTTCGAGCTATTCAAACAAGTGTCTGACAACCATAAATATCAAAACAACTATGACTATCATAAATCCATATTTCTGATCAATAAAATACCTCATCTGGACACCGGATTTCTACTATGGCAGGAAACAGATGAACTTGTATCACCACTTTCTGTTATATATTCAGAAGCATATTCCACAAAAAGCAATTTACAGCAAAGACTTCAGCATCTTGAATCCAAGATTCAATGTGTGGTTGGTCATGAATTCATCCCCTTCGGAAAGGCTCAATTTCCTGAACCCTGGGATTATGCAGATAATGTGGATACAATAAAATTTTTGAGTACAATTTAATAAACTAATAAGTGTCTAATGATATCCATTATCTTTGGCACTTGATCATCAAGAGAACCTATTCACAAATTAACTAATTGTCATGGCACAGGATTTTTTCGGGATTGAAAAAGAATTAAAAACTCCCCTAGGAACACACAAATATTTTAGTTTAAGAGAGCTAGCTAAAAAAAGACCTGAGGTAAAAAAACTACCTTATTCTATTCGGATTTTATTAGAAAACGCCATTAGAAATTATGATGATTTCGCGGTAAATGAAGGCCACCTTGAATCTTTACTTAATTGGAAAAATACTGCCGGTAAAGATGATATCCCATATACTCCGGCAAGGGTCCTGATGCAGGATTTTACGGGTGTTCCGGCAGTGGTTGATATTGCCTCCATTAGATCAGAGGTTTCGAGAAAAGGAAAAGATACAAGCCAGACAAATCCGGTAGTGCCTGCTGACATGGTGATTGATCATTCCGTAATGGTAGAGTTTTTTGGGACCAAATCATCATACCAAAGAAATGTTGATGTAGAATACCAGCGTAATGAAGAACGATATAAATTATTAAAATGGGCACAGCAAGCCTTTTCCAACTTTGGTGTTGTGCCTCCAGGAATGGGGATTTGCCACCAGGTAAACCTTGAATATCTGGCCAAAGGTGTTATTGAACGTGAAGGCTACCTTTTCCCTGACACATTAGTTGGTACTGATTCTCATACACCAATGGTAAATGGAATTGGTGTTCTGGGTTGGGGTGTTGGAGGAATTGAGGCGGAAGCTGCGATGCTGGGTCAGCCTATTTATATGATCCTTCCTGAGGTTATCGGATTGAAATTGACCGGTGAAATGAAAGAAGGTACCACCGCCACCGATCTGGTTTTAACGATCACAAGATTATTACGTGATGTAGGAGTGGTTGGGAAAATTGTTGAGATTTTCGGACCCGGACTGGAAAACCTTACTGTTCCTGACAGAGGTACTATTTCAAACATGTCACCTGAGTTTGGTTGTACAGACACCCACTGGCCAATAGATGACCAGACGCTGGCTTACATGAGAAAGACAAACCGACCTGATAATCATGTGGCCATGGTCGAAGCGTATGCCAAAGAAAACTTACTGTGGAGAGATCCAAACGATGTGATGGAGTATCACAAAGAAGTTGAACTCGACCTGGGTTCAATTGAGCCTACCATTTCTGGACCTAAAAGACCACAAGACAAGATATTATTAAAAGACGCTCGTAATCAGGTAGTTAATCTACTGAAGGAATCTCACAGCAGGGAATATATTCCTGTTCAGGAAAGACTTGGAGACTGGGCCAATGAAGGCGGTGCCCCTGCAGAGAGTGTGAAGATAAAAACCGGTATCAGGAGTATCCAAATGACAAAGGGAGATATGACCTATAATCTCTCCGATGGAGCGGTAGTCATAGCTGCGATCACTTCATGTACAAACACTTCCAATCCAAGTGTGATGATTGGTGCCGGATTAGTTGCCAAGAAAGCCATTGAAAGAGGTTTGAATGTAAAACCATGGGTAAAAACTTCATTGGCACCGGGTTCCAGGGTGGTGACCGAATATCTGGATAAATCTCACTTACTTCCTTACCTGGAGGCTTTGAAATTCCACACCGTGGGTTATGGATGTACAACCTGTATTGGAAACTCAGGAGATATGATTCCGGATGTCCAAAAAGCAGTGATTGAAAATGACCTTGTTGTTTGTTCCGCATTGTCAGGAAACAGAAACTTTGAAGCGAGGATACATCCAAATATCAAAATGAACTTCCTGGCCTCCCCTATGTTGGTGGTAGCTTATGCCATAGCTGGTAGAATGGACTTTGACATGAACAACGAGCCATTAGGTGTTGATTCCAATGGAGACAAAGTTTATTTAAAAGATATCTGGCCAACTCAGAAAGAGATCAATGAGATCATGGATGTGGTAGTAACTCCGGAAGACTACAAGAAGACCTATGAAACCATATTTGATGGTGATGAGGCATGGCAGGCCCTGAAGTCGCCGAAAGGCAAAATATATGAGTGGGATGAAAATTCAACTTATATCCAGGAAGCACCGTTCTTCAAAAATATTTCGGAAGATGTGCCAGAGCCAGAGGATATCAAAGGTGCCAGGGTATTACTTCAATTGGGTGATATGGTCACTACTGACCACATCTCACCAGCAGGAAAATTCTTACCTGAGCATCCAGCAGGAAAATACCTGGTTGAGCACGGCGTAGAAAAGAAAGATTTCAACTCTTACGGCTCAAGGCGTGGTAACCATGAGGTGATGATGCGTGGAACTTTTGCGAACGTAAGAATTAAAAACAAACTAGCTTCAAAAGAAGGTGGTTGGACAACCTATCATCCGAATGGATCTGAAATGACAGTATATGATGCTTCTATGAAGTATCAGGAAGCTGGAACTCCATTGGTAGTTATTGGTGGAAAAGAATACGGAAGTGGGTCATCCAGAGACTGGGCTGCAAAAGGAACCAATTTATTAGGAGTAAAAGCCGTAATTACCGAAAGTTACGAGCGTATACATAGATCCAACCTTGTGGGTATGGGCGTACTTCCAATGGTATTTATGGAAGGTGAGTCTCAGGAAACATTAGGACTCAAAGGAGATGAGACTTATGATATCTCAGGTCTTTCCTCTGACTTAACCCCAGGAAAAATAGTGGATGTCACTGCTACCAGTCCTGATGGGAATAAGAAGACCTTCAAAGCCAAATTAAGGCTAGACTCCAAGGTAGATGTGGCTTATTACAAGCATGGTGGCATCCTAAACTACGTTTTAAGAAACTTCTTAAAGGATTAATTGTAAGCCAATTAGAAGAGGACTGAAGCAATTCAGTCCTTTTTTATTACATATCTTCATCTTTTAACAACTGGGGGAATTTCGCTCTAACCCGGTTGATCTTAGGTTTGCTCACGTTCAGAATGTAAGGATTAAATGGGTGATGTTTCTCATAATCCTGATGATAGTCTTCCGCCATATAAAATTCAGTATGGGGTGTTACTTCAGTCACTATTGGTTGATCAAATGATCCTGAGAGCTCTTTGATCTTTTCCTGAGCCAGCTTCTTTTGCTCATCATTATGATAGAAAATTGCGGATCGGTATTGTGGACCAACATCAGGTCCTTGCCTGTTTAATTGTGTGGGGTCATGTGCAGTAAAAAAAATATCTAAGAGGGTTGAGTAATCAATAACAGATGGATCATAATAAATCTGCACAGTTTCTGCATGTTTGGTACGACCCATCCCTACAATCTCATAATGAGCGTCTTTTTTACTCCCGCCTTCATACCCAGAAACCGCTTCCACAACTCCCTTAATTTGTTCAAAAGAGGCTTCGATACACCAAAAACATCCTCCTGCAAAAGTGGCTGTATCCAACTCTCCCTTGTAGGTAGTAAGTTTATCCTCACCTGTATTTGCAGGGCTTTCACAACTGATGAATAACATCACTATAAATGGTATCAGATAGTATTTCATTAGATTCTCACTTTTATTCAATCGTATTACTTACGCTCTCAGATAGTTAAAGGTACATTACTCAACCTAAAACAACCTGGTTTGTTCAATCTCCGACATTTTTTGATTTTATCATACAACAAATCCTAATTCATTGAATTGACCTTTGAATCATCTTTATTTGCAGCATGAACTACCTGTCTGTTGAAAATCTGTCCAAAAGTTATAATGAGAAGGTATTGTTTGAGGATATCTCTTTTGGCCTTGAAGAGAATCAAAAAACAGCCATCGTAGGGATTAATGGCAGTGGGAAGTCCACGCTTTTAAAGATTATCGCCGGACTTGAACCTAAAGATCAGGGTGTGGTTTCTTTCAGAAAAGACCTACAGGTAGCTATTCTACCACAAAATCCGGTGTTCAAAGATGAGGATACGGTCTTACAGGCAGTATTTTCAGAGGATATTGAAATACTAAAAATTGTGAGGGACTATGAAATGGCTATCCACATGGCCACCATCCACCCCGAAAAAGGAGATGACATCTCTCCTTTGATAGAGAAGATGGACCAGTACAATGCCTGGGATTATGAAAGTCAGGTAAAGCAAATTTTAGGTTGGCTTGGCATTGAGAATTTCGAACAGAAAATGAAAGAATTATCGGGTGGGCAGCGAAAAAGAGTTGCACTAGCGCGTGCATTGATCGTTAACCCGGATATCCTGATCCTGGATGAACCTACAAACCACCTTGATCTGGAAACAATCGAATGGTTGGAAGAGTACCTGATAAATACCAATTTCACCCTCTTGATGGTGACTCACGACAGGTATTTCCTGGATAAGGTGACAAATGATATCATCGAATTGGAAGACGGAAGCTTATTCAGATCAAAAGGCAATTACACAAAATTCTTAATTAACAAAGAGGAACGTTTAAAGCAACAAGCTGCCACAGTTGAAAAAGCTAAAAACCTGCTTCGTAAAGAAGAAGAATGGATGCGAAGACAGCCAAAAGCACGAAGCACGAAGGCAAAGTATCGTGTTGATGCTTTTGATGAGCTAAAAGAAAAGGCATCTGCTAAGATTACTAGAGATGACATGGTCATCAATCTTTCCAATGAGCGACAAGGAAAGAAAATCCTTGAGTTGGAACATTTATCCAAATCATTTGAAGATAAGGCAATTCTATCGGATTTTAGCTACACTTTCAAAAAGGGGGACCGCATAGGTGTAGTTGGTAAAAATGGAATTGGAAAATCTACCTTCCTCGACATCCTTTCCGGGAACCTAACACCTGATTCAGGAAATATCCAAGTTGGCACAACCATCCGCATGGGCTATTTCACCCAGGAAGAACTAGAATTTAATCCCAACAAAAGGGTTTTAGATATTGTTCAGGAAGTCGCTGAGGTAATCCAATTAGACGATGGCTCACAGGTCACAGCCTCACAGCTTCTAAATCAGTTCTTATTTCCTCCCAAAACTCAATACAACCTCGTAGGTAAATTGAGTGGTGGAGAAAAGAAGCGACTTCAGCTCCTTAGGGTTTTAATGAAAAATCCTAATTTCCTGATACTCGATGAACCAACCAACGATTTTGACCTGGCGACTTTACAGGTACTTGAAAGATATCTAAGCACTTTTGATGGTTGTCTCATGATTGTTTCCCACGACCGATACTTTATGGATCAGCTGGTAGACCACCTATTCATTTTTGAAGGAGATGGCAAGGTTCGTGACTTTCCAGGAAATTATACAAATTATAGAAACAGTCTGAAAAAGGACGATCCCTCAGTTAGGGAAAAGAAGACTGAAGTAAAACAAGAAAGTCCAGCAAAGGATAAAAAGACCAAAAATCAGGACAAACTTTCCTATAAAGAAAAAAGGGAATTTGAGAATTTGATATCAGAAATAGAAAAGCTAGAATCCAGGAAGTCTCTTTTGATGGAAGAGATGAATCAAAAAACTGACTTTGAAGAGCTTGACAACCTTGGAAATCAGATCTCTGAAATCTCCAGACAGATTGATGAGAAGGAAGCTCGATGGCTTGAGCTGAGCGAAAAAGGAGCATAGTCACTATTTGTGCATAACTACGTGTAAAAGACGTGGATAACCTTAAAACAGGATGTTTAAATAGCTTAAAATCCTGTGCAAAAGTGGTGGAGAACAAAGCCATCATTTTCTTTGATCATAAAATATAACAATCTACTTTAGACTCATCAAGCGAGCGATAAAGGAACTGAAACTTCGGTTTCGGGCGCGGAAAGGGGAAGTTGGGAATCGGCTACGGCCTCTCGCAACGAAGCTTAAAGCGCAGTTGTCGGAAATTTTTTGGTTACCCAAAAGAGGGTTCGACAAGGTTTCTTAACAGTAGCTTGACTGTTCACAAATGTTACGGCATTTGTGAGGAGAAGGGGGTGATCTCAGCAATGAGCATCACCCTTTTTGTTTTTAAAAAAGATGCTATAAAAGTAATTTCTTTTTTCTCACCCAAACAATTACCGCCACAAAAACCCCTGCAACAGATATAGCCGCAGGAAACAAGATCGTTGTTACGGAATAAGTTTCCAGTGCATAGATTGCCAGCAAATTCCTGAAAGTGAAGATAAGGTAGAATACCGGGTCCTCATTAGAAGGATTTTCATATGCATTTCGGAAGGTTGGACCAAACCCCAACAAATCGATACCTGTCATAATCACAACGGCCCAAAGCGGGTCATTGGTGATCATCCATACGGGTATGGAAAATGCTGCAAGGATCAAATAAACCCAATCAAGTGCCCGCACTGACAGGTCGCCTCTCCGTCGGAAAGTGAGATATGCAATATAAAATGTGATGATCGATGAAAGACCCATAGAAATAGTGCCCACTCCCCCATTACCACTTACCTGTCCCAGGAATGCGACAAACGTTGTCACTCCCCAGATGATCCATGAAAAGAAATGGGGTTTGATTTTGTTTGCCAGAATGGCTTTCAGATAGGGGTAAAATGCGATGAAGGTGATGATTACAGCAATACCGCTGACAATGGATTTAATCATGTGTATTGGTGCAACTAAATTTTATGGTTGAATTTCATTAAGAAAATTGCAACTTAAATGTCTTCAATTTCTTAATAGTTCTAGTTAATATTTCTATTCTTTATTTTTTAAAAGGCACAAAAAAACCATTCCAACCGAAGTCGGAATGGCTTAACTAAAAATCACATATAATATTTTATGCGCTTACCAGCTGAGCTTCAAGTTTTTCACTTAAAACAGTTTTTGGAACGGCACCGATTTGCTTGTCAACAACCTGTCCGTTTTTGAATACCAAAAGCGTAGGAATAGAACGGATTCCAAATTTTGCAGAAATCTCAGGGTTTGAATCAACGTCCACTTTTCCAACTAAGGCTTTTCCATCATACTCACCCGCTAATTCCTCTACAACAGGCCCGATCATCTTACATGGACCACACCATTCAGCCCAAAAGTCGACAAGAACAGGCTTGTCACTATTAATATATTCTTCGAAGTTACTATCGGTTAATTCAATAGGTTTTGCCATGGTATTTTATTTAAATAATTGAATCAAAATCATTTTCTAAAGTCACAACGCAAAAATAAGGTTAAAAGTTGACCTCATGATATTTTACTTTCAATATGTTATCCATTTGACAAATGGATCAATCATTTTTCGATCAAAACTTTATATCCTATTTCATCCCAGCGCTCCAGGTTTTTCACAAAGTCATCATTTACATCAATTGCGAATTTCCGGCTCATCATCTCCAGGCTGATCATCCGGTCTTCAAATGTGCCAATCACACTTAGTTTGAGCTGGTTCTTACCGGGATACTTTTGGCTATACTTTTCAATCTCTTCGATCACCGTATCATTGAGATGATCCAATCCCACCTGCAACTCAAGACCTTTCGTCATCCTTTCACGGATCTCACTCAGATGTTCAATATTATGGATCTTGAATTCCTGTTCCTCACTATTCCATCTATTCTGCACACTTCCCAGAATGTATAAAAACCAGCCAGTTTCCAGGAGCGGCTTAAACTTCAGATAATCCTGTCCAAAAAGGTAAAAGGTATAGCTATCATTAAAATCCTCCAGGACAAACTGGCCGAATGGATTGCCTTTCTTAGACATACGATGCTGCACACTGGATACTACTCCTCCTATGCTCATTTCTCTGCCCTTGATACTCTCCAGATCTCTCAATTCCTGCAGACTTCCACTAACAAGATATTTCATCTCAAACTTAAACTGGTCCAGAGGATGGCCAGAGATGTAGAGCCCGACCATTTCCTTTTCAATGTTCAGTTTTTCAATCTCCCCATATGGCTCCACATGCAACACCTTGGGTAGGGTTACACTGGAACCATTGTTACCTCCAAACAAGGAAACCTGGGCACTTTCTTCCTCCATCTGCAGCTTGCCGGCATATCTGATGGCTTTTTCAATAAGAGATGGTTCCTCTCCCACCGCTTCTACATATTGTCGACGATGATAATCATTGAAGCAATCAAAAGCTCCAGCCTTTGCGAGACTCTCAAAGGTCTTTTTATTCACTGAACGCAAATTGACCTTAGATGCAAAATCAAATACATTATCGAATGCCCCGTGTTCATTGCGTTTCTCAATTATATCAAGTACTGCTGATTCTCCAGTTCCTTTCACCGCTCCCAAACCAAAACGAATTTCTCCTTGTTTGTTAACCTCGAAATTCAACCCGGATTCGTTAACATGCGGACCAAGTACCTTAATATTCTGGTTCTTGCACTCTTCCATAAAGAAGCTCACCTTGTCGATATTGCTCTGATTATGTGTGAGTACCGAAGCCATATATTCAGCAGGATAATTGGCTTTCAGGTATCCAGTCTGATAAGCAACCACTGAATAGCAGGTACTATGCGATTTATTGAAAGCATAGGCTGCAAAGGCTTCCCAGTCTTTCCAGATCTTTTCGAGTTTTTCCGCTGGGTGACCATTCTTTTCGCCACCCTCAAGAAACTTGGGCTTCATCTTCTCCAGCAAGGCAAAGATTTTTTTACCCATAGCTTTTCGCAACTGATCCGCTTCACCTTTTGTGAATCCTGCGAGCTTCTGAGACAATAGCATCACCTGCTCCTGGTATACCGTAATCCCATAAGTTTCTCCCAAATACTCTTCCATCTCAGGCAGGTCATAGCTGATCTGCTCCCTGCCATGTTTCCTGTTGATGAAATTCGGAATGTATTCCATCGGTCCCGGACGATAAAGGGCATTCATCGCAATCAAATCTTCCAGTCTATCAGGTTTGAGTGCACGAAGGTGTTTTTGCATACCGGGAGATTCAAACTGGAATGTCCCATTGGTATCTCCCTTCTGGTATAGCTCATAGGTTTTTGGATCATCAAGCGGAATTGCATCAATATCAATCTCTATCCCATGGCGCTTCCTAATATTTTCAATGGCTGTTTTAATGATAGACAGGGTCTTCAATCCCAAAAAGTCCATCTTCAGCATCCCTGCTGACTCCACCACACTGTTGTCAAACTGGGTCAATAACAACTCAGAATCTTTTGATCTGGCCAACGGAATGAACTGGGTCATATCATCCGGGGTGATGATAATCCCACAAGCATGGATACCTGTGTTTCTTAAGGACCCTTCCAGAACCGTCGCCTGGTTAAGTACCTGAGAGGGTAAATCTTTCCCTTTGCGTAAATCATCCAGTTCCTTTACTTCCTGGAATACCTTGGTAAAATTGACTCCCGGGCGTTCCGGTACAAGTTTAGCAATGGCATCAGTTTCTGGTAGTGAAAGCTCCATTACCCGCCCGGCATCACGTATAGCCGATTTGGGCGCCATGGTACCATAGGTAATGATTTGAGCTACCTGGGTATACCCATATTTTTTAACCACGTAGTCAATTACCTTTTCCCGACCCTCATTATCAAAGTCAATGTCAATATCGGGAAGTGATACCCGATCCGGATTCAGGAAACGCTCAAACAGGAGGTCGTAGGCAATCGGGTCAACATTGGTAATTCCGATACAGTAGGCGACTACCGAACCGGCTGCGGAACCCCGGCCAGGCCCAACAGACACGCCCATCTCTCTGGCTTTGGAAGTGAAATCCTGAACGATCAGGAAATACCCGGGATAGCCTGTTTTTTCGATGGTTTCAAGTTCGAAATCGATACGTTCCTTTATCTCATCACTAAGCTCATCATATCGTTTCTTTGCACCTTCATAGGTAAGGTGTCTCAGGTATTTATTTTCTCCTCTGTTACCTCCATCAGTTTCGTCCTCCGGCACCTTGAATTCTTCAGGTATTTCAAACTTTGGAAGTAGTACATCCCTTTCCAGTTTAAACTCCTCCACCTGGTCTACCAGGTTCGCTATATTCTCAATAGCTTCTGGAATATCTGTGAAATCTTTTTTGATTTCGTCAGGACTTTTGAAGTAATAGTTGTCATTGGGCAGTCCCGGTCTGAATCCCCTTCCCCGACCAATCGGCGTACTTTGACGCTCATTTTCCTTGATACAAATCAATACATCATGAGCTTTTGAATCTTCTTTATCCAGATAAAAAAGCTCATTGGCAGCAATCATATTCACATTATGTTTCCTGGCGAGTCTTACTAAAACCTCGTTCAGGTGATTTTCTTCATCAAGACCATGACGGTTGATCTCAATGTAAAAGTTATCTCCGAACACATCGAGCCACCAAAGTAGTGCTTCTTCTGCCTGGGTTTCTCCCACATTCAGGATCAGGAATGGAATTTCTCCATACAGTCCGCCACTCATAGCGATCACTCCCTCACTGTATTGCTTGATTAGGTCTTTATCGATCCTTGGGTATAAGCCATATAAACCCTCGATGTAGCCCAGTGAGCTCAGCTTAACCAAGTTATCATAACCCTTTTTATTCTTTGCTAATAGAACCTGTTGGAACCGCTTGTCCGGATTGTCTTTGGTGAATTGTAATTTCTTGCGCTCCTCTGCTACAAAAAACTCACAGCCCACAATCGGTTTGATCCCTGCATCTTTGGCAGCTTTCACAAATTTGAAAGCCCCAAACATATTTCCCAGATCAGTAAGTCCAACAGCAGGCATGCCATAGTCAACCGCTTTTTTTACAATTTCGCCTACCTTGGGAGTGGCCTGAAGCACTGAAAACTGGCTATGCACATGCAAGTGACAAAATGGACCCTTTATCTCCTCTACATCAACCTGAGTTTCTCCAATTTTCCCATCCGATTTTTCCCGGATCCAGGCAAAATTGGCTGATGAGAGGTCAGGTTCGATGTATTCAATTTCTTCGGGATTTACTTCCTCAATGGTTGGGATAACCCGCTTCTTGAGTAGCTCGAAAAATGACCTGGCTGTGGCATCTACATCATATGCAGCATCATGTGCATCCTTCATCGGTTCCCCGAATAGGATCTGAAAAAGTTCCCCTAAGCGCGGTTGCTTTAACCTGCCCCCGATACCTCCTTCGAGTTTGCAGAATTCTACCGTTTCAACTGATGTGTCAGTAAAAGGTAAATCCGACAGCAGGTTTTCCTGTTCGGTCCTCAAGAATTCTGCCCCAAGGATTTTATTATCAAATTCGATATTATGTCCTACCAGGACACTTGCCCGCTTAACATCCTCAGCAAAAAGCGCTAAAACTGAAGTGAGATCTTCTCCTACTTCAAGCGCCCGATCAGTTGAAATTCCGTGAACCTTCTCAGCATTAAAGGGAATAGTAAATCCTTCTGGCTTGACAATTTTATTACCCTGGCTGATTAGCTTTCCTTTGGGGTCGTGGAGCTGCCAGGCTAACTGAACCAATCTGGGCCAGTTGTCCAGATCTTCTACAGGAGCAGTTTTATTATGAGGTAATCCGGTCGTTTCGGTATCGAAAATGAGGTACATAGACAGCCCTGTCTCTATTGGTGGTTAATCAAAAAAAGTCAATCGGATCCTAAAAAATCCAATTAACAAATTAACATAAGTCGATCGAAAATCCTCCCCTGTGAGTGAGGTTAGTTATCAACATTTTAACAGAAATATGATCAGGATCTTGTTGACCTGGAATTGAGCGCTTTGTCAAAGAAGTCTATAAACGCTTTGACCTCTTCATCCATGGATTTGCGGTATTGAATCCTTAAAAATTTATGCTTCTTTGTCTGGTCGCTCAGATAAAATGAATAGACATAATCCTTATTACCCTCTTTGAACGGGCTGGTATCACTATGCAAAACCTGTTCGTCAACAAACAGATCCTTAATGTCCAGGAAGCTAAATGCCTTTTTGAAGAAAAACCCTGACCGAAGCCTTACTTCCTTGCGCTCAGCATCAATCATAATCAGATTGGGAAATCTTCCTTTGTCAATGGTAAACGGAACCGCCATGATTGCAAGTCCAATAAAATGAGCGTAGCTGTGGCCAAAATCCAGGCTTACATACACCGTGAGTCCACCCACAATGGTGAACATGAGCAGCATAATCAAAGACCCCGTAATAGACCTGGTGATTAGCGTTTTATCACCACTCCTATTGTATGTATATCCCTGTTCTTTAAGCAATTGAGTTAATGATGCAATCATACTAGCTTGGCTTTGATCAATTTAAGTTAACGTATTATTCTCAGATAACTTATATATTCATAAACTGTTTAAAGGTTGGTTGGCAAACCAATATTTAATGAAGCAATTAATTTTCGTCTATAACGCTAAAAGTAATTTTCTGGATAAGGGTATTGATTTCTTTCATAAGGCGATCAGTCCCAATACCTATTCATGTAATCTCTGTAAGCTTACTTATGGAACCTTTTCGGAAAAGGCGAAATGGAAAGAATTTCGTCAGTCAGAACAGATTGACATGAAGTTTATCTTTAAAGATCAGTTTGAGAACGAACACAATAAAAAATACGATTACCCCGTAATTCTATTAGCTCCTACATTGGAAGTTGTAATGGGTAAACAAGAGATCAACAAACTATCGTCTATTGATGATCTAATCCTTGCGATAAAAAGGATTTAGTCATTAATTTTACCCGCTATGGGATCAAAAAAGATTAGCGGACGATTTATTCATATGGTATTCTTCTGGCTAAAAGAAACTACCGATGTAAGCGAATTTATTAAAATCACTGAAGGCTTCGTTGAAAAGATCGACGAGGTTAATTCTTATTATGTGGGAAAACCAGCTGGAACTCCAAGAGAAGTGGTCGACAATAGCTACCAGGTATCTTTAGTTGTCACTTTCAATACCAAGGAAGAACAGGATATCTACCAGGATCATCCGATTCACGTCCAGTATGTAGTAGACAACAAGGATAAGTGGAACCGGGTGCAGATCTATGACAGCTGGGGAGAAGTCTATTCCTAGCTAGAGGTCAGAAAAGATCTCATCAACCATTAAATTAATGCCCTCAAGGACACCAGTTTCCACTTTATCTCCCGGTAGATATTTTTTGGATGACGAATATTTATCATTAACAAGGTAATAGACTTCAACAATCTGTTCTGTCTGATATACAACCCAATATTCTTTAACCTTAAATTCTTCATAAAGATCAAATTTGTTGGATAGGTCCTTTTTAGAGGTAGAGGGAGAAAGGATTTCCACTATCAAATCCGGAGCGCCATTACAACCTGCATCATCCAGAATTTCCGTGTTACAGACCACACAAATGTCAGGTTGGACTACTGTGAACGTCTGTTTATCAGAAAGTCCTTTCTTCTCTGGAAATCGAACATCAAAAGGAGCTCCATAAACTTTGCATGCCTTTCCTTTCAAATAATTGCTAAAATCGACAAGTATATTTCTATTTACTCCCTGGTGACCACGGTTTGGTGCAGGAGACATCCTAAAAAGCTTCCCTTTTATGAGTTCAACCCTTTCTTCAAAGCGCCATTTCAGATAATCAGAATAAGAATAAGTACCGGCCGGATCAAGTAAACTAATGTCATCCACTTCTATTTCATCAACCTGATATTCCTTTGATTGCTTAACCATACAATAAATTTATAAAAAACGGATTAATTCCTCTATCGCTGACAAATCTCCTTATACGGACAGTACCCACATTTTTTCAGATCTTCAGTCTGATCGAAACTGACCTCCGGATCATATATTTCAGTCAAAAGCCTTGAAATGATTGCTTCAAACTCCTCATGATATTGACGGTACTCATTTACAGGTGACTTAATTCCTTTATTGAAGATCTTCCACTCAAATGATTCATCGAACAGGTCGCGACTATTGAAGATACCAGGTTCGATCTGCTGATACTCTCCCTCATATTTATTTAGGAATAAATAACTGTAAAAAAGGACCTGGAAAACCGCCTTGTTCCGACCATTATTTTCCGGATCTATCAATGAATCAATGGACTCAAAATCCTTGGCATCTCGTCCGGTCTTGTAATCGATCACCCTGACTTTACCCTCCTTAATATCCAGTCGGTCAATTATCCCCTTTAACCTGACTTTTATGGGTTTCCCTGCAATCAGAATTGGAATATCAAGTGCATAACCATCCCGACTACTGGCTTCCAGTCCAATAATCTTAAACGGTGCATAATCTTTGTCATAATCCAGGATTTTGTAAATGAATTTCTTAAGTACTTCAGCTGCAATCAGAGAACGACCTTCCAGCTTAAACTTCTTTTCATTCTTGATACCATAGTGCTCAATAAATGTTTTATTTAGTACACCTGGCACCATCTCTCTAATCCAAAAGATGTCCTCAGGATAAATTATTTCCCGCTTTTCTCGCCTAATGAATTGCTTATAAAGCATCTCCATGCTATTGTGCAGAATATTCCCAAAGACCATCGGATCCATCTCCTCCTGAACCTCATCAGGTTCATATAGCTTCTCCACATACTTGAAATAAAACCTCAACTTACAATCGAGATAGGCATTTAGAGCAGATGGTGTAAACCTTGAGGCATCCTTTTCTTTATATCCATCCAGGAATCGTTCCATCTTCCGTCGGATTAAACCATTTTTTTCGATGACTATCGGATCCGGTGCAGTAGTCTTAATTGGGTTAGAAAGGATCTTCTTTTGAATTTGATAATCAGATTCTGTTTCTAACTGCTGTACCAGCCTGGATAATTCTCCATTGACATTAAATTCTGACACTGTATTGTAAAAGAAAGTCACACGCTTTGCCCGCTGTATCAATCGGTAGAACAAATAAGCATAGATGGCATCCTGGTGGTCAAAAGTGGGAAGGTTGAATGCTTTTCGGATATTGTAAGGAATGAAAGACCCCCTTCGGGCTGCCGCGGGCCAGCTATCCTCATTCATATTAAGAATAAAGACATTTTCGAAATCCAGGTTACGTGTCTCCAGGATCCCCATAATCTGTAAACCATTTAAGGGCTCCCCGGTAAAAGGTATTTTCAGACTCCTCGACAACCTCCTGAACAACTTGATCAGAAATTCATAACTCAGGTTGGCAGTCCGGTCCCCTATCATCTCATCAAGCTGCTGCACATGATGATAATATTGGCTAATGAATTCCAATTCCAGGTCATGTCCCTTTTCCTTCCAGGTTTCATAAAGCCCTTTCAAGATCTCCATCATATATTGCAACGCTTGATCGGGTTTTTGGAAGATTGACTTGAAAATCGGATGCTTCAACTCCAATTCTTCCTGAAAAATCATGATCAAATTGCGCTTCTTTATATCTGAAATCAATTGTTTGATCCGCTCTTCTTCCAACGCAAATAAGAGCGGGTGCTCCAGTAAAGAAACAAGTGGCTTGTAGTAGAACGAAACTCCATTGACCACACCTTCCTTTCTGAGCTTTTGAAGATTCAGTACGCTTTCTAACAGACTAAACACCGGGGTATCTTTCAGCGGATAACCCATGGTAATATTGACCTTATCAATCGCATCCGGGATTGCATGCAACGTGGGAAAAAGCATATGTTCATGTGGTAATACCACCACTGTCTTGTCCGGACTGTATGCCGGGTCAACAGCCAATTGATCAAGCTTTTCTGATAAAACTTTTGTCTGACCTACCTCCAGGGAAACACCAATTGATTCAAAAGATTTTGAATCATGGAATCGGTTGGGAATCTCCTTAGGGAATGTCTTCCCAAGCTCCAGGTCTCTGGCATATTCTCTCAGAAAAAATCCAGCTTCTTGTTTTTCATTGGAAAAATAATAGTCATCCAGGTCCCATGACACATCTGCCCGGTGCTCATGAACAAAATAGCTGATAATCTTCTCTTCTGCGTGGGTCAACGCGTTGAATCCAGCAAAATATACAGGAGCTCCTCCCCAGGACTTAATGGAATCCGTATGCTCCGCAACCTCACGATAAATCATTCCCCCGTAAGCAAGGTTTTTCTTTTCAAGTGATTGCTTAAAAGACTCATACAGAGGTAGCAGGATCTTCCAGGTTTCCAGGAATGCTTCCTGGGTGCCTGTGGCTTTGGGAAGGAAGGAACTCCAGAATGCCTGTATCACCGCCCTATCCTCTTCATCAAGGAAATAAAACTCTTCATCCAGCTCTTTCTGGGTCTTGATACTGGTGAATAGTTGTTGTGTGTTAACCAGGTATTGATCTATCTCCTCAAAATCTCTTAGGATCATCTCTCCCCAGAAAAAGAAGGTGTCAAATGTCTCTTCTTTCTTTTGATGGTTTTTATAAACTTCATATAACTGAAATACCGCCTCCAGGGTCTCAATCTTACGATAAGGGGAAAACTGCATCACAAAGTCCTCCATACTCGAGACGCGGGGGGTTCGAATGGGTTTATCTATGAGCTGCCCCAATGCTTTTCTGAAAAATAATCCAGCCCTCCTGTTTGGGAAGATCACTGTTACCCGAGCCAGATTCGACCTGTTTTCCTCCAGGATTCTGGCAGCTAATTCCGATATGAATGTCTGACTTTCCATCATTCCACCTCCACTACCTTTATTTCATTCAAATAGATCAACCTACCTTTTATCCCTGGATAGCCCATCTCACCCAGAATTTTCATGTATTCCTTTACCTGAATCCTGTCTTTTTCCCTGGGTGAACCCGTTTTAAAGTCGATAACAACCGTTTCGTTATCCGTATAATTAATTCGGTCAATTCTCTTGTAATCTCCTCCCGGCAACAGGATTCCAACTTCATTTTCTACCTTCCAGTGATCTTCGAACCAATCTGCCAACTCAGGGTGTTCTACAATTTCTCTCAAAGGACCTTCATCAGTTGTATCCAGGAACTGCCCAACATCTTTCCGATATCGGATCCGACTAAGAAGTTTGTGTAGTTCAATTCCTCGCATAGTAGCCTGCACAAAGGATGCCTCACTCAGTTCCGCAGAACCTTTGATCTGGATACTCACCTTGCCCCGCCATGGATGTGCATGATAATGCTTCAACCCAAACTCCGGAATCCCGGAACGGCCTGTCTCCTGCCGCTTCACTTGTCCGAGTTCTAAGCTGGCAATTTCCGCATTCCAACCACGGTTCTGAATCACCTGAGAATAAACCAGGTCACCAACCGTCCTGAGCTTATCAGCTGATTTTGGTAAAGGTCCGTAAGCCCACAAAATATCAATCGGCCTTGTAAATGCTACATACAGCAGATTCAGGCTATCAATAAATGCCTTTAATCGTTCTTCATAGAATTCATGAGCCCAAAAGGTATTTATGAGTTTGGTTGTATACTTCAGAGGGATAATTGGTAACTGATTAAACGGCTCATGATCTCCCCCGTTTACCCAGAGAATGTTGTCTTTGTTGTATTCATTGTCCATCAACCAGGACAGAAATGGCAGGATCACTATAGGAAACTCAAGCCCTTTCGCTTTATGAATGGTCAAAATCTTAACGGCGTTGTTTTCATCCGCTATCTGGATTGCACGCTCTTTTCTTACATCTTCCCACCACTCAAGGAATGAGGGGATATCACCTCTTTCATTCTTGGTGTAATCCAACACAGCATCCTGAAAGCCTTGTAGATAGGTAAACTCCTCCGCCTTTTGATCCAACCCAAAGATTCTGATAATATTCTCAACCAATTCATACAGCGGTAGTGTTTTGAGGTAATTCTTCTGGTTGACAAATTCTGCAGGAACTTTTTCTTTCCAATGCTTGACCGAAGAAAACAATTCGCTTTGGTCGCTTTGATCCTTTGTTTGAAAGTAATGTTGGTATTCATACAGCCACTGAGATAAGACAATGGTGTTGGATTCGTCGTTCAGCCACTCAATCAATGAAACGATGAATCGGACCAGATGACTGGATGTCAAAAACAATGCTTCTGAACTAACTACTTCATATCTTAAATTCGGATCTGCATCGGAAGAATTTCGGTATTTGATAAATGCATCGGCAACCCGCTTTCCTTCCCTGGCATACCGTGTAAGAATGGCAATGTCCCTCAGCTCATACCCATCTCGTTGGAATTGCTCAACTTGTTTGATCGTCTGACGAATAGCTTCCTCGGTCCAGGATCCTCTACCTCATCATCCTCAATAAACGTGATCCGGATCTGACCAGCCTCAGGATCTTTATCATCCGGGCTTTGTTGTGCCACATCATGGTAGGAAGCAAAAATATTATCCAGCTTATCCTGTGTTTGTTGTTGAGCGGTTGCATCAGGTATGTCGCTGACCATCTCCTCAAAAAACGATTTGGAATGACTTTGTGCACCGATGAAGAAGTCGTTGTTGAACCGCACCAACCTGGGGGAGCTTCTATAATTCACTTTTAGTGATCGTTCTTTCACCTGTTCATCTGTCCCGATCTCTTTCTTTACCCGATGTTGAAAGAGCTCCCAATCTCCACCCCGAAAACGATAAATAGATTGCTTGACATCTCCTACGATCATACTGAAATCACCTTCATCTGTGGAGTTCTTCACCAAAGGTCTGAAGTTGTTCCATTGAAAGACGCTGGTATCCTGAAATTCATCAATGAGGTAGTGACTGAAGATAGATCCGATTTTCTCATAGATGTAGGGTGTTTCACTGTCGTGGATGATCTGTCGGAGAAAGTCGGGTAGATCAGCAATCAGCATTACATCATTATCCTCCCGGTATTTCGTGAGGTATCGATTGATCTCCGACAGTATCCCAAAGGTGTAGAGATATCGTTGAACCTCAATTACTGACATGTATTCTACTATATTTTTATCAATGTAGCTGATCAGTTCCCTGTACTTGCCCAGAATCAGGTCATCCAGCGCGTCGTGTAGATTTTTGAGTCCTATATTGGCTTTGGTAAGCCATTTAGATTTCTCATCTATTGCATTGCGCTTGGCTTCAGTAATTTCATATCTCTTCGCAGGTTCGACATTTTTAACCACGTTATAAAACATTCCCAATGGACCACGCAAACCAGAACTAAAATCCTTTGGATCGATTTGGTGTATTGTTAAATACTGATCGACTTCTTTGTGAATTCCATTGATATAATTTTCAAACTGATACCTGCGCTGATTAAGGTCTTTTTTTAAGGAAGTAAAAAAATCTGGCTGCTCACTGAGATTGAGAACTGAGGCAGCATGCTGTTTAAATTCATCTTTAAGAATTTCTTTGGCCAGGGAAGTAATGTCTCGCCTGAAATCCCAGCTTTCGCCTTCCTCCACTTTTTGTTCGGCAAACTGGGAAAGCCATTCCCGAAGTTGTTTGTGTTCCTCCTCCCCGATCTCGAGAAGCATTTGATCGATGACTTGTTGCATCACCTTGTCCAGGTCTAGGTCTATGGTGAATGTACCCTGGAGTCCCATCTCGCGGGCAAATGACCGAATAACCTGGTGAAAGAAAGAGTCAATTGTGACAACAGAAAAGCGACCATAGTTGTGGAGGATGTCTGTTAATACATCGGCTGCCTTTTTTTGGAGTGCTGCTGCGCCTATATTCAATGTTTCCTGCAGCTGCTGTGTCATCGGATTTTCCTTTCCCTTGGCCAGGTCTTTGAGGTAGTCGACGATCCGGCGTTTCATCTCCTCGGATGCCTTGTTGGTAAAGGTGACTCCCAGGATCTGTCGGAAGGCCCCCGGACGGGTTAGTGCCAGCTTGAGATATTCCCTGGCGAGGGTGAATGTTTTGCCTGAACCAGCAGATGAACGGTAGATGTGAAAGGGTGCCTCGGGCATGGGCTAAAATTAGTGAAAGCTGTTGGGCTGAGGAGGGGTTGTGGATAAATTGTTATTGACTTTGACTTTTACTTTAACACTGGCACTGATTTTGACCTTCGTGTACACAATTATTTAGATGAAAACGCCCAAAGCTGGCGCAAGTTTCCACTTGTGACAGCTTCATCCTATCCCGATATCCCACACCCTTCCAGAGAGTAAAAGAGTGGTCAGTTATATAAAAAGGTGAACTGACTATATTCAAAGACTAACCAGTACATAAAAAAGATTAGTGAGTTTATATCAAAGTCTTCCAAACTATAAAAGGGAGGGGTTCAGGCATAATAATACTTTCGGCATAATAGATCCCTACTCGGTCTGAGGACCTCTAGGGGATGACGTTCTGGGTTTATTTTGTCAAAACCCCACTAGTACGTCATCCCCGAGAGCCCGGAAAGGCGAGTCGGGGATCTATCGAGAATTTGGGGTATCTTCCCGTTATATGAGTAGCAAAGGAGGATATGTCTACATCATGAGCAATAAGAGTCGAACGGTTCTTTATGTTGGGATCACATCAAGGCTTTTTGGCAGGGTCCATGATCATAAAAATCTTGAAGGATCATTCTTTACCAAGAAGTACAAATGCACAGAACTGGTCTACTACGAGTTCCATGATAGAATAAAAAGTGCCATCGTTCGAGAGAAGCAGATCAAAAAATGGAATCGACTCTGGAAAGACAGAATGATCAAAAGATTTAACCCTGAAATGCGAGATTTATCTGATGAAATTGAGGATATGGTTTAGGTGATTTCAATGCCCTTCCGTTATCTTTCTGTTTTACACTCAAATCAAAATTATATACTCACTTCATGAGCATAGTATTTACTTTCCTCAAGCTGGTGCAAGGGTCCGTTTGTGACAGCTTACCCTGTCCCGAATACCCCTCCCCTCTAAAGAGTAGCCGACCATATTAACAACGTTGGCCTGAAATCCCGAAGTCGTAGAAACTTTTATGATTTAATATCGTCTATAAAGCCGATAATATGTATTATCGGTTTTTTTACAGATATATTTGCATATCGGATCAAAAACCGATATTTTTAAACATGAAAATGTTAGCTGTCATAACAGGCGATATAATTAACTCCAGAGAAGAAAAGGCGGAACATTGGGTCAAAACACTCAAGAAGACGCTGAATCAATATGGATCTGAGCCCAAAAACTGGGAAATATTCAGGGGTGACAGTTTTCAATTGTCTTTAGCTCCTGAAAAAGCCTTACTGGCTGCACTTCACATTAAATCAACCATCAAACAAACAAAATCACTTGACGTGAAAATTGCGATCGGTATTGGTGAGGAAAGCTATAGCCCTAAAAAAATAACCGAAGCGAATGGTACGGCTTATGTGAATTCCGGCGAATGTTTTGACTCGTTGAAGAAACAAACGCTGGGAATCAGGACACCTAATGAACAATTCGATCGATCCATAAACATCATGCTTGGCTTGTCTCTCCTGATCGCCAACCATTGGAGTAGTACCGTTTCAACAGTGATCAGGACAGCTATCGAACAGCCTGAAAAAAACCAAAACAACCTGGCTAAGCTCCTTAAAAGATCACAAAGCACAATCAGTGAAGCGCTCAAAAGAGGTGGGTTTGATGAAATCATGCAAATGAACGAGTTTTACCTGGACAACATCAATTCAATATGATTGCCCTTGCCATCAAACTGCTAACCGCACATGTCCTGGGAGACTTTGTCCTGCAACCCAACAGCTGGATTGAGGACAAAAAACAGCATACCTACAAATCAAAATATTTCTATTTGCATGGGTTAGTCCACTTGATCGCACTTGTCATCCTGTTAGGTTTTAACTGGTCATACTGGCCTTCTATCACCATCATCGTCATAAGTCATTTGCTCATTGACTTGATTAAGTCCAGCCTGGAAAGCAAGGTCAATCCCAGAACCTTATTCGTTACGGATCAGGTTCTTCACCTAATCATCATTGGTGTGATCGTATACATTCATCACCCTGGCCAATTTTCATTTGAAAATATTAATTCAACACCGGTTCTATTACTCATGCTGGCATTAATAACCACCTCTTCTGTTTCATCTATTATAGTAAAAACAATCATGAGTAAATGGGACCTGGAAGAAGATAATTCCGAAGATTCCCTGGCGAGTGCAGGAAAGTATATTGGGATACTGGAGCGTCTTTTTGTATTTGCTTTTATCATCTTGAATCAGTGGAGTGCGATTGGATTGCTTATTGCGGCAAAATCCGTATTCAGGTTTGGCGATCTATCCAGAGCCAAAGACAGGAAGCTTACTGAGTACATTTTGATTGGCACCTTGATCAGCTTTGGTTTGGCCATTTTGATCGGTTTATGTTATCAATACCTGGTTAACCAGCTCTAGCCATATTCGATTTGAATTGCCTATCCTGTCTATTATCTGGCGCCAGCATCCGCCTGTGACAGCGTACTGATCATCTTAAAACTAAAACCTCACCTTCGCATCCTATATCATCGAAGCAATCAATCATTTTATGTAGGACAGCCACCAAGAAAAAAAATGCTGTACCTACTTCACCCATTACACTAATCAAGTTGTCTTTATTATAAGAACTCAAAATATACAATCATGAAAAATCTATTAATTATTTCGCTTATCAGCTTAACCCTCCTCACTTCCTGCAACGACAATGATTGTGTCATCGGGAGTGGTACACTCAATGATTATCCATTAACCGTAAACTCTTTTGATAAAGTTTCTCTTGCTGGATCAATGGACTTGTTTATTACCCAGGGATCAGAACAAACCTTATTGATTCAGGCAGAGCCAGAAATCTTCGGAATCATGGAGACAAAAGTGAAAAACAATGAACTTATCATTGACTTTGAAAACCATAGTTGTATTAATTCAATGGTTGGTGTCAAAGTGTACATTACGGTTCCGGATATCGAACAGATTTCTATTGCAGGGACTAGCAACATCACTTCAGATGGAGATCTTGATCTGGATCAATTAACCTTCGATGTAGCTGGGTCTGCACATGTGGGAATTACTGGTAGTGCAAATACTCAATCTTTCAATGTATCTGGTGAAGTCATTGTTCGAAACCTGGCCTTTCAGACTAAAAATACGTTTATCAACATATCAGGGAGTGGTGATTTGGAAATTGATTGCACTGATATGATGGACATTAATCTCAGTGGGGCTGCAACCATCAAATATACCGGACAGCCCACTATCAAGCAGAAAGTGTCCGGCTCATTGGACCTGGTCGATGTGAACTAACATCCAATTGAGATGAAGCTCAAGGTATTAATCATAATCTGTCTAGCAATTGCCACTGAGGTGGCATTTGCTCAAGACAGTCTTTGGACACGTACCTATCAATTTGGTCTTTACAACCAATACGATCTTAGGAATTCTTCAACGAATATGACATCTGTCCATCGACTTTTACTTGATGGGTTCAGAAAGGGTATCAAGCCAAAGATGAATGCACCACTAGGAAATGTGGCCTATGGAGTAGTCTCATTTGCAACTACCTATATGTCCATGCTATGGTCTCATGAATTTGGTCATTCCTTGAGGGCAGAGCAGGTCGGGGGACATTTTAACATTCATGATGCAGGACTTCCCATACCATACACCACTATGGATCTCCCCTCATCTATTGGTCTTGTCGATGAAGCACTTTCAGTCACAGCTGGTTTCGAAGTCAATTCATTGAATACCAGGGCGGTTCAGACTGATTTTGTTAATCAAAATGGGATATATAATGAGGACCTGGCATTCGCATTTGCCAACCGACTTATGTATCCACTTTATACTTCGGTGATTGTCCCAAGAGACCCGGAAAAAAGAGACACCTGGATCAATACAGCCGGTGATCCGGTCCATGTCATTCTGCCTGTTTTCAGGAATTATTCAAATAATAAGGTGTTTAATTCAGACAGTATTGTAAATCCTGATTTGGTGAGGTACTACAATCAATCTGCCATATTTGGTATCCTCTTTAATATGGTCGACCCCCAAGTGTATCGGGAGATTGGGGGATCATTTGGCAAAAATAAAACCAGGAGGCCCATTTTCATTCTAGGAGAACATGGGAATGGCTGGACTTACGGGACATTATTCAATGTGTCACCGCTTGGTTACGAATTATATTTCAATAATTATATTCATGTTAACAATCAGAAATTTTCCGTTTACTTCAAGTATGGAAATCCTTTTAAAAACAATGGGTTTGGATTTACATGGACAGACATCATAAAAAGGGATCATTTCAGCCTATCTGGGAAAATTGATCTCTGGGATCAGGATTTATTTCGGAAAGGTATAGCCAGTGAGCTGTATGCTGAAATGAAGGTTGCTAACCATATTGGCCTATTCACTACTGCGGGGTATAAAACCAAAGGATATGTGCTAGGAAAGCAAATCAATGAAGGGTTCAATGGAGGAATGGGTTTAATCATTTATTCCACTTATTGATTCATTTAAGAGATTTGATCTGTTTGTAAACCAACTCACACTTGCTAAATTTGATTGTGTGAGACTATTGGCCTCTATCTATATCGTCACTTTGCTTTTGGCTATCCTTGAAGTTGAGGCAGCCGGGATAGAGCAAACATTTCATGACGAGTATGACTACTACTTGATTGCTGACCACTCCATCCAGGCTCAACAGTCTCAAAAATCACCTAATGAAAATCCACCAACATTAAATACGATTCCTATAGGTGAGACATGTTCAGAGCTGGTAGATCTGTCAAAGAATGCTTCTTTATTCGTTCCTTATCGCCCTCATCAACCATTTGATCCCCTATACCTCAAGCATTGTTCTTTCCTGATTTGAAAATTGGCCTTTTTCTATTAGCGTCAAATTTTCAAATCAATTAAGAAACATGAAATTCATACTTATCTGGGTGTTGATCCTGATATCATTCACATATTCATCAGCTCAAAATAATTTTTCCGCAACCATTATTGATGATGAGACAAAAGAACCTTTAATCGGTGCTACTGTAACTATCAAAGGCACAACCAAAGGTGCCGTATCAGACCTGAATGGGTTGGTCACATTCTCTGATCTGGCAAGCGGTACCTACATATTTGAGATTTCTTACGTAGGCTATGAAAACAAAAGTATTACCTTAAAACTGCCTTCTACCAATCCATTGCCGATGGTGATTGAACTTACCATCAAAGAAAGTCTGGAAACAATCATAGTCTCCGCGACAAGAAGCAGCAGATCCATAGAAGACCTTCCGACCAGGGTCGAAGCCATTACATCCGAGGAACTTGATGAAAATGCTGCCATGAATTCAGCGAACATCTCCATGCTTCTCAAGGAAAGTTCCGGAATCATGGTACAGCAAACTTCTGCAAATAGCGGTAATCAAACACTACGTATCCAGGGACTTGACGGGAGATACACCCAAATCCTAAAGGACGGATTTCCACTCTACAGTGGGTTTTCAAGTGGTCTCAGCATTATGCAGGTCCCACCCTTAGACTTACAACAAGTTGAGGTAATAAAGGGAAGTGCTTCAACCTTATACGGAGGTGGTGCTATTGCCGGTTTGATCAACCTGGTGAGTAAACGTCCGGAGATGGGTCATCCGGAGCTAAACCTTATGCTCAATCAAACCACCGCAGGTGGTACAACCGGGAACCTGTTTTATGCCGAACGTTATAACAAGACCGGGTTGACGCTTTATGGGTCTGTAAACAGGCAGGAACCTTATGATCCGAATAGTGATAATTTCTCTGATATACCAGAGGTAAGAAGTTATAGTCTTAACCCCAAATTCTTCTGGTATCCTTCCGAGAATACAACTTTATGGGTTGGATTAAACACAAGTATAGAAGACAGAACCGGAGGTGACCTGAAGGTAATACAGGGAGATACATCTTCAAACCATCGTTTTTTTGAGGAAAACCTTTCCAATCGGATATCCAGTCAGCTTTTTACAGAGCATCAGTTTAATGAGTATCAAAAGATCACGGTGAAAAACAGTATCAATTATTTTGACCGACAGATTAAACTCCCGGCTTATACTTTCCATGGAAAGCAATTGTCCAGCTATTCAGAAGTAAATTTTTCTTCCAACTCGGATCAAACGGATTGGATAGCTGGTTTAAATCTATTCACAGATAACTTCATCGATCAAACGGAGAGCACCAGCGCCAACCCCAGAAGTTATCAATATGTAACCAAAAGCGTATTCGGGCAGAATACCTGGAATGTAAACAATAAGTTTTCACTGGAAAGTGGTTTTAGACTTGATCACAATAAGGAATTTGGGCTCTTCCCCATGCCCCGGATCTCTGCCTTGTTTAAGGCCAACTCAAAGTTTACCTACAGACTTGGGGGAGGTTTAGGTTACAAGCTTCCCACAATTTTCAATGAACAAAGTGAGACCAGATCATTTCAGAACGTGATCCCAATCAATGAAAATACGATTAAACCTGAAAGGTCCAGTGGGGTGAATTTTGATATTACTTACAAGGAAACTTTGGGAAATATCCTGACTGTTCAATTCAACCAGCTGTTCTTCTTTACAAACCTTTCAAATACGCTAGTCCTTGAAGAAACTGTCAATAACAATTATGCATTCAACAATGCTGACGGTCCGGTTCAAAGTAGTGGCTTCGAAAGCAATTTAAAGTTCGGACTGAATGACTTTTTGCTGTACCTCCAATACAGTTTCACCGATGTTCAGTTGCAATACGACAACCTAAACAGACAAAAACCACTCACACCCAAACATCAATTTGGAGGCACCCTGATGTATGAAGTGGAAGATAAGTGGAGAGTAGGTTATGAATTGTATTACGTAGGATCCCAATTCAGAAGTGATTATTCGAGAACTACTGACTATTGGATGATGGGCTTCATGGCCTTACGTGAATTTGAGAAGTTCAGCATCTTCATCAATTTTGAGAATTTTACTGATACACGACAATCCAGATTTCAAGCCATGTTCTCACCCCCAGCAACAAACCCAACAGATACCGAGATATGGGCCCCTACTGATGGTTTTATAGCCAATGCTGGCATCATGATTCATTTCTTAAACTAGTGTATTGCCTTTGTTTGGTTTGCTTACAGGTATTTGAGAAATTAATAAATTTGAATATGCTAAATGAAAATTGGTGATCTTGAAAACAAAAGTTTTGATGGTAGCTACTGTTGCTTACCTGGGAATATCAGGTATAGGATTAACCTTCCTGCCACAGGAAATCTTATCATTCTTTAGCATAAGTCCCGATACTTCAATTGTTTTGTTCTTACAGATTATCGGGGCCATGTACCTGGGTTTTGCGATGATGAATTGGATCTCCAGAAATGGTCTGATTGGTGGTATTTATAACCGCCCGCTTGTATTAGGCAACTTCATCCATTTCGTCGTCAGTGCTTTTGCATTGATCAAAGTGGTCAATCAATTTGAAGGGTCCCATTTCGGTATAATGATAACGATCACCATACTTTATGTCATCTTTGGTTTAAGCTTTGGGTTTCTGTTAAGGGCAAGTCCTGTTTAATCAAGATGTCAGAAACAATCCAATACCGGGAATTTGAAGCAGCAGATTTCGATATGTTGCTCGCAATGGGCAAGAAGCTATGGCCAGATTTTGAAGCTTCTGAACTTGGAGAACTTTTAATGGAAACTTCAAAAGCTACCTCAAACAAACAAATATGGTTAGCAAGAACCCCTGATAAATACCTTGGGTTCGCTATATTCTCTATCCGAACGGACTATGTAGAAGGTGCTGTAAAATCCCCAACAGGATACCTTGAAGGGATATTTGTGGAAGAGGAATCCAGATTGAAAGGTGTCGCCAAATCACTATTCCTATTGGGTGAGCAATGGTGCAAAAGCAAGGGATGCACTCAGATTGGATCAGATACCTGGATCACTGCAACTGATTCCAGGCAATTTCATCAACAAATTGGATTTTGGGAGGAAGAGGAAGTCGTTCATTTTTTGAAGAATATTTAGACATAACATATCGCTTATTGGAAATGAGTAGATTTGGTTAGACCAAAACGCTTATGTTTAGATTAAAAACTTCTCCTCTCGTCCTATTCCTCGTTGTACTTTATGCCTGTACAACTGATCAAAAGACTCCTGATTCAGCTGATCTACCTTCTAAAGAATCCTTTACCGTTTTAATTAATGGCACAAATGTCGGCTACTTAAAAGTTACCCGATCCGGGAACGCTATCGCTACTGATTATGACTATAAGAACAATGGACGAGGACCTACCATCAAAGACACTGTTATTGTGGACGACGAAGGTTATCCTGTAAGCTGGGATATTATTGGAAATACCACATTTGGAAATAGTATTGATGAGCACTTTAGCTTGGTAGACAATAAAGCTACCTGGACAGACGCCACGGGAACCGGGGAAGCAACAATTGATCAACCTTCATATTATGTGGACCAGTTAGGAGGTCCATACTCAGCCTATTTATCAGCCTGGGTCCTGATCCACGCCGAAAATCAAACGGTCCCGGCATTACCTGCCGGACAGCTTAAACTCCAGAAAATGGAGTCATTAACGGCTGCTTCAGATTCGATTCAGTTGAATGTGTCAACCTATGCTATATCCGGGGCAGGTCTTAACCCCACTTACCTAATCCTGGATGACCAGAATTTACTTTTTGCTTTGATAACCCCCAGGTTTATCATCATTCGGTCGGGATTTGAAAATGAGGAAAAGCGCATGCGGTTACTTTCAGAGAAATATGCTGCTGAACGGTATGAAAATCTACAGGCTAAATACGCCCATCGATATGATGGAAACACTCGTATCCAAAACGTAAGAATTTTTAACCCTGAAACATTATCACTTTCCAAATTGTCATCCGTCATCATCAGCGGTGAAAAAATTGTAGTAATTGAAGGTCCTGATGATAAAAAGAGAAATGAAACCGTCATTGATGGGGCTGGAGGAACACTCATTCCAGGGCTTTATGACATGCATGCACATATGGGTGATAATGATGCCATTCTGAATGTGCTGGCGGGTGTGACGAGTGTAAGAGACATGGGTAATCAAAATGAGGTACTTGACAGCCTCATTACAAAAATCGAATCAGGTGTGTTGGCTGGGCCACGAATTACCCGATTAGGATTTATTGAGGGCAAAAGCCCTTTTAATAGCAACAATGGGATTCTGGTTCAAAGCCAGGAGGAAGCTTTAACTGCTGTTGAAACCTATCATAAGATGGGCTTTTATGGAGTTAAGTTATACAATAGCATGAATGGTGACTGGGCTCCAGCTATAGCCAAAAGAGCACATGAGCTGGGAATGTTTGTGTGTGGTCATGTACCTGCATTCTCCAACGCAAATGCCATGCTAAGAGCAGGTTTCAATGAAATGACTCACATCAACCAGGTCATGCTGGGTTGGGTACTTGAGCCAGGAGAAGATACTCGAACTTTATTGAGACTTACGGCCCTGAAGCGACTCCCTTCACTGGATCTCAATAGTCCTGAAGTCGATGAAACACTCAAACTTATGGTCGATGGTAACGTCGCCATGGATCCAACCATAGCGATTCATGAGGCCCTAATGCTTTCTCGAAACGGAGAAATCCAAAAGGGTACTCTGGACTACATCGATCATATGCCAGCAAATGTTCAGCGTGATTTTCAGGTAGCCTGGGCAGATATCGCAAATGATGAAGATGATATAGCTTATCGACAAGCTTATGATAAAATCCTTGAATGTGTCAAATTAATGAAACAACGAGGTATCCTGATTGTACCGGGTACTGACCTTGGTGGAGAGTTTAATCTGCACCGGGAGCTGGAGCTCTATCAGGAACTGGGCTATTCACCTGCAGAGTTATTAAAGTTGGGAAGTTATGATATGGCGAAGTATCTCGGACATGGAGATCGTGGTAAAGTCGAACCTGGTATGCTCGCGGATTTTTTCCTTGTTCCTGGTAACCCGGTTGAAGATTTTAAAGCCATTAAAACAATCTCTCTTGTCTCAAGAGGGGGTGTGATCTACTTCCCAAGTGAAGTATATCCGGAATTTGGCATTGAGCCATTTGTGGAGATTCCTGAGGTGAAATAAGGCATCATCGTTACCAGATATGCAAACATTTTATGGGAAAGTTCACTCATATATTCCGACCCATCATTTGCAAAATAATATAATCTTAATATGTTTATAGGCAAGAACCCTAAACCTATAAAATGATGGACCAGCCTAAATTTTGCAGAATCTTTCTGTCACTACTCTTCTATTCCATTTCATTCCTAGCCTTCAGTCAGTCGGATTTCAAGGAAGGCTTCTATATCAGCAATGAAAATGATACCATTCGAGGATTGATAGAAGACAGAAGTGGAACAGCTAATTTTCTCTCCTGTACTTTCAAGGAACAAAAATCTTCAAAACAAATAAAGCTTCAACCAGAAGAGATAATGTCCTACCAATTTGATGATGGAAGACTCTTTCTATCAAAAGAAATATACGTAGATAGTGTTAAGAGGACCGCATTTGTTGAGTTTTTAGTTGATGGCATATCAGATCTATATTTCTATAGAGATCCTGACCATTACTTTTACATTATTGAAAGTGAGAAAGGTCAGGTCATTGAACTCCAGGAGCAAAAAATCACAGAACTGGATGTTGCTAAAAAGGACTTTGATCCCTTTTGGCATGTTAGAAAATTAAAAGTGGCATTTGCTGATTGCATGGAAATACAACCACAGGTGGAACAAGCTAGTTTCACTCATAAATCTCTTATTAAGCTTACCAAAGACTATCACAATTATGTTTGTGATGATTATGAGTGTATTGTTTATGAGAAATCCCTTGGACCTCCTAAAATCTACTTTTCCCCGCTCATAGGTGTATCAGCGTCTAATATAAAATTTGTAGATAGTTTCTATTCAGGCTTCAATTTTGATCAGAATATGAATGCCGCTTTTGGTGGTGAAATCGAAGCTGTGCTTGCTTTAATCAACAGTAGGATATCAGTCCAATTAGATGTCCTTTTTCGAAAAAATAACTACCATGGCAATTACAATGGTTACTATGATCTATACATTAATAATAACCTGATGCAGTATTCATTATTATTTAAGTATAGGTTTCTTTCTGGTATTATTAGACCATCATTAGGCGTTGGTTTTTCTGCAAATACACTAAATAATCTTTCATATCGGGCAATTATTGAAAATATTCCAGGACAACCATCTGAAACTGAAATCACAGATATTCATATGAAAAGTGGGATGGCTGGGGGAGTTATTCAGCTAGGAATAAATTACAGAGTATTCAAAGACCGAGAATTATTTACTAATTTCAGATATACTTTTAGTCAAAATCATGCTTCTATTGGCCAGAATCAAGGATCATCTGAAGCTTCTCTGGTGAATTTCAACACCTATTCAGCAGTGTTTGGTTTTTATTTGAATAAAATAAAATAACATCGACTAATATAATCCTCTAGTCAAACCAATTATCAGAACGGTCATTCAGCTATTTGCAAAAATCAGTTTGATTAGCTAAATTCTAAAGTAGAATCCATTGATTCATCCAATGAAAAGGCTGCTTTCTCTGGTCATATTCCTCTTTTTGATGGGAATTATTCCATTCACATTGATTCATTGCAATAATGAGCGTGGGGAAATCTCTATTACAGATATTGAGATTAAGACTGCTAATGCAAACTTTGAAGACCTAGATACATCAATCACCTACCCTTATCAGCAAATATTCAAAGTCATAGAATTTTCGGAGTGGGAGGTTATAAGTAATCTCTTCAATAGGGATTTTCTTGTGTGTCCATCTTTTGCTACATCACCAGCCCCGCCAATCATTATGCAAGAATTTGAAAGCATCACGATTAAGGCTTTGAATAGTTTTACTCTGGACGATCCCAATGAAACAATCTTGCCGGGTCAGGATATTACTGACAGATTTATTATTGGTCAATATGTTGAAATCGATTTTACAAGCATTGAAGAATTCATCGAAACCAACAAAATATTTGATCAGTTTGACAGATATCTTTTACAAATAGCCAATCCCCCTATTTCAGAAACGAACATGATTTTTAAGGTAACTATTACAATGACTGATGGAGAGATCTATGAGTTCGAAAATGAAATTCTGAATATTGAGTAAAATCTAAAGATTCAACCAGTAGTTCACTTTCAAAACCAAAGTCCTATTCTTTGGCCCCCAAAATTCCACTGCATAATTATCTGAGTATACCAGGAACACATCAGACATTGGTAGAAACCGCCACTGTAACCGACTGTTGATATTGAAATTATCTGCCTGTGTGTTGTATTGCAGAAAAGTGGTCCAGAAAAGGGCCTTAGAAAAGTTGATCTCCGTCTTTGGACTGATCAGCCAAAAGCTTTGCTGACTTCCTGACTCTGGGAAAAGTAAATCATTTCTTTCCGCAAGAAATGAAAAATTCCCCCATGGCTGACTCCTGTACTTTACTCCCATTCTAAAAGTAGATCGCTTCCCACCATAAAAAGTCCCAGCAAGGGCACTTGCAGTCAGAATAAATGATTTCCGCTGATCAGAGTTGTAGATCATTTCACCTGAATGATTGACATACATTCCTATTGGAAGTAGCTCCTCATCAACAAAACTAAAGGGAAAAATAAGAGCTACCTTTTTATAATAATAGGTGGAAATCAGTTTGCTGGTATTTGTCTTATTCAAAGTATAGGTTAATTCTAATTGCGTATTGAGTAGAGAAAAAGCCGAATCAACATCTAAAATATAAGCACCGGTAAATTGATGAGAAATGATCCCGGGATTGTCAACATAAATCGTGTAGTCAGCCCTGCCATACCCATGGTGGTAACCTATCCGGATGGTCGTGTCTCTTTCAGCGTCGTAATACATATTTCCTTGTATGAATCCCATATCGGCTACATAATTGTTTCCCACACCATCGACATTAAACCTTAGGGCAATGGCCTTGTTATAGTAGCCGGCTCCTCCAACATAAAAGTAATCCTGTGAGTGTAGGCCCGGACTAAATGTCTTTCCGCCACCCCCATAAGCACTACTTCGACCATCAACAGAATTATATACCATCTCCAAACCGGCATTTCGGCTATAATCAGGCTTAAGGCTATTAACCGCTGATCTATTATTGAAATAGCCCTTAACAATGGACCTCGATAAGATCTGCTGTTGAAATGCAAAAGCTGTATAGTTCTGAGCCAGGAAATCTCCGGATTCTCTGGTTTGTAAATTCATCAATCCAATTCTAAGGTCATTGTTGACATTCCCACTCAGTCGGGCGCCATAGGATATGGGAATGGGTTTTCGATCTGCATCTAAACCAATTTTCCTTGAAAAGAAAGGTCGCATAGGCCCGACACCAAAATCTTCAAAGACATCACTATTTTCTAAAAAGAATAATCTCCGCTCAGGAAATCGGATATTAAACAGCGAGAGATTGGTTACTTGCTCATCAACATCGACTTGAGAAAAATTGGGATTCACAGTTAAATCAAAATTCAAGCTTGAAGTCAATGCAACTTTGGCATCCATCCCACCCTGAAAGCTATTCAATGGGCTATTGGGATCCGTCTCGAAATCTGTTCCAACCCCTCCTAAAGCATATGGGATCACGGTGATATTGCTCTTAACTTTTTCAGGAGGTTGATCCCATTGGATGGTCCCGGTATAACCTAAGTCGATCTCCCAGAATTCAATGGGTACGGGTGACCATACGTGAATACTATTTGCTGATGCATCATAGCGAATGAAGTTGATCCCCCAATTCTTTACACCCTCTTTAAATCGCAAGGATTTATAAGGTATGGCAATTTCAATGGTCCAGCGATCCGGATAACTCTGAATCTCTGAAAACCACTTGTTATCCCAGGCTTCATTGAAACCACTTGGGCCGTTTTCATCCCTTGGTCCAATTCTGGTAGGATATAGGGCTTCAGTTTGTGCACCTCCGGCATTTACACCAAACATAAAACCATTGGTCTTTTCATTTACAGGGTCAATCACCACTGCAAATCCATCACTTGTATACAGGTCTTTGTCTCTTTTTAAAGTCTGGATCACATAGTTATTTTCTCCATAACAGGTGATGCCAAAGAAGATATATTGCGAGTTGTAGGTAACCCCTACCTGCGTTTGTTTTTCATCTGGAACACGCTGATTATCGACAGGATAACAAAAACTAAAATCTCCCACAACAGCTGCGTCCTTCCATACCTCCTCGTTCAACTCACCATCAATGGTCATTTTCTCCTCGGTTGGCTTTGGATGAATCTGAAAATCCTCACGGATATTTTTAGTTTGAGAAAAGCTGTTAAGCGCCAGAACCACTAAAAAAAACATCAGGGAGGTTTTCCGTATAGTGAAGTGAAATTGCATGGTAGATCTTTGGCTAGCCGTTACCCCAATAATAAATGATAAAACTGAGCAAATCCTGAGTTTAACTACTTATTGTTTGGGAATAAAATTGGTAATTAATGGGTTAAGCTTTCAAGAACTCATTTTAGCAATTTTTCATTTGAACTTGTTTCTCTGATTCACAAAAGTTCAAAACTTTTCTGTTTCACATTGAGTTGTGCCAACGTAAAAAAATTAACCTTAATTAAAATGGCTAAGAAAAGTAGCAAAACAATAAATATCACAAGCGAGAGAAAGCAAATTGGAAAAGTAGAAATCATCAAAGCCTACATGGAATACCTGCTTAAAAATCATAAACAACCTGAAAGCATGTACCAGTTCGCAGGCATCCTGGGAATGAAAGAGTCAGAAGTCTATAAGCATTTTGCGTCATTTACGGCTATTGAACAAACAATCTTCGAAAGTTTTTTTGAGCATGCAATCAGTTTGCTTCTAAAGGATAAATCGTATAATGACTATGACGCCAAAAATAAATTATTGAGTTTCTATTATACCTTCTTTGAAATTCTGAAGGAGAACAGGAGCTATGTAATCTATTCTTTGGAAAAAAGACCCTGGAACGAAGTCCTGAAAAATCTTAAGAAACTTCACACACATTTTATTAAATATATTGATTGCATAGGACTTGAAACGATCAATCTCCAAAATGAAGATCTTAATAGAATTAAGCAAAAGGGTCTAAACGAAATTGCCTGGAGTCAATTACTTGCTACATTGAAATATTGGCTTGAGGATGATTCGGCTGGATTTGAAAAGACCGATTTATTCATAGAGAAAAGCCTTAAGGCAAGCTTTGAACTGATCAATACAGAGCCACTTGATAGTGTTATTGATCTTACAAAGTTTTTATTCAGGGAAAAATTTTCAATGAACAATTAATGGAGACAATCAATAATATCCCTACTTCGAAGATCCAACGTGCTTCCAAAATATTGTCTACTGGAGCTAAGGTTGGAATAAACTATGCCAAATATTATGGAGACAGGCTAACGAAAACCAAAGAACAAGCCAAAGAGGCGTTGGATCTCCAAAATGCGGATGACATCTATGATGGCCTAAAAAATCTCAAAGGGAGTGCCCTCAAAGTTGCACAGATGCTGAGCATGGATAAAAACATCATGCCCAGAGCTTATGTTGAGAAATTCTCCTTGTCACAGTTTTCCGTTCCTCCGTTATCTCCAGCCCTGGTCGTCAAGACATTTCGGAAATACTTTGGGAAAACCCCAGATGAAATTTTTGACTCTTTCAGTACCCATTCAATTCATGCAGCAAGCATCGGACAGGTACACCTGGCAGAAAAGTTTGGCAAAAAACTGGCAGTTAAAATTCAGTATCCAGGGGTTGCAGATAGCATTTCATCTGACCTCGCACTGGTAAAACCTATTGCCATGAAAATGTTTAACATCAAAGGTGAAGGTTCGGATCAATACTTTGAGGAAGTCAGGAATAAATTGTTGGAGGAAACGAATTATCTATTGGAGGTTACTCAAAGCAAATTGATCGCTCAGGCTTGCGAAAATTTAGAAAATATTGCTTTCCCCAATTATTACGAAGAGCTCTCCTCGGATAGAATCATCACCATGGATTGGATGGAGGGTCTTCACTTGTCTGAGTTTGTCAAAATCAATAAAAATCAAAAGTTATCAAATCAGGTGGGTCAGGCATTGTGGGATTTTTATATGTTCCAAATCCATATTCTTAAAATGGTGCAGGCTGATCCTCATCCGGGCAACTTTCTCGTTGATGACAAAGGCACTTTATTGGCGCTTGATTTTGGCTGTATCAAAAACATTCCGGATGACTTTTACGATCCCTACTTTGAACTGGCCACTCCCGAAGGCCTATCAAATAAAACAAGATTTATGGAACTTCTTTACGAACTGGAAATTTTAAAGAAAAGTGACACTTCCCAGGAAGTTGCATTCTTCTCTGAGATGTTCCATAAAATGCTCTCATTGTTTATAAAACCCTTACAAGAGAAATATTACAGTTTTACTGACAATTACTTTTTTGAAGAAATTTCCTCCCTTGGTGAGGACTATGCCAAAAGGACTGAATTGAGAAAATTCAATGGCAACCGCGGGTCCAGACATTTCATTTATATGAACAGAACCTTTTTTGGTCTTTATAATCTGATGTTTGATTTAACAGCCAGGGATGTGAATATTATGAAAGCTATAAAGGTCCCCGTTGGTGATCAGAATTAGATTTACTTCAGAATTGACAATTAATCTTGTGGTTGGAAAGTTTAAAAAAGGTTACTAAATGCTTAGGAGTTTAAAAGTTTTACTGTTTTACATTTTATCTGCTCATTTGATGGCACAATCCGGAAATGTTACGATTTCCGGTAAGGTAGTTGAAAGTGATACTGATAATCCAGTGGAATTTGCAACGGTTGCTGTGGTTAACTCTGCCAATGACACACCCATAACTGGGGCGACTACCTCCCCTTCAGGATCTTTCTCATTAACCACAAATGCATCCAATTTTTACATTGAAGTTACCTTTATTGGGTATGATAAGCGCACTATCAAAAATTTTGAGATCACCAATGGCAAAATAAACCTTGGAACAATCACGCTTTCAACTGATACCCAACAGCTCGAGGAAATTGTGGTGGAGGGTGAGAAATCCAGTACTGAATTTAAGCTGGATAAGAGGGTTTTTAATGTTGGTGCGGACCTAAGCAATGCAGGAGGTAGTGCCCTGGACGTTTTGAATCATGTTCCTTCAGTCAATGTAAACATCGAGGGGGTGGTAAGCTTAAGAGGTAGCTCGGGAGTTCAGATTCTCATCAATGGAAAACCTTCTGTTTTAACTGGTGACGATGGAAGTGGTTTAGGCAGTATCACTGCAGACATGATAGAAAGTGTAGAGGTAATTACCAACCCATCAGCAAAATATGATGCAGAAGGCACATCGGGAATAATCAACATTATCATTAAAAAGGAAGATAAAAAAGGCACCAATGGGTCTGTCTCTCTTAATGCGGGCGTACCAAGAAACAACAGTGTCGGATTTAGTCTGAATCATCGGACTGAAAGATTTAATCTTTTTACACAAATGGGAGTAGGGACCAATAAGTTGCCAGATAAAACTTCCATCGTTAATAGTAATCTTCTGACTGACACAACGATATACTCCACTGGTAAAGAATACAGAAATGAAAGATATTATAATATCCTATTGGGTTCGGATTATTATATCAATGACTTAAATATCATTACGCTCTCGGGAAGCTTTGCTTTGGAGCTAGAAAAACAACCTTCAAAGACCTACTATAACATGGTAAGTGGTGCAAATCAGATGCCATTATCTGCATGGGAACGTACGGAAACTACAGAAGCTGTTAATCCTAAATATCAATTTGACCTTCAGTACAAACGAGATTTTGAGGATCATGAAGACCATGATTTGATTCTTTCTGCTGTTGGTAGATTTTTTGGAAAGGATCAGTCATCGGATTTTGACAATATGACAACCTCCGGTGCTTCAATTTATGATCTTACTCAGAAAACATTTACTAACTACAAACTGGGAACGTATACCTATAAGCTTGATTACACAAGACCTATTGGAGATGAATTCACCATTGAAACTGGTGGCCAGTACTTAATCAATGATGTTGGTAATGATTATGCGGTGGAAAACCTTATAGGAAATGAATTCATTACTGATTCATCTCAAACAAATACGTTTGAATTTTATCAAGGGGTTTTGGGATTGTATGGAACTACCGCATATGAAAAAGAAAAATGGGGATTAAAGTTAGGATTGAGATTAGAAAACACTGAAATCAATACCTACCTGGTCAATACGGATGAATCCAATGATCGCAACTATACCAATTTCTTCCCCAGTGCACACACCTCCTATAAATTAAGGAATAACATTTCATTGCAGGCAGGTTACTCAAGAAGAATTTATCGACCAGGATTACGGGATCTGAACCCGTTTAATAATATTCGAAATAACTTCAGCATTAGAAGGGGTAACCCTGATTTACTACCCGAATTCACTGATTCTTATGAGCTTGGGTCTATTTACGATTTTGAAAAAATGTCACTAAATGCATCAGTTTATCACAGATACACAACTGATGTGATCGGTAATATTTCCGTCTTCGAAAACAATGTCAATATTAGCAGACCTGAAAATATTGGTATCAACAGAACCACAGGAGTTGAGGTAAATGCAAAATATGATCCTGTCAAATGGTTAACAATGAATGCTGACTTTAACTACAATTATTTTGCCAGAGACGGCCAGTTGGAAGGGGTGAATTTTGACTTTACAACCGAACAATGGACGTCAAAAGTCAATACAAAATTTAAGTTGCCAGCTGATATCGATATAGAACTTACTGGTCAGTATCAATCATCCTATTTAACCGTTCAGGGAGAAATGTCTGATATACTTTTCATGGATATGGGTGCAAGGAAGAAGATTTTTAAAGGTAAAGGTTTGGTTAACCTTAGCGTCAGAGATGTTTTTGCGTCAAGAATCCAAATTAATCGGGTTTTACAGGAGAATTTTTACCTGTATAATCGGGACACAAGGGGTAGATTCATTGTGGTTGGGTTCAGCTACGGTTTTGGTAAGGGAGAAGCCATGGCTTATGGAGGAAAAGGTCATCACTAGGTTTATAAGTTTAGCTACTCAAGCCAGTCCCATCTTTCCGCCCAATCACTCAAGAATTCTGAACGCCATTTAGACACTGTCCTGGCTCCTTGCTGTACACCAAAGAAAAGTTCCGGTGCTGGATTGTCACTATACCAACTGCCACCTAGTTTGATATCATCTTCCTTTTCATTTCCGGGCCACGGATTTTCACTCACATATTGACCTTCCTGAATAACAAATCCAGGGATATCACTGGTAAACCTATAACTTCCGGCTTCAGGCTTTTTGGAGGAATACCTGATGCCATACTTGCCGCTACCCAGGTAATACCCAGGCCATTCCTGACCCAATATATCAGCAGTGAAACAGGATGAATCTAGGGGAATGTCTATTTCAGGCCCATCAAAATACCATTCGATGATTGAGTACACGGTGACAGTATCCTCCAACGTAGTATTGGGCTCAAATAAATCCTTTGTACTGTGTTTTATTTTCACAAAACTTCCTCCCCAACTCTCACCGGTTGGATCATTAGGATTTCCATTCATTAAATAAGCCAAAGAAGGCGTATCCCCCATCTTTATACTTCCATTATAATGATTTTTAAAGTCAGCACCCAGCGCACCATTAGCTTTTATATGGTTTTTAAAAAAGTTATCATTTGTTAGATCTTCGGATGATTCACCGTCGAGGAACCACCCCCTATAGGTTGCATTGGCTTCTATCATCCAAAGGTCAGGATGATTTTCTGCAACATAAGTATAGGCATTGACTCCCCATTTTTTATTGGGACCACCAATCCAGTAGACCCTGATATTTTCAGTGATTTCAGGTGCATCATGCAGTGCCTGAGCAATATCGTCTATACCTCCCCAAACCAGGATCCAAAGTGGTCGATCATCTACCTTTTTTGCTGCCTGAATGATCCATTCGGAACCTTCTGTTGGCTTAGTCCATCCTTTAAATGGAGCCGCATCAATACCTCCTTGTTTAGAAATGGACCTCAGATAATCCGGAGAAGGAAATCCATCGGCATGCATTTCCAGCTTTGGTAAATCCTCTTCATACAGGTCAATCATTTCGAGTATATGAGATTTTCGTCCGGGACCGTAAGGAGAGGAAACCAAGCCCTCAATCTCAAATTCATTGGCATACATAAACAGGTGAATGATCGACTGGAAGTCGTCTGGGTCGGTGCCTCCAATGTCTGTGGAGATAAGAATTCGGGTTTTATTAAGAGGGTCACCGGTCTGTTTGCACCCAATACTTATTACAGTAATAAGAAGGATGAATATGAATGATTTTAAATGTTTTTTTCTCATTCTATCAACTGTGTAGAGTTTTAAGTTATTCAAATAATACTATTTAAATACTGTTCAAGCATCGTATAGCCTTCTTTACCTATGTTGTTTCTATCGGAGGGATCTTCCGGATTCAAATCATTATCCTCCTCCCACTGATCAGGCATACCATCATGATCGGAGTCTTTCGGTGCAGGAGAGCTCTTTAGTTCTGGCCATCCTCCAACGTCATTTTGAGAGTCAATGATTCCTGTTTTCTTCGATGAGTCTGCTACTTTCGAAATACTTTTATAACCGGAACCTTCAAAAGTTGCATATCCACCCTTCACTTCTGCTATGATTCTGGTATCGATAGGGTCTCTTTTAGGTAAACTAGCTCCTGCTTGTTGTATAACCAGGTCATATGCTTGCTCAGCTGTCTGTTCATTGATTGGCATCGCCTCCCATGGCTTATCAAGTTTTATTTTTTCAATAGCAATTTTTGTCTGGACACCACCATTCCAGTTGTCCTTAGAAACAGCCTTTTTGTTTTCTATCACATTTTTTGACACATACCATCTCCCAAAGTCTTCCTCACTTCTAAAACCGGGATTAGCAATCCGGTAGGAAACTTCTCCCGGTTGGGTTGCCGGACCCGGCTTATAATAGTTGGCAACAATATTTAAGGTTGAAAAATTGAATTTTGGATTTCCTGACTGCTGCGCTTCACCTCCATATAAATTTTGATACCCCCAGTTGTAGATCACATTGTTTCTATAATCAGTATAACCTGCTCCGGAAGCCATGCGGGGATTACGACTGGTATGGTGAGCTAATAAGTTATGATGATAAGAACCATAATTAGAACCCCAAATCCCTCCAAATCCATGAGATCCTTTTACATGATTTGAGCCACTCAAACTTTCTGAGATCAGAGACCATTGTACGGTGATACTGTCACAGTGATATACTGACATACATTCATCTATGCTCCAGCTTGCAGAAATATGATCCAGTATGATGTGTTTGGTATATCTACTGGAGACCGCATCATAATCTTTGCCGGATACATCACCCGGACGAACCCTGATGTAGCGGAAAATGACATGGTCCGCATCAATGCTCAACGGATGATTCTTCAAGCATATACCATCACCGGGAGCTGTTTGTCCGGCTATTGTAATATAAGGGTTCTTTATTTTTATAGGACTCTCCAGTTCGATGTTGCCTGAAACCTTAAATACAATCGTCCTTGGACCTTCAGCATCTACGGCAGCTCTTAAACTTCCTTCACCACTATCATTCAGGTTTGTGACTTCCAGGACAACTCCACCACGTCCTCCTTTGGTGAATTTTCCATAACCTTCTGCTGTTGGAAATGCTAGTTGTTGGGAATAAATGCTTGATGACAAGAGTAGAAAGTATGCTAAAAAAATATTCTTCATGCCGTTCAATCAATTGTTATTACCGTTCTTGAATACCTTGTCAAAGAAGGTAGCCCGTCATCGGTGACTTCGCAAATCACATGGATTGTTGATCCTTTTTTAGCATTGTAAGGCACAATCAATGATGCATATTGACCTGACGCACTCACCTCAACCCTACCATTGTAGGTATCCGCCTCCTCGTACTGCCACCATAAAAATTTCAGTTCATCACCATCAGGATCCGTTGTGCCCTTTGCGCTCAATTTTATTTTACTACCAGGCTTAGCAACCATATCAGGCTCATTGGCAAGTTTCACTGAAGGAGGATGATTTGCATCTTCAAATGATTTTACACACCAGTCTGCCCTGGCAGCAAAATCCTTTTGAAAGTCATCTGACCAACGCCAGATCGGTTTAAAATACTGTTTGTGTTCCGAGCTGTTCTTTACTGTTCCTCCTTTTTTTGAACTTCTTCGTCCCCAGGAATTACTTCCATACCACCTGCCTTCAGGGTATTCATATTCGCTAATGGGAACAGGGTCCAACCATGTATTCTCTCTGACCAAAACATACCGACCAGCCCAGCCACCCCAGTCCGGAGATTCCAGATTTCTAAGCCCTGTAGGTATTTGATGCATAAATGCCGGAGAATCACCTTCCGATCTAAAGTCACCTTTTTGAAAGTCATCTTTATCCCCATTATGCGCTTTATAAAGAGAAGTCAGAGGACCATGATTTTCAAGTATATTATCCCTCATCCAATCACTTTGAAAATATGGATGCATTTCATCGGGCTGACTTGTTTTCCAGCGGTAAGCAATCGCTTCAAATTGATCTGAAATGATAGTAGGTATATTAAACTTTCCCCAGTTTGGCCTGATATAGGACTGGTAAGTTGAATCCTGCTCCCAAATAAAAAAGAAACGAATCTTCTTAGCTACATATTCCATCTTATCAGGGTGTTCCTCCTGAATTGTCTTCAGTGCTCTAGCAATGGTATTCGGGCCTCCCCATGCTTGAAGCCAAATGGGACGATCGTCAGATTCATCCAAAAGAACTTTAACGATATGTTGAGATCCTGCCGTTATTAAATCCATCTCTCCCTCAGTTTCAACATTACCCAGAAATGTGATAGACTTCAGGTAGTCAGGATCAGGATAATCCTCATCATGTTTTATTAGATTAGGGTAAACCTCAGCATAGGCATTCAGATAGGGATCTGCCCAATCATCTCCTGCCCAGTTATGTCCATGCCAATGATATTGCGAACTGGAGGTTATGATACCTTCGACATCCCATTCATTGGTATAAAGCAGGAATCGCACCATTGAGCATTCATCATCAATCTCACCATCAGAGGTAACAATGATTCTGGGCTTCTCATTTTCTATAGTACCACTGGCACAGGAAAAAATAAGTAAGAAAAAAATAGTAATAAAGTAAGTTCTCAATTTAAAGCTGTGTTATTGTTCATTGTTTTCGATTCTAAATCACAAATAAAATCTAGCTTTACGAGAAGAACTATCGAATTTTAGTGCAAAATATAATGAATTCCGAGGTTTACAATACATTTGATGAAGGACGTATAAGTTTCAAGCCATACGGCTTGACTTGTGAGCTATGGACTCCAAATCTGATGAAAAAGCCTGATCGACACAATGAAATCGAGATCAACTATTTTCCAGAAGGAACAATCACCTATTTATTACATGACCAAAAAGTAAATATTCCCACCAAAAGACTGGCAGTTTTTTGGGGACTTATACCTCATCAGATTGTAAACTATGAGTCTAAATCTCCTTACTATGTATGTACAATCCCTTTCTCCCAGTTTATTGAATGGGAATTGCCTTCCTCGTTTATCGACAGGGTCTTAAATGGGGAATTGCTTATAGATCCAAATTCAGACTCCAGTCTTTATGATAATTATCTTTTCAGCAATTGGGTCAGGGATATCACAAATAAGAACCTTTCAAAAGTCATATTACAGGAAGTAAGGGCCAGGGTGACAAGAATGGCAAGCAAGGTCTTCCCCAAAAACATTGTCTCATCAATCAATTCTAAAGAGATCAATCAGGTTGAAAGAATAACAATCTTCATCGCTCAGAATTATTCAAAACCAATTACAGCCTCAGAGGTTGGAAAGGAGGTTGGTTTACATCCTGACTATGCCAATTCAATCTTTAAAAAAACATTCGGTCTTACCTTGAGTGAATTCATCACCCAGGAGCGAATTTCACGGGCGAAAAGGGAGCTCATTACATCTGACAAGAAAATTCTTCAAATAGCCTATGAATCTGGTTATAATTCAATTAGCGGCTTTAATGCAGCTTTTCTAAAGACAACTGGGATTACCCCCAGAGAATATCGTAAAATGAACATTATTGATCGTTGAGTTAGTGTAATTAATTCGCCAAATCTTATAAATCAACCATTTTCCCCCTGAAAAATGCTTCGCATTTTGTAATTCCAATTATCTTAAGTGGTTAGATTAAAAAAATAAATATTTAAGTATTATTAACTTTAGATACTTAATCCGATTAATTACCTCTAACAATTTAGGAGCTAATGGTTTTGATCGGGATATTCAATGTTCAAATCAACTCATTTGAGGAACATTATCAATAGCAACGAATGGACCAGTTTACTTTATTGAAAAATAAATCAAATGAGCTGGAGTCATTTCCTTACATTGAGGAGTTTGCACTGTTCAAGATTACCACAATAAATCTGGATTCATTTTTAGTCTCATCAACGAATCATATCCGTATTTACTGTGTTGTTGATGGCAAATTTGAATGGGTAATTAACAATCAGACCTACATACTTTATCCGGGTGATATTGCAATCATCTTACCAGAACAAGAGATTGGGGGTTCAAAAGGCTTTTTCGATATTGGTACTCTCTTTATGTTAGCCATTCATGTTGATAAAAATATATCAGGTTCAGGAAAGATAATCGGAAATTGGAGCAAGATATCTCCTCATGAAAAATTTGCTATTGAGAAGATGTTGCTCTTAAATAAGTCTCCTGCTCTTAATGTAAAAACCACAGCAGATAAACTGTTTGAAATACGCTCTGAAATCATGAACCAGGAAATGGGTTATCAAACAAGAGTCACCTATCTGATTGATTCATTACTTATCGCAATTGCCCGACAGTCTACACGACAAGCAAACTCACAAAGAGATTTCCCGGGTAAGTTTATGGATCTTGAAAAGACACTTCGTCAAAACCTTGCGCATCAATGGACAGTAGAGGAAATGGCTGCTCTATTCGGACTGGGTACAACGGCCTTCACTGAAAAAGTAAAAAGTTTCACAGGTTTTTCTCCGCTGAACTACCTAATCACCATAAGGATTTCGGAAGCCATTAAATTATTGAAAAGAACTGATGTTTATTTTACTAAAATTGCATTGGATACTGGATTCTATTCATCGCAACATTTCTCAACAACATTCAAAAAACTAACTGGTTATACTCCCAGTGAGTTTAGAAAACGAAACGCTCCTCAATAGAAAATGAAAAATATGGAATGTGTAATTACAATTGAGCTGGGGACAAATGCTGTAAGGGTTCTGGCCTTTGACCTGAATGGAAATGTTATCGCTTCAAGGAAAGGTTCCTACCCCACTTTCCATACCGAACCTGACTATAGCGAACAGGATCCCGAGCAAATGTTTATCACAATGCTCTATGTTTTAAAGAATTTACTGATTGAAAAAATCCATTCTAAAAACTACAAGGTTGTATCATTATCCTTCAGCTCATCCATGCACAGCGTACTGTGTATCGACAAACACGGCGTTCCGTTAGGTTATGCCATTACCTGGGCAGATAACAGAGCGAAGAAAGAAGCAAAAAAACTTAAGGGATCAGTTCTGGGTAATAAAATCTATGAAAATACAGGAACACCAATTCACCCCATGTCTCCCCTTCTTAAGATTCACTGGCTTAGAAACCATGATAATCAAAGGTTCAAAAACACCCACAAGTTTGTAGCAATCAAAAGCTACATCATTCAGCAACTCACTCAAGATTACCTCCTGGACTACAGCCTGGCTTCGGCCACAGGCCTACTTAATATCCATAAACTATCCTGGGAACCCGACTCCCTGGACTATGCTGGTATTTCTGCAGACAAACTACCTGACCTGGCCCCTGTATTTCATTCGCCTGGAAAATTAAGAAAAGAATATCAGCGCTCACTGGGTTTGACTGACGACGTCAAAATACTAATCGGATCAAGTGATGGCTGTCTTGCAACTTTGGGAGGTGGAGTATGGGAAGATGGAAAAGCCATCATAACCATAGAAGATAGTGGGGCAGTTCGTACTGTAGGAAAGGAAGTAATTAAGGATAGCCAACAGCGTTTTTTTAATTATCTCTTGACCGATAAGTATTATATTTCAGGTGGTCCGACAAATAATGGTGGGGTCATCTTTGAATGGTTCGCTAAAGAATTCGGTAATTTTCAGAATCCGTTTGACATAGATTATACCATGACCAACCTTATGCAGGAAGCCTCCAAGGTTTCAATTGGTTCCGATGGGTTGCTTTTCTTACCCTATTTATTGGGAGAAAGGGCTCCAATCTGGGATGCCAATGCACGTGGAAGTTATTTTGGAATGAATATAAAACATGAAAGGAAACATTTTGTCAGAGCGGTCATAGAAGGTATTCTTTATGAAGTTTACAGTATTGGTAAAACATTACAAGAACACCGAAATATCAACAGCCTTGCTGTCCATGGAAGTTTTGCCTCCATTCCATTCTGTGCTCAGATGCTCTCTGATATCTTCAATAAACCAATAAGCATTGGGAAAAATCCTGATAGCATTGCACAAGGATCTTTTTTATTAAGTGCTGTTGATATGGGAATATATAAAAATCTTGAGGAGGCTGCAGGGACGGTGGCAATGGCCACTACTTTTGAACCAAAAAAACAGAACCATCATATCTATCAAAAATACTTCCATGTTTTTGAAAAACTAAGCACTGGTCTAAGTGAAGAATTTGAAGAGATTGCAAATCTCCAGCGCAAGATTTAATTAAAAGTTATAATAGAAGCCTGACTCAACGATAAAAGGTATCGTAAGATATTGTTGGTAATGCACTTTTACCGACATAGCAGGGTGATTTATCACTGCCTCTCATAAGTATTACTTGTATAATAATCAACGGTGGTCTTTATTGGAAGCTACTCTTATCAAGGTTTAGAATATTTACAAGTGTAATTATCACATTTATTATTCTAACCGGTGAATTTGCCTGCCTCTAAAGCTAATATTCATCCATTAGATACGATTCAAAATTGTGTTTTACATCGATTTATGAACAAACAAACCTAAAATTATGAAACAACTTTATCTACTGTGTAGCATATTATTGCTATTCAATTTTTTATCAATGGCCCAGACGAGTGATCAATTTGAAGTCAAGGGTCAAGTCACCAGCGAAAGTGGTACCATACCAGGTGTAAGTGTTCTTATTAAGGGCACTACAATGGGAACCACTACAGATATGGATGGCAATTATTCTATCAGAGTCTCAGACAATAGCACACTGGTATTTTCCTACGTAGGATTTGAAACCCAGGAGATCCCGATTAATGGCCGTAGTGTCATTGATATAGAAATGAAAACCGACATTAAGGCCCTACAAGAGGTTGTTGTTACAGCACTCGGTATCGAGAAAGATGCAAAGAGTCTGGGCTATGCGACATCAACAGTAAATGCTGACCAAATTGCAACCAACAGATCTGTAAATTTCATGAATGCTATTCAGGGCAAAGTCCCCGGATTGAATATTTCAGGCTTAGGTACGGGGCCGGCGGGTACAAGCAAAATCAGGATCCGTGGTCAGTCATCATTTGGAGGTCAGAACTCACCACTTATCGTAGTAAATGGAGTTCCCATTGATAACTCAAATTTCGGAACTACTTCAGGAAGCCGTAGCACAGAATCTTCATTAAGTGACGGGGGTGGCAGAACAGTTTCCGATGGTGGTGATGGTCTGAGTAGTATCAATCCGGACGATATAGCCTCTATGACTGTACTCAAAGGTGCTGCAGCTTCTGCACTTTATGGATCCCGCGCAAAAGATGGGGTAATTATGATTACAACAAAAACCGGAGGTAATAGTGGGCTTGTGGTAGAATATAACTCAAACTACACCAACGAAACCCCTTTGGATTTTACTGATTATCAATATGAATATGGACAAGGTGAAGGAGGTTTAAGGCCGACCAGTCCGAATCCAACCTCCGGAGTCTGGAGTTTCGGGGAAAAATTCGAACCAGGGATGACCCAGATATTGTTTGATGGCGTAACTGCTCCGTACGAACCCGTACGGGATCGAATTAGAAAATTCTATAGAAATGGTCAGTCTTTTACCAATACAATCAGTGTCTCTTCTGGAGGTGAAAATGGAAGTATAAGATTATCAGCTTCTAACCTAGATAATAAGGGTATCGTCCCAAACAACACATATAAAAAGCAAAGCGTAAATCTAAATTTCAGACAGCAACTAGAGCAACGATTCAATGTAACGGGAAGCATCAACTACTCACATGACAGAAACCAAAATGCTCCGACTGTTGCCACCCAGGATTTGAGTACGCCGACTGTGATCTATTCACTATCCAATTCTATGCCTTTTGATCTATTAGAATCGGAAGCTGAAGATGAATTTGGTAACGAGCGTATTTATAGCCGCTTCAGAAACCGAACAAACCCATATTTTGTATTAAACAACCACTTTAACAACATCACCAGGGATCGAATCTTTGGTAATGTAGCAGCCAGATACAGTTTCACCGACTGGCTATATGCTCAAGTTCGAATGGGTCAGGATTATACATTCCGATTTCAGGAAGATAACGGCCGGCCTACCGGAGCCGCTTCTCTTGGTTCTGCTCCAGCAGGATTCGTGAATGGAGAATACAGGCAAGACGCTACAAGGATTCGTGAGACAAACTATGATTTTATCATTGGGGCCAATCAGGAATTTGGGTCCTTCGGTTTGGATATTACACTTGGAGGAAACCAAATGTACAGGGGAATAGAGCGCAACAGGCAACAGGCTACTGATTTTGTGGTAAGAGATCTTTACACACTTCAAAATTCAAGGGTTGTTAACAGCACATATGATATCATAGAAAGAAGAGTAAATTCAATTTATGGAGCAGCAGAGATAAACTATAAAGCCTGGCTATATGTAAATGCTACCCTAAGAAATGATTGGTTTTCTACCCTGGCACCAGAACTGAGAAGCATTAGTTATCCCTCATTGACAGGTAGTTTTGTCTTCTCACAAGCCTTCTCAAGCTTACCAAACTGGATAGATTTTGGTAAGATCCGTGTAGCATATGCAGAAGTTGGAAGTGATACTGACGTATCACCTTATGCAAATAACCTTTTCTATGGAACCAACTCAAATCTTTACAATGGCAAATCTATCGGAACGATTTCAGGAGATCGAATTCCAAGTAGCACACTTAGCCCTATGCGGGTAAAAGAAATTGAATTTGGGTTTGAAACAAAATTATTTAATAACAGGGTTGGGTTGGAAGTCTCTGTATATGATAAGGTGACTGAAGATCAGATACTTGAGGTACTTTCTTCTAATTCATCAGGCTATACTTCTAAACTCCAAAATGTTGGGAAGAGCAAAAATAGTGGAGTCGAAATGCTTTTGAATTTGGTCCCCATCCAAACCGCAAACTTTCAATGGAATTTAAGCTATAATGCGGCCTACAATGAATCTGAGGTACTGGATTTAGGAGAAGGAGTGACAGAAATTGTATTATCTCAAGGTGAAGTGCGTGGCCAATTATGGCATGTATTAGGTGCTCCATTAGGACAGCTACGAGGTATTGGATATCTAAAGGATGCCAATGGAAATGTAATTCATGACTCAAATAATGGAAATTATCTGACAACACCAGGTTATATCGCCCTTGGGCAGGCTATTCCAAAATGGGTTGGCGGAATTTTTAACTCCTTCAACTATAAGGGTGTTTCTCTATCCATCTTAGTCGACTTTAAACTCGGTCACGATCTCTTCTCAACAACAAATTTCAACGCGTGGAGACACGGTTTACATAAAGGAACGCTGGTTGGAAGAGAAACGGGTCTTGTAGTAGGAGAAGGAGTGAATGAGCAGGGTGAACCAAACACCATCGGAGTTCCTGTAGATGCCTGGTATGGAAGAATCAGAGGAACCAATCTTATGGAACCATTCGCCTATAATGCGGGATTCTGGAAAATACGCCAACTATCATTAGGGTATGATTTTACAAAACATCTTTCATCCGTTGAATTTATTCGTGGACTTAGACTTGATTTTGTTGCCAGTAATGTTGCAATACTTAAAAAGTGGACAGAGAATATTGATCCTGAACAGGCCTCTTTCTCGTCGGACAATTTGAGCGGAATTGAAGATCCGGCATTACCACCAACACGATCCCTTGGATTTAATCTGAATGTTAAATTCTAAGCATGTCAAATACTGAAATAACAATCAAAATGAAAAATTTAACAATAAATATACTTTTTATCGCATGCTTATTTACAAGTGTAAGTTGCGATGATGGATTTGATGAATTGAATAGATCCAAAACCGGTGTTACTGCACTTGATCCTGCAACCGTTTTGAATCAGGCTACACTTTCTACCGTGCAGCGATCAAATGCATTGCCACTGGAAATGGCTTATGTTCAGCAAATTGTAACTCCTAATAGCGGAGTATTAGCAGGAGGAAATTACAACCAGGTTAATGTAACCTTAACGCCTGCCAATTGGGATAATGGGTACCTGGAGCTAATAAAACATGCAGTAGACGTGATTAATACGACTGAAGGAGACCCTGAACGGTCAAACCTTTATAATATGGCCAGAATAATCAAGGCATATGGAATGATGATAATTACTGATACGCACGGGGATGCACCTTATACAGAAGCTGCACTTGGCTATTTAGGAGACATAACAACACCTAAATATGATTCACAGGCTTCCATTTATACTGACATACTCAATGAATTACAAGAAGCATCTACCGGATTAAATGCCTCTGGTAAAATAGAGACAACAGATATTCTATATGGGGGTGATATTACCAAATGGAAGAGAATGGGATTTTCACTACTTCTCCGCGCTGCAATGAGAGTTGCCGATGTGGATCCTTCAATGGCTGGACCGGCTATTACAGCGGCAATCAATGGCGGGCTTATGCAAAGTAACGATGATAACTTTGTTCTCTACCACGACAGCAATTACCCGAATCAGGTTGCAATCCCTCTCACAAGTAATGAATCAGCAAACTACTATATGACTGGTGAATTTGTTGATCATTTGAAGAATACCAATGATCCAAGATTGGCATCAATGGCTGTTAGATACATTGGTGCAGAAAGTGGAACAGACCAAAATAATGCCCTTGCAGGTACTGATCCAAGTATAATAATTTCAACGGATCCATCCGATCAGTTTGGCCTACCCATGGGATTGGACAATGAATTAGCTGCAATTTATGCCAATAACAATGGCTTTGCGAGTCACTATGACTTTACACAAGTTGACAGGACGAGAATGGTAAGAATAAATGCGCCTTCTTTTATGATTACGTTTGCACAAACTCAATTACTCCTTGCGGAAGCCATAGTCAGGAATCTTGGAGGAGCAACCGGTGATGTTAATGCATTGTTTACCTCCGCCATAAGAGCCAATATGGAAGTGATATCTACTGAATATGTTGGCACTACTATTGATCAGACGGATATTGATACCTATGTAGCCGCAAACAACATCGTACCCGGTACCGAATTGGAGCAGATCAATACCGAATATTGGATTTCTTCCTTTCTAAATGGTCCGGAAGCCTGGGCGAATTTCAGAAGATCAGATTACCCTGCACTTTCTCCAAACCCATATCCTTTTCAGGATATTACAGGTGATTTTGTCACACGCTTACCCTATCCAATATCTGAATTAAGCGCGAATAAAACCAACCTCGATGCAGCGCTCTCAGCACAGGGATTTGATGGAAATGATGATATGGACACCAAGCTTTGGTGGGATGTAAACTAATTGCATAGAGTTACATGCCTTTGAGTAATTAGAAAAGGTGGTATTTAATACCACCTTTTCTTTTTAGTCAATATCCTAACTTCTGTAACCAATCGCTCAACTCAATGTATTCACATAGAACCTCCACATTTCTATTGAACACACCGCTACTAATTCGGTCCATCACGTCATACTCTCCATTCCATCGCACACCTCGTGGCATATCTCTTTTAAAGCGATCATCTTTGGTAATCCAGGCACCATTGGATTCCTGAGAATTTAAGATTTGATTTACCTGTTCTTCCAGCTCGGCCAATCTACTGGTCACGCTTTCTTTGGTCAATGGAGGGTTCTCTGCTTTCATCAACCCCTCTCTTCCCAGCTCAATAGCCATTTGGTACCTTTTAGTTCCCCTTTCGATCTGAGAGGCAATATTGGTTTCATATCCATATCCAGTTCTCCTTTCAGGGTGAAGCTCTGCAGTGCTATTTACCCTGATCCTACCCCGATCATAATAAAGCGGCTTATTGGTGCCTATTTCCACAAAACGTGCCCACAGGCCATTCTCCAGTCTGATATCATTGAGCCATCTTAAGGCATCAGGAATGGGTTCAAGCAAAGTCTCCTGATCCAGAACCAGAAATAAATCAATGAGTGAGTTAATATTCTTTATGGTTACAGAAGGACATAGTGATGCCGGTTCGAATGTTCTTGCCCAGGCTGGTTGCAGGTATTCATTATACTGCTGTGCCCATCCGGGTTGTGGTGGTGGTAATTGGGAGATCATCATAAATCTCGCTGCTTTACGGAGGCTTTTCTCAACGGCTTCATTGTTACCATAATACTGGTAGGCTTCCATCATCACACGAAGGCAATCATTTATTCCTTCATCATTGAAAGTAGCATAATCGTGGTAATTGCCCTGCTCAGGCCATTTATGTGGCCAGCCACCATTGTCGAGTTGAGTGGTGACCATCATTTTCAGAGCCATTTCTACCGCCACATCCAACTTGGGATCATCGATTTCCTGATCAAGGGCCATCAAAAAACTCACTGCAGTCTGCGTCTGGTCATCGTCGAAGCTTACTGTTTGATTACTTAAATCATTAAAGTTGATCGTATGTTCCCACCCTCCATTACTATTCTGTCCTTCTATTAGTGCATAGGCTGCAGCTTTAGCTGCTTCCAATGCTTTCTTATCTCCAGTGACTTGATAGGCTTTTAGAAAGGATAAACCTACAGCTGGAGTTCCTGGTGGTTGAACTTCTATGGTATGCTCATCCTTGGGGCCTTCACCCCACCTCAATTTAAGGTCAGGGGTCACATTGTACACATAGCCTCCATGAGCATTGATCGAGAAGAAGAAAGAAACACCTTTTTTCAGCGAGCTTTCTGCTTTCTTGCTCAAATCTGATGCTTCTGCATTGTAAAATATCAGACTAAGAAGAAGAATAAAGTAGAATGTTAATTTCATGGGTTAATGATGGGTTTTAATTGTGTTGAAAAAAATTAGAAGAGTGGGGTTAACTCCATTTTAATATTTTGTTGAAATCATAAGTTTCAGGATCTGATAAGTAGGTCTTTGCGGCAGCATAGTCCTTTTCAACCAGGTGATGCAGGTTTTGAAAGATGAGGATTGATATCTGTGAATCCATATCCACTAGTCTTGGAGGGATCTTACCATGTTGATCTTCCATATCTGACAAATACATAGGAGATATGTCACCCCTGGAATTGGCTGTAACAATACATCCGGTGATCCCCTCATCAAAAAGCTTTTTGACTCCAATCCCCAGTAATGTGCAAAGCGTAAGATCATATCCAATTGGCCGGCAACACCTCAACTCATAACCCAACTCAACAGGCCGACTTTTGATGTTGATCCCAAGCTGCTTGAGTCTTTCCTGCACAAGTACATTGAAGATATTTGATTTACTGACATTTCCCAATTCCGGATGTCCATGATCATCATAGGTAAAGAGGATTCCACTGTTTTTAAGTTCATCTTCGTCAATGTTGTGAAATACACCCTCACTCACAATTGCCACACCGTAATGGATTCCAAGTATCTTCCTTTTGATCATTGATGAGATGATCAGGTTGATGATCTTATCCAGGGTGGGTTTGGTCTTATTAAACATTTCCGGGATGATCATCATGGGGTAATGACAACCTGAAGCAATCCCAAAAGCGAGGTGTCCGGCGCTTCTGCCCATAGCTGACATAATAAACCACTGCAAGCTGGTCCTGGCATCCTCATAGACGGTATTTCCAATCTTTACGCCTTCGTCTTTCGCTGAATGAAAACCAAAAGTAGGGTTTCGGTCAGGAAGTGGCAGATCATTATCGATGGTCTTGGGAACATGGATGTTCTTCACATCCACATTATTATTTCTTAAAAACTTTGAGATCCTGTTTGCCGTGCTGGCTGTATCATCACCGCCTATTGTGACAAGAAGCTTCACATTGTATCTGACAAAGAAATCAACTTTAAACTCCGAATCCTTGGGTTTATGTCTGCTCATCACCAGGGTGGATCCACCCCTGCTAAAGATCCGATCTGCATGATCAAAGTCAAACTCTTTAATGTCCGGCTCATCGGAAAACAAACCTTTATATCCCTGGTGGATGCCTAATACTCTGTAACCATCCTTTAAGAAGATTTTGGCTACTGTACTGATTACAGTGTTGATACCGGGAGCCGGGCCACCTCCGCAGATAATCGCTATGCTTTTATCTTTTGTCATTGAATAAATCTAGGACTAGTCACCTCAAAAACCAATAAAGATCCAAAATATGATCTGCAAGGAAGTGAATACGTCTGTATAGGTTTAAAATAAATAGGTCATATTTCTACATAATCCAAAGCCTTCCAAAGGAATCTAAAGGATAGCCCATTGATCTGATTTTTAATTTGGTGAATAGATGTGGGGGAATATTAAAGTATGATTTTGTCTAAAACTATGAAATTGCCTTGTACCTCTTTAAAATAGCATCTACACAGTTTATCCCATCTATGGCAGCGGACATGATGCCACCAGCATACCCTGCACCTTCACCGCAGGGGTATAAACCATTTACCTCTACATGAGACAAGGTTTCCCCATCTCTGGGAATAAGGACAGGAGAAGACGTTCGGGATTCGGGTGCATGAATGACTGCTTCATTGGTATAGTAACCTCTCATCTTTTTTCCAAAAGCCGTAAACGCCTTCCGAAGCCTTTTAGCTAACAATGGAGGCAAAACTGTATTTAAATCCACACTCACAATTCCGGGATGATAAGATGTTTTGGGTAAGTCTTTTGAAACCTTTCCTTCGATAAAATCTAACATCCGCTGCGCTGGTACCTGTTGTGACTTCCCTGCTGCCTCCCAACAAGTTTTTTCAATCGATTGCTGAAAATGAAGACTTACAAATGGATCATCTTCCGAATAGTTTGGAAGATTTTTTGGATCTACGCTCACCACAATTCCTGAATTTGAATAAGGATTGTTTCGCTTGCTAGGACTCCAGCCATTGGTGACTACCTCTCCGGGTTCCGTAGCACATGGAGCAATAACCCCGCCCGGGCACATACAAAAAGAATAAACACCCATTCCATCTACCTGCTCTACCAAACTATAGGAAGCAGGAGGCAGATAGGGATTATTGTCATCTCCATGATATTGAATCCTATCTATCAATTCCCGAGGATGCTCTACGCGTACACCAATAGCGAATGGTTTGGCCTCAATCTTTATGCTTTTAGCATGCAAAAGGTAATATATGTCTCTTGCAGAATGTCCGGTTGCCAGCACTACATCATCAAATTCGAACCAGGCATCATTGTTTATTTGAATGGATTGAATTTGAGTGTTCTCAATCTTTATATCTGTGAGCTTTGAATTAAAATTCACTTCACCGCCAGCTCCAATTATCGTTTCACGCACTGTACTGATAATCTTAGGTAGCTTGTTGGTGCCAATATGTGGATGGGCATCTACCAGGATATCAGTTTCTGCTCCAAAATAAACCAACCACTCCAACACCTTGGTTACATTGCCCCGCTTATTAGAACGCGTATAAAGTTTACCATCGGAAAAAGTTCCTGCTCCGCCTTCACCAAAACAATAGTTTGATTCCGGATTGACAGTTTGTTCCTTAGATATTTTGGCTAAATCCCTTCTTCTGGCACGAACATCCTTCCCTCTTTCAAAGATGATAGGCTTATAACCTCCTTCAATTGCACGCAGGGCCGCAAACATTCCTGCCGGGCCCATACCGATGATCGCTATTCTTCTACTATCAGAAACAGGTTGCGGAACAAATGGGTCGATGCCTATTCTTTCATCATTCTCCAGCCAAAGCTCTATTTGAAGATTCATCTTTACCGGTGCTTTTCTAGCATCTATGGATCTTTTACGGATCCTCCATTCCCGAATATCCTTCCTTAGAATTTTAGCTTTATCAAGGGCCAGGCTGAGCAGCATTGTTTCATCATCTTGCTCATGTGGAAATATGGAAATCTGAACAAGTGTGCTCATAAACGCAAACTTAACCACTGCTGTTGGATATGTTTCACAGGGTATGTTGAACAATAAATAAATTGGGATTTCGAAGCTCCTGGATCATAAAACCCACAAAATATTATATGGTATATCCTAACCGGAACCATGGTATCCGGGAAGAAGGCACATCATTGCATTTAAGATTGCTAATGACAAAGTACTCCTCACTCACTTACTTCCAGGACCGAGGTGATAAAATCTTGTGATGGACATTATTCCAATTCCATCACCTCAATCTTCTTGAAATCGATCGGGTGACTCTCAGCCTGTAAGGAGATATAACCTTTTGAAATCAATAGATTATTCTCATCTGTTATTAGTTTTTGAGCATCCTCATCCCGGGGATCGTATTGGGGATCTGTAAGTTTAAATACCAACTCGCCATTTACCCACTGCTTGATGGAATCACTTCCCATTACTTCTACTTCAACAGTTACCCATTGGTCTCCATGAAATGTTTTGGAAGAAGAATTGATACAATGTCTAGTCACCAGCTCCCCGTCGATTACTACATTAGTTCCGGGTGTACATACATTGGCAGTGGTTCGGGATCTTCTCCATTTCCTCCAAGGAGTTGGCCTTCTATAGACACCGGAAAATCCTGATCGATCGACATCGTCTTTGGATCCTGGCAATGAAGCATGATCCCATTATTCCGATAGGCCCACCCGGGTCCTTCTTTGACCTGATCCCCAACAAACCTGTACTCTACTCGGATCCGATACTTGGATAACTCCTTTTCATAAAAAATATGACCAAATACTTCGTTGAAATCCTCCCATTTGTCATACCTGACTTTAAGCAAGCCATCTTCCACCCTGAAAGTATTTTTATAATTTTCCCCAAGTGGATACCCTACAAACTTGGGAGTCCAACCGGTAAGATCTTTACCATTGAAAATAGATCTCCATTCGGGTTCCTGCTTGCTAGTTTGTTGACCGCATGCAGTCATCAAGAAATAAAGAATAGAGGAAACCAATAAAAAACCAGTGGCTCTGTGACTGATACGACTTAAGAATTTATTCATTGTAATCATTGATTTGAAACGCTTACTTATAGAAAGATAAATATTGAAAAACCTCTCACCATAATAGCAAATATATAGCACCAATAAGGGTTCTCTGCAGACTCAATTTCCTCTATGTTAATCAGCTAATTTACTTGTTGATTAAGAAAACCTTGATAATTTCATTGCATTGGCTTCTTAGCCAACTGATAAGCACTGATTGAATTCTGATTTCTGCCAAAAAGGAAAAGATCCCCTATTTGCAATACATTCCTTACATCCCCAGTTACATTTAATCCTGATTCTGGTTGGGAAATATATGCGAATCCTCCCTTTCCATTTCCTTTAAATACCATTCCATAGTTGGCATCTGATTTACCAAGTCTCAACTTCAAACTGCTATTATTACCGCATAACAACAGATCCTGATTTCCATCCTTGTCAAAATCAAAAATATTAATGGTGTATACAGGAGCAAATTGCGCTTCCTGAGGTAAACTCGCACGATTATATTTCCCTTCATTATTGCTTAGGAAAATGGCGGTCTTCAATTCATTGACCTCAAGATGTTTGGCTTTATTGAGTTCCTCATCTGAAAAAATATCATGGATGGTCTCATCTGCAAAACTCTTGTAGGTGGTGTATTTCGACTTAAATTTTGGAATCTGGTTACGCAACTCATCACGTGTGAGATCCGGAAAGGATTTGCCTTGAATGTAGTAGCAAAAAATTGGATCAATATCCCCATTCCCATCAAAATCATCATAGTATAGTTCAGCTGGCTCTTCATCGCTTGCATTGAATTGTAGATTCTCACCTATGTTGCCAACCACCAGATCTGGTGTGCCATCATTATTCAGATCAGCAATTCGAATAACATTCCACATACCCTTATATACTTTATCAAAATATTCAGATGAAACTTCATCTAACTTCCCATTAGCTATTTCATAAACTTTGATATCCATCCAATCACCTACTATTACCAGTTCTTGCTTACCGTCATTATTTAGATCCGCTACTGCTGCATCTGTAACCATTCCTGCCTTTGCTAAATCGGGAGACAGTTCTGCCGTTTTATCTGCAAACTTTCCTGTGCCATCATTAATCAGCAGGTAGCTTGATGGGGATTCCGGATACTTACCTGGTATCACTCTTCCCCCCACAAAGAGATCCTGAAAACCATCTTGATTTACATCAATATTGACCAGAGTACCAGTACTTGTATACATTTTGGGGAGAGCAGAACCAGACTTTTTGAGATTACCTCTACCATCGTTTATATATAGTCGATCCTGAAGTTGAGCATCATCAGGTTCAAAAAGCTGATATCCTCCGCTCGCTACATACAGATCAGTGTAATTATCCCCATTGGCATCGAAAAACAGAACGTCAGTATCTACACTTGATTTATCTACTTGAAAGACAGCATTGTTGGCTGCTTTATATTGTCCGTTAGCCTGTTGAAAAAAAACAGCCGAAGCCTGATCAAATCCACCACCTACAAACACATCCTCAAGACCATCTCCATTAAGATCCCCCGCCCCCATAGCCGGGCCCACTGCAGATAATTGGCTTGGTAATAATAACTGTCTGTTAAAATCTCGTACAGTAACCTTGGATTGAGTAAATACAATTGGTGAAGCTGAAGGTTCAAATATTTTATCGTCAGGATTTGAATATGAAGGCTTACCAACCTGAGCTTCAGATTCATTAATTACCATCCGTTTGTTAATCTCTGGAGTATAAATTACTGATCGCTTTCCTGAAGGCCAGTCTATCACAACAGAATCAACCTGCTTCTGACCATCAATTCCAAAATGTAAATAAGGAGTTACTGAAGAAAGATAACCCCGTACTGGATATTGTTCCAACACCTGAATTTTACCCTGATTGTAAAGACTAACCTGGGCACCAACTCCAGCCGTATTCAATCCTTCTCCATGAAGATCAATTTGAATATATCCATTACCTGTTGAAAGGTTTTCATAGACAAATGCTTCCCTATTGATATTACTAACTATCAGATCCAGATCCCCATCGTTATCAAGATCTGCATAGGCAGCACCATTACTATTCGCTACGTCCTCTAAGCCCCATTCTTTGGTGACATCTTTATAATTTATATCACTTGATTTTCTGTACATGTAATTTGGCACATCGGTACTGGGTATCTCCTCAATTATTCTCAATACATCCTCACGTGTCAATCGGCCACCTTTTGCAACAAAATCATTCATGTAGGTAACAAAGTCCAGGTTGGTGAAATCCCGATGATATCCATTTGTGATATATAAATCCTTCCAGCCATCATTATCATAATCAGCAGCAAGTGCTGCCCATGACCAGTCAGTATTTGAAATACCTGCGATCTGTCCAACCTCACTGAAGGTATTATTTCCATTATTGAGTTGGAGCATATTTCGCATAAATTGATAATAAAACCCGGTATTTACATTGTGTTCAAACTTGTCATAATTGTCCGGTGCCAACAATAGCTTTTGTCGCCGGTTATCTTCCGGCAACATGTCCAATGTTATAATATCTTTGTATCCATCGTTGTTAATATCTGCGACATCATTCCCCATGGAGAAATGGCTACTATGCCCAATTGATTGTTCCAGGGAATTACTAAAAGTTCCATCCTGGTTATTGAAGTATAAATAGTCAGGAACTGCATAGTCATTGGAAACATAAAAATCCGGCCATCCATCATTATTCAGATCGCTTATCCCCACACTCAATCCGTAGGTAAGCTGTGAACCGTTTATCCCAGATTGTGTGGTCACATCCGTAAATTTTCCATCCTTTTGGTTATAAAGTCTGATACCTCGCATCGGGTCGTCAATTGCCCTCAGTTCTTCCGTTTGCAACTCGTTAAGAATAGGTAGATTTCTCGGGTTATGGTTAAGTAATAGTACATCCAGATCTCCATCTCGATCGTAATCAAAATAATATGCCTGGTTGCTATAAGCTGTGCTAGCTAAACCAAGAGGTTCAGCCATCTCCTTAAATATCGGAACCCCATCGGCATCATTTCCCTGGTTAATAAAAAATTCGTTTCTTCTTCTTTCTTCAGGTAGTTCACCAGAATAGCATATGTAGATATCCAGTTTATTATCACCATTGATATCGATTATACTTGCTCCCGTTTTCCAGGGTCCGGACCTACCTGACACTCCGGATTTCATGGAAACATCTCTAAATTTAAATCCCTTCCCTTCATTGAGAAACAGCTTATTTGTCTCCATATTAGAGGTGAAATAGATATCTAAATAGCCATCCGCATTCAAATCACCTACAGCTACTCCTCCACCATTATAGAAGTATTCATACATAAGGATATTGGTATTCAAACCCTCGACCAAGTTGTTCGAAAAAGTTACTCCTGAAATACTTGAGGGGATCAATCTAAATAGCTCGACTGATTCTATGGATTCATCGGTGATTTTTGAATCTCCACTACATCCTATCATGCTAATGAGGAGAAAAGCAATTGCAATGTGATTTATACCGTATTTCATTTAACAAAGGTAACAGAACAAAACTTTCAGTCCTTATAAAAACCAAAACACCTCCGATGCAAACAAACTGCTCTTACCGAATGTGTTTAAAACTAAACTATGTAAATATTAATTTGTATGAGCCGGGTTCAGTACCAGTAGAATATTCCCCAAAAGAGATCGATCAGATTAAGGAATTAAGAGAAGAATCGATTTGCTCAAAACCAAATCTCTCTATTTCCTCATTAAATTTTTGCTTGATCTTATCATTGGACAAATTTCCGATACTGCCTACATGGGAATGATTTACCGATCGCTTTGGTTGATAATTTCCATTTTCTATTTGCCTACCAACTTCCTTGTAGGCATCCCGGAATGGCATTCCCTCCAGAACGAGTTCATTCACTAATTCTACCGTAAATAGATAATCATACTTTGGATCCTGAACTATATCCTTTGAAATGTTAATCTGTTTGAGACTAAAATTTAGTATGCTCAGACATTCTTTGATGGTCTGGATTGCAGGGAATAAGCCTTCTTTCAGCTGCTGCAGATCACGGTGATAGCCGCTGGGCAGGTTATTTAAAATATACCCGATCTCCACGGGCAATGCCTGTAACTGGCTGCATCTACCACGAACCAGCTCAAAGACATCCGGATTTTTTTTATGAGGCATAATACTGGAACCAGTAGTCAGTTCATCAGGAAATGAAAAGAACCCGAAATTCTGGCCCATATACAAACAAACATCCATGGATAGCTTACCAAGTGTAGCGCCAAGTGTTGAAATGGCATTGGCTAAGGCCTTCTCACTTTTCCCTCTGGTCATCTGAGCGTATACTACATTGTAGTTAGGTTGCTTAAAACCCAACAGGGCAGCGGTCATTTCTCTATCCAAAGGAAATGAAGAACCGTATCCTGCTGCTGAACCTAAAGGTGATTTATTTACCACTTCAAAAGCCGCTTGCAAGCTATGTAAATCATCAGAGAGGCTTTCTGCATAGGCCCCAAACCAAAGTCCAACTGAAGAAGGCATCGCAACCTGCATATGCGTATACCCTGGCATTAACACACCTTTATACTTTTCACTTTGTGAAATGAGGGTATCAAATAATTCAGACACAAGTTGTGCGATCTCTTTAATTTCAAACCTAAAATACATCTTCAGATCCACCAGTACCTGATCATTGCGCGATCTTCCACTATGAATTTTTTTACCAACATCACCGAGTTTTTGGATTAGCAGAAACTCCACCTGGGAGTGAACATCCTCCACCCCTTCTTCAATGGTAAAGTCACCTTTCTTGATGGATTGGTAAATCTGTTTTAATTCCTGATCCAGTTTGGTCCAATCCTCATGAGTCAGCAGATTGATCTTCTCCAGCATTCGTATATGAGCCAACGACCCCAATACATCAAATGGAGCCAGAACAAGGTCCAGCTCCCTGTCTTTTCCAACAGTAAATGCTTCAATCTGTTTATTAACATCTATCGACTTTTGCCAGAGCTTCATTTTTATAAAATAATTTTATCCAATAGTTTAATATACCCAATCGGCCCTTCCTTCAATTCATCAAGGAAAATAAATTCATCAGCAGAGTGCGAACGTTCTGATAATCCGGGCCCCATCTTAATGGTTGGGAAGGGCATCAATGCCTGATCCGAGGTTGTGGGCGAGCCAAACATTTTTATATCAAGAGCTTTTGCTGCTTCAACCAAAATGTGATCCTTCGGTACCCATGATGGACTTAGTCTGAAGGATCGCTCCTTTACTTCTGCTTTTGTGTGCTTATCAATAATTTCAAAAGTCTCCTGATTGGAATATGCATCAGTTGTCCGCACATCAACCACATAGTGGCAAACATCAGGAATCACATTATGTTGATAGCCAGCATTGATCATCGTGACAGACATTTTAACTGGCCCAAGGTAATCCGACACTTTCTCAAACTGATAATTCCGGAACCACTCTATATCCGAAATGGCTTCATATATGGCGTTGACACCTAAATCTCTTGCCGCATGACCCGACAGACCTTTTGCATAGCAATCCAACACCATCAAGCCTTTTTCAGCTACAGCCATTTGCATGCCTGTGGGCTCACCAACTATCCCGAAACTGATTTCACCCAGTTCATCAAGAATTGATTCTACTCCTCCTTTACCTGATATTTCCTCCTCAGCAGTACCCGACCAAATTAGATTATACTTCAGGTCTTTTTGATTATAATAATGCAGAAATGTCATCAAAAGTGAGATAAGCGCTCCACCTGCATCATTACTTCCCAGGCCAAATAGTTTTCCATCAGCAACTTCAGGGGTATATGGATCCTTTGTATAACCTTTATTAGGCTTAACCGTGTCGTGATGGGAATTCAACAAAATGGTAGGCTTTGATCGATCATAATGAGCGTTTTTAACCCATACATTATTTCCTTTTCGGACCACTGGAATCTCACGATCAACAAGGAAATTTTCTAGCAAATCTCCTGTCTTATCCTCCTCTTTGCTGAAACTTTGGAGGCCAATCAAAGAGCTAAGTAGTGATAGCGTCTGATTATAATATTGATCTCTAATATTAACTGAGTCTTGTACCACTGTCACTTTTGGGATTTACCTGGTCGTACTTACAAATTCTAACCTGTTTCACTCCTGCATCAATAGCCTCAAAAGCATTCTCTAATTTGGGAATCATCCCACTGTGAATGACGCCTTCTTCTTTTAGCTTATTGAAGTCCTCACGTTTGATTTGCTGAATTAGTGTATCCGGGTCATTCACATCCTTCAAAACACCATCCAGTTCAAAAGTCATATGCAAATAGACATCATAAGCCGAGACCAATGACTTGGCCATCACACCAGCCATGGTATCCGCATTGGTATTAAAAATATGACCTTTGGCATCATGGGTAAGTGGAGCAATAACCGGAATTAATCCCGCATTCAAAAGGTCAGCAATGATTTTCACATTCACTTCCTTCGGATCACCTACCCAGCCGTAGTCCACTCCATTTTTTATGGGCCTCTTTTCGGAGACGATCAAGGATCCATCAGCACCCGTCAACCCAATCCCATTCTGATCTATGCTTTGTAATCGAGCCACTAACTTCTTATTCACCAGCCCTCCATAAACCATGGTTACCAAATCCAGGGTTTCATCATCAGTTACTCTCCTGCCCTCTACCAATGTCGGTTCGATCCCTAATTTCTTCCCAATATCGGTAGCTACCCTTCCACCTCCATGGATCAATATCTTCAGCTCATCAATTGCTGCAAAACTGTCCAGAAACACAGACAGCTTTTCCTCGTCTTCGATGACTGCTCCTCCAACCTTGATCACATGTACTTTTTCCATCTTATTTGCTTTCCAGTAGATTCTTAATCACTGCTTGTGCTGAGAATACACGATTACCAGCCTGCTGTATCACCACCGAGTTGGGACTGTCCAGGACCTCATCAGCTATGACTACATTCCTTCTTACCGGAAGACAATGCATGACTTTAGCATCATTAGTGTGTTCCAGCTTTTCACCTGAAAACATCCAGTCTTTACCCAGACCCAACGTCCCGTAATTCTTATATGAGGACCAATTCTTCACATAAACAAAATCGGCTCCCTCTAAAGCTTTGTCCTGATCATACTCAATATGTGCGTCCTGGGTGAATCGCTTGGGTAGTTCCATTCCTTCCGGATGCGTTATCACAAAATCAAAATCCATCGTTCTGGACCATTGTGTAAATGAATTAGGCACTGCCTGAGGGAGCGGCTTTATATGTGGAGCCCAGGTAAGGACTACCTTTGGTTTTTCAGTCTTTTTAAACTCAGCAATTGTCATCATATCAGCAAGTCCCTGAAGTGGATGCAAGGTTGCTGATTCCATACTGAGAATGGGCACCCCTGCATATTTGCTGAATTGACGCATTAGCTCTTCTTCGTAGTCTTTTTTCTTATCCTTCAGCGTAGGGAATGATCGAATTCCCAGCACATCACAATATTGACCCAGAACTGCTGCAGCTTCTTTTACATGCTCAGCTTTATTGCCATTCATGATCACTCCATCCTCTGTTTCTATTTGCCACGAATCCTGGCTCACGTTCATGACCATCACTTCCATACCGAGGTTTCGAGCAGCTACCTGGGTACTCATTCTTGTTCGAAGGCTGGCATTGAAAAACAACATGCCCAGGGTCTTATTCTTTCCCAAATGCTGGTATGCAAAGGGGTCCTTTTTAATATCTAATGCTTCTTGAACCAACCCCTTCGGGTCAGGTACATCATCTACAGATAAAAAATGGTTCATTTGATATTCTTGATTTTGTTATAAGAAACCATTAATCCCTTGATCAATGCAGAGCTTAATCCCTGATGTTCCATCTCATTCAACCCCTCTATCGTACATCCTTCTGGTGTCGTTACCCGATCAATCTCTACTTCAGGATGCTGTTTATTGGTCAATATCAACGAAGCTGCTCCTTTAGCAGTTTGCACTGCAATCATCTGGGCTTCTTCTGCATCAAAACCCATCTGGATTCCTCCCTGGGTAGCGGCCCGAAGAAAACGAAGGAAAAAGGCAATACCACTGGCCCCCAGAACGGTTGCCGCCTGCATCAGTTTTTCTTCGATAACCAAAGTCAAACCCAATGTACCAAACAACAATTGAATCTCCTCCAGATGAGCGTTGGCATTCTTGGATGCAATGCAGGTCATGGATTCTCCTATGCCAATGGCAGTATTAGGCATTGCCCGAATTACGGGTAAGTCCAGTTTTAATTCATTACGGATTTCATCAATTGCAATTCCGGTAATTACTGAAACAATAATGTGATTTTCGGTAAGCTGAGCATTGAGCTCCTGTATTACCTGGTTTACCTGTTTGGGTTGCACACACAATACCACAATTCTGGACTGAGCAACAGCCTCCAGGTTATTATTGGTAATTTTGTATCCATCCTTTTCCAGGTAGCTAATATGCTCAATACTTCTCCTGGTAAGAACCATTTCTTGTGGTTTGCGAACACCTTTTTCAACGATCCCTTTCGCGATGGCAACGCCAAGGTTTCCAGCGCCAATAACGGCTATATTTTGATTTTTTAAATCCATAATTTAATTTGAATTAAAAGGCGGCCGATTTTAATCTTAAGCCAAGGGTCTCCTCCAGATCAAACATCAGGTTCATATTCTGGAGCGCCTGACCCGAAGCACCTTTTAGTAAATTGTCAATGACAGAAATAACCATCAGTTTATTCCCAAATTTCTTTGGATATACCAGTGCCTTGTTTGTATTTACAACCTGTTTCAGGTCTGGATTTTCTGATACCACAAAGGTGAACGGCTGCTCAGAATAAAACTCCTGATACATTTTAATGATATTTTCTTCTGATTCAGAGGTGTCAAAATATGAAGTAATGATAATACCCCGGGTAAAGTCACCACGATAAGGAATAAAATTGACTGTGTGCCCCTTCCCATCCAGCTGATTCAGGCTTTCTCCTATTTCATCCAGATGCTGATGTGTGAAGGCTTTATATACACTCATGTTATTATTCCGCCACGAAAAATGAGAGGTAGCCGAAAGCGCCTGCCCTGCTCCTGTAGAGCCTGTGATTCCCGAAGTATTTATTTCACCCTGGATCAAATGATTACTAGCCGCTGGTAAAAGGCCAACCTGTATGCAGGTTGCAAAACATCCAGGGTTAGCCACTTGAGAAGCTGATTTAATTCTGGATTTATTCAACTCCGGTAATCCATAGACAAAGTCATTCCCGGGATTTTTCAAACGATAATCATGACTCAGATCAACAATCTTTACTGAATCCGGGACATGATTTGCCTCAAGAAATTTTTTTGACTCCCCATGTCCTTTACAAAGAAAAATCACATCACAGGCTCCTAAATCAAAATCCTGAACAAACTCAAGATCATTGTCACCAATAAGATCAGTATGTGCTGTATAGATTGGCTTACCTGCCTGACTATCACTTTGAGCAAAAGAAAGTATAGTATTTGGGTGGTTATTCAATAACCTGATCAATTCACCAGCGGTATATCCGGCGGCCCCAATTATTCCTACCTTGATCTGATCAGTCATCCTGATGCACTTTATGGTAGATCATATTCTGATTACCAAAGATCTTTGCAAATCCTTTTACATCTTCTCCACTCCAGGCAGCATTCATCTCTCCATATTTCCCAAATTTAGATTGCATCAGGTCATATTTTGATTCAATGCCTTCAATATAAAACCGATATGGTGCCAGGTGTACTTTGACTGTTCCACTAACATATTGCTGGGTGCTCTCAAAGAAAGCTTCAATATCCCGCATGACTGGATCCAGATAATGACCCTCATGCAATAGATTCCCATAAGTCAGAGCAACCTGATCTTTCAGAAAGAGCTGGTTCTTAGCCAGCACATGTTTTTCGAGCGCATGGTGGGCCTTGATAAGAATTAAAGGAGCCGATGCCTCAAAGCCTACTCTTCCTTTGATACCGATGATTGTATCACCTATATGTATATCACGGCCAATAGCGTATGAAGAGGATATCTCACTCAACCGCAAAATACATTCCACCGGATCAAGCTTAGATTTATTTAAGGCAACCGGTTCTCCTTTAATAAATTCAATTTCTATTGTTTCTTCTTTTTCCTTTTGAAGCTGTGATGGGAAAGCTGCTTCGGGTAAGTACTTATCAGAAGTCAGCGTTTCTTTCCCTCCTACCGAAGTACCCCATAAACCCTGGTTGACGGAATAAAGGGCTTTCTCCCAATTGCCGCTCACCCCATGATCAATCAGGTATTGAATTTCTTCCTCACGGGAGAGCTTCATATCTCTGATGGGCGTGATGATCTCTTTATCAGGACAAAGAATATTAAAGATCATATCAAATCGTACCTGGTCATTCCCGGCCCCAGTGCTTCCATGGGCAATGGCATCCGCATTGATCTCATTGGCAAAGTGCGCTATAGCAGTAGCCTGAAACACGCGCTCAGCACTGACAGATAAAGGATAGGTGTTGTTCTTTAATACATTGCCAGCGATCAGGTATTTAATAGCTTTTTGATAGAAGTCATGAGTTGCATCGATAGTCCGGTGTGATTTTGCTCCCAAACTTTTGGATCTCTCCTCGATTTCCTTTAATTCCTGCAGATCAAAACCACCCGTATTTACCGTCACGGTATGAACCTCACCATGATCCTGTGACAAATAAATGGCACAATAAGTTGTATCCAATCCTCCACTAAAGGCAAGCGCTATTTTCTTTTTTCCCGTCATTTATTATAAACTGTTTTTTTCCAGATCATCAATTTCTCCTGCACTTTCTCTCTTCTGTTTTTCCATCGTCTTTTTCTTTCCTCTGGATCATAGATCATACCTGTACATAGACAGTTTTGAAAATTCTTGCTTTCCAGAATACTGTAGTTTACACAAGATTGGCACCCCTTCCAAAATTCTGGGTCATCGGTAAGTTCAGAGAAGGGCACCGGGCGATAACCCAGATCTGAATTGATCTTCATTACTGCCAGACTTGTGGTCAGACCAAAAAGTTTTGCATCAGGAAATAGTTCTCGCGAAAGCTTAAATGCTCTCTCCTTGATGGCCAAAGCCAGCCCTTTGTTCCTAAACTCAGGGTTTACGATCAATCCGGAGTTTGCAGTATATTTTCCATGTCCCCATGTCTCCACGTAGCAAAACCCTGCGAGCACGCCTTTATTTGTCAATGCTATAACCGACTTTCCTTCTCTTAGCTTCTTAGCTATATATTCAGTCGATCTTTTTGCAATCCCAGTACCTCGCTTCTGGGCACTGTCAGCGATCATTTCGCAGATCTCATCCGCGTATTTTTCATGCGTTGTATTTCCTATGGATACAACAAATTTATCCATTGTCTATTTTGAAGGTTAATTGAATGTAAAAATGTAAAATGATTTGAGAAAATCCACTACGTAAGTGGACATAGATTTCGTATGCAGGCTTAACGCCTTGGGAACATTGGCCTTATTGGTAGAAATAATATTGTAGTAAGTTGTTCCACTTTGTTTAAAATGTGAACACAAATTTATATATGTAATTTTTCCAATGTCAAGGAATAAAGTATTTATTTTCCTATTTATCACAAAATAAATCTAACCTAACCAGGCCAGATTTAATCCGCTAACACGATACTACCGTCCTCCAATAACATCAAATTGTAATACCCATACGCAAATTTATCCGCAGTGTTTCTATGACAATCATCAGCCAGGTATTCTGCCTGTAAAAACTCAACCTGAACAGGAATTATTATTGGATTATTACTGGTGGGTCTTTTTAGAAGTTGCAGCTGTGCAGATAAACTACTTCTGCCTGTATTTCTACGCGATATCAGGACTTCCTCAACGCTAAGATCCTGATTACCAACATCATTCAACAAAACCACCGGGTGCCATGTTGACCGGTCATCCACGTTCAGCGGAGAAGGAGTCTTAATCCATATTGAGAATATTTCTCCAATATCCGGATGGCCATCTGCATTTCCCAAGCCTTCTGAAACCTCATCGGTAGAAAAAGGATCATCCCATTGATTCCATTGATACTGATAGAGCGAAAGTTCTTCCTTCCTACCATCGAATACATTGATCTCAAAATCCTTGGGATCAGGCTCTATTCTCCTTTTTACAACGACTTGTCGATATTGAACACGTTCTTGCATTACCCCATCAATTAAGCAGCTGAACTTTATAAAACCCGTATTTTTAAAATCATCAAGGTATCTACCCATACAGGTAAAGAAGGAATCAATTTTGATTTTACTTAAAGCAGGAATAGTTACCTGTTTTGATTCTTTGATGATTGAAATTAAATCATCATTATCAGTAGAGACCTGAAAAACCACGTTCTGATCTTTCGCAGAAAGGTTAACGACATCCATGGAAAATGTAGTGATCTGGTTCTCATTTAAGTACAGATTTTCATTGAGCGTATCTGTAAGCACCACAATTGCTGGAGAAAGTTCATCACCACCAATCCCAATCTCTTCGCCAAATCCACCATCACTTATTATTTTAAGCTGACCTTCTGAATCTGCTGTAATATTGGCATTTGTAATATTACCCGTCGAATAAGAATATTTAGAAAGTGTATATTCCTTTCCAGGGATATATTTTGCAGGAGTCATTACCTCAATTTGAAAGTTGGTTAAACTTTTACCCCATGGTAATCTTTTTCTGGTATAAATTCCCAGGCCATTTTTAGTTACATCATGCAGATATATCCAACCATTACCCCTTTTCTCACTCTTTACCTGATATCCCCAAACTTCAAAATCAGGGTACAGATTAATAAATGAAAAGCAAGTGGGTTCTTTTTTGGGCTGAGAAAAAAATTGTTGCTGAAACTCAAACTGTAGATCTACCCTTGCAGCATGATGCATGCAGAAGTCAGCTAGATAAAATTCGTTTTCAAACCCTGCTCCATCATACATTTCGTACAATTGTTTTGTGTAGTATTTCAGATAATCATTAGTATTAGTGGAATGTCTTAAAGGTAATCCTCTAAAGTTTCTCCACAATTGCTGGATATCCACTGTTGACTGATATGCTGACTCACCTACCTCATAGTATGTTGGAGAATAGCAAAACTCTGAAGCACTACTAAAAAGGTGTGGGTTAGTCGCTGCTACCCACATCGCCATTTGCCCTCCCATCGACAGTCCCGAAATCGCCCTGTGTTGTGGGCCGGTAAGCGTATTATATCGAGTGTCAACAACTTCTATTAATTCCCGGATGTAAGAAGAGAAATTATACCAGTTTCCTTCCCAATTTTCTACCTGTGAAGGGAAATACACTCCACAAGCAGGGATACCTGAAATTTTTCCATCTACACTTATTATAATAACCTCCTTGTTGGTGGCTTCATTCTCAAAATCTGCATTGTTTGGATAATCATAGTCGGTATGATTTTGTCTGTTTACAGCTTCGGGAGGAGTTAAGCCAAAATCCTGATAACGATAGCTACCACTCTTTTGATAGCTGCCACCACAGCCATGAAAAAAGTATATGACATCATATCTTTTTCCTGTTTTCCTGGGATTATAATCAATGGGGGTAAAAACCCTAAAATATCTTGTCGTATCAAAGGTTTTGGAATAATGAGACTCATCGGTAAAACCTTTACACGTTAGACTAAAAGCGAGTAACAATCCAATTGAAATGAACTTTGAAAGCATTAGATTTTACTTAAAGAACAGGTTTGGATTCCTGGTTTAAAAGATTCCTGGTGAAAAACACACTACTGAATATCCTTTTTCAGCTTTATCTTCCCGGAAACACCCCCAGACACAATATACTTCATGATATCGGTATTCTTTCCTTTAAGATGGATCAGTTTTTCACTATTAACGATAAATACATTTCCCGAGAAATTATAGGAATGGGGAAGGTATACTGTAACCATGCCGGGTAACCCAATCTTTTCCAAATCAGTATGAGTGATAAACCCGGGCTTATAGAGTAGTCCATTCTCCTCAAAGGGTACCAGGACAGGCTGATCAAACTTTTGTTTTTCACCAACGAATGCAGTGACCAGATCATTGATTGCGGAATATATAAAGCCTACTAATGGGATCTTCTGGAGAATCTCTTCCAAGAACCTGATGATAGGTCGGGCGATATAGGTATTAGCAAGAAAACCGATTAAAGTGACGGTCACCAGGACAGTCACGAGACCAACTCCAGGAATATTGATTGGTATCAAATTATCAATCCAGGAAATCACCTGCACCAAAATAAAGATGGTAAGTGCGGTCGGTACCACCAGCAGCAAGCCCCTTAAGAAATATGTGAAAAGTAGTCTCAGTGTATATTGCTTTTTCCCAGTCACAAAAGGAATAAAAAAAAGGCTTTGACCTAATGCCAAAGCCTTTAAATAAAGTCATGCCACCACTCAAAGTGATGGCATGACTAAATACCTTACAATGATATTCCAATAAATACCTTAAATGCGATGCCCATTAGACCAGTGATCAGCATCGTAATCCCTAATCCCTTTAATCCATCAGGCACATTCGAATACTTCATTTTTTCCCTTACGGCTGCTAAAGCTACAATCGCTAAAAACCAACCTACACCTGAACCAAATCCATATGCTGTGGCATCTAGCAAGTTATAGTCTCTTTGAACCATGAATAATGATCCGCCAAGTATGGAGCAGTTTACTGCAATCAAGGGAAGAAAAATACCCAGCGTACCATAGAGCGCTGGAGAAAATTTCTCGATGACCATCTCAACGAGCTGTACCATAGAAGCAATTACCGCTATGAACATGATGAATTGCAGGAATGTCAAATCAACATTTGCAAAAGAGGCCCCTAACCAGGAAAGTGCACCTTCCTTAAGCACGTATTCCTGAAGTAACCAGTTGATAGGTACTGTAATTGTCAAAACGAAGATTACTGCTGCGCCAAGTCCAATGGCAGTAGATACCTTTTTGGAAACGGCTAGGAATGAACACATTCCCAAAAAGAGCGCAAAGATCATGTTGTCTATGAAAATTGCCCGAAGTATAATATTGAAAGTTTCCATTTTGTAAGTGCTTAGTGTTCTACGTAACCAGTTTTAGTTCTCTGAACCCAGATCAGGATACCCAGAATCATGAATGCTCCAATAGAATCAACCATCAAACCATTTGTTTGGAAATCCAATCCGATCCTCGCAAGATCATATCCGAAAATAGATCCGGAGCCTAACAGTTCTCTAAAGAAAGCAACAACTAAAATAATCCAGGAGTAACCAAACCCACTGCCCAGTCCATCCAGGATAGAATCGTATGGCTTATTAGCCATCGCAAAGGCTTCCAGTCGCCCCATCACAATGCAATTGGTGATGATCAGCCCAACAAAAGCACCCAGAACTTTATACATATCAAAGTAATAGGCTTTTAATACTTCACTAACCAGTGTAACCAGTGTAGCAACAATTGCAAGTTGTACAATAATTCTTACCCTACCTGGCACCAGATTGCGTATCAGGGAAATAATCAGGTTGGAGAAAACGACTACAAAAATCACGGCGATGGCCATGGTAAGCGTAGGCTCCATCTTGATGGTAATTGCAAGTGCCGAACAAATGCCAAGAACCTGTACGGTAATTGGATTGTCGTCATTTAAAGGATCAGTAATGAACTTCTTACGCCTCTTAGACAAGAGACCTTCGGCAGGCTCTTGCTTTTCTTCAACGGCTACGTCTACAGTTTCTGTGCTCATAATTTAATGTTTTATTGGTTGAGCGCTACTTTTTTACTTTCTGATTTTACTTTATCGATGTACGGTTGATAGCAACCTAAATATTGGAGAATCATCGCGTTCACTCCTTTTCCCGTCATGGTTGCTCCGGACATACCATCTACTTCGTGATCAGTAAGGCCGCTATTCCCTTCACCTTTGACCATTTTTATAGATACTAAATCTCCTGAATCATCGTAAATCTCTTTACCTACATATCTTGACTGGATTTCAGGCGTGACGATTCTGGCACCTAATCCTGGAGTCTCTGACTTATGGTCAAATGCGATTCCCCTTACAGTATTTAAATCACTGTCTATCGCCATATAAGCTGAAATCCAATCCCAAAGTCCATTTCCCCACATAGGAAATACATAGGCATCAATACTTCCATCATCCGCTTTGAACTTAAAAACAGGATAGATCCGATCTTCCTTCTTAAGACGATAATTTTTTTGAACACTTACTTTTTCTGCGAAAATCGGTTCACCCTTCTGATTTTTTTCAATTGGATTACCCTTAGCATCCACTACAATAGATTCAACCTTCTTGTCATACAGCGCTAGAATTTCATTTGGGTCTTTTATGGATGAAATATCCATTACAGCACCCAGGATCTTTTTCTTGGTATCTAATTCAATCTGTTTATCCTGCATTGGTTTCAACCCAACAGATGCAAGCGAGAGCATACCGCCAAGTATTACGGTAAGCACGATTGAGAATATGATGATGTATGTATTAGATCGTTGCACGGCTCAGTCTTCTTTTTTTGTTAGCACCTACAATATAGTAATCAATCAATGGAGCAAAAACGTTCATAAACAGGATGGCCAGCATGATACCTTCCGGATATGCCGGGTTAACCACACGAATCATCACGGTCAACACTCCAATCATAAACCCATAAATCCATTTTCCAAGTTCGGTTTGAGCTGCTGTGACAGGGTCTGAAGCCATAAATACTGCTCCAAAAGCTAATCCACCAGCAACCAGGTGATAATGAGCTGGCATCTCAAGGAATGAATTCCCTCCAATCAGGTTGAACACCAATCCCATGAAATATCCACCAGCAAATACACTAAAAATAATTTTCCAGCTTCCTATGCCTGTCATGACCAAAATTACGGCTCCAATCAGGCACATCAAGGTGGATGTTTCTCCTATACTTCCTGGAATAATACCAATGAACATATTCCAGAATGAGAACATCCCATCATACCAGTGGCCAGCCATATCAGCCATCATATCAGTTCCATTGGCAGCAGCAGAAGCTCCATATGCCAAAACAGTGGCTCCACTAAATCCGTCGACAGGAGTCTTATCTCCAAGATATGTCCAAACCTCCCCCGATATCTGAGAAGGATAGGCAAAATAAAGGAATGCCCGAGCGGTCAAAGCCACATTCAGGATATTCATTCCAGTACCTCCAAATGCTTCTTTTCCAATAATAACGGCAAAAGCTGTTGCAACAGCAACCTGCCAGAGAGGAATAGATGCAGGTAAAACCAACGGAATTAGCATACCAGTTACCAAAAAACCCTCGTTTACCGGATGCTGCCTGATTACACATACGGTAAATTCGATGGCAAGTCCCACAGTGTAAGACACAATGATTATTGGAACAACTTTTAATGCCCCAATTAATATTTTATCAATGAATGCAGCTTCAACTCCCGTAGCGATAAAGTGTTGATGGCCAACATTCCACATTCCGAAAAGCAGACAAGGAAGCATGGCAATGATCACAGTCATCATCATTCGCTTGGTATCAACAGCATCTTTAATTTGAGCACCCTTCCTACCGGTTATAATGGCCGGTGCAAATACCAGGGTTCTTACCCCCTCATAAATCGGGTAAAGCTTTTCATTTTTACCCCCCTTCTCAAATCTGGGCTTGATATCATCAAATATTTTTTGGATGAATTTCATGTGTTAGCTCTCCATTAATAATTTTAAACCGGACCTTAATATCTTTTGTAGCGGATGCTTTGACACATCGATAAATTCGCATAACGCAACATCCTCTTCAATTACTTCAAATATTCCAAGCCCTTCCATCTCATCATAATCTTCTGCCATGATAGCTTTAAAAAGGAAAGTTGGATAAATGTCCATTGGAAATACTTTTTCAAATGCACCTGTCATGACAAATGCTCTTTCTTCACCATGTGTATTGGTATCAATCACATATTCCCTTTTAGGATTAAGAAAACCCAACAATCCAAATGCCTTATGGAAACTTAATTTATTAGTTGTTGGCAAAATCCATCCCAACAATTCTTCGTGATCGCCTTCAGGAATCACAGAAATCTGATTATGGTAAAATCCCAAATATCCTTCTGCTCCCACAGCTTCTCCAGTCAATACATTACCTGAAACTACCCGATTATTTCCTTCCTTCACATTGCCCTTCAGCAAATTACTAAGTTGAGCGCCTGTATATGTTTTGATATAGGCTGGTTCTTTAACCTCGGAACCAGTCAATGCAATGATCTTTGAAGCATCGTAAATCCCTTCGGTAAATAACTTACCAATTTGCGCAACACCGTAGGGGGAGACAGTCCAAACAATATCTCCTTTATTTATAGGGTCCAGATGATGAATCTGTGTCCCCACATTTCCTGCTGGGTGGGGACCAATAATTTTATTGATTTCAACTCCCTTAGCTTGAGAAAATATTTGAGGAACTTCATCTGCACCTTTGATATTTAGGTGAATCTTTCCACTCGTGAATTTTTTTAGGATATCAAGTCCAGCCTGAAAATTAGCCGCCTGATCTTGCAACGTATATGCTGTATTTGGAGCAAGCGGATGTGAGTCAAACGCTGAAATGAAAATAGCCTTTGGCTCTGCTTCTGGATCAGCTACTATTCCAAACGGTCTTTGAATGATATTTGGCCAAACGCCACCTTCACTCATCTTAGCAAACGCATCTTTCTTCGAAAGATTGGTTATATCAGATGTTGAATACTTTTTATGCTTTACTTGCTCAACGCTTTTGTCGGCAAGTATTTTAATTTCCAGCAGCTTTCTTTTCTCACCACGCTTGATCTCTACTACTTCTCCGCTTACAGGGGCACAATATTTAATTTGCTCGGAAAACTTATCAAATAGAATAGGAGTTCCGGCCTTTACATTATCGCCTTCCTTTACGAGAAGTTTCGGTCTGCTAATACCAATAAAATCAGTTGGTTTTAAAGCGTAGGTTTCAGGCTGCTTGGATTCGATAATTTTTTCCTGGGGCTTTCCTACCAGATTGATATCAAATCCCTTTTTTAGCTTAATAGTTTTAGACATGTGTGAGCGTTGCTGTCAACATAAAACGTTGCAAAAATACAAAAAAAAGATTCAAATGAAACCCATAAAAAAGCTACCAATTTTCAAAAATTTGAAGATTTTTTAACCTGAAAGAGATTGCCAATCAGATTAAAAATATATAGGTCTATTTAAATAAGTTTTATTAGTTGAAATGATCAACTATTTGTTCTTGTAACTTGTTTTCTTCAATGTAGTCCGCAACTTGTTTCATCAACCAGTGTGGTGTAGATGTTGCTCCACAAATACCGATTCTATCACTACTTGTCAACCAGTTAAAATCTATATCATTATGACTCTCAATAAAGTAGCTCCTCTCATTATTTTCCAGACACACATTATATAAGGCTCGTCCATTCGAACTCTTTTTACCTGCTACAAATAATACCACATCATATTTCCCTGCAAATTCCTTCATTTTGGGCTCTCTGTTGGATACCTGACGGCAAATACTATCGTTAGCATCAAATTGCTCCAGTGATATCTCACCCTTTACCTCCTGTATTCGATTTTCGATTTGAGCTTTCATGTGATAAAAGCCCTTTGTACTTTTTGTCGTCTGGCTAAATAGGATAACTGGCCGGGAATAATCAATCTTGTCAAGATCCTCATCTGTCATGATTATTATCGCACTGTTTTCAGTCTGGCCCGTTAGTCCCACAACCTCAGCATGTCCTTCTTTACCGTATATGACTACTTGTCCATCAATTTGCTTAGCTCGATCATAAGCATGTTTAATCCGGTTTTGAAGTTTTAAAACAACCGGACATGAAGCATCTATAAGTTCAATGTTATTTTCAAGGGCTACCTGATAGGTTTCCGGCGGCTCCCCATGGGCCCTGATAAGCACCTTACAATCTCTTAATTGTGAGAGCTCTTCCCTGTCAATGGTTCTGAGTCCCTTATTAAATAGACGCTCAACCTCCATGCGGTTATGAACAATATCTCCCAGACAATATAACTGATTACCTCCAACCATCTCATCTTCAGCCATTTGAATGGCAAATTCAACGCCAAAACAATATCCGGAATGTGGGTCTATCTCAACTTGCATATATGATTTGTTCAGCCAGCTCTACAATTTTATTAACCTGATCGTCAAAAGTCAAATCAGTTGTATCAATTTCTATTGCCTCCTCGGCTTTCCTTAATGGACTATCGGATCTTGTGGAATCTGCCTCATCTCTACTCTTTAAATTCCCAGAGATAGCAATTAGTTCCTCATGTACTCCCTTAGCCTCCAATTCCTTTTGCCGCCTTTCAGCTCTAACTTCCAAAGATGCCGTCATGAATATTTTAAGTTCAGCATCTGGAAAAACAACTGTCCCAATATCTCTCCCATCCATGACAATTCCTTTTTCCCTTCCTATTTCACGTTGCTGCTCTACCATTGCTCGTCTTACACTGGAAATTGCACTGACCTCACTCACTTTTTGATTTACCTGCATAGTTCGGATAAAATCTTCCGCAAATTTACCATTTAATAGGATTTGTGAGTTTCCGGCTTCATCTATATCAAATTGTATGTCTATGGTTTGAAGTGCCCCTAGTATTTCTTCTTCATTGGACAAATCAACACTTTGCGTCACAAATTGGTAGGTAGTAGCACGGTACATGGCTCCACTATCGATATATCGATAGCCAAGCTTCTTAGCCACAACCTTAGCTGTACTGCTTTTACCACAGGCTGAATGCCCATCAATTGCCACAATAATCTTGCGCATCAGCAATCCTTTATCGGACAAGGTAATGGTTTGCCTCTTTGGATCTTCCTGCTACTATCATAGGAAGCAGACGGACCTTTACGGCAACCTGCAACAAGCATCATAGTGATCATGAAAATCAATGTAATATATCGTCCTGGGGATTTCATATGCTCATGGCTTCAACCTCAGCATTAATTTTACGTACCAGCCCTTGAAGAACTTTTCCGGGACCACACTCAACAAATGTGGTGGCCCCATCTGCAACCATTGATTGAACACATTGGGTCCACTTTACAGGAGCGGTAAGTTGAGCGATCAGATTACTTTTTATTTCTTCAATATCTGTATGTCCGGATGCATCTACATTTTGATAGACCGAGCAAGACGGAGATCCAAAATTAGTTTCATGGATAGCAGTAGCCAATTCAGCCCTGGCAGGCTCCATTAATGGTGAATGAAAAGCGCCACCTACAGGCAAGATGAGTGCTCGCTTTGCTCCGGCCTCTTTCATTTTCTCACAGGCGATCTCAACACCCTTAATAGATCCTGAAATTACAAGTTGTCCGGGACAGTTATAGTTTGCAGGGACTACTACCTCATCAATCGAAGCACATATTTCTTCTACTTTTTCATCCGGAAGACCAAGTACTGCGGCCATAGTAGATTCCTGCATTTCACAGGCCTTTTGCATAGCTGAGGCTCTTTTTGAAACCAACTTGAGGCCATCTTCAAAACTTAAAATTCCATTGGCAACCAGGGCAGAAAATTCGCCAAGTGAGTGTCCAGCTACCATATCAGGCTTAAATTCATCATTGATCAATGCAGAGACTACACTATGGATAAATATAGCCGGTTGAGTGACTTTAGTCTGTTTCAGCTCTTCATCAGTGCCTGAAAACATAATCTTCGAAATGGAAAAACCCAGGATATCATCAGCCTGATCAAAGTATTGTTTTGCTTCTTTGCTTGAATCGTAAAGATCCTTACCCATACCCGAAAATTGTGCTCCCTGACCGGGGAAAATATATGCCTTCATGTGAATGTTATTTATGAGGATCGCATGCCTGATGTCATTATAACGTCAAGCACGGTGGTAAATTTTTGGTTGCAAATCTAACCAGTGATCAGGAATCGAGAAAACGAGACTTTAGTTCAGGTGTTGGTATCATACATTGAGCCCTTTTGCCAAACCATTTATATCTGTTCCTGGCAACCCATCGATAAACACCATCTCTAATGAATGCGGGAATGATCATAAATAGGTATAGTAGTTTCCATCCTCCTTTCAATTCCCTGGCAATTCGAAGGGCTGCTCCACTTTCTCTATATAAATGTTTATCCTTTACCAGGATTAGGGTATCAAGATTGGAGCTTTCAGAGTCAGTCAACCTTGCCCCTAATTCAGATTGTAGGGAGGCAAATCTGAACTTTGCGCCAGGATCCCTTTTAATAATAAAATTTACAGATGCATTACAAAGATTGCATACTCCATCAAAAAGGATAACTGGCTCTTGTATGTTTATCTTAAGATCTGGACCCATCCGCTGAAGACTTCACTCGGCTGGTTTTGCTCCAGGACATCAAATTCCACTTCCGCTGAATAATAGTAGACCCCAGCAGGAACCTCCATGCCGGTGTTTGAAGACCCATCCCAGTTGATCAAAATATTGTTTTCGTTATCTGAAGAATTATAGGTGAATAACTCTTTTCCACTTCTATCAAACACCTTAAAAATAAGATGTTTGACAAACCTGGTGCAGTTTGAATTATCAAAACTTTCGATGGCAATAAACTCATTATTATAATAAGGAGTAAAGGTGTCATTAACACCGTCATTGTTTGGCGAAAACGCATTCGGCAGTTTAAAGATCGGGCAGTTGTCCCTACAGATTTCTTCAGTAAATTCACTCGTATTTCCTGATCTGTCTACCGCCTGGATGCGATAGCATCCTTTGAATGAAGGAAGATCATCATGAAGAAAAACATTGGTTAATGAAGTTCCTACAATTTCATAGTCATCAGGATTGCCCGTTGACGTGAACCATATATTGTAAAATTGAATATCCATATCACAAGTAGGATCCTGATCTACATTCCATTCGATTCGATTCTCAAAGACATTGGCGCCACATTCCTGTTGCAAGAAATCGGCACAGTTAAAATTATCAGTAAAAGCAACCGCAGGAGGACGGCATGGACTTATGGTATCATTTGGTTGCGCACAGGTAATCTGACTTTTATTGATCAAAGGCTCAGGGAGCAGATCATTTCCGTAGCTACCATAAGTGGTTACCAGGTAACAATATTCAGTGTTCTCATCCAATGGCTCATTATTGAAGGCACCATTGTCCGTGTATTTCAATGGTGAATCAATTACTTCCACAGAATCTATCAATATCATCGTGGAAGGATCAAAAGAATCTACATTGTCGCGGTAGATATAATGATATCTATAATTAGGATCCTGTAAAGACCATGGTACAGTAGCACCCCAGGAAAGGTCTATGGCCTGTAGCAATGGTGTCAGATCCAATCTGACCGATGAAGCCATAGCAGATGTATCCACCAGATTGCCATTGGAATAGAGAACCACCTGGTAATTATAAGATTGATTAAATGTATTTAGCCCAGTATCAACAAGTAAAGTATCAGAAGTTGGACTCGTATTGACTTTGGTATAAGCAGTACTACCATCCATCCCGACTCCCCTCAAAAGATCATAGGTGTATGGTGGAGGATTAGTTCCCGCATCAATCTGATATGGAGGGGTCCATTTAACAAGGATTTCTCCATTTGTCTGACTGGTCTGCTGAATATCCACATTTGTAATTACGGGAACATCAATTAATAGGCTATCGCAAGTCTCGGCAGAGATGTAACTCTCACTTTTACCTTCTCCTGCTGTAGGAAATTCAGCTACCAGACGGTAACAATAGTTGGAACCGGCGCTAAGCCCCATTCCATTACCATTATCCAGAAAAGAGGTTTGATTAATCGGAACTGTAGCAATCAGTTCATATCCTGTATTTGGTGGCATTCCGAGCTGACAGTCATCAACCATGATATCATAGGTCCCGACTCTCCTCCAGATCTGCATAGAGTCTGCGTTGGTACAGGAATAACTATCCCAATTAAGTTGCATACTGCTTGCAGCCTGCGGGGTGGTTGTTAAACCTGTTGGTGGCGGTCCCACAACAGTAATCTCCCAGGTTGCAAATTCTACCAAAGAAGGTCCTGTAGCTGGTTGATCAGTTATTTTTAATTGCACCTCATAAGGTCGTTCTCTTACATGGCCACAAACCGTATTCCAATCAAACACCATTGAACCTGGAGAGTTTTGAAAAGTGGCCGGAAAAGGTGCATAGGTTGCGGGCGAGTTCACTTCAAAAGGGCCACCATAAGCTTCTAGTTTTACAGGTTGGCCATCTGGATCATATCCCACAATAATCTCATTGATATTTGTTCCTGCTTCCACGCACACTGGATCGGGAGCATCGATAATTGGCCTTTCATTGTCAGAGGCACACACAATAATCTGCATATCTCTCTCTACATACCCCATCAGTCTTGGTCTTCCAAAGATCGTGCGCCATTCCTCTATTATAAAAGCAATGTTGTATTCTGCCTTTTTTTCGCAATCCGGAGGATCTTCCTGGTTGGTGACATCTCCGGGAGCATCCCAAATCAAATCCCCATATTTTGTATCCAGGGTAAGTGTTGGAATCCCTGTCATTGATTCATTTCCCTGAGCAAAATTGGTGTAGAAATCATCATTGATCAGCTCCCTGTAGCCCCCAACAATTGTATTTTGTGCTCTTTTTACGTCAGTAATTTTGTAAGCCAGACTATCCCCATCTGGATCAAATGCACCAGGATTATGCACAAACCTGGATCCTATCGCTGCAAAATCAACAGGTGGCACGGTCAAAACAGGGGAATTATTGATGCCATAGAATGGATCAATTATAATCAGGGTTTCAGTGTAAAAAGTTGTTTGCACTGAATTACCATTATTGATATTGATGATGTTGTCATTACGGAAATCTTCCTGGTAATTGATCAGGTAACCGGCAGCATTTGGCCTTGAATAGGTATGATTAACCGTAAACCAAACCTTTTTTGTATTGGCATCCAGCTGTTCTTCTGAGGTATCAAATGGGCCATTAACCACATTGTCATCACCTAGCCTCAAAACACCACCTCCAAATCGGATTTGTGAATCCTCATCTGTGTAACCAATAACTGTAATTTCAAAGGAAAGGGTGATATTACTCGTACGACGAACAATGATCTCACCCGCCCTGATATGAGTCGCTTGTACCCAGAAACCGGACAGGATCAGAAAAAAACTGAATATTAGAAGTAAAAAATGCCTCATTCAACTCAACCTCAATGATCTACTTATCAATCTAACGTTCGTGCTGGTAGAAAAATTAAATACATCATCTAAAAAATATACAACGCAATTTAATTGAATACTGTTTGAATAAACATCGGGTAGATAAAGTAAAGTTCTATTCTTTTTCAATTATCAATCTACTTTGACTAACCACATTGTCCTTTTGATCTAGCAAGACCATAATATATGTACCACCGTGAACCTGTTTCAGGTTGTCAATAACTCCTGGAATATTAACGTGACCAGATTGAATAAGTCTCCCCGTCATATCATACAAATTGTACTGGCTCAGCGGTTGGGGTGAATCGATATATACAACACCCTGAGAAGGATTGGGGTAGATTTTTATATCACTTTTTCTGTCTCTAACACTTGTAAGTACCTCATGCAATTCTTCCGAAGCTTCATCTGTGGAAAATGTTGCACTCAAATGATAGGTAAAATCAGTTGAAGTTTTTCCAGTAGGGATTTGTGTATCAGTAAAGGCCAGTTGATCAATTGGGATTCTCCCAATTAAACTGAAATCCAATATTTCTGGATCTTGTAGTTCGCACAAATCACCAGTGTAATCTCCGTCTTTCCTCCAGATCTCCATCGAGTCCGCGTTGGGACATGAGTAAGCGTCCCAGGAAAGCTTTACGGAACCGTCAGCTTGATCCTCTTGTCCTAATCCAGTTACCTCAGGTGCTATTATGCTTACATTCCATATTTTGTCAATACAACAACCTGAACCTGAAAATCTGTAATAAAATTGATAGGGTTCCATTCGTATTTGAGTACAGTTTGTAGCCCAAGAGACTTGTAAAGTATCATTAACGTAATGCTTATTAGCCCCGATTTCAAAAGGAATTCCAAAAACGTTCAAATGTGGTACTCCAGATGCTATTCTAGAAATACGCTTTCCTAAAACCTCCCCAGCAACAATACAGGTATCATTTGGGGAATTTTCTGGAGGATTTGTATGACATTCATTACAAACAATGATTTGAAAATCCCTTGTCACATATCCCATCTTATGCCAACTTCCCTGTACCTTTCTCCATTCATCCACAATCAGGGCAAGATTGTATTCCGCCTTTTTCTCGCAGTCCGGCGGATCTTCCTGGTTAGTCACATCTCCTGGAGCATCCCAAAGTATTTCCCCAGTGAATCGATCAATGGTAAGTGTGGGTTCCCCATTCCCCGTTTCATTACCTATGCTATAATTGGTATAAAAATCCGATTTGTTTAATTCCTGATATCCTTCAACAACTGTACTTTTAGCTCTTTTTACCTCAGCAAGTCTATAGGTTAGTAGATCACCATCAGGATCAAATGCTGTTGGCTTGTGTCGATAGACTTTTCCAACCACACCCCGTTCAAAAGGGGGGACAGAAAAATAAGGTGTGCTATTTTGTCCCAAGAAAGGATCAAATACAAAAAGGGTTTCTACGTAAAATTGGATTTGAGAACTAAAACCATTATTAATATTAATGACATAGTCATTTCTAAAATCCTCCTCATAAGAAATTAAATAACCGGCAGCTGAGGCTGTTTGAAAAGTATGATTGATCGTAAACCAAATTCTCTTGGTATTAGCATCAAGTTGTTCCTCAGTTGAAGTAAATGGGCCATCATAGGAGTTTCCATCACCCGTCAATATTCTACCGCCCCCAACCCGAACCTGGGAGTCCTCATCAGAATACATAACAACTTTTATTTCTACAGTCAGCGGCTGACCCGGTACACTCTTTACAACGATTTCCCCTCCCCGAATGTGTGTAGCCTGCAAATCAATAAATGATATTGATAGGCATAGAATCAGGGATAAATGAAATACTGTTTTCATAATAGATTGGCTATCTCTATTAACGGTTAAATAGAGGAATTTATTTGGAGATGAATCAAATAAATATCAATAATAGTTGCCACCAAACATTTTTAAAAAACAGTTGGTTAGAGCTCTATTAGCCAAAAATGGTAGTTAAACTATTTAGAAGCATTCAAAATAAAGTGAACAATTGTTTTGGACACAATCGGCGACTACCTTTGGCCGGTCACCATTATTAAGTGAAAAAATATGAGTTGGTATAGCCAGACTTTTTCCAGTTCCGTGGGTCGAAAATTCACGATGGCCCTGTCGGCATTGTTCCTGATATCATTCCTGATCCTCCACGTGAGTATCAACTTTCTTTCGATTGTGAGTGCGGATGCCTACAATGAAGCCTCACATTTCATGGGGACTAATCCCATTATCCAGTTCCTGATGCAGCCGATTCTGATCGTTGGTGTAGTTTATCACTTTGCGATGGGTTTTGTATTAGAAGCAAAAAACCGGTCATCCAGACCTGTGAAATATTATAAGAAAGACACTGGAAATGCCACCTGGATGTCACAGAATATGATTTATTCCGGCCTGGTAATCCTGGCTTTCTTAGCCTTACATTTTATTGATTTTTGGTTTCCGGAGATGAACTATAAATATGTTCAACAATTACCTGAAGATCCTAACAGATATTATGGTGAACTGGTGCATAAATTCCAAAGTCCGGCACGTACTATTGCTTATGTCGTATCCTTTGTTTTATTGGCATTGCATCTATTGCATGGGTTTCAGTCTTCATTGCAGTCCATTGGCCTCAATAACAGGTTTACTCCAAGTTTCAAAAAGATAACTGAAGCTTTTGCCATTGTTGTGCCTTTGGTATTTATTCTTATTGCAGTCTACCACTATTTTAATCATTAATTTCTATGAAAATAGGAGATAATTTTCCCGCTAAATTACCCGAAGGTCCCATTGCAGATAAGTGGACAAACCACAAGGACCACATTAACCTGGTCAACCCGGCAAACAAAAGATTGATCGATATTATAGTCGTTGGTACTGGCCTTGCAGGAGGTTCTGCTTCTGCTACTCTTGCTGAGTTAGGTTATAATGTGAAATCATTTTGCTTTCAGGATTCACCTCGAAGAGCACACTCCATTGCCGCACAGGGAGGTATCAACGCTGCCAAGAACTACCAGGGTGATGGTGATTCAACTTATAGATTATTTTATGATACAGTAAAAGGTGGTGACTACAGATCAAGAGAAGATAATGTATATCGACTTGCTGAGGTATCAGCCAATATCATTGATCAGTGCGTAGCTCAAGGTGTGCCATTTGCAAGGGAATATGGCGGCCTCCTGGACAACCGGTCTTTTGGTGGCGTGCTCGTATCAAGGACCTTTTATGCTAAAGGACAAACTGGCCAGCAATTACTGTTGGGTTGTTACTCAGCTATGAATCGACAGATTGCAAGGGGTAAACTCCAAATGTTTAACCGACATGAAATGCTAGATCTTGTCATGGTTGATGGGAAAGCAAGAGGAATCATTGCAAGAGACCTTGTAACTGGTAAGATCGAAAGACATTCAGCTCACGCCGTGGTGATTGCATCCGGTGGTTATGGAAACGTATTCTTTCTATCTACCAATGCGATGGGTAGCAATGTTTCAGCTACCTGGAAGATTCATAAGAAAGGCGCCTGGTTTGCCAATCCATGCTACACACAGATCCATCCAACCTGTATCCCGGTATCAGGTGATCATCAGTCCAAACTTACTTTGATGTCTGAATCACTTCGTAATGATGGAAGAATCTGGGTACCTAAAAAGAAAGAAGATGTGGAGGCTATCAGAGCTGGAAAATTAAAACCAACTCAGCTGGCAGAAGAAGACAGAGATTATTACCTGGAACGAAGATATCCTGCTTTTGGAAACCTGGTACCTAGAGACGTTGCTTCAAGAGCTGCTAAAGAACGTTGTGATGCCGGATTTGGGGTAAATGCAACTGGAGAGGCAGTGTACCTGGATTTTGCCTCAGCCATTCAACGTTATGGTAAAGAACAAGCGCACATCCAGGGATTGGATGAAAATGACAAAGAAGTTGTCAGTAAGCTGGGTAAAGAGGTAATCAAAACCAAGTATGGGAACCTTTTCCAGATGTATGAAAAAATTGTAGATCAGAATCCGTATGAGACACCCATGATGATCTATCCTGCAGTCCATTATACCATGGGTGGAACCTGGGTTGATTACAACCTGATGTCTACAATTCCGGGATGTTTTGTGATTGGAGAAGCCAACTTCTCTGACCATGGTGCCAACCGTCTCGGAGCCTCAGCGCTCATGCAAGGTCTTGCGGATGGGTACTTTGTACTTCCCTACACCATCGGTGATTACCTGTCACACGACATTCGGACCGGCAAAATATCTACAGACACCAAGGAATTTGACGAAGCTGAAAAAGCGGTAAAAGATCAACTGGAAAAATTCATCAATAATAAAGGGACTAAATCTGTAGACCACTTCCACAAAAGACTTGGAAAAGTCATGTGGGATAAAGTAGGTATGGCTAGAAATGCCAAAGGATTGAAAGAAGCCCTGAAGGAAATTAAAGAAATCAGGGAAGATTTCTACAAGAATGTTAAAGTACCTGGAAAAACTGAAGAATTCAACGAAGAACTTGCAAAAGCAGGTCGTGTTGCGGACTTCCTGGAGCTGGGAGAATTATTCGCCAAGGATGCATTGCATCGTGAAGAATCTTGCGGGGGTCACTTCCGTGAGGAGCATCAGACAGCTGAAGGAGAGGCAAAACGTGATCCTAAATTCCAATATGTTGCTGCCTGGGAATACAAAGGGGAACCAAGCGATGCCGTAATGCATAAGGAGGACCTGAAATATCAAAATATAGAAGTCAAGGAAAGAAGTTATAAATAAGTACTATGGATCTTAAGCTTAAAATCTGGAGACAAAAAAACGCTAACGACAAGGGTAAGATGGTAGATTATGACATCAAAGATGTGTCACCCGATATGTCTTTCCTTGAAATGCTGGATGTCCTGAATAACGAACTGGTTGATAAAGGTGATGAACCTGTTGCATTTGACCATGACTGTCGTGAAGGTATCTGTGGGATGTGTTCTTTACAAATCAATGGAAGACCGCATGGACCTGACAGTGCCATAACAACTTGTCAATTGCATATGAGGAAGTTCAAAGATGGAGATACCATTTACATTGAACCTTTCAGGTCAAAAGCATTTCCTGTGATCAGGGATCTCATTGTAGATCGATCTGCTTTTGATCGCATTCAGCATGCCGGCGGCTATATTTCCGTAAACACTAGTGGAAATACGCAGGATGCCAATGCCATTCCTATTGAAAAAGACAATGCAGACAAGGCATTTGATGCTGCTACCTGTATAGGATGCGGGGCTTGTGTAGCTGCCTGTAAAAACTCTTCGGCTATGCTCTTTGTATCAGCTAAAGTTTCACAGTTTGCCTTACTACCTCAAGGTCAGGTTGAAAGAAAAAGGAGGGCGGAACATATGGTGGCGCAAATGGATGCTGAAGGTTTCGGAGCCTGTACAAATACTGGGGCTTGCTCAGCTGAGTGTCCCAAAGAAATCAGCTTAACAAACATTGCTAGATTAAACAGGGAATTCCTGAGATCGAAGTTTACTTAAAATGCTAATTCCGTATTGTGCTGATTGCCGAACAAGACTTTTAATTATCTTCGCCTAAAAAGGATTATTGAAGAGACTTCTTGTTTTTATTGCCATATTACTGCTGGCAGGTACTGGATATTTTACTTATATCAAATGGGTGAAAGATTCGGATCTTTCCTCATGGTCTTTCCTCCCCCAAAACGCGGTTCTTGTCTTTGAATCAGGTCAGCCGATAGATCATATCGCTCAGATTCAGGATTTACCAGTCTGGGGGAATATCTCCAAAATACCTCCCTTTGCTTCTCTATCAGATAATCTGTTTTTACTAGACACGATTGCTGGAAAAGGTACATTTTCCAATGTCTTTAAAGAGTCTGAATCTTTGATTTCGGTTCACATCACAAGCAGTAGCACATTTGATTTGCTCTATATCACCGAAATCCAAAATATCAGTCAACACACCTACCTGAGTAAGGCGTTAGCTTACTTTAGAGACCAGGGATATAAGAAAAGAACCAGAGAATACCTGGATTTCACCATTACAGAGATTATACACCCCCAGACATCCGAGTCTTTTGCCTATATCTTTTTCAAAAATTATTTCATTGGTAGTTATACCGCCTTTCTTGTGGAAGACGCTATCCGTACCATTGCTGATGACGAATATCTCTCATTTAGGGAGCAGCAATCAGATCTTTTTCAGGTTGCAAAACTTGAACAAGACCTTGGAAATATTTACATCAATACGGAGAGACTACAAGACCTTGTAAATACAGTTAATAATGCAAGTCCGTCGTTCAACCTGGCAAATTCCACATATCTCGATCTTAAACTAACAGATGATGCAGTCAACCTGAATGGATTTACCTTCTCTCCTGATAAGAATGACTTTTTGTCTGTTTTCAACAAAACAGGTGGATCGGCATTTGATATGGCTGAAATAATTCCAAGTAATGCTGCATGGGTTTATCACCTCTCATTTGATGATCAGGAAATCTTTCGACAGTCTGTGAACAACTATCTGACCTCCGTCTCTCCCAACATACTGGAAAAAAGAAGTAAAATATTAGGGGATTATGACTTTGATATCGATCATGCCTTCACCCTACTGGATGCAGAGATTGGTTTGGTGACTTTAGAAGGTAACAATAAATATGTAAGTGAGAAGCTCATGATCCTTGAGATCAATGATATGGGTGAAGCACTTCGATTCTTTAATTCAATGACCGAAAGATACGCAACCGCCACTAGTGATACGGTTTATCACGAACAATATGGCGAGCAGGAAATCAGGCGACTCCCAACTGATGATTTTCCCCAACTATTGCTTGGAGATATCGCTGACGGATTTGATCAAAGTTATTATATGAGCTATCGCAATTACCTGATCTTCAGCAATAGTATTTATCAACTAAAAAACCTGTTAAAGCTCATTGAAGACGAAGAGGTTTGGAATAAATCACTTCGCTTCAATAAGTTCTTAGACCGGACAAATAATGAAGCAAATTTTAGTTTATATGTGAATACTCCCAGGTCCTGGGGCAGGATCATCAATACGCTTAAATCAGACTGGGTGGATTTTTTTAACAATAATCAGCAAGCCATTCGAAATATGGAATATCTGGCTTTCCAGTTTACAAATATTGATAGCAAATACTATACGAACATTACACTTTATCAACCACCCCGATTGTCTTCCGGAAGTGAGTACGCCATTGAAGTCGAAAGAGCTATTTCACTTTCTGACAAAGTCATAACTAAGCCTTTTCTAGTGACAAACCACTATACAAAACAGAAGGAGGTTATTCTACAGGATATTAAAAACAATGTATATCTGATCTCCTCAGATTTCGAAGCACTTTGGAGTGTAGATGTTGGAAATCAGGTCACAAGCGATTTCTATCAAATCGATTATTACAGGAATGGAAAACTGCAATATGTTTTCTCGACCCCTGAGGCCATTCATGTAATCGATCGAACGGGAGAATATTTACCCGGGTTCCCAGTTAAGCTGGGGGAAAATATCTCGATCAATTCTTTCAATGTGTTAGATTATGATAATTCACGAAATTATCGTTTCGCACTTTCTGATGACAAGGGTAATGTCTATCTGACCAATAAAGATGGCAAATTATTAGAAGGTTGGAATCCTTTGGCCTTAAAGTCCACGATTACGAGTCCATTAAGACATGTACGAGTATCCGGTAGGGACTTTATGGTTGCCCAACAAAGCAACGGGAGCATCACTTTCAAAACCAGAAAAGGCGAGAACTACCCCGGGTTCCCAATTAATACAGAGACAACTACGATCAGCGATTTCTATGTAAACAGAGGAAATAATTTTGCCAGTACCTACTTTACCACCGTCACTGGATCTGGTGAGTTGTTTGAGGTAAACTTCAGTGGAAAGATTGTCAAACGTGAGCAATTATATCGTCCAAATACTGAAACACAATTCTCGATTGTAAATGATGTAACAGGGGACGGCTATTTAATCCTAAGAGTTACGGGAAGACGCTATGAAGTATTGGATGAAGAGGGTAATGTTCTCTTTGAAAAGGATTACTTCAGCAAGACGCCTATGCTCATCCAATATTATAAATTGGGGGCAAGTGTGGAATGGATTGCTTTCATTGATGCAACAGATCAAAATCTTTACCTATATAACAAGTCTGGCCAGTTGATCACAGGTGGCCCTCTTCGGTCCGGAGTACCTATCAGCGTTTTACAATTTGAAAACTACTATGAGATCTACCTCGCCGAAGACAACCAATTATCTGTGATTCGTGTGATCAAATAGACTTGATCCCATTCCAGCCGCTACATCGATTATTTAACTACTAGGTAACCGATATCAGTTTCCATTTGCCCCTCCTGAAAATAATTACACTAACTATTGCATGAACAGAATGTGCAACTGCGATCATAACAAATACCCCTATTTCATTCAAACCCAGTTCCTTAGATAGATAATAGGCTAATGGGATTTGGAAAATCCAGAAAACAAAGAAGTTGATAAAGAATGGAGTCTTGGTATCCCCAGCTCCATTAAAAGCCTGGGTGATCACCATGCCATAGGCAAAAAACAGGTATCCAAAGCAGATAATCTTTAAGCCTTTCGTCCCAATTTCCAATACACTAGGTACATTAGCCGCTTCAAATAAACCAATTACTAGCTCAGCACCAAAGTAAAACACCACAGATATCAATCCCAGAAAGATCATTGTAAACTGAGCAGTGCGCCAAACGGACCTCTCCGCTCTTTCCGGCGACTTTGCCCCGAGGTTCTGACCTACTAATGTTGCAGCAGCGTTGGATAATCCCCATGCAGGAAGGATCGTAAATACAATCACCCTGAAGGCTATCTGATATCCTGCAACCGCGTCCATCCCAAATCCAGCTATAATTCGGATTAAAAAAATCCAACTAGCTGTTTCCACTAAAAATTGCCATATGCCTGTTGTCGAAATCCTGATGATCTCCCAAATTGTTTTCATACGAATGACAATATTCTCTGCAGTAATCCTAATCCGGTCTGTGCCACGTATTAAAAAGTAGATCTGAAAGATTATCCCAATAGAACGACCCGTTACTGTAGCCATGGCAGCCCCATCTATCCCAAAGGCAGGTATAGGACCCCAACCAAAAATCAAAAGAGGATCAAGAATAATATTCAACCCATTGGCTATGGAAAGTGACCACATGGCAATAGAAGCATCCCCGGCCCCTCTAAAAATTGCATTGATAAGGAAAATCAGCATGATGGAAATATTGCCGGCAAACATGATCCGGGTAAAACCAACGCCTTCGTGAACCATCGTATCATCTCCCCCCATCGCATAGAGTAATTCCTCAGAAAATAGAAATCCAGCAATGCCAATGGAAACACCAGCAATGGTAGCTAGAAAAATGGCCTGAAAACCAGCATCTGCGGCACGTTTGTTTTCTTTAGCTCCAATCCTTCGCGCCACAATAGCGGTAGTGGCCATGGCCATGCCTATAGCCACTGAATAAATAAGCATCATCATAGATTCTGTGAGACCAACTGTAGCTACTGCATTGACACTGATTTTAGACACAAAATACATATCTACAACAGCAAATACGGCTTCCAGGATCATTTCGGCAATCATGGGGATTGCCAATAAAAAAATGGCCCGATCAATACTGCCGGAAGTGAATTCTTCGTCAGTTCCACGAAGTGCCGATAAGAATAGAGATATAAATTTTTTAATACTAGAAAGCATGATATAGAAAATAAAAAGTGAGAAAAGAGAAAGAGAAATCACCCAATTGAGATGGGAACCAATGTGTTTAGCAATTGGTAATCTGGGGCACTATATCTGCTAGACGTAGCATAATGGTTGCAAATAAAAGCAAGTCCGAAGATTTTTTAACCTTTTTTAAGAAAAATCTTTCATGGCGGTACAACCCTGGCACGATTATTCGAGTCATATAGGAAGAAAGGTTTAAAGATGAGAATTCTAATAAAAGTCATTTATATCATCATTCTGTTTATCCTATTCTCATGTAAGGATGAAGTAAGAAGAATACAGCTCAATGAGACCTTTGTGCTTAACTTTGATGAGACTAAAGTACTGGATGCTGACGAGCAGTTTACGGTTACTTTCAGTGATTTATTAGGCGATTCCAGGTGCCCTGCAAATGCTAATTGTATATGGGCCGGGCAGGCCAAAGTCAAAATTGAGATTCTTGAAAATGGCGAAGTCCTTTATGTTGAGCTTGTTAGTGGAGCTACTCTGGATAATGAAACAAGTAAAGTAAACATTGGGCATTACACTATAGAACTCTTGAAGGTAATCCCATATCCTGAGCAAGTAGAACAGCAGGTAGACAAATCCGACTATTCCATTCAGCTTGTCATCACAAGTAATTAGAGATCTGGCAAGCATTCTTAGGCATCCCAGAATAGCTTAAATCGGAGAATCTGCTAATTAATTTATAATTTCACCGAATTAACTATTTACTTTGGTCAGTTAGATCATTTTCTTGAATGGGAGCCAACTACGAGCTTTTAATAAATAATTTACGTAAAAGGAGATTCGACGAAGCAAAAGCTCAGCCGATTACATCAGACGCCTTCACCCAAAGGGGATATCCAAATGCATTGAGGTATGCTCTTGAATCAATGCTGGAAATTGATCATTCCTATTCATATAAAGTATTCTCTATCGCCAAAAAGATCCAGGATTCAATTGCCAGTAGTTTTGCTAAAAAGCCTATCAATGTAGATTTCAGGTATGATGGCCCCATTCAGACTGACACACACATTACCCTATTTGGAGATGTCACATTGCTCACACTGATTACTCCACAAACTGACAAACCCTGGCAGGAAATACAGTATATCATACGCGAAGTCCTCAATCTTATGAAGGGTCTGCCATTTGTAACCAAATCTGGATTCAACAATCAACATGAAATCGTTGTGTTGACAGAAAAACCATCCAGCAGGGTTGTTATTCAACCAGCTCTATGGTTAAACAATCAAAACTACATGGAAACTAAAAGAGAAATTGATAGAGCAGTTTCCGAATTTCGTTTTGGTGAGAAGATTAAAAGAAATTATATGCCCTTCAAAAATATTGCCCGGATCAATGCAAAAGATGACCGGACCAATGGAGGGTTGAAGCGAATGATAAGGCTTTTGAGGACCTTACAAAAAGATGCGGAGTCACCCATTAATCTCGAAGCACATGAGATCAGTGCGATGGTCTATGATATCCCAGAAAGACAATTAAAATATTCTGACAAGCAAGCGCTTAGTCTATTATCAGTAGTAAGTGCTCAGCTTACACGGATTTGCTCTGACAAAAAGTATTTCGAAACACTCAAAGCACCGAGTGAGCTGGAGGTCATCTTTGGAACCAAACCCAAACAAGGAGAGGTTATGAAACTCAAGAATGCTTTAGAAAACCTCATGAAGGATGTCCAGGGAATCCTAAAACGCGAAAGCAAGGATTTCTATAGTGAAATCCCTTATTAAGCTAATCCTGCTCTTTTAAGTAGTGCGTCAGGATTTGGTTCTCTACCCCTGAATTTTTTGTATAACTCCATCGGGTGTTCAGTACCTCCCTTGCTGAGAATATTATCCCTAAATGAATGTGCGGTCTTCTGATCAAAAATTCCATTTTTTTGGAAGAGAGAAAATGCATCTGCATCAAGCACTTCCGCCCACTTGTAGCTGTAATAGCCAGCAGCATAACCTCCGGCAAAAATATGTCCAAATTGGACGCTCATATTTGTACCACTAACAGGATTAAATAGATCCAAAGGTCTAAAAACATCTTGCTCCACTTTTGCTACGTCAGTGATTTTTTTTGCCATATCGAGGGACAAATCATGCCATGCCATGTCCAGAAGGCCAAAACTGATTTGTCTTACTGTAGCATATGCCTCATGGTAGTTTGCACTTTGCTTGATCTTCTCGACGAGGTTTGAAGGTATCAACTCTCCAGTTTCAAAATGATGAGCAAACTGATCCAGACATTCCTTTTCAAAACTCCAGTTTTCAAATATCTGCGAAGGAAGTTCCACAAAATCCCAATACACATTCGTTCCGGATAGTGATCCATAGGTAGTATCTGCCAGCATGCCATGCAGCGCATGTCCAAACTCATGGAAAAGGGTCTTTACCTCATCAAATTTCAATAAAGATGGTGTATCGGGCGAGGAAGGCGTGAAGTTACATACTATGCTAACCTGTGGTATTATTTTACGACCCGCTTTGATTCTTTCCTCTCGATAGCTGGTCATCCAGGCTCCACCTCGCTTACCCTTTCTGGGGAAAAAGTCAGCAAGGAAAATAGCCTTCAACTCTTTACCCGAGTAAACTTCATATGCTTCTACATCCTCATGATATACCGGTATTTTTTGATTTCTAATAAAAGAAAGTCCAAACAACTTTTCCGCAGTTTGAAAAACACCTGTTATTACATTTTCTATCTTAAAGTAAGGCTTGATCAGCTCATCATCTATGGCATATTTCTTTTTCCTCAGCTTCTCGGAGTAAAACGCCCAATCCCATCTTTCCAGTTCATGAACAACTCCTAGTTCTTCCATAAATGATTTTAACTCCTCTACCTCCTCCTTTGCTTTAGGTAGGGCCTTCTCCAAAAGATCGTTGAGGAAATGTCTTACCTGAAGAGGATTAGTAGCCATTCTTTCTTCCAGGACATAGCTGGCATATGTAGGATAACCAAGAAGCTTTGCCATTTCACTTCGCAACCGAATGATCTTTTTAATTAACTCCTGGTTGTCTCGTTCATCGCCCTTAAAAGCTTTACTCATATAAGCCCTAAACAGCTTTTCACGCAGCTCTCTATTTTCAGCATACTCCATAAAAGGAATATAGCTGGGAGCCTGTAAGGTAAAAATCCACTTTCCACTATGCTTCTTTTCTTTGGCTAGCGATGCTGCTCTTTTAATCACATCTTTTGGAAGCCCCCTAAGATCATCTTCATTTTCAATAATCAGTTCGTAATTATTTGTCTCGAATAGGATGTTCTCACCAAACGTCAATGTAAGCTGTGATAACTCAATCGATATTTCTTTAAACCGCTTTTTATCTTCGTCATTCAGGTTGGCCCCACTCCTAACGAAGCTTTTATAGGTTTTTTCGAGCAGCATCATTTGCTCTGCATTTAGTCCAAGGGTGCCCCTTTTCTCATAGACCGACTTAATCCTTTCCCAAAGCGGAATATTCTGTTTGATCTCATTGTGAAATGCTGATAAAACCGGTGAAGCCTCTTTAGCAACTACCTGTAATTCATCACTGGTCTCTGCTGAGTTTTGATTATACAGGATAGATGAAACCCTTGAAAGCAACTCCCCGGATTCTTCTAATACTTCAATGGTATTTTTGAATGTGGGTGACTCGCCACTGTTTGTTATGTCTTCAATTTCCTTTTTCGCCAGTTTAATTGCATTTTCAATGGCTGGCATATAATGTTCCGTTTTGATCTCATTAAATGGTGGGATTTCAAACGGAGTGTTAAAAGCTTCAAACAGAGGATTTGTCATTTGTTTATTCGTATAGAAAATTCATTAAAAAAGTGCGGCAAAGGTAAAATGATTAAATCTTACCTTTGCGACTCACGAATTAAATTCAAATCAGAGACTACTAATTCATGAGAAAACTACTCTTGATCCTGTTTAGTTCCTGGCACCTGTTTGTAGTTGGCCAGGAGAATATTGATGCTTTCCTAAGTTCACCATACCAGGCTATTAATGCGCATATCCAATACCTAAAGAGTGATTCATTCAATGACTCAATTGCAGCAGCTCCATTTTATCATAACACCAAATCCGCAGAAGAAGCAGCAGATGTTGCAATAAAGCTCAAACAGATTATTGATGGTGAAGGGGTATACATCGAAATGGACGACATACCAAAGGAAGCTGATTATTACGATTCAACGGCCAATGCGCATAAATACGTGCTTACCCAGCAATTCCCAACTATCTATCTGGAGCGACGGAATGGTCTATGGAGCTACTCTGAAAAATCTATACGAGAGATCAAACGAATCCATGGTGAAATATTTCAGTACGGGACAGGTATATTGCTTGATATCCTACCCAAACTGGGTACTCGGAAAATCCTCGGACTACATCTATATCAATACCTTGGTGTACTCTTCCTGGCTTTTATTGGGGCTTTGGTTCACAAACTCCTCAGTATATTCTTCAATTGGATATTTGTAAGACTTATTATCAAAGCTGGCTATAAGGATCTGGCAAAAGGGTATTTATTACCAGTCGCCAGACCTGTTAGTTTATTCTTTGTCTCGGCATTGATTGTTATGTTCATGCCTGCTTTACAACTACCATCCAATATCTCCTGGATTGTCATGACATTTCTAAAGGCTTTGGTGCCCATTTTTGGTACCATCGTCTTTTACCAATTGGTAAACATCCTGGCACTGTACCTGAAACACCTGGCTGAAAAAACCAAGTCTACCCTGGATGATCAATTAGTTCCCCTGGTAAGGAAGACACTCAAGACATTTGTCGTGGTAATCGGGTCGCTCTTTGTGCTCGACAATCTTAACATTGACATTATTCCCCTGCTAACTGGACTGTCAATTGGTGGTCTGGCATTCGCTTTAGCTGCACAGGATACCATCAAGAACTTCTTTGGCTCGCTGATGATCTTTGTGGACAAACCTTTTCAAATCGGTGATTGGATCACTGCTGGAGATATCGATGGCACTGTTGAAGAAGTAGGTTTCCGTTCTTCGAGGATCAGGACCTTCCGTAACTCCCTGATGTATGTACCAAATGGCAAGCTGGCAGATAGTACGGTTGACAATCATGGCTTGAGACAATACAGACGATTTTATACTCAGATTGCCCTGACTTATGATACCCCACCTGATTTGATCCAGACTTTCATTGAAGGATTAAGAAAAATAGTAGAAAATCATCCGGATACCAGGAAAGACTATTATCATGTGTATTTCAATGATATGGCCTCCTTCTCACTAAACGTGATGTTTTATATCTTCTTTGAAGTTCCAGGTTGGCCGGAGGAACTTAAAGCGCGACATGAAGTCCTAATGGAGATCATGAAACTTGCAGAAAAACTGGGAGTGAACTTTGCCTTCCCAACTCAGACACTTCACATGGAAAACTTCCCTGGTCAGCCATCCCTCTCTCCATCATATATCAGCAAGGATGAGATGAAAATCAAACTGGATGAGTATTTTAAGGGGAAATAGCTATAATGAAAAATTACTGCGAAGCATAAGTGCTATACTTCTTGAAGTTATCAATGGCTACAAAGTAATCTGGATCCTCCAAGACGTTTACATCAACTATCTCATCTGCACGTTCAATTAGTTTCACACAATCCGCACTTAAATGCCGAAGGTGAATCGTTTTGCCTTCACTTCGATACTTTTCAGTAATCTTATTGATGGCTTCTATAGCTGACTGATCTGCAATTCTGGATTCCTTGAAATCAATGATTACTTCATCGGGGTCACTGGTTACATCAAATTTGCTATTGAAAAGGCTTACAGATCCAAAAAATAATGGACCGTAAATCTCATAATGCTTGATGCCATGTTCATCCATATATTTTCTGGCTCGAATTCTTTTGGCATTTTCCCAGGCAAACACTAGTGCAGACAATAATACACCAGCAAAAACAGCGATGGCCAAATCAAAAGCTACCGTTAATACTGTCACCAGAATCATCACCAATACATCAGCAAGAGGCACTTTATTCAATACTTTAAAAGTGCTCCAGGCGAAAGTCCCAATTACTACCATGAACATAACGCCCACTAAAGCTGCAATTGGAACCATCTCAATATAAGTGGAAGCAAATAGAACGAAGCCCAATAATGAAATTGAGGCAACAATTCCTGAAAGTCTACTTCTTCCGCCGGATTTAATATTGATAATACTCTGGCCAATCATCGCACAACCACCCATTCCACCAAAGATGCCATTGATGAAATTACCCATCCCCTGAGCAAAGGCTTCTCTGTTTCCACTCCCATGTGTATCTGTTAATTCATCAACTAAATTGAGCGTCATAAGCGATTCAATTAATCCAATGGCTGCGAGTATAAATGCATAAGGAGCAATAAATTTCAGTGTCTCAAAATCAAACGGAACCACAGGGAAATTGAAAGTAGGTAAGCCAGCCTTGATGCCAGTTCCTCCCTTGGCCAATATGAAAGATTTTACAGTCTCAGTTTCAATATTACCAAGGATCACGATCAATGACACAACCAAAATACCTGTCAACGCAGCGGGAATACCTTTATGGATTTTGGGGATACCCCCCATTAATAGCATGGTTAACCCGGTGAGTCCGATCATCGTAATAAGTGGCATTCCGGACAGCCACTCGCCTCCCGATTTAAACATATTAAGCTGAGACAAAAAGATCACAATAGCCAGCCCATTCACAAAACCCATCATCACAGGGTGAGGTACAAGTCGTATGAACTTACCTAATCTGAAGTATCCAAAAGCCATTTGAATTATCCCGGTAAGTAGAAGTGTCGCAAACAAGTATTGTAATCCGGCAGATTGAAGTCCACCACCAAGCTCCATCCCCTCTTTCACTAAATGAACCATCACCACTGCCATAGCACCTGTAGCACCTGATATCATTCCTGGTCTTCCCCCAAATATGGAGGTGACAATACCCATCATAAAAGCCCCATATAAACCAACCACGGGAGATACACCGGCAATAAATGCAAATGCTACAGCTTCCGGAACCAGGGCTAATGCCACGGTTAATCCCGATAAGATATCTTGTTTAATACTCCCTTGTCCCTTTTCAATGAATGTAAATCCGGATTTCAAATTTTATGTTTTTTTGACCTGTATTTTTAAAACCAAGGCGCGAAATTAGCAGTTACACCTAAGAATTGTTAACAAAATCCAAAAACTCTTGAAATTAACCAGTTGCTCTATTCGATATATCCTCACTTTCTAATAATAAAAACTATTTGTTTAGTTAATGATTTGTTTTATAAATAATCTATGCTTACATTTAAACTAAATAATTAGTTTATGAAAGAACTTACACGGGCCGAAGAAGAGATCATGCATGTGCTATGGAAGCTGGAAAATGCTTTTGTAAAGGACATCATTGAAGAACTTCCGGATCCTAAACCAGCGTATAATACAGTGTCGACTTTCGTAAGGATCTTGGAACAAAAGGGATTTGTGGGGTATGAAGCTTTTGGTAAATCTCATAAATACCATCCATTGATTTCTAAAGATGAGTATACCAGAACCTTTATGAAAGGGTTTGTCAAGAAGTATTTCAGCGGCTCATATCAGCAGATGGTTTCCTTTTTTACAGAAGAGGATAATCTGAGTCTTAGCGAATTGGAAGCCTTATTAAAAGAACTCAAAAATAAATAGCTATGGTCTCGTACTTTGTCGAGCTTACTATTATCCATTTATTGCTTTCCCTTGCTTACATCTTCACTTTCAGCAAGGAAAAGCAATATAGTCTTATGCGATGGTACCTGGTGCTTAGCATACCAGTAGCTTCGATCGTACCGTTAATTTCATTTAACTTGTTTCCTTATCCATTATACTATTCCACCTCGGCGAATGATGTAAATGCACTGGTAGGATATACACTATCTCCAATTATAATCAGTGCTAAATCTGCAATCAGTCAACACTTAATTGTTAAATGGATTTACCTTCTAATTACTGGAATTTTGTTCTTGCATTTTTCTTATGCACTTATCAGGATTATCCAGTTGTTCTTTTCCAGCAAACCAACCATTATCAAGGGGAGAAAAATTTACCTTACCAAGAAAAAAGGTTCGTTTACTTTCTTCAACCGTATTTTTATCTACGAGAATGAAAATCTAAATGCTGACCTTATGCCCATTTTAAGGCATGAGTCTGCTCATGCTAGACAATTTCATTCGATGGACATTATTCTGGCTAATCTATTCAGGATCTTTTGCTGGTTCCTACCTACAACCTGGTGGCTTCAAAAAGAAATCAAGCGAATCCATGAATATGAAGCAGATCAAATTGTTTTAAAAAAACTGAGTTTATCTGAATACTCAAAAGTTCTTATCAACTATACGCTCAAGTCTAATGGTTGGGGGTTGGCAAACTCCTTCCATGATGGCTTAATCCTTAAACGGATCAAAGCTATGAAGCATCAAATCCAAAAAATCAACAGCTGGAAGTTGGCTGCTACTGGCATATTCCAGGTAGTTATTATAGTAACCTTCTCATGTAGTAATATATTAGATAGTGAAATCGAAAAGATTGGAAATAATTCCCCCGAACTAATTGAAGTCCCACCTTCTATACAAGCTGAGATTGAGCAATTAATAAAAGATAATCCAGGGAAAACTTATTCCTATGTTGAACTACCTATCGAAAATAAAGAACTTGTAGGCTCAGTTGTAGATAAACTCAATCTATTACACATCACTGGTAACCTGCTGAAATTCAGCCTTTATGATGATAAAATTGCCTGTATTATGATTGAGGAAGACCTGGAAGAAGTTGCGAAAATCCCTGAAGCAGATACAGATGAAATCTTTACCATAGTACAAGATCAACCTGAATTTCCGGGTGGATTAAAAGCTTTTTACGACTACGTGGCAACCAATATGGAATACCCTTCCGAAGCCAGACGAATGGGAATTGAAGGTCGGGTTTATGTTCAATTTGTTGTAGACAAAAGAGGTCAAATCACTGAAGTAGAAGCTGTAAAAGGTATCGGTGCGGGATGTGATCAGGAAGCAGAAAGAGTATTAAAAAGAGCTCCAAGATTCACTCCAGGTATGCAGAAAGGCCTGGCAGTCAAAGTGAGAATGGTGCTTCCTATCATTTTCAAACTAAATGCCTAATAGCCTATTAATTGCACTTCATTTTAGGATATTCTAATCCTCTCATTTAACTTCTTTTAATAAACAAATCCAGGTTTTCTGAAACATTGCTTGATCAGGCTATGTTTAATAAGTAGTACTATTTCAAAAACCAAATTCAAAATAAAATGAGCGCAAGTAAATTTTTATTCACATTTATGACTGGGGTAGCTGCAGGCGTTGCTGCAACATATTTTGCTGATCCCAAGGGTTCTGAAAAGAGATATAAAGCTTTGAAAAGTGATCTGAAGAAAAGATCAGATAAGTGGGAAAAAACACTCACAGGTAAATTAGATGAATACAAAAAATCTTATAATGACCTGGTAGATAAGTATTCTCAAACCAGCAAGGAAATAATCGATAGATCTACTGAAAAAGCGCATCTAAATTGATCCTCAATATTTGAAGTTCAATTTTCTTAATAAACTTATTTCAGAATCTTACCAATCTCACGACCTTCTCGCAAAAAGGTCAATAATCCTTCTATATCATCATTTTCGAGAAGTTGTTGGAATTTGGTCAGGTGATTAGTGTACTGACTAAGGGCCTCCATTACCATCTTTTTATTATCCAAAAATATAGGTGCCCACATTTCAGGGGAACTCTTAGCCAGTCTAACCGTAGAAGCAAATCCTGAGCCAGCCATTTCTAGAATAACACTGCCATCCTTTTCCTTATCAAGCACAGCATTGCTGAGTGCATATGAGGTCACGTGGCTAAGATGTGAGATATAAGCCAGGTGTCGATCATGGTCTGTAGCGCTAAGAAAATCAACCTTCATGGTCAGATCGATGCAGAGTTTTTCAAACCTTTGCATTAATTCCGAATCTGTCAATTCCCGCTCACAGATCAACATGGATTTCTTTTCAAAAAGATTTGGGAATGCAGCTTCTGGGCCAGAATATTCTGTCCCTGCTATCGGATGAGCCGCAATAAATCTGGACCTGTTTTTATGATTCCGTACAACTTCACAAATAGAACCCTTAGTAGAACCAAAATCTATGACCGCCTGATTAGAATTAATTTGGTCTAAAATTGCCGGAAGTAATTTTACAATTGCATCAACCGGAATAGATAGAATAATCCAATCAGCCCAGGAAATTCCTTCCTCTAAAGTCAGAAACTTCTTTTGAATAATCCCCAATGAAATGGATTTATCTAGATTAATCGGGTTTCTGCTATACCCACCTGCTTGCCCAAGAACTTTTTTTTCCTGAAGAGCCAACGAGAAAGAGCCTCCTATTAAACCTGTTCCAATAAAGAGTATTTTCATGCGTGCTTCATTATAATCATTAAACACTTTATGTGATTGATGCAGGTGGTATTATGGTATCCGAGCAATTGCTTCCTTCAATTGTTCTTCAGGCGAACATAGAGAAATTCTTATATAATCCCTCCCTGCTTCGCCAAATACGATACCAGGGGTCACAAAGACCCTATTATTTTGGAGTAATGCGTCTGAAAATACAATCCCATCTGTCCTGGGGACTTTGGCCCAAACAAATAAACCCGCCTGATCTTTTGAATAGGTGCATTTCAGCTTATCCAACATTTGATATACCAGGTCTCTACGTTTCTTGTATTCGGAATTTAAATGCATCATCCAGGATTGATCCAGATTTAATGCTTCAACTGCCGCCAGTTGCAATGGCTTAAACATTCCTGAATCAATATTACTCTTCACCTTGAGTATGGGTTCCAAATACTTGCTCTGACCAGACACCCATCCTATTCTCCATCCAGCCATATTAAAGGTCTTTGAAAGTGAGTTGAGCTCTATTGCTACCTCCCTGGCGCCATCAACGGATAATATGCTTACAGGATTATCATTCAAAATAAAGCTGTAAGGATTATCATGACAGATCAAAAGACCTTTCACATTTGCTAATTCTATAAATCGCTTCAGGTTATCCTCATTACCTTTTGTTCCGGTTGGCATATGCGGATAATTGATCCAAAGCAATTTCACTCCCTTATAATCCAGTTTTTCCAGGAAATCCCAGTCCGGCTCCCAGTTATTGGCTTGGACCAAAGGAAAATAAATTGGTTCTCCACCAGCCAAACGGGTCACAGATGAATAGGTCGGATAACCCAATGCAGGTATAAGTACTTTGTCTCCAGGGTTTAGGTAAGACCATGAAATATGCATGATACCTTCCTTGGATCCAATCAAAGGCAAAATCTCTTTTGGTGCCAGATCAATATCAAAATGCTGCTTAGAAAAACCTGCAATAGCAGTCTTGAGTTCAGCTATTCCTTGATATGGTTGATAACCATGAACATCAGGTAATTCAATGCTATTGCTGAGCCGCATAATAACCTTTTCAGGAGGCATCATATCTGGGCTACCAATTCCTAAATTGATTACCTGAATACCCGATTCATCAAGCAAAGCGATTTCCTTCAACTTCCTGGAGAAATAATATTCTTCAGTGGTATTTAACCGATTGGATGGAGGAATTATCATTGCAAAATGCTGTTTAAGGTGCCAAATTGATCATAAAGGAATTAACAACACAGGAAGAGTCAAGATTTTTTAAATCCTGGCTCGGTTGACATCCATTTCTTAAGCAGACTGATCAATTTCTTCTTGGGAAATGGTTTTTGAAGAAAATCATTCATCCCAACTTTTTGACACTTGATTATATCTTCATTTGTAAAATCTGCAGACAAAGCAAGTATGGGTTTATCGAAGCCTCTTTTACGGAGTGTCTGTGTGGCCTCATATCCATTCAAAATAGGCATTTGAATATCCATAATTATGAGATCATAATCATTTCTGAATGCCAGTTCAACGGCTTCTCTCCCATCAAATGCACTGGTAATATTTGCACCCACAGAGGTCAGCATCTTATTTATCAATAACTGATTTACATTGTTGTCATCAACAACTAAAATCTTGTTATTCTTCTGCAATCTGAAATCCGAACTCATTCCAATCTTTCTAAACCAAACTCAAAAATAACCACACTCCCGATTAAATTATGTGAACAAAACATTCCTCTATATTTGTTGCGAATAATAAATGAAGATGAAATTCGGAACAAAAGTTATCCATGCTGGTCAGGAACCTGATCCTACAACAGGAGCCATCATGACACCTGTTTATCAAACTTCTACCTATGTCCAGGCTTCTCCCGGAAAGCATAAAGGTTATGAATATGCCAGGACACAAAATCCGACCCGGACAGCATTAGAAGCAAACCTGGCGGCCCTGGAAAATGCTAAGTTTTGCAGGAGTTTCAGTTCAGGGATGGCCACGACTGATACCATCATGAAACTTTTTAAGCCAGGTGATGAAGTGGTATGTACCAATGATTTATATGGAGGAACCTATCGTTTATTCACAAACGTCTATGCCAAATATGGAATCAATTTCAGGTTTATTAATATGCTGGACCTGGAGGAAGTTGCCACGGCAATAACAGATAAGACTAAATTGGTTTGGATTGAAACGCCTACCAATCCCATGTTACATATCATCAACATTCCGGAAGTTGTCAAAATTGCTAAAAGCCATCAGGCCATCACCGTAGTGGATAACACATTTGCCAGCCCTTACCTGCAAAATCCTCTGGATTTAGGTACTGACATGGTCATGCACTCACTTACTAAATACATCGCCGGACACTCAGACACGGTCATGGGTGCTGTAATGACCAATGATCAAAATATCCACGAAAGACTGGCGTACCATCAAAATGCCGTAGGTGCTATACCAGGTCCAATGGATTGCTTCCTTGTTCTAAGAGGAGTAAAAACGCTTCATCTCAGAATGCAAAGACATTGTGAAAACGGAGCAACCATTGCCACGTATTTGAATGATCATCCAAAAGTTGCAAAAGTATATTGGCCGGGACTCCCTGATCATAAAAATCATGCAGTTGCTGCAAAACAAATGAGGGGCTTTGGAGGAATGTTATCTTTCACTTTAAAGGATGATAGCAAAGAATCAGCATTCAAATTTCTTGAAAAGCTCAGTGTCTTTAGTCTGGCTGAATCTCTTGGTGGTGTAGAATCACTGGCCGGGCATCCGGCAACAATGACGCATGCCAGTATTCCAGCAGAAGAACGCATTAAATCCGGGCTTACTGATTCACTTATTAGGCTGTCGGTTGGCATTGAAGATGCTGAAGACTTATTATATGACCTTGAAAATGCTTTGAAATGACAAAATATCTTGAGACATTATTTATCAGGGACTTAAATAAGCTGAAACATGAACTTGAGCTTTATGAGGACAAAGAAGCCCTATGGAAAACAGCCCCTGGGATCAGTAATTCCGCTGGAAATCTAGCACTGCACCTGATTGGTAATTTAAAGCATTTTTTCGGAGCTGTTCTGGGGAACACAGGATTTCAAAGGGATAGGGAAGCTGAGTTTAATGACAAAAATGTTCCCTATGAAAAAATCATCAGAGACTTGGATGAAACAATTAAAATCGTTTCGGAGACCTTGTTAAGACTGAGTGATGAACAGTTGAAAAGCACTTATCCTGAAGAAGTTATGGGTAAACCTATGAATACTACATTCTTCTTATTTCACCTATTGGGACACCTCAATTATCACCTGGGGCAGGTAAACTACCACAGGCGATTATTATCTTAAAATGCAAAAGGGAATGATAAAACCATTCCCCTTTAGCTGCTCTATTAATCCTCAACCTTGATCTTAGTAGGCAGTGACCTGATACTTATCCAGCAACTGGCCGATTGATGAAATGATTTTGTAATCGGAATTATCCTCAGATTTATAGTCTTTATAAAATCCCTGAAAAATGATGTAGCTGGATTCCCTGTCAATAAAATAAATGCTGAGTGTGCCTTTATCATTGATCACTCTTCTCAGAAGATATTGGTCATCTTTATCTCTTACCGCACTATTTATCCAGGTTTTTAAACTTCTCTGGTAATCTGATGTAACCAAACTTGTCCCTTCCTCAAAATATCTGAACGTAATCAATAAGTCTGGTTTCTCCATATCAAATTCATAACCCATTGCCGTAAAACGCTTATAAATAACACTTTCAATGACATTATTATCATATAGGTTTAAGCCATTAATACGATTTGTGGACTCGGGATTGATGAATCCGAAAGAATTGTATTCTTTAAAATTTCCCTTGTAGTTGAATTGAGACTCTACCATCCTGTGTTGCGTACTGCAACCAGCTGTGATGAGAATCACAAAAATGATCACTGAGATAATTAACCTTTTCATGTTTGTAAAATTTGTCCCCTAAATATTTATTTTGAGTAGATGATATTTTTAATATTATAGCTTTTATATTAAACCAAACATAAAATTATAGTGTTTTTATTAAAATTTTAATAACTAAAATAAGTATTTATTGAATTTAATAAAATTTTACATTTCATGTAAAAAAGGGGTATCCAGCTTAAATTATTTTGATTTAGGCAGGGTGGATAAGATTAGAATTTTGAAGGTTTTTCAATGCTTCATTCCAATCCTTAAAGGAGGGTCAGGAATAAAGATGAAATTAGGCTTCTTTTTGTGGGGGAAATTGCTTCAATGCGCTTTGGACAACTCTTTTGATGGTCCTCTCAGAGAATCGAGGACCAATGTCTGTATATCTCATAACATCTGACCTCCAGACCAACTGGCTTGTGTCATAGTTTGCGATATCAATAATCAATGAACCCTCAAGGTATTGATAGGATTCCGGCAACCAGGGACCGTAATCATCTTCATTGCTATATATGTGATAAGGAGAATAATTAACCGCTTCTTTCTCAAAAGCCACCACATGAAGGTTAATTACAAAATCAGGAGTTTCATCATCATATTTAAATCCCTTACCCTCAAGGTTGGACTTGATTTCCCTCATAAATGAATGAACAATAGCTGTATCACTACTCAGGTAAGCTGGACCATCGATATTGAATTCGCATCCATTCATCCAGCAAAAGGATTTCAATTGATCAAAATCAAACTTTTCATCATAGACTGTCTTGACCCTGATTGATGAGCAAGCAGAAACAATTAAAAAAAATATCAATATGAATGATCTATTTAACATACCCTACAATATTAAACGAAAGGCGTTTTTAAAAAGACAAATTATCATCAAATAAATAGTACATACAGACATTCATAATTGAATTTTCTGGTTGATTATTTAATATTTAGACCAACATCCTTTTTTTTAATTTGATCATTCATTTCACAATTTAAATCCCATCTTAAGCTATCTTTCTTATTCACATTGACCTAAACCTATCAAATAGTGAAGAACACATCGTCACAAAAAAATAAAATTGAGAGGCTGAAACCTTTGAAAGCCAAAGTGGGAATCCTTGGCGTAGGACACCATGTATATTGGGGACAGTTTGACGGATTACTCGATGAGCTTCTCAACAAACAAAAGATCTTCAAAGGAATGGTTGAGCAAAACCAGGTAGAGGTAGTAGATTTTGGCATTTCTGATTCTGCTGAGGTAGCATATGAAGTAGTCTCAAAAATCAGAAAAGCTGATCTTGATTTACTTTTTATTGATAATCTGACCTATGCTACATCAAGTACTGTGGCCATCCTTTTCAGGGAAATTCAACTACCTATTGTTTTGATCGCACTTCAGCCAGATGAAGCCATGGATTATGATCGAGCTTCGACCTACATGCAGCTATACAATGACGATATCTGTGCACTCCCTGAATTTATGAATGTTGCCATGCGGTTTGGCAGGAAAATCCCACCAGTTGTGATTGGTACGCTGCATAACGATAAAGCAGCAACCAATGAAATCAAGGAATATTGCCAGATCGCCCAGGCGTTACATAGCTTAAAAAATGCTCGAATTGGTCAAATGGGGCATGTACTTGAGGCCATGCTGGATATGCATACCGATCCCACACTGATTACCTCCACATTTGGGGCACATATTGTGCAGAGTGAGCCAGAAGATGTGCTCAGACATTACAATAAAGCTGATAGAAAGGAGGTTGATGCATACAAAAAAGCAATTCTGGACTTCTTTGAAGTAGTAGATCCAAAAAGTGATCCCATCACCGAAAAATTAAAAGAGGAGGACCTCGAAACTGCAGCTCGTGTTGGGGTTGCACTTAAACATTTTATTCAGGATAAAAAACTGGATGGCCTGGCGTATTATTATGAAAGTGAGCCCGGTTCGGAGATGCAAAAGGTGGTCACAAATTTTATCGTGGGTAATTCATTGCTTACTGCCGCTGGCTTTCCCATGTGTGGAGAGCTGGACCTAAAAACCTGTATCGGCATGATGATCATGGATCGACTGGAGATGGGAGGTAGTTTTGCTGAATTTCATCCGGTAGATTTCAAAGAAGGTTTTGTGCTGGTAGGTCATGATGGACCTCATCACCTGAATATAGCAGCAGATAAACCTGTAATCCGAAGTTTAAAAAAATACCATGGGAAACCTGGTTTTGGTGCAAGCGTCGAATTCAACATCAAGGAGGGGCCTATTACGATGTTGGGTGTTGCTCAAAAACATGATGGCCAATTCAAATTCATAATTGCAGAGGGTGAATCGGTAAGAGGTCCTATCCCTCCAACCGGAAATACCAATACACGTGGCTTTTTCAAACCCGATGTCAGAACCTTCCTGAAAAGGTGGTTTAAAGAAGGACCTACTCATCATTTTTCACTGGGTATTGGTCACCGAGCTGAAACCATCAGACAAATAGGTGAATTTTTGGGTATTGAAAGCGTAATCATACCAAACGAATGATTGGCTTACCAGCCATATTCATACTCTTAGGATATTTCCTGCTTCTGTTTGTCATCTCCCGGTTGAGTGCATCCAAATCAGATGCGCTTACTTTTTTCATTGCAAATAGAAATACCCCATGGCCCATGGTAGCCTATGGAATGATTGGGGTAGCTATCTCAGGAATTACCTTCATCTCAGTGCCCGGACAAGTACAGCATACTCAATTTGCCTATTTCCAAATGGTGATTGGTTATTCAATCGGCCTAATCATCGTGGCATTCCTACTCTTGCCTATATTTTATCGAATAAAAGCCATTTCGATCTATTCATACCTGGGCCAAAGGTTTGGACCAGCAGCCCACCGGACAGGCAGTATCTTTTTTATTATCTCCCAGTCTTTTATGGCATCGGTCAGGCTTTACCTGATGGCTCATGTGCTACAAATTCTGATCTTTTCAGCCCTTGGCTTACCCTTTTGGGTCTCTGTAATCATTACGTTACTCTTGATCTTCTTCTATACCTATCGTGGAGGTATCAAAACAGTCATCATTACAGATGTGTTGCAAACTACCCTCTTAATCCTTGCTGCGATTATCTCCATATTCATCATAAGCCAAAAAATGAACCTTTCCATCGTTGAACTCGGCGAAGAATTATCAAAAAGAAATCTTTCTGATACATTTCACTGGGGATGGAAAGACCCCAATAATTTCTGGAAGATGATATTTGCAGGGATTGTTCTTACTGTTATGAGCAATGGCATCGATCAGGCAGTTATGCAAAAGCATCTGACCTGCAGGACCCTGTGGGACTCACAAAAAAACCTGGTGACTCTGGCATTGATTCTACTGGTAGTGAACCTCCTCTTCCTATTCCTGGGAGGCGCTCTTTTTCTTTATGCCGACGCTCAGGCTATAACCATTCCAGAAAAGGTTGATGATCTTTACCCTGTTATCTCGATGAATAACCTGGGATCTCTGGGGCAGATAACATTTATCCTGGGAATTGCCGCGGCTGCTTATTCTTCAGCAGACTCCTCTCTGACAGGACTGACTACCTCATTTTGTATGGATATCCTCAAGATGGATGAGCAAGAAAATAATGAGCGTCTTCGTAAAAGCGTTCACTTCGGATTTGCCATCCTGATTTTCCTCTTTATCCTATTCATTGAGAAATTTCTGGACAGCAGCATGCTCAATGTGTTTATAAGAGTAACTGGATTTGTGTATGGACCACTACTTTCACTTTTTGTATTTGGGCTTGCAACAAAACGAACGGTTAGTGACCAATGGATACTCCCTATCTGTATACTGGCTCCGGTGTTATCGCTAGCGCTTGATTTAAATTCCACAACCCTACTCAATGGCTATGTTTTTGGTCATGAGATCCTGATTGTGGTATGTGGCATTGCTTTCCTTGGATTATTCTTATTTTCATCGAAGAAAACCTCCTGAACTCATGAACTTAAAACTAACCTTTATGCTAATCCTCGCGCTGACTTTTTCATTATTTGAATCGGCAGCTCAAAGCCAATCCATTACTGAACAAATCAGGAAGGAGTTCGCTGACCCACCCATGGATGCCTGGCCAAAGGTTTACTGGTGGTGGCTGAATGGAAATATTGATACGGTGAGGTTGGTTGAAGAAATAGACGCAATGTATGAAGCCGGTATATCTGGGTTTGACATTTTTGAGATAGGTGCGGGCAAATCAGATACAAAGATGCCTATTGGTGATGTTGTATTTATGGAAGAGTATTTTCTGAGGGCCGTGAAGATCGCCATTGATCATGCTTCAGGATATGGCATGAAGGTAGGAATCAATATGGCGAGTAGCTGGAATGCTGGAGGAAAATGGATTACGCCTGAATACTCCGCCAAATCGATGTATACATCAAAGTTGAAATGGGAAGGAAAAGCCGTTAAGCTCCCCTTTCCAAGGATCGTGAAGACGAGTGCCGAAGGGAAAATCAAACTGGCAGAGGATGATCAAATCCCGGATGTGGAATACGATAAAAACGGGAAACCTGTCTATTATCAAGAGATCGCTGTGCTAGCCATTCCTTCGGATCAAAAACCACTTACTCCAAAAAAAATCATTGATGTTACAGCCTATTTTGATCCCAAAACCGAAGTATTATCATGGGATCAAAAAGGACAATTTGAAATCGTTAGGTTTATCTGCTCCAACTCGGGTGAGCAGCTGAAATTACCTAGTCAAAACTCAAAAGGTCCTATTATTGATCACTTTGATTCAAGGGCTACTACCTTCCACTTCAACTATGTCATCGATCGATTGAAATCGGTCCTTGGTGAAGACTTGAGTTCCACGGCTTTGAATAGCCTTTATCTGGCCAGCTATGAAGTGGTTGGTAATGTTTGGACGGAAACACTACCTGAAACCTTTAAATCCCTGAATGGATATGATATCATTCCCTACCTACCAGTTTTAATTGACAAAGAAGCTTTCCCCGAAGACATAACCAATCAATTTAAACGCGATTTTCAATACACTTTATCGGAATTGATGATCAATAATTTCTACAGAAAAGCGAAAGAGATAGCTAATGCCAACGGATTAATGATCAACTCGGAGTCCGGAGGGCCTGGGTTTCCACTGCATAATGTACCTGTAGAACCACTAAAATCCCTTGGTGTGATGGATCTACCCAGGGGTGAATTCTGGATCGATCATAACAGGCTGAATGCTGAGGGTATTGACATACTTAGGGTGGTGAAAGAGGTATCATCAGCATCACATATTTACGGTCGCGGGGTGGTGGAAGAAGAATCGTTTACCTCATTCCGTCATTGGCAGGAAGCCCCGGCTGACATGAAAGCCATGGGAGACCGGGCATTTTGCGAAGGAATGAACCGCGTAGTAGTCCATGGGTGGAGTCACAACCCCAGCTGGATTGGCAAACCCGGAATTGTATATGGTGCCGGTACACATTACAATGATAAGCGGGTTTGGTGGCCCATGGTAAAGCCATTTAATCAATACCTGGCACGATTATCCAATGTATTTCAAAAGACAGATTTCGTGGCTGATGTGCTTTATTACTATGGAGACGCAGTGCCAAATTTTGCTGGACATAAAAACAGCCGCTTTATGGTTGGACCTGGCTACGATTACGAAGTAATTAACAATGAGATTCTACTCCAATTGCAAGTCAAAGAAGGGAATCTCGTTCTTCCCACGGGAGCGGAATTCAAATTGCTAGCTATGGAACCTGAGCACAAGATTAATCCTGAAATTTTATTTAAACTGAAAGACCTCGTTTCGCAGGGAGCAACCATTGTTGCAGAAAAACCTGAAGGTGTATTCCCAATCAGAAACGATCTTGAGATTAAGGATCCTGAAAAACTGATTGACCAGCTATGGGTGACTGCTGATCCAATTAAACCGCCGAAACCAAAAAAGATTCTCGCAGGCACTACATCTTTAAGAGTACTGGAAGAAAAAGGCATATTACCTGATTTTACCTATCCAGGTGCTGATCTTTTCCTTTATGATTACATACACTATCAAAAGGAAAATTCAGATTACTACTTCATCCGGAATACAACTGATAAATGGATAACCAGGGAGTGCAGCTTTAGACAACTAGATAAGATGGCTGAGATTTGGGATCCTATCTCCGGGGAAATCATAGCGTCTGAATTTTTGGATCAGTCAGAAACTCATTCCACCATTCCTGTTACACTTGCCCCTTACGGCTCCATGCTTCTTGTTTTTTCAACATCTGATATACAAAAGAAGTTTACCAAGATACGACAACCCAATGGGGCTAATCCAGGATTGTCATACCATACTAAGGGAACAATTATTCTCGATAATGGAAGCTATCTCACTGAACCAACACCTACATTAAAGGAAAACTTTATCAAAGAACTTCCAATCTCCGGGGCCTGGGAGGTCTTCTTTTCGGACGATCAGAACAAAGAAAACCGGTGCATCTTTCCTGAATTGACTGACTGGACAGATCACGAGGATCAAAGCATAAAATACTATTCTGGAATCGCCCAATACGTCAAGACCTTCCAATATGATATCAACTCCATTTTACCTGAAGGCAAACGAATCATGCTTAAACTGGGTGATCTCTCCAAGATCGCAAGGGTGACATTAAATGGCAAATCAGTCGGGGTTTGCTGGACAGAACCCTATATGTTTGATGTAACGGAAATCATACAACCGGGAGATAATCTCCTCGAAATTGAGGTAGCCAATACCTGGTCCAATCGGCTGGTGGGTGATGCTTCGAAAGGAGGTGGAGATACCTTTACAAACATTACATCTACAAACATTGATGGATTAAATAAACAAAGGATACCCTGGAAGGATGTACCTTTAATAAAATCAGGGCTTTTTGGGCCCGTTAAATTATCAATTTATCAATTACTGGATTAGGTGTCTACAAAAGTCATATGCAAACCTGAAATCCATCAATCACCTAAATCGCTGGATTGCGTATATTAAAATAAAAAGCAATGGAAGGTTTCATAGGTTTAATCGTAGGAATAATTGCCGTTTCATTGGCTATTTGGGCCATAATAGATGTTATCCGTAGCTCAATGAATATGAATCAAAGGACTTTATGGATTGTAATCGTGATTATTTTTCCAATTGTTGGTCCCCTCATTTATTTCTTAAAGGGAAAAGCTAGTACCAGCACTTAATTGAAGAAAAAGCGACGTCCATAAATGGATTCTATGTACTTGAAGTACCAGTACAGCTGATAGTTAACGTCTAATCCATACCTCTGATTTACATCATAATTAATCTCATTGGTTATAGGTCCCCGTGAGCTATGTGCTTTTCGATTCCATGAGGATACATAAAGGGCATTCTTAGTTTCATAATACTTTAATGTATAAAAACCGATTGGCTTTGCATTTGATATTAACCAGGATTGAAAACCAGGATCAAGAATGATGATTTCATGTTGCTCATCATCAGTTTCCTGAATAATATTTCCACTCACAGACCTTGGGGGAGCCACATCATATGCACAACTGATGAACAACAGGGGTAAAACCATATAAACTAACAACTTCATATCAACCTCCTCTAATATCACATACAATTAAAACTCTTTTTTAGTTTCCAATTTGTCCTTGATTTACTTTAGTGATCAAATCAACAAATAGTGGCTAGAAGACAGTTTTCACACCAAGTCCTAATCATCATTGCCTTCCTGAGCATCTATTTTATCTGGGGAACCACCTACATGGCTATTAGAATAGGTCTGGATGGTTTACCACCTTTTATGATGGCTGCTGTAAGGTTTAGTATAGCTGGCCTCTTGCTGATCGCCTATTGTCTCTGGGATGGTCAAAAATGGCCCAATTTTCATACCCTGGTCAGGAATGCGTTCTTTGGATTCATAATTATGGTAGGTGGCCAGGGTCTGCTCATCTGGTCTGAACAATATATAGCCACCGGATATGCGTCTGTACTGGTAGCGACAATACCGCTGTGGTTTGTTATTTTAGATAAAGTGAATTGGAAACTATATTTCCATAATCCTTTTATTATTCTGGGGGTGATATTAGGTCTTGCAGGGATCGTTACCTTGTTTGGGGAACAGATCTCCGGTGAAAGTCTCGGGACCACCAAATTCGAAATCATTGCAACCTTTTTGACCCTACTGGGCGCTATCACATGGGTTTTTGGGACCTTACTGTATAAGAACTATCCACCAAGGGACTCCATGTATTCAAACCTGGGATGGCAATTCACCTTTGCTTCACTTTTTTCTCTTATCATCAGCGGTATTCTTGGGGAATATGGACTTACAGATTTTTCACTCGTTGGAATTAGAGAATGGACAGCCATCTTGTATTTATCTCTGGCTGGCTCTATTATTGGGCTCATTGCCTATACGTGGCTTTTAACACAAAAGCCGGCTGCAGTGGTAGGTACCTACGCTTTTGTGAATCCCATTATTGCGGTACTCATCGGGTGGTTATATGCCAATGAATCCATTTCGTTCTTTCAATGGGTTGGGATGATCATTATTATCATCAGCGCGGTGGTGATTAATCTTAAGAGAAGGCAGGTCTTAAAGGGGTAATCTCAACATTAAGATTACTATAGGATTCCAAATTAATTATCCTGGTATTGTATCAATCCTCCGAATTCATTACTTTTAATATTAGTAATAAAAAACGGTATTATGAAAATCACCCTGGCCTTATTTGTTTCATCCATCTTGTTAATCTCGTCCACAACTGTACAAAACAGTGAAGAAACAGATGCGATTGATGTAAAAGTTGTAGTCAAGCATCTGGAAAAAACCTTTATCGGTAAGATGAGAAAATCTTCCCATCTAGCTAAGGGCCATTTCATGGAAACTATCATGATGGAGGATACTTATAAAGGCTATTTTGAGAGCATAGGGTATGCAATCTATATGGGTGAACATAACGGGAATGTAGCCCCATACACAAAGTATAAATACTTCTGCGAAAACACAAAGGCTAAAATTGCATCTGCCCCATCTACCACTTCGACCCTAAGGGAGTCTCTGCGCCTTAGGTATTATGGTCCATTTTCGAGTAATAAATTCAATTATAAACTTTCGGAATCTGATCCTAATAAGGATTATTTCATATTGAAATGCACTAACAAAAAGGTTGCGAATTCAAATTTTTCAGATGTCTTTGTCAAGGTTTCTAAGGAGGACTTAAACGTATTGGAGATAAACTATACAACTCCAACGTTATTTAGCACTATCAGCAATGACCGTCTTAAAGGTGATGTTAGGATAAAATACACTTACATAGATGGTGAACCTTTCGTTTCAAACATTGAAACTCAATACAAAAAGGGTAAGCTAATTCATCATACAACATTTGAAATACTGGAACAAAAGCTTGAAACATTTGAGTTGAGTAAAGATGAATTTTGGGCTTTCAATGCTATTGCTCGTTTTCCATATATAAAGTATGAAGCATCTCAATGGGAAGAACTACAAATTGCAGTGCCAGACGACTACGAAAAGATTCAGCGAGATCTGTATGGATTAGATGTTCCCATTAATCAGTTTTTCGTCGACAACCAGGCTAAATTGTCACCTGTATCTCCCATAGTAAATCAAAAAGGTCATCTTGAAATGGCTCAAAATAAAATGGATAACTTAAAAAGTCTATTTAATTAAACATATCTCGGCCAATCAAACAAAAAAGCCAGGTCCTTAATCAGATCTGGCTTTTTTTATTCAAACTTGTAGAGATCAACCGATCTCAACCAGTTCAATCTCAAAAATCAAATCTTTTCCTGCTAATGGGTGATTAGCATCAATTGTTATGGAAGTCTCGGTAACTTCAGTAACTAACACATGAGTTTGATGTCCTTGCTGATCCGTGGCAACCAATGTTTGGCCCACTTCAGGTTTCATATCCTGGGGCAATTCAGCTTTCGCAACATCAGAAATCAGTTGTTCATTTCTTTCTCCGTAAGCTTCAGCAGAAGGAATAGTCACCGTTTTCTTCTCATTCAGCTCCATTCCATTGACTGCCTGATCAAACCCTTTGATCATTTGTCCAGCACCTACGATAAATTCAAGTGGATCTCTTTCTACGGAAGAGTCAAAGACCTCGCCAGTTTTAAGCTTTCCTGTATAATGTACCTTTACCTTGTCGTTTGCTTGTACTTTTTTCATAATTGATTGTTCATCGGAAATTAACCAGAAGGTCTATCCGGAAATGTGGTTTTTTATATTGAAAGGCAAAGTTAACAAGCCTGTGCCCTAATTGCCAGAAATACAGGTATTACCTCGTCCGGTCAATCGTGAACTGTACCAGTTGATCCAGCGAAGTCTTATAGGTAGATTCAGGAAGTTGATCCAAAATCTCTTTAGCATTTTGATGGTATTTCTCCATCACCTCAATCGCATATTGAATCCCTCCAGCTGATTTCACAAAGTCAATTACTTCTGGTACCAATGCTGGTTCCTGTGCGCTTCGCTTGATCATCTTTTTTATTCTGTTCTTCTCAGATCGACCCGATTGATTTAAGGCATAAATCAACGGTAGCGTCATCTTCTTTTCTTTGATGTCTATGCCTGTCGGTTTGCCAATCTCAAAAGTACCATAGTCAAACAGGTCATCCTTAATCTGAAAAGCCATCCCCACATTTTCACCAAACTGGGTCATCTGATCAATGATCTTCTGTGAAGCTCCTGATGAGGCTGCACCTGTTCGGCAACAGGCGGTAATTAGACTTGCGGTCTTCTGCCTGATAATCTCATAATAGACATCCTCCGTGATATCCAGCTTCCTGGCTTTTTCCATCTGCAATAGCTCTCCTTCACTCATCTCCTTTACAGCATTCGATACAATCTTGAGCAGATCAAAATCATCATTATTCAGTGAAAGCAACAAACCGCGGGATAGGAGGAAATCTCCCACGAGTACCGCAATCTTATTCTTCCACAGCGCATTTATGGAGAAATAGCTGCGTCGATAATGTGCATCGTCAACCACATCATCATGAACCAGGGTGGCCGTATGGAGCAATTCAATTAAGGCAGCTCCCCGATAAGTAGATTCAGTGATACCATTAGCCACACCCGCAGACAAAAAAACAAATAAAGGACGCATTTGCTTCCCCTTGCGTTTTACAATGTAGCCAGTGATCTTGTCCAGCAACATGACGTTACTGCGCATAGATTGGCGGAATTTCTTTTCGAATTCTGCCATTTCGGTTGCAACCGGAGCCTGAATTTCTTTTAAACTAAATGACGGCATAGATAATCTTGCTGCAAATTAACACCTCAATCAATTAATAAGTGATCTTAAGATCGCTTTGTTTTACCATATTCACTTATTTAGATTAGCGGCGGGCTAGAATTAATCTATGAGTTACAGTTATTATCTACTAGACGTATTTACAGATAAATTATTCTCCGGTAATCAACTTGCTGTATTTCCTGACGCAGCAGATATAAATCCTGATTCCTTTCAGCAAATAGCCAAAGAGTTTAATCTTTCAGAGACAGTCTTTGTTATTCGATCTACGACAGATGATCATCATACCATGCGGATTTTCACCCCGGGCAGGGAATTACCAACAGCTGGTCACCCTACGATCGGAACAGCTTTTCTCCTGGCAGGTGAGTCTGGTAAGAAATTAATCACAGTACATCAAAAAGTAGGACTCATTGAGGTAGAAATCAAATACGAAAACGAGGAGCCTGACCTCATCACCATGAAACAACCCTTGCCTGTATTTGGAAGATTCTTTGAAGATCATGATGCGATTGCCTCAATGCTCTCTCTGGAAAAAAGTGATCTTGATGATTATCCCATTCAAGAAGTTTCCTGTGGTAACAATATTTTATTTATTCCTATCAGACAAACAGATACATTGAAAAACATCAAGGTCAGGACTGATCTTTTGGAGGACCTATCAAGAAAAATTGACACCACCCAACTATATTGTTATTCCATTCATGGGGTAATAGGAGGCGACATTCAGGGTAGAATGTTTGCTCCTTTACTGGGCATCTATGAAGACCCTGCTACGGGCTCAGCTAATGGTCCTCTCGCCTGCTACCTTCATCATCATGGAATATTGAAGATGCCGGTTGTGAGTCTGCAGGGTTATGAGATGGGACGGCCAAGTAAACTCTTTCTGGACCTTTTGATCAATGAAGATGGAACCATCAAAGAAGTGAAGGTTGCAGGAAAATGCAAACTAGTTGGCAAAGGCGAGCTATTTTTGGGGTAAATAAACAATCTGGATTCAAAAAGTACCAACCGGCAGTAGATGAAGAAAGAGAAAATCCGATATAGTGAGATCATTCCAAAGACAAAGGAATGGCCTATTATGCAGTTGTCGAAGGATCGGAAAAAATTTATTGAAGAAGTTACCGAAGAAGCTTTTGAATCCCTAAAAGGGCTGACGAAAGGTCGTTCCCTGCGTGAAGAGGTTGAAATGACTATTTACCGGGAAAAAGCCCGTATGCGTTCCAACCCATGGCGAGTAGACCCTCGTGACGAAAAACCCTTCTGGAACAAGATGCAGCAAAGACTCCTGGACAGTAGTTCCATGGAGCCAGACAAAGCCAGGGAAGAAGAGGAGAAAATCTTAAATGAAATTATCACCAGATACTCTGAGGAAATTGCTGGGAACTTCAAAAAGAATTCTTATCAATTCGCCAGAACGGTAGTCACTTTTGGATTTGCCCGACTCCTGAATGCTACGCGCGTTAAAGGATTAACCTCACTTTTTAGCCGACAGCTTGATCTCGATGATAAGATTCACATTGTCGGGGAAACAGAACATATCCGGAATCTGGCCAGACAGGGTACCGTAGTGATGGTTCCAACCCATTTCAGTAACCTCGATTCCATTTTGATTGGTTGGGTAATTCAATTTTTAGGATTACCAGCATTTATCTACGGTGCAGGACTTAACCTTTTTAACATTAAGATATTCGCCTACTTCATGAATAGTCTGGGCGCCTATAAGGTTGACCGAAGAAAGAAAAATCCGATATACCTGGAAACTTTGAAGACCTATTCAAGTATGGCATTACGTCGTGGCTGTCATAGTCTGTTTTTCCCTGGTGGTACCCGGTCGAGATCAGGACATATTGAAACGCGACTCAAATTAGGACTATTAAGCACAACCATTGAAGCCCAGCGCATCCTCTATCAACAGGCTGAAGACACCAAAAAGGCACAAAAGATTTTTATAGTGCCAGTAGTGATCAATTACAATTTCACACTTGAAGCACCGGCATTAATCAATGAGCATCTTAAAAGAACTGGTCAGGAAAGATATTACCAGGAAAGCGATGAATTCTCTTCCTCATACAAGATTGCTACTTTCCTTTTAAAGTTTTTTACCAAGGGTACGGATATATCTGTAAGTATTGGAAAAGGAATGGATATCCTGGGTAACTATGTGGATAATGAAGGTAACAGCCATGATGCCAATGGCAACCCCATTGATCCGGTAGATTATTTTATTTCAAATGGGAATATTACAGTTGATTCCCAGAGGGAAGAAGAATACGTAAGAATCCTTTCAAAACGTATTGTAGAAGAATATCATAAATATAATCGGGTATTTGCCAGTCATCTCGTGGCCTTTACGGCATTCAGGATGATTGAAAGGAAAAACCCTAAGCTCGACCTTTACAATTTATTGAGGCTACCGGATGAAGATCTTGTCCTTGACTATGAAGAGTTTAAAGCTACCTTCAAAAAACTCAGGAAGAAAGTGATGAAGCTTCATGAAGAAGGGAAGGTAATGGTAGCTGGCCATATGAAGAAAAAGGCTGATCAGGCCATAAAACTTGGGCTGAACAACGTTGGGCTCTATCATGCCCAAAGACCACTCATAATGAAGGGTGATAAAATCATCATCCAAAACATGAATACATTGTTTTACTATCACAACAGGATCGACGGCTATGGTCTCGAAAACTACATCTAAGCAGCCGGTTGGCGTAATTGGTGCTGGTAGTTTCGGAACTGCCATGGCAAACCTATTGGCTGAAAAAAAGAACCCTGTCTTGCTGTATGCCAGAACTCCGGAGCGAGCTGAAAAATTTCAACGTGAAAGGGCTGCTGCAGGACAAAAGCTGGATGATCTGATTGAAGTCACGAATGACATTGAAAAGGTCACCAAATCCTGCAACGTCATATTCCCAATGATTCCTTCTGCCAACTTCCGGGACATGATGCGAAAGATGAGTCCATTCCTAAAACCTTATCACATCCTGATCCATGGGACTAAGGGGCTGGACCTGGAGCAGGCAAATAAAGAAAAGGTTGAATTACGGGGTCCACTTACTCGTGAACATGTAAAGACCATGAGCGAGGTGATCCAGGAAGAAAGCCAGGTAGTAAGAGTTGGTTGTCTTGCAGGACCCAATCTCGCACGTGAGATCGCGGAGAAAAAACCAGCTGCCACGGTGGTCGCCAGCCATTTTGATGAGGTAATCAAGATGGGTGAGCAATTACTGAAGAATGACCGGTTTCTGATCTACGGTAGTAGCGACCTGATTGGCATTGAACTGTGTGGGGTATTAAAAAATATCATTGCAGTTGGAGCTGGAACCATTGCAGGACTTGACCTGGGAGCCAATGCCAGTGCCCTGTTTATCAGTCGGGGTTTGGTTGAGATGGTGCATATTGGAACTGCCTTAGGAGGAAATGCAAGTGCTTTCCTGGGGCTCGCTGGTGTAGGTGACCTCATTGCTACAGCGGGAAGTAGTTTGAGCCGAAACTACTCAGTGGGCTATCGTCTTGCCAGGGGGGAAGATATTGATGAAATCATTAATTCTATGGAGGAAGTAGCTGAAGGGATTAAAACCATAGAGATCATCCATGAATTATCAATCTCTTATAAGGTCAGGTGCCCAATCACTGAGACGCTATATAGGATCATCAAAAAAGAGATGAGTGTGAATGATGCTCATAAGTATTTGATGAAGTTCCCTTTCCGGGCTGAGATTGATTTTATTTGATTTAGCACTTTTTATTTTCTAAATCCAGTATACCAAACAATAAACAGGGATTAGCATCCTTGTGACTGTCATGTGCGGTTAATTTAAAAAGTTAGTGGTCAAGATCAATTCCCCAGTGCCCTCACCCGTTGCAGCAACGTAGGATGGGAATAATTCACAAAAACATACGCCGGATGAGGGGTAAGATTAGAAAGATGATCACTGCTCATTGACTTCAGAGCGGTAATTAATGGTTTTCCATCATAGGTTTCATCAGCATATCGATCTGCCTCATATTCATTTTTCCTGCTCAATAGGTTCCCAAGAATACCCAGCACCCTGGAAACCGGAGTAAACAAAATCCCAAAAGCCAGAATATTGAGATGAATAGCTGATGATGTTCCACCCATGGCAACACTTACTTCCTCATTTAAAATCATCATTGATAGGAGATAGAGCATGAATCCTGTGGTCAGGATACTGATGATGGTGCTAAGAATAATGTGTTTTTTCTTGAAATGACCCACTTCATGAGCAAAAACGGCTGTTAGCTCTGCCACCGAATGCTTCTCTACCAGGGTATCAAATAGCACCACTTTCTTTCGCTTCCCAAAGCCTGAGAAAAATGCATTTCCTTTGCTTGATCGCTTGGATCCATCCATTACGAAGATGTTTTGGAGTGGGAATTTCACCTTATCGCTATAATTCTTAATGGATTGAAAGAGCTCCCCGTCTTCCATTGGGGTAAGTTTATTGAATAAAGGCAATATCCAGGAAGTATAAAAGATATTGATGAATAGCACAAACAAGGTGATAATCCCCCAGAAGTAGATCCAGAAGTCATTTCCCATGAATTGAATCAGATAAAGCAATGCAGTGATCAATAACCCACCAATGAGTATGGTAATCACAAAACCTTTGACCTTATCCGTCCAAAAGGTTTTCAGAGTCATCTTATTGAAACCAAACTTTTCTTCAATGACAAAATTCTTATAGTAAGAGAATGGGATTCCCATGAACTCTGAGAATAAAAAGATAACTCCAAAAAATGCCAGAGAGATCATGATCTCATTTGCAAAAAAGTTACGTACCCATTGATCCAACATGCCAAACCATCCCAGAAACATGGCTGCAAATGTGATCATAAAACTTAGTATGGAGGAAAAATTGCCAAACCTGGATACGGTCTTGTTGTATTGCTGGGACTTTTCATATTTTTCCGGATCGTAAATACCCTCCAGCTCCTTTGGAATCGGTTTCGTAGCACTTTTAGCATTCAAAAAAGAAAGTATTCGTTCTATTGCAAAATCTGCTGACAGAATGATCAGAATGATCGTCAAAATCGCCTCATTGTTCATGGGGTGTAAATTTAGTTAGGATAGGTAAATCGAATATTAGAAAATGAATGGAACAGGACAACTTAACTCACGAACATCTTTAGGAGGCTTTCTCGGATCAGCCAGGCTAAAGGAATAAGCAATTGATATTTCATGTGCCCCACCACTCCTGATACCCAGGTCCGAGATGGTATAATCAAAACTATAGCCTATTGATAACGCTTTTTTACTAAATCCAACCATAAATATCACAGATTCACTATTAGCCACCCCATCCACATTCTGGATTGGGATTCCCCGATACCAGGTTCCAATTAAAATAGGTTCCAGCGTGAAATAAAGCCCCAGATCCAGCTGATCAAAATCACCCTGAACCCGATAATTCACGGATGGAGTCAGGCTCCTTTCTTTTCCTTCAGGATTTAGCGAAGCCCGCTTATTGATTGCAGTGAATGGGATTTTGTAACCACCATGGATACTAATCCTTCTTGGAAGGGGAGAATCCCCACCAGCAATCGATTGATTAGGCTCCAGCACATGATGCATCGCGTAGCCCAACCAGGCATTCTGATTGAAAACGATACCTCCCAGTGCCATATCAAAAAACCTCGCACTGAATCCGGTGTTGAAAGTCTCTGCAGTAACAGGTCGCACCTGCCCTGTCTGATCAAACTGATCTCCAAAAGTTAGCTGATCAAAATTGATGTCTCGCCAGTAGTAGGACATTTCGATACCTGGCCTGAAGGTCCAGCGATAGTTGAGTCTAACCTGGTAAGCATACTGTAAACTGATATTGGTTGACTGAAGCCCGGCAATTCCCTCCCGGTCTGTAGTGACCAGAACTCCTGCGCTGCTTGCGTAATCTTCCCAGTTGTACTCCAGGGAAAAACAGTAAGTCTCAAAATTAGCTGCTATGGACGGCCACTGATTGCGATAGTTAAGTCCAGCCCGGCCCTTCTGATTGATCCCAACCAATCCGGGATTCAAATACATAGGTGCTGCATAATATTGGGAGAATTGTGGATCTTGTGCCTGCAAATTATTTATATTCACTAGCATAAAAACCGATACCCAAAAAGTAACACAGCCTGAAGCTATTTGGTATAACCTGTTTGATTTATTCAACTGGAGTAATAATTATCCAATAAAACTGCTAAACTACGTAATGTAACGAATATTAGGGCGTTAGTATTTTACCTTAATTTTGTTTCATATAGTGAACAAGTATATTGGTGTAGATGTTTTAGGGATTATATGTCAAAATTCTATTCAGGTGTAGTTTTCATTTTGGGGATCATTTCATCCCAAATTGCATTTTCACAACGCATTGTCGAAACCCAATGGTATTTCGGTAATTCGGATCAACACTTCATTTTCGATAAGAATGGAAGAGATCCCGAACAATTTGATTTTCAGAATCCTACCTTCGGCATTGGTGGATCTGGTGTAGTTAGTGACCAGTTTACCGGAAACCTTAAATATTATAGCGATGGTCAAAGAATCTATGATGGCGAACATCAACTGCTGCCAGCCATAGCCGGTGGAACCACTTTAAATGGAAACCCATCCATTAACCAGCCTGTTGTAACCTGTCCTTTCCCTGATGGGTCCCCCAGGTACTACTTTTTTACAAATCCGGGAACAACCGGACCCAATGAAATCCAATATAGTGTAGTCGATGCCTCTATACTAGGAAATAGTGGAGTAGCCCAATATCCACTTGGAGACCTCACACAAGCCAATCAGGGTACGGGTCTGATAGATCCTTCGGAAGCGATGATCCTCCTTGAAAACCCTACCGGGGATATTTTCTGGCTGATCACTCAAAATAGAATCACCTTTGATTTTCAGGTTACCGAAATCAATTCTACTGGAATTGGAGCTATCCAAAATTTCAATTTTGTAACTATCACTGTACCCGGCTTTGAAGCATCTGCTTTTGCTTATGACGATAACTCACAAACACTTGCCGTTGCCAGCCGAGCTGCAAACAGAAACATTCAACTGTTAAATTTTAACCCGGCAACCGGGGTTCTTAGCTTTAATCAAAGAGTATTGAATACCGGATTTCCTGATAGTGGAACCGATGTGGTATATGACCTGGAATGGTCTGCTGATGGGACCAAATTATACCTTTCCAGAAACGGAGACGGAACAAACCCGGGTGTATTATATCAGTTTGATACTCAGGATACACTTGCCGCAGTAAACAATATTTTGCCCTATACTTTCAATCGAAGCTGGGGATTAAAACGTGGACTCGATGATAAAATCTATCATCTGTACCAATTGAATAACGGAGGTCCATTTAGATTAGGAAGGGTTGATTTTGCAGATAGTGTGGCCGCCTTAACTGTATATGATAGCCTGGTTTTTGATGAAGACTATAACGGCCGGCAGTTTCCTGCCTTTGCTCCCGGGTATTTACCCATGTTCGATACACTCAATTTTACTTATTATGATAGCTGTTTCACCAGTGCAACAAAATTTGTCCCAATTGTCAGTCCCTTACCTACAACCTTCTTCTGGGATTTTGGTGATGGGACGACTTCCACAGCTACATCACCCGTTTATGAGTATCAAGCGGCAGGTGGAAACTTCGTATCACTTACCGTCGAATTGAATGGGAGACGTCAGACGATCTCAAAACCTGTTGATATTCTTGACACGGCATACACCGTTGATCTGGGGAATGATACCACCATTTGCGTGGATGAAACACTGATGCTCGATGCAGGATCCGGAGCCACCAGATACGTATGGAGTACAGGTGAGACAACTCCAACGATTACAATTGATACTGCAGGTACCTATTGGGTAGAAGCTTATGGTGCAAACGGCTGTCCGGTAGTAGATGAAATTATAGTAACCGAGTATGGCGTAGCTAGCCAGGTTTACAATCAATGGTATTTTGGTGAGTTTGCCGGAATTGACTTTAATGAAATGCCTCCTTTACCACTTACTGATGCCAATATGATGTTCTCGCCGGAAGGGTGTGCCACCATTTCGGATATTGGTGGCCAATTGCTCTTCTATACAGATGGTGTCACAGTATGGAATAAGGAACACAATGTGATGCTCGGCGGCACAAGCATTGGTGGGGAAAACTCAGCTGCCCAATCAGCCATGATTATCCCGTTTGCTGATGATGCTACCCTTTACTGGATCTTTACCACGGAAGAAGTTTATGGAGACTTTGAATATCAATTGAAATACTCTATTGTGGACCTGAAGGGAGACACCGCTAGAGGTGAAGTCATCACTAAAAATAATATCCTTATAAAAGAAAGTACTGAAAGGATAACGGCCACAGGCTTTACTGCAAACTCCCTGGTGATCGCACATGAATTCGGGAATAATGTATTCAGGGGCTACCAGATAATACCCGAAGGGATATCTGCTGCCATTTATTCGGTAGCAGGTGAAAATGATACTTACCAGGATCAACTCACTGGTCGGGGATATATGAAAGTTTCTCCCGCTGCCGGAATTATTGCTACAGCCAGTGGAAGCATCGGGGGTAATGGGGTAGAGATATGTGATTTTGACTTTGCCACAGGTGTTGTCACCAATGGGCGCATGATTGACATTGGAGAACCCCCGGCTAACCAGGCTTATGGTGTTGAGGTCTCCGCTACTGGAAACAGGTTATATGTTTCTACGATTGGAGGTGGATCAAAATTGATGCAGTTTGATCTGGATAGTCTTGGCAGGCCTACGGAGATATCTGACATCGAAAATTCAAAATTTGATTACGGCGGAGCAGGTGGTACGCTCGGCGCGCTCCAAATAGGACCTGATGGCATCATCTATGGAGCCATTGATAACAGTCCTGACCTGCTTACTATTAACACACCGGATGGTGATGACAATGGAGCTGCAGTCGTGGCGGCCGGATTTAATCTCGCAGGCAGAATCAGCCGGCTCGGGCTACCCAATTTTGTTCAATTTCAAGGGTCCTCTCCTCCTCCACCAGGTATGACTGTCACTACGGCCTGTGTTGGACAACCTACTATATTTTCCGCTGCTGGAAGAGATCCATCCATTGAAACGTATGCATGGGATTTTGGTGATGGTTCTGGAACAGACTTCACAGCTGATCCTGATACAGTACATACCTACACCAATGACACTACTTATATCGTAACACTCACTTTGAGGAACCGATGTGATGTTGACTCAATATTTATTGATACAATCCAAGTATATACAATACCTGAGCTTCCAATGGTGCCGAGTGATACAGCATTGTGTGGTGCCAGCTTGACTTTAAATGCCTGGGATGTAGATCGGCCAGACCTTAGGTATTACTGGTCTACCGGGGATACTACAAGATCTGTTACATTCACCACTCCCACAATCGTTGATGTGGCGATATCTAATACAGACGGCTGCGCCTCAGACACAGTGACTGTGTTTATAGGGGATGGAAGGCCTAATCTCGAACTCGGTGCCGACCGGAACTTCTGTCAGCGGGATACGGTACCGGATCTGGATGTAGGTAATGCCGGAGCTGATTTTACCTGGTACATCGATGGCATAGAAGTCGGAACCAATCAAACTCAACCAGTAAATACATTCACTGCAGGAACATTTTTGTACAAAGTGGAGATCATCGATCCTTTCTCAGGATGTTTGGGTGAAGACAGTGTAACGATCACCATACAACCTGAAGCCACAATCACATTAAATTCCATTACACCGTCTTCCTGTGGAAATGCGGATGGATCAATCGACTTTTCATTGAATACGGCAGGTACGTTTACATATGATCTCATAGGGCCAGTCACTCAGGGACCATATGCTTTCGATGGCCCTGGCACACCGCCACTTCTGACTGGTTTATCATCAGGCACTTATTCACTAAATGTCACAAATACAGTAACAGGTTGTACCTCTGTGAATGTGGTCCAGGTGGAAGATAATGCGCCGTTTGACATGGACGCCCTGGCTATAAATAGATGTTCCAGCGATGCAGAAATTAGCATTGGATTCCGAAATGTAGTACCAGGTGCAGTTGATATAAATGTGGTCAATTCTTCAGGTATTTCTGTATTCAGTCAGTCAAGTGTTTCTACCTCTACTAACATATTTGTGAGTAACCTGGATACAGGTGCCTATTTTGTAGAAGCCAGAGAAATCAACCCCCCATTTTGTTTACAAACAGATTCGGTTTACCTGATGGTTTCATCAGAATGCTTGTTAACCATTTTTGCACCTAATGCATTTAGTCCGAATGGAAATGCTATGAATGAGGAGTTCTATGTCTTTCCGAATGATTTCGTTGAAACATTTGAGATTTATATCTACAACCGATGGGGTCAACTGATTTTTAGATCCGAAGACAAAGACTTTAGATGGGATGGTTACTTTGGTGACTCATTATCCCCACCCGGCACTTATGCCTATATCATGAAATTTACCAGCTCTCTGGCACCCGGTGAAGAACAGGAACAATATGGTTCCATTACGTTAATCAGGTAGTATGTCTTATTTTGACCAGGTATATCAGCAATTATTTGATAAAAAATCAGAAAAGTCCGAGGTTCTGATTTATGAAGTCATTGAAAGAAATAAGCGCTACAAAGCCGATTATCTACATTGGGTAAAATCTGATGATTTCAAAAAGCTGTCGTTAGACATATTCAGCTCACTGGAGCTAAAAAAGGATGCCATTGACAAGACACCTATGGTCCATCTCTTAAATTCACGGAATGCAAATGGTTTTGCCATTTCCTATCACAAAGAAATTAGGAAAACTGACTTTCAATACTTTTTTGATTGGTTGTCTGATCGTACTCAAACTTTGGACTATCAGTTGAAGAATAGCGATGTGACGGTTACCAAAAAAAATGAAATAGTTGAAACACGGGAAAAACACTATTTAAAACCACGGGTTAAGAATGAAGAGGTGCTGGACCAGCAATATGGTAATATTTTAATCGAACATATCTTGATCAATGACGTACCTAGCTATATCAAATACACAGCTAATAGCTATAGTGATAGAAAATATCAGGAGGTGCAGAATTTTGACAAATTAGCTGAATATTTGTTCCAGGATCTAATTTTGTAACATTATGGATCTAGCCCGAAAAGCAAGGTTTCATACAACCAGAGATTTTAATTTAACACACATGAAAAAAATAGTCGCATTTTCTTTAAGTCTGATTTTAGTATTAATCACACTCTCTTCTTTTAATCCAGCAAAGCAACTTCTTCCAACCAAGCTTAGGGTAACAGTCATCGATGAATTGGGTAATATCGCAGAAGGCGTAACTGTGACCATTTATAAAAGTGAAGCAGACTATCGTGGTAGTACAAACCCGGTTAAAAAAGAAGTCACTGATAAAAAAGGTAGAGTAACATTTACTGAAGTTGAACCCATCTCCTATTTTATTGATGCCAGAAAAGGCGATAAAAATAATGATGGTAAAGGGGCAGTAACTGCTCCGTTGCTAGAAGGCAAACTCAACAAAGTAAACACCGTCATTGAATAAAATTGATCCGAAGTCTATTGGCTTTTTTAGTGCTCCTGGTGGTTATTCAACCCATCAGTAGACCTGATTATACCATCCCTCAACTAAAACTAGACTTCAGAAAATCTGTTGGATCAAGGGAAAACCCCATTGCACGTTTCGAATACGAATTCAGCAAGTTGATTGACCCTCGAACAATGGAAGTCCCTGATGGGATCCGAAAACTTGAGCTGGAATTTCAAAAATCCATCCCCGAACGGCGAAATCTAATTAATAACGGAGCAAGGCTTCAGGAACGGAACTATCGATTATCCGGGCCCTTCAATGTAGGCGGACGAACCAGGGCCGCAATTCTTGACATTCGGAATGAAAATGTAATTATCGCTGGTGGAGTGTCCGGAGGCATCTGGAAATCTACGAATGGAGGTAACTCCTGGAACCAAACCAATGACCCTAATGCTTCCAGTAGTGTGACCTGTATGGCACAAGATACCCGATCAGGTAAGGAGGACATCATGTATTTTGGAACCGGAGAACTCGTTGGGAATTCCAGTAGAAGCCTCGGTGCTCCCTTTCGTGGAGATGGTCTTTTCAAATCCGAAGACGGAGGGAATACATGGTTTCAATTAGCCGCGACTGATGCTGATGAAGAGAGTCGGTTCATAAATCAATTCCAATACAATTGGTCGATCATCACTAACCCATTTAGAACAGATATTGATGAGGTATTTGTAGCCTCCTTTGGTGGAATATTAAGATCGGATAACGGAGGTGATACATGGTCAGCAGTTTTGGGAGAAAAGTTGTTTGATCTTCCCAATTTCAAAGATTTGAATGATGTGAATGCTCCCTGTTATACCAATATTCATCAGACCAGTGAAGGATATTATTTAGCCATACTTAGTGAAAACAATTGTTCAGGGAATAAATTATATGATAAAGCAGGCATTTACTTTTCTGTTGATGGCCTCAGTTGGAAAAATATTACCCCTGTCTCCAAATCCCGAATTGCCGAAAGAACGGTTATTGGCTCGTCTGGAAACACGATCTATTTCCTGGCACAGGGAGAAAATACAGTGAGCCTTCTGAAGCTCCAGATATCGAATATTATTGGAGGAATACCACAAGGATCCTGGACTGACCTAAGCCAGCAAATCCCTCAATTTGGAGGTCAGGTTGGAGATTTCGATAGTCAGTCATCGTACAACATGGTCATCAGTATTCACCCGAATGACCCCAATACAGTCTATCTGGGTGGCACGAATCTCTATCGATCTATGGACGGATTTACTACTTCTAAAAATACCAGATGGATCGGTGGCTATCACCCGGACAATGATGCCTCCAGGTATCCCAATCATCATCCTGACCAGCATTTACTTATCTATTATCCTTCTAATCCCAATAAGATGCTGAGTTTTAACGATGGAGGCATCCGGCTTACTCAAAACAACCGGGCAGATTCAGTCCAGTGGTCCAGCTTGAATAATGGATTTGTAACAAGTCAATATTACCAGGTTCATCAGCAACAAGACGAAGCTTCGGATGTGATCATTGGCGGTATGCAAGACAATGGAGTACATGTAAAAAACTCTCCCATTGAAAACTCTCCCTGGACAAGGATACTTGGGGGTGATGGTGGCTTTTCCTATGTAAGCAACAAGCAAAATTTCTATTATGCTTCCATTCAGAGTAGTCAGATCTACCGAATGACTTTAAATGCGCAAAATAATCTAACCTCCTATACTCGAGTAGATCCAGCTGGTGCAGGTGAAAAGGAAGACCAGGAATACCTGTTTATAAATCCATACATACTGGATCCCATGAATAACAATCGAATGTTCCTGGCAGGAGGTAATGTGATCTGGAGAAATAACAACTTATTACAGATCCCTGGAGGAAAACAGGATCCAACTACCGTAAATTGGGAGACTATTGACGATACTGACTTACCACAAGGCGTTTATACCGCGCTTGTGAAATCGTCAGTCCCTGGTACGGACCTCATATATGCAGCCGGCTGGAATATTTCAAACATTCCGGAAACCTATCTGGTCAAAATTAATAATGCCTCCAACACCTTTAATGAGGAAATTGAGTTTTTGAGTACTGATTCATTTGTTGCTGGCTCCCACATCGGATGCATTGGATTGGATCCTGAAGATGAAGATCATTTGATTGTTGCCATTACCAATTACCGGGTGCCTTCATTATTTGAAAGCTTTGATGGTGGACAAAGTTTCATAGACATCAGTGGCAATCTTGAGGAAAAGCCAGATGGTACTGGCGATGGCCCGAGCATCCGATGGGCAGAGATTGTTCCTACGCAGTCTGGTTACATGGTTTTTGTCGGAACCAGCGTAGGACTATTTAGCACTGAAACTACTGACGGATTGAATACTACCTGGGTAAAAGAAAGTCCGGATTTGATAGGTCGGGCTGTCGTGAATTCCCTGAACTACCGAAGCATTGATGGTCGCCTGGTCATAGGCACACATGGAACTGGAGTTTATGAAGTCTATATCGAAGACCCTAAAACCATCAATAACCCTATTCAGGGAGATGTCTTCTCAATCCTCAAAGCATATCCAAATCCGATGGAAGATTTAACTACTATCCTGTATCAGCTTCCAGTGGACGAAACGGTGAGAGCCGATATCTACAACAGCGGAGGTCAGCTCATGAAAACAATACTATGGGGGCCTCAATTTGCCGGTGAAAACAAGATCATTTGGGATGGCACTAATACAGCCGGATCCAAAGTCAGGAATGGAATGTATTATTGTCAGATCAAATATCGGAATCAGCAGGAAGCTGTGAGGATAATCGTGTCCAGATAACTTTCTTTAAATTCCCAAACCATGAAGCACCATTTGATTATCCCTGCCCTTTTCATTTTGGTTTCATGCTCTACAAACCAAAACCCTAAAATCACCATCAATACAGAACTAGGTCCGATCGTTGCAGAACTCTACCCGGATAAAGCCCCGGTAACCTGCGAGAATTTCCTCAGATATGTTGAAAACAACATGTTTGATAGCTCTAGTTTCTACCGGGTAGTCAGGATGGACAACCAGCCCAATAACGAGATAAAGATTGAAGTGATCCAGGGAGGATTAGGATTTGATCGTCTGGATGGAGGATATCCTCCCATCTTTCATGAAAGCACTGACATCACCGGATTTTTACACAAAGATGGGACCCTTTCCATGGCACGAGCAGAACCCGGCTCTGCCAGCTCTGAGTTTTTTATCTGTATTGGTGACCAACCTGAGTTGGACTTCGGAGGTCAAAGGAATCCAGATGGTCAGGGTTTTGCGGCCTTCGGACAGATCATTGAAGGGATGAATGTTGTTAGAAAAATTCAAAGTTTGGAAGATAAAGATCAGATGCTGGTTAAAGAGGTTATTATCACTTCGATATCGATTTTTTAATCGATACACTTAAACACTAGAAGCATAAGTTCTAGGGAACAGACAATGTGCGATTACGGTATGGGGATTTTTCCTCATACATACCTGTTTTAAAGTATAATTTGGTATATTACAGTTATGGTTAAGCAGTTTTTACTTTTTTTTATACTGATAGTGATGTTTTCCCAATGTAAAGATTCTGATGTAGAAGAATTTGATCCGAATACTTTTGCTGAAATAGAGGAAAACTATGGGATTTATGTAAAGTATGAATATTCCGAGAGTTTCTTTCCTAAAAATTGGTTACAACCACCAATATCTGCCAATGGTTATCAATTAGATTATTTTGAGGCAGGAAGGATGGAACCCATCATAGATGATTTCCTATCACCATATTCCTATGCATTTCTTCAAGTGAACTTGCACAAAATATATCTTTTAAAAAAATTGTTTTTCTATGAAAGGACGGTTGCTATTGGAACTTACAGTCAAACGGATATTTATTTAATTGTTCATGCCCAGGATTCCGATTATCTATTGGGGGAATTACACAAACTATTTTTTGAAATGCTATATAGAAATTATGGTCCCAACTTCTTTCCCACAGAAGAGTGGAATGCAGTTAATGATTCAGAATTTACATACGGCGGGACTGACCTACTTAATTTAAGCACCGAAGAAAGAAGGGAGAAAGGTCTTTTAGGGCAAATGTCCATCTGGTCAATGGAGTCAGACTTTAAAGTGTTTGTTGATTGGATATTTACCAGGCCTGAAGAATTGCAGGAATTATGTAATAAATACGATAAGATTAGAGAAAAATACAATTTAGTTATACAGTTTTATGACCAAATGAATTCAGGCGTTGAGTTCTAAAATTGATGAACAGACCTGTAGCCAGCTCTGAGTTTTTTATCTGTATTGACGATCAACTTAGCTGGACTTTGGAGGCAAGAGAAATCCCGATGGTCAGGGTTTTGCAGCCTTCGGACAGATCATCGAAGGAATGGATGTGGTACGGAAAATTCAAAGTTTGGAAGATAAAGATCAGATGCTGGTTAAAGAGGTTATTACTTCGATATCGATTTTTTAATCGATACACTTAAACACTAGAAGCATAAGTTCTAGGGAACAGACAATGTGCAATTACGGTATGGGGATTTTTCCTCATACATACCTGTTTTAAAGTATAATTTGGTATATTACAGTTATGATTAAGCAGTTTCTTCTTTATTCCATGCTTCTGCTGATATTTTCCCAATGCAAAGATTCTGATGTAGAAGAATTTGATCCGAATACTTTTGCTGAAATAGATGAAAACTATGGGATACATGTGATGTTTGAGTATTCAGAGAGTTTCTTTCCTAAAAATTGGTTACAACCCCCAATATCTGCACGTGGCCTACAAATAGCATATGCTGAGGCAGGAAGGATGGAACCTATCATAAATGATTTCCTTTCACCATATTCCTATGCATTTCTTCAAGTGAATTTGCATAAAATCCACCTATTGAAAAGATTGTATTTGTACGATAGGGAACATTATGATACTTACAGCTTGACGGATATATATTTAATTGTTCATGCCCAGGATTACGATTATCTATTGGGGAGATTACATGTTCTGTTTTCATATATGTTATATCGAAATTATGGTCCAAACTTCTTTCCCACAGAAGAATGGAATGCAATTAATGATCCAGAATTCACATACGGTAGGACTGAAGCCATTAATTTAAGTACCGAAGAACGCAGGACAAAGGGTCTTTTGGAGCTATCGTCCATCTATACACTTGAGTCTGACTTTTATTCGTTTGTTAAGTGGATGTTTACCAAACCTGAAGAATTGCAGGAATTATGCAATAAATACGATAAGATTAGAGAAAAATACAATTTAGTTATACAGTTTTATGACCAAATGAATTCAGGCGTTGAGTTCTAAAATTGATGAGTAGTTTGAGCGTTTGAATATCTAAAAATCCATAATAGCTCTTTCAGCCTCTGTATATACTCCGTGAACACCTCCGCTCCTTTGACAGTCTTTCTTCCAATATGCTGCCAATCTCCGTCCAATGTCGCTCCCAATATTTCTCTAATCTCTCTCCAATGTTTTCCAATAGTGCTCCAATCTCCTCCAATGTCTTTTTGAACTTTTTCCAATCACCGCCCACTCAATCCAGGTTATGAACTAGAGAAGAAAGGACCAACCTCATTACCGTCACTGTGTTCCCTTACCATGGTTGGTGTCCTCACTAACCCCACGCAAAGCATTTCTCTGCGTACTTGTGTCTTCTTTGAGAATCTTTGTAATAACCAGCAGGTATACCATAGATAATTCTGTAAATATTAACGATCAATTCCTTTTGATCCCACAGGTAATTCAAGAATTCAATAAATTGCGGGTCCAAATAAATTACTAACCTCTCTATGAAAGTTTTAAACCGAGAAACAGCTAACATACCTTCCTCCCACCCTATCAAAGTCCTTCAGTTTGGAGAGGGCAACTTCCTCAGAGCATTCGTTGACTGGGTTATCGACATTCTCAATGAAAAGAAAGATTTCAATGCAGGAGTAGCTGTCGTTCAACCGATCGAGCACGGCATGGTAGATTTGATCCAAAAGCAGGATGGCCTATATCATCATCTGATTCGGGGAATCCAGAAAGGGAAACAGGTTAACGATATTCGATTAAACTCCTGCATCCAGGAGCTTATCAATCCTTTTGAAGACTACAATACCTACATAAATCAGGCTAAGAATACAGATCTGAAATTCATCGTTTCCAATACTACAGAAGCAGGTATCACCTATCAGGATGAAGAACAACCCACCAATGGGAAACTAGCCAAGACTTTTCCGGGGAAGCTGACCCAGCTTGTAAAAACCCGGTTCGATCACTTCAATGGAAGTGATGAGAGTGGACTGATTTTTATCCCCTGTGAACTCATTGAGAAAAATGGTGAAAACCTAAGGAAGACGATGCTGCAGTATGCCGATCATTGGAATCTGGGTGCTGCTTTCAAAGAATGGCTGACTAACCATTGTTACTTCGCCAATACACTTGTTGACCGTATCGTACCTGGCTATCCAAAAGATGAAATTGATGAGATTCAAAGGAAAGTCGACTTCTCAGATCAGCTGGTTGTTGCCTCAGAAGTATTCCATCTGTGGGTGATTGAAGGCCCTGAAGAAATTCAGACAGCCTTTCCTGAGAACATGGAAGAGATCGGCTTGAACATCAAATTTGTGAAGGATCTGACTCCATACAGAACCCAGAAAGTAAGGATTTTGAATGGTTCACATACCGCGATGGTCCCAGTAGGACTTCTTGCTGGAAATGAAACTGTACGTGAAAACGTAGAAGATGATGTGATTGGTCCATTCATATTGAAAACGATGTATGATGAAATTGCTCAGACCATTGATTTGCCCGCTCAGCAGGTCAAGCAGTTTGCGGATGAGGTGCTGGAACGATTCAAAAATCCATTCATTCAGCATGAGCTTAAAAGCATCTCTTTAAATTCTATTTCAAAGTATAAAGTAAGGATCCTTCCCACTGTAAAAGATTATTACAGGATCAATGGAACCTTGCCCAACCAACTTATCTTTGCGTTGGCTTGTTTGATCGAGCTTTATTTGTCTGATAGTTTTCAGATCAATGACGACAAAGAGGTGGAAGACTTTTTTGTCGATCTTAAATCAAACAGACCGGCAAATGAAGCCATCGCCAGCAAAGTACTTTCCAATGCATCATTCTGGGGAGAAGACCTTACCAGTCTGGGTAATTGTGAAAGTAAGGTGACAGGCTATTTGAATGATATTCAGCAAAAAGGTGTTTTAGCATCAATAAAATCTCTATAAAACAACATGATCCAGGCAATTACAATCAATGAGACAGACAACCTCGCAGTTGCATTAACTGACTTAAAAGCAGGTACTGAGGTATCAGTCAATGGAATTCAGACCAAACTCATTCATAACATCTCTGCAAAACACAAATTTGCCCTATATGATTTTGCCAAAGGAGATCCGTTGACCATGTACGGTCTCGTAGTAGGCACAGCCAATCAACCAATTGGCAAAGGAGAAGCCATCACCACCGCTAATGTAACCCACATGACCGGAGGTTATGACCTGGACAAACAAACTAAATACGAATGGCAGGCTCCGGATACCTCCAGATTTGAGGGGAGAACTTTCCTGGGCTACCACCGCAACGACGGACAGGTTGGAACGGATAATATTTGGTTAGTATTTCCTCTCGTTTTCTGTGAAAACCGTAACATCAACGTCTTGAAAAATGCGTTTGAAAAAGCCCTGGGTTATGAAGATGATAATCCTTATGAAAACATGGTTAATTCACTGGTGAGTAGCTACCAGCAGGATGCCCTGGATTCAGCTATTGAGACGGTCACACTGGAAAGCATCAAACCCAAGTCAAAGCCTGCCATTTTCGATAATATAAAGATCCGATTCATTACGCATTCAGCAGGCTGTGGTGGAACCAGACAGGATTCTGAGACCCTTTGCAGACTTTTTGCTGGTTATGTAAACAATCCTAATGTAGCAGGAGCTACCGTACTTAGCCTGGGTTGCCAGAATGCTGAAGTAAAGAGTTTAACAACAGCCATTAAGAATATCAACCCTGACCTTGATAAGCCAGTGATCATACTGGATCAGCAAGGAACGGGAAAAGAAACTGATCTTATTTCTAAAGCCATTAAACAGACCTTTAAAGGAATGGCTGAAGCTAACAAGATTGAAAGAAAGCCTGCCCCATTAAGCAAGCTGACAATTGGCCTGGAATGTGGTGGGTCAGATGGTTTTTCAGGGATCTCCGCAAATCCAACAGTTGGGTATTGTGCGGACCTTGTTTCAGCTATGGGTGGAAAGGTTATGCTTTCAGAATTCCCTGAACTCTGTGGTGTGGAGCAGGAGTTGATCAACAGGATGCCGAACAAGGAACTGGCCAAAAAATTTACCGGTCTGATGGAAGCCTATTCCAATGCGGCTGAGGCAGCTGGATCCGGTTTTGATATGAATCCATCTCCGGGTAATATCAAGGACGGATTAATCACTGACGCCATGAAATCGGCAGGTGCAGCCAAAAAGGGCGGTACCTCTCCAATCAATGATATTCTGGATTATACTGAATACGCAACAAAGCCGGGACTCAGCTTATTATGTACTCCTGGTAACGACGTGGAATCCACAACTGGCCTGGTTGGATCCGGAGCCAATGTCGTTTTATTTACCACAGGATTAGGAACTCCAACTGGGAACCCTGTAGCACCGATTCTGAAGGTTTCTTCAAATACCAAACTAGCTGAGAAGATGCCTGACCTGATCGACATCAATACTGGACCGGTAATCGAAGGAACCAAAACGATTCAGCAGATGGGCGAAGAGATGCTGGAGCAAGTGATAAAGATTGCCAGTGGAGAAGTGCAATCTAAAGCTGTTCAGATGAAGCAGCATGACTTCATTCCTTGGAAAAGAGGGGTTTCTTTATAGAACTTATAAACCTTCTGTATCCGCTTTCTTTTTGATAAAGATGAAGTCTCCCCCTTCGTCACCTGCATTTTGAATGGTGCCATATTGAGGAACATTTGTGGTATTATTAATCACGACTGTCTCAATCTCATGAAAGAGCGTTCTTGCAGGAAGATAATTGCGTTCGTTTTCTACGAGGCCTTTCACCAGGTATTCCATGAAAACGCTTTTATCAGCAACCGCATCAAGGGAACCTGAAGTCATGGCTTTTCTACTGTTAAGTTTATAAACCTTATAGAATCCGTAGTCTTCCAGGTTCTGTTTTACCTCACGTGTTTTGAAGATACTCCCGCTAAAACAGGCGTCAGAAATAAGTAGTGTATGCCTTGTAGGTATACCCGAAATATAATCACGGATTGTGCTGTTGCTTAACCAATTGGCTTTACTTCCACTCTTTGAGTCTGCAGGCAGCCAATACCCAACGTTTAACTTTTCATCCCATACGCCATGACCAGCATAAAAAATTAAGAGATTATCCCTATCCGAGATAATACCGGACAATTGTTCTAAAGTCTGAATGATCTCGGATCTCGTAGGATTTTCCAGGAAGAAAAGCTTCTTCTGATCAAAAAAATAACCTGTGAGAAGTGCCTTGCTCAAGGAAAGTCCATCAGATACCGGGTGATCAAGATCAAGTAGTGATGCATCATTGTATTGATAATCATTGATTCCAATGATTAGTGCATAGTAATCGGGATTTACATCTGAGATCTTTACTACGGTTTGGGGGGTAGCGACAGACTTTTGGATGCCCTCTTCTTTAATTTTTGCTAACTCAAAATCTCTCCGTATATCAGCCATTTGCTGGATAATGGATTCATTATTCAAACTGTCTCGATAGGCTACATACATCCTCAGATAATCAAGGGCTTTCTTGGATTTTCCTGTGGCCTCATAGATTTGGGATAATAATTCAGCTGCATCCCTGATCTGCTCTTTCAATCCAAATTTGATGGCATAGTCATAGGCATCCAAAGAATAACCAAGGGCAGCTTTAAATAGACCGAGTTCTTTATACACACCTGCCATTTCCAACTGAAATGCGGAGACCGCATAGGTATCACCCAGCTCATCCAGGTGCTCAATGGCTTCCAAAACACTAATCTCAGCCATTTCATATCTTCCCTGCTTTGCGAATACAAGTCCCATATTACCCATGGCATAGGACTCTCCTATTTCTGAATGCTTTCGCTTAAAAATGATGTCAGCCTCTGTGAATAATATTAAAGCAGAATCCAGGTTTTCAATTCTTAAATATTCGTCCCCTGTATTTAGGAGTGCTGTCGCCAACTGAACGGAATCTTTCGAAATTCTGAGCTGACTGATACCTTGTAAATAAAAATCAAGCGCATTTCGTGAATCTCCTAAAACAGAATAGGTGTCACCTATTGCAGTATGAACGGACGCCATGTTCCCGCTAGCCGATTTTGGTAACCACTGTAATGCTTCAAAATAATTCTTGAAAGCTAAATCGTAATCACCCTTTAGTCTATATGCATTGCCTTTTTGAAAATACCCATGATATTTCCAGTTCTTCTGACTATCTGAAGTTTCTGAAATGAGAAAATTAGAATACTTTAAAAGTGAATCAGGACGTGTTTCATAAATTGAAATCTCAGCAAGAAGCTCAAATCTTTGTGTTTGAGTTCCAGCATTCAATAAATTGATTAAACTATCAGCTTTTTGTTGATTCTGAGAATAAGCTAATGTCAGGGTGATAAAATAGAGTATGCCAAATGAGAAGTTCTTCAACTTTAAAAGCTATCTGGTGGGATCATTCTCAACTTTGGATCAACGATAAACGACTTTTCAGGATCATTCCCATGCTTCACAGTGATATGTATCTCATAATCCCAAATATCAGAAACATAGTCGTCTCTCACATCAACTTTCACCACTCCATTGGAACCGTTATGGGAGTTACCTCCTTTCAGGAGGCTCGTACCATTTGGGTCACCTTTTTTAACAATTTTATCTATACTTACCTGGTCACCACGATTGTTAGGAGTCTTTTTGACCTGAGGCTTCCATTGAACCCATTTACCCTGATCAATATCTGATGAAGCTGATGATGGTTTTGAAGGTACATTAAGATTCCGATTGTCGGAGATTTCTACCGCATCATTGATGTTACTATTATTTATAATCGATGTGTCAACGATTACATCAATCTTGGTATTAGCTGCAGCAAAAAGTCGATTTGAAAAAAATAGAGACATGCCACTAAAGGCTATCCCTTTATAGAGAAACGTTCTTCTTTTCATAGTTCAGGTTGCGGTTTAGGCGTTAGTTATCTTCACTAACTTTCCCAAATCTACTAAAGATTATTAGTAAAATACAATTTATTACCTGATTGTCTTATTATTATCCCCTTGATTGCCAGTGGAATACAATTTTATGCATGCAATCCACACTCCGTCTTACCTGAATTGAGCCAACGCCCTTCCCGCCCGTCTCCTCTTGCCGTACAATGGGTACATCCAATAGAGCCAAACCCTTGATAGACCAGCGAATGTTTAGGTAGATCATATACATCCATATATAATTGGACGTCTTCCCTGGACATATCTATGATCGGATGAAATTTCAATAGGTCATCTTTACTTTCAAAGATCCTTAGGGTCGATCTGTTTTGATTTTGGTACCTGAAAATCCCTGAAACCCAGACTTCCTTCCCTTCTTTCAGCTTTTGCAAGGGCTCTACCTTATTTACAAAGCAGCAGAAATCCTGGTTAGTCTTGTAAGTTTCATTTTCAGTTGTAAAGCGGTGTTTGGAAATATTGGGTCTCAGTTCTATGATGTTGGTTAAACCAAATTGGGAAGCGATCTGGTCTTTAAATCGAATGGTTTCTTCAAAGAGATACCCGGTATTAATAAAATAAACCGGGTGATGGGGTGCCACTTTGCTGAGTTGATGTAAAAGAACTGTGGAAGTAGTACCAAATGATGATGAAATCAGAATCTTGTCCTGATCAATCTCATCAAATAACTTTTTGAGTCGATCCATAAATGAATATTGATCATACTGCTTGTTAATCACATCAATATTGCCAACTAAACTATTTGTCATTCTTTACCAGTGTTGAAGTCAATTCATTTAATTTCTTCACCTTCTGAGAAAAGTCCCCCTTTAGGCGATCTCGAAATATTTTTAATTTCTCTAAGAGTTGATCCGTTTCTTCAGGTAATGTTTCTTCAAGTATTTCTCTTAATCTTTTGGCAAAAGTTGGAGACTGCCCATTGGTACTGATTCCAATTTTTAGGTTGCCTTTTTTAACTGTGGAGCCCAGATAGAAATCACATAAGTGAGGGGTGTCAGCTACATTAAGCAATAAATGTCTTTGCTTCGACCATTCTCTTATCTCTGCATGTAATTCCGGATTATCTGTTGCTAATATGGCAATGTCAGCATCTTCCAAATCGTCATAGCTTAGCTCACGCTCAACCAATACGATATTTGGTGAATCTTTTGCTATGGCTCTGATCTCTTCCCGGATCAATGGCGCTACCAAACGAACCCTCGCATTTGGATCATTTTTAAGCAGTGCCTCCAGCTTTTCCAAACCGACATTCCCTCCACCTACTATAACCGTTAGGATCTGGTCCAGTTTTAGAAATACCGGAAACAAAGGATTTCCTGCGGAATCTAATCCACTCATATAAGTAATAACTCCTCTGCCATTTCACAGTTTTTCACTTCCAGCTCTTTGTTAAGGTCAGCGCATTCGCCAAAGACAAGGAGTGCTGGTGCTTTGGGTTTGTGACGCGCTACAAGACTCTCGATTGTACTTACATTTCCATATAGCACGCCATCATCGTTGTGAGACCCCCGACTTAGAATGGCTACAGGTAAATCCTCACGATTAAACTTTTTGTAAGCAGCTGCGATCTGGTCTATTTTTCCCAATCCCATAAAAAAGATAGTAGTAGGAGACTTTTCAGCAGCCATAAAAACATCATCACTCAATAGTCCCTCCGAAGTAGTAGCCGTAACTACCGTAAAGCTATGATTTACACCCCGGCAGGTCAATGGGATACCATATAATCCGGGCAACATAATACTGCTGATACCTAATACAATGTCAGTCTTAATCCCATGTCTTGTGGCATATTCTAATTCTTCAAATCCACGAGCAAATACAAACGGGTCACCACCTTTCAGTCTGACCACGTGCCCATACTCAAAAGCCGAATCCCTGATAAGCTCAAGAATCTTATCCTGAGGAACACTTTCTTTTCCAGCACGTTTACCCACAGAAATATGAACCGCCTGTGGAGCATACTCCAACAGATCAGGGTGTACCAATGCATCATAAAGTACTACATCTGCATTCTGAAGGGCTTTCATCCCTTTCACCGTAATCAATTCCGGATCACCAGGACCTGCCCCTACCAGCGTCAACTTTGGTTCTTTAGTCATGACTATGCTTTATAGAATTCGTTAATTACCAGTTTATCAACTGCTGAAGAGGAAGCTCGAAGTAATTCGATTCCATTCAAGAATTCTTCAGCCTGTTTGATATAGCTTGTCGCAAAAGCCTCTGAAGGCTCGTGTTTATTGATCTGTAGTACAATTTCTTCGAAAGAAGCTGGCAAGTTGATCAATCCTTCATCCACAATATGCTTCTGGAAGTCATCGATGATCCCCTTGTGCGTATTGCAGTGTACATCATTGTTAAGTAATGATGCTTTGGCACCAATCACAAATGCATTATAAGCATAGTAAATGGTATCAGCCCATCGACCAATTTCCAAAGCCTCCTTACCGGATTTCAATCGATCTTTGGCATCATTAAGAATTGTTCCAACAAGGTCAAGCATTACACCTGCGCATTCTCCAACTCCAATTTCAGGCACAAAATCATCTCCATGATCCCAATCCTGAAAACCCTCAGCAGTTAAAGTAGAAGGGTCAGCCAGATGTTTCAACAGGTCATAGAAATAGATCTTACCTTGTCTCCTAAAGTACTCGTTAAAATATTCGGTTTCCACTGCATTTGCTTCATAGTCATGAAGTAAGGTTCGAACAGTTTCAGGAATACGCTTAGTTGGGATCTTAATCACCTTCTCGGCAATGTAACCTATACCACCAGCTTCGACGCCTCCTCCGATCACAACTTGCTGAGCCGGTGCAACCTTGTCTTTATATTTGATACTACTACCATGAAAACCAATATTGGCTACCATATGTTGGCCGCAAGAGTTCATACAGCCACTGATCTTAATCTTAATATTTGATTCATTCACCAGGTGTGGAAACTCATCTCGGATCAATTCTTCCAATACCAGTGCCAAACTGGTGCTATTCGTTACTCCGAGGTTACAGGTATCTGTACCCGGACAGGCAGTCACATCAGCCAGAGTATCAAATCCAGGATTTACCAAATCCAACGTTTTCAATTCCTCATATATAGCTGACAGATGTTCAGGTTTTACAAATTTTATGATGATCCCCTGATTCAAGGTTATTCTAAAATCCGGAGATGCCCATCTTCGGATAACATCAGCTAGCCTGCGGGCTTTTTCTGCATGAATATTTCCAAGTGGGATTCTCACCTTAACTGTATAATATCCTTTCTGCTTTTGCTCTTCAACATTGGTTTCTCTCCAGGTGTTATAAGCTTCATCTTCCACAAAATTTAGAAGTCCCGGAGTAGTGATGTCTGGAATTTCCTCCTTAACCAGCTCGTGATCAATCTTGTAGGTTTTGTTTGGGAGTGCCTTACATTCATCTTCCACCAACCTCATAAATTCATCTAGTCCCAGCCCCTTTTTTGGTTCAATAAGGTATTTGAGTCGGGCTTTATGTCTTCTCTCTCTTTCACCGTGTCTGTCGAATACCCTTAAACCACCTTCGATGAAAGGAATCACTTTCTCTTCAGGCAAAAATTCATAGGCTACCTGCCCCATAATGGCTTGAGCTCCTAAACCACCACCAACAATAACTTTAAAACCTCTTTTCCCATCAACGATTCTTGGTATAAACCCAAAATCATGAATGAATATGAAAGCAGAGTCTTCCTCACTGGACGAGAAAGCCATCTTGATCTTCCTGCCCATGTCCTGGCAAACTGGATTTCTGAGGAAGTATTCGAATACCGCCTGAACATAAGGTGTTACATCGAATGCCTCATTCGGGTCAATACCAGCATTGGGTGAAGCAGTCACATTTCGGACCGTATTTCCGCAAGCTTCCTTGGTAGTGACTCCTACTCTCTCAAGTGCTTCCCACATTTCCGGAGTATCTTCAAGCTTCACGTAATGAAGCTGAATGTTTTGTCTGGTCGTCAGATGGAGATTTCCATTCGTATACTTTTCAGAGAGGTTCGCAATGGTCTCCAATTGGTCTGGTGTAAGTTTTCCAAATGGCAACTTCAACCTAAACATCTGAACGCCTTGCTGACGTTGACCATAGACTCCACGCGCTAAACGAAAAGCTTTAAATCGCTCTTCATCAATCTCATTATTCCTGAATTGATTGATCTTGTCTTTCAATTCAGCAAGGTCCTTCTCTACCGCTTTACTTAATGTCTTTGTCTCGATCATGGTTTCCTTATTTATTAGTGTTCCTTTCCACCCAGGGCGGACTCTTGATTATTTTTTTACTTTCTGCAATGCTTGTTCGATATCTTCGACGATATCATTGATATTTTCTAATCCAACCGATATTCTTACGGTACCAGGTGCAATTCCTACTTCGGCTCTCTCCTCCTCAGTCAGCTTGCTGTGAGTCGTCGAGGCAGGGTGAGTAGCAGTAGTTCTTGTATCTCCAAGATTCGGAGTAAGACTTATCATTTTAAGGTTGTCTAAAAAGGCTGCTCCCCCTTCTATCCCACCTTTTACCACGAAGGTCACAATTCCTCCTCCCTGCGTCATCTGCTTTTTAGCAAGCTCATATTGGGGATGACTCTTAAGAAAAGGATAACGTACCTGTTCCAGTGCTTCATGGCTTTCCAAATACTCAGCTAACTTCAAGGCATTTTCACAATGTCGGTCCATCCTCACCGCAAGTGTTTCAAGACTCTTGCTTAAGATCCATGCATTAAATGCTGACATACTGGGGCCTGAGTGTCGGGCAAAAAATCGTATTTCATCAATGATTTCTTTTTTGCCAAGAATTGCGCCCCCCAGGGTCCTGCCCTGACCATCGATGAATTTTGTGGCAGAATGAGCAATAATATCAGCTCCAAATTTTGTGGGCTGCTGAAGGTATGGTGTTGCAAAACAATTATCAACGATAAAAGTGATTCCTCTATCTTTTGCCAGTTTTCCGAGATATTCCATATCAACAATATCAAGACCTGGGTTGGAAGGAGTTTCCACAAAGATGATCTTTGTGTTTTCTTTGATCAAAGACTCCCATTTTTCCGGTCTATGCAGATTAAAGTAGGTATGCTCGATACCCCACTTGGGAAAAATTACTGTAAAAAGCTGATGTGTTGATCCAAATAAGGCTCTGGAAGCAAGCACATGGTCGCCACTCTTCAATAAGGCTGCCATACTGGTAAACATCGCTGACATTCCCGTGGCTGTGGAAATCCCATCCTCTGTAATTTCCAGCTGACACATCTTGGTGATAAACTCATCCGTATTTGGATTAGAATATCTGGAGTAAATATTACCTGGAATTTCATCATTAAACATGGCTCGTGCTTCTTCAGCACTGGCAAATGTGAAAGAACTTGTCAGATATATAGGGGACGAATGCTCTCTATGGAGGGCGTTCTCAGTTTGTATACGTATAGCGTCTGTCTCAAAATTCATTTTGAACAATTTAAGGGTCAGGAATAATAACTAATCAGCTATTACCTGAAGTCAGCAACAACAACAAGAAACCGTAGACGAATACGTCTTAGAAATCTCTAGATAAAATGAGCTTGTTTTCATCATTAATTAATTCATATTTCCCCGCCTGGGCGGGGACAGGAGTTAGCACCTTTTCCTTTGGGGGGCCAGGTTGCTAGTACTTCATAGAGCCTGTCTCTCAGCACTTCTTTATAAATCAATTATTCACTAATTGAATTGTAAGCACAAAACTTACGCTTAAGATTGGCATTTCAAAATAAATTTTAAAAAACCTTAATACGTAATTACATTTAATGTACGAACATAAGAGGAAATAGGTTTAATGGTGATGCGTTCATTGAAAATACATCCCATTAGGTTTAAAAAAAACCGCTTTGTGTTTAATGATGATTTTATTTCTGAAGCTTTTACTTAATTTTAATATTGTCAAAAAATATCAACACATGAAAAAAATACTATTTACAGCTGCTTTTGCTCTGGCAATTTGTTTCTATGGACAGGATGTTACCGCACAACGACAAGGTCCGGAAAAGACAAAAGTCCTATTGGCTGATTCTACCCAACAGGTAGGGGCATATCCAATGGATGTCATGACCATCATTACCAACAAATGTTTGGGTTGCCACTCTCCCAGCGGAAGAAGTGATAAGGCTAAGGAAAAATTACAGTGGGTACAATTACAATATATGGAACCTGCTGACCTGGTTGCAAAACTCGACGAGGTACAGGAAGTTTTAGAAAAAGGGGAAATGCCTCCTTCAAGGATGTTGGAAAGATTTCCTAACATGAAACTTACTGATGATGAGGTGGCTTTGCTCAAGGAATGGGCAGAATCTACTTCAACCGCTGCAATGGGTGAATAGAAGACTCAAATACATATTAATTGCTTTATTGGTCATTTTCGGGAGCATGCAATTGATTGGTCCCGAAAAGCCAATAACGTCTTCTGATAATCAAGGTGACTTGCTGGTAGCTTCAGAAATATCTTCAGAAATTTCGGGTATTCTGCGAACAGCCTGCTATGATTGTCACTCCATGGAAACAAACTATCCCTGGTATGGCTCAATTGCTCCCGTATCATGGATTCTTTATGGACACATCAATCATGGCCGTGAAGAACTGAACTTCTCAACCTGGACATCCATGGATAAACGATCAAAACTCAGGGCGTTAAAAGATATCCAGGAAGTGATTGAAGAAAGTGAAATGCCTTTATCCTCCTATGTAAGTATGCACGGGGACGCACATCTTACAGAGGATCAGAAAACAGCTATCATTACCTGGGCCAAAGAATTTGCCAGGGTGGTCATTAAAGAATAAACTGGGGATATTGCCAAATTAGACTTCTTTCCTGGAAGTGTGATCACTTAGAATAAACCATTGTCCTTTTACCTTCTTAAATACCAGGGTAAAGTACCCACTGATTTCACCAGAGGATCTGGTTAGATAGAACCTTCCAAGTAAAAGCGCTGCAGTCTTATTAACTGCAAATAGATCGTCAATTTCCATTTTTGTAATACCCATTGCATCCTTATCCGGATAACTTCGCAAGTATCTGGATAGAATCTGTTCATAGCCATAAAACGGACCATTTGAACCATTAAAAACCGTTTTATCAGATGGTAAGTAACCTTTCATAAATGTCTTGATATCTCCCTTATTCCAGGCGTCTTGCTGATCCTTTACCACTTTAATGATTGTCAGGCTATCAGATTCTTTTAAAGACTGAGCACTAATAAGGTGACATATTAAAAGACAAAGAAGGGTTATGGTTAGACTACGCATAATCATTTATTCATAAATATTATCAATATCCATATTGCACAACTCAATAAACAATCCAGACATCTTTTCGCAAACTGCATCAAAAAATGCCTTGCCTTTTTCAGCAGAAGCTGCCATTGGATTGCCAATTCCGGTATCATTAGTAACCTGTGACCATCGTCGTTCTGCCCAGGCCCATCCTTCCGAGAAAGATTTGATTTTGTTTTTCTTCTCTTTTCCATCTCCCCATTCCGACCTTGGAAGTACCAAATCAGGTCTCAAATGCATGACCAGACTCGTTTCCATCTCATCTGCATGATCTCCGGGATCATCAAAATATTTTGTTCGGTCTAGGGACTTAAACCAATCAGTCACACAGATAAACATCTCTGGGTATAAGGATCCCAACTCACGAACGATGGATTTCCAGTCATTCCCCCCATGACTGTTCATGATCATCAATTTTTTGATACCATGCGTATTCAGGACTTCAGCGATATCTTTCAGAATAGCGAATTGTGTACTTGGGTAGATATTGATGTCCAGGTAAATGTCTTTCTGGCCAGTATTCACACCAAAAGGAATGGTAGGTAGAACCACAACCTTTGCTCCTTTTTCCCAGGCTATTTTCGCACTTTCAGCCGCAATGTGATCTCCTTCTATAACGTCAGTTGCATATGGAAGGTGATAGTTATGAGCCTCTGTCGCACCCCAGGGTAAAACCGCGAGATCAAATTTATGCGATTGGATGTATTTCCAGTTGGTTTCGGCAAGGATGTAAGGTCTCATGTGGTTACGGCTTTATTAATTACTGATATTTTTGAGCCAGCTTTGATATTGGTTCTCCAATTCAGCCACAACTTTTGGATATTGATTCACCAGATTGTTTTGCTCACCTGGATCATCTTCAAGATTTACAAGAAATAACTTTTCATCAAACACCAGATCCCTGTTGCTGGTATCGAAGGGATTACCAATGAGCTTCCATTTGCCTTTTCTGGCCACCCACATCTTTCCATAAGACCAACAATATCCATCCTCATGTTCGGTTTTAGCCTTTCGATTATTAATAACAGTCATCAGACTCCTACCATCAAGGTCACTTTTATCAAGATCTATTTTACATAAGTCTGCCAATGTTGGCATCCAGTCTGTATTGACGGCAAACTGGTCTCTGGTCTCTCCGGCAGGGATTGTTTTAGGCCAACTTATTGCTGCTGGCACTCGAATACCACCTTCAAATACACATTGCTTGGCTCCTCGATAAGGTCCTGCATTACCTCCGCCAAAGTGAGCACGTTCTTCAGTGGAGTGTCCATTGTCTGATTGAAGAATTATGATGGTATTTTCTGTCAGTTTTAATTCATCCAGCTTATCCAATAACTGACCAATACGCTCATCCTGCGTACTTAGAAATGCAGCATATAAGTCCCTGGGATAAAGGGTACCTTTATCCTGGTAATAATCCAGCCACTTTTTATCCCCTTGATAGGGGTAATGCGGCATATTCATAGCAAAATAGATAAAGAAGGGGTTTTTCTGATTCGTTTCAATAAACTGAACTGCTTCTTTGACCATCAAATCCGGAAAGAACTGACCGGGTAGGTAGACCTCTTCACCATTTCTATACATGTCATGTCTGTTGGGACCATTCCAATAATAGAAATGTGAGAAATTATCAATACAACCTACAAGATGTCCAAATGAATAATCAAAGCCCTGTGCATTAGGTAGCATCTCTGGTTGATATCCCAGGTGCCATTTCCCAATTTGAGCAGTCTTATATCCTGCATCTTTGAACATCTCGGCCATTGTATATTCACTTCCACGCATTCCATTTTTACTCGCAATGGATGCTCCTGCATTGCCAGGACAACCCGCTCGTTGAGGTGTCTTACCCGACAATAAAGATGCTCTGGATGGGGAGCAGATCGGGGAGGCATAGAATTGGGTGAAACGAACTCCACTATTTACGATTCGATCCATATTTGGGGTAACCAGATCGGTAGCTCCAAATGAATTCATGTCGATCGTACCCTGATCATCAGTGTAGATAATAATTACATTAGGCTGATCTGCTGATTTAACAGAAAATGCGTATGCGATTAAGCAGATATAAATATATTTCGAAAGATTAGTCATCATCATCATTATTTCTCAAACCCAAATCATCTAATAGGCGATAATATGCGCCCTCGATATCCCTTTCTCCAGTTTCTGCATCTACTTTAGCTATAAAACCAGTAAGCTCACTTTCCAATTCTTTGGCTATTTCGGGTAGCTTCATAGAGATATCTGTGGTTTCGCTTAAATCTGCAGACAGATTAAACAGTTCAATTTTGGGAGAATTCTCATACCTGGGTTCATGAATCCAATATTTAATCAGTTTGTAATCTCCCTTACGAATAGCGCTTCTGGGCTTCCTGTGTGAGGCTTGATGAAAAATCAGTGATTCCATATTCCTTTCAACCTTTTCATGATTACTATCATGAAGTAAAGAAACCAGACTTCCGCCATCGATATAATCTGGAAATGCTCCGGAATAACCTGCTAACTCAGCAAATGTTGGTAAGAAATCCAAACCGGTAACAGGAGTCTCGCTGACCCGATTGGCTTCAATACCCGGTCCAATTGCGATAAAGGGGACTCTAAGCCCACCCTCATAAAAAGAATGTTTTCCGTCCTTCAGTGGCGTGTTACGATCATGTTGGGTCGAATACCTGGCATCAACCAGTTGTTTGTTCTCATCTATCACTGCAATCTGATTCAGTGTGGTACGACCCCCATTGTCCCCCATCAGGAAGACATAAGTATTGTCTTCAATTCCCATCTCCTTAATGAAATCCAGAATCATACCAACGCCGGTATCCAGGTCCTTTAACATTGCTGCAAACTCTGGGTTCGTATGCCTTACCCCTGGTGTTTTGTTCTTAAAATATTCATAAGTCTCCTTTTTAGATGAAAGTGATAGGTGAGTCGCATAATGAGACAATTGAACAAAGAAGGGCTTTCCCTGGTCAATACTCTCCTTCATAAAGTTCTGTGCCCTATTTGTGATCTCAAAAATATCCTTTGGATTTGGGTCACTCCAGTAAGCGCTTGGCTTTCCTGCCCTTTTAGCATTGGTTGGATTGGGTATTTTGTTTTCCTTAAGATAGGAATTGGAGATTTCGGTATAGTCTTTAGCATTTAAATATCCGTCACCAAAAATCTCGCCCCCACCATTCGAGGGAAGCCCATCATCCACATCAAATCCGGCGTCCTTTGGAACCATGGCGATGTGCCACTTTCCAAAGTGTGCCGTTCGATAATTGGGATTAGCCTGTTTGATTGCTTTTGGAATGGTCAACCAGTCTGAAGTCTTCTTATACCAGTCATAATCCCTGTTATAGATATGTCTTGCAGCATTCTGACCAAACAACAAACTATTTCTGGTTGGCGAACAGATGGGATTGGGTGCATAGCCCTGTGAAAACAAAATGCCCATGCCGGCCATCTGATCCATCCTGGGTGTCTCATAAAAATCACTTTTGGACTCAGGAATTGCCGGGTCTGCCCGATGTGAGGTATAAGTCCAACCCTGATCATCCGTTAAAATGAATATAATATTTGGACTTCGTTTGGGAGATTCATTGCCCGGACTACTACAGGACAATAAAACAACCAATAAAATAACAGGTCCAAGAAAAGTGCCTAGTTTCTTTCTCACAAGATAATAATGGTTAAATAGACCATGCTTTTCCACCGGTTGTTTCCATCAAATCAACACAACCGTCATATTTTCCGGGAATCGGATTATAAGCCATGATCGTTTCACCCACTTGCTCAGAATTCTTATACGCCCATATGATCTGATCCCTGACTTCTTCAATGAATATCGAAACTTCAGTTTCCGAAGCCCCAGAACCAAATAGTTGATCCAACCATTTTTCGTAAGCTTTAATGTCTATTCTGGACACTTCTTCTTCCCCTGCCGATTGGTTTAAACTGGAAATAGAAAGTTGCATAGCTGATTTATGCGCTCTTTTCTGATCTTCATCCAGAACTTCTTTCCCTACCTTATCCAAAAACACATGTACATTTACCTGGGTCGCTGAAGGCATCTTATCTACTGCCGGCAAAAAAGTATCGGCCAGGTTTTTGATAAATGAACCTTCCTGCTCCGTATAAAACTCCGGGCTCCAATCGTATTGTGGTCCACTGCAGCTTTGCAAAAGTTCAATCACTACCGGTGTGACAGCAAATGCGCCAAACGATTTTCCTATATTTTTAATTGCATTACGCCTTTCCATGACTTAGAGGTTTTGTCTTTTTAATTCTTCCACTGCATAGTTTGCCGCTCTGGCTGTAAGAGCCATATAGGTCAATGATGGGTTCTGACATCCTGATGAGGTCATTGCTGAACCATCAGTGACAAATACATTGGGCACGCTATGGATTTGGTTGAATTTATTAAGAACTGACGTTTTTGGATCTTTACCCATCCGTGCTGTTCCCATTTCATGAATTCCCTTTCCTATTACAGCTTCCCCTTCTCTAATCTCAATGTCTTTGAAGCCTGCATTATCCAGCATTTCTGCGGCCTGAACCTTTATATCGCCCCGCATGGTCATTTCGTTTTCTCTGAATTCAGCATCAAAAGTGACTGTCGGTAAGCCCCATTTATCTTTTTTATCATAGTCCAGGTACATCCTATTCTCATGATATGGCAAACATTCACCAAAACCACCCAGTCCCATCTGCCATTTACCAGGGGTAACAATTGCTTTGGTTAGATCCTTGCCATAGCTCAACTCTTTTACATTTTCTGTCCAGTCTGACCGGCTACCGCCACCCTGGTATCCATATCCACGTAAAAAGTCCTTTCTATTGGTGCTGCCACCTAAATTCCTGAATCTTGGAATGTAAATCCCATTGGGTCTGTTGCCAATGAAATACTTGTCCTGAAATTCATCTGTGGTACCACTTGCACCTGCTCCCAGATGGTGGTCCATGATGTTATGTCCTAACTCGCCGGAATCATTTCCCATACCATTGGGAAAACGATCGCTTTTGGATTGCATTAATATAGAGGTCGTTGGGACAGTCGATGCACATAAAAATATAATCCTGGCCTTGTACTCTCTGGACTGATTGGTCTCTGCATCAATGACTCTTACACCAGTTGCACGTTTTTTGTCCTTGTCATACATCACTTCATGGACAATAGAATTTGGGATCAAAGTCATGTTCCCGGTTTCACCAGCTACTGGTAATGTTGATGAATTACTGGCAAAATAGCCTCCAAAAGGACAACCCCGGCTACATCTATTTCTAAATTGACAGGTAGAGCGACCCATCCCGGGCTTTGTACCTTCAGTGATATGTGCAGCCCTGCCAATGGTCATGATCCGGTCATCATAATTTTTGGAGATGCTATCTTTCAGAACAGTCTCCACACAACTCATCTGCATGGGTTTTAAGAATTTCCCATCAGGTAATTGAGATAAACCCTCATTTTGACCAGAAACACCGATAAATTCTTCTACATAATCGTACCACGGGGCTAAATCCTTATATCTGATTGGCCAATCCACTGCTATACCCTCTTTGGCATTGGATTCCAAATCCATTTCACTTAACCGATAGCTTTGTTTTCCCCAGGTGATTGACCGACCCCCAACATGATATCCTCTCTGCCAGTCAAATCGTTTCACTTCATTGTAAGGGTGCTCCATGTCGTCTACAAACCAGTGAATCACATTCTTATTGGCGAGATAACCCGTCCTGATTTGCTTGTAATAATGTTCTCTTTCCTCAGCAGTTAGTTTACTGCCCAGCTCGTAGTCCCAGGGGTCCTTATACATCGTGGGGTAATCCTCTACATGCCTGATCATCCTTCCACGCTCCAGCACAAGGGTCTTAAGCCCTTTCTGGGTAAGTTCTTTAGCTGCCCAACCTCCGGAAATCCCTGTGCCAACAACTATTGCATCATACTCCTCTGTAGCAGTATTAACATTTACTTGCTCCATAACCATTCTGGGTTTTATTTCAAATTATAACAAATAGACCTATCGACCTGTTAAATTAATCCCGTATCAGGTGATTTGGCAGGTCCTGAACCTTTTCACAACATAGTTGCTGCATGACCTGGGTAAGCTGTGCTTTTAAGATAGCAATGGCCTGGTTGCCTCCATCTTTACCCAGTGCAGCCACGCTATACATAAAGGAGCGACCCAGAAAAGCAAAATCAGCACCAGCTGCCAATGTAGAGGCAATATCCGGTCCGGTCCGCATGCCACTATCCATCATGATAGCCAGTTTACCTTTATATTTTTTTGCAATTTCCATAGTTGGCTTGATCGTGGATTCCCCGTGATCCAATTGTCGTCCCCCATGATTGGAAACAACTATCCCATCCACGCCAACTTTTATTGTTTTCTCCACATCTTCGTCGGTCACAATCCCTTTGATCACCAGTTTACCAGGCCACATATCCCTGATCTTTTTAATCTTTTCTTCACTCAGCCTTCCATTGAATGTTTGATTCATAAACATCCCAAGGTGACTTAGATTCAATCCTTTCGGTATATAGGGCTTCAATGTCTGAAACTGTGGTGCTCCAGCAATTAAGGTATTAATGGCCCAGGACGGCTTTGTCATGATCTGATAAATGTTTCTGGGTGTCATTTTGGGTGGAATAGCTAACCCGTTTTTTATTTCTTTTGCTCTATATCCAAAAGAGGGTACATCAGATAATAAAACCAGGGTTGGGTACCCAGCTGCTTTCAGTCGATTGATCATATCATCTCTGAGCTTGTCCTCGACCGGGTGATATAACTGAAACCAGGCGTTACCTTCGGTAATCTCGGCTACTTTTTCCAGGCTTGCTGTAGCGACAGTACTCAGCATAAAGGGTATGTTGTGCTCAAACGCCGCCTTCGCCAGAATCTCTGTGGCCCTTGGCCAGATCATTCCCTGAAGACCAATCGGACATACACCAAATGGCAGGTCATATTCCTTACCCAGTAAGGTGGTCTTAAGACTCAGGTTTTCAAATTTTCTGAGATAATAAGGTTTTAGTTGTAGCTCCCGAATCTCATCCGTATTTCGTTTGAGGTTTATCCCGGCGTTACAACCTCCATCGAGGTAGTCAAATGCAAAACCTGGAATTCTTTTTTTCGCTCTCGCCCGTAAATAGTCAATATCGGGATACTTGGGGTTAATGGCACTCATGCTTGAATAATGTGTTTTAGAATAAAAGCACAATATACTGCTTCATCATGTTTAATGCATGTTTTAGTGGGATGAATTAGGGTGATAATTAACTGCTCGACGATCAGCTATAGAATGAAGGAGCTGTTTAAAACTAAAAACCCTGATCCATCGTTATGAACCAGGGTTAGTGTGATTCGCCTGGGGTTCGACCGGGGTCGCGCACGACACCAGGACCCCATCCTTTTCCCTTCAAACACATCCCTTTTAATGTGTCAGTATAGCATTATCCAGAGGAACTGTAATACCTCGAAGGGAAGCACTTTAGGAATTGAAGGGGTATAAAACTAAAAACCCCGGTCCATCGTTTATGAACCGGGGTCGGGTGTGATTCGCCTGGGGTTCGACCGGGGTCGCGCACGACACCAGGACCCCATCCTTTTCCCTTCAAACACATCCCTTTTAATGTGTCAGTATAGCATTATCCAGAGGAACTGTAATACCTCGGAAGGGAAGCACTTTAGGATTTGAAGGGGTATAAAACTAAAAACCCCGGTCCATCGTTTATGAACCGGGGTCGGGTGTGATTCGCCTGGGGTTCGAACCCAGGACCCCATCCTTAAAAGGGATGTGCTCTACCAGCTGAGCTAGCGAATCATTTATGGGGATTTTGCAACTTTCAGGAGCCTTTCCTTAAATTGCGGATGCAAATGTAGGGATCATATTTTCAAAAACCAACGTATGAATTTATTTTTTAGAAAAGCTGTTTTTGGTATCCTTGTTTTGGTAATCCCTTCATTATCAAAAGGTTCTGATGACAAAAGTTTACTTATCAAAGCAGATTCTCTTTATCAGGCAAAAAAATATACAGAAGCTTTTCAGGGATATGAGGAATTATTCAGGCAAAATAAGGGGTCATCAGCCATGTTTGCACGTATGGCATTTATCAAAGAGGGGCTGGCTGATTACACAAATGCACTCTATTATTTAAGTCTCTACTACAATCAGACTTCTGATAAAAGGGTGTTGTCCAAGATGCGTGAGCTAGCTGACCAGCACGCACTTACTGGATATGAATATTCGGATGGAATGTTTATTTCCGGTTTGATCAAACAATACAAGAATTATATCCTCTTTGGATTGTTTCTGCTTTCACTCCTACTTGGACTATATATCTACCGTAAGAAAAAGAATCATGAACAGCCTGTTACTTCCGGAATCTTCCAATTAATAACAATTGCCTGCATCATGGTCCTTTTGAACAATTTGATCTTCCAGGATTATGGAATTGTTTCTCAAAGCAACTCATTATTAATGTCTGCACCCTCGGCAGGTTCGGAACCGATAGATATTATCGAAAAAGGACATAAAATTAGGCTTATCGATGCAGGTGAAGTCTGGAGCAAAGTCATGTGGAATGACCGGGAAGTGTTTATCCGAAATCAAAACCTTAAAAGGATATAAATACCCTCAACAAAAAAGCCACCCCAAAATGGAATGGCTTTTCTAAGATTTATATTTAAAATCTAATTATTTAACAGACTTTACAGTCTTAATGATTCTTGCAGCCACTTTGTAAGGATCAGCATTTGAAGCAGGTCTTCTATCTTCAAGATATCCACTCCACCCATGATTTTTGGTATATACAGGGATCCTGATAGAAGCTCCCCTATCTGAAACTCCGTAAGAGAAGTCATTGATAGAAGCTGTTTCGTGCTTACCAGTCAACCTTTGATCGTTGTATGCACCATAAACTGCAATGTGTTCTTTTACTACCGGTCTGAAAGCTTCACATACTTTTTCTACTTTCTCTTTTGAACCTGCAGTCCTTAGGTAGGTGTTAGAGAAGTTAGCATGCATACCAGAACCATTCCAGTCAAGCTGGCCTAATGGCTTAGGATGCCAGTTAATAGAAAGCCCGTATTTTTCAACCAGTCTTTCAAGCAGGTATCTTCCAACCCAAATTTCATCACCTGCGCGAGCTGCTCCTTTGGCAAAAATCTGGAATTCCCACTGTCCGGTTGCAACTTCACCATTTGTACCTTCTACATTCAAGCCTGCTTCAAGACAAATATCAAGATGTTCGTCTTTGATATCTCTTCCAAAAACATTCTGTCCACCGACACCGCAGTAGTATGGGCCTTGAGGGGCAGGGAATCCACCTGCAGGGAATCCGATAGGTTTATTGGTTTCAGGATCCCAGATAAAATACTCTTGCTCGAAGCCAAACCAGAAGTCATCATCCTGGTCATCTATTGTAGCTCTTCCATTCGATTCGTGGGGTGTTCCGTCTGCATTTAATACTTCAGTCATTACTAACCAACCATTCTTGATCACAGGATCTTTGAACAGGGCTACTGGTTTCAACAAACAGTCTGAAGAACCACCTTCGGCCTGTTCTGTAGAACTACCATCGAATGACCAATCATCGCAATCCTCCAGTTTTCCACCGAAATTGTCAACGATTTTTGTTTTACTTCTTAGTGATTGGGTAGGCTTATAACCATCAAGCCAGATGTACTCAAGTTTAGCTTTTGCCATTTTTCTTAATTATTTTTTGGTTGTCGATATAACTAACAAATATGTGATTTTTTTTGATAATTTCTCGATTATTGTTGATTTTATTACCAAATACACATCATTATTTAAATAAAATGAAAATGCAAGCAACTGAAATCAACTGCCTGCATTCTCAAATAAGTTTATTTTCAGCTTTTTTTAGAAAGCATATACAGCTGCGAATAATAACATTGGTAAAGTAGATGATGTAGTAGATCCATCAGTCTTCACGAATGTATCTTCTGAAGTCATGTCGAACCTAACTTCAGGTATCAATAGTAAGTTATCAGTTACATTGATGTTTGCTGAAAAAGTCAGGTCGATAACACTTCCATCTCCATTGGTATCTGTTACCAGTATACCGGCATAGTCACCATTCACTGCAAAGTACTCACCTCTTGCTCCAATTGTTGCATTGTCAGAGATGGCAATTTGAGGATAAAGAGCTACTCCCATGAAACCTGCTCCGTCATCATCAAGCACTGTACCGTTTACACCAAGGAAAAATGCGTCGCTTAGATCAAATCCAGCAGTTAAGTCTACCTGGAATAATTTACCAGAAGCATCTCCGAATCTTGAGTTAAGATAAACTGATGCTGCATCTCCTGAGTAACCAAGTTGAACACCTCCAGTGTATTTGAAATCACCATTTGCATCTGTGAAGTTCTTTTCAAGAACATCTGTTGGGTTCATTACCGCTAACATTAAGCTCCAGCTGTCTGACAAAGCTATATCAGCTTTCAAACCTGACTGGTTGAATGGTCCCCATGAGAACATGTAAGAACAAGAGTAGTTGAAGTTTGCTGCAGGTGAGATTACCTCGTAACCAAGGAAAGTATTCCACTGTCCTAAGGTCAACGTCAAACCATCACTTACATTCCAGTATGCGAACATTTGGTTCACTATGTTTTGTCCAGACCAGTTATCTCCAAATGCTGCTTCCAGACCTCTTGGTCCAAAAACCAAATCCCCAACAAAACCTACTTTCTCACCTTCGTATGATGTAACCAGATTTACCATACCCATTGAGAATCCTGATCCGAAAGTGAAAGAGCTGTTTGGAGCGCTATCTCCAAATCCTGGAGTAGCTTTATAATAGGTATCGACTGTACCTGAAAAAGAGAATCCACCTTCCTCATCCTGGGCAACAGCTGCTGTTGCAATAATGAGTCCTAGTATTAGAACTGATAATTTTTTTGATATCTTAGTAAATGTGTTCATGAGCTTTTATTCATTAAAAGTTTATTGAATTTTTGAATTGGCCTCTGAATCTTTAGGTCCCCACCCGATTCAGAGGCCTTATTATTTTTATTAATCCTTAAATCTTATTCGTAGATGATTGTATAACCTCTGATACCGTGCTCGTGGCTATCCAAACCTTCTTTCTCATGTTGTTCAGAAACTCTGATACCCATGGTCATTTTCAAAACGTAGAAGATAATGAATGCACTTACGAATGCCATCGCACCAGCTACAGCTACACCGATAAGCTGAGCACCAAATGAGTGGTCAGGGTTTGTAGAGAATATACCTACAGCAAGTGTACCCCAGATACCGCATGTAAGGTGAACAGAAACCGCACCTACAACGTCATCTAATTTAAATTTGTCAAGTGTCACAGCAGAGATAACTACAAGGACACCGGCAATTAGTCCAACAACGATTGCCATTGGAGGCTCAATCACGTCAGCACCAGCAGTGATACCTACCAATCCAGCCAGGATACCATTTAGTACCATACCAAGATCAAGTCTTTTGAACATGAAGTAAGCGGCGATAAATCCACCTAATCCACCAGCAGATGCTGCAAGACATGTAGTTACAAGAACAAATGAAGTCAATCCAGGATCAGCAGAAAGCACAGAACCTCCGTTGAATCCAAACCATCCTAACCAAAGAAGGAATACACCGATAACTGCTAAAGGAACTGATGAGCCTGGCTTATCAATTACTTTTCCATCAACGTATTTACCTAATCTAGGTCCAAGAATGATGATACCGGCAAGCGCTCCCCAGCCACCAACAGAGTGAACCAGTGTAGAACCTGCAAAGTCATAGAAGCCCATCATATCAAGAGCTCCACCACCCCATTTCCAGCTACCAATCAATGGATATACAAGACCCACAAATACAACAGTGAAAATAAGGTAAGCACCTAATTTAATTCGTTCAGCTACAGCACCAGAAACAATTGTGGCAGCTGTTGCGGCAAACATGGCCTGGAATAAGAAGTCAGTCCAGTAAGTATAGCCACCACCTGCGTAATCAACAGACACATCAGCAGTTGCCGAACTTTCCAGGAAGAACCCAGCAAATCCAAACCATCCTGAGCTATCCTCTGCAAATCCCGGATACATTAGGTTGAATCCAAGGATATAATAGGTGAGAATACCTATTATAGGAGTCAGGGTGTTTTTGAAAAGGATATTGACTGTGTTTTTGGCCTGACCAAATCCCGCCTCAACACCGGCGAAACCAAGGTGCATTATAAATACCAAAAACGTGGCTACCATCATCCATACGTTATTAGATACTAATAAAGAGTTGGCGATGTCGGCCCCAAAGTCTTGTACTACCGACGCTGCTTCTGTTACTGAAGCTGTCGACAATACTGAAGTAATCGAAGCTCCTGAGGTCATACCCAGGATCGTGTTGGTGATCATGTTCATAGTGTCATACTTTAATTTAAGCTTTACAATTTGCTACTGGCTAATAAAATATTGCCAATATTTCAAAGGCCAAATAAATACATAGATGAGGGACATCTCAAAATTATTAAGATACTTTTTTGGTCACTTTATTGTCATTAATTTTAATCTACAGGGCTATTAATTGAAAATTACATAATTAATTATGCGCATTATTGATAAAAATATATTTGACCTTCATTCCCGAGTTGCCAAACTAAACGTATTGTAAAAATGTAGATTCCGAAATATTTTATTAAAATGAACCCCTTTTTTTGAAATATTTTCAAAACTTATCTGAATTACCAAATATTCTTCCAACTCAAATTGTGTTGCAATGGACTTGTTTAAGGAATAATGGTACTATACTAATAGTATTTTATTTCTTAAAATCTATAATTAACAAAATATTATTCTGTTTATGATTAATGAATACAACGTTATATGGTTAAATGAAAGAATATAAAATAGACAGGTTCATTAGCAGATTTGCAAAAAATGTCGATAAAACGCGTTAAAAACGCAATTACCTTAGAAGCTGTAAATGTCCTTTGTATTCTTTCCGGCTGTATTTGATCACATAGTAATATACTCCGGATGGCACATCATCTCCTGTCCAGCTGAAATCACGTTGTTCAGTCTTAAATACAGCTTTACCATTCCGGTCAAAAATACTTACGTATTCAAACGTGTTCAGGCAATTATCTCCAGGAAGGTTGTTTGAGGGGTCAATCAGATCCGATAAGGAAAATTTATCATTGTATCCATCACCATTTGGAGAGAATACATTGGGGGGTAAGAACTCTTCGAAGCTAATCCTATCATCATAAAGCTCAAAGCTAATCTTCATCGTATCACTGGCAGAAACGGGACATCCATTGTCTTTGATTTCAAATACAAGATCAAATAAGGCAGTAACTTCACCTAAATCAAGCAAATCACATTCAGGAGTCCATGTAAGCGTTGATGAAACTGCGCCCTTCCCCTTTGAATCAGGGAAACTAAGTCCCGGAGAATTGGGTCGAAAAGCATCATCATAGAAGCCAAGTGATACAGAATCGCCCGTATCCGCATCAAAAGCCTCTATATCAAGTGTGAAAGTTTCATTTATTCTAATTCTGTAATTACCATAGGAAGCAAACTCCGGGGGTTGATTATCCTGATATTCCACATTGATAATAACCCTTAGTGTATCCTCATTCTTTATTTTACAGAAGTCCGAGTCTTCCCCCAGAAATAGAAATTCAAACTGATCTTTACCCGTCTGGAAGCTTGACATACAATCAATGTCCCAACTAAATGCACTTGTAACATTCTCTATTCCTTCTATATCAGGAAAAGAGACTCCAAGTGATTCCGAATCAAAATCTGTTGTTACCATTCTCAATAGAACGGAATCTCCATCGCTATCAACGAGATTAACATCAAATTCAACCAATTCGTCAGGGGTTACATTATATTCCAAAAAGCCGCTAGTGGATAACACTGGCTTCGTATTTGGTGGTAGAATCACATTCATACTAAGAAACAGGTGATCTGGATTTGGAACCATACATGAGTCTCTATCATCGATAAAAACACGAACATTGTATTGTTGATCTTCATCAAAGTTGTAAAGCAGACAATCAGTATCCCAATTTAGAGTTCCTTCAATCTGACCAGCTGCGGTTGAGTTAATATCCAGTGTAAACCCAAATGACTCCGGATCCTCAATCCCATCTACAACCAAATACATATCCATTGTATCATTGTCAGCATCCGTCCCTGTGATATCAAGTGAAAAAAAATCGCTTTCATTAATAAAAAAACTATTGTCTCCAGGAGTGATGACTGGAAATTCATTGGGTGGCGGTTCAATATTCAATGTCAATCGTACCGTATCAAGTTGTGGCAATGGACATGCATCATCAGAGGCGATCAAATCAATTTCAAAAGGTTTGCCTCTTACAGGTGGGCAATCGGGGGCGCATACCTTGACTAACAAGGTATCCTGCCCTTCGTCAATAAATGTAGAGGTAATCTCAAACACATCCTCGATCTCCTCCGCTGAGCCTGCTAACTCGGCTTTCAAAAAGATCTCTTCACCAGCAGATATATTGGTCACTAAATATTCAAAACACTTTTCATCTGCTACTGCATAGTTTAAGATATCTACTTCCGGATTAAAATCCGGATTGCCGGGTATTTTAACTCCTACAACAGGCGGATCAGGAGGTTCGCAACCATCTACAACCAGCATTTGAAAATCCCGTTGTACAGAGCCTAGTTTTTTACCATTTCGCCATTCTGTAACCAATACTGAGAAAACATACAATCCAGTTTCACTTGGGTTTACAGTTAAAAATCCAGCACTATTAATATTGAGAGGAGGTGACCCGTGTATGGCATTGTCTTTAGAATAGCCATTCACAAAACGTACCGGGATAAGAGGTTTTGGCTGAGGTGTAGGAGCAGCAGGGAAAATAGCCGAACTGTTTAAAGGAGTAGCCATTTGATAAGACAGTGAATCTCCATCGGGATCAATACCTATGAAATTCACATAGTACAATTGACCGACGCATGCATAATCACTCAGTGGACGGAAAAGGGTAGGTGATGAATTGACTAACGGGATTCCATCTTTATATAAAGGAGGAATTTCAACCACATAATTCATCCCGGCCCCAGAGGGATTTACAAGATTTTTGATTCCCTGGTTTCTGCAACATCTTTCCCAGGTGATGTAATATCCCTCAGGATCTGCAAATGCAATGGGGTCAAGTGAAAATTCGGCTGAATACTCAACTCTTGAAGTTTTTAGCTGATCAATAACGCATTTTATGTTTGTATAATTAACATTTGAGACTCTCCTGAATGGAAGGGTGATAATTCCTTTATTAGAATTATCCTTATTAGAAAATATGTATACACTAGCAGCCCCATCATACGTGTTATTTATGGTCTGGGCTTCATCATAGTATTGGATAAGGGTAATTTTATAAACTCCTGGCTTAATCGTCTCAAAAGACATTTCACCACCCACAATATGAAAGGATTTGCAGGAAAGGAAAAGGAAAGTGCAAATAATAAATGAAAGGAATTTTTTCATACCCACTACCTGGTGAACCCATCGCTTCACAATGATTACTTTTGCCGCGAAATGGGTCAAAGTAAAGTTATCGAAAACATCGAGATAACCGGTATCTCGGCTGAGGGAAAAAGCATTGCTCGAAATGATAAGCAGGTAATCTTTGTTACGGAGGCTGTCCCCGGAGATATTGTGGATATTCAGATCATCCGTAAAAAAAGGAAATTTCTTGAGGGGAAAGCCATAAACTACCATAAAAAGTCACCTAATAGACAAGAGCCTTTCTGTAGTCATTTCGGAACGTGTGGTGGATGTAAATGGCAAAACCTGCAGTATGAAGCCCAATTAAAGTACAAGGAAACCCATGTGCTGGATAATTTGAAGAAAATAGGAAAGGTGGATCTACCAAAACCTAATCCTATCCTTGGGTCAGCAACCGCAACTTATTACCGCAATAAGCTGGAATTCACCTTTTCCGATATGCGATGGCTTACCACGGAGGAAATTTCCTCCGGTAAAGACTTTGAAAGAAATGCATTGGGATTCCATATTCCAGGCCGATTTGACAAGATCCTGGATATCGATAAGTGCTGGCTACAGCCTGATCCATCCAATGAGATCCGGACGGCTGTAAAAGATTATGCCCTAAAGAATGGCTTAACCTTTTTCAATCTTAGGGATCAGCATGGGCTCCTTAGAAACCTGATTATCCGAACAACTACCACAAATGAAGTGATGGTGATTGTTCAGTTTTTCGAGCCAGATGAACTGGCAATTAAGGGTTTGATGGAGCATATAAAAACCACTTTTCCTTTTGTGACCTCCCTGGTATATATCATCAATCAAAAAAAGAATGAGACCTACAATGACCAGGAGGTACTTACCTATTATGGTCAGAATTTCATCACAGAGCAGATGGGTACGCTGCAGTTTAGGATAGGGCCCAAGTCTTTCTATCAGACCAATCCAGTTCAGGCGGAAAAACTCTATCAAGTTGCTTTAGATTTTGCAGCTCTTTCCGGGGATGAGCTGGTATATGACCTGTATTGTGGCACGGGAACAATCTCAAATTATGTCGCTAACAGGGCTAAAAAGGTTGTCGGCATCGAGTATGTGGAGGAAGCGATCATTGACGCCAGGATTAATTCGGAATTAAATAAAGTGGACAACACGGTCTTTTATGCCGGAGATATCAAAGACCTGCTCACCCAGTCATTCATTCAAAAAGAAGGAAAGCCGGATGTTATTATTACGGATCCGCCACGAGCAGGCATGCACCCGGATGTGGTTGCTCAATTGAATGAGATTAAAGCGGAGAAAATTGTTTACGTAAGTTGTAACCCTGCTACACAGGCAAGGGATTTGAATCTGCTTTCAGAAAATTATGAAGTAGCAGCCGTTCAACCTGTGGATATGTTTCCACAGACGCATCATGTGGAGAATGTGTTAAAGCTTGTAAGGAAATAGGATAGTTGGACTTTTGGATGTTCAGACATTCAGACACAGGATATGCCCGAAGGTGGTTCAATCCAGGTGAGGGCGTATGACCTGCCAGGTAATGTTTCAACTAAATCGTTTACTGTATGATCATTTCAAATGTGATTGTTTAAGCCGCTTTTCAGAAATGGGAAGCGGTTTTTTTTTGTGTTCTTTTAACCTAATATTTGAAAGATATAGACCAAAATAATTCCTTTCACACCCCTCTCCATACCGCCACAAACAGGCACACCCACCCTGCTATCAACGCCAGACCACCCAGGGGAGTGATGGCACCCAGCCATTTGATACCTGAAAGACTCAACACATATAGGGAGCCTGAGAAGATCAGGATACCAGCTATCATCGCATAGCCTGACCAGTTGATCGTAGCTGAAGGGTACTTCATGGCGAGCAAGCCAATAGCCAGCAAGGCCAGGGTATGATAAAAGTGATAGGCCACCGCCGTTTCATAGGTACCCAGGAGTCCGGACTCTGTGAGTTTTGCTTTCAGGGCATGTGCACCAAAAGCACCAAGGGATACTGCGAGGGCGCCGGAGAGGGAGGCGAAGAGGAGGAAGAGTTTGTGCATAGGTGCAAATTTAGTATTCTTACTTTCTTCCATTGACAAATACATCTGACAAAAAGAAAATACCAGGTTAGCCGACCTTTAAAGGAATTCAAAACTAGCTTAGGCCTTTCTATCAGCAAATCCAGAATATTTATTTTCTTGATACTTTTTCTTGTCAAAAAGTACCGAAACGTCGGACCGCCAAAAAGACAACGGAAATGTTACAAATCATCATTTCTGTCACTTTTTCATTCGCCAAAAAGTGACCAAAAGGCTTGCCAGAATAATCACTTCCCCGCGCATGCCAACGCACGCCCGGTATTCTGGCGGGCCAACGCTCTTTTGCTTCGCAATATTGGCTGTCGCACTATCCCTCCGCCGTTCTGGGACGAACATACAATCAAAAAGATAATCTTTAAATAATACAGAGACTTCGCTAGAAAGAGAAAGGCATTAAATCTTTAGCGCTAAGAAAATTGAGGCTATGATGGAATGCTATTCAAAATACTGTTTGAGTCCCGATAATAATCGGGACGAGTTTATTTTGATTACGTGTATGACCTCAATTTTTAGCTAAAGATTTACAGGCGGACGGCTAGTCCCTTGATTTCTTTGGCGGTCCGCCGCGGTTCGTTTTTTTGGCCTCAAAAAAATGAAAACCCCTCCGGTAGGAGTGGTAAAACAAAATTTCTTAGAAGAGAATAAACATCCTTTGTATAAAATAGTATTTCATAAATCAGTTGTGCTACCGTATTATTTGAAAAGGGAAAGAATACATAAGAAATCTAAATAATGTTTTCTTTGTAAAAAGTTTAGGAACCAAGATATTCTGACTACATGCAAAACGATCCTGAATTAAATCCGAAGTATTTAGGCAAGATCTCCTCTGATTTTGTAAAAGTAGCTGAGCTGATCAAGGAGGCTTCTTATCAGATCAGGAAAAGGGATTTTTCAGATTATCCCATTTTTCCAGTATCCAGCGAAAACATTCCTATAGGAAATTTGCTTTATGAAAAAGGGAAACTTGGGAATGACATGAATTATTATGCCTCATTTCTGGAAGAATTTCTGGAGAGAAAACTCGTAGAGGAACAAGAAAAATTTATAGAAGCCTATAGGATCCTGACGAATTTTGCTGTTTGTTTATCGTCGACGAGCAGTTCACTAATTTTATATTTATACCATATCCGGAAGACTAAAGATTATGGAAGAACAAGTAGAAAAAGTAATGGGAGCACAGGTAGATAAAGCATTTAACCTGACCCAGACCGCGATTGATCTATTGTGGAAATACGGACCCAGTGTTGTATTGGCAATTATCACACTGATCCTGGGACTATGGATCATCAAATTATTTTCCCGGACCTTCCGAAGGATTCTTGAAAAACGGGAATTTGATGCCTCCCTAACCCCCTTCCTGGTAACGCTCTTAAATATCACACTGAAAGTAGCATTAGGTGTATCTGTGATCCAAATGGTGGGTATTGAAGTAACCAGCTTCGTAGCCATTATCGGAGCTGCAGGTCTGGCCGTTGGTTTAGCATTACAGGGAACCTTGCAGAATTTCGCTGGAGGAGTCATTATTCTTATTCTTAAACCTTTCAAAGTGGGTGATGTGATCGATGCCAAAGGATACCTGGGAACGGTGAAGGAAATACAGATTTTCTATACCATCATCTATACCTTCGATAAAAAGGTGGTCTATATCCCTAATGGCGTACTGGCTAATTCGGACATGACCAATATCTCAAAAGAAGATGAAAGAAGAAACGAGTGGAAATTCGGGATCGCCTATGGCGATGACTATGATAAAGCCAAAGAGCTTCTGAAAAAATTCATAGATGATGACGAAAGGATTCTAAAGGAACCTGAGCCATTTATTGCACTTCATTCACTTGGGGATAGTTCTGTAAACATTGTCGTCAGGACATGGTCTAAAGCAGATGACCTCTGGCCGGTATACTTTGACATGAATGAAAAGGTTTATAAGGAATTCCCTAAGAACGGATTAAGCATTCCATTTCCGCAAATGGATGTGCATGTGCATAATAGTAAATAAGGGTTTCTTAGTTGTGGTCTGTGAGCCACAGACCACGGGATAGGGTCTCCCCCCCAGTGTTCGTGTCCCCACAAACCATCAAAATCTTACTTATTCCGTTTCGCGAGGATGCAAACCGGGGTTGGGAGATGATTCTGAAGTAAGGTTCTCCACCACACACCCTCTTTCCCTAAAGGGACCTACCGTACCACTCCATGATTACAATTGTGCTTAATGTATCGAGCTTACAAGGAGCTCCCCTTTAGGGGATTTAGGGGTGTGGGTAGGCAATCGGGGATTGTGGACAATGGGAGGTTATCGATGCCTGTTCTAATGCATTTATTAACCACGAATGCACTAATGGACTTATCAAAAAATAAAGGAGAAAATGACACTAATTTTCACCTTCGGTGAACTTCAACCCCAATTTAAATTCGTGCATTAGCGGCTTATTTATTGATCATTACTCATGGTCTCCTCCCCAGTGTTCATATCTCACGAACCATCAAAATCTTACCCATTCCGTTTCCTGAGAACACGAACCGGGGGATTGTGGGACATTACTTAGGAAGTAACTATTTATTTACTATACACTTAGAATGAGACTGCTTCGTCGTGCCTCCTCGCAGTGACGGTTAAGAGGGATGATTTTTCTCCCTGGCTCATATAAACCTACTACCGTCATTACGAGGAAGCCATAGGCTGACGAAATAATCTCATGCTATTTAAAGGGATGAGACTGCTTCGTCGTGCCTTTGTGACGGTAATAAAATAGCGCCCACTTCACTTCTTTTCCCCTGAATACCCTAAACCATTAGCTCAGGATATTCGAAGGCACTGCTGTAAAAGCCGGCAGACTGATAATGCTGAATAAGCTGGTCAAAAAATTCGTTGTTGCTCAATGTGGAAGAATCACCAGCCATCATGAGCAGGAACCTGGCCCGGGTCATCGCGACATTCATCCTACGGATATCACCCAGGAAACCTATTTCTCCGTGGGGATTGCTGCGGACCATGGAAATTGCTATGATATCCCTTTCCTGACCCTGAAAAGCGTCAACTGTATTAATGGTGATTTTTTTAAGGGATTTGTACCAGGAATAATGTTCTATTTCACGCTGCAAGACCTGGACCTGGGCTTTATAGGGTGCAATAATCCCAATATCCATTTTGGAGATCTCACTTTCATGATCTGAGACCAGCTTATCAATTCTTTTCAAAAGAAACCGGGCTTCATTTTCATTGTAGGTGGATAAAGTCTCGGGGTTGATTTTCTCTTCGTACCCACATCCCGCTGTATCAATAAATTCAACGGGCTTGCTGAAAATCCGCCTTCTATTACTGATGATTTCATCACTCTTCAACAGGCCTTTATAGAAATATTCGTTTGAAAATTGCATGATGGGGTTTTCCATCCGATATTGAACCCCCAGCATTACACTGGCATCCTGGTATTTGGTGATACACCGTTCAAATATGGTTTCACTTAACCCTTCCCTTGCAGCCTGAATAGATTTGATTGTCGGAGGGAGCTGGAAGTGATCACCAGCCATGATTACCCGGTTCACTTTCATAATGGGTATCCAGGCGGCTGGCTCCAAAGCCTGAGAAGCCTCATCGATAAATAAGGTCTTGAATGTTCTGCTTTGCAGATACATACTATTCGATCCTACGAGTGTGCATGCAATCACCTGAGCTTTGTCCAGCTCATCTCTAATCATATAGTTTTCCAGGGCAATCGCTTCTTCTTTCAGGTCTCTGGCCTCTTGAATCAGCAACCTTCTTTGCTCGCGTTCTGAAGGACCGAAATTCCGTTTGTATTTCTTTCCGATACTTCGCATTTCCTCTGACTTTCGTCTCAAATCCCTGAGAAGTTTCGCATCGTTGTGATCAGCGATCCTGGCATCGAGGGTGCTTGCTACTACCTCATCGGTAACTCTCGCCGGATGACCTAACCTAAGGACGTGTATCCCCTGTGCCCCAAGTCGCTCAGCCATCAGATCGACGGCCGCATTACTACTTGCACATACCAGGACCTGTTTCTCCCTGGCTACAGTCTCCTTCACTGCCTCTACCAGGGTTGTGGTCTTGCCAGTACCCGGAGGGCCATGCACCAAACCAAGATCATTGGTTGCATTGATTAAAGACAGCGCTTCATTCTGAGTATCATTTAGACCGGGATGTTTCAATTCAACTCTCGGGGAGAATGAGGGGCTTTTTACCCCACAAAGTATCTGAACCAACTCACCTAACCTACCCTCATTGACCTTTGCCAACTTTTTGACAGTTCGCTCCATCTCGTCATAGGTGCTTTCGTCAAAAAGCAGGTTCACCCCAATCTTGCCTTCATCCAGCCAGTCAGGAGGATCTTCCCGGTTTAGAACCACAGTCATATATTTATCTGAAATACGACTGATAATCCCACTGGTAGAAAGCTTATTCCTGGAGTCATTCAGGAATACACTGACCGATGAACCGGATTGAAAATAGCTCTTAGAATGCTGTGTTGTGGTTTTTTCCAGCTGTAAGGTCCATTTCTCACCCGTACTTAAGTAAGACTTTCCGACGACTACAGGATACCAGGTGACCCCTTCCTTTTTCCTGTCTTCAAGAGAGCGGTTTCGGATTTTTTCTTCGTATTGTTTTCGATCCTCCTCCCTTTCAACTTTAAGCAAATCGAAGAGACGATCAAAATGGTCTGATAAATCCATCTATTTTTTCAAATATTGCTGGATTGTCTCCTTGAGTGTGTTTTTATCCGTTGTGAGATGCTCGTCAGAATATATCTTTAAAATAAGTTCACGCAGCACATCTTCCTTATATCCAAGCCTGCTGGTGAGTCTGGCACAGAAGCGGATTTCTTCCTTGTATAATCTGCCATCGATTTTCATTAGCTGAACGATGTTGTAGATGTAATCATACTTCTCATCATCGGAGAGGTTGTCCAGATCTTCAAGAAGCGTAGGGTCTTCGAAGCATTCACTGATCTCTTCTGATGACATGCCGTTTGCTTTGCCAATTTTCTTGATCAGGTCAATCTCATCCTGTACGACAACACCATCGATCTTCGCAAGTTGAACCAATAAATTCAGATGAGTTCTGGACATTTTATTTAGGTAAAAAAGACATTAATTTGATCATACAGTAGCTCAATCAAATTAATTATTAAACTTAGCTTAAATAATAAGATTTGGCAAAAATATTACTTTAACCTCAAATCGTGAATTTTCTTGCTCACATATACCTCTCGGGAAAAAATGATGAAATCATCATTGGTAACTTCATTGGGGATTTCGTAAAAGGAAATCAGTTTGAAAGCTTTGAGGATAGCATTCGGCAGGGAATCCAACTACATCGGGAAATTGATCAATATACCGATAATCATCCAGTGGTACTGGAAAGCAAAAAACGGCTTTGGGAAAAATATCATCATTATTCACCCGTGATTGTGGATGTCTACTATGACCATTTCCTTTCCAAATACTGGAGTAACTATCATCAAACTCCACTGAAAGATTTTACAGGTGAGACCTACCAGATGCTTGAACAAAATCTTACTAAGATCCCTGAAAGAGCGAAAAGAATGCTTACTTATATGAAACAAGGCGACTGGTTGTACAACTACCAATATATTGAAGGGATCAGACAGGCGCTTACGGGGATGTCCCGAAGAACCAGTTTTAAGTCCAGACTGGAATTAGCGCATGGAGATTTGGAAAAGAATTATGAGTCCTTCAAGGAGGAGTTTGAACTATTTTTCCCGCAACTCATTCAACATTCGAAGGATTTTTTAGCAACTTTATCTGCATGAAGGAAATCTTTATTGTAGGAATGGGCGGATTCCTGGGTACAATCATAAGGTATGTGATTTGGGTATGGTCCCTTAATCTGAACATTAATTTCCCTTCAGGTACCTTGATCGTAAATCTCCTGGGAAGTCTCGTACTTGGTTTACTATTCGGCTACTTTGGCAAAAATTCTTCATTAAACTGGGAGTTATTACTAATGACGGGGTTTTGTGGTGGTTTTACCACTTTTTCAACATTTTCCCTTGACCTCTTAAAGATGTTTAAAGAGGATTTAGCCTACCAGGCTATAATCTATGGAACAGTCAGTGTAATTGGTGGGTTATTATGTTGTTTACTGGGTTTTTGGCTCATGCAAAAAGTATTTGCATAAACAATTTAATGGTTGAAGATCGTTTGATAAGAGAATGCCAACACACTACCAGACATTAGGAGTTACAGAGGACGCAAGTCAGGCAGAAATCAAGTCTGCATTCAAACGGTTAGCACTTATCTATCATCCTGATAAAAATCAGAATGATCCGGCCATGGAAGAGCGCTTCAAGGAGATAAACCATGCCTATCAGGTACTTTCCAATCCGTATGAAAAAGCTCGGTATGATATCCAGCAAAAGTATGGGTACCAGCCACCTAAATATACCTATGCCGAACATACCTACAGCCCTCCCCGACCGAGGTATAAGCGGGAATATGCTGATAGAAAGATTAACTGGAGAGAAAACTGGATCGCTACAGCCTATGCCTGGGGATTTACCTTTATTGTAGCCATCATTGTCATGGGAATCTTTGGCATAAAGAGCTACTACGATGCCGTGAAAAAAGAGGAATTGCTTGCTCAAAGACGAATCATTTTCGATAACAGCCGTCATCTCTATGCTTCAGGTAATATTGATCAATCACTATCTCTTCTCAACTCCCTTGGTACTTTTTTCGAGGCGGAACAGGACATGGAGGAGTATAAAGATCATGTTTTTGACAGTATCCTGGTGAATGGATATAGCAGTTATCAGTCGAATGATTATAACAATGCTATTTTTTATATGGAGCTATTTGAGAAGTACGCTACCCTCACACCCATTGTTATCAAACAACAGTTAGCAACCGCTTACAAGATCACCGAGCAACCGCTTAAATCGATCAAGAAACTTCATGAACTACTTATCATGGATGTCAGATCTTTGGAGGTCTACATGCAACTGGCAGAAATCTATCGTGACCAGTTGGGTGATCTAAATGAAGCCCGAAGGTTTTATGAAATAGCTGATGAGATGACGGTAAATGGCTATCGTGCCATTTATGGAGATGGTTTTCCATTGGTTCTCACGGCCGAATATGTGCCCAAAGAACATTATACTCTTTATACCAACCTGGCAGATATTTACCTAAAAACCGGAGATCCGGAGAGAGCTGTCAAAGCTACCAAATGGAATATCAGGATGTGGCCTGACAGTGTTTCAAATTACCTCATTGCTGCACAGGGTCATCTAGCCCAGGGCCATCAGACTGAGGCATGCAATTTCTTCAGGAAAGCCAGGAAAATGGGATACAGGGAGAAACTACCGATTACCTGCTATTAGCCTTACTCCTTCTCAAACAGGTCATCAAACTCCTCTCCACCGGATAGTCTGGTCTCACACCTTTCGCCCTGTAATAAGTGAAAATCATCTGCAGGGATAAATCTTGAAAATGTCCTTCGCATCTTGTCGGTCGCCTCCTTCCGCAGATCTTTTCGCTTAATCGCCTCAATAAATCTGCGGATTTCCTCCATCTCCTCTAAAATCAGTGGTGGCACTTCGGTAGGCTTATCGTCCTCCCCTTTAGCAACCATTGTAAAATAACTATTGTTGGTATGCTTGATAGAGTTCTCTTTTACATCTTCAGCGGTTACATGGATTCCAACAACCAGGGAAGTCCTACCCACATAATTTACGGAAGCCTTCAAGGATACTAAATTTCCCACCTCCACAGGTTGCAAAAAATCCACACTATCCACGGAAACGGTTACACAATAATTGCCCGCATGTTTCATGGCACACGCATATGCTGCCTTATCCATAAGTGATAAAATGATGCCTCCGTGAATCTTCCCCCCGAAGTTGGCATAGGAAGGGATCATCAGTTCGGTAAGTGTTGTCTGTGAAAATTTTACGGTTCTACCTTCCATAATTCATATTAGTTATCCTACAATATCCCCACTCTTCTCCTTACAGCTCTCAATACGTTTCTTCAAGATTGATTTCCAAAATGGGGATTTGGTAAAAACCAATTTAGTGTTCACCCAAAAATTATTCAATACCACCAAAGGCCAGGGTTGATTGGTTGGTAGCCAACCCTTAGGCTGTACCACATAGATAAATCCCATTTTCATGGTTTCCTCCAGAGCACATGGATTGCCGTAGAGGATCCCATCAAGTTTATATTTATAAATGGTATTGTAAACTTTCTTTTTTGGAATGTTTTCCCGCGTATTGTCATCCGTAAACTTTGAGTTGATATTCTCAGTTGGGAAATAGGCTTCCGGATCATCCGGTTTCTTCTTTTTTTCTGTCTGAGCAAGGGATTCCTGCCAGCAGAGAAATAAAAACAATTGAAAAAATATCACAAAGAGGTGTCGATTCATTTATTAGGCGAAGAATTGAAATCTAAGATAGTTTATCTTCACATATCTTTATGCCCTGAAATCAGGTTTTGTGAAACAAATCATCAGTTTTTTACTTCGAAACGTCCCAAGAAAATACCTTCAGCTGTTTAGTCATTGGGGCTTAAAAATCGTCGCTCTTTTTTATCGCGGAAACGGTGTTCAATGCCCGATTTGCGAGGCAGAATTCAAGAAATTTTTACCCTATGGTCGTAATTCGAGACCCAATGCTTTGTGTCCCAATTGTCTTTCCCTCGAACGTCACAGGTTGATCTGGATTTACCTGAAACGTAAGACAGACTTCTTTACTAAACCACATAAAATGCTCCATATTGCTCCTGAGATTTGTTTTATGTCGCGATTTGAAAAAATTCAATTTCTCGACTATATCACTGGCGATATCGAATCCCCGCTGGCAAAAGTGAAGATGGATATTCATGAAATACCATTTGAGGACAACACCTTTGATATTGTCTTTTGTAATCATGTGCTGGAACATGTCCGTGATGACATTTTAGCCATGAAAGAAATCCGTCGGGTTCTCAAACCGGATGGCTGGGCCATATTACAAGTCCCCTTCTTCTATCCTTTGAAGGACCACACCTTTGAAGATTTCACTATCACTTCACCTAAAGAACGTGAGCAGGTCTTTGGACAGGATGATCATGTGAGAATGTATGGGAAAGATTATCCGGATCGGATCAGAAAAGCTGGATTTAAAGTCACAGAAGATGAATTCGTGCACACATTAAACCGTGATGAGGTTCATCGGTATGCTTTGCCTGAGAATGAAGTGATCTACTACTGTGTGAAATAGTTAGGGTCTGCTGAAAAACGCCTATTTATATAAAAAGCACCTAGGGGAATCAATTTCAGCGATTTAAAAATCTGGAATTTTTCAGCAGACCTAGTTAGTAAATATCGATGTATGGCGTATTGGGATCTATTCCCCTTAATTTTCGAATCCATTCATACAATAAACCATAGCTGTAGGAAAAGAATTGTATTAATACCACTATTGGAGAAACCAGGCCGGCCCCAATCGACTTTGTCTTAACTATACCATCAATCACGACCATCAGAAAGTAGATCACCAATATACCTAGTCCCACAAACCCTATTTGAAATTTCATGAGAGAAAGAATTATTGCTCCCATCGTACCCAAGACAAAGACAATAGGTAAAAAGTGAATAAGTTTTAACTGATCCTGATGAAACCGTGTGAGATTGATTCTTGCACGACCAAAATACTTTAGTTGCTTTGAAAATTTCACCAGGCTGGTCCGCCTTTTATGGTAGACAAAAGCATCAGGAAACAAGGCGGTTTTAAATCCCTCGCTGAGTATACGTTTGCTAAATTCCATATCCTCACCCATGAAAGGAATTCTATATCCCTTTGTTTTCTGAAAAACCTCCTGACTGATGCCCATATTAAAGCTACGTGGATGAAAACCTGAGACCCTAACCTTTCCTCCCCTCATACCACCGGTGGTAAGACTCGAGGTCATGGTATGACTGATGGCTTTTTGGAGGATAGAAAATGACTCATGGAAGGTGTCAGGACCTCCATAAGCATCCACCCATTGTTTTTTCAATTCATCATCCACTGACTGGAGATAATGACCCGGTATCAGACAATCTGAGTCAAAGACAATGAAATAGTCTCCTGAAGCTTTGGAATACCCAAAATTCCTGGCGAATCCCTGGCCTTCATTCGGCTTGGTGAAATACTTGATATCTAATCGATCAGCATACGATTGTACCACCTCACTACAAGGAGTTGTGGATCCATCCTCCACTACAATTACCTCAAAATCTTTGTAACTCTGATCAACTAATGTCCCCAGTAACTCCGCAATTTCATCCGGACGATTATAAACAGGAACAACAATGGAAAATTTAGGCATTGCCTATTTTTTCAATAATTAGGTAGTCATTCTTTTTATGGCCTACCTGAATCACCATCTCAGCGAGAAATCCAGCCAAAAACAATTGGGTCCCCAGGATAATAGCCACCAATGCAAGAAAGAATAATGGTTGATCCACTACTTCTCGTACAGGTAATTGATGGGCCAGATTATATAGTTTTTCTCCAATAAGCCAAATGGCTATGAAGGTACCAACGATGAAGAATACGGTGCCGAAGATCCCGAAGAAATGCATTGGATTCTTTCGAAACCTCGAAACGAATGTGACTGAAAGTAAGTCAAGAAAGCCAGTAAAAAAACGCTTAGCTCCAAACTTGGTATGTCCGTATTTTCTGGCTTTATGCTCTACGACCTTTTCTCCAATATTATTGAAGCCATTCCATTTGGCCAACAAGGGGATATATCTGTGCATTTCACCATAGACTTCAATATTCTTCACCACATCTGCCCTGTAAGCCTTAAGTCCACAATTGAAATCATGGAGCTTGATACCAGAAACCATGCGAGTGACGCTATTAAATAACTTGGATGGAATGGTCTTGGATATGGGGTCATGTCGCTTTTTCTTCCAACCAGATACGAGGTCAAACTTTTCTTCCTCGATCATTCTAATCAGCTCAGGAATCTCATCCGGACTATCTTGCAGGTCTGCATCCATGGTAATCACAATCTCTCCACTTGCATGATCGAATCCGGTTTGAACGGCAGCAGATTTACCGTAATTGCGGTTAAACTTCAAACCTTGTGCTTCAGGATTCTTTTTGGCTATTTCACTGATAACTGACCAGGAATTGTCTTTACTCCCATCATCAATGAATATAACCTCATAAGATATTTTATGTTGTTTGGCAATTTTTTGAATCCACTCAAATAACTCAGGAATAGATTCATCTTCATTAAATACCGGTACAACAATTGAGACTTTAACCTGCTTTTTATCCACTAATTAAATTGCTTCAGGATTAGATTTCTTAAATATAGCCGACAAAATCAGAGCAATAATGAACCCAAAGAATGTGCCTACAACAATAGCCATGATAAACATCATGAAAGGGCTTGTAAATAGATCCATCATTGGTTGAGCCCCCTGTATCTGAGCGTCAGAAAGACCTTGTTCCTCCATCTTCGCAATCTGCACCTGTTTAAGGTTTTCCAAAAATGATGGATTGATGAAGGAAACGTAGATGATAGTAAAAGTGCCAGAGATTATTGATGAAAACAGACCAGATAAAGTCCCGATTCCAAGACCTTGTCCATAGGACATATATCCATCCCCATCATCCTTAAATTCTTTATAAGCAAAATAGTAAGCGACTATTGAAAAGATCAGACCAAGATAGTTCCATCCGCCTTGTTCATGAGCTTTTCCTAAAAAATCAAGTACGATAAAAAAAATGATACTGATCAATCCAAGTATTACGCCATACTTGATTGCAATTGATCTTACTGTTACTTTAGGTTGATCTTCCATGGGGTTAATTTTTTGGTTTCTTCCTTAAAATTATGGATATAACCGGTGTAACAAAGAATCCGGCTATGATTTTTTTCACTCCCGAACTAAGCCATAGATCCATTGCAGTTACGCTTTCAATCCCATCCAACTGTACCTGAAAGCCTTCTTCCCCAAATTGTTCTACATAAACGTCCCTCTTTCCATTCAGAAAAGCGATAGCTGATTCCTTATAGGCAGTTAGCAATGCCGGGTCAGCCCATAGAAATAGGGCTAAAAAAAGAGAAAACATCAATGCAACTATCGTGTAAAGAAAGAAGCCGATGGTCATACCTTGCCAAAAATGAAGGTATCCATCATAGAAATTCATCTTGTAGTCTTTCAGTGCAAAAAAAATGAAGACCCCAATGATCATCACATCAAAAAAAAGCTGTGATAAGTCAATTAATGGATTAGATCCAAAATAACCTGATACAAAGAATAAAATCACAAGGAACCCAGCACAGAAAAGTGCATACCTGAAAGACACCTTAAGCATACTCATGTGGTACCTCGTATAAAATGCCGTTTAATATTCCGTGGACTTTACCGGTATGTGCTTGATTTAAAAGTGGTGAATTGAGGGATTTGGATTGATTCACCGTATGATCAAATTGCCATTTTTCAGAAGGATCAGCAATGGTTAATTTGGCTGGAAAGCCTTCTTCAACCTTTACAGAAGCCAACCCAAGAAGCTCCCTTGGCTTAGTGGTCAATGCCGGGATCGATATATCTAAAGGAAGATCATTTTTCAGCAATTGCAGAATCGGATAAACCGTTTGCATACCGATGAGTCCAAAAGCAGCCAGATCAAACTCCAACTCCTTATTTTCAGTATCCTGTGGTTGATGTGCAGATACAATAACATCAATCGTACCTTCCGTCAATCCCTTTATTAAAGCCTTTCTATCCTTTTCAGACCTGAATGGAGGGTCAGATTTAAAGTTAGAGTCAAAGTCAGCGATATGTTCATCTGTAAATATCAGATGATGAATCCCAACATCACAGGTAACATTTAATCCTTCTTTTTTGGCATTTTTAATCAGTTTAACTGATTTTTCAGTGGAAATCTGATTGAAGTGCAAACGTCCACCTGCATACCTGAGTATATCCAGATCTCTTTGGATAGCTAATTCCTCAGAAATGGAAGGTTCACCTTTTAGACCCATTAGTGTACTTACAATACCTTCGTGCATGTGGGTATGCATACTCAGGTGCTTGTCTTTGGGTCTATTAATGATCAGTCCATTAAATTTTTGAACATATTGCAGCGCTTTCAGCAAAAGCTCTGTGTTCCAGATACTATTAAGTCCATCAGAAAAAGCCCTGGCTCCGGCGTGATGCAAATCCAAAATCTCTGTAAGGTTTTCACCCTCCGCTCCTTCGCTTACAGCACCTATGGGCCACAGATCCACTCCATATCTGGATTGAGACCTGATGTATTCCACATCTGCCTTTGTTTCTGTTACTGGTTTATTATTAGGAATAAGCGCTACATCGGTGAATCCCCCCGAAATGGCCACCCTTGAACCACTGGCCAGGTCTTCCTTTTGTTCAAAGCCCGGGTCATTGAAATGGGCAAATAAATCGACAAAGCCAGGGAACACTTGCTTACCGCTGCAGTCAACAACTTTTTTTGCACTTAATCCTTTTCCGATTTTTGAAATGGCGCCATCTTCAACAAGTATATCGGATTTTTTTTGATGAAATTTTGAGGAGGAGTCGAAGATCGTAGCGTTGCTGAGAAGGATTTTCATGTGCTTATTAATTGTTTTTCAGCTGTCACATCGGTCCGCCGCAGCGGGAATTCGTATAGGTTTATCTCTCCTACCAAATGAATTTTACTCCTCTCAATTTGATGCTATTCTTATATACTCATTTCATCTAGTAAATCTTAGCAGTAGCATTTCAATGAGTAAGAATAATAAGGCCAAAAGTAATGCATATTTCCATAACCCAACGCCTTCATTCATTTCTCTAATGGTGCTTTTGAATTCTTCAGCATTATCTATATCATAAAGATGGATATTCGGATAAGCTGAAATAACTCGCTTTAAGTCATCGGTCGATATCATATTAATATCTGATTCTGCCTTATTATAATTAAAGGCCAAATGCCCAATCGTATCTCCATCAACAGTAAGTGAATAGAACCCTGGCTCAGATATCTCCTCAGGAATATCGAGCAAAACCTGATCTCCCGTTCGTATCACTCCAGGCATAAAAGAATTTTTATCATTGGAAATGCTGGGCAATGCCGCTTCATGAATCAGGTTGGCATCAATGGGAATTACTTTTTCATCAAAAGAATAGGCCAGGTTCTGCGCTCGGTTTGTAGAAGATTGAGCAATCTTATATAGCACAGGAATAAAAAGTGCATGTTTATGGAAATCAGTAAACTCATCTTCAAATGGTGCAGAGAACAGGAAAAAATTAGAACCTCCGGATTTTATTAAAAATGGCTTGCCCGAATTGGTATTTAATAACACCGTGTAGAAGCCCTGCACATCGACCTGATTGACCACAACTGGCAAAGAGATTTGATTGGAAAGATTAGAAAAAATGCCCTGGAAAAGGGGACTTGATAAACTTTTTGTGGTCACAGCATATGATGCCGTATCCGTTGATCGCTTAACATTAAACTGCAATAGCTGCTGGTATGACTGATAATCAATTGATTCCCCTGGTACAATGATTATTGATTTTCCATCAGTCGCATTGCCATCCATCCAGTCAGGAATACGATCAAGGCCATCTAAAATGATCAAATCGGATGCCTGAATCTCCTGGTAGTTAATATTTGAAAGAGAATAGGTATTGAGATTGAAGATATCTTTATTTGAAAATGCTGCGCGCAGATACCTGTTGAGGTGATCATTAAACAGTATGGAAACCTCAATCTTTTTTGGTTCACTAATCGTGAAATAGTATTTATTATCAAACGTCTGCTCATAATCTTCAATTTCAATATAATAATTGCCTGATATCTGGTCGAAAGCGCCAATGTTAACACTGGTATTTTTAAACGATCTGGCTGGAATATCCAAAGTGAACGTCGAAAACTGAATGGAGTCTGTAAAGACTTTAACAAGTACATCGTTTCTATTCTCTTCCCCAATATTTCTGATTACCAGGTTTAATTTATTATCACTACTTAGTCCTAGCATGGCATCCAGGTATACAGAATCTACATAGATATTCCCTCGCGATTCATTTGAAAGCTTTATCAGATAAATGGAGTTTAGTGTGTCTTTGGTAATTGCTGTATAATCTCCGGTAATAGATTCCTGAAAGTCAGAGATAATAAAATACTCTGCATTAGTTGAATTCTCATTACCACTCCACCGATTCATCACTTCTTCAAGGGTTCTAAACCTTCTGGAAAAATCCAGCTCTGTCAATCGTTCAATTAATTCCTTACCAACCATCAATCGTGATGGATCAGATCTAAAGTCATTGGTGGTTAATGAATAATTTAAGCCGGATTCACTTTCAGATATTAACTCATCTACGATCTGAACTGCCTCATCCAACAGATTCATCCCTCCCAGTCCTTGTCTACTCATGCTCAATGAATTATCCAGATAAATCTTCCTAAGTGATTTCAGAGAGGTCTCAGGTGCTTTGGTTACTGGTTGTGCAAAAGCCAATACAAGAAATAGGATGAATAAAATTCTAGCTCCGAGGATAAGTAATTTCTTTAATTGAGACCGTTTCTTGGTTTCTCTTTTAACTTGATGCAGGAAGGAGGTATTCGAGAAATAAATCCTCTTTACTCTCCTGAAATTAAAAAGATGAATGATGATTGGGATTGATACCAACCCAAGTGCCCACAGTACTCCAGGGTATAGAAATTGCATGTAGTAAATCTATAACGAATGGCAAAGTTAGGAGTTATATTAAATCGAATAAATAATGATAGCCCAAACCTTTGTAATAATTGTAATACTACTGCCAATATATCAGCATCTAATTTAGAACTGGTATAATTGTAAGATATCTTTACCCCTTATAGTCTGATTGATGGCCAATCGTTTAAAGATTTTATTCGTTGACGACGAACTTGTTATCCTCAAAGCATTTGAGTTGGTACTGGGTAGCGATCACGATGTGCTTACAGCACCCAGCGTGTCGGATGCCTTTAAAATGCTTGATGAGAATGATGACATTCAGGTTATGGTGAGTGATATGCGTATGCCCGAATCCAATGGGCTTCAATTACTTGAAAAAGTAAAATCCATCCGACCTGAAATCAACTGTTATCTCCTCACAGGCTACGAAATGAACCCTGAGATTTCAAGTGCTATTGAGCAAGGGACGGTAAAACGGTTAATTAAAAAACCTATTGAGCTCAGTCAATTAATTGAAGAAATCCAAAAAGATTTCTAATAGCACTTTTAGGCTTGAAGGCTCTTCCAGGGGCCCTGAATAGCCAATGTCAATCCTGGCCCCTGAATATTTACAAACAAGGTTTCCCCTGACGGTGAGAAACAAGCACCAGCGAACTCAGATTTAAAGCCGACATTTTCCGCAAAATGATAGAGCTCTCCTTTGGGCGTTACACCAACCAATTTAGGTTCTCTCTTATCTTCACACACGATCAAATCACCCCATGGAGAATAGGTGAGGTTGTCCGCATGCTCTAGCATTTGAGCATCCTGTGATTCAACAAATAGCTCCAATTTGGCCGGATTTTTTGATTCAGTGGCTGTACCTTCTTCTGAACTGGGGATATATCTGAAGATCTGTCCGTTCTTCTTTTGCCCTCCATTGGTACACGCAAAATAGAACTCTCCTTTTCCATTCCACATTCCTTCTCCCCTTGCAAACCGGATAGCTCCTGCATCATAACCTTTCAAACGAAGGTCGTTATTGGGCGATTCTATATCCTCAAGATCCATCCATTCCACAGCTAGTTGTTCATTCAATGGCATCTCATCCTTTGACTCCTCCTGCCAGTTTCTGCTATCAAATGATGGACGATCTTTCAATTTCATTGCCTGCAATTTACCCCGGCTGAGATCCCCATATTTTTCAGGGATGAATCTATAAATCAATCCATCTCCAGCATCTTCAGTGAGATAGACAATACCTGTCTTGGGATCTACTGCGACTGCCTCATGGTTAAACCTTCCCATTGCTTTTAGAGGAATAGGTGCCTGAATACCTGCTTGTGTGGTTGCTTTCACCTCAAAATTATACCCATGATCTTTCTCCAGTGTACCATCTGCCTTCAAAGTGGACTCCTCGCATGAGATCCAGCTATTCCAGGGCGTAGGCCCTCCTGCACAATTTCGTACTGTTCCAACCAGACTCAAATATTCTTTTTCAACGGTTTGTGTTTTTTCATCAAATACGACTGTCGTAGTACCTCCTACTCCTACGCTTTTTCCACTTCCAAAATCATAAATCAAATCTCTTGTAGCCCCGGTGGGTAAATTATTCTCATCCATACCAAATGGACCATTCTCCAGGTTGCCAGGAGATAATTCATGATTTCTTATGATTACGACTTTATTATCAATATTGAAGGTCGCCATCCCATCGGCAGCGCCAGGAAGCAAAAACCCATCTGACATAGGTGTCCCCTTCTTTGAGATGATTTTATATGTGAATCCTTTAGGCAAATTAATTACACCCTCGGGGTCTGGCAATAAACTTCCGTATCCAGTCTCTTCAACAAATTTGGATCCACCCACAGTACACCGCTGAAGACCAAGGAAACCTAAACTTACTAATCCTGAAGTCACAATAAAATCTCGTCGTTGCATAATTGATTGGGTAAATGATTATCCATCGAAATTAACTTTCTTATGTTAATAATAGCCCATTTGCATCCAAATTAGGGTAATAAATAACAAAATCTTCATACTAAATCAACGATAAAAAATGATTTCAGACGGATCCGGTAATTGTTATCACAATCTGAAAATCAACTTACCTATCAATAAGAACTTAAAGTATATTTGGTTTTCAATCTCGAACAAATGAATCTAACACCAACCAATCAACGCCTTTATTCCCTCGATGCCTTACGTGGTTTTGACATGTTCTGGATCATGGGGGCTGAAGAAATATTCTACCGAATGGCTGAAATAACTAACGCCCCATTTTGGGAAGCCATGGCCAACCAGTTTACTCACCCGGACTGGAACGGGTTTGCAGCTTACGACCTCATATTTCCATTGTTTCTATTCATTGCCGGAGTAGCTACCCCCTTTTCCATTGGTAAACAAATTGAAAAAGGAAAAGACAAAAAATCACTCGCTATTAGAGTGATCAAAAGAGGATTGATTTTGGTACTCCTGGGGGTTATCTACAACAATGGACTTAATATTATGCCTATTGAAGAAATTCGCTTCGGAAGTGTATTGGGAAGAATTGGTCTCGCCTATATGTTTGCAAATCTCATATACATCTATACCACTCAACGAGCTCAGATCATTTGGTTTGGTTCAATCCTGATTGGTTACTGGTTGCTATTTGTGCTATTTGCTGCTCCCGGATTTCCGGCGGGTACATTCACCATGGAAGGAAATATTGTTTCATATCTTGATCGGTTGATTATGCCTGGCAGATTATATCTTAAGATCCATGATCCCGAGGGTCTGGTATCCACTATTCCGGCCATTGCCACTGCACTATTAGGTATTTTTGTTGGTAATCAATTGAAAAATATTTCCCCGGAGTCGCAAAAGAAGACTTTATTGAATTTGGTTATCCTGGGTGTTTCACTGATTATTCTTGCTCAGATCTGGAACCTGGTATTCCCAATAAATAAAAATCTTTGGACAAGTCCATTCACCTTACAATGTGGAGGTATCAGCACCTTACTCATGGTAGGTTTTTATTATATCATTGATGTGAAAGGACATAAAAAATGGTCTTTCTTTTTCAAGGTCATTGGTATGAATTCTATCCTGATCTACATGTCTGGAGATTTTATCCGGTGGTCATATACTACCAATGCGATATTTGGATGGCTGGGTCAATTGGTGGGAGAGCCCTATAACGCTGTAGTTATGGTATTCTGCTTTCTGGCTGTAGAATGGGCATTTCTATACATTTTATATAGACAGAAACTTTTCTTGAAAGTATAATCATCATATACTTGAGGGCATGAAGCAGCGACTTATCTCTCAGGTATTCCTGTTAAGTATATTACTGTTTACTGGATGCAGTAAACAGAATTCGTCTTTCGAAATATCCTCCATTGACAGGAAATCAGTTGTAGAAAGAAACAATGTGATTCTAAATGCTGTGGACACACTGGGTTCCCTTTCAGTAGGCAATGGAGAATTTGCCTTTACTGTAGATGTCTCTGGTTTACAAAGCTTCCCCGAGGTTTATGAAAAAGGTATTTCCCTCGGTACACAATCCCAGTGGGGATGGCATAGTATACCCAACCCGGACAATTATGCCATCGATGTTGTAACAGAGATTTTCGAATCCTGTAATGATAAAATGGTCCCCTACGCCGTTCAACCCAGAGAAGGGCGAGGTAAAAAAGCTTCAGACTGGCTTCGTGCCAACCCTCATAGGCTTCATCTCGGTATCGTGGGGCTCGTTTTCCTTGATGAGGATGGAAATGAATTAGGAATCGATGCACTTACCGGCATCGATCAGAAACTCGACCTCTGGACAGGCAAGATCCAAAGTAAATATCAAATCAATGGGGAGCCTGTAACTGTCGAATTGTATGGTCATCAGGAAAAGGACGGCATCGCAGCAAAAATCACTTCTCCACTTCTAGCAAAAGGACAGGTAAAACTAAAGCTGAGATTCCCTTATGGTGCTGAATGTCACGTATGTCCGGGTTACGATTGGGGAAGTCCTGAGAAACACCAAACATTGGTTTCAGGAGAGGGTAATACCCGCCATATCAAACGAATTCTTGATGATGATACCTACTTTGTTAATCTCGAGTGGGAACAAGATGCAACCATCACTGATAAAAGCACGCATTATTACTGGGTAGAACCTCAGACTTCTGCAGAGGATTTCACCTTCAGCATTGAGTTTGCAAATGAAGAAAATGGTGAGCCTGTAGATAATTATCAGATTACAGAAGCAAGCAGTACAAATGGTTGGCAGACCTACTGGAACAGTGGAGGGTTTATTGATTTTGGTGAGTGTACCGACTCAAGGGCCAAAGAATTAGAACGGAGGGTTATTCTCTCACAATACCTTACTAAAATTCAATGCTCTGGGTCTATGCCACCCCAGGAGACAGGATTAACCATGAATAGCTGGTATGGAAAGTTTCATCTCGAAATGCATTGGTGGCATGGTGTACACTTCCCACTATGGGGCAAAGCAAACCTCCTGGAGAATAGTATGGATTGGTACTATCGTGTAATGGAGGCCGCACGTGAAACTGCACTATGGCAGGGTTATGAAGGTGTAAGATGGCAAAAGATGACCGGGCCAAATGGGCGAAAAAGTCCCTCTTCAGTTGGTGAATTCCTGGCCTGGCAACAACCCCACCCCATCTACATGGCAGAGTTGCTTTACAGGTCTAATCCAACCAAAGCGACTTTAAAGAAATATAGTAAAATGGTTTTTGAGACAGCCACTTTCATGGCTTCCTATGCTCAAAAGACCCAAGATGGGTATTACCATCTTTGTCATCCACTGATCCCTGCACAGGAATTGTTTCATGCTACTGAAACCAATGATCCTCCTTTTGAAGTCACTTATTGGTACTGGGCCCTAAAAACGGCTCTTGCCTGGCAGGAAAGAATGGGCATTGAGAAAAATGAAAAGTGGTTAGAGGTCACTGAAAAACTGGTTGACCTTCCCAGGGAGAACAATCTTTATTTACCTGCCGCGGGTGCTGAAGGGTATTATGAAACCATCGATCGAAAACGTGATCATCCAGTGGTCGTTGGTTCATTAGGTATGTTGCCAGCAACCCCAAAAGTTGACCCTGCCATCATGACTAATACCTTTGATCGAATTTTGAAGGAGTGGCAATGGGAAACCACATGGGGGTGGGATTACCCCATGATGGCAATGACTGCCGCACGGCTAGGCAAACCCGACGAAGCTATCAATTCCTTATTCATGCCTATGAAAAAAAATACCTATCTGATCAATGGACATAACTATCAGGATGACCGATTACGTTTATATCTTCCTGGAAATGGAGGATTGCTCATAGCAGTCGGCATGATGGCTGCCGGATGGGATGGTTCAGAAACATATGCTCCAGGGTTCCCAAAAGACGGTACCTGGAACATCAAATGGGAGGGTTTAAATAAAATGCCTTAACCGATGAATTTAATTCAGGATCCAAAAGTTGAACAGCTATTTGATAACTACCCAAAGGCTATTTCTAAAAGGCTAAAAATATTAAGGCAGTATATCATTGATACTGCAGAGGCAGAAGAAGTTGATCAATTGAAGGAAGTTGTAAAATGGGGTGAACCCAGTTATTTGGCCAGGCAAGGGAGCACCATCAGATTGGGAAGCGTAAGAAACAATCCAAATCAATATGCCATGTACTTCATCTGTACCACAAGCCTTGTTACAACATTTAGAATGATCTATGGCGAGGATTTACAATTTGATGGCAACAGAGCTATCCTATTCAATATTGATGATCAAATTCCTTTGAACCCTTTGAAACATTGTATAGCTCTGGCTTTAAAATATCATAAGATTAAGGATCTACCAATGCTAGGAGTCTGATTTTGAATCAATTATGCCAGCAACACCAAAATATCGTGCACTTACTACACAGGAATTGCATGAACTTGAAAAGGAATTCATTGAGTATCTCATCGTTAATGGAATAACAGCGGGGGATTGGGTAAAGATCAAACAAAATGAACCTGATAAAGCAGAAAGCATATTAATACTTTTTAGCGATGTTGTTTTTGAAGGAACCTTGCGAAAGATATCCTTTCTGGAAAAAAGATTACCTAATGAGCTTTTGATTTTCCAATGCCTTAAGGATCGGATCGTACTGGTTGGGATTACATCACCATCTGTAGATTTTACAGATCAGACATCTCTAGAACAAGCTGTCAATAAACCTCCCGGCGATGCTATGGTTTATACAACAGAAAAATCCTATAGCCAGGTCAGAGAAATGGAATTATTCAAAATGATTGATTCTGGCTGTACGATCACTGATGGAAAACTCTTTAAAACTTTGTCGCTAGCGCTTTAACGAAATCTGATTGGAATGAAGATCACTAAAACTGAAGCCTTCCTAATGTCTTATCCAATGCCTGAGCCTATCAGATTACCGTTTTTTGGTGGAGAGCGAACGATTGTGAAACGAGATGCTATGCTCATCCGGGTCACTACAGATAATGGTCTCCAGGGTTATGCACCTGGACCAGCACATGAGCGTGCTAAAAAGGATATTGAAACTACCATCAGGTATTTTCTGGAAGGTAAAGACCCATTAAAATGGAAATCATTCAATTTCTCAGGAGATATTGAACTCAGCAAAATATACTTTTCAGTAGAGATTGCCTTAATGGACATAGTGGCAAAATATGAATCCTGTCCGGTTTCTTACCTATTGGGAGGAAGAAAAAGGGATAGCATAAAGCTTTATGGAAGTGCCGGGATGTACATGTCTCCTGAAGCTTATGCCGAAGAGGCTGCGGCTATAGCTGACTTAGGATTCCCAGCATATAAGATGCGTCCGGCATTGGGTGTGGATGAAGATCTTCGAACCATTGAGTTGATGCGCAGAGCTACTGGAAAAGAATTTGGATTAATGATAGACGCACATACCTGGTGGCGAATGGGTGATAATAGTTATTCAACTGAAATGATCACCAGCCTGTCAAAGGAAATGTCATCCTATTCTCCCGTGTGGTTGGAGGAACCCATTCCACCGGAACTGCATAAAGAATATGCAGCCTTAAGAAAAAAAGGATACATACCCATTGCATCAGGCGAACATGAGCAAACACTTGAAGGTTTCGAGGATCTGGTAAACCAAAAAGCCGTAGACTTTGTCCAAATGGATGTTTGCTGCCAGGGGGGATTTGAAATGGGTAAAAAAGTCTTCCAGCTAACCGAACAGGCAAATCTTCGCTTTGCCTTTCATTGTTGGGGAAATAACCTCGAAGTGTTAGCTTCTGCTCATCTAGGTATCTGTTGGCCTGAGTCAGTTGTTGAATGGCTGGAATACCCCTGTTATTCAGCACCCGGTCGCACGGGTATGTACCCTTTTCCACTCGCTGATGAATTTCTAAAAGAACCTTTAACTATTGAAAAGGGATACCTCAAAGTGCCTGACAAACCAGGTTTTGGAATAGAGGTAAATGAAGATATCATAGAAAAATACCCTTTTATACCTGGCCCCTGGTCATTTTTTAAATTGCATCAACCAGCAGAGACTATAGCCGTCACGGGTGATCACAGTATCAAGTGGATTGAAGGCACTAAGAATTGAGCATTACCTCAAGTTGCTTTTTCAATGCAATCAACTCTTTTTCAGCAGATTTAATCTTGTCGTTAAAGTCATCTTTTAACTTATCTGCAGTTTTGCTGTTAGCAAAGAATTCAAGGTTATTCTTCCAGGTAGTGATGTCACCCTCAATGGTTGAAATCTTGCGTTTGATGGCATGCTCTTTTCGATTGATCTTTTGACCCCCATGTGGACTGCCTTTAAGCTTGTTGACCTGCACCTGGGTTTTGAGCTCGTTTCTTTGCTCTTCTGTCAACTCTTCTAACGCAATTAGCTGGTTGGTAATCGAATCAAACCTGTTGTGGATAGCCTTGATGGATTGGCGAGGCACAAAGCCAATCTCTGCATATTCATCCAACAAATCATAAATATCGTCGAGTTTGATGGTATCAGAATTTAAAACAGCTTCCAACTTATCACAAACAACCTCTTTCTTCTTAAGATTCACCTCAAATTCCTGATTTCTCTCCTGATTTTTCCCTCTTTTCTTTTCAAAGAAATGATCACAGGCAGCCTTAAACTGCTTATAAATCTCATTACGGAACTTTTCAGGGACTGGACCTATTTCTCTCCACTCAGCCTGTAGTTCCTTCAATTTATTTGCTGTTTCATCCCAGTTATCAGAATCTTTTAAGGCAACAGCTTTTTCCATCAACTCCTGTTTCTTTTTGAGGTTTTCCTCCCTCATTCCTTCCAGCTTCTTGAAAAAGTTATTCTTGTTGTTAAAGAACTCCTTAAAATGTCCCCAGAAATTCTTGTTAATCTCCTTTGCATGTTCTCTTGGTAAACTGCCTACTGCTTCCCATTTCTTTTGCAGTTCAAGGATCTCTTTCGTCTTTTGATTCCACTCGGTAATCCTGTCAGAATCAAATTTTGTGAATTCAGCTAGTTGATCTCCAAGCTTTTTCTTCACTTCCATGTTTTGTTCCTGATCCTTTCTTACTTCCTGATAGAAATCTTTCCGCTTAATGTAGATTTTATCAGAAGCTGCCTTAAATCTTTGCCATACCGGTTCCTGATCCTCACGAGGTATTGGTCCTATGTGCTTAAACTCTTCGTGCAACTCGTTAAGCTGTGTTATAGCACTTTTGATATTTTCCAGCTTGTCAAGCGCTTCAGCTCTTTCACAAAGCTCAAGCTTACCTTTTAGATTCTTTTGTCGATCGAGCTCTTTAAGTTCAAAATAAATGCTTCTATGATCATAATACCGATCTATTAGTGCATTGTAGTTAGCCCAGAGACTTTTTACAAACTGACCGGGTACGTGGCCAATCTTCTTCCATTCCGCTTGGAGGGCTTTTAATTTATTGATTGAAGCGGTACTCTCCTCTCCATCTACGAGCTCTCTCAGCTCCTCAAGGATTTCATTTTTCCGTTTAAGGTTCTCGTCTTTATCTTTCTCCAGTTGGGCAAAGAACTTATGTCTTTTCTCTCTTAACAGATCATATAGCTCAAAGAAAGATCGATCCGTATCATCTCCCTTATACTCAAAATCAGCCTCTGCCCCTCCGTTATCTATAAAGGCTTTTAGAGCTTCTTCTTTTTCTTTTTCATACAGCGTATCATAGTGAGGCTTTAACTCCTTCAATCCATGATCCAGGGTGCGCATGTGATCAAGGTGACTATGCTTCTTTAGTAGATCAAACAAATCTTCTTTTGAGGCCGTTTCAATGTCTATTGATGATAATAGATCGGGGACTTCGTCTTCGTGATCTTCATCCTCCTCATCTTCTTTTTCGGACCCCTCTTTTGATTTATTTTCAGTTTCTGGTTTCTCTGTTGATTTTGCGGAACTCTCTTTTACTTCTTCCTCTTTTGAATCTTCCGGTGATGATGCAACCTCTGATTTGTCCTGTTCTATTTCAGGTGTCTCGGAAACCTCTTCCTGGGAAGTAGTGTCCTCAATGTCTTTTGATAGTTCCTGATTATCTGCCGCTGCTGATACCTCATTGTTATTGGCAGATGAGCTTGAGCTTACCTCATCCTGCTTCTCTTGATGATTATCAGAAGTGTTTGCTTCCGCTTTGGTGGAAGCATTATCCACCTCAGAAGTCTGACTCTTTTCAGTGTCTTCTTTTTCTCGTAATTCAGCTTCCTGCTGAACATTTTCCGGAGAAGTTTCGACTTCCTCCGAAACCTTTTTGTTCATCTCATCCATATTTTGGATTTTATAATTCCAAATTTAAACCAATCCAGCTGGTTAATTTAATCTTGGATCCCTGGGATAGTTTGACATCACCTTAAATTTACCACCCATATTCTTCAAAACATGCCTCCATAAATCTTCAGGGTCGGTATCAAAGACCAGATCCTGACTGGCGCATTTACAAACTATCCATGACTTCTCTTTTAACTCATCCATCAGTTGTCCAGGAGACCATCCAGAATATCCAACAAAAAACCGCACATCTTGTTCACTTACTTGCCCGATATTAATTTTCTCCAGCAATCCTGCAAAGTCCATTCCCCAATGTATCCCATCCACAACTCTAACATCTGATTTAAGAATTGCATTCCCTTTATGTAGAAAATGCAAGGTATTTCTTTGTACAGGTCCCCCTACAAATATATCAGCATTAAACGAGTCTATTTCATCCATAATGTCATTGACTACAGCTTTAGATTTTTTATTAAGGACAAAACCTAATGATCCGTTTTCATCATGTTCACAAAGAAACACTACAGTACGTTCAAAATTTGGATCCGGGAGAAACGGTTCTGAGATAAGCAGATCACCTTTTCTGGGAATTGTAAGCAGATCTTCTCCAAAGTAGTCCATTAATGCAACGCGGGTTTAATTGGTAAATTCTTAATTATTTCCGCCTCGGCCAACTTCATCTCGGTCAATCTATCATAGACAACATGTTCATCAAAATAGTTTAAAGCCATTCGAATAAAAATTTCTCCATGTCGCGCCTCTGACGCCCACAACCCATGATAAAAGTCTTTGAGCTCCGGATCTTCCACGGCTTCGTACACCATTCTAAAACGTTCTGCACCTCTCGTCTCAACCAGAGATGCTAATAACAATCTGTCCATAAAACGCTCTTCCTTCCCGCTATGACATAAATCCAATAGTTGTTTCACATACATATCCTGACCAATCTCATGAGGTAGCTGAATCCCCCTTTTTTTCATGATCTGATAGACCTGGTTGAAATGCTCCAACTCTTCAATACCTGTTTCAATAAGATCATCAAGTATTTCTTTTCGATCCGGATATTTAGCTACGAAGCTCATAGCCATAGCCGATGCTTTTCGCTCGCAATTCGCATGATCTTTCAGGAATTCATCAAAATCATTCATTACTGCATCAATCCATTCTTTGCTACTCGATACTTCAAGGTCTATCCTTAATTGCACTGAATCTGTATCTTTGGTTCAGCAACAAATAAAACAATTTTAAACTTATCCTAGTATACCATTCAAATGTCATTGGAAGTTGCTTCATTAAGAAAAGAATATGCGCGGGAGTCACTTGACGAAAAGTCCGTAGATAAATCCCCCATTAATCAATTCAGATTTTGGTTTGATGAAGCCATCAAGGCAGAGGTCCTGGAGCCAAATGCAATGGTGGTGAGTACCTCCAGCCAGGAAGGGTTAATTACTCAAAGAACTGTCCTGCTCAAAGCATTTGATGAAAAAGGGTTTGTCTTCTTTACCAATTATAAAAGTAGAAAAGCCACCCAAATAGATGAAAATCCGAGGATAAGTGCCTTATTCCCCTGGTATGCCCTGGAAAGGCAGGTGGCTATCACAGGGAGAGCAGAAAAAGTACCAACCAGTGTATCCTTAAAATATTTTGCAAGTCGGCCGTTCAACAGTCAGCTTGGAGCGTGGGTCTCACACCAAAGCAAAGTGATTACCACACGAAGTATTCTTGAAACAAAACTTCAGGAAATGAAAGCAAAGTTTAAGGAAGGAAAGGTTCCATTACCAGATTTCTGGGGTGGTTATCGAATTATCCCTGATTCAATTGAATTCTGGCAAGGTAGACCCAGTCGGCTTCATGACCGGATCCTATATACCAGAGAAGGTGAAGAATGGGTCATTGAACGTCTATCTCCTTAATGAGTCTCTATCTTGAGCGATACGCCTGGCAGGAAATTGTTATTGATCCCTCCAGCGCTGGTAATCCTGATATTATTATTGTTATTCCCGCTTTCAATGAGCCTGAACTTGAAAAGGCCATTGAATCATTGCAAATTTGTCATAGTCCACAAGGAGAAATGTTGATCCTGGTGATCATTAATGAGGGAGAAAATGTCAGTGAAGACATCCACCGGGTTAACAACCTTAATCATCAATTGCTCACTGAAAGGAATTTTCACTTCAAGACAAAAAGTTGTTTTTTAAGGTTGCCTGATAAAAAAGCTGGAGTTGGTCTGGCAAGAAAAATTGGGATGGATACTGCAGTCCGCATATTCACTCATAACCATAAATCCGGGATAATCATCTGCTTTGATGCAGACTGTGTTTGTGAAAACAACCTTTTAACAGAAGTTGAAAAACAGTTTAATCAGACTGATTGTAATACAGCCCTCACATTTTATGAACATCCATTAAATGGTGAAAATCCTGAAGCTATCCTCAATTATGAGCTTTATCTAAGATACTATGTAGATGCGCTCAGGTGGGTAGGCTTCCCCTATGCTTTTCAGACTTTAGGATCTTGTATATCAGTCAGATCTGATGCCTATGAAAAACAAGGAGGTATGAATACAAGAAAGGCAGGAGAAGACTTTTATTTTATCAATAAGATGACAGCGGTTGGTAAAATTTATGAAATCAATACGACTACCATTTACCCATCGGACAGGTTATCAGATCGTGTTCCTTTTGGAACAGGCCATGCAATTGATCAATACCTGACAAAGGGTGACCCTGAATACCCCGTTTATTCTCCTAAAATATTCGAAGACCTCAAAGCTCTATTTGATCAGCTTCCATATATCTATCAAACCGGGGAACTATTAAAAACCACCCCCGATTCAATTCAATCCTTTCTGAAAGATCAATTATTTAAAGACCGCTTAAAGGAAATATTTAACCACTCCTCTGATTACCCTTCCTTTAGAAAGCGATTTTTCCACTGGATGGATGGATTAAAAGTACTTAAGCTTGTCCATCATTGCAGAGATAAGTATTATCCAAACGTCCCCCTGATGGAAGCTATCAATTGGCTTGAAACTCAGTATTTAAAACCCAAGTCGAAATATAAAAACAAAAAGGAAGCCCTACTTAAGATCAGAAAAGCCGATCGTCAGCATCTGTTTCAAATCAAATGATACAGATCTTTTACCCCCAAAGGATGTTTGGTAGAAAATCCTTCTGCATATTTTACCTGGATTCTATGACCATATTCCTGGGCTCGTGCTGTGATCATATCCATAAATTCCGGACGCGAAATATAGGTCTGTGGTTCCTTACTATTGGGATCAAAGAACTGAGATTTAAATGCTCTAATTGATTCCATTCTTTCTTCCATCACATCTGATATGTCTACAAAAAAATCCGGGGTCAGGGAAGTACTCTGAATGGCAAAAAATACTCTTTTTGGTCTCCATGGCTTTTGAGCTTCTCCCGAATCAGATATCGTTTCAATCTTACTTAGTCCAGCTAAAAAACATGCCTGTTCGGTAAGTATGGAGGCTTTACCATGATCCGGATGTCTGTCGTACTCTGCTGTCCCAATGACAAAATCAGGTTGATACTCACGGATCTTTTGAACCAGCTTAAGCTGATTTTCCTTATTATTTTCAAAGAATGCATCCTCCATCCCCAGGTTATCCCGAACAGATACGCCAAGAACCTTTGCCGATTCGGAAGCCTCCTTCAATCTTTGCTCAGGTGTCCCTCGAGTACCCATCTCTCCCCTGGTCAGGTCAATGATTCCTGTGGTAAATCCTCTCTTTTGATGAACCAATAAGGTACCGGAACATGACAGTTCTACGTCATCTGGATGTGCACCAATAGCCAGAATATTTATTTTCATGTTGTTAAATTCAAACTATACTAAAACAAAAGTCCCTGAATTTAGGGACTTTAAAATATCTAAAGAAGTTTTCAATTAAGCCGTAGTCTCTTCAAGCTCCATCTCTTTTTCTGCCAAAAACCTTTCAGCATCAAGTGCTCCCATACAGCCTGAACCAGCAGCTGTCACCGCCTGTCGATAATTTTTATCCTGAGCATCTCCCGTAGCAAACACTCCAGGGATATTTGTTTTACTGGTACCCGGGATTGTTTGGATATAACCAGTTTCATCCAGGTCAAGAATCCCTTTAAAGATATCTGTATTTGGCTTATGTCCGATCGCTACAAAGAAACCCTGTAGTTTAATCTCAGACTCTTTATTTGTCTTATTATTTACTACTCTAAGCCCTTCTACCTGATCCTTCCCTAGTACTTCTAAAGCTTCAGTATTCCATAAAACTTCAATATTAGGCGCTTTTAAAACTCTTTGTTGCATTATTTTGGAAGCCCGAAGCTCATCTCGTCTTACCAGCAAGTATACCTTATTCACCAATTTAGATAAGTATGTAGCTTCTTCAGCTGCAGTATCACCACCACCAACAACAGCCACATCCTGTCCTCTATAGAAAAATCCGTCGCAAACTGCACAAGCTGAAACCCCCATTCCATTCAATCTTTGTTCACTTTCAAGACCTAGCCATTTAGCAGAAGCTCCGGTAGAAATGATAACCGATTCCGCTTCCACAGTGGTTTTCTCATCAATAACTACTTTATGGGGCCATCCGGTAAAATCTACAGAAGTCACCATACCGTATCGGATATCTGTTCCAAATCTTTCGGCCTGCTTTTGAAAATCCACCATCATCTGGGGACCATTGATACCTTCCGGATAACCGGGATAATTTTCAACATCATTTGTGAGGGTAAGCTGACCCCCTGGCTGTGCACCCTGATATAAAACGGGTTTCAAGCCTGCCCTGGCTGCATACACCGCAGCGGTATAACCTGCAGGACCGGAACCTATGATTAATACTTTTACTTTCTCGTTACTCATCTTGATTTATTAGTCGCTTGGATGGATAGAACGTAATTACAAATCTAAACGTAATTACAAATCTAAAAGATCAAACATTGCGCCATTAGATAGGGATATGTCATATTGACTACCCCAGGTATGGTTTTAGCGACTTACTTCGAGAAGTATATCTCAACCTTCTGATCGCTTTTTCCTTGATTTGTCTTACTCTTTCCCTTGTCAGATTGAAAATATTTCCAATCTCTTCGAGGGTCATTGGGGAGCTGTCATTTAATCCAAAATAATAGGTGACCACATCTGTTTCGCGCTGTGTTAGCGTTGAAAGGGCACTTTTCACTTCTTTGCGCAGAGACTCACGGATCATTTCATGGTCTGGAGACTGTCCACTTTCATCAATCAACACATCCAGCAAACTATTGTCTTCCTCGTTTTTCAAAGGAGAATCAATGGATACCTGCCTTGCGGAAATACGTAAAGAATCTATCACTTCCTCTACTGACACATTTAACTTATCTGCCATTTCGGCAGCGGTAGGCTCTCTTTCAAATTTCTGCTCAAGCTCAATGAAAGTCTTTTGAATCTTACTAACCCAACCAATCTTGTTAAGTGGTAGTCTGACAATCCTGGAATGCTCAGCCAGAGCTTGTAAGATAGACTGTCTGATCCACCAGACTGCATAGGAAATAAACTTGAACCCCCTGGTCTCATCAAACCGTTGGGCCGCTTTAATTAGACCTAAATTTCCTTCTGATATGAGGTCAGATAGAGAAAGCCCCTGGTTCTGATATTGTTTGGCAACAGAAACCACAAACCGGAGATTGGCTTTAGTCAGCTTTTCAAGCGCTACCTGATCCCCTTCCCTGATCCTTTTAGACAGCTCAACTTCTTCCTCCGCTGAGATCAGCTCAACTTTGCCAATCTCATTAAAGTATTTGTCCAGGGATTCGTTCTCCCTGTTTGTAATTTGTTTGCTTATCTTAAGTTGCCTCATAAATGGAATGAAGGGAATGTCCCCGATTCATTCCATCTAATTTAATGAGGTTTATCCTCTCTTTCGGGCTTAGGCAATAAAACTTTTCTGGAAAGTTTATATTTCCCGGTCTTCTTGTCGATATCTACAAGTTTCACTTTTACTTCCTCACCAACTTCAAGTACACCATCCATGCTTTCCAGTCTTTCCCACTTGATTTCTGAAATGTGAAGCAGACCGTCTTTACCTGGTAGAATTTCAACGAATGCACCAAATGGCATAATGGCTTTCACTTTTCCTTCATAGATCTCTCCAATTTCAGGAACCTGTGTGATTGCCTTGACACGTCTCACCGCTTCATCCAGTGAATCTTTATTAGCAGCAAAAACTGTAACTAAACCACCTTTTTCGGTCTCTTCAATGGCTACAGTAGCGCCTGATTCTCTCTGGATCTCCTGAACAATCTTACCACCAGGTCCGATTACCGCACCGATCATATCACGGTCAATTTGTATCTGCACCAATCTAGGGGCATTAGGTTTCATCTCGTCACGAGGACCAGTGATTGTTTTGGCCATCTCTCCCAGGATATGCTCTCTGCCTCTCTTAGCCTGATCCAAGGCTTCTTTCAAAATATCATATGAAAGTCCATCTACCTTGATATCCATTTGGCAGGCTGTGATTCCATTGGAAGTTCCTGTTACCTTGAAGTCCATATCACCGAGGTGATCTTCATCTCCCAGGATATCTGAGAGAATTGCATATTTACCAGACTTACTATCAGAGATCATTCCCATGGCAATACCTGAAACAGGACCTGATACCTTAATACCAGCATCCATCAATGCCAATGAACCAGCACATACGGTGGCCATTGATGACGAACCATTTGACTCAAGGATATCAGAAACTATTCTAATGGTATATGGATTACCCTCAGTAGGCAATGATTGCTTGAGCGCTCTCATCGCCAGGTTACCATGACCAATCTCTCTTCTACCAGGACCTCTGTTTGGTCTTACTTCTCCAGTAGAAAAACCAGGGAAGTTGTAGTGAAGGATAAATTTATTATATCCGGAGATCATGGCTCCGTCAATCATTTGTTCATCAAGCTTTGACCCTAAAGTCACAGTACTCAATGATTGTGTTTCCCCTCTGGTGAAAACAGCGGAACCATGGGCTGAAGGTAAATAATCTACTTCTGACCAGATTGGTCTGATCTCATCCAGCTTTCTTCCATCGATCCTTACTCTTTTATCGAGTACAAAATTTCTTACTGCATCCTTCTGTACATCATGGAAGTATTTGTTTAAAAGGAAACTATCCATCGCTTCCAATTCCTCTTCTGAAAATCCTTCCAGGAATTTATCCTTTACTGCTCCAAATGCTTCTGACCTGATTTTTTTGTCAGTGATCTGCTGTTCAGCCACTTTGTAGCAGGCATCATAGCAAGCATCTACTATTTTCTTTTGTAGCGCCTCATCTTTCGGCTCGTGGTCGTATTCTCTCTTAGTTGTAGAACCAACTTCAGCAGCTAATTCGACCTGAGCTTTACATTGGATCTTAATTTCCTCGTGGGCCTTCTTGATCGCCTGAAGCATATCATCTTCAGATACTTCCTTAGACTCCCCTTCGACCATCAAAATATTATCAGCTGATCCGGCAACGATCAGGTCCAGCTCAGCCTGATCCATCTGCTCCCTTGACGGGTTAACGATGAACTCACCATTTAACTTGATCACCCGTACCTCAGAAATTGGCCCTCCAAATGGAATGTCAGAAACTGCTAATGCTGATGAAGCAGCAAGAGCAGCTAAAGAATCAGGTGGAACCGTTTCGTCTCCGGAAATCAATGAGATCATTATTTGTGTATCTGCGTGATAGTCATCAGGGAACAATGGTCTGATAGCTCTATCTACCAATCGGCAGATCAATACTTCGTAATCACTTAGTTTACCCTCTCTTTTAAGGAAGCCACCAGGAATTTTTCCTGCGGCGGCAAATTTTTCCTGATAATCAACGGAAAGTGGTAAAAAATCAACGCCTTCTCCTGCTTCAGTTTTGGATACTACTGTTGCCAGCAACATGGTGTTGCCCATTCTTACAACAACAGATCCGTCAGCTTGTCTGGCTAATTTCCCGGTTTCAATGGTAATCTCCCGTCCATCAGACAGCTGGAATTTCTTTGTAATTGGATTCATGTGTATGTCAATTAATTTGAGGTGCATTGGTTCGCAAATGCGGAATGACCTCAGATGGGGCACAGAGCCCTGTTTAAAATGAGAAAAGGGAATCCGTGTAGAATTCCCTTTTGTATAAAATCTTGATTACTTACGGATATTTAATTCTGCAAGTATGCTTCTGTAACGCTCAATGTCAATTTTATGTAAATAATCGAGCAGTCTTCTTCTTTTACCAACTAACCTCAACAAACCAAGTCTTGATGCATGATCTTTCTTATTGTCTTTCAAATGTGAGGTAAGATGATTGATGCGGTACGTAAAAAGGGCAATTTGTGACTCAGCAGATCCTGTATCGGTCTTGCTTTTGCCGTTTTTACCAAATATTTCTTCTTTCTTTTCCTTGGCTAAATACATCTTCTGTTTTCTAATTCGCTTTATCGAACCGCAAATTTAGATTGGTTGTACATGAAAAACAAATTATTTAGCGTACTAACTTTTTTGAAAAACGTGCCAATAACTTCTCCATCCAGATCACATATACATCAGAATCAAATAATCTGGCATCTATCCGCGCCTGCCTCAGAAAGAAAAGCCCTATCGGGAACAGTATAATATCCGCCGTCCATACGGCAAGCACAGAATCCATCACACCTTCTTTGGCCCACTTCTCTGTCATGATAGTGAGAACATAGTAAATGATAAAAAAGAAGATCGAGATTAACACGGGTACACCAAGCCCGCCCTTTTTAATAATGGCACCAAGAGGGGCACCAATGAGGAACATAACGATACAGGCGATCGCCTGACTATATTTCTTATATTTCTCAATCTCATATTTATAGATGTCATGCTCCATTAGATCTACCCTGCTCGACATTGAAGTAATGTTTACCTTAATCTTTTGAGCAGCATTTTTTGCGGTAACTATTACCTGGCTTTCCCTATCAGCAATCTTACTATCGAGGAACTCCCACGATAAAGTATCAACACTTAATGAGGATTTCCTAACAACCCTGGTGGTGTCTCTACGAGGCAAAAGATTGACATTTATATCCGGATCAGGAAAATAGGGTCTGCTTTCTATTAATCGCATGGCTGAAGTATCAGCGCCAACAAACTTTGGTGAACCTGCATAATTCATGCTATCCTGCTCCCTATCAATTCGCTCCCTTTCTGCTTCCTCCTGTTCGAGTGTTGCCTGATCAAGACGAAGCTTGGCGAGAGAGTCCTCAGAAATACCCCAACTATCAATAATCTTGTCAATTCTGTCATCCAGGTGATAGTAAAAGCCTCCCCGCTGACGCACAAACTCATATTTAGAAGTCAGGATAGAACCATGAAGTGAGTCGATGAAGTGAGTCAGCTCATCGATGTTTTTCATCTGGCGGTTGTTCTGAAACAACTCTTCTTTGGTCCGCTTAAGATCAAAAGAGGACAAGTTGAATACAATATCCATCCGGTCGAAGTTTGTGCGGGTCAGCCGGTTGATTTTTTTGGTTCTCCTTACATCTTCATCATAGTAATAATTACCATCATATAATTCAAGTTTGAGGTATCTATCATTGAAAAGCGTATACATCCTACTGGAATCGGCAAGAATAACCGTATTATTTCCAGACCCCTGGGTATGGTCATAGATGATTACATCCTTTAAGGTGGTGTTATCATTGAGCTTTTCCTTGACTTTGATACTGTAGTCGGGTATACCTCCGTAAAAAACACCTTCCTTGATATCCAGTCCGGGTTTCTTTTTCTTGATGTCATATAGCAAGCTAAAGGCTTTGAGGTTTGCTGATGGAACAATATGGTTATTGAAAAGAAATGCGCCATATGAGAGGAAGACTACAAAGACAAAAACCGGAAGCAATACCCGGATAAGAGAGAGACCTGCACTTTTGATGGCTGTCAGTTCGAAATGCTCACCAAGGGCTCCAAAGGTCATCAATGAAGAAACCAATACTCCCAGGGGTAAGGCTACCTGGAGCATGTTCAGGCTGAAATAGAAGATCAGCTCAGCAAATACAGCAAACCCCAGATCCTTTCCTACGAAGTCATCAAAGTATTTCAGCATGTATTGGATCAACAGGATAAATGTTGCCAATGCTGTAGTTAATAGAAAGGGTCCTATAAAAGCTTTAAGTATGAGCTTATCCAGCTTTAACATAACAATTGCAAAGTTGTCACAAAATATTAACGTGGACTATGCCCAAATGATACTTATCCCCCTACAATCTCTTTTAGATCGTGTATGAGGCTGGCATAAAGCTCTTCACTTTCTTCGTGGTCGATATCAGAATAGTCGGTGATCCTAATAAATGTTTCCTGGGTAAGCTCATTCATTTCAATTCGAAATTCAATGTATGCAGGATCCTCATCATCGGGATCTATGAATTCGAACTTTACATGCGAATTAGCCCGGCTATTGACAATTTTAGCCTTGTTTTCATCTCCATCCCAGATGAAGGTATAGACCTTATCTTCGTCAATATTGACATCATCTGCAAACCACTGAGACAACCCTGAGGCACTGCTGATATAGGGGTACAACATTTTTTTGGATGCATTGATCCCATATTCACCAACAAACTTATCCTTAGCCATTTTTTGTAATGGAATTTTTTCTAATGTATAAAAAAAAATGAAATAGCTGGTTATTGATTTAGAAAAAAGAAACAGTTTCTTAGATTTGCACTCCTTTTAACGAAGAGGTGGTTCGCTTAGTAGCAGACAAAATCATTTTTTTTTGTGATTCATGAAGATTTCAAGAATTTGACTCAAGTGGTAAAATATTGAAATATCAATGAATAATAAATGAATGGCGAGGTAGCTCAGATGGTTAGAGCGTCGGATTCATAACCCGGAGGTCGGGGGTTCGATTCCCCCCTTCGCTACCCTGGAAATCAGGCAGTTACATAAAAGTGACTGCCTTTTTTATTTCCTTGGTTAAACAATGGTTAAACATTAGACCCTTTTTCCTGCTTCTCTGGGCATTTATTCAAATCCAGGTTAAAGACCTATTCTATTATTTTCATAACCAAAAGGAGGGTTATGTGAACTTATTTCTCAACCTAATTAGATAATTTTTCCTTACTGGATATCTTTGAACCTGATCAAAACTCAATAAATAAAATGTGCGGGATCGTTGCTTATATAGGTAATCGAAAGGCCTACCCTATACTACTTAATGGCCTGAAAAGACTTGAATATCGTGGCTATGATAGTGCCGGAGTTGCCCTCTATCGAAATGGAAAAATAAATGTCTTAAAAAAGGAAGGCAAGGTTGCAGCTCTCGAACAGTATGCACAGGAGCTGGTGGGAGAAGAAACTTTGGGTATTGCGCATACCAGGTGGGCTACTCATGGTGAACCTAATGATAAAAATGCACACCCTCATCTATCAGCTGATGGAAGTCTGGCAGTAGTTCATAATGGTATCATTGAAAATTATAATACCATCAAATTAGAATTACAGGAGAAAGGATATTCATTTCAAAGTGAAACTGACACTGAAGTACTGATCACATTTATCCAGGACATTAGAGACACCCATAATCTTTCATTTGAAGATGCGGTGATCACCTCACTTTCTAAGGTCATCGGTGCTTATGCCATTGTTGTAATCGATCAGGAAAACCCTCACCAAATGATTGCGGCTAGGAAAGGAAGTCCCATGGTAATCGGATTAGGTGATGGCGAATTCTTTATTGCGTCGGATGCCACTCCTATTGTAGAATACACCAAAGAAGTGATCTATCTCAATGACGAAGAGATTGCTATCATTAGCCGGGATGGATATAGCATTACTAATACACAAAATGTCCCTTTGATTCCCAGCATCCAAAAACTGGATATTCAACTAGAAGCTTTGGAAAAGGGTGGATATAATCACTTCATGCTGAAAGAGATCTATGGACAACCTGAGTCCATTGCAGATTGTATGAGGGGGCGACTCAATGCACGAGAAAGAAAGCTAACCCTTGGGGGTATCAGAGAATATGCCAATAACCTGATCAATGCAGAAAAGATCACCATCCTGGGTTGTGGCACCTCATGGCATGCAGGATTGGTAGCTGAATATATCTTTGAAGATATCTGTAGAATTCCTGTAGAAGTTGAGTATGCGTCAGAATTCAGGTACAGAAATCCGGTGATCAAAGAAGGCGATATCATTATTGCCATTTCCCAATCCGGTGAAACTGCTGATACGCTTGCAGCCATTGAGCTGGCAAAATCAAAGGGAGCGATTGTCTTTGGTGTGGTCAATGCTGTAGGATCTTCGATTTCAAGAGCTACACATGAAGGGGCTTATCTTCATGCAGGTCCTGAAATTGGTGTAGCCTCAACCAAGGCTTTTACTGCTCAATTGACCGTTTTAATCATGATTGCGCTCAAAGTTGGATTTAGAAAGGGAACAATCACAGAGAGTCAATTTGGGGAGTTGCTGTATCAACTTGAAAAAATACCCCAAAAAGTTGCTAAAGCTTTAGAGACAGATCAACTCATCCAGGAAATCTCTGCCCAATATATGGATGCTCCAAATTTCCTATATCTTGGAAGAGGATATAATTTTCCGGTAGCTCTGGAGGGTGCTTTAAAGCTTAAGGAGATTTCTTACATTCATGCTGAAGGATATCCTGCTGCAGAAATGAAGCATGGACCAATAGCTTTGATTGATGAGAACATGCCTGTTGTCTTCATTGCTACAAAAGACAGTTCATATGAAAAAATTATCAGCAACATCCAGGAGGTCAAATCAAGAAAAGGAAAGGTAATAGCCATTGTGAGCGAGCATGATGATGAGATCTATAAAATGGCAGATTATACCATTGAAGTTCCTCACGCGCACGATGCCTTCATGCCTTTGATTTCAGTAATCCCATTACAATTGCTCTCCTATCATATTGCTATTATGCGGGGATGCAACGTGGATCAACCAAGAAATTTGGCTAAGTCTGTTACTGTGGAATAGAAGATAGGTCTTTAAGAAATCTTACAAACATTCCGATTCTTGAGCCTTTCCCGCCGGAGGCAAAAGGCACATTTTTCGGAGTTTCCTCTTTCTGTCGCCTTTCAATCCAACATCACAAACTGGTCCAGGTTATGTCAAGCAAAAAATAGGGTGCTTGCACCGGTTGGAAATACCTACCCGAAGGGTGGAGATTTCCGGATTTTTACTTGACATGTTCTGCAGACCTGTTTGTACATTGCTGCGGCAGCAAGTGGGAACGGAGAAAAAATGTTCAGGGGAGGCAAATAAGTAACCTGAAAAAGCGATTTAGGGAAGAAGCTTTTTCTCCATGGCTTAGGGATTGAAGCGGTTACCATGTAATAGCGCAAAGCCCGACCCGAGGAACGAGGGGAAGCCCATTTAAAAGCCCAATATTTTCTATTTTCTACTATTAGTCCTTTACTCCATTAGTCATATTCAGCCTTATTTCCTTTTAAATAGTTCGATAAGTTGATTAACCATCCTTCTGGCATATTCGTCATCTCCGAGTGTTTTCTCAAAAACTAGCAGTCGCTCTAATGCAACATCATCCAATATGGCTTCCTGATCGTCTCGTTTTAATGAAACGTCAATAAAAGTTCTTACCAGATTAAGATGAGTATTTAAATCCTTAAAGGTATTTCCAGATTCACCTAGCCAAAGTCCAATATTACTTACCCAAAAAACCTTTTGTAGATTATCATTGAGCTTACTTACCTCTTGCCTTACCATGGTCAATCCATATTTAGACATATGGAAGAGTATATCTTTAGTTTGAATGAGTTGAAGATCCAACCTATTATTATACTGTTCCAATGCATGTTTTAAGAAATGTAGTATGCTATACTTACCTGGTTTAGGAGAACTGACATAAGCGTAAATGGGTCCAATGTTATCACGATATCTACAGAAGATTCTATTTACATCATACCCCTCATATTCAAAATAAAATACTGTAAATATTACACCGTCAATTTCATATGAACTTGAATCATCCGGATAGCCTTTCTTTCTGGATTGTCTTTCCCTGTGTTTAGACTTTGACAAAATAATCCTCATAAGTTCAGGAAATATTCGAATAATTTCTCTGTTTACTTCCTGAATATTCATTGTCTCTGTGATCATATCTATTTACTATGATGTTAGCAAATCGAAACTTCTTGCTATTAATTCCTTATAACTGTATCTTTAATATCATTTTCTATTTACTGGTTCTTAATTGAATGGGTGAATGCATTAGCATTTGCCCATATTCTTAATAGGAGTATTCAATACTTTCATAAATAAAGATACAACACTATTTAACCAATTAGTACAAATGTGATTTTTATATTTTACCTAATAGGTTATATTTGCAATAACATATATAAAAATTGGACGTTTATATAGATGATAAAGAACTTGAAAAACTTTACACAACTGGTCGGTCGAAAAAATTAAAACTACCGGATCATGTTGTAGACAAGTTCTTTGCGACTGTACAAAAAATTGATGCAGCAATTACTATACATGATTTTTGGCATGATAAGGGACTAAACTTTGAAAAACTAAAAGGTAGGAAAGATGAATATTCCATGAGATTGAGTGGTAAATACAGGTTAGAGATGAACGTAACCTGGAAAAATGATGACAAAACGATTGGAGTTTTCTCATTGACAGCTATCTCCAATCATTATGGTGATTAAAACTTATAATTCATGGTGAAAATAAATCAACTAAAACCAGCTAAGCTTTTTGGTCCTGGCTATTTCATAAAAGAACAAATGGAATTGAGAGAGTGGACACAGGCTGATATTGCTGAAATTTTAGGGGTTACGTTAAAGCACGTAAACAAAATATTGAACGACAAACAACCTATTACTTTGGACATGGCCAGGGTATTAGGCGAAGTTTTTGATACTGATGCTAAATACTGGGTCAATCTGGATACTTCATATCGGTTATGGCTTGATCAGGAAAAATCAGACAAAGAGAAGGATGCGGATATCAAGGCAATGATATTCGAAAGAATGCCTATCAAGGATATGGTAAATAAGGGTTGGATTCCAGCATTCAAGTCAACAATGGAACTTGAGGAAAGTGTACTTGAATTTTGGGAATGGGATAAATTTGAATTTGATGAAATTGATGATTTAATAAAATCTGATAGCTGCCTTACAAGAAAATCCGAAGCGTTCTCGCAATTCAACGAGTATTATAAGATAACCTGGTATAAGATGGCTCAAAAGGTCGCTGAACCATTGAAGGATATAAAATATGACCTAAAGGGTCTAAAAGATCTTTACAATCAGATTCATGAATTCACTAACCGTGAAAATGGCATTACTGAATTTCTGGAAGCACTAAGGAATGTTGGAGTAATATTCTTCGTTTTGCCACACTTACAAAAGACCTATCTTGATGGTGCTGCATTTATATCTGGTAATAATCCCGTTGTTATTTATACAGGTAGATACAAAAGAATTGATAATTTCTGGTTTACTATAGCCCACGAAATAGCCCATGTTCTAAAGCATTTGAGTAAAGCCGGTCAGTTTATTCTGGATGATTTAAAAGAAAGTCTTGAAAGTCTAACCAGAATTGAAGAAGAAGCAAATCAGTTGGCTTCAGAGAAGTTGAAACACAATGAAATTGTAGAGTATTTAAGACCTTATTTAAATTACCTAACCACAACAAAGGTTGAAGAATGCGCTTCTAACCTTAAGGTTCACCCATCTATCATTATCGGGAAACTAGCTCGAGAGAGAAAAATAAGTTACAGGCATATTCATCTATACAATGACAATGTTCTTGAACTAATACCCAAAGATTTCATGTGGAATAAGAAACGATTCATCTGAGGAATAATGTTGCTGACGGATTTACAAACCGATCATACAAACAATGAATATGCTTTAACCGCAGAGGATAAGGAAATTTATATTACTGATGCTCCAAGTGGCAGGAAAGGCTACTATTGCCTGGGTTGTAAAAAAGAAATGCAAGCTGTCCGGAGCAAGGATCCTAAGAGACGCTCATATTTTAGACATGATCCAAAGTTTGTTGATCCAAACAAAAAGTGTACTTATAGTGATGAAACTTACCGTCATAAACTAGCAAAGGAAATACTTGATAGAATTAAGTCAATTAAAGTCCCTACTGTCAAAAAATATCCTCCTAAGGGAGTAGATGGCCCTCCAAATATTTTAATTGAACCAAAGCTTGTCAAAGCGCATGAGGTACTGATTGAAAGACAGTTTTTTGAAAGTGATGATGGTGAAGTTTACTATGGAAGGAATCCGGCTACAAAGTTTAAGCATCTATTAATCAAACCGGATGTGGCCTTTTTAAACGAAAAAGGTAAACCATTCTTATTTATTGAAATAGTAGCAACACACAAAGTATCCTCAGAGAAATACCGTAAAATCAAGCGTCTTTCAATTGACACTGTTCAGGTCAGAATCCCAAAAGATTCTCCACAAGAAATTGAAAGAACATTTTCCATCACTCAAAACACCCGTTGGGTTTTTAATAATGAAGAACAACGCGCTGAATACGTTCCAGTTTCCAAGTCACATCCAAACGGAACGCCTGCTCCTATTGAACTCGAAAGAGAGCTTTTTGAAGAAAATTACACCTGTAGAGCGACGCAAATTGGAAACCTTGTACGATCGATTGAACGATGCCTACAATCAGAATCTTACATTGAAATTGAAAAAAGGCTTAGATCAGAAATACAGAGAGTTGAGGGAAATACAGCAAAAAATAGAGCACGGAACGAAAAATTACGAGGAGGAGCTAAGGATAGAATATACTCAGAATTTGAAGAAAAGCTCAGAGCAGTTAGAATTGAAACAGAATCAGTTGAAAAAGAGCATAAAGAGCTGGAAGGACGATATTACAGAAAGAGAGAAGAACTTGACGAATCTGAAAGAAAAGCTCAATCAGACTATGAAGGAACAATTGAAAGTTATGGAGGAGCGGGAAAAACACTTGGAGAAAGAAAAAGAGAGATTAAAGAAGAAGAGGCAAGAATTCAAAGAGATATCGAAGAAGCTCTCCGAGCAATTGAGCGAGACCAAGCATATAGAGCTTCAATACCAGAACGATTTCGAATCCGAACAAAGCAAATGGAAGAGGAATTTCAGCTCCGTATTAGAAAAACAGAAGAAGACACAAGAAAAATTCAAAAAGAAGAATCTGAGTTACCAGCAAAGTTTAAGCAGCTTGAAGATGAAGCTAGATTACGATTTGACAGGCTACAGAAAGAATTTGCTGGAGCAATTGAAAGAAGAGATGGCTCTGGAGATCGAAAAGGATTCGAAGATATTAGCAAACTACTTCAGAGAAGGCAACGAATTAATGATTACAAAAATGCTCAACAGCTTAACAAAACAAAACGAGCAGCTTGGGAATGCTTTGAAAGTAAGGCTTGGAAAAGTTGGGAGATCTGAGGAATGGTTTCTTAAGAGATTTCATGAAAGTAAATCCGGTTATTAAAATTACTATTTTTGATTATCTGATTTCTAACTGAATGAACACCACCGATCTACTCATCACTCCCCTCAAAGCCCTCAACAAAGCCTACCGTAAGCAACCGGTGGATCGGCCGGACATCGAAAGGTATAAAGACAATCTGAATGCACTGCTCAAGGGACTTGATCCAAATGAAACCGAAGAACACCTCAAAAACAATGTAATCACTCTCTTAAACGATACCTGGTATAAAGATGAGTTTGCTATCAATACCAAGGGAAGGACGGATCTGGTCATTCATAATGATAAGACCACAAAAAGTACCGCCGGTGTCTTACTGGAAGTAAAAAGGCTTGGGAACCGTGAAATGGTTTCCAAAGACAACCTTAACACCAAAGCCTTACAGGAGTTGGTTCTATATTATTTAAGAGAACGGATTGAAGAAGAGAATAAAGACATCAAGCACCTGATCATAACCAATGCTCATGAGTGGTTCATTTTTGATGGAAATGTATTCTATCAATGCTTCTACAAGAATCCAAAATTACTGAAGGCCTTCAAGGAATGGAGTGCAGGTCAAAAGGATAGCGCTCATACGACCATGTTCTTCAAGGACATTGCCGGTCCTGCAATTGAGGAACAAAAAGAGAACCTCACTTTTACCTGGTTTGATTTAAATGAAGTTACCGGTGACCTGAAAAAAGGAAACGATAGCCAGAAACTGATCTCATTTTATAAAGTACTTTCTCCGGTTCACCTCCTTAATCAGCCATTTACAAATGACAGCAACTCCCTCAATAAAAAATTCTATCATGAGCTGTTGCACATCATCGGTTTAGAGGAAGTCAAAGAGAAAGGTAAGAAACTCATCCGGAGAAAGGAAAAGGACCATCGGGACGATGGTTCACTTCTAGAGAATGCCATCAATATCATGGAAGAAAGGGATCGTCACAGAGTCCTGAATAATCCCACTCATTTTGGGAATACTGTTGATGAGCAGCTATACAGTGTAGCCCTGGAGCTCTGTATTACCTGGATCAACCGGATTCTGTTTCTCAAGCTCCTGGAATCTCAGTTGGTCACCTATCACAAAGGGGATAAGCAATACCGGTTTTTGGATATAGGCACCATTCCCAATTTCGATTCTCTTGAAAGTTTATTCTTTGGGGTGTTGGCCAAAAAACAGGAGGAGAGAAATGAGCGCTATCGCGAAAAGTTTGCTCATGTGCCATACCTAAACAGCTCCCTTTTTGAGCCTACCGGATTAGAGGAAGTGCTGACCATCACCATGCTTAATAATAATATTGGTTTGAAGCTTTACAGTCAGACGGTTCTGAAGAATGATAAAGGAGCTAGGCAAATAGGTAGCAAGGACACACTTTCCTACCTGTTTGAGTTTCTGGAGGCCTATGACTTTAGCAGTGAAGGCAAAGAAGAGGTCCAGGAAGAGAAAAAATCGCTGATCAATGCTTCTGTGCTCGGGCTGATCTTTGAAAAGATCAATGGGTATAAAGACGGTTCCTTTTATACACCTGGCTTCATTACCATGTACATGTGCCGTGAAACCATCAGGCGTTCTGTTGTGCAGAAATTTAATGAAGCCTGGGGTTGGAGATGCAAGGAATTTGAGGATCTAAAAGAAGATCTGGTAAATGAGATCCGGAAAAGCGACAAAGGACGAAACAAAGTCCGAAAAGAAGCCAATGAGATCATCAATAGCTTGAAAATTTGTGATCCTGCCGTGGGTTCCGGACACTTTCTGGTTTCTGCCCTCAATGAGATTATTACAATCAAGTCCGAACTTCACATTCTCACAGACAGAAAAGGTGAAGTGCTTTCCGAATATGTGGTTGAAATCGATAATGACGAATTAGCCATTTCCAACCTGGAGGCGGAACTTTTTAAATATTCCCCAACCGATCAAGAAAGTCAGCGGGTACAGGAAGCACTCTTTCATGAGAAGCAGACAATTATTGAAAATTGCCTCTTTGGCGTGGATATCAATCCCAATTCTGTAAAGATCTGCCGGCTACGACTATGGATCGAGCTTCTTAAGAATGCCTACTATAAGAATGAAACTGAGCTGGAAACACTCCCCAATATTGACATAAACATCAAACGGGGTAATTCCTTGATTAGTCGCTTTGATTTGGATACAGACATCAGCGAAGCACTCAAAAAGAGCAAATGGGATGTTACAATGTATCGCAACGCAGTCAATGGGTACAAAAATGCAACCAGGAAAGAAGACAAACGGGAATTTGAACGGTTGATCGAGGATATCAAAGGCGACTTTGAAACGGAGATCAGCAAAAAGGACAAGCGTGTGATGACTTCACAGAAGTTGAAAGGTCAACTTACAGCACTTACCACCCAGACTAGCATGTTTGACATGACTCCAGCTCAACAGAAAAAGTGGAAAAAAGAGGTAGAAACAAAGACTAAAATCCTTCAAAAGCTAGAAGAGGAAATCGATGCGATCAAAAGCAATAAGATCTATGAAGATGCTTTTGAGTGGCGGTTTGAGTTTCCGGAAGTGCTGGATGATGATGGGAATTTTGTTGGATTTGATGTAGTAATTGGGAATCCGCCTTATATCCGGCAGGAAGAGGTAAAACAATTCAGTAGCTATTTTCAAAGTACATATAAATCATTTTCTGGAAAGTCTGACATCTATGTGTTTTTTTATGAAAAAGGATTATCAATCCTTAAGAATTGTGGTGAATTGAATTTTATCACATCCAGTAAGTTTTTTGAGGCGAGCTACGGTAAACCCCTAATCGAATTTCTTCTAGCCAATTGTACTTTCCACGAAATAATAAATTTCAACGATTTACCTGTTTTTGAAGATGCAACTGCTTATCCAGTTATTGTTGGAGGTAGTAAAAATTATCAATCAGATTTTCAATTTGATTACTATAATGTTCTTGAGCTTCCAGAAAATACTAGTGAAATAAAAGAGAGGGTGAATAAGCTTAAAACAGCTAAATCAATCTTTATTGAAAATGATAGCAGTTTCATTGACATTGAAACTTCTCAAATAATTAAGAAGGTACGAAGTAGTAGTCAGACACTTAAAGAGTATGTAGGTCTACCAATAGTGGGTGTTAAAACAGGTTTTAATGATGGCTTTCTTACAGAAGAAAATGATTTGGAATTAGTGAGGCCGTACGTTTTTGGGCGAGATATCAAGAAATATTCTCCAATTAAGCCAAAAAAGAAAGTTGTTTTTCCATATTCTGATTCTTTTGATTTAGTGGATATCGTACAATATCCAAAAACACATGCAGAGCTTAGCAATGTTAAAAAAGAACTGTCTCAAAGAGCAATCATTAAAGATGGTCTTAAAACAGGAACAAAAAAATGGTATGAATATCAGCAAGTGAATAAATCAGTTCGCTATGATAAGGAAATGATAGTATACCCAAATGTTTCATTAGGTAATAATTTCACTTTATCGAAAAATTCGGTTATTGATATGACCGCCTTCGTTATCCAGTCTAATAGCCTATACTTACTTGGAATACTTAACTCTCGTCTAGTAGAGTTTTTAATGAAAATATGGGCTATTGGGAGACGTGGAGGATATGCTGAATATAAAGTTCAGTATATGGAGAAAGTACCAGTAGCAATACCCTCTAATAAGCTCAAGAATAAAATGGAAGACTTAGTATCTCAAGTTTTGATCGGTAAACAAAAAGGTCAAAATACTGCCAAATCAGAAAAAGAAATCGACCAGCTGGTGTATGAATTATATGGGCTGACGGAGGAAGAAATTAGGATTGTGGAAGGTAAAACTTGAATCAAAATCGAATGAATGTTTTTATCCGAACTTAAAATATGGAATTTCAGGAAGTATGGATCAAGAAATTTTGATTTATCTGATCCTCATCTGGTTGTACCATTTACACAGGGTCTAAATGTATTGGTTGGAGAGAATGATTCTGGAAAAACTGCAATAATTGATGCGATTAAGCTCGTTCTGAAAACCCATGCATATGAATGGATTAGAGTTGAAGATAGGGACTTTTACACCGGTGCTGATAGGTTCAGAATTGAACTACTATTTAAGGGGTTAGCGCCAAATGAAGCAAAGAATTTTATAGAATGGTTAGGTTGGGAAGGTGAGGGTGATAAGGCTAGTCCGATTCTCAGGCTGATCTATCAAGTGATAAAAAAAGATGAAAGGATATTACCTGCTGATGTAAAGGCGGGTATGGATGAAGATGGTTATCCACTAAATGCAGAAGCAAGACAGTACCTTAAATCTACTTATCTAAGGCCTCTCAGAGATGCGGAAACCGAATTAATTGCAAAGAGGAACTCTCGGCTTTCCCAAATATTGCAGGAACATCACCTATTTAGTGGGAAAGAAAAAGATCATGAATTAGTTAAAAAGTTCAATGATCTGAACAAAGACATCAAAGCATGGTTTGAGACAGCCGGAAAGGGGAAAGAAGAAATTAAGGATAGGATTGATGAATTTCTTAGAAAGTTCATTTCTGAAGACAAAGAATCTATTCTAACAACAGGAAGAGGTGAAATCAAAGCTGTATTGGAGAAATTGTCTCTTGACATTATTGACATTCATAACCCGGGCCTGGGTTCACTCAATAGATTGTTTATGGCTGCTGAACTTCTGCATCTAAAAAAAGACAATTGGAATGGATTGAGACTATGCCTCATCGAAGAACTTGAAGCGCACCTTCATCCTCAGGCTCAAATGAAAGTTGTGGAAGCTTTACAGAGTGAACAAGAAGTTCAATTTATTCTATCCACTCATAGCCCCAATCTTGCCTCCAAGGTGAAGTTGCACAACTTAATTTTATTTAACGGTAATAACGTGTATCCACTGACTGAGGAGCCTAGCAAGGATCAAACTATTAAGGCTACCAATAACTACACCGAACTTGATGTTGGAGACAATAAATTTCTTGAGCGATTCCTAGATGTCACTAAGTCAAATCTATTTTTTTCAAAGGGAGTGATTTTGGTAGAAGGATGGTCCGAACAATTACTAATACCAGTAATTGCGTCAAAAATAGGATGTGATCTAACCAGAAACGAAGTTTCAATAGTCAATGTCGGAAGCACAGCTTACTTTAGATATGCAAAAATCTTCAAAAGGAAGGATGACAAGGAATTGAATATCCCAGTTGCAGTGGTGACCGACTTGGATATTAGACCTGATGATGAAGGTAATTTCAACACTGATGATGAAGCACAAAAGAAATCCGAGCTAAAAGAAATTAATGGTCAATCAGTTTGTATGTTCTTTTCGCGTCAGTGGACACTAGAATGGTGTCTTTATAAATCAAATCTTCAATCCGAGTTCGGAAAAATAGTGAAGGGAGTCCATTCTGGAACACAAGGTTATAATGATGACTTTAAGAAAGAGATTATAAAGCATCTTAAAAATTCTTCACTGAAAAAAGTAGAGATAGCGGCAAGGTTGGCTCAGAAGATTTCGGAAGATGATATCATGCTAGATACAAGTGATGAGTGGCTCTGTTATTTAATAGAGGCTATCAAGTATGCATGTGGAAAAACTAAATGTGATGGACAGAATTAAGATTTCTATTGATCACATTAAAAAAGCTGAGTTGCATCTCCTTGAAAAGGATAAATCATTTGAATCCAAGGAGAGAATACCATTTATCCAGAACCTTAATACATGCGACTTACTGGCAGTTCCAGGTAGCGGTAAAACTACTGCATTACTAGCAAAGTTGTATTGCCTGGAAAAGCATTTGCCATTCGAAGATGGCTCTGGCATATTGGTTCTGTCCCATACAAATGCCGCAGTAGATCAAATAAAATCCCAACTTCAACATTTAAGTCCCAAACTCTTCGAATATCCAAATTTTGTAGGGACCATTCAAAGATTCATTAATGAGTTTCTTGCAATACCTCATTATGTTCAAGAGGTTGGATCAAAACCAATACACATAGACAATGAAAAATATAGGTCCCAACTAAAGAACTTAGTATCAAATACTTTCATTGCTAGAAAAGAGGTAAAGCACCTCTTCAATGTTTCAAATCTGAATTGGGTTTACACGTTTTATATTTCGGAGAAAGATGGAGAACTTCTTCTTTATGATCGTATTGGAGGTAAGGAGATATCCATTTCAAAACCGAGAGGAAGGGCCAAAAATCCGACGGATTGGAATCAGGAGACCAAAGAAAAAATCAAAATAAATCTTATAAAGGTTAAGAAGAATATTATGGAAGATGGTATTCTTTCTTTTGAAGACTGTTATTATTTGGCTTCCCGATTTCTTAAAAAGCGACCTAGTGCAAATTCATTACTACAAAGCAGGTTTAAATATGTTTTTGTCGATGAAATGCAGGATTTGGATGACTATCAAATACAAATTATTGATGATGTTTTTTTTCAAGAAGGCAGCAAAACAATTATTCAGCGAATCGGTGATAAAAACCAAGCCATTTATTCATCTGGAACTACCGTGAAAGAGGAATGCGATTGGAAAACTCGTGAAGAGTCTAATCCAAAAAAGTATAAAGATCTTGCGATTACCGGGTCATATAGACTAACCAATGAGATTGCAGAAATTGTTGATAGTTTCGTACTAAAAGTTCATCCCATAAATTATAAGGTTACAGGAAAGAGAAAATTAGACAAGACCATACCTCCTCACTTGCTTGTTTTCGATTGGGGAACCAAAGATCAATTGATTGATGTGTTCAAAGAACTCATCCAAAATCATCAATTAACCGATCACATCCCCAGCAATCCAGATCATCCATTTAGTGTGATTGCCTGGAGTGGGAATTGGAAAGAAGATGAAAGGAATAATGCTTCTATTAAAAAGAAGGTCCGACTTGAGGACATTTGTTTTTACTCCAAAGAAGAGAAATCGAAGAAAGAAGATTTTGATTCACTAAGTAAACATATTCAACTATTCGATCGTGAGAAAAGAACTCTTGAGGCGATAAGGAAATCCATTCTAAATGCATTAATTCATGTTTTGAGGTTAGAAGGGAAGAAATATGATGCTGAATGGAGGGGAAAGAAGGTTGAACGATACTATTCTAAAAGCAAATTGATTGAATTCCTCAAAAACCACGAGAAGGCTAATGTCTATGAGGACTTTAAGTCTAAATTGTACGATTGGTGCATAAAAGTCATTCAAAGGAAGGAAAGGCAAGTGTTCACCTCAGTTAAAGAATTCATGGAAGGTGATTTTCGAAATTGGTTTGCACTAAAAATCAATACTGATACTCAGTCATTTATAGGGGATTTTGAGGAAATACCTTTAACTCAGTCAAATAACATTTTTAACAAGGACTACTTGAATATTGAGGTTGGATCAGTTCACTCAGCAAAAGGTCAAACACATTGTTGTACCTTATATATTGAGACAGCTTATAAAAGACCTGTATATGAAACTCTTAAAATAAAATCAAGAAGGCCTTTCTTTAAGGAAACGCATAACTGCACTTCTGACATGAAAATGGCAAGTGAAGCGCTGAAAATGATGTACGTGGGGTTCTCACGGCCAACACACCTTCTGTGTTTTGCGGCGTTGAAGGAAAATCTAGCAAAAGATGACCTTGAGAAGTTCGACAAAGCCGGATGGAAAATAAAGGACTTGACTGCTTCCAGTCAAAATTCGTAACCTGAGCTACAATTCTAATTTTTTCAAAAATTGCTACCTCAAGATATATTCTTACCCCAATAAGGCTTAACTAACCTTGAAAAACTTACTTTCGGCCCATATCCGAGATGAGTTTTGGCAAGTTCTTCAATCTCATTTTTTAGAGATTGGTTGTATTTGTGTTTATAACCAAGAATGATCTCATCAATTCGTAGTAGTGGAATCCCCCGTTCTTGAAAATTTTGATCATAATAGTAGATTGGTAGCGATAAAAATTGAACGGGAGAGTCTTCCTTTTTTTGTACCACTGGAAATATTTGTTGGTTATTGTAATCGTGAATGGTTCTATCTTTCCTTCCTGCCCTCATTTTCCGTCGGTCCCATAGAATACGTACTTCCTTTTCTATATTATAAATTCTTGACTTGTGAAAAGTGCAAAGCTTACGCACATCGACATCAACAGAAAACTCTTCTTTTAACTCTTTAATCATCTGGTATAAAGATTTAAAGTTTTTCCTATTTTTCGCTCCATAGATAATTTTGCTGATATGGAATTCAAACCAATCTACTGGATCATTAAGGATTGAAAATATGATTGCCACACCCTCACCATTTTCTCCGTATAGTCTCCAAAGATTAAATTCTTTGCTTATTTCTTTTGTTTGAAGGATTTTAGCTTCACAAAAAGACATAATGAAAAAATTGTCCCTCGCATCCTCTTTCTCCTCATCCTTTAAGGCAAATAGGTCACCAGCAAATAAGAATTCTCTAGGGTCATCCAAGTGATGTAAGTTGTATAGCCTAATTGTTTGAGTCCCAATGATCGATTTAAGAGACTTGATATCGGTAAAATGAACAACTCCATTATTGTAGAAATAGGGACTGTTGATCAGAGTAGCGTTCTGAGAAGGGATATATAAATGAAAATAAGCCCATTTGATTGATTCATCATTAAGGGTTCCATCTATGCTTTGTCCCTTAGAGGTATTTTCTATTTGTATCTTGAATATCTCGTATATTTCTTCAACAATTTCCTCTATTCTTCTTTTTGCTTTATTCTGCTCCATTTCTTAGACGGATTGAATAGTAATTGCCCTCTCCCTATATCTACATAATCCGTTCGCCCACTTCATCTGGTCTACAGAGTGGCATTCCGGTTGAAAGAGCAATGGCGATACAACAAGGATACAAATACATTGAGCCCTGCTAGTGGCCACATTCAATCGGTTAGGATTGTAGAGAAAACTCATACCTCTCGGAGCATCTTCCGGAGAAGAACTTGTCATGGAGTAAATGACAACAGGGGCTTCCTGGCCCTGAAATTTATCTACAGTTCCAATCTGAATTTCCGGTAAAGCCTCAGATAGTGCTCCTACCTGTGCATTATAAGGTGCAACAATCAAAATATCTTCCCTGGTGAGGTTTCGGGTCTTCTTTCCCCGGTCTGTCCAGGTTAAACCGGATGATAGGAGATGGTCAACAATAGATTTGATTTCTTTTACTTCTTCAAAAGACCGGTCACGATTTCCAGTATGTTCCACAGGAATCAGAAATAAACCACTTCCTGAGAAGTTACTATTACCTTCTATTTGCTGGACTTCCAATCCTTTTTTTGGCTGAAGTTTTCCTTCATAGTAAACGCTAGAAGTAAATTGACAAATGGAAGGGTTTAGTCGCCACGTTAGATCAAGGAATAATCCCAGATCTTCCGGCATCGTTTGCTTTCCGTTCAAAACATGGTGTAATGCAGAGACCTCCGAACCTTCCGGGTGTGCTCCTTTTTGTGGCTGTTCCAGTTGCTGCGGATCTCCCAACAGAATAATGTTTCTGGCAGATCTCGAAATCGCCAGCACATACGATAGTGACATCTGGCCAGCTTCATCCACAAATAGGTAATCCAGCTGCTCTTCAGCATCATCATTTGCCCATAACCAGGCAGTGCCACCTACCACTTTTCCTTCACCCAGGGCTGCATAAGCTCTGTCATTATTAGTTACTTCTTCAAGTCCTTCAGGCAATGTTTCGGACTTCTTTTTAGGTTTGTGAACGGCATCAATGGGTGTTTCTCTTTCCCTTGACATCTTCAAGGCCTTATCCAACAAGTTTCTCACTACTTTATGACTCACGGCAGTTACACCTACGCGGTTCCCTTTTCTTACCAGATCGATGATCAGTTCAGCTCCAAGGTGGGTCTTCCCGGTTCCCGGAGGTCCCTGGATAGGCAAGATTCCTTCATTTAGATCTTGGATGACTCTCAAAGCAGCTTCATTAACTGTTTCACCGGACTTCCTGATTTGCGGTTCAACTCCCTTCTTGAGTCTTGGAGGATTTCTTAACAGCAGATCTCTCCCTGCACGATATGGACCTTCTTCATCCAAACCGTAATCGATCACAGCTTGTGCAAATTGCCTGAGCGAAGCGGCTAAGGCTCCTCCGGGTACAACTTCCCTTACATGGATTGAATGAGGATGAATATCAATGGCATTACCACTTTTCTTAATATCGATGGTGCAATTCTGAATCGAGAAATTGACCACATCCCCAATCTTTTCTCCCAGAATCTCCTCAACAGTGTCATCTTCATCAAAGGTTGCTTCCTGGGATGGGAACTTGTATCGATGCGTAGGATTCCGCTCTCTACCTTGTTTTGGTAGTTCTTTCTCAAATGTGAGTCCCAGGATGGCATGGCGATCATCCAATGCTTCCTCATCATCCAGCTTGTGTAACCGGAAGTATTCCCACCAGGCATTTTTATCCTCCCTTCTAAAGTAATCTATCTGATGAGCAAGTAACCATTGAGCTTTTTCTATTGAAGTCCATTCTGAAGGGTCGGATGGAAGTTGATTAACTAAAAGCTCATAGAGTCTTCTTGATTCTGCATCTTCTTCAGCTACATTCTCGCTGGCATCCTTAGCCTTTTCTTCAGGTCTTTGCAGATTAACTCCTTGTGAACTTTGATCCTGATAGATACTTTCAAGCCAGGTATGCAATTCCATAGTTGCCAAGCAATCATCCTTGTTATACCCTTCGATCACCTGATAATCTTCATCTGGTAAGACCTGGGTTGCTTTTAGTTCCAATGAAGTGGCCATCCGCCTTCTGGCTTCGCTGGCTTTCCGGAGGTCAACCTGCCTAATAAACCCTGTGAATCCTTCCAATTCCTTTAGTGAATAGCTTTCAACACTGGCCTGTAAGGTCTCTTTGGTGATAGCATATAAGTCAATAAACTTTTCTGCCCGGAGCAAATCATCTACTTCTGTTTCAAAGATGGCATGCCTGGAGGCGAGCCGCTGGATGGCAGAGGGTTCGTATGGCGCAAAGTGGTAGATATACATATCCGGGTGTTTCTTCCAGCGTTCTAAAACAAATTCCATGAACTGTTTGAAAGCCTCTTTTTCTTCAGTTCTATTCTTAGCCCACAATTTTAAGTATTCAGTATTCCCTTCATCGTTGTTGTAAACCAACCCTAGCAAGTATTCAAGTCCTCCGTCCTCATAGAAATGATCACCCTCAATATCAAAGTAGAAGTCTCCTTTGGACGGGACCGGTAACCGATTCAATCCTCTTAAAGGTTCAACTGGTAATAATTCATAAACCAATTGCTTTTTGACTCTACCATCCAACTGAACCTGTGCCTGTTTATGAAGTTTTTGGAAGGTTTCTTTATTTCCCTGAACCGGCTTTTTTCTTAATGGCTCTTTTTCCTTTGCAAACTGTTCGAGGGTCTTTATTTCCTGGCTGTTCAGCTCATTAATATGAAGTGTCCTGATGCCGGCTACAAGGCTCAGGTGATCATCCTTATGCCACTGTTGATCACATTCTTTCCACCATCTGCAGGTGTCGCATTTACTGACTGGCATTGGATAAGTTTCCTGTGGACCTTCTGACATCACTTGTTCAAACTGGCTTTTGATCAGGTTGTAATAAGATTCAAATTCAGAGAACCTGTATTTGTCAGTAGGAAAGCCTGTACCAGGCTTTACAATAAACATATTTTCAGGTGTCCTACCTTGAAGAAGACCTATGACTTCCGAATAGTAGCATAATTGGATAACGGATCCCGCCTTTGTTTCCTGAGCGAGTTTGGTGTCTTCCACTTCATAGTGATAATCTCCAAGGGCACTTTGGCCTTGAACCCTTTTAAGAAAATCTGCCCTTCCACCCCAATTTCCCCAATTCAATTGAGCCTGTATGATGTAGTTATGCCCTTGTTTCATTGCGGCAAGCGTAGCCTCGTTGGAACGTTCTGTCAGGGTATGAACAGAATGTCCCTGGTCGATCAGATGTTGTTTATAAGTGTCCTCATGCTCTTGGCCTTTTTGCTGGAGGATGGCTAATGCCGGGTCATTCCAATCGGGGGATCTCTTTTTCCAATTCTACTGACCGGTCCAATTCAGTAAGGTGTCTACAACCTAAAAAGTTGACCAGGTCTGATGCAGAGAATTGAATGTTACCATCTGGTGACCTCATATTATTCCATTTAGCGGGATTATGTTTTAAATTTAATTAAAAATCACTCCTGTTAGATATGAGTCTCACCTCGATTCTGGATTATAAAAATAAATCCTTTAGGGACTTCAGGGATTTTCTAAATGAGAATTTCCCTACACCAAAACTTGAATCTTCTGCTAAGTTGGTAGCTGAGCCATTATCAGCCAACAGTGCCCTGATTGGGACAGCTTATGACTATTTATTGAGATTCCATTTGGAAAAACTCTTTGAAAAAAAGGTCATTAGCAAATCATGGGTGGCTGAATCTGCGGTGAAAAAATACTTCAGGACAGAAAGTATTACCCCTGATTCTGGCATTAACTTGACAAAATTAAGTTATGAAAAATTGGATAAAATGACCAGGGCAATTTGGGAACAGAGTCAAAGAGTTCATGAACATCTCGATCAATCCAAAATGACGTATCAAGAGTTTGTTGTATCTCAAAACCCTGATAATTACAAAATCATTGAATGTTGCTTATTTCTCGCCAGATTAGATACAGTGTTCCGAATTGGATGGAAAGGTCGAAAATACATTACATTCCTTCCTGAAGAAGAAAATGACATTACCGATCTAAAACAATTAATTGAGGTGTGTGATTTCAACCTTTTTAAACCGCAAAAGACAGCGATTCTGAATCCTACTTTTGGGGAAGGTTCTCATCTGGTTAAAGGAGCTGATGCTGATATCCTGATCGATAACTTACTTATTGATATAAAAGTAACTCGGGAATTAAAGCTTAAAAGATCCTATTTGAATCAGCTGATTGGATATTATATTTTATATCTGATTGGGGGTATTGATCAAAATTCAGATGCTAAAATTGATACGCTTGGAATCTATTTTGCGAGGCACAATTTTTTATGGACCATACATATCAATGAGCTGGCTGATTCGTCAAAATTTGATAGTGCCAAAGATTTCTTGATGAAGAAACTCAAAAAATGATATCGAAGGACTATAAATTTCCTGTTAAGACTTCACCTATCTTGCTTTCCGGAGTTTTAGATGTAATCAATCTAAGAAACTGCAGCAAATTTAATTTAGTGCCGAATCTTAGGGTGTTAGTAAATATTACCCTAGAGATATCAAATGGGGCAATAATTATATAGAATTTACATACCTCTCGACATTCCCTTATCTTTGGATTTACTTTTAACTTCTGTGATTTTCAAATCAGTAATCAACTGATCAGATTCAGTCATCTCTCTGAACTCTTTGATGGCATCCTCTTTTGATAGCGCACTTAAAGTGAAGCTAAGCTTTTCACCGTCTTCCTCAAATTCGAATTTCCATTCCTTCTGCTTTCTCCTGGGTTTATTAATCGACTTGTTATCAGGTTTTGAAGTATCACGAAAGGAACCATCATGGGATCGTTTCAAGTGCTTTCCTTTTTATATTATTTCTGTACGGAGATATTGGTCAGTTATCTTGAGATGATTTTCATTAGATAATAGTATCAGCTTGGTTGATTTAAGATCTGGTCGTACCCTGTTACTCTTTTCATCAACCTTCCATTGCAGGTCTCTTGTTTTGTAATAATTACCATTCTCGGAAGTAACAACCCAGATCGTTTCAAACGGACCGTTCGGATTTCCTTGATACTTCTCAAACCTGATTGCTCTAGCCATTTTGTGCAGTAATTTTGTGACCTTTTTTAAAACTCCAGGTTACTTCCCTTGTCTTGAGTTCTGGATCTTGTCCCCTGTTTGAATTGATTGATGTTGATGGCAATTTCCTTTTCAAATTGGAATACTCCGGCCTTAAGACCTTGCACTAATTCGGAATTCCCCTTGACTCCATTCAGTAATTTTTTAATGAGAAGTGGGTGGTTTTTTCGGACGATGTATCCGCTATTAAATCCCTTGAGATAGTCTTTTGATACTTCCATAATTAAAAGGTTTCTTTTGCATGTTTTTCTAAATATTCATTGATCGAATCACGGTCATATAGGATGATCCGTTTCTGTGGCTGGGCGAAGCGGATCTTTCCTTCGTCTCTCAATTTCTGAAGAGTGGTCTTTGACTTTATCCCCAGGAGTCGCATCGCTTCCTCCGTCGGGATCCACTTGTCCTCCGGACCTTCATTGTCTCCTCTCAGCCGCTTGACAACCTCCTCGATCAAGGCATAGAATGCCTCCTCTTCAAGCATGATTACTTCCATTGTAGTAATTGTTTTTTTGAACTAAAATTCTTGTTGTCGACAAACTCGATGTATTCATTTCTTACACTGTCGATCTGCCACAGGCTATCCAGTCGATCAAGGTATTCGGCATTCCCGGAGTGGTAGATGAACTGATATTTCTGACTGGTTTCCTGAAGTGAGGGGACACTAACAAAGTAATAAATATTGGCTCCGAGAGAAACCAGGAAAAGGACAAGTCCGGCAAGAAATACTTTGCCAATGTTGCTCCTCAAATTCAAACTTTTTTGAGAAGCTGAACTGTTACCGTTAGAGCCAGGTTGAGTTGGTTTTAGTTGTTGACTAAGCTCATCCAATTTCTTCAGGATTGGTCTGGTGTCTGACTTCGGAACTGGTATTCTGATATTGAGAATCCGCTCAGAAAGATTGTCAATTTTCTCTTCAAGGGACTGTGATCCGTTTTGTACTTTTTGAAGGTCCTTTCCTTCCAGAAGCTTGCCTACCCTTTCTACCTCTGAGAGGATGGACTCAAACATGATCTCAATCTTTTCTTCTCTTGTCATGATCCTGATCTTTATCCCGATGATTGTTCTGACCTAACCGCTTAGCAAGCCTTTTAAAGCTGAAGGATTTATCGATTGAGCTTCCCTTGAAGCTGAGGTCTTTGTACTTGAATACTATTCCGTTAATCCTACCAGTACTCTGCAATTGAAAGTTCATATCAATGCCTTGTTCCTTGAGATAGAATTTCAATTCATCATAATCATTGATCCCTTTTTCCAATGCCTGGGTAACGGCTATTTTGATCTTGTTCCTGGTAGCTTTTCTGACCGGTATTTTATCATTTAGTTTCCCCTGTTGTTTTCTCTGATCCTTAGCAATTGTAAGTCCGTACTTTTCTTCCAGCTTGTCACAGATACTCGCTGTCCGGTTCTTGCACCACCGGTCACTTACCAGCTCCCCATTGTACCCTACCCGATTGGAAATAATATGAATGTGTTCATGCTGAGTATCCTGGTGCCTGACCATCAAATACTGGTGATCCTTTAAGCCTATTTCTTCAAGGTAATCCTTGCCAATGGCAATCATATTTTCTCTGGTTAGTTTGTCATCGTAAGCGAAGGAAATGGAGGTGTGCCAGACGGTATTTTTGATCCCGGATTTTTGAGTTCTGATCCTATTAAAATCTTGAACAACATGAACGGGATCATCGGCTCTGACTCCGGACTGATCGAGTACTTCAGCCTGGTCTTTTTCCATTACGTATCTGACTACTCCGCCGAAGGATTTTCCTATGGTAACCTGGCCAATCATTTGAGTTTGTCGGTTAGGTTATTGATCGCTTCAAGGGTACTTATTATTTGCAGTGAAAGGGTCTTTCCTACATGGGCATTGTGAGCTAATTGATTAAGGTTATTGGACATGCCAACAAGCTTCTTATAGAGATCAACTTCTTCCGGAGTCAACCTGGTTTTAAGCGTATGGTTCAGACTCTTGATCCGGGCAAATTCAGCTTTGGAAAGGCCATGGTCATCTGCCAGTTTTGAGATGATCCTGAACTCTGATTTTGTATAGTAAAGCGTCAGCTTTTCCTGTCGTTTAATTGCTTTTTTAGGTCTGGGCATCTGATCGTTTTGTAGTGGAGAGTAGCGGAACGTTAAGCAAAACCAAGACGGTGTTTTAAGCGCGTTCATTACGGAGCCTTGCGGAGTTTTGAACCGTTTAAAACACGTCTTGCTCCCTCTGCGCTGAGTGAGTGCGGAAGGATCAGTAAGTGGTTCTTTGTATAATGATTCTGTCAGCATACTCTATACGTTTCACTGAGTATTTTTAGGGGATTGGTTTGGTCGATTAATACAACTGGTTCCGAGCAGTGTGAAGTGTCTTGAACTATTACAGATTTGCCTTGTAACTGATAGCCAGGAAGGTTTTGAATTTTGCTTGTTATGAGGTGGTATGATTTCATTTCAAATCTGTTTACTGACTTCTAAAACCAGGTTGATTTCATGATCTGTTTTTTTGTGGATGCTCATTCATCTGGTTCAGTTAAGTTGAGTTTAGATTCATAATTTGTGACAAGGTCTTTGATGTCCTGAATGACCTGTTGGTAGTTTTCCCGGACCATGAGCCGAAGGATCATTTCCTGGGAATCATGGTCACCCATTAAAACAGGGAAATTGAAATGTGGTATCTCTTCAGCGGGGTATTCTCTGTATCTGAATTGAGCTGAAAAAAAAGGTGGCTTCCCTCCCAGTATCCGGCCTGAAAAATGACCAGTGTCCTGACCTGCAACTTCACTTGCCTTGAGTACCCTTTCTGTCTTGAGGGATTGGGTGATTGACTGACCTGAATCACTACTGGTCAATGAATAATCTTCTTGCTTATTATCGCCCATCATCCTGGAGATCATCTCGGCTGAGTCCACACTTGACACACCGGTGAACAGATTCCCACAGGCATTTCGAATGACCCCGGCATTTTGAATTCCATAGTCCCGGACCAGCTGCTCATAAGCCTGTACGGCAAAGAAGGTACAGACCTGTTTCTTCCGGGCTTCGGCAGGTATCTTGTCTGCTTTGTCTACATAGATCGTGGGCATCTCATCGAAGAGGAAAATGCTCTTCTGTTTACCCAGCTTATTCATCTGAACTTTGCATATCTGGATGATCGCTCCAATAGCCGGAGCCAATGCATTTTGTAGTTCCGGGGAATTGCATATGGACAGCATCACTGGGTTTTCTTTATTGGTAATATCCAGGTCAAATTCCTGATCAGGATCAGGATTAAATACATAGTAGACTTCGGGTGATCTCATCCTGGATAATGGAAACTGAGTGCTAGACTCAGCACCGGCTATCTGTCCCGACGCGTCACGGTCGAGGGCGGCAAGGATGGGTCTGATGTACGGTGCGACATCCTCATCTGTCTGTAAGACCCTGAGCACTTTGCGGAAGTCCTTCAAGAGGAATTCCGTAATGTGTGGAATTGTACAATACCGGGGATGGTTCCTCCTGAAATACCAGATCGTCGCAGCATAAGCAGCGATTGCATTCTCTGCCCAGAAGTCCTTGTGCTTTGACCAGTTCCGGTTTATGTTGTACATGATGACAGTCGCCAGTTCAACCGCATGATTGTAACTGGACACATACCGGGAGGAAAGCGGATTGCACCGTACCGTCCTGCTAAGATCCGTAAAATTGATGATGGCAAAATTCACTTTCCCGTGACTCCTCTTAACTGCTGAATATGCAGTTCGGGATAACAACCCAGAACCTTCCTCCCGGAGGTCACCTTCATAGTCATAGATCAATCCTGCAAAACCATTTTCGATGGCCTGGACGATGATGGGGATGATCAGCGAAGCCGTCTTTCCAGCCTTGGCCGAACCTTCAATAAAGGTGGCGGTCCTGGCGTCCAACAAATTCAATTGACCCTTATCCGTATGAAAAGAAAATGTGAATTCATCATCCTTTGTACTTACCTTTTCAAGACTGCTATCCGAACTCTTACCAAAAGAAAATATTGATTGCACACCCTTTGGGATCATCCAGAAAAGTTCAATGAAGGCCACCGGATAGATGATCAAGTTGTAGTAGTGGGAATTTGCATAACCTCTGAGAAAAATGATGATCAGTACCATTGCCAGCATTAGATATGCTATCCTTGACCAACTATTATTTTCACCAAATTCCTTTGTCTTCAACAAGGACAAGCCAATGATTCCCAACACCAATGTGCCACGCAACCAGGTGATCTTTGACTGAATGTTATTGACCGTTGTAACCAGAGCTTGATCAAAAAAGTCCAGACCACTCAGTGACGATCTCAGGCTTAGAAATCTCATGAGAAAGTCCATGACTAAAAGCAGAGACATAAAGACTACCAGAGCAAGTCCAGAATGATATAGACTTCTTTTTTCCGAGTCGACCATGTCCTCTTACATGCTTACACCTTTACCCTTTGGCTTGGCTTTAGGCGCTTTGGAAGTATCTCGTTTGATATCCTGATCAACGGACATTTTCTTCTCTTTGGAAACTGTATGATTTTCAATTTCCATCGGATTCTGAAAAGACCTGTTGACTTTCAGTTCACCATCTTTCTGATAATCATACATCCGGACATGTCCTTTGGTTGAGACAATGTCACCCACCTTGATACCATTGGCTTTTTCTATGTTTTTCTTTCCGTACAATTCGATGTTGTAGACATTACTGACTTCCTTGCCTCCTTCCATTTCACTACTAACCACCATGATGTTTTTCATGTCCGTTTTCCCAAGCTTCTTGTCATTGATGTGCTTGACCTCCCCCTGGATTTCCTTCTTAATATGAGGGTAGGCCTCTCGAGCAGTCATCACATCGAAAGACTTATCATCTTTTGTCTCCACTTTAAGATCGCCTTTGAACTCCCACTTCTCACCTGTCTTGATATCTGCTAGCCTGTCGGCCATTGCATTCCAGCCTTTTACATAGGTTGCAGTCTTGTTTTCTCCTGATCCGGAAAGGATCGTCACATTGGTAACTTTCTTTCCACTTTCGAAAGATTTGGTTGTGGCGTCAGAGGCTACATATCCGACCCTTGTTGTCTTTTGATTCATCGCGTTTTGTTCCATTTTGTTCAGGTTTATTTCGTGAATAACATTATAATGTTATAATTTTACCACTATTGTATTGTATTTAAAAATTATATTGTAGAAAATTTAAATCCGCCGAAATATGATAGCAGTAGCAGAAAGACCTAAGATCAAAGTTGAATTCAACCTTGACCCTAATGAAAAATCCGAAGTTTTAGCCCGAATAAAAGATTTTGTATTGAACCTCTCATCATCTTATGAAAGAGACATTGTGGTTCTCAATGCGATCGACCCGGATACGGATTTCATTCCTGAAGAAGATCAGGAAGCTCCGGACCTAGAGGTTGATGATACTGAAGGTCCATCAGTCACAGAAGATGACAGTCCAAAAGATGAACTCAGGGAAATTGAATATGTCCGGCTGGGAGACTTATTATAATAAACAGTCCATTTACTTATGAACAAATTAGATACTAAACATACATATAGAGATTATTTAAAGCTTGTCTTACTTGTGACGGCTTTGATCATATATGTGCCAGTACCTGTCCATAGCCAGGACAACAATACCAACCTTGAACGTGTCAATGAGGCATTAAGTGAAGAAGCGGAGAATATCATAGAAACCGGAAGGATTGTTGCCAACATCGTTGTGGTCATTGCTTTTGTCCTTTTGATGATGAACATCGCATTCAAGGTCATGGATAATAGCCGAGCCACTGCGGTCTTTATCTTCATCATTGTTTTACGGGGATTGTACGAAGTCATATTCTAGGTGATGGAAGAGCGTAAAGAATGGCGGACTTTATATATGATCAACAAGCCTGTAGTCTTTCTGGGCTTTCGTCCGATGCAATGGCTTTACATCAGTTGCACTCTATTCCTAATCGGCTATGCCATCTGGTGGTTGGCGCTGATGCTGATTCCCTTTGTTTATACGATGGGAAGGAGATTGAGTAAAGAGCATAACAATGGAAACCCCGGATACATCTCTTCTCTGATTGTTCGCAGATCCATGCCTAAATATTTTGAAGATCGTATCGGTTTCTTCGATCAACTTAATTTTCATGAAGGCCATTGAACTCCATAAGATCTTTCCCATACAAGCCATTGAGCAGGACTTCTTGGTTGCTGGAAATGGAGACATCACGGCTGGTTGGGAGGTCATGCTACCGGAGATCTTTTCATTAGATGTTGCTAGATATAATGAGCTTTATGAACGTCTTCTCCAATCCTTTCTGAAGTTTCCTGCCGGAACAGTCATCCACTTACAGAATTTCTATTATCAGGGCACCTATAATCAACTACGGGAAAGTGAAAGCTTTTGCATCAATGAAAATCAGAAGGTTTACCTGGGGAGACCCATGCTTCATCATATATGTCGCATTTATCTCTCATTCAACAATGGTCCACTTCGGGAAGTAACAGCTGAACGAAATCCCGTAATGAAGTTGTGGGACTATTTCAGCAAGAAACCATTTAAGGATTCAGCCAAAAGTATTGATACCGCATACTCTTTCTGCGAACAGTTTACCAGTTCTCTGGATAGCATTGAAAATATTCATGCTCTTAGAATGAATAATGCAACCCTCAAAAATGCTTTGTGGGATTACTGGAATTTCTCCTTTGATACTCCATCTAATTATAAAAAAGGTCATCATCTTCCACCCTATTCAGTGGAAGATGGTTACCTGAAAGTTGGAGGTAATTATGTAGGGCTTGTCAGTATGGTCAACCAAGGAGAACGGATCTTCAATACCAAAAAACACCGGAGTATCAATTCCAGGTCCATCAATGATTCAACAAGTGTCGAAGAGGATTTCAAATTGGAACTTGGAAGTGCATTCCCAATAAGCCTCGGCCTTCCGGTGAACCATATCTTAAATACCATCTTTACCATCCAGGAAAAAGAGAAGGTCTATTTCAAATATCTGCTTAAAACCATGTCCGAAGGTATGCTGGCAGGTTTTGGATATGAACCTTCTGTCAAACGTATTGAAAACATCAAAGGATTTAAGGAAGCAGTTTCCAACAGGGATCTGACCTTGTGCCGGGCCGCAGTGAATGTGATTATTCCCGATCCCGACCTAAAGAGTCTGCAAAAGTCCTTAAGGCATACGGTCACTGCCTTTGACAATATCAATGAATGCCACTCCTGGATTGAAAATTATGAGACTCTTCAATTGTTTGTTGGATCTTCTCCAGGGTATGGCCGGGGTAACTACCGGACATTTGATTCTGTATTGGAACATGCATTGTGCTATGCCCCCATGGAAACACATTATGCATCTGACTTGAAAGGTAATCTCTATAAGGACCGGTTTGGGAATCCGGTAGTGGTTGATCTTTGGGACTCTCCCCACATTCAAAACCGGAATGGAATCGTGGAAGGTGGATCAGGAACCGGAAAGTCATTTTGGGTAAATGGACTGGTTGATGAGGATCTGAGCAAGCATACCCATGTTATTATCCTTGATGTGGGACATTCTTATCGTGATCTCTGTCAGTTCAATAATGGATTGTATCTGGATTCTTCGGATCGGCAAAAGCTAACATTTAACATTTTTCTGGTTGATAGAGACGATTCCAATCGTTGGGTACTCTCTGCTGACAAAAAAATCTTCATCCATTCTGTGCTGCTGGCCATCTGGCAAGGTTCACAGGAAGCGACCATGGAAGTTCATTCCATCCTGAAAGATATGGTCGACAAGTTCTATGAACATGTCAATAAGCAAGATATCTTCCCTGTTTTTGAATCCTTCTTTGATTTCATTGACATCTATGAAAAGCAACATTTCAAAAAGGAGCGTGAGAAGTTTTTTGACTTTGAAAGCATGCGCACCGTTTTTGAGATCTATGCGCATGGTGAATACAAAGACCTGCTCAACAGTAGAGAATCCATGCAGTTGCGGGATGAACCCTTCATTGTCTTTGACATTGAAAGCATTGAATCGGACAAGTTCATCTTTCCAGTAGTGGGATTAATCATCATGGAGCTGGTGATGGACAAGATCCGTCACCTGCGTGGAGTAAAGAAACGATTTATCATCGATGAGGGATGGAAAGTATTGAAAGGTGACCTGAGAGAATTTGTTGAATACCTGTATCGGACCTTCCGCAAGAATGAAGGATCCATCATGCTGGCCACCCAGGATATCAATGATTTTGATGAGGTCGCATGTGCTGATGCCATGCTTTCCAACTCGGATACCTTGATACTAATGCGAAGAGCAACCAGAAAAAATTATTCGGATCTTCAGCAACGACTGTCTTTGACTGATCACGAGATAGCTTTAATGAAGGACATGAAAAAACAGGATGCATTGGGTTACCGGGAATTCTTTCTCAAGCAGGGGGATCATGCGCGGATCTTTAGATACGAGGTATCAGAAAAAACCCAGGCCGTCTATTCATCAAAGGGGCAGGAAAAAGAAGAGATTAGAAAGTACTTCGACAAATATGGAAATCTGAAAACAGCCATTAATCAATTCATTGAAAATAAATATCGAAGGAAGAAGAAGTTTGAAGCCATAAACTAAAAAGAAAGATATGAGACTCAAGAATTACCTATTAATTACAGCTATAGCAATTCTGACTTTTCAATGTTTGGCGCAGAAAGGAATGAGTAGTTATGAGATATCTGATGGTTCAATGCTAAACGCTGGGGACACAATTGAATTTACCGGTGGGTCACTGGGAGGTCAATATGTGCATGTCTTCTTTATGGTGGGAAAGCTGCAAAAGCGAAAAGCCAATTTCAATGATGTATTCCATTCACAATTAATCATTGATCACTTTCTGAAACGAAAGGAAGATGGAGAGATCAAAATCTTTGCAGTGATGGAGGTTCCCAATCAACCCAAGTGGTATGTGTGGGCTCGACTAGAAGAAGCTATCGATTCAAATGAAATAACCATTAAATGAGTTTAAAATGAAGAAAATAATCACCGCCCTATTCTTCCTTTTTATGATTGTTAAAGGCCATTCGCAATTTGCAGTAACTGCTCCGGTTCTTGAGACTATCGCCGGTAATCAAACAGGCATTCTTGGTACCATGAGCACCACCATGGTTGCCATCAAAAAAGTAGAGCAGAGAATTGAAAAGCTCAAGGAAGCAGCTGGTTGGATTGAAAAGCTGAAAAGCATGCAGGAGTTCGTCCAACTCCTGGAAAACACTTCGTGTCTGGCCAAAGACCTGAACGCAGAAATGCAGTTGGGTATGGATTTGGTTGGACCGCGAGCCAGTTGTCTTAACACTTTCAAGTATCAGGTCAACATCAATCAGCTGCGATATGTGGTAGATATTGTCAATGTGGTATTGTCTGAAGGATTCAGCATGGATCGGGCTGGCAGACTGGAAGCTTATGAACATGCGCTTTCCGCCTTCGAAGAATCTCAGACTGGCCTGGGAGAATTATCTGTGGAGCTTAAGCGGATTGTGAGACGCAGTGAAGATGCCAGGAAATTCAGAGAGGATCGGTTGCTGATCAATTCAGTTGTAATGCAGAACTAATAAATAAGTATGCACGAAGCATTTGAATGGTTATTTAAAGATGAATTACTTGACGGGTATATCCTTTCCCTGACTCTGGAGCAAATCGCCATCGCTGAAATACTTGCTGTCATGTTCTTTGTGATCGGTGTGGTGTACAATGTACTAACCACCGTGGTTAAATCCCGAGGGATGCAGCCGATCAATTTCGGGGAATTCGGTCGCATGATCGTGATCATGTTTGCTCTGGGTCTATATATACCCTTGATGGGTTTCCCCATCAAAGTCATTGATCTGATCAACCAGGCAACCAGTCCTTCGACCAATGAGATTATTGACTATAGCAAAAAGCTTGGTGAGCATACCTATGAAAACGGGTTGATTGGCTCCCTTGAAAGGCAGTTCGTTCCTGATCCGGAGTACCAGCCTGTTGAAGATGATATTCATGTGGAAGAGCTTACCCTATGGGATTACCTGGGGATGTCCCTTTCTCCCGCCAGTGCCGGGGCGTTCTTCATGGATTCAATTGTTGTTACCCTCGCTTCGGTTATCCGGGTGATTATGCAGGCCCTACTCAAAATCCTGTCAATCATCTTATTTGTTTTTGGACCCTATGCATTTGTTGCTTCGATACTCCCCATCTGGAAGGATAAGATCTCCGTTTGGTTCAATTCATTTATAACCATCTATTTCTGCTACGTGGTATTTAACATCCTTGACAGGATCTTATACTACAACCTGTTTAAGGATCTGTTTTCTTCCATGAATGCGATGGAGTTTACAGCTCATCAATCCCTGGTATTAAATATTGCAATACTGATCGTTTACCTACTCCCTTTCTGGATTTCCGGTAAGGTTGTCGGCAGCTCTGATTCCGGAAGGTTTCTTTCCATGTTTGCCCAGGTCTCTACAGCAATGACCTACGCTGGACTCAGTAAGGTCGGCGGATTCAAGCAATTGGCCAGTATCTCAGGTGGAACCGGGACTAGTGGTAAATCTGGAGGAGCTACGAAAGATGCCATGTCAACCAAATAGCTATGAGACTTGAATCACTGGAAAGCTTTAAAAGAGATACATCAAATTTTAGACTGTTTGCTATGGTTACCATTGGATGTTCCATCGCAGGTAACATCTTCTTGTATTACCAATCCAGGAAAGATATTCAAGAAGCCTCTCAGCGCATTTGGGTTGTTGACCGAAATGGCCGTCCTTATATGGCTGAGATACAAGATCAATTCAATTATGAGGGTCGCATTTTTGAATATGAAGAGGTAGTTAGAGAATTCTACGAAAATGCTTTCAGCTGCGATGGCAGTGCTATTAATGATCAGGGGAGTGAGAACCTCGAACGATCCCTTCACTTATCCGGAAATTTTATCAATGGCCAAACCATCGAAGATCTGTGGTGGGAGGAAAAAGTGATTTCCAATGTACTTGAGAATAACTGGGTCTATGAGGCAGAAGTAGACAGTGTCATCTTTGATCCGGACACCTCTCCCATGAGAGGCTATGCTTTTGGCAAACAGGTCATCCAAATGCGCAGACAGCAGGTTACCAGGAACATGAATTTCAGCTTTGTCATTTATGACCTAACCAATCGAACCCGTCAAAACCCTTTTGCTGCTAAGCTGGACCAACTTGATCTTTTCAATAACACTGTGATTTCAACAAAACGCGAATAGCAAATGCAAGAAAAAACAAAGTCAATTGGATTGATAGGTATTTCCATACTGGTGATGGGAGCATTTGTCTACTTCACCTTCATTGATCTGGACACTCAGGAGAATAAACTATATGGGTTTGTAAATCCTGAAAAACTTGACAGGGCTCCAACAAAACAAGAGATCTATGAAGCCAAAAGGAAGAGAGAAAGACAAGTAGTCAACTATGACCGTAAAGTGACCAGTCTCAATGATTATCTGAAAAACCAGATTGATAAAGATCCCTTTTGGGATTCTGCAAAACTGAAAGAGGCAAAACCTGATCCTCAGATTGATGAAACTCCGAAACCTGTCTACCAAAAGGTATATGTACCCACTATTCAAACAGAGGTAGAGAAAGAAACTGATAATACCGTCCGTAGAATAGGATTTGCTTCAGGTACGCTCGAAAGAGAAAGCTCAGTTACTTCAAAGACATCAACAACTAAGAGCATTCCTGTAGTTGTTCAGGAAAGCACAGCACTAAAGACCGGAAGCTCCATCAAACTCCGGATGACTGAAACAACTTCTGTAAATGGTCATAGAATACCTGCTAATACCTTTGTATATGGGGATGTAAGCATCCGGTCAAACACCATTCAAATTGAAGTTGAATCTATTCCTTTTCAGGATCAAATCATTGGAGTTCAATTAATCGCTTATGACCTGAGTGGTAATGAAGGATTAATCATTGAAGGAGGTCTTGACAAAGAGATCAAAGAAGATGTGTTACAAGAGACTGTTGATGAAGTCCAGGACAGGATCAACATACCCATCTTAAACAATGTTCCATTTAGTTCAGCCCGCAAGCAGATCAGGGATCAGGCTATCCCTATATCAGCCGGATATAAGTTTTACCTAAGGGAAAAGAGATGAGGTATTGGTTAATCATATTGATCAATAGCATCATGCTGGGTAAAGTATACAGCCAAAACTATGATACCATCCCCGTAGGTTATACTACCTCAGTTAACCTGATTTTTGATTCACCAGTGAAACAATGGGACATGGGGTTGGGATTAAGGGTTGAGGGTGGTCAGAAGGTATGGGATGTCCTGGTCGAAAACTCCCCTGAAAGTCCCAACAGGATTAAGCTCGCTGCTGGAATTGAAGAATTCAAAACCACAAACTTGTTTGTTGAGACTGTAACGGCTTACTACAACTTCATTCTCAAGTATAAGGACCGACCCAGAAAACTGCTTTATCAAATTCAACCTGATCAGGCAGAGATCACAAAAGAAATCGGAACATCGAAATCAGAATTCAGAGAAAATATTTCGGAACCCGATGTTAGAAATCCAAAAAAAGTCAACAATGAGACCAACGTTGAATTGGATAGCTTGGAATATTTGAGCCATTTGGTTTTAGAAGCTGATGATTCATTCAATCCCATTGGAAAGTCATCCCAGCAGATCCTTTTTTTCCTGATTGGAATATATGTCCGGGAAGACCATTTGTTCTTCAAGCTCTATATAAGGAATGAAAGTAGCATCCCTTATGACATTGGATTTATCGGATTTTTTAAGAGTGACAGGGGGAAAAGTGGAAATAAAAAAAGGCCCAGGCAGGAGGAGCATCTGACACCTGAGTTTGTATTGAATGAAGGTGTGAAGACCCTTGAAAGCAATACTGAAATCTTTAAAATGGTCGCTTTAAAGAGATTCACATTGGACAATCGGAAACGTCTGTATGTCCAACTCTGGGAAGGCAATGGGGGAGAACGCAAAATTGAATTGGTTGTAAAGGGAAAAGATCTGCTAAAGGCAATCCCGCTTGTCGTTGCTACCGATAATAGTCGACCCAAAAGTGCCAAAAGAGAATAAAAAAATTTGCTAGTAAATATGTGTTATAATGTTATAATTAAACATAGATTTAGTCTGAATAAAAGAAGACTCAGACTGTGCCTGAGCCTGGTGTTTATTGTTGGTAGCTTCGGCCAGGTTTCAGGGCAGTATGGAGGAAACTCTATCGTAAGGCACATACAAGGTACCTCCGAATTAGAAGCTGGAATTGGATTCAGTGATTTGGGTCTAGCCGGTTCAGCCTATTATCTATGGCATATAAATCACCAGTGGTTCATCAAAACCGGTGGTACCTATGAATTCGATTTAGACCAAAGGTTTGATGCCAACACAATATCCTGGGACCTTTCCATTAGTCGTTATCTGCTTGCTCACAGAAAGTTCTTTCTGAGCATGATGGTCGGACCAACTATGGTCTTTGAGAAGCTTGAGGGAGTTGAATGGAATGGTAAATTCTTTCAACCTCTGCCTGGTGGATCATTAGGGATTGGTCTTGAAAACTACCTGTCTCGCAGGGTTGCATTGACTGTAAATGGAATGATGAGAATGATCCCCTCATCCAAGATTGGAAGAACCAGGCTCTACCTACTTATTGGATTAAAATATACGCTTAGGAACTAAATATTAGTGCTATGGAAAAATTAATACGAAACATCATAATTGTTCATTGCATTTTGCTGTCCTATATCGCATTTGGTCAAACTTCACTTGATGATCAACTAATCGCAGTAGGTCAGGGAAGTCTTGTCTTGCCTGATTTGGGACAGAAGTGTTTAGATGAATCATGTATAGTTTGTGACATACCATGGACAAAGTACGTTTACGGCTATAGGTGCAATAATTCGAATTCCTGCGACAGGGTACCTGCCCTTACTAATACATCCACTACCTATTATGGTGCCATTGCAATGACCAATCCAACAACCACTGGGGTCTACTCTTTCAGCGTAAGAAGATTACACGTTGTCAATGATACTGAGACTTGCACCACTCAGGAATATGGCCCATATGATGACAGCAACTTTTTAGTCACAGTCATTGACTGGAAATGGGATACTCCTATTGAAGATTTTTGTGATGGAGAAAATACAACAATAAATCTTGATAATTTTATCTCCCATTCAGACGGCGTTACCTATTCCGGCTCTGGTGTTTCGGGTAACAGTTGGAACTCCGCAAATGCAGGAATTGGAACCCACACCATTATTGCAAGCAAAGAATTTAGTAACGGGGTTAAAACACAAAGTACAGAAATCACAGTCCACCCAAAACCTGATGTAAACTTCTCTACTCCCCCAGCCTTTTGCAAAAGCGGAAGTGATCCGAGTCTTTACACTTGGGTTAATTCAGCCGGTGGCACATTTTCACATAACTATGGTAATTCCCTGGACCTCTATGGAACAGGGAACGAATCCATTGATCTGGCTAATAGCACGCCTGGTATTTATAATCTTACATACACATATACTGATGTAAATGGTTGTACTAGTTCTGCTATTAATACAATCACAATTGATCCAATATTTTCAATCGATGCAGGTGCCAACCAAGAGGCATGTATTGGCAGTGGTGATATTACCCTGGTTGCTGCAACCTCTGATGTTAACTGGAGCTGTGTCGGATGTAATTATGTATCTGGCAATACATTCTCAACTGATGAGGCTCCTCCCGGAAACTATACAATTCGTGCTTCAAAGACCATCGGGGCATGTAGTGATACAGATGACAAAATATTTACAGTTAAAGATCTCCCTGTTGTAGAGGCCGGACCAGATCTTAGGAAATGCATTGATGACGGGGCTTTTGCATTAACCGGAGAGTCACCTACTGGTGGAGTGTGGACTGCTAGTTGTAGCGGTTGCCTTGGCGGGAATATTTTTGAACCGTCTACAGCTGGTTCTGGTGAGCATACAGTAACATATACCTATTCTAACGCTGAAGGCTGCATTGGTTCGGATTCTCGTAAGGTCATAGTAGTCGGTTTACCCAATACCAGTAGCATTAGTGTGTCCGGTGATGAGCGATGCGGTGCGGGTACTGTCTCTCTTGAAGCCACCCTTTCCAATCATACTCTCAAATGGTATTCGGCTTCTTCTGGCGGAGAGCCTTTACACACCGGTAATACCTATAACCCAGACATTGAAGTTGGAACAAAAGCTTTTTATGTTGAGGCCATCAACAATGATGGATGTGTTTCTCCATCAAGAAAAAGTGTCTCTGCAACAGCTTTTCAGGTACCCGAAAATCCAGAATCCCTTAATCAAAGAAGATGTGGTCCAGGTGAGCTTACCTTGATGGCTTCTGGTGGTATTTCCGGAGCTACTTATTATTGGTATGAGAATCCGACAGGAGGAACAGCTCTTGAAAGTGGTTCCAGCTTCCCGACACCGTATCTGGAAAATAGCCGAAGCTATTATGTTTCGGCAGAAAGCCCCGATGGATGTCCGAGCAATGGGAGAACTGAAGTACAAGCAATCATTGATATAATTCCGGGTAATCCTACTGTCTTTGATGGATCAAATTGTGGCTCAGGAGAAATCACACTAACTGCGGGAGGTGCGCCAAGTGGAGGAAGTTATGCCTGGTATGATCAAGAAACCGGAGGATCATCATTTAACGATACCAATTCCTGGGAAACACCAACATTGGACGTTACTACCACCTATTGGATTAGCCTGATCAGTGATCAGGGGTGCGAAGGGCCCCGAATGGAAATCCAGGCCATCATCAATGATGAACCAGGCAAACCAGTTGCTATTAATGCAGAAATGTGTGGGCCTGGAGAAATTCAGATTAGTGCTTCCTCAGGTGAATCAGGAACATTTAGCTGGTATGAAACTCAATATTCAAGTGCTATTATTGAAACAGGAAAGGACTTCATTACTCCCTCCCTGACAGAAACCCGAAGCTACTGGGTGAGTATAACAGATGCCAACGGATGCGAAAGTCCCCGCTCTGAGGTGGTTGCTACAATAAATCCGATACCAGATCCACCAGAGGTCATGTCTGTCGAAAGATGCGGGGTTGGACAGGTAAGCATTAACACTTCCGGAGGAATTGAAGGAGCTTCATATGAGTGGTACGAAAATCCAAGTGGGGGGAACTCCATTCATTCCGGAGAAATATTTGAGCCGAATGTGTCAGTTACCAGAAACTATTATGTCGAAGCAATTAGTCCCAAGGGTTGCATTAGTCCAACCAGAACAGCGGTAACCGTAACCATCAATTCATTTCCTGGTGCTCCCATAACCTATAATGGCTCAACATGCGGTGATGGGACTGTAGAGTTGAATGTGGCTGGGGCTCCATCCACCGGTTCCTATCGATGGTACCTTTCCGAATCCGGTGGAGCTTCCTTCAATGAATCAGAATCCTGGGAGACTCCGATACTAAGTACGAGTACTGATTACTTTGTAAGCATTGTTAACGAGGCGGGATGTGAAGGTGAACTTGAAGTTGTGACAGCCAATGTTCACCCTATTCCTGAGCAACCTGTTGACATCACAGGGAACAATTGTGGCCCCGGTATTGTGGAATTAGGGGCAGAAAGTGAAGAGGCTGGTATCTTTAATTGGTATAAAACAGAATATAGCAGTATTAGTCTTTATCAAGGTGAGGCATTTGTGACTACAGAGTTAGAAGAAACTACTCCCTTTTGGGTCAGTATTACAAATGAAAATGGCTGTGAAAGTGATCGATCAGAAGTAATTGCACAAATTGATCTTGTGCCTTCTGTCCCGATTGCTGACGATGTTTCAAGATGTGCTGAAGGTGCGGTAACTCTGAAAGCAACAGGAGGTATCGAATCTGCTACATATTTATGGTATGACACAAATACTTCTGATCAAGTCCTGACTGAAGGTTCGGAAGCCACTTTCGAGGTATCCAGCACACGTGATTTTTTTGTTAGTGCCAAAAGCCCGGAAGGTTGTGAAGGGTCACGCGAACAAGTAATGATCACCATCAATCCTATTCCGTCGAAACCTTCTGTACAAGGTGGTGACATTTGTGGAAATGGAAATATTCTCCTGAATGCAGGCGGAGCACCCCTAGGTGGAACCTACCGTTGGTATGAAGATGCTAATGACACTGACACACTAAAATCTGGAAATGAATTCATAACCCCCGATTTAGTCAACACAAGAAGTTATTGGGTAAGTATAGTAACTCCCGAAGGATGTGAAGGACCGCGTGAAGAGGTCACTGCTGTTGTCCACCCCATCCCTGAAAGACCAATTGGCGAGGATGCATCAAGTTGTGGTCCGGGACCGGCAACATTATCAGTTTCGTCTTCGGTGGAAAACCCGATCTATAACTGGTATTTCGAGGAGACCGGGGGCTTTCCATTTGCAAATGGCAACTCTTATACTATTGGGTATTTAACCCAAACAACCTCTTATTGGGTGTCAGTCGTCACTAATGCAGGGTGTGAAAGTTCACGCGAAAAGGTAACAGCAGAGTTTCTGGATATAACCCCTGTAGAGATCGGGGAAGACTCCATACTTTGTATCAACTCCGGTGTTTTTGATTTAAGTAAAAATGTGCCTATTGGGGGTGTATTTACCGGTCCAGGGGTGATCAATGGAATGCTTTATCCCTCAATTTCTGGTGTTGGCACCCATTTAATTACTTATGATCTGATCAATCCAGTGGGTTGTTTTGCAGATGGTCAGCGGGTGATTACAGTCATTTCCGATCAATCCGGAGGTGAAAACCTGGATATTGGAGAGCCCTCCTATCCAGTCTGTCTGAATGATGGGATCATTGACTTATCAATTTTCCCGAACATCCCCGGAGGGACGTGGTCAGGATCTGGGGTGACATTGAATAGCTTTGATCCGAAGACAGTAAGTTCAGGTACACATTCCTTAATTTATGCTGTTGATGTAAACGGCTGTACAGCTGAAAGAGAGAAAGAATTTATTGTCCTTGAAGTACCAAAGGTTCCGATAATTGATCACAGCGAAATAACCATATGTTCAGGAGGTGAGATTGAACTGAATGTCATCAGCCCAGATCCCAGCTATTCATATCAATGGAAGGTAAAAGGAGAAACGACAAGCTTTGCGAGCGGACAATCAATTCAGTATTCGCCTACAGATAATAGTTCGTTAATTGTTATAGCAGAAAATACTTTTGGTTGTAAATCGGAACCTTCTGAAGTCAATGTTGAGATTCATGAGATCCAGGCTGATTTTGAGACTTCAAGAAAAGAATTGAGGATTACTGAACGGGTAGACTTTACAACCGATTTTGAAAATGCCACAAGCTATCTATGGGACTTTGGAGATGGGTTAACTTCGATGGAAAAAGACCCGTCCCATTATTACTATGAGGAGGGTACCTTCACAGTTAGCCTGGTTATTAGCGCAGAAGAATGTGAAAAGACGATCATCAAAGAGGATTTGATAACTGTGTTACCATCTGAAGATGAAACCATTCTAGGAGCCGAAGACAAATCCAAGGGAATGATCAAATTGTATCCTCAACCCTTTGATCATTCGTTGACGATTGAACTCTATGTTATAAAACCTGGGATCTATAAAGTAGAGGTATATGATCTCTCGGGTGTGAGCTTGTTGACAGAGGCCCAGCAGTTGAAAAAAGGTGATTCAAAAGTAAATATCGATGGATCAATGCTAAGCTCAGGAGTTTACTTGTGCAAGGTTTCAAATGCAGAAAACGAGAAGTGGATTAAGGTTGTCAAAAGATGAAAACAAGATTACCAAGTCTAACATTCAAGGAAATTTCTGTGACCTTTTGCTTTCTGGTGGTACTAAGTTCCTGTCTACGAGTTGATCAGATTGAACAAATGAATTCTGAGCCAATTATATTGATCAATGGCCAGAATTCAATGATTAGGGATTCAATGAAACTGACCAGTGGCAGAGGTCAATACCCAGTTGAAATCAGTGTCGAAGATCCAGACTTTAATCAAAAATCAATTTCATTTGAAGTTCTCTCTGGTCAAGGAAATGTCTTTCAAAATGGCATATCAACTGATGAAATTCAATTAGACACGTATGGAAATCTTTCACTAAGCTATGGTCCCAATCTTACCGGCACGCATATTTTAAACTTTAATGCTGAGGATGCTTTTAACCAATCATCATCGAATAATTTAGAGCTAATTGTATTCGATAATTTTTTGCCCATTGCACAGTTTGACCTGGTCAAACCAGAGGTTCAACATGACCCATTGGAATATCAAATTGATGCTTCTTCAAGCTATGATTTTGATGTAAAATTTGGAGGCGGAATTGTGGCTTATGAGTATACTTTTTTAGGGAAAATTGTAGTTCTGACAGAAAATCAAATTGGAATTATTTTTCCAGAAACTGGGACATATGATATTGGATTGAGGGTTAAGGATAATGACGGAGAGTGGAGTCAAAAGATTGTTAAATCATTTTTAATAGGCTAAATAATAATTTGTCTTAAAATAGTTATAAGTGTATGTATAACAGATATTTACATAAATATAAATTGTTCTTTTCAAATAACTGTTTATATTTATGTTTTAAATTTTAGCTGGTTCTTAATAGCAAAAAAAATGTCTCCTACTGGGAGGCATTTTTTTTAATTAATCCATCAATTAATTATTTATATTATTTGACCAATTTCTCGATGAGATTAGGTGGAGAAATTTTAAAACCTTTTGCCAGTTTAAATAGTGTAATTAATGAAGGTTGAATGAGCCCCCGTTCCATATCCGAAATCATTCTAAGAGAAAGACCAGAGCTGTCAGCCAGATTATGCTGAGTCATTTCCCTTTCCTTCCTTAGTCTAACCAGAACCTTTCCGAATTCCTTTGGAATAATCGCAAACTCTCCTTCATTCCCTGGTTTATCTGATGACATATGAACTTCTTAATAATATGCAAAATGATATATAAAACTTAGCAACTCCAATGAAATAGGAGATATTAAAGTATCCCCTCTTCTGAAAATGAAGTATATCCATCATATGTAATGATCAGATGATCGTAAATTGATATGTCTAATAATTTACCTCCATTTACAAGTTTTCTGGTTATTTGTATATCTAAATGACTTGGCTTGAGATTGCCAGAAGGGTGATTATGCGCCAAAATAATAGCACTTGCATTAGCAGCTAAAGCAGTTGCAAAGATTAATTTAGGATCTACAACCGTACTGGAAACACCTCCGGAGGATACAGTAAAAATGCCAAGGACTCTATTGGCTCTGTTTAGAAGTAGAATTTTAAACTCTTCCCGAAGCTCAATACTGTTTGGATCCCAATTCTCTTTGAAGATTCGATATGCATCAGATCCTGAATTAACCTTAGGTCTTTCATGTGGTTTGACTTCTAATGAATAAGAAAGCTGAATCTCTGAAACAAGATTTGAATTGAAGGTTTGAATTTTTTGATCTTCCATAATTTTTCTTCCCGCAAAAGCAGGTGGAGGATTATGGAGAAAGTCTACCTTCACTATAGTTTCGGTGGATGAAAGGATCGTTTGATTTTATTATCTTATCAGATTTCGAAAAATCCGGAACCTGCTAAAATTGAAGAAAAGAATTATGGATGAAAAAAATTAAAAATCCAGTAAGGACTTACTCGAAATTCTTTAATTCACTATTGTCAAGGTTAAGTAATCCTTCAAGTCGGATGATTGGATTAAAGTACTCCTTGTATGTTTTTATTTTTCCCTCATAAAAACTCAGAAAACATATAACATCTTGGATCAGTGACTTGCCTATCAATGGATAATACTCTTCCGCCTGAAATTCCGCTATAGTATATCCATCTATTGATTGCTCAATGATTCTTACCTCAGAAAAAGTCCTTCTGATCCTTTTATCGAGCAGATAATTAATGATGGTTTTCCGTTCCTTCAGTGACTTATTTTCTTTGCTAAATTCATAAGGAAATTCAAAATATGCATCCTGATGAATTAAGTCATTTAATCTCTCATCATCTCGTTGACTAATTGCATCCAAGAAGGCCAGAAATTTGGGATTTTTATTTATCACAAGAAAGGGTTTAGGGGCAGGTGAATCTAAAAAATTCTTTTCCTCCAATCAATAAAAATGCCTTATAAGATCAATTAATTTAATCTCTAAAAGGAATAATTTTGATTAAACATACCTCTATCTGAATTTTTAATTTTCCATTATTATAGCAAATAACTATGATATTCTAACTAATAGATTAAAAATTGGTGGGTTATTTAAAAAAATTATTGATAATTATGGTATACAAAATAATTTGTTTTTAGTTTACAAATTCAAATGAAAAAGGCATCTCAGGGCAATCTTGTATTTACTGAATTAAGGAGGCAAATACTTATAATGCATTTACAATCCGGCTCAAGGTTGAAAGAAGATTTTTGGGCTAAAAAATTAGGAGTAAGTAGGATGGCTGTTAGAGAAGCGCTCACAAGACTACTGGGTGAAGGGTTAGTATATCTTGGTCCAAAAGGTGGCTATTACGTAATGGAACTTACACCCGAGGATGTCCTTCAGTTACGCCAGGTCAGAGAAATAATAGAAATCGCAGCATTAGAATTAGCGATGAATAGAATCAATGGTTCAGATATTAAGAAACTCGAAAAGATATGTGATGATTTTTCGATAATGGTTGAAAAGGGATATATCTCTGGTGCTTGTGAAGCTGACATCAAATTTCATGAGACGCTTGTTGAATTATCTGGGAATAAAAAATTACTACTGGCATATCATTCTTGTCATATTCCGCTATTCCATCAAAAAATCGGAAAAACCAAAGCTTTTACAAATGATTATGATATCACAGATAAAGAGCACAGAGCTTTACTAAAATTCATAAAGCAGAAAGATTTAAATAATGCTAAACAAACACTCATAAAGCATTTTTCAAGAGGCGAAAAAGCGATTTTAGAGCTTTGATATCCATAGAGACTTAAAATCTATTTATTCTCAAAACCGATTTTAAATATTTTGCTTGGTACCTAAGTAGCTAGGATACATACCCATGTTAAAAAAAGATAGGTAGTTAAAGGAATATAGGAATCTTTGATCCTTGTTTAGAAATACTTTTAATCAACAAAATCAACACTTCGATTAAAATGAAAATCAAGTTTATTCCTTCAGGTATTTTACTTCTAATAATATTTGCCGTCCATTCACAAGATCTTAGCTATAGCAAACCAGGACAACAATTCTTTAAAGAACTTCAAAATCCATATAAACCGAATATGGTTGAATGGTCAAAAGTTAAGAACAATGTTAATGTGAGTTTTGCGGATGACAATAAAAGGTACGCTAAAGAAATAGTTCCATTAAACCAGATATCTGACACCTGGAACGTGAAAGCCTGGAAGGGAGAAAAAATCCATACTCAAATTCTGGTATGGGGAAAAGTTGATGTTCCTGAAATTAGTTTTGAATCCCTTGACCTGGTCAATAAAGAGGGGTTTAAAATAAATAGAAAATTTATCAAAGGTGGGTTTGTCCGCTATACAATGTCCGACACTTTTGAAGGTGGATGTTCACATGGACTCCCCAATGTCTATGATTCGTCCCTCGTTGCAGACCCAATTGACATCATTAATAGAATCCGTTTAGAGGCTAATTCTGTACGTCCCATTTGGCTGAGTATTGAGGTGCCTTCTAATCTTCCTGCGGGAAGGTATAGTGGGGATTTTGTTGTCAAAGCAGATAAAGAATATAGACTGAAGATCAATTTAGAATTATCTGGTCGGATATTGCCTCCTCCAAGTGAATGGTCATACGATTTTGATATTTGGCAATATCCAGCTCCTATCGCGAGAATCCATGATGTAGCTCTTTGGAGTGATCAGCATTTTGATCTAATGCGTCCGTACTTTACCACATTGGCAAAAGCCGGACAGAAGGTCATTTCGGCGAATATCATCGAGCAACCCTGGGGCCTAGATCATGTCCATTTTGATGATCCTACCCTAATAAAATGGACAAAAAGAAAAAACAGTAGCTGGGATTATGACTTCAGCCTATTTGATCGCTACATCACTTTTGTAAAAAGTTGTGGAATTACCCAAAGGATCAACTGCTACTCTATGATTACCTGGGATCTCTCATTTATTTATTTCGATGAAGCATCGGGAAAAAATACCTCAATTACCCTAGAACCCGGGACTCGGGCTTATCGGGACTTCTGGTTTCCTATGTTAACATCCTTCACCCGGCACCTTAAAGATATGGGATGGTTTGACATTACTGCCATAGCAATGGATGAAAGACCCATTGAAAGTATGATCGCCGTCATCGAATTATTAAAAGAAATTGACCCGGAATGGAAGATCGCACTGGCAGGTGATACCTATCATCCCGAAATAGAGGAAGACATTTATGATTATTGCCTGGCATCGTATTTAAGTTTTGGTGAGGATATCCTGGAAAAAAGAAAAGCACAAGGCAAGCCCACAACCTACTATACGGCTTGTGTAGAAGAATACCCAAATGGATATAGTTTTTCTCCCCCGGCCGAAAATGCATGGCTGGGCTGGTATGCCGCAGCAAAGGGCTACACTGGTTATCTATTCTGGGCCTTTAATACATGGGTAGCTAACCCACTCCAGGACGCACGATGGAGACGATACCCGTCCGGGACACTATTCCAATTTTACCCGGGACCGCGTACATCTATCCGCTTTGAAAAACTTATCGAAGGAATTCAGGATTTTGAAAAACTTCGAATACTAAGAGAAGAATTCAAACGGAATAATGATAAAGACAACCTCTCAGCCCTTAATGGAATGTTGAAGACTTTTGAATTAGGTAAACTAGATTCAATTCCTGCAGCCAAAATGGTGAATAGGGGAAAGGCATTTGTTTTCAAATTTTAGCTTTTCAAAAGATAAATGACCACATCTATTTACTTTAGTTTTCCTTATAACTGTAAAAGAGCATATAGGAGGTGGAATATTTTAATTTCTATCATCACTTTAAAACTTATAGCTATAGCCCAGGCGAATGACCTGGGTTTCATAATAGTCTGAGCTGGTATATGAAAAATTATTTCCATTGATCTTTTTTCTAATGACCATGGTGTTGAACAGATCAGTAGCATTGACAAATATCTCCCCTTTACCCTGTTGAATGGCTTTCCTGATACCCATATCAAGAGAAAATCGTGCATCCATCGTCCCTTGTGGTATGATGTCAGGAGCTAGATATATAGCAGTCAATTGAGCTTCTGTACCCTGTAGGAATTTGAAATTCATATTGAGCTTAACATTCCCGGAATAGACCTCCTGCTCCTCTGCTGTAAAGCTATTTTCAATCGGATATTGATTGATCACGGTGAAAGCATCTATCTGATTGCGGTAACCATTTAGGTTCAAATTCATATTCATTTTATCTGATAGCTCCTGACTGATCACTATTTCAACACCGGTATTATAACTTTTACCTGCATTTTGTGATATGTTGTATATCAAATTTGAAGGATCTACAGTAGTGGCCACTCTTGTAATGGTTCCATTGGAAATGCGATGATAAGTGGCTCCATAGAAATACCCATTGTTCCATCCATTTTTATATCCAATTTCAAAACTGTTGGTAAATTGAGGTTGCAATGCAGGGTTTCCCACCTTAATGATCTCAGCATCATCGTACTTAGGAAAAATACGAATATCCACTTCATCCGGTCGATCTACCCTTCGATTATAGAAGACCGAAAACTTGTTTCTATCATTGATTTTATAAGCCAACCTGGCATTTGGAAACGGTTGGAAATAATCATACCCATCGCTTCGATAGGTGTTGTGGCTTGGGTCAACTTCGTATTTGAGATTCACATATTCTACCCTCAACCCAATTTCAGCTTCCAACTTTTTGACTTCATAGGTGTAGTTTCCATATACAGCCGGAATGGTTTCCTTATAAGTAGCCAGACCATCAGCACCTGTATCAAGAAGGGAGTTAGTCGCTGAGGGATTGAATTGCATATCAGTCGGGATGGTCCTTCTTCGCAATTTTAACCCCGTTTCCAGTAATCCGTGCCTCATTGGTCTGGTGTAATCCAAAGTAAAATCAGCAACCTTTTGATCGGCGATAAGAAAGAAAGATTCTTTCGTGTTGAATGTCGGCCTGGTATTCGTAAAGAAATACTTCTCGTCTTCTCTATCGAAGGTGTAATTGAAGCCTACATTTAACTTATGACCAGGTTGTTGAAATTTATGCTCATAGGCGATCGATGCCATTGCTGCGGTCAATACCTCATCTTCCAAAAATTGCCATAACCTGAGATCTTCGCCTGTATTTCCATTGAAGAATGGTTGATCGCCATAATCCTTAATGGACTCCTGACTAAAGAACCCTGAAACAGTCAATGTATTGTATTCATTTATCAACCAATCTATTCCTGCCTTGGATGTAAAAAAATTGGTATTTCTGTTCCGTTTCAACTGTTGGTTGATCACCGTACCATCATCATAAGTCCTGGTCACAAATTCATTCTTGTTTAATGTATGCGTGTAAAGGTTATCTGCCTGGAGAAAGAAATTCACCTTCCTTTTTCGATAATTGAGGGAGACTGATGGGTTCAACTTCGGAGTCGCCTGATATTGGGGGCGAATGCCCGGAAGATTTGCTCTTCGAACCCATAAAGCACCAAGGCCGGTCGATAAACCTGCCTTACCATTCAGTCCTTTTTGTTCTTCCTTTTTCAACACTATGTTGATGATCCCGGCATTTCCGTTGGCATCATATTTTGCTGATGGATTGTTGATGATCTCTATTTTTTCTATGGCTGAAGCCGGGATGTTGTCCAAACCATTCTGATTGCCAAAGCCTGTGATAGCGGTTTGCTTCCCATCTATCAACACCACTACCCTGTTGTTGCCCCTGAGTTGTACCTGACCGTCCTGGGTGGTCACACCCGGAAGGTTATTCATGGCCTGTAAAACACTACCGCCACTTTGACTTACATTGTCATCTACACGATAAGTCTTTCTGTCCATGGTGCCGGTGACGGCATCTTGCTGGGCGGTAACCACCACTTCACTCAATTGCTGTACATCTTCTTCCAGCAAGATTGTGCCTAAGTCGATGAACTCAGAATTTGAGCCAATGAATAATGGTGAGCTGTATTTTCTATGCCCGATATAGGTTACTTCCAACAGGTAGTCGCCTGGTTTTGCATCTGAAATGGTAAATAGGCCATTTTCATTTGAAATAGTTCCTGATAGAAAGGATGAATCAGTAGATTTTTTCAAAACAACATTGACAAAGGGCAATATCTCATTGGAGACCTTGTCTTTAATCGTGCCGGAAACACTAACAGATAGTTTTTGTGCCAATACCCCAATAGGGCATAGGAATAGGCTAATAATAATAAACTGATTAATCTTCGTCATTTTCATCTTTTTCTTCGCTTTCTTTTTTCTTGGTTAGATTTCCTTTTGAGCCAATTGTAACTTCATACTCCTCTTCTCCTTCTTCAATCTCCATTTCGTATGATCTACCCGATGGGGTTTCTGCAACTACAGGTTCTTCAATCTCATAATCAGAGAAATTTTGGTCAAGGATGGCTCGTATATTTGAAGGAATCTCAGACTCCTTGATCTCATATTCTGTTTCGCGCCACTTCCCATCAGCGCTAAAATTGGCAGAATACTCTTTTGCATTCCATTTGAACTCAGCTTCCCATTCTGAGTCGTTTTCCATTTCCCATTCTACTTTTTTAGCATCAGGGAACTTTGCATTGAAAGCTGAAAGGACCTTTTCTGGTACGTTTTTATTGTCCGATTTTTGTGCACATGATTGCATACTGAACGCAACCAAAAGCACCGTGATAAGCATCAAATTTTTCATGACTGAATGATTTTAAAAGTTTGAATAGGACAAACATCAGACATGATTTAGAAGAAATTTGGAATTGCGAAGTAATCACGAACACCCAATGAATATAATAGAGCTTATCTGGTGAGTAATTAGGCGAAACTTATAGAAAAAATATGGTATCGATTTTCAAAATGATAATCAACCTGCCAACCGTACTTATTCGAAATCTCCTGAATAATCGCAAGTCCTAAACCACTGCTAACTTTGTCTTTGGTGGTCGTTGAGAATCGCTTGAACAATTTCGATTTGTCTAAACTTTCCTTGCCGCTATTGCTTATTTTAAGAGTTGCTTCCTGATATGAAACAGTAATTTGGCCATCTTTTAAAGTATGTCTAATAGAATTTGAAAGTAGGTTATGTATCAGTGTTTCAATCAGAAATGAGTTGGCATTTATTATGATAGGTTGCGCTATACTATTAGATAGTCGTAGTTGCTTTTCATCTATATAGTCCTCAAAAAGGGTTATAGCACTTTCTAAATAACCTTTTAGATCTATTTGCTCCTTTTCACTGTATTGATGGTTTTCTACTTTGGCCAATACAAGCAGGTTTTTATTGATTCGGGAAAGGCGGGATAAGGGAGCGTCTATACTGTTCAGTATTTCTGAGATTTCTGGCAAAATATTTTTTTGCTGGATCAATAAGTCCAATTTGGATTTGAGCAAGGCGATTGGGGTTTGAAGCTCATGCGAAGCATTTTCTGTAAAAGATTTTTGTTGCTGATAAGCATCAATATTTTTCTTCACCAATTGAATTAACGATTGATTCAGTTCCTGAAATTCATGAATATTTGATGAAGGTAATACCAGGGATTGATCCCTAGAAAGCTCAAAAGATTTTAGCGACTTAAGCGTTTGGTAAAAAGGTTGCCAGGTCTTGGCTGCTATTATCCTGTTCAAGAAAATGAAACCAACAATCAGGACGATAAAAAAGAGAAGCGTAACTGCAGCAATAGCAGCAAATGTTTCATCCGATTCTTCCACGTTTGTTTCAATGGTTAGGATATAGGGTTCACCATTAATTTCCACAAATGACTTCAATCCTCTAAACCTGTCTTCTCCATCGTCTAAATCATATTCATTTGGCCGAATGGCCTCATAAACGCTATCCTGAAAAACAACCTTGTTCTTGGCTTTTACAATCGAAACTCCAGGTTGCAACTCTCCCCAAATATGATTGATGTTTTCTATATCGGATGGCGTAAACTTTTTTGATCGAAGTCTTGATTTGGTATGCTGAAGAGTGAGCCAATTATTCTCATCCAATTCGGTGGTCCAGATGTAATTTACCACCAGGACATAAACAGGGATACTGATTAACAGAATAATCAATGCGTATAAGGCAAAAGCTTTTAACGGTCTATTCAGTAGCCTGGTCATTGTTCCCATTTATATCCGGTTCCATAAATAGTCTTGATATAGTCCCCATAGCCTTTCACTTTCAACTTCTTCTTTAGGTTTTTGACATGCGCATATACGAAATCATGGTTATCAAACATATCCGCAAAATCACCAGAAAGGTGCTCTGCCAAAGCCCCTTTTGAAAGGACTCTGTTTTTATTACCGATGAAGAAAATGAGTAGGTCGAATTCCTTTTTAGTTAGATTAACAGGAAATTCATGAACAGTTACAGCCTTCGCAATGATATCTATTTCTAATTCATTTTGGACAATCAGGTTGTGGCTATCAAATTGTTTTCTCCTGATAACGGATTCAACCCTGGCAGCTAACTCAGCCTGATGAAAGGGTTTAGCTAAGTAATCATCAGCTCCAAGTTTAAGTCCTTTTACCTTATCTTCTAAGGCGTTTTTAGCTGATATGATGATCACTCCATCCTGTTTATTCAACTTTTTGAGTTCTTCTAAAATGGTTAGTCCATCACCTCCAGGGAGCATCAGGTCCAATAGAATGCAATCATAATCATATCCGTATACCTTTTCCATAGCGGCTTGAAAATCAGAAGCACATTCGCACAGGTATTGCTCATTGGTAAGGTATTTTACCATGTCGTGAGCAAGTTCTGATTCGTCTTCTATGATCAGTATTTTCATTGAGCTAAACTATTCTGAAATTTAGAAGAAACTTAGAAGATGCTCCAGCATTTCAACATTCTTCCCATTTGTAAGACTGATTTATTGGACTACTGGATTAATTCCTATTAAATCTTGCACCGGGTGTATCCACCCTGAAAAATTCTATATTACCCATATCCTGAAGAGTAACATAAATTGTACGTCCGTCTTCGCCTCCAAAAGTTAAATTGCTTGGATTCTTCCCTACTAATAATATCTCTTTCAAAATTTTACCTTCCGGAGACATTTTTACTACACGCCCCTTGCCATATCTTGTGATATACAAATTACCTGCTGCATCACATCGCATACCATCTAATCCAAAATCAGAAAACCTATGTATTAATTTTTTATTTGATATTTTACCATCTTTAGACAAGTCATAAGACCAAACAGTCCTCTGAATGGTCTCATTAACATAAAGCTTTTTATCATCCGGACTGACTTCAATTCCGTTTACAGTTCCCATTTCAGACTCTAACAAGGTTAATTGATTTCGGGTATCCATCATCCACAAATTACCTGTGCTGTCCTTCCAATTAGGGTCACTGATATATATGTTGTCTTTAGAATCAATTGCGATATCATTTGGCTGATTCATCCTGGAATCATGAACGACAACAGTGATTTCATTCGATTTCATGTTGATCTTCAAAATATTATGCCCTGTATAATCCGCAATTATCATATCTCCTCTAGAATTAAACCGGATTCCATTTCCAATACTGCTATCAGGCAGTGTTATGAATACACTCGCTTTCCCTTCTGGGGATACTTTTCCAATGGTACCTTCATATTTATAATTTACTGCGTATAGAATGCCTTCGCTGTCAACAGCAGGTCCTTCTACACCTTGAGTAAAACTACCAACAGGTAAATAAATATTTGCTTCAAATAAACCCGTTTCCAATTTTTGTGCATTGATGGTATCAATTAGAGCAAGTAGAATTAGATAGGATAACCATTTTGTTTTCATAAACCACTTAATATCATACCATCATATTTTGTGTAGAACCGATTTTCTCAATTTCGACTTTTACCACATCCCCGGGTCTCAGCCATTTTTTGTCACTACGTCCCATAATGACGCCTTCGGGAGTCCCTGTTAATATAAGATCCCCTGTTTCAAGTGTCATATGTTTGGATAAATAGGCAATAATTTCAGCAACTGAAAATATCATATCTGATGTATTGGATAATTGCCTTACTTCGCCATTAACCGTACAGGTTAATTGAAGATTTTGAGGGTTATTGATCTCATTAGCACTAACAAAATATTTTCCAAGGGGTAAAAACTTGTCTAAACTCTTACCCAATAACCATTGGGATGTCTTAAACTGTAGATCTCTACATGAAAGATCATTTGCAACACAATAACCCATGACATAATTCAGTGCTTCAGCTTTACTGACATTTTTGCAATTTTTCCCAATAATCACTCCGAGCTCGACTTCATAATCAAATTCTATACCTTCCTTTCCAAGTGGTATATCCGAGCCAAAATCAGTCAATGTATTACTATACTTAGTAAAAACAACAGGTGTCTCTGGAATTGGCATCCCGCTTTCCTCTGCATGTTTTCGATAGTTTAATCCGATACAAATTATCTTACCATTGGTTGGTAAGCATGGTCCAAATGACAAACCATTTCCATTGAGAAATTTGAATTTAACAGAATCATTCCCCAGGATCTTTTTTTCAAGATCATTTTGTTGAATTAAAGATAAACCCGTAAGGTCATTCTTATTATATAAATCAAGACTTTCTATATTAATAAGTCCTTTAGATGTGACTAAACAAGGAACCATTTCATTACTTTGATTCCTATAGTATGCAATTTTCATTTATCGATTTAGTTCAAGTAATTAGTAGGTAGCTCTGCCTCCTGACAGATCATAGGTGAAACCGGTTGTAAAGCTGTTTTCTTCAGAGACAATGAATTTGACCAGGTTTGAAACTTCCTCCAAAGTACCACATCTTTTCATCGGGATTTTATCGGTCATGTATGTAATTTGTTCCTCAGGCAAGGCATCAACTAAGGGTGTCCGTATAACGGCAGGGGCCAGGGCATTAATTGTAATACCTGTATTAGCATATTCTTTTCCCTGAACCTTTGCCATACCAATTACCGCAGCTTTCGATGCAGAGTAAGATAACATTCCTGCATTTCCTTCTTTACCGGCTATTGAAGCTATATGAAGTATTCTACCATAGTCTTGTTTGAGCATATGGGGAAGGACCTTTTTACTTAGATAAAAAGAACTCATAAAATTCAACTCCATAACACTATTTAAATCATCGACTGATACCTCATGACTTAATATTTTGGTTTTCCCTGTAATCCCTGCACTGTTGACTAATATGTCAATTTTTCCAAAGTATTCGATCACGTCACTAATTATATCATCTACCTTTTTGTGATCCGTAATATCTACAGGAAAGAATCTAGCATTTTCTTTATTGCCAAATTCATTTCTTAATGCATCTGCATTTAAATCCAGAAGTATAAGAGATGCCCCTTCTTCTAAAAGTTTATTAGAAACCGCTAATCCAATACCGGAAGCTGCTCCAGTCACAATTGCACATTTTCCCTTAAATTCATTCATTTTAAATCAAATTACTGTGTATCAAATCCGGAGAATTATCTCCATTAATTTTAAAGCTTTAGAGTGCTTTATACTTATTATAGACCTCTTTGAGAGTAGATCCTTCTAATAATTCCTTTCGAGATAAGTTTTCGCGATGGGCTTTATCCAATGCCTTATCAAATACTTGATTTTCTATTTCCTTTGGTATCACTACGATACCATCAAAATCTGCAAATATGATATCACCTTTTTGAACCAATACACCCCCACAGCTTACGGGATCATCATAAGAGACAACCATTGCTCTTCCTTTGGAATCCAGTGGTCTGATTCCGGTGTAATAAACGGGAAATCCCATTTCAATTATCCTGGTGCAATCCCTAATCTGGCTATCACACACACATCCTACTGCCCCGTTTCTCTTTGCCACAGTAGACATCAATTCACCCCATGGTGCATTTGTTCCTCCATAATCTGTGGAATGAACAACTACATCATTTTTACCCAAAGAATCCATTGCTTCAATTTCCAACCCATATGGATTTTCAGCAATATGATTGGTATCCATCCAACGAAAAGTTCTTGCTCTTCCAATAAATCCACATGAATTTAAATCAGGTAAAAGTGGCCGTAATCGCTGATGCATCGCCTGGTTACGGTAATCAAGTTCATCTAATACATCACAAACAGCAGCCACATACAATTCACTTTGAATCCTCTTGAAGTAATCGGATTCGTTTATATCATTGCTCATTGCTTGTCAGGACATCAATTTGACTATATTGATCCATTAAATCTGAATGCAATAAATCAATTACGCGATCATTTAATTCTTTGATATAAGCCTTTGTTGCACTATCAGGTTTATATGCTACTTTTCTAACATTACTATTCTTTAGGATTCCCCTTGCCACCAATAATTCTTTCTCTGCATAATGAAACAATTCCATATTTTGCAATGAAAAGAAAATCTGAGGCATAATCTTTTCAAATAGATCAAAAGCTTGCTTGTTATCACCATGGCTTCTCATCAGAAATATCTTATGTAGGATATCAGATATTGCAAGACCTGGCATTATTCCAATTATTCCCACCGGAACAAGTTCCAACATATACAATCCACCCCAGCCTTCAAGCAGTCCTATCTCTCCTTCAGTTACATCAATGATTTCCTTAAACTTAGGTGCACATAGAGGCTCCTCTAGTTTGAGATATTTAAAGTTATTATGACGAATTCTAAGCTTATTAATCATAGAAGCGCTTATTGAAGCACCTCCTGGATTGAAATCCTGAATTAATACAGGCGTCTCAGAAATCGAACCCATAAATTCGGATAAATAATCGCTCAAAGAATCTTCAGGTACATTAAAAATTCTTGGAACAGCCAATGAAATGACATCAGCTCCGGATTCCACATTCGATTGAGCGAATTTGATGGCCATTTTTAAAGAGGGATGATTAGATTGAGCGACAATCTTTATCCTTCCTTTGGCATGTGCCGTGGCTACTTTGACAACATGTAGCCTTTCATCATCTGATAATTTATAAAACTCACTGGCATAGGCTGGTAAGCAAACTGCCGTTAGGTTGCTCTGTATTGCAAAATCAATAAGACTTCTTAAAGCTTCTTCATCTATATCACCATCATTGGTAAAGGGTGTGGGAATAATGGGTACTGCCCCTCTCAATTTTTGTTCAAAATTCTTCATGTCTGTTAATTAGTATTTAGAGATCTTTTCTGAGTCATTCTATACTCTATTATTGTAATTGTCAAAGTGGAGATAAAAATTAAAACTCCTCCTAAGATCGTTTGGATATTCAGAGATTCTCCAAGCCAAATTGCTGCAATGGGAACTCCAAAAAACGTTATTAAATAATTTGATAAAGCAACCTGGATCGCATCAAGCATCTTTAGTGCTTTAAAGAATAAAATCATTGATAAAAAATTATGAAACACTGTTAGCAAAAATGCCCCTGTCCATGTTTGGACGGTAAAAGACGGGATTCTGGCAAAGACATCAGGTTCATAATATATTATTAAAGGTGTTAATAGAATGATCATTACAACATATGTAAAAAACACCATCTCCATTTCTGTATATTTTTCTGATATTTGCTTACAACGCACGTTGTAATTAGCATTACCCACAATTGCTAGAAAAATAAGTAAATTTCCTAAAGCATATTTTGAACCAAAATTCAATTGTTCAAGGTCGCCTGTCGAACATAGAAATACCCCAACAATTGCAATCAAAAAGCTGGCCCATCTAGTCTTATTCATTTTTTCTTTCAAGATGATGAAAGCAAAAAAAGCTGTGATCACTGGTAAGCTTAATGTCAGAATAGCTGCATTGCTGGCAAGTGAATATTGAGTCCCCCAGGTCATCAATACCTGGGCCGGAAATGCTCCCAGCAATGCTAATTGAATGAAAATCAAAATATCACGGGGATTTTTCTTACTCTTATTAAAATCCCGTAATGCAAATGGAGCCAGAAAAATTGTTGCCAGTAACATAGGACCCCAAACTGTGAAATAGGGCCCCATTTGGTCCTGAGTTAGCTTAATACACGTAAACTGTAAAGACCACATTAGGTTGCATGCTAATAATAATGACCAGGAAACAATGGCTTCTTTCATTTGCTAAAAATCAATTCCTTACCTGTTTTATACTTTTGTAATGCAGTATAGTCGATATCTGTGCCAAGCCCATTTCCTTTGGGTACTGGGGTTGAGCCATTCTCAATGATTATCGGCTTGGTTATTAAATCATCTTCTCTCACATTCTCCCCAAATATGTCTGCTGGGATTGAACAGCTAACACTTGCAGCTGCTATATGTAAAGCCATTGTTTCAAGAATGCCTAAATCAACCTCTGAACCGCGCCAGCATTTTTTCCCTTCCAAATGAGCTATTTCAGATAGTAATATTGAATTAAAAGCTGTTCCATTGAAATTATAACCATCAACTGCATCCAGCCTCACAAAAGATATAATATCCCTAATATCCTGAGTATAGGGCAGCGATATATGTCTAAAAATTGGAATACCCAGATTTTGCTTAAGATATTTGAATCCAGCGACGTCTTCATGAAGTATAGGATCCTCCAGGCAGAGCATGATATCTTTGTCTACGCCTTCCATCAAAGACAATGTTGTATCAACATCTTTCCATCTTTGGTTGGGGTCAAGAACGATTTTTATTCCATTTCCACATTTCTTTTTTATTTCATCCGTCCACAATCGCACCGGATCTTCATCCGAACACTTAAACTTGAATACTTTATGCCCCTTCTGCATGGCTTCAAAAGCTTTGTCAGCAGCCTCTTCCGGGGTTCTTCTTCCGGTCCATCCCATGCAATCAATCTCTTTTCTAAAAGATCCTCCCAAAAGCTGATATGCAGGTACCTGAAATAGTTTTCCTACTGCATCTAATATAGCTGTTTCAAACGCTTCATATATCCTTTGATCACTTACTGGAAGTGCTTTCCAATTCATTGAAAGGAGATCCAATCCAATAAAATCCTGCATGGTATTTTGTAGAATTTCACTAGAGGCGCTTCGGTAAGTTTCGCCAATGCCCAGGACACCATTATTTAACTCCAACTCAATTATCCATTTTGGTTGGTTAGCGAATTCAGTCCAGCTAGAGCCTGTAAGGAACTTTTTTGCAAAATCTGTATCCTTATCAAGTACTGATTTTGAGTTGAGTGTACCCGGTTTTGCTGGTACAATCACTTCAGTAGCCTTTATAGTCTTTATTATTGAATCTTTCATAAAATTCAAATGTCACCTACGTTTTGAGGATATTTACTTGCTAACTCTCTGATCTTAAAGCTGAATTGGGTAAATAATTGCTCCCACTTTTCAGCACTTTCCTTAGTATAGGAATAGAACCCGTGAGCATTACTTACACCTTTACCACCTTTCTCTACTATGTTTTTTATCAGATCCGGTACTTCTTTAGAGTTATCTAATTCCGGGAATAAGTCTTTCATTACATTAAGGTATGCTGGTATCCCTGTCAGATCCATAAATCTGAATGGACCTGCAAAAGTCATCCAATAACCCAAATCATTCCTTACTGATCTATCTACATCTTCAATGTTTGCATAACCATTTTCAACAAGCGAAAATGCTTCACGCATTAGTGCATACATCAGCCTGTTCGTGATAAACCCTCTAATGTCTTTTTTAACGAGAGCGGGTTCTTTGCCCCATGTTACAGCAAGCTCAATTATTCTCTCTGCATACTTTACATCTGATTGCTGACCACAAATCACCTCCATAAATCTGGTAATGTGTGCAGGTTCTCCCCAGTGTACCCCAATTACCCTTTCCGGATGGATTAACCCTTCCTGTAAAATTGAAATTGGGATGGCTGAGGTATTACTTCCAATAATTGCATTGTCAGGTAGAACAAGCTCAAGATTTTTAAAAAGAACTCTTTTTTCCTCTACATTTTCAAAAATGGATTCTATAATAATTTCATGCTCTCTTAACTTGTCAATATCGTCAGTTACTAAATGTCTGGCTAAAACAGCTTCGGGAGTCTCTGTTATCAACCCTTGCTCAAACAAATCATTTAAGAAACCATTAATTCTCTCATTGGCACGTTTAGCATCCACCATATCTTTGACCAGACTGGTCACAGGATGTCCTGCTACTAAGATACAAGTGGCAATGCTGCATCCCATCAATCCCAGGCCCACTGTTCCTATTTGCATTTTATTCTTCATAATGAATCCATTATTTAAGGCGCTACCTTTGCAATGGCATCTATTTCAACTTTTATCCCCTCTGATAAGACAGATTGAACTGTCGTCCTTGCAGGTTTAATCGTATTAAAGAATGAGGCATAAGCTTTATCAAAACGCTCAAAATCATTAATGTCACTTAGATGTACAGTACACTTTACAATGTCATCAACCCTACCCCCAGCTGCTTCAACAATCTTTTTAATATGTTGTAGTGTTAATAAAGTTTCCTCTTCAATTGACCCCTTAATAACTTCTCCTGATGATAAGTCTAATGGTCCCTGTCCACTAATAAAAACCCATCCATCAATAGAAATTCCGGCACTATAAGCGCCTGTGCTTATTGATTTATTAGGGTGCTTGACTTCCTTTTTTGACATAATTTTGGATCATTTAAAACTTACATTATTGATTATTTCGATAAGTCTTCCAGCAATGGCCAATCCTTATAAGATTGTACAAACTTGACCAGGGCGTTAACTGCATGATCAAATAAGTGCTTTCCTTTTTCTTTGGTGCCTAGACCTGGTTCACCACTACTTCCATTACTTGAAATAAATTCGGTGAGCTTACTCATTGAAACACCACTTGGTGGCTCATCATCTTCAAAGGGTATATATCCATTTTTCTCAGGCCTATTGGCCCGTTGAATGTTCTCTTTGTATACTCTCTCAGGAAATAAATGAAGCATCAAACTTGTTTCATATTCGCAAGCATGACTTAAGGCAGGGGTTTCCATCGGGGGTTCACCAGCAAATACCTTTCCACCTAATTCCCAGTATGTTGCTAATACGATATTCGGGGTCATCGTTTTATCATATTTATGACTAAGAACGGAGAGTGCCTGTTTTACCGGCACAACATTCCCTCCATGACCATTTAATAAGATGATTCTACGAAATCCATTTTGTAAAAGTGATTCAACTAATTCTATAATTACCCTTGTATATGTTTCAGCAGACATACTAATTGTACCACCGAATCTTAGATGGTGGTGGCTTGAGCCAAATGGTAGAGTCGGACAAACAAGCATCTTGTCTCTTAATTTCCTTTCCGCTCCCATTGCAACTTCAGTAACACAAGCAAAATCAGTAGAAACAGCTAAATGGGGTCCATGCTGCTCTATCGCCCCTAATGGTAATACAACTACTTTCTTATCAATACTACTATTAATAATTCTATAGTTTAACTCAGTAAAAAGCATATTGAACTTATTTTTTTATTCAAATTTAGATACAAACAGAAAGCCAATAATATGATTATATGACGCATGTGTATACTTTTTTAACATGCAATTAAAAATGGGCCTATGAATAAAAATATGAAATTTGGTTCAACTAAATTTTTTATATGCGGCTATAAAAAATTTAGTACACTCCTTGTCTTATAGATGAAATTATACTTTTTTAACAGTCTATCCTTTATTATATTTAATCTATTAATTAGAATATTACATGAAGGCTCAACTACACCAGTTGTATACTAACCGAAATACATCATTTCTATATGAGAAATGGGATTATGAACCTTTTGATAAACCCTGGCATTTTCATAAAGAATATGAATTGGTGTTAATTGAAAATAGTACAGGAAATAAATTTGTTGGCGATAAGGTCATGAATTTTAAAGATGGAGATCTCACCTTGATCGGTTCAAACGTTCCTCATTTATTTAGAAAGTATGACGATGATGAAAATTTGATTCAGGCGTCTTCCATTTTCATTCACTTTACAGAAGAGCTATTAGGTAGCAGATTTTCAGAGATACCTGAATTTCAGTCTATCCATAATTTATTGGAAAAATCGGCGCTTGTTCTAAATATTCATGGTAAAACCAGAACGAATATTATAAGAAAACTTTACGAAATGAGTGAGGAGTCTCCTCAAAAACGTTTACTGAGTTTATTGGAAATATTAATTGATCTTTCACAGAGCAGGGAAATTGAAACATTACTTTCCTTGCAATATACAGCAAACAACAGCGGAGATACTGATAAGATAAATAGTGTATTCGAGTTTATATTAAAAAACTTCAAAAGAGGTATCTATATTGAGGAGGTAGCATCCAAGCTTAATATGAGCGTAGCCTCATTTTCCCGTTATTTCAAAAACCACACAAGGAAAACATTTTCTCAATATGTTACCGAGGTGCGAATTGGCCACGCATGCCGTTTATTGATGGAAGATAATTATAACATTACTCAGATTTGTTATTCCAGCGGATTTGAAAACCTATCAAATTTTTATAGGCATTTCAAAAAGATTACCGGAACAATTCCAAAGAATTATAGAAATCGATTTTTAGAAAAGAACTCTGTCAGTATTTGACATTTGTTTTTATTCCACATTTAGAAAAGAAATTTGAGGTTATCCTCTGTACTCTGTGGTCAACACCATGAGGTCGGCCAAAATGAGAATATGGGGGAACAAAACCCGGGGGTTGAGAAAGACCTGTTGACCAAAAAATAGTAGCAGCATTGAATACCCAGTTTCCTCTTGGACCAGCATAAACGGTCGATGTATAATGCGACTTCTCGTTACTATCATTGATTGTTTCTCCTTCAGCAATTACTTCAAGTTGATCCATATCAAGTGGATCTCCATGATGTTCCCAACCAACCAGACCAGGAATTCTTTCCCCATTTTTTATATCCAATCCATCAAAAATCCAATGATTCTCATTTTTGATAATCCAATCACCAGACCCATTGAATGGTACCATTGTTCTGGCGCCAATTAAAGATCTTTCACTAGGGCCATGACGAGTCCATGGTTCATTTGCCATATATGGGGTTGCATTTACTTTGTCATTTCCCAGTCCTCCAAAAAATCCGTCCCGATGTAATAAGCGAAAAGGTCTTCCATCTGCATTTTTTTGATTTAATGGAACTAGAGAGTATATCGAATTTCCACAAAGGAATGCCAGATTCAAGCCATTCTCCTTTGCAGACTGGACATTGTTATACATCTCTACGCTCCAATATTCATCGTGACCGACGGAAACAAAACACTTGATTCTATTCAGTCCCTCCGGGTCAATATGTGTATCAATATTTGAGCAATAAGTAACATCATATCCTTGTTTTTCCAACCAGTAACAGAGTGGGTATTCCCAGAGCAAAAATTCCCCTGAGCCTTGAGATAAAGGCTGATCGACAACCTGAGGGTATTTACCATAAGGCCTATCATAACTTATCCATGTAGTTCCATTTACCGGCCGGTTGGGTGGGTCTGTATCATACAGAGAATAATTATCAGGCCATTTGTTATAAGCTTGCCAGGTAGTATCACTGGTTTGGACCAATAGGTCTGCTTCCCTGTCGTCTCGCACAACAAAGATGATATAGCTCTGATACCTATGTGATGTTGATGATAATTTCCCCAAATAAACTCCGCTAACCCAGTCATCTGGAATGGTCAAACTAACAGTTTTGTTCCACTTACATTCTCGTAACCTGTCCTTACCTACTGGTGGAAGAGATTGGTGTTCAGTATTTAATGGACCTATTTTCTTCTTAAAACTCCCTCCTTTTCCATTATAATAACCCATTCGATAAATATCAATATAAACTTCTGAGGCCACATTAGTGCTGATAAATATGTCTATAGGTTCACCAGATCTTAGACTTGTTTTGGAACAATATCCTTCAATCATTTCAGACCTGTAATCCTCTGATTTCACATATGATAATTGCCATGATGAGGTTCCCTCCTTTTGGTTTTCCTTCAAAATGAGATTATCAACTTCTTCATTAGATGAAAGAGCTCCCAATGTTAGCGGAGCGGTCAAACCAGCCAGTGCTGCACTTTTTAAAGCATCCCTCCTTGTAATATTATATCCTTTATCCTTCATTTTGAAGATTTGTTAATACCACACTTTGACAGAAAATTGGAAGTAATTTTTTGAATTCTTGTGTCAATTCCAGGAGGTCTTCCATAGTGGGAGTATGGGGGCACAAAACCAGGTGGTTGAGAAAGTCCAGTGGACCAGAAAATGGTGGCAGCATTAAAAACCCAATTATTTTTTGGTCCCGGGTAAATGGTTGAAGAAAATTGAGATGTCTCGTTGCCATTATTTAATGTGGGACCAGAAGCCAGAACTTTCAGACCTTCAATGTCAAAAGGATCTCCGTGATGTTCCCAGCCTACCAAACCAGGGATACTATCACCATTTTTTAGTCCGGTATCCTTAAAAATCCAATGATTTGAATTTTGCACAATCCAGTCTCCGGATCCATTGGGAATTGACGGGTTTCTGGCTCCCATGAGAGCTCCCTCATTTGGGCCCTTTATCGAAAATGGCCCCGCATAATTAGGCCTGGCTCGTTCTTCTTTTGAAAGACCGCCATAACGTCCAAGGCGATGCATAGTTTGATAACGCTTTCCTCTTTCCATATCAGGGTTTACCGAAATTCTCGAGCCGTCTAATGAAAGTTGAGTTATTTTATCATGCATTTCCATGTCTATTTCAACGGTTGGCCCAAGGTCAATAACCCACTTAACACTATTACCACATAGAAATGCAACGTTGAGTCCTTCATCTATTGCGTTTTTAACATTTTCATACATAGATAAACTCCAATACTCATCGTGACCCACGGAGACAAAACACTTACATAAGTTTAAAATACCAGAATCCTTATGGGTATCAATGTTTGAACAGTATGTAACATCGTAACCATGCTTTTCAAGCCAATAGCTCAATGGGAATTCCCACAACAGAAATTCACCAGAGCCCTGAGATAGCGGCTGATCAACTACCTGTGGATATTTGCCATATGGTCTGGAGAAGCTTACCCACGTACGTGTGCTATGGGGTTGATAGGGCTCATCGCTGTCATAGAGGGAGTAATTATCGGGCCATTTATTATATGCCTGCCATGTGGTGTCGCTGGTTTGGACAATGATGTCACATGGTCGATCATCCCGGACAACAAAAATGATATAGCTTTCATACCTGTGGGATTAGCAGGACAACTTTCCAAGATACACACCACTTACCCAGTTTTCAGGTATTGTAAATTCCGTAGTCTTTTCCCATTGGCATTCCCTAAGTCGGTGTTCAGCAATTGGCGGATCAGTTTTTGGGTGGACGTCAAATGGTCCCAGGCTAATCATATGACGCCCTCCTTTTCCACCATAATACCCCATTCTATATACGTCAATGGTTGCCGATATAGGCTCTGCTGAGTTTATAAAAAATCCGATTTTCTCCCCCGGTTTGACACTCGTTGCGGAGGAATAGCCTTCAATGAGTTTGGATCTATAATTTTCAGATTTGATGTAGGTAAGCTGCCAATCAGAAGTTCCGGGTTTTTTATTTTCTTCTACAATTATTTTTCTGGTTTCACCAGCTAAAATGTGATTTAATGCAATTGGTGCTAAAGAAGATACGATACCAAATTTTGCCGATTCCTTAATGACCTGGCGTCTGTTGAATTTTGTATTTGTACCCATTGTCTCTACATCATTTAAGAATATAATCCCTCATATCAATTATATATGCCTGTACTGGGTATGATCCAGAATCCCAATCGCTAGCGAAAATAACCCTCAGCCCATCTGGTGATGGCGATCCGTGAGCTTGTGCTGCATATGTAAAATCATTTGAGTGGATATTTCCCAGACGTTCCACTCTGCGGCCATCAAGTCTTACTGCTACGATTTCATTTTGATAGGGTACCATGGACGGCTTATCTCTTAGATTATAGGTTACATAAACCCATCCGGGCCTTTTCAAATTTCTTCCGGAAGTGTGCATTGCGTAACTACCTTCAACTAAAACAGATATCTTTCCGTCTGAAAGTCTTCTCTTAATAACATTTCCATCATACGGTTTTGATTTACCGACGCCAACAACCACTTCATCACCATTTTGATCAATCTGTACATCGAAATGTGAGGGTAACCCATATTCTGATTCGGTCCAAATTACCTTTCCATCATTCGCATTTCTTACCTGAATTCTATCCGATCCTCCAAAAAAGTCCCCGTCAATAACGATATAATTTCCATTAGGAGATATTGTGCAATTGTCCAATGTAGTGACCTCAATATCCACACCTTTAACCTTTTCTGTTACATCAACCACAAAAATGACCTGAGCGATATCTTTCCTAATGGCATAGACTGCTGCCTTTTTCCCATCTGAAGTAAAGTTTCCCTCTCCCTGGCCAAAAGAACATTTTAAATAATCACTCAGATCAATCAGTGGAGTCAAGATATTGTTAACAACATCCCATTTTCCCAGGTGTGATTTTCCTGCATCAGATACTAAATAATACATGATATCGGGTTCAAAATGACTCCACCTTAAGTCCATTTTTGGCCTGTCGGGATGCCCCTTCTTAAAAGTTCTGGTAAATAATACTTCATAAGTTTCGCCATCGAGCCACATGTGAGGGTATGATCTATCCAGGAAGATCATACTTTGATCAGCATTCCAAGCTTGTCTTTTGGAATATCCATGTCGAGATTCCTGTGCCGGCCAAACGGCATTAGGAATTCCGTTTATACTATCTCCGGGATCACCTGAAATTCTTGTGATCTTTGTACCAAAAACAGGGTCAATTATGGTTTCCAGATATCCTGGCTTTTTAATTTCAGGTACCGGCCAGTAATATTTACGATCTGAAATTAGTTCCGAAATATCCTGAACCTTTTCAACATGATCAACTATTGCATCTTCCAGAATTTTTGTTTCTTGTCCTAAACACAATTGGCTCCAGAAACTATTGAACATAAATAGAACAAATAAAGGATTCACTTGAAGTCTCAAACCTGAGCTCATCGGTCTATTTCTCATGGATGATATTGCCGATAGAATGGCCATTCATCTTATTACCCGCCTGTTTAACAGGAGCAGTACCACTTGCAAGGAACACTCCGGCCTTTTGGGAGCCAGTTCCGGTATCCCTGATGACATTGTTTTCCAGTTTTAATTCAGTCAAATCACCAGACACATAAAAACCATATCCCCCATTATCGCTCCCGTTATTTTCAACTACGTTATTTACAAACGTATTTCTATGAGGCGCATTTTTATAATCTTCAGCTCTGAAGTATACCCCATCCTTTCCATTTGAATAGATGTGATTTCCCTCAAACAACACATCGGTATCTTTGTGTCCGGTGCTAATACCAAAAGATGAATTGTGATGAAACTTGTTGTTCTTTACTAAACTGTGATGAACCCTCCAACATATAAAGAGTCCCACCTTGTTATTGAACACATTATTGTTCTCAATTTGTGTTTTTGGAGATCCTGACCCAGGATGAAGTCCCATATTCGTACAACCGGATACCTCACAACCTATTACAGAAACATTCTCGGTTATTTGCCAGGTAATTCCCTCACCGTTAAAATTCCTGACCTTTACATTATTCACTTTGATGTTTTTGGACCTGATTATCACAATTCCTCCTCCGTTACATCCATCCAGTAAATCATTTTCCTGTTTATTCCCATCGATCATCAAATCCTTAATCAGAACATTTTGTGCCCCCATTACTGAAATACAAGATCCCGCATTGGTAACCATCCCGTTGCGTTTGTATTCATAATCTCTTATCAATGGGGTATCAAAATAGATTTCATTACCCACAATATCTGTGATCACCGCTATACTTACATCCCAACATTCATCGTAAATACTATCCGTTATTTGGATGCTCATCCCCACTTCAAAATCGACCACGTCCTTAACCGTAACTTTTAGCTCACCATAATCAGCATCTACAATAAAATTGGTGTTAATACCTGTTATACGTTTAAGAACTGTCTGATCCCCGGAACCAATTAAGGTAACATTGGACGGTACTTTAACAGGAGCCTTGATGTAAAAAATACCCGGATCCAATTTAACCGACCCGCCATGCGCGGGTAGTGCAGAAATGGCAATTTGTATTGCTTTATTGGTAAATCCCGGAACATCAGCGTTATCACCTCCTACGGTAATAATGGCTTCGGGCCTTTTGGGTGTTACCAGTGCATCCACTTCATAGTCTCCTGGCTGACTATACCCATTAATGCTAATACAGAGTAAAAAAAATTTAAATATGCTCTTCATTATCGATGTTGTTTTAATCCGTAAACCCGATATCATGGGACCTTAAATATGCTCTGGATAATTTTAAACTACTGCCAGACACGGCTGAAACCTCAAAACTCACCTTCTCATCCTTGTCGAATCTCTCAAGAAGGGATATTGGAGCCCAGCCCCAATGATTCCAGTTGATCCAAAATTCCTGCCTGGTATCTTTATATCTTATCACCACTTTCTGAGGTTGATTGGAGCTGTTTAACATCAGAAGACATAATTGCACAGGACTTTTCTTTATTTGCAAGGGAATATCTATTGGATCCTCAAGATCTTGTGCAACTAAACCGTCAAATATTTCCCCATCTTTAATAATAAACCTTGATTCTGTTTCAAAGTCTTCAAATTCCTCAGGATATTTCAGAGAAGGAACCACCTCAACTTCTCTTTGTTCCGGATGCAATATATTGTTTGAATAAGTACTTCGAACCACTGAATTTTTCTCTTCTTCAAATAAGACACTGCTCTTATTTATTGACTTGCAGTAACTAAAAACAATGTCCTGAATATTTCGCAGATGAGCAACAGGGCTTTCCACATTGACTTCAGCTTTTAAATTGAAAACCTCTGCTTGATTAACCCGATCAAAAGTAACTGGTGGTCTAATTTCATCATCAGATGAATAAAAATTCACATTATTCAAATGCAGGTATTCCACGCTTCTGCAGTAAAGGCCATAAGCTGGAAGATTTTTAAACATCACGGCTGCCGGGTAATCAAATTCCTGAAATGGAACTTCATTGTACGCTACTGGATGTTGGAACTCACTATATCTAGCAGTGTAGTTGGTAATTGATATATTCTTAAGCCGCTTGCTATGCAAGCCGATTATGCTGGCTGGCAACTTTGCGTCTGTAACAGATATGTTGTTGAATGATATATCCTTTACATCATCAATATGGTTCACATATTGTTGTTTCTTATAAGGTCTTGCCCTTTTCCCGAGCCTTATGAAAAAAGGTGTTGAAACATTCTCCATCGTTACATTGTCAATGAGAATATTTTGCAACATCCCCCCATCTACCGTCATCAATTCTATACCGGCGTGTACTGGAATATCCCTAATCACACAATTGCTAATTGTTATATTCTTAAAACCACCGTTGGATTCAGTCCCTGTCTTTAGAGCTGAACCTCCAATCATTTGAAAAAGACAATTAGTAATAGTTATGTCCTGACAGGTAATGTCAGTGGATGATTTCATTACAATTGAATCATCTGTTGTAGAAAAACTTGAATTTGAAATAGTGACCTTTTCACAAGCATCAATATCTATTCCATCCCTATTTCCTTCACCTTGATTCTCAATTGTCAGACCATCAATTTTGACATTTTTGCATCCTAACAAATGCAATGTCCAATTTGCCGATTCTAATAATTTAACATCCTTGATATTAATATTATTACAATTGACAAGCCTTATCATAAATGGTCTGAGATTTTGAGGTCTTACTTCCTCGAAATGCTCTTTCCCATTACCATGGATGATGCCTGATCCTGTAATTCCAATATTTTGAGCTCCTTCGGCAAAGATCATAAAGTATTTTGCATATAAGTCTTTAGTCCGGGATTCAAACTTTTGATCAATCTTTAAGTAATCTCTGTAGTCTTCGCTACCAAGAATTATCGCACCTGATAAAAGATGCAAGTTGACATTGTCCTTAAGAATCAAAGTGCCTATTTTATAGGTACCAGCAGGTACAATTACTTTTCCCCCTCCAGAAGCATATGCCTTATCAATTGCCTTCTGAATAAAAGAAGTCTCCAGAACTTCCCCTTTGCCTTTTGCACCATAATCAGTAACACAATATTGAGCGTTCAGAGAAACTCCAGAGATAAGGCTAAATAGGAAAACAAAATACTTCACAGTATTTAAATTGTTCTTTGTAAAAAATTATCTTGTTGGCTTATAAGGCTCTCTTTTAATCACTTTACTAATTCCACCTAAAAAGACCGCATTGCTTTCCATTGGCTCAGTGACAGGCTTACCATAATCTTGCTGAAGGCTTTGATAATTTTTTGAACCGAACAGATTAACCTCTTTAATTTTTTTTCCAAAACGCGGATTTACCCACTCATAAGCAAAAAAGGTAATCGGATTATTCTCTTGGGAACTAGATATAGTTATCGCATCTGCTTCATATGCATAAGACAGTTGTGCAGATCCTGTTTTACCTTCTCTTAAATCAAGACTTTTATCACCACCAGGGTTCCATTCCAGTATGTTTACCCCATATTGTATAGGAACATTTATTTTATATCCATCTTCGTAAACAACTTCATACCACCCTAGCAGATCTGATGTATCAAAAAAATCAGGAATATTAAAATATGCTTTTTGATTAGCAGCCTGTTGTGCGGCTGCATGCAAAAATATTAGGCTACTAACATCTTCATTAATTTGGATGCCCTTGACGCTTTTAGGGAGTATGGGGTCTTCCCCCACACCAATTGCTGCTACAGCAACTATTGACGTTTTCGTGCCTACCTGTTTTTCTGGAAGCTTAAAAATCAATTGATCTTTTTTAATCTCCCCCGCTCTTATCTGGTTTAGTTCAGGCTGGTAAAATGTAGATTCATCAGTGAAATTAAAATAAGAAGAAATATCAATTGGAATGATAGGGTCTCCATCTCTGCTTGGCACTAGTTTAGTGCTCAAGTTTCGACGTATTGAAGGAATTAATTGCCAAACAATTTCCGGCAAGTCATTATGAGCAATGGTATGCGGAGACCAAAGCAGATTAGCGCATCCCAGAAAGTCCAGCATCAGATCTTTTCCAAAATTGAACTCATTGGTAGCTGCCCAGGATGAAGGAGCCCCACCAATAACATCCACTTTAGGCAATCTATTATCCCAGTTACTAATATTGGGTTTAAAGTTTCCATAGATTTGAGTAAGTCCGAGATCATAAAGTTCCTTTTCCTTCTTTTGATCTACCCAAAACCAATTAAAAACGAGGATATCCTTTGGAATTGACTCTCTAACCATTTCCGGAGGAAGTGCTCCCGGGGTTTGATATTTAACACCTGTTGAAGATACCCTGTTTTGTGGCCCCTTATTTCTTACACTTTCCAGTAGATAATCCCCCCACATTGCTACTTTTATTCCTTTATTTGCCAGATAATCGTGAATTTTATTGACATCGTTGGCAAATAATCTTGAATAATCTTTTCCCTTACAGCGCGGACAGACTCCTGTTGGAGCACCCCACCATTCATCGTGCCCTATATGGATCATTTTAGGTTTTATAACGTCGATATATTCGTCGTAGACATCAAACATCAATTCGTAGGAAGCTGGGTTTGAAGGGCAATAGGTATCAGGCCATCTGTCACCAGGGTACTCAGCCAATTCAGGATGACGTGTTAATAAGTAATAACCATGGGTAAGTGATGGAATTTCAGGAATCACCTCAATGAAATTTTCTTCAGCAATCCTTACAATATTTTTCACATCATTCTTCTCAATAATGAGTCCATCACCAGCATCATAATGACTTGAATTCTTTTCTTCCCCTCGAATTCCTTCAGTAGAATTTGATCTCGTATACTTCATGTATTCTGAAAATTCAATCCACCCAGCATTCACTTCCGGATGTTTGTCAAGTCGCATACAATTCAATTCGAGAATTACTTTATTGAATTTATAGAGAGCCATAAAATCAGCAAGAAAGCGTTTGAAAAATGCAATATTATCCGGGCCAGGAACGTAAAGTCTTACTCCCCTAAATGGAAGCCTTGGCCAGTCCCTTACTTTCAAACCCTGAACTTTATCACCATTTCCTTTGCCTATCAATTGACGTAGGGATTGCAAACCATAAAACGCCCCTTGGCTATCTGACCCTCCTATAAATATATTTTCCTGGGTTACTTCCATTACATACCCTTCCGGCCCAGGATTTTCTGAATCCAGATCTATTTTATGGTGGTTGATATATTCCCTTACCAAAGGATTATCCACAGATCCTATGATGATGGCTTTCTGTCTATTTTGAAGATTTTTATATCTCTTAATGTTAATAGCCTTACCATACTTGTCACTTAGTTCTTTTACAAGTAGACGTGCCAATGACAGATCATTTTGACTAGGATTCTCTGGAATCAGGATGGGTACGGATTCATCCAGTTCAAAATTCACATCACTTAAGTGTAATTCTTGAGGTATTGGAAAAATGAGTATTTCCTCCGCTGCCTCTATCCTTGTGGAAAGAAGGAGCAAGAGCATTATCAATAATATCGTAGCCTGGCGCATATTTACTTTTATCATTTTTTTTAAGACCATTCCTAAATTATTAATATCGTTTCTCCAGAAACTAATTGTCTAAACTTTCTGCCGTTACATTTATTTGGACAGAATAAAGACTTTACATTCATGAGATTCCAGGTCAGATTCAATTCCTTCCGGATTGCCTTCAACTTCTTCATGTTTCCAGGTATCGTAAATTGTGTAGTCATTGTCTTCTAATTCAATTTCTTCCCATGACACCTTAATTGTTTTACTATCTGAACCTCTATTGAATAAGGCGATTGCTACTTTTTCACCACTTAATGGTCTTTTCCAGGCTTCCAGGCAATCCTGACTATATACCCTGAATCCCGGCTCCCCCATTGGATCCTGATTTATCGCCAAGATATCTTTGTTCAAAAGGGTGTTTTTAGTTGCTTCACTCATCTCCCTGACATCACCTCCAATCATTAAGGGTGAAGCAAGCATACTCCACATGCTCATTTGTGTTCGATATTCAATGTCAGTGCACCCACCTCCTTTAATATATCCGGTATTATTGAGTCCAACCACGAGCATATCAAGATCATTCCATCCGCCGGGACCAGCAAACCTCCCTAAATTAGCAGCGACATCGATTGAGGTTAATATACCAATTGGGCTGGTTTCATTCCTTGGCATGTCCCAAATATCCGCCACATCATAAGAAGTCCTCCACATATGTCCACCAACTTCTTTTCCCCACAGCCATGGAGATCTTGGGCCCCATTCACAAATGCTAAACACTATAGGTCGTCCCGTTTTTTTTAGTGCATCTCCCATGGCTTTGTACCTATCTATTGCCATTCTATAATCATTGTTTGCCGAAACAAAATCAGGACAAAAGCAATAATCATATTTCAGGAAATCGACTCCCCATTCGGCATATTGCCTGGCATCCTTTTCCTCGTACCCATAACTACCAGGCATTTCTCCGCAAGTCATAGTACCTGCGTCAGAATATATACCAAATTTTAGTCCTTTGCTATGTACATAGTCTGCCAGGGCCTTGATACCCGAAGGAAACCGGTCAAGATCCTCTGAGATCATGCCGGTTTCCGGGTTTCTTTTACCCTGCCAAAAATCATCAATCACAACATAATTATAACCAGCATCCTTAAGCCCCGAACTTACCAATGCATCAGCGGTTTCACGAATAACTTGCTCATTCACATCCTTACCAAAAGCATTCCAGCTGTTCCACCCCATTGGAGGGGTTAAAGCAAGGTTATCCCCTAAACCCGTTACATCTGTATCGGTATCTTCATTTTTAGAAGTTTCTATATTATTACATTCAAAAAATAGTATTAAAAAAGAGAAAATTATTAGCCTGCCAGTTAAATACATTGCTTTTGTCATTATTATAATCAGTTTACCACAAAGGGTTTTGTTTCAGGTTTTTATTTAAATCCAATTCCTTTTGTGGGATTGGCCAGAGATAATGCTTAGGTTGAAAATTTCTCACAAAAGATTCAATTTGAACTGTAACTAAATCCCCCGAAGTATTTTCATATGTCACTCCCTTAACCGGTTCATTCATTACGTCTTCTGCAATTTCCCATCTACGAATATCAAAGAACCTTAAACCTTCAAAAGCCAATTCTACCATTCTTTCATGTCTTACAATGTCTCTTAACTCTATCTGTGATTTACCTGAATCTATTATTGGCATATTCACATCAGCTCGCTGACGTACTTCATTGATTGCATCATATACGGATGCATCAAGCTCATTGAGTTCCACTTTAGCTTCAGCATATGTTAAAAGAATTTCAGCATATCTTATTAAAATGATATTAATCCCGCAGTTGTAGATATTATCAAGATTTTCTGCGTTGATATATTTTTTTGTTGAGGCTCCTGTCTGACTTGCATGATAGTCATTCCCTAATGCATCGGGCGTTCCACTGTTCGGCCTTGGATCAAAAATATCTCCATTTGGAAGTTCACTTCCAGGCACGAATATTGAATAAAGTAATCTTGGATCACGATTTACATATGGGTTATATGGATCAAATCCACTTCCAACGTCATCAATCATACTTCCATTGGTCATTTCATATTCATCCACAATCTTCTTTAGAGGCACATATAAAGAACCTCCATCAAATGTTTGGGACCAGGGGGCAAGTAGATAAAAAACCTCATTGGGATAGATACCTCTCATGAATTGTTTATCCAGAATGACTTCACTGTTATTCTCTGCTTCGTAAGAAAACAAATCCTCGTAGTTGGGATAAAGTGAATAATGATTAAGATCCATTACCTCCTTTGCTGCATCTGCCGCTTCCTGATATCTCTTTGCAAATAACATAGCACGGGCTTTTAACGCAAGGGCTGCTCCTTTAGTAATTCTTCCAGTCTCATCCTGAACCAACGGCAACATATCAGCAGCTGCAGTAAGTTCGGCATCAATGAAGTCCCAAATATTATCCGACGTGGACTGTGATAGAGACTGTCCCTCTTCTATAGAAATGGGGTCCGTAACCAAAGGAACGTCTCCATAGGTAAATGTTAAGTGAAGGTACATATAGGCCCTTAAAACCTTTACTTCACCTTTTAATCTGTTAATCAGGTCTGCATCTTCAGTATTAACTTTATCAACATTCGCCAAAAAGTAATTCGCTGCTCTTACACCCTGATAATAATTACTCCATTCTTCTTCAACCAGATCACTCAGGGCATTAAAACTGCCTTTTTCAAAAATAGTTGTTTCGATGTACGTCTTATTTGAATGGGCGATGTCAGATAACGCATCTCGATAAAAGATCTTGGTCCCATCCAAATAGGTATATATAGCATTTGATGCCAAAATCGCATCTTGCTCCTGCTCCCAAAAAATAGCGGAAGTTATCCTGTCATTTGGGATTGTTTCTAATAGGTCTTCTTGACATCCCACTCCAATTAATAGGAAAGTGAGACATATAATTAAATTTTTTGTTGATATTTTCATTGCTTTTGCTTTAAAATCGTTTTCAAAATTTCAGTAAACTCTTTAGCACGATTTCCTGAATTGACTAATTAAAAAGTTAAGTTTATACCTAATGTTTTCAAGGATGTTTGCGGATAGTAATTCAATTTACTAGCTGGAAATTCTGGATCTAATCCCCATTCCTTAGCTTCTGAGAAGGTGAGCAAATTTGTTCCGCTGATGTAAATCCTGCATTTCTGAATATGGATTTTCTCTAAGAAATCTCCTGGTAAAGTATACCCGATTTGAAGATTCTTTAATTTCAGATATGAGGTGTTAATCATCCAGTAATCTGACATCAAGTCGTTTCTTTGAGAGTATGCCTCAGGTCTTGGGAATTTTGCATCAGGATTCTCAGGTGTCCAATAATCTTTTTGAACTTCCCAGGTAAATCCTTCCCAGTTACCTCCTTCTCTCATGGCACCAAATGATGTTGATTGGGATTTACCCACTCCCTGGAAAAAGATATTCACATCAAAATTTTTGTATTCCATGTTAATTGTCATTCCATAAGTGTAATGAGGAATTGCCGACCCAACCATTACGAGGTCTTCTGTATTAATTTGTCCGTCATTATTTACATCCTCATACTTAAGGTCTCCTGGCTGGGTATTAGGATCAGCTAAAGGATAATTGTCTACTTCATTTTGTGTTTGAAAAAGTCCCAAAACCCTGTATCCCATAAATGCGTCAATTGGATAACCTTCCTTTCTGATCGTCAATTCTCTGGTATCACTACCTGACAAATAAGGTCCGGTTCCAGCAAGACTTACAATCTCATTATGAACATCAGATATGTTAAATGAAATATTGTATTCAAATTCATTGATAATATTTCTGTGAGTTAATGCAACTTCCCATCCCTTATTTTGGACACTTCCTGCATTTTGCGGTGGGGCTTCCAGTCCTATTGTGGCAGGAATGGGAAGATAAAGCAATATCCCTTCGGTGAGTTTGTCATAATAGTCAAATGTTACTCCAAACATTCCTGAAAGAAACTGTGCATCGAAGCCCACGTTTGTCTGGGTTGTTGTTTCCCAGGTTAGATCACTATTTGCAAGAGTTGATTGATAAATACCCTGTACTGCATTTCCTCCGAAGGTATAATTTCTAGCAGATAGCGTTTCCAGATATGAGTATAATCCAACAGCCTGATTTCCAGTTTGGCCCCACGAACCTCTCAACTTAAATTCGTCTACTACTGATACTAAACTGTTCCAAAATGATTCCTGAGAAAGACGCCATGCACCAGAAATTGAAGGGAAAAAGCTGTATTTATTATCCCCTGTGAATCGGGAAGAACCATCAAATCGTGCATTAGCCTCAACAAAGTATTTTTCACTGAAGTTATATGAAAGCCTACCAAAATAGGATCTTAATCCCCATTCATATTCCCTACCATCATTATCTCTGGAACTTACAGAGCCCTGCGATAAGGATTGAATGTCATTGTTATAAAAGTCTTGTCTTGATGCTGAAACTGAATTCCCCTCAAAAGCAATTTGCGAATACCCTAACAACATGTTAATAGAATGATTTGAGAAGGATGTCTCATAGGTTAACAAATTATTTAGGGTTGCTTGTTGTTCGAGCTGTCTAATTTCCGTAACCTCATTAGGCTTCTGGGATGTTAAGACCTTGTCCTTGTCGAAATAATCATGAACCTCATACTTATTCTTATAATGTTTGGTGCTTTGCTCTTGAATGGTCACCCCATATTGTGTTTTAAATTTCAAACCTTTCAAAATCATCAATTCTGCCTGTAAATTGATAGCACTGTAACCATTTCTAAACTTTGAGAGGCCATCAAGTTCAGCGTGTACAAGTGGACTATTAGCTTCTGCTGGACTTACCCCCAAAGTACCATCCGGATACCTTGGAACTACAAAATTTCCTCCGGCAAAAATTGCATTCAGGGCACTATTATACCCTCCTATGTCACTATAGTAATCTAAATATTCTTCTAGTGGCATTTGAAATTCCTTCAATCTATAATTAAAGTCACCAGATACGCTTAGTCTATCCGTAACCTGATAATTTGTATTAAATCGAATCCCATTTTGCCCGGATTCAGAATTTGGTATCATTCCATCTTGCTGAAAATTATTAACAGACAATAGCGTCTGAATCTGATCTGTACCACCGGATACTGTCAGTGTATGATTTTGTTGTAATGCCGGACTGAACAAAACATCATACCAGATATTTGGCAAAGGATAATTAATTCGATCATTACCAGCCAAAGTTTTGGCAATCTCATCTTCAGTAAATCTGGGATCCGGCTCTCCAGCATTTTCAAATCCAACATTCAACATTCTCATGTAAGCTTCTGTCTCCATATGTTCAGGATGATCAGCAATTGTTTGAACTGCCAGGTAACTATTGAGATTGACTGTAACTTTTCCCTTTGAACCTTTTTTTGTAGTGACAAGCACAACACCATTTGCCGCTCGTGATCCATAAATAGCTGTTGAAGCAGCATCTTTCAAGACTGTGATAGATTCTATATCATTTGGATTAATGTTCTGGAAATTTTGTTCAATACCATCAACAATTATCAGCGGATTATTATTACCCAGGGTGGTAACTCCTCTCACGCGAATAGTGGCATTAGAAACCCCTGGTGCTCCTCCCCAATCAACAACTGTGACTCCCGGTGCCAAGCCCTGCAAAGCCTGAGGAGCATTTGAAACTGGTCTCCTCTCAAGATCTTCACCTTTAATATCAGAAACCGCACTTGTCATGCTGGATTTTTTCTGAGTTCCATACCCGACAACTACTACCTCCTCAAGTGATTTTACATCTGGACTTAGTGAAACATCAATGACTGATTGATCTTCAACCTGAATCTCTTTTGATTCGTACCCCACAAAAGATACCCTTAAGACATCATCTGAATTAGCTACCAGTGAGAAGGAACCATCAATGGAAGTAGAGGTTCCCGTCGTGGTACCGACGATTATAATCGTCGCTCCAGGGATTGGTTCACCAGCTTCATCAGTTACTGTTCCTTTTATTTGATTAGTTGTTTGCGAAAAAGCTGAACTACTAATCAATAGAAGGATCAACAACGTAAGTAAAGATGGCCTTAATCGAATACTTAAACGTCTTTTTAAAATAGTATTATTCCAATCCATAATCTAAGATTTTAATGATAAAATATATTCCTTTTTTGAATCATTCTTTAGAAGAATAACTCTAAATATCAGTTAAAATTAGATTATCAACTCTTGAAATTCATCTGAATATATTTCAGATATGTATACTTTTTTAACTCTCAATAATTCAGAGATATCAATCTCTTTCTTGTTGTGATTTCACATTAAATACATATATATATAAGTAAAATATGAATATATGTGTCTTGTTGTCATTAAATAGATTTGGATAATGTTGAAGGAAACCATTGTCGATAAAGCATAAAAAAAGGGTTAAGCGCTTGCTTAACCCCCGAAATGAACACAATCCTACTATGGAATCAATAATCAAATAACTTATTTATTTGAGTTGACTGTGTTGGGTTTACTGGATTTTGTACAATTAAAAGAATACATCTGTCATATACTTCTTTATTTATATAAACTAATGTTTTAACTGCGTGAGCCTTTTTAGCAAAAGAGAACTGTGGTCATAGACAAATGGCCTATGACCGACAGTCCATAAACTACTCCACCGGTTGATCGACCTTAAAACAAAGAACTCAAATTAAAAATTACTTTGCACCTTTTGAAACGACAATTTCTAATCATTTGAAAGGTAGCTGTTAAATTTTGAAACAATAGCATCATGGCTCCTCAATGCATTCTTTGGTAAATCAGCAATACCAAATACTAGCAAATCATCATGTTTCTGGATCGTACAATAGCTCTCATCAATTTTTCCACCAGCATCTTGAACAGCCTTTAACTTAAGACCTAAGTTTTCCGCAAAAAAGTGATACATGGGCTCTCTCTTTGGATAAGAGTAGTCATGAATTGGTGCATCAGGTAAATGAAAATTTTGAACATTTTCGGCTTTCCCAAAAAATCCATAAACCTTTTTTAGATAAGGATAATCTATATCGGGAAAAGAAGTAGTCCAGTCACAGCCTTCAGAAATTACCAGCTGTGGTTTAGGTGACATTAGTGCAGCAAGCTCCACATTATTAGTATTATGCCCATCAGAGACATCATGAATAGGCAATCCGCTTTCACAAGGGCACCCACCATAGAAATTTGAAGAGACCATAATTGTTGGTACAGATGCAGTTACCCGATCATCAAGGGCTCCAAGTAAAAATGTTTGAGTCCCCCCTCCTGATGCTCCTGTCACACCTACCTTATCTTTGTTGGCATTTTGAAGTGAAAGCATAAAATCCAAAGCCCGAATACTATTCCAGGTTTGAATACGTAAAGCAAACCCTGTCTCATGGAATTTATAACTGCCTGTCTGGCGGATAGACTCACCCCACGCATACATATCATAGCTAAGAACCATAGCTCCCATCTGTGCTAGTGTTGCACATCTGATCTGCATATCAACCCTATACCGACCACTATCCATTTGAATAGAAGGATTGTCTTCATTATAAAAATGACCATGTGGTGATAGAATTACCGGAAAAGGACCCTTCCCTTTTTTGGGTTTATAAAGCGTACCCGTAACATAATATCCTGGAATACTTTCAATCGCTACATTTTGCACAAGATAACCATCCATTTTTGTCTCCTTACCCATAATGGCTTTGACCGGATCTCTCTTTGCTGAAACATCAAACCCCACGATATCTTGTATATGAGTGCGTAACGCTAACTTTCTGTTTTCAAATTCTCCTTGATCTCCATAGAGAACTAATAAACTTTCAAGGTGCTCTTTTCCTTCCTCAACACTTCGTTCATAATATCGATATGGAAATATCTCAAACCTATTCCGCTCTCCATATACCTTTTTGTAATCCAACCCCAGTGGTTTTAATACATTGTCGAGCGTGGTTGCCATATTGAAAGTGATTTTCCAATTTGCAAATTCGACGATTTCATCTTCAATAGAAGAACTATAATTAAGTATGACACCAAATTCTTTCTCTATATCTGACAAAACTTCAGAAAGCGGTCTTTTGTATACTTCATCGGGACTTTGCGCATTAACCAAATGATTAAAAAATGCCGTTCCCATAAGAAGAATGAAGATGATTTTTTTCATATCAATTTTATAATGAGGGATCTTATTAATTTAAATTTTCCACGGACCTCTAATTGCCAGAGTAAGACCCGGAGATTGAATATTCACAAATAAGGTATTTCCAGATGGGGAGAATGCTGGTCCGGCAAATTCAGATTCTCTGTATCCTACATTTTGAGCGATCACGTATGCTTCACCTTTCGGTGTTACACCAATGATTCTTGGGTCTGAAGTATCTTCACATATGATAACATCTCCCCAGGGAGCAACGGCTACGTTGTCACAGTACTTGAATGTTTTTTCGTCCGGAGTTTCTAAGAATAATTCAAGTTGACCGGGATGGTCTTTCTCCTGTGGCTGACCTTCATATTTGCTTGGGATATATCTGAAAATCTGTCCTAATGATACCCTTCCTCCGGAGCTTGCTGTGAAGTATAATTCATTATTTCCATAAGAAAGGCCCTCCCCTGAAGCAAAAATTGCCGCACCTTTTTCCTGGCCTTGTATTCTTAAGTCTTCTGATGGATCCTCTACATCTTCCAAATCCACCCATTGAACATCAAATAGTTTTTTCTGTGGAAAAATATCACTTTTCTGGCCTTCCCAATTTCTGGTATCTGCTCCTTTCCATTCTTTTAATACAAGGCATTGCAGTCGACCACCTTTATGCAGATCACCATATTTAGTTGGTTTAGTATTTGGCAAATACCTGTAAAAGAGGCTATCTCCTGTATCCTCAGTTTGATAAACAATTCCAGTTTCAGGTTGCACCGCCACAGATTCATGTACAAATCGGCCCATTGATTTAATCGGTATTGGTTCTGCCAACTTTATTACATTAGTTGCAGGAACCTCAAAATTATAACCATGCTGTTTTTCCAGGGATCCTTCTTCGTTACCAATACCTTGCTCTGTTTCTTCACAGGTAATCCATGAGTTCCATGGTGTCCTACCGCCTGAGCAATTCCTCACCGTTCCGGTAAGGCTTAAGAATTCTCTCTCAACCTGTTGCGTACTTTCATTGAACAACATCGTTGTTGTGCCACCAACACATATTGCCTTTCCTTTACCAAAATCATAAATTTTGCTTTTATCAATTTTATCAAGCAACAGGTTATCATTTCCATATGGACCGGATCCGTATGAACCCGGAGTTAACTCATGATTTCTGACAAGCAACATTTTATTACTCCCAAAACCAAATACACCCATGCCATCATGACTTCCAGGGGAGATTAAACCATCATCCATTTCATCTCCTCGCATTGAAATTACTGTGGAGGTAAATCCCTCCGGCAAACTAAGAATCTCACCCTTTTTATATTTAAGCGGTCCAAAACCTAAACTTGGAACCTGTTTGCAACTATTTGTTGCAAACAGGTTAAGTCCAATAAATCCTAAACTTACAATTCCTGAATTCCTTATGAATTCCCTTCTTTCTTTATCCATTTTGAATTTGAACTTTTGTATTTTACTCTATTATTTTAATCAACATCCCACCATAATTTAGTACTACATACATCAGGGCCCTGAATTTCATTGGATGCAGATACTTGTGGATTTATGCTTAATTCATCAGAAGGATAGGTCAGCCTCCCAGGAAGTTCTGCTCCATCATTCCCTTCAATGCTTGGATCTATCTTACTGTATAGTTCCGGGTAGTTACTTCTCCGCATATTAGCAAAAGTCTCATACCAGTTCCAATGAGTTTCTACCCAGTATTGAGTATTGATCATTTCTAAGGCTTCTTCTGTCGTTGTAGGATTGTATGGGTTTTCAGCGAGATAAGTATCAATCTGACCGGATGAAATGATTGCATCAGGTCCAAAAATTGCTAATTGTTCCATTGCGGCCCGAACGCCAGCCTCATAATAAGCTTGATCATCTCCAGAGATAATCCCTCTCACAACCAATTCTGCCAGTTGAAATTGGGTTTGTGCATAACTTAAGTGGATATAAGGAGCATCGTACCTTGCTACTGTAGTAGTATTTGATTTTGAATAGATACCCTTATCCGGAACTGAGATATAGCCTAAGGGAGGGTATCCTAATTGATTTTCTGGTGTCGTGTCCCCATTGCCTCTCAGCTCACAAAATACCGATGTTCTTGGATCATTATTATCGCGCAGAAAACCAACAAACGGTTCGGTTAAATAATAAGTATCATACTTGATAAAGACTTTGCAGGGGCCATTCGCAGTTGGATTAGACTCATCTGAATCATCTGAATTGGGAAGATAATAAACTACGAAGTTATCATCATTTGATGTGATCAGTCCACCAGCAATGGCTTTGTCGACCCACTTTTTACCATTAACCGGATCCACATCCATTATTCTAAGCCCTAACCGAAGCATAAAACTGTAACCAAATTTCTTCCACTTGTCCAGATCCCCACCATAAACGATATCTGAAGACGGTATAGCTTTAGAGTTGTCAAATGCCAAAATGGCTTCTTCCAATTCTTTGAACATATCCATATAAATCACCTCCTGGGGATCATACTTTGGAGTGAAGATTCGCTCTGTATACCCTTTGTTGGCCTCAAAATATGGAACTGCACCATATACATCAGTCAATTGATGCATAATATAAGCCCTGATAATCCGGGTCATGCTGAGGTAATTAACTAACTCAGGATCATCTTTAGTTGATTCCATTAAATCAGCAACACCTTTTAAAGGCATCTCATACATCCATTCAAAATGACTTCCATGCTCTCCACCTGGACGAATGAGTCTCTCATAATCTCTTCGCCTATTAACCTGAAAAACAAAAGAACCTACATAATCTACTATGGTGTAATATGTCTGATCTAACATACTTAACTGGACATATGGTAAGACATAATCTATATTGGATTCTGTCACCAAATCAACATTCTTGTTGACTTCCTCAAAACCTTCATCGCATGAAGTGGCTGTTCCAACCATCAGAAGGAACAAGCATATTTTGTGTATTCTATTAATTTTTTTCATGATATTTCTTTATCTCAGATAGCTTTTATAAACCGAATTTCAGTGTAACACCCAGATTCCTTGTTGATGGGTATACCATCCGTTCAATGCCTTGTGCATTGCCGCTGGCAACACTACTTTCCGGGTCTACATTTTCAGCATTTTGATATAATGTCAGGAGGTTTCTCGCTACCAAAGAAATGGAAGCATAGTTTAATCCTAGTTTTCCTAATACAGATCCCGGTAAGTTGTATCTAAAAGACACTTCTCTCAGCTTTAAGAAACTTGCATCATAAATAAACTCTTCTGCTATATCAGAAATTTGATCATAATAACTACTAATACTGGAACCAGGACCATTTGGAGAATTTCGGCCCTCAATAAGAACGGTATTTGGCTCACCTGTTTCTGTTACACCTTCAGGAATAAATCCATCTTCACGACCAACTAAGGTAGCTTTATGTTTTCCATTGCTATAGGCGATCGCATTTGTTTCAGAGTATATAGATGCTCCAAATTTTCCATCCAGTAGAAAATAAAGTGAGAATCCTTTATAAGAAAAAGTGTTTGTGAAACCGAATAATTTATCATAAACACTGTTTCCTACAAATGTATATTCAGCATTGTATAGAGGATTACCATTGTCTCCTAGTATCTTATTTCCATTGTCATCTCTCTGGTACGTAAAAGCATAAATGCCCCCATATTGATGGCCTTCTTCTAATTGGATAATTGCTTCTCCACTTTTGGCTGTTGCAAGCACTATTGGAGCACCCTCTACACCAGCACCTAGAGATACTACCTTGTTATCATTTTTAGAAAATGTTGAAGTAATTCTCCAACTAAAATTAGTAGTGCTAATGGGTGTTGCCCTAAGTAGTAATTCAAAACCTTTACTATTCAGTTTACCCACATTGAGTATTGCATCAGAAAATCCAGTACTTTTAGATACTGCCGTTTGTACAATATCATTAACAACTCGTCTATTATAATAGGCTACATCAAATCCAATTCGATTATCCAGAAAATCCATTTCAAGGCCTACTTCATAATCTGTTGATAGCAAAGGCTTTAATTCCCTGTTTGGAACCAGATCTGTCCCTATATATTGAAGTGGTTGCCCATTGTAATCACGCAAAGCCAATCGATAACTTAAGTCCAGTTGATATGGGTCTGTATCTCCACTAACCTGAGCTGTTGATGCTCTAAGCTTGCCAAAAGATATTGCTTCCGGTAAGTTCAACGCATCTGAGAACACAAAGGAAAGCGAAGCAGATGGATAGAAAAGGTTGTTGTTTTTTATTGGCAGTGTTGAAAACCAATCATTTCGACCGGTTAGTGTTAAAAAGAGAAATTCATCATAAGAAACTTCAAAGTTTCCAAACAATGAATTAGTCTTTTGAAGACTATGTGAAGTTTGCGGTTGTTTGGTCGCCAGATTGTTAAATGTGTGAACCCCTGGAACTACAAAGTCATAACCAGATGTGCTCACTTCATCACGTAGTCTTTCATTCCTATTCCCACCAACAAATCCGTTGAATGATAGCTTGCCCAAATCAAGCGGCTTAACTCCAATAATTAGTTCATAATTACTAACAGTACTCTCTCTTGATCGTTGATCTAATTGACCCTCAGGATAGCTTGTAAATTGGTTGCCTTCAGGAAGCACCTTTGAACGTGCAGAATAATAATAATCCCTCATTAAGCGTCCTCTTGTGTAAAGCCAGTTAGTCAAATCATAGTTTAAGGTAATAGATCCAATAAATCTGTTTTTCGCATCCTCTTGCTTTACTTTGTTTACTACGTAGTAAGGATTAGAAATACTTTCAGCATAAGTAAACTCTGTCCCATCAGGATTATACCCAGGTTTTAGCCAATCACTATTAATATTTCCTGGCATATACGCTAGAGAATAAAACAGATTGGAATGATTACCACCTATGAAGGGTCTGTTATTTGCCTTCTCATAATTATAGATCAGGACAATATCGGAAGTGAGTTTACCATATTTTGAATGCAGCTTAGTGTTAAGGCTGGTTCTATTGAATTTTGCATTTGGAATTATATCCGAATTAGTAAGATTGGACAATGAAACTCGATAGTCATGATTTTCATTGCTGCCTGATAATGCTGCGGTATTTGTAAAAGTTGTCCCTGTATTAAAAAATCTTTGATAATTATCTTCAACTGGTAGATAAGGACGTGTAGCTCCATCGAAAAAAACAGCTGATTGACCAGTCATTGGTGGACCCCAACTTCCTGAACTGTAAGCATCATCCTTATCAACTGGAGGTTGTCCTTCCTGAACACGGGAAGATTGTCCATACTGATATTGAAAATCAGTTGTATTGATTAACATATCTGCCATAAGGGAGGAACTGATATCAACATTCATTTTTCCATTAGTCCCTTTACCACTTTTTGTGGTAACCAGAATAACTCCATTAGATGCTTGAGAACCATAAAGAGCGGCTGCTGCATTTCCCTTCAAAACAGAAATACTTGCAATGTCATCCGGATTAATACCAGTAAGTCCATCTCCATAATCAACTCCTCCATATGCATCCGGACCACCTAAACTTGAAGAATTAATGGGGATTCCATCAATTACCCAAAGTGGTTGGTTGTTGCCAGTTAATGATGCTGCACCACGAATGACAATCCTTTTGGAACCAGCTACTCCATTAGCAATATTTCCTACATTGACACCAGCAACTTTTCCGGAAAGGGCATTAATCATGCTTGGAGTTTGAACTGTATTGATTTTATCCCCACTTAACTGAGTTACAGAATAACCCAGGCTTTTTTCATTCTTTTCAATATTCAATGCAGTGACGACAACTTCCCCAAGAGTTGTCAAATCAGGCTGTAGCTGAATATTAATTTGGGATCTATTTCCTACAGTTTCCTCGACCGACTTAAATCCCAGATAGGAAAATACTAACACTACATCTTTACTTGGAACTTCAAGCGTGTAGTTACCATCAATGTCCGTTACGGTACCTATTTGGGTATCCTTAATAACGACATTTACACCAACCAGTGATTCACCATCCGATGGATCTGTCACCGTACCAGAGACCCGAACCTGGGCCATCGTCACTGATATTAACAATATCAGTGCGATACATAGTAGTAGAATTTTTCTCATGTGTTAGATTGATTTTTGTATACTAATTAATATTGAGTGAGTGATTGATACTATAAAAGTAAGCAAGTGATATTCGTGATTCTTGTAAAAATCAATCACTTTTGTATACTTTTTTAACACATAATAATTAGATCACATAGAATTAATGAATAAATGATAAAATTTTAATTAATTGTTAATCCAATTTTTGTATACAAATTATACAAGATGGAATTATTATGGGTGGTTCAATTGAACAACTAGAGGGAGATTAAAACAAATTAAAAAACTGTGATTTTAGGATTTTTCTTTTTTTATCAGAATAAAATCATATTCTTTCAAGTAATGCCTATATGGAGCGGTGTAGATTAAAGTTTCTTCAGACTTTTTACGCTTGAATTTATCCCAGATTACAACATTAATTTTGGAACCATTTTTCAGGTTTGGAATATGGATTTCCAATTCAGTTGTTTCAATCGCTAATAATGCTGTGACTTTTTCTCCTGCGATGCCCCAAACATTAGATTCAGGTGAAATCCCATACCCTGATAACAAATCAGAGATTGGATAAGCTACTTCCCAGTTCAAAGCTGTTGGTGTCACCAAATATTTATTGTTAGATCCGACAATAAATGGTCCCTTACCATATGTACTATTTGGAGTAGCAAGGGCCTCGCCAGAAATTGCTTTTTCCGGGATCACTGTTCCAGCACGCAGGTCAAGTCCTCTTTGTACATCCGTGCCAGTAAACCTTAAATAAGTATCTTTATAATATCCGGTATATGGAATTTCCTCCTCCTGGCTAGGGGGTAATGAAGAAATTGTTTCAGTACTTCCTGTTCCATATGAGAAGGGTACATTTCCATCCACTCCACACCTAGAAAGAGCTTTCTTCCAGCTATTAGCTATTGTCCCACCACTTGGAATATTTGATCCCGCTTGTAAAAAAACGGGCTTTTCAGTGCTAAAGAGAGATACAACATCCTCTGGCAAACGGTCTCCTTCGCCACCTTTGGCATAAATCCAATAGGCGTCCGCCGGTACAACTTTATCACTAACCACAATATCATATCCGGCATTAAATGCTCCGGAGGTAATGGCATCGCCGGAATTGAATAGCCTATTCCATGCTATGTTGCCCGTTTCACTCCCCGAATATTCTTTTTCCTGCTCCAGAAGCACAACAACATTCATCACTGGTCTATTTTTTTCTTGTGCACTCACATATTCCCTTAACCATCTTTTATTTTCAATTGGATTAAACAATTCCTGTCCACCAAAAATGATGATGTTGTCAAGTCGAAACTGAAGAGCTCTTATCATCGATATATAGCTTACAACCGCTGGTGAATATTCCATTGAAATCCCCCAATTCCTGGTTAAGGGAGAGATCATTGAGGTGGGCTTATTCCAATATTTTGCCCAGCCATAACCTAAGGATCCATGTTGAGTAAGCGTTGCAATATTGTATCTCTTATCACGTTTGATGTAATAATTATAAATATCAATGATGCCTGTTTCTGGCCATAATTTTACAAAATTGGCTTCCCTTAATAGCATGGGGTCTGTCCCCGATATATAATCCACATTGTTCTTCCTTAGCGTACGGGCAAGGGATAAAAAAATATCCGGCTGGACTTCAAAACACTCTTCAAAAACCGCATCGACTCCTGAATTTGCCAGCTCTTCACCAACTAAACTTATATTTTCAGGAGTCCATTTAAATGCTTCCCAGTGATATGGGTTTACTCCTTCAATATTTATCATAACCTTTAAGCCATTCTCATGAGCATTCTTGATGATCGAAGAAAATCCAGGGTCTTTGTTATGAGCCCAGTTTTGCTTTGATAAATATGTGGACTCAAAAAAATAACTCATTTTTTCCCCTTCACGGCTAGCACCCCAATATAAGACTCCCCCCCAACCTTGATTCCGTATTTCCTTCATTTTAATTTTCAGGTTAGAATCATTCACCGGATTCCTGTGATCTAATACACCTTCAAGCCAATAGACAGGATTATACTTTGTTTCAACAGACTGGCTGTTTGATTCTATGGCTGAATCAGTAGCATTCTTGCAACCATTAGTAGCTGATATGAATAAAATAGTTATAAGGATCTGAAGGATTGAAAGCCTTGGTGAACTCATCATTAATGTCTTTAAAAGTATAATGAAAGCTACAAAAGGTCTTTTGCTGAAGCTTCTGATATTCACTTAAATAAGTATACTTTTTTAGCTATGAATCAGAAGATTTAGGAAATTATTGTGCCACGTTCAATCTAAATAAACCGGTTTTGCAACAAAAAGATCATTGGAAGACTCATCAATGATAATTTTTACCGCGTAAATGTCAGGGGATCCAAAAACCTGCAATGCGGTAAAATTTTTCAACAATTGCCCATTATGATGAAGTGGTTTTGAAATTTGATAAGTATGGGTATCTCCATAAATCGCCAATACAGGTCTTTTGAATTCAAAAACCAATTCGCTCATTTCATTCAAAATATTTAAATAACCCTTGTTATCTTCATTCTGAAACATATTTGCATGAAAAGCAAGGACAATTGCTTTTGCATTTTCATTTTTAGCTTTCTCAAAAGCTTCGTTTATCCAATACAGGTTAGCAGCATCACGTCGTTTGAATTCTTCCTTCCCTTCCTTACTATAATAATTATTACTTGAACCGCAGATATGTAAAGTACAAAACAGTACCCCATTATTTGACCAAATAGCATTTTCAACAAATTCTTCAAATTGATCAATCGAGCTCTCATTAAGAACATTAATTGGGTTTTTACCAAAACTTCTCGCAGGGTTTACGTAGATCGCTTTTCTCAAATAGGTAAGACGTTCCGTAGCTAAATAACTCCCACAATCTTCCTGGTGACAATCAGTCCATTCATTGTCTCCTGGTGTATAAATTAGGGGTTGATTAAAACTGTTTAAATCTTCCAAAGAAGTTTTATAAAATCTATTGGAACAGTCGGAATGACCTGACTTAGTATCCCCGACATGAATGGTGAAAGCAGGATTTTTCAGATTTATATAGTTGATAAGTTCTTTAAACTTAGTTAGCTCATCTGACTCATAGGGCATGTCACCAATTGCAAAAAAGTATGGTTTATCAGTCTTCTGCTGAGCTTCTGATACATTACTGGCAAAAAGAATAGTTATGATATAAAAAATAATTGTACCCTTCATCATTTTATTATTATTCGACACCGATGGAATTCGGCACACTATCACTGGAAACAACACTGATAGCCATCAATAATATTGCATTTTGATTATCCTCACTTGCTTTAACTGATTTAAGGTTTATTGACTGTATCTTTTCTCCATATCTGGGATTCTTCCATTCAAAGGAAAAAAAAGTAGCTGGATCGGATGCTTTTTCACTACACTCTATACCTGATGCATAATATGCATACTTATCTTGATTATATTTAATATCACTTTGTTGATCCTTTAATATCCTCTCCTTCCATTTCCAATCCAAAATATTGACTCCGTACCTTATAGGAATGGTCTCTATATATCCATCTTCATATATGATTTCGTACCAGCCCAAAAGTGTTGCAGTCTCATCAAAATTATAAATGGTCCCATAGGCTTTTTCATTTATTGAACTGGAATTAGATCCATGCAAGAAGATAATACTATTCACGTCCTTACTTAATTTAATACCTTCAACCCCAAATGAAAGGCCGTTGAAATTCCCAACAACGCAAGCTTCCGGGTTTCCATTACCATTTAGCCCCAATTTGAATAACTTTCCATCTTCCGAGTCAATTTTGGACTTCAAGTGCTGATTTTTCAGGTCGTCCAGGTCATTGGCTTTGCTTAAGTTATAATGAGAAGATATATCTAATGGGAGGCACTGATCGGAAAACATGCTTGGAGGTATTTCCCCACTGAGTCTCACACTAATTTTATCAGTTCCTGATGCTGTAATAAATGCAAGTTCTTTTTGAGACAGAATCTTTTCTGACCATAACAGATTTGATCCTGTAATAAAATCATACATCTGGTCTTTACCCAGATTTAGTTCGGTTGTTGCAGCCCATGAAGACGGGGCACCTCCCAATACACCACTAATTTCGTTTCTTTCTTCCCATTGGTTGATCTCAGGTCTCAGGTTGCCATAAACCTGGTCAAAGCCAAATGATGATATTTGTCGGTCATTTTCAATATCATCCCAAAACCAGTTAAAAATAAGAATGTCTTTGGGGATTTGATTGGCTACCTGCTCAGGTTTTAGTGCCCCGGGTATTTTATATTTATATCCTGTCGAAGTCTCCCATACCCTAAAATCCTTTTGTCTTACAGATTCCAACAAATGATCACCCCAAATTGCCATTCTAATATTCTTACTTGCCAGATAACTATGGATCTTATTAATATCATCTGCAAACAGTTTTCCATAGTCCTTTCCTCTACACCTTTCACAGACATCCTTTTCCATGCGCCACTCATCATGACCAACATGGATGGTTGAAGGGTTGATCACTTCAATATACTCATCAAGGACATCGAAATAAAGATCATATGCCTCAGGTAATAAAGGACAGTAGGTATCCGGATATTTTTGATTGGGGTTTTCCGCAAGATTCTCATGACCCCGTAGCAAGTAATAAGAATGAGTAAGTGAGGGCAATTCAGGTATAACTTCAATATTAAATTGCTCCACGTAACTGACCAAATGCTTTATTTCATCTTTTTCCCAAATTTCTCCATTAGCATTATCATGATGTGAGGAATTCTGATATTCATTATGAGGTCCGGGCGGGCGATTAAGCCGTGCGTCATTAAGTTCACGAGTAAACGTCCGGGTTCCAATATTTAACTCCGGATGCCGATCCAAACGCATGTTTGCGTTGAGTTCCAAAATGATCTTATTGTATTTATAATATAAGACAAATTCTTTAATAAACTTCTTAAAGTATTCGTATTCTTCCTTTGAAGGTAAGTAAAGTTTGATTCCTCTAAATGGATATCTAGGCTGGTCTTCGATAAATACTTTTGGACAAGTAAGCGTTCCATTATTCTCATTAATTATTTGTATCAATGATTGAATACCATATATGGAACCGGCAATGGTGTTAGAGGCAACTATTATACGCTGATCATCAACGTCAACTATATAACCCTCATCTCCAATGTTTCTAAGTTTTTCAGTCCAGCCATTTTTATCACAAACATTTTTGATCTCCGCATTGGAAAGAGTTCCAATCAATACTCTATTAATCCCAGATCTTGAAGGAGATCCCTCTACAGGATTTAATGAATAGTCATAAGTATCAACCAATTCATTAAATAACATTCTTGCAATAAATCGTTCCTCTGAGTTCTCTGAAGCAGGTTCAACTAATTCAGTTCTTTTGTTAAAGACAAATTCCCCTCCCTTTACTTCCATACTTTTAGGATATGGAAATATTGATGGATCCTTGGCTTGTAAGTTAGGCCCACTGATGATCGTCAAACAAAAAAGACCGTATACCAGCAAATATTTAATTTTGAAGGTGTAAATACTTTTCATTGAATCCGTTTGTACTTAAAAATGCTATGATCGTAATGATCAGAAACGTATATATCTCCTTTGCTATCGGTGACTATTCCCAGTGGGAAATAAAGGCTATCATCAAAAACAGCTGAGGTAAACCATTTGGTCTTGAATTTTTTATTCAAATCAAACTGTTGGACTTGAAAATTGTATCTGTCAGTAACATAAATATTCCCATTGGAATCTACCGCCAGGCCATGAGGTTCGCTGAATTTACCACCTGACGCATCTTTCCCTTCTCCATAAGATCCAAAACGTTCAATGAGTCTTCCATCTGGATTAAAAATTGAGATTCGATGATTTTGTCTATCGCTAAGGATTACATTCCCATCTTTGGAAATGGCAATTTCATGTGGCATATAAACCTTGATTCCTATATTCTCCTCAGAACCCCATTTTGCCAAAAATTCTAATTGTTTATTGAATTTTTTAATGCTATAGTTTAGGGCATCAATCACATAGATATTATCTGATTTGTCAATAGCAATCCCATAAGGATATTTTAATTGATCATTCCCTGTACCATAAGATCCGACAGACTTGATAAAGTCTCCTGAGTTAGAAAATTTCTGTATCCTGTTGTTATTCATGTCAGATACATAAACATTGTCTTCAGAATCAATCGCAATTCCATATGGAAATTTAAATTCTCCGGATGACTCTCCATTTTTACCCCACATCAATATAAAGTCCCCGCTAGAATCAAATTTCTGGATTCGGTGATTATGCTGATCCACTACAAAGAGGTTATCCTTACTGTCAACTGCCAATAGAGTTGGGTATTTAAAATCACCGGGACTGACTCCGAATTCACCCCATTTATTCAGGATGACCATTTCATTTTGAGCATTTGATTTGAAAGAAATGAGCGTGAATAGGATAAGTAGCATTATAATAGTGTATTGTGTGTATTTTATCGTGTAGTTTTTCACAATTATTAAATTTTCAAAATATGTTTTTACAGTTTCCATATCCTTAATTGGTATTATCGAGAACAGTTATGAATTCTTCAATCACTTCCTTTGGCTGTGTCTTATTGCCTGTAACATAATCTCTGCCAAATCCACCATTTTGACTTATGTGCTTGTTCAAAGCTCTGTACTTGGTTTTCAAATGATCTTTAACATCAATATGTATATCGGGATCACCACGACCACTTTTTTCTGCTTCCGAGTCTAAAAACCATCCATTTACACTCATCCAAAGCTTACCAACAGGAATACCTGCTGACATTGCTTTCTTAAAAGCCAAATACATCATATAAGCACTATTCCCATGGTCATGTTTTTCGCCACCCAGCGTATGAATGATTACAATTTCAGGACGATATTCAACTAAAAGCTCATACACTTCATTAACCCACTCATCCATTCGCGAAGCCAGACTAATAATAGTTCTTCCCGGAGGATCATATCGACTAAATAATCGCGTACCAAACTCTGCAGGTTTTCTTCCATGAGAAAACCAAGACTCATTAAAGTAGAGGAACACTGGTTTTGTACCATAAACCGCTGCTGCCTGTCTTGCTTCCTCTTCACGGATCTGGATGGTTTCCAAAGCGCCAACCGGATAATGGTGAGGAGAATTGCTTACGGTGAAATTAGGGCCCTTATCAAAATAAGGAGTGCGCTCCAAATTACACCCAGCTAAATTATTTATTACTCCTACATATACAGGGTCATAACCCATAGCAACATATTTAGCCAAAGTACCTCCTGCTATCTCATCGACATCATCTGCATGAGCTCCAAAAACCATAATGCATTTTTGAGGAGGATCTTTACTGACAGTCACTGAAACAGTTGAATAAAGTAGCAGTAATAAAAGGTATCTATTATGCATATATGCGTATTATTACATTTGGCGGTATAAATAGTAATTACTTTGTATTATCTAATACCGTAATAAATTCCTCATAATTTTCTTTTGGCTGTCGTTCTCTTGCATGTTCCTTTCCGTACCCTCCGTTCTGACTGATATGTTTACTTAATGCCTCATATTTCACAGGTAAATATTTTTTGACATCAATCCGAACATCAGGTTTTCCCCGACCACTTTTCTGTGCTTCCTCATCTAAAAACCAACCGTGTAAAGTCATCCATAACTTTCCAACGGGAATTCCTTTATCCATTGCTTCTTTAAATGCCAGATACATCATATAGCCACTGTTACCGTGATCCAGCTTTTCACCTCCAAGGGTATGAATAATCACAATTTCAGGTTGATATTTTTTTAGCAGATCTACTACTATACCCACCTGATCAGACATTCGTGTAGCCATACTAATAATTGGCCTACCTGGGGGGTCATATCTGCTAAAAAGTTCTGTTCCCAAATCTGCTGGTTTTCTACCATGTGAAAACCAGGATTCATTGAAGTACAGAAATACCGGCTCAGTACCAAATACAGCTGCGCCTTTAATAGCTTCTTCCTCCCTGACCTGTATTGTTTCCAATGCTCCAATTGGATATTTGTGGGGCGAGTCGGAAACTGTAAAGTTTGGTCCAATATCAAAATAGGGTGGTCTTTCCAGGTTACATCCGGCCAAATTATTTATTGCTCCTACATAAACGGGCTCATACCCCATATCTATATACTTAGCTAATGTCCCCGCCACATACTCCACATCATCTGCGTGCGCACCAAAAACCATAATACATTTTCGTGGTTGTTCATTCTGAGCCATGCCATGGTTCAATATTAGGATCAGTCCTAGTGATAAAAATCTTAATCGCATCTGTTAACAGTTATAATTCCACTTAAATTTTGATGAGAATTTTGTGTTTATAGAGCCAATAGCATAAATACCATAGAGAAAACCAGGTCAGGATTTCAACTGCATAAGCCATGACTGCTTCATCAGCCCAGAAGAACAAGGTATAAGCAAAAGGTTGAACGAGATGATCAAGGAATGAAGTTCCCCCAATTTGAGCAAACAGGTAAATAAAAAGGGGGTTCATTCCTACAATAGCAAAGAATTTCGGTACTTTATGTACTTTTTTTAAATCAACCATCCAGTAAGAAAATGCCAATGCAACCAGGCACCACCCTCCTGTTTCAATAATAATTGATGATGTTCCTATACGCTTGATCATTGGGGTAATCGGATCTAATAAAAAACCCGCGATGATCCCGACAACTCCAAAAAGTATCAGGGTCTTTAACTTCTGACTATCGGATTTATCACTTCTCAATAGTAAACCCGCAATTACTCCCCAGATAGCAAACGCAGTGGTTGGAACAACATTAAATGCGACCCAATGATCACCCTCCAGAACACCCATTAGTTTCAGGTCAACCCATGACCCAAAATTATGGTCAGCAAAAAAAGGTTGATTAAACCCTTCTACAGGCCATAACCGATAAAGCAATTCTGTTACCACTAGCAAACTAAAGCTCACTATTAATTGAAGCTTAATTGATTTGTTCATAAGCAAAAAGGCTACCAGATAGGTGACTGATAATTGTGTCAATACATTCCAAAGACGGAAAACCGGCCTCCCAGCACCAATACTATAAATCGCGATTCCCAGAATAAAAAGGATCAATGACCGTTTTAAAGCATGTTTGACCAGGTCTCCCCATTGCTCTCCTCTTTCCAATCTTTTTAGCACAGAAAATGGGATAGCAACGCCGACAATAAACATAAAAAATGGCTCAACAAAATCCCACAATGTCAACCCATGCCAATACCGGTGTTCAAACTGCCAGCCAATTTCTGAAATCCAGCCAACGTCTGATTCTCTCATCACCCCCCATAGCCCAGATCCAACAAGGATGAACATTGTAAACCCACGAAAAAAGTCTAATGATAGCAGTCGTTTATTTACATTCTCATTTATTTTTTCAATATGTTTTTCCATCTGACGGGTCAATTGATTTTGTAAACTTGTTACCAAATCTCCTTGATGGATATGTGAAAAACGTCATATAATCTGCTCAAAATCTATACTTTATTAACAATCAGTTGTAAATGGATTTATTTACCTTATATCCAAATAATTGTTGTTCACTTTGATTCTTAGGCGTGTTTATATAGCAGTATGATTAACCTATAAGCGAAGTAAAGAAACACGTTAAATAAGTTCTTGACGTAATAGACTTATTTCACAAATAAAAGGCCCGGGCATTCATCACAGAGACTCCCTATATAATTTTCCTTGCACCAAATTCCATAGATATACCAGGGTTGAAAAATGATCTGTATCAGACTCTGTAACCTTGATCAAATGTGAAAGAGATGACTAATCTAATACCCGTCCATGCTTTAGTTATTAACCTTACCCAAGGTTAAATTTTAATAAACACCTTGTTTTTATAAAGCCAGAAGCATATGTACCAAAGTGCGGCCCAAACTGCCAGGCCATTGACAATGTCCACAAATAAATCACTGCTCCATGAAAACAATACCTTGCAAAAGGGATATAATATTCTCCTTATCTCCCCGGCACCACCCAGGTGACAAAACATATAGATGAAAATACTATTCATCCCAACAATTATAAAAAACCTGGAACCTTTATGGAATCTGTTTTTCACATCAATCAACCAATAACAAAGTGCCAGAACCAAAATTGCCCAGCCCCCGCTGGCGAACACAAAAGATGAAGTAGCAATTTTTTTAATGATTGGCGTAATATCCATTAAATCCAGGGAATAGCCGATGATTAGGGCTGTGATCCCTGAAAATACCAGTATTTTTATTTTTTTGATGGGAGCATTTTTACTTTGCAACAGCTTTCCGCAAAGAACTCCCCATACTGTGTGAGCTGTGGTTGAAACAAAATTCAACGTTGCCCATTCACTTGATTTATCAACTCCTTCGATTGTATTATTAAACCATGCTCCAAGGTTTTGGTAATTGGTCCACGGATGATTAAATCCCTCTACCGGGAAAAAGCGATAAGCCAGATCAATCAATAATAAAATCAGTAAGGAAAATATAATTTGAAAACGATAACTTTTGCTCATTATCAAATAACTAAACAGGTAGGTTACGGACAATTGAGCCAGTACATTCTGAAATCTGAAGACTAATGCACCTTCTGGAATAAAACTAAGAGACCATCCAAAAAATAATAAGAGAAAAGATCGCCTGAGGACATGTAAGAGGATTTTTTTATCACTATCACCTTTCCTTTTCCTGTTTGCTATTGCAAATGGAATTGCCACCCCCACGATAAACATGAAGAAAGGTTGTATCAGATCCCAAAAGTGTAAACCGTGCCACGGATGGTGTTCAAATTGATGACCAATAAATTGTAAAATGCCACTGTCAGACGACTGAATCTGAGTATAAATCCTGGTGGATTCTCCGACCAAAAGAAACATGGTAAATCCCCTGAAAAAATCAACAGATGTAATTCTTTCAGAAAATTGATTGGCTTGATCCATTTTTAGTGAGCCCATTCTTAAGACTTTATTAGCTATTTTTCATTGGGGCCTACCTCGAGTTTTCCATCTTTTGAATTATTTCTTCAATAGAAGTCCAGGGAATAACTTTAAAGTTTTGGCTGACCAGGGACTTACCCTCATAATTGTAGCCGTCCTGGACAATTAAAAATCCCTTTTCAAACCCTGGTAACTTTTTATTTGTGGCATCCAATCCATCCGTTTCTTCTACACCATCGATCTTACCATCCCGGATGATAAAACTCCCGATAAAACTGTTTTCACCTTGTCTTTCAAAAATGGCATAAGAATAATTTCCCTGGGAGGAAGCTATCAGATATCCATTTCCATTTCCCGTATCATAAATGGCAAGTCCTTCAATATCAAACTTAATATATTGATTTTCCTCTGAGCTCCCGGCAATTAATTTCCCTGTTTTAAGCCCTGAGGGTTCTGCATCATATTTCCAGATACCAACAGCTTCTTCACCAATATACAAAGTACCATTTTCGCCATCAGCTACCATCCCCTCAGTTTGACTATTGAGCTGAAAAGTGCGGACACGTTCTGCGTCGATCTTATGATCCTTTGCAAACAATTTATATTGTTCTACTTCTCCAGCCTTACTATTCACAAAGACATACATCTCATGCGTGACCTTACTCTTATACATACACAGACCATACACTTCCTCTGTCATAGCTGAGTTGATTATTCGCGAATGAATTGGCTCCAGCATTCCATTATTTAATATTTTATATAAGGATATTGATTGGGTCGTGCGATTACTGGCTGCCAGGACATCTATCGTATCTCCATCAATAAAAAAATCATAGCGAAGGTCACAGTTATTCATTTTTCCAAACTTGAAATAGTGTAGCTGTTGCCCTGATAAATCATAGGTAGCAAGACCTCCTTTCTTATCCGTTCCAATAATAATTGAATTCTGTGGGTTGGATGTGTCAATCCAAATGGCAGGATCGTCCGCTGAATCATCCTTGGCTGTTTGAGGGGTAGGTGTTGTTTCAACTGTAGCTTCAACCCTAAATTTTATCTGCTCTCTACCCTTCTTAGAGCCTTCACTGGCTCTTTTACAACCGAATGTTATGAGTAAACCAAGAAAAATTAATATTCCGATATTTTTCATTATTCTTATTTAAGCTTATTCACCTCATATCTTCTGGCTGAATTTTATTTCTGCTTTATTGAGTTTTGACTTTCTTTCCAATTTAAGTTTATAGATGTACTTCTCTTTCCTGAGTAAGGATTTTGAAATAATATTCACGCCCTTTGATTTAAAATCAAGCAGATCAATTGAGATTACGTTTACGGTAAATCCACTTTCGTCCCTGGTGGGAAGCATATCGGTTTCAGTAAAATCAAAGTACATTACGTCCTTCTTCACTTCCACCTTTGTTAATGTATGATGAGCAAGTTGATTTTGAAAGTAGACTGAATCCGGAGCCAACATCATATCTGATTTTTCATCATAAGGCTTGAGGTATTCAATCCAATTCTGAACAATCTCCAAATTTCTTTCGGGATCCGGATGAAGCATATTTGGCCAATGTAATCCACACGTAGGACCGTTTAATTTCTTTTCCGGTATACCGGGAAATGTATCCCAGGGAAATTCGTCCGATCCCCTGTCTATGGTAATGACTCCCGAATCAACACCGAAAAACTTATATTGCATTCGGTTGCTATTATACATTGAACTTACAGGGGAGTTGATATAATTGACCCCATGTTTGATTAGAATTTCCGCCAGACTGATGTCCCTTCCGTTGGAAGGACCAAAAGAATGCCTAAAAGCTGTTGGTACAAATGACTTAGGTAACGGACCCAGCTTATTTTGAGCCATTAATTTTTCAAAGTATTCAAGATGTAATTCTACCTGATCCTCTGGACGCATCTGTCCAGTGGAATCCGTCCATTCCGCGCGACTCGGTTGACCATCATCCCAATATTCATGGCCTATTCCATGGATCGTAACCTCGTAATGTCTCTGATTATTTACTATAATATCCGCTGCTTCTTCAAGCCATGGGCCAACCCACTTAGAATTATCCCAGTTTTCCCCCATCCAGGTGCTTGTAGGTAACTCCTTTAAAATGTTTTCTCTATCCCATTCACATAAAACAGTGGCCGCCTGAGGTCGGATTCCCAGGGCTTTACCAAGCTCCACAATGGCCTGGTAATCTGCAGGAACATGATTTCGATTGATTCCGGTACGATATGGTTCTGCATGCGTGCTGCCATCTTTCCCGCACCACCACCCCACATCATCGATCACCACTTGAATAGGTAATGGAACAATGGCTTCCACATCTTCAAGAGAATTCCTCTTTAAAGAAAATGAGCTTAATAATTGCATATTCCCTAAAGCAACAAGGGTTGAAGCCTTTGTTGTTTTGGTTAAGAATTCTTTTCTTGAAATTTTCTGACTCATGGTTATTGGCCCTCTTCTAAAAGATCTCAATAAAATTGACCTATTGAAAATTCAAGGAATCTATCGGATTAATTATTCGGATCGAATTTTTCATCATATGAGAACAAGATCTTATCAATGAGAACAGAACCTTCGATATTTCTTATAACAAAAGGCCATTGTCCGGCTGTCATGTAAATACCTGAGAAGGCAGGAATCCATTTCCATTTCTTGTTTTTCAAAACTGTTGTTTCACCCAATTTACTCCCATTGAAATTTAGATCTAGGATACTTTTTACCTGTGAATCATTTTTAACACGAAGCCAAATAAAACAATTTGAGTATTGTGAATTTCCGATTGAAAACTCAATTGAGGTATTTGATTTACGATCAGAAGCTGAAAGCCTCACAAATTTATTTCCCGGCTGATTTACGTCCGGATCGACAGCCACATGACCATAGGAATATGCATAATTTTCCGCTTCTATTAAATTGCTTTCCTGTAGAAATGACATTTCCCCATTCCCATCATTAACATATCGAACAGAAATGTCATCACTGACCGAGTAATTATCAATGATACCTGAAAAAGAGAACCTGTATATACCATGATCCCGAAACAGCGCCTCGGACTCTTTATGATTTGGGCTTACTATTTCAACAAAATCAGAAGGTGATTCCAATTTCCACTGTGTTTTTAAAGAACTATTAGATTCGGCTACCACCTGGCCTTTCAGCATCGTACTGGATTTGGGTGATCTCAATACAAGGTCTTCCCCAGCACTCACATAAAAATTGGCTGCATAAGGTCTGATATTGTTTTCCCCATTCATTTCAACGGCTCCAATATCAGGTGATTTTCCTGCTATATATTTTTCCGTCACCTTAAACGATTGTTCATCATTTATCTGACACTCTCTTATTCCGGCATCAATACACGGACTGTTTGCGTCCGGTTCAAAACGATCATTCAGCATAGGATCATCAGAAGAGATATTTCCGTCAACACTAACTGAGTGATGGAAATCAATCAAATCATCACCTCCGTTCATATAAAATAAGTTATTTCTTACAACTGAATTTGGTCCAAAGTGCTTAAATCCCCCCATTGAATTATCTGTTACAAGATTGTTAAATGCGACAATACGATTTCCTCCCGTAGCTCCCATTTGGTTGCCGATTAACGTGTTATTATTAAAGTAGACCAGCTCGTCCATTTTTGAGGCGCCACTCAAATCTTCTCTGGTTTTCGAACCTTCCATGCAACCGAGACCTGTCTTGCAATTCCTGAAAATATTGTGATGTATGAAAAATTGTTTACCTGTAAATTCATCATAAGAAATAAGTTGAACCGCAGCATTCTTACTGCCAATTATTGTATTTTCTCTAATGGTATATCTAATGTTTTGGTTATGTTGCTCAAAGAGCCGGATCTCTATTCCATCATCATTACAATTTATAAATACATTTTGCTCGACGATGATGTCACTTCCTGAATTTTCAGCACCGGAGAGAATATCCAAATCAAGGGCATCATCCCGATCATTTATTGCCAAATTCCTGGCTACATATCCACCGCCCCCCGATTCAAAACTCATCCCATCCAGGTTATTTAAAAAATGATTGTTTATGATTGAAACCCTTGCCTCACTGTTTAATGTATGATCCCCGTTAATGAGCTTAAGGCCACTAATTTCTACTCCATCAGCGCTCACAGTAAAGAGAATACTATCCTCAGCGTCTATGATCGTTTTATCTATGATAGATTCATCACCTGTTATTTTCCATTCTGAAGAGATCGTAACCGACTTATTAATTTCAATCCCCTTTTCTTTGTAGATCCCGGGGGAAATAATAATCCAGTCACCATTATTTGCTGAAGCAGCAGCATCTGCAATTGTGGGGAACTCACCTGGAACCTTAAGTATATTTTGATCCTTGTTGAACTTTTCTTTAAAATCCCAGGAAGCAAAAATCAGCCCTGTTAAAGCAGCAAATGAACAGAGCAATATTGTCCTACCCCAAGCCGTGAAAATGTTGGTAATGATCATAACCTTAATCTTGTAAATGTTAAATGAAAATAGATTTTTGCCCTTTCAGAATCTTAGCCTTTTCAGGGACCACTACTTACCAGCGTAAGCCCTGGAACTATGAGTTAACCTTTGTATATAGGCCAAACTTTTAGTAAGAACCTGTTTGCAACTATTTGTTGCAAACAGGTTGAGTCCAATAAAGCATACAAACAATTCCCGAATTCCTGGTGAATTCTCTTTTATTTCTATCTATTTATTCGACAGACCAGCCAGGGTTTTGAGCAAAATCAGCAGTTAGATTTGCATCTATAACATCCTGAGGAATCGGAAATAATGTATCTCTGGGCGCAATCAACTCACCTCCAAATTTGTTATACATTGCTGTTCTCTCCAACCATTTATTTGTCCTCAACAAAGTATTTCTACGTTCTTCTTCTCCATATAATTCTCTTGATCTTTCATCAAGAATGAAGTCTAAATCCACATCAGTTGATGTAATTGGAGATGCATTTGATCTTGTTCTGATAACATTAAGTGTTATTGCTGCATCATTAGGATTACCCAGCTTATATTCAGCCTCGGCTTTTAACAAATAGGTATCTGCCAGTCTGATATAAATCTGATCATTCCATGCAAAATCTGCCTGCATGTTCTCCGGATCTGTACCTTCTCCTTTTCTTGAGTATGGCCAGTTAGGCACACTATTATTGGACCTGTCAATCTCATTTGACCAATCCAGCCAAATGGTATCTCCGTAACTATACCCCGCCGGCAAGAAATCTCCGGGGTATGGAGCATTTTCAGATGCATCTTTGAGAATGAAATATTTTCTCAAGATATAGTTTTGAGCTCTGTCATCCTGAGGCTCATAGCTGTCAATCCACCATTTAGTAGCTCCGAAATAGGCCTTACCCCGTCCTCCTCTATCATAAGTATATTGGATAGCCCTTACTCCATTTATAACATACTCATTATATCGGCCTACAAGAGCTCTACTCCATTCATGTCCATGAAAGTCGATACTATTCAATTCGAACTGAAATACCCATAAAGCTTCCGTATTTCCTTGCTCACGGTTTTGATTTCCTTCTTGGAACATATCTCCAAAAGGGCTACCAGACGGATCACTTTCCTTTACTCCATACCTTTCTGTAATCAGCTCATAAGCCGGGTTGTCAATCACCTGATTGGCCCAGTACAAAGCACTATCCGGTTTGTTTATCGTGAGATACATTTCAGCCAGTAGAGTTTGAACGGCTCCTTTTGTCATTCTACCCTGTAAGGATCCCTCTGTTGGAATATATTGTTGAGCAAACCTATAATCTGTAATGGCTTGTTGTCTTACCTGAGCTACTGGTGCTCGTTTCCAATCTGTTTTTATTGATTTTTCCAATTCTAAAGTCAACGGAACGTCTCCCCAGGAGTATGCAAGCCTTCGATAGGCCCAAGCCCTCAAGGCCCTGGCCTCAGCCATTACCCTTAATTTATTCATCTCAGGTGTATCATTGCCTCCAGTCCAATCAACTCCATCATTATCTGCAAAAGATAGGACTGTATTAGATGCATTGATGATTTCGTATAACCAGTTAAAAGTCTCCAATAAATCATCATCAGAAGGACTATTTGTTGATCCCCAATTCCAGAAGATATCACTACGTGTATAGTTACTACACATGTTATCTACACCATTCAAAGCATTTTCAATCTTTTCTGATTGCCACCTACCATGTCTGGCAATATTGTAAATTCCGTTTAAACCCGCTTCAAAACCTGCCAGATCTTGAAATATGGTTTGTGCTGCCAATATATTTGGCGGATTCTCTTCCAGAATATCCTCTGAACAGCTTACTGGTAAAAAAACTACCAGTAAGATTAATATCTGATATAATAACTTTTTCATTGTATGAAAATTTAATTTTTTTAATTGAATGTTTTAATAATCTGTGTTCTCTAAAAGCCCAGATTTAAGCCAAAAACATATTCCTTTTGCATGGGAATTCCCTGTTGACTATCCTCGTCAACCAGGGCTGGATCCATCCCTGTCCATTGGGTGAATGTGAGTAAATTCCGACCGGTAAAATAGATGGCTAATTTGTCGATACCAACTTTTCCTAGAATGTTTTCCGGTAGGTCATAAGAGAGGGTGACATCCCTTATTCGGACATAATCGGATATTTCATAGATATGTGCTGAGGCCCCTCCCATTTGGGTAGCCAACAGCTCATTCTTAACCCATTCATTGGTTGGATTTTCAGGCGTCCACCAGTTCTTCTTGAGGGTGTTATATCTCACTTCGGCGCCCTGGACATTATCGTTCATTAAATAATTTCGGGTTGTCCTACCGTGTACTCCATGCACGAATACATTTAGCTTAAAGGGGCCATAGGTAAATGTATTGGTGAGGCCCCAGATTATTTTTGGATCAGATTGGCCAATTATTTGACGATCTTCGCCCGTCAGCTCTCCATCACCATCGACATCTTTTAATTTTGCCCATCCTGGTTTTGATCCATAAACATCTGCTTCATTTACTTCATCTAGTTGCCATACTCCGTCCCATACATAATCATAGTTAACCCTAATTGGTTGACCAATGAACCACTGATTAGAAATATCGTCCGTTTCATTTCCATTTTCATCCAAATATCCGTATAGGGAAACAATTTTGTTTTTGTTAAATGAAATGTTACCAGAAGTTGACCATTTGAACTTTGGATTTATCACATTTCTTGAATTAATCAAAACTTCAATCCCTGTGTTTTGAGTTTCGCCAATATTTTCCGTAACCGCGGGATGTACCCAATCCGGAAGATGCGTACCTGGCGTGATTCCGTGAATAACTGAAATACTTCTATTAAGCAATAAATCAAATGTATTGGTAAAATACCAATCTACATTTCCGGAAATTCTACCATCTCGGATTTCGTAATCAACGCCAAGATTTATGGTACGGGATGACTCCCAACCAAGGTCATCAAGTCCCAACTTACTGGGTTTATATCCTATTAATACTTCAGTTCCCGCAGTATAGTTAGCAATATTAAATTTTGAGAGAGATTCATAAGCTCCAATGGCCTGGTTTCCATTCAAACCAAGTGACCCTCTAAGTTTTAATTGACTAAAAAAATCAACGCCATTAAAGAAACTTTCGTTTGCTATGTTCCATCCTAATGCTATTGATGGGAATGAGCCCCATTTATTATCCTCTCCGAATCCTGAATAGCCGTCACGACGAATGGTGAATGTTGCTAAATATCTGCTGTCATAAGAATAATTAAATCTCAACATTTGAGAAACGAGAGCGGTTTCACTAAATGAATAGGATAATTCTCTATTGATCGCCTGTCCTGAAGCATACCACGATAGAAAATCATTAGGATATTTGGTCGCATCGACAGAATTTGTCTTTTGTTGATCTCCCTGGTAACTATACAAACCTGTGACAAATATCGAGTGCGCACCAAAATCTCTTTTATAAGTAAGGATATTCTCTACGATAGTGTTGTTGTATAAAGAATTATCAACGGAACCATCTCCCAAGTCAGCAAACCCTGATTGAGTTGTCCTGGGCTGGTAATTACCACGATCGGTAAACCTGAATCGCAACCCTGTGTTTAATCTATATGACAACCCTTCGATAAATGGCACATCAATAATCATGTAGTTATTGGATACTGCCTGGTAAGATTTCTCTAGGTCATCATAAAGTAGTGGTCCCAGCGGATTGCCGACAATAATATTATCGGGCCATGGAAATATGGTATAATTACCATATTCATCATAAGCTAAACCAAGAGGATTTGTTTCGAGAGCAACTTCAAAATTAGCTTCCGATCCACTGGCATCATCAATTGTGATTTGAGATCGTGTACCAATAGACAACCAATCAGTAATTTTAGTTTCCAGGTTGAATCTGGTTGATAAACGTTCAAAATCATCATTTTTGGCTACTCCTTTTACATTTAAATAACCACCTCCTATATAAAATTTAGTTTTTTCTGAGCCCCCGGATATTGAAAGATTATGCTCCTGAGTGTGTCCCGTGCGGAGTGCAAGATCAGTCCAGTTTGTCCATGTGCCATCATTATATACTTCCTCCTCACTGAGTGTCATGGCGGCAGCATTTCTGGTGATCTTGAAATCATAAAACTCCGGACCTGTTAATTGACGGCTTACTTTGGTAACATCAGTTACAGAATACCTTCCACTATAGGTAATAACCGTTTTCCCTTCTACTCCCTCTTTCGTTGTAATCAAAATAACGCCATTGGATCCCCTGGATCCATAGATGGCAGCCGCGGAAGCATCCTTTAATACCTCAATTGAACTAATGTCATTGGGATTGATATCGGTTAGATTACCACTATAAGGTATCCCATCAAGAATAATCAAAGGATCATTATTTGCGGTAATTGAATTCCTACCCCTGACCAGTATAGATTGGCTAGGGTTGGCACCTGCTGTATTCGTTTGAACCATCACACCTGGAATGGCACCCATAATTGCCTGACTAATGTTAAGGTTAGGCATCATTTCTAATCTATCCTTACTTAATGACGCCACAGCTCCGGTTACGTCACTTTTCTTTTGGGTACCATATCCAACGACCACAACCTCCTCTAAAGCAGAGATATCTTCCGCTAACGATACGTCTATTTTTGATTTCCCATTTACAGGGATTTCCAGGGTCTGATATCCTACAAATGAGAAAATTAATACAGCGTCTTCAGAAATGTTAAGGGTGTATGCACCATCCACGTTTGTAATCGTTCCATTGGATGTCCCCTTTTCCTGAATTGCAGCTCCAGGGAGTGGTTCTCCATTTTCATCTGTGATGGTTCCTGAAATGCTTATTTGATCCAGGACTACCGGCTCTAATGACTTTTTGCTTTGATCAATTTTACTGATAGAGATCGTCTCATTTACCCGCTTGAAAGAAACATTCCAGGTGGATGAAAGATGTTCAAGTAAGTCTTGAAGGACCCATTGATTGCTTTCAATGGTTACTGTCTGGTTCTCCCATTCATCATCTGTTAGAAAAGCTAATTTGAAATTGCTTGAATACTCAATCTTGGAGAAGAGTTCCTGCATAGAATAGGACCCTCTCTCAATCTCAAAATTGATTTCATTGAGCCGTTTACGTTGCGCATCTAGCTCAGTGCCACATACCATTGTCATCGAATAACCGAAGACAAATAAATAAATGGCTAATCTAGACATCAGAGTTAGTTGTTTAAGTAATTTTGTATACATACGTTTTTGATTTAGTTCAGAAACTATTTACCAAAGAGCTGTTCTGTCTTTCCCCAAAGCCCGGATCAGCTCTTTATTTTTTAAATGCTCATTGTCTTATGTTTACTTGTTCATCATTTATTTCATACTTAAAGGAGTATAGGTGTGCAAGACTTTCCATCACTTCAGGTAAAGCAGGATTTATATAAGCACCATTAAATGTCTTATCAAAATCAATTTCATCATCTATGATGAATGTGACACCATACCAATTATTCAAATCTTTTATTACATCAACAAAATTGCTTTCTTTAAAAACCAACAGGTTGTCTTTCCATCCAAGAACAGCTTGGACATCATAATCTGATACTTCAAGCATCGGTTCACCATATTTATAGGTGACCTGCTGACCTGGGAGTAAATCCTTTTGGATAGCAAGGTCTTTGGTATTTGCTGCAACATTGACCTTACCCGTAGCAACAGCCACTGATATCTTGTTTGTGGGGTAGGTATTCACATTAAATGAAGTTCCAAGAACCCTGACTTCAATATCCCCAGCTTCAACAATAAAGGGCATTGTGGATTTAGTCACTTCAAAAAAGGCTTCTCCTTCTATTTTAACCCTTCTTTCAGTTTCAAATAGATCAGGACAAATAAGTTTACTCTTAGAATTTAGCTTTACTTTGGTTCCATCCGGTAAAGTGATGGATCGTTTTTGACCTCTATTGGTTGATCTTTCCGTAAGATTAATAATTGTTTCCTGAGTTAATTGATTATCCTGTGTTCCCGAATAATAATATATCATTGATCCAATTGCCACCATCAATATGATTGAAGCTGCCCATCTTAATAACACCTTTTTGTTAGATGTCTGATCTTTTGCGCTCATGGACTGACTGAGCTCCTTCCATAACTCATTTTTGGATTCCGTTATCTCGCTTTTATCCCTGGTTTGATAAGCCATCCTCAACTGGAAATAGGTTTTCCGGTTTTTTGAATCAGCAACAAGCCATTGCTCAAGGGTATCTATCTCTTCTCTGGAAAGTGATTCTCCAGATAATTTCTTAAATATAATTTTATCCATTTATCTAATCTAGAAGTAAATGCACTTCACCAATTAGATGGTTTTCAAACCATAATGGACTATAGATCATTGAAAAAAATACAATAACTCATCCAATTCAGGTTTTAAATTAAAAATTTGGAAAAATATTTACAGTATTTTAGATAGAATACAATCCTGATGCTAATAGTGGAATTATTGATCCTATTTTGGGCAAGAATCGAATGATTGGGTGCTCATCGTAACTCGTTTCAATCCTTTTTCGAATATGCTTTAATGCTGAAACCAGGAGATTTCTTACCGTGTTAACCGAGATTCCAAGCTCATTGGCTACATCATTGTATTTTTTATTCTGTAACCTAACCATGTTAAAAACCAACTGACATTGTGGTGATAGACTTTCGATAGCTTCTTCTAGAAATTGGTCAAGTTCTTTTCCAATTAATACTTCCTCAGGATCGATTTCTTCCACAAGCTTCGTTTCTATCCCCATTTGCAATTTTTCGAACTGAATTGGATCTCTCGAAATGATTTTGATGCAGCTATTTTTGACAGATTTGAGCAAGTAGGCTCTAATATCTTTCACATGAGAGATCCCGCTGAGATTTCAGGAGATCAAAAAAAACCTCAGATACGGCATCTTTTGCCAGATCGGATGTCCCGGTAATTGTCAGCGCATAAGAATACAGGCTTTCAAATTGTTCTTCATAGATTGATTTGAACAATTTACTAAACTCAAGTTCCTCTGTATTACTAATTACTCTCATTGACATTGAATACAGCTATCGAGGTTCCAAATGATCCTTAAAACCCAAATAAATAGATACCTCCCAAATTCATTCATTATAATCGAGCAGGTATATGCCACTACATTTGATAATTTTCTTTTAAACTTAATTGGTTAATAAAACCTAAACGTTCTATTAATAATCAACTACAACATCACATAATCTGATTTTTTTGTATACTTTTTTAACAAGCTTATCAAGATCATGAGTGTTTCAGTTCTCGTTGAAGAAGTTATAGTAGGGAATAAAATCTTTCCTTTGTCAATTGATCCATAGTGGATTTACTCATTCAAATCAGTTCACTCAACTTATTTGGGCTACCTTAATGATAATAATATCTAATACTTTTTATATACAAGTGAATTAAGGGAATTAAACTTTCTAATGATTTGGTTTGCTTTCATTTTAAAGCTAAAACAAATTTTACAACGTCACACTTGCATTTAACATGGACTTATATATCACCCCAATCTCACCAAAAAGGCCGACTGATAATAATCAACATCGGCCTTTTTGTTTAAATAAATATTACTAAGAGGTAAGACACAGGATTTTACCAATCCGGATTCTGCCCAAGTTTCGGATTTGCTAACCTGTCAAACTCCGGAATAGGATAAAAGTATTTTTTATCATCCCATTTTCTTTCAGTTGTATTCAACCAGGTAATCTCTCCGGAATTATCATTACTAAGCCTATAGGGATTAGGAATGCCTCCTGAAGTTTCAGAAACATTGATATATATTACACCTTCAAGTCTTGTTGCAGGTTCCACTTTGAAATAAACTACTTCGGGACTTCCGTCCTCATTTAAGTCAAGGGGAGTGTCAAGTGCCGGAACATAAATTCCATTCCATTCCATTTCAAACAGTTCACCTTTTGCCCATCTTATAATATCATAAAACCGCAATCCTTCAAAGCACAACTCTATTCCTCTTTCCCTTCTGATCTCCAACAATGAAGGATCAGAGATCTCAGGAAAATATTTTGATTGCATATAGGAGTCTACGACCGATGGTTTTGTTGATAAACCACTGGTAATTCCTGCCCTGGCCCTAAGCAGCCCAACTGTAGCAGCCCAATCAGCATCAGTTAATGTGCCAAGTTCAGCTTTTGCTTCGGAATAATTCAATAATACTTCGGCATACCTGAAAATAGACACTGCATTTGTATTGAGGTCTCTGGTATCAACATTCATATCATCGAGTGACCATTTAATTGGGTGATATCCGGTATAAGAATAATCCATATCAGGTGGCGTCGGAAGCAGTGCACCTCCACTGATCCTTTTATAATCGCCCATTCGAATAGTTTGCTGTAACCTTTTATCCCTACCTTTTACCTCATCTTGGAACTCCATCGTTTCGTATCCCGGATTATCAGTAAAAGGAGTTCCATCAATATTTAAATAGGTATTAATAAATGTACGTATGAAATTAAATCTTATACCGGTGGTTGTACTAGTGTAATACCAGTTTGCAGAGTGCGTAACAGCAAAGTCCTCGTTCATATTAGCAGCTAGCATGATCTCTTCAGCCACCGGGCTATTGCTTGTAAACAGTTTTCTGTATGACATATCCGGTCCATCCCCTGTATAAATCGAAAATCCTGATTCATCCATAATCATTTTAGAAGCGTTAACAGCTTCATTAATCCATTCATCTGAATCCGGAAGTCCGAATTCAGGGTGATATTTCCTAAAAGTACCCTCAAACAGACATACCCTCGATTTAAGGGCAAGGGCTACCCATTTTGTAATCAGACTTCGCGTTTCGTCATTTGTCGTACTAATGTTCTCATAGGCAAAGTCAAGGTCAGCCAAAATAGAATCCATAACCATGACCCTGGAATCGCGTGCTTTATACAGATCAGGATCTGCCACATCGAGTGCTTTACCAATCCATGGAACATCCCCATATCTTTTCACTTTTTCAAAGTAAAAGAATGCCCTAAAAAATTTTGCCAGACCTAAATAATGATTCCTTACTTCAACAGGAACACCCGGGTCATCACAATTTTCAATAAAATAATTGAAGTTACGTAAATGACCCCATTCCCAGTTCCAGTCTTCTCCAAGAGCAACCAGGGAATATCCTGATGCATTTGTAATGTCTGTAGTGTTTGCATCATATGCACCAGGTCTTAAAAATACAGGTGCATCCCTGCGTGCCGCATAATCCGAAATGGCATCACAGGTATGGATATTATTGGCACTTGGCAGGAAATCGTAAAAAGAATAGGAGTATAGTTCAAGGCCTTTCTCACTGCCGAATACAGAGCTTTTTGAAGCAGTATCTTCCGGCACCTGGGTCAGATCACAGCCAAAGAATACGATTGTGATGACAACGAGCCAGATATATTTAAATGTATTTTCCATAATTTTTTCAGTTTAAAAAGTAACAGATAATCCGAGACTCACACTTTTCATCATTGGATAATTATATCCGTCTCCAGCATTACTTGAGGTAAATAATTGATCGGAAGGACCCGTGTTTTCAACATCAAGATCACGGGTGACTTTATACAGCGGGGACCACGTCCATAGGTTTTCCCCAGACAGATAAACCCTCACATTCTCCGCCTTAATTCGTGAGACCAATACATCAGGCAGGTTATAACCAAACTGGATATTCTTCAACCGTATGTAGGCTATATTTTGAAGGTATCTTGTCTGCGCTTCCCTTAATATTCCACCGCTACGGTTGGCCAGTCGACCCACGAATCTTGGCAAGTATGCATCTGTATTCTCGGGCGTCCAATGGTCATCGAGATGCCATCGGGGCAGTGGGTTATAGGGTCGGTTATATTTACCCCAGAAAACGCTGGCTTCTCTGCTTGGCCACCAGTCTTGTTTTCCAACTCCCTGGAAGAAAGAGGAAAAGAAAAAGCCATTCCAATCAACACCTAGATTAATTCCAAAAGTATATCTGGGAGCTGAATTCCCAATAATAGACCGATCACCCGGATCATCTAACCTATTCGTCCCGGGATCAACCGATCCATCTCCATTTGTATCCTCCAACTTAATATCTCCTGGGAAGTATTCTCCCCATGATGTAGATTTAAATTTGGACTGGTCTGCATGATTATCGATGTCCGCCTGATCTCTAAAAAACCCAAGGGTGTTGTATCCCCAGATCTCACCAACTACCATTCCTTCATAATAATCATTGAGATCTTTTTCAGGGTTGTTGTATTTGGTAATGACTGTTTTATTGTCGGCAAGGATCAATCGAATGTTATAATTAAAGTCCTCTGATTTCAGCTTAAAATTATCTCTCCAGGATAGGGAAGCTTCCCATCCTTTGGTTTCAAGATCAGCATAGTTACCTTTTGGTGGCGTAGCTCCGAAAACCGCCGGGAGCGTCCTGCCAATTGTAAACATATCAGTGGTTTTACGAAGGTACATATCTCCGACAAACAACAACTTGTCAGACAACATAGCAAAATCCAGTCCAACATTGGTAGTTGTCGAGGTTTCCCATGTGAGACCATCAGGCAACACGGTTGGTCGACTTGTTGTTTGAGGTTTAACCCCGCCAAGAATTAAATCAGATTGTGAAATAGAAAATTGCTCCTGATATACATAGGAAGCAATGTTACCATTGCCTAAAGAGCCATAAGATGCCCTGATCTTTAAATTTGAAATGAACTTTTCAGATACTCCCCAGAAGGACTCATTGGATATCCTCCAACCAGTAGATATTGATGGGAAAAACCCATATCTTTCATTTTCTGGAAATTTTGATGAACCGTCATAACGGGCATTGACCTCAAACAGGTATCTATCCTTAAATGAATAATTCAATCTTGAAAATCCACCAAAAATATTCCACTGCTCATAGCCACCAACCACATTGATATCCTGACCCAATGCCAGACTAATATCAATTGCATCTTCAAATATAAGACCATTACGTTCTACCTCATTCCTTCTATATGTAGATTGTTCGTAATTCATCCCAACCATTGCTTTAAAGTAATGAGTTCCTCCGCCGAATGTGTTTTCATATTCACTATACAGATTTGATGCGAGGTATTGTGTCTGTCTCAAAATATCCCTAAGGTCATTGGTCGTAGTTCCAACATAGGATGTTTCACCTGGCTTTTTATCATAGGGAACAGGAACCCTTCTCCTTTTTTCATTGTCATCAGAATTCTGAAATGTAAAATTTCCTTTGACTCTGAATTTATTATCAAAAAACTGGGTAGACAAACCTGTCGTACTCCTGAATACCTGTTCGCTGAAATCTATTCCGTTTTTTCCATACCAGAAATCACCAACATTGTATACTGAAGTATGAGTCAACGTCCCATCGGGGTTAAACATGGGCGACATGGGAAACCCTTCATCCGCAATGTTTCTCCAGATTCCACTTCCCTCACCCACGTTCATCGGATTATGATAATCCATGTTGGAGTACTGCGTGTTGTTGTCTATCTTCAACCAGGGGTAAATCTGTATATGCCCTTTCGTCCGAAAATTGATCATGCGGTAATCATCGGAGTTATATTGAAAGATTCCATCCTGCCCGAAATACCTACCGGAAACCATAAACCCTGCATTTTCTGAGCTACCTGAAATGGTTACATTATGGTCCTGGGCGGTCATGAAATCTTTATACAATTCATCATAAAAATCAGTACTGTAATAATAAACATACTCGCCATTGGCGGGATTAATTTCCCATTGTTGGTCGAAGTCATTCGGGTTTTCAGATCGGTATTTCAATTCTTCCAGATACTCCTGTGAAAACCTCATCGTCTTATTGATCTTGCTTGGTAACGAGCCTTCCCAATTGATGGTTGCTTCGTTAAACATTTTAGCCCAGGTATATCCATCCCAAACATAGTCTGGCATGACTACCGGATTCTTAAATGAATAATTTCCTGAGTAATTGACAGTTGTTTTCCCTTTTTTAGGGTTCTTGGTGGTGATTAAAACAACCCCAAAAGTACCCCTGGCTCCATAAATGGCTGCTGACGCAGCGTCTTTCAACAACGATACACTCTCAATGTCATATGGATTGAGTAGACTTGGATCGCCCTCTACCCCGTCAATGAGCACCAGTGCATTTCCGCCTTGGCCAATAGAAGTGGTTCCACGAATATTATAACTTGGGGCCTGATTGGGCTTACCATCCAGCATTTTGATATTCAAGTTTGGCATAACACCCTGAAGTCCCTGGGTTAAATTGGTAAGGGCACGATTCTCTAAAACTTCTTCACTCACCTGATCAACCGCACCGGTAAGATTCGCTTTTTTCTGAGTTCCGTAACCTACTACAACAACTTCCTCTAAAGAAGTAAAGTCCGTTGTCAAACTAATGTCAATATTCGATCGGTTGTTAACAGGAACTTCTATGGTTTTGAACCCAACAAAAGAAACGGTCAAGACAGCTTCTTCTGAAACTGTCAAAGAAAAAGTGCCATCCAGATCAGTTATTGTACCATTGGAAGTGCTCTTTTCGAGAACCGTCGCACCCGGAAGTCCTTCTCCATTTTCATCGCTAACTTTACCAGTGACAGATACCTGTTCAATTACTTCGACCACTCGATCAATTCCTAATTCCTTTTTACTTATGAAAATATGGTCATTGACCCTGCGAAAGGATAATTCCGTTTGCTTTGAAATTCTCATGAGCAGGTCTCCCAGTATTATTTTTCGGGTATCAAGACTTACCGTATAGGATGAAGAATTAAGTTGTTGATCTGCATAGGAAAAGTGAAAACCTGTTGATCTCTCTATTTGCTCAAACACCTTTTCCAGTTGAACAGGATTCTTCAAGTCCAGTTGCACTTGAATATCATTGACGCTTTTATTCTGCGCTTTGCTGTCTACCGCAAAAGCTAAGCAGTAAACAGAGAGTTGTACTATCATGCCATAAATGCAAATTTTTGACATTTTAATTAGTATTTGACGTAGATTTGTACTCATAAAATCATGTTTTTAGTAATTCATTATTGAAAACTTGTTAGCCCACAATACCTGAAACATTTTGACGAGTGAAGCAGAATTGTGGGTTTTTTATTTATAAGGGTTTAATCGTTTTTCTCATATTTTGATATTTTAGGGTTTAAAGAGTTATTTCTTCTTATCAAGTATGACTTTTTTTCCTTCTTTTCTGAAATCAAATTTGTAAATGAACGAAAGTCCATTTAAGACCTGTATAAGGTTTTCATTTCTGAACTCACCAGAGAAAGGACCTATTTGCTTATAACTTCCATGTGCCTCAATTTCTACTCCATACCAACGCTCCAGTTCATTCAATACATTGCTAAATGGTGTACCTTTGAAATAAATGATGTTATCCTTCCAGCCATAAGCCTGAAGCCTGTCTACCTGACCAGTTACAAGGCTTCTATTGGTAAGATCGTATGTGGCCAATTGATCAGACATTAATATCACGGACTCACCTGAGGATATGGTATAAGCGACCCGGCCAGTTGCGACAGAAACCTGAACAATGCTATCTTCCTTATATGACCGTATATTAAACGAGGTACCTAAAACGCGTACATGGTCTCCATTCATCGAGACGATAAATGGTTTCTCAGGATTGTGCTCTACTTCAAAGTAGGCTTCCCCTATCAAGGTTATTTCCCTGGAATCTCCACTGAACTGCTCAGGGAAACTGATTCGAGAACCTGAATTAAGCGTTATAGTAGATCCATCCGGTAACCTGGTGGTAATTTTTCTACCCAAGGGAGCTTCCTTTTGAATGGTGGTGAGTGTGAAGGTGTCTTCTATTTCTACCTGCCTTGACGGCTCCAAAAAGATAAATATGGAGACGATCAGCACTGCAATAGCTGCGGCAATTCTTAGAGGCTGCCAAAATCGTAACTTTCTATGACTACTTCGACTACTTCCAGTCTTTTGCCCATGGCTAAAGACCTTTTCCAAAATATAATCGTATCCCTCATCAGGCATTTTCTCTGAGATCTGTTTCCTGGAAGATAGGATGAATTGGCGGGCTGTTTCCACATCCTCCCTTCTTTCTGGATTAGCTGTCATCCATTTTGACCAATAATGGTTCGACTCCTCCCGGGGATTAAACACCCAAAGGACAAATTCCTCATTCTTTAGTAGGTCAAAAATTGTATCAGTAGATCTCATTTCACTCATGTTCGAGCTCATTTACGATCTTAGAGTCGAAATGCTCAAAATTCGTACAGTGCAAATTAAATTTTTACAATATTTCTATATTAAATGATAATATATTGAATAATACAACCATTTGTATTTAGTATTTTATGAATTTTTTAATTAAATAAGTACCTGTAACATGATAAATGATATCCAATCAAGGAACGATACAGGACACACTACCCTCCTGGATTGAAGCTTTGGAGGGGTTATACGTTCATTGATATTATAGGGACTTCCCTATCTGACTTAAAAAAATGAGGAGTGCGTAGAACGAACTAAAATACGGATTAATATGCTTTTGAAGACTGGCCAAAGCCCGGTAGGTCAATGTACGTACAGAATCTATTTTTATTTTTAAGATATTAGCAATCTCGGCATAACTCAACCCTTCATAGAAGTGCAGATATATCGCTTCCCTTTGATTAACCGAAAGGAGGTTAAGCTTTTGATTAATAATTGCAAAGTCTTGCTCCTTTAAATTACCTGAAATGGATAATGGTGGCTCTGCATATGTAAAATTGAAACCATCCTCCTCTAGAAGGAACTTCCCATTTCTCCTTTTTTCTTTCAAAACCCTTCGCTTTAGGGAAGCGAAAAGATAAGCTTTCACAGATTGAGCGCTAGAAAGCCCTGATCGTTTGTCCATCAGATCGCAGAACAGTTCTCCAATACAATCCCTAATGAGTTCATAATTTTTACTATGCTGCCTGCCATAACTATAGAGTACATCCACATATTTGTTGTATATATAGATGAGGCTTTTATTATCCCCCTCTATAAACTGTTGCCAAACCATTCGCTCATCCTTCTCTGAGAACTGACCGGAACCATCTATTTGGAGGGATTCTATTGTATATGAATCAGTTATATACCGTTGTCTTTCCAAGTTGGATATTCATTTAGATTTTTATTTTCGGATTCTTTTAATAATTGATTATGCTGACAATTCAGTTTATCATTTCATTATTAGAATTTCAAAGTCTCCAAATATGGAATTTGTTTTTTCCTTGTCTCCCAACCTTTCATTTTTGTGTCCATAAAATGAGATTTTCCATTTGAGAGCATTCCTGTTATTTTAAATATCTATCCAAATTTCCTCTCTGGGTATGTGAAAAATGTCATATAATCTGCTTAAAATCTATACTTTATTAACAAGTGATGTCAAATTTTAATGGATAATACTACCTAAATCAAAAAAATCATATTTTAAGAGAATTACCTTAATGATGAAAAAATTAAGAATAATCTCTACTAAGTACAAATTATTTTTACATCCCAATCATTTGGGCATTCTCTTTATCTATAAAAATATCTGACTTTATTGACCCGTATTAGCATGAAGTTTATTAAAGCTACCTAAATGAATTTCTTCCTATAAGGGACTGTATCTTACAAATCTGGATTATGAATTCAATACCTTATCCAAAGCTTCATCGGCTTCCTTATGAATGAAATTGGCTTGATAGTTTATTTTACGTTATTAGATCAGCTAGCAATTTTTAACGTTCTTGAAAATAGTTGTAAACTGGGATATTCGCCTGGGTTTGATTTCCTAAAGGATTTGAATGTGTAATCTTCCTAAAAAGCAAACAAAATGAGAAGTAATAATTACTCCTAAGGTCCTAAGTATTGACTAAGACGATAAAAATGTTGTACATATGTTGTACAGGAAATAAAAAAGGCAGCTACTTTTATGTAACTGCCTGATTTTCAGTGTAGCGGGGACAAGACTCGAACTTGTGACCTTCGGGTTATGAGCCAGATACTCTAGTAATGATATAGCATTTATGAATTCAAAACTTTATCTAGTGCTTCATCTGCTTCCTTGTGAATGAAGTTAGCTTGATAGTTTATAGTAGTTTTAAGATCAGAATGTCTATATAGCTTTTGAAGCATTAATGGGTGAATTGAATCTCCTGCAAGATTTCCAAAGGTGTGCCTTGCGATATGATTGGATAGGTTCTTCTCAATGTCACATTTCTCAGCGATCTTTTTAAGGTATTTATTTAGAAGACTTGTGGCATTCCGGACCTTCACATATTTATCATGCGAATCATTTGGTCTTACATCTTTCAGATATTGGAAAACAAAATCCTTCTTTCTGCTGTCTGATGATCTGTACAAGTCCAGGATTGCTTGAGCTTTTTCAGGGATTTTAAGGGAGACAGGTTTCTCATTTTTATGCATGGTATAGTAAAGTCTCCTATCCTTGAAATCTCCCCAAGTTAGACTAAGCACATCTGTAACTCTGATACCAGCAAAATAAAAAGCTAAAAGCCAAACATTTCTTGCATGCCATACCTGTGAGTCTCTTTCCAAATCTAAATTCTCGATGCATTCTACTTCCTCGCGTGACAGTCCAACCTTGAGACCAGAACCAATTCTAATCTTCTCCTTTTCACCTGCGAATGGATAATATTTTGCATCCACTATTCCTTGTGAAATCGCATCATTAAAAAGAGTTCTTATGAAAATTAGTTGGTTAGTGACCGTACGAGTTTTCACTTCAAGATATGTTAGGCAAAATGTCTTATATTGATTTAGAAAATTAGTATTGATATCTTCAAAGTATAGGCTATTATTTTTGCCAATAATTTTTAACTCTTCAAGAAATGAATAACCTGGCCTTCTGCTGTCACCAATTTTTTTCCTTCGCCTCTGCTGAATCTCTTCCTTGACTACTTTTATGGGAGCTGACTTTTTGTGATTAATAAATTCTTCAATGTTGCTAAGAATCGAGCGTTCGGCCCGAGCAACTGAATGCACACCACTTAGATGTTTATTCCTGACACGTTGAACTCCAAATGAGAAGAATGAAACTGTTTTTCCTTTCTTACCAACCTTCTTTTTAATTTCCTTTCCGGAAGCATTTTCACTACTCGTTTCTAATGTCAATGCTATATCATTTGCCTCCTTGAGTTTGGCCAATAGATAATTATTTAACCTTGCCGAATTGGGATGAGACTTCTTAACTCTTCGTTCACTTTCATCCCAGAACTTCCGGTCAATTGATTGATCTGTATGGATATAATGAACCTTTCGATCTTTGATTATTCTTATTGCTAACGGGCAGGTACCGTCTCTTTTTTCTTTTTCCTTCCTTAGAATTACTTTTACTGAAGCCATAAGTATCTGATATTCAGTGGTAATTTAATATATTTTCATGAGAAATTGGTTAAACAATGGTTAAACATTTAGTGCTTTTACTTACTTTTTGATGGTTTTACATGAAACTAAAAGTGCATTTAAATACCATTTGAGGCCATTTTATATCAAGTGAGCACATATATAATAAGGTTCATAACCCGGAGGTCGGGGGTTCGATTCCCCCCTTCGCTACTTATTCCTTTGGAGACAGAATATAGGAGACAGTAGACAGGAGTCTGCAAATCTTGTTCTCAATTGAATTTCCAATTCTCCTACAAAAAGCACAAGGCACTCAATAGGGTGCCTTTTTTTTATTCACTCAGAATACTCAGCTTCTCCACAATATCAAAATAAAGGTCTCCTTCAATTGATTTCGCAAGATCAGTCAGGCTAGCCACCTGGATTCCCTCAGAAGCAAGTAGTTCATTTGCCTTATACGGATCCATGAGTAATAACCCCAGGATATCCCGGTAACCTCCCCGGAAATGCTCTTTGGTATACTGTATGACCTGTTGCTCATAATTAGAGGCTGAATCCTTTTTCAGTTTGCGTAGACACATTGCTTGTAGATAATCTTCAATTCGTTCATCCGGATCGTATGGTTTTCCTACCCCAAGGCGTTCAGGCCATTCCCTGGCTTCTTCCAATAACTGTATTGCCTGATCATATTTTTTGGCTTCATAGCTTTCGATCGCAGAAAAAAGCAAGGCCTGCTCATAAAGACGCCTACCTGAAGAGGCACCTTCAAATGGTAAAACATGTGTATTATTAAGCAAGTTCGTGGCAGACTGATGATCACCTGTATGAAGATAGGCTTCTGCAAGCTTTAGCTTGAGCTCATAATTCTCCGGAAACTTTTTTATCGCGGTTTTACCACTTGAAACCGCCTTGTCATATTGCTTCTGATCCAAATATGCTTTCATTAGATAATTCCAACTTCTCCACTGATCCTTATCGAGATCTAAAGCACGTTCCAGGTCATCAATTGAAGCTGCCCCATCCATCAACTCCAATAACTGGCTTTTGGCTATGTAAAAGGAAGGCACATCAGGCTCATTGATACATGCTTCAATAAATTCCTTCGCTTCGTCCAGTCTATGAAGTGCCCAATAGTTTAGCCCTAAAAAGTATTTGGCTTTCCAGTGATTGGTTTCATCGTTTAGCCAAATTAAAGGCTTTAGGGTTTCAGGTCTGTAAGGAAAGACATATTCAGGACTCGTATTAATCAAACTTTCGACAATTGATGAGGTCTTCTTGGTATTAGCCCGATCCAGATATGCCCTCCAAAGCAAAATAAGTGAATGATCAGGGGCTTCATCCAGGATCTGTCGTGCTTCACTAACCATTCCATATCGATCATACCACAAAGCCATCTCCAGAAATGATTGATATTTCAATTCTGATTTGATCTTCTGGCCAAAAGTCAGCTTGTCTCCATTTACTAAATCCAATTCATAGTTAGCCAGGTGATTCAAAGGATCGATTTCAATAATCTCCTCTAATAATTCCTTAACTGCCTGCCTCTCTCCGGACTTTCTCATAATAACCGAAAGCAGATGTTTAGCCTGCAAATTGTCAGCGTTGAATCGTAAGGACTTTGATAGATAATTTTTAGCCTTATTAAGTTCTGATCTTTTTAGGTAAATACCGCCCATCTCCATGTATGCCGCCGCCCTAAATTGCATTGATCGGGCCGCCCATCCGTAACATTCAAGTGCATTTATCTCATCTTGCATAACCTGATATATAGCAGCTGCAATGAAGTTTGATTGAGCATCATAGGTATCAATAGAAAGGGCTCGTTTTATATATTCTAATGCCTTCTCATATTGCGCCTCTTGAAGAAGTATCTCAGATATCGAACATAAAGCTCCAATGTGATAAGGATCCTCATCTAATACTTCCTCAAATCGTTTCATAGCCGCAGTTGGCTGTCTGTTCTTCTTCAGTTCTGTGCCTTCATGATATAGGATTGATACCGTTTCCTTTTCCAGCGTCATCCCCTCAAAACTTCTGTCAAGCAAGTCTGGTCCAGTCGATGAATAATTCAGGTCATACCCGAATACCCTGACTTCATAGGGTTCGTTTGTTGGGAGCTTCACCTTTTCTATTGAAGTCTCATTTGGGGCTAATGATATTTTTGTAGAATAGACATTAACTCCCCCTTGTAGTACCTGTATTTCAGGCTCACCTGCAACAAGAGATTGTAACCCAATGATCAATTCCCTGCCATTTTGTTCCACATTCAATACACCGGAAGATGAAGCATCGACCATACCCCCAATATCTTTCACTGGAAACCATAAATCAGTCCAGGAATCATAGGTATGTGGGCCAAACCCGGCTTTTGCTATTGGATTATGTGATGCGCTGCCTGAAAACTGGTTCAGCATCCGACCAGCCTGAAATTCCAGATACTGTCCATTGGTATCCGTCAGGAGGTCTTCCCATATCCCACCCTGGCGGGATAAAGCCCATAGCCAAAGCTTCTGTCCGGGCATTTCTTCATAAGGTGCCAGGTGGCCAAATCCTACATTATCCCGATGATAATAGCCTCCAAAAAAATCTGCGTAGGTACCCACGACATGGCGGGAGATATTAGATCCAAAAGCATTGTTTTCATAAATATTTAACTCCCTGCCCTGATCGTCAATATACCAGGGATAGGCATCCCCTCCATGAGATAGATACTGGTCCCCCGGATAGATAAACTCCAACTCATTTTCGGTTCGGGCAGCAGCTGTCATCCAATTGTAATAAGATTTAGAAGTGTTAGTTGGATTATAATATTGGACACGTGTCTCGAAATACGCTTTGTCCGGTGCAAGTCTCACCTCTACACGCCATTGGGTACGTGAAGGCAAATCTAATCCCCCAACAAAACAGCTGACGCTCCCATCTGCATTTTCTCTCAGCTGATAATCTACAGGTGAAGCAGTAGAAGGTGTATGACCTATATAACCAAAATTAAACTCAATTCCTCCAGAAGTCCATGGGCCGCGTAGCGCGATATTCCTGAACTTCAGGACTTCGTTGAGGTAAATAAAATCGAAATCGCTACGCTTATCGACAGCTCCCCAGACCTTGCCACCTACCTCTGGCAGAACCATCACCTTTATGTAATCATTTTCCAGGGTAACCACTTTCCATTGGACTGGATGCTTGTCAAAACTATAGCCATCAAACCTGTGATATGGATAGATTTGTGGCTTTTCAGCCAGGATTGGAATTGGGCTGGGATCTCCAAATTCGTAGGTTTCTATTTCAATTTTATCTTCAGAAATAGTCGCTTTCTGAGCTGAAACTGGTTGAGATAAATATGATAGACAAATAAAAATGACCCATACGGTGGGCCGAATGGAAGGTAACATGATTTAGCTTTTTAGAATAATATTTGAAATATACAGAATATAGGCATCAGGTATTGCACGCTTATAGCATCTATCTTTCATCACGATCTAACCTTCCGCTCTCCGGTATGATCCATGCCCTGAGCTCGCTCCAGCTCAACCATGGCTTCCGGACGAAAGTTAGTAATGAATGCCCTTCGGCGAAGTGAGGTACTATTGCCCCGGCTATAATGAGCAGTACCTCCATGATGCAAGACACAGTCACCAGGCTGCAAAGGAACTGCAATACCTTCTGACTCATTTGCTTCACATTCAAGTGCTCCACCGCCTTTACCGGCAGGGTGATGTTTTCGCATGGGGAGTTTGTGCGAACCAGAAATATACCACATACATCCATTCTCAAGCCTTGCTTCGTCCAGGGAGACCCAGCAACTCACAGCTCGCTTATCAGGCATATCGATCCAATAGGCACAATCCTGGTGCCAGGGAGTCGGCGTATTGGAAAATGGGGCTTTGTCAATGAGCATGTCGAAATCTAACGCCATATCCTTTCCCATCAGTTTCTGGGCTATTGCTAATGTCTTTTGGTGAAGGGGTTTCTCCAATAAATCTGGAAGAACCCTGGATGGTACCATAATCTGGGTGATACGTTCCGTAGCGATATTATTTTGATCTTCCACATGCCCGCCCAAATCTGATCGGTATCTTGATACATCCAGTCTATTATGAATAAAATCTTCATACAAAGATTGATAAAAAGTCAATTCCTCGGTATCAAGAAGACCTCGAACAACCAGGTATCCTTGTTCATTAAATTCTTGTCGTTGTAAGTCAGTAATATTCAACGTTAAATGGCTTAATTATTTAACAATAAAGATATTTAGAAAATTAAGGACATTCTCTCAATCCTCTTAATCTCTTAACGGTTCAAGATTTAAATTTTACAATTTATTATACTTCTCAAATGCTTCAGGCTTTGGAGTAGTCCCAGCACCTGGCAATTCAGGTCTGATAACAAGCCCATTCTTTACATTTATCGGGTCCATAAAGGCTTCTTTTATCCATGGGATATATTCCAAAATCATGCAAGAATGATGAGCAAACGAAATATGGGCATGGATCTGACTCATATCACCTGCATGAGGTGCTACCGGAAGTCTGGCCCCCAATGCCATTTCCGCAACGGTCAGAAATTCGGTAATCCCCCCAAACCGAGTCACATCAGGTTGTACATAGTGAATTGCTCCAGCATCGATAAATTGTCTGAATGCATCTGCCGAATAAAGTTGCTCCCCCAGCGCAATGGGAATTGAAGTATGCTTTGCCAGTTCAGCATGTCCGTTAACATCATCATGCCACAGAGGTTCCTCAAACCAATAGATATCATACTTTTCGATCTTCTCACAAAATCGTAAACAAGTCGGCAAATCCCATTTCCCATTTCCATCAATGGCCAATGCAATATCTTTCCCAATGGCTTCCCTCACTATCCTGATCCGCTCTACATCCTTATTTGGATCCTTGGATCCAACTTTGAGCTTAATACCGGTAAATCCGTCCTCCTCTATTGTTTTCAAAATACCCTTAACCAGCTGATCATTGGGTATTGAAAGCCAGCCGACATCAGTGTTATAAGCATTTAACTCAGTTTTATTTCCTCCTAATAACTGCCATAGGGGAACTCCATGGCTTTTTGCTTTAAGATCCCACAGGGCAATGTCAACTGCTCCTAATCCCAGTTGTGTAATACCCGCTCTGCCAATCCATTGCATGGGTGGATTTCTGTTTAGCTTGTACCAGAGATGATTGATGTGGGTGGGGTCTTCGCCCATAAGTAATGGAGCATAACAATCCCCAATACAGGAAGTAATTAACTTGTCCGCTGGGAGATAAGCATGCGTACCTGTAAAACCCCATCCTTCAAGTCCATTGTCTGCTTTGATCTTGGTTCCAACCACTCCCCAATGACTAATGCTATGCGTACTGTCAGCTATGTGGCTTCCTGTAACCGGAATATGCATGATAAATGGGGCTACTTCTACAATTTTCATTTTCAGGTATTATAAGTCTTTTAAGATATCAATTACTGCATTACCACACTCTTGTGTGGTGGCTTTACCGCCCATGTCTCTGGTAAGAGCTACTCTTTCCTTAATGGATATTTCTATCGCCTTCATGATCAGGTCTGCTCCTTCCAACTGTCCCAAATGTTCAAGCATCATTGATCCGGCCCATATTGTCCCTATTGGATTGGCAATACCTTTTCCAGCTATATCTGGTGCGGAACCATGAACCGGCTCAAACATGGAAGGAAAAGCTCTTTCCGGGTTGATATTTCCAGACGCTGCAATGCCTATCGTACCAGCTACAGCTGGTCCTAGATCTGAAAGGATGTCACCGAATAAATTAGAACCTACCACCACATCAAACCAGTCAGGATGGAGGACAAAATTGGCAGTTAGAATATCGATGTGATATTTATCCGTGTGAATTTCAGGATATTTCTTACTTATCTCTTCAAATCGTTCATCCCAAAAAGGCATGGTATGTATTATACCGTTGGATTTGGTGGCTGAAGTCAGTCGATTTTTACGCTTTCCGGCTAATTCAAAGGCATAAGACATGACCCGATCGACGCCTCTCCGAGTAAATATACTTTCCTGGGTCACCGTCTCCATATCCGTACCGGCATAGATACGACCTCCAATTTCGGAATACTCACCCTCATTATTTTCCCTTACAATCACCATGTCTATATCCTCTGCGAATCTATTGGCAAGGGGTGATTTTATCCCGTCAAACAACCTGACGGGTCTTAGCGAAATATACTGCTGAAAATGTCTTCTGATTGGAATGAGTAAACCCCACAGAGAAACATGATCGGGAACCCCTGGAAAGCCTACAGCACCGAGGTAAATGGCATCATATTTCGAAAGCAGATCAAGTCCTTCAGAGGGCATCATCTGACCACTATGCTTATACGTCTCGCAGCTCCAGTCAAATGTTTTCCATTCAATGGAAAACCCTACCTTTTTACCAACTGCATCTAACACTTGCTGGCCAACCGGAATTACTTCCTTTCCGATCCCATCACCAGGTATTACAGCTATCCTCATCCTGATAAAATTAATTCTGAATTAATGTTTTGAAAAGCTAATAATTCCCTGAGCATTTCTGAACCAAACCATGAAAAAAGGCAAAGTTTTTCCCTTTGCCTTTCTTATCATCTTTCTCAAAAATTGTAATTGCTATACAGCAGCTGCCAGTATTTCTTTCAACCTACTGGCTACAATTCTTTCTTCTCCAGGATTCATCATCCAGGTAGTAATACCTAAGGAATCTCCTCCTCCAACAGTCTCTATGGATGGATGTCCATCTCGAAGAGCCTGCCTCACATCTCCTGGGGTGATCTTTACCTTAGTCTGGTCCCATGTCACGGTCAGTGAAGGTACATGATTCGCAATTTCAGGAACATGTATTTCGTGAGTCACCCCGCTTACTGAAGATGCTGATTCACCGATCAATTTGACCTGTGATTCCCACAGCTTCCAGTCGGCAGCATGATCTCTTTTCAAGTAAGCTTCTACAGCCGCTAACATACCCAGTACTTCTTCCTTATTTACTTTCATACCTCTACCAACTGTATTACCATTTGGTGGTGCATTTTTACGTGCTGCTGCAATGAGGTCTTTTCGTCCCAATAGCAGACCAGCACTCTGAGGACCTCTCAGCCCTTTACCTCCTGAGAAGCATACCAGGTCAAAACCCATATTTGTATACTTCCATAGGTTCTCAACCGGCGGAACATCCGCTGCGCAGTCGATCAGTGTTGGGATTTTGTGCTTTTTAGCAATCTCCAGAAACTCTTCATATCCGATTTTTCCATTTGGAGCAGCAAAATTCAGGAACCACAACATGGCCGTGTTTTTGTTGATGGCAGCTTCCATTTCCTTACGGGTTTCCACCTCAATAACTTTTACACCACAGTTACGCATCGCATGATCATAACCTACACGGTGTGATTTTTGTGCGATCACTTCAGTTTTCACGCCAGTCATATCCTCAGGTATTCTACTTGCTATTCCTGAATCCCCTCCGGTTAAAACCCCGGCGGTACCCAATGTAATAGCAGATGCTGCACCGGCAGTTACCATGGCTGCCTCACATTTCAACAATTCCGCAAGTCTTTCACCAACCCTATCCTGTAGCTCATTTAGGCTTACGTATTGACTTGAAGCATAATTATAAGCCTGCAATACTTCAGGACGCATGAAAGACGCTGTGAGTGCCGTATAGGTCCCTGCAGCATTGATAAATGTACGTAGTCCAAGCTCTTTGAAATAATCCCGCTCATAGCTCGCTTGTTGCATTGGAGCACCAAGCACATGGCTAGCTGCTACACCTGCTAAAGGAAGTGTTGCAAGTCCCTTTAAAACATGTCTTCTTTTCGTCATAATCTTACTTCTTTTTTAATGCTGCAATACAATCAATTTCTACTAATGAATTTCCCGGCACCCCTCCATAGGGAGCTATTGTGGTTCTCACTGGTGGGTTATCACCAAAGCGACCTCTATAGGCCTCATTCATCGCCTTATAGTCATTCAAATCATGGAGATATACATTTACTTTCAAGACCCTGTCCATCCCAGAACCAGCCTTTTCCAGTTCCTTTTCAATCTCGTCCAGAACATGCTTAGTGTGTGCTGTGATATCTCCCTCAAAATGGGCACCTTTTCCAGCTATATACACCAATCCTCCATAGGTTTGTGACCCTGAAAACAACGGAGCCTGATCATCATAAGTCACATCCCCAGTTATAATTTCATCATCTGCATCATTGTTGTCTACTGCTGCTTTAGCTGCAGAAAATCCTAATAGTCCCGTCGTTCCCATCAGTATTTTCTTAAAAATTGATCGTCTGTCTGTCTTCATTGTATTAAAATTTAATTTAGAAACTTATTGATTTAATGATTTTTCTCTTTCTGTTTTAACCTCAGCAACTGTTACCTCACTTGCTCCCTCTCCAAATCTTTCGCGCACAAAAGTGAGCAGGTCAGCAATCTCTTCATCTTTTAAAAAGCCATGCTTGGGCATGATACCATTATAACCGACTCCGTTGACCATGATGTCTCCTTCCAGTCCATTAAGGATCACCCCAATTAGCCTGGATTTATCACCGGTTACCCATTCCGCTCCTACCAGTGGAGGGAATCTACCCTCAGCACCTTTCCCGTTACGTTGGTGACAAGGTCCACAATAGGTGGCATAAATTCTTGCACCCCCAACAGATATCCCTTGCTGAAGGTTATCATTCTCTTCATCAGGCGTTCGTAAATGAGGCAGGGTTTTCCTTGCTTCAGTTACTGCCAGATTTTCTTTACCAAAACTTTTCTTGTCGCCTTTATACATAACCCTCCAGATCTTTCCTTTTACTGTTTCTGATAGATAAAGTGATCCATCGGGTCCCATGGCAAGAGCCATAGGCCGATAAGGTGCGTCACTGACATTCGCTAACGGCTCATCACCTATAAACCCATCTGCAAACACTTCCCATTCACCTGCAGGTGAACCATTTTCAAATGGGACGAAAGCTACGAAATAACCTGCCTGTGGGTAGGGAGCTCTGTTGGTAGAGCCATGGAAGGCAATAAATGCTCCATTCTTATAATGTTCCGGAAACTGATCACCGGTATAAAATAAGATGTCATTGGGTGCCCAATGTCCGGGAAAACCGATAAGCGGCTGAACATAGTCCTTACCGGTTTCCTCATCAATACCCAGACCAACATATTCAGGATTCAAAACCCTTTTCCCTGTAACCTGGTCAAAGTAGAAGTATGGCCAACCCGCATTGTCTCCTTTCTTTACGCGTATGAATTCTTCAGAAGGATAGATAGCACTTTGCCATTTGGTATATTCATTAGGGTTTCTTCTCGCAAGATCATCTCTCCCATGTACAACCGCATATAGGGTGTTATCCGCATTGTTCCAATCCATTCCCACGATACTTCTAATACCTGTGGCATAGTGGACCCCGTCATCATGAAGTGTTTGATTCAATTTTGATTCATCAAATTGCCAGATACCACCATGTTCCTCCAATTGAGAACATGGGTACTCGCCTGGCTCTCCAGGTATCCTGTTTAATACCTGGCAAACATCTCCCGGCGAACCATATTGCAAATAAATGTGCCCATCATTATCAAATGTGATCGGTTTGGCTATATGCTCATAACCGTGTGGATCGTTTTTGTAGTCATCTTTAATGATCAGTTCGGGTTCAGCATCCTGCACCAACTGTCCAGGAACCATTTTGATGCGATAGACTTCACCGGCAGTGCTAAAATACATGTAGCCTTTATGTAGTCTCATGGCAGTTCCATAATTACCCATGTCTTCGTAATTACCAAAGTATTTTATGGTATCTGCTTTCCCATCATTATTTACGTCTCGTAATCCGACTATACCCTTAGGTTTACCTCCCCTAAGTTTCACATAGATGTCGCCATTTTCGTTCACAGCCATGTGCCGGGCACTCCCAATGCTATCAGCAACAACGACCACTTCAAATCCATCAGGTACCACCAGACCTCCATTATCTGGGTCTCCTGGTGGAAGTTTGGTTTTTTCACTGCATTGAAAAAACATCGTCAAGACAGCAAACCAGGACAAAATGGCTATGTATCTCAATATCTTCATTGATTGAATCGAGCGTAAATTATTATTCTGTATAAGGTGTCGCAGCAAGTCCATTTAGATCCCACACTACTCTTCCATCTCTTAGAGTCACCTGAGGGACAATCTTTTGATCTCCTGACATTTTAAAACCCCCAACGTCGATATAACCAAATTTACCTTTATCAACACTTAGAATCGCTACATCGGCACCTGAACCCACTGAAAGATTACCTAATTCTTCTCTTTTAATAACCTTAGCCGGGGTCCATGTAGATGCAGTAATCACCTCTTTCAAAGGCATGCCAATGTTTAACAATTTAGACATCACATTGGACATATCTTTCATGCCTCCATTCATACTTCCAGTGTGTAAATCAGTACTGATAGAATTAGGCATAAATCCTTGCTTTAAAGCCGGCACTGCCTGTGCATATAGAAAACTTCCTCCCCCGTGACCAACATCGAAAATGATTCCTCTTTCCTGTGCTTTGATCATTGCGGGGCGAACTTTCCCATTCTCAACAATCGGCTCACGTCCATTCACATTCGCAAAACAGTGAGTGAAGATATCCCCGGGTCTAAGTTTCTCAAGCATAAGCGTTTCCAACGAGAGTTCAGGATCTGCGCCTCCAAAATCAATCATAACAGGAATATCCGCTAATTTTCCAGCCTCAACCGCACGTTCTGTTGGTTCCCATTCAGCTCCGCTATAGTGAGCCAGCTTTATCCCAACAACATAATCTGAATATCTTCGGGCTACCATCGCAGTCAGCTTGGCATCCATATCGTCTGGGTTTTGCTCATAGGCACCGCCCCTCATACCCGAACCCACGATATTCATAAACGCCAAAACCCTTGTCCTGGAATGGTCTATTGCCTGATTCTTAAAATCTGCAAAATTCCGCCAACCTGCACCTCCCGCATCAACCACAGTAGTCACTCCAGCCCGAAAAGTAAAACCATCCGGAGGGAGCGCAGTATATCCATCACTCAGGTAATGATCCTCCTGTGTTCCATAATGATGGTGGCCATGAATATCAATCAAACCGGGAACTACATACAATCCTTTCGCATCAATCGTTTTCTTTGCTGATTTGGAAATTTTAGTAGCCACTTCCGCAATTTTTCCATCTAAAATCCCTACGTCCATCACTGCATCGATATTGTTTTTTGGATCGATGACATGGCCATTGGTTATCAGGAGATCAAGCGATTGAGCAACTACTGACCCACAATTAATTAATAAAATGGCGATGAGTATTCCGAAGTATTTGATGGTTCTCATTAATTTTTTGTTTTAGTGAATAATTGAGTTGAGATATGAATTTACATTGTGTCGTGTAATGATCTCAAGAGGAAATAAATCCTCCCGAGGAATAGTTTTATTGAATAAAAGGTAATTAACCATATGGCTAATTCCCATAAAAGCCTGTCTTTTAGGATTTTGATTGATCAAGAAACTAATAATACCTGTATCAAGATATTTAAGATTGCTTTCCAATAAGTCATAGGCGACTAACCTTATATCTTTCCTTTTACTGGCATATATCTTTTCAGACACTACAGGTGTGGCCTTTGATGTGGTAATAAAAATCCCTTTTAAATCTCTATCGGAAAGTATTTTATCCATGTATGCATGAAATTCATGGGAATCCATGGCTAACACATAATTATGGATCTCATTATTGAGCGAGTTATCGTGAAAATAATCTCTAAATCCATTCTCTTTTTCTGACAGATAAACAGAATCCTTCGTGTCCTCCCCTACTGTAAGAATCTCATATCGATCAGTAGTATTTTGACCAAGACTACATAGAAACCCTGCCAGTTTCCCGCTATCGTAAAGATTCTGTCCAATAAAGCTCATGGCTTCTGATTTAGGAATATCTGTATTGAACAATATGTAAGGTAAGTTATATTCTTTCAATGATTCTATCACTGCCAAAGCTGGAGGATGAAAGATTGGGGCCATTACCAGTCCATGGGGCTCGGTATCCAACGCTCTTTCCGCAACATGCTCAAATGAATGCTCTCCATCATGCATGAAGAAGTAGGTATCAATGGTGATACCATATTGGTTCCATTCATCCTGTGCTTGCAAAATGCCTTTATGCACTTCATTCCAATAAGGATCATCCTTAGGGTCAACGCTTAGAACTGCTATTCTTTGCTTCAGACCCCGACCCAATGAGCGGGCAATTAAGTTAGGCTTATAATTTATCTTATTTAGAATCTCATTCACTTTGGTGAATGCAGAATCTGATACATTTCCCCGGCTGTGAAGAACCCGATCAACTGTGCCTTCTGACACACCTGCAAGTAGAGCAATATCCTTTATTCGGTAGTTCTTATTCTCCGACAAAATTATTTAGCGAGTTTATAGTGTTTCCGCACACAATTCGGTTATGCGCGCACTCAAAACATGAATATACTGTCTTTTACACTAAATAATCCACAAAATTGGTAATTAATAATGCTGCAAATAATTTGCAGTTATTTTCATAGGTGATGGTGCTGTCCTTTCATAAAGGAAACCTTATTCGACCTTAATTCCTCAATCTCATTCTGCCCTTCTACAATTTTTATTACGGTATTAATCTTTACATCCTGAAAAGTGGATATCTGCCTATCTTGAGTCGGCCAATACACCTCTAGTTTCTTTATAGATTTTGCCTTACCAATTCCAATCTCTGCCAGGAGACTATTACCTCCAAAACTGGCGCCTGTCCCCACTTTATGAAATACCTTTCTCTCCATACCCTCCTCTTCAATCGTGAGTACAATTTTGGCTCCAATGGCAGATCGGTTACTTGTCTTACCTTCCAATGATATGTTTATCCAATTATTAGCATTGCCAATAGGGTTTTCGAACAGGACGTTTTGATAATTATCGCCTTCATAAGCACCACCCATCACTGCATAAATGTCCTGATCACCGTCCATGTCCAGATCTCCAAAGCCCACCGCATGACCTTTCTGAATATGCCCAAATCCGCCACTGTAAGTTACATCTTCAAATTTTTGACCTTGATTATTCCTGTACATCTTATTTGGGACTATGGAAAGAAAACTCGGATCACCTGTAGCCAGGTAGAAATCAAGAAATCCATCATTGTCCAGATCTCCAAAATTACAACCCATGGTTGCCGCTGGTTCGGTTAAACCTAAGTCGTATGCCACATCAGTAAACGTGCCATCGCCGTTATTTTTATAGAGCTTGGGACGTCTTAATTTTAGACCTTCGTTGTGTGGATAGAATATACTGGCCATCAACATATTAGGCGGGGATATGAGATCAGAGGAGTATCCAGAGACGAATATATCTTCTAATCCATCATTGTTAAAGTCAAATATCCATGTGGAGAAACTTTGCAGTGGTTCACTCACCCCAACCTCATCACCCGCCTTCTTAAAAGCAAGGTTCTTTTCACTGGATGAATTAAAATAAAGTACATTTTCTCCATTAAAATTGGATAGGTAAATATCCTCATATCCATCATTGTTGAGATCCCCCGAAGCCACACCCTTAAAAAAACCAGTTTCGGAAATTCCTGCCTGTGACGTAACATTCGTAAATGTCTTGCCCGAGTTATTAATAAATAGCTCACATTGGTTTTCGCCGTTTGGCGTTGATTCATTGCCTATAAAAATGTCTATCCAGCCATCCAAATTGAAATCTGCCCAAACAGCTGTCTGCGTTGGATGCTCTGAATAAATTCCAGTCTCAATAGTGACATCTGTGAACGTGCCATCTCCATTATTTCTAATGAGTGAATTGGGAATTTTGCCATTATTCTCCAGCCAGGCTCCTCTCAAGATGATAAAATCAATATAGCCATCATTATTAAAATCTGCATGCTTAAGATTTAACCCTCCGGTCACCCCAACCAGCCCGGAATATGACGTCATATCCGTAAAACCATCTCTTCCATTGTTTTCAAAATATCTGATTTGATCATCATGACCCCACTCAGAGACAATCATATCAAGATAACCATCATTATTAAAATCATCAATGCATATACCGCCGGATAATCCATTCACATCTACACCCAGGTCGGATGCAACATCATGGAATTTAGGAAATTCACTTTGTGAAAAATATTCTTCCGGAATACGAAACTCCACTGGTACACCATCCGGGTATTCACCCAAAGTCATATAAGCAATATTCAGGAGATATCTGATTTCAAAATTGAATGGTTTCGTTTCCAGAATTTCACTCAAATATTTAATAGCGGTTGACGAACCCACTGTGTCAATGTGCACTGCTTTATTAGAGATAGGGATTATACAGGACTCATTCGTATGGTTAAGAAGACAATTGTCCACTTCCCCCTTACGCAAATAGGCAATTGCAAGCTGTGTGTTAAGCTCATTTAATACATCACCTCTCTCAGGCACAATTCTTTCCTCATAAAAGTCATGGTAACTTTGGAAGACATCGATGGCCTTGTCTAACTCACCTGCTCTCAGCAATGCCACCCCATACTCATAGACTACAAGATTACGCTCTGCCCCAACCTCCATTTCATCCATTTTTTCTTTGAGCTTTTCTGCATGTCTCCGGTTGAAAATGTATTGGACATTTTCGGGGTCAATATTTGAATATGCCTTCTTAACCCTCTGGATCATATCCCTAGTAGGCTCATCTGGCTTTACTTTGGCTTCAATTTCCACTACTGTGGAGTGCGTGTGCTCAGCTGACTGAGTACATCCAAAGAGTATACAGAATGATATACAAAGTGAGTAAATAATTGTTCTCATTTGGGAAAATCCTAAAGGAAAGAAATTGATATGTTCTGTGATGAAGGGGGTGTATCCTGAGATACTATCGTAAATGACTTATCACCTCCGCGTGGCGCTTCCTGCCAATTCATGCAATCCATGATTGATCGTTCAAACAGCAGCCCACACCCAGCAATTAATTTGTTCATTCTTATCTCCAACTATTAACTTCCTACAAATTAATACCTGCAAAAATATATAATATTTGACCGTTTAAGAAGGTCTTTGGTGAACGCTTTCAATCACAAATCTCGTTCGGTACTTTTTAAACTGAGCGAGGGGAATCATAAAAAAAGGGTTGCTCAGAGAATGTTATCCCCCAGGCAACCCCATTTTCTAATCAATTATTTATCAAGGAAAGTTTGTACCTCCTGTATCAAACCATAAAGGAGTTCCAATTTCGTCCGGACCACCTAATTTTGTAGTGGCATCAGCAACACCAGCAGCATTGTTGTTACGTTCTGCGTCCACAAATGGCAATCTTCTCAAGAAATCATCAGCAGCAACAATACCCCAGTCTTCATTGCTATCATTCTGATAGTTATAAGGAAGTTTTGGATATCCTGTACGGCGATGATCCACCCAAGGCTCAATACTATTCATGTAAGCAGCAATCCATTTCTGAGAAATGATTCTCTCTAGCTTTTCTTCATTACTAGCTGCGTCATCCCATTTTACAGTGATATCCCAACGTAGCATAAGCCTGGGATCTGTCTCTCCTCTACGGAAATCATTCACATCACCAGCACCCGCTTTAGGATCATCATAATCTATAGGCATTTTGGTGTCATCCATAAGATAGTCAGCAGCTCCTGCAGCACCCCATTCGGCAAACGAATCCATTACTCCCTGCTCATAGTGAGCCTGAGCCGAACCTGCACCAGTCCAACCTCTTAAGGCAGCCTCTGCCAATAAGAAGTGTGTTTCAGCTGACATAAAGCAACGACGCATTCCATCTTTAGTTGTTGGATTGAAATCCTTGCTAATGTTGGAATACGGGAGTCTATCGTCCTTGGCACCCAAGGTCGCTCCATTTCTAATCCCCTTATATGGTAAATCAGGATGATCAGAAGCTAATGAAACATCAGTAGCAGGTTCAAAGTATTTGGAAAGTCTTCCATCTTCATAACCTACAAGTACAGATTCCATCGTCGCACTCATACGGGTATCACCCCATCCCCAGGCTATCCTGGCAGGAGGGAAAAATCCATTGTATAACTTTATTTTGAAATCATCAGCAGCTGACATGATCAAACCTCCTGCGGCAGCGATTGCCTTCTCACCCTCAGCTTTTGCTAACGTAGGGGATACAACGGAAATTCGCATGGCCAATCTCAATCGCAAACTGTTGGCGAACTTGATCCACTTAGGAATATCACCACCATAACTCGCATCAAAAGCAGCCATTCCACCAAAATCTGAATTGGCTGTTAGAGTAGCTACGATATCGTCAAGCTCAGAAAACCATGTGTTGTACAAAGTCTCTTCGCTATCATACAGGATGGTGCTTTCCAGCGACCCATAATTTGTGTAAATAATCGGTCCGTGATAAGCAGATAGTCTGGATGCAGAAAGAATCCTGATCAATTTTGCCCAGGCAACAAAAACATCATTCCCTTCAGCTTCGGCTATTTCAATTACTCTGCCACTAAGCGAAAAGACCTGATTGTAACAACGGTTCCAATAGGTGTTCCAACGTATGTAATAGGTGGTATTGTTAATACCGCCCACAAATGGGGTTGGAGTTCCTAAATGCCTAACCCAAGAATCATGGGCCAAATTGTGTTCAATCTGATCACCGAATATGTTACCAAGCATCGTTGGGAAATAGGCTCCCACATGGTTATTATCCTGTCTTAGAGACGCATCCGAGATCTGGTACGGATTCGTGTTCAGTTCTTCAAAATTTTCAGTACAAGCACTGAAAACTATGAGCGTAATTATTGTGATATATTTAAATATTTTATTCATATCTCTTTCAATTAAAAGCTAACCTGGATATTAAATCCAACCGTTCTCGTGGCAGGAACATTAAAATTATCAAGGGAAGGTGAGTTCCTATTGGTACTCATAGCCAATTCCGGATCAAATGGGGCATCTAAATACAAGAACAATAGATTTTGACCCACTACGGAGAAGGTAACTGGCATGTTAAGTGAACTTATCTTCGTATTGTACGACAAGGCCACTTGTGTTAACCTAACGTTTGTTCTGCTGTAAACATAAGGTTCCATAATACCATTCCTACCACCGATCGTACGATAGTAGAGCTCCACCGGAATCTGACTTACAGGACTTCCATCAGCATCTACCGCATTGATAGCAGTGTATCCCTGATCCCTATCGTCAGCTGTCCTTTTAGAAACACCTGCCTCATCCAGCATGGCCTCTGTCTTACTAACAGCTAAACCACCAAAATTACCATTTACCATGAGGGCCAATGCGAAACTCTTATATGACAAGTTGTTCGACCATCCAAGGACAAAATTCGGATTTAAATTTCCTCTGAAATTCAAATCAGTTGACTCTGGGTTGTCTCCTGTTTTACGAGGAGCTCCATTCGTTCCAAGAACAATTCTTCCCTGATCATCTCTAACAAAGCTCAAGGTATACAGATCTCCAATGGAACCCCCTTCTTTAAATCGAGCAAAATAACCCTCAGAACTTCCAGTATTGATCCAGTTGTCCGGATTGTTTGGATCTCCTTTTACGACTGTATTGATATTTCTAGAAAAATTAAGAGTTGTTTTCCAGGTAAAGTTGTTGGTAAAAACAGGTGTTGCGTCCAGGATGATTTCCACCCCTTTGTTATTGATTTCACCAATATTAATCACACGGGTATTGTAAGGTGAACCTGCAAGTGCCGGCACAGAGAAAAATTGATCACTGGATGTAATGTTGTAGTAAGTAAAGTCAATACCAATACGACTATCCACAAAGTCCCAGTGTGTTCCTAATTCCATCGTTGTAACAATTTCAGGTTTCAAGTCGGTACCAGGAGCAACCGAAGCACGGCTAACTCCACCCGTTGAGCCATTTACTGTATTTGATGGTATGATTTGATTGAAAGGAACTTCGTTACCCACCTGACTGTAGGATACTCTTACTTTTCCATTACTAATTGGCTCAGGTATGTTCAAAATTTCACTCACGATAGCTGATAATCCAACTGCTGGATAAAAGTAATTTTCATTACCAGTACCTACTAGTGTAGATGACCAGTCAGTTCTACCGGAGAAATCCAGAAATACAAGGTCCCTATAGCCTAAAGTAGTATTTATGAATAAACCTTGTTTAACATCCCGTGAAGCTAATGTCGAGTTAATAGCAACTGTACTTGGAACGTTTTGGAAATAGTATTCATTGGCATAGAGTAATGGTTGTGTTCCTGTAGCAACACTCACTCCCAGACCATATACTCGCTTCTGATAAGAGGACCCTGCGATTACACCCAGGCTCAAATCACCAAAATTATCATTGTATTTCAAGATGGCATCTACATAAGTAAGCTCATCTACATATTTGTTATAATCCCAGCTTCCGGTAGGACTTATATTTGTTGTATTACCCCCGGAGGCGTATTGAGTCTCTCGTAATTTATCAGCATAATCAAGATTACCTCTCACGGAAATAGCTAATTTCTCACTGAAATCATAATTCAAGTTGACACTGGTAATAACTCTTTTGGTTTGGTTTACACTAGGCTGACTCTCAAGTAAATACCATGGGTTTGACTGGTGGTGATCAGTTACAAACCAATTCATCACGTTCACATTTCTGTCTGGGTCTAAATAGGTTGGATTGTTCTTCCAGTACTCATACCCCTGTAAACCAAGTGAAGGATTATATTGAGGAATTGCTCCGTTTCTTGGGAATCGATACAGACCAGTCAAAGGGTTTAGATAATACCCAGCGGCCGGCCGATTCTTAACTTTTTCCTGTGACAACATCACACTTGAATTTACAGTCAATTTATCATTCAATAATTTTGTAGACTGCTTAAAAGTAACGTTGTTTCTTCCGTAGGAATTGTTAGGCATGATACCCGTAGCATCCGTATTTGCATACGAGAAATAGGCAGTAGTTTTATCATTACCTCCACTAATCGAAACGGAATTGATGAAATTTACTCCGGTTCTGAAAAAGTCATCTACGTAGTTATCATCGTAATTACCTGGATTGGTATCCCAGCTTTCTTTGATACCTCCAATAGCACCATACTTAAATTGCAGTTCTGGCTTTAATAAAACGCTTTCAAAAGTAACTCCAGAATTCAGGGTTACTTTGGCCTGGCCTGCTTTTCCTTTTTTAGTCGTTATCAAAACCACTCCATTGGCTCCCTGACTTCCATAAAGTGCAGCAGCATTAGCACCTTTAAGAATACTAATACTTTCAATATCATCCTGGTTAAGCTGCGAGATTCCATCTCCGCCATCAACACCACCCCACATCCCTGCTTGTGATGTTTTGCGGTTAACCATTGGAATACCATCGATTACAAACAAAGGATCACTGTCTCCGGTAAGGTTCTTATTTCCCCTCAACTGAATCTTGGTAGATCCACCAGGTCCTCCACTACTTTTCTGAATTTGTACACCTGCGGCCCTTCCAGCCAAATTGCTTAGGAAATTCACATCTCTAACTTTGGTGAGATCTTCACCACCTACAGTTTGTTGTGTATAAGTCAAAGACTTTTCTTCACGCTCAATACCCAAAGCTGTCACAACAACTTCGCCTAATTGAACTTCGTCTTCTTCTAAACCTACATCGATAACTGTTCTGTTTCCAACTGCAATCTCCTGTGTGGCGAAACCAACAGATGTGTAAACAAGAACTGGATTATCGACACCAGAGACGCTCAGGGAATACCGTCCGTCTACATCAGTAGATGTTCCGTTGGTTGTCCCTTTAATAATAACTGAAACACCAGGAAGACCTTCCCCTCCTGCCGTAACTACTCCATTAATCGTCTGCCCAAATGAGGCAAAACTTATTAATAGAAGCATTGCTTGTAAAAATTTAACCATATGTTTGATAATTAAGTTTTATAGGTGATTAATCATTAAATCATCCTCGAAATATACTAATTTTTATTTGATCCCAGTAAAATCCATTGCCATATATTCAATTTTTATCATGTTTCGGCCCTTTTTGTTTAACCTTCTGGTGATAAAGCTCTCAAAACACTAAACAAATATGAGTTTATTGACATCGGCCAAAAAGCTATTTCTTCACTGCATTTTCTTTAATATAGTCCTCACGGATCGATGGATTTGGGCCTATATAATGGAAGCGCTCAGCCCATTCTAATCCATATTGCTTACCAATTTCTTTATCTGATGGGACCCCACGAATAGCCATGGAATCCATGTCCATCATGAAGTTTTTGATATAGCTTTCATTGGCTGATTCATCGCTATCGCCCAGAATGGGTAATTTTTTTCCCTGCTCTGCCAGACTCTGCCTCCATGCGGCTCCAGATATCCCCGGACCCTGGTAGATATTGGCTGTATTGGCTTCCACCTTCTTATCAATGTAACTTGTGGTCTCTACAACCCTATTAACAATCTGAGGTCCACGAGCAAAATAATATTTCTCTGAAACACCGTGCCGCCCGACCGCCTCTACCTGCTCCGAGTAATCAGATCCCATTCCAGCCATCCAGGAGGCTGCCTCTACAGCCCTGGCAGTGATATAGTGATCTGGATTTTCTTCATAAGCACCATATGGATCATAACAAATGATCGTATCAACCTTGAGCATACGAAATAAAAATATCAGCCTTCCTTTAATCTCCTGAATATTATATTCATCCATCCTGTGATTTCGGTAACCAAGGTCATATACCTTTTTCAGTCCCAATGCTTTAGCTGTGCTATTCGTACCAATTTCATTGTTGTAGACTCTTTCTCCAGTCGTAGCACCTCTCCCTGCCGCATCATCATTGGATGTGCGGATCATATATCCGGTATATCCCTCATTGATTAATTTGGCTACGGTTCCCGCAGCATAAAATGCTATATCATCACAATGAGGTTGAATAGCTGCCAAAACCTTACCTTCATGTGGTCGACCCTTCACCTCACGTTCAATAAAAATCTCCTCTTCCTTCGGCGCTGATATTTTCTGTACGTCAACTTTATCTGATGAAGAAGCATGGATTGTTGCTGCCGGAGTCAATAGAGCACCTGCGGCTAGTCCCTTTCCAATAAATTCTTTTCGATTCATAGTCATTAAATTTTAGTGAGGATTGTCTTTATTCCTGAGCAGACTGTATGACCAGTCCATCCTGATGAATTGACCAAATGGTCGGATCATTTTCAGATTTTATTGAGGCTATAAATTGTCGGGATGTTGCTTCAATTTCCATTGTGTTTTTTACACCATCAATGATGACTTCATTATTGATTCCCAGGTCTTCCAGGTTCGCTGCATATTGTGAATGATCCCGAATCCATTCTCTTTGCTTGTAATACACCAGCCACAGATAATCCTTTTGTTTTTCAGGATAATGATGGATAAACGGTACTGTTTTGGTGCCTACTGTCTCTATACTAAACTGAGCATACCCCCATCTTTCCGGAAAATGCATATTTATCACTCCCTGTGGTGACCATACCCAATTGTAGCAAGGTAGATCTTTACCCGTACTGTCTTTTTGTTTTACATACTTTCCATCAATTATATCCATATCATATTGTACCCTCGAAAAATTGACTCTATATTGATCTCCATCTGAAGGAGCATAACTTCCGCCACTGGGTCCGTAATGGATTGAGGAAAAGGGAATTGCAATTTCAACAGTCCATCCCTGATCCTCATCACCTGGGTCATTGATCGTACCCAGTACCTTAGCACCAGTCTTCAATCCTTTGATTTCCCAACTAGTCAGAGCCATTCCTCCATCACGATAAGCCTTATCCAGAAATAAATCCCAGGTGGTATTAAAGGCATTCATTTCAAATTCATAGTAGCGATGTGTATCATGGTCTGGGTACTTGTAGTTTGATCGGTGTTTATCATTATCTACATCAATGAAGATTTCGAAATCATTGTCGATAAAGATGACTGCATCATGATTTTTCAAAGTTGCCCACACATGCGGATCTTTTAATTCTGCTGCGAAGTAAAAGTTCTCTTCATCCCACAACATTTTGGCTTTGGTCGGGAGATAAGGATCCGGTTTCAAAGAACCTTCAATATCCACAAACTCATCAGTCCATTCCGCCTTTGCCCAATCCGCTTCATCCATCGCTCCATCGATCTCAATGGGTTTGGATGTTTTGTACACTACATATGTTTTTGGAGTAGTAAACAAATGTTCAAGTCCGGAAAAAGGGTCAGAAACTGAATTTTCTTCAGCATCCGTCCTATTGCTGGTACATCCAACGCATAAAAAAAACATGCAGATCAGGCTATAAAGTATTGGTGAATTTAAGTTCATTGAATTGAGTGGCTAAAGATTAGTTTGGTTGGTCTAGGGTGATACATATCCTCTTTTAGCAATATTTATGTATCAACAGGTTAATTAATCCGAAGGAAAAATTAACCCATTATTCTTATAATATGAATTAAAACCTATTTCGTTATTGAAACTTTCTTTGGGTCAAGAATCTCGCAAATTAATGATTCATAAGGGTTTTCCACACCAGCCTCATAGAACAGGGCTACCTTTCCGTCCCTGGTTTTTGACATACTAGAATAGGCTGAAGGTCCCGCATGTATTGTTTTAATTCTAGGCCATGTTTTACCTTCATCAAAACTTGCTCGCAACGACAAATTATGTCTGATGCGTTGGGCACTTGCTGGATTGAGAAAAAGGATCACACTTTTTTCCTCATCCTCATGCCACTGGTACCTCAACAAGCTTGCCTGACAAACCGGTTCCACAAGTTCATCGACATCTACAGGTTTTGTCCAGGTGATTCCTCCGTCATAGCTGGTTGAATGTGTCCTTCTAAAATTTCCAAAATAGGATCTCATATTCATCAATAAAGTCCCATTACCATCAGCTACTTCTACTACCTGACATTCATTTACTTTCGGGCGAATTGTTCCTCCCAATTGCCAGGTCTTACCATGATCATCACTATAGATTGAGTGAGATCCATATTCATACGGTCCATTTCTGACATTTCCATTTGGGTCATCATAACTGTGGTCACATGGAATGACCAATCTTCCCTTTCTTGGACCCTCTTTGATCTGAATCCCAACACCTGGTCCTGTAGCATACCACCCCCAGGAAGGATCTTTTGTGGTTTTTGTAATCTCTTTTGGTTTCGACCAGGAAAGACCATCGTCGTCACTACTGGCAACCCATACCGTTCGGGTTCCCTCAGATTTCTTGGTTATAATATCGCTTTCCTTGTCTGTACCAATATTGTGAGTTAGTAACAACCAGACTACACCAGTCTCCTCATCTACTACCGGACAAGGATTCCCGCATGTATTGCTTTTATCATCCCAAATAGTAATTGGATTCCCCCAGGTTAATCCATTGTCCGTGGATCTTCTCATCAATAAATCAATATCACCGGCGTCACCAGGCTCCTTTCTACCTTCACAAAAGGCAAGTAGTGTACCTTTTTGTGTGGTAATGATAGAAGGTATTCGATAACTGTTATAGCCATTTTCACCACTTACAAATAATTTAGTCTGATGATCCTGTGTCTGACCATTCAACAGATTTATCGAAAGTATTGATGTTAACAGGAATACTTTTAGTACGTGTGTGTTCATTTACAGAGATTTTTTAAGTTTTTGATCAAGCTCTTCAAGTGTAAACCGTGTTGAAACAACTGAATAGTTTTCATTAGGGCGGTAACTCACTGAGTTTGTAGCGACAAATGTTCCATCAGGCAGCATTTCTAACCCAGGATATTCAGTGGTTTTGTAGGAATGCAAAAGTTTCACTCTATACTGTCCTTCCCGACCATTTATCAGATCCTCATACGTGCCTACCCAGGCAACAAAGTGCCCATTTGTTTGGCTTGACTCCGCTACATCCCTTCCGACAATTACCAGTCTTCCATCTTTGGCATAACAGGCCTGGTGTCGATCCATCGTAACACTGGCAGGTGCCTGAAAAGGTTCTGACCAGGTTACTCCTTCGTTATTGGATATCATTAGCCAGGAGTTCAAATTTCGGTCATTTTCCCTGATTATCATCAAAAGCTGATTACCACTGGGGGAACGAATTACCTCTGGCTCACAGGGGCGATATGGATTCCCCAAATCTAAAATGATTCGCCATGAACTCCATGACTGCCCTCCATCCAATGAGCTGCTTTGAGCCAATACATTGGTTTTTCCTACATCGTAAGGTCTTCGGATATTGGTAAATCCCAATAATTTCTCACCCCCATCAACAGGCTCAATCGCAGTAAAAGGCATAACATCAGCGATCAGGGTATCAACACTCCCCGCTATGATGACCGGCTCAAATGGCGACCATTTCATCTGAGGCTCATCATATACTGCCCGATACATCTTCATCCCATTAGGACCACGATTCACAAATGTTGTAAGCCTTTGCACACCATCGGGATCCTCAAGTAAATAAAGGGGTGGGCAATTTGCATAATTATTCCAGGAATCAGGAACATCCATCAGTTGACTCCACGTCAATCCTCCATCTGTGCTCTTCTTAAAAAAGCTAACAGGTCCACCATGTCCCTTTGTCCAGATTACAAACATGGTCTTACCATCGGGCATGAGAATAGTGGAGGGATGACCCTGTCGTAAGTCTTCAGTGCCCTGAGCAATAATTACCTGGCGGGAAGACTCACTTGAGATATCTATTGTAGGGATTTGGATACTTCTTAGATATGCTAATCTTGAAGTATTAATTTGATAACTATTCCTGTTACAAGAATAAATACCAAGAACAAAACAGACTATAAAGACCCCTAAAATAGATTTATTAAAATTCATACATTCATGTTAGAATTTTTGGTAATGGTACCATTTAACTAAAGAAGGAATACTATCGTATCCCTTCTGTATATCTCTTAATTTCTATTTCCCTCCGGCTATTTCAAGCCAGCCATGCAATATTCATAGCATTTCTTGATCTCCGTAATCGGATCTGAGTCATCCGGAACTTTGTATTCCAATTCTATATCGCCATATATTGGCCAGTTATTTTTTTGGATCAACTGCAGTACTTCCAGAATTGGTGTACCTCCCTGTCCAAATGGCATGTTGGTATTTGGCTCAGGAGCATCTGGTCCGGTTTTGTCTTTTATATGAAGGTTAATAATCCTGTCATGAAGCCTTTCAACAACCAAAGCAGGGCTTTTTCCTGTAGCTCCAAAATAGTGTCCGATATCAAGGTTTAGCATAAGCTTTGGACCAAAAGCCAGCACCCGATCAAAGCTGAAATTTGGATCGCCAGGCTGTCCATGATTATGGAAGATGGCATATTTCCCGTGCTTTTCTGCAAATGGCGCCATGCGTTCACCGGCTTCTTCAGAGATCTCCATTGTGATGCCGACGGCTCCAACAGCTTTACAAGCTTCAAAGGCATAATCAATCTCTTCATCTGACCACTTGTGATTGCCTAACTTGATAATATGGATTGAAACGCCTTTGGCATCAAACATGGCTTTGACTTCTTTGAATTTATCCATGGAAACAGAGGTCCTCCATTGCCTCAAAGTATCCTGATCTCTGGTATCGGGTCTGCCAGCATATCGCTCCACCGGGTCGCCCATCAATTCGACTGTCTTTAAACCAGATTTTACTACATAATCCAGAATGGCCTCCACTGACTGATCCGGAAGGCTTCGATAACTGTAAGTGATCGTTCCGAGTTGAACTTCTGATTTTGATGATTGTTCTTCAGGTTTTTTTGTTTCGCAACTAAAGAAAAGCCCTCCAACTATTAATACGGATAGAAGGCTAACTAACTTAATATTCATGTTTTCTAGTATGGTTAATATTATTGAGTTTTAAAGCTAGTATATTTTGGCCTATATTGAACTAGCCCGATAAACTACAATTGTCTTTCTATGTGTTATAATCTCAGATACTTAACCAAAAAGCAACATGATTATGCGGTCAAGTTTGGTGAAAGCAAGGAAGAGATCGATAAACTGGAAAAACAGCTTGAAATTTTTAGTCTACAACAGGCACCGGTATATCATACATCTGCTTTCGATCATTGGCCTATACCAGTCATTACCAGTCAGGAACCCAAAGACTTTCATTTTTTCAACTGGGGCCTAATACCTGGATTTGTGAAGGATACCCATCAATATGAAACGAAGTATACTTCCAGATATCTGAATGCCAGGATCGAATCTCTTTTTGAGGAAAAACAATACAATGAGCAATACAAAAAACATTTTGACAATCCATTTTACACGTCAGCCTTGAAACGACGCTGTGTGATTGTGGCTGATGGTTATTATGATTGGCATTGGCAGGGAAAAACTTCTTATAACTTCCATATTCAGCTAAAATCTGAAGAGCCAATGCTTTTAGCAGGTATCTGGAGAAAATGGGAAAGTGAAAATGAGGATGTCCAAAGGGATACCGTAGCCATAGTGACAACTGATGCAAATCCCCTGTGTCGAAAAGTTCACAACCGTCCTAAGGCCAGTGAAGGACCACGTCAACTGGCCATCCTTGATGATGAAGGCGCAAAACTGTGGCTTTCAGAAACAGATAATCCGGATGACATTGATGAGATCAGATCTGCCATCCAAGTATTTCCTGAAGATGAAATGAAAGCCTATCCAGTAAAAAAGTTATTTATTCAGGAAGGGAGAAGCCGAATACCGCTCAATGACATAGATTGCATCAAAGAGGTAAATTTTCCGGAATTAAAGTTTAATAAAGGAAATGACCAGATGAGTCTATTTAACTGACCCAACTGGTCACCCATTTAAATGTTTATACTTCTACATTCCTGGCCAGGTAACCATCATAATCAGGCTCTTGCCGTGTCGATCTCTCCCACATTAGCGGGGATGATATAACATAGTCTGCACTTACCCTGTTGCAGGCTACCGGAATATTCCATACCATCGCTATTCTCAATAACGCTTTAACATCAGGGTCATGAGGCATTTGTGACATAGGATCCCAAAAGAAGATCAAAAAATCAATCTCCCCTTCAGCAATCTTTGCCCCAATTTGCTGGTCTCCACCCAATGGTCCGCTCTTTAACTTTTTCACCGGGATATTCAGCTCCTTTTCGAGTAATGCACCTGTAGTCCCGGTTGCATAAACCTCGTGACATGATAATGTAACCCTATTGTATTTTGCCCACTCCAGCAGGTCTTTCTTTTTGAAATCATGTGCTACCAGGGCAATCTTCTTCCGCTCGTAGCCAAATGCATAGTCCTTCATTACTTTAAGTTTTTAAATGTTTTTATTGATTGTCCTAATTTTTAATAATACGTCCTATTAGTATAAATATTTTTAACAAATATATCATTATATAAAATATATTTCATTAAATATGGTTATTTGTTAAACAAAACGTAATTTTAATTTTAACTACTTAAAGAAAGGATTTGGACATCATCTTTCCTGGTAGACTCGCACATAATCAACCAGATACCTTTTAGGGAATATGGTATTAGAGGGATCATCACCGTTTGAACCAATGGCTAGATTTAGAAGGATATAGTGTTCCTGATGGAATGGGTTAAAACCATCCGGATTTAATGTATTGCTTAAATCTATCTCATTAAGTAAAAGATCATCCAGATACAGCCTGATACGGTCTTTGGTCCAATCCATTTTCCATATATGGAATCTTTCAGACCAGTCTTCCTGGTTTGCCAATAACTCCTTCAACGGAATGACAGATTCATCCCATTTGGCCTTATTTTTTTCTTCGGCCCAGGCACCATTAGCGAGAATAATTGGGATCCCTCTTCTCCTGTAAAATTCCATCACATCAACCTCCCCATTTGCTGGCCAGGGTCTGGTAATTCCCAGCGTCCAAATGGCCGGCCACATCCCCATACTGGTGTCTATTTTTGCTCGAACCTCAAGGATCCCATATTGAAAAGAATATTTTCCACGAGTATTGATGCTTGATGAACTGTATTCAGCAAAGGGTCTTTTTCTCCGCCAATCATTACTTTCAGGATCATGTTTATCGTTATTGATCTTTTCTCTTCTTCCCTCAAAAATGAGTAGCCCGTTTTCAATAAAGGCATTATCATCCTTGTACCATTGTAATTCGTTGTTTCTTACAAATCCACTTTCATATGACCAGAAATCAGCAGTTGGCTTTGTCCCGCTATCAAACTCATCCTGCCAAACCAGCTGGTAACCATTAGGAATAGCATTCTGTGCATTTACTACCTGATATGAAAATAGACTCCAGAACAAAACATAAATACCTATGTTGTTCATGCTCTCACTTCAACTCCAGCTGTTCTACTTCAGTATTTTCAACTCCCCGGATCTTCTCATAAATAGCTTTCATCTCTGACAGTTTTTCTGGATTTGATTCGGCCAAATTATTTTGTTCACCCATATCATCTTTCAAATGATAAAGCTGATATTCTTTACTGTTACCCAATTCGATTTTAACCTGATTGTTGATTGCAGGACCCGGATAAGGTGGTATCATCGCCCAGTCACCTTTCCTCAAAGCTGTCCTGGATGTTGCTTCAATAACAAGAGATTCCCTTCCTTTTAAGCTTCTTCCTAAGAAAGTGTCCATTAAATCTTCACTGTCAGCAATTCGTTCTTTACTCCCTACCAAGGAAGCCAAAGAAGAGAATAAATCCAGCTGACAAACTAAAGCATCAGAAACTGAAGGCTCAATTTTACCCTTCCAGTAAGTGATAAAAGGCAAGTGAGTACCTGCTTCAAACAAGCTGTATTTTCCTCCCCTGTAGGGACCCCATGGGGTATGGTCACCTATTTTTTCTTCCGCACCGTCATAATACCCATCATTAAGGACAGGTCCATTGTCACTAGAGAAAATGATCAGGGTATTTTCAAGCACACCTTCTTCCTCGAGGGTTTTCATAAATTCTCCCAAACACCAGTCTGCCTCAACAATAGCGTCCCCTCTTGGGCCCATCCCTGACTGACCTTCAAAACGTGGGTGTGGAGTTCTTGGAACATGGGGTTGCTGCATGGCATAGTAAAGGAAAAAAGGTGTCTTCTTGTTTTCCTTTACAAATTTTTGGGCTTCATCAAGGAAGGTATCTGCCATATCAATATCACTCCAAAGTGCAGATTTCCCACCCTTCATAAAACCAATTCTCGGAATTCCATTGACAATGCTATTGTTATGTCCATGATGCCATTTCATGGTAGTCAATTCAGGATTGTCCAAACCGGTAGGTTCTCCTTCAAAGTTTTTTTGATAGTTTACTTCTATTGGATCATTCGGATCAAGTCCTACGACAAACCCATTCTTGATATAGACTGTGGGTACCCGATCCTGTGTCGCTGCCAGTATAAAAGAGTAATCAAACCCTACTTCATTTGGACCAGGAGTGATCTTCTCATTCCAATTAACATTTCCGGCACCCAGACCCAAATGCCATTTTCCAACAATCCCAGTTTTATATCCAGCATTTTTAAGCATTTTAGGAACCGTCATCTGATCAGTCCCAATTAAAAGGGGTGCTGTGCCTGGTAAAATCTTTGCGTCTTTCTCCCTCCACGGATAGACACCCGTCAGTATTGCATACCGACTAGGTGTACAGGTTGCTGAAGATGCATATCCATTGGTGAATCTTACTCCTCCGTAAGCCAGTTTATCAATATTGGGTGTCTTGAGCGCAATAGAACCGTATGCTCCAACATCTCCATAGCCCAGATCATCGAGATATATGATAACAATATTTGGCTTAGAATCTTTCTTTTCAGTGCCCTCCTGCTTGCAGGAGGTAGTAAGTATCATTACGGATATAAGTGATAAGCAAAGGCTTTTCATCATAAGAGTTAAATTGATCAATTAAGGTTAAAACTAAATGATCTGTAGTTGAATGATTCTCCATTTTGAATGAAATATTGACTAAGGATTATCATTTCTATGCTTTCTGGCCGAACTACGATACTTTTGCATAAAATTTAATAGATATGAAACAGGCTACCCTTTTAGTATCGTTTGCAATTCTATCCACACTCTTCTCATGTAATAAGAAGCAGATAGAAGAAAGCAATCAATTTATCATCGGAACATGGGAAGCCATTTCGGAAACGCTTACTGGCTGCGATGACCCAGGAATGGACACAGATGGCGAATTAGTCTGCTCAGAAACAAGTTGTGTTAAATATACCTTTGAAGAAGGTGGAACCTATTTTGCTGAAATCACCATTAATGGAGAGACTTTTGGAGAGCAGGGGACTTTTACTTTAGATGTTGACAAGATCAGTTTATGCGTAGAAGATGAAGGAGTGGTCACTTGCAATGGGGGATCCTTTAACATAAATTCCCTAAATATGTCATTTACAATTACAGATACAGACTCCGGGTGTTCTATTTTCAGATACTTTGAAAAGTTAGAGTCTGATCCAGCCGGAGCATAACCTGATCATTACGGAATGAAAATCAGTAAGCAAGATCTTCAGGCCCATAGTGAAGCTCATATTCACGGGGACAAACATTTTCTGTCACGAATTTCTGACTACCTGGGAGAATTTGTCTATGGAGGCATAGATGGTTCAGTAACTACTTTTGCTGTTGTGGCTGGCTCTGCAGGAGCTCACCTCGAAAGCTCTATTGTGATTATTTTGGGATTCGCCAATCTAATAGCGGATGGTTTTTCCATGTCTGTTGGAAGTTTCCTTTCTAAGAAGTCTGAAAAACAGAATTATGAAAAACATAAGCAAATTGAGTACTGGGAGGTAGAACACCTTCCTGAAAAAGAGCGTGAGGAGATCAGGGAAATTTATGAAGCAAAGGGTTTTAAAGGTGAACTGCTAGAACAAGTAGTTGATACTATCACCGCCGACAAAGATCGATGGGTTGATGTAATGATGAAAGAGGAGTTGGAAATGGCTGAAGAGACAAAATCGCCCTTTATGATGGGCTTAATTACTTTTGTTTCTTTCCAGCTGATGGGTTTTGTACCGTTGATTATCTATGTATTGGATTATACCACAGATATGAGTGCAGACCTGTTTACTATATCCTGTGTGTTAACAGCCATAACTTTTGTCGGTATTGGCTATCTAAAAAGCCTGGTGACTGTCACCTCTAAATTGAGAAGTATTGCTGAAACGCTCTTGCTAGGTGGCGCTGCAGCGGCAGTTTCATACTATGTTGGTTATTTCCTTGAAGGGTTGGTAAAATAGGTCCCTATTCTGCCTCCTGGTTGACCAGTTTTCCTTCTTTGTATTCATAGGCTATGGACAGGTTACCTTCGGTGTCATACCATCTGGCGATGCCATCCAGTTGTCCATCCCTATAGTTGGAGGCTTCCATTAGGGTCCCATCCTGATAGAATTTTCTCAATTCACCTTCCAGCTTTCCATTCACATAATTTCTTTCCTCAATCAACCTTCTCCGGTTATATACTTTGTATGGACCAGATAGCTCATCATTTGAATAGTTGGCATAAACGGAAATATATCCCTGATTATCCAGCTCAAATGAGGCTCCCTGCTTTACTCCCTTGTAATAGGTCACTGAGGAGGTAATCAATCCATTATTATCAAAATTAACCCAACTTCCATGCTTCAATCCATCCAGGACCTCACCTTCCTCTACAACAGCACCATCCAGAAAAAGTTGAGCTTTTGAAAGTCCTTCAAAACCCTGGATAGGTGTTAAAACTGTTGATGCTGGTACACCTTCCCCTTCTGCCTGTGTAATAGTGTTGTCATTACACCCAGTCTGGATTAATAATACTGTAATCAATAAAATATAATATCTCATAACTCAAGTTCAAGTTTGCATAAAATTACAAATCACCGAACTTTTGGTAAAGGCCAGGTCTAACTTTCTATAATCAAAGCAATTAATAAGTATTGATAAATTAGATATTCAACCAATAAGTAATCTTGGCAAAGATTGCTCGACTTTTCGCTTGAAGGTTGTCGGGAAAATAGTTGTCTGTGTATACGATGAAGAAATCTGAAACAGGAGCAAAACGATATTGGAACCTGATATTCATGTTCAAATTATCTAGCTGACTATTGTACTGAAAATATGAGGTGAGAAACAGATTCTTTGTAAAAGTAACGTCAAACTTGGGTCCAAGAAGTATGATATCACCACTTGGATAAGGATTGGGCAATCTTATTCTGTTGTATTGGATAAATAGTGTTGCAATCCCATAAGGACGATACAGATAGTTGATTTCTCCTCCCGTACTAACCAGGGAACCATTGAAAAACTGACCAAACTGTCCTTGCAAGTCGTAATTAAGGGCTTTTCTTCTATCTGATCGATACGAAAGTTTTAAACTGGTATAGGTGTAGTCTGAACCTAATGCTAAAGGTGTGCCATCACCAGATCTGGTGGGATCAAAATCTGCCTGGAGCTTAATATACTCGTGGGCAATTTCTGCTCTTATCGTTGAACGACTGGCAAATTCCACTTCATAAAATGGAGATATCCTGTAATCAGTGTTTCCAAAATCCGCATTTCGGTAATATTCAGTTTCGATCCCAGGTCCATGGTTTGAGACCCTTTTATTTGGATAAAATCTATATTGGAAGCCCGGAGCTAGCAAGAAATAATTTCTTCTGGGTACATAACCTACTTCCGGGTTATAGTTTTTCCCTACTAACTGATGATTCCAGGTAATCGTGAAGTTGGTAATATTATAAGAAAGCGTGGCTCCATGAGCAAACTGATCATTTTGTAGACTATCATTAGTAAAAGCCTGATGGTAGAAGACTTTGCCATTCCATACCCCGTCGTCAGAGAGTAAATTATAATCCAATCCCAGTACCCTGCTATAATTCTGGTCATCAATTCCAAAATCAAATTGATTGTTCTGATTAAGAATATGTGTGGCTTGTTTGTTAATTCCGATGATTGAAATATTAGAGCGATTGAATATCCTCCTTTGAATGGCTATTGTAGAGTAATTATAACCCGGCTGAAGAATCGAAATGTCCTTAGCAGTTTGCATGTTCAACACACCAATTCTCCAGTCCCTGTTCAAACTTCCACTTAACTTCATCCCTGCGCTAATTTTATTTGGCACTAGTAGACCTGTTGTTGGATTCTTGGCAAGTCCAATCCTTCTGGAGAAAAAAGGCCTTATCCGCTGGTCTCCAAACGAAGCAAATATGTCCGAGTTTTCAATAAAGAACTGCCGTCGTTCAGGAAAAAACAACTCAAACCTGGATATGTTGGTTTGTTGATCATCAACTTCTACATTGCTGAAATCAGGATTAAAAGTAAGATCCAGATTTAGTGAGGGAGTAACTACAATTTTGGCATCCCCGCCAACATTAAGCGTACCCTGGGTATCCTCCCCAGTTGTGAAATCCTTATTTCCTCCACCAGATATATAGGGTATCACAGATATATTATAGGGTGGTTTCTTAGGTGCATCCTCAAATATTAAAACACCGGGATAAGACATAGATAGTGTACTGAAATTTCTTGGTAGGTGCCCCCAGGTTGATTGTTCCGAAGTTTTACTGTCCTGTGCGTACATGTGAACATTCCACCGTTTAGAACCTTTGTCAAACCTTAAAGTCTTTAATGGAATAGCCATTTCCCCAGTCCAGGAGCTGTCCTGAATAGTGGCTGCGGAGAACCATTTGTTATCCCATGAAAGGTCAAACCCAGAGCTGGTAGAACCAACTCTCTGCCGGCCACTTATTCCTGAAATTAGCGCTTCTCGCTGGACTCCAAAGGGGTTAATACTAAAGAGCTGCCCATTTGTTTCATTCCTAAATGGATCAAATACTACTGCAACTGCATCATTCTCAGATCCCCTGAAATCTCTTCTAAGAGATTTGGTAACATAAGGCCCGGGCTCTGGATCGATACTCACAAAACCAACATATATGAACTGATCATCATAAGTGAATTTTACAATAGTAGGGGATTCCGCGTAGCTAGTATCACTTGGAAAGAATTGCCAAAATGGAGATGCTCTTTCGGCAAGTTGCCAATCCTTTTCATCCAGGCGCCCATCTATTTTAATCGCTCCAGTAGCTCTCTTTATATGATATTCTGGTTGAGATCCTTGAGAAGATGCGATAAGCCAGATTAGGTAGAAAAATACTGTAGGAAAAAAGCGCTTAACAAAAATCACCTGGTATAAAAGTAGTTGCATGCATCAATAGCTCGAAATAGACCCAAAAATTTGCAATTTCCCAATGAAATCTGATTATTTATTGAAGTAAATAAGCATCCGTTTTATAAGAATCATCTTTTATTGTTCATACTTTCATACGAATGCAAGGGTTTACTATATTCGAAATTCAATTAGACAATATTGTATACACTCAATAATAAAACTGCCATCGTTACCGGTGGATCAAAGGGAATTGGAAGAGCCACATCTAAGTTACTTTCTGCTAGTGGCGCATCTGTCTATTTCATTGACATAGATGATAATGAAGGACTTAACTTACAGCAGGAAATAGCGGATGAGGGTTATAAATCCAAATATGTTCACTGCAATGTGTCGTCACATGAAGAAGTCAAAAAAACCATCGATCAAATCCATTTGGAATCTGGCAAAATTGATATTCTAGTTAATAATGCAGGAATTGCACACATTGGAAATGCAACCAATACTTCACCAGAAGATTTTCAAAAGATCTATGATGTAAATATCAAAGGGGTTTATAACTTCCTTAATTCTTGCATCCCCTATATGCAAAAAGATGGAGGTGGAGTAATTGTAAATATGACATCTGTTGCAGCTGACCTGGGGATTCCGGATCGCTTCGCCTACTCCATGAGTAAAGGGGCTGTATCGGCTATGACTTTGTCTGTAGCAAAAGACTATCTGGGTGACAATATCCGTTGCAATGGCATTGCTCCGGGAAGGGTTCACACCCCGTTCGTTGATAATTTTATTAAAAAGAATTACCCTGGAAAAGAGCTGGAGATGTTTGAAAAACTTTCCAAGACTCAGCCAATAGGTAGGATGGGGAAACCAGAAGAAATTGCGGCGCTCATTCAATTTTTATGCAGTGACCAAGCTTCGTTTATTACGGGATCGATCTACCCAATTGATGGTGGATTCATTAAACTAAACAGTTAATTATATGAAATGAGTCTCACCAGTTAGAGACTGATTTTTTGAAAATCATTTAAACCTAAATTAATCATGAAATTATTAAGATTTGGACCGGAAGGAGCCGAAAAGCCTGGCGTTTTAATAGATGGTAAGAGAAAAGATTGTTCAGATCATTTCGATGATTGGAATCGGGACTTCTTTAATAATGGCGGTTTAAGTAAGCTTCAAAAGATGTCTGAACAAGATCTTCCCACGGTACCTGAATCTGAAAGATGGGGACCCTGTGTAGCCAGACCAGGAATGATCATGTGTATCGGCCTTAATTATTCTGACCACGCAGCGGAATCAGGTATGGCGGTTCCTGAAAAGCCTATCATTTTCATGAAAGCCACCAATACACTGACTGGTCCAAATGATGAGGTACCTATCCCTAAAAACAGCCAGAAAACTGACTGGGAAGTTGAGTTGGCGATCATTCTTGGTAAAGATGTTTCCTATTTAGCAGATGAAAAAGCCGGTCTTGATGCCATTGCCGGATTTGCCGTAATGAATGACTTGTCTGAACGAGCCTTTCAATTGGAAGAAGGCGGTCAATGGGTAAAAGGAAAATCATGCCCACAATTCAGCCCATTAGGACCCTACCTGGTAACTAAAGATGAGGTCGGGGATTTCAATAATTTGGCGATGAAACTTAGCGTAAACGGAGAAGCCAAACAGAATGGAAATACCGGAACCATGATTTTCAAACCAGCTTTCCTTGTTTATTATCTATCTCAATTTATGAAACTGGAAGCTGGAGATGTGATATCCACAGGAACCCCTCCGGGTGTGGGGCTTGGCTTCAACCCACCACAGTACCTTAAGAAAGGAGATGTCGTTGAGCTATCAATTGATAAGCTAGGGACTCAGAAACAAAAGTTTGTTTAATAAAAATAAACCTATAAGGTTTTCGAAAACCTTATAGGTTTAGATCTTTCCTGAGAGTGGTCTTGGTACAATCAATTTAAAACCATTTACAAGCTTCTCAGAATAGAATCCTCTTAAGATCAAATTTTGACTACTTATTTTTTCTCCTTCAGTTTTTCGAGATTCTCATTCTCTCCAATCACTACCAGTACATCTCCTTCCTTGATCAGGTGATTGGCTCGCGGGATCAGCTTTACCTTATTATGGCCATCTTCAATAGAAATTACCTGGACCCCATACTCATTTTTAAGTCTCAACTCTCCCAATGTCTTTCCTATAAATTTCTCATTTGGTGTCCAGTCGATAATCGAGTATTCATCAGTTAATGGGATATAGTCCAAGACACTTGGATTATCAATCCGTTGAGCCAACCTGAGTGCACTTTCTCTTTCGGGGAAAATGATTTCAGTGGCTCCTATTTTTTCCAGGACACGTGCATGATCTTCTTCAATGACCTTAACATAGATATTTTTAACTTTCAACTCGTTGAGATGAAAGACAACCATTACGCTATCATTAGTCTTATTTCCAAGACTTACAATGACCGCATCCACATCCTTCACGCCAATCTTTTCCAAAAACTCAGGATCCTTTGCATCCCCAATGATACCCTTTGAAACAAATGAACTCACTTTCTCTATCCTTGCTTCGTCATTGTCTACCGCAATTACATGAAAATTTCGCTCAAACAGATACCTGGCTACATACCTTGAGAAGGTGCTCAAGCCAATGATCATGAATGATTCATTTCGTTTGTTTTTATCCGTTTTCATATCATTAATTAACCTACTAAAATATCTTCCTGCATATACCTGATTTTTGAAATCTCGCTCGATTTAAGTGCAAAAACCAAAGTGATAGGACCCAGCCTGCCTACATACATCAGTATAGTGATCAGTACCTTACCTATCGGGCTTAATGTCGTGGTGATACCTGTACTTAGCCCTACAGTCCCGAATGCCGAGACTACTTCAAATACGATATCCATAAATGTGATTTGCTGGTGTTGATGCTGCCCAAAATAAATTTCCGTTGTCAGGAGTATAAACACAAACAGTCCAATCGTGAAGACGGCAAAAAACACAATAGATGTGGCTTTTGATAGTGTGAATTCAGGTATCCTACGTGAAAACACATTGACGTCTTTATTATTTGAAAACTGTTTGAGCAAACTCTGAATAAATAATGCAAAAGTCGTGGTCTTAATCCCTCCTCCACAAGAACCTGGTGAAGCGCCAATAAACATAAGAATACTCATTATATATAAGGTAGGTAGTGCAAGCCCGTCCATAGCGACTGTATTAAATCCAGCTGTTCGTGTCGTGACAGATTGAAAAAGTGAAGCCAACAACTTTTCTCCAAAGCTTTGACCTTTCAAAATATGATCTGATTCCAGAAGGAAAAATATGAGAGTTCCTCCCGCAATCAATATGGCAGTAGTCACTAATGTAATCTTAGAATGAAGGTTTAAGCTTTCGAAAAAGTGCCTCCTATGTTTTAAGAATTGTAATCTGATATCCAAAATGACAATAAATCCCAGACCTCCGGAGATGATCAATAATATATTGACCAAATTGAAATACCAGTCGGAAGCATAACCGGTATAACTATTCTGTAAGATTGAAAATCCAGCATTGCAATAAGCTGAAATACTGTGGAAAATCCCGAGGTAAAGTGCATGTTTCAGCGAAAAGTCTTCGTAAAACTTGAGTGAAAGTAATATCCAACCGATAAACTCCAATGTGATTGTGAAAATGAAAACCGTAAGCAGCAGTTTGATTAATTCCTGGATTGGATTCTGGCTAAATGTATCAATAAGCAAATTCCGTCCGGATACAGATAGTTTACCAAACACTAAAAACGTGAAGAAAGTACTAAAAGTCATAATCCCCAGTCCTCCCAATTGAATTAAAAGGAGGATTACCACCTGCCCAAAGACTGTAAATGTATTTGCCACATCTACTGTAACAAGGCCAGTGACGCAGGTGGCCGATGTGGCTGTGAAAAATGCATCAATGAAATGAAGCGAACCAGGATCATAGGTTGACATCGGAAGCATGAGCAGGCCTGTTCCTAAAAAAATCACTAGTGAAAAGCTCAGCAGAATCATTCGCTGAGGGCTGGTCAGCAGGTGCTCAAAAACCAACTTTGTAAGTACTGATTTACCCTTAAACATTTGGTCTTTGACTATTTAGTCCTTTATCCTTCTAGCCATTTATTGCTCATAAAATGCATAAAAAAAGCAGGAATATATATTCCTGCTCTCTAAGTTAGATAATAGTGTCCTATTATTAGCTCCAGGTTCTATCCCATGCACGGATATTATCCCATTCAGGTGTAGGGGCAAAAAGTTTCTCTCCTTTTACCAAATACTTTTTAAGCATCTCTTCATCGTATTCGACACCAATCCCCGGTTTCTCCGGGACTTTTACATATCCATTTTCAACGATAGGGCCATCGAATCCCGTGACCAGTTTTTCCCAATCTGGCTTATCAACAGCATGATGTTCCAACCACATAAAATTCTCTGTAGCCGCTGCACTATGGACAGCACCAAGGAAAGATACCGGACCGGAAGCATGATGATGCATAAATCCTACTCCATTTTCAGATGCATAATCTCCAATCCTTTTGGTTTCCAGGATTCCACCAGAAGTATTTGGGTCGGGGTGAACGATATCTACTGCCCGCATATCGATCAGCTGCTTAAAACCACGCTTTAGTGTATAGATATCCTCTCCAGTCTGTGTTGGGGTAGTGGTGGACATAGAGATCTCTTTCCATTGCTCCATATAATGCCAGGGAATCAGGTCCTCCATGTAAGCCAGGTTATACTTTTCAGCTGCTCTGGCTAGTTTGATGGCTTCATTCACACCAAAATGTCCCCAGTGATCTGTTCCCATGGGGATTTCATAGCCGATCTGTGATCTCATGACATCCAGAAATTCCATCATTTTGTCAATTCCTTTATCAGTCACCTGGATTCGGGTGAATGGGTGTTGGGTCAGGTTATAATTTCTGTACTCGTACTTATATGGATCATACTTTCCACCTGCATTGTTGATTACGGCTCCTGGAATATCCTTAACCAGCCCAATTCCAATATCCATTTTTAGCGCAGTATATCCCTTGTCAATCCTTTCCTGCATTCTTATGGCATAAACCTGAGGGTCAGGTGATGTTGTAGTGTCACAATATACACGGACCCGATCTCTATATTTACCACCAAGCATCTGGTAAACAGGTACGCCATAAGCTTTTCCAGCGATGTCCCATAAGGCCATCTCAACCCCACATACTCCACCACCCTGGCGGGCATGTCCTCCAAACTGTTCAATGATCTTAAACAATCTCTCCACGTTACAAGGGTTTTCTCCCAGAATCCTGCTCTTCAGGAAAAGAGCATATTCCTTGGCTGCCCCATCACGAACATCCCCATAACCAACGATCCCCTGGTTGGTATATATTTTGACAATTGGAGTTCGAAACATAACATCCGTCACCTCTGCAATCCGCATATCTGTTATTTTAAGATCTGTAGGCGCAGAGTTACGATTGACATTTTTCGTGGATTCGGCCAATACATCTTCAATCGGGGCTGCTGTAAATGCTGCAAGGCTAAGCCCTCCAATCCCAGCCTTCTTAAAGAATGACCTTCTGCCGTTGCGTTCTTGTTTTGCCTCTCCAGGGTCTTTACTTAGTGCTTTTAGTTTTTCAATTTTGGAAGTCATGTTGTCAGTATTTAATTGAGTTAATATAAAAGTTAATATTTTTTACCACCTAATCCTTTTGAATTCCCAATCCGGGACCACCTTTCTCATCTCAACCAGGTCGTCTCTTTTGGTAAGCCCGCACTTTACATAATTTTCATTCAGCTTCTTGAGTGCCATCCGATCAATTTCCACTCCAAGACCAGGTCCATCAGGGACTTTCACTGCTCCATCTTCAATTTTCATCCTACCCCCCTGTATAACTTCTTCTGATTGCCACGGATAATGGGTATCCAAGGCATAAGGAACCTCAGGCAATGCGGCCCCAAGATGAACCATCGCTGCCAGCGAAATCCCCAGGTGACTATTTGAATGCATGGATAGTTTCCTTCCAAAAGTCTGACACAACCTGGATAGCTCCATCGAACTTCTTAGTCCACCCCAAAAATGGTGGTCACTGAGAATGATATCTTCTGATCCAAGTGCAACACTGGCTGGTATATCTTCAAAACTCGTCGTGCACATATTGGTCGCTAATGGCATCTTTAAAGCTTTCCTGGCTTCGGCCATATTTTCCTGACCCCTCACAGGATCCTCAAAATATTCCAGGATTCCTTCCAGCATCTTCCCATATTTAATAGCAGTTTCCAGCTTCCAGATTGCATTGGGATCCAGACGTAGTGGAACATTTGGTCCGAAATGATCATAGAGTGCTTTCATTGCGGCCACTTCTTCTGCAGGCTCAAATGCACCACCTTTGAGTTTTATCGATTTAAAGCCAAACTCTTTAACCATGGCTATTGCCTGATCAACGACCCCTTCGGGTGTAATGGCTTCCTTCTGACGGGCTGCTGCCCAGCCCGTAGCTTTAGGATCCATACCAAATTCTAACGCTCCACCTGCCCCCTCATATTTATAAAACAGATAGGCTGCAAAGGGCACCGCATCCCTTCGTTTGCCCCCCAATAAATCAACCACAGGTTTTTCCAGAATCTTACCCATGATATCCATGCAGGCTACTTCAATGCTGCTGAAGACATGTACGATTTTACGTTGATCCCAGGGTGTATCACCTCGCTCATGAGTTGTTTCTTCGTCAAAATGACCTTCAATTTTATCCCGAATGAGATTTAGGTGAAATGGATCCATTCCAATCAGAATCTCTTTAACCTCCTCCAATGCTTCGTTTATCTCTGCATTTCCAGGTATTTCACTGATACCAATGATATTGTCATTGGTGACCACTTCAACGATCGTCCGTAATGCGTAAGGAGCATGTAAACCGGCTGCATTCAGCAACGGTGGATCAACAGTTGCTATGGGTGTTATGATGATATCCTTAATTTTTAATCCTTTCATTTCCATTTCAGCAATTTAAGAATATTTGTCCCTGTTACTTTTGCCACATCCTCCGAAGAATATTTTTCCATGTGAGTTTTTACTGTATTAGGTGATACTCCCCCCATCACCATGCGATCCGGGCCAAATGCATTGAATACCTGAGAAGTGAATGGGATTGCACTTAAAAAATCAGGCCCGTCATCAGCAAAATGGGAAAGACCTGAAAACTTCATGTAGACGTTTGGAAGATCTGCCAGACTTAGAACATTCGCGAATTCTACCGGGTTACCCATATGAGGTTCAGCAAAGTGATCAATTAATACTTTACATCCAGGAAATGCATTAATTGCTTCTTTTACCTGTAATGCATAGTTGGGTCCGATATGAAGCTCAATAACCAGGTCCAGGTCAACCGCCTGCTTCCATAGTGCTCTTACACCGGGATCGGCAAAAGAGTCAAGGTAGGTTTCCTTACCCCGATGTGCATGGAATCGGGTGGAAACTATTTCAGGGTGTTGTTTGATCAGTGAGGATAATTTGGCCGGGGCTTTTGGATCTTTAGGATAAAAAAGACTGGTGCCTTTGAGCTTACCCGGTGCTCTTTCCAAACAATCCAGGATCAATGAGTGATCGTCTCCATAGGGTTCAGGCTGTACAACCACACCCCTACCAATACCCTGGCCCTTTAAATATGCGAGATAAACTTCTAGTGGATCACCCGGAAGATTGGCTGGGTCCGGTTTATAGGTAGCCTTGGGGTGGAATGGGTATTTCTTAACATTAGAACTAAAAAAATGCACATTCCATTCAGCTATTTCATTTTCATTCAGGGCTGATTCGGACATTATATTTTTCACAAAAGATATATTTTCAGGGGTGAGCATCGCAAGTGTTCCAACACTCAAAGCAGAATAAAAAAATTTACGACGCTCCATCTGCTTAAATCTATGCTTCGCTATCTACAGCTGCCATGATGCCTTTAATATATCCGAAGGCAAAGGCATGGCCCTGAAGTCCACTTCCTGGATCTTCATGCTGTGGAATATGATCCGGCATTACCATCCCATCATATCCTACATCTCTAAGTTGTTTGATTATCGCCACAAAATCCATGTCTCCATTATCCGGATACACTTCCATGAAGTTGTTCCACCCACCCTTGATATTCCTGAGATGTATATTGAAGATCTGTTTCCTATCCCCAACCCACTTGATAATGGGTAAGATCTCGGTTTTAGGATCTTTCAGTCCCTCTGCTGTTGAGCCAAGACATAAATTAAATCCATGCATTGGGCTATCATAGAGTTGTGCAAACCTTTTGATTCCTTCAAATACTTCCGGGCTATTCCATCGGGTCATTCCCCTATAGCCTGATGGGGCAGGGGGATCCGCAATATGATTCGCCAGTCTTACATTATATTCTTCAGCAACAGGAATCACCCTATCCAGGAAGTATGTAATCCTTTCATATAATTCATCAATCGTTAAAGGACCTCCAGTAACCATCTCTTTGTCCATTCCCTTCTTCAAGGCCTCTTCATAATTCCAGGTACTGTAAGAAGCATTACCTCTCTCAGGGTCAACAGTTCTTCCAGTCCTCAGAATTTCCAGAATAATTGTATTGTATAGTAGTGACTTCACACCCGTCTTACCTGCAACTGATATCATTTGCTGGATCATTTCTATTTCCCGATCTCTTTCCGGGTCTTTCCCAAGCATGATATTTGGGGTATCGATGCGTTTAATCCCGGCCGAAGAAAGTGGGAGATGATAAGCATCCAAACTTATCCCATACTTTTCACAGGCCTCCTTCTTGGCCATTGAATCCTCCAGGTCCCATCCAACGCCAGGAATGAATTTTGGTGCACCGCCATCCATATTAAAGACACCATGACGAGCAAGAAATTCCAGGTTTTCTTTACCTGTTCCTCCATGCTGGCAACCAACTTTCATCAACATCGGCTTTTTTGCAGGCTTCTCAGCAGGTGTCTCTTTGCTGGCAGGCTGATCACAACTGGATACTACTGTACCCATAGCGCCAACAACTGCGGTTGTGCCCAATGAAGTAGTAATCATTGAGGATAGTGCTTTTCTTCGGTTAATATTTTTCATATTCTGAATGGTTAATATCTATTATTCTTAAAATTTTATACCAGAGGAAACAGGTTGGCAGCAATAAGTATCACAATTAGTCCTACTATACCCATGATTGTCAACATCGGTGAAAATGTCTTTAAGGCTTCCTGCTCTGTCAGATTACTCATCTTACACACAATCCAGAATCCACTGTCGTTCATCCATGGAATCAACTTTGAACCACAAGCTATTGCCAGCCCAAAATATAATTGGTGATATTCCAAAGACATAGAAGTGGCCATTCCTGCCAGTATTCCAGATGCAGTAATCATTGCAACAGTAGCTGAACCCTGAGCAGTTCTGACTATTGCCGTTATAAAAAATGCTAATGGGATCAGCGCCATCTGGTATCCACTTGTTAGCTCTGCGATACGGGTACTGATTGCAGTTTGCTGTAGCATTCCACCAAATGCACCACCAGCCGCGGTGATTAATATGATTACTCCACCGCTCATCAGGGCAGTTTGAACCGATTTTTTCAGCCCTTCCTTATCACCTCTTTTCTGCATGGCCAAAATTATCAAAGATGAAAGTGCCCCTAAGGCAAGAGCGAGATTCTTTTCTCCTAAGAATCCCAATACAGATCCAAGAACCGCTATCAAGCCAGTCTGAGAGGATGTTCCCTCAGTAAAGGTTTGAATAAGTGCATTAAACGTTATCAATAAGATAGGGATCAATATGGGTAGGAGTGAAAATCCAATTGCCGGGAGATCCTACCATCTTTTTCTGAAAGCTTTTTGATTTCTTCCAGGGGTGCATCCATTGAATCTCTTAATTGAACCGGCCATTTCTTATTAGCCCATGAGGCATAGAGGAAACCCGCTAAAATGGTAACAAGCCCTACCAGGAACCCTCCCACCATCATCATCCCAATGGGAATATCCATTTCAGCAATTAGGAAAAGGGGTCCGGGTGTCGGTGGAACCAGTGAATTAGCCATTGCTGCCCCAGCTGCTGTGCAAAGAATCAACAGCAGGTAATCTCTTTTGATCCTCATGGCCATGGCTTTAGCCAGGGGTACCATCAGATAAAAAACAGTATCAAAAAATACCGGGATACCGATGAAGAAACTACTACCTAAAAAGGTGAATGAGGTATTTTTCTCCCCGGTTAATTTAAGTGTTGACCTCACTATCTTCTCGGCAGCACCGCTTTCAAGCATAGACTTTCCTATGATGGATGCCATGGCTATCAGAATCCCTATTTTACCACAGGTACTCCCAAATTCTGTAGCGATACGAAGTCCAATATTTTGATTAATCAGCTTTTGAGCTGCATCTAATGAGCCTCCCTTTCCGGTGATAAATGTAATAATTGATGCATCGGGAGTTAGAATGGAAACCACGAAGGCACCAAGTAAAAGGGCTAAAAAGGCGTGAAGTCGCAATCCAATTATTCCTCCCACTACAACCAGAATTCCGATTACCAGGATGAAAATAGGATCATCAGTGAAATATTGAATTTCCAATGGGTTAAAGTTTTAGATACATCTGATCTGTCAGGAATGTACCGGGCAAATCAAATAATGGGTATAAGAAAACCAATTGGGTGAAATCACCCAATTGGTTTGTTTTAATTATCAAATTAGAAAAAAGAACTTACTGTATCAAGGAGTATCCCACCAAACTCTAGTTTCGAGGTTATCCGGACCTTGCCTGCCTATTGCAATATCAAGGTTTGCTTTATTAACAGTTCTTTCAGAATCCGGATATGTTAGCCTTCTAATAAAGTCTTCGTTAACTAATTCACCACCTGGATATGGATTTGGTGCAACATCAGGATATCCACTTCTTCTAAAATTGGCCCATGCTTCATGACCATTTAGGTAGGAGGACATCCAATATTGTTCATTGATTTGCTCTATTTCAGTACCCCCCACAAGTGGATTGGCTGCGATATATGCTACTATATCTGCTTCATCAACAGTAGTGTTCCCGGGGTACATGGCTAGTTGCTCCATATGAGCCCTGATACCAGCTGCATAAGCAGCATTTACATCACCGGTTGCCCAACCTCTTTGAATGGCTTCTGCTAATAATAGCATAGTTTGCGAATAGGTCACCAGGAAACTTGGAGCTTCTGGAGCGCCAAGTCTCAGCCTATCCATTTCGCTATAGTCATAAAGACTTGCTAAACCATCGGCTGTAACCTGTGGCGGAATGGTTGTATTATCAAAGCCTTGGGGCATACCAATCTGATCAGCTGGATCACTACTTCCAGTTCCTGGTACCTGATCTCCTTTGGTGGCTGCTCCAACATATCTGGTAGCAATCACTGGTAATCGAGGATCATTATGATTCAACATCCAGTCCATGAACTCTTTATCAATGTAATAGAATCCAGCCTGACCACCATTCAGGTTTGTTCCTAATCCATTCCTAAAGTTTGGATCATGACGAACAACAGCATTGTCATCATTTGATTGCATAAGACCTCCCGCTACCGCTGTAGCGACAAATGACTGGGCTTTAGAAGAATTCACCCTGGAAAGACGCATGGCTGCTCTTAACAATAAAGAGTAACCCAACCTTTTCCATCGTGTGATTTGATCTCCAACAGCCACATACATTACCTCCTGGTTTATAGCATCACCAGAAGTGCTTAATGCTGCAGAAGCTTCGGAAAGCTCATTTAAGATGTCATCATAGATTGCATCCTGGGTATCATACTCAGGGAAAGCAACTCCATCAAGATATCCTTTTGCTGCCTGGCTGTATGGGATTTCACCATAAGTATCTGTAAGCACCATAAACTCATATGCTTTCCAAATTCTTAGTATTGAGAGCAAATTGGTTTTGCTTTCTCCATTTGCAATGGCTTCTTCCAAGGAGGCTACTCCGTCTACTAAATTTTTAATAGAGGTATCAAAACCGTCATTCCAGTTTTCTGCGGTCGCAGACCGATTGTCCTGATTCAGGTTACCACCTGTACCCACACCAATAAACGGTGTGATCATCTGCCTTACAATGGTTGTCTCATAAGTGAAATTTCCATAGCCAGGAGCTGCATTGATAATTGCCCTGTTCAATTGAAAGGTTGGGTCTATAGAAGTTAACCTTACAGGGTCAGTGTTCAATTCATCAAATCCATTATCACAAGAAGTAAATATTGTGATAGCAAGGATTGAACTAAGCATATATTTTAAAATATTCTTCATTTCTTTTCCTCTTAAAATTTAACATTGAGATTAAATCCGATATCCCTTGTGATTGGCAACCCTGTAGACTCCAGACCAATTCTATTATCATCAATAATACCATTTTGGTCAGGGTGAATATGAGGAACCCACTGCTTTAGTACAGCTACATTATTTGCTACAAAATTTATCTTCAATCCTTTAATCACATTAGTTTTTGTTACAAACCTGGATAGATCGTACCCTAATGTGATTTGTCTCAACTGCCAGGATCCAGCTTTGAACACGGATTGCTCTGACATCCTGTGAGTCCTGATGGTTTCATAGAAAGGCTGAATAGCAGCTTGCGTTTCATTGACTCCTCCATCCGGATTCACGCCATCACCAATCACATACCCCACATCACGTCCAATAAGAGTAGCTTTATCCAATCCATGTCGGTATGCATTAGTATGTGTTCCGGAGATCAGTTTATGTCCCAGTTTGAAATCAATCAGGAATGAAAGAGAAACACCCTTAATATCGAAAGAGTTGGTAAACCCTCCTACCCATCGCGGAATTGCACTTCCAAATTCTAATTGATCATCTGATCGCAATGGACGACCATTGTTTGGATCATAAACAATGCGACCTTGATCATCTCTCAGGTAGCCCCATCCATAAAGCTGAGCCATTGGTCTTCCTACCACCTGTCTGACTTCGCCATGAAACTCGGCAGTACCAACCGTGATAAATGTTGCATCTACGTCATCTCCAAGACTAAGTACTTTGGATTCATTGTAGGCCCCATTAGCCATGAAGTTCCAGGAGATTACGTTGTTTCTGACTGGATAAAATGAAGCTAGTAGTTCAACTCCTTTATTGCTACTTTCTCCAACATTGATCAATTGATTCCCGAATCCTGAAGCATCCGAAATCTGAGCGGAAAGGATCTGATCTGAAGAAAGTTTATCATAGTAAGAGACTTGGAAATTGATATTATCAAATAATGTCACTTCAAGACCAATCTCTTTCTCCTTAACCCTCATCGGTTTAAGATTAGGATTAGGAATTGTTCCCGCATTGATGTTACCGACTGGCTGATTCAACAACTGTTGTGTACTAATCGAGTAAAACAGGTTATTAGAATATGGAGATACGTCTGTATCACTACCCACTTCAGCATAAGCAACTCTCAATTTTCCAAAGCTTATCCAATCAGGTAATACATCTGCCAGTGCTTCGCTAAATACAAAACTGGTTGTAATTGAAGGGTAAAGGATACTTCTGTTTGCTGGCGAAAGTGTAGAAAACCAGTCATTCCTGGCAGTACCATTTAAGTAAATGAATTCACCATAACTAACTTCTGCCGATCCATACAAGGAATTCACCTTTCGCTCTGATAGTGAATAGTTTGGAGTTTGCTTACTCGCATTACCTATGGTATAAAGATTCCTGGTAAAGAAGTTCTCACCTAATATTGTATAGATATCTGATCTTCTATACATAGAGTTACCTCCAGCATTGATATTGATTCCGATTTTTCCAACATCTTTAGAAAAACCAATCAAAAAGTCTGAATTAACCTCACGATATCTTCTTTGATCCTGAACGTACTGTCCATTCACAAAACCTGGAGGAGGAGATGACTGACGCTGTGAACCAGTAGGAAGGTTGTAATCCACATCCCTTGAAAAGAAATCCTGCCCAATTCTACCCTGGATAAATAACCAGTCAGTCAGATTGTATTTTGCAGTGACGTTACCAAAGATTCGGTCTTTGTAATTGTTCTCAAATCGCTTCAAAGCAAAGTAAGGATTGGTTCTGTTGGTAAACCTGGAGTAACTGATCTCATCTCCATTTGCATCACTGGAATATTTTTCCAATAAGTCCATCGGCATAGATGACGACAAAGTATATATAACTACTGGACTAAAATCCTGTTCTGCTATATTGGGTGGATTCTTTCTGTATTCATAGGAATAGTTCATGTTTCCAGATACTGTCAGCCGTTTAATCTTTTGGGTAAATCCCAGGTTAATGGTTTTTCTGTTATAATCTGAACCTGGTAAGATTGCTGTTGCATCCATGTTTGAAAGAGCAAGACTGAAACCTCCATTTTCTCCACCGGAAGCTACGGTAACCGAGTTCATGAAAGTAGAACTGTTGTTATAGTAATCTCTGATTTTACCTGGCGTGGCTTCATAGGGTGCTGTTACACCGTCAAAAAGGATTTGAGTTCCACCCATTTTCTCTCCAAAGCTCCAAACACCTGAAGTAGGACCAGGGGCATTAGGCCTTACTCCACCTTCTCCCTGACCATACTCATATTGGTAATCTGTCAGATCAAGGGGTGTACCGTTGGTGTAGTTCATATTGTAGGTAACAGATATTCCACTCCCGGCTGCCCGGTTTCTAGTGGTAATCATGATAACCCCATCTTTTGCTCTGGATCCGTATAAAGCTGATGCAGCTGCTCCTTTAAGAACTGTCATGGAGGTAACATCATCCGGGTTGATACTACTTAACCCGTCACCACTATCTGACATTCTATTACTTCCTACTTCACCACTTTCACCTCTTACTCCAAAGTTGGTATTATCGATCGGTACACCATTTACTACTATCAATGGTGAGTTCTTTCCTCCAAATGAGGAATGACCTCTAATCCTGATCTTGGTACTTCCTTGTGGACCAGAGCCCATATTTGTAATATTAACCCCGGCAATTTTTCCCTGGAGTGTATTCATAAAGTTGGCAGACCTGTTGATATTAAAATCTTCAGGAGCAACTTTAGCTGTGGCATATCCCAAAGTCTTCTGATCTTTTTCGATACCCAAAGCAGTTACCACCACTTCGTCAAGAGATTCAATATCTTCCTTCATGGATACATCGATTACTGATCGATTAGAAACTGGGATCTCCTGGGATTCAAATCCCACAAATGAGTAGACCAAAGTAGCTCCATCAGGAACTGACAGATTATAAATTCCATCAGCATCTGTCGTCGTTCCAGTAGTTGTTCCCTGAACGATGACAGATACTCCCGGGAGACCTTGTCCATTATTGTCAACAACTTTCCCACGAACAGTTGTTTGTTCATCGGAAACACCTAATTCGATTACTGACGGGGCATCAGACTTACTGACCTGAATGGTTTCATCCACTCTTTTGAAACTAAGTCCTGTGCTTTGTGATACATATCGAAGGAGATTTGCTAGTGATGCATTGCTAAAGGATGCATCTAATCTCATTTGATCGTCTATAATACTCTTTCGATAAGCAAATGTGAAGGACGTCTGTTCTTCAATTTTATTGAAGACATCGGTAATCTTTTCCCCTTCTAGATTCATTGAAAGATAAATACTTTCAATGCTCTTTTCCTTTTGATTCTCTCCTCCCTTTGCCATCAAAAATGAAAGTGTCATACATTGAATGAGTATGACAGCCAATGCATAAATGGCCGTTTTTTTGACCAATAGTAAAGTTCTGTTTTTCATACATTTGAGTTTAGTTGATAGTTTTTCATCAAAGACAAATAGGGGTAGTTGTTTATTGAGACTGTTGCCGGTTCAATTCGCAGCTATCACTCTTTTGATTTGCCAGCTGTCTTTGGGATCTGGCTGATTTTCATTTTTATCTGATTTCCTCCTTTCGGTTTAATTATTTAATCAATACTTTTTTGCCATTGATCTTATATTCGAAGTCATAAGAAAAGCTTATTGCTTCGAGTACTGTCTCAAGGCTTTTGTTGCTGTATTTTCCTTTATAGTCTTTTCTGTCAATTAATTTTTTATTGTTTTTGACACTTTCTGAAATAATAAATTCCACTCCATACCAGCGGCTTAAGGTCATAATCAGATCTGAAAAGCTTACATCTTCAAATACCAGAATTTTGTCTTTCCAACCCGTAATCAATGTCTGATCAAAATCGCTTACCAGTGTATTTTTTTGTACATGACTATAGGTAGCCATTTGATTTGGAAGGAGTAATTGAGGTTCAGAAAATTGATTAGTTACAGACACCTTCCCTGTGACCAGGGCTACCTCTGTTAAATCTTCCTCAGGATAAGCTTTTACATTGAAGCTGGTTCCTAGAACAGTAGCAGAAATCTTTTCGGTCTTTACTATGAAGGGGTGATCAGGATCTCTTTTTACATCAAAAAAAGCTTCCCCTTTCAATGTTAATTCTCTGGCACTGCATTCATTACAGACCGAGTAATGAAGACTAGATCCGGCATTGAGGATCACATAGGAGCCATCTGGCAGATAGAAACTTGCTTTTTGCCCATATTCAGTGACTCGCTGAAAATAATTTTCATTGCTCGAAAAACTCTGGTTATCTGTATCCGGACGGATATCCAATATGATAAAAGAAATAAGGGCCATGAAAATCAGGACTGCAGCAACTTTCAAACTAAAAAAGAGCAGTTGATTCCTGGATTTACGATTTTCATCAGCGGAGGAGCTCCCACTGGTTTCACTTTGAATCTTATCCCAGATCGATTCTACCCTCTTATTGGTATATATGTCACGGATCTCTTTTTCATCCCCAAGTAATAGGACAAGTTGTCTTGCCTCTTTGATCTCCTCTTCTTTGTCAGGGTTATTCTTTCGGAATTCATTCCAATACTCAACTGTTGCTGGGTCTGGATTCAATACATATTTGCAGAATCGATCATCACAAACAAGTTTTTCTATAAATTCAAAAGATGCTGACATGAAAATGATAAACTATAATCTAGTAAAGGAGAAAATTTAAGATGGGTACTCACTTTTCCAGATTTTTTTTCCGGGATGCCGAAATCAATTCTGATAAGTGCTTATTTCACTGACTGATCAGGGAAGAAAGGGAGATATTATACCTGAAGAGAAATCTTCTAATTTTTGTTATCGATCTGAAGATGGCATTCTTCACAGACTGATGTTCCATATCCAATACTTCAGCAATTTCAACATTAGAAAGTCCAACGGTATATTTCAAATGAAGGATGTCGCGTTGACTGTCATTCAGGTGAGCTAATAATTGTTCAACTAATTTTTTCTTTTCGGAAATACTTTCTATTTCAATGATGTCAGATTCGAATGATCTCGAGAATTGTTCAATCATCTCTAACCCGACGGCGTATCTCAATTTCTCCGCTTTTACAGATTCAGCCAATTTTCTCCTTAAGCATCTAAATAGATAAAATTTGATTGAATCGGTCATTCCCAACCTTTCTCTTCTTGCCCATAGTTGAATAAATAGATCCTGAACCTTATCTTCTACTAATTCCTTATCCCGACATATTTTATAGCCATAATGAAGTAGCTGTTTGGCATGACTAAAATAGATATAAGAAAGCGCTGTCTGGTCTCCATGAATAAGCGCTTTCCAGATCGTTGAGTCGTCTTTTTCCGAATAGCTTGAATTAAACATCTTAGGGTTCTTATAGAATGTTATTGGTCTCACTAAGATAATTTTCAATCAACTTTATTAACATTTTCATTTTCAAAATTGATTTAAATAAAGATCTCTAAAATAAGAACCCCTAACACGTGTACATTTTACAATTATTCTAATGTACAACTATTTATTGAAATCTGGAATCTAATCTTAGGATTATTAATGAGATTTATATTGTAATCACAGTCAATTACACCCTTATATTTGCTCAAATAGCTATTTACCTGATATTTTATTCTCCAATTAATTCTAAAATCAATCTATTCTTCTGTGAATTTCGATCGTCAATCTGAGTCTTCAGTTTGCTCCTTAGCTGACGAGAAATGAGATCTGGCTTCAGCTTTTTTAAGAGCGAAAGCTGAGTGAAATAATTAAATTCCTCAAAATGTAAGGCAAAGAATTCCTGCACTTCAACTTTATTCAAAACAGTATTCGGCATTTCTTCAATAGCATTCTTAGGATAGTATCCCTCCCCATTTTCAATGGTTTGTAAAACATAATTTAGGTATAGCAGGAAATCATTCTCCGAAAATCGATCAATTAAATAATAATTGATTTGTTGATCTTCCATTTCTACCATTTTGCTCACCAAATCCTCATTCAACTCCTGATATGTCATTGATCTGATACTGTCAACAACCGCTCCATGGACAATGTGCCACAAGGTATAACAGGAATATACTGCCCCGGTAATGACACTTTCTTTAATTTCCGCAATCGTAGCTCCTGATACTCCATCTACCCCCTCAACTTTTATATCCTTGACGAGGTCTTCTTTTTTATAAGTAGCAAGAACAGAGGATGGATTGGAAAGTATCTGATCAAGCTTGATATACTCTTCCTGATTTAGCGGTTCATGTTCCAGCTTCGTCAATGGTGAGCCAGGTATGGTATCGAAATGATCATACCTGCCGATCAAATCCCAGTAAAAATCAATTTCTACTGCATAGCATTTGTCCTCTTCACATATGGGCGTAAATACATTGGCTTTATAACCATTCAAAAGACCGGTTTCATCATATATAGGATGAAGGTCAATCTCTAATGAATCTGTATAAATTGTTAGTTTAGATAGATCATCAGTTGGATAGTGATCATTAATAAATATGGAGGAGAATACTGCAAGTACTAAAAAACGGATCATTTATTCGACAGTCTCCAAAAGCGTACCTCCCTTATTATACGTTTGAGTGTTCGGAATATTAGGATCTCCTACCCCTTTTAGCATAAGTGTTTCCAGATCAGAAAAGTGACTTTCATAGATCTCCCTAGGAGTGATCTCATACTCTTTACAAACCGAAGCAGCCATCCCCAGCACTTCTCCCATCATCCCTCCTGTGCGCATTAATCTGACAGTACCTAAAGCCACGTGGGAAACACTGATGTCCCTTCCACCCATCATCAGATTGTTAACATTCTTGGAATATAGACTTCTGAAAGGGATCGGATAAGGATAGATCTTAATATGTTTCGCAATAGATCGAAAAGCTTCTCCGTCAAATTTTTCCTGGTTTTCCGGATCCGGATAATGCAAGTCGATTGTCCATGATGTGGGTGCCGTGCCATCGGGAAGGAAATTCTGGTTTGTTAAATCATTTTCAGTCAGGATATAATCCCCGACCAGTCTCCTGGATTCTCTTTTACCCCCTATATAAGCTACCCACTTCAATTTCTCATTCGCAAACTCCTCTTTTTTGGAATAATCATTTTTCAGATAAGACCAATTGGAATACACTACCAACAAGCCATAATCCCGGATGAATTCCGTTTCCTGAATCATGTCCTTGCCCATTCCGGTTTCCCAGTCCCAGTCACCTCTTTTGATGGCAAAGGCTTTTTCATCGCTCCACGGCAATCCCCATTCAATGTCTGGAAATGGTACCGCATAACCTACATCCTCTGAAAACCATTGTACAGATATTCCCATGGTAAGATTATCTGCTTCCACCGGAGCAGTAGGTTCATTGAATTTGTCTCTGCTTTCCCTTCCAGTCATATATTCAGCTCCTGCGAGAAAGCCGATTGTGCCATCACCGGTACAATCGGCGAACAATGGTGCTGAGAATCCATGAATTTCGCCAGTCTCAATGTTCTCTGCATATACTTTAGTGATCTTCCCATTCTGAGTTTCTACCTTATTAGCATGGGTATTCAGGAATAAGGAAATGTTTGGTTCTGCCAACACAGCCTTTAACTTCTTATCATCTTCATAGTAGTCTTTTGGCTGGGCATTCCCTCCCTGATCCGGACCTATTTCATTGACGAGATTGCCCAGGTTTGGATAGGGCTCCAGATTGATTCTGGCACCCAAATGTACTCGCACTTCGGAACTATTATTCCCTCCAAGCAATGGCCGGTTTTGAATTAAAGCTACTTTCACACCCAACCTCGCAGCGGAGATGGCTGCACACGTACCAGCCATACCTCCACCAATGATCACAAAATCAAATTCGCCCTCATTAATAGTCTGCCTCTTCCCTGTCAATTCTTCTTTGAGCCTGTCCATTTCAGCAGGTGTATTTGGGGGTGTATCATTCTTTTCTGCAGTGAAATAGATGGCATCAACACGCCCATCAAATCCAGTGAGATCGTGTAATGTCACATGGACAGTTTGTGACCTGGCATCAATCGTTCCTCCATCAACCCAGGACCAATCCTTGTTTTTCACTCCGAATTCCTTATCTAATGCATTTCCATCGATTAACACCTGAAACTTCCCGGCAGGGACATCAGACCACTGTGCATTCCAATTTCTGGTTCTTACAAAAACCTGGTACTTTCCTTTTTCCGGTAATATGACTTTGGTACTTGCATCCGCTACTGGCGTGCCCATCCCATGAGCCAGTAAATAAGGTGATCCCATCACATCCATAGATTGCTGGTCAATGAACCATCCGCCTTTTTGCTCAAAGCTTTCTGTTTCGATAAAGACAGCCTTCTTGGGTTTGCTTACGCCAGCCATTGTAACCAGGCTGAGTAGCAGTATTGATAGTACCTTCATGTCTTTAATTTATAAATTTTTCTTAATTTGATTCCTAACCTAAGGATCATTAGCTGCTCAAAAAATGAATCAGGGCTAAGAATCCTGCATTTAGGTATTGCTTCATTATAAGAGGTCAGAATCGCCGAATATCAGAAAATCAACATCCTCCATGGCAGCTAGTTCTGCTTGATCCAAAATTTATTGCAAATCGTATTTTCAAGTTTCTTACAAGTAGGCACTCAAAGTCTGAATAGTACCATCTTCATTGTATTTGAGTTCCGTCATTTTCACACTTCTTAAATGGGTTACGCCATTCGAAAGGGAACTGTCATGATAGAATAGATACCACTTTCCTTTATACTCAACTATGGAATGGTGATTAGTCCAGCCGAGTACCGGCTCGAGGATTATACCCTTATAAGTAAATGGGCCATAGGGACTATTACCTATCGCGTAGCATATATTGTGTGTATCACCAGTGGAGTAACTCAAGTAATACTTATTGTTATAGGTATGAACCCAGGCGGCTTCAAAAAATCTTCTTTCATTATCTCCCATTTTTAAAGGCATCCCCTCTTCGTCCAAAATTTGAACATCCTTAGGTTCCTCCGCAAACTGGAGCATATCATCCGTCATCATTGCAATCTTTGGCATGATAGAAGCCGAAGAGTCTAAGGGATAAACGTCATTTTGTTGATAGGTGCCACTGCTATAGCGTTGCAATTGACCACCCCAAATGCCACCAAAATACATGTAGTATTTATCGTCAACATCTTCAAAAATCGCTGGGTCGATACTAAAACTACCCTTAATCGGTTCTGGTTGTGCGGTAAACGGACCCGCTGGGTTTGGGCTTGTGGCTACCCCAATCTGAAATATATCCTCTTTGTTTTTTAATGGAAAATAAAGGTAATATGTACCATTTTTATAAGCTGCATCTGGGGCCCATAGTTGTTTTCCAGCCCAGGGAATATCATCGACATCCAATACTACGCCATGATCAATTACTTCTCCTCCAATATCATCCAATGAGAGCACATGATAATCCCGCATAGCAAAGTGACTGCCTAAATCATCCTGAGGCGTACCAGACTCATAGTCGTGAGAGGGGTAAATGTAGAGCTTACCTTCAAAAACATGAGCAGATGGGTCTGCCGTATAGATATGAGTAACCAATGGTTGCTGTGCAAATTTTAAATTATCTATATAGCTGGAATTCAGCGTATCCAAATTTTTATTCTCAGCATGATTAACATGATTCCTTTCGTCTTTGCCCTTCCCATTGTCTTGACATGAAAAGCAAAAAAGTGTTACTATTCCAACGATCAGTAATTGTTTAATTTTTATCATTTTCGCCGTTTTTTTAAGGGTCAAAATATCAGTTAATCAATGATTTTTCTTCTCCATGCCCTATTCTGAGGGACCTTTTTTCAATATCAAATTAGTTCTCTCAAGTGAATTAGACTTTAAATATATTTATTGATGTGTTCGACAACTTGTTTTGCCATCAGCCGACTCCCTTCCTCAAAAAAATGCACGTTGTTTTGTCTCTGGATTTCAGCTAGTAACGGTAACGCATATGAGTATAAATCATTCACTGGAACGCTGCCTTTTTTCATGATTTTTGAAGCTACCTTGTTGTATTTTATCACATCTTCGGGATCCCGATAGGGGCTCACCAGCTTATTCGGAACAGGCGTGGTTGTAGCATAAATAAGTTTTGCATCAGTAGCCATTAATTTATCAACGATTGCCGTTAGGTTCTTCCTATAGGTCTTTGGGTCTGCCTGATAGGGGTCTTCCGGATTCTTGGTGGCTTGTTTGGTTTCCGGATCCTCATGTTTCAGGTCGTGCAAGCCAAAATTAAAATGGATTACATCCCATCTCGTATTACCAATCCATCTGTCGATATTTTTAACTCCATTGGTTGTTCCACTACAATTTTCCGGTTTACCATTTTCCAGCATAGGCCGGTGGACATTGGCCTTCCCTTTCATCAATTCCTGGACAAATGGCGTGTAGCCAATGGAAATGCTATCACCCAGGATAAGCACATTTGGAAGGTCCTCCCCAAATGCCCAAAGAGGTATAAAGGGTGTGGCTGTCCCGGCCAAACAATATTTTAGGAATCTACTTCTATTCATTTCAGGAATATTAACCTAAAATATAGATCATTTCTTCGCTTCAATCAAGGATTCTCTGTCCATGACTTTTTGGATGGCCTCAGGAATCATGTCAATTGACTCCTGAAAATAGCTTCTACCATTAATCAACTCATACAATTTTGCACTCACTGAATATTTGGGGTTTATATCCACAACTTCAAGATAACCTTCAGAACAAAATGCAACTGTATTATCTGTATTTCTTAGTTTAATCGCTGCTGGCTTATTGATATCCAAGGAAGCTTCAATTATCCAATTATCAACCTTATAAGAATTTGATGATTCCTCAACTTGTTCGAAAGAGCCATCAGCTTTTATCTGAAAGATAGCCAGATACCTCATTTTTTCTACTTTTTGTTCTGAAACTGCCTTCAAATGCCACTGATTTTCGAAAGTCAGTGTATCTCCATCTTCATCCACTTTGTTGGTCCAGTTATCAACTGGTACTGAAAACTGATCGGTGACCTGAATTTCAACTGCAGATGATGAGAATAGCGAAATTTTAGCTCTGGTGACTTCGCTTTCAGCTAGTATCTCATACCTATCTACTTTAAAGCCCATGTCATTATGAAGCAACCAGCTCCATTCTGCAGCATGATCAGCTTCCAACTCATCATAAATAATGATAACATCTGGTCTTACCATCAAATAATGTCTTCTGAATACCTTCAAACCTGAATCCATTTTTTCTTCCTTGATCCCAGAATAGGCATTTGAAGCGTCTCCTACCACATAAGAAATCTGCTCACTATGGAGAAATCGGGGTAACCAGCCATAAGCCCCGGCATCAAAAGGCTGACCCTGACCATCAATCAAAATCCCATTGTGACCCTGGGTATGTTTAAACCAACCCAAATAATGTGGATCACCCATTGCTGGTCTGTAACCAGTATTATAAAACAGTTTTTTGCCTCCATAGGCAATATTGAAGGTATTCTGATCAGCGTGCGTGTGCGCCATTGGACCATAAGGGCTGGATCTAACCGAAAGCATTAGATTGGAATTGATATCCTGAATAGATGTATGCATGTATGCGACCCCGACATCCGGAAATATTGCAGCCTGTGGTAGATCAAAATCTTTAACTGGCGTGGGTAAAGGATTTAAATGTTTACGTTTAATCCTGTGCCACCTGAATTCTTGATCATCTTCAACAGCTTCACCAAGCTTTTTAGATACTTCTTTTGCATACCATGAAGCATGGGAGTCATCGAACATTCGGGCAGCTGCCTCTGTATAACCAGCATAATTAAGGGTTGGCTGTTCATATAAACTTCCATTGTTACAAAATCCATCTGAAATCGACCCGGGAGGGAATGCATAGATCAACCATTTTGGATTATTAGTATACCAGGGAGACTGCATGAAGTTTGTACCAGTGAGTTCCTGAAGGGTAAGCGAGATATCATAAAGCGTCAGGGTATTCATCTCAAAATAGGATACTCCATTGAACCATGCTCCATCTTTCTCACCCATCTTGGGGGATTGTGCAATCCATAGTTCATAAATATATTCCAACCAGGCACTGGCTTCAGGCACTTCTCTGACCAGCGCTAAAGAGGTATAAAACATACGATGCAGGATATGTTGCCATACATGCATGGATGAGGATCTGCTTTCGACACTATTGAGCCATAAGTGATAGAAACCCTTTGCTCTTGCGGTGATTTGATCAATAATTGGTTTGCGTTCCTCCTCTGTCAAAAGGGCCCAAAACGAGTCTATTCCTACAGCAAGACCGGCCATGATCCCGGAATCACCAAAATTATTGCGGTGTGTGGGTCCTTCAGGGTCCCATTTTGCGATTTTAACCATCCATGTTTTGGCTGTTTGAAAATATTTTTGGTCACCAGTGAGCAGGTAAGCCTTGGAAAGAAGTGTCATAACCTGGTAAACATTCCAACCTACCCATTTGCTAGCCAGCAAAGCAATCTTATTATTCTCAAATTCATTTTTCCCACTGAAAGTTGGCAATGCTAAAGACTCATCAGGTGGAGACTTCCCAACATATTCGTCAGCCTCTTTGATCAGTGCAGATACTTCCTCGTAGCCTTCGACTCGCTGGCGGAAATCCTCCAACTCAGACTCCACAATCAAAACCCTGGGATGGGTATTTGGAATTACGGATAAAAGGGCATCCCAATCAGGTGTTACAAATGAAGGAGTAGCCCCTGATATATTAAAAGAATCAATCTCAGTCCATACTTTATTGTCAACTCTATATTGCCAATACCAGAGCCCTTCTTTCAGCGATTGATGAGGATTGAAGAGTGCATAGGGTATTCCATTCTTCTCTATGAGGTCTTTGTCAAAAGATTTGGATGTGGAAATTCTTATCGAGTAGTTTCCCTTTTCCGAAGATGGCCATTGAAAGCCAGGTGGGTTATAAACAGCTTTTTCGCCTGCTGACGGGGTATTCCAAATCCTAATCTTAGGATATATTACAGGTAATTTTATAGTCTGAGTTTCTGGTTCAGTCGCCTGATAATCACCACCACAACCAACAAGGAGGAGCAATAAAACTAACTGAAAAAAGTTTTTCATTATCCTTGGCCCCTACCTCAATGGTTGTGTTTCAATTGGCTTTTAGTTTACTCAGGACCACAAATCCTCCCCATATGACCAACCTTCCCTTGCAGGTTCTTTTATGTAAGCATCCAACTCTGGGTGATTGGTTGCTTTCATATTTTCAGCATCATACTCTATTCTGGTATTGAATCGTTGCGCCAATACTCCAACCATGGCCATTTCTACAAGCTTCGGTGCATAGTCAAAATTTGAACCCGGCAACTTACTATTTTTAATAGCATCCAACCATTCCAACTGAGGGTTTTCCTCAAACGTCCTGGGGATTGTTTTGGGCGGAAGCTGTGGCTGAAAAGCTCTCCAATCTTCATAATCCATAATCAATCTTGGATCATTTGGCCTGGCACCCGTCATCAATGATTGTTTATCCCCTACCATGATCATACCACTGTTAGGCAATTTATCCAGCCCCCACTCAGGTTTGATTTCTGGTTTAATACCACCCTCATACCATCGCATGGTCACAGGACTTTTTCCATCTCTCTCAGGGAAATCCCATCGTATAATTGCTTTATCCGAAACAAATCCGGTGTCCTGAACTGGTGTTTTAAATTCCGCTTCCACCACTTCCGGCATTCCAAGATCTAGTGACCAGAATGGTGCATCCAGTGTGTGGCAACACCAGTCACCCAGCTCACCATTACCGAAGTCAAACCAACTCCTCCATGTTTTTGGAGCATACACCCCATTATAGGGTCTCATGGCAGCAGGTCCAACCCAGAGATCCCAATCAAAATAATCCGGAACAGGTTGCCCTTTGGGAGGCCAGCTATCCGGTTTATTGAAATATTTGTCAGGTCCGAATGTAGGACCGTCAAACCAGGCGATAACCTCTGTTACATTACCAAGTAATCCCGCCTCATACCATTCTTTTACCAGACGAATGCCATTGGTAGCATGTCCCTGATTAGCCATTTGAGTCACAACTCCGTAATATTTTGCAGCCTTCTGAAGAGTTCTTAGTTGCCAGATATTATGTGCCAGTGGTTTTTCACAAATGACATGTTTTCCGAGTTGCATAGCTGCCATCATTGCCGGGAAATGTGTATGATCAGGCGTGCAAACCATTACCGCATCAATCTTTTTATGCATCTCATCAAACATGACACGGAAATCCTTGTAACGTTTTGCTTTCGGCATCATTTTATAGCCCTCTGCAGCCCGATTATCATCTACATCACATACTGCAACCACATTTTCATTCCACTTTTCATTTTCTCTGTCATAGAGTTGCATCCAGTTGGCTTGTCCTCTTCCACCGACTCCAATTACGGCAATATTTAGCTTCTTAGAAGGTGCATTACTCATCAAGCCGGGGATAATAAATGCTCCAGCAGTTGCTGCTGAAGCATTTTTAATAAAATTCCGTCTAGTTGGATTCATCATGGGTCTAGTCTTTATTTATGTAGAATTTATTTTTTGCCTTACAAGTTATAATATTCTTCCCATCCTTGTCGAGGAGACTCACCATAAAGTAGGGCATTTGCCAGCGCATTGTTAGTAATCTGTTTTTTCTCACGATCAAATAGAATTTTGGTATTCAACCTTTGAGCCATCACACCTAAAGTGAATACCTGACTTAGTGGACCAGCGACATCAAATGATGATCGACACCGCTCTTCCCCTTTGACTCCCTTGAGGAAATTTTCTGCGTGATTAGATGGGCTTTTTGGAACCTCAGGTAATTTTGATTTCATCTCTCGTGCCTTTTCTATCGGAATGATGGACAATGTACTTCCATGGGATCCTCCTTTAAAGGTTAGGTCTTTACCGTAAATAATTTTACCGGCACTCAATCTAGTTGGCTGAACCATGCCATTCTCTGATATTGGTGCATCAGGGTCAATGCTAGAAGTTCCATAATCCTTTGGCACCATTGGGATATTATTCACCCCATCATACCAGGTAATTGTTAGAGGTGGCATATCTCCCCTAGCAGGAAATTTAAAATCCAGTGTGGTAGCCTTTGGGAAAAAGAAGGTGTTGTGACCCTCTATTTTTACCGGATCTACTTCGTATGGTAATCCCAGATTAAGAAATTCATGAGCTGTATCAATAATGTGAGCCCCCCAATCACCAAGAGCTCCCATCCCAAAGTCATACCAGCAACGCCACTGACCATGGTGATAGGCTTCTTCATTATACTCATGCTGATGAGCAGTCATCAACCAGGTATCCCAATCCATTGTTTCAGGAATTGGCTCGCCATTGGGGAAATGCTGAATATTAACATCCCAGTCATGCCATCGACGACGGCCATTCATATGAGCTGTGATCTTCGTAACATCCTTGATAATTCCACCTTCCGTCCAGGCTTTAAATTGGAAATAATTGCTTTCGGAGTGACCCTGATTACCCATCTGGGTAGCTACCTTATATTTTTCAGCTCCTCTGATCATCAGCTCCACTTCGTTAAAGGTTCTTGCCATGGGTTTTTCTACATAAACCCCTTTGCCTTCTGACATAGCCAGCATGGTAATAGGGAAGTGTGAAAAGTCGGGAGTACCGACGGTAACGGCATCAAAGTCATCGCTCATCCTGTCAAACATGACCCGGAAATCTTGGTATCTGGGAGCTGTTGGAAATTTGTTGATGATTTCAAGGGTATGCTCACCACGCATATCCACATCGCAAAGGGCTACCACATTGGCCAATCCTGTGCTCTGCATAGCATTTACGACATCCGCACCCCGATGTCCAATCCCGCAACATGCAAGATTTACTTTATCGCTGGGAGCAATATGTCCATGTGATTTTCCAAGGATAGACGATGGGGCAATTGTAAAACCTGCCAGCGCTGTCACTGCAGTACTTCCTTTCTGGATGAAACTCCTTCTCTTCATTTTTTGGGTTAATGATTTATTTGGTAATACTATTCAAAGTTAATCCACCATTTAAAAACAGGTCTATGATATGGGGATTATATGTCAGAATGAGCATAAATCCAATAGATAAATTATGGATAGTCACGTCCTGACATAGAGAACACCCAATGGCTCAGGGTAATTCTACCTCGAGCAAAAAAATATCACCGGATAGGAAAATTCCACCCGGTGATCTTAAAGTTGTTTAAATCCAACATTTGGAAATATTAGTTTATTACATTTTATAATACTCTTCCCAGCCCCTACGTGGAGCCTCTCCATAAAGCAACGCATTCGCTAATGCATTATTAGTAATTTGCTTTTTCTCTCTGTCAAAAACGAGCTTCGAATTCAATCTTTGAGCCATTACTCCCAGTGTAAACACCTGGCTTAACGGACCTGCGATATCAAATGAAGATCGGCATTTCTCCTCTCCTTTACAGGCTTTGAGAAAGTTTGCAAAATGATTGGAAGGACTCTCAGGCACCTCAGGTAAACTGGAAGCCATTTCTTTTGCCTTTTCTTCCGGAATAATAGTCAATGGTCTTTCATGTGATCCACCTTTGAAAATAAGATCCTTACTGTATATAATTTTACCCGGTCTTAACCTGTTGGTGCGTCGTCTCCCATTGCTATCACTAGGTGGTGGAATATTTGGATTCTCTTCTGCAACACCAAAACCATCCGGAAGTGGCGGAATATTTTCCACTCCATCATACCAGGTAATTGTTACTGGCGGTTTTTCACCACGAGCGGGAAATTTAAATTCAAGCGTAGATGAAAAAGGAAAAAAGAAGGTGTTGTGCCCTTCAAGCATCACAGGATCTACTTCACTGGGTAGTCCCAGGTCCAGGAACTGATGTGCTGTATCGAGTATGTGAGCTCCCCAATCACCAAGTGCCCCCATTCCGAAGTCATACCAGCAACGCCACTGACCGTGGTGATAAGCATTATCATTAAATTCATGTTGATGAGAGGTCATCAACCAGGTATCCCAATCCATTGTATCAGGAATTGGCTCCCCATTAGGAAAATTCTTCATGTTAGCATCCCAACCATGCCAGCGACGACGGCTATTCATATGTGCTGAAATCTTTGTGACATCCTTAATGATCCCAGCTTCTGTCCAGGCTTTAAACTGAAAATAATTTTCACCTGAGTGTCCCTGATTACCCATTTGTGTGGGTACCTTATACTTTTCAGCTCCTTTCATCATCAACTCAACCTCATTGAACGTCCTTGCCATGGGTTTTTCAACATAGATTCCTTTACCCTGGGACATGGCCAGCATGGTAATTGGAAAATGTGAAAAATCAGGCACTCCAGCTGTGATCGCATCAAAACTTCCACCCATCTTATCGAATAACACTCTAAAATCCTGATACTTTGTAGCTTTTGGAAACATGTTAATAACCTCTGTTGTGTGCTCAGCGCCCATATCCACATCACAGAGAGCAACAACATTTGCCAGACCTGTCTCATGAAGAGATTTAATAATACTACCACCACGGTGACCTATACCACAGCATGCAAGGTCAACCTTATCGCTGGGTGCCACATAACCGTGTGACTTACCGAGTATGGTTGATGGAGCTATCGTAAAGCCCGCCAGGGCGGTCACTGCAGTGCTTCCTTTCTGTAAAAAATTTCTTCTCTTCATCATTTGATTACTATTTGTTTACGTTTCCAAGATCTGGAAAGAATTTGAGATAATTTTGAAGCTGACCGAAGCCAGTGATTGAATGAATAAGCCCAGCAAAGACTTTGGTCATTTACGAAATCACAATTTTATGCCTAAAGGGTGTAAATCCAGTTAAAAACGCGGTGGGCGCATCCTCGCCAGGTAAAGCACCACGCAACCTGATCCATTTATGACCATAGGTTCCAGGACCAAAGTTTATGGCACTACCCTTGTTTGAATAAGTTCCTATTCCTTCTTTCAATAACCAGGAGTCGGGTTCCTCCTCCAGTTTTTCCAAGCCGCTAAATGTACCTCCCGGACGAAAAATGAGCTCAAGAGTGACTGGTACTCGATCCGTACCTTCGATATTTATCTCCAATTCAAATCCATTTGCTATCTCCCGAATATTTACTATTGACTTCAATTTCTGAATTTCAGTTTTTTTGCGCAGGTTCCTGGGTGTTTTATTCCAGTCATTCTCCCCTGTTACGAGATCTTCCGATAAGGGCTGATAGTATGGCCCTTCCAGGTCTCTCTCAAGCTTCCAGGAATCCCCATCTTTCACCAATTCTTCCGATGAAAATTGTCCCTTCCCGAAAAAAGCACTCGCTAATCTTACTCCATGTATCGCTGTATCCATTTTGTGGAATGTAAAAAAAGACGGGCTAAGGGCAATAATAGAACCATCATAATCTCCTCTGCGGATATGTACTAATCCGGAATCTTTAAAGTACCGCTCATATTCTTCAGGAATTGTTGATGGTTTTGGTAGTTTTTTCCAAAGTGACTGATCCTCCAGAATATAGTGGAGGGATGGTCCGGATATCTTATCAAATGCAGTCTCCTCAATCAACTTACACATGGCTGCGAATTGCTGATTATCATCATGTAGTGCCAGGTATCTATAAGGGAAATAATATCCTTCCATAGTACCTATTCTGGCTCGATCCTGTCGACCGGATACTTCCGTAATTACCTCACCATTGGGATGAAGATAGTACTCAGTCATATCAAGATTTTTTCTCACATAATCAAGCAATTCAGGCTTATCAAACCCTCTGGCTATTATAATCAGATTGCGGTCCGTGAGAGGTGTATATACATGCGAACTCTTTTCATGATATTGCCCGTCTACATCAATGTCGATGCCTTCTGCCAGCCACTGCTCAGCTCTGGACCGATATTTTGGATCTGGCCACAGCATATAAAGCCATGCCAAAGCTGCACACACCACCCATCGATGATTTGGTGTATGGATTCCTCCCACAGTCAAGGCATTGCCTGCCCTTATCATGAATAACTTCAGATTTTCCATGAGTGTTTCCTTGTTCCGGACGTCACTCTCCATGAGTAATTTGTAAATCGGACCAAGCCACTTGATAAAAAAACCGGTATCCGGTGGAGAGTTAAAGTTGGTTGAGTAAAGATTAATCGATCCATCTGAATTTTGAACCTTAAGCAACCATAAGACGGCATCGTTCAACTTGCTCAATAGCTCTGAATCATTGTAAAATGATGATTCTTCCGTTACCAGACTGGTAATTCCTGATTTTACAAATGCCACTGTACTATGCTCATTGACAAACTGATAGTTGTTGATAAACCCTCCGTAATTCTCGAGTGATGGGTCACCTATTCTATCAGGAAGCAATTTTTTCAAATACTCATCATTTAATAGAATGAGTCTAACTAGCCAGTCAGGTTTTTGGGTTTTGTCCAATGCCAGTTTGCCAATTGGAGGGATAAAAGGTAGAGTAGCTAACAATGAGCTGTTCTGAACGAATTTTCTTCTGTCCATTGATTGGGTTGTTGTAACTTAATGCAAAAATAAAAGGGAGAATAAATTCTCCCTTTTATTATTAACCTCTTTTTTTAAATCAATAATTAGGATTCTGTTGAATAACGGTTGCAGATCGATCTAACTCACCCTGTGGAATTGGACGTAATAAGTGATGCGCATCCAGGGCAGCTGCATCTGTTGCGGCCCAAAGATTCATTCTACTTACACGGTCAATCAGTTTTTCTGTTCGTTTTAAATCAAACCATCGGTTGAATTCTCCCATCAATTCTCTCGCTCTTTCATCCAGGATTAGGTCAATATCAATGTTACCTGGGGTTGCCCGATATGAAACCACCGAATAATCATCGATGTCTTCCGGAACAGCTGCACACATTGGATCAACTCCAACACCTACTGCACGATCAAGTACCTTGTTATAGTATACATCGGCACCGCCCAATGCTCCACCAGTCGCTCCTTTTACGATGGCTTCAGCAGCAATCAAATACGCTTCTGCCGATCTGAATAAGGCATAATCAAAAGTACCGTAACCATCACCGTACTGGATATTTGGCTCCCAGAATTTCCAGAAAGAGGGTGATGTATTTGATAGCCGAGAAGCGGGAGTCGCCCTTATCTGATGGTCAAGATTCGTTACCGCATATGGTTTTGTACCTCCCTCGTCAATCCCCAGGTCAGCCCCTGATGCTGGCATATTCCATGGAGTCCAATAGCCCACGGTATCTCCTGCACTATAGCTTACTTTTAGATTTGAGTCAGTAAAACTGTACGCATAATCATTTACATCGATCATGGCATACATTACATTCAGGAAATTATGTGAGTAACGACTGTCTTGCTGCGGATCAAATAAGCGATATACCGCAGGTTGTGGTACATTCTTCCAAAGGTGTCTGTTATAATCACTCGTTCTTCCCGCATTACCAACTACGTTTTCATTACCAGGAAAAATAGAATGATAATAATTTCCAGGATCACCCTCATCTGAGACATTGGTCAGCAAGTTATCACTGTATTGAACTGCAAAAACAATTTCACTATTTACTGCTTCTTGTGGACCACTATACTGATTGAAAGGATTAGTAGTTCTCTGTGGAAAAAGTGTACTGTAATCAGCTACCAACGGATATGCTGTAATCACCTTATCAGCCCAATCCAGTGCTTCCTGAAAATCTGAACTACTTCCACCAAGAGAATTATTGAAATTCCATCCCCTGGTGAGGTAAACACGTGACAATAAAAATTGAGCTGCTCCCTTGGTTACTCTTCCATAATCTGTTGCCGTTACTGGCAGATTAGCTTCAGCCTCAATCAAATCATTTAAAATTTGTGTATAAACTTCAGAGGCTGCTACCCTTACTACTTCACGTTCAGCCGTAATTGTTTCTGTAAGTGGCATAGGAACATCTCCCCATGTTTGTACCAGGTAGAAATAACTCAATGCCCTTAAAAACTTAGCTTCACCAATCCGTGCTGCTTTTTTTGCAGGGTCAGCAAATTCTATACCTTCAGCTCTTCCTATCGCAGTATTGGTGCGACTTATCTCTTTGTATAAATCATCCCAGAATTCTTGCAATCCGCCTGTGCCTGAGTTAAAGTTCACATTGTACTGATCGTAAGCTGGTCCATTACTATTAGATGAAAGATTCCAGGCACCACCACTAAAAAGATCAGTACCATGGAGGACAAGTGAGTAATTCATGATGATATCCCGCAATTTTGGATAACAGGCCTTTACCAGGTCTTCGTATCCGGACTCATTGGTAATATATGAATCTGCCGTAATATCTGTTACAGAGTTTTCTGCCAGGAAGTCTTCACACCCCACACTTCCAAACAAAAACAGAAGTGCTATGATGAAATTATATATTTTATATTTTTTCATTATGATAATTTCTTAATTCTAAAAAATGGATATTAAAAGGCCAGATTGACACCTAGTATGAAAGTAGTGGATGGAAGATCATCCCGATAGGTACCTGAATCATATTCCGGATCCAGCCACATTACCCGATCCTTCACAATAAGTATAGGATTATCTGCCTGAACGTACACTCTTGCCCTGCTGAAATTTATTCTCTCCAGTACGGTCTGAGGTAAGTTATATCCCAATGTGATGTTGGAAACTCTCCAGAAATTAGTTTCCTTATATTGAATGGCCTGACGATAAGGATTAGCTTGCCAAACGCCATAGTAATCATTTGTTGGATTGTCTTCTGTCCAATAGTTCAGATCTAAGCCATTGTATCGGTTGCTCCCAAGATCACCCATTGTACCACTTAACATACTATTACGATACATCACTCCCTGACGCGTGTAGACAAAAACTGAGAAGTCAAAGTTTTTGTAAGAAACTGTATTGTTGATACCAGCTAACCATTTTGGCAACTGATTCCCTAATACTACTCGATCATCAAGGGTTTCATCCGCAGATTGAGAAATAACCCCATCATTATTTTGGTCAACGACCTTTACCGAACCTGGAATCTGTCCATAGGTTGTTGCATTGTCAGCTTCATTTGTTTGCCAGATACCATCAAACTCTAAGTAATAATGTGATTGCAACGACTCGCCTACAAATAAACTATTTCCTATATCTCTTGTCACTGAACCTCCATATAACTCCAATATTTCATTGTGGTTAGTGGAGAAATTGATGGTAGAACTCCAAGTGATATCATTCCTTCTAATATTGACCGTATTCACTGAAATCTCAATCCCCTTGTTCTGAATTTTCCCCACATTAGCTGTTACTGAACCAAATCCGGAGGATGTAGGTAAATTAACATCCTGAATCAAATCATCTGTTGTTCTATTGTATAATTCGATAGCTGTCGTCAACCTGTTATTAAAGAATCCCATGTTGAATCCCAGATTGATCTCAGAACTTTTCTCCCATCTCAAGTCAGCATTTCCAATGGTATTGGGTGAATAACCATAGGCAGTACTCCCGTCAAAATCATAAGCTGTCTTGGCCAACAACGCTTGCGTGCTATATGGACTAACGACATCATTACCTACCTGACCATAGCTTAATCTGATTTTTAAATCTGAGAAAATATTTAGATCCTTGATAAATTGTTCATCTCCAGCACGCCATGCTACTGCTACGGAAGGGAAAAAGGCCCATTTATTTCCTTCTGCTAACACAGATGATCCATCATATCTTCCAGTAACTGTCAACATATATTTATCCTTGAAACTATAGTTGATCCGGCCCATATAAGACAAAATAGATCTTTCAATGAGACGACTTTCAACTCCACTGATTGTAGCCGCCGTTTGAAAAGCATACCATCCCGAATTATAGGTCAAGTCCTGAACACTTATCCCTGATGACTCATATCGCTCTGCAAAAGCACTTTGGGCTGCCGTCACGTTTAATTGATGAGATCCGGATTCGAGTTTATAATTTATGATATTATCCAGCGTGTATTTGGTATTCATGTTAATACTGTTGCTGGCAATAGGCGTTTTATTTAACCTGCTCTTGGAATCTGTTCCACGAAACTCACCTGTACGATCATTGATTACGGTGGTAGACACTGATGTTTTCAAAGACAATCCTTTTAGAGGTGTCAATTCAACATATGCATTTCCTAAAAAGTTATTAGTACGTGTCTCAAATTGATATCTTTCCGGCTGTACTTCCATCAAAGGGTTAGGAACTTGTGTGTCCTTAATCCCCATCCACATGGCATAACCATCCACATCTCTGTCATTGGTTTCAGTCGGATTTATTAAATCACTGTAATAAATAGATCCTGTTGGTCTTGCTCGGAAAGCTGATCTTAGCGTCTCAAATGAACCTGTATTTCTTTTGCTAACTGTATAATAAGTTGTAAAGCCGGTTTTGACTACATTATTCAATTTACTATCAATACTTCCTTTCAGGTTAAAACGCTCATATCCAGTATTCAGGACGATACCATCTTCGTTTAGGTATCCTGCTGAAAAATAATGAGTTGTATTTTCATTTCCTCCTGACAGAGCCACGACATGACTGGTTTGCATGCCCGGATCAGTTACCTCATCCACCCAGTTCACAGATCTACCAGCATCTACATTTGCTTGTTGTTGAGCGGTCCAGATGACCGAGGTAACATTTGGGTTCTCAGCTATCACTACATCATTGTATGCATGATAGAATTGCTGAGCGTCCATCATATCAGGCATCTGTGGATTTTTCACCCCGACATAAGCATCATAGGTAACTTTTGTCTTTCCGGTTTGACCTTTTTTGGTAGTTACGATAATCACACCATTTGCTCCCCTGGCTCCATAGATGGCAGTTGCCGATGCATCTTTCAATACATCTATTGACTGAATATCTGTTGGATTTATGGTATTCAATTGTCCTCCCATTACTCCATCAATAACCACTAATGGTTCACTACTATAATTGATAGAATGTACTCCACGAATGTCAATGGTATAGTCTGCACCAGGAACAGAGTTGTTTTTTCTTACATTCACCCCTGCTACCTGACCCTGAAGGGCTCTCGCAGGCTGGATAGGGTTTTGTTGTACTATTCGATCTGAATTTACTGACCCAATTGCTCCGGTTACATCTCTCTTTTCAACCTGTCCATATCCAATCACAACAATTTCATCGAGAGCAGTTACGTCCGGACTCAAAATCAGATCGATTACACTTTGAGCTGCCACTGGTACTTCCTGAGCCACATATCCAACGGAACTAAAAATCAATGTTGCATCGCTAGGTACCGACAGTCTGTATTTTCCGTCCACATCAGTTACTGTACCAGTTGAGGTTCCTTTTAACACCACATTGACACCAGGCAATCCCTCTCCGTTCTCATCTGAAACTTTTCCTGTAATGTCCTGTTGAAGTATGCTTTCGACATCTTCTTCCACAGCCTGATCATTTTTATCTTTTGGATAGATGTGGATGTTGTCATTGATACGTTTGAACTTCAGATCTGCTTGTTTGGAAATCTCTTCCAGAACTTTGCCTAAAGATTTATCCTTAATGTTCAGTGTAACCACCTTATCACCTTTGAGGGTAGTGGCTGTATAAGTGAAATTAAAATCTGTTTTATGTTCAATCTCACTTAGAATATCAACAATTGATTGACGCTGTGCGGTCAAATCAAGGTTGATCTCATAAATGCTTTCGCTTTGGGCTGTTGCGCCTGAAGCTAACAATAAAGAGGCCGAAATGGTCTGTATGATCATGATATGAAATACTCGCTTCGACACTTTTATCAATTCTTTTAGTAGATTATTAATCATTAATTTTACTGTGTTAGTGAAAATATAGTTTTTGCTGATCCTTATCGTTATCCTCCTTGTGTCGCAAACAGAGATAGGATAATGTTAAGGCTTTAAGGTGTCAGGGCTTCCCTGACATCTTTTATTCAAATAATCAAAGTAGCTGTTTATTCATTTTTAGATTTTAGGGTTACTGTTTTTCCGTTTAACTCGTAATCAAATCCTGCAGCGAAGCTTATTCCTTGCAAAATCCTTTCGAGTGGGGCATTTTTATATACTCCATTATATTTTTCTTGTAGTCGGATGTCATGATTGGCAATAGTAAATTCGACACCATAAATCCGCTCTAATTTTGTAATCACATTACTCAGAGGTTCATTCTGAAAATGAATAATACCATCTCTCCAACCCATAACAATCTGATGATCATAAGGAGCTACTATTATATCCATGGTATTATTTTTATATACCGCCTGATCATCGGGAAACAAGACTACACTATCCTTAGTTACTTCTGAATACACCTGAACTTTCCCAGTTTCAACTGAGACAGCAATATTTTGCTCATCAGGGTATGCTCTTACGTTAAAACTTGTTCCCAATACTTTAGTAGATAATTTCCCGGTATGGATGATAAAGGGCTTATGTTCATCCCGGGCAACTTCGAAAAATGCTTCTCCCATTAAATCAACAGTTCGGTTATCTTCTGAAAAGGGTTCCTGAAAAGTCAATTTACTCCCTACATTAAGATGAACTACACTGCCATCAGGTAACCTGATGATTTGCTTTTGACCGTAATCCGTTTGTTTAATCACTTCTCTTGTAACTATTGCCTCTTCACTCACCTTATCATTTTTCTGTAATTGTATTCCAATGAAGAAAGACAAAATGATCATAGCAGCAACGCCAACAGAACGCCATACCATCACATAATCCAGTCGCTTTTTTGTTAATTCAGCCTCATGTAGTTCCATGAGATTGTAGAGCCCCTCTTTATACTTTACATCATCCAGTCTTTGGTGATATTTATATTCCAATGAACTAAGGAAATTTCTTGCTAATTCAACATCTTCCTTCCTTTCAGGATGAGAGGCTATCCAATTCTTCCAAAAATGATCAGACTCCTCATTTGGATTTACTATCCATCGTATAAACTTTTCGTCCTTAAGGAACTCTGTGAAATCTTTTTGTTGCATCGATCAGATTAGGTCGTATAATCATATAGAGGCCACTGAACCATAAACGCCTACTGATAACTGAAATATTTATAATATTTCAGTTATCTATGAGACTACTGCATTATGATTAGCAACAATTAAATGGTTTTATTAAAATATTTTCAACAGTATTCCAAAGGTGAGGGTAAGCAAACGGTCCTTATTTGCATTAAATAATCTGGATAATTTCTCCAACGCCCTATAAGTCATGGTACGAATAGATTTTACTTTTACTTCAAAAGCATCAGCGATCTCCTGATAGGTCATTCCTTCATAGAAGTGAAGCAAGAGGACTTCACGTTGATGAGGTGGTAATTCATTGATAAACTCTTCAATTACCTTATTTCGATCTTGGCCTGGCATTTGAGAGATTGGTGTAATTCCATCAGTTATACTTACTTCGAATAACTTGTCATTCGCATCTGTCAGGACTGTTTTATTTATTTTTTTTAACCCTTTGAAAATTTTTCGTTTGGTTGATTTAAACAAGTAACCTTTAATTGAGGTAACCTTGCTCATCTTCCTCCTGTTTCTGATCAATTCGCAAAAAAGATCCTGAATGCAATCCCATATATATTCATGATCATGGGTGAACTGGCAACCATAATTGTATAAAATAGGTGCATATTTCCGATAAATGAAGATTAATGCTTCTTCGTTTCCATTCTGGAAATTCCCCCAGATGATAGACTCATCATTTTTTTCATTGGAAACAAATATTTTCTCCGGACCCACCAGGTGGCGGCGAATGTTGGATATAGAACCAATTGAATCTTTATTCTCCAAAATAAGAGGATAATTACGATGTTGTTAATTTTTGGGTCGATACAATATTTATATCTAAATGTAGCGCTGTTTCTACATTAAAAATTACAAATCACTAAAATTTATTTTCAACCAAGTCTTGAAGAACCCAAAACTCCGTTTAGGCCTTCCTGTCTTCTAAAAAAATGTTAAAATTCCAATATCATGTAACGTTACTGAATATATAACGTGCTCATTATTAAGTACATATAATAAAATGTTATATATAAATCTAAAATTTTAAAATGATTATGAGACTTATTAGATATATAAAAAAGAATGCAAAATCTGTTATTGTAGGTAGTCTTCTAGGACTTGTTTTTCTGGTTGGCTGCAGCGATGATGAAGAGCCAGTTCCAGTAGTTTCGGATGTATCCTATGTAAGCTTATACCATGGATCACCCGATGCAGAAGGATTAGATATTGTATTGAATGGTAGTGGTCAAATAAATGCCTTACCATTTGAATATGAAGACTATAGTAATTATTTGAATTTCTATTCAGGTAATAGAAATCTTTTACTATTGGATGCCAACAATGAATTTATTACCGTACTTGATACTATTTTAAATTTTGACGTAGATGAAGTCTACTCATTATTTATTGCAGATTCTTTGAAGAGTATTGAAGTGATCCAGGTTAAGGATAGTTTTCCTAATATAGCAAATGGCCAAACAATGATTAGGATTGCTCATTTGTCACCAGATGCACCAACTGTGAATATTTCAGTTGATGGAGACGAAGTATTAAGCGACGTTTCCTTCCAGGATATCTCAGACTTCTTAAGTGTGGATGGTGGTCGCAGAACGGTTGAAGTGAGTGATGCTGCAACCGACGAGGTTATCTTAACCATTCCCAATCTGGAATTATTGGATCAGGAATACTACACGATTATTGTCAATGGATTTGTCAACCCGCCAACGGGTAATGAGCACGACATTGAATCTGATGTGATCAAGCTGTAACACTGAAAAATAATTTTGAAGCCCTCTTCAATTTAGAAGGGGGTTTTTTCCTTTTACAAAACCTATGACTATAAGATCATCGGTTTCATGTTATGATGTTTAAAATTGGTCTGATCTAACGATATTGCTTTAAACTGATTGAGATTATTACATTCAGCCTATATCCATAAAAAAGAAGTATAAAATAATTCCTCCTCAATTTGCATAATCTGTTAAACCATCTATTTTTGCACTTCCAAAAAAAGCAGGTCTTATTATAGATCTGATTTTTTCAACGGATGGTCCGTTCGTCTTGGGGTTAGGCACAGCCCGGTAAGGGCGACAGGTTTTTAAAACCTGGCCTCTTAATAAAAGGACATAGAGTACTCTAAAGTGAGTATTAAAGATATTTGGTCCGTTCGTCTAGGGGTTAGGACGCCAGGTTTTCATCCTGGTAACAGGGGTTCGATTCCCCTACGGACTACTTTTTTATTTATAAAGCTCTAATTATCTGATAGTTAGAGCTTTTTTTATTTAAAGAGTACTTCATTGCGGAAAATAAATAGATTATTAATCTCCAAAATCAGTCTTTTACGACTCACCTCCTTCCGTCTCTACCTTCTATATGTTTGTATTCCGAAAAAGTTTTGCCTTCCTCCGGATTATCTGGAATAAACTTTTTATCATCTCTCCAAATTAATAAATGCTTAGAAAGTCCATCCAAATCAGGAAAAAGAGTTCTATAATTTATCCCTAAGGGGTGAAGATCTTGGAATAAAGTCGACTTAATTCCTGAAGGAATTACAATTCTGATTATTGCAGCTGCATCTCTTAATCTTAACTTTTTCTCTGCAAGTATTTCAATTAAATCAGGCCCATTATCAGGATGTATTGTAAAGGTGCTGTGTTGTGCTGCCATCCTATTAAATCTATTTCTTGGTCTAAAAGCAACAGGAAACTCAGGTTTATAAATATCATTCACAGTAGATTCAAATTGTTTATTCACCTCCATGAATGCACTTGAAGAATGATACCTAACAAGGTCATGATGTTCAGCTGCAATTCCCTCAATATTTGATAATCTATTTAATTCTTCAGGTGAGATAGCCCAAATCTCTCCATCCTCTTTAAGGTTATTGTTCGATGCAAAAAAGGCTGCAACCAGTATATTTTCAGTCCAATCTAACAATCGGGTCGGTAAGCCATGATGTTGCCCCCAAATCAACCACACTTCATGCTCATCTGTTCTGGGAGTATGACCTACCTCAGTATAACCGTATCTTTGAAAACTCAATAAGATATCCTTTTCCTTGACAGCAGCATTATCTAAAAATAATTCGAAATCAGTTCGTCCCTGTGATTGTCTAAAAATTGTCGGTTGAAGAAATTCTCTTTTTTTTGTTTGACCACGAAACCAAGCATATGATAAAAGCTTGCTCAGTTTTATTAAATGGTTAATATCCTCAAGGGTGTAGGTTGTTATTTTTGCTGTACTCATTTACCCTTACTTATTTTTAAACAGACAACAGATATACCTAGCTCTTCTAGAAATTCTCCAACCTCATTGATTACTGGGCTCTTCAATTCAGAATTAGAACCAACAATAAGAACAAGAAGGTTTCCATCGTACTTCCTTTTATCATAGTAAACAGCCTGACCAAAAAGACGATGTATTTGGTGAGCTCTTTGTAGATCTTTGGCTAATTTCAATTCTATTCCAACTTCCTCATTAACATCAATATCAACTTTAAGACCTATGTACCCTTCAACATTGAATTGCTGGTGTACTCGTTCGAACTCTTTTCTAAGTTTAGATGCTATTATGTTTTCAATCTCCTTTTCAGTTGTATCATCTAAAACTGAAACTTTCATATCTAAAAGAAATTCTTCTACATCTTCAATTAGGTTATTTGAAAACCAACCCATAACATTTAAGATTAATCAATTCAGTTAAGTTAAATAAATTCTTAGATCTCGAAAGAGCGCTGAAAACACGCTAATTATCTCCTTTTGAGTAGTATGTGTATGAATCCAAATTAAGATATATTAGTAGTCTGAAATGTTAAATTATTTTGGACTGATATTAACAGTTTTTTTAAGCCAATTCTCAATTTTATCTCTATTTTGAAACTCATTTTCTTCATTCAAGGTATCCAATATTCGATATCCTTCTGCTAACAAAATGTTTTTTTCATTTACTGAATTTAGTAATATCTCAACCTCTTTCCTTCTGTCAACTAATTCTTGGTTTCTATTTTCATCTTTTTCTTGTAATTGAGACTGAAGGTTTGCTATTTGAGACTCTAAACCTTTAATTTTTTCCCTCAGATCTCTGCTATTTTTCTGCGCTAAATCAAGTTGGTTATCTGTTACCATTTTATCACTCTCAAGTTCCTTTATCCTAAGTTCCTTCGCTTCAAGTTGTTCAATATTCCTTACCCTTTTGCTTGAGATGAATTTTACAAGATGTGGTCTAAGTCGATCATTAAAGAAGACACTAAGAGTTAATCCAAAAAATGAGATAATAAAATAACCTATCGAAACTATGAAAGCATAACCTAATGGCTCCCAAAAGAAAATTTCTGAGTTACTGATTGCATCAATCTGTTTATCTAATCCTTTGAACTCTCCTAAATTGAATAGTAATAAGAGAAATTTCCAATTGTATCCAATCCACGTAATGATAAATGATAGATAGATTGGATTTCTTACCTTTTCATTAACAGAATAATTTACATCCTTAAATAGATCGCTAAAATCAAGACCAAAAATTTTCATAATTTCTACAAGCTGTCCTTAATTCAAATATACCTGTTTATTGAATCAATGAAATAGCATAGAAAATACACTCTTTATCTCCTTTCAGTAGTATCTATCATTTTGATTGAGATCGTCGTGATAACACGTTGTTTCGTGTGTGTATTGTGAATTTTAAAAGAGGTCAAAGACTCCTCCTTTAAAAGATTCGAAAAGTAAAAAGCCTTTATCAACTCCAATAACTCCAAGAGTAAAGGTTTCCTTTGATTGTTTGCCCAACTTATTCAGATAACTAACATTTAAACCAACAAGAAATATATCAGATGATGTAGAAGCATTGTTTTCACTGATATCAAACAATGGAAATGTTATTGATGCATTAATCTCTTTAATTTCTCCTTCATCAATTATGAATTTATTGGAATGACCGGGCTGAATACTTCCTTTATTATCAAGAGTGAAGTGACTAAGTAATGAATCCAACATCGAATGTGCTTCTATGATAATCATTAAACTGTCCTCACTTTTTAATTTTTTTAGTTGATCCTTAGATATCTGAAACAGGCTCGTTTGACAATCTAATATAATTTCAGATTGATTTCCTGAGTTTTTAAAGACTATTGGAATCAATAAAGAGTCCATTTTTCTTGAAGGATGATAAATTCGAAAATCTTTTTTTACGCATGATAACTGAATATCATGTTTAACTCTAACTTCAGTGTGATAGAAGGTATAAAATGAGAATCCAAGTGCAATTACTGAAATGGCAATTGCTGAATATGATATAAGACCATTCTTTTTAGGTTCCACTTCCAATCATCTTATAGGTTGCCACAGTACAAAACCAGTATCAGGGTCTTCAACAAGTTGCCAAGTTGCCCCAGTATTTAGATTCATTAATAGTGTTATTCTTGTTAACAACCCTGAAATAAATAATTGATAATTTACCTGATCAGGTATCATTATGTCTTTTAAGAAATGTTTTTCCTTATCCATTTCCTCCCAAAAAAGTCCACTATCAGACGATTCTACTAACTGAAAGACATCTCCATTGAATTTATCGATTTTAAAAGTTAGTCGTGCCATTATTGAAGACTGAATAATTTCAAACCTTGAATCTGATCTTGGATGTGTTGATTGATGAATTACCATCTCGGGTTGAGCATAAGCTCTTCCGCAAACAAATAATATTATAATAAGTGGTAAGATTTTCATATCATTCGGAATTTATTTTGACAGGATCAACAGTTAAGTTAAACAAATTCCGATTTACCAGAACTGATAAAAAACACCCTCTTTATCTCCTTTCAGTAGTATCTATCATTTTGATTGAGATCATCGTGATAACAGGATGTTTTGGGTGTATATCTCTTTAATTCCCCAAATAATATGAATTGCTCCTCTTAATTAAGAAATTTAGATTCATCAAAAATATCCTTGATCAGCTTAAACCCTTTTTCAGTCAATGTCCCTAACCCAAGAGAAATCATTTTTCCTTTCAATACTTCAAACCAAGTTTTCTTCTTTACTGAATAAACTAAATCCCTTAGTTCATTAATTTCAGAAGTTAGATCTTCATAAATAATTTCTTGTCCTAATTCTAGTTTTGGTATATGAATAAGTAGTAGATCTAGTTTATTATTGATTATAATTATTTCTTCAGCACTAAAATCAGATTGGATTCTATTATTCTCCTTTTTTTGATTTTCCAAGAATTTTGTAAAACCACCATCATTTTTGAAGAGACGTATTTTTTCTCTTAAATATGGTCTCCACATACTATCTGATGCTTCCTGTTCTATTAAATTAAATTGCTCTAATACATCTAAATAGAAGTCACTTAAGTCTTCATCTATTTCATCGTCAATTTTCAACTCATCTATTGAATTCCATAATTGAGGATGTTCATACTTAATCATATAATCAAGTATCAAATCAAGGTGCTTTATATTCTTCTCACTTAATTTCATAGATGGATATAAAATCTATATGTCACCCTGAACATTTTCTATTCTATATAAATCAGCATTCTTAGAAGTGAAATTCGTATAGATCTCAAGCTTTTTCTTGTTGGAGATTCTGCCTTTCAAAGATTCCTCTTTTACTACTTCCCATTCAAACTTTAACATTATTCTTGTCCAATCAATTAGCTCTTCAATTACATCATCTATTTTATCTTTTTTCGAATCTATTTCTTCAATAATTAAATCAATTCTACTAATTATCTCAGTTTCCATATCTATATCCGATTTAGGATTTAGTCTTAACATAATTGAATACACCAAGCGATCAATCTTTTCATATATCTCCCTTTGAGTCCGACTATCAATATCAGTAATTCGATAATGTGTAACCAATCCTGTAAAGCTTGCAATGTCCTCTCTTAAGTCATTTATCCACTTAATTCTTGAGCTTGTAACAGAATTAATAAATAGTGTTTTCCTAGATGTTTTAATACTGATATAAAGACTTATTGCACTTACAATAAATGTAAGTGCAATTCCAATTATTGTGATTAAGTCTGTTATCTCCATATTCGCAAAAATTAGTTATCGTTTTTCGCCTTTATAGATCTTTAATAATTCCTTTGCTATATCAGCAGTTGTTTTATCCTTAAGGTCAGATTGAGAATCTTGAATTGATTCCAAAATTTGAATGGACATACCTACTGCATTGATTCTTTCTAGCACTTCAACATAGCTACGTGCTTGATTCATCGTCGATTTATAAATAAATAAAAACGTTCCACCTATGAAATTTATAAGCAACCCTGAACAAGAAACTAATATTGCAGGTTGTAACAACTTTGGATCATTAAAAACCTTGTATACCCCAAAAATCACTAGGCCAAAGCCTATAAGCATTACAAAAAGAGTAAGATTAAAAATTGATGTTACTTGTCTTAGATTCCGATCTAGGTAGCTTTCTAATTTTAGCTGAGCAAGCTCCCAGGCAGTCTTAGTTTCTTTCGGATTATCCTCAATCTCTTTTTCTAATTTCTGAATTCTCTCCTTTCGTCGTTCTTTTTCTTCTAATTCATAAAACGCGCTAACTGCTGTTGCTAATATTACAGCTATAATTCCTGCAATGAGAGCAAATGGTTCAAGTTTTCCTTGATGATCTTTAAACACATATTCTGACAAAATCAGGAGAAATATTGAAGCTGAAGTAAAGAATATAGCTATTAATATTAGTCGTCTAATTTTCTTATTACCCATTCTCCATGATTTAATAAGATTTTCAAGAATCAAAGTAACTATGCTGCTCATCTATGTTTAAGTTTTACTGTCAATTACTGGACAGTTAAGTTAAATAAATTCTTCATTTCCATTATTTCACACTTACGTGTTTTATTATTATATAATGTTTCACCCCAACCCAAAGAACCACGATTTTTGTGGCTACTTTCAGAGATATCTTTCGTGTATGCTACATGATTGATTTCATTTAACTGAATTATATTTATTGAATGAAATCTAAAGACAACAGTGAAAGTTGGATTACTTATCTAATGGTTATTGGAGCATTACTAGTTCTTGTAATGCCTTGGGTCTTTACAAATTCGGATTTCTATAGAGGAATAGACTTTAGTAATACCGGTCAGATTGGAGACACAATTGGAGGTATTACTGCTCCGATTATTGGATTACTAAGTGCATTTATCGTATTTAAGGCTTTTCAAGCTCAAATAAAGGCCAATAAATTATTTCAAAGTGAAAGAGAACAGTCTAACTTATATGAATTATTCAATCTTCTTGATCAAGAATTACTGAAGATTGAAGTCGGAAATGAAGTCGGGATTGCTGTATTAAGAACTTTAAGTAATAGTGTTTCTGATATTAATTCAAAAAAAGAAATCTTATCAAGTTTAAAACAAAGTGATAGACACAGTCTTCAAGAAGAGATTGAGAGAGATATCACAGAGGCAAAATTTATTGCAAATCACACTAAAAAACTAGCAGAGGTCTTTCAATTTACTTTTCTAAATGTATTAAAGCTTGATGATGAATTTTTCATAAACATGGTGTCAATAAAGTTTGGCGAAGAGATTGGAATAATTCATACTATTCATACTTATTTAGATAAATACTATGGAATTCAATTTGAAAATTGGATTGAGCTTTATTTGGAAAAGAGAATCAAACTTCTTCGTAGAGATATTACAATTTCAAACATGATGTTAAAAACACGAAGTTCTTCCACTTAGCATTTAGTTATGGTATTGATTTAATTCAAATACAATTTTCAGTATTAAAAAATCAAGATCTGTGTTAACTAAAGTGTTCTTTTTCAACTGATGGTCCGTTCGTCTAGGGGTTAGGACGCCAGGTTTTCATCCTGGTAACAGGGGTTCGATTCCCCTACGGACTACAAAAAGGCTCAAGCACGTTTCTGTGTGAGAGCCTTTTTTATTTAGAGTCATTTGTGCCCTGTTTCGTTTAAGTAATTTTTGTAGTCCTTGGTGGCTACCCTGCAGACTCGCCCTTCCCTAAAACAGTCCACTGGACTGTTTCTTAACGGTCAGGCGTCCTACATTCTGCTTAAAGCCTAGCAGTATCTGCCTTAAGTAGTATCTAGTTGGTTTTTTTATATCCGGAGAAAATCCATACCTCCCTTATATAAGTACAACACTTCTAGAGGATAAAGTTTTACCTTTAAATCCACATCAAACCCACCATAAACAACCATGCTTTTAGGATTTGATATCGGGGGCACCAAGTGTGCAGTTATCATTGGCAAAAAGAAATCAACAGAAGAGATTGAAATCATTGATAAGGTCATGGTTCCAACCAAATCACCGGCCAGTGAAATGCTGGAACTTCTTTTCAACACCGCAGAAGAAATACTAAAGAAAAATACCATTCCAATTGATCAGCTTAGGGGTATTGGTATTAATTGTGGCGGTCCGTTAAACAGCAAAGCAGGTGTGATCCTCTCCCCTCCCAATCTTCCTGGGTGGGATAACATACCCATAGTGAAAATGATGGAATCAAGATTTGGGGTAAATGCCTTTTTACAGAACGATGCCAATGCCGGAGCTGTTGCCGAATTGAAATATGGTGCAGGCAAGGGATATAATAATTTGATATTCCTAACATTTGGTACGGGTATGGGGGCTGGTTTGATCTTAAACGGCCAATTATATTCCGGAACAAATGACCTTGCGGGAGAGGTTGGTCATCTCAGATTAAACAACTTTGGACCAGTAGGATTTGGCAAGTCAGGTTCATTCGAAGGGTTTTGTAGCGGTGGCGGAATTGCGCAATTAGCCCAGATGAAAGTGAGGGAAAAACTTCAAATGGGGTTAGAAGTTCCCTATTGTCCCGGCTTAGGAGATCTTGAAAAGTTAACAGCAAAAACGGTTGCCGAGCAAGCCCGACTTGGTGATCCAGTTGCTATAGATGTCTATGAGACCTGTGGATATTACCTGGGGAAAGGATTAGCACTTCTGATCGATATTCTGAATCCCGAACTCATTATTTTGGGCAGCATGTATGCAAGAACCAAAGATCTCCTCGATTCAGCTATGTGGAGAGCCATTGAGGAAGAAGCTATTGTGACATCAAAAAATTCCTGCAAGATTGTCCCAGCGGGCCTCGGAGAGCAAATTGGAGATTTGTCTGCTCTTTCTCTTGCTGAGCAAATTGCTGCAAAGTCCTGAAAACAAAAAAAAGCGGCCAATTTCTGACCGCTTCTCCAAAACATATGAATAAAAACTACTACTAAGGTCACTCATTAAGAATACTGCCCGAACACCAAATCAGGCTAATCAACCTAAACGGATGGCGAAATTAGAATACAGAAAATGGGAATCACAGATCCATTTTCAGATTACGTATATTTTGATTCGGTCATTCAGTATAAATACTTAATCGTTCTTCCTGAAATGATCTTCTATGGCATAAGCAATCAATAACCACAATAAATAATTGAATAAATTACCTGACCATAAATACCTTCACAAATCATGAAATCAAGCTTCAATCTTATTCTAGCATTTCTCCTCTTTGGTCTCAGCCCAATAACCCTCCTTGCCCAATCGGATCCAATTATGGGTTTTACATCCGAGGGTTCAGCTCAGCAATTGGAAATGGAATCAAAGTTTGATGAAATGTTAAGAGCTGGGGATCTTGATGAGTGGATGAAATATATGTCTGCCAGACCGCACCATGTGGGCTCACCATATGACAAGGAAGTTGTCAATTTCATAGCAGGTAAATTCAAAGATTGGGGTTATGATGTAAAAGTAGAATCGTTTAATATCCTGTTCCCCACCCCAAAAGTTAGGCTATTGGAGATGGTTTCACCCACCACATACAAGGCAGCACTAGAGGAACCACCTGTTGAGGGGGATCTCTCTTCTAACCTTACCGATGAGGCTCTTCCACCATACAATTGTTTTTCGATCGATGGGGATGTTACCGCGGAACTGGTTTTTGTGAATTATGGGTTGCCAGCAGATTATGACGAGCTTGAGAAGCTGGGCATTGACGTAAAAGGGAAAATCGTTCTTGCCAAATACATGGGGTCCTGGCGAGGTATCAAACCGAAGGTCGCCGCAGAGAAAGGAGCCATCGGTTGTATCATTTATTCTGATCCCGAGGATGACGGTTTTTTTCAGGGAGAAACGTACCCTGAAGGCCCTTTTAAAAGCGAATTTGGCGTCCAGCGAGGGGCGGTGATGGATCTACCCTTAGCGCCTGGAGATGTACTCACACCTGGCTATGGAGCCACAAATAAAGCCAAACGATTACCCAGGGAAGAAGCACCAGCTCTAACTAAAATTCCTGTACTCCCAATCTCCTATCACGATGCCAAACCACTTTTGGAAGCTCTTGAAGGCCCTGTGGCTCCTGGCTCCTGGCGAGGAGCACTACCGCTTACCTATCATGTGGGTCCGGGACCTGCAAAGGTGCATTTAAAAGTGGAGTTCAATTGGGATATGAAACCTGCTTACGATGTGATCGCTACATTGAAAGGATCTGAGTATCCAGATGAATGGGTGATTCGCGGCAACCATCACGATGCCTGGGTACATGGGGCTAATGATCCAATCAGTGGGATGATTACCCTGATGGAAGAAGCCCGCGCAGTGAGTGAACTGGCAAAAATGGGGATGAAGCCAAAACGAACCATTCTCTTTTGTGCCTGGGGAGCTGAAGAACCAGGGTTGATTGGCTCTACCGAGTGGGTTGAGACAAATGAAAAAGAACTCAAAGAGAAGGCGGTGGCCTACATTAATACGGACGGTACAGCCAGTGGATTTCTTTATGCCGGCGGTTCTCATACCCTGGAGAAATTCTTTAGTGAAATCACGGAAGTTGTCTACGATCCTGAGAAAAATGTTTCAGTGCTAGAGAGACGAAAAGCTCTTGAAAGTTTAAATGGTGATGATTGGTCAGGCTTTAAGCTCTATGCACTCGGTTCCGGTTCCGATTATTCACCTTTCTTTCAGCATTCGGGAATTGCCTCATTCAACCTGGGCTTTGGCGGTGAAAGCTCTGGCGGAGAATATCATACCATGTACGATACATACGAGATGTATAAGCGATTCAAAGATCCTTCTTTTCAATATGGGGTTGCACTGACAAAAGTAGCCGGTCGTACAACCTTAAGATTGGCTAATGCTGAAATCCTGCCCTTTGAATTTCAAAATTTTGCCCAAACAGTTTCAGGTTATGTAGATGAAGTCATTAAGCTGGCTGACAACATGAGGGAACAAACTGAAAAGGAGAATAAACTCATTCTAAGTGGTGCTTATGAACTGGCTGTAGATCCAAAGGAGACTTTTATCGTGCCACAACCAAAAGCTAGCGTGCCTTATTTCAATTTTTCCCCTTTGCAAAATGCATTAGAGAATCTGAAAACTCAATCAAAAGCTTTTGATGAAGCTTCCAGCTCGAACCTGATTGGGTCACAAAAACTAATTGCTTTCAATCAACAGATGAAAGATATGGAGCGATTGCTAACAAATGACAAAGGGCTTCCTGGAAGGCCCTGGTTCAAGCATCACATCTATGCTCCCGGCTTTTATACAGGCTATGGAGTAAAGACCTTACCCGGAGTTAGAGAGGCCATCGAACAAAGAGAATTTGATGAGGTGGACAATCAAATAGTTATCCTGGCAGAGTTACTGAATCAGTACGGTGATAAGATTGAAGAAGCTGTTGGTTTGATGAAATAGTATATCATACAGATTACGCCAAAATATCATGAATGATATGACCATGGACATCAGTCAATCGGATATCACGACCTCCAAAGCGGAAACGCAGTCTTTCATGATCCACCCCCATCAGATGTAACATCGTAGCATGCAGGTCGTGGATAGTTGCTTCATTTTCAACCACACGATATCCATAATCATCGGTTGTCCCATAAACGGTTCCACCTTTGATGCCAGCACCAGCCATCCACATACTAAAGGCTGATGGGTTATGATCTCTTCCATCAGTCCCCTGCGCAAAAGGTGTGCGACCAAACTCACCAGTGAAGACCACCAGGGTATCCTCAAACAAGCCACGCTGCTTCAGGTCTTTGATCAGGCCTGCAATGGGTTGATCTACGGCATGCGCATTACGCTCATGACCATCTTTCAGGTTTTGATGCTGATCCCATCGGTCCGCTGCTACCTGTGGGCAGGTTAATTCAATGAACCTTACACCTCTTTCCACAAGTCTTCTGGCCATCAGGCATTGGGCTGCATAGCTGCGGGTATGCGGATCATCTGAATCCATCCCATACAATTTTTTCGTCGATTCAGACTCTGAAGAAAACTCTGTCAACTCCGGTACAGAGGATTGCATTTTATAGGCCAACTCATAATTAGATATCGCTGATTCAACCTCATCAGTATGGCCCAACTTACCAATCAGACTTTGGTCCATCTGATTCATGAATTTCAGTTTTTGTTCCTGCAACCCTCCCTTTGATTCAGTGGGAATCACGTTTGCCAGGGGCGTCGGACCAGCTTTCAGCACCGAAGCCTGATATGAGGCAGGTAGAAATCCACTATTGAAATTGTCGAGTCCTCCCGGAGGTACGAGCCCGCCATTCAAAACCACATAACCAGGAAGATTGCTATTCTCACTCCCCAGGCCATATGTCACCCAGGCCCCCATACTCGGACGGCCCTGTAAACCGCTGCCTGTATGAAGGAAATAGTTGGCATTGGTATGCTCCGGGAAATTGGACGTCATGGAGCGGATAAGGGCAAAATCATCTACGCAGGTAGCAATGTGAGGAAATAGTTCGCTCACCCACATCCCGCTTTCCCCATATTGTTTAAAATCCCATGGGCTCTTCAAAATCTTACCTACGTTGTCAAACTGTGTCTTATCGACCTTGAATTTCTTTTTTGGGTCCTCTCCATTCTCCTTTGCTAACCTTGGCTTAGGATCAAATGAATCCACCTGGGATACCCCACCGTCCATATAAAGAAATATGACATGTTTTGCCTTAGGGGCATAATGGGCCTGCTGCATCAGCTGGGTGACAATGGACTTTGGATCATCCATTTTTTTACAGCCGGAACCAACTCCCCCAAACAAACTGGTAAAAGCAAGTGCCCCAAATCCACCTTTACATACACTTAGCATTTCCCGCCTCGACAGCGCATTATGTATGATATGCTTTCTTCCCATCTTAGATTAAATATATGAATTCTTTGAGATTAAATACTGAGTGGCAAAAGTCTTTCCAGACCTCAAGGCTGTCATTAATCTCTTCAGGTTTGAGCTCATAGGTCAGTGCCAGTTGACGAATAAATTCATTGGCATTATCCAGCTCGGTCTGGTCAGGTAATCTTGACATCGTTCTTAAATAGATCAGATTTACTTTCTCATTCACATCCTTATCCTTTTCCTCTATTACCAGCTTTGCCATGAGTTCAGCCTGGTGTTTCACAAAAGGGTCGTTCATAAGGATCAACGATTGTGCGGGTACATTGGTCACATTTCTATTCCCAAATGTGGTAAAAGGTATTGGCCTGTCAAATGCCAGCATCATGGGTTGTAGAAAATTCCTTCTCACACCCAGGTAGATCGTCCTTCGCCCGTCACCATCTATTGTTCCGGATTCTGATGGTCTTCCCCGACCAGTCATGAATTCCGTCAGGTAAACTTTCTTTGGTGGTCCATACATGGTAAGGTCCAGGTTGCCACCCGCGAAGAGTAATCCATCCCGAATCGCTTCTGCTTCCAGTCGTCTCACAGGAAAATGTGACAGGTATAGATTATCCGGATCATCAGATTTTAAATCCTCCGGACCTACAACTTCTCGCCGGAAAGTATTCGACATGACAATTAGTTTGATCATTTTTTTCATCGACCACTCCTCATCCCGAAATCTGATAGCCAGATAATCCAGCAATTCCGGATGCGTTGGCAACTTTCCTTGTAACCCGAAATTGTCAACGGTTTCAACTATTCCCTTCCCAAAAAGGTAATGCCAAATCCTGTTCACCATCACCCTGGATGTAAGCGGATTTTTCTTGTCCAACATCGCTTCCACCAACTCAAGTCTTCCACTGCCCCTTTTCACAGCATGTGAATTATCTGACGATAAAACACTTAGAAAACCACGAGGTACTTCTTCATCGGAAAGTGTCAAATGATTTCCTCTAACAAACACATGACTATTTACACCAAAGCCCTCAGTCATACCCATTAAAAATGAAGAGTCTTTTACCCCCACTGCCAGGTTCTGATACTCCTCAAACTTCTCATTAAACTCTGGACTAATCTCCCTGCCTCCGATTTGGGAATTGAGGTATTCAGCTTCAGCAGGATTCAATTGATTAGCAAGCCAACGATCCACAATGTTTTTGGTATCTACAGAATTATCAGTCTTATTTGGAATTTCCGCAGGCCATTCGTCATCAAACGCTATTACATACTTCAATTCAATAAAGGCATCTTCTGGTAATTGGTAATCCGCCAGGTTATTATTGATATAGCTACCCGGGAAAATTTCTAGGTATGCCTTGTGTCCCTTCCATGCTGAAAGATCAAATACGACATCCTGCCATTCTGCTTTATTAACATTCTTCGTTAGTCCGCCATAGATCGGATTCCTGATCAATTGGAAATTATCAATGATGATTCTGACAGTCGACGACTTTCCAATAGCTTTTACACCAATTTTGTCTTTAGTAATGGTGAAATTTGGAGAACGAAGTACCCCAAAAATATTCTTTGCCAATAATTTACTGGAAGCTTTGCCATCCTCAACCCCCTGTATCTTTCCACTTTTTTTATCAATAATCAGCTGACCTAATGTTGTGGCATTTCCAAATGCCAATCCATCACTTATCCAGCCATCCAAATCATTGCCACGGAAATCCCCAAGCAGTTTAATATCTGCTATCTCATCCGTGGTTGATGTTTCCATTTTTGGATAATCTGAAACATCTTTAAGATTATTAGCTACCATGGATTTGAGGTCTTTTTTCAGTTGATTTAGCTTTTCAAAATCCTGAAGTTTTTCATAGGTAACATCAGCTGATTTGAGGGTGAAACGACTACTTTCCATCACTCCATATAAGGCATAATAATCCGCTGTTGGAATAGGATCAAATTTGTGATCATGACATTTCGCACAGGATACAGTAAGTGCCTGGAATGCCTTTGAAGTCACGTCGATCATATTATCAATTCGGTCCGTCTCCTCCTCCTTAATGTCTACCGGACTGTGTTTGCCTTCTCCCAGCGTAAAAAATACAGTTCCTATTTGAGATTCATTTGTACCATCTTCAGCATTCCATCTTACAGGTTCCGTCATATCTCCTGCAATATGTTCCCTGATAAATTGATCGTAGGGGACATCATTATTGAATGCCCTGATCAGGTAATCCCTGTATCTCCATGCTCCCGGAATTTCGTAATCAAACTCATGGCCATGAGTTTCAGCATACCTTACCACGTCCATCCAGTGACGAGCCCACCGCTCACCAAAAGCAGGTGAGTCCAGGTAATGATCAACCATCTTTTCATAAGCTTCGGGAGCAGTATCATTGGTGAACATTTGAATCTCATCCAGTGTTGGGGGTAACCCGGTGAGGATATAAGATACTCTTCTAACCAGCGTCCCCATATCCGCTAAAGGGGCAGGTTTTAGACCTTTTCGCTCCATTTTCTCCAACACGAAATCATCAATAACATTAGAAGATTGCTCTTCATTAAATTTTTTAGGTTCCGAATATTCCGGCTGGATAAAGGACCAGTGGGGCTTCCATTCAGCGCCCTGATCAATCCATTTTTTGAGTATGGCTATCTCATATTCACTTAACACCAGATTGGATTCCGGAGGGGGCATCACCTTTTCGTTATCCTCATTGGTGATTCGCCTGATTAATTCACTCTTTCCTGCTTTTCCGGGATGTATAGCCTGTCGATCTTCATGAAAAGCAGTTGCTCCTTCATAAATGTCCAAACGAAGATCAGCTTTCCTGCTGCTCGGGTCAGGACCATGACACAGATAGCAATTTTGAACCAGAATGGGTTTTACATCGTAATTGAAATCGACTTTATCAGGTAGGTTTAGTCCGGCAGAGTTTTGATCACATTGGGTCATCATAATCCCCACTACCAAAAAAGGTATTGCTACTGATATCAGTATACCAAAACCTCTTCCCTTCTTAAGTCTTTCAAACATATGATGAATCAATTTATGCTAATTTAATAAATTGGCTTTTGTTGAGTAGAGTAGCAATTTCTTTTCATTTAAAAGTTCTAATCCAATCATTATGAAAAAGCTTAAAATCGGCATACTAGGCATGGGCCGGATTGGCCAGGTACATCTGAAAAACATCCAGAACAGAATAGAGAATGCTGAAGTGGTAGCCGTTATGAATCCCTCGGAAAGGGGTCAATCATTTGCCAAAAATCGAAATGTGAAAGCTGTATCAGGTGATCCTGAAATTGTTTTGGAAAATGATGAGGTAGATGCTGTTTTTATCTGCTCCCCCAGTGATACCCACGCAGAATACATTACCAGAGCTGCTATGACCGGGAAAGCAATATTTTCAGAAAAGCCACTCGATCTTTCTTTAAGCAATATCGAAGAGATACTCAAGGTTACAGATAAGTATAAGGTCCCGATGATGGTGGCTTTCAATCAGCGGTTTGACCCGGATTTCGCCAAAATCAAATCCTCAGTAGTCAATAATGAAGTTGGGGATTTGCGAACGATTAAAATCACCAGTCGTGATCCTGCTCCTCCACCCATTGATTACATCAAAAGTTCGGGAGGGATCTTTCTTGACATGACTATTCATGATTTTGACATGGCCAGATTTATTGCCGATTCAGAAGTTAGAGAAGTCTATGCAGTTGGGAAAAACCTGGTAGATCCTGCCATAGGAGAGGCTGGAGATGTCGATTCAATTGTAGTTATCCTCACATTTGAAAATGAGGCGACTGCAGTGATTGAAAATTGCAGGCAATCAGCCTATGGATATGACCAGCGGTTGGAAGTTTTCGGATCCAAAGGAATGGTTCAGGCAGAGAACAGGTCTAGTAATTACCATATTCTTTCCAATGAAACTGGAAGGCACCACTCAAGGACAATGGATTTCTTCATGGATCGGTACGAAGAATCCTATTATTTGGAAACAATAGCTTTCATTCAGGCTATATCAAGAAGTGAGACCCCACCTGTAACGGGCATAGATGGTTTAAAGGCTACTAAAATTGCCCTGGCAGCATACAAATCCATGCAGCAAAAAAGGCCAGTTCTTATTTCAGAAATATGACAATTCTCGCGTTTTGAAATAAACTGACAATTCTGCCGTCTAGCCCTAAAAATATCCTTCCGGATAAATATCTTTTTCTTATTAAATACGTGTATCTATACTTGCAACCTAATATTTTTTGAACCTTCCGGGGTCAGCGGTGGTTCGTATATTTCAAAGACTCTACATGAACAAAGCGGTTAAGAGGATTCTTTATACAATTATTGTCCTTGTCATTCTGGGCGCCATTATCTACCCTAAACTTCCTTCGGATGAAGAAACATCCGAACCTGGAGCTTCTGCCAGACCAAAAATCACCGTGGATGGACTGGTATTGAAAGGACAAGACCTAAAAAATCAAATTAATGTAACAGGGACCATCCTGGCTGACGAATCAGTGCAACTCAATAGTGAAGTTGCAGGCAAGGTCAGTGAAATACTTTTTGAGGAAGGGCAATTCATTAAAAGAGGGAAGTTACTGGTTAGACTCAATGATGATGAGATCAAAGCCGATCTTCAACGCTTACAATTCATTCTCAAACTCAACAAGGACAATGAATTTAGACAAAAGCAATTACTCGAAAAAGAAGCTATCAGTCGGGAGGAATATGAAACCGCATTGACCACATTGAATACATCCCAGGCAGAGATCAAAGTTGTGGAAGCCCGACTTGCAAAGCATCAGATTCGCGCTCCTTTTGATGGAGTTGTTGGGTTAAGGTCAATTTCTGAGGGAAGTTATCTTAATCCGGGAACACCAATTGCTGACTTATACAAAATCAACCCGGTTAAGATTGAGTTTAATGTTCCGAGTAAATATCTACAATTAGTAAATATTAATGATCAGATCAATTTTTCAGTCGATGCCTATCCAAATGAAGTATTTCAAGGAAGTATTTATGCAGTAGAACCCCAGATAGATCCTCAAACTCGGAGCATTAAATTACGCGCCAAAGCCAATAATGATAAGAGTGAATTGTATCCGGGGCAGTTTGCCCAGATCAATCTCATATTGGAAACCATACCAAATGCACTCCTTATTCCTACTGAAGCGGTAATTCCAGAACTGAACGGAAAAAAGGTATTTCTCTATAAGAATGGTAAAGTAGAGTCTCAAAGTATAAATACCGGAATAAGAAATGAAGAGAGTATACAGGTAGAAACTGGACTTAATCCCGGTGACACGGTGATCATTACAGGTATCTTACAGGTTAATCAAGGTTCAGAAGTTAATATACGGTTCAACTAATGGCTGGTTTATCTAACATATCCATCGATAGGCCGGTACTGGCCATTGTGATGTCCATTGTGATCATCATTTTTGGGGTTATTGGTTTCAATTTCCTCGGGGTAAGAGAATATCCAAGTGTTGATCCACCCATTATCACTGTTTCTACCAGTTATACAGGTGCAAGTGCCGATGTGATTGAAACACAAATCACGGAACCCCTTGAAGAATCCATCAACGGGATCGATGGTATTAAGACACTTTCGTCCATTTCTGCAGATGGAAGAAGTACAATCACCGTTGAATTTGATCTGGAATCAAATTTAGAGACTGCTGCCAACGATGTGAGGGATAAAGTATCCAGGGCACTTTACAATCTTCCACCTGATGCGGACCCTCCTATAGTTACCAAGGCTGACGCCAACTCATCTCCGATCATCGCACTCAGGATCTTTTCAGAAAAGCGAAATCTTCTGGAGATGTCTGAGATTGCAGATAACCTCTTCAAAGAAACCTTTCAAACAATCAATGGAGTCAGTGAGGTGTTGATCTGGGGAGAAAAAAAATATTCTATGCGTCTATGGATGGATCCCAGCCGATTGGCAGCTTATAAGCTGACACCACTGGATGTACTTAATGCTGTTCAAAACCAAAATATTGAGCTCCCCAGTGGACGTATTGAGGGATCCGCAACTGAATTGACCGTTCGGACCTTTGGCCGACTTTCATCACCGGATGAATTCAATAAATTAATCATCCGGGAATCAGAAAATGACATTGTCCGCTTTAGAGACATTGGAAGAGCTGAATTCTATCCAGAGAACGAACGTACAGCCTTGCGCAATAATGGTGTACCGATGGTATTAAATGCTATTCTGCCACAGCCAGGATCAAATAACCTGGATATTGCCGCTGAATTTTATAGACGCCTGGAAAAGCTGAAGCAAAATATCCCCGAGGACATCAGCACAGAAATAGCATTTGACAATACGGATTACATACGGGATTCTATATCAGAAGTACAACAAACCATCTTTGTTGCTTTCGGCCTTGTGGTTTTAATCATTTTCTTCTTCCTAAGAGATTGGAGAACTACTTTCATTCCCGTGATTACGGTTCCAATTGCGCTGATCGGCTCCTTCTTTGCTATGTATTTACTTGACTTTTCGATTAATGTGCTTACCCTCCTGGGTATTGTGCTGGCCATTGGTCTTGTGGTAGATGACGCCATTGTCGTTCTGGAAAATATATACACGAAGATTGAAGATGGAATGGAGCCTCACGAAGCGGGTAAGAAGGGAACGTCAGAGATCTTCTTTGCGGTTATTTCAACTACGGTAGCCCTCACTTCGGTATTTTTCCCCATCGTTTTTCTTCAGGGTTTGACGGGGCGACTCTTCAGAGAATTCGGGATCACAGTGGCAGTTGCTGTGGTTATTTCCTCTTTTGTGGCCTTAACCCTAACGCCTATGCTTTCTTCACGAATGTTGAAGAAACGTGAAAAGAAACAATGGATTTACGAAAAGACCGAACCATTTTTTATTTGGCTCAATCAACTATATAACAATGCGTTGGATCGGTTTATGGAAAATCGATGGCTGGCGGGATTTATCATAGTTATAGCATCCGGACTAATATATGTCTTCGTTCAGATTCTACCAGCGGAGTTATCACCACTGGAAGACCGTGGAGTATTTCGTGTAATCGCTACCGGGCCAGAGGGTGCCACGTTTGAATACATGGATGAATATGCTATGGACATGACCCGGATAGTTCAGGAGGAAGTACCGGAAGCCTCATCCATCATCACCGTTACTTCACCTGGTTTTTCAGCTTCTGCTTCGGTTAACTCCGCGTTTATCATTGCGAAATTGGTAGATGCCAACAAACGGAAGCGGTCTCAGCATCAGATTGTTCAGGAAGTGACACCGATTATCCAATCAAATCCTAAAGCAAGAGCCTTCATTGTTGAAGTGCCTACCATTGGTAGCCGATTCGGAACAGGATTGCCTTTAAGCTATGTCCTTCAATGCAGAGAGTTAGATGAGTTGAAAGAAGTTTTACCGGAATTTATTGCGAAAGCAAACCAAAGTAGCAAGTTCAATTATATTGATGTTGACTTAAGGTTTAATAAGCCTGAGCTCGGTGTCAGGATCAATAGGGAAAAAGCCCAAAGCATGGGTGTTTCTGTTCGTGACATTGCCCAAACATTGCAATTAAGCTTAAGTGGTAATCGATTTGGCTATTTTATCATGAATGGCAAACAGTATTATGTCATTGGACAGGTAGAAAAAAGTGATCGAAATGAGCCTTTGGATCTGAAATCCATTTATGTGAAAGCAAAAAATGGTGAACTTGTACAATTGGATAATCTGATCGACACCGAGGAACGCTCTACCCCTCCTCAGCTATTCCACTACAATCGGTTTACCTCTGCAACCGTCTCTGCTTCTCTCACCCCTGGTGTATCTCTAGGGCAGGGAATTGAGGAGATGGACCGTATAGCTGCAGAAGTGCTTGATGACCGTTTCCAAACGGCACTTTCCGGTCAATCTCTGGAGTTCCAACAAAGCTCCGGCAATCTATATTTTGCATTTGCCCTGGCCCTAATACTCATTTATCTGGTTTTGGCAGCACAATTTGAAAGCTTCAGAGACCCGCTTACCATTATGTTTACAGTACCCCTGGCCCTTTCAGGTGCTTTGCTTACCCTTTGGTATTTTAATGAAACACTCAATATATTCTCTCAGATCGGTATGATCATGCTTATTGGTTTGGTTACCAAGAATGGGATTTTGATTGTGGAGTTTGCCAACCAAAGAAAAGCCAGTGGTTACGATATCATTGACTCCATAAAAGGTGCTGCAAAAATGCGTTTCAGACCAATCCTGATGACCAGTCTATCCACTATACTGGGAATTCTTCCCATCGCATTGGCACTTGGCGCCGGTGCAGAAAGTCGGGTATCCATGGGAATTGGCGTAATCGGGGGGATGGTTCTTTCTACCTTTTTAACCCTCTTTGTCATTCCAGCCATTTATTCATTTTTGACCAGTAAAGAAAAACGCTTATCAAGGGTATGATTCGATACTTGTTTTTGTTATTAAGCTCGGGTGCATTCGCCCAGGAAATAGATTCATTATGGACCGTCGAAGAAGTGGTGGGCATCGCTTTGGAGAACAATTACGATATCAGGCTGGAGAGAAATACCCTTTCCATTGCTGAAAACAATAATACCATTGGGAATGCCGGTTTCCTTCCAACTGTCAATGCATCCGGAACAACAAACAAAACTGTCCAAAATTCTGATCTCCAATTCGCCAGTGGCGATGGACAATCGAGGACAGGTGCCGTTTCTACCGTGTACAATGCATCAGTAGGTCTTACCTGGACCTTATTTGATGGTTTAGCCATGTTTGCCACAAAAGATCGTTTAGAACAGATCGAAAGGTCAAACAAATACATTTTTCAATCCCAGCTTCAAACCACCATTTCTGATGTAATGAAAGCCTATTACAATACCGTACTGGAACAGGAAAGACTGGCTTTATTGGAAAATACACTTAGCCTCTCCCAGGAGCGGGTACAAATAAGCCAGGATAAATACCAGGTTGGAAAAGGAAGTAAATTAGAGTATTTGCAAGCCCAGGTCGACTATAATGCCGATCAGTCAGCTTATGTCAAACAAAAAGAGGTTATTTCGGTCAGAAAGTTTCAGCTAATCCAATTTCTGGCACTTCAGGATAATGACGTGAACTTCAAACTTGATTACAATTATCAGTTACTAGAACCATTAACAGAAGAGATGGTACTGGAATCTGCAGTGAAAAATAATCCTGATTTAAATTTCTTGAATAGCAATCGAGAAGTTGCGCTCCTTTCCAAAGTAGAACTGGAAAGGCAACAGTGGCCAACCCTGGATTTCAATTTAGGTTATACTTATTCTAATCTGAATGCAGAGGCAGGTTTCCTTCAAAGTAGCAAAACCAATGGCGTTAATTATGGACTTACAGCCAGGATGACTTTATTCGATGGTTTAAATCAAAGAAGATCTATTCAAAATGCCCGTATCCAGGCTGAGTCCAGTCAGATCTCCTATGAACAGGCAAAATCTCAGCTTATCACCTCCGTTAGATCAGCCTTTCTTACCTACCAAAATTCTATTGATTTGGCAGACCTGGAACATCAGAACCTGGAAGTAGCGAGAGAAAATGAAGATATCGCGCTCGAACGATATAGGATAGGAAAATCTAATCCGCTGGAGCTTCGTGAGGCTCAGAACAACCTCCTGAATGCTGAAGTACGTTACCTGGAATCTCGAAATACAGCTAAGATCGCTGAAATTGAATTGAGAAGATTAAGTGGTCTTCTCTTACAAGAAAGTCCTGAAAAATAGGATCACCCAGCTTATAATCCGTTTTTCCTAAATTTTATAGGAGGGAAATGTTTTCAATTTGTTTATTATCTTTCGCTGATCAGTTTAGTCAACTGGCACAAAACACTATAAAAACATTAACCCATGAAGCATTCAATACTGTCTGTCCTATCTCTTTTATTAGTACTATCATTATCTGCCCAAAAACCACCTTCAGGAAATCCAACTGACTTTAAAGTAAAAACCGCTCTTCATTCGGTAAGCTATCTGGGTGTATGGAGAGGACAGACCCCACTGACTGTTGATGAGTTTCTTGTTAAAGCCAAAGAGATGGGCTATGAAGGTGTTATGCTGGTGGCCAAACGACCACATGTATCTCCACATGATTACGATAAAGCTGCCAGGAAAAAGCTTAAAGCAAGGATCGAATCACTTGGACTTACATTAGTAGGTCTGGCGGGTTATACAGATTTCACTGCTGGAATTGATAAGCCCGGAATTCCAAATGCAGAAATTCAGGCTGCCTGGGTAGGTGAAATTGCCGAATTAGCAAAAGATCTGGGAACAAACATGGTTCGCGTTTTTACCGGATATGAAAGACCGGGAATACCCTACGATAAACAGTATGCCGAAGTAGTAGCTGGTTTAAAAATGGCAGGTAAGTTAGCTGCCGAACACGGGGTAACGCTAGCAGTTCAAAACCATCATGATATTGCCTTGCATCATGATGCCATGTCGTGGTTATTGAGAGAGGTAGATATGCCAAATGTAATGTCTGGCTGGGATGCCTGGTCACCTACTTTGGAAGGTTTGTCAAAAGAAGAATTGCGTGAATCTATTCAAACTATGAAGCCTTATATTGTCAATACAATTGCTGCAGATTATGTCACACAACCACGATTTACCTATACACATAGTTTAACTAATTATGAAGCCCAAAAACCAGTCATGCGAGCTGTGCCAATGGGTGAAGGGATCATTGACTATAAGACCTGGTTTGATGAATTAAGAGCCATCGGTTACCAGGGATGGATTGTTTACGAAATGTGTGAAGTATTAGATGGAGGGGGTTCTCTTGAGAACCTCGAAAAGACAGGAAGAAAATTTGTTGAGTATATGCAGGAATACAAATCTTCATTGTAACCAAAACAGGATGCTCAGAATCGGATTTATCCTCCTGATTCTCATATCATCACTAGTAAGTTGTGATAGTCAGGAGCCAAACCGGCCAAACATAATATTTATCTATACCGATGACCAGGCGGCCTGGGGTATCGGAAGAAGTGGAAATAATCAGATTTACACCCCTAATATTGACAGATTAGCCTCAGAGGGCGCCTACTTCCCTAACGCTTATGTTACGACTCCTGTTTGCAGTCCTACCCGAGTCAGTTTAATGACAAGCCAGTATGCCAGCGAACATCATGTATATGATTTTATTCCTCAGATCGGGCACAGACTCTACGATCCCAATATAGAAATTGGTATTAATCCGGAAAGCATCACCTTCCCGGAAGTGCTAAAGAATGCTGGATATCAAACAGCCCTCATAGGCAAGTGGCATGTAGGAATTTGGACCCAAACTGGTCCGAAAACCTATCATCCCACCAATCATGGGTATGATTATTTCATGGGATTGACCGGTGGGGGGACCAGACCCGTAGATCCAGTATTAGAAAAGGATGGTACTGAGCAACAATTTGAGGGTCTGACTACTGATATTCTTACCAATCATGCAATTGATTATATAAAATCACATTATCATAATCCTTTCCTATTAAGTCTACATTATCGAGCTCCACATGCCGCCTGGCTACCGGTGGCAGATGAGGATTGGGCACCCTACGATACCTTAGACCCGGAGATACCAAACCCTGACTTCCCGGATCTGGATATCGAAAAGGTCAAACGGAAGATGAAAGAATACATGGCCAGTATATCGGGAGTGGACAGGAATATTGGAAGGGTACTGGATCTGTTGAAAGAACTAAAAATCGAAGAAAACACAATTGTCATCTTCACCTCGGACCATGGGTATAACATGGGTCACAATGGCATTGAGCACAAAGGAAATGGGTACTGGATCACCAGAACTAAGCATCCTGCAAAAGGTAATCTGGCCGAAAACTCCAGACCTAATATGTATGACAATTCACTTAAGGTTCCAGCCATCGTCAAATGGCCCAATGTTGTGAAGCCAGGATCGGTGATACCTCAAAATATGATGAACCTGGATTGGTATCCTACTGTGGTTGAAATGGCAGGATCAGAGCTACCAAAGAATCAAATCATTAGAGGTCGGAGCCTAGTCCCACTTCTAAAAGAGGAATCCATTGAATGGAATACCGATATCTATGCAGAGTACAGCATGATTAATTACAGTAAGGCCTATATGAGAACTTATCGGACGCCTGAATGGAAATTGATTCTAGACTTCCTGAATCCTGAGCGGCATGAACTTTATCACCTTTCGGTGGACCCTCAGGAAAATCAAAACCTAATCAATAGTAACAGTGAGGAAGTCAAAACTGTAATAGATAAACTCTCGCGAAGAATCTACCAACAAATGGAAGTTTTAGGTGATACCCTCTCCTATCCGGGTTCTTAACATTATTAGTCTGTCACCCTACTGCCCCACCAGTCCTTATTAGGTTGGTAATCGGGTGAGAGCATTTGAATACGTTGACGCTCCAGGTTTGGCCAACGCTCATTGACAATAAAAGCTTTGCGCTCATCGGATTTCTCCTGATCAAACTCAAGATCAGGTTCAGGGTATTTTGCACCAACCGAATTCAGCCATTCAATTAATTGAGTCTGCATTGTGGTAACTTGATCAGGAAATTCCGATGCAATGTCCTTTTCTTCCCCGGTATCCTTACTTAGGTCATACAATTCATTGTGACCATCTTCCCAGTAATGTATCAGCTTCAGGTCTTCAATCTGAATAATTGAGGAAGGATTGCCACCCTGATTGCCATAGTGTGGATAGTGCCAGTAAAGCGGTCTGCCTGGTAGCTCTTCTCCCTTAAGAAGAGGAACGAGACTTACTCCATCTTTATGTTGTTCTGGTAGTTGATCAATACCACATAATTCAAGAATCGTGGGAAAGAAATCCGCTCCGGTTACAGGTGTTTCCACTTCTTTGGCTTCACTCAGCCAGGGCACATATATAAAATACGGTTCACGAATTCCACCTTCCCATTGATATCCTTTTCCTCCTCTTAAGGGTGAATTAGAAGTAGAAAATGCATCCCCCGATGCTACGCCTCCATTATCTGAGGTGAAGATCACTATCGTATTGTCCTCTAACCCATTCTCCTTCAATGCGGCTAAGACCACACCAATTGCATCATCCATGGCTTCCACCAAACCAGCATAAACGGGATTATCCTGGTATTTCCGAATGGGTAATACTCTTTCCATTTCAAACCCTGAGGAATCTACTCCCATGGCAACAGCCTTATCTCTATACTTCTTCCACTTTTCTTGGGTGGTTTGGATTGGGCTATGTACCGCATAGAAAGCCAGATAAGCAAAAAATGTTAAATCCTTGTGCTCCTTGATGAAATTGGCTGTCTCCTTTCCCAGGCGCATACTTAAATTCTCCCCGGGTGTAGTGTTTTCAAGCTTTGGGTTTTCCCATGGTGAAAAATATCCACCAATTGGGCTTCCCTTTTCCCAACCCCCTTTATTGATGTCAAAGCCATGGTCTTCAGGATATGACCCCTCCTCTCCCAAATGCCATTTACCAGCAAAAAATGTCTTATATCCATTTGACTTCATGACTTCAGGCAATACAATATCACTGGCAGGTAATTGATGCATATATTCGGCTGGAAGTAAAAGATCATGCCGGTTAAACTCCCTCCACCTCGCCCCACTGTAGGCTCCAATCCAATCTGTAATCCCATGTCGCGCTGTAAATTGTCCGGTCATAATAGTAGCCCGACTTGGACTACATACCCGGCTCCCGGCATAACCTCGGGTAAATATTGTTCCTCTCCTGGCAATTCTATCCAGGTTTGGTGTTTCGTAATATTGTGATCCAAGACAGCTTAGGTCATGCGCTCCAAAATCATCTGCCAAAATGAAAACCACATTTGGTCTCCTGGATTCATTTGAATTACCACACGACGTCCATACTAAACTCGTCAACAACAAGCCATAAATAAAAAATTGGTTTAAGCCGGGTCTTTTCATGAAGCTATTTTTTGGACTAAAGGTAATAAAAGGCAACAAGGAGATTCCAATGCCTATTCATTCAAACTTTATTTAATGAGCTAAAAAAGCGATTTTAAACATCTTGAATACGGTTTCTACTTATAATCTAAGTAGAATACACTATAGAATTTTCAGCTCTTTACCCGATTGAATGAGTCTGATTCAGTGCCTTATTTTGGCTTTAAATCAGAATAAGAAAAAATAAAATGTTAACGATTCTTCAACAGATAAAACACAGATACATTTTCAATGTACTGGATTTTGATGGCAATGGATATATAGAGAAGGAAGACTTTCTCGCCATCGCAGAAAACCTCTGTTTGGTTCGTGGAGAAGAAGTTGACACAGAAGACGCCAGGCTGGTCATGGAACAGTGCATGAAATTGTGGGAAGGGCTGGCTTATTATATTGATGAGAATAATGACAATCAATGTTCACTCCAGGAATGGTTTGGTTTTATCGAGGAACATCTGATAAATCCCAAAAACCAGGAAGCTGTATTATTCCTAAACTCAACTGTTAGTAGCATCTTTGATCTCTATGATGTGAATGGTGATGGAGACATCACATGGGAAGAATACCTGGATATCTTTCTTTCATTCCGACTAAATGCAAGTTTGGTTGGAAAATCTTTTAGAACATTAGATGTTAACAACGATAAATCATTATCAAAGAACGAATTAATCAATGCGATTTCTGACTTTTTGATAAGCGACGATATTAACCTACCAGGCAACTGGATCTTTGGGAATTTATATGACCAGGCAGCCTGACAAAGATTTCTTTAGTTCATAGTAGATTTTTTTCAGTACAGTTCTCTTAAAACCCGCTCTAAGCTTAGAACGGGTTTTTTTCATATAACGCTACTGTGAGATAAATTCTGCCAGAAAATGCCCCGGGACAAGAGATTTTATTCATCTACGTGATTCTACTTAAACCGCCTTCAGGGCTTTAGCTTAATCGAATTTACGATTAACGCAGTATTGTAGTCCCTCTTAAGTCTGATGAGCTTTGATGAACCAATAATTATAAAAATTAGGGAACATCAACGAATTACAAGAGATGAAATCAAGAGTGAAAAAACAGACCGCTAAAGACCAAATAACAGAAGCTTTAGACCTGATCAAAAGAGGAGTATTCCTCTTCTAAATAATTACTGGAATTAATATAAATCCTACAAAAACAGAAGCAATGATATTTTCAATTTTCAATCACAAAGGAGGAACAGGCAAAACCACGACAACAATCAATCTTGGTTATGCTGTAGCTCAACTTGGTTATAAAGTACTACTGATTGATTTTGACTTACAAGCCAATCTTAGTTACACTTTAGGAGCCAGGGGAATCCAATCTCTGGAGAGTGTGCTCGAAGCAGGCGACGATCTATTTGATTATATGCTTACTGATGACAATTTAAGTCTGCTTCCAAATACCAGAGTTGATTTGAACCAGGGACATCACTTAAGCAGTTCATTTTTACTTGCCAACGCACTACCCTCTCTTAGAGATCATTTTGACTTTATCTTCATTGATTGCCCACCTACGATTTCAGACCATACAGTCAATGCACTTTGTGCCTCTGATTATGTTCTCGTACCATTTCAATTGGAAGTCCTTTGTGTGCAAGGACTTAACCAGGTGATCACATCTGTCAGTCAAATCAAAGAAGCTTATGGAAGCGGACCAGAGATCTTCGGAGTTGTACCTGTGATGGTTGATATCCGAAGAAGCTTAAGTACTGAGATCTATCAGCACATCAAGACAAGATATGAAATCGATATATTCAATAGCTATGTTAGGACCAATGTGAAAGTTGCCGAGGCACCTTCTTTTGGTAAAAGTGTCATTCAATACGCTCCATTCTCAGCGGGTTCAATGGACTACACAACTGTTGCACAGGAGTTCATTCAAAAAGTAGAACAAAAATCTTTAACGCCAGTAGCGGGTTAATCCATGAAAATACTAGCAGGAATAGAAATTACGCACGAAACAGCCCCTATAGAGCTGCTTGAGACCATTACCATGGATCAGGAAAGGTTCAGGCTGTTCAAAAATGCGGCTCATTCAAAATCCATTTTTGTTCTATCCACCTGCAATCGGCTTGCGTGTTATTCATATGTTGAAAGTACAGACATTATCACTGATCTTCTAAAATCTTTCTTCACTAGGCAAGAATGGTCACAGATTGAAAAACACCTTGAATATTATGGTGACTCTACAACCACTGTGAGAAATCTGTTTGAAACCGCTAGTGGACTAAAATCTCAAATCATCGGCGAAGCTGAAATTCTTGGGCAACTAAAAGACACATATAAATCATTTAATGATCAGCCTCAGATTCACCCGGTTCTAAATGAATTTCTTAGAGAATCAATAAGGGTTGGTAAAAAAGTAAGATGCGAAACTAAAATTAGTCACCAGGTAACCTCCATCATGTCAGCCACAGTTAAGGTCATGTATGACCACTTTACTGGTCTAAATGGTAAAAAAGTAATGGTTATCGGGACTGGTAACATTGCTCGAAAATTATTGGCAATGATCAAAAAAACGGAGGTATCCGAAATATTGATTGCCAGCCATTCTATGGAGCGAGCTTATGAGTTATCACGAAACTCTTCGGTAAAACCTATACAATTAAAAGAAATACACTACCACGCTAGCGAGGTAGACATTTTCATTGGTGCTTCTAATAAGCAAGTTGATATGATCACCAATCCTGCTGGTATCGAAAAGTGCCAAAAAGATCAGTTCGGCATGTTTGAGGGAAAAGAAAGGTTGTTTATTGACCTGGGAGTTCCAAGAAATTTCAACTCCATTCTTGAAGTATTTAAAGGAGTAACTCTTTTGAGACTTGAGGATATCAATCTGTTGATCGAAAGCAGTTTAAAACATCGCAACGGGGAAAAAGTATTGGCTGGAAAAGTCATTGATCGTGAAATAGAAAAATACTTCACCACGCTAAGAAACAGAGAATTATCAGGTCACTATGCAGCCTATAATCAGATGATCAAAGATCATAAGGAGGCTGAATTGAACTGGCTATTGCCAAAGCTTGGCGATATCAATGAAAGACAGCTTGAACTAATCAAAAAATTTGCTCACAGACTGGTAAGTGACATAACCAAAGTCCCCTATAAGGAAATGAGAATGAGTGCTGGAAACGGCGATTTAGGCAAAATTCAGGCATTCATGGAATTAAACAATGTCAAGGGCTCCGATGCGGGTCTCAATATATCAGAAACAAAAAAATATGCTAATGAAAAAATTGAAGACAGAATCGCAGCCTGGGAAGATAACTATCCCGAGACAATCCAAGGCTAAAAAAACTAAATCAAATAATAAAACTAAAACACAAGTATCAACTAAAACAATTTACAAAATGCCAATCGGAAATAATATGGATTTAGCAAGTCCGCCTAGCAATGGGCACGGAACTCTTACCAATGGAAATGGAAAACATGAAAGCAATGGTAAGCATGATAGCGAGTTACAAGCTAGAATTAAGGAACTCGAACAAGAACTGCATTCAAAGAATGAATCAATTAACCAGGCTGTAGACAGCATCATTGTAATTGACAACGATAAGAAAGTCAATTTCTACAATAAGGCTGCTGAAAGAATGTTTGGATTCACTCCAGATGAAGTAATCGGACAGAACGTAAAAATGCTCGTTCCAATCGAGCACCGTCAGAATCACGATTCCTATGTAGATAATAACCTACGTACAGGTGTTAATAAAGTGGTTGGACAGGGAAGAGACCTGGAAATGACTCGTAAGGACGGATCCAAATTTTGGGGAAATCTATCATTAAGTAAAGTACAAACTGCAAATGGAGTAAACTATACAGCATTTATTAAAGACATCACAGAAGACCGAAAAGCTAAGCAAGCCGCTTCAAATATTAAATCTGCGGTAGATACTGGATGGGCTTCAATCGAATTCGACCCTCAGGGAAATATCCTTGATGCGAACGAAAACTTTATCAAAACATTGGGTTACACCTCATTGAGTGAAATTAAGGGACAACACCACAGAATTTTCTGTGATCCTGAATACGTAAGTTCAAACCTTTACAGGCAATTCTGGACTGACCTGGGCAATGGCCGTACTCAGAGTGGTGAATTCAAAAGGATTTCCAAGGATGGTAAAGATATTTGGATCAATGCCTCCTATACACCTGTAACAGATGAGGAAGGAAAAGTTATAAAAGTCATCAAGATCGCCAACAACATTAATGAAATGGTGAAAGCGCGTATCCAGGCAGATGCAGTAAAAGCAGCTGTAGACACCGGATGGGCTTCTATTGAGTTTGACCCTGAGGGTAATATTCTTGCAGCTAATGAAAACTTCCTTGAGCACATGAAGTACAACAGTCTGGATGAGATTGTTGGTCATCACCATAGAATTTTCTGTCCACCACAAATAACTAACTCACCTGCATATACTCAGTTCTGGAAAGATTTAGCAAATGGAAGAATTCAAAAAGGTGAATATCAAAGAGTAACAAAATCTGGCGAAGAAACCTGGTTAAATGCTTCATATACTCCAATTAAAGATGCCAGGGGTAAGGTATTCAAAGTGATCAAGATAGCGTCTCCGCTACCTGCACTCCAGGTAAAAGAGGTATTGAAAGCATTGTCCGAAGGTGATCTCACCAAGGAGATTACTGTGGAATACGAAGGTTACGTGAAGGAGATGGCAGATGCTGTTGAAACTGCTAGCGGTAACTTAAACAAACTGATGGCAGGCATCAATGAACTGGCAAACCTTGTAGCGGCATCTTCTGAGGAAATGACAACCAAAGGTGAAGAAATGAAAGGTAGCACGGGCGAAATGTCCTCTGCAATTCAACAAATGGCAGAAGGTGTTCAGGATCAGTCACAGCAGGTTGATGAGATCTCTAAACTTTTGGATAACGTATTGAACTCAGCCAGAGATATGGCTCTAAGAGCTGAGAAAATCAACAAGGCAGCTGAAGAAGGTAAGAAAAGTTCAACTGCAGGTACTGAAACCATTCAGTCTGTAGTGGAAAGCATGACTGAGATCCAGGCATCTGCTGAAGTTACTTCGAAGTCAATCAACACTTTGACTAACAGATCAGAAGAAATTGCTAGAACACTAAATGTAATTACTGATATCGCCTCTCAAACCAACTTGTTGGCATTGAATGCGGCTATAGAAGCAGCAAGAGCTGGCGATGCTGGTAGAGGATTCGCTGTTGTGGCTGAGGAAATCAGAAAATTGGCTGAGGATTCAAGAAACAGTGCACAGGAGATTGAGAAAGTGATCAATGAAGTCCAAAAAGACATCGACCTGGCTGACAAATCCATTACCGGAATGGAGAAAAGTGTTAAAACTGGTAACAAAGCCTCAAAAGACGCAGAAGCTGTATTCCAGGTTATTGACAAGTCTTCATCTGAAATGTACGAACTGTCTGGTGAGATCTCTAAGAGTGCCAATGCTCAGGAAGATGCCATCAACGGTGCAGTAAAAGCAGTAGAGAAAATAGTAGTCGTATCTGAAGAAACAGCTTCCGGTACAGAGCAAATAGCATCTTCATCTAAAGAGCTAAGACAAGGTATGGATGAAGTATCGGCTACAAGCAAAGACCTTGCAGACGTGGCAAATCAATTATTAGACAATGTAAGCAAGTTCAAACTTAAAGATTCAAAATAATGAGCGAGCAAAAAAAGAAGGAGATTACTCTAGCAGATATTCAGCGTGAAGTTGCCGCAAGCAATCAAAATGCGGCAGCTGAAGCTGGCGAGTCCAGACAGCTGATCATCTTCAAGCTAAATGGTGAAGAATATGCACTACCTATTGATCAGATCAAAGAGGTGGTGCTTACACCAGGCATCGCAAAAATCCCCCATACTGCACCCTATATTAAAGGCGTGGCAAATATCCGGGGCACGATTATCACCATCATGGATTTGGAAGAAAGGTTCAACCTGACAACCAACAGTGATAAAGACTATAAGTCATTCCACTACACGTTGGTGATAGAAAGTGAAAGTCATAAAGTTGGGGTACTTGTAAAAGAAGTCCCCAACACACTTAACGTTAGCGAAAGTGAAATTGACAGATCATCTGGAGTTGTTCAATATTCTTCTCTGGATGCGGATTGTATTGACGGTATTGTGAAATCTGGAAACCGGCTCATTGTACTAATAGATTTCTTTAGAATGATGGAGACTGCTGAGTTAGCAGAAGCAAGCTATTAATTCAATCAACAGGCAAAATCATCTTATTAACGATATAATCTAAAAACTAAATTCAAATGAAAAACAGAATTTTAATTGTTGACGACTCGAGATACATGCGTAAGACCATCAATGAAGCGGTCACAAAAGCAGGTTTCGAAGTAGTCGGTGAAGCAGCCAATGGCGAAGCAGCCATTGACTTAGCCTTCGAATTAGTTCCAGACTTTATCACACTTGACAATATCCTGCCTGATATGGTTGGGATAGATGTGCTGAAGGCTATCAAGTCTGATGAGTCATTGGCTAATTCAAAGGTAATCATGGTAAGTGCCGTAGGACAACAATCCATCATCAATGAAGGATTGGCCTTAGGTGCTTCAGATTATTTGATCAAGCCTTTTACGACCAATGAAATAGTAAGTTCAATTCAAAAGGCATCTCAGGTACCAGCATAAATGAAATCAAAAATCAAAGTTTTGGTTGTGGACGATTCCAGCATCATGAGACATCTAGTTTCTGACATATTGAATGAGGATTCAGATATCCAGGTTACATCAACTGCCAACAATGGCAAAGCAGCCTACGAAAAAACGTTGGTCGACAATCCGGATGTAATCGTGATGGATATGAATATGGGAGAGTATGATGGACTATATGGCGTGGAACAAATAATGAAAAATAAGCCCACACCCATCATCATGCTGAGTGCTGTTGGTAACTCCGACATCTCACCCATCATGAAAGCCCTGGATCTGGGAGCTTTTGATTACATGAACAAACCTGTAGAAAACAATATCCGGCTAAAAGATAAAAGATATGATCTGATAGATAAGATCAAATCTGCGTCTATGGCTAACATCAAGGTTCTCGGAGAAAATGATATTATACAGGAGGTAAGCCCTCACACATTTTCCACGGACCTGGACTACATAGTTGTGGTTATTGGATCTTCCACAGGAGGACCTACTGCGGTAGAAAAAGTTCTTGCAAAACTTCCAGAAAATCTTGCTGTGCCTGTATTAATCGCGCAGCATATGCCAGAGGCATTCATTCCTTCTTTTGTCAATAGGCTTAATGGACTTACTCCTTTACAGGTAGAAGTAGGCGAGGCAGGAGTTACTCCACAACCTCGACATGTCTACGTAGCACCTGGTAAGAAAAACATGATTGTGAAAAAACGGGTAGACGGAAAAATCGAACTATCCTTCACCAACCGTGTATTCAAGGAGTTTAATGGTCCGTCTGTAGACGCTTTGATGCTTTCAGTAGCAGAAGTCTATGGCGGAAAAACCATTGCAGCAATTCTTACTGGAATGGGAAGAGATGGTACACAAGGGATCATTGAAATCTCCAAAAAAGGGGGATTTACAATTGCCCAGAATCAAGAAAGTTGTGTGGTATTTGGCATGCCCAAAGAAGCCATCAACTCAGGCCACATCAAAAAAGTGGTACCGATCGATGATATCGGATTTTTTATTGTAAACACTTTATCATAAAAAGTATGAGCTCACAAGATACAGAGTACAAAGAAATGTTTTATGCGGAAGCCTTCGAGAACCAGGAAGAGCTTAATAAGCTTCTTACCATGTTGGAGAAGAACCCAGAAGACAAAAATGCAATCAGCTCTATCTTCCGAATTACACACACCCTAAAGGGAAATGCAATGGGTCTTGGCTTCGATGGTATTGCTGGCATAAGCCATGCCATGGAAGATCTTTTTGCCCAGGTTCAGGAAAAGAAAATTGAATTATCAAGCGAACTTTTCTCCGTACTCTTTAGTGCCAATGACAAATTAGGCGATTTAATAGATTCCCTTAAAACAGACCAAAAGGTTTCTTATAAAGGAATCCTTGCAAAGCTCAGGATCAACCTTGATCGTTTGAATGCGGAAAAAGAGAAAGCTAAACAAAGCGAAGCTAACAGCGCACCACCAGCAGCAGTTGAAACCAGTTCACCAGAAGTAACTGCTGAACCAAAAGCAGAACCTGCACCAGTAGCTGAAGTACAGCTAGTTGTAGAACAGCCGGTAGCTGAAACATCTGCTAAAGAAGAAGAGACTACAGACAACTCTCCTTTAGACAAAGAGGAGTTATCTGAATCAGCGGTTGTGGAGCAACCAATTGAAGAGCAACCTGTAGCTGAGGAAATTGTAAAAGAAGAAGTAGAAGAGACTAAGGCTGAAGCACAATCAGAAATGGTGGAATCCACTGAGCCTGCAACTGAGGCACAATCTGTTGATGATACACAGATTGAAGAGCCACCGGTGGCTGAGACTGTCGAAAAAGTTGAGACGGAAGTTGAAGTACAGAGCGCTACATTAGATACAGCTGAAGCCGAAGTTATCGCTGAGACAGAAGAGGCTCAAGCTGAGGAGAAAACAGAAGCAGTTGCAAAAGAAGAGGTTAAGGTAGAAGAGAAGGAATCTCTAATCAAAGCCACTGAAAATGCAAAAGTGGTGGAGGAAGTGGAGGAATTGGAAGTAGAAGAGTTACATGAAGAAAGGAGCAGCTCTCAAATAAGTTTTTCTGATCAGGTACAAATACCAGTAAAAAAATTGGATGATCTGCTCAATCTGGTTGGTGAATTAATCATCGAAAAAGATTCCCTGATTGCCAAAAACGAAAAAGGGGTACACTCCAATATGTACTCAAGATTGCACAGGATTACATCTGATATGCAATATGGTGTCATGGATATTAGACTGGTTCAGGTTGGGTCACTATTCAATAAATTCCATCGGGTAGTAAGAGATGTAGCAAATATTGAATCAAAGAAAGTAAACCTGGTATTGGAAGGAAGTGATATTGAGATTGACAGAAATATTCTCAAAATAATTAGTGACTCCCTTGTTCACCTGGTGAGAAATGCGGTAAGTCACGGTGTTGAAACTCCAGAAAATAGAACACAAGCTGGTAAAAAAGCTGAAGGTACCCTAATCCTTAGAGCGCTAAACGACAAGGATACTGTGGTCATTGAAGTTGAGGATGATGGTAAAGGAATTGACACAAATGCGATTAAAAATAAAGCCATCGAAAAAGGTATCATCACAAAAGAATATGCTGATACCTTAAATGAAGAAGAAATCAGGTATTTGATTTTCGAGCCTGGATTCTCCAATGCTGAAAAGATCACTGAGATTTCAGGTAGAGGAGTAGGAATGGATGTGGTTAAAAAATCTACCGAATCCATAGGAGGTCAGGTGACAGTTGAGTCAACATTAGGAAAAGGTTCCAAAATTATTCTGAGACTTCCTTCTTCAATGGCTGTGAAAGGTGCTCTTCTGTTTGAATTAAACCAACAGGAATTTGCCATTCCATTGGCCTTCACAGAAGCAGTGGTTTCATTGTCCCCAAGGAAAATCCATAAAGTAAGTCGCGGACTCATGGCTAATTACCTGGAGCATACCATGTTATTAGTCTTCTTAAATGACTTGTATGACCTGCCAAATCTAGATAGTCTTCGGGATGAAGATGTGCTGCAAAAGTCCTATAACAATCTAAAGGACATGGATGAAAACCTGGATGTGCTTATAGTTACTTATAATGGTAAGTATGTCGGATTTGTTGTGGATAAACTTTTACAACAGAAGGAAATCGTTGAGAAAACGCTCGACAAGCCCTTAGATAAACTAGAACTTTTTAGTGGAGCGACGATCCTGGGAAATGGCAATATATGCCTGGTTCTTAATGTGGCAACAATTATTGAAAAGTTATTCAAGGAAAAAAGAAACCTTCGGGTATCCTACGCAAAAGCAAGTTGAAATCGAAAGTAATGGATTCTAAAATATGAAATGATGACTACAAAAATATACGACGAAATTACTGACGAGGAACTTGCTTCAATCACAAGTGCAATAAAAAATAGATACGGAATTGATTTCACAAGCTATGAGAAGAAATCCCTAAAAAGAGGATTTGCCAGGCTGATGGGGAAAAAGGGCATGGATACCATCGTAGATCTATGGAAAGCCATATTGAGTGATCATGATTTCTTCAAAAATTCAATTGATGATTTGACGGTTAACCTGACTGAACTTTTCAGAAATCCAGAAATCTGGGAAATGCTGGACAATGATATACTGGAAAAACTGAAAAGCAAGCCCATTATTAACATATGGCATGCAGGATGCTCTACGGGTGAAGAAGTTTATTCTATGGCGATGGTCTTAGACAAGAAGAACCTGCTTCACAGAACGCGGGCCGTAGCAACAGACATCAGCAAAAATGCTTTGGATAAAGCGATCAAGGGTAGGTATTCAAACACATTATTGGCGAAATATGAGCGGTCAATGCAATCCTATCTGCCCAATGGCCAGATCAGTGATATGTTCCAGATTGATGAATCAAATGCCACTATAAAAAGCAGATTCAAAAATCACGTGGAATTTAAATACCACAACCTGGTCTCAGATCCGGCACCCAAAAAGTTTGACATCATTTTTTGCAGAAATGTCATGATCTATTTTGATGATAAACTGAAACTGCAGGTTCTCGATTCATTCAGAAATGCTCTCAATGAAGATGGATTCCTGATACTGGGATACTATGATATGCTACCTGATAAAGCCAAGGATTATATCATGCAGTATGATCCTAAAACAAGGATTTATCAAGCTAAAACTAGCCACGCTGTTGAAATCGATCTGAACGATCGACCATTCCGTACGGCACAGGTATCTGCTTAATTAATAGAAACAATAAAATTTCAAATTATAAATACAATGTTATCTACTTTATCACCAGGCGAAATTGAAGCAGCAACCAATCTTATGAGTGGTGGCTTCACAATGGCCAAGAGCTCCATGGAGCAAATACTCCAGAGCCCAATTGACCTTAAGAAGGTTGATTACAGTATCGAAATACAAGAGGTTCCAAAGATCAATCCTAAGACAGGAGACAAATTGCATCTGATCAAAACAGAATTGAAAGGTCAGCTTACCGGATCATGTTTTCTGGTCTTGTCAGAAGATGAGGTGGATAGGATCAATGCAGCATGCTTACCTGAAGAACTTTTATCTGACAAGTCTGAAGAAAGTGAAGTCATGAAATTGGCCTTTCTCAAGGAAATTGACAACATGGTAGCTGCAGCTGCGGTGACAGAATTCTCAAATATTCTTGATCTTGAACTTTTTGGAGATGTTCCTCTAGCCTACCTACTCGATAAAGATGAGGCTAATGAATATCTACTAAATGAATCAAAAATTCACAAAACGATCATCCATTTCAAAGCCATTTTTCATGGTGAGGAATTGGGAATATCTCCTGATTTCATCTGGATGTTCAGTGACAAATTCGTAGACAAAATCAAAAAAATCGCTTAATAAAAATTTACAAAAAACAATAAAAACAATAAATAATCATGGGAAAGAAAATTTTAATCGTAGATGATTCAGCTTATATGAGATCGGTCATCAAATCTGCACTTGTCAAAGAAGGCTTTGAAGTGGTAGGTGAAGCTGGAGATGGAGAAACGGCTATTGATCTGGCCCTGGATCTCAATCCAGACCTAATCACATTAGACAATATTCTTCCGGATATGATGGGACTCGAAATCTTGAAAGTTCTGCACGATGAGCAATTGAGTTCTAAGATAGTCATGGTAAGTGCGGTAGGTCAGCAAACCATGGTAAACAAAGGAATTGAGCTGGGAGCTTCTGCTTATCTGGTAAAACCTTTTACCTCTGAAAGCCTGGTAGAGACTGTCAATAAAGCGCTTTAGGAAATCAATAATCAGAATGATGGCCTCCGACAGTCTATGCCTGACCGGAAAGAAAAATATCCATAAATCTTACCGATTATGATGTGGATGTGGATCAGAATAAAAACTGAGTAATAATATGTCTAAATCAGCAATTAAATCACTGTGCATTTGCCAGCAGAAACATATTGGGGAGCTTTTTAATGTCTGAAGTAATCTACGTCATTTAGGATGATATCGCATATTAAAAATACATTCAATTGAAAACGTAAAATGAAAAAATTACATAACCTTTCAATAAGGAGAAAATTTGCTTTAGTTCTCATCCCATTGATTGTTACAATCATATGTTTTGACTTTCTGCATATCAGACATGACTTCTTTGATTATCAGGATGCCAGGAGATTAAACAAGGCCATAAATATTGGAATTGAGATTAATCATCTGGTTCATGAAATTCAAAAAGAAAGAAGTATATCGGTAGGATTTCAGGCTAATTATGGTCAGGTATTTGAATCAAAACTATCAGAACAAAGACAATACACTGATAGCTTGTTAAGAAATCTATATTTTGAATTGGATAGCAAGAATATCAGGAATTGCTCGTCAATCATCATGAGGATGCGGAGGATATGAAGCTCCAATTAGCAAGACTGGATGAGTTACGAGGTCAGATTGATGATCACTCACTTGATACCAAGCAGATTATTAATTATTTCTCTGAGATCAATACTGCAGCCTTATATACGGTCAATCAGTTGATCAATGAGACAAGAGATAAGGAAGCCGCCCAGCAAGTTCATGCAATCATATACTTCCTGGAAGCGAAGGAATACGCGAGCAATGAAAGGGCACTTGGAACATACATCTTTTCAACCGATAATCAATCAAAGAATACCGCTGCTGAATTTGCAGCCCTTATATCGGCCCAGGATGCATATATTGAAGCATTCCTTACCATCTCAAATGAAAACTTTGCTGATTTTTATTTCCATACCATGCAGGGTCAGGATATTGAGGAGGTGGAGAATTTACGAAGCAAGTTAAATTCTTCTGGTGAACTTGATGTAGATCCAACAGAATGGTATCGGGTAATCACCAGCAAGGTTAATTCGCTTAAAAGAGTGGAGGAGCATATGCTTGAACATATGCATACATACACCGAAAATTTGGCTTCTACAGCTAAGTGGAACTTTATCATTTTTATTCTACTGGATTTACTGATTGGAGTAATAACCTTTACTCTGGTAGCGCTAATCGTCCTGAAACTCATTAAGAATGTGAGTATTCTGGAAGTATTTGCACTTGGAGTAATCGATGGTAATACATCAGAGCGAGTAAAAATTGACACCAGGGATGAATTAGGGCACTATGGTCTTACTTTCAACCATATGTTAGACAAACTGATCACCACCCAGGAAGAACTTAAAGGAGCCAAGGAAAATGCTGAATATATGTATGAAAATATATACAAGCAGTCAGAGGTGGTCTTCGAGAATGTGGAACAGGGGATCTTCTTACTAGATAAAGACCTAAAAATCAGTAATTTATATTCGAAAGCTGTGGAAAGGATCTTCGACAATGAAATCATTGCCAATGAGAATTTCTGCACCTTCATGCGCCCAAGGATTATCCAAAGGGATTATGAAGCACTCGAAATGTTTATGAAGCATTTGTTTAATCCCGACATGGATGAAGACGTGGTGAACCAATTAAATCCGATTGAACAGGTCAAAACATTTATCTCTACTAATGGGGTAGTAATAACCAAGCATCTTAGAGTATCATTCACCCGAATAGAAAGAGCAGGTGTTATCCATTCTATACTGGTAACTATTTCTGATGAAACAGAATCGGTAATGCTTCAGCAACACATGGAAGAATCTGAAGCCAAGAAGAAGCAAGATACGGAGTACCTCATGAACATCCTTAAGGTTGAACCGAACACACTTCGAGAATTTATTAACGATACCAAAACCACACTAAGTAGTATTTCAGAAAAGTATGAAATGAGTGCTAAAGGAAATCTTAACGAATTGCTGAAATATACTTTCCAAACAGTTCATAAGGTGAAAGGAAATGCCATGAGTATTGGTGTGGAACTAATCGGTGAAAAGGTTCATGAGATTGAAGAGTCCATCACAAAACTGATGGATGTGAATGTGACTCCTGACAAGTTTCTAGCACTTCTTTTTGAGTTGGAAGAGGTTGATAAAATGCTTTCTGAGATGCATAGAATGCTCGACAAAGTGGGTGAGATCTACAAAAATTTTCAGGTTAAACAGGAGATTTCTCAAGAGGAAAAACTGACTGAAGAATTACAAAAAGGATTAAAAACACTTTCCAATAACACAGAAAAAGAAATCGAATTAGATCTCTTCATAGCACCCGAGATCGAGGTTACAGAGAAACTTGGCAAACCGATAAAAGATATGGTTGTCCAAATGATGAGAAACTCTATTTCCCATGGCATAGAAGATTCTGAAGAAAGGATAATCAAAGGCAAGACTGAAAATGGTAAGATATCTGTATCGTTAGATCAACTGGATTATGAAAACATTTCAGTGACTTATGAGGATGACGGACGAGGTTTGGATCTTGACAAAATCAAAACCCAGGCTGTTTCGAAAGGACTTATTAGTGTAGATGAAAGCGGAAATTTAAGCAAGGATCAGATACTGAATCTACTCTTTAGCGATGGGTTTTCGACAACCCTGGTAGCTGATAAATTATCAGGTAGAGGTCAGGGAATGAGTTTAATTAAATCAATCATAACTGACCTTCAAGGCTATTTTGTTATTGATTTTGAAAAGGACAGGTATTTCAGAATGACCATCATATTACCCATTTCCACTGAAACAAAAATGGAGAAGGTAGCCTGATAAAAACGGAAATTTTTAAACAAAATCATAAAAGCTAAACCTATAAAACTTTTACACTCATGAAACTTTTAATTGTAGATGATTCAACAATCATGCAACGGACCATCCAAAATAAGCTCAAGGATTACGGCCTTGAAATTATTGGAACTGCCTCCAATGGTAATGAAGCGATAGAATTGGTTAAGGAGCATAAACCAGATGTTATTACGCTTGACATTACAATGCCAGAGATGGATGGTATTACCTGCCTGGAGAATATTATGACAATACATCCAGCTGCTAAGGTGATGATGATCACTGCTTTGTCAGATAAATTAACTGGGCTGCAAGCACTTGAAAAAGGAGCAAGAGGTTTCGTTTATAAACCCGTAAACTCAAAAAGCCTTACCAAGGCACTTGACAAACTCTTAAACAAAAATTAAATGGAAGCTAGAAAAGATGAGTTTGAAAGTACTTGTAAATTATTCATTGATTCGGTAACCAATTACTTCAGTGTATTGACCGAACAGAGTTCAGAAATCAGTGTTCCGTATTTGAAAGACATTGAAAAACTGGAGCTTAAGCAATTTACCGGAATGATCGGAGTATCCGGGAATAGAAAGGGTTATGTTTATTTCTCAGCAGATCGGGAATTATTTGAAGAACTGATCAATATTTTCGTTGGAATAGATGATCCTGAAATTGAAGATGTAATGGATATGGCTGGTGAAATATCGAATGTTATCGCTGGGAATATTCGGGCCAATTTAGGAACAAACTTCATTATATCTGTACCTCTTGTATTTGAAGGCAGGCCAGATGACCTAAAATTTCCAGATGACACATTTGTCTATGTGATACCTATCACATGGAATGGTCACAACGCCTATGTAGTTGTCGGTTTACATTAAATAATATTTTCATGATCAATCAGGCAGATATCAACACCAATTATTCCAGGATGGAGGCAATTCAGGCCAATCTTTCCAAAATAGAAGATGGCACCAGAAAAAATTACTTCTCCCTCCTACCATCTCCTGAAAGGATCAAAGAAAGTATCCCGAACTCATTCATTATTATTAACCCGATGAATACAGTGGGTGGGGATGGCTATTGGTTTGCTGAAAATGAAAGCGGCATTCTACTTGCTGCATTTGATTGTATGGGTCATGGTCACATTGCAAGCATGATGGCACGACATTACATTAAGCTTTTAAGAAAAGTGATCGATGAACGTGGAATATTTTTTCCTAACCAGGTGCTCATTGAATTACATAGCGCAGTAGCAGAAAAGTTTAACAAAAATAAGAAGACTCATCTGGGTACAGGTGCTGATTTTGGAGTGGTTAGGATCAATAAAAAAATACATGAAATGGAATACGCTGGTGCCAAGATGAATTTATGGGAGGTGGTGGACGGGAATTTAAATATCATCAAAGCAGATAGAATGCAGGTTGGTGAATTCTTTGATCATGAACATACATATGTTACTCAGATAATCGACTTGAAGAAACGCAAGGATTCTAAGTTCTATTTCTTCAGTGATGGTGTAACTGATCTTATTGGGGGTCCTGAAAATAAAAAATTTGGATCAGCCAGATTGAAAGAACTTTTGGAGTCAAATTACTCCTATTCTATGGAGCATCAAAAGCTTAGGATGACTTCTACATTAGCTAAATGGCAAGGCTCAAACATTGCACTGGATGATGTAATGCTCATTGGCTTTTCCTATTGAACATCTATCAGTCAAGGTGTTCAACTCTTCTTTTACAAAGCACTTTTATCGACCTATTCATTGGTGTGAATTGTGTCTTTTCAGGTAAACATTTTTACCTAATAATATCTAAGGTTTTTTTCGTAGTTAGAATTACGCTTAAGTCTGTATTGCCCGAACTAAGGCCTCAAAGTAGTTTTGATAAGAGATTAATTATTCATAACAGAATTTATTAATATGATGAAAAATTACAGAATTACACTTCTTATAATCGGCTTTTTTGTCCTGGCAGCTTTGCTAAATGAGCACCAACCAAAACAAATGGCTGAATTGGTAAAAGCCTCAGTTTTTGTAAACCCGCTTTCCAGCGCTACAGGTGGAAATATTTCAACTCTACAGGCTGAAATAGGTGCCATTGATCAGTCTTCTGTATTAACCTATGGACTTATCACGCTGGCAATTATTGGGGGGCTACTTCTTATATTTTTCTTAAGAGTACAGAGAACAAAAAAAATCATCTCTGTACAAAATGCTAAGCTCACAAAACAACAAGAGGAACTTGGCCAGGCTTGGAAGGAACTTGAAGATGCATTAATGAATGAGTCTGAAGCCAGAAAAGCTTTGGAAGATGCAAACAAAAAACTAAAGTCCTCACAATCTCAGCTCATTCATGCGGAAAAAATGTCTAGCATCGGGATGCTTACTGCAGGAATAGCTCATGAAATTAACAACCCGGTAGGTTTTATAAAAGGTGGGATAGAAACCTTAAAGTTAGCCATCTCAGACATGTACGCTATCATCGAGGATTACCATTCAATTAAAGATGACGGTGAAACTGATGTTAAACAGACACTATTTGGTATGCAGGCAGCTGCCAAGCCCATCTATGCCGAAACAAAAGAAATGGTTGTTCAACTCTTTAAAGATATTCTTTTCGGTACCGGAAGGGTTACTGAAATTGTAGATGGCCTACGTGTATTCTCAAGACATGATGAGGCAAAAATCAAAAATACCAATGTCAAGGAAAACCTGGAATCTGCATTGATGATCCTTAAGCATAAATGTAAAAACCGGGCTGAAATCATTACTAATTATGATTCAAATGTCGGTAATATTGATTGCTTCCCTGGTCAGCTCAATCAGGTATTTGTAAACCTGATTTCTAATGCTGTTGATGCTATGAAGACTTTTGGGACATTGATCATCTCAACCCATGACCTTGGGAATAAGATTCAAATCTCCTTCAAAGACAATGGTTGTGGCATTCCAGATGAAGTTTTGGATAAGATCTTTGATCCATTCTTTAGCACAAAAGATGTAGGCGAAGGAACAGGGTTAGGCTTGTCCATTTGCCATTCAATCATTGAACAACATAAAGGTACCATGCAGGTGTTCAGCACCGTTGGAGTAGGGACGGAATTTGTGCTTACCCTGATGAAGGAATTGGATGAAGAAAAAGAGGACGGGGCAGAGGAAAAAAGTGAAATCGTTGAGAGTAGCAATGTTGAAAATCAATTAGATGCCGTCGCCTAATTCCTAAAAGTATGAAAACCACCGTCAACCAGCTATCCGAAAACACTTCTAAAACAGCATCTGAAAGATTCAATGTGATTTATGTTGATGATGAAGAAATAAACCTTAGAGTCTTTAGAAATGCTTTCAAGAAATATTACAATCTCTATACCGCAACAACTGGCACAGAAGCATTAGAGATTATTGAAAAGGAGACCATACACATGATCATAACAGATCAAAAAATGACTGATATGAATGGTGTGGAACTTCTAAAAAAGGTAGTAACGATCAATCCAGAAATCATAAGAATCATGCTGTCCGGGTGTAATGACATGAAAGTCATTATTAGTGCCGTTAATGAGGCTAAGATTGCAAAATATCTGACTAAACCCTGGGACCAGGAAGTTTTAAAGGAAACGATGGATGGCGAATTGAAAAAATTTGCTGTTGCAGAAGCATTAAAACTGGATGAATTGCCACGGATAACCTTTCAGTCCAGGATCGGAAAAGAAGAATTTGATAAGTGTTATTCCTCAGGAGATCAACTCTCCAAAGTCTTTAATAGCTCTTTTGAAATCAACAATTATCCTGATGGATCTCAATCAAATTTCCAATGGGTTGGTCAATCTGCAGATGGCCATAAAGTAATTCTTTTGATTAATACTATGCTTCATAAGGCGAATGATATAGAAATTAAAAGAGGTCTTTCTGAAAAGATTGAAGGCATCGTAAAAGAACAGAATTCATGTAATCACGACATCATTACTAAGGTATCCAAAAGCTACAAAGAATTAGTATCTGTTGGAGATCAGTATAAAAATGATGGTTTTGATCTTAGCATATGTGCATTATTTGTCCATGAAGTAAACGATACCCTTCAATATTTTTCTAATTATCATGGATTGAAACTCTTCGACCTATCGTACTATGAGTATGAAGATGGTATGTACTCCGGTTTTTATCGGGTCAGTGCAGTCAGCAAGATTTTCGTCTTTTCCAGCACATTCAATGCACACTGCCTTGGAGAGTTGACCTACAGTCAACTAATCAATGAATCCATAGAGATGGATCTCGAAAGACAAGGACATTTTCTCGAAATGGAAGTGATCAATTCCCATTTGACTGAATTTAATGTAACCATCGTAGGTATAGAATTGAACGAGGCAAAACCTCTAAATCAAGCGAATTAAAAAAATTAAAAAATTAACTATCAAATAATTTTAATATGGAGGAAACAATAATTGCTGAACCTGTTGCTGTAAGTAGCCCCAGTGTAGGTGTAAAGGAATTTAACATACTCTATGTCGATGATGAATCGGTCAATCTTCGACTATTTGAAATGGCATTCAAGCGATACTACAATGTATTTATCGCTGAAGGTGGCGAACAGGCAAAAAAGATTTTGGCAGAAAATGATATCCACCTAATCGTCACCGACCAAAAGATGCCCCAGATGACGGGAACTCAACTTTTGGAAAGCATCGCTTCTGAATACCCTGATACCGTTAGAATCATCTTGACTGGATATGCTGACATGGAGGCTATTGTTCAGGCTATCAATAAATGTAAGATCTACAAATACATTACCAAACCTTATGATCAAAGCGACATGAAGCTTACGCTTGACAAGGCTCTTGAATTATTTAAGGTAAAACAAGAGAAGAAAGGGTTACTTAAAGAGCTGGCTGAAATAAACCGCGGATTGGAAGAAATTGTCATGGAGCGAACCAGCGAATTACAAGATCTTAATCATAGAATGATGGATGGATTGAAGTTCGCTAAAACCATTGTTGAGTATACACTACCTAAAGAACAGGAATTGGCGGAGGTCTTTAGAGATGCTTTTGTCATTTACAGACCTAAGGATATGGTAGGTGGTGATTTTTACTGGTTCAAATCTATCACTGTGGAAGGTAGACGTATCGATGTTCTGGCAGTAGTTGACTGTATGGGTCACGGCGTAGCAGGCGCATTACTGAGTATGATCGGTGATACCAGGTTGAATCAAATTGTGACCGATGCCCGAGAACCTCAGGCCGATAATATCTTAAAGCTATTAGATGATGGGTTAAGGAAATCACTTGCCAGATCTGAATCAGGCGCTACCATGGATGTGACATTGACGATTATTGATCGCGAAAAAGGTCAACTACAATTTAGTGGTGCTAAGCTCGACCTGATATACTTCAAAGGTAGTCAAATGGAAAGAGTTCGGGGTACCAGAAAATCAATAGGTAGCACCTGGAATGAAAATTCAGGGTTCACCAAGGAAGTGATTGATCTCAAGGATGTAAATGAATTCTATCTATTCTCAGATGGATTCCAGGATCAATTCAATGCAGAAAACACCAAAAAATTCGGGACCAAGCAACTTCTTGAGCTGATAAGCTCTACCAGAAATGAAAACTTACAAATCCAGAAGGCAATGATTACTGATACGTTCGTAGAATGGAAAAGGGACCTGGAACAGGTAGATGACGTAACACTAATAGGAGTCAAATTATAAATCAAATCACAATTATTTAATCATGTCTTTAAACACAAGAAAATCCTGTATCATAATTGAGGACAACCCGGCATTTGTCAAAGTCCTTGAAGTATTTATCGGTAAGCTTGGCTATATTGATATTGTTAGCTGTCACGATGATTCACTAAAATCTGCCGTTTCTATTTTTAGATATAAGCCGGATTTAATCTTCCTGGATATAAGCATATCTGGATTAAATGGTCTTGAAATGATGGAAACATTGGAATACAAGCCAAAAACCATTGTGATATCTAATCATTCTAATGACTGTCTGGATGCCTACTCTGAAGTTAGGGTAGATGCTTTCATGCAAAAACCGGTCACCTTCGACAAGTTTAAAGAAGTGGTAGAATCTGTACTTAGTTCAGATGTCCCAGTTAGTTAATACCTCTATTAACAGAATCGAGAATGATACCTACCGGGCCGTCTGGGAGGCATATCAGGATGCAGTAATCATCGTTGATTATCTTGGCATTGTTGTCTTGGTTAACAACAAAGCCGAAGAGATGTTCGGTTTCACTCATGGAGAAATGGTGGGTTATTCAGTTGAGACATTACTTCCTGAAGCCATGTCAAAAAACCACCAGAAATACCGGCACAATTTCATGAATGAACCTCATACAAAAGAGATGGTACCCATTCATACCAGTAACATGGATAGAGTACTTACGGCATGTAAGAAAGATCAATCTGAATTCTATGTAAATATAAATTTAAGTCCACTAAAAATTGGCAAGAAAAACCTCGTTGCTGCCTTTGTAAAGGATGTAACGATCAAAGAAAATCTGGAACAGAGATTTCATAAAATGGTTGGTGAAATCCAGGACTACTCCATAGTATTTCTGGATGCAAAAGGCGAGATCACTAATTGGAACAAAGGGGTTGAACGTATACTTGGTTATTCCGAAGATGAATTGATTTCAAAAAACTACAAACTATTCTTCTCTGCTTCAGATCAGGGTAATCTCAAACCTGAAATGTTGTTGGAAAAGGCCGCTATTAATGGTCGCGCAGAGCATGAAGGATGGTTATTAAAGAAAGATGGAAACTTGTTCTGGGCTTCAGTCATATTGACTGCAATATATGATAACAGAAACAAGGTGCTTGGATTTTCAAAAGTAACCAGAGACTTAACTGAAAGGATGAAATCCGAACAAATGGTGAAGTCTCAGGCTGAGGAACTTCAGGTAAAAAATAAAGAACTTGAAAACTTCACCTATATAGCTTCTCACGATCTACAAGAACCATTAAGTACCGTGACAAGTATGATCGAACTTATCCGGGATGAAAATGAATTTCAATTCAGCCAGGATACAGAAGAATATTTTTCATTTATTGAAGAAGCTGTAGACAGGATGAGAAACCTGATTAAAGGACTTCTCAACTACTCAAGACTAGGAAGAAACCGTGAATTAGTCACTGTCAACCTTCAAGATATGATTGATGATGTCCAGGTAGATCTTAGCAACAGGATAAAAGATAGAAAGGCCATTATTGAAATCGTTGATCCACTACCGGATATTCAGGCCTTCGCTGTAGAATTGAGACTTCTATTTCAAAATATTATTGGGAATGCACTTAAGTTCATTTCTCCTGAGAGAAAAGCTCATATTAAAATATATACGAAGGAATATGGATCTTATTGGAAATTCGCCATTGAAGATAATGGGATTGGGATAAAAAAGAATTATCTGTCAAAGATCTTTGTGATCTTTCAGCGACTCAATGATAAGAGCCTGTATGAAGGTGATGGTATTGGTCTTGCCCACTGTAAAAAGATCGTAGATATTCATGAAGGTAATATTTGGGCGGAGTCAGAATTTGGTAATGGGACCACTTTTTACTTCACCATTTCAAAAAACCTTAAGTCATCAATCGAAGTAAATGAAGCATCAACAGTTCTGGTAAATTAAAATATCGGATATGAAAATAAATTCCATACTATTAGTAGATGATAATGCAGCTACCAACCTGGTGCACCGAAAGATGATAACCAAAAATAATATCACCAATAATGTCTTCGTGTGTAAAACGGGAGAAGAGGCCATTGCTTTCCTTAACAAATGCAATGATGAGCCAGACATAGCTCAAAAAGCTAAAAATATGCCGGATCTGTTATTGTTGGATATTAATATGCCTGGAATGTCAGGATGGGATTTTGTTGAAGAATATCAGAAAATCAATTTTACTGGCTATGAGCCCATGATATTTATGCTGACGACTTCCTATAACCCAGATGATAAGTTTAAAGCAGATGCTCATGACAACGTTCAGGGATTCCTGAATAAACCACTAACAGCAGAAATGTTGAAACGTGTGGTGAATATCTATTTTACGGAAAAGCTGCTTAACTAGCAGCTATTAATCGCAAAGGTTTTCTTTCATTGCCAGTTTTACCAGGCTAGCTACATTGTTCACCTGGAGCTTTTTCATAATATTTGTCCGGTGAGTATCCACAGTACGAATGCTGATAAATAATTCAGCTGCTATTTGCTTGTTGCTTAAACCTTTTACGAGGTTATTAATAATCTCTTTTTCCCTTGTGGTAAGATTGTATTTTACGGTTGACTTGGATGCAAGCATCGATTGCGCCAATACATTAGAGACTTCCTGAGTAAGATATCGATCACCATTATAAATTGTATCAACAGCTTTAAGCAACTCTCCTTCATCTGCATTTTTTGGTAGATAACCCATGGCTCCATACTCAAAACTCTTCATGATATATTCAGAATCTTTATGCATAGAAAGAATAAGTACCTTCACATCCCTTTTTCCACTCTCCAAAGTTTTCAATAATTCAATACCACTCAGGTCAGGCATGCTAATATCACAAATAAGAATATCGGGATTTAGCTCATCAACCATCTTAATGGCTTCCTTTCCATTGTTTGCCTCCCCAACTACTTCTATCTCAGGGCTTCCTGATAAAAGAAAGACTATGCCTTCCCGTGCCACCAAATGATCATCAGCAATGAGAAGTTTAATTGGCTTTGTATAATTTTTGGAAATAGCAGTATCTGGTTCTATATCCTGATCAGTAGAAATTAAGTTCATAGCGGGTGAGTTTATATTTAAATAATGAATCGAAGGTAAAACAAATATCAAATAGATCTTATCAGTGATAACACCTAAATCGCTAAGTAAAAAACGTATTTAGTCAAACGTTTTTTCAAATCCTATTTGGAATGACGTTTATTTTGTCTTTCCTTGAGGTTAACTCATTAAGTTAATATAAATACGTTAGATTTGAAATAGTTCTATTTAATAATTTTTAAATACTTAATTCATCCTAATTTGGATACAAATCTATTTTTTTAAACTATCTTAATAAGAGCATTTAACAACCAGTTTTTATTCAGATTCGCTCATTATGAAGAAAATTCTTGTGGTAGAGGACTCGGCTGTAGTTAATCAGCATATCTGTGTAATCTTAAAAAATGCAGGTTATCAGACAGTAAGTGCCTTTAAGGGAAGTGAGGCCCTCGAAAAGATCAAGACGCAAAAATTTGATCTAGCTCTCCTTGACTTAATGATGGAAACACCTGATGCAGGATTAATCGCTGGAAGAAAACTCAGCGTGGAATACCATCTGCCCATTGTGTTCCTTACAGCTTTGACAGATGACAAGACGATGTCAAAAGCGCTTGACTTATTTCCTTATGGATATATCATCAAACCTTTTGATGAAATGAGCTTGCTAACAACCATTCGCGTTGCCATCCTGAAATCCCAAAGTGAAAAAGTTCTGGTTGAAAACAATGAAGTATTTCATTCTATTTTAGAATCGGTTGATCAATATATTGTGTTAAGCATTGATGGTAAGATCAAATATGCGAATAGAAAATTTGAAGATCTGACCGGAATGAACTTCAAAGAACTAACAGAAAAGGATCTCGATTCATTGTTTTCTGTAGAAATAGTTGATCAAAATAGCTCCGGAGAATTAATCAGTCTCTCTGATACACTTGGTGAAGAAGATGTTTTTAACATTTATGCAAATAATAAAAAGATAGAAAAATATTTTGGGGATCATTACCTGAATGAATTTAATGTGGGATCTGAACACACTAAGCTCATAGTCTTCAAAGATGTAACCGACCGCGTACATCATTCAAATTTTAAAGAACAAATGCGGCTTGCAAATATTAAGTCCTTTGTTGATGGACAGGAAAAAGAGCGGGTTCGAATTGCAGTAGAAATTCATGATAGTCTTGGCCAGCTGTTAAATCTCATTAAGCTGAAAATGAAAGCTGCAAATATTATGGACCAGGAAATACTTCATATACTGGATCAGGCAGTAGATGAGACCGTCAGGATTTCTGAAAACATGCTACCTAGAAAAATTCTGAACTTTCCCCTGACTACCTGTATCTCTCTGCTTACAGATACCTATAATTCTGATAAAGTAAATGTTCATTTTAACTATTCGGATATTCCTGCTATCGACAATCAGGTAATAAAAACCAATATCTATCGAATCGTTCAGGAAGCCCTAAATAACTCCATCAAGTACAGCAAATGTGAAAATATTTTTATCCAAATGAATAAACAAGGATCAAATGTTTCACTGACAATTGAGGACGATGGTATCGGATTTGAAAATACTGAAAGGACAGGAAATGGACTCTCGAATATGAAAATGCGTGCTACAGCAATAGGCGGCGATTTAAAAATTGAATCTCAAAAAAATGTTGGTACACTGGTAATCTGTGAACTTCCAATCAAAAAAATGTTGGAGGAAGAAGAACCCGAGGAACAGTATCAAAAATGATATTTCTCCAGCTTTGACTATTGATATCCCTTATTAGAATGATTCCAAGAGTTACTTTCATAAATGGAAAAGAAGCGGATTTTGAGGATCTTAGCAAGCTTTTTTATGATTTGGAGTCTGATATTCTTGTTCTCACGGGATGTGATAAAAAGTTAATCTCAAAAATCAAGCTTGTATTTGATAAATTAAAAATTGTTGAAGTTTTAGAAACAATCAGTGTCCAATCGGGAACAATTTACCTGATCTCATCAAAATTAAAATACCAGTTCAATGACCCTATTATTGAAATAGATAGCTTTTCATTTCAATGGGAAGACCTCAATAGAAGCAATCTAAACGAGATCTATCTCTTAAATGAAAAGTTAGAATTGCTGGATGTCAATGAAGTAGCACTAAAAAACCTGCAATATTCGGCGGAAGAAATATCAAAAAAGCACATTTATGATATTCTCTCAGACTACAAAAAATCCGCCTGCAAGGAATTGATCCAACCATTAATTAACGGTGAGAAAGATAAACTCACTTTCAACTGTGTCCATAAAAGATCAGATAACTCTTCTTATCCTGTAGAATGCTCACTTACAAAAGTATCCGATAATAAAAAGACGCGATTATTTTATCGGGCACATGATCTATCTAAACACCAAGAAATTATGGAGGTGATGAAAGAGCAAACTGATCATCTCCATGCACTTGCTACCAACTTTCCTTCTGGATCAATAAGCTTATTTGATGCCAAATTGAATCTACTTTTCACTGGAGGAGAAGCATATTCCGAATTTGATATCAACCCTGAAATTCTGCGGGGTAAAAATGCCAAAGATTTCTTGCCTCCTGAGCAATATAAGCATCTGGTTGAAGCTAAAGACAGCCTAGTTTCAAAATCAAGTTTTACCTATGAGTCCGGCTATGAGGGCCGTTTTTACCTAAATACCCTCAAGCCGGTATATGGACACAAAGGTTGCTTTAGATATTATGTACTAACAGTCATTGACAATACCCTGCTTAAGGAACAGCAAAATAATATAATGCTCGAAAAAAACAACTTTGCTGCTATTAGTAATGCATTAAACCGTAGTGCTCTGGTCTCAATGACTGACAAACAGGGAGTCATCATACATGCAAACTCGGCTTTTTGCAATGCATCGAAATATAGTTCAAAAGAACTCATTGGAAAGAACCATAATATTGTCAATTCAGGCTACCACTCAAAAGACTTCTGGAAAGAAATGTGGAAAACAGTTTCCAGAGGTCAGACCTGGAGGGCTGAAGTAAGAAATAAAGCAAAAGATGGTAGTTACTATTGGGTAGATACAGTCATAAATCCTGTATTGGATCTTGATGGACAAATTGCCCAATATCTTTCGATCAGGTACTTAATTACCGAAAGGAAGGAACTTGAATTTAACCTGCTGCAGATTACAAACAAATTTGTGCTTGCCTCACAGGCCGCCGGAATAGGAGTATGGACCTATGATTTTGATACAATGGAAATTTCATGGGACATTCAGATTAAAGGAATTTCTGAATTGGGTTTCTTTAAAGGAAGTGTTGATGAATGGATGGAATTTATACATCCACACGACAGGGCAAGGGTGATGAATACAATACAACCAGAGAGTCAAACTAAGTCAGAATTTGAATTAGAAACTCGCATAATATCAAGGACTGGAGAGCTTTACTATATCAATCTAAAAGCTTCAATTGAGTCTCGAGAAGGGAAATCTAAAAGAGCTATTGGACTAACCTGGGACATCACGCATGAAAGAATTGTCCAGCAAAACCTGGAAGAAGCCTTAAATGATCGGGAAGTGATGTATAAGGAACTCCACCATAGAATTAAGAATAATCTACAAATGGTTAATAGCCTCCTATATATCCGGGGAACACATACCAAAGATGATGAGCTGAAGGAGTTCATCAAGGATACAAGCACGAAAATTAATTCCATCTCTGCAATCCATGAAAAATTATTGCAGCTATCACCAATGAATCAGCTAAATATTAGGGATTACCTTAATACATTATGCGACAATATTGTTAAAACTTACTCAGATAGGAAGAGAACTTATACCCTCGACATTGATATCATTCCGGAGCTTTTTGATGTGGATATGGCGCTCAATATTGGATTAATTGTAAATGAAATTCTATCAAATACTATTAAGTACGCTTACCCGGATAGCGGTGGTCTGGTTAAAGTGTCTTTACAGAAGAATAACGGGCAATACATACTAAAAGCACTGGATGAAGGTATTGGTATTGCGAATGAGATGAAAATCCGTGCGAAATCATCTTATGGAATACAATTAATAGAGTTATTCGTAAAACAAATTGATGGTAAGATGAAAATCCAATACAAAAACGGAACTTCCTATACAATTAAGTTTTCCCGACCTCAATCCTAATTGGGCTCAAATCGTCTTAAATCTAAATTAATTCGGTTTTTTCATCATTTCACTTAGGTCAAATAGGTAATTTACTGTACGGTAAAATCAAGGTATTTGCCGATTACAATACCAGGCCGGCTCATCTACATTTGAATTCAGAAGTTAACAAAAAGCTTCCTTGTTCAATACAAACTATTAGAAATGATGAGACACAATAGATTATTCATAATCACACTTGTAGCCATATTGGCGATGACTGTGCTACAAGCATGCTACGTTCAAAAAAATTCTGAGTCCCATGCAAGTGTCATCTATGATGCATATCCATTAGAATCATCTGAAGAAACTCAAGAAAATTCAAATGAGATGGTAACTGTAGAAGAAAGTGATGCTAACAGAAGTCTAGAAGCTTTAAGTGCGAGTGTTTTATTGATTGACTTCCATAATGAAAGAAAAAACTCCAGATGGGAAGACAATCTTAGTTATGGGTATAATAATAATACTGAGACAACACCTTCACTTTTAGTAGAGGAACGAGAAAGCGTTAAAGCAATAATGATCAAAAACTAAACCGATAAAAGGGTACTTCAGCTATGAGTAGGTTATATAGAGATGAGAATGAAGTTTTGGAAGATTTCCAAAAGAAGATAGATACCAAATCCTATACACATGAAGATATTGTAGCATTCAAAGAGCTTTTCGAAGGGCAAACTGCCGAAAGCCAGGTTATGCTTAAAATAAGTGATCGACTTCAAAAAAGACTGGATACAGCAAATACAAAGATCAAGGAGAAGAATGAAGAAATCGTAAACAAAAATGAGAAGCTAAATGAGGCGTTGGACAACCTGATGAAAGCCAGGGTGGGTAAGAAAGCATCCACAATTATGTTTACCATTACCATTCTAATTTTCATATCAGAAGAATATTACCTGGGTCCATTTTTAGAATACCTGGTAGGCTATGCTTACCTGATTCTTATACTGAAAGGGGTTGTCGCCATTGGACTGAAGTCTTTTGAATCCGTTCTTGAGAATATTTTTGTCAATGGTGCTAAAAAGAAAATCATTAAAGAGGCTCGTGAAGAGCAGCCGAAAGAGACAAGATCTTATGATATGTTAGAAGACTCAATCATGAAACAAAGTTCAGCGGCATAAGAATTTCAACTATGAATCATAGAATTATCTATCTAAAAAGCAAAGATCTGAACATGGTAAAAATACCATCTCATATAGGCAGTTTTACCTACGAAAAATTAGGTGGATTAACCGATTTTAACGAGCAAAGACTCGCCATATATTTGATTAGATAATTAAGAATAGATTATCACATTTATTAAATAAGGAATAGGAGAAATAAATATAAAATTATGGAAAATTTACAGATAGATCCCTCCCCACTTACCCCCTATGTAATGTTTGATACCCAAACAAACATCCTGGAGTTGAAAGGGAGATCAAGCCCAGACAATTCAGTCGGGTTTTATGATAAGATTACTGAATATCTTGATCAATACTTTGGCTCAGGACAAGCAGGCAACATTACGATCAATGTCGGGCTGGAATACTTCAATACAAGTTCCCTGAAATGTATTTTCCAAATTCTTAAGAAGGTAAATGATGAAACGTCAAAAGCTTCACTCGACCTGGAAATCAATTGGTATTATGAGGAAGATGATGAAGACATGCTGGAGACCGGCGAAGACATATCAGACTTGTTAGATATTGAATTTAATTTCATTACTGATAACGTAGGTATATCTTAATAAGAAGAAATATCCAACTCAAAACTGTCTAAACTTCAACCGATTATATTATGATTCAATACCAGAATATACACGATAACAACATCATCCTGATGTATAAAGGCATCCTGACATTTGATTTGCTGTCGGCAATCATTGGCTCTGTAGAACGTAGGATAACAGAATTTGAAACCGAAAGAAGAATCCAAAAAAAGTTCTACTCTATTCTGACAGAATGTATTCAAAACGTTTATTACCACCTGGAAGAAGCGGAAGTTAAAGACGCTTCAATTGACTCTGAGTCGGTTCTAATCCTTATATCAGCCAAACCAAAATATTATTCAATTAAGACTTGTAATAATATTCCAGTGGCTAACGTGAAATCACTGTCTGACAAGATTGATCAGATAAATGGTGTGACCAAAGAAGAATTAAAAGAGTTGTACAGAGAAGTATTATCCAATGAAGAGTTTTCTTCAAAAAACACAGCAGGGATCGGGTTAATGGAAATAGCCCGTAAAACGGATTACAAGCTTGAATACAACTTTGAAAAGATAAATGATGAATACTCTTATTTCAACTTTGAAATAAGATTAGGAAGAGGTGGTGAAGAAGAAAATAATATTGACAAAATGTCAGAATCACCAAAAGTTCAGGAGAGTCTGGCATAAATTTTTGCCAGACCAGATTGACAAGTTATCCATTTGATTCGCTTCCACAAATCAGACTTAATTAACTACGTTTCTCAATAATTAACTTCTTAAAGAAGTATTATATGAATATATTAAAGTATTGAAGTAGAAAAGATGAAAATTTAGTCTCTAATATGGAGCAGCATCCTCAGAAATTCTTCAAGAAAACGAATTCCAAACACCAGAAACATTAAGGCTGTTAGCTAATAACCTTAATCTCGCCTATCAGGTTACTGATCTTAATGGCCATTTCCTGGATGCAAATACACTATGCGTCAATTTTTTTAACATTCAACTAAAATCCCTTGCCTCATTAAACTTTCTTGATCTACTTCCCAAAACAGAGAAAGATAAGGTCTTACAGGTTTTCAAAAACCTGGATGAAACTAACTCCATCCAAACGGGAATCACGATCTCAACGGGATCTTCCAGGCAGGAGAAAACATTCCAGTTTTCGTTCTTCAAATTTACAGGTCCCCTTAGCAAAGATGCTTTTATTGCTGGTCTATTTAATATCACTCCAGATTCCGCGATTGATCAGCATGAAAAAATATCTCCCTGGGCATTCAATGAAATCATTGCCAAATCTGATGAAGCCATCATTCAACTGGATTCCAATTGGAAACTGGTTGAGATAAATAAGAAAGGACTTGAATTTACCGGATACAGCAAAGAGGAACTGTTGGGATCAGACCTAAGTCAAATCATCGATCCGAATTACCAACGGAATACCTGCGACTTCTATCAAATACAAAGGGAAAAACAAATTACGACCACTGTTTTTGAATTTCCTATTCACTTAAAAAACGGAAACCAGCGATGGATCAGGCAAAAGTTCCACATCCTTTACGGTCCAAATAGTGAGGTCACAGGATATCTCGGACTATCCAATGACATCACAGAGATGATTCACCTTAAAAAACAGCTCTCCGTTACCGATCAGGTATTGGAAAAAAGGGTGAATTGGCGAACAAAAGAACTTGAGAAGATTAATACCAAACTCAGGAACGAAATTGAACTGAGATCTCATACTGAAGAAGCCTTACGAGAGTCGGAAAAAGAATATAGGTCACTTTTCCAAAATGCTAATGATGCCATCATTATCATAGATGCTGAGAATGAGAAGATTCTGGAAGTAAATGATATTGCTTGTGAAATTTATCGGCTAACCAGAGAAGAATTTCTTAAAAAATCATTTAAAGACACCCTGGGATCAAAAGCGGGCCTAGAAAGGAATTTGATTTTTCAAACACTCAATCAAAAAAAATACTACGTAGGTGAAATAACGCTATCTGTGAATAGTGAGGAGATCACCTTAGATGTTCATGCCAATGAAGTAGTCTATAAGGGAAGGAAAGCTATCCTTAGTCTCAACAGGGACATTACTTCGAAGAAAAAAATCCAGAAGGAACTTCTTGATGAAAAAACCAGGGGAATGACCGCACTCATAGATGGTCAGGAGATGGAACGCCGAAGACTTTCACGGGAATTGCATGATGGACTCGGCCAATTGCTAACTACTTCCCTTATCTACATCAAACAACTAAAAAAGAATATTGATCCTGATAGCGCTGAAATAGCTGATCGAATCAATCAAATACTTGAGAATACCATGGAAGAGGTGCGATCTATCTCGCATAACCTAATGCCGAGTGTTCTTGATGATTTCGGTCTCCCTCTTGCGCTAAAGAATATGGTTAATAACCTCAAAAAAAATAATGAGACTAACATTAGCCTTTTGGTAGATGAAAACCTGCCAAGATTAAGCCCTGAAGTGGAAGTTGGATTTTATAGAATTGCCCAGGAAGGGCTCAATAATGCTTTAAAACATGCAGGAACTTCAGAAATTTTAATTGAATTAAAGAAAAAAAATAACCAAATTGAACTGTCAATTAGGGATTCTGGGGATGGATTCACCATTGACTCAGAATATATTCAAAAAGGAGGGAACGGAATCGCCAATATGTCACAACGCGCACATTCTATTGGGGGTCAGTTCAAAATAAAATCCAACAAAGGCGCTGGTACTGTGATTTCTGTAATGTTTAAACTAACACATGAACAAAATTAAAATCATTCTGGTTGAAGATCATCCAATGGTTAGGATTGGACTTAAGTCATTACTTAGTGGGAGTGATCATATTGATATTATTGATGAGGCCGCTAATGGTGTGGAGGCTATTGAGTCCATTGAAAAAGAATCTCCGGATATTGTGGTTTCAGACATCTCTATGCCCCAAATGAACGGTTTGCAATTAGCTAAATACATTCAGGAGAATCATCCACAGATCAAAGTCTTATTATTAACCATTCATATGGAACCTGAATATATTATCGAAGGATTTGATTTAGGTATAATGGGTTATTTACCTAAAGATTCCAGCCAGGAAGAGTTAATAGAAGCCATTGATACTATACAGTCTGGCGGCAGATATATGTCCCAAAAAGTAAGCGAGATTCTTGCTCAGCGACTTATAAGAAAAGACCCGCTTAATAAGCAAAATGCCAAACTCACACCGAGAGAAGTTAAGATCCTTGAAATGCTTGTTGACGGAGATCGAAACAAAGAAATAGCCGAAAAGCTCTCAATAAGTGTTAGAACCGTAGATACACACCGAACCAACATCATGCGTAAGCTGGATGTAAATAACACCGCAGAACTAGTCAAGAAAGCAATTAGTGATAAACTAATTTAGATGTTCAGTCTCGCCAAATTAATCACCCCTTGCCATTAGGATGTTTATTTGAGTAATTTTATCCACAGCATGAAAGAGTGTGGAAAGTTAATCCTTGTAATGGTGTTCATCCTGTCTTGCCTAGAGGTTTCTGCTCAGACTTGTCTGCAGAAGTTGGATAGCGCAGAAAGATTCATTTATTCTAATCCGCAAAAGTCCAAGTTTTATGCTACCTCACTCCTGGCAAACCTCGATTCAAATATCTGCGTGGTGGAAATTGGGTATGCAGCTATGTACAACAACCTGGCATTGATCCTCCTGGAATTGAATGAAAAGAAAAGAGGGCTGGAAGCGTTCCATCAGGGATTGAGACATGAATTGATGGAAAAAGACTCTCTTCATCGTGATTTATTGGGATTGTATTATAACCTGAGTGCTGTATACCAGGAAATAGGACAATTTCAGGAAGCCCGAAAATACATTGACCTGGCAGGAAAGATTACCAGTGGTTCACTGAATAAAGTGCCAGAAGCAGAAATTGCCTATTACTATAATCGGGGGATTTATGAGCGGGAAGTGGGCGATTTTGAAGCCAGTCTCAAAGCCCTTAACCAGGCTCTCGAAATCAATGGGAATAATGACGATTCTATTCGTGTTTTGCTCAAAATAGAATTAGGGACTACGCGACGACACTTTGGTGATATGGAGAAAAGTGAAGAGGAACTCATGGAGGCAGTGGAGTTGGCTAAGTCACACAATGAATTACTATATCTCCAGGCTATCGACAGGTTATCATCTCTAAAAATTGAGCAAGGAGAATACTCAGATGCTGAAAATTACCTTCTCTACAACCTTAAAGTAAAAAATCAAAAGTATACGGATGACCCAATCATGGTGTTGGAAACCCTTAACGAATTAGGCTTTCTATACCATCGGTTACACATCAATAATGATGCAAGTAAGTACCTCAATATGGCCCTGGAAACAGGTAAAAATATTCGAACCATACGGCCATATATGGAGAATAACCTGGGTACTATTTACATGGAAGAAGGGAGAATCGATGAGGCAGAAGATTTCTTTTTGAAAAGTTCAGAGGGATTTAAACAGCTTTATGGAACGCTCAACCCAGATTATGCCAGTACATTAAACAATTTAGCAAGTGTCTATAAGTCACGCAATGAATTAGGCAAAGCTCTCAACCTTTACACAAAGGTTTTGGATCTGGATAAAGTGATCTATGGAATAGATCATCCAAGGTATGCTACATCATTAAACAATGTCGCCCTCCTCTACCTTCAGCTGGGGAATTTTTCCCTTGCCGGAAAACTACTTGAAGAATGTAAACAGATTAGAGAAGTAGTTTTAGGGGAATTCAATCCAATGTACATAAAAACGCTGAATGACCTGGGTATCTATCATTTAATCATGAAGGATACAGTAGCGGCATTAAACTCTTTCAATCGAGCACTAAAAGCAGAGATCAATCACATGCAGGACATTTTTCCCGTCTTGACTGATAATCAAAGAAAACTCTATTTTGACGAAACGAGGTATAATATCGAGCGCTTTTGCTCCCTTGCATTTTCTGCTAAATTCATCAATACAAGCTATTCTACAGATGCTCTGAATCATTTCATAAACACTAAAGGAATCCTCTTTTACGCATCAGAGAAAATGCGTAAGTTGATCCAAAGCAGTAATGACCAAAGGCTGATAGATCTTTTTAATGAATGGAGAGATAAAAAATACCGCCTCGCCCAATCATATCTGCTTACGCTTGAAGAACAAAGAAAACAGGGAATCTCCATAGAAGAATTAGAAGAGGAATGTACGGACCTGGAAAAAACGCTATCACAAAGTTTCAGGGTATTTTCAGATCAGGATAAATCTACCTATCACACGTGGGAAGAGATCAGTGATGTATTGAAAGAGGGTTCGGCAATTGTTGACATCATTCAATTCAGAGATTACCAGATATCTGTAAAAGATGAACAATTGAGTCAGGGTTTTGAAGACAAATCCAAGTATATGGCTTTCATTATCAAGCCAAACAGGATTCTTGAACCAGTCAAATGGTCTGATTATACTGATTTTGATAAAGGGTATAATCTTTATAAGAACTCCTTAAAATTTGGAATTAAAGATGTGTCCAGTTATGAGGTGTTTTGGGAACCATTAAGTTCTCATTTACAGGATATTTCTCATATCTATCTTTCTCCTGATGGAATCTACCATAAACTTAATCCGATCGTATTCTATGATCAATCCCGTGACATGTATGTCATGGATGAGTATGATATCGTGAATATTACCAGTGGTAAAGATCTTCTTTATCAAACAGAATCACGATTTATCCGAGATGCCAAGATCTTTGGAAACCCGAATTTTACTAAGATCAATACAGATTTTAAACTGAATCAACTTCCAGGCGCGGAACAAGAAGCCAGTGATATCTCAAACATATTGGATGTAAGGAAATGGAAATCAGAAACCTATTATTTTGATGATGCTACAGAGGAAACCATTAAGACCATGGCGAACCCCGGAGTTCTTCATATTGCCACTCATGGTTATTTTAAGGATGATCCTAACAACATTGATCCACTCTATAGCTCTGGTCTTTTCCTGACACGTGCAGATGAAAGTGGAAATGACGGTATTCTGACTGCCTATGAAGCCATGAATCTCGTCCTGGATGAAACCAGTCTTGTAGTACTTGCCGCCTGTGAAACAGGTTTAGGTACCATACAAAATGGTGAAGGGGTTTTTGGATTGCAACGGGCCTTTCTGGTTGCCGGAGCTAAAAATGTTTTGATTAGTCTAGTCAAGATCAATGACAATGCGGCACGAACTTTTATGAACATGTTTTACAAGCAACTACTGGAAAAACAAGACTCCCAACAAGCTTTCTTTGCCGCTCGAACAGAGTTCAAAAAAGTGGAGGACAATCCTTACAACTGGGGGGCCTATATTCTGGTTTCCAAAAGCTTATAATTATTCATTACACCTATGGACTTTGCCCTTTGCATGAACCCTTTAACTCCCCGCTTCCTTAAACTGACCCACAGCATCCTCTGACACCAGAAAATTAATATCAGTTTCTGCACCTGGCTCATATACTCGTATGGTATTTCCCGCTCCAATTTTTTCCTGATTCAATCCGTTCCAGGACTTTAATTGTTCCTCAGTTAGGCCAAGTTGCCCTGCAATATTCTGAATCGTGTTTTCTTTTCTAACGATGAATGTTTTGGCTGTCCTTAAAGTAAATGGGTGTACCGGATGGATGATGATCTCTACTTTTCTGCTCATGATCCGCTTAAACCAGTGGTCCTCTTCATTGGTGATTTCGCCTCTTGGGAGCACCATTAGCTTGCCCTCTGGGATCCCCCTGGATTGTAGATATTTCTTAACTGACTCTCCTCTCTGACGACTAAGCTCAAGATTATATTCTGCTCCTCCAGTATTATCTGAGTAAGCCAGGATACTGATTTGCTGATATTGCCTTCCCGCTAGCTGATTGATTAAGGAGATCAATGCCTGCTGAGCTTCAGGCCTTATATCATAAAGTTCATAATCAAAATAGAGTGTTTCATATTTGATGAGCTGCCTGTTTAGACGCTTTCCAAATGCCAAGTCAATCGATGAAAAGCTAGGATCGTATGATTGATTGGAATAGGATTCCTCACGCGTCGACTCCCCCCTTTCATTTTTGGCAGAGCTACCTGATGAAGTGCTTGCTTCTTTCAGGCTTTTCTCAGTATTTGAATTCTCCCTAGCAACATAGTCAGGGTCAGAGTTAGAGTCAGCATCAAACTTTGGAACCACAACTCCTGGACGGTTTTGATTTCTCTGATTAGCCTGGTTATTCCTGGCTTGAACATTCGCAGCTATCAAATCCTGTGACCTCCCTCCAAGCACGCTTTGTATCGAATCTGACTCTAAAGTATCTGCCAGTACAACCAGATCAGGTCTGGGTTTTTCGCGTTCTACTGGCTCAAAGAATTCAAATCCCTGGTAATCCTCCACCCTGAAAGTGACAAGATCCAGCGAACGAACATCCCTGAATCTGGAGACAATCCGAGAATCGATCAATGACTCCCCTGAAATCAAGAGCGAAAGAAACAGGGCTTCATCCCCGATATCAAATGTATAAATATTCAAAATCTTATTTTGCTCATTTCGATTACTCGCCAGAAATCCAACACTATCACTGATCATAAAGTAGGTGTCATCCAGCGTTGAATTGAAAGGAGATCCAAGGTTATATATCTCTGGCTCAAAAAACGAAACACCCTTGGCCAGATAAATGTCAAAACCTCCATAACCCACATGACCGTCACTGGCAAATAACAGGCTATTGTTGGCTGAAGAATAATAGGGAGAGATCTCCTCCTCCGGGGAATTGATTACAGCTCCCATGTTGATGGCAGGAGTCCATGATTCAGCTTCCAGTCCTTTAAGACTCATCCAGATATCACTACCACCGAGTCCTCCGGGCCTATTAGAACTAAAGAATAAAGTATCCCCACCTTTCGTCACAAATGGTTGTTTATTTTCAGATCCAGGCTCATTGATATATTCATTTAGTGGTTCCGGAGATGTCCATTCCCCATCTTCCAGATAACTAACCACAATCCGGCATCCGGATCCGTCTTCAGTTTTACAGGAAGAAAAGTAAAAGGCCTTCCCATCAGATGTGAAAGACCCGGATCCTCACCCCAACTTGAATTCAAACCATCAAATTTTTGTGCATTTGAGTTCGATGAAAACCTTCCATTTCTTCGTTGCTCAAACATCAGCAAATCGGGCAAAAGTCCAATATATTGATTGCCTTCATATTGTGCTCCACTTCGATTTCGCGTTGAGGCCAAAACGACATTTTTGTTCGAAGGATTGACTACAGCCCCAAAATCATGGAACTTGGAATTGATGTCATCAAAAGGCCTGATACTAAATCCCCTGTTAGCCCTTTGCTGTCGAAGTGCAAGTGCACAGCCCTCTCGTTGTTTTCGGGAGAGCTCTATCAGGTTAGGATCCGTATCGGGTATTGCAATCAGATAACTGTAGATAGAGTCGGCCGTTTTGAAATCTTTATCAAACCTGAGGAGATTGGCATAATAGTACAATGAACGGGACTGGTATTCATGATCAGGTGTGTTTCCAAGCTCCAATAATTCCCTTTTCGCATCATCATACTGAAGGGTTTCCTTATAGCAAATACCTAATCGGTATTTAGCCATTTTGTTGTTCTTGTCAATCCGACTGATCTTTTCATAGAATTCGACCGCATCCAGGAAACGATTGGTTTTATAGAGGGTATCCGCCATCTTCAGCATGTCCGGTACAGACTGAGCCTGAACCTGAATCATTAGAACAATTAACCAAAGACTAACAAAAATCCGCATGGCTAGAAGATTGGACTGGAAACATTACCCATTGGGCTTTTTAAACTCAAGTTGTAAGTTAGTGAAACCTCGTAAGTTGGCAATTTTGATCCTTTTGCCCTCACAAGTTCAAATGTTTGATCATTCATACCCAGGCTGAAACCCATACGAATATTTTCTACCTGAAAACCAAACATACCTATGAAGGAATCCCCTATACGATACCACGAACCCAATTGAAGCATCACCGCCGTATTTGAACGAACTGAACTTACAAAAGTAGAGAAATAAGTGCCTGCATTAGCCTGTAAACTACCTTGGGAATAGGCTATATAGGCAGATGGATAAATAAACCACCTGGGTCCCAGTTCCATCTTAGCAGACCCAAAAGCCTTTATCAGCCAGAATTTACGAATATCAGGACCCTGCAAGTAAGAAACATTGGGTCTGTTCAGATTGTCAATGCTTAGTCCAACCGTTAATGTTTTATCCCGGATATAAAAATTGGCATTGTCAAAAACCGTATAAATAACTCCAAAATTAAAAATTGGATAGTTTGAATATTGTCTGGGATCTCCAATTCCATTTACATCAAATTCTCCTGGTTTGCTACCATCATATCCTGCATCAACTGGATTACCAGGATTGGCAAAATACCTGGTAAATTGTGATCCCCACCTTAATTTATTCGCATCGATAGATTGAAGGACCATTCCTCCTTGTAAACCAAAAATCAAATATTGGTTTGAAAGTTTACTTAGTTTCATGGTATAGGCACCACTCAATAAAACTTTGGTATTTGAATACAGACTTCTATACCCCCTGGTTTCCTTAAAAAAAGTAACTCCTGCCCCTCCCACCTGGTTAAATCTGCTGGTGAATTTTCTGAAAGGATAAGTAAATGTTGTCTGCATCAATTCCAGGTATTCTTCTGAAAATGGGTTTCCTGCGCGACTGAAATTGGAATTTAACGTAATGTTGGGCAATGCTCCGGTAAAGGCTGGGTTGAGCAAAGCACTGGTAGAAAAATACTGAGAAAACTGGCCTTCCTGACATGAAGCACTGAACACAATAACCGTGAATATGACAGACAGGAATACTCTCATTTATCTAACCAATAAAACGGTATTATTTTTATCCACCGGGAAATATTCCCCACTCGCGGTTGTTAGCTTAATTGTATGGAAATAGACCCCATCAGGTGCCTCTAAACCCGATGGAAGCAGACCATTCCACCCATATTGTGTAATGTCAAGATTTGACCCTGACTCGTCAACAGAGTAGACTACCTGATTAAAGGTATCCCTGATCAAAATTTCTATTCGTGTAATTGTGCTTCCAACAAAAAAGGGTCTAAAAACCCGGTTATCCTCGTAAAATCCATTAGGAGCAAAAGCGGTTGGCACATAGAAAACCGGTTCACTGGCCGAGGGTATTAAAGCAATTGAAAAACGTTTGGGCACATTGGTGATCCAGACCCGCTGATTACTTTCGATCAGTCCGGTAGGACCATCGGTAGTGATATCAAACTGGGACAGGTTATTTAACGGATGGTGTAAGGTATCCAATCTGCTGAATGCGGCAATAGCTGGTATATGAATATCTGCCAAAATGTTTCCACCAAAACTTGCAAGTGAATTTAATCCCGAATAATCAATTTTCAGAGTAGCTTCGACAGAATCAGTTCCAACCACACTTACAAGCCATTCCACCTCCTGAGCAATCCCTTCAATCAGGGAATCCGGAAATAATAGGCTGGGATTAGCTACTCTACACTCTACCCGGATAAATGTACCAGGTTTATTGGCTGTCAGGGTAAGATAATTCTTGCCGGTTCCAGTGATCCCCATAGGAAAAGTAAACGTGGGTGTAGCTCCCAACCTCCCAATCATTTTCCCTTCCACATACCCAAGTCCTGTTTCATCTACCACCCCTGCCTGGATCATGTCCAGTTCATCATCCGATTGTACCACCCCATTGGTTACAGTCAAATTACCTGTGGTTCGAACCTGCCCAGTGAGAAGTACCAGGTTGCCCGTCTTATTTAAAGTAAAGTCCCCTACATCAATGGTATCTCCACTCAGATTTTGATCCAGGGCACCGACAAATTTCAGATTCCCGACACTCGTATTCTTTACAAAATTGACATCCCGATTCGCCGTGATGGTTCCTGCATTGGTCAAAGGCCCATTAAAAGTGGCATTACCTCCAGTATATAAAGTGCCATTGGGACCCAGAGAAAGCTTGGTGGAGTCTCCAATATAGAATTGGGAGAAACCTAAGAAGGGTAATAGCAGGGCAATATGGACTAGCCAATTTCTCATCTGGACCTGCTAATCTCAACCCACAAACTAAGTGTCTCTATATAAATAAAATGGATAGAAGCTCCTGGTGTCATTGGATGGGTACTATTGTTATCAAGTCTTAAGTTTCCCCCATTAATAATATTGAAACCTGGCACCCCAGTATCTCCAATGAGTATAATCTCCTGGCCTTCAACTCCTGCTGCAATCTGGTCAACATCTGGTCCCGCATTATTGATCTTCACAATTCTTGCATCGCTTGGGATCGGAATAATATTTGCATCATGATTAATTGCAGGTGTAATAAGATTTCTTCTAAAAACCACATTTCCATCGGTTTCAATAGAGCTGCTGTTTGTATTTGTCCCACCCACAAAAATCCCCTGAGCGCCCTGATTATTCATATCTATCAAAAGACCAATACCATTGGTTCCTGATTTGTTGACTTCCAGTGCGTTGCTGTTATTCCCGTTAGTATTTACCGCCAAAGCGGGAGCATTGCTTCCTGTGTTATTGATCTGAAAAACACCCGCAGCACCTAATCCGGTTGTTTGAGAAAACATGACATCAGCTCCACTACCTACATTGGTTTGACTAAAGAATGCGACATTTCCATCTCCCTGGTGCTCGGCCATGATCGTTGCAGCAGAATTTAAAGCATTAGTAGAGCGCAAATTAATGGACTGTCCTAAACCAGCGTTCGCAACTTCAATCGCTGAAGTTGCATTTCCCGTATTAGTAAAGTCAACTACCAATCCATTTCCTGCGGTTCCGCCCTGACCTAAAAAGGCTGCCGCCCCGGTACCCACTGTAGTAGCAAAAATGGCTGCATCCGCGTTGGTTCCACCTGTAATTTCAAATCTTCCTGCATCTCCTCCTCCAGAAGCATTCCGCACATAAATTCCACGACCAGAAGCTCCATTATGGGTTAAGTTTACAATATCTCCGGTTTCTCCAGCCGCTTTTACAACATCAAGTCTGGCGTTTGGAAGATTCGTACCGATACCTACATCCAGCGGGTTTGCGATATCACCGATAATTGCTGAATTATCTTGCGGTGCAATGGCACCTAACCCAATTGCAACTGAAGCATTACCTGATGCATTTGACCCTCTTCCTATGGCAATATTGCCAGCTGATGCCGGTCCTACTAAAGCACCATAGCCGATTGCTACACCATCATCTCCCTGTCCGGCTACGAAACTTCCTATTCCAACAGTATTAATCCCTGTAACACTTGAAGATGCCCCAATTGATACTGTGTAGCCATTTGCTACTGTCACTCCATCTCCAATACCTACGTTGAAACCAGTGTCATCTGAGTTTATACTATTCGAACCAAAAATGATATTATTGCTACCATTAATCATATTATTTCCTCCGGCATCGAATCCCATGAGGAAGTTGCTAGACCCACCTGCCAGTGCTCCTCCAGCCCCAGGCCCAATCATAATATTATTATTTCCGACACCAAGTCCACTACCAGGAGCAGCCAGGACTCCACCTGGGCCACCAGCAGCAAAATTGTCGGTTCCGACAGGGCCTGAAACACCACTGTTAGAAGAATAAATATTTTCTCCACCATCAACGGCAAATCCTCCGGAAGGTACCGGTTGAAGTGTAATATCTCCGGCTGCATTAGAAACAGTTAGGACATGCCCTACTGTAGCTGAAGGGTAGTTGAAGACCGTACCAGCTCCACTTAATTGAATGTCTGGACCAGTTCCAGTTTTGCCTATACTTACCACTGGATTTGTACTGGACAGGTTTGCCTGATTAAAGAATGCAACACTACCAGTTCCCTGGTGCTGAGCCGTCATCAATGTTGAAGTAGATGAAGAATTCGTAATTCTCGCATCAATTCCGACACCCAAAGAATTTTGTGCCAATAGAATGGCTGGTGATGCATTTGCTAGATTAGCTACATCAACCACTAAACTTCTTGCATCTCCATCATTTGTAATACTAACAACGTCTGGTGTTCCGGCGCCAGACACCTGAACATCCAATTGAGCGGATGGGCTGATTGTACCAATCCCCACACCACTACCCGAAATCCTGAGCATCTCCTGCTCAGAAATTGAGCCATTCGGAGTAACAGAAAACCCAATATCAGTTCCACGAGTTGCCCCTGTCCAGTTTTCAGTAGCTATTCCTCTCATGGTTCCCTGTCTGATATATCCACCTCCGTCATACCCAATAAATTCAATTCCCCCAATCACATCTGCAGCTTGAAGTGCCAATTCTCCTCCCTGATTACCGTTTCCCCGTATCAAAGGTACCAGAGATTGAATCCCATGAGATGTGGCTGTAAGCATGGCCTGACCTCCAGCACCAGGTGCTACCGCTCCTAACTGAAACCCCGGAGAAGGTAAAACCTGTGTCGGTGTTGCCGAACCAAAAACTACATTCGTTGCATCTTCGTATAAAGGAGCTGTGAAACCTCCGGCAGACCCCCAGGAGAGAACCCCTAAACCATCATTTGTCAATACCCCACTCCCATTTGATGTTGGTAAAGTCATCGCATAAGCACCTGTAGAGGGATCTGCCTGAATGACGATTGAGTTGGCCCCTCCGTCATCCTCCAACTCAATGGCCCCTCCAAAACCAGCATTGGGATTTCCAAATCGAGTAATTCCATTCACAAAAACGCCTCCAAAATTTCCTCCCCCAGCACCAGTTCCAGGTTCTAAAATAATATTTCCGCCATTTCCAGAGGTGAATGCTGCACCAGATCTCAAATTTAAGTCACCTCCTGCACCTCCCGCACCTCCTGCGTTTCCTGAAATGATGGTTAATGCATCCCCCGGTCCAACTAAACTTGGTAGAATACCAAAATTACGCCCAGATCCATCAAGAAATTCGATATCACCATTCACCTGGATGGCAGAAGTAGCACCTGTAGTAGAAAACAATGCGGCTATTCCAGTTGAAGTAAACGATGCAGCTGCACCAGCTCCGGAATTGGTAATATCGAAAAGCGTACCGGCATTAGATACAGTATTTGCATATGGAAGCGTCAATGGGGGAGCCCAAACGGTATTACCGGAAGCATCCACAGAAGTTAATACATATCCTAAAGCAGCACCTGTCGGGATTTGGAATGGAGTTGCTCCATTTAATCTTATGTTAGGACCTCCCGCAGATGTCACTTCAATGCCCGGGCCAGTACCCGCATGGTTTACTAATATTCCTGCACTCGGATTTCCAGCACCTGTAATAGAAACATCTATGCCTGAACCTGAAGCTCCTGTATGCGAAGCGAGGATCACTGACCCGGAACCATTCGTATTGACACTTAAAGCATTATCTATATTTGCAGCATTTGCTATTTGAAATGCCCCTGCCCCACCTGTTCCATCATTAATCAGGTAAAATAAGTCTGTCGCGGCTCCGGTTACTGTTTGTGTGTAAGGGAGGGAAAAGCCCCCAGCCTGCCAGGTAGCGTTTCCAGTGGCGTCAGACGTAAGAACATATCCTGCTGTGGCACCTGATGGAAGTCGTATATCCGGCCCAACCCCAGTATTTACAACATCAATTACAGGTGAGGCATTTGATCCATTATTGATCTCAAACCTTCCGGCACTCCCTGATCCAGTTGTACTGGCATTAATCGCCTGACTGGTCCCACTCGTAATAATATTGATACCCGGTACCGTACTTGGAGCTCCAGTATTGATATCGATTGCACCCCCAGTTCCTGCATGGCTAATAAAAAGGGCTGGACTGGGGTTTGCTGCGCCTGTAACAGAAAGATCAATTCCAGGGCCTGCCGGACCAGTCTGTTGCGCCCGAAATGCTGCACCTGTTCCATTGGTGGTTGCAGTAAGTGCATTACCGGCATTGGCGGCATTATTAATTGCAAAGTTTCCCGCACCACCTGATGTAGCATCAGTATTAGTCAGAAAGAATAAGTCACCTACATTTGCCAAAGTTTGTGAATATGGCAGAGTTAATCCACCAGGTTGAAGGGTGATATTACCTGCCGCATCTGAAGTTAATACTTCACCGAGTGCTCCTCCTGAAATAAATAATGGAGGACCTGTTGTAGTATTTATCTCTATCCCGGCACCAAGACCTGCATGATTAACACTTATTGCAGGGCCTGTACCAGTAGCAGAGGTCATGGCTACAGCAACCCCTGTTCCCAAAGTTGCACCTGAATGAGATACTGTAATGCCCGAACCGGTTCCATTAGTCGTTGCTCCAATGGCCGACCCTGTTCCATTGGTCGCTGCACTCAATGCAATCCCACTATTTAAAACATTGTTAATAGCAAAGTTCCCACCCCCTCCTGATATGGCATTGATATTTTCCAAAGCAAACAAATCTGAAGCATTATCTACCGATTGAGAATATGGCAAGGTCAAGCCGGCGGGTGCCGCTGCATCCCAGTTAGTCCCATCAAAAGTAAGAACGTTTCCCGCCACTGCTGCAGTTGTTGAAGAATGTGTACTAAAATTAAAGGCATCACCGGCTACTGTGTTGGGATCATACGTGGTGGCCAGCATCCCAACATCGTCTGTTGCAGGTATCCAATTAGTACCATTAAATTCCAAATTCTGACCAAGGGTAGCTACACCAGCAGCAATTGTGGTCAATGGAACTGAATTTACCGCCAAAGGTGTACCCGATCCATCTCCTGTGATCGTAGTCCCATCAACACTTACCGTTGTAAGACCTGCTGGCGCTGCCGCATCCCAATTAGTTCCATCAAAAGTGAGCACATTTCCTGCGACAGCCGCTGTTGTTGAAGCGTGTGTGCTAAAATCAAAGGCATCACCCGTTACGGTATTAGGATCATAAGTTGTTGCAAGCATTCCAACATCATCTGTTGCAGGAATCCAATTGGTTCCGTTGAACTCCAATGATTGTCCCAATGTGGCACCACCTGCGGCAATTGTAGTTAAAGGAACAGAACTTACTGAAAGTGCTGTCCCTGAGCCATCACCTGCAATTGTAGTTCCATCGGTAGTTACTGTAGCAACAACACCAGTTAAATTACTTCCATCGACTGCCGGTAAAGCACCGGTTCCGTCCAGTTGAACAATTTGATTTATCCCAGTACCCACATTCACAGCGTATGGTGTGCCAGAGCCGTCACCGGTTATTGTCGTTCCATCCGCAAGCGCAATATCATCTGTCCCAGGTGCCCAATTTGTCCCATTAAACTCAATATTTTGACTTGGAGTAGCTACTCCGGCAGCTAGGTTGGTTAAGGGTACCGAACCTATAGCAAGGGGGGTACCAGATCCGTCACCAGTAATTGTTGTTCCATCTGAAACAACTGTAGCAACATTGTTGGCGGGAATCCAATTCGTACCATTGAATTGAAGAATCTGACCATTTGTAGCCCCCGCTCCAATAATAATTGAGGGATCTACCCGGTTTAAACTTAATGGAGTTCCTGCAGTTCCATCCCCAACAAGTGTAATATCTGTGGTAACACCAACCGTTGCCACTGTACTCAATCCACTTACCTGACCAGCTGGGATAGTTCCAACTGCTAAAGGGGTACCCACTCCATCTCCTGCTATTGTGGATCCATCTACTGCCACAGTAGTAATTCCACCATCGTCTGTCCCATCCGCAAAACCTGCAGGAATCCCAGTCAACTTTGTCCAGTCAACAGATCCTATATCAATATTTGCAATAGTCCCATCCAGAATCTGAGTAGTAGTTACCGAACCAGCTGCGGTCGTTAAATCATCCGATGCATTCTGATCCCATGCAGAAAAATCTACTGAAGTAGGGGTTGGATCACCTGTGATGGAAAGAACACTTGCAGTAAACTGCAAATCCTGAGGGGCACTGGCGAAGGTGGATAAATCAATCGTATGATCTACGCCAGCTTCAGTTATGGTCAGTGTATTTCCAACAAGCGTTCCTGCAGTTATTAATTCATTGGTTGCATCTGCATCCGGGTCGGTTACATCATCTGTGCCATCTGCAAATCCTGGTGGTACGCCTGTTATTTTAGCCCAGCCAACTGCTGAAACGTCTGCGTCAATTATGGTTCCATCCAGGATCTGGGCTGTAGTTACAGATCCTGCCGCTTTGGTGGAAAGTGCAAACCAATTATTAAACCAGAAGTAAAACAACCCATCTGTTGAATCAAAAACCAGCATCCCGTTATCCGTTGCTGTTAATGAGGATGTCATCAAAGATCTTTGAGCTCCCGTTAATACAGGAATCAAAAGTCCCTGGTTATTTCCCGGAGAAACCAGATGAAGTACCGCATTCGAGTTGGGAGTCTCAGTGTTGATCCCTGCTGAATAATCCTGGGATTTAACTGAATATGAAAAAAGGATTAGGCCGAATAACGCCAGTAATTTTTGGGTTGGGCAGGCGAGTCTCATGTTTTATTTCATTTAGCTTATTAGTATTGACATGAAATACATCCCAACGGTTGGAAGTCATTTCATATGCAAACTACTCTTTTCCGACATATACCTTGATAGTCCGGCAAATGGTTGCATGATAAAATTTTAAGAAGAAATTGGACTATCGGCTAAAACAAAGATAATCCTAACCTTTTAAAAATACATACTGCCCGACGGTTCTGAACATCAGACAGCTGAGGCTACCTCACTGCCTTCCTGGGAATAGCCGCTGGCAATCGACTCAGCATTTCATTATTCAATAATCTTGTAACATCAGTAAATGAACTTACATTGATGGTATTATTATTTTGCCTGCCCACAAGAACCACTTCATCACCAACTTTTACTTCTTTGATATGAGAAATATCCACCATGAAGAGGTTCATATTGATTAATCCGGTTACTGGAGCCTTCTTCCCCTTGATCAATACATGGCCCCTATTGGACTGAGCACGGGGATATCCATTGGAATAGCCCAGGGGTAAAACCGCCACCTTCATATCCCTAATGGCCTGATACGCCGTTCCATATCCAATAAACTCCCCAGCATCTACATGACGAATATCCATTACATCGGTCTTCCATGAAAAAATGCGTTTCAAAGTAGTAGCATTGGGTGTGCTCCCGGTAGACTGCAAATGCATATAAAATATATCCGGACTTGGCCAGAATCCATACTGCGCTACTCCAATCCTGACCATATCGTAGGTTGTTTCAGGATATGCTAAAGCTGCCGCGGAACAGGCAATATGATAATGATTGGGGCGAATACCCCGGCTTTTACAAAGTTTCATAAACTCCTTATACCGTTTATGCTGACTGTCAATCTTGAATTTATTAGAAAGACTTTCAGCACCCCCAAAATGAGTACATAATCCCTCAAACTCAATATGGTCCGAATGTTTTTTAATGAAGGTCAATGCTTTCGGTACTTCTTTGGAATTCATTCCCGTTCGATTCGCACCGGTTTCTACCTCAAGATGAATCCTGGCCTTTTTGCCAGTTTCCTTTGATTTTTCAAGGACTGTAGGCAGTCTGTCGTAATTAAAAACGAAAAATTCAATATCATTTTCGATAGCCCACGCCATATCCTGATCATAAAGGATCCCCATGATCATGATACTGGTATCCTCCTGACATGCCTCCAGCACAGATTCGGCCTCAAACGCAGAAGCAACACTGAAATGCTCAATCCCGCATTTTTCTGCCATCGGTACAAATTCGTGAATTCCATGACCATAAGCATTGGCCTTCACTACTGAAGAGATCCGCACATCCGGCCCAACTTTCTTTCGAATAAAACTAAAGTTGCTCTTGAGGCTTGATTGACTTAGCTCAATTCTTGAAGAGTGTCTTACCATAATTTAGTTTGTTGACTCCATACATAAGATTTCCCCCAGCTTTGTTTGGCTAATGCCTCCACCTGGTCAATCTCCTCTTGTGCGATGGAGATTTCTGGTTTTACCTCAAGTGAATTATAATGAAAGGCATATACCCTGGAGGCAAAATGGGCAAACGGTAACGAGGATTCACCATGCTTTTCACCATTTCCATGAACCATTGGCTTAATACCCTGTCCCCAGTCCTGTCTGCCTTCATTATTGGGATTCAAAAAATAGGCCCTTATATCACCTTTGGTTCCCTTATCAATTCTGAGTAGCGAGATCGCATGAAAACCCACCATTTCAGCTTTAGAAGAGGTAATGAAGATGCCAACCGGATTTGGGTAAGCCAGTTGGCGCTGGTTGTTGAAATCAGGATGAAAAGCAGCATAAAATATCCGGATAAAACCTCTGAAATCCATGATCGAGTTGGTGAGGTAATTATAAACCGAGGCAAACCCCAATTGGATCCACTGTCCATACATGGCAGGATTCACCCACTTGTGTGGGTCATCACCCCGGGCGGATGCTCTTCGCATCATTTCATTATAAATCTTATCCAGATGAGGAACCAGCACAATGGAAACACCATCCAGGTTATAGTCGAGCTTATCTACTAACCCTTTACCTAGCTGGTTTGACACCAGGTCAGTATTTTCAAATCGCATGACCAGATTGTTCTGAGTAGCCACAGTGATTATCATATCTATAAGCTTGGCGGGTGCATGCTGACTCCACATACTGATGCCGCGGGCTGACTGGCAGGTTGGATTATTCCCCTGCCCAACTCCAAGAGGCTGGCCCAGAACCCTGACAAGTGCCCCCATCAAATATTGTATGGCAGATACATTCCCCCTGCTATCATGGTTAGACTTCAAGATCCGATTCTCTACTTGTGGGTTAATTTTTATGCGTCTAAGGTTTTCAAGTCCCACCCGAACGGGCCTTCTGGAAAATAGATTTCTGCCAAGCATCCTGGCTAAACCGTAAATGCACTGTGCGTTATGAACATCAACCATTTCCTGGGTCAATGGCTTTAGAAACGTCTTATGCTTGCTCCATTCTGCAACGCCGCGATCATTTAGGTTGAGAGAGATTGGAACGAGGTATTCCAGCTTCGGGTCCTTAAGCAGATGCAATAACAAGACGGCGTGATAGTGACTGACAAGACCCGTGGAGCTCATGGATTTTCCCATGGAGGTGGCTTCACCCAACAAGACTTTTTCATTCTCCTTTTGAAGGAATGAATGATAATCCTCAAGTGGGATTCCTTTTGCTGTCCCGGGGGTTGGCCGATATAATGCGTTTACAAAATGAAGTAACTTTCGCGTGGTAGCTGAATCATCCTTTAAATCAAACTTCTTTTCAACCAAATGAATTAATTCGCGAGCTTTTGAAGTGACCACAGGTCTTTGCTCACAGATCATGCTGATTTCTTCCGACAGTTTTTCGGTGATCCCACTCAAATCAATTTCTGATACCAGAAACCCAAAGAGATTAAAGGCTTTTTTTAATTCTCTTTCAGAAAATGACTCCCTTGTCTCTTCTGTTGTTTCCCGAAGTGCCAGGTCAAGATTATGCACAATAACCTCTTCGAGATAGTTCTGAGCATCGTCAGAGGAAACCTTAGGAGAAGTTCGTTTTTCTGTGGCATAGGCCAGCATGCGTAATTCACTTAGTATCTCAAAACTGCTGGAAGGATGACCTGATTTTAAAGTCCCCCTTACTAGGAGCGGTACCAATCGATCGGGTTCATTCCAGGCAGAATTGATGAAAAACCCAGCCTGATCAAGTTCAACGCACTTTTCATACAGGAATGACAACCCGTCCCTGGTCAGACTAAGTATATCGATCTGACTAGAAAGCCTGGTTGCCTTCTCATACCTGGTTAGATCTGTTGCTTCTTGAAAATCCTTATAACTCCTCTCAAAATTTTCAAAGGCTCTTTCCTTAGGCGGGTTTACCATGGTTGTATCTGACATTTTTGCTCACTAGACGTAAAAGTCTACTGTTTCATAGTGCAGCAGAAGGTCCCTCATTTTGTCCGGGTCTTCTCCTTTGAAATTAATGGTTCCAAAATGGTTACCAAATCCTTCTCTGGTGTCACTAATCTTTTGAGTGGATAACGGTGGAACAAGTGTATGATCTACAAAATAAGGCTCCTCATTCAATTCTTCAGGAATTTCCAGCTTGGAAAACTGATGTTTCTGAGGGTAGATCATCACATTGCCATTGTAGTTGCTTGGTTTGAAGTCTTTAGGAGGAAATATCTCATCCAATTCTGCTTCGGTTATGTTAGGATCATGGCATAGTACAAATGCCGCCAAGGCGTCGAATTCATAAGATTTAGAACATAATTCTAAAATATGTCCTCCGGGTATACGGCAGGCTGTCTCTCCAAAGTTGAGTTCATCGTTTTCAGTTAGGAACCACTCCGGATGTATCATTCCGTATTCAATACCAAAAATGTCGACTAGTTTCTGGACATGTTTATGGATGAGATCTCTTTTGGAATTGAGGTAATGTCCTTCGGGTATGAAATTTGAGTACCCCAGATGAACATACTCAGTAATGTTCAGAAACCGGATCTTTCCTTTGTTGATGAATGCCTCGCAGGAGAACTCTCTACCTGGTAAATGACTTTCAACCATACATGGAAAATCTGAATCTTCAACTTTCTTGTCTATGTCGCTCATGCTTCTCAACAACCTGTGACCAACGGTTCCTGCGGAAGCAAAAGGTTTCATATGTACCCAACTATCTTCTTCTCCTTCCAATTGGAGATTAGCTTCGTTAAGCCTCTTCATGAAGCTTTTCACCTGCTCCCGATTGTGGACTTCTTCAAACAACCCTACTCTCAATCCACCAATCAGCGCTTTTCGCTTCATCATGGCTTTGTTTCTAAATAAGAATGCCCTGTTTAATACACGCGGATCATTACGATAGATAGAATTTAATGCCCCTGCCCATTCGACGGTCTCCTCGAATAGCGGAACAGCCACGTCTACATCGTACGGCTTTAGCTTTTCCAGCAAATCCAATGAATTAGAACTATCACTCCACTCGTTTAACTGGTATGAAACGAATGGAATATCATTTTCTTTGGCGTAAGGCTCAAAGTCGGGGAAGGAAACCACTACAAATGGTTTGTTGATCTTTTGCATACTTTCTATGACCGGAAGACTCCATCCGATTAGTGCGAAACATTTTGCCATGATTTATCGGTTTAATTGAGTTAAATAAAAAAAATAGGATTTTTCTCAGCAGATGGACAAAAGAATCCTACTTATATATTAAACGATAAGACGCAGAAATGTTCCTAAAAATTGAAATTTTAAAGATTTTTAAATGGAAAAGTAGCTTTAAACGACTTGATGCTATAAAACAAAAATTATTTCTTTTTGTAGATACCCTTAAATAACTGATTAATCACTTTCCCCTCCTTGTTGAGAATTTCCCATAGTTGGACGACTGAACCATCAACATTTGGGATCCAGGATATACGATTTCGATACCAATCAACCCGCTTCCCCGGGAGTAATTCACTTTGCAGCACCATGCTACCTTCCACCAGAGTTCCTTTTAATACCAGGTTGGATCCCGAGCCGTCAATCCAAACCTGGTTCCAGGTTGAATCCGTAGGATTAAAGTAGTTATAGCTACGACCTACCCCGCCTGAGGCCCCCCGCCAATTCTCACTTAATACGCAATCGGCTACAAGTTTCTCAATGGTATTCTCACCCACCTGATTGCCAAGTGTATCATATACATTCCACTCCCCAATCCAGAAATCAAATTGTTTGTGAGTTTCGCTACAGCAGGCACATGGGTCCTGAGCCAGTACATATTGAGAAGATACCAAAAGAGCTAAAGTGAAAAAGAACCCCTTCATATACATTAGTTTGAAGGGATAACAGTTTCACAAAGGAATACACTTAATGATTAGTCTTTTTTCTGACGCTTTCGTTCGTGCTCCAGTAAGTAAATTTTTCTAAGCCTGATCGATTTTGGGGTCACCTCTACGTACTCATCTTTGCCCACATACTCCATCGTTTCCTCCAAAGAGAATTTAGTCGCCGGAGCAATGGCTACTTTATCATCAGATCCTGCTGCTCGAACGTTAGTAAGTTTTTTTGTCTTGGTTACATTGACCACCATGTCATCCTGGCGTGTACTTTCACCAATCACCTGGCCTTCGTAGATTTCATCATTTGGATCAACAAAGAACCTGCCCCGATCCTGAAGCTTGTCGATAGAATAAGCAATGGCAGTACCAGTCTCACCAGAGATCAAAGCTCCTTTTCTTTTGCCCTGAATCTCTCCCTTCCAGGGCTCATAGCCATTGAACCGGTGTGAAACAACCGCCTCGCCTTCCGTCGCTGTCAAAATGGGATTAGTCAATCCGATCAATCCCCTGGCGCTGATCTTGAATTCAAGATTAACACGATCATCCTTCTTCTCGATATTGAGGATATCACCTTTCCTTTGAGTAACAATTTCGATAACCTTTCCTGAAAAATCTTCAGCCACATTCACAAACAACAGTTCGACTGGCTCATGTTTGAAACCATCAATTTCCTTTATGACTACCTGAGGTTGACCCAATTGAAGCTCATATCCTTCTCGTCGCATAGTCTCTACCAAAATGGCCAGGTGAAGGATACCTCTTCCATAGACCATCAGTCTATCCGGTGAGTCTGTATCTTCAACTCTCAAGGCCAAATTCTTCTCTGTTTCCTTTTCCAGTCTTTCCCTCAGATGCCTGGAGGTAACAAATTTCCCCTCCTTCCCAAAAAATGGAGAATTGTTGATGGTAAACAACATACTCATCGATGGCTCATCAACAGAAATCGGCGCTAATGGCTCTGGGTTTTCAGCATCTGCAATCGTATCCCCAATATCAAATTGCTCCAGTCCCATGACAGCCACAATCTCACCGGATTTAATTTCTTCTTTGGTCTTTACCTTACCCAGACCTTCAAATAAGAATAGTTCTTTTACGCTCGACCGATGTTTCTGTCCATCGCGCTGAACCAAAGTCACCTGGTCCCCGGCTTTAATACTTCCGCGATGTACTCTGCCTACGGCAATCCTACCGGTATAGGAAGAATAATCTAAAGAGCTGATTTGTAATTGTAAGGTTCCCGGATTTTCTTTTGGGGGCTCAAAATAATCAATGATGGTATCCAGTAAATAGGAGATATCGGAAGTCGGTGTTTTCCAGTCTGGTCCCATCCATCCATTTTTGGATGACCCATAAACTACCGGGTAGTCCAGCTGCTCTTCGGTCGCATCCAGCGAAAACATCAGGTCAAAAACTTTCTCATTCGCGTCTTCCGGATTACAGTTTGGTTTGTCCACTTTATTGACTACAACGATAGGTTTCAAGCCCATTTCAAGTGCTTTCTGGAGCACAAATCGTGTTTGTGGCATTGGCCCTTCAAATGCATCTACCAATAGCAAAACACCATCAGCCATGTTTAACACCCGCTCCACTTCACCACCAAAGTCCGAGTGACCCGGAGTATCGATGATATTAATTTTTGCATCCTTGTATCGAACAGAAACATTCTTGGAAAGAATGGTAATCCCCCGTTCCCGTTCCAGGTCGTTAGAATCCAGGATGAGTTCCCCCACTTCCTCATTCTCCCTAAAAAGCTTAACCTGGTGAAGAATTCTATCGACAAGGGTAGTCTTTCCGTGGTCGACGTGTGCGATGATTGCGATGTTTCTAATGCTCATGATTGTCCCAAAAAGGACGCAAAATTAGCATTTACAATGATCAATTACACTGCATTGTGAAATATGATCATAATTTGTTTCCAAATCTTCACTCATTGAGATTCTCGGGAAGTTTTATCATCATCTAAAAACTATCGTATATTAATATCGTATATTTATGTCGTATATTAATATCTTATATATGAAGGTAACAGCTATTTTACCAGACGAGATGATCAGGGATATCAAAGATTTTACTGGGGGCAAGAATACAACTGATAGCCTGATAAAGGCACTTAGAGACTGGCTTTACCTCAAAAGACTGGAGAAACTAAATAAGCAGGTAGCTGATCGTCCACTTCAATTTAGTGATGACTTTACCCATGAAAAGGTTAGAAAATTAAGCAACAGGCAGCATGGTAATTCCTGATACCAGCATATGGATTGAGTTTTTCAAGCAAAATCATCAGATAACACCATTATTTCAATCCTTATTGAAAAACAGGGAAGTCGCTACCATTGAATCCATTTTTGCGGAGTTAGTCTTTGGAGTGAGAAATGCTTCAGAAAGAGATATTGTGATTGGATATTGGGAAATTCTGCCAAAACTTCAAATCTCCCTGATTGAGGCTGCTGAATATGCACACAGTAATAATTACTACAATCTGGGAGTCGGTCTCATTGATGCTTCGATTATTAAACCTACCATTGATAACAATTTTAAACTCTGGACCCTGGATAAAAGGATTAGTAGGGTAGTTGCGGATAAATATCTATTCTAAATCCGGTCTACTTACTCATATCCACCGTAAATGGCCACCCGGTAAACTGTTCAGCTGTTCCAGTGGTCACATCAACTTCCCGGGGCCAGCATTCGAACGTAACTTCATTGGTTCTTTTATTGAATTTAGTCAATCCATAACCTCCGCCATGAGAAGGGCTTTCAGGATTTACATAAGCCTGCATGGTGATTTTATTATTAAAACCGTCCAGATACTGACCGGTCCACGGTAATATATCATTTGAATTTTTTCCTGGCTTTTCATCTTCTGGCCACCACCATCTGCTGTAATAGTTATTTACAATGGCAGGAACTACAAATGCCCATGGCCCATCTTCAAACTCATCTATACCATGATGGATGATCGTTGCTAAATGTTGGTCCCCGGCAATATGTACAGCATTGGCTTTTTTAATGGCTTTTAATGCTTTATTTCTACCAGTCTGAGGCCACCCATTAGAGTCCATATCCGCGTGCAGGCGATTCTCTTTGTTGCCATGGATATGGGCTCCGCCACAGAAACCTGTCTGTGACAACACTGCTTTCATTGAGACTCCGTCTTTCTGTTCTGCCCAGTCATTCAAAAATTTAAGCTGGCGATCACCAAGTAATGTCAACCCGGGAACGTCAACAGTTTTGGGATCATAGTTAGGATCCCTGACATGATCTGGTCTTGGACCAATTTGAGGAATCTTTCCTTCTGGCCCGGATTTAAATTTTCGGTCTTCAATAATGGCAAAGTCAACGCCTCCAACAATCAGATTGGTATAGTAAACACCTATACCCTGCCCAATTGGGGTTGGATCATAAGGATCCGGAAGATTCGATGTCTGACAACGTTCCACCATCTTGACATACTCATGGTGATAGAAATAACCACCATCACTACCTGCACTGGTAGATGCTTTTTTTCCACTTTCTCCCCATAGATTTCCCTGGCCGATGTCATGATCATCAGGAATTGATATACATGGACGATTTCTGAAAATCTCTCTGAACTGCATCCCAAATTTCAGCCAGGCCGCTGTATGCTCTGTATGGTCATAAGATTGATCCCCGGCGAAGAATACAATATCAGGGTCCTGAAAATTAATATTCCTAACATAGTTTTCCCGATCTCCCCTGTCCCTGTTGCTATTACAAGACATCGCAGCAATCGAGATCACCTCTTTATCTTTCGGGTCTTTCCTGATGAGCCCTTCAAAGCTGGCATTTTCTCCATGACGGATGCGATAAGGAATATCTTTTGAATCATCCCATCCTGGCACAACAAATGTCGCAGACCACCCCAGATCATTGATTTTCGCTTTTGCGATTTCCTTCCAACCATCCTGGTTTATCTCCAATCTTACCTCCCTGGTTTCATTTGGGTACAAAGGGAAAAGCTGAGCCGTAAGCTTCAATTTCTTATTGGCCACTGTATAAATCCCAAATGCAACCACTTCATCACGCGGAACATCCATTTTAATGATTGGACTCTCAGGTCTGTTCCACCAATCATTCACAGCCAGTGTATCGAGACCCTCAAAGGGAGCCATTACCAGAGGCTCCATGGTTTTAGGGTCCTGTGGAGGTTTTGAACAAAATGAGAAAAGTACAGACAACAATAAAACAGGAATTAATGCTCGCATATCGGTTTTTGGATAAGTTATTTCAAATATCAGGAAAAATGCTCACCGAACAAATTGACTGTAGTGTTCGAAGCGCTCAAAGATCTGTTTCACATAGGTATAAGGTTCAACCCCCCTAACATATCCGTACTTCACCATGGGATGGTTGTATACATTGGGATAACTTAATTCAAGAATCATCTCATCTACATTTCTATCCCACTTTTTTGGATCAAGTCCCTCTTCATCTGCCAGTGTTTGTGCATCGTAAATATGATGTATTCCACAATTGTAGGCGGCCATGGTAAACTTAATCCTTTGCACAGAGTCAGGAATCATGTCAAAACGATCCCATAGTTGACCAAGGTAAGCTGTTCCCCCTCTAATGTTCTGATTAGGATCACTGATATCCCTGATGCCTAACTCATCGGCAGTAGAAGGCATTACCTGCATCAATCCTTCAGCATCTGCCCAGGAGTTTGCTTCAGGCTGAAATCTGGATTCCTGGTAGATAAGAGAAGCTAGCAAACGCCAATCCCAATTTATCTGTTGTGCATATTTTTTGATCAGATCATCATATTGGCTTATTTTATTATTATTCAAGCTGAAGAAATCACTTTTCACCCGTTGCCGGAAACTTCGTTCATTTTTGAAATACTTATTGTAAATCACATAATAGTCAACTGAGTCCTTCATTTCTGCCAGCCACTTATTGGTAGCCATCAATAAATTCGGACTACTGGATCTAACAGCCCAGGCGATACGCTGTGAAAAGCTAATCGGTACTTCAATATCCAGGTCAGGGTAGAAAGAAGCATTGATATTAGCGATGTTGTTGTCCGCGACTGTATACTTGATCTCCTTGTCCATTACCATTTTTATGATTTCATCAGTAGATAGGCTGCCCGGTAATGGATTAATGACAATTTCTCCACCAATCTCCTTAGAGAGATTAATTAATCGCTCATGATATGAAGAATTCTTCCTGACTGAGACTGTATCCCCTATGAGTTCAATCGCATCATGTATGAGTGCCCGTTCAATCTCACTCCATTTCATATCCCTCCAGTTATCTGGCTTCTTTTGTACGAGTACCTGATGTGTGAGATAAAGGTAGTCTGTAAAACTAACCTGTTCCTTTCGATTTGAGGTGATAGTCAATCCATGAGCTACCAGATCCACATCTCCCCTATTCAGCTCGAATAACAAACTATCAATGTCATTTGCAATCTTGATCTCTAATTCAAGATCCAGATAATCTGCAAACCGTTTGAGTAATTCATACTCAAATCCCATGGTCTGACCTCGATACAAAAAGTAGCTGGTACTACTATATATGGTTAGTACTTTTAGCTTACCATCCTTTCTAATATCTGTGAGATCCCTAACATATGGAGTCTCTTCATATTGTATTTCCTCAGGTTGTGGGTTTTGGGTACATCGAAGGAATACAACAGACAACAGGAGACTTAAGTATGGGAGCCTTTTAAACATATAAATTCTTACTCTTCATAAAAATTCAACAGGGACATCTATAAAATGTTCTGTTTCATTAATCAATATAATGATTCCATTTTGAAAAAATGATTCTCATTTTGAGAAAAATTGAAAGATCTAGTGCATCGTAAAAAATTGATTTTCAGTCATTTAAAGAGGAAAAACTTTTAGGCATGTATTTGGCTCTTAGAATAAGTCTATTTTTCAACCAATAAATTATAAACATCATGAAACTTAAAATCTTAGGTTTAGTCTTATCAACTATTTTCATTTTAGCCAGCTGTAACGATGGTGAAGTTGATGGTCTTAAAGACCACGCCCTTGTAAGCTTTAAACTGGTTGATGCACCTGACAGCTATGATGCTATCTTAATTGACCTGGTAGGTCTTGAGTATAAAATCGAGGTGAAGGAAGACACCGAAGGAGAAGATTCTGAAACAGAAGGTGAGGAAACAGAAGACGATGATAGTGAAGAAGAGAGCGAAAGTGGAAGAATTGCTCATGATCATCCGGAAAAAGATTGTGATGATGAAGGCGAGTGGATCACACTGGATGTAGAACCGCAAGTCATTGATATTCTTCAATTGCAGAACGGTGCTGAAGCCTTATTGGCCCAGACTGAAATTGAAGCTGGGGATTTGAAAGAAGTTAGGTTAATCCTTGGAGATAACAATAAAATCGTTGTTGATGGAGATACGTTAGATCTAAAAGTCCCTTCAGGAGCCTCATCAGGGCTCAAAATAAAAGTTCACTCTGATATTGAAGCCGGTGAATTATACGATGTCGTTATAGATTTTATGGCTTGTAAGTCCATTGTCAAAAAAGGGAATGGAGAATACATCTTAAAGCCAGTAATCAGAGCTAAACTGGTTCATGATGACGACCCTTATGGTAGCATCAGTGGAATTGTGACTCCACAAGAAGGTCTTAGCACGTTTGTCCATGCAATCAATATGGATGATGATACTTTGTCTACTCAACCAGAGGAAGATGGCACATATCTGATCGAATTACTGCTACCTGGAACTTATACAGTAGTAGTTGAACCAAACGATGAAAGTGGCTTTGAAGATGTAACAATCGAAGGAGTTGAGGTTATTGAAGAAGAAACCACAGAGGTGGAGACTGTAACTTTCGAGTAAAAGGAAGTTAGAAACCATAATGATAATAATAGCCCACAATTCAATGAATTGTGGGCTTTTTATTTGCCTATATCCGCAACAAACTCATGGCACATGAGTACACTACTTATAGCACAACAAAAGAAAGCATGACACTTACAAAACCCAATTTAAGAATCGAACATGATGCAGGACATCATCTGTTTTATGTAAAAGCCAGAGGAGGCAATGCTGAAATTGAATATGAAAAGCATTCAGATAAATATTTGGACCTCACACACACCTATGTTCCGATGGCATCAAGGGGATTTGGAATAGCTTCCACACTTGCTGAACATGTGTTGAATTTTGCTATTCACAACCAATATCAAATAAGACCTTCCTGCCCGTTTATCCAGGATTTCATCAAAAAAAATCCCAAATACAAGTCTCTGATTATTTGATCAGCAATTTATCCGTTAATGGGTCAGGCTTAGGGAAATATCTCATTCCGGAATACCTGATGTAACTATCAAATACTTCCGGGTCTTTACCGGCTACCCTGGGATCACCAGACTTTTCAAGTTCCTGCATCAGGCTAAGTTTCATGCGATCTTCAACTTCTTTGTATGAAGGATTACCTGCCAGGTTATTAAGACAATACGGATCACTCTCAACATCAAAAAACTCAAATTCAGGTCTTTTACCAAGGGCTAATTCAAAAAATGCTCTGATGTCTTCGTCATCATAATGCTCAATCAAATAAGTTTTTGTGGGGCAGTCATCAATATCTGTAAAAGCTGAATTACGCATATACTCGCCTTCTTCATCCAACCCATACATTGGCCAGAGTTCTGTAGAGTCATCAGGGTTTAACCTTTGAGGAGCTCCCGCAGGCCAGCGATCCGGTTTGATATTCCAGGTAAACAGATACTTGCCGTCAGAAATGATCCTTTGCGGAAAGCCCCAGTTCAAATACCTGGAGGAAGAGTGGCGCTCCCTTCCGGAAAAAGCATATTGTTTTGTCGTACTGACATCACCGCTTTGATCCGAAGTCAGGATTTCTACGATGCTCTTCCCTGAAATTGGCAGCATGCCTTCACTACTCGTCTCGGTCAATTCCAGAATTGTTGGAGCAAGATCTGCAAAACCAATTGGATCTGATACGGTGCGTCTGCCGGGAAAGCCTGGATACCTGATGGCCATCGGCACATGTACACCATACTCATAACCATTGGCCTTGGCTCTCGGGAAGGCCATTCCATTGTCAGCGGTAACAATCACAATGGTATTGTCCAGTTCCCCAATCTCTTCAAGGTATTCCAGCATCCTCTGCAGATGAAGATCAAACCATTCGATTTCTACTGCATAATCTAAAAGATCTCCTCGCACCAGGTCATTGTCAGGAAGAAACTCAGGAACCTGTACATCTTCCAGTTTTTTGCCAAATCGCTTCCAGGAATCCTGTTCAAATACACGATGAGGCTCATGACCACCGTACCAGAAAAAGAAAGGTTTATCCCCCCTCACGCTATCCATGAAATATTTGAAGTTAGCAAAATAATTGTCCGAGTGAATTCCGCTAGCCCAGGGGCCACCTTCTTCATTATCTTTATATCTTATGGCGCTATGCTCGATACCCGCAGCATTGGTAGCGCGCCATAGTGAATCCTGAGGACCTCTGGCATACTGAAATGGTCCCACCCCCTTACCAGAACGACCAGTGACATAACCGTTCCCATCCAGCAGGTCAACAAAAGGCACATATTTTTTCATCCAGGAAGAGGCATGCTGACCGGACTGTTCATTTTGCCAGTGATGTCTTCCGGTAACGATAGCACTTCTGGAAGGTGCACATCCTGGGGACCCGGAATAACAATTGGTAAAATAAATACCTTCGCTGGCTACCTTATCAAAAGCCGGGGTCTTAATGAAGGTGCTTCCTCCAAAACTGGTACTACCGAACGACTGGTCATCGCTGATGGCAAAAAGTATGTTGGGTCGTTTCTTCTCCGGTTCCTTACAGCCAAAGGTTAGTAGAGTGACAGACAAAAAAAGGATGATGAGATTTTTTAGGTTGTGTGTTCGCATAATAATCAAAAGAAGTAAAGATATTGAACTGAATCAGGTCTGATTGAAATTTTTACATAGAAATAATCTAAAATCATCAACATTTATAATTCATTTGGCTCTATCCAGTTCAATCTGATGAATTCATAAACCAATACCAGGGTTGTCCAATAGATGACAAAATGCAATTTAAAATGGAATTTGTTTCTGATCATTCTAGTTATACTTTTGTAACTCATTTTTAAACTCACCAAAATATTAGATCATGTCAACAATCAAAATCGGAATAAATGGTTTTGGTAGAATCGGAAGACTTGTTTTCCGTGTAGCTGTAAACAAACCAAACATCGAAGTAGTAGGTATTAATGACCTTATCGATGTAGACTACATCGCCTATATGCTTAAGTATGACTCAACTCATGGCAAGTTTGATGGCACTGTAGATGTTAAAGACGGAAAACTTGTTGTAAATGGAAAAGCAATCAGGGTAACTGCTGAAAAAAATCCTGCAGACCTCAAGTGGGGTGATGTAGGCGCAGATTACGTAGTAGAATCTACAGGTCTATTCCTTACAAAAGAATCAGCAGAGGGTCACATCAAAGCTGGAGCTAAAAAAGTGATCATGTCAGCTCCTTCAAAAGACGACACACCGATGTTCGTTATGGGAGTTAATCACAAATCTTATACTCCGGACATGAAATTTGTATCAAATGCTTCATGTACCACAAACTGTCTGGCTCCACTTGCAAAGGTATTGAATGACAAATTTGGAATTGAGTCAGGACTGATGACAACTGTACACGCTACAACTGCAACACAAAAAACAGTTGACGGACCTTCGGCGAAAGACTGGAGAGGCGGTAGAGGAGCAGGTCAAAATATTATCCCTTCATCTACAGGTGCTGCAAAAGCAGTTGGAAAGGTAATACCAGAACTGAACGGTAAACTAACGGGTATGTCTTTCAGGGTACCTACTCCCGATGTTTCTGTAGTTGATTTAACAGTTCAACTTAAGACTGCAACTACTTACGAAGAGATCAATGCAGCAATGAAGGCAGCATCGGAAGGTGAACTTAAAGGAATCCTTGGATACACTGAAGATGCAGTTGTTTCAAATGATTTCCTCGGCGATTCAAGAACTTCTATTTATGATGCAGGAGCAGGTATCCAACTTACTCCTACCTTCGTTAAGGTCGTTTCATGGTATGACAACGAGTGGGGATATTCAACCAAAGTGGTCGAATTAATCGAATATATTAACACGGTTGGATAAAAATCCATAAAAAATAGCTTAGAAGCCAATGATTTTTCATTGGCTTTTTTTATGCGTTTGTTTAAATAAAACCGTCTTTCGTATATATTTTAAAATCCAGTTAAACCTTTGATAATCAGGGACGTCTAAGAGGTAAACAATTAGAAATTAAAAAACGAAAATAAAATGAAAGGCTTAACAAAAATCTCAATGACCATTGCCCTGATCGCAACCATATCAACTGCATCATTCGGCAACACAAATCCATTAACAGACGAACAAGAATTATTACTTTCTGTTAACCTGGAGCAAAAAGAATCAAACATCGAAGCATTCCGATCTACGCTGGATGTGTTTCAATTGGCCATCCTGGATAACACTGAATTATCTGGCCGTAAAAAACATGAATCCATCAAATCTTCACTGACAATAGAGCAAGCAGCTATACTGGAAGCCAATAGAGTATTAGGTCAGATTATGCGAGAAGATTTCAGAAATTCACTTACTGATGCACAAAAAAGTGATGTAAGAGGAACGATCAGAGAATCTCTTGATATGGAACAAGCTGCAATTTTGGAAGCTGAAAAAGTCCTACATGAAATCATGAATGATAACCATCATGAACTAAGGATAAACAGAATCCATAGAGTGCAATTATAAAAAGACGAAATCATCAGGTCAAAAACTTACCATGTGTTGTTAAGGCAACACATGGTTTTTTATTTAACAAGAATTCCAGCTTTTCCCATTTCCTCCTTCGCTCTTTCAAAGTCACCAGGACTAATGTTTACAGCCCGCGTCCCCTCTTTCAGTACATTGGTTTTAAATCCGAACTTATTTACAGCATCCAGGGCAGTAAACTTCACACAAAAATCCGCAGCCAAGCCCACACAGGTGACTTCATTAACCCCTTGATCAGTCAGGTATTCCCCCAACCCTGTAGACTTCAAATGACCATTATCAAACAATCCACTATAGCTGTCTATCTTCGGATCAGTGCCTTTATGAAAGATCATTTGTACCCTATGAAGATCCAGCTCTTCAGCAAACTCAGCACCTTTTGAATGCTGAACACAGTGATCAGGCCAAAGGATCTGGTCCAACCCTTCCAACTGAATGACTTCACCCATTTGCTTACCCGGATGATTGGAGGCAAAACTTCCATGATCCTGAGGGTGCCAGTCCTGAGTTGCCACAACCACATCAAAATCATCCATTATTTTGTTGATAAATGGAATGATCTGGTCACCTTCTTTTACTTCTAGAGATCCTCCGGGTAAAAAGTCATTTTGAATATCGACAAGAATTAAAGCATGCATATCATTAGCTGTTTCTAAGTTTTAATATCAAAGCAGATCGACGATCAAAAAGCTGTGGTTCCAGTCCCACAGGATACACGTGTGGATTTACTAACCTCCTGCTTGAGGCATCCAGCAAGCTTCGTTGTTCAAGATGGAATGTGCGGGTTTCTGTATACTCCGGAATATCATAAACCTGCCTCCCTGCTTCAAAAATAGGTTTTAACAGGTCTATATGGTCTGTATTCTTAGTGAACTTCTTACTCTTGGTAAAGTCATCAGGGGCAATAATTCTGTACTCTTCCAACTGATCTCTTTCATCAAAGATCATATCTCCGGCCATCTTTCCTCCGGAAAAAAACCTGCGCACATTTAATATCCCGGGCATATTTATTTTGATGTTTTGCTCAGACAGTTTTATCCTGTCTTCCCAAATCCCTGATTCATTTTTAATGGCAGCCAGTTTATAGACCTGACCCAGTGCAGGCTGATCAAAAGAAGTGATCAGTTTGGTCCCAACTCCCCACATGGTGATTTTTGCACCCTGATCTTTGAGGGTGGAAATCAGATATTCATCCAGATCATTGCTCCCTACAATTTGAGTATCAGTCAATCCGGCATCATCCAGTATCTTTCGAGCCTCGATACTCAGGTAAGCCAGGTCCCCAGAATCAACCCGGATCGCTTTTAATTTTTTACCCTTCTTTTGAAGGTCTAATCCAACTTCCACGGCATTTTTCACTCCTTCAATGGTATTGTAGGTATCTACCAGTAAAACACAATTTCCAGGCATGACGTCTGCCCATGTTTTAAAAGCTTCAATCTCACTCTGAAAAGCCATTATCCAACTATGAGAGTGAGTGCCAGAAACCGGAATACCAAAAAGTTTCCCGGCCAAAACATTGGAGGTAGAATGGCAGCCTCCAATGTAGGAGGCCAGGCTTCCTGACAGCGCGCCGTCAATACCCTGAGCTCTTCTAAGTCCAAACTCCATTACAGGTTCTTTACCTGTTACTGAAGTAATACGAGAGGCTTTTGTTGCTATGAGTGCAGCATGCCCAATAATGGTTAGCAGTGGCGTCTCAAGCAGCTGACATTGTATAAGTGGTCCCCTTATCCGCACAATTGGTTCATGAGGGAAAATGACGGATCCATCAGGTTGCGCATCAATTGAACATTCAAATTTTAAATCCTTCAGATAGCTCAGAAAGGGTTCATCAAAATACTTTTCCTCATTCGCATCTTTTAACGTGCTGAGATATTCAATGTCACTTTGAGTAAAACGGAAGGCATTGAGGTAATCTATCACTTCAGAAAGTCCTGCCATCACAGTATATCCACCGGCAAATGGATTGCTTCGGAAAAATAAATTAAATACGGCCTCCCGTTCAGCCATACCTTTCTTGAAATAACCATAAGACATGGTTAACTGATAGAAATCAGTGAGCAATCCGAGCGACTCCTTATAAATCCTTTGCAGATTATTCATTAGCTATATGTGTTCATACGACCAGTACACCCATGGGTTGGGTCATTTCTTAAAAACCACATTGGCGATCACTCCAAGCAGTACCAGTCCCATACCAATATAGGTCATGAAGTTGAATTGTTCACCAAAAAGTATCCACCCAAAGCCCAAAACATAAATGATGCTGGTGTAGTTGACAATGGCCACCTTGGATACCTCCTCAGTCTGATATGATTTTGTCATAAAGAACTGGGCAATTTGTGTAAACACACCGACAAGAATCAAAAACAACCAATCCCACCCTACGGGCTGAACCCAGACCTGTGTCGTCCATGTGCCAGCAATAGGTATGGTAACCAATGGAAAATAGAAGATAATGACCAATGGATGTTCAGAGGTCTTGAGGATCCTGATGAAATTATAGGCCAACCCGCTAAAAATTGTAGAGAAAACCCCAATCAATACATGCATCGGTGAGATGCGGGTATCGAAACCTGTGATCGTGATGACTCCGGCAAAACTGATCAGAAAAAACAACCACTGGATTGGAGCTACGCGTTCCTTAACCAGGAAAATCCCTAAAATAGCAGCAAAGATGGGAGACAGATATAACACCGTCGCTGCAGCCGCCAGCGGAATCTGTTGAAGCAACCCAAAATAAGTCACCAGCGCAATCGCACCTGCAGCCCCTCTCATGATGAGAATCTTCTTGTTCTTGCCCCAAACGCTGATATTTTGTCTCTGAAGCAGATAAACACATATAATCAATGAGATAATAGACCGGAATAAGATGATTTCGATTGGCGGAATATGAGAAAGGATCTTCACGCAGACCTTCATCAGACTGAAGGTGAATGACGCGATCAACATGAACCTTACTCCCTGGGAAATGTTCATGAGGGCGTATAAATAAGCCCGTCTTTTATTTCTATGGTTCTGTCTGCTGAGGCAGCGAGGGATTCATTGTGAGTTACGATGACAAAAGTTTGTCCCAACCGATCACGTAAATCAAAAAACAACTTATGCAACTCATCGGCATTGTGAGAATCCAGGTTTCCACTGGGCTCATCAGCAAAGATGATAGCCGGACTATTGATTAATGCCCTGGCTACAGATACCCGTTGTTGTTCGCCCCCCGAAAGCTCAGCAGGCTTATGATCATGACGACCTTCAATACCCAGTAATTTAAGAAGCTCCATGGCTTTATTTTTCACAGTGCCGGGAGTCCTGTTACCGATCAGACCCGGAATCATGATATTTTCAAGCGCAGTGAATTCAGGTAATAAATTGTGGAATTGGAAAATAAATCCAATCTCGCTGTTTCTGAATTCAGAAAGCCTTTGCTGGCTCAATTTTGTGATGACGGTATTTGCAATCTGTAGTGTTCCTTGATCCGCCTGATCCAGGGTCCCGATGATGTGGAGCAAAGTACTTTTACCAGCACCAGATGCTCCAACAATAGAGACCACTTCACCCTTGTTGATATGGACATCAATCCCCTTCAACACCTGGAGGCTCCCGTACGACTTGTAAATCCCTTCAGCAGTTAGCATGCACAAATATATTGATAGGCGATAGATGAGCAACCAATTCAGTGAAATCCTTGAATAAACAAATGTGTTGTTCTAGATTCGCCTTAAAATTCCCAATTATGAATATCCACGAATATCAGGCTAAAGAAATATTAAAGGGTTACGGAGTCAAGATCCAGGAAGGGATCGTAGCAGATACTCCTGAAAAGGCTGTTGAGGCTGCAAAAGAACTCAATCGTGAAACTGGTACCTCCTGGTATGTGATTAAGGCGCAAATCCATGCAGGTGGACGCGGAAAAGGGAAAATTAAAGAAACAGGTTCCAATGGGGTGGTACTAGCTAAAAGTCTGGATGAGGTGAAACCCAAGTCAGAGGCCATCATTGGGGGCACGCTGGTCACTCACCAGACTGGTGAAGCGGGTAAAAAAGTAAACAAAGTACTTATTGCGCAGGATGTGTACTATCCTGGGGCATCTGAACCAAAAGAATATTATCTGTCCATACTTCTTGATCGTGCAAGTGGCCAAAACGTGATCATGGCCTCTACAGAGGGCGGAATGGATATCGAAACCGTAGCGGAAAAAACACCCGAGAAGATTGTTAAGGAATGGATTGATCCGAGTGTTGGACTCCAGGGATTCCAGGCCAGGAAAGTGGCTTTCGCCTTAGGACTTGAGGGAAATGCGTTCAAAGAAATGGTGAAATTCATCTTCTCCCTGTATAAAGCATTTGAAGGTATCGACGCCTCTCTTTTTGAGATCAACCCGGTACTTAAAACATCTGATGACAAAATCCTGGCTGTTGACTCCAAGGTAAATCTGGACGACAATGCCATGTTCCGTCATAAAGACCTGGCTGAATTGAGAGATCTTTCTGAGGAAGATCCGGCAGAAGTAGAAGCCGGACAATCAGGGTTGAATTACGTCAAACTTGATGGTAACGTGGGATGTATGGTAAATGGTGCCGGACTGGCTATGGCGACCATGGACATGATCAAATTATCAGGTGGTGAGCCTGCTAACTTCCTGGATGTGGGGGGTGGAGCAAACGCACAAACCGTGGAGGCTGGATTCAGGATCATTCTGAAAGACCCAAATGTAAAAGCCATCCTAATCAACATTTTTGGTGGTATCGTACGATGCGATCGGGTGGCCAACGGAGTGGTCGAAGCTTACAAGAAGATTGGTCAGATCGACGTACCTATTATCGTGAGACTCCAGGGCACCAATGCCGAAGAAGGAGCGAAGATCATCGAGGAGTCCGGATTGAAGGTAACCTCAGCTATTTTACTGAAAGACGCTGCAGAAAAAGTAAAACAGGTTCTGGCTTAATCCCGGACCTGTCTTTCCTAATATGAGCCACATTAACCCAGAAGTGGCTATTCCCAAATAAACATATAACCGTTCACACGGGTTATTTGTGCTGGAATAGAATATTGTATCTATTCATTAGACCAATTACCTACTTTAGTTTTACTAATAAGTAAGCTCATTATGAAAAAGCATTTATTCATTCTCACAATTGCATTAGCCTTTCTGGCCTGTGAACAGGAAGAAAACACAAAACCCATCGGTAATCCTATCTTCAGAACGGAATTTAACACTCCTGTACGATTTGGTGAAATCACCGCTAAAGACATTCAAGCTGCATATGACAGCACAAAATCCCAACTAGCAACATATATCGATGGAATCATCAAAGTACCCGCTGATGAAAAGACATTCGATAATACAATGGGTATGTTAGATGAAATGTATGATGAGATAGGATCAAGATACAGTATCATTTACTTGATGGGATCAACTCATCCAGATTCCACCATTAGAGAGACAGCCATTCAGGTAGGGACCGATTTTGCAAAAATGTATAATGAACTGTCCTTAAATGAAGATTTATACAAAGCAGTCAAGTCTTATAGCGAAACCGATGAAGGCAAATCTTTAACGGGTTTTAAACTTAAGTACTTAACTGAAGCCATTATTGGGTATGAAAGAAATGGGTTCGCATTGGATATTGAAAAGAGAGAGGAGCTAAAAGAAATTTTAAATGAAATAACTCAGCTTAGCAATCAATTTTTAGCAAATATTGCAAGCTACGAGGACTTCCTTATCCTAAGTGAGGAGGAAATGGAAGGTATGCCAGATGACTTTAAGGAAAGCCACAGACAGGGTGATGGCACATATAAGGTAGGTTTGTCATATCCTGATTATAATCCATTTATGAAGAATGCCAATTCATCTAAGGCAAGAAAAAAACTTGAATTTAAGTTCCTGAATAAGTCTAGTGATAAAAATCTTTTAATACTTAAGGATATATTGGTGAAAAGAGGAGAAATGGCAGAGCTGCTGGGCTACCCTACTTTCGCCGCTTATCAAACAGAAACCCGGATGGCGAAAAACCCACAGACAGTTTGGGATTTTGAGGCAAAACTTGTTAAAAGTGTTATGCCAAAAGCTGAGATGGACACAAAAGAATTGGTTGAATTTCAGAAAAGCCTTGGGATAGACAAAGACAAAGTAAGTTCTGCTGACAAATATTATCTTGAGGAAAAATTAAAAGCAGCAAACTATGGCGTTGACGGTGAAGAAATACGTCAATATTTTCCAATTGAAAATGTCAAAGAGGGACTATTTAGTATTACACAAAAATTATTTGGGCTTAATTATAAGAAAGTAAAGGATCCTTCGGTATGGCATCCTGATGTGGAACTATTTGAAGTGTTTGACCAGGGTGAATTGATTGGGAGATTCTATTTAGACCTTCACCCCAGACCAAATAAATATAATCATGCTGCTTGCTTTCCTCTTCAATCATCTATGGATACTGAAAAAGGATACCAGCTCCCTGAGGCTACTTTGGTATGCAATTTCACAGAACCAACTGAAGATAAACCTGCTTTAATGACGCATGATGAAGTTGAAACATTCTTCCATGAATTTGGCCATGTCTTACACAACTTCCTTTCAAGAACCACACTAAGTGGGCAGGCAGGAACGAGCGTAGCGAGAGATTTTGTTGAAGCACCCTCACAGATCTTTGAAAACTGGGTGTGGAACTTTGAATCATTGAGCTTATTTGCAAAGCACTATAAAACTGGTGAGGTACTACCTAAAGAGCTTTTTGATAAAATGCTATCAGCAAAGAATGTGCTTTCAGGCAACCTTGCTCTGCAACAAATTCTCTACGGCACCTATGACATTACACTTCACGATAAATTTGATCCAAATGGAGATATCTCTACAACAGATTTATACAAAAAATTGCAAAACGAAATTACACCTTATGACTATGTCCCCGGAACACATTTTGAAGCGGGATTTGGGCATTTAATGGGTTATTCAGCCAGTTATTATGGTTATAAGTGGTCTGAAGTTTACGCCCAGGATATGTTCTCCAGATTTGAAGAAAAGGGCATTCTTAACCCTGAAGTAGGTGCAGAATACCGCAATAAAATTTTAGCCCGGGGTTCCGAAGTGGATGAAATGCAAATGTTGAAGGATTTCCTAGGTAGAGAACCCAATGACAAAGCCTTTGTGAAATCCCTTGGACTGGATAATTAATCAAAACCTTATGCAACAATACATCAAATTATTAGCTGGTCTGGGCATTGTAGCCGCACTGGCTTCCTGCAGTTCTTCCAGCCCATCAGAACAAACCTTCACAGCTGAGGAAATCGCTGCCGAATCGGCGAAAGCCAATGCATTTTTTGATCAGTCATTCGATGAAATGGTTGATCGGTCTCCTATGTACCAAAGTTATCTGGGCATCAAAAAAGACTACGGGAAATGGGATGAGATGACAGCGGAAAATGCTCAAATGGAATTAGAGATCAATAAAAAGGAATTACAGTTTCTCCTCGACTCGATTAACCCTGCCAAACTGGACAAGCAGACAAAGATCAGCTATGAACTGTTTAAAGCTGATGCCGAACATGCCATCGCAGATTACAAATACAGATTGTATAATTATCCGATCAATCAAATGCACGGGGAACAGGCAGAGATACCTGCGTTCCTGATCAATATCCATCAGATTTCGGATAAAAGCGATGCTGAAGCCTATATCTCAAGATTAAACGGGGTCAATGGATTAATGGATCAACTTATTGTTGAATTGAAACTAAGAGAAGAAAATGGGATTGTACCTCCCAAATTCGTCTTCCCGATGGTCATTGACGACAGCAAAAACCTTTTAAAAGGAGCACCATTCGATTCCGGTGAGCCCAGCACCCTATTGGCAGATTTCACCAAAAAGATCAATGCTACCGACCTTGATCCAGGCGAAAAAACCGCGTTAATAGCATCAGCCAAAGAAGGACTTCTGAATGGGGTGAAGCCCGGCTATGAAAAACTTATCGCATTCCTTACAGAACAGGAAAAAAGAGCGACTACCGATGACGGTGCGTGGAAATTCCCTGATGGTGCTGCCTTTTATGACAATGCATTGGCTAGAACCACTACCACCAATCTGACTGGTGAGGAAATTCATCAGATTGGGTTGAAAGAAGTAGAAAGGATCCATGGCGAGATGAAAGAAATCATGAAAAAGGTTGGTTTTGAAGGTTCACTTCAGGAATTCTTCACCTACCTGAAAACCGACGACCAATTCTATTATCCGAATACGGATGAAGGTAAAGAACTTTATCTGGATAGTGCTACCGCCATCATTGACAACATGAAGTCAAGATTAGATGAGCTTTTCAATGTCAAACCAAAAGCAGACATCGTGGTAAAAAGAGTGGAAAAGTTCAGGGAAAATTCTGCGGGCAAGGCTTTTTATCAAAGACCGGCACCGGATGGCTCCCGCCCGGGCACCTACTATGCTAACCTGGCAGACTCCCGCAACATGCCCAAGTTCGAAATGGAAGCACTGGCGTATCACGAAGGTATTCCCGGACATCACATGGACCGAACAATTGCACAGGAACTAACCGGAATCCCTAAATTCAGAAAGTTTGGAGGATATACTGCCTCAGTTGAAGGCTGGGGGCTTTACTGTGAGTTTATCCCTAAGGAGATGGGTTTATATGTAAATCCTTATTCCGATTATGGCAGATTAGCCATGGAGCTTTGGAGAGCCTGCAGACTGGTTGTTGATACGGGTATTCACCTAAAGAAATGGACCCGAGAAGAAGGACTGGCCTATTACAGGAACAACACGTCAGGTACCGACAGAGAAACACGAAGGATGGTAGAACGCCATATCGTAATGCCTTCCCAGGCTACAGCCTATAAAATCGGGATGCTGAAGATTCTCGAATTGAGAGGTATGGCAAAAGATAAGCTGGGTGATCAGTTTGATATCCGGGAATTCCATGATATCATTCTGACGAATGGCGCTTTGCCGCTTGATGTACTGGAAGACCTGGTGAATGAATGGGTGGATGCTAAATCCATGAGCTGAAATAAACCTGGCCAATCAAAAGTATTTTCAAACTATATTGAATAGCAAACCACCATCAAAACAAAGTTTATGAAGAGATATTGGAGCATTACATTATTAATCCTGGTATTATTAAATGCCTGCAATCAGAATCAGCAAGTAACCTATTCTGCAGAAGAGATCGCTGCTGAATCGGCTAAAGCAAATAACTTCTTTGATAAATCATTCGATGAAGCCATTGATAGGTCCCCGATAGAACAAAGTTATTTGGGCATCAAGAAGGACTATGGTAAGTGGGATGACATCTCCGATGAGAATGCCCAGAAAGAACTGGCCATCTCCAAAGAAGAGCTTCAGTACCTCAAAGATTCGATCAATCCGGATATGCTGGATGAGCAAACCGGAATCAGTTATAAACTCTTCAAGCAAAATCTTGAAAATGATATTGAGGATTTCAAGTACAGGTTCCATGATTATCCCGTCAATCAGATGTTTGGCTGGCACTCGGAAATTCCATCCTTCCTGATCAACATTCATGGCGTTACCAGTAAGGAAGATGCAGAAGCCTACATCTCAAGACTCAATGGAGTAGAGACTTTGATCGATCAGCTGATTATTAATCTACAGATCAGGGAAGAAAAAGGGATTATGCCTCCCAAATTTGTTTTCCCTATGGCCATTGACGATAGCAAGAATATCATTAGTGGAGCACCATTTGATCAGGGTGAACCAAGTACGCTCCTGGCTGATTTCACAAGTAAGGTTGATGCGCTGGAGCTGGAGGCAAATGAGAAAAAAGACCTGATTGATCAAGCCAGAAAAAGCTTGCTTAACACCGTTAAACCAGGGTACGATAAACTGATAGCTTTTCTGACAGACCAGGAAACCAGAGCCACTACTGATGATGGTGCGTGGAAATTGCCTGACGGGCTTGCTTTCTATGATCTTGCCCTGAAAAGAACGACGACTACAAACCTGACTGCGGAAGAGATCCACCAGATTGGACTGGACGAAGTAGCCAGGATCCATGACGAGATGCGTGAGATCATGAAAAAGGTAGAATTCGATGGAGATCTTCAGGCCTTTTTCGCCTTTCTCAAAGATGATGCACAATTCTATTATCCAAATACCGATGAAGGGAAAGAAGAATACCTGGATAGCGCAGTAGCCCTCATAGACAATATGAAAACCCGTTTGGATGAGCTATTCCTCACCAAACCCAAGGCCGATATTTTTGTCAAAAGAGTGGAGGCTTTCCGAGAACAATCAGCAGGTAAAGCATTTTATTCTCAACCTGCGCCTGATGGTTCACGTCCTGGCATTTATTATGCAAACCTTTACGACACGAAGAATATGCCCAAGTTTGAAATGGAAGCCCTGGCTTACCATGAAGGAATCCCTGGTCATCATATGCAGTTATCCATTGCCCAGGAGCTGACCGGTATTCCAAAATTCAGGAAGTTTGGACATTACACGGCCTATGTTGAAGGCTGGGGATTGTACTGTGAATTGATTCCCAAAGAGATGGGTCTTTATGCCAATCCATATTCTGATTACGGCAGATTGGCTATGGAACTTTGGAGAGCCTGCAGACTGGTAGTCGATACAGGTATTCACTTGAAAAAATGGACTCGTGAGGAAGGAATAGCCTACTACAAAAACAATACATCAGGATCAGACAGGGAATGTCGGAGAATGGTCGAAAGACACATCATCATGCCTTCCCAGGCCACTGCTTATAAGATTGGTATGCTGAAGATTGTTGAGCTCCGAAAGATGGCCAAAGAAAAACTGGGCGATCAGTTTGATATCCGGGAATTCCATGATGTGGTCCTGACCAATGGCGCAGTACCCCTCGATGTACTGGAAGACCTCGTGAAAGAGTACATCGCTTCAAAATCATAAACTAGCTAAGTGCTACCATTAGATATCCAAAAGCGCCAATCAAAAGTTGGCGCTTTTTTTATGTCTGGCAGATTGCTATCCTTCCTATCATTAACCCATTAACCCATCCAACCGTTTAACCCATTATACCCCACAACAATGAAAGAAAAAGAGATTAAACTGGTAGAGATATACTCCGGAACGACGATGGATGCCCAATTTGTAAAAAGTCTGCTTGAGAGCTCAGAAATAAGGGCTTTCCTAAAAGATGCTAACATGGGAACCATTGCGCCATGGTTTACATCCCCGGGAGGAGCCGGCGCTGTTAAAGTTATGATCAGCAGCGACGATTATGAAGCAGCCAAATCGATCGTTGATGAATTCGAAAGGGGTAGAAATTAAACCTGTGTCTAAAGAAGTTTTCTCCTACGTGAAAAATTTATAAATCATACCTCCTCCTGATCTGAAAGGTATTTTTTATAATTTTTACTACCTTGTGTGTCACCCCTCCATATATATCACACTTAAAGCTAAAAATGGCAATACAAAGTACTACACTCTATATCTGCATCGCTTTATTCTTAATTGGTTGTGGTTCCGAAAAACCTGAAAATGTAGAATCTAACAGTTCCAAACACTTTGCATCTGAATCTTATAAACCTCCGGTTTTTGAATCAGATAACCGGGTAGAACAAATCAAAAAGATCGCTCCCAGGCTACAGGAACTCATCAGGGCTCATGCTGAATCCAATCACATTCCGGGGATTGCCTATGGTATTGTGGTTGACAACGAATTAGTGATCGCTTCATCAACCGGGCTTATTGATTTAGAGGGGAAAGTTTCCGCTACCACCAAATCTGCCTTTCGCATCGCATCCATGTCCAAGAGTTTTACGGCAATGGCCATAATGAAATTAAGAGATGAAGGAAAACTGTCATTAAGTGATCCGGTCAGCAAATTCATCCCGGAGATGTCAACTGTTACCTACCTCACTGACGACAGTCCGATCATAAACATTAAAAACCTGCTCACCATGACAGCGGGATTTCCTGAAGATAACCCCTGGGGCGACCGGCAGCTGGATGAACCCGATCAAATGCTGATAGACCTGATTGCAAATGGCTTATCTTTCTCAAATCCTCCCTCCTATAGCTACGAGTATAGCAATACTGGCTTTGCAATCCTCGGTAATATCATTTCACGCGTCTCAGGAATGCCTTACCAGGAATATATCAACCAAAATATCCTGCTACCCCTGGGGATGAAAGAGACCTATTGGGAATATGATAGCGTACCAGACAGCCAATTGGCCCTGGGTTATCGATGGGAAGATGAGCAATGGAAGTCAGAACCTTTACTCCATGACGGATCTTATGGTGCCATGGGTGGGTTGATCACTACTATTGAGGATTTCAGTAAATATGTCAGTTTTCACCTCTCTGCCTGGCCACCACGAAGTGATGAAGATACAGGCCCTGTTAAAAGAAGTACTTTAAGAGAGATGCATACACCAAATTTTGTGCGCTTGTATTCAAATGCAAGGGACTTTTCTGGTAATACTTGTCCAACAATGGTTGGATATGGATACGGACTCAGCATATCAGAATCCTGCAACAGACTAAAGGAAGTATCACATGGCGGTGCCCTCCCCGGCTTTGGCAGTAACTATAAATTCTATCCGGAATATGGTATCGGTGTCATGGCGTTTTGCAACCTGACCTACACCAGTCCCTATCCGTTTAGTGACATTGGAAAATTATTATTTGACTCCCTGGAACTTCAACCCAGAAAGCTACCGGTCTCGGATATGCTGGCTGAAAGACAAAAACAGGTAGTCGAATTGATCAAGGGCTGGGACCCTGAGTTAGAGGCTGTGCTATTGGCCGAAAATTTCTACCTGGATAAATCCCGTGACCACCGCATTGCTGAAATTCAGGAGATATTGAACCAGGCAGGGAATATTAAGGAGGTCCTGAAGATAGACCCCCAGAATCAACTTCGCGGAAGATTTAAAATGGAGGCTGAGAATGGATTTATTAACGTCTTCTTTACGCTTACCCCTGAGAAAGACCCGAAAGTTCAGCAATTGAATGTCTGGTTAGAATCGAATTGATCTCAATCGCTATTCTTTCGCTTCCTTAGCATCGGAATCTCTGCTCATTCGGCTAGTGCTCTATTCATCGATCAAACACCTACTTCGAATAAGTGTGTATATCCGATTATAAACGGATATATACGGATACAACAACAGCTATGACAATCTTGCAACCCCTCCTTAAGTGCTAAAGGACCAGTATGCAGCGATAAAACAGGTATATTTGATAAGAAATAGGTGTAATGGTATCATACTATTGTTAGGTTTCATTTGATTGCGGTGACGAGAGCCGAGATCATACTGACCTTCTAGGAAATTGCCGCAACTATGTCCAAAAAATTTGAAGGCATATTAGTACTAATTGGAATTGTAGCTTTCATAATCTACAAAATATTTGAGGCCATTTTTAATGTATTGGCTGATAACAGTGTAGTAATTGTTTCAATTATTCTTGCGGTTATAGTTTTATTCGCAACTTATCTGGCGTATGTCGAACTTTATTTCAGAAGTAAAAAATTTAAATCACTTAGAGAAAGCATCAGTAAGCATACTTCTAATTGCAACGATCTAAATAATTACATTGAAGAACTAAAAAACTCTTATGTAAACATTAAATCATACAATTATGGCACTGGCCAAATGATTGATGAGAGTCGATTCAATTATCAAAGAAAAGAATGGAATAAGTCAACAAATAACAATCAGACTCATTATTGTTCAGCATCAGTATGTAGAAACGCTGAGAGCCAACCCATAAAATACCTATGTAAGTATTTTGACATTGAAAAAAATGAAGAGTCGCTACTCAAATTTGAAAAGATCTTGAACGATTTCACTTCTGTTGAAGAAGGAAAGGAGCTAATAAGAAAAGAAAGGGAATCAATTTTAGGCAGTATCTCCGATAAGATTCCGTTTCTCATTCAACGATACAACAGAGAAAAACTGATCAAAAAACTTGGATTTGAGACGGTGGATATAAGTGATGCATATATTCCGACCTTTACATTTCATTATATATCCCCAGGAGGAAATAGTTCAATACGATGCGACATAAAACTCGACATTAGAAACTTGAACAAACTTATCAGATTCCTTAATGATGTCATCAAATGGAAAAAGAGTACTGCTGGTCAAAGAGCTCTGATGACATCTAAATTGAGAGAGGAGATCAAAAAAAGAGATAACTACCGTTGCTGTGAATGCAAATTAGGAATACAAGATGAACCAAATCTATTATTGGAAATAGATCACATTTTACCTCTTTCTAAAGGAGGTATGTCGACTTATGAAAACCTTCAAACTTTATGTTGGAGGTGTAACCGAACAAAGGGAGCAAAAATTGCGAGCTAAACTTGCACCCAAAAACTATCAGAAAGAAACATAACAAGCGCTAGCAGCAAGGCTTCATATGGGCAAACAAGAAAAATCAGCTATAAAATCCCTAAAACGACATAGGGACAAACTCAAAAACGATGCGAAAAACTTCGATAGCACTTGGGTATCTAAGCTCACTCAGTCGCTCGGTTGTGCCGAGTGACATTGTATACTCAAGGTCTCTAGCCGAGAAATTTAGTATTTGAACGGACTTAGTCGTAGCAATAGATTTGTAGAACCGCAGTGCGAATCTGACAGTTGCCTGGCATAGCAGATTTTGTTATTTTGCAGTAATAGCTTGAGTGGGGCCACAGCACCATAGTCAGGCGCCAGCAATCACTGACAGGTATGGGCTATTTGTTAACCCAGATCTTAAGAATAATTTTCGGGAAAAGCTGATTATATCCGCTAGTTATCCGAATAATTAAGTTGCACTAAAGTGAAACTTTCAGTACCTTTGATACGTGAGTAAAAAGGTAAGAACCGTCATTTTCTTTAAGGATTATTTTGAATCCTTTTTTGTAAAGCAAAATGAAAAAGTTCAAAAGAAGGTTATTTGGACTATTAACTTAATTGAAGAGGTTCAAAATGTTCCTGAAACGTACCTTAAACATATCAAAGGAACTGATGGACTCTATGAAGTAAGAGTCCAAGTAGGTAGTAACATTTTTAGAATATTTTGCTTCTTTGATCAAGGTCAACTGGTGGTTTTGATGAATGGATTTCAAAAGAAAACACAAAAAACACCGAAAACTGAGATTGAGAAAGCACTGAAAATTAGGAAAGAATATGAGCAACAAAACTAACATTACGACACTGGATCAATTCAAAGAAAAACACTTTGGAAAGGTCGGAACTAATAAACGAGATGAACTCGAGGAAGGATATGAGAATTTTAAAATTGGTGCATTAATACATGATGCGAGACTCGAAAAGGGATTGACACAGGAAGAACTCGCTAAGAAGGTGGGAACAACAAAATCCTACATTTCAAAAATCGAAAACAATATTAAGGAAGTCCGACTATCCACATTAAAAAAGATCGTTGAACTTGGACTTGGTGGTCAAATTGACTTATCAATAAAACTTTAAAAGCTGATAACAAACACTAAAAATGAATATGCGAACAGAGCCATTTGAAAGGACAATCCTAGCTCTTCGACATATTCAGCAAGCCATATCGCACAATCAATCAAACTTCAAAACGTGTTAGCCGATCAGGGATTTGTGTTAATATAGGTTGATCGACCACCTTATCTTTGCAAAAAGGCAGCATATGGGTGAAATAGTCCATTCCAAATCAATTGCAGAAATCAGGTCTGTGTTTGGGTTATCAAAACCTACTCATCCTCTGATCACCATCCTGGATACTGAAAAACTGGCCTACGGGGAAGAAACGGTAGGCAAGCGATTTTCAGCTGACTTGTATTGCATCGCCCTGAAAGATTCCAGTTGTGGAATTGATTACGGTAGAAATTACTACGATTTTGATCAGGGTGTTTTGATTTTTACTGCTCCGCAACAAATCATCACTGTAAAGAAGCCCCAGGAACTGAATCAGGTCAAAGGCTGGATGCTTTATTTTCATCCTGACCTCATACGGAAGACTGTACTGGGAGCTAAAATTGAGTCTTACAACTTCTTCAACTATGAGGTGCACGAGGCACTTCACCTCTCAGAGCAGGAACAGCAAACCCTCAATCAGATCGTCGCACTGATCCAGGAGGAAATAAAAGAGCGCATAGATAATCATAGTCAGCAGGTTTTGGTTTCCAATATCGAGTTGTTGCTTAACTACAGCGCACGCTTTTACGAAAGACAATTCAATACCCGTTCTGCAAGTAATCTGGACGTTGTTTCCAAAGTAGAGTCATTATTAAAAAACTATTATGCAGACCATGCGCTGATCGAATCAGGGCAACCGACCATCCAATACCTGGCAGATCATTGTCATCTGTCGGCCAGCTATCTCAGCGACCTGCTCGCTAAGGAAACCAGCCGCTCAGCCAAAGACCATATCAACGATTTTATCATCGAAAAAGCCAAGGATCTCCTGATCGGTTCAGAAGACTCGATCAGTGGCATTGCCTACCAGCTGGGGTTTAACTACCCGCATTATTTTGGGCGATTATTCAAGCAAAAAACCGGCAAGACGCCACAGGAATACCGAAAAGTTGACTGACCGGTTTGGGGGGTATAAAAGCCTCTTTATAATTCTGCGATTCGTGTTTAACCTTCCTCTTTTCGTGTTAATCACTCCTCTTTAAGCCATTCATCTTTGTTTCATCAAGAATCTAAAAATCAAAAGAGATGAAACATAAAATATTAGTCACAGGCGCAAGTGGTGCTTTCGGTCGATTAGCCTGTGTGCAACTAGCAAAAAATGGTCACCAGGTTGTGGGAACCTTCCGGTCTACCGGTGGTAAAAATGCTGCTATTGCCGGGGAACTAACATCGGCCGGGGTAGGTCTGGTAGAAATGGATGTGACGAATGAAGAAAGCGTGAATGCCGGAGTACAATCTGCGGTAGAAATGATGGGAGGATTGGATACGGTTTTCAACAATGCGGGGATTGGCGCAAATGGTATCCTTGAAGCGTTTACTGCAGAAGACATCCAAAAAATGTTTGATGTAAACGTGTTTGGTGTTCAGCGATTGATGCGGGCAGTCTTGCCGCATTTGAGGGGGCAGGGAAAAGGAACGATCATCCATACCTCCAGTTGTATTGGCCGTGTGACCACGCCATTCCTGGCAAGCTATTCAGCTTCAAAATACGCGTTGGAATCACTGGCAGAAGGTTACCGTGCTGAGCTCTCCGGATTTGGTATTGAGTCCTGTATTGTGGAGCCGGGTGGAATGCCAACAGCTTTTATGGGAGCCATGATCAAGCCAAGTGATGCCGAGAGATTACAGCAATATGGCGAAATGGCCCATCTACCCGATGCTTCACTCGATGGCTATGTTCAATATATAGAGACCATCCAGGAACAAAAACCTGAAAAGGTTGCCGAAGCAGTGGTTAATCTGATTGAGATGCCCTTTGGTAAGAAGCCATTCAGAACCGTCGTGGACTTTTCAGGATTGAAAGAACCTGTAGAAAGCTATAACAAAGCTTTGAACGATACCACAAAAGCCATTTATACAGCCAATGGTGTTGATAACTTACTAACGCTTAATGAAGGTTAATATGAAAAAAACAATATTGATCACCGGAGCAAGTAGTGGCATAGGAAAGGCCACTGCTATCCACTTCCACAAAAAGGGATGGAATGTCATTGCCACCATGCGAGACCCGGAAAAGGAGACTGAACTGAATCAATTGGAGCCTATTCATTTGACCAAATTGGATGTGACTGACCTGACTTCAATCAGTCAGGCCATCCAGAGTGGCATTGAGAAATTTGGGAGAATTGATGCTTTGGTAAATAATGCAGGTTATGGTGCTTACGGACCATTGGAATCTTTTCCAAGGGAGAACATCATTAAGCAATTCAATACCAATGTCATTGGGCTGATGGATGTGACCCGAGCGGTGATCCCGCATTTCAGGGAGAACAAAAGTGGGGTAATCGTCAACCTCTCATCTATCGGCGGCCAAATGACGTTTGCCCTGGGTTCGCTTTATCACGGGACAAAATTTGCAGTGGAAGGCATTTCAGAATCACTTCATTATGAAATGGCACAAATAGGTGTAAAAGTCAAAATTGTACAACCGGGATTCATTGCTACAGATTTCGGTGGAAGGTCTTTCGACTTTCAGGCGGGCGAAATATCAGAATATCAGCCCATCATCGCGGCACTCATGAAGCAATGGCAAAATCCAAACAATACGGTTTCACCGGCAAGTTTGGTGGCAGAAGTTATTTATAAAGCCGTGACAGATGGGACAACCCAACTAAGATACCGGGCCGGAGATGATGCAGACTTTTTACTGAACAGCAGAAAGAATATGACCGATGATGAATTCATAGAAATGATGAATAAGCAAATGGGAGAATAACCCATTCATAGTAGTAGTTAGACGGTTTTGAACCGTCTGACTACTTCTTCAACATCGGAAACAACATCCTGATCTCTTCCTCAGTCGGCTGTTTCCCATACTCGCAGATCTGAAATGCTTCGGCTTTGGTGATTGTTGCTGCTTTTTGGGGACCGTACCATTTCTCCAAAGACTTTCTCGTTTCAGGCGAGATCGTAGCCGGCCATTTTTCAGTCAGCCATTTCTTGCGTGCTGCAGGATCTTCCGGCACCTCATCCAGGTACCCTCCTATCCAGGGCAGCCACTCATAAAACTGGGAAACATGCGCATCCAGGCCGTCAATCTTTTTACTGAAACTCTCATCAACTCCGACTGCAATGTCCGGTCTGAATGGTTCAGGCGACTGGAATTTATCATGTGTGTAAAGAAATACAGGATTCTTCTCCAAAGGCGGAGTGTCTGGTGCCACGTTAGGCACCGCTACCATATAAGCAGCATCCTGAACCAGCACACCGGTATATCGGTGATCCGGGTGATAGTCATTTGGCCTGGGGGCAATGACCACATCGGCATTCCATTCCCTGATCTTTCGGATGACCTGCATCCTGACATTCAGATTAGGTGTTAGCTCCCCATCATGATTATCCAGTACCTCATATTCGGCGATCCCTAAACGACGAGCGGATTCTTTTGCCTCTTTCATTCTCCTCATGGCAAGCATGCCACCACCCATACTCTGATGTCCGGCATCTCCATTGGTCACAGAAAGAAACTTAACCGCATGACCCATCGAGGCCAGAAGAGCTGCCGTGGCCCCGGCATCAATGTCGCAATCATCCGGATGAGCACCAATTACAATAAATCGGGCAGGTTCAGTTTGGGCGTTTGTTCGGATACTTGTAAACATAATGATTAAGCAAATGAAGATGAGTTTTTCCATGATTTAGATCTGTTGTATGAAAGCTATTCGAAACAAGTTATACGAAACAGCAGGAAAATCAAAAGGTGAAGAGGCCCAGGATGAATTTCAAAATATGAAATGAAGAAATTGTTTGATAAATTGAGTGAAATAAAAATCTCCGATGCCAGATAGTTCATCTTTCCCCAATGAGATTTTTGGATTCAACTTCACAGAATATCTATCTGTATTTGTCGCCCTTATTTTTGCCCTGGCTGTCGGCGAGTTCTTTCTCTCGATTGGTAGTCTGATCCGAAGCAGAAACCGGGTCACACTATATTGGGAATTTATTTTATGGTTACTGATTTTATTACACTTCTTCATCATTGCTTGGTTTACCGGATGGCCCAGATTCGCTTATCTTAAGCTCAGCCTGTTCAATTACTTCTTAATTATATCACCCTATCTGGTAATTTTTGCCATTGTTGCAGTCTACTTTCCGGATATCAGTTCCCATAAAGAGATCAACCTCAAAACTCATTTCCAGTCTAGTAGAAAATCATTCTTCATTCTTTGGGCTATTTATCTTATTGCCAATTTTATCATAGACCTTGTGATGCCCACACTTTTCAATTCATTTACGATCTGGCTAGAAATCGTCTATATACTACTGCTTTTTATCGCTGCTTTTTATGATAAAATATGGTTCCGATTACTTCTTGCCTTAATTATGATTGCAGATATGGTCAGTGCTTTAATCTATTTGTGAATTGGGGCAATGTGTCTGGCTATTGAAATCATCGGACACCTTCCGGCTAAAAAAAACAACAACTGTCTTGCGCTTTTAAGAAGGTTTCCATTAGTTTTGTCCCTGTTAAATGAAAAGGAACCTTTTAAATATTGTCATTGCTCCAATTATTACGCTTGTCGTGGTCACACGCATACAAGGGGAATGGTGATATTTTAAATAATCCACAAGAAATTATTAAGCGCCATTCCTACAAGGATGGCGTTTTTTTATTATGTACTACGATAGTAAAACAGAAGTATTTTTAGACGGAAAGTGGATCAAAGCCAAAGATGCCAAAGCAAGCCTCTTTGACCAGACGATGCACTACGGCACAGGTGTGTTTGAGGGTCTAAGATCGTACAACAATGGCAATGGCTTCAATATTTTTAAGCCTAAAGAGCATTTCGATCGCCTGAAGCAATCAGCTGAAAAGCTCCACCTCAAGATCCCCTATACGATTGATGAATTGATTCACATTGCCTATGAGTTAATCTCACGAAACAACCTCACAAATGCGTATATTCGCCCTTTGGTTTTTGCCGGCCCCAATATGATGCTCTCGCCCTCCAATCATATTCACATCTTTATGACTGCCTGGAAATGGGCCAAGTATCCCGGGATTGAGCCACTCAATGTGATGATTTCGTCGTACATCAAACCATCTCCTCAATCTATTCCAATTGATGCCAAGATGATTGGCAACTATGCAGCCTTTACGCTGGCAACAGCTGAAGCAAAACAATTGGGGTATGATGAAGCCATCCTTTTGGATAGCAATGGATATGTATCCGAAGGACCCGGGAGTAACATCTTCTATGAAAAGGACGGGAAACTTTACACGCCTAAACTGGGGAATATTTTTCCGGGCATCACGCGGAAGACCATCATTGAAATAGCCAATGACCTTCATGTAAAGGTGATTGAAAAAGACATTAAACCGGAAGAACTGTATAAGGCTGACCATGCATTCTTCTGCGGTACAGCATCGGAAGTTACCGCCATTGATTCAATCAATGGCGAACCTTTCAAAAAGGATTGGGAAGAATCCATCGGATTGGATCTTCATATCATGTACCAGCAAAAAGTAAAATTTGACGAATATCAAGGATTGACCATTGTCTAAAAATGAGTGAACTAAACAAATACAGCAAAACATTTACCCAGGATCCATCCCAGCCTGGTTCACAGGCACAGCTTTATGCAGCTGGTTTGAAGGATGAAGATTTCAACAAGGCACAGATAGGTATTGCCAGCACAGGTTTTGAAGGAAACCCTTGCAACATGCACCTCAACATCCTGGCTCACCAGGTGAAAAAGAGTATTACCGAGGCTGATCTTGTCGGGCTGATCTTTAATACCATCGGTGTAAGTGATGGGATGTCCAATGGAACTACCGGGATGAACTACTCACTCGTCTCAAGGGATATCATCGCTGATAGCATTGAAACGGTAGTTCAGGCTCAATTTTATGATGGATTGATCACCATTGTGGGTTGTGACAAGAATATGCCGGGTGCCATGATGGCCATGTCACGATTAGACAGACCGTCTATCTTGGTTTATGGTGGTACTGTAAAGCCTGGCAGACTCCATGGAAAAGATCTTAACATTATTTCGGCCTTTGAAGCCTATGGCGAACGATTGCGAGGAAATATCTCAGATGCTGACTATAAAGAAGTCATCAAGCATTCCATCCCGGGACCCGGCGCATGCGGTGGTATGTATACGGCCAATACCATGTCTACGGCCATTGAAGCGATGGGTATGAGCATGCCGTTCAGCTCATCAAATCCTGCAGAAAGCAAGGATAAAACGGTAGAAACTCACGAAGTGGGTAAAGCCATCAGGCACTTGCTCAAAGAGGATATTAAACCCAGTGACATCATCACCAGAAAGTCATTTGAAAATGCGATTACGATGGTCATGGTACTGGGAGGATCCACCAATGCGGTTCTTCACCTGCTGGCGATGGCCAGGGCAGCAAAGGTGCCTCTGACGATAGACGACTTCCAGACCATCAGTGATAAAACCCCTTTCCTGGGTGATTTGAAGCCAAGTGGAAAATACCTTATGGAAGATCTTTACGAAGTTGGTGGTGTCCCTGGTGTGATGAAGATCATGCTTGACAAAGGTTATCTGCACGGAGATTGTCTGACCGTGACCGGAAAGACCATTGCGGAAAACCTGGAAAATATTCCGGCACTCAAGAAAGAGCCAAAGATCATGTACTCTTTTGATGAACCGATCAAAAAGAGTGGTCACTTACAAATCCTTTATGGAAACCTGGCCCCGGAAGGAGCAGTCGCTAAGATCACGGGCAAAGAAGGTGAATCATTTGAGGGGCCAGCCAGGATCTATGATGATGAATTTGCGGCAATCAAAGGAATCGGCGAAGAGGTTCAGAAAGGTGAAGTGATCGTGATCCGATATTCCGGACCAAAAGGAGCGCCGGGTATGCCCGAGATGCTGAAACCAACCAGTGCGGTAATGGGTGCTGGTCTGGGAAAAGATGTAGCCTTGATTACTGATGGCAGGTTTTCCGGAGGATCACATGGATTTGTAGTTGGACACATTACCCCTGAAGCCCAGGAAGGTGGTCCAATCGGACTCATTAAGAATGGGGATATCATCCGGATAGATGCTGCAACCAATTCATTGGAAGTGAAGGTCTCGGATGAAGAGATGGAAGCACGCAAAAAAGCCTGGGTAAAGCCGGCCTATAAAGCACAAAATGGAGTACTAAAAAAATATATACACTCAGTTAAGTCGGCCACCGAAGGTTGTGTAACTGATGAATTCTAAATTATAAGCTCATGAACACATCTTCATTGGCAGTTGCAGAAAATAAGAAGAAGACCAAAAAGACCATTAAGGTAACAGGATCAGAAGCAGTTCTGTTGAGTCTTCTCGAAGAAGGAGTTGACCTGATTTTTGGTTATCCTGGTGGCGCTATCATGCCTATCTATGATGCGCTCTATGGATATCAGGATAAGCTAAACCACATCCTTACCAGGCACGAACAAGGGGCGGTACATGCCGCACAGGGGTTTGCGAGGGTCACTGGTAAGACCGGGGTTTGCTTTGCCACTTCGGGACCGGGAGCAACTAACCTGATCACTGGAATCGCTGACGCCCAGATTGACTCTACGCCTATTGTTTGCATTACCGGTCAGGTATTTTCTCATCTGCTGGGAACTGATGCATTTCAGGAAACTGATGTGGTAGGTATCTCTATGCCTGTGACCAAATGGAACTTCCAGGTGACTAAGCCTGAAGAAATCCCATACGCTATAGCAAAGGCATTTTACATCGCCAGCAGCGGACGACCAGGACCTGTCCTGATTGATATTACCAAAGATGCTCAGATAAAGGAGTTCGATTACTCATATACCAAATGTGAAAAGATCAGAAGCTATCATCCCTACCCTACGCTGGAGGAGGAGTCTGTAAAAGCAGCGGCTGAGCTGATCAACAGTGCTAAAAAACCGATGATGTTGGTTGGGCAAGGTGTTATCCTTTCCAAAGCGCAAAAGGAATTGATCGCTTTTGCAGAAAAAGCAGGAATTCCGATGGCCTCTACATTGATGGGTCTTTCTGCGGTCCCGGTAAATCATCCCCTTTATGTTGGCTACCTGGGAATGCACGGAAACTACGGCCCGAATGTCAAGACCAATGAATGCGATGTACTGATAGCCATTGGCATGCGTTTCGACGACAGGGTAACCGGAAACCTGGCAAAATATGCCAGGCAGGCTAAGGTGATCCACATCGAAATTGATCCGGCTGAAATCAATAAGAACGTAAAAGCAGACGTGGCTGTCAACGCGGATGCCAAAGAAGCTTTATTATCTCTGATTCAGCATATTGATAAAAACAAGCATGACAAGTGGCTTCAGGAATTCAGGGATTGTGATAAAGTCGAATACGATAAGATCCAAAACAAAGCTTTTAATTTGACATCCGGAGAGATTCAGATGGTAGAGGTAATCAAAATGATCTCTGACAAGACAAAAGGAAAAGCGATCATAGTAACTGATGTAGGACAACATCAAATGGTAGCCAGCAGGTATTATGCGTTTGATGATACAAGATCTAATGTTACATCAGGTGGTCTCGGAACGATGGGATTTGCTTTACCGGCAGCTATGGGTGCAAAAATGGGACAACCAGGCAGGGAAGTAATAGCGGTGATAGGTGATGGTGGATTCCAGATGACAATCCAGGAACTGGGTACCATTTTCCAGAGTAAAATCGGTATCAAGATTCTTATACTGAATAATAACTTTTTAGGGATGGTACGTCAGTGGCAAGAGCTCTTCCATGAGAAGAGATATTCATTTACTGAGTTAACGAATCCTGATTTTCAATTGATTTGCAAGGGATACGGTATACCTTCGCAGAAAATTGAAAAAAGGGAGGATTTGGATGCCGCTGTGGATCATTGGCTGGCAGCAGATGGACCCCAACTACTTGAAGTTGTTGTAGAAAAAGAAGAGAATGTATTTCCCATGGTCCCTGCAGGTGCCAGTGTATCAGAAATTCTATTAGAGTAAAACGATAAAGCAATGACTAAGTCTACAAGTCTATATAACGAAGATCATTCAGATGATAAGGCCATCAAAGATTTTACTTTATCTGTCCTGACAGAAGATAAAGCTGGTCTTCTGAATCACATCACAATCATTTTCACCCGAAGAAAGATCAACCTGAATAGTTTGAACGTCTCAACTACCGAGGTGAAAGGAGTTAGTAGGTTCACGATTGTTGTGGCTACTACCCGCGAGATGATTGAAAAAGTGGTAAAGCAGATCAGGAAATTGATTGATGTGCTGGGTGCTTTTGTCTATGAAGATGACCAGATCTATTACCAGGAGATTGCTTTATACAAAGTTCCGACTTCAGTATTTCTCAATGGCACTTCCATTGAGACGCTGGTACGTAATAGTGGGGCGAGAATCCTTGTTGTAGAAAAGGATCACATCATCATTGAAAAGACCGGGCATAAAAAGGATACACACGACCTGTATAATAAACTGGAGCCACATGGCTTGCTGGAGTTCGTGCGTTCCGGCAGGGTAGCAATATCCAAATCGAAAAGAAAAACAGAAGCATTTATCAAAATGCTTGAAGATTCAACAGAAAACAAACTAACCATAAAAGATTTCTAATATTCACAAACTAAAAAACAATGGCAAAAATCAATTTTGGAGGAGTCGAAGAAGAAGTAGTAACCAGACAAGAATTTCCTCTTGAAAAAGCGAGAGAAGTACTCAAAAATGAGACCATCGCAGTATTAGGCTATGGGGTACAAGGTCCCGGACAAGCACTTAACCTGAAAGACAATGGATTCAATGTAATCGTAGGTCAAAGAAAAGATTCAAAAACCTGGGATAAAGCTGTAGCAGACGGCTGGGAACCAGGTAAAACACTTTTCAGTTTGGAAGAGGCTTGTGAAAAAGGTACGATCATCCAGTTCTTGTTATCTGATGCCGGACAAATTGCTTTTTGGCCAACTTTAAAAAAGTATCTGAACCCAGGAAAGACCTTATATTTTTCTCATGGTTTTGGAATCACTTATAGCGATCAAACGGGAATCATCCCTCCTAAAGATGTAGATGTAATCCTTATCGCTCCTAAAGGTTCAGGAACAAGCTTGAGAAGACTTTTCCTTGAAGGAAGAGGCCTAAACTCCAGTTTTGCTATCTACCAGGATGCATCTGGAAAAGCTAAAGAAAAAGTAACAGCGCTTGGTATTGGCGTTGGATCAGGATATCTATTCGAGACTAATTTCAAGAAAGAGGTCTATAGCGACTTAACTGGTGAGCGAGGCAGTCTGATGGGTGCTATCCAGGGATTATTTGCGGCTCAGTACGAAACGTTGAGAGCAAAAGGTCACTCACCATCAGAAGCCTTCAACGAAACTGTAGAAGAAGCAACTCAATCACTTTATCCGCTTATCGCTGAAAATGGAATGGATTGGATGTATGCCAACTGTTCAACTACAGCACAAAGAGGTGCATTGGATTGGTGGAAGAAATTCCGTGATGCAGTAAAACCTGTTTTTGAAGATCTTTACAACAGTGTAGAAACGGGTAACGAAGCCAAGATTACCATTGAAGCAAACAAGCAGCCTGATTACAGGGTAAAACTTGAAGCAGAGCTAAAAGAGTTAGAAGAGTCAGAGCTTTGGAGAGCTGGAGCTGCTGTCCGAAAGCTTCGCCCGGAAAACTAAGATGACCGAAAAAACTACTTCACTGGAGGGGTACTCACCCGAATTTAAAGACATCGAGGTGGCTCACAGGGTCATGCGAGATGTCTCTACCGTGACTCCTCTCCAGTATAGTTTAAATCTGAGTGAGCGCTACAATGCCAGGATCTACCTCAAGCGGGAAGATATGCAGATTGTACGCTCATATAAGATCAGGGGAGCGATCAACAAGATCACTTCGCTCTCAGATGAAGAGCTAAAAAAAGGAGTAGTTTGTGCCAGTGCAGGCAATCATGCCCAGGGAGTAGCTTTTTCCTGCAACAAACTGAAAGTCAAAGGAACCATCTTCATGCCTGTACCTACACCCAAACAAAAGGTGCAGCAGGTCAAAATGTTTGGCAAGGAATATATTGATGTTGTACTGACAGGAGATACGTTCGATGATGCCAACAAGGAAGCCAAGGAATTTGAAGAAAAGACCGGCAGCACATTTGTTCATCCATTCAACGATCCAAAAGTCATTGAAGGTCAGGCCACCATTGGATTGGAACTGATCCAGGATTCAGACTTCAATATGGATTACCTTTTTATGCCTATTGGAGGTGGTGGATTAGCGGCAGGCGTTTCCGCAGTCGTGAAGGCTTTGAGTCCAAAAACCATCATCATTGGCGCAGAGCCTGAGGGAGCACCCGCGATGTACGAAGCCATCAAGCAAAAAAAGGTGGTTACACTTGACCACATTGACAAATTTGTGGATGGAGCCGCCGTGAAAAGAGTTGGAGATTTTGCGTATCCTATTTGCAAGGAAAACCTGAGAGAGGTTGCCCTGGTAAATGAAGGTAAGGTCTGTTCCTCGCTGATCAGTATGTACAATGAAAGCGGGATCATTCTGGAACCAGCAGGTGCACTTTCTGTTGCGGTGCTGGATCAATACAAGGATGAAATCAAGGGCAAAAATGTAGTCTGTATTCTTTCTGGTGGTAATAACGATATCACAAGGACTGAAGAAATCAGGGAAAGATCATTGCTTTATGAAGGACTCGTTCATTACTTCATCGTTAGATTTCCACAGCGGGCTGGAGCCCTAAAGGAATTTGTAGGTGAAGTGCTGGGACCTGATGATGATATTATCTTGTTTGAATACACGAAAAAGACTGCAAGAGAAAAAGGACCTGCACTTGTGGGTGTTGAACTCAAAAACAAGGCTGATCTGGATCCTCTCCTCAACAGGATGAAGGAGAAAAACTTTTTTGGAGAATACCTGAATAAAAAACCTGATCTGTTTGGCCACATGATTTAACCTGAAATTGGATAATTTCACGCTCCATTGACTAAGTCACTGTCCACGTGACTTATGGAAATAAATAAAAGACAGAAATGAAAGTACTTAAGTTCGGAGGAACATCGGTTGGTAATGCGGACTCGATCCGTCAGGTGGCTGAGATCATCAAGTCGTCCAAAGAGCAATTAATTGTCGTGACCTCTGCAGTTGGGGGTGTGACCGATCAACTCGTTAAGATGAGTGAGCTGGCCTCAAAAGGCAATGATGAATACCTGATGATCATTGAACACATCGCCCTGGCACACCAAAAGCTTTATTATGACCTGCTCGGTCAGAAACCAGGTGATGACCTGATCAAAATTACCGACGAACTTGCAAAGATTGGCCATGGGATGTGGCTTCTAAAAGAACTAACCCCCAGAAGTAGTGACTTCGTTCTTGGATGTGGCGAAAGACTTTCAAACCTTATCCTGTTTGATTACCTCAAACAGCAAAATGTGAAAGTGAAATACTTCGATAGCAGGAACTACATTGTCACAGACAGTCATTTTGGAAAAGCCAATGTCAACTTCAAAATGACGACAAAAAAAGTCAAAGATGTATCCAAAGAATTTGATCAGGTAAACCTTTTCCCAGGCTTCATTAGTTCTTCCGAGGCCAATGAACCAACAACACTCGGAAGAGGGGGTTCTGACTTTACGGCAGCGATCCTGGCAGGTATCCTAAACGTGGCTGAGTTAGAAATCTGGACAGATGTAGACGGTCTCATGACTGCAGACCCAAGACTGGTAAAACATGCTCACTTCATCGAACATGTTTCTTATGAGGAAGCCCTGGAATTGTCGCACTTTGGAGCCAAAGTAATCTATCCTCCAAGTATCCAGCCAGCGCTACAAAAAGGAATTCCTATTGCCATCAAAAATACCTTCAACCCAGACCATCCGGGTACCCTGGTAACTAAAAAATGGGATGAAGGCAAACAGTTGATCCGTGGGATCAGCAGCATTAAAGAGATTGCCATGGTGACCCTGAGTGGATCAAGCATGGTGGGTATCCCCCGCTTTTCATTCCGGTTGTTCAGATCCCTGTCTGAAGCCAGAATCAATGTGGTATTCATTACCCAGGCTAGCTCCGAACACAGTATTTCTGTGGGAATTAGGGAAGAGGATGCCAAAAAGTCTGTCGAAGTATTGAATCAAGAATTCAACTACGAAATTGAGGGTGGTAAAATCAATCCGGTAGACGCAGAAAAGGATCTTAGTATCATTGCACTGGTTGGGAATAACATGAAAGATCAGGTGGGTGTAAGCGGGCAAATGTTCAGTATTCTAGGAAAAAATGGAATTAGTGTAAAGGCTATCGCACAGGGTTCTTCTGAGCGAAATATCTCAGCTGTCATTCCCAAATTAGATCTTAGAAAAGCGCTTAATGCTTTACATGAAAGTTTCTTCTTATCTGACTATCGTCGTATCAACCTGTTCATCATTGGAGCAGGAAACGTTGGGAAGGCTTTTATGACCCAGGTTGGTAACCAAAATGCCTTCCTGAAAGAGCATTATCATCTGGACATTAAGGTGATTGCGATTGCCAACTCCAGAAGAATGGCTTTTGATCAGCAGGGGCTACCAGCCTCAAAATGGCAGGATCACCTGGATAATGGTGAAAAATTCAAAAAAGAACTATTCCTGGATAAGATGTACGATATGAACATGCGAAATAGCATTTTCATTGATATCACCGCAGCCAGCGAAATAGCTGACCTGTATCCGGATATTCTCAAAAGAAGTGTTTCAGTAGTTACACCAAACAAGATCGCCGCGACCGGACCACAAAACGCCTATCAGGAGCTAAAAGGGTCAGCAAAGAAATTTGGTGGTCAGTTTTTGTTTGAAACAAATGTTTGTGCCGGCTTACCCATACTTTCTACACTTGCAGATCTAATTAAAAGTGGAGACGAAATTCACAGAATAGAAGCTGTACTTTCCGGAACACTCAACTTCCTGTTCAACGAATATGATGGAAAGAAAAAATTTGTTGAGGTGATCAAGGAAGCTAAAAAACTAGGTTATACCGAACCAGATCCAAGGCTTGATCTATTCATGGAGGATGTGAAACGCAAAATTCTAATCCTCATCAGAGAAAGTGGCTACTCATTTGAATTGAGTGACATCATCATGAAAAGCTTCCTGCCTGAAAGCTGCATAAAGAGTACCTCTGTTGAAGACTTTTACAAAAAGATCGAAAAAGAGGAAGCTCATTTCAGATCCATTTATCAAAAGGCTAAGGACAAAGGCAAGAAACTACGGGTTGTTGCCAAGTATAAAAATGGGGTTGGAAACGTTTCTTTGGATGAAATCGAGTCTACTCACCCGTTTTATAACCTTGAGGGAAAAGACAATATTGTTCTCTTTTATACCAACAGATATAAGGATCAGCCATTAGAAATTAAGGGTGCTGGTGCCGGAGCTGATGTCACTGCCTCCGGGATATTCGCAGATGTCCTACGTATCGCCCAATCTTACCAATAACTATGGACAAAATCACTGTGTTTTCACCAGCTTCCGTAGCAAATGTAGGCTGTGGGTATGATACGTTTGGATTTGCCCTGGAAGGGATTGGTGACTTTATTACTATCGAGAGACGGGATGATAACCAACTGGTCATTGAAAAAACAGAAGGCGCCGACCTTCCCTTAGATCCTACACAGAATGTTGCTACAATTGCGGTTCAGGCATTGCTTTCTGAGTTAAAAAGTGATGAAGGATTTTCATTTACAATTAAGAAACTATTCAAGCCCGGTAGTGGACTGGGTTCAAGTGCTTCCAGCGCAGCTGGTGCAGTATATGGGGTCAATCACCTGCTTGGGAATCCCTACACCACGGAGGAATTGCTCCCATTTGTAATGGAAGGAGAAGCTTTTGCCTCCAAATCATACCATGCGGATAATGTTGCGCCTGCCCTGATGGGTGGATTCAATGTGATCAGAAGCTATGATCCTCTGGATATCTTCCAAATCCCTGTGCCAGATGATTTAACCGTTTTGATCATCTTTCCTGATGTGGAAGTCAAGACATCCGAAGCAAAGGCACTGCTTCCCAAGACGCTTACCATACCTGAAGCACGCAATCAATGGGCGAATGTTGCAGGGGTCATCTCTGCCCTGCATACGGCTAACTACGAGTTGTTGAATAAATCCGTGACAGACATCATTGCAGAACCCGTAAGGAAGAAATTGATCCCCGGTTATGAAGAAGTAAAGGACATTGTGCAACATAGTGGCTCTGTTGGGTTCAACATCAGTGGTTCAGGTCCAAGCATGTTTGCTTTCTTTAGCCAGGAAAATGGCATTGAGGAGGTAAAAGAAAAGGTGAGTGACCTTTACAAAAAACTGGGTTATGCCTTAATGTTGCATACTTCCAAAATAAATCAACAAGGTGCAATTGTTATCTCATGAGGTTTTACAGCACAAATAAATCAGCCCCTTCGGTCTCTTTCAGAGAAGCTGTCCTAAAAAGTCTTCCGGAAGATCGCGGACTTTATTTCCCTGAGGAGATTCCGGAACTGGATTTTCTGTTTCTCGAGACCCTGGACTACTATTCCAAATCAGATATCGGATATGAAGTGCTAAGGCAGTTCTGTAGTGAAGATATTCCAGAAGCTAAGCTACGTGAGATCCTGGATGATGCTTTGGATTTTGAGATTCCGCTGGTAAAGGTTTCAGATAACATTTATAGCCTTGAGATGACGCATGGACCAACCTACGCTTTTAAAGATGTAGGCGCTCGCTTCCTTGCCAGGTGTCTTGGGTATTTCAATGAAAGCAATAACACTGAAGTCACTATCCTGGTAGCTACTTCAGGCGATACCGGAGGCGCTGTAGCGGCCGGATTCTATGATGTGCCAGGTGTGAATGTGGTAATCCTCTATCCTACGGGTAAGGTTAGCGAACTGCAGGAGAAACAGCTAACGACATTAGGCAAAAATATCCGGGCGTTGGAAGTCGATGGAAATTTTGACGATTGCCAGGCGATGGTTAAGAAAGCTTTTTTGGATAAGGATATCAACGAAAAACTCACACTTTCTTCAGCCAACTCCATCAGCATTGCCAGGTGGCTTCCGCAGTCCATCTATTATTTCTGGGCTTACCGGGAAGCTCCAACTAAGAAAAACCTGGTAATGTCTGTTCCAAGTGGTAACTATGGGAATCTAACCGCTGGTTTATTGGCTTACAAAATGGGTCTGCCAATCTCCCGGTTTATCGCTGCATCTAATGTGAATGATGTCGTTCCTCGCTATTTAGTAAGTAGCGAATATGAACCAAAGCCAACGATTCACACCCTTTCCAATGCCATGGATATTGGGGATCCAAGTAACTATTCCAGAATGATGGAATTATTTGAACATGATCATAAAGCAATTGCCGGGGTAATTTCAGGGTATACATTAAATGACGAGGATACGCTCGAAGTCATTAAGACTTGTTACGATGAGAATGACTATATCCTGGATCCACATGGTGCCATAGGTTATGATGCCTTAAAAAAGGGGTTAGAGAAAAAGGAAACCGGGATATTTATTGAGACGGCTCACTATTCCAAATTTTTATCCACTGTGAATAAAGCGCTGGGCAAAGAATTACCATTGCCTGAGTTTGTGGATGACCTGATGAAGAAAGAGAAAGTGGCCGTAAAAATTGATGCCACTTTTGAGGCTTTAAAGGAGCAGTTATTAAGCTGATCAGATATCTGAAAATACGCTGTTTTTTTAACCCAAAACTGATCCTCGTTTGTAACGAGGATCCAGGAGAAAGGCATTTGTAATGCCTCCCTAGGTCAATAAATCCTCACATGGCTCATCTAACAACATGGCCACCATATTCTTAGCTGCCCTCAGTTGTAATTCCTCTTGCGCTTCCTTCGAGTACCAGGCGTTATGTCCTGTCGCAATCACATTCGGATGACTAAATAAAGGATCCAGGTTTTCCAAAGGGGGCTCCTCTTTAAATACATCAATCCCAACCCCAAATAGTTTGTCTTCTTTCAACGCCTGCATCAACGCCTCCTCATTCACGATACCTCCCCTGGCTGTATTGATCAGAATGGGTTTTTTCTCCATCAGTTCAAATTCCTGTGAATCAATGAGATTCTCTGATGAAGTTGAGAGATTGCAATGGATCGATATAACATCTGATTGTCGAAGAATTTCTTCTTTACTAGCTTTTTGAGCCCCAACCTCATTAAACTTCTCGTCCAGAATATATGGATCGTAGGCAAGGATGTGTTTAAAAAGTGGTTTCGCTTTATTGCAGAGCATCGAACCAATTCTCCCGAGTCCAATGATTCCTAATGTCTTCTCATGGAGTTCAAAGGAATCCTTACGGCCCGGTTGAGTATAGTGCTTTCTTAAATGACCTTCACTCCCATGCAAATCTCTTAACACAGAAAAAAGAAGCATCAGGGTGTGATCCGAAACGGAATGACTGGCATAGCCACTGACGTTGGCCACCTTCACCCCATATTGCCTGGCATGCTCGAGGTTGATGTTGTCATACCCTACCCCATAGCGACAAATGGCTTTTAGTTTCGGTAAGTCTTTCAAAAAATCATTGTCAACCTGGCTCCATCGCATCAGAATACCTTCTGAATTTTCAGCAAATGCTTTTTTCCCAATTATATCATGGCGACCACCATCAAACACCTGGAGGGTATAGCCTTTTTCGCCAAGTATTTTCCGTTCAACTTCGAAGGATTCATATCCTGTATCTATTACTGAAACAACTTTAGAAGACATCTTGAATGAGTTTGACTAATTGGGAAAAATGGGCTTTGTTGCAGTTAGAGGTATTTCTTTTTTCAACATTCTGGTTGCTTCACCGGTGATCTTAAGGTAATAATCATTTGGCAGTCCTTCGTAGGTAAGAAATGGACTTTCGCCAATTGGAGGATTGTCAGATACTTTGAAAATACAGGTACCCTCATCCATCTCATCAAACATAGCTACGTAAATTGTCTCCACATCTGAAGATATGGCATTATAAAATTGTCTCCACAAAAAGTCACCGTCCAATCTTGGTATCTGATTCACCGGTGCATCCGGACCCTTTAGATTGTGCCAGCTAAACCCTGGAAATACAACCGGCATATAGGTTAGGTTATTTGTCTCACACCAGGCTCTATCCGGAACTGTATATTTTATGCGATGCTCATCAGCCTCCTCAGGAGTTCGATATCTTCCGGGTGTCCAGGGATGAACAATATCTGCCATTTTTATGAGTTCGTGGATCATTGGATCATTCAAACAATCCCTTTCCAGACTCCTCCAGCCTGTTGGTACTCCGAGTAGAACCGAACAGCCCCCATATTTTGGATCCTCTTTGAAAAATCTAATTAATTCGCCAATCTCCTCCAGGGTATAGTCACGATCCTTAAAACCAACTCCCCAGATCGCTACAATGGCTTTTCCATCATGGGTCAGATGATTGGATTTTTTCGGATCATTCAGACCATACCGATCTACCAATTGCATCCAGTCTTTTTTCGTTTGAGAAACGATAAAGTCACTTTTACTACCAGACAGGTCATACATCACGCTAATGACTCGCTCATGCTTTTGTGAAGCCATGTAACAATTATCAAATACCTGGAAGAGATTTCTATTTCTTATTTCATTTCCTGTTGATACCACAAACCGCTGCACAAAAACCCCATCAATCCTATAATCCTTCATCCAATTGAAGTGTGTATCTACTACCTGGGGATCTGCAGAGCTGAACACAAATGCAGATGACCCATCAGTATGTTGAAATGAAGTTTTGAATTGGCTCTGCTCAGTATACTCATCCATATAGGGCCAGAAATCAATCGAACAGGTTCCAGGTTCAAATATTCCATCTTTGGAATAATGTTTCCATCCCAGGTCGGCCCCATCACCTTCTGCATTGAACCAGCCCTGATATCCGCAAAGAATTTTTCCGGATATGGAGTTTTGAGATTGTTGGATTATCTCATCTTCCACCACATCATTTGCCCCAACTTTCTCATTACAGGATAAGAGGCTAATCAGAAAATAGGTAAATAAGAGAATTCTAATCTTTTTAATTGATAGCATCCAGGAATAATGAATTACCTTTTTATTGATGTCAATTTACAAAAAAGGATTTCATTTATCGATCCAGACCACTTTATCCTCAATTGGCTTTTTGATGGGGCCTGGAACCTCTTTATCGATATAACCCATATAAAATATACCCATACACTTTTCCCCCTCAGCTAGCTTTTGAAACTCACCAAAATAATCAATCAGATTCGGAGACGACCAATACCCCCCAATGCCATATCCTGAGCAGGCAATCCATATATTTTGCACGGACATGGCAACCGCAGCAAGCTCTTCCCATTCGGGAAGCTTATTCGAAAGATCTCTTTGCATGCATATGGCTAAAGCAGCACCAGACTTTTGAGGATTGGTTTTTATTTTTTCATACTTGGCAATAGAAAATTCGGCAATGGGGGTTATTGACCGGTATTTTTCGGACATAAACTCTCCAAACCGCTTCCTTGCGGGACCTGAAATCACTTTGAAACGCCATGGCTCCGTAAGCTTATGAGAAGGAGCTTCATTGGCTGATTTTAATAGCGCCTCAATGACCGATCGGGGGATTTCCCTATTGAGAAATTGTGGCGGGTAATAAGATCTCCGCTTTTTAATTAATCGATGTACCTCTACTGGATCCATGGGTGCAAAAATAGATATTGAGTTTCTATTGATATGCAATTATTGACCTTACCTCCGTCATTGACTTTTCTTTATAAGTCTCAGAATGTAAACATTCGATAAAATCATATATTTGCAGACCATTTCCTGCACTCGTAGTTCAACTGGATAGAATACCAGATTTCGGCTCTGGGGGTTGAGGGTTCGAATCCTTCCGAGTGCACGCTAAGCATCTCAATCGAGATGCTTTTTTTATTAACCTTATTCTGTTGACTCTGGGGGTTGAGGGCGGTCCGACGTTTCGGTGGAACGCCACTCCGATCGAATCCCTGCCTTGCCGGCAGGCAGGCTTCCGAGTGCACATCAAGCATCTCTTAATGAGATGCTTTTTTTGTTTTATATCCGCATCTCAAAAACCGTCTCCTTTCCTGGGATTGACCTTGCAGTCAACTGCCCTTTGTGCATACGAAGAATTTGCCTGGAAAGACTTAGGCCGATACCAGACCCGTTTTCCTTGGTTGTGAAAAAAGGAATAAAGATCTGGTCCATATCTTCAGGTTTGATTCCTGGGCCATTATCAATAAACCTGATGGAAAGATTTTCTTCTTTGCCTGCGACAACTACTTTCAGGGATTTCTCTTTGTTATTGCTCATGGCATCAGCAGCATTATTAAAAAGGTTCAGCGCTACCTGGGTCAGGAGCTTTTGGTCTCCAAAGAATGATTCTCCTTCAAAGGAATTAAGTATTTCAAGCTGGATGCTTTCTTTGACAGCTCGCTCCTCAAATAAAATCCGACAAGATTCCATCCAGTCATTAATAAGAACCTTTTTGAAAACAGGCTTAGGAACTTTGGTCATCTTTCGGTAATTATCTACAAAATGGGTAAGCCCTTTGCTTCGCTCGCTAATGACCTCAAGCCCGTGTTGCATGTTATTTAACTCATGCTTTGTGACCTTTTTTCCATCTTTGAAATAGTTGGATAACGTACTGCTGATGGAGGATATTGGAGCAATCGAATTCATGATCTCATGGGTCAGGATCCTGATCAGTTTCTGCCAGGCATCCATTTCTCTTTCGTCAAGCTCATTTTTGATATCACTGAGTGAGAATATGTTGAAATTCTGATTGCCAAATTTCAGAGCAACCATCTTGATCTGTATGATATGGAGCTCCTCACGAATCAACGCTTTGATTGTTTTTGATTGATTAGGCTTCAAAGTGGTCATCACCTCATAAAAATCCTTGTTTACCTGTCTTAATCTTTCAATGTGAACCAGGATTCCAGCTCCGAATATCCTCAATGCCGTATCATTGATTATTTCTATATAGCCCTTTTCATCTACAGCAATCAGACCTGTGGAAGAACGTTTCATAAATTCCATAAAGAACCGCTCCTTATGTTCGCTCTTAATCTTAATCTCCGAAAGGATTTCATTGAGATTATTTAGACTTTGATGAAGACTTTTTACAAACGGATGTTTAATATGATCTGGAAAATGGAGCGTACTGTCTTCATTTCGGACCGCATCAAAAAAGAAAGAGAGTTTACGATTGACCGCATTAAAGTAGTAAATCGTATTAACGATGATAATCAGGATCGCCAGAATGGACAAACCCAAATAAAACCATAGAGATTGAAGATAGGCAAGCGTACCAGCGATGGAAACAAATACGACAAGAATTGTTCGAAAGACAATGGCCCGGTTAAAATACTTATAAACCATACCGCTTCACTTTGTTGTAGAGTGTCTGCCTGGTGATACCCAATTGATCAGATACCTGGGTAAAATTCCCATTGTACTTATCAAGGGCGTCCTCAATCATGGCCTTTTCCATCTCCTCAAGCGTCTGGTATTCATTTTTCATTTGTTTGTCTGTAGATCGCAAGGTGAAATCATCCGGCTTGAGAACATCTCCCTCAGATAAAATGACAGCCTTCTCAATAGCATGCTGCAGCTCCCTTACATTACCAGGCCAGTGATATTTCTGAAGTTTCTTGATCGTCTGACTGCTTAGCTTAAGCCCGGATTTCTTATACTTCTTTTGATAGTTAAGCAGAAAGAAAGATGCCAGTAGTTCAATATCTTCTCCCCTTTCTCTTAAGGGTGGCAATTCAATCTTGATCGTATTGAGTCGGTACAGCAGATCTTCCCGAAATTTCTGTTCAGCAATTTCCTTCTCAATATTACTGTTGGTGGCACTGATCAATCTGATATCGACAGGGACTTCCTTATTGCTGCCAACCGCAGTCACCGCTCTATTCTGTAGGACCACTAAGAGTTTGGACTGTAAAGTCAAAGGAAGGTTTCCAATCTCATCTAAAAACAATGTGCCATTATTTGCCAGCTGAAACTTACCTACCCGATCTTCTTTTGCGTCAGTAAACGATCCCTTTTTATGACCAAATAACTCACTTTCAAAAAGGGTTTCCGGGATTGATCCCATATCAACTGTTACCAGTAGCTCATCTTTTCTGGGGGATTTCAAATGGATCTCCCTGGCTATCAGCTCTTTACCTGTTCCGTTCTCACCGGTGATCAACACATTAGCATCAGTGGCAGCTACCTTCTCAACCATCTGCATGACCCTTTTCATCTGTTGAGAGGATCCTACCAGCATTCTACTCTCCCGGTTAAACTCACTTTTAATTGACTTCTCCCGGCTTTTAAGTTCGCTCACCTGCAGGTTTGACTCTCTGATCCTAAAGGCGGAATGAATGGTAGCCAGCAATTTTTCATTTTCCCACGGCTTTAGAATAAAATCTGCTGCTCCTTTCTTAACCGATTTTACCGCCAGCTCAACATCCCCATAGGCAGTCAACATGACCACCTCGGTATCGGGTGATAATTTTTTAATTTCTTTCAACCAGTAAAAACCTTCATTACCTGAATTAACTCCAGCAGAAAAATTCATATCCAGTAAGACAACATCAATCTCCTTTTTCCGGAATGTAGCATTTATACTATTAGGATTGGAAAGCGTAGTGATATCCTTGAATTCCGGATCAAGCAGTAATCGCAAGGCACTTAATGCACCTTCGTTATCATCAACAATCAAAATATTTCCCTTCCTCATCTTCGAATGGATTTATTTCAAAAATACCGAAGGAAAAGATTCAATTTTTAAATGTCTATTTTTTTTACAGTTTACTGTTCAGTATTTATACACAGATTTGATAACAAAGATTACTAATAACCTGATAATCAATGATTTAAAAATAAGGCACTTAATTGGCATAATAGATTTCGAAATGAATAAGATCGTATCAGTCATATTACTAGGTTGGATTGTTTTCTCTGGTCATTCACAAGAGCTAATGGATGTGAGAGCATGTGTGGATTATGCCATCGAGCATAACCTGAGCTTAAAGAATTACCAATATAATATTCAACGCCAGGAGGCCAATATGGTAGGAGCTTATGGAAATATGCTTCCTGTAGTAAATGCCAGCTCAAATCTGAATATCTCACAGGGTCGGACGACCGACCCGAATACAAACCAGATCATTGATGCAGATCCATTCTTATCCAATAACTATGGGCTGAATGGAAATGTACCCTTATTCAATGGCTTCAGACTTCAGAATCAATTGAAGTTTGAAAAATACAGCTTACTAGCTGCCAATGAAACCTATGAAAAACAGAAAAACAATATTACCTATCTGATCATGGATTCCTACATCCAATATCTTATCAGTTTGGGACTGACAGAAATCCAGGCAGAGCAGCTGGAGGCTTCAACAAAAGAGGTTTATCGTATCAATAAGCAAATTGAATTGGGGCTCTCGTCTGGAAGTGAAAAATATGAATCTGAAGCTCAAATGGCCACTGATGAATACCTGCTGATCCAAAATCAGAATCTGGCAAACAAAAATGAAAATAACCTAAAGAAGTTACTTAATTATCCGATTGACTCAACCTTGAATATTGCAGAGATTGAAATAGATCCCTCGCGTTTGACACCTATTAATGATGAAATGATCAGCCCCAACCCGGAAATTCTACCGGAAGTACAATCAACCATGGCACTACTTAATGCAGCAAAAAAACAGTTGAATGCCGCCCGCTCTTCCTTATCACCCAGTTTATCCGCCTATGCCAACTGGGGTACAGGTTATCTTGAAACACGGACCAATGCGAATGGGGATCTGATTCCTTACGGTGAACAGCTTAATTTGAATGGAAGGACCGGATATGGACTTAGCCTCAATATTCCGGTTTTCAATCAGTTAAACAGGAGAAATACCATCCAGCAAGCCAAAATCAATCATGAGGAAGCTGAAAACAACCTGACCACACTCATCAGAGATACAGAATACCTGATCAATGAAGCAATACTGGATTACGAGGGAGCGATTGCAGAATACGAATCAGCAAGAAAGAGAGAACAAAGTATGGAACTGGCCTTTGAGGTGGTTCAAAAGAAAAGAGAAAAAGGTCTGGTAGGAATCATGGAATTCTACCTGGCCAAAAATAATCTGGCGAGTGCCAGAGGGCAAAGTCTCAGGACGAAGCTTCAACTGTTTCTGAGTGAGAGAAACATTAATTTTTATTTAACAGGGTCATTTTTTGAATAACTATGGACAAGAAGATAGAGGATAAACGGTGGATCAAACCTAAGCACTGGAAATATATTGCTGGAGTAGCGTTTATTCTGGCAGTTACCCTGGCGTTGGTTTTTCGTGACCCTACAAGTACGTATCGGGTGGATGCAGAAAAGGTGACGATTGAGCAGGTGAAGTATGGCCCATTCCAGGATTATATCCGAATCATTGGAGTAGTGGAGCCCATTTCTACGATCTATATGGACGCTATTGAAGGAGGAATTGTAGAGGAAATATTGATTGAGGAAGGAAGCATGGTAAACAAAGGTGATGTGATCCTCAGGCTCAGCAATACGGCACTTAACCTCGATATACTCAATAGTGAGGCCTCACTCGCTGAGAAATCTAACTTTCTTAGAGAAACTCAGATCAACATGGAACAGCAAAAGCTAACGCTCCAACGTGATATGATCAATCAGGAGTATGATCTCATTCAAAAGAAAAGGGCATATGAGCAGAATAAGGAATTGTATGAAGAAGAGCTGATCGCCAGAGAAGAATACCTTAAATCTAAGGAGGCCTACGAGGTGGCTGCGAAACTGAAAGAGCTTACCATTAAGCGAAACGAGCAGGATTCGATTTTCCGCAAAAATCAGGTAGAAAAGATCAGCATCAACCTTAAAAACATGGAAAAGAACCTGGAGTTGATCTACGAACGTCAGGATAACCTGAACATCAAAGCGCCGGTAGATGGTCAGTTGGGGCTGCTGGATGCGGAATTGGGACAATCAATCAGTCGGGGACAACGAATCGGACAGGTGAATGTACTGACCTCGTATAAGATCAAAGCTGAAATTGATGAGCACTATATCGATAGGATCAGAAGGGGGTTACTCGCTTCCTTTGAAAGGCAGTTGGATACTTTCAAACTGGAGCTTACTAAAGTCTATCCGGAAGTAAGGGATGGGAGATTTGAAGTCGATTTGCTCTTTACCGGCAAACAACCCGAAAATATCAGAACCGGACAGAGCTATCATATTAGCTTACAACTGGGAGAAACGCAGGAAGCCACGCTAATCGCCCGGGGAGGATTCTTTCAGTCAACAGGTGGTCAATGGGTATTCGTGCTCTCACCTAATGAAGATTTTGCCATTCGAAGAAATATTCGAATCGGAAGACAAAACCCACAATACTATGAAGTCCTTGAAGGATTGGAGGAAGGTGAGAGGGTGGTGACTTCAAGTTATGATGTGTTTGGGGATAATGAAAAGCTAATTTTCAATTAGAGGAGAAAGGATTAAGGGAAAAGGTGAAAGGAGAAAAGGAACAAGGAATAAGGAACAAGGAATAAGGAATAAGGAACATCTGATTGAAGAAATTTATTTTAATTTATAGCATATAACTAAATGTTAAGCTATGAATAAGAAAATAGAAAGATTTGAAGACCTTTTAATATGGCAAAGATCTATGGATTTGGTTTGTGAAGTATATAGAAATTTTGGGAAGATAAATGACTTTGGATTCAGGGATCAAATACAAAGAGCTTCAGTATCAATTCCTGCAAATATTTCTGAGGGATTCGAACGAGACACAAATAAAGAGTTTGTTAGATACCTGTTCATTGCTAGAGGATCATGTGGTGAGTGTAGGACGCTCCTTTTACTAGCACAAAGACTTGGTATCATAAAAGAATCACTGGCAAAAGTTCTGATAAAAGAGTCAGTTGAGTTATCATCCATGATTTATGGATTAATTAAGATAAGAAAAGAAAAGTTTAAATAATTGAGAGAATGAATCAAGAAATACCTTTTTCCTTGGTCCTTTTTCCCTGTAACCTATTCGAAGAATAAAATGATCAAAACTGTAAATCTAGAGAAAGTCTTTCGTACCGAAGAGGTCGAAACAACAGCCTTAAACAAGGTAAATATTCACGTCAAGAATGGCGAATTTGTGGCCATCATGGGTCCATCCGGGTGTGGTAAATCCACGTTGCTCAATATCATCGGGCTCCTGGATAATCCAAGCGGTGGCGAATACCTGTTCGACACCAAAGATGTATCTAAGTTCAAAGAGAGGCAACGAACCGGGCTTAGGAAAGGAAATATTGGTTTCGTCTTCCAGAGCTTTAACCTCATCGATGAATTGAATGTCTATGAAAATGTGGAACTCCCGCTGATCTACTTGCGACTAAAAGCATCCGAAAGGAAAGAGATGGTCGAGAAGGTTCTCGAAAGAATGAAAATTGGTCACAGGAAGAAACACTTCCCACAACAACTATCCGGAGGACAACAGCAACGTGTGGCCATAGCCCGCGCCGTGGTTGCTAACCCCAAACTGATCCTTGCTGATGAACCTACAGGAAACCTGGATTCCAAGAATGGTCTTGAAGTGATGAAATTATTAACTGAACTCAACAAAGAAGGAACCACTATCGTGATGGTAACGCACTCAGACAGAGATGCAGCGTTTGCTCATCGGGTCATCAACCTGTTTGATGGAAAAGTCATCACAGAAGAAGAGAAAAAACAGCTGGAGAATGTGCTTGATCCGGACTCAATAGGGATATGATTTTAAGAGATCAGTAATCACAATTAACCCTAAGTACTTCACTCATAATGCAAGGCATCTACAGGATTGGTCCTGGAGGCTCTGAACGTATGGAAGCTGACGGTCATTATGGCTACCAGCATGGCAATAAATCCGCCAAGCAAGAAAATCAATGGGTTAATTGAAATGTGAAAAGCAAAATTCGTTAACCAGTTTTCCAGATACAGGTAGGCTAGCGGAGAGGCTATCAGTAAAGAAATTACTATTAGGACAGCATAATTCTTTGATAGCAGGATCAATAGCTCACCGGTTGTAGCACCTAAAGCTTTACGAATTCCGATTTCCTTGATCCTTTGCTCGATAGAAATACTTGCTAATCCAAATAAGCCCAGGCATCCTACCATAATGGAAAGAATAGCCATAATGGTAACAACTGATCCCATTTGCTGATCAGATTTATAGACTTCATCAAAATGTTCGTCCAGGAATTTGTATTCAAATGGGTACCCTGAATCAACTATTTGTTCATCCCAGATCTTCTCAACAGCATTAATCCCAGCCTGAAGATTATTCCCATTTAGTTTCACAGACATCTCACTGAAGTTCCAGTCAGAATGAACCACCATACTTAGCGCATTAACCTTGTAGTGGAGAGAATTAAAGTTAAAATCCTCAGTAACACCAATAATAGTCCCCAGGGAATCATCATCATACCACCCATGTCCAATGCGTTGACCAACCGGATTATCAAAATCCAACTTTGTGGCAAATGATTCATTGATAATAAATGATCTACCATCATCAGCAGCTATTTCATCTGAAAAATTCCTTCCCGATTTGACCTTTATCCCATAGACATCCAGGTAATTGTAATCAACCATGACATTTGAAGGCACAATACGGAGTATGGAAGTATCCTTCTTGTACTTGAAACCATATTGATGAAAATTGTTACCAATCCTTTGACCTGAAGCTGTCACTCCAAGCACATTCGGATTTCTCTGCAACTCTTCTTTCATCAACTCATACTTGTCATTCGCCTCATCATTCATGGAGACAAGGAGCATATGGTCTTTATTAAAGCCGACGTCTTTGTTTTGTATGAAAAAGAGCTGCTGAACCACAATGATGGTAGACACAATCATACCGATTGCAAGGCTAAATTGAATAATAACCAGCGTACTCCTCAGGATAGACTTACTCCTCGATGCTCCCACTACTTTTAGGATGTAGGTTGGGCGAAAAGAGGAGAGATAAAGCGAAGGATACAGTCCTGAAAGAATTCCAAGTAAAATGGTAATCCCAAAGATCCAACCTGTTAACTCAATATCTGTGAAAATCGTAAACATCGAAAGCTGCCTGGATATGAGATCATTTAAAAGAGGAAGCGCTAAAAAACCAAGAGATATTCCCATGATCAATGCGATAACCGCCAATTCAACTGATTCGAGTATAAATTGATGTACAAGCTGGGCCTTTCTGGCACCAATGGATTTTCGAACACCTATTTCTCTAAACCTGGTATTAGAACGCGCGGTGGTTAGATTCATGAAATTCACACAGGCAATGATGAGAATAAAAATTCCTGTAAGCATAAATACTTTAATATAGGTCCCATTGAATTTTCGGTAATTCTGGTAATCATGTTCGATCTCAATAGAAGCTAAATGAACATCACCAAGTGGCTGAAGAAACAACTTATAGGCTTCATTGATCTCCGGATTATCGACAAGGCTTGCCAGGTAATCAGGAAATTTTCCTTCAATAGCATCTACCGCACTATTTGGTTTTAGCAACACATAAGCAATCATGAAATTGCTCCCTGTCTCATTGTTGAAATTAGGCCTGTCAGCCCCCAGGGTTGATAATGAATAGAGCATATCAAATTGCAAATGAGAATTCTCCGGAACGTTCTCCATCACACCAGTGATATTGAACTCATTTCCGTCGCTGTAAAGAGACTTTCCAATAACATCCGTAGTGCTAAAGAATCTTGTTGCAACATCCTCTGATATTACTATGGAATTGGGGGCGACCAAGGCCGTTTTTCTATTCCCGGAAATCAATTCAAAATCAAAAACCTGAAGAAATGTACTATCTACTCCGGCTACACTCTTGACTACAAGTTTTTTATCACCAGCCTCCATGAGCTCCTCCCCCCTGTTCATATACCTTGCACATGCCTCTACTTCCGGAAAATAATCAGGCAACACGAAGCCCATTTTTGGCCAGGAAATAGGTACGTTTTGAGGGTTCGTTCCTTCCCAGGTTTGTAGCTCACACAACCTGTAGATACGGTCCTTTTTTGAATGAAAAGCATCAAACGAAAGCTCATCTTTAATAAACAAAAAGATGATCAGGCAAGCAGTGATGCCAATAGAAAGACTTGTAATATTGATGGCAGAGAACACCTTGTTTTTAGCCAGGTTCCTCCAGGAGACCTTGAAGTAATTCCGGTACATCCCAATGGTATCTGAGGCATAAGTTCCAAAGAAGTTCCTAATAATTCCGGGCCTGAAGAGTTTAATTACTTCCAGCCATAATTGTCTTTTTGCCATATTTTCTCCTTTTAATGTTCTTCGTTCCTCATATAGTTCATGCAGGTCACCTTCAATGTCCTCCAGTAAATCCGGATGACAGAACAGATGCAGCAATCGGATAGGTAAACTTTTATCGAAGCTCATATGAATTGGAAATCAAATGCTATGGATGGAATAGCTTCCCACAACTTCTTACGACTTTCCATGACCTGTTCAAGCACAGCCTTACCCGCTTGAGTCACTTTAAAGTATCTTTTACGTTTCCCTCCTCTTTCTTTCGTGGCTTCCCCAAAATGAGATTTGAGATAACCTTTCTTTTCCATTCTACTCAGTGCCGTCCTCATCGCACCCACACTTACGTTCCGGTTGAGACGCGTCTCAATGTCTTTTTTAATGGCAACACCATAGGCTTCCTCATACAGTACCGCTACGGTCAGTAAGACGATTTCTTCGAATTCCCCAAGGCTTTGATTACTCATTGACTTTCATATTTAAGTCCTAAATGTAGTTATTATATTTCGCAATGCAACTTCCACTTAACCATTCCTTGTTCCTTTCAACTTTATCCTTGTTCCTCATTTTGTCCAAATCCGATACATAATCTGTCAATTCTTTAGACAATAATAAATTCCTTATATTGTTAATCAATTGGTTTTCAAGTATATACAAGATAGGCATGAATTTTTGTGGTTAATAGAGAAGATTTAACTAGCCAATAATATGTTGAGGCACCATTTCCTTCTCACCTACCGAAACTTCCTCAGAAATAAGACCACCTTCTTTATAAATCTGATCGGATTGTCAACCGGCCTTGCCTGTACATTTCTAATCTATTTATGGGTAAATGATGAGATGAGCATGGATAAATTCCATGAAAATGAGGATCACCTTTACCAGATAGGCTCTAATTATGAGTATACTGAAAGAACCCACACCAATTTTGAGACAGATGGGCCATTAGCTGATGCGCTCATCAACGAGATCCCTGAAATTAAATATTCAACGACCGCTACACCGATTGAATGGTTTGAGCGATTTACACTTTCAGCTAATAATAATGATTTGAAAGCCTTTGGTAAGTATGCGGGAATAGACTTTTTTAATGTATTCACCTATCCTTTTGTCATTGGTGACAAAAACAAGGCTTTGCTCGACGAGCATTCCATAGCGATCTCGGAACAACTCGCCATTAAACTTTTTAATACGAAAGAGAACGTACTTGGGAAGGTTATTGAATTTCAGCATGACCAGGAGTATACAGTAACAGGTGTATTTAAAAATGTCCCTGATCAATCAACAGAGAAATTTGACTTTGTCCTCCCGTTCAAAGTTTTTCAAAATCAATATCCAAAGTTTACTCAATGGGATCAAAGAGGACCTTCCACTTTTCTTGTTCTTTCCGAGGATGCGAATATTGAACAGCTAAATAGGAAAATTAATGAATCCTATCAAACCAGGTCTGATGCAAAAAATATCCACCTGTTCCTGACCAAATATTCCGACAAATATCTCTTTGGAAAGTATGAGAATGGTGTCCAATCCGGAGGAAGGATAGCATACGTTCGGTTATTTTCCCTAATCGCGCTATTTGTCCTGATCATTGCCTGCATCAATTTCATGAATTTATCTACTGCCAGGGCTTCACAACGGATGAAAGAAATTGGTATAAAAAAATCAATTGGTGCAAACAGAAATTCACTGGTATGGCAATTCCTTGGTGAATCATTGACCTTGACGGGTATCGCTTCCGTTGTTGCACTGATATTGATCCTGGTGGCACTTCCCTACTTCAATGATATCACCGGGAAAAACCTTATTATCCAATCCAGCAATACAATTTTATTGGCATTTCCAGGCATTGTCATAATCACTGGATTGATATCCGGAAGTTATCCCGCCTTACTCCTTTCCGGGTATAAACCCGTTTCGATACTTAAAGGCAAATTAAACACCTCAACAGGTGTCATATGGGCAAGAAAAGGATTGGTCATTTTCCAATTTTCTCTTTCGGCCATCCTGATCGTTGCAGTACTGGTAGTATATAAACAAGTTGATTTTATCCAGTCAAAAAATATTGGTTTTGATAAAGACAATGTGCTTTGTTTCGATCTTGAAGGAAAGGCTGCTCAACATAAAAATGCCTTCATGCAAGAATTAAAGCGTCTCCCGGGAGTAATAAACGCATCCAGTTCTAATAGTCGGATGGTAGGCAGCTACGGAGCTACAAGCGGCATTAAATGGGAAGGAAAAGATCCGGACGAAATTCTTTCTTTTGAAATCATTCAGGTTGATTATGATTTGCTTGAAACTCTGGGAATAGAAATGGCTGCAGGCAGGTCATTCACAAGAGCCGATATCCCGGATAGATCCAGGGTAATATTTAATGAAGCCGCGATTAAGGCCATGGGCTTAAAGGATCCGATTGGGAAGATCATTAAATTCTGGGGTAATGACGTTGAGATCATTGGTGTCACTAAAAACTTTCATATTGAATCTTTTCATGAGGAAATTAAACCCATGATCATTGATCTGTTACCGGATCATACCGATTATGTGATGGTCAGGATTCAAAATGGAAGAGAACGTGAAACCATTTCCGGACTTCAGGAATTCTATGAGTCGTATAATCCGGGATTTGTTTTTGACTTCAAGTTTATCAATGATAACTATCAGGCTCTTTACAACTCTGAAAAGCTGATCGGAAAACTTTCCAAAATTTTTGCGGGTCTTGCCATCCTGATCTCTTGCCTTGGCTTATTCGGATTGGCGGTATTTACTGTGGAACAAAGTTTAAAAGAGATCAGTATTCGAAAAGTATTGGGATCCAGTGAACTTGGTATTGTCAAACTACTTACCAGTGAATTTACAATCATGGTGTCGATTGCACTTCTGATTGGAATCCCTGTTAGTTTCTTTGCTACCGAGCACTGGCTGGAATCCTACGCTTATCGTGTAGAGCTGGAGTGGTGGTACTTTGTGGGTGCAGGAGTGATCACAATTTTGATCACCTGGATAACTGTTGGCCTGCAAACCATAAAGGCCGCGATGGTAAACCCGGCTAAGATTCTTAGGTCCGAGTAATGCAGAGCCTCCTATGTCCACTTCCTATACATATTTGTCCATTATTTAGACACATATTGGATTATCAATGTATTTAAATAATTGAATATCAATATGTTATAAATAAGGCATGAAAATAGTTTGAATTCAACTGTAATTTAATTTGCCGAAATCTATGCTTAAACATTACTTAAAGCTTGCCTGGAGAAACCTCATCCGCAACAAATTCAATAATGTCCTCAATGCACTGGGTTTGACCCTTGGCGTAACCTGTTTTCTGATCATCTTCACCAAAGTGGATTTTGAATCAGGATTTGATCAATTCCATACCGACACTGATCGAATTTATCGGGTGGTACGTGTAACTTCCGGACTGGCCTACCTGGAAGGTGCATTAGAATATCGCACTGGTGTCAACTTCCCGCTTCCAAATGCTATCGAAAGTGAAATCCCCGAACTCGAGGAGGTAACTCAGGTTTTTCACTTCTGGGGGAATGATATTAAGGTTTTGGGAGATGGCACAACTAAACCCACCATTTTTAAAGAAATTGGAGGCTTTGCATATGTTGAGCCATCTCTATTTAAGGTCCTGGATTTTAATCATACTCCATTTAAATGGCTGATTGGAAGTCCCGAAGAATCTCTCAAAGAACCATTTTCAATTGTACTGACGGAATCAATCGCCCAAAAGTATTTTGGAAACGATGACCCCATTGGAAAGCAACTGGAAATCAGAGATGCAAAATACAAGGTGAGTGGGTTGATCACTGATTTCCCTCAAAATTCGGATTTTAGGTTTAAGTTATTGGCTTCGATGTCTACGATGAATGAGGTTAACAAGGGCCTTTTTACTTTTTGGAATGGGTTAAGTGATGGTTTTCAATGCCTGGTGAAATTACAAAAGGGCACAGATCCACTGGCTGTTGAACAAAAAATCAAAGCGATTCATAAAGCGAATACATCTGCTGAAACAGCTGATTTTAGATTGTACGAATTACAACCCCTGGTTGAAATCCACACGGATAGTCGCTTTGGTAACTTCAGCAATCGGGTAGTTAGTGATTCAACGATCTTATCGCTTATGAGTATTGGGATCCTCTTGATCATTATGGCTTGTATCAACTACAGCAATCTTTCAATAACACAGTTAGCATCCAGAGGCAAATCTGTAGGTATCAACAAGATGTTGGGGAATACAAGAAACAAGCAGATCCTACAAATGCTCTTCGAGACATTTGTCCTTACGCTTATTACAACTGGTATTGGTATCATATTGTCAGTCCTGGCGATAAGAAACTTTAGTGACCTGATTGGTGTCCCAGCAAACTGGAATTTTTTCGGTATCAACTATGTCTTGTTCCTTCTATTCATTGCAGTGATTGTGAGTGTTGCAGCGGGGATTTATCCTGCATCGCTAATCTCCAAAACAAAACCTGTGGAGATGATCCGAAACAAAGGATTTAGCACGGCAAAAGGTGGTGCTAGATTCAGTAGATGGATGGTCACTTTTCAGTTTGTGATTGCACAAATCCTGATTGTTTGTGGGCTCGTAATATTCCGACAATTAAACTTCATTGAATCAAAGGACATGGGGTATGATCGCAAAAACATTATTGTACTTAATCTGCCAGGAAATGATCAATTGATACAGGAAAGATTCGGACGTGAACTGATGCAGAATCCACAAATTACCGCTGTCTCCTTTTCTTCTGTTAGTCCAAGTAGAGAGGGTAACTTTATAAATGCTTCCAGAATTTACAATGGTGAAAATGTCGTAGTTGATGTGGAAGAAAAAGCAGTGGATCGCTCATTTATTAAGACCTATGGACTCAGGCTAATCAGTGGTAAAAACTTTGAAGAAGGAATGTCGGGATATCCAATCATTGCTAATCAAAAACTGATCAATGAACTCCACTTTGAAGACGAAAATGCAGCGATTGGACAAATCGTACAGGTCAATGGAGATGACGTGATCATCATTGGTGTGGTAGAGGATTTTCATTCTTCGCCCATCTATGATCCAATCAGACCTTGCCTGCTCCATTACAGACCACAAAACTTCGATGTGGCGGGGATTAGATTTAGCACTTCCGGAGATCAACAAGCTCATGAGCAAGTAGATGGTTTATTGGCTGATCTAAAGGAAAAATGGCTGGCAGCATATCCCAATGATATTTTTGAATACCAGTTTTTTGATGAGTCCATCGCTTCTTATTATAAGGATGAGAAGAGAACAGCTTCGCTGGTCCACATTTTTACCGGAGTGATGATCATCATTTGTTGCCTGGGAATCATTGGATTAATCCACTATACAACTGTTCGAAAAGCGAAGGAAGTAGCGGTAAGAAAAATCATTGGGGCTACAGTACCCCAAATCACCAGGATGTTGCTCACCAATTTTACTGAATGGGTGATCATTGCCAATGTAGTGGCCTGGCCGATCGCCTGGTTTATGATGGATCAGTGGTTAAAAAATTTCGCGTATCAGACTGAGATCACCTGGTGGATCTTTCTATTATCCGGAGTCATCGCGCTTGTTATCGCATTACTCACAGTGGGCTTTCATATCCTGAGAGCAGCAAGTGTCAATCCCGTGAAAATCCTGAAGTATGAATAGCCAATCTTAATCCCCAAGTCAATGTTAAAAACTTTCCTAAAAACAGCTTTCAGACAAATCCTTTCCAACCGATTGGTCTATTCGATCGATATCCTTGTTCTTTCTGCTATGGTGGCCTGTTGCCTGTTGATTGGAGCGCAGATCATCAAACATTACAATTACGACCAGTTTCACTCTAAGGTGGAAAGAATTGTTAGAGTGGATTATGTCTATAAGGACAATCACAACACTCCCCATGATGAAGGATTAATGGATAACACTTATTATGATGATTTCAGAGATGATCTTCCTCAGGTTGTTAATACTACAAGATTAAGAACAGCAAGAGAATGGATCAAAAAAGAAGAAACCTCGGTAAATGTCAAATTTGCTTTTGTGGATTCTTCGTTTCTTGAGATGTTTGACTTCAAGCTCATTGATGGAACAAAGGAAACTGCACTTGATGATCCAAACAATGTTGTTATAACCAGGTCAATCGCGGAAAAACTTGTAAGTAAGCACGGGGACTTCAATCAACTGATTGGTCAATCGATAACCCTACCCCATACCAGGCAAAAGGATTTCATGATTTCTGGAATACTTGAAGATGTACCTGAACAAAGCAGTATGGATTTTGATGTACTAGTAGGATTTCCACACTGTGACTGGTATCCGCGAAGCTCTTCAGGACTAGGTGATACGAACATTTTCCTGGAAATAGACCAAAAAAGCAACATCCGGAATGCCGAGGATGGACTAAATGGCCTGGTAGACAATTATTTTGGAGAGAAAATCAATGAATATCGGGAGGCTGGATACCTATCTATGGATGAAGATGCTTTGACGTTTAATCTACGTCCTTTTGAATCTCTATACCTGGATACAACCGCTTCACATGATTACCTCAAAGGAACGGATGCCAGGGAATTGCAAATGATCCGATACATTGGGATCATTATATTCATATTGGCTATTCTCAATCACCTGACGCTAAGTCTAAGTCTATCGGTAAGACGAACAGGTGAGTTGACCATTAAGCGGGTCATCGGAGCCAGAAAAATGAATATTTTTTCACAGTTTCTTACCGAAGCTGGACTCATTGGATTGATAGCGATGATAGTTGGAACCCTCATGTTTACCTGGTCCACTCCTTTGGTTAGAAACTGGTACGGCTGGGAATTAAGCTTCAGTGATCTAATGGTTCCACAATCAGGATTGCTTATGGTAGTATTATTTGCAGGGATCATTCTGCTGTCGTGCATTACCTTATTCATTAAACTGATCGTCAAACAAAACTTTGGCTTAAAATCAGGAAAGGTGGAAAAAGCTCGCCTATCTACTGGTTTTACCGTTTTTCAATATTGCATTTCATTTATTCTCATCACGGCTGCCATCCTGGTATTTAAACAATTGGAGTTTATGAGAACCAAGGAGCTGGGATTCAATGAAGAGGGTATCATGGTGGTATCCGTTCCGGATTCATTTTCGGAAAATCAAAGAAACCAGTTTATAGAAATGCTTTCCAATCATTCATCCATTCAAAGTATTGCCGCTAGTGATCGGGACTTTCGGTATGGCTCACAAACCTGGGGGATCGAACTCCCTGATGGCACAGGTTTCAGTTCCCGGGCTATCCGGATAGAACATGATTATTTAAAAACGCTAGGTATAACACTACTGGAAGGCAAAGGCCTGGATCCGGAAAGGGTAGATCAACCGGATGTTCTTGTAAATGAGACATTTATAAAAACTGCGGGAATTAAAGATCCGGTCGGTTACGAACTTAGTATAGAAGTCGTGGATAGTACAAAAGCCAGGATTGCCGGAGTTATTAAAGATTTTCATTATGATGCGGTCAATCGGCCCATTCAACCCCTAATTCTTTCCAATGCCCATATCAACAGCATTTGGAACATTTTCGTAAGGTATACCGATGATCGACTGGAGGATGCCAGAACACAGATTGAAAACACCTGGGCAGAAGTGGAGCCAACGATACCTCTTAATCTAGCCTTTATGGATGAAAACATGGATGGCAGGTACAAGAAAGAGGAACGATTCGGTAGGGTGATCACCACTTCCTCAGTCATTGCCATTCTGATTACAGCATTTGGCTTGTTCAGCCTTTCCATGATCACGCTAGCGACTAGAATCAAAGAAATCGGAATTCGCAAAGCCAATGGTGCTCAAACAGGAGATATCTATACACAGTTTGTAAAAAGATATTTCCGATGGGTCGGTATTTCAATTGTAGTAGGGTTACCCATTAGCTGGTACCTGATGGATACCTGGCTTCAAAATTTTCCTTATAGAACACCGATGGATTGGTGGGTTTTTGTATTAGCTGCATTGTTAGCGATCAGCGTGGCATTAATCACTGTCAGCTGGCAGAGCTGGAAAGCAGCGAGTAGAAATCCAGTAGAGGCTTTGAGATATGAATAAACCTGTCCTATGAAATTATACCTACTTACCTCTCTTAGACGTGCTTTAAATCATCCAAAATACCTACTTATCAATCTTTTGTGTTTGACCATAGGTGTTGGGAGTGCTTTTTATATCCATCTCTTTGTCTTCAAAGAATTAAGTACTGATAAGTTTCATACAAATTATGAGGAGATCTACAAAGTTGTTCGTCCCAGCAATGGAAGCGATATCAAGTTTACCAATACTTATCTCCCTCTTGGTCAATTGCTAAAAGATGAAATTCCAGAGATAGAAAATTTTGTCAGAATAGCTGAATTAGACTATTATCAGATAGTTGTTAACGAGCAGCGATATAATCTTCCAGTAACATTGACAGATCCTACACTCTTTGACTTGTTTGACTTTGAATTAGCGGTAGGAGATAAAGCAATATTGGTAGACAATCCAAATGCTATCTTTCTAAGAAGAGACATTGCAATTAAATTCTTTGGCGACAGCAATCCTCTGGGTAAATCCTTTTTCATTGAGGTGCCAGGCAATCCAAATGATCGATTAGAATTCATCGTAAAAGGCATTTTAAATGATTACCCTGAACAATCAACCATAAACCCTCAAATGGTTGGAAATATTAAACTGCTCGAAGAAAAGTACGGCGATAATAACTGGAGATCAATGATTCCGGATCTCTATCTTAACATTAAAAAGAATGTCAACCTATCAGATGTCATTAGTAAAATAAATGATATCGAAAGAGATGGAATCAAAAGTCAATTTAGTGGATACACGCATCTTGGACCAGAGTACGAAACACTTCGATTGGATGATGTTTATTTCAATTCATCAAATATCAGAGGTGTAGCCAGATATGGTGACAAGAAACTTATTAATATTTTATCCGGTATCGGAGCAATAATCCTTCTGCTGGTTGGAATGAATTACGTCATTCTTAATCTGGGAATTACAACTTCCAAGACTCGAGAAATTCAAACACGAAGGACGCTTGGAGCCTCAAGGGTGTCAATTTTATTTCAATACTTATTTGATTCAATTCTTTCTACTTCGATTGCTTTTGGAATCGTTCTCCTCTTGTATCCTTTTGTTATTGATTTTCTACACAACTTTCAAAACTATCATTATTCAATTTTACCTGAAACCGATCTACAACTACTCAGTATTTTCGGATTGATATTGATCATTCAAGCTGTTTTAATAGGATTAGTTCTTGCTTTCGTCACACAACGAATTGTCTCATTTGTGAATATTAACACTAATCAGATTTATTGGAAAAACTATATCTATCAGGGTTTAATCCAATTCCAGCTGATAACGACTATTGTACTGCTCTCTTCCATGCTTCTGATAAACAAACAGGTTGATTCAATGAAAAATGCAGACCTGGGATTTAAGCAAAAGGACGCCTATTCAATTATTGGAGGAAATGATGTTTTACTTGAAGAGCTTTCAAAACGGAGTTTTGTAAAAAATCTATCTATCGGGAATGGTATTTTCCAATCTGAGTTTCGATCACAGGAGGTTGAATTAGAAAATGAGACCATTGTTAATGCACAAATCCTTCAGGGCAATTATCAGTTTATTGATCTCTATAACATTCCATTAATTGCAGGAAAAAACCTTGACTCAGCAAACTGTTTCAATACATTCGGTGAATTTGAAAAATGGTCAAATTCAAGAAATTTCGGAATCACACAATTGTTAGTGAATGAAAAGTTTGTGAAAGAAGCCAATTTGAGTGATCCACTAGGAGCCTTTGTGAAAGGTAATTATTTTCCAAACGGCCAAATCGTTGGAATCATCAAAGATGTGAGAAATTTACCACTCCATTATTCAAATACCCCTATTGTTATTGGAAGTCGTTTTAGGGGGTTTTCAATGCAAGTCAACTTCGATATTATTGAAGGATCAGATGCTCAGATAGGCACATTCCTTAGGGATTTCTATAAAGATACAGGTATCGATCTAAATCAAAGACTTTGGAGTTTTGACTTTGAGAAGTTATATCTAAAGGAACTAACAATTCAAAAACTTATAGTTGCCTTTACTCTCATTATTCTACTAACTTCTTGTCTTGGGCTGTTTGGACTTAATCTGTTTATTTCAGTTTCAAGGACAAAAGAAATCGGCATCCGTAAAGTGAATGGTGCTAAAATCTGGGAGGTGTTAAGGCTACTTAATAAAGCAATGATCAAATGGGTGATTATTGCATTTTTTATTGCAACACCCATAGCCTGGTATGCTATGGATCAATGGTTGCAGAATTTTGCATATCAAACTGAATTGAGTTGGTGGATTTTTGCAGAAGCCGGATTACTTGCTCTTGGAATAGCTATATTAACAGTCAGCTGGCAAAGCTGGAGGGCAGCAACGAGGAATCCAGTCGAAGCACTCCGATATGAATAATAAATAATGTGCTGAGATCCCGACAGAACGAAGTGCAGTCGGGATGGAAGCCTTACGATATGAATAATCGAGGATCAAGGTAAAAAGGACCAAGGAGAAAGGACTTTCCTATCTTGCATCTTGCTCCTTTCTCCTTTCTTCTTGATCCTGTACCATTTATAAAATGACAAACCTTAAAATCATCCTTCGCCGCATATTTCGTCAGAAGCTACATTCAGTAATTATCGTGGTCAGCCTGGCAATTGGATTTGGGTGTATCAACCTGGTCTCGCTTTTCATTGTAAGAGAAGTATCAACCGATAAGTTTCTTGAACATTCGGATCAGATCTATGCACTTAAATCGGATGACTTGTGGGAGCCCGGCAGGATGATGTATCATACACGTTATGGCTCAGCCGAATATATGAAGGACAACTTTCCGGAGGTTGAAGACTTTTGCAGAATTGGTATCTCCGGAGCTGAGCAAATTATTGCAGACAATGAGACTTACCGTGATAAACCCCGAATCATCAAAACTTCTGACAACTTTTTCAATTTCTTTTCATACTACCTGATCTCGGGTAGACGAGAATCAGTCCTTGAAACAGAAAATTCTTTGGTAATTTCGGATCAACTGGCCAGAAAATACTTCGGGAATATGGATCCTGTCGGGCAGGTCGTCACGCTACATAATCCGGGAAAAAGTGAAACGATGGTTGTATCCGGCATTTTTGAAACGCCTGAGGAAAATTCGCAACTCTCATTCGAAATGGTTAGGCGTATAGGCGAAGAAGATAGTCGTTGTTATGTCAAACTAAATCCCTCCGCTACCAGGGATGAGGTAGAGCAAATTCTGGCAACCAATAAAGAAACCATTCCAATCATTCATGCTGGTACTCCCGGAAAATATTACCTGAGTTCGCTGACCGAAACCTACTTCGACACATCAAGAAGGGCTGGCTTCGAGATTTCAAGAGATAAAAAAGACTTATGGATCGCTATGATAATAGGGTTACTTGTTTTAGGCATAGCTGCATTCAACTATCTGGGACTGCTAAATAATAAACTACTGGGACGATCCCAGGAATTCTCTATTCGATTAATCAATGGAGGTTCTCCACGACTGCTCATTTCTGATGTTATACAGGAGAGTACCTTTCTAATTTTATTCTCATTTTTAATAAGTCTTCTGCTTACGCTATGGGCCCTCCCCAGCTTCAGGGAATTATTAGGTACAAATATTACGACCGAATACCTTTTCAGCAGTAAACAACTGACTGTATTACTTATTCCAGAGGTATTTCTATTAGCAATCACACTACTATTCCTCCTGGTGAAAATATTTAGGTCTGCCAAAATAAAGGAGGAAATTCATACAAGGTACCAGATCCCGGCTGTCACAATTTTTCAGCTGTCTGTATCTATTTCATTAATTATCTGCGCCACAGTGATTTTTCAGCAAATGAAATTTATCAGTAACATGCCCATTGGAATGGACAAAGACGTTATTGAAGTCAAGATCCCTGCCCTCTATTCAGATAAGACTTCGGCTTTCAAAAGTGAATTAGGTAAAAATGTCTCTGTTCAAAATCTTTCAATCACCACTGCCTCACCGGTCCTTGAGCATTTCCTTTTACTTCTAAAATATCAGGAGGGTGGAGAGGAAAGAGAATATTCCGTTGCAGGATTTTCTGGTGATGAAAATTATATCAACACATTAGGCATTGAACTTGTGCAAGGAACTGGCTTTTCAGAAAACCCAACAGCAAATGAACACTCCCGACTGGTTAATGAAACATTTGCAAAGCAATTCCCTGATCGTGATCTGATAGGCTCCAATATCCCGGGTATGGACAATGAAATCATTGTCGGAATCGTGAAAGATTTTCATTATTCCAGTCTTAAGTCTGTTGTGGAACCAGCTATTATTGGCTTTAATACCAAAGGCAGGCACCTCGTGGTTAAACCTGTGGTCGGCCAGGAAAGACAAGCACGTGAAGCCATTCAAAGTACCTGGCGACAATTGATTACCGATTATCCGGTTCAGATCGAATCTGTTGGAGACAGGTTCGAATGGTATCATCGTAGCAATGAAAATTTTATCAAACTCATCGGCACGTGTACTGCCTTGAGTATTTTCTTATCCATGATAGGCCTATTCGCACTCTCTTATTTAACAGCTCATCAGCGAATAAAAGAAATTGGCATCAGGAAAGTAAATGGAGCAAGGATCGATGAAATTCTTACCCTGCTAAATAGGAATTATATCAAATGGACCCTTATTGCCCTGGTAATCGCATCACCTGTTGCATGGTATGCTATGAATCAATGGCTTCAAAGTTTCGCATATAAAACGAATCTGAGTTGGTGGATTTTTGCTTTGGCTGGTCTACTGGCACTGGCAATAGCCATACTTACCGTAAGCTGGCAAAGCTGGAAGGCGGCGACAAGGAATCCTATTGAAGCCTTACGGTATGAATGAAGAAAATGCAAAGTATCGTGAATAAAAAAATATTTTGGCTAAATAGATCAACTCAGATCCCGCAGAACGTAGTGGAAGCGGGATTGAAGCACTTCGATATGAATAATAAATAATGTGCTGAAATCCCGACATAACGAAGTGGAGTCGGGATGGAAGTTTTGAGATATGAATAACAGCAGAAATGAACAAGGTACAGGAAACAAGGACTTCCTAATCAAATTTCCTTGCTCCTTTTTTCCTTTCTTCTTGATCCTCCTATGTCTACAAATTTGACATTCTCCTGTTCATTATTTTGACATAGGAGGTGTAGAATATTAGTTAGCTAACTGAAAATCAACAAGTTGAATAATAGGCACGTAATTCGCCTCTGTTTTTAAAAATAGTTTGAGTCTATATGTATCCATTCAAGAACATACTAAGATACCTGACCAAGAACATTGAGTTCACGGTGATCAATATTCTGGGGTTAGCACTGGGAGTAACCTGTACGATCATCATTGCGACACATACTTTTAAGGAATACAGCTACAATAAGAATATTCCAAATAATGACAGGATCTTCCATCTAATCCAAAAAACTCCTGATAATCCCAACCTCGGTTCTACATATATCACCTATGGTCTCACCCCTAAACTGGCCGATCAATATTCCGAGATAGCGTATTTCTCAAGGTTTGAGAATTATTCCAATTTCTCAGATTGTGCAATAACCATAAAAGACCATGACGAAGAGTTGAAAGCTTTCTCCGAGCATGCTTTCTATGTGGCGGATAGCAACTTCTTTAAGGTCTTTGAGCTGCCATTTTTAGAAGGGGATCCAGCTAATGCACTCAATTCACCTGATGCAATTGTTTTATCAGAAGAAACAGCTAAAAAATACTTTGGTGATAAGCAGGCGGTGGGTAACACGCTGATCTTTAATAGTTATCAATATTATACAGTGACCGGTGTAGTAAGAATACCAGAATACCTGACCATTGATTTTGATCTACTAGTACCAATCACCACCATCTATCGGGAGGGAATGCTCAATGCCGTTGGTGGGAATCAGAATGGTGAACCTTATATCAGGTTAGTGCCTAATGTTGATTACAAGATCTTCAGCGAAAAAATCGTAAATTTTTATGATGAGTTTGTCGATGAATCTAATAAGGGAAATATCCAATTATCCCTCCTACCAATCACAGAACGAAGACTTTACTATGGAGGCGAAAAGCAGTATCTACTCATCTTTATAGGTCTGGTAGTTTTAGCAATTAGCATATTCAATTATATCAACATGTCGACCGCACTGATCCACAAGCGACATGGAGAGATTGCATTAAAAAAGATTACCGGGGCAAGCAGGAAAACCATTGCCTTTCAATTCATGCTGGAAACAACAACGATGTGTGTGGCTGCTTTACTACTGGGTATGGTACTTTCTTTTCTTGGCGCACCATTATTTGAACAACTGACTGGATCAGATATCAAACCCTATATCATTTCTAATATTGAATTATTCATTGGTTATGGTCTTATCACCCTGGTGATCTTAATCATCGCAACTGGTTTTTATCCTGCCATGGTTCTATCCGAGATGAAACCCATTTCATTGCTTAGCAATAACAAAGGCCGATCAAAGAGTAAAAGTATTCTGGTCACCACTCAATTTGCTGTTTCTATCGTATTGATTATCATGACTATTACGATCAGTCGACAGTACAACAAGATGGCTGAAATGCCACTGGGTTTTAACAACGAAATGGTCATGCAAATCCCTTTTTCCGAAGATCTTAAAAAGAAAGGTGACTTCCTGATTGATGAACTGAGAAAAATTCCCGGTGTACAATATGCAGCCGCTGGCTCTACCTCACCTGTAGGTATTCCACACAACTATGGTATCAGGTGGATTGATTCGCGTGGTACACAACAAGTCCAAAGCATGAGTTTCGCTATTGTTACTGATGGGTATGTTAAGACTTTCGGAATGGATCTGATCAATGGTCGCCCCTTTGATGACAGATCCAATGGAAGAGACGGTTTAATCATCAATGAATCAGCTGCAAAAATCCTGGATTTCGAAAATCCCGTTGGTGAGTACATAGATTTTTGGGGAATTAAGTGCGAGGTAATTGGTGTAGTCAAAGATTTCCAAAACAACTACCTGGTCAACGAAATACAACCCATGGTGTTTTTTGCCGACCCAAACCGACAAGGCTTTACCAAGTTCCTCTTTGTTAGTATCAATCCATCCAACCCCGAACAGACAATCGCATCAGTGGAGAAACTGGTGAATGAAGTCTCACCCCCCACCATATTTGAATATACCTTCACCAGTGCCATACTGAAGGATTATATCCAGTCTGTGTTGCAAATAAACAGGGCTTTCCTTACAGGATCTATCATGTCCATTATCCTGTTGATGATCGGGATGATCGCACTTACACACCATACGATTCAGGCAAGAATCAAAGAAATCGGAATCAGAAAAGTAAATGGTGCCAAAATACTTGAGGTCATTCTTTCACTTAATAAAAGCTACTTCATGTGGATCAGTACAGCCTTCTTAATTGCATCACCACTTGCCTGGTTTGCTATGAAAACGTTCCTCGAAAGTTTTGCTTATCCTATAGAATTGAGCTGGTGGATATTTGCCTTATCCGGACTGTTAACCATGAGCATTGCAGCCATTACCGTTTCCTACCAGTCCTGGAAAGCAGCGACCAGGAATCCTGTCGAAGCCTTACGGTATGAATGAAGAAAATGCAAAGTATCGTGAATAAAAAAATATTTTGGCTAAATAGATCAACTCAGATCCCGCAGAACGTAGTGGAAGCGGGATTGAAGCACTCCGATATGAATAATAAATAATGTGCTGAAATCCCGACAGAACGAAGTGCAGTCGGGATGGAAGCTTTGAGATATGAATAATCGAGTTGGTGCAACCTTTTTGTATCCATCAGAATCTAGAAGATAGAAGTCCCTAAACAAAAAGTCATGATCAAATTTTTAGTTAAAAACTCCATCCGGAGCATCTTCAAGGATAAGTATCAGTTTCTTCTCAATTTCATTGGATTAGCACTCGGTTTTGCAGCTTACTTATTTATTACAGCCTACTTTCTCCAGGAGAAAAGCTTTGATCAATTCCATACGAAATCTGAAAGGTTATTCCGCATTGTGGCCAGTGTAAAAATGGGTGATACAGGGAATAACATTTCCAATTCAGAGGTGCCAATTACCCATGCACTTAAAACTGAAGTGCCAGAGGTAGAAGATGCCACCCGACTATATTTTAATAATAATGTAGGTGTGAAAGTTGGTGAAAACAAATATGTAGAGCGAAGATTTTGGTATGCAGATGCCAATGTATTCCAACTGTTTGATTTTGAGCTAAAAAAAGGAGATAAGCGAGAGGCCCTTATCCAACCCAATACCATTGTTATTACTACCTGGTTTGCAAAGAAATATTTTGGTGATACAGACCCCATCGGAAAAACGATTGAATTGAATAACAGTGGTGAATTATATGAGGTCACAGGAATTCTACAGGATCTACCTGCAAACTCTCACCTGCAATTTGACATGCTTGCTTCCTTCTCTTCAATTGATTTTAGTTCTGATTATAGCATTGATCAATGGGGGAATTTCAGAGATCTGTATTCCTATATTCTACTGAAAGAAAATGTAGATCTGCCTAAAGTGAATAAGAAACTTCAAGAAATCGTAATTAAGTATTATACCCCAAAAATGGAATCGATTGGAATGTCGTATAGCGATTTTATCGAGGGAGGCAATTATGTGAACCACAATTTACAGCCATTGAATGAAATCCACCTGGACCCAACCTATACCGATGAGGCAATTGTTCATGGTAATAAGCAGCTGCTATTCGCACTCGGTCTCACAGGTTTACTAATTATCATAATTGCCTGCTTCAACTTCATTAATTTAAGTACTGCCCGTGCAACGTTAAGGGCTAAAGAAATAGGTATTAAAAAGATCATTGGTTCCGGAAAGAAAAGGATTGTCGGGCAACTTCTCTTAGAGACTTTCCTGCAGTGTGTTTTTGCCTTGATTGCATCCCTGGTATTGCTCTTGCTGACGCAACCGCTATTTAATTATTATACTGGCTTAAATATTCAGTTATCACAATTTCTTTCAGGGTTGGGATTAATATCCATCCTGGGAATCTTTTTATTTGTTGTTGGCTCATCCGGATTATTCCCTTCGATTGTCATTTCACGTTTTAATCCGGCAGAAATAATTAAGGGTAAAATTTTAAATTGGAATACCAACGCCGGTCAACGAAATGTACTTGTTACTTTTCAGTTTATCATCTTCATCATAATGGTGTGTAGTACCATTATTGTGAAGAAGCAGATCAGCTACTTACATCATCAAAACCCGGGATTTCATAAAGAAAATGTACTGATCATTGAAAATACTGATAAACTGGGACAGAGCAGCCAAACCTTCAAGCAGGAATTAGCCAAAAACCCGGATGTAATCAGTACCGCCTATTCTACTTCTGTACCTTCTCAATTTAATGATGCCTCCAACCCGTTTAGTAAGACTGATAAGGAAAATCAGATCTTTCTGGACCGCCTGGAATGTGATGCAGATTTCCTTTCAACCTTGGATATCAAATTACTAGATGGTAGAAATTTTACTCCGGGGACAAATAATGAAAGTAAAAATGCATTGATCAACCAATCAGCAGCAAAAGCTTTTGGATGGTCTGATGTCAATGACAAAGTAATCTTTGATTATAATGACGGAGGTGAATACTTCAATGTAATCGGCATCGTAGAAGATTTTCATATCACGTCGCTCCGCGAACGGATTGAACCCATGATCATCCGCTACCAGAAAGGTGGAGAATTTCTCTCTATTAGAATACGTCCGGAAAGTGCAACTTCTATTGTAAATGCAACTAAGGACCTTTGGGATAACCTTAATGAAGAGGCTCCATTTGAGTACTCGTTTCTGGATGCCTCCTTTGATAATCAATACAAACAGGAAACCCTTTTCGGCAAATTAGTCAGCCTCTTTTCCATGATGTCAGTGAGCATTGCTTGCCTCGGACTATTGGGGTTGATTTCCTTTACCTTATCCAGAAAACAGAAAGAAATTGGTGTCCGAAAAGTCAATGGGGCTAAAGTCTCCGAAATATTGGCCAATCTGAACAAAGATTTTGTTCGCTGGATTGTAATATCTTTTATCATTGCCACACCGCTTGCCTGGTACATTGCACATAAATGGCTCGAAAACTTTGCCTATAAAACCGAATTGAGTTGGTGGGTATTTGCTTTAGCTGGTCTACTGGCACTGGCAATAGCCTTACTGACCGTAAGTTGGCAGAGTTGGAAAGCAGCGACCAGGAATCCTGTCGAAGCCCTACGGTATGAATGAAGAAAATATAAAGTATCGTGAATAAAAAAATATTTTGGCTAAATAGATCAACTCAGATCCCGCAGAACGAAGTGCAGTCGGGATGGAAGCATTGAGATATGAATAGCCGGGGAAAAAGGAACAAAGCGTAAGGATCAAGGAGTTCCTGATCCAATTCCTTGCTCCTTTTTCCATGATTCTTGCTCTTCCAATGTCCGCTTACAAACACTCTTTTGTCAATTCTTTTGACATTAATCAAAAATGAATTCAATGTAATTAATTGATAACCAATCTCTTATCAAACAGGCATGGTATTTAAAGACACTTTGTAAAAGAATACAATAAACGCTAATGAAAAGATTCTTCCGAACTCTGTACAGAAACATTAAGAAAAACCCACTTAACTCGGCGATCAACGTATTTGGATTGACGTTAGGACTTTCCTGTATCATTGCCATTACCATCTGGATTCAGAATGAACTGAGCTATGATACCTTTCATAAAAACAGCGATAAAATCTATCGAGTGCATCGGTATTTCTATGACCCTGATGGCAGTGAAAATCTACACCTCTCCAATGTAGCCCCACCCGTTGCTCCCATACTGGAAAAAGAAATAAAGGAAATCGAAAGTATTGCAAGAGTTATGCATTCAGGATTTACATTTTTGCGGGAGAACAAGCCATCCATGGAAGATGATGCTTGTTTTGCAGAGCCCGAAATTCTGAAGATCTTCAACTTTGAAGGTGTACCTGTAGATGAAAACCTGCTGAAAGAACCTCTCACCATGATCATATCTGATGAGCAGGCCATGCGCTATTTCAATAGACGGGATGTAATCGGCGAAGTCATCTCATTTACGAGCAGGGATGGCCAAAAACAAGACCTTAAGATCATCGGGGTCTTCAATAAATGGGATCAAAACAGTCATTTTCATCCGGAATTTCTCATCTCATTTATCACTTATACTTCATTTGTTGGTGAAGAAGAGATGAACAGTTGGGGTAGCAACAACTACGAGACATTCGCGCTGATTCCACATCTACCTGCAGACATAAACACACAACTCGATAATATCATCGATGAGTACCTTGATAACGGGACTGAATGGACCAGGCTTAGAATGGAAAGCCTCACCGATATCCACTTTAACTGGTACAGTAATAAAACATACATCTACGTGCTGGCTTCCATTTCTTTATTGATTCTGATCATTGGTAGCATCAACTATCTCAATTTGAACATGGCCATGTATTCAAGACGGCTTGAAGAAATTAAAGTGAGAAAGATTATGGGAGCTTCTCCAATGCGGCTAATCAGTCAGCTGATTGGAGAGTCTGTTTTGTTTTGTCTGGTCGCTCTCATACTTGCTGCCGGACTAGTTTACCTGATCATCCCTGAATTCAATGAGATCCTTGGGACACCACTTAGATTTGATCTCAATGATAATCTGCCTTTAGTTGTTGGATTTATTCTGGTAACCATTCTAACGGGCATACTATCAGTTGCCTATCCGGCAGTTGTATTATCCTCTTTCAAACCAGTATCAACGCAGGGAAATGCAGGCTTCACCTTTGGGAAAACCTCATTCCGTACCGGATTGGTGGTCTTTCAATTTTTTGTATCTATTAGTCTGATCACATGCTTTCTGATCATATACAAGCAATTAAACTACATCCAAAACAAAGAACTTGGTCTTAAAAAAGAAAACATTCTGGTTATCCCCACTACCCCCCAACTCGTTGATAAACTTGACGTCTTCAGGCAGGAGCTTACTACTAACCCAAATATCTTAAGTGTTTCCGGCTCTAAAAGAGTTCCATCGAATGGACTCTGGGATAACAATGAAGCTGAGATCGAATCAGACGGGGAGGTACATCAAATAGACTTCAGGTTAGCCAATGTCCGGGTGGATGAGCACTTCTTATCTACGTATAATATCCCATTGATTGCAGGGAGAAATTTTGAAGAAAAAAAAATTGAAAACGCGGGGTATCTGCTCAATGAAGCAGCCGTAAAACAGATCGGATGGGAATCGGCCGAGGAAGCCATTGGCCAGGTGATCGTCTACGGGGGAGAAAAAGGATCAGTTATTGGCGTGATCGGTGATTTTCACTATGAATCGCTTCATGTACCCATAAGCCCAATCATCCTTTATAAGGATCCGTCAAGTTTCAATCGGATATCAATCCGTGTCACGCCTTTTGAAAGACAGGCAACCATTGATATGATTGAGGACACCTGGCAACGATACAATATTCCTAACTACTCCTTCAATTATGAATATGTTGAAGATCGTTACAATCAGCTTTATCGCAGCGAGCAAAGCATCAAGATCGTACTGACCTATTTTATGGTCATTGCTATTTCAATAGCCATACTCGGGCTCATTGGGCTTTCTCTCTTCCTGATCCAGCGAAAAGTGAAAGAAATTGGCGTCCGTAGAGTGAATGGAGCCAATGTCTCTGAATTAATGGTAATGCTCAATAAGGATTTTATAAAGTGGGTGATCCTTGCATTTATTCTCGCTACTCCTGTTGCCTGGTATGGCATGAGTCAATGGCTCGAAAATTTTGCTTATAAAACAGAGTTAAGCTGGTGGGTATTTGTCCTGGCCGGTCTGTTTGCAGTCGGAATCGCGGTGCTAACAGTGTCTTATCAATCCTGGAAAGCGGCTTCCAGAAATCCTGTCGAAGCCTTACGGTATGAATGAAGAAAATGCAAAGTATCGTGAATAAAAAAATATTTTGGCTAAATAGATCAACTCAGATCCGGACAGAACGAAGTGGAGTCAGGATGGAGGCATTGAGGTAAGAGTAGCTGAGGAAAAAGGAACAAGGTGTAAGGATCAAGGAGTTCCTGATCCAATTCCTTGCTCCTTTCTCCTTGATTCTTGCTCCTCCACTTCTGTTCAATTTCATACACATCATATACAATATTTTTACGAGCTAATAATTAACTAAACCATAAATATCTGTATATCAGAGTATTAAAAGTTGGCACGTTTTAAGATAACCAAGTTCTCATAATTCGTTTTTGCATATATAGACAACGGAAATCTGGAGACTGGTCATTATCCATGGTTAGTCTCTACTTTCTTTTACTACATAGAGAAAATTCCTATTTCCAATGAATTCCATGTTCAATTAATGGACAATTAATTGTCTAAATATTTGACATAAAAACGATTAAGTACTTCTGTATCTCATTGATAATCAAATTATTAAAAATGAGGCACGCTTTTTCTTATACAACAATAGAATCTCAAAATAGCTAATTGAAATGCTCAGAAATTATTTTAAAATCGCCTGGAGAAATCTAATTAAGCATAAAGGTTTTTCACTGATCAATATTGCCGGCTTAACGATCGGAGTAACAACCTGCATACTAATCACCTTATATATCATCCATGAGACCAGTTATGATAAGTCCGTACCGGATGGAGATCGTATTTACAGAGTCTTGAACTCATTTAATGATGAAGGTACCTGGCAAAGGGGTTGGTCAATGTCAGCACCCATGGCTGGAGTAGTTCAGGAAATATTTGAAGAGACTGAGCTTACCGGTAGAATCATGGCCAACAACCTCTTTTTTGGGGCAGGAAGTAATGATATCAAAGTGGAAGGCAGAGCAGATGAATTTCATGAAGAAGGATTTGCCTATGCCGACCAATCTATCCTTGACATATTTCAGATCGATATGATTTATGGAAATACCTCTACCGCGTTAGAAGAACCATATACAGTAGTGATTTCCGAAAAAATAGCCCACAAATTCTTTGAAGATGAAAACCCAGTTGGTCAATCCATCATGTTAAGGGGCGATGAGCAAAATCCCAGAACAATTACGGCGGTCATGAAGGATTTCCCCGGCAATTCCCATCTCAGCTATGACTACTTTTTAACTCTCTCCGGAGTAGAGTTCGGAAAGGGGGAACAAACCAGATGGGTTCAAAATAATTACTTCACTTATGTAAAATTAAAACCTTCAACGGATGTCAATCTTTTCGAGAAGAAATTTTCCGATGTAATTCTCAGAGAATATGTTAAGCCTGCATTGATGGCATTTAATGAGGAGTTTGGCCGCGATATAGAAGACAAAGCTTACTTCGAATTACAGCCATTGACAGATATTCATCTCCATTCCAGCGATCTGAGAGAATATGATTCACGGGGAGATATAAAAATCATTCAATTGTTTGCCTCAATAGCCATTTTTATTCTGCTTATAGCCTGTGTAAACTACATCAATCTTACCACAGCCAAATCAGCAAACCGCGCACCGGAAATAGGTTTAAGAAAAGTAATTGGATCGCAACGCTCAAGTCTCATTGCTCAATTTCTAACTGAATCATTCATCGTGACCTTGTTTGTCTTCGTGGTCGGGCTAATACTGGCCAGAGTCCTTTTACCCTATTTTAACGAATTAGCTGGCAGATCCTTAAACATGCCCTGGAATGAAAGCTGGTTCCTTCCTTCCATATTGGGAGGAATTATCCTTGTGGGATTGATTGCCGGACTTTATCCAGCGTTATATCTTTCTGGCTTTTATCCCGTCCAGGTATTGAAGGGTCATTTATCTCAAGGTGTCAAGTCCAAAAGATTCAGAACTGTACTTGTTGTATTTCAATTCGCTATTTCTACCTTTCTGATTGTCAGTACACTGGTGATTTTTAGGCAGATGAATTACATTTTGAACAAGCAAGTAGGTTATGAGAAAGACCAGGTGATCCAGTTGCAAGGAACAAATATGTTAGGGGATCAGATCAGAACATTTAAAGAAGAGTTAAAGAAATTAAATGGCATCGAAAATGTGAGTATTAGTGATTACCTCCCTGTAGAAGGCACAAAACGGAATGGAAATAGCTTTTACAATGAAGACAAGCAAGATATAGAAGAGCCAGTATTTGGACAATCCTGGATCATCGATGAAGATTACATTCAGACGCTTGGTATGACACTTGTTGATGGCAGGAATTTCTCCAGGGAAATGGCTTCAGACGAACAAGCTGTCATCATCAACCAGAAAATGGTTGAAAAATTGGGACTGTCCGAGCCAGTCGGAAAAGTCTTAATGCGATTTGGGAGCAAATGGAATATTATCGGGGTTGTAGAAGATTTCAATTTCCGTTCACTCAAGCAAGAAGTAGAGCCTGTAGCATTCTTCCTTGGCATCAGTCAATCGATCGTGTCAGCTAAGATTGGCACCCAAAACATTCCATCTACATTAGAAGGAATTGAATCGGTATGGAAAGAATTTGTGCCTAATGCGGCATTCAGATATACATTTATGGACGACTCTTATGCCAGGATGTATGACAATGTACATCGAACCCGATCTGTCTTTACAAACTTTGCCGGACTGGCGATATTTATTTCCTGTCTGGGGCTTTTTGCACTATCTGCTTTCTTAGTTGATCAGCGTAAAAAGGAGCTAAGCATACGTAAGACCCTTGGTGCTTCTGTTAAAACTATTTTCCAATTGGTTACCGGGCATTTTGTGCTATTGGTACTTGTTTCCATTGTAATTGCAATTCCTGTTTCAGCCTATGTGATGAATCGATGGCTCGAGGATTTTGCTTATAAGATCTCTCTATCCTGGGACATTTTTGTTTGGGCTGGTTTAATGGCTATCTTAACTGCTCTACTGACCATCAGTTATCATGCAATTAAATCTGCGATGGTAAACCCAGCGGAGAATTTGCGGGCAGAGTAAGCCACCTTAATTAACTTTTATCTCATTTCAATCAACATGATCAAACTTAGCAACATCGATAAATACTACTCATCCAAATTTCAGCGGACTTTTGTGCTGAAAGGAATCAACCTGGATATAGAAGAAGGAGAGTTCATCAGCATCATGGGCCCAAGTGGTGCTGGAAAATCTACCCTATTGAATATCATAGGATTACTGGATGAGCCATCAGAAGGTGAGTATCATTTGCTTGACCAACCCGTTCACAAGCTAAAAGAAAAAGTAAAGACAGAATATCACCGAAACTACATAGGTTTCATCTTTCAGGCATATCATTTAATCGAAGATCTAACCGTGTATGAAAATATTGAAACCCCACTCCTGTATAAGGGGGTAAAAGGAAAGGACAGAAAATCTATCGTTGCTGATCTGCTGGATCGATTCAACATGGTAGCTAAAAAGGATTTATTCCCACAACAACTTTCAGGTGGGCAACAGCAACTGGTGGGTATTGCTCGTGCCATAGCGGGAAAACCCAAACTGCTTCTTGCTGATGAACCTACGGGAAATCTCCACTCCGACCAGGGAGAAATGATCATGAATCTCCTCGAGAAACTGAATAAGGAGGAAGGCATGACCATCATCCAGGTCACACACTCGGATAAAAACGCCGAATACGGCAACAGGACCATTCAACTGGTGGATGGAATGATCCAGTAAACTCATTTTTTTTGGAAGGAAAAGTATTTGGTTCAATAAAATTGAATCAAAAGGGCAATGGCATTCAAAAAATGCCAACAATACAGCTGTCCTATTGATATTTAATATCTTAAAACAGCGAATCACCTAATAATTTCTTAATTTCAAAGCGAAATTCCTTTCAAAAAACCGATGAATAAACAGTTAGAAAAACTGGTTACTGCCATTGTGCTATTCCTGACCATCATAGCTATTGGTTTAATTGGGTTTTCTGTCATCGAGGAGCTTGATTTCGTCAATGCACTCTACATGACCATCATCACTGTTGGAACTGTTGGATTTACGGAGGTAAAGGAACTCAGTCCTGAGGGAAGGATATTTACTTCCATCTACATACTGATGAATCTTGGCCTTTTTGCCTACATTGTCTCAGTAGTATCTTCATATTTATTCGAAGGAAAGCTTCAATCAATTTTTAAAAGTTATCGATCTGGTATGGAAATCAGTAAACTTAAAAATCATGTCATCGTTTGCGGCTATGGAAGAAATGGTAGCAGAGCATGTGAAGAACTTGCCAAAAGCCGACAATCCTTTGTGCTCATTGAAAAAGATCCTGAGATGAAGGAAATAATACCCGAATCATATAAATGGGTAATTGGCGATGCTACGCAGGACGAAAACCTAAAGACGGTAGGAATTGAGAAAGCTACGACTATCATTATTACAACTCCATCTGACGCCGCTAACGTCTTTATTACCTTAACCGCCAGACACCTGAATGAGAAAATCAAGATTATTTCCAGGGCATCAAGTGTAGAAACCCAGGATAAACTTTATCGTGCGGGTGCAGACAATGTGATCATGCCCGACACATTAGGCGGAATGTTTATGGCACAACTGGTGACAAAACCTGTGGTCATCGAATTCCTGGATCTTATCAACGGTGTCTCCAGTACCAGCTATCACCTGGAGGAGGTTGGATATGATCATCTCAAATCTGATTATAAGGATAAAACACTTGAAGAGCTTAATGTCACCAAAACCACTGGGGTTACCGTCATTGGGGTTAAGGACAATATTAAGGGATTGATACCTGGACCGTCTCCGGACACTTTTATTGGTGAAGATGACTTTCTGATCGTCCTTGGTTCGGATTCTACACTGGAGAAATTCAGAAAAACCTATACAACCTTTTCAGAGTTTTAAATTCCTTTTGATTAAAATCATATCATAAAATACGCCAGTTCGAGAAAACCATTTAATTTTAAGGATTATGAAGAGATTCTTTGCATTAACCATACTTTTCGTTACTTCATTGGCTACTCAGGCGCAACATGCTGCTGAAAGTGCAGCCGCTCAAACAAATCAAATTGAAGCTTGGGACCCTGAAACCAAGAAATGGTTGTTGATTTTCTTCACTATAGCCACTGTTGTCATTGTTCTAAGGACGTTTAGAAACAAAGCTGAAGTTTAACAATCATAGAATTAGGACACATTGAAGCCAAGTGTCCTATCCCTAAATATTTCTAATTACCAAACTTTCCTCTTAATTGAGCAAGCTTCGCCTGTAAGTCACCTTCAATAGGCTTCTCTTCTTTCTTCTTTGGTTGGTCCTGTCTTGGTTTGGGTTTAGGTTTCCCAAACGGATCAGACTTCATCGAAAACGAAATACGTTTTCTAGGCACGTCCACCTCCATCACCGTAACCATCACCTTATCCTGAAGCTTTACCACTTCCGCAGGATCTTTCACAAACTTATCAGATAGCTGGCTCACATGAACCAGTCCGTCCTGGTGAACTCCTACATCCACAAAGGCTCCAAATTTGGTAATATTGGTCACCACACCAGGTAATTTCATTCCCACAGTAAGATCAGAAATATCATGAACGTGCTCTGAAAATGAGAATGCCTCGAATTGCTGCCTGGGATCGCGTCCGGGTTTTGCTAATTCTTCAACAATATCCTTCAGTGTAGGCAAACCCAAATCACCAGCTACATATTTCTTCAGGTCAATACGACTTCTTAGGTTTTGATCTTTAACCAAATCCTGAATGCTGCAGCCAAGGTCTTTAGCCATGGTTTTGACAGTCTCATATCTTTCCGGATGTACTGCACTTTCATCGAGAATGTTTTTGGCTCCCTTTATTCTTAGGAACCCCGCCGCCTGTTCGTAGGCTTTATCTCCAAGTCTTGGAACCGACCTTAGATCATCCCGACTGGAAAATGCTCCATGCTCATTCCGATAGTTCACAATATTTTCTGCCAGTTGTGGCCCTAATCCTGAAACGTATGTAAGCAATTGTTTACTTGCCGTGTTCAACTCAACCCCTACACCATTTACACAATTCATCACCACATCATCCAATGAATGCTTTAGGTCTCCCTGATCTACATCATGCTGGTATTGCCCCACCCCAATAGATTTCGGGTCAATTTTTACGAGCTCAGCAAGTGGATCCATCATCCTTCTACCAATCGATACTGCTCCACGCACCGTAAGATCATAATTAGACAACTCCTCTCTGGCCACTTCGGAAGCGGAATAGATTGACGCTCCACTTTCATTCACCATGGCAACCAAAATTGAATTAGGCAAACCAATGCTTTTTACAAACTGTTCGGTTTCTCGTCCTGCGGTACCATTCCCTATAGCAATTGCTTCAATGTTATGCTTTTGTGCCATTGCCAAAACAATAGCGGCCGAAGTGGTCTTGTCTTTCTGAGGTTCATTGGGGTAGATCGTGGTATTTTCAAGGAGTTTACCCTGGCGATCAAGGCATACCAGCTTGCATCCTGTCCTGAAACCAGGATCAATAGCCATCACCGCTTTCTGCCCCAATGGCGCAGCCATTAGCAATTGTTTCAGGTTTTCTGAAAATACCAAAATAGCCTCCTGGTCTGCTAGCTTTTTTGACTCAAGCCGCATCTCGGTTTCTATACTTGGTTTGATCAAACGTTTATAAGAGTCCTTTAGGGCAATTTCTACTTGTTCAGCTGCAGCACTGTTATTCTTCACAAACTGTCTGGACAGTCTGTCAATGGCTACCTCCTCTGGTGGAAAAGTATCCATGCTAAGAAATCCTTCACGTTCTCCCCGTCTGATTGCCAGTAGCCTGTGTGAAGGGATATTTTTCAATGGCTCCTCCCACTCAAAATAGTCTTTGTATTTAGCCGCTTCCTGTTCCTTGCCTTTAATAATACGGGATTTCACAACACCTTCGGACCTAAAAAGCTTTCTGATCTTTTCTCTGGCTTGGGCATCTTCACTGATCCACTCTGCAATGATGTCACGTGCCCCCTGCAGTGCACTTTCAACATCGGTCACTTCCTTCTCCTCAGAGATGAATTTCGCTGCCTCTAGTTCCGGAGATGCATTGCCCTGATTAAATAGCAGCGTAGCCAATGGTTCAAGACCTTTTTCTTTGGCCACAGTTGCCCGGGTCTTTCGCTTAGGCTTATATGGAAGGTAAAGGTCTTCCAGGGTGGTCATTGTTTCTGCCTCTTCAATTTTTTGCTTAAGCTCCGGAGTCAATTTTCCCTGCTCTTCGATAGATTTCAAAATGGCTTCCCTACGCTTGTCCAGCTCACGCAATTGGGTGATCCGATCCCGCACTTTAGTCACCTCCACTTCATCCATCGTACCGGTAACCTCCTTTCGGTATCGCGAAATAAAGGGAACAGTTGCTCCCTCATCAAGTAGTTTGACAGTGGCCGCGACGAAGTGTTTTTGAAGAGATAATTCCTGGGATATTATTGAAGCGTAATCTTTCATGCTATTGCTTAATTGGGCGCCAAAAATAAGATGATTGAGAGATTTCGAATAATAATTTCAACTGAAGATTTCAGATAATTTATGAAAGCATAATATTTATGGAAAACGTTGTTAATGACAATAGATTTAATGAATTCATCTTTAGATTTTTAGCTATTTATCTCCTCCATATATTGCTCACAGGATCAGATTTCGCTAATTTGATGCGCTGATCAGGTTATTACCATAGTAACAACGGGCAATAATTAAGTACAATATCCAAAGCAACATGAACACCAGAAGATCATTTCTCAAGAAAGCAGGAAAAGGAGCAGCCTTAACTACCATAGGTTTATCCACTAGCTCCCAAATAATCGCAAGCTCCTTTGCTGATACTCACAAAGACGCTGAAAATATCAAAATCGGAATCATCGGGGCTGAAAATTCCCACACCCGGGGGTTTGGCAAGATGTTCAATATCGATAAAAAATTTCCTGGTGTTGAAGTAAAATATGTATGGGGTGAGACCGAGGCATTTGCAAAAGATGCCATGGAAAAGGGAGGTATTCCCAATATGGTAAAAGACCCTTCTGAAATGATGGGAAAAATAGATGCGCTCATTGTTGATCACCGTCATGGAAAATATCACTTGAATGCAGCCAGACCATTTGTGGAAGCTGGTATTCCCTCCTTCATTGATAAACCATTTTGCTATACACTTGAGGAAGGAGTTGAATTCCTGAAGATGGCTAAAAAAGTAGGTACTCCCGTTACCTCCTTTAGTTCTATCGCTCAAAACGAAGAGACTTTTGATGTGATTGAACAATTGAAGGAACTAGGAGATATTAACCAGGTGATCCGATCAGGTCGTGTAGACATTAACTCCGAATATGGTGGTGTGTTTTTCTATGGACCTCATACAGTACAGCCATTATTGTACATGTTTGGCAATGAGGTGGAAAAAGTTCGAATCATCAACAATGGAGCTAATAGTGGTGCAGACCTGGTATTTGCCAATGGCATGCTAGCTTCACTGGTATTCACTACAAAGCATTATGGCTGGCAGACTTTTGTGGAAACTGACGAAGGAATTATCGAATTGAAATCCAGGGTAAAAGCTGCTGATCCGGCAAGAAACTATGTGGATATGGTTGAAATGTTTAAGACAGGCAAAGAACCCCGAAGTTATGAAAGCATTTTGAGCGGCGTGGCTGTATTGGAAGCACTGGATAGATCAGCATCCAGCGGTCAATGGGAAAGGGTATCCCCTTTCAGTCTTTAACCTATTATTGTATCTTTCTAAAATCAAAATAATCAACTTAGATGAAGTACTTCCTTTCGATATTAATACTCTATGCTTTTACAGGTTTGAACATGAAAGATGAAGCAAGCAAAGTTACCGGAACCTTGTATAATGATAGAACCGTAGTTCACATTGAATCCGAAAATGGAAAAATCACTGACATCAGACGTGACGAAGGTGAGAATCCCTGGGAGACAAATTACCTGGCTCCGGGCCTTATTGACATCCAGATCAATGGATATTTAGGGGTTGATTTTTCGGGGCCGGACCTTACTGTTCAAGGGGTTAAAGATGCTACAAAAGCTTTATGGAAAGCTGGCGTTACATCCTATTTCCCGACTGTTATTACAAGCGATATTGACAGGCTCAAAAAGAATTTCGCCATCCTTGCAGAGGCTAGAAAAGACCCGGAAATCAGTCAATCTATCCCGGGATTTCATCTGGAAGGGCCTTACATCTCACCTGTTGCAGGCTTCAGAGGTGCTCACCTGGAGAAATATATCAAAGCACCAGACTGGAAGGAATTTTCTGAGATTCAGGCTGCTGCTGAAGGTGGTATCAAATTAATTACTGTTGCACCCGAAATTGAAGGCGCCATTCCATTCATTAAGAAATGTGTTGAAAGTGGAGTCGTTGTTTCCCTGGGTCACCACAACGGTAGTGTAGAGGCAATCAATGAGGCAGTTGATGCTGGAGCGAGAATGGCCACTCACCTGGGCAATGGCTGTGCAAACGAAATCAATCGTCACCACAATCCTCTTTGGCCACAACTAGCGGACGATCGAATTACTCCAAGCATCATCGCTGATGGTGCTCACCTCACCAAAGAGGAAGTGAGAAGCTTTTATAAAGTTAAGGGTTCGGAAAATCTCATTCTGGTATCTGATGCACTGGATCTTGCAGGTCTACCCCCAGGTATTTATGAGCGTGGAGAAAGGACGTTGGAACTGACCCCCTATGTGGTAAAACTACCTAAAGAAAATGTACTGGCTGGTGCCGCTTCGCCGATTAGTCGTTGCGTTGGTGTAATCATGGCATGGACTGACTGCAGCCTGGATGATGCTATCCGAATGGCCAGCACAAACCCGGCTAAAATGATGTCACTGGAAGATCAGGGAGTATTGTCTGTAGGTAAAAGAGCTGACATGATTGTATTTACTATTGAAGGTGACGAGATGATCATCAACAAAACCTATGTCGCAGGGAAACTGGTTTATTCAAGACCTTAACCTGAACAGCTAACCTAACCCAAAATGAAGAAACTCTTAATCGCACTGAGCGCTGTAGGACCCGGACTTTTCCTCATCGGATACAATATCGGCACAGGAAGTGTCACTACCATGGCTAAGACAGGCGCCGAGCATGGCATGACCCTGTTCTGGGCTCTGGTACTCTCATGTATCTTCACATTTGTACTAATGGTGGCATATGGAAAGGTAACACTCGTGACAGGGAATACAGCCCTATTCAATTTTAAGACGCAGTTTAAAAATGGATGGGTTCTCTCCCTTTATATCATCATTGCATTGATCATTGGGGAGTTATTGGCTCTGATGGGTGTGATGGGGATCGTGGCGGATCTGGTTCAGGAGGGCATTCGACTGGCATTTGATGGGGCGGTCGTATCCAGGTTTTGGATCATCCTGTTTTTCTCCATAGCGCTATTGTTCTTGATCTGGTATGGCCAATACAAGGCTTTCGAAAAAGTATTGACAGGTATTGTGGTGGTTATGGGTCTCTCTTTCATCATCGTCTTTTTTATGGTTAAACCAAGCTTTTCCTCAATTGCTGTTGGTTTGATCCCGGGAATACCTGATACTCCTGGGTCTTTTGGTCTGATAGCGGCCATTGCGGGGACCACCTGTTCTGCTGCCGTATTCATCATGAGAAGTGTGGTTGTTTCTGAAAAAGGTTGGGGAATCAAAGACCTAAAAACTGAAAAGAAAGATGCCTTTGTATCTGCTGCTATGATGCTACTTTTGAGTGGAGTTATCATGGCTGTTGCAGCCGGGACGCTACATGTTTATGGGATGAAACTGGACAACACAGTCGAAATGATTTCATTATTCGAACCCATAGGCGGCAAAACAGCTGCATTTATTTTAATTATTGGAATCGCCGGAGCTGGTTTATCGACCATTTTCCCGATTGTATTGATTGCTCCCTGGTTGCTATCGGATTTTACAGGAAAACCCAGAAACATTCATTCAACCCAATCCAGAATACTTATCGTGCTGGGAATGTTATTCGCCTTTGGTTCTGTTTTTCTTGATGAGCGACCACCGGCTTTAATGATCTTTTCGCAGGCTTTTCAGGCATGTATTTTACCGGCAGTAGCTATTCCCATTTATATTCTGATCAATAAAAAGGATTTGATGAAAGAACATCAGGCCAGTACTCGTCTGAACGCGGGTATCATTGCGGTTATTTTATTTTCACTTATTACAACCTGGTTTGCTATCGCAGACTTCTTTTAAACACTTTTATGGAGAAAAATTTCACAGTCGACAATCTGAATGTATTGGTATATCCCGAAACTGAAACAATGGGGAATGCCGCAGCTGACTTTGTAGCTGACACACTAAAAAAAGCCATTGAGGCCAATGGGAAAGCCAATATGATCCTGGCAACCGGAGCCTCCCAATTTTCATTCCTCAAAGCGCTGAAAGAAAAAAACATCGATTGGAAAAAAATTACTGTTTTTCACCTGGATGAATACAAAGGGATGTCGGACACCCATCCTGCGAGCTTCAGAAAATACCTCAAAGAAAGGATCCTGAATGATGTGGCACCAGGAAAGATCTTTTTGCTCAATGGTGATGCAGAAAATCTGGATGAGGTAATGTCTGATTACGAAAGAGAATTGAAAAACCATCCGATAGATATCGCCTGTATTGGTATTGGAGAAAATGGACACATCGCCTTCAATGATCCTCCGGTAGCTGATTTTAATGACCCTAAATGGGTAAAGATCGTGGAGTTGGATGAACCATGCAGAAAACAGCAATTTGGCGAAGGATGGTTCCCGACAATGAATGATGTACCCACAGAAGCCTTGTCTTTAACCATACCTGCGATCATGCATTCAAAAGTGATAAGCTGTGTGGTTCCGGATGGACGAAAAGCCGAGGCCGTGCATAATACTTTATATGCAGAGATCAGCACTGCCTGTCCGGCAACGATTCTAAGAAAACACGAAAACACCAAACTATTTTTAGATACAGCATCTGCAACTAAACTGAAATAACATGGAAACTGGAAAACGGCTACTCTCAATCGACGCACTCAGAGGATTTGATATGTTTTTCATATCCGGAGGAGGTACTTTTCTTGTTCTTCTTGACGGAAAAACCGGATTAAGCTGGATTGATGCGTTGGCTCATCAGTTACACCACGTCGAATGGAATGGTTTTGTTTTCTATGATTTTATTTTCCCTCTATTCCTGTTCATTGCAGGAGTCTCCTTGTCCTTTTCTCTTACGAAGGGAAAGGAACTGGGCATGGACAAGAAAGAACTATATAAAAAGGTCTTTTTGAGAATGCTGATTTTGATTGGGCTGGGCATCATCTACAAAAATCACCCGGTTAAGTTCTTCGAGCCCTCTCAGATCAGATTTGTAAGCGTACTGGGTCGAATTGGATTCGCTTGTTTTATTACCACCTTACTATTTCTCAATTTCAGTCTCAAAGCCAGACTGCTTTGGATTGCCGGGATCCTGGTTGGGTATTACGGACTTTTATTTCTGGTGCCCGTGCCTGGTTATGGACCGGGGGACCTTTCCATTGAAGGAAATATTATAGGATGGTTCGACAGAATGTTTCTACCCGGAAGATTACACAATGGCGGAGGCATATATGATGAAAATGGATTGCTCACTCAGCTGTCAGCACTTTGTATCACAGTATTCGGAAGTATAGCAGGAGATGTGCTGCGTATGGATTTAACCGGCAATCGTAAAACCTTGATCCTTGTTGGAGGAGGACTGGCCATAATGATCATTGGATTGATCTGGGGACTACATTTTCCAATTAATAAAAAATTGTGGTCAAGTTCATTTATCATGCTGACCAGTGGGATTGCCTTCATGTCTATGGCGCTATTCTATTGGATCATTGATGTCAAGGGGTATACCAAATGGGCCTTTCCATTCAAAGTGATCGGAATGAATTCATTGACTGTGTACTTTGTCTATGGATTTGTTCCTTTTGAATACATTTCCGCCCAGCTTTTTGGGGGTCTATATGCCCCACTACCGGAGGAATGGCATGAAGTATTTGCTGCTATCGGTGGCGTGATACTGGTTTGGTCATTTCTATACTTCCTGTATAAAAAGAATATCTTTATTAAGATTTAGAATAAAAACCCGTGCTGTGATAAAATATGATCTATCTCCAAAAAAGATACTGGCTTCGCTATTGCTTGCAATTGTCTTCCTTTTGCAGGTAAAGGCTCAACCGACACGAACTGAAACAGCTGGAATACCTATCAATTATGACCAATCAAAGGTTCCAACTTATACCTTACCTGACCCCTTAATTTTAGAAAATGGGGAAAAAGTAACCAATTCAAAAACCTGGATCAATGAACGACGTCCTGAGATTTTCAAGCTATTTGCGAGTGAACAATTTGGCAAGGCTCCGGATCGAAAGGATGTAAGTTTCGAGGTATTTGAAAAAGGTACTCCTGCCTTTGACAGCAAAGTGATACGAAGACAAGTCACTATCTATTTCACCTCAGATACTTCAGATTATAAAACAGATTTATTGATCTATCTACCTACGAAATCAAAAGGACCTGTACCACTCTTCTTTAGAATTAGTTTTTCTCCTAACAGCCTTTCTTTTGATGACCCAGGCATAAGAGAAGGAATGATCTGGACGCGGGAAGGAGAAAGAATCCATGCATCAGAAGGTAGAAGTTTCGGCAAGTTTGACCTGGATAAGTTCATTGACGAGGGTATTGGGGTTGCTTCTATTTATTACGGAGATATTGAACCTGACTTTCCTGATGGCTTGAAGTATGGCATCATCGGGCATTTCTTCAATGAAGGAGAGAATTATCCTGCTCCGGATGAATGGGGAGCCATCTCTGCCTGGGCATGGGGACTCAGTAGAGCCATGGACTATTTGCAGACAGATAAAGACATTGATCCAAAGAAAATAGCCCTGCATGGGGTCTCCAGACTAGGAAAGACAGTCTTATGGACTGGAGCCAGCGATGAGCGATTCGGGATGATCCTGGCCAGTTGTTCAGGTGAAGGTGGTGCAGCCATTTCGAGGCGCCAGTATGGTGAAACGATTGCCCACATGATCCATCCAACACGATACTATTACCAATTTTCTCTAAATCGCATGAAATACGCATGGGATCCGAATACCTGTCCGGTAGATGCCCACATGCTGGTCTCATTGATTGCGCCCAGACCCTTGTTGTTACAAACTGGGGATACTGATTACTGGTCAGATCCTAAAGGAGAGTTTGATGCGGCGGTAGCTGCGGAGCCGGTTTATGAATTATTTGGCAAAAAAGGACTACAAACCAAACAATGGCCAGCTGCCGGGAAGCCCATTTTAAATGACCTGGGTTATTACATGCATTCGGGTGGTCATGGTACAGTGCCAGAAGATTATGACGTCTATATTGACTTCATGAAGAAGCATTTTATGAAGTAGTAGTTGAATTATTATCTTCCTATTTACCCACGACTCCTTTTAAATTCTTTTATACTTTCCCTGAGTCGCCTGTCATTCTTTGGACTACTTAATAAATGATGAGTTTCTTTTTTACTACGTTTTTTTCGATCATTAGTAATAAGTCTATACGGTCTGTTGAATGCTTCTTGATCTAGTTTGAAATGATTAGCTAGCTTGCGGATCACTTCCTTGGAAAACCCCTTCTTATAATTAAGAATATCAGAAACCAGACCTTTGCTTACTCCAAGTATTTTAACCACGTCCTTAGCCTTTAAATGATGATCATTCATTAAAGATTTTAGTAGCTGGACTGGATCCGATTCTGAAACTATGGAAGTCTCTTTATCATACTTTTCGATCAATAAAGTAAGAAGCTCAATTTCATCGTCCTTCTCAGCATCTCCATTTATATCAAAAATCAGCTTACCCAATATCTGGCAATATTCATCATACTGATCCCGTGATTTGATTACTTTATATTTCAAAACATCCATTTAATAATCGTTTACAGTATACTGCATATTTGATTTACAGAGTTCATCATAAGCTTTATGTGTCCCAATCCAGCAGATAAACAGATGAACCATTGATCTTCCAAAACCATACTTTCCTATCAGTCTAAAATTATTGCCCCCAATATCAAACACTGCCCTGCTACTCCCTTTTCCCAAAATATCAACTGAATTAAATGTCGATTTCATATCCTGGGGATTATCCCAGTCAGCATATTTAATTTTCATCATCCATTCCTGAAAAGATGTCTCACAAGAAGCATGTTTCATAACAAAATCTTCAATGGTCTTTTCTTTTACCAGGTGAACTTTCATGTAAATATACGCTGAAGAATTAATTTAGTTCACATTATGTGAACTTTATAAAGTTGCTTTATCCTAAAATTAATTGATTTATATTTTTTATAACGGTATAAATCTGCTGAATCATTTTGAACAAATCTTTAAAAAGTTCTTAAAATAATTTCCCTCCCTCATCGTCTAAAAATCAATGATCAAAAAACTCACCAAAGCCTTTATGTATACCATAGCAGCGATCCTGGGAATTATTGCCGTATTCGCTATTGCAGTAATCATTTTCGTGAATTCAGCTCCCCAAATTGGTGAGAAGCCTAAAGATGAGCACCTGTTAGAGATTCAAAAATCTCCCAATTATGGTAAAGATGAATTTGTAAACCTCATTGAAACCAAAATGGGATCCGCGAGTGAGATGATGGCGACTATGCCGGATTTCTTCTTTGGGAAGAATCAATCTCCTTCCTTTGAGCTACCGGTAAAATTCGGAGAAAACCAACACGCACCAGTTGATACACTTTGCTATGTGACCTGGTATGGCCATTCAGCTTTCCTTGTTGAAATAGAAGGCAAAAGAATTTTAATAGATCCGATGCTGGGAGAGGTCGCATCCCCTGTATCATTTGGATCTAAGAGGTACCCTTACGAAAAACCGATCCCCATTGAGGAATTAACAGACATTGATGCCATCATCCTTTCACATGACCACTATGACCACCTGGATTATCCAACTATCATGAAATTAAAAGATGAGGTTGACCATTTCTTTATGGCTTTGGGTGTTGGGTCTCATTTTGTTTCCTGGGGAATTCCAGAAGAAAAAATCACTGAACTAGATTGGTGGGATCATGTCGAGTACAAAGGATTGAAACTCGTGGCTTGTCCGGCTCGTCACTTTTCCGGGCGAGGACTTACAGACAGAAATGCCACACTATGGGCCAGCTGGGTGATCCAGGGCGAACATCAGAATATCTATTTCAGCGGGGATGGTGGCTATGGACCACATTTTAAAGAGATTGGGGCCAAGTATGGACCATTTGATTTGGCCATGATAGAATGTGGTCAGTATAATGAGGCCTGGGAGGCCATTCACATGATGCCGGAGCAAAGTGTACAGGCGGGGGTTGATGTTCAGGGACAACTGCTCATGCCCATTCACTGGGGAGCCTTCAAATTATCAGTGCATGAATGGACCGATCCGATTCTCCGATTCAAAGCGGAAAGTGAGCGTTTAGATGCATCAATTGTCCATCCCTTTATAGGGGAGCGTTTTCTATTGGGGCAGGACTACCCAAGACCAGAATGGTGGAAGGTTCAATAACTATCCTTCAGCCCACTTCTTCAAAAATTGTAACCCTTCAGAGGCAAACCCATCCTGGCTTTCTACCAATGGACGCCAGATACATACAGCACCAGCCAGCTCCTGGATGTCCGGAGTAAAACTTTCGATACTGATTGCGCCCTGGTAATTAATTTTCTTTAATCCGCTTAAGTAATCATCCCATCTGGTCTGCCCGGTCCCCGGAGTTCCCCGATAATTTTCCGAAACCTGCACATGGATCAGCTTGTCCCCTGCTTCGAGTATTGCAGCTTCAATGCTTGGTTCTTCAATATTCATGTGGAATCCATCCAGAAGGATCTTAGCAGATGGATGATTGATATCACCTATTAGTTTTGTTAGATCTGTTGTGCGGTTGATCAAATCTGTTTCAAACCGATTTAAAGGTTCAAGTGCAATATCGAGTCCTTTGGAATGGGCACTTTCACAGACTTTTCTCAAATTATTAACCGCTCGATCCCACTCGATCTTCTTTTGTTCTTCAGGAATCAGTCTGGCCTTTCCTACTGCGGAATACATCGGCCCGGCGAGAAAAGTAGCATCCAAGTCATTACAAATCTGGAAGCAGTCTTCTATGTAATCTATCCCCTTTTTGACGATAGCCGGATCATCATTGGTGAGATCCCGCCCAGGGCCAAATGCACCGCAAACCACACAATCCAGTCCATAATCCTTCAAGGCCTGCTTTACTTTTACAGTATCAATAATAGATGGATCCTCTACAGGTATCTCCACCAGGTCATAACCCATCTTTTTAATTTTTTCAAAAAGCTGTGTCGTTTCTGTCGAAAAAGGAGAGGTCCATAACCAGGTGCTCACACCAAACTTTACATTCAATCCCATATCAATTTCTAATTTACTTCTGACCCTATCACACGCATAATTCCATTCATCAACCTCCAGTGCCCCGGGAAGGTACACAGGAATGGATAGTCTCCCGGCTGATCAGGTGCTTTGAATGTAAGTTTGACAGTGGTATTTGGATCCAGCAATTTGGTGTTGAATAAAACCTGTGGCATGTCAGGTACATAATTCTTTTCCGCGCCATCAGGACTCCTTGCCAGTTCGTCAGCTGCAGCACCTACTGTTTCGAGTTGGCCTGGCTGAATGATCAGGAGATTGTGTTGCATGAAATCCGGATTGGTAAATACTATCTCAACGGTTTCTCCGGCTTTCACTGCGAATGATTTAATGTCATATTTCATTTCATTCTTGATCACTGAGATGTTGATCTGTTTAACTCCTTCGGTCTCTGATGCAATATTGTTTTGCTTCTCAGAAGGTTCCTGGTAATATGTGAGCATAAATAGATCCTGATCAGAGGTCATGGATTTGATGAATGTGGAATCATCAGACATCTTAAAGCCAGGGTGATCTTCCAAATAACCGGCAATAAAACCCTCCGAATTTCTAACCGCTGACGCATAAATGGCTCTTGAAAGCCATGGGTCATTTGCTATCTCCTCACTAACTATCATATCATACAGCATTCTCCCGGTATTGAAGGAAGAAGGCATTTCCGCAAGCTTCAGAATAGCAGCCAGCCTAACTGGTCCATCTTCATCCTGAATCACTTTTGATGCCATCAAAGCTTCCTTAGACCAAAGGCTAACTGGTAATAATTCAACAGCTGCCTTACGAACAGCCGAAGAACCACTACCCAAAGCCTTAACAAGCATATCATAGGTCTCCTGATTTGTTTCATTCAAAGCTCCAAGGGCGTCCAGTATCCACAGGGCGTGCATACCTGCTGGATTTTGGCCTATATCATTCAATGAATTACTTTTTACCAGATTGATCAGCTCTGGTAAAATATCCTGGTCATTTCGCTCGACAAGTATTCGCTGCGCGGTCAGCCGCCAAAACATATTATCACTATTCAATGCATTGATCAGGCCCGCCGGATCGTCTTTTGATAGAGAAGTAATCGGCTGCTCGTTGTCACCTCCCTTGTAAATGACTCGCCAGATCCTTCCATGCTTCTTGTCTCTTAATGGATTGATATAAGCATTGCCATCCCCATTTTCAGCCTGGTATCCACCCCTATCCGGACGAGGTGTCGGATTATGCTGTACAATGAAATTATACCAGTCAGCTACCCAAACCTGTCCATCAGGACCCACTTTGGCTTCCACTGGAGCTACCCACTCATCTGCACCTGCAAATAAATTCCAGCCGTCAACCTCCTTAAACCCTGCCCCATCTTTTTCCTGTTTGGCAATGTGCACAAGATGACCTGTTGGTTCGCATACAAAAGCCATTTCATTCCAGAATTCTTTAGGGTATTCTCTTGCTGTATAAAAATTATGCCCTGAAGCAGCGGTAAAACCGCCCCATACATCCACCTGCCTTACCTTATCAGTTATTGGGTGCATAGGGTAATGGCCATCAATCTTTTCACTGCCCCTTGGTCGGATACCTTCTACGCCCTGGAAGTATTTATTGGGAATTCCCATGTAAACACTATGCGTATTATTGGCAGTTGAAGCAAAGACGTCATTGTTCTCTGTAAATCCGAGCCCCCAGGTATTGTTACTGGTTCTGGTCAGGTATTCAAAAGAGGAGACATCAGAAGCAAACCGATAAATACCCTGGCGAAACTTAAAAGGTTCATTGGCGATCATTCCTTCGAAGCCCGAATAGCCAACTACCCCCCAGATCTTATTATCTACGCCATATTTAAGATTTGATGGACCAGCATGGGTATCGAACGTCCCCCACCCGGTGATAATATTCTCCCTGATATCTGCTTTGTCGTCCCCGTTAGTATCTTTTAGAAACAGGAAATGTGGTGCCTGTGAAACAATCACCCCACCATTGACAAAAACCATGCTGGTTGGGATGTTCAGGTCCTCGGCAAAAATGGTGAACTTATCTGCCTTCCCATCCCCATCTGTGTCCTCACAGATCTTGATGCGGTCATCACCTACTCCATCTTCATTTCTAACTGTATTTGGATAATCCACAGTTTCAATGACCCACAGCCTTCCCCTTTCATCCCATTCCATTGCAATAGGGTTTATGATATCCGGTTCGCTAGCAAAAAGCGAAAGCTCAAATCCCACCGGGACCTGGATCAGCTTTTCTGACTCTTCCGGTGAGAGTGGTTCCTGGTATTGAGGTTTTGGATCACGTTTTTCATAATTGGGAATGCTATCCCGGGATTCGTAAACCAGTTTTGGAATTTCTTTGCTGAAAGCCTCCCATTTTTCATGAACTTCAGGACTCACTGACCACAAAATACCAGCCTTGATCAATTGCTGAAATCCGGGGTTATTCCAGGTTCTCTCATCATGACCATAGGCAGTATAAAACACCTTTCCCTCACCATATTCTTTCACCCAGGTCCACGGCTCCTTATGATCTCCTTCCACTCGTTCCATTAACACAGTAAGATCACCAGCTATTTTATGGTGAACATACGTTTCATCCCAGGTTTCGAATTCCTGAACACGCTTTAGCGCTGGGTGCTCCGGAGCAATAATGTCAGCTTTAAAACTATCGGTTTTGTGTTTCCAAAATTGGGCACCAACCAGATCAATGTATTCATCGGAATTCTGAAAGCAAAAACTTGCACAATGAATGGGTACAAATCCATGTCCTTCTTTCACAAAGTTGAGCAACGCCTCCTCCTGACTAGGGGTGATATACTCATGATTGGCATAGACCATCAAACCATCGTATTTCTCCAGGTTCGATTCATTGAGATCTGACGGTTTATTGGTATAGGTTAGATTGATACCATCCTTTGTAAGAGCTGCAGCCAGTATGGGCATATATTCATAGGATGGGTGGTGTTTCGAAGCGTGACCCAGAAAAAGCATTTCTATTCTACGTGGTTCGTTGTCTTCCTGAGTTTGACTTTTATGATCAGAACAATAAGAAACTAAAATTCCTAAAAGTATCCAGACTGGGGTGTATTTCATCATTTATCAATTAATGGATTTATGAAGATAAAATGAATAGTGTACTTATTACAATTATTTTTAAAATAATGATCAAAGTTCCTGTTCTTTTAGATTGTCTTGAAAGAGAAACAGGATGCCCTGACAATCAGATCCGCTTTTTAAGCAAATCTTAAGGAAGGATTAATTGATGCTTAATCGATCCTGGTCGATATTTGACCTGTGAGAATACTAATTGTCGAGGACGAAATCGGTATTGCTGCTTTCCTGAAACAAGGGTTAGAGGAAGAATCCTTTGCTGTGGATGTTGCAAACGATGGGAAAAAAGGGCTTGAATTAGCCTTATCCGGCAATTATGACTTATTGCTTCTTGACTGGATGCTGCCTGGTCTGAGTGGGATAGAAATCTGCAGACAATTCAGAAAAGACTATGAAGAAACTCCCATCATTTTCCTTACAGCCAAGGACACCACTGATGAAACAGTATTTGGATTACAGGCTGGAGCCAATGATTACATCAAAAAACCTTTTCATTTCGAAGAACTCTTGGAAAGAGTGCGGGTCCAACTCAGACCAAAATCCGGTAATCATTCCATTTTCGAACTGGGAAATATCTCGTTAAATATTGAGACCCACCAGGTCTTTAAAGATGGTAAAGAAGTCACCCTGACCCAAAAGGAATTTGCCCTTCTGGAATACCTTATTCGGAATAAAGGTACGGTATGTAGAAGGACTAGAATCATCGAAAGTGTATGGGACATCCACTTTGAATACAATACGGGAGTGATTGATGTGTACATCAATGCACTTAGAAAGAAACTTCAATTATCCGAAAAGGAAAATTACATTCAGACTGTACGCGGTATAGGTTATATAGCAAAGGAAATATGAACCTTAGTTTCAAAAATAGGATTGCTTCTCACTATATGATCGCCACGGCTATTATCATGGCAATGGCTTTTGGAGCTATTTACCTGATTGTTCAGGAAACAGTGATGCGAAACCTTGACAGCGATCTGTCCTATGAAGCCCAAAGACATAGCATGGAAATTGTCGTTATCAACGACAGCATTCTTTTCGAAAATAAAGCCGAATGGGAAGAAAGAGAGCATCGGGAAATACAGGTAAATCCGATCTTTATTCAACTAGTTGATGAAAAAGGTCGATTGATGGATAAATCCCCCAATCTAAAGGAGGAATATCTGCCCTACAGGGACTCGGTATTTGGAGAACATTTCAATTCCAATCTTGGGAATCAGTCCATTAGATTGGTGCAGCTGCCTGTGATCAAGGATGGAAAAATCAAAGGGCACATACTAGCCGCCATATCGTCTGAATCTGCCAAATCCATTATCCTGAAGTTACGTAATGTCCTGATCATAGCCTATCTGGTCATTTTATCAGGTCTATATTTCATTTCCCGTTATCTCGCAGGGCGTAGCATTAAACCCATACAAAATGTGACCAAAACAATCAGTCAGATAACCAAAATGAACCTGAAGGAGCGGGTAGCACTGCCATCAAATAAAGATGAGATCTATGAACTCTCCTCCGGCTTTAATGCATTACTAGAAAGGATTGAAAATGCCATTGAGCGGGAAAAACAATTTACCTCTGATGCGTCTCATGAACTTCGCACTCCGCTAGCCTCACTTATTGGAACGCTTGAAGTACTCATAAGAAAACCCAGGACTCAAAAGGAATATGAGGAGAAAATACAATTCAGCTTAAGTGAAATTGAAAAGATGACACTCACATTGGAACAGCTGCTACTGCTTGCCCGACTTGACTCCAAAGACCAATCCAAGAACAATAGCCTGATCGAACTCTCAACCATTATTGATGAGTCTTTAACCTATTTCAAAAACCAGATTGCAGAGAAGGGCATTCAGCTGGAATTTAATTTTGATCAGAATAAAAAACTCTTGGTACCCCATTACTATACACACCTTATTATCAATAATGTTTTGAGTAATGCCATCAAATACTCTCCTGATGGATCAAGGCTGGGGATAGACATTAAGGAAGTCAAAGGTCATGTTGTATGCAGCATTAATGATCATGGTTTAGGTATCAAGCCTGAGGACTTGCAAAATATCTATGAAAACTTCTTCCGCTCAGAGGCTTTGAATCACAAAAAAATACCAGGAAATGGTCTGGGGCTCAGTATTGTGAAAAATGTGCTGAAGCAATAGATGCACAAATTGATCTACAAAGTACCCCCAACATTGGAACAACTGTGACAATTACATTTTAAGGAAATCTTAAGGAAGGCTTCATAAATGCCTTAGGATAACCGTCTAAATTTGACTTTTATTTAAATGAAGTTCCCAAATGCTTGAACGAATTATTGCATATAGCATTAGCCATAAACTCATCGTCATCCTCTTTTCAATTGCTATTGTAATCTTTGGAGCCTACTCTTTAACTCAAATTTCTATCGGTGCAGTGCCTGACATCACGAATAATCAGGTGCAGGTACTTACAACCACACGCAACCTTGCTACAGAGGATGTAGAAAAATTTATTACATATCCCATTGAACTTGAAATGGCCAACCTGCCGGGCGTCAAAGAAATTAGATCTGTATCGAAATTCGGACTCTCAGTTGTGACAATTGTTTTTGACGATGAGATGGGAACTTATCTGCCTCGTCAGTTGATCGCTGAGAAGATTAAGAGTGCTGAGAAGATCATCCCCGAAGGTTTCGGAGCCCCTTTTATGGGTCCTATCACAACCGGGCTTGGTGAAATCTATCAGTATGTGTTGGAAGTGGATCCAGCCTATCGGGATAAGTATTCACTGAGTGATCTAAGAACTATCCAGGATTGGATCGTTAGACGTCAACTCTCGGGGATCCTGGGGTAGTGGAAGTCAATACCTGGGGAGGCTATCTCAAGCAATATGAAGTAGCTGTTGATCCCGAGCGACTAAGAAGCTTACAGATTTCGGTTTCTGATGTTTTTACAGCCCTTGAGATGAATAACAATGTTGCAGGGGGCGGATATATTGAAAAGGAATTCCAAACTTACTTCATCCGGGGTGAGGGATTAATTGGATCCCTGGAAGACATAGAGAAAATCGTTGTTGATAACAGGGATGGAATGCCCATCCTGATCAGGGATGTGGCCAAAGTCCAGTTTGGTCACGCAACCCGGTTTGGTGCGATCACAGGAAATGGCAATGGTGAGAAAGTCCTTGGTCAGGTGATGATGCTGAAAGGTGCCAGCTCAAAAGCTGTAATTGATGCGGTAAAAGAAAGGGTGGAAGAAATTCAACCTTCACTTCCTGAGGGGGTGAGTATCAATCCATTTTTAGAACGTAGTGAATTAATAGGTAAGACCACTTCAACCATTGCGGAGAATCTGATCCTGGGTTGTCTGATAGTAATCTTTGTTGTTGTCCTTTTATTAGGCAATATCCGATCGGGATTGGTAGTGGCTTCGGTCATCCCGATGAGCCTGCTCTTTGCTCTTACTTTGATGTATGTTTTCGATGTAGATGCCAACCTGATGAGTATGGGGGCCATCGACTTTGGGATCATCATCGATGGTGCAGTGATCATTGTGGAGTTCATTGCCTTCAGTATTACCAGTAAACAACAGGAATACATTTCGCTACCTAAAAACGAACAACAGGATCTGATTGACAAGATCTCATTTCAGGGCGCCAGCAAAATGATGCACTCAGCCATCTTTGGACAGCTGATCATCATCATTGTTTTCATCCCGATTCTCTCGTTGGTTGGAGTTGAAGGGAAAATGTTTAAACCGATGGCGCTGGTATTTGTATTTGCACTCATAGGAGCCATTTTCCTATGTTTCACCTATGTACCCGTGATGGCATCCATTTTTATAAAACCATCATTGTCTGAAAAAAAGAATATCTCTACCCGATTGATCTCGTTTTTGGAGTCCAAATATGAACCCACAATCCTATGGGCCTTGAGAAAAAAGGGAATCGTTTTGAGTCTTGCAGCTGCATTACTGATTATTGTTGGATTTATCTTTTCCAAAATGGGTGGAGAATTCGTGCCCACACTTGATGAGGGAGATTTTGTAATCCAACCCGTACTGAAGACAGGTACTTCACTAAGTGAAACAGTAAAAACCACCACTAAAATTGAGAAAATCCTTGGGGAATTCCCTGAGGTGGAGCAGGTGGTGACAAGGATAGGTGCTGCTGAAGTACCAACAGATCCGATGGGGATGGAAGAGACTGATGTAATCATCAAGCTAACACCAATACATACCTGGACGACTGTTTCTACAAAAGATGACCTGGCCAATGCATTTAAGGAAGCATTGATCAAACAAATTCCAGGAGTGGACTTTGAGTTTACTCAACCTATTGAAATGCGATTCAATGAATTGATCACAGGTGTACGGGCTGACCTTGCTATCAAAATCTTTGGTGAAGACCTTAGTCTCCTTTATCACAAAGGCCTTGAAGTTGAAGAAAAGATCAGGAATGTCCCAGGAGCAGCTGATATCAGTGTTGAGAAAATTGATGGTCTTCCCCAGATGTCTGTCAAGTATAACAGGAGCATGATTGCCAGATATGGTCTCAGTATCAAACAACTTAATGAGATCATCATGGTGGGGTTTGCTGGTATACCTGCCGGAACCATTTTCGAAGGTGAAAGACAGTTTGACCTGGTGGTCAGGTTTGACGAAAACCACCGTAAGAATATTGAAAACATAGCAAATGCCTCAATTCAACTCCCGAATGGGAGTAAGCTCCCACTCAATGAATTTGCCGAAATCAGTGTTATCAAAGCACCTGCAAAAATCTCCAGAGACGAGACAAAACGCAGAATTGTAGTTGGCGTGAATGTGAGAAACAGAGACCTTGAATCCGTAGTGACAGATATCCAGAAGATCATTGAGGAGGAAGTGACACTCCCCCCTGGTTATATTGTCAGTTATGGCGGGCAGTTTGAAAATCTCAGAACTGCTACCAACAGGTTGATGATTGCTGTTCCACTTGCATTGGCACTTATTTTTATCATGCTCTATTTTGCCTTTAACTCCGTGAAAGAAGCATTGATCATTTTCAGTGCAATACCCTTGGCTGCTGTGGGTGGAGTTCTCTTATTGTTCATAAGGGACATGCCTTTCAGTATTTCCGCTGGGGTGGGATTTATTGCGCTGTTTGGGATTGCTGTGTTGAATGGGATCGTGCTGATTGAAGAATTTAAAGAGCTCAAAGCGCACGGAGTAAAAGACATCAATCGAAGAATAATGATTGGGACTAAAAAGCGAATGAGACCAGTCCTACTCACTGCAGCTGCCGCGGCACTTGGATTTTTACCGATGGCCATCTCCACCTCTGCAGGAGCAGAAGTACAACGCCCTTTGGCAACAGTAGTAATGGGAGGCCTGGTAACGGCTACCTTGCTGACGCTTATCGTTTTACCTCTCCTCTACGCATTATTCGACAGTGGGAATTTTAAAGTTAGAAGAGGATTAAAAGCCGGGATGCTGCTAATTGGAATGGGACTATCACTTGTTAGCAGTGCTCAGGATAACTCACTATCTATTGAGCGGGCGATTCAAACAGCTTTAGAAAACAATAAATCCATAAAGGCTGCAGCGGAAAGGGTAAATCAGGCAAGTCGTTTGTCACGAAGTGCCTTTGATATTAATAAGACGGAGGTGTTCTACAGTTACGATGAAAACAACATTGCCATCAACAATCAGCCCATTCACGTCTGGGGCATTGCTCAGTCACTAGAATTCCCAACGGTTTATGGAGCCAAAAAAAATGTATTTAGCTGGCAAACCTCGCTGATGACAGATCAATTTAATCTTCAAAAAAGGACGGTCATCAAAGAAGTATCAAAAGCCTATTATAAGGTTGTTTACAACAGACAACTTGAATCTAATTACACTTTCCTGGATAGCCTGTTTCAAAAATTCTCAACTGCTGCCCGCCAAAGATTCGAACAGGGGGAAACCAATTACCTTGAACAACTGACCGCTGAAGCCAAGCAGCGGGAAATCTCTATCAAACTGATAAAGGTCTCCGAAGATCTAAAAATTTCAGAAACCGAGTTAATGAATTTGCTGCAAACTGATTCATCCTTTTTTGTGAGTATGAAGAGTTTGCCAAGGCTGGATTATACTCCACTGGATAGTACAGATCACCCCGGCCTAAACTATTTTGATGATGCCATAGAACTTTCTCAATCTCAGGTGTCGCTCGAAAAGCAACGATTATTACCCGATCTGACATTCTCATTATGGCAAGGCACAAACAATGGTCCTAATCCCAGAAATTATACGGGATTCCATGCTGGGGTAGCCATACCATTATTTTTTGGTTCACAAAAATCCAGGATACAGGGCGCCCAGGCAGCTAGCTTCGTCGCTTCAGCTGAAGCCGATAACTATCGAACCAACCTGTTTTCTGAATACAAGAATCTCCAGGCTGGTCTACGCCAACAATTGGAGGAGATCCGATATTACGAAGAAAAGGGACAGTCTCTGGCCAGTGAATTGCTATCAAATGCTACTGAGGCTTATAATAAAGGTGAGATTGATTTCTATCAATACATACAACTCCTGGAAAATGCCAAGCAGATAGAGGAAAACTATCTCAAGGCCTTGTTTCAATACAACTTGATCGTTTTGGACATTAATTATTTAACACTCTGAGATGAAAAATTTACTTAAATCATCCATTCCATATCATATCATATTTATTAGCCTGGTGGCTATGGGAATCCAATCTTGTGGATCCTCCACGACTGACGAAACTAATGATCAAGATAAAGGAGGACCTGATAACCTAGAGATCACAAAAGAGCAATTGGAAGCTTCTAGCATGGCATTCACTACAATTGAGCAACGTGTTTTCAATGACATCATAGAAACAAATGGAATTTTTGATCTCCCTCCTCAGAATGTCTCATCAGTAAGTACCTATTTCGGTGGTTTTGTGTCAGAAGTCAAGGTCTTACCTGGTGAAAAAGTATCAAAAGGGCAATTGCTTTTTTCACTTCAAAATCCTGATTATGTGGAGATTCAGGAACAATATCTGGACGCCAAAAGTCAGCTGGCCTATCTGAAATCGGACTATGACCGAAAAAAAGAATTAATCAAAGACAACATCACATCAATGAAGGATTACCTGAAAGCTGAAGCAGATTACCAGTCTGTCCTGGTGAAATCTCAGGCTTTAAAGAAAAAAATATCCATGATGAATATTAATCCCGAATCGCTGACTGCTGAAAATATCCGAACATCAATCCAGGTATTTGCACCCATTAATGGTCAGGTTTCTGAGGTCAATGTTTCCCGGGGAATGTTTATCAACCCTACAGATGTGGCTTTAAAGATCTCAGACATGGATCACCTTCACCTCGAGCTTATCATCTTTGAAAAAGACCTCTACAAGATCAAAGAAGGACAAAGCATCAAATTTTCCACACAGAATAATCCCGGTGTACAATATGGTGCCAGCGTCTATCTGGTAAATAGAACAATTGACCTGGAAAAAAGGGCCGCTTCTCTTCACGGACATATTAATACGGAGGATATGCATCTTTTCAGTCCGGGTATGTATGTAGAGGCTTCTATTTTCACTCAGACTGATACCTGTTTCTCCCTTCCGGAAACAGCAGTCACTAATATGGATGATCTTGATTATGTGCTCACGACAAAAGATATGGGAGCTGACCCTGTTGTATTTGAAAAGAAAGCAGTCCAATTGGGAAAATCAAGTGGGGGTTATTTGGAAATTCTCAATTCCAAAGACTTCGTACCTGGAACTCAATTTCTTTCAAACGGCACTTTCAAACTAGTCACAGATTAAACACTGGATCTTATTAGCTTTTGGATTGGTAAGGGTTTTTGCTTCTTTATAAAACTTTTGTGATCATTTGCTTCAACCATCTTTTGCATTTTGTTGTCTTATGGGAAGACCAAAATAAAATGCCCAATATTCAAAAAATATTCATAATTGTACTCGTTACGTTTATGTTCTCATCCTGCGAGGAGAATAATCCAAACCCTAAATCAAACTACCTGATCTTTGGCCGCTTTGCTGGGTTTTGTACGGGTGAAAATTGCATTCGGATCTTCAAGCTTGATAGTAGTCAAGTGTCAGAAGACACCCTTGATAAATACCCCTCCAGAACAGATTTTTATGAAGGGGCATTTGTAAAACTCAATCAGTCAAAATTTGAAATCGCATCAACTCTGTTTAAAAACTTTCCGGAGGAAATTTTCAATGAGATGGATACGGTATTTGGGTGTCCCGATTGTGCAGACCAGGGTGGATATTACCTGGAAGTCAAGCAGGGAGAATTGCATAAGTTTTGGATCCTTGACAGCAACACGGGAAGTATCCCGGAGTACCTGCACATCTTTATCGATGAGTTACAGGGGGTACTGGAGCAGATAGAGACTTAGAGGATAAAAGTCTAAACCTAACTACAAAAGTCCCTTAAGCATTTATAAAAGAGACCTTGTAGTCTAAGTAGGCTTTTTGTATTTTCGGCTACCAACTAAAATTCGAAAATGCTAAGAGCCAATATCTTTCTTTACTTATCCATCCTTACAGCTTGCTTAATCTCCTGCGATCATTCCAGGGAAGAGTCCAGAAATCCAAACATCATCTACATCCTTGCTGATGACCTGGGATATGGAGATATTGGCATTCTGAATCCGGAAAGTAAATTCTCAACACCTTACATTGATCAGCTGGCAAAAGATGGGATCATTTTCACGGACGCACATACTTCGAGTGCCGTATGTACTCCCACACGATATGGGATTGTTACTGGAAGATATAACTGGAGATCCAGGCTGAAATCAGGGGTCCTTTCGGGTAAAGCAAAAGCTTTAATTCCTCCATCCCGGGTAACCGTAGCCTCATTGCTCAAAAAGGTTGGCTATCATACAGCGTTCATGGGAAAATGGCATCTTGGATGGGACTGGGACATCACCGATTCCCTAAACCTGAACAACCTCAATTATGAACCAAAAGATTTTGGTGCAATTGATTTCACCAAACCGATCTCCAATTCCCCAAATGATCTGGGATTCGATTATACCAAGGGAATTCCAGCATCCCTGGATATACCTCCGTATGTTTATGTTGAAAATGAAAGGGTATCCGGATTACCTGATAAAGTGACCGTAGACAAGGGTAAATATTCGTGGTGGCGAGAAGGACCAACCGGAAGTGACTTTGTGCATGAGCAGGTTACTCCCAATCTATTCGAATGGACTGATCAATATGTTAGGGAGAAAGCAAAAGATGAAAACCCATTTTTCCTGTACCTGGCACTTCCATCACCACATACACCCATTTTACCTACTGAGGAATGGCAAGATAAGAGCGGCCTCCTCCCCTATACTGATTTTGTGATGATGATCGATGATTATGTAGGCAAGCTGGATAAAACATTAAAAGAGCTTGGCATAGAAGATAATACCATGATCATATTTACCTCTGACAATGGATGCTCACCTGCAGCAGGTATTGATGAATTGATAGAAATGGGACATCATCCGAGTTATCATTTCCGCGGACATAAAGCAGACATCTATGAAGGTGGGCATCGGGTGCCCTTTTTTGTAAAGTGGCCTTCCAAAATCAAAAAAGGTCAGATTTCAGATCAGATTATCTGCACTACAGATTTGATGGCCACATTAGCTGATATTACTGGAACTGTTTTAAAGGATAATGAGGGAGAGGACAGCTTTTCCATGCTTCCTTTCCTAACAGGAGAAGATCCAAAGACTCCTCGTACCTCAATCATTCATCATTCCATCAATGGAAGCTTTGCCATTCGTAAAGGAGATTGGAAATTGATCATGGCTCCCGGATCGGGAGGCTGGAGCTATCCCAGACCAGGCAGGGACCTGGCAGTTTTAGATACACTTCCTCCTGTTCAGCTGTATAACTTATCCAATGATCCGGGTGAAACCACCAATCTACAGGCTGCAAATCCAGATGTAGTCAATGAATTGAAATCGCTGCTGATTGATCAGATCAAAAATGGCAGAACCACGCCCGGGTCCCCACAAGCTAATGACCCTATTGATTTCGAATGGAAGCAGATACGCTTCATTAACGACTAACCAAATGAATCTATCTTCAAAGACATATTCATTCACTTGGAGCTATATTCTTTTGATGTTACTGTTTTCCGCTTGTGGTCCATCTGGGGAAACAAATAAATTGGATAAGATATCCTCTGCAGAATCTGTCTGGAAGAACTTTCCCGAACGACTCACTTCACTTTTCAACGAGCTCGACCTGGAAAAGCCTGAGCTGGCTTCAGTGAAAAAAAATCTCTCCAAAGAAGATACCATCCAGGCTGCCAATGAGCTGGCTAATTATTTCAGAACGGTAAATAGAGAATGGGTGGTAACTACCAGGGATCCAATCTCGATTGACGCGGCATTAAAAACGGCTGAACAATTGCTCGTTGATTCCATCGTCATTCATGAAGAAAAAGCTAAAGTTCCTATTGTAGATGGAGGTTGGAAATGGGATTTTACCGGTCCTTCTGAAGATGATGAATTTGGGTATTCCCTGAATGGTCAGCGATATCTCATGTCACTTGCGGTAGCCTGGGAAAATTCAGGTGATGATATATATATCAATAAATTTGATCAGATCATCAAGGATTGGGTTGTCAACCACCCTGTCCCTGCGGCAGACGACTCGATCTATGTAGTCCTCGATCCAACTAAACGCGTCGACTGGCGTGACATTGGCGAGGTGGAGTGGCGGACATTAGAGGCTGGACAAAGATTGGGTGCCACCTGGCCTCAGGTTTTTTATGGTTTGCATAAAGAAGAAACCTTATCAGATGCTGCAATCTTATTAATGCTATCAAGTATTGCCGATCAGGCTAAATATCTGAGACAGTACCACAAATCCGGCCATAACTGGACCACCATGGAGATGAATGGGTTAGCATTAGCTGGTTTGTCCTTTCCGGAATTCAAAAAATCTGATGACTGGGCCAACTACGCACTGGAAACCATGACAACGGAGATCAATCGGCAGGTATATCCGGATGGTACACAGACCGAACTTTCTACCAAGACGCAATGGGTAGCCCTCCGAAGATTTGAATCCATTGCGACCAACTTCCAAAAGGCCGATCGGGAAATATCACAAGCATATATGGATCGAATTGAGGACATGTATAACTACCTGGCTTATTGCATGCGCCCTGACGGCTCTCAACCTCTGAATAGTGATTCAGATCGGGAAGATCTGCGTGAAAGAATATTGATAGCTGCAGATAAGTTTGAAAGACCCGACTGGAAGTACATCGCAACAAATGGGGAATCGGGAACGCTATCGAGACAAAAGCCTTCCATTACATTTCCCTGGGCTGGCATTCATATCTCACGAAGTGGTTGGGATAAAAATGCACAATGGTCATTTTTCGACTTTGGAGCTTACGGCACCGGGCATCAGCATCGCGATAAGCTACACCTATCTGTTTCAGCTTATGGGAAAGACCTACTGGTGGATGGTGGAAGGTTTACACATGAAGATTATTTTAGCTTCGATCCGACAATCTGGCGCGGGTATTTCCGAAGTTCTTTCTCCCACAATGTGATTCTTGTAAATGGAAAAGGTCAGAATGCGGGACCAACCATAGCTTCTGCTTCTCTTGGAGAAGGAGTAGATTATAAATACGGACCAAATTATGATTATGCCTATGGAACCTTTACTGATGGCTTTGAAGGTGTTGACGCTAATATCATTCATTCCAGGTCAGTTCTTTATGTACATAATGAATTTTGGATTGTAATCGATAACCTAACGACTGATCAGTCGATAGATATTCAGGCATTGTGGCATTACTCCCCTGACTTTGAGATAAAGATTGAAGGACAGGACGTCTTCTCAACATCTGAATCAGGACCTAACCTACTGATAAAACCAATGGGAAACTTTTTGTGGGAGACCGAAATCATCAAAGGTCAGGAGGAGCCTTTCAAGCAAGGTTGGTACAGCGAAAATTATGGCATCAAAGAACCGAACTCCACGGCGATCTTCTCATCGAAACTGGAAAATTCGGAAAGTTTTCTCTGGATGCTGGTACCCTTTGAAGGTCAGGTCCCACAAGTCAAAACCAAAACGTCAAATGCTAATGGGATCTATCATTTGGAAATCACGAAAGATGATAAACTCATTAAACTGACGATACCAACGGAAAAAAACTTGTCACTGGTAAATGTTACAATAATTGACCAATGATGAAATACACTCCGGTAAAGATCTTCCTGTTCGGTTTAATCCGCTTTAGCTGTGCTGAAAAGAAGGTCTATTTAACCCTTTAACCAATAATCCCACAATGAAATACCTGCTCACCATTCTATTAGCCATTACTCTCTCTAATGTCTTCAGTCAGGACCTGCGCAATGTCCGGATTGATGGTTATAGAGGTATCTGGTTTGAACTCAATCAGAAGTATCCCTATGGGGATAAGTATTCCGGCGGACTTGGAACCTATACAGCCAAACACCGGCCACTGGCGATCTATTCAAAAGAAGTAAATAAGACATTTTTCGTCTTCGGAGGTACAACTGGAGAAACCTACCGGTACCTACTCTGTATGATTGGCGTATATGACCACAACACAAAAATGGTCTCAAAGCCAGTTGTGGTCTATGACAAAATGGGAGTGAATGACCCTCACGACAACCCGTCGCTGCTAATTGACCGAGATGGATATTTATGGGTCTTTGTAAGTGGGCGAAGCACACAGAGACAGGGCATCAAGTTGAGAAGTACTAAGCCGTATGATATCTCACACTTCGATATAGTCACGGAGGAAACATTTACCTACCCTCAAATCTGGTTGGGAGATGAAAACTTCATCCACTTTTTCACTAAATATACAGGAGTCAGGGAGCTGTACTTTGAAACCAGCCCGGATGGGTTTAGGTGGACTGAAGACAAAAAACTGGCAGGGATTCCAAATGCCAAAGGAGAACGAGCAGGTCACTACCAGGTCAGCGAGATCTATAATGGAGGTGCTCTTGCAGGGACTTTCTTCAACAGGCACATCGATGGACACCCCGATACACGTACAGATCTCTACTATATGCAGACAACCGATCAGGGAGATACCTGGACGAATATTAAAGGCAAAAAAGTGAAAACACCTGTGAGTAAAGTGAATTCACCTATCCGGGTGATTGATTATTATGGTCAGGGTAAAAATGTCTACATGAAGGACATGAGCTATGATGATGAAGGGAATCCCTATTGCCTTTATCTGATCAGCAACGGTCATGAACCCGGCCCGGATAATGCACCTTATGAATGGAGAGTCACTTATTGGAAGGATAAAGAATGGATCACCCGGACTGTCACAACTTCAGACCACAACTATGATATGGGAAGTCTCTACCTTGAAGGAAATAACTGGAAAGTAGTCGCTCCCACTGAAAACCCGCCACAACCATGGGGTGTTGGTGGAGAAATTGCCATCTGGGTAAGTACAGATCAGGGTCAGACCTGGACAAAAAGTATGGAGGTAACCAAAAATAGCCCGCTCAACCATTCCTATATGCGTAGGCCATTGGATTTCAAAGCACCTTTTTGTTATTTCTGGGCAACGGGAAATCCGCATGAGATGAGTATTTCCGAACTCTATTTTGGCGACTTCGACGGTAACTACTGGAAGCTACCCTACCATATGGAAACAGACTTTGAAAAACCTGCCCAAATGAATACTCCGAAATAAGTACCTTTAACCCATAAACTCTTTAACTCATAAACCCTCAACCAATGAAGTCACTCCTCTTTATCCCTTTAGTCTTCAGTTTTTACATCAACCAGGCACAAGAGTCCATGCTTTGCCAGGGCCATTACTGGACTGAAGCCGAGGGAAACATGATGATGAAGGAATTTGCTTCCAGATGGGACAGCAAGGAATCGTGGGAGGCCAGGGCAGCTGTGATTAGACAAGGTATTATCGATGGCATGCAGCTGGACAAGATGCCAAAACCTAAGGGTGATATGAAAGTAATCATCAACAGCACCCGGGAGATGGATGGCTATATCGTAGAAAATATTGCTATTGAAAGTTTCCCTGGATACTATGTGACCGGAAACTTATACCGGCCTACCATGGAACGTGAAAAATATGCAGCAGTGCTGAGTCCTCATGGACATCTGGCTGACAAGCGTTTTACTCATTACGTTCAGCTTCGTGGAGCAGTGTTAGCCCGGATGGGAGCCATTGTTTTCGCCTATGATATGGTCGGTTATGGTGAAAGCAAGCAGGTCACACATGATGTTCCGATTGCCCTGCTTCTTCAAACCTGGAATAGCAAACGGGTGCTGGATTATTTGCTTTCACGACCCGATGTAGACCCTGATAGAATTGGGATGACCGGAGGATCAGGTGGAGGTACTCAGACCTTTGTCTTAGCTGCCATTGATGACCGGGTGAAAGTATCTGTACCCGTTGTCCAGGTATCTGCACACTTCTTTGGTGGATGTGTCTGTGAAAGCGGCATGCCTATCCATAAAAGTGCAAATCACCAGACCAATAATGTAGAAGTGGCTGCCCTTGCTGCTCCGAGGCCCATGTTAATCATCTCAGACGGGGTTGACTGGACCAGGAATACACCAAGGATCGAATACCCCTATCTGCAAAGTGTATATGCATTGTACAATGCAGAAAACAAAGTCGAGAATGTCCACCTGGCCGGAGAAAGACATGACTATGGTTACTCCAAACGAACAGCTGCCTACAACTTCTTCGCTCATCACCTTAAATTAGCTTACCGAAACATCCCCTATGACGATCGGTATGTAGAGGATTTTGTCACCATATTGCCTCCAGAGGATCTGATGGTCTTTAATGACGCATCGCCCAAGCCAAAGAATATGCTGGAGGGAAATGAGGCAGTGATGAAGTATTTGAAGATCAACTAAAATTAGATGGACCTGCTACATGGATCACATTAATGCAACATTTTACACCTATTAATCTTCCTCAAAAACCACTATATTGGATCGGACGACTATCTGCTGAACTAACCTTAAATCTATTTAGTCAAATGAACTACAAAATCAAATCCATCCGAACCTTTATCGGTTCAAAAGACTATGACCTTTCAAGAAATTTCTACCTGGATATGGGTTTTAGGGAACACAAGACATCTGATAAGATGTCATTCTTCGGGAACGGTGGTTTTGGATTCTACCTACAGGACTATTTTGTCAAAGACTGGGTAGATAATTCGATGGTATTCCTTGAAGTAGAGGATACAGAAGCTCACCATAATATGATCAAATCAAAAAATCTAAGTGAAAAATACGGGATCAAAATCACGGAAATAGTCGAAAATGATTGGGGTAAGGAATTCTTTGTCTATGATCCATCCGGAGTTTTATGGCACATTGGGGAATTCTATATTTAATGGATTTCAACGAAGCTGAAAATTAGTGTTATCACCCCTGTTTACAACTGATTCAAGTTCCCTGTTGCCTAATAAGCCTAACAAAAAATTAATTATACAAATTGCCCTTTCCATCCATAGTGAGCTAAATTTGATAGAAAGCAACCCATCCCTATGAGCACCCTTCGATTCACTCTATCCGGTATTTTATTTATTCTTATTAGTATCCATCTCCACGCCCAAAAAGCCAAAGGAACCGTCTATTTCGATGCCAATAAAAATGGAATGTTTGATTCCAATGAGCAAGGAGTTGAAGGTGTCAAGGTTTCTAATGGGACAGAGGTTGTCCTGACCGATTCAAAAGGAAAATATGAAATTGAACTCCCCCCTGAAAGTATCCTGTTCATTTCAAAGCCAGCCAATTATAACATTCCCTTAAATGAAGTCCAACTCCCTCAATTCTATTACCGACACTATCCAAAGGGCACACCCAAAGTAGCTGAGTGGAAATGGCCGGTGATCGAGCCCACAGGACCATTACCCAAAACCATTGACTTCGCATTGGTTAAAGGTGTGGTACCGGATAAATTCAAAGCTATGGGTTTCGCAGACCCCCAAACTACACGTGACGAAGAATTGGATCAGATGCGAAAGGACATGATCGACGCACTTTTTGGCAACCCCTATGAAGCGGAATTTGGCATGGTGGCTGGAGATGTGGTAAACGATAACCTGGGACTCTACGAACGACACAATCGGTTAATGTCTCTCATCGGAATCCCAATCTGGAATGTGCCGGGTAACCATGACACCAATCCCGAATCCCCCAATCATGAGTACTCGACCGAGACCTATAAAAGCGTTTTTGGACCGGATTATTATTCCTTTGATTATGGCCAGGTGCATTTCCTTGCACTCAACAACATAGGCTTCCTTGGAAAAGGTAATGGCTATGTTGGTCATATTGACGAACAACAGATGCAATGGATCGAGAACGACCTGAAAGATGTTCCATCAGATAAGCTCATCATGATCATTACACATATTCCACTCCTCACCTATGCAAATGATGGTAAAGGGGTCAATACAGACAATTTTAAAGAGCTGCTCAGGATCCTGAGCAAGTTCGAGTATGTCTATGGCATCGCCGGTCACGATACCAGCAACAGCTGGAAGGTAGAGATCAATCATACACATGGCTGGCATGGATATCCGTTCATTGCCCACACACTTGCTGAGGTGAGGGGTAGTGGATGGAGCCGTGGTCCCAGGGACGAGCGTGGGGTAAGAAACAACATGATGCAGGATGGTAATCCCAACGGCTATTACATCTTCTATTTCGAAGGAAACCAGGTAAAACCACGGTTCATCCCGGCCGGTGGAGATCCTACCGACAGACTGAACATTATGCTCGATCCTAAACTTGTTCATGCAGATGCTGCTAAACAAAACCACCCATTGGGACTCGATCGTGGAAAACAGGTCGACAATATGCTTGTTGTGGTCAACTTCTTTGATGGTGGAGCAAGGGATACGGTGAAACTTTCCCTGGACGGAAACGAATGGGTGATGATGGAATATATTGAAAGGACAGACCCTTCTTATGTCCTCATGCATGAGAAATATGAGGGTACAGGAAGTGCGATGGCGGAGCCTGAGGTTTCTTCACATATCTGGCAATACCCACTTCCTAAACTGGACCCCGGGATACATTCAGTCAAAGTTATTGCACGGGATGAATTTGGTTTTGATGACGAGGAAGTTTTTACCTTCGAGATTTTAACCGACTAGTCTTATTCCTGCTCTTAATGAAAGAACTGAGATAAATCAGTATTTTTTTCAAAACCACTTAAAATTTGTAAATTCATTCTGTAGTTTAAGTTTCAAAGACCAAATCCTAAATACGAATCAGGATGGCAAAAAATATTGGCAGAACTGATCGATCCTTCAGATTTCTGATGGGTCATATCCTCCTCCTCACCGGGCTATGGATGTTTAATGGCCTTAATGGAAATATTACCGGCATTCTTATCACAATCTTTGCCTTATTCCCCTTTTATATGGCCATTACTGGCAAGTGTATCCTCTTTTACCTCCTGAAAATCCATTCCTTATCACAGACGGAGCTTAAGGTGTATGGGCATCCGTATGCCAAAGACTAAAAATCCTTTAGATTTAACATCAAGTTATATACCAGGTATAGTTAATAGTTAACCATACCCATATGTTAGCTGGCATACCCCTCTTCGAAAATGAATTTCTTCAAGAAAATATTTAGCTCTGATTCATCCGAACCTCCAAAGGAACCACCCATTAGTAAGTTCCCGGAACTAGAAGATGCATGGCAACATTTCAAAAAAGAAGAATTTGAACAGAGCATTGAGAAAGCTTCAAAATCCTTGAACTCCTCTAAACTTAAAATCAAGAACGAAGCAAACAAGCTGATTGCGCTGAGCAACTTCAGGCTTGGTGACTATGGAACATCAAGGATAATATTTAAAGAACTTGTAGTAAATAGTAAAAATCCAGACGATTGGTTCAATCTCGTAACTTCTGCAACTCTCAACAATGAAATTGAACTAGGAAAACAAGCTTTTGATAAGGCTATTGAACTTTACAGAAAGAATGGGAAGAAGGACAATCTTTCAGTTCCCAGCATGATGTTTTACTATATGCAATGTTTAAAAGATATTAAGTGCTACGATTTAGCTTTTGAACAGCTCGATGGATTAAGAAAAATATATACTGACCTTAAAATAACTGACAGTACCTTCTTGTATTTAAGAGGCGTCCCTTTCTTTGAACATTCGATTGACGCATCAGAAGAAATATTGATCAACTTGGATCCACAAATTGTTAAGGATTGGTTAACTCAGTTTAAGAAATCTGTAGATGATGACGGGCAACAATATCTAGCAGAGTTTGAACAAAAATTAAATTACGTCAGCTAATAAGCGCTATCGGTTATATGCCTGCCGCTTCCGCCACTGACCTGCGACTTGATCGCTTCACTTTCCAGCCTTTCTAACCTTAACTTCACATCAGCTTAATTAATCATTCACTTTTACGCAAGCATTCCCTTGCATATTAAATAAGCAAGCCATAACTTGCGCTATATACTTAAAACCCCTATGAGAAGAGATGTATACCAGGCAATAGCCGATCCTACCAGGAGACAGATATTAATGTCGCTGACCAGGGAAAGGAAAAAAGTAAATGCTTTGGCAGAGCAATTTGATATGACCCGGCAGGCTGTGTCATTGCATGTCAAATTCCTCCAGGAATGTGGAGTGATTAGTATTGAGCAGGAAGGACGTGAACGCTATTGCAACCTGGAAGCTCAAAAGCTGACTGAAGTGGCAGATTGGCTGGTCCCCTTCAAACAATTATGGGAAGGCCGATTAGACAGACTGGACAACCTCCTCTGGGAAATGAAAACCAAATCAAAAAAAGACAAGAATGAATGAAACCCAATTTGCTGTCAATGAAACCATGCTGACAGTTACCAGAACATTTGATGCCCCCATAGAACTCGTTTGGCGTGCATGGACAGAAGCTGAACTTTTAGATCAATGGTGGGCACCCAAACCGTGGAAATCCGAAACATCCTATATGGATTTTAGCGTTGGTGGTTATAGACTCTATTTTATGATTGGTCCAAATGGTGAGAAACATCCAGGTCGCACAGATTACCTGGAAATAAATCATCATAAAAACTTCGCCGGTGAGGACTCTTTTTGCGATGAGGAGGGAAACATTAATCCTGAAATGCCCGTTGCGAAATTTCAAAACTTATTTGAGCCAAATTCAAGCAAGACCGTGCTCATCATTACTACAGAGTATGCCTCTGAAACCCAAATTCAACAGGTGATTCAAATGGGAATGAAGGAAGGTCTTTCCATGGCATTCAACAATCTTGATGAAGTATTAAACGGACTTAATAGTTATTAAAATGGTTGAAATCAGTGATAGAACAATGGAAATCAGCAGGACTTTCGATGCTCCGGTAGAACTAGTCTGGGAGGTACTGACAACACCGGAATACATAAAAGTATGGTGGGGACCAGAGGAATTCACCAATACCATTAGAACAATGGACGTAAGAGAAGGTGGCGTATGGGATTTTACCATGCATGCCCCTGATGGGACTGATTTTGTCAACTTTTATCACTACAAGGAAGTGAAACCACTCGAGAAGATCGTTCTGGAACACAAACAGCACCCAAAATTTACCATCATCATCCAGCTCTTTTCGGAAGGTGACCAAACGAAAGTTACCTGGCAAAATGTCTTTGATTCAATCGTAACAATGGAAGAAACAATCAGAGCCTTCAAAGCAGACGTTGGACTCGAACAGAATATTGAACGACTTTATCAATTTGTAAAACAGCATCGGATCGAGGCACACAAAAGATAACAATATGAGAAAAATAATTTCATTTATGCACATGTCTCTGGACGGCTTCGTATCAGGACCCAATGGAGAACTTAGCTGGGCTAAAGTGGACGAGGAACTTTTTGATCACGTAGGCCAACGGATCGGCAAGGGTGATACCGCCCTATATGGACGAGTCACTTACCAGATGATGGAAGCTTACTGGCCAACCGCTGCCGATAAGCCGGATGCATCCAAACATGATATCGAGCATTCAAAATGGTATAAGGATGTGCATAAAGTGGTGCTATCAAAAACATTGACTGGCTCATCCAACATGGAAGTTATCAGTGAAAACCTTTCCGACAGGATCAATGAATTAAAACAGCAGGATGGTGAAGACATCCTGGTTTTTGGTAGCCCTACTGCGACACGTGCCTTGATTGAACAAAACCTGATTGATGGATACTGGATATTTCTCAATCCAATTCTTCTTGGTCAGGGCACCCCCCTATTTGTAGGTTCCAAAGACACTGAAAAACTTAAACTCTTGAGCACCAAAAAATTTACAAATGGGGTGATTGAATTGAACTACATTATAGAAAAATAACATACAGCACACTTAATCTGGGGCGCGTTTACAAACGCGTGACAGATTATTGCTTATAATATCCCTACACAGTACCGTTGTAAGCTTTAGGTAGTTTTGCTACATTTATCAAAATAATTACTGAGAAAATGAGTATGCTAAAAGAATTCAAAGAGTTTGCCATGAAAGGCAACCTGGTTGACATGGCTGTCGCCTTCGTAATGGGTGCCGCCTTTGGAAAAGTGGTAACTGGCTTCATAGATGGTATTGTGATGCCTGTTGTAGGGAAAATTACAGCTGGTGTCGACTTTAAATCGTTAAAATATGTAATGAGTCCTGCAAAGCTTGATGAAACAGGAAAAGTCGTTGCAGCAGAAGCAGCCATTAGATATGGGGAGTTCATCACCATTTGTATTGACTTCACATTGATAGCCTTTTTTATGTTTATGTTGGTGAAAGCCATTAACAAGACAAAGAAAAAAGAAGCAGCTGCACCGGCTACCCCTCCTCCTCCAACTGAGGATCAGAAACTATTGACCGAAATACGGGATCTACTGAAAAAGTAAATTTTAAATCAAATTATTCTGATTTGCCAGGTAAAAATGCCTTTTTTACCTGGCATTTTATTGTCTACTTATGACAGCATTAACCCTATACAAAGAAGGATTTTGTATTTCAACAGATAAGAGCAGGTTAGATCTAGATTCAATTCATGAATTCTTATCGACTAAAGCTTACTGGTGCCTGAACATCCCAAAAAACAAAGTTCAAATCGCTATCCAAAACTCACTCTGCTTTGGTTTATATAGAGAAGAAAAACAAATTGGTTTTGCCAGAGTTATTTCTGACTATTCTACGATCGCCTATTTAGGTGATGTTTATATCCTGGAGGAATACAGAGGTCAGGGACTATCCAAATGGCTGATGGAAACCATTATGAATCACGAGCTTTTACAAGGTTTAAGGAGATGGATCTTGCTTACCGGAGATGCCCATGGCTTATACAGGCAATTTGGATGGACAGAGATTGCTGACCCATCCAAATGGATGGAACTTCACAATAAAAACGTATATGCAGTATGAAAACGAAACTAATGATAATTGTTGGTCTTCTCCTGATTAACTCATTCAACTCCTATTCACAATCCCCTGTCGGCTTCTGGAAAGTGGATAAAGTGATGGTTGGGGATCGAAACCTGACTCCTGTTGCGAAATGGTTCAGATATCGCAAAGACCATACCTATCAAGCTGGTAACGGGTGGACGCAAAACGACATTGGCACATGGATTTATAACAAAAAGAAAAAAGAATTCCTTCCTGAAAGTGGTAGAAATGGTGCAGATGAATATGGTCCATTCAAGGTCAGCTTTTCCAGTGGGAACATGACGTGGGAACGAATGGAAGACGGAATGAAAGTCGTAGTCAATCTCTCACTAACTGCTGAAATGCCTATGGCACCTAAGGACAGCCTATCAGGTATGTGGGAACTCGTTACCGATAATGCGACTAAAGAGACTCTTTTCATAAGCTGGGGAGGAAACTTTAGAAAAACCAAAACCGATGGTTCCCAATCATTTGGCTATTGGCACATGGACCCTCACCATTCGGAATTCCACATGATTGATTATAATAGAGAAATTCCAGTGAGTGTATTAATCGTTTCATTCAAGGATAATCGGGTTATAATGAAGCCCAAAGCTGGTGGTGAAATACTGACCTATAGGAAAAAGTGATCTTGTGTGATCTTGTATCCGTTTGCTATGCGCTCAAGATTTAATCAAGTCGTCCACTTAATCAAAACCTAACAAATCATTAATTCTACCTTCTCGAAAAAAATCATAGTTTTGGTATTCATACAATAAACACCATGAAATCAGTAATCCTATCCCTCTCAATCTCAATTTTGGTTTTTGCCTGTAGCTCTCCGGAGAAAAGTCCAACTATCACCTTGCCATATAGTATCAAAGCAGGATCTGGTCAGCAACAGGCAAAAGGCTTTGTCTTTGAGGATAAAAACAACAACCGTGAGAAAGATGCGGGTGAGAAGGGTATCGCTGGTGTACCTGTTTCAAATGGAGTAGATATTGTTCAGACCAATGACCAGGGGTTTTATGAACTACCAGTATCTGATGATGCTATTATCTTCGTGATCAAGCCAAGAGACTGGATGACTCCTGTAAACCAGGAGAATCTACCACAGTTCTATTACCTGCACAAACCCAATGGCTATCCGGAGAATTACCGATATAAGGGTGTGGAACCAACTGGAGAATTACCAGCTGAAATCAACTTTCCACTTTATAACGAGAAAGGATCGGAAGCATTTAAAATGATTGTCTTTGGTGATCCGCAACCTTACAACATTGAGCAAATCGATTTCTTCGCTGAAGATATCATAGCCGAATTGATAGATCATGACGAGCTAGAATTTGGAATGACCATGGGAGATATTGTGGGAGATGACCTTAACCTCTTTTCGCCACTAAACCAGGCAGTTTCTAAACTGGGAATCCCCTGGTACAATGTACTGGGTAATCATGATGTAAACTACATGGCGCCAACCGATGAACTTTCGGATGAAACTTATGAAAGAGTCTACGGACCTGCAACATTTGCCTTTGTTTATGGAGATGTGCATTTTATTGTCGTCGATGATGTGATCCACAAAGACGAAGTTGGTTCCCGAAGCTACGTGGGTGGTCTGAGGCCTGATCAGATCCAGTTTGTTTCTAATTACCTAAGCATCGTTCCAAAAGACGATCTTGTTGTTTTGACCATGCATATTCCTTTGGCTCAACATGGCGATTCTTTTAGAAAAAGTGACCAGAAAAAGCTATTCGATCTTTTAAAGGAGTTCCCATATACCCTTTCAATATCCGCTCATTCTCACGTACAGGAAAATCGTTTTTTTCACCAGGATTCCTCAGATTGGCAACAGCCAGTGCCTCACCATCATTTCAACGTAGGAACGACCTCAGGTAGCTGGTGGAACGGACTTAGAGGTGAAACAGATGTCCCTCATACGATGATGCGGGATGGGACACCAAATGGCTATTCATTCATCTCTTTTAATGGCACAGAATATATCATTGACTGGAAGGTAGCAGGTAGTCCGGCAACTCATCAAATGAACATCCATGTACCCAGGGGAATTGTTGCCAACTCGCCAGATACTACTTTATTGACAGTAAATTTTTTCAATGGAAGCGAGCAGTCCAAACTGGAATATCGAATCAAAGGACTTACCGAATGGAAGGAAATGAAAAAGGTGGCCAGGTACGATCCATATTACCTGATGATTGATAAGCGATGGGATAACTTCAAAAAGCTCCAATTCAGAGAACAATGGGCAGCTGATACAGCCCTAGCAGAGAAATTCCCAGGAACCCCAATGCCAGCGCCACAGATATCGACACACCTTTGGGAAGACAATATTGGGACAAAGTGGCCGGAAGGTAGACATATCATTGAGGTTAGAGCTCATGATCGATATGGAAGAACTTTTACCGCCTACCAAACCATGAGGGTTGTAGCCAATTAGTGGTCTTTATGTTATTGTGACGTCCTTATTTAATTGACTTTTAAGGATTTACATGAATAATAAAATCAGGTAAAATTCATTAGATTTGATAGTTGCAGGAAATCCTGTTAGCCCAATGCATCTGATCAAATTGATTGAACTGGTAAAGAACACACGCATCATTTTCAAGATGAAAAAGACTCTATTAAGGTCTTTAGGGCATACTATTTTCCTTTTTGGCTGTATCATTCTGCTCTCATCCTGCGGCGGTGATGGAAATGAAACAACCTCACTGGGAAAAATACCCGATCAAATAGACTTTAATTTTCACGTAAGACCCATCCTTTCAGACAATTGTTTTGCTTGTCATGGACCGGATGCAAAAGCCCGGAAAGCCAACCTCAGGCTTGATACCGAGGAAGGAGCTTTCGCAGCACTCAAAGATTACGACAACCAATTTCCGTTTGTAAAAGGAAAACCTGAGGAATCCATAGCTTTCCTTAAAATGACCACTGAGGATACGGCGGAGATGATGCCTCCGGCTGAATTTAATGTTCACCTAACCCCACGTGAGATCAAAATCATTGAAAAATGGATCCGACAGGGTGCTGAATACAAGCCCCATTGGGCCTTTATCGCTCCAGAAAAACCTGAGTTGCCACTGATAAAAAACAAAAAATGGGTTCATAACGAGATTGATTATTTCATCCTCAGCAAACAGGAATCTCTCGACCTTACTCCCAATGATATTGCAAAAAAAGAACAGCTACTTAAGCGTGTTGCTATTGATCTGACTGGCCTGCCACCAACTATCGAAATGCAGGATGCATTTCTGGCAGATGAGTCTAATGATGCTTACGAAAAGGTGGTGGATGAGCTTCTGTCCAACAGGCATTATGGGGAGAAAATGGCGCTACACTGGCTGGATATTGCAAGGTATGCGGATTCGCATGGTTATCAAAATGATGGCTTCCGCACCATGTGGCCCTGGAGAGACTGGATCATCCATGCCTTCAATGAAAACTATACCTATGACAAACTGATTACCTGGCAACTTGCGGGCGACCTCCTCCCTGAGAAAAATATGGAAGCTTTACTGGCTACCGGATTCAACAGGAATCACAAGATCACACAGGAAGGAGGGGCAATCGATGAAGAATACCGGGTTGAATATGTGACCGATCGGACAAATACCTTTGGCAAAGCTTTTCTGGGGTTGACTTTTGAATGTGCAAAATGCCATGATCATAAATACGATCCGATTTCTCAGGAAGAGTATTACCGTACTTTCGCATTCTTTGATAAGGTCCCTGAAGAAGGACTAGCAGGTGGTTTAGGGATTTACTTTGCCAATGAACCTAAGATCCAAATCACTCAAAAGATGCGAGATGAGATCTTCACTTTTATCAATCAGAAAGACACTGGAACTGTCGAGGTGATGGTCATGAAAGATTCGGTTGGAATAAGAGAGACTCAAATGCTTGATCGGGGTGAATACGATGCCAAAGGAAAAGTAGTCACCTATGGGACTCCAGAAGCTATCATGGGCTTTGATACTACGCTATATGAGCCTAACCGATTAGGTCTCACTAAATGGCTGCTCAGTGATAAAAATCCCCTCACCGCCCGTGTATTTGTAAACCGTATCTGGTTGGAATTCTTTTCACGCGGTATCGTGAAGACCATTGGGGATTTTGGCATGCAGGGCGACCGCCCCACTCATCCAGAACTACTGGATTGGCTTGCCGTAGATTTTAGGGAAAATGGATGGGATATCAAGCGTCTGGTGAAACAAATTGTAACCTCTGCAACCTACATGCAGTCAGCGGTTGTTAAGAAAAATGACCTGAAAAAAGACCCTCAGAATATATATCTATCCAGAATGCCAAGAAATCGAATGAAAGCAGAGACTATCCGGGATATGGTCCTGGCCAGTAGTGGGTTGCTCGTTCCGGAAATTGGTGGCCCGAGCGTCAAACCCTATCAACCAGAAGGCATGTGGGAAGTAGCTTCCTCAGGAAGAGGTTCCTTGCGGAAATATGAACAGGGTCATGGCGATGATCTTTATCGACGCGGTATTTACACTTTTATCAAGCGAACAGTACCTCCGCCTGTCATGCTAACCTTCGATTCCTCACCAAGGGATCATTGCGAAGAAAAAAGACAGTCTACTAACACACCACTCCAGGCACTGATCATGCTGAATGATCCAACAGTATTAGAAGCCTCCCGCGTCCTGGCTGAAAAAATCAATACTGAAGACCTCAGTCAGGAAGAGAAAGTTCTCAAAGCATTCAGACTCATCATCTGTAGAAGCCCGAAAGAAGAAGAGAAAGATCTACTCTTGGGATACCTAAATGAAAGTAAAGAGCATTTCGCAAATGATCAGGAAAAAGCCGCTAGTTATCTGGATGTGGGTGAATTTCCAACAGATGTCAATAGGGATGATTTATCTGTTGCAGCCCTCATGCAGGTGATCCATACCATTTACAATATGGAAGAAGCAATTGTGAAAAGTTAAGGATTGATTTCGGATTGGCAATAAACAAAAAAGTCCGCCTAAAAGGCCAGACTGCAACGCGACGCATACATTGGCTCAGTACTTGCCGCTTTCACTTGACTATCAAAAATTTGATAGCTTTCTGAGCGATTTTACGAATATTTCCCAAAAAGGTTAGATCAATCTTCAATGCCCTGAACGACCATCGAATCATATCCATTCACAATCTGGCCCCATTTTGTGTTACCAAAAGCATTGGTCATCAGGATGATGACGAGATCATTTTGAGGATCAATACTAAAAAAAGTCTGCCAGTATCCTCCCCATCCCCAACGTCCGGCATTTTTACTTCCATCATCCTGAACCAACACAGATCCACCGTATCCAAACGCCTCTCCTCCACCACGTCTCAGAGTATCAATCTGGTTATTCAGCATTTTTGCCACTGTTGATGGCATTAATATCCTGGAATCACCAAAAACACCTCTGTCTTTGATGGCTGTTGCGAATTTAGCATAGTCTAACGCCGTCCCTACCAGTCCAGCACCTCCAGGAAAATAGGTTTTAGCACCCGCAATAGGATAATCAACCGGACTAAGTTCGTCTGGAGATTCATCGGCATCCGATTTAAACCAAACCTCTACTAGTCGATCTGCTTTATCATCGGGAAGATAAAAGTAAGTGTCGATCATACCCAGGGGTTTAAAAATATTTTCTTCAAAATACTTATCCAAAGGCATTCCTGAGACAATTTCTACGATATATCCCAGCACATCAATTCCAGTACCATAGGTCCATTTCTCCCCTGGTTGATGCAACAAAGGAGCTTTTCCTTGTTTAGGGATATTTTCTGCCAGTGTAATAGGATCTTTAGTCCAGGCTTCTACAAATCCGAATTGGGGATATATTTTGCCAGCGATTGGATTAAATACCGCATAAGGTATCCCGGATGTATGAGTCAGCAAATGATGAATCGTTAACGGTCTTGCAAGGGGTTTAGTGGTATAAGAAGAATCCGTTTTATCAAAGGTGTCAATCACCCTGGTATCTGAAAATTCGGGGATGTACTTTGACACCGGATCATTCAAACCAATCTTTCCCTGTTCCACAAGCTGCATCACAGCAGTGGAAGTGATCGGTTTTGTCATAGAAGCCAGGCGGAAGATATTATTTGTTTTCATTGGACTCGTCTTAGCACGGTCACTGAATCCAAATGCCTTATGATAAATGATCTTATCTTCCTTTACAACCAAGGCAACAACTCCTGCAATATTGGTAGAATCGATGGCTCTTTGAAGATGATTTTCAATCTCCGCAATCTCCTCCTGATCCAGACCATACGCTGCTGGTTCTGATACCTGAAAAGTGTAACTTTCCGATGATTCGGGGGTTGAACAGGAGGAAATAAGAAAGAAGGCAAAAACTGGGATGTAAATTTTCATATTCGGGTTAGGGATTCTCTTCCAAATTAAGAAAATTAACCTACGATGTCAAACAGGCACGAGGTTTGAATGACCTTTGGGAATATTCTTTAGTTTTGATGTGTGGATAAACAGATGAAAAAATTCATTTTTTTAGGAATATGCCTGGTCACCATTACTTTGGTGAAGGCACAGATAAAAGCAGTAACTGAAACCGGTGATGAGGTGGTTCTTTATGATAATGGAACATGGACCTATGTCGATGGAATGGTCACCGAGAAAGAACCTATCCCGGTAAATGAGTCCAAATTTGAAAAAGATAAGAAATCTACCTTCCTGGTCAAGAGTAACAAGATCAATGTTGGACTCTATATAAATCCCAAAAGCTGGGCTTTTAAGAAAGGAACAGAGGAAGATGCCTACGAATACCAATTCCAAAAAAAGGGTGGGGATTTATATGGCATGATGATCACAGAAAAGCTAGACATACCCGTTGAAAGCCTTCAACAAATTGCGATTGACAATGCAAGAAGTGCAGCACCCGACATCAAAGTAACCAAAGAAGAGTATCGAAATGTAAATGGTATCCAGGTTTTGATGATGCAGATGACAGGAACCATCCAGGGAATGAAATTTACCTATTGTGGTTATTACTATTCAAGTGAAGGCGGTGCGGTGCAGCTACTTACCTATACCGGGACAAACCTGTTTGATAGCTATCTGGGGGATATTGAACTTCTTTTGAATGGTTTTGTGACTTTGTAGTATCGTTTACAATCAATCTATGGAAGTGACAGAAAAAAATTTACTTCCCTATGATGGGGTAGTCCACTACTATGGACGAATATTCACACCTGATGAATCTAATTATTATTTCGAAAAACTACTCCATAAAATTGAATGGCGCAACGATGAAGCCATCATGTTTGGCAAGCGAATAATCACTAAAAGAAAAGTAGCCTGGTATGCTGACCAACCATTTGAGTACACTTATTCAAAAATCACCAAATCAGCCTTAAGTTGGACTAAGGAGTTGATCGATCTCAAAAAGATTACTGAAAGGTCAACCGGAGAAACTTTCAACTCATGTTTGCTCAATCTCTACCATTCGGGTGAAGAAGGGATGGCATGGCATAGTGATGATGAGAAAGACCTAAAAAGCCATGCAGCCATTGGCTCATTAAGTTTTGGGGCCAGAAGAAAATTTTCATTCAAACACAAAAAGACCAAAGAGCGAGTTGATATTGCTTTGGACCCAGGCAGTCTTTTGGTGATGACAGGCGCCACTCAACTCAACTGGTGGCATAGACTTCCTCCTTCCAAATTGGTTACTCAGCCAAGAATCAATCTGACCTTTAGAATGATGTTATAATAGTTGGGTTCAATTCATTAGATTTATATTGGGACTTAAAATATGCATCTACGTAATACAGCTAATTTCTTAATCGCCTCCATTGCCATTGTAGTAATACTCACCTTTGGACAGAACCTAATAGTTCCATTTGTATTCGCCGTTTTACTGTGGTTTATTGTCAGGGAGTTAAAAGAGCTACTTAACAAGGTCAAATTTGTTCGTGAACGCTTCCCTTCATGGACCAAAACATTAATTACCTCAATATTCATCCTGTTTATCCTGGGGATTATCTCCCAGATTATTTCGACAAACATTCAGACATTGGCAAAATCCTACGACAAGTATGAGAAGAACGTGGATCTACTCATCCAGAATGCTAATGGAATATTAGATATCGATCTTATGGAATTTCTAACCAACCACATCGGGAACTTCAATTTCGGGGGATTACTGAGTTCCATCTTTGCATCCCTCGCTGAAATACTCGGCAATACATTTATCATTCTAATCTACTTCCTGTTTATCTTCCTGGAAGAGTCTCATTTTGAGACCAAGCTGAGAAAAGTGTTCTCCAAAAACAACAGGTATCACAAAGTCTCTGAAATTCTGGAGCGAATAGAACGGTCTATTGCCAAGTATTTCGGACTAAAAACTGTTGTTAGCTTGATTACCGGGATATTGAGTTATATCGTTTTGTTTTTTATTGGTATTGACTCTCCAGCCTTCTGGGCTTTCCTGATCTTTATTCTCAATTTCATCCCGACTATAGGATCTCTAATCGCAACCGTATTCCCAGCCATTTTCTGCTTGCTACAATTTGGAGAATTTGGGCCGGGCATTCTGGTTCTCATCCTGGTAGGGGCAGTGCAGGTACTGGTAGGGAATGTGCTGGAGCCAAGACTTATGGGCAATTCAATGAATGTGAGTGCGCTGGTTACTATCCTTGCACTTTCTTTCTGGGGAGCCCTGTGGGGAGTTACAGGCATGATCCTGAGTATACCAATTACAGTAATCATGATCATTGTATTATCCCAGTTTCCCTCCACCCAACCGATTGCGATCATGCTTTCAGATAAGGGAGAGTTGGAAACACTAAACATAAACAACCCTGATCCAAAATGAGTTTTTAGCGTACTATTAAAAGATTTCATCACACTTCCTAACTATGTATATTAAAAGAAATTATGGGTTTTGGATGACCTTGAACTGGTCTAGGAAACCCTTCATTTGGGGGACTATCTACAGCGCAATCATTTGTTTATCATCATTTTATCTTGACAAAGAAATCGCCCTACCCTGGAACCCGGTTAGTGTTATTGGTATTGCAGTTGCCTTTTATCTGGGCTTTAAGAATAACAGTTCATATGACCGGACCTGGGAGGCCCGGAAAATATGGGGAGGCATTGTGAATTCCAGTAGAGCCTTTAGCGCAGCCATTGTTGCCTTTGTTAAAGGTGACGATGAAGCCACCATCAAGAAGGAATTAGTCTTTCGCCACATTGCCTGGCTAACTGCGCTTAGACATCAGCTGAGGCTCAGCAGACCCTGGGAACATATAGAGGAACGAATTAGAGTGTATTTTCCTGACGTAAGTGAAGATTACAATCAAAAGCTCAATTCTGAACTTGAAATGTATCTGTCAAAAAATGAATTAGACAGCCTTGAAAAGGCTACCAATAAAGCCACACAGATCTTAAGGATACAGTCTCAGAGGTTACAGGAGTTAAGGGATAAAGAATATTTTGAGGATTTCCGTCACATGGAATTTCACCATCATATCACCGCATTTTACGAGGATCAGGGCAAATCAGAACGCATCAAAAATTTTCCATTTCCAAGGCAATATGCTTCAACAGCGCTGTGGATGACCTTTGTATTTACTGCTTTGGTACCTTTTGCACTGCTTGATATCTTCAGACACACAGAAGGATTTCTTTTTTGGATCTGTCCCTTGATATCTGGGCTGATAATTTGGGTATTCTTTCTGATGGAAAAAATTGGAGATTATTCCGAAAATCCCTTTGAAGGCAGCTATAATGATATTCCAATAACCAACATTTCCAGAGCCATTGAAATAGATATGCGGGAAATGATCCATGACACAGATATACCCGAACCTATAGGTGAGAAAAATGGATTTTTGATGTAAATAATAATCCGCTACGTCAATTCCGAAATACAACTTTCTTTATTTCACAAAAAATTAATTCAGTTATTTGATAAGAAGCATTGAATAATTTGGGGTTTTGTGCTATTTTCCAATTAAGAACCATTAACCTAGATTAAAATGAAATCAATACTTACCTATCTAATTATTTGCTTACCATTCCTTCTTCTGGCTCAGAAAAATCCGATCAAATTCGGGAAGGTTTCAGACGACGAACTGAAGATGGAAGCCTGCGAATTTTACCCTGAGGCTGAATCGATGATTCTTGGGAAAACGGGCAAAATCTACTTTCGATTCACTAAAGAAAATGGATTTCAATATCAATATGAAGTTGTCGTAAGGAAGAAAATTTTTAAAATATCAGCCAAGGAAGAGGGAAATGTGAAGATCAAAATTTATGACCCTGTCTCAGGCTCTTCGAAGGAACAATTAATGAATGTAAGTGGATTCACCTATAACCTGGTTGATGGGAAAATAGTGAAGACCAAACTGAAGAACGAAGACGAATTCAGAACAAGGCTTAATGATTACTGGGTTGAAACTAGTTTTGCATTAGCGGATGTTCAGGAAGGTTCGGTGATAGAGTATACCTATTCCAAATCAAGTGACTTTTTAGGAAATCTGGATACCTGGTATTTACAGGAAGATATCCCGGTTGCATTCACTGAATTAGAGGTTACCATACCCGAATACTATTATTATCAGGTGAACCAGGAAGGAAACGTACTGCCTATTGAATCTGAAACGGATACCTTTCAGGAATCCTTCTCCTATATGACACATGATCGAGGTTACGTATCACTGAATACAACTGTCGATCCAAGTACCACAAAAAACACATTTACTTCAACGAGTACAAGGAGACGTTTCACCGGGAGAAACATACCCCCGGTTATTGATGAACCATTCATGAATAACAAGGAAAATGTGCCGGCAAAAATTAAATTTCAATTGATGACCGTTCATTATCCGGGTCAACCACTAAAACAAATTGCTGGTGATTATGAACAATTCAATAAATCCCTGTTAGAAAGAGAAACATTTGGGAGAACACTTAATAATGGAAACTTCTCGAAAGATAAGATTGCCGAAATAGGAGATGTAGAAGATTTAACCAAGGCCCAAACGCTCTATTATTGGCTTACAGAGAATGTGTCATGGAATAAAATATACAGTATAACGAGTGATAATGTTGGTAGAAAGACATTTAACGACAAGGAAGGCAAGGTTTCAGATATCAACCTTACGCTTACAGCCATACTAAGAGAAGCCGGACTAGAGGCAAATCCGGTTGTTTTAAGTACAAGGGGAAATGGCATATTAAATCCCGTATATCCTAATTTCCAGGATTTCAATTATGTTATTGCAGCGGTAAGGTTAAATGACAAATTATACTTATGTGATGCTGCTTCTGACATGCCTTTTGGTATGCTCCCCCATAGATGTTTAAATGGAAATGGCTGGATGGTTACCGAAGATGGCGGTAACTGGGTTGACCTAAAAACTGATGCTTCCAGGAGATCTTCTGTGAAAAGCAATATAAAAATTTCAGAAGATAAAGTTTTAACCAGTGTCAGTGCCGAACACAGGGACTACTCAGCGATTAATGCATATTCTGAATATAGTAAAATGGGTCACGATGAATATGAAGAATCCATTGCAAAATCCTTTGATGAATGGGAAATCTCTCCAGTAAGTATGAACTATTCAAAATTGCAGGACACCGTGAAAATTGATTTTGAACTTTCGAGAGATTGCAACGATCCAGATCTTATATATATTCAACCTATTAAATATGAAACGATTCTAGAAAATCCATTTGTCAGGGAAGAAAGATTCTCCCCAGTAGATTTTCCATACAGCAGTCGTAATACCTATATAGCTACAATTGATATCCCAGAGAATTATGTAGCTGAACTACCAAAAGCAGCAATCGTAAGGCTACCAAATGGTGGAGGTAAATTCGTTTATTCTGCATCATTAATTGGCAATTCAATTAATGTATTAAGTGATGTAGAATTAATTCAAAAAGATTTTACCCCCGATGAGTATGTCTACCTGAAACAATTCTATCAGATGGTAGCTGACAAGAATAAAGAAGTAGTCGTCCTCAAGAAAAATCAATGAGAATTCAAGTATTTCTTATCTGCAGCATCATTTCATCATTTTCCTTTAGTCAGGGAGAGGAAAACCCACTGATAAAAGGTGCTCATGAGATGATCATCTCTGAGGAAACAAATTTTACAATATTAGATATTAATCAGTCAAGCCTTTCTAAGAAATACCTTGCTTGTATCCTTGATCGATATGCAAGTAATAAAAATAACCTGTTGCTGCATTATGATGACTTCAGCAAGATCAAGGACGCCAGGGTGATTGTCTATGACAAGAATCTTAACGAGATCAAGTCTTACAAGCTTAAAGATTTCCAGGACTATTCAGCAAGTGGTTCAAACATGGCCTCTGATTCGAGGGTGAAGGTCCTCAGGGTAAATGAAAGAAACTTCCCATATTTTATAGAAGTTGAATACACGATAGACTTTGTGGGATCACTTCATTACCCCAAATGGGCAGCACAGGAGGACGAAAAGATCTCAGTTGTAACTTCAAAACTTATCGTCGAGAGTTTCTTAAATAAATCATTCAGGTTCCAATCAAACATCCCTATGACAGATAGCATTGCGGAACCTAATCATTTCAAATATACCTGGCAGGTGGATTCGCTCTCACCATTTAACTGGCAGCGGTTTTCTTATGAAACATCTGATTATTCTCCGGTTGTCTGGCTGGCTCCTTCCAGATTTCAAATGAATGATATTGAAGGTGATTTAAGTACTTGGTCTTCTTTTGGAGAATGGATTGACATCCTCAACAAGGATCAAAATACCCTCACAGAGCTAGAAAAAGGACAGATTAGGGATCTGGTTTTACCTGATGATACAAGGTTGGTAAAGACCAAAAAAATCTATCAATACCTACAGGCAAATACGAGATATGTAAGTATCCAACTAGGAATAGGTGGCTGGAAACCCTTTGAAACCGGAATGGTCCACAACGACAAATTTGGCGATTGCAAGGCGCTGAGCTTTTATACCCTCTCAATGCTCAAAGAAGTGGGTGTCGATGCATATTATACGCTTATTCGTGCAGGAAGAACTGCCTCCAGGATCCCTCCTGACTTTCCAAACGCACATTTCAATCATGCCATCCTTACAGTCCCACTTGAATCTGATACGATTTGGTTAGAATGCACCTCTCAAACCAATCCATTTGGCTACCTGGGGACTTTTACCAGCGACCGGGATGCCCTTTTAATTGATGGAAAGAATAGCAAGATTATTTATACCAGAACCTATAACACTGAGGAGAATCTTCAAAGTACTTTACTGGATCTCACTATTAGTAAAGAAGGTGTTGGTGCTGGTGAATATAAGCGCATATACAGTGGTATTGAGATTGAAAACGATGGCTTTGTTCACGTCCTGGATAACATGGAAAGAGAAAAGAATGAATGGTTTGTGGATAATCATGAATGGGGCGATCTCAGCGTAAGTGGTCTGGCCTTTTCGGATATCCAAGGTTCCATAGTGCCCGAAGCAAGTGTCACAGCAACAATTGAACTTAGGAATGCAGCAATTACAATGGGTAATAGATTGTTTTTCAATCCATTCAAATTTACCAATATTGAAGAGATTAAACTTCCTGACAACGAACGATCAATACCTCTTGAGATCAGATATACCTTCTCACAGAGAGATTCAATCAAAGTCCATTTTGATGAGGTCTTTTACCCCGAGAAAACAATCAATAACAGCGAGATAAAATCAAGTTTCGGTAGCTATTCCGTCGAAGTTATTAAGAATGAAAATGATTACATTTTTATTCGAAATTTTTCCTTGACGAATGGTGTCTACGATTCAGCAGACTATGCGGATTTTAAGGGTTTTATAGAATCTGTTAAAAAAAGCGATAGGCAAAGGCTGGTGCTTATCAATAAAACATAATTTCTCGAAAGCCTTTTTTTTATTAATATTATCCAGTTTTTCTAAACTTTTAGTGATCACCGCATTGAACAATCTGAAGTGAAAAAAACCGGTATCAAAACAACCAAGCAATGAAATACCTACTCATAATTTTTACCACTTCATTAATAACAACTTCTCTTTGGGCTCAAACAGTTTCTGTGAGTGTATCAGGCTCTATCAAGGATAAGAAGTCATTAATAGAAATTCCTTTTGCTAACATTGTGGTGAAAAAAAAGGATTCTACATTCGTTACCGGGACCATTTCAGATGAAGAGGGCCATTTCATCCTCCCGAAAATCAATAATGGCGATTATTTTCTTGAAGTTTCGCTTGTCGGCTATAAAACTCAAATAACACCCCTTTTTGTGGGTACCCTTTCCTCTTACCTTGATATGGGAAATATTTTTATTGAAGAATCGGTGGAAGAACTGCAAGAAGTAGTAGTTAGTAGCGAGCAGACGCTTGGGCGCAAAATGGATAAAAAGGTTTATACGATTGAAAATAATGTTAGTCAGATAGGTGGCTCCATCTTACAATCCATGCAAAATCTTCCAGGGGTGACTGTTCAGGATGGTCTGGTTTCATTGCGGGGTAATTCGAATGTTGTTGTTCTAATGGACGGTAAGCAATCTGCTATAACCGGGTTTGGAGATCAGAAAGGTTTGGAAAATATTCCTGTTTCCACAGTAGATAGAATTGAAATCATCAATAATCCTACAGCTGAATATGATGCCAACGGAAATGCGGGTATCATCAATATCATCCTCAGGAAAGAAACTGAAAAAGGATTTAATGGACGCGTTGGAATTACAGGAGGTGCAGGAGCACTATGGATTAGAAAGCAAAACCTGCCTGATATTAGGCCTCAATATCATTTTACTCCAAAGATCAATCCATCCGTTTCATTAAACTACCGAAACCAAAAGGCCAATTTCTTTCTACAGGCTGATAATCTCTATACAGAAACGCTCAATAAGAATGAATTCATCACCAGAACCTATGATGACGGCACGGTAATCAATCAGCAATTGAAAAGAAATAGGGACACTAATTACTTTACTTCCAGAGCTGGACTGGATTATTCCATTGATGAAAACAATGACTTCACGATTTCAGGCTTCTTTAGTAGAGAATCCATTATGGACAGAGGCGATGAGCCTTTCTTCAACGAAGATCTATCCACAAGAAACAGGCTTTGGGAATTTCTTGAGGACGAAGTACTCACTTCAATCATTGGCTCTGCTGAATATCAGCATCGATTCAAGAGCCCTGGTCACCTGATTGACATCCAGCTTAATTATTCTTTCAATAGAGAAGACGAAAAGTACTTCTTTGATAATATACTACCAGGTGCTACCTATAACGAATCATTCTATCTGATAGCAGATCAGCATGTGATTGATCTCACTGCAGATTATGCCAAACCTTTAAAATTCGGGATGTTAAAAACCGGATTGAAATTTCGTAGAAGGACCATCCCTACTGACATGCAATTTAACCCGAGTACGAACTCCCCCCTGGACCCTGATGCGGATGGGGAAGCAACTTATGCTGAAAATATCCCAGCTACCTATGTGGATTATACTTTCAACAAAAACAGCATAGAAGCAGAAGTAGGTATGAGACTGGAATATGTAAACCTTAAATATGAAGTAGATCCAAACCACAATACCTATAAAAGTGATGGATATGATTACTTCCAACCATTCCCTAATATCAGGATCACTAAGACGCTAAATAGCAGGAATAAGCTCTCACTATTCTACAATCGAAGAGTGGATAGACCTGACGAAGTTGACATCCGTATTTTTCCAAAATATGATGATGCGGAAATTATTAAGGTGGGGAATCCGGGTTTAAAACCTCAGTTTACAAATGCCTTTGAGTTTGGCTATAAATACATTTGGGGATCAGGTGAATTGTATACTGCTGCCTATTACAAGGAATCTGACGGAACAATCACACGTATTTCAACGACAGTACCAGGTAGCACACTCATCTATACCGTCTTCCAAAACATTGGTTTAAGCTCCAATGTAGGACTCGAATTAGTTTTTAATCAGGATGTATCAGATGTGCTGTCCTTGAGTGTCAATGCAAATGGTTATTTCAACCAAATAGAGGCATATGAAGTCACCAACCAATATCCAACCACTACTACCTTCAATTTTGAAAGGCAATCCATGACTTCAGGAAATATCAAAGTGAATTCATTATTCAAATTTTCTTCTTCTCTGGAAGCGCAACTTTCAGCCGTGTACCTTGCTCCGGATCTGATCCCACAGGGAAGAATTGATTATCGATTCTCTTTGGACCTGGGAGTTCGGAAATTCATCCAACAAGGCAATGGTGAATTATTCTTCAATGCGACTGACCTTCTAAATACGATGATAATCCACAAGGAAATAGAAGGTAACAACTTTGTTTACACCACTGATGACTACTATGAGACGCAGGTAGTCAGAATTGGATATAGCTATAAGTTCTAAACCTATTTAGTCAGTTTCTTGTATTTGATCCTGTGAGGTTCGGTATCCCCTAACCGCTTCTTCTTGTTCTCTTCGTAATCCGAGTAATTACCTTCAAACCAGTAAACTTGTGAATCTCCCTCATAAGCTAGAATATGAGTTGCCACCCGATCCAAAAACCATCTGTCGTGGCTGATGATGACCGCACTACCACCAAAATTCTCAATAGCCTCCTCTAAAGCTCTAAGTGTGTTTACATCAAGATCGTTCGTGGGTTCATCGAGTAGGATCAGGTTAGCCCCTTGCTTCAATGTAATTGCCAGATGAACCCTGTTTCTTTCTCCACCTGAAAGCACACTAACCTTTTTCTCCTGATCAGGCCCTGTGAAATTAAATCGGCTGACATAAGCTCTAGCATTCATCTCCTTCTCACCCAGGTAGATAATCTCATTGCCACCGCTGATTGCCTTAAATACTGAATCTTCAGGTTTCAAATCATGGTGTTCCTGGTCTACATAAGCCATTTCTACTGTAGTCCCCACTTCAAATGATCCTGAATCCGGTGTTTCCTTCCCTACAATCATGTTAAATAGGGTAGTCTTTCCTGCACCATTCGGGCCAATTACGCCGACTACTCCTCCCTGAGGTAGTGAAAATTCCATATTTTCAAAGAGCAAGCGATCCCCAAATGATTTGCTTACACCTTTTGCTTCAATGACTTTACTTCCCAACCTTGGTCCTGGAGGAATGTAAAGCTCAAGTTGAGCTTCTTTGGCTTTTGCTTCCTGTCCTAGTAATTTTTCGTAGGCGTTCAACCTGGACTTGGCCTTTGCCTGTCTTCCTTTCGGTGACATCCTAACCCATTCAAGCTCACGCTCAAGGGTTTTCTGACGTTTAGATTCTGATTTCTCTTCCTGAGCTAATCTTTTTTGCTTCTGCTCCAACCAGCTGCTGTAATTGCCCTTCCATGGAATTCCTTCGCCCCGATCAAGTTCTAGGATCCAGCCTGCCACATTATCCAGAAAATACCTGTCGTGAGTTACAGCGATTACAGTACCCTTATATTTCTGAAGGTGTTGCTCCAGCCATCTCACACTCTCTGCATCCAGGTGGTTAGTTGGTTCGTCTAACAATAACACATCCGGCTCCTGCAATAGTAACCTGCACAAGGCTACCCTGCGCTTCTCTCCACCAGACAATTTATCTACCTTGGCATCTCCAGGTGGAGTCCTTAGGGCATCCATTGCACGTTCAAGCTTACTGTCTAACTCCCATGCATCCACCCGATCAAGCTTCTCCTGGACTTCTCCCTGACGCTCGATAAGCTTATTCATTTTATCAGGATCGTCGAGAATATCCTGATCCGCAAAACGCATATTGATCTCATCGTATTCCTTGAGGAGATCTGTAATCTCCTTCACACCCTCGCTGATGACCTCTTTAACGGTTTTATTTGGATCAAGCTGTGGTTCCTGCTCAAGCATACCCACACTATACCCTGGTGAAAAAACAACCTCGCCCTGGTACTCTTTATCAACTCCAGCTATGATACGCAATAGAGATGATTTACCAGAACCGTTTAATCCAAGTACACCTATTTTTGCTCCATAAAAGAAGGACAAATAGATGTTCTTCAACACCTGTTTTTTAGGAGGGTGGATCTTATTCACACCCGACATTGAGAAAATTATTTTTTCGTCAGACATTTTTAACTATTTTCAAGCTTGCAACGTATGTAAGGTCAAAGCGAAAGCTTTTTTTAAGATTAAAATTGTTTATCCACTGGATAAAACCATTTTTTAAAATGAGGACGAATTTACTTCTTTCTAATTCTGCATTCCAATCCACCACAATACTTTTTTTATCGTGAGCAAAAAAGAGATTCCATTTGGTTTCATTGATGGCAATGATATTTATCTAAAGAGTTGGGGTAGTCACCCTGATAGAAAAATTGGTGAAATTAAAGAAGGAGATGAACAGAGTTCCCTGGATTACTTCGAAACTAAATTCAAGGAATTAGCGGACAAAGTTGATTCTTTGGAAAAAGACATAGATGAAGCCGAGAACAAAGGGTCATTTCTGATGAAACTAAAGCATCTGAATGAATCGCTTAAGGAGCATGATGGGCTTGGTGACTACCTGCCTATTGAAGAAAAACTGATACAGCTTGAAAAGGATTTAAATAACCTGGTTCATCAAAACAGGATCAGGAATACGGAGATTAAGCAAGCGATGATCGAAGAGGTCAAAGAAATTGAGAAAATCATCAATTGGCAGGAATCAACTGAAAAGATCCATGAGATCAAAACTAGATGGATCAAAACTGGAAACGCCACAGAAGAGCTCAATGAATCACTTGATGAAGAATTCTGGGGTGTCATTAGTAATTTTTTCGATCGCAAAAAATCTTTCTATGAAGACAAAAAGCGATTGATGCAAAAACGCAAAGAAAGTTATGAAAGTCTGGTGGGAGAGGCTCGAAAATTAAATGACCTGGATGGCAAAGAGAAGTATGAAAAGATTAATAAGCTTAAAGAGCAATGGAACGAGACAGGTAACATCCCCAAAGAAGAATATATTGGACTAAAAAAGCAGTTTGATGCATTGATTAGGGGCAGGAAAAGAGGTGGTTTTTCTCCTCCACCACAAATGGATTTGAATCAACTGGTGGAAGATCTTAAAAAATGTTACAACAAAGAAATAGATTATCAACCGAGGGAATTAGAGTTCAAAAGAAAAAACCTTATTCGTTTTAAGCCCCACCATCCTGATCTTAAATACCTGCGTAAAGAGGCTTTCAGGTTTCTCCAATTGATTTCCGAACGCGACTTTCTTGAAAAGCTCGCAAACAATCGTTTCCCGGATTTCAAAAAGCTTGAAGAATCTAAAAAACAGAGCATCAAAGTGGGTATTCTGAGAGAATTATTGAGCAGAGACAAAGAAGACTTTGCCAAGTTTGAAGAAAATCAGGCTAATTTCTCACCAGGAAATGAAGAAATGAGGCAATTAGTTGAGAAAAAAATGAGTCAACAAAAAAATAAGATTCAGGTAAAAGAAACCCTTTTAAAGCACCTTACAGGGGGTTGAAATAAATAATTAGCTTTTTTTGAAACAAAAAAGTTGACTTTTACATATAAGTGTCTTATTAATAAAGTTTGATTTGTCATCAGAAAATTTATTTTTGCACGACTATTTTAAAAGGCAGTTAGCTTATGTATTGGACACTCGAACTTGCATCTTATTTAGAAGATGCCCCATGGCCTGCAACGAAAGATGAATTGATCGACTATTCGATCAGATCTGGAGCCCCATTGGAGGTGGTTGAAAACCTACAGGAATTAGAGGATGATGGTCAACCGTATGAAAATATCGAGGAGATTTGGCCTGACTACCCTACCAAAGAGGATTTCTTCTTCAATGAGGATGAATACTAAAGTAGGTAGTATTTTTTGTTAAAATATTTGGCTCCCCGATTCTTTAATTGGGGAGTTTTTTATTTAATAGCACTTCTGCAATTAGTAGATCTTCCTGCGTTGTAATCTTGAGGTTTTCGTAGTTCCCGTCTACCAGATGAATCTCGCCGAAATGGGATTGGTATATTGTGGCATCATCAGTCACAGAATTATCGATCGGATATCGATAGGCTTGGGCGATTTTATTATAATCAAAAGTTTGTGGAGTCTGGACAACCCGGTAATTATTGCGGTCAACCACTTTGGATGTATCTCCTTCCAATTGCCTAATTGAATCTTTTAAGGGCATAACAGGTATTGCACTGCCATATATTTTAGCCGCTTTAAAAGTACGTTGGATTGTTGCCTGGTCAACGCACGGCCTTACCGCATCATGAATAGCAACAAATCTGCTGGTCTTGATAGCATCCAATCCTGATTTCACAGAATCAAATCTCTCCTTGCCTCCAATTGCAATTTGAATAGAAATTCCGGGCAGATATTCCTCTTTGATTCTTTCCCATTCTGGCAAGTGATCTGCATTCAAGACAATCACTATCTCAATTCTATTATCATAATCCAGAAATCTCTCGATCGAGTGAACAAGTATCGGCCTGGATGCAACATTTAAGAATTGTTTGGGTAATTCTGACATCATCCGCTTGCCCTGTCCAGCAGCAACTATGATTACCCCAAACTCTGACATGATTAGATGATTAGCATAGCATCACCATAGCTGAAGAATCTGTATTTCTCCTTGATTGCAACTTTGTAAGCTTCCATAATCAGGTCATAACCTCCAAAAGCTGCCGCCATCATCAAGAGTGTTGACTCAGGCAGATGGAAGTTGGTGATCAGTGCATTACATAATTTGAAATCGTAAGGAGGGAAAATGAACTTGTCCGTCCATCCCTCGTTTTCCTTTAATCGGCCTCCGGCAGAAACTGAAGACTCCAAAGTTCTCATAACAGTGGTTCCAACAGCAATTACTTTTTTCTTCTCATCTAAAGCCCTGTTTACCCGATCAGCCGTTGCTTCACTCACCATGTAATTCTCAGAATCCATCTTGTGTTTTGTTAAATCCTCTACATCTACAGGTCTGAATGTACCCAGCCCAACATGCAAAGTGATCGGACTGATATCCACACCATTGATCTCCAGACGCTTCATGATCTGTTTGGTGAAATGCAAACCTGCTGTTGGAGCTGCTACGGCCCCTATGTTCTTAGCATAAATTGTTTGGAATCTTTCCCTGTCCTCAGGCTCAGCTTTTCTCTTGATATATTTCGGTAATGGCGTTTCGCCTAACCGGTCAATCATCTTGTAGAAATCCGTCTCATCACCATCAAATAGAAACCGAATAGTTCTTCCTCTTGAGGTTGTATTGTCAATGACCTCGGCCACTAACTCTCCTTCTCCAAAATAAAGCTTGTTACCAACCCGTATTTTCCTTGCCGGATCCACAAGCACATCCCATAATTTCATGTCCTTGTTGAGCTCTCTTAGTAAAAATACCTCAATCTTGGCACCGGTCTTCTCCTTATTTCCATAAAGTCTGGCAGGAAACACTCTGGTATCATTGATTACCATCACATCTCCTTCGCCAAAATAGTCTACCGAATCCTTGAATATCTTGTGCTCTATTTCGCCAGTATCCTTGTGAAGTACCATCAATCGGGATTCATCCCTGTTCTCTGTTGGATGGAGGGCAATAGCACTAGAGGGTAGGTCAAATTTGAATTCAGATAATTTCATAATGTTTCTATGTATTTTTCGAAGTCTGTGATTCTATAACACTTACACAATTGATTAACTTCGATGGTTCAAACCAGAGGAGATTAATTAAGTCCGCAAAAGTAGTAAAAATGTTTTGTTTTCCAGAACACTATCCATATGAACTACGTACTAAATTTATTGCATGGCATTAATTGTTAAACTAATCTTTGAGAGCTTTCGTTTCGCTTGGAATGCTTTACGGATGAACCTTCTAAGAACAATACTTTCATTGTTAGGAGTAACGATAGGCATTTTCGCGATTATCTCGGTTTTTACGTTGGTGGATTCTTTGGAAAACAGCATCAAAGATAGTTTGAGTTTTTTGGGCACAAATAACATTAATGTTGAAAAATGGCCTTATGGTATCGGTGAGGGTCCATATCCCTGGTGGAAGTATATGCAAAGGCCAAATCCTACTTTGGAAGAGTACCACTTCTTAGCCTCTAAAGTCACTAATGCCAAGGATATTACAATTTTTGTGAACAGAGGCGGGGTGACTGCCAAATACAAAAGTTCCAGTAGTACAGGAATTGATGTTTCAGGTGTAATCTATGATCACAGCAAAGTTTATGATTTACCAATCGAATTGGGCAGATATTTTACTGTTGATGAAGCTAACAGTGGTAGAAATGTGGTCATCATTGGAAATAGAATAAAAGATGAACTTTTTCCTAACAACTTAGACCCAATAGGCAAAGACATAAAACTTAATGGTCTAAAATTCTATGTGATTGGTACTATAAAGGAAGAAGGGGAAAGTTTCATGGGATTCCCCAGTCATGATGATCAGATCTATATACCATTCAAGACATTCAACAAAATGTATCTGGTTGGCTCAAGGTGGGGATTACAGCCTACCATAACAGTTAAAGGCCTGGAAAGTGATATTGGATTGGTGGAGCTTGAGGCTGAACTCAGAGGTTTAATGCGCATCAAAAGAGGTCAAAAGCCAAAAGAAGATGATAGTTTTGCACTTAATCGACCGGAAGCAATTACCAATTTTATTGGATCTGCTTTCGATGTGATAGGAATGGCCGGCTGGTTCATTGGAGGATTTTCAATACTGGTTGGAGGTTTTGGAATTGCAAACATCATGTTTGTCTCAGTTCGTGAACGAACCAATATTATTGGGATTCAAAAATCCCTTGGAGCGAAGAATTATTTTATCCTTTTTCAATTTTTATTTGAAGCTGTCTTCTTAAGTGTTTTAGGAGGTGGAATAGGCATATTCCTGGTGTACCTGCTTTCATTCATCAGCCTTGGTTCACTCGATCTCGTATTAACGATCAGCAATGTGGTTCTGGGCATTGGTGTTTCCGCTACCGTAGGTGTCATTTCTGGTATAGTACCAGCAGCTATGGCGTCACGACTGGATCCTGTTATCGCTATTAGATCCTAGTACGTATCTATCATATTACTTCCTATGCAATCAAAGAGAGGTGCATTAATTCTTTACCGCCTCACAAAAGATTAATTGTCTATTTCTTCTTTTTCTTCCTTTTCTTCAATTCCTTCGAGAACGTCTGCTCCTATTCCATTGATCTTGGCTTTGATCTTCATCTCAAGCTCTTCCAGTAGTTCAGGATTGTCTTCAATCAGTTCCTTCACAGCATCTCTCCCCTGGCCTAGTTTATTGTCCATGTAGGAAAACCATGAACCAGATTTCTTAATGATATCGAGCTCCACTCCTATATCAACAATCTCACCTGATTTACTAATTCCTCGACCGTACATGATGTCAAATTCCACCACTTTAAACGGAGGTGCCACCTTATTTTTTACCACTTTTACCCGGGTTCTGTTACCCATGATATTGTCAGCACTTTCTTTTATCTGACCGATCCTACGGATATCCAGTCTCACTGAAGCATAAAATTTCAGGGCATTACCACCAGTGGTGGTTTCCGGGTTGCCAAACATGACCCCAATCTTTTCTCTCAACTGGTTAATGAATATGCATGAACATCCGGTTTTATTGATGGCACCAGTCAACTTTCTCAAGGCCTGGGACATCAATCTGGCCTGGAGTCCCATCTTACTATCCCCCATTTCTCCTTCAAGCTCACTTCTGGGTACCAGGGCAGCTACTGAATCGATCACAATGATATCTATCGCACCGGATCGGATCAAATGTTCAGCAATTTCAAGCGCCTGCTCACCATTATCTGGTTGTGAAATCAATAGATTCTCAGTATCAATACCCAGCTTCTCTGCATATGTTTTGTCAAAAGCATGCTCTGCATCTATGATGGCTGCAAGACCACCTTTCTTTTGTGCTTCCGCTATACAATGCATAGCCAAAGTCGTTTTACCTGAAGATTCAGGTCCGTAAACTTCGATTATCCTTCCTTTAGGGATACCACCAACTCCTAAAGCCATATCGAGACCAAGCGAACCTGTAGAAATGGTTGGTACGTCCAGCACCTTATTATCACTCAGTTTCATAATTGTTCCCTTACCATAGGTCTTTTCAAGCTTATCTATGGTTAATTGAAGTGCTTTGAGTTTTTCTGAATTATCAGCCATAATAAAAGTTTTGTGTATCGATGGAACAAAAATAAAACATCATTGCTAATTATTTATGCATTTTAACTAAAAATATTAGCATATAAGTTACAATACTAAAATAATTGGCATCTATACCGCTGTGTATAAATATAACTATTTTTCATCGTCCACTTACAAATTAGTGGAAACAAATCGTAACATTTATAGATGCTAAACAATTAATTTGCGAAAATGTCTGTGAATCAATGAAGAAAAAAATTCTCCTCATTATAGCACTTATTTTAGGTGTACTTATAGCCACAAACATTAAGCTATTAATCTATGGCATCCAGCAAGGCTGGGGTCAGTTTAATATCATTTGGAATGCCCGGCCAATAGAAGAAATACTCCTGGACGAGAGTCAACCAGATTCTTTGAAAGTTCAACTCAGATTTACCTTTAAGGTACGTGAATATGCAATCAATAACCTGGGTTTATCAGAATCTGAGAATTATACCACTTTCTATGATCAGGGTGGAAAACCTATCTTGTGGAATTTATCAGCATCAGAACCTTTCGAACTCAAACCATATTTATGGAAATTCCCCTTTCTGGGCTATATGCCCTACAAAGGATTCTTTGATCTTGACCGGGCCATAAAAGAAAGGGATAAATTAAAAGAAGAAGGTTACGATACCAGGATAAGATCGGTTGGGGGGTGGTCTACCCTGGGCATATTAAAAGATCCAATACTGAGTAATATGCTTGAACGAGGCGAGGGAGAATTAGCTGAAGTGATAATTCACGAACTTGTTCATGCTACCGTATTTATTAAGAATGAAATTGATTTCAATGAAAACCTGGCTTCCTTTATTGGTGAGATGGGAGCACAGCGGTTCTTAAGAGATCATTTTGGCGATTCATCAGAGGCATTAATATCCTATGTAAATGAGCTGGAGGATAGTGAACGTTTCAAACAGTATATGTTGAGAAGTTCCAAAAGACTCGAAAGCCTATATCAGCACATCAATGAAAAACCTGACAGCATCAAATTGGCTCAGAAAGATTCACTCATTATGGATATAGCCAAAAACCTGGATACGGTAGCTTTTAAGCAGGAACAATACCATCACATCTTTGACCGGGCATTACCCAACAATGCTTACTTCATGGCATTTCTGAGGTATCATTCTAAGGAAGATTCACTACGAAATATGCTCAATCAATTTAATGGTAGCATTCCAGCATTTATTAAAGATCTAAAAGAGCGTTATAAGTAATTCCATTATCAAATTGTTACCATTATAACATAAAATTGATTTCTCTTTAAATTTGAATAATATCGAGTGGAATTGAAGAAAAGGGTGATTTTAAATTAAATTGAGTCCGCTTCATTACCGAAATATAAAGTATTGATTACGCAAGTTTTACCTAACAAGAAACATCATGTCTAAACACAGCCAAAAAATACTTGTGGTAGATGATGAAGCAGACATACTTGAACTGTTAAAATATAACCTGAGCAAAGAAGGGTATGAAGTGAAAACAGCCCTTGATGGAATCAAAGCCGTTGAAGTTGCTAAAACTTTTGTTCCGGATCTCATCATTCTCGATATCATGATGCCCAAACAGGACGGTGTAGAGACCTGTCGACAGGTTCGGGAATTGCCAGAACTGGTAAATGTTTTTGTTATTTTTCTTACTGCCAGGTCAGAAGAATATTCTGAGGTTGCTGCTTTTGAGATGGGGGCGGACGATTATATCACTAAACCTATCAAACCCAGGGCCCTGGTTAGCAGAATCAATGCGTTATTCAGGAGGGAGTCTAAAAAGAAGAAAGAATCCAATAAAATCAGTGTAGGAGACCTTGTAATAGATCGATCCAGCTATACGGTAATGGCTGGAGAAAAATCCATCACACTGCCTAAAAAAGAATTTGAGCTTCTTTACTTTCTGGCCCAGAATCCAGGTAAAGTATTTAGTAGAGATGAACTCCTACAAAATATTTGGGGGACAGATGTTTATGTACTTGCCAGAACGGTGGATGTCCACATCAGAAAAGTAAGAGAAAAAATCGGAGAAGGCTACATTTCCACTATTAAGGGAGTTGGCTATAAATTCGAAGTCTCGTAGATTTTAAAATATGTTGATCAATTCCAGGGCACTTGCCTTGTTTCTAGCCATTCTTATCTCGGTCATTACCACTGCTTTTTTATCCCTGGTAGATGAAGCGCTGAGTACGGCACTGGTCATCTGTTTTCTTCTCTCTTTTTCATCATCCTATATCTTAATCCGGATTTCCCTGGAATTTCTCTTTTTCAGACAAATTAAGGACATCAATGATGCCCTACAGGATATTAAATCTCAGGATCTTTCATTTATCACCAGGGCATCCGGGATATCCGCATCACTAAACCCTTTGAAGAGAATAAACAGAGAGATTTTCAACTTTGCCGAGAAGAAACAGGAAGAGATTAGCGAATTAAAACGGATGGAAGCTTTCCGAAGGGAGTTCATTGCGGATGTTTCTCATGAACTAAAGACTCCCATTTTTGCTGCCCAGGGTTTTGTACATACATTGTTGGATGGGGCTGTAAAAGATAAGACCGTAAGAAAGAAGTTTTTAAAGAAAGCTGCCCGTAGTCTGGACGGCCTTGACATCCTGGTTCAGGATCTTCTCACCATTTCTCAGTTGGAGACTGGAGAAATCAAAATGCATTTTGAATACTTTGACATTCAGGAATTGTGCAATGAAGTATTTGATCAGTTAGAAAGTAAAGCAGAAAAAGGAAAAATCACTCTGGAAATTGACCATCCTAAGGATAACCCAATGTTTGTCTTTGCTGATTACCGCAGAATCTACCAGGTACTTACCAATCTGGTCTCCAATGGTATCAAGTATACAAAGTCCGGTGGGACTGTAACCGTGAGATTTGAAGAAATTAATGGAAGGATCAAAACTTCAGTTAGTGATAATGGCCGAGGTATCCCCGAAGAAGATATCAACAGAATTTTCGAACGATTTTACCGGGTAGATAAAAGTCGCTCAAAAGAAAAAGGTGGAACTGGGCTTGGACTATCCATTGTAAAACACATTCTGGAAGGTCATTCCACAACCATTGAAGTAGAAAGTACATTAAAGAAGGGATCTGTATTTAGCTTTACACTCAAAAAAGGAAAAGCCGTTGAACATCGGTTTATCGACGACGAGGAAGAGTAATGCATAAATACATCAAGGGTCTGAAATTTGAGGATATCATCCTTCAGGAAAACGACCATTATATCATAATTAATAAGCCGCCTTACATTTCTACTCTTGAGGATAGAAATGATCCGATTGACATTCTGAAGCTGGCTAAAAAATATCATCCTGATGCGCAGGTATGCCATCGAATAGACAAGGAGACCTCAGGATCCTTGTCATTGCCAAACACAAAGAAGCTTACCGACACTTTTCCATCCTGTTGGAAAGACGTCAGGTAAAAAAAGTTTATCATACCGTGGTAGATGGGATCCATGAATTTGATAACCTGGAAGCAGACGAATCGATTTATTCCTCCACCAGCAAGTCTCGTGTGGACTATAATAATGGAAAGCCTTCTCTTACTTTAATCTCTACCCTTGAGATTTTTAAATATCATACACTTCTCAAATGTTTTCCCGTAAGTGGTAGGTTACACCAGATAAGAGTCCATGCGGCTTTTCATCATGCACCTGTCTGCGGGGACCCTGAATATGGAGGCAAAGACATTTTTTTATCCCAAATAAAAAAAAATTACTCTCTGGGGAAATGGAAGGAAGAAAAACCATTGATCGACAGAGTGGCGTTGCATGCGCATAACATTGCTTTCCAGAATTTTGGAGATAATAAATCAGATATTATTGAAGTAGAAGCACCATATCCCAAGGATTTTGATGTTCTTATCCGACAATTAAGAAAATACATTTAATAATGTAGATTGTTGTTTTGCTTTTACAAAGAATAACTTCTATTTTTGTGCTCCCTTTTCAGGAGGGTATAAATTTATAGAATTAGAAAATCATTAAAAATTGGATACTTTAAGTTATAAAACAGTATCTCTGAATAGCACTACAGTTAAGAAAGACTGGGTCCTTATCGATGTTGATTCAAAGATATTGGGACGTGCAGCGAGCGAGGTAGCAAAGATCATCCGTGGTAAGCATAAGCCAGGGTACACTCCGCATGTGGATTGTGGGGATAACGTGATCGTAATCAATGCTGACAAAGTAAGATTAACTGGTAAAAAGTGGTCAGAAAAACAATATGTTCGTCACACTACCTACCCAGGCGGACAGAGATTTGAAACACCACTTGATGCAAAAGCAAAGTCATCAAGATTACTTATCGAAAGAGCAGTAAGAGGCATGTTGCCAAAAAATAAGCTTGGAAGACAATTATTCAGTAGCCTGCATGTATATGAAGGAGCTGAGCATCCTCACCAGGCTCAAAATCCAAAAGAAATTAAACTATAAAACCTGAATGGAAATAATTAACACCATTGGGAGAAGAAAAACATCCGTAGCCAGGATTTACCTGCAAAGCGGAAAAGGATCTATTGTGGTCAACAATAAAGATCTGAAGGAATACTTCCCTTCTGAAATTTTACAAACGATTGTAAGACAACCTATCGTAGCCGTTGATGTTGATGGCACATACGACATCAAAGTAAACGTAGATGGTGGTGGACCTGCTGGTCAGGCAGAAGCTACCCGTTTGGCTATCAGCCGGGCGCTTGTTGAAATTGATGAAGAATTCCGACCAGCCCTGAAAAAAGAAGGTTTCATGACCAGGGATTCAAGGATGGTAGAGCGTAAGAAATACGGAAGAAGAAAGGCGAGAAGGAGATTCCAATTCAGTAAACGATAAGATACATGGCTAAGATTGAATATAAAGACTTATTGGATGCAGGTGTTCACTTTGGACACTTAACCAGAAAATGGAATCCTAAGATGGCTCAGTTCATCTTCATGGAAAAAAATGGCATCCATATCATTGACCTTAATAAAACACTGGTATGCATGGAAGAAGCAGCAAATGCTTTAAAGTCCATCGTAAGATCGGGAAGAAAGGTCATGTTTGTTGCAACTAAGAAGCAAGCTAAAGAGGCGATCGAAAGTGCAGCGAAAAAATTGAACATGCCATATGTATCGGAGCGATGGTTAGGTGGTATGCTTACCAACTTTGCAACGATTAGAAAGTCATTGAAGAAAATGGCGAGTATTGATAAGATGATGAAAGAGGAGTCTTATCAAAACCTGGCAAAACGTGAGCGATTGATGATCACACGTGAGCGGGAAAAATTGGAAAGAGTTCTTGGAGGGATTTCGGATCTAAATAGATTACCTGCTGCTCTTTTTGTAATTGACATTAAGCGTGAGCATATTGCTGTAGCAGAAGCTCAAAAACTTAATATCCCTGTTTTTGCTATTGTTGATACCAACTCAGATCCTTCGGAGGTAGATTTTCCAATCCCTGGAAACGATGATGCGTGGAAATCTATCAACCTGATCACAGGATATGTAGCAAAAGCTGCTGAAGAGGGCCTTGAAGAGCGTAAGAGAGACAAGGAAGACGCTAAACTGAAAGAGGACGAAGACGAAAAGAGAGCAGTAGATAAAGAAGAGCAGGAAGCTTAAGAAAAACAATAATATTATCATAAACTAAAATTGGACACGAATCATATTCGCTGTTCAATTTTTGTTAGTGGACTACCCGAATTAATAATTAATTAGAATATCATGGCTATTACAGCACAAGACGTAAACAAACTAAGACAAATGACCGGTGCCGGTATGATGGACTGCAAAAAGGCACTTACAGAAGCAGACGGAGATTTTGAAAAAGCTGTTGAACTGTTAAGAAAGAAGGGGCAAAAAGTTTCCGCGTCACGAGCTGATAGAGAAACTTCTGAAGGTGTTGTCTTTGCAAAAACTGTAGATGGTGACAAAAAGGGAATCTTGATAGCCTTTACTTGTGAAACTGATTTCGTTGCTAAAAACGAGGATTTTATCAAATTAGGAGAAGAAATCATAGAACTAGCAGCAAAGGAAAACCCAGGTAGTATTGATGCCCTTAAAGCTTTAAAATCAGGTGACCTTACAATTGCTGAAAAGATCACTGAGAACACTGGTAAGATTGGTGAAAAACTAGAAATCAGTAGCTATGAAGTATTAGAAGGAGAAAAAGTGATCCCTTACATCCACCTAAATAGCAAATTAGGTGTGCTCGTGGCTCTGAAAAATGTAAATGGAGCTGATGTGACCGATGCTGGTAGAGACGTAGCCATGCAAATTGCTGCGATGAATCCTGTTGCGGTGGATAAAGATGGTGTTGATGCCCAAACAATTGAAAAGGAGATTGAGATTGGAAAAGAGCAGGCACGTCAGGAAGGTAAACCTGAGCAAATCATCGACAAAATTGCTCAAGGTAAACTTCAGAAATTCTTTAAGGAAAATACCCTGCTAAACCAGGCATTTGTAAAAGATAACGCTGTTTCTATTCAGCAATATCTTGATGGAGTAAGCAAAGGATTAACAGTATCTGAATTTAAAAGAGTTGTGATCGGTTAATTTCAAATTGACTTAATAGAAAGACTTCAGGGCAAACCTTGAAGTCTTTTTTTTGCCAACTTTTCTAAAGTTTCAAACTTTAGAAAAGTTAATACAGGAACTCTGAAGCATTTATATTATCTAAACTTTCGTAGCTTTCTGTATGGAGAAATTCAAATTGAATTGGAACTTAGGAACCATCATTATATGGTCCTTTTTTCTTCTCAAATTACTCATTCACCTTTTTACCTATTCCAATTTTGAACTTCACCGGGATGCCTATTTATATTATGCGCAAAGCGAGCACCTGGATTGGGGATTTATTGCAGTTCCTCCTTTTACTGCCTTTATTGGAAAAATTGCAACTCTCCTATTTGGGAACACAACCTTCGCATTAAGGTTCTTTCCAGCGCTTTTCGGCGCATTCAATATTCTGTTAATCGGCTATTCAGTAAAAGAACTGGGAGGAAAACACATTGCCATTTTCCTCGCATGTTTGGCGTACTTGATATCTCCAGCATTTCTTCATGTTAATACATTATTTCAGCCAGTAAGCTTCAATCACTTCTTTTGGTTACTCTCTTCCTATTTCTTTCTCCTCCTAATTAACCGCGAAGAACCCCGGTATTGGCTCTTTATAGCAGTTGCTTTTGGTATCGGATTTCTCAACAAATACTCGATCCTCTTTTTCTATGTTGCAATGGGTAGCGGACTACTAATGACAACATCCAGAAAGCTGTTCCTCTCTAAATATTTTATAATAGCCTGTCTACTGGCAATCATCATAATCCTCCCAAATCTGATTTGGCAATACCAGCATAACTGGCCGGTACTATTTCATATGTCGGAATTGAGATCCCGGCAGCTGGTTCATGTAGAACCCCTGTCATTTCTAATTGATCAGCTTTTAATGAATGTTCATGCACTAATCATCTGGATGGGTGCCCTTCTTATGCTATTATTCAAACCAGAGAACCCTAACCATCGGGTATTTGGACTTGGTTATATCCTATTGATTGTTATCCTGCTCCTGGGAAGCGGTAAGTCCTATTATACACTTGGGATCTACCCGATCTACTTTGCCTTTGGAAGCTATTACTTTGAGTTATTGGTAAAGAAAAGAAAGATCCTCATCTCCGGAATTTTAGCATCATCTATGATTTTTACCTGGTGGGGCTCTATTCCATTCAGTGGGATTCCTTTTGGGGATTTTGATTTGGTCAGAAACACAAATGGCTATCGGTGGGAAGATGGAACACTACACGATCTTCCACAGGACATGGCTGACATGACAGGCTGGAAAGAAATAGGGACAAAGACCGCTGAAATCTACGCTTCCTTGGGAGAGGATGCCAAGAATTTTGATATTTTCTGTGATCACTATGGATTAGCAGGCTCTGTAATGTTTTATGGCAAAGAAAAAATCTTACCTCAACCAATTTCTTTTAATGCCAGCTTTATCTTTTGGTCTCCTGATAACCTGGAGAAAGATCACCTGATATGGGTTTATGCACCATATAAAAATGATACAAATCCGGAACAAAGGCTTAACGAACTGTTTGAAAGTTACGAGTTATCGGCAACAATCAATAACCCTGATTTCAGAGAAAATGGGGTTAAAATCTTCATCTGCAAAAACCGAAATAAAAAAGCCAAGGAATTCTATTCCAACCGCATGGGTGAATTGAAATCTAGATTTATAAGGAACTCGAATTAATAAAGCTTAGGGTCTGATAATCGTTCCATCATTTTTCCGTACCTGAGTCCAGTTATTCAACTGCTTATCAGGCAACGGATATTTTGCTGCCAACTTTTCATTGATATCCACACCTAACCCTGGCGCTTCATTCACAAACATATAACCGTTTTCTATAAAGGGGCTACCTGGAAAAATCTCGCGTAGAGTATCAGAAAAATTTACCCGCTCCTGGATACCAAAATTCCAGACTGCAAAATCAATGTGTGCATTGGCTGCATGGCCTACAGGTGAAACATCCCCTGGCCCATGCCAGGCAGTTCTGACGTTAAAAAACTCTCCAAGCCTGGCTACTTTCATTGCAGGAGTGATCCCTCCTATCTGAGAGATGTGAATTCGTATAAAATCAAAGAGTTGATCTTTCATTGGATCCACCCACTCATGCGGGCTATTGAAAAGCTCGCCCATAGCGATAGGGACCGATGTCTGCTGTCTTAGTAGTTTAAAATATCGATTGTTTTCAGGTGAAAATGGATCTTCAATAAAAAACGGACGATAAGGCTCAAGCTCTTTGATCAATCGGATCGCATCGGTTGGCTGTACGCGCTCATGGATATCATGCAAGAGCTCCACTCGTTCACCACATTTTTCTCTGACAGTTCTAAATATGTCTACAACACTCTTGGTATAGTATACCGGATCCATAAAATTGTCATCAGGCATCCCAAATCCTTTGTCCATAAAGTCTGGCGTAAGTCTTTTTTGACTCTCTCCATAGCCTCCAAGGGCCTGTGTTGCTCCATATCCTCCCATTTGGATCCTTACATGCCTGAACCCTTGATCCATATATTCCTGCACATTTTCGGCAACTGCTTCAGGAGTGTCCCCACTGGCGTGTGCATAGCAATCAATTCCAAAACGACATTTACCTCCAAGCAGTTGATAAACTGGCATATTGGCTCTTTTACCTTTGATATCCCACAAAGCCTGGTCCAATCCACTCAAGGCATTGTTTAATACAGGGCCATTCCTCCAGTAAGAACTTTGGTAAGTTGCCTGCCAGATGTCTTCGATATTATCAACATCCCTTCCTACACAGAAATCATTCAGATACTTGTCAATTGCAGCGATTACAGCATGAGCCCGCTGCCGGAATGTTGCACACCCTATCCCATATAGACCAGGTTCACTGGTTTCTACCTTAACAACAATTAATTCAATGCCATGCGGACAAGTAGCAATGGCTGATACCTTTGTGATTTTCAGTTGAGGAAGTCCTTTTGTCGCTTTCTTATACCGTTCCTCATCTGCTGCTTTAGCTGAAAAACCGGAAAGCCCAAGGCTTCCGCCAATCATTCCAAGTCCAAGATTTTTAAGGGAGGATCTCCTGCTAATGTTGTTGTTGATTTCCATACTTTAGGTTTTAGGGTCAATGCTGAAGGAAATTACAACAATAGGAGCGCAAATTCAAATCTCCTCAACTGCAGCAGCAATCAGGAAGGGCTATTTTATATACCTGAAATCCTGCTTGTCTTTGACCTGAATGATCGTCTCATACATAAGATCTATTGTTTGTTGTAGATCCGCCTTTGAACACATTTCCACAGTTGTATGCATATACTTCAGCGGAATGGAAATAAGCGCTGAGGCTACTCCATCACTGGAGTAGGCAAAGGCATCGGTATCTGTCCCGGTAGACCTCGAAGCTGCCCTTCTTTGAAAAGGTATCTTTTTCTTCTCAGCCACGTTGATGATCATATCCAGTACATTGTTATGAACCGCCGGGCCGTAACACAATGCCGGGCCTTTCCCACAAGAGATATCTCCGTTAGTAATCTTATCATACATTGGAGAATCTGTATCATGTGTCACATCTGTAATGATGGCTAGATTTGGTTTGATCCGGTGGGCAATCATCTCAGCACCTCGTAAACCAATTTCTTCCTGTACGGCATTCACTACATAAAGTCCAAAAGGAAGTTTAATCTTATGCTCATGTATTTTCCTGAGTACCTGGGCAATCATATACCCTCCGATCCTATTATCCAGGGCCCTGCCAACGAGATACTTGTCATTGAGCTCCATCAGCTCATCATCAAATGTAATGACTGTGCCCACATCAATACCCATTTTCCTCACTTCATCGCCTGAAGAGGCTCCCACATCAATAAAGATATTTTTAAGCGATGGGGCTTCTTCTTTTGCCTTATCTCTCACATGAATGGCCGGCCATCCAAAAATGCCTTTTACAACACCCTTCTTTGTATGAATATTGACTCTTTTAGATGGGGCGATTTGGTGGTCCGATCCACCATTCCTGATCACATAGATATAACCCTGGTCAGTAATGTGATTTACAAACCAGCTGATCTCATCGGCATGTGCTTCAATGACAACCTTATATTCTGCTTTTGGATTGACAACGCCTACTATTGTCCCATAGGTATCTGAGATATACTCATCGATATAAGGCTTTACATAGTCTAACCAGATCTTCTGACCACTGGATTCGAATCCAGTGGGTGATGCATTGTTTAAGTACTTATATAAGAAATCTCTGCTCTCTTTTGTTTCCATAAAACTCCTCAATAACTATAATGGGATATTACCGTGTTTCTTTCTTGGCATGTTGTCCACCTTGTTTTCCAACATTTTGAAGGATGCCAATAATTTTGTCCTTGTATTACGTGGAATGATCACTTCATCAATGAATCCACGACTCGCTGCAATATAGGGATTTGCAAACTTCTCCGTGTATTCGCTGATCTTTTCCTGAAGTTTTTTCTCTGGATCTTTTGCTCGCTGTATCTCCCGTCGAAAGATGATCTCGGCTGCTCCCTGTGGTCCCATCACTGCGATCTCGGCAGTAGGCCAGGCAAAGTTCATATCTGCACCAATGTGTTTGGAATTCATTACATCATAAGCGCCCCCATATGCTTTTCTAGTGATCACCGAGATACGTGGGACAGTGGCCTCAGAAAACGCATAGAGTATCTTTGAGCCATTAGATATAATTCCATTCCATTCCTGATCGGTTCCCGGCAAAAATCCTGGCACATCAACCAAAACGAGCAAAGGAATATTGAAACAGTCACAAAAACGGATAAATCGGGCTCCTTTTTTACTGGATTCATTATCGAGCACTCCTGCCAAAACCATTGGTTGATTGGCTACTATCCCAACACTTCTACCTCCTAGCCTGGCAAAACCAACTAAAATATTTTCAGCATATTGCTCATGAACCTCAAAAAAGCTACCCTCATCGATAATTTCGTTGATCACATCCTTCATGTCGTAAGGTTTGTTAGGATTATCCGGAAGGATATCATCCAATGAATTTCTCGATTCATCTTCCTGAGGCTCGTACTCTATCATCGGAGGCTCATCCTCGCAGTTTGAAGGGATATAGCTTAATAGTTTCCTGATTCCATAAATGCATTCCGCCTCATTTTTACTGGAAAAATGGGTTACTCCACTTTTTGTGGCGTGGGTACTTGCCCCGCCAAGTTCTTCTGAAGTTACAGACTCCTGGGTTACAGTTTTCACCACATTTGGCCCTGTCACAAACATATAGCTTGTCTTTTCAACCATGAAGATGAAATCAGTGATACCTGGGGAATAAACCGCACCACCTGCGCATGGTCCCATGATCGCACTTATCTGAGGAATGACACCGCTTGATCTTGTATTTCGATAGAAGATATCCGCATACCCTGCTAGTGACATCACACCTTCCTGTATCCTTGCACCCCCGGAATCATTTAATCCAATAATAGGTGCCCCTGTTTTCATTGCGATATCCATGATTTTAACAATCTTTTCTGCGAATGTTTCGGACAATGAACCACCAAACACAGTAAAGTCATGACTAAACACATAGACCAGTCTTCCGTCTATGGTACCATACCCGGTAATTACTCCATCTCCTAAAAATTGTTGTTTGTCAATCCCAAAATCTTTCCCCCTGTGTAAAACCAATTTACCAATTTCCTGAAATGATCCTGGATCAAGTAAAAGCTCTATTCTCTCGCGAGCCGTTAATTTGCCTTTTTCATGTTGCTTACTAATCCGCTCTTTTCCTCCGGCTACTTCAGCTTCTTTATTAAGCTTTAATAATTGTTCAATCTTTATTCTATTGGCTGTATTTTCCGTGTTTTGAGACTTTTTTGACCCCATCTATCTACGCGTTAATGCTTCATTTTTTGTTAAGTTAATATAATATGTGGGTATTTCTGGAAGTTCGGATCGATCCTTGCATTAGGATTGTTTAATAGTCATACAAGGCTTGTTAATTAATACAAAACTGTTCTAAATTGCGGGCCATTAAGCACTTAAACATGAATGTAGCAGTCATCGATATGGGCACCAATACTTTCCACTTTATCATTGTGGAATTGAATGGAGATGACTTTAAGGTGCTTTTCAGAGAAAAGGTAGCAGTTAAAATTGGCGAAAATGGGATCAATCAGGGTGTAATCATACCAGAAGCTATTGAACGTGCTATAAGCACCTTAAAACGCTTTAAAATGACCCTGGAGACCTATCATGTGGAGGAAATCTCTGCCACTGCCACAAGCGCTATCAGAAATGCCAAAAACGGTGTAGAATTAGTTAAGTTAATTGAAAAAGAAACAGGTTTCAAAACAAGGATCATCAGCGGTCGGGAAGAAGCCAATTACATCTATTATGGAGTAAAAAAAGCTCTAAAAATAGGCCCTAAACCTCAGCTAATCATGGATATCGGGGGCGGAAGTATCGAATTTATCCTGGGTACCGACGAAAAAGTAGAATGGATGCATAGTTTTGAAATAGGTGGATTGAGATTGCTTGAAAAATTCCATAAGCATGACCCTATTACAAAAAATGAGATCACCAGAATTGAACACTTTTTAGAAGAGGAACTCAAACTCCTATTTAATATCTGTAAAGGTTATGAACTGGATACACTTATTGGTAGCTCAGGAACCTTTGATACACTTAGTGACATCTATCGATTAGGTATTGGCATAGAAAAAACCCCTGAAATGACTGAATACCCATTACCAATTGAGTCATATACAGAAATAGCTGCTGACCTCATTCATAAAACAAGAGACGAAAGAATGAAAATCCCAGGTATGATTGAATTAAGGGTAGAAATGATTGTCGTAGCTACAATCCTCATTTGTTTCGTTGTTAATAAATTGAATATCAAGCACTTGAGAGTTTCTGCATACGCACTTAAGGAAGGCGTATTATTAAATACCATTCAAAAGTTAAAAGATCGTCAGCTATCTTAACACGATACAATTTTCACTGATCTAACTAATCCAGATATTTACTTTCACTATATTAGGAATCATGACCGTATCCTACGAATCACTTTTTAACTTCACCAAATCCGTATTAATCGCTACAGGATGTAGTGAACAGGAAGCCCGCTCAGCAACAGAAGTACTACTGCGAGCCGACCTGAGAGGTGTGGATTCACATGGTGTCGCCCGATTATCCGGTTATATCCGATTAATTGATAAGAAAAGAGTCAACACCAAACCCCAGGTGAAATTAGTTCATGAAACACCCAGTACCGGCGTTGTGGACGGAGATCTAGGACTTGGGTTAGTGGTTGGACCACAAGCCATGAAAATAGCCATCAAAAAGGCTTTAGAGGTTGGATCAGGTTGGATCTCTGTCCGAAACTCCAATCACTTTGGTATTGCAGGTTATTTTGCCATGATGGCTTTAGAAGAAGATTGCATCGGGTTTGCGATGACGAACGCGAGTCCTCTGGTTTCACCTACTTTTTCAAAAGAACGATTGCTTGGTACAAATCCTATTGCCGTGGCTATACCTGCTGATAAACAGCCTCCTTTTGTACTGGATATGGCAACTACAACAGCTGCAAATGGAAAATTAGAAATTCTCCAAAGGAAAGGGACTAATGCACCCACCGGGTGGATGCAAACAGCCGATGGTGAAGCTACCATTGATCCGTATGCTGTAAAAAATGGAGGAGCTTTGTTGCCACTGGGTGGAGATAGAGAGCATGGCTCTCACAAAGGCTATGGATTATCTTCCGTGGTAGATATCTTTTCTGCAGTGCTTTCCGGAGCAAATTATGGACCCTGGGTACCTCCTTTTGTGGCCTATCTGGATCCCTTAAAAGACCAGGTAGGGAAAGGTATTGGACACTTCTTTGGAGCCATGAGAATTGATGGATTTCGCCCAGCAGGAGAATTTAAATCTCACATGGACAACTGGATCACTCGATTCAGACAGGCCGAACCTGTTATGAAAGGACATGATGTACTGATCCCTGGGGATCCTGAAAGGGAGATGGAAAAAGCACGTAAAACGAATGGGATACCTCTACTGGATCCTGTAGTTGAAGACCTTAAATCTCTATCAGACAGATTCAAAATTCCATTTGAATAATAGAGATCAGAAGTCATAAAAAAATGACTGAAGTAGAAGAAACGAAGATTCAAATCGTTTAACTTCGAAAAGAATTTGCCGAAGTGGTGAAATTGGTAGACACGCATGTTTCAGGGACATGTGCTCTTACGGGCATGGGGGTTCGAGTCCCTTCTTCGGCACTAAAATAAACCAGCAACAATACCTACTCTAAACATGAGAGGGCTATTATAGGGTGATTGCGAGCCATCTTTGTACAACAGATTATAAAGGGCGGTGATATTGAATGCGAAATTCTTTCCTATAGGCTCAGAGTAGCCTAATCCTACAAACAAGCTTCTAAAATCATACCTGGGACCCTTATCAGGTGGCAAGGTCAATAAACCATAGTTCATATACTCGTATTGAGTATAAGCAAAAAATTTCTGAGTGATATTCAGTCTCAAAAATGGACCACCACCATAGTTATTTGACCTATAGGAGTTGAGTCTGACATACTGGTAGGAAAACTGCAGACCTCCTGAGAATCTTTCCGTGATTTTATATCCTATTAAAGGACTGAGGCTCACATTGATGTAATTAGAACCACCGCTGAATCCACCTCCACCACCATAGTAGAATTTACTTGCTAAACCCCCACCACCATTATTGCCACCACCTTGTGAGGGTTCACGGTATTGGGCCTGAACGCTAAATAATAATGAAAATGAAATAAGAAGAGTAAATACAACTGATCTCATTATTCTTCCACAAGAATAAATATTTCCTCCCCGCTCTTCTTCATGAAGTATTTCTCTCTGGCTATTTTCTCAAGAAGCTTCTTGTCATTTAGAAGTGCCTCACGATCATTCTTCACTTCAATAATTTTCTCTTCGTAAAAGGTTTTGGCTTCTTTTAAGTCCGCAAGCTTGCTACTTAATCTGGATTGAGTGATGATGTCATTGGAATCAAAAAACAGCATCCACACCAGAAAAAAGAAGATGGCTAGAAAGTAAAAGTTCCTGAAAAAAGGAGGAATCTTGCTGACGATCCTGTTTATCATGAACATAAAGATACGATCAAATTCCTATTTTCTAAAAATTTTTACTCTCCAGCCGTTAAAAATCATCCTTTTGCTGGGTAAACAGCACTGTCATCCAACTCCTCTTCTATTCTTAAGAGTTGATTGTATTTTGCCATTCTATCAGATCTGGACATAGATCCAGTCTTGATTTGTCCGGCATTGGTAGCAACTGCAATATCAGCAATCGTATTGTCTTCTGTCTCTCCGGATCGGTGTGAAACGACAGCTGTCCAACCAGCTTTATGTGCCATTTCAATAGCTGCCAAAGTTTCAGAAAGCGTTCCAATCTGGTTTACCTTGATCAGGATTGAATTTGCCGCTTTTTGTTTGATGGCTTTCTCCAGGAATTTCACATTTGTAACCAAAAGGTCATCTCCAACCAGCTGGCATTTGCTTCCGATTTTTTCAGTAAGCAATTTCCATCCATCCCAGTCATTCTCATCACACCCATCTTCGATGCTATCGATTGGATATTTTCCAATCAATTCAGCCAGGTAATCCACTTGCTCAGCGCTGGTTCTTATCTTGGCACCATCACCCTCAAATTTGGTATAGTCATATTTTCCATTCGAGAAAAATTCTGAAGAAGCACAGTCCATGGCTATGGTTACATCGCTTCCAGGCTTGTATCCAGCCTGCTCAATTGCTTTAAGTACACTATCTAAGGCTTCTTCAGTACCTCCGGAAAAATTAGGTGCAAATCCACCCTCATCTCCAACTGCTGTACTTAATCCTTTATCATGTAAGATCTTCTTCAAGTGATGAAAAATCTCAGCCCCCATCCTTAGTGCTTCACTGAATGTAGGTGCACCAACAGGTCTAATCATGAATTCCTGAAAAGCAATCGGTGCATCTGAGTGAGATCCCCCATTGATGATATTCATCATCGGTACTGGCAAAACATGTGCATTTACTCCACCTATATATCTGAACAGAGGAAGACCTAGTTCAATGGCTGCAGCTTTAGCAACTGCCAAAGACACACCTAATATTGCATTGGCTCCAAGTTTTGATTTGTTTTCAGTGCCATCCAGATCAATCATCAACTGATCAATGATTTTTTGTTCGAACACAGAATATCCTATAATCTCAGGGGCAATGACTTCATTTACATTGTCAACTGCTTTCAATACTCCTTTACCCAGGTACTTGGACTTGTCCCCGTCTCTAAGTTCTACAGCCTCATGCTCACCCGTAGATGCTCCTGAAGGAACAGCAGCACGGCCTAAAATTCCTGTGTCAGTAACTACATCTACCTCGATGGTAGGGTTTCCCCTTGAGTCAAGGATTTGTCTTGCGAATACACTCTCGATAATGCTCATTTTTTATTTTCTTTAATTAGCTGAATAAAGTCGTCAAATAAATAGGTTGAATCATGGGGTCCCGGAGATGATTCCGGATGATACTGAACTGAAAAAGCGGGTTTGCCATTTAATCTCAGTCCTTCAACAGTATTATCATTTAAATCTATGTGGGTCAATTCTGCATCTTTGGAATTGTTAAGACTATCCATATCAACAGCAAAACCATGGTTTTGGGAGGTGATTTCACCAAGGCCAGTATTTAGATTTTTTACCGGATGGTTTAATCCCCTGTGTCCATGATGCATCTTGTAAGTATCGATATTAACCGCTCTGGCCAAAATCTGATTCCCAAGGCATATTCCAAATATGGGTTTATCCGCACCTAGTAATTCTTTGACAGTCGCTGCTGCATAGTCCATCGCTGATGGGTCACCAGGTCCATTTGATAGAAAATATCCATCAGGTTGCCATGCTTCCATTTCAGCATAAGCAGTTTTTGCAGGAAATACTTTACAATGACAATTTCTGATTTCAAAGTTTTTCAGAATGGACCTTTTAACGCCATAATCAATGACCGCAATCTTAAGCCCTGTATTCCCAGTCCCAAATTCATAAGGGCTATCAACAGTTACCTCACTGGACAATTCCAATGATTTCATATTAGGAAGCTTTTTCAGCTCAATCATCAGATCTTCCTTATTCAGGATTTCACTGGATATGATGGCATTCATCGCTCCTTCTTTCCTAATATGTCGAACCAGCTTCCTGGTATCAATATCTGTAATACCTACTGTATTATTCTTGTCAAGGTATCCGTTAAGACCATCTGTGGCAGTATACCTGCTATATTGATAAGTAAAGTCATTTACAACCAACCCCTTTATTTTGGGTTTGTCAGACTCCTGTTCATCATCATGGACTCCATAGTTTCCTATGTGAGCTGTCGTATTTACGATGATTTGGCCATAGTATGAGGGGTCTGTATAGATCTCCTGATATCCCGTCATCCCGGTATTGAAACAAATTTCACCGCCGGAGGTACCCGCTTTACCTATCGAAAACCCTTCGTAGTGTGTGCCGTCTGCTAAAAGTAGAATTGCTTTTTTCTTGGTGTGATCCTTCATCTTGGTGTGCAAAAATATAAAAATATTATTGAGGTGAGAACATAAAAAAAGGGAACAGTAATACCTGCTCCCTTTTTAATATTTTGCTGATTAAACAATTAATCTTTCTTCTCTGTTTTATCGTCTTCTCCTGCTTCTGCATCATCAGCTTTATCCTCAGGAGCATCTTCAGCCTTTGCTTCTGCTTCAGGAGCTTCTTCTTTCTTCTCTTCAACAGCAGGTGCTTCAACCTCAGCTTTAGCTTCAATAGCCTCTTCGGCCTTCTCTTCTGTTTTAGTCTCTTCCTCTACTTTAGCTTCCTCTACTACAGGTGCAACCTCAGTTTTAGCAGTTGTCTCATCAGATGACTTGCTTCCAGCACCTCTTCGAGATCTTCTTGTTTTAGGCTTAGCAGCTGCTTCGCTGAGCAATAGCTCGTTGAAGTCTACCAGTTCCATCATGCACATTTCGGCGCTGTCCCCAAGACGATTACCCGTTTTGATGATTCTAACGTAACCACCTGGTCTGTTAGCTATCTTTTCGGCAACAGTTCCGAAAAGCTCTTGTACAGACTCTTTATTCTGCAGATAAGAAAAAGCTATCCTACGAGAATGTGTGGTATCTGATTTAGCTTTTGTGATGATAGGCTCTACATACTTTCTCAAGGCTTTAGCTTTAGCCAGAGTAGTATTGATACGCTTGTTGATGATCAGCGAAGATGCCATATTTGATAGCATAGCATCCCGATGTGAAGCGGTACGACCTAAGTGATTGAATTTTTTACCGTGTCTCATTATTCCTCGTCCAATTTATACTTTGAAAGGTCCATTCCAAATGTCAGCCCTTTGTCAGCAACAAGTTGCTCAAGCTCAGCAAGGGATTTCTTTCCAAAGTTTCTGAATTTCATCATGTCTGAAATCTCAAGATTTACAAGGTCACCAAGCGACCTTACATCTGCTGCTTTCAGACAGTTATATGCTCTAACTGATAGATCCAAATCATTCAAAGGAGTCTTCAACAGTTTTCTCATGTGAAGCATTTCCTCATCAACTGCCTCTGGCTGTCCTTTCTCCTGAGATTCAAGGATCATGCTTTGATCAGAGAATAACATGAAGTGTTGGATCAAAATGTGAGCAGCACCTTTCAAGGCATTCTCAGGGTGAATAGAACCATCAGTTTCTATATCAATGATCAATTGCTCAAAGTCAGTCTTTTGTTCAACCCTTGTATTTTCAATGCTATACTTAACATTTTTAATAGGGGTGAATATTGAATCCATAGCGATGTATCCAAAACCTGATTCCTCAGGCTTATTATCTTCAGCTGTAACGTATCCTCTCCCTTTTTCTACATTAAGTTCCATCTCGAACTTAGCGCTTTCATCCAGGTTACAGATAACTAACTCAGGATTCAAAATCTCAAATGAAGTAGTTGCTTTAGCAAGATCAGCAGCAGTAAGTTGAGTCTTACCAGATACAGAAACATGGATAGCATTTTCCACAACATCAGTGATCTTTTTGAATCTAACCATTTTAAGATTCAAAATAATTTCGCTTACATCCTCTACTACACCCTCGATGGTAGAAAACTCATGGAGTACACCAGGTATTTTCACACCAGTGATTGCATAGCCCTCTAATGAAGAAAGTAAAATCCTTCTAAGAGCATTTCCAACAGTTACACCATATCCTTTTTCTAATGGTTTGAATGTAAAAAGACCGTGAAAATCATCGGCTTTTTCCATTACCACTTTGTCAGGCATTTGAAATGCAAGAATTGACATATTTTTTTTCTTTAAATGTTTAGTAACCTTTTATTTAGAGTACAATTCAACGATTAGTTGTTCCTTGATATTCTCAGGAATGTCCTCTCTAGTAGGGGGATTTAAAAATTTACCAGCTAATTCAGCATGATTCCATTCTAACCAGGAATAATGTCTTGAATTAGTTGCTAAGCTATCAGAGATAGCTTCCAGAGATTTTGACTTCTCTCTTACTCCAACCACGTCATTACTTTTCAATGTAAATGATGGGATATTGACGATTTCACCATTTACAGTAATGTGCTTATGAGTGACTAATTGTCTTGCACCTCTTCGAGTAGGAGCAATACCTAAACGATATACAGTATTATCTAACCTTGCTTCCAGTAATTGAAGTAGAATTTCCCCAGTAATTCCACTTTTTCTAGAAGCTTTTTCGAAGATGTTAGCAAACTGACGCTCTAATACACCATAAGTGTATTTCGCTTTCTGCTTTTCAGCTAGCTGAATAGCGTATTCAGATTGCTTTCTTCTCCTTCCCCTTCCATGTTGTCCGGGAGGATAGTTCTTTTTCTGAAGAGCCTTGCTTGCGCCAAAAATTGGCTCTCCAAATTTTCTTGATATCTTGGTTTTAGGCCCGGTATATCTTGCCATTTATCTCTGCGATTAAATAAATTAAACTCTTCTTCTCTTAGGTGGACGACATCCGTTGTGAGGTAGTGGAGTCACATCTTTGATCATTGCGACTTCAATCCCAATATTTTGTATCGTTCTGATGGCAGACTCTCTACCTGCACCAGGTCCTTTTACAAAAACATCAACTTTTCTCAAACCTAAATCATACGCTGCCTGAGCACAGTTCTGAGCTGCCATTTGGGCAGCATATGGCGTATTCTTTTTAGAACCCTTAAATCCCATTTTACCAGCTGATGCCCAGGAAATAACCTGACCAGATGCATTAGTCATGGAAATAATGATGTTATTGAAAGTAGCTTGAATATGAGCTTGTCCAACTACGTCTACCGCAACTACTCTCTTTTTTGCTTTATCTTTTCTTTTCTGTGCCATTGATCAATTACTTAACAGCTTTTTTCTTGTTTGCAACAGTTTTACGTCTTCCTTTTCGGGTACGTGCGTTATTTTTAGTCTTTTGACCACGTACAGGTAAACCTTTACGATGTCTTAAACCTCTGTAGCATCCGATATCCAACAATCGCTTAATGCTTAGTTGAACTTCAGATTTAAGAACACCTTCTACTTTAAACTGTTCCCCAATGATAGTTCTGATCTTACCGGCTTCATCATCATCCCAATCTGAGACCTTTTTGTCCCAATCTACACCTGCCTCAGTAAGAATTTTCTGAGCAGATCTTCTACCAATGCCGTAGATATAGGTAAGACCTATCTCACCTCTTTTATTATCCGGAACGTCGACTCCTGCAATTCGTGCCATTTTTATCCTTGTCTTTGTTTAAACTTTGGGTTCTTCTTATTGATTACATAAAGCTTCCCTTTCCTTCGGATCACTTTGCAATCAGCACTGCGTTTCTTAACGGATGCTTTAACTTTCATTTTATCTTAACTTATTTGTATCTATAAACAATTCGTCCCTTAGTCAAATCATAAGGAGACATTTCCAACTTCACTTTATCCCCTGGTAATATCTTGATGTAATGCATTCTCATTTTACCTGAGATATGTGCAATTACTTCATGTCCATTCTCCAACTCTACCCTAAACATCGCATTTGATAAGGCTTCAACTATGGTACCATCTTGTTCTATGGATGCCTGTTTTGCCATTATGCTACCGCTGTTTGGGTTCTACCTTTTACTCTTCCGGACTTCATCATCCCTTCATAGTGTCTCATTAAGAGATAACTTTCTATTTGTTGAAGGGTATCCAGGATCACACCAACCATAATCAGTAATGATGTTCCTCCATAAAACTGTGCGAAACCACTGTTAACACCTGCAATCATTGCAAAGGCAGGCAAGATGGCTATCACAGCCAGGAAGAATGAACCTGGAAGTGTTATCCTGGACATTACATTATCTATAAATTCGGAAGTCTGCTTTCCAGGTTTAATACCTGGGATAAAACCTCCATTTCTTTTCATATCATCAGCAATCTGGTTTGGATTGATGGTGATAGCTGTATAGAAGAATGTAAAAAGGATGATCAATATGGCAAACAACAAGTTGTACTGCCAGGATTGAATATCTGAAAAAGTCGTTCCAATATATTGAGCGATATCACTTTGTTCTCTCCAGAATCCAGCCAACATCGCTGGCAAGAACATTAATGACTGAGCAAAAATGATTGGCATTACCCCAGAAGAGTTTACCTTCAAAGGGATATACTGACGCTGACCGCCATATACTTTGTTACCCACCACTTGTTTAGCATATTGAACAGGTATCCTTCTAACTGCCTGTACAAGCGCTACGGTAGCCATTACTACAAAGAATAACACTACTAACTCAAGTATAAAGATTAATGCCTGGCTCATTCCCCTGGTCACGGCCTCTGCTACGATACTTCCCGGGAATCTGGAAATGATACCAATCATGATCAGCATCGAAATACCGTTTCCGATACCTTTATCTGTAATTCTTTCTCCCAACCACATACAGAAGATGGTTCCTGATGTCAGGATAACCATTGAAGACAGCTTGAATAAGAATTGATTCTCAAGAACCACTGCTTCAGATGGGATAGACGCAGAAAGATAAGCTAGCGACTGAGCCATACAAATGAAGATTGTAAGTACTCTAGTGATCTGATTGATCTTCTTTCTACCGCTATCTCCTTCTTTTTGAAGTTTTTGGAAATAAGGAACTGCCACCGTCATCAATTGAAGTACAATAGATGCAGAGATATAAGGCATGATACCTAATCCAAATACCGATGCTCTTTCAAAAGCGCCACCAAGGAAAGTATTCAACAAACCGAAGATACCACCGGCACCTGTCTCAAGCTTGGATGGATCCACTCCTGGCAGTACCACAAAGGAACCCAGTCTGAAAATGATTAAGAATCCTATTGTATTTAGGATTCTTGTTCTCAGCTCCTCAATGGCGAAAATATTCCGTATGGTCTGTAAAAATTTCTTCATTGATTACTCTTGGATGGTTACTGAACCACCAGCTTTTTCAATTGCCTCTTGTGCCGTTTTGGAAAATTTATGAGCAGTGATAGCTAATTTAGCTTTCAATTCACCTCTACCTAAAACCTTAATCTGATCAGCTTTCCCAGCCAATCCATTCTCTCTTAAGATATCAGGAGTAACTTCTTTTAACTTCTTATCCTCAGACAACTTCTGCAAGTCATCAAGGTTAATCGGCTTCATAACAATTTTATTATTGTTTTTGAAACCAAATTTTGGAATCCTTCTTTGAAGTGGCATCTGTCCACCTTCAAATCCTAACTTCCTAGAGTATCCAGATCTTGACTGAGCTCCTTTATGACCTCTACCAGCAGTACCTGCTTTGCCAGATCCCTGTCCCCTTGCAATTCTTTTTCTACTCTTGGTAGAACCTGATGCCGGTTTTAATGATTCTAATTTCATGATTAAAGTTCTTTTACTTCAATTAGATGTTGTACTGCTTTTATCATCCCCTCAATCTGTGGATTCAGTTCCTTCTCTACACTCCTACGAATCTTACCCAGTCCAAGCGCTTCAATGGTCTTTTTTTGCCTTTGAGTTCTCTTGATCGTGCTTCTGGTTTGTGTTATTATAACTTTTGCCATGACTTAACCATTAAAAACTTTATCTAACTCAACACCTCTCTGCTTTGCAACAGAAAATGGATCTCTCATTTTAAACAATGCATCAAAAGTCGCTTTTACCACGTTGTGCGGGTTTGAAGAACCTTTAGATTTTGCAAGAACGTCGTGGATACCAGCACTTTCCAAAACTGCACGCATCGCACCACCAGCAATAACTCCTGTACCCGCAGCAGCTGGCTTTAGTAATACCAATCCTCCGCCGTATTTACCGATTGCATCATGAGGAACAGTTCCTTTGAAAATAGGTACTCGAACCAGGTTCTTTTTAGCGTCATCAACACCTTTGGTGATCGCATCAGTTACCTCATTTGCTTTACCTAGTCCGTAACCAACTACACCATGTCCATCACCAACCACAACAATTGCTGAGAAACTGAATCTTCTACCTCCTTTTACAACCTTCGCTACACGCTTAATAGCAACTACTCGCTCCTTAAGATCGATTTCGCTGGCTTTGATTGATTTGATATTACTTTGCGTCATTGTAATGTCTTAAAATTTTATTCCTCCCTCTCGAACACCTTCAGCAAAAGCTTTCACTCTACCATGGTAAGGATATCCGTTTCTGTCAAATACAACAGTATCCAGGCCTGCTGCTTTAGCTTTTTCAGCCAGTTTCTTTCCAACCTCTTTTGAGCTCTCTACATTAAGTGCGCTCTGTCCTAGTTCCTTTGATGAAACAGCAGCAACAGTTACACCTTTTATGTCATCAATAAGCTGTGCATAAATCGCACGATTGCTACGAAAAACTGACAATCTTGGTCTTGCTGAAGTACCGCTAATTTTTCTACGGATACCTAGTTTAATTCTTTTTCTTCTTTGAGTCTTAGTTACAGCCATTTCAAATATTATTTAGCAGCAGTTTTACCAGCTTTTCTTCTAACATATTCTCCAAGATACCTAACACCTTTACCTTTATATGGCTCAACAGGTCTCAGTGATTTTATTTTTGCAGCTATCTGACCAACCAGTTGTTTGTCGATACCATCTAAAGTCACGATAGGATTTTTACCTTTTTCTGTCTCTGCAGTTACTTTAATTTCTTCAGGTAAAGCGAAAAATATACTGTGAGAATAACCTAGGCTTAATTCAAGGAGGTTACCCTGAACAGATGCCTTATATCCAACTCCTACAAGCTCCAACTTCTGCTGATAACCCTTTTCTACACCTACTACCATGTTATTGATCAACGATCTGTAAAGACCATGAGCCGCTTTATGTCGCTTCTGCTCGGTAGGTCTTTCTACAGTCAATGTTCTGTCCTCCAATTTCACTATCAAATCAGGGTTTATTTCCTGACTCAACTCACCTTTCGGACCTTTCACACTAACTGTAGATTTGTTAATAGTTACATTAACATTTTCAGGTAGTTCTATGGGTGCTTTGCCTATTCTTGACATTTCTCTTCAGTTCAATATATTAATACACGTAACACAAGACTTCACCGCCAATGTGCTGCGATCTGGCTTCTTTATCTGAGATCACGCCTTTTGAAGTAGAAAGAATAGCTATTCCTAACCCATTCAATACTCTTGGCATGCTTTCAGCATCAGCAAACTTTCGAAGACCAGGCTTACTGATTCTCTCAAGTTTTGTAATTGCCGATTGCTTTGTCTGAGGATTGTATTTCAAAGCGATTTTGATAATCCCCTGCTTCTCATCGTCTACAAATTTGTAGTTCTGAATAAATCCTTTATTATGAAGTACTTTAGTCATTTCCCTCTTAATATTGGAACCAGGAATTTCCACAATGCGATGATTGGCATTTATAGCGTTTCTTATCCTTGTTAAAAAGTCCGCAATCGGATCTGTTACCATTTTATTTTCAATTAAAACCCCCAAAAAGGGGTGCAAAATTAATTAATATTTTTGATATTTCTTATCTACTTGAGTCAGATTACCAACTTGCCTTGGTTACCCCTGGAATTTTACCTTCAGAGGCCATTTCCCTAAACGTTACCCTGGAGATACCAAACTTTCTCATGTATCCTTTTGGACGACCAGTAAGTTTACATCTGTTGTGCAATCTTACTTTTGAAGAATTCCGTGGCAGCTTGTCTAAAGCCTGGTAATCACCCGCTTCTTTCAATGCAGCTCTTTTTTCTGCATATCGCTCTACCAGCTTTTCTCTTTTTCTTTCTCTTGCTTTTATTGATTCCTTAGCCATAAGAATTAATTTTTTCCGGATACAAATGGTAATCCAAACGCTTTAAGTAATGTTAAGCTTTCTTCGTCTGTCTGAGCTGTTGTCACGAATGTGATATCCATCCCAGTAATTTTATTTACTTTATCTATGCTTATCTCAGGGAAAATGATTTGCTCCTTAATACCAAGGGTATAATTACCTCTTCCATCAAAACCTCTTTCCTTGATACCTCGAAAGTCTCTAACCCTTGGTAATGCAACTGTCATTAACCTGTCAAGGAATTCGTACATCTTGTCACCTCGTAAAGTAACTTTAGCACCAATCGGCATTCCTTCTCTTAGTTTGAAGTTGGAAACAGAGTTCTTAGCAATTGTAGGAACAGCTTTTTGTCCCGTAATGATTGTAAGTTCCTCAACTCCAACATCTACCATTTTTTTATCTGCGACAGCTTCCCCAATTCCTTTGTTGATAGAAATCTTTGTAAGCTTTGGCACTTGCATGATTGATTTGTATTGAAATTTCTCTTTCAATGCAGGTACAATCTCATTTAAATATTTCTCTTTTAATCTCGGTTTAGCCATTTGTGATAAACTCCCCTGATTTTTTTGAATACCTCTGTAATTTTCCGCTATCGTTTTTCTTCCTACCAATTCTTGTTGCATCTCCTGAAGCAGGATCTACAACCATTAGATTACTAATGTGAATTGGAGCTTCAGTTTGCTCTCTTCCACCTTCCGGATTTTTTGCTGAAGGCTTAACATGCTTGGTTACAATGTTTGCTCCTTCAACAAAAGCCCTGTATTTATCAGTAAGCACTTCCAGTACTTTACCAGTTTTACCTTTATCGTTACCGGCGATTACCTTTACAGTATCACCTTTTCGGATATGAAGTTTTATTTTCTTGGTATTTTTCATAATTAAAGTACTTCGGGTGCTAATGAAACAATTTTCATGAACTGCTTTTCCCTTAACTCTCTTGCAACAGGTCCGAAGATCCTGGTACCACGAGGTTCATTGTTAGGATTTAACAATACCGCAGCATTATCTTCAAAACGGATATAAGATCCGTCTTTTCTACGAACCTCTTTCTTAGTTCGTACGATTACCGCCTTGGATACAGTTCCTTTTTTCAGACTGCTTGAGGTAAGAGCGGACTTAACAGATACAACAATCGTATCTCCAACAGAAGCATATCTTCTTTTGGTCCCACCAAGCACTCGGATACAAAGAACTTCTTTTGCTCCGCTATTATCTGCTACATTTAATCTTGACTCCTGTTGTATCATCTTATTTAGCCCGTTCGATTATTTCTACTAATCTCCACCTTTTGTTTTTGCTCAATGGACGTGTCTCCATGATACGTACTGTATCTCCGATACCACACTCATTATTTTCATCATGAGCAGTAAACTTGGTGGTCTTTCTAATGAATTTACCATAGATCGGGTGTTTCACCTTTCTACTTACGGAGATAGTAATGCTTTTCTGCATTTTGTTGCTTACTACCTGACCAACCCGCTCTTTACGCAAATTTCTTTCCATCGATGCGATATTATTTACTTAATTCTTTAGCCCTTATTTCTGTTTGAATCCTGGCAACCAGTTTTCTGGTTTCCTTGATCTTCATTGGATTCTCAATAGGGGTTACACTGTGTGCAAATTTCAATTTACCATAACCTTCTTTTTCTACAGCTAGTTTGCTTTTTAGCTCGTCAAGGCTGAGCCCTCTCAATTCTGAATTTTTCATGCTCCCTGATAATCTTTTCGTACAACAAACTTGGTTTTAATAGGTAATTTCTGTGCAGCTAATCTCAAGGCATCATTTGCCAGATCGGTTGTAACTCCAGTTGCTTCAAATAAAATAGTTCCTGGTTTTACTACTGCTACCCAATATTCAGGAGCTCCTTTACCCTTACCCATCCTTACTTCAGCAGGCTTTTTGGTAATTGGTTTATCAGGGAAGATACGGATCCAAACCTGACCCTCTCTCTTCATAGCTCTCGTCATTGCGATACGAGCAGCCTCTAATTGTCTACTGGTGATCCATCCTGGTTCCAACGACTTAATGCCAAAGTTTCCGAAAGCCAAAGTATGCCCTCTCTGAGCAATACCTTTAACTCTCCCCTTATGCATCTTTCTGAATTTCGTTCTTTTCGGCTGTAGCATCTCTATATAATACTTTTAGAAATTATCTTCTTTGTTTTCTATTTGGAGGTCCATCACCTCTTCTTCTTGGTCCACCTGGAGCTGAAGACGATGCTCCACCACCAACACCACTATTCATTCCGACATTTGGAGAAAGATCTCTTTTACCAAAAACCTCTCCTTTAAATATCCACACTTTGATACCGATCTTTCCGTAAACTGTGTGTGCCTCTGATATCGCGTAGTCAATATCAGCTCTAAGCGTATGCAAAGGAATTCTTCCTTCTTTATACTGCTCTGAACGAGCCATCTCAGCACCACCCAATCGACCGGAAACTTTAATTTTAATCCCCTGAGCACCTACTCGCATCGAAGAAGCGATCGCTTGTTTCATTGCTCTTCTGTAAGAGATCCTGGCTTCTAATTGTTGAGCGACTGACTCACCTACAAGCTTAGCATCAAGTTCAGGTCTTTTAATTTCAAAAATATTGATCTGAAGGTCTTTTCCGGTGATCTTTTTTAACTCTTCCTTGATCTTATCAACTTCAGAACCTCCTTTACCGATCACAACTCCCGGACGGGCTGTATGCACAGTTAGTGTAATTCTTTTGAGTGTTCGCTCAATGATTACCTTGGAAATGCCCCCTTTCGGGATCCTGGCATTGATGTATTCTCTGATTTTGTGGTCTTCTACAATTTTATCGCTAAAGTCTTTTCCACCAAACCAGGCGGAATCCCAACCTTTAACGACTCCTAGTCTAAAACCAACCGGGTTAACCTTTTGTCCCATTTATTTTTCTTCTTTTTCTTTAGCTGAAACAACGTTTTCGCTTTGGTCACCAACAACTATAGTGACGTGATTTGATCTTTTTCTGATCCTGTGAGCTCTTCCCTGTGGAGCTGGTCTCAGCCTCTTAAGAATTCGAGCACTATCAACAAAAATTTCTTTAACAACAAGGTCAGCATCCTCAATTTTTACATTATCATTAGCAGCTTGCCAGTCAGCAATTGCTGTTAATAATAATTTCTCAATCTGATTGGAAGCAACGTGTGTATCAAACTTCAATACATTCAATGCATAGTTCACTCGCTGACCTCTGATCATATCGGCTACCAATCTCATTTTTCGGGGAGAAGTAGGAATATTTCTAAGAGAAGATTTTACAGGACCTAGTTTTCCAGCATTCTCTTCTTTCCACTTTTTAAGCTCTTCCTTCTGAAGTCGGATTTTAACCGATTTTTTTAATTTTTTCTCTGCCTCCATTCTGAAATTATTTTTTACCCTTGTCCTTCTTAGCAACGTGACCACGGAAATTTCTGGTTGGAGAAAACTCACCAAGTTTGTGACCTACCATATTCTCAGTCACAAAAACGGGGATGAATTTATTTCCATTATGGACAGCAAATGTGTGTCCAACAAAATCAGGAGAGATCATTGATCTCCTGGACCAGGTTTTGATTACTGACTTTTTGCCAGAATCATTCATGACCTCAACCTTCTTCTCAAGCCTGAAATCGATATATGGACCTTTTTTAAGCGATCTTGCCATTATTTCCTTTTGGTTATGATCAAATTATTTGAATATTTATTTGGGTTCCTGGTCTTCTTACCTTTAGTATATAAACCATTTCTTGACCTAGGATGACCTCCGGATGCACGGCCTTCACCACCACCCATAGGATGATCTACCGGGTTCATCGCAACAGCTCTAACTCTAGGTCTTTTACCCAACCATCTGTTTCTTCCTGCTTTACCAAGTCTCACATTCATGTGATCAGCATTTGAAACTGTACCAATGGTAGCATAGCAAGTGTTCAACACTAACCTCATCTCACCACTTGGTAACTTGATAGTAGAATATTTTTGTTCTCTGGCAACTAATTGTGCATATGATCCAGCACTTCTAGCCATTGACGCTCCTTTTCCAGGTTTCAATTCAATATTATGAATGATTGTACCTAAAGGAATATCAGAAAGTGGTAATGCATTCCCAACTTCAGGAGGAACACCTGGTCCTGAAACTATCTCAGTACCAACCTTTAGGTTAGAGGGAGCCAGTATATATCGTTTCTCTCCATCAGCATAATGAAGAAGGGCTATCCTTGCAGTTCTGATTGGATCATACTCAATTGACTTTACAGTAGCAGGAATGACATGCTTATCCCTTTTGAAATCGATGATCCTTAGTTTTTTCTTGTGACCACCCCCAACATTGCGGATTGTCATTTTTCCCTGAGCATTACGTCCACCTTTTCTATTGTTAGAAATAACAAGAGATTTTTCAGGTGTAGAAGTAGTCACCTGATCAAAAACAGGTGCCGTTCTATACCGCTGTCCGGGTGTTATTGGTCTTAATTTCTTAACAGCCATAATTATATTCCGCTATAAAAGTCTATTAATTCACCATCTGCCACTTTAACAATGGCTTTCTTATATGTAGGCATTTTACCAGAAATGACACCAGATTTTGTATATCTTGATTTTGCCTTTCCAGCATGCACCATTGTGTTAACAGATTCTACATTAACACCATAGGCTTTTTCTATTGCCTCCTTAATCTGAATCTTATTAGCTTTTCTTTCTACGATAAATCCGTACATACCACGTTCGTTCATCGCAGAAACTTTCTCAGTAACTAATGGTTTAATTAATACGCTCATCTCAGTTTAGTCTTTTTTGGATTACCTCAACAGAACTTTCAGCAAGAATGATCTGCTCAGCATTCATTAAATCATAAGTATTCAGTTGATCTGCGACAGCTACTTTAGCATTCGGGAAATTTCTCGACGACAAGTAGATGTTTTTATCATAGGTTCCTAATACCAGGAGGGCCTTTTTACCATCAGGATGAACTTTAGATAGAATCGAAATAAAATCTTTTGTCTTAGGTGATTCAATGTTGAAATCCTCCAGGATGGTGATCTTTTTATCCTTTGCTCTAGAAGAAAGAACTGACTTTGCAGCCAATCGCTTAACCTTTTTATTTAATTTGAAATCGTAGTCTCTTGGTTGTGGGCCGAAAATAGTACCTCCACCTCTGAAAACTGGTGATTTAATACTACCAGCTCTTGCAGTACCAGTACCTTTTTGTTTTTTAAGCTTCCTTGTAGACCCTGAAATTTCATTTCGCTCTTTGGTCTTGTGGGTTCCCTGTCTTTGAGCGGCCAGGTATTGCTTCACATCCAGATAAACTGCATGCTCATTTGGCTCAATTCCAAAGATTTCTTTATTCAGGGTAACTTCTCGCCCTGTCTCCTCCCCTTTAATATTTAATACTGCCAGTTTCATTATTTCTCTAGAATTACAAATGAATTTTTAGACCCTGGGATAGCTCCACTCACTAGAATCAGATTCTTTTCTGGATAAATCTTAAGTACTCTTAGGTTAAGAACCTTTACTTTATCTCCTCCAGTTCTTCCGGCCATCTTCAATCCCTTAAATACTCGAGATGGAAATGAACAAGCTCCAACAGAACCTGGTGCTCTCAATCTATTGTGCTGACCGTGTGTTGCCTGACCAACCCCGGCAAAACCGTGTCTTTTTACAACACCTTGAAATCCTTTACCCTTGGAAGTTCCAATTGCGTCAAGGAAGTCCTGCTCCTTAAATACCTCATCAACTTTAATAGTATTCCCAAGTACAACTTTATCTTCAAACTCAGCCCTGAAATCTCTAAACTCAACAACCTTACTCTTAGGACTCGTTTTTGCTTTCGCAAAATGCCCTTTTAGCGCTTTGGGCGTATTCTTTTCCTTTCTTTCGCCGTATGCAAGCTGAACCGCCCGATATCCATCGGTTTCCTGGTTTCTAACCTGAGTTACAACGCATGGGCCAGCTTCAACCAATGTAGCAGCGAGGTTTTTACCATCCTCGTTGTACACACTTGTCATCCCTATTTTTTTACCAATTATTCCAGGCATTTTGCTTTTAAATTTTATTCTTTTCCTGCCTCCCAGCAGAAATTTCTCGAAAAGGACTGCAAAGATAGCAAATTGCAGATCCGATCAAAAAAAATCATACGCTTTTCGACATAAAAAAAGAACCAATCGAATATTGTCCAAATTGGTTCTTTAATCCTTTAAGTCTTTATATCTAAACTTTTATCTCTACGTCTACTCCACTTGGTAGCTCTAACTTCATCAATGCATCAACAGTCTTAGCACTGTTTGAGTAGATGTCAACGAGTCTTTTGTAAGTGCAAAGCTGAAATTGCTCTCTCGCCTTCTTATTCACGTGTGGCGAACGCAAAACAGTAAATTTTTCTTTAACTGTTGGTAATGGAATTGGTCCGTTTACAACAGCTCCGGTTGTTTTTACTGCCCTTACAATCTTCTCTGAAGATTTGTCAACCAGGTTATGGTCGTAGGATTTTAGTTTAATTCTTATCTTCTGATTCATTTCGGTATCTTTTGTCTCTTAAAGGTGAAATGGAATTCGCCCTTCGGGACTCATTTCATTTTTCTTATCCTTTAACTTTTGCAATCACTTCATCAGCAATATTTCTTGGTACTACATCATAATGTGCAAACGTAAGTGATGCTGTAGCTCTACCTGAACTCATTGTTCTGAGATCAGTAACATATCCAAATAATTCTGAAAGAGGAACATCGGCTTTAATCACACCAGAGTTACCTCTCGTGTCCATACCTTTCATGATACCTCTTCTTCTATTTAGATCTCCCGTAATTGATCCTGTATATTCATCAGGGGTAACTACTTCAACCGCCATAACTGGTTCTAATAATACAGGACTCGCTTTAGAAGCAGCTTCCTTGAATCCAATTCTGGCAGCCATTTCGAATGAAAGTGAGTCTGAATCCACATCGTGATATGAACCATGGAACAACCTTACTTTCATGCTATCAATAGGATATCCTGCCAATGGGCCATTTTTCATAGCGTCGGCAAAACCTTTTTGTACGGCTGGGATAAATTCTTTAGGAATCACACCACCCACAATTTGATTTACAAACTGTAAACCTTCACCTTCAAAATCATCATCTTTTGGTCCAAGTTCGAATGAAATATCCGCGAACTTACCTCTACCACCAGTTTGTTTTTTGTAAACTTCTTTGTGTTCCACACTTGACTGGATAGTCTCTTTATAAGCAACCTGAGGAGCTCCCTGGTTAATCTCAACTTTGAACTCACGTTTCAACCTGTCAATAATGATATCCAGGTGTAATTCTCCCATACCTCTTAAGATCGTTTGACCAGTTTCGTGGTCAGTTTCTACCTGAAGTGTAGGATCTTCTTCAACCAGTTTAGAGATGGCAATACCTAATTTATCAACATCAGCCTGTTGCTTAGGCTCGATAGCATATCCGATTACTGGTTCCGGGAATATCATTGATTCCAGAATGATCGGATTCTTTTCTGCACAAAGTGTATCTCCAGTCTTGATATCTTTAAATCCAACTACCGCTCCAATATCTCCAGCATGTAATGAATCAATCTGATTCTGCTTATTAGCATGCATTTGGAAAATCCTCGAGATCCTTTCCTTATTTCCAGAACGCATATTGTATACGTATGATCCGGACTCAAGCATTCCAGAATATGATCTGATAAAGCAAAGTCTTCCGACAAATGGATCAGTAGCAATTTTGAATGCTAAAGCTGAGAAAGGCTCTGTTGGAGAAGGTTTTCTTGAGATTTTCTGTTCTGTATCTGGATCTGTACCAACAATGTTATCTCTGTCTAGTGGTGAAGGAAGTAACTCCATCACGTAGTTGAGCATGGTTTGAACACCTTTATTCTTGAAAGCTGAACCGCAAAGCATTGGAACGAATGCAAGGTCAATAGTTGCTTTTCGAAGTGCCCTGATAATCTCTTCTTGTGTGATAGAATCAGGATCCTCAAAGTACTTTTCCATCAAAGTATCATCATACTCTGCTACTGACTCTAATAAATGTTCTCTGTATTCGGTAACCTCATCCTTCATGTCATCCGGAATTGGAATTTCAGAATAAGTCATTCCGAAATCATCCTCATTCCAAACCATTGCGATGTTAGAAACTAAATCAACAACACCCTTAAAGTTTTCTTCAGAACCTATTGGTAATTGAAGAGGTACAGCTTTAGTTCCTAATCTTTCTTTCACTTGCTTGCAAACTGCAAGGAAGTCAGCTCCCTGACGGTCCATCTTATTCACAAACCCAATTCTGGCAACTTTATAATTATCAGCAAGTCTCCAGTTAGTTTCAGATTGAGGCTCTACACCGTCAACCGCACTAAATAAGAATACAAGACCATCTAAAACCCTTAGAGATCTGTTTACCTCAACAGTAAAGTCGACGTGACCAGGAGTATCAATGATATTGATATGATATTTATCTCCCTTATAATTCCAGAATACTGTTGTTGCAGCTGAAGTAATGGTGATACCTCTTTCTTGTTCCTGCTCCATCCAGTCCATGGTGGCAGCACCATCATGAACTTCACCAATTTTGTGATTTACTCCAGTATAATATAGAATTCGCTCAGTTGTAGTTGTCTTACCAGCATCAATGTGCGCAGCAATTCCAATGTTTCTGGTGAATTTTAAGTCTCTTGCCATTATTTATTAAAATCTGAAATGAGAAAATGCTTTGTTTGCCTCTGCCATTCTGTGCGTATCATCTTTCTTCTTGATAGCAGCGCCCTCACCTTTGGAAGCAGCGATGATTTCACCAGCCAATCTTTCTTTCATGGTTTTTTCTCCTCTCAAACGGGCGTATTTAATCATCCACTTGATCCCAAGGGAAATCTTTCTTTCAGATCTTACCTCCACAGGTACCTGAAAAGTGGCGCCACCAACTCGTCGGCTTTTTACCTCAACAGAAGGAGAAACATTGCTCAATGCAGTTTTCCAAAGTTCAAGGCCATTTTCCTTGGTTTTATCCTCAACGATTTTGATAGCATCGTAAAAGATGGAATAGGATAAACTTTTTTTACCCTGTATCATAAGGTTGTTGACAAACTTAGTAACAAGCGTATCCTGATAGATTGGATCAGGAAGGATGTATCTTTTCTTAGGTGAACTTTTTCTCATTACTTAGACTATTTTTTTTCTTTAGGCTTTTTAGCGCCGTATTTAGATCTTCTTTGCAATCGACCATTAACACCAGCTGTATCTAATGCTCCACGAATAATATGGTACCTTACTCCAGGTAAATCTTTTACCCTACCACCTCTAATAAGGACAATAGAATGCTCCTGAAGGTTGTGCCCTTCTCCAGGTATGTAAGCATTGACCTCTTTACTGTTGGTCAATCGAACCCTGGCTACCTTTCTCATCGCTGAGTTAGGCTTTTTAGGGGTGGTTGTATAAACCCTGGTACATACTCCTCGTCGCTGTGGACAGCTGTCCAACGCTGGAGATTTTGATTTCGAAGTCAGTTTTTTCCTGCCCTTTCTAACTAATTGTTGTATAGTTGGCATTACGCTTTTGTTATGTCAATTATTTATGTCCCATTAATTTGGGGACGCAAAGATAGAAATATTGAATATATATCACAATGGGAAACGAAAATCATTTTTAGATTTAAGCTTCACCCATCGTTCCACCAAAATTCATTGGAAATTTTGGGATGTCCTCCGCTTGTTTTACCTCACCAAAAGTAGCTTCGTACTTCTTGATATTGTCCTGCAGAGCAGCCAATAACCGCTTGGCATGCTCAGGGGTAATAACAATCCGTGATTTCACTTTGGCTTTAGGCACTCCGGGCATGAGTCTAATGAAATCGATGACGAATTCGCTACTAGAATGAGCAATCATAGCCAGGTTCGCGTAAACACCCTCTGCTGTCTCTTCAGACAACTCAATGTTTATTTGATTTCCTGGCTTGTTACCCTTTTTTTCGTCTTTCTCTTCCATTAGGCCTCGTATTCCTTGGACCTCTCAAACTCTTCTTTAGAGGCTACAAGATTTTCGTATTCTTCTGTAGAAGTCACAATCTTGTTTTGGAATTTTCTGATACCAGTACCTGCAGGAATTAAATGTCCAACGATCACATTTTCTTTCAGCCCAATCAGGTAATCAGTCTTACCTTTAATTGAAGCCTCACTTAACACCTTAGTAGTTTCCTGGAAGGAAGCAGCAGAGATAAAGCTTTCCGTACCCAGTGATGCCTGGGTGATACCTTGAAGTATTGGTTGTGAAACCGCAGCCTCAGCATTTCTAACTTCAACAAGCTTCATGTCTTTACGCTTCAGGTTGGAATTATCATCTCTCAGTTTTCTACTAGTGATGATCATACCAGCTTTCAATGTTTCAGAATCACCCGGATCAGATACAACTTTCTTGTCAAGAATGTTATCATTCTCTTCCATGAAGGCAAATCTGTCTACAACCTGGTTTGTTAGGAAGTTTGTATCTCCAGCATCAATGATGATCACTTTCTGCATCATTTGGCGAACAATCGTTTCGATGTGCTTGTCATTGATCTTGACACCTTGAAGTCGATAAACTTCCTGGATTTCATTAACCAGGTATTCCTGAACTGCAGTCGGGCCTTTGATCGCTAGAATATCCGCTGGAGTAATCGCTCCATCAGAAAGTGGATCTCCAGCTTTCACAAAGTCATTGTCCTGTACAAGGATATGTTTTGAAAGGGGAACCAGGTATCTTTTCTTAACTCCATCTTTTGATTCGATGAAGATCTCTCTATTACCTCGTTTGATACCTCCGTATGTTACTACTCCATCGATCTCACTTACGACGGCAGGGTTCGATGGGTTCCTTGCTTCAAATAATTCAGTTACCCTTGGAAGACCTCCGGTAATATCTCTTGACTTACCAGTTTTTCTAGGGATTTTAGCAATTACCTGACCAGCTTTCACAGTATCTCCTTTAGAAACAGATAAGTGGGCACCTACTGGTATGTTGTAACCCTTAGTATCATTTTTACCTTCAACAACAATCGCAGGGTTTTTTGATTTATCTTTTGTATCGATAATTACTTTTTCCCTGTGACCTGTTTGTTCATCTGATTCTTCCTTATAGGTAATACCTTCAATTATGGATTCAAAGTCAATCTTACCATCAAACTCTGACATAATTACCGCATTGTAAGGATCCCAGAAACAGATTTCATCACCTTTGCTTACTTTATCACCATCCTTAACTTTTAGGATTGCTCCGTAAGGCACATGATTCGCGATCAATACACGCTCTTTTTTGGCATCCATAATCCTGATCTCTCCAGATCTTCCCATGGCAACTTTAATTTTGTTGCCTTCTTCATCAGTTGAGTCAACCGTCCTTAGCTCATCAAATTCTATAACACCATCAAACTTAGCTTTGATGTTAGCATCAACTGCAATGTTTGAAGCAGTACCCCCAACGTGGAAGGTTCTCAAAGTAAGCTGAGTACCCGGCTCACCAATTGATTGTGCTGCGATTACTCCAACAGACTCTCCAATGTGGGCCATGTTACCTGTAGAAAGGTTTCTTCCGTAACATTTAGCACAAACTCCTTGTTTTGATTCACAAGTAAGTACTGATCGAATCTCAACTTCTTCAATACTTGTATTGAAATCTATTCTTTCGGCAATCTCCTCAGTGATTTCTCCACCGGATTCCACAATGAGTTCCTCTGTTATTGGATCATAGATATCATGTACCGATACACGACCTAGGATTCTCTCAGAAAGATCTTCTACAACCTCTTCGTTATCTTTCAATGCAGAAACTGAAAGTCCCCTTAATGTTCCGCAATCATCTTCATTTACAACCACATCTTGAGCCACGTCAACCAATCGTCTGGTTAAGTATCCGGCATCCGCTGTTTTCAAGGCAGTATCGGCAAGGCCTTTTCTGGCACCATGAGTTGAAATGAAGTATTCAATTACATCAAGTCCTTCTTTAAAGTTGGAAAGAATTGGGTTTTCTATAATCTCACCAACAGAACCCTGAAGGTTTTTCTGAGGTTTAGCCATCAATCCTCTCATTCCTCCTAATTGTCTGATTTGCTCTCTTGAACCCCTTGCTCCAGAGTGCATCATCATATAAATCGAGTTGAATCCCTGATTATCTTCTTCCAACTGCTTCATCAGCGTGTTGGTCAATTGCGTGTTGGTACGTGTCCAAATATCAATAACCTGATTGTATCGCTCGTTGTCAGTGATCAATCCCATCAAGTAGTTATTCCATACCACCTCAACTTCTTCTTTTGCCTGGGTTACCAAAGGATCTTTTTCATCAGGAACCTTGATATTATCAAGTCCCATAGAAAGACCTCCCTTATAAGCCATTTGGAATCCAAGTTCTTTGATATCATCCAGGAAGTGGGCAGTAGCAGACATTCCACAGATCTTGAAGACAGTAGAAATGATCTTCTGGAGCTTTTTCTTAGTCAATAGCTCATTAACATATCCAACAGCTTCAGGAACATGCTGATTGAACAATACCCTTCCCGCTACAGTCTCGATGATTTGCGTCTCAAGCGTTCCGTCTTCTTTACGAACTTTCGTTCTAACTTTGATATAGGCATGCTTAGAGATTCGTCTTTCGTTAATCGCAACGATTACCTCTTCAGCACTATAGAATATCTTTCCTTCTCCAGGTACTTTCTCATCATCAGTACTTCTCCTACCCTTAGTGATGTAGTATAGACCTAATACCATGTCCTGAGATGGTACAGCAATCGGTGCACCATTTGCAGGGTTTAGGATATTGTGTGTCGACAGCATCAATAATGAAGCTTCCAAAATTGCTTCATGTCCCAGTGGAACGTGCACAGCCATCTGGTCACCATCAAAGTCAGCGTTAAATGCAGTACATACTAATGGGTGTAACTGGATTGCTTTTCCTTCTATCAATTTAGGCTGGAATGCCTGTATACCTAATCTGTGTAGCGTCGGGGCACGGTTTAGCATTACCGGGTGTCCTTTCAATACATTTTCAAGGATATCCCAAACTACAGGATCTTTTCTGTCTACAATTTTCTTCGCTGATTTTACTGTCTTAACAATTCCCCTCTCAATCAGCTTTCTGATGATAAATGGCTTGAATAGTTCAGCTGCCATATCTTTCGGTAGACCGCACTCGTGCATTTTCAATTCAGGACCTACAACAATAACCGATCGTCCAGAATAGTCAACCCTTTTACCAAGTAAGTTCTGACGGAATCTACCTTGCTTACCCTTAAGCATATCGCTCAAAGACTTCAACGCGCGGTTTCCATCCGAACGTACAGCATTCACTTTTCTTGAGTTATCAAAAAGTGAATCCACAGCTTCCTGAAGCATCCTCTTCTCATTTCGAAGGATTACTTCTGGAGCTTTAATGTCAATTAATCTTTTTAGTCGATTGTTTCTAATGATTACCCTTCGGTATAGATCATTCAAGTCCGAGGTAGCAAACCTTCCTCCATCCAATGGCACCAATGGTCTTAATTCTGGAGGAATTACCGGAACCATCTTAATGATCATCCATTCTGGCTTATTCTCAATTCTTGTTCGAGCATCTCTGAAAGCTTCAACAACTCTTAATCTTTTTAGAGCTTCTGCTTTTCTTTGTTGAGATGTATCAGTAGCCGCTTGATGCCTTAAATCATAAGACATTTCATCCAACTTAAGTCTTGAAAGCAACATTTCGAGTGCTTCAGCTCCCATCTTGGCAATGAATTTCGTTGGATCTTCATCATCAAGAAGCTGATTTTCTCTTGGAAGCTTATCAAGTATATCCAAATATTCTTCTTCAGTAAGAAAATCTAATTGACTGATACCATCTTCTTCCTTAATTCCAGGCTGAATAACAATATACCTTTCGTAATAGATGATCTGGTCCAGCTTTTTAGTTGGCAGACCTAACAAATAGCCAATTTTATTTGGAAGAGATCTGAAATACCAGATATGAGCAACCGGAACAACCAACTCAATGTGGCCCATTCGCTCTCTTCTAACCTTTTTCTCTGTTACTTCAACACCACATCTGTCACAGATAATTCCTTTATATCTGATTCTCTTGTATTTACCACAGTGACATTCCCAGTCTTTAACAGGTCCAAAAATTCGTTCGCAGAACAATCCACCCATTTCAGGCTTGTAAGTTCTGTAGTTGATCGTCTCAGGCTGAGTAACCTCGCCATGTGAGCTCTCTAGAATAGATTCCGGAGAAGCAAGGCTAATAGTGACTTTAGAAAAGTCAAGGTTCAATTTTTTATTTTTTCTGAATGCCATATTTATGATCTAAAGGGTTACCCCGACTAAAAAAGCCGGGGTGATTGTTTTATAACTTAATCAAGGGTTATTTCAAGTGCCAATCCACGAAGTTCATGGACAAGTACATTGAATGATTCAGGAATATTAGGCTTCTGCATATTTTCACCTTTTACAATGGCTTCATATGCTTTCGCTCTTCCAATTACATCATCAGATTTGATTGTAAGAATTTCCTGAAGAACGTTAGCTGCACCAAATGCTTCAAGAGCCCATACCTCCATTTCACCAAAACGCTGACCTCCAAATTGTGCTTTTCCACCAAGAGGTTGCTGAGTAATAAGTGAGTAAGGTCCGATACTCCTAGCGTGCATCTTATCATCTACAAGGTGACCCAGTTTCAACATGTAAGCTACTCCGACAGTAATCGGCTGATCAAATCGATCTCCAGTAAGACCATCGTAAAGGAAGGTTCTACCAAATGATGGTAATCCTGCCTCACTTAGCTCACTTTGAACCTCATCTTCTGTCGCTCCATCAAAAATTGGCGTAGCATATTTTCTTCCCAGTTTTAATCCAGCCCAGCCCAGAACAGTCTCATAGATCTGCCCAATGTTCATCCTTGAAGGAACACCAAGCGGATTCAATACAATATCCATTGGCGTACCATCTTCGGTAAATGGCATATCCTCTTCTCTTACGATCTTTGCCACAACACCTTTGTTACCGTGTCGTCCCGCCATTTTGTCCCCAACTTTCAGCTTACGTTTCTTAGCCACATAAACTTTTGCTAGTTGAACAATACCAGCTGGTAATTCATCCCCAACTTCTAATGTAAATCTCTCTCGCTTGAAGATACCAGAGATCTCATTTCGCTTACTCATAAAGTTCTTAACCAGTCGATAAACCAGGTTATTAGTTTCCTCGTCTGAGGTCCAGTTTTCTATAAGTAAATCTGAAATAAGGTTTGCTTCTTCAGGAACATTGTAATTGCTTTCATCCCTGTAGATGTTTTTCTCAGGGAATAAGTTAGCTTCAATATTCTTCCTGTTGAATTTGGAGCCTTTTGACATGATCTCTTCACCAAACTTATGTTTGATTCCCTGACAGGTCTTACCATCAAGGATCTTGGTAAGTTTTTCGATCACCCCAATTCTTACTTCAGCAAGCTGCTGGCTGTATTTGCTTTTTAATAGGTCAACTTCTTTCTTGGTCCTGGTCCTAAGATCCTTATCTTTCTTAGGTCTTGAGAAAAGCTTGGTGTCAATAACCACACCTCTCAATGAAGGAGAAGCTTTTAATGAAGCATCCTTAACATCTCCGGCTTTGTCACCAAAGATTGCCCTTAGAAGTTTTTCTTCCGGAGTTGGATCAGATTCACCTTTTGGCGTGATCTTACCAATAAGAATATCTCCCTCTTTTACTTCAGCGCCAATTCGGATAATTCCGTTTTCATCAAGGTTTTTAACCGCTTCTTCACTTACGTTCGGAATTTCTGAGGTTAATTCTTCTTCACCACGCTTTGTATCTCTAACCTCTAATTCAAATTCCTCAATGTGAATGGAAGTGAAAATATCCTCTCTTACAACTCGCTCTGAGATTACAATCGCATCCTCAAAGTTGTATCCCTGCCACGGCATGTAAGCCACCAATAGGTTTCTTCCAAGTGCCAGCTCACCATTTTCTGTGGCAAATCCCTCACACAGAGGCTGTCCCTTAGCTACTTTTTGTCCTTTTCTGACAATTGGCTTAAGGTTGATACAAGTATCCTGGTTGGTTCTTCTAAACTTGGTCAGTTTATATTCAACACTTGAACCATCAAATGATACCAGTTCATCCTCAGCTGTCTTCTCATACTTCACAATGATCTTGATCGCATCAACGTGCTCAATAACACCATTACCTTCTGCCACGATCAAGGCTCTTGAGTCAATCGCTACACGATCTTCCAAACCTGTTCCAACGATAGGAGCCTGAGGTTTTAACAGAGGTACCGCCTGACGTTGCATGTTGGATCCCATCAAAGCCCTGTTAGCATCATCATGCTCAAGGAAAGGAATCATAGAAGCTGCTACAGATACAATCTGGTTAGGCGCAACATCCATATACCTTAACTCTTTCGGGTCAACTACCGGGAAGTCTCCTTCAAATCGTGCCTTTACCCTGTCATTGATAAAGTTTCCATCATCTTTTAATGGAGCATTTGCCTGGGCAATGTTGAAAGTATCTTCTTCTTCCGCGGTTAGATATTTCACATTACCAGTCATGTCTACTTTACCCTCTTCAACATCACGGTAAGGAGTTTCGATAAATCCCATCTGGTTCACTTTTGCGTGTACACACAAAGATGAAATCAATCCAATGTTCGGACCTTCTGGAGTTTCAATCGTACATAACCTGCCGTAGTGAGTATAGTGAACGTCCCTTACCTCAAATCCTGCTCTTTCACGGGATAGACCCCCTGGTCCAAGTGCTGACATTCTTCTTTTGTGTGTGATTTCAGCCAATGGATTGGTTTGATCCATAAACTGAGATAACTGGTTCGTGCCGAAGAATGAGTTGATAACTGATGAAAGCGTTCTGGCATTGATCAGATCAACTGGCTTGAAATCCTCGTTGTCACGAACGTTCATTCGCTCACGGATAGTTCTTGCCATCCTTGAAAGACCTACTCCAAATTGAGTATAAAGCTGCTCCCCAACTGTTCTTACCCTTCTGTTACTCAAATGGTCAATATCGTCAACAACAGCCCGGCTATTGATCAAACCAATCAGGTATTTTACAATCAGGATGATATCCTCAGTCGTAAGTACCCTGGTCTCATAACTAATATTTAGACCTAGCTTTTTGTTGATTCTGTAACGTCCAACTTCTCCAAGATCATATCGCTTATCACTAAAGAACAAACTTTGGATAATATCCCTTGCAGTTTGCTCATCAGGAGCATCAGTGTTTCTCAACTGACGATAAATTTGTTCTACCGCTTCTTTTTCAGAGTTTGAATTGTCTTTTTGAAGGGTGTTGTAGATGATCGAATAATCAGCAACGTTTACATCTTTTCTATGTAGGATAATAGATTTGGTTCCAGATTCTTTGATCGTTTCTATATCATCTTCAGAAATGATTCCATCTCTTTCAAGAAGAACTTCATTCCTGTCAATAGAAACAACCTCTCCAGTATCTTCATCAACGAAGTCTTCAGTCCACGTTCTAAGAACCCTCGCTGCCAATCTTCTTCCGACTACTTTCTTAAGTTCTTTCTCAGTGGCCTCTACTTCTTCAGAGAGACCAAACAGGTCAAGAATCAGTTTATCTGATCCATATCCGATAGCTCTTAAGAGTGTAGTAACAGGGAACTTCTTCTTCCTGTCGATATACGCATACATTACGTTATTTACATCAGTCGCAAATTCAATCCAAGAACCTTTGAAAGGGATAATCCTGGCTGAGTACAACAATGTGCCATTTGTGTGTTTGCTTTGGGCAAAGAATACACCTGGAGATCTGTGTAGCTGCGATACGATAACCCTTTCCGCTCCATTGATCACAAAAGAACCTTTTCCCGTCATGTAAGGGATATTTCCTAAAAAGACTTCTTGCTCAATAGTTTCGAAATCTTCGTTTTCCTCATCGTTACAAAGGAGTCTCAGCTTTGCCTTTAATGGCACAGAATAAGTTAGACCTCTTTCTATACTTTCTTCTACTGAGTATTTTGGAGGATCTACTGTATAGTCAACAAATTCCAGAACGAAGTTCTCACGGGAATCTGTGATTGGGAAGTTCTCCATAAAAACCTTATAAAGGCCTTCATCTTCCCTGCTTTCTGATGGGGTATCCAACTGGAAGAAATCTTCAAAAGATTTCAGCTGAACATCCAGAAAATCAGGATAATCGATAACCGATTTGATTGAAGAGAAATTAATTCTCCCGTTTTTTATATTAGCCAAAGCTTTTCTGTTTTAATTCTAAAAAATGATCAACAACAGGTAAAATGTATACAAACAGCAAAAGACCTGACTCCAATATGTGTTGGGACCAGGCCTACGCCTTTATGAGAAATGTCTAATTATTTTAATTCGACTTCAGCACCAGCCTCCTCAAGCTGCTTTTTCAATGCATCTGCCTCGTCTTTGTCCACACCTTCTTTTACAGGCTTAGGAGCTCCGTCAACTAGTTCTTTAGCTTCCTTCAGACCAAGACCGGTTAATTCTTTAACAAGTTTTACCACAGCAAGTTTCGCAGCACCACCTGATTTAAGGATCACGTCGAATGAAGATTTCTCTTCTGCTGCCGCAGCACCAGCATCTCCCCCAGCAGCACCAGCTACCATAACGGGACCAGATGCAGCAGGCTCGATACCATACTCGTCTTTTAGGATATTTGCTAACTCGCTAACTTCTTTAACCGAAAGGTTTACCAATTGTTCTGCGAACGCTTTTAAATCTGCCATTTTAAATCAATAGTTAATTTTGTGTAATAATTTATTCTCTTTCTGAAAGTGTTTTAACAATACCAGCAAGCTTGTGCTCTCCACTTTGTAGAAGAGATAGTACCTCTTTAGCCGGTGATTGTAGTAAATTGATAACCTCGCCAATAAGTTCGTTCTTGGTCTTAAGTTTACTCAAGAACTCAAGTTGTTCCTCACCAACGAAAATATCTGAATCTATGGAAGCAGCCTTAAATCTAGGTCGATCCTTAGGATCAGCCTTTTTATAGTCTTTGATCAATTTGGCTGGTGCACTTGCATTCTCTTTCACAAACATGATCCCTGAAACACCTTTCAATGCTTCATCCAGTTTAGGACTCCCCCACTCCAGTGACTCTAATGCCTTCTTGATTAATGTATTTTTTGCCACTTTATATTCGATACCCTGCTTGAAGCACATTGCACGAAATTTGTTGATTTCTGCAACACTCAAACCTGAAGTATCAGTAATATAATAGTGATCTGATTCCTGAAATTTTTCAGTTAAACCAGCGATTACCTGTGCTTTTTCTTCTCTTGTCATGACGATAATCCAGCTACGGTTGATTTATCAATACTAATTCCCTTACTCATAGTGCTCGACATAGAAATAGAGCGGAAATATGCTCCCTTTGCTGATGCAGGCTTAAGCTTGGAAACAGTTTGCAACATTTCGAGTGCATTCTCTCTAATCTTGTCAGCATCGAAAGATGCTTTACCAATGTTGGTATGAATGATCCCGAACTTATCTACTTTAAAGTCAATTTTACCTGCCTTTACTTCTTTTACAGCTTGACCAATTTCCATGGTTACTGTTCCTGATTTAGGGTTAGGCATCAAACCTCTTGGTCCTAAAACTCTTCCCAGTTTACCTACTTTTGCCATTACTGTAGGCATCGTAACAATCACATCAATGTCTGTCCATCCCCCTTCGATCTTTGCTATCATATCATCCAACCCAACAAAGTCTGCACCTGCTGCCTTTGCTTCTTCCTCTTTGTCAGGAGTACAAAGTGCAAGAACACGCACATCTTTTCCGATTCCGTGAGGTAGTGATACTACACCTCGAACCATCTGATCAGCTTTTTTAGGATCAACTCCTAATCTTATATCCAGGTCGATTGAAGCATCAAACTTGGCGAAAGTAATTTCCTTTACAAGTTTAGAGGCATCCTCTAGAGAGTATTCCTTCTCAGAATCTACCAACTCTGCTGCCTTTTTTTGATTTTTTGTCAGTTTTCCCATTATCTGATTATTGAGGTGCCTGTCCGGTCACTTTTAATCCCATACTTCTGGCTGTACCAGCTACTTGTTTCATCGCAGATTCAATTTTAAATGCATTTAAATCTGGCATTTTTGTTTCTGCTATCGTTCTGATCTGATCCCAGGTCACGCTACCTACTTTTAAACGGTTAGATTCTGCCGAACCTTTCTTAACCTTAGAAGCTTCCATCAACAACACTGCTGCCGGTGGAGTCTTGATGATAAAGTCAAAGGACTTATCCGCATAAATGGTAACAAGTACCGGAAGTACCTGACCTTGCTTATCTTGTGTCCTCGCATTAAACTGCTTACAAAAGTCCATGATATTGAGACCTTTAGCACCAAGTGCAGGACCTACTGGAGGTGACGGATTTGCTGCGCCTCCTCTGACCTGTAGTTTTAAATAACCTGAAATCTCCTTAGCCATCTATTTAATCTTGTTTTTCTACCTGTATATAATTCAATTCAACAGGTGTATTTCTTCCAAAAATCTTAACAGTCACATTTAGCTTTTTCCTGTCTTCGAAAACTTCTTCAACAGTTCCTGTAAAACCACTAAATGGACCATCCATAACTTTCACGGATTCACCTACTATATATGGAGTAACCAGTTTCTCTTCATATTCCTCAGCTTCATCTACTCTGCCAAGAATCCTGTTTACTTCATTTTGCCTTAACGGAACAGGATCTTTCAATGAACTTGTTCCTCCTTCACCAAGAAACCCGATTACATCAGGTGTATTGGTAATAATATGTTGTGTCTCTCCATTAGAAAGGTCCGCCTGAATCAGGATATAACCAGGGAAGAAATTACGCTCTCTTACCCGTTTTTTTCCATTCCTCATCTCGTACACCTTTTCTGAAGGGATCAGAACCTGTGGGACAAGGCTTTCAATTTCATTTCTTGAAATCTCTTGTTCCAGGTAATTCTTTACCCTTTTTTCACGACCACTAATCGCTCTTACCACGTACCACTTATGTTCTGACATCTCTAAAAAGCGTTATAAAACCAATCCATGCCGTTTTGAAATGAATAATCAAAAAGGCCAATTAGCAGTGCGAAAATCAATGATGCCACAAGCACTAAAATGCTGCTATTTTGCAGCTCAGAGTACTTTGGCCAAGTCACTTTTGTCAACAACTCGTCGTATGCCTCCTTAAAAAATGTAATGACTTTATTCATTGTTCAATATATTGCACGGGAGGAGGGACTCGAACCCCCAACCAACGGTTTTGGAGACCGCTACTCTACCAATTGAGCTACACCCGTAAAGGTAGCAGCCCAAAAAGGACTGCAAATTTAGATTAATCAGTTTGTATAAACAAATGAGATCGTGAAAATAAATTCACGATCTCAGATATGCTATAAAACCTTAGTCAAGAATCTCAGTTACCTGGCCAGAACCAACAGTTCTACCACCTTCTCTGATCGCGAATCTTAGTCCTTTTTCAAGGGCAATTTTATTGATCAGGTTTACTTCGATAGTAACATTGTCACCAGGCATTACCATTTCCACATTTTCTGGAAGTTTGATCTCTCCTGTAACGTCTGTAGTTCTTACATAAAACTGAGGACGATATTTGTTGAAGAAAGGTGTGTGTCTTCCACCTTCTTCTTTTGACAATACGTAAACTTCAGCTTTGAAGTGAGCGTGAGGAGTCACTGAACCAGGCTTACAGATGATCATTCCTCTTCGGATATCATCTTTTTCAATACCTCTAAGTAGCAGACCTACGTTATCACCAGCTTCTCCTCTGTCAAGAATCTTTCTGAACATTTCAACTCCAGTGATTGTAGACTTAAGTCCTTCAGCTCCCATTCCGATGATATCAACAGCATCTCCAGTGTTGATTACACCTCTTTCAATTCTACCAGTAGCAACAGTTCCACGACCAGTGATTGAGAAAACGTCCTCAACTGGCATCAAGAAATCTTTATCAATGGCTCTTTCAGGAATCGGAATGTACTCATCAACAGCCTTCATTAATTCCTCAACTTTTTCAACCCACTTAGGCTCACCATTAAGTGCACCAAGAGCTGATCCCTGAATTACAGGAATATCATCACCAGGGAATTCGTAAGCAGAAAGTAACTCTCTGATTTCCATTTCAACTAGCTCTAAAAGCTCAGGATCATCAACCAAGTCAACTTTATTCATGAAAACAACCAATGCAGGTACACCTACCTGACGAGATAACAGGATGTGTTCACGAGTTTGTGGCATCGGACCATCAGTTGCAGCAACTACAATGATAGCACCGTCCATCTGTGCAGCACCCGTTACCATGTTTTTAACATAATCCGCGTGACCAGGGCAATCAACGTGCGCATAGTGACGAGATTCTGTTTGATACTCGATGTGTGATGAGTTGATTGTGATACCTCTTTCTTTTTCTTCTGGTGCGTTATCAATAGAAGAGAAGTCTTTTACTTCTGCTAGTCCTTTTGCTGCAAGAACTGCTGAAATAGCTGCGGTAAGTGTTGTTTTACCATGGTCTACGTGACCAATGGTTCCAATATTAACATGTGGTTTTGAACGATCAAAGGTTTCTTTAGCCATGTCTGATAATCCTCAATTTAGATTCTAAATATTAATTTCTATTACTTATTAAATACAAAAACAATATTTGAATGTTTGTACTTGACAACCATTCAAATTAAATTTTATAGAGCCGATGACGGGATTTGAACCCGTGACCTCTTCCTTACCAAGGAAGTACTCTACCCCTGAGCTACATCGGCTTCTTTGTCCTAAGAGTCGGTCCTTTCGTTTTCAGGACTAATCCTTATTACTCTGAACCAATCACTCAAAGTTCTTTTACAGATGCCCGTATTTTGATTAGTTGAGCGGGCGACCAGGTTCGAACCGGCGACCTACAGCTTGGAAGGCTGTCGCTCTACCAACTGAGCTACGCCCGCTTATACTATGAGTAATCAAAATACCCCTAAATTGAAATCAATCTCAGGGTGACACCTGTATTAGTGTGGGGGGAGAAGGATTCGAACCTTCGAAGACATAAGTCAACGGATTTACAGTCCGTCCCAGTTGGCCGCTTTGGTATCCCCCCAGCCTTAAATAAATCAAAAACACTTCCCTTCTTGACGGACTGCCCGAAAAAGGGAATGCAAAATTATACGGATTTTTATTATATTCAAATTTTTGATTTGATATTATAAATTGTATTTGAAATTAGTTACCCAATTTTATTTTATATATAACGCAAATACAGGCAACTCTAAACCTACAATTAACCGATCCATTATCACATGAAACTAAGCTGCACCATTAATAAAGATCAATCTATTTCGCTTGACATTGTTGGTCGGTCGACCAAAATAAATGGAAAGAATATTGATTATCAATTAAACCGGGTCAATTCGGATGAATACCAATTAATAGCAAGTGGTAAAACATATGAAATTAAAATCCTCTCAATTGAAGATAAGCATGTTTGGCTATTGGTAGATGATTATGAAATGAGAGTAGATACCAAGAATGAACTGGATCTAATGATGATTAAGTTAGGTGTTGGAACTGATTCATCCTCTGAGGATCTGGAAATCAAAGCTCCAATGCCGGGCACCATCCTGGATATAATGGTTTCGCCAGATCAAAAAGTTAAGAAAGGTGACAGCCTGCTGGTATTGAATGCCATGAAAATGGAAAATGTAATCAAAGCACCGGGTGATGCCCAGATAGATAAAATCAAAGTTTCATCAGGAGAAAATGTCAACAAAAATCAGGTTATGATTACTTTCAAAGCCCAGAGCTAAATATTTTAATGCTACCTTAAATAAACTTTATATTTTTGTGAGGTTTGAATTTTAAGAACTCCAAACATTCTCAATGAAATATAAACGTATCCTCCTAAAACTAAGTGGTGAAGCACTTATGGGCTCAAAAGATCATGGCATAGACTCCGAAAGGCTTGATCAATATGCAGAAGAAATTATGCGAGTTCATGAAGCCGGTATTCAATTAGCTATCGTAATAGGTGGAGGAAATATCTTCCGAGGTGTTGATGGAGAAAAATCCGGGATCGATAGAGTACAGGGTGACTACATGGGAATGCTAGCAACAGTCATCAATGGAATGGCTCTTCAGAGTGCATTAGAAAAACATGGGCTCTATACCAGGTTAATGTCTGGTTTAAAAATGGAACAGGTTTGTGAACCGTTTATCCGACGAAGGGCAATCAGACACCTTGAAAAAGGAAGGATTGTCATTTTTGGGGCCGGCATTGGAAATCCCTATTTCACTACGGACTCAACAGCAAGTCTTAGGGCCATTGAGATTGAAGCAGATGTAGTATTAAAAGGCACCAGGGTAGATGGAGTATATACTGCAGATCCAGAAAAAGACCCTAAAGCAGAAAAGTATCACACATTGTCTTTTCAGGAAGCTTATGAGAAAGGTCTAAACATAATGGATATGACCGCCTTCACCCTGTGTATGGAGAATGATCTCCCAATCATTGTTTTTGATATGAATAAACCCGGTAATCTAAATAAGATAATCGAAGGAGAAACAGTAGGAACCTTAATTAATTAAGATAACAACATTCAAATGGAGGAAATAGATTTTTACCTGGAGCACGCTGAAGAAATGATGGATAAAGCCGTGAAGCATCTAACCCTAGAATTGTCCCGGATTAGAGCAGGAAAGGCTACACCCAACATGCTAGATGGTGTCGAAGTAGAATATTACGGCTCTATGAGCCCTCTCAGCCAAATTGCATCAGTTACAACCCCTGACGCAAGAACCATTGCGATCAAACCATGGGAGAAAAAAATGATCCCTGAAATCGAAAAAGCCATCATGAACAGTGATCTGGGATTAAATCCTCAAAATGATGGGGAGTTGATCAGAATAAATATTCCTGCCCTTACTGAGGAAAGAAGGTTGACGCTTGTAAAACAGGCAAAAGCTGAGACAGAAAATGGCAAAGTGAGCGTGAGGAATGTAAGGAAAGATGTCAATGACTCTCTTAAAAACCTGCTAAAAGAAGGCCTTGCAGAAGATATTGTAAAAAGTGCTGAAGAGGAAGTACAAAAAATTACCGACAAGTATGTTGCAAAGATTGATCAGTTGTTTGCTCAAAAAGAAAAGGACATCATGACTGTTTAAACAAACAGTTTTTTTGCTTCGATTCTTTGTCTTACAATTTCCGGGACCAGGTATTTGATGGATTTATTCTGACGTATTAAGTTTCTGATCAATGTCGCGGAGATATCCATTCGAGGGGCTTCAATCAATTTAACATTGGGATGATCTTTTAAATCCGATTCTGGCGCATTGGGTCTTGGATACACAATCAATCCAAAATTTTCAAGGATCTGCTTATAGTTTTTCCACCTGGGGAGGGCAGCCAGATTATCTTCTCCAATGATCAAATTGAATTTGTGATCCGGATGCTTTTCAGCAAGCACTGTTAATGTTTGCACCGTATAATTCGGTCTTGGGAGATTAAATTCAATATCACTTACCCTGAAATGATAGTCCTCGGTGATTGCAGCTTGCACTAAATCATAGCGATCAAATTCGTGCAGAAGATTTTTATTGACCTTAAGGGGATTTTGAGGAGAAACCACAAACCATACCTGATCCATATCTGTGGTTTCATGGACAACATTTGCAATGATTAAATGGCCGATATGAATCGGATTAAAAGAACCAAAAAAAAGTCCAATATTCATTTCCTATCTATGAATTCAATAATCTCCTGCTTTATTTCCTGAACAGCATCATCCAGGTTTTCATTTACAAGGATATAATCAAATTCATTAGCACGCTGCATTTCCTGTTGTGCTTTTTTTAAACGAACATTTAACTGATCAGTGGTTTCGGTATTTCTGGAACTGAGTCGTTCTTTGAGCGTTTCAAGGTCTTTCACCTTTACAAAGACTGATAGAGCACGATCACTAAATTCCTTCTTTAGATTGATCCCCCCTACCACATCAATATCAAAAATGACATGTTTACCACTCTTCCAGATACGCTCCACCTCAGATTTTAGTGTACCATAAAACAATTTCGGATAAACTTCTTCCCATTCATAGAAATCACCCTTACTAATTCTTGATTTAAAATCATCGATTGAAAGAAAATAGTAGTCTACTCCATCTTGCTCCACGCCTTCTCTCTTATTGCGTGTTGTTGCTGAAATAGAAAAGCTTAGCTGAGGCAATTCGCTCAGCAATCTTTTGACAATGGTAGTTTTCCCAGCACCGGATGGCGCTGAAAAGATGAAAGCCTTACCAGGCATGGTTGGTTCAGGCACTTTTAAAAATCTTTCTTCGGATTTCAGAAGCTAAATCGCCAGGGACTGGCTGTCTTTTAACTTTGGTCTTAATCAATAATCTGATTTCTTTTTCAACTTCATAATGTTCCAGGCAAGTTACACACCTTTCAAAATGATCTGTTAGATATTCTTCCTGCTCTGTTGAAGCCTCATTGTCTAACATAAGGTTAAGAATTTCTAAATATTCACCACATTTAGATTTGCCATTCTTATCCGTACTTTCTCCCATCAGATGATAAAATTATTTCAACTAAGTAAACAAAAATTATTTATATCCCATGCTTCCAGCATAAGACTTCAGCTTTTCTTTCAGCAAATTTCTTGCCCTATGTAGTCTTGATCTTACGGTTCCAATTGGAATATCCAATATTTTGGCCATCTCCTCGTAAGTGAACCCTTCAAGATCACATAGAATGATGACAGTTCGAAAATCCACTGCTAAAGAATTGAGTGCATTGCTAACTTCATCACCCATCATATCCTTTAGGGTGTCAATCCTTAGGTCAACTGTCTTATTTGTATCAACATCATCTGAATTGTAGAAGTTCTCTACTTCCTGATAATCTACTTTCGAAGGTTCCTTACTTTTCTTTCTGAAATCATTAATAAAACTGTTTTTCAGTATTCGATACAGCCATGCCTTTGCGTTTGTGCCTCGCTGAAATGAATTAATGAATCGATAAGCTTTCATATACGTATCCTGCACAAGATCCTTGGCATCATCTTCATCGAAGGTGAGCCTGTAGGCAAAATTGTACATAGCATCTATGTTGGGAAGGAATTCCTTATCAAAAATCTCCATCCGGGTTTTCTCCGGATATTGAAATTTAAGTCTTTCCTTGTTGCTGTTTTCTATTACTTCCTGCTCAGTCATATAATCTCAAGAAAAAGGATATTAACCCTATCAATACCTTTGAATGTATCTACATGTTTAATACGATAAAAAAACTATATTGTTTATAATTAATCTAAATAAGGTTATAAGAATTATTTATTGCTATCATTATTAAATTATCGTTTTAAAAGGATTTGTTTTGGGATTTTAAATGAGCACAGAAAAACCTGAAATTTTCTTTCATGTTGGATTGGGTAAAACTGCATCCACATATCTGCAACATAGTGTTTTTCCTTATTTCAAGGGGATTAAATACATCCCTACCAACCAGTATAAGAAATCTCTCAAAATCATTGAAAAGGGAGAATTTTCCCGATATCTGGTTTCAAGAGAATTTGACAGGCAGTTTGAAGATGAAGTTAAATGGTTTTGTTCTGTTCATCCGGATGCCCATATCATTGTTGTTTTCAGGCGGCAGGATAAATGGATTGCCTCTCAATACAAAAGGCATGTCAAAGGAGGTTTCTACAAGGAGTTTAAAGACTTTATTGATGTTGAAAATAACAAGGGATTCTGGGATAGAAAAGAGATGATCTTTATGGATAAGATCAAAGTAATTGAAAAATATTCTACTCAAAAACCACTGATCCTTTTTCATGAAGACCTTTCGGATCCTTATAATTTCCTAAATAAAATTGCTACGTACTGTGGAGCAACTTTTGAAAAAGATACCGTTTCTATAAAACCCAGGCATACTGCATGGAAAGAGAAGCAACTGCATGCTGTGAAATTCTTCAGGCAACATTTTTATAAAGGCGAAATTAAAGGTGGAAGAAATCGATGGGAAACCTGGCTCTATTTTCGACCATGGTGGCTGTTCTTTCATCTGATCATGTATTTCTCAGTGTTATTACCTAAAAAATGGATCATCAGGAAACCATTAATTGAAGATAATGATTTGAAAAAAGTCAGGGAATGGACCTCTAAAGACTGGGAACTTCTAAAGTCATATGAACAGCATATTAATTCAAATCCATGAGAGTCCTGGAGGTATGCACGAGTCCATCCCTGGGGGGCCTTGAACTGTATTTTATTAGTTGTTGCAATCATTTACATGATGCGAAAGAAGTTGAGATCTGGGCTTATGTAAAGAATGAATCGCTGATTCATAAAAACCTTAAAAATTCAATTAATACCGGGGTAGAGAAAAGTAATAATTTATTTCAACGAGTAAAATCCCTGCTAGCTGTCATTTCTCATTTTCAACCCCAAATAGTTCATTCTCACAATAAGACTGATTTACTGCCAATAGCATTGGCAAAAGTTTTTAGTCGTAGGTCCTTTAAGCATGTTCATACAAGGCAAATGAACCTTCCTGGCAGGAAAAAGAATCCATTCCACTATTTTTTGTACAAACAGGTAGACTCACTAATTGCAATAACTGAACGACTTAAAAATCAAATCCTGAAGAATACTACAATTAATCCTGAAAAGGTGAGGGTACTCTATTATGGTGTGCCTGAGGCCGGATCAGATTTTGTCAAGCTAGATGAAACGAAAAATAATGCAAATTTTAAAGTTGGGTTATTTGCCAGGATCGATGCTAAAAAAAATCAACATGTCCTTTTAGAAGCACTGAGTTTGTTAAAAAATAAAGGTATCGATGTTTCTGCATATCTAATTGGAAGACCCACAGACGAATTATATACTCAAAAACTTGAGAATATGATAGCTCAGCTTGACCTGCATCAACAGGTGAAAATGATGGGATTTGTTCAGAACCCAATCAATAAAATGCGGAATTTTGATGTAATATTGTTGACATCAGCCGACGAGACTTTTGGATTGGTTCTGGCTGAGGCTATGCGTGCCGGTGTGGCTGTAATCGGAGCTGATGGAGGTGGTGTTCCCGAAATAATCGAACATGAAAAATCCGGACTGTTGTTTGAACCGAATAATCCTGAAAGTCTGGCAGGAGAATTGGAAAAGTTAATTATTAATAAAGATCTGGTTGATCAACTAGCCATTAATGGAAAAAAGATCGCAGATGAAAAATTTAATGAAGAAAAACATTTTAAATCCCTCAGGCAAATTCTTAAAGACGTTTCGAATACTTAGTCAATGAGTAGTCCGGTCAAAATATCAACTGTTATAATTACATTGAATGAAGAAGCTAACATTCAAAGATGTATTGATTCTGTAAAGGATATCGTTGATGAAATTGTTGTCGTTGATAGCTTCTCCTCAGACAGAACCCCGGAAATATGTAAGGAGAATCAGGTGACGTTCATCCAACATAAATTTGAGGGGTATGTAGAGCAAATCAATTATGCACTTACCCAAGCCACTCACAACCATGTATTATCTTTAGATGCAGATGAATCATTGAGCGAAGCAGCCCGGAAAAAGGTAAGGGCAGTAAAGGAAAACTGGGAATATGATGGCTATCAATTCAATCGTTTGACAAACTATTGTGGAAAGTGGATCAGGCATTGTGGTTGGTACCCTGATAAAAAGGTCCGATTATTTGATCGCACAAAGGCTCAATGGGGAGGAGAAAATCCTCATTACCGGGTAATGCTTGAAAAAGAGCAGATCAAATACCTCAATGTGGATATGCTTCATTATTCATTTCCTTCTATTACCAGTCACGCTCAAACGGCCAATAACTTTTCAACCATCGCCGCAAATGAGGCCATCAAAAAAGGGAAGAAAGCATCTTTTCTCGTTCACGTGCTATTAAATCCGCCTTTTACATTCTTCAAAAAATATTTTTTCCAGTTAGGCTTCCTTGATGGGTTTTATGGCTGGGTAGTATGTGTTCTATCCGCCTACTCAAACTTCCTGAAATATGTCAAAATCTGGTCTTACCAAAAATATTCCCGATTTTGAAAATTATTATCAGCCGCACTGACAAGATTGGAGATGTGATCCTAACACTCCCTGTTGCCGGTATCCTTAAAAACAAATTCCCGGATGCATATATTTACTTTTTAGGGAGTAGCTATACTGAAGCTGTTGTAAAAAAATCATCGTATATCGATGAATTTTTAAACTGGAATGATATAAGTAAATCAGGAGGACTACCCAAAGCTGATTACATCATTCACGTCTTTCCAAATAAGAGAGTCGCCAAGCTGGCTAAAAAACAAGGTATCCCATTCCGCATCGGAACCAGTCACCGTCTCTTCCATCTCTGGACATGCAACAAACTTGTAAACTTCACCAGGAAAAAAAGTGAATTACACGAATCACAACTGAATACTAAGCTTTTGGTCCCAATTGGTATCAATGAAAGCTTCACTGTTTCTGGGTTAAGCAAGTATCTAGGTTGGAAAAAATCTTCTAATCATCCAGGGGAAGAGATACTCACCAAAAACATAAATGTCATTCTTCACACAAAATCAAAGGGTAGTGCAATGGAATGGCCATTGGTTCGGTTTCAGGAAACTATTGATCAGCTTCCAAAGGATCGATTTCACTTTTTTATCAGCGGTACAGCTGAAGAGGGTAAACTCATTCGATCAGAATTACCCACTATCTTTGAACCTGAAAACGTGACTGATATCACAGGAAAATTTAGCCTCGAAGATTTTATATCATTTATCGAGCAATGCGATGGATTAGTGGCCTGTAGTACAGGTCCTCTACATATTGCTTCGGCAGCAAATATTCAAAGTCTCGGACTATATCCATCTGAAAAGCCGATGCATGCAGGTAGGTGGGGTCCCATTGGAGATTTGAGTTCTTTTATTGAAGATAAGTCGATAGAAAATGACGGAAAATTAAATATTCAAGCCTCTGAAGTTGTGCCCGTTTTGAAAAAATGGAAGAAATTAGACACCAATGGATAGCGCAAGAAATCTGATTTATAGAAAGATTAAGGAAAAGGGTCTGAATATCAAGACCTGCTGTGAAGTAGGTGTTTATTTGCCTGAAACATCCAATGTGATTGATTTTATCAATGATGGGATAAAAACAATACTGGTTGAGCCGGATCCATCTTCAATAAAAGCTATCAAGGAAAAATTCAAAGATTTCAAAAATATCACACTTCATGAAGTAGCCATTTTTGATAAAAAAGGAACAATCAGTTTATCCAAGGCCAATGCGTCAACCTTTGTAAGTGAGCTACCTTACAGCCCAGCAATTATTAATGATAAGTATGAAGTAAAGGAATCAGAAAGTTTTGAGGTTCCCTGTGAGAAGTTTTCCAGCCTTGATCCTGGAGATATCGATCTGCTTAGCATTGATACTGAAGGATGCGAATGGTATGTGCTTCAGGATCTGAAGAGCCAACCATTAGTGATTAGTATAGAAACCCATGGAAAAATGTATATCAATCCATATATCCAACAGATACTTGATTGGATGGCTGCACACGGGTATAAAGCATGGTTTAAAGACAAAAGCGATACAGTTTTTTACAAGGAAAAATTGTTTGAAATAAGTACCAAAGAAAAAACTGATATCATTCAAATGAACCTTAAATTGGGCATTACCCGATTTATAAAATCAATTGCTAGATTTTTCTCCAAGAAGTAATGGTATACGACTGCTTTAATTTTTTCAATGAATTAGATCTTCTTGAAATACGACTTAATGTTCTCAATGAAGTTGTAGATCGGTTTGTCATTGTTGAGGCCAATCGTACTCATCAGGGAAAGTCAAAACCCATGAATCTCGAAGCCAATTGGTCAAGATTTAAAGATTTTGAGCATAAAATCACTTATTTGAAATTAGAAAAAGGCTACCCCAACTTTTTCACCAGATGGCGACCCGTTAAAACCTGGGACATTGAAAGAATACAACGGGAGAAGTTCTTTGACGGATTACAAGAAGCCGCTGATACTGATCGGGTAATCATTTCAGATCTTGATGAAATTCCAAATCCAGATTTGATAAGGGTTAATTTGACAGCCGAAAAGCCAAAGGTTTTTATCCAAAAGATTTACAAATATTTTCTGAATAGTGTCTGCTATAATGAAACCTGGAGGGGGCCGGTTTTATTACCCTATGGCACATTGAAAAATATGACTATCAAACTGGCTAGGCTCTTAAGAGATGATAAGATTTTAAAGCGAGAAGGTATTGAAGTAGATTTTCTGGACAATGGTGGCTGGCATTTCACTACCGTGGGTGACATTGAAAAGATTATTGAAAAAATGGAGAATTTTGCTCACAAGGAATTCAATACTAAAAAAATGAAAGATGAGGATCGGATCATGAAGATCATAGAAGAGGGTGGTGATATTTTTGGCTTTACCTGGAAGTTCAAATTAGAGAAAATGAACGATACTTATCCAAAATATTTGGTTCAGAATCAGATGAAATACAACCACCTCATCAAAACAGTATAGATGGAAGAGAAAGAGCCGAGTAGGCGAAGCATTCGACATCATGTCAAGAAATATTTTCAGAAAAACCGACAAAGATTCGCTGGAAAAGAAATAGTGGATTTCCCTGCAGGTAATGGGTATTCATCCGAAATTTTGAGAGATATTGGTGCGAAGCCGCTCCCATTCGACCTCTTTCCTGAGTACTTTCTGATTGATGGATTGAAATGTGAGCGGGCTAATATCAATGAAAATATTCCACTTAAAGACAACTCTGTTGACGGACTCTTGTGCCAGGAGGGCATTGAACATTTCTCTGATCAATACCAGGCTTTCAAGGAATTTGGAAGAATCATCAAAAAAGGAGGAAGTTTGATCATAACCACTCCCAATTATTCCAGCCTAAGAGCCAAAATGAGTTATTTACTCACTGAGAGCGAAAGATATCATAAAATTATCTCCTGGAATGAATTGGATTCCATCTGGATGAATAGGCAAGACATCACAGATGAATACTACTTTGGGCATATTTTTCTTACTGGAATTCAAAAAATTCGGGTACTTGCAAAACTCAATGGGTTTAAGATCAAGCACATTCAGCCAACCATCAAGAGAAATGCCAACATTTTCTGGTTCCCATTTCTATATCCATTTATTCTCCTGAGCAATTTAATTACTTATGGAAATGCGATGAGGAAAAATAAATCTGTTGATAAGAAGATTAAAAAAGAAGTTTACAAGGAGATCTTTAGACTTAATACCAATCCGACTGTTCTTTTGGACGGACACTTATTCATTGAATTAGAAAAGGAAGCGAATGCAGGTGATGTGGCCAAAAGAATTAAGAGCATTCAGATGGAGTTTGGGGCGATGTAGAATTTAAAGGATCAATACAATCACTTCATTTTTTCTCTGATCCGGTTTGCATGTTTTTCCCAGAACTGTAAGTCTTTTTCCATGTATTCTTTTTTGCTATAGGTCCTGGTTTTCACATTCTTACTGCCTGCCTGGACCTCAGTCAATGCTTCATCATATCTTTCCAGCTTTTCCAGAATTTGAATTTTAAGCAATCTTGCCCAGGAATTTGGATCTAACGCAACAGCCTTTTCTGCTAAAATTAATCCATCATAGAGATGGGTATTTTGAAGGATCATATATTCGGCAGCAAGAGCATACTGATTAGGATCATCACTTGCGCCATTGATCAAACTATCCTGGACTGCCTGCATGATATATTCATCAATCGTTGTATTTATAGAAAATGATATTTGTGTATTTGCCCAGGAAATATAGACCATGGCATCATTTGGAATTACATCAAGATCAATTGTTAAGCTTTCATAGAACCTCGCAGTATTTTGTGGCTTCACCAGAAATCTTATCACATCTCTATCGGGGTTGTATCCATAGACTCCAAAGAGCGTAGTATCTGAATTCAATATAACAATCCATTGATCTTCATCAGGAATGGTAAATAACGAGTATCTACCCGCTTCGACCCTTTCATTACCAATTTTAACAGGTTGATCAATCCCAATCAATGTACAATATCCAGCACCGGTTTCCCAAATTCGCCCATATGGTACTAGCCCTCCAAATATTTTTCTGCCACGAACTGCAGGTCTTTCATAACTAATACTGACATAGGTGTTTCCAACCCATTGGGTGATTGTCCCACGAGGACTTAACACTGGAAAAGCAATTTGAGCTGATGAAATATAACCCAACCAAATCAACAGAATACCTAGGATTAATTTAGCTCTCATTCTTCAATAGTAGACGGTAATCACATTTGGAACCATTACCAAAGATACTAAGAAGGCACCAAGAATCCTTATTGACAAATTATTTTTAATCGTGTGAAACGGTTGAGAATATCTAGAAATAAAAAAAGGTGAGTATAACTCACCTTTAATTTCAATTTGAAATATCTATCAATATCTATAGTGTTCAGGTTTGAATGGCCCCTTTACATCTACACCAATGTAGTCGGCCTGGTCCTTAGAAAGCTCTTCCAGCTCAACTCCAATTTTCTCTAGATGTAAAGCAGCTACTTTCTCATCTAGATGCTTAGGTAGCATATAAACACCTGGTTTATAATTATCTGTATTTGTCCAAAGCTCAATCTGGGCAAGTGTCTGATTTGTAAATGAGTTAGACATCACAAATGATGGATGTCCAGTAGCACATCCAAGATTTACTAGCCTTCCTTCTGCTAATAGAATGATCTCATTTCCATCAATATTGTATAGATCTACCTGAGGTTTGATCTCTACTTTAGATGAACCATAATTTTTGTTTAACCAGGCTACATCTATTTCATTGTCAAAATGTCCAATGTTACAAACAATCGTTTTATCATGCATCAATTTAAAATGCTCACCTGTAATAATATCTTTATTTCCGGTGGCAGTCACTACGATATCCGCTCTTGGTATGGCATTGGACATTTTCTTTACTTCAAAACCATCCATGGCAGCCTGTAATGCACAAATAGGATCAATTTCAGTGACTATAACCCGGACGCCTGCACCCCTTAGTGAAGCAGCTGACCCTTTGCCAACGTCTCCATATCCGGCAACCACTGCAACCTTTCCGGCGAGCATTACATCGGTCGCTCTTCTGATTGCGTCAACGAGGCTTTCTTTACATCCGTATTTGTTATCAAATTTAGATTTAGTCACAGAGTCATTCACATTAATGGCAGGCATAGGCAGTGTACCCTTTTTCATTCTTTCGTAAAGCCTGTGCACTCCTGTCGTTGTCTCTTCAGATAATCCTTTAATGTCTTTTACCAATTCAGGATACTTATCCAAAACCATGTTGGTCAGGTCTCCCCCATCATCCAGAATCATGTTCAATGGTTTTCCTCCTTCGAAAGCAAATAATGTTTGCTCAATACACCAGTCAAACTCCTCAGCATTCATTCCCTTCCAAGCAAAAACCGGAACACCTGCTTCAGCAATAGCCGCAGCTGCGTGATCCTGAGTTGAGAATATGTTACAGGATGACCATGATACTTCTGCTCCAAGCTCGGTCAATGTTTCAATCAAAACTGCAGTTTGTATAGTCATATGCAAACAACCAGCAATACGGGCACCCTTTAGGATTTTTGAAGGACCAAACTCCTCCCTTAAGGACATCAGGCCTGGCATTTCAGCTTCTGCAAGTCGGATTTCATTTCTCCCCCAAGGGGCAAGGTTGATATCTTTTACTTTGTAGTTAACCTTTTCTTCAATCATGATTTTTTATTTGATGCAAAAATTAAGGACCGCAAAGTTAAGCAAACCTGAAATCTTTCGTATTAAGGTTTATTGGATAAACTCTACTTCTTTCATTCGGTAGGTTTTTTTTACCCCATTACAATTCAAAACCAAATTTCCAATCTCATTTATCCCAATAATTTCGGCCTCAAACTCTTCACCCTTGCTGCTGTAAATATGTGTCTCCCCTCTCCAGTACATGTTATCATGGTATGATCTCAAAATTTTACCTTTAGATCCATTTAAGAGCCCTATATACAAAGGCTCAAAACATTCGGCGTAATTTTCCAATAACTTACTCAAATTGTAATCTTCTCCGGTTTCAATCTTTAATGAAGTAGCCGATGATAATGGAAAATAAGTTTGGTTTACATTTAATCCAATCCCTATTACAGCGTAATCAAATCTGTTGCTTAGCGAGGTTTCTATTAAGATCCCAGAAATTTTTCGATCTGAGATATATACATCATTGGGCCATTTTAGCTTACAGTTCAAGGAAGGATTAATCTTCTTAATCATCTCAACCATTGATAATCCTGACACAATATTCAACAAGTAGGCTTCACTTACATTCAAATTTTCTGGTTGGATAAAAATGGAGAATAACAGGTTTTTCCCTCGCTCACTTGACCACATATTACCTCTTTGGCCCTTCCCTTTGGTTTGAAAATCTGTGGCAATAATATCCCCATGATTGACCTGTCCGTGTGTGGCAAGTTGTGCCATGTGATCATTTGTGGAATGACATTCTGGCAGGGAACTGATAGTTTTCCCAAGAAAACCTGTTTTGGCAAAGTTTTTATGCAATTTAAATGCGTACTTTTGATGTTCAAAATTAGAAAACCTATCGTGAATGCGGAAAAATAAAGTTGGAGGGACTAATTCCGAAACTTTGAGTGAATTTGTGGTTCAGGGAATGCTTGAAAAAAAAGCTTCGGATGTAGTGGTGTTGGATTTACGGGATATAAAGCATGCGGTAGCTGATTATTTTATTATTTGTTCAGGTTCATCTGATACCCAGATTGATGCAATTTCAGATTCTATAGAAGACCAGGTATTCAAATTATCAAAGGAATGGCCCTGGAAAGTGGAAGGAAAACAAAATAAAGAGTGGGTGTTAATCGACTATGTAAATGTGGTCGCTCATGTCTTTAACAAAGAAAGGCGATCTTTTTACGGGTTAGAAGAGTTGTGGGGGGACGCAAAGGTTTCAACCATTACCGCCTAGAACTAAAATAATCCACAAACGTTGTTAAGTAGTTATACAAATTTAGTAGATATTCAAATCGATGGCTGATAGACCAAGACAAAATAAACCACTGGGTAAACCCAATAAACCTAACTATCAAATGATGATCATTATCACCCTTATTGCGGTGGTAATAGGATTTACTTATTTCAGCAATTCAAATTCTGCCAAAACCATAAGTTACAATAGGTTTGAACAGATGGTTCTTGATGGTGATGTGAAAAAGGTAGTCCTTGTAAAAGGTCAGGACTTTGTGGAGGTTACACTTAAGGAGGAGGCACTCAAGGACACAAAATATAAAGTTGATATCGATCAAAACTCCTTTACCGGGGTCAATAATGGACCCCATTACAAATTCAGTATTGTAAATGAGACCATATTCAATGATGACTTTGACGATTTAATGAAGAAATTACCAGAGGATCAGAGGATTGGATATGAGGTCGATACACGTAGTGACTTTACATCCATCTTTTTCCAATGGGGGTTTTTATTTCTCATCATCTTTGGATTCTGGTTCCTCATGAGGAGAATGGCTGGTGGAGGCGGTCCTGGTGGCCAAATCTTCAATATTGGAAAATCACGAGCAGCATTATTTGATGCTGAAAACAAAGTGAAGATTACTTTTTCTGATGCTGCTGGACTGGAAGAAGCAAAGGAAGAAATTAAAGAAATCGTTGAGTTTTTGAAAAACCCGTCAAAGTTTACCAAGCTGGGTGGGAAAATTCCAAAAGGCGCCCTGCTTGTAGGCCCTCCGGGTACTGGTAAAACCCTATTAGCCAAAGCTGTTGCCGGAGAAGCTGGAGTTCCGTTTTTTACACTTTCCGGATCAGACTTTGTTGAAATGTTTGTAGGTGTTGGTGCCGCAAGAGTACGGGACTTGTTTAAACAAGCAAAAGAAAAAGCACCATGTATTGTTTTCATTGATGAGATTGATGCTATCGGTAGAACACGAGGAAAAGGACAAATGCCTGGATCCAATGATGAGAGAGAAAATACCCTCAACTCATTACTAGTTGAAATGGACGGTTTCTCAACCGATTCAGGAGTTATCATCCTCGCTGCTACCAACAGACCTGATGTATTGGATTCAGCCCTTTTAAGACCTGGTAGGTTTGACAGACAGATCAGTATAGACAAACCAGATATTGTTGGTAGAGAAGCAATTTTCAAAGTGCATTTGAAACCAATCAAAATTAGGGAAGATGTAAATCCAAAACATCTGGCCGCACAGACACCTGGATTTGCTGGGGCTGAGATCGCGAATGTTTGTAATGAGGCAGCTTTAATTGCTGCGAGAAGAAATAAAAAGGAAGTTGAGATGATTGACTTCCAGGATGCAATCGACCGGGTTATCGGTGGACTGGAAAAGAAAAATAAGATAATCTCACCGGATGAGAAAAAGATTGTAGCTTATCATGAAGCTGGTCATGCAGTTGCGGGTTGGTATCTCGAGCATGCAGATCCATTAGTTAAAGTCAGTATTGTTCCTCGGGGAGTGGCTGCACTTGGATACGCACAGTATTTACCTAAAGAGCAGTTCCTTTACCAGACAGAGCAGCTATTTGATGAAATGTGTATGGCACTTGGAGGAAGAGCTGCTGAAGAAATCATCTTTGGTAAAATCTCAACCGGAGCACTGAGCGATCTTGAAAGAATCACAAAAATGGCATACAGTATTGTCACTGTATATGGAATGAACGAAAAGATTGGAAATGTCTCGTTTTACGACAGTAAACAGTCGGAATATAACTTCACAAAACCCTACTCGGATGCCACAGCTGAGTTGATTGATAAAGAGGTGAAAAGTCTTATTGATAAGGCTTATGACAGGACTAAGAAGCTCTTAAAAAGCAAAGTGAAAGAACTTGAGATCATTGCACAAAAACTTCTTGAAAAAGAAATCATTTTCCAAAATGATCTTGAAAAACTAATTGGTAAACGACCTTTTGCTCATCAGACACATTACCAGGAATTTACAAATGGTAAAGAAGAGAAAAAGGAGACTTCTGAGAGCAAATCCAAATCAGGTACTAAGAGTTCAGCAAATAAAAAAGCTACTGCTTCGAAAACTGCTGCGCCCAAAACGAAGTCAACTTCGAAAAACGGATCCGCTTCAAAACCAGTAGCAAAGACAAAGTCCAAGGCTACTACCAAAGCGGCTGAATAAACCAATTAATACATTATATTAAGGAGCTGTTTACAGCTCCTTTTTTATGGACAAAATCTTTGAAGTTCTTCCAAAAGGCAAAAAGGTCTATTTCGCAAGTGACTTTCATTTAGGGGCACCCCCTAGTGAGCAAAGTATCGAACGCGAAAAAAGAATCATTCGATGGTTGCAAAGTATAGAAAAGGACGCAGCAGCCATCTTTTTACTGGGTGATATCTTTGATTTTTGGTTTGAATACAAACGTGCCATTCCAAAGGGTTTCATCAGATTGCAGGGAAAATTTGCTGAGCTGGTGGATCAGGGGATACCCCTCATTTTTTTTACTGGGAATCACGACCTGTGGATGTTTGATTATTTCACAAAAGAACTGGGAATCCCAGTATATCGAAAGCCTAGGGAATATCTGATCAGTGGAAAGGTTTTTCTGATTGGTCATGGTGATGGGCTCGGACCGGGAGACCATTTTTATAAATTCCTGAAAAAAATCTTCGAAAATAAAATCGCGCAATGGCTGTTTAAATGGGTACACCCCGATATTGGAATGAAACTTGCTCATGCCTGGTCAAAAGATAGTCGTATTTCAAACAATGCGAAAGGAAACGATTTTAAAGGAGAAGATGAGTGGTTGTGGCAATATTGTAAAGAAGTTGAAAAAGAATCACACCATGATTATTACATTTTTGGACATCGCCATTTACCACTCGATCTCGAGGTTGCTAAGAACTCCAGGTATATAAACCTGGCAGAATGGGTCAATTATAGTAATTATGCCGTTTTCAATGGAAGCAATACTACACTGGAAACATTTAAAGATTAATCTGATCTTTTTGATTGCATTGAACCTTCCCAATGCTAGTTTTTCACAAGGTTGGGAAATCATTGATTCATTGGTTGTCCCTTATAAAATTTCTTCTTACGCAATTGATCAGGAAGGCAAAGTGTACCTGGGTAGTCTTCAGGGAGACCTTTATCGTTATGATAATAACTGGAATGAGGATAAGGTTTTTTCGGGGATCAATTACTCAGCTGTAACCACCGTCGAGCCTTGGAACAGACTAAAGCTTTTCCTTTTCTACCGGGAGAATCAATCAATTGTATTTATGAATCGATTTATTCTTACTCCTACCGAACTCCACTTATCAGCGCTAAATATTGGATTTGGTAACCTGGCAACAATCGGAGTAGATAATAGCTATTGGATACTGGAATCTAATTTTAGTGAGCTTAGAAAATACTCGAATAAAGAATTACTATTCGCTACACCTCTTGGTCAGATTGATCTGGAACATGCCTCACATATGAGGGCTTATCAGAATCTTCTTATCCTGCTAGATAAGAAAAAAGGGTTTTACCTTTTTGATCAATTTGGGAATAAACTTTCTGAAAGGAGCCTGGAGGGTGCTAGCTATTTTCATATCGCAAATAAGCTTATAGTGACATATGATGGAAATGATGTCATTGAATTCAACCCTTTCTTTCATTCCGAAGCAAAAAAAATTAAAGGCCCATTAAGACCCTTCAAAGGGGTCATAAAATCAGGTGAGGAATATCTTTTTATAGACGACCAACGGATACTGAAATACCGTTTGAAGTGATCACTTGAACCCGATCAAAGTAACTCCTAAATCCGCTTTAAATAAAAAAAGGTTCAGACATGGACGTGTCTGAACCTAAAGGTCAAAAACTCAAAATAAAAGGACTAATAGAATATCAAATATAACATTTTCAGATTTAAATAAAAGAAATAACAAACAAATATCTTCATCCTACGTTAATAGTATTACTATCATCTTATAAAGTACTATATATATTAATGGCAGTCTTACAATTGAGATTAAATGATAATCTATCTATCAAAGATCCTCAGTCTTCTGAATTGGGTGAAAAGATTATCAAATACAGTATCCCCATGATAGACCAACTAGGTTTTGAGGGATTTACATTTAGGAAGCTATCTCTGGAAATAGAGTCTACGGAGGCTTCTATCTATAGGTATTTCGAAAACAAACATCGACTACTGGTCTATCTGATCAGCTGGTACTGGGCTTGGTTGGATTATAGAATTGAGTTTGAAACGCACCATTTAACCGAACCAGAACAAAAGCTGAAAGTAGCTATCAGACTAATAACCGAAAAGAAAATCCAGGATGATACATTCCCTGATATTGATGAAGAAGCTCTTTCAAGGATTGTAGTTTCAGAATCTGATAAGATATACTTAACTAAGCAGGTTGATGAAAATAATCGAGAAGGGCTTTTCCGAGGATATAAATCCCTGTGCGAGAAGATTGCCAATTTTGTAAGTGAGATAAATTGTGATTACCCATACCCTCATGCTTTGGTATCTACTGCATTGGAAGCTGCTCATCAGCAAATATTCTTTGCAAACCATCTGCCATCACTCACAGAATTAAGTCTAACAGAAGATCCTTATCAAACCAATTATGATTTCATCAAATCAATGATTTTTTCAACTATCCACACCTAGACAATGAATAATAAGCAGATAATAAAGATTATTCAGGAGTGTTCGGATATCCTGGAAATAGAGCTTGGCAGCGAAATATTCGGAACTAATGAAGATCTCATTCGGGAATATGAAAATATTGAATTAGTTGAATTCATTCGTGACCTCGTAGAGACCAGTAGTAACTCCGGGATGATCATGTTGGAAAAACACCTGGTCGAAAGTCGGTTCAAAGAACTGATGAAAATTCATAATTCACCCATCATTGTATTTGATAAAGATGACGAATTGAGCCCCGTTATCATTCAACAGAAACGGAAGAAATATGAAATCATCAAAATCAGAAAAGATGAGATTGAAAAATGGGTTAGTGAAGACCTCAACTGGGTAAACCTGGCATGTACTGAAGATCTGGAAGTGATCTTCCTTTCCGTATTTGATTATGAAGGATTAGTTAGTGATCAGAACCACACTGGAAAACCCAATTATATCTCTCCCATCAAGCGTCTCTATCGGCTTTTAGCTGCTGAAAAGAAGGACATCTTTTACGTGTATGTATATGCTGCGCTGATCGGATTGCTTGGTCTTGCCCTTCCTTTAGGGATTCAGGCAGCTGTTGAACTAATTAGTGGGGGTGTTGTATTTAGTTCGGTCTATGTATTGATCGCCTTTATCATAGTAGCTGTACTAGGAACGGGAGCATTACAAGTATTTCAGATTACAATCGTGGAATATCTTCAGCGTAGGGTTTTTACTAAAGCAGCTTTTGAATTTGCATTTCGAGTACCCAGGATCCAGATGGAATCAGTTTTGAATCTGCACATGCCAGAACTTATGAATAGGTTCTTCGATGTGTTGACACTCCAAAAAGGATTGCCCAAATTATTGATTGACCTTTCAACCGGTGCGATTCAAATTCTATTCGGTTTGTTACTGCTCTCTTTCTATCACCCATTCTTCGTCTTCTTTGGACTGGTATTGTTATCAATACTATTTGCCATTTTCTATTTCACCGGACCAAAGGGTCTGCAGTCTTCCATCACCGAGTCAAAGTATAAATACAAAGTAGTCTACTGGCTGGAGGAAATGGCCAGAACCCTTTATTCTTTCAAGCTATCCGGGAACACAACCCTACCGATAAAGAAGACTGATTATAATGTCAATAACTATTTAAAAAACAGGAGTACTCATTTTAAAGTCCTTATCAGTCAATATAGCTATGTACTTCTATTTAAGGCTATCGTCACTGGTGGACTTCTAATCATCGGTACCATGTTAGTTGTAAACAGGGAGATCACTTTGGGACAGTTTGTTGCTTCTGAAGTAATTATCATTTTGATCCTCAATTCAGTCGAAAAGATCATCATGTATATGGATGTGGTCTATGACATGCTTACGGCCGTCGATAAGATTGCTCATGTTACCGACCTTCCTTTAGAACCTACCGGAGGAATAGATATCCCACAATCTCAGATCAAAGAAGATGGCCTGATGATTGAAATAAAAAATCTGAATTATACATACCCTGGGAATAAAAAACCTTCTATCAAAAACATCAACATGAAGATAGCCCCGGGTGAAAGGGTATGTATCACAGGAGGTAGCGGCTCAGGAAAAACTACGTTAACGAATACCATAGCAGGTATTCATACCAATTATGAAGGAATTATCACTTTCAATCGATACAATCTAAGGGACCTTGATCGAACCTATTTACGTGATATGATTGGGAAAAATGTGTCACAAGAAGATATTTTCGAAGGTACTATTCTTGAGAATATCCTTGTTGGAAAACCTTTTGCAAGTATGGAAAATGCCATTAGGTCTATTGAAAAAGTAGGTCTACAGGAAGAAATCTATTCCCTTCCAAATGGCTTTAATACGACTATTTTAAGTGCTGGAAAGGGTTTCAGTAGTTCATTCGTCAATAAGTTGATTTTAGCAAGGTGCCTGGCTAAAAACCCTGCATTGTTAATTCTCAATGACTTTTTTGCTGATTTCATGAAGAATGAAAGACTGAAACTCATTGAAATGCTAACAAACCCAAATAACAACTGGTCACTGGTAGTTGTATCTAATGATCCGCTTGTCATGTCTGCAGTTGACCGGGTGATTTATCTTGAGGATGGCGAAATTATCCTGGATGGCCCATTCGACAAAGTGATCAAAAATACCAAAATTGTAAAAAACATCTATTGATATGCTGAAGATATCTGACCAAATTGATATTCCTGAAATAGATGAAGGTGAATTCTACTCTCTGAGAACCCTTAAGACCCCAGGGATGGGCCGATTATTAGCTAGGGTCTTGCTTGTGATTATTGGGCTTATCCTAATCGCCCTATTCCTCCCCTGGCAGCAAAATATCCGAGGTACGGGAACATTAACTGCTTTGCAGCCTGAGAACCGACCTCAAACCATTGAAACGACAATTGCCGGGAGAATTATTGATTGGAAAGTAAGGGAAGGTCAATTTGTACATAAGGGAGATACCATACTTTCCCTGACAGAGGTAAAAGAGAAATACTTCGATCCTTTACTATTAAATAGATTATCCGAGCAGATCGAAGCCAAATCCGGAGGTCTTGAAGCCAAAGAGTCAAAAAGAACTGCATTGAATAATCAGATAGCTGCCCTCAGACAGGGCCGGGAGATGAAACTTAAACAGGCTAGCAATAAACTGAAGCAGGCAGAGCTAAAATTATTGAGTGACAGCACAAATTACCAGGCTGAAAAAATTAGGTTTGCAAATGCTGAAAGCACTTTTGATCGAAATAAAAGTCGTTTTGATGCCGGAAACATTTCACTGACAAAGTTTCAGGAATTAGAATCAAAATTTCAGGAAAGTTATGCTAAGCTAATCTCCTCGGAAAACAAGTGGCTTCAAAGCCAGGCAGAATTAATCAATGCAAAAGTGAATCTTACCGCAGTGGATGCCGAATACCAGGATAAAATTAGCAAATCCCAATCAGATCTTGCAGCAACAATTGCAGACATTTATGACGCTCAGGGTGCACTTGCCAAAATGCGAAATGAGTATGCCAACATGGAGATTAGGAATGATCAATACCAAATTATTGCACCTCAATCAGGTTTTATGGTTAAAGCTTTAAAAGCAGGTATTGGTGAAACGATTAAAGAAGGCGAAGCCGTCGCCACAATTATGCCCGCCACTAATGACAAAGCTGGTGAAATGTATATCAAGGCAATGGACCTGCCTTTTATTTCGATTGGAAGGAGTGTACGAATTCAATTTGATGGCTGGCCTGCATTGCAATTCTCAGGGTGGCCAAATGTTTCTGTTGGAACATTTGGTGGAATAGTACGGGTTATTGATCGGGTAGAAAGTAAACCCGGATTGTTTAGAATCCTTGTCACACCAAATCCCGATGAAGAGGATTGGCCGGAACAATTAAGAATGGGGTCAGGCATTAAAGGTTGGGTAATGTTGAATGATGTGCCGATTTGGTATGAATTGTGGCGACAACTTAATGGATTCCCTCCTAGCATTTATGAAAATGGAGAAGTAAAGATTGAGTCAAAGAAATGAGATATTCCTTAGCACTTGTACTTTTGATATTTAACATATCTGCATTCTCGCAGGACAGTACGGCTTTGGAGAATGATAGGGTGCTCATTTCTCTTGAGGACATTTTTGAAAATGCCAAACTGAACCACCCCATCATCAAACAGTCCAATTTGCAGGATCGATTTGCAGAAGCACAACTGACTGGTGCAAAGGGGATGCTGGATCCCAAGATTGAATCCCGATACGCCGAGAAAAACTTTAAGGACACAGAGTATTATAAAAAATTCTATAATGCACTAAAGATTCCGGTTTGGTTTCCTATTGACCCAAAGATTGAGGCCTATCGGAATACAGGACAATATTTGGATGGTGAAGAATATGTCAGTGCCTCCTCCGATTATTGGCAATTTACAGCCGGGGTGAGTTTGCCTATTGGAAAAGGGCTTTTTATCGACGAAAGAAGATCGATGATAAAGCAAGCAAGGATATATTCGGACATTGCTGAATCTGAAAAGATCAAATTAGCCAATAAAACCTTACTTGAAATTACAAAGAGCTATTGGGACTGGTATTTCGCTTCTAAACAATATGAGCTGATGGAGCAGAGTCTGTCCATTGCTGAAGAGTTATTCAGGCGAATCAAAATAGATTACAGTTTTGGTGAAGCTGCGGTTGTAGATACAGTTCAGGCCAAAATCACTTATCAAAACCGATTGGTTGACTATACACAGGCCCGATATGATCTTATAAACTCAAGACTTAAACTATCGATACACCTGTGGGGAGAAAATGATGTTCCTCTAGAAATTTCTGAGAAAGCTCAACCCACGATTGAACATTCTTTGTGGGTTGTGCCGGAAGATTCTTCACTAAACACTATCACCGATTGGGCTCACAAGTATCACCCGGAAATACAAAAGATTCTTGCCAAGCAAAAGCAATTAGAGGTAGAGGAACAATGGAATAAGGAAAGCTTGAAGCCTGAGCTTAATTTAAGCTACTCCTTTATTGATGCACCTATAAATATTGATGGGCTTGAAACTCCACAATTTGGAGAAAATTATAAATTAGGAATGGACTTTTCATTTCCTCTGTACCTACGAAAAGAGCGTGGTAAGCTCCAGAAGACGAGAATTTACCAGGAAAGTGTTGAATTTGAACTGCTACAAACAAGACAGGCTATAGCTGCTGACATACGATCTACCTATGCGGAGCTTGAAACAAACAGACTACTCTCAGAACAATATGAATCACTCGCACAGAACTATAATAGACTATTTCAGGCTGAGATGTTCAATATCGAAACCGGAGAAAGTGATCTGTTCAAGTTAAATATCCAACAGGATAAATATATAGAAGCCCAAATCAAGTATTTGAAGGTGCTTGTTAAATTCGAAAAACTCAAAGGCCAATTGCCTTTTGCCTCCGGATTACCTTATCTTTCTTATTTAAAACTGTACGAATAAGGACACTTTTTCGATACTAATCGTACATTTACCAACGGATCATACAACTGAAAAGTGCCTTTTTGTTGACTATTCCAAGAAAGATATGCTTTGGCACTATTTCTGACTTTATGCTATGAAAAAAAGTATAGTGGAGAATCAATTAGGTAAGATATTAATCATTGATGATGATGAGGATGTATTGTTAGCAGCCAAAATGGTACTGAAGAAATATGCTTCGGAAGTACTGATAGAAAAGAACCCAAAAAAGATCCCTTTCCTTCTCAATAATGACACCTATGACCTGATCCTGCTGGACATGAATTTCAGCAAAGACATTACCAGTGGTAAGGAGGGGTTTTACTGGTTGGAGCAAATCCTGGAAAGAGATCCGCAGGCTGTCGTCATATTAATAACTGCATTTGGGGATGTAGAAATGGCTGTAAAGGCACTGAAAGCTGGTGCTACAGACTTTGTACTTAAACCCTGGCAGAATGAAAAATTAATTGCCACTTTGAGCAGTGCAGCCAGATTAAAGGCTTCATACAAAGAAGTAAAGCAGCTAAAACAAACTAGTAAACAACTACAGGAGGACAGCAATATTTCCTTCAAAAGTATTATTGGTGAAAGCAGGGAGATAAAAGAAGTATTCAAGATCATTGATAAAGTCGCTTCTACCGATGCTAATGTGTTGATCCTTGGCGAGAATGGAACTGGAAAAGAATTAATTGCCAGAGCAATCCACCAAAAATCACTCAGAAAGGACAATGTTTTTATAGGTGTGGATATGGGAGCGATTACAGAAAGTCTTTTTGAAAGTGAGTTATTCGGGCATAAGAAGGGTTCATTTACTGATGCCAAGGAAGACCGACCGGGAAGATTTGAAGTAGCCAATAATGGAAGTCTCTTTCTGGATGAAATTGGGAACCTGAGCATCCCTCTCCAGTCCAAGCTACTGACAGCGCTTCAAAAACGTGAGGTCACCAGGATCGGATCAAACCAATCAATTCCAATAGATATACGTTTGATTTGCGCTACAAATATGCCGATCTACGATATGGTTGCTGAATCCGGATTTAGACAAGATTTATTATATCGTATAAATACGGTGGAAATCCATTTACCAGCATTGCGCGAAAGGCAGGATGATATACCCCTCCTCGCTGAGCATTTCACAGAAATGTATGCTACTAAATACCGCAAACCAGGTAAAAAACTTAAGCCACCAACAATCAAAAAACTTCAACGCTATTCCTGGCCAGGTAATATTCGAGAATTGCAGCATGCCATTGAGAGAGCCATTATTATGAGTGAGAATGATGTATTGGAACCGGATGATTTCTTTTTCCTCAGTCAGAAGCCAGATCCTGTAAAGAAAGCAAATGACAATCTAAACCTCGATGAACTGGAGCGGGATGTAATCCAAAAAGCAGTAGACAAATATCATGGAAATATCTCTAAAGCTGCCAAAGAGTTAGGTCTAACCAGAGCTTCGTTGTATAGACGATTAGAAAAGCATGGGCTTTAAAAATTTCAAACATCACCTGTTTGCTAGAATAGGTTTATTGGTTGTCACTATATTTATTTTCTCTGCACTGATTTATTCAGATTCAGGAAATTTATCAAGACTTCTTATTCTTGGTTTGGTCATTCTACAAGGTTATAATTTATACCTTTTCCTGGGCAGATCCGAGGAGGAAATCTCAGCCTTCCTTGAGCGAATTCAAAATGAAGATCTAACCGATTCTCCAAAACAATCAGGCGAAGTGATTTATCCAGACTTCGAGGACGCAATTGATAGCATCCGCGAGCTAAGATCAGATCGGGAAGCTCAGCATCAATATCTGAAAACTATCGTTCAACATGTCACCATCGGTATCATCACATTCGAACCTTCAGGTGAAGTTCAAATCTTCAATAGTGCAGCCAAATCATTATTGGGAATCAATCAGCTTAGTAATATCAATGACCTCAAAAAAGTAAGTCTCCCTTTGGTAAAAACAATTACTGAATTAAGAACTGGAGGCAGAGACCTCGTGAGGGTAGTCAGAGACAATGAGGAAACGCAGATTGCTGTATATGCCATTGAGCTTTCTTTAAAAGGTGAAACATTCAAACTCATTTCGCTGCAGAATATTCAAAGCGAATTAGAGGAAAAAGAAATGGATGCCTGGCAAAACCTCATCCGAGTCCTTACCCATGAAATTATGAACTCTGTCACTCCGATTTCCTCTCTTGCTAAGACACTTGAAGGAGAGATTAAGGATTGGTTTAAAAAACATGAGATTGAGATTCAGGATGATGAACTTGAAGATTTCCATTTAGCGCTACATACCATATATAGGCGAAGTGATAACCTGATCGCTTTTGTCAGCGAATTCAGGAATATGACCAGAATTACCTTACCCAATTTAAAAAGGGTCCCAGTAAAAGAACTTATTGACCGGGTATTAATCCTGTTGAAATATGACATTGGAAGTACTAATATCAAAATTACCCTTGAGGTGATTCCAGAAAACCTAATGATCACTTTGGATGAAAACCAGGTAGAGCAGGTTTTCATCAATCTGATCAAAAATGCGGTTCAGGCATTACAATCTGAGGACAACGAAATCGAAAATCCTGAAATCAAGATTAAAGCGCATTCACTGGAAGATGGAAGCACAATAATATCTGTTGAAGATAATGGTCCTGGCATTGACGAAGAAGCCCTGGAAAAGATTTTTATCCCATTTTTTACTACAAAAAAAGGAGGGTCCGGAATTGGGCTTACATTATCCAAACAGATTATGCGACTACATAATGGAACCATCAATGTCAAGTCCAAGGTAAATGAAGGGACAACATTTACGCTTAAATTTATAGCTCAGATAATCTGATATGAATTCACTAACTTCATCAAAAAGTCAGCATTGAAGTATCTATTCATCGTCCAGGGAGAAGGAAGAGGTCATATGACACAAGCTATCTCTATGAGTCAAATCCTCAGAGAGTCAGGACATGAAATATGCAGGGTCCTGGTTGGTAAAAGTGAAAGACGCAAGATCCCACAATTCTTCATTGACAAGATCGAAGCGGATATCGAATTACTTGAGAGCCCGAACTTTATTACCGATAAAAACCAGAAATCAGTCAAGCCAGTAAAGACCATCATTCACGCTGTGCTTGGAAGTAAAAAATATGTCAGATCCATCAACCGAATCGACGAAATTGTAAAACAACATCAGCCAGATGTAATTGTAAACTTTTATGACTTTCTGGGTGGCATCTATAACTTTTTAAAAAGGCCATCAGCTAAATACGTCTGTCTTGCGCACCAGTTTCTGATGGGACATCCTGAATTTGATTTCCCTCCAAAAAGGCAACTAGATAAAAAATCCCTGGAAATTGCCAATAAAATTGTAAGCCTGGGTGCAGACAAAATTCTGGCTCTCTCCTTTCAGCCATTCAAAGATGTAGAAAGCAAGAATTTGTTCGTTGTACCTCCACTGTTAAGACAAGAAATCGGTAAACTCAATATCACAAAAGGTCAACATTTGCTGGTATACATGCTTAACCCCGGTTATGCAGTTGAAGTAGATGAATTCCACCAGAAGTACCCTGATATTCCATTACATTGCTTTTGGGATAAGAAAGACGCCCCCACAGAGCTAAAAATTGATAATCACCTTACCTATCACCAACTGAATGATGAAGCATTCATCAGAATGATGGCCTCCTCCAGAGGATATGTAACTACCGCTGGATTCGAATCTGTCTGTGAAGCTATGTACCTGGGTAAACCTGTTTTGATGGTTCCGGTAAGGGGACATTATGAACAGGCTTGCAATGCCATAGATGCAAAAAAAGCAGGTGCGGGCATCTACAGCGATTCTTTTGATATCGAAAAATTGATTGAGTATCTTCCTGATCATAAGGATATCTCCAATTCATTCAGGACCTGGGCAGACACAGCTCCGGAGGTTTTCCTCAAAATGCTTAAATAATGGCTCTAATCAGTAAAAAGAAGGTTCCCTACAAAATCAGCCCTACCCTAAGATCTTACCTTGAGAAATATGACCGTTTGACTGATTTGCCCATTGAGTATTCCCATTTACTGAGGTATGACAATTCTATTCCACTCTATGACCGAAGGGGAAATGACACACTATGGGAAACAGTCTTTTATGCTCAGGCGGATATGGAGACCATTAACTTCGCTCTCAAGAAAATCTATTCCATCATAAAAGCTGCTGGAGATGTTAGCGTAATGGATCACCTGTTCATTGATCGGGTAGATTTATGTGTGTATGGAAACACACAACCTTTTCGTGTACGGATTGTGAATCGTATCAATGATAATTTTGATTATTTCTATATCAAAAATGCTGATGCCAGCAGGATCTACGGATTGGAGTTAGAACATTTACTTTCACCCAATAAAATCAGTTATGTAGTCCACGATGACACGCTTATTGAAGAACATATCGTAGGAATTCCCGCCGAGCAGTTTATCAAGTACCACCTAAATGACCCCAATCTAAATGAAATCAGGCTTGCCAAGGAATTTGTAAAGTTCAATGAACGGTGCTTTGTAAGATTACTTGGAGATATGCATTCCAGCAATTTTGTTGTTGATGTTACCCCGGATTTTGAAGAGGTAGATTACCGATTTCGCGCCATAGATTTTGACCAGCAGTCCTACGAAGGAAGGCGTGCGATTTATTTGCCTCAATATTTTAAACAGAATAATCCCATTATTAAGATTGGTCTCAAGCATATGACGATGGAAACTGTCAGACAATATCAAAGAGAAGAAAGAGCTTTAATCACTACCAGGGTAAAAGCTGAGCATTTCCGCGTGAACGATTTATTGGATGCAATGAGCAAGGAGACACTCTCAACAAGGAAGAATGTACTTAGGCTTAGAAAAGAACTGGCCGACTTTTACAAAGATGATGATTTTCTTAAATGTGAGAATATGGGCATGCTTGTCAGGACCAGTCTAAAAATGTTAGTGAGATATCCCGATTTATATCGGAGCTATTAATGGATAAAATCATAAAGTTTTTAATTTCGAGGCCAATCCAGTTCTATCATGAGAATAAGTTCACTAGCCCGGAAAATCAAATTAAAACCTTCTGAACTAATCGCTTTTTTTGAGAATCATGATATCGTCTTAGATAGTGGTGCTCATACCAAGCTTTCCGAAGATCAAGTGGAGATGGTCTACGAGGAATTTGCTCCGGAGTTTCAGTCACCAGAAAAAGAGGAAATCACTGAACCTGAGGTCGAAACTACAGAAGTACCGGAAATATCCGAAGCGGTAGATAATGAACCAGAAATCGAATCGATAGAAGCGAGCCCTCAGGAGGAGGGGAAACCAGAAGAGGAGCCAGAACCCGAAGAACCATCTGAAGAGATTGAGGTAATCAGGGCTCCCAAGATCACACTACCCGGATTGAAGGTAAAGGGGAAAATTGATTTGCCTGAGCCGAAAAAGCCTGAACCAAAAGAGGAGACAGAATCTGAAAAAGAACTGACTAACAAAAGGAGAGATAGGCAAAGAAGGGATCGAAAAAGAGAAAACGATTACAACCCGGTTGCCGCTGCCCGAAAACGAAAAGAGCAAAAGGAAGAAAAGGAACGCTTAGCGGAATTAAAGAAGAAAAAGAAAGCTAAAACTCAGCATTATTACAAAATCCAGCAAAAGGTAGCCAAATCTAAAAGGGAAAAGTCGGATAATATAATTGAGGTTTCAGATTCCAAAAAGGTCGAGGTAAATGCTACCAAAAAGAACGTATTTCAGAAATTCTGGAAGTGGTTCAATTCTTAATGTAAATAAACACCGATTTCTTTGTTCATAACCACCTCAACATGCTCATCGATAGTGGTACTTAATTCATAACCAGTATAGCTGGCAAGGATTGGAAATAATTTGTGACTTCTATTCACCAGGACTGCTGTTTCAAGTTTTTTAATATCCACTTCAAGCAGTGCTTTCAGGCTGTGAGAGAATGTTCTTCCTGTATTTTGGACATCATCAACCAGGATAATTGGCAACCCCTTTAACTCATCTAACGGTACATCAAGTTTGACTTCTTCAGCTAATGGCTTCTGTTTATTGATGTCTAACCTGACCAGCTTAGATTTTTGTTTTCCATTGATTGCTTTGAGCTCATTGATGATTAATTGGGCAAGCTTATATCCCTTTTCATAAATGCCCACAATGACCAACTCCTTTTCGTAGAAGTTTCTTTCGTAGATCTCATAAGCAATCCGTTTGGTAATCTGACGAACCTGAGATTCTGAGAGAATTAAATTGTGTCTTGATGTCATGATATAGGTACGGGAATCACCTTACTATCCTTGAAAGTAGAAAGGATTACCATTGATTGCAAGCTATCAACCACTTCAATCTCACTGACTTTTTCAAGCATGAGGTACTGGTATGAAGAAATGTCCTTTGCAATTACCTTTAAAATAAAATCACCCGTTCCAGTGATGTGATGGCACTCAACTACTTCGGGTATCCTGTTTATCTCGTTGAGGAAAATATCAATATTTTTTTTATTGTGTCCCTTCAATGTGACTTGTACAAATGTGTGGACCCCCAATCCTATTTTGTCAGTATCTAATTGTGCATGATAGCTTTTTATGATACCCGAATTCTCTAACTTTTTAACGCGCTCTAAGGTAGGAGCTGGTGATAGACCAATATCCTTAGACAGCTGCGCATTTGTGATTTTTGCATTCGTCTGCAAAATCTCAAGGATCTTTCGATCTATTTCGTCAAGCTTCACACTTGCCAGATTTAGTTTCATTCCAAATATTATTTGCTACAAAGTTAATAATTATTACAATTATTTGGATAATCGCAATAATTACTTACAAAGACAACAATCTGTTTTATAAAAACCCCTACTTATAGCTCCATGTTTCTTTACCGCTTGATAATTTTCGAAATGATAACATTACCTTCATATACAAACCTCAACAGGTATATGCCAGAATTAAGGTCTCCCACCTCAACAGTAAAAGTGTTCAGACCCTTAGGTAAAGTTTCAAACATCTGGCTGATTTCAAGATTACCAGTTATGTCATATACCTCTAAAGTGGCCTTCCCTCCATTTGGCAATATATACCTCACACTGGTCAGATCTGTTGTGGGATTTGGGTATGGGGGCTCATAGTTGATTTTTGGTTCAATTGTAATACAGGCTTCATTATTTGCAAGATTGGCCTCATCGTCAGGGTATGGTGAAGACAAAGAGACACACAGATACTCCAGTTGGTTTCCACTAATCGGAACCGAAGTACCTAAAGTAATTACTGATTCAGCTCCAGAGTTAATCCGCTGATATACCTGCTCAGAGATGGAGAATTGGTTTTGAAGTTCAACATTAACTCCTATTGCTTCAATAGGTAAATTGCTTGAATTCAGTACATCAAGCACAATATTATACTCAGCACCCCTATCGATCAACTGAATATCTGTAATAATTAAATCAACTATTGGCACAACTGAATTGATTACCATCTCGGAAGAATCAGCACAACCAAAAGAATTATACGTTATCAACCTAATAATATGATCACCCGGATTATTAAAAATAATGGTTGGGTCCGTATCTGTGGTAATCATGTTATCATTCACATACCATTCACTTGTGCTGTAATCAAGTGAAGTATTTTCAAAACTCAGCTGGAATGGTGGTACACCATAATCATTTGATGGAGTAAACGAAGCAACCGGATTATCTCTGATGATCAGTGTCCTACCTACACTCACCATGCATCCATTTTCTGTTGTGACCTCCAACGAGACTAAATATTCAGCCGGATTATACCCTGAAATTGAAGCTGATAAACCATTTCCAATATTCGTTCCATCAATAAACCATTGCCTATCTACAATGGGATCAGCATAATCTACCGATGCATCTTCAAAAGATATTTCCTTATTGTTGCATTCCCCATTGATCATAAAATCAGGAACTGGCAAGTCATTAATAATAAACTCCCTGGTAAGTGAAGACGTGCATAATTGATTATTGGTGATTGTGAGCGTTGCCTGAAAGGTTCCAGGCTCACTAAAGATCATTGTTGGATCTGTTGTAGTAAAAGAAGTTCCATCAATCATCCAGGACCTTGTAAGAACAGTAGTTGGATCTGTTAGATCAGAGAACATTGTTTCTTCATCAATACACCCAATTTCAATCGAAAAATCAACTTGAGGGATAGATCCCACACTTACCATTTCTTCATAATAGGATTGACACCAGTCTGAGGAAGTTGCTGTCAGCCCAACAGTATAATCACCAGCTGCATCAAAAATCAATCCTGGAGATTGAATATTAGATACAACCTCTCCATCAATTGACCATTCCCATGCAGTAATATCTGCCTGATCAACCATTGACATATCTTCAAATACATTTTCAGATCCTTCGCAGAGAATGTCATATTGAAAATTGGCCTGAGGCAAGGCATTTATATCAATGGTTTTTATTTGAGTATTGTCGCATCCCAGATCATTGGTAATTGTCAGAGACACGGAATAGGTTCCAGGGTTACTGTAATTGTGTGTGGGGCTTACTTCTATGCTAGAGGAGCCATCTCCGAAGTCCCAGTACACAGAACCAGATTCAGAAAGGTTATTGAAAACAGTGGTCTCGCCATCACAAACCGGATCAGCCGTAAAGTCAACCATGGGTATGTCAATAATCTGAATGGTATCCTTCACTGTAATCGATTCGCATCCTGGAATTTGAGCAACTACACTAATAATTTTTTCTCCGGGTAGTGAAAAGGTTAGTTCCGGATTTGCTACAGTTGTATCTCCAAGATCTGTGACAGTCCAGGTATATGTTACCAGCCCATCCCAGGCTGTATCGTCAGTAAGATTGCTGATGATCACCGGCTCCGCCACACAAAATGAATCTTGGGGGATGGTGAATGAGGGTATTGTTGGTTCCGGGTAAATTGTAATCTCCTGTTCCACGAAATTTCCACATCCTTCATCGCTCTCTACAGTTAGTCTGACATTATATGTTCCTGTTGATGGAAACTGGTAAGTCGGATTAGGATCTGAGCTGTCTTCTATGCCGTCACTGTCGAAATCCCAGGAGTAGGAAGTGATATTGGAGGAGGTGTTGATGGAGGTGAAGGTGATGGGAGACAAAATACATTGGCCAGAAAAAGTGAAAGCAATATCCGATGCAATATTTTCACTAATCGAAATGATCCTTTGCCGCTCAGTCACATTTCCATTTTCGTGGATAGCTATTAATTCTATCAGGTAATCTCCCGAAGTGGAATACTTAAGCCCATATGGAATGATACTATTTGATATATCTAAACTTATATCTGAGCAATCACCGGATCCAAAATCCAATCTATTGGTTATATCTCCTGAAGTATTTTGAGTAAATATGTACCAATCACTTATATCCTTTTCAACAGAGATGGCAAATACGTTTGAAAGGTTGACTCCTGAAAGAAACAATAAGGATGTACTATCCAGACCATTAGTTATTTCCTGACCAAAATGATAGCGCTTAATACCCAGATTTCTCTGAGAAACAAATCCCGTGTATGCTTCACCTTCCTTTACAATCCGGGTTGCTGTGGGTGATACCAAATTTTCAAGTACAGAAATTGATGGGTCGGAAAAGAGAGTAGTCCCAAAGTCGAGTAAAAGCACATTATCATTGGAATAAGAGGCCAATAACCCAAACCAGTTATTATTTTCTTTAATTAAAGAGACACCCATTGGCCCTGAAACAAGACCATCAGGATTACTAACGGTCTGGATTTCTGGGGCATTTTCAATTCCACCTGGGAATCTAACCAACGTTATTTTATTATTACTAAAACTGGAGATCACTGCAATAACATCATCTCCTTCTTGCACAAGATCAATACCTCTCAGAGTGTTCCAACCATCGAGATTACCTAAATCGGTACTTACTCCATCTCCGCCGAGCGATGTTCCGAATGTAACTCGAAATAATTTATTATTGCTGTAGGTGATTGCCAGGCCATACCACATGGCACCCTTTTTTATGAATCGGATATCCTTCAAAGCTGTCCATGGGTCCCCTGTTAGGATCACTTCAGTTGTATCAACATCAGAAGATTCCAAAGATGATCCGAAATTCAGGCGATACAATTTGCCATCCTGTCTACTTGAAATAAATCCATACCAAATTTGGCCATCCTTAATAATCTCAATTCCCTCTGATTCCATTAAGGAATTATTCACATTGGAGCTAACCAGATTGGGGGTTGTGTTCAATGATTCAAAACAGAAGTCCCAGACATAATCCTTTGCATTGATAGATTGGTTTTCAATTACAATATTTTCATCCCGGCAGGAATTTGATATTGAAAAATCAGCAATTGATTCAGTAGACTCATCAATTACAATTCCATAGGAGTTTTCTTCCCAACATCCTTGTGCAGTTTCTATTGCTAATGATATAGAATAGGTATTGGGATTTATAAAAGTAAAGGAAGTATCCTTTGAGCTGGAAGTTGCCAAACCATCAAAATCCCAACTCCAAGAAATAATAGAGTCGGTTTCGTGTGTTTGATCGATACCCAAAAATTCTATTGGTATATTCTCTATTCCATTCCCAAAAAAGGCAGTTACCAGCGACTGATCATTCACACCTATTATTTTCTGTAGCTCAGAAATGCAAGTTTGATCATCAACTGTTAATATGACAGTATAATCATTTGCTAAAGAATAGGTATGATTTGGATGTTGCGCAGTTGATATTCCAGATCCATCTCCAAAGTCCCAGGAATAATCAATGTTAAGCCCCGATTGTGAGGTGTTATTGAATTGAACGGCCTCACCAAAACAATTATTTGTCCAGTCAAAGTCAATTGTGGGTCCACTCTGAACACTTACTATTTTTTGAATCGTATCCGTACATCCATCGACTAACCCAACCACCAATTGAATGGAATAATCCCCACTGAAGTCAAAGATATAGGATGGTGATTCCTCATGACTATCTTCTAATCCATCTTCATTGAAATCCCAGCTAAAAGTAATAGGGGCACCTCCATCATATGTACTTGAATTGGTGAAATCCAATGCCGTATTTGTACAAATATTGCTGGCTGGTGGACTAAAATCAGCCGTCGGTGAATTGAATATTGATACTACTTTGCTTATGGTGTTTTCACATAATCCATTACTTACCGTTAGGGTTACAACATGGTCTCCTGCTATTAATCCGAAATCACTGAGAAAGGAAATTTCAGGATTTTCCAAATCACTATCTTCTAACCCGTCATCATCAAAATCCCATGAATAGGAAATGATATCACCAGAAACATTGATAGATTCAAAAAGACTTTGAGAATCTATACATTGATTTAAGGTAGAAAAATCAATATCAGGGGCTGTCTGAGAAAGAACCACTATTGTATCCTGGAACATATCAACTCTTCCAAATTCATCAATTGCATAAAGTTCGGTGAATGATTGTCCAGAAGATGAATAAGAAATATTTGGCTCAAAATCTGTAGAATTACCAACTGATACAGTTGAACACATTCCTTCAGGAAAACTCAAGCTTGAGATTAATCCTGTTGATGAAATAGTGAAGGCCTTCCATAAAGAAAAATCATTTACTACATCAAATGCAAAGATGTTGTTCAAATCTGAACTCAAGCCACCTATATCATTGGAAATAGAATAATTCAACGGGCTTAAAGAACTACCAAAAGAAATTCTCTGAATCCCATTGTTCCTTTGAATGGTCAAGCCATAGTAATTGGGACCCTCTCTTGCAAAAAAAACAGAAGTTGGAGAGGAAGAGCTACCAAGATCAGTAATTGTAGGATTGGAATAAAGGTTTAATCCAAAATCCAGAAATAATATTTTATTGTTTGTAAAAGAAGTTAGAAGTCCATACCATGATGAACTACTTTTAATTAAAGAAACACCCATAGGACCTGAAATCAAATTATCAGGGTCAGTTAGGGTTAAAACTGATGGTGTATTGGTTATACCTCCTGGGAATCTTACTAGGCTGACTTTCTTATTACCAAAATTCGTTACAATGGCAACTACATCACTACCATCCTGTGCCAGATCAATCCCCCTTAATGTATTCCAGCCATCTAAATTTCCAAGGTCTTCACTTGTGAGTTCGCTTCTTATACTATCTCCAAAATCTACTCGATAAAGTTTATTCGAATTATAGCTAATCACGAGGCCATACCATGTACCAGACTCTTCGATAACCCGGATATCTTTGATCTTTGTCCATACATCTCCACTAATATTAACTTGAGTGGTGTCTGGAATAGAACTTAAGTCAGAGCCAAAATCTAATAAAAACAGTTTACCATCATTTGTACTAGAAACGAAGGAAAACCAGGATCCCTGAGCATAAAAAAAGTTTATTCCTTCAGGAATGGATAGGCCATTAAACAGGTTTTGCTCATTGAGCAAAGGAGCATTTTGAATTGATTCAAAGCAAAAATCCCATACATATGAAACTGAATTCGCGGATGTATTTGTAAATTCAACCGTCGAATTCAGGCAAACTGTATCCTGAAACTCAAATTGTGCATTAGGTTGCGATAATAAAATGCTTGATTGAGCTTGTAGAAGTATATATATCATTACGACCAATCCCCTAGATGGAATTAGCTCCAATTGTATTATTTGTCTATAATCGACCAGATCATACCTTAAGAACCTTAAAGGCTTTAAAAGATAACAGATTATCTGAGCAATCGACTTTATATATTTATGCAGATGGTCCAAAAAGCAATGATGATCAAGTAATTGCAAATGTCCGTAAAGTTAGACAGACACTAAAATCAGAAAGATGGTGCAAAGAGGTAAAAATTACCGAACGAGTACATAATCTAGGGCTTGCCAAAAATATTGTGCTTGGTATTAATGAAATATTCAAAATTCATACCAAACTAATTGTTTTAGAGGATGATATTGTGACATCACCTGGATTTCTAGCCTTTATGAACACTGCATTAGAGAGGTATTCTGAGGAACAAACTGTCAAGCACGTTTCTGGTTATATTCCTCCGATAAAAACGAAAGTAGAGGGAACATTCTTTTCAAAAGCAAGTTTCTGTTGGGGATGGGGTACCTGGAGGCGAGCATGGAAGGAATTTGAAATCAATACAAGTAGTTTAATAAAACAATTCAAATCACCTGATCTGGTAAAGGATTTCAATATTGATGATTCATATGATTTTTATGTCCAGCTGATTCAAAATTTTGAGGGGAAAATCGATACATGGGCAGTCAAATGGTATGCGTCAATATTTCATCAAGATGGACTTTGTTTAAACCCAGGAGTCTCGCTTTGTAGAAATATTGGAAATGATTTGACCGGCATAAATTCTGTGCGGACAAAAGCCTTTGACTGGGATGAATTAGCGGTTTCTGTAACCATTATGGATATAAGAATCGAAGAGTCACAAAGGGTCCGACATGCTTTTTCAAGATTTTATAGAGGTCATTTTAATACATCTATTTTCAACAGATTAAAACAAAGTATTTCAGAAATTTTTTCAACTGAATTCAAAAGCAACTTAAAATCACTATTTTCAAATGAATTAAGAAAAAAAAGGAAAGAAATAAAGAAACTGTACAGTTATCCTCGTTTTCTTGTTTTAAGTACCGACATCTTAGGGTTTCCTATAACACTAAATGATTCGAAGTCTTTCCTATTTAATTACAAAGAGATCTTTGAAAATGAGGTTTATAAATTCAGAAGTAAAGTTGAAAATCCAGTTATAATTGATGGTGGCTGCAATATTGGTTTAAGCTTGATTTATTTCAAAAAATTATATCCAAAAGGAAAGATAATCGGGTTTGAAGCTGATAAGGAAATTTATGACATAGCAAAAAATAACCTCAAAGTAGGTGGCTTTTCCGAAGGGGTGGCAATTTACAATGGCGCACTTTGGAAAACCGAAGGATTTGTAGATTTTTCCAGTTCTGGATCTGACTCTGGGAAAATAGATGATAAGGGTCAATCCAAGGTTATCGCTTATAGACTTTCAAAATATTTAAAAGATAAAGTACATTTTCTTAAACTAGACATTGAAGGAGCTGAATATGAAGTTCTAAAAGAGTCAGAAACACATTTGAAGAACGTAGAACAAATATTTATTGAGTATCATTCATTTATTGATAAAGAACAGAAACTTGACGAGATATTGCAAATTCTAAAAAGGAACAGGTTTAGATACTATCTAAGTTTTCCTGGATTATCACAATCAAATCCATTAATCCAAGTCAATACCTACATGCAGATGGATATGCAGGTAAATATATATGCAGTTCAGGAATGAAAGTATTACACGTATTATCATCATGTTCGGGAGGAGCCGCTAATGCTGCAATAACCTTGCATAATGGACTAATAGAGGCAGGGGTTAATTCACACATAATTACCCTATTCAAAACTGATCAAAAAATTAAGAATCTTCATTTCTTTCTAGACACAATCAGTTTATTTCAAAGATTAAAGTATTCCATCGTATACCGGGTGAGAAATAAGAGAAAGAATTTTACCTCTTATCCTTTCAGCAACCCTTTTTCGATCTATGATATTTGCAAAAGCCAAATTTTTAAAGACGCTGATATTATTAATCTCCATTGGGTCTCGGGATTTGTTGATTTTGAATCTTTTTTATTGGATACACAAAAACCTGTTGTATGGACGATGCATGATGAATATTGTTACTTAGGGGGTCACCATTATGAATTTTACAAACAATATGAATCTACATTGGGTAAAAAAATAGATACAAAGTACTATAAATTAAAAAGGAAAATTTTTTCAAAATGCCGTAAAATCCATTTCATTAGTCCCTCGAGATGGTTATATGAAAAAGCTTCCCAATCTGTATTGCTCAGTATGCATGTCCATCACCATATTCCATATGGAATCGATACCAATACATTCAATGCTGATAGGATTAGAAATAAAAAAAATCTGACAGTACTAGTTATAGCCAGTGATTTGAAAGACTCAAGAAAAGGATTTGCTGATGCTTTGGAAATAATAAAAAAAGAATCTTTTAGCCAAATCAAATTTCTAATTCTTGGGACTTCAGAAATATCAATTCAAAAAGCAAATATTCATTTCATTGGTTATGTACATGATAAATCACAGTTAGCTTCGTATTATTCCGAATCTGACTTGATGCTACTAACATCACACGCGGATAATTTACCCAATACAGCCTTGGAATCAATTGCTAATGGAACACCTATACTTGCTTATAATATTGGGGGTATGCCAGACATTATTGATCATCAAAAAAATGGTTTTCTGGTAAATAGTCTGGAAGAAATGATTGAGCAATTAGAGGTGCTTGCTGAGAGCATAAAGGAGCTAAAAGAAATGAGGATCGAGGCAAGAAAAAAATCACTCATATTTAGTAACAAAAACCAGGTAGAAAAATACCTGGATTTGTATAAATCACTTCAGCTTAGCAGTACAACCTAAATATTAAGAACACATAAAATCGTTAAAGCTAATTGACCTCTGATATCCCTTTCAACTCCTTATCCTTTTTAAAGTCGCAGGAACACCCATATAAATTCCATTCTTTTTTGTATTCTTTGCAACCACAGCGCCAGCTCCAATAACAGAACCTTCACCAACTATCACTCCATCCAGGACTGAACTAGCATGCCCCATCCATACATTATTTTTAATTTCGATCCCTTTTGATCTATTGCCTTGCAATCTGATTGACTTTGAAATCTTATCTGTTACATGATTACTTGGAATAATCATACAATGTCCGGCTATTAACACCTCATGTCCAATATGTGTATTTCCATGGCCATATATGATTGTATTGGCATTAATGCTACAGTTATCACCAATGATGATTTCTCCACCATATGTGTGAATGATTGAGCCCTCCATTATTTCTGAATGGTTACCAATTTCAACACTTCCACCAAATTTTACTTTCAAGTTACAAGATTGCAGATTACAATATTCTCCAATTGCAATGCACTCGGAGCTGGAATCAATGATTGTGCCTTCAAGAACAGAGTTTCTTCCAATATTTATTTTCCCACCTGGTCGTACTTTTAATACTGTTCGAGAGATCTTCACCCCCCTTCCAATGTAAACACCAGGCCTTAAATTGTATATAAAAACCCGAACCTGATTCTTAATCAAGGCCCAGAGAAGAATAATCTTAAATACTACTTTCTCTACCATCATTGACAGCTAGAAAGCAAATATATATTCCTGTGATGATAGATAGATTAATTTATTACCACTCTGCTAATCCACCACCATCAATCGTTTCCTTTCGATGACCCCTTCCTGATTGGAAATACTCAATAAATATACACCTGCTTTTAAAGATCCAGTCAATATTTCATAATCAAACTTACCTTTCTGAATATAAATTAATTCGTTCTTAAAAACATTCTTTCCAGTCAAATCATATATCTCTACATTGATATCCATCGATTTATTGGAATTCAACCTGAGGTCAAAACGGTCTCTGAATGGGTTTGGATAGACTTCAGTATAAATTTCTGTATCTAAATCATTCTCGATTTGGGTAAACTCGATTACTCTAAGGCTAGCCGAACTTGTGCTAAATGTTTCAATGGCAGTAAACCCTGAAAGAAAAGATGCATCTGGTTCACATATAGATCTCACCTTCCATGAATAAGTTGTACCGGCATTCAGTCCTGCAATAGTTACATCACTTGTTGAACTGGCTACCGTTGTCCATCCACTATTTCCTTGTATTCTGTATCTAACTTGATAAAAGTCTCCAGGGTCAATACCATTTGCATCATCCCAGTCAAGACTTGCAGATGTCTCTGTTGTACCAACTACATTTAATCCAGTTGGTATATTACAAGTTATGGGTCCAGTGGTTGAAAAACTCTCTATCAATGAAAAATCTGATATAAATGAGCCATCTGTTGAACATAATGATCGTACTTTCCATAAATAATCACTTCCCGATTCGAGAATGGATACAGATATATTTGTATTGGAAGTAGTTATAGTTTCCCAACCTGCACTTGTACCATTCAATTTATACCCTACCTGATATTCTAATGCTCCGTCTGCTACATTCCAGGACAAGTCAACAGAATTATCACCAGTTACATTCGATGAGAGTCCCCCTGGAATATTACATGCTACACTTCCTGTGGTAGTGAATGATACAAAGGGTGAAAAGTCAGATACAGAAGAATAATCATCATTACAAACTGTTCGTATTTTTAGCCAGTAATCCGTTCCGCTATAGAGTCCGCTTATTGAAATCTGATTTTCATTGGTTGCTATATTTTCCCACCCAGCAGAAGTTCCTACAACCTTGTAGAATATTTGATATTCATATATAGTTGAAGTTGGACTCCAGTTGACATCAATAGTCTCATCACCGGTTACTGTTATCAAAATATTTGTAGGGTAACCACATGGTGGCAAATTATCAACCATCCCATCACAGTTATTATCTTTCCCATCCAGGATCTCCACAAAATCAGGATGAACGTCAGGATCGTTGTCGTCACAGTCCGAATTATCTGCAACGTAACCATCCGGTTGTTCACAAGATGCTATTGTATTGCTTCCATCACCATGTTCATCACCATCCACATCAGCATACCATACATTACCCGGATTGATATCTACATTATTTGGCTCACAATCACAATTATCTCCGTAACCATCTCCATCACTATCCACCTGGTCTGAATTGGCCACATCTACACAATTATCACAAACATCCCCAACACCATCGTTATCTGTGTCGATTTGATCAGGGTTGGCCTCCAAAGGACAATTGTCTCCTCCCTCAAGGTCCGCAAAATAAATTACCGACATCCTTTGGTCCGATTCCCGGTATCCAAATAAAGGGATATCATTTTGCCCAATAATTACATCGAGTGGAGTTCTTTGTGATTCAAATAATGGATCAGGTCCTGCCTGGCTCCAGTCAATTCCATTATACTTAACCGCACCTAATTTATTATACCCGTCGTAGTAAGTATACACCATAAAAATCTCTCCTATTGACGTTATTCCGATGTCTCCGGAATTTAAATACAGTTCTGTAAAAGTGGGCAATTGACTCCATGAAGTCCCATCATAAACATGTATAATATTTTGATTCGTACCGGATGAACGCGTGTTTACATATAAGGATTCGGAATCAGTTATTGCCATATCCAAAATAGTTTGAAAGTTGCCGATTTCAGTCCAGGCCGAACCATCAAATTTTGATACTCTATGTGTATTATCTGCTGCTGTGTAAGCATAGTAATAATTGCCTGACTGATCAGCCTCAAGTCGATTATTTGCATAGATGGGACTATTTACGGTAATCGGACCTCCCAATTGTGTCCATTCAATTCCGTCCCATAAGAAAGTAACAATAGAATTTGAAATTCCAGTATCATGATATGAGACAATTATGTTATCACTATTGTCAACCGCCAAATCCATATTATAAGCATATCCTGTGAGCGGAGGTAAATCTGTCCATTCAATCCAGTCACTTCCATCATATTCAAGAATTTTCACTCCTTGATTAATTCCTCCATATCCCATAATCAAGGATCCATCACTAAGAATTTTCAGTGTTACAGGTACTGAATAAAAGCCAACAAATATTCCATTGGGGTCTCCCAAATATTCCCATTCACTTCCATTAAACCATTGAACCTTTACCTTTGCGTAATCATCCTCGAAGACTTCTGTGTAAGCAACATAAGTTGCTCCTGAAGAAGAAATGTCCATTGAGGCAAATTGAACTAATGTGTTGGTAAATCCTGCTGGTCCCATTTCTAGCCAATTTGCATACGCATCACAATATCCATCTCCATCAGAATCTCCTGCAGCGTCAAAACCTATACAGATATCACAAAAATCGGGCACCAAATCTCCGTCGAAATCAGCCAGGTCATCACCCCCATCACATATATCCTCACTGTCACAAACTCCATCACCATCGGAATCATTCGAAGGATCTAATGGGCAGGGATCAAGGTTATCACAAACTCCATCGCCATCAGTGTCACCACTTGCATCATCTCCACTGCATAGATCACAAGCGTCCCCAACCCCGTCACCATCCGAATCTGCTTGACCGGGATTTCCTATTGCCCGACAATTATCAATACAATCATTCAAAAGGTCTCCATCTGAATCAAGTTGTGGATTACAATCACTAACAAGCTTTGTGGAATATGGATTTGCCCCAAGTTCTACACCATTAAAATCTGAGATCTTTGTAAATTCATTCGATTCAAGGTCATAAGAAAAAATGGTCCCGTATCCAATTCCACCACTTTGTGTAACTCCATATAAAATATTTCCAATAATAGTCGGAGTACCGTATGGATTTCCACCATGAACATATGGCTCAAAATCTAGTAACTTGACATACTCATTCGTATTCAGATCAAAGCTGAACATTGTTCCATAGCCGCCACCCCCTGTACCGCCATAAGAATTAAAGCCATATAATTTACCGTCAGGACCTAACTCTAAATTTCCATATGGCACATATCCACCTGAAGTGGTTAATGCATAAACCTCATTGAAATCATGTGTTTGCGGATCAAATGTGTATATAGCCCCGTAATAATTTCCACCTCCCGTCGACATTCCATAAAGGATACCATCAACCTCTATTAAGCCCCCTCTCGGGTAATGTGAAGTAAAGCTATGAACAAGTGTTACCAAATTGGATGAGGGATCAAATTCAAAAATTGATCCTGCGCCATTGGTGCCCCCGTAGTATGATGTTCCATAGACTTTCCCATTTGAGGCTTCTACAAGTCCACCAAAGGAATAGGAAAAACTGGCATCCAAATCAGCTAATTTATTGATCGTAGTGGTAGCATCATCATATTCGAAAATAGTACCGTAATAAGATGAGCCACCTGTTGTGGTTGATCCAATAATACGGCCGTCTGATATTTTTATAAGCGAACCACCACGTGATGCGAAACCACCGTTAGAATAGTCGAATTGATCCTTAACTTGATATGAACCGGATATCGGATCTATTTCAAATAAAACACCAACATCTGTATCTCCGCCATATTGTGTCAGTCCCAAAAATTTACCAGTGCCTTCATCATATAAATAACCAGCAGGCATCCTGCCTTCAGTACCATTAAAGTCATGCTTTTTGGTTACTGAATTTGATGATATATCCAGCTTATAAATCACTCCATAGTTCCCGGTACCTCCGGCTTCAGTAAGCCCGAGTAAATTGACGGTACCCTCACATAAATCCCCAATCCCGTCACCATCAGAATCCTCCTGCCCTGCATTAGGAATGTATGGGCAATTGTCGCACGGATCTCCGAATCCATCACCATCTGAATCTGTCAAATCCTGACTGGCTACAATTAGGCAGTTATCACATGAATCACCAATCCCATCACCATCAGTATCAGCTTGATCCAGATTTGCTGTAGACGGACAATTGTCACAAACATCCCCAGTCCCATCACCGTCTGAATCTGTGGCTTCGACATCTCCTGTAATGGTCCAGTTGATAGGTGCACCAATGAGAATATCTCTGGCATCTGCACCATTACAATAAATCAGTCCATTTGCACCAAGTGTAACAAAATCAGTTTGAAGGGTCTTTACTGACCAACCAATTAACGTATTATCGTAGTTTTCAACTGAAAGGCCGCTATTGTCTAACATGCCTGTTAATAAAGCTGCACTACTCATATCCCAACTACCCAGGGATTGATCAAACGAAAATGCATTATAGAACATGGTACGCATATCTGCTACATTACCAACATCCCATTCGTCAAGAGGTTGATTGAAACTATTAGCTTCATAAAACATCCCAATCATATTAGCCACATTGCTTACATCCCAATCGTTTAAAGGTTGGTCGAAATTGGTTGCCAAAAAGAACATCCACTGCATATCATCGACATTGGAAACATTCCAATCATTAATATTCTGATTGAAATTGCTTGCACCCGAAAACATTTCAATCATATCTGTAACGCCACTTACATCCCAGTGACCAATGTCTTGATTAAAAGATGTCGCATCCCTGAACATACTTCGCAAAACACCGGGAAGCTCCGGAGCATCCGAGGCAGGTACTATCAGGTTATTACACCCAAAAAAAGCGCGTTCCATGGATGTCCATTGAATGCTACCCCATTGCTCAATGGTAAGAATCTTGTTTCTGTCACCTTCATTATTAAAATAGATCCTTGGAAAATCACCTAATATTTCAACCTTGTATGTACCGGCTGACGGGAAAGTAATGGTGATATCTCCGGTTTGGTTTGATAAGCTACCATTATTTGAAGAATTGCTTACCTCCTCCCAAACTACGTCATAGTCATACCCCGCTCCCTCTGTGGGAATAGTGATTTGATTCGATTGGGAGGTACCCGGATTATCCGTTTTCCAGGTTGTAATGAATGATCCAGAATTACCAGGGTAAGGTGACTGTGGATTATCTCGTAAATATGGAAAACTTAAGCCTTCTATTATTGTCCAGGAGCTAGTAAAATCCCAACCGCTGAATGAACTTTGTACTCTCATTTGTGCACCTGTAAGTGCGGCGATACCAGAGTTACTACCATTCCCAACTGCAACCCCTTGACCTGCAATATCACTATTCCAATAACTGTCAATGATAGACCCCGTTCCATAAGGATCAGTTCCCAAAAAACCACCAACTGTAGAATAACTACCGCTTACCTCAACGGAGGAATAACTTCTGTAAATGTATCCCGCATTTTGCCCGGAAAAGCCCCCTGTATTGTTATCACCCACAACAGTACCTTCAGCATGGCAATCGTAGATGTTACCAAAATTATTGCCCCCTATAAACCCTCCTACATCTGTACTACCAACTATATTACCCTTTGCAAAGCAGTTATGGAAATAAGTCCAGGTACCCCAGCCTACTAATCCACCTACCTCATCATTTCCGGTTATATTTCCAAAGGCATGACTATCATCAATTTGATTGTCACTTGAATACCCAATTAACCCACCTACAATTAAATTTCCTAATACGGTTCCTTCACTACTACAATTTGCAATCTCTGTATATTGTGCAGCACCTATTCCTCCCACATAGTTATTTCCAGTTACATCAATATCTTTTAATCTAAGATTCCGGACGAATCCACTTAGGACAAAACCGAATAAACCTACATATTCTGTGCCCGGTCGATTAATAAAAAGTCCGTTTATTGCAAATCCATTTCCATTAAAATTTCCGGAAAATGGCTGATAGTAATCAATACCTATCGGGAGAAACCCGGCTCCACCATCCCACCCCGATGTTGACGTAGCGTCAATGTCATTAATGAGAATAAAATGCTTACTCCACTCTGAAGAATTTTGACTTAACCAATATAAATTATCTAAAGTAGAGATTTCATACGGCGTTCCACTACTACCATCCCCAGTTGAGGGTGGAGTAGAAGTTTGAGCATTTAAGATAAAGGGAATGAATAAAATTAACGAGGCTTTTAAACGATAAATCGCTTTGAGACTTAGAGGTGATTTCATGGCGGTATAATTAATAAGCATTAGGTCTTACAATTAATTTACCTTATTCCAGACAACTCGTCAATTAATTTTTGTGGATGAACCTGTTTATTTTGTGAATGACATATTTAAGTCCCTTTATTACATATTTGAAGCTCAGATGTATCACCTTACCCATGTTCGACAATAAAGCAAAAATGAAGATTTACTGATTATGTCATTTGCAATTGGAACTAGTGATACTTGGAAACTTGAATCAGGGGGTAAAGAAAATATTAGAATTATGCTTGATCAGTTTTGAATAATCTGGCTCCAAATCAGAAGAATACACATCATGGCCAAAAAATTTTAAAACATCAAAGATTTTGTTGATTGATGTTTTTGTCAACTTGTCTTTCCACTTTTTAAGTTGACTTGAACCGTCTCTTAATCGGTTATTTTTTTGAGTAGAGTAACTAGGCTTGGCTAGTCTACGTTCAATATCTGATGGGATTTCAATCTTGTTTGATGAGAAAAGTTTATCAATGAATGTATCCTGATTCAGAATACCTTCTTCATAGGCAACAGTTGTCCAACTAGAATTATTTTCCATTTGATAAAGTGGCATACTATCAAGACACCAATGCAATGCCAATACTTCTTCTATACTCTTTAATGGATATATTTCCTTCTCAATAGTCTTGTATAGATCATTATTAAAAGGACCTCCCGGAGCTTTGAAGACATACGGAAAGTCGATGTTATACTTAAATGCGCCATGATTCATTTGAGAATAAACTACTGCACACGGGTGTCTTATTATATATATTGGTTTTAAAGTTTCGACGTTCTTTGTAAACCAGGGTAGCATCTGATTTAACCTACAAAATTTCAATACTAAATATTCAGATCTCAAAAGAGCAGGTATATCCTGGTTATGGATAAGCAATGCAGGATTAATAATTTTACCATTGACTAAATCATGCATGAAATTTTTGGCTTCTTCCCATTTTGCATCACTTGGAATATATTGGCGGGAATGAAACTTAAGGTATTGGACTTGACGGATTCTGCCTAAATTCAGAGGTTCATGAATATATGCGGAATTAGGTACTGCTGAAAACAACTCTGCTAGCCATGTGGTGCCTCCTCTCGGTATCCCTGCTATTATGACTTTTTTGAATTCTTTGTTCTTCCAATCTTGTTTCAGATAGGGTAAAAAAAGTTTCATGAAAACAGCATTTGGAAAACTGTAGTATCCAAATTTTGAGGTGCCCCTATATACATTCGAGAGTAGCACAATCAACTAGGTTTGAATCATAATAAATTGCAATATACCTTTTCGTATGAGGAAACACCTTTCTCAAGTGCAAAATGCTCCTTCGCGAAATTTCTTAAATCATTTGACTCTTGATCAATAGTTCTCATCATTTTTTTCAGGAGCTCAACATCATAAGAATATGGATTAATACAGTAACAATTCCTTTCATGCTGGAGTAATATTTCGGCGTCTCCTACACCGTCATTTGTAATAATTGGTAATCCCATGGCCAACAATTCGCCCATTTTGGTTGCCGATGAAGCTTTTTTTGAATAAGCAGGTTTAATAAAAAAGATTCCAACATTCGCTAATGCGATGTGGTAAGGAACTTCATCTCTATTAGATTCCGTTAAAATCAATTTATTAGGAGACAATCCGGTTTGTATAAATTTTTCTTTCACTTGAAGATGATTATCTTTTGTAACAATTAGAAATCTATAATATTGATCAATTTCCAACCATTTTCTAAAGAAAATTATCATCTCCTCTAATAAATACCAGGTTCCTACTGAACCCAAATAAATCATTATTTTATCATTTTGTCGAATCCCCAGTTGATTCCTCAATTTCAACAATTTATCGTGCTGAATTTTTTCTGAATCAAATAGTCCAAGGTCAACTGCGCAGGGATTTACTGTAACTTTCTTTTCTTCGATTTTAACTTTTCTATTTCCGAATAATCTGCCAGAGACTATTTCTTCTTTCCCTGCGTATGTTAAACTTATGATATGATCTGAATGGATCATCATTTTAGCCTCTTTAGATTTAAAATAGTTATAAATCCATTTAAAGACTGGATTTGAAAGATTCCATAGTCCACCATCAACCCGTTCATCAGCCCAAAACCCTCTGATATCAAACAAAAATTTCACCCCAAAATTCTTTTTTAAAAATAATCCGACAAGTCCTGGGATATAACTTCGACAATGCACTAGCTCAACTTCATTATTTTTTACGATCTTCTCAGATTCTTTTCTCATTAACCACAAATCATACGGAGTGGATAGAACTGGCGGCTTTTTATGGTATCTAAATGGAATCCATTTTATTTTTTTTGCTCCTATTAATGATCTTATTCCTTCTTCCCCCAGCTCATATCTACTTCTCTTTTCAAAACTGATAATAATGAACTGAAATCCCTTTTGCTCAAGTCCAAATATATAAGGCAATATTTGTGATTGTCCTAAAGGATCAGTAAGACCATCATAAGAGAGGTAAAGAATAGGTTTATTCAAAATCAAAAAAAATTAATGTCTGAATCAACCAGTAAATTTATACTTGAGATAAAACATCTATTAAAAGATAAATCAAAAAACCAGTGCTTTTACAATAGCTCCCATTTTTCTTGATAGAACTATATCTGGGCTACTTGAAATCGCCTGACTCAAATACTGTATCGCAGATTTTCTGTTGCCCATCAAAACTAAATGCAAGGCTAAATACATATATCTATGAGCCAGGAAAGTCGAATACTCTTCTTTCGGAATTATTCCAGAGTTTTCATGCTTATTCACCAAATATGCTATTCGCTCAATCAATTTCTCCTTTGAAAACCCCATCACACTTCTATCCTGATGCTGAATAATCGATCCAACTGTAATATTGGAATATATCAAAGAATGCTTTTTTGCGATTCTTAGCCATAGATCATAATCCTCAGAACCAATCAAACGAGGATCCTCATCAAACATTTCTGCCAACAGAATCTTTCTCTTTACAAACACGCCCAAGCAACTTAAATGATTTCCTTTTACCAGTTGCCTGGCCAAATCTCCTTTTCTTTGAATTGCTTTTTTGATTACCCGCCCCTTTTCATCCTTGATCTCATAATTGAGATGGAGCCATGATGGATCATTCTCCATACAAAAATTAAAAGAGGTCGAGAGATAATTATGATACACAACATCGTCAGAATCAACAAAAGTGATATAATCCCCCTTTGCGACTTTTATCCCAAAGTTTCTAGCAATTGCTCGTTCCTCGTTTTCCTTATGATGATAATGGATTCGATTGTCATTGATGGCCATAACCTTTTTTCGTGTATCATCCGTGCTCCCATCATCAATTATCAACAATTCAAAGTCCTCAAACTCCTGTGTTAAAATATTTTCTATTGTCCCGGCTATTATCTTAGCCCGATTATAAGTTGGTAATATGATAGAAAAGAAAGGCATCAGGAATATAACTCAATCAATTGATTTGCCTGATCCTTAACCTTAAATAGTTTGCTTACATCAGACTCTCCTCTTTTTGAAATTTTCTTTGCTAATGCATTATCCTTTAATAATATTTTGATCGCTTGATAAATTTCTTCATCATTTTGATAATCTACCACAAGTGCATTCTCACGATCTTTAATAAATTCATTGGCAATCCCAGACAATGAAAAAACTGATGGCACACACATGGCTAATGCTTCTATATAGATTTGACCAAATGCCTCGATTTCTCCATTAATGGGTACGTGAACGAATATGTCCATCTCTTTATAGATAGGAAAGACATTATTTTCAAACTCATGAATTTCATAGGACTGCTGTGGTAAAATATTTAGTTTTTTTACTATTTCACTGCGATATGGCCCGGCACTCCCTACTAACAATAAAAGTGCTTCCTGATATTCTTCTAATAATTTATAAAAAGCCGGAATAATAAATTGAATGCCTTTCCATTCAATAAATCTACTTACTACACCAATGACTGGCTTCCTCTGTAGTGTAGTCCATTTTTTCTTGTGTAAGGACTGAGCTTCCATTTTTGAGAAGTCAAACCCATGAGGGACTGAATGGATTTTATTTAATGGGACCATTTCTTTTGCGTGGAGTACATCCTTAGTGATGTTACTTATGGCAACAATATCTGTTGATAATCGATTAATCCATTTATCAAGGATCACTCCTCTTTTAGAATAAAGATGGTGATAAGTAGAATGATGTCGCGTGTAGATCCGCTTAGGCACTTTTGCTAACCATGCAGCTAAAAGTCCAACAAGATTGGCTTTCAACAAATGACAATGGACCGTCTCAGTCTTTTGGAATTTAAAATACTTTATTGTCTGATAAATTGCTTGCAAATAGTCAACATACCTTAATACTTCAAGATGAAGCACTTGTAATCCAAGTCCTTTGATGAACCTGTCAATAGAACTCCCTTCCATATTAATCAAAATAAAAGATAAATTAACTTCCCGGCTGACAAGGGATTCAATAATCCCTTCAAATTGAGAAGAACTATTTACATCAGAAAGTATCCAAGTAATCTGTTTTTTCAAGTGTCCTAATTTCGGTAATAGTGACTTTTTGACCAGATGATCGCACTATAGAATTTATATCTCATTGAGCGGGGAATCCAGGTCGCCAAACTATGATCTACCCAAAATACCCAAAAATCAAATGAAAGGATATAATAAATGATCTTTTTAAATGCACCAGGGTCATTCCATTTATTTGACGGAAATTCAAACTTATTTTTCTCATTTAAGAGGGATTGAGCTGCCTCATATGCTTTTCTTCTATTGATGTACTGTTGGCATGAAATGGAGTCGTTGTGCCTTCCTCGAATTTTCTTACTGAAAAAGATATCTACTCCCGCTTTTTTTGCTCTGATTCCCAATTCAAAATCTTCACAGTCTGTGAGACTGCTATCAAAACCATTAAGTTCATTAAATAAATTTTTAGGCACGGAAAGATTTGCAGCACTCACGAACAGATTATCCTCAGCCATAGGCTGAGGATAATCTGGCAGATTCGAATACCATGAATTCTCAATGAATTGTCTGTAGCTATGAAAATCACTGCTATTTACAACATCTTTCAAAAATAGAGCTCCCACCAAAAGACTACGTTGATGAGATCGATGATGAAGTAGGTGTTGTTTGACCGCATCGGGCTCTAACTCAATATCGTCGTCCACAAAAAGCAAAAGAGATCCATTTGCCACTTGTGCCCCAACATTCCTGGTACATGCACGGCCTTGATTTTCCTGATTAATAACATTTATCTCATTCCCATACTCTTGAGCCAAGATTTCTTTGGTGCCATCCGTTGATCCATCAATGACAACAATGATCTCAAGTGGCTCCATTGTTTGATTTAAAATGGACTGTATGGTAAACTTGATTTTCTGTCGACCATTAAAGGTGGGAATGATAATACTGATATCTGACTCCATTCAGGAAGAAGGTTTAAACCAGTTCAATTTTAATGGTATACTCCATCTCAATTTTTTATACCAAAGTAGATCAGATCGAAATAAACCTGATTTCCTTACCATCTTTAATATCTTCAATGCATGATTATACTTTTTATTTGCATAATAGTAGTCAGCAAGCCATAACATGAAATACTGGAGTGATGAATCTACAACCTTTGAGTCTACAACTAATTGAGAATCAAGTTTATTCCTATTTGTTTCATTTTGCATCGAGAAAAGCAGCTCAAATATTTCAGGATCGTTTATGAGGTGTGCTAATTCGGCATAAATTCCAATAGTTTCACTGATAAATGCTTTACTGTTGCCAATTGTCTTGGATTTTTCATGATGTCTGAAATTCACTAGAGTTTCTTCTGTTTTTAAAATATTTTCCAGCCCATGGAATAAAAGATATCTTATCCATAGCCATTTATCCATAACGTAATGCAAGTCTTCTCTTAATGGTGTGATTTGATCAAATACTGACTTTCTAAACCAGGTTTCAGGTTGATCAATCCGAGCCAGGCCGATGGTCTTGGGAAGATTTGCTGGATAAATATCAGTTCCGGCAGACTGCTTCATTATTTTCCCGTTTTCAATAATATTTGACCTACCACAAACAATACAGGTATCTATGTCTTCAAATAATTCAGAAATCGACTTAAGTGCCCCAGGCTCTAGGAAGTCATCAGAATTTATCCAATTAATAATATCGCCGGTTGCATGTTTTAGACCTTTGTTAATTGCGTGACTTTGCCCAAGATCTGGCTCACTAACCCAATATTTCAGGTATCTCTCGTATTTTCTGATTATTTCAATGGATCCATCTCTACTTCCTCCATCAACTATGATGTATTCCAGATTTGGATATTCTTGCGAAAGGATTGAATCAATTGTTTGCTCCAGATATTGTGCCTGGTTATAGGATGGAGTAACTATTGATATCTTCCTATATTCCATTGTCCATCATGGTGAAATTACCAATAGCACCCGTTTTCTACCATCAGCGCACCCGCAGGTTTTTCTGCATCAGTCGGATAGGTCCAATACTCATTGAAAAAAGAAGAGATCTCTTTATTATTCTCCCACCTTTTGCCTTGAATACCAAATAAAACCTGTGTAGCACCTCCTAAATGGATCGCAGATTTCCCTAAAGATTTTACGTATCCTCCCAAATGAAATCCGTAGGCTCCAGCTCCGATTATCGCAATATCAAAATCTATTTTTGATATTTGACTTTTCATTTTATCGAGTGCGTTAAACCAAGATTCATAACCCTTGTCATTCCCGGCAATAGTTTGTATGGCTGTAATAGTCTTTAATTCGAAATTCGGAAGACACTTTCCCTTTGGAAATAGCTTATCTTTAAACTTATACTGCTTCTTAATACTTTCTGAAAATGGATGAATTACCAACACCTTTTTATCTTTCAAATATTTACTCCATGGAGCTGAATGGTAGTATGGCTCTAATCCTCTTAATTCACATAATTTAGCATTCGAAAATCTGTTAACAATCTCATTCTCGCCCTTATTGTACCAAACTCCTATCATGTCAACCAATCTTAAAGCAGAATTAACATAGGTGTGGGTAAACATATTGAGCAAATAATCGGTTGTTGGGAAAAACCCCGAAGCAACCTTCATGTTTTTTTTCATTTTATGATAGACATCGATATCATATTCATATATTTTCAGATAGTAACACAAACATGAAAGTTCGGTACTACCAATCCTTCCTACAAAGAATGAATCACCATTTTTCAACCTCTCACCTATCCAATTATTGCCCGCGTTGGCCATTAGGATCTCTCTAGAATATTTATTTTTAATTGATACCTTCTTTTCTTCACCATGAACACGAATAAAATGATTGAATTTGCTTTGAATTCTTTTAGAATAATTATTGAGCTTTTTGACCAGCAAACCCTTTGTGTTTTGTGCATACGGTGTTCTATCATAGTAGACATAGTACATCCATTTTAATTCATGCTTGCAATGTGGATTCCATGGTTTATGCATCCCAACAAAATGAATAATATGAGGCTGGATACCCTCTTTTTTGAAATCCTCACCTTTGGTATAATTGTATTCCTGCCCAAGGGGTTGCCAATCATTTTTTAAAACAGCATTAAATGCATCCTGATCCCAAAATTCGATTAAGTCTCTATTTTCCTCAATGTATTTGACAACTTTTGACCCTACTTTGTTTTGCCTCCAAAATTTCAGGTTAATTAACATGACCCCTGAATTAAAATAATCACCATCAAGATTTAAAGCAATTTTCCGTTCGCTATTAGGATAGCCCCATGCGTGCAATGCCACATCGTCATTTTGATAATCCCATATCTCAAGAATGCTTCCATTTATTATAAGGTCACAATCTAAATAGAGTACGTTATCCAACTCTTGTGGTAGTATATCTGGCAAACTAATTCTAAAATAATTTGCAAGAGTAGCATGGGCACTGATTGGGAAACCCTGAAACTGTCTTTTATCGACTTTTATTAACCTTATGGATTGTTCATACTTCTCAAACAGTTTCTCAATCTTAATAGTATCCCCTTCAGCTAATTCATCAAATATTAAATATATTTCAAAAAAAGAATCTCTGTTATTCTCAAAGAGTGAACAACACATTGTCACAAAATGCGGTGCATAATCTCTATCGATGGTACAAGCTACACTATAAGTCATGCTTAGGTTTTAGAAAAATCCATTTCATGGTCATTGGCCTTTTTTCATTTAAAATTTCAAATGAAGCCTTTTTAAATAAAAATTTTTGCACTCGATTTAAATTGAGTGGTAAATCCATAGTGGATCTTTTCCTTTGCACTATTTCTTCCACAGTATGTGAACTCTCAAATCTTGATCGGATGACTTCAGCCATATTGGGATAAATAAATTCATGGATCTCAACAAGTAAAGAACAATTTCTAAAAAATTCAATTTTAGAACTTTCTAATAATTCATATTCTCCCCCTTCTATATCTATAAGAATAAAAGGGTTATTCCACTTTTTAATCTCTTTTATAAGAACTTCCGAAGAACAGTATTCACCTTGTTTAATTTTGTTTGAGACATTATTTCTAATCGACAAATGATCTAACCAAATTCTATTAATCATGTTAGACTCAAATGTTACAATCTTGATTTCTGGATTGCTAAGGGCCACTCCAATTGCATAATAGCCCTCTGCAGCACCTACATCAATGAAACAATCATAGTTTTCTAAATTATTCCTTTCAAAATAGTGACTAATCTCTTTTTCATAAGTCCCTGCAAGTTTGGGGAACTTTGCACTATAAACACCCTTTGCTTCATAGTACATCCCTATAAAAGGTCCAGATTTAATATAGGGAGAATGAATGATCTCCTGGAAAAGAAATGAGGGTCTATATTTTCTTGGAAGAAGTCTTTTTATCAGCGAAATCATGGCTTTTCTATCCGGGTCCAGGGTAAAATTGGAAGTAGCAAGCTTTTTCTTTTTGTCACACTTAAAAGTGGTGAATCATATTCCCCTGGAATTACATCAAATTGAAATTGTGGATTGCTTCTCCCTGGTTCAACTAACCATTTTTTATGATGAAGAGCAGCTAAATATTCAATCCTATATGAGGTATCATTTAGTAATTCCACAGGAATTTTTGATATATATTTATTTTCGCCCCTTTTTACACGTGGCCATTCCTTTTCAGCACAATCTTTAAAGAAGCTCCAATAAAGAACTTCACCATTAACCGAACTTAAACTATATCCAATATTAAAAGAAGGATCAACTTCTTTAACATCTATTAATATCTCAATATAGATATCTTCACTTTTATCTATTTGTCTACTGAGAACCTCACCATTTGAATCAATAAGAGAAAACTTTTTGAGACTGTGAATTTCGTCAGAATTTTCTTGACCTGAATAAGTGGCTAAGTTTGAATCATCGTTTTGGTCATAGGTTAAATAGTGATTTACAACATCGTTTATTTCACCAATCAAACTAACTTTTCCAAAATCAAGCAAAATTCCCGATTGACATAGATTCCTTATTGCACCCATGTTATGACTTACAAATAGCACTGTTCTTCCATCCTCCGTGGCATCTTCCATTTTACCCAAACATTTTTTTTGGAATTCCGCATCTCCCACAGCTAATACTTCATCAATAATCAATATTTCCGGTTCTAAATGTGCGGCAACAGAAAAAGCTAATCTCACTTTCATTCCACTGCTAAAATGTTTGACAGGCGTATCAATAAATTTCTCGACACCGCTAAATGCTACGATCTCATCAAATTTCCTATTGATCTCAACACGAGTCATACCAAGTATGGTCCCATTCAAAAAAATATTTTGACGGCCAGTCAATTCCGGATGAAAACCTGTACCTACCTCTAACAATGATGAGACACGTCCATCAATCTCAATTCTTCCTTTAGTTGGATAAGTGATCTTACTCAAAATCTTCAAAAGTGTGCTCTTACCAGCTCCATTTCTCCCTATGATTCCAACAGCTTCACCCTTCTGAATTTGCACATCGATCTCCTGCAATGCCCAAAAAAAACTTTCATTATTCTTACGAAACATTCCCTGGAATGATTCTCGAAAGCTCATAGATTTATTACTTCCGATCTTATATCCTTTCCATATGTCTTTAATATTTATAGCAATATCACTCATACAAGATCTGCCATAGTTCGTTCCATTTTCTTAAAATACCAAATGCTCGAACCAAACAATACCAAGACAATTCCATAGGAAACAAATGAAAAATCAGATATCTCATTCTGATGTAAGATTGCATATCTAAAGCCCTCTACTATTCCTGCCATAGGATTCAAATGATAAATGAACTGGTACTTATCCGGTATTAGAGTTGCCGGATACGCAATTGGTGTAGTATATAACCCAATCTGAACCATAAAAGGGATCACATGCTGAAAATCACGATAACGAATTGTCAAGGCACTTAACCAAATTCCAATTGCTAAAGAAGCCATGACATTTATAAGAAAAAATACTGGCAAAAGAAATATTGTGTATTTGACGGTTATTTGATGGTATACCATTAAAATTATTAATAAACCAAGTGTAACAAGAAAATCAACTAGGGCAACTATAGCTTTGCTTAACGGAATAATCAGCCTTGGAAAATATATTTTTTTAATCATTTCACCGGATGAAATAATTGAGCCCCCACTTTGACTCATGACAAAGGCGAAATAGGCCCAAGCACTCATGCCTGCTAAGGCATATACCGGATAAGGAACATCGCCGGTATTTACTTGAATTGCTCGACCAAAAATTAGTGTGAAGATCAAGAGTGTAGCTAAAGGTTGGATTATGGCCCAAGCTAATCCGAGGGCAGTTTGAGCATATCTGACCTTCAAATCTCTCCATGCCAGAATAATAAATAGGTCTTTATAATGAAAAAGCTCTTTAAAATTAATGTTCCTAGATGATTCTGGGGTAATCTCAGTTTTCATTCTACTATTCTACTTTTATACTTAACAGCAATTAGTACTGCTAAAAGAAATGGGATCATAGGAATTCGGTATCGAACCAAAGACCCAAAATTATAAGTAGTTACTCCAACAGCAAAACCAAAGAAAATTGCGAACAAAAGACACAATATCAAAATTGGATATTTTGATAAGATGTTTAACCTTTTCAGATTTATTAATGTATTTAGAACCAACCAAATGATAACTAGGTTTTCTAGTGCTGATAGTAACATTACTGGGTTTCTTACCTCCCAAAGAAAGGGTCTAAAAAAAGAGGTTATCACAGCCGGGACAAATTTCGAAGCCAAGCCAAAGAAACTAAAATCAAAATCACCCAAAGTATAACCAGAACCTTTATCCCTATTACTCACATAATAATTCCATTTTGCTGTGGATTCAGCTGTGAAAGCTAAACTTTCAAAAGAATACCTATCATTATCTTCACCTACTTTAAAAGCTGCATATCCAGCCAGACCAACAGCCGAACCTAAAATAATTGGCGCAATAACTAGTCTTAGTATAATATTTTTTACCTTATCCTGATAAAAATAGGCGGTCCATATAACAACTGCAGGAATAAAGCATGCAACAATATAAATTTTAACTGTATAAATAATCCAGAAACCAATTACAGCTAGCACAATATTTATAACGGGTGATTTTTTGAACTGGATAAAATCAGTAATACCGTAAAACAAAAACCCTAATGCACCGAGTGTCAGTGTATCTTTTAACAAACCAGAACCCCAGAAAAACAAGGATGGAAGAAACAAAATAACATAGGCAAGATACTTTGATATCGCTGGAAAAAATCGAACAAATGATAAATACATTGCCCACTGACCTGCAAAGCCAAAAGTTGCAAATAACAAAGCTGTGGATGAGTATGTACTAAATGTAAGTATATCAAAAAAGCCAGCTACTCTAACAACAAAATAAGAAGCGGTGTCACCAAAACTATAAATGTGCTGTGCATACTGAAAATTCTCGCCTGTAATATCCCCCGCCCCAAAAATCAAATTAAATCCAACGAATGGATCATCCATAAAAGCCCTCCAAATCCATTTGCTTCCTAGAGTAAAGTAAGTAAACGTATCACCACCCTCATAATAAAACTGATAGATCACTCCCAACATGATCGCCCCAAAAAATCTCACCCATAGCGCTGGCAAAAAATACTTCCTGGTCTCCAGAGTAGTGACATATGGTCGAACCATCCAGGCTAGGACAGACAATAGGATAATATAAATCGGTGTGATAAACAGATCCTGAAGTCCCACAATTAGCTAGTTTTGGTACTGATGAAGAAAATCCTGTTCATGGTTCCATATCCACCGGGGAAAGCCCCCTCACAGCGGTTTCGTTTTGAGCATTTTCTCAAATTTATGGAACAAAATGATAGCCAATGTGATTTTCAACCCTTTGTTTCTGTCAATGACTGGGATTCACTTTATTCTGAAATGGCAAAAAGCAGTGGGTTTGGTATCCTGCTCAGTGGATTTCTAACTCGAATCAAAGGCCTTTTTAACCTAAAAATGTATGACATCATTTTCATTCATCGAGAACTGACCCCTATCGGTCCCCCCATATTCGAATGGATCATCGCCAAAATCCTTAAAAAGAAAATCATATATGATTTCGATGATGCGATCTGGCTACCTGACCAAAATAAGGAATCCACCATCTGGAGATGGTTGAAATGGCGATCCAAAGTGACTTCAATCTGTAAATGGAGCTGGAAGGTTTCAGTAGGGAATGAATATTTGGCGGAATATGCCAGACGATATAATGATGAGGTTATTATAATGCCTACTGTGGTCGACACAGAAATACATAAGCCCCTGACCCCCCTTCATCCCCCCTCAATGGGGGATAAAGTGGTCATCGGGTGGACGGGATCCCATTCTACGCTTCAGTATCTTAACAAGATTCTTCCAGCACTACAGCAATTTGAAAAGTCAGTGGACTTTGAGTTTAGAGTAATTGCCAATAAAGACCCTCAACTCACATTGAAGAATTATTCATTCATCAAATGGAACAAAGAATCTGAGATCGAAGACCTGAACACTTTTGACATTGGGGTGATGCCTCTTCCAAATGATGAATGGTCGAAGGGAAAATGTGGCTTTAAATTGATTCAGTACCTGGCACTGGAAATTCCAGCAGTGGCTTCTCCAGTGGGAGTAAATAAAGAAATAATCAGCCACAGAAAAAATGGATTTTTAGCTAATTCACATCAAGAATGGATGGATGGATTAACCAAACTCATTCAGGATAAAACCATGAGAAAAGCATTTGGTAAACTTGGAAGGAACCTGATCCTGAGAAACTATTCCGCAGAAAGCCAAAAGGGAACTTTTCTTAGCCTATTTAATGATAATTAGCTAAAACTGACCCGATCCATTTTTGGGACTAAAAGACTGAAAAGAAGCCAGGAGACCACGTAGGATAGCGCACATATAATAAAAAGAATATAATAGCCTGTCTGGATTTGATTCAATTGAGAGTAATACTCCAAAATAACTCCAGCTGTTCTCGATAGTATTACCCCACCAACCGCTCCAATCATCCCACCAATTCCAACAATTGAACCAACAGCCTTGCCAGGAAACATATCGGAGACTGTTGTCAGGTTTGTCGCTGACCAGGCTTGATGACCAGCCGTGGCAAAACCAATAATCAAAATGGCGTACCAGTAATTCATTTGACCGACTGCCTGTGCAAAAACCATTGGTAGCATCATCAATGCAAAAAGAAGAAGTGCTACCCGCCTGGCCTTATAAAGAGGCCAACCTTTACGTAAAAAATATCCAGATAACCAACCCCCGGCAACGCTACCTGGCATTGATAATATATAAACTGTTGTCAGAGGTACTGTAATTTCTATCTGCGACATCCCATACTCCTTGTTGAGAAATGAGGGGAGCCAAAACATCAGGAACCACCATACCGGATCGGTAAAAAACTTGAGTGCTGCAAAAGCCCAGGTCTGCTTATATGATAAAAGCGTATACCATTTTACTCTTTTCCCCACCTGGTCCCTTTCATGGGCTTCGTTTGCATCGCTATGGATATACTGATATTCCTGATTTGATACTCTCTTGTGAGAAGCAGGTTTTTCATAGAATAAGAACCACAGTACAATACATATTGAACATATTACTCCGGGAATGACAAACGCCCACCTCCATCCAAATGAAATGGCAATCAGGGGAACTACAATTGGAGCAATGATTGCACCCAGGTTAGCACCTGAACTCAAAACACCTGCTGCCAGTGCCCGTTCTCTATTCGGAAACCACTCCCCAATGGATTTAACTGCCGAGGGTAAATTCCCTGCCTGACTAAATCCTAAGAATCCTCGTGCTACAACAAATCCAATTAGTCCGTTTGCCATCGCGTTTCCGAAGCTTGCCAGACTCCAGATTACCAATGTAAAGGCAAACCCAAGTTTCGTCCCAATTTTATCAATCAGATACCCTATTCCCAACATCCCCACCGCGTAAGCTACCTGGAAGGCAATCACGATATTGGCGTAATCCAGCTCACTCCACCCAAATAAGGGAACCAGGTAATCTTCTTTAAGTAAACCAAGATTCTGACGATCCCAGTAATTGAGGGTCATCATAAAGAAGAACAGACTTAAAATAATCCATCTGACCCTCTTCCATTTAGATGGCTCATTTATCTCTTTATCAGCCATATACAACTTCAAAGAGATAGGTCATAGGTTAGGATTCTTGGGCTGTAATTGACTCCAAAACCCTATTGGTCCTGGCTGCACTTTCTCCTGTGCTCACACATTCTCCTTTACCCAAAAGATCATTAACAACCTGTTGGATCAAGGGCTGCTGAATGTGTTGTGGCATCTCAAAGTTGATGGAATTCTTTTCTCCAGACTCAGTTTCCCAGGATACAATAGAGTTTTCAAAAGTGCCGTAGGTAATGTGGCCCTTACTCCCAATGATTGTAGTTATCTCTTTGCTAATTGTTTGACCAGCTGTGTAGCACCACACACCAGTTCCAACAACCTTGTTTGGGAATTCAAAGGTTGCCACTGTCATATCGTCAGCAGCATAATTATTTGTCTGATTCAATGAATAACCCTTTGCTTCCTCCACAGGACCTAATAAGTAATCAAGATAATCCAGCTGATGAGATGCAAGGTCATAGAAATAGCCACCTCCGGCCACCTCCGGATCTACTCTCCAGTTATTTTCCAAATGAGTAATTACATTCGGCTTTACCGGTTTAATCATTTCTATGTTGACCATTCTTACCTCACCGATAGCACCACTATCAACCAACTCTTTAACTTTTAGAAAATTGGGTAGTGTCCTTCGATAATATGCGATATAAAGAGGTAAGTCATACTTTTTAAAAGTATCAACCATGCTTTGGCATTCCGCATAAGTCCTTGCCATGGGCTTTTCAACATAAACGGGTTTCCCTGCTTTTGCTACTTTTTCCGCCAACTCCTGATGTGAGCTGGGAGGGGTAGCAATGTATACAGCATTGACATCCGGATCATTGATCAGCTTATCAGCATCGTCATACCACTTTTTAATATTGTGCCTTTTAGCAAAGTCAGCAGCTTTATCACCATTTCTTCGCATCACTGCCGCAATTTCTGAATGATCTATCTTGTACATGGCTGGCGCGCTTTTAACCTCACACACGTCTCCAGCTCCGATAACACCCCACCGTACGGTACCTCCGGTTATTTTTTTAGTCATATTAGGTTAGTCGTAGTAATTCTATTTGTTTGCCCCTTTAATAATCTCTTCAACTACTTCTGGATTTAGTAATGTTGAAGTGTCTCCCAGGTTGCTGGAGTCACCGCTCGCCACTTTTCTTAATATTCTACGCATAATCTTACCAGATCTGGTCTTTGGTAATCCAGGAACAATCTGTACTTTGTCCGGCTTGGCAATAGGTCCAATAATTTTAGTTACCGTTTCACGGATCTCATTGATCAGATTTTGCTCTGTCCGTCCCTCCATATCACAGATCACATAAGCATAAATTCCCTGACCTTTTACATCATGCGGGTATCCTACTACTGCAGATTCTACTACTTTCGGGTGTTCATTTATAGCATTTTCAACTTCTGCAGTTCCCATGCGATGACCTGAAACATTGATTACGTCATCCACACGGCCAAGGATCCTTAAATAACCATCATGATCTCTTTTGGCACCATCCCCCGTAAAATACATTCCAGGGTAAGTAGAGAAATAGGTTTGCTTGCATCTCTCATGATCACCATAAGTGGTTCTTAAAATAGATGGCCATGGCGTCTTAATGCAAAGATTCCCCTCCACATTATTTCCGACAAGCTCTTTACCCTCAGGATCCACGATAACAGGTTCAATGCCCGGTAAAGGGAAAGAAGCATGTGCCGGTTTATTTGGTGTAATTCCAGCTAATGCTGAAATCATGATTCCACCTGTTTCTGTTTGCCACCAGGTATCTACCAAAGGACATTTTCCTTTACCAATGTGATCATGGTACCAGTGCCAGGCTTCTTCGTTGATGGGCTCCCCGACGGATCCAATTACTTTTAACGATTCAAGGCTATATGGCTCTACCGGTTCAATTCCGTGTGCTTGCAAAGCCCTAATAGCTGTCGGTGCGGTATAAAACTGATTAACCTGGTATTTATCAACTATTTCCCAAAAACGTCCCGGATGTGGATAGGTTGGAACCCCTTCAAACATCAATGTGGTAGCTCCAGCGAGTAAAGGCCCATATACAATATACGAGTGCCCGGTAATCCAACCCACATCAGCCGTACACCAATAGACATCACCTGCAGAATACTGGAACACATTTACAAAAGAATAGTATGTGTAGATCATGTAACCACCAGTAGTGTGTACCACACCTTTTGGCTTTCCTGTAGAACCAGAAGTATAAAGGATAAACAGCATATCTTCTGAATCCATTACCTCTGCTTTATGCTCTTTGGATTGTCCCTTGATTGCATCGTGCCACCAGATATCACGTCCGGCTTTCATTTCAACTTTAGATTTTGTTCGTTGAAGCACAATTACCGATTCAACACTTGTACATTTTTCTAATGCTTCATCTACAACTCCCTTTACATCAATAGTCTTTGCTCCCCTAAAGTTTCCGTCACTGGTCAGTACCATTTTAGCCTCACAATCATTGATTCGATCGGCTAAAGAAGAGGCAGAAAATCCTGCAAACACCACAGAGTGAATGGCGCCAATCCTGGCGCATGCCAACATGGCAATTGCCGCTTCCGGCACCATTGGCATATAGATAATTACCCGGTCTCCTTTCTTAATCCCTTTGGCTTGCATAGCATTGGAGAATTCGCAGACCTTTTCATACAATTGGCGATAAGTCAACGTAATGTTTTTCTCGTTCGGGTCATTCGGCTCCCAGATAATGGCAGGTTTATCTCCAATTGTATACAGGTTCTTTTCGAAGATGTTTTCAGTAATGTTGAGCTTACCATTCACAAACCATCTGATATCCGGACCTTCAAAATTCCACTCAAGCACTTTATCCCACCTTTTTTGCCAGTGGAATGATTCGGCTATCCTGCTCCAAAATTCTTCCGGTTGTAAGATGCTTTTCTGGTACTCATGTATATATCCGCTTAGGGTTTGTATTTTATGACTCATAAATAATTAACTCATTAGGGTTAAAAATGTGTTTTATATCAATTTAATCAATGATTGATGGCTTTTCCAGCACCCCGAGGATATCTGATCATTTCAGTCATCTCCTGAACATCCTCCGGTGGGGCGGGGTAAAATCTGGATATAGTAAATGAAACAACAAAATTGATCAGCATGGCTACTGTTCCAAAACCTTCCGGTGAGATGCCCAGCCACCATTTGCTTGGAGGTGGTACAGCCTCTGTAAACCACCCCAATTTGAAATGCGCCATATATAGAAACATGGTTGTGATCCCAACCACCATTCCGGCGACGGCTCCTTCTTTATTCATTCTGGCATCAAATATCCCCAGTATGATAGCTGGAAAGAAGGAAGCTGCAGCAAGTCCAAATGCCAGGGCAACTGTTGCTGCTACAAATCCAGGCGGATTGATACCAAAGTACCCGGCTACCAGAACAGCCATCACCGCTCCAATCCTTGCCCATATTAGCTCACCTTTCTCTGAAATATCCGGTCTGATCTGTTTTTTGATGAGGTCGTGTGAGATGGCAGTTGAAATAACCAACAGCAAACCAGCTGCAGTCGATAAAGCTGCGGCCAGTCCCCCGGCAGCAACCAATCCTACTACCCAATTTGGCAATTTGGCGATTTCGGGATTTGCCAAAACCATGATATCCCTGTCAATCACTAATTCATTTTTTTCTGCATCACCAACATATTGAATTTTCCCATCTTCATTCTTATCGTTGAAGGTGATCAGCCCGGTACTCTCCCAGTTTTTAAACCAGGTAGGAACTTCGTTATAAGGTCTTTCTGAAACCGTGGTTATCAGATTGGTTCGGGCAAACGCTGCAATAGCTGGAGCGGTTGTATAAAGGATAGCAATGAAAATCAAAGCCCACCCTGCAGATAATCGGGCATCACGTACATGGGGAACAGTGAAGAACCGTACGATCACGTGTGGCAACCCTGCTGTGCCCACCATCAATGCAAAGGTGATTGCAAACACATCAATCATCGATTTTGACCCTGATGTATATTCTGCAAATCCCAACTCAATATGAAGATTATCCAGCTTATCCAGCAAATAGGTTCCGTCACTCAATTGCCCTCCAAAACCTAATTGTGGTATGGGGTTCCCTGTCAATTGAATTGAGATAAAAATTGCCGGTACCATAAATGCAAAAATGAGAACGCAATATTGGGCTACCTGGGTGTAGGTGATCCCCTTCATTCCACCGAGTACCGCATAAAACAAGACAATGGCCATTCCAATGTAAACTCCTGTATCTACTCTCACTTCAAGAAACCGGGCAAATACAACCCCGACTCCCCTCATCTGACCAGCTACATAGGTAAACGAAACGATTATGGCGCAGACGACAGCTACTGTCCTGGCTATATTTGAATAGTATCTATCCCCAATAAAATCAGGTACCGTAAACTTCCCAAACTTCCTCAAATAAGGGGCCAGTAAAAGTGCCAACAAGACATATCCTCCAGTCCATCCCATCAGGTATACGGCTCCGTCATAACCCATAAATGAGATCAACCCTGCCATCGAAATAAATGAGGCTGCCGACATCCAATCTGCAGCAGTAGCCATCCCATTTGCCAATGGGGAAACCCCGGAACCGGCTACATAAAATTCTTTTGTCGAACCAGCACGAGCAATAAAAGCAATTCCTATGTATAGGGCGAAAGTGATGCCAACGAGTAAAAAAGTCCAAATCTGTACATCCATAGCTTTAATCCTTTTCGTCTACATCAAACTCTTTGTCCAGCTTATTCATCAAATAAACATAAACAAATATGATAATCACAAATACATAAATCGAGCCTTGTTGGGCAAACCAGAAACCAAGCTTAAAGCCGCCTAGACGGATATGATTAAGTGGTTCGGCTAATAAAATTCCTGCTACATAAGAAAACAGAAACCAAATGGAGAGTAGGATTATCAAATACCTGATATTTCTTCTCCAATACTTCTTCATACTTTCCTTACTCATATTGGGATAGGTTGTTTTAAAAAGAAAAGAAAGCACAATTTATATAAGATGTGCTTAACCCTCAAAATAGCGGCCCTATCAAATGAAAAACTCAGCAACAATTGCTACAAATGCCCCGCCAACTGCCGCTATAATCTTCTTAATTCCCAGTTTGTGTTCTGGATTTGATTCAATAAATATGGTGGTAGAGATATGTAGAAAGCTCCCACAAACGAGTGCAAACAGAAACAACAAATGTTCTTGAGATAAGGTGAGGATGCGCTCACTAAACAACAATCCAACTGGTGAAGAAAGGGCAAAGATCAAGAGGATGATCCATTGGTTTAGGGTAAAGGACTTACCGGATTTCAAGGTAGTCATCAAAGCAAATGCAGCAGGCATTTTGTGAAGGATAATACCAAGAAGCAAGGTGTAAGACTCGTGCCTTGCATGGAAAGGTGAATCATGGGTAAGTAACGCGCCTTCTAAAAGAGAATGAATCACAAGTGCAACTAATAATGGAATAGTTGTGATACCAGATAAAGCCGAATGACCTTTATGCGAATGAAAATGTCCGTGTTCTATTCCCGATGTAAAGTGTTCAAGTAATTGTTGCATGAAGAAGCCTACCAAAATGAACACACCAATCTTCATTGGTTGGTCACTTAGTGTAAAAATTTCGGGAAGAATATGGATAATCGTTACTCCGAAAAGGAAAGCTCCCGCAAAAATTAATGGTAAACGTATAGCACTTGGCTTAATCCCGATTAACAATGTAGCTAAACCACCAAGCAGTGCACTAATAAACAGAATAAGAATAACAAGGAACATTAAATAGGCGATTTATTAACGTTATCAATAAAATTGATGGCTGAAGAAATATTTGGCGAGACATAGGCTCCAATTTCATCCCCGTCAGAATAGATAATTACAGCATCAATATTATTCTGATTGACAAGGGCTTTGGAAGCTTCAAGACCCAAAACCATAATGGCCGTGGCATATGCGTCAGCAGTGATACAATCTTTGGCAAATACAGAAGCACTCAAAACATTATTATTTGCATTATATCCTGTTCTTGGGTCTATGGTATGAGCAACGACTTTCCCCCCTTTTTCATAATAATTTCGATAATTTCCCGAGGTTGCCATTGACCGGTTATTTAGCCTTGCTATGGCTAACAATTTTCTTTCTTGTTTCGCTACAAGTGGATCTTCAATTCCGATTCTCCAGGAATCCCCTTCTGCATTCTCCCCCTTAACCCTGACTTCACCCCCTATTTCCACCATGTAGTTAAGTGCTTTTTGTCTTTCGAGATATTCAGCTACCAAATCAACGGCATAACCCTTGGCAATGGCACTAAAATCCAGATACATGCCCGGATCCATTTCAATTTTAGCTTCACTAATCAATATTTTTCCGAAACTGACATACTGAATAAGGCTATCAACAACAGTTGAATCTAATAGGTTCGGTCCACTATCTGGTCCGAATCCCCAGGCATTCACCAAAGGACCAACCGTCGGATCAAACGCACCATAGGTTGAGATCCATATCTCTTCACTTTTCCTTATTACGTCCAAAAACATTTTAGACGGATTATTGATCACTCCATTCTTATTCAATCGGGAGATCTCAGAATCTTTCTGATAGGTAGAAAGGGAGTTGTTAAGAGCAACCAGGATAGAATCGACCTCAGGTTTATAGTTTGAATTTTCATCCCCCAGATATTTTACATTGTACCCAATCGTACCCATTGTCTGACCCTCAAGATGTACAATTTTTAAGGCTGGCTGGCTGGTATAAAATTGAACAATGAGTAGTAGTATGCCTATAGCAATGATGATACGTACTACCAGTTTTCTAGACATAGGAGGTTTTTTACAATATTAAATGATTGTCAGAAGCTAAAGTTATCTTTGTTGAACAAATCTATGAGAGAAGATTACTTAAGAGCCGATGATGAGGGATTCTCGGGCGCCGAAAAAGAATTCGAAAAAGCCCTTAGACCCCTCAGTTTTGAGGACTTTACCGGTCAGGATAAAATTATTCAGAATCTTAAAATCTTTGTCGAGGCAGCCAAAAAACGGACGGAACCTCTCGACCATGTCCTCCTTCATGGACCTCCAGGACTTGGAAAAACCACACTTTCTCATATCATCGCTAATGAATTAGGCTCTAATCTAAAGGTCACTTCCGGACCAGTCCTGGATAAGCCAGGCGAACTTGCAGGATTGCTTACTAACCTGGAAGACCATGACGTACTCTTCATTGATGAGATCCACCGCCTGAATCCAGTGGTAGAAGAATATCTTTACTCGGCCATGGAAGATTACCGAATTGACATCATGCTTGATTCGGGCCCAAATGCCAGATCTGTTCAAATCAGCCTCAATCCTTTTACATTAATTGGGGCAACCACCCGTTCCGGATTATTGACAGCCCCTTTAAGAGCACGTTTTGGAATCAACTCCAGACTGGAATATTATGATGCTAAATTGCTGATGAAAATAGTTTTAAGATCGGCAGATATCCTGCAAACTCCAATCGACCAAGAGGCTGCTTATGAGATTTCCAGAAGAAGCAGGGGTACACCCAGAATCTCTAATAATCTGCTGAGAAGAACCAGGGATTTTGCTCAAATCAAAGGAGATGGGGCTATAACGTTGGACATTGCCAAAATGGCCCTGAATGCGCTTGATGTTGATGAACACGGACTCGATGAGATGGATAACCGTATTTTGACCACTATCATCAATAAATTCAAAGGAGGTCCTGTTGGGCTTTCAACAATAGCAACTTCATGTGGTGAAGAAGCAGAGACTATTGAAGAAGTCTATGAACCATTCCTTATCCAGGAAGGCTATATGAAAAGAACCTCCAGGGGAAGACAAGCCACAGAGTTGGCCTATGAACACCTTGGAATAATCCCTCCACACAAAATGAAGGGATTATTTGACTAATTTCTTATAAGGTGTACCACACTCTAATTAGCTGATACCACTGAGAGTGAGATTCTCCTGCTGTATATAATTCTGTATCACGGCTTCCTTCTTCCTCATGGATATTTGGAAGTACCACAGTTTCAACACTCACAATTTTTATATGGCTATTGCTGGCAAGCCACTCATTCATCTCATCTACAACCTCCTCAAATGGTTGTATCTTTCCCGTCTTAAATAGGCCACCTTTGGCTTTTTCAGGTACAAAATCTTGAACTTCTACTTTCATTGCAGCGATTTTAAATAATTGGATTAATTCATAAAATTGAATTCCTGTGACTTAACCGGCTCTTTTTGTATAAAACCAAATATAGACAATTTGTAAAATCTACATACCGTTCCCGACAATGAAAGACCATTCTAATTTTTTTAGTGACGTATATGACGTGGTTCGCCTTGTCCCTCCAGGAAAAGTCACATCATATGGCGCAATAGCCAACTATCTGGGAGTCAAACGAAGCGCGAGAATGGTAGGATGGGCCATGAATGGTGCTCCAAAAGATGTTCCGGCTCATCGAGTGCTTAATCGAAACGGTCTGCTGTCGGGAAAAAATGCATTTTCCACGGCTACTTTAATGCAGGAGCTTTTGGAGAAAGAAGGCATAAGCATTAGAAATAATCAGGTCATAGATTTTGACAAACACTTTTGGGACCCAACAAAAGAGTTGAGTTTCTAATTAGACTTCCTGATTAGTAATAGACCAATAAAGGTTAGCAACCCATTTAATATGATGATCTCAAATCCAAATTTATAACCCCAAAATATGGAGGGAGAATAAAGATTAATGAAGTAGGATAAAACCGGCGACAATAGACAAACCAATGGTACCCATTTATCTTTTACCGAGAATTTGGTAAACATACCGAAACTGAACATCCCCAAAAGAGGTCCATACGTATAACCAGCTGCTGTAAATACTGCCGAGATAACACTCTGATCATTGACTGAATGAAATATGAGCACGACAAAAAATATCAATGCGGAAAATGAGATATGAACCAGCATTCTGATTCGCTTATTCTTTTGATAGTTATCTGGCTTAAAACCAAGGAAATCCACACAGAAAGAGGTTGTCATAGCGGTCAAAGCGGAGTCTGCGCTGGAATAAGCGGCTGCGGTAATCCCCAACAGAAACACAATTGATCCAAAGATTGAAAAATGATTAATGGCTAATCCTGAGAACAGGTAGTCAGTTCGCTCAGGCAATGCAATGCCTTTGATCTCAGAAAATTGATAAAGCAACAATCCAAGTCCAAGAAATAAAAGATTAACGATAACCAGTATGATACAGAACCAAAAAACGTTTTTCTGGGCATCTTTCAAAGTCTTAATCGTAAGGTTTTTCTGCATCATATCCTGATCCAGTCCTGTCATCACAATTGCAATAAATGCTCCCGCAAAAAATTGTTTAAAGAAATTACGCCCACTTTGCCAGTCCCACTCAAAAATGGTACTTCTTTCATCGAGTTTTATATTTGAAATGAGCTCACCAGTACTCCATCCCAATTCATTTTTAATAAATAGGATACTGATGATCACTGAGGCAATCATGAAAAATGTTTGAAGCGTATCTGTCCATACCACGGTTTTAATCCCCGATCGAAAAGTATAAATCCAGATAAGTATGATGGAAACCAATACCGCCACCCAAAACGGGAATCCAAAAGCATCAAAAAAGGAGATTTGCAGAACACCAGCTACTAGAAATAATCTGAATGAGGACCCTACAACCCTACTCAGTAAAAAGAAAAATGCTCCCGATTTATAACTCCAAAATCCGAGCCTCTCCTCAAGGAAGGTATAAATGGATGTGAGCTTTAGCTTATAATATAAAGGCATTAATACCGTGGCAATAACCAGATAGCCAGGTAAATACCCAAGCACTACCTGGAAATAATTGAAATCGCTGGACCCTACTTCTCCTGGAATGGAGATAAAAGTGACCCCAGATAATGATGCACCGATCATTCCAAAAGCTACCAGAAACCAGGGTGATTGCCTGCCTGCTGTAAAGAAGTCCTCATCCTTAGCATTACGTGAGGTCAAATAAGATATCAGGATCAGAACCAGGAAATACCCAATAATTACAAATCCAACAGTGATCGGCTGCATAATCAATAGTCTTAAAATTCGGTAAGTTAAAGACATCTATTAATTTTGTACTATGGGATTTGATTCAGATTTCGAAATCGAGGTAGAAGAGCTAGTCGAAGTAGACGAAGAGGTTGATACTGGGAAGATCAATGACCTTGTGGTCTACAACGATGATTTCAACACATTTGAGCATGTCACTAACACATTGATCAAGGTGTGTAAACATGATGCTACCCAAGCTGAACAATGCACATACATCATACACTACAAAGGGAAATGTGCAGTAAAAAAGGGAACCTACAAGGAGCTAAAGCCCATGCGTGAAGGGATTTGTGAAGCAGGGATAAAGGCTACCATTGAATGACATGGAATATCCATCCAAGCTGGTTGAAAAGGCTGTAGAAGAAATTGCAAAACTTCCTGGAATTGGCAAAAAAACAGCATTAAGACTTGTGCTTCATATCCTCAACAAACCTGAGGATGATACCGTTTCCTTATCAAATGCCATTGTAGACCTTCGTAAAAACATCAAGTATTGTGATACCTGTCACATCATTGGAGATACCAATGAATGTACTTGTAAAACTATGAACCGGGATACTTCAATCATTTGTGTTGTTGAAGGGACAACCGATGCTATGGCCATTAGGAATACTGGTCAATACAATGGGTTATATCATGTATTGGGAGGAAGGATCTCACCTATGGATGGTATTGGTCCAGACAACATCAGAATTGATTCCTTAATTAACCGAATCAAAAACAATGATGAGGTTAAAGAAGTTATCCTGGCTTTGAGTGGAACAATGGAAGGAGATACTACAGCCTTCTATATCACCAAACTAATGAAAGAATTGGACATCAAGGTTACCAGTATTGCACGTGGCATCCCTGTTGGCGGTGAACTTGAATATGCCGATGAGGTTACTTTGGGAAGAAGTATCCTTTCAAGGACTTTGTTCCAACAGGATTAATTGCTCTTGTTTAAGCTATCTTTATCCAAACTAATCTAAACACATGGCCCCTATTAAGTTTTCTGTCATTGTCCTATCCGTAATAATTTTCGCATGCTCATCAACACAAACTGCAAATGAAAAAGAGACATCAGCTAATAAAAGTATCGGTGTTGGAGCATTAGCCCCCGATGATGCGATGGTCTTATTTGATGGCTCCAGAGAAATGCTTGACAAAAACTGGACCTATTGGGAAGGACCAAGGTTTTCAGCAGAACTACCCATAAAATGGACAATTGAGAAGGATCCGGTTGATGAAGGAACTACGGTAAACGCTAATGACCCTGTATCAGCTGGGGGAAAATATGGTTCCGCAGATATAGTGACAAAGAAAAAGTTTAAAGATTTCAGGGCTCATGTTGAGTTTTTAATCAAGAATCCTGGTGGAAATAGCGGGGTATATCTTCAAAACAGATACGAGATACAAATCCTTGATGGAGACACAACTTCTCATGGGCTAGGAGCCATTATCAATGAAACTGAATCTCCCTATTATGCTTATAATGGTGTTGGAAAGTGGAACGCCTATGATATTCAATTCAGGGCTGCTCGGTTTGAGGACGGAAAGCTGACAGAAAAAGCAATGGCCACAGTCTATTTTAATGGACAAAAAGCACATACAAACCATTCAATTAGCCAGGTATGGGGAGGGCCAAACTCCGGAATCGATGGTGGAAATGATGGAGGCAAAGGAATTACCGACCAACCCGGAGGGTTGAAACTACAAGCTGAGGGACATGAGGTACTATATAGAAATATATGGATTAAGGAGTTGGACTTAAAGGATGCTGATACAGATTTCTAACCCCAGAGTAAAACTACTCTCTTTTCTGTCTGCTCCCGATCATATTAAATACCAGTAGAATCGCAATCGCAAAAGCTAGGATAAAAAAGTACCAACGGGTTTCTCCTTGCTGGTAAGTTCGGTAGCCATATAATGCACTTAAGATCATTACTACCACAATCCCAACAAGGCTAAAAAAACGAAGTGCTTTGGGATTCATGACTTATGCTTTAACTCGACTAAACCTGAGTGCCTTAAGCATAAAATCTGGTAGAGGTTTCAGCGGATCTCTCTTTTCAACATTGAGAAATACTCCAAGTTTTTCAAGAATCGGAATCTTATACACTTCTATGAGCTCAATTAAAGTTCCATCAGGATCTTCTATATAAGTACAATGAACCCTGGTTGTTCCCCCCATATCTAATGTGTCCTTAGTATCACAAGTAAAGCCAAAATCTTTTTCATCCAAATCTTTTCCCAGTTCTACCATTCCTCTCACATCAAATCCCAAATGAACAAACCCAACATCTCCCCAGAGTCTTCCTTCATAGATTTTTCTGGGTTTATAATCGATCGCCTGAATCAATTCAATATAGGTATCCGCAATTACCTTGGCAAAGCCCCCACCGATTGGCTTCGATTGGGTCAACTTAACCCTTCTGAATTTTTTCTTTCCACCCGGTAACTTACTCAAGTCATCAAACTTCCCGGTTTTATCATACACTATTTCGCTATAACCCAGAATATCAGAATATAGCTTCGTGGCCTTGTCGATGTCTGTTACGCCAATCGTACAGCCATTTGTTCCAGCTGTTGGGTGTTTTCTACTGGTATAGAAATCGTCCCCTTCTTGAATTTGAAAAATCAATCCATTAGGATCTGCTACATAGAAAAGCTCTTTTCCACCAGGATCGAGGACAATATCAGTCAATATTTCTGCTCCCTGCTCTTTGAAGAAATCAAAAGCTTCCTTGATATCCTTACACTTCACATGCCCTGTAAATATCCCCAGGTCCCCAAATTCAAATTTTGTTTTTGGTATGGTTGCTTTGAACGTGGTTGGACATACCACCTCCATAGCCGTTCCACCCTGGAGACTAAAGATCATCGTTGCTCTTTTCGTAATGGTTTCATTGTTTGTGTAAATATCCATTAATGGTGCAGGTGCCACTCCATCAAACATGGGAATATCCATCCCGAAAAACTTCCTATACCATTTCCACGCAATCTCCGTGTCAGGAACACCTACTCCTATATGTTGAATACCATTAATCCTTTTATACATAGTTCTTTGAGGTTCTTATAAACAGGCTGCTAAATTAAGGACTCCTGAATTCAAAATTTACATACCAATCAACATTTGGGTATTGTCAAACATTTGACAGCTCAAACTGATTTGTTGGAAGTAGCTTTGCATCCTCCATGAAAAAGCAATCTCCTAGCGTATCTGTGATTATTCCTGCCCTAAATGAAGAAAATGCCATCGGCTTTGTCCTGGAGGATATTCCAATGGATATTGTGGAGGAAGTAATCGTAGTTGATAATGGATCGGTTGATAAAACCATTCAAGTAGCAAAGAAGAAGGGAGCCACCGTCTTACTTGAAAAAAGTAAGGGGTATGGAAATGCCTGCCTGAAAGGCATGGATTATATTGAGAAATCTAAGGAAAAGCCTGATATCATAGTTTTTCTGGATGCAGACTATTCAGATTATCCGGAGGATCTCCCAAAACTCATTAACCCGATCATATCGGGTAAAGCTGATCTGGTTATTGGCTCTAGGGCTTTAGGCAAAAAAGAAAAAGGTTCTATGACGATCCCCCAGATATTTGGAAACTGGCTGGCAACCTCTCTACTAAAAATGTTGTACAAAGTAAAATACACAGATCTCGGGCCTTTTCGTGCGATAAAATATAGTTCACTCATCGCCATTAATATGGAAGACAGAAACTATGGATGGACAGTAGAAATGCAACTCAAAGCTGCTAAGCTTGGCTTACAGGTTTTGGATGTTCCTGTGAATTATAAAAGGCGTATTGGTGTTTCAAAGGTCTCGGGGACCGTAAAAGGAACAGTTTTAGCCGGATATAAAATTCTATACACCATTTTTAGATATTTGTAAGATGGAACTGGCAGTTACCATAGCGTACTTAACATCAATTTCAATCATTTGCCTATTTGCATCTTTCCAGTTGTACTTGATTGTGCAATACCGGATCAGTAAAAAGATTAAACAAGATTCAAGCCATCTTAGAACCTTTCCTACGGTTACTGTTCAGCTGCCCATTTATAATGAAAAATACGTCACTGAGCGGTTAATCAATGCTATAATAAAGTTGGATTATCCAAAAGATAAGCTTGAGATCCAGGTACTTGATGATTCAAATGATGAAACCAAAGATATTGTCGATAGAACAATAGGGAAATGGAAAGAAAAGGGATTTGATATTAATGTAATACGAAGGGAATCAAGAACTGGATACAAAGCCGGAGCACTTCAAAATGGACTGAATCAATCCAAGGGAGAGTTTATTGCCATATTTGATGCCGACTTCTTACCAAACCCTGATTTTCTCCTTAAAACACTTACTCATTTTGACGAAGGGATCGGGATGGTACAAACCCGATGGACCCATATTAATAAAGACTATAACCTCCTGACTCGAATGCAGGCTTTTGGATTAGATGCTCACTTCACGGTCGAACAAACCGGAAGATATCATTCTGGCAAGTTGATCAATTTTAATGGAACTGCTGGGGTCTGGAGAAAACAATGCATTACAGATGCTGGAGGCTGGAAGGCAGAAACTCTTACAGAAGATCTTGACCTCAGTTATCGGGCCCAGCTCAAAGGGTGGAAATTCGCCTATCTTGAGGGTGTTGTATCTCCTGGAGAACTACCTACAATCGTTCAATCCGTAAAATCTCAACAATATAGATGGAACAAGGGAGCGGCTGAAACTGCCAGACAAAGCATACCTGATATCCTCAAGTCTAATCTATCGATAGGAGCTAAACTTCATGGTGTTGCGCATCTATTGAACAGCTCTGTCTTCCTATGGTTATTAATTGCAGCTACAAGCTCTGTCCCCTTATTAGTGGTTCAGCATAATCTGCCTGATTACTGGTTATGGAATTGGAGCAGCATATTCATTTTTGGATTCCTTGTAATCACCATTTTCTATTGGACAGCCGCCAAAGGAATTGATCAAAATACTTCCTGGATAAGATTTATCAAGGACTTTCCAGCTTTTTTAATCCTCTCTTCGGGACTTTCATTGCATAATTCGATTGCTGTTTCAGAAGGATATCTGGGTATCAAATCACCTTTCATCAGAACGCCAAAATTTAATATTCAGGATAAAACCATTGAGCTGAAAAAGAATGATTACCTAAATTTTACAATATCTCCTTCAGTAATATTAGAAGGGCTGTTGAGCATTTATTTTCTAGCTGGTATTGTCTTAGGTGTTTATCTTCAAGAATTTGGATTCATCCTTTGGCATTTGATGCTAGCCATTGGTTTTGGCTATGTATTCTACCTTTCCCTTACCCCTTTAGCTAGATGATGAATCATCATCAGGCTTCAAGGATAACCTCAATAATAGTTTTCATTATTGCCATTGCTTCGATTGGTCTTAGCATCGAACGATATCAATCTGTGGTGCTGATGGGAGCCTATTTTACGGCATTTTTCTGCTATTTATGGATGGTTAGGTTGGAAAGAAACCTAACGCTACTGATAGGCATTGGTGTTATTGCCAGGTTAACCCTATTCTTTGATGTCCCTCATCTATCGGATGATGTATTTCGATTTTTATGGGATGGAAAGCTTATCGAATTAGGAATCAACCCATTTCAGTTCAGACCCAATGAATTACCCACCGTAGATCCTGAACTGTACACGCTACTTAACTCACAAATTCATTACACGGTTTATCCACCATTCAATCAGGCCTTATTCTGGCTAGCGGCCACAACCGGAGGCAACAGCTATTTATTGGGAACCAATGTGCTCCGCTTTTTTCTTCTACTGGCCGAAATTGGTAGTCTCTTTTTACTTTTTAAGCTTTCAAAGCAGTTTCATCAGCCTACGAAAATTGCTGCCTGGTACTTTCTTAACCCCCTGGTAATTCTTGAAATTGTTGGCAATGTTCACTTTGAAGGATTTGTGATCTTCTTTCTCCTTCTTATGCTTTACGCACTGACGAAAAACAAATTCATATCAGGTGGAATCGCCCTTGGAATGGCAGCTGCAGCGAAACTGATTCCTCTCATCTTTCTGCCCTTCCTGTTATTAAAGCATCAATGGAGAAATGGAATCATCATTTCAGGAGCTGCAATAGCAATCTTTTTTTTAACCATTTACCCACTTTTTGACATCGAATCCCTGCAGGGATTCCAAAAGAGCTTAATGCTCTATTCAAGTAAATTTGAATTCAATGCCAGCATCTATTTTATCATCAGGGAAATCGGATGGCTTATAAAAGGTTATAACCCAATAGAGACCTGGGGTCCCTGGTTATCCTTCAGTACGTTTCTATCAATTGTCCTATTCTCTCTCTATGCAGCATCTAAGGATTGGAACATCTCCAAATCACTTTTCTGGATCCTTATCATTTACCTATTACTTGCTACAACAGTTCATCCGTGGTATATCCTGACCTTATTACCTTTGGGCTTGCTAAGTGGCTACTACTTCCCTATCATCTGGTCATTTATGGTTTTTCTAACCTATATCGGATACCATGAGAAGGGTTTTGAACTGTCAATGACCTGGGTCGTTGTAGAATATACAGTCGTGATTTTAGCTGCAGCTATAGAATTAATGATGTCAAAATATTCTGAAAATGGATAAAAATCTACTGATCATTTTTGTAAAAAATCTTGTTCCAGGACATGTAAAAACACGATTGGCCGAAGAAATTGGTATTGACGGGGCCTTAGATGTTTACCAGTATCTGGTGGAATATACTGCCGAAATCACCAAAGATATTGAGGTTGACAAAGCAATTTTCTACTCAGAATACGTAGAAATTGAAGACATCTGGGATGTAGACCAGTACAAATTACTCATTCAAAAAGGAAATGGTCTGGGTGAAAGAATGTCAAATGCTTTTGAGAAATCTTTTGAAAGCGGATATGAAAATGTGGTCATCATTGGAAGCGATTCCATTGAATTAAAAGAGAAACATATTAATGAGGCCTTTGAAAAACTGGAAAATCATGAGTTTGTCATTGGTCCTGCAAAAGATGGTGGATACTATTTACTTGGCATGAAAAATTTTGAACCAAAACTATTTGAAGGCAAGAAATATGGCCATGATAAGGTCCTAAAGGAATTGCTGGTAGAAATCGCTGCCACTGAAAAGGAATTTCACTTATTGGAAGAGTTGAGCGATATAGATACTTTTCAGGATCTAAAAGACTCCGACATAGATTTCCAATTTGTCGACCCGGACGAGGAACTGTGAGATCTTAAGCCAGTTTAGCTACATCCCTAATCAAAATCCTTCTCCGATCAAAATTGATAATATTAGACTCTCTGAGTTCATTTAGGACCGTAGTGACCGTCTGCCTGGATGTACCTGTAAGACTTGCGATGTCTTTATGTGTCAGGTGATTCTTGATCAAGGTTTCAAAACCAACTTTTTGACCCCGTTCCTCGGCCATATCCTTCAAAAATTCAATGATCCTGGTCCTGGCATCTTTAAATACAAGTGAAGCAATCTTTCGCTCCATTTTGCGCAATCGAAAGCCCATAATTTTGAAGATCTTCAAAGCCAGGGTCTGATTGTCTTTCATTAAGTCTTGCAGGTCTTCAATACTCATCGAACAAATCCTTGTACCATTGTCCAGAGCCTGGGCGTAATCTGTTCTTTTAGATTCTCCAGCTAAAGCCAGTTCACCAAAGATTTCCCCAGTTCCCAATATAGCTTTAATGTTCTCTTTGCCATCCTCCAGATACGATCCAATTTTCACTCTTCCCTCCGCAATCATATAAATGCTTTTTGATGGTTGGTCGGGAAAGTAAATAAACTCATCCTTCTTGAATTGATTTGGTGGGTGCTTGTCCTCCATAAAGGGAGTTTTTCGGGGACATAGGATGTCCAACAAGTCAACCTGTTCAAAAAACCATAATTTGGATTGTTCCGCCATTTTAAAGAATGTGCCTTCGAATATAAAAATTCCTTGTTTTGTCAGAAAATACAATTAAAATTTGTCTTCCAACTGGTTATTAACCATCTGAGAACTAAAAAAGCTCCCTACTGTGGAATATTTATACGTAAAATCCTTTCATATTATTTTCATTGTCACCTGGTTTGCCGGTCTTTTCTATATTGTCAGACTCTTCGTATATCACACTGAGGCGCTGGAAAAGCCTCAACCCGAAAGCGCTATTCTTTCCAACCAATTTAGCCTGATGTCAAAGCGTCTATGGCTAGGCATCACCTGGCCTTCAGCTATACTAACACTTATTCTGGGAACAACACTTATCATCCTGCAGCCAGAGTGGCTTTCGATGCCATTCATGCATATTAAACTTTCTTTTGTCTTGCTGTTATATGTTTATCACTACTTATGTCATAGGATATACAAAAATTTACAAAAGGGTGTTAGAAGCTACTCATCACAACAACTTAGGGTATGGAACGAAATTGCTACATTTCTACTTGTTGCTATAGTACTTCTGATTGTTGTCAAAAATCAAATGAGTTGGTTATGGGGAAGCATTGGCTTGATTATATTCGCAGTGCTACTCATGCTGGCGATTAGAATATACAAAAACGTAAGGGGGAAAAGTTGAGGTATTATAGCTTTTTAATATTGGTATTAACAATTGCTGGATGTAGTAAAGTAAAGACTACCAGCGAGTTACCTATTTTAGGGAACACAAGAATTGTTGACAAAGAAGTGGATGGAAAGATAGTTAAAGACACGATCTACCATACCATCAGGGACTTTGCCTTTGAAGACCAGGACAGCAACCTTGTAACTAATGAAACTTTCAAGGATCAGGTCTACGTAGCGGACTTTTTCTTTACTACCTGTCCTACCATTTGTCCAAAAATGAAACAGCAGATGCTGCGGGTATATGACGCATATAAAAATGAACCTGAAGTAGCTATACTTTCGCACACCATAGACCCAAAACATGATTCAGTTGCTGTTCTTAAAGAATTTGCAAATAAATTAGAGGTTGAAACTGATAAATGGCATTTTGTTACTGGGCAACAGGATTCCATATACGACATAGCTGAGACTAGCTATATGGTTGTAGCAAATGAAGATGATAATGCTCCTGGTGGATATATCCACAATGGTGCATTTCTTCTAGTAGATCAAAACAGAAGAATACGGGGTGTATATGATGGCACAGTGCCAGAACAGGTAGACATCCTGATTAATGACATAAGAAGACTAATTAATAAAAATGAAGAAACTAACTAACCTCATCTCAGCAATCATTATTGTGAGTCTTTTCGCTTGCGGCGGAAGCAGTGAAAAAAGCAGCTCTTCCTCCACCAAGGAAGAAAAACCTGCAGCAGCAGAAACAAAAGCTTCCAGTGGAGAAGATGATATCAAACTTCAACAGTATGTTGTTGCAGGAAAAGAAATCTTTAAGACTTATTGTCTCGCTTGCCACCAGGCAGAAGGACAAGGGTTGGCAAAACTTTATCCACCGCTTGCCAAGTCTGATTTCCTGATAGCAAATCCGGATAAGGCAGCTTGTGGAATTCGAAATGGACAGTTTGATCCAATCACAGTAAATGGTGTGCAATACAATCAGGTAATGCCTCCAATTCCTACATTAACTGATCTGGAAATTGCAGAAGTCCTTACTTATGTCTCCAATTCCTGGGGAAATGAAGCAGGATTAATTGAAGTGAAACAAGTCACTGAGTGGTTAAACGCCTGCAAAAAGAATTAATCAGCTAACGCTTTTTGCCCTCTTTCAAGGGTATGATTCATGCTATCTTTCACTTGGAGGATAGCCTTCTTTTGTTCTGAGTAATACTTCATCAATTCTTCCTCTGTGCCTTCAAGCGTTGGCTCAAATTGTCGCATCCATTGCATCATAAATTCATTGGCTGCCTCAATATCACCAGCAAGCGATTTTAATTCAAGAGCACCTAAAGAATCAAGCGTTTCAGCCTTCATCTGAAGGCTTTTACTTGTTTTTCTCATGTCACCCATTTTAGGCATGACCTCATCATGAACTGCCATCACCTCATCTTTGAGGCTTTGAAGATTTCCTGATTTTTCACCACAAGAAGAAATTACAACTAGAAATAAGAATAAAAGACTTACATATCTCATAAAACCTGCATTTTGGCATCTTTAATAATATACATCAATTGATCAGAATTCACACTATTTAGATTGAGCTTTCCAATTACTTTAACCTTTTTCGTGGTATACTTAACCGTTTCTGCTAAATAGACTTCGGCAACTGATTCTGGTCCGGCACCCCCACAAAAAAAACAGGAAGCAACCGGAACAGCAGAAATAATGAGTTTTTTAGGGCCAAACATCCCATCGAAAGGAATGATATACCCTTCTAACTCGATGTCTTTTCCTTCCAGTGCCTCTATTTTAGGACCAAACTTGGGTATGAAAATCTCTCCATATTCATCAGTCGATTTTTCAAACTCCAGGGTTGCCAGGGTCTCCCAATTGCTTTTTGATTGACTTTGACTTAATGCTGGAAAGCCTAAAACGATAAGAAATACAATAGCTAATTGTCTCACCAATTCACAGAAATTTGATTTACTTATTAACGGTAGGAAGCCCTGCTCTCTGCCAGCCCACAATTCCTCCGCTCAAGTTTACTACTTTGGAAATACCATTCTTCTTCAAATAACTGGCTGCACTCGCACTTCGACCGCCTGAGTGACAATATACAAAGTAGGTCTTCTCCTTATCCAGTTTAGCAACACCATCAGCAAATTCCGGAGAATTGATATCCATATTGATAGCTCCTTCAATGAATCCATTTTGTACTTCAGCAGGTGTTCTCACATCGATAATAACAGCATCTTTATTTTCCTTTATTGCCTGCTGAAATTGTCCGGCGTTCATATTGGGAGACAAATTCCCCTCTTCTTTCTCCTGTGATTGACATGACCATACAACTGCCGTCAAAAAAAATAAACTTAATAATCTCATTATTTTAAATCTTATCCTTGAGTAAGTATTTTAGATATATCAGTCTTATATGCCATCACCGCAGGAATGACGGAAGCAAATATACCGATTGCCAAACATGAAATTAGCAAAAGTCCTTCTCCAGGCGCAAATGCTATTTCTGTTGATATCCTGCCAGGGATTTCTCTAAAAAGTATTTCAATGATCAAATGACCAAAAATAAATCCTGAAAATACTCCAAGGGCAGAAATCATTAATCCCTCAAAAATGATCCCTGAGAATACCATCATTCTTGATGCGCCCATCGATCTGAGGATGGCAATCTCGTATTTTCTATCCTTCAATGAATTCAATAATGATATAAATACACTGATTCCGGATATAACAATTATGATCAACCCTAAAAAGTTCATGATCCTGGTAACATTTTCAAGAATACTAAATACCCTCGCCGCTTCAAACGCTGGTGATGCCGCCTGCAGATTAGTCGTTTGATTCACCTGGTTAGGCAACATCACAGCAGCCATAGGGGATCTGTAAGTGACTAATAGACTCGTGATTTGCTGCTGAGCTATCTGTGAGCCTGTAAGATTTATTTTCCAGTCTTTAATGTTAATCAGGCTATCACCTTCTATTATCTCGTCATGATTATGAACCATCCATATGCTTGGTAAGTCAACAAGTATCAACTGATCAATAACCAGACCTGTAGGTTTCAGTATTCCCACAACCACAAATCCATGATCCTCATGATCATCTCCCTCATCACTCAATCCATGTTGACTGATAAAAAGATCCCCTATTTTCAATTTCAATTCTTGGGCTACTTTACTCCCGATCACAGCTTCCATGGGTTGATTAAACCAGTCTCCCACCTGTAGATTTGCCTGATATATGTCTCCAAAACCCCTAATAGTACCCACTATCCGATGATTCTCATAACTGTCTCCCAAAGAAAGTGGAATGGTACTTTCAATGTATCGATTGTGAGTAAATGGCATGATGTCTTTCAAATTTATGTTTCCGGTTGGGAAATCGATATGGAATATGCTGGAGAGAATGATCTGCAGTGGGCTCCCCTTTGCACCTATGACAAGGTCAATTCCTGACGTATTTCTGGTTACTTCATCTTTAAACTTGTCTCCTAGCTGTAGGATCAATACTACCACACAAACCCCAAAACTAAGTAGCAACCAACTAAGCAGACTACTAAGCGGTCTGTCTACAATATTCTTATAGCTTAGCAAAAATATATTCATCCCTTTAGTGCTGGTTAAGCATCAGGTGGTTGCTAAACTCATTTTTAACTCTCTGATCATGAGTTGCAATGATTAAACTTGCCTTGCATAACCTTGCTTGTCGTTTAAGTAGTTTAATGACTTTGTGACAATTCTCATCATCTAAGCTGGCAGTTGGCTCATCGCCAAACAGGATAGTTGGCTTATTCATAATCGCTCGTGCAATAGCTACACGTTGGGCTTGCCCCTGACTGATCTTTTTGACATTCCTGGTTTTTATTTTGGATAAACCCAGTTCCTCTATAATTTCATTTACCCAATGCTCATCCAACGGTTGACCACCCAGATATCTGGCTAGTTTTAAATTTTCCAGGACAGTCAGAGATTTGATCAAATGAGGTTGCTGAAATACAATGCCAATGTTTGATTTTCTGAATTTGTCCAACTCAGTTCCCTTCATTTCATGAATTCTATTCCCGGAGATTTCTATCTCCCCACCTGTCGGACTTAATAATCCACTTAAAAGATGAAGCAGTGAAGTCTTACCGCTGCCAGATGGTCCCAGAATCAAAGCATCCTCGTGGGCTTGAAGCACCCAGTCCGGGAACATTATGATGTGGTTTGAATCAAAGGAGATTTGGAGCGATTTAGTCTGAACAGCAATCAATAACTTGTACTATTATTAGATAATATTTGATTATTTTATGACTTTATTTTATTGGCACAGGCTTTGCAAACATTTTAACTAGAATAAAAAATGCTGTGTTATGGAACTGTTATTGATATTTACGACAATCCTGGTTTTCACAAACTACTTTATCTACAAAGAAAGCCTAAAAAAAGTGTCGGCTTAAGAAAAGTTAAGCCGAATTAAAGCTAATTATTTTCTCAGAAGGGCTGATATTTGCATTCGTGGAAATTTAGATCTCGCCTGGATTGATTTAGTTGTGTTTTTTGTAGAAAACAATAAAAAAACTATATTCACAACTAAAATTTCATCAGCCTAGACGAAATAACGACCACCCAAAGCCATCGTCTGGTTACAAACTGGACAAACTAATGAAATACATAAGATTAGTTTTGGCAAGAATTATTATAGACTATTTAATACCAGGAACGCAAATCGATGCATGTATTTGACATTATAGCCCTGTTTATATTTCTTGCCGGATTATTCATCTTCATAAATACTATTTTCCTCAAGTTGCCTTCATCAATTGGCTTGATGATTATGGCAATAGGTCTTTCAGCCATCGTGGTGATCGTAGGGTATTTTTTCCCTGAACTAAAGATTGGTGCTATTCATCTCGAAGAGTACGATTATGCGGAAGTGCTCTATCAGGTAGTTCTGAGCTTTATGTTGTTTTCAGGTGCACTACAAATAGATTTCAAGAAATTATCAAAAGAAAGAACGCCTGTCCTTGTCCTCGCTACAACGGGTGTCTTCATTTCGACTTTCGTTATCGGAACGTTGATTTATTATATGCTCAACTATCTGGTTGGGATAGAATTGCATTATCTGTATTGCCTGGTTTTTGGAGCCTTAATTTCCCCTACCGATCCTATCGCGGTGACCAAAACAATGAAGCAATTCAATATGGCCAAGGATCTTGAGATTAAGATTACAGGTGAATCACTATTCAATGATGGAGTTGCCGTTGTTCTTGCTTTGACGCTATTAGATATTGCTCATGCAAAGGAGGACCATGCTTTAAGTATATTTGAAACAGTCTACATTATATGCGCAGATATAGGAGGTGGGATCTTTATCGGGCTGGTATTGGGTTACATTGGATACAGATTACTCAAGTACGTTGACAATGACGATGTTGAGGTTGAGATTCTAATCACGTTGGCTATTGTGATGGTGGGCTCGTATCTGGCGGATTTCATTCACGTTTCTTCTAAACAGGCCGCTGTGATCATGGGGCTTGTGATTGGGAATGAAGGTCGAGGAGGTCATGTGACGAGTGCTGCAGGCGACTATGTTTTTAAATTCTGGAATCTTATTGAGGAGTCTCTTTCTGCAATGCTGTTTGTACTTATCGGGCTAGAAATGCTTGTTATTCCATTGAGGTTTGACTACTTCGCTGCTGGATTCTTTGCTGTCAACATTGTTCTTTTTGGCAGATGGGTAAGTGTATTCATACCCATAAAATTGATGTCTGCAAGGCGGGCATTCTCACCATTCACAATCCCCATTTTGACTTGGGGTGCTCTCAGGGGTGGTCTTCCCATTGCCTTATCACTCTCTCTTACTGATTTTCATGGGAAAGATATCATTATTACCATGACCTATGTGGTAGTGGTGTGTTCTGTATTATATCAGGGATTGACGGTCCCCACCATGATGAAGATGAGCTACCCTCAAACAAAAAAACAAGAGCAGAACTAAGCTTCTTCCTGCATTACTTTGGTCCATATAGCTACTTTTCCGTGGTTAATCACATCTTTTGCTATATAACCACTAAGTATTTTATCCAGTCCATGTCTATCATGGATACCCATAGCAATCATCGGAGAATGAATTTCACTTGCAAATTCTAATATTTCTTCTGCTTTATCTATGTTAGGTCGTGCAGAAACAGAATAAGAATCAAGTTTCATAATCTTGGCAAATTCTTCCAGTCTCCCCTTTACTTCCTTTTCCAATACCCAGGTATCATTAAATACTTTTATCAGATGTAGATGCGCTCCATAAAAAGATTGTAAAGCTTTGATCTCACCGATTACACTCGTCAGATCCGTACGCATATCCGTAGGAAATACAATACTCTTGATGTTTGCCAAATCAACATAGCGCTTGATATTGATCACAGGACATTTGGCCTTTCTGGAAACTTTTTCAGAAAGTGTACTTAACAGTAAGTTCTCAATTCCTTCTGCTCCTTCAGAACCCATCACTATCAGATCTAACTGTTGTTCAACAATCTCATCAATTGGATTACCGGTTGTCTGCTTGTAATGAGTGGGAACGCCTTTTAATTCACTCATTGACAGCATACTATCAATTTTTTCTCTGAGCTCTGAAGTTTCTTCTGAAGTTTCTATTACATGAAAAATGACGATATCTCCACCTGTTTTCCTGGCTAGACTCGCGGCAGATTTAACGGCATCTCTGGAGACTTCAGAAAAGTCTACAGGAACTAAAATTCTCTTCATTGACATATCTTTATAGAATTTTAACTATCCATAAATGCTATTTCATTTTCTGGATCAATGGATTGATATTTACTTATTCAAACGTATTTTAGTCAGATGAGATTGACATTCCTAATACTTGTTATACTTTTTATTTTCCCTTCCTGCAATGATGGCAAAGAAAAACCGAATCAATCAGGAGATGAATCTCCAAGGATCCCACGGAAAACAAGTATACTAAGTCCTTCTCCAAATAAACTCTTTACTATTGGTGACGAGATTGAATTCAGTATTGAATCCAAGAAAGATGTTGATTCAATATTATTTGACGATGACATCGAAGAAATCATCTATGATACGACCAGCTTTTCATGGAATTCCGCTAAGGCCTCAACCGGTAAAAAAAGATTTAAAATTACTGTGTTTTTTGAAGGTAAATCTGAGACTCATTACCCAAAAGTCAGATTCCTATCTGATATAACACCCGAATTCATGACGTACAAGGTAATAAAGAAATTTCCGCATGATCCGGAAGCTTATACCCAGGGATTGTTTTTTCGAGGTAATGTATTTTACGAAAGCACTGGTAGAAATGGAAGATCCACCATTAGAATTGTAGACCTCAACTCAGGCAATAAGATTAAACTGGTGAACATCGGTTCGGAATACTTTGGTGAAGGAAGTACTTACTGGCAGGATAAAATCATGATGCTCACCTACAGAAGCAATGTTGGATTTGTCTTCGATACGGATTTAAATCAAATCGGAAAATTCAATTACAACCATGAAGGTTGGGGGGCTACCACCCTGGGGGATACCCTGGTTGTAAGTGATGGAACGGAAGTTCTACACCTGTTAGACCCCCACGATTTTTCTGAAATAGGTACTCTTGAAGTTTATGATAATGTAAGACCTATACAATCATTAAATGAACTGGAAATTATCGATGGATTAATCTATGCCAACATCTACACTGAAAACGATGTAGCTGTCATTGATCCAAAGACAGGAAAGGTGCTTAAAATGATTGACCTCTCAGGTTTATTGACTGAAAAAGAAAAGCAGGGCCTCGATGAAGTTAATGATGTCTTAAATGGAATAGCCTATCATAAAGAATCACAAAAGATCTATGTAACCGGTAAAAACTGGCCATCCCTATTCGAGGTAGAATTCATCAAAAAAGGCGAAACCCTCTAAATTTCTGTTTAGCTCTTTCTAAGTCCGTCAACAATTGCATTTAATGTAGCACTCGGTCTCATTGCTTTAAAAGCAAGGTTTTCATCAGGCTTATAATACCCACCAATATCTACTGGTGATCCTTGTGCTCCAAGAAGCTCAGCGTTAATGGTCGACTCCTTTTCTTCCAAGGATTTAGCAACACCAGTAAACAGGGTTTTCAGAGAAGGATCCTGATCTTGGGTTGCAAGAGCTTCTGCCCAGTACATGGCCAGATAAAAATGACTACCTCTGTTATCAATTTCATTCACCTTTCGGGAAGGAGATTTATTCTCCTGAAGAAATTTACCATTGGCAGCATCCAAAGTATCTGCCAGGACTTGTGCACGTGGGTTATTATCAACCTTACTTAAATGCTCCAGAGATGCAGCCAGTGCTAAAAACTCTCCAAGCGAGTCCCATCTGAGATGTCCCTCTTCTTCAAATTGCTGCACGTGTTTAGGAGCTGATCCGCCAGCACCTGTCTCGAACAATCCACCACCATTCATTAAGGGTACGATCGATAGCATCTTTGCACTTGTTCCAACTTCAAGGATTGGAAACAAATCAGTCAGATAGTCGCGTAATACGTTTCCTGTGACAGAAATCGTATCCTGCCCCTTTCTGATCCTTTCCACCGAGAATTTTGTGGCTTCTACTGGAGGCATGATATGGATCTCCAAACCTGTAGTATCATGATCCAAAAGATATTTGTTCACCTTTTTGATGATCTCAGCGTCATGACCGCGTTCTTTATCAAGCCAAAAGACAGCTGGTGTATTTGATTCCCTGGACCTGTTCACTGCCAGTTTCACCCAATCCTGAATAGGTGCATCCTTAGTTTGGCACATCCTCCATACGTCACCAGCACCTACATTGAGCTCAATTAATACGTCTCCTTTATCATCTACCACCTGAACTTTTCCGTCAGATGGAATTTCAAATGTTTTGTCATGGGATCCGTATTCTTCTGCTTTCTGAGCCATCAGTCCAACATTGGGAACGCTCCCCATAGTGGTAGGATCGTAAGCTCCATTCTCTTTACAATCTTCAATCACCGCCTGATAAACACCTGCATATGACCTGTCAGGGATGGTAAACATCGTATCTTTTTGCTTTCCATCGGGCCCCCACATTTGACCTGAAGTTCTGATAGCTGCCGGCATAGAAGCGTCGATGATCACGTCACTTGGTACATGTAAATTGGTAATTCCTTTATCGGAATTCACCATTGCCAGTGCGGGCTGAGAAGCATAGCAGGCAGCAATATCATCTTTGATCTCTTGTTTCTTCGCATCATCGAGAGTCTCGACTTTTGCCAGCAGATCCCCCATCCCATTGTTGGGATCAACTCCAAGTGACTGGAAAGTAGTCTGGTGTTTTTCAAATACTGAAGCAAAAAATACCGAAACCGCATGTCCAAATAAAATCGGATCTGACACTTTCATCATGGTAGCCTTCAGGTGGATTGAGAACAGAATATTTTCCTTTTTAGCATCTTGAATGGCGTGTTCTAGAAATTCTCTCAAAGCTTTGCGGCTCATAACTGCCGCATCGATTACCTCCCCGGCAAGCAGATTTGTTTTAGCCTTTAAAACAGTGACCTTGCCCGCATTATCAATATGTTGGATAGTAACACTTGTGGGCCCTCCCACAGTAACTGATTTTTCACTGCCATAGAAATCTCCTGACTCCATGCTGGCTACATGGGATTTTGACGAAGATTCCCATTTCCCCATTGAGTGTGGGTTGTGCCTTGCATACTCTTTTACTGCTTTCGGAGCTCGTCTATCACTATTTCCTTCTCTTAAAACCGGGTTAACTGCACTTCCTTTTATCTTATCATATTTGGCCTTTATGGCAATCTCTGCATCATTCTTTGGTTCAGTAGGATAATCCGGGAGCTTATATCCTTTACCTTGTAATTCCTTGATTGCTGCAACAAGCTGGGGAATAGAAGCACTGATATTTGGGAGCTTGATGATGTTAGCTTCTGGGGTATTGGCTAATGAACCTAAATAGGCCAAATCATCAGATATCTTTTGATCTTCGGTGAGAAATTCCGGGAAAGTAGCGATGATACGCCCAGATAATGATATATCTCTTGTCGTGACTGATACACCTGCTGAGGCCGTAAATCCCTGTACAATAGGTAATAATGAATATGTTGCCAGTGCTGGGGCTTCATCTGTAATGGTGTAAATGATTGTTGATGCTTCTTTTGCCATTTTGCTTAATTATTCAGTAACTAGGTTAATCTGTCTATTAATAACTTTCTTCCTTACTAGGAAAATCTTTTGATTTAACGTCTTTAATATATTGCTGAGTAGCCTCACCAATTATTTTATTCAGGTCAGCATATTGCCTTAAAAACCTTGGCTTAAAATCTTGTGTAATCCCAAATAAGTCATGCATTACAAGTACCTGACCATCTACTTCCGGTCCGGCACCGATTCCAATCACGGGGATCTTGAGACCTTTTGCTACTTCTCCTGCCAGTTTTGCTGGTATTTTTTCCAGTACAATCCCAAAACATCCAATCTCTTCCAGCAATTTGGCATCTTCAATCAGTTTTTTGGCTTCCTCCTCAGCTTTTGCTCTCACGGTATAGGTGCCAAATTTATAGATGGATTGGGGTGTCAAACCTAGATGGCCCATCACTGGTATACCTGCAGAAAGCACTCTTGAGATACTCTCTTTGATTTCAACTCCTCCTTCCATCTTTACCGCATGAGCACCAGATTCTTTCATGATCCTAATACTGGATTTTAAAGCTTCACTCGAATTACCCTGATAACTTCCAAAAGGTATATCCACCACGACCAATGAACGATCTACGGCTTTTACGACTGAGGTGGCATGCCATATCATATGGTCCAATGTGATGGGCAGGGTTGTGTCATTTCCAGCCATTACATTGGAAGCTGAATCTCCTACTAACAGGATATCAATACCAGCCCCATCTATGATCCGAGCCATCGAATAGTCATAGGCTGTGAGCATAGCAATTGGCTCACCTGCGCTTTTCATTTCCAGCAGGCGATGAGTGGTGATCTTTTTAAATTTTCCTGATGCTGTACTCATGGGTTGAAACGAGGCCGTAAATTAATAAATCTTCTCAAGTTCAGACGAGATTTAAGCCTTCCACTTGATGTTACAACCCATACTTGGTTTCTGATCCAAGGGTATATTCCTTCCACTTATCAGGTTATCCAGCGCCCGTCTCAGATCTGCCCCATCAATGGGTTTACCATTTCCAGGAGATGCCGCATCCAATCTTCCTCTGTAGACACATTCTAATGAGGCATTAAACACATAGAACTCCGGCGTACATTCTGCTTCATATGCTTTGGCTACTTCCTGTGATTCATCATAAATGTAAGGAAAAGTAAATCCAGCGCGTTTTGCCTGCTCCCTCATTCCTTCAGGATCATCATCCGGATATTTATCTATATCATTAGAACTTATGGCAACAAAACCAACTCCCTTTTCCTGATATTCTCTTGCCACTCTGCTAACTTCATCTTCAATATGCAACACATATGGGCAATGATTACAAATAAACATAACCACCAGTCCATGTTCCTTTTTCTGCATTCCTGGGCTTATCTCTTTTCCAGAAATAACATCAACAAGGTGAAAATCCGGGGCATGAGTCCCAAGTGGCATTATGGATGAATAGGTAAGTGACATTTCTTGTGATTACTGATTCAAAATTCACATACAAATAAAAGAAGCAATTAGGGCTTTCTTTTATAATAAAACCCTAAAATCTAATAAGGTTTCTTAAAAAGTTAATTCATTTAAAAATAAGTCTCTATCTTTATTGAAGATTACCACCCCTGATCTGCGTGTGGCGTAATTTTTCCACCAGCATATAATATTTTTCACCGGCTCGAGTTGATTTATTAATAAAAAAGTAATTAGATCATTCTAAGATTTTTTATTGATTATTTTATTTTTGGTAAGATTGGAAAATCCTTGAATAAATGGCCCTAACTACATTTACTGATCCACTGGGTGTTCAACGAGCTGCTCATTTACTAAGAAGAGCCTGCTTTGGTGCTACAAAGCAGCAAATTGATCAGTTTGCAGCAATGACTCCGCAACAAGCTGTGGCTCAGCTATTTGATCCTAACTTACCAGATCCGCAGGAACCTCTGGATCCAAATACTGGATTACCATGGATCAATCTTGATTCAGCTACAGATGTGGAGGATTACAATTACGAAACGCTCATTCTCCGATGGCATCTCGCCCAGATGATGAGCTCAGGGGTTCCTGATAACCAATCCCTGGCATATGCCTTCAGAGAACATCTGGTATTTTTCATGCATACGCACTTTACAACGAAAAGAAGCGTAGTAAGTAATCACAGGGCACTCTATCATCAAATGGCTTTATTCAGATTTTTTGCCTTTGATAAGAATGATATTATTGTAGATCCACTGGATTCTTCATTAGATATTGCCTTGAACTTTAGGGAACTAACCAAAAAGATCTCGGTTGATAACGCCATGCTGGTCTTCCTTGATGGAAGATATAATGTAAAGGGAAATCCGAACGAAAACTATGCACGGGAATTACTAGAACTTTTTGCCATCGGAAAAGGGCTTGAAGGTTCTGTTCCTGAGCCCCAGTACCAGGGAGACTATACCTATTTTACAGAACTTGATGTACAACAGGGAGCCAAAGTATTTTCAGGATATGTTAATGACAATTCCTTTAGCAACATTGATCCTGATACCAATCTGCCCAGGGGTGTAGTCCGCGGTAGTGCAGGTGTTGCTTCAGCTCATGATAATTCAGTAAAGACTTTCAGTGAAAGATTGGGCAATGCCTCAGTCACTCCAGACCCTACGCTCTTATTAGGAAGTGAACCAACAGAAGAAAGTCTGTTGGACGAGATCAGTCAACTGATTGATATCATTTATAGCCAGGAAGAAACGCTCTTATATACCTGTAGAAAGCTTTATAGATTTTTCATTTATCACGAGGTAAATCCAACTATACAAGCTGGAGTTATTCAGGATATGGCTGATATTTTTTCTGCCAATAATTTCAAAATTCAACCTGTCCTGGAAGCGCTGTTTACCAGCCGTGAATTCTATGAAGGTGCTGGAGGGTATTTGGATGACAGCTTTGGTAGCATTATAAAATCACCATTAGATCTTGTAATTGGATTCAGTAGAAGTTTTGAAAAAACCATACCTGACCAGGCGGTAGACCTTGTAGGTTTCTACGATGCAGCTGGCCGTATTCTGGGAGAAGTTGGAGATCAGGGGATGGACTACTATGAACCATACGAGGTAGCAGGTTATGCTGCTTACCATCAGTATCCAATATTTAACAGGAACTGGATCACGACCAATTACCTCACCAGACGATACGATTTTGTTCGAGGATTAATTAATAGTGGTATGGACCCGGAGCCCCACCAGGTTAATATATTGCAGTTCGTTGTTGATAATTTCTCATCAGTTGGCGGGGACGCAAAATCACTTGTAATTGAAATAGCCAAATATTTTTTACCGGTATCTGGAATTATCGCCTTTGATGACCCAAATAGCGAGCTCACCAATGAAAGGTTAAACTACTTTCTGCAGGCTTTATATGACGATGGAGACCCCGATCCTGATGCTGCCTGGGTAGTTAGATGGAATGGTGGAAGTCCGACTCCTGATGCTGGAGGTCAGTTACTGAATTTATTTAATGCGATGTTACAATCGCCGGAATACCAATTGATGTAAAAGATGGAGAGAAGAAAATTTATCAGAAAATTAGGTTTTGCAGCTGGTGTTCCAATCGCATTTCAGGGGGTTCCGTTAAAAGTATTAGGTGGCTACCAGTCAATGCAGCGTCTTGCTGCAGCGAGTGATAATGATAAGGTATTGATCATCCTTCAGATGCATGGGGGAAATGATGGACTTAATACATTTATTCCATTGGAGGCTTATGATCAGTATTATAGCAGACGTGCCAATGTTGCCATTCCTTATAAAGTAGGAAACCGAACTTTGATCCCGTTAGATAGCACAGTACCTACAGCTGATCAGATTGGATTGCATCCGGACATGCAGGACTTTAAATACATGTATGACATCGGTCGAGCAGCGGTATTTCAGGGAGTATCTTATGAAAACAATAATGGCTCGCACTTCAGAGGAAGGGATATATGGTTTATGGGTGGTGGAGCTGATGATTATTTCCCAAGTGGATGGGTGGGCAGATACCTATCTAATATTTATTTACCTGAAACCTACCCCGATGATTTCCCAAATGGAGACATGCCAGACCCCTTGGCGTTAGAAATGGGTAATGATGTTTCCCTTCTCTTTCATCAGGAAGGAAATATCCCAACTTCTCTATCACTGGGTAGCAGCCCGGGAGGCTTGGCAAGTCTGATTGAGCAATTGGAGGGTTTTGCTGATGAGGGAGTTGATCCAAGAGGTCTTCCTCCTAACTTTCTTGATGGCTCACCCTATGGAAAAGAGATGGATTGGATCCTGGGTCTGGAAGATAAATCGGAAATCTATATAAAAAGATTAGTTGAGATCTATGATTCAGCTGCAGCAACCGGAGTCACTTATCCTGAAAATTATCCTTTCCTTCCGGCAAGCAACCGAAACCCATTGACATCACAGCTTCAACTCGTTGCCAGGTTACTGGCAGGAGGTCTAAAAACAAAAGTTTTCCTTTTGAAAATTGGAGGTTTCGATACCCATGCGCAACAGGTTGTGCAGGGTGAATCCACAATGGGCGGACATGCTGCATTGCTTTATTATATCTCCTCTGCCATGAGGGCATTCAATGAAGATCTTAACCAGAGAGGTATTTCAGATAGGGTTTTGACCATGTCAATGTCCGAATTTGGTAGAAGAATAGCCTCAAATGGTAGTTATGGTACAGACCATGGAACCGGTGGTCCAATCATGATGTGGGGAGCCGGTCTTAGAGGAGGGATATATGGAACCAGTCCAGATCTCTCACTCAATAATGTGTCCATGCAATTTGATTATCGACAGATCTATGCCAATATCCTCTATGAGTGGATGGGTGTAGATCAAACGATGCTGACCAATGATATTTTCTATGGTGATTATGTAACGGGCCCCGATTTGATAAATGGCGGCAACTATGTAGCTATGGATCTGATCAGTGATGTAATTACCGGCCAGGATAAGATCAGGAAAGATTTTTACCGAATTGAAAAACTTTATCCAAATCCGGCTCATAACTATACCCAGATTGACTTTTTCATCAATGATGTCCAGGATTTACGATTTGAACTAATAGATATCAAAGGATCTGTCCTAAGTACATTTAAGAGGAAATTAAATCCGGGTAAGCATACAGTATCCATGGTTTTAGATCCATTTCCAAGAGGATTATATTTTGTAAGAGTCTCATCCGAAAAACTGAATGAAACAAAGAAACTCATTATTCAATAGGTCATTAATATTGGCCTTTCTGGTAATTGCATCCTTCTCGCTGCTTGGACAAGCCAAGCGGGCACCGGGAATAGGAGGGTATGCTGAAGAATTCTTAAAGACCCAATGGTGGCTTGGAATTAAGATTGGAACAAATTTTACGGATCCAAATCCCGAGACCCCCTATTCATCTATAAGCACCATAGGATTGCCTCAACAGGATCTCGAGAAAGGTTACGAAGTATACTCACTACCAGGAGCACAGGCCGGATTAGACATTACATTCTATCATCGGGGATTTGCAATAGGCATCCAGCCAACCTATAAAAGGATCAGGTACAAGTACTTTAACAATCGATCCTGGCAGGGACCGGGGCTAGTCAATGCTTTTGATATGGAATACACCATCGAACAAAGAATTGATGCAGTTGATGTGCCACTTTCTATCAAATATGAAATTATTCAATCGGGAAAGACCCGACCTTTTGTTATGCTTGGAGGATTCTACACATTCATTACCCATGCGGAAAAGAAAGTAGACGTGCTGTATACAGATTACGCTGCCGGCGAACCCATACCTACTTCTGGTGGAACTCAAATTCTGGGTGTTACCCAGCAATTTCAAAATTATGCCGGAGCTTTAGGTGGAGCAGGAGTAAGCTTTGATTATTTCAATATCAGATCTGTACTGGAAGTCGTTTATCTAATGGGATTAACAGATATTACTAATGATGGGAATCGATTCACTCAAACAGAACTAACATCCATTGGTGATGTGAATGATGAGCTCAAAGTAGACAACATTAACATTTCACTCAGCTTTGTATTCCCATTACGATTTATAGACAAGCAATTCCAGGCTTATTGACATCATGATGAAAAAAGTATTATTTCTATTGGCTTTAATGCCGCTTTTATTTGCCTGTAAGGATGAAGAACAAATTCCTGAAACGGGATTCTTCAAGATCTATGATGATGTAAGATATGTTGTGGATTTCCATCCGATTGATGTCGTAAAATCTACTTCAGGATATATCATTCTATCAGCAACAGAAATCGACCGAACTGATTTCTCCGGTATACAACTAATAAAGGTTGATGAGGAGGGCGAATTCATTGCAGAACACACCTTTGATCCGGCCCCTGTATTACCAACTGGGGAAATCATGGATGTAAATGGTCGTTATTACTTCTTTGGAATGGACCCTCAGACCGTACAGGTTCAGTTAATTTCAGTTGATGATAGTCTCGAAAACGAACAGATAACCAATGTGCCACTAACCTATCCATTGGCTGCAGCTCTTTCTTCCTCAGGAAACCAGTTTCTGATGCTTAGTTATGATCCTTTCAATGCAGAGAGCCAGATTTCAGAGATAGCAACAGACGGAAGTATTGTAAACACTGCAGCATATTCCATTGGTGCGGGTGATGATGTTGAAGGAACCATATTAAATCATTACCTGAATCCAGGGGATCAGCCACTTCCCTTCTTCGTGGGCGAAACACCCGGAGGTACCGTATTTTTCAATGGGTTTTTTAATTATAGCTTATCATTGGTCTTTAGTGATTTTGGAGGAACGCCAACAGGTGTGTTACAAGGCCAAACCATCAATGGGGGAATAAGGAGTGCACTGCCAATATCTGGCAATGTCTTTGCAATTGGTGGATTTCAGTTCAATGATAATTTTATTGGTCCGGATGCCACTATTTCGAGTACAGCAATAGCATCAAGTGTAGATTTGTATACCCTCTATGGAAATGTAACTGAGTTTCGTTCGTATACACCGATGGATATTATTAGTTATGAAGTTGGTGGAACCCCCTATACCATTTTTGCCGCTGAGACTGAGAATCGTCAGATTGGACTCTACATCTTTGATCAATCCAGTGGTGAACTGGTCGGAAAGCATAATATCGGATATCTAAATCCTTATACGCTGGCTTCTATCAGACCAGAGATGGATGAAGAAAATCATCTGCTAATCCTGGGGACAACTTATGTCGCTAACCGTTTCCAGAGAATCTATCTAAACAGGATTACAGAAGAAGAAGTGAGTAATTGGATCAATCAGTAGATCCAATCAAATATCTTTGACACTCATTCGTCTTAACTGGATATGAGCAAAAAACGTGTGAGTATTGGCCATGTATTTAAAACCATTGTATGGCCTAGAAGAAAAATCATTGCAGTAGGATTAGTATTGATCGTAATCAGTAGACTGGCAAGTCTCATCCTCCCTGGTGCCAGCAAATATCTGATTGATGATGTCATCGCCAATAGTGACCTTCATATGTTGAAAATACTGGTTATTGTGGTGATCAGCGCAATAGTAATCCAGTCAATAACCTCATTTGCTCTTACTCAACTTTTAAGCGTCGAAGCACAACATCTGATCGCCAAACTCAGGGCTAGGGTCCAACAACATATTATTTATTTACCTATTAGGTTTTTCGACAATAGTAAATCTGGAGAATTAGTTTCTCGTATCATGACAGATGTGGAAGGTGTTCGTAACTTGGTTGGAACCGGATTAGTCCAGTTATTTGGAGGCATTCTCACAGCAATTATATCCATGGTATTGCTGATCCGGATTAGTCCCTGGATGACACTCTACGTATTAGTGCCTGTTGCTATTTTCGGGTTCATTTCGCTTAAGGCTTTTGGTTATATCCGTCCAATCTTCAGAGAAAGAGGTAAATTAAATGCAGAGGTGACTGGCAGACTCACGGAAACGCTCGGTGGAATTAGGGTGATCAAAGGATTTAATGCTGAAAAGCAGGAAGTAAAAACTTTTGAGAATGGTGTTGAAAAATTATTCCTTAATGTAAAAAAGAGCTTAACATCAACAAGTCTTGTAACCAGCTCGGCAACCTTCCTTCTGGGACTTGCGAGTATTGGAATCATGGGTATTGGGGGATATATGATTATCCAGAACCAGCTGACTCTCGGAGATTTTCTGGCTTTTACACTTTACCTGGGATTTATGATTGCGCCAATCGTTCAGATGAGTAATATCGGTAGTCAATTGACTGAAGCCTTTGCCGGTTTGGATCGTACTGAAGAGATCATGAACATGAAGCCCGAAGATGATGGAACGGAAAGAACTATTCAGATCGGTAAAATTGATGGTCATGTGGCATTTGAAAAAGTTTCTTTTGCCTACGAGCCCGGTAAGGAAGTGATTAAAGATATCAGTTTTGATGCAAAACCCGGATCGGTCACCGCATTGGTTGGGTCGTCCGGATCTGGCAAAACTACGATAGCGGGATTGGTAGCATCTTTCCTAAATCCTGACAGTGGTAAAATCACCGTTGATGGGCAAGATCTTTCAAAGGTCTCCCTAAATAGTTACCGGGGTCAGCTAGGAGTGGTCTTGCAGGATGATTTCCTTTTTGAAGGAACAATAAGAGAAAACATCCTCTTTCCAAAACCTGAAGCCTCCGAAACAGAACTGGCGGATGCCGCAAAAGCAGCCCACGTAACAGAATTCACAGATCGATTTGAAGACGGAATGGATACATTGATTGGTGAACGAGGAGTCAAACTATCAGGTGGTCAAAAACAACGAATTGCCATTGCCCGGGCAATCCTTGCTAACCCACGGATCCTGATTCTGGACGAGGCCACATCAAACCTTGATACGGAAAGTGAAAGCTTTATCCAGGAGAGTTTAAACCGTCTGATGCATGGTCGAACATCCTTTGTGATTGCTCATAGACTCAGCACGATAAGGAAAGCTAATCAGATCCTGGTGATTGAACAGGGAAACATCGTGGAAAGAGGAACTCATGATGAGTTATTGAAAAAAGAAGGGCGGTATTACGATTTGTATACCTACCAGGCCAGAATATAATCTTCTATGCTATTATTTAAACTTTCCAACAAGAAAAGTCAATCCTTCATTGGATACGGCAAGATCCTGTTCTCCTGTGGCTCCTGAAAATACTGCTAAAACATATCCCCCTTCCACCTTTTCAATGACTCCGCCTTGATAACCAAATTCACCTTTTAAGGGTTCTCTGATACCACCTCCACTGTTTTGGAAAGTGTCCGCCATTTCAGCGGCCTTACTATGCGCAATGGCAATAAGATTAGAGGTCCCCTTGATCATACTGCCAACCACTCGCATCTTCGAAGTCCAGGATTTCGTAACATCCCCTGGGATATAAGCCACAATCGCTACACCTGTTATGGAGCGCGTCTCAGCACCTTTGGCAACAACTTCCAACGCCTCTTCAGCATATTTTAAAAATATGGTCTCACCCTTATCTTTCTTCCCCTGTGCAGAAGAGGAGATCACGGTGAAGAAAAACAATATGATGGTGATTAGGTTAATGTGCTTTTTCATATGTTGTTAATTGATTTCCAAATGATTATCTATCGGAGTTCCAACAGGCAAGGTGAATTTAAGAACTCTACAAACAAATAAAAATATACCTACCAATCTAGAATTTAATACCTGATCATTTTTATTTCTCAGGTAAGGTCATCACATGATCATACCCTTTAATCAAATACTCTGCAATAACCTGGGGTTGAGAAAGCAATTTATCCGGAACCTTCACATATTCATCCATTACCGAACCATATGACTTAAACTCTTCAGCCCCATACTTTTCTATAAAACTCTCAGCCTCAGATTTGGGTAACCTAATCCCCAATTGCCCTTCCTTATTGAGTTGCGAATACATATACCCATTGGCTGAGGTATATGGAAGTGTCTTACCCTTTAATTTAATATCACCTATAGAGTCTACGACTTCTTTGTAGATTTCCAATACTTTTTCCCGATCCATAAGTTTTAAAGGAAATAATACTTATTTCAGTTCCATAATGACGGAATTGGTCAAATAAGGATTCTCAAATGACACCTTATCGCCCCCCTGTTTTCCCGGGATCGGGAACAAGCGTGCTGAAAGTGGCTTATTGAAATACCTTAACGACAGCGCCGCAAGATCCTGATAAACTCCTGCTAATGTTTCTTCAGAGACATCACCAGCCAGGGGAACAACATCCAATCCAGTACCTGAGACAGCCGAAAAGAGCAATAGCTCTTCAACTGAATACCTCTTCTCAATTGCCCTCTTAGCCAGGACCTTATCTTCAATCACTGGTAACATCAATCCGGAATAACCACATATCTTAACCGATAGATCCTTGATAGCTTTTGTAATGATTGCGCATGCATTTAATGTGCTTACACTCCCAAATGGTTTACCAGTCAATGTTTCAATGGCTTCCCCAATGCTTGCATCCAGCCCTGGTGCGGGGGATGTATCTATACCGTCATATCGCCAATCTGAGGATTCCATTCCTTTGGCTATAGTTTCAATAGGTTGAAAAATCTTATTTAACGTTACTTTCAGGTCACTTTCTGCATATTCCCAGTTAGAATTCTTAAATACCTCGGTAATCACATTAGGGTATTCCAATCCAATGGCAAAACTGTTTGGACCCTTATGATAAGCTGCAGGGAAAAATGGAATGCCGGGCTGGCAATTGGCCGAAGCGGTAAATCTGAAATTTGCTTCACCTCCTGGGCTATTCTCAGCCAAAGCCTTACAAACTGAGGCTGCTACTTTAATGGATTTATAATGAATCCCATTGGCTTCAGAGCCTACTGATATACTGAAACTAATATTGGTGGTAGCCTTTACTAGCTTACCTGCCCAATTTGCAAGATCCTGAGCATCAACATCTCCAGCGATCAATTCTCCCACAGAAAGCATAATACTACTTTTAGCAGCCATTTTATCAATAGTCATCAGCTGATCAATTGTTCTTTTATCCGGGCTCCCGACCAATTCACACAAACTCTGGGTAGCAATCCTCAGTGTCTGCACTTCATAACCAGCTGTCTCCAATTGATTTTTAGCTTTATCCAAAAAATTGATGGCATTTCCAATGGATGAAAGGTCATCTAGATCTGAAAGGGTAATGCCGGCTGTGATGGTCCGGATTCTGAAGTTCATTGGTAGCATCGAACAAGTTTCATAGCCAAAGCATAAAGCTAGGAAGCAAAAATGATAAGGATTCTGCTTTTCACATCGGATGATTAAACCCGAAAGTTAACATTCGTTTGCGAATGTCTTGATATATTCTTCGCCTATTGCATTAAGACAGATTCCGGAGCACATTCGATTTGATCTCCTGAAATAATGTGCTTCGCTGTGTATATATTCCGGTATGTGGAGGATATCTTCAAGGTTACGATGTACAGAAAATTTACGCAGCCCTTCCTTGTGGATATATAACTCATATTGAAATTTCACAGAGTGTATCCATTCACTTGTTTCAATGTCCTTAAAGCATACGATATCAAAATCACCTGATTTGATTTCATAAACATCAGATACCTCTTCAAATTCTGCATCCAAAATTACGGGTACAAAATAATTGTCAATAGTGAATTTTCCATGAGCAAATGTGAATCCGTGACAATTACAGGCAAAGTCCAACATTTCCTCCGGGTGTCTAGCTTTAAACATAACCTGTAATATTTCAACTTCCGATCCATTTACTATTTCGGAAATGGTAATACTCTCAGGTATTGTTTCCAGGCACTCTATTTCATGAGTCTCTTTACCACATGTGAGATAAGAAAGAACCCTGGACTTCCAATCTATTTTATAGACCTGATCATTACCCAGGGTGAACATCCGTTCATACCTTTCGATGATCTTGTACTGTTCCGGATTCTTTATCATTTACCGCAGGTTAACACTAATTATCATTATGCTGAAGTAAAAATAGGTCTGGTTTTAGTTGATGTAAATACGGTGTTTAATGTAATTTGAGAAGGTTAATATACGTATGCTAGCAAACTGATGATAAAGCTTGTATTAAGATTTGGTCTTTTATCTATTTTAATCTTTGTGCTTCTGGAGCTTGGGCAGTATAGTCTAAGATCAAGTGCCTGGTTTAGTGAAATGGTACTGGTAATCTGTGCAGTAGCTCTGGTCATTTTTGGGATTATCCTTCGCAATTTCATCACTACGCGAAAGGATCTACTTGAGGGTAATTCGATTTCCAACCTGAAAAAACTTGACTTCCTTAAGATCAGTCCACGTGAGCATGAAGTTTTAATAAAAATTGCAGAGGGGTATTCAAACAATGAGATTGCTGAAAAGCTATTTGTTTCAGAAAACACGATCAAAACACATGTCTCAAATCTTTACATCAAGCTGAATGTAAAGAGACGTACAGAAGCTATCAGACAAGCAAAAGCCTATGGAATCTTGTAAATTATTAGGCCAATGAGGACAAAATCACCTGAAAGTATGAGGAAAAATTTCTCGTTTCCATCTTCTTTAGACCAAAAAATACGATGCAAAAGACAATCATAAAAAATGGACTGATCTCAGCTGGAATCCTGCTGGGAGTCAATTTGGTAACATTTCTATTACTTGGGACTGACCCTGATAACTATGAGATAGGTGAGATTATTGGGTATGCCACAATCGTAGGTTGCATGGCCATGGTCTTTATTGGAATGCGTGAATATGAAATGATGTATGAGAAGCTTTCATTCACAAAAAAAATAGGAATAGGAAGTGGAATAGCTTTGTGCCCCTCTCTCGCATTTGGTCTCTACAATGTGATTTATTACAAATGGATGGATCCCGATTTCATGGAATCATATTATACACTGAGTTTGAAGCAAATGGAGGAGACCATGTCTCCGGAAGAATTTCAAATTGCCAAAGCGCAGGCCTTGGAACAAATGGCTATGTTTGAAAGTCTCTGGTTTCAGTTTATTCTGATGTTTCTCACCGTTTTTGTAATTGGTCTGATCGTGAGTTTGCTATCGGCAATGTACCTGCAGATTAGACCAGTTAGGAAATAATAACTAATTCTTGATGTACGCCTGATAATCCACCAGACTCTTCTCAATGATCGTGCGAGCGGTTGTGGCATCCTGGAATTCCTCCACTTCCACCGTTTTATTCTTTTCCAGTTTCTTATAGTCTTCAAAGAAGTTCTTTAGTTCCTTCACAAAATGCTCAGGCAGGTCACTTATATCATTCATATGATTCACACTCATATCATTGGCAGCGACGGCAATGATCTTATCATCTTTCTCTCCATCATCCAACATCTGCATTACACCGATCACTTTTGCTGCCACAATGCACATGGGTACAAAGGTGATCTGTGAAAGTACCAGAATGTCCAACGGGTCCTTATCATCACAATAGGTCTGAGGAATAAATCCATAATTGGCCGGGTAATACATGGAAGAATAAATCACCCGATCCAGAAGTAGCATACCTGATTCTTTATCTAATTCATATTTTGCGCGTGTATTTTGGGGGATTTCAATGATGCCATTCACTACAGAAGGTGCATCCTTTCCAGGTTTTACTTTGTGCCAGGGATTATTGAAATCGATGTTCATAAGAATTAAAGGTTTGAAAGAAAGACAAAGTTACAGGGAATGGAGACAAGTTGAAAGGAACACTTAAAACCCGTAATACTCGACTTTTTTCTTTTTATCCAGCCTGACGATCACTTTATAGCTTTCTCTCTTCTTAATTAACTTTTTAATATCGGATGTGGGCATCATCATCAAAGCGGTAGAAAGACCATCCGTTACAGCTGCATTCGGTCCAATGATCCAGGTAGCTCGCGACTCTTTAATAGATTCGCCCGTTGCCGGATCGATAATATGATCCCCTTTTAGAATCCCTGAACTGCTCATGGATTCATCTTTTAAATTCAACGTATCAATTTTACCATCCCCAACTAGACTTAATGAGACTGGCCATCCCTCCCCACCTTCATCCATACTACCGGAGGTCAGAACCGAACTTCGCCCTCCGTGGATCAGGAAATCATGAATATCCCAATCATCTAATATCAACGCCAATTGATCCAATGCATATCCTTTTCCCATCCCGCCCAGATCCATTTGAACATCTTCCTGTTTAAGGATCAATCCATTCTTTTCTGGGTCAGTAGCCCAGCCAAGACCTCTAAACTTCTTCAGTGGTTTCGCGCCATGCTTAAAATGCCCTACGGTCGGATCATACAAACCCTTTGTTAACTTATAAAGGTCTTCGCAAATTCTTGCACAATTCCAGGCATGTTCTCCGATTCTGATCGTCTTCCCCTTTTCAGTTTGATTGAAAATGGTGACATCACTGTTAGAAATGTAATAGCTAAGTTCCTGTTCAAGGTCATAAAGTAAATCAAATGCATCCTGAGCTGCCTGAGAAGCATAACCTTTGTCTTCGTGCCTGATAAAGATCTGATACATGGTCGCCATGGCTCTCGTTTCGAAGACATGAGGCTTTTGAGGACTCCCCGATTTAGTCTCTAAATCAATCATTTTCTATGTTTTTCGATTGCTGTTTATCCCATAAATCGTACCTGAGGTACCCATCGAAATAGACATTCGGTCTTAAGGTTTGTATAGAATCAAATAGATACAAATAAAGAAATTGTTGTCCCGGTGGTGGGCTTTCGTAAAGTTTTTTTACTAAGTCTTCCTCCAAAGAAGGAGCAATTAGGATCATTTCTCCACCAGGACTATTAAAATCAACATGATCACGATAAGCAACATTGTGATATTTTCTCAGATACCACGGAAAAGGCCAATAATCATGACCAGGAAAGATCACCTCTATATAGGTAGAATCATTCATAGCAACAGAATCAATGGTATGGATTACCTGATTAAAGTTTCCATCTGTATGACCGTATACCCATGGATTTGAAGGATCTGCAGGATCATTATATTCATAGAATGTTTGTCCCACCAACTGAATACTTATCAATCCAAACAATACAGCTATTCCTAACTTAACATACTGAGACGAAATGATCTTCAATAAACTGGTTACACCATAACCAGCAAGGAAAATGATGCCCAGGTAAGCACTTAACAGATTCCAGGGTGTTTTATACGGAAGTGCCGAGTAGACGACAAACTGAAAAAGGCAGAAAATAACGATAACCCTTAATCTTTTGGTCATGTCATCATTATTTGATTCCTTAATTAAAAAATACCCACCTGCAGCAGCTAAAAATAGGATGGAAGCTTCGGTCCAGAGGTAATTTGGTCCGGAATTTCCACTCAATAATTGAAGATAGTAATACCAGGGATGTCGATGAAGTTCCTGGGTACCAGCCCTATCAAGGTAGGTACCATAGGTTGCAAACATGTCTACTATCCCCTGGTAGTGGGAAAAAAAAGAGGTGAAAAAGGTGATGACAACGATAAGAGTCATACCAATAGTTATCAAAAATCTCCTGGATATGATAAAGTTGAGCAGACCCTTTTGGCCTCCCTGCAAGAAAAGTGCAATCACAAACCCAGCGATAGAAATGACCCATGTTTCCTTTGTAGCAATCATCATTCCCACTGAAATCCCCAGCACTGCCGACCATATTTTAGATTGATTTCCCGATAATTTGAAATAGGATAAAATCCCGAGATAGCTAAAGAATACCAATATGTATTCATGAATATAATACCTGCTATAAAAAACCATTGCCGGACTAATGGTCACCAAAAATGCCGCTACCAGTGCATGTCGATAATCCAATCGATAAAATAAAAAGACTGGCAGAAGGACCAATAAAATGCCAAAAAAAACCGGAATCGACCTCAGAGTTTCAATTTTAAGGTCTCGATAAGTGTATTCCCCAGCTATCCAGGCAGGGATAAGAGAAAGATAGTTTAATGTAGGACCATGGTATTCAAAGGGGTCATATTTATAATCACCATTTTCTAACAATTGCCCAAATTTGGCAGCCCCTACAGCTTCATCCGTATGCAAAGGACGTTCCCCCAACTCAAAGGTCCTGAGCCAGATCGCCAATACTACAATGGTGAATAAAAATAGAAAACTGAATTTTTTCAAAGCAAAAAAAATGATCCCGACAACAGTCGGGATCACAAATATATTTAGTCTTTGGGGCTTAGCCCTGTTTTACTTACCGTGTACTTCGATCTCTACGTAATGGTTCAGATCATTGTAAGTATTACCATTGCTGTAACATCTTACATATCTTCCTTTTGTTCCTTTAGCATCGATCAATTTACCTTCATTGGTCTCTACGTAGTTCATATCTTTTCCTACACCGAAGCCAGAAGTGTTGTCATTATCATTATTGAAAATGGTTTTCACACCAGTCTTGAATTCAGGATCATCTGATATCTGAACTACAACATCCAGGTATACCCTGGCTTGCTGATGGTAATGCCATAGGATTACAGCATAGATCGTATATGAAGCACCCAGATCTACCTGTGCCCATTGTTTATCAGGACCTAGCTCTACGAATGAGCCATACCCGGCATCTTTATCACCATCAGTGATCTGATCAATCTCACCAATAATTGGAAGCTCATCTGAAGCAGAAACTGCTTTTCCTTCAGAAATATTTTTTGTTCCAGCTGGAGCCATGAATGGAGGTCTCGCCCCACCTTTTGGTTTTTCCAGGTTCGGAACATCAAAATTTTGAGGTGTACCAACAAACATAGGTGATGGAAGCACCAAATCTAAAGGTTTCATTTGCTGTGCTTGTACCGTGTAAAAACTCACAAATGCTACAGCTATAATTAAAACTAACTTCTTCATTTTATCATTTTATAATTAAGTATTTAACTCTTAGCAAAAAAGGCATGCAAAAACCTGTCCAAACCGAAAAACTTTCCTGTTGGGATTAAAGCCAAAGCCACCAAAGCCATCATTTCAATCAAATTTTTATTAATGATTAGATAGTGTCCTTCCGTTGGTGTGGTGTAATATAATCCCGGAAGTGGCGGGTTGATGAGGTAAAACAGCAACAATAGTACTGCTCCTCCAGCAGCCAAATACCTTGAAAATAGTCCAAGGATAAGACCTAAACCTAAAATTACCATTCCATACATATTCAGACTATCTACAAAAGATAACACTGATGGACTATCTGCAATCCATGAATACAACCCATTCATGATCCATTTTGATCCATTAAGGGCAGGTTTTGAAGTCCAGGCAGGTTCTGCCAGCTTATAAAAACCTTCATACAGGAAATGCCATCCAATAAAAATTCTAAGTAGTGTCAGGGCAATAATTCCTCCATTGCCAATCGTTTGTTCGTTCTTATCAAATGACATATTCTTCTGGGTTATATCTGATTGTTGTTCCTTTTTCAACAGCTTCATTCACTTTAAGAACTGTTACTGCTGTTTCATAACCATCCATTGCGGGGCAATTCAATTCTGCCTTTCCTCTGATCGCATCAAAGAAATTCTGCAAGTGAGGTTGATGATATGGGTCATTAAGTACTACAGGAATATTATATGATTCAGGACTTGCTGTTTCCCGAACATCCACTACTGCACCTTCAGCTGCTGCAGGTGTTTCCTTTTTCTCAGGCTTGGTTAGAAATCCTTTGTTTACCCATTCATCCCAGGGAGGACCGGATACTTCACGATAGACTCCACTTTTGTTTGCAGATTCGGAAATTGAAAGCGTACCTTCATCCCCCATAAATTTCTCATAATAACCCTCACTACTATTGGTAGTAATGGTTTGATATGATGCTCTTGCTGTGCCTAATTCAGTTTCGTATTCAAACAAAGCAATGATATTATCATACCATTCATGGGTTTCTTTTTCATAATAATCTGTTCCACCAGTTGCCATTACAGAAACAGGTTTACTATCAAGGAACCAGTTATAAATATCTATTTGGTGTGATCCCAGATCAACAATTGGTCCTCCTCCAAGGCCCTTATACCATCTCCAGTTTCGGAAAGCATGCATGGTTTTGAAGCCATACTTTTCAAGCTTATCCTGAGGAATTTCATATCGCTTTGGCCATCCCAGATCAGGCTGAACACCTCTGTTCCACTGACCATTGATGGTCGTTATTCTACCTAGAATATTGGCTTCTTCTAACAACTTCTTCTTGCAATGGATGTATCTTGGATTACTTCTACGTTGATGTCCAATTTGAAGTAGTTTACCAGTTCTACGTTGAGCATCCACCATACTCTTAGCTCCCTCGATGGTGTTTGACATCTCTTTTTCGCAATACACATGTACTCCAGCTTCCAGGAAAGCAATGGTATGTTCGGCATGCCAAAAATCAGGAGTGGCAATAATTACGGCATCCAGGTCTTTCTCATTTTCAAGCATTTCACGATAATCTTCATAACCATTGACCTCATGGCCATATTTAGTGAGTAGATTAACTGCTCTTTTTAAGTTAAGATCTGTCCAGATGTCGCATACGGCTCTGAATTTAAGACCTGGTATACGCATCATCGCATTGAGTAATACCATTCCTTCAGCGCCCATGCCTAGCATTGCTACATTTAGTTCTTTGCCTGTTTCTTCTTTTGGTGTTTCAATTACTGGACCGGCAGCTGCCTGAGGGCCATCTTTTTTTGCCCATGACCAACCAAAGAAACCAAGAAATGGCACTGATGCAAGACCTTGAACAATGTCTCTCCTGCTCAGATTAAAAGAACCTTTTTTTTCTTCCGTAGATTCTTGTTTTTCGTTTTCCATGTTTTATTATTTACAATCGTATTTCACGCAAGGGTCAGCTCAGTGCTGAGACACCTTTTTAATCCTTCTTAAAATATTATTAGAAGATTTCTCCGAACTGACTTCTAATACAGTTCATCTGAACAGAAAGTCACCACGAACAATATTTTTTGATATTCTACAATAAAGCTGCTTCAACCTCTGAAATCAGTTTCTTAGATGGAATCAATTTTATTGCAGCCTCGAAGGTAATTAATGAACCCGTTTTTCCCAGCCCTGGATTCACTATTTTCCTCCAGAACCCGGTTTTAATCACCTAAGAAACCATTTAATAGAAAAGGCTTGCCAGAAATTTGGCAAGCCTATATAGTTAGATTGATGAAACTAAACTAATTCCCATCCTTCACGATATTCTCGCCTTACAAATTTATTGGCGAAATCGTAATTGGTAACTTTTAAGTTTTTAGCATCCCATAGTAACTTCTTTTGTCCGGAGAACCTTCCATTATCATCTTTAGTTTGGAAAGCTCTTAGAGCAAGAGAACCTAATAAGATAGCTTCTGTGAATGGTCCGGCATATTTAAATGGTGAACTTGTTACACCATCCTCATATCCAGCAATACAAGCGTTTACCCATTGTACGTAGTGACCTTCCGGAACCCGTGGAAGAGTTTTCTTCACCTCGATTGTATTCATTAGGGTAGTTGGCAATAAACGAGGATTTGCTCCATAGCAATCCATCAATAATTTACCTCTTGTTCCTACCAATAAAATACCTCCGTCGCTATTGCCAAATGGCTCACTTGCTCTCAATTCAGCAGGACGCTCCGGCATGATACCACCATCGTACCAGTGTAATTGGACATCCCCTTTTCCATCTGTTCTTGGGAACTTGAAATGGATAGTAGATGCTGTTGGGAAACAATCTGGCGTATACCTTAGACCACGGCCGTCACGTATTTGAGCTACTGAACATTCTACTTCAGATGCATAGTCAATCGGAAGAATTCTGAAGGCAGGGTCCAGCATATGGCATGCCATATCACCTAAAGCACCTGTTCCAAATTCATACCAGCCTCTCCATCCAAACGGAACGTACACAGGTTGATAAGGAGTGAATGCAGCAGGTCCTAACCATTTATCATAGTCTAGTCCCGCAGGAATTTTATGCTTCTCAGTAGATTTCTCTAAGCCTTGTGGCCATACAGGTCTGTTTGTCCATGAATGGACTTCAAATACATCTCCAATAAGACCTGCATTATAAATTTCCATAGATTCTCTAACTCCATCACCGGAACCTCCCTGGTTACCCATTTGAGTAACTACCTTATTTTTTGCAGCGGCATCAGTCAGCATACGCGCTTCCTCCATACTCCAGGTTAATGGCTTTTGCACGTATACGTGCTTTCCTCGATTCATCGCATTGAGTGCTGCCTTGGCATGTGAGTGATCTGGGGTGGACACTGAAACTGCATCAATATCCTTTTCATGCTTGTCAAGCATTTCCCGGTAGTCAACGTAAAACTTAGCATCCGGAAATTTTGTTCTAGATTCTTTTGCCCTTGGCTCATCTACGTCGCATAGGTATACGACTTTCGCTGCGGGACTCTCTACAAAGTTAGCTAGGTCACTTCTTCCTTTACCACCAACTCCAATACCTGCAATGTATAAGGTATCACTAGGCGCAATGTGCCCTGGACCCCCCATTACAAATCTTGGAACAATAGTAAAAGCTGAACCTGCAATTCCAACCTTCTTAATAAAGTCTCGCCTGCCTTTCTGCTGGGTTTTGTTTTTTGAAGCCATTATAAATTAATGTTGAGTTAAAATTGAAAAACATCACAATTTACTATACAATAAGGAAAAAACCTGCCTAATAAACATTATTAAAACTTAAAAGACAGGTTATTTGAAGAATACCAATATATAATTTGGCATTGCTGCCATTCCTTAACATTATTTAATACTTAAATCCAATTTAAATGGGCTAGCATTTGTCTCATAAATCAAGAAAATCAAATCCTGGGTAATTCCCATGGGCTTCTGTAGTCATTTGTAATCAATTGATTAGCCACTCTATTTTTCCCGAAGTTTTTCTTTTCCTTATTCCATACCAGCGTACTCTTTGTCCGTAAGGATATATTTCCCATGTGAGCATAGAGAGCAACTAACCTTCCATTTTCAACTGGACAATTTGGGTCCTTTCTCGACTTAATGCAATCCAGAAAATTTCTCATATGCTCCGCATGATGATTCCTTCTTCCTTCCACCTTCGGTATCGGTTCGATTCTTGGTCTGCCATCTCCACTCATTTCCGGCATAACTTCATATCCTTGTCGATCAATGACAAGTGTCGCATCATCTCCGATATAGGCCAATCCATAAACTCGATCATATGGGCCTGATTGAATACCAGCTGTATGTTCCCAGGTAATCGTGTAATCCGGTAGCTGGTACACCACACTCATGGTATCGAAGGTTTCATGAAAATGATCAGGATGAGAAAAATTCCCTCCAGTTGCAGTCACACTCAAAGGCTCTTCCTTGATATCTTTTACCCATAGAGCCATATCTAAAAGATGAACCCCCCAATCTGTCATGATGCCTCCCCCATAATCCCAACAATGTCTCCAATTGCCATGAAAACGCGAACTGTTAAAAGGTCTGTTAGGTGCTGGTCCTAACCACATATTGTAATCTACTCCTTCAGGTACAGGGGAATCCGCTACAATTGGTGCCCCTACACCATAATTAAAGTTAGCCCAAACAAGAACTTTCCTCAACTTGCCAATACCTCCATTTCCCATGATCTCCATCACCTCCTGCCAATGAGGTCCACTCCGCTGTTGCTGCCCTACCTGGGCTACCCTGTTATATTTTCTTGCTGTATTGAGCATCACATCACACTCACCAATACTGTTGGCCATAGGTTTCTCAACATAGACATCTTTACCTGCCTGACAGGCTTCTATAAATGGTAGGCAATGCCAATGATCCGGAGTGCCAATAATCACGGCATCAATATCTTTATTTTCAAGTAACTTCCGATAATCCTTGTAATTATTCGGTTTTTTGGTATTTCCCTGTTGCTCCACCACGTCCTTGGTTCTTTTAGAAAGAATCGCATCATCAATATCACACAAGGCAATGCACTCAGCATCGGGTTGCTTCATCGCATTATTCAGATCCCCGAAACCCATGTTTCTCGCACCAACCAGACCCACCCTAATCATTTCATTTGCGCCAATGATCCTATTTCTGGCAGTGGAAATAAGGGGTGCAGATATCATACCGGAAATACCAATTCCGGATGCCAACCTGGTTGAATCTCTTAGGAATTTCCTCCTCGTCCTGGATTTGTTTTTGGGTTTGTTCATTATACAGACAGGGGTTATTTAAAATCATTAAATTTAACTAACCTCAACCTATATTATATAAGGTATCCATATATAGCTTTAATCTGCTCTCAGAATAACCGAAGAAGCAGTATTCAAATCCTGACTTATATAATCTGCAACCCCATCATTAAGACCCCCTACCTGAATGGTTCTAATACCTAGTTTTTTTGCTGGAACAATATCCCTGGCTTTATCTCCAATCATCCAGGAATTTTTAGGATCTATGTCAAAACGAGCGATGGCTCTTTCGAACATCAATGAACCGGGCTTCCTGCTCAGGGAGTTAGAAATGGATTCATGAAATGGAGCATAATAGATGTAATCCACCTGATGACCGAGTTCTTTCTGCATCAGCTCATGACATGCATCCATTTCTTCCCGGGTATAGAGTCCTTTGGCAATCCCTGATTGGTTGGTGACTACAATGATAAGATAACCTGCCCCCTTCAATTTAGTAACTGCATCAACTACACCAGATATTAGATGAAATGACTCAGGTTTATATACATAATCGGGATTATCTTCATTAATCACTCCATCCCTATCCAGAAACACACATTTATTCTTCATATATCAGCAAATATTGGCATCTAATCTTCAAAAAGATTGTTTTCTGTTAAGGAATATGATTTTTTACGTGTTTTTATTCAAATTAGCGGCATGTTAGACTTTCAGAAAAAGAAGCAGTTAAGTATCATGGTAAAGATCGCCATGGTGGATGAGGATTTCGCTGATGAAGAAAAGGCCGTGATAAGAAAAATCAGCAAAAGATATGGTGCAACGGACCATGAAATAGAAGAAATCTTTAACAGCCCACCAACAACTGAAAGCCTGACACCTATGACAGTCAACGACAAGATGGACTTTATGATGGATTGTATCCTAGTCGTTCTGGCTGATAAAGTAGTGACAAGCTCAGAAGATTATTTCGCAAAGCACATCGCAACCAGTCTTGGTTTTAAGACTGAGGTTGTTCCCTTCCTTATTGAAAACAAGGATGCCAGCAGAGATGAAATGAAAGAAAGCTTACTTCCGTACCTGGTGAGGTAGATTATTTCTTCACCAGTTTAACAACTCCTACATTTTCCACACCAACATAGATGGTGCCATCAGGTGCTTCTTCAATGGCTCTTACCCTACCAATACCATTAAGGAGTTTCTCCTCCTTCACTACTTTACCATTCTCCATCACACATCGGTTGACATACTGAAACTTCAGCGAACCAACGAGGATGTCGCCTTTCAGGTCTCCATATTTGCCTGAAGTAACAAACTCCATACCGCAGGGTGCAATTGATGGAACCCAATAGTTAACTGGCTGCTCCATCCCTTCTTTGGCTGTGATGTCAGTAAAAGAAGTTCCATCATAATTAATTCCATAAGAAATGACCGGCCAGCCATAGTTCTTGCCAGGTTGAATAATATTTAACTCATCACCACCCTGAGGGCCGTGCTCGACTTCCCAAATGGTTCCATCAGGAGCTATTACTAAACCTTGTGGATTTCTATGGCCGTATGAATAGATGCTTGGCATAGCAATGGGCGAACTTCTGAATGGATTATCGTCAGGAATACTTCCATCATCATTGGTTCTATGAATTTTACCCAGGTGATTTCTTAAAGTTTGTGGATTCTCATCTCTGTTTTGTCTTTCCCCAACAGAGAAAAACATATATCCATCTTTATCGAATACAATGCGTGATCCATAATGCCCTCTACTCGGCTGATAGGGTTGTGCCTCAAATACTTCCTGCATGTTGATAAGCTCATTTCCATTCAATTTTGCCCTGGAAATCGCTGTAGTAGCCAACTCTTTTCCTTCACTATTCTTTCTTCCTCCTTTTGCATAGGAAAAATATATCCATCCGTTAGATGCATAATCAGGATGTAAGGTGATATCCAGCAACCCACCTTGACCTTCATAGAGTACTTTAGGTGCCCCTGAAATCTCCGTAGTTTTGCCCTTAGACACCCGATATAATTTTCCAGATTTATCTGTCACCAGGAGGTCATTGTTTGGAAGAAAATCAATCCCCCAAGGCATTGTGATTTCCTTTGATACTACTTCATGAGTATAGGATTCATTTACAGGGAAGTCATTTTGAGCCGATGCAACAAAAGACAAGAGGATGGCTGAAAGAACAACTAAATTTTTCATGATAGGGATAATGTGCTTTTTAAAACGTGATCTAATTTAGATCAAACTTATCATTGAGAGGAATAGTTTGATATTTTAATTCTTATTTTCAAGATCAAGCTTTTTATAGATTTCTTTCAGTTGCTCCTTCAACTTCTCCTGGGAGTTGTGCCCAATCAAATAAATCTGATCAAGGTTTTCGAATATTAGATATGCCTTATAATATTTGGTTGATTTTCCGGAGGGATTCATTCCGGAATCTTTAATTTTAATCTCCCTAATAGCCTCATAACTTTTCCAAACCCCGCGTTTGAAGCCTGCCAGCCAGAATCCCTTAAAGTAAGACCTGGATTGATTATCCACTTCCAACAAATTGAATGCATTCCAAAAAGGCAATACTGGAGCTGCTAAAAAAATTGATAGAACAATCGCAACTTCTTCCTTGAAATATAAATTAATGAATAGAATACCCACGAATAGCAATGCTACAATCAAGATGCGCAACCAAAGAGATATTATTCTTCCCTGATTGATTCTTATGGTGTACTGCCTGGACATCTGTTAATAAAGTTAAATTTTGGATAAAAATCAAAACTCTGCACGAAGTTTGATGTTTACAAAGTATGGTCAAAGAGATTCCATTATTTCCTTTAAACCTTGTGGTATTTCCACATGAGCCACTAAACCTACACATCTTTGAGCCTCGTTATAAGCAGTTAATTAATGACTGCATGAAAACACAGGGCACATTTGGAATTCCATCTCATGTAATGAATAAGCTGGAATATGGAACAGAAGTCAAAATTCTGGAGCTTACGAAAAAATATGATGATGGGAGGATGGATATTAAAACTATTGGTGTTAGGGAATTCAAAATCATTGATTTCAAGAACCCTTGGTTTGAAAAATTATACTCCGGAGGCAAGGTCGAATTCATCGAAATGACAAATAATGAAGACCCCTATCTTAATATTCTGATCATCGAAAAAATTGGAGAACTGTTCACCTGGCTTCAAATGGATGATGAAGTTGATATCAGTAACAAAACAGTCTGGAATCTTATCCATAAAATTGGGTTAAAGCCTGAGGAAGAATACAAGCTCATCCAAATCAGTTCTATGAAAGATCGGCAGTTGTTCATTCTGGATCATTTAGATCGAATCATTCCCATGCTGGAAAGGGCAGAAAAGGCCAGAGAGATTATCAAAATGAATGGGCATTTCAAGCATCTGGACCCACTGAAGTTCTAAGAGGTTCACTCGGAGACGCTAAGGATTAAGAACGGCAAGTGTAAGAGTTTACGCAAAATCACCGTACCAGCAAGTTTCAAATTCTGAGTATTGTTTAATTTGCAGCCATGGATGTAATTTCCGGTTTTGGGATTGTTTTACTATTCATCATTGGTGGGATAGCTTTCTTAATGGTAACACTGTTTGCTGGTAAACTTTTACGGCCAAACAGACCCAACGAAGAAAAAAATACTACTTATGAGTCAGGGGAAGATCCGGTCAACACAGCTTGGAGTATTTTCAACATCCGATTCTACATTATTGCCCTGGTATTTTTACTATTCGAAGCCGAATTAGTATTTCTTTTTCCATGGGCATTGATTTTTGCAGATGAAAAACTAATTACTGAGACTAATGGAGCATGGGGCACTTTTTCCATGATTGAGATCTTTATTTTCATAGGCATACTTGTTCTCGGGCTTGTCTATGTTTGGAGTAATGGTATGCTTGACTGGATAAAACCTAAGCCGGATGCCTCAGACTTCAAATCTCCTATTCCAGCAAGTGAATACGAGGAATTCAATAAAAAATATGTCGATTAGCAATGGGATTGCATGATCATAAATTTGGTGAAGGGGCGATTGTCATAACAAAGCTGGATGATGTGTTAAACTGGGCTCGCCTATCCAGTATCTGGCCCATGGGTTTCGGTTTAGCCTGCTGCGCCATCGAATTTTTCTCTACTGCTGCCTCTGGATATGATCTGGATAGATTTGGTGTCTTACCCCGAGCTTCTCCCAGGCAGTCTGATGTCATGATCATTTCAGGTACAGTCACATTCAAGATGGGTGATCGGGTCAGAAGGCTTTACGAACAGATGTCGGAACCTCGTTATATAATTTCCATGGGATCCTGCTCCAATTGTGGTGGTCCATATTGGGAACATGGCTATCATGTAGTAAAAGGAGTAGATAAAATCATTCCTGTAGATATTTATGTACCAGGGTGCCCTCCGCGACCTGAGGCTTTATTAGGAGGAATAATGAAATTGCAGGAAAAGATCAGAAGGGAGTCTTCCATGAAGCCGGAAGCTTTAAAAAAGATATTAGCCAAACGGGAAAAACAGGTGTGATGAAATTCGAAGAGATTAAGTCACTTATTACTGAGAAATTTGAAGGAGCGATCCTTGGAGAAGACCTGGAATCCTCTCCAAATGCCCTATTGATAGCTAACGAAAACATAATTGATATTTGTGATTTCCTTTTTCAAAATCCAAATACTTATTTCGATCAGCTTTCATGCCTAACAGGAATAGACAATGGTCCCGAAGCAGGAACAATGGAAGTGGTTTATAATCTCTACAGCATTCCAAGGGATCATCACTTAATGCTAAAGGTAACTTTGGAAAGGAAGAAACCTGTCATAGAATCTGTTTCATCTATCTGGAGAACAGCAAACTGGCATGAAAGAGAAGCCTTTGATCTTCTAGGTATTCGATTCAAAAATCATCCTGATCTGCGAAGGATTCTCTTGCCAAAGGATTGGGAAGGATTTCCACTGAGGAAGGATTACGAAGAGCAGGAAAAATATCACGGAATGAATGTGAAATATGATCGGGATCAGTATCCCGATGACATACCACAGTTTAACCAATAGGGATGCCGATTCAGTATATATATCACCCGGACAATCTCAAGATCTCCGAACCAGTTGTAAAAGATCCAAAGACACTGAAGACAGGTGAGATGATCTTAAATCTGGGTCCTCAACACCCTTCTACACACGGTGTTTTAAGGCTAGAGGTCATAACTGATGGAGAAATTGTAAGGGAAGTAATACCGCACCTGGGATATTTGCATCGCTGCTTTGAAAAGCATGCAGAGTCTGTTCCATTCAATCAGGTGATCCCATACGTGGATCGCATGGATTACGTTGCCTCAATGAATAATGAGCACTGTTATGCAATGGGTGTTGAGCGGATGTTGGGTATTGAGGGACAGCTCCCAAAACGTGTAGAGTACATTAGAGTGTTGGTTGCAGAGCTCAATCGAATTGCTTCACATTTTATTGCCCTTGGAACTTACGGGATGGACATCGGAGCAATCACTCCGTTTCTTTGGACGATGAGAGACAGGGAACATATCATCAGACTCTTTGAATGGATCTCGGGTGCCCGATTGCTTTATAACTATATCTGGATTGGAGGTCTTTTCTATGACCTGCCGATTGGGTTTGAAAAAAGATGCAAAGAATTTACTGATTACGTCAGGCCAAAACTCGTCGATCTAGAAAACCTACTGATTGATAATAAGATCTTTATAGACAGGACCGCTAAAGTGGGCACACTTCCTTTGGATCTGGCGATCAACTATGGGGTGACCGGTCCGACATTAAGAGCATCTGGACTGGCTTACGATATCAGAAAGGTAGATGGATACAGTATCTATCCCGAGTTGGATTTTGAGATCCCCATCGGTAAAGGTGAAATGGGTGAAGTTGGCGATTGCTGGGATAGGGCCTGGGTGCGGGTCAGAGAATGTCATGAGTCATTAAATATGGTTGATCAGTGTCTTGAGCAACTTACCGAAGTATATAAAAGAACCAGGGACTTCAATCCACAGGGACTGGTTCCCAAAAAAATCCGACCAAAGGCGCAGGATCTCTATGTGAGAGCGGAGCACCCAAAAGGTGAACTGGGATATTTCTTCCGATCTGATGGCAGAGCAGATGTAGCGCTCAGATGTAAAGCCCGATCCTGCTCCTTTTCAAATCTTTCCGTTCTTCCGGAGATTAGCAAGGGTTATATGCTTTCAGACCTCGTGGCGATTGTTGGGTCGCTGGATTTTGTAATGGGCGAAGTAGATCGTTAACTTTAATACATGATACCGGTCCTTTCAGCTGAACAGACCAGGCAGGCTGATGCCTATACCATTGAAAATGAACCCATCGCTTCTATTGATCTTATGGAGCGAGCCTCAAGGGCCTTTGTTAAAAAATTCACAGAACTCTCTGAAAGAGGTCATCGGATATATGTTTTTTGTGGGATAGGAAATAATGGTGGAGATGGACTTGCCATATCTCGACTGTTGAAAGAGCAAGGGTATGAGATACAGGTTTATATTGTTGGAAATCCTGAGAAGGGCTCTAACGATTTTAAAATCAATCTTGAAAGGTTATCAAATCTGATCTCATACACTCAAATCCTAACACGTGAACATCTACCTCAACTAAATCAAACAGATTATGTCGTTGATGCACTTTTTGGGTCCGGACTCAGTCGATCATTAGAGGGGATCTATGCTCAGGTTGTTTCTCATATTAACAATGCTGACACTTCAGTATTTTCAGTGGATATAGCCAGTGGCTTATTTACGGATCAGCATATTGTTGAAAAAACCATCATACAACCAACTCATACCATCTCCTTTCAATGCCCAAAACCGGCATTTTTTCATCCATCATTACAACTGTTTGTTGGCCAATGGCATGTAGTTGATATCGGACTGGACAAGAAATATATTCATTCACTCCCCGTCAATCAGTATTTCTCCGAGCAGCATGACTTTAAATCACTATTACCAAAAAAGTCGGTTTTTGATCATAAGGGGGATGCTGGAAAAATAAAATTAATAACCGGAAGCAAAGGAAAGATCGGAGCAGCAGTCCTTTGCACCAGGGCAGCTTTAAGAACCGGTTCGGGACTGGTTTTCACTCAGGTTCCCGGTTGTGGCAGAGATGTTTTACAAATTTCTGTTCCCGAAGCGATGGTCATTGAAGACAAAAACTTTGAAATGATCAGTGCCATCGATGAGACTACCTTTGATGCCATCGGGATCGGACCGGGAATTGGTACACATCCCGATACTGCAAAAGCACTTGAAAAGCTAGTCAGTAACAGTGAAGGACCATTGGTAATAGATGCCGATGGTTTGAATATCCTATCGCAGAATAAAAGCTTACTGAAAAAAGTTCCTGCTAACAGTATTCTTACCCCTCATCCCGGAGAATTTAAACGCCTCGTTGGTGAATGGACAGACGATTATCATAAAATTGAATTGCTTCAAAACTTTGCACAAGCGTATAAATTCAACGTGGTCTTGAAGGGCGCTTATTCAATTGTCTGCAGCTCAGATGGAGATTGTTATTACAATTGTTCGGGTAATCCGGGTATGGCTACCGGAGGAAGTGGAGATGTACTCACTGGAGTAATCGTCTCTTTGTTTGGTCAAACAAAAGCCCCATTTATTGCTTTACGTTTGGGCGTATTCCTCCATGGACTTGCTGGAGACCTAGCTGCCGAAAAAATTGGAGCAAATGGTATGATTGCCTCCGATATTGTTGAATACCTGCCCCACGCGATAAAAAAAATCCAATTCTAATTTTTGACTTAAAAAGTGCGAAAAATTGAACCCCAATTAGATTTTAACAAAATTTAAGAGCCAAAAGACGACCTTAACGTTGTATCTTCCGTAAAATTTTATTGAAATAATTAAACATTGGCTTTTTTTTTGCGTACTTTGTATAGGAACTATGTACAATAAACTCGTCATAACTTCGTTTGCCTTGCTTTTCGCCTTTTGCGGACTAGCCCAAACGAATACTGACGAGACGGTAAATCCGGAAATCAATTTTACCAATCAATCACTCAACAACGAGAATAAAATTGAGGTTTACCCAAACCCTGCAGTAGAGTACATCATCATAGAACTTTCAAATTCTTCGCTTGAAAATGTAGAATTTGAATTACATAGTATCATCGGAAACAACATCGAAATTTCTTACGAGAACCTGGCCTTTAACAAGTACCGAATTCCTGTTAAAGATCTTGCCTCTGGTTATTATTTCCTTGTTGTGAAAGACGAAATATCCAGATTCAAAAAAGCTTACAAGTTTCTTAAATCTAACTAGAATGCTGATTGCGCCCTGGCGTAATAACTGGTTAGCAATTGCTCATAAGTCGAAGCTCGCTCATCCAATCCATGCGCTTTATACGCTTGCGTAAGCTCATTCAAAGTGAACAGTTTCTTCCTTAGCATATCCCTGTCATTGATTCCATTATCAAATAGATAGTCCAGATACTCTGATGCTTTTTCAGAAGATATATCCGCGATCTCATTGGCCTTTTCTTCTTCCCCGACACCAAGAAGAATTGAAACCTGCTGCACACTAAACTCATCATAAGGGATAGATTTATTTGGCATCACCTCTAATGACTTCATCATTACATCACGTGCGCGGTCGTCATCTCCAATTTCCAATAGTTTGGTACCCAAAGTATTGAATGCTGATCGGTGATTCAGACAGAAATTCCTGTAATCCTCCGAATAATATACTTCGGGATCATCCAGATTTCTCCAGAAATAATTGTTCATCATATTGTCATACATCAGGTTGGTATCCACCAGGAAGTCGTCAGTGTTACCCGCAGAAACTGGCAATAAACGATAGGCAATTCCCTCCTGCATCACATACTGTCTGATGTCAAAATTGAGACTGAACAAAGAAGTGGTATTAAAATAGATTGGTCTTTCCCATTCGCTATTTACAATTAGGTCGATCACAGCAAGATCACTCTTGTAAAGCGCACTCTCCTTAAGACCCCAGGTCATCCTATCTACAATCTTATCCTCATGTTCTTTTGGTACAATCCCTAGTGACTTCACTCTTTCTACGTCGATTGGCAAAGACATGGATTTTGCTGGTATTGTAGTCAACGTTGAGCCTAGTCGTGAAGGCACCTGTAACCTTGAGTCTCCGGTTTTTACCAGGTTCAGATACTGCCTCGCATTGATTGATCCCTGAATCCCTTTGTTTTCCAGTACTACAAGGTAATCATTAGGTCCCCCCTGACGATAATTTTCTGCAGTCAACCCGAATGGTAATGGAGTCGACTCATAAGCCGGACGCATCATCTGATTGATATACCAGTCTGTGTTGAAATAACTCAATACAATCACCCGAACATCTGTCCTGAAGCCTTCAACCTCCTGAGCATACCAAAGTGGAAAAGTGTCATTGTCTCCTCCTGTGAAGAGTATTGCATTTGGCGCACAGGAATTCAAATAATTTTTTGCAGCGTCAACAGAAAAATATCTATCTGAGCGATCATGATCATCCCAATTCTGAGTAGCAATCAATATAGGTATAACTAAACCTATTGCTCCGGCAATACTCGCTGAAAGCTTCGCATTTTTGATAAAGGAGTTAAACAGATCATATAGTGCCAGCACTCCAAATCCTACCCAAATAGCAAATACATAATAGGATCCTGCGTATATGTAATCCCTTTCCCGTGGCTCAATGGGTGGCGAATTAAGATATAACACCAAAGCAGCACCGGTCAAAAAGAATAGCAGCAGGGTCACCCAGAAATATTTTTGATCCTTTCTGAATTGGATAAACATCCCCAATAATCCAAGTAAAAGCGGGAGTGCATAATAAATATTTCTACCACGGTTCTCTTTGAGGACATCGGGAATGTCATTATCAGGGATTAAACCAACAGATTGAGCTCCCTGTATATCTGATGCCCTTCCAGAAAAATTCCATAAGAAATACCGCATATACATATGACCCAACTGGTAGGTAAACATGAAATTAAGATTGTCAATGAACGTTGGCTTCTCACCGTCAGCTAATCCTGTGATCTCCCGATAGCGTTGAACATGTCGAGCGTCAGTGCTATACATCCTCGGTAAGATGGTTGTATGCTGAGGGTCATAGACATAATCAACCTTATAATCTTTTATCTCATACTTATCTTCACCTCGCATGTAGACCTTGTCTCCTCTTTCCTGACTGATCACAGGTGCTGTGAAGTATTGCCCATGAACCAATGGTCTACTACCGTACTGCTCGCGTTTCAGGTAAGAAACGAATGAAAGAATGTCTTCCGGATTATTCTCATCAATTGGTGGATTGTAAGTACTTCGGATCAGCACGATCGTATATGATGAGTATCCGATCATAATAAAAGTGAAACACAAGAGCGCAGTATTGAGAACTACCTTTCCTTTCTGGATTGAGTAAATGATTCCATAAATTAGTCCACCTAAAAAAGCCAAACCAAAGAAAATGGTACCCGATCCAAAAGGCAGTCCAAGACCATTCACAAAGAATATCTCTAAAGTGCTAGCAACAGAGGGTAATCCTGGAATCACTCCAAGCATTACCACCAGGATAATTCCAAACCCCGTAGCAAGGGTCAATATTATACCTCGCTTATTAAAATTCTGATATTTCTTGAAATAGAAAATTAAGGCCATTGCAGGGATAGTCACAAGGTTCAACAAGTGAACCCCAATCGAAAGTCCTACCATATAGGCAATTAAAATCAGCCACTTATTTCCTTTGGAATCATCCTCAATATTTTCCCATTTGAGGATCGCCCAAAACACAAAGGCTGTGAAGAAGGCTGACATTCCATATACTTCAGCTTCCACCGCTGAAAACCAAAAAGTATCTGAAAAGGTACAGGCCATGGCTCCAACAAATCCAGCTCCCATGATCAATATGGTTTGCTGGTCAGTTTCTTCACCTGATTTAATTCCTAAAACTCTTTTTACCAGATGTGTAATAGACCAGAAAAGAAACAGGATGGAAAAAGCACTACTTAATACACTGAGGATATTCACCCAATAGGCTACCTGGGTCACATCACCCATGGCCAGCATTGAAAACATTCGGCCGGTTAACAGAAAAAATGGTGCTCCCGGAGGGTGAGGAACCTCAAGCTTATATGAACAGGCAATAAACTCGCCACAATCCCAAAAACTTGCAGTTGGTTCAACCGTGAGTACATACGTAATCATTGCTATTAAAAAGCTGAACCACCCGATAATAATATTGACCCTTTGATATCCCATGGAGCGTCTATTTCATTTTCAAAGTTGAGAGGCGAAAATAGTCATTTGTACCCATAAAGCCGGAAGGTTATGAAAGTAAATCCCAGGGTACCTTTTTCAAAATTTATATGTTGATCAGGCTCTATAGGCTAAAATATAATAGACAAGCCAAACCAAAAACATAAATATATAAGAAGAGGCAACTACATAAGTCGCTATTAACAGTTTTTTACCACTTACCCAGTAGACTCCCAAAATCAACAAAAACCAATAGATAATCTCGAAAATATTTAATGCCTTCAGTGGGTAGTGCCATTTTGTGTCGATTAACTCATAATTGAAAAAGTTGATGAGACTTAATGGATAAAATGCCTGGTAATCCTGGTAGTTCAGGTCATGCGGAATAGCAGTAATCCAGACTATTTTGACTACTTCACCAATCACAAAAACCAGTTCGCAGATCATCACCAGCTTCCAGACCTGTGTGAATGAAACTCGATAGCCAAACATGAAACACCCTACCCAGACGATGAAAGAGGTAAAAGCAAATTTCCAGGCCAAAAAGATTGGAACAGACAGATAGGTCAATCCAAAAAAAAGATCGAAAACCCACATCTCTCCCCGCTCCTGAAGAATTTCAAACGCTGCTATATGATCAATGATCAACATGCGTTTAAGTAAATAAAGAACAATATAAATGACACAAAGTGAGATAAACAGCAACTTACCGTCAATGCTGAACCAATTATCTAAAAAGTCTTCCCGGTATCTTCTTAACCAATTCATTACAGTAACTTCGTGGCCCAATAACTACATTTTGGAACTCTAGCTTCTGGGATTCGTTTATTGCGAAGATAGGACATGGATAGGATCACACTGGTTTTTTTTCTGATTTGCTCATCACTGATTGCCTCTGCGCAGGATGAATATGTGTATGAATATATTGAGAAGGGTGATACGTCCAGAAGCTTATTAGAGAACAAACTTGTTCAAATTGAAGCTACCGAGGCCATCAATGACCTTTATAACTTTGAATTTGAAAAGTCCTACAGACACTTCCTTTATTTAAAGAAGCATTACGGCTGGCACCCACTACCCTATTTTATGATTGGCCTCAATTATTGGTGGCGAATTCTACCCAATGTCGAAGAAAAAAAGTGGGATGAACCATTCATTGCCTATATGGACAGTTCCATCCTCCTGGCAGAGCGATTACGTGAAAAATACAACAAAGTTGAAGGGGCATTCTTTCTTGCAGCAGCTTACGCTTTCAAAGGAAGATTATATTCGGATAGAGGAGAATACACAAAGGCTGCTTTTGCAGGAAAAAATTCATTGAAATATCTGGAAGAATGTAAGGGACACGAAGAATTGAGTCCTGAACTGTTATTCGGTGACGCGCTCTTCAATTATTATGCGGAATGGATCCCTGAAAACTATCCTTTACTAAAACCCCTCATGATCATGTTTCCAGATGGGGATAAGCAGCTGGGCATTCAGCAACTAAAGACGGTAGCGAGAAATGCTTTTTATACCAGGACTGAAGCCCAGTACTACCTGATGCGTATTGCCTATTTTGAAGATGGTGATTATGCCACTTCCTTGCAGCTTGCAGAGTATCTTCATGAGACATTCCCTAAAAATTCATATTTCCACAGATTTTATGCACGATTGCTCTATCAAACAGGAAAATATGACCTGGCACTCAAGGAGTCTCACAGTATGTTAAATCGAATTGACAGTGCGTGGGCGGGTTATGAGTCCAATGCCGGTAGATATGCAGCATTCTTTACAGGGCATATCAATGAAATCAGGAGAAATTATGATGAGGCCAAAAAGTACTTCAAATTAGCTATGGAATATAGTGAGTATGGTGGCCATACTGACATGGGATATTACTTCTACTCTATTTTACATTTGGGACGTATTGCGATGGCTGAGGGGGACAATGAGGCTGCTGAAGAATATTTCAAGCAGGTTAAAAAGCTCACTAAAAGGAAACATCCCGCAAACGAAGAAGCCCGGGAACGGCTCAAGGAACTTTAGCTTTTCTCTTTGAGCATTTTTTCTATTTCACTCAGCTCATCTCTAAGACGAGCAGCTTCCATAAAATCCAGGTCTTTAGCGGCTTTTTCCATTAGTTCCCTGGTCTGCTGAGCCATTTTCTTTAGCTGATCCTGATCCATATAGGCAACAATTGGATCTGCTGCGACTGAATTGGTTTCACTCTCCACGTAATATTTCTTATTACTCCTGTTATCTGTTACTCCAGCTTTGGTTAATACTGAAGCCTTATTGTTAATAATTGTTTTCGGTTCTATCCCATGTTCTTCATTGTAAGCCTGCTGGATACTCCTTCTCCTGTTGGTCTCATCGATAGATCTCTGCATGGAATCAGTTATTTTATCCGCATACATGATTACTTGTCCATTTACATTCCGAGCAGCCCTACCAATTGTCTGAACCAAGGACCTTTCATTTCTTAAATACCCCTCCTTATCTGCATCAAGAATGGCAACTAGTGAAACTTCTGGAAGGTCAAGTCCTTCACGAAGTAGATTCACTCCTACTAACACATCAAAAACCCCCGCTCTAAGTCCCTGAAGTATTTCCACACGATCCAAAGTATCTACTTCAGAGTGGATATACCTTGTTTTTACACCAGCATTAAGGAGATATTTGGATAACTCTTCCGCCATTCGTTTAGTCAAAGTGGTGACCAATACACGTTCATCCCTTTCGATCCTAAGTTGAATTTCTTCCATCAGATCATCAATCTGGTTTAGGCTTGGCTTTACATGAATAATTGGATCCAGCAGACCGGTAGGACGAATCAATTGCTCAACAACGACACCTTCCGACTTCCTAAGCTCATATTCCGATGGAGTGGCGCTCACAAAAATTACCTGGTTGAGCATTGCCTCAAATTCATTGAATGTTAAAGGACGATTATCCAGCGCTGATGGTAATCTAAATCCATAGTCGACCAGATTTACTTTTCGGCTTCGATCTCCACCCCACATACCTCTCACCTGAGGTACAGTAACATGGCTTTCATCAATGATCATCAAATAATCATCCGGAAAGTAATCCAATAAACAGAATGGCCGGGTTCCTGGATTCCTCCGATCAAAATATCTTGAGTAATTCTCTACGCCTGAACAATATCCTATCTCACGGATCATCTCCACATCAAATTCAGTTCGCTCCTTCAACCTTTTAGCTTCCATGTAGCGTCTCTCTTGTTCAAAAAATTGTACCTGAGCTACCAGATCATCCTGAATTTCAGTAATCGCTACATTCAACATATCCTTTCCAGTAACAAATAGGTTTGCCGGGAAAATGGTTACCAGTCGTTCTTCAGAGATTTTTTCACCTGTATGTGGGTCAATACGATGTATGGCTTCAATCTCATCCCCCCAGAATATAAACCGATATGCAAAGTCTGCATACGCGATGAAGACATCGACAGTATCCCCTTTCACCCTGAAATTCCCACGTTTAAACTCGGCTTCTGTACGGTTATACAGGATCTCAACCAACTTAAACAGAAATTGATTTCTTGGGATCACTTCGCCTTCCTGAACCTTGAGTACATTTTTGCCAAACTCCTCCGGATTCCCAATACCATAAATACAGGAAACTGACGCAACAACAATCACGTCCCTCCTTCCAGACAACAATGATGAAGTGGCGCTTAGACGGAGTTTCTCAATCTCCTCATTGATTGAAAGGTCTTTTTCAATGTAGATGTTTGAAGTAGGTATATACGCTTCCGGCTGATAATAATCGTAATAGGAAATGAAATACTCAACAGCGTTCTCCGGGAAAAAATATTTGAACTCCCCATAAAGCTGGGCCGCCAGGGTCTTGTTATGACATAAAACCAATGTAGGCTTTTTCACTTCCTTAACTACATTGGCCATGGTAAAAGTCTTGCCGGAACCAGTTACTCCCAGTAGTGTTTGTGCGGGTTCTCCCTCATCAATACCTTTAACCAACTGCTTAATTGCGGCTGGTTGATCCCCTGTGGGTTCATATTCCGAGATTAACTTAAAATCCATATCAACTATTCCAGATCTCCCAGGATTTATCTGCCTGCTGATGTAGCATTTCCAATCCGTTCTTTACATGAGCTCCATTCTCTAACCCCAACTTCATGAACAAGGTTTCATTTGGGTTATATACCAGATCATGTAGGTAATGATCTGGACCAAGATCTTCATAGGGAATTGCCGGATAATTTTCAATTTTAGGATGCATTCCCAATGGTGTAGTATTCACGATCAGCTGTATGGACTCCATTAACTTGCTTTCAAGCTGATCGTAACTAATTATTGCTTTATCAGCATTTCTGGAAACGAATGTTGCTTCAATATTCAAATCATCCAACACAGCCTTTACAGCTTTTGAAGATCCACCAGTGCCAAGAATTAAAGCCTGCCTTACAAAATTCTTTGGGATAAAGTTTTCGAGTGATGTCTTGAATCCGTAATAGTCTGAATTATATCCGATGAGTTCATCACCGAATCGTTTCACGACGTTCACAGCGCCAACTTTTTTAGCACTTTCATCCAATCGGCTCATAAACCTGATAACCGCCTGTTTATGTGGAACCGTCACATTTACACCTATCAAATCCTGATCTTTCCAGATCCCGGGAAACAAATCAGCGGATTCTAATTCAAATAAATCATAAGAGTGATCCGACAACCCAAGTTGTTGAAATTTGTCTGTGAAGTACCTTTTCGAGAAAGAGTGACCCAGTGGGTATCCGACCAGTCCGAATCGTCTCATGATAAATCAGGAATTCGTTTGTACTTTGTTAGCATAGCGCTCCATCAGCCACACGAGTAGAAACCCAATCACCATTAGAATCACCGCATAAACAAAATCAACTGTCAATTCTGGAAAGTACCAATCATACCCAGTAGGCTTTTGCTTTCCACTTTCAAGCACCAAATATTGAGTTTCCTTCCAGGGCCAGATAATTGCCAATGAACCAGCAACAAAACCCGTGAGAATACTAATCGTTAAATCCTGATAATTTTTAAAAAGGAAAGAAAGCAGCCTTGAAAACAAGACTAATCCAAGTAGACAACCAAGGGCCATTGGAAGTATAATACTAAAGTTTAGTGTACTAATTGCCTGCATCACCAAAACGTAGTTGCCCATTAATAACAGAACGTAACTTCCTGATAATCCTGGTAAAATCATACTACAAATGGCAACACCACCACAAATCAGAAGGTACAGAAATGATGCATTTGATTCTGCCGGGGGTAAAAATGCTATTCCAGCTGCTATTGCAACACCTATTATTAATGCAACAACATTTGGTATATTATATGAAGATACTTGCTTTCCGACTCCAGGGATTGAAGCCACGATTAGTCCAAAGAAAAAAGCAAGGGTTAAAATCTCATAATTTAAGAACGCGTATTCCAACACCCTGGCAAGGCTCAGAATACTTATTCCTATGCCGAGGAAAATTGCTATTAAAAAATAAAGATCTGTTTTTAAGACAAATTCCTTGATTTTGCCTGAAATCAATAGCCTTAAAGAAACAAGGTCAAATGATTTTAAGGCATCTATCAGTTTCTGGTAAATTCCAGTAATGAAGGCAATGGTTCCACCTGAAACTCCTGGGATTACATTAGCAGCACCCATCGCTAAGCCTTTTAAAAAAAAGCTCAGATATGCCCTCATTTCTTCAAAAAATGGTCGAATGTATCGCCCCTTAACCCTAATCTGATGGTTTCTAATGGAATTACCTCATGTGGAGCGATATTGCCAAGATTTACATTTGCTCCGATCAACTTGATAAACCATACCTGTTGTTCTTTTTGTGGAGCTTCCCAGATAATTTTATCTTCAGGGATCTTGGTCAAAATCTCTTCAACCAACCCTTGTCTCACTTCTCCGGAATCCCTAAACAGTCCAACGTTACCTGATTCTCTGGCTTCTCCGATCACCTTCCATGCACCGGCTTCTAATTCAGTTTGCATTTGTTCGATCCACTTATATGGAGGGATGATCTTGGCTGCATCTTTTGAACCTACTTCACTAAGCACAGTTACTTGTTTGGATAGCTCTTTGATATAATCACACTTCTTGTCATGATCCATGGTGATAGAGCCATCAGAAACTTCTGCATACTCTAATCCAAAATCATCCAATACCTTTTTATACCCCTCAAATTGTTCCCTGATAACAAATGCTTCAAAAAGTGTCCCCCCGAGATAGCAAGGGATACCCGCACTTTTATATAGCGCAATTTTCTCTTTTAACTTTGGGGTTACATAAGAGGTGGACCACCCGAATTTTACAATATCAAAATAATCACCGCAAGTTTCAATTAGATCCTCTACCTCTCTGAGGCTTAACCCTTTATCCATAACCATGGTATATCCAATGTTCCTTGGTTTAGTAGTTCGCTCAGGTAGATCGTTTAACCTATAGTTCATAGTAAGTAAGCTGAATGGTTGTTAATGGTGCTCAAAAATCAAAAATTCTGATCAAAAAAGAGGTGAAAGATCAGGAATTGTTTTTCCTGTATTTATCAATGATCTTGAACAGAGCTTTCTGAGTGTGAAGATTTGGGAAGAAATCGTACAAAACTGTATGTTCTTCAAAATTCAACATTAAAGCCATTTCTAGCTTATTAATTGCTTCTTTATACCTTCCCTTTTCAATAAGATAAACTACACTTCTATAATACAATGTTGCATCTTCAGGACTTTCACTAATTCCATCTTCTACTACTTCTATTGCCCGGTCAACATCACCCTGCTCATAATAGAGAAAAGACCAGTTAAGCCAAACCTGAGCATCTTCCGGATCCATCTCACTGGCCTCAGAATAGGCTTCTATGGCCGAAACGATATTTCCAGTTTTGAACTCTGCCTCCGCCACAGCTTTCCAATAAGTCCCATTTTCAATGTCAAGCTTTAGTGCCTTGTTTAGAAAGTGAATTGCTTCAAACCATTTTTCCTGTGCAGAGAGGGATATACCTACCCCATACCAGGCTTCGTGATAAAACTGATCGAGCTTTGTAGCCTTTTGGTAATATTTAATTGCCAGATCAAAGTGTTTCATTTTATCATAAGCCGCACCAATATAGCAGTAGATCTCAGCTGAAGGTCCTTCAATATCCTGAGTCTTATTATATGAATCCAGCGCCTTCTGATATTCACCCATATTCATATAGGTATTACCCATATTAAAATAAGCGCTGCTAAAGTCTTCTTCGATAGCTATAGCAAATTCGTAGGCATCAATTGACTTTTGATAATCCTCTAATTTATTGTAGACAATACCCAGATTGTACCAGGCATACTCTGAGTAAGGATCCTGATCTATGAATTTTTCATAGTATGAGAGACTGCTTTCCAATTCACCGATAATATCCAGGCAATACGCAAGTTCATAAAGCGCATTCTCATTCAAAATATTTTCTTCGATGGCCAACTTATAATGTTCAATAGCCGCATCGTAATTGTTCATGCCCTGATAAGCAAGACCAATGCTATAGTGAACCTCATCTTTATCTTCAACAAAATCAACTGCCAGTTTATAGGCAGCAACAGCTTCACTATATTCTGAAATCATTGAATGGATGGATCCCTTCAGTATTAACAATTCCGGATCATTAGGTTGAATGAGTAGGACACTCTCCAGAAGCTGAATAGCATCTGTATATCGCTCAAGCTTGGTGTATACATCTGCACATTCAATTGTCAAATCAACAGAATAAGGAAACTGATCTAGTGAAACCTCGCAGGCCTTTAACGCCATAACGTATTTTTCATGTGCCTGATAGTAATTAATTACTTCCAGGTAGGTTTCTTCGTCAAAGTAGTGGTTTTCTTTATTTTTAAGGAAAGCTTCAAATTTTCTAATCAACTCCCTCTGTTCCTTGTGTTTATACTCTTCTTTCATACAGGCGTTTAAAAAAGTATCAAATCGGACTCAAACAATTTATCCAATTTTTTATTTGAAAACGTATTCGGCTTTGAAAACTTATCCACAAAATTACGGATAGTTATTGGCCCGAAAGCAGAAAACAGCAGGAATAAAATATGAGTTCAACAAATCAATCTTCGTAATACCCATTGGCATAACCAGTGCCATACCCATAGCCATAGCCTCTACCATTTGATTTCATTGAGTTATAGACGATTGTGAGATTGGAGAATTGGTTTACTTTCTTCAGGTTTTCGAGAGACTTAACAAACGACCGCTTGGAGTAATCAGCTCGAATAATATACATCTGTAAATCAGATTTTTTCATGGATTGAACCGCATCAGTAACCAGACCAATTGGCGGAGTATCTAATATGATAATGTCAAATCTCTTTTTAAGATCTTTCAACAGTTGTTCGTAGCTTCCATTAAGAATTAATTCAGATGGGTTTGGAGGTATCGGTCCTGCCACAATGTAATTGAGGTTCTTAATTGGGGTTTCCTGGAGACAGTCTTCCAGCTTTGCTTTCCCTATCAATAAAGTACTGACTCCATTTTCACTATTGCCTCCGTTGAAAGCCAGATGAACCTTCGGCTTTCGCATATCCATATCAACGACACATACTTTTTGCTTTGACAAAGCCATTATAGCCCCCATATTGACCGCCACAAAAGTCTTTCCCTCTCCACTGATTGTTGATGTAATCGTAACTATTTTTTGAGTGCCCGAACCCTGAAGAAAATCCATATTGGTTCGAATTGTTCGTAATGATTCACTGATTGATGATTTTGAATCCTGGCTAATTACAAGCTTGGAGTCACTCATCTTTTTCTTAGAGTAGAAGGGGACTGTACCAATTATGGGCACATTCGTGATTCTTTCCAATTCACGAAGCCCTGTGATTTTGTCATGTAACAAATAGGAGATTAGTAAAAAGCCCACTGATAAGATTGTTCCCAATGTAGCACCAATACCCATTATTAATAAGGGCTGGGGCTTTATTGGCACTGACTCAAGTGATGCCGGCGACAGGATTACTGATTTGGGAACTGTACCCGCTTTTGTGATTTCCAGTTCCATTTTGGACTGGCGAAGAGAAAGTAAAAAGTTTTCCTGCAATGCATATAATCGTTGGTTCTTATTGTATTCTGTCCCCATTGTTGGCAGCGCCACAAAACTTCCTTCAAGCTTATTCTTCCTAACCAGTAGCTCCGTCAGTCTTGAATCCAGCGTCTCTTGGTATTCGGTAACAAGATCAAGTAAGTTCTTTCTTTGATCCTGAAGTCGGCTATTCAATCGCCCGATCACAAATGTGTTCTCATTATACGACTCCAATTTAAGCCTTCTCTCACCCTGTATATCAAGGTAGTTTCTTAATTCTTCAGCAATCAATACAGGTAATTGATTAATAAATAGAGGATTTACAATGAGTGGTTCATCGGAAGATAATTGCCTTTCTAACAATTCAATCTCTGAGATCCTTGATCTCAAGTGAAACCGTTGAGAATCCAGGGCATTCAATGTTATTATTGTTTTGCTCAGGTCATTCTCCAGGTTAGTTGTTCGATTTTCGATAATGAAGGACTCGAAATAGTCTTCATAAAATTCCAGTTTTCCCTCAGTGGAGCTAATTTGATCATCCAGGAACTTAATCTTTTGTTCCAGTACGGTATTCTTTGTTTCCTTGGTGTAACCCAGATAAAGTGTATCAATCGCCGTCACAAAGTCCCGGGCCTTGTATTTATTAAAATCCTGCAAAGAGATCAGAATTGTTTTGGCGTTAAGGTTTTCAGGCCTTACGGTCACGTTCCTTTGAAGAAAATCGATCAGTGCATCCCTACTATTAACAGTGAAATAATACCTGCCAATTACATTATCTGCTTGAAAATGATCCGTCTTCTCTATTAAAAAGTTAAAGTGGTCACTATTGATAGGCTCTCCGAATCGATATTCATTTCTCTCGACTTCGCCATTGAAGTCGTATGAAAGCTCAAAAATCCGATCATTCTTGATTTGAACATCAATGGGTTTGTCATAAAATGCAGGATTTTTGATTTTAAAGGCTACTGCAAAAGGATTATTTCGATAGCGTTCATCAACCAGGAATTCTCCATAATAATAGTAAGAGACATCCATGTTGATTACATCCACCACTTTTGAAAAGAAAAGCTTGGATTTGAGAAGTTCAATCTCTCCCGAGATCTCGTTAAGATCCAATGCTTCCAGATTGGTACCTAACCCTAAGGATGAAGCTTCACTTTCAAATTGTAATCTCAAAATAGATTTGGATTCGAAGACTGGTTTGGTATACCTGACAATGAGGTAAGATATGCCCAGACATAAACCAAAAAAAATGAGCAACAACCACCATTTTTTTCGAAGCAGATGAAGGAATTTTTCCGCATCAAAAGTATCCAGTATATCCTGGGATGGTCTTTGATATGATTCCGGAATATCTGTCAATTTGCCAGGTTTTGTATGACCACAATCAGCGTGAGGACAGAAGTTGTGAGACCTAATATTGGAGTCACATCCCTTAGTGATTCAAGCCATGGTCTTCTCCATGGCTCAACATATATGATATCTTCGGATTCAACAGCCACGACAGAACTTCTCATGCCAGTTACTGATGAGAGATCAATTTGAAAGACCTCAGGATTTGAAAGATCTCCACGTATAAGCTTAATATTTTGTGCTTTGGCCCCTAGGTTCAACCCTCCATACAAAGCAAGGACTTCAACAAGAGAAGTATTTTCATTTTGAATAGGAATCACCTGACCACCGTTTGCCCCCAGAACAATCACCCTTCTATTTAGGACTGTTAACTTAACAAAGGGATCTACGTAATGTGTCTGATAATCCTGCTCGAGAATCTTTTCTGCTTCATCGATCGTCAAACCCGTAAGGTTTTTTTTACCCACCATTGGAAGCTTTACTGTGCCATCCGACTGAATTAAATATTGATACCGCGTCCTGTTCTGCATCATTTGATTATTCTGTTGCTCCATCAATTCAAAATTGGGATCAATCAAACGCTCTCCTTCATTGGTAAAAACCTCTAGCTGGATTCGGTCATCAGGTCTCAAGCGATAGTTAGTTGTCGCCTCGTTTACTGCTGAACTTAGATCACCGGATGTAAAGTTTTCATCGAGTCTAAAGAGAATATCCTGCTTATAAGCCTTACAGCTAACTAAGATTAACAGGATCAGAATCAGGGGCTTTCTTAAGATAATTTGCCTTATCATGTTGACTTTAATCAACGATTTTCTTCGAAAATAAAGATTACTACAAAAACAATGCGTAAGTACCCCCTTTTATTAATTATTTTTTAGTTGCAAGTTCCGCGACTTTAATATCATATGACTGAATCACAATCTGTTCGTCATAGCGTGATTCAATATATTTCCTTGAATTTGTTCTCATCTGCTGTCGCTCCTCCGGATTTAAACTCATATACAACCTCATTTTATTGGCCAGATCTTTTCCATCCTTTGGCTTACATAAAAATCCATTGTATCCATCTTTAACTACTTGTCTACAACCAGGAACGTCAGCGGCAATAAGTGCCCTCCCCATGGCACCCGCTTCCAAGAGTGTCTTTGGCGTACCTTCTCTATAAGATGGCAAAACGACCACATCAGCATCAGCAATGTAGGGTCTGATATCTTCCTGATGTTCAATCCATTCAATGTACCCCTCTTTTTTCCATTCCTTTATTAATGTGTCATCTATCCGTCGGGCGTGGTCAGGCTCATAACTACCCAGAATCTGAAACCTAACCTTTGCATCTGAATCTGATAAGATCCTGGCTGCTTTCGAAAATTCATTAACCCCTTTTTCAATGATCAGACGGCTAATCATAAGGAAGGTGGTCTCTGGCTTCACCCTGAATGGAGTAAAAGTAAAATGTTGAAGGTTGACGCCTGAACCAGGTAAAATACTGGTCTTTGATCTTCTAAGTTTAACAACCTTGAGAAAATCCTCGCGATCCTCCTCATTCTGAAAAAATACCCACCTGCTAAATCTGAAAGCAAGCCGATATAAAAATACCGCAATTCGTTTGACATTTCCCTTCCATAGAAACACCGTCCCAAGGCCACTCACATTACAAATACAAGGAATACCTAAAGGGAAGGACACAAGTGAAGCATAAATATTGGGTTTGATGGTATAGGTAAGCAAAACATCAGGTTTTGTTTGTTTCAATAACCTGTAAAGACGTAAGATCAGGGTTAGGTCTGTAATAGGGTTTGTGCTTGTTCCTGGGAATTCAAGTGGATAAAAAGCACATCCCATTTCCTCCAGTTTGTTAGAATAATCATCCTTTGGGGCAATGGCGATGACCTCATGGCCCTGACTCATAAAGTGTCTAATCAAACCTCTTCTGAAGTTGTAGATGTTCCAACTGGTGTTTATGATAATGGCTATTTTCAAACGATCAGGCTTCCTCGTGAATGATTTCCACTAATTTTGAACTTTCAATAGCTAATTGGCGTATTGCAAAGCAACGGGTTTCCGGAGATAAATCTATGATTGAGACAAAAAAAGAAGTTGAGACATGTGTGATTGTTGCGGTTAGTCCTAAAACTCAGTCTGATGAAAAGACTCAGGAGTTGATGGATGAGTTGGAATTTTTAGCTGCTACCTTAAAGATCGAGACCAAAAAAGCCTATACCCAAAAGCTTGAACATCCAGATCCCAGGACTTTTATTGGCAAAGGGAAGCTGGAGGAGATCAATGCTTTTGTAAAAGCTGAAGGCATCAAAAATGTCATTTTTGATGATGACCTGTCCCCCTCTCAGCTGAGAAACCTTGAGCGAGAACTCAAAGTAAGGATTTACGATCGGAGTTTACTCATACTTGAAATATTCCTAAACAGGGCACAGACTACTCAGGCCAGAACCCAGGTTGAGCTAGCCCGGTACCAATACCTTTTACCTCGTCTGACCAGAATGTGGACTCACCTTGAACGTCAGAGGGGAGGTACATCTACCCGGGGTGGTGCCGGTGAGAAAGAAATTGAAACGGATAGACGGATCATCAGGGATCAGATCAGCGTACTAAGAAAAAAACTTGACAAGATTGAGACCCAGGCTGCCACCAGAAGAAAGTCAAGGAGTGGTGTTGTCAGGGTAGCATTTGTTGGATATACCAATGCTGGTAAATCTTCCCTGATGAGATTACTTAGCAAGGAAAATGTCTATGCCAAAGACGAATTATTTGCCACAGTAGATTCTACAGTTCGGAAGGTTGTGATCAACCATTTGCCATTCCTTCTTTCTGATACAGTTGGTTTTATTAGAAAACTTCCTCATAATCTGATCGAATCCTTTAAGTCTACACTAGAGGAGGTGAAAGAAGCTGATATCCTGCTACATGTAATTGACTATTCAAGTCCGGCTTATGAAGATCATATCAAAGTAGTGGAGGATACCCTGGAAGAAATTGGCGCAGCACATATCCGAACAATTAAAGTCTTTAATAAGGTCGACAAGGTAGAAACCAATGGTGAACAGAAGTCCATCAATGGACATAGCGAACCTTCTGTTTTTGTCTCGGCAAAAACTAAATTCCACCTCGAGGAGCTTAGAAAGCTGATCGCTAAAGAGGTTGAAAAAGTTCACATGAAGATCTATCCTAATTATCTGAGACAAGAAGTTTATTAATAGGAACCCTATCTTTATCAAGCTTTTACAATAAGTTTGATTTCAATGAAAGCACTTGTTTTTGGAGAGATCCTGTGGGATATCATTGAAGGAGAGCCTCACCTTGGTGGTGCCCCATTAAATTTCGCAGCCCATGTTCGCCAATGTGGACAGGAATCTGCAATCATTTCCTGCCTGGGAAAAGACGACCTGGGAGATAAGGCATTTGGAATGGTGAAGGATCTGGGTGTTGATGTTTCTTTCATTCAAAGATCAGATATACGTACTGGATTTGTACCGGTCACCCTGAAAGATGGACAACCAGATTATATCATTACCAAAGATGTCGCTTATGACTATATCCAATCAGAGCAGTTGGATCATGATAAGATTGATACCTATGATTTTTTTTACTTCGGCTCTCTGATACAAAGGCACGCTGTTTCCAACAAAGCGCTCTATGATATTCTTGACCGGCACAAGTTTGACGAAATCTTTTATGATGTAAATCTTCGAAAGGATAGCTACAATAAAACCATCATTGAAAATTCACTGAAGCATTGCACCGTTCTTAAGGTGAATGATGAAGAAGTAGTTGTTCTGAGCAATATGTTGTTTGATGAAGAACAGGATTTTGAAGGTTTTGGGAAATCAATAATGAATCGCTATCCTAAAATCAAAAGCATAGTGATAACCGCTGGAGCTAAGGGCAGCTATGTTTTCCATGATAATCAACTGGATTTTATTCCAACAGAAAAAATTAAAGTCGCCGATACGGTGGGTGCGGGAGACTCTTTTAGTGCTGCCTTTATTTGCACTTATCATTTGTCTGGAGATCCAGTTAAATCAGCACGGATTGCCAATAAAGTTGGAGGTTTTGTGGCTTCTTCCAGGGGACCAATCCCGAAATATCCGGAGGAGTTAATACAATTGATTAATGAAGTTTAATTAACCTACATCTAGGTACCTTACGAACTCCTCAACCTGTTCAACGTCATCAAAATCTACCTCATGTTGTTTGAGGTAGGTCTTATAAAGCGGTTTCTTTTTTTCGAAAGCTTTCATTAAGTCCTTTAATCTTAATACTTTAAATAATGTTTGGTCGGCTTTGATCCAATAAACTACAAAGGGTTCAGCATTGTAGTTTTTGGTCCCTAACCTGTCTTCCGTTTTATAATTGTCAGTCTGATCCCCATAATTCAAATATTGGGTTGATGTATATGTGATTGTTTTACATTTAAATTCAACAAAAAGAGTGGTAGACGGTGAATGGTATTTTACTTCTAAAAATTTGTTTTCGAGCCGAACAAACTTTCGGCCATCTGCATAAATCGTATCTATCGTTTCATTTTCAGTATTCGGAAGTGCAATACTTACAGATCCATTTGCAACTAACAGCTCTTCTGTGATTTTATTGTAATTGATAAAAACTTCTCTTTTTACCCCATTCTTAAATAATATGACTCCTTTGGCAAACTGAGGAAAAAGGTGTTGGTCAATTACTTCCCGTCTTTGCTGTGAAATGGAAAGGAGGGTAAATAAGGTTAACGAAAGTAAAAGAGAAAATCGTGATATCATTCAAATTTCATCTTATGTTGCTATTTATGCATAAACCCTAGAAAATTTTACCAAAAATGACAAGAATTCCATTTGAAGAGATGAAGGCCACAATTACCCAGGCCTTAATCAAAGCAGGAATGCCAACTGAAAAAGCTGAAACCTGTGCACAAATACATTCCGAATCAAGCCTGGACGGTGTGCTATCTCATGGACTGAATCGGGTTGAAAGATTTGTCGATTATATCCAAAAGGGCTGGGTAGATGTGAAGGCTGAACCCTCTATGGAGAAGCAACTCGGGTCCCTGGAGGTCTACAATGGCAACCTGGGACCGGGCATTCTCAACGCCATCTTTGCAACCCGTCGGGCGGCTGAGCTAGCCGAACAGCATGGCATGGGACTGGTAGGCCTGAACAATACTACCCATTGGATGAGAGGGGGGACTTATGGTTGGCTACTTGCCGAAATGGGATTTGCTGGAATTCTTTGGACCAATACCGAACCCTGTATGCCAGTATGGGGTGGGAAGTCCGAAGCCATTGGGAATAATCCGTTCATCATGGCCATCCCAAGAAAAGAAGGGCATATCGTGTTAGATATGGCTATGTCTCAGTACTCATACGGTAAATTGTGGGTGACCAAATCAAAAGGTGAAAAACTCCCTTATCCGGGCGGTTTCGACACCAGTGGCCATCTTTCTGATGATCCGGGTTCTATTAATGAAACAAGAAGAGTACTTCCCATAGGATACTGGAAAGGTTCAGGGTTTACTATTCTACTGGATCTCATGTCTAGTCTATTGTCGGGTGGAAAGACTACTGCTGAATTAGATGAGGCTACGGCAGGTAGCTGCGGGGGCTGTTCCCAGGTATTTATGGCGTTTAATCCAACAATGATCAATACACAGGAATTCATTGATCATACGTTGAATGAAACCATTGCACTGGTAAAGGGATCAGACCCTGCTGAAGGGGTTGATGAAATCTATTATCCGGGAGAAAAATCGTTCAAAACAAGAAATGCAAATCTGAAACTGGGGATCCCAGTAGACGAGGGGGTTTGGAATAAGGTTAAAACACTTGCTGGAATTTCATGAAAGGAATAATTGAATAATTGATTATGAACTTAAAACACGCATTGTCCAACTGGTTGAACGCACTGCTGTTATCGTTGATGATAAGTTGTGGTCAGGAGCAAGTGAATACTCAAAGAAATTTATTTCCGGGAGAGCTCCCTGATCCCTCAATCATCGAAGTAGCAGGCACTTTTTACCTAACAGGCTCCTCCAATGATTGGGGTCCTATCTATCCAATCTATCTATCGAAAGATCTGGTCAATTGGGAATTTGTAAACTATGTTTTCCCAAAACCTCCAGGATGGACCATTTCCAGCTTTTGGGCTCCGGAGTTATTCTATCACAATGGGAAATTCCTTTGCTATTACACTGCCAGACGTACCGATGGGGTATCCTGTATTGGACTAGCCGTTTCAGATGATCCGGCTAAAGGTTTTGAAGATAAAGGCCAGATTCTGGCCTGGGGAAATGAGGCCATCGATGCCTTTGTGATCAAAAATGAAGGGAAGCTTTATATTACCTGGAAAGCCTATGGGTTGGATCAGGATAAACCTATCCAGCTTCTTGGATCCGAACTTTCAAAGGATGGTTATTCATTGGTTGGAGAACCTTTCAAAATGCTTACAGCAGAATCTGATAACTGGGAAAGAGGGGGTGCTGAAGGTCAATGTATTGTCAAAAATGGTGAGTACCTCTATATGCTATATTCTGGTAACGCCTGTTGCGGGGTCAATTGCAATTATAAGGTCGGAGTAGCCCGGGCTAAAACGATCAAGGGTCCATGGGAAAAATCTGCCAAAAATCCGCTGCTTGAAAGTAATGATCAATGGCTATGTCCAGGGCATGGAACCGCAATTCAGACAAATGGTAAGTGGTATTATGTCTATCATGCCTACCCACCTGATGGATTTCCATATCTTGGACGAACCAGCCTGATCAGTACCATACAATGGAATGAAGAAACCGGATGGCCCTATTTTGAAATTAATAATAACCTTTCAGTCGAAAAACCAACTGATGTAGATATCGTGGATGACTTTGATTCAGACCAACTGGGCAAATGGTGGAAATATGATATCCCCAATTATCATCTGGATGTTGAAACTAAAAATAGTCAGCTGATCCTCAAAGAAACTGGATTTGACAGCAGCAATTACTCGGGCTCTATCCTGGCAGTTGACCCAACAAATAGCAGCTTTACAGTTGAAACCAGTATTGTCAACAATGGTCAATCAGGTAAGGGACTTATTTTCTATGCGACAAACAAAAATAGCCTTGGACTGGGGGTTAAGGGAGACCTACTAGTCCTCTGGAAAGTGGAAAAAGGCTCATATTCTGAGCTGAACAAAATGGCTTTGGAGGATTCAAAAACCTACTACCTGAAAGCCAATGTCAGAGATGCTCACCAGATTGCTTTTCAATACAGCATCGACGGGAATAATTGGGGTTCTATTCCTGGGCAAAATGGAGAAGAATTTGTGAAGGGAGAACAGCTGGACTGGTGGTCATGGGGAATGAAAGTGGGTCTTTATTTAAAAGTTGATCCGACGACCAAAAGCAATGAGGCAAGGTTTGATAACTTCAGATTGGGCTATAAGTAGATTGTCATGTATCAGGCGCAGGTGCTAACTGAGAGGACTGTTTTACTTCAGGTGCAAGCATCCTGTTGTGACTGAAGGTAAATATTATACAAAGCACAAGCGGATGCCCGCACCAGGAGATCATACTATGTACAGTATCTGCAACAACTTACTTTTATTCTCGTTGGAATGATGATTAATTTCGTCATTAAGAAAATCCTGATTAGGTAATCATAACAGCATGAATCGACTCCTCATATTTATTTTTCTTGCCACCATTTTCATTCAATGTGCTGCTACAAGAGAAGCTCCAGAGTTTGTGGGCATAGAAAAACTTAAGATCACAAAGTTTCAGGGAAAAACCGCAGAACTAACTGGTGAGGCGATCTTATATAACCCCAATAAACGTGGATTGACCCTGAAAGAAGTAGCCATAGATGTAAAAAGTGACGATCGTCTGATTGGACAAATCAATAAGTCTATGAACCTGAAGATACCGGCGGAGTCAGAATTTAAAGTGCCTCTGAATGCTACCGTCAATATTGGTGACATTGGCGTACTCAATGGAATTCTAAGTATGCTCGGAGGCAAGGAGATTGAAATCAACTATAGCGGAGACATCAAAGTCTCCGTATATGGAGTCCCAAGAAAACTTCATATCGACCACACCGAGGAACTTCAATTTTAGAGTTGCATGATAAAAAATCGACTACATATCATCCTACTGTTTTCAATGGGAATGGTCTGTTTGTCATTTCTCATTCCACAAGATTCCCCTATTGGCATAAAGGTGATGACCTACAATATCTGGAATGGATTTGACTGGGGTAAAGACACCACGAGAAAGGAGAACTGGATTAAATGGATGAGGGATAAAGATCCGGATGTACTGGCCTTGCAAGAATTATGTGGATTTGACGAAACACAACTAGCAGCTGATGCTGCCAAATGGGGGCACAATTATGTAAAAATCCTGAAAACAGAAGGCTATCCTGTAGGCCTGACTTCAAAGAAACCAATCACGTTAAAGGAGCGGGTTATAGATGAGCTTTGGCATGGGCTTCTGCATTGCGAAACTTATGGGATAGACTTCTTCGTGGTACACCTTTCTCCGGCAGATTGTGACTTTAGATTCAGAGAGGCAGAAATTATTACCCAAAAGGTAATAGACAGCAAGAGCAATAAATACGTGATTCTTGGTGATTTCAATGCGCACTCACCCTTTGATGCAGAGTCGATGAAGAATAACCAAATGTTACTAAACAAATACCGGGCAGGTGTTACTGAAAAGCATTCAAACCTGAGGCTTGGAGAATTTGACTATTCGGTCATTTCAAAATTTCTTTCCATACCCGCCATCGATGTAAGTATCCCTTATATTAACATCTCGAGCAGGTTTACTTTCCCTACGCCAGTGTTAATTGGTTCGTACAGAAAAGACATGGAGGGCGTAAGACAAACAAGGGAACGGATCGATTACATCCTGACAAGTCCCATCCTTGCCAAATCATGTACTGGCGTTACCATTTATAACCACGGCGAGGCTGATACCTTTTCCGACCACTACCCACTGTCGGCGGAATTTAGCTTCTGAATAAAAGAGGTTTCCGTCTTATTTGCATATAACCCTGTTTTTATCTCCTGGTCGACATTCACTCAAATTGTTTAGCTTTATACAGGGTGTGATGTAACATCAACACGCCATTCAACCATTTAACCGGCCCTACCATGAAAAACATCATCAAGCCATCAATCATTCATGTATCCTTGTTTATTGGAATCCTATTAAGCTGTAGCCAGCAAAAAGAAACTCCCTCAGGAAGTTACACCCTAGGTGATATTGAATATCAGTTCCCCGTTTCTATGGATGCAACTGAAGGATTTAGTAAAGGGTTGTTATTACTCCACAGCTTTGAATATGATGATGCTAAAGATGCTTTTCTAGAAGCCCAGGTAGCAGATCCAAATGAAGTGATGGCCTATTGGGGCGAAGCCATGTGCAGCTATAAGGCATTATGGGGACTCCAGAATGTAGAAGAGGGTAGGAAAGTCATGGAAAAGCTGGGTGCTACCAGAGAAAAACGACTGGCCAAAGCACAGGAAGGATTAGAAAGAGAGTTTTGGGAAGGAATTGAAATACTATATGGAGAAGGAGAGCTTAAAGACCGCAACGAACAATATGCCAGTCATATGGAGAGTCTATATGAGAAATATCCAGAGGACCTGGAAGTAGCAGCCTTTTATTCTCTGGCGCTCATGTGGGCAGATTATGACAATCAGAAATACCTAAGTAAGGCCTCTGAAGTTGCCATGGGGATTATGAAAGAGAACCCAACCCATCCGGGAGGATTACATTACATGATCCACTCCAATGACAATCCTGAATATGCCAGACAGGCAGTTGAAGCGGCCAATGAATATGCACAGGTAGCTCCCGATGCGGCCCATGCACTTCACATGCCCTCGCATATTTATGTTGCATTGGGGATGTGGAATGAAGTTGTAAGCTCCAATGTAGACTCTTACCAGGCCAGCATAAACAGGATTGAAAGAAAGGGACTGACCGGAAAAGATAGGGGGTACCATTCTATGGCCTGGTTGCACTATGGGTATTTACAACAAGGAGATTATGATAAAGCTGCTGAATTGATGAAGGAAATGATTAGCTACAACAAAGACTCTACCGCCTCACTTGCCTATACCATCATGATGCAGAATGAACACCGAATCGAAAGTGGGAGTTGGCTGAAAGATGTGAAACCAATTGACGTGGATTATAGCAAAATGGGATTGCAGGCAAAATCTCAGAAACACTTTTTCAACAGCCTACTCGCTTTTGACCAGGAGGATGCGGAACAGATTGCCAGGGAAAGAGATCTTCTACAAATACATATTGATGCTGCCAGATTATTGGTCGGTGATAATGGCATCGCCTTGTGCAGTGCGGGTCCCACCAGGTTTGCCCCGACTAAACAGGATCTAGTCAAATCAAACGTAGTTATTCACCAGATAGAAGCTTTAATCGCCATACTGAACAAGGATGAGCAGGCCATTGAATCACACCTGAAAGAAGCAGCTTCGCTTGAAGCAAGTGGCGGCTATGATTCCGGGCCTCCGTTTATAGCTTACCCATCATTTGAGCAATATGGAGAGTGGCTGCTAACAAAAGGCAGAGCTGAAGAAGCATTGGATCAGTTCAACAAAAGCTTGACTAACCGGACCAAACGATCAAAAGCCCTAAGAGGGAAAATTGAAGCCCTCAAAATGCTAGGAAGAGCTGATGAAGCCAGTGATGTGCAAAAGACCCTCGATGTATTCTGGAAAAAGGAAATGATTGCCATGAATTAATAATCCTACTCTATAATTTATGAAACCATATCTTCTTCAATTAACCTTTCTGTGTTTGATCCTATTTAGTGAACATCTTTTTGCTCAAATAACAGACCCGGAAAAAAAGGCAAGGTTTGAATCAATATCTAAAGATCGGGAGAGCTCTGGTCTGGCTGAATCCTATAAAGGAATTACCACAGATGGAAACGTTCAGGAAGGGCTTTATGCAATCAAGGCAACCGGGGTTTCTACCGAACCTGTCCGAAAGGCAGCCTTGGCTTTCCTGGAAACACTGGATGATAATCAAAAGAAAAACGCACAGTTCCCCATCGATGATGATGAATGGAGAAAATGGATGAATCAGCATTTCTATGTCAGGCAGGGAGTTGGTTTTGTAGAGATGAATGAAAAGCAACGTGAGGCAGCTTTCAGCCTGATGAGTGCTTCGCTAAGTGCCAAAGGTCTGAAGCTTAGCAAGGACATCATGAAGTTGAATCACACACTGGGTGAGATCAACAACAACTTCCAGGAATACGGAGAATGGCTTTACTGGATCACCATCATGGGTGAGCCATCGTCAACAGAACCATGGGGCTGGCAAATGGACGGACATCACCTCATCATCAATTACTTCGTTTTAGACGACCAGGTGGTAATGACCCCTTTGTTTGTCGGATCAGAGCCTGTGATTGCAGAAACAGGAAAATATAAAGGAATTGTAATTCTTCAGGATGAGCAGGATGCAGGGCTAAATATGCTCAAGGCATTAAACGATAAACAAAAAGCTCAGGCAGTTATCGAAGTATCCAAAGAGGGAAACAATAACCTGACAGAAGCCTGGAAAGACAATGTGGTACTGGATTATGCTGGGGTAAAGGGATCGTCTCTTAACAAAAAACAGAAAGAACAGCTGATCTCACTTGTTAAGCTTTATGTAGACAATATGGATAATGGTCATGCCAGAGTTAAAATGGATGAAGTGGTAGAGCATATTGACGATACCTGGTTTGCCTGGATCGGAGGGGATCAGGACAATTCCGTCTACTATTATCGAATACATAGTCCGGTGATTTTAATAGAATTTGATCATCAAAAACCTGTTGGAACCAGGCAGGTATATGGTACCGAAGTTCATCGTCAGCATGTCCATGCAATTGTTCGTACACCAAATGGCAATGATTACGGGAAGGATTTACTTAGGCAGCATTACGAGGAGCATCCACATAATTAATCATATTTTTACCGCAAGGATCGTAAAGAAGGCACAAGGAGCTCCAAGACTTCTTCATCCTTCAACTTTGAGTCCTTACCACTTTGCACCTCTCCCCCTTGTAATGGAAATATCAACCCTTTGCGTTCTTTCAACTCTGCGTCTATGCATCAACTCACCATTCACCCTTTTTCCCATACTTAACTTTCGCAGCCTCTTGAAATCTTTTAGCTGCATCATTAAACTCAGCCAGCACTTTTTCATAACCCTTTCCTCCAGAAGTCCTGGCTGCCTCTATAACCGTGTTACACTCATTGGCATCCATGAAGCTTGCTGCTTCCAATAATCCATCCATATCCTCCTCGGGGATCACCATAAATCCGTGCTTATCGGCATGTACCAGCGATCCTGGTTTAATTTTGCATCCAAAGACCTCCACCTCTTCTCCCCATGATACCGGAGTACTGTATGCATGTCCAACACACATTCTGCTGGCAATGGCTTTGAACCCGGAATTATTCATCTCATCAAGGTCACGTATGCAACCATCTGTAATTGTTCCCACGCATCCTAAGGCACGATGAATATTTGCCCCAACTTCACCCCAAAAAGAACCAACGTGATTGGGTTTGTCAAGATCTTGTACCACCACAATTTTTGGGAATGGAATACTTGCTACATATTTTCTGTATTCAGCAGCCGCATTTTTCTGCTCCTTGTGCTTTGGGTTGCTTGGTTCACAGACCACCGTCACTGCATACCCAACCATAGGTCCCATCTGTGGCATGAAGTCACGGGTTTCCTCCATGTTAAACCAGCCTTTAGTTCTGTCATGACGGGTGATTTGCTCCCATCCATTATAGATCGTGGGAGTATTCCATCGCTTCAGTTTCATGAGATCGCGGTAGGGTAATGTTTTCATAATGAATTCGGCGTTAATTGGGTTTAAAGTGCAACTTACAAATCATCTGGCATAAAAAAACCCCGATCTTAAAGACCGGGGTTTTTTAATGTATCTAAATATCTGTTAATTGCTCAGTTTGAAAATAATTGGAAGTACCATTCTAACCTTAACTGGTCGGCCTCTTTGCTTACCAGGTTTAAACTGAGGAGACTCTCTAAGCACTCGCTCTGCTTCTTCATCACATCCTGCACCAATTCCTTTCACAGCTTCGACTTCAGTAACGTTTCCACTCTTGTCAACAACAAACTGAACATATACTCTTCCTTCAATGCCCATTCTTCGGGCTTGAGAAGGGTATTTCATGTTGTCTCCAACATATTTGTAGAAAGCCTGCAGTCCACCGGGAAATTCTGGTTGGTCTTCCACGATAGTGAATACCTGCTCAACTTCTTCTTCCTCAGGTTCGAAAACAACATCTTCAATTACTGTTTCTTCTGTTACCTCCACATCAAGATCCAATTCGATCTCTTCTTCAATTTCTTCCTCATCCGGTACCTCAATGATCTCAGGAAGCTGGATTTTTGGTGGTGGTGGTGGTGGCTGCTCTGTAGGTGGTATCTCCATGATGTCTTCAAAGTCATCATTTACCTGACCCAGGTCAACCAATCCTCCATCATCGAATGTTGGCCATTCGAACGCAGCAATCACAAGCAACAAGCTGATACTTAACCCTAAGTTAAGGAACATCCCGTATTTCCTGTTTAGATCGGCTTTTGGATTCTTCTTCAATTCCATAATGCTAAATAATTTTCTTCTGCAGAATAATGTGCCTTCAAATATATGTATTATAAAACTATATTAATAACTCAGAAAGTTCCTTTTTTCTGATCAATATAGAATAACCTTCCTTAAATATAACCAAATAAAATTTGAAAACGAAATATTTAGTTTGAAAATTACCGATTTAAGAACATTCGCTTAAAAACAAGAGCCACTGCAGTACCCGAGATAGTGCCAATAGCATCTGCTATAAAATCCATCATATCGCGGGAACGATTGGGAATAATACCCTGGAGGATTTCGGTTCCTGCACCAATTATAAGGGCAATTACGACCGCAATAGTCAAAATTACCCGAAGATCCATCGAACTAAACAAGCCCCTCAAAGTCATCAGGAAACTCCATCCCATGAATAATCCAAAGTGAGCTACCTTATCTTCTCCTTGAAAAAAATGTATAGTTGGCGGTGAACCAGGTTTAAGGAGTAACCAGGCCATCAGTAATGTCCAAATAATCAGCAGAACTGTTGTAAGGATTTTCAAACCTTACTGGCCAATTAAAGCTTTATATTCCTCCGGAGTAAGAAGCTTATCACCTTTGTCAGTGATTTTGACTTTGATCAGCCAGCCATCGCCGTAAGGATCAGAATTAACTACCTCAGGGCTGGACTCAATATTTTCGTTAAATTCCAAAACTTCTCCGGAAACAGGCATGAACAGGTCCGAAACAGTTTTAACAGCCTCTACAGTCCCAAAGATTTCACCAGCTTCAATTTCATCACCTACGGTCTCCACTTCCACATACACAATATCGCCCAACTCTCCCTGTGCAAAATCAGTAATACCAACATAAGCAGTATCACCTTCAATTCTAATCCATTCGTGGTCTTCTGTATAGCTGAGGTTATCAGGAATTTTCATAAGTTATTCTTCTATTTAGATGGTTTACAATTTCATGGCCAGCATGAATTACGTTTTAAAATTATACCAATTATTCGATTCATTACTGCGCAAGACCAAATCTTAATTGCGTTCCAAATGCCGTGGTAGCAGTTCTAAAGGAACTGATCTTCGGGTCTGTTACACTCCGTTCAAAATACATCGTCAAGTCAAGCTGATCATTAAGCTTATAAGTAAGAGATGGTCTTAGTTGAAAATTTGTATTTCCATTAGTCACCGTATTTTCTCCTTCAAGTTTTCTTTGTATTGTCTCAGAATCTCTAAGAGTCATACTCACCCTAATTGTCACATCATTTTCAAGCGCGACTGTTCTTCCCTGGATCTTAAATGGGAGTTTAAAATCTTCCTTGGTCAATCCAAAATCAAGCGTGATATCATTGTTGCTAACTTCAGTGATTTGTGCATTACTCATGTTAAGTGACAGGTTCCTTTCCTTCCGATACTCGATCCTGGTTGATAAGTTCTTCTTAGTTCGGATGTTTATCCCCATTAATGGACTAAACTGCTCGGCTATTGATACTTGATTGATGATATATACCGGAATCAGGGTACCCGATTGAGGATCAATGATGGTAGCTTCAGGATAATCCAGGATATTGTTATCCAGGGTGATATTATTCTGATACTTCAATGAGTTTGTATAATTATTCACATTGAATGCAGATCGATAGGCATGCGAAATAGCAACTGAAGAGAATATATCCGATAGTCCCGGAATTTTAGATAAACCAGTGTAATCCAACCTCCAATTGGGTAGTGGAATTTTCGGAAAAGGGCTTAGATTCGATTGATCTGCATTCTCTCCACCATAAGCTGCCAAGAAAGAAGGAATTAATACATCCTGTGACAATCGGTTAAATTCACCATTTTGGTTCACCCCCTCAAGCCTTTTCTGAATGATGTCTATATTTTCCGCAAACTGATTATAGGTAAGAGAGGTGTTGTTCTCCCTGTTTTGGCCAAAGGCAGTCTTGATAGAAATAAAGGTGATATTATAACTACCGGATCGGGCAGGCGTAAGACTCGAATATGCATTTAGTGTATCATTAAATCGGAATATTTCCTGGAAGTTAGCTGAATTAGTGCGTTTGGCATCCAGGGATATTTTTACGTCTGTAGCAGGCTCTATTGCTGCACGTATGTCTATATCTGTACTAAAGGTTTGCTGGAATGGGGCAGTAAGAACCGGACTTCTTGTAAGCCACCCATTTTCAGCCGCTTTAAACCGGATATCTGCGTCCTGTCCTCCTAATATAAAGTTCCATCCAGGGGAATTCCATGAACTGTCCATTCCAAACAAGAAAGGTGTGACGATGAATCCGGACATCGTAGTACTTTCCCTGATATTATAATTGGCAGTAATAGATCTGAGTGACATCAAAGTTCTTAGGAAGGATTTCCCCAACGAAAAAGTATTGGCTTCATTTGCACCCCTCCTTGGTGGCGCATTGATATCCTTCAGGAAATCTATTTTGTTATAGAGCTTAACAAAATCGACTTTACTTATTACTCCCCTGTCTCTCCTATTTGAAATGGTGTGGCCGAAGAAATTTCCATCAATATCTTCCTGATTCAAAGATCCGGCAACCCAGTTATAGCCTACCGAATATTTCAAATCTGCACTTAACCAGTCAGTAATGGGTAGCTTATCCAGAGGCACTCTGAAAGTTGCATTGATGTCCTGCCTGAAATTTTTCATCCGACCAAGATTCTTAATCCTTTCCCATATATAATCACGCTCATAAGAGGTATTGATATCACCTTCAACAATTGAATCGGGTTCATCGATCACTGCATTGGCAACAGCACTATAGTCGAGATTCAAATTTTTAATAGGATTCCATCGCAGGGCATAATTCCTGGAGAAGGTAAAAAGTCTTTCGTAATAAGGAGCTATCCCATCAATTGTCAGATCCTCATTGTATAGCTGAGTCTTAACAAAACTCCTTCTTAAATCTGTCCTGAAAGACAAGTTGGAAGGAACCGGTGAAAAGTTGATATCCTTAATCAGTTTAAGCCAGGGGCTTTCAAAAGCTTTTGCTTTCTTAAATGGCTCTATTATAAAGGCAGAAGGCGAATAATTATAAGCTACTCCACCTGATTCTGTCTTTTGAAGATATGTTTCTGTATTTACATTACTGGTCACGACGTCAGAATAAGCGTAGGACAGCGAAATATTCTCTACATCAAAAAAATGATCATTTGCTTCAGGGTTGGTTTTGATCTTTCCTACATTCGTGAAATTGAGACTCCTGCGCGTACTTCGGTCCTCTACGATTTTTCGATACTCCTGCCGTTCCTGTGCATTAGTTATTGAATTAAGTGATGCCTCTAGAGGCACATCAGGGTCTAATGGGTCCAACATAGGAGTGGTTCTCGATTTTTCATAACTGGCATACATAGGCACTTTAAGGCCAGTTTTTTCAGGGAGTAAAAACTTATCTAGATTAACATTGGCTGAAATGTCATACTGAAAAGTCTCGGATCGATCTCTTTGTTGAATATTTTCCTGGATGCTACCAAAACCTATGGATGAGTATCGAGTAGAGGCATTTACCGTTCCTAAATCCGCGAGTTTAGTGCTCAGATTAGCATTGGCAGCCCATCCCTTGGTCTTATCAAAATCTGTTACCCGCATTTCATTTGCCCAGATACAGATAGACTTTGGTTCATTATCATCACTCTTTGGGTTCCGAACTCCAATCATCATGGTAAGTACAGCACTGATATCAGGTCTTCCTTTCACAGTAAGGTTGTACTTTCCATTCTCTGAAACTTGCTGGAATGGCACCTGGATATCAAAACCTCCCCTGTTCCTGGTGGACTTTAGTCCCAATAGTTCATCGATAGCGATGTCAATCTCATTTTCCAGAGGCCATAAGAGTCTTCTGAGTTCATCATCCGTTCCCTCAACGCCCAAAGGAGTAATCTTTAGTGGTACTTCGATCTCATAATAGTTCTCAGAGTAATCAGTTCCTAGCCTTAGAAAAGCAGTGACTTCATCGTCCAGAACCATATCACCTTTATAAACTTCAGCATGGAAGAACATCTTTAATCGACCATAGTTGATGAGGTCTATATTTACGTTTTTAAATACTGCCCGGGCATCCTGATCTTTTAGATCCTCAATACAAACCTGAAGAGATTGCTCATTCACCTGACGATTGATGATCGTAGTATTATCACGATCTCGGTTGATTCCCGGAGGTACCCGATATTTGTTTTTTGACCCAGGGACACCAGCACTGTTTTCTTCTATATTTACCACTGAAACATTAAAATCTGAGGATGATGCTTCCGGCAACTCGTAGAATCCAGGTTCCAAAAGGGTCTCCTGGAATTTTCGCCATTGACTCCCCACCAGCTGCAGCTTTGACATCCTCAATACCACCGGTTGACGGAACTTCGTCAGATACATACGTACATATCGCATCGTCTTAAATCCGTTGATGTCTCCGACAATATTATCCGGGTCCCGAATGGGTATTCTGAACAAATACCATTTAGCAGCGGAGGGATCATTTTCATCTGTTGAAATCTCATCAACAATGTGATTTCTACCAATTTGTAAATCTCCAGGTCTCAGGGAAAGTCGATATTCATAATATTCTTCCAACTCCGAGATGGTATTATCATTATTCAAATCCTCGTTGTTAGGAGTCAGCTTGGGGCCGCCTCTCACAATATCCGTTGATTCTGCGGGGGAATTGCCCTCCAATCCATTATAATTCTTATAACGCTCGAGGATTTTGGCATCACGGTTATCAAGCTCTGGTCCCAAAAAGTATTGAAAGTCATCACCTGATGGATCCGCCAGGATTTGATCCAATCCATCACCAACAACATTGATCTGATTTAAGAAATCAGCAAAGTATTGCCGCTCTGTTTCATCACCCAATCCATCCAGTCCAATATCCTGAGCATCCTGTTTGGCAACGTCAAAGTTCCTGGTAAGGAAAGGCTCTGTTGTAATTCGACCCCACTCGTTGAAATCAACCCTTGAAGAATCACCATTAACCGGGAGACCATTTTCGAATGCATGACGACCATCCTTCATCAGATCTTCTGAAATACTCCCTAGATTAAAAACAAGTTCTCCCCCAGTAGTATTGTTGCTGTTAAATACTCCGTCGATAACTTTACCCCTTTCACCTTGAATGAATGGGTCCATCATCCAGAATTCCAGGTACTCGATATTTGTTTTATCAAAATCTACCTCATTGGTAATGGCCCTGGTGATACCTGCCCAATTATCTTCAGGGTTAGGTAAATACCCTTCAGGGGTCAGGTTGGGATTGTAGTTATAAGGACCTCTCTCATAGGGATAATAGGCAATATCAAAAATCCTTTCCGGGGTCTGAAATATCTGGCGATCCCTTTGACGATAGATCTCCTGCGGAAATATAGGTCGTACATAATGATTCGAAATATCCTCTTCAGAAATATTATCTGGAGCCCGATTAACTAGCCCACCGCTATTATAAAAATTTTGGTCAATGGTATACCAGGCTAATTTTGCTCTTCTGAAATTGACCCCCAAATTTGAATCTGCCGTCGACAGATCAAACTCTTTGGCTTGAGTCCTTGGTGTACTGGCAAGATCCCAACCGGGGGCTCCGGACAGATTTATTGGGGTAATGGCATTCTCAAAGTCATCTATATAAGAAGTACCTACCCCATTGACAATATTTGATGTCCCTGGTACCATTTGTGCAAACTCTGCACTAAAGCGTATGTTGGAAGTTTCCTTGGTGCTGATTAGTGGCAGAAAATCCACCATTTTGGTAAGGAAATTTGCCTCTGTCTGATAATTAATATCAAAACCATATTTCGTATTACTGGTTGGCTCATCGCCAATCTTATACCTTGATATACCTCCCGGTCGCTCATTCAAGTGAAGTAAGGTTCCTCCAATATTGAAGTTGTCACTAAACCGATAATCTAGCCGGGTTCCATAAAGCCACCGGCTTTGGAAATTGAAAAGGTCGGCTTTTTCATAAGAAATATTGATGGTTTTTCCAGAACTTAAAATTCCCTGATTAATAATCCTGACCCGACCCAAATTATAATCAACCGTATAATCCAAACCTTCTGTTAAAGGAGTATTTCCCGCAGTAACTACAACTGAATTTTCTGCAATGTTTATACCGGGAAGCACAATCTCGCTAGACGAACCGGCATTGAACTTTCCGAGGATGAAGTATTTATTTTGAGCAGCTACCTGTTGTGCATCAGCTCGTGTAGTTCTATAAAGCGTATCATAGACATATTTTTCGATCAAAGCAGGTTCAGTTTCCGGGTTGAAATATTGTCTTAATTGACTACCAAATGGCTCCAACACCGGGAAGATCACATTCCCATTACGAGTATCGATGGTGATCCCTTCAATAAAGTCAAAATTTCCGTCCCTTTGCCTATCATTATTCCTGTTGAGCTGGTCAAGTCCCATCAACTCCAAAAGAGGTTTGTCTTTTGTCAGCCTACCCTCATGTAGGGAGGGGTTATCGATCCCTGTACGGTCATCACGATAGTGGATCCTAAGTGTAAAGCCTGCGGGATCAACCTGACTGGCATTCAGGTTATAGATGTTTTTCATCATAAGATTCCAGGAAGGCACCTGAGAATTGATCTTATTAGGCCGAAGCAACTTCATAAAGATTACCTTGTCGTCAGCAAAGCCCGAATAATCTTCAGTGAGCTCACCCACCTTGTACACCTGACCATTGTAAGTATACTCATACGAGACAGCAAGGGCTTCATCATTTTGAAGCTTTCTTAGCAAAGTGATATACCCTAACTGTTTGTTGACTGTAAACTCATTATCCTCAAGCTTTCTTGCTGTTTGAATCAGTACGTAATCCGTTGAGTTTGTAAATCCAAAATCATTTTGAAGAACACTGGAAGTCTCACTGGAATTTCTGACCCCTGAGTTATTAAGTATTGATTGATAAAGGGTATTAGCTCCATTATAAGTGGGGACATTACCCTGGCCGGCGCCAATATATGGACTTTCTGACCGATAGATGGTACTCCCTTCACCCAGATCCATAAAACCTACCACATTCCTGGTAGTTCGGGTATCCTGCGTTCTGTTGATCAAATAAACTTCAACCCTTGTAATATTTACTCCTGATATTATCTGTGGCAGGTTCCTGTGCCAATTTTCATAGTTATTCCTGAAGAAATGCCCTAAAAAGAAATGTCTGTTTTCGTCATAGTCTGAAGCGCGAACCTCAAATTCTCTTCCCTGGAAACCGCTCTCAATTGTAAGTACTTCAGTTTGTCCCTGTTGCCGTGAAAGAACACCCGTCACAAATAGTTTACCGAATTGCAATTGGGTTTTGACACCAAAAAGTGACTGGGCACCAGTCATCAGGCTATTCGAAACAGGCATACTAACATTTCCTATTTCTATCTTCTTTACAATATCCTCCTCATACCCTGTGTATTCTACTTTCAGATTATTTTGAAAATCAAAAGTGTTGTTATTATCAAAGTTTGCTGTGATGGCAAGCTTCTCACCAACTTTTCCCACTACATTTAGGGATATCTGCTGATTGAAGTTAAAGCCACCATTCCGCTGCTGACGTAGTGGTATCGCAGGATTATTGATGCGTTGAAACCTACCCCCAAAATCAAGATTGACAAACCCATTGGGTTGAATATCAACATAGCTTCCACCGAATAATCGGTCGAATGCCGGGCCAACATACAGTCTGGGTATCAGGTTTCTACCCTTTACAGCACTCTCCCCGTCTAAACCTGCTGATCTTTCTTGAAAATACTCCTTGGCAATTTGTTGGTCGTTATATTTATTGTACTCATCAAAGCTCATGGAAGTCATCGGGCGAAAGTTCACATCGCCAATTTTTTCATAGATGGTATAATTAATACCTGAATCGTATTCCACCTGTAAGTCAATATTTGAAGGATCTGTAAGCTGAAGTGGTGAAGGACTTATACGATTAGAGAAAGGATCCCCAAAGCGGTAATCAGGTTGATATGTCGGTGTATAAGTGGGCTCGTAAGGTCCAACAGAATCAGCTGGGATGGTGTCTCCGGGCAGGGTGTCAGGGGCAGGACTAAATAAAAAAGAGTCATCCAAGGTAACAGCACCGGCATCCCAAATAGAAAACACCGCTACAACTAAGAATACTGTTATGTAGGCTTTTGGACTCAAAAAAATGAAATCAGTTGGTTATTAGGCTCTCTTCAATACCAGTTTGATTAACTCCTCGAGTTTAATCTCCTGCCCATGTTCTTTTAATACCAAATCAACACTTTTTTCTGCGGCTGGCTTGGCTATTCCTAAAGTGGTCAAAGCGGATAACGCTTCAGACCGTAATGTATTGTCAAATTTTATTGAAATATCAGCAGATTTATCCAATAATCCTTCCTTTTTCATCTTATCCTTCAATTCCAGGACAACACGTTGAGCAGTTTTGAGCCCAATGCCTTTTACCTTCTGAATGACAGGGACATTGTCGCTTACTATAGCATGTTGTAATTCTTCAGGTGATAAAGATGAAAGGATCATTAACCCCGTACTAGGTCCAACCCCGGAAATAGATATCAAATCAAGAAATCGCTTTTTCTCAGAAGGTTCAAAAAATCCATAAAGAGTATGTGCATCTTCCTTGATGTGAAGATGGGTGTGTAACTTGACTGTATCGAGGTTCTTAACCGACGCATAGGTACTCAGACTGATTTTCGCTTCATAACCAATACCTCCAACATCCACCACCACATAGGTCGGGTCTTTTATAACCAACCTACCAGACAAATAATTTATCATTTTTTTCCAGGTTTGTTTTGAGCATCAACCACGGCAATTGCTATCATGTTGAAAATTTCCCTTACAGAACTACCGAATTGCAAAACATGAACCGGTTTATTCATCCCCATCAGGATAGGGCCAATAGCTTCAGCACCACCTAACTCCATTAAAAGCTTGTAGGCAATGTTACCCGAATCAAGGTCAGGAAAAATAAAAGTGTTAACGGGGTGGTTAGCCAGTACGCTAAATGGATAGTTTTCTTTTAACAATTGCTTATTCAAAGCAACATTGGCCTGAACTTCTCCATCAATGATCAAATCAGGCCATTTTTCCTTGGCTATGGCTACTGCTTTGGCCGTTTTGACTGGCACATCCCCTTTAGCTGAGCCGAAATTCGAATAGGAAAGTACGGCCATGCTTGGCTCAGTATCAAAGAAATGAACCGCGTTTTTTGCAAGTCCGATGATATCCACCAATGCATCCGTATCGGGATTCAGGTTGACAGTAGTATCAGCAAAGAAAAAATTCCCCTTGTTATTACTTAGGATATACATCCCCGCTACACGATTCACCTGTTTAGCTACCCCTATTATTTGTAAGGCAGGAAGTATGGTTTTGGGATAATCATTCGAAAGGCCAGATATCAACGCATCTGCTGCTCCCATCTCAACCATCATAGCCCCGTAATAATTTCTACTGACCATCATTTTCCTGGCCATTCGTAAGGTTACACCTTTTCGCTGCCTTATTTCATAAAGTTTCTGAGCATATACTTCCAGATTTTCATCGGTAGAAGGATCGATGATTTCACATGAATCCAGACCTTCCAGCTCATTGGTTTTTATGATCTCCCGGATCACCTTTTCATTCCCTAGTAAAATCGGAATGGCAAAACCTTCATCAATAGACATCTGAGCAGCCTTTAAGATCTTGACATCATCTGCTTCTGCAAAAACGACTCTTTTTGGATCTTTCCTCGCTCTGTTAACCACACGAGATATCAATCGCTGATCGATACCTATTCGATCTAATAATTCCTCATTATACTTCGCCCAGTCTTTGATCTCTATACGGGCTACTCCACTGTCAATGGCCGCCTTCGCTACAGCTGGGGAAATCGTAGTGATCAGTCTTGGATCGAGTGGTTTTGGAATCAGATATTCCTTCCCAAATTTCATACTCGAGGATCCATAGGCTTTTAGGACCATCTCCGGAACAGGCTGTTTAGCCAGTTTTGCAATGGCGAATACTGCTGCCTGTTTCATCTCTTCATTGATGGCAGTAGCCCTGATATCCAATGCTCCCCTGAATATATAAGGGAAGCCCAACACATTATTGACCTGGTTAGGATGATCGGACCTTCCCGTTGCCATAATAATATCTTTTCTGGTCTTCATCGCCAGCTCATAGGCTATTTCCGGATCCGGGTTGGAAAGCGCAAAGACAATTGGATCTTTAGCCATCTTTTTGAGTGCTTCCGGCTTCATGATGTCGGCAATTGACAGACCCAGGAACATATCTGCTCCAACCAAAGCTTCATCGAGTGTATTGGCCTTAATGTCTACCGCATATCTTGCTTTGTTTGCATCCAGATTAGGACGATCCTTTTTAACGACGCCCTTACTGTCCACCATGATGATATTTTCCTTCTTGGCTCCCAGAGCAACATAAAGATCTGTACAGGCAATAGCTGCTCCACCGGCCCCACTAACGACAATCTTAATTTTGTCAATCTTCTTTCCGTTTACTTCTAATGCATTGATCAGGGCAGCACTTGAGATGATCGCTGTTCCATGTTGATCATCATGCATCACCGGAATCTTCATGAGCTTTTTAAGCTCCGTTTCTATCTTGAAACTCTCCGGTGCTTTAATATCTTCCAGATTTATTCCTCCGAAGGTGGGCTCCAGACTTTTTACGATATGTATGAACCTGTCAGGATCCATTTCATTGATCTCAATGTCAAAGACATCAATGCCTGCAAATTTTTTAAATAATACGCCCTTGCCTTCCATCACAGGCTTAGAAGCCTCCGGACCAATATCACCCAATCCCAGAACTGCCGTGCCATTCGATATGACACCCACGAGGTTTCCCTTGGCCGTGTATTTATAAACCAGCTCGGTGTCTTTATGGATGAGTTTGCAGGGTTCTGCAACACCTGGAGAATAGGCTAACGCCAGATCATGCTGACTGCTGAGCGGTTTGGTTGGTCTGACTTCAATCTTTCCGGCTGGACTCGATTCATGAAAGTCCAGTGCTTCATTCTTTCTTACTTTGGCGCACATAAAATGTAGGTTGGTTAATGTAGTGCTGCTACTTTTCCGCTGGCGGAAGATTAAAGGTAGTCAAAATTGCATCTACTTCTCTTACGAGGTTTTTCTTATCTGTTCCAGGCGAATAGACATAACCTTCGATGTAATAGACTCGCTGATTCGCTTCATCCACTATGGTATAGCTAATGAAAGGTCCACCGCCTGAATTATCACTGATCTTCCATAAACCTCTCGCTTCAATGGCAAAACTCCCTTTGAAGGAAATCTGCTTTGTTTCAAGTGGTACAAAATCCTGAAGCTGTCTGGTAATATATTTATCGGGTTTCTCACTATCTCTCAAAAAGGTCTCAGTAATCTTATCTCTGTAACTCCCAATATCCTCAAATATGGATTGATCAGTATAAGGCTCCGAATGAATAAACAGATCCTGTTCGGATGAAGCTTCCAATCTTCTTAACCAAACAAAATTTTTGGTCTTTTTGGCCTGTTCCCAACCTAATGGAATAGTAATTTCAAATCCAAAATCTTCCTTCAATTCAGCCATCAACTGGGTCTCCTTACTTTTAGTCAGCTTCTCTCTTGTTTTTTCTATGGCGATGTTCTCAAAAATGGATACCAACTGAACCTTATTTTCTTTAAGCTTTTGGATTAGTAGGTCCTCCATCTGTGAAAATAAATAAAGCACAACCTGACCTTTAGCAAATTCATCCTTATGCAGGGTCATGAATAGGCTGGAGTCACCTTGTATGATCTTCAGGGAGTTATTAGTAAAATACTCTCGTATCCTTTGGCTTTGATAGGTTTTACTATCAAGGGTCATCACAAATATCATATTAGCTGATGACCGGAATACATCATTGATCTTAAGTGGATTAACTTTATGCAAGTCAAACATGGGTTCAGCCTGAGGAAGTCCTGGCATAGGTGCACGATATAAATCCTTAATTTGTTCTCCCAAAGGTCCTGACCACTGGGTTGAATCCATAATCAGTATAATTTCACCAATTTCGCCTCGTGCTGTAGGCTTTAGATCTTCTTTCATTTGATCCCTCGCCTCCTGGCATGAAGAAACGATCAACACAATACCAAGAAGAGATAATAATAAGTTTTTCATGTAAGTGTATTAGATTTTCAGTGAACACATGCCAGTGTGCCTTTGTGACTAAATCGGTTTATCACAAAGGTAAAATTTAATTATCGATCCATTAAAGTAACGACTTGTTAATTCAGAAATGATAAACTTCATTTTGCTCTTTATCATCACCGACAGAGATCTCCTTATTTAAAAGATCTTCATAAAGATAAGTAATTTAACTTTCAAACTAATCTTTTAGTTTAAAAAAATTAGGTTTGTCAATCCTCAGATTATTCAGAAATAATAAGTTTCATTCCTGGCTTGATCACATTACTCGTCAGATTGTTGAGTTGTTTGATTTTATCAATTGAAAGGTTTGCATAGAGGTTGGCGATATCCCACAGCGTATCACCATTCTGAACCATGTAGAATTTTTGCCCGGGCTCAAGGGTTTGTGGCTTTGGAGTCACTTTAGCCACAGCTGTTGTATTTGCTGAATTTAAATACAGATCTTTTGTTGAGCTATTGTACGTGGGGAGCACCCAAATATTGAGTCGCTGCCCGACTCGGATAAGGTTAGAGTTCAGGTTGTTCCATTCCCTGATATCAGAAACTCTTACATGGTGTCTTTGTGCAATGGTTCCAAGTACATCGCCGCTACTCACCCGATAAACAACTTTCTCTCTTCCATAAGTACTTCCCGGCATGTTTCTTGACAGATAGACCAACTCTTCCTTACCAACTTTTGAAGCTGTATCCAATAAAAATGCTCTGTTAAGATCAATTTCTTCCTTCATCTCATAAGGAATCTTGAGCGCAAAATTCTTTGTGCCCTCAGGTAATGCCCCTCGCTTGATTTGAGGATTCAATTTGAGCATATCGTCAAGACAAAGTCCAAGTTGATTGCAAAAGGTTTCCAGATGAAAATACTGGCTGATCTGTAAAGTATCCGTAACAGGTTGTACCTCGTATTCTGTCTCTTCAACAAATAAATTATGTTCAGGAGCATAATTCAATGTGTAGATCATAGCCACAAACTGAGGTACATAAGATCTTGTTTCCCTTGGAAGATATCTATAGATCTCCCAGAAAGTCTTTTTATACCCACTGCGCCTAATTGCTTTTCTCACATTACCAGGACCGCAATTATATGCTGCCAGAGCCAACTCCCAGTCACCAAACATTCTATGAAGATCTCTTAAATGTCTGCATGCTGCATCCGTTGCCTCATAGGGATCCATTCGCTCATCCAGATACCAGTCGTTATCAAGACCATACATTTTACCCGTATAGGATACAAACTGCCAAAGTCCCACCGCCCTTGCGGGGCTGATCGCATTGGGAACCAGACCAGATTCTATGATCGACAAATATTTCAGATCTTTTGGTAGATCATATTTGGCGAGGTATTCTTCAAAAATTGGAAAGTAGAAATCAACTCTCCGCATGATCTTTCTTGTATAAGCCCTATCCCTTACTGTGAAATAATCAATGAATGCTTTAACACGTTCATTGTAGTTGAGTGGAACATCAGAGTCAATGCAGGAAATTCGATCTTCTACCAGATCATAAGAAGCATCAGGAATGTAATCATATGATAATCCTTCAATAAAATCCTGGGCTAATACTGGTGACAGGCCCAGGATACACCATATGAAGACTAATTTTTTCACTTTGATATTGAATTCATGACATAATCCCCAAATGCCAGGAGTTCTGACTCTTCAAAATGTTTGTTCATAATCTGTAAACCGACCGACATCCCATCATTGTCCCTATCTACGGGTACAGAGATGGCGGGAATTCCTGCAACTGAAGCCTGGACCGTAAAAAGATCTGCCAGATACATTTCCATTGGGTCTTCAGTTTTAGATCCTAATTCAAATGCAGTGGTAGGAGCCGTAGGCAAAATGATGAAATCATATTCCTTTAGTAGACCTTCAATTTCATCCTTGATTTTCCTTCTTACCTTCTGTGCCTTTAAATAGTAGGCATCATGATAACTTGCCGAAAGCACGAAGGTCCCTAGCATAATCCTGCGGAAAACTTCTTCTCCAAACCCAACAGACCTTGTGGCCTTGAGCATGTGTTCAAGGTTTTCCGGATTATCTATTCTGAAACCATATTTCACCCCATCATATCTGGAGAGATTTGAACTGGCTTCAGCGGTAGTCAGAATATAATAGGTAGGAAGTGCATACTTCATAAGTGGAAAAGAGATCTCTTCCAGAGTATGACCTTCTTTTTTCAATAGTTCTACCTTGTCGAGAAAGATATCTCTTACTTCATCATTAATTGCGTCGCTCTCAACGATTTCCCTGAAGTAACCAATCTTAACTTTTTTATCAAAATTCAGCTCCTCGCTGTAGGGTGCAACAGGTCTCTTTGAAACTGTACTGTCAATGTCATCTTCACCGGCTACTATTTCCAGCACTAATGCTGCATCTTTAATATTGTTTGCAAATATCCCGATCACGTCAAAAGTACTCGCATAGGCTGCCAAGCCATGTCGGGATATTCTGGAATAGGTAGGCTTGAGTCCAACAGTACCACAAAATGAAGCGGGTTGCCTTACCGATCCACCAGTATCAGTACCAAGGGAAATTGTACACATATCCGCTTGTACGGCCACAGCACATCCTCCTGAGGAACCCCCAGGGACTCTGGTGGTATTATCTGCATTCTTTACAGGGCCAAAGGCTGAGTTTTCACAGGATGAACCCATAGCAAACTCATCACAATTGTTTCTTCCAATAATGATGGCATCTTCATCCAGAAGACGTTGAACAACAGTGGAATTGAATTGTGAATTGAAACCGTCAAGGATTTTGCTTCCACATTGTAGGGGATGATCCTCATAACAGAGAACATCTTTAATCCCAACAACCATACCTGCTAATCTCCCGGCTTTTCCCCTACTTAATCGTTCATCGATCTCTTTTGCTCTTTTGATCGATTCTTCATCATAAACGGAGAGAAAAGCATTTAGCTCAGTATTCCTTTCCTGAATATTGGATATGTAATGTGAAACAACTTCCGCGCACGTAATCTTCCCACCATCAAGCTGTTGCCTGATTTGCTGATAAGTTGAATTGGCCTGCAAGCTTAATTAATCTTTATGCTCTTCTGCTTTTACTTTGGTAGTGGAAGCTGTAGAAGTTTTGCCTCCTTCTTCAATCTCATTTTTTATCTCTTTGGTTGCATCCTTGAACTCACGGATACCCCTTCCCATTCCTCTTGCGATTTCAGGTATTTTTTTAGCACCAAAAAAGATAATTACGAAAAGTGCTATTACCAGTATTTCCCATCCTCCTGGCATTCCAATTGCTAATACCGTATTCATATGATTTTTTTAAAGTTTAAATTCAAAGATAATTAAATATTGATGCTTTATTTAGAAAATTTTATTTAATAAGTAGCCACTGCTCTGGATTTAGTTTAATCCGCTGTTTCCATACCTCAAAATGGAGCTCACTAAGACCAGTATTGTCAGTGTATACAGTCCCTAACACGTCATTGGCCGCAATTTGTTGTCCAATTTTGACATTAACTTCCTTAAGTTTTGCATAAAGGGTATAGTATTCACCATGTTGTACAATCACCGCATTATTCATCCCTGGTACAAACACCTTTTGAATCACTTTCCCCTGGAAAACACTCTTTACTGGGACATTAGGACTAGTTTGAATATTAATACCCGGATTATCCTCCATTACTCTCTTTAATACCGGGTGAGGATGCCTACCAAATTTCTGAGAGATAAACCCTGGTGACACCGGCCAGTCCAGTTTATTCTTATTGGACTCAAAAACGCTGGACAACTGTTCTTCATTTGCCTGGGCAGCCGATGATAGTGATTTGGATCTTTCGATTTCCTTACGAACAATCTCTGCAATCAGATTATCCAGCTCATCCACTGCTTTCTTTCTGTTATCTAATTCCTTACTCAATTCCTTTTCACGTTGAGAAAGGGAGGAAACGAGACTGTTCTGCTTGGTTTTTAATCCAAGTAGTTTTCTGTTTTCAGCAATCTGCTGATCCAATAAAATCTTTTGTTCTCTCCTTTTTATCTCCAACTGGCTTCGTTGGGTAGTAAGCTCCTTGGAAACTTCTTCAATCTGTTGGGCCTGGATTTTCCTGGCATCTGCATATTGCTCCAGGTATTTCAGGCGCTGGAACAATTGGTTGAACGTGGAAGCTGAAAACAGGAAGGTAATCTTATTAAATCCGTGATTAGCCTTATAGGCTGCATAGATCATCGCGGCATATTCTTCCTTAAGCACCTCAATATCATTTTGAAGTGCCTTCACAATGACGCTGAGATCATCCATTTCCAGATCAATCAAATTGACTTCCTGATTCAAAGACCGAATCAAACCTTCCCGTGCTGATATTTGTTGATTTAAAGCACGCAACTGCCCCACCGTGACCTTTTTCTCCTTCTCAGTCTCGGCAAGAATCTTTTCTGCCTCAGCAATTTTTTGCAGATTCTCCCGCTTCTGCTTTTCCAGTTCCGTTTTGGTTTTCTGACCATAGGTAACTGAGTGCAGAAGAAAGAATAAAAGAAAAATACAAAGACTCAAAGGATTACTCCACCTCATATCTCTGTGGGACATTAAAGGGAAACTTCAACGGTTTATCTTCAATTTCGATTTTATTGAATTCAATATCAACTTTGGTATCTTCTTTCTTTGTATCCCCACCATATTCTAATAACGTAAATATTTTAAAAGGAAAGATTTGCTCGCCAACCAATTGAAAATCCTGATATTGAACGGAAACCTCATTCTTTGTTACAGCATCTTTTACCTGGATCTTCTCAAGTTTCTTACTCAACGCTCCAATAGAGTTTTCAAAGCGATAATTTCCTGACCTGGTTGCATAGGTATAATCTTTATCCGATCTCACAATCTGTTCACGATCGTAGGGGAAAATTAAATTCCCTAAAATCACAGATTGAATCAGTTTGTAGGTAATATCAAAATCAAAGTCTTTGCTCACAGAAGCATAATCCATCTGGTCAAAGGATTTATCCAGCTTGTTCATAACATAAATGGTGTCCTGACCAACCAGAATCCTGGCTGCCTCAATCCCTAATGCTGCAGACAAAGAAATCCATATCACACTGTCTTTTCTAATCCTGAAATTGGCTGTCAGTGAGAGATTTTTTTCACTTTGAAAGTCAACCTTGGCCTTCGCTGATAAGTAATCAAAGTCTACCTCATTCACCTCTAGTTTGGTGTTGCCACGATCAAATAGATTTTTGATGTTTTTATTACATGAAGTGAAAAGTAGACCGGATAGAAGCAGGGTAAAAATGTAGTACTTATTCATATAGCTTCCTATCCGTAATTTTCTTATTAATATTATCCGAGGCATCATCTAACTTACTAGCTCTTTCCCATTCTTTCACCGCTTCATCAACCCGACCCAACCGGAATAATACATCACCAAGATGTTCAATGATAGTACCATCTTCCTTTAAACCGGCAGCCTTTTCCAAAAAGGAAAGGGCCTCTTCATATTTACCAAGCGTATATAGGACCCAGCCATGTGTATCTAAAAATGTAGCATCTTCAGGATGTAGCTCCACAAGTTTTTTAGACATGGCCATTGCCTTATCCAAATTCGTACTTCTTAAACTAAGGAAATAGCTATAGTTGTTAAGTACATGACTATTATTTGGATCACGTTTCAATACGGCCTCATATGCTGCATCAGATTTATCATACATATCCAGACTGTGGTAACTGTCACCCAACTGGCCCTGAAATAGGACAACCAACTGGTCATCCAGGGCATATTTACTCCCGGTTTCTAATACATTGACTGCTTTCTGGTAGTTCCCAAGCATCTGTTGTGCAGTCCCTGAAAAAAAGTATAAAATAGCCTGATTTGGAAAATATTCTAATGCAGCATCTGCATGCGTAATGACCTGATCATAAGATTGTGTCCTCATCTCGATGTTCAGAATATTTTGCCACACTTTAAAGTCTGATTGATCAATCTTAAGCGCATTCAGGTAATACTCTACTGCAGCATTTTCATCCCCCATTTTAAACAGGAGGTCTGCAACAAAAGCCTGTACTTCATATTGATCCGTATATTGGCTGGCAAGAGAAATGGAAAGATCCCTTACTTTTTCAACTTTTCCAGAATCCACTGCCAGATTTACAAGCGCATTTAGAAGCTGGAATTTGGCTTTGTAATTGAATGCAGAATCAGCCAAAGTGTTTTCAGCTAGCTGGATGGCTTTCTGCAGATCTCCGGATCTTAGCGAAATCTGACTGAGCAACAACTCTGCCTTCATGTTTTGAGGGTCTCTAGCAAGTAAGCCCTCTAACCTGTTTTTTGCTTCATCAACCCTGTTTCTCTGAAGAAGAAACTCGCATAGTTCAATGGTATAGTCATCATTATCCGGATATGCAGCGATCAGCTTATCCCAATCTCTAATTAATGCCTCATAGTCTCTTTGTTTCAGATAGATCTTTTGCTTTTCTCTTAACACGAACTCGTTGATCCCGAAAATACCTTCAGCCCGTTCATAGGTTGCCAGCGCTTTATCATTCTTGCCCTGGAATTGATAAATGATAGCAATATCAAAAAGGTAGGAATTACTTCCTGGGAAATGATCTACCATAAATTCATACTCAACCAGTGCTTTGTCATAGTCAGATAATGACTTATAAATCTCGGCAGCTAATAAGTGAAAATATTTGTTGTCCTTATCCAGCTCAATCGCCTTTTCAATGTATTGTACAGCTTTTCGGGATTCACCATTCTTCGAGAGCACTTCAGCTATTTTGAAGTGTATGGTTGGATTTTTTGGGTTTAGACCAAGCGCTACCTGAAAAAGATCATAGGCTTTGGAATAATTTTCCAGAATCATCTCCTTTTCAGCTTCAATCATGGTGCTTTCTGACTTTAGGGCAACATCTTCTGATAGCTGGGTAACATCAAGCGGAGAAATCTCCTTATTGTTCTTTTGAGCAGTAGCCTCAAAAGAACAGTAAGCTGATATCATTAATACAAAGGCCAGATGTAATAACTTTCTCACTTTATTCTATCTCTGCTAGTATCTGAATTTATAGCGTAAAATACCTTGACAGGTTACGGTCTTGAGGTATTTATCAATCTTTTTATGTCGTAAAACCACGCAAACAGGACAAAACCAATTAAGGCACTCAAAACATAGATGTACCTATAAATCGTCTCACCGTCCCAAAAATAAACACCGATGATCAAACCACCTGCTAAACCAAGGTAAATCAACCCTTTGCCAACTTTATAAGGAACAGGATAATGATTTTTACCATATAAGTAACTTATTACCACCATAGTTCCATATACCACAAACGTAGCGACGGCACTTCCCATATATCCCATAATCGGAATCAGCCAGAAATTAAGACCAATTGTCATTACTGCACCTAAAATATTTATGTATGCCCCGTATTTTGTTTTATCTGTAAGCTTATACCAGACAGAAAGGTTATAATAAATACCAAGAAACAATCCACCCCCCAATAGCCAGGGCACAACATTAAGTCCCTTCAGATAATTGGGAGACTGCAAGAAAATTGGCCCTATTACTGGCAATAACAATGAAATACCCAACCAGGAAAAAGCCCCGAAAATGATAAAGTAATTCATCACTTTACTTAGCATTTCAGGTGATTCTTTATTGGAAGATTCATTGAAGAAAAAGGGTTCGAATGCATACCTGAACGCCTGGACTGCAATGGTCATAAAAACGGACAGTTTGTAACAAGCTCCAAATATTCCTAAAGCCTGTTGACTCGTCAGCCCAGGATAAAATCCTTCAGGCAGATAATACTTCAACATGGTTCTTGAAAGCATGTCAATGGTCACTCCCGCCAGCCCAATGATTAATAGTGGAAAGGCGTAATTAAACATCTTGATCCAACGACTGTCAATTACCAATTTCACCCTGAGTAGATCAGGAAGAAAGAATACTAGATAAAAAGCATTGGCAATCAGATTGGATAAAAAGACATAGCCGACTCCAAGCTCCGGAGAGTAAATCGTTTCTATCCAGTTAGTAAGAATCGCATCGGGATGGTTGTTTAGCATCCATGGACAAAACAGGATAAAGAACAGGTTTAAACCCAGGTTGATCAAAATGTTGGTAATTCTGAAAGTAGCGAATCGGAAGCCTTTACCTTCTAGTCTCAACCTGGCAAATGGGATCACAACGATGGCATCAATGGCAATGACAATGGCCAGCCAAATGATAAAATCTTCTTTCCCTGGATAGTTAATGAGGTGACTAATTGGAGTAGCTAGTAAGATCAGGATAGCACTAAAGAGAATGCTAGAAATTAATAAGCTGGTCTGCGCAACATTGAAATAACCAGTTCCATCCTCATTGTTAGTTGCAAACCTGAAGAAAGTCGTTTCAAAGCCGTAAGCATATATCACATTTAGAAATGCGACATATGCATATAACTCCGTAATGATTCCATATTCCGCTGTGTCAACAAAAACAGCAGTATACAGAGGAACCAGGAGGTAATTGAGTAACCTCCCAAGTATTCCACTTACTCCATAAATGACTGTATGGCCAGCCAGTGTGCGGAGTTTTGCCATTAATTACCTTTAAATTCAGGAGATCTCTTTTCGATGAAAGCCTTTACCCCCTCTTTGAAGTCCACGGTACCACAACATCTGCCAAATGCATTTGCTTCAGTCTGGTACCCGTTTTCATCATTGAAAGCGGCGTTTACGCAATCTACAATTAGTCCTGTGGCTATTGGAGCCTTTTTACCAATAGTAGACAACAGTTCATGAGCTTTCGCTAATGCAGATTCTTTGTCTATAAGAACATGGTTCACCAATCCGAATGATAAGGCCTCTGAAGCACTTATTCGGTTTCCAGTCAGCAAATATTCGTTGGCTCGACCTTTTCCAATTAATTGAGTCAGTCGTTGGGTACCTCCATATCCAGGAATAATTCCCAGATTGACCTCTGGCTGGCCGAATTGAGCAGACTCAGTCGCAATCCTCATATGACAAGCCATTGCCAGCTCACAGCCTCCTCCAAGGGCATATCCATTTATCACTGCGATAAATGGTGTATGACAATTTTCAATCTGCTCCATAATGTCTTCACCTTCCTCAGCAAACTTTCGCCCGATCATTTCATTTAGCTCGGTAAATTCGCTGATGTCAGCACCCGCGATAAAGGCCTTGTCACCGGAACCAGTTAAAATGACCCCCTTAATTTCTTTATCATCGTAAACTGATTGAACAACCTCTTTCAACTCCAATAGGGTCGAACGGTTGAGTGCATTCAACTTTTTCTCTCTATTGATCGTAACAGTGAGGATATTCTCTTTGGTGGAAAGACTTAAATTCTTTAATTCAGCCATAGTCGTGCTGTTTCGTTAATGCGGAAGGATTTGATCTGCTATATAAATATTATGCAAAGCTATGGAAAAGTATAGTTCTATAGAATGATATTTGTTTGAATTAGCTTTGTGCCATGACCTGGAAAGAGTACCTCATATCCAAAAAAATTGATCCTGATCGATTCAAATCAGGTGATAACCTTCTTTTTAGGGAATATGATATGCTGTTTAGCCAAATGCATCCGGACAGCTTTACTGCTCAAAAACTATTTTTAATAAACAAGATTAGACGGATGTACAAATTGGAACCCAGAGAAGATAAAAAACCTGAAACTCCGGCTCAAAAGCCCAGACCAAAGATGGCACCCCGTATTAAGAAGTGATATCAGCCGTTTTTTCTTCTTGCTTTTTCGGTGACTCTTTAACCAAATCCTTTTCTTCCTTCTTGCTTTCCTCCTTGGCCTTTTTCAATACAGTTTCGCCTGTACTTTCATATTTATCATTTTCAAACAGATAGTCGGTGATCTTCTTTCGGAGTTCCTGTGCAGATAAATTATGGCTTACCTCTCCATTTCTGACGGTTGTTAGCTGCCCGGTCTCCTCTGACACCACCAGAATAAGTACATCCGTATTTTCAGACATTCCTACTGCTGCTCGGTGTCGTAAACCAAATTGTGCAGGAAGATCGTCACGTTCAGTAACAGGCAGTATACATCTGGCAGCAATGATCTTGTTATCATAAACAATCACAGCTCCATCGTGAAGTGGGCTTAATTTATTGAAAATGGCAATCAGCAATCTCTTGGACACAATCGCATCCAATCGATCCCCTGATTCTGCAAAGAACTTCAGTTCAGAGTTTTTTGAAATCACGATTAATGCACCTGTATTCGAACCACCCAGCGTCTTAGCCGCTTCAATGATTGGAATGATCTCAGACTTTTTGTTACCCCCACTTAATGACCACATAGACTTCAGATTCTCCCAGATGGATCCCTCCCTGAAAAGATGTGTACGCCCTAATAGAAGTAAAAATTTTCTAATCTCCTGCTGGAAGAGAATGATCACAGCGAGTACGCCAACGCCCATAAACTGGCCCAGCACAGTACTTAGCAGTTCCATATCCGCGGCATTCACCACAAGGTATACCAGGTAAAGTACCAGGAAGCCCAGGAAGATCTTGATAGCGACGCTTCCCCTCATCAGCATGTACACCTGCTGAAGCAAAAAAGCGAACAGTAAAATGTCTAAAACATCTACCAGATCGATCTCCAGAAAACCTATGTTAAAAGCGAATATCACGGACTTAATTTATTGACAAGTTTCACTGCTTCAACCGCCTCTTTCACATCATGAACTCGCAAGATGGAAGCGCCCTTCAACAAAGCTAATGTATTCACAACAGTTGTGCCATTTAATGCCTCTTCAGGTTTAATATTTAACGTTTTATAGATCATTGACTTTCGGGAGAGACCTACCAGGATCGGCTTATCAAGTATTTCAAGTAATTCCAGTTTGGACAATAATTCAAAATTCTGATCCACGCTCTTGGCAAAACCAAAGCCTGGGTCAACAATAATATCTGAAATCCCTTTTGAAGCTAATTGCTTAATCTTTGAGGATATAGAAAAAATGATCTCACCCACCAGGTCATTATACTGGGCTTTTTCTTTCATGTTTTGGGGTGTCCCTTTCATGTGCATCATGATATAAGGTACCCTGTGTTTGAACACAACATCAAACATCTTTTCATCCAAATCACCTCCGGAGATATCATTTATCATCGAGGCCCCGCTATTAATTGCCTCATCAGCCACTTTGGATCTGAATGTGTCGATAGAGATAAAAGCTTCCGGAAATTCTTTCATGATAGCTTCAACAGGTTTAACAACTCTCTTTAACTCCTCCTCTACTGAAATATCCAAAGCTCCGGGTCTGGATGAATAACCCCCTATATCAATAAACGAAGCTCCTTCATCAAGCATTGTCTCCACTTCTTTGAGAATTTTACTCATATCATCCTTTCTGCTTCCCACATAAAATGAGTCAGGCGTAACATTGATTACACCCATAACTTTAGGCTCTCCCAACGGATATAATTTACCTTTGATATTTAGTGACATCTGATACTCCAATAGTCATTAGATTTGTCCCCTTATAAACGTTTCCAATTTAATTGATTTAATACTTTGAAAGGTCAAACGATAGCGCAATACAAAGAAATAATTGAAAAGTGTAAGGAGATCTTTCAAAAGAAAACGATTGACTATGGTACCGCCTGGAGGATACTTCGTCTTCCTTCTATCACTGACCAGATCATGATCAAAGCACAGCGGATAAGATCCATCCAGGAGAAGGGCAGTCAAAAAATAGAGGAAGATATTCGTTCAGAATTTATTGGTATTATTAACTATTGTATTATCGCTTTAATACAAATGCATCTAACAGAGGAAGATCCAATGGAATTATCCTATGAATTTCTGGAACCAAAATATGATGCTGCAGCCCAGGAAACTTTGGAATTGTTAACCAACAAAAATCATGATTATGGCGAGGCCTGGAGAGAAATGCGTGTGAGCTCAATTACCGATATTATCCTGATGAAGCTGTTGCGAGTGAAACAAATTGAAGATAATTCCGGTAAAACAATCATCTCAGAGGGCATAGCAGCAAACTATCAGGATATGATCAACTATTCTGTCTTTTGCCTGATTAAATTAAACTGACGTCCTTACAATTGAATGGCTTAATAAAAGTATAACTATGAAATTGCTTAAAGAAATTGCCAGATACCCTGTAGGTGCATTATTCATCTTCTCAGGATTAATCAAAATCAATGACCCGAAAGGAACGGCCATTAAGCTGGAAGAGTATTTCGATGTCTTTTCATACGATTTTGCTCCATTCTTCGAGTATTTCATTCCTGCTGCCCTTTTCCTTTCAGTAGTATTAAGTGTATTGGAAATCATTCTTGGAATAGCTGTGATCATTGGTTATCAAATGAGAATTTCTGCCTGGGTTTTACTGGGATTGATTGTGTTTTTTACCTTCCTGACATTCTACTCCGCCTATTTCAACAAAGTTACTGATTGTGGTTGCTTTGGCGATGCCATAAAACTGACACCATGGGAGTCTTTCTACAAGGATCTCATTCTGCTCATTCTTATTGTCATCATCTTCATCAATCGTGACAAATACCAGGCCTTCTATGCGGATAAGTGGCAACACGTAACTGTAGGAGTAGCAGCGGTGATCTTCGTTTACATCGGTATCCAAGCAATCAGACATTTACCGTTTATTGATTTCAGGTCTTACGCCATTGGTAATAACTTGCCTGCTCTAATGAATCCATCCGAAGAGCTTCGCTACGAATATGTGATGGAAAAGGATGGGAAAACCTATTCATTTGAACAGTATCCAACTGATGAATCCTACGAATTCAAGGAAATGAAACTCTTGAATCCCGAAGCCCAGGCTAAAATCACTGATTTGAGTGTGTGGACTGATGAAGGGGATTTTACCGATCAACTTTTTGAAGGTAATAAATTATTATTGATCATTCACGATGTATCATCCACATCCACTGATGATATGCCTGCAATTTCCACACTCTTAAAAACTGCACAGAACTTCGAACCATGGATCCTGACATCGTCAGGCTATGAACAGATTGAAGGATTACGTCATGAATACCAACTGGGTATTCCTTTTTTCTATGCGGATGCCACAGTTTTGAAGACCATGGTAAGATCAAACCCTGGCATCATATTATTGTCCAATGGCACAGTAGCTGGCAAATGGCATTATAATGATGTGCCGGACATCAGTACAATAAATAGGTTGTTAAATTGAGTAGTTTTAGAAAGGTCTTTTTAATAGGAATGCCCGGGTCAGGTAAGTCATATCAGGCCAATTTACTTTCTGAAAAGTTGAATTTGCCTTTTATAGATTTGGATGAGGAAATCATCAAAACGATCCATCAATCCATCTCCAACTATTTTCAAACGGAAGGAGAGGAAAAGTTTAGAATCGTTGAGCGGGATGTCCTAAAAGAACAGATTGAAAAGAACAGCGAGTTTGTAATGGCTACCGGGGGTGGAACACCATGTTTCTATGGAAATATGGACTTAATGAATATGGCAGGACTGACTGTGTTTCTGGATACACCTCATGATACTCTCTTAGAAAGAATAAAGCTTTCTGCAAACAGGCCCCTCATGCATAATGATCCGGAAAAAAAATTAAAGCAGCTCTTCGAAACCAGGTACAGCATTTATAGAAAGGCCCGGCTAAATACTTCAGATCCGAAACCTGAAGCATTAGCCGAACTCATAAAAGAATTTTTTAAAAGTTAAACCCGAAGGTAAACAGGAAAGAATTTGTTTGATTCTGTATATCCGCAGCCGGTTGATCTACTGAAATCGTATATGGCTGATAAACAGAATTGAATGTAGTATTTACATAAGCCAGTTCTACGAAATAATCAGCTTTTCTAAAGCCAAGTCCAGCAGATAGATTTTGCTTACCAAAATCATAATCCGATCCGCTATAAGGATCAGCCAAATATGAGTAGCCTGCCCTAACCCTGAAAGCATTTAGCCTGGCTTCTGCCCCCAAACGATAGTTGATTGCTGAGCGAAACTCATCCTGAATGAAGTTATTGTCACCAGTGGTACTAAAGTCACTGGATCCCAAATGAGCAGCGGTATAATTAACGATTTCTACATCACCAGTAATAAATCCCATTTTGCCAAAAAATAAAGAGGTTCCCAACGTCAATCTTGACGGTGATCTTAAAGTATAGTTACTGATGGATATGTCACTGGTGTAGTCTAATTGATTCAATGTTACTGGTTGTCCATCCTCTATGACTTCTGCTCCATTCCATCTTGTGTTATGTGTGAAGCTATATTCATCATTTAACGCATAGAATGTAGGAGTAACATAGGATACACCCACAGTAAGCATACTAATCGGTCTTACAATTACACCAAATGTTGCATTTATACCTGAACCATTAATATTTAGCTCATCATTGATTCGCGTATTACTCAGTGAATCAAACGGCTGATATTGATCTTCTAGAAAACTTCTTCTTCTGCTAAAGGAGATGGTTTGTATCCCCAATCCTCCGCCAAAATATACCCGGTCATTATAGTTACCACCCCAGGCCAGGTTTAATTGATATTGTCCCCCACTGGTGATAATAGATTCCGATTGATAAGGATACCCATAGGTAAATGCATCATAGCCAACAAGTTGATTGTTACCATCATAAACCGGGTTTATTAAGTAATTGTTGTATGCAGCATATGCCTGGTCCCCAAGATCATTTGGTACCTGGGTACCCGCCTCTTCAATAAAAGCATCTATCACAGAGTTATTGTCATTTCTTCCCTGGTATTTCACTTCATTGTTAAAGTCATTCACCCGTTGTAATGATATAGCAAATGATCCACCTTTAAACTTAGTGTTTACAATATCTCCAACCGTATTATTTAGTACCACGCCAACATTAGCAATATTGAAATTGCTTCTATAGGATGTGGTTTGATTTGAAAAATAATTGGCTTCGGCAGAATGAAAATTCAAGCCTGGAGTAACAGAAAAAACGCTTCTGTTAAAGAATCCGATACCAGCAGGGTTAACCCCTATCACACTGACATCACCACCTAAGGATGCTGATGCACCTCCAAACCCCTGGACCCTTGCTGTACTCCCAAAAGATGAGCTTGTCTGACTAAACAACAGCGCATCTTTGTAGTACCCAAATGGTTGAGGTTCTATTTGTCCGAAAACTGTTAGGGTAAACAGCATTACCCCAATCAGCATTATGTATTTTGTCGCTTTCATCTGATTAATGTGTTTTATCCCACTCAACTTAAATTTAAGTTGAAAGTTGTAGCAAGTACAACCCAGACAGACTGTACTTACCAACCGTTATTTTGACCTTAATTTCTTTTATCGTCCGCTTCTGCCAGAGCTGGATGATCCGCTGCTTCTGCCTCCGCTGCTGCTACCACCACTTGACCTTGATGGTGTATAACTAGACCCAGAAGATCTCGAAGAAGATCCTGAAGAGTAGCTACTTCCACTGCTTCTACCTGAAGAAGATCCATAGCTGCTTCCGCTTCTATAGCTACTGCTGGAAGAAGAGGACCTACTATTGCTATAGTTTGGAGTATAGGTTCTTCCACTACTTGATGAAGATCCGGAACCATAAGATGAGCTATTGTATCTTCTTGTGGTACCAGAGGTTCTGGCATCTGAGGAAGATGAACTGGAATAAGATCTTCCACTGCTACTGGTGGAACCCGATCTAGAATATTCCGGACTACTTGTTCTTGTAGATGTTCTTGCGTTATCATAAGCACCTGAACTTGTCCTACCGGAAGTCGTAGTTCTGGTAGAAGAAACTGTTCTTCCTGATGTAGCACTGGTCCTGGATCTTGAGAAATACTCATTCTGAGTTCCACTGAAATCCCGGCTATCTGCACTTCGACCTAAACCTTGAATACTGCTTCTGGAAGTTGAACTTCTAGGGCTATTGGAAACGAATCCCCCTCTTGTGCTGCTTCTTGGCCCAACCACGACATTTCGTCTGTTGTAGCTATAATCGTTGTTATGGTAGAGTCCACTATAAAATCCATTATAATATCCGTTGTAATATGAATTTCTCCATCCCCAGCCACTATAACCGTAGCCATAGCCATAGCCGTAGTATGGGCTTCCAAAACCACCATACCATGGATCATAAAATGAAGAATAGAATGGACTATACCATGGATCATACATGTAATATCTGCTGTAAGGGTTACCCCATCCCCATCTAGAACCGATCCCAAAACCTAAGGAAACAGACCATGAATTTCCCCACCCAAAATAAGGATTGTATCCAAATCCTGAATTAAAACCAAAGTAGGGACTATTCCAACTGTTCCATCGATTCCACCTGTTCCAATTATTGGAATAGTAAGGATTATTGTAGCCGTTATTCCCATAATAGCCATTGGTGTTTCCGTAATAATTATTGTTAATTATTGTTTGACCTGTTGATGGATTATCGTTGGCATATTGATTATTCTCATCGTAATACTCTACAGTTGAATTAGATGGCTGGCTATAATTAGCGTTGTCATCATTATCACTTTTGTAGCTGTTTATTGTGCTTCCTGACTGATATCTGGCGATATAATCGGGATTCACATTATGGGATGAGTATTGATCTGAATATGTATTATTCGTAAATGATTGATAAGTAGACTTGGATTCGTCACTTTTGGTGACAGTCTCCCCCTCATACTTGATCTCTTTCCTATCTTTGGAATTGAAATACAAATCATCGTATTCCTGCGCAAAGACGAAGTTTCCTGCCACCATCAATGCCATTAACACTGATGAATTTCTAACAATTTTGTTATAAGCTTTCATGATCCTCCAATTTATGTCTCATACATTCAACGTAACTAAACAGTTTCCGGTTACTCCGGTTATATTTGCCGCCGAATATTTTACTTAAAATTAAGCAAATTTTATACCAGATAATAGTCGCTGATGGGGAAAGCAATTCCAAATAGATCCGAAGATTACTCTCTGTGGTACAATGAACTAGTCAAAAAGGCCGGATTGGCTGAAAATTCGCCTGTTAGAGGCTGTATGGTCATCAAACCGTATGGTTATGCCATTTGGGAGAAAATGCAGGAAACTTTAGATAAAATGTTTAAAGATACCGGTCATTCCAATGCCTACTTCCCGCTTTTTATACCAAAATCCTTCTTTTCCAAAGAAGCTAAGCATGTGGAGGGCTTTGCTAAAGAATGTGCCATTGTGACACATTACAGACTAAAAAACGATGAGGATGGCAAAGGTGTTATTGTTGATCCGGATGCAAAGCTGGAAGAAGAGCTTATTGTAAGACCTACTTCAGAAACTGTAATCTGGGATTCTTATAAAAACTGGATTCAATCTTACAGGGATCTCCCATTACTCATTAACCAATGGGCTAATGTAGTACGATGGGAAATGCGTACCCGATTATTCCTGCGTACTGCTGAATTCCTTTGGCAGGAAGGACACACTGCCCACGCGACAAGTGATGAAGCGATTGAGGAAACCAAACAAATGCTTGGTGTCTATGCTGATTTTGTAGAGAATCATATGGCTTTGCCTGTAATCAAAGGTGTAAAAACAGAAAATGAGCGTTTTGCCGGTGCTGTCGAGACTTATTGTATTGAAAGTCTAATGCAGGATGGTAAAGCGTTACAGGCAGGAACCTCACACTTCCTTGGGCAGAATTTTGCAAAAGCTTTTGATGTAAAATATGCCACCAAAGAGGGCAAGGAGGAATATGTTTGGGGTACTTCGTGGGGTGTAAGCACTCGGCTTATGGGTGCCTTGATTATGGCTCACTCCGATGATGACGGATTAGTTCTTCCACCAAAATTGGCGCCTATCCAGGTAGTGATTGTACCTATCTACAAGACCGATGAAGAATTAGCCAATATTTCCCAGCTGGCCGATCAATTTACCAATACCTTCAGATCAAGAGGCATTTCCGTGCAGTTTGACAAGCGGGAAACACACAAACCGGGATGGAAATTTGCCGAATATGAATTGAAAGGTGTACCGGTGCGAATTGCGATTGGTCCAAAAGACATGGAAAATGGCACTGTTGAAATAGCCAGGAGAGATACCAAAGAGAAACAAATCGTGAAGAAGGAGGAGGCTGAGGACCTTGTGATTAATCTTTTGGAGGAAATACAGCAAAATATCTACAACAAAGCGTTAAATTTCAAAAAAGAAAATACGCATACTGTGGATGATTATGAATCATTCAAAGAAGTGCTGAATACCAAAGGTGGATTTGTTTATGCTCACTGGGACGGCACGACGGAGACCGAGGAAAAAATAAGTGAGGAAACAAAGGCCACTATCCGTTGCATCCCGTTAGACCAAAAGAAAGAAGAAGGGAAATGCATCTATTCTGGTAAGCCTTCAATAGGGCGTGTTCTCTTTGCCAAAGCATATTAGATAATGGAATTATTTGCTGTCATCGGACTTATTGCACTTGGAATGATCTTACTCATTGTGGAGATTATTTTCATCCCAGGGACAACTGTTGTTGGCATTGCAGGTTTCTTATGTTCCATTTATGGAGTCTACCTTGGATATGATTACTTTGGGACAACTGGAGGAACTTTAGTCCTGGCGGGCGCCGCAATATTCAATTTAGGTGCTATTATCTACGCCTTCAAGAGTAAGTCCTGGGAGCGGTTTTCCTTAAAAGACGTCAATTCAGGAAAATTCAATGAAGAATTTAGATTTCAACTCAATATTGGAGATCATGGGACCACCATTTCTTCTTTAAAACCCATCGGAAAAGCTATCTTTAACGATCATGAAATGGAAGTGAGGTCTGAAGGAACATACATCACCGAAAATCAAGAAATTGAGATCATTAAAATTGACAATAACAAAATCATTGTAAAATCAATCACCACATAAAATGGATTTAACCCTTATTCTGTTACTACTGGCGGGCATTGTTGCCTTCTTTGTATTTCTGTACTTTGTTCCAGTCAACCTCTGGATCACCGCAATATTTTCCGGTGTAAAAATTGGCCTTTTGGAGCTCGTATTTATGCGAATTCGAAAAGTACCCCCATCGGTTGTCGTAAATTCACTGATTACAGCTACAAAAGCAGGAATAATCATCACTGACGAAACTGGTGGTAACAATATTAAACGGTCACTAAAAGCATCCGATCTTGAAACGCATTACCTGGCCGGAGGAAACGTTCCCCAGGTAATTAAAGCATTAATTTCTGCTGATAAAGCAAATATCAACCTTACTTTTCGTCAGGCTACGGCTATTGATTTAGCAGGTAGAGACGTCTTTGAAGCAGTTCAGATTTCAGTTAACCCTAAAGTAATCAATACTCCATCAGTAGCTGCCGTTGCTGCAGATGGCATTCAGTTGATCGCCAAAGCAAGAGTGACTATCCGTGCTAACATCCAACAATTGGTTGGGGGAGCTGGAGAAGACACAATCCTTGCCAGGGTTGGAGAAGGAATTGTAACGTCAGTTGGTTCTGCAGCATCTCACAAAGAGGTATTGGAAAATCCTGATAAGATCTCAAAACTCGTGCTCCAAAGAGGTTTGGATGCAGGAACTGCTTTCGAAATCCTATCCATTGATATCGCAGATGTAGATGTTGGTGCGAACATTGGTGCAAAACTTCAAACAGACCAGGCATCAGCTGACCTTAAAGTGGCTGAAGCTAAAGCAGAAGAAAGAAGAGCGATGGCTGTAGCAGAAGAGCAGGAGATGGTAGCCAAAGCACAGGAAGCCAGAGCGAAAGTAATCCTTGCAGAAGCGGATATTCCTAAAGCAATTGCTGATGCCTTTAGAAGTGGTAATCTGGGCATCATGGACTATTATAAACTGGAAAATATCCAATCGGATACCAGCATGAGAGAATCCATTGCCGGAAGTGGCAAGAAAAAGCCTTCTACAAGTAAGAAAAAAGAATAAATACTATAGGGAGCGATGACTGAAGTCATCGCTCCCCTTCCACTATGTTCCAGGAAATCTCCTCAAAAGATTATTGGATACCGCTGCTGGTATTTCTTTTTCTACTCCTTGCAGTCTTTTTAAACCTGGGCATCTATCCACTTTACCTGGAAGAACCCAGAAGAGCATTGATATCTCTTGAAATGCTCTATAATAATAACTTGTGGGTGCCCACAGAATTTGGAACCTTCTATTACAAGAAGCCCCCATTCTTTAATTGGGTAATCATTGCTGGATATAAGCTTTTTGGTAATTATTCCGAGTTCTCAGTCCGGTTTTTCTCGGTGATATCTTATCTATTAATGGGGGTCGGCACCTACCTTATGGGTAAGAAATATGTAGGAACCACCTTTGGCATTTATACTGCGTTCCTCTTTTTAGTCTGCTCAGACTTGCTATTCTATTTCACCATTACTTCAGGAGAGATCGATCTTTTTTACTCGATGATCACCTATCTGGGTTTTATTGCATTGTTCCACTATTATAAGCAGGGGAATTTCTGGCTACTATTTCAGATAAGCTACATTCTCGCAGCTATTGGAACACTAACAAAAGGGCTCCCCTCAATTGTTTTCCAGGGCATTTCTGTCATCACTATTTTTGTCTACTACAGGAATTTCAAGGGTCTTTTCAAGTTAAGTCATTTTGCAGGCATCCTGACATATGTAATCATTGTAGGTGGTTATGCCCTGATCTATAGTCAATACAATGATCCATCCCTGTTTCTGTTTTCAAAAGACTCTATCGTGAGTCAGTCTATGGAACGCACTCCTTTTGAAAACGGAGTTTTCAAAGTCATTTCACATCTATTTATGTTCCCATTGGAGCTATTGAAGATACTTGCACCCGGGGCAATATTTTTATTGTTATTGATCAGCAAAAAATCCCGAAAATCGATAATTTCCAATGATTACATACGGTTTAGCCTGATTTTGCTCGCTGCTAACATCTGGGTATATTGGATATCACCCGGAACTGCTTCCAGGTACCTTTACATGTTTTTTCCACTGTTTATTTCAATTACCCTTTATCCACTTTTTCAAGATCCTAATACTAAAATCCTGACAGTCATTAAGTACATTTTTGGAGCTGTAATCTTCATTTTCTGTGTGACAAGCCTTTCATTGCCGTTTATTGATAGACTGGATAAGATTGAAAATCTAATTTTTATTTCAATAACCTTCGGGATACTTTTTGCGGGATTGATTTACGTTTTTTTAAAATACTCCAATTGGCAACTGATGACAGTGATCGCTGCCTTTATTTTCATGAGGATCTTGTTTGACTTTATCATTTTACCCATCAGGGCAACTGAAGAGTTAGGTGCCCAGGAAAAAGCTATCGCTGAAGATATCTATGCTTTGACCAAAAATGATCCTATTTACATCTATCAATCTGAAGTAGCTTTCCGATCAACCATCTTCTATCTGGAGAGAGCCAGTCAAAAAGTTTTAGCGATAGATTCCACATCCTCGCCAAATCAATTTTATCTTGCTGATATCAATCAAATATCCAATGATCAATCATTTGAAACCTTTTATGGATTCACTCATAAAGGGGGTGAATTTGGCCTGATCAAATTCAATCCATGAACAAGAAAAAGATCAATCAAATCCTGAAGCTGATCGTCAAATTAAGTTTGACCACAGGTGCATTGATTTTTGTTTTCAAGAAGATTGATGTTGATGAATTCAAAGCCAGCATTCTGGATACCAGCATCCCTCTTTTCTTCCTGGCTTTTCTGGCTTTTAATCTTTCCAAAATTGTTGCAGCATTTAGATTCAAACAATTCTTAAGACCCCTGGAAATCTATCTAGAAGATAAGTACAACCTGATGCTGTCCTATGTAGGAATGTTTTACAACCTGTTTCTGCCAGGTTCCATTGGTGGAGATGGTTATAAAGTCTTTGTGCTCAAACAACAATACAAAGAAGCTAAAACCCGACATCTGGTATCTGTGTCCATTCTGGACAGAATTAGCGGGCTAGCCTTTTTATTTATCCTTGGGTGCGTTTTTTTACTTTCCAGCACATTTCAGATCGATTTGACCTGGGTAAAGTGGGTGGTGCTTCTATTAGCGATTCTGGTACTACCGGTTTATTACTTATTTGTCACCATCTTATTTCCGATATTCCGGTCTGCGTTTATACCAACTTCAAATCTTTCCTTTTGGGTTCAAATTGGACAGGTTACCAGTGCTTTTTGTCTGCTCCTAGCTTTGGACATTCAGGATCCATTCGTAGACTATCTCACACTTTTCATGGTTTCGTCAGTTGTAGCCGTTTTACCATTTACAATCGGTGGTGTTGGAGCAAGGGAATTGGTATTCTTGTATGGATATCAGTATTTACAGATACAGGAAGGCAAAGCCATAGCCTTTACCATTCTTTTTTTTATGGTAACTGCACTTTCGTCTCTAGTTGGACTCCCCTTCGTATTTACCATTGACAGGGAGAAGAAAACCGACTAGTAGAGTAACAGATTCCTTTGATACTCTCCCACCCTTCTATCAGCTTCATCAAAATCAATCCATTTGAAGCGAATGGTATCACCCGGAGCAAGTTGTGCAATATGATCCAGATCAGAAGAAATTACATTAGCGATCCTTGCATAGCCTCCCGTGGTTGGGCCATCATGCATCAGGATGATGGGTTGTCCGGATGAAGTGATCTGAATAGTTCCCGGGATAACCCCACTCGAAATGATCCCCTCCGGTAATTTGTATTTACCCGGATTCCATTTCAATCTGTAACCCATTCGGTTTGAATCCGGAGATACTGTCATACTGCTTTTGCTAAATTCATCTCTAAACTTGCGGGGAAATAAATCAAAATCAGGTCCCGGGACTATCCTGGCTGTAAAATGACTGGTATGAGTTGTGACCAATTCAGGTGGGGCATTTCGATTCGTGACTTTTTTTGATGATCCGATTTCAACTTTCGTATCATCCTTAATTTGTCTGATGCCCAGATCAAATATCGAGTGGGCTGAGCGACTAGCCATCGCATGATTTTGTTCAATTCCTCCGGATATCGCCAGATATGCCCTGAATCCGGATATTCTTTTAGAGAATATCAATTCGTCTTTAGCCTTCACTGGAATAGCGGAAAAAAGTTTAATCTCCTTTCCATTAAGCTTTGCTCCAAGATCTCCCCCCGTCACAGCAATCAGGCAGTCACAGGAGAACTGCACAGATAATCCCTGAAAAGTTGTTTCCAGTAAGGCTTCACCCTGGTCATTCCCAACTAACCAATTGGCCAGGTAGAAACTTTGTTTGTCCAACGCACCGGATCTGGCAACCCCCTTATCCATATAGCCCATTCTCCCGGCATCCTGAATACAGGTATAAAGACCTGCCTTCTTGATCAATATTTCGCTCCTAGCTGGCATCTATTCTTTCAATTTTATAATGCTTATCCTTAGCAATAGTTGCGAACTCTTTTTTGCTCACCTCAAAAAATTGCACAGATCCCCCAACTTCAATTGGAAAGGGATCCTGAGCGAACGGATCAAATAGACGAATGGGGGTCTGCCCCAGAATGTTCCAGCCTCCCGGGGAAGTAATTGGATAGATACCCGTCTGAGCATCCGCAATACCAACTGATCCGGCTTCTACTTTTTTCCTGGGTTCATTTTTCCTGGGTAGACGAATCTGTTCATCCACCTCTCCCATATAGAGAAACCCAGGAAGAAATCCCATCATATAGATATGATACACTTTACTCATGTGCAGTTCAATGACTTCCTTCCAGGTCAACCCGGAAACCCGACAAAAATCGTCCTGGTCAGGAGCCAGCTGATAGCAGACCGGTACTTTGACTACTTTCTTATCAATATCTGAAATGTCCAATCTGACCTTTTTGATCTTTTCCTGGAGCTCTTCATAGGTGATGATGATTGGATTATAGACAAAAGTGAGTGACTTATATGCAGGGATTATGTCAGTTACACCTTTCAATTTTTCAGTCAAAAAATGCTGGTAATAAGCCATCACTCCAGCATTGACCTCAAGGGAAATTCCTCTTCCAAAATCAACAATCAATGCGCTATCCCCAAATCGCTGAATATCCATAAATCAATGAATAAAGGATTGGACATTTACCCCCTCTCGATCGAGGATCTCCCTGATTAATCGGGCATTTTCTATAGCCAGTGGATGATCTCCATGAATACAAATACTGTCTGTTTTCAACTGTATGGAATTGCCCTCAATAGTTTCTACCTGGTGGTGTAGTACAATATTTTTAAGTTGCTCTTCGACGTCTTTTAGGTCTTCCATAACTGCATTTGATTTAGATCTTGGAACAAGCCTGCCATCCTTCTGATACTTTCGATCAATAAATGACTCATTGTAATAATCAAATCCGCTCTGACGGGCTACTCTTTCCAGGATAGTATCCGGAGGACCTAATATTCCAAACCGAGGATTTATTTTCTGAATACCCCTTAACACTGACTGAGCAATACTCTCATCTGATGCTGCATCATGATAAAGAGCACCATGAAGCTTGACATACTTTATTTCATTACTGTGATCTCGGGCAATAACTTGTAGTAACCCAACCTGTTCAGCAATCAATTTTTGGATTTCCTTTTCTGACATTCTGATTGAGATCCTTCCAAAATTATCCTGATCAGGGTATCCAGGGTGAGCCCCAATAGTTACCCCATTTTCATTTGCCAGTTGAACTGCCAAATCCATCAGTTTTTCACTACCAGCATGACCACCACAGGCAATATTGCATGAGGAGATAAATGGCATGATCGCCAAATCACTTTGATCCTCCAGTTCCGCTAGGTCACAATTCAGGTCAATTGTTCTCGAATTCCCCATTTCGGGAAAGTTAGCCATCACTTGTGGAATAAAGACTAAGTTACCCGCGGGGTTTTCTCTTTTTCAGGAATAATTGTTGTCTCAATCGGAGAATTTAATTGCTCATTCTGAGTCAAAGATTCCTTTTTTATCTTGTGATAATTAAAAGGGGCCATCATCAAGCCTGCAAATGTATTCGGATAATTGGGCATATCTACACCAATATCGTCACTCGGCTTTTTACCTTTTGGGAGGTAGAAGGTTCCAAATAAAATATCCCAGAATATCACATCACCTCCATAATTTGAGTTTCCTTCTTCAATGTTCTTCTGATGGTGGTATCGATGGTTTTTTGGTGAGGAAAAAATATAGTCAAAAGGTCCAAGGATCACATCAAGATTGGTATGCTGGAAACGGCCAATCGTCCTACTAAGCAAACCAGTAACAAACACAATCTCAACCGGTGCTTTGATGAAAGCAAATGGAATGGCCCATAAAAAACTTGAAACCAGACCTTCCAGCGGATGACTTCGGGTCCCGTTAAACCAATAGAGTCTTTTGGACGAATGATGCACCGAGTGCCATCTCCACATAAATTCATTTTCATGCATCCAGCGATGGTACCAGTAACGAAAGAAATCTCTGACACTAAGCAACAGTAGAACCTGAATGACAGGATGTAGATAGGTAGGCCAGATCTGTTGTCCGATCTCCGGAGAAATCTCCTGAACCACCAGAGAAATGGTGGCTAATCTTAAAGGAGCATTGATATAATCACCCCAGAATTTGCCTCCGAAGAAGAGCATGATATCGGTTGTTGTCTCGCTATCGTTTAACCATTTCCTGCTGTAAGGAATCAGGCGTTCGAGAGGAGCAAATATGAAACCGAATACCAGGAACATGATAATTGTCCCGAAGAAAGTTCGAACCGTGTATCCGCCCTCCACCATCCAGAACCCAATCACAAAGGTCAGGGTCATGAAGATCGGGTAGATTGAATATTGTAAAATTTTCTTGAACAGGGTGCCTTCTATCTTATAACTCAAAGGATCAATTTTAGTCAGAACCCAATGAAAAGGATATAGAAAGTATTTCCTGGCGAAATTTTCGAAGGGAGTAAAAAGCCACTCCAAAAAATTAGTGACGGTCTGTAACATTACAATGGCATTAAAATCACAATAGGGACCCACTAAAGATAAGGATATTTAAAAAGATATAGATTTCAGTGGCTTGATATTAACATTTTATTAAAATGGAGATGCTTGTCCTAAACCTGCTATTTATTAGGCAACGTTTTGATTAAATTGGTTTTTGAAAAAGAATTTCACATGCAAAAAAAGAATTATCCAAAGGAAGATCTTACCGTAGTCTGGGAACCCGGAAAATGTATCCATTCGGGTATTTGTGCGCGCGGATTACCTAATGTATTCAGACCAAGAGATAAACCCTGGATCCAGACAGAAAATGCGAGCAAAGAGGAGATCAGAGACCAGGTGTTGAAATGTCCTTCGGGGGCATTGTCACTTAAATAAGGGCTATACACAGCGGTCACAAAGAAGACACGGAGTCACATATAGTTCTATCCCCCAATGACTTCAATTTGTTTTGATTCGGCAATTTCTCTAATGGCTGACTTAATTTCTTTTGAGGTACTTGCCCGGGTAGAGTAGTATAAAGTCTGGTTTGAATCATCGGTTGAAATCAACAATTGATAGGGTCCCAATTCTATACGTCTAATTTTATTCCAAAAAAATCTAACTGGCCTTCTGAAGAGTGTCTCTTTAAACAACAACTCTTTCTCATCAAGAGTAAAGCGTGGGGCAAACTTTGAATATTTATTAAATGCCAATAAAGCATAAACTATATACCATAATCCACCCACCATGGTCAATACACCAAGAATAAGGCCAAATGGTCCACCCCTCTTCATACTAATAACTCCATTAATGATGAATATGACACCCAGGCTAACCGATATGATCACATTTCGATGAATGTTAATTTGTCGGGTTCCAAGTAATATTGTCTTTTTCATCCGCCAATAACTTCAATATTTTTTGACTCTGCTAACTCCCTGATAGTTTCTTTGATCTGTTTAGACGTTTTGTCATTGGTCATATAGCCCCAGGCCATTTCGGACTCTCCAGTTGTAATATCTAAATGCAAGGGACCGAATTTGATCTTTTTAATACGGTCCCATGTAATTACAATAGGGGGTTTCATGAGTGATTCTTTAAATAGCAATTCTTCCTCGTTGAGAGAAAATCGTGGGGCATATTTTGAGGATTCGTTGAAAGACAGAATACCATATATGCTATATCCAATCCCGACTGGTATCATGATGATACCTATAATCAATCCAATGGGATGAGCGATGTCCGAGAAGATATGAATAACACCATTTGCTATAAAAAATAATCCTGCTATGGTACTACCCCAGAGATTAAACTTCATTGGAAACTTATTGATGGTACCAAGTAGGATGGTCCTTTTCACATGCGTATTTTCAATGAAAATAATTAGTTTCTGGATTATTTGCAAATAACTTATTGGCTATACCAGAGGACTCAGGAAGACACAGAGTACACAAAGACCATATTTACTCAGTGGTACTTTGTGCTTCTTCGTGTACCTTGTGGAATAGCTACTGCTGGACTATACCTCAATCAAAAACCACTGTCTTATTCTTGTAGACCAGAGTCTTTCGCTGTAGGTGACTCCAGATGGCTCTGGAAAGTACGATTTTCTCAAGGTCCTGGCCCTTTCTTATCAGATCCGGAATGGCATCTTTATGCGTAATCTTAGCAACATCCTGCTCAATGATCGGACCAGCATCAAGGTCTTCTGTTACATAATGGCTTGTGGCCCCAATGATTTTAACGCCCCTTTCATGGGCTCTGTGATACGGTTTTGCTCCGGCAAAAGCCGGTAAAAAGGAATGATGGATATTGATGATCTTATGCGGAAAGGCCCTGATAAATTCCGGACTCAGGATTTGCATATATCTGGCCAGTACGATAAAATCAATCTGGTTTTCTCTTAACAATTTCAACTGCGCTTGTTCGACAGTCACCTTATTCTCTTTGGTAATCTCAAAATGATGATAAGGGATTTCGTACCGATCTGCCAGTCCCCGGTGCTTGTCATGATTACTGATGATCAATGGGATGTCAATGTTCCACTCCCCGGAATACTGCCTGGACAGAATATCATACATACAATGGGAACTCCCGGAAACGAATAAAGCCATCCTTGGACGCTTATCAGTAAAATATAGCTCCCAATCCATCTCAAACTGAGTAGCTATTTCTTTGGAGAAGACCTCCTTGATTTCTTCCTTGGGAATATCAAATCCTGCCAGCTCCCAGTGAGCCCTCATAAAGAAAATTCCTTCCTGTTTTTCAACATGTTCATCCAGATCGATGATGTTTCCATTGTGATCCGCCAGGAATTGTGTAATAACTGCAATGAGTCCTTTGCGGTCCCTGCAGTGAATGAGTAATATGGCCTGATTTGGTATTATACTTTTTACTTTTCGAGGCGAATTTAATGATATATTGATAGTGACAATCAATCATGGTTTTCTTTGAACTGAAATGTTCCGTCTCAAACCCAGAAACTTCGTCCGTTTAACCGCAGATTTTCTAAAAATCTCATTAAAAACTTCTTCAGTCAATTCTTCCCATTCTGACTTAGAAAACTCTTTCCATCCAGTTGGATCAAAGGCTTCCTCCTGGTGCGGTTTGGAGAATCTGTTCCATGGACATACATCCTGGCAGATGTCGCAACCGAAGATCCAATCATCCATTTTGTCATGAAAATCTTTGGGGATTTCATCTTTGAGTTCAATTGTCAGATAGGAGATGCACCGACTGCCATCCACCACATAGGGTTCGGGAATGGCATCCGTCGGACAGGCATCCATACAGGCTGTGCAGGTACCACAATGGTCTTTTACCGGGCCATCAGGTTCCAACTCCAGATCAATGATCAATTCCGCCAGGAAGAAAAAACTACCCTGAGTTTTGTTGAGTAATAGGCTGTTTTTTCCGACCCAGCCAATACCTGATTTGGCCGCCCAGGCTCGTTCATGCACCGGTGCTGAATCTACGAAGACCCTTCCGTCTACTTCTCCAATTTCTTGATTTATCCGTTCTAAAAAGGACTTGAGTTTGTCTTTGATGACAAAGTGATAGTCTTCGCCATAGGCATATTTGGCAATCTTAAAGTTTTCCTCAGAGGCCAGGTCCCTTTTCGGATAGTAATTGTAGACAAGTGAAACGACGGATTTAGCTCCCGGAACCAGCTTTCGAGGATCCAGACGTTTGTCAAAGTGATTTTCCAGGTAGGACATCTTGCCCTGATAATTTCTTTTCAGCCATTCTTCCAACCTGGGAGCTTCCTCCTCCAGAAATGCTGCCTTTGAAACCCCACAAAAAGAGAATCCTAATTCAGCAGCTATTTGTTTGACCAGATATGTGTGTTTGTCTTTGATAGCTAGAGATCAAATTTTATGCCCTGGGCCAATGGAAGCTGATCGGAATAGTTGATGGTATTGGTCTGTCTTCGCATGTACGCTTTCCACGCATCAGATCCGGATTCTCGTCCACCACCCGTTTCTTTTTCTCCTCCAAATGCACCTCCAATCTCTGCGCCGGAAGTACCAATATTCACGTTGGCAATCCCACAGTCAGATCCGGCTTGCGACAAAAACAGTTCGGATTCTCTTAGGTTATTAGACATCATAGCAGAGGAGAGTCCCTGCGGAACGGCATTTTGTTTTTGGATGGCTTCCTCAATCGAAGTGTACTTAATCAGGTACAAAATCGGAGCAAAAGTCTCGTTTTGAACTACTTCAAAATGATTTTCCACTTCAAATATGGCCGGCTTTACATAGCATCTGGACTCAAACCCCTTTCCACTCAAAACCTCTCCATCAACCACAGCTTTTCCACCTTCTTCCTTAATTCGTTTGATCGCATCTTCATACATCTTCACAGCAGCCTGATCAATAAGTGGACCTACATGGATCGAGGAATCCAACGGATCTCCAATTTTCAGTTGACCATAAGCCTTCACGAGTTTATTCTTTACCTCTTCAAAGATGCTTTCATGTATGATCAGTCTCCTCGTGGAAGTGCACCTCTGCCCTGCAGTTCCGACAGATCCAAAGACCACTCCTGGGATCACAATATTGAGATCTGCATGCTGGCTAATGATGATCGCATTATTCCCTCCTAACTCCAAAATAGTTTTACCCAAACGAGCTCCAACTGTCTGACCAACCTGTTTGCCCATTCTGGTAGAGCCAGTAGCTGATATCAATGGTACCCTGGTATCTTCAGCCAACCATTTTCCTACCAGAGCATCACCAATGACAAGGCTACTCACAGCATAATCGATTTCATTGCTCCGAAAAACTTTTTGAATGATCTTTTGACATGCAATGGCTGTTAATGGAACCTTTTCAGAGGGTTTCCAAATCGTGACATCTCCACATACCCACGCCAAAGCTGCATTCCAGGCCCATACGGCTACCGGGAAGTTGAATGCTGATATTATACCCACAATACCCAGCGGATGCCATTGCTCATACATCCGATGTCCTGGCCTTTCTGAGTGCATGGATAGGCCATAAAGCTGTCGGGATAACCCTACTGCAAAATCACAGATATCAATCATTTCCTGCACTTCACCCAAACCCTCCTGCAAGGATTTGCCCATTTCATAAGAAACCAGCCTTCCCAGGTCATCTTTATGCTCACGAAGTGCCATCCCAATTTGTCTGACAATTTCACCTCTTTTTGGGGCTGGTATCATTCTCCACTTTTTGAATGCTTTTTGAGCATTAATTACGACAAGATCATAATCTTCGCTTGAGGCGGTAACCACTGAAGCAATATTTCCGCCGTCAACAGGAGAGGCTGATTCCATCACATCTCCCAAAGCGGTTAACCAAAGAGATCCTGAAGCGACACCCTGGTTCCTACTTTCAATCTGCAGATTCTTTAAAATTTCTTGACTGTTGATACTCATAAAAAAGATTTTTCGGGTCAATCAAAAGTACAGGTTTGCTATGGGAATTTGTTACAGAATAAAATAAAAAAGGCCACCCGCGAGCGCGGATGACCTATTTCCAAACTAACCTAACCTAATCTTACCATCCAATACCGTAGTACGCTTTTTCCCCATTCGGATAAAGCCCCTCGATAAGTACCCCTTCACCTCGACCAACTCTCAAAGCGCTGGACAAATCCTCAGGGGTTCTAATGTCTCTTTTATCAATTTTGGTAATGATGAAGTTTTCTTTGATGCCTGCTCTTTTCCATTTTCCTTCATTCAGAGATGAAATCTGAACACCCCCCTCAATTCCTAACTTATCCATCAGGTTCTTACTTACAGGAGTGATTTTGGCACCTTCAATCTCAACACCGCTTGATGAGGAAACCACCTCGGTTGTTGAAAAGATGTTTTTCAACCTGGCTTTCGAAGTATATGTTTTACCATCTCTTATATAAGTTACGGAGATGACATCACCCGGACGATTCAATGCTACCTGCTCTTGTAGGTGAGCCACATTGGTTACAGCTTTATCATTAATTGCCACAATAACATCGTTCTTTTGAAGCCCTGCTTCTTCAGCTGCAGAATTAGGATTAACATCTGCTACATAAACACCTTTCAACACATCCGCATGATGTTCTTCAGCCAAAGCTGCGCTCATATCCTGAATCCTGATCCCAAGTAATGGACGCTGTACGGCTCCAAAATCCCTAAGATCAGAAACAACCTTTTTCACCAACGTTGTTGGAACGGCAAACGAATAACCTGCAAAAGCACCAGTAGGAGAGGCAATCGCAGTGTTAATGCCTACCAACTCACCTCTTAAGTTTACCAGGGCACCTCCGCTATTCCCTGGATTCACTGCTGCATCAGTCTGGATAAATGACTCAATCTGAGTATCTCTGTCTCTACTACCCAAAATTCCAATGTTTCTTCCTTTAGCACTTACAATACCAGCAGTGACTGTCGAACGGAAAGCAAATGGATTACCAATAGCTAGTACCCATTCCCCAACCTGAATGCTTTCAGAATTGCCTAAAGGCATCATGGGCAAATTGTTTGCATCAATTTTTATTAAAGCAATATCTGTATCCGGGTCAGTTCCAATGACCTCACCTTTGAAACTTCTATTGTCATTCAATACAACTTCAATCTCCGTCGCATTTTCTACTACGTGGTTATTAGTAGCGATATATCCATCTTCAGATATGATAACGCCTGATCCAGCTCCCTGACGTTCTCTCTGTTGTGGCTCTCGATCACCGTAATAATCTCTGAAAAAATCCTGAATTGGATTACGTTGATCTCTCATATCACTGGTATATGAAGTCCTGATATGTACCACAGCAGGAGTTGCCGCCTTCGCAGCATATACAAAATTCAATCCCTCAGGAACAACAAAGTCCGCGGAATCAAAAACATAACTATTTGTAAAGCTCACCGGATTAGAAGTATCATTCACCGGTACTATGATATTGCCTGATTCCGGCATCACGATGGTGTAGCCCCCGATAGCGATAATGCCGCCCAAAAATGAGCTCATTACCATTGCCAATATTGTTTTCCTATTAATCATTTTCACCTCTTATTTTAAAATCAATCTCTTAAAAACATTGTTAAACCAAATTTCTTTGTTTGATTAAGTTAAACTGGAATTATCCTCTTTAGGATACATTTGGTTAACAATATTTAACAAAGCAGTGGCCTAAATTTCATAAAAAGAAAAAAGGCAGGCTAATAGCCTACCCTTTCCCTTCATCTATAATCAAGTTTACTTAATTGAAATTGTCCTTTTTGCTTCTTTTTTCTCGTCTTTAGGAACGGTTACAGTCAGGATACCATCTTTGTAAGCTGCATCGATTTTTTCAGCATTTACTGCATCAGGCAAATAGAATGATCTACTGAATGTTCCATAGTGACTTTCAACAGTGTGGTAGTTTTTTTCTTTGTTCTCATTTTCAAACTTCCTTTCACCACTTACAGTAAGTCGATCATTCTCCACATGGATGTTAATATTTTCTTTTTTCATTCCTGGCAGATGGAACTGAATTTCGAATGCTTTATCTGTTTCAGCTACATCTACAGTAGGTGAGTAACGATTTGCACTAAAGTTTTCATCGTTGAAGAATCTGTCGAAAAAGCTACCAAAAGTACCTGGTACGTAATCGTTTGGTTTATATTTAATTAGTGTCATTTTATTAAGTGTTTTTTGTTTTAAAATCAAATCCAACGACCAAAGATCGAATTCTATGCCAATGCCTGCAGGTTTCACTTTGAGTAAAAAATCATGTCATTATGTCTTCTTTTCGTGGATAACATGAACTTTTAACATGTCATAATGTCTTGATTTGTTTTTTTGAAGGGCATCCTTTATCCTGAAAAGCTTAATCATTATCTTCCCGAATTAACTAATGAAATGATGAAGTATCTGCTCACAATCCCCTTAATCTTGCTTTTGGCATCCATAGGATATGCCCAATTCACACCTAATTACGATGAAGATAAGATTCCGAAGTATACGCTACCGGAAATACTGGTTTCCGAGCAATATGGCAAGACCAAAAATGTGAAGGATTGGGAAAGCAAAAGAAGACCTGAGATACTAGATATTTTCACACAACAGATGTTTGGAGCTATTCCAGATGTCCCATATACTTTGGATTTCAAGACACTCAAAGAGGGTATACCAATCCTTTCTGGTAAAGCATTATTAAAAGAGGAAATCATCACCATTAGCACCGCGAATGGATCATTATCCTATAACCTGATGATCCTCACTCCAAATTCAGATGGGCCATTCCCTTGCTTCCTGACCATTAATTTCTATGGTAATGAAACGTTACTCGATGATAAGAATATTACAATTAGTGACGCCTGGGCGAGAGATAACGAAGAATTTGGAGTAATAAACAACAAAGCTACCGAAGCCTCAAGGGGGGTTCGTGCCAGTCGGTGGGATATTGACGCAATTATTGACCGGGGATATGCAATAGCCAGTGTTTACTATGGAGAGTTAGATCCGGATTATGATGACGGCTTTCAAAATGGATTACACCCACTGTTTTACAAAAACGGTCAAAAGACACCCGCTCCAAATGAGTGGGGCAGTATCGGTGCCTGGACATTCGGCCTTAGCAGAGCCATGGATTACCTGGAAACTGACCCATTAATCGACAGCAAAAAAGTTGCAGTCATGGGACATTCCCGCCTGGGAAAAACATCATTGTGGGCAGGAGCAACTGATGAGCGATTTGCAATTGTAATCTCTAATGACTCTGGGTGTGGAGGTGCTGCCCTTTCAAGACGAGCATTCGGTGAAACTGTCGGCAGGATTAATACAGCATTCCCTCACTGGTTTAATGACAACTTCACAGCATACAATGAAAATGAGTCTGCCTTACCAATGGATCAGCATATGTTATTGGCTTTGATAGCACCCAGGGCCTTGTATGTAGCCAGTGCGGTGGAAGACCGATGGGCTGATCCTAAAGGTGAATTTTTATCAACTTATCTGGCAAACCCAGCTTATAAACTCTACAAAGAAAAATCGATTTCAGACCCTGAGATGCCTGGCGTAGATCAACCTAAGGTTGTTGGAAAGACCGGATACCACGTAAGATCGGGCGGTCATGACGTGAAAGCTTACGACTGGGCTCAGTATCTCGATTTTGCCGATACAATCTTTAAGTGATTCTTATTATTTAAGATCACCGACTATTTTTTTTCCATGATAGGCAGGTGCATGAACGAGTGAATCCACCTCGGCTAGATTTGAATCCTTGACTTTCCCACAAGCAATGAGTTCAATATCTCCAGCATTTTGAACCATTTCACTTAACAGTGAAACCCCTTCTAGGGCTTTTGCAGCTTTCCCGGAAGACAAAACCGAATCCACACTCAAATTTTGAAGATTGATCAATTCCTGAACAGGATCATCACAGGAGTCTATTGCCTTGTGGATAGTTACTTTTAGTGGTTTAGCTGTGGTAACTAAATAGGAAATTGTTTTTAAATCAAGTGTATTCTCAGCAGTACAAGCTCCAAAGACCACACCCTCAACACCGATATCTTTACAAATACCAATGCTTCTCTTCATTTCGTCTATATCTTCATCAGAATAGACAAAATCTCCAGGCCTTGGTCGGATCATGACACGTATTGGGATCTTCAATCGTTCTTTCGCCTGTTGAATCAGATGGATGGGAGGTGTAAGTCCATCATTTGCCAGGTCATCACACAATTCAATTCTATCTGCACCATTCTTTTCCGCTCGAACACACTGATCAATGGTTTCGACACACGCTTCCTTTATATATTTTTCCATCCAGGCTGCAAAAGTAGTTTCAAAATGATTTATTCTGCAGACATTGAATACGGAGCATCTTCATCTTTTGTCCCCCATGATTTATTGGGTGTGCTGGACATATCAAATGATAATGTACCACCATTAGCTATATCCTGATGGTCTATCCAGGTTTTAGTCCGCTCCACGCCATTCAGCGACATGCTGTTTATATAAAAATTACTCACTCCATTATCCGGCGCTTTAATCATAAATTCCTTTCCATCTTCCAGGGTCATTTTTACTTCTTTAAATAGCGGACTACCAATTACATACTGCGTTGTGCCCGGCGTGACCGGATAAAATCCTAAAGAACTGAAGACATACCATGCAGATGTCTGACCATTGTCCTCATCTCCGCAATATCCATCAGGTGTAGGGGCATAAAGTTTTGTCAGGACTTCCCTGATCTTCTCCTGGGCTTTCCATGGTTGCCCAGCATGATTATATAAATAAATCATATGCTGAATGGGCTGATTTCCATGTGCATAATTACCCATATTCATGATTTGCATTTCCCTGATTTCATGAATGGTAAACCCATAATAAGAATCATCGAACACAGGTGGCATCTCGAAAACCTCATCAAGTTTCTTAGCAAAGGCTTCTTTACCACCCATAAGTTTGGTCAGCCCCTGAATATCATGAAAAACCGACCAGGTGTAGTGCAGGCTATTACCTTCAGTGAATGCATCGCCCCATTTCAACGGATTAAATGGGGATTGGAAAGCTCCGTCTTCATTCTTACCTCTCATCCAACCAGTCTCAGGGTCAAAAAGATTTTGGTAATTTTTCGATTGTCCATAATAATGGATGGCATCTTCGGCGTTGCCCAATTCAGTTGCTAACTGCGCAATGTTAAAATCGGCAAAGGCATACTCCAGGGTACGTGCAGCATTCTCATTAATTCCCACATCATAGGGAACGTATCCCAGACTATCATAATATTTCAGTCCCTGCCTTCCTACAGAACTTATTACTCTTCCCCTGGGAGTTAATGGTCTTCCTTCATCAGTAGTTGCATTTTTAATGACAGCCTCATATAAGGTCTCAATATCAAAGCCTCTGACTCCTTTAACATAGGCATCCGCAATATTAATGGCCGAATTAGATCCTATCATACAATCCCGATGTCCCGGGCTGGCCCACTCCGGAAGCCAACCGGATTCTTTATAGGTATTCGCCATACCCTCTAAAATTTGGGCATCCAGTGTAGGATACATTAAGGTGAAAAATGGAAAGACAGCACGGAAGGTGTCCCAAAAGCCATTATCTGTAAACATATATCCGGGTAATACTTCACCATTGTATGGACTATAATGGACTATCTCACCTTGTTGATCAATTTCATAAAACTTTCGTGGGAACAGTAATACCCGATACAGACAAGAATAAAATGTTCGGATATTATCAATGTTGTCATCCTTTACATCCAGTCTGGATAGCTCCTTATCCCAGGCGGTAAATGCTTTTGCTTTAGTCTCTTCAAAAGTGTCATCCCCAATTTCACGATCAAGGTTTAATTGAGCCTGCTCGTGGCTAATGAATGATGAAGCAACCTTGACCTTTACTTCTTCCCCCCTCTTTGTATTGAAACCTACAATTGCACCGACATGCTGTCCACTGTTTTCAGTACTTCCCTCCTGAAGTGCCCATTCATCTCCCCAGGTATGGGTCACTTCAAAATCTTTGTCAAATTCTGCCACGAAATAGTTATGGAAGTTTTCAGGAACACCAGTGCTGTTATTACGACAATAGCCTATTATTTTTCTCTCCTCAGGAAGGATTTTCACCATCGATCCTTTGAAGAAGGCATCGAGGATAATATAGGATTGGTCATTTTCGGGAAAGGTAAATTTGAACTGCGCTGCTCGGTCTGTTGGTGTGACCTCGGCCGTAACATCATAATCCGCCAGGTAGACTTTGTAATAATGGGGTGCCACAGTTTCGGCTTTATGTGAAAACCACGATGCCCTCTCATCCTCCTTATAAACCAGTTTTCCTGTTACAGGCATGAAAGAAAAAGCTGCATAATCATTGATCCAGGGGCTGGGCTGATGGGTTTGTTTGATACCCCGAATTTTATAGTCATCATATTTGTAGGTCCAGCCATCACCCATCTTACTGGTCATAGGTGTCCAAAAGTTCATCCCCCAGGGAGTTGCAATCGCTGGATAGGTATTCCCATTTGAAAGGCTGAATTCGGAATCAGTACCCATCAACGGGTTAACCATTTCCACTGGGCTGTCGTATGCCACATACAGCACATCATCACTAGGTTTATCTACTACGCATCCAAAAAATATGACGAATGAAAGAGCCAGGGTTCGTGACATGATTATTGAATTTATTAGGTTATTACTAGGGTATCCTTAATTTAAGTTACCTGCTTTTTCAATGGTATCCAGGTTTTGGTGTTTGACAGCATAGGTAAAACCTGCTCGTAATCCATAAGCACCATAGTTGCCATTGGTATCCAGGGCCAGGAATCCTATCTGAACATCCCTTCCATTTCTTTTTTTATCAATTCTTTTGATAATGGCTTCACAGGCTTCCTGTGGACTCATCCCACTACTCATTAATTCGACAACTACCGCACTGCCAGCAGTTCGAATAACTTCCTCACCCATACCTGTCGCACAGGCACCACCAACTTCCTGATCTACAAATAATCCAGCTCCAATAATTGGAGAATCACCAACACGTCCATGATATTTATATGAGAGTCCGCTAGTTGTACATGAACCAGCAATTTTCCCCTCACTATCAATGGCCAATGTGCTTATCGTGTCGTGATTCTCTACATTAATAACTGGCTTATAGTCTGACTTCTTCAGCCAATTTTCATAGTCTTTTTTTGACGCTTCGGTCAATAAATTAACCTCCTCAAATCCATTTTCAAGTGCGAATTTTTTTGCACCTGCACCAGCCAGCATCACATGAGGTGTCAGGTCCATCACCTTTCTGGCCACCGCAATTGGGTTCTCAATATCCTGCAAAAAAGCCACTGACCCACACGAGCCATCCCCTTTCATGATACAGGCATCCAATGTGACAATTCCATCTCTGTCCGGATACCCGCCAATTCCTACTGTCCTTACATTTGGGTCAGACTCCACCACCATCACCCCTTGCTGTACGGCATCGATAGCCTCGCCACCTTCCATCAAAATCCTGAACCCCACCTCATTTGCTCTGGCGCCATGATTCCAGGTTGAAATGATGATTGGTTTGGTTACTTCATCAGTTGCTCCGCATGCCTCTGTTAGTGGAAGTGTCATGGATGATGCCACAAGAGAGCTGGTCTTTATAAAATCTCGTCGTCTATATTTTCTGGAATTCATTGTTAATTTTAATCGCTAATGAAAGTTATAGTATTCTGCTTACTAGTTACCCTGTGCTCGCAAATTTATGGACAGGATGTTATAAATTATGTAAATCCGTTTATTGGCACCTCAAATTATGGAGCCACTAACCCGGGCGCTAACTATCCACAAGGAATGGCATCTGTCACTCCATTTAATGTAGCTTTCAAGAAAGGGGAATTAAATCAATTTGAAAAAGACTCCGAATGGCATTCCCGACCCTATGTCTTTGAAAATAAATTCCTCACAGGATATAGCCATGTAAATCTTAGTGGGGTCGGTTGCCCGGATTTGGGTAGTATATTATTGATGCCGACAACTGGGTCAATAGAATTTGATCCTGAGAAATATGGAAGCACGTACACTGACGAGCAAGCCAGTCCAGGCTATTATACCAACAAACTTTCAAAATATAATATTGCCACTGAACTGACCAGTACACTTCGGACAGGACTTAGCAGATATACTTTTCCTGAAGGAGAATCTCATGTTATCCTGAATCTGGGCCTTGGTCTGACCAACGAAATCGGGGCAAATGTGAGAATGGTTTCCCCAACAGAAGTAGAAGGATTCAAAACCTTTGGCACTTTCTGTTATAGTGATGAGGATGTAAGGCCGGTTTATTTTGTGATGAGGCTAAGTAAAGCCCCAAAAACCTTTGGTGTCTGGAAAAAAATGCCTGAATACAAAGGAGTAGAAGGTGATTGGATTGGATACAACAACACCTATAAACCCTACCCCGAATACATGTATCCGATGTCTGGAGATAATGTTGGTGCCTATTTTTCTTATGACACAAAAGATGGCGAGCAAATCGAGGTCAAAATCGGGATTTCATATGTAAGCATTGAAAACGCCAGGGAAAACCTTGATGCTGAGCAACCCACTTTTAATTTTGAGGGAACCCGGTTGTCCAATGAAAAGAAATGGGAAGAGCTTCTTGGAAGAGTGCAGGTCGAATCAGAAAATGTTGAAGCCAAAACGATCTTTTATACCGCCTTATACCATAACCTGATTCACCCCAATATCATCAATGATATAAATGGAGAATATCCACTCATGTCATCCTCGGGGATTGGAAAAACCAATGGTAACAGATATACCGTTTTCTCTTTGTGGGATACCTACAGAAATGTACACCCTCTATTAAGTCTTATTTATCCTGAAATACAATCTGAGATGGTAAATACCATGGTAGACATGTACAACGAAAGTGGCTGGTTGCCCAAATGGGAGCTTATGGCTATGGAAACAGATGTCATGGTGGGGGATCCGGCTACACCTGTGATCACGGATACCTATTTAAGAGGTATTAGAGATTTCGACATTAACAAGGGGTATGAAGCTATTAAAAAGGCTTCGGATACAAAGGAAAGCATGAATAATCTGAGACCTGGAATTGATAACTACAATCGACTGGGTTTTGTGCCAGTTGATACAGCCGACATCTGGGGCGGGAGTGTTTCTACCTCGCTTGAATACTACATTGCGGACTGGAACATTGCCCAATTGGCCACTGAGCTTGGATATCCTAAAGAAGCAAAGAAGTATTTGGATAAATCTTTAGGGTATAAAACTTTGTTTGACAAGTCAACTGGGATGCTAAGACCCAAATATGCTGACGGCACATGGATTCAGGATTTCGATCCGGAGAGAGGTAAGAATTTTGAACCAGTGGTCGGTTATGTTGAGGGAAATGCCTGGCAATACAGGTTTTATGTGCCTCATGACATTACTGGTTTAATCAAACTACTTGGAGGTCGAACCAATTTCAATGAACAACTGAATATGCTCTTCGAAACTGACAACTATGATATGGCCAATGAGCCTGACATCACCTTTCCCTATCTGTACAACTATATCCCGGGCAAGGAAAAAGGCACACAATACCAGGTTAACCGATTGATTAACAAATATTACAAAAACAGTCCTGATGGGATTCCGGGAAATGATGACACCGGCTCCCTTTCGGCATGGTTAGTTTTTAGCATGTTGGGGATTTATCCGGTATGTCCCGGTGATATGAATTATGCCATTACTTCTCCCTACTTTAAAAAAGTAAGGATCAAATTAAATAGTGAATATTACAGAGGATCGGAGTTGATCATACAATCTAATAAGCCATCTGACAAAGCCATTTATATCAATGAGATAGAATTCAATGGGAAACCTATCAACAGCTATTTCATTGATCACCAACTCCTGACCGCTGGGGGTACACTCAACTTTGAGTTGACTGATTAGCGTAATCTATTTTGACAAAGTCTCTCCGTAGATCGCTTTTTGAAATACAACCCAGTGTTCTTCGGTCATTCTTTCCGGAGTAAATAGGCATATACCAGTAGCTCCATTCTCCATTGATTCTTTAATGGCATCTGCTAGTTCCGATGGAACCAATCCATGATTCTCCGGATCATTTTGCTCGGTTTTATTTTCAGGAGTAGGACAAATGAATAATCCACTGTATACAGGTTTGTCAACAGCGGTAGTCGCTTCTTTGGTCACCCCACCTATCCAGTTTGTGCCTTCCAGGTAGAAGTCATTGTAATTCATTGGAAAGAACGCATCCAGATCCCACTTGTCCCATTCCTGCCTGACAATTTTCTTGGCAACTGAATTTGGTCCGGGGAAGACAGCGGCATTAATTCCCTTTCCTGAGTTGTGCACGGCATGTGCCAGTTTATTTACAATGTTTGTGATTAGATCATATCTGTACTGTTTCCATTCCTCAACAGATGATGGATCATCCACTGCATTGATATCTATACCTGTTTGTTCCATGAATCCACTGGTGCAATCCTCGCAATAACAGTAGTCATATTGTGGATATTCACGATCCATGATCAGACCATATTTGTCCCAGAGACCCCTGGCGAGGATCACATCCGGGAATCGGATATAATCCAGGTGAATAGCGTCCACTTCAGGAACAGCTGCCACCTTCAGATACATATTTTCAAGAAACTGATAGGTGCCCGGTTTGCTGGGGCATAAAAACTTATAGTAATCCACGTAGGCTGGCTTACTATATGCTGATTCTCCTAATCCATTAAATGCATACCACATGGTATCGATGCCAGGCTTGAGTGACTGTACCATGGTAGGTATCCAGGTATGGAACCCAAGACCGACCTCCTTGGCGATTTTTCCAACTCTTGCATAAACAGCGGGATCCTGGCCACCATTATACATTAGTACATCAATGCCTTTGGTTTTATAATCTTCAAACCTGCTCCTGATCTCATCATCAGTGGCTTTTCCAGGCCCCCCTGTCCAGGCATACACTGGTATTTTAGATTTTGCTTCTTCCGTTGGAGTAGTCTTTGTGCATCCAATGATCAAAAGGATAATGGCTATGTAAAAGCTGATTTTCATAATATTCACTTAAATCTAAATATCAATTTACGGCCTGGTAAATGGCATCTAATAAGCTCCCCTCTTCTTTGGTATCATTGCCGAGTTCCCAGAACATAATTCCACCAAGTCCTTTTTCCATAGCATACTCTGTTTTCAGTCTTACTGATACAGTATCGTCATAGGAGATCATAATGCTATCAGCCACGCTATACATAAATGGTGCTTTGGCCTCCTCATCCCAATATCTGACATAGTTGCTATCCTGTTCAAAAACCCTTCGGATGTAATGATATGCACTCCATCCGATATGTAGACCACCACTCAGCTGGTATAACCCATTATTTTCAGGTGGCACTCCCTTCCATGCCCGTCCATAAAATGCCGAACCAATGACCATTTGTGAAGGATCAACCCCCAATTCAATTAAAAAATCAACAATCTTCTCTGTAGATCTCGTATCATGATCTTTGGAATTACCAGCTTTAAATAAACTATCCAGGTGATTTGCAAAAGGTGTTTCAGCTATACTTTCATAGTTTACTGCACCAAGCTGTGTATGATGACCGGTATATATTGAAACTCCGGAAACCAGGTCATAGGTCATAATATTGGTATAGTCCACATAAGACATGACCTTGTCCATTTCTATATTATCAAAATATCTTTTCCAACCAGCTGAGGCAAATGTCAAAGTCTGAGATCTTCCAGTTTTGTTAAGCGCTCCTCTCAAACCCTTCATCAGCTCAGTAAAATGTTCCTTGTCTTCAGGTCTTGCCATTGTTCCAGCTCCCGATATGCTGGGATATTCCCAATCAATGTCAATTCCATCCAATTGATATTCCTGTACAAACTCAAATGCACTATTAATGAATTTCTCCCTGGACTCAGGAGTTAACGCCATATCAGAAAAACCATCTGCACCCCATCCTCCACAGGCGATCATTACTTTGAGCTCAGGATTCCTTGATTTTTGTTCAACCAGTTGTTTAAGTTTTGGCCCGGCAACTTCAGGCCGTCTAAACTTCATTTCCCCATCTATTACATTGGTGAATGAGTAAATGATGTGAGTGAGCTTTTCAACAGGGATTTTTGTCGGCTGATAGTCTCGCTCCGGGACATAATACGCCATAATAACAGGCTTTTTCTTAGTCTCAGTAGGTACACTGCATGAAAAGAGTATTAAGATCCATAAGACAGCAAATAACCTCATCCTTCTAATTTTAAGTTGAACAAAAACCTGCACCAAAGTTAGAGGAATTTCATCAAAATCACTGATTCATTATCAATACAATCAAGATTATTGATCCTTAATTGATAAATTTTAAATTTTAGTTAGCTATGGTAATTCAACGACTTTTAAATTTCTGAAATGGATCTCAGCTCCCTCAGATTCCAGACACATAAAGCCCTTGCGCTGTGTTGACTTACTGATCCCATTGACGAACTTTCCATTGACTGAAAGCTTGATCTCTCCATCTACACAAACCACATCATAAGTATTCCACTCACCTCTGGGCTTACATCGGTTTTCAATTGATTTACTTCGGGTGCCTCGAGGATTATCAGGCACAGCTTCAACGCCACCCACCCCAAATAATTCTCCATGAACATAGGCAATGGGTGGTTTCTCCCCATTTCGGATATTGAGATTTACCCAATCCAGCTCTAGCATCTGCACTTCAACTCCATCTGGAAGCCTGTTTTCTCCAGGTTCTGCTTTGCTCCACATAAACATGCCAGAATTTCCGCCTGGTTCCATGTGCATCCATTCGACATGCAAAAGATAATTTTCAAATTGTCTCCCACTACGAACCACACCTATCGGATTACCATAGCAAACCAGAATGCTATCCTGGTGCTCCCATGTACCTCTCTCAGTATTCACATTATACCATTTAATTTTCTCTACATTATCACTACCCAGCTCAATGGCTCTATTCAATGGAATGACTTCCCCAAATTCAAATAATAGTTCCTGACCATAACCGAAAAGGCATAATATGGATACAGTGATGGCTAAAAGAGATCTAAACATATAAATGTCAGCTTTAATAGATTAATGATGCTTTGGTTATTCCCGGAATGGCCACATCCGAGCTTTTCCATTTAAGGTCCCAATCATAATCATCAATATCCGGACCTAGCTTGATTTCCGAATTGATCGCTTCATCCCAGGTGATCTCCTGGCCACTGTATGCTACCATCCTTCCCAGTATAGCTAACATGGTGCTATTGGCCATCCAGAACCCATCATTTTTAGGTTCTCCGCTTCGAATTGCAGCAAAGAACTCGTCATGCTCTGTTTGATACATGTTGTTTTTCTCACCCCTGAACTGCCATGGATTTTTCCCCATGATCTCCAGCTTTCTTCCCATCTGTAAGTATGCCTGACCCTCAGTTCCAAATACATCCACCGTATTTTTATTACTACATCCTGCCATTTGCCTACCAAAATGATTTGCCTTAATCCCATTCTCATATTGAAACTCAATCGCAAAATGATCATAGATATTTCCATAAATCGGACCAACTCTCTTTTGTCTGCCGCCTGTACCAATGGCCTTGATCGGTGTCTTATCCTGCATCACCCAGGCCATCAGGTCCAGGCTATGCACCGCCATCTCAGTGATGAAATCTCCGGATAACCAATCGTAGTACAACCAGTTTCTCAATTGATACTCCATGTCTGTCCAGCCGGCTTCCCGTGGTTTCGACCAAAGCTCTCCTCCGAACCTGAAAGTCGAAATGCTTCGAATCTCACCAATATCTCCACCATGTATTCGGTCATAAATGGCTCTATTTGAGCTGTCATACCTGAAACAGAAACCACATAAAATCGACAATTTCTTTGATTGGGCCTCTTTTGCAGCCTCAATTACTTTTCTAACTCCGGGTGCATCAACTGCCACAGGTTTTTCGCAAAATGCATGTTTTCCAGCGGTAATGGCTGCTTTGAGATGATCTGGTCTAAAAGCAGGTGGTGTGGTTAATAAAACGACATCAACTGACTCTATTACTTTTTTGTAGGCATCAAAACCAATGAACTTGTGTGCATCATCTACTTTCAACTTATCCGGTATTTCCTGCTGAAGAGAAAGATATGAAGCCTCCAGTTTATCGGAAAAGATATCTCCCATGGCCGTCAATTCAACATTGGGGTCCGCATTTACTGCCTGAACGGCTGCGCCAGTCCCACGACCCCCACATCCGACTAAGCCAACCTTTAATTTCCTGGCTTCATTTTTTGGATGTCCCGATATGTTGGCCGTTGGAAGGAAGGTAGCCCCTAGTGCCACAGCTCCCGATGATTTGATGAAGTCTCTTCTGGATTTGTTGCTCATTGCTCTTTGATTTTGATCCATTGTATCTATCCTAAAGATACAACCTTCTCGTAAAAATGACGCTAATTGCTTAATAAGAAGATCATTCATGGAGGTAGCAGAATTACATGGTTATTAATTATCGGTATATTAATTTAATGTTACCTAAATATTACCAAATTGATTATTATTCCCATCTTTGTAAGATTATCTATGCTGAAAAGCCAATTAATCAATGAAGATCAGACGGTTTTACCATTATATACCGTGGATATTTTGCCTGTTCTTACTTCATATCGAAGTCAGAAGTCAGGGTGCTTCATATGAAAGCTTTGGTGACGGAATCCAAATACATGCCAATGACTCCACGTTTCACACTTCAATTGGTGTAAGGGTACAAACATTATATACTGGAGTAAAAGACCTAGAGACCTCCGATTGGGATGAAAATGTGCTAATCAGAAGAGCCAGACTTAAGTTTGATGGTTACGTTTTAGATCCAAGGATTGTCTACAAATTTGAATTTGGAATATCCAACAGAGATATCAGCGGCGCACTTCCTGAAAATAGCCAGGCATCAAACATCATATTGGACGCCGTGATTAAGTGGAATTTTTTCAAAAACTGGGAATTATGGGCAGGACAGACCAAACTTCCGGGGAACAGAGAACGGGTTATTTCATCTCAGAAAATGCAATTTGTTGATAGGAGTCTGGTAAATGCTTCATTTAATCTGGATCGAGATATCGGTCTACAACTTCACCATTATTTTTCAGTCAACAACATAATTCTAAGGCAGGCATTTGCCATTTCAAAGGGAGAAGGCAGAAATATCACTATTTCAAATCCTGAATCAGGAAGAGAATTAACTGGGAGATTGGAAATACTTCCCTTTGGAGCATTCAGCCAGAGTGGAGATTATTTCGGCTCTGATTTGGCCAGGGAGAAAAGGCCGAAGCTTTCAATTGGTATAACCGGAGATTATAACCACAATGCAGTGAGAGCCAGAGGGAACCTTGGATCTTTCATGACCGATACAACTGGTGAACGTACCTACCTAACTACTAATTTTGAAACGTTGATCCTGGATGGGGTTTTTAAATATCGTGGTCTTTCAGTTAGTTCAGAGTACATCTTAAGAGAATCTTCTAATCAGCAAGACAACTTTGGATATGGTAGTGGCATCTTTGGAGCAATAGGCTACTTGTTTCCCTCCAATATTGAAATCGCCGGAAGATATACCAATATATCTCCAGGGTCTGGCCTTACTTCAATCAACCAAATGAAGGAGTATACACTTGGCCTATCCTGGTATATCAAAGCACATAATTTCAAAGTTCAAAGTGATATCTCCTACCTTGATCAGCTTGCAAATGATGCAATCACCTTCCGGTTGCAGTGTGAACTGGCATTCTAATCACCAATAATCCATTATTTTATGCTTCAACCTAAGCTCTTCATTATAGGGTGCATGAGCAACCTGAAAAATTATGATTAGCTTTATAATCACTCCATTTCAGGTGAACCAATTCCGCCTGAGTATCCTTTGATAAATATTTTTCCAATGAGTCGCATCCATCTTCTTCCAATCCTACTACTTTTTGCCTGCACCCCTGAACCGAATAATCATCAAAGTTTAGAAAAAGAACGATGGAGTAGCCATCAGGCAAATACTGAAATCATTCGTGATGATTATGGTGTCCCTCATATTTATGGAAAAACAGACGCTGACGCAGTCTTTGGGCTCCTATATGCCCAGTGTGAGGATGATTTCAATCGTGTTGAGCACAATTATATCTGGGCGATAGGACGACTAGCTGAAGTTGAAGGTGAGGACGCCCTTTATAGTGATTTAAGAGCCCGGCTTTTTATGACAGAGGATGAAGCTAAAGAAGCTTATGATAATAGCCCTGAATGGTTAAAAAAGTTATGCCTGGCCTTTGCTGATGGCATTAACTTTTACCTCCACACACACCCGGAAGTGACACCGAAATTACTTACACACTTTGAGCCATGGATGCCTATGTATTTCAGTGAAGGTTCAATAGGTGGAGATATTGAACGAATATCCACTCAAAAAATCAAAATGTTTTATGAAGAGGGTATGGAAATCTCTTTGTCTGAAGCAAATGAAATTCTGAAGCTTAATGAAATGGCAGAACCAAGAGGGTCCAATGGGATAGCCATCTCCGGAAAATTGACCCGGAGTGGTAATACCTTACTTCTCATTAATCCACATACCACATTTTACTTCAGAGGAGAGTTCCACATGGTAAGTGGGGAGGGACTTAATGCTTATGGCGCTATCACCTGGGGCCAGTTTTTTATTTACCAGGGCTTCAATGAAAAAACCGGATGGATGCACACATCTACCTATACGGATGTGATGGATGAGTTCAAAGAAACAATCATCAAGAAAGAGGACAAGATGTACTATCAATATGGTGAAGAACATAGACCAGTTAAAATCTCAGAGGTTACCTTGAAATACATGGATGGGGATGAAATCAAGGAAAAAACTTTTCCCATGTACCACACCCATCATGGTCCCATCACTTACATTGAAGATGGCAAATGGACTTCATCAGCGATGAACTGGACCCCAGCCGAAGCACTGGAACAATCATACACAAGAACCAAACAAAGTGGTTATGAAAGTTTTCGTAAAATGATGGATATCAGAACCAATTCTTCCAATAATACTGTCTACGCCGACGCGGAGGGTAATATCGCCTACTTCCATGGCAATTTCATTCCGGTCCGTGACACTGCTTTCGATTTCACAAAACCGGTTGATGGAAGTAATCCGGCAACTGATTGGAAAGGCGCACATACGGTAGATGAAAATATCCTCATCCTTAATCCTGAAAATGGATGGATCCAAAATTGCAATTCCACTCCATTTACTGCCGCTGCTGCATTCAGTCCAAAAAGAAGTGACTATCCTCGCTATATGTCTGTGGATCAGGAAAATTTCCGGGGTATACATGCTATAGAATTGCTAAGCAGAAATAAGGAATACACTTTAGACAAGCTCATCGAGTTGGCTCATGATCCCTATTTGCCAGCATTTAAAGCCCTAATCCCAGGTTTGGTGGATGCATATGACAAAATTGGAGAATCAGAATCATTGAAAGCTCCAATAGACCAACTGCGAAATTGGGATTACAAGACTTCTGTGGAATCCATTTCGATGACCTTGGCTCATTTCTATGCAACCACCTATTACAACAAAGGACAGCGACAGGAAGGATTTTCCTTCATGGAAAACATCGAGTATTTTGGAAAAAAATCAGCACTGAACGAACGACTTGAGATCTTTAAAGAGTCAGTTAATAAACTAGAAAAAGATTTTGGAACCTGGAAAATTCCATGGGGCGAAGTCAACCGGTTCCAAAGATTGGATGGAAACATCAACCAAACATTTGATGATGACGAGCCAAGTATCCCGATAAGCTTTGCCTCCGGACGATGGGGTGCGTTAGCGTCATTTGGCGCTCGAAGCGATAAAAATACCAAAAAATTGTACGGCAGAAGTGGAAACAGTTTTGTGGCTGTTGTAGAATTTGGGGATAAGGTGCAAGCTAAAACTATGTTGGTAGGCGGGCAAAGTGGAGAGCCGGAATCTCCTCATTTTAATGATCAGTCTCAAAACTATGCTAATAAGCTATTTAAGACAGTCGCTTACTACAAAGAAGATGTCGAGTCAAGGGCTGAGTCCAAGTATCGGCCTGGAGAGTAATCTGCTTTAAACCTATTGATCCTAACGCCTTTTGTCCCAGCCACGTGTAGCCTTTTTTAGTTGCTTCCTGTACCTGGAATCATCTTCCTGAAAGACGTAATTGCTAATTTTCTGAATATCATCCTCTTTGGTACTATTGTACCGAATGGGAGGTGTGTCTTCGCCGCAAAAAAGGTAATTCCTTTCAACCAGATTGATTGTTGCCCGATGAAACCTAAGCGGTGACTTGGCAATGTTGTAAATGAGGTTTCCTGACACCACCACGTCGGTCGTGCCTTCATCCAGAAACATCCCATTACTTTCTGCCCGGCCAGCGTTCAACTCCACATCATGGATCCGGTTATTTACAATCTTGCTTCCTGGCTGTAGCCCCAGCATATAAATACCTCCACCGTCACTTAATACCTGCATAATATGATGGATATGATTCCCCTCGATTATGTTGTCACGGCAAGGCGTTGGTGCTGGACTCCACTCCCAACCAATGGAAATACCTGTGTATGGCAAGTCAGAAATGGTGTTGTTTCGAATCGTTGTTTCCGCCGTGAATCCACACCAGATCCCGACGGCCCCATAAAATTGCTGACCACAGGTAGTTATTATGCAATTTTCAATGGTGTTACCCAAGGCAGCCTGCTCAGGTGCCACCTTCCACCACGTTTCTCCATTGACCTTGCGTTCACGGCCTTCACCAATCATCATTCCATTTCCTGAAATATCCGAAAAGTGGCAATTGGAAATAGTACAGCCTTTACTACCTGCTCCCAACGAAACACCCGAACCACCCAATTTTTGAAAGGTACAATTTACAAATGAGCAATTTTGTGTCCATTCCCCCTTTATAGCCGATGGAACAATAGACCAACCTTCATGTTCAGGTCGTGGATCGAAATGGCAGGCCTGTACACCACAATATCCCAATGTGGGTGTATGCCAGGCTGAATGTTCGAATACAATACCCTCAAAATGAATATTTCTCAAAGGTTGGTTCTCTATTCCCTCCATGATTACAAGTCCGGACACATATGGAATAGTTATAGTCTGTTCATTGGGAGATAAATTTTCCGGTAGTTTAAGATAGATGTCATTTCCTGAAGGCTGGAAGTACCATTCATAATCTGCATCCAGAAATTCCATGGCATTTTCAAGGTAATACCGCGGATGTGGTTCCCAGTTATCAATCGTAAAAAATGCCAGTCCTTTTGCCCCGATTGAATCCACAGCCGTGAGTTTGTTTTCACTGATGTCAATCTCCTTAATTGGAATCCTCGAAATAGACCAATCATGAAAGAATACAAGTTCGACGTCTTTCGTACTTGCCGGAATAGGAAAGTCATTGGACTCAAAGAAAAAATGAGTGCGGTGGTCAGCACCTGCCTTAGCAACATGCAGATACCCTTCATTAGGGAATCGGGCTCTCGTAGCACGTTTATCTCCAACAAACAATTCACGGGGTATTTGTTTTCGATTTGTTAAATCCCATAGTTTCGCTTTCCATAATCCACTTGAGAGCTTCTCCCATCCATTGATTTCTATTCCACCTGAAACAATTGGGGTTTCTCCTGGCATTGCTTTGATAATAAATTTCCCCTCCAGATTCTTTAAGGTTTCATGATCAAGAACAATTGGCTTTTCCAAAAAGTATTTTCCCCCGGCAAGCCAAAGTGTGCAGTCTTCATTGGGGTTATCATCAAAAATGCCAGCGATGATTTCGACCCCTTTATGAATAGAGGCGAATGGTGCACCTTTTGTCCCAGGATTTGAATCGTTTCCGGTAGGTGATACATAAAAATCAGCGGAGAATCCAACGGTAGTAAGTAGAGATGTTTTGACGAAGAAGATTAAAATCCTTAAATGGAGACTGTTCATGGATTTCTAATTATTATTTTAATTGTCAAGTTAAATAAAGCCTTTCAGCATGGGTAAACTAGCAATAAATAAATGATGCTAGCAAGGAGCAAATAATACCAGTAATTACTTTTTTTTGATACATGATTTTTCCAATTGATTTTTTATTCACCTTTACATAATTTTTTACTAATTATATTACTTAAAGTATCTTACCGGCGGCTAAGGGTTTTTTTGCAGGGTTATGGATTCAGTTTTATTTAAAAAGGAATTATACCAGACGATCAATCGGTATTTTGATGAAGGAGGGATTTCCCGGCTTGCTAATAAACAAATGAAAGCCAAGCTCGTCATTGCTGCAATCTGGTGGACGGGAAGCCTGGTGTTGCTCTATACATTTAGTGGATCATCTTTATCCTTCGTTCTGCTATACGGATTTCATCTGTTTTCTCATCTATTTATCCTGCTGAACATTGCTCATGATGCCAATCACCAGTCCATTATAGATCATGGGGTCTTCAAGAAAGGACTTCGCTATTCATTTGATCTGTGTGGGATCAACTCCTATATGTGGCGGCAATTTCACAATCATCAGCATCACAACAACATGAATGTTCAGGGTGAGGACGATGGTCTGGTAGCACGGGGTTTAATAAGGTATACTAAACATGTACCACATAAGTTCATTCATCGATTTCAACACTACCTACTTTATGTTGTTTACAGCTTTTTCTCGCTGGACTACATCTTTGTAAAAGATTATGAAGGTTTCTTTTTCCCGTTTCTAAATGGACTGAAGGGCAAGAAGCATCCCACAATTGAGTATGTCAAACTCTTCGTTTTCAAACTGATATACATTGGTTATGTGCTTGTCATACCAATTGTCTTCCTTGGATTTTCCATAGGATTGGTGATCGGTGCATTTGTCGTATGGCAATTACTGATTGGTTTGATAGGTGCCATCATCATTCAGGTAGAGCATCCATTGAGACTGAACGAATTCCCAACATCCAGAAACGATTACGATGACTTTGTTTATCATGTGTTCGCCACCACCTCTGATCACTCTCTACATAGTTTTGTAGCTGACTGGTTTTATGGGGGATTACATTTACATGTTGCTCACCACCTGATGCCCCGGGTTTGCCATACCCATTATAAAGAACTTACACCGTTAATTCAGAAAGTGGCTGAGAAATATGGTGTATTTTACAAACAAAATAACACCATTTTTGATGCCCTCAAGGAGCATTACTTGCATCTTCGGAACCTTAGCCAGTCCGAACCAAAACAACTAATTAACCAATAGCCAATACTTACCTAATAAATTCTATATGAAGCAAAATGAGCTGCCAACGCCTTATCTGACAGACAAACTTGATCATTGGGTTAAGGAAATACCAAACAAATTGCTGTTTGAATTTCTCGATATCAATGGAAAGACTACCGAGAAATACACCTATGCCGAGTTTGACAAAGCTGTCAGGGTGGTAGCCACTAACCTTGCCCATATCTACAAATTCAAAAAAGACGATAAGATACTGGTGACATATCCTCCCGGAGTTGAGATGATCATTTCCTTAATCGCATGTTCTCGTCTTGGACTTATTCCCGTACCTACCTATCCCCCTACTTCATCTGGGTTCCAGGCAGCTTACTTCAAGATGGAATATATCGCAAAAGATTGTGGAGCGGTGGCTGTACTAACCAATGGAGAATACTACTGGTCTCTTAAATTAAACATGGACCGGAATAACATCAAAGAAGAAACTTTGCTGTCCAGCTTGCCTTGGATCAATACATCAGAATTTACACATGAGGCTGCTGAAACAGACTATGAGAGGAGGTCCTCATTTCTTTTCCTGCAATACACCTCAGGTTCCACAACTGATCCAAAAGGTGTGATGGTCTCTCATGAAAATCTTTACAATAATGGCATGAATGTGCTATCAGGACCACCTATTGCAGTCTCCTGGCTTCCACAATATCATGACATGGGACTCATTGGTTATCACCTGTTTATTTTGATTACCGGAGGTACAACCATTGGTTTCTCTACCCTGGACTTTATCCGAAGACCTGCGCTTTGGCTGGAAACGATATCAAAATATAAAGCCACACATTCTTCTGCACCCAATTTTGCCTACGACTATGTGATGCAACCAGGTAAAATACCACCAGAAACATTTGATCAACTGGATCTGAGTTCACTAAAAAACCTGATGACTGCAGCCGAACCAGTCAGGGTAGCTACTTATAATAGATTCCTGGAGAAATTTAGTGAGAGGGGATTAAGACCCGATAATTTTGGAGCTGCCTATGGTCTGGCTGAAAATACCCTGGCTGTTTCACAGTCAGGATCAAGATCTGTTTCAGTACTTACAGAAGCATTGAAAAGTCACGAGCTCGAGTTACAGGATGGAGAAGGTAGTCATCTGACGAAAATCATGAGTTGTGGTAAACCTCTCAAGGATCAAATCGTCAAAATTGTAGATACTAATTCCCTTGTAGATCTTGGCGAAAACAAGATTGGGGAAGTATGGCTTGCAGGACCAAGTAAGTGCCTTGGGTACTGGGGTAAGCCTGATCTCACGAAGGAAACTTTTGAAGCCCGTATAGCTAGTGAAAATGGTCACGCTACCCATACCTTTTTGCGAACCGGTGATCTTGGCTTTCTCATGGATGGGGAGCTTTACATCTGTGGAAGGGTAAAAGACATGATCATCATTCGGGGCGCCAATTATTATCCACATGATATCGAACAGATCGTTGAGGATTCGAGCAAATTGATCCGTAATGGCTATGTAGCAGCGTTTGCCGATGAGGAAGAGGAAGAGGAAAGACTCATCATTGTGGCTGGGGTTAAGCATAAAAATGATGTTCCCGACCACAATCAAATTGCTGATCTGATAAGGGAAAAACTTGGGATCATCCCCTCGGACATCACATTTACCAGTACACGTTGCATTCCACGGACCAGCTCCGGAAAGATCATGCGTCAGAAGACCAAACAACTCTGGTCCAATGGTGAATTGGAGATCTTTGAAAAGCACGAGCTTGTCTCTCATAATGATGAGTATGGACGAGCCCGATTGACTAATACTCCATTTGATGAAATCTTTGCCAAATATGGATTCAGGGGAAATGAAACGTTCTCCCTGGTCCATGTACTTGACTCTATGGATTTGGCTGTCCTGATTCATGATGTCAAAGAATTGCTGAAGAAAAATGGAGCTGCCAAGCTGTCTGTAAACATTGATACCCGATTATTACAGGAAATCAGCGTATCTGAGTTTTTTGATTTGATCGAACAATTCAGAACCTCTTCCCTTATTGCCATCAATAAGTTGAAGAATAGAATTATGAAGCTTCAGAAGGAGCACACAGAATTCGAGCAGAAGCGAATGATCAAGGATACGAAGCTGGTCTTTAAACCGGAAACACCAGAATATGATCCTGAGCACCTTAAAAGTGGCAAAATTCTCCTGACAGGTGGCACAGGTTTCCTTGGGCCATTTATCCTGAAGAGCCTGATCGAGCAAACCGATGATACGATCTATGTACTTGTTCGAGCTACCGATGAAAAGAATGGCCTGGATCGACTTAAGGAAGCGATGGAGCTTTCAAATGTCCCGGAAAGCGAATACATTGACGCTTTTGAAAAAAGAGTGATACCGGTATGTGGAGATCTTGGTAAGCCTATGCTGGGTCTCGATGCGAAGACCTGGGATTTCTTAGCTCAGAATGTCCATACAATATATAATAACGGGGCACTGGTAAATTACCTGTTCAACTATGATCGAATGTGGAGTACCAATATCCTGGGAACCAATGAGATCGTACGGTTGGCATTCGACGGAAAACCCAAAATTTTCAATCACGTGTCTACCACATTTATCTTTGGTTGGGCAGTGAAACCTACGCTTTTTGAGACTGATACCTGCGATTCCCTTGACCTGCTTGATTTTGGCTATAGCCAGACCAAATGGGTATCCGAACAAATTATTCTGGACGCTATGAAGTATGGACTTCAGGCCAGGATATTCAGGCCTGCACTCATCACTCCATCGGTGTTAGGAGGAGGAAATAACTTTGATATTTCCATCCGATTGATTGCCTTTATGATCAATCATGGGATTACGGTTAGTTCATTCAACCAGGTAAGTTTCACCCCGGTAGATATTGTGGCTAGCAACTTTGTAGCTATATCCGGGCTGCCCGATTCAATTAATACTACTTTCCACGTGACACGGGATGAATGGGCGAGGATGAAAGATATTACCGATATCATCACCAAGCTGACAGGAAGAAAGTTCAAGGAATATGACCTTCCTAAGTTTGTACCTGAGATTGTTAAGAAATGCAGGAAAGAAGATTTACTGTTCCCCCTTCTGGATTTTCTGGTAAGGTCGGTGGATAATATTTCAGCGATGGAATTCAAGTTGTATAACAATGATTCCTATAAACAGCGCAAAGCGGAGTCACCTTATGGAATGCCAGATCATACCCTGGAAGATACTGTGAAGGGCATGCTTAAATTTATGATTAATAAGGGAATTGTTGATGTGAAGTTGATTGAAGATGAAGTCGAAGCTTCTACAACTACAAACTGACGATTCCATCCAGTATTAAGAAAACAAAAAACCCGATTCCATGAATCGGGTTTTTATTTGCTCCTCAGACTGGGCTCGAACGGGGGCGCCTAGCCCAGTGACCCTCTGATTAACAGTAGACAAAAAATGTGCTATTATGCGTTAAGCACATTCGACTACACACACGCAGAATCCAGTTCAAACTATACCCGCAAAAGTTTATAACAAACCAGTATCGATGATATATGGATATCAATACCGAGCTTTTTTCTGTTAAAATGTTGATAACTAACCACTGTGGGATGATGGAATGATTGTAGGAATAGCCCTAATTTTGAATTTGTGATAAAAATCACGATCACAATCAATGAGAGAGGCCTCTGGTGTCTTGCAGCGATACTCAGAGGCCTCATCATTGGGCTGCTATACGTAGCAGCTTATTACTTTAATGTTCCAGGATAACCTGAAAGCGTCAGTAGTTAGGGAAGCGAAGGTAATACACCTTCGCTTTTTTCTTTATCTAAGATATCATTTTTTTTGATATCCACCTAAGTCCTCTTACCCCTAAACCTTCCTACAAATTCCAATACCAATAAGTCTCTTCTATTTTCTTATAAACTGACAATTATCAGATTCTCTCAAAAATCAATCAATTTGTATCCCAAATTTGTTTTCCATTAAAGAGGCTCGTTTTATTATTGGATGTTGGTAAAGGTTAAGAGATATAGATTTTTTAATCTTTTCGATACTTTCAGTATCACACTTGCTACCGCCAATAACTTCCAGAATACTGTTTCTTTTTAACCCATATTTACCACAACCATTAATTGCTACTAACCTGTATTCCTGCTCATAGGTCCAATCCGTTGATTTCTTCTGGAAGGACTCCAAACCTAATTTCAAAGTATCTTTCCATTCCTTAATGTAATTAAACTTTGGATACTCATTGGTGTAATCTACTTTGATGGGGGTTATTCCTGGGCTAATAAGTTTTTCAAGATCATATTTAATACATACACCTGTATGTTTATCTGCATAATGTGACCACATCAAAATATTTGTTGGCTGAGTAGTCAAACTACAAATACCAGTTTTGGTGTAGAGGTCTTTCTTTATCTTATTGAGACTAGAGTTTAATTCATCAGGATTTTTTTTCCACTGATGGACAAAGTTCTGAATCTGATTGGCACTAAATTCTTTACCATGATCGGCATTTTTAATATAGTTGATTAGCTCCTCCTCAGATGAGTCGGTATCAAATTTCAAAATACCTTCAAAAGGGTCGTTATATGAATAGACATTCGAAAACCATAAATAGCCTTCCGATAATTCATCGTATGTTTTATCATTAAGAGGACGGTATCGATAAACGTACTGTGGGAACTGTCCCCTTTTGATCGCTAAAGCTACCAAATCCGTGTTTCTAAGAATCATTATAAAATCTTTTGAATGGTTTCTGCCATCTTAATTTATTGAAATTTCATGACTGGGAATAGCTTAAAACTATAATCTATTATTAGAATCTGATAGCTAGAAAACCAGTCTAAGCATTACAAAACTGTCACAAAATAAAAAAGCCACTTACAAATATTTCATGTAAGTGGCTGATTATCAAGCTCCTCAGACTGGGCTCGAACCAGTGACCCTCTGATTAACAGAAACCAAATTAATGGTTTTAAATGGCTCTATATGTATTATAATACATTGAATATTAGATAGTTAGCATTTTTATCCATATATTTAAATATACAAAATACCACTATTCACGTGCAAATTACGTGCAAATATTAAATTAGCTTATGGAAACGCATGTTACTCTTTCGCTGGATAAGCGCCGGATCAGGAAAGACCTAAGTTACCCAATTATCTTCAGAATCACTCATAGAAGCAAAAGCACTACCTCACTTTCAACCGGTTATCATGTTCCTGAAAAGTATTGGGATGACCAAAAGAAAGAGATCAAAGCGACTTACAATGGTATCGATAATATCAAACGAACCAATAACCATCTTATTAAGGAGAAAGCCAAGATTATGGACCTTCTAACTAAACTAGATGAACGTGGGGAATTAAATTATCTCTCATTGTCTCAACTAAAGGACAAGATAGTGAGCAGAAATAGAAAAGAGACTGTCTTCAATTTCATTCAGAAGATCATTGATGATATGATCAAGAAGCAGAAGATTGGAAATGCACGAAGCTATAAAAATGTCCTGAGGGAGATCAAAAAGTTCAGAAAGGAAGTGGATTTACCCTTTAGTGAGTTAAACTATGATTTCTTACTCCGTTTTGAAAAAGCCTACCTGGCACGAGGAAATAGTGAGAATGGATTAGCCGTTTACATGCGGACCATTCGGGCAATTTACAATCGGGCAATAAAGGAGAATATTGTTGATGCAGAAGGTTACCCTTTCAAAAATTATATTATTAAAATAAAACCAACTAAGAAAAGGGCTATCAACTATTCTGAGATCAAAAAGCTAATTGATCTCAAATTGAAGAAAAAAGATGCACTTTTTGATGTCCGAAATTTTTTCTTAAGTAGCTTTTATTTGAATGGTGCTCCTTTTATTGACCTGGCTTTTCTGAAAGTGGAAAACATAACTAATGGTAGAGTCAATTATAAAAGGAAGAAAACTGGGCGATACTACGATATCAAAATCGTTGAACCTTTGCAACCGATCTTGAACCATTACTGCAAGGGCAAGCTTAAAGACGATTATGTATTCCCGATTATCAAGCGTGAAAAATTAGAGGATCAGTATAAGGATATTCAGTGGGCACAAAGCAGATATAACAAAAGGCTAAAATCTCTTGCCCAAAAAGCAGGAATTGAAGAACATCTTACCTCTTACGTTTCCAGACATTCATTCGCATCCAGAGCAAATAATTTAGCTATTCCAATCACGGCAATTAGTCAGATGTTGGGCCACGAAAGGATTTCAACTACCCAGGCTTATTTAGCCGATTTGAATACAGATGTTTTGGATTTATATTCAGAGAAAGTCCTTTTGGACGAATGACAAAGTATCAAGTAGATACAGAATATCCAAAACCAAACATTTCCGATTCTTGAGCCTTCCCGCCGGAGGCAAAAGTGGCATATTTTTTTTGGAGTTTCCTCTTTCTGTCGCCTTCAATCACATACCACAAACAGGTCCAGGTTATTTCAAGAGAAAAATAGGATGCTTGCATCCGATCAGAAATACTACCCGAAGGGTGGAGATTTCTGGATTTTTCCTTGACATGTTCTGAGAGCCTGTTTGTAACTTATTGCGACAGGTAAGAACGGAGATAAAAATGCATGGGGCATCTAATAAGAGTCAATTAGGGTTTCATCATATAGCAAAAACTCCTCAAATAGGATTAACTTTAAGTAATTAATAATACGCTTTTATGGATATTCAATCAACAAAGCTAGAACTCATCCGCTGGTTGTCAGACTTACAAGATCCGGAAATCATTGAACAACTAAAGGTCATCAAAACAGGGAAAGACTGGTGGGATGAGATTGGTGAGGATGAGCGATTAGCAATTGATCAAGGGTTGGATGAACTGAATCAGGGACATGGTATCCCTCATGAAGAAGTCATGCAAAGAGTCAGGGACAAACTGAATCAATGAGCTTAAAGATTGAATGGTCACCCCGAAGTGAAAAAGAATACCTCAACTTGATTGACTACTTATTAAAGGAATGGGGTGAAAAGTCAGCAACAAAATTTTCAGACCGACTTCAAAACGTCCTTTCGGATATTTCTAAAAAACCTCAAATATATCCTTCAACAGAAAGACGAAAGGACGTACGACGTTGTGTCGTGAGTAAACAGATTAGTCTTTATTATAGAATCAAAAAAGACAGGATCGAGATTATTACATTGTTTGATAACAGACAGAGTCCTTCGAAAAGAAAATTGTAATCCAGGTCTGTAAAGTTTTGGTCATCTCTCGTTTTGTAGTGGAGCTTGCGAAACGTTAAGCAAAACCAAGACGGTGTTTTAAGCGTGTTCATTACGGAGCAGAGCAGAGTTTTGAACCGTTTAAAACACGTCTTGCTCCCTCTGCGCTGATGGGGTGCAGGACTAACTGTCAGTAAAACAACTCAACTAAATCAATTCACAGGATTGAGTATTCAAAAAGGGTACAGCAAACATACAGTAAGGGTCTATCTGTCACTATTGTTTAGATATGATATGAACTCTTTTTCCAATACCGGTCTTGGCACATCATTTTTGTACTTCCCTTTTGAGTCCATAAGAATATAAGTTGGAAAAGAATTAATATTGAAATATTCAAGTAACTCATAGGTTTGTCTTTGAGTAAGCAAGTAATGATCACCTTTTGGGTTATACTTAATCAAAGCGTTTTTCCAATTCTTTTCGGAGGAATTCACACATAAATAAACAAATTTTACCTTCGAAACATTATCTTTTAGTTTCCGGGTCACTTCAAAATCGGTGAGACATGGTTGGCACCAGGTCCCCCAAAAATCTATTAAGATTTTCTTACCAGGATTGTCATTTTTAATCTTTTCTAGAAGTTGTTTACCTGACCCATCATATTTCAAAGCTGGTATTTTTAGATCACCTATTGACCTTTCCTGTTTCTTAATATCAGAATAAATCGAACTAAGGTATTTTGAGTATGACTTATTTCCTACAGTCTCTAATAAACGGTCATGAGCCCAATCCATAATTTCAAAATTTCTATTTTCCAAAATTGATCCATAAAAATGCTGGCTTATTAAAATGTCTCTAGGATCATCATACTCAAATTTTGACATGTCTCTAACATAGAAGTCATAGCTCAGTTTTCTCCTAAAATTTTGAAGCTTATCGGCCATCTTGTCTTCAATACTCCACCAGATTTCCTTTTGAGATTGATTCAAGTTTTCTATATCTAATCCAGTACCCTCATACTTTCTTAAAAAAGATTTATCGTCCTCTGATAGTATCAACTCATCCTTCAATAAGAAGTCAATTTCTTGCATTTTAAAACTTCTCGTATTTTCATCAGAATAATCTAGTAGCCTATGGGAAATGCCGTTAATCAGTCCAAAGTAAGAAGCAGATAGTCGATAGGTTTGACTAGTGTATTCAATAGAATCCATAAACTCCTTTTCATAATTTTCTTTTAAATCTCCTGTTAATCTTTGGGAACTACCTAACCCGTAATTGAGACTTTGCCAACTGAATTTCATTAGATTGGAATAATATTCAACTTCAGAGTTGTTCTTAAACCATTCTTTAAATAATGTCGAGCATTCTCTACCTTCGCAATATTCTTTTAAGAACTTTTGATCCGCCTTTCTGTATTTTCTTCTAAACTCAATATATTCACTGGGTTCATACCCTAACGCATTATTAACAGCTTTATAATCAGGTTTGTAATTATTATACGTTTCGTTCATGTAGAAAATATCATAATTAGCATGCGCATTTCTTCCAGAGAAATGGACATTTTTTATTTGTTTGGCAACAGGAATGTTGATTGTCAAAGTATCATTTGGAGATACTATTAACCTTCTCCATCTATCAAAATATTCATCACCCAATAAGATATCTTGCGTCCCATGCACCTCAAATTCAACCTTGAAAAATCCATTGGAATCAACTTCGGATAAATATTCTAGTTCTCTTCCGAGTAAAAAATCAATAACCTGAACCTTAAATGGCTTATTCATCAAAGCAGGATCTATTTGCTCAATGATACCCTGAACAACTACTATTCCGCGTTCAGTAATTTGCTCAAAATGAGTAGAATCGTAAATAATCCCACTATAATTTTTCAAATACCAACTACCATCAATGGAAATTGAATCGCCCTGATGCTTAAATTTAAGACTACGTGATGGTGTTGTAATTCTATATTCGTTTTTGCTCCTCTCAAACTTTTCAATCTCTTCGATCCGGTTTTCCCAAAAGACGATACTTTCATCAAGTTTAAAACCCCATTGATTTGTCTTGGAATCGAACCATAATCCTTTTAACTCCTCAGGAGGTTTAGTTTCTTTAAAACTGGTACAAGAGGCTAGTGAGATTAAGCTAATTACAAATAGCCAGCATTTCATTCCTTTATTTGTCATAAAATAAAAATAATGAATAATTTACATATTAACTAAGTAATTAGTTATAAGATTAGGGATACGGAACTTGATTACGTTTTCTTTAAGCCCTATGATATCGAATTAAATGGTTAAGACAATTTTTTAGAGCCCCCGGTGCGATTGAACCAACACTTTTACCAAATTATAACTAGAGTAAACATTTCAAATTCTACGTGCAAATTACGTGCAAATAAAAAAAGCCACTCACAATATTTCATGTAAGTGGCTGATTTACAGTGCTCCTCAGACTGGGCTCGAACCAGTGACCCTCTGATTAACAGTCAGATGCTCTAACCGACTGAGCTACTGAGGAGTGTAATCTTTTTGGTCCAAATTCCCGGGTCTTGAACCAGTGACCCTCTGATTAACAGGCTAGCCGCCTGCGTCAGATGCTCTAACCAACCTACTGTTAGCTAGTGTTCCCTTGAAAAGGATTGCAAACTTACGGGGATGGGAAATATTAAGCAATAATTAATTCAAAAATTTCTGTGCTCATTTCATAATCTAATACTCTTCCTTCTCCAAACCTTTATTGATCAGGAAACCGCATCCATTTTCAGCGAAGTTGTAAACCATAAGATAATTTGTAATTAATATCACATTTAAAATGATATTTTTTTGCTTTATTTGTAACCGGAATAATTGAAGATTATTCCACCCACCATCCAACTATTGAAAGGCCTAGCTAATCAGGAAAGAGTATCAATCGAAATTTTAAGATGTGCTTATTAAAGACTCCGATCTTTAGGCATGTATTTTGCTAAAATAAAACAGAGTAGATAACTTCTTATGCTTTTCATCGTCGCCACCTTAACTGCATTCCTGTTTACGTTTGTATTGCTCCCTATTATTATCAACATTACCAGGTCAGTCAAATTATTGGATCAACCAGACCGAAGGAAAGTGCACATTATTGGGACTCCATCTATGGGAGGGATTGCCATCTTTGTTGGATTCATGATTGCCATATTGATCGCTGCTCCGGCTGACGTTCTGATTTCAAATCGATATTTTTTTAGTGCCGTTGGGTTAATATTCTTTCTTGGCATACGGGATGATGTCTCCAGCCTATATGCTCAACATAAACTTGTTGTGCAAATATTTGCAGCTGCCTTGGTAGTTGGATTTTCAGACTTTCATCTTACAGGGCTATATGGTTTAATGGGCATCCATGAACTTCCTTTAGGCCTGGAATACCTACTTTCTATTGGCGCCATTGTAATTCTCACCAATTCTTTTAATCTCATTGATGGGATTGATGGCCTAGCTGCCAGTCTGGCAACCGTTATCCTACTTTTCTTCAGTTGGGTATTTTTCCTCACAGATGCACCTGTTCTGGCTATTGTAAGCCTTTCCTGTATCGGTGCCCTATTTGCCTTTCTTATCTATAACTGGTACCCTTCAAGGATCTTTATGGGGGATACCGGATCAATGGTATTGGGATTCCTTATTTCTACTTTATCCTTGAAAGTCATCAACTTAAGTGATGGACTTGCCATCAACTCATTTTTTAGCATCAACTCCAGTGTTGCACTTGTTATCGCATGCTTGATTGTACCTTTTTATGATACGCTGAGAGTATTCACCATTAGGTTTGTTAATAAGAAATCTCCTTTCGCTCCCGATAGAAACCACATTCATCACAGTTTTCTGAAGCTTGGCTTCAACCATGCCCAGGCAACAAGTACCCTGGTGGCTTTCAACCTTTTGTCAATTGGTTTGATATTATCCCTAAATAATATTCTTTCCAATGGTTGGTTACTACTTATTCTTTTTAGTATCACATTTGCTTTTGGAGCTACGGTGGATCATTTGGTTTCCAAAAGAAAAATGCTTGGCATTTCGTCAAAACTTGAGACCAAAAAAGTTTCTCTTACAGTTTCCAAGTCTGCATAGACAGCTAAAAATCCTCTATCTAAACTCAATAAGTAGACAATAGAGTTCAGGCTTTATTACTTTTGCCTGTCGTTAGATTATGAAACAAGAGATAGAATCATATAAGTCTGAGATTCAGGAGTACCAGGCAAGTAACCCTCAGGAACTTGAGAATTTTCGTTTAAAATTCATCAGCAAAAAAGGTGTCATCAATGATCTGTTCGTTGCCTTTAAGCAGGTAGCCCCTGAAGAAAAACGGGTAATTGGTCCCGCTTTGAACGAGTTGAAAAATCTTGCCATGTCACGGTTAAAAGAGCTCTCAGAGACGCTTGAATCCAATGCCTCAGGGACAGCCGATGCAATTGATGTCACGCTACCTCCTATTTATGAAAAGGGGTCCCTTCATCCGCTTACCAGGATTAAAAACAGGATCATCAGAATTTTTGAACGCCAGGGGTTTGCTGTAGCAGAAGGGCCTGAAATCGAAGACGATTTCCATAATTTCACTGCCCTTAATTTCCCTGAAAATCATCCGGCTCGTGAAATGCAGGATACTTATTTCATTGAAAAAAATCCGGACATCCTACTCCGTACCCACACTTCAAATGTGCAGATAAGACTCATGGAAAATGGTACTCCCCCCTTCAAGGCGATCATGCCAGGGAGAGTTTACCGAAATGAAGCCATTTCTGCCCGGGCACATTGTTTTTTTCATCAGGTAGAAGGATTGCATGTGGATCGTGATGTAAGCTTCAAGGATTTAAAACAAGCTATTTATCACTTTGCTACTGAAATGTTTGGAAAGGACACACAAATTAGGTTCAGACCTTCATTTTTCCCATTTACCGAACCCAGCGCAGAGATTGATATAAGCTGTTTTATCTGCGGGGGATCAGGCTGTAAAATCTGTAAGCAAACCGGATGGGTAGAAATAGGTGGATCAGGTATGGTCGATCCTGCCGTCCTGGAAAGCGTAAATATTGATCCAAAAGAATATAGTGGTTTTGCTTTTGGTATGGGGATTGAACGGATTACCATGCTGAAATATCAGATTGATGATATCCGCTTATTCTCTGAAAATGACCTAAGGTTTTTACAACAGTTTTAGAACCTCTTACAGAAGCTTCTCTATTAGCATCTCTTCGGTTATCCCTTCAGCTTCGGCCTTGAAATTCCTTACAATCCGGTGGGTAAGAATAGGCTTTGCAACAGCTTTTACATCCTCAATGTCCGGCGAGTATTTGCTATTAAGCAAAGCATTGCACTTGGCACCCAATATTAGGAATTGACTGGCTCGAGGGCCTGCCCCCCACTCCAAAAATTCATTACTATCCGCTGCGGCCTGAGGTGTACCCGGCCGGGTCTTATGAGACAAATTGACTGCGTACTCAAATACATTGTCAGCAACCGGGACTTTCCTTACTAGCTGCTGAAATTCAATGATTTCCTTTTTCGATATCACTTTCTTTACCTCTTCAGTAATACCTGTTGTCGTCTTCTTCACAATCTCCAGCTCATCTTCCAGACTTGGATACTCTAACTTGATCATAAACATAAACCTGTCAAGCTGCGCTTCAGGTAATGGATATGTTCCTTCCTGTTCAATTGGGTTCTGAGTAGCCAGCACAAAGAAAGGTTTATCAAGCACATGGTGTTTACCACTGATTGTTACTGATCCTTCCTGCATGGCCTCCAACAAAGCTGACTGGGTCTTTGGTGGGGTCCTGTTGATCTCATCAGCTAGGATTACATTGGCAAAAATGGGGCCCTTGATAAATCGGAAATTTCTTTCCTGGTCCAATGTTTCTGCTCCCAGCACATCGCTGGGCATCAAGTCCGGAGTAAATTGTATCCTGCTAAAATCTAAACCCAGACTATTGGCAATGGTATGTACCAGTAAGGTCTTGGCTAATCCAGGAACGCCGACCAATAATGAATGCCCTCCGCAGAAAATTGAGGTAATTAAAAGTCTTACAACTTCTTTCTGACCTATTACAGTTTTGCCTATTTCATTCTCCAGCTTTTCAAAAGCTGTAAACAATTCATTGGCGAGGGCTATCTCATTTTCTGTTTTTGCCATTAACTTTTTTGTTATTGTGCCAGGAGGTCACATGAATCAAACTCTGGATCAATTTCAATATAAACATCTCCTCGGGCCGAATCAAACCATTCGTTCAACAATTTAGCTTTTTTAGACTCCAGGGTAGCTTTAGCAATCCTTTGATAGTCCTGTTTTAGATTTGCCTGGTGCGGGGGAATCTTATCTTCAAAATACAGCATCCTAAAAGCCGTAGATCCGTCAGGTTGTTGAAATGGAAGTGATTCTGAAATAGTGCCAACTTGCATCGTATCTAGTGTGAAGAATATTGTGGGATCAAGTTGATCAATGATCACCCGGGAGGATCCTTCCTGGTCTGTAAAAAATCCACCATTATCCGCTGTCATCTTATCGTCTGAAAACTCCTTTGCCGCATCTTCAAAAGAAATACTGTCTCTAACAATTTCTTTTCGCAGACTATCCAGGAAATCACGAGAGCTCTGAACATCCTTTGCTGAGGGCTTAGGTATCAGCAGGATGTGTCTTGACCTAAAAGTATTCCCTCTTCTTTCCTGTAATTCAATTAAATGTAATCCAAAATCTGTTTTCACCGGTCTGGATAATTCACCAGGTTTCATGGTCATGGCAGTTGCCTCAAACTCAGGCGCGAGATCACCTCGCTTGAAAAATGGCAATTGACCTCCCTGAGCGGCAGAGCCAGGGTCTTCAGAATAAATTCGGGCCAACACATCGAAAGATTCACCGTTAACAATCCTGGCTCGGATTTCATTGAGCTGCTCCCTGGCTTTTTCGATCTGTTCTTTTCCAGCCTCAGGAATTTTCACTATCTGTGCTGCTTGCACCTCTGTGGAGAAATATGGCAGTGAATCCTTTGGAATATTGTTGTAGAATTTTTTCACTTCTGCAGGAGAGACTTTTAGGCCCGCAGTAATCTCACCCTGCATCCTTTGAATGATCAGCTTTTCCTTTTCCATTTCAAAAAGCTCCTCTTCAAACTGTTCCATGGTTTTACCATAGTATTTTTCCAATTCCTCTACAGTACCAAGCTGGGAAACCAAATATTCAATTTTCTGGGACAACATACCCTGTACTTCCTCATCAGACACTTCCACAGAGTCAATCAGTGATTTTGCCACGAGCATCTTGTTGACAATCAGACTTTCCAAAATCTGGCATCTGGCATTTGCCCCTCGGAACTCACCCCTAGACAAATATTCCAGATAAGCTTTCTCAAGATCTGATTTAAGAACAATAAAATCATCGACCTTGGCTACTATTTTATCAATCACTACATCCTGACTAAATGCAGGTAAAGTGATTATTAAATAGATCGTACTAAGGGCGATAAATTTCGAACAGGTTTTCTTCACGCGCTTCATTATAAATCTTTTCTTCCAGTTCTTGTTTTAGTGCAAGTTTTCTTTTGTTGATGATAATATTTTTGATGTCTTCTCTGATAAACTCTAACGGAGAAATCTCATCAGAAATTTTAAATTCAAATATTTTTAAAAAATGTATCTGATCATCTTTCGGATTCTCAGAATACGTGTTTCTTGAAAGAAAATCTGTTTTATTTTCTATACTCTCTAAAGGAGTCCCAACGATTACATCATCAAAAATAACCCAGAGTGAGTCTTCCAGAAAGGATTTAACACTAAACCGTGAGCAATACGTTTTAATATCCTCCATGTTGGAATCAGGGTAACCTCTGAAGTTTCTCCTAAATTGATTGATATTAGGAGCATCACTGGGTATCTGTGCATAGATACATCTGATAATATTTTGCTTCAATAAAAAATTATCAGATTTTTCCTCGTAATATTTCTCAATATCTTCTTTACTCACGTCGGTATTTAAATTCTGCAGGATATACTGCTTTTCATAGTTGTGAACAATTAAAGCGTATCGGTAGTCCAGTACTTTTCGTTCGATTTCCGCCTCATTATAATCCACAACCTGAGATGACCGGAATATCATCAATTGCTTTTGTATCCAATCCTCGACATATTTCTCGACTAAGGTTGTACTATCTTCCGCAGAGATATTACCTGGAAGTAATCCTTCCAGATCAGATTGATACAGGTAGTTATCTACCGCTTTGGCTATGGGTTTTTCACCTGTCTCAACTTTAGGTTTGAAAAATTCACAGGAGGAGAGAAAAACGATACACCCGATCAGGAAAATTCTCATGCTTCTTGATTCAGTTTCTTTGTGAGCCTGCAAATATTATAATTCTTCTCCGTCGAAAACTCAATTCCATCCATTATTCTTTTTACAAGCATCAACCCAAGCCCACCTTTCCTTTTGGAAGAGATGATCTCCTGCATCGTTGGCTCGGTATATTTATTAGGATCAAAATGTTTACCTGTATCGCGAATGATAAATTCTAATTTTTCTTTTGGCGTAAGATCTATTTGAATATCTAATGACTTGGAAGGGTTACAGCTGTTGGAATGGATCATCATGTTTGCGCAAACCTCATCGACTGCCAAAACGATTTTATGGCATTCCATTTCTTCCAGTTGAGTATTATGCAGTACTTCATTTACGAAGTTCCTCACCTCAATAAGATTGTTTTTGCTACACGATATGGACAGCTTATACTGCATCTATCCCTTCTTCCTTTGTTTCTACCATTTTAATGATGTGTTGGAGCCCAAGTATCTCGAAAACCTCTCTTACTTTGGGTTTTAATCCAAACAGTATCATCTTTTTATCTTTTTCTTTAAACTCTTCCAGATAGGAGATAAAAACACCAAGTCCCGCTGAAGATATGTAGTCGAGGTTTTCCAGATCTATCAGTAGATTCATCTTTTTCTCAAGAGCCTTTTTGATAGCATCATCCAGCTCAATTGATGAACTGGCATCTATTTCTCCCAATACTTCAACCAGGCAATAATCCGTTTCTTCTTTGGTATTTATTTCAACCATATCTTTAACATAAAAATTTCAAGGTGACTAGTGTATAGTCATCATCAAGTTTATTCCCGTCCAAAAATTTATCCAAGTCTTTAATGATCCCTTTTCTCAGGTCAGAAGGTGAGCCCTTATCATTCTCTAACAACGCATCTCTCAAGCCATCAGAACCAAACTGCTGAGCATTTCTATTCCTTGCTTCCGTAATCCCGTCTGTATATAAAAGTAATATATCTCCAGGATGATAGTGTATGCTATTCCCTTCAACGTAAGTAGTATAGTCAGAGTTTCTAACGATCCCCAGTCCTAAACCTTCTGTCTTAAAATAACTGGCTTCCTGAGTCTCATGTTTATAAAAAAGCGTTGGGCAATGGCCAGCCCTCACAAAATTGATTTCTTTCTTTTTCGTATCAATCTCAAAGTAGGTGGCAGTAATAAAAGATGAGGTCTCAAGGCACTCACCAAGTGCTGCATTTGCCCGAATGATGAACTTAATTGCCCCATCATTATTCTGAGTAAGGCTGTGAAAAACCCCTTTCATCTGTGCCATGTTGAAGGCCGCTGAGGTACCCTTTCCACTTACATCCGCAATGATAAGCTTATATAACCCATCCCCTGCATCTACAATATCATAATAATCGCCACCCACTTCATCTGCAGCAAAAGATATAGCATCCAAAGTAAAATCCTTGGTGCTAATCAGCTTTGAGGGAAGGAGGCTCTTTTGAACATTCTTGGCAATCTTCAATTGCTCCTTATATCGTTCATTTTCCAGCGCCTCCGAGATCAACTGAAAATTTTCTAGTGACACACTGGCTTGTGAAACAAAGGTTACAATGATGTCTACCATCTCACGATTAAAAGCATCGGCAACTTCCTGAAGTAGTATCAAAGCACCTTCCTGCTTCCCCTTTACCATGATAGGAAGTGCAATAATTGATTTGTATTCGGGGTGTCTTATCACCCCTGAGGCCTTACTCAAGGAAAAATTGCCCTTAAACTCTCTATCAAAAATCGATCTGAGATACTCAGATTTTACGTCCTTCCTTATTTCCGTTGTTTTTTCCTCAGCAATTGATCTTGTTACAATCGTCTTTGTCGGTATATCCATTTCAATCCACGCTGCATCTGCAAATACCGCACTCATCGAACTGTCTAACAAAACATCAAAAGTCTGGTCAATGCTTTGACCACTGGGTATGGCCTGGCTTAATTTCTGGTAATCAATTGCCTCCTGAAGTTTCCTTTCAAAAACAGATGAGGTCGGCAGGTTAAATAAAGTAACCAGAATCGATATTACCGCATATAAAAGAATAAAAACAAGTAAGGCGACAACAAATATACGATCCAATAAATCCAGCGTCAGTGCGCCGGTGTTGGTAAAAGTGATCAGAAATAACAAAAAGTGGTACACATAAACTGCTGACAGCAGGATAAACAGGATGCTCTTCCACTTCTGTTTGAAATTTAAATAGGCTATCCATTTCAAATTGAAAGATAAAACCAATGCAAACCCTAGGAGAAAAATAAGGAAGATGTTGAAATTTGTAGTCATCAGCTTATTACCGAAGAAGTCGAATAGTAAGCTTGCCAGCAAAGCGTATTCAAAGAAATTCCATAACTGGATTAGAGATTTTGACTTCTGATAAAGAATCAGCCGTTTCCATACAATGAATGTAGAAACCAGAAAGATGATCACAAGTGCTCCAACAATATGGTAGAGCACATTGAGGGTAATCTCACTTTGTATGATTGCATTATTCTGGAATATGTTTAGGAATAGCCGGATGGACAAGGAAATTACTGTGGTAACCAGTCCTGTTAAAAACACCCGCCAAAGAAGATCAATAAAATTGACGCTTTCTGCTTTTGAAATAATGAAACGATAGTATACCAGCACACATACAACGAAAGACGTTAAGAAAATCTGGGGTACGATGTGGCTCATGGAGACATTCATGTCATATCGATCTACCAGTAGATAGTAGATATCGAAAAACATAAACAGCAACCATGAAAGAATGGCTCCTAAAATGCTAAGCCGGATTTTTAAACTCATGGAAAGCATGGGTCGTGCAAAAATACGTGGGGCATACTAATAAAAAAACAGGGTATCCTGTCATGGACACCCTGTTATGAAAAATTAACAAGCTTGAAGGATTAATTCTCCCCCTTATTATATCTTCTGCTGTAGTTAGGCGCTTCCCTTGTGATGGTAATATCATGCGGATGGCTTTCTGCAACTCCTGCTGCAGATATTTTAACAAATTTTGCATCCTGAAGCTTTGTGATAGTTCCTGCACCACAGTAACCCATTCCCGCTCGTAAACCACCAATGAGCTGATAAAGCACCTCAGATACCAGGCCTTTATATGGAACACGGCCCACGATTCCTTCGGGAACAAGCTTTTTGATGTCATCCTCAGCATCCTGGAAATAACGATCTTTTGATCCATCTTCCATGGCCTCAAGAGATCCCATTCCTCTGTAAGTTTTGAACTTACGTCCTTCATAAATAATCATCTCACCAGGTGCCTCCTCTGTACCTGCAAGCAATGAGCCAATCATCACACTATTTGCTCCTGCAGCAAGAGCTTTAACCACATCTCCTGAAAACCTGATTCCACCATCAGCGATCACCGGCACCCCTTTTTTATTTGCTGCTTTAGCAGATTCAAAAACCGCCGAAAGTTGTGGAACGCCCACTCCAGCAACGACTCGGGTAGTACAGATACTTCCTGGGCCCACACCTACTTTAACTGAATCTGCTCCTGCCGAAATCAATGCTTTTGTGGCCTCCTCCGTAGCAATGTTACCAACAACCAGATCAAGGTCTTTAAATTTCTTTTTGATCAGTTTTGTAGCATCTATCACACCTTTAGAGTGTCCATGGGCCGTATCCAGACTGATCAAATCCACTCCAGCACTTACTAAAGATTCGATTCTTTCAATCATATCAGGAGTTACACCAATGGCCGCCCCAACCCTTAGTCGACCATACTCATCCTTACAGGCAAAAGGTCGATCCTTGTTCTTTAATATGTCTTTATAAGTTATTAACCCGGTAAGTTTCCCTGACTTATCAATTATAGGGAGCTTTTCAATTTTATACTCCTGTAATATTTGCTCTGCTTCCTTTAGCCCAACTTCCGCGTCAGCCGTAATCAATTTATCCTTGGTCATAATATCCTTGATTGGAGTTGTCATGTTCTTCTGGAAACGTAAATCACGGTTGGTAATGATACCAATGAGTTTTTTGTCTTTATCAACAACAGGTATCCCGCCAATTTTATGCTCACGCATGATCTTTTCAGCATCACCAACGACACTGTCGATAGGAAGGGTAATAGGATCCAGGATCATCCCACTTTGGGATCTTTTAACCTTTCTCACCTGATTGGCCTGGTTTTCGATGGTCATGTTTTTATGGATAAATCCAATACCTCCTTCCAAAGCCATTGAGATAGCTAAAGCAGCCTCGGTAACTGTATCCATGGCGGCGGATACCAATGGTATATTTAAACTGATATTTCTGCTGATCAGTGTTTTTGTTTCCACTTCTCGTGGTAGAACTTCGGAATATCCGGGAAGTAGGAGGACGTCATCATAGGTGAGTGCCTCAAAGAGTAGTTTGTCGGTCTTGGGATCCATGCAAATAATTGTAATTATTTGCGGGGCAAAGCTACCCTTAATGGACAACATTCTAAAGCTTGTGCTGAAAATAAATTTATGTTTGCGGCGTGGAAGAATTTTTTAAGGTGCTATGGGAACAGTTCCAGGAATTAAATGGCCTGGAAGCCGTCGCCGTAATCTTTGGTTTACTGAGTGTTTGGTTTTCCATGAAGGAAGACATACTTGTTTACCCTACGGGGATCATCAGTGTGGTGATCTACATGTATATCACTTTTAATTTTAAGCTTTACGCAGATACAGGGATCAATTTTTATTATCTCGCAGCAAGTATTTACGGCTGGTATTTCTGGACTCATGCAGATGACAACCGGCCACAGGTCCGAATTACGCTACTTACCAAAACAGAATGGTGGATTACCATAGGCCTAGCCATAGCTTCTTTTGCCATCATCCGGTATGGTTTGGATTTTACAGATAGCGATGTACCTACCTGGGATGCTATCACCACCACAACTGCCATTGTTGGGATGTGGCTAATGGCCCGTAAAAAACTTGAGAACTGGATTGCCTGGATCATAACAGATGTGATTGCAGTACCATTGTATTATTATAAGGAACTATATCTCACCAGCTTTCAATTCCTGGTTTTTACTGTTTTGGCTACTATGGGATACTTCGCCTGGAAGAAAACCTTTAAAGATTATGATTAAAAAAATTGCAGTCATTGGTCCTGAATCAACAGGTAAAAGTGAGCTTTCGGCCAATCTGGCCCGACACTATGATACAGAATGGGTACCGGAATATGCCCGTTTTTACCTGGATCGTTTAGCCGGTGAATATGTCCAGTATGATCTACTGGAAATAGCCAAAGGACAGATCGAGTGGGAAAAAGACAAACTTGAACTAGCCAATGACTTCCTGATTTGTGATACCAATCTAATCGTAATCAAAATATGGAGCGATCATAAGTATGGGAATACCGATTCCTTTATTGAGGAGAAACTGAAGTCCATCGAATATGATTTCTATTTGCTTACTAATATCGACCTCCCATGGAGAGCCGACCCTCAACGCGAACATCCGACCCTGAGAAAACATTTTTTGGAAGTTTACAAGGAATACCTGGAGTCTCATAATCATCCATTCGAGCTAGTATCCGGAATCGAGGATATTCGGACCGGCAATGCCATTCGAGCGATCAATAATTTTTTTGGCCAATAATTATCCTTTAGTTTTGAGGCTTTAAGGGGTGCCTAATATTTCAGGCTGAGATCATACCCAAATAACCTGATCCGGGTAATGCCGGCGTAGGGAAGTATGATAACCAATTGATGGGGAGTTCCCCTCTTCCCAATTAATGGTTAAAAAACAAACATGAAAAATCTTTTAATTGCTTTGTCGATTTTCGGCAATATCTATTGCTTAAGTGCACAACGAGCCATTTATGGTACTGTGACTGACTCCTCTACCGGAGAGCCATTGATTGGAGCAACAGTAAGGCTTGATTCCAACCAAGGAACAATAACTGATGAATACGGTAGGTTCTCAATCACTGCAAGTACAAATGATACACTGAAGATAAGCTATCTCGGGTATGAAGCGGAGCAAGTTCTTGTTGGTGCGCAACAACAGCTAACCATAAACTTGACTTCTAACTACCAGCTAGAGTCACTGGTAATCCGTGGAGTGCGGGCTCTGGAAAATGATCCTGTAGCCAAGACCACATTATCACACCAGGAAATAGAAAGGGAGTATGTCGGACAGCACCCTATCTTCATCTTGGATAAAAAGACTCCTGGAATCTATTCATATTCTGAATCCGGAACTTCCGTTGGCAACTACGGCAATATTCGGCTGAGAGGAATCAGCCAGGAACGGATCAACTTCACCCTAAATGGGGTACCTCTCAATGACATGATCGATCAAGGGGTATTCTTCTCCAACTTCTCGGATATCTCCAATAATTTCGAGTCAATCCAGGTACAGCGTGGTGTGGGCACCTCCTCCAATGGCGTATCAAGTTATGGTGGATCAATCAATTTTGAATCAATCAATCTGAAAAGAAATCCTATTGGGAGCAGTCTGGAATTGGGAGCAGGATCTTTCAATACCTTTCGCGCAAACTATAATGTGAATACAGGCATTTCCGATAAAGGCTTTGGATTCTATTCCAGTTTTGGAAGATTATGGAGTGATGGTTATAAGGATTTCACTGAATCTGATGCCTACTCTTTTTTTATCACCGGAGGGTATTATGGTGATCGGGACATGTTTAGGGTTACTGCATTCACCTCCAGATCTCGTAATGGACTGGGGTACTATGTAGTTGACAAAACAACCCTTGAAAATGACCCCACATACAATCCGTTAATTGATGATGACAATGATGATTTTTCTCAATACCTGATTCAACTACAACACACCCATAAATTCAACAAACAATGGAACATGAGTTCCTCGCTCTACTATGGAGGAGCTGGTGGTGACTTTGCAGAAGGCACCTTAGACGATGACAGTATATATGTAGAAAACTATTACGGTACGTATTACACTACCTTCTTCCAGATCAATTATCCGCTTAAGAATGATCATTTTGGATTGATCTCCAATGTCTTTTTTGAAAATGAAAAACTGAACTTTTCAATGGGAGTGCATGCCTATACCTTTCAAAGGCAAAACAGAGAATCCATCCTTCCACATGATTCAAATCCATATTATGTCGAAAATTCCTCTAAGAATGAGTTAAGCTGGTTTGGTAAAGTAGACTATCGTTTAGGTCCGTTAAGCCTATTTGGAGATCTTCAGATTCGAACGCTTCAGTTAAACATCAATCCTGATTATAATTTCATCGGTACTAATGACCAGGGAATCATCCAAAAGTCGTGGACGTTCATAAATCCTAAAACAGGTATCAATTATACCCTGGATCAAAATCAAAAGCTCTACCTCTCTTACGGATATACCGGGCGTGAGCCCACTAAAGTAGACCTGTTTGGGGGCTTTCAGCTCAATGCATCAAATATCGATTTTGTGAAATCAGAAACGGGTTTTAAACCTGAATATGTTCAGGATATAGAAGCTGGATACAAATTAAGTCTTCAGAAATTATCTATAGAGTCGAATCTCTACTATATGATTTTCCAAAACGAGATAGCACCTATCGGTGAAGTTGTAGCCTTTGGTGTTCAGAAAAGACAGAATATTCCACACAGTGTAAGACGTGGAATAGAATTATCCTGGAACTGGTCACCAACTAAGTACTTTTCTATCCATGGAAACTCAGCTTTCCTGAACACCTCCATTCAACAGTTCAGCATATATGGAGATACTACCTATTATGACAAGCAACATATTCTAAGCCCGAATTGGATCAGTAATGAAAGTATTACGTTCACACCCGGAGAAGATGTGTCCCTTACTATCACTCATCATTTCTTGACAGAGCAATTTATGGAGCTTACTAATGATCCTGATCTTGTGGTGCCTGGATGGTCCACTTTTGATTTGAATATTAATTGGAAATTGAAACCCAATATCAATTTATCCTTAATGCTAAATAATTTGTTGGATAGACAATATTACTCATATGGAGCACCTGATTTCAATGGGAATCCAGCATTTCTGATCCAACCTCCAAGAAATATTTATTTAACAACAAAGATTAGATTTTAGATTATAGCCTCTCGTTATAGGCAACAAGCTTGTATCTATTCAGGATAGAGCGAACGGCATATTTGATGTCTTTGCTAAAGAAATTTGCATTGTCAAATAAGCCGCTCGCATAACCCTGCCAGATTACACTATGTGACTTACTATCAACAAAATCAATGAGCAATGTGCCTTCCTTAAGCTCATAATTAACTTTATTGTAATCTGCTTCTTTTATTTTAGCCAGCTCCTCTTCATATTCAGCTATTGAACTGTATTTTTCATCCCAGTATTCAAGATCCATCTGATCAAACCCACGGAATTTAAGATCATCTCCAAAAACTGTGTAAATAATCAGCATGGAGGGTTTATCCTTATCATATTTATATCCTTGAGATTGGAGTCTTCGGGTGATTTCGTCTCGGATCATCGAATCACTCAAGCCATTAAAGCCAACCGTATCACTTGTAGACATAAAGTCGAAAGTCTTATATCTTCTAAATTTTCCTCGATAACTGTAGTCGGATTCAACCACATAATCTCGCTCAGCAATACACCCTAAAGTTAGAATCGGAATTAGTAATAGTAATAGTCTCTTCATATTCAATTTCATTCAAAGCTTCGATACAACAGCTGATTCTTCTGTTAAGCTACATAATTTATCAATCATTTCATTGGGGCACCCAAAGATTTCGTTGCTAATGGTTTTTCACAGACAACCCTGATTACTCCGGGATGAAAAGTGATTAATAAACAGTATACCTGTCAGAATGTTTGAAGAGTTGGCTGAATTTGTAATTTTTTTTCAAAAAAAGCCGTGTCATGCAGACACGGCTCATTTGAAGAGTTCTCTATTGAATTCTACCCGCTATTTCTACCAGACTAATAAATTCATGTCGATATCCATAATCATCACTGCCTTTGGAAGCGCGCGCAAGTGACAAAACCTTATCATAAGTTAGATCACCTTTAAATTCAGAATCTCTTAAAAGCATACCGAAGCTAGCCACCGCAGAAGCCCATTGAAGATTCATATCATTTTTCTTTAGGTCCGAATGATCCATAATCCTGGTGATCAGATTACTTTTATCTCCATCAGGATCTTTATATCTGAATTTGACAGTAAGTAATTCACCTTTAGCAGGATTTTGAATTGGTCTTCTCGTAGTAAATTCCACTGGTCTACGATTTTGATATTTTAGAGGATCCACTGAAGCATCAAAACGGCTTTCAACACCCGCAGGAATAATTTCATATAAAGCTGTTACCGTATGACCGCTCCCCAGTTCTCCCGCATCCTTAGCGTCATCATTGAAATCCTCATCTCTTAGTTTCCTGTTTTCATACCCTATCAGTCGATAAGCCTGAACCTCGGCCGGATTAAATTCTACCTGAATCTTAACATCTTTTGCAATGGTAAATAATGTTCCTCCAAATTCGGTTACCAGTACTTTTTTGGCTTCCTGAATATTGTCTATATAAGCATAATTCCCATTCCCTTTGTCAGCCAGAATCTCCATTTTAGAATCTTTATAATTTCCCATTCCGAATCCAAGCACGGTGAGGAAGATACCCTGATTCCTTTTTTCTTCGATCAATCTTTGCATTTCTCCATTGCTGGATGCACCAACATTAAAATCACCATCTGTTGCTAGAATAATTCTATTATTCCCACCATCAACAAACTGTTCCTTAGCTACTTTATAAGCCAACTGAATACCGGCTCCACCCGCCGTTGATCCACCGGCTTGAAGTTTTTCAAGAGATTCAATGATCGTTTCTTTATTGTTTCCACTTGTGGGAGGAAGTACTAACCCGGCTGCTCCGGCATATACCACAATTGATATTCTGTCACTGGGTCTCATCTCATTCACTAGCATCTTCATAGATGATTTTAGCAAGGGGAGCTTATTTTGAGAACTCATGGAACCAGAAACATCAATTAGAAATACCAGATTTGATGACGGTAACTCATCTGTATCTATTCGTTTCCCCTGAAGTCCAATATGGGCAACCAGGTGCTTTTCATTCCATAGGGCCTGACTATAAGAAGTATGAATAGAGAATGGATGCTCATCATCAGGCCCTTCATAATCATAAGTGAAATAATTAATCATTTCTTCAATCCTCACAGCATCTTTAGGTGGCTTTTGACCAAGATTTAGAAATCTTCTTATGTTGCTATAAGAGGCTGCGTCTACATCAATACTGAAAGTAGAAAGTGGCTTATCTATAGGTTTATGGAAAATGTTTTCTTCAATTCCATCATATTCTTCTGTATTGAAATTCTGTTGGTCATGCATAATCAACACCCCACCATACCCATTTGAATATGAAGCCTTTTTTGACAATCTATTCCCAGTGGAAGCAGGCTCACTCAGGGAGCGGACGGGTGCTTCCATATCCATCAAAACAATTTCCTCTGTCTCCTCTTTTATCTTGGCTATCGAAAGAATTACATCGATCTTTCTCCTTTGCCCAACCCGTTCTTTTATGGATTGAAAACATGCGTGAGTATATTCCAGCAAACTACTTTCGCCTGCCACACTAATAGAATACTTACCGTTTGTATCAGTACTTGTAGCGGATTTTGTACCTAATTCATTGACATGGACACCCTGAAGGGCATTCCCATTTGTATCATATACAGTACCTGAAACTACAAACACCGGTTTTTCCGCTACTGTTACGAAGAGAATTAGTAATAAAAATGTTAATTTTTTCATCTTGGTAATAAATTTGGTTTACCATTGAGATGTCATTCGTCAGAAATTCCATAAAATAAATGCGTTAATTTTCAGATCGTTTTGAATACTTGATAGATCCTAATAACCATATCGAGACTAAAAATGACCTTGCACTTATTGAGGCATACAAATCCCTGAATGACAGTGAAGCCCTTGGGGTTCTATTTCAGCGGTATATGCATCTTGTCTATGGATTGTGCTTAAAGTATCTGAAATCCAGGGAGGAAAGTCAGGATGCCGTGATGAGCATTTTCGAACAGCTGACCAAAAAATTGAAAGAGCAGGAAGTGACCTATTTCAAAAGCTGGTTGTACATCGTCACAAAAAATCATTGTCTGATGACCTTGCGTAGAAAATCCAATCAAAAAGAATTCAATGGATTGATTATGGAAAATGAATTGATCCTGCATCCCAAAGATGAATATGAAATTGATGGAGATTTAAAGGCACTTGAAGAATGCCTAAAAGACCTAAAGGGGAAACAAAAGGAGTGTATATCCTTGTTTTACCTTAAACAGAAAAGTTATGAGGAGATTACCATTTCTACCTCATTCTCCTTAAAGGAGGTTAAAAGTTATATTCAAAATGGAAAAAGAAATCTAAAAAATTGCCTGGAGGCTAAACATGTCATCAGATAAATCACATAGCGCAATTACAGAAAAGGAAATTCTGGATTACCTCGAGGGTAAAATCAAGGGCGTTCGTGCTAATCAGATTGAGCGTCACCTACTAAATTCCTCTTTTGAGGAGGAAGCTTTCGAAGGTCTTTCAGGATCTCTTCAGAGGATCTCAGGTCCGACCTTTCCCTCTTGAAAGAAAAATTGGAGGGCAAAAAGAATTATCAAAAACCTGGCTATTTAAACATTGCAGCGACGATTGCATTTCTTATCGCCGCCTTTGGATCCATCTGGTTTGTCATGGAAAATGCACTTCCTCAGGGTGAGCTGTCATTAAAAAATGAAAAACCAATTTTGGATCAGGATACAAATCAAATTGACTTAATTCCATCAAAGGCTCTCGCAGAAAATGTGACTCAGGAAACTGCCGAGGGAGAAAGTGAACCAGAGCCTACTTCAACTGCTGAAGTCGTTGAAGGGGTGGATAGTGGGGATTCTGGACTACTTGCTGAAGCCGAAACTCCGCCACTAGAAACGCCTTTGGATGTATCCCTGGACGTGGAAGACAGTGGTGCTGGACAACTTGCTTTTAATGATCAGGCAGCTGATGAAACTGTTTCGGAGGCTGCTGTCACAGAAGAAGAAAATGCGACATTGCCAGAGCCAAAGGCAGATCTGGAGCAATCCATCGCATTAGTTGTGTCGGATAGCCCAACAGCTAGAGAAGCTGCCAGCAAATCGGTGGCTGCTCCGTCACAAAACAGATCTGCGATTGCCCCTCCATCAGAACCAGCATTAACAGGGACAGTCTATTACCAGGAGGATGGCGAACCCTTACCAGGAGTTGTTGTGTCATCTGAAAATAGGAATACCACAACTGGACTTGGTGGAAAATTCGAGCTCTCGAATGTCAGCAGCGGTGATGAATTAGATTTTTCATTACCCGGGCTCCGATCTAAAAAAGTGGCTGTAGAAGAATCCAAAGAGATAAACGTCGTACTCTCACCTGTATCCTTATCAAATCAAAAGGCGGATATCATTGGATACAGTGACCAGGTAAATAAATCTCCTGAGCCTGTTGAAGGACAGAATGCTTTTATACAATATGTAAATACATCATTACAATACCCGGATGCAGCCCGCAGTCAACAAATTGAGGGGATTGTATTACTTAAAGTGACAATTTCTTCTACGGGCAGTATCAATAATGTGGAGGTAAAAAAGAGTTTAAGCCAAAGTTGTGATCAGGAAGCCATCCGACTAATCAGGGAAGGGCCACAATGGTCACCCGCAACGTATAATGGAGAGCCTGTTGAAGGTTCTGTAAGAGTAAGGATCGTCTTTGCTCCTAATTAACGTTTCCTTCCTCTGACCATGCGGTCTTTTCCATTGATATCTTTTCTGATTTCAATGTCCGTAAAAGAATGTTCCTCCATATTGAGGACAACTTCCTGCCCATAAGCCTCATTGAGCTCGTAGTAGATCCATCCCCCTGGCCTTAAAATCTCAGGAGATATTTGATTTATAGTCCTGTAAAAAAGTAATGGATCATCATCCGGCACAAATAAGGCTGTATCAGGTTCAAAATCCAATACATTTTGATGCATATTCTCCCTTTCCAGACTCCTGATATAAGGTGGATTTGAAACAATCAGATCATAGGTCCCAGATGGGATTTCGGCTAAAATATCAATACATTGGAATGATACATTCGTCTTCTGGTTAATGGCATTTTTCATTGCCATTTCTAACGCTGATGCCGAAATATCCCAGGCGGATACATGCACATTAGAAAGATGCTTGGCTAGTGAGATTGCTATGCATCCACTACCCGTGCCAATATCTAAAATCTTTTCATTTCCATGGCTCTCTCGAAGGATCCAATCCACCAGCTCTTCTGTCTCTTGTCGTGGGATCAGCACATTTTGGTCAACGAGGAATTCTATTCCATAAAAATGGGCTTTCCCAAAAATGTATTGAACAGGCTCATGAGACCTTAGGCGATCGAGGACACGCTCAACCTTTGAATCAAAATTTTTCGAAATGTTGATCTCATGTCCAATCAGAATATCGGATTTTTTAATACCCGCAAGCTCCTCAAGGACCAAATAAGCAATACTATTTGCTTCTTCCTGATCATAGATGGAAGTTAATTCATTACTGATATGATTAAAAATAGTCCTTGAGTTGGAAAACATGTTCAATGAAATATGGCGAATTTAGCCGTAAGAAATGGAACCTACCTCTGATAAAGTATTTATGAAGCGGGCATTGCAGCTTGCGGAAGGTGGAATGGGTACTGTAAGCCCAAATCCACTGGTTGGTTGTGTGATTGTTTCGGAAGGGAAAATTATTGGTGAAGGTTCTCACCAGGCTTATGGTGGTCCGCACGCAGAGGTTAATGCAGTCAATTCGGTGAAGGATAAAGATCAGCTAATCGGCTCAACTGTCTACGTTACACTTGAGCCATGTAGTCACCATGGGATGACTCCTCCCTGTTCAGATCTTCTAATCACTTCCAAAGTAAGTCGTGTTGTAATAGCCGCCAGGGATAACAATCCATTAGTAAATGGAACCGGCATCAAAAAATTAAATAGTGCGGGCATCAAAGTCGAGCAAGGATTACTTGAAGATGAAGCCTTAAGACAAAACAAGCGATTTAACACTTTCTTCCTTAAGAAAAGACCTTATATCATACTCAAGTGGGCACAAACGGCTGACGGGTTTATTGCCAGAAGAGATTACTCAAGTAAATGGATAAGCAATTCATCTTCCAGACAGCTAGTACATAAATGGAGGACTGAGGAAGATGCCATCCTGGTTGGAAGAAATACAGCTCATTACGATAATCCGAAATTAACGTCCAGGGACTGGCAGGGGAAAGACCCACTAAGAATTGTGATTGATAAAGATAAAAGTCTGAACCCAACTTTGAACCTGTTTACAGATGGGAAGAGAACCCTTGTTTATACAATCAAGAATTCAAATCAAAAAGGAAACGTTGAATGGATAAAGCTGACTGAAAAAGATTTTTTATCTCAACTTTTAACTGATTTATTTCAAAGAAAAATTCAGTCTCTAATTGTCGAGGGAGGAAGTGCAACCCTATCGCAGTTTATATCTAAAGGACTCTGGGATGAAGCCCGAGTATTTATCGGAGAAACCTCATTTGATGATGGTATTTCTGCTCCGGAAATAAAATTAGATCCCTCATCTGAAACTAAAATCCTAAAAGATCGATTATTGATTTACCAAAATGTGAATAACTAATGGAAGAGTTGAAGTTGATACAAACCGTAAATCGGGAGGAAAAGTACCAATCACTGGTTCCTCAGATCAAGGCATTGATAAGGGATGAGAAAGACCTCATTGCTAACCTGGCAAATATAACCGCTGCTTTAAAAGCGGCTTTGGAGTTTTTTTGGGTTGGTTTTTACCTTGTGAAAGAGGATGAATTAGTGCTTGGTCCATTCCAGGGACCTGTAGCCTGTACCCGGATTGCTAAAGGTCAGGGCGTTTGTGGCCAGGTCTGGGAGCACGAAAAAGTGCTCATTGTCCCGGATGTAGATCAATTTCCAGGACATATTGCCTGCAGCATTGCAAGCAGGTCGGAGATTGTAATCCCTCTTTTTAAGGATGGAAAAGTTATTGGCGTTCTTGATATAGACAGTGATAAACTCAATGATTTCTCAGCGGTTGATGAAAGGTATCTGAAAGAAATACTTTCTTTTCTAAAACCTTAAGAACTATTTCTTCGTCAACTTTACCCAGAATGGAAAAATTGATCCGCCTGTAGCATCAGGATTAAAGAAGGGGATGAGATCTCCATCCATTTCCGGAAGAGAAACGTCCTCCATCACCAGGATATCTATTTCACCCAATTCATATTTTTTTCTATTGATGACAGAGCCTGTTTCCAGGTTCATCACTCCTTTTCCTATAAGGGGTTCAATGAATTTGAACTCCACATCATAAACTCCTTCTTTTATTTGAACCACCCACTTGCCGAAAGCATTGGTCTGTCGCCATACGCCTCTCTCACCAGCTGCATCATTGCGATTGAGATAAACAGGATTTTCATATTTTGTTCCAATGATGATCGGACTTTGCTTAACTAAATGAGGAGATTGAGTGAGCTCCACAAATTTCTTATCCAATTCAGCCTTTAGGTCCAAAGCCAAATGCGTATTACTCATGACCAGATTATTTTGTTCAAACGGATCCGTGTCCAGGTCAAAAAGTTCAAAACCTTCGATATCCGAACCATAGGAAGTATGACCTACAAGTTTTTTATTACCAATCTGTTGAGCTATGTTTTCATATCGCTCAGGATACTTTCTGGTCCAGTAGAAAAACAATGAGCGATCATCATCCCAGCTGGACTTTTCCCCATTCATCAGTGGAAGCAAGCTTCTTCCATCAAGATTTAGATCGGCCGGCAAATCCACTTTGCAAAGCGCGGCTAGAGTCGGTAGCACATCGATATGAGCTGCATTCACCCGGATATCCTGATTTTTATAACCCTGTGGATATCGGAGGAAAAACGGAACCCTGACTCCTCCCTGATACACAGAGCCCTTCCTTTCTCGAAATCCAGCAGTGTAACGATATTGCTGGGGGCCATTATCAGTCATGAAGATCACAATGGTGTTCTTGTCAAGTTTCAGCTTCTTCAATTCAGCCAGGATCATTCCAACATTGTCGTCAATGTTTGTGACCATACCATAAACCTTTCGTGCATCTTCCTTATCCTTTTCGGACATCTTAGGCATTGGTACATTACCCTCAAGGAATGGTGCCTCTGGATCCACATCCTTATACATGTCATAGTACTTCTGGGGTAGTTGTAGCGGAGTATGTGGAGCATTAAAGGCGAGATAACAAAAGAATGGGGCATCCTTATTATTTCTGATAAAGCTCAAAGCCTGGCTGGCAAATATATCCGTACAATACCCTTCATAGTCTTCCATTTCATTGTTGTGCCAAAGTGTAGGATCAAAATAGCTGCTATCGAATTTGAAAAATGTGGTGAAGTCTCCTGGCTGACCCATGCCACCACCCTGATGAACAACAGATTCATCAAAGCCCTGATCACTTGGTCTGGATGGATAATTATCCCCAAGATGCCATTTACCAAAAATTCCGGTTTTATAATTAGCCCTTTTTAGCACTTCGGCTATTGTGACTTCTTCTGTTGACATGATAGCACCTCCATTATAGGTATCATGGACCCCAGTTCTCAAAGAATATCTACCAGTCATAAGACTTGATCTGGTAGGTGCACAAACAGGAGATACATAGAAGTTTCTAAACCGTACACTCTCTTCAGCCAGCTTATCCAGATTTGGAGTCTTGACTACTGTATTGCCATGAAATCCAAGGTCTCCATAACCCTGATCATCCGCGATGATCAGAAGCACATTAGGTCGATCCTGCGCAAGGGAAATAAAATATGAGAGAAAAAGGATGATCGATAGGGTGAATCTCATCTTACATTTTGGTTTAATGAATTAATAAAATTACAAAAAACAAGTTCTAAAAAAACCTGTATTCATCCTCTCCCTGAATTGATCTCCAGACCTTCAGGCATAGCTCTGTCATATGATAATCTCCCCACATACAAGATTCGCCATTAGGGATTTTTGATCCTTTTGGAATGTAATCCCAATTATTTGGGCGGTGATAGATGCCATGCAAAAGAATTCCCTCGTGAGATGGATCTGTTGAAAGATATGGATCATTCAAAAGGGATTTCAGTCCATTTAATGCTGCGGCTCTATATTTTTTTGATGCCGTTGGATCATCCTTCTTTATGAGATCAGCCAGTCGAATAAGTCCCTGTGCTCCAATAGCTGTTGCTGAACTATCCACTGGTTCAAAATCATTATAAGGATCCGAGGGTTTGCTGAGGTAGTCACCGAGCTTGTAAAGAGTTGGTGCTCCTGTATCCCAATACGGGATACCATCAGTGGGTGTATATTCAATGAAAAAGTCACAGGTAGCCTTGGCCGCTTTCATAAAGGAGGCTTCCATCTCTTGTCTGCCTTCAAACTTTAAATCTTCTTCCCTGATGAATTCAAGTATCTCAGTGAATCCCAGCATGGCCCAGGCTAACCCCCTTGTCCAGGTAGTGAATCCTGAAAATCCTTGTTGAGAATTAGGGCAGCGATATCTTCCATCATTCATGTTGAAAACTGACTCATGTGCTGTTCGCCCCCATACATCATACGTACGATCTGTCTCCCCATAGAAAATGCCATATTTTGCAGTCGCCATCCCATGCTTCAAGGCTCGGTCAAGTAGATCAATTTTTTGATCATTCTCACCATAAAGTTGATGTCCTAGCTTAGTAGCAAGTAAGAGGACCCGACAGGATCTAATGGTATCTACAAATAAAGAATGTGGTCCATTGAAAGAATAGATAAAGCCTCCATCTTCAATGGATGACCATCTTCTCGCCTGTACAGATGCTGACATCTTAATAGCCAATTCATAATAGTCTCGTTCAAACTTCTCAAGCTGGATTTTCCCCTGATTGCCGAGACGAAGAAGGTTTCCATAAGTACTGATGGTATTAAACCCATGGTCATGGACACCAAAATGACTTAAATGAGCAGGCATTTTCTTCTTGATGTCTTCTTTGGCTTTTTCCAGTAAACCGGCATTCCCCGTGGCATCAAAAATCAACAAGGGAATACCAAACTGAAATCCCTGGGTCCAGTCCGTCCACCCCTGGGGCACATATTTCCCTGCTTTTGTGATTACCGGAGACCCGGTATCACTTTTATAGTTTTTCCTGAGTAATTCAGTTTTCTCTGTTGCTAGTTTCCAAAACTTTTCGAGGGGTGCTTTGAGGTCTTCCGGCTTTACCTCCTTTAAATCGATCATGTGTTAAAATTAAATTAGAATAATTAAACCGATAACACACGAATTGTGAGTTGACAGGAAATTTTTTCGTTGATTCTACTAAAAATATCATTCGTAATTCTGCGGCTTTATTGAATAGCACCATCAAATCACAAATTCCGCTTAACAGCCCCCCAATCTATATCAAGACTGACTGAGGAGAAGTCATCGTCGATTGGGTATTCCAATGATTCCTTTATTCGCTTATTAAGATTGGGATGTGACATAAGAAACTCCAGTCTTTCATCGTAACCACCATATTTTTCCTTGATACGTCTAAATATCGAAGCTACATACCGGGGACTAATCTTTGACTTTTCGAGTGTTTCCATGGCAAATAGATCCGCTTCTGACTCCTGCGAGCGATCAAAGGCACTGGAAACTGCAGCTCTTGCCACTTCACTCACCAGAACCGGATCCCCTCCACTTAAAATGGAGAACAAGACAGTAACCCCGATCTCTTTAACCAGTTTATTAACTACATGTCGTTTCTCCACATGACCGATTTCATGGGCCAGTACGGCTGCCAGCTCTTCCGGCTCTTCAGCCATTTCAATCATTCCCGAAAAAATAAATATGTGCCCACCCAGACTGGCGAAAGCGTTCACCTGTTCTTCTTTTACCACATGTAAGGAATAGTCATAGGCTGTTAGCCCTATTTCAGAAACTAACCTTTCCTTGATCTTCTGGATAGCCAGATTCACCGTATCTGACTCAATAACTGTATAATTATCCAGAATATCTTGAGATAACCTGTCTCCCAAACTCATTTCATTTTCAACTGAAATAGCCATTTCCGGAGTCTCCGGAACTGGTTTTAAGAGAATTATACCCACCCAGACCAGGAGGAATACCCCAATCACAATCAATAATTCCTTATAGATTTTACGAATCATCGATTTTTAAGCAGGAGGTTGGTTAACAAAGGGTTTTGATTCGGCTCTCTTTTTGTATGCGATATGATAAGCCAGCTTGCCAAAGAAAATAAAGTAATACATGCGGCCTTTTCGTGCATATACAGCTCCCACTATGCTAAATATTACGTAGATCAGGTTTGCGGCTATTACAACATAGATATATCCCCAATAGACATCACCCACAGTGGTAAAACCTTCCCATATCGATTCATCGCTTGTAAAGGACCCGTCTTTAAATAAGATCCTAAGTGTCCAGAAGACCAGGCCAGCATTCATTAAAGTAGTTGGGATTTGCGAATAAAGTGATTGAAGTGAGTGGAACTCAATAAATCTACTTTTCGCCCGATTAGTGAAATAATATATCAGTGCCGCAATAAGGTTAATGATAGGCAGGGGCAATCCGGCGGCTAGAGCAGCAAACATCATCAGGTATGCCCCCATGGCATCTTCTCTGTCCCGGATAGGAATATCATCCGGCTGTTCAACCGGATGATAGGTAGATTCATTAGTCATATATTATCAAGGTTTGCCCGAAAATGGCGGATAAGTATCATTCATAAAGCCCAGGTAGAGGTTTACTCTGGTGCTCCATCGTAAGGTTCCCACATTGAAAGCATGCCAGCTTTCAGGATACTTACCTGTAAATAATACTACCCAGAATGCGATAAACATTAGGATGGAACCCCATATTAATCTGAATAACAGAATGAATCCATGAGGAAATCCAACATAAAGAGCTCCAAAAAGTAATTTAACAATGGCCAGACCTCGACTCAGGGATTCAGGGTATGGTACTTCCAAAGACGTTTCATCATCATTGCCATGTATACCAAAAGCCGGATACCCATCGCTCAAATTCCACAATCTGGCATTCAATCTTAAGTTCCATCGCATTAAACCAACCTGAAATTCGAAAAAGCTTTGTGGGTATCTACCGGTAAAAAGAATGGCCCAAAAGGAAATAAATTGTAAGATCGCTCCCCAAATCCCCACAAAAAATAATAGAAAAAAATGTGGGATCCCTATATAAAAGAATCCAAAAAACGTCCTTAGGAGAAGCTCACCTCGCGAGTAGTTCTCCTGATACTTTACGGTTAAGTTCATGATCATTGAGTTAGGTTAAGAATATAACTTCAAGTTATCCTGATTGTGGGATAAATCCAATTAAATCATGTACGTGCAAGATTACTACTTAAGTTTAGCAAGTACCGTCTTGCCACAATCTGTCATATCCCCGATTTTAACCGTGATTTCAGCATCCAGAGGTAGAAAGACATCTACACGGCTTCCAAACCGGATGAATCCAACCTCTGAGGCATTATCAACTTTGTCACCAACCTTGGGATAGAAACTGATCCTTCTAGCTACTGCACCTGCAATTTGACGGATTAACATTTTGGAACCATTTTCCAGCTCAAAACCAATGGAAGTTCGCTCATTATCCGTGCTGGACTTGGGATGCCACGCTACCAGGTATTTACCTGGATGGTATTTAAAATAACTAATTGTCCCTTTGAATGGACTCCTGGTAACATGAACATTCAATGGGGACATAAAAATCGAGATCTGAATCCTCTCATCTTTCAGGTATTCATCTTCCCTGGTCTTTTCTATCACCACGACCTTACCTTCAGCAGGAGCGAGTACCTGATCAGGTAATTGAGCTGTAGGAACCAAAGGGGTTCGAAAAAAACGAACGATCAACACCCAAAAAATAATGGCCGCTGCAGCTAAAACATATTGAATAATTGCAAGCGGAATCAGGTAATATAAAAGTCCATAAAGTAATCCGATCAGAACTGCTGATACTGGAATTATTACATATCCTTCCTTATGTATTCTCATATTTGGTTGGGGCGTTAATTAGAAAAGTTTTAGGAAAACAACAATAAAAGGAACTGACAAAATCAGACTATCAAAACGATCAAGAAACCCACCATGACCAGGTATGATGCTTCCCGAATCTTTTATTTCCATAGATCTTTTAAAGAGTGATTCTACCAGATCGCCGTAAGTTCCGGCAATCACCACAATCATAGCCACGCACAGCCATTGCCAGAGTAATAAATCTTTATAAAAATGGGACATCCCATAGGCCATCAAAAGTGCTACGATGGCTCCTCCCAAAGCTCCTTCCCAGGATTTCTTAGGAGAAATACGTTCAAATAATTTGGTCTTGCCAAATCGAATTCCCGCAAAATACGCTCCTGTATCACTTGACCAGATAATCATCATCAACCCGAGCATGATCTGGTAGCTATAATATCCATGATAAAAAACCACTACATTCATCAAGGCGAATGGAATTGCCACATAGGTGATACCCAGATAAAACAATGCAATGTTGATGAATGGGGTGGTATCGTTTTTCTTGTAAAGCTTGATCAGAAAAACCAGAGAAGCCAATGGGAATATGGCGTAATAGTATCTGGAATCCAGGTGATTCTTCTCAATAAAGAAAGAGAAACAAAATACAATTGTCCCCAGGATCACCCCAAGCAACCGTATTGGTAAATAGCTTCTAAGTTTTACCAGACGATAAAACTCCCATTGGGAAAAAATGCTGATCAATAAAAAAATGATGAAATAGGACCACTCACCAATCAACAAAGAAGATACAATAATTGCCGCTCCTGCCAAAGCAGAAAGCAACCTTCTGTATAAGTCTGTGAATTTTGTCAAAGCTTTACCTCCTCACTAATAATTTTAATCGCTCTGATCACCTGATCAGCGGTTACATGCAATTCAAAATGGCCCCATTGATAGGCAGAATCTTTTTTATCTACGATGACAGGGTCCAGCTCATGCTCCTCCAGGATCGCCTTCACGATCTCTACCCTATATTGCTGGGAGTCCTGATACACTTTCTGCCAATCAACCATTTTCACCTGTCCTAAAATAGTTCCTATAAAGCAATAATAAAGCTGAAACAATCACAAAGAAAACGATGACCACCATAAATGGTGCAGTATTTTCCTTGCTCACAGGATCATAGTCTACCAGTCCCTCCTGGGCAAGGTAAAGAAGCACCAACGTAAATCCATTATTGATGAAGTGAGCAAACATAGCTATTGTCAGGTGCCCAGACCAAAAATATAAATACCCAAACAATGCCCCCAAGAGAATTCTTGGAACCATCCCATAAAACTGCATATGTATTGCACCAAAAATAAAAGCGGTCAACCAGATAGCCAGGTGAATATTTTTAAGAGCTACCCCAAATAAGTTTTGAATCAATCCACGAAAAAGGAGCTCCTCGCCAATCGCAGGCAAAATGGCAATGATGATAAAGCCTAAAATGAACTGCCCAAAATTTTCAAATGAGGTGATATAATTGGTCAATAGCTCAAGCTCGCCTTCTTTTGTTGAGACATAGTCTTCAAACCAGTGCATGAATTCCGGAAAGACGATATTTCTATTCCATTCAATAAATATCGAGTTGACCACCATGAAGCTGAACATAATAAAAATGGTCATCAAAAGGGGTTGATAAAGTTGAGACGGGTAAGTAAAAAATGACTTAGTTGGTAGATTTAAATTTCGTTTCACAAAAAATATGGGGATTAACAAAAATGCCCCTAAAGAAGTCACCCCCTGTATAATAAGCAACGGAAGCCTAGCCTCATCAGACTGATATGGTGGGGTCAGCACCGTTAAGGCCTTCTGAAGATCAAAATCAAAAAATGGTAAAATGATCGCCTGCGCCAGAAAAGAGAATAGAAATAAACCGGCCACAACATATCCTCCTAAGATCAATAGTAATAACCACGGTGTTGAACCTGAGCTGTCCAATGACGTGTTTTTGAGGATATTCTGCATATTTGAGCTAAATTTACGGCAAAAATAAGGATTCGAATTGGTTAAGATCTCAAACATAGAAATAGGCGAATTCCCGTTGCTGCTGGCACCCATGGAAGATGTGAGTGATCCTCCTTTCAGGGCTGTTTGTAAAGAAAATGGTGCGGATCTGATGTACACTGAATTCATTTCCTCTGAAGGACTGATCAGAAACGCGGATAAAAGTGTTGAAAAGCTCGATATCTATGACTATGAACGTCCGATAGGTATCCAGATATTCGGAGATAAGATCGAATCCATGCGTGAGGCTGCTGCCATCGCAGAATCAGCCAATCCTGAAATCATTGATATCAATTATGGATGCCCGGTAAAAAAGGTAGCCTGTAAAGGTGCAGGGGCAGGTATTTTATTGGATCTGCCAAAGATGCAGGCAATGACTGCTGAGATCGTAAAAGCAGTTTCTAAACCGGTCACTGTAAAAACCCGGTTGGGATGGGATACCGATTCGATTAAGATACTTGAGGTAGCTCAACGATTGCAGGATGTTGGAATTCAGGCTCTAACCATCCATGGCCGAACCCGCCAGCAAATGTACAAGGGTGAGGCAGACTGGCGACCAATTGCAGAAGTAAAGAATCACCCGGATATCCATATCCCGATTTTTGGTAATGGTGATATTGACTCACCTGAGAAAGCCTTGGAATACAAGAATAAATATGGAGTGGATGGCATCATGATTGGCAGAGCATCCATTGGTTATCCATGGATCTTCAATGAAATCAAGCATTACCTTAAAACCGGATTACCTCTTGATAAGCCGACTCTGGCTGAAAGAGTAAACGTTACCAGAAAACATTTAAAGTTTTCCGTAGAATGGAAAGGAGAATTGAAGGGAATCTTTGAGATGAGAAGGCATTACACCAACTATTTCAGGGGGATTCCGAATTTCAAGCCGTTTAGATCCAGACTCGTAGAATCAACCTCTCTCACAGAACTGGAAGAAATTTTGATGCAAATACCTGAGACTTTTGCAGAGGAAGTCATGGCCTGATGAATGAAAAGAATTCTACCAAGGCCTGGTTATTACTTATTTTGCTTGCCCTCATATGGGGCAGTTCCTTTATCCTCATAAAAAAGGGACTCATTGCTTTATCTCCTCTTGAAGTAGGTTCTATCAGGATGCTTTCTGCGTCTATTGTATTGCTGCCTATTGCCATAAAAAGAATGCAGACAATTGAGCGGAATAAACTCAAGTATTTCGTTGCAGTAGGACTATCCGGGAGCTTCATACCGGCATTTCTTTTTGCCTTGGCTCAAACCCGAATGGAAAGCGCAGTGACTGGAATCCTAAATGCGCTTACCCCTTTGTTTACGGTGATAATCGGTTTTTTACTATTTAGTCAAAAACCTGGACAACGGGTATGGATTGGAATCGTGATCGGTTTTTTTGGGTCAATACTTTTGATTACAGCAGGATCTTATGGGAATCTTGGAAATATCAACTACTATGGTCTCTTTGTGATTATGGCTACCATACTTTATGCCACCAATTCCAATCTCATTAAATACAGACTTGGCGAATACAGATCCACAACTATCACCAGTGTTTCACTCATCTTCGTAGGCCCATTAGCCACTGTTACTTTATTCGGATTTGGGGATTTTAGTGATAAGCTAAATACAGAAGGGGTCTTCCAGGCAATACTTTATATCAGCATTCTGGGAGTATTGGGAACTGCCATAGCCCTCATCATATTCAACAAAATTGTACAGCTGACAAATCCTGTATTTACATCCTCAGTAACATATATTATTCCTGTGATTGCCTTGGGATGGGGAATATTGGACGGAGAAACACTATTCCCCGGTCATATTCTTGGAATGATCGCTATTCTATTAGGCGTTTATATCGCCAACCGAACTAATGGGAAAAACCGCTAACCACCTTCAAAACTCCGTTCTCTTAACTCTTCCAGCTTGTCCAGATTGAACTCTTTCAAAAAGTTTTCTGCCTGCTGAAGATTCTGGAATTCGAATGTTTTGCTTTTTCCATTCATAGTATGTATGTCCACTTTGACAAGCGTGACACGCTTTTCATGTTTTAGTGGATTGTCAATGATCATACTCTTAGAGGAGTCTCTTTCCATTCTTTTGGAAAGTTTCACTTTCTTCCTCCTGATCCTACCACAATATGAACATTTATATTCCTTTAGAATCTCCCCATCTTCAAAAGCCGATGCTGGTGACAAAACCTCTTCCTTTTGAAGCTTTAGGGTCTGGAAACCACACCGATCACATTCCAATGCACTTAAGTACCCTTTGTATTTTTCAATGAAAGTTTCTCCAGTGTTGGTGTCAATCCAAACATCATAATCTACAGAAAAAGCATCCTCTTCAGCCTGCATTCCTTCATCCAGATAAGCATCCTCCTCTTCTTCACTAAGTAGCTTTAGCTGAGCTCCCGTTCTTGGGTTTGTTCGGGGAGTATATCTCAGCCGTTTTAATTTTTTGTCTAAAGGCCCTGGATAATAATACTTAAATATGAGATGGGTAATATATCCATGTAGTGTACCAGCACAAATTCCAATGAAAACCCTAATGAAAAACCAAACGGGGCTCAACGTAACCGTTTCATACTGTAGGGTATTTACAATAAAAAAGAAGGCTAGTGCCAATCCGTAGTTGGCATAGATGTATCGATTCACCTCATACCTACTCGCGATATCAAATTTTTGTTTAAGCCCTTTTGCAGATAAATAACTTATCTGATGGACCAAAAAAATTAAAACTGCAACACCAATTCCGACAAAGAAGCCAATCCAGGCTATTTTCTGCCAAACTTCAAGGAAAGCCAAATACTTATCTTGATCCATATTTCTTATAACTAATTATTGATTACACCTTTAGACTTGAAAATTAATTCTTTTCTTAAAAAAACAGCTATCAAAGTTTTTCAGTTCAGCTCTGCAATCAGAGTCCAAGCTTTTTTTTAACGACTAAATATAGCTAATCTGTTAGAGAAATAGCATTTAATGGAAATATTAGGGAATTAAGCCTATTTTAATATGTGTATGAACACAGAATCCGGGCTAAAATTGAAAGATGGGAAGGTAAACCCGACCTTAATTTGTTCAGAATAATGATCAGACCATTGACTAACCTGCTGACGAAACCTTTCCTCTATTTCACAGAAGAATGAAAACACCAGCAGCAGCAACAATAAGGTAATAATTCTCGAACTGTTCATTTGCATATTCATTAGATGCCAAAAACCATTAGCAGGTTGCACCTCTTCATTATTATCTACAACTTAAATACTTCACACCCCTTCAATAGTTACATAAAGAATGTTAAATATTATCTGGATGGCATTTGATGCACTTCTCAGAAATATTTGTTTACTTAATACATCATTAACCAATCTTCTAGCAATCCCATGGGAATAACCAAAAAAGAAATTCGAAAAACCTACCTGATAGAAATCGCCTGGGAAGTGGTGAATCAGGTCGGTGGCATCTATACAGTAATCCGATCCAAAGTTCCCACAGTTGTCAAAAAATGGGGTAGCAATTATTGTCTGCTCGGTCCATTTATGCCACACTATTCTTCTGAATTTGAGGCTATAGAAGATTCAAAAGATGCTGTTGGTAAAGTGGTAAAAAAAATGAGGGACGAGGGATTCAAAGTACATTATGGTCACTGGTTGGTCAGTGGTAGACCAAAGGTTGTACTTTTTGATCTGGGTAGCGTGATGCACAAGCTTGGAGAAATCAAATATTTCCTTTGGGATAAACACGGTATCTCTTCTCCTTCTGATGACTACCTGTTTAATGATGTGCTTGCCTTTGGTGAATTAGTCAAAATCTTTCTGGAGCATCTGTCCAAAGAATCATCCGATAAACAAGTGCTCGCGCACTTCCATGAATGGATGTCAGCCACCTGTATACCAGAAATACGTCGAAATAATATCAAGGTAACTACAGTTTTCACTACCCATGCAACGATGCTTGGAAGGTACCTGGCCATGAATGATCCGCAGTTTTATGAACATCTTCCCTTTATGGATTGGCAACGGGAAGCCAAGCATTTTAATATTGAATCTATTGTCGCCTTAGAACGAGCAGCAGTTCATGGAGCCCACGTCTTCACTACAGTTAGTGAGGTTACTGCAAAAGAATGTCGGCAGCTATTGGGAAGAACACCTGACTTCGTACTACCCAACGGGATTAACAATGAGCGCTTTGAAGCTTTGCATGAATTCCAGAACATGCACGTGGAGTATAAAAACAAGATCCACAACTTTACGATGTCTCACTTTTTCTCAAGCTATACCTTCGATCTCAACAAAACTTTATATCTATTCACTTCTGGTCGATATGAATACCTCAATAAAGGTTATGACCTGACTTTGGAGGCTCTCGCTCGGTTAAATCACCGGTTACAAACGGAAAAGTCTGATTTAACAGTGGTAATGTTTTTTATCACGAAGAAACCTTACTACTCCATCAATCCCGATATTCTGCAATCAAGGGCTTTACTTGAAGAATTCCGGGATACCATCAACGCCATTCAAAGACAAGTAGGCGAAAGACTATTGTTTGATGCAGCAGCACGTGATGATACCAGGTTGCCAGATCTCAACAGGTTTGTTGATGATTATTGGAGACTACGCTATCGAAGGACTTTACAAACGTGGAAATCAGATTCGCTGCCTCCGGTGGTAACACACAATCTGGTCGATGATTCAAACGATGAAATCCTCAATTTTATCAGGGCTTCGAATTTGGTCAATAAAAAAGAGGATAGAGTCAAAGTCGTGTACCATCCGGATTTCATCAATTATACCAATACCTTATTCTCGATGGAGTATCATCAATTTGTGAGAGGTTGCCATCTCGGAATCTTCCCAAGTTATTATGAGCCCTGGGGATATACTCCACTTGAGTGTTTAGCAAGTGGCATCCCTGCCGTGACCAGTGATCTGGCAGGTTTTGGAGACTATGTAATCAAAAATGTGAAGGATCATGACAAACGAGGTATCTATGTGATTCAACGCCAGGAAAAATCCTTTGACCATGCAGCCGGGCAGTTGGCAAACAGACTTTATAACTATGCTCGATTAACCAGACGTCAACGAATTGAACTCAGGAACAGAAGTGAAGCTTCCTCAAACTTATTTGGATGGGATCAGCTGATCAAATACTATGATCAGGCTTACCTTTCAGCGATATCAGTTTGATGAAAGAACGGCTTTTTTCAGCAGGTCATCAGCCTGACCAACAAGGGTGACAGCTTTCTGAAAGATCTCATCCTGTTCGTTAAAGATTGGGTAAAATCCTTCATTGTCCCATACACTTCTGGCAATAAAAGCTTTGATGTACACCTGTATCAAATGTTTGGATTTCTCAAAGCCCCTTGTATCAGCTTTGACCCCATTTTGCTTGCTTAAAGCAATCAGATCATCCAGCATTTTATCAGAGACCTCAAAATCATTTTTAAATGATTCGAAAGAGTATTTTTCCAGATCATCCTTGTGGTCTTCATAATATTTTAACGCATACTCACGTATCGTATTTGTTGTAGACAACCTTGAAAGGAACATGCTATTTTGTGAAGAATCCAACGGGACAAAATAGTCAGGCATGATTCCTCCACCTCCATAGACAATCCTACCGCCATCTGTTTTGTAAATAAGCGAATCAACCACTTTGGCACTATCCTCCACGTACATCTCACCATTTTGGAACCGATCGTAGTACTCGCTGTAATAATCTTCTACATTTTGCCCATATGGCTTTTGGATGCTTCTCCCGCTTGGGGTGTAATACCTGGAAATAGTCAACCGCAATTCAGATCCATCATTCAGCGAAATTGGTAATTGAACAAGTCCTTTACCAAAAGACCTTCGACCAACAATGAGCGCCCGGTCATGATCCTGCAATGCTCCTGACACAATTTCCGATGCGGAAGCAGAACCCTCATTGATCATCACGACTATTGCTCCTTCTTCAAAATCTCCCGGGTTTTTAGAAAGATGTTGTGAATTATATCTACTCTCCTTACCCTTTGTGTAAACGATCATTTCCTGGTCTTTCAGCATCTCGTCTACCATATCGACCGCCCGATCCATATACCCCCCCGGATTCCCTGTTAAATCCAGAATTAATTTTTTCATTCCATTAGCCTTCAAATCAAGAAGCGCACCCTTAAACTCCATGTAGGTAGTTGCAGAGAAACGACTCACCTTAATGTACCCCACCTCATCATCTACCATGTAAGAAACATCAACCGAATACTGAGGAATCACATCACGAATGATGGCGAAGTCAATGAGTTCTTTATATCCCTTTCTCAGAATTGCAACTTTTACTTCGGAACCCTTTGGCCCCCTCAGGAGCGAGATGACCTTTCTATTGTTTAGTTCTTCACCTGTCACATCTTCACCATCCACTTTTATAATCTTGTCACCGGATCTCAGTCCGATTTTCTCAGATGGACCACCACTCAGGGCACTCACCACGTATATGGTATCTTTAAATATGTTAAACTCGATCCCAATCCCCTCAAAATTGCCCTCCAGTTGAGATTTGGCAAGTTCTAATTCTTCTGCTGGTATGTAAACTGAATGTGGGTCAAGCTTTTCAAGCATTTCCGAAATGGCAGTCTCTACCAACTCATCTGGATTTACCGGATCCACATAATCATTTTCAAGGTAGGAAAGTACCTGACGAAACTTATATAGACTTTTTTGGAGGTTGAAAACCCCGTCATCAGGGCCCGCCATGTTGGCGCCAATAAAAATTCCTACAGCTATAGCTATCGAAATAAACAACGGTAAACTAACCGCTGACTTAGATAGTTTTTTCTCCTTCACTTAATTTAAGATTAATTTGAATTCTAATTTATATCTTTTTTAATTCCCGTTTCAGTAAAACGCATGGATTGAAATTTCGTTTCCATAAAGTTATTATTCTGTTTTCTTTTGACTTAGTATCTTTGAAGTTGGATGCGTCTATTTGATTGTACATTGGCCTCGCTAGTAGACGAGAACTATATCTATGCTCGTGCATTGAATTGCCTGGGAATTGAGTTTTACCTTCATCCGAATAAAAAACTCGGCGAAATATGTTTAGAAAAAGGACTCAAAAAAGAACAGGTGATTCAGAGTTTCTATCTATTCAACAAATCGCAACAGTTCTCCTTCAGAGAGTTACAGCAGTACCCACTGGAATTTGTCATTGAATATCTGAAGCATACCCATCATCTTTTTATCAAAGACAAACTTCCCTACATCGTTAGATTGCTCAATAGCTATGAGGTCGAAAATGATCTGAAGCTGGTCTTCCCAGAGTTTGTTGATGAGTTTATCGAACACATCTACAAAGAAGAGGATACTGTTTTTCATTATATCCAACATCTGCTGACCTTTGAAAAGCCAATCTCACCTATTAAAGCCGTCAAACATTTAAAATTTAATCACCTCTCATTGGCCGATATCCATGCTGCTCACGAAGATGAAGATGAGCTAGAGGGAATAAGAAACCTGATTGAAGATCGGGAGGATGATTCAATCCATTGGAAAGTGATCACGAGTGAAATCAAAGCATTTGACAGGGAGATGTGGTATCATGCCGAAATTGAGAACAAAATCCTATTCCCTCGAGCAATCCAGCTGGAGAAAAGAGTCAATGAATTATTCCAGGAGATAAGTAAGCTCAACTGATGGCCAGAATTTTGGCTGTGGATTATGGGTCTAAAAGAAGCGGGATCGCTGTTACTGATCCACTCTGCATCATTGCCAGCCCGCTGACCACGGTGCACTCCGGTCAACTAATGGATTTTCTGAAGAACTATTTTGAAAAGGAGGATGTCCAGGAAGTTGTATTCGGTTGGCCCACAAAGCTGGACGGGTCAGACACCAATGCCACACCGTTGGTTCAGGCTGCAATCAATCGATTCAGAAAGTTGTTTCCGGATAAGCCATTATTTTTGCACGATGAAAAATTCACTTCAAAGATGGCTCTTCATTCCATGATTGAGGCAGGGAGTAAAAAAAAGGACCGCAGGGAAAAAGAAGGAAACATCGACAAAGTGAGCGCAACAATCATTTTACAATCTTATTTGGAATCAAAAGCATGATATATCCTATCGTATTATATGGGGATTCGGTATTGAAAAAGAAGGGGGAAGACATCCCTGAGGGGGAAGATATTCAGGAGTTGGTACAGGACATGTTTGATACCATGTACCATGCTTCCGGTGTGGGACTGGCAGCCCCACAAATTGGTAAGTCTTTGCGATTATTTGTCATTGATAGTGATCCGATCGAAGAAAAAGAAGATGAGGGATTGAAACAGGCTTTCATCAATCCACGGATCATAGAAAGCAAAGGGGACCCATGGCAGTTTGAGGAAGGCTGTTTGAGTATACCCGGGATCAGGGAGGATGTGACCCGTGAGCCTGAAATTACAGTTGATTATTATGATGCTGACTGGAACCATCATGTAGATAAATTTGACGGGATCAAAGCAAGGATCATCCAGCATGAATACGACCATATCGAGGGGGTGTTATTCACAGACTACCTGACCGCTTTCAAAAAGAGATTATTAAAAGGGAAACTTGCCAATATTAGCAAAGGAAAAGTAGACACTGAATATAAAGTAAGAGCTCCGCTCGCAACGAAGAGATAATGGAAGATCTAAAGGTCAGCCTGGTTCAGACAGACATTCTCTGGGAAAGCATTGAATCCAATCTTGCCCATTGTGAAGAATTGATCTGGCAAATCAAAGGAGACACTGACCTGATTATACTCCCTGAAATGTTCAGTACGGGTTTTACCATGGAACCAAAACCATTGGCCGAGCTTATGAATGGTAAGACTCATAATTGGATGAGGATGATTGCTGCTCAAAGAAATGCCGTGGTAGCAGGCAGTTGTATCATAACCGAAAATAAGAACTTCTACAATCGATTCCTGGTAGTATCCCCTGATGGAAGTACACAATACTATAACAAAAAACACCTGTTCACGCTTTCAGGGGAAGATGTGGCTTATGCTACCGATCACAAGGACCTGGTCTTCGAGTTAAAAGGGTGGAAAATCAAAACCAGGATTTGTTATGATCTAAGGTTTCCAATCTGGGGCCGCTCAAAAGGGCAACCTGGAAATCCATATGAATACGATGTAATCATTTACGTAGCTAACTGGCCGGCACCGCGGATCCATGCCTGGAATACATTGCTCAGTGCACGGGCCATCGAAAACGTGAGCTACAGCGTTGGAGTAAACAGAGTGGGAGAAGATCCCACTGGTCATAAATATCCCGGACATTCGGCAGCATACAATTTCAAAGGAGAAGAAATAGCGTTTATCACAAAAGAAGAAATTGTAAATGTGACATTGGAAAGAGAACCACTAGACGCCTTTAGAGCCCGGTATCCTTTCCACGAAGACGCGGATCAGTTTGAACTGATATAGTCAACTACCTCTTGCTCAGAGGAAAATACTTTACCATTAAACAGTTTCAAAAAAGGACCGGAATTTCCAGGTTCTCCCAGGCAAATCAGGTCAATATTCTTCTTGATACATGCATTCAGAATGGACTTACCAATCCCAATATCAGAAGAAACGCTGTTATCCAAAATCAGGAAACTCTTTTCACTTTCATCAATCAACTTTATAATCGGTTGAACCAGGGATCGATCAGTAAAACTGTCAATGGTGAAAACCTGGTTAGAAATTTTCATGAGTTGATGCTCCAGGGGATAATCAAACGCATAATGCATTGTGTCTTTGATCGCTTTTATTAAGATAATTGCTTTGGTGCTCATTGGAATATATTTGCAATATGGCCAAATCGATGGAATCTCTTTACACTAAATTTCTTGAATCCGGGGGTGTTTCCACAGACACGCGTACCCTTAAACCCGGCGACCTGTATTTTGCATTGAGGGGACCAAATTTTAATGGCAATCAGTATGCAGCTAAGGCCATTGAAGAGGGGGCTGATTATGCAATCATTGATGATAAGGCATTTGAAGGCCCCAATACAATCCTCGTTGAAGATTCGCTAAAGGCCCTTCAGGACCTGGCCAGGTACCATCGCGATCGCTTTAAAGGAAAGCTACTCGCGCTAACGGGCTCCAATGGGAAAACGACCACTAAGGAATTGCTCAATCGGGTCTTGTCAACGAAGTATAAAACGCTGGCGACAAAAGGTAATCTTAATAACCACATTGGGGTACCCCTGACATTACTAGAAATGACAGATGAAACAGAAATTGCCATCATCGAAATGGGTGCAAATCATGTGGGTGAAATAGAAAATCTTAGTCGAATCGCTGACCCTGAATTTGGGTTGATAACCAATATCGGGGAAGCGCATACTGAAACATTTGGAGGGATTGAAGGGGTATTTAAGGGAAAGACTGAGCTTTTCAATCATATCAATAAAAAACAGGGTACAATATTTGTCAACACAGCCGATCCCAGACTAAAGCCTTTCGGTGATCTGGATCATGCGATTTGCTATCCAAACGAGGACGTTAGCTTCATCGGGGCTGAACCAATGATTCGATTCGGATTGGGAGAAAAGGAAATAAAGACTCAAACAATAGGGGCGTATAACTATCAGAATATTACAGCAGCAATTTGTGTCGGCCGGTATTTTCAGATTTCTGATAAAGCGATTGCAGAAGCAATTTCAACTTATGTATCAGGCAACCAACGATCCCAGGTAATCAGCAAAGGATTACTCAAAATTGTCATGGACGGATATAATGCCAACCCTACTTCAATGTCTGCTGCCTTAGAAAGCTTCACCAGGCTACAGGGATCCAAACATGTGATTCTCGGAGATATGAAAGAAGTAGAAGATTCTATAAACCGACATCGGACGTTTGGGAAAGAATTGAAATCCTTAGGCTTTAAGACGGTGATCTTAGTCGGGCCGGAAATGAAACATGCATCAGAACAGGTCGATGGGTCAAAGTGGTTTGAGACCAGCGAGGCTGCAAAAGATTACTTAAAATCCAATCCGATTAAAGAAGGAAATCTCCTCATAAAAGGATCAAGAAGTATGAAGATGGAAAAAGTGCTCGAAGCTATTTCATAAGCTCATGAGCATACGGTATCCCGGACTGAGCTCCTTTTCTGGTTACTGCTAATGACGCGCATTGATTGGCAAACCTGACGGCCTCTTCAACTGAGCCCATTTTAGCAATACCCACACTAAAAGCCCCACAAAAAACATCCCCCGCACCTACGGTATCGATGGCTTTTACTTTTGGAGCTTCAATAAATGCCGAAACCCCCGAGCTTTGCCAATAAGCCCCCCGGCTTCCAAGTGTAATAATTACATTTTGAGCACCCTTATCTAAAAAATAGTTTGCTGCAGTTTTTACTGAGTTATCGCCTTTGATCTTAACCTTTGAAAAGTAAGCGGCTTCCGTCTCATTGGGAATGATATAAGTACACATGCCAATTAGCTCATCAGGCAGCGGATTGATCGGAGCAGGGTTTAAGATGAAAGGTTTTCCGAATTCTCTTGCTTTTTTAGCCGTAAAAATGACTGTCTCTACTGGTATCTCCAATTGAGACAATATCACATCGGCAGATTCCAGGTCCCACACACTTTCACGGACATCCTCTATCGAAAGCTTATTGTTGGCACCCATATTCGTGACGATCATATTCTCTCCTGAGTCATCAATATGGATCAGAGCCGTTCCGGTTGGCGCTGACGGATCAAAAGAAAGGAGGTCCGTTTTGATCTTATCTTTACGATAGCCGGCTATGGCCTGCCTGGCAAAGTCATCATCTCCTAGTTTGGCCACAAAAGTTACTTCTCCGCCGAGTCTGGCAGCTGCAACTGCCTGGTTAGCCCCCTTCCCACCCTGGGCAATATAGAACTCATCAGCCACTACTGTCTCTCCCGGCTTTGGCAATCTATCGGATACAGTTACCATATCCGTATTGCTGCTCCCCACGACCAGAATCTTCGGTTTCATACGATGTAATTAACTAGGGCCTGCTGAAAAACGCATAATTATAAAAAAATGTACACATGGAAATCATTTTCACTGATTAAAGAACCCGGAGTTTATCAGCAAGTGCAAGGTTATTTAAAGTATATCTACATTTATTGTACACCTGAAAAATGTCACAGCCATTTTTCCGGGCTAGCCTTAGATATATCATCTACTTTGTTAGCTGCGGTTCGAAGTGTAATCTATACATCTTCACCTTGCTGCCTCGTATCTGATATATCTGAGACTTTTTCAGCAGACCCTAACTAAAGAAAAAAAGAGTTTGCAATAGTCATAAACTATACTACATTTGCAATCCGAAAATTTCGGGAGCTTAGCTCAGTTGGTTCAGAGCATCTGCCTTACAAGCAGAGGGTCGGGGGTTCGAATCCCTCAGCTCCCACATTGATTATCAGGCACTTACAACTAAAAATTGTAAGTGCCTTTTTTATTTGCGTGCATATTGCGTGCATTTATATTTTATAAATAAAATTTGATTGCCTGTTTATTCGCTTGGTTTCTTTTTCAAAACTAGGACCAATTACTGCCTTTATAAGGCTAATGTGAATTCTAAATAGTTCTTTTTTCTTCAATTCTTATTAGCTACAATTGATAACAAGTAAAATATATCCTTCTAAGCAAACTCTAGGAATTTCAGTTAGTTTTAAACCACAACAAAGTGTTCTATATTTAAACAAATGGGATACTCCTGGGGGTATAGTTACATCTTTAAAGCATCTTTAAAGCATCACTAAATCTAAAACTCCGTAATCCGAAACAGTTAAATTTGATTAAATGCTAAGTCACATAATAATCACATGATCTGGATGTCTATTTTAGGTCTCATTCCTATAGTGATTTGAACCGTACTCTCCTTTCTGGGCACTTATAGCAGTGATAAAAAATCTCAAGAGGACTTGCCTAAAAAATTCAAGAAAAAAATGAAACAATTGATCAAATAAATTTCACTAATTCCACTTTGATAAAACCGAATTCTGACTTGTTAAATTCTAATGAGGAAGTGTCAAAAACTAATAGAGATCTTGTTACACAGAATAACTATATGTTGACTAAAGTGGGTAAGTATTAGGAAGAGATTGATGGTCATTCACCCTCTCATGATATGGCATTGTAACAACTAAAAGAAGACTTCTAAAAATTGTGACAGTCCTAATTAATTTCTAAGCAAATTGTTCACCCTAAAAGTCTTACCATGGAACCGATACCAAAATTGATTATTATGAAGTCGGAAACCTCTCTCTAAATTAAAGCAAGTTGTCACTACTCCTGCAAACTCACAAACACTTCGCCCTCACCACCCCCAATACATCCATTCAATATTGCAACTGCTTCCTCTTTAATCCTTTGATAATTGCTTTTAACCATAGATGATGAGATGTAATTAAATTGTTCTATGGGTTCGGTATCATAACTTCCTTCAATCAATCTGCCTTTGAATTCATTTATATCGCTATCTACCAGAACACCATAGAATTCACCGGTCAATAAATTTCCTAATTCCTGAGGCTTTACTCGATCCCTCTCTTGAATCACTGTACTCCGAGAAATTGTCCTACCCTGACTATCTGACCCCAAAATTGGATTACCTGAAGTACTATACCCCTTCGTTTGAGATGAAGATGTATTAATAAATTCCTGATCATGCTTTCCATAAAGCTTGCTTATCCGCTCCGCTGTTTTTGGATTGGTCGTCTTACCAAAGAATTGATTGGCTAATACAGAAGTAATAACCTCTGTTTTCTTATCTCCATACTTATCTTCCAACTGACTGAAGTCCTGAACACAGAGCACAGTCGCCACCCTATTCTTCCTGGCAGTAGCTGGTAGACGTTCCAGATTTGGGATATATACTGTAGGCAATTCATCTACCAAGATGATACTGTGTTGCTGGTTTTGCCTGTTGATTTGTTTTAAGGCAGCTGAGACGATTAAACTGATGACAGGACTGTATGTATCAACTAGGGAAGGTTCGTTGCCTATAGTCAGGAATTTAGGCTCAGATGGGTTATTCAAATCAAGTGTAAGATCATTACCAGACAAAACCCAAAAGATTTCTGGTGTATTGATGCTTGCTATGGAATTCTGGATGGTAGCCAGGACACCTGCTGTCTGATTCTCACTCTTGAGTCCTGCCTTGATACTAGTTACCATTCCAGCACATTCATCATTTACTGATATCAAGTCCAGAAGCTTCGGAATGTCATCGGTCAGGATCAGACTTACCGCATGAGGTAAAGTGCAATAATTTGGATGCTCTTCCCTGAGATACCACTGCACTGCTGCAAAGAGCACTTCAGCACTTCGTATCCAAAAATCTTTTTTGGTGATTACCTCAGGATTAAGATTACCAAGAATAGTAGTGCTGTATTCCCGTGCGTAGCTGCTGTTGGTCATGAACCTGGGGTCCAGTGGATTGAGTCTATGACTTCGATTGAGATCAGTGAAATTCACATAGTAATCTATTACTTCCTTCTCTTGTTTGCGATTTGGAAAACTCCTGAAAGCCGTCCAGACATGATTAGCCAGTACCGGATTTTCATAATCATAGAGAAGGCCAGTATAGTTCTTTTGAACTAACTGGTAGATCAATGGGATGATGATACTTTGACTCTTTCCGGCTCCCGCGCCACCTGTAATTAACACTCCTCTTTGAGGATTTTGAATATTAAGTTTAGATCCATCAGTAAACCCTAGCTCAAATCCAAGATCTGATAAATGAAAGGGTTTTGCACGACTTGGTAGTGTTAGATTTATAGAAGAAAATATTTTGATTGAAACCTTAATAAGTGTAATGAATGGAAGGATTAGGAAGACCGGCAGAAAGACTACAAAAATGATTAGGAATAAAATTCTATTAGATCTAATCAGATAAAAAAATGATACGACGCCTGACCAAAATAAATAGGGAATGTAGGGGTCAATTACTCTCGGATATCCAGGCCACATCAACTTCCATATATCAAAAAAGTGGTCTAACATTTTGGTATCTATTAATTACTTTTTATATGTTGGGTGGGTTGAGGGGTCTCGGCTTCTTTCTTCAATTCTTCCCTTTTGACAATTTCTACTATTCGTTCTTTGATGTGCTCTATATTCCATAGGGAGTCAAGCGTAGTGATGGTTTCTGTATCACCTTTAATTCTTAAGTATTCGTATTTGGTATCCTGGCCTTTCAGATGGAACCATTCCTTTCCCATGTAATAGTTTAGTGCTCCAGACAGGATCAACATGAGTACTGCTATCCATGCCACCGATCCTCTCTTTATTAGGGAAATCCAGCCTTTCAAATCAGGAAAAAACCAGAAGTAATGGTGGGTCTCACTTTGATTTTTCTGAACATATTCTGGGTGACTTAACATCCGTTTGAGATCATCAATTCGTCCATTGATTTGACCTACCTGACTGATCCCAATATTGATACTTCCAATGCGTTGCTTAATCTCATTTAACTGATCATAAATCTGGTCAGTTGATGACTCTTCAATGACTGCATCTTCAATGTCATCCTCTAACTTTTTAGATGAAATATTTTTTGTGATCTTCTCCAGTTCCAGAAGAATAGATTCAAACATGACTTCAATCTTTTCTTCCTTTTTCATCTTGTTAATCCTTTGTTCATATCCATCTGTTTTGACAGTCCCCGGTAGCTATAGGATTTGTCAATGGCACTGCCTTTGATTGCTATCCCATCCTTCTCAAAAGAGATCCCGTTTACCCTCCCGGTAGTCTGGATTTGTAAGTTCATTTCAATGGACTTTTTACCCAGTTCAGCCTTCAAGGATTTGAAGTCATGCACTCCCTTATCCAGGCATTCCAGAATGGCCGATTTCACCTTGTTCTTGACCTGTTTGATTACCTGGACTTTGTCTTCCGAAACCACCTTTGATCTGCCTTGATTTCGGGCTATGGTAAGACCATATTTTACTTCCAGTTTATCACAGATATTGGCAGTTCTGTTCTTACACCATTTGTCACTGGCTACAGATCCATCAAAGCCAATTCTGTTGGACACAATATGTATGTGTTCATGAGCTGTATCATGGTGACGAACCATGAGATACTGATGCTTGTCGAGTCCTATATTTTCCAGGTAGTCACCCGCTATTTTCTTCATGTCCTCATTAGAAAGTTTGTCAGCTTGAGCAAAGGATATTGAGGTATGCCACACAGCATTTTTGATCTCAGTTTTCTGAGATCGAATGGCATTGAAATCTCTGGTTGCAACCGTGGGGTTTTCACCTCTGACACCTGACATCTCCAAGACCTCAGCATAGTCCTTTTCCATGACATATCTAACTACTCCACCAAACGATTTTCCTATAGATACTTTACCGATCATAGCAGCTTGTCAATCGTTTGGTTGACACGTTCAAGGGTCTTAATAATTTCATTGTATAATAGCTTTCCACTGTTACCTAGGTGGGCCAGCTGGTTCAGATTGTTGGCCATGCCAATGAGCTTACGATAGTAGTCAGCTTCTTCTTCAGTGAGTTTGTTCCTTAGCTGATGATCAAGACTTTTAGCCCTGACAAACTCTGCCATAGAGATACCAGTACGATTAGCATACCTTGCTATTAACCTCAGTTCTACTTTGGTATATCTGACTGTTACTTTCTCAGCCCGCTTTATTTGCTTTGTTGGTCTAGCCATCCTAGATTTTGTAGTGGAGCTTCAGCGGAACGTAAGCAAAATCCCCGTTCCTAGCAATAATAAAATTGCAGGAACCAAGACGCTGTTTTGATGTGGATTAATACGAAACGTAGTGGAGTATTGAGCCGCTCAAAACACGTCTTGCTCCTCCCCGAAAGAAGCTATCCATAACCCAAAGTAACAAATACCTTCGCAAATTGCAATTAATGGCGTTATGAGGAATGAATTCTGTTCTTAGTAGTATATAATAAAACAATAAAAAATAATAACAACCTTAATTTAATTAGCTACACATAACGCCTAAGAGGAAAGGAAATATTTTGCAAAATATTAATGCTCTATTGTCAAAAGTATAGGTAGATAAATCAATTGAAAATGCATCTATAAAATACCTATTATAGTCCTCTACCCCTCCCCTTCTCCTGATCCTTTTTATGAGATTTACCAATAAATAGATTTTTTGCAGATTGCAAACCTATTGAATATTGAGACTCTTTATTTTTGATAGCTGCCAATAAATCTTGTAGATATTTTGGATTTTCTTTAGCTAAAATGTACCCATGGTTAAAACCCTTTTTAAATAAATTATTAATCTTCATAATAGAGCTTTATTCTGGTTTTCTTTTAGTAGGTTTTCAATAGATTCTCTGTTATACAGAATTATCTTTGAAGTGATTTTACTGTAGATAATTTTGTCGCTATCCCTAAGCTTTTGGAGTGTTGTTTTAGAAGATATTTTCAATAAACCCATAGCTTCATCATCATCAATCCAAATGTCCTTTTTATCTCCTTGATATGTCGGACACATATAGTCAATATTTGCTTCTATTGATTTAATAAGAAATTCCGGTTCCAGACAAATTTGAGACATAGTAAAAAACAATTGATTATTAAACCTACCATTATCTATCAATATATACAAGATACAGAGACTATTCATTAACCCGGTCATGTTGAATTCCCTGTAAAAAGTGTGCTTGGATGATCAGGAATTGTTACAAAATCAGTGACGACATTATGGAATATTCTTACTGAAAAAGAATTCTGGTAACTACTCTTATTTCAATCGAAGAATGGGCATAATACTTTTATGTTCTAAAAAGGTATAGGTAGCTGGATACTTCATTCAAACATACCACCGATTTTGCTTAAATTTTTACTATTCTAGAGCTATTCATAAAGCTGTATTCTGATTGTTGTTACGTTATATACTAATATAATGAATAAAAATTTGTTAGTGGTATTACAACCATGGATAATCACTTCTAAAAAGGCTGAATTTTAAAGGCTAGTTTTTAGGTGAAATTTGACGTTTTTTAAATGCATTAAATTAATAAACATACATTTAGTCCAATGATAATTAACTTATTTTAGGACGATACATTGTTAGAAAGGAGCGTCGGCCCGACAGAATAACGGGCGTGTCCCGGCCAAGTGCGTGGAAGTATTATTCTGTCTTGATTTTTCTTTGTTTCGTTTCTTTTCATCTAAGGAAAAGAAATGAAAGAAAACTGTCAGTGATAGCGTAAAGTTCTTTCCCATTTTTTCAAAGAATAACTATAATCAGGATGTGACCATTACCGATCCGGAAGGAAACCTGAAGGAGGTCTTTTTCAAAGTGTCCAGTGGAAGTGGGAAGGTATTTAGTAACGGGTTTAACACTAGGAGAGCGCTATCGGTAAATACTTCGCTTGGAACAGACGAAATCTATTCCTTTAATTATCGGCCGGAACAACTCGGATATCATGAAATTCAAATATTTGCTCAAGACCAGCTAGATGAATTTGATACGTTGACTATTCAATTAACCGTATTTGAAAATCTTCCACCGGTCGCCGCTTTGTCAGTTAAACCAACACGTGTGGTGAGTAGGTATGAGTATACGATCGATGGAACAGATAGCTATGACAAGGATGCTAAATTTGGTGGTGAAATTGTGCTTTATAGGTTTAGCATCAATAGCCAGGAGATAGATCTGAAGAAACCTAAATTCCCATATGTTTTTCGGTGGTGAACAGATTGTGAATATATCACTCCGGGTTCAGGACAGCAATGGCCAGTGGAGTAATCCGGTAGAAGGATTGTATTCTATTGATTAAAGATCAAGGCTGCTTATGATTCTGCTTTTACCTTCCTTGGTCGTCCGGGTAAGACAGTCCCAGGCTTGAAGCCATTTTTATATCGTTTTTTACGGATCTTCCACATTTTATAATTGTCTTTGTTTCCCATCTTGAACTGCCATTTCATGTGGTCAGATGGCGTCACCCATTTTAGATTATTGGCGTCATTATTTTTTGGGTTGTTATCTTCATGGATGATCATAGTCAGCTCTGCAGGATTAGGGTTATGTACAAAGGCTAGTGCAGTCTGTTTGTGGGGGTATACTGTTTTACGACTCTTATCATCTGCCAACAGGTCCAGAAAAAAACACTTACAGGGCTTGTTCCAGCGTTGCTTCATGAGTCTTCCCTTGAGCTTCATGTGACCCTGAATGCCTGTGTGCCAAACTTTACGGGTTTTACTCCTGATCTTGCCCTTGTTGGAGATTTCATAGTTTGAAAAACCCTCCATGTCCTTCCATTGCTCTTCTGTTTGTTCCATCATTCCTATACTTAAGTATATGTCTTTGACCATTATTTATCATTAAATACGTAATATAATCAATCTCTTGCCCATCTAGTTGACTCCATTTTTAAACCCTTGCCAAAAAGTCTCGTCATATGGGATATTGTTCAAATCATAGGACTCACAATTGGTATTCCTTTCAATTTGATCTCCAAATTTTACATCCATAGAAAAACAGCTATGTTTTTGAGTGATAGTTGTCGGTGCCCCCGAAACAGGAATCTGTTGATTCCGCTGAATTACATCCAGGAGTGACAAATAGTATTTACTGTCCACTTCCCGGTAGTTTCGGATCCAGGTAAAATCTATCGGATATCCTTTACCGCCAGCTTTTAAAATTTTACTTCGTGAAACTTCTTCAAATTCTCCTTGAATCACCCATCTGATTAAGTCCAGGTTTTCGGGTTCAATATATGCTGTTCCAGCCAAAGATTTAATTCCTTTTCTATCCAGTGATAGCTTTCGGGTATCCTGAAAGGAATAATCAATCTTGTAAACAAGTTTCCCATCATAAGGGATATACTTGTCCATTGTAATATCTAGTCCTGACAGGCATTTATCAGCGCTCAAATCACAGTGATAGGAATCATCTGTCACATTGAAGTAGAACATGAAATACTGAAAGTAATGATTATCTATGCCTTCTGTCAAGTTATTCTTCTTTTGTGTTGCACAGTTTGAAACTCCGATGTTTCCATCAATTATTTTCCTTTCATTGTGAAGGATTGCTTCAACATCATAATAAACTTTTCCTGAAAGGTCATCAACTTTACCCTGGTAGTATTGCTGAATCAAATAGGATGAAGGATCTTCTTTGGCGAATGCCTGTCGTAATATTTCTTTTGGGTCTTCACTTTCCCTAAATGTCAGGGACTGCAGATTGAGTGTGTCTTCAAGCAGTTTAATGACCAGTTTATCAGAACTATTGATTTCGCTTATAAGGACAGGTTTGGTTTTGTAACCTATGCTTGAAAAAATGATTTGACTGTTACGTAATTTATTTGGAATAGAAAGTTGAAATTTCCCCTGATCATCACTACTGGTCCCTACATAAGAATCCAAAACTCCAATGTTCACATAAGGGATTGGATTGTTGGTCTGATGATCTATGATCCTTCCTGATATCGAAATACGCTCCTTAATCTGACCAAAAGAAATGCTGACAGCCCACAGCATAATAATTACTAGTAGATATCTTTCAGCTGATGTACTCATTAGCGATGATTTGCAATTCTTGTTCATTCAGCAATAAATATAACTATTGCCGTTTTATCTTATATTTAATCTGCCAATTCTTACTTCCTGACCTTTTCCAACATGATAATAACCAATCAATGCCTTGCGAAATATAAAACTTTGCTCTTTTTATTCATTTGCGTATTAAGTCATTTGATTACAACACCGTTATCCGGGCAAAAAAAAGTTATTGTGGGACAATTGTTTGACGACCAATCTAATTTACCAATACCTTATGCCACCATTCGAATTGGTTCTACTCCTTATGGCACCTCTACTAATATAGATGGCAGGTTTACCCTTGATCTTGCAGATATTGAATCTGATAATCTGAAACTCATTTGCTCTTCAGTAGGGTACCATTCATTTGATACGCTCCTGAATCAAGTTAATATGCAAGACCTTGTGATTTCCCTTGCACCCATGAGCATCATGTTGGAAGCCGTTTCTGTTTATCCAAACTTGGAAAGGATCAAACAGGTCAATGATATGGTAGAACAAGCCATGAAAGGATTAAAAAAGGCTTGTCCTCCATTTCAGGCTAAAGCTGATCTTAAACATTATGTTTTAGAAGATGGGAAGTATGTCAAATATAAAGAAGGTGAGATCACCATCAATGATCCAAAAGGGTTTGGAAAGGCCGATTCCTATTACAAAATTTCTGATATCATCACCTATCAGGGAAAAAGAGAAAGCCTTGAGCTATCTACTGATCGAATTGACTTTAAGAACAACACACTGTCTACCTATTTCGATCCGGACGCTTACCTACTGCTCAATGGATTGAAATATAAATTCAGGGCTACGGATTATTCCTATACAGTAGAAGATACATTGAATACGGATGGCGTTAATACTTACATCATCAATGCTACTGACGGCAACCCTTTGGCGACTTCCGCAAAGAATTTTATAGAAAAGTATGATTTAAGGTTTCATCTCAGGGAAAACAGCAGAGACAAATATGATTATGAAATCACAAAGTATGAATTAATCTATCAGAGTACTGAAACCTTTGATCACCTTGTCCAAACTGAGAATACCATCTTTTCTATAGATCTGGAAAGTGCTGGACGATATCTCCAACCCACTAAAATTGAGCACCTACTAATACAGGAAGCCGATTGGAAATACCTGCCGGAAATCCGGGAGAAGAAAATGATTTCCTATCATGAAATCTCTTTCAATAGCGTTGATTTTCAAGCAAAAAATCTAAAAGAGGTGCCACAGGAAAACTGGCATTACAATAAAAATGATTGGCAGGGTCAGCCCCTTGATGAGCAAGTCCGGAAAGATCTATCAAACATTGTACCCATCGAAAGACAGTTTGCGGTTCAACATGATACCCAACTCCGGATTCAACTGCAGGATTCTATTGATCAGGTTTTGTTCAAGCGTTTATATCACTCCCTTCAAGGTAAGAAGTCCCTTTATCTAATCTTTTGGGATCGGGAACACATACCAATTGGTAATAAGTTATTTTGGCCAGGCTCTGGAGTTATATCAAATGAGTACGTTGAAACCATTTTTATCGGGAATATTCAATCAAGAGCTGATTGGTCTTATGTAATTGATGGTTCACCATATCTTCATTTTTTACACTTTAATATGCCGTTGACCTGGAAGGCTGTAATACCTGATATTGATTGTAGTGCGAATCTACCTTTATATGTTCTTTTGGATAAGCAGGGGAAAATGAAATGTGATCATACTCCTTTCTCAAAAGAACAGATCATGGGACTTAAATAGGCTGATTATTTACCTGTTGTAATTTATATTTATGTCAACCAACCTAAAATCAATGAAGTTTATAAACGAAATGGGAACCCTGTTAGCCTTGGGGGTTGTCATGCTAACCTCTACCCAATGTAGCAATAACAAAGATACTCAGGAAGGACACAAAACCATCAAAGTGGAGTTTAGAGAAACTGCAAATTTGTCTGATCTTATTGAGCCGGATTTTACTTACTTGCCACTGGGAAGTGACTCCATAAATCTTATTGGAAGCGTCAATAGACTTATATTCAGAAATGATAAGATCTATGTATTAGATCAGTCGGGATCAAAAAAATTCTTTTGTTTTGATAAACAGGGAAATGTACAATTTGTAGGTGGAAATGTAGGAGATGGTCCCGGAGAATATGCACATCTTGAGGATTTTCTGGTGACAAATGATGAAATTATTGTCAATGACAATGGAAGTCAATCCTGGCTGTATTATGACGTCAATGGAGAATTCCAATCAGAAAAAAATGTGGGATTGTGGATTGAAGAGTTTATACCTTTTGGTGAGAACGAAATCCTGATCTATACACCTTCTGACTACATCAAAAATGAAGCGCATGCCAACTTACCACCTAATATCCTAAAGGTGGTTGACAGCGATTTTGTAGTCAAAGCTGGTTTTTTACCCTATTTAGAAGTAATCGATGATGCTGCGGTACCAGGCGTGTTGGGTTACTTTGATAACCGGTATTCATTTTCCAGGTCAGTTCTTGGAGAGATTTACAGCCTGGATCCGGATTATCAATTCAAGAAGCGTTACCAGATCGATTTTGGACCTTATAACTGGCCATTTGATGCAGAGACCATTCAAAAAGATCAATCCAAAACGGAAGAGGTGTTCTTGAAGGGAGGTGTGATGACCCTAACACACCGGCTATTGGAAAATGAGCAGTTCTTCACTTTTCAATCCTATAAACTGGATGCGGCAAAGGAAGGAAGTTATGAGGAAGAAGATAAGTGGTGGTGCATTTATGACAAATCAAAAGATGTTTGCTACGCCTTTCATGAGGTGATTAATGACATTGACGGTGGTTCGTTCAGTTTTCCCAGGGCAAAGGATGGAGAAAACTTTGTTAGTGCTATTGATGCTGAATTTCTCATCCTTGCCAACGGAGAAACTAATGACCTAGAGAAAAAGGAAACACTTGATCAATTAAAGGGGAATTTAGTTGATGGAAGTAATCCTGTATTGATGTTTTTTCGGTTGAAGGATGAAATAAGTTTATGATACCGGGAGTTAGAAAGCTGAAATCTGGTATCAGGTCGGAGATTGGCCTATTATTGATCCTGTTGATGCAATTAGCAAGTTGTACTTCTAATGCCCCGCATGATAATACCACAACATTAAAGCTCGATCTGGAAGGTAAAGGCCATCGAACACCAAAAGTCAACATCATCAGTTGCATTCCGCTGGAAACCAACGACTCTTCGATTTACAGTTTTGCGGTGAACATTGAATTTTATAAAGATAGAATCTATCTGCTGGATCCATATGGTCAGAAGTCTTTGTTCACGTTTAATCAGCAAGGAACATTTTTAACGAGGACTTCAGTAGGTCATGGGGTAGGAGAAATGGTTGATCCGCACAACTTTTTTATTGATAAGGAAAATGATGAAGTAATTGTTCATGACCAAACACTGCGGAAGTTGTTTATTTATGATTTGGATCTTGAATTTAAGCGAGACAAGAGCATCAATCTTTTTGTGGAAGATTTTGCGATCGTTGATGGGAATTATCTTGTATTGGGAATTAATGGCGACGATCATGCTCATTCGTACAATCTATATACTGACAATCTGGAAGACCCGATTTTTGTGTTCGAAACAGGATTCCATTTAAAAGATGGTGGGATTGGTCTCAGCAGACCGATTAGCTCGAGTAAAAATCCGCATTTAATCTCGCCGCTCAATTATCACATTTATGAGTTAAGAGCGGGTAAGGTTTATCCCAGGTATTATTTGGACATAGAAAAATCCAAGATTATTTCTGATGAAGATCAGGAGAAGGGTCTGGATAAGGTTTTTAATATGGTTATGGAGGGTGATAAGGTGACAGGGCCCAATGAAATTGCTGAAAGCGAAAGCTATATATCCTTTTATCTGAATTTTAATCCTTCTTTTCGTTACCTGATTTCAAAGCCAACGGATGAAGTTTTATCTATGAACCCATTGTTCGAAGATGGTTCTTTGCCTGAAGGCAGAATCAGAGGCTATGCCGGAGAAGGAGATCGTTTTTATCTTGAGGCAAAAGCTGAGGCTCTTATTAAATACCAGGAAGAAACGGGAAACAAATTGACGGATCAGGATCTCAACGAGGAAAGTAATCCCGTTTTCGTAGTTTTTGAAATAATTTGACAATAGGAGGTATAAATCGTTAATTGAGAAAAATTATAGGCCAGTTAGACTATACTTTATCAACAAAGGATTACCTACCTCACTATGTAACTTTGCATTTTCATTAATGTCTGAGTGATAGACAACACTTATAAATTGTTCGTTATAGACAGTCTTTGGTGGTGACATTCGAAATTCATGCTCATATACATAGATTCTATCAAATATTCTACCCTCATTTTTTGTTTTTGAATAACTCAATAAACAGTGTTTTCTGTTTGAAAAGTCTGAAATGGTTAGGGTTATAAGATTTCGGTTTTCAGAGATATCATCAAGCAATCCTACATATCGACTTCCACCATCAAAAATCTTATTCTTGTAATCATCTGACTCTGAACTTATTAAATCAATTGGGATTTTATTTCTGCCAAAGTCAATATATAAATATGGATAAAGTAATCCATTATGATAATTGTAAATAGTATCATTAAAACCATATGTGAATAGGACATGTTCATTATATTTTGAAAATGCTTTGTTAATGGAAAATATTCCTTCACTTTGATAATAAACGGGGATAAACCTGAAGTATTCTGATTGGAGATTTGAGTCGGTAGCCAAAAGATTATAGTTATACTCATTATTACTGTGAGGCCTAATAAGCACAGTGTCTTTAGTATAATTTTCCACATTGCTGACAAAATGATTTACTTGTACTTCTTCAATAAAGTTCCCTTGTAAATCATAAGAAATTTTTCTTTTTCTAAAGTTGTCGTAAATGTATATTCTTTCATTTTGAACAATAAAATCCTCGGGTAAAATAAACTCTCCAGGACCTTTACCAATTTGATGAATCCTAAACATGAATTTTCCAGTATCATCAAAACAAAATAAACTTTTAGATTGAAATTTATCTAAAATGAATATTGTATTCTCTACGATTTGGATCTTATCAATTCCGCCAATAACTGATTCTTTATCATTGAAATCAAGTTTAATAATGGATAAATTGGTTATATAATTTTTGTCGGATATTTCGCAAGGTGTAGCAAAATCGATGTCAAATTTAACTGTTATCAACTGAGTTCTTTCTTCTTCAACTGAACAGCAGGAAAGGATTTGACAGATAATAATCCCTAATATTAAACCTAGCTGATTCATTCAAGTAATTTAAGAAACTGAGCTAAACCTTTCATATCTCTACAAATATATCATCCGATTGCTAGATTAATAAATATCTACAAACATATCAGTTGTTCGGTATTCATGTGATTCGGAGTTATATTTAGCTGTTCAATGAATCAGCCATGAGATACCTAGTTATAAGTCTGTTTTTCCTTTTAGCCTTTCAGCATTGCCAGCAAAAGTCAGAGGAATTCCAGGTATTTGATCTGGATGCAAGTCACCCATCGAGGGAGGTCAAGTTAAGTGATCTGGCAAAGGACCTGCGGTTAGTCCCTTTAGAGACTACCGATGAATCGTTGCTTCCCAGTTTCTTCAATTATATTATTGGAAATAAGTATATTATCACTTTTACCCAAACCAATATTCTTCAATTTGATACCAACGGCAAGTTCATTAGGACATTAACAAAACAAGGTAAGGGCCCGGGAGAGTTTGAGTATCTCTCCAGCTTTGTTACTGACAATCGGGAAACCAGACTCTATGTATCGCACTATGGGAGTGATGAGCTGATGGTCTTTGACCTGGCCAGTGGCGCACCGTTAAAAAATATTGCTACTCCAGAAAAAGCTGCAGAGTTAATCTTTGTTAATGAGGATGAGCTGCTTGCCTTTTGCTATGGCTTTGATAAATATCAAAGATATCGTGTCAATGTCCAAACAGGTGTGGTCAGCGATACGGTAAGAGTTACATCTGATGATACTTATACTACGAATGGCAGTCGATCCACCTTCATAACTAAAGTAAATGATAAGATTTACACGTTGTTTCCAGATTCAGATACCCTCTACCAGTTAAGTGCAAAGGAATTTGAGCCAGAACTTCTCTTCAGGTTTGAGAACAAGGTGGAATATGGAATATCAAATGTAGGTAGAGACCTTTATTTCCGATAAATACCAGTAGTTATTCGCTATTCGCTACACTGGATGTAAAAATTGAAAAGGCTATAAACAGCATCAGGATTACCTCTGGTGAGAACTTGCAAATGTTTTTCTATGACAAAGCAGGTAATGAAGTCTTCGAGGTACCGATATTAGAAGATGACATCATTAAAGTACCAAATGAATATCTCTTTTTCAGGGTAAAACAGCACAAAGGGTTATTCAGTGTGCTTTATGATTCGATCACTATTATTGAGGCAATGGAGGAGAATCTAGGTGATATAACCTATTACAAGGAGTTACTGAAAGGTCATGAACTCAAGGAGGATGATAATCCGGTGATATTGGTTGGGAGGGTTATTTAGAGATTTTTCATATTAATTTATGAGTATTAAGTTATTTTTTACATATATAATATTCACTTTAGGTGTTACCTCTTGTACCAATGTAGTCCAGATAGAAAATGAAGAAAAGGGAAACCTTCAACCAGTTTTGAAACTGGAAATTGGGCAGGAAAAGAAGATTAAAATTGATTCTTATACTGCTCCGGAACCCCAGTATACTCAGATATTTTTAGACTCAATAGGGGTTAGCCATTTTACATTTTTAAACAGACATGACAATTCCATCTATTTCTATAATTACGAAACTTTGAAGTTTGAAGAAAAAATCAAATATGAAAGACAAGGAAGCAATGGCATACGTAAGACTGATGGTTACTATTTAAAGAATATCGATTCGATATACGTATATAATCAGTCTTTAAATGAATTAGTGCTTACCGATCACCGTGGAATAATACAAAATAAGATCTCTTTGAGAGGAAAGGAAGACAGTAAAACTTGGTTTGAATATTATCCTCAATACTATCCAAGAACAGTTACTCCAATAATAGAAGCTGGCGGGAAACTTCTATTTACTGGTTATTATCATAAATCTTTCTCAGAGTCAGTTTTAGAGAATTTTAAGTTCAATGCCCAAATTGATCTAAAATCAAATGATGTGGTTTTTCGACACACCTATCCAAAGGAGTTGTATGGTGGTGGGTCCAATTGGGAGGGAGCTTTGTTTACTGAAGTATATCCGGAGCTTCATCCTGATGGAGATAAAATCATATACAGCTTCCCGCCTTCCCATGATCTGTACATTACCGGGATTAATTCAGACCAATACGAAAAAGTTTATGCGGGGAGTAATTTGGCTAGCACCATTTCCTCCATTAACCGGTCTCCTAAGAACTCTTCGCAAGAAGTCATCATGGATCATCTTGTTAAGAATGATTTTTACGCTGCGATCAAATATGATCAATTTAGAAAAGTATACTATCGTGTCCTTTTACAAGGAATTCGGGATGCAACTAAAAATTCTAAATGGAAGGATAAGCCAATTGATGTAATCATTATGGATCAGGACTTTAATTACCTGGGTGAAACCGTAATTGGAAACATGCATGACTGGAACTGGGAAAATACTTTTGTCACCAAAGAAGGTTTAAACATCGAGTATATTGAAAAGAATACTGATGAGGTGTACCTGACACTTAAAATATTTACGTTAAAAAACATATAATAATGTAATCTTCCCCAAAAACACTGGTTCTACATTCATTTCAAATGAAGCCAATTTTAAATTAATAAACCAAATCAGAAAAGTCATCTGCATATTGATCCTTAGCCAAAGCATAGATATTGTTTTTGGACAAACCAATGCGGCTGATGATCATTCTACGGACTCCATTCCGATTCAATTCGCAGAAAAAATATACCTGCAACTAAACGGAAAAGTATATACCAGAGGCAATGTTATCTGGTTTAAGTCTATTGTTTTAAGTGCGAAAAATCATCTTCCATCTACTTTAAGTGGAATATTATATGTTGAACTTGTTGATTCTGATGAAACAATACTCGATAAAAAGCTGATTAAATTAGACCATGGTATCGGGCAAGGATTTTTCGACCTGTATGAATCCTACCCACCAGGTACATACCTGGTTAGAGCCTATACCAATTGGGACAAGAATTTCGGAGCTGATTTTTTCTTCAAAGAATACATTCAGGTGTTTACTGAAGAGAGCCATCAGCAAAATCCCATCAATGAAATCAAACTGATTAAAGAGACTCAACATGAGCAGCGTTTAACAGCAAGTTTTCACCCGCTGGAGATAGATAGCCTGCATGAGGATAAGCTTAAAGTTTTGGTCACTCTAGACGATAGAGTGGATTCCCTTTATTTAAAAAAAGACAAAAACAATATATATCATCTTGACTATGACTTTTACGATAAAAGTCAATTTGCAAAACTGGAAATGCAGACCGAAAACGATGAAATTTATGAGTCAACCATTGTTTTAGATCCGGATTCCTTCGATTTACAATTTTTGCCCGAAAGTGGTGAACTGGTGCATGGGATCAGTAGTAAAGTAGGTTACAAAGCCGTGGATGCTAAGGGAAAAGGAAAGTGGATTGAAGGTGATATTGTAGATGAAAATGATTCGTTGCTGCTCTCTTTCAAAAGTAACTCCCTCGGTATGGGAAGTTTCATATTAAATGATCCGGATAGTACCAAAAAGTATTATGCCAGGATAAAATCTACTAACACTGAGAATCCTACATTGATGTACCCATTACCAAAAGTTGCTCAGCTGGGAAATACCTTATCGGTTGAAAAGCAGGGCGAAAACATTCTTTTAAACGCTCAGTCAAACTACCTGAAAAACGATAGTATCTATGTGGCAATTTCCTGTAGAGGAGAGCGACTTTATAATATCAAAGGAGGATTAACTTATTTTGGATCCTTCAAGCTGACAATACCTTATAGAAAACTTCCTGACGGGATCATCTTATTCACCATGATGGATAACTCTGGACAGCCGGTAGCCGAGCGCCTCTACTTTAATGAAAATCCGGAATCCGGAATCAAGCTAAAGCTCTCTGTCGATAAAAAAGCCTACGAAAAAAGAGATGAAACACAGCTCTCTATAGACCACAGATCACAAAGGAAATCCCATCCCGGCCAACTTGTCTGTGTTAGCCATCAATAAGAAACAACTGGGTACCTTACAGCAGGAGCGTCAAAACATCCTGTCATACTTCTTACTAGACTCCGAGCTAAAAGGAGAGATAGAGAACCCAGGGTTCTATTTCAAAAAGGACAGCAGCATGCATGACCACTTGGATGCCCTGATGCTTACACAGGGATGGAGGAAGTACAACTACAAAAAACAGAATTTTATACTCACCAATTTGCCAGAGACAAATCTGACCGTTTCAGGACAGGTAAGTAGTGTGTTTTCTGAGAAAGAGAAAAGGCAGCCAAAACTGACACTCACCACCTTTGGAAACAATCCAACAATTGATGTAAAAGTTGCAGATAGTCTGGGTAATTTCACTTTTAACCTAAAGGATGAATATGGCCAGCAAGTCAATGTCCTGATCCAGAGCTCCAAGGCTTCCGGCAAGAAAAAGAATTATAACATCCGGCTGAACGAGAAAATATCTCCAGTTGTAGATTTTGATCTGGCCAAAACAATCGTCGAACCGGATAGCCTAATGGATGAGTTCGTCAGAAGGGATATTCAGCGTAAAAAAATAGAAAACACTTTTTCCCTCCAATACGGAAGTATTTTGTTAGACGAAATGGAGTTTATAGGCGAACGACTCACCCCTGCCCAGGAAGAAGTGAGGGAAAAACATGGAGAACCGGATGTTATCATTGATGGTGCAGCAATCGCTGAAAAGGAACAGAAATGGTCTAGTGGGCTATATAGTGTACTACAAAATAGTTTTCCTGAAAAAATAAGGATTGTGAGGGCAAGAAATGGTGTTTTGTATGCAAAAGCAACAAACGGAATGTTCACTTTCATAGTGATTGATGGAAATCTGGTATTGCCCCATGAATTGGCATTGATCCCAAATATCCCCCCTAGTGAGGTTACCAGCATTGAAATAATTGAAAATGCAGCAGGATTTATAGATTTGTGGTGCCAAATGTTTCCAACCAACTGTGACAAATACCCAATAAGTGCAAATATTATAGCTATTTATACACATGGTCAAAAAGGTATATACGGGACAAAAAGATCTCCAGGTATGCTACACACTGCTGTTCCAGTCTTTTCTGCACCTCGTGAATTTTATGCTCCAAAATACGCTGACAACCAATCAAATATTTTTGATAATAGACCTGATCTAAGAACCATGATTCATTGGGATCCTGAATTGCAAACTGACACTACCGGGAAAATATCAACGTCTTTTTACAATGGTGATCATGTCGGAAAAGTGATGGTAGTTGTAGAAGCTGTTTCAGCCAATGGATTGATAGGATACCAGGAAATTGAATATGAAGTGGAAGGGAAGGAAACGGTTATTGTAGAGTATTGAATTTGAATTTAATTTGGGATGAAAGAATTAATACTCAAATGAGATTATCTCAGGAAAAAAAGTACTTGGATTATCAGAATAGGCATAAATTATCCGCCTCTGAGTGTCCAATGACATTTTTTTTATTTCTCGATCCAATTCATACCTAATTTTAGGATTACCAGCCCAATCATATACCAAAATCGACCTACTATTTAGAGCGTTGTCTCCGTCTTTTGCCCTCGATTTACCACAGTATAAAACATAAACACCGCTGTCATTCGATTCAACATCGGTAAAAGCATTTAGGTTGGTTTTTGAACTGCTAACCCCTACATTATTGACCCGTTTGTAATCTCCATAGTAATACGCATACGATTTCCATAATGCCAATAATAAATAGAAAATTGACCCATTTAGTTTCTGGTAGATTCATGGTTCGTCTAATATTGATTTGTTATGCCAAATAATGACGACAATATAAACTAAAAAATTAGTTTATATTTTATTTTTATCTGTTTTTAGGATTTTGAATGATAGAATAGGAGACAGGAATTGTAGCTGGATGGGTTGCGAGCTTAAAGAATGAGCAGTGAAGGGAAACCGATATTCGGAAACTCCTATATTCAGATATTCTGACAGGAAGGATTGAAGGTGAAGGGTTAGTCTGGCTTTATTTAAGTTTTGCGATGACTACAACAGGGTTTGACTCAGGGGAAATTTGTCTACCGTTGGAATAGGGTTCGCCTTTCTTCAATTCAGCCAATTGAAGCGAGTCTGGTGTGATCAGTCCGTAAAGCTCGTTCTCCGCTGAAATACCGTGTGGGACAAGATGGGAAATACCCATAATATCATCGACAAATCCATTGTTGCCAACTTCATCAAAATTACAGACTCTGGTCTCTGATTTTTTCTTGTTGTGGAAGCCGGCAAATTCTCTTTGCTGGTAGGTGATCGAAAAAAACAGATGGTCCGAAGACTCAAATATGTTGTGAATTCTTAACAAATCTTTCATCATGGTGAATGCATCCTTTTGCCCACGAATAGCAAAATTGATCGCCAGTGCACCGGAATTGAATACATAGTGTGGCAGGAGGGTGTCGTTTGCCACACTAAAAAGCGTATCGTTCCAAATCTCCTTGAAGTAATTCGTTCCATCATACTTGTAGAATTCTGCTTCTCGGCCATGAAAACTGAAAAACTTGCCTTCTTTCTCATAGAAATTGGTATTAGGAATCACCTTAAGCTTGTTACCACCAGCGTCGAACAATAGCAGCAGCTCCGGTGTGTCACCCATCACATTTGGCATATAGGAGGCATAGGTATCCGTGCTTAACTCCGTATGGAGCGAGCTAAGGAGTTCATAAGGTGATTTAACCGTCCTGTTCACTGATCCGTCAAGATTATACTCAAGAATTGCACCCGATTGTCTTGCTGTGATTATTTTTCTTTCTTTCCGATAAGGTTGATGGATAGTAGCCATATATTCTTCCGGACCCTTACCGTAACCACCAATCTCACGGATGAAGTCCCCACTTTTCCTGTCAAATAGGAAAATCTGACGAAAGCTCACAACAATCAAATAGTCGTTATTAATGTCAACGATGGTGTTGTTCCCCACCAGGCAGTTTTCGTTGGTTTCCAGAGGTATGTACTCTATGGCATCAGCCACTTCAGAAAGCATCACTTTTTCTTTGCGATCAAAAGCTTCCTTAACGCTGATGTGATCCAACTGACCTTTAGAAGCCACCTGCTTATCATTTGAGCAGGAAAGGCAGACAACCAGAAATAGAATTGGAAATAGATTGTTCATCTGAATACGTTCTGTAGAACAATAATAAGAAAAATAAACTAATAATTTAGTTATTTTAATGTAGTGGATTGACTTTTGAGCTTTCAGTTATTCGATCATTATATAATTTAATATAACTGCCAAAAGGTTACATTATTATATTTGATGGCAAGACACCCTGGACATAGATAGCCATGAAATAAAACGACTCCTGCCAGGATCGTCATGGCTTGCAGGACATTGGAAGATCTTGTTTAGCTTTAAAGGTATGACTCAGGTGATAAGTAAATAGCAATAATTCAATTGTAAAATAAAGGCAATTAACCATCTCAAAGCTTTAAGACCTACCTATTAGCTTTACTACATTCCTTTAGCAACTTCTCAAAATTTGAAATTGTTGGATTTGACATTTCCACTGAATGATCATTTATCACATAGGCAATAAAGGAATAATCTTCCCTCATAATCCCAGCATTTTTCTCAAAAAACTGACCTACATCATCTATCATGATGGGATGGTTAAAACCGATTTCTTCAAGTTGCGCGAAGTATTTGTCAGGATCTCCTCCGGCATAGTAAAATAAGAATGGAATGTTTGGGTACTTCTCGATGTATTTCATCCACAGATCAAGGCGATGAAAATCTTGGTAAAATTTCATATAAACAACAACCTTACAACTTTTATCAAACCAGTTTTCGTCTAAGTCAACAGGGTGGTTCTCATTTTGCCAAACTTCCAGCCCCCGAACTAGGTGTATCTCTCTGGTGGAATTCGTATTCAAGCTAAAAGCCACAACGATTGCTAAAACAATGATTAAAATGATGAACTCAGGCTTTTTTATTATTGCATAAAGATTTTTGAGCCCCATCACCCTTAAAATTTTATTTCAGATTTAACAATATAGTATGTCGTGTCTGAAATAATTATATCGGCATCTATTTCTTCCTCTAGTCCAAGTGTTTTTATAGCATACCCATCGCCTAATGAGTATATGTAATTATCTTCTATATAAAAGATATTCATTAGAAGCTGATCGATTGACCCGGGCTCAAGCGCCTTAGCCTTGGAGACACCACTATGTATTTGGTGTACAGTTAGAAACACTTGACCTTTACCATTACCATTGTTTACAAAACCCTCAAGAATGATAAAATCTTCTGTAACCCAAAAGTATCTACAGTGAAAAAAGGCACTTTTCATCAGCATTTCAGCAGCTTTCATAGGTTCCATGGACCAGAAGTCATTATTAATATCTAAATCTCCAAGATCAATATAAGCGAACAGCTCCAGTTCATTCTGTTCCCTAATCTGAAAAATCTCTGGTTTCAGACTCTCTAAAAAATACAGGCGGTCATTTAAATTGGTAAAATTGTCACTATCTCCTATAGAGATCTTCGGCTCATCAAACTCATGTGGAAAAAAAGTAGTGAAATTAGCCGAAGCCTGATCAATGCGGTATAGTTTATCGGGCACTGCCTGGTTATTCCAACCCGTAAATACAACATAATCGCCTGAATCAAATCTTCCCAGGGAGACCGCAGAAACTGGAATATTGTCATTACGAATATGCTTTCCATCTTTGCCGAAGTGGTTCAAAATCATGTTGTTTCCAGCTGGTTTAAGGAAAGCCACTTCGTCGGCACCCACTGCAAAATCAATTACTCTGTTAAGTTCATTAGGTCCATTTCCTTTACCGCCAATTTTCTGAAGATGATGACCCAATGAATCATAAACCATCAAAAATTGCTGCCTAATATCAAAGACATAAAAGATATTTCCCCAAACCTTCAATTTGAGGTGATCAGAAAAACCATCAAAATCCAGGGGTTGAGTTAACGGGGTCAAGGAAATTGTTCCTACTTCTAGATCGTTTTCTTCAATAGCTCCTTCCAAATCAATCACATAATTTGCAGGTACTCCAACGTCATTGATTTCTGATGTAGTTGATGCGCAGGAAAAGCTTATAGCTGCTAATGCAAATACAAATGTTTTATACATTTTTTGAACAAGCTACTTAAAAAGGTCTGGCGTTATTTACAATGGTTATAAACTAGTAAACCTTTAAGATACCTAACTTTTCAGAAACCTCACCGTCATGTGTTGATTTAGCTTATTTTTAGGGAGATTGAGTAAGGGCTATTTCAACCTTTCAGTTGCAAGAATTAAGTAAATGTAGGAAATCTTCCTTGCCTGGATTTGTAACCTCAATAGCGTTTTGCGTGACAACATAACCTTTGAATGATAATTCGGGATGATTCGGAATATGAAGATTATTTACATCCAAAAAAGTTTTATCCTTGTCGTATAATATTGGATAGTGAAAATCATTCTTGATCATTAAATCAATCATTTCCTCTTTATTCCCTCCACCCAGGTAAAACAAAAACGACACATGCGGATACTTCCGAATGTATTCCTTGTAAGCCAGGACCCTAAACTCAAATCGATGGGCTCTAAAATATACGACCACCTTGCAAGGGCTCGCAAATAAGTCACCAATCTCCAGGCTTTCTTCCGTCGTTATTACTTCCAAATCTTTTACCAGATGAACGACTCTCTTAGAATCAGGAATATTTGAACACCCGGTTTCGATAAGAGAGAAATACAGTAGTGTAAGTATTGAAATTAAGTATTTAATCCAATACTTCCGAATATACGAGGTAATAACTTTCATCAGTAAAAACAAATTGATCCATTTCTTTAGGTAGATCTAAATACTTCATTGCATTTCCATCTCCGAGAGAGATTAATTGTCCATTCTTTAGGGTAAATATATTCAAGAATACTTCATCTAAGGTCCCTTGTTGCAACACCCGAGTTTTTGCTTCATTTTCATTCATACTATAGATCGTCAGGGTGTATTCCTGTTCCGCTGAATTTCGACCTGCAAAATTACCTAACATCATTAGTTGATCCTGAGTCCATATAAAGTACTTGCATGCGTAAAATCCATTTTTAAACAAGAAATCCAGTGCATCATCTCTTTTCCTGTTCCAGTAATCATCATCTAATTCATAATCTCCAAGACCAAAGGTTAAGAGAGGGCTTATACTTAAGTCAGAATTGATTTGATACATATGTGGTGTCAGTGGATCAAAGAAGATGAATTTATCTTCTTTTCTTCCCAATGAATATGCTTCCAATCCAATTTTCATTTCTGTATACTTGTGATAGAAAAACGCAGAATCATTATCATTTTGACTATTCCATCTCAATAGTCGAAATGGGACGTGTTCATTGTTCCATCCGGTGTATAGTAGGTATTCATTGGAATTGATCTGTTCGAAAGAACTAATTGGGTACTGTATCCTGGATGTGAAAATCTGATTTCCAAGTGAATCATACTTATGTAAAAACGCACTTCCTCCTGCTTCTACCAAAAAGGAAACCTCTGAATCTAAAATAGTAAAATCGATCACATTGGATAACTCATTTGGACCCCTCCCCAGGCCACCAATAGAATATAGCAGATTGCCGAGACTGTCCAGACAATAAAGTACTTGAAAATCCAGGTCAAATATGTAAAAAAGATCATCTATGGTCTTGAGTCGCAATCTTCCGGAAAAACCATCAAATGAACTACCCGTCTGAATGGGTATCAGGTCTACAATTTGATAGTCAAGGTCATTTTGAATTTTTGAGTCTAACAGATGGACTTTTCTGGATTCACTAAGATCAAAGCCAGGATTACTCTGTTTGTCACAACTGGTTAAAACTAATACCAATAGAAATGCAATTAGTTTTTTCATATAAAATTGAAATAGGATAGCGCATTTTGTAAGTGCGCTATCCAAATAGAAATTTAGAAAATCATTAACAATAATCGCAGTCTTCAGTCCCTTTGCAGGCACCATTAGCTGGATTGGCATTTGATCTGCAAACTATAGTTATCCCCCATGAACAATTATGTTCCATTTTTCTATAGCAATTACCGCTTCCAGCAATTGCCTCAATTTGGACCGATTCCATTAACGAAACTGAGTCTGCATCAGCCCGATTAGCTTGGATATTAAACATTAATGCAGCTGCAACTATTGCAGCTCCGCAAACATTGAAAATTAACTTTTTCATTGAATTAGTAAGATTTAGGTGTTAAAAATTAATTATTAAAATAACTCATGAGTTCTTTCTTTATTGAGTGCAACCTGTCTCATCATTCCCTATCTATTCTTACCCAAGCAGGAGAAGCCTGGAACCTATTATTTGAAAGTAAGCGACGGTTCTTCAGATGACATTAAGGGTTTGTGGGTGGGAGTAGTTATTATAGCTTATTTCTTTATACACCGTACTGAATAACCCAGCTGCATATTAATCGGAAACCTAATAATTGCTTCTGAATCTTGTTCCAATTGTCTACGGATAACAGACCCTTTTCTTTCGCCTTTTGAGGAAGTCCAAAAAAAGGCGCGCTGTCCTAACCCGGCAAAGTCACCATTTTCATTTGGATCATTGACATTTCCATAATAACGTTGCCCCCCAGGTAACACTCCAAACTTTATTAAGTCAGTTGCTGACTTCCAACTACCAATTTTTTTTAGTTTTAATCCTACTCTACCAGTGTATCTGGAATAGTATTTTTTTGTTTCACTCGCATCCATTCCTAAATATTTTTCAAGTTCAATCCAATCTTCATCTGTTGGTAAAACCCAACCTGTTGGACAAGCATCAATAGCTGAATACCAATTGTATAATGCTCCATACTTTGCGTAAACGCTATCTTTTTCGAGATCCTTAATTTCATTTCCATAATAGCCGTAAACATAATAATGTGGTTGATTATCAAATTCATGACTTGGGCTATCAACTTTAGGTAAGAATGCTAGGTTTTCGGCCATCCAAGTTTTACCATTTATTACTATTGTATGATAAACTTTTCCGTCTCTTGGGTCAATAAAAGAATCAAGACTTGGTTCTTGACTAAAACAAGTAAACAATGGCAATAATGTGATAATGTATGTTATGATTGCGCACTTATTCAATTTTTTAGATTATTTACTTTCTCCTTAAAACTATTTAGACTTTTATCATTTACAAAATCGGGTGATTTTACAAGTATTTTATTTTTTGAATCTACATATAACCACCTATTGGTAGAGAGTAACGGGTTCCTTTTAAAGAATAAATAATTATCGTCAACAATAAAGTTTCCCTTAAAATTTATTTTATTGAAATATTCATTCAATAAGATTGTATCTGTTGAACTTGAAATACAAATTAATGGAATTTCTTTAAGTGCAGCCTCGATAGTAGTGATATAACCATAGCATAAAGAACAATTTCCTGAAAAATAATACATCAAGTAATCATTATTTTTTGTATAATCTGAAATTTTACCTTCGGTTATATTACCAGCAAATTCTACCTTTTCTATCTGATCTTTTGTCTGACAAGAAGAAATAGATAAAAGAAAAATAATTGAAATATTTCTAAACGATTTAAATTTCATAATTATCTTTTTCTAAGTCAAATGTGACAATGCAGGGTTCATTTTGATTGTTAATAGTTAATGCATAGAGTATATCATTTTGCCAATCCACTGTAAATGAAAAGACTGGGATCTCAAGAGAGATCATTGTCATAGGAAATCCTTCCCAATCAAAACAAAAAATCGTTTTTGGCAATAAATCCTCCGTTTCTGGAATTGGCTCACCTTCTTCTGGCATCAAACCTAAATAAGGAATCCATATTTCATTTTCATTAGCAGAGATAGAACCTTTATAAGCTTGAATTTTTGGTTGAGTTTTAATCATAATGCCAGGTCCTACATTTACTTTGCTGGCTTCAATATGGATACCTTTTGGACCATGTATCCGCTGTACAAGGCCATTATCAATATCATAAATCTCAATTAGATCAGTCTTGTAGCAGGCTAGAATAATTCTATTTATACTTGGAACTGCTCCAATTGTTGACAAGAAAATTATATTATTGCCTCCATCAAAACTTTCTGAATTGATAAATGGTGGAAACTCACCCATGGTTTTCAAAACCTCACCTTCGGAGTTATAAAATGTAAGTCTCTTCTTGGTTTGTATTCCGCTGAGCGCAACAAATAAGTCATCTTTTATAGCATAGGCAGTAGGTAAATTTTTGTCCTTAAATATTACTTCATTAGAAACTTTAAATACCCGATTTTCATCAACTGTAAGCTTACACATTTTAGAAAGTTGACCTCCAAATACCCAAACTTCATTGTCTACAATATTGATACCCCATGCTATTATCAATTCATGAGGACCCCTGCCTTTACTCAGCAAATATTGAACACTATCAGTTTTTAAGTCTATAACCGTAATGTGGTAGGAAGTTTGAAATTCCTGTATAATCAGAAATGAATCTGGATGATATAGGATCTGTCTCGGATTTTTTAATTCTATGCTTTCATTATTATAAAGGTTTCCCTTTCCAGAAAGTAATTGAGTACTTTCAAATGAAGATTCATTAAAGTCCGGTTCGACTTGGCTTTTAGGGTTGCAGTTATTAGCGATACAAAAACATAAAATACCAATAGATGAAATAGACAATAACTTTTGAGAGTTCATATATTAGAAATCGTATTAAATACAATATAAAATATAAAACAACCACCCTATCTTATTAAGACGGAGTAGTTGCTTTGCGAATTGTTATATGAATTAAAATGGTTCATCCCATCCCCAACAATTTAATTGAGCACCATTACTTAATAATAGTACACAAACGTAGCCTGTATGCCAACAATATGTATTACAAGCTTCTATCGGATCAAAATCACTTCCAGCGATAGCTTCAATTTGTACCGGTTCAATTAAAGAAGTAGATAAAGTTGTTGAATCAGCACTGCTTTGAGCGTTTTGTAGATTAAACATTAATGCAGCTGCAACTATTGCAGCTCCGCAAACATTGAAAATTAACTTTTTCATTGAAAAGTAAGATTTAGATGTTAAAAATTAATTATTAAAATGACTCATGAGTTCTATCTTTAATGAGTGCTGCCTGTCTAATCTTCCTTACCCAAGCAGGATCACTCTGGCATGCAATTAAGTACAACCTTAAGTTCTTTGCATTTCCTAAGAGTAGTATCCGCCATTAATAAAATGAAAAAATCTCAAATAATAGATATATATTAATATGCAAATAACTAAATAAGGTATAAGCAAAGAAGTAAACGTAAACTAATATTTTTATTAATCAAAATATAGATATAATTATTAAAACGTTTTGAGTTATAATTTATTAAACTACATTCGTTGACTGTCTGTGATAGAAAAATTTACTTCTGGATTTAGGATATCCCAGACTGGGGCGTTAGGTTTTAATATTAAAGATGAGTATAAAGAATGCATTTAGATATCTGCGTCATCCTGAAGCTGCTACTGCTTCTATGATATCTGATTTCAAGAAGAAATTCGGAACCAGAGATTTAATTGTATGGATGTTTTTCCTTATATACTTATTCATTGGCTCGCAGATTTTTGATGATTATGGTGTTTCAATGGATGAGCCTATCCAACGAAAGCATGGTATTGTTTCATTTGAGTACGTAAACAACCAACTTGGCCATGTTTTTCCTGTAAAGCACGTTTACAATCAAGATATACAATACTACGACCACCGAGACTATGGTGTAATCTTTCAGATGGTTGCATACTTTACAGAGCTTTCCCTGGGATTGAGCAATTCAAGAGATGTCTTTCTTTTGAGGCATTTAATGGTTTTTATACTTTTTTGGATTAGCACTATATTCTTTTTCAGGACAATCGAATATCATTTAGATGATTGGAAGTTAGCGCTTTTGGGTACCCTATTTTTGATCCTGAGTCCACGGATATTTGCTAACTCCTTTTACAACCCTAAAGATATCCCTTTGTTAAGTTGGTGCATTATCAGTACCTACACCATGTTTAAGTATCTCGATTCAAAAAAGATAAAGTATATCATTCTGCATGCCTTTGCTTGTGCGATGGCCGTAAATACAAGAATTGTAGCCATATACATACCCGCAATAACTATTGGATTTGTGATGCTTGATTGGTTAAAGAAGAAAAAAAGGCTGGAAGTATTGAAAAGTTATCTGACATCATCAATGCTATTTATTCTCTTTTTTGTTGCTTTTACTATCTTCCTCTGGCCATTCTTGTGGTCAGACCCAATTCACCATTTTCTATATTCATTTACATCAATGAGCCATTTCAGATGGAGAAATAGTATTTTTTTCATGGGTGATTTTGTATATCCCGATAACCTCCCCTGGTACTACATTCCCGGATGGATTGCTATCTCCACTCCAATTCTATATCTGGTGACTTTTCTGTTGGGGGTGTGGTTCGTGATAATTACTACGCTCAGAAATAGACTAGCTTTATATTCTAACAAATATGAAAGAAACAATCTGGTTTTTCTGTGCCTATTCCTGCTACCCCTTCTTGCAGTAATTATTCTGAAGTCGACACTTTACAATGGATGGCGACATCTATATTTTGTTTATCCTCCTTTAATTGTCATCTCTATCATTGGACTAAAAGCTGTTTCAGATGCTATTTTGAATAAAATATCAAATAAGAATTGGCTCATTGTGAGCAAAGGAGTAATTACTTGCATTCTTCTATTTTGCATGAGTAAAGTAGTTTATGATATTGTTACCATGCACCCACACCAGAATGTTTATTTTAATGAAATAGCAGAAAGAAACGCTAGTGACAATTTTGATCTTGACTATTATGGATTAAGCTTCAAACAGGGTCTGGAGAAACTAATCAACAATTCAGATGAGGAAAAAATTAATGTAGCATATTCAAATTTTTGTGGGATGAATAACTGGTATATCCTGCCTGAAGATCTGAAAAATAGGATAAGAGAAACGAATATCGATTCTGCAGAATTCTTTATCACCAATTACCACCTAAATGCACAATCGACTGAAAAGATAATGGAGAAAAAGTACCCATATAATCAGCAACTTATTGATAGCATCAAAGTAAAAAACAATGTAATCATTGGCATTTATCGGTTAGGTAGAAATTCTGATCGTTAAAAAAGCATATGAATTTCTTGAACAAGATCAAACACATCGGACTATTGCAATCGTTCTCTATCACAATAGCAATCGTAGCAGTAGTTACACTTATTCTCGGCTATTACAATCACAAATATATCCTTTATACTGCATTTAACGGTGATACGTACTTTCTAAAAAGGCATCAAGGAAGTAAGATTTCAATCTTCTTTGATGAGGGATATAGTGCCCAAACCCTTGCGAATATCTCTGACGTTTTAGACTCAGCAATTGAAGTATATGGTTCTCTTCTAAATAATTCAAAAAAGGATCAAGAACAGATTACTGTTGCGGTTGTAAACTCAACATGCGGTTCAGGATGTGGGGAACTGGGTGGAAATGCCATTGAAATAACTAAATTAAAATTTAACAAATTTTACAATGAAGTAAATAAATCTAATTCCTATGATCAACTCCCATTTTATGAGCTTGGGAGAGTTTTCTGGGTTTTTGGTGATCAATTGAATTATCCAGGAGCGGAAATTAACCACTCTTTGCATACAGGATTTGCTGTCTTTATGAGGTTTGTCGTAATGGAGAATTTAAATTTGAAATGTTCACCCTTTAACGGATACTCTTTCGATGAGCAGATGGCCTCTAACAGAGAACTTATTAAAATATACCAGTCTGACTCATCATACACTTTCAATAATTCTTTACTGGTTGGAAAAGGTATTCCAAATAAATATGGCCTGGAAGCTAGTAATTTATTTGCCTCTATTTTGTTTGACTTGTATGATACTTACGGAGGTGATGAATTTCTTAAAAAGTTATGGAGTGAAGTAAACAAAAGGCCAAGGACAAATTCCATTCAAGATATTGTAGACAATTTTTTTATAGCCTGCTCATTAGCTTCTAATCAGGATTTGACTGATAAGTTTTTGAATGACCTTAAATGGCCAGTATCAAAAAAATATCATTATGCTTATAAGAAGGGATTCTTGCTAACTCATCATAAGGTATTACCCAATTAATATTTACTTGCCTTTCGAATCCTCACCGTCATGTGCTGATTTGCCTTATATTTAAGGGGAGTGGGTAAAGAAAGACATATCAGTAAGATCTCTTCCTTCCGGGTAATCGCCACATTCGTATTGCTGGCGATTATTGGGATTAGTGTCATCCCTATGCTGGACCTCAACTACAAGCCAAGCCGGACCAATAATACCCTGACCATTTCTTACTCCTGGCACAATGTGTCCCCGGAAATCATCGAACGGGAAGTGACATCCAGGATCGAAGGCACACTGGCGACTTTACAGGGGGTCACGGAGATCTATTCCGAGTCGGCGACCGGGAATGGATTTGTCCGACTCAAGTTTGATGAGGTGGAAGACCAGCAGATGCTCAGGTTTGAGATTGCTACCCTGATCCGGCAGGTGACTTCCTCCTTTCCTCAGGGGGTGAGTTATCCCATCATCTACTATGGTGGTGGGGGAGAGGATCGCACCCTGATGACCTACACGCTTAATGGCAAATATAGTCCCCAAGAGCTCCAGGAATATGCTGAGAAAAATATCAAAAGACCCTTATCCAATATTCGAGAGCTCCGGGAGGTTTATGTGTATGGGGCAGAGCCCATAGAATGGGAGCTGTTATATGACATCCACCAATTGACCGGTCTGGGACTGACACCAGATGATCTTTCCAAGGCCATTCAGGATTATCTGGGAGAAAGACCATTGGGTTTAACAACTGTTAAACGATCAGTAAACCAGTCAGAAGAATTTATTGGTGTCTACCAGGTAGCTCCGTTTGACCAGGAAATCTCCTGGGATAAAATCCCGGTTACTAAAAAAGGAGATCGTATCATTTTCCTGAATACGGTGAGTAAAGTTCGAAAAACCTATCAGGAACCAACATCCTATTACCGGATCAATGGGTTAAATGCCATCAATATTGTACTAGTGGCCTCTGAGCAGGTCAATGAGCTGGTTACCGGCAGAAAAGTAAAGGAGCTTATGGATCAATTGGATGCTAATCTGCCCAAAAATATGACCATGACGGCTACTTATGACAGTACCGAGCATATGCAGACTGAATTGCTGAGCATTGTTTGGCGCATGGGATTATCTATATTGATCCTGCTAGTGTTTGTCTGGATGACCAGCAGGAATATGGCTTACCTGGCCATAGTACTATTAGGGATCATTGTAAATGTACTCGTTGCTTTTATCTTCTATTTTCTTCTCGGCATTGAAATACAGCTTTATTCCCTGGCTGGTCTGACAATTTCCCTCGGGATCATCATTGACAATACCATTGTGATGATTGATCATCTCAGGCATAATAATAACAAAAATGTATTTCTCGCAATACTGGCTGCTACGCTCACTACGATCGGGGCTTTAAGCATCATCTTCTTCCTGGAAGAAGAGCAGGTGTTAAGACTACTGGATTTTGCCTATATCCTGGCCATTAATCTGTTCGTCTCGCTTGCCATCTCTTATTATTTTGTTCCAGCCCTGATGGATAAGGTTCGAATAAAGAAACAGGTTACCCAAAGATCCATTCGAAATAAGAGAAGGGTAGTTAGGTTCAATTGGATCTATTTGAGGTGGATTAGATGGTTAGCACGTTTTAGGGTTGCCTTATTTGCCCTCTTGATCCTGGGTTTTGGCCTGCCTATTTATTTATTGCCGGAACATGTAGGAGAAAAGGGCGAAGATGAATATCATACCTGGTATGAGGAATTATACAACAATAGCCTGGGGAGTGACTGGTACCGCAATACACTCCATGCTCCATTCCAAAAATGGCTGGGGGGATCACTATATCAGTTTTATCGAAACGTTTACACTTCTTCCTTCTATGGCGAACCCGAGCGAACTACCCTTTATTTCAATGGCCGCATGCCTCCGGGCGCCAATATTCATCAGGTGAATGAAGCCTTTAAAGACATGGAGAATTTCATCAGTCAATTTGATGAGGTCGAGCAGTTTGAGACCCGAATCACAGGGATCCGGAATGCCCGAATCACGATTCGATTTAAACCGGAACATGAGATGAGTTATTTCCCCTATTATCTCAAAGCCCGACTGACCGAAAAGGCCATTTATTTAGGGGGTATAGACTCCAATATTTATGGGGTAGGGAGGGGCTTCAGTAATGCGCTGAACCTCGGATACAAGAATACCCATCTGTACTTGTATGGATACAGCTATCAAAATCTGCTGGATATTGCGGAAGGACTCAGATCCGAATTGTTGACACAGGAGCGGATCAAAGAAGTAGACATCCAGGGGACCAGCAGTTTTTCCGGGGCCCCGACTTATGAATATTACATGGCATTTGATCCCTATGAGATTAACCGACAAGGAATTGGAATAGCCAGACTGAGTAGTTTCCTTTCGGAAACAGATATCAGCGAGCAACCGGTATGGAGAGGAAATATTGAAGGAACTGTGGCGAACCTCAATATCAAACCCAATGAAGATAACCTGCTGGATACCTGGAATTTGCAAAATTTCCCCATTGCTACAGGAGATACCTTGCTGCATAAACTTACAGACCTTGGAGAAATCAATATTCGTAAATCCGGAGATAAGATTGTACGACGAGACCAGCAGTACCAGGTGGTTCTTGCTTTTGATTATATCGGATCAAGTCAACTGAAGAAACGAGTGGTGGACCGATTCCTTGAGGAAACCAATGAGGAACTGCCCATAGGATATTTCATTGAACAAAGGGGTTACTGGGGTTGGCGTGAAGATGGAACACAGTATGGGTTGATAGGTTTAGTCATTTTGATCATTTTCATAATTGGAGCCACTTTGTTTGAGTCATTGAGGCAGCCTCTTTTTGCTATTATGCTCATTCCCGTATCGTTTATAGGAATTTTTCTGACCTTTAACCTTTTCGAGCTCAACTTTGATCAGGGCGGTTACGCCTCGTTTATCCTGCTTAGCGGTATTTCTGTCAATGCGGCCTTTTTTATCATCAATGATTACAATAATTTAAAAAAGAAACATCCCGGGTTATCGTCAGGGGTTTTGTATTTGAAGGCCTTTAATCACAAGATCCTCCCTGTTTTGTTGACCATCATCTCCACAGTTGCGGGGATGATTCCATTTTTGATTGATGGTCAGAACCAGGTGTTCTGGTTTGCCTTGGCTGCTGGAACGGTAGGGGGGTTGGTGTTTTCGGTTGTGGGGATATTATTGATATTACCTCGTGTAGTAAAGGTAAATCCACTAAAATATAAGGATTAGAACAACTCAGAAGAGATGAAAACTACTATTTTTATTTGCTGCATAATATTACTTTCTGCCTGCTCACAAGAAAGTGGAGAGTCTGATGGTAAAGCAATTAAAGGGATACAAAAAATTGATATTAGTGGTGAATTATATGATAATAATTACCTGGGTGTTATTGAGATTAAAAACATAATCCCTTTGGAATATTCCACCCAGTCACTGGTTGGTTCCATTGATAAAATCATCACTTATAAAGACTACATCTTTATTTTAGACTCAGAAGAAACCAAGTCTGTTTTTTGCTTTGTTAATGATGGCACATTCCAGTTTAAGATAAATGCGATTGGTAAGGGTCCCGGAGAATTCACAAAACCATTCGATTTTGATATTAATATCTTTAATCATCAGATTGAAATATTGGATTCTTATCAGCGTAAAATAGTAGTCTATGACATGGTAGGTAACTTCCTCGATGAAATCAAACTAGATAGACAGGTTATGTCATTTTGTTCCATAAATCAATCGAGTTACTTACTTCATCTAGATGGCCGGGATTTTATGGATAAGGGTAAAACGAATTTATATCAGGTTTGGGATAAGTCAAAAGGAATATTGCATAGCAACGTATTTGACTATGGTTCAACGGATGCGGAATCTATTCCCAATGAGTATACACGATTTGATAAATCTATTCACTTTGTTCATGCCTGGACAGATACTATCTATTCCTGTAATACTGACGGTATTTTACCAATATATACGATCGATTTTGGAGGGTCTAGGGCTAATGACGAGCTAAAAAAATTAGACTTAATGGGAATGATGAACTATTTCAAAACAAATGGTTTAAGGGTTCATTCTGGTAATCTATGCGAGACGGATGATCTCATTGCGATTAGCTGGTTGCATCAAGATAATGCTGGTGATGCCCAGCATTATACGACCTATTATGATAAAAATACACAGAAAACCTTTACAGTATCACAGCGAAAAAACTGGGAGGATTCAGTAATGACTTTAGGACCACTGACAACTATGGGAAATGATTTCATTGGTATATTGGAAGGGAATGTTTCCCTTCTTAGAGAGTTCTTCCCAGAAGGAAAGTCTCTTCAATTAAATTATGATTACGACATAGATCGGAATCCAGTGTTGGTACAGTATGAATTAAAAGATGCGGTATTAGATTAATGTGGTGGATAAATACATTGACGACTAATAGCTTGAATAGAACCATTATTTTTTAAATAAAAACCTATCGATCCTAAAAATTATCATTGAGGCTCCTAAATATCTGTCTTATTTGCATTCTTCTTAGTAATTGCACTACTAAAGATGGCCAACATATAAATCCTCCAGTAGTATCTATTGATCCTAATTCAACTGCCAAGGATTTAGATATCTCTCAATTGGTGAAGAATGCTCAAGTAGTTAGATTGGATTCCAGGCCGGAATGTTCCATTGGTCTTTTCTCCTGGTTAGTATATGCGGACAGTGAGTTAATTATTTATAAGTCTGATAAGAAATTACTGATTTTTGATGGGCGAGGTAAGTTTCAGTATGAAATAGACCACCTAGGGAAAGGCCCTGGAGAGTATGAAACCATTTCTAATGTTCAATACGATCCTTCCAAAAGGTTGGTTTATATCATTGATTATCACACAATCAAATCTTATAACCTTGATGGCGCTTTTGTTGAAAAATACAATCCGTCATTCAAGGTAGGCGGAATGCTACCTTATGAAGATGAAGGTTTTCTCGTACCTCACCAACAAGTTTATAGTCAGGAGAATAGGGGTATGCTTTCGATATGTGATTCCGCATTTATCCCGCTCACTACATTCAAATCCCGGAATAACCAGGAAATCAGGAATACTAATCAAAACTTATTCTATACAACGAATCCTTATTTAGCTGAAGGAAAATACTTCTATAAAGAACCCTTTGTTGATACCCTTTATCGCATAGAAAATCAAGAATTAATTCCCCATAGAATCTATCATTTCAATGCCAGGAAATTCAATACAGTAGATGGAATTAATAGCGAGGCTTACTCAAAAGCCATCTCATCCGGCAAAGTACCTCCCATAGGAATTCTGGAATCTGATACCCATTTATTTATTAAGTATCAATATGAGAAAAGCATCTTCTATTCTATGTATTCTGGAAACGACAAAACAGATTTAATTTTCCACAAAAGCGAAAATGGGGAAGAATCATATCCTCAATTCAGTGGTCTGAAAAATGATTTTCATCTTGAAATCATCGAACATATATGGCCGGATTACATAAATGTTCAGAAGAATCAATTTGTGAGTATTATCAATCCTGATGGATTGACAGATGAAATTAATTCAGCGTTGGGATTACATATCGGAGATAATCCATTATTGATCTTTTGGGATTTAAAATAAACGGGTTGATATAATGTAATATTCTGGCGATTATTAATCAATACCAAAATTGAAATCAGGAATAGTAAAAACTTCAATTCGTCCTGAAGAAAGCTCAAATGCCATCAAATTATTTTTACCAAAGCCGCAAATTGATGAATAGGAAATACGAGTTGCGGTATTATCTTTTGAATAGAGATCAAATATAGCTTCTAAATAGATATTTCCTGAATCAGAAACATTTACCATCGCTACTTTCTGGCAATCTCTGTATTTGTTGCCATTTTGATATTCCCATAATAAAAGAAACAATCTATCCTGGTAAAAACTAACGTCCCTGAATAAGTCAACTACCCTGTTTTTACTTTTTAATCCTGGATCTTGATCGATCCTGTTCTTGATTTCTTCAATATAATCTGAAAAAAAATTGTAGGAACCCAGATCTGCAGTATTGAGTAAATTGCCATTCAAGTCATATTCCTCAAAAACAGGATACATTTCAGATATAGCTAGCAGGGTGCCTGATTTGGACATGAATAGATATCGAGGTTCCGCATGATCAGCTCCATAAAAATCATAGGTAGCATTGAGGGTTCCAAATTGTAGTAACTCATGGCCATTACTGTCTAACTTAACGATCGGATTTCTAGTTAATGCATTTAAGGTGGAAAGGTAAATGTTGTGATCTTCGTCTAAACAAAAGTCATTAAGAAGAATCCCGTATTTAGCATAGGGAATAGTCTTGATAAAAACGTCGTTTTGATAGGAATTAAACCTTCTGTTGCCATCATCCAAAACCAGGTAGTAATCATCAATAAAAGCAGACTTAAAGATTCCATTAAAATATCCTGGCCCTTTACCTGTATTGTTGATATAGTTGATAAGCTCCAATTGATCATTTAATGTTAGGAAACTATTTAGCCTATAATCTGAAAGATAAAAGTTAGCATGATGGTATTATATGTCAGTAACATTCGACATAAAAATAGAGTCATAAAATGCCTCAATACTGAAGTCATTAGTCAATTTGTAAACAGGAACTTTTTTCTTTATCGACTTTCCACAGGATATAAAGACTGAAAATCCTAGTAGAATAACAAAGTGATTTATATGCATTAGGGAAATAAAACTGGATAATCAGATATTGTAAGCGCATCCTAACTATATGAACGGTATATGTAACTAAATATTGCTTATAATTAATGTATTTATTTTAATAAACTATACTTTTAGTTAAACAACTTTGCATTCTATTAATTCCAAACAAAAGTCGTTATATTGGAAGTCATTTGTTGAATGTATATTACACAATGGTATTAGTTTATAAAGCAATAGATAAGTATTTCTTTCAATCATCTAACAACCTGTGAACAATCATCTTAATTTTCTTTTTACGTTTCTATTTATCCTTCTTTTGAGTTGTAGTAAACCAGACCCCGAAAAAGAAGCAGAGTCCGTCAAACGTTCCTATGAAGCTTACCTGCCGGAGGTTTCTGTAGTTACATTAGAACGGACAGATTTCAATAAAGAATTAAGCAGCAATGGAACATTGCAGGCATTCCGAAAGGCTGATATCCGCGCTCAAGTATCAGGCAAAGTAAAACGAGTCCTTTCATCTGATGGAGAACCTATCAATTCCGGATCAATGATTGTTATGCTTGATGATTCTGAGGCAGCTCAGAATGTTGCAAAAAGTCAAATAGCACTTGACCTGGCTGCTATAGAATTGGAAGACCAACTACTTTCTTACAACATGGGAATCGATACCGCCACCATGAATAAAGAGGTGCTCAGAAACCTCAAGATTAAAAGCGGGTATGCAAAAGCATTGGTAGATCTGCAGGAAGCAAAACATGAATTGGCAAAGACCAGGATAACAGCTCCTTTCACAGGAAGAATTGCAGGTCTTGAGATTAAGGAATTTAATTATGTCAATACGGGCGACGAGCTTTGCAAGCTGATTGATGATTCGAAATTTGAAGTGGTATTTCCGGTCATTGAATCCGAACTGGCGCTGCTTCAAAAAGGACAGAAGGTTAAGGTAAACCCTTATGCGATTGATGCCACATACACTGGCACAATAACCGCAATCAACCCGCTTGTGGATGAGCACGGTCTGATCAAAGTAAAAGCGTTGATTGAGAATACCGATGGGAAACTCATTGAAGGACTGAATGTACGGGTCACCACCGAACGACAGGTGAAAGATCAACTGGTCATTCCCAAACAGGCCTTGTTGCAAAGGGACGGTAGAAAAGTGGTTTTCACACTAAAGGAAGACAGTACGGCCTATTGGAACTATGTTGAGGTAGGACTCGAGAATACCGATAGCTATACCATCACGGAAGGCTTGAAAGAGAATGAGTTGATCATTGTGGATGGAAATATCAACCTGGCACATGAGTCAAAGGTGATCAGGAAACAATCAGTCGGAGCTAGCACCTCAACAAAAACTTCTCTCTAAGCAATGGTCAGGTTCCTTGTCAATCGCCCGATTGGAACCACCATGGTATTCATTGCCATCGCGGCTTTGGGTATTCTGGCAGGGAGTCAATTGCCAGTGTCACTCATGCCTGACATTGAGATCCCTGAAATCACTATTCAGGCGACTCATGAGGTCTACAACAGCGAGCAGATCGAAGAAACCATTCTAAGACCCTTGCGCAATGAGCTGTTACAGACACAACATCTGGATGTAATTCATTCAATGGCCAGGAATGGGTCCGGAATCATCTCTTTAAGGTTCAATTATGGAACGGATATCTCAAAGGCAGTAATTGAAGTCAATGAGAAAATCGACGCAGGGATGAACCAGCTTCCGGAGGGTGTACGAAGACCGGTGGTCATCAAAGCAAGTGCCGTGGATCTCCCGGTTTTTACCATCAATGTGAGCTTAAAAGATGGGACAGAAAACGCTGAGAAGTTGCTCGAATTAAGCACGTTTTCCGAGCAGGTACTGAAGAGACGAATTGAGCAGGTTCCTGAAGTGGCCCTGGTAGATATGACAGGTTTGGTGTATCCGGAAATCAGGATTACCCTGGATACCTCAAAGGTCTCACAATTGGGGATTTCAGTTGATCGGATTACCCAGGCCATCTCGGAAAATAACAGCGAGTTTGGTAACATTCTGATTAGGGAGGGACATTACCAGTACAATGTGAAGATTGGGAATCGTCTGATCACCATAGAAGACCTCCATGACTTGTTGATTAAGTCCCAGGGAAGAATTTTTAGGTTGGGGGATCTTGCAACCTTAGAGACTGTGCCGATAAAGGTCCAGGGGCTGTATGATGCGAATGGTCATCGGGCTATCGCCATGGCAGTAATCAAGAAATCGGATGCGAGATTGGAAGACATGGCGGTTGCTGTCAGGGAAACCATGGAGATACTTGAGCAAGATTATCCTGACTTATCTTTTGAAATTACCCGTGATCAATCGGCATTGTTGGAAGCAACACTTGCAAGCCTGAAGAATAGCCTGATGATCGGGAGTTTCCTGGCATTTTTCGTTATGTTTTTGTTTCTCAGGGACCTTCGTTCACCCTTATTGATTGGGATTTCTATACCGGTCTCTTTGGTCGTAAGTCTACTCGGTTTTTACTGGGTTGGCATAACGATCAATATGGTGTCCTTATCCGGATTACTGCTTGGAGTAGGTCTCATGATTGATAACTCCATCATCGTCATTGACAACATCAGTCAGTGGAATGAAAGGGGTAGTAGTTTGAAAGAAGCCTGCATTAAGGGCGCGGAGGAAGTCATTCGTCCGTTGATAAGTTCTGTACTCACCACATGTGCTGTATTTATCCCCTTGATATTCTTAAGTGGGATATCAGGAGCTTTATTTTATGACCAGGCACTGGCTGTTTCAATTGGCCTCCTCTCTTCACTAGTCGTTTCCATCACCCTGATCCCAGTCTATTTTAAGATCCTGAAACAAAACAAAGTACTGGCAAAATGGAATGAAGTGCTGCATTTCAAGCAAGCCATCACCTTAGATGGAATTTATGAACGCAGTTATCAGTGGATTCACAGGTATCAAATGCTGATGGTAGTCCTTTTGATTGTTGTTTTAGCTGCCATATATCCCTTATATCTGCTCCTGGAAAAACAGCGCTTCCCGGAAATAACAGAATCAGCAACCCAGATCCAGGTGGATTGGAATGAAAATATTCACGTGGATGAAAATAGAAAAAGGTTGCTGGATCTTATATCACCTATTTCGGATAATCTCATTCAATACAACATTGAAGTGGGTCAGCAGCAGTTTATCCTATCCGGAAATTTTTCGAGTCAGACTCCCAATGAGTCTTCCCTTTACCTGTTTGCGAAAGATCCGAAGGAATTACCCACAATAAAAGAAAAGATTAGGCAAATAATAAATACAAAATATCAAGGGGCCACTATCAACTTTTCAGCTCCACAAAATGCTTTTGAAAGGTTATTTGCTTCCGGGGAAAGTCCATTTATTGCCCGGATTGTACTTGAAAGTTCAACCAACCAGAATCCATTGGAAACACTCGAACCTATTCAGATCCGAATGGCAAACACGATACCCGGGTTTCAGCCGTTGGCAGTTGATCGGGTATTGAATATCTCCCTCAATCATGAAAAGATCTTGTTGTATGATGTTGAGATTTCACAAGTGATTCAGGTATTGAAAACATTACTTGATGAGCAGGTAATTGGAGAATTGAGATCTTTTCAACAGTATACACCCATCAAAGCGGGGACCAATGACCAGGATCTTCTGTACCAACTTGAACATATGGAACTCATGGGAAAAGGAGGAAATATGGTCCCGCTAAGATTACTGGTAAATACATCTTTTGAAGAACGCCTAAAGACTTTGCACGCAGGTAAGGATGGCGTGTACTTCCCATTTGATTTTCAAATCACCTCTGATGAGATGGATGGGTTCATGCAAACAATTAATGCATTGGTAAGTGGTTTTAATGCAACAGTGGAGTTTTCGGGATCACTCATTAAGAACAAGGAGCTAATTGGCGAGCTGGCTATGGTCATGCTGGTATCAATCATATTACTTTACTTCATCCTGGCTGCCCAGTTTGAATCGTTGTGGCAGCCGGTGATCATCCTGCTGGAGGTACCGATGAATTTTACAGCCTGTTTTTTAGGGCTCTATCTGACAGGGAGTTCATTAAATGTCATGTCGTTGATTGGGATCATTGTGATGAGTGGAGTGATTGTGAATGATTCTATATTGAAAATAGATACCATCAATCAATTGCGTAATGAAGGCTATGCTACTGATGAAGCCATTAGGTTAGGAGGAGAGCGTAGGTTGAAACCCATCCTGATGACCAGTCTCACGACTATTTTGGCATTAGTACCTTTTCTTTTTGCTGGAGACCTTGGATCCGAGCTTCAGCGTCCACTAGCTATTACTGTGATCTGCGGGATGCTGTCCGGGACCTTTGTTAGTTTGTATTATATACCCCTGTTTTATGGGTGGATAGTTGGGGGAAGGGATAAAATTTAATTAATAAATGGAAACAAAATTATTGATGAATAAGCTTAAATGTCCTTTGTATCAACTGATCTGTATGAGTGCTTTATTTTGGATTGGTTGTTCATCATCAAAGAAAGAATCACCAACCATTGAAACTGTAATATTGAAGGAGCAAAGGATACCTTCTACCAGCTTATTAAATGTTCGAAACTTCGTTGTAAAAGATCCCTATATTCTGTCTGTGAATTCCAGAGAGGATAGCATTTTCATTGTACTGGATAAACAAACCGGAGAGGTAGTCTCATCATGGGGGAGGAGAGGAAATGGTCCTGGTGAATACGGCTTATTTACACATATTATTGATGGTTTCGAAAAGCGGGCTATTGCAGCGGACTTTTCTAAATTAAAGACTCGAGATTTGGTCATCCCGGAATTTGAATTGATTAGCGAAAGTAACATCACAAATGACCGGTATGAGCCACAGGTTTCGGAAATCCCTCAGAAGATCGTGTATGGTGGAGATTCCATTTTCTTCTATGATAAGTACATGATGCATGAAATCAAACTTACCCGGTGGAAGAACCACAGTGAACCCATTGAGATATACCATTTTGATGACTTACAAAACGAATTTCCAGGCAGATCAGATCAGATGTTTGGAGGTCGGATTGCTGTAAATCCTGGTAATAAGCGGATCATTTATGCACATCGATTTTTAAATCGATTCATTATACTGGATTATGATGGACAATTAATTGCTAAAAAAGACGATCAATTAGATGTAGAGAAATTGGTTTTTAGTGATGAAGAAAATCTGGACTTTAGCCAAAGCCCAATGTATTATCTACAAGCCCGATCGGTGAATGATTCTTTTTTCCTACTCAAAACTGGAATTGGCAGGGATTCTGGCGATTTCAATTACATAGAAGAATATGATATGGAGGGTAACCTTACAGGACTGTTCATAATAGGTGACAATGTAACAGATTTCGATGTTCTATCGGATTCAAATGGAGGGGTAACATTTATTGGACTAGATCAGGGTAGTGAGCAGCCATTTCTGCTGTTGGATTAGGAAACCAGAATATCCATGAAAGTAATACCCTTAATCTTCATTTTATACATTTTCATACTTGGGTGCAGTTCACAGACCGGCTATAGGGGTGACCCAGAAGAAACAAATGAATCCAGGAAAAAAGATCAACTAAGTATTTATAACCTTGATCCGGAAACCTATATCCCTAAAGAATTCGGAATATTTGACTTTGTTAATGACGACTTGGAAATCATCCGTCTGGAAACGTGTATGGACTGCTTTATTGGGCATCCACTCAACATGGTAATTGAAGATGAATTCATTTTAGTCGGTTCAATCACCGGATCAATGAAACCAGGAGAACTATTGCGATTCTCCAGGGATGGTAAGTTTGAGTACAAGTTTGGTAATGGCGGGAAAGGCCATGGTGAACATGTTGGATGGGACCCAAGGAAAGTTAGATTCTATCCGGAGGATAATACGGTGATGGTCTATTGGGGTGGCGGACATTCCACCATTCAATTATTTGATTTGAAAGGCAATTTTAAAGAGCAAATCGATATACCTCATCCGCTTCTCATGAATACAGCTGAGCGATTATCTGATTCGACTTGGTTTGTAACTGGGCAGGATGATTGGGGTATTAGATTTAGTAGAATCACCGTTGATGATTCAATACGATTCTCACTCTTTTCAACTAATGGTGAGCTAATAAGCGAAATACCTCGTAAAAATTTCCCCACTTTAAATAAACTTCAGGAGGCAGCATTTATGCCATGGCCATTACCTTATAAATATAATGGCACCTGGAAGTTTAACCTAAAGGGAAATGATACACTGTTCAGCATAATAAACCATCAACTGAAACCAGATGCTATTCTGGCAACTCCAACCAGTGAGTATCCACTCAACATTAGAGTTCTTCGAGAAACTGATGCCTACTTGATGCTGGTTATTTATACAAAATATGTAAAGGGCATCAAGGATCTCGGGAACGGTAGCCGATTTATCGATTCGGAGATCGAACGATATTTTGTTTTGGTGGATAAATCAACAAAAAAATCCTACTCTATAAAATTGCTTGATGATGTCTTTTTCATCTTGGATAATTTCAAAAGGTATGATGGTGACTTCATGGAGAAACATTTCGAATGGAAAAATGATCGGTTGACTTTTGCGATATCGGCTAATGAATGGATACAGCGTGCAGAAAAATTGGATACGTCCAAACTTCGACCTGTTATTCAAGAGAAGCTGAAGATACTTGAAGGACTCAAGGAAGATGACAACCCGATTGTATTCACTTTTACGCTCAAAGATGAGATTGACTTTGAGTAGGAAGATTTAACAACAAGCATATGAAACGATTAAGCTTAATCTTGATCTCTTTTATATTAATCTTTGCCTGTTCTACCAATGTAGACCAGCAGAAAGACTCTAAAACCAACGAAACCAGTAAGGAAGAACTAAGCATTTACAATCTTGATCCGGAAACCTATATCCCCAAAGAATTCGGAATATTTGACTTTGTTAATGACGACTTAGAAGTCATCCCTCTGGAAACTAACCTGGATTGTATTGTTAGCTATCCTAATCCAACGCATATTGTTGTTGAAGATGAATTCATTTTAGTCGGTTCAAGTCCACCAGGCATGAAACCTGGAGAGGTATTATTATTTTCAAAGGATGGACAGTTTAGGCACAAATTTGGAACTGGAGGACGAGGACCTGGTGAACATGTTGGATGGCAACCCAGAAAAATCAGATATTATCCTAAGGATAGTACAGTGATGGTATACTGGGGTGGTGGCCATTCCACCATTCAATTATTTGATTTAAACGGCGATTTTAAATATCAAATAGAGTTACCATACCCATTTCTTATTATGGATAATATTGAGCGATGGTCGAATTCAACTTGGATTGTAACTGGTTCTGACGATTGGGGTAATACATTTGGTACGGTTACTCCTGCGGATTCTATAAGATTTGCCCTCTTTTCTGGTAATGGTGATATCATCAAAGAAATACGTCGCACAAACTACCCTTCATTAAACAAGCTTCAAGAGAAAGTATTTTCTCGATGGTCACGTCCTTACAATTATAATGGTACCTGGAAGTTTAACCTGAGAGGAAATGATACGCTGTTCAGTATTGGTGCCAAAAATCTGAAACCAGATGCCATACTGACCACCCTAACGGTTGAATTTCCCATAATGATAAGAGTGTTGCGGGAAACTGAAGCGTTTTTTATGTTAAAGATTGCAGAACCTTTAGAGGAGACTATGGGAAATAAAATGTGGGAATTAGAATACTACACCGTCCTTCTGGATAAATCATCAGGAAAGACTTTCTCCATTGAATTCGTTGACGATGCCTTTTTCCTATTAGATAATTTTTCCATGTATGATGGAAAATTTATGGAAAAAAGATTCCAATGGAGGAATGATCGCCTCAGTTTTGCGCTATCACCTCTGCAATGGATGGAGCTTACTGAGGGATTGGATAGATCCAAACTTCGACCAACCATCAGAGAGAAGTTGAAGGTGCTTGAGGGGCTTAAAGAAGACGATAACCTGATCGTATTTACTTTTACACTTAAAGATGAGATTGATTTTGACTGAGCTATCATCTACCTTACTTGAATAGATTTTAAGGATTCATTTCATAAACCATGATATTCTCCCAAAAGCCATCTATTGCGTAGATCTTTCCTTTATGGATAGTAAAAATGACTATTTCCTCATCCAGTTTGTATCCATTTTCAAAACGTCCATTCCAATTTATTTTCAAAATATTTTCTGAGTTTGCATTATCTGGACTAACGCCCAAATACAGATAGTATAGATATTGGTTAGTTGATACTGGAGACCTGGCCCCCTTGGGTTCATCCTTGGCAAGTGTTAGAAACCTGACTCCCCCTTGATTATAGCTATCGGTGATAGTGACATCTTTACGCAAACTATATTCGAATGTCGTTTCAATATTTTGTGGATCATTCACATTATAGATCACAAAAAAGGGAGTAATAAACCCCGCAAAAGCAAGCCAGGGCTTAGATGGATGTTTAATATAGCATCCGTCCATAAGGTGGTGTTGAAGTGCAGGGTCCAGACGATTAAGCGGTTCAAAATCGAAATACTTCACTCTATTTATCACTTTAGTGCCCGTCTTATTATAAACAGATAAATGATATTTATTATCACCTCTGCTAGACCCAATAAAGGCATTGTTAAGATTAATTAGATGTCCTGTCAAACCTGTAAATTTTCCCCGTTCCGAAATCTCAATCAATTCCAGGTTTTTAGTGATATACTGTACACTATAATTTCCTCTATTTTGATCCCACAATTCAACGGTATCCATGCTGACATGTAATTCTAAAGGAGGTAAGTGTTCCCCCGGGCCTCTTCCAACAGGAATTGCAGCACCTAGTTTATTACCACTTTTAAGACTCCAAAATGAGATTAGAAATTCACCAGGTTTGTTGGTAAATTCATTAACAAGTAGAACCGAATCTCTTATCACAAAACAGCTGAGCGGTATATTGACGATCCCTTTTAGCGCGATCGTTCTTTGTTTTTTTAACAATTGATAATCGTTATTGGGGAAACTTTCAAAGGATGAGTCCTGAGCTGATAGGGCAAATGTTAATAGTAGGCAAATAAGAATGTTTAGAATTTTCAATGGCTGCATAACATGTAATTTTTCAATTTATTCCAATTCTAATTTGATCTCATAGCTTCAATTTGCTTTTTTAGTCCTTCCGCATTGCTTGGACTTGGCGCATTAGAATTGAAGATATTACCCGATTTATCAATGAGCACAAATCTTGGGATAACACCTTTTTGTCCATCAATTTCTTCCCACATATCTATTAATAATTCCGTATTTGCTCTTACGTGGTAACCTTTTAATTCATTGTATTTTATACTTTGTTCCCACCGCTCTGCAAACCTTTGCTGGTCAATTGAAATAAATAATCTATCCATCTCAGAACCAAGAAGAGAATTAACCTCTTCATTGTGCTGAAATTCCTGAATACAGGGCAAACACCAGGTTGCCCAAATATCAATATATAATGGTTTACCTGAGAACTGATTAATAAGGTCTTTAAAGGTTGTATAATTAGTTTTAATAATTTCAGCATCCTTATATTTCTTACCTGATGCTATTATTGAGTTCTTCATCCTATCAATATTAGTTTCAAGTAACTCCCAATAATGTGAATCAGGATATTCACTCTTCATTTGAATGGTTATGTCTAAGAGTGCAGGTGAATAATATAGATCGGTTTCCAAATAGGACTTAAGGTAGTTGAATTTATAGGCAAACACTGTTTTGGAATCATTATGTAGCAGCGAGTCATAACCAACTAGACTTTTGTAAACACTCTCATCGATTGTGAGATTATCTTCAATTTCATCATTTCTATAAGTGTTATTGACAATAGCATGTACCCTGATAAATTCATTGTAATACGGACTATTGGGAGTTGGCTCTATCTGCTCTTTAATGTTATTATTAAAAGATTGGATTAATGCCTTCCATCTATCTGTGTAAATATCTTTTGTAGCAGTTGAGTCCTTACTTAATGTAATTACCTGATTCCACTTCTTTAAAAGCATCGCATTCAAAAATACTTGCCCATAATATGCAAGAATTTCGTTTTCAAGATGGTTTTTTATCTCTTGAGATAAATTTGATTCTGATCCTTCCAGATCAAATGTTTCTAATGCATACACACTATTTAGTTCTCTTTGAATCATTGAATCAATGGCATTAAGTACTAGCTCAGGAGTCTTAAGATTAGCTATGAATCTTGAGTGTTCATTTCCACTCACAGAAATAAGGGGACTTTTCATCGTACTGGATATGCCGTGGTAATAATTATTAACCTTGGCTAAATCGCCGCTTATCGAAAATGATTTTGGATCATCTTCATCAAGAGAAAGATGAAGCCTGGAGTCTTGAGTAAAAAACAAAGTTGCTCGAAATTTCTTGTAACTGAAATTCACTTTGCCAAGTTGGTCATCATTTAAGATTAGTTGAAATTCTCCATTTCTTTTTGGCTGGATATATTCACCTATTAGCGGAAAAATTCCATCCTCTGAATGGGAATAATAGACTTCCGATTGCCCATCATAATTATTGATTTTACCAGATATCAAAGCTTGTGAAAAGGTATCACACGAAATACAAATTATTAGTATTGCTATAAACTGCCTATTCATCTATGAATATAACTTTTTGAAAAAATGTTTGTAGTTAGTTTATTGTGAATTGACAATTATTCAAGCTCTGATAAACCAACTGATTTTCTTCGACTATTAACATTTTCTGGATTTTCAATAGGAAAAGGTTTTAGTTCACCATCTACCATTTTGGATTGAGTCCCATAAATTTGAAGTTTACCATCTTGGACTAGCATCCTATCTTTCATCGTTGCCATATGGGAAAGATATGAATCTCCATTCTTTGCTGATTCTTCTAATAATGGGAAGTATTTTTTTCTAACAGAGTTATCTGATGCATGCTGAATTGCCAGGAATAATGTGCGATTGCCAGCTTCACCAATTTCTTTTACGCCTAACCAACCATACTGATCAATTATTTGTGTGACAATCTGCAATGATACAGAATCAAAATATTGAATTTCTCGATCTAAAGAATCCATTTGAGGAGATTTAAAGCCATACTCCTGAACTGTTGGCATTACCTTATTTCTCAGTTCCAGATTTTCTTTTTCAATTTTCTCTAGTTTCTTAATGATTAAATCAAGGTCTTGGGAATATAGCGAGTTGACTATTAAGGACCCAAGAATTAACAATTTAGCTTTCATACTGAGCTTGATGTTATTTTTAAACCTTTATAACGGGTACAAGAGGCCATTAATTATTAACTAAATCAAATACTCGGCTTTTTAAATCAGCAGATACTAGATCATCTATTGATTGTTACAGCTATTGCCGGGATCCATGTAATTTTTACAGGAGCAAGAAAATCTTTTCTGCCAATAGCGGACATGATATTTTTCTGCTTCCTTAGATACGGAGCTATAGAAATGCCATACCCTTTTTGATACCTATATATATCTCCCTTATCAACTGGGCTTAGGATTATGAAGAAGTCCTGTTCGGGAATCATGACGTTGTATTTACTCAAATTGATTTCTATCCAGCCGCTTTTCTTGGCCTGAATAACGACGGGTTCTGGCAAAATATCTTCGATATCCAGCATGGAATTCATATGCATACTTTTAATGGATGCATTTTTTGGTGTCATTATTCTCAGGATAAATGGGGCATCCGGAAATCCTTTTTCTGATATACATACACTTACTGACATCAAAAGTCCGGCATGTTTCTTATTCTTTTTAACATAAATCCCCATGAAAAAAGATCTACTCAGCGAATAGTTTCTTGATTCATCCATTAAGATATCGCCAAAGGGGCTTCCAATATCAAAGTCCTGACCATTCGGAGATAATATTAAGGGATCTAATGCATTGACCTCAGGCACTAATTTGATCGGTTGATCAATTTGTTTCAATTGTGCTATGGTCAAAATAGTGTCCTGGTAAGCTACGGAAGAGATTAATATTTTATGCTGTTCTGTTCCTTTAGGGATACTAAGTTTGTAATACCCCTTTTCATCAGATGTTGTTCCAGTGGCATTTGTTGTTATGTCAATTAAAGTGGCATATGGAATGACTTCATTATCCTCTTTTGAAATTAGTTGACCTTCAATTATCAGGTCTTGGGCTAGGGCAATAAAAGGAAAAAATGCAAGAATTCTAATTATTAACATACTCTATCTACTCAACCTTAAACTTCACTTTCACCAAGATAGGCTGGCCTTCATCAGTTGTTTGATCCAGGATTTCTTTTAATTGTCCATTAGGTTTAATGCCAGCATCTTCAATTTCGAATGGTGCCACAAGATTGACAACCCAATCTCCCTGGGTAGCAAGTGGCTTCCCGAGCCAGCCGATAGAATTATCATTAAACGAAGTGACATCTAAACTTTTATCTGTTCTTCGATCATGGATAAATGTATGGTTTTCACCGTGTAATTGATAATAGGCGTAAATGATATGATCTGTCTCAAAGACTTCTGCGGTATTGACGAAATCTTTGTAAGAGTCGAAAAATTGGTTTCGGTTTTTGTACGAGTTTGCCAGGATATGATTGGGTATCCAATAATCTCCAAAGTCTAGTTCATAAGCCGGCTTAATCAAATAGCTACCATCCTGTTTGTAAGCCCGGTATACGATTTGGCTATACATGGGTAATGTGGAAACTGTGTCCCGAGCAGTGAAAGTATATCTATAGATATGACTCATCTTTAAGGATGGGTTATTGAACGGGACATCTTCATATATCACATCTTTTGCTTCCATATCATACACCTTGAGTTGGGTTTTTGGTTTATTATGTTCAAATCTGCCTGCTTCCATCAAGATTGTATTTCCATCCAATACAGAAAATGAGCTTGAGCTCAAATTGGCCCTATCCATCGATTTCACAAATTGCCCTGATTCGTTGTTATAAAATAAGAAATCTCCATTTTGGGCGGCATAGATGATTACATATTCATCTGTCACATCAAAGTCCTGGATCCCTGTATATTCACCAGGACCATGGCCCATCTCATCAATAACATATTTAAAATTTCCGGATTGATCGAAACAAAATATTTTAGCTTCAGTACTTCTTGGAAGCTGGTCTAAAAAATAAAAATGATCATTGTGGTGGATGACTTTCAATGTTTGGCTGAAGAATATCTCAGGAGGTAGTTTCAATCGTGTGTATTCGACCTCTGCCACAAGGTCTGAAAGGTTAGCTTCCGTGGCATTGCCCGGATCTACTTTATAGCTAATACCCACTTCAGTCAGGTGGGTTGATTGAGAGTCATAAAATTTATCTTTGCAACCGAATATTAAGGCAATAAGGGCAAAGGTTAATGGATGTATTCTGAAGGGTTGGAGCTCTTTCATTTATATTCAAGATATTCATATTTTCAGTTATTCACAATTGATTTAAATGGCTATTCGTTCAGGTTGAAAAGTCAATTGCCCTAATTGATAATTTGCTAAACGTAACAAAGTAAGAACCTAAGACTAAATGGAACATTTTACTATTCTATTTAGGTTTTGCTAATATTGTTAGTATGTCAGGTTTTCCAAAATACAGGATCAATGAATCTCATAAGGGCATTATTTACTGTGGTGATTTCAGGGAATTTATCTATTCCATGGAAATCGAGAAACAGAAAGGGTATGCTCTTCACTTATCTATAGGCAAACACAAAGTACCTGTTGGGGATGTAGTTGATGCCTCAGTCATGTTATCCAGGGTCGATTACTGCCTGAAATGGACGAAACACCTGATTCAAAAAGTAATCCAGGACGAAGCTTCCTATAAATTTATGCGTATCACGGATCGGGACATCATTTCCCATTGTGCTATATGTGATGATAGTCGAATCGCTTTTATTGCATCAGCACAAAAACCGGGGCATGAATCTCTATCTAAATCCCTGGTACTGGAAAACACAACCTCTAATGCACTTGGGTTTCAACGGCGGGCCAGGCAGCGGAAAAGAGTAGAAGATATAAAACGTGATGACTGCTTTACTGGTTGGAATCAACACCTTAATCTTCTTCGAGCGATGAAATCTGATATACAAAGATTTACCAGTATTCCTGATAACCCCTTCATGTCCCAAAATGAGCTCAATGGGCTCAGGAAAAGGACATTGAAAATGGGAATCAAATTTTCAGTCCTTAATGAAGGTAAACCCGGAATCCGGATCGCTGGAATCCGTTATCATAGCTACAAAGCAGCAGATATGTTCCTTTCTTCACTGGCAGAAGAATATCATTCCAAAGTTGAACCCGGATATAGTGTGTTTATGGATAGGGCGGAATAAAAGCACTTCCTTAAACAATGAATAAGAAAGTAATGAATTTGTGAAAAATAGGGCTATTTACTCATTTTTTGCTGTTTCGGGTAAAAAACGGCTTACATAAGTGGCTTATAAGCTACGATCTCCGGAGTGTTGGTATGATCGGAACCTTACAACAATGAATTAATACCACTTTTAGATACCTATTATTTTCTACATAACCCCTTCAATAAGAGATTTTCGACTTTGCCTTCACTGTAGTGGTTTGTTATGTTTATTTCCAACTAAACTAAATATACTATCCAATTTGACTCCAGACAATGGTGGTGTTTTAATGAAAATATGGCCGTTTTCATTAGAAAGAATGGCCTTGGGTAAAGCCATGATGTTGAATTTTTCCTTTAATTTCTCACTCCAATTTTCGTTAGCCCATAAGTTTATGGTTTGAGTTGATATGTTCTCTTTGGAAAAATCAATCCATCGTGCACTATCAGCATCTAAACATATATTAACATAGTTTATTTCCTGATGCTTCTCAGCCAGTTCATTCTCTTTCGGAAATTTCTCTAAGCAAGGTTTACACCAAAATGACCAGAAGTTTATATGGGAGTATTTTCCTAATAGTTCATTCGAATCGAAGAACTGGCCTGAAATTGATGGTAAATAAAAATAAGGTAGTTCATCCTCTTCCAGTAGCGTTTCGGACTCCTCTGGAAGTTGATCTTCAAGGATTATGTACCAATTCTTATCATTAAATAGGTCATAATAATCATGAAGATTGTTTCTTGTGATAATTCCAGCCTCAAGTCTTAGTATCAGCTGATTAGCTAAATTAATATCTCGATATTCAAATGGAAGATGGTTCATTGTTTGGTTAGTGCGTTCTTCAATCCCAACCATCCAAGATTCAGCTTCCTTCTGCATATTATTTAGTTCTTCCGAATTGAATGAATCTAAATACATCATAATTGAAGTGTAATTTGAATACGCATAAACATTAAAGGGGTTTGTAAAATCAAATTCTCTCTCAAAAAATTTTCTTAAAGAGCAAGGGGAAAGATTTCTTGTTGCTACATCGACTAGTGGAAAGAGAATTTTTGATTTTATTCTGGATTTCTCATATTCGTAAAACCACTTTGGGAGATGCTTATTTTGTTCAAGTTCCAAGACCTTTATTCTGAAAAGAGAATCAGTGGCCTTTTTTGCTTCATCAAACGAAAAGGAATGAATTAAACTAAATTCTCTTGCGCTCGTTGGTGTTGTGACGTAGTATTGATTTATCGCCCGAAAATTACTTTTCATAATTACTAGGTTACTATTTTTTGAATTAAGTACTATTGAATCTCCAGGGCTTAGAAAAAGTCTGTATTGAATATTATTTATATTTAAATACGTTTCACTTGTAGGATAATATAATGGGCAGGTAGTAAACTCCTCATTTTTCAGTTGGTAACTTTTAAGATTCGCTGGAAAACTATAAATTCCTAAATATGCATTTTCTTCTCCATTAAATTTGATTGAGCAGGTGCCGTTAGGAACAGGCTCAAATATCTCCGGAGACTTTACTTGACATGCTGATAGTATTATTAAAGTAATTGTTAGAAGTCTATATTTCTTTAAAACCATTATATTTAATTTATATAATACGATATATAATATATGGATTTAAATGTAAATCACAAAGAGAGACTTGAAGCATTAGAAACCTTGACCAAGAAATATGCAGAGTTGCATAATATTTCATTGCACCATAGCGGTGAAGTAGATTTTGATATTGCGTATCGGGACCTCGAATCTGAAATGAAGAAATATAATATTACTTATGAGGATATGGATAAGGAAATATTGAGAGTTTCAGAAGAGAAAAGTAAATCAAATATTATCAGATTAGAAAAATTTAAGGGCGAACTCAATGGAGTATATCAAACCCTATGGATCGCTCTCTCCAAGACAGGTAATGTATATACCACGGAAGATCTTCAGCTGAAACAAGAAGGACAAAAAGTCATCAACGATATCGAGTCCACAAAGTGGAAATCGATCTCTAATGAACACTATACCCGAATCATGGATGAAATGCATTGTGTGCATACAGAGAACTATGTTGAATCATATTCCAAGCCAAAACATCGAATCAACGAGAAAGGTAGAGATCAGGGGCTCAGCTTTTGATCTACCACAATTCTTAACCATTCTCACTATTTAAACAATGAATAAAGGAGAGTTCACAAGAAGGCTTGTTAGAGAGCAATCTTCGGGCTTCCGGATATTAATTCTATCTGCATGTAGAATAAAAATGGATATGATACAATCAAACGTTCAACTTAAATCTTCTTTTTTCGTTATTTTTAATGCTTAATAATGGCTGCTGAAATGCAACCTGTATACAGAGATCAGTATTTTGACTTGTTTAAGGAACAATACGAGCCTATTGTCCTGGCCAATATCCCTGAACCTTTTAAGGCAGATATCGAACAGTTTATGTTTGGCAGAACTGCCATAAAAATCAACGGTCTCATTGCATTCTATCCTTCCGACTTCAATGAATGGATTGAAAAAGTAAAAACAGAGGGTTTGAGTTATGACCTTCAGCTCTTATGAAGCAATTGCTTGCCAAAGCGATTAGCCTGCAAAAACAGTACAAATTTATTGCACCAATAGACTGGACTCCCGAGGAAAGGGAAAACCTAATGAATGATTTCACCTTCCATAGTAATAAGCTGGAAGGTCTGAAATTAGCCTATGGTGATACGATCGATTACCTGAAGAAGGGAATTATCCGAAAACATGCGCGGATCAAAGACATCACTGATTTACAGAATCATAAAAGCATTCTGAATAAGGTATTTGATAGCTATGATTCCATGACACTTTCAGTCCAGCTGATCAAAGACTTACATGCAGAGATGATGAAAGATAAGATCCAGTGGGACCGTATTGATCCCTACCTCGGTGGTCCGGGGAAATTTAAACAGGAAAATAACTATGGGACTCGAAAGAATGGTGAATATAAGGAATACATGGATTGGATATCAGTCCCTAAGGCATTAGAAAAGCTTTGTGAAGTAACCAATACCCGCTTAAAGAATGAAGCAGATATCATTCCTGCTATCAATGACTTCCATTATGAGTTCGCCAATAATATCCACCCTTTTGGGGATGGCAATGGACGGGTCGTTAGGCTGATCCATCTAATTAAACAAAGAATAAAGGTGAGTACCGTCCTAATAGTTAGTCACGTAGGCTTTCGCGGAAAATCTCCTTTATGTGATCCTAGGGAACATGGCTTTTATTGATTGCCAGTAATCATGATAAGTAAGCTATCTATTTATCTTGTCTTGCAATTTTTCCATTAGTATGACAGCAGTCGTATTGAGTCCTTTAGCTAGCTTAACAAGGGTAGCCAGGGTTGGTTGAAGTAGTCCCCGTTCCAAATCCGAAATCATTCGTAAAGAAATACCTGAACTTTCCTCAAGATCATGTTGAGTCATCTTTTTATCCTTTCGAGTACTGGATAGAATTCTTCCAAATTCCACTTGAAGATTGGAAAACTCTTCTTTATTGTTTTTCCTGGTAACCATTGTTTCATTGGTAATAGCTCCGACATATATGATGCTTGAAAGATAGAAATTCTGGAACAACTGACCCCTCTATAGCTTCTTCTAAAGACAGTTACATGAAATAGTATTTTATTATATTTACTACTCACACAAGATAATCTACGTTAATACTAATCAATGGACGAACTGACCAAGGAACAGATTGATTTCCGAAAGACCATGTTAAAGATCAGTGCTAATGGAGTAATGTTAGGACTTGGAGGGATTCTTGCAGGCTTTTTTGATAAGAACGGTGAACAAATTCATGGTCCTCTAAGTTTCTTCCTAGGAACCACCTTTTCTTTGGCAGTTGTAGCCTTTTTATACTTTGTTAGAAATTATCTGGAATTGCGTAAATTGGTAGAACTATAATGAACAGTGATTTAGTCTATTATATTGCTGGTGCAGGCTTTGGATTTCTGGCCATCGGTTTTTTAGGTATCCTTATCGGTGATATTGTATCCGGATATCGAAAAAAAAAAGAGGAATTGGCTAGTGAAATAGTAGCCTCTGAGCTCAAACTTCTTGAATCAGTGAAAAACACTGGTGAGCTGGATGATGTCTTTGACACTATGTTAGAAGAGTCCTCTAAGAGTTTCCATCACGAAACTAAGGCCCAGAAAGTCAAGATAATTGGTAGTATGCTTAATGTTTATCCCAATAGGAAAGTCCTGGAAAAGTTCAGTGAAATGAAAACTGGGAGGCTTCCAAAGGCAGATAAGGCTGCAGGCTGATCCAGAATATCAAAGAAACCTTAGGTTTTTTGAAGGGTCAAATAAAGATCGGATGTGTCCGAACTGATCTTTGATGGCGTACTTTTCATAGCCTACTCTAGCAATTAACTACTTAGCAAGAAGTTCGAACAAGCTGTCTGGGATCATCTTTTCCGGGATATCTGTCATTTTATTAATGGCGTTTATGTTCAGGCTACCATTTTTTTCAAGTAGCACCTTTATTCTGTTTGCATTGTCACTAAGGTCCTTAAGAAGCATTGGGTAAATTCCAAAAAAATATCTATCTATTTAGTTAAATAACTGGTATCTTAGTTTATAAACTGTTTTTTTAGTTATACCTTTACAAAATGAGCCAAACAAATAAACCCTATGAAATATTTATTACTTCTATCTTTAACAATGTGCCTTCCATTTTCAATAATTGCAAATAGTGATGGCGAACTTCAAAAAGTCGTTCATAAACTTCAATCACTCAATACTTTCGAAGGTAAAGTACAAGTGACAATAAAACGACCATTCGGGGGAGCTGAAAATTCTGGTGAAACAACTATTCTGTATGAAAAAAATACCTTAGATAGCTTAAATAAATCTAAGTATATCTTCATCACAAGATCTAATCAAGATGAATTAATTAATTATTATGCTTATTTCGATTATTCCGTTTTCTTGTCCAAAGATAACAACCTTATGGTCTATTCATTAGCAGAAAAACCTCAGGCATTTAGGCCAAATCGAATCGAGGTGCAACCAATAGATAAAGCTCATTCACTAAATGATCTAATACCAAATCAAATGTCAGAATTTCTTATTTCAGCCTTAAGCGAAAATTCTTCCATCAGGTATTCTCAATTAGCTGATACTATTATTAATAAAGAGATATGCAACTATTGGCAATTTCAATATACGTTACCTGACACACGAGAAATCACAAAACATATAGCATTTTCAAAAGATAGATCGATCCCATTGTACTTTAAGATGTACAATTATGTTCCTCCATTAAATACCTGGTCAAGCACAAAATGTAAGGTATTAAGCATTGAAACTAACCATACCCTTCCAAAGAACTGTTTCAGTGAGAAATTTCTACTTGAGCAAATAGATAAAAGAAATAATGATAGCCCAATTAAAGCTCCACATAATTTAATTGGTAAGAAAGCTCCAGAATTTGATTTACCAATTGTCGGACTAGGAGAATCTATCAAATTAATTGATCTCAAAGGAAAGTATGTATTATTAGATTTCACTGCTACATGGTGTGCTCCATGCTTACCAGCTGCGAAAATGATGAAAGACTTTGAGAATAAATATCAGGATCATTCAAATATCGAATTCTTAAGTATTTATAGTTCATCAGCAGATTCAGAAGAAATCGTGAATAGATATCGTGAAAAACAGCAACTAAGTAATGTTATGTTATATAATGGTGAGGAAACTGGTGAGCAATACAATGCACATAGCTATCCAATATTCTTCCTAATATCACCAGAAGGTAATATCATACAGCACTTTGATGGCTATGGAGAATCTGTAAAACAAAATATTTCAACCTTGATAGAAGCCCTACTTAAATAATTTAAACGATGAACAAACTCACCAGGAAAGAGGAAGAAGTTATGAAGATCCTTTGGGAGCTTAAAGAGGGATTTGTAAAAGATATCGTTGAAAAATACGAAGAGCCCAAGCCTCACTACAATACGGTTTCAACACTTGTTCGATTACTCGAAGAGAAAGGGTTTATTGATCATAAGGCCTATGGTAATACTCACCTCTACTACCCTACTGTAGCTAAACAAGAGTATAGAAAGTCCTTTATCAAAGATGTGGTTAAGGACTATTTTGACAATTCATATAAACAAACCGTCTCCCTATTTATTGAGGAAAAAAACCTCAGCAAAGATGATCTGGACGAACTTTTGAAACTAATCAAAAACAAAAAGGACTCAAAATGAAGGCATTTATTATCTATCAAGCTGAAGTAGCTGTTTGTTTGGCACTTTTCTATACATTCTATCACTTCTTCCTTCGAAATGAAACGCAATTTCTATTTAAAAGGGTCTATTTCCTGGTTGGAATAATTATTTCATTTATGATCCCTACCATTCAGATTGGATTAAGTAGCTCAACCCCTATTCCAACTATTTTACCTGCTGATTATTTTAACCTTGCCACCTCTTCAATTTCATATATTCCTGTTGCCTCTGAACCCCAAACCTGGGATGTATGGAAAATAATATTCTTGATCTGGTTGATAGGCCTTGCTTTCTTTTTAGTAAGGTTGGGGATCAGCTTTATCAAGGTCAGGGAAATATTGAATCAAACAACTGTCACCCCGGATAACAATAGGATCCGCACGATCAATACGGAAGTGCAGTCCTTTTCATTTTTTCAATATGTTGTCATCAACCAAAAACATTTTGATTCTGTAGCAAAGCAATTTGTGATAGATCATGAATTCGCTCATTCAAGTCAATTTCACTCAATAGACATTCTTTTAATCGAGTTAGTAAAATGTGTTCAATGGTTTAACCCTATTGTCTGGATTTTAGGGAATCGCATCATTATGAACCTGGAATTTCTTGCAGATCAAACAGTTTTAAATAAGTATCAGAACCTAAGTGATTATCAGTTATCACTTGTGCAGTTCGCCCATTCAGCATCTTATAAGCCATTGAAAATGGAATTCTCAAAGTTACATCTGAAGCAAAGATTGAAAATGATGGATGCTACTCGCAAAAATGTTCACCCCATCAAATGGGCAGGTCTATTCGTTCTGATTCTGCTGATGGGTTTTACTTTGTCCGTGAAAGGCAACCAGGAAGAGATCACTCACCAGGTAGCACAATCAATTAATCACTTGATCGAACCCATACCACTCCAAATCTCAAATCATTTCATCCAGGAGATCGAGAGGGAAATCATATCTGAAAGCAAGAAAAACATCATCACTGTAAATGGAAAAGTGCTCAGTGATCAAGGCCCGATTGTTGGGGCCAGTATTATATCCGGAGAGCATAACATTGGGACAATTACAGATGTAAACGGCGATTTCGTAATTAATATACCAAAGAGCACTGAGCTAACTATCACATTTCCCGGATATGTAACAGCACAGGTAAAAGTTGATCCTAATTCTGAGATCATGAACGTAGGGGTAATTCTATTAAGTGAAGACAAAGAGAACAGTACAGGTATCAATAATCCAATGTATGTGATTGATGGAGAAGTATTTGATCATGAAACGGGTGAAATCAAATTCAAAAAACTCAATCCTGACTTGATAGATAAAATATCCATTAATCCTGGTAATCCTGAACTGATAGAAAAGTATGGGGAGAAAGCAAAAGGTGGAGTGATGCTTATTTCATTGAAAGATAAAAAGGACAAAGCTTCCGATAAAGATTTAAAATTTGGGAATCTGTACATCCGACATGATGAGGCATCACCAGATACAACTTATTCTATTAAGTTGGGTTCTCTACATATCAAAGGAAAAGATCTCCCTCTTTACATTATCGATGGTGTTGAATATGAGGGTGAAGAGGGTATGCGGGAAATGGAAAAACTAGGTATCAAGTCTATTAAATCCATTTCGGTCCTAAAAGATCAATCATCCACTGAAGTGTATGGTAAAAAAGGTAAAAATGGAGTTTTAATCATTGAACTGAAGGAAAAATTATCATCTAATGTAACGATAGCCGGCAGCACAAACCTTTGGGGAAAACCCCAAAAAGGGATACAAATCCTATATGATAAAAATAAATTAAAACCAATATTTATCATCAATAACCGTGAATACAATCATGAAGATGGATTGCATGAGCTTCAGTTTATCTCAACTACAGAAGTAGAGGTGGCTCATCTATTTGAGGATAAAGCTGCAATCGAAAGATATGGACCGAAAGGCACAAATGGAGTTATTGTTATTGTCACAAACAATTCACAGTTTTAGCTTGTATCTAGAATTATTGTATAAATGAGATCAAGGGCCTCCATGGATAACTCGGTAGTAAAGTTCCGTAGCATAATTTATATTCAGAGCCAGAATTTTCTCCATCTGAAAAATGGAATGATCTTCATTCAATTCTAAAACTCAACGTGAATGTTTCATAGTGGTTGAAAAATGGCTTGTAAACCACGGTTCACGAAGTAGTGATATTAATGTGGTACCTTGAGAAAGTATCAGAAAAAGGGGGTTAACCCCTTTATATCATGCCGACACCTTTGAGGATTCCACTCAAAGCTACTGTTCCAGCCCAGAAGATAAACATCCACTTGATGATATCGGCTTATAGTTGAGCAAGATCAGACTTTGTTGCTAAAGTATCTTTTGAGCGATCAATGTCATTTCTTATCTTCATTCTGTTCTCTTAATCGGTATTTAGATCAATAAAAAAGGGACCAAAAGTCCCTTTCGCCTCAAACAAGAAACAGTTTAATGATTGTGATTAATAGAATAAGTTGTCCCGCTGCTACTCCAAAAACCCATTTTATCAGTGATGATTCGGCCTGGCTGACCCTGGAATCAATTTTCTCATATAGTCCTTCCTCTTGTAAGGACTTGAAATTTGAAACCAATTCCTCAGACTCCTTTTTGGTGAACTTCGTTTTAAGAATCTCGTAAATTTTAATTTCGCTGGAAGCTTGCATACCCATACAAATTTAATGTGAAACAATTAATTAATGACATCAATTCCCCATAGACCTGAAGGGCGGTTTCATCAAGCATTAAGAACAGGTGGAGTTTGAGAACTTAGGAAGGTTCATCGCGACCCAGTCGGGATGAAAACCTCAGTTGTCAAAACACCTGGGTTCGAATGCTTTGAAAATGGAACCTTTGTCAACTAATTGATTGATTTCATTTTTGGACATTATGTAAGAAAATTCAGATTTTTTGAAGGGTCAAATAAAGATCGGATATGTCCGAACTGATCTTTGATGGCATACTTCTCATAGCCTACACGAGCAATTAGCTTCTTAGCAAGAAGTTCGAACAAGCTGTCTGTGATCATCTTTTCCGGGATATCTGTCATTTTATTAATGGCGTTTATGTTCAGGCTACCATTTTTTTCAAGTAGCACCTTTATTCTGTTTGCATTGTCACTAAGGTCCTTGAGGGAAAGAAGCTTTGCCAGATCGTGGCAGTATTTAAGGCCTTTGGATAGGAACCTGCGGGTTCCACTGGCATAGGGCAATTGATCAATCTCCTCTTTGCCTGAGTAGAGGAGCTCTTCATTTCTATTTGCACGGTAATCCATTAATCGGACGAAGAGTTCTCCGTCTTTGAGGATGATGTCGATAAGAATGTTTCCATCACTCCTGATATTGTGGATGGGTCGAACCCCGGACTTCTTCATAACGTTAAAAATAATGGTTTAAGAGAAAACGGTGTTTTTTGCTAGAGCTTTTTAAGCAATAAATAAAGGGAGTAATATCTCTGGAGCAATGGCGGATAATAACTACACAAAGCCTTACAAAATCACAATCTGGCTGGCTGATGGATCGATCCGGAAAGGATATCGTTATTTGCCTGAAGGTAAGGTGACTGCGATGAAAGCGCTAAGACCTGTTATGGAATCACAAGAAGACTTTTATGATGTTCTCGGTTACCAGATCCAGGATGAAAAAGAACTTGGCTATGAAATACCTAAGGAGAAGGTAAAGCATATCGATAGCGAAGGAATACCTTAATAGGCCATTAGTGTTCAACCCCTGTAAGGGGCTTGCTGTCAAGATTGTTGACACGAATTCTGTTGATTGCTCTAACTGCGTTTTTTTGAGCAATAAGCTCCTTCTTAGAGTACTTTCTCGGTACTCTATCAGCTTTTAGCTCTTCTGCAGATGAAAAGAAGTCAATTTTCATAAGCCAAAAATAGGCCTTTAATGTTTAATTCCCTTTGTATTTTAACCTCATCAACTCAGTGGGTTCCCGTTGGTAATTCATCAATTTTGGCTGTATTTATTCTTGGGCGAACATAAGCTGGATATACTCTCAGGTTTTCATCATCATTTTCATTGCTTTCGATAGCCCCAATTATTTCCTCATTTGCAGTAATACTCTGCTCTAATAATTGTCTCTCATCATCACTCTGGCTCTTTGTTGACAATTTTTTTATAAGTGCTTTATTTTTCAATGTCAATTCTTCTGGAGTTGTCATTCCTTTATTTTCTACGATTGACTGATCAATTACTGCTACTGATTTATCATAATCCTCCATCAAGTAATACGAACGGGCCAATGCCTTTGCACTTCTGGGATCTGCTTGTATCAATGGATTCCGCTTGTATTCAGCAATATATTTTTCTGCTACTTCCTTAGCTTCTGCAGAATTTGAATCCTCCATTGCTGCCTGCTCAATGAATTGAACCAGGTAAGTGCTTCTTTGCCATTGTTCTATCATTGTAATATACTCCAATCGCTTTTTCTTCACATTTTCATGATCGCCCATCTTTTCATAGGTGTTGATGATTTCTTCATAGGAGAATTTCATCAAGTCCAATTGTGACCGATCTACCTTCAGCAAATCAAGCTGAAAAGCTCCCCATGTCCCGAATATCCCTACCGCTGCAGAAATCAAAGCTGTTACAATTGTTACCCAAGGTTTATTTTCACCTGACATATCATTTTAATTAAAGTCCCCAAAAGTTATTACTTACAGTAGCTTCATTCCTTCCTTCCACATTGTTATCAAGTGCCGGGAAAAAATCCAGACCAGTCAATGTCTCTATCGTATTTACCGGAACGACAAAGTCTCTGAAGTCGGCGGATGCAGGCAGTACATGAGGAAGCAAAAAACCAATCAATGAAGGGTTTCCATTATCCCTAAATGTTAACAAAACTTTGTAATAATATCCTGGTATGGTCACCTCATTATTGCCGATTTTACCGAGGTTGTTGACGAAAATAGGGCCGGTAGTCACGTAGACTGTACCAAGATCAATCGCTTTCTGCCTTACCCAGCTTTCCAGCTTTACCCATACCTCCCGGTTAAAGTAGGGAAGCTGGGGACTCATATTTGAAAAAAGGAATGACTCCTCGTTTGCTTGTGCTGATGCATTATTATCAGCTGCAGGGGAGAGGTGGCCGCGGTCAAAGCCAGTAGATGAATAATCTCCATCAACTGCGCTTCCGGTACTGACATTAGTATCTCTGGCAAAACAGTCACACCGATCACGATCCATTTCAGCTTCGGCTTTGGTGAGTTCGTAGGCGACCCAGTCTGCCTGTTCATGTTCTTCATTATAAGAAACTGTAAACTGTGAGTAGGTCAGGATCTGGTGATTTCCGACTGGAGCTGGCAGGTAATCAAAGTTTTGTGCCATTCCTGCAAATGGAAGAATGACTGATAGCAGAATAAGATTTTTCATGGTAGGTGGTTCTTTGTTGTGAATAACTGTCTATAAAAATACAAAAATATCTTTTCACTCAAAACTGTTTTGTGTAGGGCCAATCAATGTTTTCAAAAGGGATTATCAGAGTTTCTTTGATTATATGTAAATTTATAGCATGAAATGAGCATAAACTTAGAATCCCTAGCATACCAAACGAAGGGTGAATAAGTTTATCGCAAATCCCATAGCCTGCCCCGCAGAATTGCGGGGTGACCAATGGAAATAAACTTACTCACATGAAACTTTCACAGGAAGAGAAGCTCAAAATGCTTAAAATATCAATCAGCAAAGAAAGAATTATCAATAAAAGGCTTCAACAACTAAAAGTGGAAGATGAATCAAATCTGCGCAAGCTTCTTACAAGGAAGAAAAAAGTTAGAATTAGTCTTTGAGTGGAGCAAATCTGATAATTATTGCCGGACCTAATGGCGCTGGGAAATCTACCATCGGAAAAAGCTTAATTCCAGAATATCAAGTAGAAATCTTTGACTTTGATAAGGAATATTATTCCATATGGGCCAAGTTTGGATTTGATCCGGCTGTCCGTAGTGGTTGTCTGGACAGGGCCTCTGAAAAGTTTAATCAAGAATTCAAATTAGCTCTTCGAAATAAGAAAAGCTTTTGCTTTGAAACAAACTATCATACAAAGACAGTTTTAAAATATCGTGAACAGGCTAAAAAGGAAGGCTTTTATTGCCACCTGATCTTTGTTGGTTTGGAATCACCTGAATTGGCAAAGGAGAGAGTCACCAAAAGAGTACAACTAAACGGCCATTTTGTACCAGATAAGGAAGTCGAGGAACGGTATTCAGCTGGTCTTTCATCGCTGAGTGAGTCGTTCCATTTATATGATAAAGTGGAAATAATGGAATCTCTTCCGGATTATCATTTGAAGACTTGTATTGTTATTGAAGCTGGAAAGGGACTATTGATTCAAAAACCAAAATTTCTGCACAGCATCCCAAAACTTGAGGAGTCCATAAAAAACTTTGAAAAAAAGGTGGATAAGAACAGGGGCTTATCCAAATAATTAAAAATTTACTACAAAAAGGAGGATTACTATAGGTTATTAACCGAATTCTGGAAGATGGGGTGGAATTATTGAATGACTAAAGGAAACATTGGGAGGCTTAACCTTTTCGGATTTCATGACCTTCCTCAATTGCACCACAAAGGTTCATGAGATTAGCGATAGGCTGTAAAGCTTATTGCCTGGGAGATAAAACAGTATTCGAGTGAAGGGAGATTTGGGCAATAGCACCAAATCGATCTGAAAGAGAAGTCTGTTTGTGGGTTGGTGAACCTGTGCAATGAAGGGCAATGAAACCCTGTGGTTTACTCCGGAAAGGTTAAAGAAGGGTAGGGGTTTCAATCAGAAAACAGGCCGAAAAAGCGGGTAGGAATAGGTATGTGCTATTAAATGTATTGATCCCCTAATTTAGGGTTGAAAGATTATATTTTTGAATTGAAGCTTTATCAAGTTTATCAACATTATTAACAAAAAGTTCCAGTTTATCAAAAAGCTCTTGAATTGTCATTTTATGCTCATCATTAAGATTCAGACTTCCAGGGAAATATTGTAAAAATTTTTCATCAACTCTGCCATTTTGATGTGTATATAAATGTCTTATCTGAAGTGCCTTTTCTATTTCTTGCTCATCAATTTCACTCAAACATTTAGGTCACTAATTTGCTTATTCTCAACTACAAATGCTTTTACACTCCCCCTTTGTAGCTTGCTTAATTTCTTTTTTGCCCAATAGTTAACAAATTCCTGCATGTCTGAACAAGACAACACTTCTTCAATAGTAACTTGCTGCTTCGATTTAAGTGAGTTAGGATTTGCCAAATAAATTTCATAAAGTAAGTCAGAAAGGTAAGTTTCGAAATTATCAGCACATGAGGCATATAGAATTCTTTGGAGAATCTTCCCCTCAGAATTGGATGTAACAATTTGAGGTGATTCAGGATATAGAATTTCTCCAAGATCATCTGCCAAATTAAGTACACTCAAATAATGATCTATAAACTTTAATTTTGAACTTGTCCCCCTTGTTTTAAGAATCCGCAACTTTTCAGCGAATGTTTTTATACGTGAATAACCAGATTTTTTGAATACTTTTTGTTCAGATTCGTTTTCTGTTGTGAGATCTCCTTTTCTGATAAATAGTTTACCTTCAGCTAATACTGGGTTTTCAGATTTCTGAACCCTAATTGCATAAATGCGCTTACCTTCAATTGTTAGGTATTGATAAAGAATATATGGCTTCGGATCTAGCAAGTCAATTGCTTTATGAACAATTGCATTAGCATGAAAATCTTCACTTAAACCAATGACTTTTGGTTTTACACCATCAACAATACCCAACAGTATATAACCCCCTTCAGTATTTGCAAATCCAGAAATTAGCTGTGCAATAGTCCTGGAAGGCGGCAGTACGGCTTTATACTCAAGCCTATTGTTCTCAGGCTGTCCGATGATTTTCTTTACGTCTTCAATTAGATCCATTTTCAAATTGGAAATTTTCTGATTTTAGCTGCTTTAAGGATGTGACCAAATGTGATTTTCTTGACCTCTTCACCATTATATATCCATAATTCAGATTCTTCATAATCCAAAGTGTTTTGCTCGGATCCATAGTAGATAATTACTTCTCTGTTATGGGCTGGTCTAACAACAATATAGATGTCCTCTCCTTTCTTCTTTACACCTGCAATTGTTGTTGGGGCAACTTCATCCCAAACAGATGTATCGTATTCTTCAAGTGAGTCCAAATACTCCCTAACTTTATCTTTTGCCTCATTAATTAGGGTTTGGACATACATAAACATATCTGTAGAAGGTATTGACTCGTGAGAGAAAAGTACAGCTAAATTTTTGTCTTGCATTGCTTCATTCCACTCTTCAATCGAGGTAATACCCATGCTGGCAATTATCTGTTGAGTAACTGGTAATAATTCAGTACTTGATTCTTGATTTAGTAATTGCCTCAGTTGGGTTAAATCGTTTGCGCCATACTCAAGAAGGAGCTCATTCAATTGTTCAGCTTTATCCATGTTTTCTACAATTAACTCTTCATCGTACAGCAGGTGTTTTCTTCGATGCAAGTCTGGAAATAGTTTCTGAGATTCTTCTGGATTTTTTTGAAACCAGTATAAAAGTTTACTAAATGCTCCTTTAAATTGATTAGCTACTTCTCTATCCAAAGTCTTTTCAACAATCAAGCTAGAAATTTGCTTTGTCACATAGGATCTATTCCTCACATTCTCGTCATCAATATTGATAGATAATTGTAGATCAGCCAATTCATTCCTTATATCCTGTCCTAATAACTTTAGAATGTCCTTAAATTCATCCTCTATGTCACCGGAATCTTTTGAAAGATGACTAAGCTTACAGAAGACGCCATTTTGATTAGGAAATATTGCCCTACTATTAATAATGGTATCGAAATCCTTATCCTCTTCCTGTATTAATTGATAGAAGCTATTTATCCATTCGTATATATCAATCTTAGTTAGGTTGGATTTCAGTTTTTCGATTGTATTGCATGACTCAATGAAATTTGCCATTCTTTCAGATGTCAACTTCCCACATTCCTTCCACGATAATTTGTACCAAATTTCAACGTCTTCTTGGGCAGGGATAGCATGTGGAAACCAGTGACTAGCCAGCTTCCATAGTTTTGATCTAATTTCCTTTTTTCTCGAGTCTGGAAACCAGATATACTGCTTATTATCTTCTGTTAAAATTGATTTCGGCTTAGTAAATGATAAAGCTGTATTTACAATTTTTGCATGCAGAAGTTTTGATCTAATGGGTTTCAATACTTTATCTATATACCAGACTTCTGAAATCCAATCAGGTACTTCAAAGAATTCCTTTATCTGAGCTAGAAAATGAATTCCAACCCATTCATTTTCTGCCGCAAACTCAAGTAAGATGAAATATAACTCAATGGCCTCTTGAATAATTGCTTTATTTTCTTCAATTTGAGGATTTATTTTTGAAGATTCTGTTAAATAAACACCATTACGAGGATCAGTAGGATTGAAGTGTGGATTATTAATTACCACTGGAAAAGATAGCACTTCTGAACCTATAAGCGGAAAATCACAAAATAGCTTTGGTACGTTATCATCAATTGTAATTATTCTTATATTGTTAGGATTATCAGCTTCAACGGGGAGAGCAATTGTCGTTAAATCTTTTGACAAAAGAACTAAAGTATAATCCGACTTTGATTCCGAACCGCGCTTTGAGATTTGTACCATCTCCAAGTTATCATTTATTCGTTCCCTACCCTTAATCTGATATCTATTCCCCTCATGAGTAATATCCACATATTTAATTTCTTCAACAAACGCCAGGGTGTAGGGCAAACATCTATCCAAATCTTCGATGCCCATTAAAGCTATTTTTTTTGCAAGGTCATCTTCAAGATGATAAAGAAAATTTGTGTTAAAATCGAACTGACTGTACCCCGTATAGGGAGGCAGATCATCAAGGTTTTCAACAGATTCAGTTGACTTTTGAACAGATTTGGTTATTTCATCCAGATCATATCCACTTCTATCAATTTTCAGCACAAATTTTCTGTAGTCAAGATCTTCTTCCTTAGCGATGGCTTCTATTGCAACTTTTTCAGATAGTAAATGAGTCGTTAAAAATCCCGTTCCAAATTTGCCTGTGCTTTTTCTTTTCCCATCCTCATCCTTTTTTCGATCTTTAGTAGAAATCTGCTCAATCAAAAATCGGATATTCTCTGCCGTAAAAGGTTTGCCGTCATGAGCAAAATAAGTTTATCACTATCATTATATGTAATCCTTATACTTACTGTACCATTCTGATGAACATCTCTTGCATTTTGGATTAGCTCCCAAATCCATCTCCTTTGCACAGTTATTGATCCAGCTGCCTTGGCTCTTAAATCATTCATGTGACTAAGTATTTTCGTGGCTATGTTCTGATAGTATGCCCTATCTTGAGATTCTTCAAATTTTTCTCTGTACGTCATAAGTTTACCATTCAAAAATGTTATGCTTTGTCATTTGAATTCTAAAATTACTAATTATGGTATTGATTCAGGTATATATGAATTTTAAGGAAATAGCAGCAATAAAAAGTATATAAAGGGCTTCTAAGCCCAAAAAAAGCCTCCGAAGAGGCTTTTTGATGATATTTCAGAAAATTTAGTCTAGTTTTTTTCCAAGACTAAGAAATTCACTCATCTGAATTTCGGTGATGTAGCGTGTTTCACCGTCTTTCTCATAACTTCTGTTGATGAGCTTGCCGGTTAAAGCGACATAGGATCCTTTTGATAGGATTTTTTCAACGTTTTCTGCCTGCTTTGCCCAGACAGCTACGTTGTGCCATTGGGTATCTGTTACCTTTTCACCTTTGTTGTTAGAAAAGGTTTCATTGGTAGCAACAGTAAATGTTGCAAGCTTTTTACCGCTGTCAAAAGTTCTTACTTCAGGATCGTTTCCAAGATTTCCGATGATCGATGCGCTGTTCTTTAAAGTGTTCATAATTGTAATTTTTAAGTAAAAAATAATTTTTTGTTGATGCGGTTTGAATACTGGATTTGATAAGTAGATATTGAGTTGTCGTTGTTTGAAAAGGAAGGATGAGTGTAAAAAATCGTCTGCCGGACTACTTTTTTTCAAAAAATGCAACGTATATCGAGAAGCCAGTAAAATTGCATTCGAGAAAAAATTAGGACTTAAAATTTATGAGCAATTCGTAGACGCTCAATCGGTAATCTTGGTGATTTAGAAGTGCATTTGATCGTGTTATTTGCCACATAGTTGCTAGTGTTGAGACACAATTACTGGTCCAAGTTGATACGCTTTTAAATGGCATTGCTGATTGGGATAGTAACAGGTTGAGATAGCCGAAGGTCCTTGCATTAAATGATTGGGTACGTAGCACGAAGGTGTAAGTAAATCGACGGTTGAATTCATGAGGGGTTGTCCGGTATGCTTATGGATACGAGTAACCACACCGGTTCCACTTTAGTAACCAACTAATCAATTGTACATCAATTAGTTAGCTGGTTTTTTATTTCTATTGTTCCGACATAGTTCCAGCATTTATCAAAAACTAACATAAAACTACTTGTTATAGGTAGTGGGTTTATCTAACTTCATAATACTTCTAATCTTTCAATTTGTGTTAAACTGGCATACAATGAAAACCCTTTTATTCTTTCTTACTATTATTTCAATTTCAATTTTCATTTCCTGTAATAAGGATGAATCAGAGATAGTTGAACACACGGTGTATTTAGGTGTGCCTGGATTTAACATAAATGTTGACGTTGATGATATAGGGAGTAGTCGCATTAATATACCAACTGATTGGAATCATGTTCTTGGTGGAACGGGTAATCTGGTAATAACTGGTATCACAAATCAAGATATCTCAATTAATATTGAAATTGATGGAGACCAACTTACAACAACTCCTATTACACTACCCACAGGAGATTATGACTTTGTATATACTGTAAACCGTATCAGTTCTTTTGGATATTCTAATTATTTACCATTTACAGCAAGTGCCTCCAATATTACTGTCAATACCTCAAATCAGGTCATTGATTTGGTGGGATCAACTGATTGGGATCTGTATATAGTCACAAATCAAAACCTTTGCACTTACAGTGATCCAAATATTTCCGGTGAGGTTATCTGGGACCCGGGAGGGAATGGACCAACTAGCAACGATATAGTACTGGGAATGAATGATGGTTATTATTATGCCTATGTAAATTCATCTAATAACTTACCAGTTGCTAGACTTTTAATCTATTATGATGATTCGACTACTGATTGCCGCATGGCAGCACTAAATCATGATACTCAGGGAGGGAAGGCTTATTGGGTTACAATTGAATTAAGTGGAGCAACAGGTTTCGCACTAAATCTAGCTGGTATGTTTACAACTGATGAGATAATCATTAGCGGTGGAGCGGATGACTCAGGACCTACCCCTAAAGAGGAGCAAGCTGCAAAACTGGCGGGCACCTGGGTTCTTGAATCCGCATCATTGGGTACTACACCCAGGCCGGAATGGTTAGATGCAGGCTTTTCTATCACATTAAGTGGCACCAAAGATGGAGGAACAGTTACCGCAAGTAATGTACCTGATATTGTTGGAGCCAGTGACGTTTGGCCATCCTCTTCCCCGTGGGTTTTTGGGAGCTCCATTTCTCAGGTTGTTAGGGAAGCAGATGATATCACTGTCAATGTTTTTGTTACAGATACAACATTAACTATGGCTTTCACTATCACTGGTAGTGGGGCTAGAGTTGATGGATTTGATGGTAGTTGGACCTTCAGTTTCCAGAAGAGTTAGCTACCCCCCCCACAGCTAGAAATTTTGTAGGGAACGGATGCTCTTCTTCAAGACTGTAGCCAAGGTTATGGTTCAAGTCGATACGCTTTTAAATGGAATTGCTGTTTGGGATAGTAACAGGTTGAGATAAGTCAAAGGTCCTTGCATTAAATGATTGGGTACGTTGCTCGAAGGTGAATACCGGCAAGCGCAAATATTGATTGGGCTTATTGTTCAAAAAGGGAGTTTTCAAAAGAGAAAGTCGATATCGGAAGGTTTAAATTCCAATGCTTTTTCATATTCATTGTTAGATTTAGTTACTATCTCTTTGGTCTCCTTCAGAAGTTATTAATTACCACCCTTGCCAGACTCTTACGCTAAAGCTTCAGCGTCAGCGTGGGGGGCATTCATTTTTGAAGGGCCAAAACGATCGCAGCGGCGAACCGCCCGGGGCAACGGTTGCCAAAAAGTCCTTTCAGTAAAGTCAAATAAGAAGTAATTATTTTTCTTGATACTTTTTCTTGTCAAAAAGTATCCAAAAGACAATGGAAAATTAATGAGTGCACGGCTAACCCTACAAAAGGGCCAGCAACACGGCTCCCCACAAGCAGCCCGCCATTTTCCACCAGCCGCTGTGATGGTTTGTTCAGTTTTCCAGAAGGTTAATTGATTTGAAAGGGAAGATCCGGTGAAGACTACCAGTTGACGTTCCCGGGTTTTCAGTCTGCCCGGTTCACTATGCAACTGCTTCCGGCCCTGCGCTGTAATTTTCATAAGGCTATTTCTTAACTAAATCAATTAAATTTAGAAGATCCCATGCAGTTCAAATTCATTATCACCATTGCATCTAAAGAAGATCATCCACCGTATGAATAATAAGGACTCTCTGGTTTTTTTAATAATCTATAAATGAAAATAGGAAATAGAATACCGGTGCATATAAAAGATGCTTCCAGGGTTGATCCTGATATCTTTTCCCAAACTCTTTTAAGGATCGATGGTACAATAATTAAAGATTTAGGGAAAAAGTGGCTGGTCAGATTGGATGCTACAATAGCGGGAAAAACCTACGAGATTGAAATCAAGAAGTAACCAATTGAAGTGGTTTGCAGTCATATTGATCATTTCATTCCTTATTATCTCTTACCAGAATGATAATGAACTGGATTGTTATGAAAAAATTGAACCAAAACGGAATGGTGACATGGTAACTATTGAGCAGGGTATCTGGGGAGACATTTGGTTCTGGGAAGGGGACTTTATGCCCATTTGTCCTTCGGGTACCATATCCCCTGTGGAAAGAACCATCTGAAGAAAAGAATTGGCCATTTTGAAGGTGAATCCATTCCTTTTAAAAGTCATTGCAATCAAGAATAGGCAAAAAATTTCAAGGACATTGATGTTGCTAATTAAATCGGTCATCATCTAAAGATAAATATTCGGGACCAAATCCATACTTGATTTTCATTTCTGAATTTCGTAACTTTCTTAGCGCCACCCATTATTCAACCACTATGTTAAAATCACCATATTTCATTAGATATAACCCAATATATTATTTACTACTTACTATTGGGATCTTCCTACCAAGCTTGTTGCTTTCCAATAACATTTCGGTAGCGAATGTATCGCTTACCGGACAGGATGTATCTGCTGGTACAAACAATATAGCAAATTTTAACCTGGTACAATTTGATTTAAGCTGGGATAATTCCTGGCGGATCTCAACCGGAGCAAATAACTGGGATGCGGCCTGGGTTTTTGTGAAGTATATGGTTGGGAGCAGTGGTGTCTGGCAACACGCCACAATAAACTATGTAGATGGAACTGCTGCTAACGATGGTCATACTCAACCATCAGGGGCAACAGTTGAGACTGCCAACGATGGTATGGGTGTATTTGTCTACAGAGACGCAGATGGATCAGGCACATTTTCATTGATAGGCATCGAATTACGGTGGAATTATGGAGCTGATGGAGTGCAGGACAATGACATAGTAGATGTTCAGGTTTTTGCAATAGAAATGGTATATGTGCCAGCAGCTAATTTTTATGTTGGAGATGGAACAGAAAACACAGTTGCAGGGCAACTCCACGACGCAGCTGATGTAACGACTCCGTTTCAAATTACAGGTGAAGGATCCATTACTCTCGGAGGAACAACAACGGGTAACATGGGAAACAATGATGCAACGGGCCAATTGAGTGCAGATGACTTTGATGAATCAACAACACAAACATTGCCAGCAAATTTCCCTAAAGGGTATAGTGCTTTTTATTGTATGAAATATGAGATAAGCCAAGGACAATATACAGATTTTCTTAATAGCCTTACCAGAACCCAGCAGCAATCCAGAACGGAATCTGATGTTTCTACAGATGCAATCACGAATATATATGCTTTGGCGGGATATAGCTTTTCTCCGGCAAGAAATACCATCTATTGTCCGTCAAGTGGTAACGGTACTATCTCTCCTATTATTTTTAGTTGTAATACTCCGGATAGAGCCTGCAATTATTTGCACTGGAAAGATGGATTTGCTTATGCTGACTGGGCTGGTTTGCGACCTATGACGGAACTGGAATTTGAAAAAGCCTGCCGGGGAACAATAAATCCCATTATTGACGAATACGCCTGGGGCACTACGAATATCCATGCATCAAATTACACTTTGATAAATGATGGTACTTCAAGTGAGGGATTTTCAAATACTGGGGCAAATACAGGCAATGCCTTTTATACAGCAGTGAATAACTCCATCGGACAAGGCCCTGTTCGAGTAGGCATCTTTGCTGCTAGTGTTGCCAACAAAACACGAGAAGAGACAGGAGGTACTTTCTATGGAATTATGGAGATGAGTGGCAATTTGCCTGAAGTATGTATTCCCATCGGCACATCAAATGCTCGGAATTATACAGGTATTCATGGTGACGGTGAGCTTACCACCGGTGGGGAATCGGATGTAACAGGATGGCCATCAAATTATTTTGATATTGGTATTAGAGGCGGTGACTGGGCAAATGCTGATTATACTTTAAGAATATCACAACGTAATACAGCGCACTTTGGCAGTTATCCAAATGCCCGAAACCTTGGATATGGATTCCGTTGTATAAAAACAGCCAACTAAATGGATATCCGTTGTTGTCTGAAATTATGCTTCATGTTGGGAGTGGTATATTCCACACCGACACTCCTTAATGCACAATTCGATGGCGGGGATGGTGATGGATATGGCAAAGATTTTCATGAATTTATCTTTCTGGACGGAACATCACCTTCAATTAGTACCCCGACTATCACAGACCAGATAAATTGCGGAATGTCTGTCGCAAATCTGAATGCCACTACAGGTACTGGTGGAACCACGTGCCGTTGGTATAATTCAAAAAATGGAGGAACCCTCCTCAACACAGGAACGAGCTACACAACACCCTCCCTGTCAGATTCTACTATCTATTATGTGTCATCATACAATTCCTCAACTTTACTCGAAAGTAAGCGTGTAGCACTAACAGTATTTGTGGTATATGCGGATGCAGGCGCAGATATCAACACTTCATCCTCCAGCTATGTCCTGGAAGCAAATGATCCTACAGGTTCAGCAGGTACCTGGAGTGTGATTAGCGGAACAGGTACGTTTGATAACGCTAACGATCCCAACACTAATGTTTCCTCACTATCCGACGGCCTGAATACATTTCGATGGACATTATCAGGATGTGATGAAGGTTCTTCCTATGACGAAGTAAATATAACTTACGTGGCTCCTTATAATATTTTTGCTGGAGGTAATGGAGACGGATATAATGCTGATTTTCTTAATTTTTCAATGTTAGATGGAGGAGTTCCTCCAATAAGTGATCCAATAGTTTCTGATTTTATTAATTGTGATCCTGGTACACCAATACTAAATGCAGCTCCGGGATCAGGAGGCACTACTTGTAGATGGTATGACTCAGCCCTGGGAGGAAGTCTGCTTCAAACAGGCACATCATTCACAACTCCATTACTAAATACCACTGAGAAATATTATGTAACATCATATGACGGAGTTTCCCTGGAAAGTGAAAGAATTGAAGTTCAGGCTATTATTGCCATAGCTAATGCCGGAGACAATCAGAATTTGCTTATCTCAAATTCCACTACTATGACAGCAAATAATCCTACAGGTACGGGCACCTGGACTTTAATTTCAGGAAGTGGTAGCATCGGGGATGCAAATAATCCAGCCACATCAATAACTAATTTACCTGAAGGTTCCTCGGTTTTCCGGTGGACATTAAATAATTGTGATGGCGGAAGTTCTTATGATGAGGTGACCCTGACTTATGTAAGTCCATATGATATCTTCTATGGTGGGAATAGTGATGGGAATGCAAGGAGTTTTTCATATGGACACCATCTGGATGGGACAGGGAGACCAGGATCAGGAATGACTTTTGTCTTAGATGGAAGTGACGATGACTTGACAATCAACCATCAAAGTACACTTGACCTGACAGATGGCACCATAGAATTTTGGGTGTCCCCGAATTGGACCGCTTCCTCAAATGGATACAATCCCACAGTACTCGCTAAGTCCGGCAGTGGTTTTTATGCCTACAGTGTAAAGTTGCTCGATGATCTTTCCGGGATTGGGTTATATAACCAATCTACATTAGCCACTGTAGCCTATACATTTCTTCAGGGTAACTGGTACCACGTGGCCATTGTCGAAAATGGAAGCAACGCAGAAGTATTCATTAATGGAATTTCACAGGGAATGACAGGAATGGGCTTTGATACTGCAACAGGACACCCTCTCTATGTTGGTTCAGATGAAGGTTCAGATTACTTTACCGGTATGATAGACGAATTAAGAATATGGAGCACTAGTCTTTCTCAAGATGAAATCAGGGATTATATGTGCAGAAAAGTAACAAATTCGCATCCTCAGTATGCCAGTCTGGAAGGATATTGGAAATTTGATGAGGGCTGGGGAATATCTGTTATTGATGAAACAAATAGTTTCAGCGGATTATTGAATATTTATCCTGAATGGAATACTTCGGGGGCATCCCTTGGGGATCAAAGTTCTCATGCGTATAGTTCACCTGCCAGCCATTCATTTAATCCTACTGATGCAGGAACCCTATATGTGACATTGAATACCGGTGCTTTTGATGGCATACAAATTTACTATGTGAATCAAGACCCTAATGATACCAATCCTCCAGGGACACTTGCTATTCTTGATAACAAATACTTCGGCGTTTATGGAATTGGTTCTTCTTATTCTTATGATATGGTTTATGATTATACAGGTAATGCAAATATCAATGAAGAGACTAGCTTGAATATGGCTCATCGTAACAATAATGCTGACAACTGGATCGAGCTGAATGGAACATTAAATACTTCTGCAAATACCATCTCAAAGAGCAATCTTTCAGGCACTGAATATATATTAGCAGCTACTTCCTTTTCGGCTTTACCCGTGACTCTGGTTTCTTTTACAGCAGATCCTGTTAAGGATGGTGTAAAACTAAAGTGGGTCACAGCATCGGAAATAAATAATGATCATTTTGAAATTGAAATGTCTGAAGGCAATGAGTTTATCCAGATCGGAAAAGTCCCTGGTAATGGTAATACTGATGAATTAATGTTTTACGAATTTATTGACCATGAGATGCATCCTGATGATACATACTATCGATTGAAACAGGTAGACTTTGATGGACATTTTGAGTATTCAAAAGTCATTCAGGTTTTAGGAGTTTTGCAGGATGAAATTAATTTCTATCCTAATCCGTCAACAGAAAGGATCTACGTCCGGATACCTTGCAATGATAAATCTGCAGCATTTAAATTATTGGGATTGCAAGGACATATATATAATGAAGGTAAATTGCTTACCTCACACAGTCAACCAGGGTATATTGATCTTTCTAATGTCAAACCAGGGACTTATTTATTAATGATTTATTGCAATGACTTTATGCACAATGAAAAGATCGTTGTTCTGAGGTAGCAATTATTCGATTTGGGGAACCTTGTGCTGTAATCAGCCTTTATTTAGTGAAGATCTTTTTCGGGGTAATGGAGATATGACTCGATCTTTGAACCTTATTATTGGACCAATGCAACAATTTGTGAAAGCGGAATCTGATTTCCCATATTGATCACTTCACTTTCATCCTGAACATTAGTCTCCATAGTCAACATACTATCTCCAAAAGGAACCATAATACTGTACTTCCCATCTTCACCTTCTTCCTTTTGTAACATTCCCTTATAACCATCTATACGTATTGTCTTTTGACCAGCTGCCTGGCTCGCTAATCCAGCCAACATCGGATTAGATAAAAAAGAATTGACCATCCCAACCATAGGTGAATTATCTGCAATCATAACCTCAGCGTAATTATCACTTTTTACCCCGTATATCCTCGTGATAAAGAGTCCCATACTCGTAGCTGATCCCTCTTTGGAATCTTCTGTTCCACCTGCCGAAAAGGATCCTAATTTTGCAGGCAGTAATTTCAAGATTTCATCAGAAATTATATTATCGATCTCAAAAAGTGCATTTTGAAGTTCTTCTCGTGCAGTACTAAACTGTTTATCTGCATACGCTGATTTAGCATTTTTGATATTGGTGGAGATATCCTGACCTTGCAGCTGATAGCTTGTAGCAATCAAAAGTAAAATGTAGAAGTTGAGTATTTTCATGACCTCACTATTTATTTGTATCTACAACCATTTGAGTTTCACCCATGATTCGAAGGTAGGAATCGAGATCAAATCTTGCGGCAGCCTCCTTAACTTCAGATTCATTCTGACAGGGTTCACATTCTAACAGGAAAAAAGAAGCCTGGCCAAATGGGATTACCAACTTGAAACTGTCGTCATTTTCATCTAACTCCAAAATGCCTCTTTTCCCATTTACAGTAACAGCCTTCATGTTTTCATTTTGAGAAGTCATTGTCGGATTAGATAATGCCATGTTATATGGTGCGAACATCATCGCATTATTAGCAATTGATGCTGTGACATTACCTGCTGATGACGGATATTGTCTCGAAATTTCCAAACCAATAAACCCCGCACCTGTGCTTATCACAAGGTCCTCCTCCTGATCATGCAATTGGTTCCTTACTTCTTTAGGCATATCATCCAGTACCATATGTCCCATTTGTATTTCAATCTCAACAAGCGCCTGCTGAATATCATATCTAGCAGAACTATATTTCCTGATGTTAAAGGCACTATTTGCATGATCCAGGGTGGCCAATACTTCTCCTTCGGTCATTCTGGTATTTAGCGTTTTCTTGCTTGAAGAATTTAAAGAACCCGACTCGTTTGAGCTCTCGGGGTTTGTCACGGGGTTGTCAGTCGAATTAGTTACAGGTTCTTTTTCTTCTAGGACACCCTTTAAAGCTTCTTTTGCTTTTCTTAAAGCCCTTAAACCCTGGGCACAGCTATCATTTGGAATAACAAAGACCCCTAAACATATTGTAAGAAATAATAATAGATTTTTCATTTTTAGGCATAGTTGAAGGCTTCCTTAAGTTAATAATTATTACTAAAAAATACAAATGGCTGTTTACCCACGTTGGTCTTTTTTGGTTAGTTTACAATTTGGAGACAAACTTCCTGTTTTTTGAGGTTCATCAAAAAATAACCATTATAATTTACTGGAGGTTTAGAAATTTTCTCTCCCAAATAACTTTACAATTTACCAGTTAAACCGGAAGACACGAAATCCGGATTTTTCAATCTTATAATATATAGAGTTTTAACTATCCTTGATACCAGGTACAAGACAAATAAGTAATAGATCAAAGTAGCTCAAGCTTATTTCGAACAGCTCTTTAATCGACCAAAGTTATCCCCTAAAAATACTCAGTGAAACGTAAGAGTATCCTAACATATACATTATACAAAGTACCAGACCTTATCAGGCCAATACCGCTACTTTATCAAGCTGTACACTGCCTTCCTATGTTTATCCTTGAATTCATCAAGCGTTACCATATTATCATTCTTTTTCATATTCCTTTTTAATTTTTAAAGCTTTTTCAATTTCACTCCTAGGAGTCTTAATTGATTGCTTTTGAAAACCATTCATCAAAACAACCAGATTTCCCTGGTCAAAGAAGCAGAATATCCTGAATATGTTGCCTCCCTGTTGAACTCTTACCTCATATAATCCTGATGTGCCTTTTAAGTGCTTCAATACGTTTCCGAGACGTTCTGAAGCTCCTCAATCAAATTCAACTTCTTTTAATTGAGTAGGAAGATAGGGATTAGTTCCCTATCTGTCCTTTCACACCACCGTACGTACCGTTCGGTATACGGCGGTTCCTTAATTTACAACTCTTACCTTTCGGTAATAATCCGTCAGGAACATATACCCAGCCTGGCGAAAACGCTCATTGTTGATAGTGGTGGAGAGGATAAAGCTGTTAGCAACATGCCAGTAGCCCTTCCTCGTATTTGCCCACTCCCATGCCTTGGGTTTCTTTACCCCAAGATTTGAGAGATTGGCTTGTCTGGTTTTTATCCGTTTCCATTGTTTCCAAATCACCATCCTGAGCCGTCTTCGGTACCACTCATCTGTCTTAACCAGCAGTTTACTCATATCTGCCAGTTTGAAGTAATTCACCCATCCAATAATGTATTGCCTGAGTGCTTCCTTGCGCTTTTCGTTTCCCCATCCATTGCTCCTTGATGTAAGCTTCTTAAGGTTTCCCTTCATCTTGGATATGGTTTTGGGGTGTACCCTCAACCGTCCTTCGCCCTTTACCTTATAAAAAGAGTATCCCAAAAATTTAATCTTTGAAATGGGCGACACGCTGGTCTTTTCTCTGTTTACCCTTAGAAACAGCTTGCCTTCAATGTAAGGTAAGATGTTCGCCAAGGCACGTTGGGCACTTCGCTTGCTCTTGCATAAGATAACCAGGTCATCTGCATACCGAACAAATTTGTGCCTCCGCCGTTCCAGTTCTCTATCCAGTTCGTTGAGCATGATATTGCTCAATAGTGGACTTAAAGGACCTCCTTGAGGAACTCCTGTTTCACTTGGTTCAAACTTACCATTCTTCATCACTCCTGCATTAAGGTATTTATGGATGAGCGAGATGACCCGTCCATCCTTCACTGTCCTTGACAGCACCTCTATCAGTTTGCTATGGCTTACTGTGTCAAAGAACTTCTCCAAGTCCATGTCTACTGCTTGCACATAACCTTCGGTAATATAATCCTGGCATTTGCGCAGTGTCTGGTGGGCATTGCGTCTCGGTCTGAACCCGTAACTGTACAGTGAGAACTGTGGTTCGTAAATCCGGGTAAGCACCTGCGAGATCGCTTGTTGGATAACCCTGTCAACCACGGTGGGGATTCCAAGCTGACGTTTGCTCCCGTTGTCCTTGGGTATCTCTACCCACCGGACTGGATTGGGGCGATATTTGCCCCTTAATATAGACCCTAGCAATTCATCCTTGTTGACGATAAGGTAGTCCCTTACAGACTCGATTTCCATATTGTCAATTCCCCCTGCCCCTTTGTTCCGCTTTGCCTGACGGTAGGCTTCATTCAGGTTGGAGGGCGAAAGGATCATCTCTAATAGTCCATATCCTAATTGGTTGTCTGTGAGGTTGTTTTCAGTTATCCACATGAAAGTCTGCCCTCCTGCATAGTCTTCGGGTTCCGCCCTATCATTTTGCAGCCAGGTATCTTGCGATATTTTCTGCTTTCTACCCTTCATTTGGTAACATTCAATAACTACTCACTCCTTAAGGTTCAGTCCTTCGTTATCTTGTGAGGCCTCCATTTTTTTTTCATGGCTCGTTCCTAATAACTACTATGACTTCTGCTGACTTCTCACGATAAACCTTATTTCGACCGCACCTCATACTCCGTTTCAGTACGTTCGTGAGACCTCCCCGAGTAAGAACGATAACTTTCATCCCATATACCTGCTGCATTTACCCCAAGGGTTCCGGACAGTATTGGACTTTACTTTGTTTGGCAAGCTCATCCATCCCTCATAGGCCTTATATGCAGTTTCTGTTCGTCAGGCCAGGAATTTGCCTCCAACTTCCTTCAGATTCCATCTCACGATGGACACCCTTGTCTTCAGCTAACACTCCCTACTGTCAAGTGTGTTCGGGACTTACACCCTAAAGTTATCGCCCATGCCGGGCGCACCAAAAAAAATGGAGTACACTTACTTCCAGTGTACTCCAAATTTACCGCTCATTGAACATTCCATGTTACTGGAACTTTGCTAGGTTGGGTAGAGTAAACCTATTTAGAATATATCTAATTAACAAAATTATTTAGTATGAAGCCTTCTGACGATAATATTCATTGGTGAGATACTTCTCACTTTTGTTTAATAATTGCGCATATTTTCTATAATGAAGTCATAAAAAAGATTTATTTTACTGTTATAAAATAGCAATTGAAACTGTACTTGAACATAGAAATCAAATTGCAATGGCCTTCATAGTTGGAGATAGAATTAAAGCAACTAAGAATTTGAAATATGGAGATAAAACCATCTTAAAAGATTCGCTGGGCAAAGTGAAAAAAATCAGAAAATTGCCTTCAGGACTGATTTTAGATTATGAGGTTCACTTTAAAGGAGATGATGATATATACAGGCATGTTATGGATGATGATATCACTCTATCCCAGTCATCAATACCGGGCCATTAATGGCAATATAATCTCTGATGAGGATTGGGTTTATGTGATTCCATTTATTTTTTTTGATCACACGGGAGTAAAATCCAAAAACTGCGATCATACGATACAAAATTCTGCAATAAATATATGAAAGTTTAGACAAGGTCCCTTCTGGCCCAATCAAGACGAATTTGTAATCATTTAAAAAATGTTGGCCTTGTACAAAGTAGCATATCAACATTCACGGGGAATATGATTTTGAACTTGATGATTTCAATAATCCAATAGTGAAACAAAATATTTATCCTTACAATTTATAATTTGGATAGAAATACCATTGTTTCTTATCACTGAATTTTCTTTTATACTTACCTGTATTAATGGCCTTGATTTTATCAAGTACCGGGAAGGTTTTTCCGGATAGCCAGATACAGTTGTATTTACCTTTTATTTCTACTTCGACACCAGGAATATTCTTAACCTGTTTCAAGATCATTTGCATGGAATATTCCATTTCATTTTTCGGTTTGAAGTACCAGTTGCCTTTTGACTCTTGGAAAATACGAGTGAACTCACCAGTTTTAATATTGGCGATCTTAAACCTCTCAGCATAACTTTCACCAGTAACGTGGATCCAGTTTCCTTTTGCATGGAACTGTAGGTTTTTGATTTTGGAAAGTTGCAGAATGATAGACTGGAATGATGGGCTTGTTATTATAGCAAACTGCTCTGAGGCTTCCTTGATCCGGATTTTGTCGGTCAAGGATTTACAGATATCAATGTAAAGCGCTGTGGCTTCATCTTGTTTCGATATGTTCTTGAAAAAGTTGATCATGATAGTGTTGGTTTAAGGTTTCTGATTTCACTTTTTAAGGCACGTAGTGTAGCCTTAAATTGAGCGTAATAATTAGCATCCTGGAAGTACTCCAGTTCGACAGGATCATTACAATCACCTGAGATTATTCTATAAAGGGTTTGAAGGGCCCAAACATCTGTGCGTGTTTCAGCATTTGGAAGATTGTTGACGATGTAAGTGATTTCTTTAAGCATGACTGTTAAGGTTTAAATAGTTTTCAATTGCGTAAATCGTGTTGTCTTGCAATGAATGGGTATCATCAAATTCATCCAGTAGGATCTCCAGGACCTTGATGGTGTCGCTGAGCTTAAAGAGTTTATTGAATCTTCGTACCGCAACATCTACGATGTATTGTTCGTCAAATCGGTAGTAGTTGATTGACGTTCTGAATTCATCGAGTAGGTCTGTTAATTTGAGATTTTCCATGACAAGTAGATTTTTGGACAAGCATTAAGGCGGAGAGGACTTCAAGGCAAAAAGAAGTTGCGAGAAAATGCGAATCTGTGATTCGAGCAAAGCGGTCATTTTCCTGTATACTTTTTGACTGGAAAAGGACACAAAGCCAGCTTTGTCTAAAAAACCTACTTAGGGAAATCTAAGAACGGACCTGTGATTTCAGGATGAGATAAGTGCCAGCACGATGAGTACAATTAATCCGGAGTGAGAAGGACTTATTCAAGCAAGAAATAAAAAGTAATGTGGTGGGAGGATATTCAGACTTTCAGACATGTTGATAGGATGATAGGTTAATGGGTTGGTGGGTTGACTGACCGGAAGTCTGTTTGGTGAAGATACCAACCACGGGATTGGAATAGGCATTAGGGAGACATGGACAAAATTTGAATGTTAATCTTTCTTAATCATTAGGCAATTATTTCAACAATCAATCCGTTAAGGTTAAATAACCTTAAAATTCATGAATCGTACTTGACGTTTTCTTTTATCTCATTCTTATTTACGCAAATATTTCAGAACCAACCTCTCCGATCGAATGATAAGAATAGGCCTGTTACTTTCAATTCTACTTCCGCTGCATTCCCTGGCACAAAAAGAAGTTATTACCATCTCTGGATATATCTATGACAGTGTGTCCATAGAGCCGCTTGTTGGGGCTCACATTGTGGCTGGGAAGGAATCATTTACTACTTCCAATATCAATGGTTTTTACCGACTGTCAATTGATAAGATGAACTCAGAACTGGAGGCTAGCTACTCCGGATATCAATCGAAAGTCATCTCGGTAAGTCAGTATTCAGATACAACATTGAATTTTTATCTCAACCCAGGCCTTCTTGATGAAGTGATCATATCTGATCAGAAGGATTTCTACCAACCAGATGTCATCAACATCCCTATTAAGACCATCAAAGCTCTTCCCAGCCTTGGGGGTGAAGTTGATGTGCTGAAGTCATTGACGCTGTTCCCCGGTGTTAGTCCTGGTCTTGAAGGGACTTCTGAGATCAATGTACGTGGCGGGAGTCCTGATCAAAACCTGATCCTGCTCGATGATGCACCGGTATACAACGTTTCGCATTTGTTTGGTTTTGTCTCTGCATTCAATGCCACTTCGGTCAAAAATGTAGAACTGTTAAAAGGCGGGATTCCAGCGAGATATGGTGGGAGGCTGTCCTCGATCATAAACATTTCCATGACTGAAGGTAACAAGCGTGAATTCTCAGGTGAGGTAACACTGGGGCTCATTTCATCCAAGCTTACTTTAGAGATTCCGCTGATAAAAGAAAAGACGTCATTGTTCCTTGCCGGCCGGTCTTCTTACCTGGACCTGATCACGCTCGGACGAAGAATAGCCTACAACAATGGAGAAAAGAATCAGTTTGTCAACTACTCCATGTGGGATGGTAACGCCAAAATTCACCATCTCATAAATGACCGTTCCAGCATCAGTTTAAGCCACTATAGTGGAAGAGACCAGTATTCAGATTTTTACCGACCATCCATCTACAGCAAGTATGAGTCTTCTGTCAGCTGGCAGAATAACACAACCACCTTGAGATACAATCATCTTTCAAAAAAGAGAGTGTTTTATGAGGGGATCGTCTATCATACAAGATACAAGTACAATGATGGTACGTTGAATTCAAACAATTCCCCCGATTCTTTCCAGAATATTATCTCATCTTCTGGCTCTTCGATTGAAGATCTCAGTGCTAAATTCAGGGTAGGGCTAAATATTGACAATCACCATTTGATTGGAGGTTTTCAATATATCTATCATAGGTATACCCCTTCAAATAATCAATTTTCACAAACAGATGGGAATAGTCAGCAAAGAGAAGAAAATATCGTTCAAACTGCTGGTCGGGAAACTGCCATATTTATTGAAGACGAATGGAAGCTTTTACCGCGAATCAGTCTGAACAAGGGTTTGAGACACTCGGCCTTTTTCAATGATCAAGCCAGTTACTCTGGTTTTGAGCCGAGGATTGCCTTGAATTACAAGCTCAACAACCGCTACACGCTCAGTGGATCATATACTTCCATGAGGCAATATGTTCATTTGATTACCAGCAACACAGTGGGTTTGCCAAATGATATCTGGGTACCGGTAACGGAAAATGCTCCTCCGGAGCGGTCAGATATTTGGGCGCTGGGTCTAAGCGGTCAGGTAAATGAAGAGTATTCAGGATCAGTCGAGGTGTTCTACAAGAGAATGCACGGACTCATTGGTCAGCGAGAAGGAGAGAATCCTACTTTGACCCTTGATTCCTCCTGGGACGAATTGATAGTCAGCGGTGGAACAGGAGAGGCCTATGGATTGGAAGTATATGCTGAGAAGAGTATGGGCCGGCTGAACGGTTGGTTATCGTATACCTTATCCTGGAATCATCGATTGTTTGATGAGTTAAACAATGGAAATCGCTATCCTTACAGATATGACCGACGTCATCAGTTCTCTGCAGTAGGAAAGTATAAAATATCAGACAAGTGGTCCCTTAGCGGCAATTGGGTCTTTATGAGTGGCCATGCAGTTACTGCACCAGTTTCACGCTATCTGCTAAGGGATAACAATGGATATTACTGGCAGGTGATCGTAGAATTCGGCGACCGCAATAATGGAAGAATGCCTCCATATCATCGGCTGGATCTTCAACTTATCAGGAAGTTCAAGACAAAGCAAGGCAGGGAAGCTGCTTTGAGTTTTGGTTTTTACAATGTTTACATGAGGAGAAATCCATTGTCTGTTCAGGTCAACGCCAGTGGCAGGGGCGGCATCGTAAATGCTGAGGTGTCAGGCAAAGCACCATTTATCATGATCCCTTCTATCTCATATACTTTGAAATTCTAAGATGAAGAATAAGGTCCTATTATTACTGATGTTACTGATATTAGTGTCTTGTGATAAGGTGTTAGACCTTAATGTACCGATTGAAGAGCCAAGGCTGACTATCAATTGTTTGATCAATCCTAATGACACCCTCAATATATTCGTTGGAAGGACCAGTAATCCCTATGAAAACCCTTATGATATCAACGAAGCCTATGTCTCAAATGCCAGCATCACCTTGATCGAAGACGGTGTTGCATTTAGGGGCTTTGTATATGAAGAGTTTAGGGGACTTTACCTGAGTAATTTTCTTCCCAAAATCGGCTCTGAATATCAGCTCATCGTTGATGTTCCAGGGTTTGAACAGGTTGTATCGGACATTGTTACTATCCCTGAAAATAGAGGTTATGATATTCAATTGGAATCCGTTGACACTTTAGGTACCTATCCTTCAGCGATTTTCAGTATCCAGTTTGATGATCCTTCCAGTCAAAAGAACGGATATGCATTTAATTTAAACCCTACAGAAAGGTCCATTTATGGCTCATTTGGATTCTCCAGCAGGATCACTGGATTTTACGAAGAGGGCTGCCACTTTGAAAGAGGTGGACTGTTCAGTCTTACAGGTCATGTCTTTGATGACTATTGTTTCAATGGATCAAGAGCAAATGTGCAGGTTAGTACTTCATACACTGAACAAGGAGCTGAATTCAGTCTCAATTTCTATACCTTAGATGCGCAAACTTACGCATTTGCTAGCAGCACTGGGAAATACGAGCAATATCAATACGGGTTGGAAATCTACCTGGATCCTGTAAGGGTACACAGCTCCTTTGAAAATGCATATGGAGTTTTTGGGGCGTTTAATTACAGTAGTAGGGTAGTTAGGTTTTAGGAGTAGATATGGATTTGGAAAAGAAAGCACGGAAGAGAACTCATCTCTTTATTAGCTCAATAAATGAACACTTCTGTTATGAAGGAGATAGAATTGTAGCCTTCCCCGAAAATAGGACAGTTTTAAAATGAGCATTAATTATTTGGCATTTCAGGAATTAAAAGAGAGTATTGATTCGAGTCATATACTTTATAGTCTGCAAGAAATCCTTCTACGTTTGTACTTCGAAGGACAATGTAAAAAGTAATTTTAGTAGCGATAAGTTGATGTAACCCTTTCCATAATGATTACACCTACCATGAACATCCGGGAAGTAAATCAGGAGATTATGCGTGTATTTCCGGAGCTGATGGCCATGGTGCTCTCTAAGTCCAAACACCGGGAACGGCAATCCAGAAAGAAAGGATATCCCGAGAAATTCAGCGCATATGACATTCGGGGAGTGAAAACAAATTGATTAGTATTTAGCTTAGTTAGGGAGTAAGGGTACATAAACTCATATTAGCAACTACTCGTAATCAATAACAAATAACTTAACTCCACGATCAAATAAAGATTGTGTGATATGGTTATAGTTCCTATTCTGAGGGTCATTTAAGTCAAGCTGAGATTCCCTGTAGCAGAGAAGGTCCAATTTCTCTAAGCCTAGAATCTCTTCGGGCAAAACGGTTATATCTGTGTCAGTGAAATTGATAGATTCTATTTGGGTTAGATTGAAGAGTTGGCTAGGGAATTCCGAAACATAAGTATTATCAAATCGGATATGAACCAAAGAGTCAAGATCACTCAAAGAAGTTGGGAAGGAGGTTAGTTTGTTATGATAGACATATATTTCCTTTAGGTTCATTTTTCCGATATTGTCCGGAAGGTATTGAAGTTCATTGTTGTTAAGATGGAGCGACGATATTTTTTGTAAGTGCACTATATCTTCAGGTAAGGCCCTCAATCGATTATGATATAGAAGCAAATTCTCCAACTCTTTGCAATTCATCAATCCATCGGGCAATTGGGACAAATCACAATAATGCAATGATAATCCACTGAGTCCCTTTAGCTCTCCAATGTTGTTTGAAAAATATTGTATTCTGTTATATGACAAATCAAGACCTCTCAGCTTTTCTAGAGAGGATATATTGTCCGGTACGAATTCAATGTTAGAACCATGAGCATCTATTGATTCAATACCTTTGATATATTTAAACCCTATTCCGAAGTCCCTAAGATTATTTGACTGGATTTTAAGTGTTGTCAAACGATTCAGTTTCTTTGTTTTTTTTGGGATTGAGGTAAACCTATTGTAACTAATATCCAGGGTCTCTATTGCTTTAAATTTCCTAATGTGTTTAGGTAGAGCAGAAAGGTTATTGTTGGCTAACCTTAGCTTTTTCAATGACTTCAATCTTGCGCTTTTCAGTGAAACTGAATCCAGATGATTAGAAGATATATCCAGATATTGCAAGCATTGGAGTTTTTTAAGGCGTCTATCAAGTCTTGATATTTGGTTATTGGATAAGTCTAACACTCTTAGGTTAGTGTAGTCAAATACGAATGCGGGTATTTCTGTTAGATCCATATTACTAAGATCTAATGATGTAATATCCTTTGCATTGCTATTATTTTCATACAATTCATACCGATTTTCTATGCTCACTTTTTTTTGAATGTTTCTTTCCATCTCAACATAAACTCTCGCAGAGTCTTCCCCAAATTCCTTTCTGATGCTATCAGACCTTTGCTTAAGAGTATTCGTGTTCATCATTTTGTTGTATGCATCAATAGCATCATCGATTTTACTTGTTTGAGCAAAGAGATCTGAGATAATTAATGTTGATAGTAAAAGGATTGAAAAAAATTTCATACAATGAATTTAACCACTTTTGATAAGCTAAAATATTACTTTTCTTATTTTAAACTAAAAACATAGTTTATTTTTCTGTATATTTAATGAATTTGTAACCAATAAATTCTTGTTGAAGTGAAATCATTAAACATATGCCTTATTTTGTTTCCTGTTATTGGAACAATATGCTTTGAATGTAAACAAGAGACTTCACGTGAACTCGAAAAAAGCATTGATAGCATCTTCGTTGAATATGACAATAGGGAAAGACCAGGAGCAGCTGTTTCGGTTGTTAAAGACGGGGAAGTACTTTTTAGCAAAGGCTATGGGAGTGCAAATCTTGAATATGATATACCTGTTACGTCTTCAACTATTTTCCATATTGCTTCTGTATCAAAACAGTTCACTGTATTTTCTATACTACTACTGGTGGCAGATGGAAAAATAGGATTTGATGATGATGTAAGAAAATACATTCCTGAAGTTCCCGATTTCGGTAAGACGATAACATTGCGGCATTTAGCCTCACACACCAGTGGACTAAGAGATCAATGGGGTTTATTAGCAATGGCTGGTTGGCGTCTGGATGATGTCATTACCCAAGATCATATCCTTAAATTAGTATCGAAACAACAGGATTTAAATTTTGCTCCAGGCGAGGAATTTGCATATTGTAATACTGGATTCACCCTTTTAGCTGAAGTTGTTGCCCGGGTATCAGGAGAATCATTTGCTGAATTTACAAAGAAGAGAATTTTTGAACCTTTAGGTATGACAAATACATTATTTTATGACGACCACGAGAAGATTGTTAAGAATAGGGCTTACTCTTATTATTCTTTTCAAGGTGACTATAAAAAAAGTGTTTTGAGCTATGCTAATGTAGGAGCCACAAGTTTGTTTACAACAGTTGAAGATCTGTGTCAGTGGGCATTGAATTTTGAAACTCCTAATGTGGGAAATGAGACTATAATCAAGGAAATGGGATCACTTGCAACTTTAAATAATGGAAAGACCTTTGGGGGAGCATATGGACAATTTATTGAGGATTACAAGGGTCTTAATCAGATTCAACATGCTGGGGGAGATGCAGGTTACCGTTCATATTTTGCCAGGTTTCCCGATCAAAATTTTTCAATTTCTGTATTGAGTAATTTGGATGCAGCAAATCCAAGAAAATTAGCACTCAATGTAGCTGATTATGTTCTGAAAAATGATTTCCCTACTATTTCTCAGAAACAAGAAGATTCTGACACATATATACCCTCGAAAGAAGAGTTAAAGGATATTATTGGATATTATTGGACTGAAAAATTCTCTGTTATTAACCAAGTCTTTTCAGAGGATGGTGAACTACGTTTCTCAGTAGGAAATGGAAGTAAGCCACTAAAGCCAATCGGAGAGAATACCTTTCAACTACAAGATGTAGGGGATGCAAAAGTGATTGTTTCATTAGATAAGGGTGAAGTTTATAAGGCTATTCATGTAACTATTAATGATGGTGTACCAAGGATTGGCCTTGCGTACCAACCAGTCTCATACACAAGCACCACGCTTAAGGAATTTGCTGGAACTTTCCATAGCAAAGAGCTAAGTACTACTTATAATTTTTCAGCTCAAGATACAAGCTTAATAGTGACTCATGCAAAGAACCAAAGTTTCAATGTAGTTCCTCTCATGGAAGATACGTTTATCAGGGGTTCATGGTATTTTAGAAACATAAATTTTGTGAGAGATGAGTCCAACAGCATTATTGGTATTAAAGTATCTAGTGATAGAGTGAAGAACCTATACTTTGATAAAATCGACAATTATAATTGACTTAAACAATAGGATCCACAACAGCTTTACCTGAGGTCCCCAATTGATATATCAAATGATTTAAAGAAGTTAGATGAATAATTTAAAGCAGCTCTAGCTGCCTTGACTGTGACTCTCTGAGTATTGTGGATAGGGAAGGAGTGGAGTGACCTGGATTGATGAACTCATGCTCGATTTCCTTTTCCTTCTTGATATATTGCTTAAAGTGTTCCGGATCCTCTCTGGCACTGCAAAGCAAATCTCCTTTCTTTGACATAATACAGATCTTGCACGAATGTCGGCTCATTCCTGCAACATAGGTGTAGATAAAGGGCCAAGCCATAATGGCTTTGTATTTATTGCCGAGTTGGTATAACTTCCTTCGGTTAGCCAGGTCCTCCAGTGTAATCCCATAGCTCGCAAAGACATCAGCTGTTGAATAGTCATGGATAGGAAGGACGGTATAGACCTTTCGTTTTTTTGTAGTCAGCTTTTTGTCAAGCCTGAAAGAATCCTTAAGTGCTCTGGGGTCCGATTCTTCTGCTCGTAAACCAATGCAATTATAGACCAGGTCATAGCCTTGCTCCTTACAATACTTCCGGATGAATTTGGAGATGGGTGCCGTCTTAAGATCCGAGGTGCATTGCCTAAATGCCGGTGAAGGCCACATCCCTCTGTGTTCGACCATCTCAAAAAACGTCTTGTTGGCTTTTACTGAAAAGACAGGAATGTCTTCACAAGTTTTTTGAACATGCTCCAAAGTTCCTTCCCAGTCCGCACCGGGTAGTTCTGCATGAATGACAATGATATGTTCATGGGGGAGATGGTCATACATCCATTTGAACATGGCCTGGGAATCCTTTCCTCCGGAATGGTTACAAACAAAAAGGATCCTGCAGGACCACTCTAATAATCGCTTTCTGGCTTCTTTACTCATCAGTCATATGTTTTGATTAAACATGACAGATTGAGTACCTGAGCGTCAATCTGCCTTCACCGAAGAAAGGGGCAGATTGAAAGCGGGATATTTTAGCAAGGAAACTTCAGGCAATGAATAAAAAAGTAATGGTTTGGTAGCTTTACATATACATCAATCAATTGAAGAATGAAATACACTGGAATAATTGGCTTTGGTGAAGAATGGGGGAAAGTAACCGACTGCATAATAACTGAAAAGAACATCACAGCAGACATTGATTTAAAAGAAGATGGAAAGGGAATTATGAAATTAGTATCGACTGATGGTAAGAACTTCAGTGGTACTTTTACTTATAATGTTTTTAGTAGGGGATATATAAGTGTGGAATGTAAGCTCTATTCTAATGATGACGCAAGAGCTATGGTTGGCAAATGGATAGAAAATATGACAACCTATTATTTTTCAGTTGAATTAGAATCAACTTAATAATTTCAAAAAAAAAGCTACCAAAATGGTAGCCAAGCATGTTAGAATGTATAAGGTCAAAGGGTAATCCTTGACCAGGACATCCAAGGGAATCTTTAAAATATTATGAAGGTTTCGGATCATTGATAAACTAAGTTTCCGCTTTCTGTTTAGAACCAATGAAGCCTTGGCTTTATCGCCAATGATCTTTCCCAGTTCTGACTGGTTCATCCCAGATTCATTCATGGAGTATTTTATAGCTTCAATAGGATCGGGATCTTCAATCGGATAATGTTTATTCTCATAATCCTCAATCAGGATTTCAAGGACCTCTGCCCGATCAAATTCATCCGTTCCCTTTGGGGCTTCGAATAGCTTTTCAAGTTCATTAAGAGCGAGACGATATTCAGCCTCGCTTCTAATGGGTTTAACTTCTCTTAACACTTTGCTCTCTTTCTTTTTCAGCAACTCCGTTGCTAGTATTTCCAAACGGATTCAGGATCTATATTGTCATATTCTCCGTGTGTACCAATGAAACAAACAAAAACTGACTGTCTATCATAATTAACCTGAACCACTAATCTATAATCATTCTTATTTATGTTGAATACTACTCTGCCTTTCCCAATGGGTCTTGCATGGGTAAAAGTGTTTAAAATATCATCTGGTTTTTCCCAGGTCGCTTTTTTCACTTTCTGTATCCAAATTTTCAACCCTGTCTCTGTTTCAGGTTGAACCGTGTAGTACGTCCTTAGCGTACTTACTGCTATTAACCTCATTACAATTAAAAAGTAAAATTTGCTTGTGCATCATAAAAAACGCCTTTTGTGTTTTGCAAATATAGTAATATAGTTTCCATTTTGGAAACCCTTTGTGGAAAAAATCATAGTATAGTGTGACATCTTTATGAATGCTGCCTTCTTTATCATCAATGATTACAACAATTTGAAAAGGAATTTCCATGGTTTTCATCCAGGATGGCTGGTTGGGTAAATCTTAAGTCTATTATGTATTAAATTGAATGACCCAATTTTCATTCTATGAAAGATCTGAAGCGAAAAGAAGCCAGGAATTTGATACTTGAAAAGTTTCAGGTGAAGGATCAGGATCTGGTCTTTGTGGAAAAGATTGAGAATGAGGGTCTGACCAAGTATTCATTCGTTGCGGATGACAAAAGAATTAATGTCTCATTTCTGGGGGAGAAGGTGATTGATATTTTTAGGTATTGAAAAAGAATGAATTCCTGATTGATTTGATAGCTTTATAGGGTGACTAATCCTTTATCCATACGGCTATCAGAATTAGCCGCTGAAATTCAGCAGGTGATCCACAGTTCATTCCGGAACAGGTATTACTGGGTCATTGCGGAAATCTCCAGTCTGAATGCCTATCCAAATAGGGACCGCTATTACTTTGATTTTGTGGAAAAGGAGGAAGCTTCTGACGAGATCCACACAGAGATAGCCGGTAGAGCATGGAAAAGGGGATCCGAAGCCATTGCTGAATTTGAGAAAGTTACGGGTGAAAAATTCAGGGAGGGCCTAGAGGTATTGGTCCAGGTGTCGGTAAGTTTTCATCCACGATATGGACTCACATTATCCCTTGAGGACATAAGCCAAGAATATACGCTGGGAGCCCTGGAGAAAAGAAAACAAGAGGTTCTGAAGGCGCTGGTGGAAAACAATCCGGATGCCATTCAAAAAGTGGGTGAAGACTATCTGACAACGAATAAGAAAGCCCGGTTCCGGTCAGCCATACAGCATATCGCAATTGTAGGGTCCCCTAACTCGGAAGGGTACAAGGATTTTATGCACAACCTTTCCAATAATACCTTTGGCTATCGGTTCACCACTGAAATTTACCAGTCATCGGTACAGGGACGTGAAGCAGAGGATGAAATGATTAACAGGCTGATCGCCATCTTCGAATCGAAGATCCCTTACGATTGCGTAGTTATCATCCGGGGTGGGGGAGCTCAAACAGACTTTCAGGTGTTCAACCAATATAAGTTGTCCCGCGCGGTAGCAAGGTTCCCTATCCCTATAATCACTGGCATCGGACATATAAGTGATATCAGTATTGTGGATAGGATGGTGCATACCATGACAAACGCTCCTACCAAAGCTGCTGAATTTATCGTTGCATATAATCGGAACTTTGAGGACCAGGTGATCTCCGTGAGGCAAAGGCTGGCCATTCGGACTCAACACTTGCTTGGCAACAAGAAAGACCGTTTAGGGTCTCTGAACAGGCAAATAGTACAGGCTACTCAGGGCCTCCTTAACCACCAACAGCAAGAGCTGGCAACCTATGGATTCCAGATCCGGTCCAAACCGCTAACCCATCTTTACAGTGAACAGCAGGAGCTCTCACATTTATCGGTCAACCTGGGAAGAAATACTCGGTCTGTTTTGAGAAACGGCAGGGAACAGCTGAAGCAACTGAGCTATCCCATTCAATCACGACCAAAATCAATTATAGAGAGTCGTCAAAAAGATCTTTCTTATTTAACTATTAATTTTAGCATGCACACCAGGTTCTTCTTAAAAAATAAGGATCAGGCCTTAAAGCATACAGGATCACTGATCCGGCTTGCAAAGCCGGAAAGTATCCTTAAACGAGGGTTCGCCATCATCTCACAGGAAAACCATTTTGTGGCCAATGGAGATCAGGTAGATCCGGATAAAGAATTAAAAGTTATCATGGAATCTCATGATATTGACACCAAAGTAATCCGAAAACAAAAGCGAGATGAAGGACAAACTTACTTATGATGAAGCCTATACAGAGCTGCAGCAAATCGCTAAAGAGATCGAGGATGAGTCGGTTTCGATTGATGTGTTGGGAGAGAAGGTGAAGAGGGCCTCGGAACTCATCGAGTTCTGTCAGAAGAAGCTCCGCGCAACAGAAAGTGAGGTCAATAAGATTATCAAGCAGATGGATCCAAAGGAAAGGCCGGATGAATCCGAAGAGTAAACTAGCACTTCCAATCTTACCTAAAGTACGGGGATAAATAATATGGGAAGGGTAGTATTCGAAAAGTCCTACTTAACATAAGGTAAATTATATAACTTTGCATATAACTGTTTTAAACTCCAAAAATTGCTCAGATTTTGTCTATAATATCATTATATCTGGGGGTGAAAATTACTTGGATTTTTGGTGCACCAACCTGATTTATTAAGGTTTTTGATGCTCCGAGGTCATTTTTAAATCAAGATATTAATATACTCATTTTCTATTACAAGTTGTAAAATTAAGTATAGAGAATCCGGTAAAGTTTTACCGATGTTTCCGATCGTGAACGGTTACCATTTTATTATGGCGATGAGTATCGGCAGTATAAAAAATAAGGACGCTAAAATTTGTAGTCGCTCCATACAACGACCAGCTAAAATGAGTATGCGCCCCAGTTCCTAGTCGAGATTAAGTTTGATGTTTTCAATTTCCTTTCCAAGTGCTCAGTTCGCATATTCATTTTTAGTGTTTGTTATGAGCTGTTTGTCTCTCCAATAGGTCAAGAAGATGCTCTATTTCATCAAAAATGGGTTCATAGGCTTCTTTACTTTCCATATCTATTCCTAAGTCCTTAAGTAGTTTATCTACCAAATTGACACTTCCAGCGGTTATGAAATTAATATAATCCTCAGGTGAGAGTCGACCGGTTATAAGTCCATCTTTTATGTTTGAAGCGATTACTGTACCAATGGAATAATTAAACCATTTTAGTCTATAAAACTCATGGAGATACCACCTTCCGCTAATATTGGCAAAATACAAGTTATCAATTTTCGCAATCCCTTCAGATTCACCATAATACTTTCTTGCTGTTTCGAGAAAGGTCTCTTTAATTGTAATTCGGTCTAGATAATTCGTTTCTTCCATAGTTTTATATAGACAATATTCTACTTCTGCATTCATGGCCGTGGTAAATAAGCTCCCATTTAGATAGAAAAGAGTTTGCACCAGTAGAAAAGGATCGGTTTCATTGGTTTGACTCAACATATAATGGTTGATCAAGCATTCATTAACGTTGGATGGAACCTCGACAAACAAATCAGGAAGGAACATAGTCGGGTACGCATATTTTTCAGACGAAAGTACATATTCAATACAATGTCCTAATTCATGGCCTAGCGATCGAACGGTATTATAAGAATTATCATAAAGCACTGAAACGAATGGGTGAGGATCATCTAGATTTCTTACAGTTGGTCTTTTATTCGGTAATGTCCGAATGTCTATCCATCGATTTTCAGATGCATCCTTCACTAGGTTCGCATATCTTTCTCCGTATGGCAGGAGTGCTTTTTTTATAATATCTATTCCATCTTCAATGGGATATTCTTTTTGATCATCAAACTCAGGAACCACATATAAATCCCAACTATTAAGGGTGTCAAGTTCCAGCATTTTAGCCATCAATTTTATATATCTATGATGCAGCGAGATGTTTTCATTAATAGCCTCGATGAAGGTTTCGTAATAAGAAGTGGGAACAGAAGAACTCTCCATCATGTACTCTATGGGTTGTTTTCCTTCTGATGCAGCTGCCAGTTTCATATCACCCATTTTTCTTATAAGCATATTAGAATATAAGCCGCTGAATTTAATCAACTCTGTCTTTATAGCTCTGTATATTTTCTCTCTATCGGATCGGTTCTGATACTGCCTGTAGTCGGTAAACTCTTGGATAGTTAGGGTATCTCCGTTGGACAAAACTATTTCTGGAAAAGTGTGTATTTGCCGGAATATATTGTAATCGTCTGTATATGTTTTGGTGTCATTATGGATTTCCAATAAGGACCTACTTACAGAATCCTTAGGAACATTATCTGTCTCACCAATAAACGAAAGAATCAAATATCGGTATGGCTTTAGACCTGGATCTTGCTCCAAATACATATCAAGCAACTCATTGGTTAGCCCAGATTCATTAAATTTTATTTCTAAATCCTGATACTTTTTCCCGGTGACAGGACCCAATCTCCTATTAAATTCAATTGGCTGAAAATCAGTCTCAACCAATTCTCGTAGTGCGACATAGACATTTAATTTTCGGATATCTTTCATCATTTCTGTCAGACTTTGACAGATTTTCTTTAAATCTTGCGAAGAACTTATAAACTGAACATCACTGAAATAGTCTTTCTCAGTTAGTTTATTTAAATCCTCTGACCACTTTTCTTCATTAGCATAAACTTCCCGAATGTCCCAAGTATATTTGGTACTGTCCAGCCTTTGTCCCAGTGTGACAAGACAAGTGAACAACATAAATGTTAAAGTACAAACTCTCATAATACCATTGGTTAGCTCATAACGACCAGCTATGATGAGTGGGGATTAGAAAGCACTAACCTTTCCTCTCGCACATAGCCACGCCTTGATTTAAATTTAAAACTTGTGGCGGACTTTCCAAGTGCCACTTTAGTATCCTGACCGATGAATCCCCATTCATTCATAGCATTTGTTACAAGCTTTTTTGCTTTAAAGGCCATCTATGAAGTCAAAAATCTTTTTATAGGATACAGCCAAAGATTCATTAGATGGACTGTGCCCGGCTTCTGGATCAAATATCACAACATTCTTATTGGAGTCATTATTTAACCGTTCAACGAAAGCTTCAAAGGTCTTTGGTGGTATTTGTTCATCTAAGCCACCATGCCAAAGAAATACAGGGGGGTCTTTTTTGTCTAAATAAGTAATGGGTTCATAAACGCTTATTGTTTCAATTGGAGCATAATCTTCTGTTTCTGGAAATAGTGCTTTGCCAATTGTTTGCATAACCTCCATCTCGTTATCGCTAAAAACTTTTTCAACAACATCTAAACCATCAACTGGTCCTGAGAAATTAACAATTCCGACTATATTGATTCCTTTTTCCAGCTTATTAGGATAATTCTTATCATTTTGAGAAACACCTACATTGGTAGCAATGTGTGCTCCTGCTGAGAAACCTGTCACAACTATTTGGTCTAAATTAAGAGGGTATTCTGCGTTTTTACTCTTTAAGAAGTTGAGTGCGATGGTCAAATCTTCTGTTGCAATGGGGATTCCTCGTTTAAGTCGATAATTTAAGTTTACTACATTAAACCCTCGTTCCAAGTATGGTTGGATGTATCTTTCTTCTTTGGATTTATCACTAAAATAATAGCCTCCTCCATGAAGAAATACTACTGTATAATTTTGAGTTTTGACATTTGATAAATAGATATCCATATTTTGTTCAGCATCAGAACCATATGAGACATCCTTGAGTGTATCGTAATTGCTTTCAGATTGATTATTTGTTTGCGATTGTGCTGAGACCTCTATTTGGATAAATCCAATAATTAGCAAAATTATCAGCGTATGGAGCGGTTTTTTAAATATGAATTTCATGGTATCGTTTGTATTTATTGCTTGTAACGCCCAACTAAAATGAGTATGCGCCCCAATTGCTAGAAGTACAGAAGTATCTTTTTCGCATTGTCATTTCAGATGGCTCAGTTCGCATATTCATTTTAGTGTTTGTTAGCATCTTTTAAAATAATGTTTGGCTTATAAGGGCAACTGTAAATAATGATAACAGAAACCAGCCCATCAAACCTTGAAAAATACAAAAGTATCTAGGAGTTCCAGTTGATGGAATTTTACCAAAACCAAGTGTGACAAAAGCGTTCATACTCAAAGTCATAGAATTTAATAAATGCTTTAATGCCACAGAGGTGAATTTCTTAGAGCCAAGACTTCTGAAATATTTCTTATTCCATTGTAGAGCATCCCATTCGGAAGGAAAGAAAAAATAAAATATGCCAAAAAATATGATCACATAAATAGAGATTACAATGGCTCTGACTGGATTTGTGCCGTATTCTGTGTATGTCTTGAGTATCCGATTAAGCATCCAATTCAAAAATGAATTCAGAGTTTTATCATTTTGAAAGTACGTCTTTAAGTGCTCCCCATGTAAATCCATTAGTTCTACATAAACGGCATTAGCATCTTCTAATCGACCTTTCGATTTATACCTGATGTATATGCTGTAATATGAACTAAGCAGCCTGTCATAGAACCATTTCGAATTCAGTTCACTATGCGTAATTCCCCGATAGATTTGTGGAAGCCAACTATCAAATTGATCGGAGAAATTCATTTGATCATAGTACTGTTCGATCAAGTTATTTTCGACATATTCTTCTGGATTTTCAGTTAGATTGTAAACATTGAGCAACTTTTTACTTCCAATATTGCTCCACTCAATAAAGGTTTCAAATTCTGGCAAGGATATTTGGCCAAAATCGAAGTAAGATGCCTCGTTACCCCAGAAATGAATGAAATCAGTGCTTCCATTCAATTTAAGAATACCGTTAATACGATTGTTTATAAATGCGATTTCATATGCATCAGGCAAGGTGATTTCAAAAATATTGAAATCCCCTCCTCCTAAAATCTGGTTATTGTAAACACCAATTCCTTTGGTTTTGAAGAGATCAATTTTGTTTAGAGTAACCGACCCTTCATAAAATAAATCTTCATGCTTAAGAATTAAAGTTGGTTCAGGTATTGAAATGACATTATCCGAAAAATCAAAATACTCATTATTTGATTCAATAACGAATCCTTTATTGAATGTTGTATTTTGAATAGCAAGAGTATTGTTCACGTTCAAACCCTTAATTATCATTCGCTCTACTGTAATTGAATCAATTGTAAGATTTCCGGTTTGACAGTTACTTATTGCTAATGTTCCAATTCTTAATTGGTGGAAATTAATTTCCTTTTTGAATATACAATCTCTAAAAATCAGACTGTCTTTCATTGATAAGCCCGATATTTTCATTGGTTTTTCGAAAGTCACGTTTTCGAATATCAAGTTTCCTTCGATTGCAAGGTTATTCATGCTATCGATAGTGAATCCTTTCTCTAATAGCAATAGCCTTATTTGGTTACTAACTAGTTCATTTTCTCTAATAGACACGTCCTCAATTAGGAGGCCATGATTGTCAAGGTTTTGGGTCAACAAGTCTCCCAGGTTTTGAGCAATTGATAAGGTTTGGAATAATAAACATGTTATGAGTAGGACAGAGCGCATGACGTTATTTTTCTTTTACACATCTACACATAAACCTTCTTATTTCCTCAGGTTTTTCTGGATTCATATGATGTTCATGTGAATGTATTGGAATAACGTCCCAGTCATTAATGATATGTATGTGAGTCATCCCGGTAAATTCTGCCTCTGGATCGATAACCCAATAATCCCCAAAAGGATAAGTTGGGCTAGAACTTACATTTTCACCCTGAAACCGACTGACGGCCTGAAGATTCAATGGATTTCCTTGTTCAAAGAAATTAATGCCGTCCTCATGTTCAATCACGCGATGAAAAGGATCTTCCTCTATATCGATAGTTAAAGCCTTCATTTCTATATTTTTCAAGCTTCCAAAGTAGAGAAAATAGTCAATCCAGTTTTGATAAGTAGCTAATTTCCACCCTCTGGGACAAACCGAGTCTAACTCTTGAAAATGATAATATCGTCCCGAAACATTTTCAAGGTTATGAACTCTCCGTACTGAATCATTAGGTGTCCTAGATAACTCGGTAACATAGCTGAGGTTATCCAGCATCCATAATGTACCGTTAATATTTATGGTTTTATAACTCGTGGAGTCTCTCAAATCCAAAAGTTCATATTCTTGACAAAATGCCAAGTTTATGATAAAAACATTCAGTATAGTTATGAGTAACTTCATTGATGCTAACCTTTAGCTTCCCTTCATATTACTATTCCAAGAAGCATTGTTTGTAACTTAAAGATAGGAAAGGCAGGTGAGATCCATGCGCTAACCAGGTGTTGAGACCTATCGGGCGATTTGGTACCTGCTCTCCTATCTAAAAGTTTCATATAGATATTCGGGAGTCAGTGTGAGCTGAACGTCCCACTATAAGGTTTAGAAAGAATAAGTTATGAAGAAAGAACAAAGTCAACAAATAGTTTACCCATTTATCGTAGGGGTAGATGTAAGCAAAGAGAGTATGGATGCCTGCATGATTGAGGTATCCAGCCAAAGATCCATTTCAATTACCCTGACCAATACTTCAGAGGGCTATACCAAACTGAAAGGCTGGATGAAGCAACATGGTAATGATGACCATGAGCATACATTGTTTTGTATGGAGCATATGGGAATCTATACCCGAAACCTGGTAAAGTACCTGATGAGCCGTGGTGGGAAAGTGTGGTTGGAGTCCTCATTGCATATCAAGCGAAGTATAGGATTGGCCAGAGGGAAGAGTGATAAGATCGATGCAGAAAGGATTGCCAGATTTGCCCTGGTTCACCAATCTGAGGCAAAGTTGATAAAGCTAACTCATCCTACCCTGGAACGGTTACAGCACCTGATGCGACTAAGATCCCGACTGTTAAAGAGCAAACTGAGTCAGGAGAGAGCCATTGATGAAATAGGACATTTCGACAAGAAGGCAGCTGCAGAGATGAGGAGACTGAGTAAGACTTCGTTGGATGGATTAGCCAGTTCTTTGAAAAAGGTAGAAGCTAAGATGCTTGAAGTTGTTCAAATGGACAGAGAAGTACGAATACTCTACGATCTGGTGACCTCAGTGAAGTGTGTAGGCAAAGTACTGGCTACGGACCTGATCATTTACACTCATGGATTTACGAGGATGCTTGATGGAAGGAAGTTAGCCTGTTATTGTGGGGTAGCACCCTTCGAGTATCAAAGTGGGACAAGCATCTACGGGAAACCAGGGACATCCAATTTTGCTAACAAAGTCCTGAAGTTTGATCTACATATGGCTGCTATGAGTGCCATCCGGCATTGTCCGGAACTTAAGGAATATTACCAAAGAAAAAGAGAGGAAGGGAAAGGGAAAATGACGATACTAAATGCGATTAGGAATAAGCTACTGCATCGAATTGTAGCAGTAGTTAAGAGGGGAACACCTTATCAGGATAGAATTGCACTAAAAAAAGTTGAAATGGCTTGATTTTATCATAGATATCGCCTGGATAGAGCGAGTGGCCCTCCCCAGGCTATGAAAATCTAAACTAGCTAAATCTACGGTGAGATGCAACGGGTAAAAACCTACTGAGTTCCACAGATGAGGCTCCTGACTGCTACAGAGGCCGAAAGAAAATATCAGTTCCCAGAGTGGATTTGGCGGTGAGGTTCGTAGGTAAGTGGCTATGAAATGCTTTAGGCCATTCGGCTCTATCCAATGTTATGCGCTTATTCCAAAAGTTGGATTTCAGTTCCCAAATACACAGGTCTCCCCACCGGCTTCAATTTACTTAAGAATCTTTTTGGTTTATATTTTTGACCAAGTTGATATGCAACATCATCAGTTCGATCATATCCTATAACAATGATGGCGTCATACTTGATATCGTCAGCTGTTAAAAATCCATCATAAACCAATATTGCAAGTTCGCTCTCAGAGTCGTTTCTTAATGATTCTTTTCCTTTCTCAAGTCCTTCCTCCAATGTTTCTGTTATGAATCTGATTAGTTTCTTTTCACCTTTTGTTTCTGTTACTGAAAAAGGAATCAGAGGACCGTTATTATCTTTAATGCTTTCAATACCATGGTCAATTCCTTCAAACATTAAGTCGATTAATTTTTCGTTTGCGTTATCTAAATGTTTGGAGTTATCCTGTCCCATGGATGTTAAGGAGGTTAGTAGAAATGATATGAGTAACAGTTTTTTCACTCTTAAGTAATTGCGCATAACGACCAGGTATGGTGAGTGGCCACCCTGATACTATAAAAAACTAAACTAGCTAAAACCTCGGTGAGATGCAACGGGTAAAATGCTACTGAGTCCTGCAGATGAAAGCTCCTGACTGCTCCAAAAGCAAAGAAGAATAAACTTTTCCCAGAGAGGTTTTAGCGGTGAGGTTCCTCATCAATCGGCTATGAAATACTTAAAGGCCATTCATCATACCGCATGTTGGGAGGCGTTTTCATTTTCCGTATTTCCTTTCCAGTTCCTGCGTCAGAGCAATTTCTTCTGTTTCGGTTAAAAGCTGTTTGATTTCGTTCCATGCAGTTAGACCAAGTTTACAAAGTTGTTGCCACTCAGGATCTCTTAAAATTTTTGCATCAGATAATGTTCGCTTTTGTGGGTCCTTCAGATATTTGGAGAGTTCATAATGGAATGTTGAGATTGTTTGTTGTTCTCTTGGTTTGTAAATGCCAGCGTTCTCTGGATTGTCGTATCCACCTTTGAGGTTCAAATTGTCGAAATACATAGAGATTGCCTCACCGAAACTTCCAGCTAGTTCAGAATACTTTGCTTCAATCCAAAGTTCACGCTGAAAATTCAAGTGTGTGAGTTCATAGATTGAATTGAGCCAGTTCAATCTTATGTTTGATCTAATTTCTGCGTTCATGCAATGCCTCCCAACGTCCAGATATGGCACGTGCCTCTGGACTTTCAAATATCGCTAAAGTATCGGTCTTCTACTTGAATTTCAAAAAGCTCCGTAGAGGCATGTGCTATATCGTTTGTTACAGGGCTGTTACTTTGTTCTATCTGTTCAGTGTTAAGCCTGGGTTATAGTTTACCTCCTATGTTTTAAGGTTTTTGATCCACTTGAAAATTATTTCAGACATTCTCTCCGGTTGTCCTTCATGCGGGAAGTGCCCTTCACCTTTGATTAGATATAACTCTGAGTTTGGCATCATGCTATGAATTCTGTCAGGAATACCTAGTTCGTTTACAGGATCTTTTTCACCATAAATCAAAAGTGCCGGTTTAGCGTTAAGTTGATTTTCAAATCCAGACTTAACCTCCACCATAAAATCTTTGTTCTTTTTGAGGCTGGACAATACAGAAATCATGTTACTTCTCCTTTCAGGTGTAGCTGTCATTTGGTAATAGATTGTTTTTTCATCTTGAGTGAGTTTTCTTGTCATTACCCCTTTATTGATCGTAAGTCTTGTGAGAAAGTTTGTTTTGCCGTTAATCCAATTGATTGGCTTGCTTTCGAGAATTCCCAGCATTCGATGAATTTTTGAGTATTCTGTTGTTGGAAAAATGATAGTGTCCGTAAGTATCATCCCACTCACTAAATGGGGGTGTTTGGCGCACACATTAAAGATCGAAGGTCCACCAGTGTCATGGCCTAAGACAATAATGTCATCAAGTTCCAACGCCTCAATGAATGAAATTAAAATTTGAGCTTGGCCAACGATGTTACATTCTATTTCAGGATTCTGAGTTGAAAGTCCAAAACCAGGGAAGTCCAAGGCAATACATCGGAAATGTTTGCTTAGTATCTGGATAAACCTTCGATACATAAATGAAGAACCAATTGCAGCATGACTGAAAAGTATGATTTGTCCCTTTCCTTCATCGATGTAATGAATATTGATTCCATCAATTTCTACCCATTTACTTTCAAAGGGATAAAGTGTCTTGTTGTATTTCATCTGAATTAAATTTTATTTTCTCAGACAAAATTGTATCGTTAGGCTGGGAGATTTCTTGCCAAATGGCAAGTTGAAAGTATCGTTCTACTTTCTTGTCAAATGGCAAGTCTTAGAGTGTTATTGATTTTCTGATCCGGCTTAAGGAAGTGTCAGTAATGCCAAGATAAGTTGCCAGGTATTTCAACGGAATTCTTTCAAGAAATTTTGGCTGTTGCAGCAATTCCAAATATCGTTCTTCCGCAGTTTTTGTTTGAAGGGACATCATTCGCTCCATCACCATGACCATACCCTTTTCTGCGAATGATCGGCCAAATTCTCTAAACTCAGGCTGTGAAAGGTAGAGGTTCTCAAGTTGTGATTTTTGAGCTATGAATAATTCACTGTCATCAATGGCTTCAATGAATTGATCAGCAAAGGTTTCTTTATAATAGGAGATTAAGTCAGTAATGAACATCCCCTCAAATGAAAACCAGGACGTGATTTCCTGCCCTTTTTCATTGATGAAGAAGACCCTGAAAGCACCTTTATTGATATAAGCCAGAAATGAAGTCCTTTGACCAGGGGAGACTAACCTATCACCCTTCTTTAAAATTTTAATTACAGAAAAACAATCAACCAAAGGTTGCACGTTTGCTAACGGCAGTTGTTCTTGAAAGTGGGACTTGAGGCGATCCATATTACGATAATATTAGTTTCAGGCTGATTTTCTTGATCAAAAGTTCAGGTCAGTTATCCTGTAAATTTAATTTTTGAACCCAAAAAAAGTAGAGCTCATTGCTTTTAATGTGCCAACCCCAAGTATTGAAAAACATGCCTACATGAAAGAAAATAAGGATGTCAAATACCAAAACTCTAATCCAGTCAATATCATATCTTCTTATTTTTTTCATGTTGGTCTTTTTTAGTGACAGTAAAACCGTTTGGGTTTCTTGGAAATTTTCATTCATATCGTTTCCATTCCTGAGTTCGGTAAAAAGGTCCCCAATAGCCACGGATCATCAGAGTATCCTTATCTTTCAGCCAGAACTTTGCTGAATAAGTTACGCCATTTGCAGGATCAAGAATGTGTCCGTTGTTCCAGTCTCCGGTGGTTTGTTCAAACCCATACATAAACTTCATACCCACAATGGGTTTATCTTTTAAATGTCCATCACATGCTACGCATATTGGGTAGTTGCCTTCATAAGGGAGTAGAAATATTTTTTGAATAGTTCCGACCAACTCATTTCCTCTGGTTTGTAATCTGACATGTGCCTTCACCAAGTTGTATCGGTCATCAATGGTTTCCCAAAGTCCGTTGATTTCAGAGCCCTCCAATCTTCTCCATGTTTGGGTTCGATAAAAGAGATCAAACAAGCCTCCATAACCCCTTATTTTTATTTCATTGTTACTTTCAAACCAAATCCTACTGTTGTAGATGTTTCCACTTTCCGGATCAAGGACTTTCCCTCCAATCCATTCATCTCCGGATTTTTGAAAATTCCAAAGAAATAGTAGACCAAGTACAGGTTTATTGTTGAAATCTCCCGGACAGTTGACACAAATGGGGTGTTCACCCTGATTAGGTTGTAGGATTATACTGTCAATTTTCCCCTCCCATGAGTTGGTTTGAGTGTTTTGATGGATTTGTATGATGGACAAAGGCGCCCCTGTTGCCTCGTTAAAGGTCATCCATTTTCCTTGTGGAGATTGGCCACTTGCTGATGCTGAGAAAAGGATAAGCAGACCCAATACTTTGAGCTTTACAAGGCAAGACTTTCCCCGGGAAGTGACTTCTTGAAATTCCTCTTCATATTTCTCATGGTTAGTGTTCATTAGTTTGTCCCACCAAATAAAGTATAGCCCATAGTTGCTCTTGAAATATTGATGATGCATGTTGTGGTGAGTGGTTGACGTATGCCAATTGATCCACTTGGCAGTAATGAAGCTTTTTGGAAAAAGCTCAAACCCCAAGTGTCCATGTACATTCCTGAGAATCATGTAGGTCAGGAAAATTAACAAGGCCAGTCCGTGTACAGGCATGAAGGTCAACATAATGGGTAAGACCATTGCCTGAACAATCGCCTCAAAAGGATGAAAGGAGTATGCCGCCCATGGTGACGGGTTTGTACTCATGTGGTGCACCTTATGGACATACTTATAAACTTTAGGATGATGCATCCATCGGTGAGTCCAGTAGAAATAGGTATCATGAAAAACCAACATAATGACCAGACTTAGGACGAAGTACATCCATCCATATTCCTGAATGTCCTTGTATATATGGAAATAGCCTTTTTGATTCGCCAGATGTACACCTGTGCCAATAGTCGCGAAAATGAGCACAGTGCTCAGTGAATAGCGAAACTCAAACCATAGTTTGGATGTCTTAGGCCAGTTGGATTGGATAAACCGATGATTCAGAACCTTTTTTAGTAAAATCCAAAAGAGCAAAAAACTGGTACTTGCCGGTATGAAATACCGAAGGAAATCAATGATGATAATCTTGCCGTAAGCAGATAAGAACTCGTTGAGAAGTGTGTCCATAATTCTTGAATTTTTCAGCCAAACTATGAATGGACATAATGTGATTCTCTTCGAAGATGAAGGATGCTGGTCGATTTCGAAATCGGCAAGGATTAGTCGCTCATGTATTTCTTTCTATAATCTGTAGGTGTGAATCCTGTTGCCTGTTTGAATGCCCGGTTGAATGGGCCAATAGAGTTGAATCCTGTTTTGTAAGCAATTTCCAGAATGGTGAGGTTGGATTTGGTTCGATCCTTTAAAAGGTTGGTTGCTTCTCTAATCCGGTAAGAGTTGATAAAATCAATGAAATTACGGTAACCCATTTCCTGATTGATTACCCGTCTTGTCTTGTATTCCTGTTCCGACAATGCCTCGGCCAATTGACCGATGGTTAGCTTTTCCTTCCTGTAAAGTTCCTGTTCAATCATAATCCGTTGGATTCTGTCAATCAAGTCGGGATTAACCACCTCAGTATTTTTCTTACGTGCATCGAAGAGATGGCTTTTAATGGAAACATTAATACCGATGAATAGTGTATTGAATATCAAAATAGCGCTTCGCTGAATCAATTTGGGTAATTCCTGCTCGTCTTTTGATAATCCTAATTCTGAAAGAATGGTGATGAAAACCACCAAACCTATGAAGTAGGTAAAGTATTTTCTTAGCCGAACCCTTTGGTCATCAAGATCGGTGCGTTTCCCTGATTGAGCTTCTATCATTGCCAGAACAATGAAAAAAATAGATAGTCCTCTTCCGGCAATCTCTGAAATCTTAACCCAATCCGTAAGGTTGCCGAGGAAATACAGGACGTAGTAGACGAAAGTAGTAGCAAGCACATAAATCAAAGCTCGACTTTTGGAAAGCTGCTGGTCATTGAAAAGTGTACGTGCCATCATCCAAAAGGAAAATGGTAGCAAAAACGGGCCTAAAACGAATATCCATTTAAGCAGAGGATTTGAAACAAAATCTATTACCAGATACAGGAAAACACAGACGACAAACCCAATAACCGCATAAGCTCCCCTGATCCGGCTTCTGTCTTTGAAAACCAGAATGGCTGAGATAATCAGACTATAAGCTGCAAGGGCATTAATTTGGAAGTAGAGCGTTTCAATCACTTCATTTTTCTAAAACTGCAAAATAGAAAATTTTGTTGGGTGTTGAATGGGGTTGTATGATTTTCAGTGATACACCGGATTTTATCAAACCCTTTAGCAAGTTGTTTTTGCAGTTCAGATTCTGAATATTGTTTGATTTCCAGGCCACTACATTTAGTTGGCCCATTTTCGGAAAATGTTCCTATGGTCAGGTAACCATTTACCGCCTTGTTGGCAATGTTCAAATATTGACTGATTTGTTCGGTAGTGGTAAGAAAGTGAAAAGTTGCCCGATCATGCCAGATGTCATAGGTCGCGTCCGTCTGAAATTCCGTAACATCACTTGCAACCCAAGTCACTCGGCTGGCTTTGTCTCCCAATCTTGTTTTTGCTCTTTCTAATGCCTTTGAAGAAATGTCAAGTATGGTAATGTTTTCATAGCCCTCCTCCAATAGAAAATCCACCAATTTGCTATCTCCACCACCAACATCAATGATTTTGGCAGTTTTAGGCAAGTTAAAGCTGTGAATAAATTCCAGCGATGTTTCGGGTATTTCCTGTGTCCAGCTTACTTCGTTTGGTTGTTTGGTTTCGTAAACCTTTTCCCAATGATTTTTGGTTGTCTCTTGCATGAGTTATTCAGTCTTTTATTGCGGGTTAAGTTCCATATCAGAATATGCGTTATCCCAATGCCCTGTAACGCCAAAATAAGGCGCGTGGCCCTCCCCTGGCAATTGTCTTCTAAAATAGCTCATCTGCCGTTAATTCAAAAGTTGCAGAAGCGCAGTGCACTTTGAAAGATAAAAACTCTGCTAGTTGCAAATGGTAGAAAGCAATTTCAGTGCCCAGCGGCAGATGAGCGATCAAATCCTGATGAAAGAGGCTGGTAGCACGAAAGGCCATGCGCTCTTATTGCTTGTTAGAGACAGTTTAGTTCTTTCTTATCACATTTTTGAAATGGTGTTCCATCGACAACGGATATGAATTTCTTTAAAAGTGTTTGATGTCTATTTATGTTTCCAGTTCCTCGTTCAATAAATTTATAATTTCCATCAATTAATCCTTCAAAAATATATGTTGTTCCGTCAGTTATGGCCCCATTGAAATCTGGCTCAAATGGTTCATCCCAAAACAGTGAATCAATTCCACCGTTAAACTCGTCCCATTTTGCCCGATCGTAATCGATTCTGTTGACATATAAATATTTATCATTAGGCAGTTTGAAGAGTACTGAAGTGGTTGAGTCTAAATCAATTATTCTAATCGTAAAACCTTTTTCAAAAGAGGGTTTAACAGTTAATTTGTATTCCTTTTCTGAATAGTAGCCCATGTCTGGTTCGTTAAAATATAACCAAGCATCTTGAGCATAATTTAGGATTGACGTTGAATCTGAGTAATTGATTTCCTGAAAGAATTCTGAAGCTTTATTATACTTATGGGTTATGTTGTTTGAGCATTCACAATGTCCGTTCCATTCTCCACCAAGATCAGAGTACTTAATTACATTCTTTGAACAGTTGAATGTAGTAAATATCAAAAAGATTAGAATTGTAGCTCTCACCGGAATTGTCTCTAACGCCAAAATAAGGCGCGTGGCCCTCCCCTGGCAATTGTCTTCTAAAATAGCTCATCTGCCGTTAATTCAAAAGTTGCAGAAGCGCAGTGCACTTTGAAAGATAAAAACTCTGCTAGTTGCAAATGGTAGAAAGCAATTTCAGTGCCCAGCGGCAGATGAGCGATCAAATCCTGATGAAAGAGGCTGGTAGCACGAAAGGCCATGCGCTCTTATTGCTTGTTAGAGACAGTTTAGTTCTTTCTTATCACATTTTTGAAATGGTGTTCCATCGACAACGGATAGGAATTTCTTTAAAAGTGTTTGATGTCTATTTATGTTTCCAGTTCCTCGTTCAATAAATTTATAATTTCCATCAATTAATCCTTCAAAAATATATGTTGTTCCGTCAGTTATGGCCCCATTGAAATCTGGCTCAAATGGTTCATCCCAAAACAGTGAATCAATTCCACCGTTAAACTCGTCCCATTTTGCCCGATCGTAATCGATTCTGTTGACATATAAATATTTATCATTAGGCAGTTTGAAGAGTACTGAAGTGGTTGAGTCTAAATCAATTATTCTAATCGTAAAACCTTTTTCAAAAGAGGGTTTAACAGTTAATTTGTATTCCTTTTCTGAATAGTAGCCCATGTCTGGTTCGTTAAAATATAACCAAGCATCTTGAGCATAATTTAGGATTGACGTTGAATCTGAGTAATTGATTTCCTGAAAGAATTCTGAAGCTTTATTATACTTATGGGTTATGTTGTTTGAGCATTCACAATGTCCGTTCCATTCTCCACCAAGATCAGAGTACTTAATTACATTCTTTGAACAGTTGAATGTAGTAAATATCAAAAAGATTAGAATTGTAGCTCTCACCGGAATTGTCTCTAACGACCAGGTATGGTGAGTGGCCACCCTGATGCTATAAGAATGAAAGATAGCGGAAACTGCCGTGAGATGCAATGAAATAATAGCTTCTACGTAGCACAAGTCAAAAGCTCCTGACTACAGCAGGAGCCAAGAAGTATTCACTCTGCACAGAGGCAGTTGGAGCGGTCAAGTTCTGAATCCTTTTGCTAGATGCAGTAAAGCCATTCACTATACCGCATGTTGTATTTCGTTTTTATCTCTTTGGTCTCCTTCAAAAGCGATTGATTCATCACCCTTGCCAGGGGGGCTTTCATTTTTGAAGGACCAAAAACAAACCGGGGCAACGGTTGCCAAAAAGTCCTTTCGATTAGATGATTTAGTCTATGTTTTTCTTGATACTTTTTCTTGTCAAAAAGTATCCAAAAGACAACGGAAAATGAATAAGTGCACGGCCATCGCACCACACGCCTCCCTATGCCCAACCTCCAGCAAACTGTATCGTCCTAAAATAAGTTTACAGGTTTAACATATAGTCCTATTAGTAATTTACAATTTACTATTGTCCTGTAATTAGTTTACAATCTACCATATCTTTTCAATTTGCAATGCTTGCTTATGGACCTGATCAGGTGTGAGATTTCCCAGACTCATATGTGGTCTTTCACAGTTGTAAACTTCAACTACACGATCTAATAATTGCCTGGCAACATGAAGAGTGTTTACCTGATAGCAATTCAGATATTCATTCTTAATAATCCCATTAACCCGTTCTGCAATTGGGTTTTCCAAAGGATCTCCATTCTCACTCATTGATATAATGATCTTGTGCTTATTCAAAAGAGAAACATAACCGGACGAACAGTACTGTATTCCTCTATCAGAGTGATGAATTAAATCTTCGAGAGATCCATGGTTATCATCAATGGCCATTCTCAAAGCTTTGATAGTTTCAATAGCTTCAAGTGTATCAGCCACATGATAACCCACTATTTTTCTGGATAATGCGTCTGTTACAAAACTGATATACAAATGGGCAGCTTCTATCTTCCAGTAGGTGATATCACTTACCCAAAGTTGATTAGGTTTACGAGGAATGAAGCCCCTGATCTGGTTAGGATATTTTTTTAACCAATGAAAGGAATGTGTAGTATAAACTCTTCGTTTCCTTCTCTTCACAAGTAGATTATTAGCAGCCAAGACATCAAACAGAGCATCCCTACCCATCTTGATCTGGTGCTCAAGCATATATGATTCCAGTAACTCATATAATTTTCTACCTCCCATTCTTCTATGAGTTTGCCTTATACGAAGTACTTCCTTGATGATTAACTCATCTTCAAAACTTGAGGCCTCTTGTTGCCAGTAATGTTGATAATATGACTGTCTGGTTACACCAAATAACTGACATAATCGTCCCAGTGCAATACGATAATGTCTTTCCTTTAAGGTTGTTATTACTTGGTATCGGACTTTTTTCTGATTGGAATATTAAAGGTCTTCTCTGCTAATTCAATCATCGTTCGATACCCTTCTTCCTTTAGCTTGGACTCTTGAAGTTGTTTTTCCAACTGTTTGATTCTAGCTATCAAATCAGGTTTATCTAAATCATCTGGACCGTCCATTGTTGAATAATTGATAGGAACATTAAAGGTAGGCCTTCTTTTGGGTAAATCATCTGTGTATCCATACATCCTCATCCATCGAAGGATTTGGCCATGCTCTGACGATTGTCCTGTGTATTTATTCCAGATTTCCAGCTTAGTATACTCCCCAGTTAAATACTCCTGGATCAATTGATGGCGCTCAGATATACTAAGATCGCCTCCTTGTCTTGTCTTTTCATTATTAAAATAATCCATTTTGGTTTACTCAATTTGTGTAAACCTATTTCAGGACAAGACAAACACGGCATACACACAATCCGCCGCCATTTTCCGCCAGCCGCCGTAATGGTTCGTTAAGGTTTCCAAAAAGTTTATTGATTCTTAAAAGTAAAAATTCCGGCAAGGACTACCAGTTGAAGTTCCCCGGGTTTTCAGCCTGCCCGGTTCACTACGCAACTGCTTCCAACCCTTCGCCAACTTCTAAAACTAGTTTCCGGCATCTGCCATCACTTAAGCAGTGCGATAGTTCACCAGTTGGCTGAAAACAATTGAAAATTGACAAAAGTTCCCCGTTCCGTCTCTTGTAATTAATAATTCTAAAAAAGTTTTGAAGTCTGAAGTTCTGCGGTTAGAAGAGAATGAAATACAACGCACAGGTATGATGAGTGGCCACCCCTGTGCTATAAAAAACTAAACTAGCTAAAACCTCGGTGAGATGCAACGGGTAAAAACCTACTGAGTCTAGCAGATGAAAGCTCCTGATTGCTTCAGATGTAGAAGTAAACTTCCAGTTCCCAGAGAGGTTTTAGCGGTGAGATTCCTCAGGTAGTGGCTATGAAATGGTTAAGGCCATTCATCATACCGCATGTTGCCATCAGTTTATTATTTCATTTTCAACTATTCCAAAAACCACTAACCCCCAAAATGCTGTGGTAAATATGGTACGTTCAATCCCACCAGTTCCAATATACAGCCCTTGGAGTTGGCTAAATGGTATTTCCAATCTTATTTTTTCGTTTATTGATTTGTTTGCGGAGTTATTAATTCTAAATCGGCATTCAATACTGATTTTATTATTTGAGACTTCGATTAATTTCATTCTAGATAATTCGGCATACCTTAAACCATTCTTTCTACACGTCAAATTTCTACTAATATGGAATGGCTTAAAAGTCTCATGATGTGGAGCATTGCGTTGTTTATCGGTTTCAAATCTTAAAGTTTCCTCTTTTATATTAAGATCAATTGTTCCGGAATCAAGCTGAAAATTGATATATCGATTTGTTATTTTGTTGTCAATTCCGTGAACTTCAAAATCCGATTCTCCTGAAATGCTATCAATGTTATAATAGTAGGTGTTAATAAATCTGAATTGAGCGTTCGCAGACAAAGAAGACAGAATGATAGCTATAAGTAAGATAACTCTTGAGAAGTGCATATAATTGATGACAACGCCACTGTATAAATTCGTGGCTGATTAAAAGTATAAAAATTTGCGTTAACTACCGAGGCAATCCGCAGGATTGGCTTGTTAAATTAGATTTTCACCATTAAGTCAATCCTGCGGATTGACGGGCTTTCTGCAAAGAGCTAAAGTCATAATTACCTTCTGAAAAGCCATGATTTATTACAGAATGTTACCATTCGTCACTTATTCTTTACGAAAATATTTCTGATGTCACCATATTTGAAAGTTGAGACATAAGCACGACTAGTTAACACAAAAATCGAGTTGTCTTCTTTCCACCAGTCAAGTCCGCCTTTATTAATACAGAACTGTGCGTCTTCTTTATTTATTTGTTCAAGAATTCTTGAAAAATCATTTGCTTGTTGAGTTGTTCCGAAGATCCATTGTTGACAGGTAATCCTGTCGTAAATGGAGTTTCTAGACTTAATTGATTTAATCTTGGCAATCTTTACTTCTTCTATTGATTTAAAGTTCAACTTCTCAAGTTGTGCGAGTTCTGGTTCATTTGTACATCTTTTGAATTCTTTAAGCAAGACTGAGTCTGGTGATTCAAGCTGAATGATACCATCCGTTGTTAATTCGAAATTCAATGTTTGACATACATCAACAATGTGCATAGCAAATTTGTCCTGGCCATTTGCTAGAAAAACATTCGAAAGTAAAAGAAAAAAGATTGCCAGTTTTCGCATATGAATGGTAACGATCAGCTAAAATGAGTATGCGCTACATTTGCTAGAAGCATTGAAGTTTTTGTTTAGCAATGTCCTATCCAAAAGCTCAGTTCGCATATTCATTTTTAGCATATGTTAGGGGTATTTTATTCTCGTTTTTCGACAGTTACCCAAGATTTATCAAACCCAATTGCTTCCAACACTTTGTCTCTGTCCAGTGGTTCAGGTTGCTTCAGTTTAAGAATAAGAGAGGTTTTGGGAACTTCCTCAATAATTGTAAACTGCGAACCGTGAGGCTGCCAAACAAATCGCTTGTATTCAGTTCCTTTGTCAAATCCTTCTAAGTTACCACGTGTGTTCCAATGAAATTCAAAGAGTTCAGGATCATATCTAATGGTGTCAAATTCGAAAACTGCTACCTGAGACAGGTCGTCTGATTTTACCAGAACTACAGTTCTCAAATTTTTATATTTCTCTCTGATTGAAGAAACTCTCTCGTTCCAAATCTCAAGAACCTGACCTCCAATTAGATTGGGGTCGGCAGAGGTGTCAATAGTTCCTCCGTAAGAATAAATCGGGGAGTTCCTGCCCGAAATTAATCGAACAGCTTTGAGTGTTCGAAAGTCCTTAACTCCGGATTTTACTGTTTTGGCTCCCCAAGCTGTGTTACCCAAAACAACATCATCAAGCCCAACATTTGAAGGCTTCCAGTCGGCACCTATGCAATGAGCGAAAATCTCTTCCCACTCAGACCCTTCAAGAACACCCTTTCCTTTCGAAGCAAGTAAATAGACAATTTCTCTGCCCAAAATATATGGGAATTCGTGTCCAAAGTCATTTAGTGGATAGGGCGGTTCAGATTTGTCTACGGTTCTTAGCCTTGGTCTCTGTTTGCTCATTAACTCGCATTGTATTTAAGGTCATAATCTCTTAGAACAGAAGCTTGATCAAGAGAAGTAGCAACATACGGAAGTAATTTTTGAACAACAGCCTTTACCATATTAACAGGAACTGCATTTCCAGCTTGTTTTCTTGCTTGTCCGTCACTAACTACAATTTTGTACCAATCAGGAAATCCTTGCAAACGGAACATTTCTCTTGGTGTCAATCTTCGCTCTCCGTTTACTAAGAGATAATTGTATGAGGCACCAGCTCTCAAAGCACAAGAAAAAGGATAGGAACATATGTTGCCTGATTTGTTCTCATGCCAAATTGAAGGATAATATGATGATTTATGGCTTTCTTGTCTTTTTTCTCGAATGTAGTCAGACGCATAATGTTTCTTGTCTACTTTATTCTCAAGAATTTCAGTTAGTGGTTTATATGGACGAACTGGGTCTGGATATGTGAACATAATCGGTTCTTGATGTCCTACAATTAAAACCCTTTCTCGTTTCTGGGGTAGTCCATAATCAAGGGCGTTAAGAACACTGTATTGTACATGGTAGCCCAATTCTTTCAATGATTTTAGAATTACTTTCAAGGTTTGACCTTTGTCATGACCAACAAGTTGTTTGACATTCTCAAGGATGAAAGCTTTTGGTCTTTTTTCTTTGATGATCCGAGCAATGTCAAAGAACAACGTTCCTCTCGTATCATTCAATCCCTTCATCTGTCCAATGATGCTGAAAGGTTGGCAAGGAAATCCTGCAAAGAGAATGTCATGATCTGGAATATCCTTCTCGTTGACCTGTGTAATATCTCCGTGTGGTCGTTCACCGAAATTTGCCTCATAGGAATCTTGACAGAATGTGTCAATGTCAGATGAAAATACACATTGAGCGTTGATGTCTGTTTCTTCACAAGCTTCTTCGAAAGCTACCCTAAAGCCCCCAATCCCACAGAACAGGTCAATAAATCGGATTTTTTCTCTTAGATCGTACATGTTTCAAAGTTAGCTATTTGTATTACAGGATGAAAGTTCAGTTCGTTCGAAAAACAGAAGTTATGCGCTCTTGTAGAAAATTACCCCTAACGCACAGCTAGCAGGTGTGCGCCCACCAGTTGTGACTAGCACAAGATAGCGAAACTGCCCAACTACCACAACAGTATCTACGAAGCACTACGTTCTGTAGATAAACAGCCAGAACTGCAGAAGAATCCAAAAGGTGATAAAATTGCAGAATGGGCAGTGAGCGGTCAAGTCCTACAGGCCCAGGCAGCAAATCACTCTGGCGCATAACTGCTAGCGCATGTTAGGTCGCGTTTAGTTTCTTTTTCTCCGTTCAGGTTCGATCTTGTCAATCAACCAGTTGGAACCATACTTACTGAGTTGAATCTTAGATGTAAAGTATTCGTCAAAGCCTGGATCGGTAGGAATTCCGTAGTAGAATTGGAGTTCGCATACCGCAGTTGTTCCGTTACAATCTATGTTGTTGATCACAAAACCATCATAGATTTCATGAGTTCGTATCCAATAAAAGTCATCTAAAAATTGACATTCGTTCACTAGCATGCCAACTGAACAGCCACAATCCAATATTCGTTGATATGAAATGTTGGTTGCTGAATCAATACACGATTGAAATCTCCTTTTCTCTTGTTCAAAAAAGGATTCGGAGGCGATATTTAGATTGTTAAGAGATTGAAAATACAAATCTGATTGTATCTCTAATTCTTTGTTCATCCAACTTTCCTTAGGTCTTGTATCTTCGAGATTGTTCAAATACCATGAATAGAATTTTGTTGCAGTTGTAGCAATTGAAGTTGAATCACACTCAGATTGATAATCGTTCCCAAGTTGCCCGGGTTCGGGAAATGTTAGAAAATACAGAAGTGTTAAAAATAGGTTCATTATGCGTCTTGGGAGATATGCGACCTAACGACCAGATATGGCACTTGCCTCTGGACTTTTAAATATCATTAAAATTTACTGTTTTACTTATCGCTTTCAAATAACTCGGTAGAGGCATGTGCTATATCGCTTGTTGTGGTGTCGTCTTATTCAGTTGTCCAATTGCTAATGGAGTTGAGGTCGATTTCATATTCGGCTGTCTTTCCAGTTCCGAAGAACTCCTTTTTATAAACAATTACGTTGTTCTCAAATGCCAATGGGGTTATAAACCCCTGTTCAGCAGTTGAAATTCTCGCAAAGGTTCGGTATTCCAAGTTCACTAGTGTTAATGCAGTGATTGGCCCCTTTCGTTCTTCAGTTGTTAACCACTCTTGGAGGGCTAAAAATTTGTTATCAGGATGCCATTTGAATTCAAATCCAAATGTACGGTTTGTAATTGTTCGACCATCCAGTTCCACTTTGTAGTATGCAGGCCCAAAACGGATTTCGCCTTCATAAATGAAGTTAAACCCATGTTTGTGTCCAGGAGATTTGTATGCGCCAATTGATTTTGCTTCGTTCATTCCGGTTTCCAGTTGTTAAGTTGTTCGCTGTATGGAGTTCTGTCAGTTGAGAATTGCCCAAATGTTGAAATACCCGTTCCGAAAATTGCCACGTCAAAGTCTCTATTCAGTTTGTAACGATCGTCAAAGACCGTGACTGAGAAGTAAGTTCGGACACAGAAAAAAATACCGAATCCAATCCAGAATATTCTGGCAATGACTTTGGGAGTTTGGAGTTTCCAGATTCGGCTAATTAGTTGTCCAGTTGCGAATAAAATTAGAAAGTAAATCAACAGATCTGCAATCATTGGGAGTATGAAATACTGAGTTGACATGGACGTATGAAAACCTTCACATCTATAAATAAATGGGAAGCCTTGAAAGAATACATCTTTCGCATCAATTGCCAAACCATACCACCATTTAGTGACTAGTTCAAACGAAACGAGTGTTAGAGGTAGATAGAATCTTAAGATTGCTTGTTTCAACGTTCTCTCAAGTTATAGGAATGCACCACAACGACCAGATATGGCACGTGCCTCTGGACTTTCAAATATCGGTAAAGTTTCTGTTTCCCATTTCAATATCAGACAGCTCAGCAGAGGTATGTGCTATATCGTATGTTAGGTGTCTGTGATTTCTGCGTTCAGTTTCTATGTTCATGTCGGTTCTTCAGTTCTGGGTGATTGTTGCCATGAGATACCTGTTCAGGTTAGAAATTTTTCTATTAAATCCTCTGCCGTTCGAATACTGTCCTTGACCAGCGAGACTAAATCTTGCTTAGGTATTTCATGGAGTGGTTTTTTGAGTTTGAAACTCACAGACACTCTTGGTTGGATGTCTTTCTTGGGTTTGTTTTGTTTACATGGTTTAGAAGTAGAAACGTACTTATCCCAATTTGATAAGGAAGAATTCCAAATTCGAAAGCACTCAAAAAACCGATCTTTGAAGTTTTTTGTTAATCGTTCTGGATTCGAGCTTCCATAGCTCTTGTGAAGCAAGCCAACCTTAAAGGTGTCTCTTTGGATTACGAATGCAAACTGCATGTTCGGGATGTCATTTTGATCCTTGTCTTGAAGGACGGAATAATTTCTGTCCAAGTAATCTTTTATTTCATAGTACATTCTCCCATACCCATGAGATTCAGAAATACTAACATTTCTTTTTTTCAAATTGGCGGAATAAAATATCATCCACATGAATGCTTTTGTGAAAATCGTTTGCAATCCTAGATTGAGGATATGCCTTTCTTCCATTGAAATTGAGTTGTCCAACTCGTTACCCTTAATATGCTTTGTTCCAAAGACATTTTTGAAGGTAGGATAGTTGGCTATGAATTCATCATAAACATTTGCTAACCTTCCAATGGTCACGAGATAATCCTGACTAATGATTTGCTCTTTAGAATTGATTGAAAATTTGAGAATAGACAAAGCTTCATGCAAATCCTTATAAGTTTTATTTACCCATTTTTCATCACTGGCTCTCTCGCCAATAAGAGTTAGATAAATTGCTGATATAGGCAGATCGCGGTACTTTTTTTTCAGGTGCTGTAGGTAATATTCAGTCTGCCATGTCTCACCACTTCCTGCCTTGTGTTCTGAGGATTTGAGTTTGTTTTCTATTGCGAAAATTATTTGATCTGTTTTGATCAGAATATCTACATTATCTTCTTCTGTAACTATTTGAAAATTAGAATAAACCGAATCTTGATTAATTCCACTTAAGAGATTCAAAGACCTTGATTTTTCTTCGTCACTCAGGATAGAGTTATCAATTCCATAAATCCATGCAATTGTTTCTGAATGAATCCGCTCCGAGTCGGCAGTTGCAATTGCCTCAAAAAAGGTTTTTGGTTCTAGATTCATTTACTTCCCAATTTCTTCGTCCAATTCATCCCAAGTGCTTTCATCAGGAGCGTTGGGTAATCCCTTAACTTTTTCGTCAAATCGCTCTATGATCATGTTGTAAACATCTTCATCAAATTGACGAGCAGAGCCTTCCGGCACTAGGTGTAATCTCTCCATGTAGTTGTGATAGCAATCTGCGAGATGCATTGCTGAAATCACACCTTGTTTTGGCAGCTTATCAATCACATAATCCACAGCTTTCTCAATGTCCGCTGGAATCATCCAAACAATGTAAAATGGTGAATCTTCCAGTTGTAGATGAGTCAACGCAGGCATAGTCTCGTCATCTTCATAGTTGTAATGGTCATTGTCTTCTTTGGCGACTATTCGGAACAGTTCTTCATAATCGTGACCTGATGCAAGGATTTTCCCTGAAAATTTACTGTCGTATTCCCAGGGTTCATCTTGTCTGTATTTCTCAATGAGATACAGTTTCGGAAGTTCGTTAATGTCTAGTTCTATCATTTCTTAATTGTTAATCAAATCATAAAATCCTTCCCAAAGCATCACCATAGCCAATGTGTCCAGTTCACAGTAGCGTAACAAGGCATTTTGCAAGGATTGTTTTTCTTGTTCGGACATTCCTTTGAATTGCATATAGTTGTAAGCAATCATGGCCGATCCTCCATCTGCCAGTTCATCCTTTTGCATATATCGCTCAATCTGGTCTTCCAGAGTATCAGCATCCAAATCCAGAAAATCCAGTTTTGGAAGTTGCTTGTAGGGGCTAATCAATTTTCCATCCTTCTTTTTTAGCCAAATTGTTGGTTCAAGGTTGAGACTTGGGATTTCAGTTCCATAAACAGGTTTAGAATACTTTTCTTGTAAGTATGTACTGTTAGTGAGGATTGACGGAAGCTGGGCTTTTATGGAGTTCGAGCCATTCGTGGCTGGGTCGAAGTAGAATGACTTCACCCATTCACAGAGGTCAATCATATTTCGCTCACCTTCCCATGATTTGGTTTTCTTTTTACCCTTTCGATAGGTTATTGTTTGAATCCATTCCTGAAGTTCTTTTTTATCTGGTTCGGTTGATCCGTCCAGTTGATCATAAACTGTGTTCAGGATGGTATTTTCATGAATCGCATATCTAAAAACACTTCCATGATCCCCAATCGCTTTTTTAAGTTGCCTCACAAACTCAAAGTTCGGGAACTGCTCGGGTGCTGGATTGAGCCACTGGTTGGTATGGCTTACTGATCCATCTTTTTCAATAATGTGATGGGAAAATTGAAAGGCAATCTGCTCGTAGGGTCGCATTCCAGAATGGAAAGGGATTGCTGTGGACGTAGTTTCAAAGTCGATCATGTGAATCGGAAATTGAACTTTGTCCATCTCCATTTTAAGACCTTCCTTGTCCAAATAGACAGATTTGTCTTTTGCTTTGGCATGCACAATTTGTAAAACCTGTCTTTCCTTCTGAGAAAGTCCCGGATCACCTGGTTCAATCTCACCAAGATCGGTTGCATCCATATCGGATAATTTGTAAACCCCCTTGTCCAATTGATCTTGCTTGCCTCGGTAGTTCCACAGATCAAGAATAAGCGGTTGCTTCAAATCAGAATTGGCGAGCGTGGTTTGTGATTTCCAACATTCATGAAATCCACTTTTTTGATTTGAACTTTCAGGATCGGTTCTAAACTGACAATCTCTGCAAGTAGTACTTATGGATTGATCAAGCTTAATGTCATTTTGGTAAGACTGAGTCAATTTCTGAATATACTCTTCAAAAGTGAAGGGCTGACCTCCAATATGATAGGTATCCTTCCAAAGGATTTCAACAGCCTGATCGGTGTTTTCACAGGCGATTATTCTCGGATCAATCAAGTTATCGTCCTGAATTTCTACAACAGTTCTATCCTGATTTTTAATTACCAGATTTCCGTAAAGACCTTCATTTTTTGTTGAGTGGTTCTTGTCGCAAACGGCAAGGTAAGATTCGACCGTATGATCCGGAAGGCAGTTGGCAACAACGTGTTTTTGAAAAGCAACATCCAGCAAGTAAGGTTTCCATTTGCCGGTTACCTGAGTACCGTCTTTGTTAAACCATTCGTCAACTGATCTAAACGATTTGGCTTTCACTTCAATCAGTTTAATGTGTTTGCCTTTCTTGACTAAAACGTCAACTCTCACCAGCATATCCTGAAAAAGGAAAGCTGGTTCATATAAAATGACTTCTTCCTGACTTAGAAGCTTTTCAGTTTCACGGACAGCTTCATCGCTGGATCTTGCGAAAATTTCCATTCCACCTGACCATACCAATTTAGCGTATTCACCTACTTGCATACCACCCTCGGCCAAAGCAGCTAGAAATTCATCTTCCATTTGTTCATTCGCATACTCTTTTTTGTTCGTGTAAAAGAGCTTGGTTGGGCATTCTGTGGCCAGTTTGAATCTGGATTTGGTTAAGAATGGTGGTCTGTTCATAGTTAATTAGTTTAGAGATATTCTAAGTCAATTGTCTCCAAATCAACATCTGGATAATCAAAGTCAGTTACTAATTTCGATATGGAAAAATGATGACCCTTTGGGTCAATCATTTTGCAAGTAAGCAATTTGATTTCTTCAAGTTTCTCTTGATCTATTGTTTTTAAAATACTGTTCGTTTTAGAGATAAGGTATCTGGAACTAATTGATCCGGTTTGAATCCATCCTAAGTTAAAGTTCATGATGTTAGAGATAGCCAGCAGAAACCTCAACTGTTCTTGGAAGATAAGTTTGAAGCCAAATTCCTTTAGTTTCTCTCTTTCCATTTCATTAAATCTGCCGTTTTCATGTTCAGTTGCGAGGCGATATTTTTCAATGTCTTTGATGATATATTCAAAATCCTGTTCTTTCCTATTCTCCAAAAAATTGCCACTTTCAAAATTCTTTTGCAAGTCCCTTCCAAGTCCAAATGCGGAAACCAAAGAGTTAAGCTGTTTTAGTCTAAGTATTCTCGGTTCGTTGGTGTTCAGTTGGGCAGAGTTCAAATCCGTCCAGTTTGGGACAAGAGTTTTAAACTCCAAGTACTTCTCTAAGAATTCGTATGCGCTTATTTAATTTTGTTGCATGATTTTCTGCGTCCCGACATGACACCTAATGTAAAGGTATGTTTCGTTGCTTCCCCTCTACACTATCCCGCCGAAGACATCCTTCAGTTAAATATAATCTATCTTGGCAGAAGCAATGAAACATACCGGATGTTGTCATGAGTTTTTTCCATTTCTCTACAGTTAGAAAGTCAATACTGTAGCCATTCTAAAAACGTAGTTGATGCAGGTTGACCTATCCGCCGGAGCTTGAGCGGAGGCGTCGGCTTCAGTGGTTTTAACCTTTACTTATGGTTTTTATCTTCGATAAGAGCTGTTGGTAAAGGTGGTCAGGTAAGAGACTCTTCAGTTAGAAAGTCTTTAGTCTAATGATTTGTCAGTTTTTGTGGTTCATCACAGGGCCTCGCAGTTAGCAGTTAAAACCACTTGATTTTGTCATTGGAAACCGCTAACTTCGATACAAAGTTTTTCTAATGCGTCTCTACGCGTTTACAAGTGCAACTTGCACGGTCTCACCGCGAAAAACTTAATTCATCCGCTTTCAGCCAATTCATTTCCCTGTGCCTGATCCCCAATTACTGACTCCTAAGACTCATCTCTTACCTGGAAAACCAATAAGCCTCCAATTCCCAACCTGTATCAATTCATGACAACGCCAAGCTAAAATCCGTAGGCTTGGCTTTTACTAATGTCTATAAAAATATCTGATCCATTCTCACTTTGCAAACAGCCAAGCAAGCCTATGGATTTTTAGCGCCTGTTATCCACTTTTCATTTCGAATTCAAGGTTTAGGTCTTCTAAGTTTCTTGCGAATTCGTTAGCCCGGTGGTTCTCCACTTTATATATTATTGGTTGTCCATCCAGCATGGAGTCAAGAAGTTCTTTTGCTGGTTTTAGAGTTACCGATGGGTTGAATTGGGTTAAAAGCTTAACAAACGTAACTCGATTCTGATGTTTCTTCTTGAAATATTTTATCTCGAAATTCTTCATAAAGTTCAGAGAGATCACTTCACATTCAGCGATTGGTTTGCCTTCATTAAATGTTCCTTGAGTCCCTACTGTCAGACGTTCTCTATGATAGTCAAAGAAGTCAGGGTTAAGAATCCACATGTTGGCAAATCCCTCATTGTTAATTGGAGTATCAGAGTTAAGAAGTTCGCCTTTTTCGTCCTCAAATTCGGGGTAGATCATGAACAGATGTCCCATTGGATGGCCTGGATACCAGAAGTCCCATCGAATTCCTTGAAATGCAGGGGTGTTCCTCCCGCCTTCATCAGCGTTAAACAGTCGGTATCTAACTCTAAAGTCATGTTCTCGTCCAAATACTTCTGCGTAAGGTTTATGTTCCAAGGTTCAAGTTTTGAAATTCTGCATAATTGATTTTCTCAGTATCAAGTTCGCCTAATCTTTTGCTAATCATGTTGTTTAGTTGGGCCCATATTTGGGGGTTTAATTGCCAAAAGTCTGAGTCAGCATTTAGGGTCGCTTGTAACAAATCACCTTCGTAAAAATCACCTTCTGCAAACAGGTTTTTCTCCAATTGTTCTAAAGCCAGTGGAATAAGAAACTTTAGCCCAATATTCTGACTAATCATAATTCTCAGGTCTTCAATTTGATATTCGTTCAGCGGAACCGACCTGAGCTGGTGGACAGTCTTCACAAGGTAGCTATCATATTCAGGACTACCCCACTTGTCTTTCTCAAGACTATCAAGGCTCTTAAATTTCCAGTTTGCTTCGAACTTCATGCTTGGGGGGATTGTGGATAACAATTGGCTAAAGGTACATTATGTCCCTTATTTCCTTTATAGCAGAATCAATCTAACGGATTTTTTATTGAATTCATAGTTGTATTGGCAACATGGGTATAAACCTCAGTAGTCTTGCTAGAACTGTGCCCAAGTAATATTTGAATTTGTCTAAGATTGACTCCATCTTCGAGAAGGTGCGTTGCAAAACTGTGCCTGAGCATATGTGGCACTACATTTTTTTTGATTCCTGCTTTTTTGGAAGCTCTTTTTACAATGTTCAAAACACTTTTGGCGCTATATTGTCCGCCCTGTGGTCCTTCAAATAAATATACCTTCGGTTTCCAGGCCCTGAAATATGTACGCAAATCAGTCAAAGTATTATACCCCAAAAGAGTGTACCTGTCCTTACGACCTTTAGAATCTTCTACTCTGATAAGCATTCTTTTGCTGTCTATATCTGACAATTTAAGATTTAACAACTCACCCCTCCGCAGGCCAGCTGAATATAGTAAGCTTATTATGCATTTGTGTTTTATATTATTTGCAGCACATATTAATGCTTTGACTTCTTCTTTAGCTAATACTTCCGGTAGCTTCTCTTTCTTTTGTGGACGCTCAATCTCATAAAACCGATTGGGCATGCCCAAAACGATTTCAAAGTAAAACTTGATGCTATTGATGATCTGATTGAGCATGGAATCCGATCTCCCCAAGGATATTTGATAGGAGAGGTAAGTCCTGATTTCCTTCTCTCCAAGTGAGATGAGTGGCATGTTTGGATAATAGTTGATAAATCCTTCAAACATTCCTATGTAGATCTTGGCGGTATTTTCGGCGTACTTTTTTAGTTCAAGTTTGAGTAAGTATTCTTCAGGACATTTCCTATAGTCTGCACTCACTGACCGTTTTCTGTACGATTGAATACTGAATTGCTTTCGTTCGTTGACTGGGTCAAACAAGGGTCGATTGGTATAGAAGTATTTACCATCTACCCAAGCTACTCCCCTGAAAGTCTTATAGATTAGGTCGAGATTAAGTTTGTTATTGGGGATATAGGTCATTTTGAATGCGTCGCTCCATTTGATACGCGGTAGATCTTTGACCAAGGCCTGAATCACTTTATCAGGATAGAATTTCATGCCGATCATTTTTTCGCCATTGATCATTAAATGTTTTAATGTGATGATTTTAGAAAGGTGTTTCATAACGTTGGCAATTAAGTAGAATAAAACCTTTCTAGTAGAAAATTATGTGTATATTAATCGCATAGTATGTGAATAATATTCTTTAAGAGACCAATTTGAGATATTCATCGATTTAATTTTCAAATCTATATATGAAAAAATGTCCTGAATGTGGTGAAATGATAAAAGGGCGAAGCGACAAAATTTACTGCTCGTTAAACTGCAAGTCCGCTGCACAATATGGCAAAAGGCTCAAAAATGAGGAATTATATTTAAAGGTCGATAAACAACTTAAAACCAATCGAAAGCTCCTCAAAAAGTATAATAGGGCGGGAAAATCTACGGTTCGAAAACAAGTCTTGTTAGAAGTAGGTTTTAACCCGAAGTACTTCACTAATTATTGGAAAAATAAAAATGGTGATGTCTACTTGTTTTGTTATGAATTCGGGTTTATGGAATTGAAGGAACATAATAAAGAGAAATTTCTACTCGTACAATGGCAGGATTATATGAATTGATGAATAATTCTTAACTCGAATGTTTCTTCAATTACCAAAAACGTGTATAACACATTTTTAACATTCTCATCTTTTCAATCTGGTATCAAACCTGAACGGCTGCTGCTCGATGATCTTGACTTTGACATAATCCTTATGGCCACAATTGAGAATAATGTTGTGCGAGGTCTCTATGATACAGCTGGGGACTTTTAACCCTAATGTGCTTTCATCATCAATCCAGCTTTGGCCAATCTCAGATAAAATCGTTGGAGCGGGGTATTGATTCCAATTTGATGGCAACTCTTTTACAGTAATCTCATAAATAGAGTCCGGTATCTCAATGGTTAAAATATCCAGCTTTGGGGCTGATAAGACAGGTATATGGACAAGGGTTTCTAAAAGAGCTATCTCCTTGCTTTCTCCGGTATACAGAACAGGTGTTCCGCGCATATTCCACCTTCCTGGGTGCAATGCGGACCCGATGCCACTCATATCAGCAGCATGCCTGCTCTTGGTGATCCTATAAACAATCATTGATATATTCCGGCAATTATTGCCTTAACTGTAGACACCGTACTCGATTCGGCCAAGTAAGTCCCTAACTTTGCTGACTCCACCAGGTACTTCTAAAACCTCCCGGGGTTCGAGCCCACCCAATGCATGGTTGGGAAGATAGAGCCATTTAAAAAATGCATCTTTCCCTTCAAAGACTTCGGTACCAAACAGGAAAAGGTCTGCCAGTTCAAAGAGCTGAATCGAAAAATTCCGTTCAAGCTTCTTTTTGTTCTTCACCCATCGATATATAGTAGGCTCGGAAACATTGAGCAACTCTGCAGCAAAAGATCTTGGAATATTAAAATGGTTCCGGAAATTCAAAATGATGCTGGCATCAATCCCTTTAGCTGCCAGGGAAATAAAGTCGAATGGACTTTCGATCTTGGATTGAATGTATTCCTTTCCAAGTATCTCCTTAAGATGCTGGTAATGCCTGGTGCTTGTACGTGATTTCTCAACAATCATTTGATAATATATTTTATCATATGAACGAAGTTAATGAAATAATAGTTTAGGATCATTTTACACAATGAATAAAAGTAATGGGTTCGTGTTACTTATGAGATCGTGTAAGAAGGATTGCTATAAATTGAGACATTTATATTCTTTGGAATAGCATTCATTTGCTTTTCATTCTAAAATCACGTTATTTAGATTTATGGTCGCTCAGCATATCTCCTTCTCTGAATACTCAGCTGGTACTGATATCGAGAAAAAATACGCTCCGAAGGATTTATACTATATGGGCGATTTCTCTCTCCTCACAACGGGGAAAAGGGTATCTGTCGTGGGATCCAGAAACGCCTCCACACATGGGTTGAAACGTGCAGAGATAATTACTAAAGAACTGGTCAAGAAAGGTTTTGTTGTGGTCAGTGGACTGGCTGCAGGGATTGACACTATGGCGCATCGAACGGCTATTGATCAAGGTGGGAAAACCATAGCAGTTGTTGGTACTTCACTTGAGGAAGTCTATCCAAAAGAGAACACGCCCCTATTTCATGAAATAGCCTCAGATCATCTGGTGATTTCCCAGTTTCCAAGCGATTATCCGTTTCAGAGAAAAAACTTCCCGATGAGAAATCAGACGATGGCGCTAATTAGTGATGCAACGATCATTATCGAGGCCAAAGAGAAAAGTGGTACCAGACATCAGGGATGGGAAGCCTTAAGACTGGGTAGAAGGTTGCTGATTATGGAGAATATTGTCAATGATCCTGATATGACCTGGCCAAAGGAAATGCTGGATTATGGTGCTGAAGTGCTTACCAGGGAGAACATGGATTTTCTACTAACTGATATCCCCTATCTAACCGAACAGGAAGACATTGTCTTTTAGATCCACAGATCTTAGTCAACTTGAATATGTTTCATTAGCCAACTACTCCCCCACTGGCACAAATGATATCTCATCTAAATCCCGCAAAGTGTGTGGTGCCATAAAAGCCTCCAAGCCCGCATCAATAGAAAGTATTTTTAAATACCTAAAGAATGAGGTTTTCAGCGATTATTTAAACAAGGAAACCATTCTGGTTCCGGTACCAAGTAGCTCACTACGGGTTCCAGGTGGTAACTGGCCCAGCCTATCCATTTGCCAGGCACTAATAAAAAATGGATTTGGCCATTTTTCACATGAAATGTCCATAAAGCGAACTTTACCAACCGAACATGAATATTTGCGGAAAATTAAGGTTTGGTGCCCAATTAAGCTAACCGGACATTCCATGTGACCACTGAAAATCAATTAATACACACATGAATTGCTGAAAAGGACAAAGGCGATTCCTAAGTCTTCATCTAGATCTTCTTCGGCAGAAAGAAATTCTGTCCAGAATCATATTGATTCTTTGGCGGTGAACCCCAGCACAGATAATTTCACCAATATCACCCTGGTGGATGATGTTGTCACCCAGGGAAGGACGTCGATGGCCTGTGCCATTGTATTGAACAGGTACTTCACTTCTGTAAATAAAGCCATCGACATCAAACTCTTCAGCGTATTTCAAACCAAAAGCTTTGAAGATGCTGAACTCAGCGAACTGGTGAATATTCATCAAGGAATTATTCATTATTATGTGTCCGGAAAGACTTATCGGGAATAGGTATCTCCTAAGCAACAAATAAAAAGTAATCAGTTCTCTCCGAGTTAGATTATTCCAAAATGCTCTTTAAGATGATGATCAATTCTTAATATCATCCGGTTTGAATCAGGAAGGAGTTTGAACATATACTTAGCATAGAAGTTTTTTGCACCTTCATCAATGGGATCAACCATAATGACACTTGTGCCAATCGATAAAGAATGAATGATGCATCTGTGTATGGCATCAACCATGAGTTGGCCCCCCAGGCCTTTTCCAGATTCTTTTGTAGTCATAGCCAATCTGCCCAACAGTATCGCAGGGTAACCGGAATAACTTTGTGGGAGCTTCTTTATCATATCCTCCGGAACACTGTCCTTAGGAAGCTCTGCAGATGATAATGAATAATATCCAATGACTTCATCAATGCCATTGACAAGTAGGTAAATCCTGGCAAGACCGGCTTTGGATTCTTTAGTAGCCTGAAATTGAAGATAATTGTTTAGCGAAGTATGCTTGCATGAGAAATTGTCCCGCTTATACTTTTTATCAAATTCAACTGTTAGAAACTTCATCTTTTAAGTTCTCACTTCGTTTTCTAGAAGCTTCAAGAAAAGAATCTGAAAGAACTGTTGGTTCATTCAAAATCTCCATAATCCTTTGCCTGTCTCTCATAGAATAGATAACCTGGGAATACTTTTCAACCACTTCAGTGGCATCATTTACCATCGTAGTGATCACGTACTCAGTCAGGTTTTTATATCCTTTCAAGCTGGCCGCTTCTTCCAATAATTTTTTGTGCGCAGCTGACATCTTCGCATCGAACCGCGCTACTTCTTCTGCAGTTTTCATGTTTCTCTCAAGTTATTGCAATATACGGCATTTTACCGTATTAGTTTTTATTGTTACGGTTTTTTACCGTACATAAATAAGAATCCAAATGCATATATCCATTTAATGGGTCGATGTAGTTTCTCATGTTCTTGATTTTTAGTGATTAATCTTATTTGATGGATTGGATGAACCGGTCAGCATCTTCCTTATTCAGAAAGTGAAATCCTGGTACCGCTCCCCTACCCCTGAAGTTGCTGTAGTATCCATTGGAAGTTCTCGCAATGGATTTTAGCCGTAGAAATTCATCCCGATCTACTTGTTCTGTGAGTGCGTAGACAAAGAGGTCATGCCCTTTCTTTGTGTGTTTGAGTTCATGGTAGACCAGAATGTCATTCGAAGTTTCTGAAAGTTGTGTGTGTTGTTCCGGAACCGTTTCACAGAAGTATCTCTCTTCTGCTGCAGCAATAAAAAGCTCGTTTCGTTGATCCTGATTCGTGGGGTCAAGCTTGACCTTTCTTACTTCCCATCCGGAATGGTGATGTTCTCCCAAATAGTAACCGGATCCCATCGAGTACTTTTCCCGATGCTCCCATTCCTTCGGTGCCTCAGCTAAATCCTTCGTCTCCCCTGCCCTGACAGCTGCCTTTCTCATTTCACTGAACAGATCTCTTTGGTGAGTGGAGTAAGCCAGGTAAATGACTTTAGAGGTGGTATGGGCGAAATAATCGGTCATCATATCCGATTTATCTTCCTTGAACTCTCCTACAATCAGGGCAACTGCATGATCCGGGATGTGAACCATGGATGCTCCCTCTTCAATTTTGCGTTTTCGCTCCTGAAGTGCTTCCTGATCCTTTTTCTGCTTTTCCTCGTCAAGCTGCTTCTGTTTTAATTGAGCTCTTTGAACAAGGTTGAATACCGTATCGACATCCATTCGATCTTCCCTTTGATAGTAATACCCGGGACCCTTTTTATCTTCATAGTCATCGAGGGTTTCCACCCGGCCAAGTTCCAAGGTCTCCGTATTTACATAGTGGTAAACCGTGTCTCCCCAGAGTTCTTCAATCTTGTAAATGGCCAGCTTGGGAGAAAATCCGTGATTGTTTTCGAGAAAGATAAGTTGTCCCGGTTCTAAGGCGTAGTCAGGACAAGTTTTTCCCGGCAACTCACCTGAATCGAGAAGCGCATTGAACTTCAATAATGCAGCCTGGTGTAGCTCGGTAATCGCTTTTTGAGTACAACGTTTTTCAGTTTTTACCAGGGTAATATGTGGATCTTCGAACAGGCTGCATTTGAAGGTAGCAAACCCATTATTTTCTCCTGCTTTACCAGCCTGTGCTGTGGATGATACTCCGGTGTTGGATTTCGATGTCAGGATCTTCCAGTCATATCCATTTACATTCTTGATGACTGTGTCCCCTTTCCATCCGTCTCGTCCTTTACTGATGTTGGTGTAGACTTCTTCTAATTGTTGAACTGAATTTTCCATAATTTTTTTTCCTCATCAAAGAGCTTTGAGGGAGGGGTAAGAAGGCAAAAGGAAGATCAGAAATACGATTCCGCTTGACCATTGAGATCATTAGAAATGCAAGTGGGATGGAGATTTCTGATTCACTTTTGACTCCAGGGATGGAAGCTACTTTTAGGAAAAAAATGGAGGAAAATCAGATCGTTTGGTTTCCATTTATTGGTTGTAATTCTTATTATTGATGGTATGGAAGGTAATGTCATCTACTTTGTGCCCCTGCTTGCCATAGTGAGGATAAGTGATGAATTCACAGAATGTGTTTGGGATAGGGTAGAATTTATGGATTTGAACTTTAGTGAAGAAGGTGAAAGTATCGCCTTATGTGATGGAGAAGCTTTTTATCTTAAGAATTCAAAAGTTAGGCAATTATTTGAATTGGTAAGAAATGGGTATTTTGAAATACAATTGTTTGAGGACTATCCAATGAATTGATTACTTAATGGACGTGTCTAACTGACAAATTCAAATCCTTCATTATCAATGGTAAAACATCGATCAACTGGTCTTTAGGAAGATAGGCTGTTTTGGTATCAAGCAACTTGTTTTTGATCCGGGTGAGAAGTCCCCAATTTTCAAACTGTTTTGAATAGGTATCTGAAACATTGAAGAATTCAATAGAAGGGATGGATTGAATTACTGCGGATTTCATCTTCCAGCCATTGTCAAGTTCAATGGTATATCCCTGGTTCAGCTTGTAGATGATCTCTCTGATGCTTAGCTTATTCTTCAGCTCAAACATGGTCCTCACATTAGCCAGGTTCTGTTGTGAAATGAATCTCCCAAGATGGGTATTGCCATCATTATCAATGTATCTATTAATGAGGATCTCTCCGGGAATCTTATGCCAGATAGGAAGTAGTAATCCCTTGATCATGCTGTGCATTTCAACCTTTGTATCCGGAGTATCCTCATATTGTGAATTCCAAAGTTCACGAACGGTATCAATATCCGATATCGCGGTATGATGCGATGTCAATTCTTCTATTGTAAACATGGATGAATTGGTAATACCTACCCGTTCAACATATGTGGTGATCTGACCGGATTCACTTGCTGATTGATAAGCAGAAAAGACCGCATATATGTTTCCGGAATTTATCTGTTGATAGTAGCCTGTGAACTTGGGGTTATGTCTGTATCCCAATGCTGTATTCCAATCCTTTTTATCAACACGCACATTTAATTTCAGGGTAGTTAACATGGCCTGTGCTTTGGTTCTGGGATCCTCGTATATTGGAACTTCTTCGATTAGCTCGGTACTCATAGCGTGGATATGAGTTATACCTTCATCGTAATTCCCGGATAGCTTGGCCTGTTTGATAAGCCCGTTGATCTTCTCTTCAAAGGCACTGAAGACATTGTTCATGATGTGGATTTCCAGGGATAGAATCCTGTTAAGGAATTTCTTGATATCGCGCATGAGCTGCTTATTAAGTTCCATCTCTCCATCTACTTCGTGAAGTAATTTCAAGCCCATCATGTGCTGCAGCTGATCCATGGTAATGGGTGACGACTTATGAAAGATGTCCAGGTAAAGCAGTTCAAGAGCATCCTCAGCATAGCGACTTTCAAAATTGTAAGAGTTATCAAGGATACCCTGGCCACCAGTAGATCGCTGACCTTTGGTTAAGGCTCCCAATTGCTCCAATCTTCGTGCAATTGAGCTAAGGAATCTCTTTTGTGCTGCGATGTCAGTGGAACATAATTTGAATAATGGTGGGCATACCTGGTTGCTACGATGGGATCTACCGAACCCCTGTACAGCAACGTCAGCTCTCCATCCCAGTTGGAAAGCATAGTGTACCCGTCTACGTTGGTTTACGATCCTTTTATCGGCATGGAAGCTACCTCCGGTACCTCCAGCCTCGCTGAATACAAGGATCCTTCTCTGATCATCGAGGAATTCACGTATCTCCTTTTTAACGTGTGAAGGAGTACGTTTCTGCTCTACCTTATTCATTTCCCCGGTAATGAGATCCGGAACGTCTACCAGGCGAAGTGTTCTTCCCGTTACCTCAGCTACGTTGTCCGCCCCAAAGGTTTGAAGAAATGAATCCAAGGGTCCCTGAGGTATCACCAGCTCTTCCTCGATCTGAGCAATTAGCCTGTCTCTTTTCTCTACAGAATCGTAGTTGATGACAGGGTTTCCTTCAGAATCAGAAACTACACGTTGACGGATGTTCCCATTATCATCTTCATAGTCTTCATACTGAGTTACCGGGAATGAATTGTGTAGATATTCAATAAGGATACTCTTTGGAGAAATGTCCAGTGCTTCAAGGAAAATTTCTTTGTTCAGCTTCTTTCCTTTCTCCTGGGCTAGTGCGCGTTTGGTTTGGGCTTCATTCGTGCTTGTGAGCTGAATGATGATAGCATCTCCTTCATCCATGTGCTTTTGGATATCCTTGGCTACAGATGGAAATTGAATGGTAAGAATGATCAGGTTAAAGAACCGTTGGTGTGAGGACCAGAAACTACTAAGCGCTGCAGCTTTTGCATTCTTGGAAGTGTTGTTCACTTCAATGGCTTCTTCAATATTCTGAAGTACTGTTTGCCAGGCCCTGGCCAGTGTATCATAGAGTTCACGTTGTGGATCCGTGACTTCATGTAATACTGCGTCGTAAGAAACACCGGCATAGCTAAGACTACGTGCTGTATAGATACCAAGCGCTTTCATGTCCCTGGCCACCAGTTCCATAGCGGTAACTCCGGATGCCTTGATTTCATTTACAAAATCCATTTGATCTTTGAAAGGTGTTCCCGGCCCGTATAGACCTAATCTTTGGCCATACACGAGGTTTTGAACTTCTGTGGCTCCGGTAGCAGAAGAATAAATAATACGTGCTTTGGGGAGCATCATTTGTAGTGTGAGTCCTACCTCTGCAACCAGGGATTCCTTTTTCATTCCACGTGATCCCTTTTGATCCATGGCATTGGCCATGACGTGGGATTCATCAAAGGCTATGATTCCATCAAAGTCATTTCCTAACCAGTCAATGATCTGGCGTACCCTGCCCTTTAAAATTTTTGTACTCTTATTGCCAGCTGCATCGGCTTCGTCCGGCTGTAAGACTTCGAATTTGCTTCTGAGCACCCCATAGGTCGTGACCAGAACACCTTCAGTTGCTCTAATTATATGATCGGGTTTCAACCCGCGGTGATCAATTATGTGTCGGGACTTTCCTCCCACTGATTCCCAGTATTCGCGAGAGTTGAAATGTGCGTTCTCATTTTTGGATATCCATACGGCCTTTTTGCGTCCCTGTCTGAAGTTATCCAGGATGATACCAGCAATGGCATTGCCTTTACCGAAGCCGGTTCCTGAACCGATCATAAAACCTCTTCGGAATTCATCATTATTGATGAAACTATTGTGGGCGTGGCCGGCAAGTATAATGTCCTCCAGCTGAGCATTTGATAAGATCCCTGAAGCAATGGATTCTGGTGGTAGGTTAGGTTTATAATCAGTCTGTGGTAAATCAATGGAGGACATGGCCAATGATTCACAAAGTGGAGTTGGATGATCCTTGGAGCCATTGATTATTATTTGAGGCTGATAGGTTGCGTAGTCGCCTAATTCTTCAACCTGGCCTAACTCCTTACGTTCGACACTAAGGTCTGGTGTTTGTTCAGGAGACTGTTCAACCGTATTTCCTTCAATCAATGGTACGACTTCAGGCTTGATCACCTTCATGAAAGTTTCAGTAGGCCTTGATGTCTCACTGGGTTTTTTGGAAAATTCCAATTGGGACTGACTTTCTACTTTCTTCATTTCTTCAGTAGTAGAAGCATTTGAAAACCCATCAAAAAGGGATAGTTGATTTTGAGGTGATTGTTTTCTACCCATGATTATAAAGATTGAGTTCTAAGATTTCAGATATGTTATCCTCATTGATATCTGTATGAGGAATATGAATTTTCTTTTCAGGATCCTTTTCAATGACCATGATCCGGGTTTCAAAATGAGTACCCTTCTGTTTGAATATTTCAGGGTCTATGGTTGCATTCATGACCAGGTGATGTTCCGGAGCATTTTGTTGAAAGTGGGTGTAGCCCTTGGATCCTTTGTTGAATGAAGCATTGATCAAGAGGACCAGCCTCCCCCCTTTTCTCAGAATTTTGTAAGATGAAAGCAGATGCTTTGCTCCTGCCAGTACATCAACTTTTGCCTTTGTTTGAATGGTCCGGCTGAAAGGAGGATTCATGATGATTTTATCAGGTACGAGTTCCCTGAATTTTGGCAGGTTATGGATCTGTGCAGCATCTTCCCTGAAAATATTATGGTAAGCTTGCTGGGTTAACAGCCAGTTTCTGAATGGATGAATCTCGTTTACGATAATTCGATTCGCAAGACTCTTTTTAAGAAGGCTGCTGATAGATCCGGTGCCGGCAGATGGTTCAAGAACCCAATCATTAATTTTGATATTTGCGAGTTGAATCAGGACCCAGGCAATATCCTGAGGTGTGGAGAATTGTTGATAAAGGGATTTATCACTGGAGCGTTCCGTAAAGGTTGGAAGGAGCTGTGAATAGCTTTGTAGAAACACCTTAGCATTCCGTATGAATGCCGGGATATCCTGGTTACCCATAAACTCATTGAGTGCAGCTTCAGCCACATCATAGAGTTGATGGAATTGAGCATAGTCAACTCCTGGCTTCAGCTCGCAATGGCTTGCCATTTTTACCAGGTCCGTAGTGGAACGAATCTTCTTTTTATCAAGAAAGAATTCATTTAAGAGGATCTTGAAATGATAAAATTTTGATGCGGTTGAATCCGTCATGGACGTTTCTTTTTAGGGTTTGACCATTCACCGAGGATCTTGCTTTTGAGTGCTTCAATTGTTCTCCTATCGTAAGGGTTATTTTCCTTAAAACCAGGTTTAAGCTGTTTCTGATGTTGTCTCATTTTCTCCATATTTTTTTTGGAGAAATGATTTAAGCTGAGGGAGGGCTAGCGCCGAATAAGGCAAAGAGAAGTTGTAAAGGAAATGTGAATCTTCGATTCAAGCGAGGCGGTCATTTCCTGCATACTCTTTGACTAACGGGGAAGCTAAATTTTGGAGAAAAAAATATTGAAGGAGAAGGTGAGATTATAGCAGGTATTAAAGCAATGAATAATAAGTAATTGGAAGTATGTAACCGAAGGTTGAGTAGAAGGTGAAGTAGCAGATTAGTTTACGCAGGCACTAAATATTTTAGTAGATGCAGCTGGAATGGTATAGCTAGAATTAATATGTTTGTATCATAATTGATATAAATATTATATTTATTTGTATCAAGAAGATAATAAAAAAACCCGATGGTGTAAGCATCGGGCTTCCAAACGACGGACAGGATTCGAACCTGCTAGCTCTCTCCTTAGATCAGAGAGTATGCTCCGTTTAAACGCGTCACTTGTTAAAGAATAGTTGGGTCTCAAGGGCCTAACTATTTTCATTTCTACAAATTTAAGTAATGATTTCTTAAATAAAATTGATGTCTAGGAGATCCTGGAATCTTCAAAATACTTAGATAAAACACCTGTAACTTGCTATTTAAAAGAGAGTTATGTTAAGAAATTATATTTGAAGTTGTACTCATACTGCATAAAATCGCACTTTTCAAAAATGATAAAAAACTTGATTTTTTTTTAACCATTAATTAAAAGCTGCGAAAATGGCATGATAAACCCCTTTTTTCTACATTTGCGGCTTTTTTGAGAAAAACGGTATTTGTAGTGGCATCTACATCATAAGCGGCTTCATGGGCGTCCTCTAGTATTCATCTATGGTACAAAACCTGAGTACATGCTCTTTGTAAATGATGGCTCTTCCTGTTTCCCTTCCGGCCATTGACAGAAACTGGTCATGCAGTTTTTCCGGAAGAATGGATTTGTAGTTGAGAAGTGTGATGATCATAGTTCCTGAGTTTTTTTTCCAATCCATAATGAGTAGCCTTCTTTGGTACTGGTATCCGGTTTTCCAAGATAATCATGTACTTTCCCTTCACCATACCGATTAAAACGTGAATGTGATTGACCAAAACCAGTACCTTGTTTATCCATAATGATTGTACCTCCATTTCTCAGTATTTGTTTTGCTAAATCTACAGTCTGATCAACATAGATGCCTTCAGAAGATACAGAAACAAAGACAACAGTATTTACGTCTGCTTGAATCTGATCATTTACTGGAATGCCTTGTTTTTGAGCATCCTCTAGATATCGTCCAGTTGATGAAATGCCCTTCTTTCTTTGTACTCCAAAACCAATAAAAGCATTAGCATAATTAGCCTTCCCCTGGTCTTTTCCAGTTTTGTCAATGCTTAGTTTAAATCCTTGTTTCATATTCTCCATCATTTTTTTTCTCATACAAAGAGCTTTGTGTGTCGGGGTTAAAGGCAAAAGGAAGATCTGAAATACGATTCCACTTTTCCGTTAAAAACAAAAAAAACATAAAGTGGGATGGAGATTTCTGATCCTCTTTTGACTAGTGAAGGGGAAGCTACTTTTAGGGAAAAAATGACAGGAGGAAATGTTTATCGTGGATGTTCATAGCTTTATTGGGTTGGTACGGTAATTAGCCAGGTTAATATAGGCACCCTGATAAACGGTCATTCGATCGTTCAATAAGTCAAACAACAGCTTGCCAGCGAACTGGGCAATAAAAGTATTGATGAAGAGATCTTGCTTAGTTAATGCTTCAGCAACTCTACAGGTTGGTCTTGATAATTGCTTTAAATTATCCCTTCATTTGCCATGGAATAATAAGAACCTGGTTCTTCAACCAATATCACATGATCCAGTAAGGATATGTCCATATATGCACAGGCTTTCTTGATTTTTCGTGTAAGAGCCAAATCTTGCTTTGAAGGTTGAATATTTCCAGATGGATGATTATGAGCCAAAATAATTGAGCTTGCGTTTGATAGTAATGCGTGTTGGAAGATGATCTTGAGATCAACACTTGTACTGGAAATACCACCAATACTTATTAGTGCATACGAAATTGTATTATTTGACCGATTCAGATTTAGAGTAATAAAAGCCTCGCGGTAGTTTATAGGGACAGGCCAAATTGGTTTTAAATAAGATGAAACATCTTTAGCACAACTAAGCTTTACCGATTCATGATTTTCCACAGGATTAATTATAGCCTGAACTTCAAATAGTGAATTTTTGAAAGGTTTAAGTCTTGATGAAAGCATAATCTTAAGGTTTAAATGAAACATTATTTGATGCTCATCCAAGACTCAGTACTTTAAAAGACCAAAAAGGAAGCGCAATAAACATGAAAGGGCAAAAGGGTTGGATTTATGGCGAACCTTTTTGTGGGTGTGGGTAGCAATGTGGGGTCTTTTAAAGGAGGGAGGTTAATTTTGTAGTGAATAAGGTTAATACTGACACTTACTCATGGCTAATGGAAACTCTAATACCAAAAACAATGGTGTTAAATAATAATGGGAGGCTAATATTTAGATCTTATTGAACATGTCTTCATCTAACCTATCCAAGACTTCATCACCAAATCCTTTCAAATACTCTTGAGTTTGAGCCTCTGTTTCGTGTCCCATTTGTTGTTGAATATAAGCGGCAGGGGTACCAAAACGTTGTTGTAGGGTAGCATATGTGTGTCTGGCAGTATATATGGTAAATGGTTCAATATTTAATTTCTCCGCAATGGTTCTTAAGTTCTTGTTTAGTCTTTTCCGTTTATTTTTAATTCGCTCGGCATTGTAAATCCCACTCCTGTCTGAATCCTTAATGTTAAAAATATAGGTATCCCTTTCTCCTTCAAGATTGGCTGATACAATAGAGAAATAATGAAAAATATCTTTGGGAACTTTAATATTAAATGGCTTGCCAGTTTTTTGTCTTATATAATGAATCCTTTGAGTTTTTGAATTAAAGTTTTCAATTTTCAGATTACACATATCCATCCAGTTCATTCCTCTTAAATAAAAGCTAATGAGATAGTAGGCCCTTGATTGGTCCAAATAAGGTCTATTGGACAGGTCTACTTTTATTAGTTTTTGGAAATCATCAAGCTCCATTGCAGCCCTTTGAGGTTTTGAGCTTCTAATTTTATAGGCTTTGAAAGGATAGTCCTCTTTATCTGCATATCCGTATTGTATTGCCTTATTATAAATTGCCCTAAGAGCCCTTAGATATACACTTAGTGAACTAAGCTTATTCCCATTTACCAAATGTTCCTTTTCAAATTTGGATAAGAATTGATAGTCTATTTCTTTGAATGATAAAACATCCCTATTAACAAATTTTTTAACCTTGTTGCTTACCATTTTATAGGTATCTGCAAGACCTATTTTATTAGCCTTGACTAGTTCGTTATGGAGTTCAGCAATAAAAGAAAACAAATCCTTTTCAAGAATTTCGTTGTTATCTGTGATATAATTCTTTAACTGACGAGGAGGTATGGTGTGTAAAATTCCTCTGTCATCTAAATCTGATATCCTTGAGAAAATATTGGATCTCTTCTTTATCAATCTATTATTGAATCTTGTTATATTTTCAATCGTAGTAGACTTGGATTTTAAGCTTTGATTTTTTGAGTCCCACTCAACCTCAAGAAATGAGTATCCAGTTGGAATAATAATTGTTTTCCTTTTAAATACAATCTGTAAAACAAGGGGATATGTCTTGTCTTTTTTTTGATGCCTTCTATCAAGCGTATGTTTAATTGAGAGTCCCATTTTGCGTGCTATTTGCATGCAAAATATGGTTTAATATGATAAAAGCCAACATAAAATAGGCAATAAATGCATTATTTTCACATTTTAAATACATATAAGACCAATGTACTTCTGCCTTACAAGCAGAGGGTCGGGGGTTCGAATCCCTCAGCTCCCACATCAAGCAGAAATCCTATTCGCTAAAAGCGAATAGGATTTTTTTATTTCCTGGAAATTCAAATCCGAAGGATTTAAGGATTGGAAGGAATAAAAAAATATGACTCCGACGAAGGAGGAGGAATGGATTTCTATTTGCAGGAGTGGGCACCCAGGGATCACTGAAAGTAATCCATTTTTTATCGGTAGGTGAAAACACCAACCGAGGCTAAAGTTTGAGAACAAAAAATCATCCATATGACGGAGGAATATGGGATTCCATTTAGACTTCGGGGTGCAGAGGGATCACTGAAAGTAATCCACTTTCTATCAGTTGGTGAAAACACCAACCGAGGCTGAGAGAAGGTTCAAAGAATCCGAAAAAATAAAAAAGCTCATCCAACGTAGGTGGGTGAGGTCATTCTATTTGCAGGAGTGGGCACCCAGGGATCACTGAAAGTAATCCACTTTCAATCGGTAGGTGAAAACACAACCGAGGCTATGGATACCAATATATCAGGAAGAACAACATTAGCCCCTCATTACTACCACATTAAACGGAGATTAAACGCATATTAAACGGACTCATAGATTTTCGGACGCTCCGATATTCAGATTTTCCGACGGTTCCGATATTAAGCGGATAAATGGTTAATCACCTTGATTGTGGCAATGAGAGTCATAAACATGAAGATCCCCTCGCCTTAAGGCTCTAGGGGATGACGTAATGAGAGGTGTTTATCCATTAAATCACGGATCGAAACATTCTCATTTTGACTCAATTTTTCTCATTTTGAAAGCAACGGATTGGGGCGAGTGGGGAATGGGAGGATACCGAGATGGCAGCACCTATTAAACGAATAAGAAGTCCTTGTTGTTGCATGTCACATACAGTATATGTGATTTAATAAATTTATTTATCAAAATGACTGAAAATCACACCTCATGCCATTTCATGGAATGATAGTTGCTCTTTTCATTTCAAGAGGCCTCTCTTAAATATTTTTTCACAAACTAAATTTTATTAAGATGACTAAATTATCTAAAAACCTGTTTTTACAGGGTGCTAGTGGTATGCTAGGCAGCCAACTAGTTTACAGACAAGTGAATGGTCAAATCCTCGTATCCTCCAGACCGGTGGGTCGTGGGAAAGGATCTGAAGCTCAGAAAAGGCAGAACATGCGTTTCAAATATGCTACTGCCTTTGCGAAAAATGCGATAGCAGATGACGTGCTTGGACCGATCTATGCAGCGGGAGTTGCCCGGATACCCAATCACAACAATGCTTACATACTGGCCATGACTGATTACCTGAGAGCGCCAGAGATTGGCGATCTTATTTTACCAAGTGGTGCATCAGGAACTCGGGTGCTGGTAGAGGCTTATGAAGATCCTCAACTATCGAGGGTTGAGTTTGACATCATCAGCGAAGATGAACGTGTGATTTCCTCCGGGGAAGCTACACTCACCGACAATGGGATACAGTGGGAGTTTACACTCACACGAAATATTCCGGAAGGAGGTTCAATCCAGGTAAGGGCTTATGACCTGCCAGGAAATGTTTCAACTAAATCTTTTACTGTATGATTTTCATAGCAGCGTTCAAATGAAACCGCTTTTCTGTTGGGAAGCGGTTTTTTTGTGTTCTTGGTTTTCACCCCTGCAAGGTGGGTACCTTCATTTTTTTCAGTTAAGAAAACCAACCGTGGCGGCGGACTCCCAAAGAAGCCCTGAAAAATTCAATTAGTGCTCGGTCCTATCACCTTAAAATTTCCGATGGTTTATGAGCCACAAACCATGGGATTTATTTCTTAAGCCGTATTTTCCTTTAACCAGCATTTTCCTGAACTTTGAGGCATTAAAGTATTCTAATAAGATCTCATGAAGCCCCCTCTTTTCTTTCCCTTTTTACTAGTCTTACTTTATTATCAGTGCACTCCCAATCAACCAGAACTCATCTGGTCTGATGAATTTGAAATCAACGGCGCACCCAACCCCAATAACTGGTCATTCAGAATCGGGGATGGCTGTGATCTTGGAAAATGCGGATGGGGCAACAATGAAGCTCAATACTATACCGATAGACTTGAAAATGCGAGAGTGGAAGATGGGATGCTCATCATCGAAGCGAAAAAAGATACACTAGGTAACAAATCTTACTCATCAGCCAGGATGGTTACTCAATATAAAAAGGACTGGAAATATGGTAGAGTGGAGGTCCGAGCCATGCTACCATCTGGAAAAGGAACCTGGCCCGCCATCTGGATGAAGTCCACGAACAATACATATGGCGGGTGGCCTGAAAGTGGAGAGATTGACATCATGGAGCATGTCGGCTATGATCCATTATTGATCCATGGAACGGTGCATACAGAAGCATTTAATCACATCAAAAAGACCCAGAAAGGAGCAGAAATAGAAGTCCCGGATTCAGAGTCGACTTTTCATGTTTATGCCATTGAATGGTTTGAGGATCAGATAGACTTTTTTGTCGATGATACCAAATACCACACCTTCAAAAATGAGAATAAGTCCTGGGAAGAATGGCCCTTTGACCAGGAATTCTTCTTGATTCTAAATATCGCAGTGGGGGGAAACTGGGGAGGTAGACAAGGGATAGATGAAAGTATTTTCCCACAAAAGATGGTGGTGGACTATGTAAGAGTTTACAAGATCAAGTAAACTAAGCCTTATTTGTCTCTAATTCTCGTGAAATAACCAAAGCCCCATCTTCAACCGGATTAATAAAAAATTCATATGATCTTGGGACCTCGTTTTGATAATTAAACTTCTGCAACAAATAAAAAGATGAATGGTCTTTGATACATTCCAGTATATGCTGATATATGGACGAACTTAAGAACCCGGGTAACGTGTCAATAACACTTCCCCCGCAAAGGTCCCGGATCCTTAGATTTACTTTTTTTGCCAAACTATTGTTAGCATAAATAATCTTGCTTAGTCGATCAATAACCTGAACTTCTTCATTATTTTCATCAAACTGCTGATAATTTCCCATGGCATTAAGTGGTGAATCACAATTAGCTCACACTAAATTATCCGGCCTGATGAATACCAAAAATGAGCTAAGTCAATATTACCCATGACTATTTATGGCTCATTTTCTCTACTACCCTCATAAAACCTCAGCTTATTCTTCGCTTCATTGAGCTCAGCTTCGAGGTTTTCAATTTTTTCCAGCAGATTAAAAATCGTATCGATCCCCTCAAGGTTAATATCAAGCTCCTGGTGTAGCCGGAGCATGCGCTCCAGGTCATGGATCTGATCATTATGAATACAAAGCACCTTGTCGATGGTCGTAATTTCTATCAGCCCCAATTCATCTAATCGTGAAAAGAAATCAACTTCCACGTGGTAAAACCCGGATAATTTGGTAATGGCTATGTACTCTTCTTTCATGACGATCTTAATTCAGAAAGTTCGTGAATCAACTCTTTTTCTTTGGAACTAAGGTTTTTTGGCAAGCTCACCTGATAGGTGATATAAAGATCCCCAAAGTGCCCTTCCTTTTTGTAAACAGGGAACCCCTTTCCTTTGAGTTTTACCCTGGTGCCGTTCTGTGTCTCAGGTTTTAGGTTGAGCTTAACCTTACCATCAAAGGTGTCGACAGTAATTTCACCACCCAACAATGCCTTATAAAGATCAATGTCCACAGTAGTATGCAAATTATCTCCATCCAGCTGGAACTTAGTATTGTTGGTGATTAAAAACTTGATATACAGATCTCCCTTTGGACCTCCATTGGCTCCTGCTCCCCCCTGGCCTTTGATCTTGATCACCTGCCCATCTTTCACACCAGCAGGGATGGTCAATCTGATATTTTTGCCATCCACGGTGAGCGTACGCTTATGTGTAGTGTATACATCCCGAAGATTAAGCTGGAGTTCGGCATGATAATCAGGTCCCTTAAACTTAACCTCCTGATATTGACGTCCGCGACCATAGCCGCTGCCAAACATGGACTCAAAGAAGTCGGAGAATTCTTCACCTGAAAAATCCCTAGTAGACTGTTGAGATCCTCTCGGTCTTTGCTGTTTAGCTTGCTCATACTGATCTGCGTGCTTCCACTGCTCCCCATACTGGTCGTACTTCTTCCTGTTTTCAGGATCGCTTAAGACCTCATTGGCTTCATTGATCTCTTTGAACTTTTTCTCAGCCTCTTTGTCATTGGGATTGAGGTCAGGATGGTATTTTCTGGCCAGCTTGCGGTAAGCCTTCTTGATTTCATCCGGGGTTGCTTTTTTATCAACTCCCAGTAACGCATAATAATCGATAAATGCCATCTTTTAGTCAACAGACTTTAACCATCTAAAATTCCTCGTTTTCAGGAATATATGTACTGATTTTAGTCAGCGAGTAATTGGATCTTGATCAGAGGAGAAATGTTTATTCATTAGTCACTTTGTTTCAAGTATAAGGCAATGAAAAGGACATATCTTCTTGAAACGATAATGACTCTATTGATGGCGGTAGCCTTGATAATTGTTTCCTATTCCGGAGCATTTGTCCCGGGTGTTTATGCTTATGAAACAACCTCGTTTGCCATTCAGGGAATGGGACAGGATTTCTTTGACCTTGTGATCGCTTCGCCAGTATTATTAGTCTCCTGGGTACTTACAATTAAGGGGAATAAAACAGGTTTTTTTTTTATGGTGGAACTGTTTTATATATCCTGTATTCTTTTATCATATATGCGTTTGGGGTCCATTTCAACCAACTATTCCTTTTATACTGCCTGATTCTAGGCACCTCTCTTTATTTATTAATACTTATCATCTATAAGTCCAATCATCTTGACCTTATGAATGCATTGAATACAAAAGCTCCTGCTAAAACTATTGGCTTCTACTTCTTTTTTATTGCGGTGCTATTTTATCTTTTATGGTTGAAAGCCGTGATCCCGGCATTGTTGACACATTCGGTACCTACGGATATTGTTGACAATTATTTGATCATCAATCCCATTCATGTATTGGATATGGCGATTATGTTGCCGGGAGTATTTATTACTGGCATTTTACTCATCAAAAGACATCCCATCGGTATTTTGTTGACCCCATTTATATTGGTTTTTACAATTTTATTGGCAATGGCCCTGGTCTCTATGGCAATCATGCTCTATATCAAAGGAGTAAATGAAGACCTGTCTGTAGCATTCATTTTCGTAGTGCTGTCTATGATTAGTGCTGTGTTACTGGTGCTATTCTTAACGAGTTTAGAAAGTTTTGACCTCAAGCTGTTTAAATGAATACCTCAATAAGAGCTTTTGTGATAATACTTCTGGTTTTGCTCGGAATCTCGGCAGTTGGAGGGGGTCTGGTTTTAATTCTGGATCCTTCAGGTGGTCTTATGCATTTACCCATTGGCTTTCTGGAAACCACGCCTTTTGATAGTTATCTCCTGCCAGGAATCGTGTTGGTAATTGTTAACGGAATTCCCAGCCTGGTCATTTCAATAACGATGATTAGAAGTAAGAGGAGCTTTCCCATGCTAATATTTATCCAGGGGAGTATTTTGGTAGGTTGGCTTACGATACAGTTGATGATGAACAAAGAATTCTTCTATGCTCCCATGCATTATTTATGCTATACGATAGGTATTTTACTTTTGACTTTAGGATTTTGGTTGAGAAATTCTAAAGATTGATGTAAATCAAAAATCTTCCTACCCAAACTGAAATCATAACAGGCCCAATCAACCCGGATAGAAAAGGCTCCCAATCACCTGCATAAAACAATCCAACCTTTCTATTCTCAGCATCATGGGCAGGAAAATTTATATGTAAATCTTCTGCCGAGAATCTAATCTTTAACCTTCCCAAATAAATGGCTATCAAGTTGCTAACTTGCCGATTTTAGGACATTTTGTTTAATATCGCCAGACTTTTCATTCAAATTGATATCGTGAAGTACTTCCTCAGTGTCGTTGTGGCCTTTTTATTATTCGTATCAACCACTGATGCACAAAAAATCAATGCAAACTATCGGATCGTAATCAAGAAAACCGATACACCTGTAATTGTGGATGGTGTAGCAGATGATCCTGCCTGGCAGGGTGCTGATGTAGCAAAAGATTTCTACAATGTACTCCCTATGGATACCAGCTTTTCCAGAGCCAAGACTGAAGTCATGATGGCATTTGATGATGAAAACATTTATCTCATAGCCATCTGTCACCATGCTCTGCCCGGACCCTATTTTGTGGAATCGCTCAAAAGAGACTGGATATTTGGCAACAACGACAATTTCATCTTTTTCATGGACCCGTTTGATGACCAGATCAACGGCTTCACTTTTGGAACGAATGCCGCAGGTGCCCAATGGGATGGGATCGAATACGAAGGATCCCGTGTGAATTTAAGCTGGGACAACAAATGGACTTCTGAGGTTAAGTCTTATCCCAATCGCTATGTCTTTGAGATGTCACTCCCATTCAAGAGTATCCGCTATAAGAAAGGTATCATGGAATGGGGAATAAACTTTAGCCGACTCGATCTTAAAACAACTGAAAAATCTGCCTGGGCACCTGTTCCCCGGCAGTTCCCAACATCCTCCCTGGCTTACTCAGGAGTACTCGTTTGGGATGAGCCTCCACCAGCACCCGGGCCGAATGTTTCCCTGATACCGTACACCCTGGCTCGTGTTACGAAGGATTATGAAAACAACAAGCGTCCTAATTACCAGACGGAGATTGGCGGTGACGCTAAAATATCACTCACCCCTTCCCTGAACCTCGACCTAACCGTGAATCCGGATTTTTCGCAGGTGGATGTGGACAGGCAAGTAACAAACCTTGACAGATTTGAATTGTTCTTTCCTGAAAGAAGACAGTTCTTTCTTGAAAATGCCGATCTGTTCGCCACATTTGGATACGAAAGAATCAGGCCATTCTTCTCCCGAAGAATCGGGTTGAGGTCACCTATCCAATTCGGAGCCAGGCTGAGTGGAAAGCTTGATAAAAATTGGAGGATTGGAGTGATGGATATGCAAACAGGTCCGGTAGAAGATGATGGTCTTAGCGGTCACAATTTTGCAGCACTTGCTTTACAGCGTCAGCTATTTTCGAGAAGCAACATCACCCTGTTGATGGTTAATAAACAGTCCCTGAATAATGTCAGCAGTTATTCACCCGAGCAGGCAGACACACTTTCTTACAACAGAAACATTGGTTTGGAATATAAACTAGCCACCTCCAACAATCTATGGACAGGAAAAGCACTTTTCTTAAAATCACTGAGTCCTGTGAGCTCAGGTAAGGATTTCACAGTTGCAGGTAATTTGAGCTTCCAGACAAGGGAATGGTCGATTGAAGGTCAGTATGAATATGTGGGAGCTGATTACACTGCAGAAGTAGGTTATGTCCCACGAACTGATTTTATCAGGATTAATCCTGAAATCGGATACAATTTCTTCCCGAAAAAAGGTTTCTTAAACCTTCATGGCCCGTCTGTCAAATTGAGCAATATCTATTCTGCCAGTCGAAACAGGGTCACCGACAAACTCCTGGTATTAGGCTATGGTTTTAGGACTGTTAGTCAACATACCTTTAGGGTATGGACAGCTTATGATTTCGTGGAGTTGCAGTTTCCATTTGATCCTACCAATTCCGGCAAACTGGAGCTGCCTACAGGCAGTCAGAATAACTGGGTTTCCTGGGGAACCAACTTCCAATCCAAGCCGCAAAGCTTATTTACCTATGGTTTTGAGACAAGGTATGGTGGCTATTATCAGAATGGCACCCGATTAAACCTTTCCACAGATCTGGGTTATCGTTTCCAGCCCTATGTAAATTTTGCCATGTCATCCAGCTTCAACAGAATCAATATGATGGACCCCTGGGGGGTATCTGACTTTTGGCTCATTGGTCCCAGACTAGATATTACCTTTACCAATAAGCTGTATCTGACCACCTTTGCCCAGTACAATGAACAAATTGACAACATCAATATTAATTCAAGACTTCAGTGGAGATATGCACCTGCCTCTGATCTGTTCATTGTTTACAGTGACAATTATTTCCCGGCACCTATCAATGTGAAAAACCGATCACTGGTATTTAAACTCACCTACTGGTGGAATATTTAATCGGATGATAATCCGTCACGACCAGAAGTTACCAACTACATCATTACTTACTTCACGTTACGTAAATGACGTAATAAATTATTCTGTCCTATGTATAACGAGACAATCTATTGACATCCTTTATAGAAGTGAAAAAATCCTTGTCCTTTATTCATAACTTAGAAATTCTAACATTCAGTATCTGACTTAAGTATATGTTCAAATTATTCAAAGCGATTCTTCTTTGTTTCTCCATTTTAGGTTTCACCTCTTGCAAAAAGAGCCAACAAACCTTCGCAGATTTGATCATCACCAATGCAAAGATCATTACGGTCGATTCCAGCTTTTCCATTGCAAGTGACCTTGCGATCAAAGGAGATCGATTCATTGGTGTAGGGACTCAGGAAGAGATCAGTGGGTTCAAGGGGAATGAAACCAGGATCATTGATCTGCAAGGAAAAACGGTAGTCCCGGGCTTAATCGATGCACACATGCATCCGGAGACGGCTTCAATCAGTGAGCTGGATGAGGAAATACCTGTATTAAATTCCATTGAAGATTTATTGCAATGGATTAGGGCCCAAGCCACTACCAAAGCGGCAGGAGAATGGATCATTCATCCAAAGCTCTTTTACACCAGATTGGGGGACCTCAGGCAACCGACAATTGAAGAGCTAGATGAAGCTGCACCGAAAAACCCTGTTTTCCTCAATGGATCTTATGGAGGATTGATCAATACCCAGGCGTTAAAAGTTTCCAGAATTACCCTGGACCCTAAAAATGAAGGGCTTATTAAAGATCCCGAAACCAACGAATTCACCGGATTCATCAAAGGAACTGCCTTCAGGTTACTTAAGCTACCACCCGAAAAAGAAATTAGTAAGCCTGAAAAGACAAAAGCCATTAAGACCTTATTTAGTGAATACAACAGGTATGGTATCACTGGAATCATATCAGGTTACATCTATCCTGACTTTTATGAAATCTATAAAGAGTTGAATCAAAGCAAAGGGTTATCCCTAAGGATATACCAGAATTACCTCTTTCCCTTTGATGGAGTTGAGTCAAAAGAAGCATTGATCGATTCCATCAATTCACTCCCAACAAAAACCGGGGAGGGTGATGAATGGCTACGAACCGGTAGCATGAAGATCATATTGGATGGAGGAATCCTGACCGGTACCGCCTATTTGAGAGAACCATGGGGTGAGCAGGCTGCCAAAGTGTACAACATTACAGATCCTAAATACACGGGCTTTGTAAAATACACTCCTGAAAGACTTTACGATATTGTAACTGCCATCGACCAGGCAGGATGGATTTTTACTGCTCATAGTACCGGCGGTGGAGGAGTTGATTTGCTACTGGATACTTTTGAAAAGCTGAACAGTACCCGTCCGGTGAATGACAAAAGATTTAGCATCATACATGGAAATTTCTACACCAAAGAATCAATCCAGCGTATGCATGACCTCGGCATAATGGGTAATATTCAGCCGGCCTGGTTTTATGAAGATGCTGACGCCATGAAATATATCTTAGGTGAGCAACGGATCAAAACTTTTAATCCTTATGGCTCCATGCAAAGGAAGGGAGTCATCCTGAACGGTGGCTCAGATCACATGGTTAAATTGGACGCAAACACCTCCATCAACCCATATAATCCTTTTCTGGGCATGTGGGTAATGGTAACCAGGACAACGAAGGATGGGACAATCATAGAACCTGACGAAGCACTTACCAGGGAAGCAGCTTTGAAGGCTTATACCATCAACAATGCATATGCAACATTTGAAGAATCGATAAAAGGGTCCATCGAAGTTGGAAAGCTTGCAGACCTCGCAGTTTTATCAAAAGACCCATTGACTTGTTCTGAAAATGAAATAAAAACCATTGAATCTGAACTGACCATTGTTGGAGGAAAGGTCGTTTATAAGGTGGAATAACTCTATTTATATGCTGTTGGTTGGGTTCGCTATAGTGGTCTAGGTGTGAGGGATGGGTCCAGATAACCCCAGTTCTATTCTCCCATCACTCAATAATTAACCCGAAATCTCGGCCTTCCACTTCTCCAGATTAGCCTTTACAAATTCATCATCATTCAATTCAGGATACTCTTTGTATACCCTATCTATTTCCGCCATTTGACCTGGTGAAAGTGCTTCTTCAGGATCAAGACACCAGATACCTTCCATAAGTCCCTGCCTCCTAAGGACCTCATGAAGCCCGGCAATACACCCCTTGAAATTATTTTTTGCATCAAAGAATGCTGCATTGGAATCTGTAATTCTAATATTTTGTAACAGCAGCTCTCTGGAAAAAGAATTACTTTTCTTAAGTTGTTTCACATTATCTAAGAGCTGTACGGCTTTATGGGTCCAAACTGCCCAATGCCCCAGCAAGCCTCCTACAATGTCTTTTTCTACAATTCCTCCAGCCGTTTCTATCTGATAAGTGGTTAATAAGTCATTCAGAATATTATCATCATTCCCAGTGTACAAGGCAATATCCTCATTTCTCTTTGAAGAACAGACTGCCCTGACCACATCCAGTGTTTGGTACCGATTGAATGGCGCCATCTTGATCGCACAAACGCTGGGTATTTCTGCAAAATTCTTCCAGAAATCCTCGGAAAGTACTTTCCCTCCTACAGCCGGTTGTAGATAAAAGCCAAATAATGGCATGGTCTCACCTACCTTTCTGGCTCTTTCCAGTAGCATCTCTTCTGACCAATCAGACAGTCCATTCATGCTCAACAAGACAATCTCATACCCCAGATTTCTGGCTATCTCTGCTTCATCAATGGCTTGATTAGTAGGTCCACTTACTCCTGCTACCTTGATAAAAGGTCTGTTGAGATCTTCCCTTTTTACCACTTCAGCTGCCAGGCCTAATACTTTTTCATAAAGACTGAACTGAGGATCTCTAATTGCAAATTGAGTAGTATGTACTCCGACAGCTACCCCACCTGCACCAGAGGCCAGATAGTATTTTGTTAACAGTTTTTGATGAAACACATCCAGCTTCCTGTGGCTATCCAGCGCTAAAGGATGAGCCGGGATTACTATGCCCTGATGTAGCAGGTCTTTTATATCCTTCCTGAGTTGCATCATTAAAAGTTACCCTTTCTTTCCTGGAAATGTGTGGGTTTCCCAAGACCTTCACCACCGGACATGATCCAATCTGCAGTCCAATCCAATAGTTGTGTAAGTCCGACCTTTGGCTTCCCAAAGAATTGAAAAGCCCGAGAAGCATCATTCAAAAGTGATTTTTCTTCTGGTTGTCCAATAAAATTGACAGGCTTTTTCATCCTTTGACCCAATTCTTCGGCTACCCATTTCACAGAGATCTTTTCAGGTCCGGTTATGTTCAGAAAAGTAGCCGGGCTAGTGCAATGAAGCAACGACCGGAGTGCATAGCTATTTGCATCCCCCTGCCAAATCACATTCACATAGCTAGTAGTGATATCTATTGGAACATCCTCATAGATTGCTTTTGCAATATCATACAGGACTCCATACCGCAGGTCAACAGCATAGTTGAGTCGATAGATCAAAGTAGGCGTTTGATTTTTTATGGCAAAGTGTTCGAATAACCTCTCTCTTCCAAGGCATGATTGTGCATACTCTCCTATTGGATCAGGTTTGGTTGTTTCCTTTGCACCTTTTGAATTATTTGGCATAAATGGGTAGACATTGCCACTAGAGAAGGCAACAATATTTGAGTGCTTAAACTGCTCTGCCACACGACCAGGCAAATAACTATTCATGGCCCAGGTAAAGTGTTCATTGCCACTTGTCCCGAATTTGTTACCTGCCATGTAAATCACATTTTTACACGCTGGTAGCGAATCTAGAAATGCTTCATCCATGAGATCCCCGGCAAGCGTATGAATACCGAAGGATTCCAGTTTCTTTCTCAGACTTTCATTCGAAAACCTGGAAGTGCCATACACTTTTTGGTCAGTTCCGATTTCTTTAAATGCATTTACCGCAAGCATCCCAAGGGTCGGGCCCATCTTGCCACCAATACCCAGGATCATAATGTCACCATCAACATTCCTCAGGTCATTGATCAGATCCTTATCTGGAAGTGATTGCTGTGATTCAAGCTGGTCAACATTACTTATTTTTAACATCATCTAACTCAACCTCAAAGAGTAGTGACTAAAATACATAGTTCTCATGGTTAACCAAGGAATAAAGCTCAGACAAATGCAGATCAATGATCTGCCGGCTTTAATGGAAATTAAAAATGATGAACACTGGAATCAAACCGAAGATGATTGGAAATTCCTTATCAACACTTTCCCTAAATATTGCCTGGTGGCATTAGACGGAGAAAAAGTTGTGGGAACTGTTACCTCAACAAATTTCAACAACCAGGTCGGGTGGATAGGGATGATGCTTGTGCGGAAACCCTATCGGGGATTAGGTATCAGCAGAAGACTCATGAGTGCTGTTATTGAATTGTTGAAAGATGATTGCGAGTCCATTAAACTGGATGCTACACCAGCTGGTGAAAAGGTCTATAAAAAGCTGGGGTTTGAGAAAGAGTATAATGTATATAGGATTACAAACGTGGAAGGCATCCCTTCAGGGAGTAGCTCAAATACCATCCACGTTAAAGCAATTAATCCGGATATCCTTGATCAGCTAAAGTCAATAGATCAGCAAGCTTTTGGATCTGATCGATCAGCATTAATTGACTTCCTACTTACTCAAAAAACTAATGCTCATGGATATGTTGGGAATCAGGAACACGTCGAAGGTTATACCCTCAGTCGGTTTGGTCATAACTACACCCAAATCGGACCCGTGATTGCCGAGTCCGAAAAGATAGCAATGGAGTTGATAGAATGGGCATTCACCGAAATCGAAGGTCCTTTAGTCATTGATATCCCAGTAGATAAGTCGACGCTGGTCCGATGGGTTGAATCTTTTGGTTTCAAAATCCAGCGAGAATTCATTAGGATGTATCTGAAATCTAACAATTATCAGGGTCGTACTGATCAATGTTACGCCATTGCCGGACCGGAATATGGGTGATATATCATTACAGGTCCTTCAACATTTCCATCGCTATCCTGTCATCCGTTGCATCAGCGTGTTTCCTCAAAAGAGCCCTGTGTTCTTCCAGCACACTTAGATAGATTGGGTTTCTTGCCTGGTTGACCATCTCCTGAGGATCGAATTGCATGTCTACCAGAGACTCTCTTGCCTCACCTTCACTGTACACACAGTACTTGAAGTTGTCACTTCGAACCATCCTCCCATGCGGTTGAAGACTGATCCCTTCAATTGGATCCCCCTGAATCATGTGATTCTCAACAACTAAAAATTCCCGATCCAGGGTAGCCTGGTTTCCCAAGGCTATACTTTTTAGGCTCCTTCCCTCCAATCCGGAAGGAATTTGTATCCCAACCATATCACAAAGTGTTGGGAAGAGGTCTAAACCCGTATTGACAAGTACATTTGAAGTGGCTGTTGGAACATTGTCTTTCCAGGAGATAATTAATGGAACCCGGGTGGATTCATCATAAAAAACTGTCTTTTGATTCCAATGATGGCTCCCGGCACAATCACCATGATCACTGAGGAATACTACAATGGTATTTTCCATTTGTCCGGATTCTCTGAGTGCCGACACTACTTCCCCCACAAACATATCCGCCCGCTCTATCAATCGGTAATATCCCCACCTTAACCTTCGCCAATCAGCATCGGTGTAATCCCCAACCGTAAATCTTCTGTTAGCCTGGTAAGACTTTCGCATGTAGGCTTCTATGTCCGTTTCATTTTGAGGGATACCAAAATTGACCTTTAATGGGGGTAGTTTTTCTAAAGATGGCAGCTCTCCAAGGGGTTCACCGGGTAACTCTTCCTTTCTCGCCCATTGACATACTTCATGTGGACTTAAAAAAGAAGCAAAAGCTAAAAAGGGTTTATTATGCTTCTTTTTTAAAAACTCGGTCACAGGATCGGAATCCAGTCTTCCGTGCTCTTCATTGTAAACATTAAATCCATGAATATCATTAAACTCCTCATCTATAGCGACATGCCACTTACCAAAATAACCGGTTTCATACCCTGCCTCCTCAAACACCTTACCCATATAGGTGTGGTCTTCGGCGACAAAATTCTTCTTGTCATTATTTGTTTGAATCCTTGTCTGATGAGGAAACTCACCGGTCATCATGCTGGTACGCATGGGTGTACAGAGTGGATTTGGGGAATAAGCCCTTGCAAAACGAACTCCATTTGCAGCAAGGTAATCCATATTTGGAGTGCTCAAATATTCATCCCCCATCACACAACTCATTGCGTCAGCAAATTGCTGATCGGTCATGATGATTAAAATATTAGGTTGTTTTTTCTGAGCAATAGACAGGCTTATTGACACCACACTCCATGCTATAAGCAACAATAGCTTTCTCATTTCATTGTTATTTAAGACTCATCAAAAAGGTCAGCAAATCATTCATCTCGCTTAGGCTTAACTGATTTTCCAATCCTTCAGGCATCAATGAACCGGGAGCCAACCCAAAACCCTGTATATCCTTGAAATTCACAAATTGACCATCAGCCAGCATAAGTTCGGCATTTTTCCCACTACCAATATCAATTTGACGGCCGAAATGGGTGACGCCATCCTTATCTTTGATAAACCACCCTTGCCATTCCGGGGCTATTTCCATGTCTGGTTGGAGAATAGCATATGCCAATTGTTCTTTTGACTTGCTGGCTCCGATGTGAGACAAATCCGGACCAAATGTGCCACCCCACTTATTTACCTGGTGGCATGAAATGCACAATGCCTTAGGCGACTGAAAGATCATCCAGCCACTCTTAGAATTACCATTTCCATTTAACACAGACAACCAGGATTCATTGGTTTGAGGTCTTGACTCTTCAAGATTTCCATTACAGTGATTCCAAAGTGTTTTCGTCTTTTGGTTATCAATCTCATCCATCATTTGAACGATATCTTCATCTGACCCTCCACATCGGCAGAGATAGCGGCCAGCAGTTTCTGAAATAAGTGGATCATCGTTTTTAATTAAATATTTAATCTCATCACAGAATACTCCATTTTGTAATTCCAGATTTAAAATAGCCTGCGCTCTAACTTCTGCATCTAATGATTTGTCAAGGGATGTTTCTAGTAATAATGACGTTATCTCTCCACTTCTATGATTCTTTAGTGTGAGCAGTAATGCCTTTTTCAGTTTTGTATTTGCATCAGGAAACATCTTCAATAGATGTTCAATATTAGGCTCTACATCCTCCAGATATGGAAGTGCAGTTGCACGGATGTCGTCAGAAAGAGCCTCGTCCTTGATGATAGATTCAATATAATTGTCTGGCAGATGCACTTTTAACTGTTTAGCAATTGCCTTTTCTCTGGATAAATAGCTTTCAACAAAATCCGGTTGCAAATACTTGATCGTTTCCAGGTAGGTTTCAAAGATCTCTTCAGTGACGAAACCATCTGACAATGCTTTGACCACTGTATCATATACATCAACTCTTTGATGAGTCGCCAGGTAGATAAGGGTCATCCTTCGGATATCGGATTCATTATCAGCCACCAATGTTTCAAGAACCACTTTTGGTAACACCCAATCTGTTTGACTAAATATTAACAAACCTTGCATCCTGTCTTGTGAATCTTTGCTTTGGACCATATTTAAAGCTTCATCCTGATAATTCCCTTTCACCATTAAATATCTGGATAATGTTTGAACAAAAGGATCTTCAGAACGGAGGTCAGAAATCAATTGATCTATTTCCGGTGGATTGTCCAGCTTGGCGAAATAGGGGCCTTTAGCGGGTAATTCATTCGCAATGGGTGTTTCTGCTTCTGTCGTCAGAATAAATACCCGACCATAGCCATGATTGGGATACTGCCGCTTTACCCAATCTGTAATAAAAAGATCACCCTGGCTATTGGCTGCCATAGCAACCGGATGAAAACTGCTATCTCCCTGAATGATAATTTCCGGTTCACCTTTTACCGAGCTTAAAAATGAAGTCAGGGGAATTCGGACAATTGAATTTTCCTCCCAGATAGTTGCCAGAATATTCCCTCGATAGTCCTCTGGAAAATTTGTGACGTTGGCATCAATCAATCCACTTGGCGCTTCGCCAATACCGGCTGCATAATGCAAAGTACCAGGCAGCTCACCATTCCAGGCTAGAAAAGGATGCAATCCACTGCCACCATATAGTGATTCATAGCCATAATCCCCTCCTGGAACAATTTCAAGTAACCTGTTTGGTCCGCGGCTATCAGGGTCATTATCCACAAGCATAAGCCTCCCCGACTTAGTAAATTTTATGTCAAAAGGATTCCAAAATCCACTGGCAATGTGCTCCACATGAGATCCATCCGTCCTGCATCTGAATACACTCCCCCCATCTCCATAGCTGTCTATTTTGGAACCATCAGTACCCAGGATCTCTAATTCAACACCTGCGCAATTTCCTCGGGAAACATATATCCAACCATCCGGAGAAACGGTGATTCCCAATAGTCCCGCATGATCAAAAACTTCCTGGGCTGTCTTCATCTCTACCAACACTTTTTTCTGATCAGCAATACCATCACCATCTGTATCTGATATGGCAATAATACTGTCCTTTTCCACAAGGTATATCATGCCATCATGCCATTCAATGTTCATTCCATCATTGATACTATCCGCATAGATCACCCACAGATCAGGTCTTCCGTCATGATCTTCATCTATACCCTTTTTTATCCGATCGTACGTAGGGCCCTGATAGTCTTCCATTGGTAAGTGGGTGTGAGATTCCAGCACATATATATTGTCATGATCATCAATTGTTAGTCCAATCGGTGTCATGATATCAGGGGCTTCAAGGATCACTTCCATTGTCATCCGGTCATCCAGCACTTGTGGCAAGTTACCAGGGTGCTTTTGGTTGCATGATAACATGATGGCAAAGAAGAAAAATCCAGATAAAGAAAAATATAAAAGTCTGGATTGGGTTAGGATTAGCCTCATTTGGGTTGGACAGTGTTTGACAAACTATGATCCAACTTAGTGAATCAAGAAGGTAATAACAATTCAGTTTGTTTATTTATGGTAGATATAGATCTTCCTGGTTTCAATTAATTTATTCTTTACATCAATTATCTGCAGGAGATGTAATCCATTGGACAACTTATCCAGGTCGATTCGATATTTATTCAGATAATTGTTGTCTCTTTTTGAGTGCACTACTTTACCATTTAGATCAATAATCCGAATCTCTATCTTGGATAATGATTTTTGGAATTCAATCATCATATATTGGTCTGCCGGATTGGGATATATTTTGAAAAATCCCACATCCTCAATACCCAAAGGCGGTATCTCTTCAACAAATATTCCACTTTCTGTTATAGTGGCTAGCACCTCTGTTTTCAATCTTGGCTTTTCTCCCGCCCCTAGTTCGAACTCCACGAAAGATTCCGGATCCATCGGTATTCCAGGGTATTCAATATTGAACCTGTAAAGTGCTGCGGGTAAAAAATTAAATTCAAATTCCCCATTATCATCTGTATACACATACGCTACCAATTCCCATGCATCCTCAGTCGCACGTCCTGCTCCTCTAAACCTCCGAACCGAGCATCCGGTCCGGGTGAGACGTTGCCTGGCATCAATCCTTCCTCCATCAGGAAAATCAGTTTCTACTATACCTGTAAAAGTGTATTCGCCATCAGCCGGGGTGAGTGGACGAGGCTTTAAGGTCATATACATGGTATCCAGCAGATCAGACCGGAATCTTAGTGTGTCTGCTTCTTCCCAGAGGAAAGTATTTTCATAATAGGTAGGAAGATAGATCGTGTCTTCTGCCTCCAACGCCACCAGGTAATCTCCCAATATGGTTATATCGAAGATGAATTTACCATTCTCCGGCACCACGGTAGCAATTGTGTCAAATGGTGTTCCTGGATCAGCTATTTTTAGCAAATTTCCTGATCCGGCGTCGATAAGCACATTGTCCTTACCAAATACGGTGATAGCTATTTGTGAAGTAGCAAGAACCTGGAGAGCCTGACTTGTAAGCGTCAGATCAGGAACGATGCTATTTGTAACATCTACTGAATACACTCCCATATTGGTATAATTGATACTGTCTAGGAAGTATGTAGTACCGGTCTCTCCTGATAATGCATTGCCATTTAATCGCCACTGATAAGCATTGGCAGAACCCGGAGCACTAAAGCTGATTGTATAATCTGAACCGCGGGCAAGTAGGGTATCCATTGGATCTCCAACCGGTCCTTGACCTTGGTATTCAAAAGTTGATATACTAATATTTGGCTCAAGGTCATCAAATCCCAGGTTATTTCCGGAAACGTTCAAACTAGTCAGGGAGGTCATGACGGACAAATCAGGAATATCCCGAATGACATTATTGGATAAATTAATTGTTTCAAGATTAACAATATCAGTCAGATCCTCAATTACGGATCCCTGAACATTTTTACCTGAAATATCAAGCCCAATGATACGATTATTCCCTAACTGTACTCCCTCCCAGGTATCAATATTACCAACAGTCCAGTTGCTAGCATTTGTCCATTGGATTCCTGCAGTATTTAGATAAAGCTGATGAAGAACCAGCGAGTCTCTCTCGAGGGATGAAACTTTCAGGGTAACTGGTGCACCTAATATGGTAAGCCCAGTGACAATAGTATTGGATACCCCGAAGTGATAATCGCCTTCATCCGGAAATTCTACATTTGGTAAGGTTAGTGTAACAGATGTTTCACCGGGTATTAAGACCCCGTCTTTAAACCATTCAAACGTGTTATTTGCACCTCCAATTATTGCGTCAAAAGTTGGTGATTCGCCAAGGTTAACGAGTGTATCATATCCAGATCCTACACTACCCTGGGGAGCATATGTATCCAGGATCGAGATGTTAGGCTCCAGATCCTCGAATGTGAATAGATTAGACTGAACATAAAAGTCAGTTAAGGGAAGTGCAGATAAATCAGGCAAATCAACTAGCTGATTATTATTAAGATGCAAACCATTCAATCCTGTTAGGTTAACGAAGTTAGCCGGTACGACCCCAGACAGGTCATTACCATCTAGCAGCAATTGAGTTAGTGAGGTTATATCTCCAATCGTTGGAGGGATAACCCCAATCAATTGATTATTTCTTAGCGATAAATAGGTAAGGCTTGAGAGGTATCCAATTTGTGAAGGAATAGTATCTGCTATCAAATTGTCATTTAAAATCAATTGATTCAGAGCCGTTAGATCCCCGATCTCTGCGGGAAGAGTACCTGCCAGGTTATTATTGGATAATATCACGGATGTAACCCTTGACCCGGTAATTGATACTCCAAACCAGGTATTAACTGGTCCGGAAAGCCAATTGTCACTTTGAGTCCAGCCTGGTCCATTTGTTGAATCATAGAGTGCTACCAAAGCTAGTGAATCCTGCAGGTTCAGATCCTCATTAAATGCTATTCCCAGTCCACTATTAGCTCCTATAGCATTTTGCACCAGGGGAGCATTCCCGCCAGCAAAAGCTCCATTCTGGAAGGTGAATTGCAAATCACTTACATTGTCTGATAGGTCACTATTGGAGGTATTCCCAGATATAGTGAGAATTCCATAGAAGCCATCCGCTGAAATGGAAAGATTTGGGACTAAGCCAGCGGGCAAATTGTCAATGGAAAAGTCAACCCCAGAGGTCAAACTACCCCCAGGATTGTTAAATGTTTCTGAAAAAATAGAAATATTGATTGAACCTTCAACATTCCCATTATTGGGTGTTATCTCCTTAAAGGCGATGTTTCCAAGATCATACTCATAAATTCTTGCGTTCTGCGTTCCTGTAAAAAACAACTTTGTGCCAGAATTGTCGAAAACTATCCCTGTAGGAATATTGTCTCTATCTCCTAAATAAATGCTCCTCACAAAACTTAAAGTGCTGACGTCATAATTAGTTGCAAGATCATATTCCAGCAACTCATCATTTTGATCCCCAACGACATAAAGTTTTGAACCATCTGGGCTAAATCTCATTCCATGTGGATTCCCCTCCTCACCTATGATAGAATATTCCTGAAGATAGGATAGCGTAGCGATGTCATAATTGGTTGAAAGATCGTACTCATAAACACTAGCGTTATCCCATCCCAATACATATATCTTTGAACCATCTCGATTAAATATTACATCTGTCGGTACATCTGTTTCACTGAAAATTGATTTTGCTGAAACATAAGTTGTCGTGCTCAAATCATAGGGTTTGTTTAATGCATAGTGATAAATACTATCCCCAAGCGACCCAACCATAAATAATTGCTTTCCATCATTGCTAAAGGTGAAGCCAGTTGGCTCGGTTTCTGTCAAAGAAAGACTCGTAATAAAAGTGGGTGAGCCAATATCAAAGGGTGATGCTAGGTCATACTCATTAACCTCTTCTACATCATCCCCTAGCACAAATAGCTTCATTCCATCCATACTAAATTCAATTCCTTGCGGATACAAACTTTCAGCGGATACGTCCAGACTGTCAACCAATACCAGGTCTGAGATTTCTCGGGTAGTGGCGTAGGTGATTGATGGTATTATCAGATTAACTGTAACTGTCCAATCCTGAGCGGTTATTCCATCTTCTGCGATTATCGTATAGACAATCGGACTACTAAAATCATTTACGGTAACCCCACTCGTCTGGCTCACAGCCGATATCTCTGCAGCAGCCCCGGTCGATAAAGAAAATGTAGCTGCCAATGCAGATAGGTCAGTACCGGGTACCACTGAAATATCAACAACATGGGATATATTATCTATCGCAGCCGGATAATATTCTTCAGGGAAGGAAAATGATAGTATGTCGGTCTCTGTGCTGGAATCAAAATCAATATTTAAACCACTGTTTCCAGCCACAGCATTTATAACATTTGATGCAATGCCACCAGTAAAGGCACTGTTTGAGAATGTAAACTGGAGATCAGCCAAATCTTCTGATTCACTGTGAGGACTGGCATTGCCAGACAAAGTCAACGTTGCAGTAAGACCACTCGATGAGACTGCCAGATTTGGTACAAGACCGGAAGGTAAGTTATCTACAGTGAAGTCAACACCGGAAGTCAGACTACCTCCTGCATTTGTAAATGTTTCACCCTCCAGCGTAATTATTAGTGACCCATTTACTGCCCCATCATTTAATCCAACTTCTCTAAATGCAATATTGCTAAGACCATATTCAAAAACCCTGGCAGAGTCAAAGCCTACAATGTACATGTGTAATCCAGTATTATCAAATGCAATAGCAGAAGGTGATGTTTCTTCTGAGGCAACTGAAAAACTCGTTGAAAAAGTGGCTGATGTTAAATCAAAAGGAGTGGTCAGGTTGTATTCATTTACCATATCATTGATAGAACCGGTAACATACATTTTTGACCCATCTTTATTGAATTCAAGCCCCAATGGGGTGGATTCTTCTGCATTGACAGCCAATATGGAGCTAAAGGTAGAGGTAGTAATTTCAAACGGTGTTCCCAGGTTGTATTCAATCACTCCCCTTGCCACATCCAATCCCAGCACAAACATTTTGGAACCATCCGTATTGAATGCCAGATCTCTTGGGTTTGTCTCCTGAGCTGAAACAGAAAAGATATTTGTATAGGTAGCCGAGCTGATACTAAAAGCTGTATCTAATAAATATTGAAATACCGCCTCACCATTTGTCCCGGAGATAAAAAGCTTAGTTCCATCATTATTGAAAGCCAGTCCTGTGGTTCCTGTTTCCTGGGCTGATACATCAAGTCCAGTCCTATAAGTTGCTGTTGTCAAATCAAACGGGGTAGACAAGGTATACTCGGAAACATCATTTGATCCAAAGCCCAATAAATACATTTTGGAACCATCATTATTAAATGTAAAACCTGCCGGTGTAGGCTGTTCAGCTAGAACAGAGAAAAAATTACCGGTATAAGTTGCAGTACTCACGTCTGGCGAGACCGCATAGGTTAGAACCGGGTTCTTTAAGAAACTAATTCCTAAACCACTATTGGCAGCAACAGCGTTATTGATGATTGAAACATTACCTCCACTAAAAGCAGTATTTGTGAAGGTAAACTGAAGTGAAGAAAGACTGTCTGACACATTATTTGAACTGGCATTTCCAGAGAGGGTCAATTTGGCAGATTTTCCATCCGTCGCTACTGAAAGGGTTGGAGTTAAGCCCGCTGGTAAGTTGTCAATTGTGTAATCAACTCCAGAAGTCATTGTACTACCTGCATTTGTAAAAGTCTCATTTTCAATATGCAGAATAATCGAGCCTTCTAGTGAACCATCATTTGCGGGCACTTCCTGAAAAACGGTGGTCCCCAGAGAGTATTGATTAATCTCATTAAGACTATTACCTGAAATGAACATTTTCCTTCCGTCTTTGCTAAAAGCTAACCCACCCGGGGTTCCTTGTTCTGAAAATACATCAAATGGATTGCCATCAGCGGTCATCCCGGTTGTAATATCATAAGGTGTTGCCAAAGTATATTGATTGACCAGCCGGCTAGAGCCTCCGATGACAAAAAGCCTGGAACCATCTCCATTAAATGAGAATGCTGATGGATTGATTTCTTCTCCGGACAAATCAAAGGGGGTGCCATCAAACGAGACACCAGATGTAATATCAAATGGCGTGGTTAGAGAATACTGATTAACCTCAAAGGATCCATCCAAAATGTACATTTTGGTTCCATCAGGATTAAACATAATATCCTTGGGATCGGCTATTTCCCCAGACAGATCAAACGGAGTTCCATCAAATGTCACTCCTGATGTTATATCGAATGGTGTAGGAACACTATATTGATTTACGTTTAGACTATTAAAACCTACAAGGAAAAACTTTGTCCCGTCCGTACTGAATGTAATCCCCTGAGGGAGTGTCTCCTGGGCACTAATCGATAATGGGCTCCCATCTGCTGTGACTCCGCTGGTGGTCTCAAATGGTATCGATAGTGAGTATTGGTTGACCTCATGGGTTCCCTGCCCGACGACGTACATTTTGGTACCGCTATTATTGAAGGTCATATCCTGGATCCCGGTATCTTCTCCAGAAAGATCAAAAGGACTGCCATCAAAGGTGATATCTCCATTGCTGATATTTATGGGGGAAGCATAGATTAATTCAGGATTCTGATTGAAATCAATGCCTAGGCCGGTGTTTGCACCAATCGCATTGGTAATATTGACGGCAGCTACATTGGTGAAAGCATTGTTTTCAAAAGTGATTCGTAAATCAGGTAGATCATTTGTGTCATTATTGGCAGTTGCATTTCCGGTTAGTGTGAGGGTTGCAGAATTACCAAGATTGGAAACGCTCATCACAGAAAATAAACCCGATGGCAAATTATCAACTGTGTAATCAGTCCCTAGAGCAAGTGATCCACCAGCATTAATAAAGGAATCTCCGGTCAAAACAATGATCATTGACCCATCGACAGACCCGTCATTAAGAGCTGTCTCGGTGAATACATTTGCGGAAATTGAAAACTGGCTTACCGTTGAAGTACCCGTACCTACTGTATAAAACTTTGTCCCGCTGGGATTAAATGCCGTACCTCTTGCATTCCCCTCCTGGCTGGAGAAGTTAAATGATTCATTATCGTAAGTTACAGCTGAACGGGTTTCATAGTTACTACCCAAACTGTATTGGATGATAATATCATTGATAACATCCAGTATATACATTTTACTGCCATCCGCATTAAATGAAATGTCGAGTGCATTGGTAGTCTCAGTTGAAATGCTGAATGGTGAACCATCAAATGTGGCCCCTTCACTTATATCGAAAGGATTAGTAAGATTATATTGATTAACCTCATTCCCTCCGATCCCAACTACAAACATTTTCTTCCCATCAGGTCTAAAAGCAAATCCTCTTGGATCCGACTCTTCTGCCAATATGATTAAGCTATCAGCAAAAGTGACTCCAGAAGTAATATCAAAAGGGGTGGACAAGCTATATTGATTAACCTGTCTGGTTGGATTTCCACAAACTACAAGAAGGATCGTCCCATCTACATTATAGGTAATATCTGCACAGTTGATCCCATGGTCTGCCAAACTAAATGGGGTGCCATCAAAGCTAACACCTGAGGTAATATCGTAGGGTGTTGTTAAAGTATATTGATTGATTTCATTTTGGCCAATAATGTACATTTTGGTACCATCAGGATTAAAAGTTAATCCTTCGGGAGAGATCACCTCAGCAGATAAGTCAAATGCGCTTCCATCCCCGGTAATTACAGCTGTGGCAAGATCGATCGGTGTAGCATAATCAAGATTAGGCTGGTTGTCAAAGTCTATCCCTAATCCACTATTGGCAGCCACTGCATTGGTAACAGCTGCCGCACTGCCTCCTACGAAAGCTCCATCGCTAAAAGTGAACTGCAAGCCTCCTATATCATCAGTATTTATGTTTGAAGTCGCATTACTTGAAAAGGTCAAAGTAGCAGATGATCCATCAGCGACCACCTCCATGAAAGGAACAAGACCAGCTGGTAAATTATCAATTGTATATTCTACCCCAGATGTAAGCACTGCCCCTGCATTGGTAAATGTCTCACCTGTTAATGAAACAATGATTGACCCTTCCACCGAACCATTATTTACTGAAGTTTCTCTAAATGCGATGGGATCCAATTCATATTGACTGATGTCCACATTGAGTAAATCAATAATATACATCCTTGTGCCCGTTTCATTGAAAAGAATCCCTTGCGGAAGATCAATATTGTTTGTGACACTTAATGGACTCCCGGCAAATGTAACTCCAGAGGAGAGGTCAAAGGGATTGGCTAAATTGTACTGGTAAACATCATCAGTATCCCCGCCAGTAATAAACATTCTGGTTCCATTTTTATTAAAATCGGCTCCAAAAGGGCCACTCTCCTCGGAAGAGACATCGAAAGGAACATCCAGGGAAACTCCCGATGTTATATCGAAGGGAGTAGTTAAACTGTACTGGTTTACCTCAGATTCAAATTGTTCAACAATAAACATTTTGCTCCCATCATTGCTGAATGTGATGGATCTGGGAAGGTCACCATCCGCAGAAATGTCAAAGGGAGTGCCATCATATGTAACCCCCGATGTGATGTCGAAAGGAGTAGCAAGCGAATATTGATATACAGCCTCTCCATTGGCCCCTAAAATGTACATTTTTGTTCCATCGCTGTTAAATGCAATTCCGTTTGCACCTGTTTCCTGAGAAGTTAAGTCGTATGGTGTACCATCGAAAGATACTCCCGAGATGATCACATAGGGCGTGGCCAGACTATACTGATTCACCTCACTGGCCCCTCCGCCAATAACAAATAGTTTTGTCCCATCATTATTGAAGGCCATGTCTATGGGTGATGTATCCTCACCGGAAATATCAAAAGCCCCAGAATAGGTTATTTCTGAAGGATTTGTAATGTTTATCTCCGAGGAATAGTTGATTGATTGCCCATTTAGTATAAATGTTGAAAGCAGGCTAACGCAAAGCGAAAAAATCAGCTGGTTCCGCATGAAGGTTTAGGTTTTCTAGATTGATCGGTTTTCGTTTATATAATTCAAATTAGTCTTTTAAGCATCGGATAGAAAACCCTGAATTTTTCAGAATAGCTCCTTCGCTCGCAAAAGGATATTGGTAGGTCAGGGCTTTTTCATATGCATAGGCAGGATCCTGAAATTCAGTGTCTACCCACCAAAAACCCAACTGGGTATAATCATAGAAATTACCAGCTGTTCCTCTGGCTCCTCCGGGAAGTCCAGTAAATCCTGATTCGTTTGTTGCCCCTTCATTTGGAGCTCTCCAATCAGGCGTTGTAGATTTTAAAGCACCACCAGCTACAAGTGTACCACCGTAAAGAGCAACCATTACCTCCCATTCCGCCTTGGTTGGAACATGCCATCCGGTAGGGCATATATTACCAGTCTCAACTGTAAAGAAATTATATAAAGCACCATAAACGTCTCCATAAGTATTCTTATCATTCGAGTAATAACTGTAGGCAGGTGTGGTGAGACCATTCCATTCATCCGCACTAATTGGGTTTGGAATTGGTGTGCCATCATTTAACTGAGTTACTCTGAGATTTTCAGCCATCCATAATTGATCTCCAATCTGCACTGTCGCATATTCATTTCCATCAATGTCATTGACTGTTTCGGAAACAACTGCATCCCCAAGATCAATCTCAACAGTCTCAAAATCTTCATTGACAGAAATATTGATCACAACCTTACCATCCTCTAAAGCAGCATCCACGTTGATCAGGTAATGCGTGGCTGGAGTTGGATTTTCAATTGTGGCATTAAAAGTTCTGGTGATCGATTGATCCGGATCTGTTAGCTTAATGTATTCAAGGAATACCTCAATATTGATTGGCGCATCAATTAAAAAATATCCCTCTGCCGGATCATCCTGAATCCATTCCAGAAAGGCCCCTGTTCCAGCTCCATCGTCAATGGTGGCTGTGGCATCCCAGTTGGTGAAATTGTCCATTACATTCTGGGAATAGCTGAAAGAGATCTTGCAATTGGCCAGGGTACACTCGACATCAATGGTTTTTATCTCCTCTTTATCAATGGTAAATACATCTGATTCGCCGAAATACCAGGGCTGCCCAAAGGCCGCATCAGCAAGGAACTCCAGGTTGGTAGCCCTGACAAAATAGGATCCGGTAGGTAACTGCACCTCAGTTGGCACTTCTGCATATGTATCCCATCTCATCACTTCTGTACCGTCATTAGCATTATGAATGGTAACCAGGAAGTTGTCAGGGCTTACTGCATCAATCCTCCCTGAAGCAGGTCTAGCTTCAATTTGAAGGTCTACATTCAGACTGAGGTAGCCGAATTCTTGTGGGTCCGGCGAAGGACTATCCGGTCGGTCACATTCAGTGACCAGGAAAAGTAGAAAAAAAGTAGTTAGGGCTAGGGTAAGTGATCGTTTCATTTTTTTAATTCTTTATACAGCGAATGGACAATCCAAAATTCTTACCATTTGAAATCCAGGTAACAGCTGGGTCATTCCCACTCAACTGTAGAAAATAGGCATAATTTGTAGATGTTTCAGTTGCAGTCCAAAAGAAACCAAAGCGTCCTAATTCTTCTGACCCTCCACTATCTGCAATAAACCCTCCTGGCAGGGCGGTGAAATTCAAACTATTTGTCACATTTGACATGTTATTTGTCCAATGAGAGAACCCAACCTCTTTAAGTGTGTTTCCAGCATTCGAGATTCCACCAGCACTTTCTATTAGGATATCCCAATCGTTTTTATCAGACATTCGCCAACCTGAAGGGCAAGCTTTACCAGTCTCAATCACGTACCAGTTATATAAGATTCCATAATCACTACTTGCCTGTGGATCATTATTATACCAGGCATAACCAGGAGAAGTCAAGCCTGCCCATGTAGGACGGTCTACTACATTTGGAATAGGGGTATTATCACTTAATTCAGTTGCTCTTAGGTTCTCAGCCATCCAAATTTGATCTCCAATCTGAACGGTTCCATAAGCATATCCATCTCTTTCATCAATCCATTGTTCACCAGGAACCCAGTCTGAATTTGGACCTCCTTGCTCTTCTCCCAACGGAATTTCTACTGTCTCAAAATCCTCATTCACACTAATGTCAATAACTACCTTACCATCCTCCAGGGTAGCATCCACATTCACCATATAATGAGTGGCAGGAACTGGGTCAGAAATGGTGTGATTGAACGTCCGGGTGATCAGCATATCCGGCTCAAACTCCTTTACGTACTCCAGGTACACTTCAATGTCTATAGGAAGATCTGTCAGAAAATAACCCTCTGTTGGATCATTTTGCATCCAATTTAGAGATCCTCCAGTACCTGCCCCATCATCGATGGTTGCAGTAGCATCCCAATTAGTGAAATTGTCCTGGACATTTTGAGAGTAGTTGAAAGAGATCTTACAATTGGCTAGGGTACACTCCACCTCAATGGTTTCAAGTTCTTCTTTATCTATGGTGAACACATCGGACTCTCCGAAATACCAGGGTTGTTCAAAAGCAGCATCTGCAGGAAATTCCAGGTTAGTAGCTCTCACAAAATAGGAACCAGTGGGTAGCTGTACCTCAGCTGGCACTTCATCATAAGTATCCCAACGCATGACTTCAGCGCCATCACTTGCATCATGGATAGTGACCAGGAAATTGTCAGGACTGACGGCCTCGATCCTTCCGGATGTTGGGAGTGCTTCAATTTGCAGGGCTACATTTAGGCTGAGGTAGCCTAACTCCTGTGCAACAGGCTCAGGAGAATCGGTTCTGGAACAATTCGAGATAAGGAAAATAAGAAAGGCGGTAGAAAATAGTATTAATAGCTTGTTCATGGCGGATAGGGTTTGGTGATCGAACAATACGTGTAATAATTTATGAACTTCTTTACTTATTCGTATAATATTTTTGTGAACGGTATGATAAACTTTGTGAATGACAATTTTAACAATGTACTTAACCTCAAGAACTAAAGGCAGCCATTATAAGACTGCCTTTCCGTCATCTTATAAACAATTAAAATGACGTGCCTTAGTGAAGCTTTTTAATTCCTGTTTTCTTAATTTCATTAAATGATTTTTTCTAAGAAATGGAACACTTCACAATAATCCCAAAATCAACATTCCCTATCAATACCGAGGATTAGGTATTTTTAAGGATAGCCTTTCACTAAAAACCGGAATTCAAATGCACTCAAAAAATGATAAATTGGTTCAGTTGCACCGTACGTTTTTCTGGCAGTCAGAGAAGTTTATAAAGTCAAATAAGTGGGAGGATCTGGACGAATTATTTTATTCATTACCAGCGGACCAGATGCATGTCCATGATCGAATGACGTTTGCTATGCTCTACATTGATCCCAACATGCGTAGGATTGGTGATGTAACCCAGGAAAATCTGGCTACCAAAGGAATGGAACAACTCGCCAAAAGAGTAGATCCGGAAAATTATCAACGTAATATTGAAATTGCCACTGAATTTGTGAAACGGGGGAATAAACACGAAATCGGTGTGTTTTTTCAACGCCTGGACATGAGCGAGGATCTAAGTGGAGATTTTGAATGGTTTGTTTCCTTCCAAAAATTGAGTGACAAAGCGCAAGGCATATTCACCCTGGATTTTAAGATCAGGTTTTTGGACCGCTACCAAAACAAATTCATGAAGCTCATCGCGCTGGACGAGTTTGTTCATAAAAACATGGACAAATTTCAGGACTTGACTTCCAGAGAGATTGAAATTCTAACAAAAGTTGCTCAGGGTGAGTCCAGCCAGGAAATTGCTGATTCCCTATTCATTTCCAAACTCACGGTTGATACCCATCGGAAGAATATCATGAATAAACTTGGGATCAACCGATTTGTGGATCTGATTCGATTTGCCGAGGCTTTTGACCTTGTCTAACAGCAAGTTTCCCAGGTTTATTGGATTAAATATGGATTTTTATACTGCATTTATCCCCTTCCCACCCAATTCCGATATCTCCATTTGAAGCAGTTCTCTGAACTAAATGATATATTTAGAGAGCGTAATAGCAAGAGATGAGCACAAAATCGTTCACCATTTGGATCATTTCATGGTATCTATTCTTGCCTTTTGTGAGCCATTCACAATCCGAAAGAATAGACAGTTTACAGGCATTGCTAGACAGCCAGCCCAAACCAGAAAGAGCTGGTACCTATCTTCAACTTGCAAATGAATTATTATCAATCAATATCCGAAAAGTTCCCCCACTATTAGATTCAGCCTTCTATTATTCCTCCAAATCAAATAATCAAACCGACCTAGGAATATACTACCAAACCATGGGTATCGAAAGGTGGTATAATGGCTATTACCAAAGATCACGTGACTTTCTTCATATGTCTGCACAGAAACATATTGATCTTGGTGATTCTGTGAACCTGACGAAAGATTGGCAATACCTCGGGATGAACTATCTCTATGATGCCCACTACGACTCCGCACTCATTTTCCTAAATAGGTCTCTGGCGATCAGTACATCATTGGATCTTAAAGGTAAGATGATCGAAAACTATGATCATATTGCTGTAGTCTATAGACAATTGGGTGATTACCAAAAGGTATTAAAATATTCCACAAAAGGGTTAGAGGTAAGAAATTCCACGAAAGGGTACTCTAATACAACAAAATACTATACCCATGGAGGTAAAATTTTCAATCAAAAAGCATTTGAAGAAGCCGTAAAGTATCATAAAAAGGTACTGAATGAAGTCGATCCGAATGACAAAGAAAAAGTTGGACTCAGCATAAATAATATTGGTAGCACTTTCATGAACGCAGGGATATACGACTCTGCGATTTATTACTATCGGCAAAGCTCCAAATTAATTGGTGAATCAAGAGGTGGTAATTCTTATGCCGGTCAATTGAATGAGTTGGGGGAAGCCCTGTTTGCAAACAAACAGTATGAGGAAGCAGAAAAAGTATTTTTGGAAGCCAAACATATCTGGGACTCTATAGGGCATAGAATAAGCTTAAGCATCATTAATCACAACCTTGCCAGGACCTATCTTGGTCTAGGAAAAATTGAGGCCGGGTTCGAAATGACAACCGAAGTCAAAAAGCTCATTGAATCAATGAGTAGAAATGCTTTTTTCAGCCAGATCTGCCTGTTAAAAGCCCGGTATTTAATGGAATTAGATGATCCAAATGGTGCTATGCAAGAAGCAACAATCGCACTTGAAAATGCCAAAAAGTTGAGCTTAAAGGCCATAACAGTTGATTGTTACGAGGTAATGAAGCATATCTGTCTGATAAAAAAGGATTATCAAAAGGCTCTTGAATTTACGGAGAAATATATTGAGATGAAGGACAGCCTATACAATGATCGGGCAAGTCTACAATTAGCTGAAATGCAAGTAACCTATGAAACAGAAAAGAAAAATCAGACCATAGAATCCCTCAACGCCCAATTTGAATTGAAGGAGACCCAGCTAAATCAGCAAAATTTTATCATCACGCTCACCTTGATTATTCTTCTGATCTCCATCCTCTTCATTCTGAACAGATATCGCTATATCAAAAAACTATCGATTCAAAATGCGCAGATAGCTACTCAAAAAAACAGTCTTGTGGTTGCCAATAGTGAGAAGGAATTTATGCTATATGAAATTCATCACCGGGTAAAAAACAATTTACAGATGATCATCAGTATGCTAAATATTCAATCGAACAAATCTTCAGACAAAAAAGTGAAGGATGAGCTCTCTAAAAACAAAGATCGACTTCAGGCCATGGCGATGATACATCAACAACTCTATGAGGGGCACAACCTCAAAGAAAATGTGAATATCAAGGAATATCTCTACTCATTGGTCAATCAACTCTTAGGTGCCACAAATAGTAAAATAGATATCCAATTCACAGAGCATATTGATCCGATTCATGTTGATTATGATACGGCAATATCGATTGGATTGATAGTCAATGAACTTGTGAGTAATGCAATCAAGCATGCATTTAAAAATACCAAATCTCCACACCTTGATATATCACTCAGAAAGTCAAAAGACTATTATGTGCTTAAAGTAAAAGATAATGGAAACGGAGCCTCCCAGGCTGCATTAAACAAAGATGGTTTTGGCCTTAAGCTTATCACTTCCTTTTTATATGAACTGGATGGTGAAGTGAAAATAAATTCTGACGACGGGACTACCGCTTGTGTCACTTTTCGAGATCCTTCACCAAACTTCGGGAACCAATGATGCCAAAGGTGCTTATTGTAGAAGATAAAATGATCGTCGCTCAGGATATTAAAACCATCCTGGAATCAATGCAATGTATTGTCTCTGGAATTGCTTCCTCTGGAGAATCAGCCATCGAAGCCTTTCAACAAAATGCTCCCGATATCATTTTGATGGATATACGACTCAAAGGTGATATGGATGGCATTGAAGCTTCTAAAAAGATTCTGGAATTAGGCAATGCATCAATCATATATCTCACAGCTCATTCTAATCCCAAAATACTTCAATCCGCATTTGAAACTCAGCCGGTAAACTATCTGGTGAAACCCTTTTCAGAAAAAGAACTTGAAATTGCCATCGGTTTAGCTACCGCTAGCCTTAAAAAACAAAAAAACAAAAATAATTACATCCTTTTCAGGCATAATGGAATCCTTGAAAGGATACCATATGATGAGATCTTTTTTGCTAAAGCTTATGGCAGCTATACTACCATCCATACAAATGATAAAAGCTATACTGCTTCATTTAATTTAAACCATTTTGAAGCGAAAGTAGATGACCGATTTTTTCGGATTCACAGGTCATTTGTTGTTAGCTTGGATAAAATAGAAAGATATTCATCTCACAAAGTTTTCATGGGTAAATATGAAATACCTGTTAGTAGAACTTGCAGACAGGATTTTTTATCAAGATTCCAATCCTAATAGGAGACAACTCCCTCTCCTTATCTAACTTCAAGGCGTGGAAGAATTAGCATTGCTTAAGGAGATTGTAATCATTTTAGGACTATCAATAGTGGTGGTATTTATTTGCCACTATTTTAATCTGCCACCGGTATTGGGTTTCCTCCTAACCGGAATTTTAGCAGGCCCCACAGGATTCGCCGTTATTGAAGCTTCACATGAAGTGGAAATGTTATCAGAAGTTGGTGTCATACTCCTTCTGTTTGTCATTGGGCTCGAATTCTCCCTCAAACATCTGGCGTCGATTAGTAGCACTATTTTCATAGGAGGTAGTTTTCAGGTGGGTTTGACAATTCTTGGTGTATTGGGATTGAGCCTTATGCTTGCAAGCTTTGATTGGCAGAAGGGTTTATTTCTTGGATTTCTGGTGTCCCTAAGTAGTACTGCCATTGTTCTGAAACTTCTACAGGAACAAAATGAATTAAATAGCCCTCATGGAAAAGCAGCGTTGGGGATATTGATTTTTCAGGACATCATTGTCGTACCCATGATGTTATTTACACCTGTTATTGCCGGTGAAGCAGGTAATCCTTTTATCGCCATTTTAGAGCTTCTGGCTAAAGCTATCCTGGTGGTGATTGTCGTCATTCTAAGTGCCCGATACCTGGTACCGAAGCTACTTTATGCCATCACTAAAACACGTATTAAAGAGTTATTCCTGCTTTCGATCGTAGTCATATGTTTTGCTGTAGCCTGGGCCACTTCAGCTATTGGACTTTCTTTGGCACTCGGAGCATTTATGGCAGGCTTGATCATATCGGAGTCTGAATACAGCCATCAGGCTACAAGTTTGATTATTCCTTTTCGGGAAATATTCACTTCAATCTTTTTTGTGTCCATAGGAATGCTCCTGGATCTAAGGTTCCTATATTTTAACTTCCCTGTTATTCTGGGCCTTACCCTTTTGGTAATAATAATTAAAACAGCATTTACCGGAATAGCTACACTGGTCCTGAAATATAATTTTCGGGTAGCTCTTTTGACTGGCTTTTCCATCTTCCAGGTCGGCGAGTTTGCCTTCATACTTTCAGGTGTGGGAATGGAATATCATCTCATGGATCGAGGAACATACCAGTATTTTCTGAGTGTATCCATCCTTACCATGGGAGCGACCCCATTCTTCATCAAGAATTTTGATTGGATTACAAACCTGATGACAAAATCCAGGCTGCATAGACAGCTGATGAAATGGGAAAGTGGAGCTCCTCAGAATCTACACAAAGAAGAGACCGGACTCAAAGATCATGTGATCATCATTGGGTACGGACTGAATGGCAAGAATGTAGCGGCTGCAGCACGTTTTTCCAGCATCCCCTATGTCATTGTAGAAATGAATCCCATCACTGTTAGAAGGGAAAGAGCCAAAGGAGAGCCCATCTATTATGGTGATGCTACCAACCCCTACCTGATGGAACATCTCCGTGTCAATCAGGCAAGAGTAGCAATTATTGCAATCTCTGATCCCAATGCCACCAGAAAGGTAATTATCAATATCCGAAGCATTTGTCAAACGGTCTATCTAATTGTTCGTACAAGATTTGTATCGGAGATTGAAAGCTATCAGCAGATCGGAGCAAATGAGGTGATACCGGAAGAATTTGAAACTTCTATTGAGATCTTTTCCAGGCTATTGAATCAATATCAAATTCCAGAAGAGTCAATAAACACCTTTGTCCAAAGTATCAGAGGTGATAATTATACCATGCTCAGACCTAAAACCAATGGAAAAGGCCCCAAAGAGCTGGAGTTCCCTGATATGAATGTCACCTGTGTTACAGTTCAACAACAGGATAATGACATTGTCGGAAAGACAATAGGAGAATCCATGATCCGTCGAAGATTTAATGTCACGATCGTTGCTATACTTAGAGATACCGATATTATCAATAATCCCCTTCCCAATGACTTGATTATGATTGGCGATCTACTTTATGTGATGGGAAAGCCTGAGGATGTCAGTAATTTCAATGAAATGATCAGCATCTGATCATTTCAAATTTGTCTCGATGGGTATTACAATACCAAGCCAGGGTATTGCTAAAAAGGTTCCTCCATCTGTTGGCATAAAAATTCCGTAATCAAGGGTAACCTTCTTGATGAGGCTTCTGCCACCCACTGATAGCAAGGCAACATTATCAATCAAATAATTTTCAGTGATAAAGAAATTTCGTTTGCCGATTGGGAGCATCCCACTTAAACTAACAGCAGGTTTTTCGGCAAAATCACCATCAGCATAGCCGTAACCTATTCCCAGACTAAAATTCTTATCCCTTTCCCCAACAGTTGCTATCCCATATAAAATTCCAAAACCCAAACCATCAGATGAATAATCACCTAATCCAATAACTCCTCCAAACAAACCACCAACTCCCAAATTGAACTTGTTTTCAACGATAGGTAGAGAAAGCTTTGGTGTAACCCAAACCGGTGTAGGTGCACCCGCAAACAGAAATAAGGGGACCATTCCAATCCCAGCAGAAAATTCATCGGTAAAGCCAATAGAAAACTGGTTAAATAGTATCCAAACATTCTGATAGTATGCGTCACCTTTTTTAAGTCCATACCCACTTGGGGCATAGAAATACCTACTGGACTGAAGGTAATCAAACCATCTACTCCCATCTGATTTGGCAATTTCAGCATCCACTCTTTTCATCTTCTCGATATCCTCCGTTCTTAAAGAGATATCCCCAATATTCAAAGTTCGAACCTGAATGATATTACCCTCCTGACTTAATATCTGGCCCATATAAAGATTTCCATCGGCAGTTTCAATTTGGTAATAAGCGGTTGTATCTGAATCAAACTGCTGGTAAAACCCAATTTTAATATCCGAAACCTTTCCCATCGAATAAACTGTACTAACCACCTTACGTTGAACCATTGTTTTTAAGTGGACAGTATCAGCACTTATATTCAATATCTCACATTCGATTGAATCCCCGGCGGAAGTGACTAGGAGATCCTGTCCCAATAATTGTGAGTCAGGTAACAACACCCATATTATTGCCAAAATCATCAATACAAGCTTTTTCATTTTTATAATCTTTGATATCTGGGTGAAATAATTTGAATTGGAAAGGAAAGACAAACTGAATTTTCAGCTACAGGAATGATTTTTCGCAATAATTGCAAATTCTTTATCCATGGATTTGATTTCCTAGTAGATCCTCAAATGGATCAATTGGTTGGAATGAATACTTGCGAATTTTGGTGGGAGCTAAACACTAGAGGCAACCCTGTCACGCATAACCTGGATCTTTGATTGCATGTTACGGAAAAACTTATTTCTCTCCTTTTCAGAGGTAACGCTCAAAGGGATAGATTTCTGCATAATGCTTTGGAAATAAGTATCTGTATTGGTACAAAAATCATCATCCATGGTTGACATGAAATTCAGCATATTATAATTGAGAAAAACAGCTTGTTTCTCCCCAATCTGGAAAAACATTGTGTTATTAAAAATGGCTATCTCATTATAATAAAGGTGGAAAGCCCCATTGTCAGGATAATCTTCATTTCCTAGAGAATATTTTCTTCCGATAGTCGCCAGGTTCTGTATGTGCCTGATTAATTCTATATACTCATCTATCAAAGCCAATGTGGTCTCCCTGGTAAGCATATTACTTTCGTAACAATACTCTATTTGCCTTAGCGTGATGATAATTGTTTCATCCGTCCAAATTTCATAGGAAGGTATTTTACAATATAAATTCCAAATTGATTTAGAAATAGAAACCACCTCGGGATCAAGAACCGCTGGATCATATTTGTCCACCGTCTGAAATGAAGTTTCTTTTAAAATTGTTTTCTGCCAAAAGAATAACTTAAAACCTGTCAGGCCTGGTAATTGAAAATAATGCATGATAGGCAAATCCTTCGCTGTCCAGATCATGCGCCTTGGATTAGCTGATGACACAAGTGTCAGATGTTCTTTTATGGAACTCAGATACATTTTGAATGTAAAATCCTTGCCAATTTGTCGATTGTTAAATACTACTGCGCTTGTGGACAAATTGAGAAAGGAATCCAAGGAAACTTTGTAATGCGCACTGATCTTACTGATTTCATTAAAGGTTAGCAGTGTCTCACCTCTCACTCTGCGGTAGGCACTGTCTTTACTTACATTGAGAAGGTCGGCGAGATCATCAATAAAAGAGTGACTTTTGTCAGCCTTTTCCTTGACCCAGCTAATAAAATTGGACTGCATGTCCCTGTCAGAACTCATAGTTTAGGTAGGTGGTGGGTAATTAATTAACTCCTGAACATCAGAAAGTTAAACAAAAAAAGTTAATAAAATGAATTTATGATTACCCTTTAAAGACCCAATGACTTCAATGAATAAAAAAATCTGATTGATCAAAACGCTACCCTAAACATTGCATTTGGTGTAAAGCTCAATCCATTCTGTTTGATCTGTAAAATATGCCCCTGATCATTTATTTTGAAATAGGTACGTAGCAAATTTTGATAGTTCGTAAGGTTCCAAAGTGAAAAGCCAATTTGAGCATTAACATGCTCTCCGATTTTAAAAAGATATTTACCAGACAAATCAAGACGCAGATAAGAAGCTAATCGATCACTGTTGGGAACCTGATATTGAATTTCCGAGTTCACAATTGGAACTATAGGATCATATGAAGTATAAGGAGCTCCGGAATGCCAGTAAATGCCCGCTGAAATTTCAAAATGATCTGTCTGATAGCTGGATCCCAAATTAAGATTATGACGAACATCCAGATTATTCGGAAAATCCGGATCAGCGAGATCAGGAAAGGAGTAATAATTCCATGAAAGAGCATATCCTGACCACAACGAGAATCGGTCGAATTGCTTGCTTACTAAAAATTCACCTCCATAAGTCTCATAGCTACCAGTAGCCCTGATAAATTCATACTGGTTTTGAAGTCCCTGACCTGAAGTTATGATCCCGTCTACAAACTTATAGTATGCTTCCGCACTGATTAACAATTTATTTTCATGATAGTGTAATCCCGAAGAAACCTGCTTGCTTTGAATGATTGGTATATCATTCCCATTTGCCAGGACCCATCTTCTTTTTTCCACTCCAAGAAAATCTGTCTGTAAATCAATGACCTGAGACATTGTTTGATTTTTAAGCTCTCCCTGAATTTCCAATGATATGGCCGGTATTATTTCCTGTCTGAAGGATAACCTGGGCTCAATAATGAAACGGGAATACTGATCATAATAATTGGCCCTGATCCCCAACATCCAATTGGTCTTACCTTGAGAAGAATTAAAACTCATCTCAGATGATCCGATATATCGGGAGAGCACACTCTTAATCCTTCTTCTAAAAAATGGATTATTAATATCCTCCAGATTTACCACCCCGGTCTCTTCATATTGAAATCCATTTTTCCATTTTAACCGGTCATTAATTTGAAAGTCAGCATCTATTTGAACCCTGAAATCCAAAACTTCATTTTCCTGGATCAAACGTTGGTTATTGCTAATATCATTGTTCAAAGAAGATAGCTGATAGGATGACAGATACCCAGATATATTGCTTGACCATCGGTCATTCCAGATTCTTGAATAATTCAAACTTCCCCCTAAACTGGCCTGGGTTAGCCCACTGACTCTTGAAGACACACTTCCATTGAGATCCCCATCTTCCTGGTATGCCAGGTCATTATAAATCCTGATGAAGCTTAGACTGAATTTATCCTTTTCTCCCGGGTGAAAGTTTATTTTGCTACTGAGATCATAAAATTTAAATTCTTCATCATTATGGGTTGTTGAACTTCCTACTTCTGTATTTAAAAATGCCCGATCATAGTAATTTGCATAGGTGGGGGTTTGTATCAGATCGGCGATGGATCTTCTCCCCGATAAACTCATTGAGAGAGATGAGGTAATTGGAACATTCAGAAATAGATCTCCACTCAGCCAATTCAGACCAGCTCCTCCTGAAAATTTCCTCTCTACTTTATCCGTTGAGTGAATATCCAAAGTACCTGACACACCTTCCCCAAATTCCGGATTACTTCCATTTTTTGTAAGCGTTACCCGATCTGTAAAGTAAGGATTAAATGCAGTGATTAGTCCGTAGAAATGACCTGATTGAAACATCCGAATACCATCCCACAAAATCAAATTCTGATCGTTATTCCCACCTCTCACATTAATATCAGAAACGGATTCGTAAGGACTTTGAATTCCCGGCAAAACCTGTAAAGTATATAAAACATCAGGCTCACTCAGCCCCGGTAAAACCTGCAATTCACGAGTATTTAGTTCAAATGCACCATTTGGCTTTTTATCCATTCCCACCACCAGGTAATTCGATACATAAACAACTTCAAGCTCAGAAATCTTCGATTCCAAATAGATCGTGTCACAACTATTTCGCATCGTAATGCTGATCGTGCTTTCTCTGTAAGCAACATGAGAGATTGACAATACTCCGCCTTCTGCATATCCACTCCAGTTGAAATATCCGTTTTGATTGGAAGTTTCAAACCTATCCTTCTTTGAATCACTGATAATGGCGAATTCAATTGGGTCATTACTAGCTTTATCAAATAGGAATCCACAAAATAAGACACTGGTTGGCTTAACCGCTATGTATCTTTCGTTCAGTCTTTCAAAGCTCAAATGAGTGGTTTCACTCAATTGACGCAAACATTCTTCAAGGTTTAATGCCTGATTAGGCAATTCAGCAATTTTATCTTCAATGTGTTCATCTGCATAGGAGAAAACGACATCGTATCTATTCTCAAGAGAATCCAGAACAATTTTAAGGGGTATATTAGATTGCTGAGCGTTAGAAGAACAAATAGATAGTAAGAGGATAAAGGATATTATCCAGTGATTAATTATTTGAAATCTTAACCTGGTTCTCTTCAAGCCTGTAAGATAGTTTCAAAGGAACGCTGATTGATTTTAATGCCAAATTAATATTATCATGAGGAAAAGCCCCAGTAAATTGCTGGTCTAATTCCACATTATTTGTTTTGATAGCAATATCATATTGTCTTTCCAGCTCCTTCAAGACATATTTTAGCGGAACACTTTGAAACCTTGATTCTCCCTTTTGCCAGTCCGGAACAACGCCACTTTCACTATGCAAAGATTGACTCTTCCCGTCAATCATCCTCCACGACTCCTGTTTATGCAAGATGATTTCCCTGGTATCGGTTACCACTTTTACTGTCCCTTCAAAACAGGTTACTTCAAAAAAGTTATCCCAGGCTTCAACATTAAACTGCGTACCCAGCACACTTACAGTACCTAGATTGGTAACAACATCAAATTGAGAACCCTTTTTGATCTTAAAGAATGCTTCACCTTGTAATTCTACACTTCTTGAAGTTGTCCAGTCATAGGTAAGTTTCGTTTGCGCATTCAATGCCACATAAGAAGAATCCGGAAGATATAAATTGGATTTCTTTGTACTGTAAACCGATAATGGCTCAATCGTAGCATCATTGTTTAACTGATAAATTGCATAGACTGAAATAAGTAATAACAGGGAAGCAGCAACCTTAAAAAAGGTAGTTGGCCAATTAATGATTTTGGTTGAATGTTCTTTGAAATTTTCCTCAAGCCTACTTTCCTGCTTAGAAATATCAAAGTCAGGGGCTTTAAACTGATTCAAAGCACTTTGAAGTCGGTTAAGAAACTGATGCTCTTCAGTACCCTCAAATGCTTTTCTTTCTTCATCAGAAAGCTCATCATTTAGCCATTTTCTATCGTATTCCGACTTACTCATTTGCTGTAATTCAATTATTAAACAGGTAAATCATTCAAACTCCTACCTTAGAACTTAACTTTTTCACCAAGCCTCTCTTTTAAATAAGCCAATGCCGTATAAATCCGTTTCTCTACTGCTTTCCTGGATATGCCCAACATCTCCGCAATTTCCTCATGCTTCTTGCCTTCTACACGATTCATCATGAAAGCTACCCTTTGGCCTTCATTCAGCGATTCCAATGCCTGCTGTATTCTTTCCATAAACTCTTTTTCTTCCAGTACGAATTCAGGTGATTCTGAAGAGTAATCTTTCAAACCGGAATTTTGATGGTATTTCAGGACGGTCTTTTTCTTTTCCAGTTCATTGAGAACCTGATTATTTGCTACTGTAAATAAATAAGACCGTGCTTTTTCAAATGATACCTTCCCACAATTATCCCAAAGTTTACTGAACGTGGTTTGTACAATATCTTCAGGATTATTCTCAGCACCATATTTATAATAGATAAACCGATGAAGGTCTTCCGCATGCAAACGGAACAACTTTCTGAAAACAGATTCATTACAAGGACTATCGGCTTTACTACCCATTGGATCAAAGGTAAGTGCAAAAAAATCTCAACAAAAGTTAAAATATTTGGTAGGAATTTTTCAAGTCTGTCTGTTCTATAGTTGAAAAGCGGAAAAATGTTAATAACGCAGCATAGAGTCAACAAAATCAAACCATTCATTCTAATAGGAATATATGTCCTAATGATGTTGTGGCTTGCCTCATGCCAGAAACCGGAAGAAGACATTCAATTCCCTGGCGATTCCGAAGCTTTTACCACCAAATCCCAGCTTGGTGAATATGTCTATGGAATTTCTCTCCTGGACGGATCAGGGGATAATATCATCGATAATGCCAGTAATCTCACGGTAAAATACCCGGTAGACGTTAGGGTAAAAGGTACTCCATATGAGGTACAATCCTCTGGGGATCTTGATCCTATTCAGCAGATATATGATCTTAACCCTTATGTAAGGGACTTTATGGTTATTGAGTTTCCAATCGAAGTCACCAGATCCGACTATTCAAAATTTATCATCAATAATCAGGCTGAATTAGACGAAGCCATCACCGTTTCATACACAGACCAGTTGATCGATGATGTAGAGTGCGTTGATTTTAATTATCCTATCTCATTAGCTACGTATGATGTCACCAATCAAATTGCAAAGACTTTAAAAATTGAAGACGATCAGTCATTATTTAATACACTTAATGGTATTGGAGGAAATGAATTGATCAATTTCAATTTTCCAATATCCGTATCAGTTAATGGCGCACCAACAGTTATTTCAAACAATGCCGAATTACAGCAAGTCATTGAAGGTGAATTGTCAGCTTGTAATGAAAATGATCGTTGGTACTATTCCAAAGATGTAGTCCTGGCAAATATCAGTCTCAACTTAACCGATGCGCCATACCCAATCGATTTGATTGAAGAAGCTAATGTTAGAATTGATCGAATAGATGTTAAGACCGGGCCGGCAAATGATTCGGTTCCTTATATCACACTATTCAATGATACGCTGACTATTGATTTAACTGAATTGACAAATGGATTGACAACAGCTCTCGGGGATGTTGAGATTCCGGTCGGAGAATATGACTTCTTCAGAGTTTACGTGGAAAATGGCAGCGTCCTGCTAAAAGATGGAAGATTATTTGACTTAAAAGTGCCATCTGGTAGTTCATCAGGGATCAAGATAAAGCCAGATTCCCCAATTGTCATTGCTGAAGAAGGTCCCAACGTATTTCTTTTTGACTTTGACTTAAGCAGATCCTTCATCCTAAAAGGAAATCCAAAAAATATTAATGGCTTCAATTTTAAACCAATGATCAAAGTTTCCAATTCCATAGACACGGGGGTACTCCAAGGTAGAGTCACTAACATGTCGAATATGCCATTGGATGGGGTGCAAATATCCCTGTTCGCCGCCGACACAATCAACGCCATTACTTTTTCTGGTTCCGAAGGAAAGTATGCCCTTCTTGGGTTGACCCCGGGTGATTATATCCTTGAAGCTGAGAAAGGTGGGTATGAAATTGTAACAGGTGAAATAGAAATATATAAGGATCAAGAAACGACACTTGATCTAATAATGCCAGAGTTGTGAAATAGTCTATGAAGTTACGTGAATAAAAAAAATTGTGGTTAGTAGATGCCACCTCCACCGATTACGATCTACACACAGGGGTAAGAATAATTTACATGCCTAGACCTCGCCTAGTATTTTATACATCGCCAAAGACGGAGGTCTTTTCGCCAGCAGAAGGGTAGCCAAAAGCTACCCTTTTTTATGCCCTTACCACAAATTGCATATCTCCAGCTCCTCTTTTACGGAACTTGATCAGGTCCTCATCTTCAACAATCTCTCTTCCACTTACCCCGAAGAGTAATCACAAAACCATCCCGTGTAAATTCAAGGGCTCCTTTATTACCATGGTTCATATGTTTTGTCATTACCGACCATTGGCTAACAAACACTTAATAATATGGTAAGAATGATTTCATTTGCTAATCATTTTATAGCCGCTATTTTGCGAAATGATTAACTTATCCAGGTGAAGATCGGAAATAAAGTCGTCTACGAAAATCTCAACAGACTCTTCAAAGAATCGGAAACAATTCCTCTGGAGAATTCTCAGAAATGGGTGATTTTTAGTGACCTTCATGTGGGAGATGGGGGCTCCACAGATGACTTTAAAAACAATTCAGAGATGTTCATTTCAGCTCTCAGAAACTTCTATCATAAGAAAGGTTATGGACTCATTTTGAATGGTGACGTGGAAGAACTCCAACGATTTTCTCTTAAAAAAATCACTAGCAAATGGCCAAAATTATATGAGGTATTGGAGCTCTTTTCAAAAGAAAATAAATTCTATAAAACCATAGGGAATCACGACCTTGAGTTAGAATTCAAAGAGAAAGTACCATTTAAGGAATTTCTGAGGGAAGGTATCAAGCTAAAATACAAGGACGACTACATTTTTATCTTCCATGGGCATCAGGCATCCAAGAAATTCCAAAAACATAATCAGCTGATTGGTTTTACCTTAAAGTATTTTGCTAATCCTCTAGGTATAAAAAATTACTCCGTTGCCCATAGTAGCAGAAAGCAATATAACATTGAGAAAAGGGTCTATCATTATTCAAGCTACAACAAGATCGCCAGCATTATTGGGCATACTCATCGTCCATTATTTGAATCTCTTCACAAAGTAGAACGCCTTAAATACAAGGTTGAACAATTGTGCAGAGAATTTTCCTTTCACAATAAAGATGAAGCCAGAATTGGTGAAACAATAAAACTCCTAAAAAAAGATATTAGAAAATATTACAAGGAAAATAAAGATCATAACTTCCAAAGCTATGTTTACAATACAGCCTTTCATATCCCATGCGTCTTCAACTCAGGATGTGTGATTGGCAAAAGAGGAATGACCTGTATTGAAATAGAAGATGGAAATATTAGCCTGGTACACTGGTTTGATGAGAAGATCAGTAAAAAATATTTGATCCAAACCGGATACGATTCCATGTTATTGACGAATACTGATTATTATCGCATGGTACTCAACAAAGAAACACTTGATTATATTTTTACACGGATCAAATTTTTATCATGAGAATATTAATTGTCAGCTTAACAATTGTACTACTTTCATGCCAGGTGAAACAAAAAGAATCTTTTGACCTTCAGGGGCATAGGGGAGCGCGAGGGGTATATCCTGAAAATAGCATCCCGGGCTTTATTTATGCCATTAATCAGGGATCAACAACTATTGAACTTGACCTTGCTGTTTCGAAAGACAACCAGCTGGTCGTGAGTCATGATCCTTATATGTCAGGCACATTTTGCCTGGATCCGGAAGGAAATGAGATCCCGGACTCCGTACAACGAAGCCATAACATTTATCAAATGACCTATGAGGAAGTCAGATCGTATGATTGTGGGTCTAAGCCACATCCGGGCTTCCCAGAACAAAAGAAAATGGCAACTTATAAACCATTATTCTCTGAAATGATTGACAGTGTAGAAAATTACCTGGAGAAAACCGGGCTGCCTCCAGTTAACTACAACGTCGAAATTAAAAGTTCAGAAAAGACAGACAACACTTTCCACCCAACCCCGGATGTCTTTTCCGACATGGTGGTGGAACTACTATCTAACAAGCTTGATTTGTCCAGGGTAAATATCCAATCGTTTGATTTTAGGGTAGTTCAATATCTTCATGAGAATTACCCTGATGTGAGACTTGCTTTGCTAATAGGAAATGACCTTGGTCTTCAGGCAAATCTTGACTCACTGGGTTTTACTCCGGATATCTATAGCTGTCATTTTTCTCTGGTCTCACAGGAATTAGTTGATAAATGCCATGAAATGGGAATGAAAATTATTCCCTGGACAATCAATGATGTGGAGGGAATGCAAAAAATGGAAGGTTTCGGGGTAGATGGTCTGATAACAGACTACCCAAACAAGTTTACAGATGAAGTAAAACCAGGCATGTGATTTATCATAGTCACTGTATTTAATCGATCCAAATAGGTAAATTCACTCATTCCCAAAATTAGTACCCCATGAAACTTTTGAATCCCAAACTAAATCTCTTCCTGATTTTAACACTGGTAGTCACAACACTAATTGGGCAACCACAGGTTCAACGTGTAAACATAATAGTAACTCCCACAAAATCAGACTGGACCTATAAATTAGGAGAGCAGGCTGATTTCAATATTCAGGTTCTCAAGGATGGTCAACCTGTATCCGGAGTAGAAGTCACCTGGGAGCTTGGACTGGAAAAGATGGATCCTTTAAAGGATGGTAAGATCACCCTGAAGGATGGCATAGGAAAAATCACGGGAGTAAAAATCAATCAGCCGGGGTTCCTGGAATGTTTAGCTTTTACTGAGGTAGATGGTAAAACCTATCGAAGTCGAGGCACAGCAGGTTTCAGTCCTGAGCTTATCAAACCCACGGTCACCAATCCCGATGACTTTGATGACTTTTGGGATGAAGTCAAAGCTCAATTGAAAGAAATTCCTATTGACGCTGAGTTGACGCTTTTACCTGATCGATGTACCTCCAAAGTCAATGTTTATCACCTGAGCCTCCGCAACATCAACAACAGTAGGTTTTATGGGATATTGAGTGTGCCAAAAGCACCCGGAAAATACCCTGCATTGCTAAATGTCCCAGGGGCGGGGATTCGTCCATATGGACCGGATCTGAGGGCAGAAGATGGGTTTATTACACTTTCAGTTGGTATACATGGCATACCAGTTACGATGGACCAAGGGGTGTATGATGACTTAGGTCGAGGCGCTCTCAATCAATACTGGACCATCAAATTGGACGATAAGAATGATTATTACTACAAGCGAGTTTATCTGGGATGCGTCCGTGCCATTGATTATATCTTCTCAATGGAAGAGTTTGATGGAGAAAACATCGCGGTAAATGGAGGTAGTCAGGGCGGTGCTTTATCCATTATTACGGCTGGCCTGGATTCAAGAATTAAATACCTCCTGGCCTATTATCCAGCACTCTGCGATTTGACTGGTTATTTGCATGATCGGGCAGGTGGATGGCCACATATGTTTAGGTATTATGATAAAACCACGCAACCAAATTGGTTAAATGTTGCTCCTTATTATGATGTCGTTAATTTTGCGCGTCGTGTAAAAGTACCGGGATGGTATTCCTGGGGATTCAATGACACAACTTGCCCACCTACTTCTATGTATGCGGCTTATAATGTGATCACAGCAAACAAAGAATTGAATCTCTTTTTGGAAACCGGCCACTGGACTTTTCCTGAACAAAGGGATCAGGGAAATGCATGGTTAATGGAGAAGTTGAAATAGAAGTCTTTGTCCCCTGGATAAAGGAAGGATAACAAAATTGAATGGCCTCAAGTAAGAAATATGATGTTTGTGCAATCGGTAATGCGCTGGTTGACTACGAAATTGAAATCAATGATGATTTTCTAAAGCAGAATGGAGTAGAAAAAGGATTGATGACACTGGTGGATGAAGAACGCCAAAAGGTCCTTTTGAAAGCAGTATTTAATAACATCAGGAAAAAACAAGGCGGAGGATCTGCCGCTAATACCATCATTGCTTTAAGTCAACTGGGAGGAAAAGGATTCTACTCCTGTAAGGTAGCCAGTGATGAAGATGGCGTATTCTATATCAAGGATTTGAATGAAAATGGTGTTGAAACCAATTTAGAAGTAAAGACACTAGCAACTGGCACTACAGGGAAATGTTTGGTGATGGTTTCTGAGGATGCTGAAAGGACCATGAACACATTCCTTGGTATCACATCTGACTTCTCTACAAATGAACTTTCGGAATCTGCTATTGTCCAATCCGATTATATCTTCCTGGAGGGATATCTTGTCGCTTCTGAGACGGGTCGTGAAGCGATGAAAGAAGCTAAAAGGATCGCTGAAGATAATGATGTTAAAGTCTCTCTTACCTTTTCTGACCCTTCCATGGTCAAGTATTTCAAAGAGGCAATGGAGGATGTTGTAGGAGCTTCGGTTGACTTATTATTTTGTAACGAAGAGGAAGCAATGCTTTTCACCGGAATGGAAAATATTGATGATGCCAGGGAAGAACTTAAGAAGGCGGCCAAAAGATTTGTGATCACACAAGGTAAAAACGGAGCCATAGTTTATGATGGCGAAACGTTCATTGACATTGAACCTTATCCTACAAAAGCAGTTGATACCACTGGTGCCGGCGATATGTTTTCAGGTGCATTTCTTTATGGTATCACCCATGGCCATACGTTTGCTTCATCAGCCAAACTGGCCAGTAAAGCATCTTCCATCATTGTCTCAAAATTTGGACCCCGGCTCGCCTATTTTGAATTACAGGAAATAAAAGACGAAGTATTTGGCTAGATCGGGACTATTGAACTGGTGCCTCTTTACAGGCAACAATCTTATAGACGCCTCCATTTGCCTTAGATAAGATATACATTTCACCATCAGCATCGGTACCTATGCGGAGGTCTACCCGCTTATCCCGGGTAATTGTTTCCATATCAGTTGGCTTCCCATCTATTGAAACATTTAATCGATAGACAGGTGCCTGTCTGCCCTGCTCCATCTCAGCAACCTCAGCATAAAACAACGTGCCTCTTACGATATCGCCGAAAATATATTTTCCTTTTAATTCGGGAATTTTTTTTCCAAAATAGACAAACCCACCTGATATCGCATTTCCTTCATCATGATCATATTGAGCAACAGGATAAAGATATCCCGTGTCATTATCAGGAAGTGGATAGACAATTTCAGGATTCGCTTCCGTATCAAACAAAAAGGTACCTTCCCGATAAGGCCAACCATAATTTCCACCTGCCTCCCCCTGGTTTACCTCTTCCAGACTATGCTGCCCAATCGTTGTGATAAACATTTTCCCCGATCCCGTAACATCCCAGCTGATCCGATGAGGATTACGAAAACCACTTGCCCAGATCTCACCAAGTGCTCCTGGTGTATTGACAAAAGGATTATCAGCAGGGAAACCATATTTTCCATTTTTGCTGTTATTCCCTAAAGGATCAATTCTTAGGACTTTAGCCCAAATGACTCCGTAATTATCACATAAAAATAAATATCCTTTCAAAGCAGATCCGGCATCACCAATACCCATATAGAGCATGCCGTAATCACTGGATCCTGGTTTTGACAATGGATTGAAACTTAGCTCCTGTAAAGTATGAATCACGGAAACCATATCCACTCTCATCAATTCCCTGTGAGAACCTGTGAATTTTCCGGCCTTAGGATCATCAGCTTTCCATTCCACCAGAACACCTTGTAACGCTACACCAATACTATCAGGAACCGAATAATCTGCAGGCGCCGAATTCTTTTTCTCAGTATGAGTAGTATAAAACAATCCATTCTTTTCAAAATCAGGATGAAATGCCCAACTACCAAACCCAGATCCCAATCCCGGGCTATGAATAAAATTTTCAAACTCGGCTGATAAATCAAGATATTCTCTTAGCTCAGTCTTGTTTACGACCTCATATAATTTCCCATTGAGGTCGTGTAGGAATACCCGGCCCCCATTAATAGCTGACATTTTATTGATTCGCGCCAGGGGAGGATTTTCAGCACTAGCCGGAACAATGAATTGCTCTTCAAGGTCCAGTGTGAGATTTGAATATGGAATCTTAGCTTCAACCGGATTGATTATCCCTCCAGGACGATTTTTCTGATTTTGCTTTTCACCTTGTGAAAAACGATTGATAAAGCTTAAGAGATCTTCCATATCTTCTCCCTGAATCATAGGAAAAGGTGGCATATATTGTTGATATTTTTCAAATTGTTGTGTGGCATGCTCATCGCCACTTTCGATCACCGCCTGAGGATTGTTAATAAATTTTATCAACCAATCTTTATCCATCCTGGAAGTGACACCAGCCAGGTTTGGCCCGATTCCACTCGACGAAAAATTGTGGCAACTAGCGCAATACATGTTGAAAAGCTCCATTCCGTGCTGCCAACTAAGTTCACTTCGCACATAGACGTCTTTCTTTTCTTTGTCCTCACCCTTTTCACTGGCGGGTGTACTGCATCCAATGATTCCAACAATTAAGATTAAGAATAAAACAATCTCCTTTGGTGTATTAACTTTCATCATATTAAATTGTGAATGAGTGGCTGGTTGGGTATGATTAGAGAATATAGAATTTGTGGTAACACAAGCAAACTTGCATCAGTCCTAAAAACTTTCCAAACCCCAATTAAAAACTAAAATTAGTTGACTATCTATTAGATCTGTTTCAGACATGGATATATTTGTTTTTATCTTCTATAATTAAGTGATGAGAATTCATTTGTGTAGATGGATACTTTATCTATCTTTGCCCTCCGTTTCAAAATTAGGATAGAAGAAAAATGAAAAGAACGTTTCAGCCATCGGTTAAGAAAAAGAAGAATAAGCACGGATTCAGGTCCAGGATGGAATCTGTAAACGGAAGAGCAGTATTGGCAAGAAGAAGAGCCAAAGGCAGAAAAAGGCTAACTGTTTCTGACGAAATCCATAAAAAATAATCAATAAATGATGGCCTATGGAATCACAAGGCCGTGTCAGATTTACTTTTCAGAAATCTGAAAGGTTAACCGGAAAAAAAAGTATTGAGGAACTCTTCAAAAATGGTTCCTCTTTTTATATCCATCCAATTGCATTCAAATTTATGCTGGTGGATGCATCCGTATCTCACAGGGTGCTTTTTGCAGTTTCCAAGCGATCATTAAAGAGAGCAGTTGACAGGAATTTGATAAAACGTAGACTCAGAGAAGCCTACAGGCTAAACAAACATCAACTTTCTCCAAAGAATAATTCTTTTTATAATTTAGCTTTTATCTACGCTGACACAAAAATTTTATCCTACGAGGAAATAGAAACTAAACTATACCAGTTGTTAAAACGTTTAGAAAAAACTAAATAACAAGGTATTATGAGAAAACGGAATTTAGGGGTCTTATTAATCATCATATTTTTAGGAGTAAGTGTTTGGTCTTATAAGACCATAGAAAATGATCGGTACTTCGAAATCGTGAAGAACCTGGATATTTTCGCCACCCTTTTCAAAGAGGTAAACAGCTACTATGTTGATGAAATCAATCCCGGACAACTCATGAGAACCGGCATTGATGCCATGTTGAATTCCCTTGACCCCTACACTGATTATATTCCTGAAGACGACATTGAAGATTATCGCACCATCACCACGGGCGAATATGGTGGTATTGGCGCCATCGTTGATGAAAAGGATGGTGTAAGTACAATTGTAATGCCCTATGAAGGGTACCCGGCATTTAAAGCAGGCCTCAAAGCAGGTGATCAGATCATTAAGATCAATGGGATAGACATCAGCAAGAAGAATTCTGAAGAAAGAAGCCGATTACTGAAAGGTCAGTCAAAATCCGAAATTACCTTAACAGTCTTCCGACCAATTAAAGAGGAACAATTCGAAGTAACGCTCGAACGGGAAAAAATTACCATAGACAATGTACCGTATTATGGTATGGTTACTGAAGATATTGGATACATCAAATTGACTGATTTCACAACGGAAGCAGGTAATGAAGTAAAGAGTGCCCTCAAGAAACTTAAACATGAAGGA
>CP170458.1:4455000-5421011 GCA_047947195.1 Bacteroidota bacterium
TATTGGCTGGGGAACGGGGGTTATCAGCTGGGAGAAAGAGTTCATTGACATGATGGAATTGAGATTCATTGAGAAATTCGAGCATTAAAGAATATCGAAGAAAGTAGTTAAGGGCGCATGGAGGATGCCTTGGCTCTCAGAGACGATGAAGGACGTGTTAAGCTGCGAAAAGCTACAGGGAGCTGCACAAGAGCTTTGATCTGTAGATATCCGAATGGGGCAACCCACTCCGATGAAGTCGGAGTATCCCGCAAGGGAGGTAAACCCGGAGAACTGAAACATCTAAGTAACCGGAGGAAGAGAAAACAACAGTGATTCCGCAAGTAGTGGCGAGCGAACGCGGAATAGCCCAAACCGTATCTGTTACGGCAGGTGCGGGGTTATAGGACTGCATAAAGGGAATAACAACTGGTTGGAATGGCTTGGGAAAGCCATCCATAGAGGGTGAGAGACCCGTACGATTGGTTGTTAGGACTGGGCAGTATCCTGAGTAGGGCGGGACCGGAGAAATCCCGTCTGAATTTGCCGGCACCATCCGGTAAGGCTAAATACTCCTGAGAGACCGATAGTGAACCAGTACCGTGAGGGAAAGGTGAAAAGTACCCTGAGTAAGGGGGTGAAATAGTACCTGAAACCATGCGCTTACAAGCGGTCGGAGTCCCGATTTATCTGGGATGACGGCGTGCCTTTTGCATAATGAGCCTACGAGTTGTCGTTGTTGGCAAGGTTAACCCGTTCAGCGGGGCAGCCGGAGCGAAAGCGAGTCTTAACAGGGCGTGTAGTCAGCAGTGGCAGACGCGAAACTTTGTGATCTACCCATGGGCAGGGTGAAGCTCCGGTAAAACGGAGTGGAGGCCCGAACCAGTTTACGTTGAAAAGTATTTGGATGACCTGTGGGTAGGGGTGAAAGGCCAATCAAACTGAGAGATAGCTCGTACTCCCCGAAATGCTTTTAGGAGCAGCGTATGGGTGAGTTTATCAGAGGTAGAGCTACCAATTGGACTAGGGGGAGTCACATCCTACCAAATCCAGATGAACTCCGAATGCTGATAAATATACCATACAGTGAGGGTTGGGGTGCTAAGGTCCCAATCCGAGAGGGAAAGAACCCAGATCTACAGCTAAGGTCCCAAAATCTATGTTAAGTTGAACTAAGGAGGTCCAGTTGCCCAGACAGCCAGGATGTTGGCTTGGAAGCAGCCATTCATTCAAAGAGTGCGTAACAGCTCACTGGTCGAGCGACAGGGCATCGATAATAATCGGGCATCAAACATAGTACCGAAGCTTAGATAGTATTTATACTAGGTAGGGGAGCATTCTGATGGCGGCGAAGGTATCTCGCGAGGGATATTGGAGCGATCAGAAGAGAAAATGTAGGCATAAGTAACGATAAGGCAGGTGAGAAACCTGCCCACCGATAGACTAAGGTTTCCCCGGCAATGCTAATCAGCCGGGGGTTAGTCAGGGCCTAAGACAAACCCGAAGGGGGTAGTCGATGGACAACGGGTTAATATTCCCGTACCACCTTTATTTTCGATGGGGTGACGGAGTAGTGAAAGTACCGCGTACTGACGGAATAGTACGTTGAAGCATGTAGGTATAGGGCTGGCAGGTAAATCCACCAGCTTTGCTGAATGTGATAGTACCACAATGCTACGGCAGCGTGGATAGTGTACCTAATCAGACTTCCAAGAAAAACCTCTAAGGTTAGGATAAAGGTGCCTGTACCGTAAACCGACACAGGTAGTCAAGGAGAGAATCCTGAGGTGCTCGAGTGAATCATGGCTAAGGAACTAGGCAAAATCGCCCTGTAACTTCGGGAGAAGGGGCGCCCCGAGCAATCGGGGCCGCAGTGAAAAGACCCAGGCGACTGTTTATCAAAAACACATGGCTTTGCGAAATCGAAAGATGAGGTATAAGGCCTGACACCTGCCCGGTGCTGGAAGGTTAAGGGGGGACGTTAGAAGCAATTCGAAGCGTTGAACTGAAGCCCCAGTAAACGGCGGCCGTAACTATAACGGTCCTAAGGTAGCGAAATTCCTTGTCGGGTAAGTTCCGACCTGCACGAATGGTGTAACGATCTGGGTACTGTCTCGGCCATGAGCTCGGTGAAATTGTAGTAGCGGTGAAGATGCCGCTTACCCGCAACGGGACGAAAAGACCCCGTGCACCTTTACTATAGCTTCACATTGACATTGGGATAATGATGTGTAGGATAGGCGGGAGACTATGAAGCCGGTACGCCAGTGCTGGTGGAGTCGTTGGTGAAATACCGCCCTTTATTCTTCTGATGCCTAATCCCGATTTATCGGGAGACAGTGTGTGGTGGGTAGTTTGACTGGGGTGGTCGCCTCCAAAAGAGTAACGGAGGCTTTCAAAGGTTCCCTCAGTACGCTTGGTAACCGTACGTGGAGTGCAATAGCATAAGGGAGCTTGACTGTGAGGCCTACAAGCCGAACAGGGTCGAAAGACGGATATAGTGATCCGGCGGTTCTGTATGGAAGGGCCGTCGCTCAAAGGATAAAAGGTACGCCGGGGATAACAGGCTGATCTCCCCCAAGAGCTCACATCGACGGGGAGGTTTGGCACCTCGATGTCGGCTCGTCACATCCTGGGGCTGGAGAAGGTCCCAAGGGTTGGGCTGTTCGCCCATTAAAGTGGCACGCGAGCTGGGTTCAGAACGTCGTGAGACAGTTCGGTCTCTATCTGTTGCGGGCGTAAGAAGCTTGAGTAGATCTGACCTTAGTACGAGAGGACCGGGTTGGACTAACCGCTGGTGTACCAGTTGTCTCGCCAGGGGCATTGCTGGGTAGCTATGTTGGGAAGGGATAAGCGCTGAAAGCATCTAAGCGCGAAACCCACTACAAGATGAGGCTTCTTTTAAGGGATGTTCTAGATGAGGACGTTGATAGGCTACAGGTCTAAAGGCAGTAATGTCATAGCTGAGTAGTACTAATTACCCGTAAACTTTCCGATTTCATACTCGAATCACACAATGAATTTCAATTCCTATTGTCTAATGATATCTTACTCTATAGTGAGTAATGATTGAAAATATATACCTGCCCAAGCCACGGCTTCGGTAGAAAGATTTTATGGTGATTATGGCGGTGGGGTCCACCTCTTCCCTTTCCGAACAGAGAAGTTAAGCCCACCAGCGCCGATGGTACTACAGTAAAATGTGGAAGAGTAGGTCGTCGCCAGATTTTTATTATAAACCCTGATTAGTTTACTAGTCAGGGTTTTTTTGTGCTTATTATTTCAATCAAATAGGTGATCCTGATTTTAGAAGTCTTGAATTATTGCGTCGGGGTCCAGGCTACGCCCCCCGGACTAGGCGACACTCCTCTTCCCATTCCGAACAGAGAAGACTACGCGTCCCGGTTAAGCCCACCAGCCTGCCTGCCGAAGCTTTAGCGTAGGTAGGTGCCGATGGTAGACTACGCGCCCCGCTACAGACTACGCGCCCCGGTAAAATGTGGAAGAGTAGGCTACGCACCCCGGGTCGTTGCCAGATTTTTATTAAAGCCTCTTGGAGAAATCTGAGAGGCTTTTTTATTTGATCTACTGACACTACCTCACAACCAATACCCGCTTCTGCTGCACATCCTCCCCTGCTTTCACAACTAAAATGTACATCCCTGATGGTATATCCCCGAGATCCCAATGAAGGAGATAGTCTGATCTTCCAATGAGACTTTCTTCATACATGATCTCCCTACTCATGTTCAATAGTTGAAAAGTGATCAGGTCAGTATTTGGACTGTTTACGATGATTTTTAGCTCCTCACTGGTTGGATTGGGATAGATATTCGTTGAAACCTGCGGTTCATTGATCGTGCGTGCATTTGTAAAATCCTCGGTCGTGGATTCTTCTACTTCAACGGTCTTGAATATTTCAGAAATGCAATTTTGATAATCTGCAACTAACCCAATTTCATAGGTACCGGGCTCAGAGAAAACCAACTCGATCGAGTAATCATTCTTGTCGTTTATGATGACCTGATCCGATACCGGAACGACCCACTCTACCGCATCCGGAACAGGGATAGAGAGATCAACAAATACTAACGGTTCGTTTGTTACTGCCTCGCTGATCCTGATGAAATCCGCTTCCAGTGAATTCCTGGAAATTTCAATTTCAAAATGCTTTTCAAAAACGCACCGATACTCATCTATAACACTTAACAAATATTCACCGCCTTCAGAAGCCACAATTTCATCTGTTGATGCGATATAACCATTTGGCCCTTCCCAATGATAATTTTTCCATTCACCATCAGGACTTATAACCACAGATCCATCTTCGCAGATCATCATAAAATCTTCAATACCTTGCACTACTTTCTCAGGTGGACTGGTAAGGTTAAAGCTTCCGGAAGCACTGCATTCATTGAAATCAGTAACAATTAATTGATATTCACCTGAAGAGAGATTTTCTTGTGATTCACTTGATCCTTCATTATTCCATTGATAGGAATAGGGAACAGTTCCTCCAATTACATTCAATTCAATCGAACCAGTTGCATCGCTGTAACAAGCTGGGTTCCGTGTTACTACATTTACGATTGAGATGGATTCGGGGGCTATCAAGTCATATTTTTTAGTAAACAAGCAACCGTTTGAATCTTCGATTTCTAGTATATAAGTTCCCTCCACAAGAGCGTTATTCATGCTAGTTCCATTACCATTATTCCAGGAATATTTATAAGGAGCTTGTCCACCTGCTACAAGAACTTCTATTGAGCCATCTGCTTTTCCGTCACAAGATGGATTCTTAACAAGTTCTTGCTTTAGAAATATTGCGGGAGGTGATATTATCTGAAAAGTTGTTGTTGCATGACATCCTGATCCATCTGTCACTGACACGGAATAATTGCCAGGAGATAAACTCTCTAACTTATTAGTTTTTTCACCATTCTCCCATTCAAAATCATAACTCCCTGTTCCACCCGATGCATAAACTTCCAAATACCCATCAGACATTCCGGGACAGCTTATATCCTTCTTACTGACTAAATCAATTATGAGGGGATCCGGAGCTCCAATTTCAACTGATCCAAATACTTGACACCCAAGCCGATCATTAATTTCATAAGAGTAAATTCCACTACAAAGCCCTCCCCTCTTTAGCAAGCGAGATCCATCTTGCCATTTGATATAATAGGGAGCTAATCCTCCTTTAATCTCTAATTCCATTGCCCCTTCACATAATCCAAAACATGTATTGTCAGTCTTCAAAATATCGACAGCAAGTGGCTCTCTTAAGGGTAGATCAATTACACCGGAAAGTGTACATCCCTTTAATGTGGTAACGGAAAAACCATGAGTCCCTGAATCAATATTCTTATTGATAAGCCCTATTTGACCGTTATCCCACTCTACAAGAGGTGAAATAACATTTTCAAGAACCAACCGGATGCTCCCATTTTGTGCACCATCACACGATGGAAGTGTCAGAATGGTATCTAAAACTGCTATTTGAGGCTGATCTGACAGAATGATGGTATCAGCGTAAGTACAATGCAATAGATTGTCTGTAACCGTAATTCCATAAGATCCTGAGGAAACATTGTTTAGCACCTGACTTTTGGTTCCGTTATCCCATTCAAAAGAAAAACTTCCACTTCCTCCAATTCCTTTTATTGAGATTTTCCCATCCGATTTATCATTACAGGTTGGTGGTTTTAACTCAGTTATTGCTATTGAAAGTTCATCATATGCGTCTATAGTAATAGAACCTTCGAGTTGGCAGACATCATTCCTTTGATCTTGAATGATATACTCATACAATCCCGGACAAAGGTCAGCTCTATGGTTTCCAAATTTTCCATCAGACCACTCAACAAGATAGTCACCCGAACCTCCTTCAATTTCAAGAATTACTCCTCCATTGCATATTCCATAACAAGTAGACCTGGTTTTTGAAATTGATGAAATTGAGAGTTCCAATTCTGATATCATTGCAAACTGGAACGTGTCCATCTTCCCTAAAACATCATTGACCACTATTTGGTGAGATCCAAATTGAATATCGGTTAGGTCATCGGATGCCACTTTTTGTCCATCCAGGATATATTGATAAGGTGGAAGCCCACCTGAAGTTAAAACTTTTGCCACACCGTCATCAGAATCATCGCATGTTGTAGGGCTTAGGAGCAGAACATCCAAAATGCTTAATTCTCCGGTATCGTCTTCACATCCGGCAAACTCAAAAGAAATGGAATCTGCCGCACATTGATCATTTGCTTCATCCATTACGATGAATGTGTATCTCTTATCCGCTCTTAATCCGGAATAAACCCCGGAAGAAGAACGATAACTGCTGTCAGCAATGAGATAAACCGGCTGGATTGCATTTTTGACTGATAAAATAACCTGGCCGTCCTCATTCGTGGAACAATTTGGCTTCTTGGTGAAAAGTGTATCAATATTTAATGATGAGCCTACTATATCGAATGTTGTTTCATCAATACATTCGAAGTTTGACTGTGACAGCCTAACTGCGTGCTTACCAATTTCCAATTCATTGAGTGATAGGATAGAACTAAACACCGGTTGCCATGGACTATCATCAAGACTATAATAGGTCAAAGAATCAACCCATCCACCCTGATAATCCAATATCGCTCTTCCGCTATTGTCATATCCACATGTTGAGGGAAAAGCTTTTATAGATGAGATTGATAAATCTTCAGATGGTCCATTTACAATGAAATCCTTAACTAAAGTGCAACTGGTACTATCCTGATCATACTGAAAAAAGAGCGAATAACTTCCCTTTGCTAATCCCTCTAAGTGAGATGAAAAAGAGATATATTCATCTCTGAAGACCCAGTCTAAGGTGATCTTATCCTGATTCAATGTGTAGTTGGAATTCTGATAATCAGCTGATAGCTCAATATCAATTTCGCCATCCATCCCTCCAGCACAGGATACATGATTTATGATTTCTAAAACATTTAGTTCTAATCCATCAGGAATGTGAACATCAATAGAACTGGTACATGTCGGTTGATCAGGATTGAAATTGTCGTCAATTACCTGAATCATGAAATTTCCAGATGATAAATTATGAATTTCAAATCTAGAAGGATCCGCTGTGTTAAAGCTTTGAAATTCAGGACCCTCAAAAGAAAATCGGTAAGGGGGAACACCCCCCTCCACTAGAATGGAAATCCACCCATTTTCACCTCCAAAACAGGATGGTGATTCGACCGTCGGCGTTATGACAATTGGTTCAGGGGCTATCAACTCAAGCTGATTCCCATCTAAATATTGATTGGCCAATAATTGACATTCATAATCATCCCCCACCCATATTTCATAGTGAGTGGCAACAAAATCTGGATCCTTGGTGTCCCAGAGATTATTGAATGTCATGAGGTGTTCAGTTGCCAATGGATCAACGACAACATCATATTCTACAACCTCACTTCCATAGTGTCCACCAGTGATAAAATATTTTATCAAATTGTCTGGACCTGCGTTGAAATTCAATGCTCTCACCTCAATTAACCCATTAGTTCCGTGATGGCAGGATGGTGGCACTTTTCCAACTAACTCGAGGGTTAGTGGTGCTGGATTATCCGGCACAATTTCGGCGGAGCTTACCTCACATAAATTTGCGTCACGGGTATGCACGACATAACTACCGGCTTCCAGCCCCGGAAAAGTATTTTCATATCGCCAGGGTGAATTATCAATCTTATATTCATACGGAGGCACCCCTCCATTCGCTTCTACTGCAATTTGGCCATCAGATCCACCTAAACACTTAGGATGAATTGTTTCTATGGATACATTTACCTCAGCATCAGGTTCCAAAAGTGTCAACAGGGAAGTCGTTGATTGACATCCCAAATCATCTAAAACTTTAATCTGATAAGATCCTGCTGAAAGATCATAAACAAAAGAACTATCTCCCATTTTGAAGAATCCCACAATTTCATCATCAATTGAAAGTCTATAAGGACTTATTCCATCTCCACCTCTGGCATGGAATTCCAATGTAGCCATTTCACCTTTACAGGGTATTTCGAACCCTGCGATTGTTCTGGATAGAATTTCAAAATCCATTGAGGGAGCTTCTGGTGTCGAAAGCACTATTTCCTGTTGAACCTCACAGCCTAAGAAATCAATGACAGAAACACGAAAGGTTTTTGAGGGTTGATTGACCTGAAGATTTGAGAAGATCCAGGACTCTTCATATCGATCAAATACCGAAACAACGGCCTGATCATCAATAAGGTAATCATAGGGTGGAACACCCCCCGTAGCATTCACGACGATCACGCCATCATCCGCTCCGATACATGAAATGTTTTTCTGGTTGCTATAGAATTTTGCTTCAAGTGACATGTTTAAAAGTTCGGGCTCCACCAACGTAAATGAACTTGAGCTTTCGCAACCATTCTGATCATAAATGGTAAATGAATAAGTACCAGGTCCCAGTCCTTGATATGGTTTTGATTGAGTTTGAGGTGATCCCAAAGTGCCCCCAACCAGTAAAAAGGAATACGCTCCTGTTCCGCCACTGAATTCAGGATAGAAATCCACAAGGTCGCCTTCACATTTGATTGAAAGATTATTCCCCTGATCTAGCTTGACCTGGTCTGAACCAAAATGTAAAGGCGAGATTGGTTCAATAACAAGGGGTAAAGGATCAATCACAATTATTCCCTGATCTTCAAATGACTTATCGCAACCGTTATTGTCTTGGATAATTGGATAGTAAGTACCTGGGGCCAGATTGTAGAAGTAAAACTCGTTACGGTTTCCTTCGTCTTCTTTTGGAAGAAATTCATCAAAACGATCATTCAGTAGTGTTACCTGATAATCCTTATTTCCTTCTGTGAATGGAGAACCTCCTGATAGGTTTACAATGACTGAAGCGTCGCTTGAACTTGAGCAAGAAATTTGATTTAAAATATCAAACTCATCCAGGACAATTTCAGAGGCATTATTCTTAACCAATACTGAAAAATTCTCACTGGCAGAAATCCCACACTTGTCTTCAACCTGCAAAACATAGTCCCCTGCGCCAAGTTCTATAATTTCAAAAACTCCATCTCCTAAATTTGTATAGGTATAGTCCCCTATTATTGAATAGGGCGGAGTCCCATCATTCACTTGAATAATAATTTGACCGTCATTCCCATCTGCACAATTGATGAAAGCATCTGAAACAGGATCTACACTTACATAATCGATGGGCGTGATAGAAAACTGATTATCATATATGGTTTGATCACTACAATTGTTCTCAATAATAAGTTGATAATCCCCTGGTGGAACCGGAATTACAATCTGCTGATCAATTAGATCCATTTCAGTAGCCCATCCACTTAAATTAATATCTCCATTTAGGAGGTAGGAAATATCAAAATCTGTTTCATCTGTAAAAAGAATCATGAATCCATCTTCATCGGAACAGGTTTGTCCCCTGTGATCAACACCAATAATTTTATCAGGAGGGGGAATAAGAACAGTAGCAGCATCAAAACTGCATTTCCCATTGATAATAACCGAGGCAGAAAGATCTCCAGCCGGTAAATTCTCAAATACATTAGATGTTTGTGGCCCCCAGGTGGTGCCTTCCCCATCAATAACCTGGAATTTTACATCCTGGTCTCCATCGTATTTTGTAGTAACTTCAATAGAGCCATTTGCGTTGCATGTTGGATTAACTTGATTAGTTATACTGGTAGTTAAGATTAGTCCATCTTTTATGTCAGCCTCAATATCTTTTACTGAACAATTGTCAGATATTACATCTTTGAACTCTCCAGCTATTAGCCCACCAATGACAAACTGATTTCCAACTATTTTGCCATCATACATAAATGGTGGTACACCATCAAGAATTTGTACTTCGATGTATCCATCATTATTACCTCGACAAGTAGGTTCATGAGGAGAATAACTAAAGGACAGATCAGGTAAATCAGTAACCTCAAAAATGAAGGGGTCACTTAGACAGCTACCATCACCCTCAATAAGAAAGCCATAAATTCCAGGTTCAACTGAGAATTCAATTTCATTACTCTGTGTATCAATAACAAAATTACTATTGTATACCACCTCAACAGGACAATACAAATTCCCATTCTGATCAGCTATTGGGAAGGAACAATTACTACCATCGTATGAAACTAAGGTAAACCCTGTACAACTTACGTTTTCACCAAGGGCAGAATCCTTCCAATCTACCTGAAGTTTAATAGGTTCAGTTGGACATTGCCTTCCCAAGTTTTTGATAGTTTCTACAGGAGGTCTTTTAAATAACTCAGTAAATCCCCAAACATGACTATTAACAATATTATCAGGATTACAGGTGGTAACTTCAACTTTGAACTCATAGGAACCGTACACCAGTTTCGGATCTGAGAAACCGAATAAAGTCATCAGATCGGTTTCACTGAACACAAATTGAAAATATTTCTTAGGGTCAGTATTGATCAATCGATCTGAGATAAAGGTCCATGATCCTCCATTCAATCGGGTCAAAAATGAATATTTGTGACCTTGAAGGCCATTATTAGTGATATCCAAAGTCAGAGTTTCTCCTTCACAAAATTCAGGAGGAATTGGTGATGGATCTGAAAATTGTTGAACTTCTAAATGGACCTCCCACTGAACCTCAACACCGTCCTCATATTTAAGACCACCATAACAGAAAGAGTCAAATTCACCATTCGGACTCTCCAAAATAATAGGGCTTAAAAATGGATTAGCAAACCTTATTTCTTCTGGTCTTGTCGTTGAAGGACTTACTATTTGTACTCCGCCTCCAATTACCCGATATTCTACAGATCCACTTAAAATTTCTATATTCCACGACCAAGTATCCTGACCAAAAGAAGATATCTTAAGCATCAGGACTAGCACTACAGTGATCAAATATTGGAAGCCACTATTTCCTCTGCCACTGATCATCAGAACTCCACTTTAATTTTCCTCGAAAAACCAGACTTTCCTCCATCTGTGAATATTGCCAGGAGCTGATATTCTGCAAATTCATCTGAAAGCTCATAAGCATCCTTAAATTCTCTATCAGTACCCTCGATAATATTTAAAAGTGACAGTGGCAAACCATTCTTGCTTCTGTAGATATGATAGCTCTGTACGTCCCCTCCTGAAATATCCCAGGCAATATTTACTTGCTTCTGAACCGGATCAATCCGAGAATAGACATTTGTAAATATTTGGGGAGATACCAAACTGGATTTTATTGAAACCGGATTTGCCGGCTTTGATTCCAGACCAGCATCATCAACAGTTAAAAACGTATATGCATATAATTTCCGCTTTCCTATATTTCTATCCAGATAATGAAAAATGGAATCGGTAGGGGTAAAAGCCTCAATGAGCGTCCATTCCTCTTCCTCCTCACTTCTTCGATACAAAAAGTATTCTTTCACGTCTTTGCTCGGACTTGGATTCCACTGTAAATGAATTCCCGACGAGTCCGATTGTATGCTTGTAAAGACCGGTGACATTGGAGCTATTAAATCTGGCTTTTTCAACATTGCTGTCTCCGATGGTTCGGATGGATTGAACCTGGCATCAAGAGCCCGCACCTGATAATAGATCTCCTCAGTTAGGGAATTTAAATTTAAAGTATCAACATGATGGTTTTTTGTAATTATCGGGCCAGGCACCTGTATGAACTCCGTTTCTAAAAAATTTGAAACGTACAGCTTATACCCAAAGAGATCGTCCTCTTCATTTGGATCCCAATTCAAATAAACAAGACCCGTGGTATCGATTCTACCTATTAAGTTCTGCGGAGGAGCTGGCGGTACGCTATCTTCCGGCTGAAAGAAGTATGGGAATGATCTGGTTGTCCGCCCATACTTATCTTTTGCCCGAATGATATAATAATTCGTTTGTCTGGGATTTGAGTCAATAATCTCCCTTCTATCTTTCGGTATGTCGGTAATAATACTTTCACCATTATGGTTTTTAGGGTCTTCCCTTAAAAGTTGGAATGATTCAATTAAAGGAATCGCCTCATTAGAAATCTCCCAGAAAACCTTTGCTCCATTAGCTGTTTCTGTGACATTTCGGATAGCAGGAGAATAGTGAAAATCACTCTTCCCGACACCTGAAACAACTTTGGAATAAGGTCCTCTATCCCCAAAATAATCCACCCCTCTTATCCTATAGAAATAATCTATATTATTCTGAGATAGACTATCATAGGTCAAAACTTGAGAATGGTTTGTATTTGATGACTGTACAATAGGCACTTGAGTTATTGACTCGAATTGAATCCCATCAATTGATTTCTCTAGCCAGTACCCCGAATAACTGTTACTCCATAAAGTACTCCATGTTAACTCAACGATTTGATCACCAAACAAAACTTCAAAGTCATCAATAACTGGAAGTTTCATTGTGTCCTTCAAGCCAACAAGAACAGCCGCTGTATCAACAGACATATACTCCTGCGGAATATTTGGATAAATACGATATAAATATTCATATTCATTATGAACGTTTTGATCCCGATAAAACAAACCGCTTAGTTTGGCGGCTTCCATTGACATATCTGAAGCGAAGAGTGCAAATGAAAACTTGTTTTCAAGATCTCGGGATTGATTGACCACTTTCACCATATCTGAATTAAAAGTTTCTGTCACATTGAAATTTTCACCGTAAATAGATTGAGCTGCAACAGCCGAATAATCATCATCTTCAACTACTTCCTCCCATGCGGGTAATGGCGCAGGCTTGAACACTCCAATCATTTCAGATTTTGGTCTCAGAATCACTTTTCCGTTTTCTAATAGTGTTATTCTTTCAAGTGTATAGCCATATTGATTTGCATACTTCCACGTGATTGGTGATGAGGGTGCCCAGCGAATTAGAATTTCATTACCCGTAGATTTTGCTTTTATCTGCACCCCATTTTGAAATTCCTGTGCTTCTGATTTATATGAAATCATGAATAGTAGAAGAAACAATATGTACAGTCCCTTTTTCATCAATTCAAAGGGTTGTAAATACTTTGTCGAGAAGTAGTATTTGGAGTTTCTTGACCTGGTAGGTAATAACTTACATCAACTACATAATGACCTTGCTCTACCTTGGGAAATTGGCTTTGAACAAGGCGAACAAGTATATCATCATTGGAACCGCTTCTATAAATATAATTTCCAGCCTGGTTCTTTAGATTAACAAAGTCCTTGTATATAAAGTAAGGGAGTTGATACTCTAACACCCCTTTGAAGGAGCTAAATGAAACTTGACTTTGTGATCCCTCAAGCTTGAAATCTCGCGGGTACTGACGCAATTCGATTGCTCTTATTGGGATAATGCCAAATTGAGACACATCTCTAACCGACAATTGGACAGTGATCCCACCAGGTAGCGGATATTTTTCATAAATAAGGGGATTGACTTTGGTATAAAACCAATCATTTCGGGTTAGGTCGGCCTGCATCCGGATCATTGGAAGCGCGTCTGCATTTCCCTGAATTTCTTCGTTTGAGAAAGGTTCCTGACCCCCGAAATTCGCACCAAGGATATGAACATTTGGAATGACTGGAAATCTCCAACCTGCAGAAAGTTGAATCCCTTTTAATTTATCAGCAAATGAATCATAAATACTCGTTCTGAAAGCAGATTGAAAGAGTTGCTGTTCCTCATAATCTGTGATAGACCCAGAAGCATCCCTGGTTGTGATTGTTGTGTTAGAAGAAGTGATTTGTTGTTCAGCAAAAACAATATTCCCCTCAATGTTTGTCTGCTTCAAAGGAACATTGAATACACCCATCTGGTAAACTGTACCTGACTTTAAGGTAGGTAGAGAAAAATTGAGCTGATTTTTTACTTTGTCATAAGCTACAGGTACCTCGGTAACATTGTCTCCATCAATGAACCGAACGACAGCCCTATAATCAGGATCTTCAAATAGATAGTCTTGACCTTGAATTAGTTTGATATACCCCTTTCGAAATTCATTCCGATATAAATTGAGCATATTCTGAAGCGGATAACAGTAAGCCACATTGTTTGGTGAGATATAATCAGGAGCTTCACCAGATGTAAATGTTATTTGTCGACTTTCTGAAAGTGGGGATCCGTTAGAGTTAGACAACTCCCATACTCCATTCTTATTTTCTTCCAAATTCACAGTAGTCGTAAATTGGAATTCTGAATATTCAGGCAACATCTCTTCAGTTCTTAATACAGCAACCGTGTGATCTTCATTCCAATCAACTGTTGCATCGATTGATCCTGTAGAGCCTTCCAGGTTTATCTTTTCAAGAGCTATTCTAAAATCAATTGGCTGATTGTTGATATCCAGAACCTGGTAATTCCTTTCAATTTCATAATTGAAAACAGCCTGAGGCGCAGTAAATACATCGACTTCCTTGCTATTTTCTTCAGGTGTGAGTTGCGCAATTATATCCACACCTTCCAGTACAGACCCCTCATCCTGAATGTCACATTCTTCACCAATTGTGACTTCAAAAGAACATTTACCTTTTACTAATCCCCCCAACACATAAAAGTGACCTCCAACAATACCTTTAATCCAAACAGGATTTGGAAGCTTTGCCTGGGCTACCACTGCGGCTCCAATCTTAAGGATATCAACACTTTTTTGAACTCCAAAAAGCTTAATCTGAACTCCAATATTCCCCTCAAAATAAGCATAGGCCTGTCCATTGGCATACCAACCATTGATGCCAAGGGAACCGGATCCCACACAGGAAATTCCACCATAATTTCTCATCATAACATCAAATCCAAGACCTGCCTGGAAACGTCCATAAAAAATTAAGAAAGTTTTATTACCAGTATCTAATCTTAAGCTGGCTCCGAAACCCACACCCTGACCATTAGATAGAGCATTGAGGTCACTCATATAATCAAGATTGATCCCACTAAGAATTGCGGAAACATTTTCAGGAGGTTGTGGTGTGTCGGGAACGGTTGAGCCCATCACAAAATAGGCATCCGACTGCGCTATTCCTAACAGGTTTAATTTGAATCGACTGGCATAATCCGGCTTGCCAACATAGATATACCACTCATCCGGAGCAAAATGCATGACCGCATCTCCACCCCCAGTCACAACACCCTGGGCCACATTGATGATAGTTTTCAGATTGGCATGAAGTATTTGGTTATCAAAGTCATAATTGATCAGAATCCCTCCAAATATTTGGGCACCGTTTACTTCGGGCGGTCCAAATACTTCATTCGAAAGCCCTTGATCCACACTAGCCATTTTGTTTCTTGCTAATTGACCCAGAGCGTTCATTTTTTGCTTCAAGTAATCTCCTGTTTTTGGAGACGGAACAGAAAGCAGAAACGCATTCCCCATGAATCGAATATTCTTCAGTCCTCCTGTACTTCGGAAATCCATATCAAGGATCGCTTCGGCATTAAAGATCTTTTCATTTTGTCCCTTGAGACCGACGATGGCTTTTAAGCCCAGACCAACAGTTTCATCTGGCTTATAAAAGATTCCAGCATTTTCAGGGATAATTCGGGAGCCAAGCCGATCATTGGTCCGACTCATGTGGTAACTGGCACCCCCACCAAATTGATTAAGGTAAACTCCTGGTACAATTGGGATCCCATTTCCTAGATTGACCATGGCATCTGTGCACCAATATCTTAGGCCATTTTTAGCTCCGAAAATCGCATTTGCACTAAGACTAATGCTAGTAAACCTGGCATCAATGACCCCATGAAGGCCCTCTCCATATATGGGATCATCACGAAAAAATTGAAGGCTCCCTTTAAAAGCATAAGCTCCCTGGTCGACATTGATTGCAAACCTGTTTATTTCAAGCTCTTTGTATCGATAGGTTAAATCTTCATTGACCTCGCTCGAATTAGCAATAAATCTAACTCCCCCTTTCGCTCCAAAATTTCCTCCATCGCTACCAGTCAATGCCAATGTCAGTTCAGCATCCAAATAAAGCTCATCTCCTCGATGTCCTCCGCCCAGTCGGGTGACACGGATTGGGTAACCTCCCATTTTACTTTCTTTGTTACCAAATGAAAAGGTGCCTAACTGAACATAAGGCTTTACTGATTGCACAATCAGGTCCTGAAAAGCTATCCCTGTGAGTTTTACATTCTTATCAGCATTGGAATTAGGTTCCTGATCACCTTTGAGGCTCGCATTGATTGTCATTTCCCCATGGAGGTGAGCCACCGGATAAAATTGATCGTCTTTCAATTGGATAACAATGTGCGAAGCTGGATCAAGTCTTATATCGGCTTTCCAAAAATCAAAGTTCTGTTCCTCCGGAGTTGAAACATTGAATAAATATTCATTACCGGGCAGAATACTTGCTGAATAAAGAAATAATCTCTTTTCCTTCTCCCCGGTGGAAAGCTGTTTATCAATCTGGTTTATGGGAATATTGATCTTACCCTGAAGACTGGCAGCCTGTATCTCATTGGCTACCACAGCTATGTCGATTTCATCCAAAGAGAAATCCCAATTGGCTATTTTGCCTTTTTCGATTGGAACAATACTTTGAGCGGACACAATTCCAGAGAATCCCTGATCATCTATTAATAAATGGTAGCCATTCAGAGAAGGTCGCTGAGTATCCGTTGTTTCAAATTGTGGCGGTAAATAGACACTTGCCTGAGCCAAATAAACCCCTTGCCAAAGGTTGGGATTCCCTGAGCTTAAAAAAGGTGAATAGCTTCTATAGTTTTCTGGAAAAACCATAGAAGGTGCATTTCGCATGTCGCTGAGATCCAGAATCGCTTGTCTGACTTGAAAGGAAAATCCATTAAGACCAACTATCTGAAATCTTGGGACATCAACAGCTACAAGCAGATCATTCCAGTCAGAGACAATAGTTGAAAAATTGAGTTCGACATTCTGATTGGGGATTATCTGCCCACTTTCATCTTCTGGAATGAATTTTTCTCTTGAAAGTACAAGGCCTGCATTGATGGACATTTGTCTGAATCCATAGCAATCCATTTCTACAAAAGTCCCCTCCTTCAGGATCAGCTTTTGAGAATCGCTGATATTGATGTCATAGTTACCAACCAGCTCCAGGACACCCATATCTGCTATTCCACCGGATTTGGAAAACTTAATGCCAGCGCTTCGGAAATGGATCCTACCAATCTTAGGCGTATCGAATGCCATGGAAGCAAAAAGAAAGGCATCGTTTGGAGAAAGAATTAAGCTATCTACCAGGATGATATAGGAGAGGTTACCAATTTGTGATTTAATACCAATTGGTAAATCGATAATGGCATTCTCGTCAAGAAATTTAACAAACCTGTTCTCTGAGATAACTTTATTGAGTGTAGCATCTATTTGCTGCCGCTCTAATAGTTCGTTTGAAGGGGTTTCTTCAAAATAAGAGCCTTGAAAAGGGGCTTCTGATTCAGTGGTTGGGCCATTCTGAAATAATTCATTCAGTTGTTTATTACTATTTAATAAAGCGGCACCATTCAGTTTTGAGGAACTTTTTTCTGAATTTACTATACCATTATCCGCAAATAAGGTATATTCACATAGGAGTAATAAGACCACAAAAGGCGGTATGTATCTTGATAGGTTCAAGAGGCTGGTTCTTAATCATAACTAATATAGTTATTTTTCTTATAACGGTTTATATTCCCGGATACTTATTCTCAATTACTTCCCCCTTTTTTAAAAAATATTTGTTTAACAATACTATATTTGTACACATTATATGTGTACACATGAAAAACGTAACGCTTTCTGTACCTGATGAGACTTTGAGAAAAGCCCGGGAATATGCTAAAAATCATGGGACTACGCTTAATGAGTTAATAAGATCACTGTTAAGCAAAACAATAAATGAAAAAAAGGGTGATTTTCTAGATCAAATCGAAAACTCATTAGATAAGTATGGGGTGGATACGAAATCCCTGAATTATAAGAGAGAAGACCTTTATGAAAGGTAAAGTATTTGTGGATACGAATATTCTTGTCTACCTCTTTAGCAAGAGTGAAGAAGCTAAAAGGATAAAATGCAAAGAATTAATCAGGTCTTATTCAAATGATCATATATTGGTGTGGTCAACCCAAATCGTTCAGGAATTTTATAATGTTATGACTGTTAAGCTTGATCAGCAACCTCAGGAAGCAAAATTGTTGCTTAATCATTTTAGAGAATTTGAATTGGTTACAAACAATCTTGAAATGATTCAGCAGGCAATAGATATCCAGACTATTAATCGACTTTCATTTTGGGACAGCTTGGTGATAAGTGCAGCACACGCTAGTAATTGTGAAATTTTGTTATCGGAGGATTTAAATCACAACCAGGTGATTCAGGGACTTAAGGTCCAAAATCCATTCATGATTTAAATAGAACTACCACCCACTCTTATCCACCTCCTCATAAACTCGCTTTATCCCCTCGCTCAAGGTGATCTTTGGCTTCCAGCCCAGTGCATTGATTCTTGAGCTGTCCATGAGCTTACGGGGTGTACCATCTGGTTTTGAAGAGTCAAATACCAACTCCCCTTCGTAGCCTACAATCTCCTTGATCAGGAGCGCTAGGTTTTTGATTGAGAGGTCTTCACCATAGCCAACGTTTACAAAGAGTTTTTCATCGTAGTTGTTCATCAGGAAAACCAGTGCTTCTGCCAGGTCATCCACGTGAAGAAACTCCCTGAGAGGTGATCCTGTGCCCCATACAGTGACGGTTGGTTCATTATTGACCTTCGCTGCATGAAACTTCCGGATGAGCGCGGGGAGCACGTGTGAATTGTTGAGGTCGTAGTTATCATTCGGACCATACAGGTTGGTCGGCATGGCACTGATGAAATTCATCTGGTACTGATCCCTGTAACTTTCAGCCAGTTTAATCCCGGCAATCTTGGCGATAGCATAGGGTTCATTGGTTGGTTCAAGGAGACCCGTTAGTAGGCTTTCTTCCTTCAGCGGCTGCTCTGCCATCTTGGGGTAGATGCATGAGCTTCCCAGGAATAGCAATTTCTTTACCTTATTTTCATAGGAAGCGTGGATGACATTGGCTTCCATGGCCAGGTTGTCGTACAGAAAGTCTGCCCGATAGGTATTGTTGGCATGGATCCCCCCTACTTTGGCAGCTGCAAGGAAGACATACTCTGGCTTTTCTGCTTCAAAAAATTGATTAACTGCCATTTGGCTTCTAAGATCCAGTTCTTTGGAGGTTCGAGTGATGATGTTGTTAAATCCACCCCTTTCCAGGAATCTCACGATGGCTGACCCCACCATGCCCCGGTGGCCGGCGACGAATATTTTTGAAGATTTATCCATTTTTTTTAAAACAACCGCTAGGGTCGCTAAGATTTACGCTAAGGACGCTAAGGTGAATATTGCGCTCTTTGCGCATCTTAGCGTTATTACGGCAAAACTATTCAACACTAAGTATACTTTCATGCCCACCTTCTCTCAGGTATTTCTCCTTCTGGAATAGTTTCATATCCTCATTCATCATATCCTCCACCAGTCCTTTGAGATCGTATTTGGGTTGCCATCCAAGCTTTGTTCGTGCTTTGGTAGAATCTCCAATTAACAGATCTACCTCAGTAGGTCGGAAATATGTCGGATCTACTTTGACAACAATAGTCCCTGATTTCAGTTGATATTCACCCGTGCAACTCGCCACCTTCCCTACTTCTTCCTTCCCTTTGCCTTCAAATGCCACTTCAATACCGACTTCTGCAAATGACATTTTGGCAAAATCCCTGACTGCAGTAGTTACCCCCGTGGCGATCACAAAATCTTCCGCTTTATCCTGTTGCAGCATCAGGTACATGGCCTCCACATAATCTTTCGCATGCCCCCAGTCGCGTTTCGCATCGAGATTACCCAGGTATAGGCAATCCTGCATACCCAATGCAATCCTTGATACTGCGCGGGTGATCTTCCTGGATACGAATGTTTCACCCCGATTAGGAGATTCATGATTAAAAAGGATCCCATTGCAGGCAAACATGTCATATGCTTCCCTATAATTGACTGTTATCCAGAAACCATAAAGCTTTGCAACACCATAAGGAGATCTAGGATAGAATGGTGTTTTTTCAGATTGGGGTACTTCCTGTACAAGTCCATATAATTCTGATGTAGAAGCCTGGTAGATTTTTGTCTTTTTAGTAAGGCCTAGTAAGCGTACTGCCTCCATTACTCTCAGTACCCCCACACCATCGACATCAGCTGTATATTCCGGAGAGTCAAAACTTACTTTTACATGAGACATGGCCCCCAGGTTATAAATCTCATCCGGTTGTACCTCCTGGATGATCCGGGTGATGTTCATGGAGTCTGTCAGGTCCCCGTAATGTAGATGAAGCTTTACATTCTTTTCATGTGGATCCTGATACAGGTGATCAATTCGATCTGTGCTCAGGATCGAACTTCTCCTTTTTATCCCATGTACCTCGTATCCCTTACTTAACAGTAATTCCGCCAGATAAGCTCCGTCCTGCCCGGTAATTCCGGTGATGAGTGCTTTTTTCATGTGTGAATTATTAATTTTTTAGCGGTCACATGGAATTTACCCCGACACGTCGGGGTTTCATTTCATGGGGCAAAGATAACAGGTAAAAGAAAATATGCTTGATCACAAATCATCAATAATACAGATTGGGTTTAGTGGTATAATTGATAAAACTTGCCTTTTAATCAACCCCCAACATCTACCTAATCTTGATAAAAGCTAAAACTAGAATAAAAGAAGAATACTTATGTGTGGAATTGTCGCTTATAAAGGTTCAAATAATCCAATCGATATCATTCTCAAAGGACTTCAACGATTGGAATACAGAGGCTATGACAGCGCTGGAATTGCAGTATTCAACAAAGGACTTATCGAGGTTTGTAAGAAGCAAGGAAAAGTAGCTGATCTGCTCAATGAAATTGATGCCAGAAAGTTTGGAACTGATTCAGGCATTGGAATTGGGCATACCAGATGGGCAACTCATGGCGAACCGAATGATGTTAATGCGCATCCTCATTATTCACAGGATGAAAGCCTGGCTATTATTCATAATGGCATCATTGAAAACTATGACTCACTTAAAAAAGAGTTGGAGTCAAATGGCTATACATTAAAAAGCGATACAGATACAGAAGTATTTGTGAATTTCATCCAGTTTATCAGAAATGAAAACAAACTAAATACTGAAGATGCTTTTAGAATTGCACTCACAAAGGTCGTAGGTGCATATGCGGTTGTATTGATGGCTGAGGATGATGAAAGGCTATATGCGGCCAGAAAAGGAAGCCCTTTGGTGATTGGCATAAAAGAAAAAGAGTACTTCATTGCCTCTGACGCCACTCCCATCATTGAGTATACAAATGAGGTCATCTATCTGAAAGATCAGGAGATTGCGATACTAAAAGATGACAATTATATGATCAAGGATCTTCAGAATACAACGAAGCAAATTGACATTCAAAAGATCGATCTGGACCTGGAAGAGATTGAGAAAGGTGGTTATGACTACTTCATGCAGAAAGAGATTTTCGAACAACCGGAATCGATTGCAAACTGTCTGCGGGGTCGCATCGTTCCTGAACAGGGAAAACTGGTACTTGGGGGTATTCGTGAGTATCAAAATGCATTAATCAATGCAAAAAAGATTACGCTGCTTGGTTGTGGAACCTCCTGGCATGCCGGATTGGTGGCAGAATACCTGTTCGAGGATATCTGTAGAATCCCGGTTGAGGTCGAATATGCCTCAGAGTTCAGGTACAGAAATCCAATCATCAATGAAGGAGATGTTTTCATTGCCATTTCACAGTCAGGGGAAACTGCAGATACACTTGCCGCTATTGAATTGGCCAAATCAAAAGGGGCTATTGTTTTTGGAGTTGTAAATGTGGTTGGGTCATCCATTTCCAGAGAAACTCACGAAGGTGCCTATTTGCATGCAGGACCTGAAATTGGAGTGGCCTCAACCAAAGCATTTACTGCACAGGTTACTGTGTTATCCATGATTGCGATAAAAATAGGTTATATAAAAGGAACCATTACACAATCGCAATTCCAGAATCTAATCACTCAATTAACCTTGATACCTGAGAAAGTGAGACAGGTATTACAAAATGATGATCAGATCAGAAAGCTGTCTGAAAAATTCAAGGATGCCAGAAATTTCCTATATCTGGGAAGAGGAAATAACTTTCCCGTAGCCCTTGAAGGTGCATTGAAGTTGAAAGAGATTTCATATATACATGCCGAAGGCTATCCTGCAGCAGAAATGAAGCACGGTCCTATCGCGTTGATAGACGAAGAAATGCCGGTCGTATTTATTGCTTCAAAAGACGATTCTTACGAAAAAATTATCTCAAATATCCAGGAAGTTAAATCCAGGAAGGGCAAGGTAATTGCTATAGTGACAGAAGGAGATCAGACGATTTCAAATATGGTTAATCATTGTATAGAGGTGCCTGAGATTCATCCTGCGCTACTTCCTCTACTTACAGTGATCCCATTGCAATTACTGTCCTATCACATTGCTGTATTAAGAGGATGTAACGTAGATCAGCCAAGGAATTTGGCGAAGTCCGTAACGGTGGAGTAGGGCGGAAAAATTTCGAGCACGAGTTAGTTTAAAAGTCAACCTCTGAGTCATACTCAATATGCATTCTCACTACCCCTAACAATAGAAACAATCGTAAGGATGATGATTTTAAAATCAAGTAGCAAGCTCCAGTTTTTCACATAAAATCGGTCTAGACGTACCCTGCCACTTATATCGCTAAATGTCGTTGTTTCGCCTCTATAGCCCTTCGCTTGTGCAAGTCCAGTAATTCCTGGCTTAACTGCATGTCGTTGGATGAATCGGTCAATCTTTCTTTTAAATTCCAGGTTGTGTTTTACGGCATGTGGGCGAGGACCCACTACTGACATATCTCCAAGAAAAACATTAATAAATTGCGGCAATTCATCAATACTGGTCTTTCTTAAGATATACCCAAGTTTAGTAATTCTGCTATCATCTTTAGTGGCTTGTTTTACTTCAGAATCATCATGAAGTTTCATCGTCCTGAACTTGAGAATTGAAAATGGTTGATCATTTAACCCATTTCTTTTTTGAATAAAAAATACTGGGCCTGGAGACTCCAACCTGATCAATAATCCAACCAGTGGGACCAGCCATGATAAAATCAAGACCAGGATGATCCCTGAAAAAACAATATCAAAAATCCTCTTTACGAATCTATTTGCTCTGCTATCCAGAGGTATGGCGCTTACATTTACAATCGGAATTTCTCCGTATCGCTGGATGGTAAGGTTCTTATTTCCCAGTTTACTGAACTGAGACAAAATTTTAACCTTGATCAGGTTATTCTCGGCAAAGTCAATGATCCTTTTTATCTCATTGTCATAGAGTTTTGGCAGATAGCAAAAAATAATGTCAACCTTTTCTTTAAGGGCATATGATTTAATCTTAGATAGGTCTCCGATCACATCGGATGCTTTGGCTGGATCATTATCAAAGTAACCAAGGAATTTATAGCCGATACCGGGATTCTTCTGAAAGTACTGAACTAAATCCTGTGACATCTCGCCATAACCAACAACCACAAAAGTCCTGAAATTGTACCCTCTCGCTCTATAGTATCTAATAACATAATGCCAGGTAGATCTCCAGCCAATGATAAAAAAAGTGAAAAAGAGATAGGTAAAAAAGAGATGTTGTCTAGAATAATAAAATGGTTTTGCCGCAAACCAAAGAGCAAAAACTACAGATAAATTAATTATAAGAGCCGTAAGTACTTTGTTGAGGTGGTCCAAAAGACGACTCTCTCGGTTAATTTCATGAAGTTTGGAAAAGTAAAAAATGAAAAACCAAACTATATTGAGTACAATTTGAAGGGTAGCGTAGCTATCATTCAGGTAAATAAATGAGCCGAATCTTAGATAATTAGCCAGATAAAACCCACAATTAAGTGAGATAATATCTGCTATTAGAAAAACGATGGGAAAAAACTTTGAATATCGGCGATTTGGCATTTTAACCAATTTTGGAAATGCAAATTTAACTAATAGTTATTCAATATAATCCCAATTTACTGCAATCTTCATACCAATCTTCAAGGGCCTCTTTAAATGTATATTTATATCCAGAGATTGAATTTCTTAACTTTTTGCCGGAAATATTTGTAGAGGTCATTAATTTTTTTACTCTTTCAGGATGAATTCCTATTTTTCCAAGTCCAAGTATTTTAAATATCTGGGCAATTGTTTTCAGGAAAAACCCGGGTATGACAAGCCTGGGACTTTTTTTATCCAATTGAATTGCTATTTGCTGAGCAATTTCTTCAATTGTCAAGGATGGATAATAGGCACAATTGAATGTTTCAACCTTAAAATCCATATCATTAAATAATTGCCAGGATTGATGTACTAACTCTTTTACATAAATGTTGGCCTTTATTGTATCCTTCCTCCCCGGATAAAAGAAAAGCCCCTTTGAAATAGCCGAGGCTAATCGAGTAAAATTTCCATTTTCACCTTTACCAAACACGACTCCAGGCCTTAAGATTAAAAGCTTGCGGTTAGGATCTTTTGCAGCCCAAGTTTTATGAATTTCTTCTGCAACCAACTTTGAAATTCCGTAAGGGGTATTTGGGGTTGGCAAGGTCTCCTCGGTTTTTTCTTCTTCTGAGGCACCATAAGGAGCAATTGAGCTTGTAAAAATTATATTGTTTATTCCAACAAGATCAGCAAACTGACATACATTTTTAGCACCTTTAATATTTGTCTCAAAATATTCGTGATCAGGATGACCTGGTGTAGTATGAACAGCTGCAAGGTTGATAATGATATCACTAGATGAAAATTTATATTTAATGGAAATTTTGTTTCTAACATCAATAAAATCGGAACCACTTTTTATATCGAAAGATTTTACAATATACTTCTGAGTATCTTGCAAATACCTTCTATAATGACTACCAATGAAGCCTTCTCCTCCAAAAATAAGCACTCTTTTTATACGATTCATCTTTGCCAAAAATGTTTATCCATTGAGAGCTTCCGATTGAACCAAGTTGGAAATCTCTTATGCAATGATCCTAGTTTGTATCCAATGAATTTTAATCCTGATCGGAATATTGAGTTTACTCCCCAGTAGGCGCCACCTAGTTTCAAACAATATCTCAGTTCTGAAATGGCAAACTTCATGCCTTCACCAGAAACTCGTCCGAAGTTATCTATCAAGAATGGTTGAGATGAGTGAAAAACACCTATATCAAAATACCTTTTAAATTCCTCCTTAAGTGAGTAATTATGCGAATGTTTAACTACGGCATCCGCTGAATAGTAAGTTTTATATCCTTTTAATAAGATTTTGGCAGCTAAAAACATGTCTTCTCCAAAAATTAACCCTTCGGGAAAACCTCCACACTTTTCATAGACTGTATATCGGTATGCTGCAAATGAGTTAGACATATATGCTGCTTTAAGTCCTTTCTGTGGAATATCTGCCTTATCATTGACAAAAGATTTGTTACTGTAATTATAGAACCTAGCATGAGAAGCAATTGGATCCGCATTATCATGCGGTACTTGTCTTCCACATACCGCGGCAATATTCGGATTATCAAAAGGATTTAAAATGTAACTGATACTCTTTGGAGAATCTAAAAGAGCATCTTGAGTCAAAAAGATTAAAATTTCAGCCTTAAATTTTTTTCTTGCTATTTGAACAGCTTTGTTTCTAGTACCCGCATGATTGAAGTCTACTTTAGGAATTCTTATTGTATAAAATCCAGCATCTTTAGATTTTGCGTATGTGTCATCATTAGATTCTGAGTCAATGTTAATTACTTGACATTTTAAACCTATTTGTTCCTTTACCATACTTATCCACTTATCCCAAAGTAAACCTGCGTTATACGTTGGACATATGATCACAAAATTCGCCACTTAATATGCAGCTAAAACTTTCTTTGAAATAACCATCAATGAAATATTATAAATCCCAAATGTAATTGTTGTGCCTAAAGCAATACCCTCTATTCCATAACCCAGTTTTATAAAAATAAAATTTAGGCCTATGTTGAGAAAAATCGCCGAGATAATTATTATAAGATAATAAATTTGCTTGTCAATTATATTTAAAACTTCTCCCCAACCAGAAGAAAAAGGCAAAAATAAAGTTCCAATCGCTATAATCCGCAAGGCATTTATACCAGGAGAATAATCTGGTAGAAAATAAATAATTATTAATGGAAACAAAGTAACAACCCCAATAAAAAGGGGAATAATAAGAAATGATACATACCTCGTTTGTTTGGATACCCATTTAAGTAGTTCCAACTTAGACAATGTTTTACTCCAATCCATTGCCATTCTAGGGTATATCTGCTGCGAAATAATTCTAGAGAATAATACCATAATACCGAATACTAGGATTGCCATAGAATAGTAACCCAATTCTTTAATACTTAAGAAACCGCTTACAAACCATCTATCAATTGTATTAAGAAAAGTATAGGCTATTCCTACAGCCATAATCGGTAGTCCTATCCTAATTAAATTCCTTGTCTCAGGTAGATTAAATTCTAATCTAAATTTCAATGGATATAATATGAGAACAATTCCTGTCGAAAGAGTAAGGGATATTGAATATCCAATCATAAATCCATATAAATCAAAAAAAATTGCAAGTGGAATAGTAATAATTGGGAAAGTAACTGAAAAGAGTATTTGTTGAACACTTACTCTATGAAATAATATATATGCTTTATAACAAGATTGAATTAAGAAAAAAAACTGACTTGAAGCAAACAAAGGAATTAGTAAAAGTAGGCTTCCTCTTATTGTAACATCTCTAATAAAAATGGATGAGAATAAAATTAAAACTCCAATTAATGATGTTGTTAAAATAACACTGCTTAAAGTAACATTTTTTATTAAAACATCTCTTCCATCATTTCTTCCCAAGCTCATTGGTATTTCTCTATTCAGTCCATTAACTACACCTAGCTCAAAAATACCTCTATATGCAATAATCAAGTTTAGAAGATACCATATACCCCACAAGGTTGGACCAAGAAGTCTTGCAACAGCTAATTCTACTAAAACTCTTGAGGCTTGATAAAGAATTGTCGAAAAACTATAGTAAGAAAATTCTCTAATCAAACCACCGCTAAATATATCCTTTATTAGGTTAATCAATTCTAGCATTTACTGAATCTGTATTTTTGCAAAATAAACATTTGAAGTTTTTCCGGAATCTAGTGAGGCATAATAACATAAATTGATTGATCACCACAACTTTCACAGAAAACTAGTAGAATAATTATTATTTTGATTGAATAAGGTTTTTTTAACATGAATATTGGAATGGCTCAAAACCTAAGTTGTAAGGTCTAATTTTTATCTTTTCCTTGATTTCTAAAAAAATTAAATGGGACTCAAAATAATAGTAAGTAGCTCATTTATAAAGAACGAACAAATTCTTCTCAATGATTATTGATGAAATAACTTACCTAAGTTATTCAAAATAATACTTGATATGATTATAAATTATAAGATATATGTAAATAGGTCATTTGATTACATTTATTCCAAATCAACCATAAATCCAGATAACGGTGTTCCTCGTTGTATAGATTTCAATGCTACCGATCCAATAACCTGATGATAATATTTTGGATGCAAACCATATCCAGGTCTGATTGATCTAACATTATCTGGCGTGAATTTTTCTCCTTTTGCAATATCCTTTACAACAAATAATGATCTTGCAAATTTCCGATTCATTTCTACTTTGTCAGACACTTCATATGTTGCTCCACCAAGAGCCTCTTCTACAGATCTTACCGATTGAACCATCGACTTAAATTCCGAGGGATCTAATGAAAAATCAGCATCCGGTCCCCCAAGACTCTTATCCAAAATAAAATGCTTTTCTATTACTCTTGCACCCAAAGCAGTTGCTGTGACGGGAACCGTATTTCCCAAGGTATGATCAGAGAGCCCTGTGTAAACATTAAATTTCTCACCCATATCGGTCATTGTCCTTAAATTTGCCAATGAAATTGGCGCCGGGTATGAGGAGGTACATTTCAATACAACAATATCATTATTTCCAGTTTTTCGACATGTCTCTATGGCCAAATCAATATCCTCCAGCCTGGCAATACCAGTGCTTAGGATTACTGGTTTACCTTTCGATGCAACCTCCTCTATGAGTGGAATATCCTGAATTTCAAAGGATGCTATTTTATAAGCTGGAGCATCGAGTTTCTCAAGAAGTTCAACCGCTGAATGATCGAAAGGTGAAGAGAAACAAATGAGCCCCTGTTTTTCTGCCTCCCTAAAAAGGTCTTCGTGCCATTCCCATGGGGTATAAGCTTCGTGATACAGATCATAGAGCGTTTTTCCATCCCACAAAGTGCCATGACCAATTTGAAAATATTCATTGTCACAATCAATTGTAAGTGTATCAGGAGTGTAGGTCTGCAACTTAATTGCGTCTGCACCTGATTCTTTGGCAGCCTGGATGCTTTTAATTGCAATTTCCTTATTCTGATTGTGGTTTGCTGACAGCTCTGCAATAATTAAAACCGGGCTATCCTTATCAATTTTATAATCTCCTATAAACATATTTTAATTCAAAATTTCTCCTGGACTGATCTTTGGCAATTCATTGCGAATGGCCGACAATCTAAGTGATCCGTTTGGGCATTTCACTATTAACCCTTGTTTTACTTCCAATATGGTTCCATTAGTTTGATCACTACGAAACCCATTGTCTGAATATTCTACCTTATCAATGATCAACTTATGGCCTTTGTAGAATGAAAATGCCCCTGGGTATGGAAATGACTGAGCCCTTACCCAATTCCTGATTCTCTCCTTCTGCCAGTTCCAATCAATCAATCCATCATCAGGAGTTCTCTTACCAAAGATTGTCGCCTTTGACTCTTCCTGACGCCTAGGGACAATTTCATCCAATTGAATCATTTTCAATACTCGATCAATGATCTTTGGGTAAATTTCTACATATTTTGATAATAAACTGGCTCCCGTATCATCGGTCTCAATTGCAACACGCTCTTGAGCAACAATATCCCCAGTATCACATGATTCGTCTATCAAGTGAACCGTTACTCCGGTTTCAAATTCATTATTAATGATGGACCAAACATGGGGAGTTCTTCCTCTATATTTTGGAAGCAGGGATCCGTGAACATTAAATGCCCATAGTTTGGGCCATTGAATTAAATCTTCTTCAATTAGGAATAAGTAGTTTACAGATAATAGCAAATCGGGAATCCCTATCTTGATAAATTCTCTAACTCTTCCATTCCGAGGATTTCCAACATAATATGGAATCATCTTTGTTTGACAGAATTCGATTATCCCCTCAGAGGATTTATTAGTTAACACAGCTAATATTTCATTATTATGGGATAATTCTTTAAGCAAACTACAACCTAAGCTACCACTGACCAGTAATCCTATTTTCATCTAACCTCATTTAACTTGGAATAAATAACCACATCATTGAATTTTCCTTCAAAAAAACAATGTTCTTTCAATTTAGCATCTAAAAAATAATTGCAACTTCTTAAGACATCATATAAATGTGGACGTAAATCAAATGCATAAACAAAAATCTTATGCAATTTCAGTTCCTTAAATGCAACAACTTCAATAAGGCTTAGATATTCTGACCAGTTAAGTTTGAAATCCGTAGCTTCTAATGAGGTATCCATAATAAATGAAATTTCAGCATGATGGTCAGCCCAATTGATGTGAACCAATCCCCCATACCCAATGCACTTTTCATTTTTGAGAAATGAAAATAAAAATTGGTCAGGACGATCTTTTTCAAAAAGCTTTGAGACTACATTTTCAAAATAATGATCTTGTTCTTCTTTTGTAAGTTTTTCTTTTTGCCGAAGGTGGTAAATTTGTTCATTTCTCCATTGCATGATATCATAACGATCACCCATTCTAATAGGTACAATAGAATAATCTCCAGATACAAATTTTTGCCGATCAAGTGATTTGTACCCTGCTATTTTTTCTTCAGCATTCACACTTGCTAATTTAAGATTTTAAACTTAAGCTCAGCAAGTAACCAATCGGTTTCATTATCTATATCTTGTACGTTCATTTCACTTAATTCGATACAACCTGAATTTGCACTGAATAGATTCCTATCAGATGCAAACAATTCATTATTTATCCAATACCACTGGCCTGCATCATGGTATACTTTATCCAAGTCTTGTGATCTTGCGTTAAGGAATTTAGGCCATATCATTTCTACTTTTCCACCTTCCTTAATACTAACCCCCCTCCATATTGGATAGCTGAATTCTACCACCGGAAAAACTGAAACCCTCTTTTCACGTACCAGCTTATCAAACCCTTTGATAATAGATTCCACATTAATTAATGGAGCAGTTGCATAGATACAGCAGACATAATCAAAATGCTTTTTGATCTCAGAGTATGATCTTAATACTTCTTGTATCACATCTACGGTGGTTGCAAAGTCATCAGATTTTTTTTTGCTTCTCAAAAAAGGAACACTGGCACCAAATGACTTAGATATCTCAGCTATCTCATCATCATCTGTGGATACCATCACTTCGTCAAAAAGACCCGACTTTAAGGCTATTTCAATAGAATAGCTAACAATAGGTTTGCCACAAAAGTCTTTTACATTCTTCCGAGGAATTCGTTTACTTCCGCCTCGAGCTGGTATAATTGCAAGCTTTTTCAATTGAAGAATGATTTCACAGAATTAATTACATATTCTTGATCATTAGCGGATAATGTTGGATACATGGGAAGGCTGATGCAGTTCTTGTAATATTTCTCTGAATGAGGCAAATCCCCTTCATTCCATCCTAAATTTCGATAATAGGGCATTAAATGACACGGGATATAATGAATCTGTGCATAGATACCCTCTTCTCTCAAATGGTTATAAAGACCTAACCTGTTATCTGTTTCAATGATATACAAATGATATGCATGTCCTTCTACATCGCCTGATTGTCCTTTAATAAAGGCCTGGTCTTTAAATGCATGGAAATACTTTTTAGCAATTGCTCTTCTTCTTTCTAATCCCTTCTCTGCACGTAACAATTGACTCTTTCCTAAGGCTGCCTGGATATCCGTTAGCCTGTAATTATACCCAAGTTCCTGCATCTCCATATACCAACCCGGATAGTCTTCTACTCCTTCAACCCCCGTTGCAAAAGCAACAGGATTTTGGAAAGCTATATGATCGCGGGTGATTCCATGAGTTCTCAAGGTCAACAACCTATTATAGAGTTTCTCGTCATTGGTGGTAATCATCCCACCTTCTCCCGAAGCAATATGTTTTACGGGATGAAATGAGAAAATGGCTAAATTTGCAAATTTTCCATTTCCACATTTTTGACGATCTTCATTCTTATCAAAAAAAAATCCCCCAGGTGCATGGCATGCATCCTCAATGATCCATAGATTGTACTCGTCAGCAAGCTCCCTGAAAGCTTCCAGGTTAACTGCTCTCCCGGCAAAGTCTACCGGAATTATCCCTTTATATGTTCCTTTGGGGCTTTGTTCTAACAACTCTCTTACCTTTTGAACATCAAGCAAATATGTTTCAGGATCTATGTCAGAAAAGACGACATTTCCCCCACAATAGCGTACACAGTTCGCTGAGGCCGCAAAAGTTATTGGTGTGGTAATTATATTTTGACCAGGGGAAACATTCAAGGCTATTGTACAGAGATGTAAGGCAGCCGTACCATTAGCTACGGCTACGGCATACTTAGACCCTACGTAATCTGCAAAGGTCTTTTCAAATTCCTGAATTTTTGGACCCTGAGTTAAATAATCAGATTTTAAGGTTTCTACAACAGCATCAATATCTTCCTGCCTTATATCTTGCTTGCCATATGGTATCACGTTATTCATACTTCGAAAGACTCATCAACATGCTTCTTAATTAATGTTCTAAGTGAATCCACTGTCTCCCAGTCGGTATTTTCTCCGGAATTATACCTGAAACCCTGTGGGACTTTTATAGCATCGAATTTTTTTAAATATTCATTCAGGTCCCATTTGTGTGTAGTAGGTAGAATTGCATAATACTTTCCTAAATCATACGTGTTGAACGAATCTGATGCTGTAATCATTTCTTCATGAACTTTCTCACCAGGTCTGATTCCCACAACCGGCTTCTCACATTCAGGACCAATAGCTTCTGCTACATCAGTGATCCGATATGAGGGTATTTTAGGCACAAATAACTCCCCACCCCAGGCATGCTCCAAGGCATGCATCACCATATTTACACCTCCCTGTAAAGAGATATTAAATCTTGTCATTTGAGGATCAGTAATTGGTAAAACCCCTTCTCTCTTCTTCTTGATAAAAAATGGGATTACAGACCCATTTGACCCCATCACATTTCCATAACGTACAACAGAAAAACGAATTGGATTATCACCTTTAATGTTATTCGCAGCAATAAATAATTTATCAGATGTCAATTTGGTGGCACCATATAAATTAATCGGGGCACAGGCTTTGTCTGTAGATAGTGCTACTACACGTTCCACTTTGGTTTTGAAACATGCATGTATCACATTCTCTGCCCCACCTATATTGGTTTTCACACATTCATCAGGATTATATTCAGCAATAGGAACATGCTTCATTGCTGCCGCATGAATGACATAATCAATTCCCTGAAACGCTCTTACTAGTCTTCCCTTATCTCTGACATCCCCAATAAAAAATCGGATCTGAGGATACTTTTCTTGTGGATATTCCTGGGCCATTTGAAATTGCTTTTGCTCATCCCTGGAATAGATAACAAGCCTTTTTACATCAGGAAAAGTAGATAGTATATGGCTAGTGAGAGCCTTACCAAGTGAACCGGTTCCACCTGTAATTAGAATTGATTTAGCGTTTAGCATTCTATTTGTTTAATATGTTTTCGATTAAGAAGATTAATGCTATCCAAAATTATGAGTAATAGCAAGGAGGAAAAAATTAAAATTGACTTAGCAGATAATATACTTCCTAGGGTTCCTGATTCAGTGAAATTCAACCAATCATTGAAAACGTTTACAGCAAAGAAATATTTAATTGGATCTTTTATTACAATTGAATACACAACTAAATCAGAAATCCAAGAAAAAAAAGTTGAATTAAAAACTAAAAGAATAATCCCAAAAATTCCTAGAAAATAGGGCATTGCTGCAAAATAACCAAATGTGAAATTAACTCCTCTTTCAATGGCTTCATTGACTCCTCCGGTTCCAATCAAACGCATTAGATTAGGCATTCCCTCTATGAGCCCCAATAAATCTGGCCCTAATGAAGCACTAATAATATCTAAATGATTAACTACTCCCCAAAAAGTATGGCCTTGCAAAGAAAATATTCGATAAAAAATAAAGCTGATTGCTCCTCCATGGTCTTCAGCCAGAGAATATGATGAATAATGATAGAATATTAGACCAAACAAAAGGATGATAAAAACAAACCCAACCTTCGAGAAGGTTAAAAGGACCTTTTTAAGACCATTTGTTTTTGCTTTTATAACAAATATTGGTAATAAAAACAGAAACGCTCCTTGAACTAATCCACCAAACTTATGTCCAATTAGAATTATATATAAACTATAGACAATAAAGCCTATTAATGATTCAGTTATTCTGGCCCTCTTAGTTTCAAGTAGTCCAAAGCTCAGCATGATTGGAATTATTGAGGTGGTAACCCCAAATATTCCAATCACATTCCAAATTTTTGTATTTTTTATGTATTCAAACCTATCAATATAACCCTCTGAAAATAATGGGATTGACCCTGATATTATTATATTTAATATACATAAAGTGAGCAGTAGAACGGGTAAAAATCTTATCAAGAATATTGATAAATTGAAGGCTCCAAGTTTGTAGGAAAAATGCTTCTTTTGAATTTTGAAATTCATATGTCTCCCTCTCAGTCGCCCATAAAGATAAATCCCTATAGAATGTAAAAGATAGAAGCTGGCAAGATAAAGTGAGGAATAATTAAAGTATGTTAAACGATCTTGTTCGAAGATATATATGTGCCAAAACTCTAAATAAATTACCGAGCTAAAAGAAATTATTTTAAAAATCAGACTAAGCAATTGTGGTAACAAAAACTCAGAATAACTGAATACCACAATTACAACTGATAAAATAAATATCAATAAAACAAAAAATAGATATAAAGTAGCTAACATACAATCACGCCATATGTATCAAAAATGGCAGTTAGATTCTTAACATCATTGCTGGAATATTGCAATCCAAGTGAAACTACCTTCAGATTGGGATAAAAAATACGGCAATTTATTAATGCAGTACTATTTGTTGAAATTAACAAACCGATCCCAAGGTCTAATATCAAATCTTCAGCCGACTTATTTCCTGAATAGATTTCAATGAGCATAGAATCAGGGCTCAACCGTTCTTTTAATACTTCATATATTTTTGACTTCTGCAATTGAGGATGAAGCTTAATAACAATTCTAGATAATCTCTCCTTCTTAATTAAAGATGTAAGTTCATTAAAATAATCATCCAAATTACTGTTCAAAAATGGCTGTTCAAGCAATAAGCAAATATTTTCATCTTGTGATTTGATCGTCTTCCATTTGAAATCCAATTCCCTTACATTTTTTACATGACTATTAATGATTTTTATGCCAGCCGGAATTATTAATTGATCAAAATTTATTACATCTTCTCCAGTAACTTTTGAAAACACAAACTTGTATTTTATCCCTACAATGCAGGATTTAATAAATTGAAAAAATTGATGCTTTAACCACCTCTTTTCAATTCCTTTATTAGTACTTGTCAAATTTAGAATACCATCATATGTTAAGATTTTTTTGCATTCTATTCTTTTAGTAAATGCAAAATAATTACTTAAAAAATTCATGACATGAGGAAGATATACTACCTGAACACAATTAATATTTCTAACTATTTTATTCAGCTCATTTCTAAGTTTAATTATTTTGATAGGCTTCAAAGCAATGTCTTTTATACTTATTACTTTAACCCCTTTGGGGAAATCCAGATTAGGTAGCGATGTAAAAACTACAACTTTGTTTGGATTAAATTCTTTGGAAAGAAAATCAAAGATGAGTTTCTGATTAAAACCAAGAATAAAAAATATTATTGAATGGTTCAAATTCTATTTCCTTTTATTCCAAATAGTGCTGCTATACTTGAGGCAATAATCCCAATGATAAATGACAAGAAAAATATCAATACAGTTTTAGGACTAGTTTTTTCAACAGGAACCCTTACCGGTTCTAGTATTGTAAATACCGGGGTCTCTTCTTTAACAGCTATTTTGGCTTGTTCCAATTGAGTTCTTAATCCCTTATAAACTTCAAAAGCTATATTCATGTCATTTTGTAATCGCTGATATTCGGTTTGTATCATTGAACTTGTTAAGTTCTGATTTTTATCCGCAAATTGGGCAACTCGATTTTGCTTTAATTCATACTCAGTTTTAGCCTCATTATATCTTTCTATAATAAAATCAAGATTAATTTTTGCTTTCTCAATTTTATACTTAGTTATTTGATCAGTTAGATTTTCCACAAGAATACTTGTGACTACAGCTGCAGCATAAGGATCGGGTAATTCCACTGTTACCTCAATAACTCCATTTTGATTGTTAACTACTAAATTTATCCGGTCCTTGTATTCTTCTAAAAACTCCCATTCATCTTTTGTAAGCTCGATTAAGTTGTCAGAATTAAATGTATTTTTTTTCTTTATTGGTGTTAATAGATTTTTAATCTTTCTCGGTAATCCTAGAGTGTATTCAGCAATAAAATTTAATAAGGATTGCCCATCATACTTGGTTAAATATGCATAGCTACTCATTATTGAATCCTGACTTTCAAAGTAAACTGGTGTATGTATTAAATCTAATTGGAATGGGACACTCTTTACTATCTCGGGATAAAGATCTGGTGTGAGTGAACCCTCGACACCTAATCCAAGATCAATTCCTGCCAATCCTGCAAGACCACCCAATCCACCAAGATTCCCTTTCATGCCTTCCTGGCTTTCGGGCATTAATTTACAGGAAGCCTGGTATTCATCTTTTGAAGTAAACGCAATAATCAATCCCAGAACAACAAAAATTCCAGTCACCTTCAGGATGAAGCGACGTTTTGACCAGATCACTTTAGCCAGTTCAAGCAGGTCTATTTCGTCGTCTTTCACTATTTTTCTTTCTTCTGACATTATTTAATTACAGACCTCTTATCAAGTTATTCCACCTTCGCTAGGTTACTAAGATATTGAGTTATTAGGTTAATAAGTTATTTAGTTATTTAGTTACTACTTAGTTAAATTATTGATAATCAAGGCGATAGTGCCAATGCCACTGGTAATACTAATGATTTCTCCAGGACTAAGTTTCCTTCGTTCAGTCTTTTCCGGAATGATGATCTCTGCCCCGGGTTCTACCCTGGGATAATCCTTGAACCACAGAAACTTTCGGGTTCGCTCCGCGGAGCCATTGGCATACACCACATAAGCCTTACCTTTCTTGGCCTGGTCTGAAAAACCACCGGCCTGGGAAATGATCTGCTTAAAAGATAGTGAGTTATCATATCGCACTGTGCTTGGATAAAGTACTTCACCCCTGACTCGAACCGTCTGCAATTCACGGGGTATGCTGATCACATCCCCCTCTTTTAAAATCAGATCATATCTTGATCCGTGATTTTTCAAAATTTCTTCTAATTGTATACCAATGGATTCCTGTGTCTTGAATGCCTGCTGAGTATTATCAATGACCGTATCCCGCTCAAACAATTCCTGGAGTTCCTGTCTTCTTATCCTTGCTGCTTCATCACCTCCTTCTTCATCTGTTACATAATATTCGGTCCTTCTGATTAATGTCGCACCTTTTGGGTAGGCATAAGCTGTAAGATTTCCGGCTCTAAACAATACATCCGAAATACGTTCATCTTTCTTTTTCAAAGCATATTTACCTGGAAATTTTACTTCACCTTCTATTTCTATCATGGTCTGTTTTTCATAAAAGGGGGATTTCCTGATTACTACTAAATCGAAGGGTTGCAACTCAAAGTCTGAAGCCTGATCTGAAATGCTTAAACTTTGATCAATAGGAAAGGTGAATACTTCCGAAGAAATGTCTTCGTCGCCTATATCCTCTCTAACCCTACGAGCAACCTCCACTGATGAACGTGCTGCACTTTCTTTGAAGCCATTGGCCAGGTAAATCAAGTTTTCTACAGTCATTCCCTTTACAAATGGATAACTACCTGGCTTTTGTACCTCTCCCTGTACCGTAACATTATATGCTTCCTTCAAATCAAAAATGGATTGGATCTTGACCTGGTCTCCATTTTGCAGCTGCAAATCATATGATCCATTGGTTAGCTCAGTCGGACTAAATGCAATACTGGAAAGCGTAAAGTCTTTGTTCTGCCGGATGATCACACCTCGACCCATGAAGGCATCTCCGCGAAATCCTTCTGCCAGACTTAGTAGATCTGATAGCATCATATCTTCCTTTAGTTCAAACTCACCCGAATGGTTTACCGCACCCTCGATACGAACACGATTGGAAAATTGATTGGTAATCTTGCCAACCTCTATGAAGTCTCCTCCTTGTAAAGTGAATTGAGCAAAGTCCAAAGTGGAAACTGTTTGTAACGCTTTTTTATTGGACAGATTACGTCTCAATGAAATGGACCCCCTGTAAGCATCAGAAGAAAAGCCTCCCGCAAAGCCAATAGCCTTTTCCAGGCTTTCTCCATCTTTCATTTCATAATATGCAGGACGTTTGACTTCTCCATCAATACCCACTCGGTTTTGGAATGGCCGTACCAGCACCACGTCATTATCCTGCAGCATAATGTTCTGACCCTCTCCATAGATCAGAAAGTTGTAAGCATCCAGTGTATTTATTCTTTTCCCTCCCCTGAAAACCTGAATATCTCTCAGTGAACCAGTTTCGGTTGGTCCCCCGGCATAATACAAAGCATTAAAAGCGGTCCCAAAAGAGGACATTGAATAGGTTCCTGGCCGTTTCACCTCGCCAATTACATTAACACTGATAGTCCTAATTTGCCCAAGGCTAATCTGTGCAAATGTGTTATTTCCCAGTGTACTGTATATGGATTTCAATCTTGACTTTATTCTTGAATCAGCCTGTTCAACAGTTAGACCATTTAGGTAAATGGGGCCGAGACTTGGAATTCGAATGTTCCCTTCAGGGGATACATCCAACTGATAAGTTTGCTCAGAAGCACCCCAAACGTCGATGATAATCTGATCACCCGGACCAATCATATAATCTTTGGGTGTTGCAATACTCAGACTTGGTTCAAAAGTCAAATTCTCATTTTCGAAGAATGACATCCCAAAAATGGGTAGTTCAGACCCTTGTTTAATGGTATCTGTCGGAATGATGTCCGCAAAAGGATCGAAAGGTGTTTCGCGATCGGTTCTAAAGGTTGGAGATTCTCGCAAGCGGGACACGCCGCTACCGGTCTGACCTTCGGTCTGACCTGACTGCAGCTGGCTGATCCGGTTTCTTAGCTTACTGATTTGGGTTTCTGACATTCCCCTGGCTCGTGCAAGCAACTCCAGCTGCTGTTGGGAATATCCACTGGATTCCACCTGTTGGATGAATTTTTTGATCTGATCATCAGAAAGATCATCCACATTGAGATTTTGGAGATTTTGGATACTTGGAGAATCTTGTGCTTGCATCGATTGCGCACACAATACGCTGGTAAAGATGAAAAATGTTAATCGTAATAAGGTTGTCCTCATTCTGAAATTGGAATCAGGGGGCAAAATTATACAAAAGAATTTAGGAGTCAGTATCTAAGAGACAGTATACTTGGAAATGGTTGGAAACTAACTGGATTGTTTGCCACTTACAAGGAAATATGGATTCAATAAATTCTCCTTGTTATACTTGACTGGTTCCTTAGTATCCTTAATCAAAACACTGCCCCCTGCTTCCTCAACGATAATCTGTGCAGCTGCTGTGTCCCATTCCATAGTCGGTGCGTAGCGTGGATAAAGATCCGCTGCTCCTTCGGCTACCATTAATAGCTTGAGGGAACTACCTTTTGAGACAATTTCTGGTGAATCCAATTCATTCAAAAACTCCTGAGTTTCATCATTTAAATGAGATCTGGAAGCAACAACTTTCAATCCGGCATCTTTTCTTGAGAATTGATTTACATTAATCCTTTGCCCATTTTTATAAGCCCCTTCACCTTTGATTGCAACAAATAAATCTCCTAAAACGGGGGTATATACTACACCGAGCACAACTTGATTGTTGTGTATCAAAGCAATATTGACGGTGAATTCTCCATTCTTCTTGATGAATTCTTTTGTGCCATCCAGCGGGTCTATCATCCAGAAATATTCCCAGTTTTTTCTCTCCTTGAAAGGAATTGCTTTACCCTCTTCACTTAGGATAGGTATATCGGTTTTCTCTAATTCACTGACTATTGCATGATGTGAAGCTTTGTCAGCCAATGTTAAAGGTGAATCATCAGCTTTGCTTTCAATAGAAAAATCTCCTGATTCATATATTTTGAGGATTTCAGCGCTAGCTTTTTGAGCGGCCTTTTGTGCGATTTTGGATAGAGATTGGAGGTTCATGATTTCTTTAAGGTTAAGATGATTCCTGCTTTCGCAGGAATGACGTTGATAAGGTTGGTTTAGACAACCATACCAGCAGCAACCGTTTCATTAGTAGCATCATCGACTAGGATAATACTTCCTGTCTGACGATTCTTTCTATATGGATCAACAAAGACAGGTTTGGTAGTCCTTAGTAAAACTTTGCAGATATCGTTCATTTTGATATCCTTGTCTTCCTCGTTTCTATGTAGTGTATTGATATCTAGCTTATATCTGATCTCCTTGATCATAGCCTTCATGTCCGCAGAGGTGTGGCGCAATGTATACTTCCCTCTGGGCATAGGACCTTTATTATTCAACCAGCACAGCATCACTTCCAAATCCTGCTTTTGATCCGGTTGGTTATTGGTCCTGACGATCATATCGCCACGACTGATATCAATATCATCATCCAATTGAATGGTCACCGACATGGGGGCGAAGGCTTCATCCACTGGTCCATCAAATGTATCAATTGATTTGATTTTAGATGTGAATCCTGAAGGTAATACCGCTACTTCATCGCCCGGTTTAAAAACTCCCCCAGCGATCCTTCCGGCATAACCTCGATAGTCATGATATTCATCACTTTTTGGTCTAATCACCGTCTGTACGGGGAATCTGCAATCGATGTGGTTGTAATCACTTCCAATATGAATGTTTTCTAGGGTATAAAGTAACGTTGACCCTTCGTACCATTTCATATTTTCACTGCGATTTACTACGTTATCCCCTTTCAGGGCACTTATAGGAATAAAGCGAACATCTTTTACATCAAGTTTAGCTGCAAATTTTTCGTATTCATCTACTATCCTGTCATAGGTTGCCTTATCATAGTCGACCAGATCCATTTTGTTAATACAAACAACAACATGCGGTATCTGAAGGAGTGAAGCGATGATTGAGTGTCGACAAGTTTGATCAACAACTCCATTCCTGGCATCTACAAGGATCAAAGCAACGTTGGCAGTAGATGCCCCGGTTACCATATTTCGGGTATACTGAATATGACCGGGAGTGTCTGCTATGATAAATTTTCTTTTGGGAGTAGCAAAATACCTATAGGCTACATCAATCGTAATACCTTGCTCTCGCTCGTCTTTCAGCCCATCAGTCAACAGGGCTAAATCTGTATCTGTAAGTCCCTTTCGTTCACTTGACTTTTTTACCTGATCCAGTTGATCCTCAAAGATTGATTTGGAATCAAAAAGGAGTCGTCCGATTAGTGTACTTTTCCCATCGTCTACGCTGCCGGCAGTTGTGAACCGAAGGAGTTCCATATTGAGGTAGCTGTTGGAATCTTGTTTATTCTTTTCTTCCATAATTATATTAACTGTTAAACAATGACCTTGACATAAACAATGACTTCATTCTAAGCTAGTTTCCTCTTCAGGCCAGAAATTTGTTTTCCGATTGATGATATTTTCTCTGACAATGTGTTGAAATCACTTTCAGTAATTAAACTCAAATTTTTTGCAATTAATAATTGTGTATCTACTTCAAAACTTGATCCTTGGGCTATTTCTAAGAATCTAGAAAAATCTTTTGTAGAAGATCGACTTGCTCCCTCAGCAATATTCGAAGCAATTGATATTGTAGCTCTTCTTATTTGATTGGTTAATCCAAATTTCTCATCGTCAGGAAACGACCGTGTCAACTCGTATATCTGCGACGTCAATTGGATGCTGTCTTGCCAAACTCCATATTTCTTGTACTCCCTCATTACTGTCAGTTTTAAGGTCAGTGTCAAAGTCAATTAAAAATACCCCTCCCTCTTCCTATCTTCCATACTTGTCTCACTTCGTTTGTCATCCTCTCTACTTCCACGCTCGGTTTGACGAGCTGCTGCTACTTCCTCAACAATTTTTTCCAGCGTATCTGCGTCTGACTCAGCTCCCCCCGTTATTGTAATATCACCCAGTGTCCTAAACCGAATTTTCTTTTCAACTATATCTTCTTTGGGATCTAACTGTATAAACTCGGAAACTGGCAACCAGGTATTGCTCCTCCTGATTACTTTGCGGTTATGAGCAAAATACAATGATGGAATCTCAATCTTCTCAGCAAGAATATATTGCCAAACATCCATTTCAGTCCAGTTGCTCAAAGGAAATACCCTAAAGTGTTCCCCGTGGTGCTGCTTTCCATTAAAGATGTTCCACAACTCAGGTCGTTGGTTCTTAGGGTCCCATTGCCCAAATTCATCGCGATGTGAGAAGAATCGCTCTTTGGCTCTTGCCTTTTCCTCATCCCTACGAGCACCCCCAATGGCAGCATCAAATTGATGCTCTTCAATGGTATCTAACAATGTTACTGTCTGAATGGCATTTCTGGTGGCATTTCTACCTTTCTCTTCCGCTGCTCGACCATCATCAATCGATTTCTGAACTGATCCTACTACCAGCTTTGCCCCTAATTTTTTTACCAGATCATCTCTGAATTGAATCGTCTCTGGAAAATTATGTCCGGTATCCACATGAACCAATGGAAATGGAATTTTGGCTGGATAAAAGGCTTTTCTGGCCAGGTGTGTGACGACAATTGAGTCCTTACCTCCTGAAAAAAGAATGCAAGGATTCTGAAATTGAGCAAACACTTCTCTAAGTACGTAAATTGACTCGGACTCAAGTTCTTTTAAATGGGTCAGATTATAACTCTGCATTATTTTAGTTTAGGTAATATCTTATCAATGAGAATTTTTAAAGAATCTTCGAGGGAAAGTTCATTGGTCTTAACAACAACATCAGGGCTTTCAGGTGCCTCAAAAGGAGAAGTTATTCCGGTAAAATCAGGGATTTCACCAGCTCTCGCTTTTGCATATAGTCCTTTTACATCCCGGGCTTCACAAACTTCCAAGGGACAATCCACAAACACTTCAATAAAGTTTTCTTCTCCAACCAATTCTTTCGCAAAACTCCTGTTCTGACGAAAAGGGGAAATGAACGCAGTCAACACTACAATCCCCGCATCCACAAAAAGTTTTGAAACCTCCGCAATACGACGAATATTTTCTTTGCGACTTTCCTCAGAAAAATTAAGGTCTTTGTTTAAACCACTGCGAATATTGTCACCGTCAAGGATATATGTATTCAGCCCACGGTTATGCAGTTGCTGCTCCAGTGCATTAGCTAAAGAGGATTTCCCAGAACCCGATAGTCCGGTAAACCAAACCAGCTTCGGTTTATGACCGTTTTTCTCAATACGGTCATCTAGTGTAACACTGTGTTTATGCGGAATGACGTTTTCCATAAATTCATCGGTGAATATTAAAGAGATTTAATCCTACTTTTTCATATTCACCTTTTTACCCTGAATCCCTAAAGGGAAGGTGAATAGATTAATTTGGCTCCCTTTAGGGTAGTGGTAAACCAAATTGATTTCAAAATCTGACAAAGTAGAATTAACCTTCAATTTTCATTTCGGGTTGCAAAAGTAATTGATTAAGGGTTAAACATTTTCACGCGAAGACGCAAAGTTCGCGAAGAGATTTAGAGTAACTAAAAAATATTCTAACCTAGAACCTTTTTTTTGAAGTAATCCAAAGTCGGCTTTAGTCCTTCTGCCCGGGAATACCTTGGCTCCCAATTTATTATTTCTTTTGCAAGGGAAATGTCTGGCTTCCTTTGTTTGGGATCATCTTTTGGCAAAGGTTTATAGATCACTTTGGATTTGCTACCCGTTAATCGGATGATCTCTTCAGCAAACTCATTAATAGTGATCTCCTGGGGATTACCAATGTTGACAGGATGAGGATAATCACTCATCAGTAACCGGTAAATCCCTTCAACCAGATCGTCCACATAGGTAAAAGATCTGGTTTGTGAGCCATCTCCAAATGCTGTAAGGTCTTCGCCTCTCAATGCCTGCGAAATGAAAGCAGGAAGTACCCGACCATCATCCAGGCGCATTCTCGGACCAAAAGTGTTGAATATCCTGACAATCCTGGTTTCTAATCCATGGAAGGTATGATACGCCATGGTCAAAGCCTCCTGAAATCTTTTAGCCTCATCATATACCCCTCTTGGACCTACAGGATTTACATTTCCCCAGTATTCTTCAGTTTGAGGGTGAACCTGGGGATCCCCGTATACTTCTGAAGTTGATGCAATTAACATTCTTGCTCCTTTATCTTTTGCTAAGCCCAGGCAGTTAAGTGTACCCAATGAACCCACTTTCATGGTCTGAATAGGCATCTTCAGATAATCGATTGGGCTTGCCGGCGAGGCAAAATGCAAAATATAGGAAAGTTCACCCGACACATGGACGTATTTTGAAACATCATGGTGATGGAATTCAAAATCCTTCTCTTTAAGCAAATGCTCAATGTTCGCGATGTCCCCAGTCAGGAGGTTATCCATGGCTATCACATGAAACCCTTCTTTCATGAAACGGTCACAAAGATGAGATCCTAAAAAGCCGGCTCCACCAGTAATTAATACTTTCTTTTTGGTCATTTGGAAACTACTTTTCTGCCTATACTATAATAGGTGAACCCGAATTCATCCATTTGAGCAGGGTCATAAAGATTCCTTCCATCAAAAATCACTTTATTTTTAAGAGAATCAGACATCTTATCAAATTCTGGTGTCCTGAATACCGGCCACTCGGTCATGATCATTAAGGCATCCGCTCCCTTCAATGCATCGTATTCATCCTCAGCGAAATAAATCTTATCTCCAAAAATCTCCTTTACATTTTCCATTGCTTCAGGGTCGTAGGCTTTTACTGTAGCACCTAAGCTCAGCAAAGTAGTGATATTTTCAAGGGCCGGAGCCTCTCTGATATCATCTGTATATGGTTTAAAGGCAAGGCCCCATATAGCTATTGTTTTTCCGGAAAGATCTCCTGAAAAATATTTCTTCAATGGATCAACCAGTTTCTTTTTCTGGTTATCGTTTATTTCCATTACCGAGTTTAATATTTTGAAATCATAATTGACTTCCTGCGCTGATCGGGCCAATGCCTGAACGTCCTTAGGAAAACAGCTTCCACCATAACCTATCCCGGCAAACAAGAATCGCTTTCCGATTCGTGTATCAGTTCCTACCCCTTTACGTACCATGTCAACGTCTGCTCCTAATAACTCACACATATTAGCAATCTCATTCATAAATGTGATCTTGGTTGCGAGAAATGAATTCGCAGCATATTTGGTCAACTCAGCTGAACGGATATCCATGAAAATAATGGGATTCCCCTGTCTTACAAATGGTCCATATAATTGATCCATGACCTTTTTTGCTCTCTCTGTCTCAGCGCCAACAACCACCCGATCTGGCTTCATGAAATCATCAACGGCTACGCCTTCTCTAAGAAATTCCGGATTTGAGACCACATCAAAATCAACTTTGGCGTTTTCAGAAATTTTTGCGTGAACTCGTTCAGCTGTTCCAACTGGCACTGTACTCTTGTCAACAATAACCGTATAATCTTCCAGTATAGGGCCAAGATCTTCAGCGACTTTCAATACATATTTTAGGTCTGCGGATCCATCTTCACCGGGAGGGGTTGGTAGCGCAAGAAAGATAATCTTAGCGCCCTTTATTCCTTCTTTCAGATCAGTTGTGAAGTCTAATCTACCCTGTCGAATATTTCTTTCAAATAACACATCAAGCCCCGGCTCGTAGATGGTCATTTGCTTATTTTTCAGCTTGGCAACCTTTTTCTCATCTATATCAACACAGGTGACATGATTTCCCGTCTCCGCAAAACAGGTTCCTGTAACCAGCCCAACATATCCTGTACCTACTACAGCTATTTTCATTAATCTAAAATTTAGAATGGAGAATCAAAATCTTCTAGTGTTTGTAGTTTTTTATCTTTCTCTGAAATCAATATTTCATCTACAGGAAAATCCCAATCGATGCCTATTTCCAAGTCATTGTAAATTATCCCTGAATCATGATCAGGGGAATATAGATTATCAACTCCATACATGAATTTTGCACTATTACTTTTGACTAGAAATCCATGAGCAAAACCTTTTGGTATATAAAAATGATTTTTGTTTTGTTCGCTTAAAACTACCGAAACATATTTGCCATAATCCTTTGAATCTTTTCTCAAATCGACGGCGACATCTAAAACTTCCCCTTCAATTACTGAAACCATCTTTGCCTGATCAAAAGGTGGTAATTGGAAATGCAAACCTCTCAATACTCCACAGGAAGATTTTGATTGATTGATTTGAACAATATTAAAAACTATGCCCGTTTTATCGAAAAACTTCTTTGCATTGAACCCTTCATAGAAATACCCTCTGCTATCCTCAAATATTTTGGGAACAAATAATTTACAGTCAGGAATCGAAACTTCTTTAAAATCCACTATTATATAATTGAAATTAAATACTCCCCGTAGCCACTTTTTAACAATGGGCTGGCTAATTTTCTTAATTGATTCTCATCGATAAATCCCATTTTAAAGGCTACTTCCTCTATGCATCCCACTTTTAAATTTTGCCTTTCTTCAATTACCTGGACAAAAGCTCCCGCCTGCATTAATGAAGCAAAAGTACCGGTATCTAACCAGGCTGTACCCCTGTCAAGAATTTGAACACTCAATTTATTCTGTTTTAAGTATTCATTATTTACAGAAGTAATTTCCAGCTCACCTCTCTCACTTGGCTCAATATTCCTAGCAATTTTCACTACCTGATTGTCGTAAAAATATAAGCCAGGAACTGCAAAACTCGACTTAGGGCTTTTAGGCTTTTCCTCAATTGACAATACTTTCCTATTCTTGTCAAATTCTACTACACCATAACGTTCAGGGTCCTGTACATGATAAGCATAGACTATTCCTCCATCGACATTATTGCAGGATTGCAATTTTTTCGATAATCCGGAACCATAAAATATATTGTCACCAAGTATAAGGGCTACTTTATCATCGCCAATGAAATCCTCCCCGATTAAAAAAGCCTGAGCCAAACCTTCGGGTTTTTGTTGAATTGCATATGAAAAAGAACAACCAAGGCTCTTTCCATCACCAAGTAACTCTTTGAAAACAGGTAAATCTCTTGGTGTAGAGATAATAAGTATTTCCCTGATCCCTGACAACATCAAAATGGACAGTGGGTAGTAAATCATGGGTTTATCATAAACAGGAAGTATCTGTTTGCTGATTGCATATGTCAGTGGATGAAGTCTTGTTCCAGATCCACCTGCCAAAATTATCCCTTTCATTACGCCTCAGTTTTATAATGTTCCTGATAATATTTTTGATAACCCCCGGAGGTTACTTCCTCAAGCCATTTTTCATTTGTCAGATACCAATCAACTGTTTTGTTTAGGCCCGCTTCAAATTGGAGAGAAGGTTCCCATCCTAACTCGTTTTGTATTTTAGAAGCATCAATGGCATATCGGTGATCATGTCCAGCACGGTCGGTGACATAAGTAATAAGCTTTTCGGATGTTCCCTTCGGCCTCTCCAGCTTTTTATCCATTATTTCACATAGCAAATGGACAATGTCAATATTCTTCCACTCATTAAAACCTCCGATATTGTAGGTCTCGCTACTTTCTCCTTCATGATAGATCAGGTCAATGGCCTTTGCATGGTCCTCCACATATAACCAATCCCTAATGTTTTCTCCTTTTCCATAAACAGGCAGAGATTTATTATTTCTGATATTATTAATCATCAAAGGAATTAGCTTTTCCGGAAACTGAAATGGCCCATAGTTATTTGAGCAATTTGAGATCACAACCGGAATCCCATAAGTATTGCTGTAGGCCTTCACAAAATGGTCAGAAGAGGCTTTTGATGCAGAATAGGGTGATTGCGGATCATAAGCCGTAGATTCGGTGAAAAACCCACGCTCACCCAATGATCCATAAACTTCATCTGTTGAAATATGGTAGAATCGCTTTCCATTGAAATCCTTCCAGACAGACTTAGCCGCACTTAAAAGACTGACTGTCCCTAAAATATTAGTCTCAATAAATGCCAAAGGATTTTTGATACTTCTATCTACATGTGATTCAGCCGCTAGATGAATCACTCCCTCAAACTGATACTGTTGAAAAAGGGATTCCATTGCTTTAAAATCGCAAATATCTTCCTTAATAAATTTGTAATTTTTTGCAGATTCTATATCAGTCAAATTTCTCAGATTTCCTGCATAAGTCAAATTATCTAAGTTGACAACTCGATAATCAGGATAATTCTTTACAAATCTCCTCACAACATGCGATCCGATAAACCCGGCCCCACCAGTGATTAATATTGATTTCTTCATCAATAAATAAAGTATTTAATGGCAATTCGGCTGCAAAAATATCTGGAATATCTCCTTTTTACATGGATTTGTCATTTTTTCTATATCGATACTGAGTTGGATCTTTTGAGATTATAACAACTTAATAACCTCGTTTTTAGAATGACCACCATTAATTTTACATCATGAAGGAAGTAATGGCATTGGTCTCAAAAGACTTAAAAGCAGATTTAAGGAACAAATACCCTGTTCTTGGAATTCTACTCTACCTCTCAGCCATCATCATGATCTCCTACATGTCATTCATGAATTTTATTAAACCAGAAGTATGGAATGCACTTTTTTGGTTAATCATCCTTTTTACTTCTGTCAACGCGATTGCTAAAAGTTTCATTCAGGAAGAAAATCGGACTACCTATTTCTATTTTATTGCCTCACCCATAAAGATCATAGCCGCAAAACTCTTATATAGCAACCTCTATCAACTGGTTTTAATCTTGTTATCAATTGTTATTTATTCCATCTTATTGGGTGCTCCTGAAGCTATTAATATCTGGTTCTACATCAATCTATTTTGTGGAAGTATAGGACTGGCTTCAGCATTCACCATGGTGTCCTCGTTGGCTTCCAAAACAGAAAATAATGCCACGCTCATGGCTATCCTGGGATTCCCCATTGTGATCCCGATATTGCTTATGTCAACATCCATATCCAAACGTCTAATTCTAGGCGCTCCATCTACAGATATTACTTCTGATTTATTGACTCTCTTAAGTGTGAATGTTATTATCATTGCACTCTCTTTTATTCTTTTCCCATTTACATGGAAATCCTGAGAAGATGAATTACCTGATACGGACCGATTGGTGGAAATGGCTGACCATTGGACTACTAACCTATGTTTTCATCGGAGGTTTAATAATGCCTGTCCCAAGGCTCCCGATTTTGAATGAAACAATTCGGGTTCTTTACTTTCATGTGCCCATGTGGTTTGGAATGATTGCCCTATTCACCGCTTCGTGCATCCAGGCCATAAAATTCCTTTCAAAAGGGGATATGCAAAAAGATATTTACAGTGTCCAACTGGGAGAAGTGGGGACACTTTTTGGTGTCCTCGGATTATTATCGGGAATGTTCTGGGCAAATTTCACCTGGGGAGAACCCTGGAGTAGTGACCCCAAACAAAACATGTCCGCTATTGCCTTATTAATATACTTTGCTTACTTCGTTTTAAGGGGTAGCATCAAAGACGATCAACAAAGAGCAAAGATCTCGGCCGTTTATAACATCTTTGCTTATGCGACTTTAATCCCATTGCTATTCATCCTTCCGAGACTTGCTGAAGACAGTCTCCATCCGGGGAATGGTGGAAACCCGGGATTCAATGCTTATGATCTCGATAGCCAAATGAGACTGGTCTTCTATCCAGCTGTGATAGGTTGGGCACTACTAGGTTTTTGGATTGCAACAATAAAAATTCGATATCAGATAGTTTCTGAAAAACTTGAATTGTAATGATGAACTTGTTAAGCTTTTTTTTAGTTAGTTTTTATGGCTTCTTTCAGATTCCAATGGCTGATCAATTCAGGCAGGATGGAAAGATTTATGTAGTTGTTGGTGTTATTCTGGTTCTGCTAATCGGATTCTTCATCTTCGTATGGAGAATAGACAGGAGAGTCAAAAAACTAGAGGAAAAATCAAATAAAGAGGGATGAAAAAATCACATATTATCGGTCTAGTTGTCATTGCAATCGCGCTGATAATAATCATCTCAACAGCAGGTGATGCCAGTACCTATGTTTCATTCAATGAAGCTCAGGAAATGGCTGAGCATGGCAACAATAACAAAATCCATGTAGTTGGTAAACTGAAAAAGGATGAAACTGGAAATGTGATTGGGGTGGAGACAAGTGCTGATCGACGATCTTTCAGGTTTGCCCTGGTGGATGAGAATAATCAGGAACAGATGGTCTACCATCCTAATCCTATGCCAACTGATTTTCTTCGTTCAGAACAGGTAGTGGTGGTTGGAGCTTATTCAAATGATCGATTCGTAGCAGATAAAATCTTACTTAAATGCCCTTCGAAATACCAGGAAGAAGGCGCTAATCTTTAGAAGTGTATGCATTATTTCATTGGCAACCTTGGCCACCTATTTGTAATTACTTCTTTTGTCACAGCCATCCTGGCTACCTATGCTTTCTTTCAAAATAGCAGACAAGAGGAGGCGTGGACCAAATTTTCAATTGCACTTTTTTATATTCATGCTTTAACAGTTATCGGCATTTGTGTTACACTTTTTCTGATTATCAATAATCATTATTTCGAATACCATTACGCCTATAACTATACCTCTTTACTTCTTCCTTATTATTACCAGATTTCCAGTTTCTGGAATGGCCAGGAAGGGTCTTTCCTCTTATGGATGTTTTGGAATGCCGTTTTAGGGCTCATCATCATCAATACCAATAAGAAATGGAGAGCACCAGTGATGACAGTATTTGCTTTCACCCAAATCTTTTTGACTTCTATGATAATGGGTGTAGTCGTATTTGATGTGAAAATTGGAAGTTCCCCATTCATATTACTTCGGGAGGCTATACAGGATCCGATTTTTAATATGAACCCTGACTTTGTTCCTCAGGATGGGAAAGGACTTAATCCGCTCCTTCAGAACTATTGGATGGTGATCCACCCACCCACTTTGTTCCTTGGTTTTGCATCTACTGTGGTGCCGTTTGCTTACTGCATGGGAGGGATTATGAACAAAAAATATAAAGAGTGGATCAGACCGGCTTTGCCGTGGGCTCAATTTTCTGCAGCAATTTTGGGAATTGGTATTTTGATGGGTGCCTATTGGGCTTATGAAACACTGAATTTTGGTGGCTATTGGAATTGGGATCCGGTAGAAAACGCCATATATGTTCCATGGCTTACCCTAGTTGCTTCTATTCACACAATGATTGCTTTCAGAAAGAGCCCTGCAGCCCTGAAATCATCTATTATCCTTGTATCAGCAACTTATATCCTGATCATTTACTCAACGTTCCTAACCAGAAGTGGAATTCTTGGAAACACATCAGTACACTCATTTACAGACTTGGGACTGTCTGGTCAGTTATTAATCTATCTATTGGTATTCATTGGAATAACAACCTTTTATATAGTTAAATCATGGAATAAATTACCGATTCAAGAATCTGAAGTCTCAGCTTACTCTAGAGAATTCTGGATTTTTATGGGAGCTATCACCCTTTCCCTGATGGCTTTCCAGGTAATTCTACCAACCTCTATTCCTGTCTACAACTCTTTTATGGGACTTTTTGGGGTTGATTCCAATGTCGCGCCTCCGGTTGACCAGGTTTCTTTTTACACCGACTTTCAGCTATACTTTGCTGTTATACTGGCCATTCTCTCAGGAACCGGGCAGCTCTTCTGGTGGAATAAGATGGATAAAGCCAAACTTAAAGAAGCATTGACTATTCCAATCATTGGTTCATTATTGATTTCCGGTCTAATAATTGTTATTGCGAAAATTCATAATCCTGGATATCTGGCACTACTCACAGCCTCTATTTATTCTGTTGTAGCTAATGGAAAAATCCTCTTACAATTTTCAAAATCTAATATCAAATTATCGGGAGGAGCGATCGCTCATATCGGTGTAGCCCTGATGCTTATTGGTATTCTCTTCTCTTCAGGTTATTCAAAAATCCTATCCAAAAACAATACGGGTCTCCTATGGAATAAGGAATTTCCTGATGAAGTTAATCAGAACAACTTATTATTATTCCTCAATGAGCCTCGTCAGATGGGGGAGTATTCTCTGCTTTATAAAGGGATAAGAAAGAAAACTTCAGATGATGGCTTTATTGATATTAATAGTGTCTCGACCACAACTAATCCTTTAAAATTAGTTGTAACATCCAATGAAGTTACCTCTACAGGCAAAGCATTAAATCCTGGTGATACCATTGACATCATTAATGCTGATAACAGTTATTTTGAAGTACTCTATCAGCAGGAATCCGGAAAAGAATTCACCCTTTATCCCAGGCTTCAGATGAATGAAACAATGGGTATGACAGTCTTCTCACCAGATATTAATCGTACGCTTACGGCTGATCTTTATAGCCATGTACGCACATTCCCTGATCCAGAACAGGAAATCGAGTGGAGTGAAGAGGAATCCGTCAAAGTTGTGCCAGGGAACCAATTTTTTATAAATGACTATGTGGCCGTCCTAAAAGATATTCAAGGTGTGAACGATATTGAAGGAGTAACTCTGGGCGCTGGCGATATCGCTGTGAAGGCTATCATTGAAATTCAGGGCGAGACAAAAACTTATACTGCAGAGCCCTATTATATCATAAAGGATCGAATGGCGGGTAAGATCCCCGCAACTGTTTATGATCTGGCTTCCAGGATCACCATTCAGGAAATAATACCAGCTGAAAATAGTTTTGTCCTTGGTGTAAGCAGGACCCAAAAGGACTGGATCATTTTAGAAGCCGTTGAAAAGCCATTTATCAACATCCTTTGGTTAGGGACCTTAATTTTTACTATAGGTTTTGGAATAGCTATATACCGCCGATATACTGAATTTATCCAAATGCGGAATAAAGGGATGGAATAGCCATTGACCAATGGTGATATTTCCTTTTCTAGTGAAATCTTTAATGTAAAGTCGATCAACTGAAAAGCTACTCAAAATATATTCAGATTTGATTCGTATATTAACTCATGATTCGCCTGCTTACCATCGACTTCCCCGGATTTCTTAAAGCAAGCCGCATCCCAAGTCTGGCAATAATCACTATCACCCAGATTTTAACGGCTATATTTTTGGTCAGCAATCTTCCTAACAAATATGAAATCATTCATTCCATCAATTTTTTTCTGTTGATTGCTTCTACCCTGATGATCGCTGCCGGAGGCTTCATTATCAATGACTACTATGATCAAAAAATTGACATGATCAACAGACCAGAAAAAGTGATAGTTGGAACGAAATTCCGACGAAGGTTAGCCATGCTTTCCCATTTATTTTTATCCATTACAGGTATTGCTATTGGGTTCTGGCTTGATGTGAGAATTGGAGCAGTTCATATATTGTCAGCCTTTGGCCTTTGGTATTACTCCAATCACCTGAGAAGGCTCCCAATCATTGGAAATATTACCATCTCATTTATTACCAGCTTGACATTACTAATTGTAGCTGTCTTTTTCAGAAGTCACGAACCACTCGTTTACATCTACTCATTATTTGCTTTTTTTACTGTTTTTGTGAGAGAGATCATCAAGGATATTGAAGATGTAAAAGGGGAGGCAGCGGCAGGGTGTCAGACAATCCCAGTTGTTTGGGGAATCAGAGGAGCAAAATTCTTCATATACATGATAATCATAGCTGGCGGCTTTTTACTACTAACTTTTATTTTAACTACCGAAAGCCGACTGGTTCAGTATTACTTTATCTTACTAGTGCCTGTCTTTGCCTGGTTCATTTATAAATTAGCCATCTCTGACAGACAGCAGCATTATGTCCATCTTCGAATGATTACCAATTTGATCATTCTTTCCGGACTACTTAGTATGTCAATGATATAAACCTATGATCAAAATAGCCATCTTCGCTTCGGGTAGCGGAACCAACGCCGAAAATCTCATCCAACATTTTAATCAAACAAGTGATATTAAAGTAGCGGCAGTATTCTGTAATAACGCCAAAGCAGGTGTTTTGGATCGAGCCAAAAGACTAAATACTGAATCACTATTATTTAGCAGGCAGGAATTTCAAGATTCCTCATTTATTCAAAAACTTCAGGAACTTGAAGTAGACGCCATTGTTTTAGCAGGCTTTCTCTGGAAAGTTCCTATGTATTTAATCAATCAGTTCCCACAAAAAATAATCAACATTCATCCGGCTTTGCTCCCAAATTACGGTGGTAAAGGTATGTATGGCAGTCACGTACATGAAGCTGTAATTCAGCATGGTGATCAGGAATCCGGAATCACCATTCATCTGGTAAATGAAGAATACGACAAGGGCAAGACATTATTCCAAGCAAAGTGTCCTGTGTACCCTACAGACACCCCTGATGAGCTCGCAAATAGGATTCACCAATTGGAATACAAACACTTTCCTCAAATTGTCGAGGATTACTTGAGACAAACACTGATTAAAGCATGATTAATTCTTAGCTTTGCAGCTTTATTTTTTGAGGCGCATGAGCAAAGTAAAAATCCAGTCAGCATTGGTGTCCGTTTTTAACAAAGATGGACTGGACCCTATCATAAAAAAATTAAATGGTCTAGGAGTAAGCCTTTACTCCACAGGAGGTACACAAACCTACATTGAAGGACTGGGTATAGACGTAACAGCAGTTGAAAGTATCACAGACTACCCTGCCATATTTGGGGGCAGAGTGAAAACTTTGCATCCAAAAATATTTGGAGGGATATTGTACAGAAGAGGGCTTGACGAGGATGAAAGTGAAAAAAGTCAACATGCTATTCCAGCAATTGATTTGGTCATTGTAGATCTTTATCCTTTCGAGGAGACTGTTGCCAGTGGTGCCTCGGAAGAAGATATCATTGAGAAAATTGATATCGGAGGAATCGCCTTAATTCGAGCTGCTGCTAAAAACTTTAAAGATGTTCTAATTGTGAGTTCCCGAGCATATTATGAGGACTTATTGAACCTTCTCGAAAATGGAAATGGGGTAACCGAATTAAGCGAAAGGAAATTATTCTCAGCCAGAGCTTTCGACACCTCCTCGCATTATGATTCAGCCATATTTGAATATTTGAATGCGGACAAGGAAGTACCATCCATAAAAGTGAGTGCCTCTGGCGGAGAAGTACTACGATATGGAGAAAACCCTCACCAGCAGGGAGTTTTCTATCCTAAGGGCAAATCTTATTTTAAGCAACTACATGGAAAAGAGATTTCTTACAACAACCTGGTAGATATTGAAGCTGCTATTCAGTTGATCACTGAGTTTAAAGATGAAACAGTATTTGCGATCTTAAAACATAATAATGCCTGTGGTATTTCTCAGGGAAGCACTGTTGCAGAGGCTTATCAAAAGGCATTCGCAGCTGATACAACTTCTGCATTCGGTGGGGTACTTATTTGTAATAAAGAAATTGATAAGGCTGCTGCTGACGCCATGAATGATTTATTCTTTGAAATCCTGATAAGCCCTGGCTTTACGTCAGATGCCCTTGAAGTTCTTAGATCAAAGAAAAATAGAATTTTACTTAATCTTGATAAGTTCTGGGATGGCAAAATCATCTTTAAATCCATGCTTAATGGTGTTCTGGCACAGGATTATGATGCTAAAACAGATTCCATTGAGGATTTAAAAACGGTAACAAAAAAGAGCCCAACTTCTTCCGAAATTGAAGATCTCATTTTTGCTTCCAAGGTTTGTAAACACTCAAAATCAAATACCATCGTTTTAGTAAAAGACCAACAAATGGTAGCCAGCGGAGTTGGGCAAACATCCCGGGTCGATGCACTTGAACATGCCATTCATAAAGCCAAAAATTTTGGATTTGATCTTAAAGGAGCAGTAATGGCATCTGATGCTTTCTTCCCTTTCCCGGATTGTGTAGAGATCGCCAATAAAGCTGGCATAACTTCGGTTATACAGCCAGGAGGATCAGTAAAAGACCAATTGTCCATTGACTATTGTGATGAAAATGGACTTTCGATGGTTTTTACCGGAACAAGACATTTTAAACATTAGTAAAACATTTTGAATACAAAACTATTCGTAACTTTCACGACCAAATTTTGATCAGTTAATTCATGGGGTTTTTTGATTTTTTTAATAATGATATTGCAATAGATCTTGGCACAGCCAATACGTTGATTATTTACAAGGACAAGATTGTGGTAGACGAACCATCAATCATTGCGATCGACAAGGCTTCAAACAAGGTATTAGCAATCGGTAGAGGGGCCATGCAAATGCATGAAAAGACTCACGAAAACATTAAGACGATACGTCCATTAAAAGATGGAGTAATCGCTGACTTCCACGCTGCCGAACATATGATCAGGGGGATGATCAAAATGATCGATGGCAATAACCAAAAATGGTTGCCCTCCTCACATCGAATGGTGATATGCATCCCATCCGGGATCACAGAAGTTGAGAAAAGAGCGGTGAGGGACTCCGCTGAACATGCTGGTGCCAAAGAAGTATACATGATCCATGAGCCAATTGCAGCAGCTATTGGTATCGGAATAAATATCGAGCAGCCTATCGGTTCCATGGTTGTGGATATAGGAGGAGGTACAACAGAGATCGCAGTAATCGCTTTGAGTGGAATCGTTTGTGACCAGTCGATACGTGTGGCAGGGGATTCCTTCAACAAAGACATTCTTGATTATATGCGTCGTCAGCACAACCTTCTGATAGGAGAAAGGACGGCTGAACGTGTAAAAATCGAAGTCGGATCTGCGCTAACAGAATTAGACGATGGACCCGAAGACTATGAGATCAGAGGTAGAGACTTGATGACAGGGATACCTAAAGTCATTAAGATCTCATATTCTGAAATTGCATTTGCAATTGATAAATCAGTATCTAAAATAGAAGAAGCAGTATTAAAAGCTTTAGAAATATCACCACCCGAACTTTCTGCAGATATCTATGACAATGGAATCTACCTTACAGGAGGTGGAGCATTGTTAAGAGGATTGGATAAGCGGCTTTCTATGAAAACCAAGCTTCCAATACATATTGCAGAAGATCCATTAAGAGCAGTGGTAAGGGGTACCGGACTTGCACTAAAATTGCTCAATACATACAAGCCGGTGTTGATGACTTAGGAGATTAAATGCGGAATTTATTAGACTTCCTTTACCGTTACAGAACTTTCGGACTGTTTATCGTATTGGAAGTTTTTTGTGCCTGGCTGATTGTTCAATATAACAATCGGTATAATGCTTCATTTCTTAACTCTTCTAATGTCCTTGTTGCCAGTGTTAGTGAGGTAGCTCAAAATACTGAAAATTATTTCAACTTGACTGAAATAAACAAACAGTTACTTGAGGAGAATGAAAGACTCAAGGATTCCATTATTAGTCGACCGCTCATATATTCCGGAAATGATAGTATCCAAACCAGGTTCAATGCCACCAAGGCGAGAGTAATAAATAATACCTATCGTCGAAGCATGAACTTTATGACATTAGATGTGGGCAGGAATAATGGGGTTGAACCTGGAATGGGCGTTATCTCAGGGACTGGTGTGATAGGGCAAATAAAATCCGTGTCTAATCATTTTTCAACGGTGATATCGCTCTTGCACAGAAACCTTATGGTTTCAAGCACACTCAAAAGAACGCATACAATTTGTACCGTATCGTGGGATGGTTTATCACCTATTCAGGCAGAAGTCAGGTTTGTGCCAAAGCACATTGATTTACAGGTTGGAGATTCAGTAGTCACCTCCGATTATAATTCGGTGTTTCCTCCAGGGATAATGATTGGAGTAGTATCGGAAATAAATGTAAAGGATGAAGACGTATATTATGGAGCCAGGATAGATTTGTCTACCGATTTCACTTCGTTGACATATGCCTATGTGATTTCGGATGAACTGAAAATTGAAAAAGATAGTTTAGAAAATCTATTACCACAGTGATTAGAATTAACTATATATCGCAAGTCAAAAATTTTGCAATTTTCCTCTTATTACAAATTCCGATTCTCTATCGGTTAGTCTTTTTTGACAAAGCCTTCGGATTCTTTTATGTTGGCTTCCTGTTATTACTGCCATTCGGTATCAGTAGAAGTCTGGCAATGCTCATTGGCTTGGGAAGCGGATTAATCATCGATGTTTTTTCTAATACACCAGGCATTCATGCAGCAGCATGCGTTTTATTAGCTTTTATAAAAGATCTTTGGTACAATGTGGCAAATGAACATTCTGATGATGATGTGGAGCTAACAGTGAATGCAGTGGGTATTTGGGGATTCACAAAGTATGCATTCCCTTTAATTTTTATTCATCATTGCATTATTTTTATTGTCGAAAATGGCGGATTGAGCAATTTCTGGTTAATAGCTGGAAAAATATTTTACAGCGCAATCCTCAGTTTTATTATCATCCTGACTATTGGTTATTTGTTGAGTCCTAGGAAGCAAAGAATATGAACCGAAGTCTTATTATACAGGGTTTCATCGTTTTGGTCGGTCTGACTTTCGCAATAAGACTGCTCTCGATACAGGTATTTAATGAAGATTATAAACTGGCTGCGGAAAATAATGTCATTCAGAAAATCATAGATTACCCCTATCGAGGACTTGTTTATGATACCAATCAAAAACTGATAGTATTTAATACCCCTGTATATGACCTAATGATAGTTCCCAGGGAGGTTGAATTGTCAGACAGTACAGAATTATGCAAACTGCTTGATATTACACATGTCGAATTCTTAGATAAGTATTTGAAAGCTAAGTCCTACTCTCCCATTTTGGCTTCAAAGTTCATGGAACAAATACCCAACGATGTCTTTGCTTCTGTACAGGATAAACTTGTTTCTTATTCAGGCTTTTATGCACTTCCTCGTACTGTTAGGGATTATTCGTCCCCGGTTATGGCGAATACAATGGGCTATGTAGGAGAGGTTAATCGCAGAATAATCAATAGTGATACTACTAACTACTATAAATCCGGTGACTTTATTGGAATTACAGGTGTGGAAAAAGAATATGAGAAATATCTACGGGGCAAGCGAGGCACAAGGTATCAAATGGTCAATGTTCAGGGAGTTGTAAAAGGAGCGTTTAAAGATGGCGAATATGATACCGTACCTATTCCCGGAGAAAATATTCAATTAACCATAGACCTTGAATTGCAGGAGTACGCGGAAAAACTACTCCAAGGAAAGGTTGGGGGAATCGTAGCAATTAAACCATCTACAGGTGAAATACTCACGATTGCTTCGTACCCTTCTTATGACCCAGCTAGTCTGAGTGGGCGCGACCGGGGGAAAAATTTCGTTGAAATACAAAATGATACATTAAAACCACTTTTCAACAGGCCTCTACAGGCTACATATCCTCCAGGGTCTATGTTTAAGGTAGTTCAATCTTTAATTGCACTTGAAGAAGGGCAGTTAGGTCCGGAAGAAAAAATATACTGTGAGGGTGATCTTATCGGCGATCATGCACCCCCTGGTATATATGATGTACGAAAAGCCATTGAAAAATCATCCAACAACTTTTATGTCAAAGTATTTAGAAGAATGATTCAACAGGGTTATGAAGAAAGTGCATTCATAGATTCGAGGATCGGACTAGAAAAATGGCATGAATACATAGACAAGTTTGGATTAGGCAGGAAATTAGGAGTGGATATACCTAATGAATCCACCGGGTTTGTCCCCTCACTTGACTTTTATGATAGGATGTATGGAGAAAACAGATGGAAGTTCTCAAATATTTATTCTTTAAGTATCGGTCAGGGTGAACTGCTTGTTACGCCCATTCAGATGGCCAATTTATGCGCAATCGTAGCAAACAAGGGATTTTATATCACTCCTCATATCGTAAAAAGTATAAATGGAGAGCCTGCTGAAAATTTCACGAAGAATGATGTAGGTATTTCTGCGAGACATTTTGAACCCGTAATTGATGGGATGGAAATGGTAGTCGCCCAGGGATCAGGGATGCGAGCTAAAATGATTGATATTTCAGTTTGCGGTAAAACCAGTACTGTTGAAAATCCACATGGAGAAGATCACTCTGGTTTTATGTGCTTCGCACCTAAAGAGGACCCACAGATCGCTGTGGCTGCCTATGTGGAAAATGCAGGATGGGGTGCGCGGGCTGCTGCTGCAACTGCCAGTCTTATTGTTGAAAAATACCTAACAGGTGAGATCAAGAGGACCTGGCTGGAAGATTATGTTCTGAAAGGAGACTTTGCAGACAAAAAAGTCGAGAAAGTCAAGAAAAGAGACACCCTTGATTTAAAACCTGTCCTTGAGGTTGCAACCAATCAATGAGAGAAGATCAACTCATATATCGAATCGATTGGTTGACGGTTGCCATTTATTTTGCGCTGGTAATTAGTGGTTGGCTAAGCATTTATGCAGCTGAATATAACCCGGATTTGAGTAATAGCATCTTTGACTTTAACACAAGTGCAGGTAGACAATTCGTATGGATTAGCACTTCTATTGCACTTATTACCTTCATTATGCTTCTGGACTTCAGGATATATGACACCATTGCATATTTCGTGTACGGAGGGATAATCCTCCTGCTGATTGCAGTATTGTTTTTCGGGAAAGAAGTAGCCGGTTCAAAATCCTGGTTTGGAATCGGTGGATTTGAGTTTCAACCATCTGAAATAGCAAAATTTGCGGTTTGTCTGGCTTTAGCCCGTTACCTTAGCAAAAGCACTCGCAATACCACTGAGTTAAACGTTCAGGTCATTGGCTTTTTAATATTCCTTGCTCCTATGATCCTTGTGATTCTGCAAGGTGATGCAGGTACGGCAATCGTTTTTGCTTCGCTCGTTATCGTATTATTTAATGAGGGCATGCATCCCATTTTCCTGATAGGAGCAATCGGGGTAGCTGTGTTATTCATTCTAACTCTGCTGATAAATCAATTGGCACTCCTCATAATAATTGGTGCTGTGGCTATACTCATTGTGGGATTAGTCGGAAAATCATTAAACAAGGTATTGATTACTGTCATTACTGCATTCGTAGCTATCGCTTTTGTGTTTAGTGTGGATTTTATCCTGAATGATGTTTTAAAGCCTCACCAGCAGAAAAGGGTAATGTCATTAGTAAATCCGAATGCTGATCCCCTTGGAATTGGCTGGAATGTAACTCAGTCAAAAATTGCCATTGGGTCTGGAGGATGGTTAGGCAAAGGATATCTGGAAGGCACTCAGACAAAATTTGATTTTGTTCCTAAGCAAACCACTGACTTTATTTTTTCAACCATAGGAGAGGAGCAGGGTTGGTTTGGAAGCATTTTACTAATTGCTTTATTTACAACCCTACTGGTTAGATTAATATTCCTGGCCAATCGTCAAAAATCAGGCTTTGCCAGGATCTTTGGTCTCGGAGTAACTTCAATCCTCTTTATCCATTTTGCGCTTAATATCGCCATGACCATTGGCCTCTTCCCAGTGATCGGGATTCCCCTGCCATTTTTTAGTTATGGAGGATCAAGTCTTTGGGGATTTACGATATTGCTTTTCGTCTTTCTTAAGCTGGATGCCCATAGAATGCAAGTACTTCAGCGGATGTAGCCTACCTGAATCTTCTGAATACAAATTTGAGTAATTCCTTAACCTCAACACTATTCATGTCCCAGGAATTGGATTTTGCATAGTTCTCCACAAGCATCTCCACTGAATCGTCAAATGAGCTGCAGGATTCGATTTTTTCTACTGCTTCATGGAAAGTCTCCTTATCACCTCCAAACAACTCAGAAGTGAACATATATTCCTGATTTACCGAAACAGCTTCCAGTATCGACGAGATCTTCTTTTGTTGATGTTTGGCTGCTACTGTAACCTGATCATCCTTATACTGATCATTTAAGGTTTCTTCTTCTGTAGCAAATTGTTGATTTAATGAGTCATCAGATTCTACGATTTCATCTCCTTCTCCGATCTCATCAGTGACTGGTTCATCATCCTCTGACTCATCATGCTCAAGATCGCTATCCTCAGATTCATCACTCTCCTCATCTACTACTTCCGCTTCCTCATCAACTTCCGCTTCTATCTCTTGTTCTTCGAAATCTGCTTCCATTTCCTGTGGCTGTTCTTCGATCTCCTCTACCTGTTCAACAGGCCCCTCTTCAACCAGATCACCTAAGGATATCGCACTGATCCCATTTAAATTACCAAGCTCTTTTTCAATGATTGAATTCCTTGCCTTTTGATCCATCAGCTCGGCCCACTCATCAAGAAAAACACCTAATTCTACATCTGGCTTTTCATTCAGGAGGTAAACAAGATCTTCATTATAGATCTTATAATACCTACTTAATGGTTTGACCCCAGATACTTGATTGATCCCTCTCCCATTTATTTCTTCAACCAGGGTCTCCGTAGGGAACAACAACCAATTGATAGTCAATCTGATAGCTTCTTCGATCAGAGGTTGTAGATTCTTTGAGGATACTTCAATATGTTGAGAAAGCACATTCATGTATGTAGTCATGGCTTTCCTTACTTCTTCGTGCTTATAGTTGAAGTATGGACTTTCCAGCTTCTTCATTTCATCTTGCCATTGACCATATAATAACATGAGAATAAAAAAGTTAACCTGTTTGGAAGGAGTCAAACTGACAATCTCTTTACCAGATACTGATCCCTTTCCTGAATCCAGATTCGAAATGATTGAATCTGCAAAATCTTTAGAATAGGAAACTAAGAACTCATCATTGATATTATTTGCCATTTTAATAGCTATTCAGATGTTTGAAGCAGAACCAGGAAACAGGGTAAAGCTATTTATTGTGACTCTAAAACGAAAGATCAATTGATTATTTTACCAGGCATGAAATGTTGTTAGCCACAGTCAATTCCATATCATTTAAATTTGGAAGACTTTCTCGCAAGAAATGTTTGTAGAACCTCAAATTGTAAACAGAAATATCGGATGGATCGAAGTGATCTGTGGATGTATGTTTTCAGGAAAGACTGAAGAATTGATACGGCGCGTAAACAGGGCGCTCATTGCCAACCAAAGCGTTGAAATCTTCAAGCCTCAGATAGAAAACAGATACCACAAGACAAAAGTGATCTCGCACAACAAATCTCAGGTCCATTCGACACCAGTAGGGTTTGCAAATGATATTCTTCTTAGAGTAGAAAAATGTGATGTTGTAGGTATTGATGAGGCTCAATTCTTTGACGATGATATTGTTGAAGTTGTAAAAAAACTTACTTACCATGGTAAACGGGTTATTGTTGCTGGTTTGGATATGGACTTTAAAGGCAGACCATTTCATCCCATGGATCAGCTAATGGCCATCTCTGAGTTCATTACCAAGGTTCATGCAATTTGTATGGAATGTGGGAGTCTCGCTTCTTTTTCCCATCGCAGGACTAAATCCACCAAGACTGTCGTTTTGGGAGAGAATGATATTTACGAAGCTTTATGTAGATCTTGCTTTTATGCAAAAAATCATCCTAAGTAGTATTCTTTCGCTCCTTATGATCTATGCTTCTCTTGGGCAGGATATACCGCTGGAAACCTGGAGGACCCACTTCAGCTATAATCAAATAAAATACATGGCAGCCAGTGCAAATAAAATATTTTGTGCGGCTGATAATGGATTTTTTTATTACGACCTTGAGGATAATAGCCTTAATAAGGTTACCAAAATCAATGGACTCTCCGATGTAGACATCTCAGCCCTATCTTATAATCAGGAAGCAGATTTATTGGTCATTGGATATTCATCTGGAGGGGTTGATCTGGTGAAAGAAGACGGAATAGTTACCATAAATGATTTTAAGAATTCAAATCTTGCTTCAGATCAAGCTATCTACGATATCAAATTCTGGAATGATGATGTGCTTATCGCTACATCATTGGGTATCATCGTAATCTCAATTTCTAAAAATGAAATTACCGAAAACTATCGCTCAATAGGAACAAATGGAACCGATGTTTCTGTAAAACATTTATATGTTCTTAATGACACACTATTTGCCATCACCAATCAGGGAATTCAGACTGGCAGTTTGAATCAGAATTTACTTGACTTCAATAATTGGACACTTTTCCCGGAAACTCAGAATCAAAAGAATAGCTTTTTTGGAGTTAAAACCAACCAGCTCTATAGTATTAAAAATGACACAGTGCTAACAATCCTTTCAAACAACCAATGGATTGAAAATGGCTACATATTCTCAAATGTAGTAGCTGGCATAAAGGAATACACAGACCTTTTCTTCATCATTAACAATACAATCAATCGCTATGATGGAAATCAATGGACCGAAGAAGTTAATATGCCTTATCAGATCAATGATTTCATTTTAAACGATGAATTTTGGCTTGGAACTGAAGGTATTGGGGTTGTCAGGTACCAGTCAAACATAGGTTATAACAATCCTGAAGGCCCAATTTCAGATGAGATTACAAATGTTGTTGCTGAAAATGGAAAGATATATTTCTTCTATGCACCAGATCCTCAGTTCTACTCGGGTCAAATTGAAGAATCCGGTTACACTCTTTTTGATGGAAAACGCTACTTCTATACTGGAATTGATGATTTTTATAACATCTCAGATGTTACAAACTGGAATGGTAAGACTTATTTCTCTTCCATTGGGTACGGAATTTATATTGAGGAAGATGACAAAATAATCAATCTGCAAAACAGCATACTAACTGATAGTAAGAATAGCTCGGGACCCATTATCACAGATATGGAGGCCTCAGATAAATTATGGATCGCTTCCTATAATAATGCAAACCCAATAGCTACAATAGATGAGGCAGGCATTACCAATTTTTCGGAATCCGTAATTGGAACCGATTCTCCAGTCAAAATCATTTCAACCTCCTCTGATCTCAAACTTATCCAAAACAGTATTTATGATGGTGGGGGTATGATCGCATTCAGTCCTCCAAATACCAGAAAATCTTTTGGCACTTTTAATGGACTTCCTTCAAATGAAATTAACTCAGCAGTAGTCGATATTGAAGACGTGGCCCTTGTGGGTACTAGCCAGGGACTTATTACCTTTCCTGATGCCTCTTATCTACTCGATTTTTCTCAGCCAGTTAATCTTACTTTTGACAATTCATTTGTTTTTGAAAATGAGAATATTCAGGTATTGGCTTTCGATGGAGGAAACAGGACTTGGATAAGCACCGAAGAAGGACTTTGGGTATTTAATGCTTTATTTACTGAAATCGACCACTTCTTTACAACGGAGAATAGTCCACTTCCATCTAATGAAATCAGACAGCTCACCTACAATCCCGAAAATGGCGAGATGTTCATACTTACTGATAAGGGTCTGGTATCGTTTCGTAGCAGTTCTTCCAAAGGAAAAGAAAACTATGATGACGTATCAATATTTCCGAACCCTGTTAGACCTGGGTATTCAGGTTTAGTTGGAATTACTGGACTTCAGTATGATACAAAGGTGAAGATTACCACCGTTGATGGTAAGCTCATTCGCGAATTAGATACCAATGGGGGAACGGCATCCTGGGATTTGCTCGACTATGACAATCAAAAGGTGAATTCAGGAATTTATATTCTTTTTACATCCACTAATGATGGTCAGGAAAAATTTGTTGGTAAAATAGCTGTAGTGAACTGATGATCCAGAAGACCAGAGGTATTGTAATCCACTATATTAAGTACCAGGAAACATCAATTATCGTTAAGATCTTCACAGAAGAATTCGGTATGGTCTCATTTCTTGTAAATGGGATTAGAAGCAGTAAATCAAAAAGAAGTATTGGCTACTTTCAGCCTTTCTCCCTTTTGGATCTTGTCACATATATCAAAAACGGAAGAGAAATTCAGAGACTCTCCGAATACAAATACCTTCATGCCACACCTTCCATTTCGCATGACATTAGAAAAGCAACAATAGCTCTTTTCTTGTCTGAAGTACTGGGAAAGGCATTGCAACAGGAACATGGAGCTCAACATGAACTATTTCAATATCTATTTGATATGACAACAGTACTTGATGCCAGCAGTTCAGGGATTGAAAACTTTCATTTACAATTTTTAATTCGACTTACATATCATCTTGGCATCGGAATCGCTGATGGCGAAAGTTTACTGGAATCAATGGAAGTGGAGAGTTCCGATGAGTCGACATTGAATTTTATATCAAGATTAGTAAATTCAGAGCTGAATGATAAGGTGCCATCCTCTGGAAATGAACGGATGAAAGCCCTTGAACTGATCATCCAATATTTCAATCATCATGGCACATCACTTGGTGAAATCAAATCAATGAAAGTGCTGCATCAGGTATTTAATTGAGCTATAATGGATTATTTTTGATCCAAAGGCATATTAATGAAGAGTCAGTTATATTCAGAAATTCCTTCCCTGGATTTGAAAGATTTTACGGATGGAGATCCTGTTAAGAAAAAAGATTTTGTTCTGGCACTTGGACATGCCTATCAAAATATTGGTTTTGTTGCTATCAAGAATCATGGGCTCTCTGATGAACTAACTGAATCGCTTTACAACTCAGTGAAATCTTTCTTTAATCTTGAAGACGAGATCAAAAAGAAATATGAGCGACCAGATTTATTTGGTCAGAGAGGTTATATCAGTAAGGGGAAAGAAAAAGCTAAAGACAGAAATACAGGGGACCTGAAAGAATTCTTCCATGTTGGTCAGCCAACATCGAACAAGCTCGAGGAATATCCTGAAAACATCTGGCCGTCTGAAGTACCTGAATTTAAAGATCTAACCATAAAAGCCTACAAGATACTAGAGCAGGCAGGGATTAAAATGTTGCGAGCAATCGCTTTATATCTTGGATTGGATGAGCACTATTTCGATGACAAAGTTGGCCAGGGGAATAGTATCCTCAGACAAATTCACTATTTCCCAATTGAAAATCCTGATGAAATTCCTTCAGATGCCGTCCGTGCAGCTGAACATGGTGATATCAATCTGATAACCTTGCTGATGGGTGCAAGTGCCGATGGTCTGCAGGTCCTAAGAAGAGATGGTGAGTGGATCCCTATCACTGCATTGCCAGATCAGATTGTGGTAAATGTGGGGGATATGCTATCCAGACTTACCAATAACAAACTTAAATCGACCATCCATCGGGTAGTAAATCCTCCAAGGGAACTGATGAGGACTTCAAGATTTTCCATACCATTTTTTATGCACCCAATATCAAATATGGATTTGACGTGTCTTGAAAATTGTATTGATGATGAAAATCCTAAACAATATGAGGATATAACTGCCGGCGAATTTCTTAACTTACGGCTAAGTGAAATTGGGCTAAAGGCATAAATGACTTTTAGAACCGTACGATACATTATTTTCCTGAGAGACGTTTTAATTCTCTCTGTAACCTCATTTGGTGGTCCTCAGGCTCATCTGGCCATGTTTCTGGATATGATGGTCAAAAAACGGGGCTATCTAAGCGAACAGGACCTTATTGAATTGTATGCATTGTGCCAGGTTCTTCCCGGACCTACCTCTACACAAACAATCACAGCACTGGGATTTAAAATTGGAGGCCCAAACCTTGCCTATCTTACATTACTTGTCTGGATGCTCCCGGCTGTAAGTATCATGATCACCATGGGTATCGCCATGACTTACTTTCAGGACATGAATATCTCTCTGGATTTCCTGAAATTTATTCAGCCAATTGCAGTGGGAATTGTAGCCTATTCATCTTATAGAATTAGTAGTAGTGTGGTTTCCACTAAGACAGGCTTCTTTCTTATGTTTATTTCTGCATTTGTTGCTTTTATATTCCGATCTCCATGGACCTTCCCAATTATATTACTTTTTGGAGGGTTTGTAACAGCTTTCAAATTCAAGCAACAACCCATTGAAGAAAAAGATCGAATAAAGATCAATTGGTCCAATTTCATCCTGTGGATATCTGTTTTAGTTTTTGCTGCGATATTGGGTGGTGTGACCAAATATCTACCCATCAGACTGTTTGAAAATTTCTATCGGAACGGGTCTCTGATATTTGGAGGAGGACAGGTTCTGGTGCCTCTTTTATATACTGAGTTTGTTGAGTTTAAGCGTTATCTTACCTCAGAAGAGTTTCTATCAGGGTATGGATTTGTCCAGGCATTACCCGGCCCGGTTTTCTCCTTTAGTGCCTATGTTGGAACAATTAGCATGAGGGATGCCGATATCTGGCAGCAGATACTTGGGGGCGTGATGGCTACTGCCGGGATCTTCCTTCCTGGTACTTTTTTCATCTTTTTTGTTAGCAGATTCTGGGAAGAACTGAAGAAATATCGAGTGATCAAAGCATCTCTGGAGGGGATCAACGCAGTAAGTTCAGGATTAGTGATTGCAGCTACTTTCCTCCTACTCGAGCCAATATCACAAACCACACTGAACTATACCATTATCATTGGCACCATATGTCTCATGTTTTTCACAAGGATACCCACACCCTTTATAGTAATCATCGGATTGATTACCGGAATTGTATTTAATTAGGCCTAAAAAAAAGAAAACCCGGTCATTTGACCGGGTTAACGATTTTTAAAGTTTTTAAATATTTTATTGATCAGTTGGCGTAACACCTAATTTTTTCAAGATCAGGTCAGTCACGTCATCTTGCTCTCTGGCGTAAAGTATGATATCTAATCCTTGTGCACCAAGATTAAAGATGTGGGTGTAGCCATTTTCTTTAGCTACATCTTCAATTGCTTTACCAATTTTTTCATAAACTGGCTTCAACAACTCCTCTTGTTTTGCCTGAATTGACTGCTGTGCACTTTGTTGGAGCTTTTGATAACTCTCTTGTAGCGATGTTAACTCCTGTTCTTTATCAGCACGTATCAATTCATCCCACGAAGCGGCATTTGCCTGATAATCAGCTGCCTTTGTTTCGAATTCTTTTTGTTTAGCTGCCAATTGGTTTTGAAAAACTTTACCACGGCTTTCCAAATCTGCCTGAATCTGTTTGACTTCTGGTAATTGACCTAATATGTAATCAGGAGTGGTATAACCAATCTTCAAATTACCCTGTGCTTCAACTCCAAAGGATAGTGCAGTTAAAGCTATTGCTATGATTAATAATCTAGTTTTCATGTCTATCGTGTTCATTTAAATTAGTTCCATCACCAAAATCGGTCCAAAACTACTATTTCTATCTAATTATTTTCTGTCTCTTTATTTTCGCCTATTCCCAGGTCTTCAATCACATAGTCAGTATAATCATGAACGGGATTCGTATAAATCATCACCAGTTCTCCTGATTTATCAAACACTATTTCCAGCCTGTTATTCTTCGCCACTCGCTCCACTGCCTCAAATACCCTATCCTGAACAGGTTTTATTAGCTCCTTCTTTTTTAAGAAATAGAGCCCATCCGATCCGAATATTTGTCGTTGAAAATCTTTTACCTCTCGCCACTTTCGGTCAATCTCCTGTCTTCTTTCCTGCTTAAGCTCAGCTGTTAACAAAACCTCCTCAGCCTTTAAAGCGATCTCCATCTCCTCCACTTCCTTCAGTTTTTGCTGGATCTCACCTTCCCATCCCTTAGCTAATGTTTCTATCTCCGCCTGGGCTTCTTTATATTCAGCCATCCTACCCAGAATGTACTGAGTATCAACGTATCCGAATTTCTGGGCAAAAATATCATTTATCCCAAAAAGAAAAAGAAAATACACAAATGGAAGTAATCTTTTCATGTGCAAATTGATATTAATCCACTATCTGATTTGTTGTCCAAGTGAGAAATGGAACTGAGAACCACTAATATTAAGCTGTCCTGGTGCCGGATCCATCCCATATGCCCAATCTAAACCTAACAAACCAAAGGCAGGCATAAAGATCCTTACCCCTAAACCAGCAGACCTTCGCAAGTCATAGGCATTAAATTCATTGAAATTCTGCCAGTTATTTCCAGCTTCAAAGAAACCCTGTACATATATGGTAGCCGAAGGATTAAGTGAAATCGGGTACCTCAACTCCATTACATATTTAGAGAATATCGTCCCTCCTCTGATACCATCAGCATCGACAGGTGTGATACTATTGTCTTCGTAGCCCCTCAAACCAATTACATCGGTACCAAGTAGGAAGTTTTGACCAGTCAAACCACTACCACCCAACTGGAATCGTTCAAATGGACCAACTCCTACGCGATTACTATACGGTGCCAAATAACCAAAGTGTGCTCGTGGTGCAAGGACCAGATCTCCGAGTAATTTCAAATAATATTTTGCATCGAAATTCCATTTATGATACTCAAGCCACTTGTACTTTGTTTCATTGTCGGCTTTTTCATAATCTATATTATTGAATAAAGAAAGTGGTGGAGTAAACGAAGCACTTAACGAAACCTGTGATCCCGTTCTTGGATACATTGGGTTATCCACGGAGTTTCTGGCAATTGTCGTATTGAAAATCACACTGTTTGATACCCCGGTTGAAAAGCCAAGGGAATTTCCATAATTATAAAGGTCATATTTCTGATACTGCAGATAATTACTCACCGTAAACCAATCATCTGGCCATCTCACATTTCTTCCTAATGAGACCGTGATACTGGAGACTTTCAAGGATCCAATAAAATCACTTACGTTAAAATAGCTCTGTCTTAACCTTGAAATAGAATGACTAAAGCTGATACCAAGATTGTTTCGCTTCTTACCTCCCAGCCAGGGCTCATTGAATGATACGGAATAGCTTTGGAAGCTTCTACCATTTGCCTGTAGTCTAACAGACATCTTCTGACCATCACCCATTGGAAGTGGTCTCCACTTATCAAAATGCGGAATATTCCTCATGGAGAAGTTATTAAAACTTAATCCCAGCGTACCTACAAATCCATAAATACCTCCCCAGCCACCAGAAAGCTCAATCTGGTCATTTGGTCGCTCCACCAACTGCCATTCAATATCCACAGTCTCTTTCACCGGGTTTGGTTTAACATCCGGATTGATCTGCTCCGGGTCAAAATAACCAAGCTGGGAAAGTTCCCTCTGGGTTCTGATTAATTCTGAACGGTTAAATTTCTGACCAGGCATTGTCCTTAACTCACGGTAGACTACATGGTCATTGGTTTTATCATTCCCACTGATGGTAACTTTATCAATGGTAGCCTGCGCACCCTCAAAGATTCTCATTTCCAAATTCACCGAGTCACCATTAAACCCAACTTCAATCGGATCTACCCTGAAAAACAGATATCCATTATCCATGTATAAACTACTGATATCAGCCCCGGTCGGGTTAAATTGAGTTCTTTTAACTACTAAATCCAGGTCATAAATATCTCCTTTATCTATCCCCAATACACGATCCAATATAGCATCACTATGCACATAATTACCTGACCATGTAATGTCTCCAAAATAATATTTTTTTCCAGGGTCTACTACGAAATCAATGTTGAGGTACTTGCTGTTAATATTGTATACGGTATCAGAGACAATTTCAGCATCCCTGTAACCTTTGGATTGATAAAACGATAATAGCTTTTTCTTGTCCTCCTTGTATTCAGACAAAATGTATTTTGAGGACTTGAAAACATTTACGTTAAGATTATTAGCAATATATTCCCTAACCTCATTTTCATCCATTTTTTTCCTATGAGTGATGAAATGAAACAGATTTACCGGGTTAAGCAATGTCAAGGTTTTGGCCAGAATATCTTTTGGTAGATTTATCCTCGGCAGTTCACCAGTTTTCTTGAGCTTGCTTTTCAGTCGGGAGGATGGGAATATGGTATCCCCTACAAAAGTGATATTCTTAATTTTTACCTTTTTTCCTTTGTCTACCACTATCCTGATCCCAGCTCCATTATTTACAGCGGTATCCTGCTTGGGAACGACCTTAACCTGTGCGTTTAGATAACCTTTGCTTTCCAGGTATTTCTGTACCGTCAATTCCGTATTTTTTATGGTGACATCTGTAAGGATTCTTCCCTTAGACAAATCCACTTTTTCTTTCAATTCACTTTCCTGGCTTCTATTTATACCCTCAAATTCATAATCGATCAGCCTTGGTCGCTCAGAAAGCTCAATCTTCAGCCAGATTCTGTTTCCTTCTACTTTGCTAGCTGAAATATTTACACTTCCAATAATTCCTTGTTTCCACAACTTTTTGATCGCAGTAGAAATATCGTCTCCAGGGATTTTGATCTTATCTCCAACTTTTAATCCTGAAATCGAAATCAGTGCATTATTGTCCAAAAACTGGACCCCTGAAACAGATATTTCTGCAATCTCATATTCACGTGGATTTGAATAATTGATAGATATCCCTGACGATTCTGAAGTAGTCTGCTGGCCAGGTTTTCTTCCGAAATTAACCTGTGCAGAAATCTCGTAGACAGAGCCTAGAAATAATAATGTTGTTAGAAGAAATCCCTTCATCCGTTAGAAATTATTTGCTCACTAATCATTCCAAATCTTCTTTCCCTTTTCTGATAAGAAAGTATCCCCTGATACAGGTTTTCTTTCCTGAAATCAGGCCATAACACCTCAGTAAAAAATAGTTCTGTATAAGCCATCTGCCAAAGCAGGAAATTACTAATTCTCATCTCACCACTAGTCCTAATAAGCAATTCAAGATCTGGGAAACCAGCTGTAGATAGATGTGATTGCACAACTTCGTTGGTTATTTCATCCGAATGTAATTTCCCGCTCAACACTTCTTCAGCAATCTTTTTTGTCGCATTTAAAATATCCCATCTACCACTATAGTTCAAAGCTAAAATCAAGTCTAATCCTGTATTTTCAGCTGTTTTGCTTTGAGTATCTAACAACTTTTCCTTCGCATCTTTTGGCAATTGATTAATATCACCAATAGAATGTAATCTGATGTCATTATCCATCAGGGTTTTATATTCATCATTGATGGTTGAAACCAACAATGACATTAATCCATCAACCTCAACTTTTGGCCTTGCCCAGTTCTCCGTAGAGAATGCATAAAGCGTAAGACATTTCACACCCAGTTCCGCACAACCCTCACTAGCTTCCCTTACGGCTTTAATAGCATTTCTGTGACCAAAGATCCTTGCCGCACCTTTCTTTTTGGCCCACCGACCATTGCCATCCATAATAACGGCGATATGTTTCGGTAGATTGCCTAAATCAATTTGCTCCTTCAGTCCCATACAGGCGTAATTTTCCAGTTTGCAAAGTTGTGCTATTTTTTGTTTATGGCCAGCCCAAAAAAAGAATTTAACTGATTTTAACGCGAAAAAAGCGATTTGTTGGGACGATAGGAAAATGGACAGGGGATATCATACATTACATATGTCAAACTTAATGAGGTGAAGAAATACCAGTCATTGGTAACAGGATCACCATACTGATAGTCCTTAATTATTTGCTCACCATCACCTATTCCATCTATATAATCAAAAAAAGTTTTCCTTGCACCAACCTCAACACCCAGACATAATTGTTTGCTTACCATCTTCTTAAATCCCAGACCCATCGGAATTACAGGTTGCAATTCACTAAACTGAGCATTTGTCATATCTGGATTTCCCAACTTCAAAACTCCAAACCCCATAAAAATGAAAGGTGACCAGCTGATGTAGGTATCCGGTCCTCTAAAATCCAGGAAGTGATATTCCGCTATCGTTCCAAGTTCAAAGAAGGACTGACTAAATGAATGTGTTCTACGCTGACCGAGTACGTCCACTGGGACTTCATCATTACCCTTTATCTGACCATAAGCCAATGAAAAGCGAACGGTGGTGAATTCTGAGAAATTGAGCTTATATAAAGCCTGGGCACCAAAATTTGATTGGCTTATCCTTGGATAAGCATTTAGGTCTCCTAAATAATTAAATGCTCCTACACCAGCACCATACTCTATAAACTGAGCAGATGCATTTAGTGAGGCAAATATCAAAAATGCGTAAAATAAGTTTCGTTTCAAGTTTTACCTTCTTTTCGACGACAAGGCTGTTTTAGGATAAATGAGGTAGGTAATTTTAAGTGTTGTCATAAATATCATGTCCTTTTGGTCCGGGTTCCCTCTAACTGAGCCATCCCTTCCTGTTCCATTTGTGCCGTTGATTTTATAAATATCCCCACTTGGAAAAGTGATGTCTACATAATAAAGATCACTAGCCCTGTTTTCACCATTCCAAACAGCTACAGGTTCTGTAGACCTGTCGGACATTATTCTTGCCAAAGGGTCACTAAACTTGTCTAAATCCACATATTTACCACTCACATCATCTATATAATCCGTAAACAAAAAGCGATATCCAAATTCAAGACCTGCGTCAAATGGGCCTGGCAATGCCATTCGTAGCCCAACAGCCACAGGTATTGATAATTGAAATTGACTATAGGGTTTAACGCCACTTCCGTCAATGAATTGCCCTTCGGTACCTAATGTTCTCAGCTTTACCCATTCTCCACTTTGTGCCAACTCAGTACTCGTATCATTGCCCTGATAGTCAAATTGTGGTACTTTCCCCTTGGGCTCAGAATGTATCACAGCTATCCCTGCAAATACATAAGCATTAATCATAGGTCTGGATGTGATACCACCATATAAAGGTGAAATATAATATGTCAGCCCTGCTTGAAACTCCTTGATATCATTTCTAAATGAAAGATTCCTCGCATAACGAGGAGCATCTGCCTCTTTGGTAGGATCAGAAGTAAAGTCATCCCCCTTTATTCTTCCCCAGCTTAATCCAGCCCGAACTGACATGCTTGGCAGAAACCTGTATTCACCGATACCTCCAAATCCAGGTCTGGTAAAACTGATGTCTGTACTCCCAAACTTGTTGAATGGTGCAAGATCTCCAAAGTAATTCAAGGCATTTATTGTGAAGGAGGCCGAATAATATGGTTTGAATTGACCCTGAGCAAACCCCTGATAATGGGAAATAACCCGGTTAGTAGATTTCCGCTTCTTATACTTATTACTTTGTGTATTGCTTTGAGCTTCAGCACCAAAAATGGCAATGAATAAACAAAATATAGCAACTGTTAGAACTCTGATCAGCTTCATTTGGATCAAAAATAAAGATTTTTAATAAATCACGGCTGGTCAGACCTGCTGCAAATTTAATTCCTCTTGTCTAATCCCCAAGTTAATTTGGTTCTTAATGTGTCTAAAAATGAAATTCCTTTGATTCGAATTAACCTCGCTGTAAAGTCAGCTTTTGATACAGACAACGTTCTGGAATGGTCAATACTTTCAGATCTTGAATCAAGGGAAACTAAAAAGGATTGATTCTTACTCTTGATTTTAAACGTTAATTTGCTCTCTTCTGAAATTATCAGTGGCCTGACATTCAGGTTATGTGGACTCACAGGAGTGATGATGAAATTCTTCGTATGAGGCATAATAATCGGACCTCCGCAGCTCAAGGAATAGCCGGTAGAACCTGTAGGTGTGGAGACCATTAATCCATCTGCCCAATAGGTATTAAGATACTCCCCATCCAGATAGCACTCAATGACAATCATACTGGATGTGTCCTTTCTGATTATTGAGAATTCATTTAATGCAAAATTCTTTCCCTCAAACAAATCATCATCTGTATCAAATTTAAGAAGCGTTCTTTCATCAAAGTCATATTCATCCCTGAAATACAAGTCCAGGGTATCGTTCAGGTTGTCCTTGGAAATTGTCGCCAGGAAGCCTAACCTCCCGGTATTGATACCCATTATGGGCAATTCAGAACTGCCTACGTGTGTAATTGTCTCCAGCAAAGTACCATCCCCACCAAGACTCGCAATAAACTCAAATGACTGCATATCCTTCCTTGGTGTATAGGTCGGGAATGAATCAAAAGAAAGTGATTGGTTCTTATCTTTCAGAATTTGGGAAACAAAAATCTCTTTCTTTTCCCTTTTTAGACGGTCAATAAAGGTATTGACAGCATCTATAGAATTTTCAACGATCAGATGACCATGGATGGCTACTTTTGACATGGCTATATTTTGATGTAGCGCATGAGGATATCAATCCTTTCCTTGTCATCAAGGGTAGCAGCTGCTGTATTAAAAGCATTTACTACGTTGTATCCGCTATTTTCGAGGGTGGAGACAATTTGAGATACTTCTTCCTTATTGATCTTTAAGGTGAGCGATACCATCGCTGGATCTTCATCATTAGGAGCCAGGTAGCTACTTAATATCTTTCCTTCATTTGACTCTATAATTCTGCTGATTTCACTAAGTGAATAGTCCCTGATCTTAAGCTTTAAAATAAGGATCGCACCGGGAGTACTCACTGAGGAAGATTTGGCAAAAACTTCAACCACATCTTCAATGGTTATCACACCGATATAGTGGTTTAAAGAATCAAGTACAGCTACCAACCGAAAACCTTCTACGTTTGAAGTCTTTAATACTTCATAATAATGCTGGTCTTCGAAGACCACACATTCTTTTCCTACCAGCGGATATTCCTCAACAGTTAAAAACTTCAAATCATCATTGAGGAGCATTTCTTCATCCAGGAAGCCCAAAAACTGGTTATCATTCACCACTGGCAACTCAGCCAGTCGTAACTCATCCATCCATAGCTTGGCTTTAGCTACTTCATCGGTGAGCTTCAATGGTGGAACCATATAGTTTATGAGATCTTTGGCTATCATACCAGTACTTCTTTACTAAGAAATTCCTCTACGAGACTATTAAATTCTTCCGGTCTTTCCATCATGGGAGCATGGCAGCATTTATCAATAAATCTTAAGGTTGAGTTTGGAATCAGCTGATTAAACTCATGCGCAACAATTGGTGGGGTAATTGTATCATTCAAACCCCATACCAACAAAGTCGGCACCTTGATCTTGGTAATTTCTTCCGCCATATTATTACGCTGAGCGGATTTGGCAATCGCTACAATATTCAAACACTTTGGGATACTTTTTGTGGTTTCAAAAACATCATCAATAAGATCCTTAGTTGCAGTTTTTGGATCATAGAATGTATACGCTACACGCTCTGCCACGAACTCATAACTTCCACGCTTTGGGAATGAAGCCCCCATGGAATTCTCAAATAAGCCTGAGCTTCCGGTTAATATAAGGGACTTAACATCGGCCTGGTTTCTTAGCGTATATATCAATCCAATATGTCCACCCAAAGAATTACCTATGATATGTAAATTCTTTAACCCCTTCAGTTTCACAAAATCTTCTACATATTTATTCAAGGAATCCAGGCCTGCCTGTCTTACAGGCATTGTGTAAATGGGAAGAAGTGGAATAATTACCCTATAATGCTTACTGAAGTGATTGACAACATCATCCCAATTGCTCAGTGCACCAAACAACCCATGTAAGAGTAAAAGAACTTCCCCTTTTCCCTCATCTATATATTCAAAACCACTGTCTTCTTTAACTTCCATGCTGATTAAACATACTAAAAGATTGTAGAAAGGTATATAGTTCCTTTTGCTTTTTTCCTATATCATCCATAGAATCCATCATATCACGAATAAATGGTAAAATATTAGCCATCCACCTAAATATCGCAGGGCCAATATTTTTGATCCATGGAAAAATAATTGAGCCCTCCATTTGATCTTCAGACAATCGTAATCCAATTGAATCCAAGACCCAAAAGAATACACTAATAATAAACGCCCATTTCACAACAGAAGCAATAACCCCTAAAAGATTATCAAAGAATCCCAAAAAAGTGAGATCCAATGCTTTCTTAATGATACGAGCCAAAAGATTTACCCCAAATATTACGCCAATAAAAACACCAATAAATACGAGGATAGTTATCAGGTAGAAATGATCACTCCCTTCAAAGTAGATATTGGCAAGTGGTAAGGTCAATTCAATAGCCAGGAATAAACCTGCAAAAAAGGCAATGAAAGAGAAAATCTCGATGATAAACCCTTTGTTGTAACCTTTAACAGCGCCTATACCAAAAACTATTAGAAAAATGATGTCAAGCCAGGCCACTGGTCAATTTTAACTATTAAGGATCCCTTTTGTAATGGTTGAGATCAACTTTCCATCGGCTTTCCCAGCCATTTCTTTGGTTGCCAGCCCCATTACTTTGCCCATATCCTGAGGTCCTGAAGCGCCGACCTTTGCAATAATCTCTTTCAAGGCTGCCGTTACCTCTTCTTCGCTCATCTGTTTTGGTAAAAAGCCTTCAATTACAGCCAATTCACTTCTTTCAACTTCAGCAAGATCAGTTCTTCCTTCCTTTTCATATATCTCCAACGAGTCTTTTCTCTGCTTGGCTGCTTTGGTTAAAAGCTTCATTTCAGCATCCTGAGTTAGCTCACCGCTTGCGCCCTTCTCAGTCTCGGCTAACAGTATTAGGGATTTGATTGATCTTAAGGCTCTAAGCCGATCTTTATCCTTATTTAGCATCGATTGTTTGATCTCCGCTTCAATTTGTGCTTTTAATGACATGTCAGTCTCTAATTTTATGGAACTTTGTGCGAAGTTAAGCCAAAATAATGATGACCAAACTTAGTGTAAACATCAACAAAATTGCAACCCTGAGAAATGCTCGGGGAGGTAATAATCCTGATCTATTAAAAACAGCTTTAGACTGTGAAAGATTCGGGGCTGAGGGAATAACTGTACACCCACGACCTGACGAACGGCATATCAGGTATGACGATGTAATGATGCTCAAGGATAGATTAGCTACTGAATTCAATATTGAAGGCTATCCAGATAAGAGGTACATTGATATTATCAAGAAGGCTAAGCCTGCACAGGCAACACTCGTTCCTGACCCCCCGGATAACCTGACTTCTGATGCTGGATGGGATACCATCAAAAATGAAAAATTACTCACTGACCTGATTCATGAGTTGAAAAAAACAGGAACTCGAGTTTCAGTTTTCGTTGATCCTAATCCCAAAATGGTTGAAGGTGCAAAAAAATGTGGAGCGGATCGTATTGAACTTTACACGGAGCCCTATGCTGCCCAATTTCCCAATGATCCTGTAAAAGCAGTTGAGGCCTACATTAAGGCTGCAAATGTTGCAAAAGAAATTGGGCTGGGCATCAATGCCGGGCATGATCTGGACCTCAATAATCTACGATTTCTCAATGAATCCATACCTTTCCTGGACGAGGTTTCAATCGGGCACGCACTTATTTGCGACGCGCTTTATTTTGGCCTGGAGAATACAATTCAGATGTATAAACGAAAGTTGCTATGAAGCTTAATTTTAGGATTCTGGGAGCGGGTGAACCGATTATCATAATGCATGGCGTATTCGGTTCGTCAGATAACTGGCAAACTGTAGGGAAATCACTTTCAGAAAAATATAAGGTGTATCTGGTTGACCTTAGAAATCATGGATCATCTCCTCATGATGATGAAATGAATTATCCTGTGATGGCTGGGGATATTGTAGAGTTGATAAAAAATGAGGATCTGGATCATGCTTATGTTATGGGCCATTCGATGGGGGGGAAAGTGGCAATGGAACTGGCATGTTCATATCCACAATTGGTCAAAAAGCTTATTGTCGCGGACATTGCTCCAAAATATTATCCGCCTCATCACCAAACTATTCTGGAAAGTTTTCACACTTTGCCAATTAACCAAATGACATCTCGTAAAGAAGCTGATGATGCATTGAGTGAAAAAATAGCGAATCCGGGGGTTAGACAATTCATCCTGAAAAACCTGGGTAGAAATGATCAGGATGAATTTGAATGGAAACTGAATTATAAAGCCATTGAAAACAATATTGACCTGATAGGGAAAGGGCTCGAAGAAGGAAAAACATATGGAGGGGATACCCTTTTTATCAATGGTTCAACTTCAGATTATATCCAAACCAACGACAAAGAAATCATTATAGCTCATTTTCCAAAGGCCAAAATCTTTACGATTGATGGAGCAGGTCATTGGGTACACGCAGAAAAACCCAAAGAAATTACTACAGCCATTTTGGAGTTTTTATCTTAATTTATTGAAAATAAAGATTACTAAACTTAAAATAAGACTCAAGAGGATCATAGTGGTTATTGGAAAATAAAAGGTGAAATTCTCCCGTTTGATGATAATATCACCGGGCAATTTTCCCAGGTTTATTTTGCCACCAAAAGAGATAAGGATACCTATGATGATCAATAAAATTCCAATGTATATGAGTGTCTTACCCATCAGATGAAAAACCCAATTTACTTAATCCCCAATTATCTGACATCAGATGCCCAGCCAAATGATATCTCTCCAGTTGTAAAAACAACATTATTGACCACGAAACATTTTTTGGTTGAAAATATACGGACTGCCAGACGTTTTATCAGTAGTCTTGATCTTGGCATTGATATTTCTGAGCTTCAATTTGAAGTCATGGATAAAAAAACTGGCAAGCATGAAATATCTAAAGTGCTCAATTCATGGTTTGATTTACCTATTGGAGTAATTTCCGAGGCAGGATTACCCGGATTAGCTGATCCTGGTAACATCGCTATCAGCCTGGCCCACGAAACCAATAGAGCTGTAATTCCTTTGCCCGGTGCATCAGCTATCCAGACAGCACTTATCTGTTCAGGTTTCGATGGTCAGCGGTTTACTTTTCACGGTTATGCTCCCATTGAAGAAATTGATTGCATTAAATTTTTAAAGGAGTGTGAATCAACACTTAACAGAACTGGCTACACTCAACTTTTTATGGAGACCCCTTATCGCAACATGCGATTGATTGAAACCGCAATAAAAACCTTAAAACAGGATACATTTTTCTCTATTTCAGCCGATGTATTTGGACCCAATGAATACATAAAAACCAAAAGCATAATGACTTGGAAAAAGGAGAAAATTAATCTCCATAAAATTCCTGCCGTCTTTGTAATTGGCAATTATCCAAACTGAATTTTGAGTTTGGAAAAAGACTATATTTGCAGGCCTAAAATAATTCGATAAAAGCATGTCTTATTTATTTACTTCTGAATCAGTTTCTGAGGGTCATCCGGATAAAGTGTCTGATCAAATTTCAGATGCACTTGTAGATCATTTTCTTGCTTTTGATCCTCAATCAAAAGTGGCTTGTGAAACACTGGTCACCACTGGTCAGGTAATTTTAGCAGGCGAAGTAAAATCAAGGTCATACCTTGATGTTCAGCAGATTGCCAGAGATGTAATTAAGAAAATAGGTTATACGAAGTCCGAGTACATGTTTGAGGCCAACTCATGTGGAGTGCTTTCCGCCATTCATGAACAATCTCCCGACATCAACCAGGGGGTTGATAAAACAGACCCAAAACTTCAGGGTGCAGGGGATCAGGGGATGATGTTTGGGTATGCAACTGACGAAACCGGTAATTACATGCCTCTTGCTTTAGCCCTTTCACATAATCTTTTATTGGAACTGGCAGAATTAAGAAGAGAAAACAAAGAAATTAAATACCTCAGACCTGATGCTAAGTCCCAGGTAACAATCGAATACGATGACAATAACCGACCAATCAGAATAGATAGCATTGTAATCTCCACGCAACATGATGATTTTGACGAGGAAGAGAAAATGCTGAGTAAAATCAAAAATGATTTAATCTCAATTTTGATTCCAAGAGTTAAAAAGAAATTGATTCCTGAGATTCAGGCGCTCTTCAATAATGATATTAAGTACCATATCAACCCCACAGGAAAATTTGTCATCGGGGGTCCACATGGTGATACTGGTCTTACAGGAAGAAAAATCATTGTGGATACTTACGGAGGTAAAGGTGCTCATGGTGGTGGGGCTTTTTCTGGAAAAGATCCCTCTAAGGTTGACCGATCAGCTGCTTACGCTACCAGGCATATTGCTAAAAATATGGTAGCCGCAGGAGTTTGTAAGGAAGTACTCGTACAGGTTTCATACGCTATTGGTGTGGTTGAGCCAACCAACATTTACATCAACACCTACGGGTCCTCTAAAGTGGATATTACAGACGGCGAGATCGCTAAAAAGATTGGCGAAATTTTCGATATGACACCGTACGGAATTGAAACGAGACTTAAGTTAAGAACTCCCATCTATTCTGACTCTGCTGCCTATGGCCACATGGGTCGGACTCCGGAAAAAGTGGCCAGAACATTCAAGGATGGTGAAGGCCATGAAAAAACCGTTGAAGTAGAAACCTTTACGTGGGAAAAGCTGGATTATGTAGATAAGATTAAAGCAGCCTTTAAGCTTTAAGTCTTACCAGTCAATCACCTTTTTATCACGTAGAAATTTTCCATTGGGGATTTCATCCGCCGTAGCAAGCCATACTGCGGTTTCTGCTCCCTTATCGACTTCTCGCTTCGCTGCACTTCCACCCATCGCAGTTTTGACCCATCCCGGGCACATAGCATTGAAGGTGATAGCAGGTTCCTCAGCCGCAAATATGCCCGTCAATGCATTCAAAGCGGCTTTTGAAATTCTATAGGCAGGATTACCACCTCCCATGCTATTCAGGGCTCCCATTCCACTGCTCACATTGATTACCCTGGGGTCAGGACTATTTTTCAGCATCTGGAGTAAAGATCTGGTGAGCAACAAGGGGCCTTTTAGGTTGATCATCATCATTCGATCAAAAACTTTCATATTCAAATCCCTCAAGTGCATACCACTATCTCTCAAAATAGCTGCATTATTTATGAGGACATCCACCTGGTGATGTGAACGACTTAATTCGTGAGCAAAAAGTTTAATGCTTTCTTCCATTTCCAGATCCAATTGAAAGAAATGGGTATTATATCCCTTATCTCTTAATTTGTTAGAGGCATCAATCCCTTTGCCAGTATTCCTTGCTGTAACAATCACCTCATGACCCAGCGCACCTAATTGGTTACAAATCTCAAAACCAATTCCACGGTTAGCACCTGTTACAACAATTGTCTTCATACGCTATTTTTTAAGTAGTTTAATCGCGTGACTCCATTGATTATTTCTGAATCCCGGAACACACCACAATATACAAAGAGGTTCGATTATTCTTGCAGATTCAACACCACCTAAATCTTCAACTTCAAAACCAAATTGAACCAGGATATCAGCTACCTCCTTTTTGGATTGTTCATTATCACCCCCAATAAACATAGTAGGTACCCCATCTTCAAATTGAGGATTAACCATCAAATGTGCTCCAATACTGTTGAAAGCTTTTACAAAATTTGCTCTTGGAAACTCATTCTGAAGTGATTCCATTAACGAACCATTGTGATCAGTTGTAAATTGAACTAATCCTGCAACAGGTGGCTTTTCTGCAATCGGATTTGTTGCATCAATGATTGTTTTGCCTGAAATTTCAGACTCAAGCCCTTGAAGTACTTTATCAGCATGAATTCCTTTTACAGCCAGAACAAGTATTTCCCCAAATTCTGCAGCTTCCTGAAAAGAACCAATGGATCCATTTTCTCCTGCGGAAGCAAGCCAATCATTTAGTTTACCAGGATTACTTGTCCCAATTTTTACTTCATAACCGTGTTTGATAAAACCACTCGCCAGGGTTTTGCCAACTGTACCTGATCCTAAAATTCCAATTTTCTTCATTTCATTAATGTTTGTATGTACAACCAATTATTTATTTAAAATATTTTATTTGATCTTCTCTGAGGAGTCATAAAGCTCTGCAGCTAATTTTTGAGCTGATTGCTCCCCAAGCATTTCATTATAGTTTTTGAACAGATTACTCCAGGAATTCACAAGATCCTCATTGATGGCTTTACTTTTCCTGGTTGGCTTTACTATCGAGGCCTTACCTTCGGAATGACGTGTTATCATATCCTTCTGCTCCAGCTTGTCCAATAATCTTGTCACTGTTGATGGTGTCAAATGCATTTCTTTAGCAATAATTGATGGTGAAACACCCTCCTCATGGCGATTTACTGTCATGAGCACAAAAGCATACGAGGGTGCCCAGCCTGTACTGGCAAATGCTTCATCGGCCAGCTTTGTCATATTTCTGGCAAAGGAACTTGCTGAGAAATACAGGCAGTTACAGAAATATGATTTTTCTTCTTCTTTCATATTTGTATGTACAAACAAACGTAATTGCATATAAAAGGTTTGGGTTAGCCTTAAAATTTAAATAATAGCCACGAATTCCAAATTGAAAATATTTAAACTGAATGTTAACTCCAATAATGATTGGAGTAATTAGTGAATATTCAAAATACCTCATTAGATAAGATTTTAAGTCATTTCACTAATCTTCTACCTTCGGTATTGAATAAGATTTATTAAATATTTTATTGGTGTATTAGTGGCCCTTTTTAATTCTCAAAAAATATTCATGAAAATTTAACGGACTTTTCAGTTGTATAACTGATTTTTCAGTTTTACATTTATGGTATGGAACGACTTACCAAAGCAGAGGAACCTGTCATGCAACTACTCTGGAAGCTGAAAAAAGCCTTTGTAAAAGAGCTTATCGAGGAAATGCCGGAACCCAAACCTCCTTACAACACCATTTCATCAATTATCAGAATTCTGGAAGAAAAAGGCATGGTAGATCATCAGACATTTGGAAAAACACATCAATACTTTCCCAAGATGAGCAAACTGAAATATAGCCAGGGGCTCTTTAAATATTTAATGAGTGATTATCTGGAAGGCTCATATTCCCGATTGATGTCATTTATTGTGGATGACAAAAAACTTTCAGAAGAAGAGATCCGGAAATTACAGGACATGATAAACAAAGATAAAGATGAATAATTTTATCCAATATCTATTTGAGCTGACTTTGGGTTCCGGTGTTCTTTTCCTGGGATTCCTAATATTCAAAAAACATCTGCCTCTGAAATTCAGGAGGCTCTATCTCATCGGATGTCTCATTCTTCCTTTGATTATTCCGCATCTCAGTTTTAATACAGCTGACCCAGAAATTTCTGTTGTCCCGGAAAAGCTGAGTCATGTGTTTGTTACTGCTCCAATTGTAGATATTTCAATAGAAAGCACCTCAATCCAGCCAATAGAAACCGAGGAAAGCGGCCATGAAGAAACTCAAAGCTTAACAATTCCCTGGAAGCAGATCGTAATATTCGTTTACTCACTAGTTTCCTTGTTTCTACTCATCCGGTTTGGGCTTTCTATCCGGGCGGTTTTGAGGCTAATGAATGATCAACAAATTGACGAAAACGGAAATAGATTTTATCTGATTGAAAACAAGCGATTCACTGGTGGATCATTCTTCAAACACATATTCATCAACGCTTTTTATCTAAATGATCCGGCGCTTAATATCATCTTGACTCATGAAAAAATTCACAGTCGGTTATTGCATAGCCTGGATATTCTCATTTCGGAATTGTATTGTGCAGTCTTCTGGATAAACCCATTTGCCTGGTTTATTAAAAAAGAAATTCAGCTGAATGCAGAATTTGAAGCTGATTTATATGCAGCTGAAACATATAACAAAGATTTCTATGCTCAGACCTTGTTGCATTTATCTATCAATACAAAAAATATGGGTCCCCTGACTTCTTTCAGTGCTGTAAACATTCAAAATAGGATCAGGTACATCCTAAATAAAAGAAGACATCATTGGGCATCTTCTTTATCTGTTTTACCATTTCTCGTATTGATTTTTTGGCTGGTCAGCTGCGAGCCGGAAATGATGGACTTTACGGCTATGGATCCTCAGGCTGCCATGAAAAATGTGAAGACAGTCACCACCCGGTATATCAGTCACCAAAAGGATACTCAGCAAAAGGATGGAAAGGTTATCGCAATTGCCTATTACTTACCTGATGGAACTGTAGATCGTGTGGAGCAGCATATGACCTATCCTTATGACTATGAAAGACCGTTCAAGAGAGAGTTTTTAATAAGCCCAAATCCAACAGGTGTATTGCATATTTTGGATGGTTTTGAATTAGGGCAGGGTGAAAACAATATTCTATATGGCCATGATTGGCCAAAGCTATATGCTCAGGATGTATATAGCTATAAAAGTGAACTGGCACACAGAACAGTAGATATAAAAAACAATAATATCGGATTACCGGAATCCATCATTATCCAGGATGAATTCGACGAAGAATATTATACGTATGATAGAACTAATAATAAAAATCAAAGAATAACAATCAAAAATCGGAGGTATGAGCAAGCTTTTACCTATGATAATGGCAAAGTAGCTTCACATTCAGGTAATATGCCTGGAAAACTATTACACGATACCTTTTACAAATATGAAGGTGAAAATTTATCTGAAGTTACTAGGAATCAATATGGATATGGTACTCCTCCATCTACAAAGTTTGAGTATGAAGGTGACATTATGACCAAATCCTCTTTCTTTAAAAATGGCAAAAAATACAACTACCGTGAATTCTTCTATAATTCAGAAGGCCTCAAGACCCGAACAGAAATTTATAATGTATATGGAGAACCCGAATACACCATCATTTACGACTACGAGTATTATTGAGCAAAAAGTTAGTTGAATTGCATACTCTCCTTCTACGTGATCTTAGAAGATTTCGCCTTTCTCAAGAATTAAATCATCTTCATCACACCTCTTGCATAGCCGATAGATTCAGCAAGGCCTGCCATGGGGTCATCCGCATCCTTCTCAAATTCCGTACCCATAACGCCAGAATAATTGATACTCTTTAAGGCTTTCAGTACAGATGGTATATCCAATACGCCTCTTCCCATCTCAAGTGTACTTCCATCAGGCTCAGAACTGGTGATGTCCTTTAAATGAACATCATACAATCTGGCTTTATATTTTTTAATCTCTGTCGCAGGATCATAGCCGCTTCTCAGGGTATGCCCCACGTCAATGCATAACCCTAACCTGGAGTCCAGATTTTCAATTTTATCCATGATGGACTTTGGACTTGGATACACATCATCTTCCGGACCATGGTTATGCATGGCCACTTTAATGCCTGTTTCCTTTACTCTTTGCTCAGCCAATGCAAGCACCTCAGGAACTGGCACTCCTGTGATCATTGGAAGTCCGGCTGCCTGAGCATACTTAAAGGCCTGGTTCACCTCGTCTTCGGTTTTCATGTAGATCACTCCCGCACTGTATAAATTCAACCCGGCATCTTTTACCTTTTGTGCGATCGCTTCTAGCTGAGCATCTGTTGCATCCAAAGGCATATGCATGCTTTTTAATGCAACCGACTTGATATTCAACTTGGTCACCATCTGAATTACTTCATCCAGGCTGAATTTTCTCAATGTGTAAGAAGCTAAACCAAGATCAAGGTTTGTTGCTGGTTTGGCATCTGCCAATTGGCTTGCATTTAAGGGGTTAACTGCAGCGATCATAGTGCTGGCTCCCAGCACTTTCAGAAAGGTTTTTCGGGTTTGTTTCATCATTGTTGCTCCAAATTACTATTCAGGTGTCATTGAGGCCTTTGCCCAATCCACGAGTAATTTAATATCTTCCTGGCTCAATTTCGCTTCAGAGTGAGTAATCGTATAGATGGGCATTGGCATTTCTCCTTCTTCCACCAACTCTATCACCTCATCAAGCTTATGATTTTTTCGTTTCACTGGATACTCTGCCCAGGTGGAAAAATTGAGCTCCCTTCTTCCTTCATTTACATCATGAATGACCAGCCAGGAAACCGGCGCGACACTGGCATACCATGGATAAATGGTTTCATTAGAATGGCAGTCATAACAAGCTTCCTTTAATATCTTGCTTACTTCAGTATTTATAGATAGCACCTGGTGAATATCTCCCGGATTGTCACTTGTTACCGTTGGCTTTTCGCCAGTAAAAAACTGAATAATGATGAGTAGGGCAATAATTCCCAGCAACGCATATTTTACTTTCTTGTTCATGATCTTTGTTTTTATCCTAAAAACGAAATTAATACACCAGCGGCTACCGCAGAACCGATCACTCCGGAAATATTGCTAGCCATGGCATATTGAAGCAAATGATTGGTAGGATCATGTTTCAATGCCAAATCATTGGCTACTCGCGAAGCCATTGGGACCGCACTCAATCCCGTGGCTCCAATCAATGGGTTGATCTTCTTTTTGGCAAAAAGGTTATAAATCTTAACTGCTATGATCCCACCTGCAATTGATATGGCAAAAGCAACGAAACCTCCGACGATAATCAATAACGTTTCTACATTAAGAAATGCTTTGACTGTCATGGTAGCTCCAACTGCCAACCCCAAAAAGATCGTTGCAGCATTCAATATCGTATCTGAAGCTGCTTTGTGTAACCGTCCGGTGGCTGCTCCAATCTCTTTTACCAGGTTTCCAAACATCAGCAGTCCAATCAAAGGAACTGAAGTGGGAACCAATAGCGCTACAATTGTAGCTACAGCAATCGGGAAGAGGATCTTCAAAGTCTGAAGATTCTTAATCGGTGTTTTGGAGGGATAGAGTCTATCCTGCTCCTTCATATTAATCATCAACTCTTTTTTGGTCATGGTAAACCTCACTACAAATGGGATTATAACAGGTACTAAAGCCATGTAGGAATAAGCTGCGATGGCGATTGGACCAAGTAAATGTGGTGCTAACTTAATGGTGGTATAAATAGCAGTAGGACCATCAGCTCCCCCAATAATACCCAGAGAGGCTGCCTCCTTCAAAGTAAAACCCAAAGCAACAGCTGAAATCAGCACAGTAAAAATTCCTATCTGCGCAGCTGCACCAAAAAATGCCAATCGCAAATTTCTCAGCATAGGACCAAAATCAGTCAAAGCGCCGACTCCCAGGAAAATGATAGGGGGAAGAAATCCCGTTTTAATCAAAGAATAATAGATAAAATTCATAATCCCATGTTGAGTGGCAATCTGATAGAGGGTGAGATTTTCATCAATTTTATCCACACTCATCTGACCTCCGGGGAAGTTGGCAACAAGTATCCCAAAGGCTATGGGTACCAACAACAAAGGCTCATATTTTTTCTTGATCCCAAGGTATAGCAACACAAATGCAATCAGGATCATCAAGAGGATCTTCGGTTCGTCCACAATGTTCTGGAGAGCCGTCATTCGGTAGAGTTTTTCGAGCAATTCCAATGAATTAAGAAAGTTTAATCAACACATCATCATCAAAAACCTCTTCACCATCTTTTACCAAAATCTCAGTTACCGTCCCGGAGACATCCGCCTTTATTGCATTGGTGACTTTCATTGCCTCAATATACAGGACAATATCACCTACATTGACTTTGTCTCCTGGCTTTACCTCTTTATCACCCGCCTCTTTAGTTAGATAGACTTTGCCCTCCAAAGGTGCTTTGATCACCTTACTACTTCCATTCGATGAAGCCATGGGTACGGTTGTAGGTTTCTCTCCAACCGGTAATTCTGGTTGAGCACTTCCGTATGAAATACTTACCCTGAAAGTCTCATCGTTTACCTTGATGTTCAACTCCTTAGGTTGAATGGTCTGTCCCGGGGCAATAGCTATAGAACTGGTTTGAGAAGCTTCTGCGGGTTCTTTTTTCTTTTTAAGATCCGCTTCAAAATCTGCTTTGGCTTTACCTGATTTATAAGCTTCGTATTGTGTTGGATGCATGGCATACTCGAAAAGCTCTTCATCATCCGGACCGGTTTCCCAGCCATTTTCCTTCATTTTAGCCCTGAATTCATCCAGGGCATCAGGTTGCAGGTCTTGTGGATCTCCGCTAAAGAATTCCCGTCCTTGCTCTTCTGCCAGTTTTTTCAACTCATCGGCAACCTCACCCGGAACTCTTCCTGATTTACCCAATAGCATATCCCACGTATTGTCATCAAGCAATGACCAGCGTTCTTTGCCTTTTTCCATCTGCATCACATTCACCAAGGCCGCATTCTTCACATACTGACTATAGGGTGTTACCAATGGCGGATAACCCATTTTGGGCCATATTTCTTCCACTTCCTCAAAGAGTTTGATCAACAGATCATCCTGGGTCAGTAAGGGTTTATTATTCTTTTCTTTCCACTTATTGAGGCTTTGCAGGTTATTTTCCAGGTCTGCCATCAAACTCCCCATCATCCCTCCGGGTAATCCAGGACCGATCAAGAGTGCATTCATCAAGCGGTTTTTAGGATTGATGTAGTAACCTAAAAAGTCATCAATAAACTCCTGAGTTAGTGACCTGGCCTGCATGTAGGCTTTCATATTAATATCTGGGACACTAAATCCTGCATCTCTTAGGACTTCATGTACGGTCAACAAATCTGCATGGCCTGTTCCGAAAGACAATGGTTCCATCCCCACATCCACGAAATCTGCGCCTGCTCTTGCAGCTTCTAATGAAGTAGCTACAGAAAACCCAGGACCTGAATGCCCATGATACGTCACCAGCATATCTTTCTTAATGGCTTTGATCCCCTCAACAATCTTCCCAATCGAAGCCGGTCTCCCAATGCCCGCCATGTCTTTGATGCATATCTCATCGGTACCCATGTCAATCAGTGTCTCTGCCATTTTCACATAGTAATCAACTGTGTGAAGTTTTGAATGTGTGATGCATAGGGCTGTCTGAGCAATCATCCCACCCTCTTTGGCATATTCGATAGATAGTTTAAGGTTCCTGGTGTCATTCAAGCCATCAAAAGAACGGGAGATATCTGTTCCCTGGATCTTTTTCAATTTGAACATCAATCTTCTGACATCTCGGGGAACCGGATACATCCTTAAGCCATTTAGGCCACGTTCAAGCATGTGTGTTTCTATTCCGGCATCATTGAATGGTTGTGTCCACTTCCTGACGGAGGTATTTGGATTCTCTCCATACAATAAATTGATTTGTTCAAATCCACCTCCATTGGTTTCAACCCGCCTGAAACATCCCATATCAATAATGGGCTCAGCAACGCGGACCAGCTGGTCAACCCTGGGCATATATTTACCGGAGGATTGCCACATATCCCTGTAAACCAGACTTAATCCAATTTCTTTTGCCATGACACTATTCCTTTATTTTTTTAATGCTTGTAACGCTCCCGGCTCCCTCTGTGAAAACTTCTACTGCAGCATTTATGGCAGCTATTTTCTGTTTTGAAATACCACTTTCCGGGGAACTAGTAAGGTCATTTTCACTGAAAGTATTGACAATTCGTATCAGCAGATTACCCATACCATAGACGAGTAACAATACGATGAATACTGTGATCATTCCTATAAAAAGAAGATTTAGCGCAGTATATATCTCCATGATTTTATCTTATTCAAGAGAGAACGAACTTACTAAATGTTTGAGTAAGATTAGAAAATACCGTTCATTAAGAATAGCTCAATTATTAGTAGTGGTATTGACTTTTGTCAGAAGGAAGATAAAAAAAGCAGACCTTTTGAGCCTGCTCTTTAATTTCGTTTAAAAGATCTTTAAAGGGTTCTTTTTACTTCCTTGGTAGTGAATCCTTCAATGATGTCTCCAACTTTGATGTCGTTGAAGTTTTTGATACTTACACCACATTCGAAGCCATTTTTCACTTCGTTCACATCCTCTTTGAATCGCTTCAGCTGGTTAATCTCTCCCTCGTAAACCACGATACCATCTCTAATCAACCTCACCTGATTAGATCGCTTCACGGTTCCATCCGTCACATAGCATCCTGCCACTGTACCAACTTTCGTGATCTTATATACTTCTCTTACTTCAATGTTACCCGTAATAACTTCTTCAGATGTCGGCTCCAACAAGCCTTCCATCGCATCTTTTACATCATTGATGGCGTCGTAAATAATAGAGTATAATCTAATCTCAATTTCTTCTGATTCTGCCAGTTTACGTGCACTATTGGAAGGTCTCACCTGGAACCCGACAATAACCGCATCGGAAGCAGAAGCCAATAAGACATCGGATTCAGAGATCTGTCCTACCGCCTTATGAATAATATTGACCTGGATTTCTCCTGTCGAAAGCTTCAGCATAGAATCTGCCAATGCTTCAATTGATCCATCTACGTCACCTTTGATGATGACATTCAACTCTTTGAAGCTACCAATGGCCAACCTTCGCCCAATCTCATCCAGGGTAATGTGTTTCTTGGTCCTGATAGATTGTTCTCTAAGAATTTGCTCTCTTTTAGTAGCAATCTCCCTGGCTTCTCTTTCAGACTCCATCACATTGAAACGATCTCCCGCTTGTGGCGCACCGTCAAGTCCAAGCATCAAAACTGGAGTTGAAGGACCCACATTATTCATCTTTTTACCTCTGTGGTCAAACATTGCTTTCACCCTGCCAAAATGTGGCCCGGCTAATACGACGTCTCCTATTTTCATTTGTCCGGACTGAACCATCAGTGTCGTTACATATCCACGACCCTTATCAAGAGTAGCTTCTATTACAGTACCTACAGCGGGCTTTTTGTCATTGGCTTTAAGTTCAAGTAATTCGGCTTCAAGCAATACCTTCTCTAATAACTCATCAACACCTTCTCCCGTTTTTGCAGATACATGCTGACATTGATATTTACCCCCCCAGTCTTCTACGAGAATATTGATTTTTGAAAGTTCTTCTTTGATCTTTTCCGGATTAGCTCCAGGCTTATCTACTTTATTTATTGCAATTACAATTGGGACTCCTGCAACCTGGGCGTGATTGATCGCCTCTTTGGTCTGAGGCATAACCGCATCGTCAGCAGCAACCACAATAATTGCAATATCGGTGATTTTGGCACCTCTTGCTCGCATCGCAGTAAATGCTTCGTGACCCGGTGTATCAAGGAAGGCTACCCGCTTACCAGTTTCTGTCATCACATCGTATGCACCAATGTGCTGTGTGATACCTCCGGCTTCTCCCTCGGTTACTTTAGAATCCCTGATATAGTCAAGTAGGGAGGTTTTACCATGGTCAACGTGACCCATAATCGTAACAATTGGCGCTCTGTCTTCCAGATCCTCTTCCTTATCTTCTACCTCCTCAATTTCAAATTCTTCATCAGAATCAGTAAACTGTACCTCGTAATCAAATTCATCTGCGATGATGGTGATTGATTCGGCATCCAATCTTTGGTTGATAGAAACAAACATCCCGAGACTCATACAGGTACTGATCACATCATTTACCGACACATTCATCAAAGAAGCAAGGTCACTTGCAGAGATAAACTCTGTAACCTTCAGGATTTTTGAATCCTTTTCCTCTGCCTGTAATCTTTCTTCTTCAGCTTCAGCCTTGGCAGATCGTTTATCCTTTCTGTATTTTGAGCGTCCGGTTCCTCCGGCGCCCTTTCCACCACTTAACTTGGCAAGTGTAGCTTTAATCTTATCCTGAATCTCTTTATCAGAAAGTTCTTCAGTTTTTCTTTGATCTCTTCTGCCACCACCGCCTTGTTGAGGTCTTCTATGGTCCGGTCTTCCCGCTCCACCCCCTTCATGGGGTGTTGAGCCTTGAATTCGTTTTCTCGGACGTTTCTTCTTTCGTTCTTTGTTCTCATCAGAAGAGGCCACAGGTTTTGGCTTTTTCTTCTCCGCTGGTAATTCAATCTTACCTAATACAGTAAGGCCTTTCAATGAATCTGCCTTTGCCTGAATCTTGCTTTTTTCTTCCTCAGGGGCAATTTCTTCTACTTTTTCAACCGGACTAACTTCGTCCTTAGTAGGTTCTTCTACTTCGGTCTCAGGTTCTTTTTCCGGTTCCTTTGCCACTGGCTCCTCTTCTTCAATAGGCTTTTCTTCTTTGGGTGGCTCAGGTTTTTTCTTCTGATCAAGATCAATTTTTCCCAGGACTTTGGGTCCATCAAGTCTGCTGGTACTGCGACTTGTTTCAGCCCGTTCTGCCTCGGCCTCTTTTACACTATTATCTTTAATGAGAAACTGATCATCTTCAGATGTTTCCGGTTCCGCCTCTTTATTTGATTTGATAACCATGTTATCCGTATGAGCAGTACCAATGGTAAGACCGGAAGCCTCCTCTTTGTCTAATGCTGAATCAGCAAACTCTTTGGAAAGCATATTGAATAGCTCCTGTGTGATCTTGGAATTTGGGTTGCTATCTATGGGATGCCCTTTTTCTTCAAGAAAATCCAGGATAGTACCACTTCCCACATTCAACTTACGCGCTACTTGACTTAATCTATATGTTCTTTCTTCAGACATAAATTCGGCTCCTTACTACCGTATTATTATTCAAATTCTTGTTTAAGAATATTTACAACATTTGTAATGGTCTCTTCTTCCAGATCTGTTCGTCGAACGAGGTCATCAATAGGAAGGGTTAAGACACTTTTGGCTGTATCCAAACCAATCCTCTTTAACTCATCGATTACCCAATCTTCGATTTCATCTGAAAATTCATCCAGATCTACATCCTCATCCTCAAAATCTCCTAACTCTCTGAATACATCTATTTCAAGACCTACCAGCCTACTGGCCAGTTTAATATTCTGACCACCTCTTCCAATGGCAAGTGAAACCTGATCAGGTTTTAGATAAACTGAAACCCTGTCCTTTTCTTCACTGATCTTCATACTCTGAATTTTCGCAGGGCTAAGTGCTCTGGCGATATACAACTCCAGGTTATCAGTGTAATTGATCACGTCAATATTTTCATTCTGTAATTCTCTTACGATCGAATGGATCCTTGATCCTTTCATTCCCACGCAGGCTCCTACCGGATCAATTCTATCATCATATGATTCTACAGCCACTTTTGCTCTTTCACCTGGCTCTCTAACCACTTTTTTAATGGTAATTAAACCATCATAGACTTCAGGAACCTCACTTTCAAAAAGTCGTTCAAGGAAAGTGCCGGAAGTTCTGGAAAGAATAATTCTTGGATTACCATTCACCATTTCAACACGATGTATGATTGCTCTTACAGAATCTCCTTTTCTATATCGATCTTTTGGGATCTGCTCCGACTTTGGCAAGTTCAATTCATTTCCCTCAGCATCAATCAGCAATACCTCTCTACTCAATGTTTGATAAACCTCACCTGTGATGATCTCTCCAACCAGGTCTTTGTATTTATCGAACAGGATATCTTTTTCCAGGTCTTTAATCTTCTGAATTAAGGTCTGTCTCGCAGTCATTACTGCACGTCTTCCAAAATCAATTAACTTGATCTCTTCAGCTACTTCTTCACCAATCTCAAAATCCTTTTCGATCTTACGAGCTTCTGAAAGGCTGATCTTGTCATGATCCCAGATATCTTCAGAATTATCATCCACGATTTCTCTGAACCTCCAAATCTCAAGGTCACCTTTGTCGGTATTGATGATGATATCGAAGTTATCATCCACCTTGTACTTCTTCCGAATCATTGTACGAAAGACATCCTCAAGAATTCTGATCATCGTAGGACGATCGATATTCTTATTCCTGGCAAAATCTGCGAACGAATCAATTAAAATTCCTGCGTCCATGTTTATTTAAATGATACTAATACTTTAGACTGTTCCATGTCATCAAAACTTATCTTCACTTCCTTTTCAGCTTTTTTTGAAGCTTCCAATAGTGTAATTCCCTTTTCTTCGACGCTTATCAACTCTCCCTTCACCTCACTACCGTCTTTAAGCGAAACCTTTAGTGACCGCCCTACATTCTTTTTATATTGTCTATAAAATTGTAATGGATAGTCAATACCAGCAGAAGAGACTTCTAGCTGATACTTCCCCGGGATCAAATCTTCACGCTCATCAAGTGCTGCGGAAACAAATCTGTTTACCATGACACATTGGTCAATGGTGACACCTTCATCTCCATCAATCCAAATGAGCAGTTTTTGGTTCCCCAGAGTACCTTTCAACTTCACTCCAACCAGAAAAAGGGACTTATCATCTTTAATTGCCTCCTCCGCTATTTGCTGCACCAGCTCTTCTACTCCCATCACAAACAATTTTAGTGACAATAAAAGAGGGGACAAAAGCCCCCTCAATCCTTAATTCTATATTTGCATGCAAAACTAAAGGAAAAAAAATTCAATTCAAATTGAACAAACTAACCATTATTAAGTTAATTCGTCTGTCTTTAAAATATTCAAGTAAATAAGCATGATTGGCAAGCTCAAAGTCAATAATACCCTTACCAAGCAAAAAGAAGTCTTTGAACCACTAAATCCACCTCACGTGGGGCTTTACGTCTGTGGCCCTACAGTGTATAGTGATGTTCACCTTGGGAACGTAAGAACTTTCATGTCTTTCGATGTCATCTATCGATACCTAAAGTTTCTGGGGTACAAAGTTCGGTATGTGAGGAATATCACGGATGTAGGTCATTTATTGGATTCCGGTGAAGACCGAATCTCTAAAAAGGCTTCCCTGGAAAGTCTGGAACCCATGGAGATCGTTCAGAAATATACCAATGACTTTCATGGTGTCATGGAAACATTCAATGTACTTCCCCCGGATATTGAACCTACTGCTACTGGCCACCTGATGGAGCAATTAAATATGATTGACCAGCTGGTAGAGAATGGCCTGGCCTATGAATCTAATGGTTCTGTCTATTTTGACATTGAGGCTTACAATAAAGAAAATACCTATGGCAAACTAAGTGGGAGGAAAATTGAAGATCTGCTCAATCAAACCCGAGAGCTGGACGGTCAGGACGACAAAAGGAATCAGCTGGATTTTGCACTATGGAAAAAAGCAGCTCCTGAACACATCATGCGATGGAAAACCAAATGGAGTGATGGATTCCCCGGCTGGCATTTGGAGTGCGCTGTAATGAGCACCAAATACCTCGGCGAAGAATTTGATATTCACGGAGGTGGAATGGATTTACAATTTCCACATCATGAATGTGAGATTGCCCAATCCTATGGTACCTACAAAAAGGAACCAGCCAGATACTGGCTGCATACCAATATGCTGACAGTGAATGGTCAGAAAATGAGCAAGTCCCTAGGTAACTCATTTTTACCCAAACAACTTATTTCTGGGGACCATGAACTCCTACAGCAGGGATTCAGTCCGATGACTATCCGCTTTTTTATGCTGCAATCTCATTATGCCAGCACATTAGATTTCTCCAATGAAGCTTTGATTGCCGCTCAAAAAGGATATTTCAAAATGGCAAATGGCTTACGAATCATCAAGGCAATGGAGTATCCGGACCAGGTCGAACAAACAATTGATGAAAAGCAACAGGAACAAATTGAAAAATTTTGTGACAATTGTTATCACGCCATGAATGATGACTTCAACACTGCATTGACGATTGGTCATCTGTTTAATATTCTGAAAAAGATTAATGCAATAAATACGGGTCAGACTGCCATTGAAACCATTAGTAAAGAAACGTTCGATCGTATGAAAGAAACCTTTATCACTTTCAATGAAGATGTATTAGGGATCAAGGTTGAGGATTCTCTTCCTGGTGGAAAATTGCTGGACATCATATTGAAAGAATATCAGCAAGCTAAGGAACAGAAAAATTATGAAAAGGTGGACGATCTTAGGGCTTCATTAAAAGCATGTGGAATCGTGGTAAAGGACATGAAAACTGGTATTGATTGGGCCTACGAAGAATAATGAAATAGTTTTCAAAAAAGAAAGGGGCCGAAGCCCCTTTTTAATTGTATTAATGTGCTGTTAACTTTTCCTTGAACTTCTTCAGTTGTCGTCTCAGTGATTCAACTGCTTCATCAGTACCCGCTTCAAAAGATTTGGCTTTCTCTTTTGCGAATAATTGCTGACCCGGAATATTGAGTTTTATCTCTACAATCTTGTTTTCCTGCGAATCGTCCTTCTCTATCCTCAAAAACACTTCACCGTCAATTATTCGATCATAAAAGGTATCCAGTTTATTAGCCCTTTTTTGGATAAAATCAATCAATTTGACGTCTGCGTCGAAGTGAATAGAATGGGTCTGTAGTTTCATGTTTGAAATAAATTTAGAAATTAAACATTAAGCTTTCGGATGGGCCTGGTCGAAAACAGATTTCAACTTTTCCATCGAATTGTGGGTATACACCTGCGTTGCCGCCAGGCTGGTATGCCCAAGTAAATCTTTTACGGCGTTCAAATCAGCGCCTTTATTCAATAAATGAGTAGCAAAAGTGTGCCTCAACACGTGTGGGCTTTTCTTAGAGAGTGTAGTCACCAACTGAAGGTATTTTTTGACGAGGCGATAAACAAACATGGGGTAAAGTTGCTGGCCGGAGTTGGTTACTAATAAGAATCGGTTCATCTCTTCAAAAACTTCTAACTGTCTCTTCTCTTTGTACCTCTTAATTAATTGAACGAGATTTTTACCAATTGGTATGACTCTTTCTTTATTTCTTTTCCCGAGTACCTTAATATTTTCCTGAAAGTTATTGATATCCTGATCTTTAAGCCCGATTAACTCGGCCAACCGGATCCCCGTACCGTATAGCAGTTCCAGAATCAGCTTGTCTCGCAGACCTTCAAAGTCATCGGAATATTCAATCTGATCCAATAGATTATCGATCTCGGCTTCTCTGACAAAAGATGGGAGTTTCTTCTCTGTTTTAAGTGGCTTAAGCCTGGAAGCGGGATTCTTTACAAGATGTTCCCGTGATTGTAAAAACTTATAAAATGATTTTAGGGTAGCGATTTTTCGATTAACAGAACGTGGAGATATGCCCGATTCAATTTGGGATACAATCCATCCCCGCAGATGTACATGCTCAGACTCATGAAAGTCTGATATTTCGAATGTCTCTTTTAAATAATCCGTGAATTGGGATAAATCTCTGCGATATGCTTCAAGGGTATGGTTGCTATACCTTTTTTCAAATTGTAAATATCTCAGGAAAGATTCAATCATAAGTTAAGCGGTTCCCGGATTGGGAATAACTAAACTTACTAAATAAAATGTAAATACCTGAAGGGGGAATTAGATATTTTCCTGATCGCGCATCATTTGACGATACGACGCTCGTATAACCTCACTTCTTCTTTTAACAGAAGGCTTGGTAAACGCAGTCCGCTCTCTCAATTCTTTAAGAACTCCGGTCTTTTCGAACTTCTTTTTGAATCTTTTAAGTGCCTTATCAATTGACTCGTTTTCTTTTACGTTTACAATGATCATATTATGCTCCTTGAAAATTATGGAGGGCAAAAGTAGAAACTATTTCAATGAATTCAAATAGGTAACAAATAAAGTTTATTCCTATAAATGGGTTAGTAAATGCTAGACTGTTGGAATGCAAGTCAATTAGTATGTCAGTTCCACGAAGTTATCTATGATCATGAAGTTTGTAGCCACGAATTCACTAATGATTTTTTGCTTGTTCATAATTCCACCAAAGGTGGATAATTCGTGTTATTGATTAAAAAATTTATAGAGGTTGCTATTTACATGACCACGAATTCTCCGACACGTCGGAGTCTCAAGAATTATTATTCAAATTACATTAGTGCATTAGTGGTGTTTTTAGGTTATTAAAAATCTCTTCCATAAGAGCACCAAAATTTTATCTTTGCGCTTCTATGGCGACCGGAGACGAAATAATTACCCTGAAGAACATTGCATCACATTGCAAAGAGTATGGGTTCATATATCCTTCAAGTGAGATCTATGACGGACTGAGTGCAACCTACGACTATGGTCCGAATGGCTCAGAATTAAAAAACAACATCAAGGACTACTGGTGGAAAGCCATGGTCCGGATGAACGAAAATATTGTAGGGATCGATGCGGCGATCTTTATGCATCCCACTACCTGGAAAGCCAGCGGTCACGTAGATGCTTTCAATGATCCCCTCATAGACAACAAAGATTCCAAGAAAAGATACAGAGCTGATACCCTAATTGAAGATCAAATTGCCAAAATTCAGGGTAAGATTGACAAAGAGGTAGAAAAGGCAGCGAAGCGTTTTGGGGAAACTTTCAACAGGGAACAATTTGTCAGTACCAATGAAAGAGTAGTTGGGTACCAAAACCAGGTAAATGATATAGAAGGTCGATTAAAAGCTGCCATGGGTTCCGGGGACCTTAAAGCGATGAAGACCATCATTGAAGACCTTGAAATCGCTGATCCTATTTCAGGTTCCAGAAACTGGACAGACGTGAGACAATTCAACCTGATGTTTTCTACTGAATTGGGTTCTGTCGCAGATGAATCAGGTAAAATCTATTTACGCCCAGAGACTGCACAGGGAATTTTTGTGAACTATCTGAATGTTCAAAAGACCAGCCGGATGAAGCTGCCTTTTGGGATTGCCCAAATTGGTAAAGCTTTCCGCAATGAAATCATCGCTCGTCAGTTTATTTTCCGCATGCGTGAGTTTGAGCAGATGGAAATGCAGTTTTTCATTCAACCGGGAAGTGAAAAAGAATGGTATGAGCATTGGAAGGCAAAGCGAATGAGTTGGCATAAAGCACTTGGACTGGGTGATGAGAGATATCGTTTCCATGATCACCTGAACCTCGCACATTATGCTAATGCAGCCTGTGATATTGAGTTTAACTTCCCCATGGGATTCAAGGAGCTGGAGGGAATCCATTCCAGAACCAATTATGATCTGGGTCGCCACGAGGAATTTTCAGGTAAAAAACTTCAGTACTTCGACAGTAGCACAAATGAAAGCTATGTCCCCTATGTGCTTGAAACCAGCATTGGTCTTGATAGAATGTTCCTGGCAGTAATGTCAGCGTCTTACCTCGAAGAAAAATTGGCAGATGGAAGTGAGCGAACAGTTTTGAAGATTCCACCGGTATTGGCTCCATTCAAAGTAGCCGTCCTGCCACTGGTTGATAAAGACGGATTACCCGAGAAGGCAACCAAGATCATGGATGACATCAAGTTGGACTTTAATGCCATTTATGAAGCTAAGGATAGTATCGGAAAGCGATACAGAAGACAGGATGCTATTGGAACCCCTTATTGTGTGACCATTGACAATCAAACAATGGAAGACGATTCGGTGACCATCCGGGACCGAGATACCATGCAACAGGAAAGAGTATCTGTAGCAGAACTACTGGATCGTCTGAAAGCAAAAACTGATCTCAACAAACTTCTGAGGAGCATCTAATCACTTGTTTGTGAATGACTGGTTAGAAATGAATATCTTGCTAACCAGTCATGTTAATGTTTTTTATCGGAATTGGGATTGCCTTCCTACTCGGACGATTAATCACCAGGTATCAATACGAATACTTACTGAATAATACCAGTCTGTCTTCCACAGGCTTAGAACCCCTTAAGAAAGAGATCCTCGAAAAGCATTTCGACTTCTACAACTTACTTCCGCCTAAATCAAAAAAGATATTCCAGTATCGGGTGGCTAAATTCATCAGCATGAAAGATTTTATCCCCAGGAACATGGATGAGGTGACAGAAGAAATGCAGGTGCTGATCGCCGCTTCGGCAATACAACTCACTTTTGGGCTACCCAAAATCTTTCTTAAACATTTCAAGTACATCCTTGTATTTCCCGACGACTTCTACAGCAAAGCCAACAATCAATATCACAAAGGAGAGGTCAATCCAATGAAAAAAGCCATCGTATTATCCTGGAAGCATTTTGTGGAAGGGTATATCCGCAATGAAGGCATCAACCTTGGGTTACATGAAATGGCACATGCCCTACAACTGGAAAATATTGTGGAGAATGGAGAATTTGACTTTCTGAAGGATGAAGACATTAAAAAGTGGCAGCATATGGCCGCTGAGGAAATCCAGAAAATGCGTAATGGTGAGGCCACCTTTTTCAGGGAATATGGAAGTACTGATCAGGCTGAGTTCTTCTCTGTAGCAGTAGAGAATTTTTTTGAGCGTCCGGTAGAGTTTAACGAGTATCATCAGGAGCTTTACCAGGTGATGACAGACCTGCTTAACCAGGATCCGCTTTTATTGAAGAATAAAGTAGACAGGAGTCAGTAGACAGGAGGACTTCCAGACAAAATTTATATAATAATGAACGGTAATTCTTTCATAGATGAATTCAAATCACAATCAATCCATCAAATGGAGTTAAATCTCCCCAGGATTAAAAAGTGTTTTAATATGCTTTCGGAGGAGGAAATATGGAAGCGGCCCAATGAATCATCGAATAGTATTGGAAATCTGATCCTTCACTTATGTGGAAATATCCACCAATATGTCATTTCAAGTCTTGGAAACCGTCCGGACATTCGTGAAAGAGACCTGGAATTTGCTACACAAGGAGGCTACCAGAAAGATGAGTTGTTTATAAAACTTACTGAAACAGTTGAAGAGGCACTTGGAATCATTTTGGATGTGCCAGAAGATGAATTGCTCCGAAAAAGAACTGTTCAGGGGTTCAATCATTCCGGGATTGGAATTGTGATCCATGTCACCGAGCATTTCTCTTATCACACTGGTCAAATTGCCTTTTGGACCAAACTATTGAAAGATAAAGACCTAGGGTTTTATAGTGCCCTGGATCTCAACAAGAAAAATGAATAGCGTGACTCAATATTTACCTGGGCGATAAAATAATCACCATATTCTCTGTATCTCTCAGACTCGACAGTTCAGTTTCTGGTAATTCAAACCTGGAATAGTCCTTATGCTCTACGACCAGAGATTTGGTCCCTTTTGGAATTCCAATTTTAAAGTGGCCATTTTCATCGGTCACTAATCCAGTCGCCGTGCCATCCGCAATTACATTAATGTGTTTTAGGGGTTGGTCATTGAGACTTTTAACCGTTCCATTGATATAATATTTATATGCCTTTTGAGGGACTTTACTATAAACGTCAAAGGTTATGAAGTAACTATCAAATTCATTTGAAGCCAATCGTTTGATGCGTTCAATTTGGGTTTGACTTACAACCTCAGAAGATTTTAGCTGGATGTTGGGTTCCTCTCCCTGAAAGGATCGGAATACCTTTTTCAACATATGCTTTGATACTTCCTTATTCTGAAGAAGGATTGAATTGTTTTGATCAATCTCTAGTACAAAATCAAAATCTCTGCTTTGAGAAAACCCTGCTGCGCTGATTAAAAGTGATAAAAAAAGAATAGATAGCTTCATATCATTTTAGTTTCTTACTACTAAATATAAAGAGTATTTTGTTAAAGTTTGTTATTGACTTTAGTATTGCGAGCAACATCTAAAGCAATACCGAATGATTATAGCTTTTAATGAAATCAAGCTAACAGAGCTTCTGATTCCTGATTTCTATCTCCTGATTTCTGAATAAATGAATTGGATTCAGCTCCTATCCTCCCAACGTTTCGGCGATAAAAAAGATATGTCCATCAGTGAAACCCGAAGTCGCTTCGACCAGGATTTCGACCGGTTGATCTTTTCTCACCCATTCCGTAAACTTCAGGACAAGACCCAGGTATTTCCGCTACCTGAAGATGACTTTGTCCATACCCGTCTGACTCACAGCCTGGAGGTCGCCAGCGTGGGACGTTCGCTGGGACGCCTCGTTGGCGAACACCTTTTACAAACTCATGTCGAACTAAAAGAAGCTGGATTTGGAATTCATGACTTTGGAAGCATTGTAGGAGCAGCCTGCCTGGCCCATGACCTTGGTAATCCTCCATTTGGCCATTCAGGTGAATCAGCTATTTCTTCATTCTACTTGAATCATCCGGATGGACAGGTTTTTCAACAATTAGTTGCTAAAAAAGAATGGCAAGACCTTACCAATTTTGAGGGAAATGCACAAGGCTTCAGAATCCTGAATGATAGCAACATGGGCGGATTGACCCTCACATTTGCTACACTGGGTGCCTTTACTAAATACCCGAAAACCTCCTCAGCTACGGTTATCAAAGGTAGGAAAAGCCAGAAAAAATTTGGGATCTATCGCTCAAATGTGGATCAATACAATGAGTTAGCGAAAGGTATGGGCCTTATCCCCTTTGAAGAAGAATCCTGGTGTCGCCATCCCCTCGCATTTTTGGTTGAAGCTGCTGATGACATCTGCTATAATATTATTGACCTGGAGGATGGTTGTCGACTGGGTCTTGTAAGCTTTGATCAAACCAAAGAATTGCTGGCAGCAATTATTGGCAAAAAGTACGATGAGGAAAAGCTCAATAAAGTCAATGATCAAAATAACAAATTGGGTATGCTTCGGGCACTTGCCATCAATCAATTGATTACTGAATGTGTTACGGAATTCAAAAATCAGGATTCAGCTATGCTGAGAGGAGAGTTTGATCAGGCACTAACGGATATCATTCCTTCATCAGAAGCACTACATAAAATCAGTAAGCTTTCTATTGATAAGATCTATCGTTCCAAACAGGTACTTGAACGTGAGGCTGGAGGATTCGAAGTGATTGAGCAACTCATGCGGGCTTATGTCAAAGCTGTTTACACTAAATTCTTTGAGGATGAAGCTTTTAACCCAAGACAACGAGCTATTTACCTGTTGTTAAATGAATCCATCAGAAATAGGCTGGAGCATCCTGATCAATCTGTCTATGAGCGATTGATGATCGTCTCTGACTTTATTTCCTCACTAACAGATTCCTATGCGATCAAGCTTTATAAAATCCTCAATGGGTACTCTCTACCGGAAAGTCGGGCATAATTATTAAATAGTCAGTAGTCTATCGGTTTTTATATAGCCTCAATGTTTTTTAAATATTACATTTGCACCTCTTTTCCCAATGTGGACCAAAATCGCAAATATTATCCTAAAATACAGGATCATCTTAATGGTGATTTTGGGTGTTATAACTGTGTTTATGGGTTACAAAGCCCAGAACATTCAGTGGTCATACGATATGGCCAATATCGTGCCCGAAGACGATCCGGAACAACAGTTCTTTAGACAGTTCAAAGAAACTTTTGGTGAAGATGGAAATATTATGGCCATTGGTGTGCTGGATACTTCTGTCTATAAAGTTGATAAATTCAAAAAGTTCAAATACCTCGCTACAGAGCTTGGTAAAATTCATGGGGTTAACAATGTGTTAGGTCTTCCCAACCTCAAAACGCTTGAAAAGAATACATCAGAGCAAAAATTTGATCTGGCCCCAGCTTTCCCGGAAATTCCTGATAATCAGGATTCTTTGGACATAATGCTGGATAATGTCCGAAAATTACAATTCTATTCTGGCCAGCTTATAAACCCTCAAAATGGGGCCACATTGATTCTTGTTACAGTTGATAAGGATGTCTTGAACTCTGATCGTAGGGACGAGATGATTGAAGATATCATGCGAGCTGGACAGCAGTTTTCTGAAATAACCGGTATCCAGGTATACTTTGCTGGTCTACCCTATGTAAGATCAGTCAATACAATCAAGATCAAACAGGAACTCAATAAGTTCCTGGTCATTTCAGTGATCATCACGGGATTAATTCTATTCGGATTCTTCAGATCTATCAAGGCCGTGATTTTTCCATTGATCATCATCGGAGTGATTGTGGTTTGGGTATTGGGAACATTAGCAATTCTCCAGTATAAAATTACCTTATTGACAGGGTTGATTCCTTCCATCATAGTAGTCATCGGGATACCTAATTCCGTCTACATGTTGAATAAGTATCACCGGGAATACGCCATCCATGGTGATCAGCGTAAGGCTTTGGAAACAATCATCAGGAACATTGGGATTGTTACCTTCATGACAAATTTCACCACGGCAGTTGGATTCCTGGTGTTGATGTCAACAGGTATAACCATTCTGATGGAATTTGGAATCGTGGCCGGTGTAAACATCATGTGCACCTTTATTGTGAGCCTGATCCTTATCCCATCGGTATTTTCCTTTTTTAAACCACCCAGTACCAGACATCTAAAGCACCTTGATTTTAAGATCTTGTCTCTGGTACTTGAGTTTTTGGATTACATCGTTCACAGGCACCGAAAACTAATCTTTATAACAACAGCTGTTATCGTGATCGTATCTGTAGTCGGCATGCTCTCCATTAAGTCAGTTTCTTACATGGTCGACGATCTTCCTGACGATAGTCCTCTGAAAAAAGAATTAGCTTTTTTTGAAAAGAATTTTAGTGGCGTGTTGCCGCTGGAAGTGGTGGTTGATACAGGGAATAAGAGAGGTGTTCAGCGACTAGGTAATCTTAGAAAGATTGATGAGTTGGAAACATTCTTCAAGGATTCAATCAGCATGATCTCACAACCCGTTTCAGTAGTAAGTTTCATCAAAGCAGCAAAGCAGGCCTTTTACAATCAAAACCCGGCTTACTATGATCTGCCAAATAGCCGGGAAAGTGCTTATATCCTAAAATATCTTGACCAGGGAGGAGAGATGGAAGGGGTTTCCAAGAATTTTGTTGACTCCACAGGTCAATTGATACGAATCTCTCTGAAAATGCCGGATGTTGGTAGCAATGTGATGGACTCTTTGGTTACCCAGGTCATCCGCCCTAAAATCGAAGAGATCGTGGGTGACTCAAAACTCACAGTTACCCTTACCGGGACAGTCCTAATGTTCATCAAAGGGAATAAGTACCTTATTAACAACCTGTTTACTTCAATGGTGCTTGCCTTTATCATCATTGCGGCAATCATGGGGTTATTATTCAGGAATTTTCTAATGATCGTGATATCACTTATCCCTAATATTATACCGCTGGTCATCACTGCAGGAATTATGGGGTATTTTGGCATTCCATTGAAACCCAGTACTGCCTTAATATTCAGCATAGCATTTGGTATTTCTGTGGACAATTCCATCCATTACCTGGCTAAATACAGACAGGAACTGAGAGCCAGCAAAGGTGTTGTTTCTATTGCGGTAACAAAAAGTTTAAAAGAAACCGGAGCAAGTATGATCTATACTTCCATTATTCTGTTTTTCGGGTTTGTCATATTCACCGCATCTGAATTTGGTGGAACCATCGCGCTGGGAAAGCTTACTTCCATGACATTACTTTTTGCCATGATGGCCAATTTGATCGTGCTCCCGGCACTCATCTTACAATTCGACAGTGGTAAATTCAATAAGAAAGGCAAGGACCTGGCAGATGATTACCCGGAAATGATAGAAGGGGATTCTGAGAATGCTCCTAAAAAGAAGAAAAAGAAGAAGAATTAAGAATTGTGGCTGTAAAATATCCTGAATTTAAACAAGTCTCATATCCGGACCTTGCGACTGAAATCCTAAAGAAATGGGAGGAAGGTAAGGTTTTTGAAAAATCCGTTTCCAGCAGGGAAAATGCGGATACTTTCACATTCTATGAAGGACCTCCTTCAGCTAATGGTACACCTGGTATTCACCACGTCATGGCCAGGGCAATCAAAGACATCTTTTGCCGGTATAAAACCTTAAAAGGTTACCAGGTAAAAAGAAAAGGCGGCTGGGATACCCATGGTCTGCCTGTTGAGCTTCAGGTAGAAAAAGAACTGGGGATTAAAAAAGATGACATTGGAGTAAAAATCTCTGTTGAGGAATACAATCAACGATGCAGAGAGGCGGTAATGAAATACAAAGGTGAATGGGATGACCTCACTAAAAAGATTGGATATTGGGTAGACCTGGATGATCCATATATCACTTTTGAAAGGGATTATATGGAAACCCTTTGGTATTTGCTCAAGCAATTATTTGACAAGGGTCTTCTTTATAAAGGATATACCATCCAACCTTATTCCCCAGCAGCAGGTACGGGACTTAGTTCACATGAGCTCAACCAGCCAGGAACCTACCGTGATGTAAAAGATACATCCATTGTAGCACAGTTTACAGTAAAGAAGAATGAGAAATCTGCTTTCTTGTTTGATGATGAAAATGAAGATGTAAGAATACTGGCCTGGACCACTACACCTTGGACATTGCCATCAAATTGTGCACTGGCCGTTGGTGAGAAAATCCAATATGTTAAGGTAAAAACCTTTAACCAGTATACCTACCAACCTGTTAGCGTGATCCTGGCTAAGGAATTGATTGGCAATTTCTTCTCTGACAAATCAAAAGACCTTAACCTTGGCAATTACAAAGAAGGAGATAAGTCCATTCCATTTGAAATCTCTGGAGAATACAAAGGCAAAGACCTGCTCGAAATACGATATGAGCAATTGATGCCATACGTGACCAATGAGGACCTTGAAAAGAATGCTTTCCGAGTTATCGCTGGGGACTTTGTCTCTACTGAAGATGGTACAGGTGTAGTACACACCGCCTCAGTATTTGGAGCAGACGACTTTAGAGTGGCTCAGCAAAATGGTGTTCCTGCCGTTTTAATCAAAAACGAAGTGGGAGAGAATGTTCCGCTGGTTGATAAAAAAGGCCAGTTTGTCAAAGAGGTCACTGACTTTGCCGGAAGGTATGTTAAAGAAGAGTATTATGATGACGAAACCAGATCTAATCCGGACTTTAAGCCAACAGATGTACTGATCGCCATAAAGCTTAAGGAAGACAACAAGGCATTCAAAGTCGAAAAATACGAGCACAGCTACCCACATTGCTGGAGGACTGACAAGCCCGTATTATACTACCCGTTGGATTCCTGGTTTATCAAAACCACAGCACTCAAAGACCGAATGGTGGAACTTAACGACACCATCAACTGGAAGCCCGCATCAACGGGAACCGGAAGATTTGGAAACTGGTTGGAAAACCTTGTGGACTGGAACCTGAGTCGTTCCCGATTCTGGGGTACTCCGTTACCAATCTGGGTAACAAAGGATAAAAAGGAATTGAAATGCATCGGCAGTCTGGAAGAATTAAAATCCGAAGTCAACAAGGCGGTTTCCTTCGGTTTGATGGAGAATGCTATTGGTGATGATTTTGATCTTCACAGACCTTATGTTGATGATATTGTCCTGGTCAGTGAATCAGGACAGGCCATGTATCGTGAGCCGGACCTGATCGACGTATGGTTTGACTCCGGGGCCATGCCATATGCTCAATGGCATTACCCATTTGAGAATAAAGATATTTTTGATGCCAACTTCCCGGCTGACTTCATTGCTGAGGGGGTGGATCAAACACGCGGGTGGTTCTTCACCCTGCATGCCATCGCTGTGTTGCTTTACGATCAGGTAGCTTTCAAAAATGTGATGGCAAATGGCCTGGTACTGGATAAGAACGGTAACAAGATGTCAAAACGTCTTGGGAATGCTGTTAATCCATTTACAACCATCCAAACCTATGGACCTGATGCTACGCGCTGGTATATGATTGCCAATGCCAATCCATGGGATAACCTGAAGTTTGACCTGGAAGGTGTAGCAGAAGTACAACGAAAATTCTTTGGAACACTTACCAATACCTATTCCTTCTTTGCGCTATATATCAACCTGGACGGGTTTGCCGTTAATCCGAACGATACCATTCCAGTAGAAAAAAGACCAAGATTTGATCGATGGATCACTTCAGAGTTACAGGAATTGATTCAAAAAGTTGATTCCAGCTACGAAAACTATGAGCCCACCCAGGCTGCAAGAGCTATTCAGGACTTTGTGAGCGATCAATTATCAAACTGGTATATCCGACTTTCAAGGAAACGGTTCTGGATGAGTGAGATGAACGATGATAAGCGTGCTGCTTATGAAACGTTACATGAATGTCTCTACACTGTAGCTCAACTGATGAGTCCAATTGCCCCGTTTTATGCAGACTGGTTGTATAAAAATCTGGTAGCACCTATTGATGGGGTGGACATGGAAGAAAGTGTTCACCTGACTTATTTCAAAACTGCTGATTCCAACCTAATCGATCGATCACTAAGCGATAGCATGCACATTGCCCAGTCGATCTCATCACTGGTTCACTCGCTGAGGAAAAAAGAAAAGATCAAGGTGAGACAGCCCCTTCAGAAGATCCTGGTTCCCGTACTTTCAGAAAAGGATAAGAAAACGATTGAAGCGGTAGAAGAACTGATCAAGTCCGAGATCAACGTTAAAGAAATTGAATTGCTTGACGATACGAGTGGGATCCTGGTAAAAAAGATCAAACCTAATTTCAGAAAACTCGGTCAGGAATACGGTCCTAAAATGAAGTCCCTGACTCCCTTGATTAATAATCTAGATCAGGAAGCGATTGGTGAGTTTGAAGCTAATGGAAAATACTCACTGAATGTTGAAGGGGAAGAAATTACCTTGACATTAGAAGATGTAGAAATTACTTCAGAGGATATCCCAGGCTGGCTGGTAGCTTCCGAGGGCGGTTTAACTGTAGCTCTTGACATCACCCTTACAGATGACCTGAAGAAAGAAGGGATTAGCCGGGATATTGTCAATCGTGTGCAGAATCTGAGAAAAGATCAGGGAATGGAAGTTCAGGATAAGATCTCCATCCAGTATTTCTCTGAAGATGAAATCACTGCTCAGGCGATAGAAAAATTCAAAGATTATATCCAAAAGGAAACCCAGGCGTTACAACTTGAGTTTAAGAATGAATTAACTGATGGTGCCGAACTAGATATTGATGGTGTGCCGATCAGGATTGCAATAGATGTTTTAAAATGACAGCAAAAAAAAGCCCCCACGTTTTATTTTTTTTCGGAATTAGCCTGTTTGTGATTGTTTTGGACCAGGTGGTTAAGCTATTGGTTCATTTCAATATGGAAATGGGTGTAAAAGGCCAGATCAAAATTCTAGGGGATTTCTTCAAGCTTCATTATCTCACGAACCCTGGAATGGCGTTTGGAATGGAAATGCCATTTGACAACAGCAAGATCATCCTTACGGTATTTCGTTTGATTGCCATGGTAGCCATTGGCTATTACCTTTATAAGCTTTACAAGAGTCAGTCACCACAAGGCCTTTTGATCTGTGTGGCAATGATCCTTGGCGGAGCCATAGGTAATGTTCTGGATAGTATTTTCTACGGAGTATATCTAGACAATGCGCCTTATGATGCACCAACAGCCTGGTTCCACGGACAGGTGGTGGATATGTTTTACATCGATATCTGGGAAGGACGTGTTGCTGACTGGGTGCCTATATTTGGCGGGGATTACATGGCTCTTTGGCCTGTCTTCAATATCGCTGATGCATCAATCTTTCTTGGTATCACATTTATCCTGGTCTTTCAGAAGAAATTTTTTAAGCCAAAAGAAGAAGAGTCAGAAGTCAATATACCTACTGAGGTAGCCGGGAGCGTTGACAACTAAAGCACTTAGTTTAATTCTTGGCATTACTGGAATCTTACTCTTTTCCAGTAAGGCAGTAATGGTAAAACTTGCCTATTTATATGAAGTAGATACCATTTCCATACTGTTACTTCGAATGGTTTTTTCTTTACCTTTCTACCTAATTGTTATTTTTCTTAAGAGACCAAATAAAGATTCGTCCATAAGGTCAAAAGATTATCTCTTTATCTTACTATTCGGTTTTTTAGGGTATTACCTGGCTAGTTATTTTGATTTTCTGGGACTGAACTACATCAAAGCTGGGCTTGAGCGAATCATCCTTTTCCTATATCCGACGTTGGTCATATTAATTTCATGGTTTGCCTTCAAAGAGCAAATTACCAGGCAGCAGATCTTAGGAATCTCCATTACCTACTTAGGGATACTTGTGGTATTCTTCAATGAAATCAATTTAACAGACCAGGAAAATGTTGTTCTTGGAGGAGTTTTGATCTTTTTAAGTGCCCTTACTTATGCCAGCTATATCGTTGGCTCAGGATGGCTGATACCTAAATTCGGAGCCACCCTTTTCACTTCATACGCTATGATCGTATCTAGCTTCTGTGTGATCATCCACTATTTATTTACCAGCCAGGGATCAATATTCTCCCTTCCAACTGAAGTATACTGGATCTGTCTGTCCATGGCTGTATTTGCAACGGTTATTCCATCCTACCTGATTTCATTTGCAATCAAAGGACTTGGTGCTAATAACTTTTCAGTATTAGGAAGTCTGGGACCAGTATCAACAATCGGGCTGGCTTTTATCTTCCTGGATGAAGTGCTGACAAGTCTTCAGATCATTGGCGCAATTGTAGTAATTGTTGGGGTTTATGTGGCAGAGAAGAAGTTTTCAAAAAAAACAATAGCCAGTAAATAGGCTGATCAGACCAGATCATCAACCAAAAACCTCTCCGGGATATTTCCTTTTTGTTTGGCAAAATTTGGGCGTGAGATATTCAGATTTTCAAACTGATTGAGGATCTCACCGATTGCATAATCTAAAATGATTTTCATTCCATAGACATCAGCATAGTTGTACCGAATCAGGGTATTGAGAGCCTTTATGTCACCTCGTTGATAATCGTTCCATAATATTGGGGCTTGCTGTCCGGTCATATCCAAAATGTCTGTCTCTCTGTACATCCCAATAGCCTTCTCAATCTTTTTCTGACCTCCTCTAAGTCCGATTCGTCTGGTCAGATATCTCAAATCAATATGACAGACTGGAAAATTAGCTTTTGGAAAAGCTCTTTTCACGATAGGAATATCAAAACCCGAACCATTAAATGTTACAACCACCATTGACCGGTCGATTGCTTCAAGCATTGGACGTGGGTCTTCCCCATCAATATAAAATCCAAATTCATCCCCCAGAGACCACCCAACAACAGTAATTTGATCAAATCGAAATCCGGAACCAGTCGTTTCAATGTCCAGAAACAACACATCCTCAGGGCAGTTTAACGCGATCCGGTAATACTCTGAAACAGGTATTCGCTCAATAAAATACTGGAGATTGTTACTTTCAAGATTTTTCCTGGATGAAGAAAAGGTAGGAACAGCTGTCTCAAAAAGACTAAGCTGTTGATCAAAAGCGGCTTCATATTTTTCCCAATCTGTGATCCCGTTAGACCACAACTTCATCTCTTGTTTGAGATTTACTTTTTTCAAGTGCAAAAAAGTGTTTTGAAGCATTCAATAAAGTTAATCACTTGAATGGATTATCAGTAGTGTCCTCAGGCTTACGTTACCTTGAAAAAATTAATATTACATTAACCGGAATAAGGATTTTTGTCTTTCCCGTTGTTTAAATTGAATAAGAATAAATCTGATTGCCATGCCAAAACTCTACGTAGAAAAATCCATTGAAATAAAGGCTCCAGCAGCGAAGGTTTTTAGCACCCTGAATGATTTCAGTACCTGGACCGCCTGGTCCCCCTGGTTGATTATGGAACCCGAAGCTAAAGTCACCGTCTCTGATGATAAAAAATCCTATAAGTGGGAAGGCAAAAAAGTGGGTAGTGGCGAAATGAAAATTACCGGTGAAGAAATAGACAAGACCCTATATATTGATCTGACTTTCCTAACACCATACAAATCTCATGCAAAGGTTTGGCTCGACCTGGAAAGTGATGGTGACTCAACAAAGGTCACCTGGTTCCTGGATAGTAGCCTGCCTTTTTTCATGTTTTGGATGAAAAAAATGATGGAAGCTTTCTTAGGGATGGATTATCTACGGGGATTATTTATGCTCAAAGATTATGTTGAGGATGGTGAGGTTCATTCCAAAATGGAGTTTACAGGAACTGGCAATTACCCAGGATGCAAGTATGTGGGAGTGAAATCCGAATGCAAAATTTCCGATATCAGTGCTTCTATGGAAAGGGATTTTGCAAAACTTGGAGCTTTTATGGACCAACATAAAGACCTGATAAATGGAAATGCTGTGGCTATTTACCATAAATGGGAGCTAGTAAAAGGGATGACGACGTATACAGTGGGCTTTCCTGTAAAGAGTTTACCGGAAAATCTGGCAGAGGGAATCATTATTGGTGAGATACCTTCGACACCGGTTTATAAACTGACCCATAAAGGACCATATCGACATCTGGGTAATGCCTGGAGTACCATGCAAAACCTCCAAAGAAACAAGATCTTCAAGATGAATAAGAAAATTGATCCGTTTGAATCTTATGTCAATATGCCAGGAGAGGTTCCGGATAACGAACTGACTACAGAGGTCATCTTTGCTACAAAATAATCAATTGGAATCCAGCACTTCCAGACCCAGTGGGGGTATTCTTGACATTTGGATCCTTTGATCTAATAAGTCAGACATTTGACTTATTAGAACTGAATAAGTGCTGTCATCCGCCAGGTTCATCAATTCCTCCGGGTCTTTTTCCCGATCATAGAATTCAAACATCCCAGGGCCTCCTTCACCCCATCGGGTGTACCTGTATTTGGTTGTTCGCACCGTATAATCAGTATTAACCTGGGTTAGAATTGATTCTCTAACTGTTTTCAAAGGATCCTTAAGAATAGGAACGAGGCTTTCGCCCGCAATGTATTCAGGAGCGGGAACATTAGCTAACTCACAAAGTGTTGGATAAAGGTCAATCATCTCGGCAAAAGCATCGGTTCGCCCCCCTTTATTTTCCATTCTCGGGTTATAAATGATCAAGGGTATTCGTCCAGAATTTTCAAACAAAGTTAACTTCTGAAAATAATCATGCTCCCCCATGTGATAGCCATGATCCGAGGTGAAAACCACAATGGTGTTATCTGCCAATCCCAGGCTATCCAGTGCATCAATTACCCTACCAACCTGTGAATCCAGGAAACTAATTGTTGCATAATAAGCATGAATCGCAGATCGCTTCAACGAATCAGATAAGTTATTCTGATGATCAAATCGGGTGAGATTCTTTGCCGCTGGTTCTGGCAAAGTTGATAAATAATTTTCCGGTACAGTAGGTATTACAATATCTGCCTTATTGTACATTTCAAAATACTCTTTTGGAGCCACATATGGTGTATGAGGTTTGTAAAATCCAACTCCCAGAAAAAATGGGGTATTATTTTCTTTGTATGATGAAAGCAGTTCAATAGCTTTTGTAGCCACGAGACCATCCGTATGTTGCTCGCCTTCTTCTTCGGTAGCCAGCCAGCTCAACACAGCACCAAAACTTCCTGGTCGTAAGCTGAAGATCTGGTCTTCCAACTCCTTATCGACTCCCCTTGGGTAGAATCGCTGATTCCAGGACAAGGAGTCATCGTGACCTGGTGTACCAATGCCACGGGGATTATCATAGTGATATATCTTTCCTACCCTGGAAGATTCATATCCAGCATTAATAAATGCCTGACTCATGGTAATTACATGTGGGACATGATCCCTGATAAAATCCCTCAACCGATGATGTCCAGTTTGATCCGGGTACAACCCAGTCATCATGCTTGCACGTGATGGCCCGCACAATGGGAAATTACAGAAGGCCTGGTTGAAGAGCATGCCTCTTCTAGCCAATCGATCAATATTGGGTGTCTTAACCAGGTAATGATCGTAAGCACCTAAATTGTCATTCAGATCATCGGCTATGATAAAAAGGACATTCCTTTTTCCTGGTTCCTGAATACAGGACACCAAAATGACTGCCGCCAGGATAATTAATAGAACATGAGAATTGCGAACCATCATTTGATCCCCTTTCTGAGAACTACAATGATAGAAAAAAGTGATTTACCAAGCTACAACCTTACCCGAATCCCCGGACCTATCAGGCTAAAAAGATTCCCGTTCTTCAACAGGTAGCCAAAACCCATATGTAATGGGAAAGTTAGTCTGTTATCACTTGAAATCGGATACAGCGATCCAATAACGACAAGACCAATATCCTGCTCAGCTGAAAAGTTAAATGCATTTATAGCTATGAAACCGGCACCTACTTTATATGGTCGATATTTTGCAATCTTTCCCGGCTGATAAAAGCTGAGCTGAGCAAGCATGGCAAATGAGACCCCTCCAAAGTTTTTGAAATTATTCGCACCAGCTTCAAGAATCAATAAACCGGCAGGGAAGGACACATCAATATCAAAATTGTAGTCACGTTTTAGATAAATCACAATCTTTTTGGTATCCCCCTTACCACCGTACTTATCCTTCACGTGAGCTACCGTAAGATCTATCCTAGACCATTCTTCCAGATCAAAGGTCTTTTTGGCCAGGTGATTGTTTAGGTTAAGATCATCTGCTCTGCATTCGTCTTTGTTATAGAATGCGTAGCGGGGTGACCTTTCGGAAGGACAAATAGCTAATTGATCAAATTTATAAAGTTCAATTAGGTTTCCCTTCTTATTACTTACCTTCACGTCAATGGTCAGATATTGAACCCCATTTAGACTCAAATTCTGATCGATAAGTGCCCGATCAAATGTAAATAACAGGTCTGTAATCGTGTGCTCATAATAAATGGGCTTATCTATATCGCTAACCACATACTGTTCATCTCCAAAGTCAAGAATCACGTAATCAAATGCCTTTGGCTTTTGATATTCTTTCACAATTAGTGCTTTCCCGGTTGAGGCATTATGATTAAATATTTCTATTCTGGTAGAAGGGATTGTCATTGGTACCCTAAATTCAAAGGAAGCAGTATGCTCATTCTGAAAGACTGAATCCGGACTAATTCTACCTATTCCCTGAAAGGCGAAATTGGCTTTATGCATTCCATCGCCTTCAAACCGTACACCCACTATTTCTCCGGGATAAACCACATTACTATTTACCCAATCTGCACCCTCGCGTTTAATCGAAATGGTCTGAATATTTGTTTTTGGAGTAATATCAAGGTTTGTCACAAATCTGGGTTCATCCCCATCTTTGATATACAAATAACCTTCTGATTTTCGATGGAAAGCGTAAACCCTTAGGAGGCATAATACTTTATCGTTGTTCAATCTGTTTTTTGTGTATAGCTCAGCCACAAGCGGGCCTCCTGCCGCCTCCTGATTTTCTATCCTATATGTTTTCCCGATCCTTAAATTAAAATGGTTATCAATCTGAATCTCAATATCCGTAGTCTTATCATCTTGTGGTGTCACTTCCTGTTTATCAAACTGAAGAAAAGCCAATCTCCCAGCTAAAACCCTAAATCGATGATAAATGGAATCTACATTATATATAAGCCTGCCATTTTTTAATATTGGACTCTTTGCCTGAAAATTGATGTCTACTGTTTGACTCCCAAGTTCATTGGCAATAAGATGAAGATTCAAACTTTCACCATTTCTGGTCACCCGGTAATCAATGGGCAGCCCTTCAGTCCATCGGCTATCAAATTGAATGTTATTGATATTATTTGTTGTTAACTCAAAAGTTTTTTCTTCACCAATATAAAGTTCATCAGTTGGCGGATACAGATCTACATAGGTACTTGTATATCCAATCAAAGGAATCTCAGTAAGATCTGAATTAGAGGAGTCAAGGTTTAGCCTGATCATAAATTTCAAAAAGTTTGAATCATCAAGATCCCGAAACCTAACCTTGAATCTTGAAAAATTCTGAAACTGCATAATTGGGTCAATGATTTCATAATCCTCAGAAGGAACCAGGTTCATGCTTTCATAAGGAAATTGTTCTTTCGTGTAGAGGTAAACCTCCACAACAGCACGCTCATCTGAGTATTGAAACGCTATCTTGCCTTTGTTAGAATTGGCAGGCACTCTGTTATGGCTCCAGGTATATTCAGCAGAATCTATATACAACCTGATCTCTGAAAAATTTTCATCAACGGGTACTGGTTGAGCCATCGACGCATATGAAATAACAAAAAATAAGATAATAATCAGTGCTTGAAATCGCATAGAAGAAGTATTTGGTGCAAATATGGTTAATTGTACTTCAACGCATAATACGATTTCATATTTAATACTGACTATCCAAATCGATGAAATCTCTTGCAATGAACATTTGGATTAAGTCACCTGTTTAATAATAGTTATCCTCCATTTGGTTAGATAACTACTAAATCAACTCGTCAGCCGAAAAATTTCGATTGGTGGGCCATAAACTTTTATCTTAACTGTTTTGATGCTGTTTTTAATAAAGATTATCAAAAAATAAGGCCTTTGGAAGCCTTTGATTTTGTAAATTGTCTTTTAGAATATATACCACTTTAAGATTGATCCGATCAATTTTCATATTACTATTTGCTTTTCTGCTGTTAACATCTGTGAGCGGACAGATATTGCATTATGAAGTGGTAAGGAATGATAAAGCCATCGGCACCATAGATGTGGTCCGTACAATTGAAAACGGCATTGAAACCTATTCACTGGAAAATGTGGTCGAGTTTAAGTTGTTGTTTTCATTTCACATCAAGTATGTCCTGAAGGAATCTTTCAAGGATGGCATGCTGATTAACGGGGAAGGATTCAATACATTGAATGGATCTACTCAAAAAGAAACCTCGATCCAGTTCCGCAACGGAAAATACAAATTGCTAATAGACGGGATTGAAGGGTATGTTGAGTCCGGAGATTCAATTACCTATGCTGCTTCTCAGGTATATCATCAGGAACCAGAAGGAAATCAGAAAATGTATTCCCAGTATTTTGGAAGGTATCTTCAATTTAAGAAAGTGGGTGATCATAAATACACTTTATCCTCACCAGATGGCGAAAATGTGTATGAATACCAAAATGGTTTCTGTACAACAGTTCATGTTTCAAGAGATTATGCATCTTTTTCCATCGTGATGAAACCTGAAAGTCTGGCAGACGTGAAACGTAGTGGGTACCAAAGCCCACGAAAATGATCAAACATTTTTCAAGGATTCTATTCCCACTTTCAATCCTGTTTATAATAGGCTTCCTACTTTTTGTTGTCAATCAGATTTCCGGGGTATATCTCCTGGTGAAATCATCCAGCGTATTATATGCTAACATCCTTCTTGCAGTTTTGTCCGCGCTGGCATTGATCCTGGTAACATGGCCTGTTGTTATGTATCTGAAATTGCCCTCACCGTTAAAGTTGCCCAGGGACGAAGCAGAACAAAAATACTATCAGAAAAGGCTTGTTAAGAGGCTGAGATCCAATAAATACCTCAAACAGGCCAGCCTGGTACCAAAGAATGAAGATGGGCTTCCCAACGCCATAGAATATCTTGACAAAGAGGCTTCAAAGATTATCAGGGAGACATCAAATATTGTTTTCTTAACGACTTCGGTTTCTCAAAACGGAAAACTTGACGCTCTAACTGTTCTTATTACACAGTCAAGGATGGTCTGGAAAATTGCTCATATCTATTACCAACGTCCGACTCTTCGGGAGCTTATTTATCTCTATGCTAACGTGGGTGCTTCAACACTCCTGGCTTCTGAGATCGAGGATCTGGATATCTCTACCCAGATCGAACCAGTCTTACAGTCTTTTTTTAGGAATTCAGCTGGTAAATCAATCCCCGTCATCGGACCAACAGCTAACATTATTCTGGACTCCCTGATGGAAGGTTCGACTAATGCTTTTCTAACACTTAGGATTGGAAATATCGCTTCAAAATATTGTGGAAGCTATGAAGTGACTACAAAAGAAAAAATCAGAAAAGCTGCTTTTAGTCTATCAGTCAGTCAGCTGAAGGAAATTGTACTAAAATCTTCCGCTAGAATATTTACCGGGCTATTGAAAGCCACACGAAAGGCTGGTACAGAGACATTAAAATCAGGATGGGATGCCATTGCTGGTGCTGGAGGTAAAATTGTTGAAGGAGTTCGAAAGGGGGGTAAAAAAGTTGCTTCTATAGGTAGAAAGACAACTCCATAGGCTAATTAGCTCTATTTACTAAAAAAGGAATCCACAAATTCCATTTTGTTGAAAACCTGCAGGTCTTCTACCTTTTCACCAACCCCAATATATTTTACGGGAATCTTAAACTGATCTGAAATGCCGATCACTACGCCTCCTTTTGCTGTACCATCTAGCTTGGTAATAGCCAGAGAAGTAACTTCAGTCGCCTTGGTAAATTCCTGAGCCTGGATAAACGCATTTTGTCCGGTACTCCCATCCAATACCAGCAGAACTTCATGAGGTGCTTCAGGGATAAATCTCTTAATTACGGCCTTGATCTTGCTCAACTCATTCATTAGGTTGACCTTCGTGTGCAGTCGTCCTGCAGTATCAATAATAACAACATCCGCGTTATTGTCCACCCCATACTTTGCTGCTTCAAAAGCTACAGATGCTGGATCCGTTTGCATGCCCTTCTCAATAACCGGAACCCCTACACGTTCACCCCACAGTTTGATTTGATCCACTGCGGCCGCTCTGAAAGTATCAGCAGCTCCTAAAACCACGTTTTTTCCGATGGCTTTAAACTGTGCTGCTAATTTCCCTATTGTGGTGGTCTTTCCTACACCATTTACCCCTACGATGAGGATGACATAAGGGCCATCCACCTTTGGTAGGTCAAAATCAATAAGGTCCTGGGTGTTATTTTCTGACAAGAGGGCAGCGATCTCCTCCCTCAGTATTTTATTGAGCTCATTGGTGTTCAGGTATTTGTCCCTGGCTACACGATCCTCTATCCTCTTGATAATTTTTATTGTTGTCTCAACTCCAACATCAGAAGTGATCAGGACCTCCTCAAGTTCATCAAGTACTTCTTCGTCAACTTCGGATTTACCAACAACCGATTTGCTTAGCTTCTCGAAGAAATTGGATTTGGACTTTTCAAGCCCTTTGTCAAGGGTTTCCTTATCCTTTTTTGAAAATAGATTCTTAAACATGACGATGATAAAGCGGGGGAAACAATTCCCATTAAATATAAATAAAAAGCCGATCCGGTACTTTAAACGGGATCGGCTTTATATTTTACTTGTAGAACTGCTTAGTTCTTAGACAAAATATTTTTTACTTCTGCTTCAGGAACCATGTCTTCTTTGAAGACATATGAACCTGACTTTTCAGACTTTACAGCTCTAATCACTTTGGCGAATTTGGCTCCACCAGGCTGCTTAAGGGTTGCAACTACTTTCTTAGCCATCTTTACTTAATTTCTTTGTGAACGGTATATTTTCTCAGGATAGGATTGTATTTCTTCAATTCAATCCTTTCAGGAGTGTTTTTTCTATTCTTTGTAGTAATATATCTGGAAGTTCCAGGCAGTCCTGTTTCCTTGTGCTCTGTGCACTCTAATATTACTTGTACTCTGTTACCTTTCTTAGCCATTTCTCAGCACCTTTAATTTTAAGGGAGTGCAAATTTAGGGAATTAAATAATATTGAACAAAGAAAAATTCAATAGTCAATAAGTCTATTCATTAATTTCATTGATGAACAGTTCGTTTGAGTAGACATAATACTCCTTATCTACTTCCAGGTCCTCTATCGGATCTCCCAACTTATACCTTCCCCACCCGGTTTGTGGGTAAATAATCTCAGCTTGACCATCAAGATATATCTTCACCGGCATATTAAAATCCGGAATGCAATTAGTCCATCTGAAAATCAGGTCTCCCTGGTATTTTGCATATTCCAGGATCGGGATCCTTGAATCTCTTAAATACTGATTAAAAAAGGCATCCAGATCAAGACCTGATCTATTAGCGAGGTATTCTTCAATGTCCTTTGAATCGACAATCTGATGGTAAAATTCTTTATTCAACCCAATAAGGATATCATGCCAAAGGGAATCATCATCAATGATTTGCCGTAAAGTGTGGAGCATATTACCTCCTTTGTTGTAGATATCAACTCCCTCATTATGTACTCCATAATCACCGACAATTGTACCCTGATTATGAATGCTATACCTTGCTCCTTTTAGGTAGTCAGACGCAGCTTCCTTCCCGTAGAAATATTCGATAAATAAACTTTCAGAATAGAAAGCGAAACTTTCATGAATCCAAAGATCGGCAGCATCCCTGTGCGTGATGCTATTTCCCCACCACTCATGAGCTGTTTCATGTACAATAATATAATCCCACTTTAAGCCCCATCCGGTAAGGCTTAAATCCCTATTAAGATAGCCCATTGAATATTGATTGCCATATGTTACGGCGCTTTGATGCTCCATACCTAGATAGGGAACATCTATCAATTTATAACTGTCTTCATAAAAAGGATATGGACCTAACCAATACTCAAAAGCTTCTAATGTTCGGTCAACTTCCTTAAAGTGTACTTTTGCCTTCTTCAGGTTTTCAGTCAAAACCCAAAAACCAAGGTCTAAAGGGCCATTTTTACCCTGATAGACATCATTGAAATTCACATAGTCTCCTATGTTGAGATTTACACCGTAGTTATTGATCGGACTTTTCACTCCCCATATAAAAGTTTGAGTCTTATTTTTCTCCTTAACCTCTTTGATCAATCTGCCATTCCCAACTGCTATTAATCCCTTTGGAACGTTAACACTCAGTTGTATGCCTTCATCAGGTTCATCATAATAGTGATCCTTATTAGGCCACCAAACACTTGCACCTATTCCTTGACTAGTAGATACCACCCAGTCTTTTCCATTCGAATCTTTAGTCCAGGTAAAGCCTGCGTCCCAGGGAGGGTTAGTGGCCTCAAGTGGCTTCCCACTAAACCTTACCTCAATTTCATACGTCTCACCAACTTTTTGCTCTTCCTCAAAACGAATAAAATGGGCATTACCATCATGTCTTACATCCAGTGCATTTCCATTTTGGGTTACCTGCCCAATTTGCATAGGTGTTTGCAGATCAATCTGCATTGATTGATAGGTAGACAGAACTTTGTATTTAATGAGATTTGATCCTGAAATCGTATGATTCTCCATATCAACAGAAACATACAGATCATAATGAAGCAGGTCCCACCATTCACGTTCGGGAGTGATTGAGCCACGCAAGGAATCCTGTCTGGTATAAACAGCCTCCTGTGCTATCACGGTAAAAGTGGAGCAGAGAATAGAAAATATGAATAGACTTCTAACGACCGCTGACATATAGCAAAAAAAGCCTGATCTGTTAAATCAGGCTTCAAATATCTTTAAAGTCAGGTTGTATTAAGCTAACAGACCTTTAGCTCTTGCTTTTTTCAAAGCATTATTTAAACCTATCTTATTGATGGTTCTGATTGCTGAAGTAGAAACCTTCAAAGTAATCCATTTATCTTCTTCAGCCAGGTAAAATTTCTTCTTCTGAAGATTTGGGTTAAATCTTCTCTTCAACTTATTGTTGGAGTGAGAAACATTGTTACCTACCATCGGCCTCTTTCCTGTAATCTGACAAATTTTTGACATAATTTCCTGCTTTTCTAAAAAGGACTGCAAATATCAGATAAAAGTTTTTAAGTTCCAATATCTAGAGCGAATTGATTGTCAGGTTATAAAGTTTCTAATTCCTTTGTCGCCTCTACCCCCAAAGCTTACATTTGGAACTTTAGCTATTTGAGCTTGTTGTAAAAACAACTAAAAAGTAAGAAAATGGGAGTATCTGAGGTTCTTTATACCGCTGAAGAGCTCATGCAACTTGAAGATAAGCATGGAGCTCATAATTATCATCCACTACCTGTGGTCATTGCCAGAGGCGAAGGTGTCTTTGTATGGGATGTAAATGGTAAGAAATATTTTGATTTCCTTTCTGCTTATTCTGCCCTAAACCAGGGACATAGCCACCCGAAAATTATTGAAGCCCTAAAACAACAAGCTGAGCAACTTACGCTAACCTCACGTGCATTTTACAACAATGTATTGGGAGAGTTTGAGCAATACATCACAAGCTACTTTGGTTATGACAAGGTGCTTCCCATGAATACGGGAGCTGAAGCTGTGGAAACTGCCATTAAAATTTGTAGAAAGTGGGCTTATGAAAAGAAAGGGATTCCAGAAGACCAGGCCAAGATTCTGGTCTTTGATCAAAACTTTCATGGAAGAACTGTCACTATTATCTCCTTCTCTACTGATCCAAACTCCAAAAAACATTTTGGGCCCTATACTCCCGGCTTTGAAGTAATCGAATACAATAACATTGATGCTGTGGCCGCTGCTATGAAGGATCCGATGGTAGCCGGTATTCTCGTTGAACCCATCCAGGGGGAGGCGGGAGTCCATGTGCCAGACAATGGCTTCCTCAAAGACATTGCAGACCTATGTAGAGAACATAATGTACTATTCCTTGATGATGAGATCCAAACCGGAGTTGGACGGACGGGCAAAATGCTCGCTGTAGATTATGAGGATGTGAAACCCGATGTACTGATCCTAGGTAAAGCCTTGTCAGGGGGTACCTATCCCGTTTCTGCCGTACTAGCCAATAATGAAATTATGGAAGTCATCAAGCCTGGAACTCATGGTTCTACCTATGGTGGCAATCCTTTAGGTGCTAAAGTAACTTTAACTGCCCTTCAGGTGATGAAAGATGAGAAGCTAACAGAAAATGCTGCAGCCCTTGGAGAGGTCTTCCGTGAAAGAATGAATCTTTTGGCACAAAAGTCAGATCTGGTTAAGCTGGTGAGAGGTAAGGGTTTGCTAAATGCTGTGGTGATCAATGATTCCCCTGAAGGTTCAATGGCCTGGGATGTTTGCCTGAAACTTCGGGACAACGGGCTATTAGCCAAGCCCACGCATGGAAACATCATTCGTTTTGCGCCACCATTGATCATTACCGAAGAACAGCTTCATGAGTGCTGTGATATTATCGAGCGGACAATCGCTGAGTTCTCCAGCTAATTAAAACTTCATTCATTTCTACTCTATCCTGAGATTTAAAAATATTTCAGCAAATATTTCATTATCTTAAATTGATTATTTATTATTGTTTTTCAATAATTATATATCAATAATGGATAAGCTTAAATTGATTCATATCATGCTTAAAGTATTCAAAGCATTAATTGTAGCTGGAGCTGCGTTCGTCATAATATTTTTTCAATTTTTGCCAAAAGGTGAGCCTATTCAGCTTGGGAGTCCATTGTGGTTAATCAAGAGTCCAGAAATAAGTCAAAAAATATCAGAAGCACTCCCGAAAGTAGATCAGGTAAATTTTCTTGATTTCAAGACCGATGTAGAAATCCCTTTAACCAATGGACTGGGACTACTTATCTCATTCTTCATTCTTACAGTCTCTGGATATTTTTTCTATTTGCTTCATCAAGCCCAATTAGTAGTGAAGGATGTGAGATCTGGGAATCCATTTTCAGAACTAAACATCAGGCGTATAAAAACCATTGGGATTCTTGTTGCACTATCCATGTTTGGTGAAAAAATTCTTATCCATATTGGTGACTACTGGTTTGGTCGTAATTATCAATTTGAAGGGTTGAAGGTTGCTAGTGAACCACATCTTGGCTGGTACATTGTGATCATTGGAGCTATCATATTTGCTTTGGGGGCAGCCTTTGAGCAAGGTCTTAAGCTTCAGGAAGACCAGGATCTAACCTTTTAAATCATGCCAATCATTGTAAATCTCGATGTAATGATGGCTAAGCGAAAGGTTCGCTCCAAAGACCTGGCAGATCAATTAGGTATCACCGAAGCCAATCTTTCTATTTTAAAAACAGGAAAAGCCCGGGCTATCCGATTCTCCTCCCTGGAGGCTATTTGCAAAGCCTTGGATTGCCAACCAGGTGATTTATTGGAATTTAGAGATTGATATACCATTTTAGGGGCATGAACCCGCGTTATCCAAACATTTTACAGACATTTGGTCTGCTTGGGATTTATATCCTGCTTTCTCTCGGTCTGGCGCTCATGATACAACCTCTCATGGGTATAATTTCAGAATCATTAGTTACACTTTTAGCCAGTTTTTTATCAATGGCTATTGTCATCCTATTTGCCCTTCAGTTTAAGAAGGCATCATTTAGCTATCTTTTTGAAGGGATGAAATTGGCCTCAATGCCGGTATACCTGGTTTCAATCCTGTTTACCATATTTATGATCCTCGCTATCGATCCTATTACCTCCTTCATTCCTATGCCCGAATGGCTTGAGCGAATCATGGCTGGTCTGATCAAGAAAAATTTTGCTTCCTTCATGACTGTCGTGATCATGGCACCCATAATGGAAGAATTACTTTTCAGGAAAGTCATCTTTGAAGGATTCCTGGAAAACTATTCTTTGAAAAAAGCAATACTGATGTCTGCTTTTATGTTTGCTCTCTTTCACCTGAACCCCTGGCAGGGGATCGGGGCATTTGTTGCCGGGGTTTATTTAGCTTATTTATTTTATAAGACGGGTGATATTATTCTCTGTATGTTTGTTCACTTTTTAAATAATGGTCTTGGATTTAGTGCCTTCTTCTATTTCGATGATCCACTATTTTCAATTACCGATGTCATGGATGAACCTGCTTATCTCATATTGACCATTTTAATTGGTTTTGGAGGTATGTATGTTTGTTATCGATACCTGGAAAATCATTTTCAAATGAAGGAATCATGAGCTATATGTCTAGAAGACCACGGAGAAACAGGCAAAGTGAAGCTATCCGGTCACTTGTAAGAGAAACTCAGGTTACGACAGATGATTTAATTCTTCCGCTATTCCTCCTGGAAGGTTCTGGAAAAAAAACGGAAGTTGAATCTATGCCGGGGATCTATCGACTTTCAACAGATCTTATCTTAAACGAGATAGAATCCTGTCTTAAACTTGGTATCAAAGCTTTTGACGTCTTCCCCGTAGTGGAAGAATCTTATAAGGACAAGATGGCTTCTAAAAGCTATGATTCAAGTTTCTTTTACCTGAAAGCCTTAAAGACTATTAAGAATGAATTCCCAGAAGCACTCATTATCACGGATGTAGCTATGGATCCATATAGTTCAGATGGCCATGACGGAATTGTTCAGGATGGCAAAATCATCAATGATGAGACACTTGAAGTGCTGAGCAAAATGGCTATAGCCCAGGCAGAAACAGGGATTGATATGGTTGGTCCCTCAGATATGATGGACGGGCGAGTTGGATTTCTTCGGGATCAATTGGATGCTGTAGGTCTTACAGAGACTGGAATAATGTCCTATACTGCCAAATATGCATCGGCTTTCTATGGTCCTTTCAGGGACGCACTGGATTCAGCGCCTAAGTTTGGAGATAAAAAGACTTATCAAATGGATCCGGCCAATCGCACAGAGGCTTTGATCGAAGCACAATTGGATATCGAAGAAGGAGCAGATGTTTTGATGGTAAAACCTGCTTTGGCATACCTGGATATTATCTCAGATCTGAAATCCAACTTTGACCTACCAGTTGCTGCTTATAACGTTTCCGGGGAGTATGCCATGATCAAAGCTGCAGGGCAAAAGGGCTGGTTAGATGCAGACAGGGCTAGAGATGAAGTATTAACTTCTATCAAAAGGGCCGGAGCTGATATGATTCTTACTTACTTTGCTAAGGAGTTTGCTTTATACTTAAGCAGGTAACCAAATCACTTATTCATCTTCATGTAATCCAGTGTGAGGTTAAGAAACGCCTTCACACCCGTTACCATTCCGGAATCATCCACATAAAAATCAGGTGTATGATGGTCTGGAGCTTCCTCAAGTGGAATATCCTTTGGACATCCTCCAACCCAGAAATAAATAGAGGGCACTTCGAGTGCGAAAAAAGAGAAATCTTCTGCTCCTGTGCTTGCCTTGACCAATTGTAGATCTTCGCAGGATTTTTTAAGAGATGGAGCCATCATAGTGGTCAGCTCCGGGTCATTGTAGGTGACCGGATTCTCAATAAAAATCTCAACATCAGCAGTGGCACCAGCGCTTTCTGCTATTAACCTGGTAGTGCGCTCAATTTTCTGGTGAATGCTTTTTTGCATCTCTGGGTCGAGTGTTCTGATAGTTCCTACCAGACTCACACTTTCAGGAATGATATTGAATCTTACGCCGCCTTCTATCTGACCAATTGAGATCACTGCCGCCTCTTTGGTAAGCTCCATTTGGCGGGAAACAATTGTTTGTAGTCCCATAATGATCTGTGAGGAAACAGTGATTGGGTCAATTCCAGCCCAGGGCCTTGAACCATGTGATTGTTTACCATTTACTGTAATATATAGCCTGTCTGCTGCAGCCATAATTCCACCCGTTTTATAACCAATACTGCCAACATGCATATTCGATTTAATGTGCATACCAAACATCACATCAACATCCGGGTTTTTTAAGACACCTTCTTTAACCATCATGGGTGCTCCGCCACCTTCTTCTTTTGGAGGTCCTTCTTCAGCTGGTTGAAAAACAAACTTTACTGTTCCGTTCAGATCCTTTTTCATTCCGGCCAGTATCTCAGCAACGGCCATGGCAACAGATATGTGTGTATCATGACCACAGGCATGCATCACACCGGATTTTTCACCATTATATTCTCCGATGGCTTCTGATTTATAGGGGATATCTACTCTTTCGGTAACCGGAAGACCATCAATATCTGCACGAATACCTATTACAGGACCTGGTTTTCCACCTTTCAGTATCCCCACAACTCCAGTGTAAGCAACACCTGTCTGAACCTCCAGACCCAAACCCCGCAAGTGTTCCTCAATCTTTTTTGCGGTGTTAAATTCTCTATTTGATAATTCAGGGTTTTGATGAAAATGATGTCTCCACTCAATCATTTTTGGTTCAATCTGACGAGCGAGTTTGTCAATGTCCTGACCATCAGTAATCAGGAATGAGCCAAAAAATAAAGTGAGAAGCAGGTATTTCATGTGTATGATTTTGTGTTAATCGGAAACATGGATTGTCCGAACATCCTAGAACGACATTTCATTTATCTAATCAAAAAGGTCTTCATCCCGTTCTACCATGAGAATAGAAGACTGGTGAACTATATAATATTTCTGACCCTCATACATCACTTCAAACGCTGTCTTTTGCAGAAAAATCGCCAGGTCACCTTCTCTCACCTGAAGGGGAATATATTTTACTTTTTCCTCTTCAGGTTTCCAATCATCTTCCTCATCTACGGGCATAGGAATCGGATAGCCAGGGCCAGCTTTGACGATATACCCACTCTGCACTTTTTCCTTCTCTGCCACACCTGGTGGGAGATAAATACCTCCCGAGGTCTTCTCACTATCCTTCTTGGGTTTGATCAATACCCTGTCACCAACGACAATCAATTTCTTCAGCTTATTATCAGCAGTCAATTCCATAATCTTTGCGTAAAAAATGCAAATGTAGATAAATCAATTAACCAAAAAGATCAGTGGTTTGTGTTACAGCAACTTTCTCATCACCTGATGAAGCCCTGTCAAGCACTTTTTGATCTATGTCTTTACTTGCCTTGGCGCCAAGCTCTTTCAGTCGTTCTGTTTTACGAATCAGGTTGTCCTTTCCTTCCACCAGCTTATTCATCGCCATCCCGTATTGCTGCTTGGATTTATCCAGTGATTTTCCAACTTCAACCAGGTCGTCCACAAATGCTTTAAACTTATCATATAAAGCGCCTCCCTGTCTTGCGATTTCCAATGCGTTCCTATTTTGATATTCATGTTTCCAAATACTTGCCACCGTTCTCAACGTAGCTATCAGAGTAGATGGAGAAACGATGATGATATTTTTATTGTGGGCCTCATTATATAGCTCTCCCCCCTGTTGTACAATCATCGCAAAAGCCGATTCGATAGGGACAAACATCAAAACATAATCCAGGGAACCAGTCTCAAATAGTTCATGGTAATTTTTTTCGCTAAGCCCCTTAATATGAGTTTTTACTGAAACAAGATAGGCTTTGAGTGCCTGTTCTTTTTCTTCATCACTTTCCCCGTTCACATGTTTTTCATAAGCTACCAGAGATACTTTAGAGTCAATGATCAGGTTTTTATCATCAGGTAATTTGATGATCACATCAGGCCTAAGTCTTCGTCCATCTTCGTTGTTATAGGACTCCTGCATAAAATATTCACGGTCTTTTTCAAGTCCGGAACGTTCGAGGATCCGCTCCAATACAATTTCTCCCCAGTTGCCCTGGGCACGCGAGTCCCCTTTCAATGCCTTGGTCAAATTTTCAGTTTCCTGACTCATCCGCTGATTAAGTGTCTTGAGTCCCTCAAGTTGAACCTTAAGTTCAGCGGTGTTAACCATACTATCCTTATTGGTTTGCTCAACCTTTTTCTCAAACTGTAGTATCTTTTCTCCCAATGGCTTCAGCAATTCATCCAGATTGGATTTATTCTGATCAGTGAATTTTTTACTCTTCTCTTCGAAGATCTCATTTGCCAGGTTCTTAAATTCAGCCGTAAACTTCTCCTGAACCTTCATCATCTCCTGCCGCTGTTCATCGAGCCTTTCCCTCAGATTTTTATAATTCGCCTGAAGACTGGCGTTTTCCTGATTCAATCGAATTACACCCTGTCTTTCTTCTTTTAACTGTTCATTTAGTGAAGTAAAATCCCTTTCCAGCTTCTGACCTTTTTCCCTCTCCAATTGAAGTTCAATCCTAACCTTTTGCTCCCCTGGTCCTGTTTTGGCATTTAACTTACCTAGCAGGTATCCAATGATAACCCCCAACAGCGCCCCGATACCCAGCATTATGAACATTTCTGATTCCATCTTATAAATTTACAATAATCTGTGTAGATAGCCGAACACTTCCATCAACCAGGCAATTCCCATGTGGATCACTATCCCTCCCCAGATGCTACGGGTATTATAGGATATAATGCCTAGGAGATAACCACCAAACACAGAGCTGATCGCTTCTGTAATTGGCTTTCCAAAGTGTAGTACCGCATAGGTTACTACCATAGGTAAGACAGCATAACTACCTAACGTCCTGGCAAAGGCAAAGATGAGGAATCCGCGGAAAAAGATCTCAACACCAACAAAATCAGATCCGTAAGCAATCTCATAGATTAATACTGATACAATCTCAGGAAGTCCATGATGTTCAGCAAAATATGTTCCTCGCGAGTACTGATACCTGGGATAATAAGCTTGTAGATCGGCAAAAAATGACCCAATCCCTACACAAACCCCTGCCAATAACAGAAGAATCAGATACGGCTTAAAATCAAATTTGTTGGCTGAAAGTCCATAGTAGATTTTTGGATGGTCATGCTCCATCAACCGATAAACTATTAGCAAAGGGATAACTACAATAAATGTGCTGCTCAACCACCTGACGGTTTTCGAAATGAAAATATAATCCCTGTTGTCAAAGTGGCCTTTTAATAACACATAACCATAAAAAGACCGGTCAAAAGCTAAAATGAAGAACCCAATAAAAAACATCAGCCAGAACCTTGGTGATTTTAACCAGGTCTGAGATTTGCCAAACAGGTATAACAGAAAACATATACCCAGATAGGGGATTCCATGAAACAGAAACATGTGAACTCCGTCCCTAAATTGGCCGTTGTACTTATCGAGAACGGAATTCTCAAAATCAAAATAGTAGTTGAAGGTGAAAATGAGGACTAGAAAAAAGCCGATTGATAGATATAGCTTTACATCGAAATGCTTCTTTTGATAGTCAATGATGTAACCTAGGACTTTCTTCATCTAACAAATTTGATCAAAGATATGTGTCTGATTGTATTAGGGCAGAATATTCATCCAAAATATAAACTCATCCTGGTTGCGAACCGGGATGAGTTTTACCTAAGACCCACACAGTCTGCTCACTTTTGGGAAGGTGATAATAAGCTATTGGCTGGAAAAGATCTTGAAGCAGGTGGAACCTGGATGGGAATCAACAAATTTGGTCATCTGGCAGCAGTTACCAATTTCCGCGATCCGATAAATTACCAGAATAATAAAGCCTCACGAGGCCAGATACCCATTAACTTCCTGAATAAGGAAACTACAGCTGTGAAATATATTGCTCATTTGAGAAAACAAGCAAACAATTTTAATGGCTTCAATTTAATCTCGCTGGATAAGGAAAAGCTCATCCATTATAACAATCAATTAGGTGAGGAAACTGAAATTTCAGATGGTATTCACGCGATCAGCAATGCATCTTTGGATACCCCCTGGCCAAAAGTCCTGAGGGCCAAAGAAAAGTTTAATAAAGTAATTTCAGCTGAATTTTCCCATGATGACCTTATTGAACTGATGAGTGATGGCCAAACAGCTGACCCCCGGGATTTGCCTGATACCGGAATCCCCAAAGACCTTGAGGAAGCAGTATCCGCGATTTGCATTCGAACAGAAAAATATGGTACGTGTAGCACCACAGCCATCACCATCTCCCATGAGGGTGAGGTCCAGTTTACGGAAAAATCTTATCCTGTCGGAAAAAGAACTGAAGGTGTTGTTCGTTTTACCTTTGCTATTGAGTCATGATTAGATTTATATCCATATCATTCCTTTTAATCTCTCTGACCGGATGTAAAGACCAGTATTTTGAGATAGATAAAGACCCCTTAAAGGGAGAAATTGAAGGCGATACCTGGGTTTATGGCAGCGGAAGGATTAGGTATGATCAATTTTATGTACAAGGTCTCACAGGAATCATTTTCCAGGAAACACTCAATGATCCCTGTACCAGGGTGAGTACTGTAGATCACCATATCTCTTTGTCCATACCCTATGATAAAGGAAATTTTAATCTCCCATTTGCTGTCCCCAATTATTATGTGGTGTTTTCTATTGATGGAATTACTGAATATACCGCCAACACCGGATTCATCGAAATAGTAGCGGTGACACCTACAGAGGTAATTGGATACCTAAGTGCCAGTTTTGACGACGACAACCATGCACAAGGTTCCTTCAGTCTAAGACTTTGTGATTAAATCCTGATCTGCATAGTCCTCCACCGGAATACAACTACAAATCAGATTACGATCCCCATAAGCACTGTCTATCCGACTAACAGAAGGCCAGAATTTATTCGTTTTCAGAAAACTCAATGGATATGCAGCCTGCTCTCGCGAGTAAGGCATCTCCCACGACTCTGAAAGTAATCTGGTCAATGTATGTGGTGCATTTTTCAACACATTGTTTTGCTGATCAGCAGTTCCCCCCACCACATCATCAATTTCCTTCCTGATTGAGATCATCACATCACAAAAACGATCAATTTCAGTTTTGGTTTCTGACTCAGTTGGTTCGATCATCATGGTGCCACTCACCGGGAACGAAACTGTTGGTGCATGATATCCATAGTCCATCATTCGCTTGGCAATATCTTCTACTTCGATGCCAGCAGATTTGAATATTCTGCAATCAATGATTAACTCGTGTGCATTGCGCCCATTTTCATTGGCATATAGGATTGGATAGTGACTACTTAATCTCTTTGCAATGTAGTTTGCATTTAATATCGCCACCTGTGATGCTTCAGTTAAACCCTTTGACCCCATCATGGCAATGTATGCATGGGAAATAGGTAGAATACTCGCACTACCAAAAGGTGCTGATGAAATATGTAGATCATTACCTGGTAGAAACGGTACAAGATGAGCCGCTACACCAATGGGTCCGACACCCGGACCTCCTCCACCATGTGGAATACAAAAAGTTTTGTGCAGGTTCAAATGGCAGACATCTGCACCAATAACACCCGGGGCAGTTAAACCTACCTGGGCATTCATATTTGCTCCATCGAGATAAACCTGTCCGCCATGACTATGAATAATCTCACAGATCTCTTTTATACCCTCCTCGAAAACTCCATGAGTCGAAGGATAGGTAACCATCAATGCCGCAAGATCATCCTTGCTTGCCTCCGCCTTTTCATTCAGGTCATTCAGATCAATATTTCCATGATCATCACATTTTACAATCTTCACATCCATACCAGCCATAACCGCACTTGCAGGGTTAGTACCATGAGCGGACGAGGGAATCAGAACTACATTTCTATTTTTGCCGCCATTCGCATCCAAATATTTTCTAATCACCATCAACCCGGCATATTCTCCCTGAGCACCAGAATTAGGCTGAAATGATACTCCTGAAAAGCCTGTAATAGTGCTTAACCAATCACCCAATTCGTCAATCAATTCTTTGTAGCCTTGAGTCTGATCAGCCGGTGCAAATGGATGAATATTGCCAAATTCAGGCCAGCTAATCGGCACCATTTCGGTTGTCGCATTTAGCTTCATGGTACAGGACCCCAATGAAATCATGGAGTGAGTAAGCGAAAGGTCTTTGTTTTCAAGCCTTTTCAAATACCGTAGCATTTCATGCTCAGAGTGATAAGTATGGAACACATCCGGGGTTAAAAATGGTGAGGTCCTTGACACCTCCTGAGATAAACCAGGGGTCACTTCTTCCTTGACCTTAACAGGATTCAAATTCAATGCACGGGCAAAAATATCAACAACAAGCTGCGAATCTGCTGGTGTATGCGTCTCGTCAAAAGAGACGCCTAGGCTACCATCCCTAAAAGCTCTGAAGTTGACACCTGATTTTTGTGCTTCAGCGATCACATCAGCCTGATCAGCCGAAACTTTTAAGGTATCAAAATAATCATCCTTCACACTCAAGCCCATTCCTTTTAAAGCATCAGCGGTCGTTTTGGCCAGACCATGTACTCTTGATGCGATTCTTTTCAAACCCTCAGGACCATGATATACCGCATACATAGAAGCCATCACTGCCAGCAAGACCTGGGCTGTACAAATATTCGAGGTAGCTCTTTCGCGCTTGATATGTTGTTCACGGGTCTGAAGAGCCATTCGATAGGCTTTGTTGCCTTCGGCATCCACAGATACCCCTATGATACGGCCAGGTACTGACCGTTTATACGCTTCCTTTGTTGCGAAGAATGCAGCATGTGGCCCTCCGAATCCCATGGGGACTCCAAATCTTTGAGACGTTCCTACCACAACATCTGCTCCCCAATCTCCAGGAGGTTTTATCAGGCACAAGCTAAGCAAATCAGCAGCCACAGCGACAGTTACACCATTATCATGAGCATTGGAGATAACTGAGGAATAATTTTTTACCTGTCCCTCATCATTCGGATTTTGAATAAAAATGCCAAAAATATTTCCATCACTTAAATCAAGTGATTCAATCTCATCGACACGAATTTGCACACCATAAGGTTCCATTCGGGTTTTTATCACATCGATTGTTTGAGGAAAGGTATGTTTATCAACCACCAGAACATTGGATTCTTTCTTCTCCCGAGGTCGTACATTGTGAAGTAAAGTAACCGCCTCTGCTGCCGCTGTTCCTTCATCAAGCAATGAAGCATTGGCGATTTCCATGCCGGTGAGTTCTATCACCATTGTCTGGAAATTGATAAGCGCTTCCAGTCGTCCCTGGGCAATCTCTGCCTGGTAGGGCGTATAGGCTGTATACCACCCTGGATTCTCAAAAATATTTCGCTGAATCACTGAAGGGACTATGCAATTATAATATCCCTGGCCAATGAAAGATTTGGCTACGATATTCTTATTTGCTTTTTTACGAATAGCTGATAAGTATTCATATTCATTTAATGGCAAAGGCAGGGAAAGTGAATCCTTTAATCGAATATTCTTAGGAATTGTTTGATCAACTAGTGATGAAATTGAATCGACTCCAATTTCTGCAAGCATTTGTTTTTTCTCTTCTGAATCAGGTCCAATATGCCTCGATTCAAAATCAACTCGCTCATTTAAATTAATCATGCATTGGTGGTTATGATACGCGTGGTTTTATCCTGCAAAACTATATAATCAGTCGTATAATAATTTGGTTCAATAATTGCTTTATTCAGGGTCGATTAAAATAATTAGTTTTGCCACGCTTACTATCAATAATCTATTTAATGAAGCCATATTTTCTCTCCCTTTTATTGCTCTTCATTTCATACTATTTTCTACAGGCACAGGATCGAAAAGCAATAAAATATGCCAAAACGATAACCATCGAAGAGTTGCATGAATCCATAAGCACTTTGGCGTCAGACAAATTTGAGGGGAGAGGAACTGGTGAAAGAGGGCAAAAGTTAGCTGCAGAATTTATTGCCAATAAATTTAAAATAGCAGGACTGGAACCCCCAGTTGAGACAAACCAGGGTGAGTCCTATTTTCAGGAATTTAAATTATATAGAAGCAGGTATAATACTTCTTATTTCAAAAGAGGAGATGAAGTAAAAACCAACCTGGTTGATTTCTTATACTATTCCAGGATGGAAACGCTGGGAGAGGAATACATTGAACTGGTGTTTTGTGGCGACATCAGAGATTTTGATTTACGGGGGCTGAATGTCAAAGATAAGTTTATCGCATTCAGCGCGGAAGAAATGACAGGGTGGCGTAGCAAGCTGGTAGAGCTAGAAAAAAGTGGGGCTGCAGGGTATTTTATCATTGTTAGAAATGAAGACCAGTATCGATATGCACTTAATAGATTTGGCATGGTAATGATAGCCGAGAAGATTGAGTTCAACGTGGATGATATGGGTACAAAAACGATCATTGCGAATCCCGATCTTGCCGAGTGGGTTTTTGAGCAATCCTTTTATCGCTACTTAAAAAGGGCAGAGGGTTAACTAAAAAGATTATCTTCAATGCAGATATGCTCATTGAAAAAGTCGAATCGGAAAATGTAATGGGGTTTGTTCGCGGAAAAGAAAAACCTGATGAAGTGGTCATCGTATCGGCTCATTATGACCATCTAGGGATGAAGGATGGAAAAATTTATTATGGGGCAGATGACAATGCTTCTGGTACCAGTGCAATCATAGAAATTGGTGAGGCCTTTGCTACAGCAAAGGAAAATGGAGATGGTCCCTTAAGAAGCTTACTATTCGTTGCTTTTTCTGGTGAAGAAGAAGGATTGCTTGGAAGTAATTACTATGTAAGTCATCCAGAAATCCCTTTAAGCAACACGGTAGCTGATCTTAATATCGACATGATTGGTAGACAAGACTTGAAATACAGTGAAGATCCGGATTATGTATATATCATTGGAAGCGACCGTATATCCTCAGAGCTGGATGAATTAGCCAAATCCGTGAATGAGGATTATTCAAAAATAAGGCTTGATTACAGGTACAATGATATGAATGATCCCAATCAGTACTACAAGCGATCTGATCACTATAATTTTGCACAAAAAAATATCCCGATTATCTTTTATTTCAATGGAACTCATGGAGATTACCATCAACCGACTGATACGGTGGACAAAATCAACTTTGAAAAAGTAAAAAAGGTTACTGATTATATATTTTACACTGCTTGGGAGCTGGCGAATAGAGAGGAGAGAATTCGGATCGACTAATTGATCTTGAAGGGGATAGGATAAATCCTAAACCCCGAACAAGATCTTTTCAACCAGCTATGGAAAGAAAGAGTTAATCCATCTTTCTGATACAATAATAATTGTTTTTTGGGTTTCCATGAAGCGGTATTCGAAATAATTATTATTTAAATCTTTTTATATCGCACAATGAATTATCACTCATATAATATTTTGTTTTTATGACTATTGCAAACTATTATTCTGAATTATAGGTTTTTTACCTATACAGAAATGATGATTATTCTAATATTTAATATAATTTAATTAATATAGATTATCCCAATTCTATGAAATCGAAACAGACTTATTTAATCAAAGGGGGTAAAGTAGTCAATGAGGGAAAATCTGAATTCCTGGATATTTTAATAAAAAACGGGAAGATTGAGAAAACAGGAAATCAGTTATCTGCTATAGAAAACGTACAGGAAATCAATGCGGAAGGTAAAATAGTAATACCGGGAGCCATTGATGATCAGGTACACTTCAGAGAACCTGGACTGACCCATAAAGCTGACATCTATACTGAATCCAGGGCCGCAGTAGCCGGCGGGGTAACTTCATATATGGAAATGCCCAATGTAAACCCCCAGACCGTAACACAGGATTTATTAACAGCAAAATATCAGCTCGGAGCACAAAAGTCATTGGCCAACTACTCATTCTTTATGGGTACCACCAATGATAACCTCGAGGAGATCCTTAAGACTGACCCAAAGTCAGTTTGTGGAATTAAAATCTTTATGGGGTCATCAACCGGGAATATGCTAGTTGATGATGAAAAAGTACTGGACCGTATCTTCAATGAAGCTCCAACCCTTATCGCTACTCATTGTGAAGATGAACAAACAATAAAGGATAACCTTAAAGTATATACAGAAAAGTATGGGGATAACATCCCATTTGAAATGCACCCTCTGATACGAAGTGAGAAGGCTTGCTACCTTTCTTCCTCATATGCTGTTGACTTGGCCAAAAAAAATAATACCCGGCTACACATACTCCATATATCAACAAAAAAAGAGACATCACTTTTCTCAAATGATATTCCCCTGAAAGAAAAAAGAATCACTTCCGAAGCATGTATCCATCACCTGTGGTTTTCCGATGAAGACTACGCTGAAAAAGGAGCCATGATCAAATGGAATCCCGCAGTAAAAACAAAAGTGGATCGGGAAGGTATCTGGAGCGCCTTATTGGATAATCGAATTGATGTAATCGCAACAGATCATGCTCCTCACACATTAGAAGAAAAACAGAATCCATATACCAAAGCTCCTTCCGGAGGTCCTTTGGTTCAGCATTCTGTAGTTGCCATGCTGGACTTCTACCACCAGGGTAAGATCTCACTCGAAAGAATTGTGGAGAAGATGAGCCACGCCCCAGCCGAATGTTTTCAGATTAAGGAACGTGGTTATATCCGGGAAGGTTATTTTGCGGATATCGTCATTGCGGATCTAAATGATGCATGGACTGTCAGCAAAGAAAATCTTAGATACAAATGTGGTTGGTCTCCTTTTGAGGGTCACCAGTTTAAGTCAAAAATTGACAAGGTTTTTGTATCCGGACATTTGGCTTTTGAGAATGACTCATTGAATGATGAGATATTAGGAGAGAGGTTGATGTTTGATAGATAGTCTTCTCTTAAGTTATACTTTCACTTCAGTCATAGTATAAGGGTTCGAAACCAGGGCAGAAGCTGTTCAACTTGAAAGAAAATTGAAAGGCTTTAAAAATCCTAGGAAAGTTCTTGAATGGATCAAAGCAAATTGCTCCTGATTTTACCCTACTCTATTTGTTATATCCATCAATGGATATAAATTTGCAGTCCTTTTAAAATGGTGGTTGTAGCTCAGCTGGTTAGAGCGCCTGATTGTGGTTCAGGAGGTCGTCGGTTCGAACCCGATCTTCCACCCTTAATACCAAAGCCCCTTCAACATTGATGGGGCTTTTTTATTTTATGCCTATGGATAATTGGATTGAAATACTCAAAACACTACCAGAAGCAATTTTAGCCATTGCTAACGGAGCTATCTTAGGATTATTGCTGGTATGGATACTTAACATTAGTATCGCACAGATCATCAAAAGAGGTTACGCTAAAAACCTGGTATTCTTTAGAAAAAGGTGTACCAAAATCATCACTCTGCTCATACCAACCTTATTTATATTCATCGGGCTGAAAATTGTTGCCGGACCAATGTGGCTGTTGGTTCTTTTCAGAACGTTACTGATCTTCTTCATTTCATTCTTTTTGATGAGACTCACTTTTGTTGTAGAGGATATTATGCTGGATACCTTTGATATTACAAAAAAGGAGGACAACAGACATGAACGCAAGGTCATCACTCAGTTAAACTTCATCAAGAATGCTGTCTTGCTAGCCATTATTATCATCACAATTGGAGCATTATTATTAAGCTTTGAAGGGGGTCAAAAATTCGGGGCTGGACTACTTACATCAGCTGGAGTAGCCAGTGTAATTATAGGATTTGCTGCTCAAAAGACAATCGCCAACTTTTTGGCTGGTATCCAGATCGCTTTTACTCAACCTATGAAAATCGACGACGCTGTGCTGGTAGAAAATGAATGGGGATGGATCGAAGAAATAAATCTTACCTATGTTGTCGTAAGACTGTGGGACTGGAGGAGACTCATCCTCCCGATAACCTACTTTATAGATAAACCTTTCCAAAACTGGACAAGAACCAAAGCAGAGATCATAGGCTCAGTATTCTTCCATCTGGATTATAGTGCGCCGGTGGATAAAATCAGGGAACAACTCACAAAAATCCTTGAGAAAGAACCTTTATGGGATAAAAAAGTAAATGTGCTCCATGTGGTCGATGCCACAGAGAAAACGATTGAATTTAGGGCACTCATGTCAGCTAAAAACTCACCGCAAGCCTGGGACCTTAGGTGCAGTGTGAGGGAAAAACTCATTAAGTATATCCAGAAGAACCATCCGGAATGCCTACCGCTACATAGAATACAAAACCAGCATTAACAAAATTTAATTATAACTGTAACTTCTTCTGTCAAATATTTATGTAATTTTGATTAAAATAACTGCTTCTGAAGCCTTCAAATCACATATTATCCATTTTTGTAATTTGCCTTTTACCCTTCCTGGGTCTTGCCGATCCTACCATCGAAAGTACAGCTGAGGGTGAGAAAATTCAGACAGAATCCCAAGAGACCACTAAAATCGAAGTGCCTGAAGTCACTCAGGAAGAGCTAAGTGAAGAAGGTTTAAGTAAAAAATCAGTAATCACTAATAGTGTTGAGATTCAGGAAAACAAAGAAACTGACAATAATGTCAGTAAGTTTAACTATCTCTTTTATTTCATCTATAAATACAAGTATCAGGATAAAACCCTGATCGATCAGATCGAAGAAAAGCTTTAGGCTATTTCAGGTGGATAAGTTTAAATCCTTCCCCATGGACTGTTAATAATTTTAGGGATTCTTCTTCTTTTAGATATTTCCTGATTTTTGCAATGTAAACATCCATGCTCCTGGCATTAAAATAAGAGTCATCTTTCCAGATCTTTTTAAGCGCTATACTCCGGTCTACTGTTTGGTTCAGGTTATCAAAAAAGAGCTTAAGTAATTCATTCTCCTTGGTGGTTAGTTTGATCTCACCTGAAGGCATTATCAATCGATTGTCTGCATAATGGTAGACTATACTCCCTAACTTTAACTCCTCTGGTAGTTTTGATGGCCCATCTATAGATTGTTTCGTCCTTTTAAGGACCGCATTAACCCGCATCAAAAGGACTTCCATGCTGAATGGTTTGGTAACATAATCATCGGCCCCAATCTTAAATCCATGGAGAATATCTTCTTTCATAGATTTCGCCGTAAGGAAAATGATCGGGATATTCGGGTCAATGGCCTTTATCTCAGATGCCAGGGTAAAACCATCCTTCTTAGGCATCATGAGATCCAGAATACACAGATCAAACTTACCCGGTTTGAATGTTTTCGAACCTTCCTCACCATCCGGACAAAGTGTTGACTCAAATCCTTTTAGATTCATATACTCATTCAATATCTGCCCAAGATTTGGATCATCTTCAGCGATTAATATCCTTACTTTATCCATGATGTAACGGTAAGCTTACAATAAATTTACTTCCTTTTCCGGGCTCGCTTTCCACGGTTATATTTCCTCCATGTGCATCGACTATGCTTTTAACATAAGCCAGCCCCAATCCAAACCCTTTGACATTGTGAATATTGCCGGTCGGTACCCGGTAAAATTTCTGGAAAATATTTCTGATTGACTCTTTTGTCATCCCAATCCCATGATCCTGAACCGAAATAACCACTTCATCATCCTGCAGATGTGCACGAATACTGATAAAAAGATCTTCAGGACTATATTTAATTGCATTATCGACCAGGTTGATAAATACATTGGTAAGATGTACTTTATCTCCCCATACAGGTAACCGATCAGAATCAACATTTAACTTGAACTGGCCCTTTCTACTTTCGACCTGTAAAATACTTTTCTCACCCACTTCATCCAGTAATTCCTTCAAATTCAGCTCTTCAAACTTCAAGTTAAGGTCATTTCGATCTAGTGCAGCCATCTGAAGAACCTTCTCTACCTGGTCGCCAAGCCGTAGATTCTCATCACCAATAGCCTTTAAGTATCTGGCTCGCAATCCGGGAGTTTCACTGATATCCTTGTCACGAAGCGCTTCAGTTGCCAGGGAAATCGTTGCGATCGGAGTCTTTAGCTCATGGGTCATATTATTGATGAAATCATTCTTCATCTCTGAAAGTTTCTTTTGTCTCACAATGATCCGCATGGCATAGCCAAAACAAAACATGATTATCATGACCAACACCCCTGAGCTAACCATTGTGGCCCAGATCTTTTTCAGTAAATACTGTTCCTTATCCGGAAAATCGATGACTAACTCGGAAGCCTCACCAACTATATCATTTGGGAAGAGGCTGGCTCTTAATTCACTTGTCTGAAGTGCCAATTTCTGATTGGGATTCTTTAAGTAAATAAATCGCTTCTCTTTAGGAAGGATCACAGCATGGTTGTAAGGAAGATCTATCCCTTTATTCTTCAGCTCACTTGCCAGTATAGAATCAAGTTGTATTGGATTGATCCTGGATAATGGTGATTGTTCCTGTACCATCACATTTTCTATAACAGAAAATGCCATTTCAGCTTTGTAGGATAATGCCTGAAGCTGGCGATTAATCTCTTCCAGCTCTTTTTCGTTCTGCTTTTGAAGTTCTTTTACCTGTTCTGGTGAGATCCCGGAAGATTCAAACGAATAGGTCAACCCTCCTCCTCCGGTTGCCTTAAATTCAGCAACGATTTCAACACCATTAGGCCCAATGATTGTATCCTTTTTAACGATCTCTCCATCCGATACCTGTAACTGGCCTTTAGAAGACCATTGCCTCACAAAATTTTCTTGTGATGGGGCCTGAAGATATTGCATAGCCGCCAGGGCCTCCTGCTTCTCCAGCTTTTGTGATACGGTATTGAGGGCTTCATTCACATCCTGCTTAAATCGCAGCTCATTGGCAGATATAACAGAATCAATCCAATACCATTGAAAGACAATAAGGCCTAACATCGCTACACTCATCATCCCAATTATCCACCTGATGTGTGCTTTTTTCATATAGCAAATTTAGAAGGAAAACAGCCTTTAAATGCCCATTTAACCATTTTTAACACACATTAACCAATGCTTAACAACAACGAATGGGCAACCTTCTTACTTTCGAATTGTCTTTAACCAAAATAACGGGAATAATGAAAAAAACATTAATTAAAATCTTTGGGATTGCCTTGGCAATCTTCCTTACGGCTGATATGTTATTGGCCCAGGAAGAGAAATCTCAGATCACCTTAGATATCACAAAAGAGATTAATGGTGAAAAAGAAACTTTCAAAAAAACCTATGATTCACAAGCTGAAATGGCTGCCGATGTAGATCTCCAAACTTTTACCAATGACGCAAATGGCAAACAGATCCGTTATGCTGTCGTAGGACCTGGTAATAAAACCATGAAAATCAATCAGACAGACTCTTCCATGGAGTACGTTTTTGACTTTGATACTCAAGTGTCTAAAGTGGTAAAGAAAATGAAAGGATTGGATGACATGGATGACGATTCACTCTCTATTGTACTCAATGATAAAATCAGAAAGCTGGAAGATGCGCTTGCTCATCTCGGAATGAATGTGAAGGAAGAAATAGAAATTATGGAAGATATGGACTGGGATGAGATCAAGGAAAGACATAAAATCATGATCATAGATAAAGACGAACATAATAAATCCATAACAAAGGAGGATAACAAGAAGTCTATTACGATCAGTTCTCTGGATGGAAATGAGTTTGGTAAAAGAGGAAAAGTAAGCCACAATGAACTACTGAATCTTGAGGTACTTGACTACTACCCAAATCCATCGCCGGGTCAATTTAGGCTCAAATTTCAGGTGAGCGAACCTGGTCCGCTCAATATTAAGATATTCAATAAGGACCAACAGGAAGTGTATGTTCGATATTTTCCAAGGTATTCAGGAGTATTCTCAGAACTTATTGATCTGAGGGGTCAAGATGAAGGGACCTATTTATTGGAGATTAGCCAGGATAAAAAGCGGCTAGTGAGAAAGATGGTGATTAAGTAGGGTAAAGCCCACCCCATGGTGATTTCGTATCTCCAGAGTTGGGTCACTTTTCAAGTATTTCCGAAGCCTGGTAATAAAAACATCCAGGCTTCTTCCTTTAAAATAGTCATTCTCACCCCATATTTTGATCAGAATTTCTTCTCTGGTTACCAACTCATTACAGTTGTTCAACAGTAAGTTCAAAAGATCAGATTCAATCTGGGTCAGGTGAATTTCCTGATCACCCCCTATTAGCTTCAAATTGTTTCGGTCATATTTAAATGTGCCTAGCGCTAGTTCCTCTTTGGGTTTGTTAGTTTGACCCGACCTTCTCAAAAATACCCTTACTCGATGCATCAACTCTTTGATAGAAAAAGGTTTTGTCACATAATCATCTCCACCGATTTCAAACCCTTTTAATTTATCCTCCTCCAAAGACTTAGCAGTGAGAAATATGATAGGCACAAACTCATTTTTTTCTCTGATACCCCTCGCCAGATTGAAACCATCAAGCTTTGGCATCATTACATCTAACAGGCAAAGATCAAATTCATGTGATTCAAATTTTTTTTGTGCCTCAGCACCATCTTTGGCCCAATGAACTTCATACCCTTCACCGGTCAAGTGATCTTCAATGACAAAGCCCAAATTTTGATCGTCTTCTGCTACCAGTATTCTTGCATTCATGTCAAAGGAAATTTTAAAGTGAAGCAAGTATGTTTTTCATCGCTAATTACGGCTATTTCTCCTTTCAAAAGTTTGATCGCCTGTTTTACAAAATAGAGTCCAAGACCAAATCCCTTAACATCATGCTGATCTCCTGTGGGTACCCGATAAAACTTTTTGAATATTCTTTTGAGATCCTTTTTAGGTATCACCTTCCCTTTATTGCAAATGCTCAAAATCAAATTCTTGTCTGCTGACCTAACCCGGATTTCAACCTCTCCATTTCCATATTTTTTTGCATTGTCCAAAAGGTTGAAAAATATATTCTCCAGAAGCATTGAATCACCTTTTATCAATTCTCCGGATCCTTCAACTTGTAGACTCACATTCAGCATTTCACTTTCTTTGAAATAATCCACAACCTCACCAAGTATAACTACCGGATCAACTTTCTGAAATTTATCTGGCTGATAATGATCAACAAATGAAGCCTTTAGCAGCTGGTTTACCTGTCTCTCTAATCTTGTGACTTCATCCAGTATAATACCTGAATACTTTTTCTGTCTATCATTCTCAGACATTTCAGCTATTGCTTCTGAAGACACCTTAAGCGTGGACAAAGGAGTTTTGAACTCATGAGTAATGTTGTTGAAAAAGTCACGCTGTATCTCACTCAACCGCTTTTGTCGAAGAATGATAAACATGGCATATCCAAAAAAGGTGACAATCAACAACGTCAGAAAGGTAGTGAATTGCCAGAACCCCATTTCCGTAACTAAGCCGGCCTTTTTAGAAGGAAAGTAGACACCAAAATAGTATTCATCTTTATTAAGCTCAGGTAACCTTCCCGTAGAATCAGCTTCCTCATTTCCAGTCATGGATACAAACTGCCCATAAACCATCTGGTCCGTCTGGCAATCATATACCCCATATTCAAAGTCCTGTTCAATATTTCTTTTTTGAAATTCACCTGTAATCAAATAGTCTAAGGACTTAAGATCAATCTTATTATTTGTTCTTGCGATGAAATAGTTGCTGGAAACCTGGTCGATTGGATCGTTGGATGGCATGTCATTTCCACTAATCACACATAGGCTTTCCACCACATTCTTGAGAGCCATCTGTACAGATCGGTTGAATTGCTCTTCACTGCTGTTGATTGCTTTGTCAACCCAAAAAATTTGGGTGAACATGATCCCTGCAATGGCAATGACCCCAAAAATGATCAAAACACGGATTGGTGTGTTTTTCATACTTTAAAAATAACAGCTTTATCCTTGGAAGTGAGTATGTTAACATCGCATTAACAATACTTGGGTCAGGTGGGTGGATAATGTATATGAGGTGTATATGTGGGAAGTACTGGATTCGAACCAGCGACCCCCGCCCTGTCAAGGCGGTGCTCTAAACCAACTGAGCTAACTTCCCAAGTAATCACAAAAATAGCTTGCTCACAAGAATATTTTAAGGGTAATTGAAAATATAGCTGCTTTAAGAGGTCAAACTTTGATTATTCATCCGATTGATCATTAACTTTATTTTCAAAAGCCCCAAGATGGAAATAAAGAACATCCTTGTACCTGTAGATTTTTCGGATTGCTCCAAAAATGCCTTAAGAATAGCGATTGACATTGCCAAAAAAAGCAATGCTAAAATCCACATGGTAAATGCCATTCACATCCATTCGACTCATCCTGATGTATCAGGTGGCGGGTTAGTCCATACACTCATTGCGGATTACGAAAGTCAGGTTCAGGAGTCATTTGAATCCTTGCAGTCAGACCTGATCGAGCTTAAAGATGTACCACATGAATCTGATCGTTTCATTTCCTACCTGGTAGATGCAATTTTCAGCGAGACAAAAAAGAAAGACATCGACCTGATTATAATGGGTACACGTTCTGAACATTCTAATATTGAGCAGTTTCTGGGAAGCAATACAACCGATGTGATCCGGAATTCTGAAATTCCAGTTTTAGTCATCCCTGAGTCAACCAAAACTTTCCAGCCCAAGAAGATTGGGTTTGCATCAGATTTTGAAGGTTTGCTCAACTATAAAAACATTGAGATCATCACCAAGCTTAGCAAGCTATATGGTTCTGAGATCCTTATTTTCCATGTAGCATATGATCCATCTGATATCTCTATTGTTACTCAAAATAAGATGAAGGAACTTCACGAGAAGTTCTTAAATCACGAAACCTCTGTTAGAACAATTGAAGCAGATACTGTACTCAATGGGATAAAGAACTTTACCAGTACTCATCATCTGGACCTACTATCAATGGTTCCAAAAGAGCATTCCTTTTTTGAAAAGTTGTTTAATAAGTCCATCACAAAGACCATAGCACTTAATCCAACAGTTCCTTTACTTACGATTCCACAGTTTTAATGGAAGACGGTATTAGAAACTTCAGTGATGAATTTCTAAGGCTACTTTATTCCTCTTTTCAAGCGGCCTGGGCAGATCAAAAACCAGGATTGAGACTTTCATTTGACCTTTTTGTACAACGGTTAAAGGAAAAACTAAATATCAATGACCAGGCATCCCTGATTTCAGTCAGGAATCAAAAAATTGACGGATTCATCTTACACACGCTCAACTACTACAAGGGCCAATTTAGTGCTTATAACGGGGGCACTGGAGTAGTTCCTGAATCTCGAGGACATGGTTTGACAAAACAATTGTATGAAGCACTGATCCCTCGGCTCAAAAAACAGGATGTAAAAAAGGTAATTCTGGAGGCCGTCAAAAAAAACAAGCAGGCCATCCACGTTTATAAAGATATAGGTTTTGAAGTCACTCAGGAATTCAGCTGTTATGCCAAGCGAGGGTATTTCTATTCCGAAAAAGAGCTGGATATCGATGTCAAAGAAACGATCAATCCGGAGTATGCCAAATTTTGGGATTCAGAACCTAGTTTTTTAGATCAGCCACAACAACTTGAATACAATCTCAGAAATGAGGTGATTTTGGAATCAAAGCAGGGAGATAAAATTACAGGCTATATCATCTTCCAACCACTTTTAGGAAGAATTAGCCAATTGGCTGTAAACCCGGAATTCAGAAAACAGGGAGTTGGTAAGTCATTGATATACAAAGCATTTCAACAGTCACTTATGCCTCATATGACCATCATGAATATTTCTAAGACAAATAGTCCCTTCAACAACTTTCTGAAACATACAGGTTTTGTCAATGAGATTGATCAGTACGAGATGGAATTGACCATTAAATGATATTGTACAATCCAGATGTCCATTCATTCCCATTAATTTAGCATTATGCTCTTCTCGGAAATAGCAAAAATCACGGGTGGACAGTCACTACGCTTGACAAAGGATAATACAATCTCAGAATTGTATATAGACTCCAGATCAGTGACTAATCCAAAAGGTAGCGTTTTCTTTTGCCTTAAAGGACATCAACATGACGGACACCAATTCATCTCACAAGTACATCAGAAAGGGATAAGAAATTTTGTGATCTCAGATGATACAGACGTGCCAGTAGATGCAAACGTGATTGGTGTAAATGATACGTTGGATGCGCTACAACAGGTAGCCATTCACCACAGATCTTTGTTTGCTGTTCCGGTGATTGGTATCACCGGAAGCAATGGTAAAACAATGATCAAGGAATGGTTAAGTACGGTACTACAGGAAAAATATCGGGTAGTAAAAAGCCCAAAAAGTTATAACTCGCAGATTGGGGTTCCGCTTTCAGTGTGGCAACTAAATGCTGATCATGAGATTGGAGTTTTTGAGGCAGGAATCTCCAAATCGGGGGAAATGGAAAAGCTGGAAAAGATCATCCAACCCACCATTGGAATATTTACCAATATAGGGGAGGCACACGATGAAGGTTTCAGTTCAATCAGAAAAAAAATTGAAGAGAAATCAAAGCTTTTCCAGAATGCTGAAAAAATTATCTGCTGCCGGGATCACACAGAAATTTTTAATCACCTCACAAACACTTATCCGGAAAAAGTAATCGACTGGAGCACAAGCGCTGAATCAAGCATAACTATAACAACATTTGATGAGCAGTATACTTTCCGGTTCAACAATCAATCTTATTCATTTAGATTCAGCCATCGCAAACCCTATGATATAGAAAATTTATTTCATGTGATCTCAGCGTCAATTGTTTGCGGTTTAGACAAGGATGAAATCGAACGGGGACTCAAGCAGATCATTCCTGTCCCCATGAGACTTGAGCTAAAGCAAGGTGTTAATGATACTTACATCCTGGATGATACCTACAACAATGACTTAGCCGGCTTAAAAATTGCGTTGAACTATCAGAACCAGCAGGTTCAATATGCACATAAAACAGTCATACTTTCTGACATTCTTCAATCTGGTATGTACGACTACCAACTTTATCAGGAAGTAAATGAACTGCTAGTTAATCATAATGTAGGCCGGTTCATCGGGATAGGAACTCAGATTTCTGCCGAAAAGGATGTATTTGCAATGAAAAAGGATTTCTTCCCGGATGTAGAGTCATTCCTTTCATCTGATCTTTCATTTGCCAATGAAATGATCTTAATCAAAGGTGCCCGGGTTTTCGGACTTGAGAGGATTGTTTCCTTTTTGGAAGAAAAAAATCATGGGACCATCCTTGAAGTAAATTTCGAAGCGCTAACTCATAACCTGAATGTATATAGAAACCATTTAAATCCCGGAGTGAAACTTATGGTCATGGTTAAGGCCTTTGCTTATGGAGGCGGTATCGCTGAGATCGCTAATCTTTTACAATATCAGAAAGTCGACAGGCTGGGGGTGGCTTACGTGGATGAAGGAATCATTTTAAGAAAACATGGTATCAAAATACCCATCGTAGTGATGAATCCCAATTGGGAAGCATTGTCATTACTCACCTCATTCAACCTGGAAGCGGAGGTTTACAGCATAAGCATGTTGAACCATATGTTGGTAAATCTCAAATCATTCCCCGCTATTCATTTGAAAATTGAAACAGGTATGAATCGGTTGGGAATCCAGGAAAAAGACGTTGAGGAACTGATTTCGATACTCTCCGAACACCCTGAAATAAAATTAGCAGGAATATTTACGCATTTGTCAAGCCAGGAGGATGAAGCAAATGATTCATATACCTCTTCTCAGCTGGAGATTTTTGACAGGATGTATGATCGAATATCGGAGAAATTAGATCCTAAGCCCATCAAGCATGTTTTAAATTCTGCCGGTATTATTCGTTGGCCGGACCATCAGTATGACATGGTGAGATTGGGTATTGGCTTATATGGGTATGATGCTTCTTCAAAAGTGAATGATTTACAGCCAATCAGTACATTAAAAACCATCGTATCTCAGGTAAAACAAGTCAAAAAAGGAGAAAGTATTGGCTATTCTCGAATGGGTAAAGCCTCCAAAAATGGGCAGATCGCTATCCTCCCAATAGGCTATGCGGATGGCTACTTAAGAATGTTTGGTAATGGAAAGGCCTATACCTTGATCAATGGCCAAAAAGCTCCGACCATTGGGAATATTTGCATGGATACAACCATGATTGATGTGACAGGCCTGGATGCAAAAGAAGGTGATGAAGTAATTCTATTTGGTCAGAACCCTACCATTGTCCAGTTAGCTGAATGGGCTCAGACAATCCCGTATGAGATCCTCACCAATGTGAGCCAGCGGGTGAAAAGGGTATTTCGGTCAGAGTAACTCCTACCCACAGCCCATTAGTTTTTTGAAATCCATATCTGGAATACCTCCATGATCATTTTGCTTTTTTGCATCGACCTTCTTCCCTTTTAGAGGTTTCTTCTTGATAGGCTTTGCTGATTTCGCCTCTGCTTTCTGCTTCTTCATATCGCTTTAATGCATTTAGTTTATTAAACGAAATAGTGATTATTCTGTTAGATTATTAAATAATGAGAAGAGTCAATCTTATCGTTCTTTGCGTCTTTGGGTTAACTCCCTCATCTTTGCGCCATGGAAATCACAGATCTTCAGATCGGTATCCTCGGTGGCGGCCAGCTAGGACGGATGGTCATCCAGTCTGCTATCGACTTCAATCTCAATATCCACATCATTGACCCGGATCCTAATGCCCCCTGTAAGGATATTGCACAAACCTTTACAATAGGTAAGCTTACAGACTATGATGCGGTGATGGAATTTGGCAAAGACAAAGACCTGCTTACGATCGAAATCGAAAATGTAAATACTGATGCCCTTAAGGACCTGGTCAAAATGGGCAAGAAAGTCTATCCCCAACCAGAGATCATCGAGCTGATCCAGGACAAACGCAAGCAAAAGACTTTCTATAAATCCAACCGGATCCCTACTGCAGATTTTGTATTGACAGAAGATCTGGCTGACCTAAAAAAACATGCATACTTTCTGCCCGGAGTTCATAAGCTAGGAAAAGAAGGTTATGATGGTCGAGGGGTGCAGGTTATCCGAACAGAAGCGGACCTTGATAAAGGATTTGACAAGCCTTCCCTGCTTGAAAAGATGATTGACTTCGAGAAGGAACTGGCGGTGATCGTTTCACGTAATGAATCAGGCGTCACCCAGTGTTTCCCGGTAGTGGAGTTGGTATTCCATGAAGAAGCCAATTTAGTCGAATACCTTTTTGCTCCAGCAGTCATCTCAAATGAAATAGCAAAAGCAGCTTACGATTTGGCTACGGATGTGATAAACCAATTGGAGATGGTAGGTATCCTTGCCGTTGAAATGTTCCTTACTAAAGAAGGTCAACTCCTGGTGAATGAGATTGCCCCTCGTACACATAACAGTGGGCACCACACCATCGAAGCCAATATTACCTCCCAGTTTGAGCAGCATTTGCGAGCTATCCTGAATCTCCCCCCGGGAGCTACAGACCTTATCATCCCCGCGGCGATGGTCAATGTGTTGGGAGAAGAAGGGTATACCGGTAACGCGAAATATCAGGGAATTGATGACTTAATGGCCATGGAAGGGGTACATTTACACCTGTATGGCAAGAAAATGACCAAGCCTTTCCGGAAGATGGGTCATGTGACTATAACGGCAAAGGATGCAGGTCAGCTGAAAGAAACAGTGGACAAAGTGAAAAACACATTAAAGGTAATCGCATGAGCACAGCACAGGTAGGTATTATCATGGGCAGCCAGTCGGACCTTTCGGTCATGTCTGAAGCAGCCCAAATTCTTGAAGAATTAAGCATTCCTATCGAGGTGACCATTGTATCTGCTCACCGTACGCCTGATCGTATGGTAGAGTACGGCCGCAATGCAGTCAAACGTGGCCTTAAGGTGATCATTGCAGGTGCTGGAGGTGCCGCTCATCTACCAGGTATGGTTGCCTCATTAACTACCTTGCCTGTGATCGGGGTTCCCATACTTTCCAGAAACTCCATTGACGGCTGGGATTCGATCCTTTCCATCCTACAAATGCCAGGAGGAATACCGGTGGCCACTGTCGCTCTGGATGGCGCTAAAAACGCTGGCCTACTTGCAGCTAAAATCATCGGTTCTTTTGATGACAAAGTCTCTAAAGCGCTCAGCAAATACCAGGACGACCTGAAAAAGAAGGTGGAAGATTCTGCAAAAGAGCTGGAGAGCAAGGGCTGGAAGGCGAGGAAGATAGGGTTTCAGTAGGTATCGGGCTTGTACTCCAAAATGAAATGTAGTGGTAGACAAAATTAAGCGATTGAAAGTGTCGGCAAGCTTTCAAAATACCGATGCATTTTGCTTTTGTATACCAACTAAATCCTTCTGTTTCGTGTCTTGAGTAGATGAGTTGGCGCTCCTCTTTTTACGGATTGATCATGGTAGGCCTTACTTCCTGTTATTGTGGGTTTTTAAATAGCAATCCGCAGGTTACCAAGTCATGTTCCCCAGTTGAAAATACCCAATTAAAAATTGATGAGGTGTATTCCTTCAATGAACGAGTAACACCAAATATTCAGGTTGATACATTACAAGATACTTTGAAAATCAGTTACTTCATTAGTAATATCGAAGCAAGTCTGCAACTAACCTTCTTTCAGATCAAAGATATCTTATCACTTGATACCACCCAGTCTTTTTTAAATGTCAAAAGGCCAGATAACTTTTATGATATATACTTTATTGTATATGGGGGAACTGGGATTGAGGTACACTCGTTTACACCAAACACCTGCTGTAGTGATCCGGAATTCGATTGTTATGAAGAAGACTACCTCAAAATGCCAGGTTCATTTATCATCTCTTTAAATGGTCTCCTCCAAATGAATAATGTTCAAAGACATTTTCTAATGGAGATTGATATGCAGATGCACCAGCAAATAGGTGAGGAATGTTGAAAACTCTTGCCTGCCACCACTTTTCTACCGAACTTTAATTCATGCCTAAATTCCTCCTTTGGATTGGATTTTTCTGCTTGATAGCATTCAGCCAAGCGCAGGATTTCCCCATTGAACTTCGCATCCAGGGAGGTCATGACCACCAGGTTACAGTCCTAACTGTTTCTCCGGATGGGAAATGGCTAGCCAGCGGGGGGTATGACCGTACCATCGTCCTATGGGATATTGAAACCGGCAAAGAACTGCGAAGAATTACCCAGGAAGGCTATCTCCGGGCGTTGGAATTTAGCCCCAATGGCAATCTTATCGGTTCTGTATCCGAAGAAGGTTCTGCTGTAATTTATGATTTGACATCTGGTAAAGCAGTACGCGTACTGTCAGCTGAATCGGTCTACTATCGGAACCTCAGATTTCTTCCGGATGGTAAACGCTTCATCACTTCTGTTGGAGCGGGTACAGCTACACTCTGGACGCTCGATAAGGAGGAGCCCATTGGTCAATTCGAAGGAGATCGATTTAATTGCATTAATAACTGTCAGCATGCCATGGATGTGAGTCCGGACGGAAAATGGATGATCATCAGCAATACCAAAGGAGAGGTTATCCTGTGGAATGTGGCCAAACAAACCCTTGTCAGGACTTATAAAAAGTATCCGGACAATCGACACAGCTCATCTGACAATCTACTACTTGCCTTCTTACCAGATAGTAAATCCTTCATCGTTGGTACGGAAAGTGAGGGAATCCAAAAATGGTCCATCACGAATAATGAAACCTCTACTGAAATTCTTGCCCCCCAGATCATTGGGACTGGACTTGCTTTCACCATCAACGATCTCACTATCAACCGGTCAGGTGATAAACTCGCGGTACTTTACCTGGAAGGAGTGAAGGGTAAGTTTGAGCGAGACCACAACAAAAACTTCCATATCTATGACCTCGAAACCAATCAATGGACTGTCTCTCACGAACTATTCAATAGTCTATCAATGCAATTCAACCCAGTATCAGATGAAATCTATCTGGCTAATGATGCAGTCCCTGAACGCATAGACCCAATTAGTGGTGAATCACGCCAGCAATTTTCTGGCTTCCTTACAAACTTCAGAGCACCGTACTGGATCATGAAAGCAGCTAAAAAACACCTGTTAATGGGCTCGGAAACCATTCTCGAGCGGGTGGGCAACCAGGTCATCGCCTGGAACCTGAAAACCGGCAAACCTGTAAGATCCTACAGTGGTCATGAGGATCAGGTACTCGGTATGGCACTCAGTCCGGACCAAACAATATTGGCAACCGGGGGAGCTGATCAGCAGATAAGAGTTGTAAACGCATCTAATGATAGTATACTATGGACGAGAGAAATGGATAGCCCGGTGTTTACTCTTGCCTTCTCTCCGGAGGGAAAACATCTGATTAGTGCACATCTCGCCGGTCGAATCATTCTTTGGGATGCCATAACTGGGCATTACATCAGAGATCTGGACCGTGTCAGAGATTGGTATTACACCCCATTGGAGATAGCTTTCACTTCTACAGGATTGGTTACGTGGGGAGAATTTCTGATGGATACAACCACAAGGGAACGGATCGTGGAGTTTGACAGCCATGAAGAAAGGGTGCATGCGGTAAGCACTTCCAGGGATGGCAAATCCATGCTCACTACAGGTTGGGATGGTAGGGTGATTCTTCGAGAACTCTACTATGGGGGAAAGGTCACGGAATTGTACAAAGGCGAAGAATATGTCTATTGTGCATCATTCTCACCAGATGAAAAACAGGTTGCCATTGGCGGTGCTGATAATAGGATAAGAATCCTTGACCTGGAAGGAAATATAGAGGTTGAATTACCAGGGCATAATAGCTCCGTAACCTCGCTAACGTTTACACCAGATGGAAAACATTTAGTCTCTGGTAGTGAAGACGGCTCTATTAGGGTTTGGGACATCTCCAATCAGAAACTTCTCTATACCCATGTGATTCAGGATGAAAAGCGGTGGATCACACAAGTGCCTTCAGGTCATTTTTATGCTACCCAGGAAGGGATGGAGTCCATGTATTTTGTTCAGGGGACCCAGCTTTATGCCCTGGAGCAATTCTTTGAGGAGTTTTACCAACCTGGTCTATCAGTAGACTTATTTTCTTCAGGATTTAAAGAACGGGAAGACCTGGGAACTCAAATCGCTACACTTCCTCCACCGGAAGTAAAATTTCTATATCCTGGAAGCGGGGATTCTGAACAAACTACAGCTGAAATCCTGGTGCGAGTAACTGACCGGGGTGGAGGAATTGATGAAATAAAACTGTCTCATAATGGAAAATTGGTTGTGTCCGACATCGAGGCCAGACTCAATAAATCAGGAAAGTCTCAGGCACTGAAATATCAATTGGATCTGGTCCCAGGAGTAAACATCATCAGTGCCACAGCCTTTAGTTCTGCTAGAATTGAATCCAAACCTACAGAGATCAGACTTACCCGTCCTGCAGATGAACCCACATCAGCTTGCTATATCCTGGCCATTGGAATTAATCATTATAAAAATCCAAGACTGAACCTAAACTATGCTGTGGATGATGCCAAAAGCATTTCCAACCTTATTGAATCCAAAAGTCAGTCATTATTCACAAGGGTGGAAACTCATCTGATAACTGATGAGGAAGCAACAAAAGAACAAATCATTGAAAAGTTGAAGGAGCTATCGACCAAAATTAACCCTACCGACGTCTTTTATTTCTTCTACGCCGGTCATGGAAGTTTACTCAATGATGACTTTTATTTTATCCCTACAAACACCACGCGTCTATATGATGAAGATGGCCTGAAAGCTGAAGCATTATACGTGGGTGATTTTGTGGAATATTTAAAGGATATAAAAGCATTAAAACAGGTCCTCTTTATTGATGCCTGCCACTCGGGAGGATCCACTGCAATCCTGGCTTCACGTGGTGCCGGGGAAGAAAAAGCACTCGCCCAACTCTCACGCAGTGCTGGTGTTCATATCCTTGCAGCGGCAGGGAGTGATCAAACCGCAACAGAGTTTGCTGATCTTGGGCACGGGTTATTTACATACACCGTATTAGAAGCATTATCTGGAAAAGCTGATGGGGCTCCAGCTGATAATAAGGTTACTGTATATGAATTGAAATCCTTTATCGATGATCAGGTTCCGGAATATTCAATGAAGTATAAAAACACCCCCCAGTATCCCAATACCTTCAGTATTGGACATGATTTCCCCATTGTTTTATTTGAGTAAAAGTTAAAGATTCATCTTTCCAGAGTAGCAAGAGATCGTAGTTAAAAGGTCATCTGTCGAAAAGATGAAAACAAAAACATCTCCTTCATTATTAATGGCATTAAAATAGCTTAAAGTGAAATAGTCCGATTTAACATCAGACAAAACCAACAGCCATGAGCCTATTAATAATTAGGCAAAAAACCTATGAGATGCTACATATTGTATGTGGAATTAGTTTTTTGTTTTCGACAGTTTTGACTGGTGCAGGAAAACATTTTAATCGCATTTGGTAAACGGGTGAAGCAACTTCGCTCAGAGCGAGGTTGGTCACAGGAAAAATTAGCAGAGAAAACTGGTTTTCATAGAACCTATATCGGAATGATAGAAAGAGGTGAAAGAAATATCGGTTTAAAAAACATTGAAGTCTTTGCTTCAATTTTCCGCGTGAATCTTTCAGAATTATTAGATGATTAGCCTCAACTGTTCTAATGCAGCCTGGTGATTTTCTTGACATGCTTTTTTAATCTCTTGAAATCGTCTTTCACATCAGCAAAGCTTACAAAAAAGCGATTTGGTGTACTCATCAGTGGAGTACTCCCCGATCTTCCAAATCCCATTACCACCATTCCATCAAAAGCGTGAATCCCTTCACTTGTACTTCCCATGTACGAAAAGTTATCTTCCAGTTGATCCGGAGTTAGTTGGATTATTACCAGAGTTCTGTCTTTCCTCTTATCACCAAAAAAGGTCCAACCCCAATTCCCTTTGATAATTGAATCCGCTTTAAGTGGGGGTGTATCATACCTTATCCCATCAAGATTATTACCCCAATATTTTTGCTGGGGGTGAAAGCTCCCACCAGGAATTCCTTCATATAAAAACCAATAGCTCCTTGTGGTATCAACTTTCAGTATTTCAAGCATTGCTCCCTCACCAGTGAATGTCCATTCCCAAATCCATATTCCGGACTTAGTCTTCGATCGAATCTTATTTTCGTTAATTTTTTCCGAGATACATTGATCGAAACCTGGGTGACCTGCTCCATTATCATCTCCTCTAAATACCAGGTTTGGCAACCCTCTGAAATCAGCAGCAGCAGATTCCGGAACTTTGCCATTTCCAGCTTGATAGCCAATCCACTCGAATATCATCCTGATCTTTAATGGATGAAAATCCTCCCCCCTGTTGATCATAAAGGTAAAGAGCGTTTTTGGTAACGATCCTAAAATGGGCGCGATCCAGATATTCTACTTCTGTTATCTCCTGACCCAAAGCAGGTAATACCACAATCAGTAGAATAATCCATAAAAACAGTTCTTTCAGATGCATTTCGTTAAATTTAAATGATCTCTCAAAAATGAAAAACACACTAATAATCGTTACCCTGATCAGTTGTATCAACTCTTATTCCCAGGTTGTACAAGACCAGATCATTGATTTCAAAGCTCCAACCTGGAAATTAGTTTCTTCAGAAAACGGTGACCTGGATGTTCCAAATTCCGGAAATCAACAGACCGCTTCGCTAATCGCTGATATCGATATGGATGGTGACCAGGATTTTTTTATCTCTGAACGAACTACTGCCCCAGCCCTATGCCTTTACCGGTATGACAAAGGCAAATGGACAAGATACATTATTGAGGATGAACTTCTAAGAATAGAAGCAGGATCCGCCACCCTGGATATCGATGGAGATGGGGATCTGGACATCGTCTTTGGTGGTGAGAGCCGAAGTAATGAGGTGTGGTGGTGGGAAAATCCATTCCCTGATTTTGATCCAAAGAAACCATGGACTCGATACACAATTAAAAAATCCGGAGCTACTAAACATCACGATCGGCTATTTGGTGATTTCGACAATGATGGGAAACAAGAACTCGTATTTTGGAACCAGGGAGGAAATCGTCTGATCCTGGCTGAAATCCCGGAGGATCCTAAAACTGTTGATGAATGGCCCATGAAAATAATTTATGAATACAGCACGGATAGTGAAATGGAGCCTCTTGTCGGGATCAATGGGTACCCCGGATGGCAATCTGTGAATGAGCATGAAGGATTGACAAAAATTGACATTGATGGGAATGGTTTAGAAGATATTGTCGGGGGTGGGAGATGGTTTAAATACAGGGAAGGCCGATTCATTGAAAATATTATCGACGCCAGTTACACCTTTAGTCGAAGTGCCGCAGCGGATTTTATTGAAGGAGGGAGACCAGAAGTAATTCTCGTTGTCGGCGACGGAAAAGGTCCCATGTATTTATATCAATGGATCGAACGAAAAAACAAGCCAGGCACCGGAACCTGGGCAAAAACACTTTTATTAGAGGAGCTTGACAATGGTCACACCATTGAGGTCGTGGATTTCAATGGCGATGGTCATGCAGACCTGTTTACAGCAGAGATGCGATTTGGTGATGGTAATCCGGATGCAAAGACAAGGATTCTTTTAGGTAATGGAGAAGGTCAATTTCAGGAAATGATTATCTCCACCGGATTTGGTGTGCATGAAGGTAAAATCGCTGATCTGGATGGAGATGGGGACCTCGATATTCTGGGAAAGCCCTATACATGGAAAGCGCCTCTTTTAAATATTTGGCTTAATGAGAGTACTAAATAAAAAACCCATCTTCAAAAGAGGATGGGTCTTAGCTGGTCCCATGAAGAGGCGATGACCTTGGGTTGAGTGATCTTACATGATCTTTTCGAATTTAAAACCACTACGAAGCATTTGAAAACTGGATCTTCCATGAGGAAGAGTGAAAATTGCAATTCATCATACAGGCTGAACAGGTCACTTCCATTATTTGCAGATTTTGCAAAAACCAAGGGATAATAACCTTATTGACGCGATTTGCGCAAAAAAATCTGTGGAGAATTATCTGAAAAAGAGAGCGAAAAGGTTAATTACTCGAAAAACGGAACCCCCTCCGGTGCATATTTTCTCATTCCTTCTTCATTGATCTCAACACCTATCCCTGGTTTGTTAGAGATTGGTAAAAACCCATCTGTTAACATTGGACCGTCAAAATCAACCACCTCTTCAAACATTGGATTCTTGTGAAAATAGATCTGCCACTCCAGAATCATAAAGTTTGGTACCGAGACGCAGACATGAGCTGCTGCCATGGCACCTAAATATGAAGCCACCATATGAGGTGCAAAAGGAACATAATAAAGATTTGCCAGGTTGGCAATACGTTGTGCTTCACCCAGTCCACCCGCTTTCTGAATATCAGGCATGATGATATCTACTGCGCCAATTTCCAACATCCTTCTAAATCCATAGGCCAGATATACATTTTCTCCAGCGCAGATAGGTGTGGAGGTTGAGTCTGTTATGAGTTTGTAGGCATCCACATTTTCGGCAGGAACGGGCTCCTCCAGCCACATCAATTTGAGCGGTTCCAGCATCTTGGCTACTTGTTTACCGGTAACCATATCATATTTCCCATGCATATCACAGCAGATGTCAATATTAGGACCCACGGCTTCTCTTGCAGCAGCGACCTGATCATACATCCGCTTTAATTCAGCAGGACTTGCAGTCCAGTTGTATCTGTCATATTTTCCAGGATCATTCGCCTGATCAAGGTCAAACTTGATGGCAGTAAAACCCATTTCCTTAGCCTCTTTAGCAGCATCAGCGAAATCTTTTGGTGTGGGTAGCCGATTCTGGTAAAGTGCAGTATCACAATAAACCCGTACACTGTCTCTAAACTTACCTCCTAAAAGCTGGTAAACAGGAAGATCTAAAGCTTTACCTGTAAGATCCCATAAGGCTGTTTCAATGGCGGTAAGCACTGCAACATACATTCCCGCCTGAGCACCACGAAAGATTCCACTTTTCCGAATCTCATCAAACAACCGGTGAACATTTAGAGGACTCTTCCCCACTAGTTGACGACCGAGCATCTTTACGAGGTGATAGGTGCCAGGAGTAGCGTCTACTCCTTCACCGCATCCCCAGATATCCTGATTGGAGTAAATCTTAACAAATAGGCTGCTACCACCACGGATGTAGCCGCATTTCAGTTCGGTAATTTTCAGATCTGTGGGTATTGAAGCTTTAGGTGTTTTGTTAACCGCAGTTTCAAGTTCTTTTCCAAACATGGAGATCGGCGCCATACCTACGGCTCCGGCTATTACACTTTTATTCAAAAATGATCTTCGGGATTGTGTAGATTTCATAATGTTTTACTTTTTGGATTACCAGGTTCGGTTCTTTAGGAGTTCCTGGATTTGTTCCCTGGGGACGGGTAGCTCATCCATGTGGTCATTCAGCCATTTTGAAAAGTCTTTTTCTATTTCATCTGACCAACGGCTATCGATCTGTCCAGGCGTATATTTTTGTTCTCTGAGTCGCTGATGTCCAAACATATCTCTTAGTCTCACGATCTCTGATACCTTCACTACACGTTCTGCCAGATGAGGAGGAATAAAAATGACTCCACCATCTCTTCCTAAAACCACATCACCAGGCATCACCATGGCATCGCCAATTCGGGTAGGTGTGTTGATCCCAACCAGGGTGGTATTTAGTTCACCATCGGGATTGTTCAGATGATGAGACGGGTCATAGGATCTAAAAAAAGAAGTAAACCCTCCAATCTCCTTTAACCCGTCTATATCCCTGATAGCTCCATTGTAAACAATTCCATTTCCTGATTTGGCATAGATGGAATTCCCCAGGTTATCTCCGATGGTGGGTCCATCCACTTTAAGACCAAACTGATCTACCACATAGACATCCCGCTTCACCAGCAAATCAATGGTCCAGGAATTTTGTGATTTGATTCTTCCATCCTGGTTATGTCCGCGATCATCAATGACCCGATGGACATCCGGTCTGCCTGGCATGAAAGTCGCAGTAACTGCCCGACCCACAAGCACACTATCCGGGTTGATGGTTTGCCAGCCATCAGCATATTGATGTCTGAAATTCTGCCCTTTCAATACGGCCCATGCCTCTTCCAGGGTGACTAGTTTCATTCTATCAAGAATCTCATCAGGAACTTTGGGTCTACCATCTGCAAAACGCTCGCCCTCCCACTCCGGGGTCAGGAAAATCAGCTCCTCTTTGGAGATTTGTTGTGCATTAACTTGTAGGCCGAATTGACAAAGAATAATTACCAGACAAAGCCAGAAATGCTTTGCCCTGAATGTTAGATTGGGACTCATCATGTTGTTTACCAGGGTAAAAGGATGAGTATAATAATCGAAAAAAATGATTAATCAAAGGAATTGACCGGGATAATGAGCTGAGAGCAACCCCAACTATTCTGGTGTAATCATGATATGAGCCCGATGAGTACCAGGATTCATAATCCATGGAGCTCCCGGTCCAATAGGTGCTGGAGAAAGTCCTGTAGATTCAGGAGTGGCAAACGGGATATATACAACGTACCTAACTTTAAGTTCTTGCACTTCCCCAGCCTCATCGACTTTCCCTGTTGCAATGTAAAGTGTGCTCTTATCTGGCATCGATAGCTTTCCTGATTTTACTTCCTCTTCCCTGATATCAAAGATCTCACCATTATTTTTTCCTTGCTTTCTTAACTCTCTACCCCTGGCCATAAAGGGGTCAAGACCTTTTTGATAGGCAGCCACACTAAACCCCTCTTGTTTTGGATCGTCAGCGAGACAAATGAATTCATTCTTACCCTGACGCAGGGTAGTCAATTCGCCATCTGAGCCATAACCCAAAACTGTTGCATCCGCCTGATTTGCTTCTGGAAGAGCCAAAACAGCGGTTTTAAGTTGCCATTCCCTGGAAGGCACATCCTGGGCACATCCAATAAAGCAAAAGGCAATAATAAGAGAAGTAAAAAGGGTTTTCATGGGTTGGTATTTTAAGAATCTATTGAAAGATACTTAATTATATTTTTATTGAAGGTCGCTAACCTTCAGATTTTTTCTGATCCAATAATCCGGATCTTTGAAATCGAATGCGCTTGGTTCATAAGTTCCCACAATATCCACGTTAGCTTTATCGGGAATTTCCAAATCCAAAAGCCAAAAAGTAGCATTGACCATCAATCTCCTTACACCTTCATTGACTAAATCTGTAGAGGAACCAATGGTAGAAGTGAAAACCTTGCCTCTTGCCCCTCCATCTAGTTGATAGCTTTTAACCCAGGCTATTGGCATCATGGGGTCGTTTGGGTTGATTACAGTTTCAGTACCCTCTCTCCTGTTTTTGATAATTTTTTTGGTCGCCAATACACTATCTGTAGGCCTCAATCCATAAAAAGGATCATCTTCATCATAGGGTAAGACATGTTCAATCACCTGTCCCAGAACAATAGGTTCCGAGTCTCCAGGCAAGGGCAATCTCACACCATAAACATCAGAAGGTCCCCAGATATCCCCGGGATTAATCCCATTTAATATCGGATGATTTTCTTCGCCCTGAACGGGTATACCACGTGTACTCTGTCCTCGATGATCTCCATGATGAGAGATCCACTTTTCTCCAAGAATAAACTGACCAAAACCACCTTTCCATTCATCATCCCCGTCATAAAAGTTGCTATAATGTCTGTATGAAGATTCAAATGTCGTGTCTCTGAAATCAAAAGCGTGGGTGGCGGTACGAATCCCAATCACAGGTTTCCCTGCTAACAAATACTGATCAATATATTTCATCTCATCATCCGGAAGTGCCCTGAAGCGAGTGAACATGATCATCAGGTCAGCCTTTTCCAGGTTTTCAAGTCCTGGAATGTGATTAAGGTAATTGGGATTGATCAGACCGGGCGTTTCCGGATCCTGTGCAAAAAGAACCGTACAATTGAAGCCAAAGTGAGCATTCAATATTTTAGCCAACATAGGTAATGCTTCCTCTGAACGATACTCCTCATCTCCGGAAATTAGAACTACATTGGGCTTATCATTTTCACCGGCTAAAGTTAGCCATTGCTGAATGGCAGGTTCATCATTTTTGGACTTCTCTGTCACATTGCCTGAGCAACTAACAATAAACAAAAAACTGATAAAGCGAATAACTGAATTTTTCATTTTAACTGTAATGGTCATTCCCTAATCATCGCTATCGGAGCAGCAGGTTTCAGATTATGTATCGTATTTTGGAGACTTCCTGACAGCTTATTTCCCTGCTTATCCATGAGCTCATAATCAATGGTCATTATATCAATGGGTTCAATATCAGGAATGATCAACTTGACTTTCTTACCATCCGGACTCAGGTCGACATCGGTAATGGTCAACGTCCTAATATCATATCGTTTTGAACCATAGTTAGCGCTCCTAAAGATGAACCAGGTCTGAACTTTGAAACTATTAGGTGATATAGATTTTTCATCCAGGGCATCTGCAAATTCCAGTATAACACCATCGCTATGAGCACTTAGACCAATTGGAACAGTCAATGGTTTACCTGTATATCTAATACGATAGAGTCCTCCTCCCTTGATCATCTGGTTGGTCCCCCAGGCAGACATTCCGCAAGCATACAGATGCTGATCAGCCGGATTGAACCTGCCCCTCATGACACCCGTCATAAAATTAACCCCAGGAAGATCAATGACTCCTGCCTGTCTTTGCCCATTTATTTTTTCGTGTAACACCAGTTGAATTTTACCATAGCCATAAGATAGACTTAAAAGGGCTCCATCCAGCGGGCCCCATTTCTCACTGTCTACCCAAAGCAACTCAGATGGAGAACGGTCATATTCCATGTCCACCCATACTGCCGGGGGTTCCATGGCTGACCTTGAAGTATCCTTCGGGGGGTTGTAGCCCCACATATTACCGTAAAACTTTCCTTTGCCTTCGATCCAGTTGATGCGATTCATAGGGTTCCAGAATCCCTGCTGATCTGTTACGATAAAAGTTCCATCAGGATTGAGACAAACCCCATTGGCTGCTCTGAACCCCGTGGCAATAATTTCAGATTTCGATCCATCCTTGCTTACCTTGATCAAAGTCCCATGTTGCGGGATAAGAGATTCCCTGGCATGCCTTCCGCTTTTTGCGTAGTAAAAGTTGCCCTGTTTATCAGTTTGCAGCCCCATCGCGAACTCATGGAAGTGATCTGTAACCTGGTGATCATGATTGAAACTCTCATAAAAATCAGTATCTCCATCACCATTCAGATCATTCAATTTCACCAGTTGGTCCCTGCAAATGACATAGATCTCTTCATCAACTATTTTGATTCCCAGCGGCTGAAAAAGTCCGGATGCAATTCTTCTCCAGGAAAGAACAGAAGACCCGTCAGTCAGTCCCTTAATTGTCCATACATCTCCATCCGTAGTACATACTGCCGCATGATTGGCATCCTGATAAAAGTCTATACCGCTCAACTTCATACGTGAGTCCCAAGGATTGTCAAAAGGAGGGGTAAGTTTATCAATGGCAAAAATATCCTCATTATTTCCTGGCTCAATCGGCGATTGTAAGATCTGGGGATAATGTGCAGACCCACCGGCAGTGTATTTTGATAATGATTCGGGTTCGTAAGAAGCTGACAATTCATTCAAATGATCAGTTGGCGAGGCAGTGACAAACAGGGTCAGATTGATAGCTTTGTTAGGAGGGATATTAAGCATATGTAATCCATCCTCCTGGCTGATGGACGCTCCCTCTCCTTTCACTGCTACGCCTGCACTATCCCCTGCAATTCTCATCTTTAAACTTGTCGATGAAGGGCTAATATTCAAGGTTCTGGTAAATACCGTCTGACCATCCAGCTGCTCCATTCCCGGAAGCTCAAGGATACTGGCATCTCCCACAGTATAACTAATGACCACTTTATCCTCATTGTAGTAAAGTCCTTTGTAATTTGCCCAGGACTTAGGCAATGGTCCAAACTGCCTTCCGTCCTTGGCGGTAAAGCGGGGGTCCTCAAAAGAACCGGTGGCCGGATTGGCCCAGGCTGGACCAACAGGTGTCTCAAAATGGAGTCTTCCAATCGTTCTGGGGTAAGTTTCATGTTTATCGTTTAGCAGGATCCCATTCCAATCGATAAATCCTTGTCCAGTCCATCCGCCTGCTACCCGCATCAGATCATGATCAAACATCATCCAGGTATTACCATCAGATACGCCACCGTTACCAGGATCCAGACGAACAGCAATTCCTTTATAGGCAAAATTGTTTTTTAAATAATTTTCGTCTGCATAAGGCACCGGACGAGGAGAATGGTACCGGGGAATTCCATAGGCTGAATCTGCTAATTCATACGTATTGATAAAAAAGTTGCCATAATCCATGTCTGCCCATGGATGATATGGCTGTGCTTCGGGGCCTGTAGTACTTCCTGAAGGGATGAATGAAAGATATCCGGGATTGACCTGGAAATACTGGCCCGAGTTACTATTTGCGATAAACTCTTCACGGATGTAGGTGATGGCATCATATTTTTGCTGTGGTGTCAGCGTCACCTGGGGGGGCATTGTGGCAAATCCCCTGGTAACTGTTTGGTACATAGAATATGGATCATTGCCCGCTTTAAATTGCCCACTCCAAAACTTGAGCGAAGTGGGGATGGAACCTTCATGCTCCGGGCTGCCATGACAGTTAATGCAGTTGTTATTGTAAATTCGTTCACCACGGATGTAACTGTCCTGATCACTATTTTCAATCATAAACTTGTGATTGATCGCCCTTTCAACTGCTGGCAAGTCTGATTCAGCCAGGGTGTAATCGACAGATGGGGTGGCATAGTCAATTGTATTAAGAATTCTTTTCCCAATGATTTTAAAGCTGTCACTGGTGCCACTCAACGATCCAAGCAGGGAATCCCCCATTATTTTCGCACTAAGACCCAGCTCTTCTTCATAAAGGGTAAATCGGGCATTAAGATCATTTGCGCTTTTTGAAAAATCACTCACTTCACGATCGCCGAATCGATAAGAGGTAATGGAGACATTGTGGCCATCAATTTTCAAAGTGGCCGGGATTTCACGATTATTCCTTAAGTTTATTAAAGTGATCTCCCACCATTCATCCGAAGAGGATGTGCATCCAATAAAGCATCCACAAATTGATATCAGAATGAGATTTACAATAAACTTTTTCATGGATCTGGGTTTCGTTAATTCGGGTATCATCACTTAGGTGTTATCTACCAGAATAAACCTGTTTCTCTAATTATATACATCTAACAAAACTATCAAATTGTTGCTCTCCTTTGTTTCAACATGTTAACCAAGATGTATATTTAGTTAGCTGTAAGGAGACCGTTCAATGGCATCTTGTCAGCCCGAAAACCTGATCCAAATCACCTTTTCATGTATGCCTCATCAAAATTCATCACCAGGCTAGTGACCATCGTCAAAGCGGCTGTTTCCTTTTTATCAAGACTTTTATCCAGTGGATATTCGCCAATCTCCAGTAACCCATCAACAACAGATGGATTCTCCTGATATTTGGCAAGCGCAATATCATATTGCCTTTTCATCAGATCAAGTTCCTTGCTGGTTGGTCGACGGCTACATAATGCACGGAATGCATATTCAGCCTGACTATCAAAATCATCTCTCCCTTCTCTTTGAGCACGCTCTGCCAAAACCCTGGCTGCCTCTACAAACTGAGGGTCGTTCATTAACACTAAAGCCTGAAGCGGCGTATTGGTATTCTCTCTCTTAACAACACACCTTGACCGGTCGGGTGCATCAAGCGCTATCATCGCTGGATGCGGGGATGTCCGACGGATGAAAGTATACATACTTCTCCGATACAAGCTGTCACCCGAATCTGGTATGTATGTTTTTAAAAACCCGGAGAACTCATTCTTATCTTTCCACAATCCCTTTGGCTGGTATGGTTTCACGCTTTCCCCACCTACAGTCCTGCTAAGCAGCCCACTTGCCGCCAGTGCATTGTCACGGATCATTTCAGCGGGTAACCGGAAACTACTTCCCCTCGCCAGGTAAATATTTTTCGGATCTTTTGACATATGATCCTTAGTAGCTACAGCCGATTGTTTGTAAGTGGCTGAGGTCAGCATCAATTTTAGTAGGTGTTGAACGTCCCAACCACTTTCCCTGAATTCTACAGCCAGCCAATCAAGCAACTCGGGATGGTTCGGCAAGGATTCCTGCGTTCCAAAATCATGAGGGGTATCCACAATCCCTCTACCAAAGATCATTTGCCAGTACCTGTTTACTGCTACCCTTGCGGTCAAAGGATGAGTATCGCTGAACAGCCATTTTGAAAGTCCCAGACGGTTTTGGGGAAGATCATCCGTAAAAGGGGGCAGCACTTCGGGAGTACCGGGTTCTACAACTTCCCCCAAATTGGTGTAGACACCACGTTCCAGCACATGGGTTGTACGAGGCGGAGACATTTCTTCCATCACCATGACCTCATGAATTGGATCCATTACATCAAATTTCATTGAGCGAAGCATTGCTTGTTTTTGATACAGCTGCTGATATTCCTGATCCTTTCGATATAGATAGTGATCCAATTTGTCACTGTAAACTAAAGTTAATTTGGATCGTGAAGCTTTGATCTCATCTGAAAATACTGCTGCTACTTCCAGGTTCGTCAGGTGGCTGTGGAAAAACTTCACTTCATCGAAAGCACCGATGAAGGCACCTACGTCAGTATCCGTAAATAGATAAGTTTGAGCGATACCCATTCTTACTTTCCGCTCCGGATCAGGAACATAACCCCTCGATTTGACTGGCAGAATGTTCTTATACAAGCGATCTCTCTGGACTGTGGTTTCTAAAGACTCCCCATTGATAAAAATATTTATCCCCTCAGCCTGTGCAGATCCATCATAGGTAAAGAACAGGCTGGTCCATTCGCCTATGGGTACAACTTTATTAGTCGTGACATGCAGATAATTATGAGAAAGTGAATGAACGATTTTGATTGCAGGTCTATTCAGGCTATCCAGGTAGAATACCCACCCTCTCCATCCTGTATTTTTATCACCGATGTTACCCATGATGGTCTGGAAAGTTCCTTCATCTTCAATTTTCACCCATGCCCCCGCTGAAAAACCTTCATCCAGATCAAAGTTTTTCACTCCATCCAGGAACAATTGCTCGTTGTCCTTATCAATCCTCACTGCATTACCGAATTTCCCGGCCACTACTTCTGCGTCCCCCGAAACCGTACCCTTTGGATTTTGATCAAGTATTTTCTGGACACCTCCATCTTTATTTCGCTTCTCTTTTATGGATTCCAAAGGAAAATAGACATCCGTTGGTGGAGCTTTGATAGACGTCGGATCTATCAAATCGATGTATGACCTGATCTCTTCAACTGCAGCTTTTCTCAATTCAATTTTTTCTGACAGCTGATCGATTTCGGCACTAAGACTGTTAATCTTTTTCTCCGCTTCAGGGTCTGGCAGCATCAGTAAAGGACCAAAATTTAAGTCATTGCCAGTCATACCCAACTCCGGAACACTGTTGAAAAATGCACTCATTTGATAGTATCCCTTTTGTGAGATCGGATCGAACTTGTGATCATGACAGCTGGCACACTCCATGGTCAATCCCATGAATGCAGTGGCTGTTGTGTTTGTCCGATCAGCTACATAACTAAGCCTGTATTCTTCACTAACAATTCCGGATTCAGAATTGATCTGGTGATTACGGTGGAAACCTGTTGCCAGTATTTGTTCTCTGGTGGCATTGGGTAAAAGATCACCAGCAAGCTGCCAGGTCACGAAATCCTTATAGGATAAATTCTCACTAAATGCCTTTATAACCCAATCTCTCCATGGCCAGTTTTCTCTCAGTCCGTCTGAATGCATACCATGTGAGTCCGCGTATCTGGCAACATCCAGCCATTCCATTGCCATGCGCTCAGCATAGGCATCTGTATTCATCAATCGATCTATAAGGTTTTCATAAGCATCGGGAGAATCATCAGCCAGAAAAGCGTCAATCTCAGGTATGGTTGGAGGCAAACCAGTCAAATCCATTGTTACCCTCCGGATAAGTCTTTCCTTATCTGCTGGAGGAGAGGGGCTTAGATTAAAATCTGCCAGCTTGACTCGAATAAAATGATCAATCTCGTTAAGTGCAAGGCCTTCTTGTGCGTCAATCTCAGGAACCTTCGGTTTCACCGGTGGGATAAAGGCCCAGTGTTTTTTCCATTGTGCACCCTGCTCGATCCATTTTGCGATGAGCGCCTTCTCTTTTGGTGATAATTCAAGGTGAGAATCCGGGGGTGGCATCTGGTAATCCTGATCATCAGAAATGATGCGTTGCCAGGCAGCACTTTTTTTCAGGTTTTGGCTGACAAATGGCGTGTCTCCCGAAGCCTCTACCGCAGCGTATGCACTTTCCTCCTGATCCAGTCTTAATCCCGCTTTCCTTGCGTTTTCATCCGGACCATGACAGGCAAAGCATCTATCACTTAGAATCGGGCGAACATGTATGTTGAAATCAATCTTGTCGGGTAACTCGGTGTAGACAATTTTGACATCCTCAGGTAGCTCATTCTTACAGCTAGTCAGGAGTGCTGAAAATAGAAAAAATGCAACGTTCAACCACCCGATCGTTCTCTGGAGTCTTCTATTGATTGCTTTAAAGGTTGATCTAGTTAACATCTCAGGCCAGGATGTCATTTACAACTTTGCCATGTACATCCGTCAATCGGTATCGCCGCCCCTGAAATTTGTAAGTGAACCGTTCATGGTCAATCCCCAACAGATGCATCAAAGTAGCCTGGAAGTCATGAACATGAACCGGATTCTCAACGATATTATAGCTGAAGTCATCCGTCCTACCATAGCTGATGCCTTTCTTCACCCCGGCACCAGCCATCCAAAGGCTAAAACATTTTGGATGATGGTCACGGCCATAATTCGTTTTGGTCAGGGTACCCTGAGAATAATTAGTCCGGCCGAATTCTCCTCCCCAGATCACCAGGGTGTCATCGAGTAAGCCCCGTTGTTTCAGATCCATGATCAGCGCTGCGGAAGCCTGATCAGTTTGTTTGGTCAGTCTTGGTAGTTGACCGGGCAGGTTTCCATGGTGGTCCCAGCCCCGATGATAAAGCTGCACGAACTTCACACCTTTCTCTACCAGCCGCCTGGCCAGCAAACAATTGGCGGCATAGGTTCCCGGATCCCTGGAGTCTTCACCATACATATCGTAGATGTAATCAGGCTCTCCCGAGGTGTCACTGATCTCCGGCACAGAGCTTTGCATGCGGAAAGCCATCTCATACTGAGCGATCCTGGACTCTATTTCCGGATCCCCGAATTTTTCAAACTGAGCCTCTTGCATTTCCTGGAGTATTCTCAGCTGGGTCTGTCGATCCTCACGCGAAATACCTGAAGGATTATTGAGATATAGAACTGGGTCACCACCTGATCGAAATTGAACGCCCTGGTGTTTGGAGGGTAAAAATCCATTGCCCCATAATCTGGAGTAGAGTGGTTGTCCGGTACCATTCTTCGTGATAAGGACGATGAAGCCGGGCAAGTTTTCATTTTCACTGCCCAATCCGTAATTCACCCATGACCCGATTGAAGGTCTACCCGCAAGCTCCGAACCGGTTTGCATAAATGTAGAGGCCGGATCATGATTGATAGCCTCGGTATACATGGAATGAATGAAGCACAATTCATCTACAACTTTTGATGTATGAGGCAATAATTCGCTCATCCAGACTCCTGATTGTCCATGTTGTTTGAAATCAAATAACGATCCCGCCAAAGGGAATGAAGATTGACCAGCGGTCATTCCGGTTAGACGCTGACCCTGCCTGACAGAGTCAGGTAATTCTTCCCCGTACATTTTATTAAGAAGCGGCTTGGGATCGAAAAGGTCCATCTGGGAAGGAGCACCACTTTGAAACAGGTAGATGACTCTCTTGGCTTTGGGGGCAAAATGTGGCAGGCCCGGCAATCCACCTGTGGTACTATTTAATGAACTTCCTATCAGCTCGGCCGGATTCATTAAAGAGGCCAAGCCCAAGGCACCAAAACCCAACGCTGATTTGGTTAAAAAATCCCTACGGCTTTGGACCTTGATATAATTGTTACAGGAATCCATGTGTGTTCATAATTTCATCACAAACAAACACTAAATATAATCTATTTTGAAATCAACTGAGGATATCTTCCCTTTACCAATTCCTCTTCTTCCTGACCTAGTTCATCAAACAATAAGGGTTCATCCTGGGGTCTGGTTCCTTTTTGATTTAATACATTCATCAGGCTCCAGTTTCGGGTGCTCTCACCAGGTTTTGGATCAGTTGGCTCTTCAGCCTGCAAGTCATACCGGGTGAAATCAATGACTTTTTCAGGTGTGTTTTCTTCCCAATTCCTCAATGTCGCCATTCTGAAATCTTTGTTCATGAACCATTTGATCTCGAGATCGGACTCAGAGCCACAAACACCCGACCCACGCTGCACAAACCGATAGTTGATGTCATCATTGTTTTTGAAATGGTCTCTCCAGATCAGCCCAAACTCTCCATGAGTAATCATCTTTGTTTCAGGCCATCTTTTACGGATCTCACTCAACCAGATGACCAAGCCATCAAGACCATTTCTTCCCTGATAATTAAATATCTTTCTGGCTTCCACCAGGGACATCTCCCAGGTGCTGGTGACCCACGCGAAATCATTCAACTCAAATCCCTCATCAAAATGGGCTGCAGTGGTGGCAAGCATTTCTTTCGTACCGAGTTCAGTTCCCTGTCGGATGACTGTTTCTATTGGTCCTACTCCCTGTCGGCTACCACATCGGATACCATCAATGATCCTTGCTCCAGGATACCTGGCATTAAGAAAATCTACCGTCCAGCCATCCAGGTTGACACAATCGATAAAATCTTCTGCTCCCTGTGCCGGCTTACAGAAATGTTCTTTGGAAGGGTAATAAGGATACGAGATTGATCCTTCGCCATCCCCATTGTCTACAGCATACTGGCTCCAGATATTTCCCTGGCAAACATGGATATCTTCCTCCTCTGCCAGGTATTCCAGGTTTTCTGCAGCAAGGAAACCAGCGATGACAGCTTTCGGCCGGTATCCGTTCCCAACCATCTCGGAGACCATCTGCAATCCTTCGTGAAGATCCTTATTTACCTGCTCCCGGGTATTGTACATATTGGCGAAATAACCACCGGGAAGAAAGGTGATTTCATCCCCATATTTTTTATGATAGGAAACGACCAGCTCTTTCAATTCCTTGTAATTCGGTCGTTGGTCTTTCAGGGCCAGCCAGCTGAATGCCCAGGTCATCCTGGCGCCCGGCCAGCCTTTTTCTACCGCTTCCCTGAGCGCCCTGGCCTCCTGCGGGCCATGGATAGCTGATTCATCTACTCCGTGGATCTCATTACGGGAAGTCTCGATTTGGTTGACTCTGACCACTGAGGCAAAGGTCAGAAAGCGATTACCGATCAGTTGAGTTTGATCATTTGTCCCGGTATTATCGGTCGATTTCTTTTCTTCCTGACTGCAGCTCCCCATTAAATTAAGAAGCAATATAAAAAGGGATAGAGCTGAAAAGTTAGACTTCATTGGCTGGCAGATTAATCCTTAAAGCTATACCAGTCAATTTTGCCATTCTTCCCTCATGTTAACGAAATGTTGTACTTAGTTAGCTGGATAAGAAAAAGCTATTTGAGGATTAATACAGGATCATCGATAGAAACAGTCCTACGAACCTCAGGCCCTTTATCCGTGAACTCTCCAAGGGCACTTTTCTGTTCATCGGCTAATGCAATAAGCTTTTTTACGATTTCCGGGTTTTGCTCAGCTACGTTGACTTGCTCACCGGGGTCTTCATTTAGATTGAATAGCTGGATTGAATCTGCAAACTCAGCAATCTTGTAAGTGCTTGAGCTAATATTGGCTCTCTGATCTTCAGTGAAGCTACCCAACAGGTTGAGTTTCCAGTTACCATATCGTACACCTTGTAGAAAACCCACATGCCAGTAGAAATAAGGTCTTGGTTCCCGATCCAGTTCCGGACGGAATAAATAGTGAGATATATCCATTCCGTCTCTCTTTGTTTCATCCTCACTTTTAATCCCGGACAGCTTTTTAAATGTTGGATAAAAATCTAGCACTGACGCTGGGGCATTACAGGTAGAACCCGGAGGAATTTTACCAGGCCACCAGGCGATAAAGGGTACCCGAACGCCCCCTTCAAAAGTCTGTCCCTTTCTTCCTTTCAGTATCCCATTATTGGCCCCCCAATGTGGCGCACCGCCATTGTCAGAAGTAAAGATCACCAGGGTGTTGTCAATTTCCTGCTCCTCTAACCAATTAAGGATTTGACCTGTTGACCAGCTGATCTCTGCCACACTGGCTCCGAATCCCTGTTTAGGATTATTGGTCTTTGAATGAAAATAATTAGAAGCTGCCACAGGATTATGTGGCATAGTATGCGCCAGGTACAGGAAGAAGGGCGTATCCTTATTTTCACGAATCCACTCCATGGCTTCAATGGTGTAAAGGCTTGTCAAAGTACCCATGTCCCTGTTACTCTTTTGATTAACCCTTAAGTGGATACTGTCATTTTTCATTAGGGGCAACCAGCGTTCTCCTTCATAGTTGGTCCCCATGTCATTGGAATAAGGGATACCAAAATAATAATCAAAACCATGTCGGGTTGGAAAGAATACCGGCTGATCACCCAGGTGCCATTTCCCAATGATCGCTGTTGCATAACCTGCTTCTTTGAGCATTTCAGGTAATATTTTTTCTTCGGGATTAATACCTTTAGACGCTTTAGGGAAAAGTACCCAGCGGTTATCCTGATCCAGGTCCAGATCTACCCGGCGGGCATAGCACCCGGTCATCAAACCCGCCCTGGAAGGTGTGCAGACAGGGGCACCGGCATAAAAATCGGTGAATTTTACTCCCTCTGTAGCCATGCGATCGATTTCAGGTGTTTGATTCCAAAGCGAACCATAGCAGGAAAGATCTGCATACCCAAGATCGTCGCAGAATATCACAATGATATTTGGTGGCTCTGAATGGCCCTGATATGGCAGACTACAAAAGCCGGTTATCAATAAGGAAATCAAGAGTAAATTTTTCATTCGATCTGGTTTAATTATCTCGCCTGGACCATTGCTTCAATCAAAATCTAACTACTGGTTTGGTGTTTCTTGCTTTTTCTCTTTGAGCCTCCATAAATGCAGCGATCACTCCGGGTTGATCCCTGTCCCGGAATGCTTCATACGCCGGATCATGATACTGCTGCATCTTTTCAAGCATCACCGCCCGATATTTTGCTATGATGCTGGAATATTCCGGATCATTGGCCAGGTTAACAAGCCCATCAGGATCTTTCTTAAAGTTGTAGAATTCTTCCGGGACCCGGTATTCATACAGCTCCACACGTTCAGCTATTTCAGGATTATCCTCCGCAGCTGCCACCATGGCTTTCCAGGTAATGCCACCCATGGCATCTCCCCTCATATCTCTTTCATGGTCCGCCCAGAAATTATAGATGTATCCGAATTCATCATCCTGAACCGATCTCATAGGGTACCTGATTTTCGCAAAAATCTGGTAATAGGTGGTAAAGGCATAGTCCCTGTTATCCTGCTCCTGTTTCAATAAAAGCGGCTTATAACTTCTCCCATCCAGCCCTGGAGGCTCCTGTAAACCAATGATATTCAAAACAGTAGGCATCAGGTCAATACCCGTCACAAAATGAGTAGAATCGACAGTCCCCGGTTTGATCTGATCAGGCCATTTTACGATCAAAGGAGTTTTTGTACTGTTTAGGTAACACTGGGACTTTCCAAAAGGAAAAGCAGCTCCATGATCACTCATGTAAAATATGACTGTATTATCTTCAAGTCCGGCATCTTTCAGGGCTTTCAATACTGAACCAATACTCTGATCAGATCGGTAAACATTGCCGTAGTATTGGGCAACCTCTTTCCTCACATCCGGAATGTCAGGTAAATAGCCCAGCATCTCAATCTCCTTAGGTGAGAATACCCTGTCTACTGGGGGTTGATGATTGCCCCAGGCAGCGGAGTCGTTACCAATGAATGGTCGGTGCGGATCATGGGAATTCGCCAGGAAAAAGAAAGGCTTATCTTCCTGTTTGGCCTGCTCAAAGAACCTAAGTGAATATTCATAAAACAGGTTCGGATTTCGCGAGCTGCTATGGCGCCAGGTAGAGTCCTTTTCCTGAACAAAAGGAATGAAATCCCAGAAAAATTTCTCTTTAGGTTGATGATGGATCTCTTTACCCAATATCCCATTGATATAACCCTTTTTCTTCAATTGTTCGGGTAGCGTGGGTACATCCTCATCGATTGGTTCAAATCCTTCAGCCCCATTATTGTGTGGAAACCGTCCGGTCATCCATGATTGGCGACAGGGCTGACAAACGGCTGTATTGGAGTGCGCGTTGGTAAACCTCATTCCCTGGCTGGCAAGTCCATCGATATTAGGGGTGATACCCGGAATACTACACCCAAATGCGCCTACCGAATTGTAATTCAGGTCGTCAGAAGTGATGATCAGGATGTTAGGAGGTCCTTTACTTTCTTCCTTATTAGCACAACTCACAAAAAACAGCAAGCCAATCAGTATCAGGGTATTGTGTATTTGCGACTTCATAAAAATCATTCAACAAATGTTTCTTTCTGTTGTATGGATTCGAGTCTGGCCTGCATTTCCTTCACCTTATCAGGCATCTCGCCTGCCAGGTTGCTTTTTTGTCCAATATCTCCCTTCAGATTATAAAGCTGAACTGAATCTTCCAGTGGACCATATCCGAAATATTCCTCTGCCCATTCTGGAGGTTGCGAATGGTAACCGCTTTGATGATTGATGTATAACCAATCACCCTCACGAAGGGCGTACCTGCCTTCAAAGGTATTTTGGACCGTTGCTTTTCTAATCGGATTCTCAGGGCTTCCCCCCAGCCACACTTTTGAAAAATCATGGCTATCATGGGCTAATCCTTTGGGTAGCTGGGCACCTACAATTTGTGACAGGGTTTTAAGCAGATCAACCTGACTAATGACCTGGTCGTTTGTTGTACCAGCTTCTATTTTACCTGGCCACCTCACAACAAATGGCACATGATGCCCGCCCTCATAGACATCTCTTTTTAACCCTCGAAAAGGAGCAGCACTCCAGTGATCGTAGTTTCTGACCCGGTCATAGGCATATCTTTCCGGGCCATTGTCAGCTGTGAAAATGACGATCGTATTTTCCGATTGACCAATTGCTTCTAGTGCTTCTAAAATCTGACCGGCACACCAGTCGGTCTGGTAAACAAAATCACCGAAAGGACCCGCCTTGCTTTTCCCCCTGAATTCCTCATTCGGGATGATGGGTGCATGCGGCGAAGGGAAAGCCATATATAGGAAAAAAGGTTTATGGGAATCTTTTTGACTTCTTACATATTCGACTGCTTTTTTGGTGAGTGTCGGTAGTACTTCAAAGAAGTCCCATCCTTCCACTGCCGGACCCGGACGAGCCTCCCAGCTGCCTTCCAGGGCCAATCCTTCCGGGGTAGTCATCGATACGGTTGGCGTCTTTGTCACCCGGTCATTTTCCATGAATACATAAGGTGGAAAATTGATTGTACCGTCCCCAAAATAATAATCGAAGCCACGATCCAGTGGTCCACCCGGTATCGGCATGTCCCAGTTATAAGCTTCGGATGGGTAAAACTTCAGATAGCGATTAAATACATTGAATGAATCTTGCCTAGTCCAACCTTCTTTTCTGATGGCTTCCCAATCCCAGCCCAGATGCCATTTTCCAATGGCAGCGGTAGTGTAGCCATTTTCTTTAAGCATCTTAGCCATTGTGTATTGATTCTCCTTGAAAGCCGGTGGTCCCATAGGCCCTACAATTCCATGGAAATCGCGCCAGTGATGTCGACCCGTAAGTAATCCATATCTGCTTGGCGTACAAATCCCAGACGAACTGTGCCCATCTGTAAAACGCATGCCCCGCCTGGCCAGTTGATCGAGATTTGGTGTTGGGATCTTGGAATCAGGGTTTTGAATGTTCAGGTCGCCGTAACCCATGTCATCAGCATAGAGAATGATGATGTTTGGTTTTGCTGATTCCTCATTTCCTGAACACGCAGAAAAAAAGACACTCAGCGTTAATGCAAATACAGTGGCTATCGGGAGTTTGATTAGGCTATTGCTGATCATTCAAATGTTATTTTTCCAAAATACTCAGGCAGGTGAAACTTCGGGGTTGGGAAATCCACTGGTGCCCAGGTTAACCAGTGAGGATGTGAAGTTTTATCCGCACACTTGTAAAAATTAGCTCGCCAGGATACCCCGGATTTAGGTTGATCCACCTCCATGTAGTTAGAGAGGATTTTTATTGGAATGCCATACTCAACCACCCAGGTTTTGGGTTCCTGAATTTCTGTTGTAACATCGTCATCCAATGAATAGGCAATCTTTATCTTTTGATAATCCTCCTCTGCTACCTTCCCATTCGTTTCATTGTTATTCAAGTGGTAACCAAAAAGGATCACCCCTTTGCAATTCATCTCCAGATTGAAATACCCTTTATTGGTATCCTGACCGGGTGTAAAGAAGAATTCCACACAGCTATCCTGAAAAACCCTCCCGTTTACTTCGGTGGCAACAGCTCTCACATATTGATCTTTTACTCTAAAGGTCACATAGACATAGTCATCATCATATCTGACTTTGGCATGGGTTTCAGGAAAATGCTCCGGTCGCTCCCCCATATAGTTGTCCAGACGGACAGACTTTGTATTTTCCCAAATTTCCTGATCCCAATCTGCATTGATCGCAGGTTTTACGGAGGCTCTTTTTACCTCATATTCATAGGGTTCTGTATTCACTTTTTCCTTCTTTTCATTACACTTAAAAAATGCCAGGCCAATCAAAAGGGCTACAAATAAGGTGGTTAATGTGGACTTCATAAACTCACAGGTTGCTATTTTTCTTAAAATTTAGTCAAAATATCTGACCAAGCTATTGTTTAGCATTCAGGGCAGGACCCTGTGGTGGAGCTCCTTCGGAATAATCAATATGTCCACCTTTGTTCAACCTGTAATTCCATTTATCAATGTAATATTGCCTTGGCCTGAATTCATCCCCGGCATCAGAAAGTTCTCTCTGAAGAATGGACTCCATTTCATTCAACAATTCCTCATTTCCAGGTTGACCCGCTAAATTATTCATCTGTAAAGAATCCATTTTAAGGTCAAATAATAACGGTGGTTGGTCCAGGTTTTTAATGTAGGCATACCTGCTGGTATAGACCCCTCGATATTCAGGGTTTGGTAAAGCAAATGGCGAGACATTCATAACCAGTGCCGCATCATCAGCATTGGAATAGTCCCCGGTAATGACGCCGGATAGATCATCCCCCTCTATAAAATCAGGGATTTCAAGCCCGGCGATTGATAAAAGTGTGGGTAATACATCCGGCACATTCATCGGTTCCTTAATTTCTATGCCGTCCTTTCCATACTTATCGGGATATCTGATCAGGAACGGAATACTCACAGATTCAATCCACGGAACTTGTTTTTGCCTGGGTCTGACACCCTGAGAACCCATCATCTCGCCATGGTCTGCAGAAAAAACAACAATTGTATTGTCTGCTATTCCTAAGTCATCTAATGCCTTCTGGATATATCCAAAACACTTATCCAGTGCCAGCATGTGCGCATAATAACCCACAGCTTCTTTTCTGGCGAGTTCCCGCATGTCTTCCGGTACATTGTCTCGCAAGATGATCTTGTCGACATCAAATTCTTTCTGGAGTTCTTCCGGCGCCGTCTGGTGAGGAAAATGTGGAGTGGCCCAGGCAAGAACCATTAGAAAAGGATCCTCTCCATTGGCATTTGCCTTCATGTACGAAATGGCATCAGCTGTAGTGGCATAAGGAGAATATCCTTCCCAGGTTTTAGGTTCCGGATCGTTTCCTTCATAGTACCGCATGTTGTGGTAATCATGTGAACATTCCAGCGCCTTCCAGTAATCAAATCCCTGGCGTCGCTCCGGAGGCGTATAGTTAGAACGACCCATCCCGTCCAGGTGCCACTTGCCTATATAACCCGTTTTATATCCAGCCTCCTTAAACAATTCACCCATCGTCACTTCCTCTTCTGGGAGGTGGAGGTCGTTGAAAATCATCCCTGTAGAAGTGGGATACCTTCCCGTCAGAAGGGCCGCTCTGTAAGGCGTACAAACCGGAGTGATTGAAAAAGCATTTTTGAAATCAACACTTTGACTGGCCAGCCTATCAAGGTTTGGAAGTTTTCCAACCAGATTGGGGTCACCATTATACCCGGTTGATTGTGCTCTCCATTGATCTGCCAATAGAAAAAGGACATTAGGTCTTTTAACCTGTTCAGATTTGGGACGCTCGTTGCATGACCATAGCAAGCAGGCCAGCAAACTAATAATTGGAATTATTGTCAATTGTCTCCTCATAATCATTGATTTATATAGGGTAACCAAACTTCCATCTTTCCCTGCCCCCGATTGCTCCAGGCATAGTATGGTATGGCCGTAACATCCAGTTCCTCTGAATTCAAAACAGCCTTACCTTTTAGTTTCACAATTCCACCTAAAAGCTCAGGATCAAATTCAGCGCTAAAGCCTTCCTGAACAACAGCTGATGAATCACTAAAAAATGTAGTGTTATCAACTTGCTCCAGACAATAGATGAAAGGTCCCCTGGATAGCACCAGCTTGCCTTGGGTTGATTCAATTCTGGGATCCCCGACAATGTAGTTTATCTTCATCGGCAACTGCACCTGTACCTGATCACCGTCTTTCCAGCTTCTAGTTAATTTAATGAACCCATTCTCATATTCTGGTTCCTCAATCAATTCTCCATTTACCTGTACCGTGACATTACGCTGATTTGTATTCATGTAGTTATAAAGCTGACCTGGAATCAGTTTTCCCTGAGCCCATCCTGGTACCCGGATTTTCAAAGTAAAATCAATTGCTTTCTCAGGGTTTACAGTAAATGATATCAGCCCATCCCAGGGATAATCAGTCTCTTGAACTATCTCGACCTCATGGTCATTCAGCGAAATATCCACCGAGCTGGGAATAAATTGATTGATATAAATCTCAGTATTCGTTTTCGAATAAATGGTTGCTCCAATCTCCGGAAGGAAACGAACCATATTACTCGGACAACATGGCGGGTTGAACCACTCTTTTCGATAATGACTGCCATCAGACGCCAGTGGATTGGAATAGAAGAATCTGTCTCCCTCCAAAGAGACTCCGGAAATAGCAGAATTGTACATGGTGAGTTCTGCAAGATCAGCATATTTAGTATCCGTATGCAGCTGGCTCATCCGCCTGTTCCAAAAGGTCAAAGCAATGCTGGAACAAGTCTCACAATAGGCCTGGTCATTGGGTAACAAAAAATCGGTTCCAAATCCTTCATTGTGGTGTTGTCTGGTTCCGATACCACCCGTGATATACAGCTTCTTGTTCACGACATCCCACCAGATGGAGTCCAGCGCAGGCACATATTTCTCTTCATTCAATTCCATGGCAAGGGCCGTCATGGCCGAATAAAGATATCCAGCTCTTACCGCATGTCCTACAGCGTAGAACTGCTGGGTCACAGGCAGGTGATCCTGCATATATGAAGGGGGTCGCCACCGCCATGGCGTTCCGGCATTAGGGTCGTGTTCCGGAGGCTCAAGCTTGCTGGCAATTCTCTTTGGATTTCCACGCTCATCCACAAAATAGACAGAAAGGTCCAGGTATTTCCGATCACCTGTAGCTTCGTATAGTTTAAATAGTCCTAACTCAATCTCCTCATGTCCCGGTACGCCTTCCAGTTTTCCTGGGCCAAAGACGGTATCAATATAATCAGCAAACCGAATGGCCACATCAAGTAATTCGCGCTTACCCGTAACCTGGTAGTAGGCTGCGGCAGCCTCGAACAAATGTCCCGCACAATAAAGCTCGTGTTTCTTATCCAGATCTTTCCACCTTTGTGAGGGGTCATTGATCGTCCAGTAGGTGAACAGATACCCATCGGGTTGTTGAGCTGCGGCAATCCTGCTGATGATGGCATCAATAGAAGCTTCAAGCTCGGGATCATCTGAATGATGCAAGGCATAGGCAGCTCCCTGGATGATCTTATACACATCCGAATCACTGGCGAGGTTGCCTGTATGCTCCTGGTCTTTTTTTCCTGAAGCCGCAACATCAAAATATCCAATAGACGTTGAAGCCTGATCCAAAGCATGTCGGATTCCATTCATCCGATTCTTATCAATCTTCTCCTTCCAAAATCCGTCAGTAATTTCAACATCCAGATAGCTAACAGGTTGAGGAAATTGAATGACATTCGTCTCACTCTTTGGCTCCTCAGAACAGGATGTTAATAGAAAGATTCCAAATATTTTAAACCAGATATTCTTCATGGACATGCTAATTCGATTCAACAAATTTTATTTTGACTTCACCAATTAATCCTGAGGGCAACAGTTCACTGTCTTTAGTAAACTTATTGGCTGCATTGGTTTTTGTATAATGTTCATTCTGGACCAGATCACCCACAATCCGGTTATTCCAGGTATTGATTACCTGCACTTCTATCATATTTTCGCCTGATTTGACCTGGTCACTGATGTTTAAACAATAAGGAGGGTTCCAAACAACACCACAATCCTTACCATTTACAAAAACCCTTGCCATCTCCTGGATGTCTTCAAAGCCAATGATTATATCCCATCCATAGGCCAGTTGGTCCTCCTGAACCGTAAAGGTCTTTGAATAGGTTGCAAGACCAGAATAATATTTTATGTCCTCATCCTCACTATCTGACCAACTGGTCAATGAATCAAACTCAGAAGAATTGGGACCTCCCATATCCGGGTCGAAACTTACTTGCCAACTATCTGACAGGTCAATGGATGAAAGGGTGTTCAACATAGCGTAACCAAACTGCAAATTGCCAGGCCTTTCATAATTCTGTTCTCCTGATGGGGATTTAAAAATGACAAATCGTGAAGCAAATGGATCAAGTACCAGATCTAATGTTATCCCTTTTTCATCTTTGGTAAAATCAACATGCTTTTGGGTCTCTCCGGTTGCCGCATCCCAGATTTCAGGTATTAATTGATTGTCCACCCGAAAGGTGCTCGAGATTTTTTGCGGTCGAGTATTGCTATTAATGACAAAATAGATTTCCTCATTTTCAGTCCTTCGATGAATATATCGAATATGTTCATTTGACTCAAGCAATTTAAAATCCTCCTCAACACCTATTTCTTCCATCACTTCCCTCAGCGGGATTCCGGAGAATACTTTTCCTTTACCATATTCATTGACAAATACCTTGTTCCCATCGACTTCTCCCCACATTTCATCAGCAATCGCTTTCACTTCGCTATCACAATCCGGGTAATTTCTTAAAGAGGTTGCCCTTTCAGGTTTTCTCCCAAGAATCACGGCCCCCTCGTTAACCAGCTGCTTCAATTTCCTAAGAACTTCCACTGAGATGTCAGGTCTATCAGGTATTTGCAAAACCCGATAAGACTGACCCGATGGCAAAATCAACCGACTATCTTTTACCTGCATCTGATTGATGATCACATCGGCATTCATATAGTCATAATCATAGCCAGTCATCTTTCCGGGCTCAATCGGTTTTGGCCTTCCACAATGCAAACATTTGTCATCGCTGAATATGGGAGTGATGTTAGGGTCTATGGTAGTGGCAGGTACCAGATTGGGTGCCTGATCCCCATAGTAAAGACAGGCATCAGCCACGAAATTTCCCTGTCTTAATAGGTATGAGGACCTGGCGATATAATCCATGAAGGGTCGCGCCATTGGCCACCAGGTCGTATTCACGTTGATATGTTCTCCGGCATGATAAACATAACCTGGCTTACCGGCAATTTCAGGATTATGGGTGAACGTATGGAAAACCACCTGGTTAAGGCCCTCGCAAAATGCCAGGTCAACCAATTGCTTAAAATCTGTGGGCCCATGCTGCCAGTGATTCCAACCGGTCAATGACTCAGAACCCACTACTTTCTTGCCATAAATATGAGCCGCGCTGGCTGCTTCTTTGGTCACCCAGTGCCGCCTTCTGTTCCAAAACTCGCCCATGGGCATATCAGAATGGCCAAGCGCTTTTAAGGGCTCCACCCTGGCATATCCTCCATGGCCGGCTTCACTGATAAGTTGAATGTCATGCTGATTGGCTATCTCCATGGCATAGGCATAGTGGTTTTCAATCATCATGTCACTGACTACCCGCTTGTAATCCATTCGAAAACGTTCATCGAAAATGGTGTCTCCACTGGTAAAGTCCTTCAATATGGGTAGAAGTGGAATGAGATCATAACCATAATTCTCCTGAAAAGTATTGACAAGCTCCGGAGACCAGTCCTGCATGGGCCAAACTTCGTAGCTGTCCAGCATTAGAAATTTCAAGTGACTTTCCGGTGAACTGATAGGTTCAAGCCTGGCCAGGAGACTATCCATATGTACTTCAGTGGCTTTTTTGCTTAGGTGATCTATGATCAGTCCGGTGGAATTGGGGCTTGGAACCACCAATTCCTGCCCGGTATTAGACATGAAAAAGGAAAGGATTTCCCATTGCCCCTCGGGTACCTCCCAGGTTATTCTTCCATCTTTACTTTTTAACTCATCCAAAACAAACGCACTTGTCGTATCTATCTTTTTTGTGGGTGAGTAAGGAATAGCCAATGTAGTAATCAGTATATGTCGGTTTGCACCACTCCTTTCATCAGCAGGAGGTTCAATAATCTCTATTCCTTTATCCGAAGGTCCTTCAACGATCTGACTGGTATGTAAGAGTTGCATGCTTGCTTCAGTTGAGTCTATCCATGGCCCACCTGAATTCCAACTGCTGGCTGCTACCATACCCAAATCAAGGCCCAGACGATCGGCTGTTTTGAGAGCCAGGGAAATATAGCCAAGTGATTGTTCTTCCAGGAAAGCAGGACCCTCTGGTATTTCCTTCTTTGGATCGATCAACGCGCCAATGTCCCAGATCAACGCTCCCCTCATTCCCTTTTCCTTCATTTGTTCAAGTTCATAGACCAGCTGGGTTGTATCCACAAAACCATTGAGCCATGGCCATAGCGCCATTGGTCTGTATTCAATGGAGGGGTCTTTGAATTCCACTTCCAAAGTATTATCAACAGGAGATTGTTTATCCTCACAAGTCACTAAAGTGCCAGCAAGCAGGATTACTATTGAATACCTTTTGAAATCCAGGATCTTGTTTACAGCCGTCTTTTCTATTTTTCCAATTTGCCTAGATATCATTCACATTTGGTTTAACCGATTCATACCAGGAGTTATACAGGTTGGTAAGTCTTTCAACAACTTCGGGAAATTCAGATGCATAGTTCAACTCTTCAGGATTTTCATCCTCAAGGTTAGCCAGGTATGGTGATTCCATTTGCTCCTCCTTCTCCGGATGTGTTGAAAACTTGCCCGTTGTATCCCTGCCTTTAACAATGAGTTTCCACTTTCCCTGTCTAACAGCCCATTGACCTCTCCATTCAAAAAATAAAGTTTCATGTCTGGAGGGTACCTCTCCGGATTCAATGATGGGCAACAGACTATGTCCGTCTAGAGTATCAGGTGTCACACTACCAGTTAACTCGCATATTGTGGGTAGAAAATCCATACAGCTAATGATCTGGTCTCTTTGTTCACCTTCAGGAAAATGACCACGATAGCTCACGATTGTTGGTACCCGAATTCCACCTTCAAGAAAACTACCTTTAGCGCCTCTCCATTTACCTGTATATCCCCCGCCACCGTTGGCGCAATAATTCAATCCTTTGGGTAATCCACTTGTATGGTTATCGACTCTGATAAATGTCTCCTCTGTAGAATGGCCATTATCACTCATAAAGAAAATGACCGTTTGATCGCGAATGTTTTTTGCTTCAAGTTTGTCTATTAACTGACCAATTTTATCATCTACAGTTGCAATGGCTGCTGCATAGGATTTTCTGGGTTGCTCTAGATTGTCTGCAAAGGGCAGGAATATCGAGTCTGGCTGTTCGGGGTAGTGGGGAAGATTGAATGAAGCATATAGAAAAAATGGCTGGTCCTTATTTCTATCAATAAACTGAAGGGCCTCCTCGGTCATTAATGATGGAAAATATTGATCCCTTAAAAAAATCTCCTCCTGGTCTTTCCACAGGTCATGGAATCCAATACCATGAAGAAAATAATGGACATAATTATCAATAAATCCTCCTCTGAAGCCGAAGAATTCATCAAATCCCTGACTCAATGGGCCATTTTCCAATGATGCGCCAAGATGCCACTTTCCGAAAATTCCGGTTCGATATCCATTCGCCTTTAAGATCTCTGCAAGGGTTACCTCCTCAAGAGGCATATTGATTCCCTTCTCAGTGGCATGGGCATCATTTTGTGTCCAGTCGGTGATTCCATATCGCTGTGGATGGCGACCCGTTAGCAGTGCTCCCCGACTAGGGCAGCAGACAGCGTGGGCATAAGCCTGGGTAAAACGAATGCCGGTATCACCCAGTCGATCAATATTCGTAGTATGCAAATCTTCCGCACCATAAATGCCAGCATCCAGAGTTCCCTGATCATCGGTATAAATAATGACAATGTTAGGTTTTGTATCGGAAGTCCAGCTGCATGAAACCAGGTGCATAACTACAATAGTGGTTATTGCCACATTAACCAGTTTCATTAGCGGTTTAAAGACTTTATTTGCAATCCACATATATATTTATTTCACCCGTTGATTCATAAGTTCATTGGTTATTGAATCACACAAATTTTGGTAATAAGCCACCCGATTACTGTACTCTGACTCATAGGCGAGATTCTTAGTCTCATAAAAATCTTCCTGGTGATTGTACAACTCAATAAACTCCGGGTGATCATCATATCGGACAAATTTCCAGGTATCATCCCTGATCCCATCTGTCCTTATAAGCAGTGGATTCCCTTCAAGACGGTGCTCTAAAAACACACTGGTTCGCCATTCCGAAGGCCTTTGATCATAAAATGACATCAGACTATTTCCTTGATAGGATTCAGGCACATCTGCATCAGCCAGCTCCAGTATTGTAGGTGTGATATCCACATTCAGAACCATCTCGTTGAAGGATTTACCCCTTGACAACTCTGGTTGCCTGGGATCATAAACCATCATAGGCACCCGAATAGAATGTTCATGCAAGGTCCATTTTCCTGCATAACCCCGCTCCCCTAGAAAGTATCCATTATCACCCATGAAAATGATGACCGTATTCTCTGAAAGTCCTTCCTCCACCAATGCCTTTTGAATTCTTCCAATTACACTATCTACCGTACTTATCATTCGATAATAGCCCTTAATCATTTGCTGCCGCTTTTCGGGAGTATCATATCGCCAGTACCACCTTTTACGGTTCATACTGGTTTTTAAAAATTCTGGCAGCGCTTCAAAAAATGCAGGATCACCGGTCGGTGGCAGTGGAAATTCTTCATCACGATACAAACTATCTACATACTCCGGCCAGAAATACTGTGCTTCTTCTCCATCATCTGCATGGGGAGACCAGAAAGACAATGAGAGGCAAAATGGCTGATCCTTACTTGATCGAATAAAGTCAATGGCGAGATCCCCATTGATATCAGCCAGGTGCACTTGGTTTCCATCTATTTCTTTCAAATAGGGAAATCCTGTTGTTTTGAATGAAGTGAAAAGCGAATCCACAATTCCCTCATTTACCTTCACTCCAAACTTTCCAACAAACCCCGTCTGGTATCCGGCCTTTCGTAGAAGGTATGGGTAACTATTGTACATATACCTGTCATCAAGATTCGGCCTACCAAATGTATAATTATGAGTTCTCTCGTACAGCCCGGTAAGAAGAGAGGCTCTGCTCGCTGCGCAGATTGGAGTTGTGACAAAAGCATTCCTGAAATAAAGTCCCTCCCTGGCAATACGATCCATATTGGGTGTCTGAATGATCGAATTCCCTGCATATCCCAATTCATCCCATCGCTGATCATCAGTGACAATAAAAATGATATTGGGCTTTCTGGTCTCTTCCTGACTTAAATTCAGATAATCACACCCGGTAAGGAATGTCCCATAGATAATTACAATCCAGAAAAATAATTTCTTTTTGTAATCCACAGAAAAGCTAAAAACGGAATTCGCTTCACTTTTCATAGAGCTCTATATATTTCTGATCCAATTCCGGAGAGTCTTTGTACCTGGTCCGCAAATTGACCAACTGCTTTTTTAACACTTCAACTGTTGATGAATAGGCAGGGTCAACGAATACATTATTCATCTCCATAGGATCCTTTTTAAGATCATATAATTCCCATTCGTCAATGTCATAATAAAAGTGGATCAATTTAAAATCCTTGGTTACGATTCCATAATGTCTTCTCACATTATGCTCACCTGGATATTCATAATAATGATAGTAGGCAGCCTCACGATCCCATGCTGACAAATTTCCTGTTAACAATGGCATCATGCTTAGACCCTGCATATCTCCCGGAACATCAATATTTGCAGCCGCCAGCATCGTTGGAGCAAAGTCAAGATTTTGAACAAGCTCATCTGAAACTGTGCCAGGAGTGATAACATTCGGCCATTTGATCAACAAAGGTGTTTTGAAAGATTCCTGGTAAATAAATCGTTTATCAAACCAGCCATGTTCTCCCAGATAGAATCCCTGATCTGAGGTGTAGATCACGATGGTATTCTCTGCGAGTCCGCTCTCCTTCAGATAATCCAGAACCCTTCCTATATTATCATCAACAGAAGAAATACAGCCTAAATAATCCTGTATATATCGCTGATATTTCCAGCTCGTTTTTTCTTCATCTGTCATCGTTGGCCACTTCGCTTTAAACACATCAGCAATGGAATCCAGAATCGGTTGATATAAAACCATTTGGTCCTCATTGATGCGGGAATACTCACTCCCTCTGAAATATCTGGCATTCCTTGGATCGTCAGAAATCCCCAGATCCTCAATTGCCTGAGGAAGGACCTTGTCATCATAACTTAACAACATTTCATGAGAAATAGTCATCTCAGCTTCCCTGGCGGCAGTACCTCGATTTTCATAGTCATCAAATAAAGTTTTAGGTTCAGGGAAGGTCACTTTTGAAAAAGATTTGAACTTTTCGGGACTTGGCCACCAGGCACGATGCGGTGCTTTGTGCAGGTACATCATTAAAAATGGCTTTTCAGGATCTCTCTTTTTATCCAGCCAATTAAGTGTCAGGTCGGTAATGATATCGGTGACATAACCGGTTATCGTTGTATCTCCGGCTGGAGTAATAAACCTTGGGTTGATGTAATTACCCTGACCGGGTAAGATCATGAAATCATCCACACCCTTTGGATTATTCCCAAAATGTAATTTGCCGTACATCGCAGTTTCATATCCGGCCTTTTGAAAAAGTTGTGGAAATGTGACCTGAGTCGTATCAAATGGCATCATATTATCAATCTTCCCATTGATGTGATTGAATTTCCCTGTGAGGATTGTTGCTCTCGATGGCGCACAGATGGAATTGGTGACACTGGCATTGGTGAACAGCATCCCTTCTTTGGCAATCCTGTCAATGTTTGGTGTATTAATCAATAAATCTGAGTATGCGCTGATGGCCTGATAGGCATGGTCATCCGACATGATAAACAGGATATTCGGACGTTTTGGAGCACCCTTTTCCGGAGGCTGACACCCGGATAAAATTAGGATTATCAGGAAAAAGGGACTTAACAGGGCTTTTAAAATTCTATTCAGGATTGGTGTCATAGTATTAATTCTATTTTGAGACCGTCAATGTATAAGAGCCACTACCCAATTCAAACTGTCCTTCTCTAATATTTCTATTCATTAGTTCCAGATTCTTGTTGTCAAATTGAATCTTTTGGGCTTTACCAACAGGTATTCTAACATGTGCTTTTGCACCTTCAGGAATGATAAATACATATTGATATTCTCCAGGATTAGTTCTCTTCCAATTTGAGACAATGGCACCCTTCGGTGAATGATACGTACAATTGACGGACTCAAGACCAAGTGGTGTAGTAGGGTTTAGCAAAAACTCTGAGAATCCGGGAGAGTCTTCAATGGGCCTGATACCTGCAAGCCATCGATAATACCATTCAGTAACAGATCCAAACATCGGATGACAATTGGAATACACATTATCGCTCTCCTTCCAGGTTTCCCAAAGTGTGGTAGCTCCATTATCAATCATAAATCCCCACCCGGGAAACTCAGTACTATTAACAATCTTAAATACCGAATCCGGAGAAACATATTTTGACAGCGTTTCAAGCACATATTTCGTACCGAAAATACCTGTATTAAAATGACCGGCAGGACCATGTTGGACAGCATTCAATAAAGAGTCTTTGGCCGCCTCAATCTCTTCTTCAGGCACTATTTGATGATATAAAAGTGTAGCGAACAAAGTTTGTCTGTTGATCTTCTCATTGACCGGTTGATTCCAAAATCGCTCTCTCACCATGTCAGTCAATTTATCAGCCAACCGCTGATAGTCTTTCGCTCTCTCAGGGTCCCCCATCACAGTCGCAAATGTTGACATGATCCGGGCACACTGAATATAATGGCAGGTTCCTGTCAGTTCTACCGGTACGGGAAGTAACGATTCATGATCACTCAGCCCTTCGGTTACGATTCCACCCGGATGAATCCGGGCAACCTTATCCATCCATTTGTTGTCAAGTTCATAGAGCTCTTTGACAAACTCAAGGTCATTATAGTAAAGGTATAAATAGTATTGGGTGGTGAGAAAGGCAGATTCCCAGCTAATGCCACAGTATTTGACTCCAACGAATGGGGCAGTATCGACAAAGGTGGTATCATTCATGGCATCTATCCAGTCATAGACCGTTTTGCGATAGAAATCTTTCATATCAAAATTGTAGATGTACGATTCACTTGTGGCATTGAGATCGCCCCCATATCCAAATTTTTCTCTCGCTGGGCAATCTGATTGGACACTAACCAAATTGGCCAGGAAGGTTCTTCTGGTAGCATCCTGAATCGAATTCAATAGACCCGAGGAACTTGAAAAATTATTCTCTGCTACGACGTTGGTATGCATGAAAAGGCCGGTAATGTCAGCCTGATCCGGCTTATAATCCAGTCCCTTAATCTCCATGTATCGAAAAACATGGTAAGTGAAATCCGGCTGGAAAATAGCTGGACTTGTTTTGCCAAAGATGTATCTGTCAGTCTGCCAGGCTACGTCGGGTGCTCCGGGACCACCCACACCAGGTCTTTTAATTTGTCCGATAACAGAGGTCATGGGATTCAAAGACCCATCATTATAAACACGTTCACCAAACCTGAAGTATACGGTATCACCCTCATTACCAGATAACTTTATTCTGTATGTTCCCGTGAAGTTGACCCCCATATCAACAATCCATGTCCCAGGCTCACTGGAATAAATCGCCGTGGGTTTAATCTCTTGTGTGATTTGTACTGGAGGGAAAAAAGATGGCATCAATTCTCCACCAGGACCCTTTGAAATTACTGCATTCTTCCAATTTTCATCATTGAAGTCTTGAGTATTCCAATCATTCAATTCATCTCTTGCATCATACCTTACTCCAAGGTATACACTATTGGATCTGATAGGACCATCATGATATCTCCAGGTAGAATCTGTCGTGATTATTTGGGAGGTTCCGTCTTTGTAATCGACTATAATTTTTGCAGTGAACGCAGGTTTCCCTACTTCAGCCAGGTCATTCCTTAAATTTCTTCTTCCCCATTTCCTTAATGGTAGCGGGTTATAAAAGCCGTTTCCTAGCGAAACCCCAATGCAGTTGTCATGGGCAGATAACAAAGATTTTATCTCATATTCAGCGTAATAAATACGCTTGCTATAGTCAGTCCAGGCTGGATCCAAAATATTCTTACCGACATTTTCCCCATTTAAATATGCCCGATAATACCCGGCAGATGTGATATACAATTTGGCCTGGGATATAGGTTTGAGAATTTGAAATTCTTTTCGGAAAAGCGGTGCTGGATTATCCTGATAAAAAAGGGAATCACTGGTAGGTAATTCTTCTTCACAGGTAATCCATACCGCTTGCCTACTATGAAAAAATCGAACACTATTATCTTCAATCGTAGGGTTACAGCTGATGGATACAAGGCATATCAGGTATAGTATCTGACCTTGCTTTAACATTTTAATACAGCTATCTATCACATATTGCACGGCTCTTGATTTTATAAAAAGAGCCGACCTTAAATTCGGTCGGCTCTCTCAAATATATGCAGAGGATTATTAATGCACTACAAAGAAATTACCATCCCGGATTCTGACCAAGATTAGGATTCAACGTCAATTCCTGAATTGGAATAGGAAGTAGATAGTCCCTGGTCTCATCAAATCCATAGGTGTTATTTGGTCCGGTTAGGAAATTGCTAAGCGGATCCAGGAATCCTGCACCATTCGCTGGTATGGTAGAAACTGAAGCTTTCATTGCATCTGTATAATACACACCGGCAAACCTCTTTCCCTGCCAGTATGCATGTGCGCGCCACCTCATCAGGTCATCCATACGGAATCCTTCACCCAAAAGCTCAACCACTCGCTCTCTCCTGATCTCATATAAGACATCTGAAATGGCATAACCATAGTCAATGGCATCCGGATCTGGTGTAGGTGACATGGTAAGGTGAGGCATTCCAACCCGATCCCGTAATTGATTGATGGTCAGGTCAAGATCACCCTGTGTCAACTGACCCAGCTCTGCTCTTGCTTCCGCGTAGATCAATAGTGCTTCTGCAAATCTGAAGTTAATGTAATCGACATTACCATTGTTAACTCCCGCTGAAGGATCAACCACCACCAGGCGGAATTTTTGCGACTCAATGCCTGTAGGCGCACCAAACAAATTGGGAATCGTATATAAGGTGGTATCAGTTCCGTTAATAACTCTGGGATCCCCAGGAACCATCACAGATTGTGCCAGTCTGGGATCACGATTTGTTTCAAGGATCTCAAGAGAATCGTCCCCCACAAAAAGCGGACTCACACCAATTGGATCACCATCAGCGCACAGGTAAAACTTGGTTGCGTCACGAGTCCAGCCATAACCATTTGGCCAGTTCCACAGCTGATTGCTGAAAGAGTTTCCATACTCCTGACCATTGTAATGCCTGAATAGCAAAACTTCAGGATTACCAGCATAATCTGTATTGTTAAACAATTCAAAGTAAACCGTATTTGGGTCTCCAGTCACCAGTGAATAATTACCGCCATCGATTACTGCTTTGGCCGCATCGGCTGCTTCCTGAATGTATGCAGAACCATCGGTATCTCCGGCAAATGCTGTTCCCTGGTGATATTTTTCCCAGGTACCTTCGTACAGAGCCAGTCTTGCCTTGAAGAGCTGAGCTACTTCCTTGCTGATTCGGCTCTGGTGATTCGCCAGACTCGGTCCGTTCTTCAACATGGAGATGGCCATATCCAGGTCTTCCAGGATGAAATCAAAAACTTCAGATCTGGAACTCCTTGCACCATACAGGATGTCCTCATCATCCACATTAACAGGTTTTTTGATGATGGGTAGGTCACCAAATCTTCTGAGTAAATCAAAATAGTAGAATGCCCTGAAAAAATGACCTTCTCCTATATATTGGTCGACTAAATCACCCCCTGACTCAACACGATCTGCATTGGCCAGAAAGTAATTGACATTTCGAATATTACTCCAGTTCCAGCCACCCCCAGACGCAGGAATACTTATCGTTCCATCTAGCTGTCGAGTATAAGTGAAGGAGTAATTGTTGAGTGATTCGTAAGCGATGTCTGTGCCCATATCCCGTGTAGGAGCCAAACCACCACCGGATGGATCCCAGCCATCTATGTCATCATAGAATTGATTGACATATAGTTCCAGGTCTGTCTGGCTGGTCCAGAAGTCCGGATCAGATATTTGATCCAAAGGCGTTCTGTCCAGTATTTCTTCCTCACAGGAATAGCTTCCTAAACCTGCAATGATTACTAATGATATTATTGCTAAATTTTTCATGATACGTTCTATTTAGAATGTTACATTTAATCCAAGTGAATACGACTTATTCAAAGGATATGCATCACCTGCGCCATACCATCTACCTGCAAAGGCTTCCGGATCAAAAAACAACAGTTTTGTAAATGTCAGCAGGTTCTCCCCAGACAGGTAAATTCTTGCATTGGAAATAAAGACTTTTTCTGTCAGCGCCTTAGGGAAAGTATATCCAACCTGAACATTTTTCAAACGCATGTACCTACCATTCTGAAGGAATCGATCGTGAGGATACAAGAAGTTCTTTTCATTTTGGCCCAGATACTGCGCGTATGGCTTAGGAAAATAAGCACCTGGATTGGCTCCTAGCGGGCTAGTATCATCTCTCCAGTAATCGATATGGTCAACCAGCGCACCAGCATGCATGGGTCCACCAGCTGGCCCCCTGAAAATTCCCTGGCCACCAGAATTTATTGGCCACAGGTCTCGCTTGGCAACACCCTGGAAGAAAAATGAAATATCCACCCCTTTCCAACTAGCATTTCCGCTGAATCCATACTGGAAACGTGGGGTAGAGTTACCCAGGATGACCTGGTCACCTGGATTGCTCACTGTGTTGTCACCAAAATTAACTGCCCCATCACCATTCAGATCCTGATACTTTACATCACCTGGGTTGAAAGCAAAACCTGAAATAGCACTAGTGTTGACTCCATGGGCAGTAATCTCTTCCTGAGATTGATAAAGACCATCGGTCTGGAATCCCCAGATCTCCCCAAGCTTCTGACCCTCATAATACCTGGTATCAGTCGGCAATAACCCTGTTGGATTGTTGTAACTTTCGACAGTACTTTGGTAGTCTGAAAGCACACCTCTTACCTGGTAAGAGAAGTCATTGATTCGGTCCCTCCATAAAATTTCAATCTCCCATCCGCGAGTCACAATTTCACCACTATTACGCTTGGGTACTGCTGTACCCAAGACAGCTGGTAATTCTTGTCCCGGACTCACCAGATCAGTGGTCCTTGATTCATAATAATCAAAGGTGGTCTGTAACCTGTCGCCCATGACATACATATCCAAACCTAAATCTATAGTGGACACTTTTTCCCACGTCAGATTGATACTGGTCAGGTTCGGCCCCTGAACAGTCCATGGACGATTATTACTGAACAACCAGTAGTTAGTTTGCTGGGTATTCATGGTAGGAACATACAGGTAGTTGTTTACGTTCTGGTTGCCCAACTCACCATATGAAGCACGGATCTTTAACAGGTCTATTTGATCCTTTAGTGGGAAGAAATTTTCATTTGAAATGGCCCAGCCTCCGGACACCGACTTAAAGGTTCCCCATCTGTTATTGGGATCAAACCTGGAGGATCCATCTCTCCTGATATTTACTTCGAACAGATACTTTTCATCAAAGTTGTAATTGAGCCTTCCAAACATACCCATGGTTCCCCAGTGACCCATTTCATCTTCATTAGGATTCGGATTATTTCCAAAAGTTTTTGTTCCAACTGCAGTACTGATTGATGGGACCTCATCTGTCACCAGGTGAGTCGCATTCACAAGTAGATTAGTGTATCTGTACACTTCATGCTGATAACCCACAAGTACACCCACATTGTGTTTTCCAAAGCTTCTGTCATAGCTGGAGAAGACGTTTGGAGAAAAATATTCATTGGTGTAAAGCGCAGAATTAAATTGGGTGCCCTCCCTGGTGGCTGGACTGAAATCAATGATACCACTAGGTCTTACCCACGGAACTTGGGGATTGACAGTTGTTTGACGATTATCATTAGACACATAGTTGAACTGCACATTTGTAACCCAACCTTTTATTGGTTCCAAAATAAGTCGTGGAGAAAGGGTCAACTGCCTTCTTCTCCAATCCTCACGTACAACTTCCCATTCTCCAAATCTTGAATTAAGCGTATAAATGTCGGTTCCGTCGTAATATACAGGTAATCCCGGCTTCAATTTTGAGAGCCAGTTCATGATCCAGGCTCTTCCGTAGGATGGATTCCAGGGGAAGTTTTCGTTATTATGTCTGAATTTGGTCAGGAATTCAACGGTCATCCAGTCTGTTGCTTTCGCAGAAATCTTGGCATCAACATTGAACCTCTGGAAACTTTCATTACCAATTTTTAACAAGCCCTCTTGGGTCAGGAATCCTGTAGAAACATAATAATTCACTCTATCAGATCCGCCTGATATGCTCAGGTTATGCTGGGTGATGGGTGCTGATCTGTTTACAATAACTTCTTCAGGGTCAAAATAGGCCACAGCCTTTAAACCAGTGTTCATGATATCCCAGTTATCCCCACTTGCAGTGGGAAGCATGGAAGGTGCACTACCCGGATTAGCCTGGTTTTGCAAAAATCGATCAATTGCTTCCGCAGTATAATAAGGAGCATTTCCTACATTGAGTGCTGCATCATTGTGTGCATAGATGGCATCAAGAGGATCTGCAAATTCGGGCCAGATCGTTGGAGCGCTTCTGGCAAAATTTGCCGTATAATTAACTTTTGCGCCGCCCTGACCTTTTTTAGTAGTGATCAAGATCACACCATAAGCCGCACGTGCACCATAGATTGCTGATGAAGCTGCGTCTTTTAACACTGAAATAGATTCAATGTCAGCAGGATTGACATCATTGATGTTCATTGGAACATTGTCGACAAGCACTAAAGGAGAGTTATTTCCTTCAAATGATTGAAGACCCCTGATCGTCATGTTCATTTCTGATCCAGGCTCACCTCCTGCAGTATTTGGTGAAATAACTAGGTTAGGAACCACTCCCTGTAGCGCCTGCTGGACGTTTTGAATCGGTCGGCCTTCTATATTTTCCTTGCCTGCAGTTGATACCGCACCCGTCAAATTGACTTTTTTCTGAGTGCCGTATCCGACAACTACAACTTCCTGTAAGCTGGAAATATCCTCGCTCAGGCTTGTGTTGATAACAGACTGACCGGCTACAGCAACCTCTACGGCTTCATAACCTACAAAAGATATCAGCAACCTTGCATTTTCACCTACTGCTAATGAATACTTACCATCTACATCAGTAATTGTTCCGTTAGAGGTGCCGATTTCTACTACGTTCGCTCCTGGCAAACCCATACCTTTCTCATCAGTAATTGTTCCCGAAACGGTAGTCTGATCTTCTGATACTTCATTTTCCGGATGATTATCCGGATCCGCTGCATGACCTTCAAGCCCAAATGAGAGGCAATAGAAGGACAATAACATCACCATGCCATAGACATTTAGCTTTGGCACGCTTCGTAGTAATTTTCGTATTGTTGAATCCATATAAATAGTTTTGGTGTAACACTTGAAATTTTCAGTTCTTGATTTTATCAATTTGAAATCAGTTATTTGATTTTTGGATTTATTGATGATCCTTGCCATTCCGCTGTATAATGAATTACTTAAAACAGCCTTGGATTCATTGCAATAAGTCAAAAAACAATCCTTGTAACATAAAATTTAGATAAATAAAGGGCAGTATTAGTGTTCCAATCTCAATTTCTGGGGCAAGAGTTAAGATAGTACGGTACTTAGTTAAAATTTACAAAATTGGGTTGCGCTACAGTACTACATTTGATCAAAACGCATCTAAAAACCATGTTTAAAAGTGAAGTATATCAGCAAAGGAGAAACCTCTTGAAAAACGAGGTAAAAAGTGGCTTGATCCTATTAATGGGTAATGAGGAAAGCAGTATTAATTTCAAACACAATGTTTACAAATTCCGACAGGACAGTACATTCTTATATTTTTTAGGTCTGGATCGACCAAATCTTATTGCCATCATAGACCTTGAAAAAGGCAGCGAAATCATCTTCGGGGACGACCCGGGAATTGATGATACAGTCTTTCTGGGAAGTAAAGAATCCCTAAGTGATTTGTGTGCTCAAAGTGGCATTTCAACTGTGCGTCCGTCTGATTCAATAATTGAATATCTGAAAGGCTTCAAAGGAGAAGTCCACTTCTTGCCACAGTATAGGCCAGAGAATTTGCTCAAAATAAGCCAGTGGTTGAATTTACCTGTTCAAACAATTAAAGCTAGCCCGTCAAAAAAATTAATTAAAGCGGTTGTAGCTCAAAGATCCATAAAGTCAGATAAGGAGGTTGCTGAAATTGAAAGAGCAGTTGATCTCACAGTCGATATGCAAATGCTGGCCATAGAAAATGCTCGCGAGGGTATGACTGAAGCTCAGATTGCCGCTAAAATGGAGAGCCTTGTCTACAGCCAGGATTGTATGCTATCCTTCCCCACAATACTCACAGTAGATGGACATATTTTACACAACTACAATAAAGGAAATAAACTCAGGAATGGACAAATGCTATTAATTGACTGTGGAGCAGAAAACCAAATGCATTATGCGGGTGACTTGACCAGAACCATTCCTATAGGATCCGGATTTACAAGCCAACAAAATGAGATCTATGAAATCATCAAGGCAGCTCATGACGCTGCTGTTGAAGCATTGAAACCCGGGAAACGGTTTTTAGATATTCATTTGTTGGCTTGTGAAAAACTTGCTGATGGGTTAAAAAACATTGGTTTAATGAAGGGGGATATAAAAGAAGCAGTTGCGATGGGAGCCCATACAATGTTCTTTCAATGTGGATTGGGTCATATGATGGGTTTGGATGTTCATGATATGGAAGATCTTGGAGAAGCGTATGTTGGATATACTGAGGACCTGTTGCAAAGTACCCAGTTTGGGCTGAAGTCGGTAAGATTAGGTCGAGCCGTCGAGCCAGGTTTTGTCCTCACCATAGAACCAGGATCTATATTATTCCACAACTCATTGATCTGTGGAAAGCCAAGAAAAAACATCATGAGTTTATTGATTACGAAAAACTTGAGACTTACAGAAATTTCAGCGGAATTAGAATAGAAAATGATTTCCTGGTAACAAATGATGGAAATAGAAAACTAGGGAAAGAACTTCCCTATTAGATTTTACACTGGTTAGCAGCTCTTGAAAAATTGTTTTTGTTCAAGTTTGGCTTCTAATTCTTTGGCTGTTTTAGTAATGGATAGCCCACCTAAGGTGGTACAACGAAGCGTGTTGGGAATACTGTTCCCGACCTCATACATAGTATCAATGACCTCATCTAATGGGATTAGATGATCGTAATTTGACAGGGCCATGTTAGCACATGAAAGGGCATTGGATGCAGCCATTACATTTTTACCCAGGCAGGGTGCCTCCACACGGTTGGCAATTGGATCACAAATCATTCCTAATGAATTTTGTAAGGCCAGTGAAGCTGCTGAAATGGATTGACTGAGTGTACCTCCAGCCAGATAAACAATGGATGCAGCAGCCATACAGGCCCCGGATCCGCATTCTGCCTGACATCCACCAACTTCCGCTGCAAATGTGCTGTGAGCTGAGATAAAAATGCCAATCAAGCCGGCTGCCAGCATTGCCTTTACAGATTCTTCTTCTGAAAGTTTCATGGAATCAACAACTCCCAAAATGGCTCCTGGTAAGGCTCCACATGAACCAGCTGTTGGTGCAGCTACAATAACTCCCATGGAACTCTTTACCTCCATAATAGCCGAAACGTACATTACTATTTTATTGAGAACGTTACCATCTACCAGTTTTCCTTCGTCATTCAATTTCTTGAAGTTTGGGGACTGACTTCCAAGAATCCGGTCCTCATACACAGTTCCACTGAGTCCCTCTTCGACTGAAGATTTCATTATTCGGATAATCTCCTGCATTTTTTCAATGACTTCCTCTCTTGAAATATTGCCCCTGGTACTTTCATACTCAACTGCCAATTCCCATAAGGAAAGGTTCTTTCCTTCATTATAATCCAGCATTTCCTGACAAGTAATAAAAGGAACTTTCAACTCTTTTCTGGAAAGGATGGGGAGAACCGGTTGGAGATGTTTGATAGACAATACATTATCAAATGACCTGATTTCATCAATAACAATATCGCTGATTGGATTTTGAGATTTAATCTCAATCAAATTCGAGGCTCCTTCATGGATAGAAATCTCATCAAATTCGATTGTTTTATGTATGTATTCTTCCAGATTACCCACCGAGGAGCAATAAATCAACGTCTCGTGATAATCTCCCAACATGGATACCCGGGCACCATCTATTTCAATTACCTCTATCATTCCCCCGCCAGTTGAAATTGCAGTGAGTTGTCGTGTTTCCTGGGAATTTGTAAGGGTTATCTTATAAGTGTTGGGATGCGATGCACCAATATCAACAATTTTAATATCAGTGTTTATTCCAGCACCCTTTATGGAATCCTCTGAATGAAGCAATCGCTCATCATATGCTTCCCAGCCGAGGAAACCGCCAAAAAGGCCCATATCAGACCCCTGTCCCTTATGTGTCGTTGCTAATGATCCATTTGGATCAAACTCGATCAGGATATTAGAAATATTGGCATTCATTAAATCCCTACACATTCTGCCGATTCTGAGTGAGGCAGCACAATGTGAACTTGATGGGCCTCTCATTACTGGTCCAATTACATCATTGAAAATGCTTGGTAACTGATTCATATCAGATGATTATACATTTCTAACCATATCAAATTTACCAAATAATCGGCTGTGATATTGACAAATTTTACAAAAGATCTATACTATTTTAGCTTTACGTTCTATGTGATAGAATTGCATATCATTGATTTTCAGTTATTTAAATGCTTTCAGTGCAATAATAAGTGCTATATCTTACCTTATTTACGATACTATTTTAACTCAATATTCATTATCTTGGAGTTCGATTGTCTACTTAACCTGTTAAATCATTAAGGATTAATTGATATAACCATGCACCCACAGCACTTTAAAGTTCCCCGGCAAACGGATGAAACTGTAAGAGTTGAACAATGGAATCTCGACTACTTCTATGATCCTATTCATTATCATGAAGAGTTTCAGTTGACCTATGTCATCGAAGGGCAAGGAACATTATTTGTCAGGGAAATCAACAAAGATTTTCAGAGTGGAGACATCCTGTTGTTTGGAAAAAACCTGCCACATGTATTAAGGTGCAGTGACAATCACTATTTAGGCAATCCGGATGTACATGCCAGGGCAGTATCTATTTTTTTCAGCCAGGATACGATGTTGCAGGCTATAGAATCAATCCCTGAAGCACGTGCTATCCAACGTCTACTAGAATATGCGATGTTTGGGATAAAAATTCCTCAACAGCATGCCGGTTTAATTTGCCGGAAAATGGAGGTTATTGCTGAATCTGAAGGTTTCGAACGAATCCTGACCCTGATGAATATTTTAGATGCCATATCAAATAATGAGAACCTCGAACTCATTTCATCTGCCAGCATACCTGTACATACCGTAAGAAAGCAACTCCCTAAAATTGAAAAGGTCTTTGATTATGTCAGATCAAACTTCAAAAATAAGATCACATTAGAAGAAATTGCCGAAGTCATCAACATGACGCCAACGGGGTTTTGTCGGTTCTTTAAGCAAAAGACACTTAAGACCTTTTCAAGATTTTTAATCGAAGTCAGAATTGGAAATGCCTGCAAAATGCTCATTGAGGGGGATTATAATACCAGTGAGTGTTGTTTTGCTTCCGGGTATAACAATATTTCAAATTTCCATAGACATTTCAGAAGTGTCACCAAAATGTCGCCTAAAGAATATCGATTAAAATTCAGAAACGAAAAGAGAGAACATTTACCTGTGTGACCAGTTTATCAGGTTAGCTTGATCACTTGTTAACATAGTATATCCAAGAGTCAATAAATTGATTTCTTAAAACTTGTTTAGCCAGCACTTTTACATTTTCTAAAAATCAATTTTCCGGACTATGACATCTCATCTTAGGTCTATTGTAATAATTTCTATTTTCTTCTGCTCACTCAGCTTGCATAGCCAGCAAATCGATTTGACTATATCAGATATCTATGGTCAAAATATTTATGCGCCAAAAGGTTATGGCCCGGTGAAATGGCTCGTGGATGGCTCTGGTTATACTACAGTTGAACAGAATGAAGAAACAGGGGGCGAAGACATTATTAAGTATGATCCTGAATCAGGAAACAGAACTGAAATGGTTTCTGCTAAAGAATTATGGCCGACTGGTCTTGAAAAACCATTAAAAATTGATGATTATGCCTGGTCAGAAGACAACTCCAAATTACTGATCTTTACAAATACCCGAAGGGTTTGGAGACTCAAAACCAGAGGCGACTATTGGGTATTGGACCTAAATTCAAAAGAAATAAAACAAGTTGCTTCAAACCTGGATCCAACCTATCTAAAGTTTGCGAAGTTTTCTCCAAATAGTCAAATGGTCGGCTTCGTATACAAACAAAACATCTATGTGCAGGATTTAAATAGTTGGGAGCTCACACAAATTACAACAGATGGTGGGGATCATATCATCAATGGAACCTTTGACTGGGTTTATGAAGAAGAATTGCATCTACGTGATGGATTCCGTTGGGCTCCGGATAGCAAAAAGATTGCTTACTGGCAAATGGATACCGAGGGCATTGGTACATTTTACCTGATCAATAATATTGATTCGATATATCCTAAATTGACTCCGATTCCATACCCAAAGGTAGGTACCACAAATCCTGCTGCTCGTATTGGAGTTGTGAATCTGACAGACAATAAGACCCAATGGATGGACATCCCAGGGGATCCCCGAAATCATTACCTGGCCCGAATGGAATGGGCGGCTTCACCCGAAGAATTAATCATTCAACAACTTAATCGGAAACAAAATACCAACAGGGTTTTTTTGGCTAAAGCTGAGAACGGATCGGCAAAAAATATTTTTACGGAACAAGTAGAAACCTGGCTGGATGTGTACGATGATCTTACCTGGTTTGAAGATGGGAAGCATTTTACCTGGAATAGTGATCGCTCAGGGTGGAAACATGTTTATCGCGTCTCGAGGGATGGGCAAAAAATTTCCCCAATCACACAGGGGGATTTCGAAGTCATAAACGTACTCAATGTTGACAAAAAAGGTGGATATATTTATTTCATAGCTTCACCGGATAATCCTACTCAGCGCTATCTATACCGAAGTCGATTAAACGGAAAGGGTAAACCCGAAAAAGTAACTCCAGAATCAAGCCCAGGCACCCACAGTTATCAGATTTCTCCCGATGCCAGGTATGCCATTCACTCTTATTCCGATTATAAGACTCCTACTCAAATAGATCTTATTGCTTTACCAGATCATCGCTCGATCAGGATGTTGCAAGATAATGATGCCCTCAAAAAGAGACTTGATAATGTGAAAAAACAGGAAATGGAGTTTTTTCGGGTCACTATTGATGATGGAGTAGAACTTGATGGATGGCTCATAAAACCATTTGATTTTAATCCCACAAAAAAATACCCGGTATTCTTTTATGTATACGGAGAGCCCGTAGGGAGTACGGTTCGAGACAGTTGGTCGACAAATGTGCTCTGGCATCAATACATTGCCAATAATGGCTATTTGGTTGTCAGTATCGACAACAGGGGTACCAATGTACCAAGAGGAAGGGCCTGGCGAAAAAGCATCTATAAACAAATTGGAATTTTAGCTACAGAAGATCAGGCAGCTGCCGCCAGGAAAATCATGGAATGGGATTTTGTTGACCCTGAGAGAATAGGAATCTGGGGCTGGAGTGGCGGAGGCTCTATGACTTTAAACTGTCTCTTTAAATACCCGGGAATTTACAGAACAGGGATTTCCGTTGCTCCAAATAGCAACCAAAAACTATATGATACTATATATCAGGAAAGGTATATGAGCCTGCTTGAAGATAATGAATATGGCTATACGGAAGGAAGCCCCATCACCCATGCAAAAGGGCTGGAAGGTAACCTATTGCTAATTCATGGGTCCGCGGATGATAACGGCCATTATCAGGGCACTGAATTACTGGTAAACGAGCTAATAAAATACAATAAATATTTCTCTATGCTGGAATATCCTATGAGATCCCATAGTCTTAGTGAACGTGAAAATTCTACAGTTCACTTAAGGTCTACAATGTCTGAATATCTGAAAAGAAATTTAGCTCCGGGTGGAAAATGATTTGTGAGCTAAGCCATCATTAGATGAATGTATTCGGATATATCAGGCCTATTCTCAAGGCTTTGCTCAATAATATGGATTACCTCTTTTCTTCTTTGACCCGCCAATTTCATCCTGGGCAGTCTTACATTTTCATTTCCAAGGCCTGTGTAAACCTCAGCCAGTTTAATATTTTGTACCAGTTGAGGATCAATATCCAGTTCCAGTAAAGGGAGAAACCACCTGAACAATTCGATCGCTTCATCATATCGTTTAGCCATTATTAATTTATACATGGCAACTGTCTCTTGTGGAAATGCACAAACCAAACCAGCCACCAGTCCATCTGCACCCATGATGAGACTTTCTACAGAAAGGGTATCTACCCCTCCCATAATACGATAACGATCACCGAATCTATTTCTCATTCGAGTGATATTTGTGAGATCCCTTGACGAATCTTTTACCGCCCGGATATTTTCACATACCAACAGTTCCTCAAACATCTCCAGTGTCACTAAAATCTTATAATCAACCGGATTGTTGTAGATCATTAGAGGTAAAGAGGTAGAATTAGCAATTGCTTTAAAATACTCCACAGTTTCCTGATCGGTCGCCTTATATCTCATAGGGGGTAACATCATCAGGCCATTTGCGCCATTATCCTCTGCTCTTTGAGCCTGACGAACTGCCTCACTGGTTGTCTGTTCGGCAATGTTTACAATAACTGGTATTTTACCTTGAACCGTACTTAATGTTAACTCAGTGAGTTGATCCTTTTCCTCATCTGTGAGGGCAGTCGCCTCTCCTAACGTACCACCAAGTATGATCCCATCTACTCCTGATTCAATCTGAAATTCAATATTCCTTTCAAATAGTTCCAAGTCTAATCGATCATCATCTGTAAACTTGGTAGTAATGGCAGGATAAATCCCTTTCCATTCAACTTTCATAGCTTAATTCTTTTCTTAAGGTGAACTATGTTGTGCATTACTAACAAATCTAAACGATTGTGGAAAGCAATTATTCCAGCATATTAGCCAAGTAATATACTTAGTTAGCAACATGCGTCTAGTTATTTGATATTGAATACGAGTTAAAATCACTGAGATTCCACCAATTCCGGTTTTCTAGGAAAGATCAACGATAGCACTATAGATCCTATGAGTACCCCTATGATTACCATAAATGAAAAGAAAGTCGGAATATGGAAATGCTCAATACCAAAGACATAGCCAATCCCACGTTGAATGATTTCCATTTCCAGTACCATCTTGGCGCCGATGAAAATAAGTACAATAGATAGACCTTTTTGCAAAAGATAGAATCGGTCCAAGACATTGGCTAATAGGAAGAACATTGCTCGTAATCCCATGACTGCGAAAATGTTTGACGTATAGATCACAAACTCATTTTGAGTTATGGCGAAAGCTGCAGGGATTGAATCAACGGCAAATATTAAGTCGGTTGATTCAATCAATATGATCACCAGGAAAAGCGGTGTGAATAACAATTTGCCATTTTCTCTTAGCCAGAATTTTCCTTCCTCATTACGAGTGGTCAACGGGAGGATCTTTTTGGCATATTTCAGCATAAGGTTTTTCTCAGGCTCAATTTCCATCTCCTCATCGTCGCTAAAGATTTTGATTCCAGAATAGATCAGGAATGCGCCAAAAATATACAGGATCCAGTGTGCCTGAGAGATCACCAACGCCCCAACAAAGATGAAAATGGCCCTGAAGACAATCGCTCCTAATATCCCCCAGAACAAAATGCTGTGATAATGCTCCTCCTGAACTTTGAAATATCTCAGGATTAGTAAAATGACAAAAATATTGTCGATAGATAGTGCTTTCTCGGTTACATACGCAGAGAAAAACTCCAGTGCACTGGCTGATCCATCATCATAGAAGTAGATAAGACCACCATATATGGTTGAGACTACGACCCAAAACAAGCTTTGCAGGAGAGCTTCACGCTGAGAAACTTTATGATGTTTCTTATGGAAGAGACCAAGATCGACAACTAGAAAAGCTATAATAACCGCTCCAAAGATACCAAACAGCCACCCTTCATTCTCTCCGGAAAAAATACTTGTGAGCATATTATTAGGCGATTAATAGAAATTAAGCTTTCTTCTAGCGGTTGAACGGCTAGCAAAAGTAAATAAATAATCATCAATTAATAAAAATTGGTTCATCATGAAAAAACTTAAGTTTCTAACGCCAGACTTTGATCAATACAAATAATCAATTAAATTCAGGAAGCTATGATGAATATTGTCTTTGATCTCTTACTCTTTGGCTTTATCTACGCCATTCTATTGGGTGTCTTATTCATTCATCATAACCGTAAAAGGAGAAAGGGTGACGACTCCGATGAAGATGGTGGACTGCCGGTCTTCAATCCCCCGGAGTTAGACTTACCACCTGGCATATGCTTACCTGGCGATCCAATCGTTAGAAAAAAAGAGCAAGAAGAAGTATTGATTTGAAGTCATTTCAAATAACTAGTTCATCAAAACATCTTAATTTTCCAGTCAAACTGGTCGTTGAATCAATGATCCTGCATTATTGAAGATTCCACACATGAAACTAACTGATAAAGTCAATTATAAAACTTTAAAATCTCTCAACCCACTAAACCCTATTCTTGGTGGGATGAAAAAGCGACCAAAAACCGGTTTGGCACCTGGGAGCATCATTTATACGGGAGAGATCTATTCAGAAAATATCCTGATTGAGATCATCGATTATACTGATGAGCAAATCCATGAAATCAACATCATTGATCCGGATGAATTAGCGCACTACAGACACAACCAATCAGTGACATGGATCAATATTCAAGGTCTACATGATACCAATATGATCTCAAAAATTGGTGATATGCTTGGAATACACCCGCTAACACTCGAAGACGTGGTAGATACTGGTCAAAGACCTAAAATGGAAATCTATGATGATTACCTGTATATCACATTGAAGATGATAAATTATCATAAAGAGCTTAAAAAAATTGAAATTGAGCAGGCAGGTATAATCATACATGAAAATTATGTGATATGCTTTCAGGAGAAACCTGGAGACATTTTTGATAGTATTCGTAAACGACTGAGGGATGGTAATGGAAGAGCCAGAAAAAGAGGATCTGATTATCTGGCCTACATGATCCTTGACTTGATCATCGACTACTATTATGAAACCCTGGATGAAATCTGGAACAGAATCGAATTCCTTGATGATCAGGTGGTCCGTCGTCCTGATCGGGTAGAATTAAGAGATATCCAACAACTAAAACGTGACTTACTTCAACTCAGGAGGCATATATACCCGGTGAGAGATGCCTTAACCAGTCTTGAAAATAAAGAGTCGGAAGTATTTACCGAAAATACGTTGGTTTATTTAAGAGATACCATCGACCACGTTAAACAGGTGGTTGAAAGCATCGACACCTATCGTGAAACCCTGTCCAACATAATGGACATTTATTTATCGCAGCTCAGTATCAAAATGAATGAGGTGATGAAGGTCCTTACTATCATCGCCACTATATTTATACCGCTCACCTTTATTGCGGGTGTCTACGGAATGAATTTCAAACACATGCCGGAGCTTGATTGGGAGTACGCCTATCCAGAAGGGTTTTATATACTAATCGGCGTTGTCAGCATTGTCATGTTTATTTACATAAAGACAAAAAGATGGCTCTGACTTACCTGATTATTGCCTGCGTTAGAAATTGAACAGTATCTTTCATGATCATATGCTGATACCCCTTGATTGAATATGCTGAAATCTGCCCGTTTTTAAATATTATCTGAATCTCCCTTTGATGCTGATAAATCTCCTTGTCTTCAAAAAAGACACCCTTTAGTTGTTCAAGCTTCCCATCTGAACCCTTCTGTATTTCAAGATAGTCAACAGGACTGTTCTGGCCGGGTTTCAGCAGATACTTTGTAATCCCTCCATTACTGATTACCTCATAAGCTCCAATGTAGTTGGTCTTATTCAAATCGAATTCTCTTATGATCTTAAATTCACCTGTAAGCATTGCGGTGTCCGGATCAAAGGTTTTCTCTTCGATCTGCCCATCCAACATCACTTTTTTATCGAGTTTCAGGTTTGAATTGGCAATCAATTCAATCTGATGATCCAATAAGGAATCAAGATCAAAATATTCTTTGATCGTCAAAGCCTTCTCTCCTGACACATTGCATCCAGAGACTCCGAAAAGAATCAAAAGCAAAAGAGAAGATAATCTCATATCAATACATTTCCTGTCATTTCTTCAGGAATTGGTAGACCAATAAGCTTCAAAATAGTTGGTGCAAGATCTCCTAGCTTACCTGGTTTCACTTCTCCTTTAAAATCATTATCCACAATAATAATTGGGACCAGGTTTGTAGTATGAGCAGTATTCGGTGAACCATCCGGATTAATCATCATATCAGAATTACCATGGTCAGCAATGATGATACTTGTATATCCATTTTCAAGGGCTGCTCCAACCACTTCTTTTGCACATTTATCGACCGTCTCGCAAGCTTTCACAGCCGCTTCAAAAACTCCTGTATGACCAACCATATCCGGATTGGCAAAATTCAGACAGATGAATGAAGCTTCCTTCTTTTTCAATTCTGGAATGATCTTATTCTTAATGTCATTGGCACTCATCTCAGGCTGCAAATCATAGGTTGCTACTTTGGGAGAAGGGCAAAGGATTCTACTTTCTCCCTTAAATTCTTTTTCCTGACCTCCAGAAAAGAAAAATGTTACATGAGGGTATTTCTCAGTCTCAGCAATTCTAATCTGTTTTTTACCATGTTTCTCAAGTACTGCTCCTAATGTATTGGTAAGATTGTCCTTATCAAAAACTACTTTGACATCTTTGAAGGTATCATCATAATTGGTCATTGTGAGATAATACAGATTCAGCTTTTTCATTCCATGATCAGGGAAATCCTCCTGAGTCAGGACTTCTGTGATTTCACGTCCCCGATCGGTTCTGAAGTTAAAGCACATCACCACGTCACCTTCCTGAATATTACCGACTGGATTACCACCTTCCACATGGACAATAGGCTTAATAAACTCATCTGTCACCTCAGCATCGTATGATTTTTTAATTCCATCAGTTACTTCCTCATACTTTTCTCCTACACCATTAACCATGACATCATAAGCCAGTTTCACTCGTTCCCATCTCTTATCTCGGTCCATGGCATAATATCGCCCAACTATGCTGGCGATCTTACCCACATTCTTGGTCATATGTTCTTCAAGGTCTTTGATAAAACCTAAACCACTCTTCGGATCACAATCACGCCCATCAGTAAATGCATGGACAAATACATTTTTGCAACCATTTTCTTTAGCAGCAGTAATCAGTCCTTTAAGATGAAGGATATGTGAATGGACGCCACCATCAGAGACAAGCCCAATGAAATGGACATTTTTGCCATTTTTATTGGCGTATTCAAAAGCTTCGGTCAATGCAGGTTCCTTAGCTAGAGAACCATCCTTTACGGCATTATTGATCTTTACCAGATCCTGATAGACTACCCTTCCAGCACCAATATTCATGTGACCTACCTCAGAATTACCCATTTGGCCTTCAGGAAGTCCCACGGCCAGACCGGAGGCCTCAAGGGTACTATGCGGATATTTTGTGTAAAGGCTATCCACAAAAGGAGTATTTGCTTTATCGATTGCTGAAACATCCTTATTTTTGGCTATTCCCCAACCGTCAAGTATGATAAGTATTACTTTCTTGTCCATGATACAAATATAAACTTTGACTCCTTGGGTTAAGTTCAATAAAGAGGAATCATTAAATTAATTCTGAATACTGGCATAATTTTGGATAATTTTAAGGCATGACATTAATGCATTTTCTGATTTCGGCAATTCTCGTCTTATTTTCTCCTCAGGAAGATGAGACGTTGAACAATATCAGTGCGGCTATGAAAGCAGGCAGCTCAAAGGAGCTAATAAAATATTGTAACGATAACCTGGAGATCAAGATCAATGGCAAAAGTACCAATTACAGCAAGTCACAGGCAGAGGTTGTCATCAAGGACTTCTTTATGAATAACCCACCTAAAAATTTCCGATATATTCATCATGGATCTTCTCCGGAAGGTTTGAGATATACAATTGGCACCTACACCATTGCCAATGGAAGCTATCGTGTTGTGATGCTGATCAAAAAAGTTGGTTCCAATTTTAGGATCGATACCATCAATTTTAGTCGGGAATAGCTCGATAAATCATACAGTAGTCTAATTTTGCGCCCCTATGGCTTTGAACTACCTATCAAAAGCTGGCATAAATAAATTCATCAGGTCTGCATTGAATGAAGATGTTGGTGATGGCGACCACACCTCCATGGGTTCTATTCCTACAGATGATCGAAGTGCTGCGAAATTATTGATCAAAGGAAGTGGGGTAATAGCAGGTATTGAGTTGGCCAATGACATTTTCCATTTTGTGGATCCTAACCTGAAAGTTGAGTTGCTCAAAGAAGATGGTAACTGGGTAGAAGATGGACAGATCGCGCTTAAAGTCCGTGGCAACACACGTAATATCCTTAAAAGCGAGCGACTTGTTCTGAACTGTATGCAACGAATGAGCGGAATAGCCACAAAGACTTTTAGACTGAATCAAATGATTGAGGGCACAAATGCCAAATTGCTGGACACCCGAAAAACTACCCCTAATTTCAGGATGATGGAGAAATGGGCTGTAGCTATCGGTGGCGGGCATAATCATCGGTTTGGTTTATATGATATGATCCTATTGAAGGACAACCACATTGATTATGCAGGAGGGATCCATAAAGCAGTCATTGGAGTGGTGAATTATTTAAAAGAAAACAACCTGGAACTCGACATTGAAGTTGAAGTCAGAAGTATTGCAGAGTTAGAGGAAGCTCTCGAGATGCCGCAGGTAAAAAGAGTCTTATTAGACAACATGCTTCCATCAGAAATGCGTCTGGCTGTTCAAAAGGTAAATAAGACTAAAGAAACAGAGGCGTCGGGAGGGATCAATGAAAAGAATATTCGCGAGATTGCAGAGACAGGTGTTGATTACATATCTGTTGGAGCGTTGACGCATTCCTACCAAAGTCTCGATATGAGTTTAAAAGCAGAAAAAGAATGATCGTAAGAACAAAAAAATATCAACTACCCACTAAAGTTTATATCAAAAGGGCATTATTAGGTGTCATTGCCCAGCAATGGTGGATTGCTCCAATCTATCTGGCAATATGTGCAGGTTATTTCTGGATACCTAACTGGTGGTGGATCATCGGAGGTACAATCGCGCTTGGACTTTATTTCTTATTCTGGTTAATCCAATTTGCTGGTGTTACGCAACTAGAGCAAGGGAAATTTATGTTCCAGAAACTTTCCTATGAGATTAGTAGTCAGCAAATATTGATTAAGCTCAATAATAAGCAGGGCATGCCAATGAAATGGGAACAAATTAAGCGAGCAGCACATGGAAAAGACTTTTTTGTGCTATTTGCCAGTAAAGCTCAGCTACTGATTTTTCCTCATAAGATATTTAACAATGACAATGAGATCAGATTCCTGGATGCCGTACTGAAAAGAAAAGGTTACTATAAGTAATGTCAAAACTCCCAAAAGAACAAGCCATAGCAAAAGTAGCCCGTTATTGTTCTACAAGGGAGCGTGCACCTCACCAGGTAAAAGAGAAATTGATCAAATGGGGAATCCACAGTACTCAGGCTGATGAGATCATTGATAAATTAAAGGCAGATAATTTCCTGAATGAGCAGAGATTCGCAAATGCCTACTGTCATGATAAGTTTGAATTCAACAAATGGGGAAAAATCAAAATCCGTTATGGCATCCAGAAATTTTTCCTCCCGGAAGAAGTCGTTGATGAAGGATTGTCAAATATCGCCGATGACAGATATCAGGATGTTGTAGCCGAGCAAGCTCAAAAAAAGTGGTCGATGCTTCAGAACGAAGAAGACCTTTTTATCAAAAAACAGAAAACAGCCAATTTCCTGATCAGAAAAGGTTTTGAATCTTCTGTAATTTATCCGGTAGTTGACAAATTGAGCTAAGACTCCTTCTACACCCTAAAATGTAAATTTTTAACCTTAATTTTAAAGTTGACGTAAAGCATATACGGCTAGCGTATTTGTTTGATTAGCTATTTAGATTATGTCAATAAATAACTCTGCACATCAGATTCTTGACCAACTTGATACTGTAATTGCTCAGCTACCAGAAGCAGGATTTACAAACCCTCTAACTGTCTTGAGTCAGGCCAGTATCGGACAACATGTGCGACATACACTGGAATTCTTTCTTTGCCTGATGGACGCAAAAAAAGATGGAGTGATCAATTATGATAACCGCAGGCATGATAAGTTGATCGAAGCGGATCCTATTTTAGCCAGAAGTATTATCAAATCAATTCACCACTTTCTTGATAAAGAAGAATCAGATTTCTCACTTGAATTAGAAGCTGATTATCAGGTAGAAGGATCTGAACTGATCAGGATAAACAGTAATTTTCACCGGGAACTGGCTTATAATATCGAACATGCGATTCACCATATGGCATTAATCAAGATCGGTGTAAGGCATGAGTACCCTGAAGTGGTGCTCCCTGAACATTTTGGTGTGGCCAGTTCAACAGTCAGGTATCAAAAGACTCAATGATCAATGCCTGATCAAATCACTCCAATTCGTAAATGGTGGATCAAATGGACGAATTGGGAATTCTGGCCATTTTCTTTAGTCTACTTTCCAGTAGGATTTTATTATACCTGGCTTGCCATTAGGAATGGGTCTTTTTTCTTCTTTTCGGCTTCAAACCCGCTAATAGAATTTGGGGGAATGCGTGGAGAGAAGAAATCTGATATCTATCAGCTAATACCCAAGAAATATCTACCCAAAACAAAGCTTTTTCAAAAAAATGAAAAATCAGAAGCTAGGCGTTATGCTTCCCAACTAGGATTTCCGTTCATCGTAAAGCCAGACATTGGTGAACGGGGTACCTGGGTGGAGAAAATTGAGAATGAGCATGATCTTTCACGATATATGGATTTATGCCCGGTTCCCTATCTTATCCAGGAACTTATAGAATACCCTTTGGAGTTAGGTGTGTTTTACATCCGCTACCCCGGAGAGAAAAATGGCAAAATCACTTCTATTGTTCAAAAAGCATTTTTGAAAGTAATAGGGGACGGACAATCATCCGTGAAAGAACTATTGCAAAGAGATCCCCGTGCAAGTATCCAGGTAAATATGGAACATGACCGGATAAAACATATACTTGATTTTATTCCGGAGAATGGCCAATCCGTCGAGATTGAATCCATTGGAAATCATTGTAGAGGAACCATGTTTCTGGACAAAACAGATAGTGTCACACCCGAACTAACCAAAGCCTTTGATCAGCTGGCAGATGAAATCCCGGAATTCTATTTTGGCAGATTTGACATTCGGTGTACATCCCTGGAAGAACTTGCTACCCTGCAAGACTTTAAGATTCTTGAACTCAATGGTGCCGGAGCAGAGCCTGGACATATCTATCAACCTGGCTTTTCTCTATTCAAAGCCTGGCGCGTAATCAATTGGCATTTGGCAGTTTTGGCTGAAATAAGTCATCAGAATAAAAAAAGGGGCCATCCGTATCTATCCTTTAGAGAAGGATTAAAAAAGCTCAGGGAGGTTCAGAAGTATAATCAAATATTGAATAACTCCTAATGAAAGTCTTCATCATAGCATTTGTTGTGAGCTATCTTGGGTCAATCCCTCCTGGAACCATCAATATCAGCGCTATGCAATTAGCTATCCAGGGGAAAAGGAGAGCTGCTTTCTTTTTATCCCTCGCAGCTTCAATGGTGGAATTTATCTATGCTGGTTTAACGGTTAGATTTCAGCTTTTTCTAACGGAAGCAGGATGGCTTACAGATCATTTTTATCTCATTACTGCGATACCAATGATTGTTCTGGGTATCGCAAACCTTTGGAGCTCTTCAGATTCAAAATCTATTTTGACTAAGGTTAAGTCGACTGGGAGGAGTGGATTCAAAAGGGGTCTTGTACTGGGAATCCTAAACCCGCTTACATTGCCTTACTGGCTTACAGTTACGGCCTATTTACAAACGCACCACCTGATTTCACTGGATAGACAGCTATTTTGGGCTTATCTCACAGGAATATCCATAGGGACAATATCCTTATTGATATCTATAATCCTTTTAGGAAATAAGTTTTCGCGTATTGCGGATAATCAATTCCTGGTGCATCGGTTACCTGGATTAATATTTATCGGGTTGGGGATTTACAATGTGATTATTTGGTTGTCGCTCTGAGCTTCTTCCTCAGATCATAGGCGATATAGAAACAACGAAGTATCATGGTAATCACCAATGGTAGGATCGCATTGTGGATGGGCTGTGGGATCGCTTCCCATAATAAAAGCACCAGGAGATACCACACACCGACTATTTGAAAATAGGCCATGAGGAATTTTCTCATCTTTTTCACCTTCAACAAATAAACCAGTGGAATATGAAATGGGATTGCCCAGAAGATATTCATGTTCTCCTTTGACAGGTGGTCCGTAGCAGACCAGAGAAATACGATCCACCAGGCTATAATGCCAACGAAAGTAAAAAGCACCACATCTACCCATTGACTTCGCTTCTCTCGCTTAAAATCTCTATTTGTAAAAAAGCCAACGATAAAGAATATCAAAATGAAAGTATTAAAAGGAGTAAAAACTCCATTCACAAAATCTTCAGGCATTGACTGATACACAAGATCCGTTTGCTTAATTAAAGGTGCCGTTATTGAGTCTCTCTGAATAGTCGCACTGTCCATAGCCAGCTTCACGTAATCAGGCAAAAACATGTAGGTCTCAGGTGCAGCCTCATGATCTATTTGGTAACCCAGACCAATATCAATGATCCAGTCTCCCCAGGGTTGATAGGTAAGGTATTGATCCATGAGATCCCTCACAGTTGTACCCTCTTTCACGTAGTAATAATTGTAATCAATTCTGCCCGGAAAGATCTTATTCAGGATTTCAGGCACCTTGCTAGAGCAGTTGTCATAGACATAGTTGTAGTTGTATTCCCGATTTTCTGGCTGGTAATTTAGGATGAGGAAGTCCAGGACCTCTTGCTTTTCGTCTTGAGTTAAATTCAGGTACTGCTCTATTACATAGCGATTTTCACTGATGTAGTGCTGAACAAATCTCGGATAATCAGACAAGCCAAGCTGATAGCGTAATTTCCCTCTGGCAAAATTCCAGAAGAAATTTTCCTGATCAAAATCAAATACTCCATAATTGAACACCCAGTCCATTCTATTTATTGGGTCCTTAACGTGAATAGCTGTGTGTCCAAAAGCTGAATATAACTCTCCCTGGTAAGGGCCGAGCGTCATCACTGCGATCTCTGCCTGATTTGATAGACTCACCTGTTGTCCGGCAGCGAAAAGCGAATAAAACAAGCTAATAATGACAAGTAATGGGGTTGAAAGAGAAGATCGCTTCAAAATTTTAGTATGTTTAACGTATGTTCATTAATGGAACGGATATCCTTCAATTGGCCTCAAAGCTAACCTTAAAACGGTTAATCAATGCGTTTTCGTTATACTGGAGTTACCAAATTTCCAGATCAACAAACAAGCCTCAGATCTCTGGCTTGCCCTTTAGCATATCTATCGAGCCCACTACAGCTTGCAATCTTGGATGTAGTGAATGCCCCAGTGGCCTCAAATCATTTACGCGACCTACAGGGAAATTAAATGAAATATTGTTTAGAAAGATCATTGATGAGCTATCCCCAACGCTCGGATATTTAATTCTCTATTTTCAAGGTGAACCTTATTTACACCCGCAATTAAACCGATTGATCTCCTATGCGCATTCAAAAAACATCTATACTGCTACTTCTACCAATGCGCATTTTTTAACAGATGAAATCGCTGAGAAAACCGTAAAATCAGGACTTGATAGACTGATTATATCCATTGATGGAACGACTCAGGAAGTTTATGAATCATATCGTAAAAATGGTGACTTGTCCAAAGTGCTGGATGGAACAAAGAAGATCATCGAATGGAAGAAGGAACTTAAGAAGAAATCCCCACAGGTAGTTTGGCAATTTTTGGTTGTGAAACCAAACGAGCATCAAATCGAGGATGTGAAGCAACTTGCCAAATCTTATGGTGTGGACAAAGTGGCCTTTAAAACAGCTCAGATTTATGACTATGTCAATGGAAATCCTCTCATCCCAATTGATGAGAAATATTCCAGGTATAAGAAAAATGGAAATGGCTATAAATTAAAATATGAGCTCTCAGATGAATGCTGGAAAATGTGGCATTCTTGTGTAATCACTTGGGATGGGCAGGTAGTACCATGCTGCTTTGATAAAGACGCCGATCACCCGATGGGAAATCTCCACGAACAAAGCTTTGAGAAAATCTGGTATTCGAAGCCATACCAGAATTTTAGGGAATCCTTATTCAACTCGAGAAGTCAGATTGAAATGTGTAAAAATTGTTCTGAGGGATCTAAGGTTTGGACGTAATCTGACTATTTATGCCAATGCTGCTGTACCACCTCTACCAACTGGGAATGAATCTTACATCCGGCAATAATTTCTCTGCCAAATAAATAATTATCGCCTCCATTAAAATCTGAAACATAGCCTCCTGCCTCTTTGATAATGATACTGGCACCAGCTACATCCCAGGGCTTTAGGTTATATTCAAAAAATCCCTCCAACCTTCCACAAGCTACATAAGCAAGATCAGTGGCTGCACTTCCCATCCTACGAATACCGTGAGACTGTGAGAGTAATGACCTTAATATAGATAGATACTCTTCTACTTTAGGAAAACTATTGGCAGGAAACCCTGTAGAGTATAGGCCTTCATCAAGATTCTTAACCGGGGAAACCTGAATAGGTTCTCCATTCAAATAGGCGCCCCCATCTTTCCATGCGTAAAAACATTCCGACCTGTTTATCTCGTAGACAAAACCCAGGATGATCTCATTTTCTTTTTTCAACCCTACAGAAACCGCATATGATGGAACCCCATGAACAAAATTGGTAGTACCATCAAGGGGATCGATTATCCAGGTCAATTCTTTATCCTGCTGATCTATGGTACCTTCTTCGGTGATAAAACCAGCTTCCGGTAATAGTTTACTCAAGTCATTAACCAGTAGCTTCTCAGCTTGCTTATCTACATAGGAGACCAGATCCGATTTGCCCTTTAGCTCCACATCTTTCAGCGAGAATTGCATAGATTCCTCTCGAATGAACTGACCACAGGCCACCACGATGTTTTCAGTTTCTTTTACTAATTGTTCGATTTTCATTGTCCCCCGATAACTAGAACAAATTCCCCTTTTATTGTACCATTCTTAAAGTGGTCAATGACTTCGTCAAAATTTCCTGTAACGGTCTCTTCAAATTTCTTAGTCAACTCTCTCGATACAGAAACCAATCTTTCATTCATTAGCTCCCCAAGCTGCTCTAATGTCTTCAACAACCTGTGAGGAGATTCATAAAGCACAATTGTTCTTTCTTCAGCTACAAGTTGCTTCATTTTTGTTTGTCTACCTTTCTTTACAGGAAGGAATCCTTCAAATATAAAACGATCGCAGGGAAATCCCGATTGTACAAGAGCTGGCACGAAAGCAGTTGCTCCAGGTAAGCACTCCAATGAAATGTCTTCCTTCAGTGCTTCTCTGACCAACAAAAATCCCGGATCTGAAATGCCGGGCGTTCCAGCATCCGTGATGAGTGCCAATTTTTCGCCCTTTTTCAACCGCTCCACCACCTGCGCAACTTTTTGATGTTCATTAAAGGCATGGAAGCTCTCCATGGGAGTGGAGATAGCATAGTGTTTGAGCAATATACCACTGGTGCGGGTATCTTCTGCCAGGATCTTATCAACTGATTTGAGGACGTCAACAGCTCTGTATGTAATGTCTCCTAAATTTCCAATGGGAGTGGGCACTAAATACAGCACTGTTTCACTTTCCATCAGTTGAGTAGTTTATCTATTGCTTCCGCAAGTTTTCGGTCTTTCTCGGTCACCTTATCCCCGGCATCGTGTGTATTTAACTCGAAAGAAACCTTATTGTATGTGTTGCTCCAGTTTGGGTGATGATTCATTTTTTCAGCAATGATAGCCACCTGGGACATGAAACCAAAAGCTGAAATGAAGTCATCAAATTGAAAAGTCTTCTTTAAACTGTTATTTTCTTCAGTCCACATATTAAAAAAGTTTATAATGCAATTGAGCCTTCTACCTTATTGGCTTCAAAGTATACATCTATAACTTCCTGACTGCTGTTTAGTTCAGCCCTGCATGTGATACTTACATAATGATTCTGAGAGCTGCTACGCATAGATGTTTCTCCTGTCGGCAGTAGCCTCAAAATATCATCCTTCTTATCTACTGGAACGATAAACTTAAAAATATAGATCCCAGGAAAAGTATGTTCGGATTCTACTTTTAATTTAAAAGACTCAACATCCCAACTCATCCCCTTCAATTTAGTTGATTCAATTGAGGAAAGTAAATCTGTCTAGAAGAACTTATACCTAAGATCTTCGATCTCGGCAAAATCTATAACAGCTTTATTCAGTCTACCTGAAATAAATAATGGTGAGAATGTTAGCGGGAAATTAGATATCACTTCCTTTTGCGCTCTTCTTTCAGCTAAAACCTGTGAAACATATGGTGCATAATCCTGAATTTCTTCGGGTACACTCTTGGTAACAGCTCTAATGATCAGGATACCATTGGTTACCTCAAAAGGATTTGTTTTTTCACCTTCATTCAAAGAGAACGCAACACCTACTGCTTCAGGAGCAAAGCCAATTCCAGTAAATGAATTTGAGTTCAATGTGAGATCTGCTTCTCCAGTCCTTGCATCACTTCCATACACATCACTCATGGCTTCAAAGTCATCACCCTGAATGTCAGCAATTTTACCTTTAATGATTTCTGCTTTCTTAGTGTTTTTAACCTTTGACTCAATCTCATTAATGATCATATCAAGCTTGGCAGTTCCCTTTTCCTGCTTCTCAGTCATCACAGCTGTCATATAGTATCCCTCTAATTCGAATACTTCTGAAACCTCACCTACAGAAGCATCATTGTACAACCAGAGGACAACAGATCTGGCATCGCTTATCGTACCAATTCGAGAATCATTTTTACCTAGCGCAGAAGCCTTTCTTACTGTATAACCAGATTCTTCAGCAGTTTGAGTAAATGATTTTACATCTGAGCTATTCACTGAAACCAGGTCAGCTTGTCTATAGATTTCATTGAGCGTCTCATCGCTGGCGAAGAAATCCTTGACGATACGTGCATATTTAATTACCTGTGTGGTCTTTGGTGCATTCACCTGAACTATGTGATAACCGAATTGGGTTTCAACAGGAGATGGGATCAATCCTACCCCATCAAATGAAAAAACTGCATCTTTTAACGGTTGAGGCAAAGTACTTGATTCTCCAACCCATCCAATTAAACCTGCATTCTGGCTGCTGGCTTGATCTGCACTGTTCATTGCTGCAAGTGTTGCAAAATCGGCTCCATTGTTGAGTTGCTCGATGATACCTTCAGCCATCAATAACATATTTTGTTTAGCCTCTTCTGACTGCCCTTGAGTGGAAAGGAAGATATGGCTTATGTTGCTGTAGTATTCATTCCCCTCACCAGATTGTGTTAATTTATAGATCTGATATTGACCCCCCACTATTTGCGGTTGGGTCACGGTTCCAACTTCAACTCCTTTCAAAGCTTCAGGCAATAATTCAGGATCATTTATCACGGTAAATGGCTGTAATCCATCTGAATTAATACTTGCATAAGCAGAATCATTCTGTGCATTCTGCAAACCCTCACGTAGATCAGTGATCTCTTCAAGCATAAAAGCTGAATCCGCCGCTGACGGCTCGATAGGGAATAACACGTAGCTAATACCTCTGGATTCCTCCTGCTGATATTCTTCCGAATGATCATCAAGGTAGTTCTCCATTTCAGCACGGGTAACTGACACGGTACTATCCGGAATAGAATAATAAGGAACGTAGAAATACGCTACAGTAGCATTGCTAGACTGAGTTTCATAAGCTGCCTTAGCTTCTGCTTTGGTTACATAATTTGTCTTGTCAAATAGTGATTCATATTTTGTGACTCTTCGGATCGGAGTCAAAGTATTTTCAAAAGTGATCCAGGCAGCTCTTTGTTGAGGATCCTGCTCTATACTTTGAAGGTATCGCACAACATTCTCTCGTTGGAATATCCCGGTATTGGGATCAATAAAGGTCTGTCTGATTTGTGGGTTGATGTTATTCCCCTGCACCATGTCAACCGACTCGGCATCAGTCACTTCAATACCAAGCTTATCAAATTGAGGGTAATATGCATTCTCTAGAATCAACTTGTTCCAGGCTTGTTCTCTGATTAAGTCTACATCCTCCGAAAGCGGATTCCGGTTTTGGTTGACAGCAAAAACATAAGAAAGTTCATCTACTTCCTGCTGAAATTCCTGATAGGAGATCTCTGTACCAGCTATCTCCCCGATATTATTATCATCACTGAATAAGCTGGAACCTGACTGTAAAAAATCAGCAAGGATGAATGCAACCATTGAGAATGCTACAAAACCCACAACGATCTTGCCCATTCTCTTTCTAAGTGTGTTAATCAACGCCATAGTCTTACCTCACATTAATAAGGGGGGCAAAAATAACGAGTCCGTTACTAATTAAAAAATGATTCTGCAAAGGTCACTTAATTAAGAATCGTTGGAATTTCCAACATAGATTTTTACCTTATCAATCCGATTGTCTTCCATACTAAAAATGGTGAATTTGAAGGGAGGTAATTCAATTTCTTCTTCAACCTGGGGTATATCCTCATGGATGGATAAAATGAGCCCCCCTAGCGTATCATAATCCCCAACCGGAAGCTCCCAATCATACTTGTCATTCAGATAATCTACCTCATGTCTTGCGCTGATGATGAAATTATGCTCATCTAATGCCTCTTCAATTAGGTATTCATCATCATGCTCATCCCGGATCTCTCCAAAAATCTCTTCAATAACATCTTCCATGGTCACAATTCCTGAAGTTCCTCCATATTCATCAACGACGAGAGCAATACTTTTACGCTCTGTGATAAATTGGATCAGCAGCTCATTTGCAAGCAAAGTTTCGGGTACAATCAATACTGGGGTAAGGATCTGCTTAATCTCCGCTGGCTTCTTAAACATCTCTAGTGAATGACAATAGCCAATTACATCATCAATGGATTCCTTATAGATCAGAATTTTCGAGTGCCCACTCTCAATAAATGCTTTTTTAAGATCTTCTATCTTCCCTTCTACATCCACTGCCACCAATTCCGTTCTGGGAATCATACATTCTCTCACCTTCACGGATTTAAATTCTATGGCATTGTTGAAAATCTTCGCATCTATTTCTGTATCCTCCTCCTTTTCCAGATTCAACAGATTCTTTTTGATGTAATTATTTAGATCAGTGAGCCCAAAAACTGGTTTGTCCTCAGAAAAATCAAATCTCAGAACATGAATGATCATAAATCTGGAGGTCATCACAATTAGCATCACCACAGGATATAGCAAAAAGTAGATCAATGCCATGGGAAGGGCAAAGAGGCGAAGCATAAAATCAGGGTTGATCAAAAAAATGCTCTTTGGCAGAAATTCGGCCGTAACCAGCACAATTAAAGTAGAGACGAGGGACTGGAGTACAAGGATGAATACATCAGCAGATAAAGCTTCCGGGAGAACAGAATAAAGAAAGGGCTCAATTAGTTTAGCCATCAGGATACCATACAGTACGATAGAAAGGTTATTGCCCACTAGTGTTGTAGCAAGAAAATGAGACCGTTTCCCAGTGAATTCGGACAATACTTTCCCAGTCATTGAACCCTTCACATTCATTACTTCAATATGCAGCTTATCAGCGGAAATAAAAGCGATTTCAATACCTGAAAAAAAAGCAGAAAAAAGCAGGCAAACTAAGATTCCGGATAATAGGGAAGGATCAACCATTACTTTTTTGTGTTTCTTTTTTTTCTGTATCCATATACAAAGAGTAGGATCAGACTGATCATAAAGATACCATAAGCCTGTCCAATTCCGAGAATCATAGCTTCATAAATAGCAATAAGGAAGAACGTTACTCCTAACCAAAATATAATTGCATCTATACCCTTCATTGTTCAATTAAGTTAATTGTCCCGGAAGGCTTTTGGATTTGATAGGTAGTGAAGTCCTGATTCGCAATCAAGCCTTCTCCTGTATGAACCTCATCTTCTGATTTAATAGTAACGAATCTATCAGTATAGAATTTTTCGTCATTTGGATCCCAGAATAATTCTTCCGTATGCAACTCGTCTCCATTGTTGAGACTTCTAACTACCACATTCCCTTCACCGCGATAGATATTCTTTTCGGATTCTTTGTATACGTAATCGGCTATGAAAGTCGAAGTTACTACCCCTTCTTCATTAAGGTATTGAAGGTAAAGTCCTTCGGGCCATTCGGTATCTCCATTGGCTAAATCCAGCTGTCTTGGGGCTTTAAGCTTCACGACAATATGACCCTCATCACTCATTTCCGTATCGACACTGTCTATTGCTATTAATGGCCCTTCATAGACCTCATGGACAACAGTTGCCTTCTCCTTTTGACAACCTGTTATCAGAATGGTACAGAATACACATATAACAAAAAAACGGTCACAGCTAAAATCCATGACCGTTTTGATATTTATATTTTTGAAGATCACTGAGGCCTTCTTTCTAGTTTTATAGTTTCCTGTATCCAGCAACCTACCGTAATAGAATCGCCTTCCTTATAATTTTCATTGAAGATATCTTCAATGGAAGGGAAAGCAGCTTTTACCTGTGCCATCATTTCCCTGTTCCCAGCTTTTTGATACATGTTATAAGCAGCGATATAGACAGCATAATCTTTTACTCGGCTTTCACCCCCTTTACAGTCCTCAAAGCTGTCGGCATACAAATCACCAATCAGTTTGTAGGCATCCGCTTGTGAAGGGTCATTTTTCAAAGCTTCCCTGGCACTTTCTCTTGCAGCAACTTTCCTTCCTTGAAACTGTTGAACTTTGGCAATGCTCAAATGAACTTCAGCCTTTTTGGTATTATCTTCAGTCAAGCCAATAGCCTCCTCGTAATACTCAATAGCTTTATCGAAATTCTTATCTTTCTGATGTCTGCTAGCTATAAATTTAGCTATAGCAAAATCTGGCTCTGATGCATGGATAACTTCTGTTACTTCAACTGCGAGCGGAGTATCAGTACATTTTTGAGCAAGCATTAATCCAAAGATCTTTTTTCCAAGCTTTACATCTTGAGTCTCTCTGAATTTAGGTCCTAATTTTTCTTCGATAAAATCACAGTCAACATCTACGGTACTAGTAAGCAGTTTATCAATGGTATCAGTGATCTGGGGTTTTACAGTCTTACCATTTGCTTTTTTCTGCTCAACAATGTCCATGATTTGTGAGTAAATATCAAAAACCTGCTCATCAGTCAGGGCATTTGTTGACTTCTTATACTTATAGGTAGCAACCATATAGTATAAGAGGTTTCCATCAAAAATATCTGCCCCATTGACTTCTACAGCTTTCTGTAGCATCTCAAATAATTCCTTGTACTTGGTTTTATCATCCTTAAAGAAATTATAGGCTGCATTTACTTTCCTATTGAGAACCGCTGCTTCGTCTCCAAAGTATTTGATCCTCAAATCATACATACTTAACGCTTTCTCTTCATACTGTACTTTCTTGGCTGCATCAGTTTCCTTCTCAGCCAGGCCCTCATAGATCTTTGCACCATTGATATAGATGGATGAATTAAGATCAGGTGTATTTACCAGCAACCACTCCAATGCTGTAGAAGCGGCTGTGTAGTTACCAGAATTCATCATATCTGTATACAAGGCATTTTTTTCCTTTGCTACATCCACTGAATCCCCCCAATTCCACCCTGGCTGTGCTACTGCAATGGATGAAATAGCTATGAAGAGCAATAAAAATGTGTATTGTTTCGCTAGAAATTTCATTCTTCTTAATATTTAGTCATACTTTCTTTTAATAAACCACTGGTCGTTTATTGTTGCACCCAGAACAACCTGAAAATAGGATTCCCTGGTCAGGCCATTATCCGTGGTGCCTCGCCAACCATATTTCAAAGCAGTCTCAATACTTGAATACCCGCTTACAGGAAGAGCAACTCCAAAATTAATACCAAAATCATTAATTTGCGTATTTTCTACAAGGTATGGTAACTCTTTATAGCTTATTCCAGCCCTATAAATAGCCCTTTTAAAGTAGTTGCTAACACTTTGAATGTCTGGAATAAGTTCTCCTCCAAGTGAAAAAGCTAGTGCATCATTGTATGTATCAACACTTGATTCTCCTCCTTGCCACTGCTTGAGATTTACATCCGCGCCAACCAATAATTTGCTGATTATCTGGTAGGAGAGGCCAAAACTGAATGATCTTGGCAATTGAAAAGAGACTGAGGATGAAGTTAGTTCTTTGGTTTGAAGAAGGTTTGAACCTGAATATCGTTCATAACTCGTCTCCAAATTTCCGTTAAGCTGGCCGGAAAGATCATACACAGCACCAACATTGATATACCTGGTGTCAGCAATTTTAAATTTATTTGAAATACTTAATGAAAAAATAATATCCTTATACCCCGTAAGCTCTTTATAATTGATCAGATACGAGTCGCTCACATTACCTCCTGTTAGCTGAACCCTGGAGTCTTTTTCAATCGTTCCGAAAATAAAGGAAGACTTAATACCAATTGCCAACGACTTATGAAGTCTAAAACTGTTGGACCATGAGAGACTTGACAATCCTCCATTTCCCTGATATCTATTTATAGAAACAACCTCTGTAGTCAATGAATCTACCGAGTAAGAATTATAATTTACCGCACTGAATGGAAGCAGTGAAATAGCCGTGGCCCATCGGGATTTTACGAGTGGAAAAGCCATGGCCAGGTATCTCAATGAGGCTGCATTTGAATTGCTTGACACACCGTCACCTTTGTATTGGCGAAAATCCCCCTTAAGTCCCACAGAAAAGGTACTTAGCGGATTTGTATAGAGCATTGATGGGTTTTGTAAATTAATCCCAAACATAAAAGGTGTTCCATATCCCAATCCTCCCATTGCAAAATTTTGTTGTAACCCAGGATGGGAAACCTCTCCAACACCGTGTGAGGAATACAACGAGGTAACGGTTTGAGCGTTAGCTCCGTACCCTACAACCAAAACAAAAAGAAAAATCGCTACTCTGATCTCACGCATTGTTAAAATGCCTTATGCTATTCAATCCTCTCAATACCAAATTTGAGCGTGCAAAGATGGGACCTTTTAACTTCGATTCAAAGTAGGATGCATCTCCACCTGTCATAAGAATTGTTAAATCCTCAAAATGTTGCCTGAAATATCCTATAAAACCCTCTATTTCAAGAATTGTTGCCTGATAGGAACCACTTTTCAGGCATTCCCTGGTATTTTTCCCTAAATACTGATCTTTTAAATCCTCCCACTCTCCACTTATATCGGGTAAGGCCTTGGTAAATTGACTCATCGCTTTCATCCGCATTTTGAAACCGGGTGCAATTACACCTCCTTTAAAAATACCATTGGCATCAAGAATGTCATAGGTGTTACAGGTACCCACATCAATCACCATTATATTTTTGTTTGGGTAAAGGCTCTGTCCCCCCACCAGCGCAGCTACTCTATCCATACCAAGTGTCTCAGGTGTCTCATAGTCCAATTTGATTGGGAGAGGTGTCTCATGATCCAATACCAGGTGATCCGATTCATTAAAAACCTGGTCAATTTCATACTTGTTCCCTCTAACAGAGCAAAAGGTCCAAAAACTGGTATTTTCCTTTTTAATAGTATAAAGCTGAATCAGCGAATCCCAAAACTCTACTGTCGTAAGTTCATCATCAACAAATTCACCTGATTTTATCCTTGTGTTACCTATATCTACCGTAATATTTCTTTTCTTAGTCATCCTATTTATAAGAATATGGGTAAAATTAACGATCCTCACCCTTGAATCAATATCACGTGATCGGGATCATGTCTGGATCCTCACTGGATGGAGTAGACTTTTGTCACGCTACATTAACCCATGGAGCCGAGTGGACATTCCGGATATTAAGCACTTACACTAAAGAAATACCGGAAGACCTGAAAGATTCTTTGCGAAAAAGTGATCAGTTATCTGGTCATGACCTTAATCTTTTAGATATAACGTATGGAGAATGGATTGGACAGCAGCTTAAAGAATTCATGCCAAAGGACACTCCTGTAGATGTTGTAGGCTTTCATGGGCACACAGTATTTCATGAACCCAATCAAAAACTTAGTCTTCAACTCGGAAATGGTCAAATGATTAGCCAAATATCTGGTTTGGAGATTGTGGATGATTTTCGTACTAAAGATCTATTACTTGGGGGGCAGGGTGCCCCTTTGGTCCCAAAGGGGGATCTTTCCCTGTTTCCTGAATATCAGGGATGGGTCAACCTGGGAGGAATAGCCAATGTTACGATCAAGAAAAATGAAAAAATACACGCCTGGGACATTGCACCATGTAACCAGGTGTTGAATTTTTTTGCTCAGAAGCTGGGAGCCCCTTTCGACAAGGGTGGGAGACTGGCAGAAAAGGGGAGTCTGGATATCTCCTGGCTGGAAAAAATTCAAGGACTATCTTATTTCAAACTTCAGCCACCTAAAGCAATGAGCAACCAATGGGTTGTTGAACAGCTGTTAAAGGAGGAAGGTGTAGATGCAGGAAATGCGCTACATTCATTCGTCGAATTTCTTAGTGATGAAATCGCTCAATCAATCAGCCAATTTCTTTCCAAAGATGATCGTGTGTTCTTTACAGGAGGTGGTGCACATAACAAATATCTGATGAGTAAAATCAGCGAGAAACTAACTCGCAATGGTATACAAATTGTTATCCCTTCAAGTGAAATAATTGATCACAAGGAAGCACTCATTTTTGGCTTTCTGGGTATTTTGAGAAAACTCAATCTTCCGAATACTTTAGGTATTGCGACCGGTGCCAGTCACGACACCATTGCTGGTGTTTTGCATACACCATAAGCAAATGAGAATCAGATAATAATCCAATTTTTGTATTAATTTCAAGTTAACAATTGTCCGAAATAAGTGATTAAACAAACCATTTTCATTATCTATGCTGAATTGTATTTTTAGACACAATTTTGAAAAAACCCATTTTTCCACCCCATGAGTTTAGTTTCTAAAGTATTTCTTTGTCTCATTTTAACCTGTGGACTTGTCAGTTCATTAGATGCTCAAGGTGAAACAGATGAAAGAACAGAAATTGTTTCCAGTATAGATGAAGCTGGCGAGCCAGAACATCATGCGCCAGGTACCTGGAGTGTAATACCGTTTATCCTCCTACTCCTAATGATTGCCACAGGACCATTATTTTATGAGCATTTCTGGCACAAAAACTATCCGATTGTCTCCATAGCACTGGCGATTTTTATTGTTGGTTACTATTACTTTTTCCTACACAACCATCACGCCCCAGTACATTCATTTTTTGAATACTTCCAGTTTATTTCTTTACTCACAGGCTTGTTTGTCGCCTCAGGTGGCATCATGATTACAGTAGATAAGGAAGCAAGGCCCATGACCAATGTAATCATCCTCGCCATAGGAGGGGTAATAGCCAATCTTATTGGGACGACTGGAGCCAGTATGTTATTGATCAGGCCTTTTATACGACTAAATAGAAACCGGGTGAAAGCCTATCATATTATATTTTTCATTTTCGTTGTAAGTAATATCGGTGGAAGTCTTACCCCGATTGGTGATCCTCCATTGTTCCTGGGGTTCCTAAAAGGAGTTCCGTTCTTCTGGACTGTTGCTCACAATATTGTTCCATGGGCATTTGCCATTGTTCTGATTCTAATACTATTCTACTACTTTGATAAGAGAAACAAGACTGATTACTCCTATGGAGAAGAGCAACCTGAGCCTACCGGACAAATACGTATGCGTGGCTCACGAAATTTTATCTGGCTAAGCGTCGTTGTAGGTGCGGTTTTCCTTGACCCTAATGTATTTCCTTGGGTTCCGGCAATTAGCTACGAAGGACAAAAGTTCTCCTTTATTCGAGAGGTCATTATGCTAAGTACTGCCTATCTCTCATATCGATTTGCAGATAAATTAGCATTGGGAGGTAATGGATTTAGCTTCGAGCCCATCCGGGAGGTAGCCTTTATATTCATTGGAATTTTTGCCACGATGATGCCTGCCCTGGAAATGGTTGGTAATTATGCTAAGTCTCCCGAAGGTACTGCTCTGATCACTCATAATACCCTTTATTGGGGGACTGGCCTTCTTTCCGGATTTCTTGATAATGCACCTACCTACATTAATTTTCTAACGGCCGCAATGGCCTCTACAGGAGCAAGTATTAATAATCTTACAGACGTAATATCCTTCTCTGAAGGAGGATTCGAGGGCAGCATCCTGGATCTCAAAGCCATCTCGATAGCAGCAGTATTTTTTGGCGCCATGACCTATATAGGAAATGGCCCTAATTTTATGGTGAAGTCAATTGCTGAGCAGGTAGGTATCAAGATGCCTTCCTTTTTCGGTTACATTCTGAGATTCTCAATACCTATGCTTGTCCCGATCTTTATACTTGTCTGGCTGATCTTCTTTGCCTTCCAGGGGTAACCAGTCTATTTCTCAAATAAAGCATTCAATCGCTGCAAAGTCGTCTTTTTATGACTTGAGTCGATCAGGAGGGAAATGTTATTCCGGGAACCACCAAATGATATCATTCGGATAGGCACATCATCCAAAGCTTTGAAAATCTGCTTGCCTAATCCTCTCTTTTCTGCAATGTCATCCCCTACAATACACACGATCGTTTGATCCTTGTCTATTTCAACTTTGCCATACTTGGAGATCTCTCGTTCGATTTCGGGTAGATGCTCGTTGTTATCTATAGTCAGTGATACTGCGATCTCCGAAGTGGTGATCATATCGATGGGTGTCTTGTACATTTCAAAAATTTCAAACACCCTCCTCATAAAACCGTACGCCATCACCATACGACTTGACTTAATTTTGATTGCAGTGATGTTGTCTTTCGCTGCAATGGCTTTTATTCCTTCACCATCACTTTGATTGGAAATTAAGGTGCCATTCGCAACAGGATCCATGGTGTTTTTAATCCTAACGGGTACACCAAACTGCTGTGCAGGAACAATACATGTAGGGTGCAAAACCTTAGCTCCAAAATATGCCAACTCACTAGCTTCCTCAAAACTCAACATCGCCAAGGGAAATGTCTTCTCAACCACTCTTGGATCATTATTATGCATACCATCAATATCAGTCCAAATTTGGATCTCATCAGATTTGAGTACTGAGCCGACGATGGTTGCGGAATAATCTGATCCTCCCCGTTTGAGATTATCAATTCCACCCGCTGCATTTCTGGTAATAAATCCTTGAGTGATAATAACTTTTGCTGAAGTCTTGCCAAGCAGATGATTCAATTTCTTTCCAATCATCTCCATATCCGGCTCATCGTTCTCATCCAACGTCATAAAATCCTGAGCCATGAGCAAAGCCACATCCTCACCCTGATCCTTTAAGTAATTGGTAAACATTCGCGTAGAAATCAATTCTCCCTGAACGACCACCATTTTATGCACTTGCTGACTATATGGCTGATCCACCAGGCCTTCAATGTCTGAAATTACCTGATCAATATACTTTTCTGTGTCCTGCTGAATCTCCTTATTTTCATATAGCTGATCCAGGAAAGGATCAAAGACCTTCCGCAATTCTTTTACCTGAGCCAATGCTCCCTTTTGGTCACCCAATTCACATTTTTCTGAGATACTTACAAGCATATTGGTATTTCCGGAAACGGCCGAGAGCACAACCATTTTTCTTCCTTTAATCGAACCAATGATCTCAGCAACCTGCTTCATTCGCTCAGGGCGTCCCACAGATGTGCCTCCAAATTTTAGTACCTTCATCATTTAATAATTCAGCATTTCCAAAATAGTGCTTGCCGCTTCATCACCTTTATTACCATACTTACCCCCTGCACGGTCCATCGCCTGCTTTAAATTATCTGTGGTAAGCACACCAAAGGCTACGGGTTTATCATATTTTAATCCTACTTCAGTAATTCCATTAGCACACGATGCGCAGATAAAATCAAAGTGTCTGGTTTCACCCTGAATAATGCACCCAAGGCAAATCACCGCATCAATGTCATCTCTTTTGGCCAGCCATTGTGCTCCCAACGGCAACTCAAAGCTACCAGGTACATTCTTACGTTCTATTCGTTCTTTTGAAATCCCTGATTCCAAAAGAGTCGATAAAGCGCCAGAGTACAGGGCTTCAGTCACTTCTTCATTCCATGAAGAAACCACAATACCAATGCGTAAAGATTTGGGGTCCTTGAGCTGAGTTGGTCTATTTGAACTTAAGTTTTTATTCGAGCTTGCCATTCGGGTTAAAAAAGAAAAAAGGGATAAAACATGACTGCTTTATCCCTAAAATCTTATTTGATATTTCTTAGTTAGCAGCCAATCCTTCCAACCTGGCCTTTTGCTTCTTGGCTTCCTGGAAAAATTCTGACTCCTTATATTCATCAATAATTCTTCCATAAGCATTTGCTGCAGCAGAATAATTACCTTGTAGTTCTTCAGCTAAAGCAAGTTTCTTCAAATAAATAGGAGTGAAATTTTCATTTGGCTTGTAATTAATCGCATCATTATATGAGGCAATTGCACTTGAAAAATCATCCAACTCCAGATATGCATCTCCAATCAATGAATAGGCCCTTGCCTGAAGCAAATAATCTGAACTATTAAAGTCTTTCAGATATCTGATAGAATTCTCAAAATTTCCAAGTTTCAAATAGGTAATCCCAGCATAAAAGTTTGCCAGATTACTTCCTTTGGTCCCCGGGTAATCTTCTATGATCTGCAAAAAGCCATAATTGATCCCATCACCATTTAGTGCTTTACCCAGGCTATCCGCTTCAAAGTAATAGACCGCCTGAAACATCTCTCGTTGAGCTTCCTGATCCTGATTGGAAATATAATATCTATAACCAAAAAATCCCGCGATTACCAGGGCTATAAAACTCCCGATAACAAGCGTTAAGTTCCTGTTTTTCTTACTGTTAAGAAATTCCTCCGCTTTGCTTACTAAGGCACCAGGATCTTCTAATATTTCTATCCCTTCTCCCTCTTTGGTCTTGGTTTTTGCCATTGCTTTAAAAATTAAGGACGCAAAGATATGATTTTTCCATCAATCCATAATAAATGGATAATCTTCTTGTACATACACATCTTTGTATGCATCTTCCGCCGCTGGCCAATCCGAATTTTCAGAGAATTCAACTGATTCCGCAACAATGTCTTTTACCTTTTGGTCAATACTTTTCAATTCATCTTCAGTAGCAAACTTATTCTTCAGAATTGTAGCTCTAACCTGCTCAATCGGATCCTTGGATTTATATTCCTCGACCTCCTCTTTAGTTCGATATTTTGCAGGATCTGACATGGAGTGTCCTTTATATCTATAGGTTCTGAATTCTAATAAGGTAGGCCCATCACCCTTTCTGGCTCTTTCAGCTGCCTCTGCCATAGCATAGTGAACTTCTTCTACTGACATCGCATCGACTGCTTTGGATGGAATATCGTATGCATCTCCAAGGGTATAAAGCTCAGTCACATTGGAAGATCTTTTAACAGAAGTACCCATGGCATATCCATTGTTTTCTATCACAAAAATGGTAGGTACTTTAAGTGTCATCGCCAGGTTAAGTGCCTCATGGAAAGCTCCCTGTCTTACAGCTCCATCACCCATGAAACAAACACATAAGTTATCAGTCTTACTGTATTTTTCTGCAAAACCAATTCCTAACCCAAGTGGGATTTGAGCACCCACTATACCATGTCCACCAAAGAATCCTTTTTCCTTGTCAAACATGTGCATAGAACCACCTTTACCTTTTGAAATGCCGGTAACCTTTCCGTACAATTCCGCCATGATTGCTTTTGGATCCGTACCTAAAGCCAACGGATGTGCGTGATCTCGATAAGCAGTGATGTACTTATCTCCCTCTTTCAGCGCGGATACACACCCGGCCATACACGCTTCCTGTCCTATATATAAGTGACAAAATCCTCTGATTTTTTGTTGACCATATAATTGACCTGCCTTTTCTTCAAATCTTCGCATCAACATCATGGACTCAAACCATGAGAGATAAGTTTCCTTGCTAAATGCAGCCTTGCCAGCTGATTTTGCAGTCGATTTAGAAGATTTACTTGCAGATTTTGTATTTGTCTTTGCAGCCATAACTTTTGCTTATGTTCTATGCTTATTATTGCGTAGGTATTCCCAACGGCCCTGCGAAATTAAATCAAAAGGTGCGGTGATCAAAAAGATATGGTTCTCAGCACATTAAAACTTGTAAATTTTAAGAATTATCAAGAAGAATCATTCCATTTTAAGGAAGGAATCAACTGTTTGCTGGGGCTAAACGGGATGGGTAAGACCAATTTACTCGATGCTATTCATTACCTATGCATGACTCGAAGTAGTCAGAACAATACCGATCAAGACAATATACTTTTTGAGGAACCTTATTTTTCCATTATTGGTGAATTTGATTCCGGACTCAAAGTCAACTGCTACTTCGAACAGGGTAAAAAGAAATTGTTCCGGGTCAATGGAGTTGAGCCAGAAAAACTGAGCGACCATATAGGATCTATACCATGGGTGCTGACTACGCCAGATGACAATGAAATCATTCGGGAAGGAAGTGAGGTCAGAAGAAAATTATTTGATCGGGTGATCTCACAATATGACAAATCCTATCTGGATGAGCTCATTCGATGCAGAAAACTCCTCAACCAACGAAACAGCTTTCTTAAACAAAACGCAGGGAAGTCAAATTACAACCAAAAGCTACTCCAGACTTATGATGACCAGCTACTCCCGTTATTTGTGGGAATCTCTGCCAAACGAAAGTTGTTCCTGCTAGAGTTTGAAGAGTTCTTTACTTCTAATTACCAGGATGTTTTTAAAGTCGATGAAATTCCAGGTATCAAGTATCGAACCAAATGCCTCGACAAAAACTTTCCAGATCAATTTAAGGAAGCCATCAAGAAAGATCTCATTCTGGAACGAACCACCATGGGTAGTCATAAGGATGATTTCTTATTTCTGCTCAATGGAAAACCAACGAAAAAATTCGGATCGCAGGGACAGCAAAAGACATTGATCATCGCTTTGAAACTTTCTGAATTTGATTTCTTGAAAACCAAAAAAGATGAGATCCCTTTGTTACTTTTGGATGACATTTTTGACAAATTGGATGATCAAAGAATTGGTCACCTTGTCGAGCTCCTTTCAAATGACAAGCGATTTTCACAGATCTTTATTACAGACGCAAGGAAGGAACGGGCAAAGAATTTTTTTGGTAAGAAAAAGAAAGTCACATTTTTTGAAATTGAAAATGGTCGAATAAATGGATAAGAACAATACAACATCATTTTCAAATGCGCTCAAGCAATTTCTTAAATCAGAAAATCTTGAAAAGACCTGGGATGAAAAAAAACTAATTGCATCCTGGCACAAGATTATGGGTAAACCCATTGCCTCAAGAACCTCAAAAATCAGAATTGATCAGGGCAAGATGTTTGTATATCTCAGTTCAGCCCCGCTTAAACAAGAATTGACTAACAACAAACAAAGGGTGCTGGACATGCTTGAAGAAGAATTAGGTTATAAGCTGGTCTCGGATATCAGATTTCTTTAAACTACTCCTCAACCACCGGCTCCCTCCTAAAGGGAATTATCCATCGGATATAGTAATCAAAGCCTACTGTTGAATTATTCTCATTCCTCCCAAATCCGGGTAAATCAAAAGGGTCCAATCCTTCAAGGCCTTTAATGGATTTATAAACTTTATATCTTACCAGATATCCAAAATAAATTTGTTCAAAGACCTTCACATTCAATCCGAGATTAAGCTCAAGCCATCCGGATTTTACTGCATTGTTTTTGGGTGACAGATCTACTACTCCGAAGCCAAAGTCATCAGTAATCTGCATCTCATCACTGAACCTGCTCCTGGCATATCTCAATCCAAGTGTTAAACCATTTGCGTCAGACCTGTTTTTCAATACATTGGTTTCCAAACCGATCCGGTAGAATGTTCCTTCATTATTATAGGTATAAGTTGCACCGGTTCTTATAGTCCGTTGATACCCGAAATCGACCATCAATAAATTATTTGCAAAATCCAGTCCTACCTGCCCATTCTGCCCCACATAACCATCGTAAAAGATGGTGTTCACCAATGGTACAGCATTATAACCAAGCATAATCATTGAAGGAACATAATCCTTTTTGACCTGTACAGTGGAAGTATCCTGCGGTTGAGCTATCAATGCTGAAACCCCAAATAGTAAGAAAAAGCTAAAAATATACTTCAACATTGGTCAGCTCATCTCTGTTTAAAATCGGATTAATTACTGCAATAGAATCAAAGCTTAACGAGGTGCAGGTCAAATCATAAAATTTTACGGATGGATCGCAATCCACACTGTACACCGAAAATTCCCGCTGGTAAGTAAAAGATAAATTATACTCGCCACTATCGGTCTTAAAGATATATTCTGTAAGATCAATTGCCGGATCCAAAGGCAAACCAAATCCACCCAGGAAAGTATCCTGAAGAGAAATATAGGGGGATGCAGGACTATAGATCTCATCAAAAATCAAAGAGTCTATTGGAAGTTCTGAACCAGCATAATAGAATTCAATATTTGCAAACTTTCGATTTTCATCAAGTTCACATTCTTTGATTTCATTACAGCTCAACATACCGATCAGGGCAAAAAATAAAATAATACGGACTTCCATATGCAAAATGTGGCACAAAGGTATAATAACCCTGGTTGCAACGAACTTATTGTGGGATGCAATTTGTTTAGCTTTGCAGATCAATTTGTGCATGTGAAAACAAAAGCTAAAAAGGACAAAATAAATATTGTTACTCTAGGTTGCTCTAAGAATATTGTTGATTCAGAGGTATTGCTCACTCAACTTAAAGGGAATAAAATCGATGCAACGCATGAGTCTGAGAAAGATGATGCCAATATCGTTGTAATCAATACCTGTGGATTTATCGACAACGCCAAGCAGGAATCAATTGACACCATACTTAGGTATGTCGATGCGAAACAGGAAGGACTTGTGGAGAAGGTTTATGTAACCGGATGTCTTTCCCAGAGATATCGGGATGACCTGAAGACCGAGATTCCTGATGTCGACGACTGGTTTGGGACAATGGAACTTTCCCTCTTGTTAAAAAGACTCAATGCCAATTACAAGCATGAATTGATAGGGGAAAGGATCTTGACAACCAGTAACCACTACGCCTATCTCAAGATTTCTGAGGGATGTGACCGACCATGTAGTTTCTGTGCCATCCCGGTCATGCGTGGAAAACACGTTTCAAAACCCATTGAACAGATTGTGGAGGAAGCCAGAAACCTGGTAAGGAATGGCACCAAAGAAATTTTACTAATTGCCCAGGATTCTACTTATTACGGGTTAGACCTGTATAAAAAAAGGTCACTTGCGCACCTCATGGACAGCTTATCACAGGTTGAAGGTCTGGAATGGATCCGACTTCATTATGCCTTTCCAACAGGATTTCCTGAAGATGTGCTTACTGTTATGGCAGAAAGAGACAACATCTGCAATTATCTTGATATACCTCTTCAGCATGGATCTACCAAAATGCTCAGCCTTATGCGTCGTGGGACCACAAGGGAAAAAACTGAGGAGCTGCTTGATACCATTCGCCACAGGGTTCCCGGAATTGCTATCAGGACCACCATGATTGCCGGACATCCGGGTGAGACAGAAAAAGAATTTCAAGAGATGATGGACTTCATAGAGCGTTCGAGATTTGAAAGGCTTGGAGTCTTTACTTATTCGCACGAAGAACATACTCATGCTTTCAGCATGAACGATGATGTTCCTGAAAAAATAAAACAAGAACGAGCCGATCGCGTTATGGAATTACAGGAAAGTATTTCCGAAGAAATCAATCAACTTAAGGTTGGTCAAACACTAAAAGTCCTGATCGACAGGAAAGAGGGAGAAAACTTTGTTGGGAGAACAGAGTTTGATTCCCCGGAAGTTGACAATGAAGTATTGATCAATGCTGATAATAACTATCTTAGGATCGGGGATTTCTCAAAAATCAAAATTACTGACGCAACAGCTTTTGATTTATATGGCGAGGCAGTCCAATGACTAACCAAATAACGACTACCAACTACATGATTTTAGAAAATATTGATCTGGGAGAAGCACGTTGTTTCTCTCCACTTTTTCTGGACTATCTAAATCAAAAAAAAGAACTCAAGGACTTTTATGAGGTATTCCCCTCTGTCAAAAATTTTGAGGAGCTGATAAATAATCGTCAATTTTCAGAGGATAACAGAAATGAACTCAATAAAGTACTGGTAGAGCAATATGGTCCCTTAAAAACTACTGAAGCAGTAGATTTTAATATCCATTCATTGACACATGAACGAACATTTACAATCACTACTGGCCATCAGCTAAATATCTTTTCGGGACCACTCTATTTTATTTATAAGATTGTCACCACGATCAATCTCTGTAAAGCACTGAGGAAACAGTTTCCGGATTACAATTTTGTCCCTGTTTACTGGATGGCAACAGAAGACCATGACTTTGCCGAGATTAATCATTTTCACCTTTTCGGTAAGCGATATGAATGGCAAACAGACCAAAGGGGACCTGTGGGCAGATTTAAGCCTCACTCCATGAATACTGTCTTTCATGAGTTACCCGAAACAGTGGACCTGTTTGAGCAGGCCTATCTTGATTTCTCCACTTTAGCTGAAGCGACAAGGTTTTATGTGAACGAATTATTTGGAGACCAGGGACTTGTAGTAGTAGATGCGGATCACGCGGCATTGAAAGAACTCTTCGTCCCGGTTATTAAGAAGGAGATTTTCGAAAGTGTAGCTAACCCACTGGTTGAAGAGGCCTCTTCAAAGCTCAACAACCTGGGTTATAAGTCCCAGGTTTTTTCAAGAGAGATTAACTTCTTTTATATAGACAATGAGATAAGGGAAAGAATTGTGAGAGAAGAAGGTGGATTTAAGGTGCTTAATACGGACCTGTTCTTTACAGATGATGAAATGTTTCGAACAATCGAAGAAAGACCAGAGCACTTCAGTCCTAATGTGATCACCCGCCCAATCTACCAGGAAACTATTCTTCCAAATTTGGGGTATGTAGGTGGTCCTGCAGAAATTAGTTATTGGCTCCAACTCAAAGAAGCCTTCAAAGCTTTTGACACCTTCTTTCCTGCTTTGATCCCACGAAATTTTGCTCTGGTCATTAATAAGGCAAATGCAAAAAAATTCAGAAAATTGGATCTCCCTGTCGCTGAGCTCTTTGGTGATGTTCATCAGATCAAGACACTCTTCTTGAAAAATTCAACCAATACTGAATTTGACCTCAAAGAAGAAAAGAAAGAGATGGGCAAGCTTTTTGAAAAACTTAAGAAGAAAGCTGAAGCAATAGATAAGTCATTAGCAGGCTTTATTGGGGCAGAAAGTGCCAAAAGTTTCAAAATCCTTGATGAAATAGGAAAAAAAATCAAGAAGTCTGAGGAAAACAACAATGAGACGGCCATGTCTCAAATTGACAATTTGAAGGAAAAGTTATTCCCTGAAGGTAATCTGCAGGAACGTCACGATAACTTTTTGAATTTCTACCTGAATCATCCGGATTTCATTCAGTTATTGTTGGATAAATTTGATGCCTTTGATTTCCGCTTTAACATCCTCATGGATGAATGATGACCCTAAAAATATTTTAAGAAAGCAAATATTACCTGCAAGGAAGATCTTGTCCAGGACTGTATGGGAGGAAAGAAATAAGCTGCTTTATCACAAAGTGTTTTCTTTCCTGGAAAAAAATCCGGTGAATATTGTCCATGTATTTCTACCCATTGAAAGAAATAAAGAGGTAAATACATGGCCAATTATTAAATCATTGATGGATCAAAATAAGAAGATAGTGGTCTCAAGTACAGATCTTAAAAATGAGACCATGAATCATTTCTACTATAATTCCCAATTAAAATTCAAGCTGAACCGCCTGAAAATCCCCGAACCTGTAAATGCTGTGAAAGCTGATATCAAATCCATTGACATGATCCTCATGCCACTCCTGGCTGCGGATAAAGTAGGCAATCGCATCGGATATGGGAAAGGTTATTATGACAGACTTTTAAAAGATCTTCCAGAAATGAATAAGGTAGGACTTAGTCTTGGTCCCTTATTCGATGCCTTTAATTTTGCAGAGTCACATGACATTCGTCTCGACTATTGTATTACACCTTTTGAAATTCATCCATGTCAATGATTCAAAAAACAGAAGTACTAGTAATTGGCGCGGGGCCCATAGGCTTAGCCTGTGGAATAGAAGCAAAAAAAGCAGGGATTTCTCATGCCATTATTGACAAGGGATGCCTGGTAAACTCTATCTATAATTATCCTAAAAACATGACCTTCTTTTCCACCTCAGACAGGCTGGAAATAGGTGGTGTGCCTTTTATCTCTCATAATCCAAAACCAGTACGATCAGAAGCTCTGGAATATTTCAGACGTGTAACCATGTCATGGGAGTTGAATGTAAATCTCTATGAGACTGTGGAAGAGATATCCCACTCCGAAGGTCTATTCAAAGTGAAATCTTCGAAAAAGACCTATGAAGCAGACAATATCATCATTGCTACAGGCTTTTATGATCTTCCTTTTCCGTTAAACGTTCCAGGTGAAGACCTTCCCAAAGTCAAGCACTATTATGATGAGCCGCACCCTTACTTTGGAATGAATGTGCTGGTGGTTGGAGCTGCCAATTCTGCTGTTGATGTTGCCCTTGAGACTTTTAGAAAAGGGGCTAAGCAGGTTACCATGGTCATCAGGGAGCCCGAAATCAATAGCCGTGTAAAATACTGGGTAAAACCAGATATTGATAACCGGATAAAGGAAGGTTCAATCGCAGCTTATTTCAATTCCCGGATCAAAAGCATTTCTGAAACCACTGTAGATATAGAGACGCCAGACGGTCTTAAAACAATTGATAATGATTTTGTGCTTGCCATGACCGGTTATCAACCTGATTTTTCTTTTCTGGAATCTGCAGGAGTAAAAATTGGTGATGATGAATTCAAAACCCCGGAATACAACCCTGAAACAATGGAGACGAATGTTAAAAATATCTTTCTGGCTGGAGTGATTTGCGGTGGGCTCAAAACCAATATATGGTTTATTGAAAATTCAAGGGTCCATGCAGAGATGATCATTAAGGAAATTAAGCGAAGGAAGTAAGCTCCGCTGACCATTTAAACAGAATTTGAACCACACAAACAATTAAACGACTATTCTGTTTAAGAATTGAGTTTTTCAAAACTTTGTAAATCTCAAACCGTTAAAACTCTGGTCAAAAATTCAAAAAGTTTGAAGAAACTAATACTCACTCCTCTTTTGGTGATCTTACTATGCAGTGTTTTTGCTCAGACAAAGCACACACTTAGTGGATATGTTAAAGATAAATCCAATGGTGAATCCCTGATCGGAGCTACTGTGGTGATTGAAGAACTTTCAAGTGGAACCATTACCAATGTTTACGGATTCTATTCTCTCACATTAGATCATGGTCTCTATACCATTTCTTATCGATTTGTAGGTTATGAAACCATTACCAAAAAAATTGACCTCAATGAAAATTTGCGATTAGATATTGAACTGGCTGAGGAAGGCCAGGAATTAGCTGCTGTTGTGATAACAGCAGAGGCCGAAGATCAGAATGTGACAGATGTGGAAATGAGTACTGCCGAGCTTGATATTAAAACCATTAGTAAAATCCCGGCATTTTTTGGCGAGGTGGATATTGTTAAAAGTCTGCAACTGCTCCCGGGTGTAAGTACTGTGGGAGAAGGCGCCAGCGGTTTCAATGTGCGTGGTGGTAGCGTAGGCCAAAATCTTATTCTTCTGGATGAAGCTCCAGTTTACAATTCATCCCACCTGCTCGGCTTTTTCTCTGTCTTCAATCCGGATGCAGTGAAAGACATTAAACTCTACAAAGGGGGAATTCCCGCTAAATATGGAGGAAGGCTTTCATCGGTTCTGGATGTAAGAATGAAAGAAGGCAATGCAAAGGAATTCAGCGGTTCGGCTGGAGTAGGTAATATTTTTAGCCGGTTAGCCATCGAGGCACCCATCATTAAAGATAAAGCCTCTTTTATCCTGGCTGGGCGCAGGTCTTATGCAGACATCCTTTTCATGCCATTTGTAGAAGAATTAAGGAACGGGGCGCGGCTTAATTTCTATGACCTGACATTAAAAACAAACTATACAATCAATCAAAAGAATCACATCTATTTATCTGGTTACTTCGGCAGGGATGTGTTCTTATTCGATGGTCAACAAGGATTTACCTGGGGAAATAAAACAGCTACCTTAAGGTGGAACCATCTTTTTAATGACAAAGTATTCTCAAACTTTACCTGGCTGGTAAGTGATTACGACTATTCCCTGGCTTTCGGTGAGAATGATGAAGATAAATTCGAATGGGACTCTCGAATCTTTTCTTATCAATTCAAACCAGAGTTTACCTATTTCATCAATCCTCACAATGAATTGTCTTTCGGTGGTGACATGAACTTCTATCGGTTTAAACCAGCCAATGCTACTGGAGTGAGTCTTGGCGAGGTTACGGATATCAGCCTTGATGAAAAGCAATCACTGGAAAATGCAGTCTTTTTAGATCTGAAACAAGACATTGGCAATAGAATCACTTTGCAGTACGGACTCCGATTCAGCAATTTCAATTATATGGGTGGGCCTGATAAGTTTACTTATGGCGATACCATTCCCGGCTATAAAAAACCAGTACTTTCAGTAGAAGAAACTTCTGAAGGAGATGTAATTGCAAGCTATAATAACCTTGAACCCAGGGCTTCCTTCAAATTGCAGTTAAACCAATTTTCATCAGTAAAGGCTAGCTACAATAGGATGGCCCAGTATATCCATCTGATGTCAAATACCACGGCTTCAAATCCACTGGATCTTTGGACACCGACAACCAATAACATCAAACCTCAAATTGGTCAGCAGTTGGCATTGGGTTATTTCAGAAATTTCAAAGACAATGAATACGAGACTTCCGTCGAAGTCTATTATAAAAGGAACCAAAACCAAATAGACTATATAGATGGAGCTAATCTATTCTTTAACGAAACCCTGGAAGGAGAAATCCTTTCTGGTGATGGTAGGGCCTATGGTTTGGAACTATACCTAAAGAAAAATAAAGGAAGTTTTACCGGTTGGATCAGCTATACCCTTGGAAGAAGCGAATTAAGAGTGGATGGAATTGGTCATGGTTGGTACCCAACCCGATTCGACCAGCTTCACAACCTTACGTTTGCAACGTTTTATGAACTGAATGAAAAGTGGTCGTTTTCCTCGAATTTTTCTTTGATCAGCGGAACGCCATTTACTTCACCTAATGGTCGCTTTGAGCAGCAAGGATATGTTTTCCCTATTACAGATTTACGCAATGCAGGACGGATTCCTTATACCAACAGACTGGATCTTTCAGCTACCTGGAATCTGCGAAAGGTCAAGAAAAATGGCAAACCTAAAAAAATAACTGATTACTGGGTTTTCTCATTCTATAACGTCTATGCAAGGAAAAATCCTTTTACAATTTATTTCAGACAGGCTAAAGAACAGCAAAACCCTGATACGGCGATCGAAACAGAAGCGGTGCAGGTTTCCATCTTTGCCACGATAATTCCGGGATTCTCTTACAATATTAAATTCTGATGGCGATGAAGTGGTCTAAATACATAGTATACTTTTCCATCCTGCTTTTTGGTTGTGAAAAAATTGTAGATGTTAAACTCAACGAAGTGGAGAATTATCTGGTCGTTGATGCATGGCTCACTCATGCAAATGAGGATCAGACGATTCGTTTGACTTCGACACAACCTTATTACGATAATACATTTGCCTCTGAGATAACCGGCGCTACCGTAAATGTTTATGATGATACCGGTCTTCAATTTCAATTTAATGACCAGGGGAATGGCGACTATGTGTGGGCTGCAACTGATACTTTCGGAACTATCGGAAAAACTTATTTCCTTGAGATTGTACATGATAATATCAGCTATTATGCTACATCAATCCTCAATGGTGCTCCACCCATTGACAGTATCACTTTTACCCTTGAGGAAGGAAATGCTTTCTTTTATGACTATTACTACTCAGAATTCTTTGGTGTAGACCCTGAAGGAAGTCGCGATGCTTATTGGTTAAAAGCCTGGAAAAACGGTGCATATCTGGACCAACCGGACGAAATGTACCTCTTCTTTGACGCCTCCTTTGCAGAGGGAAACGTAGATGGAATCCCATTCATCTATCCAATCAGGACAATTGCCAACCCTTTTGATCAGGACATCAATGGAAATTTAATTCCACCTTTTTGGCCTGCAGATACCTTTACTATCACAAATGATAAGGTCAAAATATTCAATACAGAAGGTGTCTTAAACCGGAATTCAAACCTGATAGAAATCCCAGTGGAAAAAAAAGAAACAAAAGGTGGGATTAGGACCATTCCACTTGATGGAAATCCCTATTCCTTTGAGAATAATACCATCGTAAAAAAAGCAGACTCAATATATCTAGAACTACATTCGATTTCACCCGAAGCCTGGTTTTTCCTCGTTCGTGGTCAGCAGGAAACAGCCCGACCAGAAGGATTTGGTGCCCTCTTTGCAACACCCCCAGCAAATCTTCCAACTAATATCATTGCTGATACAGATGTAAATGTCATTGGCTTTTTCAACGTTGCCAGTGTAAGTACGCTTGGGAGAAAACTGACGTCTGATGCCATCCGGGAACAACCGAAATAGCTATTTTCTTGCTCTTACCATCTCTTTCTTCCCCATGCCTCCTGGCAAAATTTCTACCTGAAATCCAATTGCAGTCAGGTCTCTTTTGAATTGGCCCTGAGCGCAATAAGTAACCAGAATACCGCCAGGTTTCAACAGTTGAAAGCACTTGGATAAATTATCTGAATGCCAGATTTCGGGTTGCTTGGAAGGGGCAAAAGCATCAAAGTAAATAATATCAAATTGTTGATCAGAAGTGAACTCTTCCAGTGTATTGGTATATCGATTGAATGAAAATGTTGGATCTATTTCTATGTTACCTTGTGTAAGCTGGTGGATCTTTTCGAAAATCCTGGCCTCCTCCTTTGATTCCGTATAACCCAATCGACTGAATATTTCCTCTGGAATTGGGAATGGCTCAAGTGTATGGTAATTCACCCTAATCTGATTTTGCAATGCAAATCGGTAGGAAAGCAATGCATTTAATCCTGTACCAAAGCCAACCTCGAACAAAGTCACCTCGGTATTTGTTAAAGTACTTAATCCATTTTGGATGTATACATGAGTGGACTCCCCGAGAGCACCTCTTGTTGAATGATAGGTTTCATCAAGGGTATTATTATATAGGCTAGTCGAACCATCTTGCGTTGTGATGAGTCTTATTTTAGGGAAATTCATCGGTTATAATTAATTTTAAATAGAATAGAGGAATTGTATTTTATATTGATTTCTTTTGAATATTCGTTAATGAAGTTGATAAGAATTTATTAAATCGCTTAGATATATATGAAAAAGATTTTATTGGTTGGTGCGATCATTGGGTTTGTGGTCCTGAACGCGTGTAATGACAAAGAAGCTGAAGTAAATCCATTGGCAAGAAAATGGAAGCTGGATGAATATGATTTAGCAGTTAAAGAGTCCGGTTTTGAAAGTAATGATGCAAGTGGGGATGCAAGTGGTAGTTACATTCTTGAACTTAAAAACGATTTCACATATACACGAACAGTTGGCGAGTCCCCTAACGAAGAAGTAGAGAACGGAAACTGGAGTGAAGATGGAGATTTTATCGAGCTGGATCCTGAAGCTGGATCGCCTAAGCAGGATGACTTATTTTATGAGTTTGATATAGTAAGTGTTGATGAAAGACAACTTGATATCACCTTTGAAGAGAATTTTTATACATTTCCTGACGCTAAAATTTCTGAATGGTTTAGCAATGGCACTGTAGATGATTCCGGCGCCTGGACGATTACAGATAGTCAAATAGATTCAATCATTACAAATTATTTAGTCGAAGTGACGATGGTTTACAATCTCAATTTCGACATTGTAAATTAAAATTCAGGGATTTAAAATAGTCAGTAGAATGTTGAATCGATGGGTATGAGGTTTACGACTACGCTGATTATTGCGCTGCTATTTTCATTTAATCTCATTGCCCAAAATGTAATCCGGGGAAAAGTTACCGATCCTTCAGGTGAAGGAATGATCGGTGTTAACATACAAATCAAAGGTACAACTGAAGGTACAGTAACTGATTTTGATGGCAACTTCTCACTAACTGTAGAGCCCGGTCAAACTTTGCAAATCTCTATGGTCGGAATGGAGACACAGGAAATTGTGGTTTCCGATCCACCCGTTCCCATCAATATTCAAATGAAAGAAGATGCAGAAGAACTCGATGCTGTTGTGGTTACGGGTTTCCAGGAAGTTGACCGAAAACTTTTCACGGGATCTTCAGTCAGTCTTGGGATGGACGATATCAAGCTTAACGGGCTTACAGATGTAAGCCGCGCTCTGGAAGGACAGGTAGCCGGTGTGACAGTTGACAATGTTTCGGGAACGTTTGGTACTTCTCCAAAAATCAGGATTCGCGGAAATACGTCAATCAATGGAACCAATCAACCGCTCTTTGTGGTGGATGGGGTAATTCTTGAAGACATGGCCAACGTAAACACTGAAAATCTAATTTCAGGAGATGCCAATACCCTGGTGAGTTCATCAGTTGCTAACCTCAACCCCAATGACATTGAATCTTTTCAGATCTTAAAGGACGCTTCAGCAACCGCAATTTATGGAGCTCGTGCTGCAAATGGGGTGATCGTTATCACCACCAAAAGAGGTAAGAGTGGGGCATTGAGAGTCAACTATTCGGCCAACTTTTCAGGGAAAATCCGACCTACCTACAACCAGTTTTACATCATGAACTCCGCGCAGGAAATGTCTGTGTACAGGGAGCTCTATGAAAAAGGACTGTTGGATATCACCACTTCAGTCAAAGCACAAAATTACGGTGCTATGGGGAAAATGTTTACCCTGATTGCCAATCATGAGTTGGAATGGGGTCCTAACGGAACATTAAATGAAGACTTTCTTAATAAATATGAAAACACCAATACCGATTGGTTCGATGTGCTTTTTAACGATGTGGGATTGCAACAGACACATTCATTGAGCTTCACCTCCGGAACAGAAAAATCAAATAATTATTTTTCTGTGAGTTACCTGAATGATCAGGGACAGACGATTGCCGATAATGTTCAACGTATAACCGGTACAGCCCGCAATACCTATTTCATTTCAGATTCTTTCTCATTTGGGTTAAAACTTACGGGTAGTTTAAGAAATCAAAAGGTACCGGGTACCCGCAATAGGGAACTCAATCCGCTTACAGGTCAGTACAGCAGAAGCTTTGATATTAATCCATTCAGCTATGCATTAAATACCAGTAGGTCAATGCGGGTATATGATGACGAGGGTAATCTGGAATTCTTTAGGAGAAACTATGCAGATTTCAACATCCTAAATGAGCTGAAATACAATTTCATGGAAATTCAGGTAGCGGACGTTTCAGCACAAACAGATTTTGAAATCAACCCTATTAAGGATCTTTCAATCAAAGGAGTTTTCCAGGCCAGGTATGCAAATACCAAGCGGGATCACACAGTTCATGAAAAATCCAATCAGGCCGAAGCCTACCGGGCCAATGGCACACAGTTCATACAAGATGCTAATAACCTGCTTTTCAAAGATCCAAACAATCCTGGGCTGAACCCAGTTGTAGTTCTCCCTCAAGGTGGCTTCCAATATCTTGATCAGACTACTTTATTGAATTTCTTCAGTAGAATAAGTGCTGAATGGAATAAGAACATTGGAGATATTCATGAAATCAATGTACTGGCAGGTCAGGAAATCAGATACACTAACCGTTCCAATACCAGCACTACTGGTCTGGGGGTTGTATATGGAAGTGGAGAAATTGTCGTGACTGATCCTAATATTATTGAATTCTTCAACATCCAGGATATCAGTTATTATGAACTAGGAAATGAACGTGATCGATTTATTGGTTCATTCATCAATGGTGCCTATTCATTCAAATCAAAATATGTGGTCAATTTCACTGCACGATACGATGGCTCCAATCAATTAGGAAGAGCCCGGGATGTTCGTTTTCTTCCTACCTGGAATGTGAGTGGGGCGTGGAACGTCTCACAGGAGCCATTTATGCAGTTTGACTGGCTCAACAACCTGAAGCTCAGAAGTACTTATGGTATCTCCGGTAACTTACCTCCAAATACGAGTGCCCTCCTTAATCTCCAGGCAGACGTGACCGTCCGACCTACCGATGTTGAGCCTTTCCTTTACATTCAGGATCTCACCAATAATGAACTTACCTGGGAAAAACTTAAAGAGTTTAACGTCGGTATGGATGTTTCGCTTTTCGATGGTAAGATCAACACTTCCATGGACTATTATAAACGTAAATCGTTTGACCTGATAGGGGCTGTACAAACCAGTGGTGTAGGTGGCCAGGGATTAAAGATTGGGAATTTTGCCGATATGGCTGCAGATGGATTCGAGGTTAGCATATCTACAACGAATATTGATAAAAACAAATTTACCTGGAGAACAAGCTATAATATCGGGTATACTTATGACCGCATCACACGATTGGACTTTGGGCCAAGACTTGTGGATGCAATTAATGCAAATGGAGCAGCGGTTTTAGGCGGACCTAGAAGAGGCTTATTTTCAACTCAATTCGCTGGCCTGAGTGAAGAAGGGATTCCTCAATTTTATAATGGTTCCGGTGAAATAAGTATTGCAGATCTTGACTTACAAGATAGAGATGAGCTTGCAACAAAATTAAAATATGAAGGATCCACAGAACCTCGTGGTGGTGGGGGCTTAACTAACACATTTAGCTTTGGTAATCTTACCCTGAATGTGCTTCTATCTTACAAGTTTGATTATAAAATCCGCTTGAATGATGCTTTCTATTCTGCGTACACAGATTTTGATGCGTTACCTAGAGACCTTGCGGATCGATGGGTTGCCCCGGGAGATGAAGCTATTACCGACGTTCCTGTAATCCTTGAGAGGAACCTGGCCACCGCCAATTTTGATTATGTTTTGGCCTACCAGTTTTACAATAAAAGCACAGCTCGAGTTGCAGATGGTACTTATGTAAGATTACGTTCTGCCAGCCTTTCATATAATTTTCCAACCCAGCTGATCAGTAAAATGAAGCTTGGATCAGCATCCATATCTCTTGAAGGACAAAATCTTTTGCTCTTATACAGAGACAGCAAGCTCAATGGGCAGGATCCTGAGTTCTTTAGCAGTGGAGGGGTAGCATTACCTCAGCCAAGAATGGTTATACTGGCATTAAACATTGGATTTTGATGATTAAGGTGTTTAACAAAATAGCGATCCTTTTCTTAGCAGCCACATTTTTTACTGGTTGTGAGTCATTCCTTGATGAGGTACCTGATAATCGGGTTGCTTTAAACGATTTGGACAAAGCTGCCCAATTACTAACCAACGGATATTCATCGGCAAGTCCGGCTTTTACAGATTACATGACTGACAATGTGATCTTTACTCAGGGCACCAATATTCGTCAAAATCATGAACAATTATTCAGTTGGAGTGATGGCACAACGGGTCCCGACGAACAGGATTCCCCTGAATTCTTCTGGAATGAGACCTACAACGCGATCGCTCATGCAAATGAAGTGCTTGCTGTCATTAATGACATTCCGACATCTACTGCCGAAGAGGAATTAAGAAAAGATGCCATTAAAGGAGAGGCAAGACTGATAAGAGCCTATGGCCATTTTATGCTTGTCAATATTTTTGCACCTCATTATGATCCTGATAATGCAGCGACCACCCCAGGAATACCGTACATAAAGGACCCTGAAACAAGTTTCTTAGCAAAATATGAAAGAGCCACAGTAGCAGACGTATATGATGAAATTGAAAGTGATTTGCAAAGAGGTCTGGACCTGGTTAATGACAACTATTATTCAAATTCTGGAAAATATCATTTCAACAAAAACGCTGCGCTGGCTTTTGCCTCAAGGTTTTACCTGTACAGATTGGCTGATGCTGACGACTTACAAAGTTGTCTTCGGTATAGTAACCAGTTACTTGGAACTGACCCTGGATCCTTTGTTCGGGACATGACATCTGACGAGTTCCGTAATGCTAAGAGTTCCATTACTGCTTACCCTCAACTGTACAATTCCCCTGATCTCCAAAGCAATTTGTTGTTGATGAGAAAAGTTACACTCACCCATGTGCCTTTTTATGGGCACGGGATGGGAAGAAATGAACATTCCGATCTCTTTGGAGCTAACCCATTTGCAGGCTCAACAGACGAAAGAGAAAACCCAGCATTAACAATGGGTATTAATGCAGTTTTACCGCTTAGATATGAAATATTGTTTCAGCGTAGCAGCATCAATTCAAATACCGGTCTTTATTATACCATTGCTCCAATTTTTAGAGGAGAAGAAGTACTGCTCAACAGAATAGAAGCAAACACCTATTTTGGGAATTATGATAAAGCTATTGCTGACCTTCAGGTGTTTTTAGAGAGACGTTACAGAGGAGATGATATCGTGGTGACTATGGAAAGCTTGAGGGATTGGTTTGGTGTTACTAACGATCCTAGCTTTACCGATTTCCTGGTACTCATCAATTTTGTAATTCTTGAGCGACAAAAAGAATTTCTCGTGCAGGGAATGAGGTGGTTTGATATTAAAAGATTTGGATTTGAAGTGGTGCATGTTGTACCTGGTGAAGGAGCATTGGTTCTTGCGGCTGATGACCCTAGAAAAGCCCTTCAAATCCCACAATCAGCTATTGACGTTGGTGGATTAGAACCTAATGAAAGATGAAACTGATTAGAATTAATTTTTACCTGGTGCTATTTGGCATCCTCCTCCTGGGTGGGTGTTTCCCGTCCGAGGAGCTTGACATTCCTGTGAAGGAAGTGGATCAGGGAGAACTGACTGACCTTGATGAGTATATCAATACTTATTTCCTTGAGGAATTTAACATGGCCATCCGGTACAAATATGAAGACCGATTTGTAGATCCCAATGAGAAAGCGATCCCACCAAAATTATCAGCAGTAATGCCCATGTTAGATTTTATTCAAAAATTCTGGATCGATCCATACCTGGAGGTCCAGAATGGAGAAGAGTTTTTCAGAACACATGTTCCTTCTGAAATTGTTTTCCTGGGAGGGCCGATTTATAATGTTGACGGCACACTTACCTTGGGTACCGCAGATGCTGGGGCTAGAATCACTTTCACTGATGTAAACAGTATAGACCCCAATGATACGGATTGGAGAGATTTACAGCTTAATGTAGTCTATCACGAGTTTTCACATATTGTTCACCAAAGGTACAAGTTACCCCCAGGTTTTGAGACGATTGCCCCAAATGGCTACTCCGGCCCGGGATCCTGGTATACTTTAACAGACGAAGAAGCGCTTGTTAGAGGTTTCGTTACACCCTATTCAACTTTGAATCCCAATGAGGACTTTGCTGAAACCGTAGCGTTCTTTCTCTTTGACTCTGAGTTCTATGACAAATTCATTACACTGGAAACCAATTGTACGACCAATGCATGTGAAGAACGTAATATCGGAAGATCATTGATTCGACAGAAGATCGCAGCCATTATTAATCATTATCAAAAAGTTACAGGAATAGACCTGGAAGCATTAAGGAACATCATTCAAGCTAAACTTTGATGAGACGATTGCTCTACATATTACCACTTATGCTTTTCATATCATGTATTCAAAATGATGCGGAAATAGATAGTGTGGAAAAAAGGGTTCAGGCAGCCATTGATGGGTTAATGGAAGAGCTAAATGGTCTCACAACTGGCTGGAAGGTTGTGTACCAACCAACAGAAAGGAGTGGTGGCTTTTTAATGCTGTTGGATTTTGATGAGAATGGGCAGGTAAGGGTTAGAACGGATGTGGCCGCTAATGATGGAGAATTCTTCGACCATACCATGAGTTACCGGGTCGACAATTCGCTTCAGCTGGAGCTAATCTTCGAAACCTATGGTATATTCCATTATTTGTTTGAATTAGATCAGACTACTTTTGGCGCTGAATTTGAATTCTACTTTGAAGAAAAGGACGAGGATGGGAATTTAATATTTACAAGTAAAACAGATGGTGGTAATAACCCGACAATTTTCACCCTAACGCCCGCTTCCCCAACGGATCAAGCATTGTTAGCCACAAGCATATCTACCAACCTGGACAAATTCAAAGATCTGACACCTCAGATATTTGGGGCTGAACCACCTATTCAACAGGTTTACTTAAATGGGTCAAACATTTCTTTTTTCTGGAGTATCAATCTGGATAAAAGAATTGTTGATGTGGACTTTGCTGGAGTTGGGAACACCTTTGAGGAGATCTATGGAAATGGAACCGGTGTTAGCTTAAATTTTAGTTCTGGGTATTCTTTTTCTGGGGATCAGTTAATTCTACAGGAACCCCTCACTATGTCAGTAAATGGAAGTGATGTGACCATTACCAGTTTATCCTTCACCACCTTCGATGAATCCGGTGGGGGCTCGCTTTGCCCGGTTTCTTCTGATGTAACTCCAATCTATAGCGGGACAGCAACTGGGAATGGCAATTTTACTGCCTCCCAAACCTTGTTTGATCGAAGTGGTGAAACCTTCACTGCAAACGATCAGGGATTATATGCCGTCAATATCCCATTTATCTTTAATGACAGTCTTCAATCTTTATCTGATGAAGGAGTCATCAAAGAACAAATACCCAACGCCGTGGCATTTATTATGACTTATGGATTCAACAGTACTACAATACCTGCTTACAGCATCGGTTTTATTACTGAAGACAACGACAGCACAGACATTATTCTAAGAGAGTTTGAACCAACAACAAGCATTGGAAACCAGGTAAATATTGTGTTCAAGGATGATTACTATCAATCTGATGGAATAATGACATCACAGGATTCCGCCAGCATGGTTGCTGTGACAGAAACCATTTTCAGTGGAGGTCAGGTTTATGCATTTGATTACCCTATTCAGGGTTTACAAATTTATCGCCTCTTCAATCCATGTAACAGGTTTGAAATATTTGTCGTCCAGTAGAGTGGTCTAATCGAAATAAAGCAGTACCACTGCCTGTGCAGCCACTCCCTCTTCTTTTCCCACAAAACCAAGTTTTTCTGTGGTTGTAGCTTTTATAGAGACATCCTCAACGGGAAGACCCAATATATCAGCAAGGCACACTTTCATTGATTCGATATACGGCCCTATCTTAGGCTTTTGCAACGATACAGTTGCGTCAATATTTACAATACCAAAGCCTTTTTCTTTGATCAATCGATCAACCACTTTAAGCAACTTTTTGCTATCAATGCCCTTATATTTTTCATCAGTGTCCGGAAAATGGAAGCCGATATCTCTTAGATTTGACGCCCCCAACAGTGCATCACAAATGACATGTATCAAAACATCTGCATCTGAATGACCAACTGCTCCTTTGGTGTGGTCAATTTTTATCCCCCCAAGCCAAAACTCATGACCCTCTGCTAACGCATGTACATCATATCCAAAACCGACTCTGATCTTTGGCTTCATTTTTAGTTCTCTGGTAAGTAAAACATGGTTGAACAATTTGTATCAATTAGTACTCTCCCAATTGCATCTTCCACATTTGATTTGGTAACATTTCGAATGTGTTTCTGCTCTTGATTGACCAAATCAGTTGATCCAAGAAAAGTAGCATATGCTAACCCCATGGCCCGATTTAATACTTCCATCTGGGCAAACAGATGATTTGACTCACTTTGGTTTTTGACCTTCTCCAAATCATCAGTGGCTACTCCATTTTCTTTCAGATCTTGGATGATTTTTTCAATTTCACTATTTGCCAAATGCTCATCAACCCCATCATTGAGTTTGCCAGAGATAACCAACAATCCAGGATCTACATTGCCAGTTACATAGGCCCCAATACTCGAAAATAACTTCTTCTCTTTTACCAGCTTCTGATAAAGAATACTAGAATGTCCTCGCCCCAGAATATCGCTCAAAAGATCTTCAGCATAATATTCATCTGTTGACCTGGCAGACATATGGTAGGTCTTATAAATTGCAGCTGCTGGCACTTTATTTCTCAATACCAATTCCCTTGCTCCCTCTTGCTGAGGCTCAGGATTCGGATTTCTCACGAGAACCTTTCTATCCTCAATCTCCCCAAACCACTTTTTGGATAGCTCCATTGCCCGGCTAACTGTAATATCTCCCGCGATAACCAAAATTGCATTTCCAGGACGATAATTTTGAAAGAAGAAGTTTTTCACGTCGTCCATAGTTGCCTGCTCAATATGTGAGATATCCTTACCAATTGTTGGCCACTGATAGGCATGCTTTTTATATGCTAATGGTCTGAGTTTGAGCCAGACATCTCCATAAGGTTGATTGAGATATCTCTGCTTAAATTCCTCAATGACCACCTTTCGCTGAACCTCGAGCACCTCTGGATCAAACGAAAGACTTAACATCCTATCTGATTCCAGCCAAAAAGCTGTTTCAACATTATCCGAAGGTATGGTGATATAATAGTTGGTAATGTCATTGCTTGTAAAGGCGTTGTTTTCACCGCCCACTCGCTGTAATGGTTCATCAAAGTTTTTCACATTCTTCGAGCCCCCAAACATCAAATGTTCAAACAGGTGAGCAAAGCCCGTACGCTCCGGGTCTTCATTCCTGGCACCTACTTTATATAGTATGTTCAGACAAACTGTTGAACTTGAATGATCTTCGTGAACGATAACATCCAGACCATTTGATAATGTCTCGCGGTGGTAATTAATCATCGGGTTAAAATTAACTAACCTGGATGGTTTCTCTTGCTTTTAAAATTACCTTTAACACAAATTATGGCCATACAGTTCGATCCCAAGTCACGCACTAAACCTGAATTATTAGACATCTATCAGGAATTGGTCGCACCTCGATTGATTGAGGAAAGAATGTTGCTTTTACTTAGGCAAGGAAAGATCAGTAAATGGTTTTCTGGGATAGGCCAGGAAGCTACATCAGTTGGGGCAGCCTTGGCACTAAATGAAGATGACTTCATTATGACCATGCACCGCAATCTTGGCGTTTTTACAGCAAGAAAGGTCCCTCTACTCAGACTTTTGAAACAATTTAAAGGTAGTCGTGACGGATTTTCAAAAGGCAGGGATCGCTCATTCCATTTTGGAACAATTGATCACCATATTGTGGGTATGATTTCTCACCTGGGAGCACAATTAGGTGTAGCAGATGGAATTGCCTTATCCCACCAATTGAAGCAAGAGAAAAGGGTAGTGCTGGCAATCACAGGAGATGGCGGGACCAGTGAGGGGGACTTTCATGAGGCAGTAAATCTTGCTTCTGTCTGGGATCTCCCGGTTATTTTCCTGATAGAAAACAATGGTTATGGTCTCTCTACTCCTAGCAAGGAACAGTTCAATTTCGATTCATTTGTGACCAAGGGCCCAGCTTATGGCATTGATTCAATAAGTGTGGACGGTAACAACATACTGGAAGTAATTGATCAAATCTCAAATGTCGTGGATCAAATCAGGGAAAATCCAAAACCTGTAATCATAGAGGCCAGAACATTTAGGATGCGAGGTCATGAAGAGGCCTCCGGGACTAGCTATGTTCCCAAAAAACTAATGGAGGAATGGGCCAAAAAGGATCCGGTTAGGGAGTATGAAAAGTTTCTGATCTCAAAAAAAGTTACTAATCAGGAGGAGTTAAAAAAGATTAAGACCAGAATCTCAAAAAATATTCTGGAAGTAGCCAAAGAGGTCTATGATGCTAGTGCAGACACCTATGAATTGGATCAGGAAGAGAAGGATGTCTATTTCAGATTTACTCAGCAACCCATCGAACCCAAAAGTTTCAGAACAACAGAAAAACGATTTGTAGATGCCATATCAGATGGATTAAAACAAAGTCTCGAGAAATATCATAATCTCATCATCATGGGACAGGATATTGCAGAATATGGGGGCGTTTTCAAGGTTACTGAAGGATTTGTAGATCAGTTTTCAAAAGATAGAATCCGCAATACACCGATCTGTGAATCGGCTGTACTGGGTGCCGGACTTGGCCTATCTATCAATGGGATGAAAAGTGTTATTGAAATGCAATTTGCTGACTTTATCTCGTGTGGATTCAATCAAGTGGTCAACAACCTGGCCAAGTCAAACTACAGGTGGGGTCAAAATGCTGATGTTGTGGTCAGGATGCCTACAGGAGCTAATGTAAATGCTGGGCCGTTTCACTCACAATCCAATGAGGCGTGGTTTTTTCATGTCCCGGGTCTCAAGATCGTTTATCCTTCTAACCCCAAAGATGCCAAAGGACTATTATGTGCAGCAATAGAAGACCCAAACCCATTTTTGTTTTTTGAACATAAATACTTGTACCGTTCCCTAAAAGAGAACATCCCCGATGATTATTACACACTTCCAATCGGAAGGGCAAATCTCATTTCTGATGGGAAAGATTTCTGTATTATCACCTATGGCCTCGGGGTACATTGGGCAATGGAAGCAATTAAGGACATGGAAGTTTCGGCAAGTGTGCTTGACTTAAGGAGTCTTCTGCCCTGGGATAAAGATGCCGTTAGAAATGTAGTGCATAAAACAAATAAGGTATTGATTCTCCATGAGGATACCCTCACTGGTGGAATCGGATCTGAAATAGCTGCCTGGATCTCTGAAAACTGTTTCGAATATCTGGATGCCCCTGTTTTGAGATGTGCTAGCCTTGACACCCCAGTCCCTTTTGCAAAAGAATTAGAAGAGAATTTTCTTCCAAAAAGCCGTTTAAAAGGCAAGATTGAACAATTATTGCGTTATTAGACCGTATAGATCCCAGGCTGATTGGGATTAGTCACCATTATTTCAAATCTTTGAAGTAATCAAACAGGGTTTTTTGTATAGGTTATCCACAATATTGTTCCTATTTATCTTGGGTTATGGGTTCATTGCCATTGATGCAAATGCTCAAATAATCACTGATTCCAAACGAAAGCTAAAGACTGCAAAGGTCAAGGAAAAATCAAGTGGTGGAGGAAGTATTAGTGATAGAACGGGCAAGTCCAAAAAAGAAAAAGTATATCCGAGGTATTCTGTTGCCAGCCCTGGATCTCTTTTTAGAAACAAAATTGCATCTCCAAGATACTCCACCAGTGGTCCCTCTGGTATCTTCGGAACTTCCAGAGTCACCCCCAGATATTCTCCAGCATCACCTTTTAGGGGTGGCCAGTATGCAAAAGTTGCCCCAAGATATTCTCCAGCCTCTCCCTTCAAAGGGAAGAAATATAACCAGGTTACCAGGTATTCCAAAGGATCTCCTTTTAAAGGTAAATCTTTCGCAGTTTCACCAAGATATTCACCAGGCTCTCCATTCTCTGGAAGACAATTTAGTGTTTCACCCAGGTATTCACCGCCAAATCCTTTCTCGAGAAGCCAGTTCAATGTGTCCCCACGGTATTCAAACCCTAGTCCATTCTCTGGAAAACAATATAGCGTTTCACCCAGGTATTCAAATCCGAACCCATTCTCGCGGAGTCAATTCAATATCTCACCAAGGTATTCTGCAGGATCCCCTTTTTCTGGAAAGCAGTATAAGGTTTCACCTCGTTATTCAGCACCAAATCCATTTGCTCAAAGTCAGTTCAACGTATCCCCAAGATATTCCAAAGGATCCCCATTCAGAGACGGAAAATACAACACCAACCCTCGATACACAGCTTTTCAACCATTTAGAGGAGCAAAGTATAAGTCTGTGACCCGGTTTTCTACAGGTTCGCCGTTCAGAGGTCAGGACTTCAAAGTTAATCCCCGGTACTCACGTCCTAACCCGTTTAGTGACCAGTATAAAACAAATGCAAGAAGCATCTCAGGCTCCCCTTTTGTAGATAAGGATTTAAGAAAGTCTCCACGTTACTCAACGGGATCTCCATTCCAGGGTAAAACCTACAAGGTTGCTGTCAGAAGTGCCACTGGATCGCCGTTCAAGGCAGGTCAAAAGTCTGTAAATCCAAGATATTCGAAAGAAAGGGACTTTTTTGACATTACCAGAGCGAAGAAATTCTATCAGGGTGAGTGGGCAAACTATGACAAAAGCATAACGGTAAAAGGGAAGTGGATTGTTAATTTCAATGAACTCGTAAGCTCTTTTAGTAGAAAAATATATGATGGACCATTCGATGTTCCACCTGAGGATAAAGAGACTTATAAGTCAATATCCACAAATACGGCGGCTTACGAGGGTACCTACAAATCTAAATTCTCGAAGAAAAAGGATATGCACCCAGGTGCCAATTATCACAGAGTGGATAATATCAGCAGTCTACCATTACGAGAAGGAATACGTAAATGGAATGTGTTTTGGGTAAGATTGAATCGTAATCAGGAGATGCCTGATGGTACAAAGGAGAAAGTCAAAGAGCCAAAGTTTGACCGGAAGGAAGCAGAAATATGGAATGAATAACTTGATTGTATCCATTCCACAATTAATTCGTATTTATTCACAGGTTAATTTATTAAATTAGTAAACATTTTTTATAAACCATTTAGGTCTCTTATCTGTTTTTGTAAGTACTAAGATGAAAGCCACCATTACAGCACTTTTACTTCTTACTGGTCTCACAGCCTTTGCTCAACTGGATGATGACTTTGAATACGTTTCAGAATTTACCTGGGGTGTAAATAAAAATACCAACAGTGGTCTCATCGGAGGAGCTGCATTTAAATTAGGTCGATTACTCGATGACAATGTCTACCAGTATTTTTCTCTGGACTTACTCAATGTAAAACACCCCCTGGAAGAAAAATATTTTTCACCATCTGGCACCTCATTTATCTGGGGCAAACAAAATAGTTTCTATACCATCAGGATGGGCTATGGTAGGGAACATTTATGGTTTAAAAAGGCCCCGCAACAAGGTGTTCAGATTAGCACGATTTTCGGAGGAGGACCTTCGATTGGGTTAATTGCTCCTTATTATATCAATTATAGCAATGGCTATGTCCAGTTCGATCCTAAGGTTCACCAGTTTGATGGCAATATTCAGGGGTCCGGAAAATTCATAAGGGCCATTGGTGAATCAGACATTGCCTTAGGTGTAAATGCAAAAGCTGGTCTTTCTTTTGAATTCGGGCCATTCAAAAATAATGTGGCGGGTGTAGAGACAGGTTTTGCCACAGAATTATTTACAAAAGAGATTGTTATCATCCCCACTGCTAAAAACACTGCCTGGTTTAATTCCATCTACATAACCCTTTATTGGGGAACCAGGAGATAGTGGAGCTTGTTTGTAAGGCTGGCATCTTGTTTATTTGCACCTTATAATGATTGAACTTCCTACTATACAACCGGAAAAACGAAAAAAACCTGATTGGTTACGCGTCAAATTACCTGTGGGTAAGGAGTATGCTAAAGTCAGACAAATCGTTGATCAGAATAAGCTCCATACAATCTGTGAGAGTGGCAATTGCCCAAATATGGGTGAATGCTGGGGCGCTGGTACTGCTACCTTCATGATTCTCGGTAATGTTTGTACAAGAAGTTGTACTTTTTGTGCCGTAGCTACTGGTAGACCTCCGGAATATGATGAGGATGAACCACAACGTGTTGCGGAAGCCATCCACACAATGGGAGTCAAGCATGCTGTTCTTACTTCAGTCAATAGAGATGAATTAAAGGACCGAGGTGCTGAGATTTGGTACCAAACAGTAACCAAAATCAAGGAACTAAGTCCTGAAACAACCATCGAAACTTTGATCCCGGATGTTAAGGGCAACTGGGAAGCATTGGATCGAATGATCTCTGCCAACCAGGAAGTCGTTTCCCATAACATGGAGACTGTTGAAAGATTATACCGTCGAGTGCGTCCTCAGGCTAAATACGACCGTAGTTTGGAACAAACCAAGCGAACCAAAGAATTTGGTAAAAGAACCAAATCAGGGATCATGTTAGGCCTAGGTGAAACGACTGATGAGGTACATAAGGCCATGGATGACCTGGTGGAGAATGGACTTGACATTCTTACCCTTGGTCAATATTTGCAGCCTACCAAAATGCATATTGAAGTAGCTGAATTTATCCATCCGGATAAATTTGCGGCTTTCAGAGAGGAGGGATTGAAACGTGGATTAAAGTATGTTGAGTCAGGACCTTTGGTGAGATCCAGCTATCATGCTGAACGTCATGTGAACGTTCCTATCTGATTAACTCATTATTTCAATAATATTCCTTTTGATTTTTAGGCAAAGGTCATTCAGTGGCAGGTCATTGATATCATTGCCAAACGGGTCTTCAATTTCTTCAGAGATTAATTCAATACTTACCAGGAAGTAAAAAGCCATCATCACTATGGGCACAGTGAAATATCTTAGTTCCCACAAAAAACTGACCGGAAGGGTCATGGCATACACGAATAAGAATTTCTTGATAAACATGCTATAGGAATAAGGAATGGGTGTTGATTTGATCCTTTCACATGCTCCAATGATATCTGTAAACCCTTTAAGTTCCTTATCCAAGAGGAATAATTGTTCAGGAGTTATCAAACCCCTTTTCCTACAGTCCATCACACGCTGATAGAGAACTTTTGTTATGGCATTTGGTCGGTGCTTACTATCAAGGACTGTCTTTTTGATTACATCATCTCTCAAATCCATCTCTCCGATCAAAATACTATCCCGAAGATGCTCTTTCATCGCAAAAGTTATATTTGGGATCATCCGCATGAAAAATTCCAGATCCTCAGTAGCATCCTCTGGTAAATAACTCTTGAGTTTAATTGCCAATTGTCTGGTATCATTAACTAGCTGACCCCACAATTTCCTGCCTTCCCACCACCGGTCATAGGCCGTATTGGTTCTAAAAACCAGGAACAATCCCAGGATAATCCCCAGGATAGAGTGAAAAGCAACCGTACCGCTAAAGTGCCATTCAAAAACATCTAAAATCAGAAAGCAAAGGACAGCTGTAAATAGCCCAACGAATAAGATCAGTGGGAACAAGAGCTTGATTACATATCGGCTGTATACGTCAAAAATCAGCGAAAACCAGGATCTTGGATTATATTGAATCATATTTTAGGGCTGTATTATGCGACTAATTTATTCTATAAGTCCAATATTTGACTTTAAATTCATAATTCTTTGATAGGACTCTTTGATTCTGTCTTGGCTTATTTCACCACTCTCAACCATTGATTTGATCATCTCCTGAACCTGGGAGGCGGTAACTCGTTGATGTTCTGGGACATTATTCGCAAATAGAAGAAGGTCAAGTCCAGCATTGATACCCAATTTGATTGTTTCATGTAACCCGTAGTGATCGGCAATGGCTTTCATCTGTAGATCATCTGAAACTACCAACCCCTGAAAGCCTAAGAAATCTCTTAACAGATAAGAAATAACCTGACGAGAAAGGGTGCCTGGCAAAAGGTCACTATCTAGTGATCGGTTTACAATATGCGCAGACATGATCGTTTTTACAACCCCCGAATCTATAAGTACTTTATATGGGTAAAGCTCTCTAAACTCCCAGGTATTGGAAACATCAGCTATACCTAGATGAGAGTCATTCTGAGAGCTCCCATGTCCAGGGAAATGTTTCAATACGGTTACCACATTTTGATCATTATAAGCCTTAATTACCTCCATAGCTTGTTTTGCAACTTCTACTTCAGATGCTGAATATGATCTTCCAAGTTTACCAATGACCGGGTTATCAGGATTTACATTTACATCCACACATGGAGCAAAATTCATGTTGAATCCCAGGTCATGTAACAATACTGCCCTACTAGATGCGTAATATTTTGTGGAGTCCAAATCATTGAGTTCTCCCAGGTATGAAGCATTAACTGTTTTTGGAAATCCATATTGTGTTTTTAACCTGGTCACACGTCCCCCTTCTTCATCTATGCTTACAAACAGAGGAATTTGTGCCTGCTTTTGGCAATATTTCAGGAGCGAGATCAACTCCTCTCGGGTATTTTTTTTTGAGAGGTTCTTTTCAAATAAGATTATCCCACCAGCTCTCCCCTCTTTCAACTCCTCAAAAATTGGCTGGTTTTTATCAAGGGTGTTAAAATCACCTAAACCAATCATTATCATCTGGCCGATCATCACATCAAGGGAATCAGCAGCTTTCAACTGAAAACAAACAAAAAATGTAAGTAGAAGTATTAATTGTCTTGATTTAATCATGGTTTTTCCCTCATATTAATTCTTTCTCCAGCTAGCGTACAAAAATATCCATTTACGTCCGCTGTCAAACAAGAATGAACTGGTATAACGCCCAAAACGTCCCCAACTTTGACAGTGTCTAACAATTCTTTTCCTGCAGAAATAATACCATGCTCCTGGGATAATTTACTGAGATAAGAACTGCCTAATGTTTCCCATCCTTCAGAATTCAACCTGACAACCAATCCATAGTTTCTCCTACCGCTAATATTAATAAAGTCTTTTGAAAGATGAACGGCTCCACCGTAAAGAACAATTTCTTTTCTATCCCTATGTATTGCTACTACAGGACAAGCCATACACACTGCAATATCATTGAAGTCACAGGAGCCAAAACCATATTGCATTAAGTCATAAAAAATGAAATTGCCTGGTCTGATCTCATTGATCCCCGGGAACTCGTCAAGCAAAGAGCAGGTTGGTGTATCACCGTAGGAAATGATGAGATCAGTACGGCCTAATTCTGCAATAACCTTTGAAAATGATTTGACTGATTCTTTAAGAATCTTGCTGGCTTTTTTTCTATCAATCGCCTGGTAAGAATGTCCCGCGTGACCAAGTACGCCAACTAACTTGTGTTTGCTATTTTTTGAATTTGCAAGTGCATGTATCAGTTTTGGCTTATCCGGACTTATGCCTGTCCGGTGTGTACCAATATCTACCTTAATAAGGTAATTAATACTGGATTGAACATGTGTTGCGAGATGGTCAAGCGACTCCGGAGATTCAATAACTATATTTAGATTGATTTTATTGGCCAGTTGATCAATGGCTTCCGCTTCAAGCCAGTTATAAGGAAAGGCGATTGTAATGTCTGAGAATCCACGCTCCGCAAAATAGTATGCCATGTCTACAGAGCTGACGGTGATTTTATCTACTCCTTCATCCTTATACCATTGTCCAATAGTGGCAGACTGGTGTGTCTTCATATGTGGTCTGAACCCGACCCCAGCTCCTCTTGCCTTACTGGCCATCTTTTGAATATTGGCCCTGGCAATTCTTTCGTTTACAAGCAGAGTAGGTCTGATAATTTTCATGCAACTATCTGGAGAATTCTTTCAATGATCTCGCTAAGATAAGCCCCATTATCCGGCCCATACCAACTCATTGATCTGGATTCATACTTATTCAGATCATACCACTCATCATTCACTACATATCCAATATACCCGCCATTAAATGAAGTAATAATCAGATTGAGACCCAGATCCCTGGCTTTTTCATATAGGGGCAACGCCAGCTCCCCGGAAAAATCCGCCGGTATTCCTACCAATACTGTCGACCCCAGCTTTAGTACACTAATTTGAACCTGATAATCACCAGCTAGCTTCTTAAACAGATAAGGTCTGACTGCCCAATTCTTTGTGATCTTTACGTGAGGTTCCCTAAGTGGGAGTGGGAGTTTAAAGGAACTAATGGATAAGACATCCTGAAAACCGGTAATCATGGGCAAAAACTGCATTTGCTTGCTGACTTGCTCCGCATATTTATTCGCTCTTTCCCAGCCCTCTCCAGGAGCTACAGGACCCATCGAGCCCACAGCACTGGCTCCATAAAGCGAATAATCGTAAATTGAATCAGAAGAAATCATTGCGTTCAACCTACTGGGAAAATCACCTGACAGCTCATGCCATTGACTATTAAGACATGTAGCATGGGCAGAAAAAAATTTAAGATCCCAAGCTCATCGTCTTTATCAATCAAAATAGATTTCAACCAGGGATCTACTTTACCCTTCTCCTGCACAAGCCTATTATAGACCATCGGCTCAAGATTGCTTTCCACCATGCCGACCTTACCATATTCCAAATTTGACTCTGATATTTTTAAACTCTGTATCACTCGATCCGCAATAAACTGTGCTACTGTATCATCTTCAAATCCGGCAATGGCCTCGCCAACCAATCCAGGAGCCCACCCACCCATACTGGAATGAGAATGTGTGGCTGTAAGGAAGAGTTGATCAATCTCCCAATTAGACGGTAGAGATGCCATTATTTTTCTGGTGACTTCAGGGTGGATGATCAGTAAATCAGCAGAAACGATAGCAGCTTTATTATCTCCTTTTTTAAAAACAACTGCCCTCACAAAAATAGAATCGTGAATCCCCTCCATCAATTTCGGATTCCGGTTGGAATACCCTGCTAAGGGCATCAGATGAGAAGGCGTAATAGATACTCTGGACCAACCAATGAATAGTGAATCGGTAGATCCATTTCCTATAAAAACCGAACCCAATGAATCCAGTCTGGCATCCATTTGTTGATAAAATTCGGATTCCTGATAAGGACTTCTGTCAACTGGAGTAAACAGTGAGAGCCATATAATTCCCAGAAATAGTAATATAATTCCCAGTATTCGTAAAACTTTTTTTAAAGATCTATTCACCGAATTCTAATCCATTCAATTCTATTTCTGAGCCTGAAGGTAAGTCACTAAAGATGCTAATTCTTCATAAGAAAGCGCATTGGCCAGTCCTTGAGGCATCATAGAGTTCTCCATTTCCTCGCGACTTTCAATATTACTTTTTACAATCTCTGTAGCTTGGCCAGCGATATCTCTAATGGTGAGCTTATCAGCTGACTCTGCAGTAATGAACCCCATATAGGTTTTATCATCTTTTGTCTTGATCACGAATGAGGCAAACCCCTGAGATATTGAAGCATTGGGTTTTAGAATTGACTCGGTGATCTGGTCACGATTCATGATCGAACCAATTTGTCCCATAAATGGTCCCTTCTGGATTTCTCCTTTGGAAATACTATGACAGGCAATACATCCCTGGCTGGTGAATAATTCTTTACCTTTTTGCGGATCTCCCTTGATCTCCGCTACGGCAAGTATTACATCCTCAATCGAAGATTTTCCAACCTGTCCTTTTTGACTTTTGATCTTGTCGAGGTCAACTTTTACATCCTCCGCCGCCTCTTGCACCTCAAGTGTGCCTAATTCTTCAATCCCCATGCGGTGTCGATCATTCAGGTAAGCAAACATTTCTTCACCAGCCTCGCCCATGTTATTCATCTCTGCAATCAAGAATGTCTTGATTTTATCTGATAACCCCCATGTAATCACTTTGTAATAAGGACCATGTGTATCAGGTCTTGTTCCCCACCACCAACTTCCGTCATAAGGAGCCTCCTCATGATAAAGTCGCGACAGGGTCGTGAGTATTTCATTTTTAATGCTGGAAATATCTGATTCCTGATACTTGCTAATCAATCCATCCACAACTTTCGGATCGTGCATATATCGTAGCGCCCAAAGAGCCAGTTTAGGATTGCTATCGATAGCATCTAATATCGCATCCACAGCATTCAATTCTACCAAAGACCGAACGGCCAGGTGTGGTAAAATAATCTCAGCATTTGGTGTAGCATGTGGACCCTCTGTTCCCATCAGAGGAGCCTTAGCAGATTCAGGAACCTGAATCTCAAGGAGCCTCGAAGCTGCTTCCATCTTGCCTAACCGGCCTAATCCCACTATAGCGACTGCTTGAACTCTTGGATTGGCATCGTGTACTGATTTTAGATAAGGTTCAATGGGAACCGATTCCAGACAGGTTTTTCTATCTGTTAGGGCCCGCAAAGCAAATTCCCGCATTTTGTCTTCTTTGCTTAGTTCAAGTAAAGCAGGTATTCCGTCTTTACAAGTTGCCTGGGCATAGGTATACACACCTGCTACTCTGGCCGCAATTGGGAGTGATTGATTGCGAGCAACACCCAAAGAAATGCTGGCAGCTTCTGGCCTTTTGAGTAGTTCTTGTTGCGCATGAAAACGTGCTACTGAATTTCCAGCTGTCAGCAATTCACCTAACTGCCCTGCTGAAGCTTCTTTCAGATTTGGGAAAGACTCATATGTCCATCCTTTAGGAACAACCTTTACAACATAACCTTTCTCCGAACTTCCACGGTAACCTGCACCGTCCCAGGCAGCAAGAAACATACGACCGGATCCATCTACATCTATATCGGTAATTTGAGATAACTTAATAAAGTCTTCAACTGACTGAGTAAATCCCGGCCCATCCATGGTAACCCGATGAATATAAAGCTGACTTCTTCCCCAATCTGCCATCATAGGCACATGATTGTACACGTTCGGCCAACGATCATCGTCCATAAAATAACTTCCTGTCCCAGAGCCTCCTCCGACATCCACAAGCGCTGGGATAATTTCATCGGTGAAGTATTTGAACTTCATGGGGTAACCATATTCTCCACTTTGTACATAGTGAATGAAACGAATATTCCAGCCACCACCGTCATTGGTATTACCCCGGGTGTAGATATTCATAAAAGGATCGATGGCCACATCATAGATATTTCGGGTTCCGTGGGTATAAACTTCCATTTCAGTTCCGTCAGGTCTTACCCTTACAATACCTCCTCCCAGCATGGTCATCTTTTTACCCGATCGATCTTCTGCTTCATGAAATCCAAAGTCACCAACAGCGATGTAGATCCAGCCATCAATTCCCATTCGGATACCGTTTGTGGCATGATCCGTTCCTCTTTGTCTAATTGATTCTGGTGAACAAATATTTTTGATTAAGGGAGTTGGCAGTCCATCAGCAATACCATTCTGGTCTTTATCTTCAAAAACCACCAGATCCATCCTGTCAGCCTCTTTAGTAATCTCATCAAAAACCGTGTGCAAAACATAAACCTGGTCACCAACTACCATGATCCCTCTTGGGTTATCCACCTTGACAAATTCTGTATGCTGCTCATATACGCCATCATTGTCACTATCAACCAACTTCACAATACTTCCTTTGCCTGGCTCTTTGCCTAAAGAACCGATCATATCAACCCCAACATAGACCTCTCCTGTTGGAGACACTGCCAAACATGCAGGACTAGGGACTAAATCAGGTCCTGCGATATCTACTATTTGTAGGGCAGTCGAATCAATGGGACCAACTAGGCCTGAGTGATAGTAGTCATTAAGTTCCTGGACATCTACAGTCTTGACATATTGGTCTGTTTCACAAGCCATAAGAAGACCAATAACAACAATCCCAGAAAGAAGCTTAATAAAGGACATAGTATAAACTTTTAGCTCAATACAATTTACAAATATAGAAATACTGGAAGTGTGAAACCCGAAATCAGGTCATGGATTGGATTATCCAGCCCAACCTTCCCGATCCAAACTACGATATTGGATAGCCTCAGCTAAATGCTCAATTTTAATGTCATCTGAGGCAGATAGATCAGCAATGGTTCTTGAGACTTTTAAAATCCTATCATAGGCCCTGGCCGAAAGACCCAGCTTTTCCATGGCTGTTTTCAACAATACTTTTCCGGCATCATTAATGTGACAAACCTTCTTAACCAATGAAGATCCCATCATGGCATTGCAAAAGATCTGTTGCTGGGCTTTAAATCTCTCTTTTTGAATTTCCCTGGCGGCAATTACTCTTTCTCTGATTTCAAGACTGGACTCTGATTTTCGTTGTGCTGTCATTTCATCAAATGATACCGGAGTGACTTCAACATGTAAATCGATACGATCCAGCAAAGGTCCACTCACCTTGTTCAAATACCTTTGTACGGTACCGGGAGCACACACACACTCCTTCTCAGGGTGATTGTAATAACCACATGGGCATGGATTCATGCTTGCAATCAACATGAAATTCGCTGGATAATCGAGGGAAACCTTTGCTCTGGAAATCGTCACCTTCCGTTCTTCCAATGGCTGTCGCATTACCTCTAATACAGTACGCTTAAATTCTGGTAATTCATCCAAAAAAAGCACACCATTGTTAGCTAAAGAAATTTCTCCGGGCTGGGGAACCCCTCCTCCACCAACAAGGGCAACATCACTGATTGTATGATGAGGTGATCTAAATGGTCGTTTGGAAATTAGTTTCCCGGTTCCCTCAAGCTTTCCTGCGACGGAATGGATCTTCGTTGTCTCAAGTGCTTCATGTAAACTCAGGGGTGGTAAAATCGATGAAAGACGTTTTGCCAGCATGGTCTTCCCTGCCCCGGGAGGTCCAATCATAATGACATTGTGTCCCCCGGCAGCAGCAATTTCCAGTGCTCTTTTAATATTTTCCTGACCCTGAACATCTGCAAAATCCGTATCTAACAGATTAAGCTCTTCATAGAATACATCCCGGGTCTCATAAAATGTTGATTCAAGTGGTTTATCCCCAGTAAGGTGATCGATAGCTTCCTGGATGTTTGAAACTCCATATACTTTCAAATTATCTACGATTGCAGCCTCAATGGCATTTTCCTTTGGAAGGATAAATCCTTTCAATCCACTCTTACGGGCTTCAATAGCTATAGGTAACGCTCCTTTGATTGGCCTCAGTGTGCCATCTAATGCCAGTTCCCCCATGATCATGTATTGATCCAATTCCGGGAACTCCACCTGCTCTGAGGCCTGAAGTATACTTAGGGCAATGGGCAAGTCATAAGCCGAACCCTCCTTGCGAATATCAGCAGGTGCAAGGTTGACAACTACCTTTATCCTGGGCATCCGGTAGTTATTATGCTTAAGCGCAGACTCTACTCTTTGTTCACTCTCTTTAACCGCTGAGTCAGGTAAGCCAACTAAATAGAAATCTTTGCCTTGACCAACATTAACCTCAACTGTAATTGGGATCGCTTCTACGCCATAGACCGCACTACCAAATGTTTTAGCCAGCATTTATGTATTAGGATTGATTGCATAAAGCGTAAAGATAGACTGATTTTTTATTAAGCCTAACGCTTAGCTATTTGTCAATTTCTCGATCATTAGGATCAGGATATGAATGACCTTGATATGGATTTCCTGAATACGGTCGGCATAACCAAAATGGGGGACACAAATTTCAACATCGGATTGACCTCTCAGTTTTCCTCCATCCTTTCCAGTAAGAACTACTACCTTCATCTCCTTTCTTTTCGCAGCTTCTACAGCTTTAATGACATTGACGGAATTACCACTAGTGCTAATACCTAATAAAACATCACCAGGATTTCCCAGCCCTTCAATGTATCTGGAAAAAATCTGGTCAAACCCATAGTCATTTCCTACACAGGTAATATGTGAGACGTCTGAAATAGCAACCGCGGGTAGGGCAGGGCGATTATCTCTGTATCTACCTGTGAGTTCTTCAGCAAAATGCATGGCATCACAATGTGATCCGCCATTCCCACAGGAAATAATCTTTCCCCCCTTTTTGATAGATGTGGCCATCAGCTCTCCAGCATCCTGTATGGCCTGGAGAAGAGATTCATCTTTTAAAAAATCATCGAGTACCTGCTGAGCTATTAATAGCTCTTTCTTGATGAGCTCTTGCATTTCAATCAGTCTTTCTCGTCTTCGTCATCCAACAAATAATCATCAGCCTGAGAACTCTCCTCATCTTCCACTTTGTCCACTGGATCAGCAAGGACTTTTGATTTGGCAGGCTGATCCGATTCATCATATAGTTTAGCTTTCAACTTTAATACCTGCTCTTCAGCCTCAGCCACCTTTTTGCGCATTCTAAACAGGTGAATATTCTCGAGAATCAACTCAATAACCATGAGAAGACTAATGATCAAAACAACAGTTAGTAGATACTGGGGAAGTTTTCTCAGGGTAGCGAAATCATTTATCCGTTCCATGTACTCCTGTTGATGAGTCAATATGTCGATACTATAGTAAAATGCTACCGCCGCAATCAACAGATATATAGGATAGAAGAAAATTTTAAATTTTTTCATCACGCGATAAAGCTAGGAATTTTAGAATCAAAAAGTCTTAAAAAATCAGAATGACTGCATTTCAATCATCTTTTTATACAGGCCTCCACTCTTCATTAATACGTTATGTGTGCCTTGCTGGATTATCTCTCCATCTTTTATAACAACAATATTGTCAGCATTTTGGATCGTACTCAATCGATGTGCAATGATAATGGCCGTTCGATTCTGCATGATATTCTCGATAGCCTCCTGAACATATTTTTCAGATTCAGAATCCAATGCAGAGGTCGCTTCATCCAGGATAAGGATTGGTGGATTTTTAAGGACTGCCCTGGCTATGCTTATCCTTTGCCTTTGACCGCCTGAAAGTTTAGTGCCCCGTTCCCCAATCAAAGTATCATAACCCTCCTCAAACTGCTCGATAAAAATATCTGCGTAGGCCACTTTAGCTGCAGCTTTCACTTCTTCAATCGTTGCCTCTGGCTTACCAAAAGCTATGTTATTGAATATTGTGTCATTGAATAAAATCGATTCCTGGGTAACAATACCCATCAGACCACGCAACCCTGAAATGGTACAATCTCTAAGATCCACATCATCAATCTTTATAATTCCATCGATCGGGTCATAAAACCTTGGAATAAGGTCCACCAGTGTAGATTTCCCACCACCTGAAGGACCCACAAGCGCTATTTTTTGACCCTTCGGAATTTCAAGCTTGATATTTTTCAGCACCAACTTGTCTCCATAACCAAAGTTCACATCCTGAAATACGATCTTATCATTGAATGCATTTATGTCCTTTGCCCCAGGCTTTTGGTTGATTTTAGTCTGACTGTCCATCAATTCAAAGATCCTTTCTCCAGAAGCCAGTCCTCGATTAATCGTAGTTAATGAATTCGAGATTTGTTTTGCTGGTGTTAGCACTTGAGAAAAGAACGCCAGAAATACAATAAACTCGGATCCGGTCAAGGAATTATCTTCACTAAGAACCATGCTACCACCAATCAGAATGATCATACACACAACAAACACACCTAGAAATTCAGATATCGGACTTGCCAGGTTAAAACGGGACGCCATTCTGAAATTGTGTCTTGAATAATTGGATATTTCTCCTCGGAACTTATCAGTAATGTATTTTTTTGCTGAAAACGCTTTTATAATCCGCATCCCGGAAAGACTTTCCTCAATCACATTGCTGATACGACCAAGTGTATCCTGCGTCAGCCTGGCCCTGCGCTTTAAACGTTTTGCGATATAGGAGATAATTCCACCCGAAAGCGGGATTAAAATCATACTATATAAAGTAAGTTTCGGTGAGGTTATAAACATCGCTGTGAAAAAGCCAATGATCAAAAATGGCTCCTTAAATAAAACCTTGAGAGAGCTAACTACCGATGATTCCACCTCAAGCACATCCGATGAAACCCTGGACATGATGTCCCCCTTCCTCTTTTCAGTGAAATAGCCCAGGTCAAAATGCGTAATAGCAAAAAAGGCTGAGTTTCTAAGATTTTCAATCACGTTGATCCTGACTCGCTCGAGGATAAGCGCTGAAAAATATTTAAAAATATTTGCCAGAAATACACTCGTGATGAGTACAATACAAACAAAGTACAGTGTATAAATTATCCCCTCTTCCGCCTTAAAAGTATTGAGGTAATAATAGAACAAGTCAATAAAATAATGAATGGAAAAATTGAAGCTAGGCATCTCAGACATAACCTGGACAGCATTATCTCCACAGTCACAAGTATTTGATCCACCTCCGAATAATATCTCCATCACAGGTGCCAGGATGGAAATATTTACCACACTGAAAATGGTCGCCAAAAAAGTGAATATCACAAATTGTGGTACAAGTACTCCTAAGGGTCTGGCAAAACCTATGATTCTTAGATATGTCTTCATTTAGAAGAGATAGGTTCTAATTGGAAAATTCCAACGAAATGACATTGCTAAAATAGACGAAGGATCCGCAATGTTATTGTTTTGGTTAGTTTCTTTTCGATAAATAAAAGTCAAATCCACAAGTACATTGTGAAGCCATTGATAGGTAACTGATGTTTGACTCATGATCATATTTTGCTGGTCCCCCTGAATTTGTTCAATACCATAATCATCTGGTCGTAGGTTATAGGATTTCGTGGGGTCTTTTCCATAGCTCACTGCTCCAATATCACTGCCATAGTCTGCAAGCATTAAAACCGAACCAACTTTCCACTTAGGAAGTGGTCTAAAATCCAATGCAATCAATTGCTCTGTAAAATTCGCCCCAAGAGGATGCGCTAGAGGCTGCATATAATGTGTATAAGAGGTGAATAGACTCTCATGACTATAGGTGTAAGGTCTCACCCGGTTGAATTCAAATTGAAGATTCAAATCTTTTACCTCAAAGGCATTAATGTATTTAATCCCCAACTGTGTCCCATTTTTATTGCCCCACCATCCTTTGTCTGAAAATGCTTCACTGACAATAAGTTCATCAATAACTAACTGACCGTATAGCTGAATCCTCTTAAACAGATTATACTTAAAATCCAGTCCGATCAACACATTGTCAGCACTTCCATCCTGCTGCTCAAGAGCCCGGTAAAACATGATAGGATTTAAATATTCCAGCTTGAGATTATTGCTACCCAAAGAATCAGGTCGACCATAAACCACAGATTCAAACAGTCCCAACTCCAGGTTTCGTGTAACATTCATCCCCAGTCTGTGGAAGGTGAAATATTTTTTCGTAAATGACCCAACTCCTAACAATCCAAAATTGCTCCCCCCTTTCACTTCTCCAATCATCTGAGCATAGATATTGGTATACTGGATTTTCCAAATCTGCGTGTTAAGTTTTAAATAAGGATAATTGTTTGCAAAATCAGATAAGACCAATGACCTTCTTCCATTGCCAATGAAATGCTTTCCATACCCAAACTGAGCAGAAATATGTTTACTGATGTTGAAATCAATATAACCCCGAGCTCTTAGAAAATCTGTTCCGGTTCCATCAGATAACCTTTTCCAAAATCCCTCATAGGGAATTGTCAGGGTGGAGTCAATCAACTGGTTTACATAGTCCGGATACCTGGCCTGATTTTCTGTCAGCAGACTATAAAAAGAGACTTTATTATCGATGGTACCCCTTAGCTCTACTCCACGCGTATTGACATAGGTAAACTTGTCTGCATTCGTATCTGAACCTAACCCAAAATAAACCACCGGATTAAAATGCAAATCCAGATCCTTATTCCTGAATGAAACAAAGTCGGGCGGATGATTGAAGAAATATTTGAGAATTGGTTTTCGCTCAGGGATCGAATCAGCATATTCCCAGGTATCAGTTTCCAGGTAATTTAAGTCATAAGCATCCCCCGGTGATGTAGTCAAATCATTGGATGCACTTAAATCCTTTAAAAATCGCCTCGAAAGGGGTTTAACTGAGGTATGAAATGAACCCCCGGATTGGATATCCCACCTGTCAACGGCGGGATATATCCAGCCATTTAACGGCATATCTGTGCTCTGCCCTAAAGCACCAACCACAGTCATCAATAATGACAGATTTATCAGATATCTCACATTGACAAAATTATTAAAATTACCCCTTTTGAATATCCATATAATTCTCATATCTTTGCAATCCTTTTTAGAAAAGAGATATTTAAGACGATGAGAAAGGAAATACATCCAGAATACAAAGAAGTAGTTTTTCTTGACACTTCAAGCGACTTTAAATTTATCACCAAGTCAACCATGACCAGTGATGAGACAATTAAATGGGAAGATGGAAATGAATACCCATTAATTAAAATCGAAGTTAGTTCAGCTTCTCACCCTTTCTACACTGGTAAGAAAATCTTCCTGGATACTGCTGGACGTGTTGAAAAATTCAACAGAAAATACCAAAAGAAATAATCCAGTACTTACTGGAAACAATAAGATTAGAAGTCTTCAGGTATCCTGAGGACTTTTCTATTTTTGTCTGATGAGTATTCTCTTCTTCGACCCACCAGACACAAGAACGAACCTCCTTCCTTTAACCTATACCCGTCCGATTTCCGAAATCAGGGTCGGAATATATAAAATTGCTGAGAAATGGTGCAATTATCTGGAAACCGACTATTTTGGGTATCAGACGGAGGACTACCTAAGTAAAAAATTTCCCAGGATTAAAGTTGACCTTCGGACCACCTGGATCAATGCAACAATTTTACCTGACACCGATCTGGTAGAAGCTATCAAAGCCCTGGGAACTCATGAAGCCCTCGTCAAAGAAAATACCTTAATCGCCTTTAATGGGGAATCAGAAAATGCTATTATTAACAGAAAATCACATACGGGTCCTTTTTCAGCCATTCAACATCCATGGGAGATTTTCCAGTTGAATGGTCAGGAAATCAGGAAAGATTTTGAATACATCAAATCCATCAGGAAAAGTGAACAACTACTTGATCCCTACACGTCCGTATATGGCAATGACCTTTTTTTAGAAAAGGGTGCTACCATCAAAGCTTCCATATTAAATACTGAAAATGGACCTATCTATATTGGCAAAGATGCAGAGGTACAGGAAGGATCCATTATCCGGGGACCATTTTGCCTGGGTGAGGGTGGCTCTTTGAGGTTGGGATCCAAGATGCGCGGTGATATTACGGTTGGCCCACATTGTAAAGTTGGAGGGGAAGTTTCCAATAGTGTATTCTTTGGGCATTCCAATAAAGCTCATGATGGTTATTTAGGTAACTCGGTCATCGGAGAGTGGTGTAACTTGGGAGCAGGCACCAACAATAGCAACTTAAAAAACACGTATGATCAGGTAAAAATGTGGAACTATCATACTTTAGAGTTCGAAAAAACTGAATTACAGTTCTGTGGGTTGATTATGGGTGACCATTCCAAAGCTGGGATAAATACCATGTTCAATACAGGCACAAGTGCAGGAGTCGCAGCCAATATTTTCGGAGGGGGATTTCCCCGTCAGATCATCCCCTCATTTTCGTGGGGAGGCTCGAGAGGTTTTATGACTTATGATTTTAATAAAGCCATTTCGACCATACAAAATGTTTTTGGGAGACGAGATATTGAGCTGAGTGATGAAGATATTAAGATATTTGAGCACATATTCAAAGAAACATCAGCCGTAAGAAGCTGGGAAAAAACGAATAAATGAGATTCTCTGATATTCCAGGACATAGCGAAACCAAATCGTATTTAATTTCGGCCTACAGAAATAACCGGATCGCGCATGCTCAATTATTTAGTGGGATTCCGGGTAGCGCTAATTTCCCTTTGGCACTCGCTTTTGCTACCTACATCATGTGTAAGGAGAATGGAGTAAGTGATTCGTGCGGGAATTGTGAAAACTGTCAGCGAATGGATAAGCTGATACATCCAGACGTACACTTTTTCTATCCCAAACCGACTGCCAAAGCGGGAGAATATGAAAAGGCTTTCAGCGAATCACTTAAAAAATGGCGCGAATTGATTACTCAGAACATTTTTCCTGATTTGAATGATTGGATTACCATTAATGGATTTGAAAGTAAAAATCTTCTGATTTCAAAAGAAGATAGTAAGCAAATCATCAAAACGGTTAGTATGAAATCTTTTGAAGGAGACTTCAAAATCGTTTTCATATGGTACCCGGAGTTTATGAATCTTGCATCGGCTAATGCCATATTAAAGGTACTGGAAGAACCACCCAACAACACTATCTATTTGCTTGTGACATATGCTTACGAAAGTTTGCTGACTACAATAACCTCCAGAACGCAGTTAATTTCTGTTCCACCCTTTCAGCCCCAAGAAATCGAGGAATATCTCATCTCTAAAAAAGATATCGACCCTGCAAGGGCAAAAAAAGTCAGTCACCTGGTGGATGGCAGCATCAGCAAAGCCTTTCAGGAACTCGAGGATCTTGGAGAAATTGCCCATCAGGAGTTTCAGGAATGGATGCGATTTTGTTATAAAAACAATTTTACTGAGCTGGTAAAACAAAGCGAAAGCTTCGGTCAAAAATCAAAGTCCGATCAAAGAAACCAATTGGAGTATGCCATTTCCCTTGTACGCGAATCCCTCCTATCAACCACCTCCCAGAAAGTAACCGAGGGTCATAACGATGCGGAACTGAGATTTATTGAGAATTTTGGTTCTGCCAATTCTTTGGAAAATATGGAGCAAATCAATTTCCTTCTTAGCACGGCTATTAACAATCTGGAAAGGAATGCAAATCCAAGAGTTACTCATCTTAACCTATCCCTGAGTTTCTGTCAATTGTTTAATCGGAGATGAAAAATAAGATCCTGATCGGTAGGAAAGACAAAATTGATCTGCCTGACTTTGGCATTCATAACGTAAATGCCAAGGTCGATACTGGAGCATACACGTCGTCTATTCACTGTATGAAAATCAAGCTGATCGATGGGATTTTACATTTCCAAATTCCCGGGCTTATTGAACAGGAAGCAAAAAACTTTCACACGAATTCCTTCACAATAAAAAAAGTAAAGAGTTCGAATGGTAAAATAGAATCCAGATACACCATTAAAACCCATATCTTATTGTTTGGTAACTTGTATAATGAAGAGTTTACTTTGACAGATCGTAGCAAAATGAAAAATCCAGTGCTCTTAGGTAGGAAAGTTCTTATGAAAAGATTTATTGTTGATGTTTCTCAAAAGGATCTTTCCTTTAATATGAAGAAGTTATGAAATGAACATGCTGTAATACCAAAAAACTAATGATATGAACAGAATTCCAGAAAAATTTTGCCACGGTTATAGATCAATGTCATGCTAATTCCATCACTTCGTCGAAACCCGTGACCAATAAAATACAATTATCATCCACATGAAACTAGGTATTCTTTCCAGAAAAGCCGATTTATATTCAACCACAAGGTTGAAAGATGCTGCACTAAAAAAAGGTCATGAGGTTCACATCATTGACCATCTCAAGTGTGACATGATCATCGAAAAGAATCAATTGGAGATCTATCATGAAGGTGAGCGACTGGAAGGATTTGATGCTGTCATTCCCCGTATCGGTGCATCTGTCACTTTTTATGGAACAGCTGTTGTGAGACAGTTTGAAATGATGAATGTATTTTCCGCAAATAAGTCCATCGCTATTGTCAGGTCGCGGGATAAGTTAAGAAGTCTGCAGTTGCTGGCTGCTCATGGGCTGGGTTTGCCTCGAACAGCATTTACCAATTACTCCAAAGAAGAAAAGCAAATCATCCAAAAACTGGGGGGCACTCCCCTCATTATTAAACTGTTGGAGGGTACGCAAGGCTTAGGAGTTGTCCTGGCAGAAACCCATAAAGCAGCCAAATCCGTGATTGAAGCTTTCCATGGGCTTAAAGCAAGGATCATCGTCCAGGAATTCATCAAAGAATCCAAAGCCTCGGACATCCGTGCATTTATCATTGACGGTGAAGTAGTAGGGGCTATGAAAAGACAGGGAAAAGAAGGGGAGTTTAGGTCAAACCTTCACCGCGGAGGTACTGCTGAACTTATCAACCTAAGCAGAGAAGAAAAAGCAGCAGCCACCAAAGCAGCAAAAGCCATGGGACTTGATATTGCAGGTGTAGACATGCTGCAGTCAGACCGGGGTCCACTTATCCTAGAAGTAAATTCATCACCCGGGCTTGAGGGTATTGAAAAAGCGACAAAAAAAGATATCGCTGGCAAGATCATCGACTTTGTTGAAAAAAATTATCATAAAACACGTAGCAATAAAAAGAACGCCTGATTGGAAACCATTAGAATAGGAACGAGAAGTAGCAAACTAGCACTCTGGCAAGCGGATTATGTGGCTGGATTACTGGAAGGTAATGGATTCACAACCGAAAAGGTATTGATTGAAACCAAAGGGGATAAAATCCTGGATGTGGCCATCTCAAAAATTGGGAGTAAAGGCGTTTTCACTGAAGAATTAGAAGCACTCCTCAAAGAAGGGGCTATCGATATCGCTGTTCACAGTGCAAAAGACCTTCAATCATCCCTTCCGGAAGGCTTTGAGATTATTGCCTTTTCAGAGCGTAGTTTCATTGAAGACGTGATTGTCAGTGAAAAAGAAATCGACCTTAATAATCCGTCCCTTGTGCTGGGAACAAGTTCCACCAGACGAATTGCAGCTTTCAAGCATTATTATCCTCATATTCAGACAGTGGATATGCGGGGGAATTTACAAACCAGGTTTAGCAAATTGCAATCTGGAGTTTGTGATGGGCTGGTTCTGGCTCATGCCGGCGTACATCGCATGAACTATGATCACCTGGTTCGTATTAAGTTGCCTGTCGAGAAGTTTATACCTCCTGTTGGACAGGGCTGCATCGCGGTAGAAGCACATGAAACCCTCCTGGAGAGCAAGAAGAATCATGTCTTCAACAAAATAAATAATAATGAGATTTCAAAACAATTAACCGCTGAACGTGCCTACCTGAAAAAACTCGAAGGTGGGTGTAGCATTCCTGTCTTCGCCAGTGCTACACTTGAGAAAAACAGGGTCCATATTAAAGGTGGGTTGTTTAGCCTGGATGGTAAAAAAAGGATATTTCACGAAGAAACAGGAGAACATCCCGAGCAGGTTGGAGTAGCGCTTGCCAATAAGGTTCTAAATGATGGAGGTGATACGTTACTCAAGGAGATCAAAAATCTCCTGGGATGATTATTTTTGTGCAAAATTATTCGCTATGAAGACTCTTATTCCTTCAATCATTTTCATTTTATTCCTTTCAGCATGTGAAGTAGAGAATAAAAACGAAGATGCCTTGATTACCATTCACACGGCATATGGAGATATGAAAGCCATCCTTTATGATGAAACACCTCTCCATAAAAAGAATTTTATCAAACTGGCTAAAAGTGGCAAATATGATAGCACAGAATGGCATCGGGTGATTGAAGGATTTATGATTCAAGGTGGGGACGTATTTGCTAAAGAAGGAACGACTGAATCAGAGGAGGATCGGATCCTTCCGGAGTTTGTGGAAGGACTTTACCATACAAAAGGTGCCTTGGCAGCTGCCCGTCAACCAGATAACAGAAACCCTAAAAAAATGTCCTCATCAGTTCAATTCTATATCGTTGATGGCAAGGTATTTTCGGAGGTCGAACTCACAACTGATCAGTATAAGCTGAATGAAAATCTGGGGAAATTACTTTCGGATCCAAAATATGATACCCTGAGACAAAAATATATTGCCATTAATGAGACCGGTGATGTGGACAGTCTGCAGCAATTTATTTTTAGCTTAAGGGATCTTGTTGAAACTGAATACAATATCGATGTAAGTAATGATATCAGCCCTGATCGATTGGAAAAATATACAACGATTGGAGGTGCTTATCACCTGGACGGAAACTATACAATTTTTGGTCGCGTGGTAGAAGGGCTTGATGTGATCGATAAAATCGCCGCTGTAGAGACAGCGGGACCAGGCGCTGCCTACAGGCCGCTTACTCCTACTTATTTGACCATGGAAGTTGAGATGGTACCAAAAGCCCTGATTACAGAAAAATACGGGTACGAGTATCCAGAAGATTAATCATGCGGATTCTGCTGACGGGGGTCAATGGTCTGTTAGGGCAACATTTACTTTCTCTTTTATCTTCTAAATCGTCATACGAAGTCTACGCTACTGGAATGGGCGTAAATCGAAATCTACCAGGGGACTACCACTACTATCCATGTGATCTGACTAAAAATGAAAAGGTCAAAGATCTTGTCAATAAGGTCAAACCTGATTATATCATTCATTCTGCAGCAAAAACACAGGTGGACTGGTGTGAACTCAATAAAAAGGACTGTTGGGAAAGTAATGTGAGTGCGACAGAGTATTTGCTTAGTGCAAGCATGAGGTATGCTGGACACTTCCAATATATCTCAACTGACTTCGTCTTTGATGGTAAACAGGGCAACTATCTGGAAACAGACCCTCCTAATCCAGTTAACTATTATGGAGAATCCAAACTGGCGGCAGAAAAGCTGGTGATGGCATCAGGTATCCCCTGGTCTATTGCCCGCACTGTTTTGGTATATGGGATTGCCCATCAAATGAGTCGTTCTAACATTTTGGTCTGGATCTATAATAGCTTAAAAAACAACCAAAAGATCAGGGTTGTTACGGATCAGGTACGAACCCCTACATTTGTTGAAGACCTTGCAATGGGTTCATCCTTAATCCTTGATAAACACGCTGAAGGTATCTACCATATCTCAGGTGATGAAATCATGACTCCATATGAGTTGGCGATTAAGGTTGCTGAGTTCTTTGATTTCAATAAAGAACTGATAGAACCAGTAGATGGCTCCATCTTCAGTCAGGAAGGGAAACGTCCTGAAAGGACTGGATTCCGCATAGCCAAAGCACGAAAAACGCTAGATTTTAGCCCAAAAAACATTGAGGAAAATTTTGTCCTGGTAGCAGACAAATTGAAAAATAATTCTGCCTGACAGAAAAAAGAGCTATTTGCGCTTAAAGAGATTCTTCACGGCGTCTTTGGCTTTGTCTTCAACTTCCTGTTTAGTCTCATCAATCTTTTCTTTTGCTTCTTCCTTAACTTCAGTAACCTTCTGATCAACTACCACTTTTGCTGAATCTTTCGCCGCCTCAACTTTCTGAGTTACGACCTCTTTTTGTTTCGCAATTTCATCTGTCGCCTGTGTCTTGAGAGCTGATTTTAAACTGGCGTCACTGCCTCCAGACCCAGCTGGCTTGGCACTCAACAGTTTAACTTTTGGATCATTATAACCCCCGGTAATACCCAGTGTCAAATCCAGGCTATTTGATACCAGGTTATTCATGCCAGTAAGTGAGGATATTGTGCTATTTAGAGATTCTCCAATTTGTCCGGATGGAACATTCATCATCATCGCATATTGTAGACTACCATCCAGACCTGTGCTTCCAGATACTGTAGCAGATCTTCCTCCGAATTTGATATCAAATGGCTGTACATGAAGTCTTCCGCCTTTGATCTCAGTAGACATGATGATATCCTTGATTGTTACTTGACCATCGTCCTGGTTTAACTTGGTAACACTTGAAACTGCACTTAATACCTTTACATTGCTCAGTGAAGCCTGGGCAATATTTACCAGACCTGCTCCTACCATATCCTCATAGATTGGCATCATGTCTTCACCCAAAGTACCTCCGACATTGAAATTGGTTGAAAACTTTCCTGCCATTTTTTCTGCTACCGGGGCCAATTTCTGAACTGTCGTAAAAGATTTAAACGCAGACGCAATAGACAACTCTTTGATCTGGAGATCAAAATTGAACGTTGGTTTTTCCAGGTTTGAAGCTGAATTATAGAGCCCATTCATTTCAAAATACCCGTCAAGTAGATTGAAGTTTACTTTCTCCATAGTCATCGCGCCATCCCTAATAATCAATTTTCCTTTAAAATCTTTCAATGTCAGGTCGTCATAAAGAATTTGATTAATGTTGGAAGCCAAAACAAAGTCAATGTCTTCAGGTATTCTTATCAATTCCATTGCAGCGGAATCGGCAGATGTCGTCTCAGTCACCGCTGAATCACTTTCCAGCATCCACTCATTTACATCCACCAGGGCAGATGAAAAGTTAAGCTTGCCATATAGTTTTGTACTATCACCCAGGATATACTGCAGGTGATTGGTGATGCTTCCATCCATGTTCAAATCAGTCCTACCTGCATTCCCTTTGAATTTCGTCAAAGCCACCTCCTTAGGATTAAAGGTCATATTTGCTTCGGAAATACCAAATCCCTGAGGCAGGTCTTCCGCTGAATAGAAATTGAAACCAGAAATGCTCATAGAACCTGAGGCTGGTAATTTTTCATATCTTTCAGCATCCAGGTCAGACATTCTGCCTGAAGTATTCAGTGCGGCAGTAATCTTACCCTTAAGCTCCATGCCTTCCAATGGGATAATCTTGGTGACCTTTTCAAGATCAACCCCTCCATTTAACTTAAAGTCCCAGTAATAATCTTCAAAGTCCCTAAAGATCAGAGATGAGGTCAATTTCTCACCATCCAGTGTCATAGAGAAATTATCCACAATAAAGCTGGATTCTCTCAAATCGGCTGATGGGTAATTAAAAGCAGCAGAAATCATTATCTGTTCCATTGGAATCGGATAATCAGCATAAGAAATTTTCCCATTGTTAACCGAGAAATTAGCTGCGACTTTAGGCATTGAATTCTCACTATAAGTACCGCTCACATAGCCATCAAATCCTACAGATCCTGAAGCCGTGATTCCATCCAGGTACTCAAGATATACTCCCGGAATGAGGGAGATAATACTCCTCAGGTTGATGTCCTTACCTGCGTATTTAATGTCCATATCAATATCTTCTGCTGGCATACTCACATATCCTTCAAAGCCAAAACCAAAATCATTTAATGAAACCTTATTCTCCTTAAAAGTAAATTTCATGTTGGCCAGATCCATTGCCATGGTGATATCTGCACTTAAACTTTTATTTGTGATGTACTCATCACCATCATAGCCAAGGTACATCTGATCAACATTAGTCGTTGTGATCATATCGAATACCTCCTGACTAAAATCTCCTGACCCTTCATGATTCAGCCCAACCAGCACGATATAAAATGGGATGGTTAGGTCATTATACAAGATATTGGCATCATTGATCACCCATTCCTGAATGCCAATATCAAGTGGCTTACCTGTTTCAGCACTTTCTTCTTCAGCTGGTTGATCTTCTCCTGTATCCTTCACTATGTCATAGTTGGCTGACCCGTCTTCCATTACATAAACCTGAATATCCGGCTGGTCTAGTTTTACACTGACAATATTGATCTTATCTCCAGAGATTACCGACATGATATCCAGCGTGATTTCAAAGCTTTTTACATCCAACAGAGTATCTCCTTCGAATTGATCCACGCCGGCAATACCAAAATCACCAACTGAAGCTGTAATATTTGGGAAATCCTTGAATAGAGAAACACCAAATGCTTCAGTATTGTAGTACACATTGGCATTTAGGCTCGCCTTGATTTCTTTGTCTATGGCTGCACGAATGTCGTCTTTGAAAATAATGGGTGTTAAAACTGCTGCCAATAATAGCAATACAATAAATGACCCTATGATGATGAATACTTTCTTCATGGCTGATGAATTATAAATACCAAATTACAGAATATGAATGAATTGATCTAAGAGTGATTGCCAACCCAATGACTATTAACGGCTAATTAATCCGGAAGTTCCTTATTTGGTGAGTGTTACATATATGTCTTCAAGCTGCAATTTCAGCATATCATTTTTGGATTCAACTATTTTATAGACCAGTCCGGGTGTACCAGGCTCATTGAACAATAGAAGGCTATCATTTTTGATTTTCCACACCAACTTGTGGTGAATTGTATCTTCAGAAAAAATGCATCCTTTATAACCATACCCTTCAATTGTTAGACTATCACTTTCTATTTGGAATATGCCCGACATGGTAAAATCCAACTGGTCTGAAATGCCTGGGTAACCGGATGGGTCCGTTTCCCATACTGCCTTCCAGGTTCCCTCGAAATTATTTGATTCATTTCCAGATGAACATGCAGCAAGTATGGCTACAATCCACAATAAAAGATACCGGTTTCCAGTAAGCATTATTAGAAATATCTTAATAAAAATTCAATCACAAATTTTCTAAATCTGGTATAAGGGGGATACAGCAATTTAGCAGTAGTCAGTCCAATCCGTTGCTCCAAAACAGCCTTTTTATTTGAAAAAGCTAAAAATCCGTCCTTTCCATGACTCTTGCCAAATCCGCTCTGACTTTCTCCACCAAATGCTAATCCCGGATGTGCAAACTGTAGCACACAATCATTTATGACCAAATTTCCGGATGATGTAGATTTCAATATTCTTTCCTGATTGGATCTACTGCGACTAAAAAAATATAGTGAAAGAGGCTTGGGCTTACTATTTACGTATTTAATTACCTGCTCAAGATCACTGTATTTCAAAACTGGAAGAATTGGTCCAAAGATCTCCTCCTGCAAGACTTGCATCTCTTCTGTAGGCTTCTCCAGAATTACAGGTGGCATTTTTTGTTTATTAGTAATGTTTTCATTCATATGTTTTACAGCTCCAAGCTTTACCGCCTGATCTATCATATCACTCAACCTGGAAAAATGCTTTTCACTGATAATTCCCGTATAGGATTCCTCAGGGTATGCGGTTTTCATTTGCTCCCGAAATAAATCCATAAATGCATCGTAAACCTGCTCATGAATGAAAAGGTAATCAGGGGCCACGCATGTCTGACCAGCATTGAGCCATTTGCCCCAGGCAATTTTCTCCGCTGCATCTTTAAGGCTTGCCGTTTCATCAATGATTGTGGGAGACTTGCCCCCAAGTTCCAAAGTGATCGAAGTGAGATTTTTTGCAGCAGCCTCCATCACAACTTTTCCTACATTTGGACTACCTGTGAAGAAAATATGGTCAAATGGAAGTCTTAATAGCTCCTGGGAGACTTTCACATCACCCTCTATTACAACCCCTAAGTCTTCTTCAAACAAATCATTTATCATTCTCGCCATGAGTGCCGATGTGTGGGGCGTAAATTCTGATGGTTTGAGTATGAAGGTATTTCCCGCAGCAATTGCCGAAACAACCGGTCCAATGGCCAGGTTAAATGGATAGTTCCAGGGAGATATAATCAGACAAACACCTTTTGGTTCATAAAAGTGGTAGCCCTGGGATCCGAAATAAGTAAGTGTAGTACCAACGTATTCTTTTTCTGTCCACCTTCTCAAATTATTCTTAGCCTCTCGTATTTCTGTTAAGACGGTATAGATCTCTGAAAGATTCGTCTCCTGTTCAGATTTCAATAAATCTTTCTCCAAAGCCTGATACAGATCCCTTCGATGACTCAAGATCCATTTTTCGAGGGCTTCAAGTCTTCTCCTTCTTGGTTTGAAATCTTCGGTCTTGAGAAAAGTTGCCCTTAAACGTTGTTTTTGAAGTAGTAAATCGAAATCTGACATGCGCTCGTTAACAATTTGATAATATGCAAACAATTTCTTAACATTACCGTAACATTAAAATGTGGTTATATTAATGTGGGACATAAAGATATTCTGTGAAATCACATTCTTTCATATTGATCTTATTCCTCCTTCCCTTAATCTCAAACGGACAATATAATTACCATTCCAGTTTTGAAGAGGCTGCTTTCAGTGCTTCTGATCCACTTCAAATAATCATTTCAAGTCAGCCGGAGATCAACGAAAATAAATTTAAAGAGATTCAGTCAGATCTGAATGAATTGGTAGATAAACTCCAAAGTAAAAGACAAGCCTTTAATAATGATGATTCATTTCTGGAGTGGGCATTCTACTATGTTCATCGTAAGAAGTTAGGCTGGTATGAAAACTATGTATCATTCAGTGATATTTTTATCAATAAAAAGTATGATTGCCTTACCGGAACTATTCTTTACTCCATCCTTCTCGATAGACTTCATTATAAGTTTTCGATCTACGAAATGGATTACCACATTTTCCTGGTAGTTCATTTACCTGAAAAGAATGTACTCTTTGAAGCAACTGACCCATTGGAAGGGTTTATCAATGACAAAAAACAAATTGAAGAAAAAGTACAACAGTTTATTGCTGATGGCAATAGCATTATTGCTATAAAAGGAGTCGGAGAAGCACAAAAAGAATTACATGGAACCCATTCTGTACAGGGCACTGTGGATCTCTTAAGCTTAGCGGGATTACAATACTTTAATCTAGCGGTAAAAGCTTATAATGAAAATCATTTTCATGAAGCCAGTTCCTACATCCTGAAGGCTGAAAAATTATATCCTTCAGATCGTATTGTTAACGTTAAGAATCTAATGGTTAGTGCTTTATAAAGCCTCAAGCACTTTAAATTCAACCCTCCTGTTTAATTGCATATTAGCTGCTGTATCATTTGGCACTTTAGGCTGCGTTTCACCATACCCAACAGCTACCAGACGGTCTTTACTAACACCATTATTCAGAAAATAGTTGTATACAGCTTTAGCTCTCCTTTCAGATAATGCCTGGTTATATGCATCTTCACCTGTAGAATCCGTATGACCCGCAATCTCAATCTTTTTGATCTTACCCTCTTTTAGCAACTCAAGTGCTTTATTCAACTCAGAATAAGATGCAGTTTTAAGAACTGCTTTGTCAATATCAAAGAAGATATTGTTTAAAACAATAGCTGCTCCAGCTTCAATTTTTGTTAAGGTCAATCCAGTTGAGATAGTATCGGATGCTGAAATATCATTAAAATCAAAATTTGATCTCTCAGATAAGAAGCCTTCCTGATCAACCGATATTCCGTACCTCGAACCACCTCTTACTATGAATTTATAATTTCCATCCTGATCGGTTTGCGAATCTGCTATATACGCCCCATCAGGTAATCTTTCCAGGGTTACCTTGGCATTTGGTACAGGAGTACCTCCACTGGTTACCTGACCGATAAGTGTTACCAGATAATCACTAGGCTGTTTCTTCTCAATTAAGTGTTCCATTGATGCCAGGTAGGGGCTATCATCGGTCAGAAACAATTCATCTGCTTTAAACCTGAAAATATCTGTATCGTCATCGATGGTACCTCTTGAAAAATAGATATGCGTTCCCGATGACGGAATACTAAAATACTGATCATCACTCGGTGTGTTCAAACCTGAACCAAGATTTTCCGGGATCGACCACTTGGTCCATGAGTCATCCAATCTCAGAGATACAAAAATGTCTGATCCTCCGTAACCACTAATTCCGTTTGTTGAGTAATAAAGTGTTTTGCCATCAGTTCCAAGAAATGGTGCAACATCATCACCTGCTGTGTTAATGTCATCACCCAGATTCTTTGGTTCGCTCCACACATCACCTTGCTTAAAGGAAACATAAAGGTCTCTTCCTCCATAACTGTCGTCTCTTTCTGCGGATATGACAAGAGCTACTCCAGTTGGGTCAAGAAAAAAGTCTGTCTTAGGCGAGTAGTTATATTCATTGACTACTTCCAGAGAGGTTGGCTCTGTATATGTTCCATCCGCTGTACGCTTCGCCATGGAAACCCCATTATACATTCTTCCTCTTTTGCCATAGCGATTTCCCAGGATTAACACTTCTTCCCCATCAATAATGGAAATTGAGCTAATGAAATTAGGTCCCTCCGTATTTAAAGGTGGTCCCAGGTTGACAGCCGGTTGCCACTCTCCGGTTGTTTCATCTAATTCAGAAACCCAAATGTCTTCTCCATCATTTATCCCACCTACATTTTCAGGATGATATTTCCTACTGAAATAAAGTCTTTTGCCATCTGGCGAGATCAACGGGCTATGTTCAACATAAGAACTATTTACATTAGAGCTTAGCCTTTCAGTTTGTAAATCATTGTTCACGTTGGCAGCAAGATCAATCAAAACACTGATTGGAATATTACTCTGAGATATCCCAATAGCATCAATGCTATTGTATCCAGGTACCGTTTCGCCATCAATAACCACCTTAATTGCAGCGATCTTATAGGCAGGTTCATCAAAAAACAAATTCAACAACCTGCTCTCTAATGGGATGGACCTTGGGGTCAATTCAAACAAAACATATTCATTGTAATCTTCATCATATGCTACGATTTGTTTCACTGCTCCCGGATTCTCAGACTCTGCCACAGCTATTTGTCTGGCTTTCATCGGTTGATCAAAAGAAACCATGATAAAATCTTCCTTGTCATCCTTTTTAGGTCGCCATGCATTTGGATTTCCTCCACCGGATGGTAACACATTTGGCTTATGTAATGCCTGTATCGCCGAATATTCTAGTGCAGAATACTCTGAGGACACATCAACTACTTTAGACCCCCAGACGACAGTTTCCTGAGCCTGAAGGACCAATACCATGCAAACTGAAGCTATGATCAATAAAATATTCTTCTTCATCACGTAGTTAATTTCTTATGACTCTTACCTCCACCCTTCTGTTTCTGGCTTTGGCTTCGTCTGTGCGGTCAGTGGAAAGTGGTACTGAGCCACCAAACGCTTTAGTTAAAACTCTTTTCTTTTTAATCCCCTTTGATTGAAGGTAATCCTTTACAGATTCAACCCTCGCTTGTGAAAGAGCCATATTCGCGTCCTCATTACCCTCAAAATCCGTATGCCCTTCTAACTGAATAATGGTATTTGGACGATCATTTAACCAAATTACCAGTTGATCCAATTCCTGATATGAACTGGCGCTGATTTGTTCGCTTCCTCTTGAAAATATAAGATTTTCAAGAGTGATCAATTGAACTTCTCCATCAGGTTTCATCATGAAGTTTCTGATCTTTTGCTCATCCTCATCCGGATCATCGATCTCTACCTGTGTATTGATCGTCTCAAAACCAGTGGCTTTAACAGTGAAGTTGTAGGTCAACCCTCTAATTAAATAAAACTCATAGCTGCCGTCAGCTTTTGATTTAGTCAATCCCATATCATCATAATAGGGTAGCTTTTCATAAGAAATAATGGCTGAAACAGCTGCTGAATCCTTGTCGCTAAGCACTAATCCTGTAAGCTTAACATAAGATGCAGCGATATTCTGACTACTGGATAGTAATGGAATGGATATGCAAAACAAGCAAAATAGTAACCTGGACATTAAATAAGCTAAGTGATTAAAGACCAAATTAACTTAATTTCAAGTAAAATCTGAAATTATAATTTGAATAAGCGTCGGATAGGATGTCATCTAACGATTAATTCACCGGAATCTGTGCCAACAAGTGTTTATCTGATGGAATCTCAATCTTTTCTAATCGATCTACAATCACATTTTTGGTATGCAAAAAGTCTGTCTTTTTGCCCGGGTCAATCGGTTCAGAAGGAGGCAGATCCACCTTCAATGCATCAACTTGTCGGCCATTTTTCCAAAACCTAAAGCATACATGTGGCCCATTTGCCAGACCTGTCTGCCCCACATAACCAATCGTCTGACCCTGTTTGACAGTCGTGCCTGGTTTGATCCCACGAGCAATTCTTGACATGTGTAGATATTGAGTGGTGTAGTTACTGTTATGTTTGATCTTCACATAGTTTCCATTTCCACCATGATATGTTGCCTCAAGGACCACACCATCACCTACTGTTCGAATAGGGGTCCCCGTAGGAGCTGCATAGTCTGTACCTAAATGTGCTCGATAGCTTTTTAAAACGGGATGATACCTTCTGGGGTTAAATCTTGAGCTGATCCTATAAAAATCCAATGGAGATCTTAAAAAAGTCTTTCTCAAGCTATTTCCATCTTCATCGAAATAATCAACCTCACCACCCTGGTCAAACTTGATCGCATAATACTCCTTATCAAAATGTTTGAAATAGGCTCCCTTAATTTTCCCAACGCCAATAACTTCATCATCTACTCTTTGCTCTTCATAGATAACTTTGAATTCGTCTCCTTTTTGGATCCTGAAGAAATCTACCTGCCAGGCAAAAATATCAACCAGTCTCCCTACCAAAATTGGAGGGGCATCATTCTCCAGAACGGATTCATAAACCGATGTGGAGATACTAGCCGCAAGTGTTCGCTCCTCAACTATCACAGGTTTTTCATGACTATAGACATATACTGAGTCAGCCAGGTTAAAAACTACATACCGCGTTGCGTCATCTTCATATATAAGCTGACGTGCTGTCTTCAAACTATCTTTTTCATGAATGATAGTATATGGTGAATTGGCTTTAATCTTCCGCACATCAAATATGCCCTTGCTAGAATGAGCAAGCTGATATATCTTTTCATTGGTGATGTTATAATCTGAAAGTATTTCAGCCAGGCTCTGACTCCACCTTACTTTGGATGTCGATACTTCAAAAGAGTCAATTGCAATCCCGTAGAGTAGGGTGGGTTCGACATAGGCTACTTCAACGGAATCCTTTGAGTTATCTAATTCTTGAGTAACTGGTGTCTGTTTCTCTACACAAGAAAAAAACACGACAGTAATTACGATTATTAGGGAGAGGGAATTTCTAACCTTTGAGAACATTTCTTTAACAGTTTTTAGTCAAGTTTCAGTGGTTTTTGAATTCTTCAAGGCTTGTATCTAAAAACTTTGCAAAGTTATTAATATTTAGGTCATATGCTGTCGGTTTGCTTAAGAGTTTTTCATCCGGGCTTAGCACAACATAAAAAGGCTGGGCATTATTATTAAACCGGGTGATCTGAAAATCAGCATTCTGCTTACCAATACTCTTTTTAACACGACCATCATATGCTGACTCATACCATTCAGACTCAGGTAGCTCTGTCTTGTCATCAACATAAAGGGCCAACAACACAAAATCTTCATTTAATCGCTTTAAAATGGTTGGGTCTGACCAGACTCTTTGCTCCATTTCCCGACAGTTGACGCACCCGTGACCTGTAAAATCAATGAAAACCGGTTTATCAAGCTGTTTTGCACAATTAATCGCCTGATCGTAATCAAAATATCCTTTTAATCCATGTGGCCAATGTAATAGGTTAGCATATTTTGGATCTTCACAAACTGCTGCATTAAGGTCTATAGGCCCTCCTCCTTGTTTATTATCCCTGATAATGCTTACGAGATTAAAATCATGTGTGGTCAAGGGTGGCAGATAACCCGCCAATGCTTTAAGTGGGGCTCCAAACATCCCGGGAATCATATAAGTGACAAATGTGAAAGTGATGATAGCCAGGATAAGTTTCGGAACAGATGTTGTCTTTGTATCACTATCTCCAGGCAGTTTAATCTTCCCAAGAAGATAAAAACCGAGTAATGAGAAGATGACGATCCAAATTGCCAGATAAACTTCACGATCAAGAATATTCCAATGGTAAGCCTGATCAGCAATACTGAGAAACTTAAATGCAAGGGCTAACTCAAGGAAACCAAGAACCACTTTAACAGAATTAAGCCAGCCACCCGATTTTGGAAGCTTACTTAAAGCCCCTGGAAAAAGTGCAAACAAAGTGAACGGAATAGCAAAAGCAGAAGAAAAGGCGACCATTCCTAATACTGGTTTTAAAGACAATTGCCCGGCAGACTCAACCAATATACTCCCTACTAAAGGGCCTGTACAAGAAAATGAGACCAGAACCAACGTCAAAGCCATGAAGAATACCCCAATCAAACCACCTTTGTCACCAAGCTTATCTACATTATTCACCCATTTATGAGGGAGATTTATTTCGAAGAGGCCAAAAAATGACAAAGCAAAAAGCACGAAAACGATGAAAAAGATCATGTTTGGCACCCAACCTGTTGCCAGATCGTTGGCCACTTCAGGTCCCATAAATGGAGCAATGATAAATCCGACAATGCTATAGATCAGTATGATAGAAAATCCATAAAACAGACTGTTTCTGACGCTTCCCTTTTTATGATGATTCTTCCCGGTAAAAAAAGTTACGGTCATTGGGATCATCGGAAACACACAAGGCGTGAAGAGTGCCGCCAATCCTGCCAGAAAAGCAACCAGCATGAAAGACCATAGGGAATAAGGGTCAGTAGAATCTCTTTGATTTAGCAGTCCTGTCTCCTCTACAGATCCTGGGCATCTTCATCATCTTGAGTGATCTTTTTTTTTGATAAGTCAAACTCCTCATCAGATGTGATACACTTTCCATCAAGATCAGAACAAACCTGATAAGTGTAGAATCCTGAGATCATGTACTCCGGGTCAAGGATCTTAATTAGTTGGATAAACTGCCCCCGTTTTTTGAAATAAGTGTACTCTCCCTCCCAAATAAGTGAATCATACGCTTTACTTGGATTAATCGGTTCAATATCCCCTAGCAATTCATAAGAATCATCCTCGTTAAATTCAAATTCTGCAACGATCGGGCCCAGTGTTGGGTCAAAATCAGATGAGTACAAATACCATTGATCATCAATATCTACATCGAAAACAACCTGTATGGTATCTCCCTTCTTGGGATCAGCTGTGTTTAAGTGAACATTCCACTTTGCAGGCTCTAATATTTGCGCAAAAGAAATCGCAGCAATAAAAAGAAACAGGGAATATAGAAAGACTCGCTTCAATCGAATCATTTTGGATTGCTTTCGCTAAAGAACTGATAAAAATAAGTAATGGTTTCAATCCCTTTATAAAAATTGAATAACCCATAATGTTCGTTTGGAGAATGAATCGCATCATCATCCAGCCCGAATCCCATGAGGATTGGATCAACTTTTAGCTCTTTCTGAAACAGGGCTACGATGGGTATACTTCCTCCCTCGTAAGTGGGAACCGGTTTTTTACCAAATGATTTCTCAAAGGCTTTACTTGCCGCCTGGTATCCTACAGAAGTCGTTGATACCACTGCTCCTTCTCCTCCATGCAGTGGTGTCACTTTTACTTTCACTGATTTTGGTGCAATGGATATAAAATGCTCTGTAAAAAGTCTGGTGATTTCAGGGCTTACCTGATCTGGTACCAATCGCATCGAAATCTTTGCTTGCGCTTTTGAAGGTAAAACAGTCTTTGCGCCTTCTCCAGTGTATCCTCCCCAGATACCGTTCACATCCAAAGTAGGTCGGATTCCAATTCGTTCCCGTGTTGTATACCCCGCTTCACCCCACAGGGCATCAATATTCAGGTTTTCTTTATACTTCGCTTCATTGAATGGGGCTTTAGCCATCTCAGCCCTTTCCGCCGTGCTATATTCCTTTACCTTATCATAAAAACCTGGAATGGTGATCTTTCCATTTTCATCATGAAGGGAAGCAATCATTTTACTTAGGATAGTTACCGGGTTGGCAACAGCACCACCATAAGTTCCGGAATGCAGATCTCTATTTGGACCGGTTACTTCTACCTCCACGTAGCTTAGTCCACGAAGACCAACAGTAATGGAAGGGTTGTCATTATCGAGGATGGATGTATCTGAAATCAGGATTACATCAGCAGCTAACAAGGACTTTTTATCCTTTACAAAATGCTCCAGACCTTCTGACCCAACTTCCTCTTCCCCCTCGATCATGAATTTTACATTGCATTGCAGTTCATTTGATTTGTTCAAGGCTTCAAAAGCTTTGATGTGCATATACATCTGACCTTTGTCGTCACAGGAACCCCTCGCATAAATAGCCTCGTTTCTAATTACTGGCTCAAATGGAGGGCTATCCCATAAATCCAATGGATCAGGAGGCTGTACATCATAATGACCATAAACCAGTACAGTAGGTAGAGATGTATCGATGATTTTCTCTCCGAAAACGATGGGGTGTCCACCAGTTTCATATAGTTCAACTTTGTCAGCACCAGCATGTTCTATCTGCTTTTTAACAAATAGAGCTGCCTTTCTTACATCCTCTTTGTGTCTGGAATCCGCAGATACCGAAGGGATCCTCAACAGATCAAACAACTCATTCAGAAATCGGTCTTTGTTCTCTTTTAGGTACTCAGTTGAACTCATATTGATTAAAAATATTTAGAAGCCAAATCCATCATCCTTCTTCTGGGCTGGCTCAGTATTATCTCCCTGGTCAAAACTCAAATCCCCAGGAACTTTTAAGTTATATGGTGTTGTAATGTTGTAATACTTCTGTCTGAAATCATTTACGAACTTAAGGGTCTCAGGCACATCACCTTCAATAATCACCATCTCGCCTGGTTTCGCCTGACCATAGTTAGATTTGCTACTAACCGTTCGGTTGAAATCTGAGTTTGAAGAATAAAGCAATAAAGTACCAGCCTGATAACTGATATAATACCACAATCCTGGAGCTGCCTGAATAAAAATATTCATTACATCATTGTTTGCAGCATCTTTTCTGAATTCCATAAAACCATCAAACTTTGAATTGACATCAGTCTTCATGACGTTTGATATCCCAATCTTACTGGTATTGTACCATGCACCATGTTCGTCGGACCATTTCAGTTTAACGCCCGAAATAACCAGTGGCTTTAGAAGATTTTCAGATAGGTCATATAATGGAACATAATCCTTCAAACTTTCCGTTTCATACTTTTTAGCGGCTGCATCAGTAGACATGTTGGCGAGCTTATATAACATTTCAAGTGATAGATCATTAGCTGGTGAGAATCCCAACCTTGTTGCCATATCCACCAGATCATTGGCCATAATACCTAAAAATCCATCGATATTGGCTGCTGAAACAGTCATAAAGGCATCCGCTTGATAGGAATTTTCCTCTGCATTCCCCACACCCAACACAGTTGCATCAATAACCACATCTTTGGTTATAGAATTAAAAAAGTTAACCTTTCCTTCAAAGATTACATCTTTGGAATCCACATCATAAGTGAGCGTATATCCTGAATAGCTATCCCCGGAACTCTTCGCCGGTGTTTCAATTTTAAAATAATTGTGTGTAGTGTCATACCCAAGTAATCCTTTCGGATAGAAAAAGTCCTCATCAGAAGGTGCTTTACGCTCTTCAATGAAGGTAGTATAAAGTTTTCCTCTAAGATCAAAATGCAAACCTGCTATCAGTGGTGTCTTATCATCAAATTGAGCCCGCTCAAAATCAATTTTGATAGCTGTTTCTTCATCAGTTCTTTCATATTCAATCCACTTGTCATAGCCTGGTCGCTTGAGGTCTATTTTAACAGCCCCATCCAACTCCAAAGCTTGTTTGTAGGCATACATCTTTACAGAACCCTTGTAAAAAAATCCGGGAGAAATGATCAGGTTTTGTTCTTCAGCTACGGCTCCCTGGGAAACTGTCATAAGCCGTTTTTCCTTTTCCCCGATCTTCACATTATCTAATTCAAACTGATCAAAAACGATATCAAAGGTGTCTCCAAGGGCTACAAGCTCATAAATAGCACTACCTTCAAATTTATTCCTGGATAAAATTTTGATATTTCCATCCTTAAAATGGTGGTATCCATTAAGTGTATCTATAATAATCCTGGCATTATTGAAAGGTTGTAGCTCTGCATATTCGAGGATCGTGGTCTGATTGTTCTCAGGAATAATTCTTGCATCAGCCACTGTGATATAAGGTATCCCTTTAATTTGAAGTTCATAGGTATTGATGTCATAGACAGCTTCTGTACCATAAAATGCCAGACTATCTAACTCCTTTCTCGTGGTGTAAAAATAAGAGTCCTCAAGCGGAACATTGTCTGGCTTGGTCATCGTCACAACTGAATCTTCCAGATCCCAGACAGCATTATTAATAGATGTTTTCATCTGTGCATAAGGAAATGAAACTGCTGCCACACCACTTACCTCCGGCCGGATTGTTGCCTCATTTTTGATCAGATCAAAGTCCAGTCGAACATCATCACCAAGCATGGCCGGGTTAGTGGCACTTTTTGAAAATACTTCAAAATGGGCATGACGGGCAGAATAAGAGTTTTCTTTAAAGGAAAGTGCATTTGATCTCGATCTGGAACCCCTGGTTTCAAGTACGCCCGACCCAAAAACACCCTTTGAAGTAATGTTTGCCTCTCCATCAAGCGTGGCAGTTCGCTGGTAAAACTGGAAAGGTTCACCAATATTCTGAAGATACATACTGTCCTTTCTGGGTAACCAATCCATTTGAAATGGCCCGAGAACTGCCTCCGGGTAACTAGCTCCATCTACTGTGCCGGGACTTATTTGTCCACCAGACCCAAATGATTTTACAGAATCCGGATAATAGATAAAGTCGTCAGAATAAATAGTTGAGGTAATAAAATCAATTTTCCCTCCTCCCCTGATACCTTTATTTGAAAGCGTAATCTTTTCGTAGGTTTTGGCTTCTGTCCCATATAAATTGTACCCTTCCGCTGGTATCTGATGCTCAAATCCCAGTGATTGGTCAGGCATGATGTGCAAGGTCTCATCAAATGTAGGAAAAATACCCCCTGAATTAAATTTCCCTTCAAACGTAATTGTACCCCCGTCTTTTCGCTCAGTACTATCCATCTCGAAAGGTGGAACAACAAACTTTACTGATTTATCATACGCTCCATTTAGTACTTCGGGACCATCGAAATAAACAACAGACTCTCCATCTGTGAGTAGGTAAGGGTATGAATTGTTTTCTATAACACCTGACTTATTCTCAGGTTTATCAATATAAAGTGTGCCTGAGGTTTCATTTAGGTGATTGCTCAAGCCACTCTTCTCAGGGCCCCCCTCAGCTTTAAGTGAGTCAGGCACAGGAATATCAATCCTGATCGAATCAATATTTGGCATCTGAATCAGGAACTCATCATAGACGAAGTTGAAATCTTTTCCTTTATATTGAAAATCTCCTGCTGCTATCATCCCGTTAAACCGGAGATCCCGGCCTTTAAGGATAGTAACCACACTACTATCCGGCTCTACCTTAACATCATAGTCACTGGTCATGTAAAACTTCTGAACACCTCTAACCAGAATTTCTCCTTCTTTAATATTCCAGGTCATATTCGCGACATCCGATTTCAGGGAAGGGATTTTCAGGTTATCAAAATCAGCCTTCTTAGTTGCTGCGTCATAATAATGGAAAGCCCTATCATTCAACTTAACCTGTCCTCCATCAGGATTATATTCAGCAAAACCGTACTGCTTTAACAGATTCATTGCACCCTTCACCTGATTGAGTCCAACTTTGAACTCGTTAGCTATCTCTTCCTGATTAAATTCCTTAATTCCATATTTGCGAGCATAGTAGACGGTAGTAACAATTGGATGAAATTGAAACATCCCTCCAAGTTTCCTGAACCTCTCCTCGTTAAAATATTGATCAGACTCTGCAGTAGCAACTACCCATTCCTTACCATTTAAAATGGATAGGTCTAATGAATCTGTATTCATATCCCACTTAATTAAATCCACGTTGAGATTCATATCAAAATAGGAAGAATGGAAAGGGGTCACATTGTATTCTTTTGTTCTGTATAAAACCAGTTTATCTGATCGCTGATCGTATCTTAAATTAACTGCCGGGTGTGTTAAAGAATCACTACCATGCAGAATGCTTAATTTGCCTGATTCACAGGTGACCACAGAATCCTCAAAAATAAAATCTCTGGATCGCACGACAACTGTATTTCCTTTTCCATCCAGGATCTGAAGCTCTCCCAGCTCTCTTGATATAGAGGTACCATACAGCCTATTCCCACTTAATTTGACCCCACCTGTATAGTTCATTTTCCCACCGGGAAAGTTCCATTTTACATCCGCATGATTGGAAGTAAAGGTTGGTTCAGGGCTCAGATCTCTGGATTTTCTTGGTACGCTTCTAAAGGTAAAAACACCTTCAACAGGTTTTGCCAGACTGGGAAAAGTAATACTGGCATTGGGTGTCCAAAAATCTGATCGATCTGCCTTGATTTGAAATTCACCAAGTGTAACCACGGCACCAGCAAACTGTTTGTTTTGTTGAGGCCAATTGATAACTGCTCTCGTTCCAGCCAAAACCCGGTTCTTCAATAGAAAGTATCCGGACATTTCTTTGATCAATAACGAATCATACGGTGTGGCAATAACCATCCCATTGTTAAGAAGGTCAATAACAGGTCCCTGAACAACAGGATGATTATATCTTAACCGCTTCTCTGCTAAATAATTATGTGTTACACCAACCACAACTTCTCGTTTAGGTTGATTGTCCGGTGTCACTGTATTGATGGCTCCAGAATTGTTTTCTGATCGCCAGGAATCATCCCAATCACTAGTATTTCCAAAGGATGTGCCGGAAGCCCAATCATCCACTGCTCCCCAGGCATCAAAAGAGGCATCGGTGTTAAAACCATCACCAGTGCCATATTCTGTCACCTCTTCAGTCTCTTCGATAGGAGGGGGAAACAAGTCTTCTTCTGATTCATGTTCCTGTTCTTCAACAGGAGCTGCTTCAATTACCTTGAATTGATAGGTCCCATTATCCACGGTCATCCTAACATGTTTGGTTTGACCCAGAATTTTCCTTGCCATGAACATGCTCAATCCCAGAAGAAAATTTGAATATTCCTCTTGTTTCATGGATTTAACCATCTGGTCGTTGATATCCAAGAGATCTGAAAGTTGGGCTCGGTCCAGATGTGCCTGGGAGTTGGCATAGGCCAGATAGGTAAAATAATACCAGAAATGGGGGTATTCATAATAACCCTTTTTCTCCATTTGGATCGCTATCGAGATGATCTTCTTCCTGTGATCATTGGTAAAATTTCCTCTCCAGGCTTCAGTAAAATCATAAGCTACTTTAGTAGCAGCCTCAGTACCGCGATTATTAATCACAGTCAAAGCCTGAGTAAAAAACTCAGCCTCATTTTCAGAGAAATACTGAGATTTTACAGGCAGCATGAGCATGCCTGTAAAGCAAAACGTGATGAAATATCTTAACACCTGCGTCATCAAGACTAAAATTAACTCAAATCATTAAGATTCGCCCTTTTTCATTAGCAGTATGGCCCATTTATCCCTGGATCTCTCAAACACAAGGTATAACCCATTAGTTTCGGCAGACTTTATCAAAGCCTCTACATCTTCCCTATAGAATCCACTCATCAATAAGTATCCTCCTGCCACAAGCCTTGCAGCATAATCTGCCATCTGCTCAAGTAATACATTCCGATTGATGTTGGCCAGAATGATGTCAAATGGCTTAGCCTTTTGAATCTCGTCGATCTCTGACAATCTTAAATCAATGTTTTTACATTGATTTAACGCAAAATTCTCCAGACTATTTTCAATACACCATTCATCTATATCAATAGCCGTAATATGGGCAGCTCCCAGCTGACTGGCCAGGATCGACAAAACACCTGTGCCACACCCCACATCCAAGACCCGTTTGTTTTGATGATCAACCTCTAACTGAGCTTCAAGCACCTGGGAGGTGGTGGCATGATGGCCTGTACCAAAGGACATTTTTGGGTTGATCCGAAGATAATACTTATAGCCTGATGGGAATGTGTGGAAAGTAGCTCCAATGAAAATCTGATCTCCAACTTTGACCGGATCATAGTGCTTCTCCCATTCCTCATTCCAGTTGACCTGGGGAACGATGGCAATGTTATATTCTACACCATACTTATTCAGAATCTGTGTAGCTTCTTTTTCATCCCAAACTGATTCATCACAGGCAGCTGATAACCCCTCCTTCGTCTCTTCAAAAGAATCAAATTGAATTTGAGATAATTCCGCAACAAGGATTTCGCCAAGCTCCGGATTACAAGTGATCTTTAGCTGGACGAAATTCAATGCTTAAAAAGATTTGGCTATTTCAGTAAAGTCCCTGGATTTCAAGCTTGCTCCACCTACCAATCCGCCATCTACATCAGGACAGGCAAAAAGTCCTTTTGCATTATCAGGTTTCACGCTACCACCATAGAGGATAGAAATAGAATCCGCAGTTTCCTGGCTGTATTTATCAGCAATCAACTTTCTGATAAATGCATGCATTTCCTGAGCCTGGTCATCAGAGGCCGTCACCCCTGTACCAATCGCCCAAACAGGCTCATAGGCTATTACCACCTTCTTAATGTCTTCATCAGATAAACTGAAAAGAGCACCTTCTACCTGGGTTTTATTTAAATCAAAATGCTTCCCTGCTTCACGTACTTCCAGCTTTTCACCACAACAGAATATCGGCGTCATTCCGAAATCCAATACTTTTCTCACCTTTTTAGCCAAAAGGGCCTCATCTTCTCCAAAATATTCACGCCTTTCACTGTGCCCAACAACAACATGTGTCACACCACAGGACTGCAACATTTCAGCAGAAATCTCACCAGTGTAAGCCCCACTATCTTCCTGGTGTACATTCTGTGCCCCTAAAAAAATGTTTTTTGCAGGTCCGATTAATTTTTTAATCCCTGTTATGTGAAAATAAGGAGGGATCAGGATAACCTGAACATCTGTATTGACTTCACTATTTACCATATTGATAACCTCTGATGCCAATTGTTGGCCCGATACCAGGGTAGTATTCATCTTCCAGTTTCCTGCTGCAATCTTTTTTCTCATGTCTTGATTTTTTCTTTTAAATAGTTCGCTGTGTGATTATCGGCAAATTTAACCATATCCTCAGGTAAACCGGCAAAGGTAACATTACCCCCCTTCTGTCCACCCTCAGGACCAAGATCTATGATCCAGTCGGCGTTCTTGATTACCTCCATGTTGTGTTCAATGATCACCACCGAATTACCCTCATTCACCAGGGAGTTGATGGCATCCAGTAGCTTTTTAATATCATGAAAATGCAAACCGGTTGTCGGCTCGTCAAAGATGAAAAGGATGTGATCTGTTGAATGGCTCTTTCCTTTACCCAGGAATGAGGCAAGTTTTACCCGTTGAGCCTCACCACCTGATAATGAGTTTGATGATTGTCCAAGCTTCACATATCCTAAACCAACATCATATAGTGGCTGAATCTTGTTGGTAATGGCTGCCTTCCCTTCAAAAAATGTGAGTGCTTCCTCCACTGTAAGATCAAGGACCTCAGAAATGTCTTTGTCATGGTACTTTACCTCAAGTACTTCTTTCTTGAATCGTTTCCCCTTGCAGTTCTCACACTCCAGGTGAAGATCTGCCATAAACTGCATCTCTATTTTTACCGTTCCCTCGCCTTCACATACTTCACAACGACCACCATCCACATTGAATGAAAAGTGCGCTGGTTTAAATCCGTTTTTTACAGCTGTCTGTTGCTGGGAAAATAGCTGCCGTATGGCATCGTAAGCCTTGACATAAGTGACGGGGTTAGATCTGGAACTCTTGCCAATGGGATCCTGGTCAACAAATTCAATCTGGGTGATCTTTTTATAATCTCCACCTATCCTTTCATATTTTCCGGATGCTTCCCCGGTAGTTCCCAGCATCTTAGCAATGGTAGGATAGAGGATTTTTTTGATCAACGTCGACTTCCCCGAACCACTCACACCCGTAACAACCGTCAGCACTCCAAGAGGAATGTCAACCGTAATATTTTTCAAATTATTTTCCCGTGCCCCTACAATTGAAAGTGACTGGTTCCACTTTCTTCTTCTCTTCGGTGTGTCTATGAATTCAATCCCTTTAAGGTATTTCGCTGTGAATGAATCATCATGGCCGTTGAGTTCGCTGACCTTTCCCTGGAAGACCAACTGACCACCATGCGTACCTGCGGCCGGACCAATATCAATGATCTGGTCTGCCACTTCCATGATTTTCTCCTCATGCTCTACTACAATGACCGTATTCCCAATATCTCTTAGTGAAAGCAAAACCTCTATTAACCGGTCTGTATCTCTTGGATGTAAACCAATACTTGGCTCATCCAGGATATACATGCTCCCCACAAGCGCACTTCCTAGTGACGTGGCTAGTTTGATCCGCTGGTATTCTCCTCCGGATAAGGTACTGGTAAGGCGATTTAATGTAAGATATCCCAGACCAACTTTTTGCATATAATCTAGGCGGCTGGTAATCTCATTGAGGATCCGTTTTGCAATAGATTGTTGATGATCCGACAATTTGATTGTTTCAAAATATGCATTAAGATCCTCAATGGGCATCAAAACGAGATCCGTAATGGAGTGCCCATCAATTTTTACATATGAGGCATCCTTTCGAAGCCGCGTTCCCCGACAGTCGGGGCAGACAGTTCGACCACGGTACCTGGAAAGCATGACCCTATACTGGATCTTATGCGTTTTGGATTCGAGATATTCAAAGAAATCATTGAGCCCCTTGAAGTACTCATTACCTTCCCAAAGCAGCTCATATTCCTTATCCGATAATTCATTTACCGGACGGTGGATCGGAAAATCAAATCGAATACCATCTTTCAGAAGAGGACGCAACCATTTTTCCATGGTCTCTGTACGCCAGGGGGCAATAGCTCCCTCATAAACTGACATATTCGGATCCGGAATAACTCGTTCGGGGTCTATTCCCAGGACCTTACCGAAGCCTTCACATCTTCTACAAGCACCATATGGATTATTGAAGCTAAAGAAATTGACACTGGGCTCTTCAAATCGGATACCATCCAACTCAAAAATATCTGAAAAGGTACGTTCCTCATGATCCAGTATCCTGACATTGCATTTACCTTCTCCTTCAAAAAAAGCCGTTTGAATCGAATCGGCCAGTCGATATTGATTTTCCTCTTCTCTTCCAGCTGTAACCCTGTCGATCAAAATATCCAATGTGGCCTTTTTGGGAATTTCCTTTTCTGCCTGGTCATCAATGAAGCTCATCTCTCCATCAAGCAGCACCCTGGTATAGCCTTTACTCAAAAGGATTTTCAACTCATCCTCAATGGATCTTCCTTTTTTAATCGTCAGCGGGGCAGATATGATTGCTTTGGCAGATTCATCAAATGAAAGGATGTAATCCACTACATCAGTCACACTGTCTTTTTTTACCTCCTCTCCGCTTTTTGGAGAATAGGTGACCCCAATCCTTGCAAAAAGTAGTTTCAGATAATCATAAATCTCCGTGGTAGTCCCGACCGTGGATCGTGGATTCCTTGTGAGTACTTTTTGCTCTATGGCTATGGCTGGAGAAACGCCTTTGATGTAATCCACCTCAGGTTTTTCCATCCTTCCCAGAAACTGGCGCGCATAAGAGCTGAGACTTTCTACATATTTTCTCTGACCTTCAGCAAAAAGCGTGTCAAACGCCAGGGAAGACTTCCCTGAACCGGATAGTCCGGTAACCACAACAAGTTTATCCCTGGGTATGGCAACACTCAGATTTTTGAGGTTGTTGACCCGGGCGCCCTTGATGATAATGAAGTGTTTTGGATCGTACTGATCGATACTGTCTATCATGCTTACCAGAACAAAAAATATGTGGTTGGAGATCCCTTTTGACGGCCAGCAAAAATAGAAATTAACTCGTTAAGATTTGTATGATTTGAGGAATTCATATATTTTTGAAATACTCGGAAAACTAATTTTATCATATAACCCTGACAATATGCAGTAAACCTCTACGTTAACAAACAGGTGATTTTACATGAAAAATGCGAAAATGACAGACGGTAAACTTCTGTCACAGTACAAAAACGGTAACGAAGAGGCTTTTGCTGAATTACTCAACAGACACCAGGACAGGGTTTTTACGACCATCTATCTTATTGTCAAAGACCGCTATCAGGCAGAAGACCTGATGCAGGATGTGTTTATCAAAGCCATCAAGACGATCAAATCAGGGAAGTACAACGAAGAAGGTAAATTCCTCCCCTGGATTTTGAGAATTGCCCACAACTTAGCCATCGATCATTTTAGAAAACAAAAACGCTATCCGGTAATAATAACTGAGGATGGAAGCAATATTTTTAATACAATGGAGTTTTCAGAGAGACCCATTGAGGATGATCATATCAAACAAGACACATATAACTTGTTGAAGAAATATATTCAGGAACTGCCCGAAGCGCAGAAAGAGGTGTTAGTCATGCGGCATTATATGCAGATGAGCTTCCAGGAGATTGCGGAAGCCACCGGCGTAAGTATTAATACTGCATTGGGGAGGATGAGGTATGCCCTGATCAACTTACAGAAGAAATTTAAGTATACCCAAGTTGCCTATGACAAAAACGTTTACAGAAAATGACCTGATAAGGTTCCTTTACAATGAATTAGAACACAAAGAAAGTGAAGAGATTGAGCGGGCAATTCTCACTGACCAAGTACTTCAAGAACAAATCAACAAGCTAAGGAAGCTGATGGAGGATATGGATGACATCAATGTCGCCCCTTCCAAAAGAACAATCAAAAAAATCCTTGAATTTTCCAAGGGTTATGAGATTCACTCTGCCTAATTTTAGGCATGACCAAAAGAGAACGCTACCAGGCGTTTGTTGATTATTTTCTGGATTCATTTCCGGAACCTGAGACAGAGTTGCAATACCACAACCCGTTTGAATTACTGGTTGCAGTGGTGTTGAGTGCCCAATGTACGGATGTCCGTATCAACAAGGTCACACCGGCTCTGTTTGAGAAGTTCCCAACACCCGAATTCATGGCTACCGCGACATTCGATGAGATTTTTGCGCTCATCCGAAGCGTGTCTTACCCAAACAACAAGAGTAAGCACCTGATCGGCCTCAGTAAGATGATCATGGAGGATTTTGAGGGGAAAGTTCCGGAAAAACACGAGGACCTACAGAAGCTACCCGGTGTGGGTAGAAAAACAGCCAATGTGATTGTATCGGTGTTATACAACCAACCGGCAATGGCAGTAGATACACATGTCTTTCGTGTGTCCAAACGACTAGGCCTCGTTACTCAAAATGCCAAAACACCTCTCGAAGTTGAAAAGCAGCTAGTAAAAAATATCCCTGAAGAGCACATCCACAAAGCACATCACTGGTTGATCCTGCATGGCCGGTATGTCTGCCTGGCGAGGAAGCCGAAGTGTGAGACGTGTAAGATTACGTCCTTTTGTTGGTATTTTGAGAGATTGCAGTAGACAGGAGAAGAATATTAGTCTTTTACAAGATATATAAATTATCTCCTCTGCTGATTCATCATAAATTGTTGAGGTTGTACAGCTACCTGTTCAACATAAGCTGTTCCAAGTTGATTCTCAACAATTTTGATAGCATTTGTGCTTGAGAAAGTGTGCATAAATGCATGATGAGCTGTTAAAATTAAGTCTTGAAGATCATTATCATCTTCCATGTCTAAAATATTCAATCCGGCTTTTTTACACTTGTCAATTGAAATATGTCTTGCGTGAGTTTTCTGAGTTGAATGATCCGCAAATTCTTTGGTTATTTTGTTGGCTTTATCCTTATCACCTTTGCACATATTAATCATCAACCACTCACGCACCAATGATTCAGACCAATCAATTGATTGTTTGCATTTTCCCAAAAAAGTAGGATGATACTTACCGATTATTGATTGCCAAAGTGGAATTGCACTAGGATTGCTCCTAATATCCTTTTTTGCAGATTCAAATTCATCTAGAACAGCTTGACATGCTACTCCACCAATTTGTGGATCAATAGGGCCCAAATTGGATTGTTTGCCCATAATTATCTCTTTGCATGATAAAGCTATGATCGTTCCGGCTGACATTGAAATCTGAGGTATGATTGCTCGAATATCATTATCAAACATTTTGTGCAAATAATCAATAATTGATTCGGTTGCTGCCAAATCTCCTCCAGGTGTGTGCAAAACCAAGTCTAAACCTTTGCTCCTATCTAATTTATGAATCGTAACCATGAATGCTTGCTTATCTTTATCATTCACAATTGCTTCTTCAAGGCCTGGCTTTTGAAGCCACCCAGAATAATAAAATATAGTGTTTCTTCCCGTTTTTTCAGGAATCTTGGAAAGATACTTCCGTCTTATTACATCTAATGGATTAGAGTTTGGAGAATTCTTTGCTTGTTCCTTTATTTCATCAAGAACTTCCTTCCAATTTGGCATGATCAGTTAGCAATTCAGTTTCGTTCGATAATTTAGTGTATCCCTTTTGAAAAAGTGTGAAAATTTCAAAGTTATCACCTTCTTTTTTCCACTGAAACTGAGGCTTTGACCCTAATTTTTGATTTTGTGTTTCTGAATCAAATAATTTGAAGTAATCATTTGCAAATTGATCAGCATTTTTCTCTTTGACAGATTTCTTCATATCCCGATTATTTGGCCGTTATTTATGTGTAAACATACATTAAAGTCTTAAGGTTTTGAAATTAACCATTAGTCTAATAGAAAATTCCCACAAATTTGATAACAATTTATTGATAGATTCAATTCATTTTCATACCTGTTTGATACCTGAATTCGAAAGACAAGCTTTTTAAGTTCATATAAGCTAAATTAGAACTAAATCATGCAAAGATCATTCGTCCTTTTATCCATTCTTATTGGGTCACACCTTGCATGTGCCCAATATTATCCATCCAAGGAAAAATGGGAACAAAAGTCACCGAAGGCTGTCGGGCTGAAGGAAAAGGCAATTGAAAGCGCTGTGGAATTTGCTGAAAGCAATGAATACAATGGGGAACAAGATCTTCGCCTCGCCATCCTGAAAGCATTTAGCAGGGAACCCTATCACGAGATCCGTGGGCCTGTGAAGCCAAGAGGCGGACCTGCAGGATTGATCATCAAGGACGGGTACATCGTTGCTGGCTGGGGTGATGTGGAGCGTGTGGATATGACATTTAGCGTTACCAAAAGTTATTTATCCACTATAGTAGGGCTTGCACTGGATGATGGCCTGATAGGTTCATTAAACGAAAAAGTGGCCGGCTATGTGTGGGATGGCACATTTGAAGGTGAGCATAACAGTAAGATCAACTGGGAGCATCTTATTCACCAAACCTCAGACTGGTCTGGTGAACACTTTGGCCTTTTTGATTGGGCTGACAGGCCACCGGGTGAGGGAGGGATCGATGATTGGCGCAGGCGCGAACTACATGAACCTGGTACTTTTTTCAAATACAATGATGTAAGAGTGAATGTCCTTTCATATTCCATACTCAATGTTTGGCGTAAGCCACTCCCCCAGGTACTCAAAGAGCGGATCATGGATCCGATCGGGGCCAGTACTACCTGGCGCTGGTACGGCTATGAGAACACGTGGACGATCATTGATGGAGTGGAGATGCAGTCCGTGAGTGGGGGAGGACATCATGGAGGTGGAGTTTTCATCAACACTTTAGATCATGCCCGCTTTGGATTGCTATTTGCCAGAAAAGGGAAATGGGATGGAAAGCAACTCATCTCGGAGGATTGGGTCAGTATGATCCAAACATCTGCTGAAGCCAATGAAAGCTACGGGTATATGTGGTGGCTCAATCGAGGGTCCAGAAAGTGGGAAGGTACGCCAGATCATCTTTTTTATGCTGCCGGATTCGGAGGAAATTATATTGTAGTGGATACTGAGCAAGATCTGGTCATTGTCGCCCGATGGTGCTCCAAAATCGGTGAGCTGGTCAGGTTAGTTTATCAGGGCTTGTAATGCCTTGTGACATCCAATCTTCAAGCTGCCATTTCATTTTACATAGTATACCACAGAGGTACGCTGAGAAACAGAGAGAGCCACAAAGAAATATCTCTGTGAAACTTCGTGCTCCTCTGTGTTCTTTGTGAAACAACTTTTTATTCGCCCTATATATGGCATTACCAGCAACCTTCGCAGGATACTAAACAAATAGGTGCTTCAATCAGGAGTTGCAAGTAGCTATTTTGTTAAAAGATCTTTCATAAACTGATAGGTCGAATCATATATACCTGGCACTGTCATTTCTGAAGGTCCTCCGACGCCTAGTACTCGAATTTGATTGCTTCTGATCCAGTCTTTGGTGAACTGCAGTACATCTGTAGTCGGATCCACCATGAAGTAAGGCTTTTGATATTTTTCAGCCATCTTCAAAGCCCAGGAAGTGCCCGGATCGGGAGGCATCCTTTCAGGAAGAATGATCAGTGAGGCCTCAGCATCACGAATATTCCATTCTGTCCGAAGAGACCTGGGGATGTTTGGGGCTTCAGGACTTCTTGCCTCTGGTGTTTCTTTCAACCTAAACCGATTGGGAATGATCCCATCTTCACAAACCCTTCCCGGCGGGCACCAGCCACCATGTTCTATCCCGGAATCAATCGCTGCCTGCAGGGCTGCCTGGTCGACGCCTGTCTGGCCTCCTGAGATGATTTTTTCTATACTCATAATTTAGCTAGCGAAAGAGAACCCCCTTTCACCGTCATTCCCTGGAGCCGAAAGCGAGCAGGGAATCTTCGTGAATACTCATTTAAAGCACAATAGATTCCCGACTCCCGCCTTACATAGTTCCTAATTACGGCGGACAGGCGTTCTGAGGGACTCTCGGGAATGACATTCAATTTTGTGTCTTTGTGTAACAGATTCTAATTCGGCTTATATGAAGCCTTGCCCGCAATCTTTGTCCGGATACTCAACAAATAGGTCCCACAGGTGATATACAAAGTCTTCAGATCTTCACCACCAAATGTGCAATTTGTGATCGTCCCTTCGGGAGTTTTAACATAAGCCAGCAGCTTCCCTTCCGGCGAAATCACATGAATACCCGGCTTTGTATCCAAAGTTTCAGATGTGCCACGTGTCTCATGAAGCCCCGCAGCCACATATAGATTCCCCTCTGCATCCACACACATGCCGTCACCACTTCTCCCCGGGTAAAAATCAATTAGAGTCCGTCGATTTGAAAGCTCTCCCTTATTCAGGTCAAAGGCAAGGATCTTTCGGTTCATGGCGCTGTCCGGATGCGCCTCGATCAGGTAAAGTTTCTTTTCATCCGGAGAGATCACCACACCATTTGGCATATGTACATCAGGTTCAGCAAGCAGCTGGGTTATACTCCCATCTGTATCAGCACTGTAAAGCCCCTTAACATTCATCTTTTCCAGGTCCGGATTGTTAGCCCTGGAAGAAAAATAGATCCTGCCAGAGGCATCATAGTCGAGGTCATTGGGTGACTGCAGTCCTTTGCCATTGAATGTTTCTGCCAATATGATTTTGTTGCCACTAGCTATGTCCAACCTGGTCACCTTTCCACTAACTCCCTCACACATCAGCAGGTCTCCATCCGGAGTGAATCGCAAACCATTGGTTCCGTTGGATTTATCTGTAAATACTGATAGATCTTTCGCTGAAGGATCCCATTTTAAGATCTTATTGACCGGAATATTGGTGAAGTAAACGATCCCATTGGCGTCAACCGCTGGTCCTTCGGTGAAGACTTCAGTGTCCTCAATTCTGGTCTCGACTTTCAGCTCACTTGTAAAATAATCTGAGGAAAGTCCCTCGTAACGATCAGTTTTAGTACTCAGTTCGGATGACGCGTTTATCTCACCCTTCGCTTTGGCTGATTGGTGTTGATCCGTTTTGGTTGAACAAGCAAGTAGAAGTAATCCGGTTGCAGTAACATTTATCAGGCTATTGAAATAACACATGTTAGCAGGTTTATTCTTATGGAAAGTTATGCATTATTTGGCATGAATACTTTTTAAAACCTTCCGACATTATTTTCATTGAAATATGATGGAAGTCATACTTCGGTCAACAGCATCCATTTAATTTCGAAGCCATGATCAGATTTCTCTTTATCACTTTATTGGTGGCTTTTTTCATCAGCAGTTGCTCAAAGACTGAGAATAAACTGGCCAGGAAAAAGACTTCCAAATCAGCCCTCACAGTCATGCGGACGAATGACTGTTTTGTGTGTCACAGCATTGAAGATTACACTGGTGTGCCTTCCTATCGGATGATTGCAGAAAGGTACGGAACCGATGAACAGACCATCAGGAATTTATCTGAAAAAGTGCTGGAAGGTGGCGGAGGCGTCTGGGGCAATGTGCAGATGGTGAAACATCCCTTATTGAAAGCCAAAGACGTCAGAAACATTGTGAGATGGGTGCTCTCCCTGGATGCGGACTCTGTGCTCACTGATCTTAAACCAGAAAATTCCTCCATCTATGATGACACCACACATCGATTCAGGATTGATATTTATGAGGGTGAAGAAAAAGTATTTTCCGGCTCGATGGATGAAATAACCCTGGTGGGGAACAACAGGATCAAAAAAGATCAGCGTGTGGTGATCACTGGTTCACTCTCCATCCACAGTGCCGGTAAACATTTCTTTTACCTGCGAAAAACCGGCACAGGTAAAATGACCAAGGAAGGTAACATGGTCATCTCCGACCGGGAAGAAGACCAGGAGATCATGCTTGACCTGGATCCCGGTGATTACCCATTTCAAATTGACTACACAGCAAAAAGTAATGAAGATACGCTTTCACTGTTTTGGTTGCCGGAGGGAAAGGAGTATTATGAGGTTATGAGTCAATAAATTTCTTATCATAAAAAAGATAATCCCAACTGCAGGAACCAGACTTGCTTTAGTTTTATGGCCATGGATTTCAAATCATGGTTACTATCCAGGTATAAAGCTGATGCCAGGGCCAGGAATCAGGACGTTCTTAGAGAATTCCTTGATCGATTACCTTCCAAAGAAAAGCTTGATATCATTGACCTGGGAGCGGGAATGGGTTCAAATTTCAGGTACCTGCATCAGCAAATCGATCAGGACCAACACTGGACATTGATTGATAACAATCAGGAGCTCCTGGATGCTCTCCCGGGTTTTCTCTCCAAAGTACTTGGACAGAAAATTGAATCCGGAAAACCATTTCACCTGGATAATAAGGAGATCACCCTGGATATTCAGTCCATGGATCTGCTGGATACTTCTTCTGGTAAAATCTCCGCGGATGTCATTGTCTCCAATGCTGTTTTCGATCTTTTTTCAAAGGAGCAGTTTGATCAATTGGTTCAGCGTCTGGATACACCCCTCGTTTATTTTACCATTCATTACAAGGGTACGACTTTTTCGCCCTCTTCGGCTGCTGATGAGAAATATCTCAAGCTGTACGATCAGCACATGCAGCGAGAGCAGGAATTTGGGAAGGGAATGGGCCCTCGTTGTGCGGACCTGATGGCCGATATCCTAAAGAAATGTGACTTTGAAACATTCATCGGTCGAAGTGACTGGCTGTTGGACTCCAAAGATCGACAGGTACAGCTTTATCTGATCCAATTCATGGAGGAAGCAATTGCTGAGATGTTACAAGAAGATGAAATCGCTGATTTTAAACGTTGGGTTAGTGGAGTGAAGGATAGGATCAATCAGAGAGAGCTGATGATGAGGGTGGAGCATGATGATATGCTGGGGTTTAGGGAGGGTCATCCTTTGCTAGAATAGATGAATGACTGCTACAACCGCTTCAAATCCTCCGCAGACCCAGTCTGACGTTTACTTCTGGATTTAAGTTTGTTGTTGCCAAAACTATTCGTATAGGTAAGTCTGATGGCCTGTACATCAAAATACAATTCACTAATCACATAGTAATCAGATTCAGGTGTATTGATGGCCCTTTTAAAGTTGTTTGTTCTAAAAATATCCGTAAAGTTCAGGTTAATTGTACCCCGATTCTTTTCAAATACCTTCCTAACTCCTAAAGTCACCATTCCGTTTGGGTCCCTTAGAGCTAATCCCAGTAATCTTCTTGACCGATACACACCACTCACTTGAACTGAATATTTTCCTGGTAGCAAAAAACTCTGAGTGGTATTTAACATAAAAGAAGTATTTGAAATATCCTTATATTCATCAAAGTACGTTGTAAGCATATGTGTGTTCATCCCAATAAAGCTGTTGGTCATTTCCCACCACTTAGTCACAGTGATTGGAAGTGATATGGATAGATTCCAAAGGTTTTTCCTATCAATATTGATGGCTGAGAACTGAGTAATATTGGTATTAGGAATTTGGATCGCCTGGAATTCGGCAATATTATCCGAGACCTGATCAAAGCTAAGGGACAAATTGATACCCTTATAGGAATAATTGGTTCTAAAGGAATGGTTCAGTGCCGGAAGCAAATTAGGATTTCCAGTCCACAAGGTATTGGCATCTCCAAATAAGATGAATGGAGCCAGATTAAAAAAAGTTGGCCTGCTAATGCGATAACTATATGCAAAATTCAATTTGCTGAATTTTGATAGGTTTACTGACAAATAAGATGTTGGGAAAAAGTTTCCGTATTTCCTATATACCAATTGATCTCCCTGCTCGTCCCGAATATCTGTGACAGTATGTTCATATCTGAGACCGGCTTTAAGGCTCCATAGATCACTAAATTTTGCACTCAGTGATGTGTACCCGGCAATAATATCTTCGTTCATACGGGTGAAGCTTGTGAAAAGCGGATCGATGGTCCTGGTACCGGATTCTAACCTTTCAGCCAGAACATCATTTTCTACGTCATTCAAAGTAGATTTTACCCCGGCTTCTAAAACCAATTGATCAGATATGTCAATTTTGTAATCTAATTTCCCAACCCAAATATCAATGGGAGTTTTCTTCTTTATATACAGATCTTCTAGTATAGAGGACTGTTGATTTTCGGGAGTAAATTGATACCCGTATGTTCTGGGCTGGCCCTGAAGATAGGTAAAATAGTCAAAGTCAATATTCAGCTGCTGGTTGTCACCAATGCCCTGTTGGAAATTGATATTATACATGTACTGTTCAAAGAATTCCTGCCAGGTGGAAACCCCTGTAAACGTTGTGTCGACCCCTGGCTCAATGTCATAGTATGCATGATTTTCACCATTGCCTTGTTGGTGCTGTACAGTCATCGCACCGAGGATCCCAATGATTGATTTTTCAGACAGATAATAATCGACTCCAATTCTACCCGTTACAAATTTCGGCCTAATGTAATCTTTGAGCGAGTTAGTTGATTGAAAATCATATTGCTCTTTTCTAATGACATTATCTCCATTCCCTGAAAGGACACCTGGATTATCTGCATAATTGAATTCAGCAAAAGCATTGAACTTGTTTTTACGATAGTTGATTGCTCCACTCACGTTAAAGACCCTTTTAGTCCTGCGACCAATCATTCCTGAAACACTTCCATTAATTCCGTCTTGATCATTCTTTTTAAGCACGAGGTTGATAAACCCGGCATTTCCTTCAGCATCAAGATTGGCTGGTGGAGTAGTGATCAATTCAATTTTCTCAATGTTGTCAGAAGGCATATTGCTTAGCATATTGAACAGGATCTGCATATCCATTCGGGTCATCTTGCCATTGATCATTACACTTACGCCGTTTTTGCCATTCATAGTTACCTGGCTATTCTGCCTGTTTACTGCAACCCCAGGAGATTTTTCCAGTACCTCCAACACGGTATTTCCGGCCATGATCGGGCTGCTGCTCACATTTACGATCATCCTATCTATTTTCTGCTCATATAGCGGCTTCTCTGCCTCCACCACCACAGCCTCCAACTCGGTAGAAGATTCATTTAGCACCAGGTCACCAACAGTGACTGAATTACTTGAGAGTGAAACATTCGAGAACGCTTGCTCATAACCAACCATTGAACTCCGGATGATAAAGTTTCCAAGATCCACATTGGCTATTGAGTAATTTCCATCGGCATCGGTAATGGATCCCTTGACCAGGCTGGAATCTGCGGCATTGAGTAAGAGCACATTGGCAAAAGAAACGCCGATTTCCCGCTCGTCAATAATCTTCCCACTGATGTCATACTGGGCCACAAGTGATCCCGGGGTTATTAGAAAAAAGACTATTTGTAGAATCTGTTTCATCATTACAACCGCTTTAAATCCTCCGCAGCACCGGTCTCGCGCTTGCTCCTGGATTTTAGTTTATTGTTTCCGAAGGTATTGGTGTAGGTTAATTGAATCACACTTAAATCTGGATCAAAAGACCAGTAAGAGTTTAATCCGGGAGTATTGATTGAACCTGTTATAATATTAGTCCTAAAAATATCTGCGATACTCAAGTTAAGGGTACCTCCATTGTTTTTAAACTCTTTTCTAACCCCTAGCGAAAGCATACCATAAGGGTCGGCTAATGATGCCCCATTCAGACTTTTTGAGAAATAAATGCCATTTAACTGCAGTGAAAATTTATTAGGCAACTTGAAGCTTTGCGTGGTATTGATGTTATACCATTGGTTTGAAATATCAATTTGATCATCGAAATAATCAGAAATCACATGACTGTAAAAGCCGCCCAGCGTATTGATCATCTCCCACCAATCCGTAACATATATCGGTATTGATAAAGCCAGGTTAAGCAAGTTCGAACGATCTAAATTTAAAGTTGTATATAATGTAATATCAGAACCAGGAATACCTTTTCCTTGATTTTGAGCAATTGAATTGGAGATAGTGCTGTAGTCGAGAGAAAAATTAAATCCTCCCCGTGAATAACCGGCTTTCAATGAGTGTGTAAGTGCCGGTAGCAAATTTGTATTTCCCGTGGTATTCGTTTTTGGATCAGGAAATAGAACAAATGGAGCCAAATCACGGAAAGTAGGCCGTGTGATCCTATAGCTGTACGAGAAATTTAATTTACTGTTCGCTCCGAGATTCCTTGTGATGTATGCTGTGGGGAAAAAATTTCCATAATTTCTATAAACTAGCTGTTGTTCATCCTCGTCTTCTAAATCAGTAATTGTATGTTCATATCGTAATCCAACCTGCATTGTAAGATCATTCCATTTTCCCTGGGCTGAAACATACGTTGCATATATATGCTCATCCATTCTTGTATAATTTGAAAATAAAGGGCTTATTTCACTATCGCCATATCGTGAAATTTCCGTCACTATATCATTTTCAAGGTTATTGATGGTTGCTTTTGATCCAAATTCTATTTTATATCTGTCCGAGAAAGATTTACTAAAGTCAATATTTCCAACAAACATTTGCAGAGGAGATACTTTGCTAATGTCAAGATCTTCAGAATATGATATTTGTTGATCTTCAGCTGTAAACTGATTAGCATACGTTTGAGGTTGTTCGTGTAGAAAATCTATATAATCAAAGTCCATGCTTATTAGTAGATTATCGCTTATCTGGTGTTCAACATTGAAATTGAACATGTAATTATTTCTTTGTGAACTAACATTTCTTACACCGCTGAATAATGTATCTGTTCCTGGTTGTATCTCATAAAGTCCGTTTTGCGTTGATCTCTGACCACCTGTATTAATTTGAATATTTCCTATGATTCCGATTACCGTATTTGAATTTAGGTAGTAGTCGACTCCGAAGCGACCTGAATAAGAATCCCTTTGCTCATGTCTGTCTGAAATGCTGTTGGATGAAAAGTTGTATGTTTCATTTTCGATCATGCTGCTATTTCTAATAATTCCATTAAGTCTACGTCTTAGAAAGTTGAAACTTCCGTATACGTTTGATTTTCCCCTTCGGTAGTTTAGAGAACCACCGGCCGAATACCTCATCTTTCTTCCCTTGCCAATCATTCCTGAAAAATTTCCATTCACCCCTTCATAATCATTTCGCTTCAGAACCAGATTGATAAAGCCTGCATTGCCCTCCGCATCGAAACTTGCAGGCGGGGTGGTGATCAATTCGATATTGTCAATGTTACTGGATGGCATCCCATCCAGCATGCTGCATAACGTTGACATGTCCATTCGGGTCATTTTGCCATTGATCATCACACTTACCCCGTTCTTCCCATTCATCCTAACATCATTGTTCTGCCTATCTACCACGACTCCAGGTGATTTCTCCAGGATCTCCAGCACAGAGTTTCCTGCCATGATTGGGCTACTACTCACATTCACTACCATGCGGTCAATCTTCTGCTCGTAAAGTGGCTTCTCAGCCTCCACAACAACCGCCTCAAGCTCTGTTGAGGATTCTCTGAGCATCAAATCCTTGATCTTGACAGAATTTTCAGTGAGCGAGACTTTAGTAAATGATTCCTCATAGCCAACTGCAGAAGTTTTGATAATAAAGTTTCCCGGATTCACATTGGCCAATAAGTAATTACCATCAGCATCTGTAATGGACCCTTTGACCAGGATCGAATCTGAAGAATTCAGTAAGAGCACATTGGCAAATGGAGCACCCGTATCATGCTCGTCGACAATTCTTCCGCTGATGGAATATTGAGCAAAAAGGACATGAGAAATCCAATACAAAGAAATGACCAAAGCGCATCGCTTCATTTATGAAGAGGTTAGGTCAAGGTTGATTTCAAGTTAATAAATTTTGAAAAAAGATCACATAAAATGCTTTGCGTCGGCATACATATTAGTTAAAAAAGGAAAGAGAAGCCGGATGAAACCATCCGGCCTCTGCAGATTGATGTTTAACGTAATGGTTATCTTGATTTTGAGAAATAGCTGAGGGATGATCAATAGATGCCAACAGCCGAATGGGTTTCAGCTTTACACATACATCATTAGAGAAAGACCCCATGAACACTCTTGTGATGATCGGTCTTGTTGAAGCACTGATCACTATGAGATATACCGACAAGTTCAGTACGATTAAGAACAGTTCGGACCGGGCTGTTTGCTGCGGGAAATACAATATCTTTGCACTCATAGTTTTAGTTTTAGATATGCTGAAACTTGCGGGGAGTTGGAGACCGGCCAAAGTTTTTCAACTCCCTGTTTGTTGATATTAAGAAGAGAAACCGAATGGAACCCATCCGGCCTCTGCTGATTCTACAATACGAAATTTTTATCTGTTACATCAAGGCTTTATATTTTGATTAATGTGAAAGAAATTATCTGGATCATACTTCCTCTTGATCTCTCTTAGCCGTTCCATATTAGGACCATACGTACTTTCTATTCTTCCCTCTTTTTCCTCCATCATGAAATTAACGTAAGTGCCCGGGGCAGCGAAAGGATGTACCGCCTCATAATAACCCTTACACCAGTTTGTCGCTATATCTTTATTTGCCGGATCAGGATCAATTCCCACCATCACGGCCACAAAATTGACATCCCTGTGTGCCCAGGCAGTGGCATCTGATGCGACCTCATGCGTTTTGCCATTAACCGGGTAAAGATGCATGGTCGAATGAAATCCCAGGGGGATCTTAGAGCCGTACTCGATGAATTTGTCCATTGCATCCTCGGTCAGGTCCCTGAAATAATGTGATTTCCAATACCATTGCAGTCCTGGAGGATACAATGCATCAAACATCCCCTGCAATGCAGGAAGCGGCATAGGGCCAACAAAATCAAGAATGGGTGGTCCGAATTCACGGATTGGCTTAAAGATTTCCTCTCTCTTTTCCACGGGGCCAGTATAGTTCCATAATACCCCGCATACATTCTGATTGTGAAGGTGTTCAGGGAATGGTTCCGCAGGCGGAACTTTCAGAAACGCAAAAAATCCATACAGATCGTTATCCGCTTTGGCCAGTATTTCTCTAAAAAAGATCATGGCTTCCTTTGACTTTTCAATGGGCCAAAACATCGGACCCGCATATACTTCACTGATCTCATGAAGCTGAAAAGTGAATGAGCTCACCACACCAAAGTTTCCTCCACCTCCTTTCAGGGCCCACAATAAATCAGGATTCTCTTTTTCGCTGGCAGTGACGACGGATCCGTCTGCCAAAACGACTTCAGCTTCCAGTAAACTGTCAATGGTCAATCCACATTTCCGGGACAGATATCCCAATCCTCCACCTAGTGTAATTCCCCCGATGCCAGTGGTTCCGATTATTCCACTGGGTAGTGCCAGTCCGTATTCATGGGTCTTTGCATCAATCTCTTTGAGAAGACATCCAGCCTCAATGACGGCAGTCTTTTTGTCCTTATCTATAGTGATGTTTTTCATCAAACTTAGATCAATAGCAAGTCCATCATCGCAAAGTCCTAATCCCGCTCCGTTATGCCCACCACTTCTGATGGATACTTCAAGGTCGTTAGATTGGGCATATTTCACTGCTGCTGCAATGTCACCGGTATTTTTGCATTTGACAATTGCACCGGGCTTCTTGTCAATCATCGCATTGTACAGCTGACGTTCTTCGTCATACCGAGCGTCGGAAGGTAGTATGACAGAACCATCAATCTCAGAGGTTAGTTTTTGGTAATCCACGTTTCAAATATTTTTTACTGAGTATTATTTCTAAATAAAATTATGGTTTTTCTGCGGGGGGATGTTTTCTGAGAAGCTCAAATCCTTTACTTATTGGGTACACTATAGTTTAACGGTTAGAAATAAATGCTCATCTTCATAAAAATATGACTATATGGGAACGGCAAAGAACCACTCAAAATAAGAGCTGGCTTTCTTCCGGAATAAAAATAATCTGCCCTGGCGTTTCTTAGCTACCAGATTTGATTCAAAAGCTTATGCATTTCGTTCAGGTCTGAAGCGAGTGAGGACAAGGAAATTTATACTAAATAACCGTGTGAAAAGGATCCTGCAATAAATGGTTTTTTATTAACCGTTTTGATGTTTTTTGAAAAGCTCAGACTCTTACCGGCAGGGAAACTAAGCATGTATCCTGGATGGTGATTCTTGAAATTGTTCTTTAAAAACCCGGCTGAAATGCGAAGCATTTGCAAAACCGCAATCAAACGCGACTTCTTTGATGGTTTTGTCAGAAGTTTCTAATTGAAACTTGGCCCTTTTCAATCTTCGCTCAGTCAGCCACCTGCCCGGTGAGGTTTTATAATAGTTTTTAAAATCCCGCTTAAATGCTGCCAGGCTGCGACCAGCGAGGTTGGCAAAATCACTGACTTTCAGGTCGTACATATAATTTTCTTCCATGACCTCCCAGATGGGTGTTTGTTCGCGGCTCGTAATTTTCAGTATGTAGGCAAGAATATGCTTATTTCCAGGGTGATCAAAAATGTTGAATAGAAGTTCCTTAAACTTCCCTTCAAGAATGCTCTCAGGTAATTGTTTCTCTTTGTCAAAATACGGGATCAGGCTTTCATAGCAGGAACGGATCTGGTCATCAATTTCAAGCGTTTCAACCATTTGCGGATTAGGCTCAGGCAGATCTGCAAGAGATAAATGAGGTCTGAATTCCTCAAAAATGGACCTAAGGTATGCATCCTTAAGATAAAAGGTCAGTGCATTCCAATCTGTGTAGTCCTTTGGCAGCTCCTGTAAAAACGCACATTTCTTGAGCAACGCCCCTTTTGTCTGGTTGTATGCCCAAACCTGATTCCCATGCCTTACAATTCGTTGCCCACTTATGGTAAATGCAAATTGGATATGTTTCGCGTACAACTTGACAAAATCTACATTCTGAGGACACAGGTAATGTAAAAACAGCGCATCTTTCACGGTGAATTGCGGAAAAATATGCGGGTTTGCCCTGTGTAACTCAAATAGGTCCTTTGATGCCATCAGCCAAAATATTTAATAGAAAAGGTTTTCACAACGACTACGATAAATCACATTTCCATATCATCATTCATCTCTAAAAATTAAGGCAGCACTTATACATGGTGTTTGCTGTAAAGCTCATTCTCTTTGCTTTTCCGTACTTAGGTAAATATCTGTGAGGGCGATTTTTGAAAATGTTCCTTAAATACCCTGCTGAAATGTGAAACGTTTGAAAAGCCACAGTCAAAAGCAATTTCCTTGATTGTTTTCTCCGTAGTTTCAAGAAGGAATTTTGCTCTCTTCAGTCGGCGCTCAGTCAGCCATCGCCCAGGTGAAGTTTTATAATAGTCCTTAAAATCCCTTTTGAACGCGGCCAGGCTGCGTCCTGAAATATTGGCAAAATCACTGATCTTCAGGTCATACAGGTAATTTTCTTCCATCACTTCCCAGATGGGTGTCTGGTATCGGTCTGCGATTTTTGACACATAAGCTAGAATGTGTTTGTTACCCGGATGTGAAAAGATATTAAAAAGCAGCTCCTTAAATTTCCCTTCAAGAATACTTTCAGGCAGTGGCTTTTTCTGACCAAAATATGGGATTAGACTTTCGTAGCAGGATCTGATCTGGTCATCTATCTCAAATTCTTCAATCATTTCCTTATTAGGATCTGGAAGACCTTCCAGTGATAAATGAGGTCTATATTCATCAAAAATTGATCTCAGGTATTCATCTTTGAGATAAAAGGTGAAAACATTCCACCCTGCATGATCATCAGGTAATTCCTGCAGGAAAGCGCACTTTTTTAGTAGTGACCCCTTTTTTGGATTGGCCACCCACTTTTGATTCCCATGCTGCAGATATCGCTGTCCACTCAGGGTAAATCCAAATTGAATATGCTTAGAATAAAGCTGAAGGATCTTATCTGTCTGCGGGCATTTGTAATGCAAAAACAAAGCATCCTTCATCGAGAATTGCGTGAAGATATCCGGATTGGCCCTATGTGCTTCAAAAAGATCCATCAAATAGATTGGTCGGTGTCTTTCGCCATGTTGTCAAATCTAATACTCCACAACGAGAGGCAAAAATCAAGCAATGATCCCTTTAGTATGTGATCAGTACCAGCTTTTCAGTATTTAAGATATAAAAAACAAGCGAAATATTGAAGTTGAGGTATTGAGTCACATGTAATTGTTCACAAATTGTTAATATGAATCAATAAACAGTGGAAGGATTTTTTGGATCGACTCAGTCTTGTTAATTGACTCAAGCTGATGCTTAAGCCTGAGCGGAGCATAAATTTTGAAGGATGATTTGTGCCTCAACTGTCTTCGATTAATCTGATTTTTAGTCCCCAATCATCATCAGTACCTGATTGGCCACAATCACTGCTCCATACATGTCCGGGCCTTCGGCATCACTTTGATCATGAAACCGGGCATATGTTTTGATCTTATCTTCATCTGTTGGTCCCATGTAGGCCAGGATGACAATGCGGTCCTTTACCATATCACAATTGATGGCTTCCTGGTAATTGAAGATCCTGAACTGTTCGGTCAGTTTGCTTATGACAACATCTTACCTCTTCCCGGATATGGTTTGTAGAAAGTCCAAAACGGCTTCTGAATCATATGTTTTAGCCAGTTGATAGGCAAAATGATAATCGGTCTTGCTCACACCATCATAAAATACCTGGAATTCAACAGCATATTTATCCTCATCAGCGTCCAGCTCCGCATAACCATACCCTGAAGCAGCATCCAAAAATTTCTTATGAACGCCATGAGTTCCAATTCCACCATGCCGGGTACCAATGATACAATTTGATCGCTCAATACTTGCTTTCAGCAAACTATCTGCTTCTGAATCGAAGGAAAATTCATTGAAAAAGAGATCTACACCAATCACCTTTGGATTGCAGGCTGAAATTTCCAGAATCTTTTCAGCAAAATATTTTCGATCTCCGTCACCAATATTCACCATGACTATTCGCTCTTCCATTCCAGGCTTGAGCTTTACATATTTATCACTCAAAGACTGAAATTTGTACATGGATACAGCAAACAGTAGTAGTGCAGTAACTGTTATTATTCCTAGAACAATGAAAATGATCTTCTTAGCTGACATAAGCTATTTCGCTTTCTTCATCTCATCAGCCAATGCTTTTGCATCCTCTGTCACTTCCTTTGGAAATCCATTCACCTCCAGGATCCGGATCGCATTGGTTTTGGACCACCGTCCCTTTTTGAGTTTGAAATCAAACTTCAATTGGTCCTCCTCAACAGTCCCCTCGAAATGATAGAATTCATAGGATTCACTCAGAAAATCCATCAATTCCAGGTCATGGGTTGAAGCAAAAACCATGTTGCCTTTTTGGCTTAAATAAGATAGAACAGCTTTACCTGATGCCACCCGCTCGATGGTATTCGTCCCTTTAAATAGTTCATCCAGTAAGAAAAGATTGCGATCTTCAGATTTACACTGGTCAATCATTTCCTTAATCACTTTCACCTCCTCAAGGTAATAGCTGACATCCTCAAATAAATCATCCATAATTCTTACTGCTGAATGTATCTTAAGGAGAGGAAGACTAAATGATTTTGCACATGTTGTATGGATGGTTTGAGCAAGCAAACCATTGATCCCGACAGTCCGAATAAAGGTGGTCTTTCCGGACATGTTAGATCCCGACACCAACACTGATTTCCCCTCAGCCGGAACTATTGAGTTAGGAACAGGGTCTGTAATCATCGGATGAAACATGCCCTCGATATCCAGGCTGTCAGAAGTCGTCGGTATCGCATAATAGGGTAGATCTTCTCTGAAAGCAGCAATCGAAATGGCCACATCAATAGTGGCAACCTCATGGAATAGCTCTCTAATCTCCTTTCCATGTATTTCCAGCGACTCACTGATCCGGTAAATAAGTATGGGCTCAAGTAAAAAAGTAGCTTTAATCAACTCAAAGAAATACTCCCCAATCTGACCGATCTCACCTGATAATTTTGATTCCCACTTGAAAAAAATCGCAGAGTTGGCAATTGAATCAACCTGATGAAAAGCTTCCTTAAAAACGATCTTATCCTCTAGGACTTCCTGGTGCTCATGTAGGAACAATGAAACATTTCTCAGCTTTATCAACTGTGGAATAGAGTTGGAATAGGTCATTACATTGGTTTTGTTCCAATAGTGAAACATGATGTTGATAGCCACAAGGAGAATAAAGACAGGAAGGACCGGGAAAAAGAAAAGCAAGACAAGTGTTGCAATTGACATCCCTGAAAGCATTGGAATCACCCAAAACCACCTGGGTTTTTTGAGATTGCCACTTTGCATCAAATGCTGTAGGAAATAGGCCCCCTGATCACTCAGGTTTTCCAATTCATCAATCATCCCTTTTTGAAAATCCGGATTGGACTTGTAATAACTGATGATCTTCTCAAACCGCTCAGAACGCTCCTCACTTTTAGGAATGGTTCGTAAAACCTGATACAGGTATTGCTGACCAATGCTCGAATGGGTTCTATCCAGCACCATAAACAACTCATCAAAATCCAGGTCCCTGCACGTCCTATCAGTGATTACCTGGTGGTACGAAGACTTATCCTCATGCTGGAACAAAAGTCCTATCCTTTCAAAATCAAATGATGAATCCTTCAGGTTTTGATAATTCTTGATGGCTTCCTGTTCTTTGGGAGGATTCTTTTCCATTAATGGCCTGGTCGTTTAAACGGCAACTAAAACTAACCATTAAATATTACATACAGTTGTAGCTTGCCTCTGGAAAGTTTCTTTGGAAAAAGCAGATTATCTATTTTTTGTGCAAAGCACTTTTATTTAACTTACCTAACTGTTTTGCATTTACTATGAATAAGCTGCTCAAGGTATTTGTTCACATCACACTTTTTTCATTGATTATTTCATCTGCTAATGGTCAGACTAGAGGAATAAATGAAATTGCAATAAATATTGGGGGTGGTCATCTTTTTAGCAGCTCAAATAACGTAAGTCAGGCAAACTATTTCACTGGGAATATCCAGGCTTATTTTTTAACTAAAGGAAATTTCTCATTTGGATTGCAAGCGGGGAGCCAACTAGTGATTATTAAGCAGCTATCTAGGCCCTCTAGATGGGGAAGTCAAATCCAGCCATATCAAAATGATGGTGTTGCAATAAGTCCCCCACTATACCAGCCAATGACCTATGAGCCACAAAAACCTGATGTATTGGTTTTTAAGCACTCTCTCTGGCATCTATTAATGATATCAAAATACCGATTTGAGAATAATATAATTCTGGAAGGTTCTCTCGGAACCATTGCTTTTATAGATTCCGGCGATCCTATTTTTACTGCCCTGGTTGGTCTTGGAGCAGGATATGAGTTTAAAATCACCCCTTCACTAGCAATCCCAGTAAAATTCAAAGCAGACTATGCAGTAATGACTGGAATGGAAGACGGAAATCTAAGACTTTATGGTCCAATATATGGAGGTCTCACTTCGGGGATTATATTCAGACCAGGTAAGTGATCTAAGGCAAGAAAAGGTCAAAAGATTCAACTATTGTCTCCGAATTTTAATTCAGCTTGAAATCATAAACTGCTTCAAGCTGCTTTTTCGCAATTGACGCAGGAGTAGTTCTAAGAAGAAAATTTCTCAAACTAACCATAATAGGATTTTCCCACTGGCCGATTTTCCCCATGGTCCAGGATCGATTCACAATCATGTGGGTACGTTTTATTCTTTGCCTCTCAAATTGCTGGAATGCTTCAGAAATCACTGAGTTTGCCTTAATACATTCAGCAAGAATAATCGCGTCCTCGATGGCCTGACAGGCACCCTGCCCCATATTCGGTGTAGTGGCATGAGCCGCATCTCCAATGAGAATAACATTTTCATGAGCAAATTTCTTAATTGGCTTCAAGTCATAAATGTCATTGTGAATGATACTCTTTTCATCTGTAAATTGAATAACCGATGAAATGGGATCATGATAAGCTTCAAAAACTTCCAGAAGATCCTTTTTATCAAAAGCTTTGAATCTAGAAGAGTCTGCCGGACCATTAATGACGGCAAACCAATATACCTTCCCGTCCCCAACCGGAACAATTCCAAAGCGTCCGGCAGGTCCCCAGGTTTCCGTAGCACGGAGCAACGGTAATTCCAGCACATTCTCAGCAATCCCCCTCCAGCAGGTATATCCGGCATATCGCACTTTCGAACCGGGAAAGAACTGATTCCTGGTCACCGAATGAATACCTTCTGCAGCGATAACATAATCAGCGATGATTTCCTGATCATTATCAAAAATTATCTTGTAACCGAAATCCATCTTCTTGATTTCTCTGGTGCGGTAGCCATTCAGGATCTGACCAGGATTTAATTGGTCAAGTAGCACACCATGTAATGATCCTCGATGAATAGCTACATTGGGTGTCCCATCACCAACAGTATCGATAGATGTTGAGCTGATTATTTTTCCCTGGTGATCCAGGATATCAAATTGGTTAAGCTTATTTCCTGCATTAAAAATCTCTGAATCAATACCCAAAAGTTTGTAAGCCTTCATGGCATTGGCCGCAAGGACCAACCCCGCTCCAACTGGTTTAAATTCAGGTGCTGCCTCAGCTACCAGGGACTCTATGCCTTTTTGTTGAAGCGCAATGGCCGCGGAAAGTCCCGCAATACCTCCACCAAGAATTAGAAAAGTTGTTTTATGAATACTCATTTTTGAATTTTAATTAGCGACACAAAATTGTGAACTGCTTTTGAGTACTCTTTTTACATATGTTAAAAAATCGCTATTGATTCCCGGCACGGATCCGGCTGAGACTCACCTGGGTAGTGCCCAAATAGCTGGCAATGTGCTTGAGTGGGATGCGGTTTGATATGCCCGGGTATTTCTTTTCCAGTTCGATGTACCGTTCAGCTGCGGAAAGGAATCGAATGGCCTCGATTCGCCTCTGACATTCCAGGAAAGCGAAGATGGCCATTTTCCTTCCCAGACGCTCAATATCATGATACTCATAGCAAAGAGATTCAAACTTTTCGTAGGAAAAAGACTGAATGACAGAATCCTCTGTAAGTTCAATGGCCTTATGAGATGGAGCTTTTGTAAACAGACTTTCCAAACCGCCCAGAAACTGACCATCCATCGCAATGTAATCGGTAACATCCAGCCCATTCCTCAGGTAATACACCCTGCCAGATCCCTTCACAATGAAGTGGAAATTTCGATCCACCTGCCAGAGGTCTAGCAGGTGATGCCCTTTGGGATATGACTTCTCAAGGGTGATTGCTCTAAGATTATCAAGGGATTCTATAGAAAGTGGAGAAATCTGACTAATGGCGGTGAACATATCCATGTCAAAACATTTTATTAGAAAACCAATGGCTAAGGGTTAAAATCAATTCAAATCTCATCCAACCCAACTTCCTTTCTTCGCTCATTAAGCTTATCAGGGTTCCTGATGGGAAAAAGCTGCATATCTCCATCAATCATTCTATATTGAGTCCCATATAGCTGAGGTTTACCACGCTGGATCAGGATACGATCTTTCATAGAAGCCATAGTAGCTAAACTTGACTCCCCATTCTTACCAGATTTTTTCAACAAAGGAAAATATTTCTTTCTGATTGCATTGTCCCTGGCATGTTGCACAGTCGTAAATAAAGACCCATTAGCAGTTTCGCCTATTTGACTTTTGCCTAACCACCCATACTGGTCAATGATGGAAGTCACCACGAGCAACGCTGTTGAATCAAATTTGTGAATACGTGCATCAAGGGAATCCATTTCAGGTGACCCAAAACCATATCGTGTAACAGTAGGCATCACGCTTTCTCTTAGCGCTACATTTTGCTCATCCAACATTTCAAGCCGTTCCCTGATCTCGTCTAAACCCTGGGAATATATTGGATGAATAAATACCAGCACCAAAAGTCCCGTTAATCCTCTTTTAATGCTCACTTCGTTCTACCCTCCACAATCTTATCGTACTCCTCATTTACCGGCTCCCAAAGCTCAATCTTATTCCCCTCCACATCCAGAATATGAACAAACTTTCCATAATCGTAAGACTCAATCTCATCCAGAATTGTAACTCCTTCCCTTTTCAATTCCTCCACCAATACAACAAGATTTTCTACCCGATAATTGATCATGAAATCTTTTGCGGATGGTTCGAAATATTTGGTGTCATCTGTAAAAGGGCTCCACTGGGTATGCCCCTTAACATTTGGATTATCTGATTCCCGCCACTCAAAATTAGTACCCCACTGATCTGTGTTCAAACCCAGATGTTTGTTATACCAGTCCTTAACCTGGTCAGGATTCTTACACTTAAAGAAAATGCCGCCGATGCCTGTTACTTTTTTCATTACTCCTTTTTAACTGTCAAATTATGAAAATATGCTTCCGTACCAGGTCCCACCCAAAACCCAATCTTTCCAGAGTTATCACCTCCAAGCTTAAGATCATTCACAATCAAAGTTGGTTGCTCAGCTCCATTTACAAAGAGCCTGGCTTTATCCCCTGTCACTTCGATTCTCAGTTTGGTCCATTCTCCCTCTACGAGATCAGCATAGGTCTCATACTTACTGGATGTTTCCTTCCTTAACCTGTGCCATGGATAATCGGGGTAACTAAAATACTGGACAGCGTGATTCCTCCTTTCCTGATCTTCTGCACGCCCATTGGTGGGACGGATATAAAAACATTCGAATTGAGAGTTGTCCTCACTGATCCTGAATGCCAAACCAACAAATCCACGTGCTCCTGCACCAGCCTCCTTTGCTCGCATTCCTGCTACCTCCACCTCGATCACTCCATTCTTAAAGTCCGGGCCATTCAATTTGGCAAACTTTGCTTCCGTTTGGGCTTCTGTTGGAACAACTTTTATAGCATATTTTCCTTTATAGGTTTCTCTGGAATAGGTGACGTTCACCCCTTCCGGTTTTGAGTCATTGAGATCATTAATTTGAGCGGTGGCAGCGATTGAGACAATTAATAATAAGAGGTTAATAAGTGATTTCATCAAATAAATATTTTCGGGAAAGATCTTTATACACAACTCCATCCTAAATCTAGCCATATTTCCTGTAACCTCATGAAAGTGTAACCTTGCTAAAACATTATATTTGTTAGTTATGGAAAGTAACGCCCTTTGGATCTTTCAGTTGATTGGACGACTTCACCCGATGATCGTCCACTTTCCTATTGGATTATTGTTCGTTGCACTCTTCTTGGAAATCCTGACCATGCGTGGTAAGCAGGGGCTTAGAGAAGGTATTACATGGCTTATTAATTTGGGTGCATTATCTGCAGTAATCTCATCTATCATGGGCCTCCTGCTGATCAACTTTGATTCGTATGGTAGCGACCTGGTTCAGAAACATATGATTCTAGGGCTTTTCACTACAGTATCTTCCCTCGCATCTGCATGGTGGTTGTACCGAGCTAATAAGCAAGATAATCCGAATTACAGGCGTTTTCGTGGGTCACTTATTACCACAGTAATAGTCCTTACGATCACTGGACACTTCGGTGCCAACCTCACCCATGGAGAAGATTATCTTACTGGCGTTTTTCCTGGAAACCAGGATTACCTGGACAATTCCAAAACAGGAATGCTTCTTGCTGAAGTTTCTCAAAAAGATTCGGTATCTATCAAGCAATTGGATCGGGTCAGTATGGAAGTCCGAGCCATGTTTGCCCATAGCTGTTACCAGTGCCATGCCGAAGAAAAACAAAAAGGGGAACTCAGACTCGATAATCGGGAAGGTGTCTTTGAAGGTGGAGAGTCCGGTCCTATTCTGGTAGTTGGTGATGCTGACAACAGTGAACTCATGCGTAGAATCACGCTCCCACGAAACCATGATGATTTCATGCCTCAAAAGGGTACTATCCTGACCAAAGAACAGATCAGCCTGATTGGCTGGTGGATCGATCACGGTGCTCATTGGGTGGATGGAGAAGTAAAGGTTTTCCCGGAAGCACCTTTGGCGTTATCGAAACCTGAACTCCCCCCAGCAAAAGGAAATGATCACCCGATCGATCGATTAGTAAACGCTTATTTTGAAAAACACAAGGTAGAGTGGCCGCAAGTAGTAGATGACAGAACCTTTATTCAACGAGCCTACCTGGACATTATCGGTTTATTGCCTACACCAGATGACATTCAAAACTTTGTAGGAGATAACGATCCCAATAAAAGAAAAACGCTGATCCAAACCCTTCTGGATGATGACCATAACTACTCGCAGCATTGGATCAGTTTCTGGAATGACATCCTACGCAATGACTACTCCGGTACGGGGTTTATTACGGGTGGAAGGAAACAAATCAGCGATTGGCTGTACAATTCTTTGATGGAAAATAAGCCTTACAACCAGCTGGTAAAAGAACTTACTAATCCAACTGATGAGTCTGAAGGCTTTATCAAAGGTATAGAATGGCGAGGTGTGGTCAATGCCAGTCAAACGACTTCCATGCAGGCTGCCCAGAACATTGGTCAGTCACTTATGGGTATCAATGTGAAATGTGCTTCCTGCCACAACAGCTTCGTGAGTAACCTTACCCTGGATCAAACCTATGCTTTTGCCAATATCTTCTCCGATAGCACCCTGGAGCTTTACCGGTGTGATAAACCTACCGGCCGGATGGCCAAAACAGCATTCATCTATTCAGAACTGGGGTCAGTTGAAGCGGAGACTATCAAAGAACGATTGAAACTGCTGTCTGAAGTTATGGTGAAACCTGAGAATGGCCGATTGTACAGAACAATCGTCAACAGAATCTGGGAAAGACTCAATGGACGTGGGATAGTTGAACCTTTAGATGAAATGGACAATGATCCCTGGAACCCTGAATTACTTGACTGGATTGCTTCAGATTTTATCGATCACAACTATGATCTGAAATACCTGATTGAAAACATCATGACCAGCAAGGCTTATCAGCTTCCATCAGTTGGTTATAAAGACCCGATTGCAATCAAAACCGAAATGTATGTTTATCAGGGACCATTAGTACGCCGATTGACTGCCGAGCAATTCACCGATGCTGTAAGTCAGGTCATTACTCCGGTTTATGCTTCAGTAGCTTTTGATCCGGAACCAACGGAAATCAGTTTCAGACGTATCTGGCATGAAGAGATTGAATTTGACAGGCGTGTACTTCCCAAACCCGGAAAACGATACTTCAGAAAATTCTTTTCTCTACCAGCGAAACCCATCGTTTCCGCTAAAATCATGATTTCAGTAGATCATTCTTACTCATTATTTATTAACAATGAACTTGCTGCTTCAGGTGACAATTGGGAAAAAATTGGACGGGCAGATGTAAAAGAAACGCTCTCATCAGGTGAAAACCTTATTGCCATAGAGGGTGAAAATGAAGGCCCGATTCCAAACCCTGCTGGAATCCTTTTCAGAATGAAAATTTTGTTTGAAGATGGAACTGAGACGATCATAGAATCCGATGACAAATGGATCTGTACCAATGAAAATCCTGAGCGCAATTGGAAGGAAATCGGATTTGATGATTCCAAATGGGAAAAAGTCCGGGTATATCCTGACTACTGGGGTAGAATGATCAATTTCGACTTTGATGCTGAACAACACCAGTTTGCCAGAGCCTCTCTCGTGAAACTGGATCCTTTTATGAAAGCTCTCGGCCGACCCACAAGAGAAAATGTGGCGACTACACGGGAAGACCAGGCTTCTTTGCTTCAGGCGCTCGAACTCACGAATGGAGAATTCTTTAACAATGTCCTGGAAGAAGGTGCTCAAAAATGGCTGGATGAATATCAATCTAACCCGGAAGTCATCGCGAACGAACTTTACTTGAAATGTCTGGGCAGGAAACCGAACGATTCTGAAAATAAAATCATTTTAAGTGTACTGGGTGAAAAGCCTGATGTAGCTGCCGTGCAGGATCTGTTTTGGGCAACCTTACTTCTTCCGGAATTTCAATTTATTAATTAATTTGAGTCATGGGAAATTTTGAAGAAATACAACGTCGGGAATTTATGAGGAAAATGGGGCTGGCTACTGCTGCAGCATTATCTACATCCATTCCTTCAGCAAGTTTTCTTTCATCCTGTTCAGGGCCCAAAATACCTTCTACTGCAGATTCTGTAATCCTACTGTATATGGCTGGGGGGATGGCTCATACTGAGACCTTCGACCCTAAAGCATATACACCATATTCAAAAGGGGTAGAGAGCAAAAGAATATTAAGTACTTTTCCGAAGATTCCCACGATTGTTGATGATCTGTATTTTTCCGAGGGTTTAGAAAATATCGGTAGTGTGATGGACAAAGGAGCAATCATTCGTTCCTATCGGTCCGCAGATCTTGGTCATATCCTGCACACACGTCATCAGTATCACTGGCACACCTGTTATGAACCTCCTCAATCAGTTCAGGTCCCGCACATAGGTGCCTGGATTGCTAAAGAGCTTGGGCCTAAAAATGAAGTGATCCCTCCATTTATCGCATTAGGCCAACGATTTACTGTTGGCGAAGGGGAAGAACTCAAAGCTTTCCATTCTGCCGGCTTTTTAGGTGGAGAATACAACCCATTCCTTGTTCCGGACCCATCTTCAGGGATGCAAAGTGTAAGACCCCCACAGGGAATGTCTGTCAAACGTTTTGAAGCTAGAAATCAACTTTACAAAGAGCTGGTAAATAAAAGTGCCGTGGGAGAAATCGTTAGTGATTATCAGAAAGAATCACTGATGCGATCCATGGAGCAGTCTTACCGCCTGCTGAATTCTCCAGAAGTGAAAGCATTTGACCTGCAGGACGAACCGGAAAAAGTATATAACGAATACAACACGGGTCGTTTTGGCCTTGGATGTCTGATGGCTAAACGATTGGTTCAGCAGGGAGCAAGATTTATCAGTGTCTCCTCAGAATATGAACCCTTCCTGGGTTGGGATACCCACGAAAATGGACACCTCAGGGCCAAAGGGATGAAGCAATACATTGACAGACCGATTGCGCAATTGATCAGGGACCTCGATGAAAGCGGCCACCTGGATCGGACATTGATCATCCTGGCCAGTGAGTTTAGCCGCGATGCCATCCTTGAAGGAAGGCCGGGTGAAACGGTCAAAGACCAGGTCACTGTGCCTGACGTGATTGAAGATGAGAAATTTTATGGGATGCATCGACATTTTACGGATGGCGCATCAATCCTAATGTGGGGAGGTGGTATTGAAAAGGGTTTAGTTTTTGGAAAGACTGCCGAAGAAAGACCTTGCTCCTCAATAGAAGATACCGTGGTGATCGACCAGATCCATCAAACCATCTATCATGCATTGGGGATACCTCCGGAAACACATTACACCATTGAAGGCAGACCTGTTTACACAACTCCGGATGGATTAGGGGAACCTATTATGCGATTGTTTGGGAAGCAAGGGATTAAGGCATAATGTCAGGAGAAAAACAGCCATACAATTTTCTGGTCTCCCTTACCCTGCTACTTTCCATGATCCTGATGGGCTGTTCCAATAAGGAGCAGCCTTCGAAAAAACCCAATATCCTTTTCATCATGGTTGATGATATGGGATATTCAGATCTTGGCTGCTATGGAGGTGAGATAAATACACCCAATATTGACGAGCTAGCTAATAATGGGATCCGATTTACCCAGTTTTACAACACAGCAAAATGCATGTCGTCTCGTGCCTGTTTCCTCACGGGTTTATATGCGCAGCAAACGGAAATGGATAAGAGACCTCTTGAGTTAAAAAATGCTGTAACCCTGGGTGAGGTTCTTCAGACGGTTGGATACCGAACGTACCTGTCCGGCAAACATCATGGTACGGAGAATCTTTATTACAGGGGATTCGATCATTACTTTGGGTGGAGAGATGGTGGAGGAAACTATTGGAATCCCGGAGTCAAGCGGGAGGGGGAACCAGCTCCTGCCAACAAGGGAATTATTAGATATTGGTGTGATGATTCACTTACTTATCACCCTTATACACCCGAAGATAAAAACTTCTATACCACAGATGTCTTTACAAACATGGCCCTTGAATGGCTTAACGAAGAAGAACTGGATGAAAGTCCCTTCTTTCTTTATCTTGCCTATCAGGCACCACATTATCCGCTTCACGCCTGGCCGGAAGATATACAAAAGTATAAAGGTCATTATGACGATGGCTATCTGGCTATCAGAGCAAAACGCTATCAGAAGATGGTCGATATCGGATTAATTGATCCATTGAAATCCCCACTTCCAGAAATGGCTCCCGAAAAATGGGATACGCTTTCAGGACTAGAGCTGGAAAAAGAAAAGTTGAGAATGGAAATCTATGCCGCCATGGTGGATAGGGTAGACCAGAGTATTGGTAAGATCATTGCAAAACTCAAGCAACAGAAAAAATATGAAAACACGCTGATCATGTTTGCTTCGGACAATGGAGCTTGTGCCGAAGACCCCAGGGTTTCTAATCGCTCAACCAATATCGAAGACTTTGGAAAAATCTCCAGCTATGAAGTGGTCGGAGAAAATTGGGCCACTGTGCAGAATACACCTTTACGATATTGGAAAAATTATTCTCATGAAGGGGGCATCCGAACTCCGTTTATTGTATCCTGGCCAAACTACATTAAAGAAAAAGGATCTATTAATAACCAGACCGGCCACTTTATTGACATCATGTCTACCCTGGTAGAATTGTCAGGTGCTGAATACCCCGTGACTTTTAATGGAAACCCGATAATCCCGATGCAGGGCGTAAGTCTGATGCCCACCTTCAAAGGGGATCCCATTCATAGAGATAAGCCGATTTACTGGCAATGGTCAAGAGGTGGAGGAATCAGAGAAGGTAATATCAAAGCAGTCTTCTGGAATGATCAGTGGGAGTTATATGATCTGACTAATAACCCCAATGAAACCAACAATCTTTCAAATGTTGAGCCTGAAAAACTTCAGGATCTAATAAATAAATGGGAACGGTGGTATGATGATTTCCAATAGCAGAATCACTACAGAAGAATAACCCCGGATATCTTCATTTCTTATTGATCTCGATTGAACGGATTACCAAATAAAAACCGCTTCCTCAAAAAAAGAAGGATATCAGAACAAGAGGAATGAACTCTTGAAGCTACTTTTTAGAGAAATTGATAGAAATTGATAGCCGATAAAAATTTCCTTTGATCCCTACTATATTATTTTTCAATAAGTGTGTATTATTTTAACCTTAAAGCTCCATTAATTTTGATTGTTACAAATTATTAGGGTTTATTTAACAATGCCATATTTTCTACTATTCATAAAGCCCATTTCTTAAAAAATTGAAAAGTCAATCGAAAATAAGAAAGCTAACTGATCAATTATCTCGTGAAGCGAGATTTAGGCTTGTCTTTGATGAGCTTTTTACAGATTTATTCATTTACGCTAAATCTCTTACCAAATCTGAAGACCTGGCAAAAGATGCCGTGTCAGAAGTTTTCTTAACCCTTTGGGCTACAAATTCAGACCTAACCGGTATCCTTAAAATCAAATCTTATCTCCTTGTATCAGTTCGAAATGAGTGTCTCCGTCAAATCTATGAGTCTACAAGCATTGACGAAGCTAATACCATCGAACATGTAGATAAGATTAATCCGGAAGATGTATTGCTGGAAAAAGAACTAAAAGAAAAACTTGATAAAATTGTTTCAGCTCTTCCAGACAAATGCCAACTAGTTTTCGAGCAATGTGTACTGCAAAAGAAAAGTCACAAAGAGGTAGCTGAAGAACTTGGAATTTCTGTATCTACCGTCAGTAGCCAATTGAGTAATGCGCTAAAAGCTATCCGGATAGAGATCTCCTCTACTTATGAATCCACTGCATATGACAGCTATAGCAATATCATGCTAAGCCTTGTAGGACTACTTTTTCCTATTATATAATATTCAATAAACCATCTTCTTTTATTCGATATTCGAAATAAATGTTCGAATTATTGTTGTTGCCAATATATTTTTTTATTTCTCTGGATAAAATCGCCCATTCTCTACTCCTATATATGATGTGAGTCTTATTACCGCAAAATAGAATTGACGTTTTGAGTGATCCCGACGAAATTATTTTAAAATATTTAGAAGAAAATATCTCCCTCGAAGACCAGCACAAGCTCACCAGATGGCTGGAAGAAAATAATTACAACGAAGAGGTATTAAAGAAAGTCAGATCTTATTGGGAAAACTACTCTCAAGATTATTCCATTGAGAAAAAAGCTGTTCATGATAAAGTATTTGGAAATCTTGGACTACAAAAACCCCGTAGTGAATCAATTCAAAGTAGCTGGCCCAAATTCTATTTAGGTATTGCAGCAGCTTTATTGATATTGATAACTTCTTCAATAATATATTGGCAATTGTTTTCCTCCAATCCAGTCGCGATGAAGGAAGCTGACGTCCCAATGACTATAGTTGAAAAAACAAGTCTGGCAGGGCAAAAAATTACCACCGTATTACCAGATGGAACGACGGTCAACTTAAACTGTGGATCAAAACTTCTGGTCCCAGAAAAATTTGCTGATGACATTCGGACAGTGGAACTTCATGGAGAAGCATTTTTTGATGTAGTAAAAGATGAGTCGAAACCTTTTCATATCATAACAAAAGATTTTACAGTTAGAGTCCTGGGGACTTCTTTTAATGTAAATGCCTATGATGGCATATCTAACTATGTGGCGGTGAAAGAAGGGGTTGTAAATGTAAAGTCTGATTCTCATCGATCAGTTGATTTAAATGCCCATCAGATGGTCGAAATCTCTGAAAATGGAAAACTCTCTGAGCTATACGAGGTTGATGAAAAGATGGTATTTGGCTGGGTAGATCAGGTTTTATCTTTTGATGACCAGTCGATCACTCAGGTATTAAATAAAGTTTCGTTATGGTATGGAGTGGATATAGTGATAGAAAATAAAAACATGTCTAAAAAGCTCTTTACTGCCACCTTTAGTAATCCAACATTAAAAGAACTGATGGTCAATGTATCAAAGGTGTACGGCTTTAAATATGAAATAACTGATAAAAAAGTGATAATCAAATAGGAAAAAATATTGAAAAAAAAGGTGGATTGAAGATACTCTGGTAAAGCGATTCAATCCACCGGATTTTATATATGCTTTAGTAATAATTAACCAAAACAAATATGAATGTAAAATTACGAAAATTTGTAATTCGCATGTCTAGAATGGCGATCTATGCGATGGTCATTTGCCAGTCCATCTTATTGGTCATGGCAAGTGAGTCTGCAGCTCAAAGGAAGTATCTCGAAGAGATTTACGTTGAGCTTAATTTTAGAAGCACTCAAGCTGATATCAAACTCAAGGAGCTAATACATCAGGTTGAGATATCCAGTGATCTTCGGTTTGCCTATGCAAAAACGGATATCCGGAATAAGACTGTCCAGTTAAAAGATGGAGAATGGAACCTGCTCTCATTATTCAGAGAAGTATCCAAACAAACTCAATTAACCTTCAACAGGGTGAACGAGTCCATCGCTGTAATTCCAATGAGTATAGGCCATGAGGAACCTGTTGAGGACCAAATTCTGGATCAGTTTCAGATAAGAGGGAAAATAGTTGATGAAGAAGGTGAGCCATTACCTGGCACAACTGTACAGGAGAAGGGAACCACCAATGGTACCATAACAGATATTGACGGAAGCTATTCCCTTTCACTACCTGAAAATGCCGTTGTTGTTGTGTCATTTGTGGGTTTTGAAAGTCAGGAAATTGCTATCGGAGGAAGATCAGTCATTGACATTACCCTCAGCCAGGATATTTCTTCACTGGATGAGGTTGTAGTTATTGGTTATGGAACCATGAAGAAAAGTGACCTCACCGGGGCCATTTCATCTGTTTCAGGAGATGATTTGAAAGAAACACGTGTAGGAAATGTACTGGATCAGGCTCAGGGCAGACTGGCAGGCGTAGACATTGTAAGGAACAATGGTTCTCCCGGATCACCACTCCAAATAAGGATTCGTGGTAACCGCTCCATTTCGGCAGGGAATGATCCTTTGTTTGTAATCGATGGTATTCCCACTACTCAGGATATCAATGATTTCAGCCCAAGTGATATTGAATCTATCGAAGTATTGAAAGATGCAAGTGCTGTCGCGATCTATGGTTCCAGGGGTGCTAACGGGGTGATCCTCATTACAACCAAGAGAGGTAAATCCGGAAAAGGTCAGGTAGAATACAATGGCTATTATGGAGTGAAAAGTGCCATAGAAAATATGGATATCATGAATGCGGATCAGTTTGTGGAATATGTACGGGTGGCTAATGGATTATCGAAGTCAGACAATAGTAATGATGCAGCTATTTTAGGCGGGCAAGCCCTATTGGATAGTTACAGTGCCGGAGTGGATACTGACTGGTTAGATCTCGTGCTAGGTCAGGGGGCTCAGCAGGAACATCAGGTTTCATTTTCAGGGGGTAATTCAGGCATGAGATATTACCTCTCAGGAAGTTATTTCAATGAAGAAGGTGTGGTTAAAAATACATCCTATGAGCGGTATTCATTAAAAGCTAATGTTGACGGTAAGGTAAATGATAAAATTAACATCGGCTTTAGTATCACAGGAACTACCGACACAAGAGATCAAATGAGTAATGGACCAATATCCAGGTCGATGAGATATGTCCCAATTGTAGAACCATACGATGCTGATGGTAATATCATTGCTTTCCCCAATCCCAATGAAGGGTTACAAACCACACCAATATTAGAGTATGTGCCTAACCAATATGTTGATGAAACAAAAGGATACAGGTTTTTCTCCAACATTTATGGTGAATACAAGATTCTTGAAAGCCTAACCTATAGAATAAATCTGGGTACTGATTACAAGTTTTCGCGAAGAGGTCGGTACAATGGAGATTATGATGGAAGTGCTTCAACTGGAGAGATTGACAATACCCGAACCTTTGCCTATACCATTGAAAATCTCCTCACTTATGATAAACAGATCGATAATCATTCGATTAATGTTGTTGGATTATTCAGTACGCAAAGTCAGAATACTGAGATATCAGGTTTGAATGGAAGGGGAATCCCAATCAGCAGATTCACCTACAACAATATGGGAGCTGCTGCCGAAATCACTGGTATTAATAGTGATTATTCAGAATGGGGCTTATTATCCTATATGGCCCGACTGAACTATTCATATAACGATCGATACCTGTTCACTTTGACTGGTAGGGCTGACGGTTCTTCCAGGCTGGCACAAGGAAATAAATGGTCTTTCTTCCCAGCGGTTTCTCTGGGTTGGATTGTCTCCGAAGAAACATTTTTAAATGCTTCAACACTTTCTTTCTTGAAACTTAGAGCCGGATATGGTGAGGTCGGAAATACGGCTGTTTCGCCCTACAGAACATGGGGTGGTTTGGCCCGTACGGTTTATGCCTTTGGAGATGCCGGGGCTTTTGGTTTTGGTCAATCTGAAATCTCAAACCCTAACTTAGGTTGGGAAGTTTCAAAAACCTTAAATATCGGACTTGACTTTGGGTTATGGGATGACAGGTTCTCAGGAACTTTTGAATATTACAATACATTAACAGAAGACCTGCTTTTAGAAAGATTTCTACCATCAACATCCGGATACTCTTCAGTACTGGAAAATGTGGGCTCTACCAGAAACAGGGGTTGGGAACTTACTCTTAACTATACTATTCTTAAAAATAGCTCCGGGTTGAACTGGGATGTTAGCATGAACATCTTCTCTAATAAGGAAGAAATTGTTGAGCTCTTTAATGGTGAAGATGATGATGTTGGAAATCGATGGTTCATTGGCCATCCAATCAATGTTTTTTATGATTTTCAATTTGACGGAATTTATCAAACAGAAGATGCAACCGAAGCTGCAGCAGCTGGATTGGCTCCCGGAGATATCAGGATAGCAGATGTAAATGGCAGGGATACAGATGGATTTTTAACAAATGAACCGGATGGAGTCATTAATAATGATGACAGGACTATCCTGGGATCCACTGTACCTGATTGGAGTGGTGGACTTTCCAGTAGATTATCTTTCAAAGGCCTCAATTTTTCAATTCTTGTCTATTCACGTCAGGGTCAAATGGTAAATAGTTCGCTTCACGATGTAGCTGGCAACAGCTGGGAGGGAAGATATAACAACGTGAACTTTAACTATTGGACACCTGAGAATCCAAGTAATGAGATCCCAATACCAAGACAGGGAAATCAACCACTATACGCTTCTGCAATTCGGTTCAGAGATGGATCATTTGTAAAGGTTAAGAACATCACGTTGGGTTATGACCTGACCAATAGTCTCATCAAATCAAATAACATAGCTGGTCTTGAGATCTACTTTTCAGCGCTTAATCCATTCATATTCTCTGAATATGATTTAGTTGATCCTGAAACTGCAAACGGAAATGTTGGTATCAATAACCCACTTTCTACGAAGACTTATATGGTTGGAATTAAGGCTAGATTTTAAATCAGATGACAATGAAAAATATTAAAATAAATAAATCATTTAGAAGAGTTGTAGCAAGCTACTTCTCGATCATTATGCTATTTATTGGCTTTTCCTGTAATGATATCATTACTGAAGACCCAATAAGTCTTGCAACAGCGAATGGCCACTATACCGATGAAAGAGGTATTTTGGATGGGTTAAATTCCGTTTATACACCCTTGCGTAGCTATTATGGCCAGGAAAGATCATTTTTCCTGACTGTAGTTGGGACAGATATGTATACCAATGGCTTCGGAGGAAATAGAAATAATCCTTCCTGGAATAATTATGATGTAAACATGACTGGTGCACATGGTTTCCTTACAGGTCTTTGGGATAACTTTTATGCTGGAATCAATCAGGCCAATACGGTCATTGGACGAGTCCAGGATATTGAGGGAATGTCTCAGACACGAAAGGATATTGTCGAAGGAGAAGCAAGATTTCTTAGAGCTCTTTACTATTTCATTCTTGTACAGCAATTTGGAGATGTGCATTTTACACTGGAGGAAACAATCGGTGTAGAGACAGAGGCCGTTAGAACATCTGTGAACACCATTTACCAGGATGGGATCCTTCCTGACCTACAGTTTGCTGTAAGCAATTTGCCTGACCCTGATGATGTTACAGATTATGGCAGGATTCATAAAGCTGCGGCAGAAGCGCTCTCTGCAAGGGTACATCTTACCCTGGGAAACTATTCAGAAGCAGAGACATTTGCTAATAATGTGATTGATAATTATAGCTATGATTTGGTTTCAGATTATAAAGACCTCTGGGATTTTAATAACCAAATCAATAGCGAGTTTATCTGGACCGTTCAGTATACAAAGGACCCTTTAACAAATCAAGGGGGAAATCCTTCTTTCCTTTATTGGGTTTGGGATTATACCAGGAATCCAGCGATGGTCCGTGATCAGGAAAATGGCCGACCTTTCCAAAGGTTTATGCCTACAAACTATTTCCTGGAAAGCTGGAACAGGGATGGGGATGCCAGGTGGGCTGCTACCTTTAAAACGGTTTTCATTGCAAATACTACAGGTACCATCAATGGACAAACGGTTGTTCCGGGAGACACTGCAATTAAAATCTCGATGGAGCCAGTTGATGATGCCCTTCAGGCTTCAGCGCCCTATCAATGGATTGATTATAATGGGGAAGATGTCAACGGACAATCGGATGATACACAGGTCGGAGGTCAGGCAGGAAGGAACTTCCCTGTGCTAAATAAATACTATGATTCAGAAAGATCAGCGGTGAATGCAACTGATGGAAGTCGTGATTACCCGGTATTCAGATTGGCTGAAATGTATCTGATTTCTGCTGAGGCAGCTCACATGCAAACCCGGAATGATGATGCTGCAACCCGACTTAATGAATTAAGGGTGAGAGCAGTAGTTCCCGGATATGAGGCTGAGATGAACGTTGCGGCGGGCGATGTAGATATCGATTTCATTCTGGATGAAAGAGCCCGTGAGCTTTGCGGTGAAGGGTTCAGATGGTATGACCTGAAAAGAACGGGAAAATTGATTGAAAGAGTAAAGGCATATAACACACTTGGAGCGCCCAATATCAAGCCAATGCACCTGGTGCGACCTATTCCAACAACACAAATAGATCGCGTTACCAATCCAGGAGATTTTCCACAAAATGAGGGATATTAATTAGATAATTTAGATACCAAGAAAATTGGGTGGCCAAAAATTTTGGCTGCCCTTTTTTATTTCAAATCCTTAGATGTTGCCAACGCGATCACCCTTCCCTGTTCTCCGACCGCATTGTAAAAATGGTAGACCACTCCGTTCCATTTGATCACCCAGGGTTTATGAGCATATTTTTGATCATAGGGTTCTGAGGGTGCAATCAGATCTGGCCCCTCCCAGTCGGTCCAGTGAATAAGATCGTAAGAACAGGCAAATCGTTCAAAAGCTCCTGGTTTCCAGAAAGCACCGAAATAAAACATGATATATAGGTCATTATATTTCACAATCTGCGCATCCCCACAAATTCCATTAAACCTGGTAATTACAGGGTTCTCTCCAAATCGCTCCCATTTTACCATGTCATCAGAGACGGCCATTCCGATACTCTCATAATTAGCCGTATCCCCTTTTGCATTGTAATACATCACAAAAGGATATCCCGTGATCTCTTCCTTATCCCTGACTACTGTGCTCTTATAAATAGTTTTATCTTCAAACCATCTGATATCAGGATCCTCAGGTGACAGGATTGGGTCAGCAAATCTCTCCCATTCCCTAATTGTTGTCAAATTCTCAGTGAATGCAACTCCAACCTTTAATGTACCCTTTTCATAACCTTCGGAATTACCCCCCAGGTATGTCATCCAGTATTGATCATTATACTTTTCCACTGAATAATCTCCACCCCATTCGGTATTTACCAGCGACATATAACCCGCCTTCTGACTAGCATCCCATGTATTATTTGTGAATGATAAAATCCTTCCTTTCGACTCCCAGTTAATCAGGTCTTCACTTTTTGCCAGCCAGGTTTCATACCCTTGCCCATCGAAGACAATATAAGTCATGTACCATGAGCTATTGGATCGAAAAATTGTGGGAGAATCAATCAGTTTGGTTGAATCCGGATGCTTCAAAACAACACCATATTTGAAAGGAGTTTTTACCTCCTCATAAACAGACTGCATTACCTCTTCGGGTACTATTTTAGGCTCTTTTTTTAAGGTGCATTGAACTATTAGGGTAGTAATCCATATAAATAACAGCCAATTTTTCATGCCCTTCAATTTGCCACCTGATTTGATCTCAGTTTGATTCAAAACAGTGTCATCTAAATCGCACATCAATTTTATGCTATATCATTTCCATAAGCTCCTTTACAATTTCTGGATTGCTGGCGCTAATATCTCGATATGGCACAGGCTTCTCATTATTCTCAAACAGGTTGATATCAATCGTGTCTCCTGTAGTTTTATCAGTCCATACCATCAACCGGTATTTTTCAGTTCTCAGTGAAATCCCATAACTGCCAAAAGCATCCCTTTCACTTACAGCATATTCCTTAACTTTTGATTCTGGATTTTCGATTGCTGGTCTTAAACTAATTCCTTCAAGATAATCAGGAGGATTAATCCCACATAGATCAGCTAACGTGGGAAAAAGATCAACCGTTTCAACAATGCCTTCTGCAAATACTCCTCGCTGATTCATTTGCGGTTGCTTAATAATGAGTGGGCTGTTAAGTGCTACATCAAAATTGGTATGTTTTCCCCATATCCCATAGTCTCCAAGATGCCATCCATGATCACCCCATAAAACCACAATCGTATTTTTATCGAGTCCAAGATTTTTCAATTCGTCCAAAACCTTTCCTATTTGCGCATCGACATAACTAACTGCCGCACAATATCCATGTTTAAGTGTTTTCTGTCGTTCCGGAGTTATTTGCCACCACAAGGTATCACCCGGCCAGGTGTATGTGCCTCTTGGTTCGTAACTATTCCTGTTACTATGCAAACAAATGTCTGAATTGACATTTTCAGGGGATTCTCGATAATCAGCCATTGGAATCTGTTCGGGATCATACAAATCCCAGTATTTCTTGGGCGCGTTAAAAGGAAGATGGGGTTTATAGAAACCTACAGCAAGAAAAAACGTGGAATCCTTCAACTTATGCAATTGTTTTATAGCTTCTTCTGCATTCAAACCATCGGCATAGCCTTCATCATTAACATCAGCTGCTTCATAAGGAGGTAAAGTGCGATTTGTCGGTCGGTTATAATAGCTGGTACGCGCTTTGCCTCCTTCATAAGAGAAGAACGCCTGCCATGGATCTTTCCATATACCTACAGGAGCATAGGTATTATTCCAGCTAAATGGTACCTCATGTATGGTCTGAAGGGAATCCATGACTCCTCCGGGTTGATGAGAAATTTTCCCAATACCAACAGTTACATATCCATTTTCTTTGAATAATTGAGGCATTGAAAAAATACTGTCAGGTTTGGAGTTTGACTCCCTTATATCTTTGAAAATATCCCAGTTTGTTGTACGTCTCCCGGAGAGCAAAGTCGATCGTGATGGACCACATGCCGCAACATGAACAAAATGATTTTTAAATATCCTGCCTTCCGATGCCAGTTGATCAATGTTGGGGGTATGCATGTAATTAGCACCATAATAACCTAATTCCGGTCGCAAATCATCAACAGCAATAAATAATACATTGTATTTTCCATTGATCGTCTCCTTTCTTTCGTCGTGACCAACCTGTGCACACTGGACTAATAGGATCATCAAAAAAAACGCAAACAGATATCTACTTTTCATTGTTACAAAGTGGTGATTGGTAAATCTACTGATTTGAAAGATTAGCTACAATTGCACACAAAATGTGGATTGTTGAAAGTCTATAAGTAATAAAGTATCCCTATTTTAGAGCAATAAACAATGAACTCATGAAACTATACTTACTAATCGTTCTAATTATTGGATCCACAAATCTGACGATCGCTCAATTCAGAGGTCTGGATGCGAGTCCAATGGATGCAGCCTATCTTCCCGACAATTTCGCCCACGACCGTGATCCCGGAGAAAAAGCCGTCATTAAAATCTATTATAGCCGTCCACAGGTAAAAGGAAGAGAGATCTTTGGGAGCAAAGTCCCCTACGACAAAGTATGGAGACTTGGAGCCAATGAAAACACTGAATTAACGGCCTATCAGGATATTACTATTGGAGGAAAGGCATTAAAAGCAGGTACTTACTCCCTATTTGCCATTCCAACAGAAAAAGAGTGGACCATTATTGTCAGTTCCGCCGTAGACTATTGGGGTGCCTATAGCTATGATGAAAAAAATGATGTCCTTCGATTTACCGTTCCAGTTAACTCTCTTCCAGATGTTGTTGAAGCTTTTTCTATCAAATGCGAGGAAACTGGTGAGGGAAAAGGGGTGATGCGTATTGGATGGGAAAAGACCATGGTTGAGGTACCGATAGAATATTAAACTCTATTCGTATATAATTGAGACTTCTTAAGTCATTTTTTGGAATCAGTCTTCTGCTGTGCTCATTTGCTTTTCCACAGGAGAAGGAGATCGTAGTGTATTTGGTCGGCGATTCCACCTGCGCGGATAAATCCCCGCAGGCTTTTCCTGAGATGGGCTGGGGCACACCATTTAAAACCTTTTTTAATGATTCGGTACGGATCGAAAACCGGGCCGTTAATGGACGAAGTACGAAATCATTCATCAACGAAGGTAGGTGGAGTAAAATTATTGGAACCCTTAAAGCTGGTGATTATGTGTTTATCCAGTTTGGTCACAATGATGAGGTTCCAACCAAAGCTACTGCTACCAAACCAGATGAGTTTAAAAACAACCTTCGTAGATACGTTGATGAGACCCGGGCAAAAAATGCCATTCCCATTCTGCTTACTTCCGTCACCCGAAGATCTTTTGAAAACGGAGTTTTAAAAGATACGCATATGGAGTACATGGAATTGACTAAAGGAATCGCTAAGGAAATGGACGTTCCGCTTATTGATGTAAATAAAAAATCAATGGATTTGCTCAATGAATGGGGTGAGGAGAAATCACAATTACTTTATCATCATCTGGAGCCTGGTGAACATCCAAATTATCCCAATGGTAGAGTCGACAATACCCACTTCAATGAATTGGGCGCTCGAAAAATGGCACAATTGGTTCTGAAAGGAATCCAAGAATTAGACCTGGCTCTTAAAGAGCAGATCATTAGCAAGAATCCATGAAGTGATCAAAAATAAAGACCACTTGGGTCTACATCCTTTCTACATAAATGTAATGCACAGGGAAATATTCTCCTTCCTTGGTAGTAAACCAGGCTTGGAGCAAAGTGTCCTGCGGACTCAGTTCCAATTCAATCGTTGCAAACTGCTGTGAATTATCAACCATCACACTATCTGTGTGATGCCCACTTGAGATAAAAGCATTTGAAAATGAAATGGACTTTCCGGGATTAAGACCATAAATGAAATCTGTTGCGGGAATTTCTGGTACAGAATCATGGAGGGTGAAACCACTTTCAACAGGCCATCGGGAAAGCTGAAACTGATAGGATCCGGGTTGATCCACCTGCAACGAGTAATACCCCGTGGTATTTATGTTACCATTTCGGATTTGGTTTTGATTCCAGGGTAACCCTCCTCCATCTAATGGATGCATATCATGAATGGTTATAGTCATCGGATAAGAACTTTCTGAACCAATAAACATGGGGGAGTGGGTCCAATCTGTTTCAGTACTCTCCCACCAGTTGTCATAAAATTCCTGCATTTTTTTTACACGCTCGGGAAACTGTCCAGCCAGATCAACTTTTTGCGCCAAATCATTCTCAGTATTATATAATTCTTTGTGATTTATTAGTCTCCAGGGACCATCCATCACACATGGACTCTTGTATTTTTTTGGCCATTGATCTCTTTGAGTATCAATTACAAGCATCCTGTTTACTCTGGTCTCCGTCCCAAGTATCAACCCTGAAACATCCGTTCCATCTAATTCCTTCTTCGGAGTAAATGGTATTCCTGCCAGGGTAGATAAGGTTGGGAGAAGATCAACATGCGCGGTCAGATCATTGACCTTTGTGCCCCCCAGCACATTACCGGCTGGCCAGCTTAGAAGAAAAGGCACTTTATGACCCCCGTCATAATGACTTCCCTTGGTCCCTCTTAAAGGATTGAATCCGAAAACTGCATCGGGCTCTTTCTGATAAACAACCCCCCTTGCAGTTCCATTATCCGTTGTATAAATAAGTATGGTATTCTCAAAAAGGCCTTCCTTTTTCAGGTAATCTTCCAGCCTTCCAAAATTGTCATCCAGGTTGGTTAGCATTCCATAAAAGTTCACCTGGCTTTGTTCAAGTGGGGCATCCTTGTACATTTTATGATATTTCTCCGGGACATTGAATGGGCCGTGAGCTGCATTGGTAGGCACATAGGCAAAAAACGGAGCTCTTGACTCTTTTTTATTCTCATCAATGAAAGCAATAAGCTCGTCAAACCAGACATCTGTACAATAACCAGAAGTTTTTTCGGGTATTCCATTCCTGAAATAGGTATCATCAAAATATTTATTGTTCCAATAATCTGGTGTTTGCTGGACACCTCCTCCTCCATGATAAAATGCTTTGTCAAAGCCCCTATCGTGAGGGCGATAAGGATAATTATCTCCCAAATGCCATTTACCAAACATAGCAGTTTTATATCCAGCAGCTTGAAAAACCTCAGCAATAGTTTGCTCATCGGGATTTAAGATACTTGCTCCTGCGATGGTGTGCCAGGCTCCATTTCGATTGGAGTTTCTGCCCGTCATAATTCCAGCTCTTGTTGGGGAGCAGGTTGTTCCAGTATGAAAATTTGCTAATTCTATTGCCTCCTGGCTGAAGGCGTCCAGCCTCGGTGTCTTTACGATTTCATTCCCGTGAAATCCAACATCTCCATAACCCTGGTCATCTGCTACTATGAGAATAATATTAGGTGGTTTTTGTTCTTCTGTACATGAAAAACCAACGATTGCCAGAAGGAACAGATAAGCGAGTCTGATGTTCATTTCAAATAGGTTCAGTTGGAGTTAAGAATTTACTTGTGCCACCACCTATTGACAAAAACTAGCTGAAAAAACCTAAACCCAATGTAAATTGGAATCAGGCTATCAAATAGAATATGGATGCCAGGCTATGCAAGAATGCCGGAAGGCATTGTACCCGTGCTATCCGAAAAAGTCTCTGTCTCAACACCCACTGTCTGAAGCATACTCACCAATAAATTGGACATCGGCATGTCATCAAACCTTGAATAGGCACCATGTTTTACACCCATGTTTTTTCCACCAGCCAATACCATCGGATAATTAACAGCATCATGAGTAGTACTACATGCACTACCATAAAGCGCTAATGTATTGTCCATGAGTGAACCGTATTCATCATGTGTATTTTTGAGCTCATTGAGGAAATAAGCATATTGCTTTGCTAACCATTGGTCATATTTACCCCAGATTTCCCAATGCCCTTCAGTCTGATCATGACTTATAGCATGATGACCTAATTTCAATCCAAGTGCCAGCTTAGGGAAATTATCATTGAAGCCCATTCCATCTTCACGACCCATCATAAAGGTGATCACCCTGGTAAGATCTGTTTTAAACGCCAGGATCATCAGATCGAAGGTGGTCCTTAGGTAACTTTGAGGATCAACTGTCGGATTCACATTGAAATTGATGTGATCTGCATTGAAAGGTTTCATCGGGATATCCAGCCATTGCTCATTTCGACGAACCTGCTCTTCAACTGAATTCAGTGAAGTCATATATTCGTCTAGTTTTTGCTGGTCATGATTTCCAAGATTCCTGTGTAGGCTCTTGGCATCATCCATCAATAGATCGACGATTTTCAATCCCTGGTAAATGCTTTTTCTGCGCTCATTGGTTGGAGTGCCTCCTCCCGGAGCAAAATATCTTTCAAAGATTTCACGGTGTCTGTGCTCAGAAGGAATTGGCAATCCTCTGTGATCAAATGACAACGTTGAAACCCTGGATTTGTAACCGATTCCCCCATCCGTGGATAGTGCAAGGTATGGATATCTTGTATATTGACTTAAATGCTGTGCTGCAATCTGGTCAGCTGAAATCTGGTTGTTGTATTCGTTACCTCTCAAGTCCCCGCCAGTCAACCAGGTATCACCAGCCAGGTGACCTAACAAATTACGACTTTTAGGGTGGCTCATCCCACCAATAATTGACATGTCATTTTTGAATGGCGATAGTGGAGCCAAAGTATTGGTTAGCTGATATTCCTTTCCCTCACCGATCGGAAACCAACTCCATTTTTGATGATATGGACTGTCTACAGGTGGAATACCTGCTCCATTAGGGAAGTAAACGAAACACATGCGTTTCGGCATCCCTTCAGCATATTTGGCAAGCGGTTTTCCCATGGCTTCCAGGTAAGGAAGCATGCAGGTTACACCTAAACCTTTTAGAAAAGTTCTTCTATCTAAGTGCCATGACTTTTTCATCCGCGTCAATTTTAGCTCCGATAAAGGAATCGGAAGTTGCAATATACTTAATTACAGACTGAAATTTATAATCATCATCCTTCACGTTTTCTACGATTTCACTGATCTCTTCCTCATCTGCATAGGAAACATCTCGACCCAAAGCATAGGAAAATAGATGCTTAACCAGTGATGTAGTGAAATCATCACATTTCTTATCCAGGATATAATGCTTGATACCTTCTATACCAACGACCTCCGTCTTATCCGGCAAGACAACTTTGGCATCAACTGGCTTTTGCATGGCCATCGTCTGATATAACCCGGCAGCATTGTAGTTTTCAAATACTATCCCATAAGGGTCAATCTTTTTGTGGCAATCCATACAGGATGCCTTGCTTCTGTGTACTTCTAGCTGCTCCTTCAAAGTCATCTGATCAAACCCTGGAGTTTCAGGATCCAGCTGAGGAACGTTTGGTGGAGGAGGTGGTGGTTCATCACCTAATATCTTTGCCTTGAGCCATACGCCACGCTTAATTGGGTGTGCCTGTGTTCCATCTGAATGCCCATTAAGGAAAGCACCTTGTGATAGCAATCCTCCTCTAATCATATTATTTTCCAGTTTGACCGGTCTGAACTCATTACCAGTGACTCCTTCAATTCCATAATATTCAGCCAGGTTTTGATTCAACATGGCAAAATCCGAATTGATAAAATTCTTGATGCTCAGGTCTTTTGCTAACACTTCGTGAACAAAGGAATAGGTTTCTTCACGCATATCGGCTTTCACGAAACGCGAAAAATCAGGATAAGCATCCACATTCGTACTCATGGTTTCTTCCCTGTCAATCCTTAGCCACTCATTGGAAAAGGTTCGGATCATGTTCCAGATTTTAGGGTCCTGGATCATTCGATCTACTTCATCCTCTACATTGTCTTTTAGGTCGCCTTCTTTGGCTAATTGAAGAAGCTGCTCATCCGGAGGACTATTCCAAAGGAAGTATGATAGTCTGGAAGCCAGGACAAACTCCATATCCTCTTCTACTTTAGGGTTTTGCAGATAAATAAAGCCCGGTGAACATAGCACCGCGACCAAAACTTCTTTTACTCCATCCTCATATCGTGGATATTGATCCTTGATGTCCTTCCAGAAATCCATGTAGAGTTTCATCTCGCTGGTTTTGGCAGGTCTTCTGAATGCCTTTTCAACAAAGTGTGCTAAAACCTCTTCAGTATACAATTCTGGATTGTTCTTATTGTCCGAGTCAATGAAGATGCTCGTATAACTTTTTGATGGCCATTGGTCATAGAATGGTGCTTCAAACTCAATGGATTTGATCATCAATGGAGGGCCTGAATTTCTACTATCCTTCACGATATAGTTATTCCATAATCCAAGGATCATGATATTGGAAAGGATCTCTGTATCATTCAGATCAATTTCCGGGATAGGTAGATTTTCCAGCCTTTCTCTAAAAACAAATTTTTCAAAATTGCCAGGTGCTGAGGAGACTCCAATTGGTTCACCAAAAGTACGGTAGTCCATTCCGTCATCAGTTCGAGTTCCCGCAAAAGCCTTCATGGTGGGAACATCCTTTTCATATTTTACCCGGCTAAGTTCAGCTTCCTGCATCAATTGTTGGGTAGTGGGGTGTGTATCCGGAAGATAACTTACCAGTACATCTTTGAATCCAATGAAGAATTTTCCGCCAATCTCAAGTTTGTGATTTCCTTTTCGGAGATACATCAAAGTAATTGGTCGGGTAATCTCTTTAAGCTCGCTTTCTTCTTCTGTCAGATGAAGTCTGTCCTCCACTCGGAAGCCATCCACCCTAAAACCAACAGATGGCATATTGTCTGCCGTTACATATGGATGGGTGAAATCAAATTGATAGTAGCCATCTTCTACTGCTTCGAATTCAAAACGGGCGAAGCTGTTTAAGGTCAGATCATCGGGTGTTAGGACATCACCTTTCAGTACCAAATTGCCAATATTTTCGCAGCTACTAGCCGATAATACCTGAGTATGCTCCGTAATTCCGACTGGCTTGTCGCTCCTAAGGCTAATCAGCCCCTGGATATTCTTTTGTAATTGATATCCTCTTGAAGCCTCAACCGTAAAACGGAACTCACCTTCTTCCGGGAAGCGTTTACGCATCAAAAGCTTAAGGTTTGGTGAAGGTCCCTGCCAGGACTTCGGGGTAACTTCTTTATGTGGTAAAGCAGAGTACAGAATAATTCCTTCGTCAACTACTTCATACCGGTCAGCATGAGATCCTCGCATTCCTACACCAATATCATTTTTGATAGAATCAATCCTGGATTGTGGAAAATCTTTACTTGCCTCAATGATTTTACCATTGGCATCCAGCAAGTCTAAAATGAAATCATCCTTGTTGATGGGATCGCTTTGATATCCATCAATCATGGCCGCTACTTTACCAACTCCAATCCCTTTTCCGAAAGTGATTTTATACCTGGTTGGATTTGGCCTTTCAACTGGGCCAATTGCTTTGTCCAATGCCTGGCGGGCAATCTGCTGGTAATACTCCAGGTAAAGCGGAGTGACCTGCAGGACTTCTCCATTATTGGTAAACCCCATAGTCGACTTGGCATCGTCAGGGAGTACATCACCAAATCGAACTGGAACCTTTAGTAGATCATTAAGACTATTGGTGTACTGGTCACGTGTAAGCCTCCTCATGACCACACGGCTTTCACTTCTTTTTAATTCGATATCATACTTTAAAGATGAAGTCAACCACTCAACAAGCATCTGTCTTTCGTGGTCAGTTAGTGGAGGCTCATCTTCAGGAGGCATATCTCCCAGGTTAATCATATCCAGTGCAGCTCGCCACTTGGCTCCGTCTTTTCCATGAATGATATCCGGATCCAGGGTATTGAGCTGAAGCCCACCTTTTTGTTTTTCATCCCCATGACAGCTGTAACAAGAATTTTCGAGTATTGGCGCGACCGATTCATTGAAGACCGGCTGAAGATCCTCCAACTTGTAAACGGCATTTTGAGAGATCAAATGAGCCAGTCTTTTATTTCGGTCATTCCCCATCATGGACTTGATCTCATCCGGTAAAAGTTCAGTAAGATAGTTCGATCCATGTGTCAGCGTTCCACCCATATGACCTGCAGCCGATAGAAGCAGAAGATTGATGACTAAGGCTCCATGATAAAGTTTTGAAAAATGCTTCTTCTTAATGGAGATTTCTGAATGGTGTAAAACCAATAGCCAGACACTTAATAATGCCGTGAGCCATCCCAGCCATTTGTGAGTTGAGGCACTGGAACCATAACCTCCTTCCGAAACCAAAAGCAATCCTGCAATGACAGTCGGGATAGCAGTGATGACCGCAAGCCAAATCAATAATCTGCAGGCAGTAACCAGGTTTAGTTCCGGTCGGTAAAGATTGAGCGCCTCAAGTGCAAATAGAGCGATCAATACACCAATTGGTAAATGAACCAGAAGTGGGTGGAATCTCCCAAAGATACCAAGCACCCAGCTGCTTTGACCATCAAATGGTATAAGCATCAGGATGACTAATACTGCTGTCAGGCTGAGCGCAATTTTTAAAATGTTCTTGTTCACTGGTTGCGTTTGTTCCGTCATCAATCAAAAGGTCTTTCGGCCAACCTCAAATATACTTTGTGAATCGCTGAATTTGAAGAAGTTAGCTATTAAATCAACCTGTTTGACCATCAGAAAGTTGAGATTATTCTGGATTCACCAAATCAACATCACTAAACTGTTGATTTTGTCTAGGTTAAGAATTTTTATTGCTCAATAGAAATACAAAATCATGTACCAACTATAAGGCACTTTGTATCTTTATCCCGCCTTGAAAATCCTATACATCCATCAATATTTTAGAACACCTGAAGAAGGGGGGTCTACCCGTTCCTATGAACTGGCCAAGAGCCTGGTAGAAAAAGGTCATCAGGTGATTATGATTACCACTCACAATCAATTGAATGAGAAAAAGAGTATTGATGGAATCAAGGTCCACTATTTGAGAATTCCTTATCAAAATGAATTCGGCTTCTTTAAAAGGATCTATGCTTTTCTTCGATTTGTGCGACGAGCCAAAAGAGAAGCTAAAAAATTATCTGGGATTGACCTGGCCTACGTCATGACTACGCCATTAACCACTGGGTTGATAGCTCTTTCCCTGAAGAAAAAACTGGGGATTCCATTCTACTTTGAGGTAGGGGATCTTTGGCCGGAGGCACCGATTCAAATGGGAGTGATCAAAAGCACCTGGCTCATCAAAAAACTCTATGCCTTTGAAAAGCGATGTTATCAGGAAGCGGAAATGGTTATTGCTTTAAGTTCTGCCATTGAAGCATATATAAATAAAGTTACACCGGAAACTCAAACACATGTCATCACCAACCTGGCTAATTGTGAATATTTTAAGCCTTTACCAACTGAAAACAAGATTTTCCAAATCGGCTATTTCGGGACATTTGGAAAAGCCAATGACCTCGGTCAAATTATCCGTCTGGCGACTTATTTACAGAATGAATCAATCCCACTTCATTTTACCCTGATGGGCGAGGGAGCAGAGGAAGAGCAGTTTAGACTTGCAGCTAAAAACTTAAAAAACCTGAAGATTCTCCCCTTTGGAAATAAAGATGAGGTAAGAAACAAAATGGAAAAAATGGATGCCATTTACATTTCTTACAAGAACATCCCAATTTTAAATACTGGTAGTCCTAATAAGTTTTTTGATGGGTTGGCTGCGGGTAAACTGATTATCATCAATTTTCAGGGTTGGATCAAAGCGCTCATTGAATCTGAAAAATGCGGCTTTTCTCATGACCCTGAAAATCCAGCATCTTTTTTAGAAAAAGTCACTCCCTTTCTAGATGACCAGGCACTTCTGAAGTCCTTTCAGAAAAACAGTCGAAGACTGGCTGAAACTCAATTTGAAAAGAAATTGCTGACCAACAAATTGAATGATATACTCACTCATTAGCTATTTCGGCTTAAACCCTGATTTGCTAAAGATCTTGTCATGATCAGTATCATCCAACAAAGTCAAAATATCAACCTCTTTGTTCTTCCTCATATAATCCTCTACAATCTGCCAGCCGATCCAGGCTCCAACACGACCGGGACATTTGGCACTGATCTCATGAATGTTGGGTCGTTCTCCTAAAAATTTCTGCTTAATAAAATGACTGGTCTCGTAAAGGATTTTATTTTCCACAAAATTAGCCCAGATGATTTTTTCATTATCTACAACTGCCTCCATCTCCTCTGCGCTATACCCCATCAAAATGGAATCAGGAACACATGGTAACAGTCTGCTCGTCAGATAATAGGTCTTCCCAAAATCAATCATTTCTGAAAGCAATGTATTCTTTGGGCTCGTTGACACCTGGGTTGTTGCCATAAACTTGGCAATGATGGGTACCAGATGTTCCCGGTCATATCGCTTGAGCATATAGTTGGGAATGTTGATTGGACGATAAGTGGCTTCATCCCCAATAAAATAATCTATACCAACAATGATCAATGAATCCGTAATCAAAAGATCATTATACATCCCAGTCACGGTCGTAACCAAATCAGGAGATTTTTCTTCCGGAAACAATGTTTGAAGTCTCCCAACCACTTCTTCCAGCTGTTGCTTTATACCACTGATATCTGCATAAACTTCGCTGGCTTCTGTATAAAGCGTATCTATATATGCATCCTGATAGAGTTGGTAAATTTTATCTGCAAGAATATCAATGTTTGGGTATTGGTCTCCATCCAGAAAGCCCAAAGTATAGTCGGGATTCACCAATAAAATCTCCCTTACTTCCTGTGGAGATGAAGCGGCAAATAGCTCTTTTTCCAGTCGTTTGATCCGGATGTTTACTTCTTGCTTTTCAATCAATCCGGTCTTCCTGCAGGTCTCTTTCGAACACGCCAGAGATAAAAGAAGCGGAAACATTATGAATACTGTTCTCATACACCTTAATTTTAACTCTTAAAATTAGCCATTATTATTCGACTGCATGAGAAAGATCTTTCTGTTAGTCATTTCCGTAATCGTATTTTCATCCGTCAATGCCCAGCTTCAATTGGGATTAAAATTCTCCCCTCAGATGAGTATTGGTAGAACACTACTCACGGATGATGTTCGTGATTTTGAGCCGGATGATCCGGGGTTCAAGTTTGCCCTCGGACTCATGGCTGATTTTGGCTTTGCTGAAAACTACTTCTTCAGCACAGGGCTTACTTTTATGCCTAAAAGAGTGGCTTTTCTGATTAGCAATGAAGACGGAAGTGCCCTGCCTGCCGGAGTCAATGCCTTTGAAGATTACAATGTCCAATATCTTCAGGTACCTATTACACTAAAGCTTTATACCAACGAGTTCCAGCCTGACATGAAAATTTTTTTCCAGGTAGGTGCCGCACCCGAAGTAAAAATCTACGATCAACCGACAGCTGAGAAATATAATCTAGTTGATCAGTTTCAATTTTTCGATGTCGCCGCAGTACTGGGTGTTGGAACCGAAATCAAAGTAGGACTTAACACTGCCCTGGTTGGGGGCTTCTCCTATCAGAGGGGTTTAGTGAACCAGCTTCGGACACTAAATAATAACGGGATCAATTTCCAGGAAGACCCATCATACCGAAATACGATTGTCTCCCTGGATCTTGGAATAAAATTTTAGATTTCTATTGACTCCCCTCGGCTGTTGAATACATTGTATTCCGTAAGGGCCAATGACGAATCAGACATCAGACTTACCCACTTCAGGTATTTAAAGAACCATTTCACTCGCTTACTGATAATGCCCTTGGTGAAGTAGGTATATAAAAATGGATGTAAAGCAATGGTTAACTTATCAGCTAAAGCTCCCTTAAGTAAATGATCTACTGTGTTTTCAATAGTGTCTGAAATAGAGATCGCTGCTGTAATCTGACCAGTGCCACCACAAGTTGGACATTGTTCTTTCGTGGCAATATTTAGTTCTGGCCTTACTCGTTGTCGAGTGATTTGCATCAACCCAAATTTTGAAAGAGGAAGGATTGTATGTTTAGACCGGTCATCTTTCATTTCAGATTTTACCCGGTCAAAGATTTTCTTCTTATTTTCCTGTCTTCGCATATCGATGAAATCAATCACGATGATTCCACCCATATCTCTCAGTCTTAGTTGTCGAGCAATCTCTCCCGCTGCTTCCAGGTTCACCTTTAAAGCTGTGGTCTCCTGGTCATCCTCATTATTGGATTTGTTTCCGCTGTTTACATCGATTACGTGTAAAGCCTCAGTATGTTCAATGATGAGATAACCACCATTGGAAACACTAACTGATTTACCAAAAGATGTTTTAAGCTGCTTCTCTATACCAAATTGTTCGAAGATCTTTAATCGTCCCTGGTATAGCTTCACAATTTTTTCCTTCTCGGGGGCTATGTTTCCAATAAAGGATTTGATATCATCGTAATAGGCCTGATCATCGACCTGAATACTATCAAAGGTCTCATTTAGCATATCCCGAAGTATGGTATTCGCCCGGTTAATCTCACCGATCACCTTATCTCTGGGGCTGGCCTTTTTAAGTTCTTTTACTCCGTCGATCCAGATCTTGATCAGATTCTTAAGATCTTTATCAAGTTCCTTTACATCCTTACCTGTGGCAACGGTACGAATGATTACGCCGAAGTTATCAGGCTTGATCGAACTGATCAATCTTCCTAAACGTTTTCGCTCACCGGAATCGGTGATTTTTTTTGATACGTTAACTGTGTTGGAGAAAGGCACCAGAACAAGGTATCTTCCTGCAATTGACAACTCACATGATAGTCTGGGCCCTTTTGTAGAAATCGGTTCTTTAACCACCTGAACCAATATCTTTTGGTTCTTGGTTAATACCTGATTAATCTTTCCCAACTTATGGATATCCGGCTCATGCTTAAAGGTGTTAAGCTTTGCACTGGTATCCTTTCTTGTTAAAGCAAGTTTTGTGAACTTGTTTAATGACTGAACTTGCGGTCCAAGATCCAAATAATGCAGGAAGGCATCTTTCTCATAGCCAATATCGATAAAGGCAGCATTAAGACCCTGCACTACCTTTTTTACCGTTCCCAGGTAAATATCTCCTACATTAAATTTTTCTCCATCATCTTCCTGATGGAACTCTACAAGTTGTTTGTTTTTTAAAAGGGCAATCCGACATCCATTTTGAGTTGAGTTAATTATTAGTTCATTACTCACTACTCAAAAATTTGGATTACTTCTTCTTGTGTCTATTTTTTCTTAGTCTCTTCTTACGCTTGTGCGTCGCAATCTTGTGTCTTTTTCTTTTCTTACCGCAAGGCATAATTGTTAAATTTTAATTCAATAAATATTTTATAATTCTTTTAAATATTCAGATGCCATCGCCCTGGTCGCGGGGTCTGCATCTTCGCTATTTAATACGCTTTCGAATAGGACCTTCCCCTCTTCTGCTTTTCCGGACTCTGTTAATGAAACTGCCTTATAAAATTGTGCTTCATAATCCAGGGAGTCCAATGTTAATAACTTGTCAAATCGTTCGATGGCCCTTTCAAATTGCCCTGATTGTACTGCCAGCACACCCAGGTTCAGTGAGGCCTCCCGATTGTCGGGATCAGCTTCCAATATTCCTCTGAGCATCATCACCCCTTCCATGGGGTTCTCAGAAGCCATCAGCGTCATCGCCAATTTGTTTTTCAATGAACTATTTTCAGGTTGCTTATCAACCAAATCACTTAGCAGGCCTCTTGCTTTTGCTGCATACATCAGTGTCTTATTGCCTACGCCACCTCCTGATCCTACCCGATAAGCCTGGTAGTAAATTAGGGCTGCCGTTTCTTTTGCTAGCGCTGAGGTATCTTTCGCAAGAATGACTTCCGCATACCCGACCGCACTGTCCGTCAGCTGGAAACGCAGGAACTCCCTGGCTAAAGAGTCCGCAAAGTTAATACTAATTTTAGAATTTCCAGCGTCGTTTAACTTCTCCTTTAGAAGTGCTATTCGTTGTCTGGCAGATTCATCCAATTCTACTCCATGATCCATGGACATAGCAGGATCATCATTTTCTACTACGACCTTTGGCAACCGAAACAACAACACTATCAGGACAATGCCACCAATCGTGAGTAAAATCTGCTGTTTATTCATTCCTTCCGAAGAACTTTATTTGATGTTTTTGCTTGATTTGATCTTTTCAGCAAAAATCTTGGAAGGTTTAAAACTAGGAACATAATGCTCCTCAATAACGATTGCTGTATTCTTCGAAATGTTCCTGGCGATCTTTTGAGCTCTCTTCTTGTTGATGAAACTTCCAAACCCCCTGACATAAATATTCTCGCCATGTGCCATGGAGTTTTTAATTACGGAAAAAAAAGCCTCAACCGTTACCTGTACGTCAGACTTATCAATTCCTGTTTTGTCGGAAATCTCATTAATTACATCCGCTTTTGTCACAGTATTTATTATTTAGGTGATACTTTAATAGAAATAGGCGGCCCAAATTTAATTTTGTGTGAGTGAAATAAAAAGATAAAGATCATTTAATAAATAAATCATCGAACATAACCTGTCATCTTCGCTAATAAGCTGGTACTCAAAAGCTAAAAGAGATCTCCCCTGGAGAAAAACAAAGAACCCTTATAACGTCTGGTTATCGGAGATCATCCTTCAGCAAACAAGGATAGATCAGGGACTTCCATATTATCTACGATTTGTTGAATCATTCCCATCAGTGCATGATCTGGCAAATGCTTCGGAGGATACTGTGCTGAAACACTGGGAAGGATTGGGTTACTATTCCCGTGCCAGGAATCTTCATGCAACAGCAAAACTCATTTCAATGGAATACAAGGGAGTATTTCCAAACAGCTACAAGGCACTACTACAACTGAAAGGTATTGGCCCCTATACCGCCGCAGCAATTGCCTCGATTTGTTTTCTAGAACCAGTCCCGGTAATTGATGGAAATGTATTTCGATTCATTTCCAGGTTCTATGATATAGAGGATGATATCTCACAGCCCAAAACAAGGAAAATTTTCTGGGACTTGCTCTGTGATATCATTTCTCATGAACATCCCGGTGAATTTAACCAGGCGGTCATGGAATATGGCGCCACTGTTTGTAAACCGTCACCAGAGTGTGGGGCTTGTGCCTTCACTCAAGAGTGCTTTGCCTTTCAACATAAAAAACAAAGACTGCTTCCGGTTAAAAAAACTAAACCTAACATCACTGAAAAATTTTTCCACTACTTTATCATTGAGTGCGATGGTAATTTTCTGATGAAAAAAAGACAAGCCTCTATCTGGAAAGGTTTGTTTGAATTCTTATTGATTGAAGGTCAAAAAAACCTGAGTAAGAATGCTTTTCCTCTTGACACAAAACGGGCAAAATTGATCCAGAAAGATGGAAAGTTTAAACATTTACTCACACACCGAATCCTTTGGATTACCTTTTATCATTTCTCTGTAGATAAAAAGTACTTCAAAGAACTGATGAATCTCTTTGATTTACAGGCCTATTCCTATGAAGAAGTATTAACTTTGCCAAAACCAAAATCGATCATCAACTACTTGGAACAGGTCGGTTTTTAATATAATTTTATCATATGTCCGGAGTAAACAAAGTGATCATTGTTGGTCGATTAGGCAAAGAACCAGAAGTTAGACATCTTGAAAACGGGGCCTCAGTAGCAAATTTTCCAGTTGCTACATCCGAAGTTTATAAAGATAGAAACACTGGCGAACGCAAGGAGCAGACCGAGTGGCACAATGTCGTTCTCTGGCGCGGACTAGCTGAGGTAGCTGAAAAATATCTCAAAAAAGGAGACATGGTTTATGTCGAAGGCAAATTGCGAACAAGATCCTGGGAAAAGGATGGCATCACACGTTACACCACTGAGATTGTCGGGGATAATATGACAATGCTTGGTAGTTCGGGTGGTAGTTCTTCATCGGGAATGCCTCAAGACAGATATCAGGATACTGAATCAGAACCAGTGAATCAGTCCCAGGAAGATGGTACAGATGATCTTCCTTTCTAGTTGTTTAACCAAATCAGCAATTATTGGATACATCTCTTGACGATCCGTACCCCTCGATTTTCCTGGCGTATTTAACAGATCTACCCATATCCTTTTTCCTTATTAATGGTTTAAGCATATTGGTTTTGCTATTCCTTTCCGGTTTGATCTCCGGATCAGAAGTGGCCTTCTTTAGCCTTTCTCACGAACAGATTACTGCCAGCAAAACTTCCGATAACAAAAGGGAACAGTTGATCCATCACCTGGTGGTTAATCCAAGGAGGCTACTGGCTACCATATTGATACTCAATAACCTCGTCAATATTTTCATTGTCACCCTTTCAACTTTTGCTACCTGGAAATTAGTCGGGAGCAAAGACGCCGATGGATTGATCATCGTTTTACTCACTGTGGCTATCACCACCCTCATTATTTTCTTCGGTGAAATCGTACCTAAAGTCTATGCCAATCACAATAACCTGGCATTTGCCAGATTTACAGCTCCCATGCTCTCATTTGCAGATACGCTTGTCTTTCCAGTTTCTTGGCTACTTCTGAATATCAGTAATGTGATTGAAAGCAGGATTCAGCGTAAAGGATACAATCTTTCCGTAGATGAAATTAATCAGGCCCTTGAAATTACAGCTGACAAGGAACAGGTCACTGAGGAGGAAAAAGGAATGCTCAAGGGTATTGTAAATTTCAGTACGCTGTCAGTAAAGCAAGTCATGAAATCACGGATAGATATCACAGCTGTGGACATAGAAACAGACTTCCACGAATTGATGGATCAAATCAATAAAACGGGCTATTCAAGGATTCCGGTTTTTAATGAAACAGTTGATAAAATAGAAGGTATCCTCTACATTAAAGATCTCTTACCACACCTCGAGATGGAAGAAGATTTTCACTGGCAATCTTTGTTAAGACCCGGGTTCTTCGTTCCAGAGAGTAAAAAGATTGATGATTTGTTCAAAGATTTTCAGGAAAAGCAGGTGCATATGGCCATTGTAGTGGATGAGTACGGAGGTACATCTGGTTTGATCACGTTGGAAGATGTGATTGAAGAAATCGTGGGGGAGATCAATGATGAATTTGATGAAGAAAGTGATATCGCCTACAATAAGCTGGATAATAATACTTTCGTTTTCGAAGGAAAAACTTCGCTTAATGATTTCTGTAAAATCACCAGCCAAGATATTCAGGAATTTGAATCCATTAAAAGTGAAAGTGAGTCGTTAGGTGGTCTCTTACTTGAGATTAACAACAAGCTGCCGAATGCCGGGGAAAAAATCAAATTCAAAAATTTCTTATTTACCATTGTCGCAGTAGACAATAAAAGGATTAAACGCGTTAGGGTATTTATTGGCTCTGAAAAAACAGAAACCAGCAAAGACTTTACAGATTGATGAAGAAACTCTTAATTATTTTAGTATCCATTATCTTATTCTCCTGCGGTCAGGATTATCTCCCCAAACCAAAAGGTTATAACCGGATTGAACTTCCTGAGTTTGCCTACCAGCCATTGCCTGATTCTTTCCCCTATTTTTTTGAGTATTCTAAGTATGCCAAATTACTGGATGATTCTACCTGGATATCGGAAAGATATTGGATTGATCTCTACTATCCTGAATTGGAGGCCAACATTCAGATTACCTATAAACCCGTCTTAAGTCTTGATTCCCTGCTACAGGGATATTACAGTGATTCCTATAAACTAACATTCCAACACAATGTAAAAGCATATGCTATTGATGAGAAAATCCTCGAATTACCGAATGGAGATTTCGCCAGTGTAACAGATCTGGAAGGTGAGGTCCCAACACAGTTCCAGTTTCACGTTTCTGATAGTGTCGATCATTTTTTACGTGGGGCATTATATTTTGAGACTGCTACCCAAAATGATTCGCTAAAACCAGTTATTGATTACGTCAAAACAGACATCCTTCATATGCTTCAGTCCCTTGAATGGAAGTAAATTAGCACAAAGGGCAATGAATGATTAGTTTCTTCGATCGCAAAATTGAATTCCTCAAAGGTGTTGGGCCTCAAAAAGCGGAACTACTCAACAAAGAGCTTGGGATTTTCAAGTTTCGCGACTTATTGCAATACTATCCATTCCGATATGAAGACCGCACTGGATTTTACAAGATCAGCGAGCTTAACGATTCACTTCCATATGTCCAACTTATCGGACAGTTCACCTCATTTCAAACCATTGGCATAGGGAGAAAGCAAAGACTTGTTGGAAAATTTCAGGATGATTCTTCCTCGATAGAGTTAGTCTGGTTTCAAGGAGTTAAATGGGTTCAAAAACGACTCACGATTGGAGTCCCTTATCTTGTTTTTGGAAAGCCCAGCCGCTTTGGAAGCAAACTAAACATCGCTCATCCGGAGGTGGAAGTTCTCACTGAAAAAAATAAAGCGGGAAGCTACCTTCATCCTGTTTACCCTGTCACAGAAAAACTGAAGAAAAAATTCATAGATAGCAAAGCCATTAGCAAGATGATGAAATCGCTGCTGGTAGAAGCCGTTCATCATATAGAGGAGACACTCCCACAACCGATGATAGATCAGTACAGGCTGATGGACAAAAAGAGTGCACTGATCCAAATCCATTTTCCAAAAAACTCGAAGTCCCTGCAGTATGCAGAGTACCGGCTAAAGCTAGAGGAGTTATTTTATATCCAGCTACGGCTTTTGAAGATGAAACTCACCCGAAAGGATACTTTTCCTGGAATCCTCTTCAACAATAGTGAGCTATTGAATAAATATTATGAGGATCATCTCCCCTTTGAATTGACCGGGGCACAAAAACGAGTGATCAAAGAAATATATGCTGATTTTCGGTCCGGAAATCAAATGAATCGGCTGATCCAGGGGGATGTGGGGAGTGGCAAAACCATGGTGGCTTTTCTCAGTATGCTGATTGCCATTGGAAATGGAACACAATGTGCCTTTATGGCACCAACTGAGATACTGGCCGATCAGCATTTTAACAATTTGCAGAAACAGGCAAAACCCATTGGTGTGCGGGTGGCTAAATTGACAGGCTCTTCTAAACAAGCAGAACGAAAAGCTTTGGATACCGCCTTGAAATTAGGTGAAATTCATATCCTCGTTGGAACACATGCCCTATTGGAAGATCGGGTAAAATTTCAAAAATTAGGGCTAGCCATAATCGATGAGCAACATCGCTTCGGGGTGGCGCAAAGAGCCAAATTGTGGAGCAAAAACCAGCAGACCTATCCGCATATATTGGTGATGACAGCAACACCTATACCCAGAACCCTGGCCATGACACTTTATGGAGACCTGGATATTTCTGTTATTGATGAATTACCCGTTGGTCGAAAACCCATCCAGACCTATCACATGACAGAAACCAAACGTATCCAAATGTTTGGGTTTATCGAAAAAGAAATTGAAGCAGGTAGACAGGTTTATATTGTGTACCCGTTGATCGAAGAGTCTGCCACCCTGGATTATAACCATCTGATGGATGGGTATGAAAGTATAAGTCGGAGATATCCGGAAGTACCCATCTCAATTGTTCATGGAAGAATGAAACCTGAAGACAAGGACTGGGAAATGCAGAGATTTGTCAAAAAAGAAACTAAGATCATGGTGGCAACAACTGTTATTGAAGTTGGGGTGGATATCCCCAATGCTTCGGTGATGGTTATTGAAAATGCGGAAAGATTTGGTTTATCGCAATTACATCAACTGAGAGGAAGAGTCGGTCGGGGAGCCGACCAGTCTTATTGTATATTGATGACGGGTCATAAGTTAACCACAGAAGCTAAAGAACGAGTCCGAACCATGGTGGAAACGAATGATGGGTTTAGAATTTCTGAGGTAGATCTCAAATTGAGAGGTCCGGGAGATTTGATGGGAACTCAGCAAAGTGGCTTGATGGATCTGAGAATTTCCGATCTGGGTAAAGATGGTGAGATTCTCAAGCAAGCCAGATCAATTGCCTCCGAACTTCTCCACGAAGATCCGGATATCACACTTCCGAAAAATTATCCGATCAAAAAGCAAATTGAATCGTTAAGTAAGAATGTAATCAACTGGAGCACGATAAGCTAACCCCCATATTATAATGTCACCAAAAGATAAAAAATATGCCGAGCTCATCAAGAAGCAAATCAAGAAACTTGATAATGAGCAATTTGATCTGGATGCATGGAAATCCTCTGCTCATTCCGTGATCAAAAGAATTTTTGGAGATTTTGATCCCCGATTAAGACAAATAGATGGATTGAGAATTGATTATAGTAGTTGGACACTACGAGATAGTAATTCAAAATACAAACCCATTGAATCCAGCAAAAATGTAGGTCGGGAGATTATGCAGAGTGCATTAGAAGAAATTGAAATTTTTGGTTTGGACTCAAAAGATGATGAGCTATTAGAAAAATATTTTGATTCCGTTTCTCTCAAGAAACTTCAGGACCCATCCGTAAGTCAGGAAGAGAAATTGAAGCTGATCAAAAAACTAAAAAAGGACGACCTGGAAAAGATCGCCCTTTCATTATTCTAGAAAATAACTTTTACTTCCTCGTAATATCAATTTGTCTCTCATAACCATTTACCATTTCATCAAATGGCAATTTGATTAGAGTATAGCCATTTTCAAATGTGGCCGAAATGGCTTCAACATTTATTTGTCTTGTCAATGGGATCATGGCAATCACATAAGGAGCTTTTTCTGGCCCATCATGTTCAATTTCCATCATTTGATGAATATATAAATGATTATCTAAAACCTCTAGTCTGAGATTTTCTAGTTCAACGCCAGGGGTTGTCACTTTTACCAACCACTCATGCTCCAATACTTTCAAATTGATGGTGGTCTGAGACATTCCCCCATTTATCGTATTCAAAACATCTGCTGTCATAGCCAGATGTCTTGTAAGATTTCTATCCAATTTCATATCTCCTCCTATCTTATTCTCTCAATTATATCAATGTCTATACCACATTCTCTTAAACGAGATTAAATATGACATATTGGCTTATAACCCACCAAATTATTGCCATTTTGACTCAAAATGGGCTAAAAGTCCAGTTAGATTGAATTACTGATTGTTGGGTCTCACAAAAAGTTGATGATCAATGGCAATGCCTAAAAGTATCTCATCAAAAACCCATTCATAATACTGATCTTCTACCTGGAGGTTAATGGCTGTTGGCATCAATAAGCCATGGTGAGATTTATATTTATCTATGGTGAGTGTTGCAGAAATTGGCTCTTTGTCCATGGTAACAATTGTAATGTGCCTTAACTCATTATTTTCCTTATCGAGAAAATAGGTAACAGTAAAACCTTCTGTTTCTCTTTTGAAGGAATTAAGCGGTTTTCCATCAAAAATTTCTAATCCATAATATTTTAACTCACTCTGGAATTTAGCTAATGGGCTTCCAATAGCAATTGCATGTTGTAGGATTAGCTTTTCCAGTGGCTGAACTTCTTCGGGAGATCCAGTAGACCAAAATACCTGATGATCCAAAGCAAGCGTATAACCTTTGTAGCGATTTATACCCTCTACTCTGATTTGATTATTTTCTTTTACTAAAACTTCCAGCGGGAATGCCTCATAATCCGAAGTGACGTGTTTTCCTGAAATTTTCAGGGTTTCGATTTGGGACCACGTTTCCTGGCCATAATTATGCAGGTGCTTGGATAATATCTTTTCTCCCTGAGCAAAATTTACAAATGGGATAGTCAACAATAGATGTACCATTATCAATCGCATTTGATTATTAACGCAAATTTGATGCCCCAGATTCTAGGAATTTGGTTTATAGATGGGATCAGGTGAAGAAAATGCATTCTTAGGTAGTTTATCCCAAACTTTTATGTCGGTGATTTTCCTGTCTCCCCGATCTCCTGACAATAACACTTCACCATATTTCTGGTAATTATCCCAGGGCAAAACAAACGAAGGTTCTTCATCATTCGCATTTTTATAGTAAGCCCATTGGCGAACAAGCCGTGTCTCATCATTGATCCATACCTCGTACGCATTTTGAGGAGTATTCCCAACCCCTTCAAAAGTTAACCTAAGAACAATTGATGGGTCCCCGGCCTTGGTTGTATCATCCCGAAGATAACTGAGTGTAACCCCTGAGTCTTTTAGTTTAAAAGGCATAAATAACCAATAGGAATCATTGATCCAGATATCCTTGGCTGATTTTAGAAACTTATTTACTGTATCAGAATCTTGAAGTTCTTCTCCATCTCTCCAGACCTTGCCAGTCATATCCTCCATATTCAGGCTCATGACCATATTATCCCGATCAATTCGAACCCTGTTTTCCACCCGGTCCCAAAGTAGTTGTCTCCTACCAAAGAAATTCCACGAAACATACTTTGTATTATCCCAGGCTTCCCTTCCCCCCATAGAATTCATGGTCTGATCTGCAAGCATAATGGCCGTAGGGTTTGACCCTTCAATATTGAAACCATCGGCTGGTGGATTATTAAAGGTGACAACTTCAATTGTACTTCCATCGTCTGCCTGATTTGATGTTCGCTTACAAGAATAAGCGATCAATGATACGAACAGAATTGCAACAATAAATCTCATGTTCTTAGTGGTTAAGGTTCTAATCTTGGAAAGAAGTTATTTTTTGTATCAACATCGGCAGTCATCTGGTCAGGATCCAACCTTAGACTAACTACTTTCTTTTCTTTCACAAAAATCTTAGTAGCTGTGCGCTCATTTCTCCTCCATATCTGTGCAGGTATAATTTCTACCTCTGTTGAAGTATCCGTATATTTCCACTCAAGTACTAAAGGAGTTACCAGACCACCTTTGTTATCAAAAGTTACTTCATAATAATTTAAGGCAGACATGTTTTCTTTAAATTTCTGATCATCAATTTTTTCAATAAATTCTCCAGGACTTGATGGTTTATAATTGAACGTATAAGGTTCGCTGTTTATTTCCATCAGGTTTTCTGAAGGAATAACACTCCTCGAATCGGATAATCTATACCATTTTATGGACTCAATGGCCACATCAACATGGTCTGTAGAGAAAAACCACTCTTTCCAAAACCAATCGAGATCCACTGCTGAAGCATCTTCCATAATCCTGAAAAAATCTGCATATGTTGGATGCTTATATTTCCATGTATTGGCGTAGGTCTTAAAGGCAAAATCAAATAATTCTGGCCCCATTACTAAATTCCTCAGAATATTCAATGCAGTCGCTGGTCGTATATATGCATTTCCATATTTACTCACAAAATGTTCAGGGTCTGACATGATAGGACGGAAGGCACCATGTTGACCATTCATGTAAGGAATAACTTTTTCAGCCGGCCCTCTTTTAGAAGGATATCCCCACATCCAGTCCTGTTCGGCAAGATATTGGAGAAAAGAATTGATCCCCTCATCCATCCAGAACAATGACCTTTCATCTGTATTTACAATCATTGGAAAATAATTGTGTCCCACTTCATGAATCAGAAGGCTAATCAAAGTATTAGCATCATTTTCATTGTATTTATCACCCTCTGGTCTACCTCCACTAAAGTTGATCATTGGATATTCCATCCCCTGGTTGGCCGAGTTTACGGATATGGCTACCGGATAGGGGTATTCGAAAAGATACTTTGAGTAAAACCTGATTGTATGGGCAGTGGCTTCTGTCGCATACTTTTTCCAAAGCTGGTTCGACTCCTTGGTATAAAATGACATTGCAATTGCATCATTCTCCCCAACATCCACTGCCATTGCATCCCAAACGAATTTTCTTGATGCTGCAAAAGCGAAATCTCTTACGTTGTTCGCATCAAAGTGCCACCTTTTTAATTTTCTTGATCTCAAAGGTTCATTACGTTTTGCTTCTCCCGCAGTAACGATCAAGACCGGTTTATCATAGGTTGATTTTGCTTTATCAAGTCTGCTTACTTGATCCTTAGTAAGCACCTCCGAAGGATTCATTAAGGTTCCAGTCGCTGCAACAATCATATCAGCAGGAACAGTAATGTCTACCTGGTAATCACCAAAATTGGTTGCAAACTCACTTTCTCCCATGAATTGCTTGTTCTGCCACCCTTCAAAATCAGAATAAACAGCCGCCCGTGGAAAAAATTGAGCAACAGTATACATATAATTGTCATCTTCCGGGAAGTACTCATATCCAGATCTTGCTTCCTTGTCTATCAATCGATTGTTCAGCTTGTAATTCCAGGCTAACCACAACGCAATACTCTGGCCAGGGGGAAGTGGTTTGGGTAAATCAACACGCATCATGGTTTTGTTGATGGTATAATTGAGTTCATAACCCGTTGCTGACCGAACCCATTCAATATTATATCCCTCCACCTCTTTATCCTGCTTTTCATATTGTTGAAAATCAGTGGGGGTCATTGTTCCTGAGATCTTTCCTGTCTTGGTCGCACGTTTATCTGAATCTGAATTCCTCATGTTCTGATCAAGTTGAAACCAGATATAGGGAAGCTCATGGGGAGATTCATTGAAATAGGTGACTCCTGCCTGACCATTGATCTGTTGGTTTACATCATCCAATGTAACCTGTATCTTATAATCAACCTTTTGTTGCCAGTAAGATTCACCAGGAGTTCCTGAAGCTGTCCTAAATTCATTGGGTGTTGGAAGTTGTGTCCTAAGCTGTTCAAATTTGCCTTGCCAATTAGATTGTGGCAAAACTTTTAAGGTTCCGAACAGCAGAAACCAAAGAATTAAATACTTCTTCATACTTACACTTGATCGTCAGTAATTTGCAAATTTAATAGTGGTAGGTAGTAATCTCTTTATGTAATGGGAAATTCATTGAATAAACCCCATTTCTGCCCATCATGTTTTAAAAGGTGGAATGACTTCACCTCCCAATTATATAAGATGGTTTTATTATTGAACTCGAGCCAGGCACTTTTAAACATGCTAGTTCTCAAATCACGAAATGCAATCGTCATATGTGGATGAAAACCTCTTTTTTTATAATCATCCTTAACAATTTTGAGGTTTCTTCTAAGGTTTTCAACCACCAATTTTTGCAACTCTATCAGCTCACTGACTGGTTCCACATTGATGTAAATGACTCTAGGGGCAAATGCTCCAAATCCCTTTTGAGTAATGTTGAATCCGGCACCAATATGAACCTGACTCAGAGACGAGATCAATTTTTGTTCTTTATGCTCACCAAGTTTGAAAGGCATATGAAGTGTGATGTGAGGAGGGGATTTCAAAGCCGCTTTTGAATGATATTTCTCAAAGAACTGATATTTTAATCGTTCGACCTCACTAAAAATGGGCTCCGGTGGAACCAACGCCAAAAAATATAAGGCCTCATTTTCTTTATTTGACAAAAGCTGAATCCCTGCTTATGATTGATGCTCCGATTTCAGTAAATCATTTACAGATTTCACAGGGTTAAAAGTGATCGCAGGGACAGCCACAAAAATTGTGTTCCAGTCTGCCATACTTCCATTCCATAACCCCGGTAGCTCTTGAGCTTTCAGATCTTTTCCGTCTTTAGATTTCTTCGAAATAAAACCAGCACTCATATCCCTGTGGGCCATTAGATCAAATGGTTTCCCATCAACGTCTTTGAGATAGGCTACCACATCAACCGGATTAAAGTGGGTTACTTTCAAAAATACTTCCTTCTGTTTTGGATCATCCAAATTCATTTGAGCGGTTTCCACGATCTGCAGGGAGATTGAACCGTCCTCAGCCTGAACCCAAAATGGACCTCCTCCCGGATCCCCTTCGCTTTGCACTACTCCACAAATCCTGAGTGGCCGGTTTAATTTTGTAATAACATGTGAAATTTTTTGCTCCTCAGACATTGAAGCAAAATCATTGGGGGGACGATATCCAAGCCAATCACGTAAAAGTTTTACGGCATCATCCAACCCCTTGCCTTGTTTTAATTTGGCTATAGTGTTCTTTATTTCATCCTTGTATTTAAGAAGCAGACCTGCTAATACCTTCTTATATTTTATGGTTTCATCTTTTAGCCTGTCAGGAACCACATTGTCTATGTTCTTGATAAATACAATGTCAGCATCCAACTCATTAAGGTTGTCTAACAAGGCTCCATGCCCAGCCGGACGAAATAACAGTGATCCATCATCATTCCTGAAAGGTTCATTGTTCAAATCAACGGCTATGGTATCTGTGGATTTTTTCTGGATACTGTATTCAATGTTAAAATGGACACCAAACTCTTTTTCAAAAGCCTCTTTCACCTTATTAATATGAGACTTGAATTTTTCAAGGTGCTCAGGAGAAACAGTAAAATGAATATTAACCTCGTTATTTGTTCCCACTGCATAATTGGCACCCTCATATAAGTGTTCCTCTGCAGGTGTCCTCGAGCTATTTCCATATTGATGAAATTTTAATAAACCCTTCGGTAGATTGCCATAACCCAGGCCTTCATCAGAAAGTAAAACATCAATGATAGATGCATAATCCCTTTTTAATTGTGCTTCTTCAAGACTTATTCCTTTTATTTCTTTAAACTTTTCCTTTAGATCTTCATTGAAAGCAAAATCCTCCAATCTTTTTAAAAAAGTAAAAACGGAACCAGAGGATTGATTCGACTGAAGTCTTTCATAATCTTCCTCACTTCCAGTATATTCATTCAAAAACTCAAATAAGGTTTTAAACATCCGAGTGGCAGCTCCTGATGCTGGTACAAATTTCAGGATCTTCGATCCCATCTTATTTTCATCGTAAAATTTGATCAGATCTTCAATTTCTGAATTGTTCAAGATGTGGAGGCCATTACCCTCTAATGCGGCATCTATTAATATGGATGGCGGAAAGCCTGATCTAAAATGTTCAATTTGCTCTTCAATTATCTTTGGATCAATACCATGTTCTTTGATTTGTTGTTTATCTTTTTCTGTGAACATATTTCTGAGGTTATTAGCGAAATATTTAAATTATGAAATCATTTCTGATCTATCGTCAATAATAGTAATTTAATTTGATCAGAGTAATTAATTAAACATTAAGTTATATGGTATCCGAGTTTTCAAAATTGTCCCCCATGTTTTATGGTATTACAATGGTTCCGGAGGAATCATGGAAAGAATATGGTTATGCATTGTTAAAAATAGCAGGTTCCGACGGACTTGTTTCGGATCCTGAAATGGAATGGTTGACAGTAGACCTTGCAGAGCAGGTGGGAGTTGATGATGAAATCGTAAAGAGTTGGTTGAAGTTTGATCACCAAAAGGCAGATCTGGTCAAAATATTTAATTCATTCAATAAGAAGTCAATTACAAGTTTTGACAAAGTACTCATCTATGATGCCATCCGAATGAGTTTTGCTGATGATGAATACGCCCTGGAAGAAAGACAACAGGTAGCTGAAGCATCTAAAATTCTTGGGATCAGAACGGATGAATTAATCGCTATTGAATCTTTGGTCGAATTGGAAAGAGTAACCAATAAGCTTCGGCAAAATCTTTTATAAGCTCAATCATAAATCAACTTCAGTTGGGGGTGCGAGAAAATATAGACATAAAAAAAAGGCGCCCATCTGGAATCGATGAACGCCTATCACCAACCTAACCTAAAAAGAATCTTTATGCAACAATGTTGCTTAATGTCTTTAACCTATTAACGTGTGTCCATTAATTTTAGTTTCTTCTTATTATTAAAAAAATCTAATATTCTTTTCTGTTTAGAAACTATAATAATTAGACGAAAACGGAACATCATTATTGTGAATTAGGTTCAAATAAAGTTCTACTAGATACTTTATCATTTACTTTTGCGTCCTTATTAAAAAAGGAGCGGTGGAGTCTTATACGCTACAACAGATATATAAAGAAAGTTTACAGGTTAAATCTTTAGTCTCATCACTGGCCAAAGCAAGCACATTTGCTATAAAAGGAATTGCGGGTAGTGTAGATAGTCTTATTACTTATGCGGTATATGAATCCATGAGTAATACACATTTGGTAATACTTCATGACAAAGAAGAGGCTGACTATTTCCAAAACGACCTGAGGAATTTTATCAAGGAAAAAGACATCTACCTATTCCCGGGATCTTATAAGAAACCTTACCAATTTGAAGAGACAGAGAATGCCAATGTTTTGCAAAGAGCTGAAGTCCTAAATCGGATCAATTCTAAAGAGGGAAAAATTGTCATCGTGACCTATCCTGATGCACTTTACGAAAAAGTCATCAATAAACGTTCGTTGGTGGAAAATACCATGAAGGCCAGTGTGGGAGAAAAACTGGATGTTGACTTTATCAGTGATCTCTTGATTGAGTACGGGTTTGAAAAGAATGATTTTGTATATGAAGCTGGTCAGTTTGCTGTAAGAGGTGGTATCATAGATGTTTTTTCATTCTCTGATAATTACCCTTTCAGACTTGAGTTGTTTGGGGATGAAATTGAATCCATACGTCTATTCGATCCTGAAAGCCAGATTTCTATTCAGGATGTAAACTCCATAAGTATCATTCCAAATGTCCAGGATAAACTGATTAGTGAAGAACGTCAATCCTTCTTTGAATTCCTGCCACAGGATACCATCGTTTGGTTCAAAGATTATCGTGAAACTTCAGATTTAATCGAAAAAGGATTTTTGAAGGCCAAAGAATCCTTTGATCGGATCATGAGTATCAGTGGAAATACTCAGGTCATCCTGAAACCAACGGATCTCTTTGATTCGGAAAAGAGTTTCAAAGAATACATCGCTTCCTATAAAAAGATTGAGTTTGGTAAACGATTTTATCTGAATCATGATGAAGTGGTTCAATTTGAAGTTAAACCTCAACCAACTTTCCATAAGAAATTTGATTTGTTGGCATCTGATCTTTTGGAGCATCAATCCAGGTTTTATCAAAAATTCATCTCTTCAGAATCCAGCAAGCAGATCAATCGACTGGAAACCATATTTCATGAAATTGACCCTACAATTCAGTTCACTGGGTTAATAGCCAGTCTTCGTGAAGGATTTATTGATCATAGCCACGAAGTTCTTTGCTACACGGATCACCAGATCTTCGACCGTTTTCATAAGGTAGAAAGTAAGGAGCGATTCACAAAATCAAAATCCCTGACACTTAAAGAGTTGAAGACTCTGCAGCCTGGCGATTATGTGGTCCATGTTGACTATGGAATTGGAAGATTTGTTGGAATGGAAACCGTGATGATCAATGATCACAAACAAGAAGCTCTGCGCCTGATCTATAAGGATGACGATCTACTCTCTGTGAGTATACATTCCCTGCATAAAATTTCCAGGTATTCCGGAAAGGAAGGTGCGCCACCGGCCATAAGTAAACTAGGTTCTCCAGAGTGGGACAACAAAAAGAAAAAAGTCAAAAGTAAGATCAAGGATATCGCCAAGGATCTAATCGAGCTTTATGCAAAAAGAAAAGCAGCCCCTGGTTTTGCCTTTGAACCTGACAATTATCTGCAGGCTGAGTTAGAATCTTCTTTTCTTTACCAGGATACGCCTGACCAGGCTGTTGCTACTGTAGACGTAAAAAAAGATATGGAGCAACCACACCCAATGGATAGACTGGTCTGTGGTGATGTAGGATTTGGAAAAACTGAAATAGCAATTAGGGCTGCTTTCAAAGCCATATTGAGTGGGAAACAGGTAGCTGTACTGGTTCCGACAACAATTCTGGCAATGCAGCATTTCAGAACTTTCTCTGAAAGATTCACAGATTTCCCCGTTTCCGTTGATTACATCAATAGGTTCAAGACCACAAAGGAGATCAATGAAATTAAGGAGAAGATCAAGAATGACAAGATTGATATCCTGATCGGAACACATCGTATTGTCAATAAAGATATTGTCTTTAAAGATCTCGGACTGATGATTATTGATGAAGAACAAAAATTCGGTGTAAAGGTTAAAGAAAAACTCAAGGAATTAAGGGTTAATGTAGATGCACTTACTTTAACTGCAACTCCAATTCCAAGAACCCTACATTTTTCATTATTAGGTGCGAGGGATTTGTCCATTATTTCCACTCCCCCTCCAAACCGAAGAGGGGTTACAACGGAAATCCATGAGTTTAACGATGAAATCATTAGGGATTCCATTAGTCATGAGATCCGCCGGGGAGGACAGGTATTCTTTGTTCACAACAAGGTGAGTGATATTGAAAAAATTGCCAATGTGGTCTTAAAGCTTGTTCCGGATGCCTCCATCGGGATCGCACATGGCCAGATGGAAGGTAAGCAACTTGAGAAAGTCATGCTCAAATTCATTAATGGTGAACATGATGTGTTGATTTCAACCAACATTATAGAATCAGGTCTTGACATTCCAAATGCCAATACTATAATCATCAATGCTGCACATACTTTTGGTCTTTCTGATCTCCATCAAATGAGGGGGCGAGTTGGTCGTTCCAACACAAAAGCTTATTGCTATTTCCTTACTCCACCCGTCTCAGTACTTTCTTCGGATGCAAGAAAACGACTAAATACTTTAGAAGAATTTTCAGAGCTTGGAGATGGATTCAAAGTAGCCATGAGAGACCTTGATATTAGAGGTGCAGGAAATCTATTGGGTTCGGAACAAAGTGGTTTCATCAATGATATAGGATTTGAAATGTATCACAAGATTATTGATGAGGCAGTCCAGGAGTTGAAGGAAGATGAATTTAAAAGTCTGTTTGAGACGGACGCCTTAAAAGATGAAGAGCTGGAAAGAATAGTAGAGGACTGTATCATTGAGACAGACCTGGAACTTATTATCCCGGAATCTTACGTATCAAACATTTCGGAGCGGCTTTCTCTCTATTCTGAATTAGACAACATCAACGATCATGAAACGCTGGACAAATTCAAAACATCCTTGAAAGACCGGTTTGGAATAATCCCGGATAGTGTTCATAATCTCATTGAATCTGTTGAGCTCAGATGGCTTGCAAGTAAAATCGGTTTTGAGAAGTTGACGATTAAGAATAGTGTTATGAAATGCTATCTATCAGATAGTAAAGATGAGTCATACTTCAACTCAGAACATTTTGGAGCTGTGCTTGCATTTATCCAACAACACCCCAGAAACTGTAACATGCGAGAATACAAAAACAAGCTGATCATCAGTATTAAAGAGGTAGATGAGGTGAAAAAAGGGATTGAAACCCTGAATTTTATGTTGTTAGAGACACATAATGCATAAAATATCATTTTTTTCACAATTTTTTTTCATTTTTGGCATTAGATATTTTGTACAATCGATTCAGAACTAATATTGTATGTATTTTTGAATTAATTGTATTAATTAGTATTTTGTGCGCGTCAAAGTAAATTAAAACAGGTTATGAAAAGATTTGTGAATGCAATTATGTATCCAACATCCTTGCTGTCGGTGTTGGTATTTCTTGCTTCCTGCGGTGGTGGTGGAAACCCTACCAGCTCAAATCCCGGGTCAATAAGTAATGCAACGGGATTAGAGTTCAACGAAGAAGGAGGCTTTCAAGTAAATGATTTTAGTGGTCAACCAGAGGGTCCAAACCTTGTTTTCATAGAAGGTGGAAGAACTGTTATGGGAACTTTTGAAGAAGATGTTACACATGCTCATGATAATGTTGAGCGAACGGTAACTGTTGCTTCTTTCTACATGGATGAAACTGAGGTTTCAAACATCAACTGGTTGGAATATGAATTTTATATCAAACAGGATTCAGATGAATATTTCTGGAAAAACAACCTGCCTGATACTACCGTTTGGACAAGAGATTTAGCTTTTAATGATCCTTATGTAGATCATTATTATCGTTATCCTGGTTTCAGATATTTCCCGGTTGTCGGTGTAAACTGGCAACAAGCAGTTAATTATTGTAAGTGGAGAACTCAGGTTGTAAACCTTAAATTGGCAGAAGATGCCGGTCTTTTAGATCCATTAGCTAGTGGCGATGCAGAATTCGCAGGTGCTGAAGCTACTGGTCTGGGCGGACCAAATCAAAGAATTCCTCTGGAATCTGGTGTTGTGCTTCCTGATTACAGACTTCCAACTGAAGCTGAGTGGGAATATGCTGCTCAGGCTTTGATCGGAACTCAATGGCTGGATGAAAACCAAACACACAGAAGACTTTATCCATGGGATGGTCATGCACTAAGAAATCCTTATGGAAAAAGCATGGGTTACTTCCTGGCAAACTTTAAAAGAGGTCGTGGTGACTATGCCGGTATCGCCGGTAAACTAAATGATGGAGCCATGATACCTACATATGTTTACGATTATCCACCAAATGATTTTGGTCTATATAATATGGCTGGAAATGTAAACGAATGGGTTTTGGACGTTTACCGACCACTTACCTTCCAGGATGTTGCGGATATGAACCCAGTAAGACGAGATGGAAAGCTGGATCCAAGAGAAGGATATGATGCTGGGTGGACATTCATTGGAAATGAAGAATTTTATAGTGAAGAAGATTGGGTAGAAACTACCGGTCTTCAGGGATCATACAACCCAGATAATCCACCAGTAAAAAGAATGCGAGTTTATAAAGGTGGATCATGGGCTGATGTAGCTTATTGGATGTCTCCTGGTACAAGAAGAGCTTTATTTGAAGATTCTGCAACTGCTACTATAGGATTCAGATGTGCTATGATCCGAGCTGGAACAAATTACTAATAATCTGTTTTTGACATAAATCGAAACCGGGTCAGATATGATCCGGTTTTTTTATGCCCCTCCAGCCAGGGAAATCAGGTAGACTTCCTTACCACCACAATTAGCTATTTGAGTGGCTAAAGAGCCAAGGGTCGCTCCAGTAGTGAGCACATCATCTACAATCATTATATTTTTACCCTCTAACCTTTGGGGATTTGACACCTCAAATACGTTCCCTACATTTTCCCAGCGATTGACTTTAGACTTTTTAGTTTGTGTTGCGGTGAATGTGTTCCGCCTAACTATATCTGATTCTACAGGTACACCAATGACCTCTGATATTCCCATTGAAATGATTTCACTTTGATTAAAGCCTCTTTTAGCTTGTTTCCTGGGATGCAAAGGCACTGGAACGATGAAATCAGGTTTCAGTTGAGCACAGGAAACTAAATCTATCCCGTACATTCTTCCTAATAAGATGGCTAACTCCGTTTCACCCCGATATTTGATCGCATGTATAAGTTTGCGAGCTACTCCTTGTCTGTTGTAATCCAGAAAGCTTGAAACATGAGTTATTTTGGGTTCATAAGCAAACTTTTGATATCGTCTGTTGGTTGGATCCAGATGATCATTTGTCCTGGGAAGAGATAATTTACATTTAGAACAGATAAATTGCTCATCTCTTACTAAAGTAGAATTACAATTAATACAGATGGCAGGGAAAATGTTAAGAACAAAGTCACTCCAGATTTCGCAAGCCGTTTTGAGGTAATTCATCAGTAAAATATAATCTATTTCCGTTAAATGGTATATAAAAAAGATATTTCACTGGAACAAAGATGGGTTAGACTAATTGGTATCCTTGAAAAGAAAATCAGTAAAAAACCAAAAGATCTAAATGCCATACTTTTTCTTATTGGTGTGCAGGAATTGGGTAGAGGAGTGGTAAATTTCTCCAAAGAGGAAAAACAGGACCTGATTCATATTGCTATTTGTAAAGTTTTGTCTTATTCTGGATTTTATGAACTTGAAGGCATCGACGAAGAAGGGTGGCCACACTGGAAACTTTTAAAGGAACTTCCTCATTTTGATTTATTGGAGCAGGAAAAACTTTTAAAAATGCATATCATTGAATACTTTGAAGATGAACTTGAAATGACCGTATGATCTTTCCTGAAGATTATACGTATTGATAGAATATGGCAATTGACCAGATTAAAAATAAAATCAAGCAATTTAAGCGGAAGTATTATCTCCGTCAATTGGTCAAAGGCGGCCTAATCACACTTTTGTCATTTATTTCTTTGTCTCTTCTTGCCGTACTTTTGGAAAACAGTTTCTGGTTTCCGTCAACCATTAGACTTATCCTGTTTATTTCCCTGATCCTAATATTTCTGGTCCCTTTAGTTAGCCTGGTAATTATACCCCTATTAAAACTCCTTAATATTGGTAGACACCTAAGTGATATACAGGCTTCAAGAGAAATTGGAAATTATTTTCCAGACATCAGTGATAAGTTAGTTAACTATTTGCAAATCAGTCAGTTAAATGCCAATCAAACGTCCTTAATCTCTGCTGCAATTGAACAGAAAACGCACGAGCTTAACATTTTCCATTTCCAGGAAGCAGTTGACTTTTCTGTAGTCAAGAAATACTTATATGCCTTTCTTGGTCTAATTAGTATTGTATTTCTATTATCATTTATCAATACCCCAGCTGTCACTGAGAGTTCGCGGAGAATTTTACTTTACGATCAGCAATTCAAAAAGAAGGCTCCATTTGAATTTATTCTAGAAAACACAGATCTCAACGTTTTTAGAAATGAATCTTTAGACCTCAAACTAAAAGTGAGTGGGAAGAGTATTCCGGAAAGTGTCTACATCCAAATGGATAATCGAAAAATAAAGCTTTCCAGGTATAACCCGAATGCTTTTGGATTCAAGTTGAACAATATCAATGCTCCTTTGAGTTTCCAATTTGAAGCTGCTGGTTATTTTTCTGACGAATATGAAATTCACCTACTTGATCGTCCGGAATTAAGGACTTTTTCTATTGCTCTCAATTATCCACGTTACACCAAACTTGAAGATGAAACCATTACTAATACCGGAAATCTACTGGTTCCTGAGGGTACGGAAATAAAATGGAAATTAAATACTAGCAATACGCAAACAGCAAGTCTGATTATTAATGATCAGATTTCTGAATTCAAAAAGAGTACCGATAAGGATTATGAGTTGGGCAAATTGGCCCTCGCTGATTTTTCCTATAATCTCAAACTGAAAAATGATTATGGTGCTAATCGCTCAGAAATTGAATATCAGGTAAAAGTAATAAAGGATGAATATCCTCAGATACAGGTGCTTTATTTACCCGATACAATTCTTTATCAGTCAATATCACTATCTGGCAATCTTCACGATGACTATGGTATTAAAAGTGTAAGAGTTAATTACAGAAAAAAATATTCGGACCCATTCCAACAATTCTCCTTACAAAGTAATATCAATCAAACAGATACCAAGTTCTTCTTTAACTGGCCCCTGGATTCTCTTGCCCTGGATAAAACCGAAACACTGGAGTTTTATATAAGCGTTTTTGATAATGATGGAATAAATGGAGCTAAAGAAACCCGATCTCAAAAATATTATTTTCAGAAACCGGACGAAAAAGCGATTGAAAACCTTCTGGAAGAAAAATCACAAAAGTCTGAGGATCAGTTAGATAAAGCCAGAAATGAGGCAGAATCCCTGAGTGAAAAACTTAAGGAGCTAGAAGAACGACTTAAAACGAGGAATAAGATGGAGTGGCAGGAGGAAAAGATGGCAGAAGACATTCTCAAGGAAAGGGAGGAATTGGAGAAAACCATTGAAGAACTCAAAGAGCAATTTGAGAATCTGAAAAAAAGTCAGGATGAGTTTCTGGAACAGGATCAATCCATTAAAGACAAAAGCGAACAGCTTCAAAGTTTGATGAATGAACTTTTGGATGAAAAGACGAAACAGCTTTATGATGAACTTAAGAAACTCTTAGAAGAAAATTCTAATTCAGACCAGGTACGGGATCAACTGGACAAAATTCAGCTGAATGAAAAGAATCTGGAAAATGAGTTGGAACGTGCGTTGGAACTTTTTAAACGACTTAAACTGGAATCCATGCTCGGCGAAAACATCAAGGATCTGGAACAATTATCTCAAAAACAGGAAGCTCTGGCAGAGAAATCCAGTAGCCCGCAGGATGCCAGTGATCAGGAAGACATACGCCAGGAATTTCAAGAAATTGAAGAAAAGATCCAAAAAATGGAGGAATTGAATCAGGAACTCAAAACCCCAGAGCCGTTAAAGGAATTTAACAAGGATGAGGAGGAGATAAAAGAAAACCTGGATGAGCTTTCGAAGGAATTAGAACAAAACTCCAAGCCCAATCAAGATACCAAATCCAAGCAGCAGGAGACCAGTCAGCAAATGAAAGACCTTGCCCAAAAGATGGCTGAAATGCAGAATAATATGCAGATGGATATGATGCAGGAGAATATTGATAACCTGAGAAATATTTTGGACAACCTGGTCAAGCTTTCATTTGATCAGGAGGATATTATCGAAGACTTTAGAAAAGTAAGACAATCAGACCCAAGGTTCATCGAATTATCTCAGGAGCAATTACAATTGATTGATAATGCACAGGTGATTGAGGACAGTCTTTATTCACTCTCTGAACGGGTGTTCCAGATTAGTGCTTTTATCACAAGAGAAATAGGGGCCATCAATGAAAATTTATCGTCAGCTATGGACGAGCTAAGAGAGAGGAATAAAGGCAAGGCCATGAGCAATCAACAATTTGCCATGACATCTGTCAATAACCTGGCCCTTTTACTTTCAGACGTATTGGAGCAAATGCAAAATGCCATGAGTATGGCTTCTGGTCAGGATTCTCCACAACCCTCTATGAGCGAGCTCCAGAAGCAACTAAGCCAACAAATTGAAGAGTTAAAGAAAAGTGGTAAGTCAGGTAGACAATTATCAGAGGAGTTAGCACGGATGGCGGCAGAACAAGAAATGATCCGACAGCAAATGAAAGAATTGCAAGATAAGCTTAATGGACAACCTGATGGTGAGAAAATTGGAAACTCCTTGAGTGAGATCATCAAAGAAATGGAAGAAAGTGAACTTGATCTCGTAAATAAACAACTAACTCAACGGCTGATTGAACGTCAGAAGAAACTCGTTACTAAGATGTTGGAAGCCGAGGAATCGATGAGGGAACAAAAAATTGACCCTGAAAGGGAGGGCCAAACTGCAGATAATTTTCAAAGAAAAAACCCTCCAGCTTATGAGGAATACCTTAAAGCGAGAGAAAATGAAATAGAATTATTAAAAACAATACCAATTGAGTTAAATCCATTTTATAAAAAAGAAGTAAACGATTATTTTAGACGCCTGAGTGAAGAGGATAACAATGAATGAAATTCAAATACAGATACCGTCTCTTTCTGAGAATATCAGAATCATAGAGAGCTTCATCGACAATGCAAAGGAAAAGTATGCGCTGGATGATGACATTTATGGTAATATCATGATTGCTGTTACTGAATCTGTAAACAATGCAATCCTTCATGGCAACCAAAATGATAGCAAGAAAAATGTAACCTTAAGGCTTGTATTAGACGCTAGCCAAATCAAATTCATTGTTTCCGATCAGGGTAGGGGTTTTGACTACCACAGTTTGCCTGATCCTACCGCTCCTGAAAATCTTAACAAACCAGGGGGAAGAGGGATATTCCTCATGAAGCATTTGTGCGATGAGGTTCACTTCAATGACGATGGAAGACAGGTTGAGATGTCTTTCTACCTTTCCTAATCCTGGAAATGTCTAAAGTTCATTTTCAAAACTCCAACCTGGAATTTGAATTTCCGCTAAACAAAAAAGAGGTAAAAGGTTGGATTGCCAGGGTAATTGCTGATGAAAGTTATGAACTGGAGGAATTATCGATCGTATTTACATCAGATGACTCCCTGCTGGAAATCAATAAAACCTATCTAAACCATGATACTTATACAGACATTATCACATTTGATTATAGTGAGAAAGAAAAATCTGTAATGGGAGAAATCCTTATCAGCATAGATAGAGTGAAAGAAAATGCCCAAAAATATGCTGTAGATTTTACCCAAGAGCTTGCCAGGGTGATCATTCATGGTGTAATTCATCTTCTTGGTTATGAAGACAAATCACCAAATCAAAAAGCAATCATGCGAAAGAAAGAAGACGCGTGTATATCTTTGCTCAAAATATAAAGTTCCACGTGGAACATTTCATGATTATTAAAGGTTTGTTTAGTCGATGTTCCACGTGAAACATCCAAAGAGATATGTTTAAGGAATATGATGTCATAGTTGTTGGTGCTGGTCATGCCGGTTGTGAAGCTGCTGCAGCCGCAGCAAACATGGGTTCAAAGGTATTGTTAGCTACAATGAACATGAATACCATTGCACAAATGTCTTGTAATCCTGCAATGGGTGGAGTTGCCAAAGGACAGATCGTTCGAGAGATCGATGCCATGGGTGGTTTTTCAGGCATTGTGAGTGATAAGACCATGATTCAATTCCGTATGTTAAACCGAAGTAAAGGGCCTGCCATGTGGAGTCCAAGGGTACAATCCGATAGGATGCGCTTTGCTGAAGAGTGGCGACTTACACTTGAGGGAATAGAAAACATAGATTTCTGGCAAGAGATGATTACGGGTATCCTTGTTAAGGATAATAGGGTAAGTGGGGTTAGGACCAGTTTAGGAATCGAGATCCCAGGAAAATCCGTAGTACTAACGAATGGAACATTCCTGAACGGCGTCATACATATTGGAGAAAAAAAATTTGGTGGTGGTAGAACGGGAGAGAAAGCAGCCACCGGAATCACCGAACAACTTATTGAACTGGGTTTTGAATCCGGGAGAATGAAGACGGGTACTCCTCCTAGAGTTGATGGAAGAAGCCTTGATTATTCTAAAATGGTAGAACAACCTGGGGATGATATCCCTGGAAAGTTTTCTTATCTTGATAGCACTCAGCCTCTAATTCAACAAAAAAGCTGCTGGATTACCTATACAAGCCCAGAAGTACATAATGAATTGGAGACCGGATTTGATCGGTCTCCAATGTTCTCTGGCAGAATACAAGGTTTAGGACCACGGTATTGCCCGTCTATCGAAGACAAAATTAACCGGTTTGCAGACCGGGATCGCCATCAAATCTTTGTTGAGCCTGAAGGATGGAACACGGTAGAAATCTATGTAAATGGATTTTCTACTTCATTACCAGAGGATGTTCAATACAAAGCCTTGACAAAAATTCCTGGTTTTGAAAACGCTAAAATGTTTCGTCCCGGTTATGCTATTGAGTATGATTTCTTTCAGCCTACTCAACTTACATCAACTTTAGAAACCAAACTAATTAATAACCTCTACTTTGCAGGTCAGATTAATGGTACTACAGGATATGAGGAAGCAGCGTGTCAGGGACTCATTGCTGGCATCAATGCTCACTTAAAAGTCAAAGATCAAGGTCCTTTTATATTAACCAGATCTCAAGCCTATATTGGAGTACTGATCGATGATTTGATTAATAAGGGTACTGAAGAACCCTATCGAATGTTTACCTCCAGAGCGGAGTTTAGACTTCTATTGAGACAGGATAATGCTGACTTAAGGCTAACTAAACTTAGTTATGGCCTTGGCCTGGCGGATGACGATCGTTATGAACAAATGTTAGCAAAAGAGCATCAAACAATAGAAGTGATGGCTCTCCTTGATTCAATAAAATTCAAACCGGATGATATTAATCCTGCATTAGAAAGTATACAGGAAGCTCCGATAAAAGATAAATCCTCATTCTCACAACTGCTGAAAAGACCCAATATATCCATCAGTGAACTTATATCCCTACATCCAGATCTTGAAAATAAATTGAGCAACTACACCGATGAAAGTATTGAACAAGCTGAGATACAAATTAAGTATGAAACTTATATTGAGCGAGAGAAGAAGAATAGTGAAAAAATGAATGATTTGGAAAACCAAAACATCAATCCGGACTTTAATTACGATCTAATTCCTTCACTATCTAAAGAAGCGAAAGAGAAACTATTGAAAATTAAACCATCTACAATTGGCCAGGCATCCAGAATTAGTGGGGTATCACCGGCAGATGTTTCAGTACTAATGGTATATATCAGTAGATAATAATGTATCAAAAACTTGAAGAGTGTCCATCATGCAAGCATACGCTTTTCACAAACCATCTAATTTGTACAGACTATTCAATTAGTCAAGAGAGTTTTGCATTGGTACGATGCAACAAATGTGGACTGGTATTTACCAACCCTCGCCCTGATTCTCAAAAGATTCAGGAGTATTACCAAAGTAATAACTATATCTCTCATACAAATAAATCTAATAGCTTAATTAATCTGGTTTATAAAATCGCCAGAAATTTTACTCTTCGATCAAAACATAATCTGATACGTAACCATAAGAAATCAGGGAGAATCTTAGATTTTGGTTGTGGTACTGGACATTTCATATCCTACATGGCTAATAAAGGATGGGATGCAGTGGGCTATGATCCTTTAATTAGTCAACCAGATAATAACGATTTCAAGTATATCAATACATTACAGAAAATTGAAAGTGAAGATAAATTTCACATTATTACGGCCTGGCATGTTATAGAACATATTCATGATCTTAAGTCAACACTTAAGCTACTGAGAAAAAGACTGAAAAAAGGAGGATATCTGTTTGTCGCTGTTCCAAACATTAATTCATACGATGCCAAATATTATAAAAACTATTGGGCTGCATATGACGTTCCTAGGCATCTTTATCATTTTTCACAACAATCATTTAAAACACTAGCACAAAGTGTTAAACTTTCATTAGTGAAAACCTATCCAATGAAACTAGATTCATACTATGTTTCCTGGCTCAGTGAAAAATATCAAGGCAGTGATAATATCTTTAAGGCTTTTAATATCGGAAAGAAATCCAACCAGGAAGCAAAAACTTCGGGAGAATACTCCAGTCTTATCTACGTTCTTAAATCATGAAAAATCTCATAGGATCTCTTATTATCCTAATAGCATTTCTCTTTCTTCAAAAATGTGCCAATCCAGGGGTAGTCTCTGGAGGGCCTAAAGACACTATACCTCCCACACTTATCTATTCATATCCAGTTGATCAAACACTTAATTTCGATGATCAAACAATCATTCTGGAATTTGATGAGCGGATATCTGCAGAAAAGATCAAACAAAATCTGATCATATCACCAACTACCAAAACTAAATTCAAACATTTCATCAAGAAAAATAAAATTACAATAGAGTTTGAAGAGCCCTTTCAAGATACAACAACTTATACATTCAATTTCTTTGATGCCATTACAGACATCACTGAAAAAAATCCACCCATCAACTTAGTCATTGCTTTTTCCACTGGTGATTTCATTGATTCACTAAGAGTATATGGCAACGTAAGAGAACTATTTACAAATAAAACTGTAAATAAAGCGACAGTTGCGTTGTATGCTAAAACAGACACAATGAACATATTCGAAGACACACCTAACTATTTTACAACAACAGATAAATACGGAGTCTTCAAAATCAATAATATTAAGTATGGCTTATACAAGCTAATTGTTTTTAATGATGAAAATCGTAATCTCAATTTCGATGAAAGTGATGAATTATATGGCTTCAAAGAAGGGACATTCAATCCAGGAAATATAGGAGACTCATTAAAAATAAATACCTATCAGATAGATGCATCGTATCTTGAAGTAAACGCAGCCAGAACAACCGGAAGGTATTATGAAGTGAGGTATTCAAAACCAATTACAAATTATGAAATTCTTCACACTGACAGTATTCTAACAATTAATTCAAACCTAACTGATGATAAAGAAACAGTCAGGTTCTATAATCCATTCAACGGCTTCCCTAAAGACAGTATCCAAGTAGTCATCAAGGCTATTGACTCTCTTAAGAATACTTCTGTTGATACTACTTACATTGCTTTTCAAGAAAGTACTAGAAAGAAATCTAACTTTAACAATAATAGCACACCAGCCTCAGGCACTAATCTTTCTTTGGGTCGTTCTATAACTCTTACATTCTCTAAGCCAGTCAAAACGTGGGATCTAACTAATTTTAAAATTAGTTATGATAGCATTCATTCTTTCTTCTTGGATAGCATCAAGATTATTTGGAATCACAATTATACCAAAGCTACCTTCCCGTCACTCCTTAATCAAAAACAAATCGTTGATAGTCTTACACTTTGGAAATCATTAATTGTAATTGATTCATTAAATCCGGATACATTATCAATTCTCAAAAAAACATTACTTGATAAATATGATATAAACTCTGTCAATCTTGTCATAGAACCCAATTCATTTTTATCAATTGAGGATGACTCATCAGCAGTAATTGATCTTAAATATAAGTTTCCAAAGACAGAGGACCTCGGTACAATGAAAGTTAATGTTCAATCTGATTCAATCGAATATTTCGTACAATTAATTCTATCAACAAAATCAGAACTCATACAGCAACAGCATAATTGTAACCCTTGCTATTTTAAAAATATCAATCCGGGCAAATACACAATTAAGGTTTTAATTGATTCAAATAAGGATGGAATTTGGAGTATTGGTAATATCAGAACAGACACTCCTCCAGAACCTATTATCCATTACAAAGAAGAAACAGAGATCAGATCTAACTTTGATATGACTATGGATATCTCTATTCCTAATGTGGATATGTAGCTTATATCTTGTGTAAATCTTCGATCTATTAATATTGTATCTCATTTATACCAATACACGTGCTTCTAGGTATGAATAACTACAACTTCATCAACATTCTTCTAACAGCTAAAGCCAATATCATTTATTAACACATCTTCATCAAGGTTATCTACGTTATCTAATTAAATATCTAATTTTCAATTATTTACGTATGGTACAAAATGTAGATATCTTGTCAGACATTAACTACTTATAAACAAATAGATTTTCCAAATTATATTTTCAACTTTTTCCCACAAATCCACAGTGTTAATAGTTAATCTAATTTTATAATAAACTAATTATATTATTATCTTGTATAGATGCAAATGTGTATAAAGTGAAACGATTCTCATTCATACTTTTCTCTTCTCTATCATTCCATTTGATTATAGGACAACCAAATGAAAAGGCTCAATTGGCCAATGAATACTATCAACAAGGGCAGTATGAAAAAGCGCGTGAACTTTATGATGACCTTTCCGATAAAAAAAATAGCATCCCCATTATCCACAGCAATTATTTTGAATTGCTTTTAGTAGAGAAAGATTTCAAGACTGCGGAAAAATATCTTAAGCAGGTTCTCAAACTTTATCCTGGTAATCTACAATATGAATCAAATGTTGTTGCCTTATACCAGGCATCAGGTCAAAAGTCAGAAAAAGAGGATTATATCAAACATCTTTTAGAAGCCTACCAGCAAAGTCAATTTCAGCTGAACCTGATTGCGCAAAATCTAGTCAGCCAACAACTCCTTGATGATGCTATCCTATTTATTAAAGAAGCAAGAAAAGTCTCTGGTAATCCCTATGCATTTTCATTGGATATGGCTGGTATCTATCGGATAAAAAATGATAAACAGTCGATGACTAATGAGTATATCAATTATGCCAAGGAAAATCCACTCAATATTAATTATGTAAAAAATATCTTTCAGAATATCCTGAAAGAGGATGATGATTTGGATTTCCTCGAGCAATCCCTGATTAAGAAAATTCAATCGGAACCAAACAACTATCTCTACTCAGACTTACTTATCTGGGTTGAATTACAAAGGAAAAATTTTTATGGTGCTTTTGTCCAGGCAAGGTCACTAGACAAGAAGCGTAACTCACAAGGAGATGAATGTATGAGAATAGGTCAGATTGCCATGGATAATGAAGCATGGGATGATGCCATTCAAATTTTCGAATATGTATCTGAGGCATTTCGAGATAGTTACAACTATGCGATCTCCAAACGTTATACAATCCGAGCCAAGGAAAGTAAAATCAAAAACACCTTTCCAGTGAATAAGGCCGAAATCAGAAACTTAATTGCCGATTATGATAATCTTATAAAAGAGATTGGAATGAATCACATTTCTCTGGAAGCCCAAAGAAATAAAGCCTTATTACATGCTTTCTATCTGGACGAGAATGATTCAGCCATTTTTATCCTGCAAAATGTAATTAATAATCCGAGATCCTCGCCATTTCTGATTTCAAGAGCAAAAATTGATCTGGGCGATATTTATCTGTTAAATGGCGTTCCCTGGGAATCTACATTACTTTATTCTCAGGTAGAAAAAAGTAACAAGGAATCTCCTATCGGTTATGAAGCAAAATTGAGAAATGCCAAATTAAATTACTATACTGGTAATTTTTCATTAGCACAAAGTCATCTGGATATATTGAAATTGGCAACTACACGTGAAATTTCCAACGATGCCATTGATTTGAGTTTGCTCATAAAAAACAATACAGTTTTTGACAGCTCCGAAAAGATCATGCAGCAATTTGCCAATATTGAGCTAATGATATTCCAAAATAAAATCGACAAATCAATTACAACCCTGATTCAGCTTATCAAACAAAATCCCAGTCATCCAATTGTCGATGAAGCTTATTGGCAACTCGCCTCTCTGTATAAACAAAAAGGTCAATTTGAAAATGCGATTGGCTATTTGAATAAAATACTTGAGTTATTTCCACAAGACATTCTCGCTGATGACGCTATGTATGAAAAAGGACTTATCTATCAGGATCATCTTAAAAATGATGACCTGGCCATTCAAACTTTTCAGGATTTTCTCATCTCTCATCCCGGCAGTCTTTATGCTGCAGAAGCTAGAAAAAGGATTAGGAAAATCAGGGGTGATCTGATCAATTAGACTAAAATTAATTTCGGATCCGGTTCGTAAATCCCAGGTGTTGGGGTTCGGTGTTTATTGTAAAAACCATTCATGATATCCTGTGTCTTGTTAGATAGCAATCCCATTATTTCTTCCAAAATTTCTCCCGATAACATATAAGGAGGATTTCCCATGAATAATTTGTCCCCTTTACAATGCGCACATACCTGGTATTCTTTACAATCATCCATAGCCTTCCCACTCACAAGGCAATTTGAATAGGTTTCACCGATTGAATGAATATTTTGAGTTAATGTCTGCCGGGCATGGAGATCAACATTGTTGAGAAAATAATTTTGAAGTGTCTCTTGAGATTCTTTAGACATTTGACTGTGTAGCTTAAGCGCACAATTCATACAAAGCGCATAATCAAATATTGTTTCAGAAGCGCCATACTCAGGATAATTTCTGTTGATTCGTTCTATCAGGTATTCGGTATCTCCATCCAGAAGGTATTTGTTGCATTCAATACAATTTGTAAATGGCTTGTCATCAATATAGGAATACAAACTTTTTGGGATTTCAATTAACTCTTGTTTATTGTAATTCATATACCACTATTTAGTATGCATGCATAACAAATTTATACTACCTTTGATTCGCATGTGATTTGATCAATTTTCTGATAAATTCACATCTACCATAAAGATAATGAAGAGAGAAGAAACCATAGACTACAATATCAAAGCAACATGGCACGCGATATCCAGGATGTATAATCAATATGGTCTTGATTTTGATATTACCGCATCTTCTGGTTTTGTTTTATTGAACATAGATGTAGACGAAGGGACACCGGCAACCAAGATTGCACCCCAAATGGGACTTGAAGCAAGATCACTCACCCGAATCCTGAAAAGCATGGAAGAAAAGGGATGGGTTGTACGGGAAAAAGATCCAACAGATGGCCGATCGGTACGTATATGTCTTACACAACTCGGTAAGGACAAAAGAGAGATTTCAAGAAGAGCTGTCAGAGAATTTAACAAACGAATTCAACAGATGATACCAGAAGATAAACTTGCCGCATTTTTTGAAGTTATTGGTACCATAAAAAATATCATTGAAGATAAAAAATTGTTTCAACGACTAGCCCAGGAATTTATTTATGAAACGAAGAATTAAAAAAGTTGCAGTGCTTGGTTCGGGAATCATGGGTTCCCGAATAGCCTGTCATTACGCCAATGTCGGATTGGAAGTGCTATTGTTAGATATTTCTCCGAAAGAACTCACTGACGAGGAAAAATCTAAAAATCTTTCACTGGATCATCCCACTGTAAAAAACAGGATTGTCAATCAATCACTTCAGGGAAGTATTAGTTCCAAGCCTTCACCCCTGTATCGTAAGGAAAATGCCTCACTAATTTCTACGGGAAATTTTGATGATGATTTGCCCAAAATAGAGGATGCAGACTGGGTCATCGAGGCAATTGTCGAAAACCTGGAGATTAAGGCTTCCTTATTCGAAAAGGTTGAGAAATTTGTAAATCCCAATGCAATCATTTCCAGCAATACCTCAGGAATTCCTATTAACCTGATCATCAAAGGGAGAAGTGAACAATTTCAAAAGAATTTTTGCGGTGCTCACTTTTTTAACCCACCAAGATATTTAAGGCTTCTGGAAATCATCCCAACAGAAAAAACCGATCCGGAGATTGTGGATTTTCTGGTTCACTACGGAGATCTCTATTTGGGAAAAGAAACTGTTATTTGCAAAGATACCCCAGCCTTTATCGCCAACAGAATTGGTATTTACTCCATGATGTCGACCGGACACATAATTGAGGAGATGGGTTTGACAGTGAATGAAGTTGACAAATTAACCGGTCCAGTGATTGGGAGACCAAAGTCTGCAACATTTAGAACGTTAGATGTTGTTGGTCTTGACACCGCTGTCAAAGTATCTCAAGGTTTGGTTCAGGGACTGAAAGATGATGAATCGAAACATGTTTTTGAATTGCCTAAAATTATCAAAGATCTGTACGACCGAAAATGGTGGGGGGATAAAACCAAACAGGGCTTTTATAAAAAAGTAAGAAATGAAGATGGCTCAAGTGAGATCCTGGAGCTTGATTTCAAATCCATGGAATATAAACCCAAGGAAAAAATCAAGCTTGAGATCCTCGAAAAGACCAAAAATGTTGAGAACGTTAAAGAAAAATTGAAGCTGGCCATTACCAGTGAGGGTAAAGAAGGGGAGTTTTATCGTAAGACTTTTTTCGATGTTTTCAGATATAGTTCATTAAGAATCCCTGAGATAGCAGATAATTTATATCAGATTGACCAGGCCGTTACTGCAGGATTTGGTTGGGAGATTGGCCCATTTGCCACCTGGGATGTGTTCGGAGTCAAAACGTGTTTTGACCAAATGAAGGAAATGAATTTAACTCCGGCCAAATGGGTCGAAGAGATGCTTAGTGCTGGCCATGATTCTTTCTATCAGTTTAAAGAAGGCAAGAAATATTTCTATGATATCTCTTCAAAATCTTATAAGCTTATTCCTGGTACCGAGGGACTCATTATGTTGGATGCGTTTAAAGAAAATAATGTGGTATGGAGTAATTCGGGAGCTACGCTTTATGATATTGGAGATGGGGTTTTAAACCTTGAATTTCATACAAAAATGAACTCGATTGGTGCTGAAGTAGTAGAAGGCATTAGGACCGGGATCGAAATTGCTGAAAAAGATTACAAGGGTCTTGTGATAGGAAATGAAGGTCAGAATTTTTCAGCGGGTGCCAACCTGGCAATGATCTTTATGTATGCAGCGGATCAGGAATTTGATGAGATTGACTTGATGATCCGCGAGTTTCAAAAAACCATGACGCGGGCACGATTTTCAACTGTTCCCGTTGTATCAGCTCCATCAGGTTTAGCGCTTGGTGGAGGTTGCGAGCTTTCTCTGCATTGTGATGCCATTCAGGCACATGCAGAAACTTACATTGGTCTGGTTGAATTTGGTGTTGGATTGATCCCTGGTGGAGGTGGTACAAAAGAGCTGACGCTTCGAGCTTCGGACTCTTATCGACCAGGTGATCCCGAACTGAATAGACTTCAGGAATATTTCATGAATATCGCAACGGCGAAGGTTGCAACTTCAGCTGAAGAGGCGAGAGACTTATATATTCTTCAACCTTCAGATAGAATTACGTTAAACAGGTCAAGACTTTTGGCAGATGCCAAAGAGCGTGTAATGGAATTGTCTGACGCTGGTTATACAATGCCATCAATGCGGGAAGATATTAAGGTGCAGGGAAGAACGGGTATGGCTATGTTTGAAGCGGGAATTACAGCCATGCTTTACGGAAGTTATATTTCGGAGCACGATGCGAAGATTGCCAGAAAATTGTCATACGTGATGAACGGTGGAGATCTGACGTCACCGACTGAAGTCTCGGAACAGTACCTACTGGATTTGGAACGAGAAGCATTTTTAAGTCTTTGCGGCGAACAAAAGACCCTGGAGAGAATTCAAAGTATATTATTTAAAGGTAGACCCTTAAGAAACTAAGAAACAACATTAACATGGATGCATATATTGTTGCAGGTTATAGATCTGCTGTCGGAAGAGCAAAAAAAGGAGGTTTCAGGTTTTATCGTCCCGATGACCTGGCTGCGGATGTAATTAAACATCTGGTAAAATCCATTGATGGATTTGATGCAAAAAGAGTTGATGATTTAATTGTTGGTAATGCCATTCCGGAGGCGGAGCAGGGGATGCAGATGGGAAGAATGATTTCTCTTTTGGCACTTCCTATGGAAGTACCGGGTATGATTATCAATCGGTACTGTGGTTCTGGATTGGAAGCCATTCATCTGGCTTCTGCAAGGATTCATGCAGGAACGGCGGATTGTATTATTGCGGGCGGTACTGAATCAATGTCATTGCTACCCATGACAGGATACAAAGCAGCCTTAAACTGGAGAATTGCTGAGAACCACCCGGAATATTATTTGAATATGGGTTTGACTGCGGAAGAAATCTCTAAAGATTTTAAGATCTCTAAAGAAGATGCTGATCAATTTGCTGTTGATTCTCATCAAAAAGCAGCAAAAGCCATTACTGAAGGAAAATTTAAAGATGAGATACTCCCGATCGAGGTTGAAGATGTTTTTGTTGAAGACGGGGTGAAGAAAAGCAAGAAATTCGTCGTTGATACGGATGAATGTGTGAGGGCAGACACTTCCCTGGATGGTTTGGCAAAACTTCGTCCGGCATTCAAGCAAGGAGGATTCGTAACAGCTGGTAATAGTTCGCCAACATCTGATGGCGCCGCATTTGTGATGGTGATGTCTGAAAAGATGGTTAAAGAATATAATTTGAAACCCATTGCGAAGATGGTTTCTTATGCAACCGCAGGAGTAAACCCAAGAATTATGGGAATTGGTCCAGTGGAAGCTGTACCAAAAGCTTTGAAGCAGGCAGGTATTAAACAGTCGGATCTGGACTTGGTGGAATTGAACGAAGCATTTGCAGCACAATCACTTGCAGTAATCAGAGAATTGGATCTGAATACTGAAACATTGAATGTGAACGGAGGAGCCATTGCACTGGGTCACCCGCTTGGCTGTACAGGAGCAAAATTGTCGATTACCCTTTTCAATGAGATGAAAAGAAGGAATAGCAAATATGGAATGGTGACTGCCTGTGTTGGAGGGGGCCAGGGTGTTGCTGGTATCTATGAATACCTTAATTAGGTAACAAAGAGAGAGGCTGGAAAATTAGTATAGGCATACCAAAGGATTAAGCGAACCAGCCCCTCTCAGTGAGTTAATATTCTTTAGGTCAATATAGCAAACAACTCAATTAAATCATAAATAACTCAATTAACAACCAGTTAATTTTTTATTTGAAACATTCCGGCAAACTTGAAGTATGAGTGAGTTTGAAGAAAACCTGAATAATACTTTTGGAGACATAGATCTTGAATTACTGGATCTGGTATTAAAAGGTTTTTTCAGAGAAGGCCAACGATTGTTGGATGCAGGTTGCGGCGAAGGGAGAAACCTGATTTATTTCCTACAAAAAAATTTTGATGTCTATGGCATTGATTCGGAAAAGTCATCAGTAGATCTGGTCAAATATATGTTTCGAAATTTCTGCAAGGATCCCAATAATGTAAGACAGGAGGAAATATCGAATACCACATTCTCATCCGGAATGTTTGATGCAATCATTTGTTCTCGAGTTCTGCACTTTTCAGAAACTGAGCTGCACTTTTTAAAATCCTGGGAGCAGTTAATTCGGATGCTTAAGTCAGGCGGGATATTGTATTTATCGATGGATTCTATGATAGGATTTGCCAATAAAGTCACAAAACTGAGTGACGGAAAATGGCAGTTTCAGGATGGTAAAATAAGATTTTTGCTCGATGAGAATCTCCTGGAGAAAATGCAGATAGAAAAATCGTTTGAATTCATTGGTCCAATGAAAACGATCCATTATAACAGTGATCATTGTCAGACCATTTTCAGTCTTAAAAAGTATTCATGATTTTAAGGGTATTCTATTTCCTTGTTCTGATGATTCTACTCGGTTGTCATCCGGATAAAAATAAGTTAGTAGATCTGTATAAGCTTCGATTCAATTCAACAGATGCCTCAGAAATATTTTTTAAAAATATTAGAAGATCTTATTATGAAGTTGAGGAAAATCCGGAAGCTGCAATTGAACTCTATACTTTATCTGGATATAATGAAATAAAACAGCCAAAACTAAAACCTACAATTGCTTATAATTGGAGAAATGATTTTGTAGCCATTATGCTATCAATTTCAGAAAACCTGAAAGATCAGGAAGCATTGCTAATCATTTTTGAAAATGAAACGGAAGAGCGGAAACTCTTGTATAATGAATCCGATGTAAAGACTCAAACATCTGTAGCAATTCAGCTTTATAATGGGATATTATCCTCAGATGAAATATTTTTAGTTGTGAATAGACAAAAATTACGATTGTTCAGTAATTCCGAAGAGAAAGACCTTTTTAGAGTCACTGTTTTTGACTTTTTAAGATTTGTGGAAATTAGGTAGAAACCACATTTGATATTAACCACATTAAATACTAAAATCAATTAGTTTTGCAGCGACCGAAATGGTTGATGTTCGAAAATTTTTATGAGTAAATTTCCCTTTAAAACCAGAATAGTCTATTTCTTCGACAATTTCGTGTCAAAAGGAACAGCTTCAATGATATCTGGGCTTGGGGTCATTTCTGTCTTTCTTATCCTGATTTTTGGAATATTACTTCTTTTCCTGGGACTGCATCCTGATGCGGATCGCGACTTTACTTATTATGAATCAGTTTGGGTTAATCTAACTCATGTCCTTGATCCGGGAGTTCTGGGGAATCATGAAGAAAACTGGCCATTTCGCCTTTTCATGTTGCTGACAACATTCATTGGACTTGTCATTATTTCTACTCTTATCGGTTTGGTTTCCAATGGTATCCTCACGAAGATGGAGGACCTTAGAAAAGGACGATCATTTGTAATTGAGCAGGACCACGTCCTAATCTTAGGATGGTCTTCAAAGATTTTTACCATCATTTCAGAGTTGTGTATTGCCAATGAAAATCAAAAGCGAGGGGTTATTGTGATTCTTGCCGATATGGATAAGGTCCTTATGGAAGATGAGATCCGTGACAAAGTGGGTGATACTGGAAATACAGCAGTTATCTGTCGGACAGGGAATCCAATAGACGTTCACGATTTGCATATAGCTAATCCTTTTGATACCAAGGCCATTATCATCCTCGATAAGGACAATGAAAATTCGGATTCCCAGATCATCAAAACAATTGTAGCCATTGTAACTAACCCCAAAAGAAGAAAGGCTCCTTATCATATCACCGCTGAGATGGAGAATAAGAAAAACTTTGAGGTTGCCAAAATGGTAGGGAAAGACGAAGTTGAATTGATCCTTTCAGATGAGATCATTAGCCGAATCATGGTTCAGACCAGCAGACAATCTGGTTTGAGCGTGGTATATATTGAACTCATGGATTTTGGGGGTGACGAAATATATTTTGCGGAAGAACCAAGCCTGGTAAGCAAGACATTCCGTGAAATACTCTTCGCCTATGAGACTTCCGCTATTATGGGTATCCAATATGCCGATGGAAGTGTGGAGATCAATCCTCCAATGGATACAATCTTTAAACATGGTGACAGAGTCATTGGTATTACCGAAGATGATGATACCCTGATACCAAACGCACCAAGGCATATTGAACTGGAAGAAAGCTCAATTATTTATTCAGAACCACCGATTCCTGAGGTTGAACAAATCTTATTGATTGGATGGAATGATCGGGCCAAGTATATTATCAAGGAGCTAGACTATTATGTACCAGAGGGATCTACGGTACGTGTTGTTTCAAAATTTGATGATGCTGAAAAAATTATAAGGAAACTCCAGGGAACGGTAAGTAAAATTGAATTGGAGTTTGAGGTTCAGGACACAACGGATAGAGATACACTTTCCCATATGCACCTGAATCAATATCAGTATATCATTTTGCTGTGTTATCAGAATTATTTCCCAATACAGGAGGCGGATGCTCAGACGCTTATTACCCTGCTTCATCTCAGAAACTTTACTGAAATCAGAAATGAAAGGTATAAGATTGTAAGTGAGATGCTTGATATCAGAAACAGACAGCTTGCTGATATTACGAGTGCTGATGATTTTATTGTGAGTGATAAACTTATCAGCTTATTGATGAGTCAGGTTTCCGAAAATAAATATCTCATGAGGGTATTTGAGGATCTTTTTGATGCCGATGGGTCTGAGATCTATATCAAGTCAGCTAAGGAATATGTTAAGACAGGAATTCCAATTCATTTCTATACCGTATTGGAATCAGCAGCGCGTAAAAATGAAGTTGCTATAGGTTACAGAATTATCAAAGAAGCAAAAGAAGCCAACAAGGGTTACGGAGTTTATGTAAACCCTAAGAAATCAGATCTATTCACACTATCCGATGAGGACATGGTTATTGTCCTATCAGAGGATTAATCAAGCAAATTGATTTTCTAGTGCCTGCTGGATCTGCTTCATAGCTTTTCTTCTATAAATCCTTGTGCTGTGACCTTTTCTTGGTATTCTTTCGATGTAATTCAACACATCATTTTTTTGAATTCCATTAAGGTTTTTCACTCTCACAAGGATTTCAGAATCCAATTGTTTTATTGCTTCCATTTGTTTGGTGGTTTCGCTCCCAATAATAACGTATTAATGTTATCGAGTGTTTAGGTCATTATTTTTAAATCTTTAAATCCACTGTACTGGAGGTCTTTTTGTCCGAAGTTGTTGTTAAAAAATTACTTAAATTGGACCTCAAACGAACACATAAATCCACATGTCCAAATACGCTAAAGAAGTCGAAGACTTTGTTACAAAAATCTCTCAGAAGAATCCCCACGAGACAGAATTTATACAGGCTGTTTCTGAGGTAGCTGAAACGATAGTTCCCTATGTGGAAGAACACAAGAAATACAAAGATGCTAATGTCCTTGAGAGAATCTGTGAGCCGGAGCGAGTGATTATATTTAGGGTTCCTTGGGTAGATAAGGATGGTAACGTCCAGGTAAATCGAGGATTTAGAGTTCAGATGAACTCAGCTATTGGGCCATATAAGGGAGGATTAAGATTCCATCCGTCCGTCAATCTTTCCATCTTAAAATTTTTAGCCTTTGAGCAGGTTTTTAAAAATAGTCTAACCACACTTCCTCTTGGCGGCGGAAAAGGAGGAAGCGACTTTGATCCAAAAGGAAAGACTGATATGGAGGTCATGAGATTTTGTCAGAGTTTTATGACTGAGCTTTCCAAGCACATTGGTGGGTTTACAGATATACCTGCTGGAGATATTGGTGTGGGAGGAAGAGAGATCGGTTATTTATTCGGACAGTATAAAAAAATCAGAAACGAATTCGCAGGAATTCTTACCGGAAAGGGCCTTCAATTTGGAGGAAGTTTGATTCGAACAGAAGCAACAGGCTATGGTGTGGTTTATTTTAGCCAGGAAGTTTTGACAACAAAGGAAGATTCGCTAGAGGGAAAAATTTGTACAGTATCAGGAAGTGGAAATGTTGCCCAATACACCATTGAAAAATTAATTGAGCTGGGAGCGAAACCAGTAACAGTTTCTGATTCTGGTGGATGCATCTATGATCCTGATGGTATTGATACAGAAAAGCTCGAATATATTAAAAACTTGAAGAATGAAAAACGGGGTAGGATCAGTGAGTATGCCGAAAAATTCAAGGGAGCTAAATTTAATCCAGATATAACACCCTGGAATTTTCAGTGTGATCTTGCGTATCCATGTGCAACTCAAAATGAGTTAGATGTTGAGGATACCAAAACCCTGATAAAAAATGGGTGCAAAGGAATTTTTGAGGGAGCCAATATGCCAACTACTCTGGAAGCCTATCGCATCATTAAAAAAGAGAAACTCATGTACTCCCCTGGTAAGGCGTCAAATGCCGGTGGAGTTGCCACCTCCGGATTGGAGATGTCACAAAATGCGCAACGATTATATTGGACGAGGGACGAAGTGGATTACCGTTTGAAAATGATCATGAAGAGTATTCATTCCAATTGTGTTGAGTATGGGCAAGAGGATAAAAACTTCGTTGATTATGTAAAAGGAGCAAACATTGCGGGTTTTGTCAAAGTTGCGGACTCGATGATTGCTCAGGGAGTAGTTTAATTATCCAGGAAAATTTTATATTTGAACTTCAAAATAAAAGCGTCTAATTATGTTCATGCTTGCTATTATCTTATTTCTGTTTGTATTGGCGATTATTTGCCCAATCATTCTACCAAACCAAAAGGTAAGTGATCACAAACGGGATCACGTCTAGTCTATATTTGGTTGGATAAGTATTTTCATTCGGTTGATGTTTAGACCGATGAGATTTCCTACTCCTTCCATCATCCCCTCATAAACACATCCGTTGTCAAGTGGTAATACTTTTTCTGCTTGATTGATGCTTTCCTGAATCACATTCAATGGCTTTGGATTGTGACCATGAATGATGGTTTTGGCAGAGACTTTTTTCGTATCATACCCAAAGTCCTTGATGGTGATCATGGAGGCGGGATCATTGAATACTTCTTCCAACTCAAAGTTGAATCCAGCGTGAACGAGAATATAATTTCCCGAAAGGTAGTAATAAGGCAATCCGCCTAAAAAGTTTGAGATTAATTGTCTGGTTTGGTTATCAGTATCAACGAATTTTCTGGAATTTAGTCGGATCAGGGTGTTTTTCAATTCATCTGTTGGTTGCAGATAGTAATCGAGAAGCATTTTATCATGATTACCGATGAGTGGATATACAGACCCTTTCATATCAATAACTTCCATGAGTACCTCGAAGCTCGAGGGGCCTTTATTGATATAATCACCTAATAGAAATAGCTGATCTTCAGGTTTTAAATTTATTCTTTCGAGGAGGGACTTTAGGGTTTTGATGCAACCATGAATGTCACCAATCACCCATCTAGTGCCTTTTGGGAGGGGAATTTCTTTGCCAATAGAGCTATGGCCAGACAAATACTTATTTCCTACTTTCTTTTCTTGCGTTGACAAACATGAGTGCTCCTACAAATGCAATTAGAAAAACTGCAATGTTTACAAACAAATGAACGCCGCTGGTTACTGCTGGATTAGTTAATTCCATATCTGAATGTTTTGATGCGAATTTAAATTGAAAATTGGATCTATAACAGGGATTGGAAGATTTAGTTAATGCTAAACCACCTAACTACAGATACCAGCCATTCTGCTATACCCTGGGCAAACTCACTTCCTGAACCTCTTCCAATTACGTACATGACAAATAAGAAGTAAAGGATAAGAAGTATGACAGCTTTTAAACGGCCAATGTATTTACCAATGATAAAAATCACAAGTACCAGAGCAGTTAATAACCATAGTAAAAATCGGAGCTCGCTACTCAGATCAACCATTTCAGGGGGCATATGAATAGGTCCATAAATGAGGGTGAATATCATTAATGGAAATCCGAGGGCAAAACAAATATCAAAGATGTTACTGCCCAATGCATTGGAGATGGCATCATCATATTGTCCCCTTTGAGCATCTTTTATTGAAATGATGGTGTCAGGAAAACTAGAGGCCGCAGATGCCAGTATCAAGGCTACGAACATCACAGGAATCCCCAGACCGTCAAAGGTTCCTAAAAGAGGTACGGTATATGTTTCATCACCTATCCATTCACAAGCTAAGACAAGAAAATAGCAAACCAGCGCAATAGATAAGGTTGCAGAAACTAATAAAAACCAGGCCCTAATATTATTGATCCTGTGTCGCCCGATAAATACTCTTTCGAGATCCAGTGTAATTAATCCAAGGAGAAAAGGCTTTTGTTTGCTGCCAACATCCTCAAAATCTTCGTCAGCTAAATGACTCTCATGTAGCATCTCTTCTCGGTCTTTTTTATCCATTGACCAGAACATGTAGATGATATAGGCTACGTAAACCATCATGAGTAGAAAGCCATGGTACCAATTCAACTCGGAACCGCTGATTAGAATAATGAAGATCATTTCCGCAACCAACAGAGAAACACCATCTCTCAACATTACTTTTTGAGAAACCTGAACCTTTTTAGTTAACCCAATCCCAATAACGGCGAGTACTGAAACAGCCGGAATTACCATACTATTAAATATCGCAGAGCCAGCAGTAGTACCAATACCTCCTGAAAAACCCTCAGCGTCTTTCATTATGAAAAGGAAGAACAATGAGGTGAAAACCTCTGGCATTGAACTGGCAACTGCATTAATAGTAGCACCCCTTACACCATCTGAAAGGTTTCTACCTATATATTCAGAGGCAGTCATGAAGCCATCACCGGCTCTCCATATGACAATACAACAGAGGGTAATAAGAATTAAGGGTATGAGAATTCCCATATATATATTTTAAAACGGTGTTTCACTCATATATTTAATGAGCTGGAGGCGCGACTAAGATAAGCATTTTCTTAAAATCAAGGCCAATTTTTTAACATATGTCGTAACATGTAATTGATTATTTGAAAATCAATTACAGATCTCTAAAATTGATTACCTGCTGAATTTCAATATGCAATCCTTAGGAATTCTTTTATAAGAATGGGGTATTGAGATTATTTAGTACATATTTATACTGGAATTTGACTTGAAAAAGTATGTACATTAATCTATCCGGTCTTAATATACTGGTGACTGGTGCCAGTCGGGGAATTGGGAAGGCTATTGCCACCAAGCTGGCTGAAGCCGGAGCGACCATTGCTGTGCATTATAATAAGAATGCCCGGGAAGCAGAAAATCTGGCTCATGTTTTAGGAAATGAATCTAAGGCCTATCAGGCAGATTTCTCCAAAAAAGGGGAAGCGGGTAAATTGTTTGACAGGGTTATTTTAGAGATGGGCAGTATTGAAATTTTGATTAATAATGCTGGTATTGCAAAGCCAGCTAAAATCGATGTCTCTGAAGAAGAATGGTTAAAAGTTTGGGATGAGGTAATTCAGGTTAATCTAAATTCCACAGCCATACTTTGTAAAAAGGCAGTTGAGTTTTTTATCAAGAAAAAGAGCGCAGGGAGAATAATTAATATAAGTTCCAGAGCAGCGTTTAAGGGAGATAAGGCAGAATATATGGCTTATGCTGCATCAAAAGCTGGAATCGTTTCGTTGACTAAATCTATTGCGGCAGCTTTTGGCAAGGATGGGATCAAGGCCTTTGGAATTGCGCCGGGCTTTGTAAAAACGGATATGGCTAAAGCATTTGTTGATCAGTTTGGAGAGGGGGAGGCTAATGGAGACCTTTCGCTTGAGCGTATGACAGAACCAAAAGATCTTGCACCATTAGTTACATTTATAGCAAGCGGGATGGCTGATCATTCGACTGGGGCAACATTTGATATCAATGCAGGGAGTTATATGCATTAGGGTTCTAAATTTTATTCCTATATTTAATGATTAAAACTGGCTAATTATGGTGGATAATATCAAGACACACTTACAGTCTTTGATTCATCTGGCTCTTGTGGATCAGAAATTTGATCGTGAAGAGAAAGTATGGATTTATAGTATTGGCAAAGCAAATAAAGTCAAAGAGAAAGATATTGATGAGATGATCAATACTGAAATGGCAAAGAAAGAAGTAGAGCATCCGGATTTTGGGGCTTTATCCTTTGATGAGAAGTTTGAGTATTTGTATAATCTGATTCAATTGATGAAGATTGACAATGAAGTTTTTCTCAGTGAGATCAACTACTGTGAGCATTTAGCTGAAAAGTTAGGATTTGAAAAGACAGTTGTTAAAAAGCTCTCAGCCAGAATATATTCTGATCCTTCAATAACATCTGACAGGGAGATGCTTAAGAAGCAGGCTAAAAATTTCGAAAAATAATATCATGAGTATTAAATCACAGCTTAGCGCACTCATTGCTCTTGCCAAGGTAGACGGAGACTTTGCAGGGGAAGAGCGTGACCTCATATATATGATAGGTAAAGCAAATGGGGTTACAGAGAAAGAGATCATCCAACTTGTTGAGACACCGGAACCACTTCCAGCATTATCTACCATGACTGACGATGATAAATTTGAATATCTATACAACATTGTTCAATTGATGAAAATAGATAATCAGGTATATCTAAGTGAGATAAAATATTGCGAAGAACTGGCTTCAAAACTTGGCTATAAAAAAGGCGTAATATCAGCCTTATCAGCCAAGGTATTTAGTGATCCTTCAATTACATCGGACCGAGAAGCCCTCAAGCGAGCAGTAAAAAAGTATCAGGTTTAATTTTTTTATTTAAGACTTTTGTAGGTCATGCTCTCTCTTGATTGGAGACCTTTTGAACCACTGGATCAATCCCGTCTTTCCAATGCAAGGAATCAATTTCATGTAGCTATCCAGAATGTGGCCTCAGTAGGTAGACGTTTTCTGGGTGAAAGTAAAACGGACGGGAAGGCAACCTTATTCTGGATACCTGGATTATCCAGGATGGCTGGTCACTGGGTAGATGGAAAGATCCGATTCCGGTCGTCACTTAGTTTGGAAGATTTCACCATCTATCTGGTAGATGAGAGAATTAACACCATTTCAAGCTTTTCAGTCAAAGACGCAACGCATCGCAAAATCATGTTGTGGCTGGAAGAGCAGATAGGAAAATTGGGATTATCGGCAACCGAGTTAACATTAAAACTACCCTATCAGCTTAAATACTATCCCCAACTAAATGGTGAACCATTTGACCTGGATGATCGGGAAGCTATGCTGGAATTGGGGAGGTATTACCATAATTCATTCCTGGTACTGCGAGAGCTCAAATTAAAATTTGAATGGGAAAAGGAAATTTATATACGGCCACACCACTTTGATCTTGCGATTAATCTGGTTTTAAGGGATTCAGGGGATCCGGAAACGGATACTCAGATCACTTTGGGGATGATGCCAGGAGATGATGATGAATTGCCATATTTTTATGTAAGTACGTGGCCCAATGTTCACACAAGTAAGTTTAAGTCATTTGATACCCCAGGCAGTTGGATTGAGGAGGACTGGACCGGAGCAATTCTACCAATTGATGAATTGCTGTCTTATGATAAAGACATGCAACAAATCTTGCTGGGAAGATTTTATGAAACGACTTACCAGCTATTGGTTGAACCTTTGACGAAGTAACTGGTCATAATCCAATCCAAAGTATTGCATGAGTTTTGCACTAAAATCATCTTCGTGCAGTAAGGTAGTTTTGATTTCTTGTCCCTTGCTTTCAATGATCAATTCACGATCCGTCAGTTTTATGAATCCTTCCGGTGTATGTTGAAAGATGATCTTATTTTGTCGAAGTTTAGATTCGGGAGAATCACAGATATAATTATACCTTTCCATAAACTGGATTATCTCTTTTGGCTTTAACTCAAATTGATAAATGTTACGAAACTGGATACAGTCTCTAGATTTTTTGAGGATATAATTCTCATCCGGATCTTGTTCGAATTTGAAGTATTGATTGTAATCGAGTTGTACCTGATTGCCTATGATTTTTTTTGGTTCAACAAAAGGAGAAAGGCTACCCACATCAGCCAACCATAATTCTTGATTGAATAAGACAACTATTAAGGGGAGATCAAAGGGAGGACCTAAGACACCATCATAAAATATACGACCAGAAATCAAGTGACATTTAAAACCTAAAGCATCCAGTAAATGGTAGAAGAGTAAATTCACCTCAATGGATATTCCCCCTCTTTGGTTAGTAATAATTCTATCATAAAATTTATTGATATCCAGTGGGAGGTTTCTATTAAAATAGATATCCAGGTTTTCATACGGAATATTTAATAAATGAGCTTTATGAAGAACCTTAAGATAATGCAGGTCTGGTTGGTTTTTAGCTACCTGAATTCTTGTCAAATATTCATCAATAGGGATTTTTTGAATTTTTGGTTTGGTATGGAAATAGTTTAACCGAGACATGCGGTCTTATTTTAATGCGCGACTCAAATTAATGATAAAATTTCTGAATGCGCTTTCCCAGGAATAATCACTATCCCATTCTTTGCCGACATACACGTCATGTGCTATCGTCTGTTTGATATAATATTTGTTTACGGTTTGATTTACAGGTATTGTTTTTAAATTCATCCCGATACCGTCTTTCGGAACCATTGAGATAAAATCAGTTTCAGTACCCGATATTTTATAATTCAACATGTTCTTGATGTTGGTCCCGGTGGTGTGAATCGGCAAAAGCGCAAATTGAAATCCCTTTTTATACAAAGCCTCATCATCGGTATATGACACAAGCTCATATTTATATGGATATAAGGACATCAAGGATTCTATTTCTTGAATTTTTCTTTCAATTCTTAGATTTTCCTGCTCAAGCACTGCTATTTCATCCTGGCTAATGCCATTATAAAGTGGATATTTTTCAGGAATGATTACTGCCAGGTTAGCTCTTCTAATAAGACCTGGATAAGCGCTAAAATGAACACCTGGAAACAAAGGAAGGTCGCTAAGGATATTAGGTGTTTCGGGAATCAAAAAATTGGATCTCTCAATATTCTGTCGGATGATTTGTCTTCCCAGGCGAAGCATGATCAAATCAAAGGGCGCATCTTTTTGCATCCATACCTTTTCTGTCTCAGCAATCAGATTTGATTGCCCATTAAATTTGGCTATTTTGATACTGTAAGCTTCATTTAGCCCAACAAACTTTCTTTCAACGAAAATTAAGTTTTTAACACCTCTTGACTTGAATTCAGCAATGAATGCAGCTTTTACATCTGGCCCAGCATTCAGATCATCAATATACACATAGCAAATCGGGTCTATATACATCATTCTTAAATTAGAATGGATTTTTTCCGCAAATTTTTGCCAGTCAGGACGGAAGCCTTGTTTGTCGGGGTCTTCTTCAGCAGAAATGATTACTACACTTCTTGATGAGGTAAAATCTTCAGGGAGTTTTTCTGAAATTATTACAGGACGGAATCCACCAAAATCTATTATTGAAATGTTTTGGGCCTGGATTTGTTGCAGAACAAAAAGGTACAGCAACGCTAAGTAAAGTCTATAATTTCTTAAAGGATTGATCATCTAAGAATGTTTATGTAATAACTATACTCCAAACGTGTCTATTGTTAATTAATCTGAGTTTTTACCTTTAAGTATCTCCTTCATCTCATTGATTTTCAACAAAGCTTCGACAGGAGAGATCGTGTTTACATCAATTCCTGAGAGCATCTTCATTACTTTTTCAAATTTCGGGTCAGATTCAAAAAGATTAAGTTGTACCCGGGTACTTGGTATCTGCGCCAACTTTTCTTTATCCTGTTCACTAAGTTTTTCCTTTTCCAGGTTCTTTAGTATTTCATTTGCCCGGATCACGATTTGATTAGGCATACCTGCCATTTGTGCCACATGGATTCCAAAGCTATGTTCACTACCCCCGGGCTCTAATTTTCTTAGAAAAATAACCTTGTCTTCTAATTCTTTTACCGAAACATTAAAGTTTTTCACTCTTGGTAGCGTATTAGTCAGCTCATTCAATTCATGATAATGAGTTGCAAAAAGTGTTTTTGCCTTATAATGAGGATGATTGTGCATATATTCAACAATGGACCAGGCAATTGAAATTCCATCGTATGTGCTAGTTCCTCTTCCAATTTCGTCCATTAAGATTAGAGATCGATCACTCAGGTTGTTGAGGATGCTGGCAGTCTCAGTCATTTCTACCATAAATGTGGACTCACCCTTGGATAGATTGTCAGAAGCACCTACCCTGGTGAATATCTTGTCTACCAGTCCAATCTTTGCATACCCTGCAGGGACAAAGGATCCGATCTGTGCCATCAAGGTTATCAAGGCACTTTGACGAAGGAGTGCTGATTTACCCGCCATGTTTGGTCCGGTAATGACTATGATCTGTTGAGAGTCATTGTCCAGAAAAATATCATTTGGGATATAGCTGGTATCCGCAGGGAGATTTTGTTCAATGACCGGGTGCCTACCTTTTTTGATATCCAAATGATATCCAGCTGATATAGATGGTTTCACATAATTGTGTTTTCCTGCGAGGTAGGCAAAGGAGGAAAGACAGTCAATGGTGGCAAGTATCTTGGCATTTTGCTGAATGGTATCTATGTATTCAAGGGCATTTGAAATAAGCTCCTGGTAAAGTTGTGATTCTATTTCAAAGATCTGATCCTCTGCTTTAAGGATCTTTTCTTCATAAACTTTTAACTCTTCAGTTATATACCTCTCAGCATTGACAAGTGTTTGTTTTCGGATCCAATCCTGAGGCACTTTGTCTTTATGTGAATTGGTCACTTCCAGATAATAGCCAAAAACCTTATTATAGGCAATTTTCAATGAGGTGATTCCGGTTCTTTCTATTTCGCGTTCCTGAATTCCTTTCAGGTAATCTTTTCCGGAATAGGCAATAGCCCGGAGATCATCTAATTTGGTATCGACACCTTCTTTGATCATGTTCCCCTGGGAACTATTCAGTGGCACTTCATCTTTCAAAACCGATTCGATCTGTTCCAGCAGGAGATGGCAATCATTAAGTTGCTCAGTATAGGTATTGTATGTGTTGTTTGTTGTTTTGACCAGTTCTTCTCTGATTGGCTGGACGTGTTTAAGGCCATTTTTAAGCTGATTCATCTCTCTTGGATTGATCCTGCGTGTTGCCACTTTAGAGATTAAGCGTTCCAGATCACCGATTTTGGAAAGGTGATCCAGGAGAAAATCCAGTAATTCCTCATTTTCAAGGAATCCCTCAACAGTATCCAGTCTTCGTTCTACTGCTTTCTGATCTTTGAGGGGGAGGACTAACCATTTTCTGAGCAGCCGGGCGCCCATTGGTGTTTTAGTCTGATCGAGTACCTCTATCAATGCCTTTCCATCGGGCTGAGAAGGACTTAATAGCTCCAGGTTTCGGATGGTAAACTTATCCATCCATACAAATTGTTGTTCATCAATTCTGGAAAGTTGTCCGATGTGACCGGTCTGCCGATGCTCTGTTTCTTCAAGGTAATAAAGGATAGCTCCGGCGGCAATTGTGCCCTCTTTGAGTTCTTCAATCCCAAAACCTTTGAGATTTGTGGTATTGAAATGATGAATCAGGCGTTCGTAAGTAAATGGATGTTGAAAGATCCATTCTTCCAATCCGAAGCCATGGTAGTTGGCTTCATACTTTTCTTGGAATTTATTTCTTTCAGTTTTGCAGTAAATAATTTCTGAGGGGTTGAATCCCTGGATCAGCTTATCTATATATAACTCATTTCCTTGTGTTACCATAAACTCTCCGGTTGAGAGGTCAAGGAAAGCCAGTCCACAATGCTGCTGACCAAAATGTATGGCTGCGAGAAAATTATTTTTATTCTGTTCGAGCACATTGTCATGCAGAGATAAGCCGGGGGTAACCAGTTCAGTAACCCCTCTTTTAACAATTCCTTTGACAGATTTCGGATCTTCCAGTTGATCGCAAATGGCAACTCGAAATCCGGCCCGGACAAGACGGGGTAAATAGGCATCCAGTGAATGATGGGGGAACCCTGCCAATTCCATTTCGGAAGCTGCTCCATTGGATCTTTTGGTAAGAACGATCTCAAGTACCTTGCTGGCCCTGATGGCATCCTCTCCAAAAGTTTCGTAAAAGTCTCCGACACGAAAAAGCAGCAAAGCGCCCGGATACCTGGCCTTTATGGCATTGTACTGCTTCATCAATGGGGTTTCAGATACTTTTCCGGATTTTGTCATTCAGAAATTTGAGATAGTTTTGGCCTGATCACTATGGAAAACGGAAGACGCTAAAGTAAGAATTCCGGCTAAAGGCGGAATAGATTACCCATAAAGTAAACACAATATTAAGTAATGAACTCCTTATGCGAAAGTTAAAAAATGAGGAACTGGGAAGGATTTCAATTGAAGAATTTAAAGAGGCTGAAAAATCAAATATTTGCCTTATTCTGGATGGTGTAAGAAGTCTTAACAATGTAGGTAGCGCTTTTAGGACTGGTGATGCTTTTCGCATTGAAAAAATTTGGCTCTGTGGAATAACCGGTCAACCACCTCACCGGGATATTCAAAAAACGGCCCTTGGAGCGACTGAATCCGTAACCTGGGAATATGTAAAAGATATCCAAGAACTGGTAAATAGATTAAGATCCGATGGTTACACAATTATAAGTATCGAACAAGCGGATAAAAGCACATCCCTGAAGAACTTCAATCCAGATCCAAAATCTCATTATGCATTAATCTTTGGGAATGAAGTCTTTGGAGTGAAAGAAGAAATTGTGAGAAATTCTGACCTGGTGCTTGAGATTCCTCAACATGGGACCAAGCACTCGCTCAACATATCGGTTAGCATAGGTGTGGTTTTATGGGATTTTGTTTCGAAGATGGGATTCACAAATTGATACCCACGGTGATATAACCACTTCTACCATCGGATGGAATAATTCCTGGTCCCGGATATCCTGCTGCCCTTCGGGTGAAATAGTAATTGTTGAGGAGGTTGTTGACACCTGTTTCAAAATGGAAAAGTTTCCAATCATAGGTAAAAGAAATATCCATGACTGAGTAGGAAGGTATAATTCCTTCAACTGAGGTAGGGGAGTTATCCGCATTAGTGGCATCCGAGTAATGTTGAGCGACATAACTGTATTGATAGGAGACACCGAAAGACTTGTACTTAAAAGTGAGTCCTGTTTTTATATTGACCGGTGGTACTAATTCCACATCGTTACCCTCAATACTGGCATCTTCATTCTCAAGATATCTTGATTCAAGTGCGGCAAAATTAATGAAGCCAGTCAGATTGATGTTTTTTGGAGTATAGCCTAAAAGCCTGAGCAGATCACCTTCAAGATAGCTTTCCATTCCAAAGATGGAGGCATCTCCCACATTGGTTCGAAATCTAAATGTTTTAGGTACATAAAAGGTAAACCGGGGATCGGCTCCCGTCTTAAGAATATTCCCAATTCTGTCACGATAAGAAAGGTAAAAAAGTGAGAGGTCATATTTGAGATTGCTTTTGTTTCCTCGAATTCCCAAATCCAGGTTGTAGCCGCTTTCATCGCTGATATTTTCGTCCACCGTCAGAGATGGGTTATCTACCCGTATGTCATTAAAATTAATGGCGCGAAAATTTTGTGAGAAGTTGGTATAAGCCTCAAGTGTTTCATTTGGCTTGTAGCTGATGCCAATGCCAACCAATGCCAATGACCGGTCTTTAGATTTCTGTTCATCAACTTTTTCTGAGAAAATGATATTTCCGGCAAAGTCTTCCTGTTCATTAAAATAATATCCATCAGAAGAGGTTCGGATGAATTCATATCTAATACCTGGAGTAATACTCCATTTGTCTGTCAGGTTAAAAATATTTTCGGCAAAGAAAGAAATGTTCCTACTTGGGAAGGTAAAGTCCGAATCATCTGGTTCTTCAGGATTGATAAAATCAAAATTGGCTTTGCTCAAATTATTGGCTTCCCCCTGAGCCCTGAGCGTTTGACCAAAATACACCCGATTTCCTAAGAGGAGGACAGATTTCGTTCCAAGTAGGGGATAGTGGATGACTGTTCGAAATTCATTACCCCAATTGTTGTAGTTGTCTTTTAATAGATTCCTGTTTCCATTCAGGTCATCTGGCCGATCTATCCTACTCAAATTGCCTACAGCGTATCGATTGGCAGATAAATGGAATGTTCGGTTATTGAATTTGAGATTTGGTGTGACCCGGTAGTTCCATTCCATCGCTGATAGGTCCCATCCTACTTCAAACCAGTTTCTTGTTCGTTTTGATTGTCGGGGATTCTGGTAGAACTCTGAATCTGTTAAACCACCTGGTTGTTGTGCCAGGTAATTCATGTGTGTATGTTCGAATTTCAATGTCAGGAATGGATTGAAATGGTATCCTATGGAACCATAAACATTGTGTTGATCGAGCCCTGAGTTAGGTCTCCAACCATTACTATGTTTATACTGATAAAAACCATAGTATCTAAATTTTCCTACTGTTCCACCAATACTGTTGAATGTATTGAAAAGCCCAAAGGATCCAAGCGTATTGGTCATGTTGACATCGATCTTTTTATCCTGAGGAGCTTCTTTGAAATGAAAATTTAATAAACCTCCAAACTGAGTCCCATATTGTAGTCCAGCTGCTCCCCGGATAATTTCTATTTTATCCAAAGCCAGCGATGGAGGTGTATAATAGCTTTCCGGATAACCTAAAGCATCTGCAGAGATATCATAACCATTTTGTCGAACATTAAAATTTGAAGTCCTATTCGGGCTAAGCCCTCTTCCACCTATCCCCAGTTGTAATCCTGCTCCATCATTTTCCCAAATATTTAATCCCGGCACACGAGAATAGATTTGCCGACTTACATTTACTGCTTTGCTAGCCACCAGATTATCAAGTTGAATAACTTCGGTTTTTTTGGCTTCGTAGATTCCTACCCCATCAACGGAAAGCATCCAGGGATCAGATGTTTTGGTATCTACGACAACCACCTCAGATAATTCATCAGATAAATCTTCCATTAGAAAGTTTAATTCCGTTTTTGCAGACTGGCTTACCTCAACTTTCTTTATTTGCGTCTTATATCCTGGGGCGAAAATGGCAATATCATGTAGTCCCGGAATGATTGAAACCCGGAAAGTACCCAAAGAATGCGTTTGACTGAACACCAGGGCTTCATCAATGTATAGCTCAAAAGCCATAGGATTTCCTTGCTCATCAGTTACAGTACCCGTAACTACCTGTGAAAAACAAGTAAATCCTATCAGTAAAAAAGCAAACGTTAAGACACTCCTATTCATTTGAAACGATCCATTTTTTAGGCGCCCAGGAATCCTTTTCTACGGAAAGATCAGTGGAGGAGTCAATGAACTGTTTACTATTCTCCCCATTCAGGGTTACAAACGCCTCTACTTTTATAAGAGGATCCTCAATCCCTTTATCTTGATAAGTCTCATCCAGAAAGTGTGCATATTGAAGGAGCATATCCGGCTGCGTAGCCATCATACGTTCCTGCAATTCAGTCAAATGATCAGAGTTATTGACCATAATTCTTTTATTAGTGGAAGGGTCAGTCACAAAAAAGTAGGCCACTCCGGTTTTTTCCATCAGCATGACCCTCCAGGAAAACCGGTAACCTTCTTCGGTCCAGAATAAATTACCCGGGTAGAGAGTATACCTCCAGGGAAAGATTAGTTGGAATGAGATAAATAAACCGAAAAGCGCAATTTTCCATTTATGGTTGGTATGAATGACCTTTTCAAAGTGTCTAATTCCCACTCGATTTTCAACGAAATACAACCATTTTTCCTGACTAACTGCAGGAAAAAATATGATAGAAGAAAAGATCATTAGGTATGGAAAAACACCTATTGGAAATAATATTCCAGTTGTGATGTGAAACACAATCACAACAATGAACCCATATCTGCTGAACTTTTTCAGTGAAAGGAAAAATGAGATGGTAAGGTCATAGAATGCTCCAAACCAGGAAAACAGATAAGCTACCCATGTCTTTGTTAATAACGAACCAATTACGGGTAGGTGAGAATTTGCCGGCAGCCAGATTTTTAACGGCATGGCTCGAAATAGCCATTCAGTGTTCAGTTTGGCCAACCCTGCATAGCAATAAACAATTCCGGCCATGCTTCTGATCACGTTGATTTCGAATATCTGACATCTGGTTGCTCTATTAGTAATTAGAAAATAGGAGTCTAGCGAAAATCTTCGATGGGCAGGAAGCCAGATCAGCAGAAAGGCAATTAGGCTGACAAAATAGTAGTGGTTGAGGTAATAGGTCTTGTCCAGGAGCTCAACATAGGTAAAGGATAGGAAGAAAAGTATGGTGCTTACTCTGTACAATAATCCAACCATGATCCCAAGAGAAGCAAGAATTGTAATCACAAATGGCAAATACATCCAGGATTCTGGTAAAGGTCTGATCCAGTCAAACCCATAGAATGTAAAATGGAATGTTGGGTTAATATAAAACTCTTGTACCCAACCATTCAGAATGAAACGAAGCGTACTGATGATCATCATCGCTCCAAATAGGATGCGAAAGATCACCAAAGGCGCATTTGATACTTCCTGAAGAATGAATTTATTTTTTATGTGAGCGAGATTAATCCCCATCGTTGTCACTAAATGTTACAATTAATCCCAGTTGAGACATCATATCAGATTTTACCATCACAGTTAGAATTTGAAGTTGAGCGAAAAGAGCTTCAACAGGAGACCTGTCATCTGTAACTGCCTGGTTTAAGGGCAGCGAAAACTCACGAGTCAATGCGATACATACTTCGATTTGAGCTTCAATTCTATCAGAGAGTAACTCATTATTTTCATCTGCAATACCCAGTTCATTCAGATAATCATCAAATCCATTACCGTCCTTTCCGGTGAAAATGTCTTTTATGACCTCAAGGTTTTCAATAATTAATTCCAGCGATTTTTCTGAGTAATAAGCCTCAGCTTTTTCAGGAGCGGGAGTGCCATCGCCAAGTAAGCCAAGGGGAACAGCCACTTTGAAATTTTTGATTTTCTCTATTAACACAATCATCTCATTAGAAAGTAGTGTCATGCTGGCTCCGGAGTCATTACCCCCGTCATTTACAAAGGATTCGTAATATTCATCCCATCCAGTCAAGACCATTTCAGAGATTTTAAGGAGGTCACCGATTAATAATCCTAAAAAGGCTTTATGATTAGCATCTTCAAAAGCGGCCAAAACATTTGCTTCAGTATCATGGAATAGAAGATATTCAAGTGTTGCAAAACCCTTTTTGTTGCTTCCAAGCGCAATCAGGTAATTTTCCGAACCGTCATAGTTTACTATCGATTCTTCTATTCCGGATGTAGATATGGGGAACAAGTCAACGGAAGTCGACAGGGCCATGGTCTCAATTGGGCCAAAGTCGAAAGCTTCACATGCTTTCCAGCTAAGTCTGGCATCAAACCAGGCATTTCGCAGTAGCTGGAGGGATTCCGAGGTTGGGGAATTCAGAAATCCCTCCTTGCTTGATTCTAATGATTCAAGGCTACTTTGAAAATCTTCATAGTTTGGAATGATGATTTGATCAGCGACATTCCTAAGTATCAGGGTACGATCGTAATTATCTATTTCCTGGGTTTTTGGTCCGTTGCAGGAACTTACTACAAGTGTTGAAAAACATACTATTACAAATCTTTTCATAGAGATTCTAAAAATTTGATGACCGCTTCACGATCAGCCGCTGAAAGTTTTTTATATGCTTCTTTAATGGAGTCTGCCTCACCACCATGCCATAAAATTGCTTCCTCCAGGTTCCTCGCTCGTCCATCATGTAGAAAGTTGGTATGACCACTTACAGTTTTGATTAGGCCAATGCCCCAAAGTGGTGGGGTCTTCCATTCATTACCATTGGCAAAGCCATCCGGTCGATGATCGGCAAGCCCTTCACCCATGTCGTGTAATAACAGGTCGGTAAAGGGTCTGATGATTTGGTTTGATAGTTCGGGATGCTCAGGATGAGAGCCGGTTGTAATCTTCGGAATATGACAGGAACTGCAACCCAGATCGCTAAAAATCATTTTACCACTTAATACATCAGGATTATCCCAATTCCTTCTGGCAGGAACTGCAAGTACCTCGGAATAAAGCGTGACTCGATCGAGAATATCATCGGTCAGTTCTGGTTCACCACCACTTATAGATTCATGGCAATCAGCCTGACCGGAAGCGCAAGGCTGATTTGGAAATATATTTGAAGTAATTCCGATGTCACCCTGAAAGGCTCCGGCCACTTGTTGTCTCACTGTTGGCTGATTAGCTTTCCAACCAAATCTTCCAATCAATTGCTCATCGGATATTACTTCTCTTACATAGTTAGCCTTACCCGAAATGCCATCACCATCCAGATCATCAGGATCTGCAAACCCCAGAATAGTTTCTTCCTCAATAGCTTCAAGCAATCCTAGCCCAACCATATGAGGTGCTATTCGTGGAGAGATCATCAGATCATCCGGAAATGGACCATATTTTAGATTCTCGAATGAATATATTGGTTTTTTAAGCTCATAGGTTATCCCGTCACCAAACTGGCCATTAATGATTTCATAGTCTATTGATACTATACCTTCGGGTTCTACTCCAAGTATTGCAAGGGGGTTAAATTGGCCCCCGTAGTTTTCATCATCGATGGTTTCCCATTCTATTTTTCCAGGTCTACTTAACCTGAACAATAAGGAAACAGGCTCTTCGCCAGCCAGAGGGGGAGCACCTCGCCCATCCAATGCATGACAACTGCTACAGGATCTCGTATTGAATAAGGGACCAAGCCCATCCAGGTTTTCTGTAGACGAGGGTGCTGTTACCCAATTACGTTTGAAAAAGGCATTTCCTGTGACAAACTCAAGGTCCTTGTTGCCTGTAAGATTTGGAGCAGCATGCCCAAAAGCATTTACAGATTCATCGTGAACGGTGGTAGCACCACCGCTTAGCTCTTCTCCAGTCTCGACAAGATGCTCCAAGCCTGGATCGTGATCATTGCACGATGAATAAAGCAGCAAAGCCCCTAATATGATTCCCCAACCATTTTTCATAAAACTTACTCTAGCTTACCGCTATTTTTATATGTCGTCCGGATCGAATGTAAATCCAAGGATTGATCCAGCCTCAGCCATTTTATCTCCTATTTCTCGCAGCGTGTTGATTGCACTTAATATTCTTGTTCTTCCTTCTTCGTTGAGGAATTCCTGATCAAAAGGAGCCTGAATAGCCTCACATTTTGTCACGGCACTTTCAAGCAATGTTTTAATTTCATCGGCAAGGGCAGCATCTTTTAGATTAATCACATCATAGATTCCTGTTCCGGATATTTCTGAGCCATACTTACCCAGGTAAACATTTTGGATTCCCAGGGCATTGGTAACAATATCACGATGGGTGTTGTCACTGAAACAAGAATGTTCATCTTCTTTGCTTCTCAGGTCATAGGCAACATACATTCGCTCACCTGCTAACTCACCCTTGCTGAGTTTACCTAATGCACTCACAATATTTTCCAATGAAACATCTACTGTTGAGGTAAATTCCGATCGATATTCACCACTTGTTTCCCATTCTTCCAATAGGCTTTCCAAATCTGAAATAAGAAGTTTTGTTACTTCAGAGAGATAAATACCTCTTCGATCTTGATTTTCATGGGTTCCATTTGATCCGGAAACATAATCTGTAAAGGGTCTTTCTCCGCCACCAGGTCCACTACTTAAATCCTGTCCCCAAAGAAGAAATTCGATTGCATGATAACCCGAACTGATATTGGTTTCACCTCCTGCTTCATTAAGTGAGGCTATAACTTCTGCGCTAATTGAAGGAAAATCATTCGGGCTGTTGATGATATTGGTACCATCGATCGGATCTTCTCCGTTTTTGTCTGTAATCACATAATCTATATATGACTCATCTAATGGCCACGCATTAAGTTGGCCCTCAGGCCCATCTTCATCATCAATTGGACCACCATAAAATCTGAATGCTTCGGTTTGTCCATAACTTTCCCGAGCATTCAGCCAGGCTTCTTTCGCCTCAGCCAAACTAGATGCAGAAGGGGTCGCTAGAAAAGTTTCAATTTTAGTTTGTAGTGCTAATGCATCATTATATGTATCCAGATAGTTTGCATAGACCAGATCAGCATAGTGACTTACAGCACTTGCTTTCGTTTCTTCGAATGATGAATCATTTTCATCATCATTACAGGCAATAATGAAAGATAAAATGAGTAGACTTGAAAGGAAGGTATATTTTGACATTGCAGTTTCTTATTTGGAATAATTCTAAACAATGCAAAGTTGTACTAAGTAGCTAGCAGATTCAATAGCTATAAGTAGTAAAATTTAAAATCACTATAAGTAGCTAAGCATCACTAGTTCTAGTGATTTATAAAAAATTTAAAGTGAAATCGGTGTGATCTATATCAAAAAAAAGAGAATCAAATGCTTGATCCTCTTCATATATTGTTGGTGAAGTTCCTAGGCACCTTCTTGTTTGTAGCTAATGCTCAGGATTTGTGATTCGATCATGCTAATGGCTAATTTGTCCTCTCCATAAAGTTCAAAAAATCCTAAACATTTCCTGGCAACAAATTCCTCCTCGATTTGCTCCTGTACAAACCACCTAAGAAACTCTTCAGACGCTATGTCTCCTTCTTTTCTTGCTAATCTTACCAGGTCATGGATCGATTCTGTAACAGCAATTTCATTTTCAAGGGCTTTTTCAAAAACAGCCTTTAAAGAAGTGTATTCATGTTCGACCTCATCAATCGATGGAGAAATTGCTTCAGCTTCCATATCGAGGAGATAGTGGAAGAATTTCAGTTTATGACCTCTCTCTTCATCAGATTGGCTGAAGAAGAATTTTGCACAGTTTTCGTATCCATGGGCATCACACCAGCCAGCCATGGCCAGATAGGCCGAAGAAGATGCTCCTTCTATTTTGATTTGCTTGTTGATACTTTCGATGATTGATTCCTTGAGGATCGCCTGTCTTCTGATGATATCTTTCATTTTTGTACGTATTATTTCTATCTTATTCCGAATCGTGTAAAAATGTAATCTTGCTAGTGCAAAATGCTCAGTTAAAATGGCAAAGTTAATCTTAACCAGCTAAAATATTTTGCTGAGAGCTCCCTTACGAATAATCTCCTTATGAATCATACTGTTGAGTTCAATCATGGTAAAAGCTCCACTCATCAATTCCTGCAACTCCAGGACCAAATGAATTGAAAACACAAATATTCTATCACAATGGGGTAAACTAATAATTTCTATATCAGGAGTTTCAGTCGAAAGAAGGTCAATCAGATCTATGTTTTGAATTTTTCTTCGGAAGGAGATCAATTCACACGGTTGAAAAACGATTAGATCGTCATGCAGTCTGAGGATATACTTCCCTAAAGTATCTGACTGTACAAGGACTGCATTTGGTGTTTCAAACAGTACCTCGGTTTTTTCCAGGGATATACCTGTATCAATTACAGTGGTTAGAGCTTTGGACATTTTTTACAGTGTCTGGCTTTCTTCTTGTATTTTTGCAGCACTTTTTAAAGACACATTCTTCTGAATGACCAAATAGTTTTGAATCCAAAATATGGAAGCCATTTTCATCATCAATATGTATAGGAGCCTTCAAATGTCAGTCTTTCTTTAATTACAAAACTGATTCTTATTACGAAAGAAATCAATCGCTATCTCTAGCGAATTCTAATCACTAATAGTAGTTAGAGTGTTCTACCTAGACTGTTGGTTAAGCGCGCATTTTTCACAACCTGGGGATGATTTGCCTTTTAGTGAAAGGTAAAGCTTCCTAGCAAGTAAGATCCCCGCCATAATGAATAATCCGATAACAATTGCTGTTTGCAACATTACTTCAACAATTGATAAGTGATCAATGCGGCTATATAAGCCATAGCGGTCATGTATACCAATTGTATCAACGGCCATTTCCAGTTTTTAGTTTCCCTAAGCACGACGGCCAGGGTACTCATACATTGCATAGCAAAGGCATAAAAGACCATGAGCGATAATCCCGAGGCGAGATTATAAACTTTCTCTCCAGTGACTTTATTAGTTTCTTTTCTCATCCGTTGGATGAGAGTTTGATCCGCTTCAAAATTTTCACCCACACTATAAATCGTAGCCATAGAACCTACAAAGACTTCACGAGCGGCAAACGAAGTGATTAAAGCAATACCTATTTGCCAGTTGTATCCTAGTGGTCGAATGGCCGGTTCAACGGCATGTCCCAAAATACCGATATATGAATTGGAGAGACTTACCGATGCAACCTGTTTTTCATATTGGTATTCTTGCTCTTTATTCTGAGGTGCAGGTATTTTATCAACAGCCTGTTCGATTCGATCTCCTGGCCCGTATGAGGCCAGTACCCATAGAATAATTGATATGCTAAATATTACTTTACCTGCATCAAAAACAAAAAGTCGGACTTTTTCCAATAAGGTAATACCAAGGTTGTTCCATCTAGGCATCTTATAGAACGGAAGTTCCATGACCAGGAAACTCTTTTGTCTGGCTCTGATAATCAACTTAAAGCCGAAGGCTGCGATTAATGCACCTATTAATCCGATCAGGTACATTGCCAAAAGTGCTAATCCTTTGAGATTGAAAATCCCAATATTTTGATCTGGTATAACCAGAGCGATAAGCAAGGTATATACCGGGAGTCTGGCTGAACAGCTCATCAATGGTGTCACCATGATGGTGATCAAGCGCTCTTTCCAGTTCTCGATGGTTCGTGTGGACATAATAGCGGGGATGGCGCAGGCAACAGCAGAAACCAAGGGTACCACACTTCTGCCATTCAACCCGAAGGGTCTCATTAATTTATCCATGATAAAGACCACCCGGGCCATGTACCCAGTTTCTTCCAGGAGGAAGATAAAAGCAAATAGTAAAGTGATTTGAGGTATAAAAATCAGTACACCGCCCAGGCCAGGAATTATACCTTCGGCTATTAAATTGGTCAATACACCTTCGGGCATTGTATTAAATACCCACTGACTCATTGAGAGGAACAGTGTATCGATCAGATCCATTGGCCATTCCGCCCAGGCATAGATAGCCTGAAAAATCAGAAAAAGCACCCCAAGGAAAATAACAAAGCCAAATACGGGATGAGTTAGTATTTTATCAGCAGTTCGCTGTCGCTTGAGCATTTGTCCCTTATTGGGCTCTTGTTTAATAGCAAACTTTAAAATCCCGTTAATTTTTTTATAACGCTCTTCAACCAGTTGCTTTTGTTTTGCTGTGTCAGTGATCAGGAATCGCCCCTCTTCAAATTCTTTTCCTATAAAAGGGGCCTTAGCCGGATAGCTTTCTTCCTCCAGGATTTCTTTGATCAAAAGATCCATACCCTGACCAGTCCGAGCATTTACCGGGAAGATTTTGACCCCACCCAACAGTTCACTTAGCTTTTCGTAGTCAATGATTAGTCCTTTCTTGGCTGCTATATCTGACATGTTGAGTGCCAGGATTATAGGGACTCCAAGATCCATCACCTGAGTAAAAAGTAAAAGGTTTCTTTCCAGGTTGGAGGCATCAGCCACAACAATAATTCTATCAGGGTAGTCTGGGTTTTCTTTATCTCTCAGAATTTCATAGACAACCTGTTCATCCTGTGTCTTTGGATAAAGACTGTAAATACCCGGAAGATCCAGTACAGTATGTTCTTCCTTATGGGATTTAAGCAGACCGATTTTCTTGTCAACCGTAACACCGGGGAAGTTTCCTATCTTTTGATTGAGACCGGTTAATCTGTTAAAAATTGAAGTCTTACCTGAGTTGGGATTCCCAACTAATGAAATTTTCATCCTACTGTACTTCTACAAGGGAGGCTTCCTCTTTTCTTAATGAAAGGGTATAGCCGTCAATATCAACTGCGATTGGGTCACCAAACGGAGCTTTAAAAACAACCGAGATTGGTTTTCCCGGATATAAACCCATATCGACTAATTTGGAAGTTAGTCCATTCTCGGTAATCTTTTGAATGATTACCTGTTGATTTAGTTTTAGACTATCTAATGTCACGGTTGTTTTATTTAGAATGATTCTAAAAAATACAAATCTAATATACGTTAGAATGCAATTGCAATAGCTATTTCTAGTGATAATTATGATTTAAATCATACCTTGACCAAACCGGTCTCAATTGCATAGACAATCAGTTCAGCAGGTGACTTGAGGTTAAGTTTTTTCAGAATATTTTTTCGATGTGAATTAATGGTGTGTACACTGACAAAAAGTTCATCAGCAATGTCTGAAGTCTTATAACCTTTTGTAATCAATTTAAGAACCTCAAACTCTCTCTGTGATAGGACAGTAGGATCACAGTTGTTTTCCTTTTCATCCTCCCCCATTAAGGAGTCCAAAACCCTGTTACAATAAAATCTTGAATTCTTCGAAACAGATTTGATGGCATTCAGGATTTCTTCTTTACTACAACTCTTCGTAACGATTCCTTTTATACCAAGGTCGAGTAGGGCCTGAATATGTTCTTTTTGATCCTCATTGGTAATGATGAGTAACTTAGATGGACTAGATCCCATGATTTCTTTTATAAGTGTTAGATCGTCCGGATTTTTACTTCGGTAATCCATGATTACCACGTTAGGTTGTAATTCCTCAGTTTTACCCAGTAGTTGGTCTGCACTTTCCACAGTTCCTAATAATGCCAATGTAGGATCACTTTCAATCAAGCGTACCAATCCCTCCCTGGTCAGGTATTGAAAGTCAGATATGAGGACATTAATTGGAAGCATTATTTAGAATCGTTCTAAACTACAAACCTAATATCATTTCAACTAATTTGTTTTGAGTAGTGGCTGATTTTTATGGAAAAAGCAGAATTATTGGTGATGAGCCTGAATGCAGCAGTATTCTAAACATAAATTGGTCAGGTTTGAATAATTTTAGGCTATAAAAATTAAACAACAGAATGGAATACAGACTGGAGCATGATACCATGGGGGAAGTTAAAGTCCCTGCTGATAAATATTGGGGTGCTCAAACTCAACGGTCCAGAGATAACTTCAAAATTGGAGGACCCAACATGCATATGCCTATGGAGATTATCAGGGCATTTGCCATTTTGAAAAAATCAGCCGCGGAAGCCAATACTCAGCTAGGGGTTTTACCCTCGGAAAAATCACAGCTGATCGGTCAGGTCTGTGATGAAATATTGAAAGGTGACCTGGATGACCAGTTTCCTCTGGTTATCTGGCAAACAGGGTCAGGCACACAGTCCAATATGAACTGTAATGAAGTCATTGCCAACCGGGCACACGTAATAAGTGGTGGAAAGCTTTCGGACAAGGAAAAGAGGATACACCCAAATGATGACGTAAATAAAAGTCAGTCTTCTAACGATACTTTTCCAACCGCAATGCATATTGCTTCCTATCAAATCCTCAGTGAGCTGACCTTACCAAAAGTTAAAAAGCTGAGGGACACCTTACGTAAGAAATCAGAGGCATTTATGAAGGTTGTAAAGATTGGAAGGACCCACTTCATGGATGCTACTCCTTTAAGTCTGGGACAGGAATTTTCCGGTTACGTGTCTCAGATTGATCATGCCATCAAAGCCATCGAAAATACATTTGAACATCTCTCAGAGCTGGCTTTAGGTGGAACAGCGGTAGGAACCGGCTTAAATACTCCAGAAGGCTATGACAAACTTGTTGCCGAAAAGATCGCAAAAAATTCAGGTCTCCCATTCAAAACAGCATCTAATAAATTTGAAGCACTGGCAGCTCATGATGCTATGGTAGAGACCCATGGAGCATTGAAGCAGTTGGCAGTTAGTTTATTCAAAATCGGTAATGACATAAGGATGCTGGCTTCTGGTCCGAGAAGTGGAATTGGAGAAATTCTGATCCCCGAAAATGAGCCCGGATCTTCTATTATGCCAGGAAAAGTAAATCCGACACAGTGCGAAGCATTGACCATGGTTTGTGCTCAGGTATTAGGAAATGATGTAGCTATCACCAGTGGTGGTATTTATGGGCAATTTGAATTAAATGTGTTTAAACCACTTATGGTTTACAACTTATTGACAAGTGCAAGATTATTAGGCGACGCTTGTGAATCCTTCAATGATAATTGTGCGGTGGGAATTGAACCTAATTATCCGGTGATAAAAGAGAAATTGGAAAGCTCATTGATGTTAGTTACAGCGTTGAATACTCATATTGGATATGAGAATGCCGCTAAGATTGCCAAGAAGGCTCATAAGGAGGGAACAACCCTAAGAAAGGCAGCAATGGAGCTTGGTTTACTCACTTCAGAGCAATTTGATGAGTGGGTAAAACCGGAAGATATGATTGGTTCCATGAAGAAACATTAAATTTGTATTAAGTAGAGTTATTTTATTACTTTAGTACCATATATATAAAGAGTTATAAATCAATTGATTATACTATGAAAAGACTTGTAATATACTTTGTAATCCTTGCCGTTTCTGTGGCATATTTTGATGCAACGGCCCAGGAGATGGATAAAAAAGAGAAAAAAGAATGGAAAAAGCGAGTAAAAAAGCTTGAACCAGAGGAATATAAGGGATTGATTGAAGAAAATCGTTCGTTGAAAAGTCAGGTAAGTTCATTAAGGAATGAATTGAATGGTGTGGATGCCAAAATTTCTGAGAAAGATGATCAGATCGCTCAATACTCTGGTCAGATCTCAGACCTTAGAAATCAATTGGCTCAAGCTCAAGCAAGAGCACAACAAGCGGCTTCAGCACCTAGACCTCAACCGAAAGATGATGGTGGTATTGATGAGAGTGTGGGAGTGGTGTTTAAAGTTCAGATTGGGGCATTTACCAATAAGGACCTAAGCAAGTACACAGAGAACTCTAAGACTTTCTCTCAAGAAGAAGGTGACGGTGTAAAAAGATTTACGTTGGGTGTTTTCAGAGATTATTGGGAAGCAGATACCTTCAAAAAATATCTACGTGAAATGGGTGTCAAAGATGCCTGGATCGTATCCTATAAAGATGGCGTACGTGTTCCTATTAAAGATGTGTTGGAAGGCATCACCAATAACTCTTAATCACATTTAGACATTAGAAAATCACCCTGGCAAAACAGCCAGGGTTTTTTTATGTTAATTTTGTGCTATCAATGTTTAAAATGATCCATTATAAGTCTAAAGAAGAGATAGAATTAATGCGGGAAAGTGCTTTGGTTGTTTCAAGAACACTGGGTGTTCTTGCAGAGCGACTTGAGCCCGGGATAACTCCATTACAGTTGGATAAGATTGCGGAGGAATACATTAGGGATCAGGGAGCAGAACCTGGATTCCTTGGACTTTATGATTATCCAAATACCATTATCACATCTGTTAATGAGCAGGTTGTTCATGGTATACCAACAAGCAGGCCATTAGAGGAAGGTGACATTGTTGGAATAGATTGTGGTGCGCTGATGAATGGGTTTTACGGAGATCACGCTTATACATTTGCCATTGGTGAAATTAGTAAAGAGGTAAAACAGCTCCTTGAAGTGACCAAGAAAAGTCTATATCTGGGGATTGAACAGATGAAACCTGGTAATAGGATTGGCGATATTAGTTATGCGATACAATCATATACTGAGAGCTTTGGTTACGGAGTTGTTCGTGAGTTGGTTGGTCATGGGCTAGGAAGAAAAATGCATGAGTCACCCGAAGTTCCAAATTATGGTAAAAGAGGAAGAGGACAGCTACTAAAGGAAGGTTTGGTATTGGCTATTGAACCCATGATCAACATGGGAACAAGGAGAGTCATACAATTATCCGATGGCTGGACCATTGTTACAGCGGATAAGAAGCCTTCCGCTCATTTTGAACATGATGTAGCTATGGTGGATGGTAAGCCTGATATTCTCTCTTCTTTTGATTTCGTTGAAGAAGCCCTGAAAAAGAAGGGCGCTTTGGTAGTCTAATGCTTATTCAGAGATCTACATGAGCACTTCCAGTTTGTTGACTCGTCTACTTGTATGGCGAATGAAGACTATTAGCGATAATAACTTCACGCTCATTATCGCAGGTATAATTGGATTGATTGCCGGACTTGCTGCTATCACCCTCAAAAGCGCTGTTCATTCCATTCAGGCAATTCTGGAAAGAAATATTGATGTTACCGGATTCAATTATTTATATCTGGGTTATCCATTAATTGGGATTCTGATCACCGTATTCATTGCAAGATATGTTCTGAAAGAGCATTTGGGTCATGGGATCACACAAATACTCTATGCCATTTCTAAAAACTCGGGTATTCTACGCAAGACCCAGATGTATTCACGAATGGTAACCAGTGCAATTACTGTTGGATTTGGAGGTTCTGTGGGTTTGGAGGCCCCCATAGTAGTAACAGGCTCAGCAATTGGGTCAAATTTTGGAAGGTGGGCACATCTTGATTACAAGAAACGCACATTATTGATTGGTTGTGGTGCAGCAGGTGCTATTTCAGCAATCTTTAATTCGCCTATTGCGGGTGTAATCTTTGCTATTGAAGTCATCATGACGGAAGTGAAGATCAGCAAGTTTATTCCGATCCTGATTGCTTCGGTATGCGGTCAGTTGGTTAGTATATCATTGCTTGGAGAAGATATTTTATTCAGTTTCAGGTTGACAGATCCTTTTAAAGCTGCCGATACTCCATACTACGTTATGCTTGGGATATTTTGTGGATTGATCTCGCTATACTTTACACGGATGATGTATAAAGTAGAGTCAGGGATTCGGAACATTAAGGAGAGTTTCTCCAGGGCGTTAATTGGTGGTTTGGGATTAGCCATTATCATTTTCACCTTTCCGCCAATATATGGTGAGGGATACGAATCAATAAAAAACCTACTTGCAGGTCGTGAACTGGATCTTTTTGAGAGATCTATTTTTCAACCATGGGAATCCAGTCAACTGATGGTAGTTATTTTCCTTTTTGCGATTTTGCTAGTAAAACCTTTAGCCACTGCTTTAACGATTGGAGCAGGTGGTAGTGGAGGAATTTTTGCTCCTTCATTGTTTATGGGTGGAGTAGCAGGATTTTTCTTTACACAACTGATCATTTTGATTGTCCCGGGAATCTCTATAAGTGCGAGTAACTTCACTTTAGTAGGGATGTGTGGTGTACTGAGCGGTGTACTACATGCACCATTGACGGGGATATTCCTGATTGCAGAAATAACAGGAGGTTATGTTTTGTTTGTTCCTCTGATGTTGGTGTCTGCGATTTCTTATACCACCATCTCATATTTTGAGAAGTACTCGATATATACCAAAAAACTCATCGAAAAAGGTGACCTTATCCAGTATGATAGGGATCGTATTGTACTCAGTTTGATTGACCTGAAAAAAGTGATGGAAACAGATCTTCTACAGATCAGACCGGATGCCACACTTGGTGAGATGGTAGAGCTGGTAAAGAAGAGTAAGCGGAACATTTTTCCGGTTGTGAATGAAAAGGATGAACTCGAAGGAATTGTGACCCTCGATGATATCCGTGAAATCATGTTTGACAATAATAAATACCAGGATGTGATTGTCAAGGCCATCATGCAGGTTCCGCCAGCTCATGTTACCCCACAGGAAAAAATGCAATCTGTGATGAATAAATTTGAGTTAACACAAGCCTGGAATTTACCGGTCATTGATGATGGGAAATATCTTGGTTTTGTCTCAAAGTCCAGAATATTTAATGCTTACAGAACCAAATTGATAAGTCACACAAAAGAGTAAGCATTTACATCTGACTGGTATTCAGCCTTTTACAATTTGGAATAAATAAAAATAAGTAAGCTTATCCACAAACTTATAATTGAATAATAAGTGCGTATGTATCTCACATACAGCATGTTATAAGAATAATCATTATTTTTGTGGATAATTAAAGCATATTGTGGATAAAATTTGTAAAGTACAATTTAAAAAATGAGGTGAATTTATTACTCCAAATTTGCCTCATCAAATTGTCTAACGATTCATTTCTATTTTTAGGAAATTCACTTAATAAGCTCAAGAATTTTGAAAATTATCAAAATGTTAAGCTTAGCAAAACGTATTTTGGATACTTTCAGTAACGTATAAAAATTGTACAATTCTGGTTATAATTCAATAACTAAATTATTCAGTCCACGTACATACATTTTGTGAAGTATTTTATCCTTTTTTTAGCCCTGATAGCTGGTAGGTTAAGTTATGGGCAGGAGATCAATTTAATAAGCCTCGAATCATTAAATGGGATCATCAACACTCCGGATAATAAATTGAAAGTTATCAATTTTTGGGCATCCTGGTGTCGACCATGTATCTTGGAAATACCGTATTTTGAAGCTGTTGATAAAAGTCAGGCTAAGGTTTATTTTGTTACAGTGGACCATCCTGAGGATATGGAGAAGGCCATGAAAATGGTTGAAAGGATTCAGGTAAAGTCACCGGTATTTTTACTGAACGAGAGAGATACAGATAAATATATAAAGTCAATATCAATTGACTGGTCTGGAGCTATTCCTGCCACACTATTTGTTGATGCCAGGGGAAGACGATACTTTCATGAACAGGCATTTGATAAACCTGAACTTGATAAATTCGTAAAGAAGTATAGTTCGTACAATAAATAAATGATGAATAGGACATTTTTAATTATTACCGGATTATTAGTTGTAGGAGCCATTTTTTTCACTAGTGCCAATAGTGAGAATATTCAGGGGTATCAGGTGGGTGATTATGCAACGGATTTCAATCTGAAGGGAGTCGATGGAAAGATGGTATCGTTGTCCAATTACTCCACAGCCAAAGGATTTATTGTTGTCTTTACCTGCAACACGTGTCCTTATGCAAAAGAATACGAGCAAAGAATTATCAATCTGGACAACACATTCCGCGCAAAGGGCTTTCCCGTAATAGCGATCAATCCTAATGACCCATCCCAATCCTCAGGGGATTCAATGGAGGAGATGAAAAGTCGGGCGACTTCTCAAAACTATCCGTTCCCATACTTAAGAGATGATGTACAGGAAGTGACAACCACTTATGGGGCAAGTAAGACACCTCATGTATTTGTATTGAATAAGGAGGCAGCAGGGAAATTTAAGGTGGAGTATATTGGTGCAATTGATGATAGCCCTAGAGAAGCAGCTGATGCCAGTGAAAAATATGTGGAAGATGCTGTTAATACCCTATTAGCGGGCAAGAAACCAATGGTGAAAGAGAAGCGTGCAATTGGGTGTTCGATCAAATGGAAGGGTGTATAATGAATTTGCTATAACAATATGAAATTAAGGCAACTCATATGAGTTGCCTTTTTTGCTTGCATTAGCCATTGTCTGAATTTCTAGAGGATTTTCTCTCCAATAATCCCCACCAAAAAACCAAAAGAAGCCCCTAAAGAAGTGAGATAATTCTTTTCCAGCTTACTTTCCGGAATAATATCCTGAATTAACAGATACAAAATACCTCCACTGGCAAAAGTCATTAAATGTGCTGTAAGAACCTGATAATCTTTCAGGAAGAAATGTCCGGCAAGCGCACCGACAATACCAGAAAAGCTCAAGAAAAAGAAAATGACAAGTGTTTTGTTTACTGTGAAACCGCTCTGGACAAGATCTCGAAATGAATTGAATGCCTCAGGTAAATTTTGAAGTCCAATGATAATGGCCAACAAGGTCGCGGTGTGTACTTCAGAAGCAAAAAGAGCCCCCAAGGCAATCGATTCCGGAACAAAATCCATCATCATTGCCAGTAACATGGCGGTTTGACCACCTTTTTTTGCCAGGTATTGTTCCAGGACCATGAAAGCTATAGTTCCAGCAAGAAAAGAGATGGTCATTGGGAGTAAGGTCAGTGTTTTAAGACCGCTTGGGATTAAAACAAGAGCCACAGCTGACAAAATAATTCCGGCAGCAAAAGACATCAGGGTATGAGTGATCTCAAATTTTACCGGTTTATCCTTTACATGGTGGTTGAAGATATTGGCTAACAGGCCTCCAATAAAAACAGTAATCCCAGAAAGACCAGCAAATAAGATGATTTTGTAAATCATAGTTTAAAAGAAGCTCCAAAAGGAGCCAGCTGTTATTTTGTCTTTGTCCAGCCCCCAAGTATAGCTCCAGAGATTGTCCAGATGATCAGATTCTGTCCGCCATCTATCCAGGTCAGTGCATAGGGTTGTAGAGAAAACATGTACATGGTCATCGTTCCCAAGATAGCTATTGGGAAACCCATGATAAATCCAGTCTTCAGCCCGTCAATCCAGGTGGAAACGTTCATTCTTACAAACACCCAGGCAAGCATGTAACCAAAGGCGATAGCAGTAATGATGCTGACAACGTATGGGGTATATCCTCCGGACATGGCTTCTTCTTCTGTAAAGCCATTTAAACTCATCCATTGTTCGGCAAAGATTCCGTACCAGAATGCGGGAATAACTTGTCCCAGGACAACAATTACCCAGACAGCTCCATGATTAATTTTAAGTTCTTTCATTTTAATAAGGGTTAATTTGATTGTATAAATTAAACTACATACCCGGTTGATCAGTCATTGGATTTGGCTTTTTCCCAATAAATATCCATTTCCCGCAACGTTAAGTTAGACAATTCTTTTCCTTCTGCCTTAACCATCAGTTCCATATCTGTAAATCTTCTGATGAACTTGGTATTGGTCCTTTCCAGGGCCTCTTCCGCGTTAATGTCTACGAAGCGGGAATAATTGATCAAAGAAAAAAGCAGATCTCCGAATTCACTGATCGACTCATCCTTGTCTGCAGCTTCTTTGAATTCATTCATTTCTTCGTGTACCTTTTCCCAAACCTGATCCTTATTATCCCAGTCGAACCCGGTCCCCTTTGCCTTTTCCTGGATTCGCATGGCTTTTACGATGGCTGGAAGAGATTTGGGGACTCCACCTAAAACTGATTTATTCCCCTTTTCCTGCATTTTAATCTTTTCCCAATTCTCCTTAACCGCTTTCTCATCTTTTGCGTGCACATCTCCATAAACATGAGGGTGCCGCCTAATCAGTTTATCACAAACCTGGTTGAGGACATCCGCTATGTCAAACGTATTGGTTTCGGAGGCAATCCGGCTATAAAAGACCAGATGTAACATCAGATCGCCCAATTCCTTCTTGATCTCTTCCAAATCATTATCCAGAATGGCTTCCCCTAACTCATAAGTTTCTTCTATTGTCAGGTGCCGCAGACTTTCCATAGTCTGTTTTTTGTCCCAGGGGCAATTTTCTCTAAGCTCATCCATGATGGTCAACAGACGGTCAAAGGCTTCCAACTTTGCTTTTCTATTGGGATCTGGTTTGGATAATGACATTTAAATGGAATGTTTGTGACTTATTATTTGTTCTCTGTACCTAAAGACAAATATTCTTTAATTTTGAACCAAAAGTAACCTTATGGCTACAGTATTATTAGCAATTGGATTTATCGGACTATTCTTTGTCCTGATGTCTGTGAGATTGATCTTCAAGAAGAATGGTGAGTTCAAGGGAACATGTGCGTCCCAAAGTCCTTTTCTAAATAAAGAAGGGGCGACATGTGGATATTGTGGTAAAACTGTAGGGGCCGGCAGTACATGCGGCAATCCCGATAATGAAGTGGATAAGGTGATGGCTAAATTCAGCTAAAATCTCCTTCGCTTTTCTCCTCATAAATTCTTAATTCCCCTTTATTGATTTCGTATCTTTGTTCGACAATTAATTCAGTGAGCATTGACTTTAATTAAATCTATTTCCGGGCTACGTGGGACTATTGGTGGCAAGTCCGGAGAAACACTTTCGCCAATTGATGTAGTAAAATTTTCTGCTGGTTTCGGTATGTGGATCAAAGAGCATCATGAAAATCCGATCGTCGTGATTGGAAGAGATGCCAGACCATCCGGAAATCTTATCAGCCCAATAGTCGAAAACACTCTTTTATCTCAAGGGATCAACGTGATTGATCTTGGACTTTCTACTACTCCAACGGTTGAAATGGCAGTAAAGGCTGAGAAAGCCCATGCAGGTATTATTCTTACAGCCAGTCATAATCCATCCGGCTGGAATGCCATGAAACTCCTTAATGAAAAAGGAGAGTTTATTTCGGCAAAGGATGGAGAGAAAGTGTTGAAATGGTCAGAATCCCCAGAAATCCTTTTTGTGGAGCCAAAGAAGTTTGGGAAGCTTAAAAGGGATGATTCATACATCGATTATCATATAGATCAGATATTAAAACTGGATCTTGTCAATGCGGATGCAATCAGGGAAAAGGGATTTTCTGTTGTGGTTGATGCAGTGAATAGTACCGGCGGTATTGCAGTACCAAAACTCCTGGATAGGTTAGGAGTTAAATATCATCCACTATTCTGTGAACCAAATGGCATCTTTCCTCACAACCCGGAACCAATCCCGGAGAATTTATCACAGATCAGCAACGAATTAGCAGCTGGAAAATATGACCTGGGAATAGTCGTTGACCCCGATGTAGATCGTTTGGTTATGATCTGTGAAGATGGACAGCCATTTGGAGAAGAATATACGCTTGTAGCAGTTGCTGATTATGTACTAGGTAGAAAAAAAGGCAATACCGTAAGTAATTTGTCTTCCACGCGGGCGTTGAGAGATGTTACCGAAAAACATGGAGGTGAATATTCGGCGGCAGCAGTAGGTGAGGTGAACGTGGTGACTCAAATGAAGAAAGTCAAGGCTGTGATTGGTGGAGAGGGTAATGGAGGTGTTATCCTTCCTGAACTACATTATGGGCGAGACGCCCTGGTAGGGATTGCGCTTTTTCTTTCCCACCTGGCTGAATTTGGAAAAAGTTGTTCAAGGTTAAAAGCTACCTATCCTCAATACCACATCTCAAAAAACAAGATTGAATTAAATGATGAAATCAATCTGGATGGGATCCTCAAGGAACTTGAACAACGATATGCCGAAAATCCAACTAATACCATTGATGGTTTGAAGATTGAGTTTGGAAAAGAGTGGGTTCATCTCAGAAAGTCCAATACCGAGCCAATCATTAGGATTTATGCTGAATCGGATAGTCTGGCTACAGCTGACCATTTGGCCAAAAAACTTATGAATGATATCCGGGAAATCATATCAACACCCGCAGAATGAACGTCTATTTCGATAATGCGGCAACTACTCCAATAGACTCCAGGGTAATTGAGGAGATGCTACCGTACTGGGAAACGCATTATGGAAATCCTTCGTCTATTCACTCATTGGGTCGGAAGGCAAAGTCAGCCATTGAGCAGGCCAGAAAAAAAGTAGCCGATTTACTTCATACTTCACCTTCAGAAATATTTTTTACTTCCGGAGGAACGGAATCAGATAATACAGCGCTCATAAGCTCAGTAGAAACTTCGGGGCTGAAACATATCATTACATCTCCTTTAGAGCATCACGCGGTATTACATACCGTGGAACATCTGGAGAAGTCTGGCAAAATCAAATTACACTTGCTGGATGTGGATGAAAAAGGAAATATTGACCAGGATCAGTTAGAGATATTGCTGAAAGAGTATCCGAAGTCCATAGTATCCCTGATGCATGGAAATAATGAGATTGGTAATCTGATTGATATTCAGAACATTGGAGAGCTATGCAAAGAGCATCAGTCCTTATTTCATTCTGACACAGTGCAGACCATGGGGCATTATCCATTGCATTTAGGTGATCTACCGGTAGACTTTGTTGCCGGATCAGCACATAAATTTCATGGACCTAAGGGTGTCGGAGTATTATACATCAATCACAACCAAAAAATTCATCCTTTTATCCAGGGGGGTTCACAGGAAAGAAATATGCGTGGCGGAACGGAAAATGTGGCAGGCATTGTTGGTCTGGCTAAAGCCCTTGAGCTTTCTTATGCTACCATGGAAGAGGATCACAAAATGCTGGACCATTTGAAATATTATTTCATCGAACAATTAAAAAGTCGTGTACCTGGAGTATCATTCAATGGACTATCTGCCGACCTTGAAAAAAGCGTTTCTAAAACGTTAAATGTTTCTTTTCCTCCCGGGGATCACAATGAAATGATGCTATTTAATCTGGATATCAATGGAATTTGCGCAAGTGGAGGTAGTGCTTGCTCAAGTGGTTCATCGGTGGGATCCCATGTGCTAAGTGCACTGAATTCAGATCCAACAAGAGGGGCTGTCAGATTCTCATTCAGTCGATTCAATACTTTAGAAGAGGTGGATTACGTTGTCAATAAAGTAGTTGAAATCGTACCAGTCAGTGCATAGATATATTTTTCTATTTGTATTATTATTTCCATTCGTTCTTTATTGTCAGGATAACAATCAAGAAACCCGGGTTCTTGATATTTCAGGTGAGAACATAAGTGGAAGGAAGCTGGAAGTGGACTTTAGTTCAACAGCTATAGTGTTAAAGTCGACAAGAGATCTTGGTCGATCTGTGCCTATTAAGATTGGAGAGGATAGTCTCGGGGTACCTTTAGATCCGGATGCCCCTCAGTTCACCTATTTTCTGTCTCATGGGAAAGAAGATTCCATCGAGATCCTATTAAATACCTTAGAAGGTATTCAGATCTTGTTGATCAACAGTGGACCGGTTCCTGAAATCAAAACATCTTACAGGACTGAAACAGAAAATGCCTGTATTGGATCATTCAATAGTATTCCCCAATCAGAATGGAGAGCTGGCTTACCGGCACCCGATTACAGCAGAAGTGAAACACAGGTTGAACACGTGGTCATCCATCACTCCGCAGGGTCAAATACCAATACCGATTATATACAGGTAGTACGTGACATTTATATCTATCATACTGAAGTGAATGGCTGGTCGGACATTGGCTATAATTATTTGATTGCTCAGAATGGAACCATTTTTAATGGTAGAGATCCAGGGAACCTGGATCAGGATAATGTTTTAGGTGCTCACTTTTGTGGGTCAAACAGTACAACTATGGGGATATGTCTTTTGGGCAATTATGAAACCGCAACTCTCCCTGCTTCTAGCAACTCTTCATTACTTAAGGTTGTCGCCTGGAAATTGGACAAAGAAGGGCTCTCACCATTTACAAAGCATCAGCATGCTTTGGGAAATTTTGATGCAGTCATCGGTCATAGAGATGGGTGTTCCACACTTTGTCCAGGAGAGAATGTATACACCCAACTTGATGAAATAAAACTTGGAGTAATTGATCTCATGGATTGTAATGGAACCCCGGGATTCGGCCTTTCCTTCGATGTCAGTAAACAGATTATTGATTCAAGGAGTACTATCGTCTTTAGCAATCTAAGTGAGGGATATGACTCTTATAAATGGATATTTGAAAGTGGCATTCCGGAGACTGCTACCTGGACTGAATCTGGAGTGGTCAATTATAATTATCCTGGGTTATTTGATGTTATGCTTATCGGCTTTGCAGAAGGTAAACAGGATACGTTGAAGAAAGATGGCTATATAGAAGTAGAAGGCGATCCAATTGTGTTCCCTAATCCCATTATCTCGTTGAATGAACTTTCAATTCAACACAATAAGGCCTTGTTGGATGTTGAGCTTTTTGATCTGGAGGGGCGGGAGTTTCAAATAAGTGTGATTGAAAATGGCAAATATCAGTTGCCAGTATTAAAACCTGGTATTTATTTGTTGAAGATACAAACACCACAGGAGGTAGTGGCTAGAAAGTTACTTGTTGAGTAACTTATTTCTTCACCAATTCTGTAAGACATTCTACCCATGTCGGGTCGGCATTCAAACTCTCAACCAAATCCCATCTTTCACCTCCAAGCTCCAGGAATTGCTCTTTGTAAGTTTCACCAACTTCAATGGTTGTTTCCAGGCAGTCTGAAACAAATGCCGGGGAAAATGCCAGAACTTTTTTCTTGCCTTCCTGAGCGAGTCTTTTAAGGGTTTCTTCTGTATATGGCTGTATCCAGGGATCATTGCCTAGCCTAGACTGAAAGCATACGGTAAATTTTTCTTTTGGGATATTTAATTGCTCAGCGACCAGCCGAGTCGTGTGAAAACATTGAGCCCGGTAACAAAATCGGTTGTTGTCATTAAATGATTGACAACAGTTGCTGAGCTTACAGTAGTTATTCACTGAAGCTTTAAGAATTTGTCTTTCCGGAAGTCCATGATAACTGAAAACAAAGTGATCATAGTTGTGCTTACTCATCCATTCCTTTCCATTCTTCACAATCGTATTGATGAAGAGATCTTCCTCAAGAAACTGAGAGGTAAAGTTGATATCTGGAATAACCTGCCAGTCTTTGGTGATTTCCATCACTTTATCGATGACAGATCCTGTTGTTGCTGAGGCATACTGAGGAAATAACGGTAAGACATGAATGCTTGATACCTTTTTTTCTTTTAAAGCATTGAGACCTGATTCAATTGAGGGATTCTGATATCTCATGGCGAACTCAACTACATATTCCTTGCCTAACGAATCCCCAAGTAATTTTGTGATATCTTCAGTATAGTATTTCAAAGGAGATCCTCTTTCAGTAAATAGTTTTCGATATTCAGCTGCAGATTTTGGAGCCCTGAATGGGGCAATGATCAGGTTGACCAAAAGCCACCTGGGTATTTTTGGGATATCTATGACGCGCTTATCGTATAAAAACTCTCGAAGATATTTCCTGACATCAGCTACACTTGTGGAATCTGGGGTGCCCAGGTTGACCAGTAGAATTCCTTTCTTACTCATTGTAAAACATTTGCTTCCCAAATGATGTATGCGTAAACCCCAAATCTCGCAAATCTTAAAAGAGCGAAGTACATAAAGCGTCTAACGGGATACTTAATGGTTCCCATTAACATACAAATTCCAGAAAATGGCAATGGAGTGATCGAAGCCACAATCACAAGAAAACCACCAAATCTATTAAGATGTTTTTCATACCTTCCCAGGTAATTTTTCTGCAGGCTGGCATATAATCGGGTGGTATTAAAATGGCCACCTATATAATAACCCAGAGCACCAGCGATATAGGATATGGTGGATAAAGCAATAATATTTTGAATATATAACTCCAGGCTCTCATTTCTCAATGCCCATATCATGAAAAACTCAGGCGGGATAATTCCGAAAATCACTTCTGAAGCTAAAAAGACACCAAAAATGGTTACAGGTTGGTCATATACCGGTCCAAGGATGTCACTGAGTGAAAAATCGTAATGATTTTTCAAATAGAAATAACCTCCAACAATTACTGTTAGCCATACGAGTCCCTTGATGAGGTTGCTTAGTAAGAACCTGGTTCTATCAGCTGCTTCATGTCGGTGGTCAACTTGTTCAGACATTTAGATTTGGGGTATAGAAGATAACAGGCTTGCAAATTATTCCTAATTCAGCATAACCAAAATCGTAAATCAAGAATATTAATCGTTTTCAGTAGCTTTTTGTTGCTCAGAGGGTACTTTTTCTTTCTTTTCAAATGAAACTTGCCAGTATGGATCTGCTAATTCAGTGTATCTGCCATGGAATTGAGTCAGAATTATTTTAACTGCATAATTTAATCTGTTTACTGCATCCTTATAATAGTCGTTTCTGTTTTTTGGATGAAAGATGAAAAATTTTATGATTGGAAATGCACAAACCCTGAAATCTCCCAGTACCCGACTCACGATACTCGGTCCATCCTCCAGCTCAATCAAAGCTTTTTGACTGCACTTGCCAATACCCTCGATAAGCTGAGCATATACCTGACCCACTTCTGACTTATGTTGCTGGAGTTCCTCTGATATCTCTTTGCAATGAGCATTCAAGATTCGCAGACTTGGGAGGCTCGCGTTTGCTTCCGTGAAAACATCTGGTTGCCAAAGGATTTCTCTAAAAGTAAAGATTGATGGTAAGATCTCTGTATCATAGTCCTGATCATTTTTAAGTTCAATCAACTGTTTCACTGTTAAGCCAGGTACAGAGACTTTCCCAGCATGGAGCGTAAATTCCCATCCTTTTTCCTGGGTATTGATCAGGTCAATAAAATTCCAAATTTCATTAAATGAGATTTTCATTCGGGACCAAATTAATCAACAAATCACTTTTATAGATTAATTCATTACAAGCTAACAATTTAATAACTCATAAAGTGAAACCTTGACCCCTGAAAAATAGTATGCTTGCATAACAAATGGAAAGAAAATTTAATCATAAGGCTTCACCGGTTTTTTATCAGGGGAATAAGATTATCAGGATCTCTGATCTTCCACAGGACCAATCACATTTGTTTTCCGGATGGTTAAAACCAGATGCTTTGTTGCAATTGAATGAATCCCCGGATAAGGATTGTGTTTCTTACGAAGATTATGAATACTGGTTTCAGAATTATTTCATCGCTGAAAAAGATCTCAACTACCTCATTTAGCGCAAATGTCTTTTCCTAATTAGGAAGTTATCGCTAATTTCAACCAATGGAAAAGCGGTGGATTGAGTATGAGGTACCTGATCAACAGGTGGTGGGACAACTTTCGTCCGCATTAAACCTCAACGAACACCTTACATCCCTTTTGGTTCAACGGGGTATCAAGACTTTTGATCAGGCCAAAAAGTTTTTTCGCCCTTCTCTTGCCCACCTATATGATCCTTTTCTGATGAAGGATATGGAAATGGCTGTTAACAGGCTCTGTGATGCAGTTCATTCGGGAGAAAAAATTCTCATCTATGGAGATTATGATGTGGATGGGACTACTTCAGTAGCCATGACCTATAATTTCATTAGGGAATTTACAGATCAGATTTCTTATTATATACCGGATCGATATTCAGAGGGTTATGGTATTTCAGAGAAAGGCGTAAGATGGGCAAAGGAGGAGGGTTATAGTCTGATGATTGCCCTCGATTGTGGAATTAGGGCAGTAAATAATATTGGCTTGGCGAAAGAGTTGGGTCTTGATGTGATTGTCTGTGATCATCATTTGCCTGGTGAAGAATTACCGCCAGCTTTAGCGATACTCGATCCAAAGAGGAAAGACGATGCCTATCCATTTAAGGAATTAAGTGGATGCGGAGTTGGGTTTAAATTATTGCAGGGTTTCTGTCTTCAAAATACGGTGCCGCTGGAACGTCTGTATAACTATTTGGATTTTGTTGCAGTTAGTATCGCTTCAGATATTGTGCCGATTGTGGATGAAAACAGGGTACTTACATTCTATGGAGTGAAAAAACTCAATCATGCACCTTCTCCGGGATTAAAATCCTTAATTGAGATCAGCGGACTGAAAGTTCCGATTGGAATTTCTGACATTGTATTCTATATCGGCCCCAGAATCAATGCAACCGGGAGACTTTCTCATGCCAGGGAATCTGTCAGGCTACTGATCAGTGATGACGAAAAAGAGCTTTCCAATTTTGCCGATCACTTGAATTCAAAAAATACGGAAAGAAGAGATTTTGATCAGACGACTACTGCTGAGGCATTGGAAATGATTGAGTCAGATGAGAAATTAATAATTGCAAAATCAACAGTTCTATTTAAGAATGATTGGCACAAGGGTGTAGTAGGTATCGTGGCTTCCCGATGCATCGAAAAATACTACAGGCCTACAATTATCCTGACCGAATCAAATGGTAAAATCACTGGTTCAGCGCGATCAGTTGACGGGTTTAACCTGTATGAAGCTATTAAATCTTGTGAAGATTTGTTGGAACAGTTTGGTGGTCACACGCATGCTGCTGGATTGTCGTTATTACCCGAAAACCTGGATGATTTTAAAGTCCGATTTGAGGAGGTGGTGAGCAAGAACATCCTTGAAGACCAGCTAATACCCAAAATCCAGGTGGATCAGCAGGTAAATTTTGATTTTATCAATTTTAAAACATTGAAAATTATTAGCCAGATGGCTCCTTTTGGTCCTCAAAATCCACAACCCATTTTTGTTTCATCCAATGTCAGGGTGAAGGGCAAGCCAAAAGTCATCAAAGATCAACATCTCAAGCTGATGCTTTTTCAGGAAGGGCATCCAAAAACGGTTGAATCCGTTGGATTTGGTATGGCAGAAAAACTCGAAATGATTGAGAACGCCAGGTCAATAAGTATAGCCTATCATATAGATCTTAATGAATATATGGGCAATAAAACCATCCAATTAATCATTAAGGATATTAAAGAAGATTAATATCTTGCAAAGCCTTTATGGAGTTACGATCAGAATCACTTATCAAGAGATATAAAAAGAGGACAGTTGTCGACAACGTGTCTGTTTCTGTGAAACAGGGAGAAATTGTCGGTTTGCTGGGACCTAATGGGGCTGGAAAGACCACAACCTTTTATATGGTTGTGGGTCTTATCAAACCTAATGAGGGAAAGATTTTCCTGGATAAGGAAGATATTACTGATTTGCCCATGTATAAGCGAGCCAAATTGGGTATCGGTTATCTTGCCCAGGAGCCTAGCGTTTTTAGAAAACTTTCTGTTGAGGACAATATCCTTGCAGTGCTTGAAATGACAGATCTGCCTAAAAATGAACAAAAAGAGAAGGCGGAATCTTTACTAGAAGAATTCAGCTTAACGCATGTAAGAAAGAATATGGGGTTGGTGCTCTCGGGGGGTGAACGAAGGAGAACTGAAATTGCCAGGGCGTTGGCTGTTGATCCGAAGTTTGTCCTCTTGGATGAACCGTTTGCTGGCGTCGACCCAATTGCCGTGGAGGAGATTCAATCGATTGTAGCTCAACTAAAAAATCGCAATATCGGAATCCTAATCACAGACCACAATGTGAATGAAACACTTTCCATTACCGATAGAGCTTATTTGATGTTTGAAGGCAAACTACTTAAAGCCGGTACGGCAGAAGAACTGGCTGCTGACGAACAGGTAAGAAGAGTATATTTGGGACAACATTTTCAACTTCGCAGAAAAGTTTAATGGAGATTATCAATTCCATATTGACCTGGGTTATGAAAAAGCGGATTCACCAGATCGAGCTTTTCATGAAATATCCTGAAGAGGTGCAAACTGAAGTTCTCTTTAGTCTCGTCCGGAAGGCGATGAAAACCGAATATGGTGTTGAATATGGCTTCAAAGATATAAGTACTTATCAGGATTTTGTCAGGAATGTCCCAGTGGTATCCTATGAAGATATTTTCCCCTATATCGATAAATTGATGCAGGGAAAACAACATATTTTATGGCCTACCGAGATTCGATGGTTTGCCAAATCTTCAGGAACGACCAACTCCAGATCAAAGTTCATCCCTGTTTCTAATGAAGCGTTGGAAGATTGTCATTTCAAGGGTGGTAAGGATTTACTTTCTATTTATGTCAATAATTATCCTGATACGAAGATGTTTACCGGGAAGAATCTGGTGATTGGTGGAAGCCAGCAAGTCAATCAATTTGATGAGAATGCCCGATCCTATTATGGTGATGTCTCAGCTGTCCTGCTTAAAAATCTCCCGTTTTGGGCCCAAATGGTTCGAACACCAACACTGGAGATTGCCCTTATGGATGAATGGGAGGAAAAGATTGAAAAGATGGCCAATTATACTGCGGGCGAAAATGTCACTAGTATCAGTGGTGTGCCCACATGGATGATTGTACTTATTGAGCGGATTATTGAAATGAAGGGGGTTAACAATATATCTGAAGTCTGGCCCAACCTTGAAGTCTTTTTTCATGGTGCTGTGGCATTCACTCCGTATGAAAAGCTTTTTCAGTCTTTGATTCCGAGCAGAAATATGCGGTATGTAGAAACCTACAATGCTTCTGAGGGGTTTTTTGGGATTCAGGACCGAACAGATTCCAAAGACATGCTGCTGATGCTGGATTATGGCATTTTCTACGAATTTATTCCTGCCGAAGAGGCAGAAAGTGACAATCCGAGGACAATAACGCTTGATCAGGTAGAACTAAATAAAAATTACGCAGTAGTTATTACTACCAATGCCGGTCTTTGGAGGTATAAAATTGGGGACACGGTGCGATTTACTTCTTTAGATCCATACAGAATCAGAATTTCAGGTAGAACGAAACATTTCATCAATGCTTTTGGAGAAGAGTTGATGGTAGAGAATGCCGAAATAGCCATTGCTGAAGCCTGCAAAAAGACGGATGCAGAAATTGAAAACTTCACTGCCGGACCTATCTATATTGATGCGGGGCAAAAAGGTGGCCATGAATGGATCATAGAATTTGCAAAAGGGCCTGAAGACCTGGATCGTTTTAAAAGAATCCTGGATGAAAAGTTGAGGGAAATTAATTCTGACTACGATGCCAAGCGCTATAAAGATATTACCCTTGACCCCCCTTTGATTCATTCGGTTGAACGTGGTACTTTTTATAACTGGATGAAAAAGCGCGGAAAACTAGGTGGACAGAATAAAGTGCCAAGACTTTCAAACAACCGGGAATATTTAGATGATATTCTGGAGATGATAGCGATAGCAAGATGAATTAATTATCACCCGATTCCACGTGATTGATATAATTCTCCCATTTCTCAATTAATGCAGTAAAGTCTTCAGGTAATTCTGAATCGAACTCCATCTTTTTCTTTGTCACCGGGTGGATAAACCCAAGCGTTTTGGCATGCAGAGCCTGTCTCGGCAAAAGCTTGAAGCAATTTTGTACAAACTGTTTGTACTTTGTAAACACCGTACCCTTTAGAATCTTATCTCCACCATAGGTTGCGTCATTGAAGAGCGGATGCCCCAGATATTTCATATGGGCCCGGATCTGGTGGGTCCTGCCGGTTTCAAGGTTACATTTTACCAGACTGACATACCGCAGGTCCTTGATCACCTCATAGTGGGTGATCGCATTTTTACCCTGATCACCCAGGGGGAAAGCGGCTGTAATCCTCCGGTCTTTAAGGGACCTTCCCACATTTACATCAATTGTGCCTTTCTCTTCTGCAGGGGCTCCCCAGACGAGGGCATGATATGTTCTGTTGATGGAGTGCTCAAAAAACTGTTTCGCCAGGCCATTCATTGCCGCTTCAGATTTTGCTATGACCAGTAAACCGGAAGTATCCTTATCTATTCTATGTACCAGGCCCGGTCGGCCGGCATTACCTTTCATTTCAGGGAGGTTTTCAAAATGGTAAGCCAGGGCATTTACCAGGGTTCCTGTCCAGTTTTGATAAGCTGGGTGGACAACCATCCCGGCTTCTTTGTTTACTACCAACAGGTGTGGATCTTCAAAAACGATGTTGAGTGGAATATTTTCCGGAACAACAACATCCTCCCTGGGAGGAGTTGTTAGCAAAACGGAGATTTCATCGCCCGGATGAACCTTGTAGTTTGGTTTTACTTCATTGCCATTCACTTTTACAAATCCATCTTTAATGCCAACTTGAATTTTGTTTCGAGTGACATTGGGCAATCGATCAAAAAGGAACTTGTCAATTCTTAACAAGGTCTGTTTTGGATCAGCAATGATGTGATGGTGTTCGAAGAGTTCTTCCTCTTCCTGGATGTTGGTATCCTCTGACATTTTGCAAATTTATCTAACTTGGTTTTATGGCACTGATTCCCTCGCCAATTCAGGAAATATTTGATCCACTTTTTGAGCAAAAAGGCATCCGGGTCTATGTGAAAAGAGAAGATCTGATTCATCCGATTATTATGGGGAATAAATGGAGAAAACATAAATACAACATAGAGGAAGCTTTGAAAAAAGGATTCGGTCAGATTGTCACATTAGGTGGAGCCTATTCTAATCATATAGTAGCAACCGCAGCAGCAGCAAAAGACAACAACTTAAAATCTATTGGTATCATTAGGGGCGACGAGTTGAAACCGGACAGCAACCCTACATTAATCAATGCAGCAGCACTTGGGATGGGGTTTGAGTTTGTTTCGAGAGAGGAATATGAGATTCTCAGAAATGACATCCGGCAACTGCAATCGAGTTATCCTATGAGTTTTTTGATTCCCGAGGGAGGCACAAATGAGTTGGCTATCAAAGGTTGCGAAGAAATGGTTGCAGAAATCAATATAGACTACGACTATATCTGTGCACCCATAGGTACCGGAGGCACTATGGTTGGGATACTGCAGGGATTAAGTCAGGAAAAAGTAATTATAGGAGTTTCCTCTTTAAAAGGAGATTTTATACATCAGATGGTCAGTGACCTCTTGATGACCCATCGAATAGAGAAGAAAAACTATGAGATAATGGATCAATACCATTTTGGAGGCTATGGTAAGGTGAAGGATGAACTGATAGATTTTATCAATGACTTCAAAAGAAAGCATCAAATATTACTTGATCCGATTTATACAGGAAAAATGTTTTATGGCGTTATAGACCTTATTAAACAAGATTATTTTAAATTTAATCGCCGAATAATCCTAATTCATACCGGAGGAATACAAGGAATTGAGGGTTATAACAGTAAAAACAGGCGAAAAATCAGCTAAAATGCATATTTTAGCATAATAACAGGTGAATGAATAGTATGCGATCCCTTATAGCCTCCACCGTAGTGCTGCTACTTTTGGGGTGTAATATCCAGGATCTGGATTTTGAAAATATCCAGGGAATCAAGCTGGATGGTGTTTATGCTGCCCCAATTGGGGAGACTATCTATACCATGAGTGAATTGCTTGTGGAGATTGGAGACACCACCGAGTTGAAGGAGGGTCCGGAACCAGATAATATTCTCTATCTCGAATACACTGATCAAGCTCTTTTTTCAGCCACTTCAGACATTGTTAATATTTCTGATGTCATTGACAATGCAAGTTTTAATCTCCCTGTTACCCCCCCTGTTGGTTCAAACCAAACAATTGTTGTAGATACCACATTATACCTCGAGTATGCAGCAGACCAAAGTGAAAGAATTGACTCTGTTTTTTATCTAAGTGGAGATTTAACGCTGGATGCAACGCTTGCAGGGACAACAAGTGTCTCAGCAACAGTTACTCTTCCTACAACAACTAATACAACCGGGACGACTCAGGTTTCTTTCGGACCGAGTAATACCAATTTTAACACTACAAGGTCCTTGGCCGGGTTGAAAACAAAATTTACTTATCAGGGCTCTACTAATGTGATTCCGGTAGATGTTCACCTGGAAATTCCATTATTGACAGGTCAGCAAATCCCCGCAGGAGAAACATTTAATCTCCAGCTGGCTTTTCAAAACCAGACATTTTCGGAAGTTTACGGCAAGTTTGGTCAGGACACGGTGACAGTAGGTAATACCACTTTAAGTATCCCATTCTTTCAGGATTTTAACACTGAAGGCTTTTTCCTGGGGGCTCCAACGATCACTTTCGACTTTGCAAATTCCTTTGGTGTGCCTTTTGGGATTTTGTTTGGTGGGATGTACAGTGTAAGTGACAATACCGGAGTAAACGATACCACATACTTGGATGGCAATATTACAAATAGTGCTCAGGTTGTGGCAGCTGCACAATCACCTGGCGAAACTGAAAATACAACCATTGTAGTTAACAGTTCTAACTCTTCACTCAGTGATCTATTAGCAACAACACCTGATCAGCTGGGTTTTAATCTTCAGGCAGTTATCAATCCTTCTGATCCAAATGCACTGAATTATATTTCTCAGAATAATCAAATCCAAACAGATATCCTGGTGAGGATGGATCTGGCTGTCCGACTTGAAGATTTAGCGCGAGATGTTGAGTTTAATCTCAATGGTGGATTGGATTTTAATGAGGTTGATAGCGCTGTACTGAGAGTTGTTACAATTAATTCACTTCCTTTTTCCGGAACCATGGAGATAAACATTATTGGCGCTGCCAGCGATACCTTATTTACCGCACCAGAGAAGTTGGTACTCAGTGCACCTTTCTTAAATAATAACGGAACAGTTAGAAAAGAAAGAAACAATACGGCGGACATTGTTTTGGGTCCCGATGGTGTAGAAGCGCTGAAGACAGGAACAAAAGTTGCCTTGCACCTGGTATTGAATACTTCAGAAAGTTTAACAGCCAATGACTTATATGTCAAGATCAGGCTCAAAGATTATATTGAAATTAAAGCGTCGGTTGTAGCCGGTGTAAATTATCAGTTTAATGAATAGAATTCTCCTGATCATATTAACCTGTGCGATCACCTTTGTTTCTAAAGGCCAGTCAAGTCTTTCATTTCATCACCTGGGGAATGCGACTTTTCAGAATACATTGATCAATGCTGCATATATTCCAAAGGGAAAGATCTTTTTTGGACTCCCGGCGATGTCAGGCATTCATGTTGGCTATAATAACAAGCTCAGCTACAACAACGTCTTTTCCAGAGTTGACAATACCCTGATTGTGGATACAGATAAACTGTTAAGCAAACTCCAAACTAATAATATGGCCTCCATTGAGGCGGACATTGCACTTTTCCATTTGGGTTATACTACTCCTTCCGGAGCGAGTATCTACCTCTTTGCAAATGAACGGGGTCAGGCGGATATTCTCTATCCAAAATCATTAATTGAATTTGTAGTAGATGGTAATGCCGGTCAGGTTGGGGAAACAGTAAAGGTGGGTAATACCCAATTCAACATTAGTCACTTCAGGGAAATGGGTGTTGGATATCGATATTTTATTGAGGATAAAAATATTGGACTGGGTTTTAGGTTGAAGTATTTTCAGGGGTTTTACAACATTAGTTCTCCCGGCAATTTCACAGCAGATATAGTTACAGAAAGAGAAAATTACCAGCTGAGCCTGGATATGCAAAATGCTGCTATTCGAACATCAGGTCAAAAGATATTTGCTGGAGAAGAGGGGGATTTAGCATCTCATTTAGTTTCGAATGCTAATTCAGGTTTTGGATTGGATATTGGTTTTGAGTTTGATGCCGGACAATACGTTACAGTTGCTGGATCGGTTAATGATATAGGTTTTATATCCTGGAAAGAAGATATTAGAAATAGGACGCTTGGAGATACCTCTCTTTATTACTCAGGGATTGATCTGAGAGGAATTGATAATGTTGTTGACGTGGTAAGGGACACTCTGATTGGAAAGTATAATTCATTCAAAGTAAATCATGATCCATACAACTCGATCTTGCCTACTCGAGCATATTTAAGCGGAAAGATTCATTTGACATCAGTCAACGATGTTACAACTACTGTAGCTGCAAGGTATGTACAGGGTCAACTAAAGATGTTGTACGGGGTTGGGGTTAATCATCAGATCGGAGACTTTTTGGTGGCATCGATTAATGCGACAAAGTATCCACAACAAATTCCGAATATAGGAGCAGCGATTGCGGTCAAAGGTGGCCCCGCTCAATTTTATCTTGCAGTTGATCAGGTTGCTTACTGGTCGATACCTGACTTTAAGTCGGTCGATTTTAGGGTCGGTATCAACTTTATTATTGGTAAATCTGAAGAAGGAGAAAAAGCAGCTTCAAAATCCCATTTTCTGGGTACCGAAGTTGAGGTAAGGGGTCAGGAAGGTATTTATCAGATCATAGATAAACAAAAAAGAAGAGAGGTAGATACTCACGACCCGGAACAGAAAACAGGTCTACTGAAATAGATTCTGGAAAGCATCTGAAAGTCTGGAAAAGGCATGGATCCTGATATCAAACTTGCTTTTGTCCAGTGCTTTAGCTCCATATGATGAGATGTATATTTCTTTGAATCCTAATTTGGCAGCTTCATTAATTCTTGTATCTACTCGATTAACAGCCCTTATTTCACCTCCAAGTCCTACTTCTCCGGCAAAGCATATTGATTGGTCAATAGGGACATCTTCAAAAGAGGAAAATAATCCAGCACAAACTGCCAGATCCAAAGCAGGATCATTTACCCGGATTCCACCTGCAATATTGAGGAAAATGTCCTGTGAACTTAGCCTGATCCCAATCCGTTTTTCTAGTACAGCCAATAGCATATTGAGTCGTTTGCTATCAAATCCAGTTGTGCTTCTTTGAGGTGTTCCGTAAGTGGCTGGACTCACTAAGCATTGTCCTTCAATCAATAAAGGACGATTTCCTTCGATCGTTGCTCCAATTGCGATTCCACTTAAGGATGAGTCCCGAGGTGAGATCAGAACTTCTGATGGATTCCTAACTTCTTCCAGGCCACCCTCCAACATTTGGTAGATTCCCAATTCTGAGGTAGAGCCATACCGGTTTTTCGAGGTTCTCAGGATTCGATAAGCCAGGTGCCTGTCCCCCTCGAATTGTAGAACGGTGTCTACCATGTGCTCAAGCACTTTAGGGCCTGCGATGGCACCATCCTTATTTACATGACCAATTAGGAAGACCGGTACCCCTGTTTGTTTCGCGAATTTCATGAGCCTACCTGCACATTCTCTTACCTGCGAAACCGATCCTACAGCTGCATCTAGCTGATCTGTATAGAGTGTTTGGATGGAATCCACAATTAATAATTCAGGCTTCAAGCGGACCACCTCATTCAGCAGGTTCTCAACGGAAGTTTCTGAAAGCAGGTAACATTGCTCTGATTTGATTCCAATCCTATCGGCTCGCATCCGGATCTGCTCAGGAGACTCCTCTCCCGAAGCATATAATATTTTTTGATTTGGTAATCCGATAGCAATTTGAAGCAATAAGGTAGACTTTCCAATGCCAGGTTCCCCTCCGATCAATACCAAAGACCCTGGAACAATTCCTCCTCCCAGTGTGCGGTCAAATTCTTCAAACCCGGTCTTTAACCTGCTTTGCTCATCAAAGGTGATCTCATGAATTGGAGTGGGGTGATTTCGTTCTGATATCCAGGGATCCTGACTGGATGATTTGGCTTTAGGGGCAACAATTTCTTCTACATAGGTATTCCATTCTCCACAGGAAGGGCATTTACCTAACCATTTGGGGGAGTTTGCTCCGCAATTTTGACAATAAAATGTGGTTTTAGTCTTAGCCAAGAAATGAATAATTAGCAGACCTGAACGTAACTTCCGAGCCAGACGATGTCTTTGCCATAAGGTTTAACCGTATTTTGTACGATTTCATCATCATAATGGCCCTCAAATTCAACAAAGAAAACATATTTGAAAGTGCTACCTTCTTTTGCCGGTCGACTTTCAACTTTACATAAGTTGATACCTGCATTCTGGAACTGCTGCAAAAACCTCACCAGGGCACCGGGCTCATCTGGTAGCTTGGCGATAATTGAAGTCTTATCGCTACCACTTTTTTGATTGTAGAAGTTCTCACTTATGATCAAAAATCGAGTTTGATTGTCTGCAGAATCCTGAATGTTATTATAGAGTATCGGCAAATCATATTGTCGTGCAGCGATGGGCGCGCATATGGCAGCAGCATGAGCTTCTTCCCTTGCTAGCAGGCATGCCCGGCTCGTAGAGCTGACAGCTTTGAGTTCAATTTTGTGCTGAAAATAATCGTTCAAAAAGTTTTTGCACTGACGAAATGCGATGTCTCTTGAATACACGATTTTAATGTTTTCAAGATTTTCTTCTTTGGTTGCAAAGGCAAAATGGATGGGGAGAACGATTTCCGCAGCTATAGTAAGCTTATGGACAGCCAGAAAATCAATGGTTTCCTGGACAGTTCCTTCCTGATTGTTTTCAATGGGTACAATTCCAAATCGTGCCCTTGAAGTTTTAACTGCCTCGAATACTGCTGATATTGAATCCAAAGCGATGTAATCGCTCATGGCACCATACCGGGATTCAGCTGCCTGGTGTGTAAAACTTCCTTCCGGACCCAGGAACGCCACTCTTTCCGGTAATTCATAATTTCTGCTCACGGCAAAAATTTCCATGAAAATGGCTTCAATGGCAGCTTTGTTGAGGAGGCCGCTGCTATTAGCAACCAGTCGATCAATAATAGCCTTCTCTCTTTCCGGTCTGTAAATAGCTTCATTGCCGCTCCTTTTGAGTTCGCCAATCTTTTTTACAAACTCCATTCGCTTATTGATCAGGTCAACAATCTGGTTGTCTATTTCATCAATACTCTCTCGCAGTTTTTCAAGCATTTCTCTTTGATCTTTAATATATCCGGATGGCTTGCGAAGTTAACAATCCTTACACTAATTGTACATTGGTAAAGTGAAGGGGTTCGACTACTTTTGCCCCCATTAAATTAAGGCATTTATAGAAAGTTACTCCTATCTGGTAACGTAAACCACCCGAATGAAAGACGAATTAGTTTTTAAACTTATTGAAAAGGAGAAAAAGCGACAGCTCGAGGGCATAGAGTTGATCGCTTCTGAAAATTTTGCTTCACCACAGGTGATGGAAGCTGCGGGCACCGTACTGACCAACAAGTACGCTGAGGGATTACCCGGAAAGCGATATTATGGGGGTTGTGAAATAGTAGATGAAATCGAGACACTTGCTATTGAGAGAGCCAAAGAGCTTTATGGAGCAAGCTGGGCGAATGTACAACCACACTCTGGAGCTCAGGCAAATGCAGCGGTGATGCTGGCATTTTTAAATCCAGGAGATAAAATTCTGGGATTTGACCTTTCTCATGGCGGTCACCTGACCCATGGTTCTCCAGTGAATTATTCAGGCAAGATCTATCAGCCACATTTCTATGGTGTGGACAGAGAGACCGGTGTGATAGACTATGATAAAATTGAGTCAACAGCCACTTCGGTAAAGCCAAAACTTATTATTTGTGGAGCATCGGCTTATAGCAGAGATTGGGATTATGCGAAATTTAGGGAAATAGCTGATAAAGTTGGGGCGATATTAATGGCTGATATTTCCCATCCATCGGGATTGATTGCTCGAGGTTTATTAAATGATCCTTTGGATCATTGTCATGTAGTGACTACCACAACTCACAAGACGCTTAGGGGTCCACGTGGCGGGTTGATCATGGTAAGGGAAGACATAGAAAACCCATTTGGAATCAAAACAGCAAAAGGAACCGTTCGGACACTGTCTTCATTGTTAGACTCAGGCGTATTTCCGGGTACTCAAGGGGGACCGCTTGAGCACATCATCGCCGCTAAAGCTGTGGCTTTCGGCGAAGCCTTGTCAGATAATTACATGAATTACGTCATACAGGTAAAGAAGAATGCCCAGGTTATGTCGAATGCTTTTGTAGAGAAAGGCTATCATGTTATTTCTAATGGAACAGATAATCATCTCATGTTGATCGACTTGAGATCAAAAGGTCTTACCGGTAAGGATGCTGAAAATGCCTTGATCAAAGCAGATATTACCGTTAATAAAAACATGGTCCCTTTTGACGAACAGTCACCGTTTATTACTTCCGGAATGAGAGTAGGCACGGCAGCGGTTACGACCAGGGGTTTGAAAGAAGAAGACATGAATAGAATTGTGAATTACATAGACGATGTACTCACAAACAGAGATAATGAATCAAAACTTTCTGCTATCAGGGAAGAGATAAATTCCTGGATGAATAAATATCCACTTTATCAATAAGACACATGGCGCTGGATCAGATTGAGGATGAAGAAAAAAACCCTGAGGAGAAAGAAATGTCCTTTCTTGACCACCTCGAGGAGCTGAGGTGGCATATCATTCGCTCTTTGGGTGCAATTCTTGTATTTGCAACAATTGCTTTTTTGAATAAGACCTTGATATTTCATGTGATTCTTTTGGGACCATCAAGGATGGATTTTATCACTTATGAGTGGTTGTGTAAATTATCTGAATTGTTGCAATCCGATTCTTTTTGTATTGATGAGCTACCTTTTATAATTCAGTCCAGACAAATGACTGGTCAGTTTTCCATGCACATCACCTCCTCCTTTGTCATTGGTTTGATTTGTGCTTTTCCCTACGCCTTCTGGGAGATTTGGAGATTTGTGAAACCAGGACTTTATCCGAGAGAAAGAAAAGCGGCCTCTGGAGCCACCTTTTACGTCAGCTTCCTTTTTATCACAGGTGTATTATTTGCTTATTTTATAGTCACTCCGGTTTCAGTTTACTTTCTGGCCAACTATCAGATCGACCCATCGATTTTAAATGAATTTGATATTGTCTCCTATTTAACTACGGTTATTATGATCAATATCGCGGGGGGTATTCTGTTTCAGTTACCTATAGTAGTATATTTCCTCACAAAAGCTGGGCTGGTGACTCCGGAAGTCATGAAAACTTACCGGAAACATGCCATCATTATCATTTTGATCCTTGGAGCAATGATTACGCCACCCGATCCGTTTAGCCAGATCCTGATCTCCCTTCCGTTATTTGGACTTTATCAGGTCAGTATCATGATTTCAAAAAGAGTTCTGAAAAGGGAGGAGAAGGAAGAGCTTGCACTAAGAGCTAAAGAAGAAAAAAGAAGAAAAAAGGATGAATAAAAAGATAGCCATAGGTGGAGATCACGGTGGATATGACTATAAAAACAAGATTATTCCGTGGTTAGAAGAACAAGGGTATACCGTAAAGGATTTCGGTCCTCATCAAACCGGTGCGGTTGACTACCCAGATCATGTTCATCCCCTATGTGATGCCATTGAAAGGAAAGAGTTTGAATTGGGAATCTTGATTTGTGGAAGTGGAAATGGTGTAGCAATCACAGCCAATAAGCACCCAGGTGTCCGCGCTGCTTTATGCTGGAATGCAGAGCTGGCCAAACTTGCCAGGGCACATAACAATGCCAATGTTATTTGTCTGGGAGCCAGATTTACCGGATTGGAATTTGCCCAGACCATGATTTTCGAGTTTCTCCAAACAGATTTTGAAGGTGGCAGGCATCAAACCAGGGTGAACAAAATCAATTGTTGATTTTTCTGTAGACGTTTTTCGCCTCCTTCGAATATTGTTTACCCAATTCAGGAAAGATTTCAATCATCTTAGGAAAATAATCCCACCGGTCAATGATAATATCTGCATTGGCTGACTGCATGGTATCAAAGATCTTAGTCGCATCATTATAATACTTTAGTCCTTCCATCCTTTTTCTACTCACATATTCATCTATAAATGGGGAGGCGATTGTGTTGCCTTTATAGATAGATAAATCACTCCCAATTAACATGATTCTTTCCTCTTGATAGGGTGAGTCTCCTTTGACAAATAACTCGTCTATGCGTAGGTGTTTCATCCAAATAAATGGGAATACCAGAATCAGTAAAATAAGTAAGTGAGGGATCAGTGCTCTTGTCCATCTTCTGCGAAGGAGAAGTACATAATGGGTAAGAAAAAAAGCAATGCTTGGGATTGTGAATATGATTTCAGCCCCACTCAATTCCGGAGAGAGCAAAATGCACCCAAAAGCGGAGATTAAAAAGATCAACATGACTCGCTGAATCTTTTGTTGGAAATTTGTAAATCTGGAGGTAAATAGAATGCTTAGTGAGAGGAAAGCAGAAAAAAGGATGGCAGCAGATTGTATAAAAAATTCAGTATAACGTAAATAAAAGATCTTATCTCTTAAGAAACCCGCTTCAAAGAAGGATTCATGGAAATGGGAGTCTGCTCCATACCAGAAAAAATATCCCCAAATTATCAGGTATACAATCAATGCCCCAAAGCTTAAGAGGATGAGTCGTCTTGCGATTGCTGTTGAAAACAATAGAAATGAAATCAGGTAACTGATTAAAAAGATGGCTGCTGGCAAATAAAAGAAGGTAGCGATCCCAGTATAAAAGCCCGAGGTGAGAAACATTTCATCTGTTGCCTGATTATCTATCCTTCTGAAGATATTGTTAATGGAAATAATAATAAATGTGATCGCCATCAATTGTGGCGATAGTGTATAGAAATCCATTACACCACTCATCAGAATCACATAGAGAAATGCTATAACGTAAGTGTTTTCGTGAAATGCTTTATTCCTAATAAAGATTGTATTGAGTATGCCAGCCTGTAAAATGATCAGGATTGTAGATAGTATGATATGTACCCATCTGCCAGTACCGAACAAGATAACCAGCCATTTATAAACAAAGGCACTCAATGGTCCGGTATAGTCATAGCTGTCTGCATAGATCAAATGATCCTGTGACAGCCAACTACCCAATAATTGCCATTTAAAGCCAAACAAAGGAAGCGGTAACCCGTAAATCAACCATACACCTCTGATGATGAGAAGTATGATAAAAATCAATACAAGCCTATAAGGATCATTGAGTCTAAATAGCTGTAGCAAAGTGAATTATTATGCTGTATATGATGCGTTCGAAATTAATAAATTAATAATGGATATTTGTACCCATGGATTCAAAACGCCAACACAAGTTTTCTCGCCAGATATTAAAGGACCTAAGCGAAGTTTTCCAAAAAGATCCCAGACATTTTTTTGGTCATTCATTGGTGACAATTACCGAAGTGGAGGTTTCTCCTGACCTGGCATTGGCAAAAGTATTTCTGAGTGTTTTTCCAGTAAAAGATGTAGAAGAGGTCTTCTTTAGTATTGAGCATAAAAAAGGAGAGATAAGGAAATTATTAGGAAATAAGATTGGTAAGCGAGTTAGGATTGTCCCTGAATTGGCTTTTTTCCATGATGATACAGAAGAAAAAGCCAGTAAAATTGATCAGTTGATTGACAAGTTGGATATTCCACCAGCTGACGAAAATTCCGACGAATCTTGAATCTACCGTTATTTATAGCCAAACGCTATTTTCTTTCGAAACGGAAGAAAAATTTCATCAATATTATTTCTATCATATCGATGACTGTGGTGGCTATTGGAACAATGGCGCTGATCATTGTACTGTCTGTATTCAACGGATTTGGTGAGCTTTTAAGGTCCCTATATGGCACCATAGATGCAAATATCATTGTGACGGCATCTTATGGAAAATCGTTTGAATATGATGCTGAGACCTTGGAATCTATAAAAAATCTGGACGGAGTGATTAGTCTAACTGAGGTGGTTGAGGACAATGCGCTCATCAAATACAAGGATGCTCAAAGAGTAGCAAAGGTTAAAGGAGTTAGTGATAACTTCATCACAGAAGGGAGACTAAAGAATTCCATTGCTTTTGGAAAATTTCAATTAAAGGAGGGAGATGTTAATCTGGCCATTATAGGATATGGAATCAAACGTGATTTATCAGTCGATGCCTCAAATGACTTCTATCCTCTTCAGCTGTTTTATCCGAAAAATATAACTCCAAACATGATGAACCCGGAGAAAATGGTGAATACGATGACCATCTTGCCCGGGGGCATTTTTGCAGTCGAAAAATATTACGACGAAAACTATATCTATGTTCCTTTAGATTTTGCACTTGAGCTATTTAGTTACCAGGAAAGACGAACTGCCTATGAAGTACAAATTGGGGAGGAGGTACCAGTCAATGAAATGAAACAGAAATTGTCTCAGTTGTTGGGCGAGGATTATAAGGTGCTGACAAATGAAGAAATCCATGGAAACCTCTACAAGATCCTGAAAATTGAAAAGCTTTTTGTCTTCCTTATTTTATCCATCATCATTGCCATAGCATCCATTAATATTTTCTTTTCTCTCACCATGTTAGCCATTGAGAAGAAGAAAGATGTGGCCATTCTTGTTGCCCAGGGAGCACCATTAAAACTCATTCGAAATATCTTCCTCTTCGAGGGTTGTATTGTGGCTTTTACCGGATCATTCATTGGGTTGATATTGGGCCTGGCTATCAGCTTTGCTCAACAGAATTTTGGGTTTGTAAGTATGGGGATCCAGACTGCTATACATGATGCCTATCCTGTTAAAGTAGAATTGCTTGATGTAGCATATACCGTTCTATGTATTGTTATGATTACTGTGCTTACTTCTATACAACCAGCCATCAAAGCGACCAGAAAAATTGAGCTACATCACCTCCAGTAAAATTATGTAATTGGTAATGTAAATTTTGATTGCTTTCTAGTCATTTTTATTTACTTTCGAAGTTGCTCAACAGAATAATTTCAACCAATCGGATCACTTTGGTTCGATAATATTTTTATGAAAGTTTCTCCTGACCTGCCGTTTAAATTGATTTATTCGCTTTTTCAGCATGAATATCTTGGATACTTATTTGAATCATTTGTAGTTCAGCTGGATGATAAGGGTCGACTCACCTATTCCAATCAAAATATCTCTTCAAAAAATGCTTCTGAATTTGATTCCGGTCTGGATGAAGCAGATTATGAGCTAATCAAGCTCATGGATAGTATGCAGCAGACAGAGGTATTAAATCATTTTCAAAAACGGAAGGGAAAACCCGAGGAATTCTTCTTAAAAGTATATGCGAAAGATGAATCAGGTGAGAAATTATTACAGGATGAGATAGACGCTTACCTGGAGCGCAGACGATCAAAGATACTGGAGCTGATCCATGGTAAACTGTTGTTTGAAATGGGGAAAGATGGGGAGCCTACCTGGAAGCCCATTGAGATTTCTGAGACCAAAGCGACAGTCCTTTTTCACTTTAGAAGAAATGAAGATAATACCCATTATTTCCCGACCATCAAATTGGATGGTGAGAAAGTGGACTTCTATCAAAACGATAGTTATCTCCTTTGTAAACAACCAGGCTGGATTGTTGTAAATAATAAGTTGTTCACATTTGAAAAAGAAGTAGACGGGAGAAAGCTAAAGCCTTTCTTTAATAAGAAGTTTATATTAATTCCAGGGAATGTGGAAGAGACCTACTACAAAAAGTTTGTAGCTCCGCTAATCGCTTCTTTTGATGTCTATGCCAAGGGTTTTGAGATTCGAACTGCAAAGCTGGATCCTAAGCCTGTCCTTACTTTTTCAGAGCTGGCAGAAACAGGTGGTTATGGATCTCTGTTTGACGAAAAAAAGGAACAAACAGAAGAAGACAGAACACGAATTCTTTTTGAGTTGAGTTTCAGATATGGAACCTATTCTTATAAAGCGGACAAATTAAAACAGGTAAGTGTGTCCATGGAAAAACAAAACAACGATTATGTGTTCCATCGGATTCAACGAGACCCAGGACTTGAAAAGCAATTCATCCAAAATCTTACTGATTCTGGTTTGTTGCTTAAAAACTCAAGGTCCACCCTCAACAAAACCGGAGCAATTAGCTGGCTCAATGCTAATCAAAAAACCTTAAGAAAAATTGGCTTTGAAATTGAGCAATTAAATGGGGGTCAGAAAAAATATTTTGTGGGGGAAACTAACATAGATCTGGAGATCACAGAAAATATAGACTGGTTTGATATCAAAGCGGTTATCCGTTTTGGGGAATTTGAGATCCCATTTACAACCATCAGAAAATATATTCTAAAGCAGGTCAGAGAGTTTCAATTACCCAACGGCGAGTACGCAGTAATCCCTGACCACTGGATTACAGAATATACAGACCTGTTTGCTTTTGCCAATACTGATGATCAGGTAAAGCTTGATAAGATTCATGTTTCTTTGGTGAAAGAACTCAAGGATCAAAACTATGCCAATGTTTCGATGTCCAGGAAGCTGGAACGACTAGGTGACTTTGAAGAGATAGATTCCAATGAGTTGCCACCCAACTTCATGGGTGATTTAAGACCTTATCAGAAAGCTGGTTTTGACTGGCTTCAGTTTTTGAATAAATATAGTTTCGGAGGTTGTCTTGCTGATGATATGGGGTTGGGGAAAACAGTTCAGACTCTGGCACTGTTAGCTAGTGAAAAACATCAAAATCCAGATTCAGCGAGTCTGCTGATCATGCCTACTTCCCTGATCTATAACTGGGAGATGGAAGCCAGGAAATTTGCTCCGGATCTGAAGATCCTGACCTATACAGGAACTCAAAGAGTAAAGGATACCAATCAATTCTCAAGTTATGATTTGATCCTTACGAGTTATGGAATCACCCGAATTGACACAGATATTCTGAGTGATTTTTATTTCAATTACATCATTTTAGATGAGTCTCAGGCCATTAAGAATCCTGATTCTATCATATACAAGTCCGTAAGACAATTAAAATCCCGTCGTAAGCTCATCCTGACTGGTACGCCGATTGAAAACAGTGCGATGGACCTCTGGTCACAAATGTCTTTTGTCAATCCGGGATTGCTTGGAAGTAATAAACATTTCAAAAAGGAATACCTTATCCCAATCGAAAAGAAAAATGATGAGCAGAAGACCAGAAGGTTAAATGCGATCATCAAGCCATTTATCCTCAGAAGGATAAAGACTCAGGTTGCAACAGAACTACCAGAAAAAATTGAGAACATTAAATATTGTAATCTATCTGAAGCTCAGCGTGAATTCTATGAGCGCGAAAAGAACCAGTATAGGAATAATATTTTAGACATGATCGAAAAGGAAGGTCTCCAAAAATCTCAAATGTTATTGCTTCAGGGATTAACAAGATTGAGACAGATCGCAAACCATCCAATGATGGTGGATGATAGCTACGAAGGTGACTCTGGTAAGCTGGAAGACATTCACTATATGATCTCAAATACGCTAAGTAACAATCATAAAATCTTGATATTCAGCCAGTTTGTCAAGCACTTAAAAATTGTGCAGAAGTATCTAGAAGAACAGCAAATAGATCATGCTTATCTGGATGGATCCGTAAAGGATCGCAAAGGCCAGGTAGAGAAATTTCAGGAAAATGATAATGTAAATGTTTTTCTGATCTCATTGAAAGCTGGTGGATTGGGGCTGAATCTGACTGGTGCAGACTACGTCTTCATACTGGATCCATGGTGGAATCCTGCTGCTGAAGCTCAGGCAGTCGATAGGGCTCACAGGATCGGTCAAAAGAATCAGGTATTCACCTATAAGTTCATCGCTAAAGACACAGTTGAAGAGAAAATCCTAAAACTACAGAGTCAAAAGTTGAAACTGGCAAAAGACCTGATCACTATTGAGGAGAGTTTGGTAAAACAACTAAGTAAATCTGATATTCAAGAGTTACTTGCCTAGTGTTTCACGATCATTTTCATCTGGATCATTACATTCTGTCCGGAATCTTCCATATGCAACAGATAAAGTCCTTCTTTCAAGTGGCTAACATCCAATGTCACGGATTGATTACCTATCGTATGTGGAATCATCTCCTGGTGCACCTGCTGACCTGAGATGGTCCATATTTTAAGCTCAAAGTCTTTGATATTTCGATCTATTCGATAATCCAACCTTGTTTTTCCACCATCAGTTGGATTTGGATATAGCTTAAGATCCCCAACTGTACGTGGTAATCCAAGGGTAAGATCGTTTACCGTAATGGTATTTTCAGTGATAATCGCTTCAATATTCAATTTAGCCCCAGGCTTTACCTCAAGCTCAATATCGGATTGTGGATTCATGGGAATTCCAGGGTATTCAACGTTGAAGAGATAGAGCCCGTCTGGTAATTCAGGGAATGTAAATTGCCCATTATCGTCGGATTCTACATAAGCAAAAAGTTCCCAGTCTTCGAATCGTCCAGCACCTCTGAACCTACGTACAGAACACCCGGCTCTTTTGGCTCGTTGTCTGGCATCAAGCAGGTCTACCCGACCGCTCTCCGGGAAATCAGTATCTACAATTCCAGATATTTCTGCCGTTCCCAGTTCAGGATCAGGTGGCACTTTTTTGATATTGATTTCAATCCCTTCACTTAATGGTTGTCTTAACCTTAGGGTATCTGCTTCAATCCAATAGATGGAACTACCAATATAAGTCTGGATAAAAAGAGGATCTTCGGTAAAATTTGGTCGTGTTAGCAGCAAATAATCACCCAGGTCAACATCTTGCGAAAGATATTCTGAATTTGCATCGACCTGTGCGGTATCCAGTTGCAGATAAGGGCCATCCGGAACGATTCCCAGTACAATGACATCACCTTTTGGATAGGGATTCAGGTCAGGGTCATTGACATTTCCATATATATCTGTTACAGCAATCATGTTAAAGTCATCACTTCTAAGTTCCAGGTCAGGCACTGCCGGACTGGTTACCTTTAAATGATATTTACCCATGCTGTAATAGTTGATACTATCCAGGAAGTAGTCAGTGGAAGTGGCTCCATCAACTGGTCCCGTTGCTACAGCATTTTGGAACTGTTCAAAATGCCACTGGTATTCATTCTGGGTTCCGGAAACCTTCACTTTAAGTGAATCATCGGTACCAAATTGTAAGCGCCTCACGGGGTCCGGTATTCTAATGTTCTTTTGGTTTGAATATTCAAATCCGCTCAGCGGCAGGTTATATTCAATCTCACCAAAGCCTAATCTGTTTTGAGAGAGGTCAAGGGTGGTCAATTGGGTCATGAATGACATATTCGGCAAATCCGTGATCTCATTGTTTGACAGATCCACTGTTTCAATTTTGGTGATGTCTCTGAATTTAGCTGGAACGGGGCCATCCAGGTTATTTCCCGGAAGCGCAAGCCCAATGACACGGTCCTGTGCTCCATTCAGGGTTACTCCGGTCCAACCGATAATATTCCCAGTACCCCAATTTGTGTTATCAATCCAACCATCCCCATTCGTACTGTCATATAATCTGAGTAGGGCTGTTGAATCACGTTTTAGACTGGAGATGCCAAGGTTTACATAGGCCGTGGTCAGCGTTAGATCAGTGATCACATTGCTGTTGATTTCTAAACGGTACCAGTCTTCATCTTCAAAAATTGGATTTGCTATGGTATATGTATCGGTGTTTTCCCCTGCTAATGCGGCCTCAGTATGAGGAGGAAGATCGTCCGCCCTATACCACTGATAAGTATTATTTGAGCCTGTAATTGAATAAATGAGTGAACTTGGAGTGCCTGCATCGAATAATGTATCTCGATAAGCCCCAACACTATCCTGTGGGACATAGGTAAAGGTGCCAATACCGAAATTGGTTTCAATGTCACCGAACTGTAACTTATTACCTTCAACACTAAGGGTGGTCAGATTATGGGTAGGCACATTGAGAAGTTTAAGGTTAGGTATGCTGATGAAATCATTATTGGCCAGGTTTGCAGTTGTTAAGGCATAAAATTGCTCCCAGGTATCCGGAAGGGAGTCTCTAAGCTGATTATTGCTGAGGTCAACATTGACCAGTGAATCAGCATAGCCAAAATCTTTAGGAACAAATCCATCCAAATTATTTCCCGGAAGATTGAGATCTGTCACCCGTTGATTTTGGACGATTACGCCGTTCCAGGTACTTAAGTCGCCAGTCAACCAATTCGTATTCAAGCTCCAGTTTGCCCCATTCGAATTATTATACAATGAAACCAATGCCAGGGAGTCTTCCTCAAAATCTGAGATACCCAAATGATATGGTTCAGTAACCAGCTCCAGTCCGGTGACTATATTGTTCGTAACCTTCAACACATATACGCCGGAGTCAGCAGGAAGATAAGGAGTCAGCGTATAATCTTCCAGGTCTGCTCCATTAATAGCCACATCATTTAGGTACCATTGAAAGTTGTTTTCTGCTCCATCAATTGTTTTGTCGATGACAAGCGGGGCATTGATTTTTGCTGTTGAATCAGTGGGGATATCATTGACAACCCTTTGGTTTTCATAGGTGAAGGTGGCTACCCCCACATAAGGTTCCAGATCACCAAAGTCGAAGAAATTGGTATCCAGGTGAATGGTATTTAAAGAAGTAATGCCTGAAAGATCAGCCAATTCATCAATCCGGTTGTTGTGCAGGTCCAGTTCTTCGAGCAAAGAAAGATTTGCCAGTTCCGCATCGACGGTGTCAATCAGCAGGTTATTTGAAAGGTCCAGTTTTTTCAGGTTGAGGACATAGCCCATTTCGAGCGGTAGTTCGCCGGCCAACCCGTTTCCGGAAAGCTTGACAGAATCTACCCGTGTATTTACGACATCCACCCCATACCAGGTATCGAGGTTGCCGGTTAGCCAGTTGGTAGTATTGTTCCAGGTAGCTCCACTGAGTTGTTTGTACACATAGGCAAGTGCAGCAGAATCCAATTCCCTACCAGGACCATAAGCTGAAAAAGCTGCAGATTCATAGGGTCCCCATTGTCCGTTTTCATCACGTGCCCGGACATGAACTGTATGCTGACCCTCCGCCAATGCACCGGCAGCTAAAGCGATTTCCCGAATTGGGTTTGGAGCAGGGGGCGCAATTGGTATGGTGGTACCATTTCCGTAACCCGGATCAGCATCAAAAAAATACTCCAAATCGGTTACGTTGACTACAGAGACAACCCCAATTGGATCCACAAATATCGTTCTCGACTCTGTTGCTCCCCAGGGACCATTGGCAGCTTTAGCCCTCATCCCTAAAATGTGAAAACCCAAAGAAAGAGTATCAGCATTTAGCATACTATCGAGAGATACCACATTACTCGCGGTAAGAGATATAATGGCTCCATTCCCAATGCCTGGATCTATATCCCAAAAATATTCCAGTGAATCAACCAGAACAATGGCTCCCGCATCACTTTGATCAATAAAAACAACTCTGGATTCTGAAAAACCCCATGCTCCTCCTACAGCTTTTGCTCTCATAAAGAGCACATGAAATCCATAAACTAAAGTATCTGAAGAAAGGATTTCACTTGGGAGAGAAATATCTGTTCCCTGAGTAAAATTGTCAATAACAATTCCATTTCCATACCCGGGATCAATATCAAAGAAGTATTCTATGCTATCTAAAATTTGGATCTCGGCAGAAGAGGATTGATCAATAAATATTATTCTAGATTCCGGAATACCCCATGCTCCGCCTTCTGCTTTAGCTCTCATAAAAAGTATATGAAAGCCTGTTTTCAAAGTGTCTGTCGCAAGGGTAAAATCTGTTAGATTTACTGTAGTACCGGCAGTAATGTCAGGAGCATCAATAATGACCCCATGTCCATAACCTGGATCAACGTCAATGAAATATTCTAGGCTATCAATTACCTGTATTTCAGCAGCTGAAGATTGATCAACGTAGATGATTCTTGATTCGGATGCACCCCATGCGCCACCCTGAGCTTTTGCTCTCATAAAGAGCACATGAAAACCAGTGGAAAGGGTATCTGTAGACAGTGTGAAATCACCTAAAGTAACGGAGTTACCAGCGGTAAAATCTGGGGGATCAATGATGATACCTTGACCATATCCTGGATCTTTATCAAAAAAGTATTCAATGGTGTCAACAGTTTGTAGATCTACTGAAAAAGACTGGTCTACAAATATTATTCTGGATTCGGTTATACCCCAGGTACCAGCTGCCCTTAGGGCATCATTAATCAGTGAATCCGGATATAGCCTTAAATTAATGGAGTCTGCTGTAGAAGCAATTGAATCTTGTGTATAATAAACCTCAAGTGCATTGATGTTCCTGGCTCTCATATAGAATACATGAAAGCCTGTTTTTAGCGTGTCTGTCTGAACTAATTCATCTGTTAAAGAGATAACAGTATCAGCAGTTATCGTAAATGAAGCACAATTTCCGAATCCAGGATCATTATCAAAGAAATACTCAATTTCAACAATCTCAAGTGTATCCTGAGCATGAGCATGAGACATTATCCCGATCAGGAATATCAGGAAAACAAAAACCCTGATCCTCATGTTGATTAAGCCCAACATAATCTGGATCAGTTTCCGACAGCTTCTATTGTTGCATTTAAATTAGTCCCCTGTTTAATTACTTCAGGGGCACGAAGTACCTTAATAACAGGTAATGGAGTGCCAGTAGAGCTAAAAGGAATTGTACTCCCGGTAACTCCGATATCGGTTCCATCATTACCTGCTGATAACAATGGAGACCCGACATCAGGTGATGGGTCATAATTAAAAGTCCAATCATCAACTAAAGGAAGATTAACGAAAAGTGGATCGGTTCTTACCAAAGCAGAATCACCTGTATTACCACTCACCCCAATAGGTAAAGCGTCGTCAGCGGATCCAAAAGTCACATTATTATTAAAAGTATTGTTAGAACTGTTTCCAATAGTACCATTTGGCATAGCCGTTCTACCATAGAAAACGTTATTTGAAATAGTCGATGTAGTGACATAAAAGGCATAGTCATTAGTTGCATTACCTAAAAAAATATTGTTTTTAATAATGGCGTCCCTTACAGCTATTGAGGGATAACCACCATTGGTAGTTGAACTTGTTCCTTGAATCACATTATTTGTGATGACTACACTTGTAGCGCTTACATAAGTACCCCTTAGATGGAGGACGTAATCTCCGCTTGTTGCTTGCTCCCCAATCAGGCAATTTCTTATTACTATATTACTCTTGGTTCCGGTATTACAACAGACATCCCCATCAATACGAGCAACTTCACAATTTTCAATAAATATATTACCCATGTTGCTGCCAGCACCCCCCTGACCTATGTTTAGAGCTGCGGTTATTACTAATCCAGAAATTCGAGTGCCAAAAATATTATCAGCAATGGTAATGTTTGCAATTGAAACTTTATTCGGTTGATCTTTCTGTGGATTAAATCCAATTCCAAATACGGTAAGACTGTCTTTTGAAATTATGGCATCAGAATATGCAGTTGAACTCGGGATCACATGAATGATGTCTCCGGGACTTGCAGCAGCAACTGCCGAATTGATATCAGCAAATACATGAGCCCCTGTTGGAGCAGTGGGCCTGTTATCAGCGATCCAGATATTTTGTGAAAACCCAATGGAAGTCACCAAGGCCAGGAGGAGGGTAAGTATCGTTTTCATAAAGCGGTGATTTAGTGGTTATACCAAATTTATATAATTTTTTTCTAAATACCTCCATACGTAAAGTACGATCGAATTGACGGCATTTTGATGATCAAATTATAATCATTTCATGAAGAATTTTGCGGAAGATGAATAGAAATTCATACATTGTGTAACAGGGAATGGGGTTTATATGTTGTTATTAAGAAATAAACCAGTTGAATCCAATAAGCAAATATTTTCTATATCTGTTAATATGGCTCGGATCACTTTTTTCTTATGGTCAAAACCGGATTGGATTCCATTTGCCCTATGGAGAGAAAAGTGTAGAGATCCCCATTGAGCTCTACAGTAACCTTATAGCCATTCCGGTTACAATCAATGGCTACCTTACCCTGAAGTTTATCCTGGATAGTGGGGCAGAGTCTATCATTTTAACGGAAAAACTTTTTGGTGATTTCCTGGGACTTGAATACTCGCGTATCATTGATATTGCCGGACCTGGCGTCGAAGATTCACTCAAAGCTTATGTGGCAACAAACATCTATATGACTTTACCGGGAGACATAAGGGCGAGGGGTCTCAATATGCTGGTACTTGAAAAGGATTATTTGCAATTAAAAAAGAATTTGGGAGATGAAATTTATGGCATCATTGGATATGATGTCTTTAGTCGTTTTGTGGTGGAAATAGATTATGATCACCAGGTATTAAAACTATATGACCCTGATTACTACCGACCCAAAAAAAGTTATACCAGAGTTCCTTTAGATATTGAATATACAAAACCCTATGTGAATACACGAATTTGGCAAAATGAAGAATCAGATTCTGTGAAATTGCTTGTTGATACCGGAGCAAGTCATGCGGTACTACTGGATGTATCTAATACAGAAGATATTGTGATACCTGAAAAGACGATTCATGTAAGATTGGGTCGAGGTCTTGCGGGTGAAATACCTGGAGAGCTTGGTAGAATGGATGCATTTGAAATAGAGGGTCATAAATTCGCAGATATCCTGACTTCTATCCCACTGGAAGGAATTTACATGAAGGCGATCAAGAGGGGATCCAGACACGGTACCCTCGGTGGGGATCTGTTGAGAAGATTTAAAGTGGCTTTTGATTACCAGCATGGAGCCATGTACCTGCGAAAGAGTAGTCAGTACAAGGAGGACTTCGAGTTTGACATGAGTGGAATCACATTAATTTCAGAAGGAGAACATTCAGACACCTTATTGGTGTCAAGAGTAAGGGAGGATACACCTGCCTATGAAGCCGATGTACAGGAAGGCGATGTCATATTGTCTATAAATGGCACCTATTTCCAAAACATCACCCTATCTGAAATACACTCACTGTTTAGGAAGCATTCTGGCAAACATATCAGGCTGGTCATACTGAGAGACGGAAAAAGGATTATTAGGAAATTCAGACTTTTAAGAATGATCTAGCTGACAGAATACCGGTGGACTGATTTGTTTCAGACCAATTTGAAAAAACCATTCTTAACGTATTGTTGTCTCAAAGAATAAGGACCCGTCAAAATATTCATTAATTTTAGGTAGACCTATTTCACCGCATCATGAAAAATGTCCTTTTCCATATAGCCTTATTGTTACTTCTTTCTCTGTTCAATTTGACTGATTGTTTTAGTCAATATGCGTTTGAGAGTAAGAAAGCAGAAAGGACTTACCTGGAAATGGAGGATTATTATTCAGAAGGGGACTATGCATCAATCCTTGACAAAGAGAAGGACTATCTGAAATTATTTGAGGAAAAAAAGGATACCCTGAGCGCACTGGTTTATTCTTTTCTTGCTGAGGCCTATCTGTACTGGGAAGGAGATTTGGAAAAAAGCCTGGATTTTTATCAAAAAGAATATGATCTCAGGAAACAAATAGGGGATACTGAAGGAAATGATACCAAGAACGTCATTTTCATGCTAGGGTATTTGAATGATGAACTGGGCAATTACAACAAGACGGAAGAGCTCTATGAGCAGCTGCTTAAGATCGATGAGGAAACTTTTGGGCGAAAGAGTGAAGAATATTATATGACCGCATATGCCCTGGTGGAACATTACATCTACATTGAAGATGGAGAGAAAGGTATTGATCTCATCAAACAGCTGGAACAAATTGTAGAACGCAACAGCTTTGAGGACGCCATGGTGTCCAAAGCATATGGGGATCTTTTACAAATAAAAGGTTCTTATAAAAAGGCAGAGAGTGAGCTAGTAAAAGCTATTGAGATTATGGATGACCTGGGATTGTATGCAACAATCGAATACGTAGGGATATTGAATAGCCTTGGGGGTCTATATACAGAGATTGGGAAGATTCCCGAATCTGAAGCTATATATGACGAAGCACTATCCATTATTGATAGGTTACCTGGCGATAATACCGATTATGAATTGGCAGTAAAATCCAATTTGGGGAGAGTCTATACTTCATTGGCAAACTATGACCTTGCTGAATCTATATTCAAAGAAAACCTCAAATTGGATGAAGAGCTATATGGTGAATACTCCTTTTTTTATGCTCTGGATGCCTACAACCTGGCTTTGAATGATTTGTATGCAGGCAACTACAATGAATCAGAAGAATATCACATGAAGGCGCTGGAAATATTTAAAGAGATTGTTGGCGAGGAGAGTATTGATTATGCCAGAGTTCTAAATAATCTTACCTTACTCTATACCAAAACCCGGGAGTTGGAAAAAGCAATTGATTATGGCCAGCAATCGATCATAGCTTTTGCGCATTCTGTTGGCAATGATCATCAGCAAACCTCATTCGCGGAATACAACCTTGGAGATGCCTACCTCATTGAAGGTGAAATGGATAAAGCGGAAAAGCTACATACGGATGCACTTCGGATCCGCCGGAATACACTGGGGCGAAATCATCCGGTTTACGCCAAGAGCACAAACAAAATGGCTATTATCAATTGGGGCAAAAACAATCTGAAAGAGGCAATCAGCTACTATGACGATACTTTTGAAAATTATTTCAACCAGATCAATACCGTATTCCCGATTCTCAGTGAGGCTGAAAAAACAAAATTCTATTACAACAATCTCAAGCCGACTTTTGAGCAGTATAATGCTTTTATTGTGAAATCAAGTGTTGAAGATCGCACGCTGGTGGGTAAAATGTATGATTATCAGTTAGCGATAAAAGGCCTTATTTTTTACGCATCGAATAAGGTTCGGGATGCCATCATCAATAGTAACGACTCCGTTCTGATCAATAATTACGAGCAGTGGATCGAAATGAAGGAACAGACTGCCAAACTTCTCAGCGCTACAGATATTTCGATTGAAGTACGTAATGAAATGATTGATTCACTGGCTGTGTTATCGAATGAGCTTGAAAGGGAACTAAGCAAATCCTCAGGGACTTTTGCAGAGACTTTTGTTCAGAAAAAACTTAGTTGGAAAGATATCCAGAAGGAATTAAAGCCTGATGAAGCAGCTATAGAGGTCATCAGGTTCAGAGACTTCACTCCTGATTCTGCCGGTGTATTTACCGATGAGGTTTTCTATGCGGCACTCATAGTCACTCAGGAGACCAAGGATCAACCGGATTTGGTCGTCATGAGAAATGGTCTGTTGATGGAGACCAGGTATTTAGCGAATTACCGAAATGCCATTAAATATAAAGTTGAGGAGGATTTTTCCTATCGACTATTTTGGCGTCCTATCGCAAACAGACTTGAGGGGATCAAAAAGGTCTACTTTTCTCCGGATGGCGTTTTCAATCAAATTAGTCTTTATACTTTAAAGAATCCCGATTCTCAAAATTATATTATAGATGAAATTGAGATCAGGCTGATGACCAATACAAAGGACCTGCTGGCAGTCAATTTGGAAGATGGTAAAAAGGGGCCAAGCTTTTTATTTGGATTCCCCAATTACAATATGGGAATTATGGAGGATCAAAATAATCAGGATAAGGAAGGAGATGAAGCAAGGAGTCTGAATCGTTCTGGACCAGGAATTGACATAGAGAAACTTACCAGAGGGGGTTCGATCCCAAGGGGACTAAGAGGCAATTTACTGCGGTATATGAGTACAAATAACCTACTGGCATTATTACCTGGGACACAAATAGAGGTTAAAAAGATTGATAGTCTGTATCAGGATTTATCCAGGGAAACAATCATCTATACGAGCAATGAAGCATTAGAAGATAATATTAAAAAAGTGCAGTCACCTGAAGTACTCCACATCGCAACTCACGGCTTTTTTCTTGAAAACACGGCATTGGGTGATGATGAGGCATCGGATGAATATGTGGAAAATCCACTCCTAAGGTCTGGTTTGATATTAGCAGGGGCTAATAGTTACATCATTGCCGGTCAGATCTCAGACTCACTATCACTCAATGATGATGGTATCCTTACGGCATATGAAGCCATGAACCTTCATCTGGACAATACGGATTTGGTAGTCTTGTCGGCTTGTGAAACAGGATTAGGAGTGGTAAAAAATGGTGAAGGGGTTTATGGGATGCAGCGTGCATTTCAGGTAGCTGGTGCCGAGGCTGTAATCATGTCTATGTGGACGGTTGATGATGCCGCTACACAGGAATTAATGACCAACTTTTATGAAGAATGGCTGGGAGGAAAAGGCAAACAGGAATCATTTATTGAAGCTCAAAAAAAATTGAAGGAGAAGTGGCGCTCACCTTATTACTGGGGTGCCTTTGTCATGGTTGGCGGATAGTCAAATTTTAGCTCAAACTTTCTTTCAATTCTGTCAATCCAATTACATGTTGGTATACCTTTACAATTTATGAGTGAAGAGAAAAAGCTTTTCCTGCTGGATGCAATGGCGCTCATTTATAGAGCCCATTTTGCCCTCAGCAGAAACCCCAACCCCATTGTAAACTCTAAAGGTATCAACACGGGATCGATCATGGGATTCACCAATTCCTTTCTCGAAATCGTAACCAAAGAGAAACCCAGCCACATTGCAGTTGCCTTTGACACCGAAGCACCGACATTCAGGCACGAAGACTACGAACATTATAAGGCAAACCGACAGTCACAACCGGAGGATATTCAGGTAGCCATTCCTTATTGCAAGAAGCTACTGAAAGGATTTAATATTCCTATCCTTGAAGTAGATGGATATGAAGCTGATGACCTGATAGGAACAATTGCCAAGAAAGCAGCCAGGAAAGGATTTAAGGTGTATATGATGACACCTGACAAGGACTTTGCACAACTGGTTGAAGAAAATATTTTCCTCTACAAACCGGCTTACATGGGAAACTCAGTGGATATTCTTGGTATTCCCGAAGTGCTGAAAAAATTTGATATCGATAAAGTAGAGCAGGTTATTGACGTGCTTGGCTTAAAAGGAGATGCAGTAGATAATATTCCTGGGATCCCAGGAGTAGGGGACAAGACAGCCAGCAAATTATTGAAGGAATATGGGTCGGTTGAAAACATTGTTGCTCATGCTGAGGATTTTAAAGGAGCGTTAAAAACCAGGATTGAGGAGTTTGGTGAGCAGGGAATATTTTCCAAAAAGCTTGCTACCATCAACATTGACTCTCCGATTGAGTTTGATGAGGAATCGCTGAGGAGTAAAGATCCTGATAGGGAATTTCTGACTAAACTTTTTGACGAGCTGGAATTCCGTACCATAGCAAAGCGAGTATTTGGAGATGAGGCTGCAGCAAAACCTTCCGGTCAGCTTGGGCTATTCGGAACCGAGGAGGTAAAGACCAATGATCTGATCCAAAAGGATACTTTAGATGGTACTGATCATAAGTATCACCTGGTTCAAACGGAGAGGGAGCGCAGGGTGCTTATTGAAAAGCTAGGTGCTGAGAAACTATTCTGCTTTGATACCGAAACCACCAGTCTGGAGGCAGTAGAAGCAGATCTGGTAGGTATATCCTTTAGTGTCAGAAAAAACGAGGCCTACTATGTGCCCTTTCCTGAAGACAAAGTGGCTATTCAAAAACAGGTGGAGGAGTTTCGGTCATTATTTGAGAATGATAAAATTGAAAAGGTTGGCCAGAATCTGAAATATGACATTCAGATCTTAAAAAATTATGGGGTCGAGGTAAAAGGAAAGATTTTCGATACCATGTTGGCCCATTACCTGATCGATCCGGAGACTGGTCATGGGATGGACGTGCTTGCGGAGAATTACCTCAACTATAAACCGATTTCTTATGCGGCATTAGCAGGGAAGGGTAGAAACGAAAGGAAGATATCCGAAATCGATATCGAGAAAGTGAAGGAATATGCCTGTGAGGATGCAGATATCACGCTTCAGCTAAAGGACAAACTGGAGCCAGAAATTAAGGATTTGAAGTTAGAAGCGTTGCTTCACGATGTAGAAGAGCCTTTGTCATTTGTTCTTGCCGATATGGAATATGAAGGGGTAAGGATCGACGAAGGTGTATTAGCAGAAATGTCAAAGGAGCTGGACCAGGCAAGCATTGAAGCCCAAAAGCAGATTTATGAAATAGCAGGAGAGTCTTTTAATATTGGCTCGCCCAAGCAGCTGGGTGAAATCCTGTTTGATAAGCTCAAATTGGGAGACAAGCCGAAAAAAACCAAGACTGGACAATATGCGACAGGTGAAGATATCCTGTCAAAAATGGCCAATGAGTATGAGATCGCTTCGAAGATCCTTGACTATAGGGAGTTTCAAAAACTTAAATCTACTTATGTAGATGCATTGCCTAAAATGGTGAGCAAAGTGGATAATAAGATTCATACGGATTATCGTCAGACAATAGCAGCAACAGGGAGACTGAGCTCCAATAACCCGAATCTTCAAAATATTCCCATTAGAACGGAAAAAGGCCGCGAAATCAGAAAAGCCTTTATCCCAAGTTCCGAAGATCATGTACTTCTCTCAGCGGATTATTCACAGATTGAGTTGCGGATCATTGCTTCCTTCGCTCAAGATGAAAGCATGATCAATGCCTTCAAAAATGGGCTGGACATCCATGCCAATACCGCGAGCAAAGTTTTTAATGTGCCTTTGGAGGATGTTGATCCTGGGATGAGACGAAAAGCAAAGGAGGTCAACTTTGGAATTATCTATGGGATCTCTGCATTTGGTTTATCTCAAAACCTCAATATTTCCAGGACAGAGGCCAGTGAGATAATTGATGCCTATTTCAAACAGTTTCCAGCCATTAAGCAGTATATGGATTCAATAATCGAAAAAGCGAAGAAGCAGGAATATGTGGAGACAATCCTTGGTAGAAGAAGGTATTTGAGGGACATTAATTCCAGGAACTATACCATGCGGGGTTTTGCTGAGCGAAATGCGATCAATGCTCCTATCCAGGGGAGCGCAGCAGATATGATCAAGCTGGCGATGATTAAAATCCACGATTGGATGAAAAAGGAAAAACTTAAATCAAAAATGATCATGCAGGTGCATGATGAATTGGTTTTTGATGTTGTAAAAGATGAACTTGCAACACTTTCTAAACACGTAGAAGAATTTATGAAGCATGCCATAGATCTGGAGGTTCCGATGGAAATCGGGATGGGTCACGGATCCAATTGGCTGGAAGCTCATTAATTAGGATTATGGACACAATTCCTACTTTATCAGATATCAAAAGAGCTCATCAGCGTATTGAGCCATATATCATAAGTACCCCGGTATTTACTTCCAGCTCAGTAGATGAGATGGTGGGTGCCAATGTCTTTTTTAAGTGCGAGAATTTTCAAAAGGTTGGATCATTCAAAATGAGGGGAGCGGCCAATATGATCTTTGGGTTCAGACCTGAGGAGCGAGTAAATGGTTTTGCTACTCACTCTTCAGGAAATCATGCGCAGGCAGTAGCACGAGCCTCAAGTTTAGGAGGGGCAAAAGCTTATGTGGTAATGCCAAAGGATTCCACCAAAGTGAAGATTAATGCAGTTAAAGATTATGGAGCGGAGATCGTTTTTTGTGAGCCTAATGAGAAGTCAAGGCAGCAAGCCTGTGATGAGATAATCGAAAAGACAGGGGCCATTTTCGTGCATCCTTTTGATGATTACCGAATCATTGCTGGCCAGGCTACAGCGGCTAAAGAACTCATCGAAGAAGTAGAAGATCTTGACATTGTGATGACCCCAGTTGGTGGGGGTGGATTGGCGGCGGGTACTTGCCTGGCTGCAAAATACCTGGATCCCACCATGGAGGTGATCCTTGGTGAACCTGAAAAAGTCGATGATACTTACAGGTCATTTCAAAAAGGAGAGATCGAACCTGTGGGACATGCTAAAACCATTGCCGATGGATTGAAAACCACCATCGGCGAGAGAAATTTTGAGATCGTCAGGTCAAATGTAAAAGACGTAATTACTGTTTCAGAGAAGGAAATTGTTAATGCCATGCATTTCGTGTGGGAAAGAATGAAAATAATTATTGAGCCTTCCTCAGCTGTCCCTTTTGCAGCAGTCTTAAAAAACAAAAAAATGTTTAATAATAAACGGGTTGGCATTATTTTCACCGGGGGGAATGTCGATCTTGGACACCTGCCCTTTTCATAAAGTTAATACCAGTCAGTGAAGAAGAGAATTTTTGTTGTTGTGAATCCCGGTGCCGGTCGAAGACGGATTGAGGAGGTGTTGCGTGAGTTGGTGGATTATACCAGCTCGAAGGACTACGACTATGATGTGTTCCTTACAGCAAAAAGTAGAAATGCGACGAAAACGGTCAGTGAAAATTTCGAGGAGAGTCATTCTGATTTGGTGGTGCTAGGAGGAGATGGAACGATCAACGAGGCTATCAACGGACTGAAATTTGATCGACCGGTTGGGATCATCCCTTGCGGCTCAGCCAATGATTTTTGCAAAAACATTAAAATTGGGGAAACGACAGAAGAGCAGATTCAGACAGCACTAAACGGAAAGAAGCGTGAGATAGATCTGGGCCTTTGCAATGACAGGAAGTTTATTAACGGGGTGGGGATAGGATTTGATGGCCAGATCGTTTATGAGATCCTCCATTCTATGCGAAACCTGAAAGGACCAATCAAATACTATTTTCAGGTGCTTCGGATCCTGGCTTCCTATCAATCGAAGGAAACGTCATTTCATCTGAATGGTCTTGATGAGCAAAAGAAATTGCTGCTGCTTACCATTGCCAATGGAACGACTTTTGGTGGAGGGTTCAAATTAAATCCTGGGGCTAAAATCGATGATGGGCTGCTGGATGTTTGTGTGATTGGGAAAATCAACCCTATCCTGAGATTTCTCAATATTCTAAAACTTAAGTCCGGTTCTCACATAAAACTTAAGCAGGTAACGATCCATCAGACTACAGAGATAAAGATTGATGAACAACCCTTATTGAATGCGCATATTGATGGAGAATACATTGGTCACCCACCTTTCAACATCAAGGTTTTACCTAATGCACTTACCATTAGGACCAAATCATCAAAATCAACTACCTGAGGACTTCCGCATTTTCAGGAAGTAATAGCCAATCGCAAATGCGATTAAAAGGAGGGAAATGAATTGGGAGTGTGAGAGTACCCCATCTATGATATATCCTCGCCTTACATCACCCCTGAATATCTCGATAATACTTCGTCCGGAAGCATAAAGGATCACATAGACAAAAAAAAGCTTTCCATTTAATCGATCATGTCGTTTCAGCATATACAACACGACCAGGATTCCAGCTATCAATGTCGCTTCATAGAGTTGAGTTGGGTGTAATGCGGTGTTAAGCGGGCTGGCCTGGGCTTCGGGGTCAGTAAAAGTGATTCCTAAAAAGCTGTCAGTTGGGACACCATAGCAACAGCCGGCAAAAAAGCACCCCAGACGACCACAAAAGTGGATGATACAGGCGGTGATGGCGATCCGGTCCATCATCGGCCAGACTGGCCACTTTTCTTTTCGGAAATACCAGATAGTTGCAGGGAGAGCAAAAAGCAATGAGCCATAGAAAACGAACCCTGTCCGAATGTTGACAAACATGTTGGATGGAGGATTGAAATAGTAATCCGGCTTTTCCAGGTAGAAAAAGAACTTGCCACCAATAAATGCGGCCGCGATAATAATGATAGCCAGGTTCTGGATCTTGTCCCTGGAAATTCCCAGCTCTTTTTTTACAGTTGTGGAAATATAGAGGTAGCCAAGTATGGCCCCGGTCATGATCATGAAGCCATAGGTGTGAACCGTGAAATTGCCAATGGTGAAGAGTTCCGGATGCATAAAGTAAATTTAACTGATCAGGTGATTAACGACTTATTTGAAGGGATTATTTTCTGTTTGCTGACTGCTATCATACACCCGAATAGCAATCACATCAGCCTCTGCCGTTAAGATATCATCTACAATGACCTTACAGATCAATGTGGTTTTTCGGTTTTTTACCTCAGTTACTTCAGCTCGAAGTTCTATGGACTTATTGTTCGGAGTTGGTTTTAAATATTTTACTGTTAGTGTACCGGTAGCATAACGGTAGATAGGTTCCGAATCTAATGACCGGTTTTCCCGTTGGTAGGCATCAGCCATGGCTGTTCCCATACAGTGGCAATCTACCAGTGTGGCCAGAATACCTCCATTGAGTAGATTAGGCCATCCCTGGTACTTTTCTTCTGAGTTCCAGTGACACACAGATTCGTTACCCTCCCAATAACTTTTGATGTGTAGTCCTCCTTCATTGTGATTTCCACATCCGAAGCAGATGTTTTCGGGCATATGATCCTGGAAATAAATTTTATTCTCCATAATAAATTGATTACTTAGCATACAAAGGAAATCAAAATGATTCACGTTTTAGACCTTAAATTCCTGGGTATTGATCACGCCATTGCTGCATTTCTGATTGAAACCAAAGATGGACCAGTACTGATCGAGACGGGGCCACATTCGACATTTAATCATCTAGAAGAACAGGTGAAACAAGTTGGTTTTGATATTAATGACATCAAACATGTGTTGCTTACCCATATACACCTTGATCATGCAGGGGCAGCATGGGCATTAGCCAGGAAAGGAGCCAAGATCTTCGTTCATCCATTTGGTGCGGGACACCTGGAGCATCCATTTAAATTGATGGAATCTGCGAGGCGTATTTACCTGGATCAAATGGATTACCTGTGGGGAGAAATGCATGATATTTCAGGAGAACAGATAATTCAGCCGCAGGATAATCAGGTTTATGATATCGGCGGCATTAACTTTCAGGCACTATACACACCCGGCCATGCAAAACACCACATTGCCTGGAAAATTGGTAAAACATTATTTTCTGGTGATGTGGCAGGGGTGAAGATCGGGGATGGACCTGTGGTACCTCCTTGTCCGCCGCCGGATATCAACCTTGAGGAATGGAATGACTCAATTGACCTGATTGTGAAAAGTGATGTAAATGAGATATATCTCACACATTATGGAAAAATCAAAAATATTGAATCTCATTTCGAACAACTAAGGACTATGTTAAATGACTGGGGTCAGTGGATCAAAGCCAGATGGGAAACAGAATCTATTGAAGAAATGACGCCAAAATTTTCAAAGTATACCGAAGAGCAGTTGCGTGAACTGGGTGTAGATGATCATGGAGTGAAACAATATGAGGCTGCCAATCCATCCTGGATGAGCGTGGCTGGCCTGGTTAGGTACTGGAAGAAGAAGAGTGAGCTATAATTCATCCTTACACTTTCATTTAAATCCCTATCTTACTAAGAATTGCAACCTAATTACCCTAAAAAATGAATCAGAAACCTTCTAATGCTTTCGTATTTGCTGCCTGGATAGCCCTGGGAGCAGGTATCGTTTCCTATTGTATTGGCTTGTTCAATGCTGATATGATGCTAAATGAAAAGGGATACTATTTTACTGTGTTGATGTATGGGCTCTTTTCCTCTGTTTCCCTTCAAAAGGCGGTGCGAGATCAGCTTGAGAATATTCCTGTCACATCTATTTATGTTGGCCTGGCATGGTTTTCAACTATTCTATCCATTCTGTTACTGATTATTGGACTCTGGAATGCAGATCTTGAGCTAAGTGAAAAAGGCTTTTATGGGATGTCTTTTGTTTTGGCTATGTTTTCAGCCATTGCGGTACAAAAGAATGTTCGGGACGCCGCGAACCCAAAATGATGTGACTCCTCAATGAGGTGTTAAATCCTCAAAATTATTTATAAACCTCTTTTACCATGAGTAAGAAGCTCATCTATATTCTTTCACCCGTTCTGGTATTGATACTGGTTTATGCTTTAGGTCCGTCTCCTACGACGCCAAAGTGGAGTAAAGAAATGCCAATTGTTCCGGAAAATCCAGAAGAATTAGAAGCTTACATTGCTAATCAAGAGGGTAAACACAAGATAAAACCTGATAATGAAGCCCGCATTGTTTGGTTTGACAGCTTAAAACGAAAGACTGAGTATAGTGTGATTTATTTACATGGGTATTCAGCAAGCCAGGAGGAGGGTGACCCGGTTCACCAGGACTTTGCAAAAAAATTTGGCTGCAATTTGTACCTCGCAAGAATGGCGGATCATGGGATCGACACAGTCGAACAACTTCTTTATTTCACTCCGGATCGATGGTGGCAGAGTAGTAAGGAGGCCCTGGCGATTGGTAAGGCCATAGGAGAGAAAGTAATTGTGATGAGTACTTCCACTGGTGGGACTATGGCCCTCACATTGGCATCCAGTTATCCCGACGATGTGACGGCTTTAATCAACATGTCGCCCAACATAGCCATCAACAATCCTACCGCCTGGATATTAAATAAGCCATGGGGATTACAAATCGCGAGGATGGTTACCGGTAGCTTATACGGTGATACAACTGCCATCCCGGGTGTTGACCCAGAGCTGAGTGAAAAGTATGGATATAATAAATGCAGGCTGGAGAGTGCCTGCCAGCTACAGGAAATGGTAACAAGCAAAATGAATGAAAAGACTTTTTCAAAAGTGACTCAGCCTAGCATTACTTTATATTATTATAAAAATGAGGAAGAACAGGATCCAACTGTAAAAGTTAGTGCCATTCTGGACATGAATGATAAATTGGGAACACCTGATAATCTGAAAGAAGCCGTACCAGTACCAGGAGCGGGAACCCATGTAATTGGATGCTATTTTCGCTCACATGATGTGCCGGCTGTGCAGTCAGCAATCCAAAAATTTGCTTTAGATAAACTAAAGATGAGGTTGGCAGCGGAGTTATAGATGTGGGTTCAAGAGCAAAGAATAAGAAACAAATTATAAGGCAAATCGTTGTATGTACATACATATAATCAAATGAGACCTGTTAAAAAAATCCACGGATCTATTTATGCTCCGATAGCTGATCTTCAGACCTATCGGCCCATGCCAACCAGCAGCATCCAGCATTTGGATCCTTTTCTCTTTCTCAATCATCACGGGCCCCAGGTATATGGGCCAAATAATAACGGATTACCTTTTGGACCACACCCACATAGGGGTTTTGAGACATTGACCTATATTTTTAAAGGGGATATCACCCATTGGGATTCAAACGGGAGTAAAAGTGTGATTACTGAAGGTGGGGTGCAGTGGATGACAGCAGGGAGTGGGCTGATCCATTCCGAAATTTCTTCGGAAGAATTCAAACGAGAAGGCGGGGAAGAGGAAGTGATCCAGCTTTGGATGAATCTTCCAGCAAAACATAAGATGACCCCACCGAAATATCATGGCTTATCAAAAGGCGAACTCAAACATATTTCTGAGGACGGAGGTAAAGTGGAAATTCACCTGATTTCAGGAGCATGGAAAGGTGTAAAAGGACCCCATGAATCAATCTCGGGGCTTACCATGACCAGCATTGATATGAAGTCGGGGTCTAGCCTGGAGATAGATGTTCCTGATGATCATCAAGTATTGTTTTATGTGGTGCATGGCAAGTTAAAAGTAAATGATAAAGGAGCTGGTACCCATGAGCTCGTAGAGTTTGAATTACAACCAGGTAATCTGGATATAGAGGCCAGTGAAGAAACCCGAATCATTTTCGGACATGGCAAACCATTCAATGAACCCATTGTTGCGCAGGGACCTTTTGTAATGAATACTGAGCAGGAAATCATGGAAGCTTTTCAGGACTACCAGGCTGGGAAAATGGGGAGTTGGGAGGGGTGATTAAATTAGAAAAAGCTCAAGCGGACACTTGAGCCTGAGAAAGATTAAGATATTCATAAAAACCTCATGTATGGTTGATTACAATAAATTACTTGTTTCGGATGAAGACGAATGGTAAATTTGACTATTTAGCCAGTTCGAAATCAACCACTACCGTCACCGTTTTGAAGCGTATCATGACTTATAAAAATTAATTCACCCGCTTCTATCAATTTTTTGGAGATGAAAGCCACATTCTGACTGTCATTGGCGAGCGAACTGGCCATCGCACTGCTGATAGCATGTTCTCTGATTAATTTATCGAGTGAACCATCAAAAAGAATGTCTTTTTTGTTGGCTTTCGATTTAAGTATTTCCAACTTTTCTAAATGTTTTGATGGATTCTTACTTCGCATCGTCGAATGTAACTCCCTAAGTATTTTCGAAATTTTAACCCTCAATCGGTCATATTCAAGTTGTATTTCAACATTTTCCGGAGTGAGGTATTTATTCATGTTTTTCCGGGTTTCTTCCAGCGCCTTGATTGCTTCAACAATATTTCTGTTGGCCAGCTTAATCTGAGAAAACTGTTCTGTCAATTCTGCTGAGACCGGAAACTGAGATTGCGTAATGGTGGCATACTCAATGATCTTGCTGTAGATGGTCTTCACTTTCTGAAGATAAAGCTCCTCAATGTCCACCCTAATTTCCACTCTTGATTTTTTTACTACTTCTTTGATGTCCTTCTTACTGAAAAGGTCGGTTCGGTGAATATTTATTCCATTGGCCAATATCTTAAATGCAGCATTTTCAAACAGTCTTTTGGTCTCGTTACGCAAAGCAATCAGCGCAGTCTGTGGATAGGCCTTTGAGCTGTCATCCAAAAACTGTGGCTGATCGATCAGATCTTCTTCCGGTTCTGACTTGATGACCCGATTCAGAACCTTAACCATAAGATTGATCATCGGGATCATGAGCATAACACCAAGCACATTGAAAACAGTGTGAAACAAAGACAACTTTAGGGTGTAGTTGGATGAATCTATGCCGACCCATCCGGAAATCAGATCAACCAACTGCCCGATATACACAATGAAGACCAGGGCAACCACTCCTGTTATGATATTAAATATTAAGTGAGCAGCCGCAAGCCTTTTACCCGATACCGTGGAACTGATGGAACCAATGACTGCGGTAATGGTTGTGCCGATATTGGCTCCAATGGCCAGTGCCAGGGAATTTGTGTATGTAATCTGTCCAACTGCCAGGGCGGTTATGATCAGTGCCATGGATGCGCCACTTGATTGCAGGATCACTGTCATTAAAAAACCGATAAAAGTAAATATCAGCAATCCCCATATGCCTGAAATGGCATAATCAATTAGGTTGATGTTTGCCTGGTAGGTTTCAAACCCTTCTTTCATGAAATTGATTCCCAAGAAGAAAAAACCCAGACCAGACAGAATCTGGCCTATCCCTTTCAATTTTCTGGATTTTTGCAATACAAGGATAATTCCGAATGCCAGCATGGGCATGGCTAGCCCGGATATATCAATCTTTAGTCCCAGAGTAGAAACAAGCCATGCGGTCACAGTGGAACCAATATTTGAACCGAAGATGATGCCGATACCTGCACGGAGTTCAATCAGACCAGCACTGATAAATGAGATGAGAATGACGGAGATCAATGAGCTGGATTGCAGGACTGCAGTACTTACAAAACCAACCCCGATGCACTTATATAGCTTATCTGTAGATTTCTTTAGCAATACCTGAAGTGGACCGGAGACAAAGGAATGAAACCCTTCCTCCAGCATGATCATGCCAAAAAGTAGGATAGCGATCCCCGCAGCAATTTCTTTTGCAGTCGGGGCCAAGAAGAGTAGCATACTCAACAAAATCAAAACACCTGGTAATAGAAACTTTTTCAAAAGCTTGGATGCTGATTTCTGCTTAGGAAATGTAGGTGATTATGAGGATAAAGTCACTTCGGCTTAAAAATATTTCATTTTAGAAACTTCTGAGGCTTAAGCGGAAGCTTAAGCCTGAGTGATGAATCATAACTGCTCATTCATAAATCTAACTATAAATCGCCAATGAGCCCTTTCACCCCATCTTTGATCAAAGCCTCCGTCCCTGGCATTGTCCTCGATACCATCGGCTCATATCCCCCCTGCGGATACGCTTCATCGGTGCACAGATACCCGCTACTTCCGTTGCAGTGGGTATAGACGAAAGTATCTTTGAAAGGGGAAGCAGCCTTGATCTCCAGGCCAATCTCATTCATGAGCTCACCCGAAATCCCAACAAAGAGAGTATTTCCAATTTTCATCGCCGACAATCGGATATCCACAGGGTCGCCAGGCTCAAGTGGAGCATTGGGCATACGTGATTCACCTCTTTTTTTGCCTTCTGCTGTAATGGTACGATTCACAACTTCCAGATTGCTAGTTTCATTTATGTCTATCGATTTTGTTATGCGGATCACTTCTTCAGACAGGATCAAACCAATCGCATTAATGTCATTGAATTTATTATTGGGGCCATAGATCGGATTGATATCTCCTGATGCACCTGCGGAAACCATTACCACAGCATTGGGATAAGCTTGTTCCAAATTTCTAGCCGTCGCTCCGGGCCAGTCACCCGTAACCTGGTAATTCTGCGGACCTCCAACGACAGCATGACATGGCCAGTTGACCATCAATCCAAGGGTCTTTCCGGATTGATCATCAAAACGAATAACACCCACTTCATGGTCACAGATTCCATCCGGATTTCGTCCCAGGGAGATCCCTCCATCTGCATGTCTTGCACGTCGATTGATGTTCATTTTACAGGTGCCTTTACCTGTTCCCATAGTCACACGCTGTAGGTGGTCATTGGCTCTTTTCACCGCACTCACGATCTTTTCCTGTAGTGTCTTTACATATTCTGATTCCGTTTTAGTCAAATCACCATAAACACCTGTAGTTGGTGCACTGTGATTATGGACAGCCGTGATCATCACATTTGTCGCTGGGATTCCAGTCTGTTTTTGAATCAATGATCTTGTTTCATCCACAAACTCATGGGAGAATCCAATGACATCTGCTGTGATGATACAGGTTTTAAGTTCTGCATTGTCGAATACACTGGCACAGGCAAACAAGTCATCATGAATGCCTTCATAAGGTTCTGTTCTGGAGCCATATCCACTCATTCTGACAGGTTCTGATGGGGTGATATTAACCTTGGCAAAGCCAGCTTTTAGGTTGGTCTGAGCTGGGGGATTTAGAGCAAATGAGGTTAAAAACAGTCCCGATATGAGGATGGTGATTATAAAAATCACATTAGAAGATTTCATCATTTCTTAAGTTTAGCCGATAGGAAATTTAATGAAACTTAGTTAGATAAATCAATGGCTTAAGCCTGGAGATTAAGCCTGGGCTTGATTATAAGGATTTCAAAAAATCAAAATAGACTATCCCTCTGGCTTCCGCCAGGTGATCAAATATGTAGAGAACAACCCCAATAATGGTTAATCCCAGGCCAACACCCTTGTACAAATCTCCTTGCCAAAAAATTATAAGAAGAAGGAGACCAATCAGGATAAGCCCTATTTCAACCTTTTTGATGATGCCAAAACTTTTCATCACTTTTTGCATTCTGGGTAGCTCTTCAGTCTCAATTTTTTCAGGCGCAGATTGATAAAAGCTGCCAACCCGCTCAATGTCTTTTGGTGTTCGCAGGATTACACCTATACAGATTACCAGGAGAAATAGTGAAAGAGGCAAAAAGACATAAGCCATTCCTTTAAATAAAGACTTATGCGAAATGAGGAAATAAACAGACGAGCTGATAAAAAGGATGGAAATGACTGCTCCAATGATGCATTGAAGTCGCTCTCCTTCGAAATATTTGATGATGCTTTCCATGGGCTGTTAGATTCCTCAATAAATCTAATGAATCCAATTGATAACAATCATTTTTCTTCATAACCAGCATCATTTCAAATAAGAGCTACCTGGACTACTTTTCCTACAATAAACACAGCGAAGCAGAATTGCGCCTTTGGTGTAATTCCAATTGATAACTTTTAAAACAAAAACCTATAGATATGAAAAAGATATTGGTTCCCACTGATTTTTCGGAATGTGCCAATGTCGCTTCCGAAACAGCAATTAAGCTGGCGAAGAATAATGATGCAGAGATCGTCTTTCTCCATTATATGACGATACCGATTGACTGGATCCATCTGCAATATGTGGATGAAAGGTTGTATCCGGACGTAAACAAAATGGTGAAGAATGCTAATTCAAAATTGGATGAGCTGGTGAATGAAGCAGATAAAGAAGATGTCGTATCCCGACATTTTATCGCCTACAATGAAGATATTTCGGATATACCGAAATACTTCAAACAATTCGATATCGACCAGGTGGTGATGGGGTCCCAGGGTGCAAAAGGTGCCAGGGAGTTCTTTCTGGGGTCGAATGCTCAAAGGATTATCAGACAATCCAATATTCCGGTACTGATCGTAAAACACAAACTGGATCATATCAGTAAACCTACCATTGTATTTGTTTCTGATTATGAACTCGAAAGATTGACAGGTTTCAGGAAAATCGTTGAGTTTGCTGATGCTATGAAGGCCAACATACAGTTACTTTATATCAACACGCCGGATAATTTTCTGGATACCTGGACCATCAATGAAAAGATGCAAAAATTCCTTGAGTTGACCATGGGAGGTACACTGCGTACTCATATCATCGATGCAATTGATTTTGAGTCGGGTTTAGCCAAATATCTAAAAGGGGTAAATGGTGGTATTGTGGCCATGGTATCTCATCAGATTGGTATACTAAACAGGGATACTAAAGCTGAAAGTCTGGTAAACCATTTGGAAAATCCGGTCCTTAATGTGAAGGATTAATTGTTGCCTGGTAATGGGCTAACTAATTTATCTTTTATATTTAGTACTTAATGGAACGGTATAAAAGAGTAAAAGAGGTCATATTGATTTTATGCCCGCTCATATTTGTCTCATTGGGAAGTTTAATGGTTGACCAGAGAGGCTTAAGTCATCGTTTTAAAGGAGGCGATTGCATCATATTCTATGATTTCGTCTTACAAAATGACAGCATATTCATGATTGGAGATGTGCTAGACAAGAAATCAAAAGACCCTTTACAAGGACTAAATATTATTGTTCAGCAAACAAATATTGGAACGGTGACAGAACCAGCCGGTGACTTTAAAATATTCTTACAGCGCCAGAAGGGAGAATTGCGGGTTTTCTTTGGTCCGCTTGATTTTAATATGCCCTATTCATACGATTTGGAGGACCTTATGAAAAAAAATACTACCCATCATTAATGAATGACAGGTAGTAACTAAATAAAGATATGCAACTTGATTTATCCTTTTCTCAGGAATACATTTCCACTGATTGTTTCGAAGTGACTTTTCTCCCCACCGTTTCGGATGCGACCCTCTAAATCCATCCCGACAATCTTTCGTAAACCATCTTTTCCATTTGGAAACTGGACCTCAAGATCAGAAAATATATCACCGGAGATGGTTTTGGCTTTGAAATCCAACCCGCTATTTGGAAGAATCGTCAGGTCGATATCTCCTGAGATGGTTTTGAGATCTAGTGATTTGCCAAAGTAATCGGACACGATATTTCCGCTGATGGTTTTAGCCCTGACATCAAGGGATTTTGGAACGTAGACCGTTATGAATATTTCCGTACTCCAGTTATTCCTTTTTTTCTCGTTGGATTTCCAGGGTTCCTCGTCCATAAAAACCCGGATTTCCGAAGAGGAGGATGATTTTCCAATGGCAAACATTTGGTCATCCTCTCCATCATTGATGGTCACTTTTGCCTCTACCGAGACCTCTTGCTCATCCCAGGTTTTGATTATAATTTCATCTGTAAAAGGGAAATCAATTTGAACAAGTTCCTGGCTGTTTACTGAAACTTTTTCGGTGAATGTGGTCTGGGCCACCCCAACAAGGCAACCCAATCCACATATTACTATCAACAGTCCTTTCATATTTCTTATTTATTTTTTCTCAGGTAGACGTCTCCACTGATGCTACTGATGTTAAAATCTACCCCACCACCATTTAGCTCAGCTTTAAATGCGGATCCGATACCACTTGGTGTTGCCCAGTTATAGTGAAAAGGAATTTGAGGAGGTGAAGGAACATCAGGTACAACAACAACTACGTTTTTCACTTCTTTCCTTACTTCTTCGTCGATCTCTTTCTGCATCTCTTTCATTTCTTTCTCAGTCTCTTTCATGGCCCTCTCAGTTTCTTTCATCGCTTTTTCCATGGCCTCATTAATGTTTACGTTTACATCCACATTGACATCATTGACACTCTTCCCGGTTTTGCTCACCTTAAGGTCAAGGTCAGTGAAGACTTCACCGGAGATGGAGCTGATTGAGAAAGATCCTTTGTCAGAAGATGATAAGGTAATGTCTATGTCACCACTGATACTATTGATGGAGCTAGGTAATTTTTGATTAAGCGTGGATATGATGATGTCAATATCTCCGGAGATGGTCTTGGCTACGATCGGACCTGTCACCTTGTCGACCAGGATGTCCCCGCTTTGGCTGGTCAATTCCACTTCGTTAGTCATTCCACTGACCTTAATATGATTGGAATTGAACGAATCTCCAGAAACTTTTACCTTAATTGAATTGGGGATTTTGAACACATAGTCTGCATCCTGGGCCCTTCGGGAGGCAGGTACTACATAGATCTCATTCCCTTTATATTCCACATTCAAGCCGATGGGTGTGTTTTCAGCAGCCATGTCGGATAGAGATCTTAACCCGTCGGCTCTTTCCGGTTTTTCCTCGATATGATCGGTCGAAATTTCGATATCACTCCTACTTGTTCCTTCAATGACAATATCGGACAACAGACCAGATATGATCAATCGGGTTTCAGTAAGTGACCCTTTCGGTTTCACAGTATGTGTTTTCGTTTGTCCTAATAGTCCTCCTGATGTAATTAACAGGAGGAGCATCATAATAGAAATTGGTCTCATTTTATTTTTGGTTTTTGTCCTTAGATTAATATTTTAATAGCGGTTTCAGCCTGCTGTTTTACTTCAGGGATCACCTGATCACTATCAAGCATTCGTTTTAGTGGTTCAACAGCAGATTTTTCTTTGGTATCTACCAGAATCCTGATCAAAGCGATCTGGATCAATGGATCATCCTGGAGCTCCAGTGACTTCACCAGTTCATCCCGTACCAGCTTATTGTCAGCAAATTTTTCCAGCGCATGGATAGCCTCATATCTCACATTGGAGCTTTCGTCAGTGTTGACAGTCTCAATCAATGTATGGATCAATAGGTCACTCGATTTGGATGAAGACTCTTCGATCTGGTTCACCGCAAGAATCCGCTCGCTGGCTGTATGGGTTTTCAAAGCACTGGTCAGCGTAACCTCTTTTAATTCCTCAATCTGATCTTGCAGGGCCGCAATTTGCTGGTCATTGCCACCGTTTGTTTTGCCTAGCCAGTAGCCAATTAACAGAATACTGATTGAAGCAGCCACCTGGAACCATCGATATGACTGTCCATTATGTGAAGTACCCTTTTGTTCTTTGATGGCGGCTTCTACCCCCCATCGTACATGCTCGGGTGTTTCTTTCTGAGGAGCATCTGCCATCATTTGGAGCATTTCCTGCAACTCATTCTTCAGATTTTGGCAATCCTTACAATTAGATAGATGGGATTCATCCTCTTTTGTGATCATACCTGTTTCCAGGAATTCAATTAATTTTTCTTCTTTAATATGCGTCATGGCTATGCCTCCAATTGTTCAAAATATATTTCTCTTAAGTGTTTGATGGTCCGATGGACCTGTACTTTAATAGCGGAAACAGATGTAGACCTGATCTCTGCTATTTGTTCATATTTCAAACCCTGAAACTTGCTCATCAGGATTAAATCCTTTTTGTCATCCGGTAACTTCTCAATGGCCTGGTAGAGCTTGTTTTCTTTTTCCATTTTATCATCGATCTCATGTATCAGCTCTGGCAACTCTTCCCTGTTTTCGTCTCTGGAGTAGGTCACTTTCATTTTTTTGAAGTGATCTCTCACCAGGTTTCTGGCTATCTGAAAGATCCATGTCTCAAAGGACTTATCTTTCTGATAGGATCCTCTGTATTTCAGTATCCTGACGAATACATTCTGGGTCAAATCCCCACTCTCACTGTAGTCAGCAGTAGATCGGACGAAATAATTATACACCCGCTTGTTATATCGGTCATATAAAACTCCTAATTTGTCGAGGTCTCCCTTTTTCACAGCTGCCATCAACTGCTCATCGCTTGTTTCCAATATCGATCGATTGAAATGGTAAATTCTATTAAGTTACCGTGGTCAGTCCGGAAGGTTACATCAATGAAGAAAAAAAATTGGAGGTGTTATTCCCTGTAGACTGTAATCACCAACCTTCGGGATCCACCATGGTTGCGGTGTTCGCAGAGATATATTCCCTGCCAGGTGCCCAGGTTGAACCTGCCATTGGTAATAGGAACGGTAACAGATGCTCCTAATAAAGATGCCTTGATATGTGCTGGCATGTCATCGGATCCTTCATAATCATGCAGGTAGTAGGGTGCATTTTCCGGGACCATTTTATTGAAATGAGATTCAAAATCCTGCCTTACGGTTGGATCAGCATTTTCATTGATGGAAAGAGAGGCTGAGGTATGCTGAATGAATATGTGACAGATTCCAGCTTTGATGGATCGGATCTCCGGAATAGCCTTTAAGATCTCACTGGTGATCAGATGAAAGCCCCGAGGGTAGGCATTTAATGTTATTTGATGTTGAGTAACACTCATTCCTTGATGTATTCGAAAGCTCCGAGGTCAGGATCTGAGTCTCTTAAACTACCTTCAAGATCATCAGGGATGCCAGTATCAACCCCTTTATTGATAACAAAAGAATTAGCATTCAGATGATAATCAAAAGTTAATGGATCAATGAAGCCGGGAGCATTCATTTCGATTGAACCAAAATTACCAGGAATGTTTGATGATGATCGAATAAAATTATTCTGAAGATCCAGATCAATCTGTGCTCCACCATTTCCGTTAATTGAAAGTTCATCTTTTGCTTCGCCCCAAATGATGTTGTTTATCATCTGCACATCTAAAGGGGCAAAGATGGGATCAGCACCATTATCAATATTGTCTGAAAAGATTACTGCAGGGTCATTGGTTCGAAAGAAATTTGGGAAATTGGTCAAAGTACAGTGTGTGTATTCGTAATGACCACCTGCCAGGTTGGCTACCAGGGAAGACCCACAGTTATGGATTAAAGTATTTTCAGCTTTGATGTCTGAGGTAAAGGCAATGATGCCAAAACGGTACATGTGCCGGATAATCGTATGGCTTATTTCCAGGTCGAATTCATCGTCATCATCTGGTACTCCCATATAAATCCCCGAAATCGCATTCTCGATAATGGCATAATCTATTTTATTTCCACTGCTTTGAGGATAAATGATGATTCCGGCTCCGATTCTTGGATCACCCCATTGACCCGGAGCCTGCAGGTAATTTGCATCGAATCGGGTATTTCTTAAGGTGACCATATTTTCAGGCTCCCCCTCGATGATAAGGGTTCCGGCTACATGAAGTGCCGCGTCATTATTGAAAAACATTCGGACACCCTTTTCAATTCTGAGGGTACAACCGGGTTCCACAAGTAATGAATCATAGATCACATAAGGACGTAGCGAACTCAGGGTTGTATCACATAAGCTACTACTGGTGATATAGTAGGCGTCCTGGCCCCAGGATACAAGTTTCACGTGTTTGGTATTGGTGTTCCAGTCAATGATTACAGAATCCTTCACCAGGTATGGAAGTTCTTCATCATTGGGATCTATGATGGCGTCCACCAAAACCAGGATGCTATCCCCACCGTGGATGATTTCATCCAGTATCGTCGGTCCCTCTTTGCCATTGGCAAAAATCCGGTAGCGGGATTGAGTACCAAGTCCGAGGCTTATTCGGTCAATTTTGATGGCGTTTGGTGAGGAGTTGTAAATCCTGAATCGTTTGGTGAGACTAAGTTGCTCGGTGAGTAGGGTGTCAAATAAGACAGTATCGTTGCTTACTTCCAACCGGGCAGCTGAAGATTCCGTGATGATCTCATCTTCCGGCTGGCAGGCAAGAAAAAAGATTATCCCCGTGTAGAAGAAGTATTTTAAGAACTTCATTAGGTTTGAAACGGAAAAGTCATGGCATTTATTCCGCTGCTCTTTCTTTTAATTTCTCAGTATTCTCAGCGATCCTCAACTGTTCGATAAACTCGCCCAGTTCTCCATTCATGACGGTGGGCAGGTTGTGAACTGAAAAATTGATCCTGTGGTCAGTGACTCGACCCTGAGGATAGTTGTAAGTTCTGATCTTATCTGACCGGTCACCTGAGCCAACCATGGATTTACGCTGTGCGCTGATGGCATCATTATGCTTTTTCAATTCCATATCATATAGCCGAGACCTTAATACTTTCAATGCTTTGTCAAAGTTGGCATGCTGTGACCGTCCATCCTGGCATTCTACCACAAGCCCGGAAGGCATGTGTGTCAACCGGACTGCTGATTCTGTTTTGTTGATGTGCTGACCACCAGCTCCGGATGCGCGGAAGGTATCTCTTCGTACATCCGCCATGTTGATATCCACGTCAACTTCTTCAGCCTCCGGGAGCACCGCAACAGTGGCTGCAGAGGTGTGTACCCTACCCTGGGATTCTGTAGCAGGTACCCGCTGTACCCGATGAACACCTGACTCAAATTTGAGCTTGGCGTACACATCCTCCCCGCTTACAGAAGCGACTATCTCTTTATATCCTCCTGTTGAGCCTTCACTGAAATTTAGTACAGAAAGATCCCAGTTCTGGCTTTCCGCAAAGAGCTTATACATCCTGAAAAGATCCCCTGCAAAAAGGGAGGCTTCATCTCCTCCCGTACCTGCACGTATCTCCAGGATGACGTTTTTACTATCGTTAGGATCTTGTGGAATAAGCATCAATTTGAGTTCTTCTTCAAGCGCTTCTACCTTTGGGGTAAGCTCATCAATCTCCTCTTTGGCCATTTCTCGAAACTCAGGATCCTTCTCCTTGATCAGGACATCTTTGGCATTGACCAGATTGTCCTTGGCCAGCATGAATTCGTCGAATTTGACAACGATTTTTTCCAGGTCCCGATACTCTTTGTTGAGCTTGGTATACTTATTCATGTCAGCCATTGCATCTGGCTGTACAATCAATTGCCCAACCTCCTCAAACCTTTTCTTGATCTCCTCAAGTTTCTCAATCATCTACGCTAACTTTAGTCTCGCAAAACTAACGAACCCAACAGTAATTTTATGAATGCTTCTATCAAGACACTATATAGCTGCCTGGCTATTGCTGTTTATTTTTTTGGGTGCACACCTGACAAACCCCAGGACACATCAGCTGTTAAAGAAGAGATGAAAAGCCGTGAGTTGGTAAGAGTGACTGATGGGGAATTAATGGCAAGGGGGAATGAACTCGGCATTGAGATTGTAAAAGTATCACAAGGGACGCTTCAAAAGGCGTTGCTACAAGCAATTGAAAAAGATGGATTGGTTGGAGCGGTAGGTTATTGCAATGCCAACGCATATGATATTGTAAAGAACCTTGAAGACAGCCTTAATGTGAAGATTAAACGTGTAAGTCAGAAGCCAAGAAATCCACTTGATAAACCTGATTCAGTAGAAAGTGCAATATTGGAGGCTTATGCCTATGATTTTTCTCCAACCAATGCCGTGAATCAACTGATGGAACTTGATGAGGATAACCTGATATTTACTCAGCCAATTGCCATTGCCAATGGACTATGTCTTAATTGTCATGGAGCTGCGGGGGAGCAGGTACATGATGAGGTCTTAGCGGCAATACAGTCTAAATATCCGGAAGATAAAGCGCTTGGTTATTCTCTTGGTGAGCTGCGCGGGATGTGGAGTGTGAAAATTCCAAAAAAGACTGTGGTGAATAGTTTAACTCAAACCAAATAAAAAAAGTGGCCACCGAAATAGCCACTTTTATTACGAATCCTTTTAAATTTAAATCAGGTGTCGTTCTTTTAATAATTTCCCATTCATATCATAGAAGAGACTGGTCTTGTCATGAGTGCCCTTCATCTCCACTCTATAAACTGCCGAAGATTTCAAATCTTTACCAACTCTTATTTTTTCACTGGTGTTCAACAATTTGTAATCCGGATACTTGTCTTTTAAACTTGTTAGAATTGGTGCTGGAAGATCCACCTTTTTCACAAATTGTTTCACTTTAATGAGATTGCCCTGGTCATCGAATAATACTTGTGCCTTCGAGTCATTTTTGTCTTTTACCGTCACTTCTATATAGCGCATGTCATTCCCGTTTAATTTGCCCTCCAGGTTTTCAGACCATTTTTGGCCGACAAGTAAATCAGAAATCCAATTAAACTGTGATGTTGTTGCTTCCGGGAATTGTTGCTTTAATGAATTTAATACCGCTTGTGGCTCTTCACCTTTTTTAATTGGTGAGAGCATTACACTTTCGCTTCCAATTTGTGCATAACCAGTACCTAGTACCATGGTCATCACTAAAAGAAAAATCATTTTTTTCATGACTTTAAAATTTTCTTTGACATTATTAACACGAACCCCTGATCAGCAGGTTAAATTTTAAGACCGCTTTTTTAATGATTTTAACAAACATTAACCCACCCATCTTAAAGTCTAATTCTAATGGTATTAATGAAGGCTGATACTTGAATTTGATGTTACTGCCCAATCACCTTATTTGTCTTGAGAGCTATGTGCTCAAAAGAGAAAGTATGACTACAATCATCCACTCTTCAACTCAATGTCATTTTATCCATTAGGGACTTATCGCACCTTTACCCGTAACAAACAGTAAGGAAGATGTTGAAATGGGAAAAGGTAGATTTCTAACTGACAAAAATTCCTTAAGAGTACTTCAATACACTTTTTTCATAGTTGTGTTGCTATACGTGGGTAAGCCTTTGTTCATCCCGTTAAGTTTTGCACTCCTAATTAGCTTTATACTCTACCCGTTTTGCAAACGGCTGGAACGAAGAAATATTCCAAGATCGTTATCCATCTTTATAGGGCTAATTGTTTTTACCCTGATCCTTAGTTCGATATTTGTTTTGCTAGGATACCAATTTGCTGAGTTTATGCATGAATGGCCTGCGCTGAGCGTTAAACTGGATGAATGGCTGCACGTCACTGATACCAAAGCCTCAGAATCCTGGTTTAAGGTCTTTCTGGATACAGAAAAGGGATTGATAGGTAGTGTTTTGGCCTACATTTCAACGCATGTCTTACCGCTCATACCGAGAACTCTCTACCAGTCTTCAGTTTCATTGGTACTGCTGGTGCTTATCCCTGTTTATGTTGCGCTGATACTATATTATCGTAATTTGTTGGTAGGATTTCTTTACCATTTGTTTCCTGCTTCTGCTTCACATTATATCAAAACTATCCTACCGGATGTAATCCACACCTATTTCAATTTCATTAAAGGAATGGGGATGGTGTACCTGATCGTAGGTATTTTGAATAGTATTGGACTGGCAATTGTAGGTGTTCCCAATCCAATCTTTTTTGGTTTTGTGGCATCAATCCTAACCTTTATTCCTTATGTAGGTATCACAATTGGCGCAATACTTCCCATGGCCGTTTCATGGTTAAAATTTGATGCCATTTCTTATCCGATTGGAGTGATAATTGTTTTTGTGATTGTTCAGGTGCTGGAGGCTAACATCATTTTTCCGTTGGCAGTGAGCAGACAGTTAAAGATCAATGCCCTGATCACACTTATCGTCATCATTGCGGGGGGATTATTATGGGGTGCGATAGGAATGATCCTTTTCATCCCATTTACCGCAATACTTAAACTCATTGCTGATCAGGTAGAGGAGATGAAACCGATATCTGTGCTTCTGGGGACAGATCCTGATTTTACTTTTCCGGAAGAAGAAACTGCGACTGATGAGAATCAAGCCGCCAAAGGGAGTTCTAAAAAATAGTCGCTCAGGTATTGTGAAAAGAAATGGATATGTCTGAGAATTTGCTTAGCCCCTATTCGATGCCAGTCAATCTGGTTTTCGAGAGGCAGAAAACCACTTCAGAAGGGCTTTCAAGTATTGAAGCTGAACTCAGGTTAAAGTCTTATGGGCTCAATGAGCTGGAAGAAAAAGGAAGGCCTTCCCTGATCATTCTTTTGGTTCGGCAGTTCAAAAATTCAATTGTTTACTTATTGGTTGCGGCAGTAGCCATTTCTCTTTTCTTTCAGGATTATACCGAAGCGATCGCTATTATGGCGGTCATTATGATCAATGCCATCATTGGCTTTATCCTGGAAGCATCGGCAGTCAATTCCATGGAGGCGCTTAAGAAAATGGATAAGCTGGAAGCTGTAGTTCTGCGTGATGGACAAGTTACAGCAATAGATGCCAGGCAGCTTGTACCCGGAGATGTCATTATTTTGGAAGCAGGTAATAGCGTACCGGCAGATGCTCGTCTCATGGAATCATCACAACTTGAAGTGGACGAGTCTTCCCTCACGGGAGAATCTGTTCCTGTTCCAAAAAGGCTGGATTCTATCCTGGAAGAGGAAACAGTTTTAGCCGATCGGGTGAACATGGTTTTTAAAGGTACTTCGATTAGTAAAGGTACCGCCCGGGCCATTATAATTTCCACAGGTCTCAACACCGAGATGGGGCACATCTCCGAGATGGTCGAGCAAGCCAGGAAAGATGAGATACCACTCAATAAAAAGCTGAATGAATTTAGCAAGAAGCTTATCTGGCTGACAGTTGCTATCATCATTCCTTTTTTTATTGTCGGATGGCTGCGAAGCCATGAAGCTCATCTGATGCTTGAAACGGCTATTGCGTTGGCCGTGGCTGCCATACCGGAAGGGCTTCCGATCGTGGCAACCATCTCACTAGCCAGGGGGATGTTGCGGCTGGCAAAATCTAATGTGATTGTGAAAAAACTGGCTTCTGTAGAGACACTTGGGGAGACAGATGTGATCATTACCGATAAGACGGGTACGTTAACGGAAAACCAATTAATTGTTGATAAAGTAGAACTGGCTGATGGTGTGCATTCCGAATCCATACTTTATACAGTAGCGGTACTTTGCAACAACGCTGTGATCAATGAAAGTGGGGAAGAGATTGGTGATCCAGTGGAGATTGCACTATTGAAATATGCTTTTGATCATACAAACCAGCAGGACCTTCGTTCTCGATGGGAAAAAGTAGATGAAAAGCCTTTTGATAGTGAAAACCGATATATGGCTAACCTTTATCAAACGGATAAGGGGTTCATGGTTAGCGTGAAGGGTAGTACGGCAGAGGTATTGGAATTGTGTGAGTATATAGACAACCAGAATGGAGGAGTATCATTAAACAAAGCTTCTTTGGAATATTGGACAGAAAGAACACACCAACTATCTGCCCAGGGGCTGAAAGTCTTAGGATTTGCCTATAAAGAGATCAATCAGAAAACGAAAAACTATGCCCATGGCCTCAAATTTCTTGGGCTGGTTGGGTTTATTGATCCACCCAGACCTGGTATAAAAGAGTCAATATCTGATTGTCATGCAGCAGGGATCAATGTGATCATGGCTACAGGAGATCATCCGGAAACAGCCAAAGCGATAGCCTATCAGATTGGGTTGATTGACAATCCTGAATCCGTAAGTGTTATTCATGGGAAAGATTTTGAAAACAAATATTCAAATACCTCTGAGATACCTGGGAACACTCAAATCTTTTCAAGAGTCACTCCTGAACAGAAATTAAGGTTGATCAGCTATTTTCAGGCGAACCGTCACATCGTGGCGATGACCGGTGATGGTGTAAACGACGCGCCGGCATTGAAGAAAGCAGACATTGGGATTGCCATGGGGCAAAGCGGGACCCAGGTAGCTGAAGAGGCATCGGATATGGTTTTACAGGATGATTCATTCTCATCTATCATTACGGCAATAAAGCAGGGAAGAGTAATCTTCAGGAATATCCGAAATTTTATCATCTACTTATTGTCCTGTAATCTGACCGAGATACTGGTAGTGGCTATTGCTGCTTTTAGTAATGTGACCATACCACTGTTACCCCTACAAATCCTTTTTTTGAACCTTGTCACAGATGTTTTTCCGGCATTGGCGTTGGGGATGGGTGAAGGAAATGCCTCTATCATAAAACACAAGCCAAGGAGCCCACAGGATGGAGTGATCACAACCAAAAACTGGGTTTCCATCTTTGTTTATGCTGCTACATTGACATTTAGTATACTCGGGCTATTCTACTATAGCATCTATTATTTGAAGCTTGATGAAGTCGCCAGCAACAACATTGCCTTTTACACCCTGGCATTTGCGCAGCTATTACACCCTTTTAATCTGATTGGGCGAAAAGATCCGCTGATAAAAAACGATATTGTAAGAAATCCCCATTTGTGGTTAGCGATTTTGCTGTGTTCAGCATTGCTACTAATGACTTATTTCGTCCCATTCCTGAAAGAAATCCTTCAAATTTCAATCCTTGGAATAGATATCTGGCTTTATATCGCTGCTGCGAGCTTTGCCCCGCTGGTGATTATCAGGGTATTGAAGTGGGTAGGGGTGATGAGGTAGTATTAACCAAAAAAGCGATTACAAGAATCGCTTTTAAGTACCCGGGGCGGGACTTGAACCCGCACGGCCTTTAGGGGCCACAGGATTTTAAGTTTTTCCCATTTGATGTCCCATGGTCGCAAATGTGCCTAAATAGTATTTAAATCAACTTTTGGTCTCATATGGAACCATATGAATCCATGAAAAACCACCAAATGTTGTACCTATGTTGTACCTATGTTGTACCTAAAATGTGTATATTTGTATGGTATTCAGGAAGTTACATAATTATGGGATCAATAAAAACCGTACTTAGAAAGAAAAAGAACAAAGATGGGCAATATCCCATTGCCATTCGTATCACGCAAAACAGGAAATCTTCCTTTCTACATTCCGGTCAATACATTGATCTCAAGTTCTGGGATGAAAGAGAAAGATGCGTCAAAAGTTCTCATCCCAATTCCAAACGGCTCAATCATCTAATCCTCAAAAAACTTGCAGAGGCCAACGATAAATTACTGGAATTGGAGTCTGATGAAAAGCGAGTAACCTCCTCGACAATAAGAAAACACATTAGAAATGAATACCGAAATTCATCCTTCTTTGTGCTTGCGAATAAGTACATAGATAACCTTAAGCGATCAGGAAAATACACAAGAGTCTCATCAGAGCGACCTCGCATAAAACATTTCAAAGAGTTCCTCAACGGACAGGACATAGACTTTAGAGACATCACGGAAATGACCATTCGAAGATTTCAGTCTTACCTCCGGGAAAAACGAAAAGTTAGTGAAAGGACCATTGCCAATTACCTGATAGTGATAAGAACCATATTCAACCTGGCAATTCGCGAAGAATTGGTAGATCGAAAGTATTATCCTTTTGGTAAAGGGAAAGTAGTTATCAAGTTCCCGGAAACAGTTAAGGTAGGTCTGGAAATAGAGGAAGTCCAGAAGCTTGAGAAACTTCAGCTAGAAAGTGAAGCCCAACAGCATGCATTAAACGTCTGGCTATTTACATTCTATTTTGCCGGAATGAGAGTATCGGATGCATTAAGACTAAGGTGGTCAGATTTTCAAAATGGTCGGTTATTTTACAGTATGGGTAAAAACAATAAGGCCGGTTCATTAAAAGTCCCGGAAAAGGCCCTGCGAATTATAGATTTGTATCGCAATACAACTGATGATCCAAACGAAACAGTATTTCCGGAATTAAGAGGTCAGGACTTCAAAGACAGTGTCCGGATTCAGAAGTTGATCAATCATGCTGACAAGAAATTCAACAAACACCTTTTGAAAGTTGCCAAAAAAGCTGAGATAAATAAAACCTTAACGATGCATATTTCACGGCATACCTTTGGGAATATTTCCGGTGAGAATATCCCATTGCAGATGCTGCAAAAATTGTATCGACATACATCGATAACGACTACGATTGGGTATCAATCTAATTTTGCCTACAGGGATGCTGATGAGGCACTTGACAGTGTAATCACATTTTAATCTAACCTCATTTGTAAGACGTAGGTCCCAACAGATTTTCCGATTCTTGAGCCTTTCCCGCCGGAGGCATTTGGCACATTTTTTCGGAGTTTCCTCTTTCTGTCGCCTTTCAACCATAGATCACAAACAGGTCCAGGTTATGTCAGGAGAAAAATAGGATGCTTGCATCCGATCAGAAATACATACCCGAAGGGTGGAGATTTCTGGATTTTTTCTTGACATGTTCTGTTGACCTGTTTGTACATTGCTGCTACAGCAAGTGGGAACGGAGAACAAAATGTCTAGGGTGGCAAATAAGCAACCTGAAAAAGCGATTTAGGGAAGAGCTTTTTCTCCCTGGCTTAGGGATTGGAGCGGTTACCATGTAAAAGCGGAGCCCGACCCGAAGGGTAAGCCCATATACAATAAATACTAAATCTGAATAGGGAAATTATTTAGATCAGTTTTACTGATCACTTTTGCAGCTACACCCTTTGAATGTTTCAAAAACCATTCACTAGCGTAAGGTGCTCTTAAGGAATTTAAAACAATTTTTCTCCATTTGTTTGGAACTCTAATCCCAAAAAGGCAATCAGAAATTATGTGTCTCCCACTTTTTACCTCTGAAACAAGGCCTATGCCATTCCTTCCAACTCTAATCATTACAAAATCCCCTTCTCTTACATCAAATTCTCCATCACTACTATATACAGAATTTGGATTTTGTTCAATCTCTTTTTTGAACTTAATATTATTTATATGCAAGAATGTTGCACCAGAATCATGAAGATACTTTTTGGATTTTCGGCCTCTAAATATTTCTGCCCCTATATCACCAAGGCTTACAAAACAATTATCGCTAGGCACATTATACTTAACAGAATGATATGAATAATCTGCCCGATGAATCAAACATTTATAATTAATAGCAATTTCCTTGGATATATCTTCTTTATTTGGCGACCATCGGCATAGTTTAATTTCTGTCGAGCTTCCACCCTTTTTTAGCATTAAAATATGAGTTAGTGCGTCAGTTTTCTTAAAAACGCCTCGAGGTAATTGGACAATTGATTGGACATTATGATTTTGAAAAAGCTTTGCTCTAAAGTATTCGAATGACTTTGAACTAAAAACCCCATCTGGAAGTATGATACCAAGTTCTCCCCCAAAGTTTAAAAGTTTTAAATTTTGAGCAAGAAAAATTAAATCTGTTGTAATCAACTCATAATTTTCAATGCAACCGAGTCCTACTTTGCGCAATAAGGATTTGTATATTGCTTTATTTTGACTACAAATCTTTTGATATGGTGGATTGCAAATAGCAATGTCAATACTGCCAATTTTAACGCCAAGCTTTCTGTGTAACTTAGATGACAGACCATTTATTACAAAAAGTCTTGTTCTTGGAAATTTTGTTGAAAGAAATTCAACAGAATTTGGATCAATATCACAACCAAAAAAGGCTGCATTTTGCCATCTTGAAATTGCGGCTTCCATCAGGGAACCCATACCTACACCTAGGTCTAAAATTTGATCTGGAGTATTATTTGTGAATTTCGAAAGAAGTAATTCGGAAACATTATTGTCCGTATAGTATTGAGCAAACTCATTCATTTAGAAAGGAGGTTAAATTATAGATGTAGGAATCACCTGTTCCAATAGTTCTTATTTTTTTTCCAAATGAAGGAAAGTCGTAATATATCTGAACCTCATGGTTATCAGTAGCAAACATACCAATACCAATCGAATGTGGTTTTGTACCCAGAGGTGCTATAATTAGATTAGAATTTGAATTTAATCTTTTAATTTTTGTTAAAATATTGTAGATATCAAAGGGAGAATTTGCTGTTGCTCGATAAATATTATGAAATGCTTTTGATCGTTCAAGGGCACTTTGGTTCTGGTCATATACATAGAATTGCCAATTGGGTCGAAAAGATGGAAAGCCAACAATAGCAAATGTTTTCCTTTCGGAAGGTTCAACTTCTTCAAAGGCCTTTTTAAATCTATTCCCCTCGAAGCCCAAAGCTACAACCAGGAGCTTATCCTTAGAGTCATTATTAGTTCTCACAAATCCTGGCATTGTACCAGCTCCAATAAACCTATCTGTCAACTCAAATTTTCTAGATTTTACTGAGGTGTCTTCAAGATATCTTTCAGGTTCTGAGTAAGCAAAAAAAAGATTCCCTATTTGGAACTTCTCCTTGAAAATTTTTAGGAGATAAAAAATTAAAGGATGCTTAATTGAGGTTGTATCGACCAGAATAGACTTCCCATTTAATCCAATAGAGTGTAAATCATTAACAAATTCTAATAGTAGGTCCTTTTGGGGGGCAACTTTCCCCGCCAAGAGATCATCCCTTTTAGGGTTAATTTTGAGGATTTCGTATTTCTTATCCTCTAAATCATAATGTATTTTGAATGTTTGCCCATTAAATTTTCTGCTAAAGAGTTTTGGAATATGTTGAGCACGGAGTTCATTACTATCACCAATTAACAATATATCAACCTTTTCATATAGAGAACTAATTAAAGAACTGAGTAGGTAATATTGTGGATATTTAGTCATTAAAAAATGATAGTTGGTCTACTTCGTCAGTTTCTCTAACAATTCCATTTGTGATTTTATTGGCAATTTTTTGAGCACTTTCGACATCTCCTAACATTAGAGTTTCCAATGATTTAGGCAATATTTCAAGCTTTCTAATACGTCGAGGTGAAATCTTAAAATATGGAGCGTATATATGATTGAGATGAAATTCAATCTCATTAGAATCAATATACTTAGTTTTTTCCTTTGTATTCCTCCTCCTTTGAAGACATGAATACATACATGCATATCTCAGAAATTCCTTTGCTTGATCAGACAGTTTTTCGTAGTCTGTAGAAAAATGATTCCTTTCTGGTTCACTAAGTTTTAAATCTCTATGAAGTTGTAAGAATATTTTGCCAAGATATATTATGAATCGTTTCAATTGACTGCTGTAAGGAGTATAATGATCAATATCATTAATCTTATATCTACTAACATAGTTAGCAGCAAAGGTTTGCTCTTTGCTTGTTAATGGCCTTGGGTCATTAAAGCTAAAACCCTCGCGATAGGCATTTTTAAATGCAGCTTCACACAATTCAATAAAGTATCTTACTATACCAGAAGACAATTGCTTGAACATGTTAAAACCATGGTACTGTTTTAAGTCCTTTAGCAAAAGAAAAACTATTCCATTCTGATTATTGTGAATCCATTCTTTATACTTACTTGGTTTCTTATCAAGATATCTTTGATATTCTGTTTCTAACTGCTTTAAGGTATTACCACGTCTTAATAGTACCAAATGGAGACATAAGTGTATTGGATTTTCAGAATCTGTTAATAGGCTTTTCTTGTTATTAATTTGACTGATTAATGAAAGTCTTATACCCTGAATTCGTTTTTCAGACAGAACTTGTATCACTTCCTCTTCAAGAGTTACATTTTTTAAATAGTATCTTATATCCAGAAACTTTGGATCAATAGAAGTATCAGAAAGAAGGGGATGCTTCGAAAGTCGATTTTTACAGATCTCAATTAAAAAATTCTCGTATTCAGCATCGGTCAATTCATCAATATCAAAGAGATCAAAATCGTGAGGATAATCTATTGTTTCGCTATCACCTAAAGTTTTGAAGGTTTTAAAGCCTTCATTCCTCATTCCAACATCAAAAATTATAGGTTCTGGGTGCTTGATAAATGTGTTTATATATTGCTGTTGGTATTGTAAGAGGTTCTCATACTCATCAATAAAGAAATGAATTTTCAAATGCTTAACTAGATCATGATTAATCATTGAATTGGCAATAGAGTTAAAGAGTAATCCCTGACCGATAAGTATTGGGCGTTGTGCCTGGCCTACATTGTTTATGTATTGCAACAACTCAATCTCCTTTATTTCAAGTACATTAGATAGTTCTTGAAAATCTTTAATTTGAGAACCCAGGATCTTCGAAATATTTTCCGGGTTTGTTAACCTTAATGTACTATTTGAGTCCTTAACCGAGTTATTTATATCAATTGCTACCTCGCAGAGTTTTTGCGTTAGAGAAATATTCAAGTAATGACCAAAGATTGCAGTCCATTCTTTTTCCTCTAACCCATTTCCAATAAATGCTGTTACAAAGTGTGTTTCAGCTCTATACCGTATTCCAATAAGTTCAAGGGACCGCACAAATTCCTCAAAACTTTTAGACTCGTTGAGGAATTTACGTTTCCTATGGAAATAACTATTATAAAGTAAAAACATAGTTTTCCCTGAGCCTCTGCCTCCTCGAATAACTACCGATTTACTTCTCAATAACCCTTCAAAGCGTTCGGAGCTTATGTAGAACTCAAAAAGTTTATCTCCAAGCTGTTCTGCTCTATCAATTGCAAAAGGATTATGGAAGGACATCAATTGTTAATTTATTTCTAAAAAGGAAATGCCAATTTTCGTTTTTTGTATAGAATAGCGGTAATGAGGAATCGGGAATAGAATGATGGAAAGCAAGTGCATAATTTAATCCCGAAAAGCCTAAGAAATTTAAATTTGCATTAGAACATACTTCTGATAATATTTTCTTAGCGGTATCGATCTCATCATTATCAAAATAGATTGAATTACTGCCGAAAATGATGAATTTTTCATTAAGTTCTTCACAGTAAGTGATAGAAAGATCATTTCTGAAACCTGCATCACCTGCATAAAATCTAGCAATCCCTTTCGAAGTTGCTACTACACATAAATACTCAAAATCAACATTATAGTGATCTTTGTTCAAACTATCTCTTATTTCATACATTGAAAGACTTTCTCCTTCAAAGGAGAATTTATCGTAATTCCAAAAATCAATTATTTGGTCACCAGTACCAATGAAATCATCAACAATTAAAATACGATCATACTTATCTAGTATTAGCTTCTTTGAGAGTTTATCGTTAAATAAAACTTGTTCCTCAGGAAACCCTAAGTCATTTGTCAGGTATCTTACAATTTGAGGCCCACTGGAACTTGCGTTATCAGATCTTAATGGCATAATTGCCGTTTTTGATATAAACTCTTCTCTAATCTTATCAAGTTCATTGTTCAAAATGCAAAATTTTGAGTTTAAATCAGCATGAAGAATTTTTCGTTTGAAAATCTTCTCTTCCAGACCGTATTGTAAAAGTGCTGCTATGTCCTCTTCTGAGTAGTAAACAAAATTGTCAAGTAGTTTAAATGCAAAATATTTTTCGTCCAATGATTTAAAATTTGAAAGCCAAGCCCTGAATTGATTCAGTTTTGGTTTAGACCAAAATTTTGCCTCGATGTAGAAAAATATTCTATTCTCAACAATATCTATATAATCCTGTTTTTCTTGATCTGACAACATTCAAGTAAGCTCATAAAAGAAGGTCTATTTTACTAAAAATATTCCAGATACCTCATATAATTTTAAATACTACGAAAAGTCGAGGAGCTCATACACCTTGAGTTGTCCTAATCTAGATTTATAAAGCTTGTGAATCAGTCTTTAACTTTAATCTCTTTTTGGTTTTAATACATCTCCTGTTTTGTAGTGGAGCCTGCGGAACGTTAAGCAAAACCAAGACGGTGTTATAAGCGCGTTCATTACGTAGCAGAGCGGAGTTTTGAACTGTTTAAAACACGTCTTGCTCCCTCTGCGCTGAAGGGGTGGAGTCAGGTTCAGATAGAGGTGCTTCGAATGGGGTATCTGATGGAATACTCTTTACGTTTCACTGAGTATTTCCTGTGACCTGGGTTGGGAAGGTTAGTACTTATTGTCGGGATTCCTTTGGGTATTAAAAATGGCAGTCACAATCACACATTCTTTCTTTCATCGATAAAATAAATAATCTGATAAGGAAACTTATGAATTCCTAATTCATGAAATTTCTGGTATTCATTTTTCCAACGATAGGGGTTATCACAAATCAATTTTAAAGAATACTCAACTGATTTTATCAGGTTTTCAGCTGCAGAAATACTGCGCTCTGCATACCATCTCACAGCATCTTCGTATTCCAGTTGCGCCCTTTCCAGAAGAACATATTTATATTTCATTTATGCACCAGCACTCTTGATCACTTTCTGAAGTCGTTTACGACTCTCCGATTTCGTAACGATTTTGGCCTTTCCACTTTGGTAGTCCTTATACCGATCATCCAGTTCATTCTTTAGCTCGGGAGTATAAGTAATTGATGAAGCTTCGATGTCCCTCTCCATGATTTCATAAATTGCTTTGACCTTGACATCCTCAGCAACTTCCAGGTAGTTATGCAATTTTTGCCTAATGGTCTTGGTATTCATGGTGTTTGTGTGTTTGATCCAAATTTAGTTTTTTATCATTGGGTTGCAATGCTGAATTGTCACAACAACATACATATCACTATATTTGGGTAGGGGTGAACTAAGTCAAACTATTTTAGCTAAATGCTACCCATGCACATCTTTTTAATGAGTTTAGTCCTGTACAAACTCATAATATGATTAGGAATGGCTTAAAGTATTCCTTCATTCGAAAATGATGTATAGCCATCATAGGTAATAATCAAGTGATCATAAATGGAGATGTCCAATAGTTTACCTGCACCTACTATTTTTCTGGTTAATTGAATATCAGCCTGACTTGGTCTCAGATTTCCGGATGGGTGATTGTGTGCCAGAATGATAGCACTTGCATTTGCAGCTAAAGCGCTTGCAAATATGATCTTAGGATCACAACAGTGCTGCATACTTCTCCGGATGATACTGTCAAGATACCAAGTACTCGATTAGCCCTATTTAGCAGTAAAATTTTGAATTCTTCACATAGTTCAATACTACTTTCATCCCAGTTGTCCCTAAATATTTTATAAGCCTCTGAACCGGAATTAACTTTTGGTCTTTCATGTGGTTTTACTTCTGATTGATATGATATCTTAATCTCAGAAACGATGCTTGGATTGCAGGGATAATTTGAATTCAATTAATCCTTTTTATTTTGATCAGTTATTAATAAGATACCCTTCTAATATATTAACCAGTGATTTCGAGCCAACGAAAAATGGCGATCGTTGATGATAATCGATTGGATCAATTTCAAGAATATCAACCTGTCCATTAATAGCTTTTCCTTTTGCCTGTTCTGCTATAAAAGCCAATGCGTTACATTCATAAAGCAGTCTCAATTTACCTTCTGGATTTCCTGTAGTTTTTGGATATAAATAAATTCCCCCTTTTAGCAAATTTCTGTGAAAATCAGCTACCAGTGAACCAGTGTATCTGGATGAAATACCTTTTTTCTTGCACCACAAAATGAAATCTTTGATATTTTGATCAAATTGAAAGGAAAGGCCCTCATTAATGCTATAATATAATGGTTTTTCGGGGAAAGTAATCTCAGGATGCGTCAGGATAAATTCTCCGAGTGTCACATCAAGTGAGAAGCCATTTACACCGTACCCTGTTGTGTATACAAACATTGTCGAAGATCCATATATAATATATCCTGCAGCTACTTGAGTTCTACCATTTTGTTGTATATCCGATTTTTTTATCACAGTTCCTGTCTTGCTCAATCTTCGATAGATTGAAAATATAGTCCCAATAGAAACGTTCACATCGATATTTGAAGATCCATCAAGAGGGTCAATGGCAACAATATAATGGTTATCCTTATTAATATTGATGATCTCCTCTTTCTCTTCAGAAATCATGGCTGCTGTCATTTGACCATTTGTCAGTGCTCTCACAAATCGGATATGGGAAATTATATCTAATTTCTGTTGATCTTCTCCCTGGACATTCTTTTGACCTAATCCTCCACCCAGTTTGAGTAGACCTGTCCCCATTACTTCTCGATTAACAATTTTACCAGCCAAAGCAATATCCCTTAGTAATTGACTGAGTTCACCTGTAGCATATTTGAATTCATCCTGTTTGGCTTTTATAAAGCGATCTAGCGTTGTGCCAATAGGTAACCCAATTGTTTGATTATGATTCATTATTATGGATAAAAAATATTTTCCAATCGTGAAATATTGACCTTAGATACTAATTTTTGTTGGTAGTCACATTTATGCTTCATCTGAAGCAACAAGACTTAGCAATCTTAGAGCGTTACAACAACCTCAAAAGTTCGTTAGTTACATCAGTGGTGGATGCCTGACCTCCCAGATCTTTTGTCAACACTTTCCCACTTTCTGTAAGCTTTTCAAGGACATTCATCAAATGATTAGCAGCATCTTGTTCTCCAAGATGATCCAGCATCATTTGGGCCGTCCAGAAACTGGCAATTGGATTAGCTATATTTTTTCCGGCTATATCCGGCGCACTTCCATGAACAGGTTCAAACATGCTGGGAAATTCCTTCTCCGGATTCAAATTTGCTCCGGGTGCAATCCCTAATCCACCAACTACCGATGGCCCAAGATCGGACAAAATATCCCCAAAAAGATTACTGGCAACCACCACATCACCAATCAGGATGCTGAACAAATTGTGCACACAATATATCAATATGAAACTTGGACTTATCGATATCCTTATATCCTTCACCAATTTCCTCAAATCGTTCATCCCAATAAGTCATCGTATGGATTATCCCATTAGATTTGGTGGCACTTACAAGTTTCTTATTTCTTTTTTTTGCCAGTTCAAATGCATATTTCATGACTCTGTCCACTCCCATCCTTGTAAAAATGGACTCCTGAACAACAGCTTCATAAGGGGTTCCCTCATGAATCCTCCCCCCAATACTTGAATATTCACCTTCATTATTTTCTCGGATAATCACAAAGTCAATTTCACCGGGATTCCTCAATGGTGACTGAATTCCTTTTAGCAGCCTTACAGGTCGGATATTAACATATTGTTGGAAACTTCGACGAATTGGAATTAGTAAGCCCCAAAGGGAAACGTGGTCAGGAACACCTGGATATCCAACCGCTCCTAAAAAAATGGCATCTGAATCCGATAGCCGATCAATGCCATCCGATGGCATCATCCTACCAGTCTTATTATATAGCTCACACGAATAATCATAATGAACGTATTCTAACTCAAACCCACACTCAGCTCCCAATTTGTTTAACACTTCAAGAGATGCGGGTATTACCTCCTTACCAATTCCATCACCTGGAATAACAGCTATTGTATATTTCATAAGTTTCAATTTCTATATTACCGGACCTGCTGATATTATTTCATTACTACTTTGACTCTCATACTTCAAGAAGTTCTCAATAAACTTTTCCCCTAGTTTTTTAGCCTCAGTATCATAATCTATCCCAGAGCCCCATGCAGTTATTGGATTAAGTATTTTTGGATCCACATTTTCACATTTCATTGGGATATTCAGTTTGAAAATTCCCACTGTATGAAATTCACCATTTGACAAGCTTCCATTATGAATGGAATCGATAATGGATCTGGTATCCTTTAAAGAAATTCGCTCGCCTTTACCATAAGATCCCTTTATCCATCCCGTATTGACTAGCCAAACATTCGTTTTGAATTTATTTATATTCTTCGCAAGCAGTTCGGCATATTTCACCGGATGCCAGACAAGAAATGCTGCACCAAAACAAGCAGAAAAAGTTGCTTGTGGCTCCGTTACTCCCATTTCCGTACCAGCCATTTTAGCTGTATAACCACTTATGAAATGGTACATAGCTTGTTCAGCTGTCAATTTTGAAACTGGAGGTAAAATTCCGTATGCATCACAAGTAAGAAAGATAATATTGGTAGGGTGTCCCCCTGTTGCTGGAATTTTTACATTACTGATAAATTCCAGAGGGTACGATGCTCTTGTATTTTCAGTATATTTAGTAGAGGTATAATCAGCTTTAGCCGTTATCGGGTCTATCACGACATTTTCAAGTACTGTACCAAATTTAACAGCATCATAAATTTGCGGTTCTCTTTCACGGGTAAGGTCTATTACCTTGGCATAGCATCCACCTTCAATATTGGAAACGCCTTTATCATTCCAGCAGTGTTCATCATCTCCTATTAATCTTCTATTGGGATCTGCAGAAAGGGTTGTTTTCCCTGTTCCGCTCACCCCAAAAAACAAGGATAGATCGCCTGTCTCAGATTCATTGGCCGAACAATGCATGCTTAACATATCCCGTTTTGGCATAAGATAATTTATGATAGTAAAAATCCCCTTCTTCATTTCTCCAGCGTATTCTGTACCAAGAATAATGACCTCCCTCTCTTCAAAACTGAAATCTATACTCGTTCGAGATTCCATATATGAAGTGTGAATATTTGCCGGGAACTCACCAGCATTGTAGATAACAAAGTCTGGCTCGCCAAATTTATCAAGTTGATCAAGTGCAGGTCGAATCAACATATTATGCATAAACAGTGCATGATATGGTCTTGTGCAAATTATCCTAACCTTCAATTGATTCTCCTGATCCCAACCTGCAAAGCCATCAATAACATATAATCTCGATCTTGTATTGAAATAATCAATCGCTCTTTGCCTGTTAATATTAAAAGTTTTATTGTCCATTTTAATATTAATATCTCCCCACCAAATGTCTTTTTCAGTGGTTTTCTCTTCCACAATTCGCTTGTCTTTTGGACTTCTCCCTGTTTTTTCACCTGATTTAAGTGACAGAGCTCCGACATCGGTAATCTCAGCACTTTGTTCATATTTGATCGCCATCGCATAAAGAAAGGCAGGGCTGGAATTACGAAGTATGATTCGATCTGTGATTCCATATTTACGGAGTAAATTCACGTTTTGAAAGTTTAAATTGTTTGTGGGCTAACCGTATTTTAATGAACTATTTAATCAGTTTATTAAGTAATGTTTTAAACTCGGAGGACTGATACATCCCAGACCCATCATGACCAATGCCATTAACAATGGTTTTAGAATGGTTGTGAATGGATGGATAAACTAACTCCATATACCTGAACATATTTTCTCCTCGCTTATATCTGGTTGACCCCTGAAGCGTATTCTCACAATCTGTGATATTTAAAGTAGGGTCTGACTGATTGCCGTTACCAAGTAAATACCAAATAGACCTGTTTACAAACTGAGAATTGAAATCAGAAGAGGTGACGCCTGACAGGTATAACGGAATAGAGTTGTATCCTAAAGGCCAAATATCATAGGAAAGACATCCCTCAGGGGTATACAATTCATTAGATAACTCATTTATACGTTGCCCGTTTGGATAGTAAAAAAACTGAGAATTAGCAATTATATATTCAAAAGAAATTTCTGAATGTACACTTTCAGCTTTATCCGCACCGGCATACACATGGGTGAATGCTGCCCCTGAAGAATGTCCTGTTATTATGATTTTATTTAGAACCGGGAAAAGCTCCTTGTCCGACAACTTCTCAATCAGCAAATCCATTACCTCGAATGAACTGATTTTGTTCGTGTTGGAAGACTGTTCCCCTCTTCGCCAATCAGTATTTTCCCAATAAAAATCTTCTGAAAAACCGGTACTAATATTTCTAAAGAATGGGGAAATCAATACTGTTGATGTAGAAAGCGACTCCCCTTCGAGTGTATTCGTAAGGTAAGTATAATAATCATCAGGATTATGACTGGCACCATGCACCACAAGGATCGCTTGAGTCAGGTTTTCCCACCTGGCATTCACTTCATAAATCGGATAATTACTGTAAAATTCAAAAGTTCCTTTGCCTTGAGTTCCCTCCATTTCTACACTTCTCAAACAGGATCCTAGTGTAACACAAGGTGATGCATAACGAATGATATTATCTTCAGCTGTTTTGAAGGAAAAATTTAATGGGGTCGACAATTTTTCACCCTTCCCTCCAATAAGTTCAGTATCAAGTGATACTTTATATGTCTTATTATATTCAAGAATCCCTGTGATTGTAACCTTAGAAGTAGCATTTGAATAAGACAACGAATACGATGCATTTGTACCATCGGATGTTATTGAAAAAAAAGACTCAAAGGCCGCTGGATTAATAGAAGACGAAAATACAAGCTCAATGGATATATTAACCGGTATATCAACATGGGAGCCACTTGTATTATATCCATTAATTGTTGAGGATAGAATTGTTATGATGGGTTTAACTTCGTCTTTATTTCCATTGCAGGAAGTAATTCCAAGAAATATGGATAGGAACAGGCATACTAAGAATATTACTTTCACTTTATTTTACATCTAATCCGAACTTCATCTTTTGTAAACACTCTGAGTTATTATTCTTATTTTTCATGCCAATCCCAATGGATAGGAATTGGCATGAAAATTATTTTATAAGCAAGTAACTTTGGACTTAATTACAAAAAGTGTATGGGCAAGATGATGAAGAATTTGTGATTGCATCCGTTGAGCAGCCGACTCCACCATATGTCCATACGCCGGAAACCTTATAAGCCCAGGAATTGTCATAATCCCAAAGTGTTCCTGTACCATCAACACCCAACTCTCCATACGTTTCGATCAACGTATTATTTTTAAATAATTCGATCGTATCGTCACCATTGGACGTTACCCCAGTTGATGGGACAACATGTGTAAAATTGTTATAACATCCCTCGAAGTATGCTTGTGCATTAGATACATCCAAATCACGAATCACCAAAATATGATCTCCCGCGCTTACAGCAATGGATGGGAAAGGAATTTCAACTCCATCAGATGTAGCCTGACCATTACTTGCTATCCCCGCTCCAAAAACACTCAAATCCGGGATATCTTGAAGCGCAAACAAATGATACGCCCTAAGGTTTGTGCCTCCGTTGTGATTAAGGTCCATTATACCCTTAAACTCAAGGCCAGGAGAGAATAATGGATAACGACATCTTGACGTCTCATCAGTTGCCTCTCCTACAGCATTTTCAGGGCATCCTACTCCTGCATAATACCAGTCATTCCCCATTTTATATGCCCATGAATTGGTATATTCCCAGTACAGCCCGGTTCCATCTATACCTGGCTCACCAAATGACTCAATGGAAACACCATTTTCATACAGAAGAATTGCATCGTCTCCATTATGGGTCATACCTCCTGTTTGGAATTCAGTGAATTGTGAGTAATTACTTCCAAAATATACTGATGCTGCGGCTGCGTCAATATCTCTTATAACAAGCAATTGATCACCTGCACTGGCTGACTGCATAGGGAAAGCAAAATCAATATCTGTCGGATCAGGAGCTGCTCCGTTTGAAGCAATTTGTATATGATAGATACTCAGATCCGCAATATCCTTTAGTACACTCAAGTGAATAGCCCTTACCTGACCACCTGTGCCATCTATATAATCATCAAGTTCCATCACACCTTTCAATTCAATTGAAGGCGCTTTATCTCCTAGCGACAATGAAAGATTTACAGCCGGATCATTCAACCCATTAATCACATTTTCAATTGTAATAACAATTGTCTCAGTTCCTTCAATAGCATCTGCTTCTACCCCAGTAATTGTAAAAGTTGCAGAAGTTCCGCCTTTTGGAATAGTAATGCTAGTAGCTGATGTATTGTAGTCTTCAGGAGCAGCAGTTCCGGCAAATACCAAATCAAATGTCACATCATCGAAAATAGCCTCTGATATACTAGCGGTTATGGTAGCCGTTTCCCCCTCAAAAAATGAATTCACATCAGATTCCAGTGTAATTGTTGGTGCAATGAATGCTTTTGATGACATAACATAGCTGAAATCCTCTTTGATCGATTCTCCATTTTTCCCATAGACACCTGCAGGAAGAGAAATTGTATATTCAGTATCATAATTAAATCTTGGGTTAGGCACAATTGTGACAAAAGAGCCAGTTTCATCATAAGAAATGTCCAATGCTACATCTGGACTCACGCTTAGACTCCCTTCAAATGCAGATGTATTTAAGGGGTGTGAAAAGATTATTTCAACGTCTGCAATTACGGAAACATTACTTGCTCCATCATCGAGACGATCACCATTTACATTTACCTTAAGTACGCGAAGATCATTAGTTATTGGGAAGATGTTGTCTTCTTTATTACAAGATATAAACATCATAATGCCAATTAAACCAAAAATATAAGGCACTTTCAGATATGAATTCATTGAACGTTTCATATTCTTTACTTTTAGTATTTGAAATATTTTTAAAGTCATCATTTTTTTAATAATTGCGCAAAAATTTCAGGAAATCCGATGGGCTCAATATTCCAAAGCATCGGGAGGAAAAAATAGGTACACATTGTGATTATGATTATGGATATAATATTCATTGTGATACCAGAGCGCACCATATCTTTAATGCTTAAGTAACCTGATCCAAAAACTACGGCGTTCGGCGGGGTAGCCACAGGCAACATAAATGCACAGGAGGCAGAGATCGTCACCGAAACCATCATCATATAAGGATGCAGATCAAGTGCAATAGCCATAGGCGCTAATACAGGTAAAAGCATCGCTGTAGTGGCCAGATTAGATGTGATCTCTGTGAGGAAATTAACAGAAGCAACTAAAACCAAAATAAGTAGAATCAGAGATAACCCCTTCATTGAGGTTAAATGAATTGCTATCCACTCAGCTAGTCCGGTATCAGAAAAACCTTTCGCCAGTGCAAGACCACCACCAAAAAGTATAATAATTCCCCAAGGTATTTCCTTACATTCCTCCCAATGAATGATTCTTTTCTTCCTGTCCGAAGCTGGAATTAAAAAAAGTGAGATACCACTTACTATTGCAATAATTGTATCGTCCAAGCCAGGAATTATGTCAACAAGGAGACTTCTGAAAATCCAGGCTGCCGCTGTGATGGCAAAGACAATGGTTACCACTTTCTCTTCATAAGATAATTTGCCAAGCTCTTTTACCATCTTCCGGATTTGGTCTTTGCCTCCAGGTAATTCTTTCATTTGAAATTTGTAGGCGCGATTTACCAGGTACTTCCAACAAATGAATAATAGGATTACAGAAAGTGGAAAACAGAAAATAAACCACTGAAAAAAGCTTATTTTAACATTATATAATTGGTCTAGGACCCCAACAAGTACCAGGTTTGGTGGAGTCCCAATCAATGTAGCAAATCCTCCTATTGATGCACTGTAAGCAATCGCCAACATTAACGCCTTACCGAATTTCTTTGTATCATTCTTATTCTCCGGAGCATCAGCTTCAAATTCCTTGACTATGGCAAGACCAATCGGCAACATCATCACAGAAGTAGCTGTATTTGAAATCCACATGGACATGAATGCAGTGGATGCCATAAACCCCAGAATAATTGTCTTGATATTGGAACCAATAATCCTGATTATATTCAGGGATATCCGTCTGTGCAAATTCCATTTTTCGATAGCTATTGCAAGCATAAAGCCACCCAGGTACAAGAAAATGTATTGATGGCCATACGATGACGTAGTCTCATTGAGTCCTACAGCCCCTGTCAATGGAAATAGTGCAATTGGAAGAAGAGCAGTTATTGAAATTGGAGCAGCTTCTGTTATCCACCAAATGGCTATCCAAATCGTACTGGCGAGAACATGAAGCGCCTCATTGCTCATTCCTTCTGCAGGCCCAAAAAATTCCAGTAACATGAAGCAAAAAGGACCCCGAAGAAGAAAAAATGGTTTTACAAAACTTTTCACTGGTTAGCCTGATATTTAAATTGGAAATCATCAACCAATTGCTGCAAGAAATCAGCATCCTCCAGTGATAAGAAAAGTAAATAGAGCCTGTCTCCTTTCTTATCTTCTGTCCATATTCTGTTGCTTATTTCTGAAGTAGCTAATCCGGTGAAGTACTTAAAAAAAGCCAGGCCTAACATATAAGTTGCGTTTGCAGAAGGATGTTTGTCATCTGAAAACAGATCCAGATCGGGACGCCATTTCCTTGCTTCGTCGAAAAGTTCGCCACAAGGGACCATGTGAACGTTTGTCAGTCTGGCCAATTCTGCATAAGCGGGAATTATGGTTCTACTCATCAGAGGATTCGACTTATATGCCCAGGTTTGCATAAAAACCGGTTTAGCACCTTTAGAACGAACCAGGTCAGCAAACTTCATACTGTATTCGAGAAATTCGTCCGGATTTTCAATGGTTGACAGGCTGTGATTGTTCAACACTACATAATCCCATTCTAGACTATCCAAAAGCTTCCTGGTTTGTGTCCCTCTCTCCTGGTTCCAGTGTTGTTTAAGTGAAGACCCCCCTACTGTTGATTGTCGAGTGTATAATTCTACTTCCTGACTAAGTGCCATTGATTCCACAACCTGAGAGAGATTGAAGTAATAGGTAAAGCTGTTGCCAACAAACAAAATTCTAACAGGATCTTTCTTTACCTGCCCTTCAACAGTCAATATGCATAACAAAAAGCAAATTGAAACTAGTGTACGAATCTGTATACGAATCATAATATTCACTGATTTACAAGTGTTGACTGAAATAGTCCAGGTATAGGATTCGGTGTGCTACTATTGGCATCCAGTTCCGATTGAGCATATAAAAACCGTTGAGGTAGGTTCGTCCCAATGTTAGGGGAAACTGGTACTCTGACTTGAGCCTCTGATTGCGTTCGTCGTACATCATTGAATGACTCAATTTGTCCAAACATTGTTATATATCTTTCTTCCAGGATTTCACGAAGCAGTGCATTATCCCTTGATATACCATCAGAATTTTCAATGCCCCCATTATCAAAATCTGTAGCGACATAAGGATCATATTGTAAATTGGCCATGCTTGGGTTTGTCAAATATCCTCCAGTTGACATGTACTCCCTGAAGGAATTGAGGTGGTCGAGACCGGTGTTGAAGTCAACTGTTCTGGCGCCGGCTTCTGCCAGGATCAATAAATTTTCAGCATAGGTAACCATTGCGCCAGGACCGTCAATTTGTGCAAATCCACCATTAAGAGTATTGGGTTGAATGCCAACTGAGGTTGTTCGAAGCAAATAATCATACCTTGCAGTTTCGTTTGTTTTGGCATTCCCGCGATAATTAGCAGGTATAGGATTTCGTCCGGAATTTGAATCAATTAGGCTTGCAAAAAAATCTGATGTTACCAAATCATTTTTTCTTGAAGCTAATTCAAAAAATTGGTAGTTCAGGTTGGCATTATCTACGGCAGTACCATGTGGGGAATTGAGGTTAAAAGTATCAAAAGTTAGACCGTCTGACCCAATACCGTTTTGTGCTGCAGTATAGGCAGCGCTGTAATCTTTGGTATGCATGTAAAACCTGGCCTTGATCGTATAGGCGACTTGAATCCAGGGAGTGGGATTACCATCAAAGTAGATATCTGTTGTAGCAAGAGGACGGCCACTTCCAAGTGATAGATTAGCAATGGCATCGTCCAATAATGCTTGTGCTTTTGCATATACAGTGGACTGATTTTCATATTCTGGGTTTTCAAACTCAATCTTTCCCGCCTGGTCAAAGGGTACATCTCCCCATAAAGATCCGGCTGTACCTAATGCCAGTGCTCTAATAACCTCAGTTATTCCTTTGGTGATCCCCTCAATACCCTGGTCTGATGCTAAGGCCTCTGTTACCAAAGTGTTTCTAACAATACCACTATATACATTATTCCAAATACTATTGAAATCACTTGAAACAAGTACATAGTTTGTGTAGCCAAGTTGCTGTCGTTCAATACCTTCATATTGCCCGGCAAAAATTCCCGCCTTTCTGGTGGTTTCTCCGGTATGCAAAATGATGTTTGCAACTTCCGTTGATGTAAGCGCATATTGATACGGGGTGGATGTTGGGTTATTTGGATTTTGATTAAGATCATCCACCAAATCACCACAACCGGAAAGTGCTAGTGATATTAGGAAAATAAATATTACTCTTTTCATGATTTTAAAGTATTGAGTGGGTTAAAAAGTAAGTGTTAGTGAAAACACATAGGATTTTGTGCCAGGATTATTGAAGTAATCAATCCCTCTTGAAGAGCTTACTCCTGACACGTTGGTATCTGGATCATTTCCTTCAAAAGCTGTCCAGAGCAAAAGATTTCGACCAGTAAATGAAAAATCTGCACTATTAAGCCCTCCTTTCCTTAACCATTCATTCTCTAGATGATAACTAAATGTTATTTCCCTGAGTCTGGTCCATGATCCGTCTTCTATGTATAGTTCGTGATTACCCGATCCAAAGAATGCTCCTGGACCATTATACCACTCCTGGGTGAGAGCTACCGGACCTGCACCAAAGTTGTAAATATCTCCTCTGAAAGTAGTCCCAGCCGGAATGATAGAACCACTGTAGGTCAATAGATTTTGAGAAGAAGTTACTTCTGTGGCAGTAGAGCCCCAGCGGCCATAATCCGTCAGTACAGATTTGGTCCCAGCGAAAATATCAGCGCCCTGGAATGTCTCGAAGAGTAAGGAAAGTGACAGATTTTTATAAGAAATAGAGCCAATTGCAGATCCTTGCCAATCAGGATTTGGGTCACCAATGACCCCCTCCACTTCATCACGTACTGGAAAACCATTTTCATCAAACACAATGTTTCCATTCGCATCCCTAAGTGTACGGGGCCCCCATAGAATTCCATGCTGCTTACCTACTACTGCGCGATTGTTAACACCAGAAAGACCAGTTACTAGCTCAACAGATTCCAACCCTTGTAAGTCGGTAACCCGGTTTCTATTTTGAAAGTACATCACCTTGAGGTCAATGCTCCAATTGGTACTCTGATAGAGGTTGTATCCCAATTCAAGCTCAACACCTTTGTTCTCCATTTCTGCAGCATTTGAGTACAATTCATCATATCCACGCGAATTGGCTATTGGAAAATTTAATAGGATATCTGTGGTTCTATTAAAATAGTAGGTACCACTGAATGCCAAACGATCATTTAAAAACCTTAGATCCGTTCCTACTTCTACTTCACGTTTTCTTTCAGGCTTCAATGAGGGATTTCCAAGGTTTGAACTGGGAACAAATCCACCCAGACCATAAAGACCAACGCCTAATCCACCACCAAGCTGATCATTGTATGTTGGAGTAACATATTCCGGATATGTATTATATCTAGCGGGTTGCACTCCAACTTCTGCATAGGATGATCGGATCTTACCAAAAGTCAATATTCCAGAATTAAATGCATTTAGTTTACTGAATTGCCAGGCAATTGAAGTAGATGGAAAAAGGAATGCTTCATCTGAGCTCAATCCGAAAGTGGAAGCCCATTCTGCTCTTAGGGTTGCATTGACGAAAACCTGATTATAGGCAGAAAAATTGGCTGCTGAATAAGTGGCTACAGTACGCTCACTTCCAAAAGTGGAGGTTGCTTCCCGGTTTTCAGGTAGCGCATTATCAACGTCCAGGATCCCATCTTCAATGTCCGTGAAAATGATGAAATTCTGAATTGTAGTACCCTCAACAATTCGCTCTTTGTGGTTGTAGTTGAATCCAACCAATATGTCACCGTCAAAATTAGAACCGAAGGCTTTTCTCGCTTTTGCAATGTAATCCATATTAAAGATGCTATTGCTTGCATATTCCTTATCCATACGACCACCAACAAAAGTGGCTGCTCCTCCCGGTGTATAGAACTCCGTTCCTCGTTCACCAAATTTGTCAATACCTCCCCGGGCGATAAGATCAAGCCAGCTAAAAGGTTTTATGGTTAGGTTCATGCTTGCAATCACCCGATCGACAATAGATCTATACTCCTGCTCCTTAATAGTCCAAATCGGGTTGTTAAATCCAACATTGGTACTAGCTCCTATTGGGTTTCTGTAAGATCTCTGTCGGTTGGGGATAGGTGAAGCGGTGCTGGATGTATAATAATCCCCCCTGTATCCTGTTATATCAAAATCTGCGGGTGTACGCAAAAACCCAAGGTACAAGCCATTGTTGCTTACTGATCGACGAATTGCGTTGGAGTTGGTTTTGGTATACTTTACTGAGGTGCTAAGATCGACTTTCGAATTGAGTTTACTGTTTGTTTTGAGAGCAGCTGTGGTCCTTCGATAATCACTATTCCGAATGATCCCTTCCTGATTAAAATCTCCGATACTAAAATAAATTGAACTGTTCTCGTTACCTGATTGGACACTCAAATTGTTCTCGAGAAAATGTCCGGTTTGAAATACCTGATCAAAATTACTATCATCATATACCTCACGAGAATTTTTTGTTATGATCGGATAATAAGTGGTACCATTTTGATCAACAAAAAATGCTCCTGAGGTATTTAATACATCTGCTTCTCCTGACCTTTCTGATATTTTATCACCCCATGAGTATGGTGTGGTATTACTATAATTACCGTTTGTGCCTTGACCAAAGGTGTTCTGAATTGGATATTTGACGTTGATTTTATCTATGGAATAAGTAGAATTGAAGGTCACCTTCATTTTCTGATTTTTACTTCCACTTTTTGTTGTGATATAAAGTACACCTCCAAGGGCTTGGGTTCCCCACAGTGCTGCAGCTGAAGCTCCCTTTAATACTGATACGCTTTCAATATCATTCGGATTAATATCATTCAGTCGGGATTGAACAGCATAGTTGTTATTGTTGCCTCTGATATCATTGCTTATAGGTACTCCGTCTAAAATGATAAGAGGTTGCGAGTTTCTATCAATAGAAGATATGCCTCGGATTTGAATATAAGCTCCGGCGCCAGGGTCACCTGAATTTCTTGAAATTCGAACACCGGTTGATTTCCCAGACAGTGAGTTTAGAAATGTCGTCTCTGCAGCACCTTTTATAACATCACTGGAAACCTGAGAATTGGCGTAACCAAGTTCATCCCTTGATTCTTCAAAACCCAAAGCAGTTACAACAACATCACTCAGATGCTCAACATTCTCTTCTATTCTAAAAGAAAAATTTGTCTGGGTACCTACTGGTTGAGTCAACGTTTTGAAACCAACTGATCTTACCTCCAAAATTGACTGACCAGATTGTACAACTATATTAAAGTTGCCATCTAAATCAGTGACAGTTCCATTTGTTGTATTTTGCTCCAATATGGTAGCACCTACCACGGCTTGTCCAGAGGCATCAACAACAGATCCAGTTATATTCACCTGCGCCTGAACTGCATACACAAGCATGATATACAGAATACTTATTAGAAGCTTAATTTTCATCATGGGTTAATTAATTTTGAATAGGGTAATGTTAAATGGAAAAAATCATTCAAATATCATTTCAAGAAACGTTATCAAATTTTGTTAACTTTCAACGATTTTCAACGAATCAGTATCAATGAAAATCTACATTTATGAGCAGTGAAAGCACTTCAGACGCTTTAATTTCCAAACTAAAAAAACTTTATGGGGGCTTTGATTTTGACACAAAAAAATTTGTTGAAGCATCAAATTCCATCATAGCAAGAGAACTTGGTTACAGTGATGCACAGTTTTCAAGACTGATTAATGGTCATGCTACTGAAGGGGAATACCAGCGGGCGATTCAAAATGCAGACAGGATACTGGCTCTGAAGGATTACAAGGAGAAGTTTGCCAAGGTAAAAGTTGATCCAAAGAAAGCTCTAGCATCACCTTGGAAGAGGCTATTCTTTTTTATAATGGGTTTAATAATTGGAGGGTTTGGCTTTTACATAATCAGTTTTTTGAATAATGACCTTCCACTGGAATATTCCAGATATGATTTACTGAAATGGTCTTTTGAATCAAATTTCATTAATCCTTATATAGGACTAAGGGACCTTCCGGCAGATTGCGACTATGAATGTTATAAATATCAAGGAAGGTGGGAATTGAAAGATGAATATAAACTACCATTTTTGAGAGAAAGTAGTGGATTCCATTATCTGGCCAAGTATGTTGTGGCATATATTCAATGCAAACCAAATCAAAATTCAAAAGGAAAATTGATGAAGGGATATGAATATCAGGAACATGAAATCTGGTATGATATTCTTGAGAGACCAATAAGCACATTCATCCAGTCGAATGGAATTCCAAACGATTTTTATTCGCAAATAAAATTTGATCATGATGGTGATTTCGTTAAAATAGGAACAATACATTCCTTTTATACAAATGACTTCAAAATCGATTCTCTTGGAATTTTTCGTCAAGGTCAAGATATAGGAAGAGATATTGAGTTTACTCCAGAATCAGAGCTTGCTAGTCAGCTTAACAATAAATCACTCCTGGAGAAAATTAAAAGAGAAGTTACTTTAATTATACAAGATCCTTTACATGATTTTTCGCAACCTAGTTCATGTTATCCAGCTGATAAGCCAACTGAGGATTTTCATACTATAACAAATGGGGATGTTATGACGTTTGATTGTCGTATGACTACGGCAGGTAGATTCCCGATCAGATATATTAAAAGCTATATATTGAAGGATCAATTCGTCAAAGATCGATGTGTTTCGGCAGTAGAATAGTATTTATTTAATGGTTTTTATCATCTCTACTGAAGACTAAATCAACAAATACTCCGTAAAATTCCCAAATGGCCTTAAATGTATTAATTAAATATTCTGAACCGAATGTTGTACCTATGTTGTACCCACGAAAAACAGAAAAGCCCCGGAAAGAATCCGAGGCTTATAAGTGACTGATAATCAGTACCCGGGGCGGGACTTGAACCCGCACGGCCTTTAGGGGCCACAGGATTTTAAGTCCTGCGTGTCTACCAATTCCACCACCCGGGCATATTAGATGGCTTAAAATAAAGATGCCGCAAAGTGTTGCGGCAAATTGAGCGGGAGACGGGATTCGAACCCGCGACCCCGACCTTGGCAAGGTCGTGCTCTACCAGCTGAGCTACTCTCGCTTATTTTCAATCAGAAAGTTAATATACTTTCTGCTTTTTTTGTTTTTTATCTCCAGCTCTCTCTGGTTTGCCAGAAGTTTATTTTCGAATGTTTCATAGTAAACATATTCCCAGGGTCCTTTATTTTTTGTTGCTTTTACTCGTCCTTGGTTGTGATAATTCAACCTTTCGTCCAAATCACTTGTGTGACCAATGTAAAAACGACCACTCTTTTGAGACCTTAATATATATGTATAAAACATTAAAAAAAGAACTTCGAAGCTGCGACCCTCCCGACGAAATGTCGGGATGCTCTACCAGCTGAGCTACTCTCGCTTATATTCCTTCAAATCAAAAGGACTGCAAATTTAATGGAAGGAATAATAAAGACAAGTAGTTGAGAAAATTTTAATGAGGATTTATCTAATTGAGTTCATTGCAGTAAAATCCAAATTTTTTGAGAAGAATATAAAAAGTACTTTACGCAAAACGCTTGCATCCCCTTTTTCAAAATCTTATTTTTGATAGAGAACCAACCAATCTATCAACATGCCTGAAAAACCTTTTGAGATAGGACTCTGCATGGCCGGAGCTGTCTCTGCAGGAGCCTATACCGCCGGCGTAATGGATTATCTTATCGAAGCGCTGGATACCTGGGAGTCTAAAAGAGGACAACCTGGTGTCCCAACCCATCGAGTGATTATCAAGGCCATAGGTGGGGCTTCTGCCGGTGGAATGACCGGGATCATAGCGGCATCGGCATTTAATAACCCCATTACACCCATCAGGAAGGCTGCTCAAAATTTGATGGATGAGAGAACAGAAAATAAATTTTATCACACCTGGGTTGATTTGTTACAGCCGGATATGTTTCCACTGATGCTGGATAACAGTGATATGGATCGGGGAAAGATCTACTCCCTATTTAATTCCAACTTTATCGAAGAGATCTCAAGACGAGCGATCCAGGTAGATCCAGATCAATGGATTGAACCGCCCTATGTGGACAACAACATGAAGTTTTTCACCACCCTGACTAATCTGGAAGGATTAAAATACGAAGCGGGGGCACGGGGTAATCTCACATTCAACGACTATCTTATCTCTCGCCACAATGATTACGGTGCTTTCATTCTGAATAAATCAGCATACAATAATGATGGCTGGATTCCGGTGGATTTTAGAAGTAATCTGAACACCGAGGTAGCGAGAAATAGTGCGATGGCAACTGGTGCTTTTCCGGTTGGCTTGAGATCCCGTAAACTTGAAAGGAAATCCCAGTGGGTCAATGATCTGGGATGGCACAAGAAGATTACAGATCGACAACCCGTTTCGGGAGAAAATTATGAAGCCCTGATTGTAGATGGTGGAACCATTAACAATGAGCCTTTCGAACGAGTGAGAGATCTCATCAAGGAGGGGATCAGCCAGGATTTTGATAAATTCAAATCCACCGTCCTGATGATTGATCCGTTTCCAAGTGAAGCGGAGAAATTCAATGTGGAGAATGATAGCATGTTTGAGGTAATTGGAGGAACGCTTTCGGCCATGTTGGGCCAGCTACGAACGAAGCCAGAAGTACTGGAGTATAGCTTGAAAGAAAATGATGCCCAGCAATTTCAGATTGCCCCCACTCGCAAGATCGAAGGTGAGGTCAGGGAGGGTTCCAGGGCCATCGCTTGTGGTTTTATGGGTGGATTCGGTGGATTTATTCATAAGGAGTTTCGAATCCATGATTATTTTCTTGGTCGCGCCAACTGTGAGCGATTCTTGAGGGAGTATTTTACCTTTCCTATTGATTCATCAAACTCACTTTTCAAGGAAGGTTATAAGGACATTCCAGAAGATCAGTTTACTTCTGATGATGGAAAATGGCGACAGATCATCCCGCTGTTTACACCTCAGGCACCCGAAATGTATTTGCCAATCTTTGAAAATGGTCAGGATTGGCCGGTTAGGGTGGAAGCGGATATCGACCGATTCAAGAAGGCATTGAAGTCGCGGTCAGGGAAAATAGTGATGAACCTGGGAGAATATTCCTGGTGGCTTAAGCTGCTCCTTCAGTTCGCCAATTTCTTATTTCTAAAAGGCAAAATGGCAAAGATCGTGATCGATGTGATCAAGAAATCGATGAAGGATCATAAACTGCTTAAATAGTTTAGAACAAGAACTTCTTTACATTTTCAACGCCCATTTTTCTAACCTCATCCTTGCTAAAAACCTTGAAGAATTTTTTAAGTGTTCTTTCGAGGGGCCTTTCAGTTGCCGTCAGAAAATAATCCGTACCATGTAGGATATTATCCCGGACATGGGCATGTTGTTGCATCCAATCTTTCATGGTATGATTGTAATGCTTGAAGCTATTAGTGAAGGAAAAGTCTGAATAAACATTTGGATATTTATTATCCTTTAATATGTCCAGAATAGTAGGGATCCAGGTATTTGGTTTTCCCTTTTTCTGTTTTTCCCATTCACCTTCACCTCCAAAATGAGCCAGGTTTAACCGCAGCCTGGGATAAGCTTGTAATACTGGAAGCCATCGCTCGGGACCATTGAAATAATCCTTGTAGGTATCGGCCTTATGATCATCAAATACCTTTCGTGCATTTTTTTCCACTTGTTTACCATTTTCGTATTCGATCCAGACAACATCGATTTCTTTGCTGGAAGCTCGTGTCTTGCCACTGCTACAATGGGTGGTCACAGGTATGTTTTTTTGTTCACAGATATCAAATATGTTCATCAAACGTGGATGAGATGGAAGATACCCAAGGGAAGGGTAGATTTTCACACCAAAATAGTTATACTCTTTAAATGCCTTCACAAATAGTTCTTCCATGTTGTCATTGGTTCGCGGGTCCAGGGCGACAAATGGCAGGATCTTATCCGGATGATGATCCCGAAAAGATGCCAGCGCAATCATTTGTTCTTCCACGGTCCTAATTTTAGCCTTTACATTCCAGATCCCACTCATGTCCATCATCAGCACATTGAAGATCGGAGTGTAACCAAATTTTCCATAAGCATTCAGGTTGAGCTTTAGATGCTCTTCTTCTGATTTCCTGATCCGACTCAACAATCGGGATAAATCAGGCAGGGCAATAAATGGTAATTTGTCTACCAGACCGACCAATAAAGCCACAAGATCAACAGTGATTTTCTTGGCATCGAATCTTAATGATAGAAATTTATCCGGAAGATCTTGAGCATTAAAGACATGAGAGTGTACATCAAAAAGTAGGTCTTCATCGTTGAGGCGATCTTTTAGGGCTTTGGGAACCCGGTCCATGGGATTCGCAGTCAAAAATGCAGTTTGCGTCTGAAGTTCTTTCTTGGTTAAGCTCATTTGGTTGGGTATGTCAGGTAATGGTTTTTCTAAGTTAATGAATGTTTACAAAACCCTATGGAGCGCTTTTATGGTCAATAAGTTAAAATGGACGATAAGTGTTACTGGAAGAACTAGGAACAATAAAAAAGCGGCCCTCTCTGGGCCGCTTTGCTCTTGGAAGAGTTTAATTGTACATGAATAAATCACTCTTCATCAAGACTCCGGTTGCTATTTTTCGATTCTTTTATCGAATAAATTTTTTTAAATTTCGAATGGTCAAGTGGATCTATTCCCAAAAATTGTTGATCACTAATCAAGTGCCCGCCACCCTCTTTTATCAGATGAAAGCTCCTGGTATTTATCCGGTTTCGATTCCAGCTGACCATTTTTTTGTGTTTTTCTTTAAGTGAATGTCATTCATTTATCTATATGATTTAATGACGCAAATCACCGTGTGAAATAATTTTTATCATGCACTTTAAAGCAACCAATTCACGATTGAAAGTATGAGGATTTCTTGAAGCTTATAACTCCCTGCCTTGGCGGGGTGATCCGTGGTTATATCAATGTAACCATGAGTTATAGTATCTGTTCCAATGTCACTAATATTTCTCATGGTGGAGGCTAGTAGAACTATTTAACTCGTGTATTAGTCGTTATTTTTTGGGAATTGTAACTTTTATGGACCATTCATCGTAATATTGCGATATGGGAATCACTAAAACAGATCTTTTCACCCAGAAACAAAATGACCTGGCCAATATGGCTAAGGTATTTGCTCATCCCGCTAGGATTGCGATCATTGAGTATTTACTCGCATCAGCTCAATGTATCAACAGTGATCTGGTCCACGAGCTGGGTCTGGCTCAAGCTACGATCTCTCAACATTTGAAAGAATTGAAGCAGATGGGCATCATTAAGGGTACAGTGACGGGTACATCCATGTGCTATTGCATTGATCAGGAAGTCTGGGAAAAAGTGAAAGGAGATTTCGATCAACTTTTTAATAAGTATGACCCTCAAAAACTTTGCTGTTAAAAAAATTTGACTTAAACCATCGTAATAAAGCGATATAACAATTTATTTAATATTATAATCATGGAAAACCAAAACAAGTTTCACATCGGTATACATGTTTCAAACATCCGGGAAACCATCAATTTTTATCAACACCTATTTGGTACTGAGCCAGTCAAAATAAAAAGGGATTATGCCAAATTTGAATTGGATAATCCTGGGCTGGTTATTTCATTCATTGAATCTCCTGAGCAAGTGAGCAATCAATTTGGGCACCTGGGTATCAGGGTTAATTCAGATGAAGAACTGCAAAGCAAAAAGAAAGAGGTGTCCGAATATCTGAAAATAACGCTGGAGGAGGAAGCCACAAACTGTTGCTATGCCACTCAAAATAAATTCTGGGTCAGTGATCCGGATGGCTATGAGTGGGAGGTCTACCACTTTCTTAAAGATTCTGAGGCGAAGGAAAGAAATTCAGTTGTAGCTTGCTGTTAATTCATATGGCCAAAAGAGATTTAATTTATCCGGAATTGATGCAGTATATCCATTCAGGTATCCTTGATTTTGCAAGGATCCCTGATGATAGGTTGGAAATCCTGAACTCCTTCACTTCCTATTTAAAAAGCAAAAATGGGAAGACCATTAATCTTATTTTTATCTGTACGCATAATTCCAGAAGAAGTCACCTGAGTCAGATTTGGGCCCAGGTGGCTGCTGCTTATTATGGGATTCCTGAAGTTCATACCTTCTCTGGAGGAACGGAAGCGACAGCATTTAATGAACGCGCGGTAGCGGCTATGCAAAGAGCCGGATTCTCCATACGCGGAAATAGCCGTGGTAATCCGCATTACGAGGTAAGATACGGGGATTCATTTCCATCGCTTGAAGCCTTTTCCAAGACGTTCGATGATCCATTCAATCCCCAAAAAGATTTTGCTGCCATTATGACTTGCTCACACGCAGAGGAAGCATGTCCTTTGGTACCGGGTGCTGAAAGAAGGATTTCCTTACATTATGATGACCCCAAAGATTTTGATGGAACAGAACAGGAATCAGCCAAATATGATGAACGGTGCGAACAAATAGCAAGGGAGTTATTTTTTGTGATGTCGAGGGTCTGATTTTTGTTAAATCAAGTTAAATATGCCTCCTCAGATTACATCCTTTTTAAGTTTTGTAAAACCAAGGTATTTTTGCTGCCCTAATAACAGATAATGAAAGTGTGATGGATCAGGAAATAAAGAAAGAACATCAGTTAAAAATCAAAGAAGTCATCAGTGAGGTAGGCAAAGTAGTCGTGGGCCAGGATTACATGGTCAATCGATTATTGATTGGCTTATTTACCCAGGGACATATCCTATTGGAGGGTGTGCCGGGCTTAGCCAAGACACTCACTGTCAACACATTGGCAAATGTTCTTCACCTGGATTTCAAACGGATCCAGTTTACGCCTGACCTGTTACCAGCTGATTTGATTGGTACCATGATCTACAACCAGCAGAAGGCTGAATTCGAAGTGAAGAAAGGTCCGATCTTTTCTAACCTGATTCTGGCAGATGAAGTTAACCGTTCCCCGGCAAAAGTACAGTCGGCACTGCTTGAAGCCATGCAGGAAAAAACGGTCACCATCGGTGAAAATACGTTTGAGCTGGATCGCCCATTCCTGGTCATGGCCACTCAAAACCCCGTGGATCAGGAAGGTACATACCCATTACCTGAAGCACAGGTTGATCGATTCATGCTTAAAGTACATGTAGGGTATCTGTCTAAAGAGGATGAGCTTGAGGTGATGAGAAGGATGTCAAATATGTCTTTCGATGCAAAACTCAAAACTACTTTGAGCAAAAAGGATATATTTTCAATCCGTGAGGAGATCAACCAGGTTGCTGTTTCTGAGTCTCTGGAGAAGTATATCATTGAATTGGTTTTTGCTACCAGAAATCCAAAAGAATACGGCCTGGAAAATGAAGCTCAATATGTACAATTTGGCGCCTCACCAAGGGCTTCCATTAACCTGAATCTAGCTGCTAAAGCCATCGCATTTTTCGATGAAAGGGACTATGTGTTACCCGAAGATGTGAAGGAAATTGCCTACGATGTGATGAACCACAGGATCCTTCTTAATTATGAAGCAGAAGCTGACGGAATCACCACTCACGACATTATAAAGGCGATTTTAGGCAAAGTCCAGATCTCGAAGTAACATTCAGATAATCTACATAATTCTACCATAATCTTCATTTTACACCAGGTTAATATTTATAATACTGGCGTAATAAAAGACATTCTAGTTTAATGGAATCGTAATACTGTTCACCCGGGCAGTTAACATTAGAGGTTCACTTTTGTACCAGAAATTCAAGAGAACTCTAAAAGAACTTAAACTAGAATGAAAAATTTACTATTGCTTTTAATTGTAGCAGCCACCGTAAGCCTGATGTCATGTAATGATGACGGGGGTGACAATGGGGGGAATATCTCAGAGGAAGTTAAAACAGGTTTAATCACTGCAAATGAAACCTGGACCGCTGATAGAATTTATGAATTAGCTGGACGTGTAATTGTTGATGAGGGAGTTACATTGACAATTGATCCTGGAACTATCATCAAAGGAAGAGAAGGAAGCGGATCATTAGCCTCTGCACTGATTGTTGCTCGAGGAGGAAAGATCATGGCTGAAGGAACAGCCGATAATCCAATCATCTTTACCTCTATCCTTGATAATATCGAAGTGGGTCAGAAAGCTGGATCTAACCTTGATAAAACAGATAATCAATTGTGGGGTGGACTAATTGTCTTGGGAAAAGCACCAATATCTGCTGAAGAAGGAGATACTGAAGCGTCGATCGAGGGTATTCCTGCTGATGATTCTTTCGGTCTTTATGGCGGTGATGTAGCCAATGACAATTCAGGAATCATCAAATATGTTTCTATCCGTCACGGTGGTTCATTAATTGGCGATGGAAATGAAATTAATGGTATTACACTAGGTGGAGTAGGATCCGGAACTACCATTGACCACGTTGAAGTTTTTGCCACACTTGATGATGGTATCGAGTTTTTTGGTGGTACTGTAAACGTATCAAACCTGCTGATTTACTGGCAGGGAGACGATGGAGTAGATATTGACCAGAATTATGCTGGTACTGTATCCAATTTTGTTGTCATGCATGGAGATGGTGTAGGTACCGATGAAGGTCTTGAAATCGATGGACCTGAAGGAACTGCTTCAGATGGGCTATTTACGCTTGAAAACGGATCAATCATTTCTGATGGAATAGCTGGAAGTGCTGCAGATCTAAAATCCAAAGCGCAGGGTACTTTAAGCAACATCAAATTCTCAGGATATGAAGGTGGTGCTAAAATCAAGGTGAGATATAGTACAAAAGATAACTGTGGAACTGTAAAGACAGATGCTTACACGCATATGACAGACGGCACTCCATCATTGGTTATTGAAGGTTCTGAATTCGGATCAATTTCTGTTTATACCGGATCATTTAATACTGCCGATGGATCAGGTGAAGATGGAGTTGATGCAGAATGTGATGTCCCTGCGGATGCACAAACTGCAGCAGCATCAAAAGCAACTTCCACTACTGCAACAGGAGCAGATATGTCTGTATTCAGTGGGTGGACACTTGCCGACATGAACAGCTTATTATAAGAACAAGCATATAAAAATTAATGCCCTGCTGAAGAAGTCAGCAGGGCATAAGTATTTACCAGGGTACTTCAATTTTTACATTTTACTTATTACTAATGAATCTAAAGAAAAGTTTTTTGGCATTAATGCTAAGCATGGCATTTAGTGCTGTTTTTGGACAAAATGGACATTTGCGAGGAAAAATTATTGACGATGAATTTGGAGATGCCTTGATTGGGGCCACCATTGTCCTCGAAAATGATCAGTTGAAAGGAACGACTGCGGACTTTAATGGTGATTACTCGATAAGTCTTGCTCCCGGGACTTACTCAGTCCTTGTTTCCTATGTTTCATTTGCCACAATGACCATCAAGGACATTGAAATTAAAGCAGATGAGGTGACCAGTCTCGACATAAGGATGAAATCCGATTTGACCGAATTAGAGGCTGTTGTTGTGTCAGCTGAGGTTGTTAGGGATTCTGAAACAGCGCTATTAACTGTTCAAAAGAAATCAGCTAACGTATTGGACGGTATTTCATCACAGACCTTCAGCAAGAATGGTGACAATAATCTATCTGCAGCAATCGGAAGAGTAACCGGTGTTTCGGTTCAGGATGGCAAATACGTTTATGTAAGGGGTTTGGGAGACCGATATACTAAAACAACCTTAAACGGGATGAATCTTCCGGGACTTGATCCGGATAATAACTCAGTTCAGATCGACTTATTTCCAACGTCAGTTTTGGAAAATGTGATCGTTTACAAAACCTTCTCACCAGATCTCTACGGAGATTTTTCAGGAGGATTGGTAAACGTAGAAACCAAGAGCTTTCCGGAGGAAAAGGTGACAAGTCTAACCCTTGGGTTTTCCTATAATCCAGCCATGCATTTCAATGATAATTACTTGACTTATCAGGGCGGTAACCTGGATTTTCTTGGATTTGATGATGGCACCCGAAAACTACCATTTAACAGTGATACCAGGATCCCTAATGAAGTTTTGAATGATCCTCAGTTAGAGACATTAACCCGTAGCTTTAATAAACAGCTGGGGGCTGAAAGGAAGATGAACTTTATGAATACAAGTTTATCATTCAATCACGGAAACCAGAAAGATTTTGAAGGATTCACACTAGGCTATAATGCAGTTCTAAACTACCAGAATCGATTTAACTATTTTGATAATACCACTTTTAGCAGCATTTATCTCAAGAATCAGAATACAGCCAGCAACAACCTGGTTGCAGAGGAATTAAGGACTGGGGAACTGGGAGAACACAATGTACTTTGGAGTGCATTGCTTACCGGTGCGATCAAGTTCAGAAATAGCGAAATTTCTGCTAATCTCATGAGAATCCAAAATGGTATTTCAAGGACTGCAGTTAGAACCAATCAAAATTTTGAACAAACGGGTGCAACGCTGGCAGAAAATATTCTGACCTATACGCAAAGATCTCTGACCAATTTTATGCTTTCGGGTAAGCATAATTTTGATGGTAAAATGCTAAATTGGACCAGTTCCACATCGCTTTCAAGAATCTATGATCCCGATTTCCGAATTACTTCCATCTCCGTAACTGGTGGAGACACTACACTTTTAGTGGGTGATGGTGCAGGGATCAATAGGTTCTACAGAGACCTGCATGAATTCAATGAGAGTGTAAGAGTTGATTATACAATCCCTTACATGGATAAATCAAAGCTTCAATTTGGCCTAACAGGTTCATACAGAGCAAGAGATTTTAAAATTGATAATTATAATTTCAGGTATACAAATGCTTTGGATATTTCTTATGATCCAAACTGGTTCTTACAGGATCAGAACATCTGGACTCCTCAGACCACACAGGGATCCTATGTCGTTGGAAACTTTGAACCCGCAAATACCTACGAGGCAAGCCAGGTTATCTCAGGAGCTTTTGCTATGACAGAAATGAACTTTGCGGATCGATGGAGAGCAATTTATGGATTAAGGGCTGAGCATGTCACCATGTTCTATACTGGCCAAAACAACCTGGGATCAGTGGTTTACAACAATGAGAACACACTCCAAAAGCTAGACCTGCTGCCATCAGCCAATTTGGTTTATTCACTTGCAGAAGGGATGAATTTGAGAGGTTCTTACAACAGGACATTAGCGAGACCATCTTTCAAGGAAAAATCTGTAGCTCAAATTTTCGATCCAATCAGTAGAATTACATTCCTTGGGAATATAGATCTACAGGAGACTCACATTGACAACTTTGATCTTAGATGGGAATATTTCTTCCGTGGTGATGAGATGTTGTCGATCTCAGGCTTCTATAAGCACTTTGATGGGCACATTGAATTTGTAGCCCTGGATACGGATAGAAATAGTCTTAAGCCCAGGAATTCAGGTATTAGCAGGGTCTTTGGAACAGAAATTGAATTCAGAAAGAAACTTGGTTTCATTACACCAACTTTAGAAAATCTTTCAATTGGAACAAACATATCAATTGTACGATCTTACGTTGACCTGAATTCAGTCATTGTTGACAACAATGGTGGAACTGAATATGATCTAAGGGCTAATTATTTGAGGGAAGGAGAAGTACTCTCCAACACCAGAGATATGGCAGGTCAGGCACCATATCTGATTAATGCATATTTGAATTTTGTAGATCCTAAATCTGACTTTAATGTGAATGTGTCATACAATGTACAGGGAGAAAGTCTTGCCATCATTGGCAGTGGTCGATTCCCTGATGTGTACACTCAACCTTTTCATAGCTTGAATATGAATGTATTCAAATCATTTGGTCCAAATAGAAATTCAAAGATTACACTTGCAGTGAAGAATATTCTTGATGCAAAACAGTATCAACTATTCAGATCGTATCAGGCTGATGATGTAACCTATTCCAGCTTTACTCCTGGAAGGTTGTTTTCAGTGAAATACGGCTATACTTTTTAAAATATTCTTAGTAATAAGAATACCCTGGGGGGCCATACTCAATTATGAGATGGCCCTATTTTTTGTCTTATTTTGATAGTGCTGTAATCTTCCCCTTTAGCTCATCCATTGCCTTGTTCACCTTCTCCAAAGCGGTAAAGGCTTTGTCCTCCATAAAAGCATCGCCTCTCGCTTTATCGAGTTGCCTGGTGACCTTGATCGCCTGCTTTTCAAGTGACTGAAGCTCCTCCTCCAGAAATGATCGGTAATATTCCTGTTTGAAGTCAAACAATAAATTCCTGACCTGGCCGAGATATTTCTTTTCCAGGTCTGATGGGATCCCCTGGTTATTTAAAGTCAGGTAAAACATGGTCCCATCGTGGAACTTCACACTCTTGGAGATGAGCTTTACATTGGCCATATCCTCATGTATCAGCGTGGTCTCATAGTATTTCCGCATATTCACAGGTTTCCCGAATTCTTTTGCAAACTTCCACCAACCTTTTCTGACATCTTTGGAATCAAAATCCAGAAAAGTCTTAAACCCAGGGAATGAATTTGATTCAATCGCTAAACTGGATGGCTCAATCTTAGGTGTATAACTTTGAGCGGTGACCTTTATGATCGAAAGAAAAAGTAGAAAATAAAAGAGGATTTTTGGGAACATTAGTTAATCAGAATGAAGCTTAAAATTAAAGTATACTAATATGCATTCCATAAGATCATAAATACATTAACTACTAACACTAATGGATTTTTTAGGATAATTAATTTCCACTGTAAGGTGCTGATTCGTGACATCATTTCTTAAAAAGACATTTATCGGTACTAACTTTTATTAGTGGCTTATAAAATGATCTTGGATAAATAGATAGGCAGTGAATAGATTCATTCAATGGCTTTTAAATAAAACGAATAAATGTCAAAGGTATTAATCACAGGTGGAACAGGAATGATCGGCTTGAAACTGAGTGAGAAATTGCTACAAAAAGGTTTTCAGGTGATTCACCTTAGCAGAACGGAAAATAAAACAGCCAGGTTTCCCAGGTATGCCTGGGATGTCGATACAGGGACCATGGATGAAAAGGCTCTTGAAGGTATAGAAACCATTGTTCATCTTGCTGGAGCAGCTATCAACCAACGCTGGACAGAAAAAAATAAAAAGGAGATTATTGATAGCCGTGTAGCAAGTGCAAAGTTGTTGTACCAGACGGCACAAAAGACTGGTAATAAACTTAAAAGGTTTGTCTCCATGTCCGCCATCGGTTATTACGGGAGTGATACAGGCGATGAACTGATCTCAGAATCTCATCAGCCAGGGGATGATTTCCTGGCTGAAGTGGTGACCAAATGGGAAGCGGCCGCTGATCAGTTTCAATCAATTTGCCCGGTCACAAAATTGAGAACAGGAGTAGTACTTGCCAGCGAAGGTGGGGCTTTGCCCACAATTGCTAAACCGATCCGGTTTGGTATTGGGTCACCGATCGGATCAGGGAAGCAATGGACGAGCTGGATCCATATTGATGATGTGATCGACTCATTTTGTATGGCTATTGAAGGGAAACTTAAAGGAACCTATAACCTTGTGGCCCCACATCCGGTCACAAATGCCGAGTTGTCACAAGGGATTGCAGATATATTGGATAAACCGTTCTTTTTTCCGAATGTCCCTTCATTTGTTTTGAAGATTTTATTTGGGAAAATGGCTGCCATAATCCTTGGAGGAAATAAGGTGAGCAATGAGCAATTGACCAGTGCCGGATACACATTTACGTATCCGGATTTAAAACCAGCACTGAAAGATTTACTGACTTAAGGGAATTATTCTTTAATCTTTTAAATTCACTATTTCGTAAAGGACATTCATGAAGAAAGAATCGAAGGGTAAACCGCCACACGATCACAGGGTAGCAGAAGCTTTTAAGGATAAAGATTGGAATGAAATCAAGATTTCCGATAGCTGGGTCATCTTTAAGGTGATGGCCGAATTTGTCGATGGCTTTGAAAAACTCGGAAAAATCGGTCCATGCGTCACTATTTTTGGATCGGCCAGGACCAAACCTTCTCAGCCCCATTATAAAATGGCCGAGGAGATAGCAGCCAAACTGGTTCGTCATGGGTATGGAGTGATTACAGGTGGGGGACCCGGAATCATGGAGGCTGCTAATAAAGGAGCATTTAACCAAAAGGGTAAATCAGTTGGATTAAATATTGATTTGCCTTTTGAGCAGAAAGCCAATGAATTTATTGACATGGATAAGCTGCTGCAGTTCGATTACTTCTTTGTAAGGAAGGTCATGTTTGTGAAATATTCCCAGGGGTTTGTGGTGATGCCCGGAGGCTTTGGAACATTGGATGAGTTGTTTGAAGCCATCACCCTGATACAAACCAACAAGATCGGGCGATTTCCCATCGTCCTGGTTGGTAAAAAGTATTGGGAGGGGTTGATCCAGTGGATCAAGACTGTCCTTCTTGAACAGGAAAAAAACATCAGTCCGGAAGACCTTGAGTTATTTCATTTGGTGGATACAGTTGATGAGGCCGTAGAGGTCATTGATGATTTCTACAGTAAATATTTATTAAGTCCAAACTTCTAAAAGTAGCGGGTGAGTATAGCAGAGGAGACCATTCAGACATCAAACAGATCAAAAAAATCGACCGACGTCATTGAAATTTTTGGAGCGAGGGAGCATAACCTAAAAAATGTAAACCTGACGCTCCCAAGAAACAAGTTGATTGTGATCACGGGAATAAGCGGAAGTGGTAAATCTTCACTGGCTTTTGATACCATATACGCCGAGGGTCAACGCAGGTACATGGAAAGCTTCTCTGCTTATGCCAGGTCATTTATCGGGGATATGGAGCGACCTGATGTCGATAAGATCAACGGGTTAAGCCCTGTCATCTCGATCGAACAAAAGACAACCAGTAAAAATCCAAGGTCTACTGTCGGTACGGTAACGGAGGTATATGACTTTCTCAGGCTTTTATTTGCACGGGCAGGGGAGGCTTATTCTTACCTCACCGGCAAGAAGATGGTCAAGCAGACCGAAGAGCAAATAGAAGACTTCATTTTTAATGAATTTGGTGAAAAGAAACTCACGATCCTGGCGCCTGTGGTGAAAGGGAGAAAGGGTCATTACCGGGAGCTGTTTGTTCAGATCCGAAAGCTTGGATTTTCTAAGGTTCGTGTCAATGGGGAGCTCCAGGATCTGGTACCCAAGATGCAGCTTGACAGATACAAAACCCATGACATAGAAATTGTGATTGACCGGGTGATTGTGAGAAAAGCTGATCGAAATCGAATCAGTCAATCCCTAAAAACGGCATTGAAACATGGAGAAGGTGTCCTGATGGTCATGAGCGAAGAGGGAAAGATCCACAACTTTTCTAAAAATCTCATGGATCCGGAATCAGGTCTGGCTTATGATGACCCCGCACCCAATACCTTTTCTTTTAATTCCCCATATGGTGCCTGCCGGGAGTGTAACGGACTGGGCGTTATAGAAGAGATTTCGAAAGAAAGTGTGATCCCCAACCCATCATTGAGCATCAGTAGAGGAGGTATCGCACCGCTGGGGGAATACAGAGATATCTGGATCTTCAAGAAAATTGAAGCCATTCTTAAGCGTCACAAGTTAAACCTGACCACACCGATTGATCAGATCCCCGAAGAAACACTCAATGTTCTTTTGTATGGTGATGCGGTACCGGTCGCAGTGAGTTCTGTGAAATACCCTGGGACGGATTGGCACACAAAATTTGAAGGCATCATTAGTTTTTTAGAAAAACAGAAAGATACCGGTTCGGAAAAGATCAGGAAATGGGTGGAAGAATTTACGGATACCAGGGTTTGTCCTTCATGTGAAGGTTTCCGGTTAAAGAAAGAGTCCTTGCACTATAAGATTGATGATCACCACATCGGTCAGCTGGCCGAGATGGATATCGACCATTTGAGTCAATGGTTTGAAGATATTGAAAAGAGGATGAATGATCGTCAGAATATCATCGCGCAGGAGATTCTGAAAGAGATCAGAAAACGGATCGGTTTTCTCAAAGATGTTGGACTAAATTATCTCAGTTTGAACCGGTCGCTCAGGACTTTGTCCGGGGGTGAAGCTCAAAGGATCCGGTTGGCTACACAGATAGGAACCCAGTTGGTGAATGTGCTTTATATCCTGGATGAACCAAGTATTGGACTCCACATGAGGGATAATGTGAAGCTGATCCAGGCCCTGAGGGACCTGAGAGATCTGGGCAACACGGTCATTGTGGTGGAGCATGATAAAGAGATGATGCTGGCCTCTGATTTTATTGTGGATATTGGTCCCGGGGCTGGAATTCATGGCGGACATATTGTAGCTGCTGAGAAGCCTGAAGAATTTGTTAAAAACAATACCCTGACAGCTGATTTTCTGAATGGCGTTAGAAACATTGATCTGCCGGGGGAACGAAGGAAGGGAACAGGGTCCAACCTGGTCTTAAAGGGAGCCACCGGACATAACCTTAAAAATGTTGACTTAAATATTCCTCTGGGAAAGATGATTTGCATTGCAGGAGTTTCGGGAAGCGGAAAATCTTCTCTGATTCATGAGACCCTTTATCCGGTTCTGAGAAAATATTTTTATAAATCAAGAGTAGAACCACTTCCTTATGAATCAGTGAAGGGTCTTGACCTGATTGACAAAGTAATTGAAGTGGACCAGTCACCGATTGGCAGAACACCAAGATCAAACCCGGCAACGTACACAGGAGTGTTTACCGATATCAGGGCCTTGTTTTCTGAGCTGCCTGAATCAAAGATCCGCGGGTATAAGCCTGGCCGTTTTTCTTTCAATGTGAAGGGAGGGAGATGCGAAACCTGCCAAGGTGGCGGCATGCGGGTGATCGAGATGGACTTTCTTCCGGACGTGCATGTGCATTGTGAGACCTGCAAGGGGAAAAGATATAACAGGGAGACTCTGGAGGTTAGATTCAAAGGCAAATCAATCTCTGATGTGCTGGATATGACGGTGGAGCAGGCTGTTGAATTCTTTGAGAACCAACCCAAAATACTCAGAAAGATCGAAACACTGAATGAGGTGGGCCTTGGGTATATCTCTCTTGGTCAGCATGCAACGACACTTTCGGGTGGTGAGGCCCAGCGGGTGAAATTGGCAACCGAGTTATCAAAAAGAGATACCGGACAGACCTTCTACATTTTAGATGAACCGACAACCGGTTTACATTTCCAGGATATTCAACACCTGTTAGAAGTGCTACAGAAACTGGTAAGTAAGGGCAATACTGTCCTCATTATTGAACACAACATGGACGTAATCAAGGTGGCGGATCATATCATCGAGTTGGGACCCAATGCCGGAAATGAGGGCGGAGACATTATTGCAGAAGGGACACCCGAGGAAATAGTGAAAAAGCAGGCGGGGTACACCTGGAGTTACCTTCGGGATGAATTAAAGGCATTTGCGCCACTCGTGTAAGTAATAGGGCAGTCATCCTTCATTCCTTTCGCATCTCCTAAATGGCTTAGATTATTGAGGAAAAGCTTTCATCTTTGTCGTTATGGCTATGAACAAGCAGCGAATTTATTGGTTGTGTCAGATCCTGGGGTGGTCCTTTTACGGGATTTTATCTGCGTTTCTTTATTTCCTGGATACCGAGCAGGCTTCTCCATCGCTTTTTCTAAATCAGTTGATTCCGATTGTCTTTCACATCGGGCTTACCCACTTATTGAGGTATGTCATCATCAAGCGAGGATGGTTGACTTTAAGTCTTTCCAGGGTGATTCCCCGGATATTTATGGTGACCATTATCCTGTCATTTTTTAATTATATCCTGGTCATTATCTATACCTATTTCATTGGTCAACTTTCTGACAGAGATTTTGAGATGCTAGCCATTTTTGCTTCAACCATCTTGTCTGTGATCTTATATACTATCTGGGCGATGATCTATTTCACCTTTCATTATTTCGAAAGATCCAACAGGACCCTTCAATATGAAGCAGCTGCCAAAGAAATAGAACTGAACAACCTGAGGTCCCAACTCAACCCCCATTTTATCTTCAATGCCCTGAATAGCATTCGCGCCCTGGTGGATGAGGATCCGAAAAAATCAAAAAATGCCATTACCCAGCTTTCCAATATCCTGCGAAACTCATTGATGGTAGACCGGAAGCGTTTGATCCCCTTCAAAGAAGAGCTGGAGACCGTAAAAGATTACCTGGGTTTGGAATCAGTGAGATATGAGGAAAGGCTCAGGACCAGATTCGACCTTGATTCTGCAGCTGATGATTACTTAATCCCACCCCTCATGGTTCAGACCCTGGTAGAAAATGCCATCAAACATGGTATTTCAACATTAAGGAAAGGTGGAGAGGTAGCGATCAAATCTTTTATCAACAATGGTTCATTGGTTATTCAAATCAGGAATGCCGGTCAGTTTGAAAATGGCAAGCATGAAGGACGAGAGGGTTATGGATTGCTAAATACGAAAAAGCGATTGGAGCTGATCTATGGCAATCAATCCAGCTTTAGCATCATAAACGAAGACAAACAAACGGTATTGACAGAGATCATAATCCCAAAAACATTATAAATTTATCCTTACGATGAAGGCACTAATAGTAGATGACGAACGGCTGGCCAGGAAAGAATTGATGGGTTTGCTGGAAAGTTATAAGGACATTCAGATTGTTGGTGAGGCAACGGATGCGGAGGACGCCGCTGAGCAGATCAGCAGACTCGATCCCGACCTGGTATTTCTGGATATCCAGATGCCCGGTAAAAGTGGTTTCGATCTGCTGGAGGATCTAGATAAATCTCCTAAAGTCATTTTTACTACCGCTTACGACGAGTTCGCCATCAAAGCCTTCGAATTCAACGCGCTGGATTATCTGCTAAAGCCAATACAGAAGGAAAGACTGGGTGAAGCCATCAACAAGCTTCGTTTTGAGGATGAGCGACCTAAACAAAATGCGGGCCTGGGAGAAAATGACCAGGTCTTTGTAAAGGATGGCGAAAAGTGCTGGTTCGTGAAACTATCTGAAGTACGTCTTTTCGAATCCGATGGGAACTACATCAAAGTCTACTTCAGGGAAAACAAACCCATGATCCACAAGTCCCTGAATGCTTTAGACGAACGACTGGATAGCAAAACCTTTTTCCGTGCCAGCAGAAAACACATCATCAACCTGGGCTGGGTAGAGAAAATTGATACCTGGTTTAATGGCGGCTTGCTTGTCCAGCTCAAAGGCGGCGAAAAGATCGAAGTCAGCCGACGACAGGCTGCGAGGTTTAAGGAGATGATGAGTCTTTGAATTAAGGATCTAGCTCTAGCTATTTAATTTTTGCTGCTTCTTATATTCAAAATATGAGTATAATATGGGCACGAGAGCAATCACCGCAGTGACAATTAAGAAGATTATTAAATTTAATCTTCCTTCAAAGATCAAACTTGTTATCACAACGATAACCCCTCCAATGAACCATATTAGGCCACTCAACTTATGGGTTGCTTGCCAGACTTTTTCATTTTCGAGCGTCCAGGGGGTTCTTATTCCAATAAAATAGTTTGGCTTTAGTGTTTTAGAATAGTTACCAAATAAGATGTACAAAACTCCGATCGACATGATCACATAACTTGGGTTAGTAAGTGATTGAATCTTCACTGAATGAATTAGATAGATTGCTATTAGGGACATAAATAAGGTCAGTATAGTTTTCAATTTATTTAACTTATTTCCCATCCCCCCAAGTTTCTTCTTGGGGTCAATCTTTGGAGCTACTAGGAAGATGGCATATGTCACAAAAGGGAGAAGAATAGCAATTAAGAATAACTCAACTTTATTCCCATATCGGTCAATCTCTCCATTAATGTTCCAGTGCATGGGTACTTGCTCTGGCAATTGATTCCATATAATACCTAAATAGATTATCGGCAATGAGATGATTGCCAATAATGGTAATTCTTTAAGGATCTTCATATCATTTACTCTTTAGTGTCATAATCCAGTTTATCAAATCTTCCAGGATGGTTGTATTCAGGGAATATTCGACATATTGCCCTTTCTTCTCTGCTACAATTAAATCTGCTCTTTTCAATATGTCAAGGTGGTGTGATATGCTTGGTTTAGATATATTAAACTTGTCGGCGATCTCACCAGCATTCATATTTTTTTGTTTTAGCAATTCAATAATTTGTCTGCGTGTTTCATCATTTAGAGCCTTAAATATTGAATCCATAGATATTTATATAATTAGACAAATATCTAAATATAATTTAATTAATAAAAGGATTAGACTCTAATTTGTGTTTGACGGAGAAGGGCTTACTTTGGATAAATATGCAATTACAGGACTATCTGCCTATGAAAATTCGAATGAATTTTATGATGAGAAATCCGTAAAAGGCAAAACTCAATAAGATGAATCCCATACTAATCATCCGACCGGCTGAAGTTAAAGGGTATAGGTCTCCATATCCGGTCGTGATTATCACAACAATGGAATACCAAATGGCCTTCAGATAATCATTAATATTTGAAGTAACAGCTGCCTGCTCAGCATTCACAAGTCCAACCACCAAGAGACTATATATCATCAAAACAACCATTGCAATAATTGTAATTTGTTCTTTCTTGAATCTTGCGGTCAATAAATGTTTCAGCATGGTATTTATTCCAGATAATATTCTTCCAGGTCATTTGGGAATTTTCCATCCCATCTTTTGATTTCATTACCCTGAGGGTCAAATAATATGTAAGATGGATATGCCTGGACTCGTAGGGCATTGGCCATTAAGCCATATTGATCCCAAAGATTTGTCCAGGAGATCACTTGTTTTTTATCACGATGATTGTTGACGAACATATTTAAGTCAGAGTCATTCCAAAGAGAAACAAAACTTACTTTTTCATTTACATTATCATAAACCTTTTTGATGTCAGCCAATCCCTTTATACACGGTCCGCACCAACTACCGGACGCGATAACCATTAGATAGTCCTTACCACCTGGTTCCAGTTCAATTTTATTTTCCAGACTATCCAGACCATGAATCCTTGAGAGTTTTTTTGTGGATTCATTATAAAAGTAGCCTGGGAGTTCTTTTAAATAGGAAGTTAATACATCTGTTGACCAGTTGTCAATTCCCCTTTTTTGACCAAGCTTAAGAAGATTAGAAAGTACGTCTCTACTTGTATGTGCCTTTAGGTTTGTTATCAAAGCTTTTGCTTCTAAAGCCAAAATAGGTTCAAGGGGGAAGTCATCACTCGGTTCATATGGAAATAAGCTCCATTTATTACTGGATTCAAAAATTTTGTTGAGCTCTAGCTGATATGGACTTAAATCAGTGTACCCTACAATGTTGTTGTCATTGATTGAGATCTCTATCGTGCTGGTGTCAGATGATACCCAAATAAAAGATAGGTATTCAAATTTTGATGCACTTCTCTGGTTAAGTAGAAGAACTGCGTTTGGATAATGCTCCAATTCGATATCATTTGCACCAGCCTTCAGAATTGTTGGAGTGGTAAGATTTCGCTCATAGACTTTCAGGTTTTTGACCTTACCTTCACTCTTAACAACCAGGTTAAAGGCAACTACATTGTTCCAGGCAATCATTAATGAAAAGCAAATAAGAATCTTTGATAATATCTGATTAAGTTTCAATACCATTTCCTAACTCTATTTAATAAATGATAGATGGCTTTCATCCATTTAAGAAAGCCATCCGGATTGATTTTTAGTTTTAACCTTATTAAATTAGTTGAAATAACACACAACTCATAATTAAACACATCCAAATGAATTTATTAAAAAATAATGTTGTGAGAGTCCTGTTGATAGCAGTTGGATTATTTGCAATGCTGGCTGCTTACTCTTTGATTCTGGGTTGGAGTATGATCCTTCTGTTCGCTTTTTGGTTCATTCTGGTTCCATCGATCACCTATTTTGCGCCGGATGCTGTTTTCAAAAAAAATCCTGGTTTGTGGGTCAAATTAGGTGGATTATTCCTTTTCTATGCTTTTATGGTTTTTGGAACCTATTCCCATTATGAGACTGACTACTTTAAGACAATGATTGTCAGTGCGGGAATAAACATCCTATTTATTTCATATCTGGAATGGATTAGGGACCGAAATCCTTCGGTTTCCGAAAAGAGTTAAATTCTGCCCAAAGTCGGTGTTGTCACCGACTTCCCTAGCTTTTCACAATCTGGAAAAACTCATTCTCGATTTCCCAGTCTTTAGCCAGGATCAACATGGCAGTGGTTTCGGATTCAGTGACATAACCTTTCTTGTGACAATCCTCCCAGACGGATTGCAATTGTTTGATTCTTTCACTTACAGAAAGTGTTGGGAAGATTTTTCGGAAGAATTCGCGGGAGCGTTCGAAAGCTGACATGTAGTCCTCAGCAATAAACTTGTTGGCCCAAAGCATCTCGTCATAGGCATCATGCTTTTTCGCTGATTTTTCGAGCATAGTCCTTTCCTCATCATCCAGTCCATGGTAATGAAAGATCAATGACTTTAAAAGCATCACAGCTTTTTTGAAATTAGGGTCCAAGTAGTTTGAGGCTAATAGGTTACAACAGGTAATTTGGCAAATTACCCGACGAAAGTAAACAGGTTCAACAGATTTTTAACAAAAAAATTATGATGCAACAACCAATCTTTCCAGGATCTCATCTGCTATAAACCAGCCTTTTTTGGTCAGGTGAAAGTGATCATCTTCGATGATAGCAAACTGATTGGAAATAAGCTGATCAATATAGGATGGATTGATAGCCATGAAATTATTTTTAAAGAGCTCCTGAAAAACCTTGAGGTCAATCCCCCAAATATTGCGTAGCCTGGTGAGGAGGTATTCATTTTGCTTATCGATCAATGACAAAATTTCCTCTGTATAATAGGATAGACCCCGGTTAATGTTTTCAATATACCTGGGGTTATTCCGAATGTTCCAACTGCGTGAATTCCCATCATAGGAATGAGCGCCCGGACCAACACCCAGATATTTGGCGCCTTTCCAATAAGAGGTATTGTGTTTGGAGTAATTATCAGGCTTACAAAAGTTGGATATTTCATAATGAATGAAACCATGTGACTCCAGGACTTCAATTGCCTTTTGATATTCATCTGCATTCTCATTTTCAGATACTTCTTCGATTTTGCCCTTTTCCAGCCACTTTCCAAAAACAGTTTTTTCTTCGATAGTCAATCCATAAAGTGAAACATGTGGTGGATTGTAGGCAAGTAATTTTTCAAGATCTGAGGTCCATGTACCCATCTCTTCAGGAGGTATCGCATAGATCAGATCAGCATTGAAATTTTCAAAATGAGAAGCAATAAGTTCCATGGCCTCTGTAGCCTGTTTAGCATTGTGGGATCTATTGATAAAAGCAAGTTTCTTTTCGTCGAAAGTTTGAATGCCAATGCTAAGCCGATTGATTCCCATACCCTTCCAGGCTTTTATAGCATCCCTGGAAACATCCTCCGGATTGGCTTCAAGAGTCACCTCCACTGATTCTGAGACCACAAAATTTTTACTGATCTCATCCAGTATCTGCTCGATCAGTGGGGCTTTTAAGATTGAAGGTGTCCCACCACCAAAATAGATGGTTTCGATCTTATGGTCTCTCAGGTAATCTTTTCTAAGGGATATTTCCTTTGTAATGGCATCAATAAGTTGGTCTACATTTTTGAGGTTAGTGCTGAAGTGAAAGTCACAATAATGACAGGCCTGCCTGCAAAATGGTATATGTAGATAAATGCCGCTCACTGTTTCAGCTTTAAATTGCAAAGGTATCACTGATATTTATGTTAAAATCAGTTCTGGTCATATGTCTCGTTTGCCTTGGAATCGGTCTTCATGGCCAGGCAATCCTATTTGTGGATGGAAAGGAATTAAGTCAATCTCAAACCACCAATCAGTCCGCAACTGAAATAGCTCAGCGGAGGGTCAATGAATTTGTTCGTGAAGGGTATTTATTTGCGGGAGTAGATTCCGTTGTCATGCGAAATGGGCTTGATCAGATATACCTACATCGAGGTCAGCGAGAGGAAATAGCGATAAATCAAATTGAGATCCAAGGATCAGATTTGCAAGATACAGATTTTGGGGGGCATAAGACTCCACAACAATTATTGGATATCTGTACATCAAATGGTTATCCTTTTGCTCAGCTTCATTGGGATAACTTTAGCCGGGACAAAAAGGGTTTGCTAAGCGGAAATCTCACCATAGATCCTGGTCCATTTATCATAAATGATACGCTCGTTTATTTATCAGAGATAAAAACAAAACCTGATTTTATTCAGCAATCTGTTAGCCTTGGGATTGGTGATCCCTATAGCGAAAAAGTTTTTCAAAACATTGGACAAAAAATCAATCGGGTAACTTTTCTGGAGCTATCCGGGCAACCGGATATTTCATTTAGTGGTGGCAAAGCCACTACATATCTCAACCTGAAAGAAAAAGAATCCAGCTCATTCGAAGGAGTAGTGGGTATACTGCCAAATCAGAGAGGAAACTCAAACCTGTTGATCACCGGCTACCTCGATCTAAGCCTTGGCAATCTTTTTTACTCCGGGAAAGAACTCCAGCTTAACTGGCAACAGTTCGCCGTAGAATCTAAACAGCTTATGGTAGACTATGCCCACCCTTATCTTTTCGGTAGCGATATATTACTGGGAGCGGGATTCAAACTGTTCAAACAAGACACAACCTTCCTCACACGGAATTTCAAATTTGATGTGGGTACGTTTCTTTTTGGTTCCAATGTGAAGTTCCATGGTACTTACAATCGATTCGTTAGTGACCTGATCTCTCCGGATGTAGAAAGGATAAGTAATCAAACTGTTGCTGATTATGCCACCGACCTGTATTCCTTGGGGATCACAAAGCAGACCGGCTTAAATTCATTAAGAACCTACTGGTCATTTAATTTAGATATAACATTTGGGCGAAAATCTATCAAAAGAAACAACTCGCTTCCGTCCAGTTTCTATGATTCATTATTAGAGATAAGCTCAGTCTTTAAATTGTCGGCCCAATCAAGATGGCAGAAAGTACTATTTGATAAAACAGCACTATTTATTGAGAATAATCTGGGCTTGCTGGAAAACAAACAACTACTCAATAATGAGCTTTATAGAATAGGAGGCTTTAAAACCTTGCGCGGCTTTAATGAGAATTTCTTTTTCGCTCAGCAGTACTTCCTCAATAGACTTGAGTTGAGACAATACTTTGAACAGAATTCGTTTTTATTTCTTTTTTATGACCAGCTTTTTTTCAATACACGTGATCGTTGGCAGGAACCATTTGGTATTGGTTTAGGCCTTTCACTTGATACTAATAATGGCTTGTTTAGTTTTGCATTCGCGCTGGGTAATTCCCAGGATATTCCATTTGATGTTAACAACACTAAAATTCACATAGGGTATATTTCCCAGTTCTGATTATGACCAGGATCTTCTATTCCTTGCTGATTATAATGCTCTCTTTCAGCTGTGCTTTAGCTCAGGGGAATGAAAAGCCGATCGACAACTGGTTTACGATTAAAGACAATCGCATAAAGCCAGTAACCTCACTGTCGGATCACTCATTGGTCTACCTTAATCTGGAGCCTTATACAAAAGAGGATACCATTAAGATATGTCATTCTTCGCCGATAGACCTTTGGATCAACAATCAATTATTTTTTAGAGAGTTGCCTGGCGGATGCGATAAGTTTAGGTTAAATGACCTGATCCAAAAAGCCAACCAGGATTCCATTATACTCTCCATTTCATATGACAGATATACTTCATTAAAAGCATCTGTTATTATTGACAACAATCGACTTGATGTAAAGGATTTTAGCTCGCACAGGGGTCCTAATAAAGTTTCTGATTTTTATTTACAGGCTTTATTGATCATAATCATCACTTTATCTATCCTCAAGTTTTTCTTTCCAAATAAATTTGAACGACTCTTAAGTAATCCGCTGGCAAGTAGAACAGCTTCGGACCTTGATGAATTTTATACCGGATTCTGGCATATTGAAAACCTGATTACAACGATTTTATTTTCCATGATAGCCGCTGTTCAGATTTTATATATCCAGCAGGAGTTGGTGATATGGCCTTACCTTAATACCTGGGGTGATTCATTTTTTCAGCAGTGGTTATTTGTGACTGGCCTTGTGTTTCTTTTGTTGCTTTCGAAATATATTTTTTCGCGTTTGATGTCGATGTTGTTACAAACCCGAGTGCTTCCAAATATCCAGTTTCAGGATTTTGTTCAGATTTTTATTTGGCTCTCAGCTACCTGCCTGATCCTTTTCTTCGTGGATTTATATCTGATTGGTGATACAACCTTTAGATTGGTAAATCTGGCCTATCTCTTTTCTATCATTGTTTTAATTGCTTTTCAGTTATGGCTTTATTTTAAGTTTGTTAAATTTTATTCACATAAAAAACTCCTTATAATTTCATACCTTTGCACCACTGAAATTTTGCCTGTTTTCTTAATCATCTTTTGGTTAGTGAAATAGCAAATCGGTTGAAGTCATAATGAAAAGGAATGAGTGAAGAACTACTAGTAACAGATAAAGAGAGGCTCAACAAAGTATCATCCATATTAGTATCACAACCAGAGCCTAGTGATCATAAGAATTCCCCGTACCATAAGCTTGCTGAGAAATACAATATCAAAATTGATTTTCGTCAGTTTATACGTGTAGATCCGGTTGACATTAAAGAGTTCAGGAAACAAAAGATTAATATCCTTGATCACACTGCGATCATTTTCACCAGTAGAAATGCGGTAGATCATTTTTTTAGAATAGCTACTGAAAGCAAGGTTGAGATCCCTAGTGACATGAAGTATTTCTGTGTATCTGAGCAAACTGCCAATTATCTTCAGAAATACATTGTCATCAGAAAACGCAAGATCTTCACAGGTGAAAGGACGGCTTCTGATCTCTTTGATGTGATCAAAAAGCATAAGGATGAAAAATTCCTATATCCATGTTCAGATATCAGAAAAGATGATATCCCAAATTTTATGGAGACTGGCGGGTATAAATACAATGAGGCAGTCATCTATAAGACAGTAGCGGCAGACTTATCTGACCTTGCGGATATTAAATATGACATCATAGCATTTTTCAGTCCGTCAGGAATTCAATCCTTGTTTGACAACTTTCCAGGATTTAAACAAGAGAAAACAAGAATTGCTGCTTTTGGACCGACGACAGCAAAAGCTGTGAAAGATGCAAACCTGATATTGGACATTCAGGCCCCACTCCCAAATGCGCCTTCCATGACTGGAGCACTTGAGTTATATATAAAAAAGGCGAACAATCTTTAAGGTACAAGGGTTTTAAGGTTTTTGCGTTTACTTTTATACCTATGATGAAAAAGTGGCTGAGCGTTTTAATCCTGTTGATAATTGGCATTACGGCAAATGCCCAGAATGGATTTTTTTTCAGTCATTATATGCTGAATCCATCTTATTTCAATCCTGCATGGGTTGGAATGGAAGGAAAAGCCTTTGCCGCATTTCAATATAGAAATCAGTGGCTCGGATATAATAGCTCTTTCGATGGTTCAGGTGGAGCACCAAGCACACAGCTCCTCACTTTAAACATTCCGGTTAATGGCCCCATTTCCGGAATAGGAGCCAATATATCTAATGACAACCTGGGTCCATTAAATAATATTCAGGGGCAGTTTTCGGTATCTGCAAAATGGAGGTTTTCTATGGGTACGCTTTCCGTTGGTCTGATGCCCGGATTTTTTTCTCAGACAGAAAAATTTGACGAGCTACGTTTCAATGATCCGGAAGATCCATTAAATCTTGGATCCAGACAAACACAAATTAGACCGGACCTGAATGCGGGGATTTTCTTCGTGATGAAGAATAATATATATATAGGAGTAAGTGCCATGAATATTTTGGAGCCCTCCTTCAACTTTGGAATTGATATTGATTCGGCAGCATTTAACAATCAGTTTAAGAGAAATTATACTGGTTTGATTGGCACTGCCATCGCCTTCAACCAGGACCTGGTGATCAAACCCAGTGTACTGATAAGATCCGATCTTATTGGATTTACTTACGACGTGAGTGCCATTGCCATCTTCAAAGAGAAGATGTGGGGCGGGCTTTCTTATAGACGATCAGAATCAGCCATTTTATTGTTGGGTTATAGCTTACTGGAAGACAATGTGTTGAAGTTGGGGTATTCATTTGATTATGTGGTTAACGAACAGGATGCCAAACAACCAACCTCTCATGAAATTTATATTAGGTACGATATTCCGGACCTAATTTTTGGTGGAAAAAAGATTGTTAAAACCCCAAGATTCAGTTTTTGAACTAAGTAATTCACCAATTTTTTAACTTAAAGACGTATTTTTTGGATAATTTCAATGCAAAATTTGTGTCGAAAAAACAGAAGGTTATATATTTAGGCCCATTTTGATGCAATATTTTACAATAAAGTTTGTTTAATTTACATAGTTGCAAAGGTTCAAATTAGGTGTTATGAATAAAATGCGTGTTTTTACGCTGTCCACATTAGTATTAATTTCCCTCAGTGTTCTGATCACAAGCTGTGGTCTTTTCGGTGGAGGAGGTGGCTCTGATCGTGGAGAGCTTATCGGAGTTCAAGGCCGGGAAGGCTGGGAAATGACAAGACCCTATGGGATGGCACCAGTGCCTGCCGGGACATTCCATATGGGGCAAGCTGACGAAGATGTAGCAGCTACTCAGATTAACTTTAACAAACAGGTTACCATCAGTGCGTTCTTCATGGATGAGACTGAGATCACTAACAACGAATACCGACAGTTTACTGTCGCTATTACGGAGGGATCTGAGGTAGACCTGCCTGCTGGTTATTCTGTAGCTGACTTGCTTCCGGATACCACTGTTTGGGTGAAAGATTTTACCCATCACATGGGGGATCCGTATATGACTTACTACTGGATGCATCCAGCTTTTGATGATTATCCTGTAGTAGGTGTTGATTGGAATGCTGCCAGATTCTTCTGTACATGGAGAACGCAGCATTTGAATGAATGGAGAACCAGTGTTGGATTATTTGAGATGCCAGCTTTCAGATTGCCAAACGAAGCAGAATGGGAGTACGCTTCAAGGGGTGGTAGAGACATGGCCAAGTATCCATGGGGTAATCCTTATATAAGGAATACAAAAGGATGTCTGCTAGCAAACTTTAAACCTGGTAGAGGTAACTATTTTGATGATGGATTTGCATATACATCACCAGTAGGAACTTATTTTGCCAATGAATATGGTTTGTTTGATATGGCAGGAAATGTTGCAGAATGGTGCGAGGATGCATATAATCCTGCATCAATGCCGGTAGTATGGGACTTGAACCCAACCTATTATGATGAGCGGGTAAATTACAAAATCGTTAGAGGTGGTTCATGGAAAGATATCGCATACTATTTGGAAACTGGTACACGATCATTTGAACATAGAGATTCAACAAGGTCTTCTGTTGGATTTAGATGCTCAATGACTTATATTGGACGTTCTTCAGGATATGAATTTTAAAATAGCTATAAGTTACTAACCTAAATATTTAAAATAATGAGCAAAAAAGGCGGATTCCAAGAGTTACTCTTTTCGACAATTATGCCGAAGATTTACGGCATCGGAGCTGCAATTGTAATCGTTGGTGCCATGTTTAAGATCCTTCACTTACCCGGTGCAGGAATTATGCTTGGTGTTGGACTAACTACAGAGGCAGTGATTTTCTTCTTAAGTTCTTTTGAACCAAAACACAAAGATCCAGATTGGGCAAAAGTTTATCCTGAGTTATCAGATGACTATGATGGCCCATCAAAGCCAGCCCCTGCAAGAGCAACTGGTGTTTCTGCTTCCCTTGACAAAGTGATGGCCGATGGCAATATCGGACCTGAACTGGTTAAAAGTCTGGGAGATGGCATGAGAAACCTTGCTGACTCAGCTAAGAAAATGGCTAATCTTGGAGATGCTGCTCTGGCTACTAATGAGTATACTGGAAATGTAAGACAAGCTTCCAAGTCACTTGCTGAAGTAAACAAGTCTTATGCAAACATCACTCAATATGTAGGTGAGATTGCAAACGCTGCCCAAAATACAAAGAGTTATCAGGCTGAAGTTCAAACTGTAACAAAGAGCCTGGGTGCTTTGAATGCCGTTTATGAAATGGAATTGAAAGACGCTCAAAGTCATGTTCAGTCAATGAACAAATTTTACTCTAATGTAACAGACGCATTAAACAGCATGGCTGATGCAGGAAAAGAAACTGCAGCTTTCCAAACTGAACTTAATCAGTTGACTTCCAACATTGCCTCACTTAATAAAGTGTATGGTAGCATGTTGAGCGCAATGAAACAAGGTTAATTTTTCCAACAAATAAGCTAAAAAGAAAATAATATGGCTGGAGGAAAAGAAACACCAAGACAGAAGATGATCGGGATGATGTATCTCGTGTTAACAGCTTTGTTGGCACTGAACGTCAGCTCGACGGTTATCGATAAATTCGTCTTTTTGAACGACTCCCTTGTAAGGGCTAACAATGAGACAGCTGAAAGAAATATTCAAACACTTGAGAGTATTAAGCAGACTGTTGATGAGTTAGGTAATAGGGAGGCGGATGCAAAAGTCGCTGAAGCTGCTACTGAATTAAGGGCCAGAGCCGAGCAACTCGTAGAAGAAATTACCCTTCTTAAAGATACATTGGTAAATCTTACTGGTGGTTATCTTGAAGGACATGCTGCAGAGTATGTCGGAGATGCCAAGAATTTGGTTGGTAAGACTAATTATGACATTGTTGGTCACTACATGATGCCTGCCGAGGAAGGTGGAGAAGGTCATGGTGCCAGATTGAAAACAATGTTAAATGAATACTCAGCTTACGTTGGTGAGCTTGTAGGTAAGTTTGGAGCAGATCCGGGTGAAGTAGAACATTATAAGCCCATTGCTGTAGATGCTGATGATGATCCGGTATATAGCCTGGATCCTAATCAAAAGGGTAAGAAATTTTCTACCCTGGCATTTGACAACTCTCCAACCCCTGCTGGTTTGGCTACATTGAGTGAGTTTCAATCTAGGGTTTTAGGTTATGAGACCAGGGCCATCGGATACCTTGCTGGTAAAGTAGGAGCTGGTGACCTTAAATTTGACCGAATCGAACCTATGGTGAGGCCGGAATCCAAGTATGTAACTGCTGGTGCCAAGTATTCTGCGGAAATGTTTATCGCTGCATCATCATCCGGAGTAACACCTACAATGGCTTACAATGGTAATGAGATTCCAGTGGTTGATGGGATGGGCCAGGTTGAATTTACGGCAAGAGCTAGTTCTTACGACAAGAATGGTCTCTCCAGACAAACATACAAAGCGGATATCTCGGTGACTATGCCAGGAGGTAGGGATACTACTTTCTCTAAGGAAGTAGAATACTTTGTTATCCAACCGGTTATTCAGGTACAATCTACTGCTGTTAACGCATTATACTATCGATGTGGTAATAGTCTTAATGTTAGCGTTCAGGGATTAGGACCAACATTTGTTCCTTCATTTTCGGCACAAGGTGCACAGGCAATCTCTGGCGGTGGTTCTCAGGTGACACTGGTACCTACAGCTACAGATAAGGTGACCCTAAGCGTATCTAACGGTGGTACCTATATTGGAAGCAAAGAGTTTGGAGTAAGGCCAGTACCTGCACCGGACATTGTATTTGCTACGCCTCAGGGACCAGTAGATCAAAAAACAGGTATGTCTTCTAAAACACCAAGAATTCAGTTGGGCGCTGTAGCAGAGCCAAATTTTGCTCAGACTATGCCTGACGATAAAAACTTTAGAGTGGCAGAAGCAACGTTCACTTTGATTAGTGGTGGTTTGGCTCGTGGCGCAATAACCACTCCTGGAGGTGTTGTTAACCTTTCTGGGGTATTGGCTAATGCCAGAAAGGGAGATATACTGAATGTTGAGATAAAATTAGTTCAACGACAAAACTTCAGAGGACAAGTTGAACCATTCCCAATCAGGAATAAGTTCTACAACATTCCTCTACAATAGAGATTAGTTAAAAACAAACAGGTAATGAACAGAATAAGTTATGCAATTGTCTTTATTCTCCTGTGTTCAGGCGCATTAACGGCCCAGGATAAGGGTCAGCCGATTATTAAATCAGAAGTGCTTGATGCACATATCATGTTTGAAAAACAGGTATGGAGAAGAATGGACTTAAATGAACGGCAGAATAAGCCGATGTTTTCGAAAAATGCAGAGTTACCCAGGCTGTTAATTGATGCAGTTAGGGAAGGTCTGATTAAACCATACAGAAGTGATACATGTATCAACCTTCTGACCGATGATGAGTTTGAAGAGGCAGTATCCGTTGAGCGTCAATCAAACGATGCATTTGGCGGCGGATTTGATTCATTTGGCGGAGGTGGTGGTTTTGATAGTGGAGGATTCGGTGGTGGATTTGGAGATACCCAAACCTCAACTACTGAACCTGCACCAGAAGCAAATACCAAGGAATACGACCCCATACCAGGTGACGTATTTGATATTGCCTATCTAAGAGAGGACGTAATTTTTGATCGTAATCGATCCAGGATGCTTTGGTACATCAGATCCATAACAATTGTACTTCCTTTTGATGCGGGGCCTTACAATCCTGCAGGATTTGAGAAACCAGTAGCTCACTTCAGATATCAGGATGTAGTAGATCTTTTCAGAGGTCCTTATGCAGAGAAGGCGATATGGTTTAATAACCAGAACCAGGCTCAGCACAGAAATCTTGCGGATGCTTTTGAGCTCAGACTTTTTCATGCACCAATACTAGAAGTATCTAATGCTCAGAGTCTTGACGTAAAGCAGTTAGCTGAGGGATATGAGTCCGTTGTTCTTTCTCAACAATATGAGGATGAATTGATGGAGTACGAAAGTGAATTATGGGAATACTAGGTTAGTAAATTTATCTTATAGAAGAGAGGGGGTCATTTATTGATCCCCTTTTTTATTGCTAGCCACCTCAGCAGCAAAGTAATCTTTGATAATCTTAGCTTTGCCTAGACCAATCAATTCAGAGAGTGCGGTAACTCCCAACTCCTTGATCCTTTTTACACTTTTAAATTCTGATAAGAGAAGTTGTTTTGTTTTTGGGCCAATACCAGGGATTTCATCTAACTCAGATTTTACCGATGACTTACTCCTTTTCAATCTGTGAAAAGTGATTGCAAATCGATGAGCCTCATCCCTTAAATGCTGTAATAGCTTAAGTGAAGGAGATTTTTTACTAATGTGCAAGGGTATCTGGTCTTCCGGGTAATAGATCTCTTCCAGCTTTTTGGCAATGCCTACAATGGGGACTTTTCCATATATATCCAATTCTTTAAGTGCCTCTACAGCTGAAGAGAGCTGTCCTTTGCCTCCATCAACTATGATTAAGTTGGGTAGCGCAATATTTTCTTTTTTTAACTTGTAATAGCGTCTACCAACAACCTCTTTCATGGAAGCGAAATCGTTAGGGCCCTCAACCGTTTTAATATTAAACTTTCTGTAATCCTTTTTACTTGGTTTGCCATTTCTAAAACAAACCATTGAAGCAACCGGGTTAGTACCCTGAATATTACTATTATCAAAGCACTCAATATGAACCGGAAGATCTGTTAATCTTAAATCGGATTGTAGCTGCTCCAATACCTTGGTGGCATAAGGCTTAGCTGATTCAATACGTTTAGCTTTGTCATTCTTATAAAACAGAGCGTTCTTTATGGAGAGATCAACCAGTTTCTTCTTGTCGCCAATTTGTGGTATAGTCACGGTAACACCCTCCCAGCTGAGGATGTTATGATTAGATAAAATTTCAGGACTCTCGCTATCATACTTTTTTCTAAGATTGAAGAGGACGACCTGAAGGAGTTCATCAAGCGGTTCGTCCATCTTTATAGTAGTCTCCACTGTCTCTGAAACCCTGATAGCACCATGTTGGATCTTCATGTAATTAATAAAGATTTTTTGCTCCATGGTAAGTATCCCTACTACATCAACATCAGTGATCTTTTGATTGACAATCAAAGATTTTGTCTGAAACTTATCCAGGAGGTCAAGTCTATTTTTATAATCCTGTGCGGTCTCAAACTTAAGTTCCTGAGCCGCCTCATTCATCCGTTTGAGAAAATTATTTTTTACAACGGATATATTTCCTTTCAGGACTTCCCTGGCATTCTTAATATCTTCCAGGTAACCTACTTCATGTTGCAGGCCTTCACAGGGTCCCAAACAATTCCCAATGTGGTATTCCAGGCAAACCTTAAACTTTCTTTTCCTGATATTTTCTTCTGAAAGTACATAGTTACATGTCCTGATCTTATAAAGTTTTCTTAATAGATCAAGCACCCCGTCCATGGCTTTAACGCTTGTATAAGGACCATAATAATCACCTTTTGATCGAATGATCCTACGTGTAGAATAAACCCTGGGAAACCGTTCATTAGTCACACAAATGCTAGGGAAGCTTTTATCATCTTTGAGAAGAATGTTATATCTCGGTTGATGCTCTTTGATCAGGCTATTTTCCAGTAAGAGTGCATCAAATTCAGAATTTACCAGGACAACTTCTATAGACTTAATCTCGTTGACTAGCCTGAACGTTTTTCTGTTGGATTGTGCGGTTTTGTTGAAATAGCTGGAAACACGTTTAGCCAAATCTTTGGCTTTGCCAACATAGATGATAATATTTTTTGAATCAAAGAATTTATATACTCCAGGCTGGTGTGGAAGCATTAAATACTCATCCGTGGAAAACTTCTGCGATTGCATTTAGAAGATGGCTTCTTCTTCGACTACGTCCTGGTAAATTGTTGAATCTCCTGGTTGCGTGGCAGCCTCGTACTTGGTACAATCCAGTTCTATGGATAGCGGTTTGGTAGGTTTAGGGAATGGACCTTTTACATATCCCAGGGTGGGGTCTGCATAAACTCTTTGCATAAAGCCATCCCAGATCGGCATGGCAGTTCTGGCACCCTGACCCAGACCCCAGTATCTAAAATGGATACTTCTTTCTTCTCCGCCAACCCAAGCACCCGCAGCCAGGTCCTTAGTCACACCCATAAACCATCCATCGGATGCATTTTGTGTAGTTCCGGTTTTAGCTCCAATCTCATTTCCACTTTTTACGGCATCACTCAGGTAGAATGCAGTTCCAAATTCCGTAACTCCTTTCAGCATATGCAACATAATATATGCGGTTTCTTCATTGATGGCTTCTCTTTTATCAGGAGTAAACTGCTGGATAACATTTCCATTCTGGTCTTCAATCCGATCGATAAAGAAAGGTGTAGTGTGCGTTCCACGATTGACAAATGTGGAATAGGCGCCTACCATTTCAAATACGGATACATCACCGCCTGCACCAAGCCCCATCGCTGGGACAGCATCTAGTGGACTTTCGATCCCCATTCTTCTGGCATAATCCCGAACGGTACTTGGTTGCAATTGTCCCATCATAAATGCAGTAATACTATTGACTGACCTGGCCATAGCTTGTCTTATGGTCATTTTTTCTCCAGTAAATTTTCCATTGGAATTCTCGGGAGTCCACGGATCACCATTATTATACAATGTTACAGATTGATCAACCACCGGGAAACAGGGGGAATATCCATTGTCAATGGCGACAGTATAGACAAATGGTTTGAATGTGGATCCTGGTTGTCGTTTACTGGTGACATGGTCATATTGAAAATACTTATGATCAATACCTCCTACCCAGGCTTTGATGTGCCCGCTCTTTGGATCCATGGCCACGAATCCGGTCTGCAAGAAGCTTTTGAAGTATCTCAATGAATCATAGACATTGAATACGGTGTCAATATCTCCTTTATAAGAAAACACCCGCATAGGTCGTTTTTCTTCAAGCTTTATCTCAACTGAATCCGAGGATTCACCATACTTATTGATCAGGAACTTGTAATAATCTGTTCTTTTGACCGCATTTTCCAGGAAATCAGGAATTTCTTTACCCTCTTCGTCTATCCAGGGAGCACGATCTTCTAAATGTGTATTAAAGATTTGCTGGAGCGTATCCATGTGTTCCCTGACTGCTTCTTCCGCATATTCCTGCATGCGGCTATCAAGTGTGGTATAGATCTTAATCCCGTCGGCATATAAATCAATATTTCTTTCCCTTGTCCAGCCAAGTAAGTAATTACCAATTTGAGTTCTGAAATAGGTAGCAAGACCTTCGTTATGACTCTCAACTTTGTAATTGAGCCCAAAATCAGAAACCTTAAGGCTATCAAAAGCAACTCTATCAATCAACCCATATTTATGAAGGTTATATAAGACCTCAGTCCTTTTGTTTTTAGCATTTTCCGGATTAAGAATTGGGCTATATCGAGTAGGCGCATTAATCGCACCTACTAGAAGGGCAGCTTCTTTATAATCTAGCTGTGAGGGAAGTTTATTGAAAAATGTTTTGGCAGCTACTTTTATTCCAAGGGAATTACTTCCATACTCTACAGTATTGAGGTACATCGCTAATATTTCTTCTTTTGTATAAGACTGTTCTAATCTTACTGCGATGATCCATTCTTTTAGTTTGGTGATAATTTCGCCAATCGAATGATTTTTATAGAGCGTTCCTTTATTTTCAGTTGAAGTACTATAAAGATTTTCTGCAAGCTGCATTGTAATTGTACTACCACCTCCATTGAAACTAAAGGTTAGCTTGCCAATAATTGCCCTAAATAGCCCTCGGAGATCTATTCCGGAATGTTTCTTAAATCTGATGTCTTCAGTAACTAATAAGGTATTAACTATTTCAGGTGAGAGCTCTTCATAAGTTGCATTGGTCCTGTTGTCACGAAAGTATTTACCTAAAAGAACACCATCCGCACTTATTAATTCAGATGACAGATTGGGGTCAGGTCTTTCCAAGGCCTGGGCACTGGGTAATCCACCAAACCAGTTATTATAATCTGCCTTAACTGCCTGGAATATAAGTATGATGGACACTGCTCCAATAATAAAACCTGTCCACAGGAGAATTACTATAGTCCTTACTAATCTTTTGCTCATTTAACCTCTAATAGTTTTTTTCAAAAAAGTTCAGGTAGGCGTCCAGATCTTTTGTTTGGTAAAATATATCAAAATTGTCTTCACTAATAGCCAGGAAGTAAAAAGTTTCTCCTTTATGCTCCTCACCCAGTGAGAGTTCAGTATTCATTTTCTCTACAAATTTAAGGGCACTTCCTTTACCAGGAAACTCATTAACCATTACCATAGCATTTTTATCATCTAAAATCAGATTCCCGGTTTTTAATGCAAAATTATTGTCTTTGATAAATTCATCTATCTCATTGGGGACTGATTCAGTAAGACCTTTTTTGTTAGCATAAATAACAAGAGAATAGTGTTTCTGATTCAAATTTTCACTGAATTTAGCTTTTGTGCTATTGAATAGATTTATCTGATAGTCTTCAGAGTGTTTCACAAGCTGTTCAGCATAGGGTTTAAGCTCGCTTTCTGAATAGTTTTTCATGAAGTTATTAAGCTCATATTGATATCTGTATTGCCCATCCAGGATACCCGTGCAGAGTATTTGTAAAAGTTTCAGGTTATCACTGAAATCATTTTCAGGATATAGCAAAAGTGTGCTATCAAGCATGCTTTGTGCTTCTTTGATTTGACCTCTTTCATAGAGATGATATGCTTCATTATAGACAGCAATAAGTTTTTCTGTGAGTGCATTACTTTCTTCCCGGTAATTTGGATTATCTACCAGCTTGGCATAGATCGTTTCTGGAAATTTGGACTTTAATTCATTGGCTCTTTCTGTTGATAAATTTTGGCCTACTGATTTATAAAGAAGGTATAGCTGATAAAGAATCTCAGGCCGGTATTCAGAGAGTGGGAATCTGCTGTTTAATTGCTCCAGGGTGTGAATTGCATTAAGTTCTTCGTCCAGCTTAAAATTGTATATGGACCCTAATTGATACAGTGCTTCCTCTATCTCTTTTCTTAAAGTTTCCTTCTGTGATTCTTCAAAGGGAACTCTGGCAACCATCCCATTTACTTCAGTGTCATTGGATTTTTTACCATCTTCCACCTCGACGAGATTGGTTGAATTCTCTGCTGTTGGGGCATTCGAGCTCAATTGTGCGGTTGTTTTTGTACTCCTCCGCCAGTTGTCCTCAAGAGGTCTTGACCCCCAGAGTCGTTTAAATTCAGAAGCTCCTCTACCCAGGGTCGTTGGATTGTAGAAATACCATTTTGCTCCCTGGGTTACTCCCGGAGTAATCAATCCTGCATTACCCTGATCAAATGCTGTTTGAACTCTGGATTGTCTTTTTGCTATGTTCTTCTTCTCTTCTTCCTGGATCCGGGCTTTTTCTTCTACAACTGAAGTAGCCAGTGCGATCACTGAATCCTTTGGTAGATTGCCAAGAATTAATAAACTATCGTTTTCCCTGATTGTAGTGACCTGCTTGATAAAATCATCCAGAATTTCCTGTCTCTGCTTGATTTTTTCATAGCCTTCCTCATCCTGAGGCATAACAGACACCGTACTGTCATAGTAGGCTTGTGCGAGTTCGAATTGTTTCAGACTGTCATAATAGATTTGACCCAGTTTGAGATAGGCATATCCCTTTTGTCGCTGATTTTGAACACTATTTTGTACGGATCTCCGATAGAAACCAATGGCTTCATCCAGGTTTCCCTGTTTCAGTTCAAAGCCCGCCATCTCATAATAGATCTTATCCTTATATTCAGCATTCTTTGGATCTTTTAGTAGCTTTTTGAAATACTTTCTTACTCTCCTGATATCCCCTGAACTGGTTAGTTCAGTCACTTGAGCCATATTAAGCTTGGTATAGAAAGAGAGTTCATAATCAGGATTATTCTTTAGTGACCTTTCATAGTAGTAATAAGCCTCTGCATCAAAACCTAACTCCTGGTAAACCTGCCCAATGATAAATTCAACCCGGGCAGTTTGAGTAAATGAAGTCATTAATTCTTCTGCCTTGACCAGGTTTTGAACCATCTGGTTTTTATCATTTCGTTTTTGGTACAGGTAAGCTCTGCACAGATAAAGATCCTCAAGATTTCCCCGATTGAGCTTTTCCTTGTCCAAATAATCAGATACAGCTATGGCATTGTTAAACTCTCCATATTCAACAAAAGTCTTTAGCAGTTGGATAAGGGCCTTATGTCTTTCATTTTTATCCTTGCCATTGGTATTGACATACTTAAAAGTCTCAATGGCATCAGGAAATTCTACGGAATAGTACCTGGCCTTTCCGACCAGGATGTAGGCATCATCCTCCCATTTGGACTCCGGATGCCGCTGAATGGAGATAGAGGCTTTTTCGATACAATCCTTTATCTCTGTCTCAAGTGCCTGTGCGTCTGTAGTATCAAACTGAGGATAGATAGGAAGCACTTTGTTATAATTCCATTCATATCGATCATTGATGGCGGTTTCAATTTCCTGCATGCGTTCCTTGGCGATGAAATAGGAATTAAAATGAGCGGTCAGGTTGTTGTAACCTGTACTCACAGGGCTATTCATATTCGCGCAACCAAAGAAGAGCGCAATAATTCCAATAAAGAGATATTTTGGGAATTGTTTCAATGAAGACTTATAATACCTAACTCAATGCTAAAACGTCCTGAATTCCTTAATCTTGCAAAGATAATCAGGTTAGTTTCAAATTGGATTTTCGAAAAAATTATTCAATTCCTATAAACATCTTAATTCAGTTATCTTTGGGCGCTAAAATGAGAGGCAAGTGGCACCGAGAAAGACATTATCCAACTGGTTAACCAACAGGTATTTACTTATCATTAGGAATGAGGAAAACTTTGCAGAAAAGAAAACTGTAAGTTTTACCTACGCCAAGGTGATTTTAATCCTGACAGTTGCTTTTCTAATAACCCTGGGGTGTGCGATTTACCTTGTTACATTTACGTTGGAGCAATGGTTGGATCCAAGATTTGTACAATCACAAACGAACAGACAGCTACTTGGTCTTACCATGAAGATTGATTCTTTGGAGCAGGAGATGCTCATTAAGGATCAGTATGTTTCTAATATCAAAAAAATTGTAAGCGGAGATACAGAGGGGTTTACCTCTCTGGAGGATTTAAGTGATAATGTTTCAATTGGTAGCTCAGAAGTTGATTTTGAAGAAGAGCTGAAACCCATCGATTCGCAGTTTAGGGCAGAGTTTGAGCAGGAGGAGTTGGGCGTACTGACATTTCAAACCAGTGAGAGTGGTGAGTTCAGGGAACTTTATTTGTTCAGTCCATTGGAAGGGATTGTATCAGATGGATTTAATCCCAAAACCAATCATTTTGGTACCGACATCGTGGCAAAAGAGAATGAACCGGTGAAGTGTGTTGCAGATGGTGTAGTGGTTTTTTCCTCATGGACACTTGATAGTGGATATGTTTTGGGTGTTCAGCATCGTGGAAATCTCATCTCCGTTTATAAGCACAATTCGGAATTATTAAAAAACGTTGGTAGCTTTGTGACCGCAGGCGAAATTATTGCCATTATTGGAAATACTGGTGAGTTGACCTCAGGGCCTCACTTGCATTTCGAACTTTGGCACAATGGTAACCCTGTGAACCCGCAGGAATATGTGGCATTTTAAGAATCAAAAGTCATCAGGCCTGGACGTTTGACCTATTAAAAGACAATTGAGTAAAGAGTTATGTTAAAAAAACAAGATCCCAAAGAAATGGAGGAGTTGAGCAACTCCAGTAACATTATTGGAAAGGGCACAACCCTTGAAGGTAATATCGAGACATTCGGTAATATCAGAATAGAAGGAAAAGTAATTGGTAACATCAAGACCAAGTCTAAAGTAGCCCTGGGTCACTCTTCTTACATAGAAGGCAGCGTTCTGGCACAGAATGCTGAGATTGCGGGTCACATCACCGGTTCTGTAGAAATCACTGAAGTGTTAGTACTAAAGGCTTCTTCTGTTATTGAAGGAGATATTATCTCTAACAAGCTAATTGTGGAATCAGGTGCTACTTTCAATGGTAAATGTAAGATGGGAGTTAAAACCAAGGAGATAAACATTGGCCAAGAAGCAGCAACAAGAGAGCCACTCCTCAAAGCCCAATCCTGAAAGAGATAACGCCTACGCAAAGTTTTCCGGGCTGGCTATTGAAATAGCCGCGTTTAATCTTTTGTGTATTTGGGGCGGATATAAGCTAAATCAGCTCTATAGTCCTAAGTCACAATGGATTTTGATATTATCCGTATTCCTAGGCATGGCGGGGACTATATGGTATTTATTTAAACGACTAATCAATAAAGATTGAAGAAATACCTCATTCCATCCCTGCTGATCTCAACATTGCTTTTAGTAGCTTTTTATTTCCTCAATAGCTCCTTATTTAATGGTTATCTGCACCCAAAATTCGGGCTTTTAGTCATTATTTTTTTTCTGCAATCTATTCCTGTTGCCTGGTTAATGGAGGCTGGACAGAAAGATGCAACACAATTCCCAATCTATGTAATTGGAGCAGTAGGATTCCGAATGATTACCAGCCTGATGATCCTTACCATATTCTATGTATTGAAGACTCCCGAGATAACCGACCTGATGGTTCAATTTTCGATTCTCTATTTGGTTTATTTAGTATTTGAATTAATTGTGGTATTGGCTAACTTGCGGCGGAATTAAGGGACTGAACCACCATTGATGGATCGAACGAATAACTACACTACACCTAACATTTTGAAAATCAGCCTTTTGGCGGTTTTGATGATTTGCCTGTCTGTCGGGAGATCACTGGCAACGAGCGAATCTGATTCAGAAGGAGGTACCGGGTCATTTAATCCGGCTCCATTGATTGATCATCACATCAAGGATTCTCATTCCTGGGAAATCACTCATGGGGTAGTTTTACCTCTACCAGTTATTATTTATTCTGAAGAAAAAGGTCTTGATATTTTCCTTTCCAGTCATTTCTATGATGAGCATCATGAGCCAGTTCCTTACAAAGGTTATGTAATAGAGCATGAGCATATTATGATGGAGGATGGACAGCACGTGATGGATTTTTCAATCACGAAAAATGTTTTCTTCCTTTTTATCAATGCAATTATCCTGGTCCTGATATTTCTTGGGGTAGCCAGCAGTTATAAAAAGGATCCACTAAGAGCTCCAAAAGGTCTTCAATCATTTTTTGAGCCAATCATCATATTTGTGCGGGACGATATTGTGAAGCCGAACATCGGACCAAAATATGAAAGGTATTTGCCTTACATGTTGACGCTGTTCTTTTTTATCTGGTTTGGTAATTTGCTTGGATTACTTCCGGGTGCAGCTAACCTGACTGGAAATATTGCAGTAACGATGGTACTGGCTATTTTTAGTTGGATCATAACTGTGTCTACAGGAAACAAGGCTTACTGGTCACACATTTTTGATCCATTGGGAAGTTCTATGGGATGGGGAGGTAAGTTTTTCCTTTACCTGATCCTGTGGCCGATCGAGATTATTGGAATTTTCACAAAACCCTTTTCATTGATGATTCGACTTTTTGCGAACATCACTGCGGGTCACGTAATTATATTAAGTATCTTAAGTCTTACTTTCATCGCCGAAAGCTTTGCTGTTGGAATATTATCGGCAGTTTTTGCTACTGTGATGAACATGTTGGAATTGTTTGTTGCAATTCTACAAGCGTATGTCTTCACCCTGCTTTCTTCCATGTATTTTGGAGAAGCAGTTCAGGAGGCAGAGCATCATTAATAAGAGAATTTTTTGAATAACTATACAATTTAAATTTAGAATTATGGGAGCAATAGGAGCAGGTTTAGCAGTACTAGGTGCCGGAATTGGTATTGGACTAATTGGAAAAGGTGCTACTGAAAGTATCGCTAGACAACCCGAAGCTGGTAACAAGATCCAGACAGCAATGATTGTAACAGCGGCCTTGATAGAAGGAGTTGCATTATTTGCTGCGGTAATTGGATTCATTGCTACTAACGCAGGTATTTAATTTACCAAAACCTGACCTTGTTCACATTAGGTGTCATGGTCAGGTTTGATTTATTCAAAAACAAAACTGAAATACTGTGGATTTAGTAACCCCTGATATTGGACTTATTTTTTGGCAAACTGTAGTTTTTATACTCGTGTTTGCTGTCTTGGCTGCATTTGTATGGAAGCCAGTTGCCAGTGCGTTGAAAACGCGTGAAACTGCGATTGCTGACTCCCTAAAGGCTGCTGAACTGGCCAAAGAGGAAATGGCGCAGATCAAGGAAGACAATGAATACTTGCTTCAGGAAGCCAGGATTGAGCGTGACAACATGCTGAAAGATGCGATGAAAGTAGCTAATCAGATCAAGGATGATGCAAGAGCAGAGACTTCTGTAATAGCTGAAAAGATGATTGCAGATGCCAAATCTGCAATAGAAAGTGAAAAGAAGGTTGCACTGAAAGAGGTGAAAGATCTTGTCTCCTCACTATCCCTTGAAATAGCCGAGAAATTGTTACGAGAGAAGTTGAGCAATGACAAGTCACAAAAAGAATTAATTGATAAGTTCCTTAAGGAGGTTAAAGTCAACTAATTATGTCAAACACCAGACTTGCCATAAGATACGCTACTCCAATCCTTGAACTTGCAGACCAGAAAGGTGTGCTTGAGGAGGTGAAAAATGACATGCAAATGTTTTTAGACTTATGCAAGTCTAACCGTGATCTGGAATTGATGTTGAAGAGTCCGATTATTCCTCATCTCAGGAAATCCGAAATTCTGAAAATGATTTTTTCAACAAAATTCAATGCACTCACCCTGCAGGCTTTTAATGTGATCACACGAAAAGCCAGGGAAAAATACCTTCCGGATATTGCAAAGGTCTTTGTTGAAAAATATAATGTTAAGAAAGGTCTTCAGTCAGTGACTATTACTACCGCAGTCCCGCTTTCAGATGAGCTAAGGAAAGAGTTTAGAGCATTGGTTAAGAAAATTACCAATAAAGAATCATTGATCACAGAAAAGGTTAGTCCGGAATTGATTGGAGGTTATGTGCTGAAGATGGATGACCAGCAACTGGATGAATCAATCAGCGGACATCTGAAAGATTTAGAATTAAAATTTAAGAACGAAACGATATAAACGCCTGAATAAGGCACAAACTCAAAACTATGGCAGAAGTTAGACCCGACGAGGTTTCAGCGATACTCAGAGAGCAGCTCTCTAACCAAAAGACCGAAGCACAGCTTGAAGAAATTGGCACCGTGCTTCAGGTGGGTGATGGTGTTGCCAGGATCTACGGATTAGGCAATGCACAAGCCGGTGAGCTACTTGAATTTGACAATGGTTTAAGAGCATTGGCTCTGAACCTTGAGGAAGATAATGTGGGAGCGGTATTATTAGGGGATTCCAGTGATGTAAAAGAAGGAGATACTGTAAAGAGAACCGGCATGATTGGTTCCATTAAGGTTGGAGATGGAATGTGCGGTAGAGTTGTTGATACCCTTGGACTCCCAATTGATGGTAAAGGAAGTATTGAGGGGAAACTATACGAGATGCCGTTAGAGCGTAAAGCTCCTGGGGTTATCTACAGGCAACCAGTAAACGAACCTCTTCAAACTGGAATCAAAGCCATTGACTCAATGATTCCGATTGGTCGGGGTCAGCGGGAGTTAGTCATTGGTGACCGGCAGACAGGTAAGACTGCTGTTGTAATTGATACCATCATCAATCAAAAAGAATTTTATGATCGTGGAGAACCCGTTTATTGTATCTATGTCGCTGTAGGTCAAAAAGCGTCTACGGTTGCTGGTATTGTTTCTTCATTGGAAAGAGCCGGAGCAATGGCTTATACAACTGTGGTAAGTGCAACTGCTGCAGATCCTGCTCCTCTTCAATTTTTTGCTCCATTTACCGGTGCTGCCATTGGGGAATACTTTAGAGATACAGGAAGACCAGCATTGGTAATCTATGATGATTTATCTAAGCAGGCAGTTTCTTACCGTGAGGTTTCACTGCTTCTCAGAAGACCTCCGGGACGTGAAGCTTACCCTGGTGATGTATTTTATCTGCACTCAAGACTTTTGGAGCGTGCCGCTAAAATCATCAACAATGATGAGATCGCTTCAAGAATGAACGATCTTCCGGATTCATTGAAAGGCATTGTAAAAGGTGGTGGTTCTTTGACGGCTCTCCCAATTATTGAGACTCAGGCGGGTGACGTTTCTGCTTATATTCCTACAAACGTTATCTCTATTACTGACGGACAGATATTCCTTGAGACAAATCTTTTCAACTCAGGTATCCGACCTGCAATTAACGTGGGTATTTCGGTATCTCGGGTTGGAGGTTCCGCCCAGATTAAGTCTATGAAAAAGATCGCGGGTACTTTGAAGCTTGATCAGGCTCAGTTCCGTGAACTTGAAGCTTTTGCTAAATTTGGATCTGACCTGGATCCTGCTACCCAAAGAACAATTGACAGGGGTAGAAGAAATCAGGAAGTATTGAAACAACCTCAATTTTCTCCATGTCCCGTCGAAGAACAAGTAGCCATTCTTTATGTGTCTACAAAAGGGTTCTTGGATAAGGTACCAGAGACTAAGGTGAAGGAATTTGAGAAAGAATTCTTGTCTGTCTTGAAAGCCAAGAACCAGAAAGTTCTTGATGCTTTGAAAGCAGGACAATTGACAGATGAAGTTACCAATACTTTAGGTGAAGTAGCAAAAGATTTGGCAACCCAATTCATAAAGAAATAGGAATAATATAGATGGCGAATCTTAAGGAAGTAAAGGGAAGAATACAGTCTGTAACATCTACGCAGCAGATTACTAAAGCCATGAAAATGGTTGCGGCTGCCAAATTACGTAGGGCTCAGGAAAGGATTGTCCAAATGCGACCTTATGCGGAAAAACTTACCAGGCTTACTCAAAATGTTTCTGGTGGAGTTGATACAGAAAGCTTGAACAACCCATACAGTGAGCAACGAGAAGAGCAAAATGTTCTTTTAGTAGTTATAAGCTCTGACCGTGGTTTGTGTGGCGGTTTCAACAATAATGCTTTCAAGTTTACCAGAAATCTCATTCAGGAAAAATATAGTTCCCAGGAAAAGAGTGGCTCCCTGAAAATTCTTCCAATCGGAAAGAAGTCGTTCGATTATTTCCGGAAAAGGGGATACAATGTGATTGATCAGTTTGCTATGATCATGGGCACTTTAACTTTTGACGAAGCCCGTTCAGCAGCTGATTATGTGATGAAAGGTTTCGCACAAGGTGAATTTGACAAGGTAGAGCTCGTCTATAATGAATTTAAGAATGTAGCGGTACAGCAAATTAAATCTGAGCAGTTTCTCCCCATTCAGATGAATACTTCCGAGACTCAAGAAGGTACTTCAGTGGCAAATGATTACATTTTTCAGCCTTCAAAGGAGTTTGTCTTTACCGAGATCATCCCAAAATCGCTAAAGACCCAATTTTATCGGGCTTTGTTAGAATCAAATGCATCAGAGCAGGGTGCCAGGATGACAGCCATGGATCAGGCGACAGATAATGCCGGTGAGTTATTGAAGGAACTTCGATTGACATATAACAGAACTCGTCAGGCGGCCATCACCAAAGAGATCCTTGAGATTGTAGGAGGAGCTGAAGCTCTGAGCCAGGGATAATGAAACTCTACCGATATTTCAGGTGGCTTTCTCTGGATATCGTTTTAGGTGCAATCATTTTCCTTCGCTTTTTTGAAGACCTTTACCAGGAGACAATCCCCTTCACGGTATATATCGCATTGGCGTCAGCCATCTGGCTCATCTATACAGTGGACCATTTGATTGATACAAAAAAATCCACGGAGCTGGATTCCCGCAGGCAGTTTCATTTAAGGCATTTCAAATCCTTAATATTTGTCTCTGGGATTATAGCCATAATCGGATTGGTCAATATCTATTATTTGCCGGAGGCAGTCATCAGGTCTGGTGTGATTTTGTCTGCATTCTGCGTAGCATACCTGATGTTGGTGTTCTTTATTCCCAAATTGTGGTTTAAAGAAATATTAGTTGCAGTAGGCTATGCCTCGGGTATTTTTCTGGCTCCACTTACCTTTAAGCAGATAGTCACTACTCAAGACATCATTTTGTTTGTCCAATTGGTTGGATTAGCGATGTCTAACTTGCTCATCTTCTCTTATTATGACAGGGAACAGGACCAAAAAAGTGGATTTGGATCGATGATCCTGCAGATTGACTCTCATTCCAGGCGATTGATTTCGGTGTTGCTTTACAAGCTTTTAGGTTCAGTATTCTTTTCGTTGGCATTTTTGCATGGGAAGTACCAAACCGTAGAGTTAGTCTATTTAATCATGACGGTAATATTACTACTGCTCATCAGGTATGATCTTTATTTCTCTAGCAAAGAACGTTTTAGAATGGTAGGCGATGCCATATTCTTTGTTCCAGTCCTTTTCATGATCCTGTAAAAATGAATTTTGATCGCATTGCCTGGTGCTACGATCCACTCAAAAGACTTGTCTTTGGCCAAAAGCTTGATCAGGCAGCAAAATTTCATTTAAGTGAAATTAAGCCGAATTCAAGTGTGCTGGTTATAGGAGGAGGTACAGGAGAAATCCTGGAGGCTCTGCCTAAAGAGACTGAGGTCATTTATGTGGAAGAATCTGCAAAGATGATCGCCAAAGCTCGCCGACACAGACAATCAAACATTCTTTGGGTCAATAAGAATTTTTTGAATTACCATTTACCGCGACCCGTGGACCATGTGGTATGTCCATTCATTTTGGATTTATTTGATGATGACACGCTCCAGGGAATGATTGTTGGGATCAAGGAGGCACTCAGTGAGCATGGTGATTTGATTGTGACCGACTTCAATCAAAAGAATAAGTTCCTTCTGGCAAGTATGTTGCTTTTTTTCAGAATTACTTCAAATGTACCTGCCATGAAATTGCCATCAATTCACGAAAAATTACTTGAAGCTAAATTTAATCCCATAAAATCAGCATCATTTATGGGTGATTTTGTGTTTTCGACTGTCTATACCATACACAAATAATAAATCTGATCTTTGTAAAAAAGATTTCACTGTTTGGAAACCATTGTTTCATCGCGTTGTCCTTAGCATAGTTAATTGTTTTGAAAGGAGATCAACTAAATATTCATCACCAACTGATCAGAGAGTGTCAGGCAGGTAGCAGACTGGCTTATGAGCAACTTTATAAGTTGTATTCAGGGGCCATGTATAATATCTGCAGACGGATGATCAGGGATGATGATGAAGCGCAAGATCTTCTGCAGGAATCGTTTATTGATGCTTTCAGGAAATTACCGGAACTGAGGGAGATCAATACATTTAGTGCCTGGATCAAGCGAATTGTGGTTAATCATTGTATCAATGCAATCAAAAAGAAACGATTGATCACAAGCGAATTGGATGAGAAATTTGATGTCGTTGAGGAGGAAGAAGATGATTTTGAGTATCAAAAATTTGCCGCAAACAGGATTATGGAAGCAGTAGCCGAACTACCGGATGGCTGCCGGACAGTCCTCAATTTATACCTGTTTGAAGGATATGATCACAAAGAAATCGGACAGATTCTGGGAATAACGGAGTCAGCATCCAAGGCACAGTATAGCAAGGCAAAAAGTAAAGTAAGAAATAGATTAGAATCAAGCGCCAATAGTTATGTCGGATAAGCTAAAACATCTGGTAGATCAATCGAGGGAGGATTTTGAAGTTTTCCCTTTTGATGAGCAAAAGGGATGGGAAGATTTTGAGAAAACATTTATCCCTGCGAGGAAGAGTCGTTGGAAGATATACCTGGGGTCAGCAGCTGCAGCCTGCGTGATGTTTGTAGCTGGATGGGTCTCCTTTATGGTTTATAATACCTACCAGCAACCATTAAGCCCAATGGCACAGGAGTGGATTGAGACTGAACAATATTATCAGCAAGAGATTAACGAGGTACAGACTTTGGTTACATCCAAAGTGGATGACCCGTTGATACTGGGCGACCTTAGGGAAATGGATGAAGTAATCATTTCCTTGAAGGAAGACCTAAAAGATAATATGGATAATGAAGAGGTGATCCTTGCTGTGATGGATCAGTATCGGTTAAAACTCAAGATCCTGGAGAGGATGCTGGAGCAGTTGCAAAGGAATGAACAGGAGGAGTTGATTGAAACAAATATTTAATTGAAGAAGATGAAGAGATTAGTGAATATAGTCGTTCTGGGTACTTTGATCTTGCTTGGGCAAGATGCCTGGGCACAATATAATGGTGAGAAAAGTTTTGAAAGAAGCTATAAGGTATCTACCAATGGAGAGCTTGAATTAAACAATAAGTATGGGCATATCATAGTACGAAGCTGGGAATCAGATTCAGTGTATGTCAAAGTGCGTGCTACCGCCGATGGTAAGTCACCCGATGTGATTAAGAGATCCCTGGTGAAGGTGGATGTGGAATTCAGAAAGATGGGTGACGTGATTATGGTCGAAACAACATTCGATCAGTCGACTGGCTTTTTTGGGAGCTTGTTGAGCGATGTAGAGGACTACTCAAAGAATCTTTTCGGAGGGACAAAAGTATCTGTTGATTACGAAGTCTGGATGCCAAGGAAGATGGACCTTCACATTGAAAACAAATACGGTAATGTATTTCTATCAACACTTACCGGGTTCGTCACGGTAGATCTTTCACATGGCGATTTAAAAGCCAATGGTCTGGAGAAGGAGTTTAACCTCACTCACAGCTTTGGCAGGAGCAGGATCGATCAATTGTATAAAGGAACCTTTAACCTGAAAGGGGCAGAGGTAAAAGTAGATAAAGCCAAGCTTGTCAACTTTGAGAGCAGTTCTTCAGAGATTACGCTGGGTATTGTTGAGTTTGCACAATTTCATAGCAGAAATGACAAAATCAGCATTCAGCAGGCGGATGAGATCATCGCAGAAGGTGTATTTACAGATATAAGTGTCGATATGGTGCTGACGAGTGCCCAACTGGACTTCAACTATGGGGATGTCTACATTACGAGGGTTCAGAAAGGCTTTAAATCAATTGATATCCTTGGAAAATCTACTGATATCAGTTTGATCATGGATCAGGCATCATTTATCTCGGCTAATATCACAGCTGATCCGGATCGAATGCATGTTCCAAATAGTATGTTGGTCCTGAAAAAGGAAAGTACGGATTCAGGCAATGAAGCCACATTTTCAGGCAAGGTAGGCCCAACACAAAATACTCAGGGAGAATTGAATGTGCTAGCCGAAGGCGGAGAATTGATCATCTCCATTAACGAATTACCCTTGTATACCAAAAAGAACTAATAGACCGCACCTGAACTAATGAAAAAGTATTTACTATCCGGGTTTCTATGCCTGATGATGGCACTAGCTTGCCCGGCCCAGAAATATTCCCAATCTGCCGGCTTGAGAATGGGAAAAACAGCAGGTCTAACCTACAAGAAATTTCTGGCGGAAGAGAAGTCTGTCGAACTGATGATGAGTGGACGCAATGAAGGATTTCAGGTCATCACGATGTTCGTCAATCATCTGCCCATGGAGGTGGCATTCAGCGAATTCTTTTACGGTTATTACGGGTTGGGTGGACATGTTGGGTTTGAGCGATTTAAGGACTTAAGGAAGGTACTCACCTCAATAGACCCACCGAATTTTGAATACGAAGATCAGACTTACTTCATTATGGGTGTGGACGCTGTAATAGGTATTGAATACCGGTGGCTTAGCATACCCATGACAGTAGGCTTTGACCTGAAGCCCTATTTTAATTATATCGGCATGCGTTACACAGATGCACATTTTTGGGATGCAGCTATAACCTTAAAATACGTTTTTTGATGAAGGGGATTATAACTGCAATTTTACTGTCTGCGTGTCTGTATTTACAGGCTCAGCACTATGTGGATTCTCATGATCCGAATGAGATCAAGTCCCTGATCAGCAAGGACAGTGAAACGTTTGGTTTTGGAGGGGCTGATATGAAAATAGGAGATATTGCCGGAAACAGGAGCCTGATCCTTGGAGCGAGTGGAGGCGTGATTGTAAACCGATCATATTTTTTGGGCCTGGCAGGGTACGGTATGATCACAGCCAATGAGATCAATGGTTTGATCCCTACGGAGACAACGCCTGTAGAGAAAAAGCTGAATCTTTATGGCGGATATGGTGGAATGCTGTTTGGCTTTACTTTATGGACAAAAGAGCCTGTTCACTTACATTTTCCTTTCCTGGTTGGAGCAGGTGCATTTGAAGTGGTTGACAACAATTTCTTTAATAATAATTTTGATACGGATTTTTCTATCGAAAAATCAGCCTTTTTTATTGGAGAGCCAGGCGCACAAATTGAATTTAATATCACAGAAAAATTCCGGCTGGGAGCAGGTGTAAGTTATCGGATGGTAAAAGGACTCGATATGGTAAACCTCACAGATGATGATCTCTCAGGTCTAAGCACGAACATTTCTGTGAGATTCGGGCAGTTTTAGAAAAGTCGCTTACAAAAGGTGATCTTTGGAGCCCCATTGCGATTTCCAAATCCAATAATAAATTTTTCTCCCCCTTCTTTCAACTTCAGTTTATTTCGGAGGGCATCACTACTCAAAGGATAGTTTTTAGCTATGACATTGGCCTGTTTTTCAGGGATGAGTACTTTAATGTCAGAGGCTTTCAAGTGCTCATAAATCACTTCAAAACATCTTCCGGGGAATTCATCGATCAACTGGTCGGATGTGTATAGATGAGTATTGGAAGAGATTTTATTTAATCCATATCGATCAGCCAGTATGTTGAAAGCGCCGGCTTTTAACAAAGAAGCATTGGGGTCATAGAGATACTTTCCACTTTCTCCGAAAGCAGCCTGGGTATCCCTCTCTTCTTCATAAGTGAATTCAAATGTATCAATTGAATCATTCTTAATATTGATGCAGTGGATCATTGGATTCACTGTGGAGTATCGAAAATCAAGATGGAAAAGCACCTCTTTGCATTCATTCTTCACACTGACCACATGCACTGCTTTTGTATGACTTAGCCGCTTCAGTCCTTCTTTGATATCCATCATAGGAGAGAGTTTGATCAAAGCCTGATCGCTTTTAGCTACCAACACCGGCATCAATTCCAGCAGGTTGGGCTGGCAATCTTCCAATAGGAAAACTTTCTTGTTCTCATTTCTTCTTGCGGGATCCAGGTAAAAGGATGCTTTACCATTAAAATGTTGAAGGAACTCTTCCGCCGTTTCCTGGTGTACCTTGATGTGTTTATCCGTAAAGAGTTGCTGGTTATGAAGAAAGAGTTCACATAACCAGGGGTCTCTCTCAATATATTCTACCTGTGCAAACTGACTGCTCAATGCGAGCGTATCGACCCCGGTTCCTCCGGTAAGGTCCACGAGGTGATCACCCCTGAAAATGGTAGATTTATATTGGGCAGTTGCTTCGGAAGAAGCTTGTTCTGCTGATAAAGGTGGAGGCAGAATTGCATCTGCCTCCAGCCATTTGGGAAGTTTGTTTTTTAGTTTCCTTCTGCTGATAATCTGATCGGCAATGAGCCTGATCTGATCCTTAAACAGCTTTGGGGGATTAAGAACGAGCTTCTGAACATCTGCATGTTCATTTTCTGCAATAAATGCCCTGATTTCAGGTGACTGCAAAAAGGTAAGCTCATCCAAAGTCAGCTCAATAAACCAGGCTGTGCTCCATGATATACTCAGCGATCTGGACAGCATTGGTAGCAGCACCTTTTCGCAGGTTGTCTGCCACGATCCACATATTCAAGGTGTTAGGTTGCGTCTCATCTCGTCTGATTCGGCCTACGAACACTTCATCCTTGCCATGGGCATTGATTGGCATCGGGTAGATATTGTTTTTCACATCATCTTCCACGATTACACCTTCTGTTTTTCTCAGGATATCAGTCACCTCTTTCAGATCGAAATCATGCTTAAACTCAATATTCACCGCCTCAGAGTGTCCGCCAATGGTTGGGATCCGTACACAGGTAGCGGTCACCTGTACGCTGTCATCTCCAAGGATCTTCTTGGTTTCGTTCACCATCTTCATCTCTTCCTTGGTGTAGCCATTGTCCTGGAACACATCGATGTGTGGGAGTACATTCAAATCAATTTTATAGGGATAAACCATGTTAGGTTTTTTACCGGCTCTTTCGTCCATCATCTGGTCTACCGCATTTTTACCGGTTCCTGTTACAGACTGATAGGTAGAAACCACAATTCTCTTGATGCCATATTTTTCATGTAATGGAGCCAAAGCCAATACCATCTGGATAGTAGAGCAGTTCGGGTTGGCAATGATCCGGTCATCAATGCGGAGCACACTTCCATTGATCTCCGGAACAACCAGTTTCTTGGTAGGGTCCATTCTCCAGGCAGATGAATTATCTACTACGATAGTGCCCACTTCGGCAAATTTGGGGGCCCACTCAAGGGAAGTGCCACCACCAGCAGAGAATAGCGCGATGTCCGGCTTTTTATTGATGGCATCCGGAATAGAAATTACCTTGTAGGTCTTACCCTTGAAAGTGATTTCCTTGCCTACAGACCGCTCTGAGGCCACCATGTACAACTCATCAAATGGAACGTTTCGCTCCTCAATCACTTTTAGGATTTCCTGCCCTACCAGGCCGGTAGCTCCTACAACAGCTAATTTCATTTTGTTTTTTGTTTTAATCTAAAGTCACACGAAGTGGTTTAAAATACCATTTCGTTGTGTGTATTATTTATTTTTCCCGTATATTATGTAAAAATTCGGGGCACAAAGCTACGAACTTTAGGTTTTCAGAACAATAACTAATGTTTATTCGGTTCCTCCAGCTATGGATCTGTTTGTCAGTGGTTAACCTGGGGCTGGCGCAGGTATTTGATGATTTCTCCGATGGGGATTTCACGGTTGATCCAATTTGGAATGGGGATCAGGCAGATTTTGAAATTAATTCAAATGGGGAACTGCACTTATCTGCACCAATAGCGGGCGTCTCCCACATGGCAACTGAAAGCACATTATTTGATAAGATCGTTTGGGAATTTTTTATACGGATAGAATTCAATCCCTCCTCATCAAATCTGGCAAAGATCTATTTGATTTCTGATCAGGCTGATCTTGAAGGAAGTCTGAATGGATACTACCTTATGTTCGGAGATACGGAAGATGAAATCAGCCTATATAAGCAGGAAGGATTAACCAGTACCTATATTATAAACGGGACAGATGGTCTCCTGGCAACAAATCAAGAAGTCAGGATAAAAGTGATCAGAGATCAAAATGGTAGATGGACTTTATACCAGGCGCTTGGTGGAGGCACAAACTTCGAGTATGTGGGGACTTCAATTGATTTGGATCCGGACATAATCGGAACCAACTATTTTGGTTTTTTGTGTCAGTATACGGTAACCCGTGCAGATAAATTCTATTTCGATGACATTCTGGTTGATCAACTTCGAATTGATACCGTTGAGGTAATCAATGATACTGCCTTAGCTGTTCAATTCAATCAGTATTTACTGGATAATGAGATATCAGTTCTTTCCGATTTCAATGTGGATGGTAGGACAATTTCAGATATTTCCTTTGACTCGGAGGATAGTACCCGGATAATTTTATCATTTGACGCTTTAACTCCATTGGAAACGGGAGGTTACCAGTTGAGCCTCTCTTCAGCTCTTACACTGAATGAACCTGAATCTAAAACTTTTAATTATACGAAGTTGGAATTAGATACAGTCCAAACAATTTCTGAAACCGAAGTTTTGCTTGACTTTAACCAGCCATTAAATCCGGTAAGTGCAGAGGATATTAATCATTATCTGATAGATCAGGGTATTGGACAGCCTGTATCTGCTCAGCTAATTCCAGCCGATCCAAGCCAGGTCCTGTTAACAGTCAATGAAGCACTATCCGATGGGATAACATATCTGATAACCTACAGCGATATTTTCAATGATTTATTGAATAGTGAGGTTACAGGATCAACCAATTTCGCTTTTATTATCCCACTGCTTATTGACCAGATGCAGGTATTGTCAGAAGATTCACTCCTCGTCAATTTCAATAAACAGATAGATCCTGTCACTGCGACTATCCCTGCTAACTATTTCATTGATCAGGGTATCGGAAACCCATATGCTGTTACGGTCGGCGAGGATCAGCAATCTGTCTATTTGGTATTGGAGAACACTTTTGGAGAATCATCTTACCAACTGGAAATAAATCATGTGAAAGGGAAAGATGGATTTGAGATTGAGGCCGGAAGTAGTGTGGGATTTGAATACATCCCAATTAAGCTTTCATTTATTGAGCAAATAGACTTTGAAACAATATCCCTGTCGTTTAATCAACCTGTTGATCAGGCAAGTGCTGAATTGATCAATAATTTTCAGATCATCGGAGGAGATCATCCTATAGCCGCCTCAAAATCTATTGAAAATGATTCGATCATTTATCTGACTTTTCCTGACCTGGAAAATTCATATTATCAATTGATCATAAAGGATGTTCACAATGAAATCGAAAACTCGGCTCTCCAGGATACCATTGACTTCAGGTTTGAAAAACCGACTCCATACCGATCAATTCAGATTAATGAAGTGATGGCCGATTTTTCTCCTTCTGCTGGATTGCCTGAAGCCGAGTATGTGGAACTGTATAATCGAGGTCCATATCCAATATCACTCAAAGACTTTCTCCTGAATGGGGAGATCATCCCAGAATTTGTGCTTGAGTCTAATGCCTACGTTCTACTGACTGATGATGCAAATTCCGGATTGTTTGAAGGAATTCCTGTCGCTTACATCTCCACATTTGACGCGCTTACAAACACCGGGGATACCGTCATTCTTCGGGATCAGTTTGGAAACCTGCTGGATAGTATTAGTTACTCGACGACCTGGTATCAGAATCCGGAGAAAGATGACGGAGGGTATTCACTAGAACAGGTTAACCCAAACCAGATATGCAGCGATGAGACGAATTGGCGTGCATCAGAAAATGCATCGGGAGGGACACCGGGGAGAGCAAATTCAATTTTGAATTTAGAAGAAGATACCTCGGGACCCAGAATCAGTAGCTTCGAAATTGTTTCCGGAGATTCAATCCTGATCGTGTTTGGTGAGCCTGTTCTCCCTGGATCATTTACTGGAGATAATGTTTCAATGAATCTGAATTCTGTAGATATGGTAGAAGAACTTTCATACCGGGAATACCTGATGATCCTGGATAGCCAATTGATTTCAGAAGTCTCCCACCATTTGCGGGTTGAAAATGTCGGTGACTGCCTGGGGAACATCACTTTATCAGATAGTATCTCATTTTATTATGATGTGACATTCCCGGAGCTGGAAGAGGTCATTATCCTTTCAAATGATGAAATCGGGCTGAAATTTCATGAGTCATTAAATCGATCCAATGCGGAAAATGAAAATAATTATTTTATTGATAAAGGATTTGATTATCCTTCCCGAGCGATTCTTCAGGATTCAGCTTTAAACAGGGTTCACCTGACCTTTGATGCTCCTTTTTCCGTGCCCAATCAATACGGGTTAAGCATAAAATCATTGACTGATACGCTTAATAACGTGATTGATTCCATCAATATCGCTTTTGAATTTGAAGATCAGGTGGACACCGTTTATATCGTTGCTGCCAATCTTATCAATGTTCAGCTTTCTGAACCTCCCTTGGCCCCGGTAAACCTGACTAGTTTTTTGATCTCCAAAGATATTGGCCTACCCACGATTGTAGAGATTGACGCTGATAATCCTAGATTATTAAGGCTGGGATTTGATCAAAATCTTAAGGCAAATACAGTATATGAGCTGTATATCAAAGATCTCATTTCAACTGAAACACTTGAGCGACTTGTCACACCGTCTAAAGCTCTAGTTTACGATACCAGGGCACCCAGAGTAGCTGAATTAATCGTGCAAAATGATACCCAGCTAATCATTAAATGGGATGAGCCAATTGATCTGAAATCAGCCTTCTCCGTGGTTAATTACAAATTGAATGGAGTTGAACTGCCAGTCGACATTGCAGTAGTTGATCCATTTCAAATAAAATTGACTTTTGAATCCTCAATACCTCCTGAAGAGGTACAGGTGCTGAAAGTTTCCGGCATTGCTGACCTGGCAGGAAATGAAACAGGGACTATCTCCAGGAATTTTATTTATGATCCGATACCTCCCGGGATTATTGGAGTGGGAATGAATGACGAGAATAGCCTTACTATACATATTTCTGAAAGGCTGGATACCGCATCGGTATACATGCCAGATCATTATTCCCTCAATGATCAATATCCGACTGCCATAAGTCTCACTGGCCCGGATTCACTGCAAATTCAATTGGCCTTTCTAGAAATCCCTGAGAGTGAGCAGCAATTGATTAGCATCAAAGGTCTAATGGATAAATACGAGAACCCAATGGATTCAATAGGTTTCTATTTTAATAGCCTGAACCCGACAGTAAGTAAATTAGAATTCCTTTCAGATTCTGTGCTAGAAATATTCTTTAGCAAGGAAATGGCATCCTCCGATGCTGATAAAACCAATTACCTGATAAATGGGATGCCAGTGCAAGGTCTTGAGTCTGAATCTCCTCGGTCTGTTCATTTGGGAACAGCTAAGAAGCTTCTTGATTTTGATTCTGTTGCAATCACTTTTCTAAGTCTCACAGACCTCAATGGGAATGCAATGTTGGAGGATTCAGCTGGGGTAGTCTTTAACTCCTTTTTTGAAAACTGGAGGTTAATTGATCCAAAAACGCTGGAAATATCTTTTAGCACAGAGTTCAAAATGATATCCAAAGAACAGTTTTCCCTATCCAATAATTTGCCTGTCCTGGTACAACCCGATGGTGATGATAAAAGTATCATCAGGTTGGTCTTCGAGGATTCATTGGCACATGATCAGCCGATGAATCTGAATTGGATCGGCTTGAATGACCGCTATGGACGTAGAATACCTGATCATAATCTCCGGATACTTATTGATAAATCACCACCCCAGCTGCTTTCCATAGAAAGTGATTATGCCAATACAATTCATCTGCTTTTTAATGAATCATTAGCAGAGGAGTCAATTTTTAAAAATCAATTCAGCATGATTGGTGATGTTGAGCTGGTTGAAGTACATCAACTTTCGGACAGCTCAGTTTCCTTACAATTTGATCAGTTAGAAGACCTGCAAGCCTATCAGATAATTCTTAAAGGTGTATCGGACGTTCAGGGTAATTCCATGGTTGAAGACACCATTTCTTTTACCTATGAAACTCCTTATTTGCCCAAACAGGGAGAAATTATCATCACTGAATTAATGGTTGATCCATCGCTTGGGGTAGGGCTGCCGGAATCTGAATACCTGGAATTGTATAACAACACCGATCAGATCATCCGCCTCAGTTCAATGATTTTTTCTGATGCAACTAAACAGGTCAATTTGCCTGAATTCGATTTTTTGCCGGGTTCATATCTGGTATTATCAGGCGATCCGACTTTGGGAAATAGTTTGTACGTTCCCGGATTTCCAACAATGGACAATTCTGCTGATAGCCTTGCTCTTTTGAATCTCAATGGGGAGGTCATTGATCTGGTCGTTTACACCAGGGATTGGTATGGAGATACTGAAAAAGATGATGGGGGCTATAGCCTCGAACTGATCAACCCAGAAAGTATTTGTCCTGGTATTGTAAACTGGGGAGCCAGTATAAGTGCCTCCGGAGGGACGCCGGGTGAGCAGAATTCAATCTATAATTTGAGTCCGGATGTTGAATCGCCAACATTCGTCAATTATCACCTGGAGGGTGAAACGATTCAAATTACATTTTCTGAGTTGGTGGATAGCCTGTCAATTCAGCAGGATGATTTTAGTATAACAGGATTAACTATTGAGGAATTATTGGTGAAGGATCGTTTTGTCGATCAGGTAGTTATATCATTTACCGACATGCTTCAGGCTGGAATCCTCTATGAATTAAGTGTGAATGGAATGCAGGACTGTTCAGGAAATGAGTTGATTCCATTTTCCATTTCTTTCGGACATGGCGCGTCGCCAAAGTTTAATGATGTTATCATTACTGAAATCATGGTCGATCCGGAACCTGTTTTAGGATTACCTAATAGCGAATACATTGAGATCTATAACCGTACTGACCAACTTATTAGCCTGGCTGATGTGAAGTTGCGGGATGGTGGTGGTGAAGTCACATTACCATCTGTTACCCTGTCAGCTTATCAATTTGCTTTGCTTATTCCAACCAATGCGGTTGATCAATTCAATACGGTTGATCATGTTTTTGGTGTTTCCGGATGGAGATCACTGAATAATGAGGGAGAACCACTAGCCATTTTTTATCAGGATGAGTTGGTGTTCAACCTGGAATATTCCACTGACTGGCATTCAATAGCGAATGAAGGGGGGATTTCTCTTGAAATGAAGGACACCAATAATCCTTGTGCAGGAGCTATTAACTGGGGAAGTTCCACAAGTTCCAATGGAGGTACTCCTGGCGGAATTAACTCGATTGCTGAATCAGTTCCGGACAATTTTGGACCGGAGCTAATAAACGTACTTGTCCAGTCGGATACTACCCTCCGGCTGGAATTTGATGAGCAACTTCTGTTTGAAGAGATCACTCCAGAACAATTTGAGATCCTACCAGGGCCTGTTAAGGTATCAGGTATTGTTTTGGATACATTGAAAAGGGATTTCCTGATGGTTCATCTTTCAGAAAAACTAGTTCATAACACCAATTACACAATCACCCTGAATCGGATAAGCGACTGCCTCGGCAATCTGATTTCAGCAAATACTAAAGACTTTCTACTTCCTGAACAGGCAGACAGTCTGGATGTGATTATTAACGAAGTACTGTTTAATCCCAGGAAAGGCGGTGTAGATTTTGTCGAGCTTTATAATCGATCCAATAAAAATATTGACCTGAAAGACTGGAGACTTGGAAGACAGTATGACGATGTAATTGCCAGTTATTTTGTGACTGACAACAGTCATGTACTCAGGCCAATGGAATATATTGTTTTGACTGTTGCTCCGGGTTCGATAATTAACAATTATCCAAATGTTGATGAGAAGAAGATCCTCCAAATGGAAAGTATGACTCCATATCCCAATGAAACCGCCAAGATTGTACTGCAAAATGATGAGAATCAAATGATCGATGCCTTTGAATATCATGAAGATATGCACCTGAGCTTCCTGAAAAGTGAAGATGGGGTTTCTTTGGAAAGGATTTCTTTTGATAGCCCTACACAGGACCCCAATAACTGGCAATCAGCTTCCTCGACGGTGGGATTCGCCACACCGGGATATCAAAATTCTCAATTTATTGTGCCATCCATCTCAGGAACTCTAAGCATTGAGCCCAAAGTATTTGTACCCGCTAATCATGCCTCTACATTCACCCAGGATTTTACCACCATCAATTACCAGCTAAATACCACCGGACAACTGGCCAATGTGAATATCTACAACCGAAATGGCCAGCTTATTAAAAATATCGGGACGGGTATATCCCTGGCTTCAAATGGTTTCCTTCGATGGGATGGGACCACTGATCAGGGAGCAATTGCGTCTATGGGTTACTACCTGGTGGTATTCGAAACCTATGACATAAAGGGAAATCGGAATGTCCTGAAAGAGACGGTCGTAGTGGGGAGGTAAATAATTATGTGAGGTTATATGCGTTGTGAGTAATGTCTTACACATAAATTCCTGATTATACTCCATTAAAATGAAAAACTTCCTACTGATTGGTTTTTGTGTGTCGCTATTTTGTTCATATGGTCAGTCCAAATCAAAAGGAACAATTAGTGGTTTTGTTAGAGATGAAAAAAATGGTGAGGTATTAATAGGGGCTACAGTTCTTGACAAAATAAATAATTATGGAACTGTAACTAATAACTTTGGATTCTATAGTTTGACAATCCCCAAAAACCAGGTGGCTTTAAGATTTTCCTATGTTGGCTATCAATCGGAGGTTGGAGCCTTCCCATTAAATAGTGATACCCTGTTAACAAGAGAATTAAAGCAGAACCTGCTTTTAAAGGAGGTTATTATTCGATCGGAGAAGGAATCTAAGATTAATGAAACTAGTCAAACGAGTTTTGTTCAGATCCCGATTAAACAAATCCAATTAATGCCTGCATTTAATGGTGAAATCGACGTCTTGAAATCACTTCAACTAATTCCGGGTGTAAAATCAGGGAATGAAGGAAGCGCAGGTATCTACGTAAGGGGAGGTGGGCAAGATCAAAACCTGATTTTAGTAAATGGTGTTCCGGTTTACAATGCCACCCATTTGTATGGATTTTATTCTATTTTCAACCCTGATGCAGTCAATTCAATTAGCCTTTATAAAGGAGGGTTCCCCGCCAGGTACGGAGGAAGATTATCTTCTGTTGTGGACATCACCATGAAAGAAGGAAATATGCATGAGTTCAATGGATTAGCTTCTTTTGGGTTGATTACCGTAAAAGGTATGGTGGAAGGGCCAATCATCAAAGATAAGATGTCCTTCATGGCTTCCGGAAGGACTTCACACTTTGACCCCTTTTTAGCCAGCGGTATAAGCAAAGGTGACTTTGATGATGTGGATGGAGACGGATTTCAATTCTATGACCTGAATTTTAAGATCAATTTTAGGTTCAACGAAAAAAATAGACTTTTTCTAAGTGGCTACAACGGACGAGATGAGTCTTCAACTGATAGGAGTTATCAGTTTGAAGATTCAACTGGTTTTTACAAACAAGATATTTTCTCGCATATACAATGGGGCAATAAAATTGGCAGTTTACGTTGGTATCACCTCTTCAATAACAAAATATTTTCCAATCTCAGCTTAAGCTATAATCAATATGATTTTTCGGTCATAGATAATAATCGAAGTATTATTGGTAACGAGAATAAGGTAGATACAACAATAATTGATAGCCATTACAAATCAGGCATAAAAGATTTCACATTGGATTACGCTCTGGAATTTTCTCCAAATCCAAATCATGATATTCAGTTTGGAGTGCAAGGAATTTATCATTCATTCTCACCCGGAATTTTGGTTAAGTATTATAGCTCATCTGAAACGGATGAAGGAGGGTCAAATGAAAAGATAAGTCCTTTAGAATACTCAATATATCTGGAGGATGACTTTGTAATCATCCCTAAGATCAAAGCAAATCTTGGAATTAGATTTAATGATTATCATGTCAGATCAGAAAACTATTCTTCAATCCAACCAAGGATATCACTTCGATATGCTGTTACAAACGAATCTTCTATTAAGACCTCCTATTCCTTAATGCAACAGAATGTTCATTTATTGACAAACGCAGGCATTGGGTTGCCAACAGATCTCTGGCTTCCGGCAACTGATAATGCTCAGCCCCTTCAATCGCATCAGTTTGTTCTTGGAATGGCTTCTAAACTTGGTTTAGAGTTGGAGTTTACTGGTGAAGCATATTATAAAAAAACTACAGGGTTGATCGAATACAAAAATGGAGCTTCATATCTTCAAAGCGGAGACAGCTGGGAAAATCTTATAGAACATGGTCGTGGCGATAGCTATGGTTTGGAGTTAATGCTCCAAAAAAAGACAGGAAAACTGAATGGCTGGATTGGTTATACCTTGTCTTGGACAAATCGTCTTTTTCCTGAGCTGAATAGTGGGGAGCGGTTTCCTTACAGATATGACAGTAGACATGATATAAAGGCTGTTGTAATCTATAGACTAAACAAAAACATCTTTTTATCCTCAAACTGGCTTTTTAGAACTGGAAATGCTGTAACCATTCCGACTGATGCCTATCGTCCAGATCTCTTTGATGTTTTTCTAGCGGGGCAAAATGATATCCTCCATTATCCTGCAAGAAACAATTTCAGGATGAGGAATTATCATCGCCTTGATATAAGTGCAACCTATGAAAGAGAATTTAATAATCTTGCTCATTCAATATCAGTTTCAGCTTACAATGTGTATAATAGAAGGAATCCCTATTTCCTTGAAATTGGATACCTTGGCTATAATCAGAAAGTCCTTAGACAAGAATCATTGTTTGGCATAGTACCATCGATTAGTTACACTTTGAAATTTTAAAATGGGCTATAAATATTTCTTCAACTCAATAATAATCGGGCTTCTTTTGATCTCATGTAATGAATCCGAGATCATAGATCTCCCGAAAGAGATCCGAAGCTGGTTCTTCATATGGTTGGTGTAACAACAAATAACCAAAACTATTACAGTGCTTTTAAAAATGGATGGAATCTATCATTAGGTAGTAGCTACGGAATTTTAGATTATTATTCAAATATCGATTGTGATGATTGGGATCCCATTATTCGTTTAAGTAATGCAAATAATATACAGTTCATTAAATATTCAAAGTGTCCATCAGCGGACGAATTAAATTACTTTAGTATTGATTTGCTAAATATAGAAAGCGATGAAACTTATCAAATAGAAATTGAAAATGTTTCATTCCCTCGGATAAGGTCCAGTTATGAACATCCAAATATGGTTCCTATGAAAATTGTTGATTTCACGTATATTGGTCCGGGAGAGTATGATTTTTATGGCAGATATCAAATCCCTGGAGACATTTATTATCTCATACTTGAAGTTCAGGATCCTGAGGCATTAAATTACTATGAGCTATCTGCAGATCTGAAATTTGAATATGATCCTGGGGAAACACAGGATTCTATACCATGGGAGCAACAAGGATTAATAAGCTTTGAACCTTTGAATAGCGATTTTGCAATTCAAAAATCAGGGCTCCGGGAGCCATTTAGCCTTTTATTCACAGACGAAACTTTTAATAATTTAACTAAAATTGTAAAAATCAAATGTTTCGTTGATGAACGGTTTACTGTCGGCTTAAGTGATAATTATAAGCAATACGTTCTTGCAACACTACGAAATTATTCGCCCGGTTTATTTCAATATTATAAGACTACCTATATTCAGAAACTATCGGAAATGGATCCCAATAGTAGTCCTTTGCCAATTCCATCAAACATCGACGGTGGATTTGGGATATTTGGTGGCTATGCTGAAAATGTGCAATCTCTTGAAATTGATTTAATCAATCATTAGTATGATAAAATGTAAGAACCTTATCTTAATATATATCATGAATATCCTAAAAGAAACCGTGGTGGTAGGGAGGTAATCTACAACTCCCCTTTCCCCATCTCTTCCACTGCATAGTTGGCTGCACGCGCCGTAATGGCCATGAAGGTCAGCGAGGGATTGTGAGATCCGGTGGAGGTCATGCAGGCGCCATCGGTCACGAAAACATTTTTGCAACTATGTAGCTGGTTCCATTTGTTGAGCAGGGAGGTTTTTGGATCTGCGCCCATCCGTACCCCGCCCATCTCGTGGATATCCAGGCCGGGGGCCTGGCCGGTATCGCGGGTTGTTACGTTGGTGCAGCCGGCTTGCTCCAGCATGGCAGCACCCTGCTCAAAAAAGTCCTTTAATAATAACTCGTCATTTTCATCGTAATCCACCGAGGTGATCAGCTGGGGGATGCCCCATTCGTCTTTTTCGGTATCACTGAGTCGCACCTGGCTCTGCTCTTTGGGAACGGTCTCTGCCTGGGCCATCATGTAGATGGACCATTCTCCGGGTTTGGAAATGCTTTCCTTAAAGTCGGCTCCAAACTGGTCGCTTTCCAGTCCCCGCTGCCAGCTTTTGCGTGAAGCCGTGAAATGGATCTGGTAACCGCCCCTGAATGGCATATCGTTTTTGTACACATTGCGAAAATTGGGCAGCATCACGGCGGTTGGTCGGCGTCCGAAATAATAGGTGTCTTCATAGCCCTGGTAGGTGGCGTGGATCTCGCCCCGGTAGTTATGGAAGGCAATGTATTTGCCCAGCAGACCACTGTCATTTCCGAGTCCGTTCGGGAATCGGTTGGACTTTGAATTCAATAATACCAGGTTACTGTTGAGGGTGGAGGCATTCAAGAAGATCACCCGGGCAAAATAGTCTGTTGTCTCTTTGGTCAACCGGTGGATCACCCGCACACCGGTGGCTTTTCCTTTTGCTTCATCATAGATGATGGAATGCACCACGGAGTCCGGCATCAGGGTTAGGTTCCCGGTCTTTTCCGCCCAGGGAAGTGTGGAGGAGTTGGAGCTGAAATAGCCGCCAAACGGACAGCCCCGCTCGCATAGGCTGCGTGCCTGGCATTGGCCCCGTCCCTGCTGCAGGTGGATGTCTTTGGGTTCGGTCAGGTGGGCGCACCGGCCGATAATCGGGTATCGGTCTTTGTAGTTTTCTTTGATGGCATTTCGAATGTGCTTTTCCACAGCATTCATCTCCCAGGGAGGAAGGAATTCGCCATCCGGCAAGGTTTCCAGTCCGTCTTTGTTACCACTGATTCCCACAAATTTTTCTACGTGACTATACCAGTCGGCTATATCGTCATAGGTGATCGGCCATTCGCCACCAAATCCGTCTCTTGCGGGCATTTGAAAATCATATTTGCTCCAGCGCTGCACCTGCCGTGCCCAGAGCAGGGACTTTCCCCCGACCTGGTAGCCGCGGATCCAGTCGAATGGCTTTTCCTGGATGTAAGGATGCTCAGTATCTTTTAGAAAGAAGTGGTCAGTTGCTTCACCATAGGCATAACACCTGGAGACCACCGGATTAGCTTCCCGCACGTCCTGCGGCATCCGACCCCGGTTTGGGAAGTCCCACGGGTTTTTCATCGCGGTAGGGTAGTCCTCGAGGTGTTTTACATTCCGGCCCCGCTCGAGTACCAGGGTCTTCATGCCTTTCTCACAAAATTCTTTGGCTGCCCAGCCTCCACTGATCCCTGAACCGATGACGATGACATCAAATGTGTTTTCCATATGCTTCAGTGCTTAAAGGGCCCAGGCTTTTTCTCCATTGTAAGGGATGATCCCTTGCTGACCACCGGGAACGGGTACGTATCTGAGCGCCTGCGTGGCACCGGGCTCCGAGGTGAAATACCCGAATAGGATGGTTGATTTCAATTGCTGATAAAAGTGTGGCGGATCACCGGGTTTGGCCTGTTTTTGGTAGGCCACCCGTTGGTTTTCCTGGTCACGGATGACTTCCGTCTTTTCATCGATACTTAAACCAGTAAAATCTTTTCCAAACTTGCTGTCTATTTCCGTCTTTAGGCTAACAAAACCATCTGTAAATGCTTTTTGATCAGCAGGACTGAAGCAATTGGTAACATAGCTTTGGATGAAGTCACCCACATTGGCGGTTTTGGCTCCGGGGGAGTCCGGAGTTTCCGGGATAATGGTTTCTGCGATGTCATTGAGCAGCTCCGTATCCCCAATTTGAAACAGCGCATAGGGATGTTCTTTGGTTTCACAACCTGACAGCATCAACTGTGGCAAGAGTGTGCTTCCGCCAGCGATCAGGGATAGATTGGAGAGGGCCGTTCTTCTTTTCATTGCATGAAAATGATGATACTACTAAAATATCAATTCGGAATGAAAGCTACTAGCCAAATTTACTTTTACACCTTCTTAAACACCACAATCGCATTGTGTCCGCCAAAGCCAAAGGTGTTGCTCATGGCCACTTTCACGTCTTTCTGCATGGCCTCACCCGTAACAAACTGTAAACCGCCCGGGATCTCCGGATCAATGTTTTCGGTGTTGATCGTCGGTGGGATCACCCCGTCGGTGATGGCTTTCACACTCAAAATGCCTTCAATTGCACCAGCTGCTCCCAGCAGGTGACCGGTCATGGATTTTGTCGCACTGATGTGCAGCTTGTTCAGGGTCTTGTTAAATACATTGTGGATCGCCTTGGTCTCGCTGATGTCTCCTACCGGGGTAGAAGTCGCATGCGGGTTGATATAGTCCACATCCTCCGGATTGAGGTTCCCTTCTTTCAGGGCAATCTGCATCGCCCTGGCCGCGCCCAGTCCTTCCGGGTGGGTGGAGGTCATGTGATAAGCATCAGCGGTCATAGAGGCACCGACCACTTCAGCGTAGATCTTTGCTCCACGTTTTTTGGCGTGCTCGTATTCCTCCAGGATCATCGCTCCGGCACCTTCACCCATGACGAAACCATCGCGATCCACGTCAAATGGTCGGGAAGCCTTAGTCGGGTCATCATTTCTTTGTGACATTGCCTTCATAGCGCTGAACCCTCCGATCGGGGATTCACTGATGGGGGATTCTGACCCACCGGTCACAAAAACTTTGGCTTTCCCCATCTTGATATAGTTGAACGCATCCATGATGGCCGTATTAGAAGTCGCACACGCGGATACGGTCGTATAATTTATTCCCATCAACCCATATTTCATGGAGATCCAGCCGGATGCCATGTTTGAGATGAGCTTTGGAACGAAAAACGGGCTGAATCGTGGGGTTTTATTTCCTTCTATGTAACCTCCCCATTCTTCTTCGAAGGTAATCATACCCCCCTGACCGGTTCCCCAGACCACCCCGATGTCAAATGGATCCATTTTGGATACATCGATACCTGAATCTTCCATGGCCTGAGAGGCGACATACAGTGCATACTGGGTAAACGGATCGCTTCTTTTGATCTCATTACGTTCAAGACGGTCTTCCGGGGTAAAGTTCTTTACCTCACAGGCAAACTGGGTCCTGAATTGAGAAGCGTCGAATTTGGTGATGGTTGCGGCACCACTTTTACCGGCAACAGCATTCTTCCAGAATTCATCGACGGTATTTCCAAGAGGAGTGAGGGCACCCAGGCCGGTAATGACAACACGGATATCTTGCATAGAGTAGTTTTTGAGTAAACTCAAGCGAAAGCAAAAAGGTTTAGGTTAGCTTGATCGCTCGAATATAAGTCAACTGAACCTACTCATTGCAATTTTTTAATGGATTGGTTTTGGGTTACTTTTTTAGAATCAATTCAAATTGATATCCTTTTTACGGGCAAATGGCTTAAAATAAATGATTTAGCAAACCTTTAATAGATGCCATAGCAATTAAATGCCTATGTGTTGAAGTAGGCCACTACTTATTTTGATTTGCTTATGTTACTTTAGCGATTATTTCCAAAAGAAAGGTTAAAGTTATGGCGGAAAAGACCAGATACTCAGAAGAAGAATTAAAGGAATTCGAAGAATTGATTAACGAAAAGCTTGAAAAAGCCAGAAATGAATTGGTTTCGTTGAGAGATTCGCTCACACACAAATCTGATGAAGGAACAGACTCTACCTACGGTGCTGCCAAAACTTTAGAGGATGGAGCGGATACTGCAGAAAAAGAGCAGTTGAGTCAGCTGGCTGGAAGGCAACAGAAGTTTATCAATAACCTTGAGAATGCCCTCGTTCGCATCAAAAATGGCACTTATGGCATTTGTATCGATACCGGAAAGCTGATCAGCAAGGAAAGGTTAAGAGCCGTTCCACATACCATGCACTCCATTGAGTCAAAATTGAAGGGGTCTTCCAACGGTTAATGGATTACCTGGCCAATCATATTGAAGCGTTAATCTTTTGCTCTCCTAAACCTATTAGCGACAAAGACCTTCAAACCTGTCTTATCGAGATGTTTGAAGCAGATGTCCCGATGAAAGACATTGCAGGTGCGATTGAAAAGCTCACTGGCAAATATCAGGACGATGAGTTTTCTTTTGAGCTTATCCAGAGTGGGGGTGGATATCAGTTTTTAACCAAGCCGGCCTACCAGGCAAGTATCGGGATCCTTTTAAAGCAACAGTCAAAGAAAAGATTATCCAATTCTTCTTTGGAGACGTTGGCTATCATCGCCTATAAACAACCCGTAACAAAAAGTGAAGTAGAGCAGATCAGAGGGGTCAACTGTGATTATGCTGTCCAGAAATTACTGGAAAAAGAATTAGTTGAGATCAAAGGAAAATCCGAAGGAGTTGGCAGGCCCTTGCTTTATGGCACCAGTCCTTCATTTATGGATTACTTCGGGATCAACAGCCTTAAAGATCTCCCCACACCGAAAGATTTTGCCCAGGAAGAAAATACCATTGGTAACCAGGAAGAGTAATGGAAAGGAAGCGACCCAATCGTTCCGGTAAAAAATTCAAAGAACTCCCCCAGGAACCTTCCGACATCCGATTAAATAAATATATCTCCAATGCCGGTGTTTGTAGTCGCCGTGATGCGGATGTCCTCATCAAGGAAGGCAAGATCAAAGTCAATGGCAAGGTGATCGTGGAAATGGGCTATAAGGTCCAAAAAACAGATAAGGTAGTATACCAGGGGAAAACATTGAAGACTGAGAAACTTCAATATGTGCTACTGAACAAACCAAAGAATTTTATCACAACGCTAAAAGATGAAAAGGGCAGGAATGCAGTGATTTCCCTGGTGAAAAACGCCTGTGATGAGCGGATTTATCCAGTTGGCAGATTAGATAGGGATACAACCGGTTTGCTGCTTTTCACGAATGATGGTGAATTAGCCAAAAAACTCACGCATCCCAGTTTTAAAGTTAAAAAGATCTACCAGGTTACCTTAAATAAACCCATCACCAAGCAGGACTTTGATGAGATATTAAAAGGACTAGAACTTGAAGATGGTTTTATTGCGCCAGATGAGATGGCTGTTCTTAATGATGATGATTCTTCATTGGGGGTGGAGATTCATAGCGGCAGAAATAGAATCATCCGAAGGATTTTTGAACACAAAGGCTACCAGGTTGTAAAGCTTGATCGTGTGATGTTTGGATCCTTAACGAAAAAGAATCTTCCCCGTGGGAAGTGGAGGCACCTGTCTGAGGTTGAAATAAACAGGATCAAGAATTTTAAATCCTGACGTTTTTATTTCAAAAAATGTTATGCATGCATAACAAATCCGATTCCTTTCCTTAAATTTATCAGATCCAAAAAACAAAAAACCCTGCCTTATTCAGGACAGGGTTAGTTGTGGTGCTGAGTGGGCTCGAACCACCGACTCACGGATTTTCAGTCCGATGCTCTACCAGCTGAGCTACAGCACCCTGGATAAATGTGGGGGCAAAAGTAGATAAATATCAGAATCAGACAAAGATTATTTAGAATTTAAGAGCCAATACTCGAAAACCTTAGAAAAAATGATTTCCCAGCTCATATTTTTAGTTGTTTTAGTCGCCTTTGGATACATCCTGTTTAAGCGGGTCAGGGCAATCAAAGCAAATATCCAGCTTGGTCGTCCCTATGAAATGGGGGGAGATTCTTCCAAACGATTAGAAAAAATGTTACTTGTAGCCTTTGGTCAAAGGAAAATGTTTAAGCAGGTCTTCCCGGCATTTTTTCACTTTCTGATCTATATAGGCTTTATTCTGATCAACATTGAAGTCCTGGAAATTATTATTGATGGGATCTCAGGATCTCATAGAACTTTCGCTTCCTGGGTACCAGCGGGTATATATGGAAGTGTGATCTCCTTTTTTGAGGTGTTGGCAGTTGGAGTGATCATCGCTTGCCTGATTTTTTTGGTGAGAAGGAATTTCACTGAGACAAAAAGATTTAAGAAGGTTGAGATGGTCGGTTGGCCGGCACTCGATGGAAACCTAATCCTTGTTATTGAGATTCTTTTGATGGCAGCCATTCTTTCCATGAATTCGGCAGACCAGATTTTACAGGCTAAAGGTGCGACTCATTACCCGGATTCCGGGCACTTCCTCATCAGTGGAATGATGACCCCCATGTTTTCATCCATGTCAGAGGGATCGCTGGTAGTTCTTGAGCGAGGGGCCTGGTGGTTTCACATTGTGGGGATTTTCGCTTTTGCAGTCTATGTCACATATTCCAAGCATCTGCACATTTTCATGGCATTCCCCAATACCTACTATAGCCGACTGGAAAGCCCTGGCAAGATGCAAAATATGGATGTTGTCACAAACGAGGTAAAAATTATGTTGGGAATGCCCGATGCCAACCAGACTCCACCACCGGAAGGCATGAAATTCGGAGCCAAAGATATTAATGACCTCACCTGGAAAAACCTGATGGAAGCGTATGCCTGCACGGAATGCGGAAGATGCACGACCCAGTGTCCGGCCAATCAAACCGGGAAGAAACTATCTCCACGCAAGATCATGATGGCCACCCGTGATCGGATGGAGGAAGTAGGCAACGCAAAAGGAAAAGGATTGCAGGATGGGAAGTCATTGTTAGGGGATTATATTTCAAAAGAAGAGATCAATGCCTGTACAAGTTGTAATGCATGCGTGGAAGCCTGCCCGGTCAATATTAGTCCGCTGGAAATCATTCTAGAGTTGAGACGTTTTGTAGCTATGGAAGAATCAGCTGCTCCACAATCCTGGAATGCCATGTTTTCTAATGTAGAGACCAATTTTGCACCGTGGAAATTTCCATCCAGCGACCGGTTTAAGTGGGCAGATCAATTAAAAGGACAATAACCAATGGAATCAGAGAACATTAATATACCTACAGTCGCGGAATTAGTTTCCAGGGGGGAGAAGCCGGAAGTATTGTTTTGGGTTGGGTGTGCAGGCTCATATGACGATAGGTACAAAAGAGTTACCGAAGCGTTTGTCCGTATCCTCGATCATCTAAAGATCAATTTTGCGGTTTTGGGATCAGAAGAGACCTGCACCGGAGACCCGGCAAGGAGAGCAGGAAACGAGTTTTTATTCCAGATGCAGGCCATGGCTAATATCCAGGTCCTGAATGGGTATGAAATACAAAAGATAGTTACTGCCTGTCCCCATTGTTTCAATACCTTGAAAAATGAATATCCCGATCTGGGAGGTAATTATGAAGTGATTCATCATTCGCAGCTTCTACAGCAGTTGATCGATGAGGGAAAGATCAAGATGAAGGAAGGTGGAGATTTCAATGGAAAGAAGATCACCTATCATGATTCCTGCTACCTGGGGCGGTCTAATGGAGTATATGAAGCACCCCGAAAGGTATTAGAAGTACTGGATGCAGAGCTGGTGGAAATGAAAAGGTGTAAGACCAAAGGTCTTTGTTGTGGAGCCGGTGGAGGACAGATGTTTAAAGAAGCCGAACCCGGAAATAAGGAGATTAACATCGAACGGACGGAAGAAGCTTTGGAAACTCAAGCTTCTACTATTGCGGTTGCATGCCCATTCTGTATGACCATGATGTCTGATGGTGTTAAAAACAAAGGGAAGGAATCTGAAGTTAAAGTTTTGGATCTGGCGGAACTCATTGCTAAATCCGAAGGTTTAATCAAGTAAATTTGCATCATGTTATATTCATTTGATGAAATGCCGGATACGTCACGGATGTGGATCTATCAATCCGATCGACCGTTTACTGAAGCGGAGATTTTGGCAATTGAGCAGGAAGCCAGGGTATTTGTTGACAGCTGGGCAGCCCATGGTCAAAAATTAAAAGCTGCTTATAAGATTGAGCACAAGCAGTTTTTGTTGCTAGCAGTTGATGAGTCGTTCAATGAGGCAAGTGGCTGCAGTATCGATGAATCCGTTGGATTTATCAAAAACCTCGAGCAAACACTCGGGCTACAATTACTTAATCGCTCCAATGTTGCGTTTTATATCGATGGTGAGGTTGTAGTAGAACCATTAAAAGACCTCAAATCCAGAATTGATGAAGGACAAATCAAGAAAGATACCTTGATTTTTAATGGATTCATCAACAAGCTGGAGGACTTTAGAAACGCATGGACTCAGCCTGCTGAGGAAAGCTGGATGGCGAGATATTTCAGGTAGTCCAGTCATCATGATAAAGGTATGATAAGATCACATTAATTTTAAGGAAATTACGTTCAGGATATAATGCCTTCATTTAAGTCATTTCTTTTGATCATCTCTGTTGCTATGGCGTTGAGCAGTTGCTTGATGAACAAGGCAGAGAAAAGCTATACCAAACAGGAATACAACAAAGCCATAGAGCTTTATAAGAAAGTTGTCACTCCTGATAATGCCGAAATCAATTATAAGATTGCAGAGTCATACAGAAAGTCTAACCGGTTGTCCGAATCAGTTACTTATTATAACACAGCTATAAAAGCGGGAATGGACAACCCTGAGGCTCAACTAAATTTTGCCCGGGCCCTAAAGTCTATCGAAAGATATGACGAGGCCAGGGAGGCTATCAATACTGTTTTAAAAGAATCTCCCAGTGATTCACTCAAAAGAATTGCTACATACGAACTTAACAATCTGGAAAGTCTTAGCAAAGTAAAATCCGAGCCTAACTATTATCGGATTAAGAACATGGATGAGTTGAATACCCGGTATGCTGAGTATTCACCGGCTTATAAGGATGGCGTCTTATACTTCACTTCCAATCGGGATTCCAGGAATATTTACGTGGTTACAGGGAGCCCATTTACAGACATTTATCGGGCGGTATCCAGGGGAGCTAATGTGGATGAAAATACGATTGCTCCATTGGATGGCATTATTAATTATGATGATGTAAATGAAGGGTCTATGGCAATCTCACCCGATGGATCTTCTATCATTTTTGCCAAAGGTAATTCCGGTAAGGCCACAGGATATTCTAACGTCAACTTATTCTTTACAAGATTTAGGAATGGCCAATGGACGGAACCCAGGCCATTGAGCATCAATGATGCGGACTCGTGGGATTCCACACCTGCCTTAAGTCCTGAAGGAACTACCTTATACTTTTCTTCCAATAGACCTGGAGGATACGGAGGAGCTGATATCTATTCAGCCCAGTTGGATAGAAGAGGAAGGTGGGTAAATGTGAGGAATTTAGGCCCTGTTATCAATACTCCAGGAGAAGAAGTATTCCCTTTTGTCTCACAAAGTGGAAAACTATACTTCTCATCAAATGGGCATCCCGGTTTTGGTAACCTCGATCTATATGTGGCTACCAGGGAATATGGTAACATTACCATAGAAAATCTGGGTGAACCCATGAACTCATCTAGCGATGACTTTGCATTATATGAATTTGATTTGACACGGGGATTCTTCTCAAGTAACCGACCGGGGGGTAAAGGAGACGACGATATTTATACTTATGTGAACAATGATCCGGATCTGAAAATTGTTAATTACCTGTTGGCAGGTTTGACCTATACACATGATGATGGCGGTGCAAAAATTGTCCTGCCAAACACCAAGGTTTCTTTGTTGAGCACAGAAACCAATGAAGTCTTAGATGAGGCCTATACCAACGAAGACGGTGCATTTCAATTCAGGGTATATCCTGAAGAAGAATATCACTTAATTGGTGAGAAAACCGAATACTTTACTTCTCGTAAGAAGTTCTCCACTATAGGGAGATCAGTGGACAAGGCACAGCTTAAAGATTTTATTACCACTGTGACCTTTAATACAGAGGTGGTAATGGAACGTATTGTATTGGAAAAGCCGATTGTTCTTGAAAATATTTACTACGACCTTGATAAAGCCACTATTCGAGAAGATGCTGCATTGGTACTCGATAGTTTAGTGACCATCATGAATGACAATCCTGATATATATGTTGAGCTTGGATCACATACCGACGTAAGAGCTGATGATGATTATAACCTGGATCTATCCTATCGAAGAGCACGTGCTGCCGTTCAGTATATGATCAACAATGGCATTGATGCCAAACGCATTACAGCTAAAGGGTACGGTGAAAGTCAGCTGGTTATTGAAAATGCAACAACGGAGGAAGAGCATCAGAGAAACAGACGTACAGAATTTAAGGTTCTTCGTTATGATCCGGCTGAAGTGGAAGAAGAGCTCCCGGTCACTGAAGAATACGATGAGTACGATCGCTTCTTCGAGGAGCAATAATTTCATCCTTCCTATTCATTAATTGTTTTTATTTGCGGTATGTCGAGGTATGCACAACGCGGAGTTAGCTCATCCAAGGAAGAGGTCCATGAGGCCATTAAACATATCGATAAGGGATTATTTCCCAAAGCCTTTTGTAAGATTGTTCCGGATCATCTGACCGGAGACAAAGATTACTGTACGATCATGCACGCAGATGGAGCAGGCACAAAATCCTCTCTAGCTTATATGTATTGGAAGGAAACCGGAGATATTTCTGTCTGGAAGGGGATTGCCCAGGATGCGGTCGTGATGAATACGGATGACCTCCTGTGTGTAGGTTGTACTGAAAATATGCTATTGTCGTCCACAATTGGCAGAAACAAGCATTTGATTCCCGGAGAAGTCATCTCAGAAATCATCAACGGTACCGAAGAGGTGTTACAGATGTTGCGTGATCATGGACTGGATATTATTTCAACTGGTGGGGAGACAGCAGATGTTGGGGATTTGGTGCGGACAGTGATTGTGGATAGCACAGTTGTAGCCAGGATGAAAAGAGCTGATGTCATTGACAATCAAAATATTCAGGATGGTGACGTTGTTGTTGCGCTTGCTTCTTATGGTCAGGCTAGCTACGAATCGGAATATAATGGGGGCATGGGGAGTAATGGTCTTACTTCTGCAAGACATGATGTCTTTGATTCGATCTATCAACAGAAGTATAGGGAAACCTATGATCCACAGACTGATAACGATCTAGTCTATTCCGGAAGTAGAAAGCTCACAGATTCGGTTGATGGTGTACCCATTGATGCGGGTAAGCTGGTATTATCTCCCACCAGAACCTATGCTCCGGTGATTAAAAAGATTATGGATGAGGTTCCGGGTGAAATTCATGGAATGGTTCATTGTAGTGGAGGCGCTCAGACTAAAGTCCTCCATTTCGTCGATCAGCTTAAGGTGGTAAAGAATAATTTATTACCAATTCCTCCTTTATTCAGGATGATTCAGGAGGAAAGCGGGACAGACTGGGAAGAGATGTACAAAGTCTTCAATATGGGCCATCGTTTCGAGATTTATGTGCCCGAAAAGTTGGCTCATACGATTGTTGATATCTCAAGAGGATTCAACATTGATGCACAGATCGTTGGTCATGTGGAAACCGCTTCAAAAAAGGAAGTGGAGCTCCATTCTCCAAACGGAGTTTATCACTACTATTAACGCATGCTTAAGCCTCCGATTTTAGAAACATCGTGGGTCAGGTTGCGACCCCTGCTTCAAACAGATATTCCTGATTTACTTAAAGCCGCCCAGGATAAAGATGTCTGGAGATGGTTTACTGTGGATTTAAGTGATCCGGACAGGATGGCTGAATGGGTGGGGAAAGTATTGAAGAAGCAGGAAGCAGGGAGCATGATACCCCTGGCTATCGAAGATCTTAAACAGTCCAGATTAGCTGGATCATCTAGTTACATGAATATAGCAGAGGAGGATCTTTGTCTGGAGATTGGGACTACCTGGATTGGCAAGGAATTTCATGGGACCGGGATCAATTACCATATGAAATATGCTATGCTGACGCATGCTTTTGAAGTTTGGGGTTTTGAACGAGTGGAACTGAGGACTGATGCTCTGAACGTAAGATCAAGAAGAGCTATTGATCGGAGCTACCTATGAGGCGATGCTTCGGAATCATCGATTTAATAAAGAGGGCGGAAGAAGAGATAGTGTGGTATACAGTATTCTAAAGCAGGAATGGCCCGAAATCAGAGAACGCGTATTTAAGGATATACGCTAATCAATAAAAAGCATCTTCAAAGTGTTCAATAGCCGGAGAGCTCCCACTGATCGAAATAATGTCAAATCGAATGTCTTTCTTCCAATTGATATCAAACAAATACTGTTCAGCTGCTTCCATGATCAGTTTTTCCTGATTCTCCGTCACAAAGGTTTCTGGTGTTCCGAATGCATCATTCTTTCTGAATTTGATTTCAAAAAATACCAGTAACTGGTTTTTATACAGCCCAATGAGATCAATTTCTCCCCTACCATGACGATAGTTCCTTTCAATGATCTCGTAGTCCTTAGACTCAAGGTAAGAAACCGCTAAATCTTCCCCATATTTGCCTTTTAATTGATTGTCCACCTTATCAAATAAAAATGACCAGTCTGTATCCTTTGAAATTCTCCCCCATATTTAAAGATAAAATTTGGGGAGGGCAAAAGATTAAAACCATTTTAGGCAAAGATTTTTCTCCTCTTCCTAATTGTGGGGAAACCTGGGAACTTTCCGGAGTGAAAGGCAATGTTTCCGTTGCCAGAAATGGAAGCCTAAAAGGGAGCCTGCTGACAGATCTTATACAGCAATATGGTGAGGAGCTTCTTGGGAAAAAAATTATACAGAAATACGGACCAGAGTTTCCATTGCTGGTAAAATTCATAGATGCCAATGATGATCTTTCTGTTCAGGTCCATCCGGATGATAAACTGGCAAAAGAACGCCATGACTCTTTTGGGAAAACCGAAATGTGGTACATCATGCAGGCGGATGAGGGTTCATCCCTGATCACCGGTTTTAACAGGAAAATGGATAAGGATAGCTATGTAAGCCATTTTAACAATGGCCAATTGATGGATATCCTGAACACAGAGAAAGCCCAATCCGGTGATGTGTTTTTTATCCCGGCAGGAAGGGTCCATACCATTGGAAAGGGATTACTATTAGCTGAAATCCAGCAAACCAGTGACGTTACTTATCGGATCTATGATTTTGACAGGGTTGATGATCAGGGCAACCAACGTGAGCTCCATGTCGAAGAGGCTCTTGATGCGATAGATTATCAGTTTTATGATGCCTATAAGACCTCTTATAAGGAACCTGGTGAAGGCAAAACGGAGCTTGTGAGATGTCCATATTTTGTAACTAACAAGATCCATATCAGTGATACCTATCATGTGGATCACAAGTCACTGGATTGTTTCAAGATCTATGTTATCCTGGAAGGAACAGGCAGTATTCAATTTGGCTCAGATGAAATCAGTTTTCAAAAGGGTGAGGTTATTCTGGTACCTGCTACTTTGAAAGATTATACTTTTGAAACTACAGGGGACGTAACAATGTTGGAATCATATATCGATTAAACATTGATCACTCAAAACAAGCAAACCAAAATTATTCATCTCGGTCTGATTGATTATCAGGAAGCCTGGGATTATCAGGAGGAGCTATTCAAGTCTATTGTGGATAAGAAAATATCAAATAGAAAGCTCAGCCCTGAAGATCAGGAAATGACCGAGAACTATTTGATCTTTTGCCAACATCCGCATGTATATACCCTGGGGAAGTCTGGTAAGGAGGAAAACCTGTTGGTTAATGAATCCCAGTTAATCAACAAAGAAGCTTCCTTTTATAAGATCAATCGCGGCGGGGATATTACCTATCACGGTCCTGGTCAGATTGTAGTTTACCCGATTCTGGATCTTGATAATTTTTTTACTGATATCCACAAATACCTCAGATATCTGGAAGAAGCTGTGATATTGACCCTGGCAGATTATGGCATAGTAGCAGGCCGAATAAAAGGGCTTACGGGTGTATGGCTTGATGCAGAAGAGCATGATAAATCGCGAAAGATTGCCGCTTTTGGAGTAAAATCAAGCCGATGGGTCACAATGCACGGTTTGGCATTTAATATTCAGGTAAATCTTGATTATTTTAACAATATTGTTCCGTGTGGAATCCAGGATCGGGCGGTCACATCGCTGGATAAAGAATTAGATGATCAACCAGTATTATCTGCAGTGGAAGAAAAGCTGAAGGGTCACCTGGTCTCATTGTTTGAAATGGAAGTAATAGATGAAGAAAGACATTGATTTCCCAAAAGTAGAAGACGTTTATTTGACCGTTACAAAAGGAGATGATGATTTGTGGCAGGTTTACATGCTAAACAGGAATAGTAACACCTTAGAAAATGTGATGATTACATCTAAAGGATATGGGAGTAAGGATGGAAGGGAGCAAAAGACCTCCATTCTAAGGCATATGATACCAAAGCTGGTTTCCGGTGAGTATGCATTGATAGAACCAATTGATCCCAAGGTCTTTCATCTCAATAATGAATATTGGGTATCCTTTTTCATTGGTAATCAACTCTATGACAAAAAGTACATTTTTGTTCCGGATAGCATCATAGAGGACAATCTTGTTTTTATTTCAGAACTAGGTAAAAAAGGAGTTTTACATCAATGATGGATCGGAGTCTTCGAAATATACTCATCGTTGACATTGAGACGGTAGCTCTCGAAAAGGACTATGCCAGAATACCAGATGGTTTAAAGAAGCACTGGGAGCGAAAGGCGGGATTTATTCGCAATGAAGAGGAATTGACTCCGGATGAATTATTTAGTGAACGCGCTGGTATCTATGCTGAATTCGGAAAGGTTATCGTAATCGCTTTTGGATTTTTTCACGAGGAAGATGGAAAAGTAACATTCCGGGCAAAATCATTAGCGGCAGACAATGAAAAAGAACTACTCAACGACTTTAAAAAGGTTTTATTAAAGTTTGACCAGCAGGAGCTAAAGTTATGTGCCCACAACGGTAAAGAATTTGATTTCCCTTACTTATGCAGGAGGATGCTTATCAATGACATCAGGCTACCTGATGTGCTTGACACAGGAGGGAAGAAACCCTGGGAGGTAAATCACGTTGATACCCTGGAAATGTGGAAATTTGGGGATCGCAAAAACTATACTTCGCTGGACCTACTGACAACCATTTTTGATATCCCTTCAAATAAAACAGATATGGATGGATCAATGGTCAATGAAGTCTACTACAACGAGGATAATGGGCTGAAAAGAATAGAACAATACTGTCTGGGCGATGTTATAGCTACTGCACAGTTATATTTGCGATTGAATTCCCTTCCAACCATCGCCAATGAAAATATTACCGTCGTCAGCTAAAACTCATCCATGAGTAAAAAGAAGAAAAAGAAGTTTTCCAATCCGAAGAAATCAGGTAAAAGTCAATCAAAAGCCCAATACATTAAAGAAAAGGTAAAGGAGCACTTTGCGATGAACCTGGGGTCTGCATTTACCATGCAACAGATCATAAAAGATTTGAAGCTGAGGGATATGAGGTCTAAAAACCTGCTGAAAGAGATCCTCTTTGGAATGGAAAGTCAGGAGAAGATTGTCAGGGGGCCTGACGGGAGGTTTAGCAGCGCCAGGGAGGCTGAATATTTAGAGGGCGTGGTAGATCATGTTAACCCCCGGTTTGCTTACATCATTTGTGAGGGTCTTGAAGAGGATATCTGGGTCAAAACTGACGACCTCAAATTTGCTATAGATGGAGACACAGTGCGGGTGATGATTACCTCTCCGGCAAGGGATGGCTTTAGAGCCGAAGGCAAAGTACTTGAAATCACGAAGCGCACCAAGAATGAATTTGTTGGCAGAATTGAAGTTTCTCCAAAGTTTTCATTCGTAGTGCCGGATAACAAAAATCTTCACTTTGATGTTTTTGTTTACCCTGAAAAGATTGGCAAGGCTCGTCATAACGATAAGGTACTTGTCAAAATACTAAAATGGCATGATGCCCGCAATCGTAGTCCACTAGGGGAAGTTACCCAGGTACTTGGTCAGGCTGGAGAAAACGAAGCAGAGATCCACTCCATCATGGCGGAGTTTGGATTACCGTTCAAGTTTCCGGATAAGGTTGAAGAAGCGGCAGCCAGTATTCCAACGAAGATTTCAAAAGGTGAGATAAAAGGCAGAAGAGACTTTCGGGATATTACCACTTTTACAGTAGACCCTGAGGATGCCAAAGATTTTGATGATGCCTTGTCGATCAAGGATGTTGGAAATGGAGCCTATGAGGTTGGGATTCATATTGCGGATGTCTCACATTATCTCGTTGAGAATTCTATTCTGGATAAAGAGGCGATCGAGCGTGCCACTTCGGTATATTTGGTTGATCGGACCATACCGATGCTTCCGGAAGTTCTTTCCAATCAGCTTTGCTCACTCAGACCAAACGAGGAGAAGCTTACATTTTCTGCCGTATTTGTCATTCAGAAGGACCTGGTAATAACAGAAAGATGGTTTGGGCGCACAATCATCAAATCTGACAGAAGGTTTACCTATGAAGAAGCGCAGGAGATTATTGAAACAGGGAAAGGTGAATTTGCTGATGAACTAAAAATATTGAATGATTTATCAAAGCGCTATCGGGAAAACCGTTTTAAACATGGAGCAGTAAACTTCGAAACCACCGAAGTAAAATTTAAGCTCGATGAAAAGGGTAAGCCACTTGAGGTGGTTCCGAAAATTCGGAAAGATGCGCATAAGATGATTGAGGAGTTTATGCTCCTGGCAAATCGGGAAGTGGCTACTCATATCTACAGGTTTAAGGTGAAGAAATCACAACAAGGGCCAAATACCTTTGTCTACCGGACCCATGATCTGCCTGATCCTGAGAAACTGGAAAATTTTAGCAAGTTTTCTGCACGATTTGGTCATAAGCTGGAGACATCAGGCGATATTTCCAAAAGCCTCAACAGCCTGATGCATGAAATTGAAGGGAAGCCTGAACAGAATGTATTGGAACAGCTGGCTATCCGTTCGATGGCCAAGGCTAAATATACCACCGAACCGAAAGGACATTTTGGGTTGGCATTCGACCACTACACTCACTTTACCTCCCCAATCAGAAGATATCCTGATGTGATGGTTCATCGTTTATTGTGGAACTACCTGGAGGGAGAAAAAATGCCTGACAGAGAGCCTTATGAGAAAAAATGTGTCCATTCCTCGGAACGGGAAAAAAATGCTGCAGATGCTGAAAGAGCGTCCATTAAATACAAACAGGTAGAGTTTATGAATACCATGCTCGGCCAGACATTTGAGGGGATTGTATCAGGTGTGACCGAATGGGGAATTTTTGTGGAGATCATCGATACGAAATGTGAAGGGATGATTCGGCTGGCAGATATAAAGGGAGATTTTTATGATTTTGATGAAAAGAACTATAGGGTAATCGGAAGAAACAATAAAAGGATCATTACTTTGGGAGATAAGCTGAAGGTGATGGTAGCCCGCACAGATATTGATAAACGAACTATTGATCTAGATTTGGTCCAGGAATGAATCCAATAAAGGAACTTCAACAGCAAATAGAAAGTGGCATTTCTCAACTACATTTTGGAGATCAACCAAAAGAACTTTATGAACCAATCAGTTACATCCTTTCTTTAGGAGGAAAAAGATTGAGGCCACTTCTGGTGTTGTTAGGTTACAGACTTTTTAAGGAAGATACTCAAAGCATAGTGAGGTCTGCATTGGCTGTAGAGGTGTTCCATAACTTTACCCTGATGCATGACGACATCATGGACGAGGCTCCGCTGAGGAGGGGTCAGCCAACTGTTCATGAAAAATGGGATAATACAGTGGCCATTCTGAGTGGCGATACCATGCTGGTTAAGGCATATGATCTTTTGCTTGATTTAGATGATAATTTGTTAGCCGAGGGTATTCGGATTTTCAATAAAACTGCTGTTGAGGTTTGTGAAGGACAGCAGATCGATATGAATTTTGAAAAGGCTTCCACTGTGACTGAAGGCGAATACATAGAAATGATCCGGTTAAAGACAGCAGTGCTGCTGGGATTCAGTTTGCAGTTTGGTGCGCTGATGGCCCAGGCCTCTTCCAAACATCAGGAATCGCTCTATCGAATTGGCGAATTGATGGGTATTGGGTTTCAGCTGATGGATGATCTACTGGATGTGTATGGTGATCAGAAGAAGTTTGGTAAACAAGTAGGTGGAGATATCGTATCCAATAAGAAAACCTTTCTTTTGATCAAAGCACTCGAACTTGCTAATGAAAACCAAAAGGAGTTACTTGACGACTGGTTAACCCGTGTGTCTTTTGAGCCAGAGGAGAAAGTTATAGCGGTTAGAGACATCTATGATCAACTCAATATTAAAGCGATCACAGAAGAGAAGATTAATAGTTATTTTGATCAATCCGTTCAGCTCATTGATCAACTGGATGTTGATACCAGCTTATTAAAGACATTTACCTTGCAACTAATGAAAAGAGAATCATGATATCCTTAACCCTGATTTTTATTGGTATTACCGTCCTGATATCGATCATGGCATTCAATAACGATGACTGGATGAGAAGATTGATCATGAATCCTTTTCTGGTAGTAAGCAGACGGCAGTATTATCGGACAATCTCTTCAGGGTTTGTTCATGCCAACTGGATGCACCTTGGATTCAATATGTTTGCCTTTTTCTTTTTTGGAAGGGTTGTTGAAAGTTACTTCTACAGGATCCTGGGTGGATCTTATGTGATTGTATTTATTATATTCTACATCACGGCCATTATTGTTTCAGACTTACCGACCATTTTTAAGCATCGGAACAACCCCAATTATAACAGCCTTGGCGCAAGTGGAGCAGTATCAGCTATTGTATTTACCAGTATCCTATATGCCCCGCTGAATGATATTTATATCTATTTTATTCGCCTACCAGGCTTTGTATTCGGGTTGCTTTATATTATCTATTCCTACTGGCAGAGCAATGCTGAAGGAAGTGGGATAAACCACAATGCTCACCTTTATGGCACAATATATGGTGTGGTATTTGGGATATTGGTTTATCCCGAGTCTGCAGGAGGATTCATTGAACAAATCCTCCAATACAAACTCTTTTAATTTTTATGGATTAGTCAATAGAGATTAACTCTACTTCAAATATCAGAACGGCATTAGGAGGAATTGCCCCACCGGCACCTCTTGGGCCATATGCAAGCTCTGAAGGGATTACAAGTTCCCACTTAGAACCAGTTTTCATTAGTTGAAGAGCTTCAGTCCAGCCAGGGATCACCTGGTTTACACCAAATGTCGCAGGCTCACCTCTTTCGACAGAACTATCAAATACTGTTCCGTCTGTTAACTTACCTGTGTAATGAACAGTTACCTGATCTGATGGGCCTGGTGATGGACCTGATCCTTCTGTGATCACTCGGTATTGTAATCCACTTTCAGTCACCTTGATTCCTTCTTTAACTTTGTTTTCATCAAGATATGTTTGTCCTTCTTTCATTGCTACTTCGCTTTGTTGTGTATTTAATTGTACCATTAGCTCCTGGCATTGTTGCAGAGTAAGTTGAGCACTACCATCAAATGCCTCCTTGAGTGCTTTACCAACGATTTCTATATCAAGGTTTTCGTCCTTCAGACCCTTCAATGATTCTGCAATTTGAACGCCGTAGCTATAACTTAAACTATCATTAAAACTAGTCATTGCCACAGGACCAGAAGCCTCTTCTTCACTACATCCCAGACTACCTACGATAAGTGCTAGAAATGAATATTTTAATAGATTTTTCATTTTCTGTTTTTTCCGTTTTTTTAAATGAGGCGCTAAGATACGGACATTATCAGAAGAACAAGAATTATCATTTATAATTGGCTGGATCGACCTATTTGACGGCCGATAACAACAATTATTAAGTTATTCTAATAATTTTGCCGCTTACTTATATAAAAGTCAATGGAAGCAGAGCGCAAGCCATCTTTAAATTTTATTGAGCAGCTAATCGAGGGTGATCTTAAGAGCGGAAAGCACACTACTGTTCACACCCGGTTCCCCCCTGAACCCAATGGATATTTGCACATTGGTCACGCAAAATCTATTGTCCTAAATTTTGGATTAGCGGAGAAATACAATGGGAAGTGCAACCTGAGATTTGATGACACAAACCCGGAGAAGGAAGATGTAGAATATGTGGATTCCATCAAGAAGGATATCCGGTGGATGGGCTATGACTGGGAAGACAGGGAGTTTTATGCAAGTGATTATTTTGATATTTTGTATGGATATGCTCAAAAGCTCATTAAAAAGGGCAAAGCATATGTTGATGACCTCAGTCAGGAAGAATTTAATGCCATTAAAGGGACACCTACTGTTCCAGGTAAGGAAAGCCCATATAGAAATCGAAGCATAGAAGAGAACCTTCAACTATTGGAGGAAATGAAGGCGGGTAAATATAAGAATGGAGAAAAGGTATTGAGAGCAAAAATTGATATGACCTCTCCCAATATGCACATGCGTGATCCTATTCTCTATAGAATCAAGCATACCGCTCACCATAGAACCGGAGATGCCTGGTGTATCTACCCTACGTACGATTTTGCTCATGGTCAGTCGGATAGTATTGAGAATATTACACACTCCCTATGTACCCTGGAGTTTGAAGTGCACAGACCCTTATATGAGTGGTTGATTCAGGAATTGGAGATATTCCCTTCCAAACAGACAGAATTTGCCAGATTGAACCTCAGCTATACTGTGGTCAGTAAGAGAAAGCTTTTGGAGCTGGTTCAGCTAAAACATGTGGCAGGATGGGACGACCCAAGAATGCCAACGATTACTGGTATTAGAAGAAGAGGGTTTACGCCAGAGGCAATTAAGAATTTCATTCATAAAGTAGGTGTTGCCAGAAGGGATGGGATCACTGATGTGGCTTTGTTGGAACATTCAGTTCGTGAGGATCTGAATAAGCGGACGAACCGGTTTTTTGGTATTCTTAGTCCACTGAAAGTGGTTATTACCAACTGGCCGGAAGGAAAAGAGGAGATACTCACTGCTGTGAATAATCCGGAAGACGAATCAGCAGGGACAAGAGAAATGAAGTTTGGTCGTGAGATCTATATCGATCGGGGAGATTTTCTGGAGGATCCTCCAAGCCCAAAGAAATGGTACCGCCTGGGTCCGGACAGGGAAGTCAGGCTCAAGTATGCGTATATCATCAGGTGTACAGGATTTGATAAGGGTGAAGATGGTGAGATCAACACTTTGTATGCTGAATATGATCCACAAACGCGAAGCGGACAGGATACAAGTGGCAAAAAAGTAAAAGGAACACTTGGCTGGGTGTCAGCACAATCGGGAGTTAATGCTGAGATCAGGCTTTACGACAGGCTTTTCCATACCGAAAACTTAAATGACATTGAAGATGATTTCAAAAATCATTTGAATCCCGATTCATTGGAGATCAATCGAGAAGCTATTCTAGAAGAAGCACTGGGATCGGCCCAGGTTGGAGATATTGTCCAGTTTGAGCGGATTGGTTATTTCCGGGTAGATGAGGACAGCAAGCCAGGTAATCTTGTTTTCAATAGAACCATCACCCTTAGAGATAACTGGTCAAAGGTTCAGGGGAGTTAATAAAAAAGCAGAGCCCTTTGTGGAAACCCTGCTTTGATTTCTTATCGATCTGATATCTAAAAGTACCTGTAATAAGCTGTGATCTTGGAGATCACCTGGTCATACAGTGGTGCCGTAAATTCTTCAAACATCAATTGTGGTCCAGGGGCTGAAACTTCTATGCGTTTGACCATATCCTTTTCCTCGTCTGAAAGTGCTCTTTCATCTCCATTGAAGGTGGCCCATCTGGCTGTCCACACATATTCACTTGGGAATTTTTCCTGAGTAAGCACTTTATTGGTTCTACCATCCAGCACTTTAAAATCTAAAAGGCCACTACCAGTAAGAGAGCGCTCATTTACTTTTAAAATAGCTTTTACGGTGCCAAATACCACTTCACCTGATTTGGTTTTGCCAACCTCAACACTATCCTTGCTCGTTTCCTTCTCATAGGTTCTACTTGAAATGCCTCCAAGGTTAAACCGGTCGAATTCCATTTTGATAAACTGATCTACAAAAGGCAATTGATCAATTTTGGCTTCTTCAGGTGTATAGAACCTCACGTATTGGTTGATCATATTATTATGGAGGTATTCATTGATTTTGTTCACGAAAAACTCATGTTTTAAATCAAACATCCGGACAGGGCTAGGAATTGGCTCCACCACAACTTTCATTGTAGCATAAAATAAAGCTTCATTCATTCTTTGTTCCACGTCTTTGTACCGAGGCACGAAATCGCTAGCTGCAGCGAAATTTCCATGGGCTTCTTTGGCTTTTTCCCTGTTTTCTTTTTGTTCCATGGCCCTGTCTCCAAGTTCATATCTATATTCAGCAGCTTTCAGTCGGGCTCCAGCAAGTTCCTGGTCATATCGTTCAGGATTAGGGACTACCTTTCTACAACTAGGACAACGAGCGATGGCGTCGTATAAGTTGTTGATGGCAGTATAATCGAAAACCATTTTTTCGTACTTGAATGGATCTGTGCTGGTCTTAGCTCTTTGGATGTTGTCTTTGTGCAAATCCACCCCAAGAAAATAGGCGGATTTAAGTGTCTGCCTGGATTTCTTGTGATCCGGATTATTCTTTAATCGATTGATGGCCTGGTAGGCAGCTGTATCGTAGTTTCCTTTCTCCAGGGCTTTCTTTCCACTGTAGCAGCCAACCAATACGATGAAGGCAGCAAATAAGGAATAGGTGATGATGGACTTCATTGACCTTGTATTTTTGATTTTAAAGATAAGGAAAACATAAAATGTGCCAATTATTTCATCGAGGTATTATTAATCTTCTCGATGAATGGTATGATTCACTGGTTAACCGGCTCTGCGAAGTACCTCGAGTGGGGACCTTGAAATGACAGATTGGTTGTTAAAAAGACCTATGATTACAGTCGCACTCGTAACGATTAGAATGATCAATAAAATCTGTAGAAAGTCTGGTATATAGGTCAATTCAAATACAAACTGAGCCAATACTGTTGAAAATATTAAGGCTAATAGGATGCCGGTCAGTGATCCAAGGATACCAAGGAAAAAATATTCTGCAATAACCACCTTCCAAAGTTGCACCCTGGAGGCTCCCAATGTTCTCAGCAAAACATTTTCTTTCATCCGCTGGAATCTGCTTAAGATGATGCTGCTGATAAGCATGATGATTCCTGTTCCAATGCTAAACAGTGCCATAAACCGGATGACAAACGCAATTTTACCCAGGATCTCATCCAGGGTCTTCAATACCAGTTCCAGATCAATGATAGAAATGTTGGGATAATTTCTTACAACAGCTTGCTGATAGCGCGCAGAAACCTCTGTGTTATCAATTTTTGTAATTAATACATGAAACTGTGGTGCATTCTCCAATACCCCGGTAGGAAAGAGAACCAGAAAGTTTGTCTGTACCCTCCTCCAGTCAATCTCTCGAAAGCTGCTCACATAGGTTTCTACCAATGCTCCCTGGACATTCCACAAAATCTTATCTCCAAGTTTCACATCCAGATTGTCAGCATAGCCCGAAGAAATAGAAATGGGTATACTATCTCCCGTCATATGTCCTATCCATTCGCCTTGGGTAATACTTTCTGAATCAATTAAAGAGTCCCGATATGTCACCCGGTACTCCCGGTTATAAACCCATGATCGTCTGTGGATGGTCGTATCCTGTTCAGATTCTTTTTGGTCAACTCCATTAATTTCCTTTAATCTCATAGTCACGATAGGCACTTCCTGGATAACAGGCAGATCGTAATCCAGTGTCAATGCTTTTACCTCATCTTTTTGCGGAGTCTGGATATCAAAAAGTACTGTATTGGGCCGATCTCCAGCCCCTGAGAAGGAAACCTTTTCAATCAGCATGTTTTGCATAAAGAGTACGGTAGCGATGAAGCTGGTACCCAACCCGAGGGTGATGATCAAAATGGTTGTTTGATTATGGGGGCGGTAAAGATTTGAGAGTCCCTGGCGCCAGGCAAACGAAACGTTTTGTGACAAAGATTTTTTAATCACCCATCTGAGACCTGCACCAATTAATCCCAATATGGCCAAAGCCCCAAGCAATCCGGCAGTGAATATTAATGAATCTGTCCAGGAATCAATTTGCAGATAGACCAATAAATTAATGAAAGCAAATAAGAAGAGGGCTACGATTCCCTGCATTTTGTCAAATTTTCCACTTTCATCAATTTCTGATCGGATCGCCTGTAATGGGCTCACAAGCCGGAGTGATACCAGAGACAATAGGGCAAAAAGCACTGAGACAATGAGACCAATCGCAATCCCTGTAAAAATGGAAGGCCATGAAATACTCGAAGTAAAACTTATTGGGATGAAATCCTGCAGAAGTTCCGGAAGAAATACCTGTACACTCACACCCAGAAATGTTCCAAGTATTGATCCTATTAGGCCAAAAACACTTACCTGTATGAGGTAGATTTGGATTGCCTGACGAGAAGTTATTCCCAGACACCTTAGCGTGGCTACTATACTTGTCTTTTCTTTGGTATACACATAGATACTACTGGCTACGCCAATACAACCCAGTAACAGGGCCACAAATGCAACCAACTCAAGGAAATCGGTCAGGTCCTTGAAGGATCTGCTAGTCTGCCGTTTTTCATCCTCAACCGTATCGACATCATAGCCTTTCTTTTCTGTAAATTCTTTAAGGTCTTCCCACGTTTGAGTTGTATCGGCACTTTGATATCCATCATTAAAGATGTAATAGTGCAAATAATTGATCCGACTACCTTTTTTGATCAGACCAGTCTGATCCAAATAGTTAAAAGGGATATAAACGACCGGTGCAGCTGTAGATGAGACATCCGTTTGACCTGGTATCTTTCTTAGCTTACCCACAATTCGAAAGAGGACATTACCGACTTTAACTGAGTCATCCAGTTCTACATTGTACTGGATCATCAGTTTTTCATCTACCAGGGCGTTCTGACCCTCCAGAAATGATTTTGCTGCCTCTTCAGGAATTGTACTGATTGCTCCATAGTAAGGATAGTTACCACTCAAAGCTCTTACTTGAGTGAGTCTTGTTCCATCTGTTCTCGGGAAGAAAGCCATGGAAGCGAAATAGCATTCTCGGGACATATCTTTGGCATAGATTGAATGTGCAGCCAAAAGAGAGTCAGGCAAAAGCTGATTTCCCCTAACGGAAACATCGGCACCAAGCAAAGTCTTAGCCTGGTTGTTTATTTCAACCAGGAGGTTTTCTCTAAATGAAGTAATCCCGACGAGGGCAGCAATACCGAGGGCAATGGCAAGGATGAATAGCAACAACTTGCTTTTGCTATTCCTGGCGTCTCTCCAGGCCATTTTCCATGGCCACCACCAGGAATGGTGGGTACGTCCCGTTTCTTGAAGGTTATTCATATGGATCTAAACAATTTTACCTCCCTTTAATGAGATGATTTTGTCGGCTTTTTTAGCCAGGTCTGAATCGTGAGTTACAATGATCAGCGTTGTTTGATGCTCTTTGTTAATATCAAATAGCAATTCTTCGACCTGGTTACTGGTTTCATCATCCAGGTTACCAGTAGGTTCATCAGCGAATAGAACCTTTGGCCTGTTTGAAAATGCCCGGGCGATAGCTACTCTTTGCTGTTCACCTCCGGATAGCTGCGAGGGGTAATGATCCAGTCTGTCTCCAAGTCCGACCCTTTCAAGTAATTCTGCAGATTGTTTTTTCACATTTTTTTCTCCGCGTAGCTCCAAAGGAACCATCACATTTTCAAGAGCAGTTAGTGTTGGGATCAGTTGGAAGTTCTGGAAGATAAATCCGACGAATTGATTTCTTACCCTTGCCAGGTCATCTTCACTGAGATTATTTAATAAAGTATCGTTTAATGTCACCTGACCTTCTGTGGTTCTGTCTAATCCGGCACATAATCCTAGCAAGGTAGTTTTTCCACTACCAGAAGGACCAATTATAGCAATACGTTCTCCTGGATTTACTTCGAAGTTGATATTGTCCAAAACCTTGATGGATTTTGACCCACTGGGGTAAGTTTTGCTAAGGGATTCAACTTTTAGAATTGATGACATTTTATATACTTTAAATCTTTACAACAGCTAGTAACTAATCATGTTTGGATGTGTTCACAGATATCCGAATCGACAAATTAAGTCATGCCTGGCTTATAGGACGTTTGTAGTTGCTTTTTATGGTGGATTTTATTAACTTTTGTATAACAACATGATGATTTTATTCAGTTTTTGGATTGACCTGCAACATAGTTAATCCCTAAAAGTTGGCGGATATTCATATTGAATTTAAAGATTACGGCCATGATGACCCAAAAGTTAAACATATTTGAATGGATAGTGTTGGCCACTTCACTTACCATGTTAGCAATTGCTACAAAATTGAGTATTGAAATCCTTGTAAAATTCACAGGAGATTTCCCCTGGTACTTCTGATATTACCAGAATGCTCAATGAAGGTTTTTGAGATAGGTTTAATTGATTTATTCAAAGATCAATCTATTGATTGAAACCTTGCAATCCTGGTTTTCCTGATCCTCGATTTTTTTGACGTGTACCTGATCCCAATCAGGAAATTCATATGTGCTTTGGTGATAGAAATCTATTAAGTCAATGATGTATTGATAAGTAGACTGGTCCATCAAATACTCCTGATGATCAAAGCGATCCCTGATCAGATATTTACCTTTTGGAACTTTGAAATCACTCACCGTCATTTATGGGTTTATGAGTAAGATCATCCATTGACTTCAGTTATCAAATGAAGAAGTTCATATAATAACGTGATTAACATCACGAAGATCACTTGATTTCAAAGAGTTTATAAAGATGCTTGTGTCAGGTTTATTAATTTCGGGTTGAAATCGTATCTATGAAGCAACATGTCTGGATTTTTCTTGGAATTATTGGGTTAGTGGCCTGTACCTCATCTCCTAAAGAACAACAAGGGGAAGGTGGTAAGCCACCGGAGGAGGAAAGTGTGGTAGAAAAAACAAATGATAAGATCATCATGGTCTTTGGGAATAGTATCACTGCCGGATATGGGGTGTCATCAGATCAGGCATTTCCTGCTGTTGTTCAGGAGATCATAGATTCGTTGGATTATCCATACAAAGTAGTGAATGCCGGATTGTCAGGGGAGACTTCAGCTGGTGGGTTGAATCGGATTGAGTGGGTTTTAAGGACTGTCCCAGACATCTTCATCTTGGAATTGGGTGGAAATGATGGGTTGAGGGGATTAAAACTCTCAGAGACAAAAAAGAACCTGGCAGAAATTGTTAAAAAAGTGAGAGATAAAAATCCGGAGGTGAAAATTATTATCGCCGGGATGGAGGTGCCCCCGAATCTGGGGCAAGATTATACTGCTGAATTTCGGAACCTCTTTAAAGAGCTTGCTGAAGAAAATGATGTTTTATTGATTCCTTTCCTTTTGATCAATGTGGGCGGTGAAGAAGACCTCAATCAATCAGATGGTATACACCCGAATGAAGAGGGCCATAAGCTTGTAGCTCAAACCGTCTGGGAATATCTGAAGCCACTCTTGAATAAAAATATTTCTGGTGAAGGAATTTGAACATTTCCTTGAATCCATAGCTGGCTGGATATGGAATTATCCTTTGCTGATTCTTCTGATGGGAGGTGGGGTTTTCTTCATGATTTACAGCCGATTTTTGCCATTTAGGTTCTTTGGGCATGCCATCAATGTAATTAGAGGAAAGTATGATAATGAATCTGATCCCGGTCAAATCAATCATTTTCAGGCATTATCCGGTGCTTTAGCAGCTACCATTGGCATGGGGAATATTTCCGGAGTGGCTATCGCTATTTCTGTCGGGGGACCAGGAGCCCTTTTTTGGATGTGGGTGAGTGCATTTTTCGGCATCGCCACAAAATTCTTCACCTGCACCCTGGCCGTCCTCTATCGGGGTAAAGACTCCTCCGGGGAAATACAGGGTGGCCCAATGTACTTTATCATGGAGGGATTGGGTCAGAAATGGAAACCACTGGCAGTTGCTTTTTCAATCTTTGGTTTACTGGGAGCGACTCCCTTGTTTCAGGCAAACCAAATAGTTGAAGCCTTCAGTGATATTGTTTTAGTGTCTGATTCGGAAAATGAGTCTTATCGGTTTTATCTGGAGTTAGGATTGGGATTTATCCTGATGATCCTGACCGGAGCAGTCATTTTTGGGGGGATAAAAAGAATTGGTCTGGTGGCGTCCAGGTTGGTACCTTCTATGGTTTTCCTGTATATCCTTGGGGTGTTTTATATTCTATTTAAGCATTCAGATCAATTAGCATCTTCATTTGCTATGATCTTCACAGATGCTTTTTCTGCAAAAGCTTCCATGGGGGGCGCATTGGGTGCTTTGATAATCACGGGGGTACGTAGAGCTGCTTTTTCAAATGAGGCGGGTATCGGCACAGCCCCTATGATGCATGGAGCAGCAAAGACCACTCAACCGGTAAGAGAAGGCCTGGTGGCAATGCTGGGCCCTGCAATTGACACCCTGGTAATATGTACACTTACAGGATTAGCCATTTTAGTAACAGGGGTTTGGTCAGAGTCGTCGCTGAGCGGGGTATCATTAACTACCGAAGCCTTTAAAAGCATACCGGTCATAGGACCCTATATCCTGGCCATCTGCATTTTCATCTTTGGGTTTACAACCATTTTTGGATTGGCATACTACGGTAAAAAGTGCTTTGGCTTTTTATTCGGGGCTGATAAAGCTCACTACTTTGACTATTGGTATGTAGGATTAGTAATCCTGGGGTCCATCAGTACGTTAAAGGGTGTAATAGCTTTTGTGGATATGGGTTATGGCTTGATGGCATTCCCGACAATGATTTCAGCTATTTTATTAGCTCCGAAAGTTATGGAAGCAGCCAGAAAGTATTTTGATTCTATTTGATAATTAATTCAAGTATTAATTATCGTGAATAGCTTGATGATGGCAGTCAGGTTTATTTTATATTTGCGCCCCTAAGATCAGGTTTAATGAGAATAATCATAGCCGGCGTAGGAGATCTGGGCTTTCATCTCGCAAAGTTGTTAGCCTATGAGGAGCAGGACATTATTGTCATAGATCAGGATTCAGGAGTATTGGAAAATGCTTCGAATAATCTTGACGTGAATGTAATTAAGGGGAGCTCTACGTCGATAAAAGTGCTGGAGGAGGCGAACGTTTCAAAGGCTGACCTTCTAATCGCTGTTACCTCCAATGAAGAAACCAATATTGCCACGGCCATTATTGGAAAGAGTCTAGGTGCCAAAAGGACCATTGCCCGAATTTCAAATATTGAATTCTTACACCAACGGGAAAAACTAGATCTCAAAAATGTAGGGATTGACGAGATTATTTCTCCTGAATCACTTGCAGCCAGAGAGATCAAACGTTTATTGAAGCAGTCTGCATTGACAGATACTTTCGAATTTGAGAAGGGTTGTCTTTCACTCATTGGGATCACAGTGGATGAAGAATCCGAGTTGAAGGATAAGACCCTTACGGAGACAGCTTACCTGAATCCAGATCAAAACTTCACTACAATTGCAATCCTGAGGGACAACGAGACCATTATACCTTATGGTGACAATAAGTTTATGCTTGGGGACCATGCCTATTTTGTTGCTGAACCCAACGGAGTGAATCGCGTGATGGCTTTGGCAGGTAAAGAAAGTTTTGAGATCAAGAACGTGATGATCCTTGGAGGGAGTAAAGTGGGGATCAATTTGGCCAAACAGGTGAGCAAAAAATACAATATCAAGCTCATTGAGCAAGATAAAGAAAAATGTCTCGCACTTGCGGATGAGCTTCAGGATATCATGATCATCAATGGGGATGGTCGCAGCATCGACCTGTTAAAACAAGAGGGAATTGACCGGATGGACGCTTTTATCGCCTTAACAGGGAACTCAGAGACAAACATCATTTCATCACTGGTGGCCAAAAATAATGGAGTACGTAAAACCATCTCAGCGGTTGAAAATATTGATTATATCCACCTTTCTCAGAGCATTGGGGTGGATACCCTGATTAATAAGAAGCTTATTGCAGCGAATTTTATTTTCAGGTATATCCGTCAGGGCCATGTATTGAATCTAACCAGTATACATGGTGTAGATGCAGAGATCCTGGAATTTGAGGTTAAAAAGGATTCAAAAGTGATCACTCAGGCTTTGAAGGAATTGAAATTTCCTAAACAAGCGATTATCGGAGGAGTGATTCGAAATAACACCGGTCATGCTGTGAGAGGAGACTTTCAGTTCAAGGAGAAGGATCGGGTCGTTGTACTGTCCAAGAGCGGTTCTATAAAAACGGTTGAGACCTTCTTTAAATAATGTTATTTAATTACCGGGTAATCATCAACATATTAGGCATTCTGCTCTTGCTGAATGCTGTTTTTATGCTGATGTGTATACCCATTAGCCTTGTTTATGTAGAGGGCGATCTCTATGCGTTATTAGCAGCCTCAGTATTAACCGGAGTTTCCGGTTCCATCATGTATTTTTCGACACGTAACAATAGCAATAAAGAGCTGAGCAAACGTGATGGATACATGGTAGTTACACTGGGCTGGCTTATCATGTCTTTTTTTGGTTCGTTACCTTACATTTTTAGCGGGGCTATACCAGATTTAACCAATGCTTTCTTTGAAACTATCTCCGGATTCTCAACTACTGGAGCCAGTGTACTAACCGATATTGAATCTGTTCATAAAGGGATTTTATTTTGGAGGAGTCTCACCCAGTGGATTGGTGGGATGGGAATCATTGTATTGACGGTCGCTATTTTGCCCATTTTGGGTATTGGGGGTATGCAGCTGTTTGTGGCCGAGGCTCCAGGGATTTCTCCGGACAAATTACAACCGAGGATCAAGGAGACAGCTAAGCGCCTCTGGTTCATTTATCTGGGCATTACGCTGGCAGAAACTGTCTTGCTATTTATCGGCGGAATGAATTTTTACGATGCGGTAAATCATGCCCTCACAACAGTTTCAACCGGAGGGTTCTCGACCAAAAATGCCAGTATTGCATTTTATGATTCCCCCTTTATTCAATATGTAATCACATTTTTCATGTTTTTAGGTGGCACCAACTTCACCATGACCTACTTTGCTCTACATGGTAACTTCCTGAAGGTGTTTAGTAATGAAGAGTTCAGGTTTTATTTGTTTACCTGTCTGGTGGCCGCTATCAGTGTCGCTTCTGTTTTGTTTGGTCTGGGGATCGAGGATGCTGAAGTAGCCTTAAGAGCCTCTCTATTTCAAGTTGTCTCAATAGTCACCACAACAGGTTATATCACTGCCGATTATACGGGATGGACATCATTTGTCACCTTGTTGTTTTTTCTTTTGATGTTCGTGGGGGCATCTGCCGGCTCCACAGCCGGGGGTGTTAAAATAGTGCGGCATACTATTCTCATAAAAAATAGCATTCTAGAGTTGAAAAGGCAACTTCATCCCAATGCTGTAATACCAGTGAGGTTTAATGGTAAAGCACTCCCAAGGGATATTACTTTTAATATCCTGGCGTTCATCATGATTTATATCTTCGTTTTTGCCTTTGGGTCAATCGTAATGTCTATTTTGGGCTTAAGTTTTGATACGGCAATGGGTTCGGTGGCAACGTGTCTTGGAAACATTGGCCCAGGAATAGGGGATGTAGGACCAGTCGATAATTTTTCAGCTATTCCTGCGGAAGGTAAATGGGTGCTGGCGTTCCTGATGTTGCTTGGGAGACTGGAATTATTTACTGTATTAATGCTGTTTACCCCATATTTTTATAAAAGTAGTTGATAATGGAGCAAGTATTAAGTTATCTGATATGGAGTCCGGATCCAGATTTTTTCACTATTCCAATCGCGGATCGACCTGTAAGATGGTATGGATTGCTCTTTGCCCTGGGATTTATTATCAGTCAGCAGATCCTGATGTGGATCTTTCGAAAAGACGGGAAACCTGAGAAGGCGGTAGAAACTCTGACAATTTACATGGTTGTTGCAACCGTGATAGGTGCAAGACTTGGTCATTGTCTTTTCTATGCTCCGGAATATTACCTGTCAGATCCAATCAAAATACTTTATGTATGGGAAGGTGGACTTGCAAGTCACGGAGGGGCAATTGGGATTCTCATTGCATTGTGGCTCTTTGTAAGGAAACATAAAGAGTATCGACTCTTTTGGGTGCTGGACCGTATGGCCATCGTAGTGGCTTTGACAGGGGCATTGATCAGAACTGGAAATTTCATGAATTCAGAGATGGAAGGTGTAGAAACACATTCTTCAACTGGTGTGGTCTATGCAAGGTACACGGAGGATGTGATTCGAGATGCTTTTAACTATGGGGGTGAACGTGTTGCCAGTGTAGACTTTGAAAAAGGAGGGGATATACCCAGTACTGAACCTGGACACGAACCTCTTACTGTGAAGGTAACTTTCGCACGCAATGTCCAAATAACTGATGAAGAGAAGAGATTTGTAGAGTCAAGACTTAGGCAAGCACTGGTAAGCTACACGGAGGTGGTTCAACACATAGATTTCAGAAGTTCTGAACCGCTGGCATATAAATTTTATGAACAGGGAGGAATCAATTACCTCGAGATTTATGGATTAGGTATCGTAAGACATCCCGCTCAACTCTATGAAGCAGGATACTGCATCCTTATTTTTCTTTTGCTTTTATGGCTTTGGAAGGAAAAGCGATCAAAGCTCCCGGAAGGTTTTATGTTTGGTCTGTTTATGACACTCCTTTGGATACTAAGATTTGTGGATGAATTCTTCAAAATGAATCAGGAAGAGTTTGAAGAAGGTATGGCGCTGAACATGGGACAATGGCTAAGTATTCCAATGGCTCTCATCGGAATTGGTGTGATGATTTGGGCGATGAAGAAAGGGTATCTGGAAACAGATCAATCAAAGCAGGTCAAGGGATCGTAAAAACCACTATATTCTCATTAATTATTCGAGACAATTCTTTGAGTTTCCCCTCGGTATATAGTCCAGGAATATTTTCCAGAGGGGTTCCAATCGGCACTTCGAAATTGATATAATCCTGAAAGGTGATCCCGTCTATTTTTCTTCGATTGATCGCTTCCCTAAATCTGACACCACCCCCATCATCCGAGTAATTATAGGCGAGATAATCAATGTTGTTTGATTTCCGATCAATCCAATAGAGGAAATGGTCCTCATAGCCTGCTCCACCAGATTCCTGATCAAAAGTTACAAGTACTTTCCAATAGGACTTGTCGTTGATGGTTTCTTCAGCCAGAAGTTCCTTGTTGGCAGCAGGGTCATTGAGTACAAATGGTATTTGAAAAAAATAGAGAACAGCATTAACTGAAGATGTATACTTTTTGCTCCATTCATCTGTAAGTTCAATTGTATCATCATTTACCAATCGAACAAATTGGGTGCTATTTGTCAGAATATCTTTTACAGAGCCGATTGAATCCTCAAACGCCCTGGTATATATGAATTTATCTGGGTACCTGGTAGTAGAATAGGACCTGTCCCTGAAATCAAATGTGATTTGTTTGTTGACCAAACCAGAGGGGAAATAAGTTTCAATCGTCCGCTGAATGATTGTATCTGCCTCGTTGGTTTCCTTGCAACCAGTCGTTAATAAAACAGCGATGCTTAGGATCAGGAAGTTGTTAAATCGCATTTCTTAGCTTGATTAGGTACAGGCTAAATAAACGGTTTTTAAAGGAAATGTTTGGCTAGTAGAGGCAAAATGCCCGACTTTTCGAGTAATTATCTTAGAAAGCAGAGGAAAAGTGGATAAACCTCCCCATTTCAGGGAGGTTATTTTTATAAGCTATTTGAAACAGCTGTATCTACTTCCATTACCATGGTATCTATTTCCATTCCGACAGAATCTACCTCAGCAACGAGGGAATCTGCGGAATCGCTTGTTTTAGCTGGGCTACTACAGGCACCTAGGACTGCAATTACTCCAATCAATAATCCGACTTTCTTCATTTGATAATTAGGTTGATTTTGGAGTAATTTAATATATTAACAAAATAAATGCGAATATTATCATTATAAGTCTAAATATATGAAATATTCACAAATATATTGCCTATTCAATGAATGAAATACAATTTACTTGTACTGGAATGACCTGCCCTGATGGAATTGTTAAACAACTCGTATTTACTGGGGTCTGATAGCCAAATAGAAGCGTAACACCCATATCATATTCACCTTTTAAGGGGATTTCAGAGCTTATTTCAGGATTACGAGCAACAGGTTGAAGCCAAACAGCATCGCCTGTTCCAAGAGAATCTGCCATTCTAAACCAATTGTTTTGCCAGATTCCATAGCCACATAAACTATTATCAAAAGATGAACGGACTAAGCAAATATCGGTTTGAGGAATCTTAGAAAGTGTTGGATCAACGCTAATTGTTCTTCCGTTTGAAGCATTTTGGACGATAAATTTGGTTTCCTCCGTGGGGATACTACCCAGGACAGATTTTAGATCGATTGTAATCATGGGTTTAAGGAGTGCATCACATTCATCATTATTACTTTGATGAAAAAGCTTTAGGAATACTTCATTAAAGTTCCCTACTTTCTTTATTTCACCATTCCAGACCACCTTGAATGAATGAATACTGCAACCACCTGAGTAGCTTAAGTATACATTTAATCCTCCAGGGGAAGGTGAAACTCCAACGATTTTGTATTCATCATTGGTTCCTGAGAAATTTGATAATACATCGTAATCCAGCTCAGTTGCATTATCGACTGGTGTGAAGTCTAAACTGCTTTCAAGGCAGCTGGAGAGACTCAGAAGAGCTGAAAATACAATGAGTAGTCGCAATTATCGATTTGATTTTGTTTCTCTTAAGACACAAAAATCGTTGATTAAGTTGGTAAATCTTACTGATCGCGTATTATACCTTAATCTATTTTAAGGAGATCAAGTTTTTTGGTGATCTCAGCAATTTCATTTTTATCGAGCACAAAATCCAAAGATTTTGCATTTTGGTCTACCTGATCTTTGTTTCTTGCCCCCACTAGCAATGAAGTGATACCTGGTTGTTGAAGTGTCCAGTTAATAACCAATTGAGCCAGTGTTGCACCATGTGCATCCGCAATTGGCTTTATATCACTTAAGAAACTGTTTATCCTTGACAGGTTTGGTTCCTTAAAGAATTTGGTGGAAGCCCGATGATCACCTTCATTAAACTTATAATCTGAAGTAATTTTTCCGGTAAGTAAACCTCTTTGTAAAGGACTATAGGCGAGTATACCTATTCCATTCTCCAGGCAGTAGGGGACTATATCTTTTTCGATATCACGCAATACCATACTATAAGGCACCTGATTGGAGGCTAAAGGAGTAACGGCATGAGCCCTTTTCATTTGATCCACATCGTAATTACTAACACCGGCACTCAGAACCTTGCCTTCCTTGATTAATTGATCTACAGCTTCGAAACTTTCTTTTATTGGTGTGGAAGGATCTGGCCAATGGATCTGATAAAGATCAATGTAATCAACCCTCAGTCTTTTCAAACTCTCCTCACATTCATTGATGATACTTTGTTTGCCAGCGTACTTATGAATGTTGACCGGGGTTCCATCATTTTTTTTGCTGTCAAAATAGAAGGACCCTTCATCTGTATCCCAACGCATCCCGAACTTGGTCAGGATCTGAATCTGATCCCTTGGGTAATCTTTTATTGCGTCCCCAACAATCTTTTCACTGTGCCCAAACCCATAAATTGGCGCAGTATCAATAGAAGTAATCCCCATGTCAATAGAAGCCTTGATGGCTTTGATGGCATCTTTATCATCCGTTCCTCCCCACATCCAGCCTCCTATTGCCCATGCACCAAATACCATGGGAGTGATTTCGACATTTGATTTACCAAGTTTTACCTTATTCATGTGATATTTATTTTTTTAGCAGATATATGGAATTCTTCCCCGAAAAGCGGGGACTCATTTCATGAACTTATTTTTAAAGACCTATTATCTATCATTACAAAACTAACGATGTGATTGTTTCATTGAATTTCAATTATACATGATTTGAATTAAATTGCCTGCTCCAATCAAACCTTGTTCTATATAATGAGTCAACTTATCATCAATAATCTGGCGGAATTTGAGAAGTGGGTCGGTAAAGATTTAGGTGAGTCTCAAATACTGAAGATTACCCAGGATCAGATTAATAAATTTGCCGATGCTACACTTGACCATCAGTGGATCCATACAGACCCTGAAAGAGCAAAAGAAGGACCATTTGGCACCACCATTGCCCATGGGTACCTAAGTCTTTCATTGGTTCCCTATTTATGGGGGCAAATTCTGGAGGCTAGGAACTTGAAGATGATGATAAACTATGGGATTGAACGACTGAGATTTAGTCATCCGGTAAAAGTCAATGACGAAGTAATCCTAAAGGCCCATCTGGAGGCGGTTACAGATTTAAGAGGAATTACCAAAGCTGAAGTTGGAGCGAGGATGGAAGTAATTGGAGCAAAGAAACCCGTATTTACTGCAACTTTGATATTGCTCTATCATTTCGAATAGCTATTCACAAGTATTTTTTAAGAAATAACCCTGACACAATGGTCAGGCTTTAGCTTTTTTGTCGAGGTGACTGGATTACTCATACCCATTGGCATGCGCACTCCCCCTCGTGAATCTCCGCTTCGCTATGATTTCGAACCCAGCCCTGGCTGTTTCTCATCAAGGCTTTATATGAAAATAGCCGACTGAATATCGGCTATGCTTGTCGAGGTGACTGGATTCGAACCAGCGGCCCCCACGTCCCTAACGTGGTGCGCTAACCGGGCTGCGCTACACCTCGATAAAATATTCTAGAAAATTTGACTTAATGTAATTCTTATTTTTCAGTTTCTTTAATTTCCTTTCAAACTTAAGAGCCTCTGTTTTTTGAACAAAGGACATTTTAAAAATTAATTTCCATGGTCCTTTATTTCTAGTATACTTAGATCTGTTATTGTTGTGGTCTGCAATTCTGGTTTCAAGATTTTCAGAATAACCAATGTACCATCTAGTATCTGATTCCGATTCAATGATGTATACATAATACATATTACTTTTTGCAAATGGCCCTCCCGATTCCATCGGGATGCGCTAACCGGGCTGCGCTACACCTCGAATGAAGTTTTTATTGTAAAATTATTATTTACTCTTGAAATCGGTACCAAAAAAATGAGTTGTTCATTTTTATCCAAAAAATAAGGGAGTGATTTGACTCACTCCCTATTAAGATTAACCCTACTAACTGGTTGGGTTTAATCTTATGATCTGGCATTGCACCAGATCTAAATCACCGCCTAAATTTACTCGCCTTTGCGAATGTTAACGTAAAAATAGCAAACAAGTTGTGAAGAGCACTACCAAAATCAAGAATCTATCGAATTTTATTCTCTTTTTTTTAAAAAATGAGATTTTAAGGCTTTCTGGGCGATATCTATGATAAAATCAAGCCATTTCAACTTTTTTTAGTGCAATTCTATCCTGATAAGGTGTTCCCCTCTTAACTACTGCTACAATTCGATGCAGTAGCTTATTCCTAATCGCATTTAGTATCGTCATTTTCCCTTTCCCTTCCTCTCTTTTTCTTTGGTAATATTCCTTAAGTTCCGGACAATGCCGGATGGCACTCATAGCAGCCATGTGTAGATCAAACTTCAGGACTTTGTTAGCAAAATTGGATGTCCCTGGTTTTCCGTAGATGCTTGTCCCACTTTGATACTCGAAGGGTGCTACCCCACAATAACAGGCTAACTTCCTTCCATCCAGCATCCTCGTAAATCCATGAGTGTAAATGATCAGGTCCGTAGCCAGTACTTTGCCAACACACTTCACTGAGGTCACCAGATCGTAGAGTATTCGTACTTCTCTGTCCATTTGAACAACTTCAAGCATCTTAGCTTCTACCTTTTTCAAAGAACTGGCTAATCCATCCAACGAAGTCTTACTCAGTCTCCTCATCTCTGCAGCTGCCTTCTTGTCGAAATGTCCTATTTCATCAATGGCTCTCTCTTGGCTCAGCTTGCTCTTTAACAGTCGGGATCTTAATCGCATCAGATGCTGCAATCGTTCCAGAGTGGGATGAGTAAGCTTTATCAGCTTTGCCTCAGATTGATGAACCATGGCAAACCTTGCTATCCTTTCTGCGTCTATCTTATCACTCTTCCCTCTGGCCAATCCTATACTTCGCTTGATATGTAATGAGGACTCCAACCATACTTTCCCGCCTCGGCTCATCAGGTACTTTACCAGGTTCCTGGTATAGATTCCCATATGTTCCATACAAAACAATGTTTGTTCATGATCATCATTACCGTGTTGCTTCATCCATCGCTTAAGCTTGGTATAGCCCTCTGAAGTATTGGTCAGGGTAATTGAAATGGATCTTTGGCTGGATACCTCAATCATACAGGCATCCATACTCTCTTTGCTTACATCTACCCCTACGATAAATGGGTAAACTATTTGTTGACTTTGTTCTTTCTTCATAACTTATTCTTTCTAAACCTTATAGTGGGACGTTCAGCTCACACTGACTCCCGAATATCTATATGAAACTTTTAGATAGGAGAGCAGGTACCAAATCGCCCGATAGGTCTCAACACCTGGTTAGCGCATGGATCTTACCTGCCTTTCCTATCTTTAAGTTACAAACAATGCTTCTTGGAATAGTAATATGAAGGGAAGCTAAAGGTTTAGTTAACATTTTGTTTATTTTGTTCCTTCAATCCGGCTAATAATGAGGAAAAGTATCCTTTATATCATCTTCTTTTTATCCTGCATTAGTTATGCATGGGGTCAAAATCCCTCGAGACTAATGAAAACATATGAAAAGGGTGATTTCCCAAAGACACGGGAACTTCTGCTGAAATCCATTGAAAAGGACTCCATCAATCCAGCTGCCAAGTACCTGAATTCTATCCTTTTTATGGAAGACCCCTTCAGGTTGAATACGGATTCTGCCCGCTGGTTCATCAACGAAGCTTTAGATGATTATGAGATCGCTGGTGGTGATCGGATTGAAGATATGCTTAAAGCAGAGATCAATAGGGACAGTTTATTAAATCAGAAATTGCTGGTCACTGCAGATGCTTTTGGTAAGGCTAAGGCTCAGGCATCTGTTTATGCCATGGACTATTTTCTTAAGTATTATCCTGAGGCACCACAATTTGAGAGAGCCATTTTTATCAGGGATAGTCTGGCCTATGATCATGCCAAAGAGACCAACACCTGGCAGTCTTATAAGGAATTCCTGGACACATATCCCCAGTCCTACTATTTTGATCAGGCTGACAAGCATTACCAAAGACTGATTTTTATTGAAAGAACACTGGATAACAAACTTAGCAGCTATATACGGTTTCTAAGAGATTTTCCCAATACACCTCATCGCGATGAAATTGAATGGGTGATCCTGAGTCGGAGTGTGGTAGATCATGAGTGGGCCTCCTACAAAGATTTTATCTCTAAATATCCACATTCTAAATACAGGAAGATGGTTACTGATATCATGTATTACATTGATAAACTCAGGAATTACCCCCGGTTCAGTGAACTGTTGACACTGGTTCAAAATACAGATTCAATTAATCAGATTAAGACAATTGAGAATCACCTGCTGATTCCATTTTATACGGATGATAGGTATGGTTTTATGTCATCAAAGGGAGAAGTTATTCTAGAAAACACTTTTGTCAATATAGACCCTAGCTACTTCTGTGGAGGAATTGAAAGTGAATGGCTTAGGGTAACAAAAGATTCCAAGGAGATTGTGATCAATCGATCCGGAGTGCCAGTTATACAACAGGCTGAGAATTTTGAAGACCTGGGCGATGGAGTAGCCATGGTTCAGATTGGAACCGGAGACTATCTATACCATAAATCAGGATTTCAGATTAATGAACGTTCGTTTGAGAATGCCACGGTTCTCGCGGAAAAATTCATAAAAGTGCAGAAGGAGAATAAATGGGGGCTGCTATCAATGCTGGGATTACCCATTACAGGTGAAGAGTATGAATCGATCGAGAGCTTTGGAAATTTCATTATTGTTGAAAAAGGGGGTAGATATAGTTGTTCCAATATTGAAAAAATTAGCGAAGCAATCAAGGATTTAAAAGTAAGTTTTGAGTTAGATTTTGAAGACTTTGAAGTGTTGGGTGATACTTTGCTTTTAACCTTTAATGGGGACAAGGAAGCATTGTATGATGAGAACCTGAATGAGATCATACCAGAGAAGGATCATCGCATTTTCACATTGGGAGCTTCCTGGTATGTTAAAAATGATGAGGGCTACAAAATCTACAATAAAAACAGTGATACTTTGATCGATCAAACATTTGAAGACCTGGAAGTCAACAATGGATGGATGGCGATCAAACGTGAAGATGACTGGCTACTCATTTCTCAGCATTACAAGGTACTTCCTATGCAAGGCTTGGACTCGATCAGACTAATCAATGATTATACGGCTTTTATTGAGAAGGGGGATACGCTACAGCTCATTTTTAATAGCGGCAAGATTGAATGGGTGAAGCCAGATGAGAAGTTGATCCTATTGACATCCAGAGAGAATACAGGTGCGGGAAAGCCTGAATATATCATGCTGTTTAAGGACAAATATCGAAAGATATTGTCTTCAGAAGGATTGATTTTGTTTGAAGGGGATTATGATCAGATCGATTATTTAACTGATTCACTTTTTACTTTCAGTCAAAAAGGTAAGTATGGAATTATTGATGCCCATGGTAAGACGGTCATTTCTGCAAAATACGAAACAATCAATAAAGATGGTGACCTGATCCTTCTTCTGGAAAAAGGAAAGATTGGTTGCTATAATCCCCTGACTGGAGCATTAATTCCGCCGGAATATGACTCAAGGATTTCAGTCCTTGGAAATTATTTTGTGATCGTGAAGGATAATAAACAAGGGATGGTCAACAGGAAAAATGAAGAAGTGATCCCTTTTGAATATGAGGAATTTATGACCTGGAATGATACTGTATTTTTAGCCAAAGGAGATTCCAATATTTGGAGCCTGATCACATTTGATAACGAATTGGTAATGACGGGATTGATGGATCTGGAGATGATTGGTGAGCGTGGGCGAGATAAATTTTTGAAAGTGCTAAAAGAGCAGACATTCGGTATTATCAGTAGCAAAGAAGGTGAAATTATGCAGCCGGTCTATAATGACATTGTAAATGTGGGGACATATATGGAACCCGTATTTTTTGCTGAGCAGCATTTGGAACCAGCAGCCTTTTTTGTTGTTACCTATTTTGATCGTGTGGGGGAAACGTTGAGGTCTCAGGCGTACAGACCAGATGAGTATAGCAAAATTTACTGTGATCAGTAAAGGATCAATTCATTAATAAACACTTTACCATCTCCCCCTTTTTATAAGCTCTTTTGGGTTCCAATAGAGTAAGTGCATTACCTTTTGCCATTGATAGCAGCATGGAGGAGCCCTGACCCTCCAGTATGGTTACTCCATCAGCGCTTATTTGCGATTTCAAAAACGAAGGACGATCAAATGGCATGGAATAATCCATAGAAAGGGGGAGGTGAATCCAGTCTGGGTTGGCTTTTTCAGAACCGATTAATCGCTGAAGAAGCGGAATGACATAGATCATCAAGCAAACCAGGGAGGAGGCAGGATTTCCGGGTAATCCAAAGACAAAAGTTGATTCTGTCTTTCCAAAATAGAGCGGTTTTCCCGGTTTCTGAAAGACCTTGTAGAAGATCTCTTCCACACCATTTTCTTCAAGCGCTTTTTTGACAAAATCATAATCGCCGACAGAGATCCCACCCGACACCAGCAAAACATCTGAACTAATGAGTGCTTCTTTAATTGCTATCTGTGTGCTTTCAAGATCATCTTTTACATGGGTATGACTGGAATCAAAGCCCATATGTTCAAGTGTCGAACATAAGGTGTAACTATTAGATTCATATTGTTGGCCTTCTTTCAAAGTTTCTCCCGGTTTAACCAACTCATCACCAGTCGTAATCAGATGGAGACGAGGCTTTTTGTAAATGTCTATCTCGGAATATCCAAAGGAGCTTAGCAACCCGATGACTGAAGGATTAATTTTCTGTCCTTTTGAAAAGACTTCTTTTCCCTGTTGTATCTGCTCACCTCTTCTGCGGATATTTTTTCCTTCTACTCGTGTATCGTTAATTAAAACCGATCTTCCTTCGACCTGAGTTTTTTCCTGCATGATGACTGCGTGACAATTCTCAGGAACTTTTGCGCCTGTAAAGATTCGGTAGGCTTCACCTTCGTTGAGTTGATAATGAGAGGTATCTCCAGCCTGTATCTCCCCAACAATCTCATATGATGGTCCACTGCCTAGTATGGCATATCCATCCATGGCAGAATTATCGAACGGTGGTAAATCCAGAGAAGCGATGATGGGCTTGGCCAGGTAATAATTCAAGGAATCTTCCAGAGGGATGGATTCTCCTACTCTTTTTACTTGCTGAGCGGCAATAAGATCGATAGCTTCCTGAACAGAGATCATCCGCCTATCGAAATCATGGCCCTGTTCTTTTCATACTGGTCACTCGTAAAAGTGTCCATACCATCCCTTGAGAATTTCTTTGTTTTGATAGATGAAAGAATCAATTCCGATACATCCTCTCCAGCCCTAAGCGGGGTTAACAGATCGGTCTCTGATCGGGCAAACAAACAATTTTTCATGTGACCATTGGCGGTAAGCCGTATTCGGTTACAACCACTACAAAACGGATTGGTTACCGTGCTGATAATTCCAAATGATCCATTGAAGCCTTCGACCTGATAATTTGATGAAGTGCTATGTTCAGAATCTGTCAATTTTGTTATAGAAAAATCTTTCCCGAGCATTTTAAGAATTTCCTTTTCTGAAATACATTTTGACGGATCCCAGTTGTTGTCTTTGAAAGGCATGAATTCAATGAATTTTACAACCAGGTTTTTATCTCTGGTTAGCTTTATGAATTCACTTATTTCATTATCATTTACCCCGCGAATAACTACAACATTGATCTTAAGGTTAAATCCTTTTTTCAACCCTAAATTGATGTTATTCAAAACTTGGGTATAATAATCCCTTTTGGTGATGAAAAGCGATTTGGTTTTATCAAGTGTATCCAGGCTGATGTTGATGTCTTTTAGCCCAATTTCCTCAAAAAGGTCATAGAACCGATCTAAAAGGATGCCATTTGTCGTCAGCTTAAGTTTAACCGGAAGTTTGGATAACTCACGTAATATGCCTTCAACATTCTTTCTTACAAGTGGTTCTCCACCAGTCAGTCTAATGGTATCTACCCCTAAGGATACAAATGTCTCTGCCAGTTTCAGGATTTCTTCAAACTTCATGATATGCTCCTTCGGCATCAACTCAATCCCATTTTCAGGCATACAATAGAAGCACCTCAGATTACATCGTTCGGTCAATGAAATCCTCAGGTAGGTGTGTTTCCTATCAAAGCTATCTATGATCTCTTTATTCTTCAATCGTGTCGTTTGCCTTTTAAAACATCAAAGATGTGTAATAAATGAGGGAACACTGCATCCATGGCTTCCTTGGCTCCCCCTGAAGATCCAGGAACACTCAAAATAATAGATTTACCCTTAATTCCTGCTAATGACCTGGAAAGCATTGCATAGGGCATTCTGTCCTGGCCATATCTCCGGATGGTTTCAGTGACCCCTGTTAGTTCGGTATCTAAAAGAGGTTTAATGGTGTCTGGTGTTACGTCTCTGGGTCCTACTCCAGTCCCTCCGGTAAAAATGATCAAATCTACATCATCCTGGATATGTTCTTTGATCTTTTCAGGTTCATCGGGGATGATTGCATAATCAATACTTGATAATCCGTAGTTTTTAAGTTTTTCAACAATGATCCTACCTGATTTATCTTCATTTTCCTTCTTGTAGATACTGTCGGAACAGACGATTACCACGGCTGTAAGATGACCGTAATCATTGATATAGGAGGATTTACCACCTTTCTTTTCTAGCAATTTGATTTCGTGAATGCTTACCCCTTTGTCTACTGGTTTGAGCATATCATAAGCTGTAAGTGCCACTATGCTTGCACCATGCATAGCTTCAACTTCCACACCGGTTTTATAGATGGTCTTTACAGTCACTTTGATGATGATCTCCAGACCTGATATTTCGTATTCGATCCCGGTATATTCTATGGGCAAAGGATGACAATCCGGCATTAGCTCCGGTGTTTTTTTGACTCCGAGGAGGCCGGCAGCTTTGGCCATTTCAAAAACGTTCCCTTTGGGGATTTTGTCCCCTTTGAGGAGCTCAATAGTTTCCCCCTTACTGACCCTAACCGTGGCCTGGGCTGTTGCTGATCTTAGTGTGTTGCTCTTGTGGGTGATATCTACCATGCTGTTCTAACTAACCGGGGTATTTTTTTTCCATTGACTGGAGGTGTCCTCAAAAATTTCTTTGCCATAGATGGGAGCATTGGCTTTGATTTCCTCTACTATGAATCGGGTAGCTTCGAAGGCCATTGTTCTGTGAGGAGATGAAGTGAATACAAAGAAACACAACTCACCAGTTTTAACCTTTCCAAGGCTATGATAGATGTGGGCACAGGTTAGCTCAAATTTCTCAAATGCTTTTTCTCTGATTTCGTGGACCACCTTTTCAGCCATTTCCTCATAGGCTGTATATTCTATTGCATCAACAATCTTTCCATCTATTTCATCAGCGCGAACCTGGCCTAAAAAGATGTCATGAGCCCCAATATTCGTTTTATGCTGATGATTGGCAATTGAGGTGGCAATTTTTTCAACCGGTATGGCCCCTTGAATAAATATTTTTTTAGGTTCTCTTTTTTTCTCCATTTAACGTTCTAGTTCTTTTATTCCACCATTAAGATGATGTAAGTTATCAAACCCGTGCTTTTGTTTGAGAAAGGTTAGTGCCTGTTGACTTCTTTTACCAGTTTGACAAAAGAGAATCACGTTTTGTTCCCGCGGAATCTCATTCAATCTACTTTCCAGCTGACTAAGCGGAATCCTTAGCGATGTAATATGACTAATTTCCGGGAGTTCATCGAATTCGCGGACATCAATGTAAAGGGTATCATCAGACATACATGCCTGCATGTTACTTTCTGTGGCTAAACCCTTTTCAAGGACTTGTTGAATTTCACTTTCATTTCGGTCAAAAGACACGATTTGCTCCTGATTGGTTAATGTATTGAATATTTTCATTTTTCCTGAATACACTTCCCCTATGTCGAGGATAATTTTAATTGCCTCCATGGCCTGCATGGTACCTACAATGCCTGGCAGAATGCCTATTACACCAGTATCGATACAGCTATTGGGATCCAGTGTATGGTGTTGCGGGAATATGCAGCGATAGGAAGGTCCTCCCTGATAGTTGAAAGTAGATAGTTGCCCTTCAAATTTATAAACAGAACCAAAAACCATGGGTTTTTCCAGTAGTAAGGTGGCATCGTTTATCAGATACTTGGTTTCAAAGTTGTCTGTACCATCTATAACCAGATCAAAGTCTTTGAGAATATTCAATGCATTTTCCGGAGTCAATGCTTCAGGAAAAACGGAGTAATTGACATGGGAATTGAGTTCCTGAAGTTTCTTTTGCGCGCAGATGGCCTTATTCTTCTCAAGGTCTTTCTCTCCAAATAGAATTTGTCTCTGCAGATTGCTTAACGATACCTTGTCATGATCCATTAACCCGATATTCCCAATACCTGCGGCAACAAGATATTGAGCTGCAGGGCACCCAAGGCCCCCAATACCAATGATAAGTACTTTTGCCTGAGAAAGCTTTTTCTGACCCTCTTTTCCAACATTTTGCAGGTCAGTCTGTCTCTGATATCTTTCTAATTCATATTGGTCTGGCCCTTCCATTTTATCCTCCTGAAAAAGGTGGTAAAAAAGCAATTTCGTCTTTGGGTTCGATGGTCCCTGATTCTGTAATTTTTTGGTTATGAGCTATTTTGAAGGAGACTGTTTTAAGTTCAGGGTACTTTTCAAGGCAGGCATTGAGTGCATCTTGAACAGAAGTTATTTCTTTCAACTCCGTTTCCTCTTGAAGCCTACCAGTCACTTCTGCAACCACTCCGAAATATTTGATGGTAAACGTACTCATGCAAGTATTAATTTAAAGCATGCCATGATCAAAACAATGGACAATACCAATTTTAGGGATTTGAGGTTCCATTTATGGCTACCCACATATCCGCCTAAAAACCCGCCAACGACCGCCACTGCAACAAAAATATACAGGTGATCGGCAAATGTCACCCCTGAACTAACCAGTCCAGCCATTCCAGCCAGTGAGTTTACCCATATAAACAAAGCGGAGACAGCTGCAGTTTCCTTGACATTTCCCCAACCTAATAACAGGATGACAGGGCTGAGGATAATACCTCCACCAATCCCGATTAATCCACTAAAAAATCCGATTACAGCTCCGATGAAAAGACCAGGGACCCATTTTGGCTGATTAATATCATCAGTATGGGAACCAAAAACACCTAATATTCTGAGGACAGCAAAAATTAGTAAGACCCCAAGTATCTTTTTATAGATATCGGGATCTAAAGATATCATGCCGCCGAGGAATGCAGCCGGAATAGAACTAATGGCAAAAACTGTAAAAAGTCTTTTTTTGAAATAACCCTTTTTGTAATAATGAAGAAATGAGATTCCAGCCACAAAAAGATTAAGCATCAATGCGGTGGGCTTGAGCGTTTCCGGAGCAAAATTGTATAGACTCATAATGGCCAGGTAACCGCTCGCGCCCCCATGGCCCACTGAAGCATAAAGAAATGCTACCACTAAGATGATCAGGTATATTTCATACATACTAAATCAAAAGTAGGGCAGATCAGTATTAACACCTAAATATTGTTGATTTCCTGTGAATCTCTGTTTCTTTCAATTATCTTGGTACTATGACGACAAGGGATTTTTCCAGACTTTCTCTTGATGAAAAAACGAAATGGGTTTATTTCAACGGGGAGCTGATCACCTCAATCAGGTACTATGCATATAAGGTCAATTTGTATCTGATTGGTCAATTCTATGTTGAGTTATTTTATCATCATTCCCAGGATCGTATTGAAAAGATCGAATTGCTGGATGAGCGATCTAAGCGAATTAATTTCTATGCTGATCAGATTAGACTACCAGTAAATCTATTGACTGGCTAACTCCATAATTTTTTGGTGAACAGATAAAATCTGTGGGAGGACCATTTCTTTGTCATCATTCCTGATGACATAGTCAGCTGCTTCATCCTTCTTTTGTTGGGGCCATTGTTTACCAATGATAGCTTCAATATCCTGTTTTGATCGATGAGGATCTCTGGCCAACACTCTGGAGATCCTTAGATCTTCAGGAGCACTAACCACAATGATCAAATCTAGCTTTTTATAGGACCCAGTTTCAAAAAGAAGTGCGGCTTCTTTAAGTGAATAAGGACTCTTTTGCTCGCTTACCCAACTATTATAATCTTCATTTACTGCAGGATGCACAAGTCTATTCAATACATCTAGCTTTTCCTTATTGTAGAAAGTTTCTTTAGCGATGAATGTCCTGTTTAAACCATCCTGGTTGTAAGCCTGCTGACCAAATAAGGCAGTGATTTTTACTTTTAGTTCCTGATTATGATTCATAAGCCATTTGGCCCTGGAATCTGCATCATAAATGGGAACTCCCAGGACATGGAACGCCTTACTTACAATGCTTTTGCCTGCACCAATACCACCTGTAATTCCCACTTTGAGTGGCTTACTCATAGATCAAATGAATTTCATCAGTCTCAATAACAGGATCGGTAATTTCAAGGGGATAAAACAGTAGAAGAGGCATAACAGTAGAGTCCCTTGGATCAAGTGTAGAAATATCGAGGAGTACAATAAACTCGCTTGGATTAAAATCTCTCCTTTTAGAACTGGCTACTTTATATGAGATCACCACTTCACTTATTTCCGGGTACTTACTTGAATCTGCTGGAAACCCAGCTAGCTCTAATGGAACAGTAATTTGCTCATCTATAAACTCTTCGACATTGAAAGAGATCCTTACTTGTTGTGGATCACTTTTGATAAGGCCACTTGGAAGATTTACAGGAATGTCCTGGTTAACCGGATCATCAATATTCTCCATGTTTAGGTTCAGGGTATAATAAGCTTTGAGTGTATCTATAAAGCTTGAAGGGCCACTTAGCGTAATGGAATCAGGTTCAAATCTTATTGGTGAGGTTATCCTGTAATCAGATCGAAGAGGGACTTCCTTTTGATTGATATTTAGGGCAACTCTTTTAGTGTCTTTTGGTTCGATGAAGAGAAACAATGAATCGCTTACAATATGGTTGACTTTCAATTCACTCATTTGATTGACAACAAATGGGAACAATTGAGTCCGGTCAATAAATCTTACTGCAGATGGTTGCTCAAGAGGAATTTCTAAAGGAGGTACATTGAACCAGAAGGTCTTTCTGAGCAAGTTCCAACCACCACTGGATACATTGATCCGAATAGTGGAAGGCAAAGGTTGCATGATAACGTTGCTATCCCTACTGAAAACAAATTCAACCGGGTAGTTGATGTTGGCGTCGTAGTTTTTATTAAGGGCATTAAAAAACCAGAAGGTAGTTGCACCAATCAATGAGATGATAACTACCTTCCAATTTTTAATAATGTATGACATCACGACATTACGTCTATGAAATTATTTCTGACCAGTTACTTTCTTGCTATTCTCAAGAGAGACAGATGATTTTTCAAGGACTAGCTTATTCCCACGATCCACATCTAAAGTAATGGTATCATTATCGACGGAAACAACTTTTCCATGAATACCACCCAGGGTCACAACCTGATCTCCTTTTTTGATGGCTTCAATAAATTTTTTCTGTTCCTTCTGCTTTTTTTGTTGCGGACGGATAAAAAACAAATAAAAAATAGCAATCATACCCCCAATCATGATTAGGGAAGTATAATTCGAGCCACCAGTGGCAGCCTGTAGCAATAGAGAATTGATCATTAATTTATTAGTTATGAAGGATTATCAGCCTTTATTACATTTCCTCTAATTCTCAATTGAGATTTTTTCGGATAGGTATTGGCTGTAATGGTTACAGTTTTAGCTTGAATTCCTGACTTGTTGGCACTGTTAAATACTACTTTGATCTCACCAGATCCACCTACTGGGATTGGTTCCTTAGGCCATTCTGGTACTGTACATCCACAGGTTGCAGTTGCTGATGAAATGATCAACGGTGCCTCACCAACATTTTTAAAGGTAAATACGTGCTCAGCTTTATCACCTTCAGTGATATTACCAAAGTCATGCAATTCTTCACCAAATTCAAATGAAGGTAGTGGGCCGTCAGGCTTTACTTCAGGTTCATTTGCTGCGGTAGCAGCAGTGGTTGAAGGCGCATTGATACTAGGTCCATTTTTAGACTCTAACTCAGCTACCTTACCTTCCAGCTTAGCAATTCTGGATTCAAGCTCTTTATTTGAGCAGCTAAAAGCGACTATTCCAAATAATAAGATGAATAGATAGTTAAGGATATTTAGTTTCATATCTATTAATATTTAATTTCTACGAGAATTTAATTTTCTTACAAAGCACAAAATTACTAAACAATAAAGTATCGTTTAGTTTCTATAATCTTAATGATTTGTTAAAAAGGAGATGTGTTAATTAGTTCTTCTGTATTTGGTTGATTAAACCATTTACATCATCCAGCAACTTTTCAGCTTTTGATTTGGCGTCTTTGATAATCTTTTCCCCTTCCGATTTGGCTTCATTTTCAACTTTTTCACCACTCTCAACAAGATCTTCAATAAGATCTTCCAAACGGTTTTTATATTTATCCAGTCTAAAAGTCAGCTTATCCCGGGTATTTACTCCTTTATCCGGTGCAAATAAAATTCCTAGTATACCTCCGGTAACTATCCCTAGAAAGAAAGAAAAGAATGAACCACCTGATCCTGATTTTCCCATGATTTTACTTATTATCGATTAAACCTCTTCCACTTTTCTTTATAACGCCATCCGAAGTTAGTTCGTTTGCCAGAACATCCAAAATACCGTTAACAAATTGTTTGCTCTTGGGTGTACTGTAAAGCTTTGAGATCTCAATAAACTCATTAATAGTCACCTTTACGGGGATACTTGGGAAATTGGTCATCTCCACAAGCGCCATCTTCAAAATAATTTTATCAAGCAAAGCCACTCTGGAGATATCCCAGTTTCTTGTTTTCTCTGAAATCACTTCCTCCAGGTGATCATTGTTCTTTACCGATTCTTCATAGAGCTTCTTAAAGAAGATCAGATCGTCTTTTTCATTTTTACTGATGGTCTTGAGTTCAAATGGATTTTCGGCATCATCTTTATTGAAGCCTTGAAGTGTTTTAACAACTAAACTGGACAGTACAGGCTTATTTTCGTTCCATCTCAAGTCTATTGAACCCAGGTAATCAGAGATAATCTCATCTTTAAAAACGATTTTTTTCATGAGGTAAACTACCGCATCAAGATGCTCCTCATCTGTAGGAGATTTTGAACCCTGATATTCAATAAGTCTTTCATTTTTTTGAAGAACGTCTTTGAACCATCCTCTTAGTGTATCCTCTTCCTTTGACCAGTCAACTTTACGGTTTCGAACTTCTTTTTGAAAATCCGGGTAAGCATTTAAGGCTTTTATGACCGGATTGTCAATAAAATTAAAGTTCCAGGTAGAAAATCTTTGGATATGGGCTTTTTCCTTCTTTTCTTTTTCTGCTTTTTCAATTGTAGTAAATGCTATAGGTAAAAGCAGCAGTTTAAAGTACATATTGTGGATGTCATTGATATCTGAAAACATCCTTTTATTGATTGACACGGACTCATCGCGAAGTGCAGAATAATAGTCTTCCTGAGCTTTGTTTACGGCGTCAACAATTTCTTTTTCCAGATCTTTGGTGTCCGGAGATTCTTTGCCAAGGCGTTTGAGGTAAAGATTAATCGCTGACCTTTTTCTCTTTTCGAATTCTGGTGCCTGTAAAAAATCATCCTTAGCTGGATCTATTGTAAACTCTTTTTCAAGATTTTCCTGGATTACAGCTTTAAGGGAATTTTCAGCCAGATAATAGCTATATAAGGCTTGCATGGCCTTGATTCTAAGGATCCTACGATTTAACATCCGATTTTGATTAGCTGAATTTGATTAATAACCCAGTTTGGTTTTACCGACACTTTCTATTCTGTTTAAGGCTATCTGCAATGCAGCTTTATGGGTAGTGGTCTTATTTTCTTTGGCGTGTTTGAACACATCTAAAGTTACTTCATAAATCCTGGAGGTCTGATCTTTTACTCTTTCCTTATTGAAGTTGCCTTTAAGTTCGTAGTATACATTGGTGATTCCACCTGAATTGATGAGGAAATCCGGGGCGTAAAGAATTTCTCTTTCTGCAAGCATTTCCGCATGGAGATTTTCCTCTTCGAGCTGGTTGTTTGCAGCCCCAGCCACAATCGCACATTTAAGTTGTGGAATTGATTTACTGTTGAGAGAAGCACCTAACGCACAAGGGGAAAAGATATCCATTTCCACCTCAAAGACTTTATCCGGATCCAGCACTTCTACTTTATGCTTTTTTGTAATGGCTTTGATCTTATCTTCAAAAATGTCTGAGATGCAGACTTTTGCATTTTCTTTCACCAAATGATCGACCAGGTATTTACCTACCTGTCCGGCTCCCTGGATCACAATTTTTTTGCCTTCGAGGCTATCATTTCCATAAACTTCTTTAGCGCTGGCTTTGATCCCATGATATACACCATATGCGGTCATTGGACTCGGATCGCCAGACCCTCCCATGTTTTCAGGGGTGCCTGCTACATAAGGAGTTTCCATGCGGATATACTCCATATCCCTTTCACCCATATTCACGTCAGGGGCAGTCCAGTATTTTCCGTTGAGACTATTTACAAACTTTCCGAACCTTCTAAGTAATGCCTCACTTTTCATCTTTTTGGCGTCTCCAATGATCACCGTCTTTCCTCCGCCAATGTTCAATCCTGCGATGGCATTTTTCAAAGTCATACCCCTTGACAACCGGAGTACGTCCCGAATGGCAGCTTCCTCTGAATCATAGTTCCACATCCTGGTGCCACCCATAGCAGGTCCTAAAACTGTGTTGTGAATGCCGATGATGGCTTTTAATCCAGTAGCTTCATCCCGACAAAAAACCAACTGTTCATGGTCCATTGTCGACATTGTCTCAAAAAGTTGATTTTGATCCGTATTTGGTTGTGCCTCTATCATTCCCTTTAGTAAGTTTGCTGACTTTGGGTCCCGCACTTAATTCGAGCCCAAAATTAGTTGTTTTTTATAGGAATAACCATTTTGTGATTCGATCGTTTTAAACTTTGTGAAAGACCTTTCCCACCTCAATAAATACCTGCTTAAATATAAATGGCACCTCCTTTCCGGAACCATTTTTATTATCATTTCCAACTTCTTTGGGATCGTACCTGCTGTGATTGTCAGGTATTCATTTGACCTGCTTCAACGTAGTTATGATATTTTCAAGATTTTTGAAGGTTTTGATTTGCAATCCAGTTCCTACGAAATATTTGCTGCCAGTATCCTGATCCTTGGGTTGATCATTTTGATTTCAGCACTGCTGAAAGGGGTATTCATGTTTTTCATGCGTCAGACAATAATCGTGATGTCACGGTTGATAGAATACGATCTTAAGAATGAAATTTATGCGCATTATCAAACACTTCCGCTCAGTTTTTACAGAAGGAACAATACGGGTGATCTAATGGCCAGAATTTCAGAAGATGTGAGTCGTGTGCGTATGTATATCGGACCGGCAATCATGTATGGGATTTCTTTATTCACCCTTTTCCTGATGGTGATACCATACATGTTTTCAATCAATCCGAAGCTCACGCTATACTCGCTGATCCCATTACCTATTCTTTCACTGAGTATCTATTTTGTTAATAATATCATCAACAAGCAATCGGAGGAGATCCAAAGGAGTCTTTCCAGCTTATCAACTTTTGTACAGGAGGCTTTTTCAGGTATCAGAGTAATCAAATCATTTGGCCGGGAGCTGGATATGGGGGAAGAGTTTGGTACGGCGAGTGTTGAGTATAAGGATAAATCACTCAAGCTGGCTTTTGTTCAGGCACTGTTTTTCCCATTAATCATGGGACTGATTGGTCTTAGTGTGATACTTACGGTATACATCGGATCCATTGAAGTTTTCAATGGAGCATTAAGTACTGGAAATATTGCTGAGTTTATCATTTACGTGAATATGCTAACCTGGCCGGTGGCGTCTCTTGGTTGGATCACCAGCATCATTCAGCGGGCAGCAGCATCCCAGCGAAGGATCAATGAGTTTCTGGAAACCAAAAACGAAATTGTTTCACTTAAAAATCTGGAGAGCCCCATCAAGGGTAGTATCTCTTTTGAAAAGGTAGGATTTACCTATCCGGATTCTGGTATTGAAGCCTTGAAAGAAATCACCTTTAACGTGGAACCAGGAGAGTCTATAGCAGTCATTGGCACAACAGGATCCGGTAAAAGCACCATCGCGAACCTTATCACGAGGCTATATGATGTAACCAGTGGTCGCATAATGATTGATGGAGCCGATATCAAAGATTATAACATTGCCTATTTGAGAAGCCAGATTGGCTATGTGCCTCAGGATGTGTTTCTTTTTTCAGATACCATTGGGCAAAACATTGCCTTTGGAAAGGAAGGTCTTTCAGATGAAGAAATAGAACGCTATGCCAAGGATGCAGACCTATTGGAAAACATCAATGGATTTAAGGAGGGATTCCAAACTCGTGTTGGCGAGCGTGGAATCACACTCTCCGGGGGGCAAAAACAACGGGTATCTATCGCACGGGCCATTGCCAGGGAACCGAAAATTTTAATACTGGATGATGCCTTGTCTGCTGTGGATACAAAAACTGAAAACAGCATCTTAAATGCCATGGCCAGGATTATGAAAGGCCGTACCAGTATTATCATTTCCCATCGTGTGTCTTCAGCAAAACTTGCAGATAAAGTGATTGTTTTGGATGATGGGTACGTGGTAGAGCATGGAACCAATGAGTCTCTGCTAGAGGCTGGCGGTGTTTACAAGGAGCTGTATGATAAACAGCTTAGCACCGAATCTCTTGAAGTCCTTGACTAGTTATTTTGTCCATGCTTCTATGGTCATAGAGTCGTCAGGATAATATAGCTCCATAAACATGGGAAGTAGTTCTTTCCCATCCGTTTTAGCCTGGCTAGTCAGCATTTTTTCAACTCTGTCAATAGATGGCCGCACCGCAGGATGCATAGATAAAAACATACCGTAGCGATTTTTTGACGAAAGTTGTCTAACCTCAAAGTCATAGGGTATTTCTGCCATTGAAGAATTTAATGAGATGCCGATAAACAGGCTGACTTCATTTGATTCCAGGGTATCTGACTTATAGGTGATAATAGTCAAAACCCCATTGAGTTTTTTGTTGCTGATCTGATCGACACATTTTGCTACTGCTTTTTCATACGTTGCAGTCTGAGCCTTCCCCTGATAAGTGATTCCAACAATTTTTCGTTCGATGGGATTTAATTCAATTACCTCCAACTCATCAAAGCCACCCATCTGATCATAGAAATAATACAATGTATAGCCGATGATAGAAAGGGAGATCACAATGATCCCCAGGTAAATGACCAACGATCTATTTACTTTCATGCAGTAACGACCTCTTTGTATTGCATCTGATAAAGTTGGGTATAATAGCCGTCTTTTTTCAGTAATTCATCATGATTTCCAGCTTCAACTATTTGACCTTTGTCAAGTACCAGAATCTTTTTAGCACTTTGAATGGTAGATAGTCGGTGCGCAATGACAATAGAAGTACGACCTTTCATCAGTTTTTCGATCGCCTGTTGGATAAGTTCCTCGGTCTCGGTATCTACCGAAGAGGTCGCTTCGTCCAGCACGATGATCTTTGGATCATACACCAGTGCCCTGACAAATGAAATGAGCTGCCGCTGTCCCACAGAGAGTGTGGAACCCCTTTCCATCACATTGTAATCAAAACCACCAGGTAATCGCATGATAAAACTTTTTGCCCCAACCAGCTCAGCTGCTTCCATGACTTTTGCCCGATCTATTTCCGGATTACGTAGAGTAATATTGTTATAAATAGAATCAGAGAATAAAAAGACATCCTGTAGCACAACAGAGATGTGTTTTCTCAGGTTGGTGATCTCATAATCTTTGATATTTTCCCCGTCTACCAGGATTTCTCCTTTTTTGATGTCATAAAATCTGTTCAGTAGATTAATTACTGAGGATTTTCCTGCTCCAGTTGCCCCGACCAGGGCGAGTGCTTCGCCTTGTTTAACCTCAAAGTTGATATCTTTTAATACCCAATCCTCATCATTGTAAGCAAACCATACATGTTTGAACGAGACATCTCCCCTGATGGTGTCTTTTTTCATTGTCCCCTCATTTGGGATGTGCTCGGTGCTGTCCAAAAGATTTAATATTCTGTTGGAACTGACAATTCCCATTTGAAGGGTATTGAACCGGTCAGCAATCATTCGAATGGGTCTGAAGAACATTTGAATGTACATGATGAAAGCAATCAGAATCCCAAGGGTTAATTCTTCACCGATTACTCCACGGGCCCCCCACCAGACCACGAGCCCGATACCGCAAGCCTGGATAATTTCAGCTACAGGGAAGTAAGTGGCATAGTACAAAACAGATTTCACATTGGCTTTTCGGTGATCTGCATTGATCTCTTTGAACTTTTGGAATTCCCTCTCCTCTGCGTTGAAGATCTGGACGATGTTCATGCCTGTAATGTGCTCTTGAACAAATGAATTAAGATTAGCGACCGCAGTTCGAACACTGTTGAAGGAAACCTTTACCTTTTCTTTGAAAACATAGGTAGCCAGGATAAGCAAGGGGAGCATTGACAAACTAACCAGGGTAAGTTTCCAATCGGTGTAAAACATCACTCCCAGGATTACGACAAGTTGCAGAATATCTCCAATCATTGCTGCAATACCTTCGCTAAATACATCAGAGAGCGTTTCGATGTCGGATATGTTTCGGGTAACCAAACGACCAATCGGGGTATTATCAAAGAATTTGAGTTTTAATCTTTGAAGGTGATTGAATAGTTTGATCCTGATGTCTTTAATGATCATCTGACCCAGCCAGCCTGATAAATAGGTATGTGCATATTGGATTACAGCCTGAATAACCAGCAGAACAACCAACCATACAATCATCGTTACCAGTCCCTGATAATTTCCAGTGGCGACTTCATTATCAATCGTTCGTTGTATCAGGACAGGCCTTGCAGGTGTTATCAAGGCCAAAGAAATTGTGAGAAATACGAGGATATAAAATTGCTTGATATAGGGCTTAGCAAAGACGAAGAGCCTCCCTATGATCTTCAGGTCTAATATATTCCCGCTTACTGAACTGTCTTTTTCTTCGGACATTAGGTTAGTCTACATAAATGTTTGAAGGATATTCAACACGGTGCAAATAAAGCCCTTCTGGAGGAACTGCTCTTCCCGCCATTGATCTGTTCCCGCTTTTCAAAATTGTTTCCAGGTCATCAAGATTGATTTTGGCAAGGCCGATATCCAGTAATGTGCCCACCATCGCTCTTACCATTCCCCTTAAAAACCTGTCAGCACTTACAACAAAACGGTGTCCGACTTCAGAAGTTTCCCAGGAGATCTCAAAAATTTCACATTCGAACGTTTTCACCTCAGTCTTAACCTTGCTAAAGGCCTGAAAATCCCTGGTTTTTTCGAGGGTCTTTAATGCGGCAATGATCTTGTCATGATCTAGTTCCTGACTGTAATAATAAGAAAACCCTGTTTTAAATGGATCTTTCCGGCTGTGTATATAATAATGATAAGTTCTTCTGGAAGCATCAAACCGGGAATGTGCTTTTGACTCAACCTGCCGAAGGTTATTCACCGCAATATCAAATGGCAACAGGACATTCAATTTGTATTTGAATTCTAATGTATCCAAAGTCTCCTGAGTATCGAAATGAGCGATTTGCTGGTGGGCATGCACACCGGTATCAGTCCTTCCGCTTCCCACACATTCCGTAGGAACCTGAAGGATAGTAGAAAGGGCTTTATTAATCATTTCCTGCACGGAAATGGCATTTTTTTGTACCTGCCATCCATGGAATCCGGTGCCCTTGTAAGATAAATCCATGAAATATCTCATGCTGCAAATTAACAGGGATTCAGTTGGCCAATTGATAAGAGATGATCACTTTTGTTCAAATTTTATGTTATGATCCAACGTGTTCAAAGTATTTTTCTCCTTTTGACAGCTATAATTATGATTGCTGTTGTATTCCTCCCGTTGTGGCAAAAGACCAGTACTGACGGATCTGAATACATTACCTTGTCAGCGCTTGAACTGATCTATATGGACAAAGGAGAGATCTCGCTTCAAAAGGACACCTTTTATGTGGCGTTACTTGCCGGTCTGGCAGCCCTGGTCGCTGTTTATTCTATTTTTCAATTTAAAAACAGATTAAGACAAATGCAGCTGGGTGCATTAAACTCACTCCTCATGGGAGGAGCCCTGGGTCTGACTTATTACTATACCACCAAAGCGAATGCTTTACTTGAGCCTTCTATTCAAGGGGAGTTTCTGACGGGTTTTTATATCATCGCTGCAGCTTTATTCTTCAATGTGTTAGCCAACCGGTTTATCAGAAGGGACGAAAAGCTGGTCAGAAGTGCAGACCGGATCCGCTAATCTCAGATCTTTTTAATCTTATCGTGACATCTTGTCAGTTTTTTTGTTGATGGAATAGATTTTGATCCCACGCAATCATAATTCTTTTAAAATCAAAAAAGTGATGCAAGAAAAAGGGACAATCTCGATACATACGGAAAACATCTTTCCGATCATTAAAAAGTTTTTGTATTCAGACCATGAAATCTTCCTACGTGAGTTAGTTTCAAATGCTGTCGATGCGACCCAGAAGGTAAAAAGACTCGCATCACTAGGTGAGTATTCCGGCGAACTGGGAGATTTGACGGTAGAGGTAAGTTTTGATAAAAAGAAAAAGACGATCACCGTATCTGATAAGGGTATCGGAATGACTGCTGATGAGATTAAGAAATACATCAATCAAATCGCCTTTTCCGGAGCCACCGAGTTCATTGAAAAATATAAGGACAAGGGAGAAGATCAGCAGATCATCGGGCATTTTGGGTTAGGTTTCTACTCGGCTTTCATGGTAGCTAAAAAGGTTGAGATCAATACTCTTTCTTACCAGGAGGGTGCTAAGCCAGCAAAGTGGACTTGTGATGGGAATACTGAATTTGAGATATCGGTTTCTAAAAAGAAAGAAAGAGGAACAGAGATCATCCTTCACATGGCTGATGATTCTGAGGAATTTCTGGAAGAACATCGGATCCAGGGGATTTTGGATAAATACTCCAAGTTTTTGCCAGTGCCAATCAAATTTGGTCAAAAAGAAAAGTCTGTAGAGGATGGTAAGGATAAGGATGGAAATCCGAAATATAAATCAGTAAAAGAAGACAACATTGTCAACAATACTGCCCCAATCTGGACCAGACAACCGAGTGATTTAAAAGATGAGGACTACCTGGAATTTTACAAAGAATTATATCCGTTTTCTGAAGACCCACTGTTCTGGATTCATCTGAATGTAGACTATCCATTTAACCTGACAGGGATACTGTATTTCCCCAAGCTTAAAAAAGATTTTGAGATTCAGAAAAACAAGATCCAATTATATAGCCGACAGGTATTCATTACCGACGAGGTAAAAGACATTGTACCCGAGTTTTTGCAATTGCTTCATGGAGTGATTGACTCACCGGACATTCCGTTGAATGTTTCAAGAAGTTATCTTCAGTCGGACGGGAATGTCAAGAAGATCAATGGATACATCACCAAAAAGGTTGCGGATAAGCTTGCTGAACTATTTAAAAACGACAGAGAATCCTATGAGAAAAAGTGGGGAGACATTGGTCTGTTTGTTAAATATGGAATGGTTTCCGAACCAAAGTTTGAGGAGAAAGCGAAGGACTTTGCGCTCTTAAAAAATATTGAAGGCAAGTACTTCACGATTGAGGAGTATAAGAAAAAGATAGAGCCTACCCAGACGAATAAAGACAAGAATCAGGTATTCCTATATGCAAGTGATGAGGATAAGCAGCATAGCTATATCAGTAATGCTCAAAAAAGGAATTATGATATTTTAGTGCTGGATGGACCCATCGATCCACATTTTATCGGGCAGGTGGAGCAGAAAGATAGCAATATCGTTTTCAAGCGTGTGGACTCAGATGTGATTGACCGATTGATTGACAAGGATGAGAAAAAGGAATCAGTACTTTCCGATCAGGAGAAAGAAGAGGTTAAGACCATCTATGAGAAAGCTGTCAATGAGAAAAATAATGCAGTGGTTATAGAGCCGATGGCAACCGATGACATGCCAGTGACGATCACCTTGCCGGAGTTTATGCGTAGGATGAAGGATATGCAGGCTGTTGGTGGGGGAGGACCCATGATGTTTGGCGAGCTGCCATTAAATCTGGCAGTCTCAGTAAATGCCAACCATGCGTATACCAAGAAGATTCTGACGGCTAAAGATGAAGAAGCGAAAATAGCCTTGGCTAAACAGGCTTATGATCTTGCTTTACTTTCTCAGGGTATGCTGAAGGGAAAGGCACTGACAGATTTTATTTCCAGGAGTGTAGAAATGGTCTCCAAATAGTTTATCAGGGAAATTTTCTTGTTAATTTTTCGTTGTGATAGGTATGCGAAAAAGTATTTTCTTAATGTTGATCCTGGGTCCAGCGTTTACCTTGTTTGCGCAGGATGATCAGTCCGTTGAAAGCCTTTTTAAGCCAGTCTATGATTCCCCTCTAACCATCAATCTGGATGAAGCTGAGGAAGAAAATGAGGACAAAAACAACGAGCGAAAAAACCAAAAGAAGAAGAAGAAAAATAAAAAGATCTTCTTCGGGATTAAAACCAAGAGGGGTTTTACAAAGACCGGTTATGGAAACCGACAGATAGTAGAACTTTTCCATTATTTAAAGGATAAGGACTATTCAGGACCTGATGATTACATCCAGAACTTTTACTGGTATGACTTCAAGAAAAAGCGGATTGAAAATAGCACAAGGGTAAATCGGGAATATGCTGGTGTTTTGCACGGCCATTATGTGAAGAAGTTAGAGGACCAGGTGCTTGAGGAGGGATTCTATTATAAAGGTATGAAGCATGGCAGATGGGTTGAGTATAACCGGTATGATGTGCTCCTGGATAAAAAGAATTTCTGGAAAGGGTGGCCAAAAGAATCCCTGATGTCATATTATGATTTTGACAAAACAATTCTGAAGGAGGTAATACCGGTACATTATGGTGAGAAAAGCGGTAAGTATTATGCCTTCCATGAAAGTGGGACCATAGCAGTGGTCGGTGAGTATAAATTTGGCCATAAGGTGGGGCTATGGAGAGAATATTATGACAATCAGCGAACCAAGCGGGAGGTTATATACCCGGAAGATCCGTTTGATTTTGAGACAAGCCCAATCATTACCAAAGAATGGGATAAAGACGGCCGCTTGCTTTATGACCGTGCCAGATTCTTAAGCAGCCTTAATTAGTGTATCCGATAATATTTTTTCTGGCAAACAGAAAAAGCAGACTTGCTACAATGAGGAGCAGGCCAAATCTCCACCCCAGAGTTAAGGCACCAACTGTGAAGAGTATCAGCCACCAGAAAAAAGTTAGCACACATCCTGCATAAAATTTCATGGATATATAGAAAGCCTTGTCCTTCATGATACCCAATATTTTCTGCATGCCCAGATATATAGGAAAATTGAGCAGGCTAAAAAAGTATACCAAAAATCTTGTAAAAGCATTACGTGGAGGCTTTTTGATCTCCCCAATTTCTCCCTGAGAGATTTCTCTTAATTCATCAAAGGAGTATTTTTCATGCTTTCGCTGGAATACAAAACTTTTTCGTTTCTCGTAGTCATCAGTTTTCTCCGGTAGTATCAACACCTTTTTCATCCCTTCCTCAACAGCATTTTTAAGTTCCTGAAATCCATTCAGGTTATTTTTCTGGTAAGCAGGCATGTAATCATCTACATCAATGGAGTCACCAAAGTTGATGATCAATTTGGCAGGATATCTATGTGAAAAGTAATTAACCCCGACTGGAACAATATATAATTTCTTGTCTTCACCCATGTATTCTTTGGCTCCAAAAGCTAATCTTGAAGTGCCTTTCTGTAGGGGACGCAAATAGAAGTCAGGTGCGTGGTTTCCTTCAGGAAATATTAAAAGTATTTTCTCATTTTTGACTAAGAGTTCATAGCATTTTTTGAAAACTTCCTCATTTTTTGATAAACTATCATAACCGTCTCTGATTCTATATATCGGTTGCATGTTAAGCGCACTTAAAAAAGGTATTGTACGCTTGTTGAAAATATCTGAACGAGTAAGGAAACTAACCTGTTTCTTAATAAATGACCCGACAACTACAGCATCCATAAAGGCCCCCTGGTGATTGGGAGCTAATATAACCGCACCATCTTTTGGGATTTTCTTGCGACCAATTATTTTAAAGTCACCAAAAAACAAAGGGACAAATATTTTTGCCCACCACTTTACAAAAAAGTATACCATTTAAATAGACTTTGGAATAATTACATACTTTTTGTTCCAGTAAAAACTGAGGGAAAGACCTGCAAGAATATGCCAGATTCCCCACCAGGCAGCAACCAGTGCCATTCCCCCCAGACCGTCAAAAAATGTAAATATAAGAATCAAACCCAATCCGGAATTTTGAATGCCTGTTTCAATCGCTAATGTTCGGCGATCCTGAGGTGGTAGCTTAAAAATAGCGCCCATTTGATACCCACTGGTTAATGCGACAGCATTGTGAATAAATACGATAAAGAGTACTAAATATATTTTGGAGATAAACAAATCGAAATTTGCAGAAAAGGCAAGAATCACAATCCCTGCAAATATTATGAGGGAGCTGTAATGCATAAAAGTATGGATTTTTATGGCGAAGGCTGGGAATTTATACCTAAAGAGCATACCCAGGATAATGGGAATACCCAGGATGGTAACAATCGTTTGAAAGGCGCCCCAAAAATCCAGATCAATTTGCTTGAGAAGTTCAGCTGTTGGAGGATATAGACCGGCCCACAAAGCAAAATTTATAGGTGTAAGGAAGATGGCGACGATCGAAGATATTGCAGTAAGACTAACAGAAAGTGCGATATTACCTTTTGATACCATTGACATGAAATTTGAGATATTACCCCCCGGGCATGCAGCTACCATCATCATTCCGAGGGCCATGCTTGGGTATGGCTTGATAATAAGAACCAGAAGGAAAGTGAGCGCAGGTAAGATCAGAAATTGACTCAGAAATCCTGCAAATACGCTCCTTGGGTGAGTAATAACCAGCTTAAAATCCTGTGGAGTTAAATTGAGTGCAACACCAAACATGATGAAGGCCAGACTAAGATTCAATAAGAAGATGTTCTGGTCATTAAAATTGATGGTTATGCTGTCAATATTGTCCATAGTTGGATTGGGATTTACAAGAGCGCCCTCAAATTAAAGAAAATTGCATTATTTATTCTACCTTGTAAATAGTCGATTAAAATTAAAAATGCATTTGGAAGTGTGATTTATTGAATAATAATAAAAGTTGAATATTTTCTATTTATTCTTATAATAAAAGAATAATATTTTAATAAAATGACTTATTTGTTGAAAATATGTTAAATTTGTAGGATATTTCAAGCGATTGAATATCTTATTCAGCAACCAAACCTCTCTTAAAATGTCCAAAACGGATGTCCCTATTCTGGTAAAAAACGATCCCTGGCTTTCACCATACACTGATGAGATAAAAAATCGCATCAATCGATTTAAAGACCGGAAAAAAAGCATCGAAAAAAAATATGGATCTGTTGATGCATTTGCTACAGGCTACGATGACATGGGGTTGAATTATGATCCCCAAAAAAAAGGGTGGTGGTATCGGGAATGGGCTCCAGCAGCAAAAGGGCTTTCACTGGTAGGTGACTTCAATAAATGGGATAAGTCAAAGCATCCCCTTACAAAGAATCAGGGTGGAGTGTGGGAGATTTTTATCGACCAGCAAAAGACAAAAATTAATCACCTGGATGCTGTTAAAGTTCATGTGACCGATGCTAAAGGTGTTGAGAGGGATAGGATTCCTGCCTATATAAGGTATGCAACGCAGGATCCAAAAACATATGATTTTGTAGGGAGGGCCTGGAACCCATCCAAAGCCTACAAGTGGTCTGATAGTAAATTTGAATTGTCTGGGATCAACCAGAATCCCTATATCTATGAATGCCATATTGGGATGGCGCAGGAAAAAGAGGGAGTTGGTACATACACAGAATTTAAAGAAAAGGTTTTACCAAAAATTAAGGAACAGGGATATAATGTCATCCAGATGATGGCCATCCAGGAGCATCCTTACTATGGATCGTTTGGATATCATGTAAGTAATTTCTTTGCAGCCTCCAGCCGGTTTGGCACCCCAGACGAATTAAAAGCATTGGTTGATGCCGCTCATCAGATGGGTATTGCGGTGATTATGGATATTGTCCATTCTCATGCAGTTAAAAATATTTCTGAGGGGTTAAATGATTTTGATGGTTCAGATGATCAGTATTTCCATCCTGGAGGAAGAGGTGTTCATGATCTGTGGGATTCAAAGCTTTTTAATTATGGGAAGGAAGAGGTACTGAGATTTCTGATATCCAATGTGAAATATTGGATCGAGGAGTTTCACATGGATGGCTACCGGTATGATGGAGTTACCTCTATGCTTTATTTCCATCATGGCAATATGGTAAGCTTTGACCATTACGATAAATATTTTAACGATGTTGATTGGGATGTATTGATCTATTTCCAATTAGCCAATACCCTGATCAAGGATATGAAGCCCGGTTCTATTGTGATCGCAGAGGACATGAGTGGAATGCCAGGTTTATGCAGACCAGTAAAGGAAGGTGGTCTTGGATTTGATTTCAGGCTGGCCATGGGTATTCCAGACTATTGGATCAAGATCCTTAAGCATAAGTCTGATGAGGACTGGAATATCTATGAAATGTGGAATGTGCTTTCTAACCGGAGATATGGTGAGCGTACGATTGCTTATGCCGAGTCACATGATCAGGCCCTGGTAGGGGATAAGTCCCTGGCCTTTTGGTTGATGGATAAAGAGATGTATACCCATATGCATATCAGTAAAGATAGCCTGATAATAGATCGTGGGATTGCACTTCATAAAATGATTCGGCTCTTTACGATGGCTCTTGGAGGAGAGGGCTGGCTCAATTTCATAGGTAATGAATTTGGGCACCCGGAATGGGTTGATTTTCCCAGAGAGGGAAATAACTGGAGCTATCACTACGCCAGGCGGCTTTGGAGTGTTCAGGAAAATCCGGAGCTTAAATACAAATACCTATATGAGTTTGGGAAGGAAATGGTTCAATTGGCTAAAGCAAACGAATTGGTTTCAGCGCTTCCTGCCCAGCAACTCAATATGGATGAGGCTAACAAGACCATCATATTCGAAAGGAATAACCTGATCTTTGCTTTTAACTTCCATCCGAATAATTCCATTCCTGATTATCGTTTTAGAGTTCCAGTAAGTGGCAAATATCAAATTATCTTAAATTCAGATAACCCGGAGTTTGGCGGCTTTGGAAGAATTGATGATAAAATGACTTATCCTTCAGTAACTTTGTTCGGAGAAAATTATTTGAGTGTCTACCTGCCCAGCAGGGTAGCGCTAGTCCTGAAAAAAGTTAAATGAAATGAGCATGTTTGCTGAACAGCTATCAATGAATGAATATCATTGTATAATAGAAATGTTTCGGTTGAAGAATGTGACCATGAGAATTCCCGCTTCGGCGGACCGATCGGTCCGCCGAAGCGGTGACTGATAAAATCTATTATTATACACATGAAAAAATTAACCCTTATCACCCTATCCCTCCTGTCATCTATAATTATGCAGGCCCAGACTTTCACATTCATGACTTACAATATCCGGTATGCAAATCCGGATGATGGAATTAATTTTTGGGATAATAGAAAAGAAGAATTAGCAGCCCAGATCAGCTTTTACGAACCGGATATTTTGGGTATCCAGGAAGGACTGCCGGAACAGGTAGATTATCTGGATGCACAGCTAAAGGAATACACCTATTTTGGAGTTGGAAGAGACGATGGAAAAAGGAAAGGTGAATTCAGTGCAATCTATTTTAAGGATGAAAAATTTACAGCACTGAAGAAACAAACCTTCTGGCTATCTCCTACACCCGAAAAACCATCAAAAGGCTGGGATGCTGCGTTGCCAAGGATTTGTACTTCAATGCTGTTTGAGGTTAAGGCAGATCCTAAACAAAAATTCTGGGTGTTCAACACCCATTTTGATCATAGGGGGAAGGAAGCCAGGCTACAGGCTGTGGATGTGATTCTCAATAAAATTAAGGAGTTAAATACAGATGATTATCCGGTTATTGTCATGGGTGATCTGAATCTGACGCCTGACACAGCACCAATCAAAAAGTTGTTTGAGTCAATGAATGATTCCAGGGCAATTAGTGATCTCGTCTTTGGCCCTCACGGGACTTCAGGAGGCTTTGAAACCAAGAAAGAATATCCTAATCGCATTGATTATATCGTCGTTTCTGATGGCGTAAAAGTTTCCAAATATGCGGTTTTGACTGATAACCGGGATCTAAGGAATTACTCTGATCATTTACCTGTTTTTGTTGAAGCTACTTTTAGCTCCAAATAGTAAATAAGAAGCCAAGCATTTAGTTTTGTTACCATGAACTTTCAAGGACTGAAGGCCTCATTAGAGGGTGACCTGTTTGATGATTTAACCAATAGAAAAGTCTATGCAACTGATGCATCAGCATATCGGGAGATCCCAATTGCGGTGGCAGTTCCAAAGAATGATTCGGATATAGTGAAGTTGGTAGAGTTTGCCAGGGAAAATAAGACCTCGCTCATTCCTCGTACAGCAGGTACTTCTTTAGCTGGACAGGTGGTTGGTGGAGGGATTGTTGTGGATATTTCGAAAAACTTCAATCAGATCCTGGAGGTAAACGAAAAAGAAGGATGGGCGCTCATCCAGCCGGGGATTGTACGGGATGACCTCAATAATCATTTAAGCAAATACGCCTATTTTTTTGCTCCTGAAACTTCTACTGCCAACCGGGCAATGATCGGTGGGATGATTGGAAACAATAGCTGTGGATCTAATTCAGTGGTTTATGGAAGTACAAGGGAACACTTACTTGAGGTAAATGCTATATTGTCTGACGGCACACAGGTCACTTTCGGGGAGCTGGATCAGACTGCTTATAAAAAGAAACTGGATGAGAGGTCTTTGGAGGGATCTTTATACGCCAGCATTGACAAGATGCTTTCTGATCCTGAGAATATCAAAGAGATAGAAGCCCAATTTCCCAAGGCTTCCATTAATCGAAGAAATACCGGTTATGCCATTGACATGCTGGCACGTATGCAGCCATTTAATGCAAAGGGGGGTAAATTCAATTTTTGTAGCCTGATTGCGGGGTCAGAGGGAACATTGGCTTTTGTTACTTCAGCAAAGATCAGGTTAACACCCGTTCCACCTCCCTATAAAATACTCGTTTGTATCCATTGCCATTCGATAGATGAATCGTTGAGAGCCAACCTTGTTGCCTTACAGCATAATCCTTCTGCAGTTGAGCTGATGGATCACTATGTGTTTGAGGCAACAAAAAGAAACAGGGGACAGGCTGAGAACAGGTTTTTCATTGAGGGTGACCCACAGGCGATATTGGTTGCAGAGATCACCAGGAATTCTCAGGAAGAAGCTGACAAAGAGGCTGAACAATTAATTAAACATCTAAAGAAAGAAGGTCTAGGTTATTCCTATCCTACTGTGACCGGAGATGACATCAAAAAGGTCTGGAACCTGAGGAAAGCAGGTTTGGGATTGCTTTCCAATGTGCCCGGTGATGCCAAACCTGTTCCGGTTATTGAAGATACTGCTGTAAATGTCAATGACCTGCCAGCATTCATCGCAGAGTTCAATGAAATACTCAAGCAATATGGCTTGTACAGCGTTCACTATGCCCATGCAGGGTCAGGTGAATTACATCTTAGACCTATCATTAACCTTAAGACTTCTGAAGGTATTGGGCTTTTCAGAACGATTGCTGAGGAAATAGCTACGCTCGTTAAGAAATACAAAGGATCACTTTCCGGGGAACATGGAGACGGTCGTTTAAGAGGAGAGTTCATTCCCCAGATGGTAGGGGAGCATAATTACCAATTGCTGAAAGAGCTGAAGAAGGCGTGGGACCCACAGAATATTTTTAATCCCGGTAAGATCGTGGATACCCAGCTGATGGACACCTTCCTGAGGTTCGAGGAGGACCAGGAAATCAAAGAAATTGAGACACTACTGGATTTTTCAGATACGTTGGGTTTCCAGCGGGCTGCAGAGCAGTGTAATGGCTCCGCTGATTGCAGAAAAACACCAATTACCGGTGGAACGATGTGCCCAAGCTACATGGCCACCCGTAATGAAAGAGATACTACGAGGGCTCGGGCAAATGTCCTGAGAGAAATGATCACCCGATCTGAGAATGGGAACCTGCTGGTTCATGATGAGATCAAAGAGGTAATGGATTTGTGTCTGAGCTGTAAAGGTTGTAAGTCAGAATGCCCGTCTAATGTGGATATGGGTAAGATGAAAGCCGAGTGGCAACATCAGTATTATGAGAAGAAAGGGGTGCCATTTAGAAACAAACTTATCGGGAATTTCTCCGGTGGGATGAAGCTGGCTTCAGCGGTGCCCTGGGGATATCGGTTGGTATTTGAAAATTCATTGCTTTCCGGAATGGCCAAACGAATCATGGGTTTTGCTCCAAAACGTAGCATGCCTGAGATCTCATCAACTACCTGGAAAAAATGGTTAAAAGGCTTTAGCCCATCTGTATCAAAACCAATCAAAACGATCTATCTGTTTGCCGATGAATTTTTGAATTACAACGAGGCTAAAATTGGCATTACATCTGTTCAATTGCTTGATAGACTTGGATATGAAGTAAAGTTTGTCAACCATGCCGATTCAGGAAGGAGCTTGATTTCAAAGGGATTGCTGAAAAAGGCCAAAGTCCTTTGTGAGCAAAACGTCTCCCTGTTTAAAGATCTGATTACAAAGGATACCCCATTAGTGGGTGTTGAACCTTCAGCTATTTTAACCTTTAGGGATGAATATCCGGATATGTTGAGAGGTGAGGAAAAGGCATCCGCACAAAAAATTGCAAACAATACCTTCATGATTGAAGAGTTTCTAGCTGCAGAGCTGGAGGCAGGAAATATTAAATCCGAGCTGTTTAATCAAAAAACCGGGCTTATCAAATTGCATGGGCACTGTCATCAGAAAGCACTTTCATCACTAGTTCCCACGAAAAAAATTCTTTCCAAACTGACCGGATTAGATGTCCAGTTAATCCCTTCGGGATGTTGTGGTATGGCTGGTTCCTTTGGATTTGAGAAGGAACATTTTGATGTATCCATGCAGATTGGAGAATTGGTTTTATTCCCAACCATCAGGAAACAATCGGAAGATGTAATTATTGCCGCACCAGGGACAAGCTGCAGACATCAGATTTTAGATGGGACAGGAAGAGTAGCAAAGCACCCGGTAGAGATTCTTTGGGAAGCGCTGGGTTGATTAATTCACAGACGCCAGGATCTTCGAGTTTTCATAGTTGAGGATATCCAGTAATGCATCAACCAACTGCACATGCTGGCTAAATGGCATCAGACTTTCATATTTTCCTTCTATGACGGATCCGGTATCCATGCTGAACGTAACCGAACCAGCTTTGTGGTTATCTCTGCTATTAAACAGGCTGATCTGCATGATGGAATGATCTTCTTCGTCGTTGTATTTGCAGTTCAGTTTCCAGTTTAAATAACTATTTTTTTCACAGATTTTATTGAGTAAGTTGACCAACGTGATTTCATCCATGGGTTTAAGATAAATATTTCAGCTATTAATCACCAAATTTGCTGGTATGAAGACCAAAAAAGACATTGTCGAAAATTGGCTGCCCAGATACACAGGCCAGAAACTGGAAGATTTTGGCAAATACATCCTACTGACCAATTTTAGCAATTATGTCAACCTGTTTGCTGACTGGCATAAAGTCGATGTGAGAGGGGTTCACAATCCGATGCAGTGTGCCAATGCAGATGGAATCACCATCATCAATTTCGGAATGGGTTCAGCCAATGCTGCGACTATTATAGACCTATTGTCAGCGATCAATCCAAAAGCAGTACTCTTTTTAGGGAAGTGTGGAGGAGTAAAATCCAAGAATGAAGTGGGTGATTTGGTTTTGCCCATTGCGGCCATTCGGGGTGAAGGTACCAGCAATGACTATATGCCACCTGAAGTACCAGCGTTACCTGCATTCGCCTTGCAAAAGGCAGTGTCCACCACAATCCGTGATTACGGACAGGATTACTGGACTGGGACAGTCTATACTACGAACAGACGTGTTTGGGAGCATGATGAGAAATTCAAAAAATACCTGCGTAAGCTGAGAGTCATGGCTATTGACATGGAAACAGCGACCATCTTTTCAGTGGCATTCAAGAATGAGATGTCTGCAGGAGCACTTTTATTGGTTTCGGATATTCCTATGATACCCGAAGGCGTAAAGACAGATGAGAGCGATAAAAAAGTGACTGCCTCTTTTGTTGAGAAACATATCAGGATTGGTATTGACTCGCTGAAACAGTTGATCAATCAATCTTTGACAGTAAAACATCTGAAATTCTAATTTTTGCATTAACCGCAAGGGGCGCAAAGATTTTTTTAGCCATTAATCCACGAATGATTTTTGTATAGTCCACCGAAGGTGGAATTTAGTTTTATAGATTTTATTTAACCGCTAAAACGCAAGGGAACCGCAAAGTCCGCAATGAATTGATTCTTAGCTCTTGACTATTATTGGAGTCACTCGGAGAGTACTATGCATCTGAAGGGATTTTTTAAAGCTCTTCAGCTTCTACCGTTTCCACTTCAGGCACCATCCGCTTCAGGAGGTTTTCAATCCCTGCCTTGAGTGTAACAGTACTTGAAGGACATCCGCTGCATGCACCCTGAAGCAAGACCTTTACTTTCCCATCAGTGAAGGAGTCAAAGGTGATGGCTCCACCGTCCATTTCAACCGCAGGACGAATATACTCGTCAAGGATGCTTTTAATTTTTTGCTCTGTATCCGAATCATTTGCATTGAGCTCATGGTCCTCTTTTACATCCTTTTCCGTAAGTATTTGCTTTTTCTCTTCAAGGAAGGATTTGATGAAGTTTTGTATTTCGTTTTTAACCTCTACCCATTCAATCTCCTCACTTTTAGTGACGGTCACGAAATTGCTCATGTAAAATACCCTTTTTACATAGGGAAAATTGAAGAGCTCCTGAGCTAGCGGGGCTTGACTGGCACTTTCCTGGCTTGGATAATCCCGGCTTACCCCCTCCGGTAACAACATGAAGTTGACCACGAACTTGAGTGAATTCGGATTGGGGTTAGACTCGGTATATATGTTGATGTTTGATGCCTGTGCTTCTACTGCCATAATTACTTCGTTTGGATGTATGAGTAATAAGTGCAAAGATGCAGCAATAGTTCAAGAATGTAAAAGAATCCATGATGATAGGATTGGGAATGTCAAAGGCAAAAGGACTTTGGGAACCAGTTGAAAATTAGTTTATCACGACATACACTAGCTTTGACTAATCCAATCCCAAAGCATTATACCATTGATCTATAAGATGCAATCTATTGACAAGCATACCTTAATCATCCTTTTCATATTTGGTGTTTCGTTTTGCTTGCTGCTTTATTCAACTCAACAGATCAATCTAACTTATGACTCCGGGCAATACCTGGATGCTGCAAAAAACTTACGAGATACTGGAAAATTATTGGATGGAAAGGGCGAATCTTTCATATGGACCTTATACCTAATTGCCAGAACCATTAAAAATACCATTGTTTGGAAGAATTACTCACTTGTAGAAGCTACTTCATTTAGATACTAAAATAGATTTTGATCAATTTGATTTACAACCAGTTTTTAATGTGACATTTACTGAATTTATCATGGGCCTGAGTAGTCCATCAGAAAAACATGAAAACAAATGAAGAAATTTTCAAAATCTTAATTGAAGATGGTTTTAGTAAAGGGGATGTCTCAGTCTTTGATACTTACGCTTCACCTGACTTCGTAGAACACCAACATGGCTTCTCTTCCCCCGATGCAGAAGGCGTAAAGAAAGGAATCAAGGGTCTGCACTTTGCCTTTCCCGATTTCACATTAACGATCGAAGATACTATTTCAAATGGCAATATGGTTTGGGGTCGAATGACAGGAAGGGGTACGCATGTCAATAAGTTTGGACCTATGTACCCAACTGGAAAGAAATTTGAAATTACAGTAATCGATATAGGGCGATTTGAAAACGGAAAACTGGTTGAGCATTGGGGTGTTCCGGATAGACTATCACTAATGGAGCAACTGGGCATGAAGCCACCGCCCAAACTGATCATGAAAATAATGAGTTGGGTGAACAGATGAAATTTATCTTTTTAAGAGAGGTACATAATTTGTAATTAAGTCGCTTTTGGAGGCATCAGATAAGTACGCATTTGCTAATTTTGATTCTTTGACTAAAATGAGCTATGCGGGATAAACTGTTATTTGGGTTGATCTTTTTACTTATTACAGGCATTGCCTGCAATAAGGATGATGAAACAGGCGATCCCGATCCATGTGAATCGGATCAGGTATTCGATCAATCCCGGGGCGCTTGTGATCAGACATTGTCTTTTACTTCTGTAACCAATGAAAACCTGACCAATGGCCAGCGAATCCTTACTGCGAATAATATCCCCGAGCATAAAGTAGGCCTATTTGGAATGGGTCCGGGATCACTCAATCCCAATGCTATCTCTCCCCAGTCAAATAGCTATACATTGGCGCTGAATCCTCAGAAAAGCACCACACTTACCCCTCTTTTGTCTACTTCCGGAACTGGTCCAAATGCAGGACCCCAGTATTCTTTTGGTATCCTATTTAATGGTGTCGAACTGGATCCGGTCGCGGCAGAGCCTTTTCCTCACTCTGGAATTATGAGTCCGAATGTGAACTGGGAATGGAACCTGGAGGCCTTAAATGTAAACCTTGGGCTCGATTGCAATAGTGCTCACGTTCAACCCAATGGGAAGTATCATTATCATGGTAAGCCAACCCTCTTTCTTGAGGGGTTGAGTATACCAACCAACACCATGACACTTATTGGATATGCAGCAGATGGGTTCCCGATTTATTATAAATATGCCTATAGTCAACCGCAAAACAGCCAATCCAATGTAACTCCGATGACTTCCAGTTACCAATTGAAAGAAGGTGATCGTCCGGGTGACGGTGTGGAAGCTCCTTGCGGTACATATGATGGGGTATATTCCAATGATTATGAATACATAGAAGGTCTTGGTACATTGGATGAAGCGAATGGAAGGGAAGGGGTTACCCCGGAGTTTCCAAATGGAACCTATTACTATGTAATTACCGATGAATTTCCATCCATTCCACGCTTTTTTAGGGGGACACCATCAGTTGACTTTAAGATTGGCGCATAGAATAATCACTTTCACCTTTCTGCTCATTGTCTTTCAGGGCATGGCTCATGTACCCAACGAGACTTATGCTCAGATTAGTGTGAGAAAAGGCCAGATCAATTTTATCATTGAACTACCGTGGTCTTTTCGAAATGCATTGATTGCCTATGATCGGGAATTAGCGCATGCAGAGACGAAGGAACAATTTGAGAAGACTGCCCTGGCATATTTCAGAGAAAATATCATATTGAAAGACGGGACAAGGAAGCTTGAACTGGTCAGTCTTTCGGAGATCCCCAATGCTGGCCATTCCCATCAAATCACATTTCAGTTATTATTTGATGGGGATAATGTAAGTACTATAGAAAATCAAATCTTGTTCAACACCTATAATCAGGTGATTAATTATCATACATTGTTTTTGGGTGATCAGGAAATCACTTTTCAAACATCAAAGGCTATGCCGGTCTATCACCTTCCGGGAGTTCAATCAAGGATCATTTGGTATCTGATAGGCGCAGATCTAGCATTAATCCTGACCTTCTTGCTAATGAGACGCAAGTATCTTAATACTTAACTGGTTGGTTCAGTTCTTTCTGACTTTTGAGGTACTTTTACTCATGCTCATGGTGTCTTTTATGGTATAATGGTTTTTAAGAGTAGGATATTCAAAATTGAGCTTCATCAATTTGCATCAAATCATGGTCAGAATCACATACATAATTCTAGTATTCGTATTTTTTTCCTGTAACACATCAGAAGGAAATAAGGAGGAGGAAGACAACAACATTGTCAAAAGCTACTATGACAATGGCAAGCTAAAGTCATATTATACTGTCAATGATTCCAATCAGAGACATGGTGTTGCAAAAAGTTTTAATGAAGATGGAGTATTAACGAAGAGCTTTGAATTTGTCGATGGGGAGCAGGTGAAAGCTGTTTCTCATTACGAAAATGGGAATCCACTTCTAGAAATATATTATAAGGATGGGGTTAAAGAAGGGCCATTCAGACGATATTATGAAACAGGACAATTAGAATCCGAAATTGAGTATAAAGATAATTTTCCGGGAATAGGTCTTAAAGAATATACCAATACCGGAGAATTAAGAACAGATTATCCAAAACTTGAAATAAAGGCACTTGATCAAATTGATATAACCGGAAAGTATACCATCGAAGTATATTTTGACCAAAGTCCGAGCCGTGGAATTTACTATTTAGGTGACCTGAGTGAAGGCAAATTTCTATCTTCCGGATTGGAGGAGTTAAAAAAGATTAGAGATCAGGGACGATATGTATTAAAACCAGCTCCAGGGGAAGTGATCAATAAAAAGCTTTCATTTATCGGAGAGTTTGAAACACAACAGGGAAATAAATATATCGCTCAAAAGTATTTTAACCTGAAGATCGGTAAGGACAATTAATCGACGCAGAAAGGCATTCGATGTCGTCCAAATGTCGTGTAGAAGTAGTTGAATTACAGCTTTATTTCCGTCAATTTTGATTCATGACAATTGGTGAAAAGATTCGCACATTACGACAAGAAAAAGGGTTGACCCAGGAAATGCTTGCCGATAAGACCGGGATATCAGCCAGATCAATTCAACGGATTGAGAATGGTGAAGTAACTGCTCGAGCAGATAGTTTGCACAAAATAGCTATTGCATTAGAAATACCGTATGAGGACTTTTTGATTGATGAAAGTGAATCGCCTGAAGAGCATAAGTGGTCTGTCATCCTGCATCTAAGCGGATTGTTTCTCATCGTAGTTCCATCTTTGATTATTTATACCTTAAAAAAGGATGATTTTCCTGCAATTAAAACTCAGGCTGTTGAAGTGATCAACTTTCAGCTTAATCTAATGATGATCATGATTCCCTGTGGCTTGCTTGCTTTTTTAATGGTCCCCATTCCGATTCTTGTATTATCGGCCATTATTGGGACAATTATCATTCTGATAAATACCGTCAAGGTGGTAATGAATGTTGGTTACAAGTATCCCTTGTTCATCACATTTATCAAGACTTTGTAAATTTCAATCCTCTTTCCTTAGCTCGCCCTCTGAATTAGCCACCAAAGTTGCAACAGTAGCATCACCAGTAATATTGGCCACTGTTCGGGTCATGTCCAGTATACGATCGACGGGGAAAATGATGGCCACCCAGGCTGGATTCAACCCTACCGTTTGAAGAATAATGATCAGCATAACCAGGCTGGCACCGGGTACCGCGGCAGTACCAATGGATCCCATGGTAGCCGTCAACACAATGGTAAGCTGCTGGGCCAACGACAGGTCCACAAAGTGAAGCTGTGCCAGGAAGACAGCTGAAACAGCCAGGTAAAGGCTCGTCCCATCCATATTGACAGTGGCACCAATAGGTAAAACGAAGCTGGAAACATTTTTTGAGACACCCATACCTTCCTCTACGCATTCCATGGTCACGGGCAAAGTAGCAGCACTGGAGCTGGTGGAAAATGCCAGGAATTGAGCCGGACTCAAGATCTTAAAGAATTTCTTGTAACTGATCTTTTTAATAAAGGTAGTGATGATCAAAGGATAAAAAACAAAGAGCATGAAGCACAGTCCGATCAACACAGATATCGTGAATGATCCCAACCCTTTAAAGATTTCAAAAACTTCTCCCGGGCTATTGGCCATTTTGGCAACCACCCCGGCCAACAAGGCAAACACAAAAAAAGGTGCAGCCATCATGATGGTATCTACCATACGAAGAAAAACCTCATTGATAGACGAGATAAAATTTTTAACCGGTGCTCCCTTGTCTTTGGGGACCACAGCCAGGGTAATCCCAAAAAAGATCGCGAAGAAGATCACCTGGAGCATGAGTGCATTATTGGCTATGGAAAGGATAATGTTTTCCGGTACCATGTCCACGATAAACTGCAATGGGGGTTCCTCTTTTTGCTGTTCAGCCAGTGCCAGTTTTTCATTTACGCTGCTGGAGGTCATGGCATTGGCATCCGCCATTTCTTTGGCCATCTGCTGATATTGCGGATCATCCATCAGGTTTTTACCATCCTTTACCTCTACTCCTGGTGTACTCTGGACCCACAGTTCATACGAAATGCGATTTTTGATTCGTTGACCTTCGTCAACATAATTCCCAGGTGCAATAAAGTTTACTAGTAAAAGTCCAATCGTAATGGCGGAGACTGTGGTAATGAGGTACAGCGATAATGTCTTGATACCCATTCTTCCCAAAGCTGAGGTATCATTTAGCCCGGAGATGCCATCAATGATGGAAAACAGTACCAGTGGAACTGCGATGAACTTCAATAACCTGATAAATATCTGGCCAAATGGATCAATCCAGTTGATGGTAAACTGGTTCCACCCCAAAGTACTGGACAGAAAAGCCCATCCGATTCCCAGGATGAGGCCGATAATGATCTTTACATGTAGCGGAAGTTTTTTCACTAAGGATGTAATTTATTTGTTCTTGCCAGCAAATAGAAATCGGCAATTACTAAAGCGGCCATAGCCTCTACGATAGGTACTGCACGTGGGACGACGCAAGGGTCATGTCTTCCTTTTCCTGAAACCTTTACAATGTTGCCATCCTTATCCACGCTATCCTGATCCTGCATGATGGTAGCGACGGGCTTGAAGGCGACATTGAAATAAATGTCTTCACCATTGGAGATACCACCTTGTATCCCACCGCTGTGATTAGTTCGGGTCTTGATTTTATCTCCTTCTTTGAAAAACTCATCATTATGCTCTGAGCCTTTCATCTTAATCCCTTCAAATCCACTTCCGTATTCAAATCCTTTGACTGCATTGATCCCGAGCATGGCATTACCCAGTGCTGCGTGTAATTTATCAAATACGGGCTCTCCTAACCCTGCAGAAACACCTTTGATAACACCCGTAACCACTCCTCCTACTGTATCCTGGCTTTTCCTGATCTCATCTATATAGTCAAACATCTTTTTAGCCATGTCTTCATCCGGACACCTCACATCATTGGTCTCAGTTTTAGAGAGATCCAGCTCTGTGTAAGGCTTTTCCAGACTGAGTATCCCTACCTGGGAAACATAGGCATGAAAGGAAATTCCAAATTCTTTAAGCATAAGCTTAGCAATTGCACCAGCAGCAACTCTCGCGGCAGTTTCGCGTGCTGAGCTTCTGCCTCCCCCTCGATAGTCCCGGTTTCCGTACTTGGTTTCGTAGGTATAGTCGGCATGAGAGGGCCTGAACTTATCTGCGATGTGGCTATAATCTTTACTCTTCTGGTCTTTGTTGCGGATCAACAAGCCTATGGGCGTTCCAGTGCTTTTACCTTCAAAGACTCCGGAAAGGATTTCAACCTGATCTTCCTCCTGGCGCTGTGTGGTGATCCTTGATTGTCCTGGCTTTCTGCGCTGTAGTTCGGACTGGATGAATGCCTCATCAATTGTGACGCCTGCCGGGCAACCGTCCACGATTGCGCCGATGGCTGGTCCATGGGACTCACCGAATGAGGTGATGCTAAAAATGCTACCGAATTTGTTTGCCATGTAGTATTACTTGCGGAACATAATAATGCCGGTCAAAACTAGTATAACCAGCGCAAAGATGTTCGCAAATATCTGAAGGAATGATCCCTTTTCGAGTGAAGTGAGTTGATTATCTGCAAATTCTATCCCGTTGTAGAAAGTACCCAGGTCAGTTGACTGAATATATTCGTTTTTTCGGCTTTCTCCGCTGACCACAAGCTGCTGTCTGGATTTCAATGTATCGTATGCCTCCTTGTCCGGATTGAAGAAGACCCATTGAAAATAATCGCCGAGATCGTAGGTGCCAGGCTCGTTGGGAATCCCATAGTAGCTAAATGTCTTGGTGCCTTTTACTTTACCAGCCGACCTGGTGATGTTCTGTTGGGTATTTGGATCGTAAAAATCAAAGTCAGCAGACGCCGGGATAATGGGTTTTTCAATAGCGCTGATATTTCCTTCACCAACGATATTGAAAGAATAGTTGAAGCTTTCACCGGTATTTAAAGTCCGCGTGGAGATTTTCTCAGCCAATTGATAATTTCCGATGGCTACTTGGTTTTTAAGCGGGTGAGGTGGAAGGTCTTTAACTTTCACCTCTTTAGGTTTAGAATAGAAAGTTTCAAAATCTTCTTGCCTGTTGCGACCAAAAAATGATGGATTCTTAGCCACCTTGTATTTAATCAGTTTCAGTCCGATGGAAGGAAACTTGATATTTTCCTTATTTAAAGGATAGTAGGCAGCCTGGTATATCTTATACTGCGTATATGCCTTGTTGTTGATGGTGATAGGTTCACCACTGATATTGTCAATATTGAAATTCTCCTCCCAACAGGTATTGGGCTTAATTTCCTTAACGATATCAGTAATCTGTTTTCCCAGGTCGTAGAATCGAAGCTCAGCCCTGTTTTCCTCCGATACATAAAACGCCAGGGTCGTTGTAAATCCTTCTCCTACATAAACCTCCGGTTTGTCAGTGGTAAGAGCGAGGAATGCATTTGCTTCAATGTCTACAAATTCTGAGGGTTGATTTCTTCTGCCAAAGAATTCTTCAAATGGGTCACTTTGGAAAGGGCTTGAATTATTTTGTTGTTGTTGCCGGGTTGGAGGGCCCACCTTGATGGTTTTCCCTTCAGTCCGAATGGTTTTTCCATTCACCACCATATCAAACGGAGGAATTACGATCGTACCTTCCCTGGTCACCTGGTAATTTTGTGTGATCGATTGTTTGGAAGTCATCTGACCATTGATAAAACTGGTAGAAGTGGAGGAAGAAGTCCCCCTTTTCACCAGTCCATCGACCTCTGGGAAGGGGCTATAATTTTGTAATCTCTCATTTTCAACGGACAGTGTGATAGTAAATAGTTGGTTAACAGCTATTTGGTCCGCACCGTACTCAATTTTAATATCCTGAGCCGTTAAAATATTGACAAAAAGAAGCAGTGAGAGGCAACCTAAAATTCCGGACTTCGTAAAATTCATGACACGTTCTTGAAATACATGTAAAAGTGATTTTTCACCTTTGATACAAAGGTAAAAATTGTTTAACTTATGGTTAAATGGTTTTCTCACAGAGAACGTCAACTTTGCATTATAAGTTAATTCTTTAACAAAATTTTACATTATGTTAGAGTATTTCAAAACCATCCTGGCAAAAGTAAGTTTTGACCGCTGGTTATTCGAAAAAGAACTCATAAAAGCTATCAAGTCTCTCATTCCTAATGAGATTATTAAATTGAAAGAATGGTGCATGGAGCAATATGGACATGTTTATAAGTCCATCATTCAGAAATGCTTTGCTACACGCATGATTTAAGATCTGTTTTATTTAGACCAGCTATATCCGTAAGAATAAACGGTTACTATTCTTTTTCGTAAAGGGAGTCGAAGGTTTGCTTTATGCTCGTGCCTGTGCTCTTTTCGGTCAATTCAAATGGGTCCCCACTTTTTACAAGTCCGGCTTCCAATACTCGTACGTAGCTTCCAGGGTGTCCAAACCTGATAAAATCCCTTAAAACTTTTTGATTGCCGAATTTGACTCCCAGCTTATAACACGGCTCACGAGGTTTTGTAATTTCTACAAGGGCCTCACCGAGACGATATTTCTCACCAGCACTCAGCTTGCTCTCATCCATCCCCGCAATGGTGATATTTTCGCCAAACATGCCGTAGGTCCAATCCAGATTTGGATATAAACTTTTCCAGTACTCATAATAATCGGCTGAATAGAGGTAACAAGCCTTGTAGATGCCACCGTGATATCGATGATCAATCACCGTATCATTTTCAACTCCTTGAGCTTTGAGCAAGATGGGATGATCCACAGGTTTCTTGTATATTCCAGTAGTTACTTCTTTACCCCTCCATTTAATGGTGGCTGATTTGCTAATGTTTACTGAAACTACTTTCATGATAGAAATGGCAGTTTATTGATGAGAATTCTTCACTAAAAATAATTATTGCTTACCGCCTGACCCACTTTCTGAGATATGTGGGGTTAAAAGTACACTTATTTATCAGCCCGTTAGGTAGATACATCCGGCAGAATATACCGTTTATAGAAAATAAGGGCATCGCAGTAGCAGAGAATTTTAATTCGATTATCTTTATCTCACGATTAAGGATTAGCTATTTAAGAACCAGCTTGTTTACTAGTTTTTTAAACAAGCGCAAAAAATGGCAGACCAAAGTGAAGAAAAATGGGAGGGCATAGAAGGCTTCTCCAATTACGAAATCTCCAACAAAGGCAGGATTAGAAGCAAAACCCGTAAAAGCTGGCATAAGGGCAGCCAGGTTTACATGAAAATCAAGGGTAAGTTGATGAAGCAGCGTTGGAATAAAACCTGTAAGTGTTATTTCCTGGATCTCATTGATGATGAGAAAAAGCGAAGAACGGTATACCCTCACAAGGAGACCGCAGTAGCTTTCGTGAAGAATTCTGACCCGGAAAATCTAACGATGATTATCCATGATGATAACAATCCGAGAAATAACAAGTCAGAAAATCTCAAGTGGGTTTCTCCTTCTGATCACATGAAGTGGCAGTTTGAAGTTGGAAACAAAAACAACTACAAAGTGTGGAAAACGCGTAAAAAGCGTTACAAGAATGGGTTCAAACCAGGTACTGTTTTACCGGGGAGACCCAAAAAGAATAAAACTGAGGCATAAAAAAAGGCTCCCAAATGGGGGCCTTCTTTTTTTATTATGAGTTAATCTCTTTGTGATTATGCTTCAACAGCAGGATCGATGTGAACATATGATCTGTTTTGTCTTCCTTTCTGGAATCGAACAGTTCCGTCAGACAATGCAAACAAGGTATGATCTTTACCGATACCTACATTGGTACCCGGATGATGCTTTGTTCCTCTTTGACGAACAATGATGTTTCCAGCGATTGCTGACTGACCACCAAATATTTTTACTCCAAGTCGTTTACTTTCTGACTCTCTTCCGTTCTTCGAACTACCTACACCTTTCTTATGTGCCATGGATGTTTAGTTTTTAATGTCCTGAATTAATACTTTGGAAAACTGCTGTCTGTGACCATTCTTAACTTTGTAACCTTTTCTTCTTTTCTTTTTGAAGACGATTACTTTGTCATCTTTGACATGTTCCAATATTTTACCGGAAACTTTTGCCCCTTTAATGGTAGGGGTACCTACATTTACTTTGCCTTCGTTATCCACTAAAAGGACCTGGTCGAAATCGACTTTAGAACCTTCTTTACCTTCTAATAAGGGTGCGTACACAAACTGGTCTTTTTCCACTTTGTATTGTTTCCCGGCTATATCAACAATTGCGTACATTTCTTTCTGTTTTGAAAAAGGACTGCAAAGATATCAGAAAGCCTGATATTATCAAATATTAGATGCTGTTAATCGTATGGTAATTTTTTTTTCATCTTTTTTTATTTTTTTTGAAGGCCATTTCCACGCAATAGGACTACAAGTTCTAATTATGAATACCATTTATAAGGCACTTTTTTACAGCTAGTTATGTTGTATTTCAGGTAAAACATGACACCTACGTAAGTGCTAAAATATCGCTTGATTTTTCGTATCCTTTTTTACACATTTGTAAACACGGTCGCGAAAAAATAAACCACTTTTCGAACGGGGCTGTATCCCAAATCTTAGCAAATAGCTCGTATGCCACGATTTTAAGTTGGTGGAGTTGTTTCGTTTTCATTTGTGGATAACTCGTTTTGGCTGTTGATAACTTTATTAGTAACTTAAAATGATGGTGGAAATCCAGTGTATTAGTAAAACTTTATTAACATAATGACTCAAGAAGAACCTATACTCAAAGAAAACAAAGATCGATTTGTATTATTCCCCATCCAGCAAAATGACATTTGGCAGTTTTATAAGAGAGCAGAAGCCAGCTTTTGGACTGCTGAAGAGATAGATCTTAGTCAGGATCTGAAAGACTGGGCCAATCTTAATGATGGGGAAAGACATTTCATCAAGCATGTGCTTGCTTTTTTTGCTGCGAGTGATGGGATCGTAAATGAAAACCTGGCAGAACACTTTGTAGCTGAAGTTCAGTATACCGAAGCAAAATTTTTCTATGGATTTCAAATAGCCATCGAAAACATTCATTCAGAAACTTATTCCTTATTAATAGACACATACGTAAAGGATGCCAAAGAGAAGGATGGTCTTTTACATGCCATCGAAACATTGGATTGTGTAAAGAAGAAAGCCGAATGGGCACTTCGGTGGATCGATAAAGGAAGCTTTGCAGAAAGATTGATCGCATTTGCTGCAGTGGAGGGTATTTTCTTCTCCGGAAGTTTTTGTTCAATCTTCTGGCTGAAGAAAAGAGGGCTGATGCCTGGTTTGAGTTTTTCTAATGAGCTCATCTCAAGGGATGAAGGCCTGCACTGTGATTTTGCGTGTCTGATTTACAATAATCATCTGGTAAATAAATTGCCTAAAGAAAAGGTAAAGGAGATTATTGAAGATGCAGTAGAAATAGAAAAAGAATTTGTAACTGACGCATTGCCTGTGAAGCTGATCGGAATGAATGCAGACCTGATGTGTCAGTATATTGAGTTTGTTGCTGACCGACTACTGGTAGAGTTAGGGTGTGAAAAATCCTACAACTCCACAAACCCATTTGATTTCATGGAAATGATCTCCCTGCAAGGGAAAACCAATTTCTTTGAAAAACGTGTGGGAGAGTACCAGAAAGCCGGTGTATTAAATGCCGAAAAAGAAAAAGAGAAACCTAAATTCAGTCTTGACGAAGACTTTTAACATATGAATCCGCTTTTCACCATTAATCACCCAATTGCCTTATGTTAGTTATAAAAAGAGACGGACGGAGAGAATCCGTCAAATTTGATAAAATCACAGCCAGGATTGAAAAACTGTGCTATGGACTCAACCCGGATTTTGTTGAGCCGGTAGAAATTGCCAAAAAAGTAATCGATGGTCTGTATGATGGTGTGACCACCATCGAACTGGACAATCTTGCATCAGAGATCGCAGCAACGATGACAACCCGTCATCCGGACTTTGCGAAATTGGCAGCCAGGATCTCTATCTCCAACCTGCACAAGGTGACAGAGGAGTCTTTTTCAAATACCATGAAAAGGCTTTACACCTATATCAACCCAAAGACTGGTGAAAATGCGGCGTTGATATCTAAGGAGGTTTATGGGATCATCCGATCAAATGCCAAGAGACTGGACGAGGCGATTAACTACGACAGGGACTATAACTACGACTTCTTTGGCTATAAGACCTTAGAGCGTTCTTACCTGATGAAGCTGGATGGTAAGATTGTGGAGCGACCACAGCATATGTTGATGCGGGTTTCCGTAGGTATCCACAAAAATGACATTGATGCAGCGATTGAAACGTATAACCTGATGTCTGAGAAGTGGTTTACTCACGCGACACCAACGTTATTCAATGCTGGCACACCGAAGCCACAGCTTTCATCATGCTTCCTGCTCTCTATGCAGGACGACAGCATTGATGGTATCTACGATACGCTGAAGCAATGTGCGAAGATCTCACAGTCTGCTGGGGGTATCGGTCTGAGCATACACAATGTAAGAGCAACAGGTGCCTATATCAAAGGAACCAACGGAACTTCCAACGGGGTCATCCCGATGCTTAGAAACTTTGATATGACTGCGCGCTATGTGGATCAGGGTGGCGGAAAACGCAAAGGAAGCTTTGCAATCTACCTGGAGCCATGGCATGCAGACATCTTCGAATTCCTGCAGCTGAAGAAAAATCATGGCAAAGAAGAATTGAGGGCCAGAGACCTGTTCTATGCCATGTGGATTCCTGACCTGTTCATGAAACGCGTAGAAGAAAATGGAAGCTGGTCATTGTTCAGCCCGGATGAAGCTCCGGACCTATATGACACTTATGGTGAAGAGTTTGAAAAACTCTTCGAAAAGTATGAAAGTGAAGGCAGGGCGAGAAGAACTGTAAAAGCACAGGATCTTTGGTTCGAGATTCTGGAGTCTCAGATCGAGACCGGAACACCTTACATCCTGTATAAGGATCATGCCAACAGGAAGTCTAACCAGAAGAACCTGGGTACGATCCGTTCCAGCAACCTCTGCACAGAGATCATGGAGTATACTTCCAAAGATGAAGTAGCGGTATGTAACCTGGCTTCTATCTCACTTCCCAAGTTTGTGAAGGAAGATGGCACCTATGATCATCAGAAGCTGTATGAGATCACTAAAGTGGTGACCAAAAACCTTAACAGGGTGATTGATGTGAATTATTACCCGGTTCCTGAAGCGAAGTATTCTAATATGCGTCACAGACCGATTGGAATTGGCGTACAGGGACTTGCTGATGCTTTTGCTATGATGAGAATGCCATTCGAGTCTGAGGAAGCGCAGAAGCTGAATAAAGAAATTTTTGAGACCATCTACTATGCCGCTATGGAGACTTCCATGGAGCTGGCAGAGAAAGAAGGTGCCTATGAGACGTTTAAAGGTTCTCCGGTATCAAAAGGGATCTTCCAGTTTGATATGTGGGGCATCACACCGGATTCCGGACGATGGGATTGGTTTGATCTGAAGCAGAAAGTAAGAAAGCATGGAGTGAGAAACTCATTGTTGCTGGCGCCGATGCCAACAGCTTCTACCTCTCAGATCCTTGGAAACAATGAGTGTTTCGAACCATTCACTTCTAACCTCTATGTAAGAAGGGTGTTGTCTGGTGAGTTCATTGTGGCCAACAAGTACCTGATGAAAGATCTGATCAAGCTGGGCTTGTGGAATGATGACATGATGAACAAGATCAAGCTTCATAATGGATCGGTTCAGGAGATTGATGAGATTCCGGAAGATATCAAAGAACTGTATAAGACTGTGTGGGAGATCTCTCAAAAGGCGATCATTGATATGTCAGCAGATCGGGGCGCATTTATCTGTCAGAGCCAGAGCTTAAATATCCATTTGACGGATGCCAATTTTGGTAAGATGACTTCGATGCACTTCTACGCATGGAAGAAAGGCTTGAAGACCGGTATGTATTACCTGCGTACCAAAGCAGCGACCGATGCGATCAAGTTTACCGTTACAAAAGAAAGCAAAAAACAACCTGAGCAGGTGGAGCAGGTAGCAGCAGTAGCTGGTACGATGCAAGATACCCGGGTGAAAACAGCCGCAGAGCTTGAAGCCGAAAAGGCCTACAATCAGTCAGCGATGCAGTGCTCACTGGACGATCCCGAAGGTTGTGAGATGTGTGGAAGTTAGTAATTCTTCTGTCTATAATCAATTAGTGAAGAGGTCCTGGAAACGGGACCTTTTTTTGTTCGTTACTAGCCGTTGTTGGTGCTTTCATTAAAAAATATTGCTCAGCCTGTCTTTCAATTGTAAGTGAAGACAAAAATGATGCTACTACTAACTACCCAGTCAGCTGGTAATCAAAGCTTTGGAATTTCCGCCAAATCTGGCTACTTTGTGAGAGGAGCACTTATCTGAAAGGATCATATGTCAACCTAAATCATGTTTTAAGATGATTACAACATTTCCGCTAAACCTTAGATGGGTAATTCTAGCATTCCAATTCTCAGTCATTTTTTTGTTGTTATTTTCCTGTACAAAGTCATCTCAGAATGAGGTTGATAAGAGACCCAATATCCTTTTATTGGTAGCCGATGATATGGGATATACTGATCTGGGCTGTTACGGAGGGGAAATTGAAACACCAAACATTGATCGACTTGCTTCAAACGGCATTAAATTTCTACAATTTCATACTGCCCCGGTTTGTGGGCCGACCCGGGCTATGTTACTCTCCGGAAACGGTAACCATATTGCCGGTATCGGAAGACAAAATATCTTTTCAGATCAATTCGGCTATGAAGGTCATATAACTGATCGTGTGGCGCTCATCCCGGAACTGCTGAGAACCAGTGGTTACCACACTTATATAGCAGGTAAATGGCATCTGGGATTAGATTCGGCATCAAATCCTGCAAATAGGGGATTTGAATACTCCTATGTGAATCTATACGGTTCTGGTAATCACTACAACAATAATGGCCACTCCAATGACTTGCCGATGACCCCTTATTCGGAAAACGGCCAGCCGACCAAATGGAAGGATGGCAACTTTTCAACAGATTTTTTCACTGATAAATTGATTGAATTTGTTGATCTGAATAAAGCTGATAAGAAACCATTTTTCGCTTTTGCTGCATACACGGCACCCCACTGGCCACTCCAGGTAGATGAAAAATACTGGCGAAAATATGAAGGTCGATATGACACGGGATATGAAAAGTTGAAACAGGAAAGACTGGAAAGTTTAAAGCAAAAAGGGATCATTTCAGCTGATTTGGTACCGGCCCCTGATTTTGGCCGGGTAATACCCTGGGATTCATTGACTGATGATGAAAAGAAAATAGAAGTACGTAAAATGGAGCTTTATGCAGGAATGGTTGATAATCTGGATGTCAATATTGGTCGCCTAATCGATTATCTCGAAAAAATCGGACAACTAGAAAATACATTGATCATTTTCATGTCTGACAACGGAGCAGCAGGTGTGGATTTCTCTCAGGGAGGAATGTTTGGAGGGTTTATAGATGCTCATTACTCAAAAGCCTACGCAGATATGGGGAAGCCAAATTCATTTATCTCCTGCGGGCCTGCCTGGGCAAACGTGAGTTCGTTACCTTATAATCGATATAAAGCTCAGACGATGCAGGGTGGTGTGACTTCGCCTCTGATCATCTCTGGGGTGGGGGTAAATGAAAAAGGAAAAGTACATAGCAAGTTTATAAGCGTATTAGATTTCGCCCCAACCCTTTATGAGATTGCTGGTATTACTTATCCGGAGAAGTTTAATCAAAAGCCAATATATCCATTGAAAGGAAATTCTCTTCGCTCTCTTTTCACGAATGTTTCTGAAAATATACATGGTGATGAATATGTTTTTGCCATTGAAGAAAGGGAAAGAGTAATGTTCAGAAAAGGGGATTGGAAAATTGTCAGTTCAGATCCTCCTTTTGATCCTTCAAAGCTGAAATTATTCAATTTATCAGCGGATCCAACAGAGCTAAGAGATCTGCGAAATGTTGAAAAGGAGAAGTTTGATGAACTACTTGCTGAATGGAACCAATATGTAAGTGAAGTAAAAATTCAGTTTCCAACCCCTAAAAGTGTGGAGTAATTTAACAGCTGGTATGATGGTTAGCCTTGAAAATATTGTAAGCCGGATGAAAAAAATAGTGCTATTTACTATCGTATTGGCAATCCTGATCTCATGCCAGGTAGAGCCTCCCGCCAGCAATAACCTCCAACGAAAAGTGGAAGCCGGAATCATCGAAGGCTTCCTAAGTGAGGATGGAACTGTAGAAAAATATCTGGGAATACCATATGCCAAACCTCCTATTGGAGATTTAAGGTGGAGGCCTCCACAAAAGCCGGAGTCCTGGGAAGGTGTCCTTGAAACCAAACAATATGGCAAAGAAGCAATGAAATACAGGTTTCAACCCTGGTTCAGCTTTGCGGATAGTCTATTAAGTGAAGATTGTCTATACCTGAATATCTGGAGACCGACTAACACAGAAAACAGAAATTTACCAGTATTAGTAAACGTCCATGGAGGAGGTTTTGCGGTAGGATCAGGTTCTCTTCCATGGATTGATGGAACAGCCACAGCCAAAAAAGGAATTATAGTAGTTACTATAAATTATCGACTCAATATTTTTGGCTTTTTTGCTCATCCTGAGTTAAGTAAGGAATCTCCACATGGATCATCCGGAAATTATGGTTTACTTGACCAGCAATTTGCACTGCAATGGGTAAAGGACAATATCGAGGCATTTGGAGGGGATCCCAATAAAATTACCATTGCAGGGTCATCGGCAGGATCTCAATCTGTGCTTTTTCTGATGTCATCTCCTCTGTCAAAAAATTTGGTTACCGCAGCGATTGGTTCAAGTTTTGGAGTAAAAACACGAAAACCTTTAGCCGAAGCTGAAATGTTTGGACAAATAGCAGCAGAAAGTGCCGGATATTCAACTATCGAAAAACTCAGGGCGGCTAGTACTGAAGATATTATGAAATTATATATAGGGCATCCATTTGCATATGGACCCGTTATAGATGGGTATTTTTTACCGGAAAACGCAATAAGAATATTTGAGGCTGGTAAGCAAGCCCAGATTCCTTTATTGATTGGATGGAATTCTGCTGAGTTGCCTTCTCGCAATTATCTAGGGGAGGATGCCCATTCCAAGGATAATTTTGAAAAGAAAACAAAGGAGTTATACCCTGTGAATTATGAACAAATTTTGCAACTTTTTCCTCATGAGACAATTGCTGAAATTGAGCAATCAGCTACTGACCTGGCATCTATACGATTAATAGTGTTGGGCGCATGGAAATGGTTTGACTTGCATCGAAAACATAGTGACCAATCGGTTTATCGATATGTCTTCAGCAAGATACACCCACCCCGCATTTCCGACTCTGTAGATATGACCACTTACAAGCCACCTTTGGGAGCAAGTCATAGTCAGGAACTTGGATATTCCTGGGGCAATCTACATCTTATCAAAGACTATGATTTCTCATCTGAGGACTATGAAGTCTCTTCTAAAATGCATGAATACTACTCCAACTTCATTAAAACTGGCAATCCGAATGGCGATGGACTCCCTGAATGGCCAGCAGTAGAAACTGATAATGAATCTCCGATGATCATGAATTTCGATACCCAGACCGAGCTTGTTCCTGCCTCTCTTGATTACAGATTTAGGTATCTCGAGGAGATGGGTCATCCTTATTGATAAATATCAGAATCAGTAAGGTACCCAAGCCTTCTGGGGCACGTATTGCCATATTAAACATGTTGAATAGCATTTGTGACTGCTAATATGGAATAGACTAATTTTATCTCCATGCATAAAATCCAGTCCACACTCATCGTACTTATCTTCATTCTATCTTCTTGTCACCAACCTTCCCTCAGCAGGTTTGACCAGTATTTCATAGATGGCAGTTTACGGATAGACTATTTCCATACTGGCGATGCTAAAAGTGAGTCGGTTGAGATTGATCAGATTTATCAATATGACAGTTGGGCGGGCAGTCTGAATAATTTAATAGATGAGCTGGATTATGGGCCTATTATTATAAGATCTATGATCCAGAGTCAGGTAAGTTGATTTACTCCAAAGGATTTGATAGCTACTTTAAGGAATACCAGACCAGTTTGCCAGCGATCGAAGGTCAGGTCAAACAGTTTCATGAATCTGCTGTCATCCCTTTCCCGAAATCAGTTATTGACTTTGTGTTGGAGAAGCGGAATGAGTCAGGCGAAATGGAAGAGATATTTAAGGTTGCAATAGATCCGGCAATAGCAAAAGAAGTACTCTTGGATCCGGAGGTGCAGGTTTTCACTAGCCTGGACAACGGAGACCCACATGTTAAGGCAGACATTGCCATTATCGGAGAGGGCTATACCGCAGCCGAAGCGGAGAAATTTCAAAATGACCTGCAGCGATTTACGGAAGTTTTCTTCAAAGCGGAACCCTGCCGATCCAACAAGGATAAATTCAATATTCGTGGAGTGCTAAAGCCTTCTGAGGATAGCGGGATTAGTGAGCCAAGAGCCGGGATAACGAAAAACACTTCAGTGGGAGCCACCTTTAATTCCATGGGGTCTGAACGATATGTATTGACCGAAGCCAATCAGGCACTACAGGATATTGCCGGGCATGTGCCTTATGATGCACTGTATATCATGGTTAATCACAGCAGATATGGTGGAGGAGGGATTTACAACCTGTATTGCGTGTACACCACAGATAATATTTTTAGTGAATACCTCATGGTACATGAGTTTGGACATTCTTTTTTTGGGTTAGCCGATGAGTACTATACCTCTCCAACAGCGTACACGGATTTTTATACTGTGGACAAAGAACCCAATGAGCCGAACATTACATCTATTGCCGATCCGGAGAAGATTAAGTGGAAACATTTGCTAACACTTGGGATTGAACTCCCTACTACCTGGAACAAAGCCCCCTATGACAGCATTGATCTGGAATGGCAAAAGGTGAGAGCAGCCATCAATGATTCTATTGCGGCCTTGCAGAGAAACGGAGCCAGCGCTGAGGCAGTCAGGGGTGCTAAGGCCTATTATGACTATCGGGATAGTCTAAGGAATACAGAGGTTCAGTCGTTTCTGGAGGGCAGTCCATTTGCCGGCCAGGTAGGTGCTTTTGAAGGTGCCGGATATATGCCAAGTGGACTCTACCGTTCATCTGTTAATTGCATCATGTTTACCAAGACGGACTATTTCTGCCCGGTGTGTCAGGAAGCCATGGTTAAGGGGATTGATTCATATTCTAACTAGAGTTGAACTTGTTCCTGATGCGTTATTGGTGTATTTTTACATCAAACTAGTGACAGATGGCAAGACAAAGTATTTCACTCACCAAACCCAATGATGAATGGCTGAAAGCTCAGGTTGATAATGAGGAATATGCGAGTAAAAGTGAACTTGTAAACGATTTAATTCGACAAGCAAGAAATCAACAAATTCAAATTGACTGGATTAAAGCAAAACTTGAGAGAGCTGAAAAGAGTGGGTTCACATCAGAATCCATGGGAGAGATCCTGGCACAGGCTAAGTCAAATATGAATGGCTAATTACAAACTGAGTAATGAGGCCAGGGACGATTTGATTAGGATCTATCGGTATGGAGCGGAGAAATTTGGAGTTAAACAAGCTGACAAATATTTCTTTTCATTTTTTGACCACTTTGAGATGATCTCCAAACGACCACTTTCTTATGAATCAGTTGATTATATAAAGCCAGGCTATAGACGCTGTGTATGTGGTGTGGACAGTATTTATTTCAGAGTAATGAATGAAAATATTGAGATCATGGCCATCATTGGCAGGCAAGATATTAAAATGATAATATAAGTATTGTCTTTACCACAGCTCCGCAAGAATCGGGTGTTTTTGATCAAGAGGCCACGCTAATTTTGCATCAAGAATAAGACAAGATGGAAACACAGAGCAACGTCAATTTTCAGCGAATAGAGGAGGCCATTGGATACATCCGACGAAACTTCAGACAACAACCCAATCTCGATGAGGTGGCAGAGCATGTTCACCTGAGTCCGCATCATTTTCAGCGGATGTTTACGGATTGGGCAGGGGTGAGCCCGAAAAAGTTTTTACAGTACATTACTACCGCCTATGCAAAAAGGCTTTTGAAAGAAGAACAGGCAACTTTGTTTGAGGCAACATACGAAGCAGGACTCTCCGGGACGAGTCGGTTACACGACCTCTTTATTAATATTGAAGGGATGACCCCCGCAGCGTATAAAAAAGGCGGAAGGAGCCTATCTATCAACTATAGTTTTGCAGATAGTCCATTTGGTGAGATCATTGTGGCATCCACGAAAAAGGGGATCTGTCATCTGGCTTTCTCAACGGACAAGGAGCAGGCGCTTAATGAACTCAAAAACCAATTTCCAAATGCTGAGTTTAATCAACATGTTGACCTGATCCAGCAGAATGCACTGTTTATCTTCACCCACGACTGGAGTAAGCTGAATGAGATCAAACTACACCTGAAAGGCACTGACTTTCAATTGAAAGTTTGGGAAACGCTGATCAAGATCCCGTCAGGTGGACTTTCCACCTATGGGAAGATTGCACAGGATATCAACCTGCCTAAAGCATCCAGAGCAGTTGGTTCAGCAGTCGGAGCCAATCCGGTTGCTTATCTGATTCCGTGCCATCGGGTGATCCAGTTTACCGGACAGATTGGAGAGTATCACTGGGGCAGCAACAGGAAGACAGCCATGATTGGCTGGGAGGCGGCGAGGGTTTGACTTCTCATACTTCAATATCAACTTCGTCCCTTTTACAATTGATTAAATCTGGCCAGATACAGTTTGGTGGCAACAAAAGGCTTAAAATCTATGGACGGTTAAATTGCTTGTCTGGTAAACGGATGAATAAACAAAATCGGGTTTTCTTTTAGGCAAATGTTTTATTCAAAGTTACTTTCAACAAGCCATTGGTCATTTGATCTTACTTAATAATCATATTCTTTCTCACCTTCTTAAGTGTGCTGGACTTGAGTGAGTCCTCTTTTATCCTGATTCCTTTTTGAAGTATCAGGTTGTTTGGATAATTAACCACATCCCCGTCATCTACCCGGATCACCATGGAAAATAGATTGAGGTCAATCACTTCTCCCTCAACCGAGTTATCACCATCCATGATCATTATTTTAGTTCCTATCCGGTAAGGGAAATAGAAGAATAGGATAACCGCTGCAGTGATATTGCTCAGTATTGACCAGGCAGCAAATAGTGCCACACCAGCGACAGTGAAAAATGAAAGGAAATAAACGGAAAATCCTTTAAACGTAATGTCCCAGATCAATCCCAGGAGCAAGAGACAAAAAATAAAAATGACAAAGTTGAAATACTTGATGGTATAAGCTACCCGGGGTAGAGAAATATCTCGTTTTCGTCCGTATTTGCGGATGATTTTTGAAGCCACTTTGCGGCTTACAAAGAAAAAAATAATCAGACCGGCAGTTAATGTAATTTGAGTGGTTGCAGAAAACTGCTGATCCAGATTGTTTAAAAAGTCCATGGGGCAAAAGTAGAATGAGTTTTCAATTTTGCCCCATAGTTTTATTGATTCACCTCAACTTTGTCGAGGTTCAGGAATTCGATTTTATTCCCTTTTCCAAGGGTGACACCTATTACAGCATCTTTTTGAATTTCGCCACTGAGAATTTGTTTGGAGAGTTCATTCAGAATTTCTCTTTGCAATACCCTTTTCAGTGGACGAGCACCGAATTGTGGATCAAATCCTATTTCACCCAGGTGTTCAAGAACCTTATCGTCAGCTTCGATTTTTATGCCGTTTTCTTCAAGTCTTTTTTGGATTAACTTAAACTGGATGCTTACGATCTTTTTCAAATCTTCTTTACTCAAAGGTCTGAACATAATGGTTTCATCGATTCTATTCAAAAACTCGGGTCGAACAGACTTTTTCAACAGTTCGAAAACCTGTTGTTTGGTCTCTTCGATGATTTGCTCCTGGTTCCAGTCCTCCATCTTTTCAAAGTTTTCCTGAATCAGGGTTGACCCAATGTTTGTTGTCATGATAATGATCGTGTTCTTGAAATTCGCCACACGACCTTTGTTATCAGTCAATCTTCCATCATCGAGCACCTGTAACAGAATATTGAATACGTCAGGGTGAGCCTTTTCAATCTCATCCAACAGGATCACACTGTAGGGCTTTCTTCTGACTGCTTCGGTAAGCTGTCCACCCTCATCGTATCCAACATAGCCGGGAGGTGCACCTATCAATCTACTGACGGCATGTCTTTCCTGGTATTCTGACATATCGATCCTCACCATGGCATTTTCGTCATTGAACAAATACTCAGCAAGAGCCTTCGCTAACTCCGTTTTACCAACCCCGGTAGTACCCAGGAAGATAAATGAGCCAATCGGACGTTTAGGGTCATGTAATCCCGCACGACTTCTTCTTACCGCATCAGAAACCGCTGTGATGGCTTCTTTCTGTCCGGCCACTCTTTTACCAAGCTCAGCTTCCAGGTGAAGCAGTTTTTCGCGGTCAGATTGTAGCATTTTGGAAACCGGAACACCAGTCCATTTGGCTACAACCTCAGCGATATCTTCTGCATCTACTTCTTCTTTCAACAAAGATTTCTCACCCTGCATCTCATGCAGTTGCTGTTTGTATTCTTCCAGTTTTTTCTCAGCCTCTACGATCTTTCCATATCGGATCTCGGCAACCTTACCAAAGTCACCTGAACGTTCAGCCTGCTCAGCTTCGAGTTTATATTTTTCAATATTCTCTTTCTCATCCCTTAGCCCCTGAATCACGCTTTTTTCATTTTCCCACTTGGCTTTCAGCTCATTCCTTTTACCTGTGAGATCAGCGATCTCTTTGCTCAGCTCTACTTCTTTGACTTTATCTTTTTCCCTTCGGATCGCTTCCCGCTCAATCTCCAGCTGCATGATCCTTCTGTTCAGCTCATCCAACTCTTCAGGAAGAGAGTCAATCTCGATCCTTAACTTGGATGCTGCCTCATCCATCAGGTCAATTGCCTTATCGGGCAGGAACCTGTCAGAGATGTATCTGCTAGACAGCTCAACTGCTGCGATAACCGCATCATCTTTGATTCGTACCCCATGGTGGATCTCATATTTGTCTTTGATACCACGGAGGATACTGATCGCATCCTGCATATTCGGTTCATCAATGATCACAGCCTGGAACCTTCTTTCCAAAGCTTTATCCTTCTCGATGTATTTCTGATACTCTTTCAGGGTAGTCGCACCAATCGCGTGGAGCTCACCTCTTGAAAGAGCAGGTTTCAGCAAGTTGGCAGCATCCATAGCACCTTCGCCACCACCACCAGCACCAATCAAAGTATGGATCTCATCAATGAATAAGATAATCTCACCATCACTATCAGTCACTTCTTTGACGACTGCTTTGAGGCGCTCTTCAAATTCACCTTTGTATTTTGCTCCAGCCACCAGCAATCCCATATCCAGGGAGATAATGATCTTGGATTTCAGGTTTTCCGGAACGTCACCATCCACTATTCTTTGTGCAAGCCCTTCAACAATCGCCGTTTTACCCACACCAGGTTCACCCAATAAGATTGGATTATTTTTCGTGCGCCTGGCAAGGATTTGTAAGACCCTTCTGATCTCATCGTCACGTCCAATCACCGGGTCGATCTTGCCTTTCTTAGCCAGTTCATTCAGGTTTTTGGAATACCGCTCCAAAGATCTGTATTTGGATTCAGCATTTTGATCGGTCACTTTCTCCCCACCTCTTAGTTCCTTGATCGCTTTGATTAATTCTTTTTCTACGAACCCGGCATCTTTCAAAATTTGTGCGGTCTTATCATCTCCTGCTAGTAAACCCAGGATGATATGTTCCACAGCCACAAATTCATCACCAAAAGCCTTTAATTGCTTTTCAGCTTTTTGCAATGCAGCAGCAGCCTGGTTTGATAAGTAGGGTTGCCCACCGGAAACCTTTGGATAAGTATTAATTAGTTCATCCAGTTTGGATTCCATATTGGCCCTGTTGGTACCGGTCTTTTTAAGCAGGAATGAAATCAGGTTCTCATCTGACTGCAGGATTGCTTTCATCAGATGACCTGTCTCTATTACCTGCTGACCATTTCCGCTGGCAAGCTCAGTTGCTTTTTGTAAAGCTTCCTGAGATTTTATGGTATAATTATTAAAGTTCATTTTTCTATTCTCCTCTCCATTTCTTTCGATCAAATCTGGAGCCAGAGTAAGTTCCGTGTATTTTTAGGACTAAATGACAGGATTATTCGCTCATTATGAATGATTTTAGCTGCCAAATTGGCGGAATAAAAAGGCCTGAGGTTGAAAGAATATGCATTCTTGTTTTGTCCGTAATAGCAACTTAGATTTAAAGACCATTAATCCTCTTCAACTAAACACATCGATGAAGAATAAACAGCAAGCCAGACGTGATTTTCTAAAAAAAGCAAGTGCAGTATCTGCAATAGCAACAGCAGGACTTTCTTCTTGTGTGTCCTCCGATAAGCATGATGACAGGGGGCCGTATATTAATTTCAATAATACTTATCGATGGAAAATGACCACCACTTGGCCACCTAATTTTCCAATTACAGGTGAGGGTTGTAAGATGATTGCGGATTATGTAAAGCAGATGTCTGGTGGAAGAATGGAGATCATTGTTTATGGGGCTGGTGAATTGATCCCAGCGCTGGAAGGGTTTGATGCTGTGAGTAATGGAGCCGTGGAGATGAATCATGCAGCGGCCTATTATTGGGCCGGTAAAATACCTGTTGCCCCGTTTTTCACAACTGTACCTTTCGGTATGAATGCCCAGCAGATGATGGCATGGATGACTGTGGGGGGTGGACAGGAGCTTTGGGACGAAGTGTATGCTCCCTATAATCTGATGGGTAGAATGGCCGGGAATACCGGATTTCAGATGGGTGGATGGTTTAATAAGGAAATCAATTCACTATCAGATCTCAATGGGGTGAAGATGAGAATCCCGGGATTGGGAGGAAAAGTATTTGCCAAAGCAGGTGGTACCCCTGTACTGGTTTCGGGGGGTGAATTATATACCAATTTGGAACGAGGTGTGATAGATGCCACCGAGTGGATAGGACCCTATCATGATTATTTGTTGGGGTTGCATCAGGTAGCTAAATATTATTACTATCCAGGCTGGCATGAGACAAATGCCGTGCTTGAACTTTTAATCAATAAGGATAAGTTTAATGAACTCCCTTCAGACTTACAGGAAATTATCAAGGCTGCATGCAGCAGGTCCAATAACTGGGTCTTATCTCAATTTAACTATCAGAATGGGCTCTATTTGAAAAAGATTCAGGAAGTCAAAAGTGTATCTATCAGGAGATTTCCGAAAGAAGTGATGGATGGATTAAGAAAAGCATCCAAAGAAACCCTTGATGAACTGGCAGCCAATGACCCGCTGACAAGTAAAGTATATACAGCTTATAACGACTTTCGTAAAGACATCAGCGGATATATGGATATCAGCGAGAAGATCTTTTACGAGGAGATGAATTAATATTTCTGAATGCTCGGATCCACGTCATCAGACCAGGCTAATATTCCTCCCTTGAGGTTGTAAAGGTCTGAGAATCCCTGTTGCTCGAGGTACATGATAGCGTTGCCACTTCTGGCACCGCTGCGGCAATAGACCACTACTTTCTTATCCTTTGCAACCTTATCCAGGTTATCAGGGATGGTATTTAGTGGGATGAGTTCGCCACCAATATTGGCAAAATCAAATTCTCTTTGCTCGCGGACATCAATCAGTTGGAAATCCTCCTTCGCGTCCATCATTGCTTTCAGTTCCTTAGGGGTTACTTCTTTCATTGCCTCAAGATTTAAGATTCGAAAATAATGGAAATTGTTTATCCGGCAGCAGCCAAATTAGGTAAGAAGCTCACAATTTCAGGAAAGAGGATCAATAAAATCAAAAATATGATTTGAATGATCACAAAGGGGATCACTCCCTGATAAAGATGAATGGTCTTAACTTCCGGTGGAGCCACCCCTTTTAAGAAGAACAATGCAAACCCAAAAGGTGGGGTTAAAAAGGAGGTCTGCAGGTTGATCGCAAGCAGGATACCGATCCAGATCAGGTCAATACCCATGGCCACAAATATGGGAGCCACTACAGGTACGATAATGAAAACAATTTCGATAAAGTCAATGAAAAAACCTGCGATGAAAACCATGATCATAACCAGGGCCAAAAAGCCATAAGGTCCCAGTTGACTGCTCTCTATGACTCTCAGAAATAATCTGTCGCCCTCGAGTCCTCTGAAGACCAGGGAAAAAGCCGTTGCACCGATCAATATCATGAAAACCATGCTGGTGAGAAAGGTGGTTTCCCGCATGACTTCCTTCAGTATTTTGAATGTTAGTTTTCGGTGAAGAATGGTTAGAAGTAGAGCTCCAAATGCGCCTACCCCCGCTGCTTCGGTTGGAGAAGCAATCCCGGCGAAGATGCTGCCAAGTACGGCTAAAATTAGCAGAAAGGGGAATAGAAATGATTTAACCACCTGCAACGATAGACCTTCCTTTTTAAAGGCTTTGATTTCTTCTTCAGGCATACTGGGTGCCTTATCGGGAAAGACCATTGAATAGATAATGATGTATAAGAGGTAGCAGATTACCAGTCCCAGTCCCGGAATAATGGCTGCAAGAAAGAGGTCTCCCACTGACACTTGCAATACGCTTCCCAATAAGACCAGCACTACCGATGGTGGTATGATTTGACCCAGGGTTCCGGAAGAAGCAATGGTGCCTGTACTCAATCGGGGTCCATATCCACGTTTGAGCATAGTAGGCAAGCTGATTAAACCCATGGTTACCACGGTCGCACCAACAATACCTGTCGAAGCAGCTAGCATTGCTCCGACAATGACGACAGATATAGCTAGCCCTCCTCTGAACCTTCCAAATAAAAGGGCCATGGTTTCTAAAAGCCTTTCGGCGATCCCGGATTTTTCCAGCATGATTCCCATAAAAACGAATAGTGGGACAGCCAACAGCACGAAATTTTGCATGGTTCCATACAGTCGCAGGGAAAGCAAGTAGAAAAAGTCGATGTCAAAGACTAAAATCCCTACTACAACAGAAAGTCCCCCGAGCGTGAATGCCACAGGATACCCTAACAAGATCAGGAGGAAGATAGCTCCAAATAATATGATAGGCAGATATTCAATCATTGGCTAGCAGGTCTTTGATGGATCGAAGGATAACTGCGATACCTTGCAATCCCAGGAGTAGGATACCTGCCGGGATCATTGATTTGATGATAAATCTTGCGGGAAGACCACCCGGATCAGGGCTTACCTCGCCAATATTGTAGGATGTGATGGTAAACTGGAGGCTCTCCATAAAGATCACAAAGCAAAAGGGCATGAGCAGGATTACAGTACCCAGCAGATTGATCCATGCCTTTTTCTTCTTGCTAAATTTCTGATAAAACACATCCACTCTGACATGCTTGTCCTCCTGGAATGCCCACCCTGCAGCAAGTAAGAACAACGCCCCGAATAGGTGCCATTCAATTTCAAAAGAGGCTGAGGAGGTAATGCTGAACGCATATCGCATAAAGACATCTGCTACAATGATGATTACAATGAAGATGGTAAGCCAGGAAGCGGCTTTTCCAATTTTGGCAACAGTTGTTTCAAGCAGAAAGATCAGTTTTTCCACGAATGCAAATTAATAAGCTTTTGCTACTTCGCAAGTCGTAGATTTAATATGCGATTGGAGGGGTAATCGCAATTGCAGTCGTCGGTAGATAATTGCATTTCAGCCCCATCAATCGCAATGATGGTTTTGGCTCCCGACTTGTAGATTGCTGCAGCTGAATAAAAGATTCCTGCTTCCAGGTTGTAGATCGCCTTTCCATTAATAAGTGCGGCAGCAGAAATGGTATCCTGAATAATCAGGGATCCGGTATCATACATGCCCTCATAAACTTCAATAGGAACCTGGGTATTTTCATCGTTTACCGTAAGTTTTATTTCAAGGTCTGCGAAGAAAGGCCCCGAATCGCAGGATTTGAAGCATCCATCACAATGCACAAAAACCAAAAGGCTGGAGAAAATCAATGTAAGTATCCAGTTTTTTGATCCCATCAATTATGCATTTTAAGTAGGAAGGTGAGGAAGACCCAGTGATCCTTAACCGCATCCGACCTGGAGTTAAAATATTCATAGCCTAATTCAAGTGTAATTAAGTCCGGATAAAGATTCCAGAAAAGACCTGCATTAGGTCGGATGATCCAACCCTCATCAGGACCATAGCTTAATCCCCGGTATTTCCCCCAATTGTAACCCGTGGAGACTCCCATGAATACTCCTTTGCCGGTATTCTGTAGTTCCCATAGATACCGCGTGCCAATTGTGACCACATATCTTTCCTCCTGGTACTGGTAGAAGGTATTGTTGCCAACGAATTCCTGTACTTTCCTCCTATAGGGCCTGAAATCAAAAGAAAGGAAATAATGAAACTTCTGACTTTCATCCTGCACACCCATATCCATCCCCATCAGATAGTCCTGTTGCTGACCCGCATGAGACCAGCCCAGTAATGCTGTTACTGGTTTTCGTATAGCCTGGCTATGAACCTGGCCAATTAGTAAAGAGATCAATACCAGTAAAACAGGTTTATACATAACTCATGCTAAGATAATAAATCATTGAACCAGTTTGATACCTTATTTATGGAGAGCATTTATTATCCTAACTTTGCGGAATCGCACAGCTGAAAGACATAAGGAAGCAGAGTCTGGATCAGATTGAAGCCTACATGGCCTCAATTGACCAGAAGAAGTTTAGGGCCAAACAGATCTGGGAGTGGTTATGGAAAAAGTCAGCCAAATCTTTTGAAGAGATGTCGAATCTCTCAAAAGACTTAAGGGAGCAACTGGCTAAAGATTTTACGATAAATGGTATCGCTACGAAGACTGCTCAGTTTAGTCAGGATGGCACGATTAAATCTGTCTTTCAATTACATGATACCAACCTGATTGAGGGGGTACTGATCCCTGCTGAAGATCGGATGACTGCTTGCGTCTCTTCCCAGGTAGGGTGTTCGCTATCTTGTAAATTCTGTGCAACAGGTTACATGGAAAGAATGCGAAACCTTGATCCGGGTGAAATTTATGATCAGGTAGTAGCAATTGATAAACTCGCGAAGGAGAATTTTGATCATCCATTAACCAACATTGTTTTCATGGGTATGGGCGAGCCCTTGCTCAATTATAAAAATGTTTTGGAAGGTATCGAGAAGATCACTTCAGAAGAAGGTTTGAACATGTCGCCCAGGCGAATCACCTTGTCGACTGCAGGGATTGCCAAGATGATCAAGAAGCTTGCGGATGATGAAGTGAAATTCAACCTGGCCCTGTCCCTACATGCAGCGAATGATGCGAAACGAAACGAGATCATGCCTATCAATGAATCCAATACCCTGGAAGCATTGACAGAAGCCTTGCTTTATTTCTATCAAAAGACGAAGAACAATATCACTTTTGAATACATCATATTTCATGGGTTCAATGATCAGCTGTCAGATGCTGAAGATCTTTGGAATTTTGCCAAGAAGATCCCATCCAAAATCAATATCATTGAATATAATCCCATAGCAGAGGCGGATTTTATCAATGCAAAAGCTGATCGAATCGACAAATTCGCCCAGTTTTTAAGAAATAAAGGATTGATTGTCAATATTAGGAGGAGCAGGGGTAAAGATATTGATGCAGCCTGTGGCCAACTGGCCAATAAGGCATTAGTCAATTCCTAAAGCAATATCCTAAAGCTATCATGGGGAGAATGGCCGGTGGGACATTATCTGAGAAGTTGTTGCCCCATTTCCTCCCATACCCTGAGAGAAATCCAACCCCGATTTGACCGGAAAGCCCATTCTCCCATCGATGTACATAGGCGGGACCGAACATACTTTGAACGAACATCTTACCCAGTCCCTGGTGTACATATTGGAGCGATACAAACGGACTATTAATATCATTCTTAAAGTGGAAGTTTAGGCCTGTACTATAACCAAAGACGCCGGACCCGAGTTGAAATCCAACACCATCAAATAACCTCAACTCCGCATCAATTCCGATGATAGAGCCGCCCTGTAACACCCCCACGGTAAACACCCATTTGGTAGGTTCTACAATCATGGAATCAGGAATGGGATCCCTGGCCTGTGCTTCAGCTTGATAAACATGGCAGATGATAAAAAGAGCCATCAATAGTAAAAATAGAAATCTCATGAGGAGTGGAATTACTTTTTACTTGCGTTAAAAAGTTTCTGTTTCTCATCCTTGGAGAGACTCTCGTAACCGGATTGCGAGATCTTGTCCAGTATGGCATCAATTTCATCCTGATTTGTTTCCATGGACATGTTTCTGGATGATGTTGCTTTTTGCTGAGTTTTGCGATGGGTGACTTTGATCTTCGGTTTGCTGACAAAAAAGCTCTTGACCCATTTGATAAATTGGATGATCCAGTTTCCAATGTCGTTACCCTGATTTAGCTGATTAATATATAAAAAGCCAATACCGGCACCTGCCAGGTGTGCCAATTCACCACCTGCATTTGACCCAATAGATTGAGAAAAGGACAGGAGTACATAGAAAATAGCAATGTATTTTATTTTGACCGGACCCAAAAAGAGTAAAAAGAAGGTGTAATTGGGCATGAACGTAGCTGCCCCAACTACAATGGCATATACACCCGCACTTGCACCCAGCATCAATGAGCCATCAACTCTATCATGGTAAAATGGGATTAGGTTGTAAATGAGGATATAGAATAGTCCTCCTACTAATCCACCTAACACATAGAGTGCAATCACTTTATTTTGGCCCAGGAATTCCTGGATGATTCGACCAAACCAAAAGAAGAAAAGCATATTGAATATGATATGCAGAAAGCCTTCATGGGAAAAGAAATAGGTCACAATGGTCCAGGGCTGTGTTAGTAAATAGGGGATACTTGCCGGGAGCATCAACTTAGACCTGATAACTTCATAGATCGCACCCTGTTCTGTAACCACAAGTAATACTTTGAGTACCAATAAAACCACAAAGACGATCACATTGATGATGATGATCTGAATCAAGGCATTATTAGGCCTGTCCCATGCATGCTTAAATTCGTCGAAAATACCGTTATTCATCTCTTAATAAAACCTATCACTTTTCTTTTGCCAGTATTTAATCATTATAAATGCAATTAGCATGCCCCCGAGGTGTGCAAGATGTGCAATATTATCCCCCGCGGTTCTACTAAATTCGGCATAAACTTCATAGAGACCATAAAAAAGGACAAGATATTTTGCTTTTATCGGTATTGGCGGAAACAGCAAAAAAAGCTGAGTGTTGGGGAATAACATCCCAAAAGCCATTAAGATTCCAAAAACCGCTCCGGAGGCCCCAACCATAGGCATATTGGAGAACAAATCATAAATCTGTTGCACATATGACTTACTTTGAGCAATCAGGCTTGGATTATTTGGATTTTCAAAATATTGGTCTGAAAAGTTGGCAAGTTCCTGAGTCCCTCTTTGAGAGACCCTGTGGTCAAGGATGAAGATCTGGAAGTCTTCCGGATTTGGGTTTGCTATGTATGCTTCTGTATCGTTTTTAAGCTTATATTTTTCAAAATAATCAGCAGCTCCAAACAATACTCCAGCGCCGATTCCACAGATGAGGTAAAAAGTTAAAAACCGCTTTGATCCCCAGAATTGCTCTAGCAGAGGTCCGAAGATAAAAACTGCAAACATGTTACCAAAGAGGTGATAAAATCCACCATGAACCCACATGTAGGTTACAAATTGGTAAGGTTTGAACCCATCAGCAAAAATCACCCTCAGACCAAACCAATCGGAGAATGGCAGATGGAGTAGAGATTGAATTAATAATATTGCGACATTGATGATCAGGATATATTTGACCATCGGTGTGATTCTCATCATTCGTTAAACCAGCTTTTAATTTTGTCTAAACTAACTAAAACATACGTAGGACGGCCACCCGGGGTATAGTTTGGTTGCTCACAGGCAAATAACTGATCGATTAAATGGTCCGCCTCTTCATCGAGAAGGTTCCTGCATTTGAGAGCGGCAGCATTTTTTGCCAGGGCTCTGCAGATATTTTCCTGTTGGGTGATGCCCAGTTGATTCTTATTCTGCTTGAACTGTTCAAGCAATTCTTCAAAAACTTCTTTTTCATTGCATCCGGCAAGCTCTGATGGTACACCCTGGATCACAATCATTTGTTTCCCAGAGGTTTCTACATCGAATCCCAGGTTGCGGATCTCTGGTTGAATTTCTTTCACCAGCGCATAGTCATTTGGGCTTAGTGCTACCTGCTGCGGGAAAAGACTGGATTGGGAAGCACCTGATCCCCCTTTGATACTTTTCTGATACCTCTCAAACAGAATACGTTCCATCGCAGCTCGCTGATCGATCATTGTGAATCCATTTTTGACTTGTCGGATCAGGTATTTACCATGTAGTCGGTAGGTACTTCCTTTTTGAGGATCTTCCATACTGACCTGGTCCATCGAACTCTGAAAGGTTTGTCTTTGCCCCGATTCATTTCTGAGGACTTCATCCAGGATGTCATCCTCTTTGCGAGCATTCTCATAAAGGGATTCCCAGTTTTTAGCTCGATCCCGATCAATGTTTTTAAACTGACTGTAATGTCGGTCCTGAGTGGTTTCCACATGCTCTTTTCTTGGAGATGTGAAATGCTCAAAGTTTACATCGGTATCAAAGTCCAGTGATGGCGTCACGTTGAATGATCCCAATGCCTGACGGACAGCGGATCCAATAATCCCATAGAGCATTCGGTCATCATCAAATTTCACTTCAGTCTTGGTAGGGTGTACATTTACGTCTACGTGGATGGGATCCATTTCAATAAACAGGACGTAAAAGGGGAAATAATCTTCTTTGAGTAGACCTGCATAAGCCTGAGTTACCGCATGATTTAGGTAATTATTTCGGATGAACCTGTTATTAACAAAGAAGAATTGTTCGCCCCGGGTTTTCTTGGCAAACTCCGGCTTTCCGATGTATCCTTTTACACTCACATGAGGTGTTTCTTCCTCGCAAGGGATCAGTTGCTGCTGGTAATTCTTTCCAAAGAGCTGAACGATCCTTTTACTAAGCTTCCCCTTATCAAGCTGAAACATCTCAAGGTCATTGTGTTCAAAATACATACTAACCTCAGGGTTTGACAGAGCCATCCGTTGAAATTCATCCGTGATGTGTTTCATCTCCACCGGATTGGATTTTAGAAAATTTCTTCTGGCAGGGATATTGTAAAAGAGGTTCTTAACAGAAATTGAAGTGCCAGGATTAGAAGCCAGGGGTTCCTGTTTTTTAACCTCAGAACCTTCAATGACTAACAAAGTACCCACTTCATCCTGGGCACGTCGGGTTTTCATCTCTACATGTGCAATGGCAGCAATAGAAGCCAATGCTTCACCCCTGAAGCCCATTGTTTTGATTTTGAACAGGTCATCAGCCTGTTTGATTTTAGAAGTTGCATGACGTTCAAAACTCATTCGAGCATCTGTGAGGCTCATGCCCATACCATCATCAATAATTTGTATCAGCGTTTTACCAGCTTCAGTAATTTTTAATTTGATATTTGTTGCCCCGGCGTCAATGCTATTTTCCATCATTTCCTTTACCACTGAAGCAGGCCTTTGCACCACTTCTCCAGCAGCTATCTGATTAGCAATGCTATCAGGTAAAAGATGAATAATGTCCTCCATATAGTTTAGTGCCGCTGAAAGTACTTACGAACAAATCGGAAATAGATGTAAATAGGTACTGTAAGCCAAAGTACATAGAAGACATCATTTCCATAGTAAAACCATCCAATAAGTAATGATCCCAATATGGCGGCGATCACCAACTGTAAAAATGAAGCGTTTGGGGTTGTCCGGTTTTTTCGATCAAAGCTTATCCTTCCCGGAAAATAGTCTGACCTTTCTCCACTTTCAATCTCCCTTTTTATCCTTTCGGTACGTTCTTTGATCTCTTCTTTTACAGGATCATAATACCGGGGTTGGATGTGGAATCTTTGACTCGAGGGTAATCTAAATAATGAAGGAAATCGCATATAATACTACTTTTAGTCTCTTTTTGCGTCAAAAGTGGAGAAAATCAAATGGTATTTTTCTAATAGATTTTATAAACAAATATTAATTATTAGATTTCTAACAGTGAATATTGGTTATAAATTCAAATTTAAGTCAAATAAAGCAATGCGCTGGATGATTACGTTTATAATCAGTCCGTTGTTGCTAACTTCTTCTCTGGCCCTGCAGGCAGGAGTTGTTTTGAATGTTGACTCAATTGTATTGACCCTCGATCACCAGGAAAAGGTCAGGTCTTTGCTTTGGGTAGAGGTCAACTCTATGCAGGAAGTTTCAGCTTATCCCATACACAATCACTTTTATCTTTCTGAAGCCACTGAAACTGAAGATTTCGAAGATATTCCTAATGCCAGTTTTGCGAAAAGGCTGGATCATTCGATGAATCCGACAAGTGATAAATGGCTACCTGATTTATATATGCTGGCATCCATCAATGATGTAAACGTTCTAAACAAATACTTTACATTCTTTCATGATTTGGGAGTTTCAATGAACTTTCAATATATGGTTCTTCCGGAATCTGAAAATCAGAGAGAACAGCAGGTGATCCGGAAGCTACACGAGTTTGACCCGGGATATTTTATCAATCCAGATGCGATATATGTGGGGGTGCCGTCAAAGAAGAAGGAAGTAAAAGCACTCTTTGAAAATGATAATTTCTGGTTAGTCACTAATGATCAATATGCCCGGGCAGATGAGCTCATCGAAAAGCTGGAGGATAAGATCCTGCTAACAAGTCATCATGATGAATTAAAGAAAGCGCTCTTGTCTACCATGGTCAGCAATAATCCTGAAATTCCTGAAATGTCACATTCTCTTAGGATGAATTTGTTGAAAACATCCGTGGCATTATTAGAGAAAAGTCCAATCCTCCCTCTCCAGACAGATACCCTTTGTCTGATTTCAAAAGACCCATATGGAGAGATGGCTAATGTGTTAAGACATTATGTGTACCTCATTACTGATATCGGAGATATCCTAAAAAGTAAGGCTCCGATTCTGGCCGATTATAATCCGATGCTTCCTGATATTTTTCAGGGTAGGGACCTAATTTTTATGGGAACTGTTGACGAATTTGACCCGGTATTTTTCAACACTGGATTACTCGTCCCATTAAAAGATGAAAAATATGATTATTTGCTACCACAGCAACTGTTTGGATCCATTTCTATTTCAGGTTCTATAATCGAAAATTCACTTCTCGATCAATTTACCAGTAGATCTATCAATTCATTTGGAAAGCTGGGTTTTGCCCCTCCTGAAAGTGTTGGGTTAAGTATGGATCATCTGGATTCAATCTCTAGAATCATTGAAAATGGCATTAATCAGCATGCTTTTCCGGGATGTCAGCTAGCAATGGCTATTGGTGGTTCAGTGGTCTATGATAAATCTTTTGGATATCTGACTTATGATAGCCTGATACCTGTATATCACTCCACATTATTTGACCTTGCATCCGTAACGAAGGTAGCCGGGTCACTGATGATGGCCATGAAGCTTTATGATGAGCAAAAGCTAGATCTCGATCAAACAATTAGCTACTATCTACCCAGGTATGCTGAATCAAACAAAAAGCAGATAACGATTAAGTCCTTACTCTCTCACCAGGCTGGACTCCTTCCCTATGTACCTTTTTGGAAACGTGTGTTATCGGGAGATATGTTGGACTCGTTTTACTATGCTTCAATTGATGATGAATTGAAAGACCAGAGGAGCTACGGAATGCAACCGACGACTTTATTGAGGGATTCTCTCAGTCAATGGATCCTATCTTCCCCACTGCTGAAGTATGATAGTGTACCCTATTATTCATATAGTGATATTGGGTTTATGATCATACAACAGGTTCTGGAGGAAATTGCAGGGATGCCTATGGACGAGTATCTGGATGAAAACTTCTATCGTCCACTAGGACTCAATCGAATGCTTTTTAATCCCAGACAGTATGCAATCAATTTATTTGAAATTGCTCCAACCGAATATGATAGTTATTACAGAAGTGAGCAAATCTGGGGGAAGGTTCATGATCGGAATGCAGCCATTTTAGATGGGGTTGCTGGTCATGCAGGTCTGTTTGCCAATGCTCAGGATATGCTGGTACTTTTCCAGATGGCACTTCAGGGCGGAACATATAATGGAAAGCGATTTTTCAGCCAGGAAACGCTGAATACGTTCAACAAGCAATATTTTCCTGATAATCGAAGAGGTCTGGGATGGGACAAGAAATCTGATATCGTCAAAAATGTATCTGATTTTGCATCTGATGAGAGTTATGGGCATACAGGTTTTACAGGAACAATGGTTTGGGTAGATCCGAAATATGATCTGGTCTTTGTATTCCTTTCAAACCGGGTGCACCCAAATGCGGATAATCGCAAACTAAATGAATTAGATATCCGTACTAAGATTCAGGATATTGTCTATGAGGCTATCCAGTCAAAAAATCATTGAGAAAACTATTTTGACTTTTTTGGGGTTATTCCTACATCTGATCGATTAGAATACACATTATATGAAAATTGGTATCGTTTGTTATCCTACCTATGGAGGTAGCGGGGTTGTGGCTACTGAGCTAGGTAAGGAGTTGGCAAAAAAAAATCATGAAATTCATTTCATTACTTATTCCCAGCCTACCAGACTCGACTTCTTTAATGAGCGGTTGTTTTACCATGAGGTTTCTGTAAAATCTTATCCCTTGTTTGATTACCCACCTTATGAGTTGGCCTTAGCCAGCAAGATGGTGGATGTGGTGGAGCATGAAGGATTGGATTTACTCCATGTACACTATGCGATTCCTCATGCATCCGCAGCGTATATGGCCAGGCAAATCCTAAGGACTAAAGGGATTGAAATCCCCTTTATTACCACCTTACATGGTACTGATATTACTCTTGTGGGTAAGGATGCTACATATGCCCCGGTAGTTACTTTCTCAATCAATGAGTCTGATGGTGTGACAGCTGTATCCCAGGATTTGAAAGAGGACACCCTGGAGCATTTTGATATAAAAAGAGATATTGAAGTCATCCCCAATTTTATTGACCTGGAAAGATTCAAAAAACAGAAAAAGGATCATTTCAGGAAAGCCATTTGCCCAGACGATGAAAAACTCCTGGTGCATACTTCCAATTTCAGAAAAGTAAAGCGTGTGGATGACGTTATCGAGGTTTTCAAACGGGTAAGAAAAGTGGTTCCGGCTAAACTTCTGCTTGTGGGTGATGGGCCTGAAAGATTTCATATTGAGGAGTTGGTTCGAGACAATTGTGAAATTGATTCGGTTCGCTTTCTGGGAAAACTGGAAGCCGTGGAGGAGGTCCTTTCCGTTTGCGACTTATTTTTAATGACTTCTGAGAAAGAAAGTTTTGGCTTGGCAGCCCTGGAAGCCATGGCTTGCGAAGTACCCGTAATATCAACCAATGCCGGGGGCCTTCCTGAACTTAACAAGGATGGTGTTTCAGGGTTCCTTTGTAATGTTGGAGATGTCGAAGAAATGGCAAAGAAAGCCATCCATATTCTTGATAATCAAAACCTTCAGAAGTTTAAACAGGGAGCACTAAACCGGGCGAAAGAGTTTGATGTTCATAAGATTTTACCACTCTACGAAAAATACTACGAGAAAATTGTTGCAAATAAGAAGGCTGATGTGTCGATTCCTGAATAATGTGATTAAGGATCTGGTGAATTCATTAAATATATCTTTAAATTTGCAGCAAAATTCATAACCATGGAGTTAAAGAATAAACCACATGCTAAAGGAACCAGGCAATTGTTTCAAAATCCTGTTTTGGAAAAATTGACCAGGACTCATATTTCTATTCCCTTGATCTTATTTGGATCTATTGCAACCACTTTGATAGTTTATGGATTAAACAATGGTTATATCAATGCAATCAACACACCATTATTATTTTTAGGGGGCTTGTTGACTTTTACACTTATAGAGTACATCATGCACAGATTTGTGTTTCATTTATCTCCTAAGAATGAAAAACAGGAAAAATTTGCCTACACTGTTCATGGTGTCCATCACGACTATCCAAAAGACAAAGACAGACTGGCAATGCCACCGATCCTCAGTATTTTATTGAGTACAGCATTTTTTTTCTTTTTTAAGTTATTTATGGGTAATCTGGTATTTGCGTTTCTTCCTGGTTTTGTGATTGGATATGCTTCTTATCTATGGGTTCATTTCATGGTGCATGCATTCCAGCCACCCAAAAACTTTTTTAAGGTCTTATGGATCCATCATGGAATTCATCACTATAAAGATCCGGAAAACGCTTTTGGTGTATCTTCACCATTCTGGGATGTGATTTTCAGAACTATGCCAAAGAAAAAGTAATTAGGACTTCTTCTTTTTTTCTTCCCTGGATTTTTTCATTCTCTTAGCTCGTCTTTTTGAGTGGGACTCAGGTTCTAGCATGACTTTATAGAAAAAGTCACGGGTTGCACCGATAAAGGAGATAACGAGTGTAGCGAATATGGGTTTTCTTCCGTGCATCGTTCAAAAGTTCATTAAAATTTAGCGCTTAATTGAATTAATTTCAAGTCAAACATTTATTTGACCTGAAATAAGCGTTAAAGGAGATTTTTTGAAATCTTTCTTCTATATATTTAGTTTATAGAAAAAGCTCATGGTAGGTAATCGTTTTACACAGTTTATCCCAGATAAGGATCCTGAGAAAAGTGGTTTTGACAATCTGCTGAAAATTTTTATGCAGTTACTGATTGTTACCTCTGGTGATGTGAGCGAAGCACTAAGCTGGCTCACAAACCTTGACAGGCAATACAATATTTCGGGTGATGATTACGGCATTGGAAATTTTATAGACGATCTCAAGTCAAAAGGATATATCACTGATGACAATGAAAAGGGTGAGATCAAGATTACAGCGAAAAGTGAACAACAGATTAGAAAAAGTTCGCTGGAAGAGATTTTTGGTAAGCTGAAGAAGACGGGTAAAGGAAGCCATGAAACGCCATACCCCGGGCAGGGTGAGGAATATGGCACCGATTTAAGAAATTTTGAATTTGGGGATTCTCCTGATCAGATAGATTACACCGAAAGTGTGCGAAATGCTCAGATCAACCAGGGCTTTTCAGATTTCATTTTGACAGAGGATGATTTAGAGGTTCGTGAAAAGGAATTTAAGACGCAGACTTCAACAGTCCTGATGATTGATATCAGCCACTCCATGATCCTGTATGGTGAAGATCGCATCACTCCAGCCAAAAAGGTAGCCATGGCCCTGGCAGAATTGATTACAAAGAAATATCCCAAGGATACGCTTGATATCATCGTATTTGGAAACGACGCCTGGCAGATTGCCATTAAAGATTTGCCTTATTTGAGTGTGGGGCCTTATCACACCAATACAGTAGCTGGTCTTGAATTGGCTATGGACCTGCTGCGTAGAAGAAAGAATAAAAACAAGCAGATCTTTATGATCACAGATGGAAAGCCCACCTGTTTGAAAGAAGGAATTAAATATTATAAAAACAGCTTTGGTCTGGATCCCAAAATCCTCAATAAGACATTGAACCTGGCAGCTCAATGCAGAAGGATCAATGTACCAATTACTACTTTCATGATTGCTTCCGATCCCTACCTAAAACAGTTTGTTCGAGAATTTACTCAGGTAAATAATGGGAATGCCTATTATAGTAGTTTGCAGGGGTTGGGACATTTAATATTCGAAGATTATAAAAGGAACAGGAGGAAAAATCTCTAAAGTATATGGATTATCAAAAACTAACAAGTCAGCAGAAGCTCAAGATCAATACACTTGGAGAACTTAAAAATACAGGGTACCAACCCACCTCTATCAAGGATGAACTCAGAGCCAATCTCGTCAACAGGTTAAAGAACAAAGAAAAAGTGTTTGAAGGGATCTGGGGTTATGAGGATACGGTAGTGCCTGATGTGGAAAGGGCCATTTTAGCTAAGCATAACATTAACTTTCTGGGGCTTAGAGGTCAGGCAAAGACCCGTATGGCCAGGATGATGGTATTACTGTTGGATGAGTACATACCGGCTATCAAGGATTCAGAACTTAGAGACGATCCAATGGCACCGCTTTCTACATTTGGCAAGATGCAGGTCAAAGAGCATGGAGATCGTACACCGATCATCTGGATACATCGGGATGAAAGATATACTGAGAAACTGGCGACACCAGATGTTTCTATTGCCGACTTGATTGGCGATGTGGATCCCATCAAAGCTGCATCATTGAAATTACCTTATTCAGATGAGCGGGTGATCCATTATGGGTTGATCCCCCGTTCTCATCGTGGGATTTTTGTGATCAATGAATTACCTGATCTACAGCCCAGGATACAGGTAGCGTTGTTTAATATTTTACAGGAAGGGGATATTCAGATCAGGGGATTTTCACTTAGGCTCCCATTGGATATTCAGTTTGTATTCACAGCCAATCCCGAAGACTATACCAATCGTGGAAGCATTGTTACACCCCTCAAAGACCGTATTGACAGCCAGATTATTACACATTATCCTAAATCTATCGAAATAGGTAAGAAGATCACTTCGCAGGAAGCCAGAGTCAACGCGAGTCCTGACGTCCGGGTGTTCGATTTGATGAAGGATCTGATTGAGCAAATAGCTTTTGAGGCACGGGAAAGTGAATATGTTGATGCTAAAAGTGGAGTTTCAGCAAGGTTGACGATCTCAGCTTATGAGACTTTGATGAGTGCGACAGAGCGAAGGATGCTGTTAACAGGTGAAAAGGAATCTTTTACACGAGTATCTGATCTCATAGGAGTGATTCCATCTATTACCGGAAAAGTGGAGCTGGTTTATGAGGGAGAGCAGGAAGGGGCAGGTATTGTAGCTCAAAACCTGGTCGGAAAAGCAATCAGGAAGCAGTTTATCAACTATTTCCCGGATCCTGAAAAGATAAGAAAGAACAAGGAAGCCCAGAATCCATACAGCCAAATCACCGATTGGTTCGGCGAGGGAAATATGGTAGATATCTTATATGATTCCAACTTCAAAGAGTATGAAAAGGCTTTGATCAAGATACCGGGACTGGAAGACCTAGTCAATTCATATCATAAGAAGTTAGATAAGGATCTAAAGCTATTCCTTATGGAGTTCGCTCTGCATGGACTCTCGGAGTACAGCATGCTAAGTAAGCATGGACTGGAGCGGGGAATGCAGTTTAAGGATCTTCTGAGCAGCATGTTTTCCATGCCCGGAATGGAGGAAGAGGAAGATGACGAGGACGATAATTATTGATTTGAGTTGTCGTGGATTTACAGGAAATCAAAAGACTTATCTATCGGGGTGAGAACGATCAGGTTGAATTTAAGCACAAAGTAGCCCATCCTGAAAAAGTCGTCAGGGAAGTGGTCGCCTTTGCCAATGCAAAGGGTGGACATTTGATTATTGGAGTGGATGATGATGGAAGAATTTCCGGGTTGAAATATGCTGATGATGATCATTACCTCCTGAATAAAGCCATTGACGAATTATGTAAGCCTAAGATTCAGTACACCTCTGAGATCATCCCGATTTCAGAAAAACGTTCTATTATTCATTATCAGATAGCTGAAGGTAAGGAAAAGCCCTACTATGCATTTTTGAATAAGCGACATCGATATGGAAAAGCTTTTGTGAGGGTAGAAGATCGAAGTGTACAGGCCAGCCCTGAGATCAGAAAGATTCTTAAGTTGACACAGCATGAAAATGGTTCCCACATCGAGTATGGGAATCCGGAAAGGGCACTTTTTAATTATCTTAATGACCACGAGGATATCACGATAAACAAGTACCGGGAAATGACCGGACTCGAGCAAAAAGAGGCCTCAGCATTATTTGTTAGACTGGTCCTGGCCAATCTGCTAAAGATTATCCCGAGGGAGAATGAGGATCTGTTTGTGGCAGTAGATTAATTATTGCCATACTCTTAATAATCCAAATTTCTAAATGGTCAAAATGTTAGGTTGACTGATATAGAAATAGTAACCATTAAGACATTAAGATCATTAAGCTGACACTTTCAAAGTTTAGGTTCAAAGGTTTAGAGGAGTGTGGATAAGTTTTTTAAATTATCCCTCAATATCCTTCCTTTATTTACTGCACAATTCATAATATTACATAACCCACCTATTTTCTATATAACACGGGCCGACACATGGCAAAGACGAAGAAGGAGAAGAAAATATTTGTATTAGATACATCCGTAATTCTTTACTCACATGACTCCATTCTAAATTTCCAGGAACACGACGTAGGGATACCAATCACCGTGTTAGAAGAGTTGGATTCCTTTAAAAAAGGAAACGATACCAAAAATTTTGAAGCACGTGAATTCACCCGTTTGATTGATTCTCTGGCCAAGGGGCACATGCTACAGAATTGGATTCCTCTTAATGGTAAAAATAAAGGAAACTTCAAGGTGTTGATGGAATCTGATAGTACCGTTGATGCCAGAAAAGTATTTGGTGATAACAAGAATGATCATAGAATCTTGAATGCCGCTTTGGCACTTAAGGAAGTTGAAAAAGACAAAAAAGTCATCCTGGTCAGCAAGGACATTAACCTTCGTCTCAAGGCAAAATCTTTGGATCTTCTGGCGGAGGATTATGAAACCGGGAAAATCAAAAATGTAAATACCCTTCACACCGGTAAAATAGAGTTAGATGGTGTTTCTTCAGCAGACATTGATGCTTTATTTAAAAAGGGGTCAATTCCAGCAGCTAAAGTTCTGAAGAAAGTAGAACCTATTTCAAACATGTTTTACATTCTCAAGAGTGAGAAAAATTCTGTGTTGGCAACCTACAATCCAATTACTGAGGAAGTAAACAAGGTTGAAAAGACTTCGGTCTATGGGATCAAACCAAAAAATGCAGAGCAAACATTTGCCATCAATGCCACTTTAAATCCTGAGGTAAGATTAGCCAGTATTACAGGTGTCGCCGGTACCGGTAAGACTTTGTTAGCATTGGCATCGGCTCTTGAACAGCGAAGAAAATACAAGCAGATATACTTGGCCAGACCCATCGTTCCATTGAGTAATAAGGATATTGGTTATCTGCCAGGAGATATTAAGTCCAAATTGAATCCATATATGGAGCCTCTCTGGGATAATCTTAAGTTTATCCAAAACCAGTTTAAAGAAGCGGACAAGGAATACAAGAACATTACAGAGATGGTAAACCAGGAGAAACTGGTTATTACCCCTCTTGCATATATACGGGGAAGGAGCTTATCGAATATTTTCTTTATTGTAGATGAGGCACAAAACCTGACGCCTCATGAGATCAAAACGATTATCACCAGGGCGGGTGAAAATACCAAGATTGTTTTCACAGGCGACATCTATCAGATTGATACACCTTATCTGGATTCTCAAAGTAATGGATTATCCTATCTTATCGATAGGATACAAAACCACCCAATGTATGCACATGTGACTTTAGAGAAAGGTGAACGATCCGACCTGGCAAACCTGGCCAATGAGTTGCTTTAACCTGGGTGTCATCACGTTTTTTATTATCTTTATTAGATACAATGTGATTGATGCATGCGACTATCCCTATTATTCATATGGCTCTTGTTAATAGGATGTTCATATTCCGGTGAGGACATAGTCGGACTATGGCAGCTTGAAAAGGTTGAGAAGGATGGGTTCATAAAAGTAGGTGAATCACAGATTAAGGGTTCAGGTTTAACCATCCTGGAGATAAGGTCTAACAACAGTTTTGCCGTGTCAAAGACTTCAGGAGATCTTGTTGGGGTCTATAAACTCATAGGAAACAGGTTGGAACTTCATAGCTACGATGATTCCTGGTTCAATACAAATTGGGAGATGAGTAGTGCGAACCAAATCCTTGAATTGCATGGACTGGAAGTAGGTTATGGGAATGTATTTTTAAGGTTCAAAAAGATTGATAAGATCCCTGATTTTAGTGAGTTTGAAGACAAGGTCACTGGAAACTGGCAATTGTATAAGATCCGTAAAGAACATCGAGTTCAGAAGTTAGACAATACCTATTTCATGATAGGTGATGATGGTAGTTATATCCTTTCAGAGAATAGCCAGGTTCTGGAGCAAGGGAAATTGCTGATAAATCCCCGGCATCACAAAGTAACTTTCGAACATGACAATGAAACCTGGGATGCCTGGTTTTATGGAGAAGAACTTCGACTCACAAACGAAAAAATCGGAATAGAATATAGCTTAAGGCAAGCTCCCAATATTGCCAAAAACTAAGCTGTTTCTTTGGTTCTCTTCTGCTCGTATTTTTTCGGTGCATATAGAAAACCAAATGCTTCTGCACCCTTTTTGGTGTGTACTTCGTGATGAATGTAATGTGCACGCATGATCCTTTTTAAGTACTTATTATTTGACTTAAATGGAATTTTAATTCGTCTATGAACAATGACATCATGGAAGATGAAGTAAAAGATTCCATATGCCAGAATTCCATACCCAATAAATTTTATCCATGGGGCTTCAACGGAATTATAACCCACCATGATTAGAACTATGGATGGAATACTAAATACCAATGCGAAAAGATCATTTCTTTCCAATGGGTATGGATGAATCTTATGATGAGAACGATGCCATCGCCACATGAATCCATGCATGATGTATTTGTGAGTAAACCATGCTACTCCTTCCATAAAAATGAAAGTACCTACAACCAGTAATGTATTTACCAACCAGTGCATATTAATAAGTGTCAAGCTCAGCTTTCACTTCTTCCATCAACCACATGGGTGTGGAGGTTGCTCCACAGATTCCTACGGTATCTCCAGTGGAAAACCATTCTTTTTTCAACTCACTTTTGTTGGACACAAAAAATGAATTTGAATTGTTTTCCTTGCAGATATTATAAAGAACCTTCCCATTAGAGGATTTTGTTCCGGAAACAAAAACTATTTTGTCAAATTCTTTCGCAAAGTTACGGAGTTCTTTGTCCCGATTAGAAACCTGTCGACAGATGGTGTCATTTGCAGTTACTTCTATCCCGTTTTCTTCAAGGGTCTGTTTGATTGAATAAAAATTATCAGTGCTCTTGGTAGTCTGACTATATAGTGTGAGCTTTTTCGGGAGTTCTTGCATATCAAGTTCTGCTATATCCTGGAAGACCACAGCGTTATTGTTAGTTTGCCCTAAAAGTCCGATCACCTCAGCATGACCATGTTTTCCATAGATGTAGATCTTTTCGTTTTTGTCGTAAGAGTTTTTTATCCTATTCTGAAGTTTTAGGACAACCGGGCAGGAAGCATCCACCAGTGTTAGATTGTTATTTATAGCCAGCTCATAGGTGCTTGGTGGTTCCCCGTGAGCTCTGATTAGCACTTTTTCATCCTGGATGAAATTAAGCTCTTCATGGCTGATGATTTTTAGCCCCAGAACTTCCAGACGTTTCACTTCTTCATCATTATGAACAATATCCCCTAAACAATATAAATGCCCTTCTGATTTGAGGATCTCCTCAGCGATCTCTATCGCATAGACTACTCCAAAACAGAAGCCTGAGTTTTTGTCGATATTTGTTTGAAGATTCAACAATTGTTTGTTTTCTTGAAAAACAGACTGTTTCCCTAAAAGTTTGATGAAAACACTAAAAATATTTTCACCTGATCCAACTTCACGAGTGTCTCTTAAACCTATCATATCGCATTTATCCTGCTCAACAGGAGTGTTTTTGTGAGGAGAACGAGTTTGACAATGTCGGGTACTCGAATACGTTCTTGAAGGATTTTTTTAGAAGGGGTATGTTTAATCCTGGAAAATAATTTAGTGTAATAAACATAAGCCAGATAAACTCCGGCTCTGGCGGAGTGTGGCAATCTCTTGATCCCTTCCAGAGCTGCGTCAAAATCAGATTTGATATCCTCTTCGATCGCTTGTTTATCGACTTCTGTGAAGGCATTGAAATCTACTTTTGGAAAATAAACCCTGCCACGCTCGTCAAAATCAGATTTGATATCTCTCAGAAAATTGACCTTTTGAAAAGCTGCACCCAATCTTCTTGCTGGTTCCTTCAAGGCCTCATATTTCTTCTTGTCATTTTCGCAAAATACATTGAGACACATGAGTCCAACTACTTCAGCTGATCCGTAGATATATTCTTCATACTGATCGTCAGAGTATGTTTCCTTCGTCAGATCCATTTCCATGCTATGGAGAAATGCATCAATCAATTCCATTTCAATTTGGTATTGATTTACTACCAATTGGAAGGAATGAAGTACGGGGTTTAAACTGATTTTTTCCTTAATTGCCAGGTAAGTATCTTTTTTAAACCGGTCCAGTAACGTTTTCTTGTCATAATCATGAAATGTGTCTACGATTTCGTCAGCATATCGGACAAAGCCGTAGATTGCATAGATCGGCAGCCTTAATTTCTTGTGGAGCGTTTTGATACCCAGGGTGAAAGAGGTACTGTAACTCTGAGTAATCAGTTTACTACACTCAAGGGTCGTTTTTGTATAAAGGTCCTGCATCATAATAAAATTAAGAAAATTCTTTTGCTATTTCTCTACTCACAACTTCCCCCGAAATAATCGCTGGAGGTACACCTGGTCCGGGGACGGTTAGTTGTCCAGCATGAAAAAGATTTCTAACTTTTTTATTCTTCAATGAAGGTCTGAGAATGGCTGTTTGCATCAAGGTGTTGGCCAGGCCATAGGCATTTCCTTTGAAGGAATGATAATTTGAAATAAAGTCTTTGTGAGCAAAGCTTTTCCTGAACACAATATGGCTTTGAATATCAACTCCGGTAAAATCTGATAATCTTTTGCAGATTAAATGGAAATAGCGTTCCCGGATTTCTTCTGTATCCTCCAGATCAGGAGCGACAGGGATAAGAACAACGAGGTTTTCATGGTTCTTCGGGGCAACTGTAGCATCAGTCATTGACGTCACAGAGGCATAAAGCAGCGGCTTTTTCGGCCATTGAGGATCAATATAAATTTCTGAAGCGTGTTGTTTGAAGTCTTCATCAAAAAACAACACATGATGCTGCATATTGTGAAGTTTTGTGTCCAAACCAATATAGAATAGCAGCGAGGAGGGTGCCATTGTTCTGCTATCCCAGTATTTAGCACTGTAACTTCTAAAATCTTCAGGAAGCAGCTGCTGATCGATGTGGTGATAATCTGCCCCGGCAACCACAACATCTACAGGGTATTCATTTCCCGTGGTTATTAATTTTTCAATCGACTTGCCCTTTATAACTACATCTGTTACGGGCTGATCGTAGTAGAAGTTAACACCCAGATCTTTGGCCAGTGTTTCCATCCCCTTTACAACTGCATACATGCCAGTCTCCGGATACCATGTTCCGAGTTTGATGTCCGCATAATTCATCAAACTATATAATGCCGGAGTGGATTCAGCAGTTGAACCAAGGAAAAGCACTGGGAATTCCATCAATTGGATCAGTTTTTCATTTTTGAAAAACTTTCGAATATGGGTGCTTATGGAGGTGAAGACATCCATTCGGAAAAGACCTACCAACAGCGTTGGATCAACAAATTCCAGAAGTGATCTGGAGGGTTTATAAACAAGTTTATTGATGCCTACTTCATATTTGTATTCAGCCTGTTTAAGGAACACTTTTAGTTTGCCTGAACTTCCTGGCTCAATACGTTCAAATAGCTCATACATCTGCTGGAGCTCAGCTGGAATGTCAACAAACTCATCTTTGAATTTTACCCGATAGGAAGGATCGAGTCTATGAAGTTTATAGAAATCTGAGGGAGTTTTATCAAACTGGGAAAAGAAATGCTCAAATACATTGGGCATCCAATACCAGGAAGGCCCCATGTCAAAGGTAAATCCTGCACTCTTTAGTTGTTGAGCGCGACCCCCGGGACCACTGTTTTTTTCGAGTACGGTAACATTATAACCAGATTTTGCCAGGTGGCAGGCAGCCGAAAGGCTGGAAAATCCAGAGCCAATAATCCCAACCTTTCTGGTCATGGGTCAAAATTAATCTTTACCGTAAACTTTTAGTTTCTTTTTTAATTCCTTCCTGGCAATATGGATTCTATTTTTTACGGTGCCAATTGGAATTCTTAGACGATCTGCAATTTCCTGGTATTTAAATCCTCTGAAATGCATCACGAATGGATCACGATAGGTATCCTGAAGCATCCCAACTGCTCTATTAATATCTTTTAAGGAGAAATTTGAATAGGCACCATTTTCAATAAGGGCATCACTGGAATTGATATAATGCATATTGTCTGTGGTATCGATGAAAGTATTCCTTCTTACCATTCTTTGATAATTGGTGATGAAGGTATTTTTCATAATCGTATACATCCATGCCTTAAGATTGGTACCTTCAGCAAATTTGTCTCGGTTTGTGTAAGCTTTTAGGAATGTTTCCTGAATCAGGTCATTAGCATCTTCATTGTCTCGAGTGAGCTTGAGCGCAAACGGTTTTAATGATCCTGAAATCTCATTTACATTGGAACTAAATTCTACTGCCGTCATTCTTTCTGTCTTTTTGTTGTAGCTAAATTAAACAAAAAATTTCAAATTGTTTAATAATTAATTAAAAAGATTAAACAAAATAGTTCACGTAAAATGAGGTGCTAGGGTTACAAAATATCCATATTTATCTTAAAAATGCCTTTTAAGGCACTTTAAGGATCATATTAATTGTTTAATAACTAAATAATAAAAGTTAATCAAAATTGATCTAACCCATTCATGATTTCGATGAGTTCATCAATTCGATAGAGAATGGTCACATTTTCGGGGGTCTTAATATCATGACCAATTACCTGGAATCCTGTGAGGAGTATTTCGACATCACTGAATTCATTGGCTAGTTTATCGATATATTGTTGTATAGTAGCAGGTCCAGGTGTTGTGGTAATAATGGTAAACAGGTAGTCAGGTTTATGAACATTGATGATACTTCGCAGATCCTTCAAAGGAAGTGACTGACCCAGATAAAAGGTGTTGCCTTTTCTGGATTTAATAACATAATCGGCGAAAAGCAATCCTATCTCGTGCATTTCTCCATCGGGAAGGAATAGCACGAATTTTTTACCTTCATTATCTTGTTTATGGTATTGCCCATCAATCGCGACGATCAATTTTTGCCTCACAAGATTCGAAATAAAGTGTTCCTGAGCAGAATTAATGGAACCAGTTTGCCAGAGTACTCCGATTTTAGAAAGAAATGGATAGATCACATTCAACATGCATCTTTCAAAGCCCAATTTCAATATGCAGGTTGACATGATCTTCTCAAATCTTCTTTCATCCATATCGACCATGGCAATGGTCAGGGCATGAATTTGTTCAGGGTATTTTAGATCTTTCTCAGTAAGATGCATCACTTCTCGTTGCATCTCCTGGTCAGACATTTTTGAAATCCTTGAAATCTTAAAACCGTGTTCTTTCAGCAAAGCCACATTGAGTATGTGCTTCAGATCGGTTTCATCATAGTACCTAATATTGGTGGTCGTCCTTTTCGGTTGGATCAGTTCATAGCGTTGCTCCCAAATTCTGATCGTATGAGCTTTAATACCTGAGAGGTGCTCAAGATCCTTAATGGAAAACGTCGACATGGGCGGCATCACTTTCAAATTTGATTAGTATTAGGAAACTTTGGTTTACCTTAAATGTTTGACGAAATTACTTTTTTTCATCGGTTATCATGATTGAAACTAAGCTGAGATGAAATAGTTTTATCCACCGGAATGCCTGCAAGGGTAAAACTTGAGATATTTCGGACAATTATTTGGCTACAATGTTTATTTTGAGACCTTAATTCGAAAATGATGCAGATAATAGAGTCACCTAAAGAGTATGATGTTGTAATTGTAGGATCAGGAGCCGGAGGCGGTATGGCAACTAAGATACTGTCTGAAGCCGGACTTAAAATAGCAGTTGTTGAAGCTGGACCCTATTTTGATCCGGCAGATCCCGAGCAGATGACACAACTTAAATGGCCCTGGGAATCCCCCAGAAGAGGAGCCAGCACCAACAGAGCTTTTGGAGACTTTGATGCTGCATACGGGGGCTGGGTGATTGACGGTGAGCCTTATACCAATACCGAGAACAGTAAGTTTGAATGGTTCCGGGCCCATATGTTGGGTGGAAGAACCAATCATTGGGGTAGGATCTCACTCAGATTCGGACCTAATGATTTTAAAAGAAAAGATATTGATGGATTGGGAGACAATTGGCCCATCGGATATGAAGACGTGAAGCCTTACTATGATAAGGTAGATAAGTTGATCGGAATTTTTGGAACAAAAGAGGGTATCTACAACGAACCTGACGGATTTTTCCTTCCACCTCCCAAGCCAAGATTGCACGAATTATATTATAAAAAGGGAGCGGATAAATTAGGAATCCCTGCAATCCCGGCCAGAAAGTCCATGGTAACCAAGCGGATTAATGATGAAAGAGGGATTTGCTTTTACTGTGGTCAATGCGGACGTTCCTGCAGTGTATATGCTGATTTCTCAGCAGGAAGCTGTTTGATTTTTCCAGCCATCAATTCCGGTGGTCAGGTTGACCTTTATGTCAATTCTGTAGTACGAGAGGTGGTGACAGATGGTCAGGGGAAAGCCAAGGGTGTTATTTACATCAGTAAAGAAGATCGAAAAGAACATCAGATCAACGGGAAGGTAGTAGTCCTAGCAGCATCTGCCTGTAGCAGTGCAAGGATCCTGCTTAACTCGAAGAGTCCTAATCATCCTAATGGATTAGGTAACAATACCGGAATTGTAGGAAAATATTTGCATGACTCGACGGGAGCTTCCAGAAGCGCTTTTATTCCTGATCTCATGAACAGGAAGACTTATAATGAAGATGGAGTTTCCGGCATGCACGTATATACACCCTGGTGGCTGGACAATAAAAAGCTCGATTTTGCCAGGGGTTATCATATAGAATTGGGTGGCGGATTAGGAATGCCTTCTTATGGTTTTGGTTTCGGGGTTACCGGTTTGAATAAATATATAGGCGAAACAGTAGGCGGTTATGGAAATAAACTTCGGGAGGATGTTAAAAAATTTTACGGTAGTACTGTAGGATTAGCGGGGCGTGGAGAATGCATAGCTGTTGAAACCAACTATTGTGAGATTGATCCAAATGTAGTTGATGAATGGGGTATTCCGGTATTGAGATTTAATTACCAATGGTCAGACCACGAACTAAATCAGGCTAAGCATATGCATAATACTTTTGAGGAGATCTTTGATGCAATGGGTGGTATAGCACTTGGAGAAAAGCCCGGAAAAGAAGATGATTATGGGCTGCATAGCCCGGGAAATATTATCCATGAGGTGGGTACTACAAGAATGGGTAATGATCCACGAACTTCAGTTGTAAATCAGTATGAGCAATTACATGATGCGAAGAATGTATTTGTTGTAGATGGAGGTCCTTTCGTATCACAGGCGGATAAGAATCCTACATGGACCATTCTGGCACTAGCCTGGAGAACCTCAGACTATATTATTGACGAACTTAAAAAACAGAATATCTAATGGATAGAAGGGAATCATTAAAATCCATGCTGATCACTTCAATAGCAGGAGGCATTGGATTTACGGCTTGTAAGCCAGAGGAAACAGAGAAAGTACAGGAGATCACAACGAAAGTAGGCACCTATGGTAGAACGCCTGCTGAAAAGGCCTATGATCAGAAGTTGATGGATCAGGAATTTTTCAATGAGCATGAACTAACTACCATTGCTGTTTTATGTGATATTATCCTTCCCGATTTTGATGGCAAGGGGGCAGCATCTGATGCGGCTGTGGCAGATTTCATCGAATTTATCGTCAAGGATATGCCAAGATACCAAACACCATTACGAGGAGGTATCATGTGGTTGGATTCGGTTTGCAATAAGGAATTCGGGAAACCATTTGTTGAATGTAACAAAGACCAGCAAATCCAAATAGTAGATCGAATCGCCTATCCAGACAAAGCGGCCAAGGAAGATCAAAGAGGTGTCACATTCTTCAATCGAATGAGAGACCTGACCCTTACCGGATACTATACCACTCAAATTGGTATTCAGGATCTTGGGTATAAAGGAAATACTCCAAACATCTGGGATGGTGTTCCGGATGACGTACTCAAGGACCATGGCATGGAATATCCAGCTGAGTGGATTCCCCAATTTGTGGATCAATCCAAGCGGGATGTAAAAGCTGAATGGGATGAAGATGGTAATTTAATTACCTGATCCTATATCGTATCCTTGGTCATTTCACCATTAAGTAATCTCCAAATTTTAAGGGGATTACTGTCCTTTAAGGCATCCGGTAGCATGTCCTGTGGCATATCCTGATAACAGATAGGTCTCAAGAACCTCTTGATGGCTCCAGTACCAACGGAAGTGGACCTGGAGTCAGTGGTTGCCGGATATGGTCCTCCATGGTGCATGGAATGACAAACTTCAACGCCCGTTGGATAGCCATTGAAGATAATCCTTCCAACCTTATTCTCAAGGATTTCAACCAATTCTGAATACACTGCAAGGTCTTTGTCTGTACCAATGATGGTTGCAGTCAGGTGGCCCTCCAGGTTACGAGCCAGATCAAGGATTTGATCCTTGTCCTGGGTATCAACCACAAGCGTTGAAGGCCCAAATACTTCTTCTGCAAGTGCAGGATTGGCTTTGAAAGCTGCATATTCTACCTGGTATGCCTGTCCTACAACTCCGTTACTGCTTTTATCACTTGTCAATTTTTTGATTCCATTTCCGGAGAATTTTCCAACACCGCTGTTAAAAGCTCCTTTGATGCCTTCGGTGAGCATAGTGCCTTCAAATTGATTCAGGCCTTCACTCAGGGCTGTTAACAACTCTTCAGTGTTTTCTGATCTAGGTAAGACAGTCAATCCGGGATTAGTACAAAACTGACCTACACCCATGGTAACAGAGCCAGCTAACTGAGTGCCAATTTCTTTACCCCTTGTCTTTTGAGCATCTGGTAAAATAAATACCGGGTTACTACTTCCCATTTCTGCATACACCGGGATAGGTTCCTGCCTTTGATTCGCCAGGTCAAATAAGGCTTTTCCACCTCTGAAAGATCCGGTAAATCCAATGGCTTTGATCGCTGGATGTTTTACCAACGCACTTCCAACATCAATAGAAGTACCGATGATCATGGAAAATACGCCGTCTGGCATCCCAGTCTTTTTGGCGGCTTTTACAATCGCAGAAGCAGCATATTCTGAAGTTCCCGGGTGAGCAGGATGACCTTTGAATACTACCGGGCAACCAGCCGCAAGTGCTGAAGCAGTATCACCACCAGCTACTGAAAAGGCTAAAGGGAAATTACTTGCTCCAAATATGCCAACAGGCCCTAAAGGCACTTTCATCTGTCGGATATCTGGTTTAGGCAATGGTTGTCTGTCTGGCTGGGCGGTATCAATCCGGCTCTCCACATACCATCCATCTCTCACCATGCTGGCGAATAATTTCAATTGATTTACTGTTCTTCCTCGCTCTCCGGTAAGTCTTCCAATAGGAAGCGCGGTTTCTTTTGATCCTCTTTCCAGGAGGTCATCACCCAATGCCATGATCTCATCTCCGATTGCCTCTAAAAATGCAGCCCTTTGTTCATTAGTCGTTTTCCTGTAGGAATAAAAGGCCTTTTCTGCCTGGGTTATGGCGTCATCAATTTCTTCTGGCGTGGACTCAATGAATTCAGTATCAAGATTCTGATTGGTAGTAGGATCAATCCCATAGAATTTCTTTGATCCTTTCCCTGAGGTTTTACTGCCAATGAAAGTTTGTCCGGATAAGCTCATGTCGTTTGTTTAAGATTTCTTTGAAATAAAATTTGTAAGGGTACCAATACCATCGATGGTAATATTCACCTGGTCTTTAACCTGTAAAGTGAATTCATTTGGTGGAACAATACCTGTTCCTGTCATAAGGAAACATCCATTTGGAAAATCGCACTCTCTAAACAGGAAGGAAACTAGTTCAGTGTGTTTTCTCTTCATTTGATCGATACCAATTTCTTCTTCGAAGCCAACTTTCCCCTCTCGGAGTATCTGTAACCTGATCTTTGTTTGTGGGTTAATGGGCTGGCCAGGTACATATATACATGGACCTAATCCTGCACACTTCTCATATACTTTTGCTTGTGGCAGATAAAGCGGATTCTCGCCTTCAATACTTCGAGAACTCATATCATTCCCCACTGTATACCCCTGTATTTCACCTTTAGAGTTAACAAATAATGTGAGTTCTGGTTCAGGTACATCCCATTTTGAATCTTTCCTGATGTAAAGTTCTTTCATATGACCCTCGGTACGTCCGATGTTAGCCTTAAAGAAAAGTTCAGGTCTTTCTGCTACATAAACCCTGTCATATACATCGCCACCATCCTGAGACTCTTCCATCCTGGCGGAACGACTTTTATAATAGGTTACCCCTGAAGCCCAGATTTCCTGACTTTGAAGAGGAGGTAAAATTTCTTCCTTGGTCAGGTCGATCTCTACAGCGTCTTTCCCGTCAATCAGGGACAAGAGAAATTGATAAAGTTGACTGCGGTTGATTAATTCGTCCCATTGGATGCTTTTTTCGAGATAAAACTTACCATCATTTTCCAGGAGGGCGCCTTGAGTTAATTTATATACTTTCATTCTTAGGTTGATTCGCTTCAAATTTAATACTTCAATATCTTTGAATCATACTATGACCAAAATAGAATGATTCTCTACAATGTTACAATAACGATTGATCCTCAGGTTGAGCAGGAATGGATTACCTGGATGAAGGGGGTTTTTATACCAGAGATGATGAAAACCGAATGTTTTGTGGAGCATAAGTTTTTAAGGTTAAAAACGGATAGACCTGATGTAGATGGGATTACCTATGCCATCCAATATTTTGCTTCAAACGAGGATCAAATCCAATTTTACATGGAAAACTATGCCCATCAGCTCGGGAAGCTGCATGCTGAGCGCTTTGGTACAAGGTCTGCTTCCTTTAGCACCCTTTTGGAAGAAGTCTAGAAGTTAATGGTGCAGTTGATCCATTCCTCATCAAACTCAGCATTATACTTCCTATAGAAATTGATAGCTGGTTCGTTCCAGTCCAGCACCTGCCACATCATCCCGGTACATTTTTCTTCCCTGGCTATTTCCAATGTCCGTTCAAACAGCTTTTTCCCTGTACCCAATCCTCTTTGTGATTCTGTAACGATCAGATCTTCCAGCCAGAGGCGTTTCCCCTTCCATGTTGAGTATCTGTAATAGTAAAGTGAAAGCCCTTCGATGACTCCATCATTTTCGGCAACGATGAATCCGTAGACCGGATGCTCTCCAAAACCATCTTCTTCCATCATCTTCACGGTATTGATTACCTGTTCAGGTGCTTTTTCATAGAGCGCAAGCTCCCTGATAAGCTCCATAACCCTTGGCAGATCATTTTTGGTTCCTTTTCTTAGTTTAACCATTGGTCAAAGGTAAGAAAGTATAGGAAGCCTAGTTTTTGGTGATGGATTTGAATCCTGTATAAGGATGCAATACCTCAGGCAGTGCGATGCCTTCTTCTGATTGATTGTTTTCCAGTAATGCAGCCACGATTCTGGGAAGAGCTAATGCACTCCCATTCAGTGTATGAGCCAGCATTTTTGATCCATCCTCTCCCTTGATGCGCAGTTTCAACCGATTGGCCTGATAGGCTTCAAAATTGGAAACTGAGCTCACTTCCAGCCACTTTTTCTGCGCAGCAGAAAAGACTTCAAAGTCATACGTAAGGGCTGACGTGAATCCCATATCGCCTCCACAAAGTCTCAGGATCCTATAAGGGAGTTTTAAGCCTTTGATAAGTTGCTCGACATGAGATACCATTTTTTCAAGGGTGGCATAGGATTCATCCGGATGAGAGATCTCTACAATTTCTACCTTATCAAACTGGTGTAGTCGGTTTAGTCCTCGTACATGTGCACCCCATGATCCTGCTTCTCTTCTGAAACATGGTGTATACCCCACATTTTTGATGGGGAGTTGATCTGCTGACAGGATCTCATCCCTGTAAATATTTGTGATTGGTACTTCTGCAGTAGGAATCATGTAAAGGTTACTTTCAATCACCTGGTACATCTGTCCTTCTTTGTCTGGTAACTGTCCAGTTCCATAACCCGAATCTTCGTTAATCAGAATAGGGGGTTGTATTTCGGTGAACCCCGCTTTTAATGCTTCATCCAGGAAGTAGTTGACTAAAGCACGGTTTAATCTTGCTCCCTGACCTTTATAGAAGGGAAATCCGGCACCTGTTACCTTATTTCCCAGGTCAAAATCGATGATATTGTAATCTTCTATCAGTTCCCAATGAGGCTTTGCTGTCTCAGGAAGATTTGGAATTAGGGCATCTTCTAATTTTACAATTTCGTTATCCTCAGCACTTTTACCCTGAGGGACGGATTCGTGAGGAATATTGGGAACATTGTATAAGGCAGTCGTCAGTTTCTTTTCAATTTCAGCCAGCTTTGGACCTAATTCCTTAGATTTTTGTTTCAGCTCAGCGGTCTCAGCTTTTGCAGCATTGGCTTCATCATGCTTACCCTGTTGAATAAGCTGACCAATTTGCTTTGCAACCTGATTCGACTGTGAAAGTATTTCATCCAGTTGCTGCTGGGTATTTCTTCGCTCATCATCAATCGCAATTAAATCCTTTAGGATAGTAGTTGCTTCCTTGATTCCGCGCTTTTCAAGACCTTTTGTATATTGATCAAGTTGCTCCCTAATGGCTGAGATTTGTAACATCTATTGCGATTTTAAGTGCTGCAAAGTAAGGTCGTTCATTGAAAATATTAAAATTGAAGCGGGTTTTAGTTATGATATTTTTTTATGAATCTTTTGCTAAATATTTACCGTTAGCATATTATTGTATCGCAATTCAAGTGAGAGACTTTCACTAGTATTCCAATTTTGCCTGCTAAAAGGCGAAAAATTCCAATTAGATACGTAATATTTCAATTACCATAATTTACCAAGTATAAATTTTATATGTACACTTTAGATGATTTAAGTGTGAGGCTACTCTCAGAACTACGAGATATAGCCGAAGGTCTGGGAATAAAAAATGCTAAGAAGACTGCGAAGAACGACCTTATTTACGAAATCCTTGATAAGCAGGCAACTATGCCAGATGAAGAGATTAAGAAAATAACCAAAGCCGATTCAAAGGAAGAGGAGCAGAAGACCGAAAAAACACATAACAAAAAGAAAGAGAAGCCTGCCAGCAAAAAGGAGGCTGCATCCAATAGCCCTGATGACTTATTAAAGTCGATGGATATTGAGATTGAAACAGTAGATAAGAAACCGAAAGATTCGAAAGATTCGAAAGAACCGAATGAACCTAAACCTGAAGCCCCAAGCGAAGAAAACAAAGGCGGAGATAACAGGAACAAAGGCAGAGGCGGAAGAGACGGGCACGATAAAGGTGGAAAAGATGGAGCAGATAACCGAAGAGATGATAAGTCTGATTATCGTGCTAGAAAAGCCCAATATAACGAGGATATCAAAGATTTTGATGGGGCCATCGAGAATGAAGGTGTACTGGAGATCATGCAGGATGGATATGGCTTTTTAAGATCCAGTGATTATCACTATCTGGCAAGCCCTGATGATATTTATGTATCACCTTCCCAAATAAAGCTTTTTGGGTTAAAAACAGGAGATACTGTAAAGGGACAAATAAGACCTCCAAAAGATGGAGAAAAGTATTTTGCCCTTTTGAGAGTAGAATCTGTAAATGGAAAGACAACAGAGGAGATACGAGACCGAATTGCATTCGAATATCTCACTCCTTTATTCCCTGAGCAAAAACTTAATTTGACCACCAAAGCGGACAACTACAGCACTCGGATTGTTGATATGTTTGCTCCAATTGGTAAGGGTCAAAGAGGTATGATTGTTGCCCAGCCTAAGACAGGTAAAACAGTTTTACTAAAAAATATTGCAAACGCAATTGCAGAAAACCATCCCGAAGTTTACCTGATGATCCTGCTTATAGACGAAAGGCCTGAAGAGGTAACGGATATGGCTAGATCAGTAAAAGCGGAGGTCATTGCTTCGACTTTTGATGAGCAGGCAGAAAAGCACGTGAAAGTGGCCAACATCGTTTTAGAGAAGGCCAAGAGAATGGTTGAATGCGGACACGACGTGGTGATCTTATTGGATTCTATTACTCGATTAGCCAGAGCTCACAATACTGTGGTTCCTTCATCAGGAAAGATCCTTTCAGGTGGTGTGGATGCTAATGCTCTTCATAAGCCAAAAAGATTCTTTGGGGCTGCCAGGAATGTGGAGAATGGTGGATCATTGACCATCATTGCAACTGCATTGATCGAAACAGGTTCTAAAATGGATGAAGTGATCTTTGAAGAATTCAAAGGTACGGGTAACATGGAACTTCAACTTGATAGAAAACTATCCAATAAACGAGTTTATCCAGCGATTGATGTTCCTGCTTCAGGTACACGACGTGAGGATCTGTTGATGGATAAAGATCAGCTGAGCAGAGTTTGGATCCTTAGGAAGTTTATGGCTGACATGAATAGTAATGAAGCGATGGAATTCCTGCTAAGCAAGATGAAAGGAACCAGAAACAATGAAGAGTTCCTGATCTCTATGAACGGATAATTTCCAGATGAAATGAATTTGAAACCCCGCCCAGTGCGGGGTTTTTTTGTTTATACCCATTATTGACCGTTGATCAAATATTGGATTATTGCGGGCCTTTCAGGTTGTTATCATCATGAACAAAAAATTCATGATTATGACTATGAGGAAGACATTTATCTTAACACTGCTGATTGGTTTGATCTGGCAGTCAGCAATGAGCCAGGGACTGACCCTGCCAAGACCCAGTCAGGCGGCGGAAGTCAAGCAGCGAATCGGGTTAACAGATATCACAGTTAATTATTCGCGACCTTCTGTAATTGTGGGTAATAACGATCGAACAGGCCAAATCTGGGGCAATTTAGTTCCCTGGGGACTCGCACCAAACAATTTTGGAAATCAACAACCCATGCCCTGGAGAGCTGGTGCCAATGAAAATACAACTATTGATTTCACTACGGACGTGATGATTGAAGGAAAGAAGCTGGTTGCTGGGAAATATGGACTTCACATGATCCCTTATAAAGATGGAAAAGTGACGGTAATCTTCAGCACTAATACTTCTTCCTGGGGTAGCTTCTGGTACAATCAGGATGAGGATGCTTTGCGTGTAGATGTCCAAAGCAAGAAAAGTCCGTTTACCAACGTCCTGACATATGAATTCACGACTTTCGGTAACAACGAAGGAACACTATCACTCCTTTGGGATGATAAAGAGATTCCCATCAGGATTGGCGTTGGTCAGGAAACAATCCTACAAAGCTTTAGAGACCAGCTCCGGGGTGGAGGAGGTTTTGGTTGGCAGGCCCCTTTCTCTGCAGCTAATTACTGCCTGAACAACGGAATCAATTTTGAGGAAGCTGTTACCTGGGCAGACCGTGCGGTCAATCTGAATAAAAATGGTCAGACGATGGGATTGAAAGCAGCACTTCTCTTTCAAATGGGTAAAAATGATGAAGCGATCCAGGTTGCTGACGAAGCTGTGGATCTCTCCAATGAAGCTCAGTTAAACAACCTGGGATATCAAATGATGGGTATTAAGAAATATGACAAGGCTGAAGAGTATTTCAAGCTGAATATCAAGAAAAATCCAAAGTCAGCCAATGTTTATGATAGTATGGGCGAATACTATATGGCAGTGAATAAGAATAGTGATGCGATCAAGATGTTCAAAAAGTCGCTGGCCAATAATCCACCGGCTTTCGTCAAGCAGAATTCGATTGCTCAATTAAAGACGCTTGGAGTAGAAGTAGCAGAGTAAGTTAGGTTTGGAGCCTGTAAAACATTTGCAGGCTCCTTTTTATATCAACTCTAAACATTCCTTCAAGCTCTCCCTCCAGTGAGGGATCTTCAAATCAAAGATTGACTTGATTTTTTGCTTATCCATTACACTATAGTGTGGCCGTTTGGCAGGAGTTGGATAGGCTTCAGTAAGGATTGGTTTGACAGGGATTTTAATGCTTTTGTATTCAAAGATGGCTTTGGTGAAATCATACCAGGAAGCAACACCCTCATTGCTGTAATGATAAACTCCGAATTCTTCCACATTGCTAGTTATCATATCTAATATGGCTTTAGCAAGATCCCTGGCATAAGTAGGGCTACCTACCTGGTCAAAGATCACGCCTAGTTCAGTTTTGGTCTCAGCAAGCCTAAGCATCGTTTTGACGAAGTTGTTCCCGAAGCTACTGTAAAGCCAGGAGGTGCGGATGATATAATGTTTGCTGGTTGTTTCAGCAATGGCAAGCTCGCCATTTAATTTACTTGTGCCATAGTAGCAGATAGGATCGGTTGCTTTTTCTTCAGTCAATGGTTGCGATGCTTTACCATTGAACACAAAGTCGGTTGATATGTGGTAGAGTGTAGCCCCATGTTCCTTGCATGCTTTGGCAAGATTTACAGCTCCGGTCACATTGATTTTATCACAGAGTTCCTTATCGGTTTCAGCTTTATCTACCGCAGTGTATGCCGCACAATTGATGCAATGCGTAGGTTTTACCTGGTCAAAGTAGGACTTCACCTGGACTTCATCTGTGATATCAAGCTCATCAACGTCTACGAGATAGAATTCAGCCTCCTGGAAAGTCTTAGCTAATACCTGGAATTCATTACCCAGTTGTCCCTTGGATCCGGTTACGATGATTTTTTTATTTGCCATTTACAAAATCAGTCAGATATAAATATTTGTTTGTCAGTTTGCCATCCCTGGTAATAGTGGCTCTTTTGATAACACCCTGATCATCATTTATTAGTGAAGGAAGCACGTTTGTCAATAGCTCATTACCAAAACTGTTGGATGCATCTCTTGGAAGTTCACAGGGCAAATTGTCAACTGCCATCACCGTAATATTTGAGGGATCCGATAAAGCATTTTCAATTTGACCAGTCTTCGGATTGTAATCATAGATGGGATCATCAATGGTTGAAGCTTTTTTCGTTGAAGGGATGGAACCCTCAATGTCACATGTGATGTCCGCAATGACTTTGATTTTGAAGTCCTTAGATTGACTTTCTTGCATGGTAAATAAGACCGGTGCTTTTGGATCCCAATAGGCACTGGCAATCAGCTGGTCAGCATTTCGTGTAAAATGATGGAACGTGCCTTTGTATTCCTCGGGGTGTTGAAAGAAATGTTTTAATTGAAACGATTTGCCTTCGACATGTTGATTATAGTCACCTGGTTCCAATTGGGTGTAAACAGGCTGGTCAAAGGTCTGTAAGAGGAATGCTTTGGGGGCTACCTTACTAATCCCAACCGCATCCAGCACTTCCATGGCGCCCTTAGCCACACGACCTCCCCCGGTGATCACTATTTTGATCGGAGGCAAGGTTATTTTGCTGAATTCTGTTTTCAGATCTTCCAGATCAAAGCAATCCTTAGCCCTTCTCAAATCATATAGACCATATCTCTTCCCATAGGTCCACAAGCCATTGTAAGCTCCTACAATCCCCGCCCAGCGACCAAAGGCAACCACCCGATTCCCATCCTGATCTGTCAGGGTTTCATAGTCAATCAACCGGATGTTCTTTTCCAGGACCTGCTGTAATAAATTTTTATTGTATGCCTGTTTTTTGATTGTATGAGAAAAAAAGAAATAGGATTTATCAGGGATCAACTCATTCAAGGGTACTTCTTTGACTCCCATCAGCACATCACAATCAGATACTGAATCTTTGACTTCTATGCCTTCAGCAAGGTATTCACTATCTGTGAAGCATCGGATCGGACTCGACTGAACAGATACATTGATTTCAGGAAACCTTCTTTGGATTTCAGCAGCCTGTTTGGGTGTAAATGGTGTCCTTTTGTCAATGGGGACCTTCCCTTCTTTGATGATTCCGATTTTCACTTTGATGGGCTCATTTTCAAGGGACAAAACTAATGGATTAGCTACTACATCCATTAGCTTTACTGAAATGGTGTAAAGCAAATAACATGAAGAAGTTCAGACCCATATACCTCGCAGCCAGTATTTCACTGGTTCTACTTTCATGTAGTTCAACAATCAATGAAAAAAATGATCCTCTGAACCTGGATCAATACCCCCATGTAGTCATTTCGAATGATGAAGTAAAAATGAAGTTATTCCTGCCAGATCCTGAGAAGGGGCTTTATCGGGCGACCCGGTTTGACTGGTCCGGGATCATTGGCAGTCTGAAATATGAAGGGCATGAATATTTTGACTACTGGAAAACGACCCACGATCCCCTTATCCATGAGGATCTTCCAGGACCCGTAGAAGGCTTCATAAAACCGGGGCTGGGCTATGAGGAGGCCTCACCCGGGTTTATTCGAATTGGCGTAGGGGTGTTGGAAAAACCGCTTGGCGAAGAAGAGTATCGATGGACGGAGACTTATAAAGTTTTGGACTATGGGAAATGGACCGTCGATCATGGAAAAGACTGGATCTCATTTACCCACTCACTATCGAGTGATTTTGGGTTTGCCTATACCTACAAAAAGAAGATTCAACTTGAGGTCAATGGCTTTAATATTAAGCACGAGTTGCTCAACCAGGGAGAAAAATCGATTGAGACCGATCAGTTTAACCATAACTTTTTTGTGATCGACCAAACACAAAGTGGCCCAGATTTCAAAGTATCCTTTCCATTTGACCTGAGGACGGACAGGGATATGAAAGGTTTAGTCAAATTTGCTAATGACAGAGAGATCCAATATTTAAAAAGTGTTGAGGAGAAAAACAGTGTTTTCCTTGAATTGACCGGTTTTGGAGAGGGAGCAGAAGATCACCAGGTTTCAGTTGTTAATCAAAAGACAGGGGCAGGGATCAAGTTTGCAGTGGATCAACCCATTTACCGTATGGCCTTCTGGACCTGCAAAACAACGCTTTGCCCGGAAAACTTTATCTGGATCAATGTAGCACCTGGCGAATCGATGGAATGGAATTCCACCTACTCTCTTTTCGTTCAATAAGACGTGAATTACATTATTCTTACAGGAGCCTGGGTCATCTATTTGACACTGCATAGCATCCTGGCCTCCAATTATATCAAAGGGAAGGCTGAAAAGGTTGGTATTCGTGGATCGAATTACAGGTTATTGTATTCCATGGTAAGTACGATTGGCATTGCGATACTTGGATGGTATATGATCAATCTTCCGGGTAGGGTCTTATTCAATATTCTGCTACTTAAAATATTTGGAGGATTGCTGTTGATAGCGGGATTGATCATTCTTTGGCTATCCTTTAAGTACCTATCCGGACTGGAATTTGTGGGATTGAAAAGAGCAGACAGTGAGAAGCATCTGGTTACCAGTGGAATTCATTCAAGGCTTAGGCACCCCATCTATACAGGGACGATATTAATCCTTGTAGGCTATTTTCTGAATGCACCAACTGACACTCTATTAATCTCTTCTATTGTGATACTGGTTTACCTCCCAATCGGTATCTACTTTGAAGAAAAAAAGTTGATCTTGAAATTTGGGAAAGAATATCTGGAATATAAACAGCGAGTACCCGCCCTTATTCCAAAATTTTAAGATGAATTATTTTCTTAATTCATCCAGATCTTCCCGATCCTTGAGTTTTTTGTCCTCCACTTCCTTGTTGAGGAACTTATTGATCTTTTCTATATCAATATTTGACTTCAACTCACCAAAGGAATCGATTTCCATTTCAAAACCTTCGAGATCTTTATGAACTTTGGGTAATTCTCTTTCCTTTTTCTTAGTCATATTCTTAGCCTGCTTTTATTCTATTTAACTCATCAATCGAATAAAAGATTCGTTCTGAAACGGATTTTCCACCCATGATAGAGAGAATACTCATCAAGTCTGGTCCTGAACCTTCTCCAGTCATACATAATCTCAAGGGCTGCATAAACTTGCCTGCGTTGAATCCATTTTCCTCTAAAGTGCTAAAAAAGAGATCTTTAACCTCATCAGCGGTAAATGAAGTCTGTTCTTTTATTTTGGCAGCGAATCCGTCAAGTGCTGTCACGGCATCTTCATCCCATTTCTTTTCTACAATTTTTTGATCATAGGACTTCGGATGTTGAAACAGGAAAAGTGAATTTTTGGCAAACTCAGGAACAAAAGTGACACGTTCTTTGAGTAGATCTACAATTTGTATAGCCGTTTCAGCACTACAATCAATTCCGAATCCGGATTTTAAGTCTCCCTGGATAATTGCACCCAGATCCTGAGGGGATTTTGCCTTGATATATTGTTGATTGAACCAATTGGCTTTTTCAATGTCGAATTTGGTACCTGCTTTATTGATCTTTTCTAATGAGAAATGATTAATCAATTCATCCATGTTAAAGAGCTCTTTTTCAGAGCCGGGGTTCCAACCCAACAAGGCCAGGAAGTTCACCATGGCCTCTGGGAGATAGCCTGTTTCTTTGAAGCCAACTGATTCTTCGCTGGTTTGAGGATCTGTCCAGCTCATTGGGAAAATCGGAAACCCTGCTTTGTCAGCAGCTCTCTTACTTAGTTTACCATTACCATCAGGTTTTAGTATTAGTGGTAAGTGAGCAAATCTTGGCATAGATGACTCCCAACCCAGGTATTTGTATAGCAAAACATGAAGTGGAGCTGAAGGTAACCATTCTTCACCTCGTATCACATGGGTGATATTCATGAGGTGGTCGTCCACCACATTGGCCAGATGATAAGTAGGCATACCATCAGACTTCATCAGGATCTTATCATCAATGTTAGATCCGTGAACAAGAACCCAGCCACGGACAATGTCATTGATCCTGACTTCTTCCTTGGGTTGGACTTTAAATCGAATTACATAGGGATCGCCACTTTCGATTCTTGACTTGACCTCTTCCGGTGATAATGTCAATGAATTTTTCATGGTGGTACGTGAGACCGCATCATACTGAGGATTGGCAATTCTCCCTTCTTTGAGTCTGTTACGCATAGCCTCCAGCTCATCTACCGAATCAAAGGCGTAGTATGCGTGTCCAGCCTCAATTAATTGATTCGCGTATTGCTGATATATTTCTTTCCGCTCTGACTGCCTGTAGGGCGCATGAGGTCCTCCTGAAACCGGTCCTTCATCCGGATAGATGCCACACCAGGCCAGGGCATCTATGATGTATTGCTCAGCCCCCTCTACAAATCTGTTTTGATCTGTATCTTCAATTCTCAGGATGAAAGTCCCGTTGTGTTTTTTGGCATACAGATAGTTGAAAAGTGCTGTACGGACACCCCCAATATGTAGCCCTCCTGTTGGACTTGGCGCAAACCTTACTCGGATATTTTCCATGAAGAAATATTAATCGGGGGCAAAACTATAAAATGCAGAACCGATACCAGAAAAAATTATTGATTAAGAATACGTTCGATGGTAGACCTGGTCTGATTTTTCCGTCTAAAAAAATTTAAGATTAGTGTCATATAGTAGAATCCTCCAGTGGCAAGGGTAATGAATATAGCCCGAATGTATTTGGATTCATGGTTCTCCAGGTAAATGAGAAAGAAACTAATGCAAATAGTAGCCAGTATTACGCCTACCACTCCAAGCATTACCTTGGTGGATGGAAAGAGTTCATACTTCAGAAAAACAATGGAACCTTTTGAGGTTGACTCGATTTTTCCAATCGTAAGGGGTAGGGCATTTTGGGGGAAATTGACTTTTAGTGAGATCCTGAAATTGTCATTTTCGATGTTCCCATTGAAGATATGCTGAGTAGGTATGTTGCTATCTGTTACGAGATAGGTAAACTTTGAAAGCAGCTTTACTATTTCCGTTTGCGATCGGGCAGAAACGATGGTTTCCTCTTCAAATGGTTTAAGCTTCATTCAGCGGCAATGCAACTAATCTCAATATTCACATCTTTCGGAAGCCTGCTGACCTCCACTGTTTCCCTTGCAGGAGGTTGATCATCAAAATAAGTTCCATAGACTTCATTGATCCTTGAAAAATTACCTAGATCTTTTACAAAGATGCTGGTCTTGATAATGTTGGTGTAGGAGAGCCCTGCGGCAGAAAGGATATAGCCAATATTCTTCATTACCTGGTGAGTTTCAGCTTCGATTGAATCTGAAATAAGATTCCCTGAAGATTGATCGATGGGAATCTGACCTGAAACAAATAACAGTCCGTTTATGCTGATGGCCTGGCTATATGGACCGATTGGTGAAGGAGCTTTATCGGAGAGGATTATTTTTTTCATTTTGCAAGAATTATGATTTGTCTTTTTACCCAGGAATATTCAATTAACCCGGTTTATTAGACGTAGGATAAGATAACAATTGTTAATGAAATACTGAAATAACCAGGTTAAAAGAATGGTTACTAACTTCCAATTTATTTGTTAACTAACGTATAGAAAACCGTTACCTCTGCACCCGTGAAAATGGTTTGTCTTATAGATGTAGGTGTTGAACTCAATACAACCATTTCCTCCATGTCTATTCCTAATGCGTCATCAGCGTAAATTTGGGTAAACAGGGTGACTTCGCCTGAATAATTTGGAGTGTCATCCTGATAAACCATGCTTAGAAAATCAGCAGAGGACGAACTATAACTCGAGTTTGAGAGAATTGTACTGGTGTAGGCAGCTAATCTACTACTACCAATGGGTCCATTGATCCTACCTTTCTTGATATAATAGTACCTGATACTGTTAAATGGGACAATAAATTCGGAGGAATAATCTGTAATGGTCATACTGATCCTTGAGTTATTGATAATGATATTTTCATTAGCTGATAGGAACTCTTTTAAAGGTTTCATATCCACTTTAGCATAAACACCATCTACCATGCTTCCATAAGCATACCCATTACCATATTCATCTATGTACTCATCAACAAGTGAAGCTAATTTTGACCCTGCTCTATCGCGTTCTATATGAGTGAAATGACCACGACTTACAAAATTGAATTTATAGTAATAAGTACTATCAGAAGTAGGGCTTTTCATTTCTATAAAAATCGCTGACGAATCATTGGACAGACTCAAAGCCATCAGACCGGTATTTACACTGGTGGTATTCAATACCAATGGTTGATAATAAAGCAGGCTTCGGTCCAGGCTATCTTTGAATAATGTATCAGTGTTATATTTTACCAGCTGATCAAATAAATCCTGACCCAGGTCATTTAATGGAATTGTAATGATAGAGTCCTGATCAATATTGATGTTATAATCAATCTGAGCAATAGGTGTCGGGTTATACTCAATCTCACGATCAGCCAGGTATACTACCTGATTGTATAGTGTATCATTGGATTCATGGATATCAATGTGTCCATTCAACATGTTGGTTGTTGTCCTTGCATCAATGATTTTTAGCTTGATATTGGCAGAAACATATTCAAGCGTGTCGCCTGGGAAAGTTCCTGTTCCAGGGCTATACTGAGTATAACCTGTACAGGCAACTGTACCGGTCACAGAATCCTGCATGTTACCTACCAATAGGGATGCAAATTGGTTTGTCCTAAGGCTATCGATCAATATGGTTGATAGCGGTAGCGTGATAGTTGTATCACTTACAGTTACATTCTGATTGTCGGAGCTAACCTTGACTCCTAACTCATCCGGGTCCTGACAGGCAAAAAAAAACGGGATTAGCAAGAGCACTAATCCCGACTTTATCAAGAAGTTTCCTTTATCCAACAAGTTCATTATACAGATTGTAATGGCTCTCTTCAAAATTCTCATCCCTTTCTATGGTGTTAATCTGTTTGTCTGACATATCGGCAATTAACTTTTTGAAGCTATCAGTTGACTCTTCATTACCGTTGATGACCGCATCTGCATATTCAACGCCCATTTTAATGAATCCGTCGTAATCTGCGGTTTTGAGGGGGTTCAACATATTATCATCGATGTCGATCATCTTTACTTTGTCAAGTAAGTCTTCACCAAATTTATGACTGAACTCGTTGTTATAAATTGTGAATACTGTTTTGGACTCCTTGAAGATCGGATCATTTTTATAAGTTGTTTTCACATATAAAGGAATCAAACTTGTCATCCAGTCATTGCAGTGAATGATATCAGGAGACCATCCTAATTTCTTTACAGTTTCCAGAACGCCTTTACAGAAAAATATTGCGCGCTCATCATTGTCTTCATAAAAATTATCTTCCTTATCAAAGAAAACTGATTTTCTATGGAAATAGTCTTCGTTATCAATAAAATAGACCTGAAGTTTAGCATTAGGTATAGAAGCTACTTTGATGATAAGTGGCTTTTCTTCATCACCTACAGAAATATTTATTCCTGAAAGTCTTACTACTTCGTGAAGTCTGTTTTTTCTTTCATTGATTAGGCCAAACCTTGGAACCAATATCCTTATTTCCATCCCTCTTTCTTGCATTGCCTGAGGAAGTCTCCTGACAAATTCAGCAACTTTAGAAGTTTTTAAAAAAGGATTGATCTCACTCGCTACATATAGGATTCTTAAATTTGACATGGATATGCTATTTTGTTGAGGATTGTCGAAAATGAGCTCAAAATTACCATAATTTTGCCTTATTTTCAACGCTTTTGAAAACTTAACGTTTTTTAATAATTCATTTAAATGCAGTTAATCCAATCCCCAGGTGAAATTTTAGCCAAAATGAAAGCGCTAAAAAGAGATGCATTAAGGGTCGGATTGGTACCCACTATGGGTGCTCTACACGAGGGCCATAAGGCGCTTGTAGACCAATCAGTCAAAGATAATGACATTACCGTTACCAGCATTTTTGTTAATCCCACACAATTCAATAATCCGGAAGATTTGGCCAGGTATCCTAAAACCCTGGAAGCGGATCTACATAAGCTAAAAGAATGGCATTGCGATATCGTTTTTGCTCCCAATGACCAGGATATATACCCAAAAAGGCCAATCATAAAGCTTGAGTTCGGCAAACTTTCCGAAGTTCTTGAAGGGGAATTTCGCCCGGGGCATTTCAATGGTGTGGGTATCATTGTCATGAAACTCCTGAATCTGGTCATGCCAGATAAGGCCTATTTTGGGTTAAAGGATTTTCAGCAATACCTGATTGTAAAAGAACTCGTAGCCAATTTTTCCGTACCCAGTGAAATTGTTGGAATTCCCATTCAACGACTTAAATCAGGGGTAGCTATATCGTCCAGGAATCAGAATCTTTCATCCGAAGGCCTCCTGGTTGCTGCCAATATTTATCGGGGACTCGAAAAGGCCAGGGAACTTATTTTAGGCAATCGGAGTATAACAGATACCATTAATCTTACAAAGGACTTTTATAGGTCTATTGCTGGGCTTGAGATAGAATATTTTGAAATTGTTGACCCTGAGACGCTTCAAAAGACGGATAAGTGGAATCATGAATCTATCCTTTTAAGTGTTGCCGGATATGTGGAGGGTGTAAGATTAATTGATAACTTATATTTGCAACCTGATTGAAGAACGGATGTTAATAGAAGTACTTAAATCAAAGATTCATCGAGTGAGGATCACACAGTCAGAACTACACTATGTGGGTTCTATCACCATTGATGAGGATTTGATGGATGCTGCCAATATCGTGGCCAATGAGAAGGTCCAGATTGTGAATATCAACAATGGGGAAAGACTGGATACTTATGTGATTAAGGGTGACCGGGGTTCGGGAGAAGTTTGTCTTAATGGACCAGCAGCAAGGAAAGCACAGGTTGGAGATATCATCATTATTATATCATACTGCTCTATTGACCAGAAAGAAGCGGCAACCCATGAACCAACCATTATTTTCCCGGATGGGAATAATAAAATAGCCTCCTGATTCATGTTCAAGCCAATCATCAATGTACTCAAGTACATTTTACCTGTAGGTATCGCCGTAATCCTTCTGTATTTTGCTTTTCAAAACGTAGATTTCAACGAGTTTTGGAACAAAGCTAAATTGGTAAATTATTGGTGGGTCCTGGGGTCAATAGCTTTGTCCTATCTGGCTTATATGCTTAGATCTTATAGATGGAATCTACTACTCAAGCCACTTGGATACCCTCACCTGACAACCAACCGAACAAATGTTGCAGTCCTAATCGGATACCTTGCAAATTTGGCATTCCCAAGGCTGGGGGAGGTAACCCGATGTGGAATATTGAAAAGAAATGAAAATGTGCCCATGGCCAGCTCTTTTGGTTCTGTGATTACCGAACGGATCATTGATGTGATCTCACTACTCGTGCTGATCTTATTCACTTTACTCATTGAATATGATACCTTAATCACTTTCTTCTCGGATACCTTTTCTGGGATAAAGAACATTGAGGGCCTGGCATGGAAGGCTGGGCTCATACTTCTGGTAGTGCTAACTATTGTAGGTGGGTTGATTTTAGTGGCTATACGAATGGGTGGCAGATTCAAAGAATTGGTGCGTCAGCTTATAGAGGGAATGCTTTCATTGAGGAAGGTTCAAAATTTTCCAGCTTTCATAATATCTACCATATTACTATGGGTAGTGTATTACTATATGTCATACATCATCGTATTTGCTTTGCCGGAAACAGCGGGACTTACCTGGCAGGCGGGAGTTATGTTGTTAGTTACCAGCGGAATTGCTTTGTCTATTCCTGTTCAGGGTGGATTCGGTACCTATCATACCATGGTGAGCGGGATGTTGTTATTTTATGGGATAGATAAGACAACGGGTGTATTTTTTGCTACTTTGCTCCACACTTCACAGATTATTGCCATTGCAGTATTTGGGGGAGTGGCTGTTTTGGTATCCCTGTTTCTAAAAAAGTATTCATGATCCCTACTTCATTAAAAATATTGACCAGAAAAGAACTGGAGGTTCTACTTGATAAATGGAGAAGTGAAAACCAGATGATCGTTTTTACTAATGGCGTGTTTGACCTGGTACACCTGGGCCATGTGGATTATCTTGAGAAGGCACGTAACCTGGGAGACAAGCTGATTGTTGCCCTTAATACTGATGCTTCAGTCAAAAGATTAAAGGGGGATAATCGTCCTATAAGTGACGAACAAGCTCGCCTGCATGTGATGGCAGCCTTTGAATTTGTGGATGCTACCGTATTATTTGATGAGGATACACCTTATGAGCTGATATCGGCGATTAAGCCGGATATTTTAGTGAAAGGGAAAGATTATGAAATTAGCAACATCGTAGGGGCAGATATCGTATTGGAGAATGGCGGATCAGTAGAAACCATTGACATTGTGAAAGGGTATTCTACAACGTCAATAATAGATAAAATAAAGAGAACTAAATAAATATAATGGGACTGTTTGTAATCATCATCGCGTTTATGATCCTTAGTTTGATCGTAAGCACAAGACTAAAAAATAAGTTTAAGAAATATTCTAAAATACCCTTATCTGCTGGATTATCTGGAAAAGAAGTTGCCGAGTTGATGCTGGCGGATAATGGCATACATGATGTAAAAGTCATTTCAGTTGAAGGACAATTAACGGATCATTATAATCCGGGAAATAAAACGGTTAACCTAAGCCCGGATGTTTATCATGGCAGGTCTGCTGCTGCAGCCGCAATTGCGGCTCATGAATGCGGTCACGCCGTTCAACATGCAACAGCTTATAGCTTTCTGGAATTCAGATCAGCAATGGTGCCTATTCAGAATATAAGTGGTCGAATCATCAATATTGTGTTCATGATGATGTTCTTTGGATCATTTATTCTACCGCAGTTACTTCCTATGAAGCTAGCCATACTGGTGATCATTGCTTGTTACGCTGTTTTCACGCTGTTTTCATTTGTTACTCTGCCGGTGGAATTTGATGCGAGTAAACGAGCGCTTGCCTGGGTGGAGAGACGAAATATTGTGAATGCCAATGAGTATGACATGGCTAAAGACGCCTTGAATACGGCTGCAATGACGTATGTGATTGCCGCACTTTCTGCATTGGCCACACTGTTGTACTGGGTCATGATATATCTGGGTGGAAGCAGAGATTAAGTGGTATTGAAATAGATTTGATAGAGGCTCCTGATGAGGAGCCTTTTTTATTTATTCGAAATCTGGATTTCATTAGATTTGTTAGATAGCTATTAACACATGGATTTCAATTATACTGAAGAGCATTTAGCCGTTAAAGAGGCGGCCAGGGACTTTGCCGAACGTGAGTTACTTCCTGGGGTGATTGGTCGGGACAGGGATCAGAAATTTCCCACAGAACAGGTGAAGATGATGGGAGAGTTGGGATTTATGGGAATGATGGTAGATCCTCAATATAATGGAGGAGGTATGGATACTGTATCCTATGTGCTGGCTATGGAGGAAATCTCTAAAATTGATGCTTCCGCTGCAGTTTGTATGTCGGTAAATAATTCTTTGGTTTGTTATGGAATCCAGAAGTACGGATCTGAAGATCAAAAGGAGAAATATCTTACAAAACTTGCTACAGGAGAAGTCATTGGCGCTTTTTGTCTATCTGAACCTGAAGCGGGATCGGACGCTACTTCCCAACGTACAACTGCCGAGGACAAGGGTGATCACTATTTAATCAATGGTACCAAAAACTGGATCACGAATGGAAATACCGCCGGATATTATATTGTAATTGCTCAAACTCACCAGGAAAAGGGTTATAAGGGCATCAATGCCCTGATTGTAGAACGGTCTATGGATGGGATCACCATCGGTAAAAAGGAAGATAAACTGGGTATCAGAGGATCAGATACACATTCCATCATGTTCACAGATGTCAAGGTACCCAAGGAAAACAGGATTGGGGAGGATGGATTTGGGTTTAAGTTTGCCATGAGTGTGTTGAATGGAGGAAGAATTGGAATTGCCTCTCAGGCTCTGGGGATAGCGAGTGGCGCATTGGAAGCTTCCCTGAGATATGCCAAAGAGAGAAAAACTTTTGGTGTGGAAATAGCCAAGCATCAAGCCATTCAATTCAAGTTATCTGAGATGGCAGTAAAGGTGGAAGCAGCTCGTATGCTTTGCTTAAAAGCTGCTAAGTTGAAGGATGAGGGAAAAGATTATGCAGGTGCAAGTGCTATGGCAAAACTATTTGCTTCTGAAACCGCAATGTTCAATTCAATAGAAGCAGTACAGATCCATGGAGGTTATGGTTACGTGAAAGAATATCACGTGGAGCGAATGATGCGAGATGCCAAAATCACCCAGATTTATGAGGGCACCTCAGAGATCCAAAAAATAGTTATCGCGAGGGAATTATTGAAATAATTCAATGAGTTGATGCTGGAAGAGCGGCTGATTTATTGGGTTTTTACAATAAATAATATTAGATTTATACAATTATCCTGAGAATTTAACCCGCTAGACCCTCTCTGTACTAAAAAATACCATAGTGGAAGATTATAACAAGATCATCGAATCTCTTGGCGTCAGGTTTATTAAAGCTAAGAATATTAATATTTTAAAGCCTGTAACTGTTGAGAATAATTATGACATTGAAAATACATTGATCCTGGTAACGAAGGGATCAATAAAATTCGGCAAGGAAAAGGAGCAGGTCAATGAAGGTGAGGTTCTTTTTGTCCCTGGGGGCAGATTACTTTCGATAACCTATGGTTCTGGTAATTCGGATAGCTTATCAAAAGATGATTTCCTTAGCCATCGAGAGAGCTATTTGAAAGGATATGAGACGGATAGAGGGGATTTTGAGAGTTACAGCTATGTTTCTTTTGAAGCCAAAGCGTTTGATTCAGTCAACTTTTTTGCTTCTTTGGATATCCCTCCTTTTAAAATCACAAGCAATCATTCAAAGTTTGTAAACCTGATCTCGGACATCAATAGCGAGATCGTTTCCAATGCTCCAGGTAAAGGAAGAGTAGTCAAACTATTGACTGAGCGACTGGTAGTGGAGTTGATCAGATATATCTTGAAACAAGGTCTTTTTGTAGAGCAGTTTGCTACCAACAGCACCTATTTCAAAGATCCAAGGTTGATCGATATTTTTACATTTATCAAGGAAAACCTCGGTGAAGATCTCTCGAATAAAATCCTGGCAAATGTTGCCAATGTATCTGAAGATTATGTTGGTCAGTACTTTAAGATGCTGACGGGAATTAACCCTCAGGACTACATTGAATATCAGCGCATGGAAATGGCAGTAAACCTGTTGAGAACATCAAAAAAGAGCATTCGAGAGATTGGTAAGGATGTGGGCTATAAAGATACAGCTTACTTCTGCAGGAGGTTCAAGATGATGTTTGGCATCCCGGCCGGTAAGATGCGGCGAAGGGAGTCGCTTATGAATCTTTAATTTTCAGCCTTCTTATTTTCTTCAGTTTTATTCGATGCAAGGATGTGCCCAAGCTGAGTTACCAGGTAGGATAAAATTGCGACCGTGATCTTTTCAAGAAGTACATTTTTAAAGCTAAATGTGCTTTTCTCTACGATCTTGACTTCTGGTTGTGATTCGCCTTTTTTCTGATCCTTTTTATAATCACCTTTCTTTTTACCAGATGATCTTGTTGCTATGCCAATGCCAATGGCGACAACTCCTACAACAGCTATTCCGATCAATACGGTTTTAGCCTTTCCCTCGAAAACACTGGATACGCTTTCCAGTTCATTTTCTAACTGGGATTCTTTTTTCCCGAGAGAACTCCTTCTCGATTTCCAAAGCCTGGAATGACTACTCTTCATCAGTATCTATATTTTCACTTATATTAATAAACACTGATTCCAGCCAGTTTTGGATGCGATTGGTTCTGAGTAGCAGGAAAATCACAATCAGAACGACCAGATAAACACCAGCTACAATGAGATGTCCGAGATAAGTACTCTCCAACAGTTCATTTAGGAATGCTCCAACAGCCAAGGAAAGAAAAATGAATAAGAAGAACGCGATAATCCCTAAAAACAGAAAAGCTATGACATGAGCGAGTATTCTTGAAACCTGAGCAATAATATCAAGTTTGAGTTTCTCACCCTTCAGCTTGATGTATTCCGTAAGTTTGTCCAGAAGTTTGTTGATAAGGGACATATTCTTGTTCTTGAATAACTGTCAATTTATGGAAAATATAAGATTTAAGGTGTCACAAACCGATAATTCTGTCTGTGTTTGATGCAATTGAGTTAATCCCTGTTTAACTCAGCAATGGCCAGCCAGGCCATTAGTCCCATCCCTATTTTCAGAGAAGGTTCATCAATGTTAAAGGTAGGTGTATGAACACCAGAGGTGATCCCCAGGCTTTCATTCCTGGTGCCTAATCTGTAGAAGCAAGCATCTACATGATGTGAGTAAAAAGCGAAATCTTCTCCTGCTAACCATAGATCAATGTCCAGTACATTCTCTTCTCCCAGGTATTCTTTGGCTGCATCAATGTTGAACTGGGTGTATTCCGGATCATTCTTCAGGTGAGGATAACCCTTCTGTACATCATAGTGGCAAGAACCGCCCATGGCTTTTGCGATACCCTCGGCCATATCTGTCATGAGTTTGTGGGCTTCGGCTCTCCATTCCTCATCATAAGTACGGAATGTGCCTTCTACCTTAACTTCATTTGGAATTACATTTGTAGCACCTAAGGCTTCTATTTTGCCAAACGATAATACCGAAGGTATCTTCGGACTGGCTTTTCGGCTGACAATCTGCTGTAGAGCTACAATGATGTGACTGGTGATTACCACAGGATCCACCAGATTTTCAGGCATAGCTGCATGACCTCCTTTTCCTGTTACAGTAAAATAGATCTCATCTGCACTGGCCATGTACATTCCTTTCTTAAAACCGACCTTTCCGGAGTCAATATGAGGCATCACATGTTGCCCAAGAATTTTATCTGGTTTAGGATTTTCAAGGATACCTTCTTTGATCAGTAAAGATGCTCCACCGGGTAATTTTTCTTCACCAGGTTGGAAGATGATTTTAATGTTGCCATCAAATTCTTCCTGTAGCTCTTTTAAGATCATGACGGCACCCAGTAATGAAGAGGTATGCACATCATGCCCACATGCATGCATTACCCCAGCATTGGTGGATTTATATGGCACATCGTTTTGTTCCAGAATAGGCAATGCGTCAATGTCAGCTCTTAATGCGATGGTCTTTTCAGAGCTTCCATTACCTTTCAGTATAAATGTAATTCCCGTCTTGGCCTTTCTCTCCACTTTTTCAAAGCCTAAAGATTTTAAGGTATTTTCAATAAAGTCTGCAGTCTTGTATTCTTCAAAAGAGAGCTCAGGATTGGCATGGATATGACGTCTTATCTCAAGGACTTTATCATAATACTTATCCGCGAGTACTTTAATTTTTGGAATCAGTTCACTCATATTTTATAGGTATTCTTTCGGGGATGAGTAAGGCATATGGAAATTCTTCTTTGAGGGATTCAAAAATTTTATGAGCTTCCAGACGATTCTGATAGGATCCTACTTTTACCTTGAAGGTTGGTTGATTGTATGAGATTACAGGCTCAAGATCAGGGAAAAGATCAATTGTACGATCTTTTGCCTCTCTTGCAGCCTCATTATCATTACCTGTATAAATTTGGATGGTATACCCATCAATATATTTTTTCTCGCTGTTTCGCTGAATGATAATTTTATTGATACTATCCAATTCAGCTTTAATAGAAAGGTCAGGCGTTGTGTTCAGGCTTGCAGAGGGTATCGTTTCAGATTGTTTTTCAAGTTCTTTATTGACTGATAAATCAGGTCTGAGAACACTCAAATCTTCTTTGTAGGTGTCTGTGCTGCTGGTAGAAACTACAGTTGTCTTACATGACCAGAGAACAGCTGAAAACAATATGAAATAACCTATTCTATGATAACGCATTTGTTATTTTTTAAGTCTTCTTCAACTGTTTTATACTTCACGTCTTTTTTGATGGAGCCGTCAGCATATTGAACATTTACCCGTTGATTTCGACTGGCAATCTTCACCACTTTGGCAGGTTGCACTTTTTCAACTGGTTGTCTATTTGTTGGATGTGCCCGGTTCAGCAGAGAACCTGATTCTTCTTTAGATTCTTTGTAGTTCCTGGCTGCTTTTTGTTGTCTTGCTTCCTGTACCTCATCGGCTTCTTTGACAGGAATCTGAGCTTTCATTAAGAAGGAAATACTTTCTTCATTCACTTTACCAATGAATGCTTTGAATAATTCGAAGCCTTCAAACTTGTATATGATCAATGGATCCTTTTGCTCATAGACAGCATTCTGAACACTCTGTTTCAAATCATCCATATCCCTGAGGTGTTCCTTCCAGGTCTGATCAATAATATTTAGAGCAACCATTTTTTCCATGGAGCGAATCATTTCGCGTCCATTGGTAGTTACCGATTTCTCCAATGGAGCGGCAACTCCATATTGTTTCTTTCCATCCGTAAAAGGAACCAAAATATTCTCAACAGTTGCCCCCCGACTTTTCTGGATCTGCTTAAGAATGGGTAGTGAGCGCTCAATCACATAGTCATTTTTCCTTTTGTAATGAGCCAAGGCTTCATTGTAAAGTCTTTCTGATAATTCTCCAGCATCAATTTTCTCCAACTCTTCCGAAGTAATCTGGAAATCCATTCCAAGTACACTAATCACATTCAATTTAAGACTGTCAATATCATTTGAAGCTTTGGCATTCAGCGTGATGTCTTCACATGAATCGTAAAGCATATTTAAGATATCCAGCTCAAGACGTTCACCATAGAGGGCATTCCTTCGACGTTTGTAGATCACCTCCCTCTGTGAGTTCATAACATCGTCATACTCGAGCAGTCTCTTTCTTGTTGCGAAGTTGTTTTCTTCAACTTTTTTCTGCGCTCTTTCGATGGACTTTGTAATCATCCTGTGCTGTATCACTTCACCTTCTTTCAGACCTAATCGGTCCATGATTTTGGCTACTCGCTGAGACATGAACATCCTCATTAGATTGTCCTCGAGAGAGACAAAGAACTGTGAAGACCCAGGGTCACCCTGTCGACCTGAACGACCTCTGAGCTGTCTGTCTACGCGTCGGGATTCGTGACGTTCGGTACCGACGATAGCCAATCCTCCTGCGGCTTTAGATTCCGGTGTTAGCTTGATATCTGTACCCCTACCAGCCATGTTGGTTGCAATAGTTACCGTTCCCGGTTTTCCTGCTTCCGCGACAATATCTGCTTCCCTGGCATGTTGCTTGGCATTAAGTACCTGGTGATCAATATTCTTGATCTTAAGCATTCTACTGAGAATCTCTGAAATCTCTACGGATGTGGTCCCCACCAGAACTGGTCTCCCCAGATCCCGCATTTCCACGATTTCATCAACTACGGCATTGAATTTTTCTCTAACTGTCTTATAGACCTTGTCTTCCTGGTCATTTCGGACGATTGGTCTGTTGGTAGGGATTACAACGACATCCAGTTTGTAGATGTCCCAAAATTCTCCGGCCTCAGTTTCTGCTGTACCCGTCATACCACACAACTTGTGATACATTCTGAAGTAGTTCTGCAAGGTAATCGTTGCATAAGTCTGGGTAGCATCCTCAACTTTTACATTCTCTTTGGCTTCGATTGCCTGATGCAAACCATCAGAATAACGACGACCTTCCATAACCCTACCAGTCTGTTCATCTACAATCTTTACCTTGCCATCTACCACGATGTATTCTGTATCTTTCTCATACAGACAATAAGCTCTAAGCAACTGGTTTACACTGTGGATTCTTTGGCCTTTAAGACTATAATCCTGGATGACTTCTTCTTTCTTCTGGATCTTTTCACTGTCTTTCAAGTCAGCATTTTCCAGTTTTGCTATCTCTGCCCCGATATCAGGCAGGATAAAGAATGTAGGATCTTCTCCTTCACCGGTAATCAGGTCAATCCCTTTTTCTGTCAGGTCGATGCTGTTATGCTTCTCATCAATGGTGAAGTAAAGCGGTTCATCTGCCTCAGGCATCATCTTTTGATTGTCCTGGAGGTAGAAATTTTCTGTTCGTTGAAGGATCTGCCTCATACCAGACTCCGAAAGGAATTTGATGAGCGGCTTATTCTTTGGAAGTCCGCGATAGGCTCTGAATAACGGTAGTCCACCTTCAGTATCATTACCCGCCTTGATCATGGATTTGGCCTGGTTGAGGTATTCTGCAACCAATTTTCGCTGAGCTTCTACCAGTTTGGCAATCCTTGGTTTGAGGTCATAAAATTCATGCTCATCACCTTTCGGGATAGGGCCTGAAATGATCAATGGTGTCCGTGCATCATCGACCAATACGGAGTCGACCTCATCCACCATGGCAAAATGATGTTTCTTTTGTACCAACTCATCCGTACTTCGGGCCATATTATCTCTTAGATAGTCGAAGCCAAATTCGTTATTGGTACCGTAGATGATATCGGATTGATAAGCTTTCCTTCTATCAGGTGAGTTGGGCTGATGCTTGTCAATACAATCAACCGTGAGACCATGGAATTCAAACAGAGGGGCATTCCACTCTGAGTCTCTTTTTGCCAGGTAATCATTGACTGTGACTACATGAATACCTCGTCCGGCCAGCGCATTTAGATAGGCAGGTAGGGTTGCAACGAGCGTTTTACCTTCCCCGGTGGCCATTTCAGCAATTTTCCCTTGATGCAGGACCACACCACCAATTAGCTGAACATCGTAATGAACCATGTTCCACTCAATCTCATTTCCTGCAGCCACCCATTTGTTATGCCAGATAGCCTGATCCCCTTTGATCTCGATGTGAGATTTATTTTGTGCCAACTCCCGGTCATTGGTGGAGGCGGAGACTATCAATTGCTTGTTTTCAGCAAATCTTCTTGCTGTTTCTTTTACCACTGCAAAAGCTTGGGGAAGGATATCCATCAGAACCTTTTCTAGTTCATCATCCCTATCCGCTTCCAACTTATCAATCTGACCAAAAAGATTTTCCTTTTCGTCGATATCCAGCTCAGGATTCTCATCGATTTTTTGATGGAGCTCAATCAACTCATCATCTATGTATTTCAGCCGATCGGCTATGATTCCTTTAAGTTCTGACGTTTTTCCCCGCAGTTCCTCGTCTGAAATCCCTGCAAGCTTTTGAAATTCCGAATTTATCTGCCCCACATATGGGTTCAATTCTTTTAAATCCCGTTCAGACTTGGTGCCAAAGATTTTGGCAATACCCTTACTAATAAATTCAAACATGCTTTTTATTTACAAGCCTAAAGTTAAATCAGTTTCAATCAACTGTTTCGTATACTCCTTCGAAGACTTTTTTTACTGGTCCTGCAAGGTAAATATTTCTGAATTCATGAGGTGAAGTCTGCTCGAAAGAAACTTCCAGGTTTCCTCCGGCGGTAGAAATTTTAACCGGGCTCTGGTAGCCCCTGGTTGTTGCTGCAAGGGCGCAGGCTGTAACACCCGTACCGCATGACAACGTTTCATTTTCTACTCCCCGCTCATAAGTTCTCACAGAAATTTTACCATCCTGGAGCTCGACAAAGTTGACGTTGGTTCCCCCGGGGGCGAACCTTTTATCATAACGTAATTTCCTGCCTTCCTGGATGACGTCCACATCATTTAAATCTTTTACGAAAAGGATAAAATGTGGTGAGCCTGTATCAATGTATAAACCATCATCAAAATGCTTAATCTCCTGAATATTATGAAGGCTAAAATGAATAAGTTGCTGATCGTCAAAAAAAGCATCATGAGGTCCATCAGTAGCGATGAAGTGAGTCTTGTTCCCAGCTAACCCCAATGTACTGGCAAACGAGACAGCACATCGGCTTCCATTTCCACACAGACTCTTTGTACCGTCAGGATTGAAATAGATCATTTCGAAATCCAGTTCCTTATCTGGTCCTACGAGAATTAATCCATCCGCACCGATACCAAATTTCCTGTCGCACATGCGGGTGATCAACTCGAGATCTTCAGTAGGAAATTTCTTATCACGATTATCTATCATGATGAAGTCATTTCCGGTGCCCTGGTATTTTTGAAACTGGATAGTCATGTTGTGTAAACAAATTAAAATCAAAAAAGCCATCAACGGGAGGCTGATGGCTTGATAATTTCTTTGCCTGGATCTTAAAGGTGTTCTTTGATCCTTGCTGCTTTACCTTTTCTGCCTCGTAGGTAAAACAATCTGGCTCTTCTAACCTTACCTTTTCTTAAGACCTCAATTTTATCAATCTGAGGAGAAAGAATAGGGAATACACGCTCTACGCCAACACCACTTGAAATCTTTCTTACAGTGAATGATTCACCGTTTGAATTTCCATTTCTGATCTGGATAACTGTGCCCTGGAACTGCTGGATCCTTTCTTTGTTACCTTCTTTGATCTTGTAGTGCACATTGATTGTATCACCGGCAGAAAAAGTTGGAAATTTTTCTTTGGTCGCCTTAAGATCTTCTTCTACTAATTGAAGCAATTCGTGTTTCATATCTGTACTCTGTACTGAGTGTTTTCAAAAAGGAGTGCAAATATAAAAAAATCATTCTTAGAAAACAGTATGGATTGAAAATTTAAATGGTGTTGTTGCAATTATTCTTTTATTCTTTTCAGAGACCAGTAAATGAAAGCACCAGCTGTGCCAAACATGATCAAACTATAAACAGCTGGAGCAAATGCATATTCCGCATTACCCAGTAGTACAATTGCGATCGTTATAGCCATTGTTCCATTCTGGATTCCCGATTCAATGGATATAGAAACAGCCTGTTTGATATTCAGTTTCATCACTTTTGCAGTAAAGTATCCAACTGCCATGGTAGCTACATTCAAAGCCAGCGCAATAAGACCGGCCTGTTGAAAATAGCGACCCATGTTATCCTTATCTTTGATTACTACTCCGATAATTACCAGGGCGAGAACGATGGCCGAAGCGATCTTAACCGGTTTATCCATGCGCAGGGCGAAAGCCTCTTTATAATGTCTGATAAGCATCCCAATGATTACTGGAAGGATAGCAATCACGAAGATTTGAACAATGGTTTGAACTACGTTGAGTTTTACTACTGTCCCCTCTCCGGCAAATACCACTAATCCAAGGTTTACAATGATCGGTATTGTAATTACGGTGATTAGGCTGCTTGCAGCTGTCAGACTAACCGATAATGCGGTATCTCCTTTGGCAAGATGTGCAATAAGGTTGGAGGTTGGTCCTCCGGGGCAGGCAGCTAAAATGATGATCCCCACTGCTACCTCTGGAGAGACGGGAAATACAAGTGCAAGCGCAAATCCTATCAATGGGAGCAGGATCAGCTGGTTAATCAGACCAGTGATGATTGCTTTTGGGTTGACAAAAATTCTTCTGAAATCATCCGGAACCAGGCTAAGGCCCATTCCTAACATGATAATGATTAATGAAATGGCTAGTATGAGGGCTGAGGTTGAATCCATGGGGTTTTAGGGGTTAAGTTGTAGATTCAATAATAGTGAGAACTTTTGGTTTTTAAAACCCCGGGCCGTTTACATGGTAAGAATCTATTTAGTTAAAGCCTCATAAGTTTCTGGCCGACGATTTTTAAACCGCCCCTCATACCTATCAGGGGAAGTATTTATTTCATAGTACACGACCTCATTTGAATTGCCCATGGCATTAATGTTTCCGCTAGCGTTGATCAATAAACTTTGAAAGGGATGGCTAAAGATTAAAGGGACCTCATTTTCACGAGCGCGGGTCCTAAGCAATACGGTGTTCCAGCCATCTTTATCTGTGTAGCCACCATAAGAAGGTACAAACAGGATTTGAGCACCATTTAGTGCCAGTATTCTGGCAGGTTCGGGTAGCTGTCGATCATAGCAAATCATCATACCTACTTTTCCAAAGGGTGTCTGGAAGACAGGGTACTGGGTTCCGGGGACATAACAGCTGGGGTTGATCGTATAGCCCTGGGCAAAATGCGTTTTACTGTACTTACCAATGATTTCTCCTTCAGGATCAATAAGTATCGCAGTGTTATAAGTTGTGGTACCTTCAAGTTCGAGAAAGCCCAGAACAAAATAGATTTCGAGCTCATCTGCGAGCCTTCGGGCTTTATCGATGAAGGGGCCATCAAGGGGCTCTGCCAATTCGATAAACTTTTTGGTAAGCATTTCTTTTTCTTCACCCGTTTTTGCATTTACCTCGTTGATCACATATCCATCCAGCGCTCCTTCCGGTGTAACAACCACCTGGGCTCCCCCCTCGGTTGCTGCTTTTCTTACCAGGCTTTCAATTCTGCTCCAGTTCCAGGCCTTATCCCATTTTTTGGGTAGTACTGATGCACTGGCTATGCGGACATAGTACTCAGTTTGACCTGAACTTTCGTATTTATTCAAGTCAATTGCTTGTCCGAAAGACTCACCAGTAGCACTTATTGCCATCAGTATTAGTAAGGTGCGAAATGAAAATCTCATAGTTTATCGATGTAGACCCAGGATTGATTGAATGCAAACTCAAATTAACTTTTTATCCTTAATTTTTATAATCAATCACCTATGATATCTAGAATCAAAAGTGGATATGAGATTATGGGTTATTTTAGAATAATATTTTATAGATCTTGTATTTCGTTTCTTCAAGCATATATCAAAAAGCTAAAACCCTGGCCTTAAAGGAGGGGCTTGATCCTAATCATATTTCGGGTAATCATCTAACAACTGATCAGGGGGACCAAACCTATTTGCCCATTAATCTGCTATGGGAGATGTATGAGATAGCAGATAAGCACCTTACCCCTGGATTTTCTATTCGACATGGGGCTCAGATGGAAGCAGAAGATTATGGTACTTTGGGGTTATCCTGGAAGACCTGCTGGCAGGCAAAAGATCTGCTCAAAAGGGTTGAGCGGTACATGATCCTGGTGACAGACTATGGTCATATAAAGGTGGATGAAACTAAGGAGCTTACACATCTGATCATCAATCGTGACCCTGTAAGCAGGGGTCTTGAGATGAGCAATGAAACTTCGGTAGCTATGTTCACCAAAGTGATCCGGGATGTGACAGGTGCTGAGATTCATCCGGTTTCAGTCTCATTCAAGCATGGTATCCCAAAGGACCCTAAATATTTTGAAGATTATTTCAGGAGTGGTGTAAGGTTTGATCAACCTATTAATTCTCTAGTCTATTATTCAGCAGATCTCGAGACTCCTACTATCAAGGCTGACAAAAGCATTCACCAGTTTCTACTGGAACGGATGGAGGAGGAAGAGAAGGGAATTAACGTGAATTCAAATAAGTTGATCATTGACGTTCAGAATTTGATCACTGAGATATTACCTAGTGGGATTCCAAGTATCATCCAGATCTCAGAACATCTGGGTATGAGTGCCAGAACACTCAACAGGAGACTTGCTGAAAAAGGATTCACTTTCAGAGATCTTGTGAGGGAGGCTCAGGAAACGATTTCTATTGACCTGCTGAAGAATTCTCCGCGAAGCATAGGGGAGATCGCCTTTCAAACGGGTTTCTCCGAACAAAGCGCTTTTAATCGTGCATTCAAACGATGGAAAGGCCTGGCTCCTTTAGAATTCAGAAAAAATTATACAGGATGAGTCACTCAATTTTGTTGGAAAATATCAGAGAACTGGTCCCGATAAGTGATAAAGAAACTGAATTGATAAAGGAGGCTTTTAAGCCCTTTCATTTGAAGAAAAAAGAGTCCTTATTGCGAAAAGGTGATCCTTCCAATCATATGCGTTTTGTTTCAACTGGTTGCCTCAAAGCTTTTTCTGTTGATAAAGATGGTAATGAACATATTTTACAATTTGGGATCAGAGGATGGTGGGTGAATGACCTGTACGCATATTTAACAATGCGATCCGCTACCTTTTCTATCCAGGCAATTACGGATAGCGTCGTGCTTCAGATTCATCGAGACAGACTAAACAGACTATATGATGAGGTTCCAATGATGGATCGCTTTTTTAGAATAAAAACCCAAAATGGTTATGTTGCCTTGCAGGAAAGGACTATTCAGAACATGAGTCAATCGGCCGAGGAAAGATATGTTGATTTTATCAGTAAATACCGGGAAATGGAGCAACAGATTCCTCAATATATGATTGCTTCATATCTGGGAGTCACTCCCGAGCATTTAAGTGCTATACGGAAAAAAATGAGTGATCAAAATCGATCTTAAGATACCTTAATGAAATTGGATACCGTGACTGGAAACTTTGCCAAAAAGTTAAAAGTCATGAAAGTATCATTATTTATTTCAGTTGCACTGCTCGTTATCAGTTCTGTCCAGGCACAGGACGTAGAGGCAGTAGGTAAAAGTCCATGGGGTCCAGATGACGAGATTGGAACCCTCAACATGATGTCAGAAACATCAAAGCTCAAAACGTTATCGAAAATTTCATCAGGTAAGGTTTACGATCTCAGTGTAGACTATTTTGTTGGTATGCCAAGTTTCGATGTCCTGGGTGATCCGGGTTATCAGTATTGGCTCACTCATACACCCCACGGAACCATTGTAGACAATCCGAATGGTCTGGGAACCGATATGAATGAGAAGGTAAGTTATACCGGAGATGCAATTTCAATGTATACCCATATGGGTACGCATATTGATGCATTGAATCATTTTGGTCTGAATGGCAGAATCTGGAATGGTTTTACACCTGAAGAGCATCTTGGCGATAAAGGATGGAAGAAGACCGGCGCAGAAACTATTCCCCCCATCATATCAAGAGGTGTGCTTATTGATATCGCAAAAGCCAAAGGATCACTGCCGAGTAATTATCGTATCACAACTAATGATTTACAAATAGCGCTGAAAGAGCAAGGAACGAAGCTGGAAAAAGGGGATGTCGTTTTAATCAGGACTGGTCAGGCTCAGTTTTATGAAGATGCCAATCAATATTTGGACAACTATCCTGGTATAAGTCTTGACGCAGTGAGGTGGTTAGTTGAAGACCAGAAAATTATGATTCTTGGTGCCGATAACCTTAGCCTTGAAGCCTTTCCGCCGGAACGAGAAGATAATTGGGTGCCCGTTCACACCTATTTATTAGCAGAAAAAGGTGTGATGTTTATTGAGCAGATGTTTTTGGAAGAGCTATCTGGGGATTCCATTTATGAATTTGCCATCATCGCAGCTTCTCTTAAGCTAAGAGGCGCCAGTGGTTCGCCGATGCGCCCAATGGCTATTCCAATTCGGAATTAACCTTCACACAATCTTAAATAATCTGACTTTGTCTCAAAGTGTCAAGTTATTGGCACGTTAGGTCAAGCAATAGATTTCTGACAAGCAGAATTTTACAAAACCATTTTAACAAATAATAATTATGAAAAACACAGTAAAAGTAATCATGAGTTTGGCACTGATCGTAGGACTAGGTTCTTGCGGAGTAAACCGTGCCTGGGTTTTTAATCAAAACCAAAGTACAACTGAGGTACATCTTGGAGGAAACAACTTCAGGGTAGTAGACCAGGTAAAGGGAACGGCTGAAGTAAGCTATGTTTTGATTTTCGGTGGTGCTAAAAAGAAAGCACTTTATGATGAAGCTTATGCAGCGATGATCGACAACGCTGAAATGAAAGTGGGTTCCCGGGCACTTACAAATGTATTGACAGAAGAGCATGTAGGTGGCGTCCCCCCATTCTTTTACACAAGGACGGTAACGGTAAGGGCGAATCTGATAGAATTCACAAATTAATTGTGTAGACAAAAAATCAATGAACTATGCAAGATCTATTAAATCAGAATCATAGGAATTTGGCAAGGATCACCGGCATGATGTATCTGCTGGTGATCATTTTTGCTGGATTCAGTCAGGGTTATGTGAGAGAGTCTCTGGTAGTCCCTGGAGATGCCTTGGCAACCGCATTGAATATAATGAACAACCAGGGATTGTTTCGACTAGGTTTTGTTGCTGACATCCTTGCTTTTCTTCTGGATGCAGCGATATCAATCATGTTTTATCAGCTGTTAAAGCCTGCAGGAAAGACCTTAGCCATAATTTCATCAGTCTTCAGGATACTAGCCCATCCAGCGATTGGAAGTTTGAATTTGCTAAATCATTTTATGGCACTTCAAATACTGGGAGGTGTAGAGTTTATGTCTGCTTTTACTCCTGAACAAATACATGTAATTGCTTTGGAGCTAATGGATGCACATAGAATCGGATATCTGATTGCCGGTGCATTTTTTGGAGTCCATTGTTTCCTACTTGGAATTCTACTGCACAAATCAAAACTGATTCCAGAGTTATTCGGGATTCTAATGATTTTTGCTGCTGTGGGTTATTTAATGGAGAGTTTTGGAGACTTTTTATTTCCTGGAAATGAAGAATTGCTTGCCTGGATTGTTGGACTTTCAGCAGGTTTGGGAGAAGTAGGGTTAACACTCTACCTGCTGATCAAGGGGGTAAGGAAATCAGCTATTGTTCTACCTGTCCAAAATTAAATAGTCATGAAAGCGATCATATATCATAAATATGGAAGTCTGGGAGAGCTGAAGCTTCAGGTGAAAGATAAGCCGCAGCCTGAAGAGAATGAGGTACTGATAAAAGTGTTAGCGACCTCCGTCAATAAAGCTGATTGGTTTTTACTTAATGGTAAACCATTTCCCGTTCGTCTGATGGCCGGGTTTTTTAAACCAAAAAATCAGATTCTGGGAGCCGACGTATCCGGGGTAGTAGAAAAAGTCGGTGGCGGGGTAACCCAATTTAAAGTGGGAGAGGAAGTTTTCGGAGATCTTTCAGGGTCTGGATTTGGAGGTTTTGCAGAATATGTTACAGCAGATGAGAAATTGGTGGCGAAAAAACCATCTTCACTTTCATTTGAAGAGACTGCTACTCTGGGGATGGCTGCGGTTACTGCATTGCAGGGGTTGAGAGATAAGGGGAGAATCAAACGGGGTCATAAAGTCTTAATAAATGGTGCATCGGGGGGTGTAGGAACTTTTGCAGTACAGATAGCGAAATCCTTTGGGGCGGAAGTAACGGCAGTTTGTAGTACCTCAAAAGTCGAACAGAGTTATTATCTGGGGGCAGAGAAAGTCATCGATTACAAAAAAGAAAATTTCACAAAATCCGCGGATCAGTATGATTTGATTCTTGATGTGGTTGGAAATGAAAGCCTTACTAAACTTTTAAAGCTATTGAATCCCGGAGGACATTATGTATCTGTTCCCTTTTCAATGAGTGCCATGATACTTGCACCCTGGATTGCAGCGACACAAGATAAAAAGGTTCATAGCCTGCTTGCGACTCCGAATCAGAAGGATCTTGAATTCTTAGGTGACCTTGCTGAAAAGGGGGATATCAAACCTGTTATTTATAAGACATATACGCTGGACGATGTCCCCGAAGCACTTCAGGTGATGGGGTCTGGTCATGCAAATGGGAAGATCGTGATTACGATATGAGAAGTATGAATTTATTGGTGAATAGGGATTGGTTAAATTTACTATATATCTAATACCAATTCCATGAGGAGCTTAAAGAATCCATTTTTCCTTATCCTGGTTTCTGTGATTTTGATCTCAGGTTGTTTCACGAATGAAAAGTCAGAAGAAAGGACTGTTTTAAAAGCATTTTCAGGGGCTAAGATCATCGATGGGACTGGTGTCGAACCCATCAATGATGGGGTAATCCTGGTAAAGGAAGGAAGAATTATCGAAGTGGGTGCCAAAGACCAGGTGAAGATACCTGAAGGAACAGAAATACAAGATGTAACAGGTAAAACCATTATTGCTGGTCTCATCAATGCCCATGGACATGTAGGAATTGCTAATGGATTAGAAAGTGGATACAGCCGGGAAAATGTGATCCGTGATCTTCAGGTAAATGCCTGGTATGGAATCACATCTGTTGTTTCACTAGGTGGGGACGGGGTACCTTCAATTGAACTTAGGAATGCTCAGAATGTACCAACTCTTGATCGGGCCAGATTATTTATTGCCGGTGAGATCATTACCGGAGATACTCCGGAGGAAGTCAAGGAGTTGATTGATCTGGATGTGGCCAATGCTGTGGATTTTATTAAGATTCGTGTGGATGATAATCTAGGTAGTTCTAAGAAGATGCCCGAAGAGATCTATCAAACGGTGATCGATTATTCGCATGAAGTAGGATATCGTGTGGCTTCCCATATATTTTACCTGGAGGATGCGAAATCATTACTTAGGTCGGGGACTGATTATATCGCTCACAGTGTAAGAGACAAACATGTGGATCAGGAATTTATTGATCTGATGAAAACTAATGAGGTGTATTATTGTCCTACCCTCATGCGGGAGGTGTCGACTTTTGTATTTGAAAGTGAACCTGATTATTTCAGTGATCCATTCTTTACCAGCAAAGTAGATACGACTATTATCAATCAGCTGCGAGACGTAGAAAGAATGCAACGTATTGCGAATAGCAGGAGTGCACAACTCTACAAAGTAGCCCTTGATACTGCAATGGTGAATCTAAAAAAGCTTGCTGATGCGGGTGTCACTATCGTGATGGGGACAGATAGCGGAGTAGCTGGACGATTTCCTGGCTATTTTGAACATCTTGAAATGGAAATGATGGTGGATGCAGGTATGTCACCAATGGACGTGATTGCATCAGCAACTGGTAGTTCCGCTAAAGCTTTGAAGCTTGAAGGTATTGGATCCATTGAACCAGGAAACTGGGCTGATTTTATTGTTTTAGATAAAGATCCTTTAGAGGATATCAAAAATACCAGAAATATCCAATCGGTTTGGATTGCGGGGAATAAAGTCAAAGGCAGCGGAAACCAGTAAGATATCGGGAGGAGCTTTGGAAACAGATGTACTCATCATTGGGGCTGGCCCCACTGGCTTAATGGCCGCAAATCAGCTCTCCCGTTTTGGTATTGAATTTATTATCATAGATAAGAAGGAAGGCCCTACAAAGGAATCAAGAGCTATCCTAACCACTGCAAGGAGCCTTGAGATCTATCAACAGATGGGTGTTTCAGAACCAGCTGTTACCGAAGGAAAAAAAATAAATTCATTCAATCTGTACTCAAGGGGTAAGCCTAAAGTTGAAGTATTAATTGGGGAGGTCGGAAATAAACTTACTGAATTCAACTACATGCTCGCATTTGAGCAAAGCAAAAATGAAACACTACTTTTTCATCGTTTACAATCACAAGGAGAAGAGGTTCATTGGAATCATGAGTTAATTAAACTGAGGGAATTCAAGGACCAAATTACCGCTGAGATTAAAAATGATGTTGGTCAGCTTACAATCAGAAGCAAATTCCTGATTGCATGTGATGGGGCAAGTAGTCCTGTGAGGAATCAAATAGATTTTAGTTTCAGAGGGGGAACCTATGAACAATTGTTCTTTGTAGCAGATACAATTGTTTCCTGGTCAGAAGAGTATGATAAATTAATTATTGCCCCAGGGGATCAAAATTTTTGTGCATTTCTGCCGCTATACGGTAATAATCACTACAGGGTAATAGGAACGCTACCAAGAAAATACAAGGATCAAAAGAGTACTTCTTTTAAAGAAATTGAAGAAACCGTGAAAGAAACCGCCGGAATCCCAATTTCATTTGGGGGTATAAATTGGTATGCTACTTATAAACTACATCATAGGAAGGTTGATCAGTTTAGGAAATATAACGTGTTTTTAGCAGGAGATAGCGCCCATATTCATAGTCCGGCCGGGGGTCAGGGTATGAATACGGGGTTGCAGGACGCCTATAATTTATGCTGGAAAATGGCTTTGGTTTTGAAAGGCCAGGCAAATGTTTCGTTGTTGAATACCTACAACGAGGAAAGATTACCATTTGCCAGGTGGTTATTACGTTTTACCGACAGGAGCTTTCAAATGATGACAAGCAATTATTTCCTGGTCAAAATCATCCGCAAATTAGGTATACAAATTGCTAGTTTGGGAACTCGTTTTCAAGGGCTAAGATTAAGAGCCTTTAAAACCATTTCTCAGATTGGCTATTCTTATTCCAACTCATCACTGAATGGGAATTACAGTAAACAAAAGCTAAAGTTTCGCGCTGGTGACAGATTCCCTTACTTTCCGGAGGATAATATTTACGATCAGCTAACGAATGCCTCGTTTCACCTTGTTCATATTCAGAGTATCTCTGAAGATAGATCGATAACACTCATTGAACATTTCCCTTTCCCCGTGAATGTTATTAAACAGCAATTATCAGACAGATGGAAAAGCAAGGGTGTAAAAAAAGAACTCTTTATCCTGGTCAGACCAGATAATTATATCACGGCAACTTTTGATATACTTGATCAAAATGATATCGTAGCATATTTGAAAAAATATTTTGATGTGAAATCTGAAAAGTAGAACAAGGTATTGAAATCAATTAATTTACCACAACCCAATCCTCTTCATTAAATCGATGTACCTGGGGTCTTTTTGTAGATCACTTCCATCCTTAATTGCAAAATAAGGGAGTGATCCATCCTTTACCTGATACATCTTTTCCATGATTTCTATGGTTTTATCTTCATCTCCAATCTATAGATTAGAGATATTAAAAAGTTTGGAACATTGCTGGTTTCACTTATGGCATACAATCTATCAGCCATGATCCTAACACCACTTTTGAATTCATTATTCTGAAATGTCTGATCTATAAATTCATCCATGTCACTTTCTAATTGAATTTTACATATGAGTTTGAGCTGGTAGATCGCTTTTTTTTCTTCTCCGAAAGTGTAGTATTTGGCAAATAGATTTTGCAATGCCATGGGGTGATTAGGGATCATTTCGGCTAGCAATTCAAATTTCTTTTGACCAGTGATTATTTTACCTTCATTTAGGTACATTACTCCGCTAAAAGCAATAACCCACGGGTTTGTTGGATCTATTTCCAGTGCATAATTCATGTTCTGCCAGGCTTCATCCCATCGGCCTATGATCATTAAATAATGCGCATATGCGGATCTGAAGCCTGCATCATTCGACATGTTTTTTAATTCTCTTTTCCAGGCATTTTCTGCTTTTTCCCATTCATACCGTTGCCAGGTTAATATCGCAGGTTCACCAATTCTCGAAGTACTATCAGCATTGATTTGTTTGTTGAAATAATGGTTGACCTTTTTAGTTGCTTCCAGGATAGGGTATTTACCCATTTGTCTAATTGAGATCCACATTAATGACAGTCCTCCGTAGGCCATTGGGGCAATTGTAGAATCGATCTCAATTGCGAGTAAGTATTGTTCTTCGGCTCGTGAAAACCCTTCCCTGGTAAGAAACCCGGTATAATGGATACCTTTCAGATATGCATCATAGGCATCCGGATGAAAAGATTTGGGTTGGTTTAACCGCCGGCTTTCATTTGGGGATAATTTTTGAGCAAGTTCAGATGCGACAGACCTGGTTACTTTCCTATAGAGCGTAGGCAATTCGCCAATTGAAGCTTCATAAGTGTTGGACCATATTAATTTTTCTTCCGGGAAAGCATTGAATAACTTAAGCCTTAATTCAACCTGGTCTCCAATTATGGATAAACTGCTCTCCATTACTGATTTTACATGGAGCTCATTGGCAATATTTTTTATTGATTTATTTGACCCATGGAAAGGTAAAGTAGAGGTTCTTGATATTACACGGAAATTGTCTAATAAACCGATCTCGTTGATCAGTCCATCATGTATTCCTGCAATTAGATATTCATGTTCAGCATTCCCGGTATTATTTTCAAAAGGGAGGATGACAATTGAGTTTGCCTCTGGATCAAATTGATCTGATTCCCACCCAGATAGCTTTATTACCCTTAAATCATTTGGATTAACAGAAAGGGGGTTAAGCAGGAAAGCTCTTAATGCAAAAACGGTTATTAAAATATTCAGGGTATAGATCGAGATAGCCCACCAGGAAAACTTTTTTTCAAACCAGAAAAAGACTCCAACTGATGGAAGTAAACAAACGCAACTGATGATTAGTAAATCAAGCAAACTGTAGTCCAGATCGTACCTTTCAATGAGGAATCCACTGGCCTCAATTATTACCCAGGCACCACCCATGTAAATGCCAATTGCTTGCCCAAGGTTTCTAAATCTCTGTTGTGTAAGATTAGGCATCAGTAAACCGGATTATCCAAATTTGTCTTATATAAAATAAAATTTCATTAATCCCAATATACTGAAAAAACCTCGTTATGCTAAACATACCACGTATTGGTGAATTCTGCGAAGTATCAAGAACAGCTGAAATCTATAGGGATGATTTCGAATAAGTTAGGAGTTGACTGGCTCCCCCATCAGTTGATCCACAGCATTTATGGCAATGTTTAATGGTCTTAATGAATGCTTTTGTTTAGAGAGGTGTGGTTCCATCCTGATCAGAATATTTTTCAACACTTTGATAGCGGAGTTAATATAAGGGCCCTTGTTCAACATGATACATTCTGCCTTTACTCCCTGTACGACATCACTAATCTCTGCTCTCGTGGGAATACCAGTCTTGGCCAGATTTTCAAGCACCTGTGTGGCCCAGATCGTTGGTATGTGAGCGGCTTCACAGATCCACATGATTTGGTTCTGGACTTCTGAGATTCTTTCAAAACCAAGCTCAACCGCCAGATCGCCTCGGGCAATCATCACCCCGATTTTGTTCCGTTTCATTCCTTCAAGGATGATGAACGGTAGGTTTTCGAAAGCTTCTTTGTTTTCGATTTTAAAAACAACGCCAATATCTTTTGCCTTGTTGAGTTCCAGTTGATCATAGAGATATTTTACATCTGCACCATTTCGCACAAATGAATAGCCGACCATATCTGCATGTTTACAGACAAATGGTAAATCAGCCTTATCTTTTTCCGTTAAAGCTGGAAGATTTAGTTTAGTGTTGGGAAGGTTGATACCCTTATGGGATGATAGCTTGTGCTTATAACAGTCGGTGATGACTAACTCGACATCCTCTTCAGTCTTGGATACCACAACCGATTTGATCATGCCATCATCAAACAGGACCGTGTCGCCAATCTGTACGTCATCAATGATCTCCTGAAGCATCACCCCAATGATTGCTTTCTCAATTTGATTGTCTGACTCATCAAATTTTGATGGTCTTCCCAGGGTGTTTTGCCTGGTTAAGATGATTCTCTCACCAGGTCTGACCAGGATCCCGCCTTTTTGTTTGCTGCCATCATATATTCTGATTTCGGAAGTTCTGATTTTAGGACCGGAAAGATCCATATAGATCTTAATATCCAGACTGGTCTCTTCTTTGATTTCCCTGATGTAATTCACCATTTTGGACCAAATGTCCAGATCTCCATGGCTAAGGTTGATCCTGGCAATCTCCATACCACTCTCTACCATCTCCTTTATAATGGATTTGTCTTCTGCAGCCTCATTCGGTATCGTAACCATGATCTCTGTCAGGTGCTTTTTCCTGGTTTCATTAAACAATTTTTTTGCATGTTTTCTGACCAGCTTTTTACTTCTCTTGTATCCAATTAGTTCTATCTCATTTTCGATGTGAAAAGGAAGCCCTTGTATTAGGTTTAGATTTTTTACTACATTTAGAAGATTGCCATAGACATAACCCTCTGAAGTGCGGATTGCAGAGATTCCAAGATCTGATAAACTGTCATGATACTTTCTCAGGTCATAGTTGCGAAGTATCAGGTACCGGCAAAGATTCTTAGCACTTAATCGATAGTCCGGATGGACATCTGAAGTAATTTTATTGATGGTATCCTCACTGTCAATAAGAGCAGTTAAAATCCCATTCAATCCGGCACTTAATTTATCAATTTTCATGGTGATTAACCTTGAAGAAATGAGTTTATTCGATGGGATATTCCATCCTTTTTGAGTGCATGAAATTAGAAATATTCTCCAGGTCGGGGAATGACCTTACTCACCTCAAAAACTGATATTTTTTGATTGGGGTTGTAAATGGGGGATTCTTTGTATTTCAGTGTTTCCTTATAGGAATATCATATTCAACAGATAGATTCAGTACTGATCCATTCAAAGCAATTGAGTGGTTGAAACCATTCCTGTTCTTAGACTTAACCGGGTCAAATTGTTCCTCAGTAATGGAGATCTCAATTGTTGAGCCTGTAAGAGATACCTTCAATGATTTATCAATTTTCAAATTACATTTCAGGGTTTTTCCTGAAGGGAAAAGGAGCTCAACGGACACTTCTTCATGTTTAGCCATTTGATTGAGATCATCATCAGACAATCGCAGTCGCAGGTCATTGCTTTGAATCCTTATTTTCATTTGGGTATAATAAATTCATCAACTCTTATTTTGCCTGATAAGGTTTCTGGCCTGATTAAAATCCTTATTGTCATTGGCATTAAACAGTTCATTCGGATTATTTAGCGTAATACTTTTTACTTTAACCCGGGAGAGAATTGACTGCAATGAATATTCCTTGTGATCAAACCCATGAGTCAATAGTGGCAAAGCAGCTGGTTCCCATATACCTGCAAGTGGTTCGAGCTTCCCTGCCGAACCCTCAAATACAGTTGCTATGGCTTCCGGATCCCTTTGTTCGATCAGGTTTTTGATTGATGAGTCTGTGATCATCGGAAGGTCACACGCCAATACAAGCCAGGCCACATCGGGGAATGTACGCATAGCACTTATCAGTCCTACAATGGGAGCAGAAACATCATATTGATCGATAATCGTCTTTTCGGTAAAGTTACCCTCCTCAGATGAGGTCGACAGGTATGTATTTGGGAGTAGCTCTGAAAGCAGGTTGAACAGATGTTGTTCATGAGGTAACTCATGATACACCAGTTTAGATTTATCGGTGCCCATCCGGATACTTTTACCACCTGCTAAAACAAGGCCATATATCTCACTCACTAGGTTCTTTTCGGTTTCAACACATACACCTTTGAATAACCCATCTGGGTCAGCAACATCCAGGTTTCATTGGCTTTAGTCTGGTCATCAGAAATGATAATTTTAGGTGTATCATTTTTTAACAAGTCCGTATGGGTTTCATTCAGGATATCGGGCAGAGGAACATTAACGGCTCCATCTATATGTTTGATGATATATTGTTCCTGGCTTCTGATATCAATCAAAGATACCTGACCCATTGATTTAATGGAATCTTCTGAAACCATATAATTTTTGTCTTTGACAATTTCTAGCATTTCCCGACCTGTAAATTCAAATTTGCTTTCATCAGCATAATATGAAATAATTACCAGGAATCCGAAAAGCGAAATTGTGATGATTGCTATTGGTCTTATTGAGGATTTCATCTCTTTTCTGTTTAACTACAACTTCCCGAAACTCTTTTTTTCTTCCTGGTCTGGATGGGTATGATCTGCTGTGTTTCCACTTTAGGCAATGCCCTGTCGCCAGTGAAATATTGCCTTGCTGCCATTCTTTTGTTGTACAAATCCCATTCCTGTCCAGAGGCAGTTGCCTGTGGAGTCTGTGGATCCAGGATCGTTTGTTTCCATTCACTGATGCCACCTTTGAGCAGGTAATTGTTCTTATATCCCAGCTGCTTGGTGATCATCCAAACCTGTGTGGCCAACACATCATCCTGGCTGTAAATGATGTTTTGTCTGACTACCTGATCGAAATAGAAGCTATAATTTTCACTGAAGAGGCTATCAATTGGAATATTGATTGCTCCCGGTAATGGATCCCTGAATGTGCTTGCCGGCCTTACGTCAATTAACTGAACAGATGGGTCAGCAGCAATTAAGCGTTCTGCAAGTTCGTCCGATGTGACATAGTTTGTTTCCCGCAACATTTCCTGCAGCAACTCATGTTCATTCAACGATATGGCATCATTCTTTTTGGTGGGTATCATCGCTGCTGTCAGCCCCAGGAAAAGAATAACGATAGAAAATAATTGTCTTGAATTCATCTTATTACATAATTAAAGTTCGCTGGTAATATCCGGTCTTCTGAATTTCTTTTCTGCCCATTCTCCAGCCCAAAACATCAAGACTGCAGCAGCAATAATTAGAAATATTAATACACCGTCGGAGATTCCCATGGTAGTAGACAGTTTTACTCCCCCCAGGTAGTTTTTCAAGTAAATCTCTTTCCACCAGTCATAAGTTTCAGCAAAAAGAAAGATGCCTATCAGGGAGCCTCCCAGGTAGGCAAGTGCATCTAATTTGCCTATTGCTGCAGCACATACGCTGGTACCTGGACAGAACCCTCCTACAATAAAGCCCACACCCATGATTACTCCTCCTATGATTGCAGAATCGATAAAGTATTCGTTCACATAAACGATACCCATATCAATCATTTCAAAGTGATTGAGAAAGATCAGACCAAGCATGGCTACAATAGCTGCGGTAAAGAATACTTTGAGTACTGTGGTATCATAGCCATAAAACATACCGGCAAGCTTCCTGCTTGAAGAAAACCCGGCCTGCTCCAGGGCAAATCCGAAACCAATTCCGATAACGAAAGCAATCAGAAAATTAACTTCATTCGGAATTTCATAAATAGGTATTATAGGTCCCATATCAAATCCAGTTTTTTCTAAAGAAATAAGCAAATAGATAGGCTGTGCCGAAGATGGCTGCCATGGTAACAAATCCGGCCAGTGAAAGCGTTGCCATTCCACTCAGTGCTGCCCCGCTGGTGCAACCCCTGCCAAACTGCGAGCCGAACCCAAAGAGGGCTCCTCCCAGTACGGCCATGACAATTCTTTTGTGCTTTGTAATTGATGGTGAATGTTCTGTTTTAAAGGAAAGTCTTCCTGATAAGGCTCCGGAAATAAATCCACCTACCAGAACCCCTAAAACCTGGTATACCAGCCAGTTGTTGAGTGGGCTGTGCTCCCCGTCTAAATATTTTGAGTAGAAGCCGGAGTTTTCTGCCTTGTCATGGGCTACAACTTCGACTGTGCTCACGACAACACTTTTCATCGCTCCACTGGCACCGAGACCACGGCCAGACAAATAAAATGAAAGCAATAAAACCAGTCCAAGGATGACACCCGCAAGGTAGGGGTTCATGTACTTGGTTTTTCCAGTGATATAATTATGGTGTGACATAGCCATTGCTAATAAAGATATCTACTTGCCTGACCGGCATAAACAATAATGAACCGCAGCATGATACTTCCAAACAGGATCAACACTACCGGGATAATTACTGGTACCCGTTGACCCCGTAATTCCAAAACTTCTAACAAGGCAGGAACAATCATGCCTAAAAAAACCACAAAGATCCAAAATGGAATCGTGTACTTACCACCTAGGAATAGCCCTGCAGCTTCAATCTGTACTTCGGTGCTGGCCATTAGACCCATAAACAGGTGGATGATCAAAAACAGCTCTATTCCTATAACGATAAGGTCGACCTTACTGAAAAGCTTGCGCTCCAGCTCATTTTTGGAAAACCCAATGATTACTGCAGCACCAGCGGAAAGACCTGAAGCCAAAAACAAAGGACCAAGAATAGATGTGTTCCACAATGGGCGTGCATTGAATGCTGAAAGTAGTATCCCGGTATAAATACCCAGGATAACTGAATAAAATATCATGATCCAGGCCAGCACGCTTCGATACCTGATAAAGAATGCCTCAAGCTGTCTGATCCATTCAAATTTCCAGTCCCATTTTGGAAATGCTTCCCTTATGTAGGTAGCACTCCAAACGACCGACAATGGTGTGATCACCATCAATGTCCAGGCTCCCCAGGACATTGGGGATTCCAGTCGAATGTTCGTATAGAGTCGCCAGAAGTATAGTTTATGATGGAGATCTAAAAACAAGGCTCCCAACCCTAGAACAAGTAAAATAGGAGCAAGCATGGGAGCCCATTTTATGGCTGCTGGAAATTCTTTTTCTTTTCCATTCAGGTAATAGAATGAAGCAAAAAACAGGATGCCTGCCGCTACCCCCCCAACAAATAAATAGAAGGCGATCTCCCATCCCCAGATATGCAGATACGGGTCTACCCTTGGATTCATTCGACCGCTAATAATAAGTTCTTCTTCCATGATTATCAGATTAAGAAATATAATTGGGGATCAGTACCGGCTTCAGTTTTGAGGCGTTTGTACTTACGCTCCTTGATTTTTTTACTGACCTCACTATTCGGATCATCAAGATCTCCGAAGTAGAGGCAGTTTGTCGGACAAACTTCCACACAGGCAGGTTTTTCACCTTTCCTGACTTTGTGGATGCAGAATGTGCATTTATCAACATATCCATCGGGATGGGTATATCTGGCATCATAGGGACAACTTGCGATGCAAGCTCCACAACCAATACATTGGTCCTGGGTAACCAAAACCACACCACCTTCTTCAATGTGGCTGGCCCCTGTAGGGCAACATCTTACGCAGGGGGCATTTGCACAATGGTGACAGCGTTCAGATCGATACTCAGTCTGCAGGTTGGGATATGTTCCACTGGTAGATTCTACCACCCAATCACGACAATACCCCACAGGGACCTTGTTTTCTAATTGGCAGGCGACCACGCAGTCACTACATCCCACGCATTTCCTGGTATCGATGGCCATTGCATATCTCATGTTTCTTCAGGTTTAGGTTCTTCCTTAGATTCCTCAGTTAGTATCGTCACGTAGTTTCCGCGCATACCAGTTCCTCCCATTATGGGATCTGTCAATACATTGCTGATCAATTCAGTATCGCTGGCTCCCCGCCCAAAGGCACGGGTTAGTTTTTTCATGGAATGACCAAAACCATGTGCCATGTAAACAGAATCCCAACGGACCCTTTCTGTAATTCTCACCTTGATTGAAAAGGATGAAACAATTTCATCCTGGTTTTTCAGCCACACATACTGACCATTTTTTAAGCCCCATAGCTTCGCTACCCTGGGGTTGACCCATAGCTCGTTCTCCGGCATCAGGTCTACCAGGTTTGGGTTATTGGATGTTCGGCTGAATGTATGTGCCGGGGCTCTTCCATAGTTCAGGTGATAAAACCCAGCTGGAGGTGACCCATGGTCTGTATATACCGGTAATGGATCAAAACCTTCGTTCGCAAGTTCGGAACTATACAATTCGATTTTTCCAGTGTTTGTGTTGAAGGTAAAGTCCTGACCATCTACCAGGTAGAGGTCATCGTATTCACGTTTAAATTTTTTAACCCCAATCTTCTTCATCTCTTCCATGGAGCTACCTAATTGTTTCAGCTGCCAGTCAATGACTTCTTCCAAATCTTTGAAATCAAAATATTTATCCAAATCGAGCTCGAATCCCAGTTGCTGAGCTATCCACCAGCCCGGTTTTGATTCATATTTTGGTTTTACTGCCGGCATTCTCAGAGAAATATTTGGTTCCCGATGAGGCGAACTTCGAATATCATCATACCGCTCCAGATAGGTACATTCTGGAAGAACGACATCAGCATAACCTGTGATCTCCATCGGCATGGTATCGATTACAACCATTAACTCAAGCGCTTCCATGGCCTGAAGTGTCCTTTTTTGATCTGGTAATGTATGGATCAGGTTGGTTCCATTGACGATCCAGCCCTTAATATTAAAATCCCTTTCCGGATCCGGTATTGTCAGGTCTACCAGGGCATTAGAGACAATCTCAGAAGCCAGATTGTATTTGCCATTAAGCGCATTTCTCCAGATCCTGGAAGGTTCTGGTGTGGGGTAGGGCGGATGAGGGTGTTCTGGTATCGAAACGCTTTCCGGACTGTAAAATCCACCTCTTCTTCCCCAGCTTCCAAGCAAGGCATTGAGGATGGCCACTGCCCTAAGTCTCTGGGTATCGTCACCATACCAGGTTACGTGTCTTCCGGGATGAATGATCACTGCAGGGGAAGCATTAGCCATCTCTCTGGCTGTTTCACGGATCACATTAGGATCGATCGTTGTGATTCCATATGCCCACTCGGGCGTAAAGGGCCGGACATGATCTTTTAGCTGATCGAAACCAAAAGTATATTTTTCAACATATGGTTTATCATACCATTCTTCATTGATCATGACATTAATCCAGGCTAAAAGAAGGGCCATATCAGTTCCTGGTTTGATAGGAAGCCAGAATTTTGATTTACTGGCGGCGGTGGAAAACCGTGGATCAACAGTGATGATAGTCGCCCCCTTATCGATGGCCATTGACATTTCCTGGACCTGCCCGTTGTGCATGTTTTCACCGATGTGTGAACCAATCAATACCAGACATCTTGTGTCACGGATATCGGTTCGCTCAGGGGAAAGAATTCCTTCACCGAAAGTTGCTGCAAAGGCTACTTCACGGGGACCTCGGCATTGGGCAAAACTGGGCGCTGTTACATGGGGTGAGCCAAATGCTTTCATCAGGTGCCCGAAATAGTGACCTCCTGATCCGTGGGTAAACAAAGCCATACTTTCAGGGCCATATTTTTCCTTTATGGCCTTCATTTTATCGCCGATTACCTTAAATGCTTCCGGCCAGGAAGCTTTTTTGAAGACCTGTTTGCCGTTTTCTTCTACCCGGATCAAGGGGTATTTCAGACGGTCCTCGTCATAATACATCCCTACTCCACCAGTACCTCTTGGACAGAGGCGACCATTGCAATGAGGGTCATCTTCGTGTCCCTCAATTTTCCAGATATCCCCATTCTCATTTTTAGAAACCCATCCTGCGCATTTCCAGAAACAAACCTCACAATAGGTGGGTGTTCTCTCAGTAAGTGTTGGAGAAGGTACAGCCTCATTCAATACTTCACCATCTACGAAATTGATGGCAGATCCTGCCAGGGCAGCTGTTCCAAGTCCTACCCCTGATATTTTGATGAATTGTCTGCGATTAGTTTTCATATCAACTATTGAGAAGATGAAATTAGACATGGTGCAGTCAGTAGCATATGATGTTGCTCACATGGTGTGCTGATATATGAAAGGATTGACATGTGAGGGTTAGGTTTTCAAGAACATAAGAGGATTAGAAGGAAAATTATAGGAAGTGATGAGCTATAAAAGATATTTGATAAATTAGAATCCTACATAAAATTGATAGCATGAGATTAACCTCCATTCCCCTGACTATTTCCATCTTCCTTTTAGCCATTGCTTGCGACCCAAAACCTGATACGGTTACATTTAATGAGAATACCGATAATAAATCGATTGATGTTTTAATCAATGGCCAGCTTTTCACCACCTACCGATGGCCAGATAATGTTACCAAACCAGTTTTGTGCCCGGTTTTAGCTTCATCTGGAACAGAAATAACCAGGGGATTCCCATTAAGCCCTAAAGTGGGGGAGCGTGCTGATCATCCGCACCAGATAGGGATGTGGTTGACTTATGGAAATGTGGATGAAAATGATTTTTGGGGAAATGGTTTCAGAGGATTAGGTACCTTAAAAGAAACCGGAGGGGTCATTAAACATCTCAATGTCGAAAGAATGTCCGGTGGAATAGATGAAGGAGTACTGGTAACCAATGAAAGTTGGGTGGATAGTACAGGAATAGAATTGATGACCGAAAAGACAGAATATCATTTTCTTGAACAGGGGTCTGTTCGAATCATTGACAGGATCACTACACTGACAGCAACTGATAAAAAAGTCATGTGGCCAGATACAAAAGAGGGAATGTTTGGCATAAGGGTAGCCAGACAACTTGAATTACCGGATGAAGGACGTGGTGTCATTTATACAAATGAAGGAAAGGCTGAACGGGTGGATACACTATCTAATGATGGGATCACTGGAAATTATCGAAGCAGTGAAGGGGTGACCGGCTGGGATGTCTGGGGAACCCGGGCAAAGTGGATGGACCTGGATGGTAGTATTGGGGATGAAAAGATCTCCATAGTTATCTGCGACCACCCAAATAACCCTAATTACCCAACATATTGGCATGCCCGGGGATATGGCTTATTTTCAGCCAACCCTTTTGGTTGGAATGACTTTACAGATGGGAAACAGCAAGCCAATTTTGAAATTTCTGCAGGAGACTCTGTCACTTTCAGGTATAGGGTGATCGTTAGTTCTGGAGGACATTTGAGCAATGAGGATATCACCAGTTTTGTCACGGAATTTGAAGAATTATACTAGAAAATATTCCATGAAATACCCAATCCATCTACTTGCCGTACTTCTGCTTTATTCTTGCCATAAGACGCCGTCTGGTAAGCAAGAAGAAGAACTGGATCAGTCGATTCAATTTAAAGTTGCGGCTTATAATGTAGAGGTAAGTCGCAATGCGACGGCTGGTGAAATTGGACAAGAGCTCAAGCTATTTAATTTTGATATTGTGTGCTTCTCTGAAGCTCCGGGGGGCGATTGGACCAAAGAAGTGGCAGATATTCTGGAGCTGGATCATGTAGTTCTGGGACGGTATACAACAGCCGGACATGACGATAAATTCAAAACGATTGCCAGTAGAACACCCCTCTATGGCTATGAGGAAGTGTTGATGGCTGACACCCTGCACACTGTGACCAAAGCCAGGACTAAGATTGGAGGCAAAGAGATCACCATTTATGCCGTACACTTTCCTTTTGGATGGAGGGATCAGGCCCATATCGATGAAACGACAGGGAAAGTAACTGCATTTATAGATCATCTGAAAGCACATCCTGACGAAATTTCTGTAGTTATGGGGGATTTCAATTTTATACCAACCTACATGGAAAAGATAGATGATCCCTATCCTTCAAGCAGAAATCAGTATTATGAAATGTTTGTCAACATTGGATTGGATGTAACCTGGAAGGAGTTGGGGATCGATTATACAAAACTGAATTCACATAATGCCTTCAAGCCCGAAGATGTTGGCAGTGGAAAGGTGATTGATCACATCATGTATAACCCTGAAAAGCTATCTGCTTTTGATGGGCAGATCATCGAAATGGAAAAACCACTTTCTGATCATAAACCCGTCTGGGCTTTATTTAAATTCAAATAGCGTTTTCAATTAGTCAATTGAAGCTTTATCATCTGGGGGAAAATGCCAATTAAGGTCTGGTTGTGTAGTATAACCAAACCTGATCCTTGATCCATTTCTCATCATCGGGTTTTACGTATGCATTGGCCTGATCAGCTATTTCCCAGGTGTGTTCGGTGAGCTTGTTGAACGCATTTTTTCTTGGATCTTTACCAGTGATGTAAGTGTAAATCATGCAGGCACTTGCATAACGTGCCAGGGCATTTCCATGAGTCATGTCTGCATACCACCCTTCTATTTTATACCTGTTCATCGCATTCATCCATAAATACAAAGCCGGAACCAGGATGACCTGATGTTGCTCACCATTTATTGACATTTTCTCAAGATCCGAATGAAGCTTTTGATAGACCTGGGCTATTGGTAGTCTTGAATCTTCGTTTGCGTGCAACCCTGGATGCATATACAAAACCGTTTTCGCACCAGATCGCACAATTGTTTGGTGAATCGAACTGATTGCTTCAAGGTTTTTCTCATAGGGGATTGGCTGGCCCCTGTCAACAGTAAGCTTAACTCCTTCCGGAAGTAAAAATCCGGAACGTCTTCCTTCTACAATTACATAATCAAAATTGCCGGATCGAATAAGGCGATGAATATTGCTATCTGCCGCTATTTCAGGCAGGTTTAACGGGATTCTTCCATAATCTAAGAACTCAATTCCGTTCGGGTATTGTGGGGTATTTCTTTGGCTCACCGCCTGATAGTTCAATCCAGCTTCTTTGCAAAAACCCATGAAAGGTTGATAAAGACCTCCATGATAATAGAAAACACTATTACCAAGAAAGAGCACTCGATAGGTTTTTGTATCTTGACCATAACCTGGGATAGATCCTGCCAGGATGAAACAAAGGAGCAGCTTTTTTATGGGAAGCCTAAGATTTATTTTTTCCATGATTAGTCCAGATCAATATCTTCACTCAGGAAGTAGCTCCAGCGTGACCAGATAAGCACAATGATCAGAGGCTATAGCATCCTCAATGACTTTAGTCTCAATAACCCGCCATCTGTTTTTTGGATAAAACATCACATAATCGATTTTAATTCTGGGCCCGTCAGATGGAAAAGTGGGCTCTGGCTTCTCTTTGTCGTAAGATGGAGTCCATATTTTTTCCAGGATATTAATCGGTTGACTTCCGGGAATGGCATTTAGGTCTCCAGCTAAAATGGTTGGATAAGTATTTTGGAGAAACACCTCATTGATTTTGTTTACCTGGGAAACCCGATCTAACGAGTCTCTGTGTTCAAGGTGCGTTCCCACAAAAGCAATAGTGTCTCCCGACGGTAAAGCAGATAGAATTTCAAGAGCAGCCCGGGGCTCGTTACCTGGTGAATGAGGTAGTCCGACGTCTCTTGTTTTTATAAAGCTATACCTTGATAAAATGCCCTCTCCATATTGTCCTCCATCATATTCCATGGCACTACCAAAAAGTGGAGACATTTTAGTTCTCCAGCCAAGCTCGGTAACCAGGTCAAGTTTTTTAGCTCGATTTGTTTTAAAATCTACTTCCTGCAAGGCCACAAAATCAGGATCAGTTGCTTTAATCACATTGGCGATCACGTCCAGGTTGAAATCTCCTTTGATGGTGGCTCCGTGGAGGATATTGAATGAAAGGACTCTTATCTGCGGATTGGTTTCGGTTTTAGGTTGTGCCCAAATGGAATAGCTGGAAAAAAATAAAAGGAGAAGAATGGATGTATTCAGCTTCATGATATTCAATCTACTAGTTTTTTGATTTCAAATCTACCAATTCCTCTTTCCTGATCAATGAAAACGTAATGCTGATATGGGCCAGGTAGTAGGTTGGTAAAATGAGAAAGTTTAAACTGTCATATTTTAAAAATTCTTTGAATGAGATGATCATATCTGAAAATAGGATCAGAAAGATCCCAAAAACATATGACCATTTGACAATCGGGTCAGCCTGGATACCAGCGGATGTACTAAGTGAAAAGACGGAAACCAACAGATAAATTAAGGTAGCTATCATCAGGATCTGATCATTAAATACTGGGTAAAGGATGAGAAAATAATAGACTAAAAACGCCATTAATAATCCTCCTGTAAGTCCCCATTTGATCTTTCCATTCAGCAGGGCAAACACCAAATAACCACAATGCGCAAGTAGGTACAGGGCAATTCCTTTGCTGAACTTCATGGGGTCTCCCTGCATGTTGGACAGAAACCAGTCCCCTAGTATTGAGAAGAAAAAGGCGCCAATGACAAACCATAAATCTCTTGATGTTTTAGGTTGAGTAATCTGGAGGAGAAATAAAATGATAATTCCGATTCCGGCGGTTCCGGATTTGAATATGAAACCCGAGATTGATAGAGCCAGGATGGCTGAAATTGAGGAAAGTAATAACAGGGAGTAACTAATTTTGATTCGGAAGTTCTTCATGATTATTTCTTAAACCTCACCTCTCTCACAGAAAAATAGTCATCTCCTGAAAAGACCAGATGGGCTGTCTTTCCATCCTTGGTGATCCATTTGGTTGGAATGTTCATGGTTTCACCCGGTCCGATGTCCCATTTCCTTGTGTAATAAATGGTTTCCCAGGGTCCCCAGGGATTGGAAGATTCAAAAATGCCCAGGCCTCCATCAAAACGGGGACCCTGCTCGCTACTGGCATATGGGATGATTTGCGTCCAGATATATTTTTTTAGCCCGATATTATAGCTGATGCCGGATCGGTAGCATTTCCCCGGATTAACAAAAATGCCCTTACGTTTCCGAATATCTTCTGACCAAAGCGGTTTCAACTCATTATCAAATCCCATAAAATATTCATAGGCTCCCCTTTCGCGAATCTTTCCCTTTGGTACACGTGCCAGCACCATCTGATCAGCAATTTCATAGGCTGTGTTGGCATCCTGGGAGTAGATATAGACATATTCGTCCCGGGCATATTCGTAGTCTTTTCCAAAATTCAGGAAGGTTGGACAGCCAAAGCTTTCTTCAAACGTCCAATCCACCCAATCCCAGGCCAGACCGTGATCCTCTGACCAGGCAAGTTGTGAATTTCCTTCATTACGAACGAGCATATAAAGCACACCGTCCACAGCGAGCATTCCCGAGGCTTTCACTCCATATTTCCCCTGACCAACACGTTCTCCGCTGCTAGATCTGAGGTTTGAGCCTTTGATATTTGGTGGTGAACCTTCAATCTTCGCAAGTCCAAGGCTTAGTTTGATGTCTGTTCGAGGTTTGAAGCCCCAGCCATCACCATAAGCGGAATACAGGTTATTATCATCTGCCCAGGTAATAGGCCAGTTGTCACTCCCCTCCGCCAACCGGATTACTTCAGATTCAGGGGCAAATTCGATTGATATCGGAGATTGAGGGTAAGGAGTTTCAATGAGGGCATCCATAACAGGGTGAAACAGGTTTTCCGCAGCCCCTAGCCAAAACCCTTCACCTTTGGATTTGTCAAAGAGATCATCACCAAACCGGACTACAATCAGATCCAGACTCGGAACGACAAACAGTAATTGATTACCAGCACCTGCTCCGGCAAAGGCATCCCGGGGAACATATGGCCAGGTTCCATCAAAGTTGGAGTACCAACCGAGCGTGGAAGCGGGGAAAGGATTCATTGCTGTACGTAAAGAAGAGCTTTCAGAGACTTTGTCAGGATCGGCACCTGGGAGTGGTGTGTTGGCATAAGCGGTGACACGTTTCACCCACGTAGGATCAATCAACTGTTGATCTTCCCACATTCCCTTATTTAGCATCAATCGACCAATCCTTGCCACTGCATTGGCTGTAAAGGAGCCACCACCCCAGCTGGGGACAAGTGAAAGACCATTTACCTGATAGGTCTGATTATAACCAATGGAAATCTCATCTTCCATGATTCCCAGGGGTCTATAAATCCTGTCCCAAAGCAAGGAACGGATATTATCATATGGAGTCTTTTTCAAAGAGGCAGTGACAGCATAAGTCAGCATTCCAATACCAGGATTGCTGTAGTTGAATTGGGTGCCCGGTGTAGATAAAAGAGAAGCAGAATCGCGTGATGCCGTAAATGGGTCTGGATCTTTTCTCCAGAACATACCCTTCCATCCAGGCAGGTCCATGTGAGGGTGCAATCCCTGATCAATGAGTTTCTGCTGGGTTTCAGCATTTACTTCAGCATCGTCTAATCCGGAAGTATGGGTAGCCAATTGCCGTATCGTAATCATTTGCTTCGGCCCTTTCTTCCATTCCGGAATCAGCTCACAGGCTGGCATATCAGGATAGACTAACTCATCATTGAGTGCTACCAGCAAGGACATCCCCCCAACAAGTGCCTTGGCCAGAGAGGCAGAATAATGTTTTCGATCGGAATCTGTCCAGCCATCTGCAAACCACTCATATACGATGTGATCATCTTTAATAATCAGAAGTTTTTTAGTTCCACATGTTTCGAGGTTTTTCCTCATGTCGTTTAACAATGAGGATGACATTCCCCGGCTCTCAGGAGCAGCTCTTTTCCAGGTAAATGTTGAGGTATCCGGTTGTGCTTGTAAGCAATAAAATATAAGCAGAAGGGGGATAAACAGGGTGAATTTCATTCCATTAAGCTAGTGAAAATCATTCAAGGGCTCAAGCAAACGCTTAACCCTAAGATAATCAAAGCAACCAATACAAAAATCTGGTGAATCCTCTTGCATTATCCTCTTCCATCTTATTCTTTATCTCAGGATTCACTTTCACAAGTGCCTGGATGAATTCCTTCTCCTTCAATGGGGAAAGAAGCAAAAGACCACCGCCTTTTATTTTAAAGCTGATCCTTCGAAGAGAAGTGGCTGGCGAACTTAACGGATTATAACTTCTCGATATAGCCTGAATATCCATGATGTCAACTTTCCAGGGGGTAAATGGGCCAAGCTTGATTTGCAGTTCTTTTTCAGTGACCTGGTATCGGATTCCAAACCAAATGGTTCCCACAAAGAGAAAGATCAGGGGCTGCATGATCAGATGAGGTGTCTGTAGATTCATCATCCCTGGGAGACCCACTCTAAAAAAAGCAGCAAATAAAGCACCCCAGATTACCAATCCGAGTAGCACACCTTTTTTGGTTCCGAAGGTTTTGTTCATATGAATCAAGATTTAGTTTTCAAAACATTTATTGCAGTTAACTATTATGCCTTTTCTAAATTTACTAAAATTCTCAATGGTTATACATTTAGCTTAACCATTCTATCATAAAAAAAGTCACCCTTATATTGAGTGACTTTTTAGTTAAATCCAGATGGTTTTCTCAGGTAAGTTGAACAGCTGGTGTATAGAAAAACTGCTCACTGATAACTTTCCCATTTTCCACATGATAAACACAAACTTCATCCATATTGATTGGGTGATCCATGCCTTTCATGGTGATTTTGGATTTCATGGTGATAGCAAAAAAGTTTTCGGCAACAATCGGTTCAGATATTTCACCAGAGTGAAATTTAGCTACCATGTCATTCCATTGCTTACTTTTTTTAGCCATGGCTTCAAATCCCTGTACTGTACCCCATTCCCCACCTTCAGGCTCGATACTAAGCACGTCTGGTGAAAAGAGCTCTTCATAAACCTGCTGGTATTTTCCTTCCCGGCATAATGCTACCAGTCTGTTGGCGATTTCTTCTGTTGTCATTGATTGTAGATTTTAGTTGAACATAGGACAAAGAAAATCGCCAGAGTGACAACCCTATGTCAGTGAGATTTGTGGAATGAAATTTTTTGTTCTGGGAGCTTTCGATACTTCTCGACCAATATGAGACTCAAGCGGACGCTTAAGCCTGAATAGGAAATAGTCAATCAGAAAATTGGGGCTCAGTACTTTGTGGATTCCGGTAAGACTATTCAGAGCAGGTGCAAGTATCCGCTTGTGACTGCTAAAACATCCAGTCCTTCAGCTCCTCACAGTTCGCCCCAGAGCCACACCAATCCATATATAGAAGACACTCCACCCGGTCAAAGCGAGATAAGCGGGCCAGTCCCTTCCCAGGAACAGGGCGGGTGTCACAATGAAAACCATAAATGCCCCGGAAAGAAATACTGACCATCGACCGAAACCAACAAGCAGGTGCTTTCGAATGATAACGATTCCCCCAATCATGGAGGGGATGGCAAATAACATGGAACCAGCACCATAGCCATTGTTTAGATTAATAGCAGCTGAGGAGTCCATCGGAGTACCAAATAATGTAGCAGAAACTCCCTCGCAGATGGCTACAATCACAAAACCGATGATGGCGATACTAAACGACCAACGCGTAAGGAGGGTGGCCCCCTCCAAGCGAACAAGTCCTACGTATCCATAAGCCTTTAGTAGATGAGCAAATACTAACCAAATGGAAACAATGATGTGTGTGATGTGATGAAATGGGTACCCCCAAACAGTGTTTTCACCTACAGGTGGGTAGGCTAAAGTAAGAAGTCCGATAGGAACTGACATGATCAGTCTTCTTCCAGCAAATCCGGCCTTTTCTGCTTGGTAAGTTCAACGGATTGCTCATGACGCCAGGCTTCGATCTTCGCTTCATGGCCGGAGAGGAGGATATCAGGCACTTTCCAGCCTTTGTATTCAGCTGGACGGCTATAGACAGGTGGAGCGAGGAGGTTGTCCTGGAAAGAGTCTGTGAGGGCGGAACTTTCGTCATTGAGTACACCCGGGATCAATCGGATCAGTGCATCAGCCAAGACCATGGCAGCAAGCTCGCCACCTGAGAGGACGTAATCCCCAATACTGATTTCTCTTGTAACCAGGTGATCACGCACTCGCTGGTCCACACCTTTGTAATGCCCGCATAGGAGAATCAGGTTTTTCTTTAGTGAGAGACCGTTGGCAATCCCCTGGTTGAGGGTTTCCCCGTCGGGGGTGAGGTAAATCACTTCGTCATAGTCTCGTTTTTCCTTGAGTGAAGTGATGCAATTGTCGATGGGCTCGATCATCAGCACCATGCCAGCACCACCACCAAAGGCATAATCGTCCACACTTTTTTGTTTGTGGGTGGAGTAATCCCGGATATTGTGTATCTCAATCTCTACCAGTCCCTTGTCCATGGATCGCTGAACGATGCTTTGGTTCAATGGCCCATCAAACAGTTCAGGTAAGCAGGTAAGGATGTCTAACCTCATGATTCTAAATATACGGCTAATAATCCATCCGGAAGAGCCGCATGGATCACAGATTTTTCCAGGTCCACAGTGATGATGATCTCATCTTCAAGGGGGATTAGGATCTCTTTCCCCTTAAAATCCACACTAAGTAAAATATTGTTAGGCGCTTCGATCACCTCACGGACATTCCCAATAGATTTACCCTGGTCAAAAACCTCAAAACCAATGAGGTCATGATAATAGTATTGACCCTTCTTAAGTTTGGGTAAGGCAGATACAGGTAGCCACGCACTCTTACCAACAAGATCTTTGGCTGCATTCTGGGAATCGATATCTTCAAGGGTAATCCTGGCCTGGTTGCCCTGGAGTTGATACTGATGAATAAAAAAAGGAACCAACTTCCCATTGATCTCAAGGAAAATTGATTCCAGTTTCTTGTAGTACTCCGGCTGGTCTACGTCCAGCAGGAGGATAAGCTCGCCTTTCAGGCCATGAGTCTTTCCGACATTACCCAATTCAAAGTAATTGTCAAAACTCATAATGAAGATTTATTTTTCTTCTTTGTCGCCTTCTTCTTCGGCAGGTGCTTCTTCTTTTGTTTCTTCAGCAGCTTTAGCTTCCGGTGCTTCTTCAGTCTTCGCCTCTTCAGCAGGGGCTTCCGTTACTTCTTCTGCTTTAGCTTCTGGCTCAGCAACAGCCTCTTCGGCAGGTGCTTCCACAACTTCATCAGCCTTGGCTTCTGGTTCAGCAGGTGCAGTAGCTTCTGCTTGTGCTTCTGCTACAGCCTCTTTACCTTCTTCTTCAAGCGCTTTTTCAGCTTCATCTGCACCAGCGTCTGCTATTTCAGCAGTAAGTGCGGCTTCGGCATCTTTCTTCCGCTTGGCAATGGCTTCAGCTCTTGCAACAGAAACTTTCTTCTCAGCCTCAAGTCTTTCCTTAGCCTTAGATGCCTGATCTTTAGCAAGTCTGTCTACTTTAGACTGGATCTTAGCTTCTTTCTCAGCCATCCAGGTTTCAAATTTCTTGTCCGCCTCTTCCTGAGTGATCGCACCTTTGTTTACACCAATCTGAAGGTGTTTCTTGTACATGATCCCTCTGTATGATAACATCGCTCTGACAGTGTCTGTAGGTTGTGCACCTTTCATCACCCAGTCAAAGGCTTTGTCGTCATTCAATTCAATAGAAGCTGGATTTGAGTTTGGATTGTAGGTTCCGATCTTCTCAATGAATCGTCCATCTCTTGGAGATCTTGAATCGGCAACAACTACATCATATAAAGCGAATTTTTTGCGTCCTCGACGCGTCAGTCTGATTTTTACTGGCATATTAGTTTTTGTTTATGGAACCCGTCCATTCAAAATTTATTTTAAAAGGAGCGCAAAGATAGTGACTTGTTTGATATAATGAAATAATTCTTACATAATAGCTGTGTTAAAGCTTATATTTGTATAAGCGGTTATGCAATTATTAATATTTGATTGTATCCCATATATTTGTTCACGTTTTGGCCAATAAACAACCCCATGGATAAATATTCCTATATTTCCAATGCCCATGTCAGCTATATTGATGATCTGTATAAGCAGTACAAGGAGGATCCAGAATCTGTAGATCCATCATGGCAAAAGTTTTTTGAAGGTTTCGAATTCTCCCAGGAGAAATTTGGCGGAAATGGTGCGGCAACTGCTACAGGTAGCGCCACTGACATTTCGCCGAAGGAAATCAGAGTCAGAAATTACATCTATGCTCACCGTTCCAGGGCTCACCTGATCTCGGATACGAATCCGGTAAGAGCCCGAAGGAAGCATGTAACCCGTCTTTCACTCAGTGACTTTGATTTAACCGAGTCGGACCTGAATGAAAAATTTGAAGTTGGGACAGAGATCGGGATTGGTAAGGCGACCTTAAAAGAAATTAGCGAGCGGCTTGAAAAAATCTATCGTGGTCATATCGGGTATGAGTACAATCACATCCGGGATGCAGATATTTTTGAATGGTTCAAAGCCAAAGTAGAGACTGAGGGTGTAGACATCACACCAGATAAGCCAACAAAGAACAGGATACTTTCTAAACTGAACGAGGCGGTTGTCTTCGAAAACTTCCTTCATACCAAATTTATTGGTCAGAAGAGATTTTCACTTGAAGGAGGAGAAAACACAATTGTTGCCCTGGATAAAATTATCAACTATTCTGCAGAGCTTGGTTCAGACGAAGTCGTAATCGGTATGGCTCACAGGGGTCGTTTGAACGTGTTGGCCAATATTATGGGTAAAACCTATGATGAGATTTTTGCTGAATTTGAAGGCAATACAGATCCGGACCTCACAATGGGTGATGGTGATGTGAAGTATCACCTTGGGTATTCCAGTTTTATTGAAACTGAGAGTGGAAGAAAGATCTATGTGAAGTTAGCTCCAAATCCTTCTCATCTTGAGGCAGTTGATCCGGTTGTATTGGGATATACCAGAGCCCAGATCGATGATGAATATCGGGGTGATTTTAGCAAAGCCGTTCCAATATTAATCCATGGAGATGCAGCCATTGCCGGACAGGGAATATTATATGAGTGCATTCAGATGTCGTTGCTGCCCGGATATAAAACGGGTGGAACCATCCACTTTGTGATCAACAACCAGGTTGGATTTACCACTGATTACGATGACGCACGATCAAGTATTTATTGTACTGAGGTTGCGAAAATTGTCGATGCCCCCGTGATGCACATCAATGGTGATGACCCCGAGGCAGTCAATTTCGCTGCGAAGATCGCAGTAGAATATCGTCAGAAGTTTCATAAAGATATTTTCATAGACCTGCTTTGCTATCGTCGTCATGGTCACAATGAGAGTGATGAGCCGAAATTCACACAACCAAAATTATACAACCTGATCTCGAAGCACCCCAATCCTCGAGACATCTATGTGAAGGCTTTGATCAGCAGGGGAGATATCAGTGAGGACAAAGCGGATAAGCTTGATAAAGAATTCAAAAAACAGCTTCAGGATCGACTTAATGAGGTGAAGCAGCATCCGCTTCCTTATAAGCCCCAAAAGATCGAGGAGGAATGGCATTTCCTGAGGAGGTCTAAACCGGAAGATTTTGACGAGTCGCCGGATACTTCCATAGATACGAAGGTCTATGATATGGTGACTAAGGCTTTAACTACAATCCCGAAAGGATTTAAGCCTTTGAAGCAGATCGAAAAATTATTAAAAGATCGTAAAACAGGATTCCTTGAAGATAAGGTCTTGAACTGGGGAGATGCTGAGCTATTGGCTTATGGTTCCTTACTGGCTGAAGGGAAGATTGTTCGGATGTCCGGACAGGATGTGCGAAGGGGTACATTCTCTCACAGACATGCTTATCTGCACGACTCTAATACCAATGAAGCTTATTGCAACCTGGATCATGTGAAAGAGGGTCAGGAACCTTTTAGGATCTTTAACTCTTTATTATCTGAATATGGAGTGTTAGGGTTTGAGTATGGATATGCCATGGCCACGCCCAATGCGCTTGTGATCTGGGAAGCCCAGTTTGGGGATTTTTCAAATGGAGCCCAGGTCGTAATCGACCAGTTCATTACTTCGGCAGAAACGAAATGGCAAAGGATGAATGGCCTGGTGATGCTGTTACCTCATGGATATGAAGGTCAGGGTCCCGAGCACTCCAGCGCAAGACCAGAACGATTCCTGCAAATGGCTGCACAGGAAAATATGATTGTGGCCAATGTGACTACTCCGGCAAACTTTTTCCACCTGCTGAGAAGACAGATCAGCTGGGAATTCAGGAAACCGTGTGTGGTATTTTCACCTAAATCATTGTTGAGACATCCAAAGGTGATTTCTCCGATGTCAGAATTTACTAACGGTAAGTTCCAGGAAGTCTATGATGATGAAAACGTAACAAAGAAGAATGTTAAGCGTGTACTTCTTTGCACTGGAAAGATCTATTATGACTTATTAGAGGAACAGGAAAAGAAAAAAACCAAGGATACGGCGATTGTTAGAGTAGAACAACTTCATCCTTTCCCTAAGAAAAAAATTGAATCAATTCTAAAGAAATATAACAGCCCGAAACTGGTATGGGTACAGGAAGAACCTGAAAACATGGGGGCCTGGGGATTTGTCCTTAGGGTCTCAGGTTTTGATCTTACACTGATCTCCAGAAAAGCCGGGTCATCTCCTGCGACTGGTTATGCCAAGGTGCATAAGCACGACCAGGCTGAAATTGTTAAAAATGCATTTAAATCTTAATAACTGAACGTATGAGTTTAGAGATAAAAGTCCCATCAGTGGGAGAGTCTATTTCTGAAGTAACCATTGCCAGCTGGAGTAAAAAAGATGGTGACTATGTTGAAATGGACGAGGTCCTTTGTGAGCTCGAATCCGATAAAGCAACTTTTGAAGTAACAGCTGAATCAGCAGGGGTATTACATATCAAAGCACAGGAAGGTGAGACCCTGGATATCGGTGCACTACTATGTGAGATTGATGATTCAGCCAAGTCTAACGGGCAATCAGCGTCGAAACCAGAAGCTGAAGCAAAACCGGAAAAGAAAGAAGAAAAGTCCGGTGACGCTACACCCAAATCTACCGGTAAGGTGGTAGAGATGAATGTGCCTGCGGTGGGCGAGTCCATCAATGAGGTAACCATTGCTTCATGGTCGAAAAAGGATGGAGATCATGTAGAACTTGATGAAGTGATTGCTGAAATCGAGTCTGATAAGGCCACCTTCGAATTGACTGCAGAAGCTTCCGGGATTCTAAGAATTGTGGTCAAGGAAGGTGAGACAGTAGATATTGGTACACTTATCTGCAAGATTGAAGAGACTGAAGGAGGTAGCTCTTCTGAGAGTAAACCTGAGACTTCCAGCTCTGCTAGTCCTGCACCTGCTGAAACTCCTCAAAAAGAAGGATCCTACGCAGCTGGTCATGCTTCACCGGCAGCCGCCAAAATCCTGGATGAGAAAGGGATTTCCAGTGCCGATGTAAAGGGTACCGGAAGAGATGGGCGCATCACCAAAGAGGATGCTCAAAGTGCTCAGAAATCTGAAAAACCTGCTGCCAGTGCTCAACCTGCGTCCGCTACACCAGCAACACCAGCTCCATCAGGAAACAGAGAGCAGAGGAGAGAAAAGATGTCCTCACTGAGGAAAACCATCTCCAGAAGACTTGTTTCTGTGAAAAATGAGACGGCTATGCTGACCACTTTCAATGAGGTGAACATGGGTCCGATCATGGAGCTGAGGAAAAAATATAAAGATGCGTTTAAAGAGAAATATGAGGTTGGTTTAGGCTTTATGTCGTTCTTTGGGAAGGCCTGTGCAATGGCACTTAAAGAATGGCCTTCTGTAAATGCCATGATCGATGGAGAGGAGATGGTATACAATGATTATGCCGACATCTCTATTGCAGTATCCACACCTAAAGGATTGGTTGTACCGGTGATCAGGAATGCTGAATCTTTGAGTTTTGATCAGTTTGAGAAAGAGGTGGTTCGCCTGGCTGTTAAAGCACGAGATGGGAAACTAAGCATAGATGAGATGCAGGGAGGTACCTTCACCATTACCAATGGTGGAATTTTTGGTTCAATGCTTTCTACTCCAATCATCAATGCGCCACAATCTGCCATCCTCGGGATGCACAATATTGTGGAGAGACCAGTTGCTGTGAATGGCGAAGTAAAAATTCAGCCGGTCATGTATGTGGCACTTTCGTATGATCACAGGATCATTGATGGAAGGGAGTCTGTCAGCTTTTTAGTGAGAGTAAAAGAATTATTGGAAGATCCGACAAGGTTGTTGTTGGGCGTTTAACTGATATATTATGGATTACGATGTTACGGTGATTGGATCAGGTCCCGGTGGGTATGTCGCAGCAATTCGTTGCGCCCAGCTTGGAATGAAGACAGCTATTATCGAGAAATACGATACGCTTGGAGGAACCTGCCTGAACGTTGGTTGTATCCCATCAAAAGCGTTATTGGATTCTTCCGAACACTTTCATGCTGCTTCACATACTTTCAAGGAACACGGGATTGATATTCCTGCTCCTAAAGTAAACCTGAAGCAAATGATTGCCAGAAAAGATGATGTGGTGAAACAGAATGTGGATGGTATTGCTTTTCTGATGAAGAAAAATAAGATTGACGTCATAACTGGTGTCGGTTCTTTTAAGGATAAAAATACCATTGAAGTCAGCGGTAAGAGCAAAAAGACCATTACGACTGAGAAAGTCATCATTGCTACAGGTAGCAAACCAGCGTCTTTACCTTTTATCAAATTGGATAAAGAGCGAATCATTACCAGTACCGAATCACTTAAACTGAAGGAAATTCCCAAGGAATTAATCGTTATCGGAGGGGGTGTTATTGGAATGGAATTAGGATCGGTCTATGCCAGACTAGGATCTAAAGTTACTGTTGTGGAATTTCTGGATAGTATTATTCCTACTATGGATGTTACCATGGGGAAAGAACTTCAGAAGTCATTGAAAAAACTGGGATTTGAGTTTTACCTAAGCCACAAAGTCACCTCTGTTGAAAGCAAAGGCAAAACTGTAACGGTGAAAGCGGAAGCTAAAGATGGCAAGACAGTAGAGATCAAGGGTGACTATTGTCTGGTTTCAATAGGTCGAAGACCCTACACGGAAGGATTGGGTCTGGACAAAGTTGGTATTGAAACAGATAAACAAGGCAGGATCGAGGTTGATGATCATTTAAGAACTAAAGTGGATAACATCTACGCAATTGGTGATGTGGTGAAAGGTGCGATGCTTGCTCATAAAGCCGAGGAGGAAGGCACTTTTGTAGCTGAGACCATGGCTGGACAAAAGCCACACATTCATTATCATCTGATCCCCGGAGTTGTTTATACCTGGCCGGAAGTAGCTTCAGTAGGATTTACTGAGCAGCAGCTGAAGGAAGAGGGAAGGGATATCAAAATTGGTACTTTCCCTTATAAGGCCTTAGGCAGAGCACGTGCAAGTATGGATTTGGATGGATTGGTTAAAGTGATAGCAGACAAGCAAACCGATGAGATACTGGGAATGCATATCATTGGTGCACGTGCAGCAGATATGATAGCTGCCGGTGTCACCGCGATGGAATTCCGTGCTTCTGCAGAAGATGTATCCAGGATGTCACATGCACACCCTACCTATATGGAAGCTGTGAGAGAAGCCTGCTTAGCCGCTACGGAAAACAGGCCAATTCACATGTAATCTGCTATTTGGTTACTTCATGGACTTAAAGGTACGGAGTACTCCAAGTATTCCTACCAGGATACCCAGGCCAAGGCTGACGTAGTACCAGGGCTCTGACATGGTATAAGAGCCTGAAAAGGCATTACCGATTACCTGTCCAACATCTTTAGGTGAGTGAGTTTCAGCCCAATAAATAAGGAAAATTCCCAATGCGATCATTAAAATTCCTCTGATCATTCCTGGTTTCATATGAAATTATGTTTAAGGTTTAACAACTAATCTACACTGATAAAAAAAAGGGACAAATTATTTTGACCCTTTTTATTCGGTTGACGGATCTCATAATTTAAAATGAGGATTGTAAATAATTCCAATGAGGTTGTCCCAGGGGTCTTTGAGTGCAGCGACTTTTATGCCTTCGCCTACGTCCTGGATCTCTTCAAAAGAGGTAGCACCTTTGGATAAAAGATCAACATGTGCTTCTACAATATTTTCTACACCCCAATAGGAAAAGATGTTGGCTGACTTTTTGGTTGATGGATTTCCGGGTATCAATCCAAGTTCATAACCAGCAATGTTGAATCCAACATAAAAGGGCTCATCAAAATATGGAGCTGTTTCAAATACTGAGGCATACCATTGCTTGGCTTTTTCAAGATCTGGAACCTGGTAGATTGTTGTTCTTAATCCGACTGATTTCATCGTTATACATTATAGGTGACTGGATATCTGATGATGGTTTTAAGCTTTTCCGGATTGGTTCTTCTCGGGTCGGAAAGGTAGATCTCGTGATGATGTCCATTTATTTCTGCGCCTTCAGACGAAATGAAGTTATGCAATTTTTTCAAAGTTGCAGCTTCGTCATCGTATGACCCCATATGCAGGATTTGAGCGGCTAATCCTTCATTGATCAGTTCAAATCTAACTTCTTCAATGTTTTTTAAATCTGGTTTTCTCACTTTTATGGATTCAATGCTGCGATGGAAGTGATCTCCTTCAATAAAATCTGGCATTCGGATCATGATTTTCCATAACCATTGATCTTTAGGTACTTTTTGAAAATCCTCAATTGATTTTATTTCCCCGGGTACCCACCATTGTCCCTCCATTTTTGGAACAACAAAGTCATTGTCTTCAGCTTTGGAAAGGAACTTGATCCCATAGACTGTTGCATAGAGGGCTTCTATAGCTTGTAAGAATTTTGGGGCATCCGGTCTGCTTTGTCCTTCAATGGTCACATAGAAGTAAGCATCCAGGTCCATGATTTTAGGTGATAATTGGGCATTGTAATAAGCCTTGTCCATTTTAACAAGGTCAAGTTTTTCGATCATTGTTTCCATATTCTCTTTTTTGAAACAAAGAAATCCAACACACTGACAACCCTATGTCACTGGGCTTTGGGAAATTTTATTTTTTTAGGAAGTAATGACTTCAGTCAATTTCTGATAATGCTGTTTCAGTTCTTCTACTAGGTTCTCCATCTCCAATTTTAACGCGGCAGGGCTTATGATTTTCACTTCTTTACCAAACATGAGTAACCACCGGGCAAAGAAATTCAGATGGGAAGTATAAAACTTCAATTCAACCTTTTCACCCAGATCTTTTTCTTCAGCAAAGCCATAATAGTATTTCTGTGATCCAATATGCCGATTCACTTTTTTATCGATTTGGATAATGGCTTCCTGTGATTCTGTTCCAGTGACCATCTGATTGATAAATTCTGCAAATTTTGGATGTTTGGACCTGTCATATTCCTCAATTAGGGGTTCACATTTTGAGATCCTGTCACATCTGAAATCCCGCATGTCTTTTCTTAATCGGCAATAGGCAATCAGGTGCCATCGACCTGTATAATACACAAGGCCCAGCGGTTCTACCTCCCTGATGGTTGATTGATCCTTGTAATTAGAGTGGTATTTGATCTTTAAAAGCTTTTGATCGGCCAGGGCGTTTTGAATAATGGCAATATGTGAATCAGGAAACTCCATGGAAGCTCGAGCAAAGGGAGCTACAGAAATATTTTCATCTAAAGAGTCTAAAAAATCCTTATCCATATACCTTAATACAGCCCTGACTTTATGCATGGCCTCATCAAAATTTCTTACGATCTCTTTGTCAGCCTGATGTTTGATGAGTTTTGAACCCATTAGCAGAGCTGCGGCTTCCTGTTTATTGAAAACAACAGGTGGCAAGTGGAAACCTTCAACAATGAAATATCCATTTCCGGCATCTCCTCCAATTGGAACTCCAGTTTCTATTAAGGACTTGATATCCCGAAATATTGTCCTCGGACTCACCTCAAATCGATCGACCAGATCATCAATGACCACCCTCGGCTTCCCCTGTAGTTGAATAAGAATGGCATTTAGGCGGTCAATCCGGTTCATTAGTCAAAGATAAAAGAGGTGGGAGCAAATAGAAAACCCCACCCTATAAAAGGGTGGGGCTGATTAAGTGATTAAGAACCAGCCCGCTCACTAATTTGAGTTGGTTGGTCTTTAAAATTCTATAGTGTTTTAGAATTAAACAAGTGATAAGGAACGGTTCTATTGGATTGTAAATACCCCTTTTGAATTCAAATGACAATGATTTGGATATTTTCAAATATTGCTTGAATTAAATCGGCTGGCTGACTTATTTTTGCCCCAATTTGTACCTACCAAAAAAATCTTAGATGCCTAAAAATCAAGACATCAAATCAGTACTTATCATCGGAAGTGGACCTATTATCATTGGACAGGCTTGTGAATTCGACTATTCCGGCTCTCAGGCTGCCAGGTCATTGAGGGAAGAAGGAATTGAAGTGACGCTGATCAACAGCAATCCTGCAACCATCATGACTGACCCGGTCACCGCAGATAACATTTATTTGAAGCCCCTCACAAAGAAATCAATCAAAGAAATTTTAAAAAAGCACAAGATTGATGCTGTATTACCAACGATGGGTGGACAGACAGCCTTAAATCTTGCTATTGATTGTGAAAAGGCAGGAATTTGGGAACAATTTGGAGTGAAGCTGATTGGTGTTGACATTGGAGCAATTGAGACCACTGAAGATCGTGAGCGCTTCAGATTGAAGATGAACGAGATTGGTGTAAGCGTCTGTAAAGGAGAAACTGCCACATCCTTTCTTACTGGAAAAGAGATTGCCCAGGAGATCGGATTTCCATTGGTTATCAGGCCTTCTTACACCTTAGGTGGATATGGCGGTGGTTTTGTAGATAATCCGGAAGAGTTTGACAAAGCGCTAAATGCCGGACTCCAGGCATCACCAATCCACGAGGTATTGATTGAGCAATCAATCATGGGATGGAAAGAATACGAGCTTGAGCTTCTAAGAGATAATGCAGGTAACATCATCATTATCTGTTCGATTGAGAATTTTGATCCGATGGGTGTCCACACTGGAGATTCCATCACTGTAGCTCCTGCCATGACTTTACCGGATACGGTTTATCAACACATGCGGGATCTGGCTAAGACCATGATGAATGCCATCGGACAGTTTGCTGGTGGATGTAATGTCCAGTTTGCCGTAAACCCTGAGACAGATGACATTATTGGTATTGAGATCAACCCAAGGGTGTCCAGATCATCAGCACTGGCTTCAAAGGCAACTGGGTATCCAATAGCAAAAATAGCAGCCAAACTAGCGATAGGTTACAACCTGGATGAACTAAAAAATCAGATCACTAAGACAACCTCGGCATATTTCGAGCCATCCATTGACTATGTGATTGTGAAAGTACCGCGATGGAACTTTGACAAATTCCAGGGATCAGACAGAAAGCTTGGACTTCAGATGAAGTCTGTCGGTGAAGCAATGGGTATTGGCCGAAACTTCCAGGAGGCATTGCAAAAAGCCTGTCAGTCACTGGAGATCAAAAGAAATGGATTGGGCGCAGATGGACGTGAGCTGAAAGACCAGGAAGCCATTCTTTATAGTCTGGAGCATCCAAGCTGGAATCGATTATTCCATATTTATGATGCCTTTAAACTTGGAATACCCTTCAAGACCATTCAAAATCTAACAAAGATTGATGACTGGTTCCTACATCAGATAGAAGACCTGATTAACCTCGAGGATAAAATTGAAAAGTATTCTTTAGACACTCTTCCGAAAGAGATCCTTAAAGAAGCTAAAGAAAAGGGTTATGCAGACCGACAGATAGCACATTTAGTAAAGTGCCTGGAAAGCGAAGTCTTTTCGAAGCGAAATGAATTGGGTATCAAAAGGGTGTACAAGTTGGTGGATACCTGTGCGGCTGAATTTGAAGCACAGACTCCATATTACTACTCTTCTTTCGATGAGGAAAATGAGTCAGTCTCCTCAGATAGGGAAAAAATCATTGTCCTGGGTTCCGGGCCTAATAGGATAGGTCAGGGAATTGAGTTCGACTATTCCTGTGTGCATGGGGTACTGGCAGCCAAAGAGGAGGGTTATGAAACCATCATGATTAACTGTAACCCGGAAACAGTTTCAACAGATTTTGACATAGCAGATAAGCTATACTTCGAACCAGTATTTTGGGAGCATATCTATGATATTATCCTCCATGAGAAACCTGTTGGGGTGATCGTTCAGCTAGGTGGTCAAACCGCCTTGAAGCTGGCTGAGAAACTGGATCGTTATGGCATCAAGGTAATAGGGACCAGTTATGAAGCACTTGATTTAGCTGAAGATAGAGGCCGGTTTTCAGATCTTTTAAAAGAGAACAAGATCCCATATCCTCAATATGGTACCATTGAGGATGCTGAGTCAGCCATTGAGCTCTCAAAAGAGATTGGTTTCCCACTGCTTGTTCGCCCAAGTTATGTACTTGGAGGACAAAGCATGAAGATTGTGATCAATGAAAAAGAGTTGGAGCAGCATGTTGTGAACCTGATCAAGGACAAGCAGGACGGTAAGATCCTTCTTGATCATTTTCTAGAAGGAGCTATCGAAGCGGAAGCTGATGCGATTTGTGATGGGAAGGATGTCTATATCATTGGAATTATGCAGCACATAGAGCCTGCTGGAATCCATTCAGGCGACTCTTATGCGGTCCTTCCACCATATAATCTTGGGGATTTCGTCATTAGACAGATAGAGGAGTATACGGTGAAGATTGCGTTGGCATTAAAGACAGTCGGTTTGATTAATATCCAGTTTGCCATCAAAGATGACAAGGTTTATATCATTGAGGCAAATCCCAGAGCATCAAGGACAGTTCCTTTTATATGCAAAGCATATGAGGAGCCTTATGTAAACTATGCGACCAAGGTGATGCTGGGTAAGAAGAAGATCAAAGATTTTAAATTCAATCCTAAGAAGCATGGTTATGCCATTAAGGAGCCTGTTTTCTCTTTCCACAAATTCCCGAATGTCAATAAGGAACTAGGACCGGAGATGAAGTCGACTGGTGAATCAATCTATTTCATTGATGACCTGATGGATGATTACTTCTTAGAAATTTACGCTGAGCGAAACCTATATCTCAGTAGATAAGTTAACATATTAAGCATGTTAAAATTTATCATCATATCCATATTGGTGATCTACCTTATTTTTAGGTTAATAGGGTTTGGATTCAGAATCATGTTTGGGGCTGCCTATGAACAGCAGAAAAAAGCTCAACAAGGTCAGCGTCGGCAATACACCGCCAAGCGGAGAGCCCCAAACAGCAATCTGAATATCGATACTCCACCCGAAAAAAGTAATGGTAGTACCACTAAGCAGTTCCAGGGTGGTGATTACATTGATTACGAAGAAGTAAAGGACTGATTATCCTAAAGCCTTGTCAACAACTGCTTTCATTTTTTCAAGACCCTCTTTAGCGGCATCGATGGCTTTCATTTTATAGTACTCCAAATTAAAGAGTTCGAGTGAGAGTACGATGGGTTTGTTTTTTGACTGGAGCAGTCCTATTACTTTATCCAGTGGAGCAACTCCGTCTCCCGGAAAGACGCGATCGCTGTCCTTGATCTCTTCACGTGAGGGCGATGCAGGGTAATCATTCATATGAAACATATGGATGGCAGAGGGATCAAGCATCCGAAGGCTTTCGAAATCTGAACCTCCCCGATAGATATGGTAAACATCTGGTAAAATGCACGAGTCCGGATGAGCAGCTTCTGTCGCCACATACATCACTTCACCAAAAAGATGCAGGTTGTATGAAAATCCCCAAAGTTCCAGCATAGGTAAAACCCCGGTCTCTTTCCCAATTTCAAGCAATCTTCTGTACCGTTTGGCTGCTTCCAGGAGATCCAAAGAAGGAGGTTGGGTGGCTCCCGCAGGGGGTGCTGCGACTCTGGGACATCCTACTTCAGCAAGTAATTCCATCTCTCTTCTGGCCTGGTCATACGCCTCAGTTCTTTTTTGTTCGTCATCGACAATCCATTGGGGAAAGCTGATGCAATCTTCAATCCTGATCCCAAGATCGGAAGAGAGATCCTTAATTTCCTTTGTAGTTCCACCGCTCTCCAGATGTTCATTGAGTTTGTTCATCCAGATTTCTACCCCATCATATCCCGCTTCAGCGGCAGTTTTAATTTCTTCCGTCAATTTTAGTTTCTGGCCCCTGATAGTGCTAGTATTTAGACAAAAACTGAACTGATGTTTTTTCTGAATGGATTCTTCTGCCTCACAAGCCATGGGAAGCGTCACTAGGGGAGCTGCTGCGATCATACCCGATCTTTGCAGCATGGATCGTCTGGATAGTTTTGTCATTGGATTAGGTCGTATAGATCAAAAATAATTAATGAATTTCAAAGTCTGCTGGATTACCTGTATAACCGGTTAATTAGTTGTGAAGAAAGCATTAGTTTTGCCTACCCAAAATAAAAATCCGACATGGCGTGGTTCAAAAGACAGGATAAGGGAATTCAGACTCCTACTGAAAAGAAGAAGGAAGCTCCCGATGGATTGTGGTACAAAACTCCTAGCGGCAACATTATTCACATGCGAGAGCTAAAGAATAATGCCTATGTGAGTCCGGACGATGGTTATCATGTAAGAATAGGTTCCAAGGAATATTTCGAAATCCTTTTTGACGGCAACAAATTCACTGAGCTGGATGAAAAACTTTCTTCGGCTGATCCATTAAAGTTTGTTGATACAAAGGCCTATCCCCAACGTATCACAGAGTCTCAAAAGAAAACCGGACTTAAAGATGCTGTTCGCTCTGCTCATGGGAAAATGAACGGGTTACCAATTGTCATATCCTGTATGGATTTTGCTTTTATTGGAGGTTCAATGGGATCTGTTGTTGGGGAAAAAATAGCAAGAGCAATTGATTATGCAGCCAAGACCAACACACCATTTCTGATGATCTCTAAATCAGGGGGTGCCAGGATGATGGAAGCAGGGTTTTCTTTGATGCAGATGGCTAAAGTATCTGCAAAACTGACCATCCTGGAAGAGAAAAAGATCCCATATATCTCATTGCTAACAGATCCTACAACTGGTGGAGTGACCGCTTCATTCTCCATGCTAGGCGATTTTAACATTGCAGAACCGGGGGCTTTGATAGGCTTCGCAGGGCCAAGGGTAATCAGAGAAACCATAGGAAAAGACCTGCCAAAAGGTTTCCAAAGTGCCGAATTCGTTCTTGATCATGGATTCCTCGATTTTATCGTCGATCGAAGACATTTGAAATCCAAACTCACTACCTTGTTGAAGATGCTCCAGTAATGGAAGATTTTTGCAACATTAATAATGTTTTAGGGTTACTTAAATACATGTTTATAAGGCTTCAATTGGAAAACTTTATAACCTATATTTGCTCAGTTTTCATAATTACACGATAAACAAGAGGTTTAACTTATGGTTCCTGTTATTACCACCTCCATCATTGCCTTTACAGTAGTCATTCTACTGTTGGTACTTGTCTTATTATTTGCACAATCAAAGCTGGTACAATCTGGTCCGGTAAAGATCATCATCAATGGGGATGAAAAGAACCCATTGATTACATCAGCGGGATCATCTTTGCTGTCTACATTGTCAGGGGAAAAGATATTTCTTCCATCTGCCTGTGGTGGCGGTGGAACCTGCGCAGAATGCAAGTGTACAGTTTTAGAAGGGGGTGGGGAAATCCTTCCTACAGAAACAGGACATTTGAGCCGTACTCAACAAAAAGCTGGATTACGTCTTGGCTGCCAGGTTAAGGTAAAACAGGACATGAGAATCAAAATCCCGGAAGAGATCTTTGGTATCAAAAAATGGGAAGCAACCGTAGTAAGAAACTACAACGTGGCCTCATTTATTAAAGAATTTGTGGTTGAGATTCCGGAGGAGATGGATTATCAGGCAGGGGGTTATATCCAAATCGAGATTCCGAAATGCGAGGTTGACTTTAAAGACATCGATATTACCGCTCACCCCAAGGAGCATGATGATCCAAAGAAATTCCAATTGGAATGGGATAAGTTTGGTCTTTGGAACCTGAAAATGAAGAATTCTGAGACAGTGGAACGTGCCTATTCAATGGCTTCATATCCTGCTGAAGGAAGAGAAATCATGTTGAATGTAAGGGTAGCGACTCCTCCCTGGGATCGTGCAAAGAATCAATGGATGGATGTGAATCCTGGCATTGCATCTTCTTACATATTCTCAAGAAAGCCAGGGGATAAGGTAACGATCTCAGGACCTTATGGTGAGTTCTTTATCAATCCATCAGATGCTGAAATGCTTTATGTAGGTGGAGGGGCTGGTATGGCACCCATGCGATCTCACCTCTACCATTTGTTTAAAACTTTAAAAACGGGTAGAAAAGTAACCTATTGGTATGGAGGTAGATCAAAAAGAGAGTTATTCTATTTGGATCACTTCTACCAACTGGAAAAAAGTTTTCCTAACTTCAGCTTTTATATTGTGCTTTCAGAACCTCTTCCTGAGGATAACTGGAAAGTAAAGAAAGACATCAATGATAAATCAGGAGATGGTTTCTTAGGTTTCGTTCACCAGGCAGTGATCGATCAGTACCTAAGCAAGCATGAAGCTCCGGAAGAAATTGAGCTTTATTTCTGTGGTCCGCCATTGATGAACGCTGCTGTTGAGAGGATGGGACAGGATTTCGGAATTCCAGATGAGAACATCCGATTCGACGATTTCGGAGGTTAAGACTAATTTGATTTACATTTGGATAGCCAGTGTTGTTCAAATGGTAAAATCAATGCGTTAATATGGACCTGAAGCTCTTTTTTGATCCCATAGATGTTTCAATCAATTTAAAAAAGCTTCCTAACTCGGCCATCGCTCACTCGATTTATATCAATCAGGAGCAGATGCCGGAAATTGGAAATCATGACATTGCCATCATTGGCATTCGTGAGGCGCGTGGTGCTGATCCTGACCAACAGGAAGGCGTTGCCAAAGGTGTCGATGAAATCAGACGGTCATTTTATGGCTTAAAGAAGGGTTCTGAAACCATTAAAATCCTTGATCTTGGGAATTTCAGGAATGGACCGGAATTAGAGGATACCTATTTGCGACTAAAAGAAGTATGCGGATACCTGATGAGTCAGAATATCCTGCCCGTACTCCTGGGTGGAACTCATAATGTGGACCTGGGACAGTTTTTTGCTTATGAAGATCAGAATAAGCTGATCACCTTTCTTAATGTAGACAACAGGTTGGACCTTGAAGACCCGAAGACTGGAATTGCAAGCAATACGCATATACACAGGGTCTTTAAACATGATCCTAATTATCTATTTAACTATTATCACCTTGCTCACCAGTCTTTTCTTATTGAGCCGAACGAAGTTCAGCTGATGGAAAAACTTTGTTTTGAATCTGTGAGGTTGGGAGTAGTAAAGGAAAACATTCGGGAGATGGAACCTGTCATTAGGGATGCGGATATGCTATCCTTTGATATTTCTGCCATTCAGGCTCATTATTGCCCAGGGGCAGTAGATAGTAATGTGTACGGTTTAACAGGTGAGGAAGCTTGCCAGTTGTGTTGGTATGCAGGATTGAATGATAAATTAAGCTCAATCGGAATTTACCAGTACAATACAATTAAAGATTCTGAAGACAAGAAGACAGCATTCGTAATTGCTACCATGCTATGGTATTTTATAGAGGGTTATTATAGCAGGAGGGGTGATAAAAATTTTAGCTCCAACGACTATCTTATTTACGAAGTGGCGCTTGGAAATGAACCTTCATCAATTAAATTCTATAAAAGCAAGCTTTCTGAAAAATGGTGGATGGAAGTGCCACATCCGGATGAAAAAACGGTATTTATGAGAAGCAGAATGATTCCTTGTAGTTATTCAGATTATGAGACCGCACTAAATGGTGAAGTGCCGGCTAGATGGATCAATACTTTGTCTAAGTTTTCCTAATCCCTGGGCGGGATCACAAACCACAAAATGAAATAGCCAATAATTGATGGGAGCACGACAGTGGCGATGGTCAGTATGATATAGGCAATTCGTACCAGTGTCGGATCAAGATCAAAATATTCCGCTATTCCAGCACAAACCCCTCCTAGCATTGAATCTTTGGATCGATATAGTCTTTTCTCAGGCATCAGTAGATTATTTTGAGTTTAAATATGGTAGATTTTTTACAAAAAGCTTGGAAGCAAATGAAGTTATTGTGAGGTGACTCACTTTTTCTTCTGGTTGAAAATGGTTGATGGTTTTTGCCTTGATAAACGCGGTTGTCTCACTAGCTTGTATTGTCTGGGTTACAGAAAGCAGAATGGCAATGATTACCCCGCAGATTAGAAGTATGGTTTTTGATCTTTGCATGTTGCCGTTGTTAGTCAGTAATTAATAAGTCCTCAGTCTTTAAATTGGCAACATGTATGCCATAAATTGTAACATACTGTAAATCAAGGATATATAATAGATACTTATTGTTGAGGGACAAGAAAGTGTCCGCTAATGAACATTGATTTGATAATATTCGTACGATCTCATACGATTTGATCCTTATTTAAAGAATTAGGCAAGCTCAAAATCTATCTGATTGTTAAACAATTCAAGGCATTCATTGAGAATTTAATATTTCTTTTCATTCTTTTTTGTGGAGTCACCAAAAAAATGGATACTGAAAGTTTTGTGAATGTCTTTATTGATTATGGCCAAATTTTATGGATAATCAATTCACCAAATAATCTTCTGAAAATCGCTTTTCTGGACTACCCTTAGGCATTTGTCCTATTCTTTTTTACAATTTTCAAGATTTCTTCATTTCTAACATTACTCTCAGATAATAATCTTTTAACGAAAAAATTATTAAGTATATGAGGAGAAATCTACTAGTAATGCTTTTACTGGGGATAGGTTTTATGGCCTTTTCCCAGAGTAAGCAGATTACCGGGAAAGTCGTAGACGATGCAGGTGAGCCTGTACCCGGAGCGAATGTAATTGTAAAAGGAACCACGGAAGGAACCACAACTGATCTTGATGGTAACTACCGTATCACCGTTCCTGAAGGTTCCGATGTTTTGGTTTATTCATTCATCGGATTAGAAACACAAGAGATCACAATTGGTCAACAATCTGCTGTTGATATTACGCTGGCAACAGATGTAACACAGTTATCAGAAGTTGTGGTAACTGCTCTTGGAATTTCGAGGGATAAAAGGTCTGTTGGGTACTCTATCACCAACGTAGATAGTAAGGAATTGACCAGGGGTCCATCCAGCAATTTTACTTCAGCCCTATCAGGTAAGGTAGCCGGCGTTCAGGTAACGGGCGGTACAGGAGCACCTGGTAGTTCAACCAATGTTGTCATTAGGGGATATGCTAATATTGGAAGGGGTACTCAACCTCTTTATGTGATTGATGGAGTTCCAGTGACTAATACCAACCAAAACTATAATACCAATGGTGCTGATGTAAATCGAACCGTTGATTTTGGTAATGGTATCAATGACCTGAATGCCAATGACATTGAATCAATGTCTGTATTGAGAGGATCTGCTGCGACCGCACTTTATGGATCTGCTGGTGCAAATGGTGTCGTGATGATCACAACGAAAAAGGGATCCAGTTCACTGAATGGAAAACCAAAAATCACCTTAAGTTCAGCTACTGTATTTTCATCACTTCTGAAAGCACCTTCTTATCAAAGCTCTTTTGGCCAAGGTTGGGACGGACACTTTGCAAGCGAAGAAAATGGAAGCTGGGGACCCAGATTTACCAATGATTCAAGGCTATGGGGTAATGTGGTCAACAACAGTCAACTGTATAAAGACTTTTCATTCCTTGAAGACCAGGTAAGGGATTTCTATGATCTCGGTAAGATGTATGACAATTCAATTTCAATTTCCAGCGGAAATCAGGATGGTACTTTTTATGTGTCATACAACAATGTGATCAGTGATGGGATAGTGCCAGGTGATAAAGATGGATTCCAAAAGAACAGCTTTAAGTTCGGGGCATCTAAAAAGATGGGATTTATCGATGTAACGACAAGTTTTAATTACATCAATAAAGAGATTAGAGTATTACCCACAGGTCAGGGACAAGGAGGTAGTACCAACATCTTCGATGATATCTTAAACTTCCCTACTGATATCAGCATCGCTGATATGAAAGATTATAAGGATCCAAATTCCTTTTATAATCCGAATAACCAGTTCACACCATACTTATGGAACCCTTACTTTTCGATAGATAACACTTCCAACGAAGCCAATATCGATCGGATGATTGCCAGTGTGACTCTAAATGCTGATATCTACAAGCCAATCAATCTCAAAGGAACTGTAAGATTTGGCGGTGACGTCCAGAACACATTTGGTCATAACTATGATGGAAAATATACCTTGGATGATAATAGCCCTAACAAGGGATCCCTGGATGATATTGACGGGTACTATCGAGAGTTTCAACGAAACATTCGTCTTTATAACTTAGATGCCTTTTTATCAGGGGGTAAGAATTTTGGCAAGATTTATTTCAACCTGATGGCTGGAATCAATATGCAGCATAATTCACAGATTCAAAGTGAGGATGAGGTGAAAGGTCTGGTACTGGAGCAATCATTTCCAAACCTGGCCAATACATCTGCCACACCAACGGTTTCTAATGGTTACCCTTACCGAATTTACAGGAGACAATCTGTTTATTCTATTCTGGAGGTTAGTTACGATGAAATTTTTTATCTGACCGGAGCATTAAGAAATACCTGGTCATCCACCTTGCCTCAAGGCAGCAACTCTTATTTCTATCCATCTGCAAATGCAAGCTTTATTCTATCTGATGCGATTCCAGGAATAGGGAATTCCAGTTGGGTTGATTATATCAAGATTCGTGCGGGATATGGGCAAAGTGGTAACGATGCAGATCCATATGTGGTAAAGCCGGTATATGTGCAGGGACAGGTTACTGGTGGTATTCCTTTCAGTGACTTGACTTTTCCGCTCGGTGGAGCTACAGGATATGAGTACAGCAATGTTTTAGGGAATCCTAACCTGAAGCCGGAGATCTCTACAGCTTTGGAAACTGGAGTTGACATCAAATTATTTAATAATCGATTGGGTGTTGACTTCACCTATTACAATAAGACCACAGAAGGATTGCTTCTTCAAAGGACCCTTGCATCAACTTCAGGATTTAATTTCATCTGGGATAATGTTGGTAAGATGACCAATAAAGGAATTGAGATTTCTGCCTACGTTACACCGATTGAAAATCTGGGAGGATTGTCATGGAATATTGGCTATAAGTTTGATAAAAACATCAATAATGTAGTAGACCTTACTGAAGGACTGGATGAAGTCTTCATATCAGGTTTTGCATCGCCGAGTATTGTGGCAATCAAAGGTAAGACTGTTTCTCATGTGAAAGCTTATGGTATCCAAACTACGCCTGAAGGCCAGACAATTGTTGACTCTCAGACTGGTCGACCATTGGCAACTCCGACTGGAGTAGACCTTGGAAGTACGCTGTATGATTATACCATGGGCTTGATGAATACCATTTCCTATAAGGGAGTGTCATTGTTCTTCCAGTTTGATTACAGGGAAGGTGGTAGGTTTATTTCATTTAGTAAGCAATCCACGATGTGGACAGGTAAGGATCCACTCACTACGTACAATGATCGTTTACCATTCGTAGTTCCAAACTCAGTGTATGAGGATGGTGAAGGCAACTATGTTGAAAACACAATACCAATCACAACTACAGATTTGAATAATTACTATCAGGGTGATTGGAATGATGTAGCAAGTGTACTTCCTAAAACCTTTATCAAGCTAAGGGAAGTGAACCTTACCTACAATCTTCCAAAATCGCTTTTCAGCAGCATGTTTTTGGAGGGAGTTTCCATATCTGCTGTAGGAAGTAATCTATGGTTGTGGACTCCAGCAGCAAACAATGTTGTGGATCCTGAGATCACTACCGCGACCAATGGATCATCAAGTGAATTTGGTGAGATCAGGGGTTATCCTTCTGTAAGAAATTATGGATTCAAACTGAACGTGACACTTTAATTAGACTGAGGAAATGAAAAAGATAAAATTGTTTAGAGACCGAGTAGCTAAAGTATCCACAGCAGTATTGGTATTATTTGCGATGCTTTTCAGCGGGTGTGAAGATTACCTGGATGTAAATGATGATCCGGACGCTATTTTAGATAATCCAGGAGTATTTCTTTTACCTTCTATTGAAATCTCATTGGCCAGTGCAATAGGCGGAACATTCGCGTTGCACGGATCCTTGTGGGCTCAATATTATAACCAAAACAATACCGCCAATCAATATCGAACCATTATAGATATGGATATGCGATCTGATGATGGTGATAATATGTGGGTTGAGTTATACTCTTCGGCGTTGAGTGATATTCAAAAGCTTAAAGAGTATAGTATGGCAACTGAGACTTATAATCCTAGATTAAATCTTATTGCTGTTGTGTTGGAGAGCTATACTTTCCAGATCGTTTTTGATGCGTTTGGTCAGGCACCATATGTTGATGCCTTTAAAGGTGAGACTGAGGCAAACTTCAATCCTAAGTTTGATAAGGGTGAAGACGTTTATCCACTTTTGGTAGATGCCATTGACGAAGCGTTGACATTGTATAATGAGTTTAATCCTGATGGTACTAGCGCTTTGTCAACATTGGTACTGACAGAGAGAGATAAGGATTACATCTTTCAGGGTGACATTGATGCCTGGGTAGCAATGGCTAATTCAGTGAAGTTAAAATTAGCCATGAGAAACCTGGATTTTGATCAAACCTGGGCTATGTCTGTGATCAATGAGGTAGAAGCTGAAAATAACTACCTCACCTCAGATGCGATGTTGGATATTTTCGAGGCTGAAACCAATAAGGAAAATCCATTATTTGCTCAGGATCAAAACCTGAATACCACGATAAACCTGGTGGCTGATCGTACGCTTTCGGAGTTTTGGTCAAACAATGGGGACCCTCGCGAACCATTGACCTATCAGTCAAACTCTGCTGGTGACCTGTTATTGGATCATGGAGATCACAAAGCTCTTACGGCAACAAATCCTCCAAACTCTAACAGAATTCCAATTCTTGATGCAACAAGACCAGTGTATCTATTTACAACTTCTGAGGTTGATTTCTTTAGAGCAGAATTGGTTGCAAGGGGTTTAGTTACTGGAAATGCACAGGCCTTATATAACTCGGCTGTGGCTAGCGCATTTGCACGAGTAGGTGCTTCAGCAACTGATGCCATGAACAATTTTCTTGCTGCTGGCATGCCTTATGAGTTTTCAGCGACACAGGCAGATCAGTTGAGGGATATTGGGGTTCAGAAATGGGCGGCCATGGCTAATGTAAATCCTTTTGAGGGTTTCCTGGAAGTAAATCGAATGGATTATCCACCGATAGAACCCACTACTACTTATGATGCAGCGCCTCCGGCTGGGAACGCTGGTGCTAAGTTGTATTTACCAAAAAATACGGTTTTAGGAACAGATTACATCAGGCGATATCTGCTTCCCGAGTCTGAATCAGTGGCTAATTCAAATTTCCCATCTGCTCAGACTTTGGCAAGTGATAAACTGTGGTGGGATGTTAATTAATTCAAAGAATAAGAAGATGAGAACATATTTAAATCAGAAATATATAACTGGGGTAGTAATAGTCTTGTTTGCAACCGTTTTCCTTTCTTGTGAAAGTGAAGGAGATTCAGTTGGCATTTCAGGAATTACTTATTTCCCCACATTTGAGTTCGCAGAAGGTGATTTTATTACAATTCCTTTGGGTACGACCTTCACTCCTGCAGCTAAAGTTACTGAAGGAGATAAGGAACTGGATTCTACGATTGACAATCCAGTAGATAAGGATAAAGTTGGGGTATACGACGTAGTGTATTCTGCACTAAACTCTGATGGTTATTCCGGTACAGCTACACAATCTGTCATGGTTTACGATCCTGATGGGATAACTGCTGATCTTACCGGGACCTATAGTGGGACAGTCGTTCGAAATGGTAGTGAGGGCTATTCCGATGTTCCAGTCACGCTGACGCCGTTGGAAGGAGTGCCAGGAGTTTATACCATCTCTGACTGGATTGCTGGATTTTATTCGGATGGAAGGGATTATGGTTCAGCCTATCATTTTGAAGGTTTTATACAAATCACCAATACCAATGAAGTGTTGCTATTGAGCATGGGAAATGTTTGGGGAGACCCATTTGATGGGGTTGTGGGAACTTATGATCCTGGGACAAAGACGATATCCTATACTGCATCATGGCTGGGGATATATGATTTTGTGGTCAATATCACATTGAATTAGTCAGGTTTAATTGAAAAGTAACTTAAGATGAAAAACATACTATATATTTTGATAGCAGCTTGCGTGTTGTATTCATGTGCTACTGAGGACATTGATCCCGGAGGAGCAGCAAATAATGAATTAAGCGGGGAGTGGTTTGTAACCTATGATCATTCGGTATACGGTGCTGATCCTTTCAGTTTTGGTATAACAAGACTATTAACATCCACAACTGCTGATGAGTCAGCAACTGAAATGATTATTGATGATGAGAATAATGCTTATGAGTTTAGAGTTAAAGCCAAAATGGATATATCATCAATGACTTTTGGAAGTTCAGATACTCTTGTGAGTTATACAGACGATTATAACATCAAGGTGCTTATAAGGAATGGCCAGATCTATAAAGATGCCGTGACTACAGAAGCGGGTGTAATGACTGATAGCATCTATTTTGAAGTGTGGTTTGAGGACCTTGAGCTTTATACAGGAATTGCCAATGATAATCTGTTGGTATCGGGTTATCGAAGAACAGGATTTACGGACGATGAGCACTAAGCTCGTCTGACATATTTGCGCAACTTGGAAAAACTACCCGGGATCCCGGGTAGTTTTTTATTAGGAGCGGGTTGATGAAGAATTAAAGATCATCGAAGGTTATTTGCTGCTGATAGATTGAAATTTTCTTCGGGAGGAAGTTGCTCAGCTCTTTTGAGTTGATTGAAATAGCTAATGAGATAAATTAAATCTGTTTTCTTCCGGCACTTTATTTTAAACTCTTTGGCAAACTGATAGAGCTCATTTTCATAGGGTGCAAAAAAGATCAGATTATCCTGAATTTTTCTATTTACCGGAGTAATCTCAGAGCCTTCGGCAATGTAATAATTCTCTTTTCGAATGATTTTTTTATCGGGGTTACCCAAATCAAGATTAGGCAAATAATTTGGCTCCTGGATCTTCAGATCTATTTTTGAATACAATTTCATTTGACCATTTACTATTACCTCATATACTTTATTAAAAGGCTCCAAGGATTCTTTTCTGGTAACAAAGTGAACTGAATCGGCAATGGTGAAGCTGTACCAAGAAAAGGAAGAGACAAGTTCAGTGGAATAACCCTCAACAGATCCATCTTGTCTGTATTCAACAATGGATTTAGACAGGTCGTATCTGATAGGAACGTTGCGAATTATTTGCCCATTCTCCAATTCAATCATCCCTTTATTCCATCTATCATCATAATAAGGTGATCCGGTGGTATTGGATTGTAGGGCTGTTTGTCCACTAATAAATGAGCTGGAGACCATTCCCCGCTCAAACAATTTGGCATTGGGTGTATTTTGGGCAGCCAATACCAATGGGAGAGCCAGCCCAGCTGTAAGCAGTATTCTAAGAGGAAACATGATTAGGCAATCAGTGAAATCCTGTTAGCCTGAGTTAAAAAACGCTTTGGACTTTCATCTACATAATATTTGAAATCTTTTATCAAATGTGACTGATCATAATACCCTGACTTGAAAGTCAATTGGGTTAGAGACATTTCATTTTTGAACTCTTCGTAATTTTTCAAGAAGTTTTTAAGTTTTTCAATCTTGCAGAATTCTTTAGGAGATAGCCCTACCTCCCGATTAAACTTTTGTTCAAGAGTAGACTTGCTGATCCCGAACAACTCATATAATTCTTTGACTTTGATCTCTCCCTTATTCTTTTTGATTAGGCATATGGTCTCAGCTATAAGAGAGTCAACTTGTTGCATGCCTCTATCCTGTTGTTCATTTAAATAGGCTTTGAAGGTCTCTACCAATGTCAGGGGTTCATTATTGACAATGGCTTTTCTCCATTCATGCTGAAAGTGAGCAGGCATTAGAAAGCTTTGAACATCTTCTTTGAATTTGTAAGAGTGTTCACTACCCATGAAGCATGGACATTGTGGATGAAGTTTGATGATAAGAAGTCTTATATCTTCTTCTCCTGATAGCATCATTCCCCTACTTCTGGTTCGCGCCAGAAGTCCCTCTCCGGGAGCGATGGTGTGTGTTTTTCTTGATCCGATGATTGTCCGATGAAATAATCCTTTAAATGATATAATGATTTCAGCATGATTGTCCGGGAAGAAGTAATACCCTTCCTGTATTTTGTCCTTTTCAATACTGATGGACCAAACCGAATGAATAATGTCGGTTGAGTTTACAGCACTTAGCTTTTCAATTTTCATGGTCTTGACTTTATTTCAAGACCACTGAGAAAGTGTTTTAACTTATTGTAAAACAGCTGATTATGTAAACAATCAGGAGTTAGATGTTAACTTTCGATATTGTTTACAAACTAAAATGATTTGAAGCGTAAGGGGGTATTATTGTTTGGTTGTTTGCGCTTCGATGTACTCCTTCGGGGAAATGGAATGGATTTTTTTGAATGCTTTGTAGAAGGAAACTTTGTTGCTGAAGCCTGAAAGTTCTGCAATTGCATCGATGGTAAAATTCTGATATTGTTCGATTAACAACCGCTCAGCAGCCTTTATTCTGTAACGATTTATAAAGAGATTGATGTTTTCTCCCGAGCAATCATTGATGGCCTGGGAAATGACCTTTTCCGGTAGATCCAACTCTTTGGATAGATCAGAAAGTTTTATACTAGGGCTCAAATAGCGTTCATTCGTTTCAATGTGATCCTTTATGGTTTCATAGGTATTTTGAACAATCAAAGCGTTTTTGGAAACGTTTTTTTTGGGTGGAGCTGTGGTATTAAATAATGAAGACTGCATTAGGCTTGAAAATGCCATGACATTTATGATAATAATGATGATAACCGGAATAAAAATATCAGGTAAGAACTGGTTCGCTGAGATTAGGTCTATTAAACGATAAAGGCCAATAGCAGTAACCTCAACTGCATATAGGCTAATTAACAGTTTTAGCCATTTGCTTTGTTTTATCTCTCTCAACTGGTAAATAATGTAGGCCATTCCCTGAATAGCTGCGCAGGTTGAAATAATTAGGGAGTCAGTCAATAGACTATTTACCTGGCCAGGATTCCAAAGTTGAATAATGGTGACAATGAAGGCAGGGATAAAATGGAGGATTGAATAGGGTATTGGCTTATGATTATAGCTTTTGATATAGAAGTATAGCAAGGGTGCTGTCACCCATTCCATGACATTGCCCACCAGGCTGACTGGAAAAGTAGAGACAAGAGAATACTCATTAAAATACTTAAATAGAATGATGCAATGGGATAAAATGAATAGTCCCAAATAAGTATTGGGGGCCTTTTTTCTGAGAAAGACCAACGCAAGCATCAGCCCATTGAATATTCCAATTGAGATTATTGTCAGTCCCAAGCGTTTTTGGGTTTTGGTTTATGAGCAAATACGACCACCACTACTTTAAGATTTGTGCTTTTTTACAATTCAAAATTTCTTTTTTACAATTCTCTCTTTGTTTCATCTTCTTTATTTGCCTCATAGAGGAGTATTGGTAGTAGAATACATCCTCTTCATATTATACTGGTTTAAGGCCGATGTGAAATCATCGGTCTTTTTTTGTTTAATACATTCCAATTTTTGAAACAATATCTCGAGTGAATTCCACTACACACTTATTGATTTTCCCATTCTTTTTTACAATAAGTCAACTAACGCTACATTTATAATATATGAAGAGGACCGCAATTACCTTTATCATTTCTCTTTATGCTTTTACGAATATTGCTCAACAGGGGAGTTCAGCACAGCTATCTAATGAGATAAGATTAAAAGTAGAATCAGGGAGTTCTATTCCCATTGCTTTTGGGAGTGGTATCTGTTGCCGAGTAGCAGTGTCCCAATTTTATTTTAGCAACCTTTTTGTATCTATTTGGAATGCTCAACGAGCTATGGGATTGCTTGAGGCAATAGAAAATTGTGACAAAGAGGGTCTGAACCCGGAAGATTATCACTTTTCAGTCCTGAATACATTATTTACCAAGCAGGATAAAACTGTTTTGGAACAAGCTGAATTTGAATTGTTACTTACTGACTCATTTCTATTGCTTGCTTCACATATGATGTCTGGTAAAGTTGACCCTACACTCATTGATTCCAACTGGAAAACGGTCCGCAGAGAAGGAGATCCGGTAGAACTATTGAAGTTAGCAATTGGAAGTTCCGACATTATGGGAACCCTTTATTCTATTCGACCAAAATACAAGGCTTATGCGAGGTTAATGGACAAATTGGCTTTACACTTACAAATCGCTGAAAAAGGGGGTTGGGAGAAGATTGCGGATGGGGAAACGATAAGAATCGGAGCCGAGGACAACCGGGTAGTTGCAATCAGAAAGCGCCTCAGATCAACCGGAGACCTTAAAAGTGAAATGGATGAGGAATCAAAAATCTATGATGAAGATGTTCAAAATGCGATAAAGCGTTTCCAAAAGAGACATGGGTTAGAGATTGATGGAAATGTTGGCAAGTTGACCCTGGAGAGTTTAAATGTACCTGTTGAAGACAGGATAAAAGATATTCGTGTCAATCTGGAACGGTGCAGGTGGCTTCCACAGGATTTGGGGGATCATTATATCATGGTCAATATCCCCGCGTTTGAAATGGAAGTGATTAAGAATGGTGAGGTAAAGATTGAAATGGATGTGGCAGTTGGAAAACCTTATCGTGAAACACCAGTCTTTAGCTCCAAAATGATCTATTTAGTCTTAAATCCATATTGGACGGTTCCCCCAACCATATTGGCAAATGATATGATCCCTGCGCAGGCTAAAAACCCCAATTATCTCAAGAATGTCAATATCAAAGTCCTGGATACCAGGGGAAACGTTGTTGATCCGGCGACAATCGATTGGAATACTGTATCTGCCAAGACTTTCCCTTATATATTAAGACAAGATCCGGGGCCAAACAATGCGCTTGGAGAGGTGAAATTTATCTTCCCGAATCCATACAACGTATATATGCATGATACCAATCACAGGGAACTTTTTGTGAAAGCGGATCGTGCACTTAGTTCTGGTTGTATTAGACTTTCCCGACCCAGGCAACTCGAGGAGTATCTATTGATAGAAAACAGTGATTGGACCGAGGAGAAAATAAGTGAAGTGCTCAAATCGCAGCAGAATTATACGGTTCCACTGGCCGAGCCCCTAATGGTTTATTTGCAATATTGGACCTCGTTTATTGATGAACAAGGACTACATAATTTCCGAAAAGATGTTTATGGTCGTAATGAAAGGGTCTACCGGGCTTTAACGGCAATACAGCCGATATTGAATTAAGTGTTTTTCGAAATGAATTTAGAAAGGTATTGATCAGCCCTTTCCCTGTTCAGGAATTTTGAATTTTGGAGGTAATCTGTTGAGGGGTAATAGATGAAAAGGGTACTTTTATCCGAGATCAGGTTGATCATTTCTTTATGATATTTCTTGGGTATGGCAGGGCATCCAAAACTTCTTCCCAATCGCCCATAGGCTTTGGCAAAATCCCGCGTAGCGTAGCTAGCCCCGTGAATGACTACTGCTCTTTGTCTGGCATTGTCATTAAATCCAGCCTCCTGACCATCCAGACGAAGTGATAAACCGTGCTTTCCATAATACTTTTCACCAGTTATATAAAGGCCAAGACTGCTTTTGTTCGAATGAATTGTATTGCTGAAATTTCTGGCAAATTCCTCACCGGTATTTTTTCCATGAGAAACTACCGTTTGAAACATCACCTTGTTTTGATTAAGATCGACAATCCATAACCGGCGATTGTTTGATGATACCCTGAAATCGATCAATGTAATGATGTCTTTGCTTAATATTTTACCACTTTCTTTAAGGTTGAAATGTCCAATAAGACCTAGTTCGAAAAGGTCAAATGGGGGCAAATCAAATTCACCTTTATCCAATTGCTGATATTTTGTAGTTAAAAATTGATCCAAGTTTGGTGTGCTGGGACCAATGTTTGAAAACAGCGCTGTAATTGTTATTACAGTTAGGATTAGAAATGAAATGAGTGTCTTCATTCTTCGATATATCTGGCAGATTGGATAACGCAAATTGTTTAAAAAGGGTGCCATACGGGAGAAAAATGTTTATAAGAAATCAGGTTGATTTGGAACCGTAACAGATTGTTAATTAAATTCATCGAATGATGCGTATATACCTTGCTTTAATTGTCAGTGGTTTATGTCTGGGCCTGACTGCTCAAAACATGGATTTTGAGGAATATGACCCGGTTTCGACCCTGGTAGTACCCGAGCACCCGGTCACAAGAGCCAAATTTCCATTCATTGATGTTCATAGTCATCAGTGGAACCTTACTACAGAAGCCATTCATCGTATTGAAGGTGAAATGGATCAATTGAACATGGCGATCATGGTAAACCTTAGCGGACGAGGAAGAGGAGGACAGGAATATATGTTTGGTACCATTAGAAGGATTGCAGGTGAAGCCCCTGGACGGATTGCTACTTTTACTAACATCGATTTTGATGGGATAGGGACCGAAGGGTGGACCGAAAATGCGGTCAAAGAGCTGGAAGAAGATGTAAAAAATGGAGCGGTGGGACTAAAGATCTTTAAGAACCTGGGACTAAGCGTCCGAGACAGCAAAGGGAATTATGTTCCGGTCGATGATGTCAGGTTAGACCCCATCTGGAGCAAGTGCGGAGAATTGGGGATCCTGTTCTGATCCACTCTGCAGACCCAAAACCTTTCTGGGATCCTCATGATGCAAACAATGAACGATGGCTGGAATTGAAGTTGAGATCAGGCAGGAAGCGTTCTGACACGGATCCGGCCCCCTGGGCAGATATTATCGGTGCGCAACATCACATGTTTGAAAAGCATCCGGAAACTACCTTTATCAACGCACATATGGGCTGGCTGGCCAATGACCTGGGTCAGCTGGGTCAATTATTGGATCGATTACCAAATGTAAATGTGGGAATTGGTGCGGTCATTGCCGAATTAGGTCGGCAGCCACGATTTGCCAAAGCCTTTTTTGAAAAATACCAGGATCGGATTCTGTTTGCCAAGGATGCCTATAATCCGCAGGAGTATTACACCTATTTCCGGGTACTTGAAACTGAAGATGAATATTTCCCTTATTACAAGAAGTATCATGCATTCTGGCGGATGTATGGGCTTGGGTTATCAGATGAAGTGCTAAAAAAAGTGTATTACCAGAATGCTTTGAGGATCATCCCGGGATTGGATGAGTCTGTGGTAAAAAGGATGGGTGGAATGTAATAATTATTACATTTTGTATTATGCATCTATATCTCTCTGTAATTTGAGTATATTGAAATAAAGTTCTCAATTAATTCTACCCGTTTTGAACCAACGGAAGATATCTGTCAACCTACCTACAAGAGAATCACTCGAGACACTATTCGAGCGCATTTACAGGGAGAACTTTGATCGGGCTTTCTTCATTGCCAAATACCTGATTAAGTCTGAGGCCCTCGCTGAGGATGTGGTATCAGAGGTTTTTATTAGCCTTTGGAAAATGGGTTCAAGGATCAAAGAGATCAAGGATATCGAATCTTACCTGTTTATTGCGGTAAAGAACCAGGCTATCAGAAAGCTCTATGAAGAGCCCGAAAAAGTCGATAACTCTTTTGAAAATCCGGCACATACCATTGATCATATAAATCCCGAAGAAATTTTATTGGAGAAAGAACTGTCTGATGCCATTGAGGAAGTGGTCTCTTCTTTACCTGATCAATGCCAGTTGATTTTTAGGATGGCTAAAAACCGACAAATGAAATACCATGAAATTGCAGATGAATTGGGTATTTCCATTTCCACGGTTAGGACTCAATTATCAAAGGCTTTCTCGATTGTGCGGCAATTTCTTTACGAAAGATATCATGGGTCAGCTAATATGTCCTCAGGTCGTAAAATACTTCCATTTGCCAGTTTGATGATTATTGCTCAGGGAATTGACCGATCTGAACAATTGCTAAATTTATATTAATATGATATATTAGTTAAATTAATATTAATATATACATTATATTATTGAAATAAATGTATTTATTACTCGCTTCTTCATATCATTTCACGCCAGCCTCCTCTTTATAAGCACATTACGTTAAACATTAGTTTCAAGGAGTGGCTGGACCAGATATTATCGAGTCTGGTCATTCCCTGAATCAGCAGTTAACAACTATTGATGGATAAGATTATCACAAGTTATTTTCAGGGGAACATCTCCCTGGAGGACCAACATAAACTTCAGCAATGGCTGGAGGAGGATGAAGCCAATCCGGTCATTCTGGAGCAAATGGAGAAATACTGGAATCAGGGAGCGTTGAACTTTCCTGAGCAAAAAGACCGGGTCCTGGGCAGGATCAAATCTGCTATGAGCCGCCAACCGGAGGTTGCAGTGAAAAAGCAGGGTAGGATGATTGAGTTTAGGTCCATTCTTAAATATGCAGCTGTCATCACAATGGCCTCATTGCTTTCTATTTACCTCTACACCTCTTTCGGACCATCTGATAAGGTACATGCCATCAATTACATTGAAAAGGCTACAGAATCTGGACAGAAGATCACCACCCTGTTACCTGATGGTACAAAAGTGAAATTGAATGCAGGGAGTAAGATCATTGTTCCGGAGATATTTTCTGGGCATACCAGGGAAGTACGCCTGGAAGGGGAGGCCTTCTTTGAAGTGACGCACAATCCTGAAAAACCATTCATTGTGCATTTTGGTGATCAGCAGGTGCGGGTCCTTGGGACTTCATTCAATATAAATGCATACAAGGTAAATGAGCAAAATACGGTTGCAGTACAAACCGGAAAAGTGGAAGTGAAACGAGGAGATGAAAAAGTTAATCTAAATCCTAATGAGGCAGTGGTGTTGAATGGTGCACCACTAAGTGTGGTAAGGGTTGAGGATCCCAGTCTGTATTTTGGGTGGGTGGACAATCAACTGACATTTAATAAGGCGACTTTAGATGAAGCAATGGAGACCATTTCAAAATGGTATGGAGTGGAGGTAGAGATCAACAGAAGAGGGACCATTGATAGTCTCTATACGGCTCGTCACAGCAATCCTACACTTAAAGAAGTAATGGAGATATTATCATTCACCTTCAATCTTAAATATGAAATAAAAGAAAACCAGTTGATCATTAAGTAAAATAAAAAAGGGAGTCAAAAAACTTTGGACGGTCTTCGGCTCCCTGCAAGTTTCAGCATATCTAATCTAAAACTATGAAAGTAAAGTTACACCAATTCCTAACTCGTATGTCCAAATTGGGGATATATGTCATAATCCTAATTGTTTCCGTGTCATCGATGATGGCTACTGAAACATTAGCCCAGCGGCAGTACCTTTCTGAGATTTATATCCATTTGGATAAACAGGTTGTTGCGCTCCCTGATTTGGTCTCAGATATTGAAGCGAAAACGAATTTTTATTTTGCTTACCTGGATAAATCTTTGCTTAAAAAGCAGATCAGTCTGGATCATCAGAACTGGAGGATGGATGACTTGCTCAGGGAGGTATCAGTTCAGGCAAGGGTATCACTTAAAAGAGTCAATGAATCGATTGCGATCATTGATGCCAATGAAACTACGAACCTCCCCGAGCTTATAGAGGAGGTTAAAATTCAATGGTCCATTAGTGGATCAATCCTGGGAGAAGATAATACCGGGATTCCATTTGCCAATGTTTTACTCCTCCATGCCGCTGATTCAAGTTTTGTAAAAGGATCTGTTACCGATGGTCAGGGGGTATATTTAATTCCTAATGTTGACCCGGGCAATTATGTCATTCAGAGTTACATGATTGGGTTTTCAAAGAATCATTCTTCTGTATTCCGGGTGGCTGATAGAAATATAACCTTAAATCCTATTCGTTTGTCAGAATCAGTTCAGGAACTCGATGGCGTGGTCATAAAAGCAGATAAACCGCTTTTTGAACAAACCATTGATCGGCTGGTCGTGAATGTAGAGGCCAGTCCCATCATGGCAGGAAATTCTGTTCTTGAAATACTAGAAAAATCACCTGGCGTCAACATTGACAGACTTTTTAGTACAATCAATATAAATGGAAAGAGTGGAGTGATGGTCATGATCAATGGCAAGATGAATCGTATGCGGGGAGATGCATTATTTGCCTATCTGGAAAGCACTTCTTCTCAAAACATAGAACGGATTGAACTCATCACCACGCCACCAGCCAAATATGATGCGGAAGGTGATGCAGGTTTTATCAATATTGTACTTAAAAAAAATGAGTATGAGGGTGTGAATGGTGCGATCAGTGTCATGGCCGGCCATGGAAGAAAAGAAAGATTACAGATGAGTGGTAATATTGACTATAGAACCCAAAAATTGAATTTGTTTGGCAACTTAAGTTATGATCACAATCAACATCATTTTATTCAGGATTATAGTCGTGAAATTAATGATCCTCAAAGTCATTTGATTTCAACAAGTGATTATGACAGAATAGGTGGACATGATTTTTTTTCAGCAAGGGTAGGGGCTGACTTTTACCTGGGTTCAAAAACAACATTTGGGATTCTGGGTGATTTCTATATTAGAGACTATAAGGCCAATATGACAACATACAGTCTATATGATTATGAGCCTGGGATAGATACTTTATCAAATAGCCTAAGAAGAAATCTGGATCTTAGAACTCAGTCGTTGATCAACTTTAATATTGTTCACAAGTTTGATCAAAAACAGCAAATTGAAATTAATGTTGACCGCCTTCACTTCAACACAGATCAGGACGATCAATATGACAATGACTTTTTTTCCCAAGATGGGGAGTCATTACTTGTTGAGGATATATTTATCAATCGAACTTTCCCATTCAGGTTTTGGATAGGAAAAGTTGATTACAAACTAAAGATCGGTGAGAAGGCACAGTTTGAAACAGGAGCCAAGGCCACACTCAATATGCTTACAAATGATGTAATTACAGAACGATTAAGCAATGGATTGATAAGTACTGATCCGGATTTCACTTTTTTCAATGATATGAATGAAAATATCATTGCAGGGTATGGATCATTAAGTGCAACCTTTGGAAAAATGACTTTCAAATCCGGGCTCAGGTATGAGCATACGACTACAGATATTCGGAATGAAAGTGAATTGCCTGTTGTGAACAGGACTTACGGTAATTTCTTCCCGAGTATTTTTCTCTCTAGAAAATTCAACAAAAAGTCATCTTTAAATATTTCTTATACCAAAAGGATTAATCGTCCCTCATTTTATGAATTGTCTCCAGGTCAAAAGTTTCAGGAACCAAGGGTATTTATAACAGGTAATACTCAACTTTTTCCCAGTCTGACTCACACTATTCAGGCTAGCTGGACCTGGAATAAAGTAATTCTTTCAATGCAATACGATCGCATAAATAATGATATAGGTATACTTCCTACTCGTAAAGAGGACTCTGACGTGGTCATTGTCATGAACTGGAATTTCGATAAGACAGAAATGTTTGGACTTAGATTCGCTTTTCCTGTGATCATAACTGATTGGTGGGAGATGAATAATAATTTTGAGATCTTCAATAAAAGTATATTCAATATTTACAATGCCGATGTGCAAAGTCTTTCAACGAGATACTTTAATGGCAATAGTTTCCATCGATTTAAGATGGGAAAGGGATTTTCCGGCGAGATCTCAGGGTTTTATCGATCTGGAAATATATACGGTATTAGTAAATCAATTCCTCTTGGAGGAATTAACATAGGGTTTAGAAAAAAATTAAGCGGAAATGGAGGAGCCATCAGCTTAAATATCTCGGATATTTTCAAAACGATTAATACCAGATACCAAAGTATTTTGACTGGGAATTTCATCTTCACCAATTATTCTAATTGGGATACAAGGGTTTTTAGAATCACCTACACCAATTCATTTGGAAATAGCCAGCTAAAATCCAGGAGTAAGCGAAAAGGTGGTGCCGGAGATGATTTGAAGAGAATTCAATAGGATAGTTAATACCAGGAGACTCACGTCGGATGCTCCACCAGGACTTACTTCAATACTGAAGTAAGGACATTAGAAAAACTGTGAAAGTTCTGATTTCCAGCTATTTATGATTAAATTTAATAAGAGACATTGTCTCAAATAACTAAATCAACCTTAACCTAAAAACCCATGAAAAAATCAATCAACCCCGGAGGGTCTAGACCCCTCTATTCGTTTACTATTGCTATGCTGATATTCTTTGCAATGTCAGTGACCTGCCAGGCACAGGAAGAAGAGCCCATCTATACCACTATAGCGTATATGAAAGTCAAGCAGGGTGATGAAGGAAATTATGTGGATATTGAAAAAACCTACTGGAAGCCAATTCATCAGGAGCTTGTAAAACAAGGAAAGATCTTGGGATGGTACTTATACAGAATCCGCTACACAGGAACCGGAGACGAGTATCAATATGCAACAGTAACCCATATCAGGGGGAATGAAAACCTGGAAGCAGGTATGTATACGGGAGACTTATTTTCGAAAGTACACCCTAAAGTTGAGACAAGCGAGATTATGGCAAAGACCACTGCCAGTAGAGACATCGTCACTCGTCGATTACAGGTATGGCAGCTTTCATCTTTCCCTGAGGGGGATAGTGAACCGAGTAAATATGCGGTGGTTAACTTTCAAAGATCTGTTCCCGGAACGAACTATTTTGCATTAAGACGAGATTATGTAAAGCCCGCCTTCGATCTGGCAGTTAAAGAAGGAAAAATGGCCGGATGGGGATTGTGGTCACTTATGTTTCCTCAAGGAGGGGATATTGATTACAATTGGATAAGTGTTGATCTGTACAATGATTTCAGTAAGATCAATCAGTTTGGATGGGCAGATCTGATCACCAGGGCAAACCCTAAAATCAATTTAGATGAAATAGGACCCCAGCTGGGGGAGAGTAGAACAATGACAAGAAATGAATTATGGGTGCTGGTAGATTATGCCAGATGATACAAATCGGAATAATATTAAAGCCGGATACTACCATCCGGCTTTCTTTTTTCTTTCAGTTCTATGATATTTACTGAATGATGAATACCCAAAAGCTTATCTCAATCCTATTTTTGGTGGTACCGTTGTTTGTTTCTGCACAGGAATCCGGAACCGCTCCAAAAGTTGTCACCCCTGGAGTAAATGGTGGCCCCCCCTCAGATGCTATTGTTTTGTTTGACGGTTCTTCACTCAATCAATTTTCAAAACTGGATGGGACAGCGGCAGACTGGGTGATAAAAGACAATGTGCTGGTTGTTGGTAAAAACTAGCATCCACACGGTAAGGCAATTCGGAGATATACAATTGCATATCGAATGGCGCACTCCTCCCGAAGCAGCTAACCTGGAAGGACAGAAATCTGGAAATTCAGGGATTTACTTCATGGGAAAGTATGAGGTGCAGGTATTAAATTCTTATGAGAATGAGACCTATTTCGATGGCCAGGCAGGAGCAGTTTATGGCCAGCATCCACCCCTGGTGAATGCCTCAAAAAAGCCCGGGGAGTGGCAGGTCTATGACATCATATTCAGAGCCCCAGTTTATAAAGAGAATGGGGGTATTTTGAAACCAGCTGAAGTCACTGTTTTGCATAATGGGGTTTTAATACAGGATCATTCAGTGATCCTGGGACCAACAACAGCATATAATAAGGACTTGCCTGAAAAAGCTGAAAAGGGGCCCCTTATGTTACAGGATCATAACAACCCTGTCAGTTACAGGAATATCTGGGTTAGGGAATTATGAGATATAGTAGAATGAAAAAATAACGTTGAGCCGGATCCTACGATCTGGCTTTTCTTTTATAAACTGTCTGCCTGTTTTACCTAATTTACCTAAATGAGGGTTTTAATATTTTATTACCTATTGTTTTGCCTTGCCTGCTTTTTTGGATGTCAGCAGAAGATTGAAAAGCAATCAGCTGCACCCATCCAAATAAGTGGGATTTATCCCCATCTGGCCTACTACAACAATGAAGGTGAATGTGGAACGGGAGCAGTGGTGCCCTGGGCGGACAGGCTGTGGGTAGTTACCTATGGACCTCATTTTCCCGAGGGATCTTCAGATAAATTGTATGAGATCACACCCGATCTTAAGCAAATTATTCACAAAGAAAGTATTGGAGGGACACCCGCCAACCGGATGATTCATCAAGAGAGCAACCAGCTTTTTATTGGTCCTCATGCTATTGATGCAAAAGGGAAGGTCAGAACGATTCCTTATTCAATCATGCCTGGTCGACATACCGGTAACGCCAGACATCTGACTGATCCAGCAGAAAAAATCTACTATGGAACAATGGAGGAGGGCTTCTATGAAGTGAACGTGAATACCCTGGATGTAGATACCATCCACCTGGATGCTAACATGGTCCGAAAACAAGGTGAGATGGCCCAGGAGGGTGACCTCCTACTGGGCGCGCATGGAAAAGGATTGTATTCTGGTCAGGGTGTGCTGGTTTATTCAAATAATGGGGAAGCCAATCAGCGGGCGTTAAGAGAGTTTGATATTGAATCCGGGGCATTATATGAGTGGGATGGAATAGACTGGAAATTGATTAGGAGAAACCAGTTTGTGGAAGTAACAGGCCCGGGAGGTATATATGGAAATCAGAATCCAGATACTGATCCGATTTGGACGACTGGTTTTGATCATAAATCGATTTTATTAGGTGTAAGATCGACAGAGAATGGTTGGTCCTTCTATCGGTTACCTAAAGCTAGTCACACGTATGATGGTGCACACGGATGGAATACTGAATGGCCAAGGATAAGAGATGTTGGGACGGAAATCAATCCGGATTACTTGATGACTATGCATGGGATGTTTTGGCGATTTCCAGGAGGTTTCACAGCAGCTAATTCAGCAGGCATCAGACCAAGGTCAGCTTATTTGAAAGTGATAGGGGATTTTGCCAGATGGAATGACCAGTTGATTTTCGGATGTGATGATTCTGCGAAAAGAGAGTTTCTCAATAAAAGAAAAGTAAAAGGAAATATTGAAGGGCCCGGACAGTCCAATTCAAATCTTTGGTTTACGGATTTTGATACCCCGGATAAACTGGGACCAAATACAGCGGAAGGTGCAGTTTGGATCAATGACGAAGTTAAAGCTGAAGCGTATTCAGAGCCTTTCTTATTTGCCGGGTGGCCAAAACGAACCGCCTGGATTAAGAATGGGTCAAAACAACCTGTTGAGTTTACATTCGAAGTCGATGTAGAAGGAAATGGATCATGGGAGGAACTTAAAAAAGTAAGTGTTCCGGAAAGTGGAAGTGTAAATACAAGCTTCGAAGTTGAAGATGTTGGTGAATGGATTAGGCTAAAAAGTAATCGAACAGTCACAGCAACTGTACACTTTTATTATGCAGAAGAGGATGATCGGTCAACAAAGCCCTCAGAAATTTTTAATGGACTTTCAGGGGTGGATGAAGCTATTACGACAGGAGGCTTGTTGTGGGGACTGGGGGATGATCGAAGAGCGCTGGGTATAGCAGCGACATCCTTCGATGGGAGCAAAGCAGGACCCTATAATTATTATGAATTGGATGAACAATTGAATCTGGTTCCGAAAGCGGATAATAAAACACTTGAATCTATCACTGAGAAATTCGACATACCCAGGGAGGTGATTACTGTGGAGGAATCTTCAATTCTCATCATCGACGACCTTGGGAGAAGATGGCGATTACCAAAAAGTAAGGATGCAAAATTTGATGATTTGACCAATGCTGCCGCATTGAGAATCGATCGTGAAGTCGCAACCGAGAGGGATCTGCTTAGTTGTCACGGAACATTTTATGAATTGCCTGCTGAAAATGCAGATGGCTTTGCCAAGATTCGACCAATTTCTTCTCATGAATTCAGGATACACGACTATGCAAGCTACAGGGGTTTATTGGTGATGACTGGTATTAATACTGAAGCTGGAAAGGAGAATAAACACATCATTGTTTCAGAAGATGGAAAAGCTGCAGTATGGGCCGGAGTGATTGATGATCTCTGGAAGATGGGAAAGCCTATTGGAGTAGGTGGACCCTGGAAGGATAGTAAAGTGGTTGCCAATATACCTTCAGACCCATATCTAATTGGGTTTTATGATAAGCGAACATTGAAATTATCTCACCAGGGGGATCAAACAATCATTTTTGATATAGAAGTGGAGCCTATTGGGCATGGACCCTGGATGGGATATAGGCAGATATCGATTGCACCAGGAGAAACCTTTGAGTATCAATTTCCTGAAAGCTTCCAATCTAGGTGGATTAGATTCAAGACTAACCAGGATGTGGTGGCGACAGCCTGGCTTGAATATCATTAGGGGTAAATTCTACGTGATTTACCGTAGTCTTCATCTAGGGAATTATACGTAATTACAAGTATAAATTTCAATTGTTCAGAAAAGCGATTTAAGTTCACATCACATGCTTTATGATCACTTTCCCAAAGAGATCATATTCAATTAATAAGAAAGGCGGATTTATTAAAATTGAACAAGCAAAAAGAGGCCACTACCCAATAGTGGCCTCTTTCATTTTAATTCAACCCACACTCTTTAATTAATTACTTAATTTGAAATAAACCGGAAGGATCATCTTTACCTTCACCGGTCGACCACGCTGTTTTCCGGGAATAAATTTGGGTGCCTGGTTAAGTACCCGGACAGCTTCTTCATCACATCCGGCTCCAATACCTTTTAACGCATTAACTTCGGTTATGGATCCATCCTTGTCTACGATAAACTGAAGGTAGACTTTCCCTTCAATACCCATCCTTCTCGCTTGTAATGGATAATTCAGGTTGTCTCCGACAAATTTGAAAAAAGCTTCTATACCACCAGGGAATTGAGGTTTTTCTTCTACAAAATCCCATACTACATCAGGTTCTTCTTCTTTGATTTTAGGAACAATGTCTTCAATTATAGCTCCCTCGGTCATTTCAACATCGAAGTCTGGGGGGAGTTCTTCTTCAATTTCTTTTTCATCAGGTACCGCTTCAATTTCCGGTAGTTGAATAACGGGAGGTTTTGGTGGTGGCTGATCTGTAAGGGGCGTATCAATAATTTCCGTAATCTCAATTTCCACCTTACCCAGATCAACTATACCAGAATCCTTATAAGATGGCCACTCGAAGGCGGCAATCACCAGTGACAAACTCAAGCAGAATCCAATGTTCAGAATCAGTCCATATTTTCTGCTCAGATCAAATTTCGGGTTCTTTTTCGTTTCCATAAACTAAAAATTTAGTTAAATATAATAAATAATAACTAAGAAATTAGTTATCACATATTTTTTATTTATAATGAAGATGAGCAATTGGGGTATTTTCCATAAAATCTCATCTCCAAATTGTGAGCCTTTGATAGGAGAGGAGAACGATTAGGTAGCAGAATGGCCTTCTTTTAAGATATTTTAATCTATTTTCTGATTGTGGAGGGCTTAGAATCCGATGACTGTGTCATACGCTTTTTTTGGCTGCAAATCTTTGTCAAAAAGGAGCGGATAATTCTTTCTCCTCCTCACCGGATGATTGTCCAGCCAGCTTCTTCTATCCGAGATGCCCCAGAAAGTAACGTTCTCAATATTGTCCTTGTACTGACAAAAGACTCGAAAGATCATTTGATATTGATCGATCTGTTTTTGTTCACGGGTTTCTAAAAATTCACCTGGACTGATCTCCTGATCATCCCGGGAAGGATAGATGGAGATGTCAAGCTCAGTTATATGGATCTTCAACCCCAGCGAGGCAAACAATTCAATGGTTTCAATAAGTTGCTGTTCAGATGGCTTTTCGATAGACCAATGAGCCTGAATGCCTATGCCGTGGATTGGAACCCCCTTCGCGAGAAGGTTTTTGATCATGGTGTAGATTTTATCCCTTTTAGTGGGATTGATGATGCCATAGTCATTGTAAAACAGTTCAGCTTCAGGATCAACTTCTTGGGCATATTGAAATGCTTTGGCTATATAGTCTTCGCCAATGATCTCAAACCATTTGCTTTGCCTGTATTGCACTCCTTCTTTATCAGAGATTGCCTCATTCACCACGTCCCATGCATATACCACATCCTTGTACCTGGAAACTACTGATGTGATGTGAAATTTCAATCGGCTTAATAGGGTATCTCTAGTGACTTCCATGTCATCCTGAATAAATAACCAGTCAGGTACCTGGCTGTGCCAGCAAAGGGTATGACCTCTCATAACCAGTTCATTGTTTCTGGCAAAATCAGCAATCTCATCTGCTGGACCCCAATTGAAGCTGTCTATTTTAGGATGAATAGGACCAATCTTCATCACGTTTTCTGCAGTGAGACTTCCAAATTGTTGTTTGATCAATTCTACCTCATCAGTTTTCAATGCTCCTGGTCCGATTGCTGCGCCGATTTTGAAATAGTCGGTGTATTTCTGTTTTAGTGTCTGAGCCTGTTCTTCTTTTTCTGATGATGAACAACCTGATAGTATCAGAAAGGAAAGGATGATTAAGGATAGAAGTTGTGCTGGGGGGTTCATTTGGGATTTATCTGGATTCAGGAAAGTTAAAAAAGATCAGTGTGAGTTGGAGTTTGAAATTGAGAAAATCGAGCAGGAAAGATCACTCTTTTTCTTTATAAAAGCAGGATTGCCTTTCAGGCGATCCTTGTAGTACCGAGGTCAAAATCAAAACAGCAATTTGTTATCACAAATTGAGTTTTACTACGCTTACAAAAAACGAAAGCGAGCTTTCATTTTTGCTCGCTTCGTAAAACTTGTTCTGTTTTGATTCTCTAGTGAACCCGGCAGGATTCAAACGGGGGCGCCCAGCCCTGCAATCTCGGTTGCTGGTTTGATTGAAATAATAAGAAAGAGGGAAGCAGGATTGCCTTCGGCGATCCTTGTGGTACCGAGGTCAAAATCAAAACAGCAATTTGTTATCACAAATTGAGTTTTACTACGCTTACAAAAAACGAAAGCGAGCTTTCATTTTTGCTCGCTTCGTAAAACTTGTTCTGTTTTGATTCTCTAGTGAACCCGGCAGGATTCAAACCTGCAATCTCCAGAGCCGTAATCTGGTGCATTATTCAGTTGTGCTACGGGTCCAATTTTTTAAGAACTCTCTGCCAGATCCTGATTTGAGATACTTTTCTCGTTTCCTTGCATCAGTTCTGGTTTCAAATTTTTCCAAAAATACAATTTCCCATGGTATAAATGGTTTAGTAGACTTAGTTAAACCAGAATTATGCTCTACTAGCCTTTTCTCTGGATTTGAAGTCATTCCTGTGTAATACCTATCAAAGTTTACACTTCTCAAGACATATACATAGTAACACATTTCCCCTATTATTCAGTTGTGCCCGCCTTGCCGGCGAGGCAGGCTACGGGTCCATCTCTTTTAGCATCTGTTAAAAGATCCTAAAATCGAGTGCAAAAGTAATAATTTACTTAATACACCACCGTTCTAAACACTAGTTTTGAAATAGATTCTATCTTTGCCCGCAAAATTGAAAGTTCATGACCAGAATAAGTGTAGTTGTTTTATTGTTAGCTGTTTCATTTTCATCATCTTTTGCTCAGCAGGGTTCTGCTTCCACACAGACTAACCGACCATCTCAGCCCGACCTAAAAGGTGATATACAGCTGGATTTTGGAATGAATATGTGGTCTGAAGATGCAGAAAGACTAAGATTGGATATCTGGAAATCCCAATCATTCGGAGCCTATTACAACCGAATGTTTAAGCTAACAGACCGAATCACATTTAACCCAGCAGCAGGTTTAGGATTTGAGAAATATGCTTTCAACGATGATTTTACCTGGTTACCGGATGCACAAGGAATAATTTCTTTTGATACGCTAACAGGAGTCCAGCTCACAAAAAATAAATTACAAACAACCTATTTTGAGATCCCACTAGAACTCAGGTTTTATCCCTTTAAAACGGTAACTGGAGAAGGTTTCTTTGTTAGTGTTGGTGCAATTGCTGGCGCCAGGATCAATACTGTGGCAAAAATTAAGTATCCGGCAGGAAGCGGAGAAGTAAAGAATAAGCTTAACCAACGATTAGGCGTCCATGATTATCGTTATGGTGCGCAATTCAGATTGGGATGGAGGTCATTCCATGTCTATTATAAATACTATCTGAGCAATCTTTTTGACGGATCGCCTGACGGAAGTGGAATCAGCCCCACCACATCAACGTTTGGGTTTACCTTTAGTGGCTTCTAGGCAAAGAAGTAGATCCCACAAAAACATAAAACAAACCCCAGTATAGCACCTGACCATACCTCGTCATTGCTATGCTTATCAAGGTATAATCTGGAAAAGCTAACAACCCCTGCTAATAATACTATTATAATCAGATAGATGATGCTACCGGTAGTGAGATATTTAATCGCAAATGCTGCGAAAATCCCAAAGGTGCCCCACATCCCTGCTGAGTGAACACTAATCTTGTATCGTATACTGATCAATAAAATCAGCCCTACCAAAATGGTGACAACAACCATCATCACAGCTAGCTGATCTGAAACATGTATTTTGGAAATAAAAAGATAAGTTGTGATCCCATAGAAGGCAGTGATGGATAAGAAGGGGAGAAATCTTTCTTCCCGTTGGGACATCTGTAAGCTGGAGATCCTATTGGTATACCTTAAAAAGAGAATACTTATGGCAGGGATAACAAATGTGGTGAGAAAAACTATCCCAATAAAATTGGGTATGGAATCATAGGCAATCGGACTAAAAACCTGTGGGAATAAAAAGTAGAATATGATGCAACTATAGGTTGCCATTAACAGTGGGTGGAAGATTATGCCAACTGGTTTAAGAATTTTTTCGATCACTAAAGTTGTTTTCTTAGTCTTGCTACGGGAATATTTAGTTGTTCCCTGTATTTTGCTACCGTTCTGCGGGCGATGTTGTAACCTTCTGCTCTAAGGAGTTTCTCTAATTTATCGTCTGAAAGTGGTTTAGATTTATCTTCTGATCCGATGAATTCACTCAGCTTATTTTTCACTTCTCGGCTACTTACGTCCTCTCCAGAGTCAGTTGCTATACCTTCGGAAAAGAAATATTTCAAAGGTAGAACCCCGAATTCAGTTTGAATGGATTTACTGTTTGCAACCCTGGAGACAGTGGAGATATCCATACCGATTTTATCGGCAATATTTTTAAGAATCATGGGTTTCAGCTTACTTTCATCCCCTTCCAGGAAATATTCATACTGAAAGTCAATGATGGCCTGCATGGTGTTCAGAAGCGTTTGTTGCCGCTGTCTGATCGCATCGATAAACCACTTGGCAGAGTCAAGTTTTTGTTTAATAAATGATACTGTCTCCTTCAGCTTTTTATCCTTCTTATCACTCTTGTCATAAGCATCCAGCATATCCGAATAAGACCGGCTCACTTTCAACTGAGGGGCATTCCTGGAATTCAGTGTCAATTCAAGTTTTCCACTGTTATTGATCAGGAGATAGTCCGGGATGAGATATTGTGTTTTTACCAGGTCATCCCCTGAACCCCCTGGTTTGGGGTTGAGTTTTGTGATGACGGAGATCGCTTCCTTCAGGAGGTTTTCATCCTGAATATTAAGCTTCCTGGCAATCTTGTCATAATGTTTTTTGGAAAACTCTTCAAAGCAATCCTGCACTATTCTGGTAGCAATCGTGACATGCTCTGAATCGTCTTCTTTCCGTTCCAACTGGAGTTCCAGGCATTCCTGAAGCGTACGCGCCCCTATTCCAGGAGGATCAAAATTCTGGATCTTATACAGGATGCTTTCAAGTTCCTCCACGTCCGTTTCGATGTTCATGGAGAAAGCAAGGTCATTCACAATGGCCTCCAATTCGCGTCTAATGTATCCATCAGAGTCAATACTCCCGATCAACTGCTTACCAATGATGTCTTCCCGTTCATCAAGCTTTAGGTATCCAAGTTGGGTAAGGAGTGTTTCATGCAATGTGGAACCTACAGAGATTGGTAATTCTCTGTTGTCATCCTCACTACCACCACCATCGCCCTGCATCTTGTATCCGGAATAATCATCATGCAGATATTCTTCTATATTTTCAGTAGTGTCAGTGGTTTCAGTTGAATCGTATTCAGTGTCAAAGTCTTCCTGTGGATCATCATCACTTCCCTCTTCCAGGGCCGGATTTATTTCCAGTTCTTCTTCGATCCTTGTCTCCAGCTCAGCCGTTGGCACCTGAAGCAACTTGATAAACTGTATCTGCTGCGGAGATAATTTTTGTTGTAATGACTGTGTTAACCCTAGTTTCTGCATGCTGTGATAGACTGCACTTTCAAAATTATGATAATTAAGACTAAACTTTGATTAAAAGACCAAAATATCGTTTTTTTGCGTCCACTTTCCAATGTAAAGACCACTAGAATCGTGAGAGAGAAACGTAAAAAAATTAAGGATATCCTAAATGGATCATCTATCGGTGAAACTGTGACAGCCATGGGTTGGGTACGAACCAAACGAGAAAGCAAAAATGTGGTTTTTATTGCATTGAATGATGGTTCGGAAATCAATAACCTTCAGGTAGTTGGTGATACCGGAACATTTGATGAAGCCTTACTCAAAAAGATCAATACTGGTGCCGGAGTTTCTATTACGGGTAAGCTGGTGGAGTCTCAAGGTGCCGGACAGGCTGTAGAGTTACAGGCAGAGACCATTGAGGTATTTGGTGAAGCTAATCCCGAACAATATCCGCTACAACCTAAAAGGCACAGTCTGGAATTTTTGAGAGAGATCGCTCACTTGAGACCTAGAACCAATACATTCAGCGCAATCATGCGACTTAGACATAATCTGGCATTTGCTATTCATAAATTCTTTCATGAGAAGGGTTTTGTCTATATCAATACACCAATCATTACGGCATCCGATGCGGAGGGGGCTGGTGAGACTTTTAAGGTAACGAATTTTGACCTTGACAACATTCCAAGAAATGATGAGGGGAAGATAGATTTTGAACAGGACTTCTTTGGAAAGCTAACCAACTTAACTGTTTCTGGTCAGCTGGAAGGTGAGCTGGGAGCCCTGGCACTTGGAGAGATCTATACTTTTGGGCCTACCTTCAGAGCTGAAAATTCCAATACAACCAGACACCTGGCTGAGTTCTGGATGATTGAACCAGAGATGGCTTTCTATACCTTGGAAGATAACATGGATCTGGCTGAGGAGATGTTAAAATATCTGATAAGGTTTGCTCTGGAAAACTGTCAAAGCGATCTGGAATTTCTGGATAAAAGACTGGCAGATGAAGAAAAAACCAAACCGGAGCAAGAGCGAAGTGGAATGGGTCTGATCGAACGATTGAAATTCATTTTAGATAATGATTTTGAGCGGGTGAGTTATACTGATGCCATTGAGATTCTCAAACGTTCAAAACCCAATCAAAAGAAGAAGTTTAAATACCTGATTGAAGAGTGGGGGGCAGATTTACAATCAGAGCACGAACGTTTTCTGGTTGAAAAGCATTTTGAAAAGCCAGTGATCCTTTACAATTATCCAAAGGATATAAAAGCCTTTTACATGTATCAGAATGATGATGGCAAGACCGTAGCAGCAATGGATATATTATTTCCTGGCATTGGAGAAATCATCGGTGGGTCACAAAGAGAGGATAGGTTGGATAAACTAACTACCCGCATGGAACAGATGGACATCCCAACAGAAGAAATGTGGTGGTATCTCGATACCCGACGTTTTGGTAGTGTGCCTCATAGTGGATATGGCCTTGGCTTTGAAAGAATGGTTCAGTTTGTTTCTGGTATGGGTAATATCCGGGACGTTATTCCTTTCCCCAGGACACCTGATAACTGTGAGTTTTAGTCTTTCAAATAACTCATTCCTTCCTCAGGCAAAGTAGCCTTACCATTCACCTTGTACTTTACGGGAATTGAGTTTTGGCCCTCCCAGGACATGGTATAAACCTCCAGATGGAGGTGCGGACCGGAAGCAATTCCTGTTTTTCCACTTAGGCCAATTACCTGACCAGCTTTTACCTCATCTCCAACTTTGACCAATGCTCCAGCCTTTTTTAAATGAGAATAATCGGCGTATGAACCATCACTGTGTAGCACCAGGACAAAATTGTTAAACTGAGCGCATGATTCATCAGGGCATCCCTTGATGAATTTGTCTTCCGTCTCGACCACGAGTCCATCTCTTATTGCACATATTTCTGTCCCCTCATCCATGTGGAAATCCAGGGCATTTTTATTCTGGTGAGTGCTTTTACCATTATATCCCTGGTCAATTTTGTAAGAAGTTCCCTTTTTATAGGGTAATTCATAGATGACTTTATCATCGTGTCTGGCCAGAATGTTGCCTTCCACCTGGGTAGAGTTATAGCCGAAACTGAAAGATTGACCTTTTTCTGGGATGAACCAGGCCAATGTATCGGTATGCTTGGCGGAAACAACCTTTGTGAGTGGAAAATCTTGCTCAGTCTTCATTCCCTTGAAATTGGCTTCAATTTTAATGGTATAAGGCTGAATGGATGTATTCTCTGCGATAATCGCCAATTCGCCGGTAAGTGAATTTGCTTTATGATAGACTTTACATTCCTGAGCAAAAGAATATGTGACTCCTGACAGGAAGATCACAATGCTGAGTAGCTTCATAATGTTTTACTTTTTTTCAGAAAATTTACCCATAGGTGGTCGGTACTTCTGAAAAGGTATAGCAAGAAGGCTGCCAAGTCTGTCGTTTTCTTCAGGTTTCATATGGGTATCAATGCCATATTTCAGTGAAGCCGTATCTTTTACATGGGCAAAGGTTCGAAATACTCTGTCCCAGATAGAAAATATGTTTCCATAGTTAGTATCTGTATATGGTTGTGAATAGTGATGGTGAACTTTATGCATGTGTGGGGTTACGAATATATAAGAAAGTATATCGTCAACTTTCTTATTCAGGTTTACATTGGCATGGGTGATGTGAGCAAAAAGCACGGACAATGATTGGTATAGCATCACGATACCAATTGGGGCACCAACTACCATGACAGCCAATATTGTAAAGGCAATTCTGAACACTGTTTCTCCAGGATGATGCCTGAGGCCAGTGGTAACATCCACATTGGTATCTGTGTGGTGTACAATATGGAATTTCCACATCCACTTAACTTTGTGTTCTACCCAATGAACAAAATATGCACCTATCAAATCCAGAAGCAATACCCCAACCACTACTTCAGCCCACAGAGGTAAATCAAATATGTATAAGAGTCCTATTTCATTTTCACTGACATAATCCGAAGCCAGGAGTAGGAGTCCAGCCAATCCGAATCCGATGATTGCTGTAGTCAATGTAAAGAAAAGGTTTAATCCAGCATGACGATACCTTTGGTATTTATTTTTAAATAACGGCAATAATCCTTCAGCAATCCAGAAGATCATCATTCCCCCGATGAGGATTAATGACCTGAACCAGGTAGGAATTTCTTCAAAAAAACCAATAAATGATTCCATCATTTGGGGATTAATATCTTTTGTTAAGGTAATACAAAACCAACGAAAATTGCTTTTGGTTTGTTTGAATCATTCATTGCTTTTACACAAAACTTACCGAAGCAAGTTTTCAAATGGTCATGATTTTATTCATCCGATCGACTGATATCCGATAAGAGTGGCATCTATCAATTATCTACTTTTGCCACTCGAAAAGGTCAACATATTATTCTCATGAAATGAGTCCCGACTTATCGAGGTGAATTCCATGAGTCCACAAAAAACAAATATTACTCTCATGAAACAGGCACAAAGTCCAGGCGAAGCAATTAAACATATAAAATCAGGGGATCATGTATTTATCCATACTGCAGGAGCAACCCCATTTGCCCTGGTTCAGGCATTAGCAGATGCGCATGAATCACTTAAGGATGTAAAAATTTATCACATGCATACTGAGGGAACCGCTCCTTATGCAAAGCCTGAGTATATTGATTCATTTCACGTTAATTCATTTTTTCTTGGAGCAAACTGTAGGGTACCTACTAATGAGGGCTATGCAGATTTTATCCCAAGTTTTCTCAGTGAAATTCCATTAATGATACGTAGTGGAGTGATTAATATCGACGTTGCGTTGATTCATGTCTCTCCACCGGATGCACACGGTTATTGTTCGATGGGTATTTCTATTGATGCAACCAAAGCGGCTGTGGATATGGCAAAAGTGGTTATTGCTCAGATCAATCCACGTATGCCCCGGACACATGGGGATGGTCTGATACACATTGATCGATTCACCAGCTTTTGTGATGTCAACGATGAACTACCTGAACTTAAGCCTCATCCAATGACGCCTGAAGAACAAAAGATCGGAGAGTTTATTGCAGAAATGATTGATGATAGAAGTACGCTTCAAATGGGCATCGGAGCTATACCGGATGCTGTGCTCAATTGTCTGGGAAATCACAAGGATCTTGGAGTTCACACCGAGATGTTTTCAGATGGAGTGGTTGATCTGGTAAATAATGGTGTAATCACCAATAAATACAAGACTAAACATAAGGACGTAATTGTTTCAGGGTTTTTATTAGGAACTCGAAAGCTCTATGATTTTGTAAATGACAACCCAATTGTTAGAATGTTGGATATTCAATATGTAAATGATACAGCAGTCATTCGAAAGCTTCCAAAAATGATTAGTATCAATAGTGCAATTGAAGTAGACATCACCGGTCAGGTCTGTGCAGATTCCATTGGAACCCGAATGTATTCAGGCGTGGGAGGCCAGATGGACTTTATAAGGGGCGCTTCGCTTTCTCCGGGAGGCAAACCGATCATTGCCCTTACTTCAACCACTAAAAGGAATGAATCTAAGATTGCATCTTTTCTAAAACCCGGAGCAGGCGTGGTCACTACAAGGGCTCACGTCCACTACATTGTGACGGAATATGGTGTAGCAAACCTCTATGGTAAAAACCTGAGAGAGAGAGCAAAAGCGCTTATCAATATTGCTCACCCGGATCATAGGGAACATCTTGAAAAAGAGGCCTTTGAACGTTTTAAACAGTTTTAAATTAGAGTATTTTACATTCAACGCAAAAGTCTGACCCTGATGGGTCAGACTTTTGTCATTTTCCGGGGTCATTTATATCAATTTTAGACCTGATAAATATCAACCTCAAGGGATATATAGCTCATAATTATGCGTTGAATGCGACCCTACTTTTGACCTCGTATTTGTAACACTAATAGCAAGAAAAATGAAAACGCTAATCATTTCACTCCTTTTTTCAAGCCTTTTATTGGGGGCTACTTCAATAGAAGTTATTACTGATAAAAGCAAAGTGGAAATTCTGGGAACGAGCTCACTTCATGATTGGGAATCAATCGTGGAAAGCTATTCCATTAAAGGTGACATTGAGGCAAATCAAATCACTGATCTTGTCGCAACCTTCAATGTAGAGTCTATTAAGAGCGGAAAATCTATAATGGATGACAAGGCTCAGGACGCTTTAAAAGCTGATAAATATCCTAACATCATTTTCAAGGCCAGCAGCTTGAAAATTGCAGACGGAAAAGTAAGCGGTCCAGGTACCCTTACGATTGCTGGAAAATCAAATCCAATTCAATTTGCTGCAACCAGTAAGATATCCAATGGTGATATGCTTATTTCAGGTAGCACTAAACTGAAAATGACAGATTATGGGGTAGAGCCTCCAACTGCCATGTTTGGTACACTTACTACTGGCGACGAAGTCACAGTATCTTATGAAATTTTTATTAACCAATGATGACCATTTATTTTTTAACACTTAAAGTTTGAGGACCATGAAAACTATAATTAAATATTTCGCAACAGCATTCCTGGTTTCAGGGATGAGCGTAGCTTTCGCGCAACAACCTGCCCTGCAGTATTTTAGACCTAATGATCAGGACGGGTTAAATATTTTTGAAACTTCAAAGGACAATGATGTCGAGTTTGAAGGTGTAAAAGTTCGTGTAGGTGGTGATTTTGCCATGCAATTCCAGGGTATCTCCCAGGAAAATACAGCTAACACAGTAGATACCTTGGGAAACAATTTTAACCTACCTACTGCAAACCTTAACATCGATGTTCAGTTGGCTGATGGATTAAGAATGCACATGAGAACTTATCTATCATCCAGGCACCACACAGAAGCTTATGTTAAAGGAGGATATCTTCAAATGGATAACCTGAACTTTATTAGTGATGGCTTTTTATCTGGATTAATGGACATTGCAACCATCAGAGTGGGTATGGATGAGATCGACTATGGTGACACCCACTACAGAAGATCAGACAATGCAAGGGCTATCTACAATCCTTTTGTTGGTAACTATATCATGGATGTATTTACTACAGAACCATTTTTGGAAGTAACCATCCAAAGTAACGGGCTTCTAGGATTAATTGGAGCTACTAATGGACGATTGAATCAAAACGTTCTTGAGAATCCAAGTTCAAATCCTGACAAAGGCTTTGTCTTGTATGGTAAATTAGGTTATGACAATCAAATCAGTGACGATCTAAGATTCAGAATTACTGGATCACTATACACCAGCTCATCTGAAAATACCAGGGATTACATCTATGGTGGTGACCGTGCCGGTGGCAGATACTATGCCGTAATGGAAGGAAGTGACTTCTCCGGAAGATATAACCCTAGATTTGCTTACCAAACTGCATTTCAAGTAAACCCATTCCTAAAAGCTTCAGGATTTGAATTCTTTGGTGTACTGGAAATTGTAAATAATGGTGATGATGCTGTAGGTGGTGGATTTACTCAAATCGGTGCTGAAGCATTATATAGATTTGGAAGTGCTGAGCAAGTATATTTAGGTGGAAGATACAATTCCGTAAGTGGTAAAGTATCTGACGCTGCTCAAGACATGAACATCAATCGATTAAATATCGGTGGTGGTTGGTATCTAACCAAAAATGTCCTTACTAAAGTAGAATTTGTAAACCAGAAATACGATGGTGATGGGTTTTCATCCTCAGTTTACGATGGTGGAAAATTTAGCGGTCTCGTTATTGAAGCTGTCATCGGATTCTAAGGTTGTCCTTACCTGTTAGTGTTAGACCACCCCGGAGCAATCCGGGGTGGTTCACTAATTTATAGGGGTAGTTCTCATCTGTATCTCAAAAGAGACAATCAACTCATCTTCCACAGTCACCAATCCAAGAAATTTTGTTGGGGGTTTAATATTGAAGTCAGTCATCTGAAGGCTTCTGCTGCCCTTGAATGTCAGGGTCTGGTCATCATGATTAATCACAACTCCATCTTGTATGATCTTCGTCTGCTCTACACCGGCCAGTGAAATGGTAACGAAAGACTTTACATCCAGTTTCTCCATTTCAGAAGTTTCTTCACGGATATAGATTTCATTTATTTTTAAAAAAAAGTAAGGGTGTTCCTCACTATTTAGGATCTCACGAAAGTCTTTGTTCATGATCTCATGCCCACAGTCGAATTTATCAATACTATATTTTAGCACTAACCCATCAAAGTCAATTACCAGGTCTGAATTTTCGCTGGTTACTTCCAGGATTTCATGATTGAATGCCTGGTTTAGCTCACATTCGAACGTATTGACATTGGTCTTTCCATGAATAGTGAGTTTGCTTGATAGAATATTGACCTGATGGTGACTGACGTCAGGGAGATCAGCAGTAAGATGAAGAAAAAGCCAACTTATATAAATCCAATAGGTCATAAAATAACTGGCTCATTTCAATATCTGATGGCACTTAGTTTATCTGGATTTTCGATTTGGATGTTACCGCCATCAATTTTAATATATCCATCTTTTTTAAACTCAGACAGGATTCTGATCACGGATTCAGTGGCAGTTCCTACCATACTGGCTAAATCTGCCCGGGTAACTTCAAAAGAGACCTTTTCTCCACCACCTTTATTGTAGGTGTTGTAAAGTTTCATCAAGGAATCAGCAGTACGTTTTCTTACCGTGTCATACGCCATTTCCATCAGACTGTGTTCTTTGGCTAACAAACTTTGTGAGAGCATCTTGATGAATTGAGCAGAGACTTCACGATTTTGAAAAATTAAATCCTGAAAGTCTTTTCTGGGTATTAAGCTCAACTCCGTCTCATCTATTGCCTGAGCAAACTCTGTCCTGTCAGTGTCCTGAATCAGGGCATTTTCTCCTAAAAAGTCACCATCCTTGAGGATGTCCAGAATAAACTCCTTGCCATCTGTATTGATTTGGTAGGTCTTTACTTTTCCTTTAATGATCTTATAGGCATAAGATGCAAAGTCTCCCTGACGATAGATGATATCTTTTTTCTTAAATACTCTTGTCTTACTATTCTTTTCCAGGTCTTTGAGTTCGTCATATTTTCTGGCCTGCTGCACAAAATCTTCAAAATTACTTTTAGCAGCCATCTGCTCATATTTCTCCAAACGTCTCTCTATGGCATTAAGTAACTCGATTTCTTCAAATGGTTTGGTGATATAGTCATCTGCACCCAGATTCATCCCTTTTCGGAAATCGCTCATTTCTGACTTGGCCGTAAGGAAAATAAATGGGATAGACGCCACCTCAGGATTTTTACCAAGCAGGTAGATGACCTCATATCCATCCATCTCGGGCATCATGATATCGCACAGGATCAGATTGGGTTTGATTTCCAACGCTTTCTTAACACCCTCTTTACCATTACTGGCGGTGATAGGCTCGTAATTAGAAAGGTCCAGGAGCTCTGCGATATTATCTCTCACATCTTCCTGATCCTCAATAATTAGAATTTTCTTTTTGGTTACCATGCTTTATTAATTTCTAATCGGAAATCTAATCATAAACTCACTTCCTTTACCAATTTTACTGGTGAAAGAGATGTCTCCCTCAATTAGATCAAGATACCTTTTTACAATATTCAATCCCAGACCCGTACCTCCAATATTGCTTGCATTGCCTGCCCGGAAAAACCTTTCGAACAGATTTTTTTGATCGTCTTCAGGTATACCTATCCCCTGATCAATGACTTTTATAATGACTTTGCCTTTCACCAGATCAGTAACTATCTCGATGGGCTTATCATCAGGAGAATACTTAACGGCATTGGATATTAGATTAATCACAATGTTTTGGATAAGATGTGGATCAGTAATTACAGTTGGTTCATTTTTAAATGTAAGTTTTAGCTCCTGCCCCTTCTTAAGTGTCTGTTCAAAGGTATCTTTGATTTCAATCAATAGCTTTTTGAGTTCAAATTCCTGAATCTCTATTCTTTCATTTCCACTTTCTAACCTTTCCAGCGAAAGGAAATCATTAAGTATGTTATTCAGGTTTTGAACGGAGGATTTTACCCGATCAATATGTTTTTGACGTTTTTCCTGCTCCTCAGTAGTTGTATACTTGGCTAATAGGTTGGCGGAAGAAAGAATGGTTGTCAGAGGCGTTTTGAATTCATGACTGGCCATCGAGATAAACCGTGTTTTCATCTCATTGAGCTCTTTTTCTTTTTCCAGGGCTTTTAATATTTCAGCCTCTCCTTTTTTGATTTCTTCCAGGCTTTCAGTCAGCGCAGCTTCAGCCAATTTTCTTTCACGTATCTGACTTTCTAATCCCAGGTTCATATGTTCTAATTCCTGGGTTCGCTCTCTGACTTTATCCTCCAGTTGTTGGGCATATTCTTCTAGTTTCAACCGACTTTCGGCGAGATCTAACTCCTGTCTTTTGCGTTGTGTGATATCGGTGACAAAGGCGATGACCAGTGGGATACCTTCATGTTGCATATAGGACAAACTGACCTCTATCGGAAAAACTTCCCCGGATTTTTTAAGCCCTACAAGGTCTCTTCCAATTCCCATAGATCGGGTAATCGGATTTTTTACGTAATCAGACCTGTGTTTTACATGTTGCTTTCGCAAATCTTGCGGGATAAGGTCTTCGACGAATTTTTCTTCCAATTCAGTTTCATCGTAACCGAATAGGGTATTGGCACGTGCATTGGAAAGCAGTATTTTGCCTTTTGCATTACCGATGATTATGCCTTCACCGGTATTTAGAAAAATCTTGCTGAGTAGTTGGTAACCTTCGCTGGATAAAAGATAATCTCTGTTAACTTCCATTAAAGTTGATCAGATGGATTCTTGGGATTAGAAAAAATTAAGTAATCCTTCAATCCAAAAGTACTGATTTATTTCATTTATTTTTTTGATGGATATCAGAAAATGCCTCTGCCTCCAAAGTTAGATTTGTTTTGATTCCCAGAGGTGAATATGTATCTATTTGATAAAGTATTAGTACCAACAGATTTTGGCCCGGCTGCCTGGAATGCTATCAAAATAGCAATTGATATCTGCCGCGATGGATCATCATCCATCACCCTATTGCATATTTTCCCGTCCAGTGCAAGATTTGACAAGAAGACGAGGAGAGTTAAAATAGAAGATAATCAGGAGATGGAAAGAATCAAGCAAAAGATGAAAGCCCTATGTGATGAATTGACGAAGGGAAAAAATCTTATAATTGATTCGGTAATTTTGAAAGGATGGGTTGAGGAGGAAATTCTGGACTTCATCAAAAAAAATAAATTTGATCTGGTGGTTATGGGAGTCAACAGCAATGGTTTGGACAATCGACCGGGCAGTCATATCACAAAAATGATTGAAAGGACAAGTACACCATTGATGATTATCCCCAATACGCTGGTAAAGGAAGCTGTTAATTCTTAAATGAGTCAAATCACCGAGGTAAATACAATCTGTGATCACTGTGGGGATTGGTGTTCGACTGAAATCATTTCATACGATGATAAGCATTTCTGCTGCCATGGTTGTAAAGCAGTCTATGAACTACTTGAAGCTTCCAATCTCACCAATTATTACCAGGGAGAAAATCTTAAGACCAGGAAGATATCAGATCAGCTGGAGATTCAGCGTAAGTATGGTTTTCTTGATAACGAGAAAATTCTTGATCAACTCATCAGATTTAGGGATGAGAAGATATCAGTCATAAAATTTTACCTTCCAGCAATACACTGCAGTTCGTGCATCTATCTACTGGAAAATCTCCCAAGGCTCAATAAAGACATTGTACAATCCAGGGTAAATTTTCTAAAGAAAGAAGCCACAGTGACTTTCCAACATGAATCAATATCTCTTAAGGATGTTGTATTTATCTTATCAAGCATTGGTTATGAGCCACTCATTAACCTTGAGTCTTCAGAGAAGCCCAGGGTTGCCACAAAGCAAAACCATATCATAAAGCTTGCGGTGGCAGGATTTTGCTTTGGAAACAGTATGTTGATAAGCTTACCAGAATACTTTGATACTGGTTTTCAACTTGAAGAGTCATTTAGGTCATTGTTTGGCTGGATCAATCTGGTGCTGATGCTTCCTGTAGTATTGTATGCATCTAATGACTATTTCATAAGTGCTTATAAGGGTGCTAAAAACGGTTTCCTTAACATTGATGTACCGATTTCAATTGGGATTCTTACTTTGGCTCTCAGAAGTATCTATGAAATCCTTTGGCATGTCGGCCCGGGATACATCGACTCACTTACGGGACTGGTATTTTTCCTTCTAATTGGTAAGTGGTATCAGAACCAGAGCTATCAGGCACTATCCTTTGAAAGGGATTATAAATCCTATTTCCCCATTGCGGCGACGGTTGAAACGAATGGTAAGGAGGAGTCTGTCCTGCTAAAAGACCTTAAACCGAAGGACATTTTAATTATCCATAACCAGGAATTGATTCCGGCTGATTCCATTTTACTCGAAGGAAATGCCTCCCTGGATTATAGTTTTATTAGCGGTGAGTCTGAACTAGTCGGGAAAAGCCAGGGAGATAAACTATTTTCTGGAGGACGCCAGGTTGGAGGACCTATTAAGATCCAGCTGATGAAATCAGTAAACAACAGTGAACTGACCCAACTCTGGAATAGAGACCTCGGGAATAGTGAAGGAGATACTTCCTATCAAAACATGGTGGACAAAGTGAGTAAATACTTTACAATTGCCATCATGTTAATAGCCTTAGGTTCTGGTATTTTTTGGGCATTAAATGATACAGCAAAGATCTGGGATACTGTTACAGCTGTCCTCATTGTTGCATGCCCTTGTGCCCTCGCGCTGGCTTTACCCTTTAGCTACGGTCATGGAATGAGGATTCTGGGCCTGAATGGACTTTATTTGAGGAACGCATCGGTAATTGAAAAGCTCTCCCAGGTAAGGGAGATTGTTTTCGACAAAACGGGGACATTGACCGAGAATGTACCGGGGAAAATTCACTTTGAAGGGGACAAACTGACAACTGATGAATTATCACTGATAAAAAAGGTAGTCAGTAATTCAGCTCACCCTCTTAGCAAGCTTATATATCAAAATATTAAGCAAGTTGATAATGCCTTGGAAATTAAAAACTTCGAAGAGAAAATTGGAGAAGGCCTTCTGGCGAATGTATCTGATAATACCATTCGATTAGGCTCATCCCAGTGGCTTGGCGTAAACGATAAATCCCAAAATGAGTCCAGAGTATATGTAGAAATTGATGGTGAACTGAAAGGGTATTTTGCTATTGAATCTTCCTATAGGAAAGACATTTTTCAGATGCTTATACTATTGAAAAAAAGGTTTAGTATGTTCTTACTATCTGGTGACAGCAGCAAAGAAAGGGACCATTTGTCCCCTTATTTTGATGAGTTAAGATTTAGTCAAAAGCCTGCTGAGAAGTTCAGTTTTGTAAAGGAGCTTGGAGATAAATCCATGATGGTAGGGGATGGGTTAAATGATGCTGGTGCCCTCAAAGCAGCATCTGTTGGGATTGCAGTAAGTGAAGACATCCACCAGTTTTCTCCCTCATGTGATGGGATTCTGGCAGCTAATAAGTTAGAGGAACTTTTAGATATTATGAGATTTTCGGGTGCTATCAGAAATGTGTTGATAGCTGCTTTTATTATTTCCTTTACCTATAATTTAGTTGGGTTATCTTTTGCTGTAAGTGGCAATCTTTCTCCGATCGTTTCAGCGATTATTATGCCGATAAGTTCTGTAACCGTCGTAGGTTTTATAACCTTAGCAGTTAATTACCTGGGCAAACATGTCTTCAAGAATGGATAGACTAAATCAGATATCTTTAAAATCCTCAATAGTGGTTCCAGGGCTGAAATGCCTGATGTTGTATGTGAATGTTAGCATGAAATAACGCTGCAATACTGTACTCTGCCTGTCTTCTATATATAATCCATTGACATTCCTGTTAGCATTGTTATTCTGCTTAAGTAAATCATAAACATTGATACTTAGCTCTGCCAAATCATTCTTAAGGAACTTCTTACCTGCGCTCATATTCATCAGCAGAGAACTATTATCATATCCCGCTGATAATCCTGTATTTATCTGGTAGTTGACGTTTGCACGGTATACAAATCCATCGAAGAATACCCAACGATATTTCAGGTTTGTTGACTGTATATAATAATCGTTGTTAAGGGTAGGTCTGACTGTATTCTCGATCACATTGTAATAAGTCCTTGTGGAAAGATTGAAGTCTATTTTCTCACTGATATTACTACTTAAAGAAAGACCAACCCAATAACGCTGTCTGTTGGAGTAGTTGATTTGATCATTGATTTGTCCAGGGCTTCTTGTATAATTGACTCCTCCATAAACCCTAAAATTTGATTTGATCAAGGATACAGGTTGGCCGTAACTCATATAATAATACCCATAAAAATACCCATTTACGTTAACCGGAAATCGATATTGGGCACCTTCTGCAAGTGTAATATTATCAGAGATTTCAACAGGCCCATCTTTCGCAATGATAGATGAGGTTGTGATCAGGTTACTAGCCATGGTTGTGTAGATGGTAGCAAACAGGGATTTTTCCGTATCCATATTATTTGACCAAAATCTCAATCGACCTGAATGATTGTAGGTTTGATTTAAATTGGGGTTACCAGAACTAAGCTGTAGGGGATTTGAATTGTCAATCACATCCTGGAGTTGTGAGATATCGGGATTATTAGTCCAGGTTCTGTAATCCATTTCAATCCTTCTATTTTCAGAAAAGTGATAGTTTAATCTGGCAGAAGGTAAAATGCTGGTAAATACCCTCCTTTGATCAAAAGGGCGTGGGAAATACTGCTGATTGTTTAGTGATGCAGCCTGGTATTCTGTCTCTACCTGGATCCTCAATTTTTCAGTCCTATACTGGTATCCTAACTCTGCTTCTTGCCTAAGATATCGACTATCAAAAGTATTACTTAGTGTAGTGTCCAATCTTCTAATCTCACCAAACTCGTCAACATCATAGGTTAATTTGTCTGAGTCATCAATTTTATCACTTATTTGATACTCAATTTCCATCATACTTTTTTCTCCAAGAGGCTCAGTATAGGAAACCTGGGTACTCCATGACAGTCCGTGACGAATTCTTGTGGTTTCCTGATCGATAATAGCGGTACTATCTCCATTTTGAAAGTACTGGTTTTCAGCATATTGATTGGAGTAATCTTTATTGGGATGTATTCCTGTATGAAATCCAGTAGTGAGGGCTCTGCCTTTTTTTCCAAACTTATGACTGTAGTAAATATTGTTAAAGTAATCGTAGTTTTTAAAATATCCCTCAGCAGTATTGTTTGTTGTATTGAGTGGTCTACCAGCGACGGATGTTTCACCAATGAAATCATCAAACCTTTTGTTGAAATCATACTGGAAATTCGGGCGCATGATCACCGTATTGTTGTCATCTTCATACTTGACTTTAAGGGTGACACTATGGGCATCTACATTTGTTTTGGTGGTACTGTTCTGATCATAAATCTGGACAGAATCTGAATCCAAAGCATAATTTCTGCGCACATTTTGTTGTTGTGTGGTGTTCTGTAAGGAGTATTGATAGTTTCCACTAAATTCTATCCTTTTTCCCCAATCATCATTAAAATTCACTCCAAAACTGTTGGTGTTAATCAAGCCATTTTGGTTCCTGGCATCACCAATATTATTTGGATCCGAGGCATATTTGATTGTATTGATATTGTTACTAAATCCAGTTACTGTAATCCTTCTGTCATTATTAAAGAAGTTGATACTGGCTGCGCCATTATAAGTGTCGTTGGTGCCTATACCTATGGTGGATTTTCCGAATTGACCTTTCTTTCTGTCAGGTTTGGTGATAATGTTAATGGTCTTTTGTCTTTCCCCATCATCAAATCCACTAAGCTGCGCTTTATCACTTTTCTTATCATAAACCTGGATACTTGCCACTACTTCAGCAGGAAGATTTTGTAGTGCTGCACTTACATCACCTCCAAAGAAAGGTTTGCCATCTACCAGGATCACCTGTACATCTTCACCATTAGCCTGCAGCTTTCCATTTTCAACACTAATGCCTGGTAGTTTTTCAATTAATTCCTGTGAGGAAGCATCTTTAGCTGTCTGATAAGCACCAGCGCTAAATTGAACAGTGTCACCTTTCTGCATGGCGGCTGTAGGTTTTGCTACCACCTCGACGGCTCCAAGAACCTGGGTTTGTTCACTCATCTTAATAATTCCCATGTTCAAGTCCTTATCAAGTTTTAATGTGTCAATCAAAGGTTGAAATCCAATGAAACTAATCTGAACATAGTAGGTGCCTTTTGGTAGTCCGGTAACTTGAAATTTCCCATCAAAATCAGTTACGTTCCCACCCACAAGTGATGAGTCAGCTGGATTAAGTACCGCGATTGATGCACCAGGGATGGTCTCTGCATCAATAGCACTCTGAACGGTACCTGATAGATTGATATTTTGGGCTTCAGCAATTAAAAATGATGCAAAAAAAATTACAAAAAGAAAGTTTTTCATCCTGGACATTTAAGTATGAACCTTCCTAAAAAGAAAAAAGTTTGGATTTCCGTAAAACAATTGCGAACAGCAGAACTAAAAAGCTATTTCATTGCAAATCTACGCACCTAATCCTTAAAATGTTTTGCTAAATCCTAAAAAAATGCTCTTCTATTTGATAATTAATGATCTGAAAAATTAAAGCGGTATGTCTGGTATTATACGAATTGGTTTTTAAATTCAACACTGATAAAAATCAGTCAGAAAATTGAATAGACTCATAATGCTCTTATTTTATTGAGTTTAATCTTGCTTTAGTATCATGAGTGTCATTTTTATACTAATCGGTTGCAGTCTTTTTATAGCTACTGCTTTTTTGATTGCTTTCATTTGGGCATCAAAGAGCGGACAGTATGAGGATGATTATACTCCATCAATAAGAATATTATTTGAAGACGAATCAAATCAACCTATCCATGGCGAATCAAACAGAAAATCCAGAGAGCCAAAGTAAAAGCTCAGGTCTCCTGGAAACTTTTTACTACGACAATTCCATCGTTCGTTTGTTCCTCATTGCCGCTACCATATTTGGTATTATAGGCATGACAGTGGGACTACTAGCTGCCTGCCAGTTTTTCTGGCCGGAGCTGAGCTTTGGGCTACAATACACAACATTCGGAAGAATCAGACCCCTCCATACCAATGCAGTGATTTTTGCATTTGTGGGGAATGGGATCTTTGCGGGGGTTTATTACTCATTACAACGACTATGTAAAGCGCGAATGTTCAGTGATCTTCTGAGCAAAATCCATTTCTGGGGTTGGCAACTAATCATTCTCGCTGCTGCAATTACGCTGCCACTGGGTCTTACAACCGGAAAGGAATACGCAGAGCTGGAGTGGCCCATTGATATAGCCATTGCTTTGATCTGGGTTGTATTCGGGATCAATATGTTTGGAACCATTCTGAAGAGGAGAGAGCGCCATCTATATGTTGCTATCTGGTTCTTTATCGCCACATTCGTCACAGTAGCAATGCTTCATATTGTCAATTCATTTGAGTTGCCAATTTCCTTTATGAAAAGTTATTCATGGTATGCTGGGGTACAGGATGCTTTGGTACAATGGTGGTATGGACACAATGCGGTAGCATTTTTCCTCACTACACCATACCTGGGGTTGATGTATTATTTCATCCCCAAAGCTTCCAACAGACCTATCTATTCCTATAGATTATCTATCGTCCACTTCTGGGCATTGATATTTATCTATATATGGGCCGGGCCTCACCACTTACTTTATAATGCTTTACCTGATTGGGCTCAGTCTCTTGGAGTCGTATTCTCTGTCATGTTGATCGCTCCTTCATGGGGAGGCATGTTGAATGGATTATTTACCTTGAGGGGAGCCTGGGACAGGGTGAGGGAAGATCCGATCCTGAAGTTCATGGTGGTTGCTGTAACCTCCTATGGAATGGCCACCTTCGAAGGACCAATGCTTTCATTGAAAAATGTGAATGCTATTGCACACTTTACAGATTGGATCGTTGCACATGTTCATGTCGGAGGGTTAGGATGGAATGGCTTTATGACTTTTGCCATGCTTTATTACCTGATACCAAGACTTTACGGTACCAAATTATTCTCTTTAAAATTGGCCAACGTCCACTTCTGGATTGGCACACTGGGAATCATTTTTTATGCAGTTCCAATGTACTGGGCCGGGTTCACACAAAGTTTGATGTGGAAACAATTCACCCCGGAGGGAATCCTCGTTTACAGCAATTTCCTTGAAACAGTTACCCAGATCTTACCTATGTATATGCTTCGGGCATTTGGCGGGTTCCTATACCTCACCGGAGTATTTATCATGGTGTACAACCTGGTAAAAACAGCCCAGGCAGGAAGCTTTATTAGTGAAACAAAAGCTGAAGCCGCACCATTAGCTAAAGATTATAAACCTTCCAGCTCAGAACACTGGCATAGAAGAATATTTGAATGGAGGCCTATTAATCTCCTTGTTTGGAGTTTGATCATGGTTGGAATTGGAGGAATCATTGAGATCGTTCCAACATTCCTGATCAAATCAAATGTCCCAACAATTGCTTCAGTAAAACCTTATACTCCGCTGGAATTGCATGGTAGAGACATATATGTCAGAGAAGGTTGCTATACCTGCCACTCACAAATGATTCGACCATTCAGATCAGAAACTGAACGATATGGTGAGTATGCAAAGGCGGGAGAGTTTATCTATGATCACCCGTTCCAATGGGGATCTAAACGAACAGGCCCTGATTTGCTTAGAGTCGGCGGCAAATACACCCATAGTTGGCATTATTACCATATGGCGGATCCCAGGAGTATGTCGCCTGGTTCTATCATGCCTCCTTATCCATGGCTTTATGAGCAGAATTGGGATAAAGAAATGACACCTGCGAAGATCTCCGCGATGAGGACACTGGGTGTGCCTTATGAAGAAGGTTTTGAAGATGTTTCAATTGCTACCGCGGAAATACAGGCAAAAGAGATTGTTGATCAGCTGGCAAAAGAGAATATTCAGGTAGTTCCAGATAAAGAGATCATTGCATTGATAGCTTATCTGCAACGTATCGGAACAGATATTAGCAATATTGAAGGTCTGGCAGAAAACACTAAGTAACATGCTGAAATTTATTAAACACCATATGGAAACGATCACTGGAATTGAGATATTCCCACTGATCTCCCTAATCATATTCGTGGTTTTCTTTATCGGACTTTTTATCTGGATTATCAGATCAGATAAAGCTCAGATGGATGAGATTTCAAGATTGCCACTAGATACTAAAAACGAAGAGTCATGAAGAATCTAAAGTATACATTAAGTTTTCTTATAACCCTTCTAAGTGTAGGGTTTACAAAAGCTCAGTCAGCTGCAGAAGCGCCAGTAAGTTTGTATAATCAGTATCAATTGGAAATCGTCATTTCGGTAGCAGGGTTGGTCTGTTTTGTGGCAATTTTAGCCTTGTTCACAGCATTGTATGCTTTGAGGACCATCGCTGCTCTTGAGCAACCTGAAGAAGCTAAAGTAAAGGAAACCCTTTGGCAAAGATTATGGAGTAACCTTAATCAGGCAGTTCCGATAGAACGTGAGGCAGATGTCATGACTTCTCATGAATATGATGGAATCAGAGAATTAGATAACCGACTTCCACCGTGGTGGCTTTATGGTTTTTATTTCACTATCTTCTTTGGTGTGGTCTATTTATTGAATTTTCATGTATTCAAAACAGGAGATCTTCAGGGAGCCGAGTATGATAAAGAGATGGCTCAAGCTAAGGAAGAAGTGGAAGCCTATTTAGCCTCCCAGGGAAATAGAATTGACGAAAGCTCAGTTACTTTTTCAGAGGATCCAGCTGACCTGGCTGCTGGCAAGGATATCTATACAGCGAATTGTCTTGTTTGTCATGGAGCTGAAGGACAAGGTGTTGTGGGACCAAACTTCACTGATAAATATTGGATCCATGGTGGTGACATTGCATCCATTTTTACAACAATAAAATATGGTGTCCCTGAAAAAGGGATGATCCCATGGGAATCTCAGCTCACACCTAAGCAAATGCAACAGGTAGCCAGCTTTATCTATACACTTGAAGGAACTAATCCACCTAATCCAAAAGAGCCGCAGGGAGAATTATTTGAAAGAAACAGTGCTGAACAGAACGAGGGAAGTGACGCGATTTGATGGAAACCAGTGTAGAAGATTTATATAAAGACAAAGAGGCTGAAGAAGGCTTTCGCGATAAAATAGCCACAGTAGATGACCAGGGTAAGCGGATATGGGTTTACCCTAAAAAGCCAAAGGGTAAACTCACTAATTACCGGGGTATTGTAGCTACGCTACTGTTACTTATTCTATTTGCAAGCCCATTTATCAAGGTTGATGGGCAACCTTTTTTGTTGTTTAATATCTTCGAACGGAAATTCATCATTTTTGGTCAGGTTTTCTGGCCCCAGGATTTCTTCCTGGCAGTCATTGGGATGATCACCCTACTGGTGATCATCGTATTGTTTACCGTGGTTTTTGGTCGCATCTTCTGCGGATGGATATGTCCCCAAACCATATTTATGGAGTGGGTTTTCCGAAAAGTGGAGTATTGGATTGAGGGAGATTACATGGCTCAGCGCCAATTGGATAAAAAGCCCTGGAACCAGGAAAAGATTATCAAGAAAGTCTCTAAGCATGCCATATTCCTATTGATCAGTGCACTGATCATGCACACCTTCATGGCTTATATCGTTGGTGTGGATAGAACGTGGGAGCTGATTGCATCCGGCCCTACAGTAGAACCTATGGGATTCGTCGCGATGGTATTTTTGACCGGTGCATTCTATGGAGTATTTGGGTTTTTGCGAGAACAAGTATGTACAACCATTTGCCCCTATGGAAGATTGCAAGGCGTGCTCCTGGACAGGCAAAGTATTGTTGTGGCATACGACCATGAGAGAGGAGAAACCAGAGGAAAATTTCGCAAAGATGAAAACAGGGAGACAACTGGTAAAGGAGATTGTATCGATTGTAAGCAATGTGTTTATGTCTGTCCAACTGGTATTGATATCAGAAACGGCACTCAATTGGAATGTGTTAACTGTACCGCTTGTATTGATGCCTGTAATTCCATCATGGATAGGGTTGACTTGCCCAGAGGACTTATCAGGTATGCCTCTGAACAGAATATCGCTGATAAACTGCCTTTCCGGTTTACGGTAAAGATGAAGGCCTATACGTCGGTATTGATTTTACTGATTGGTTTTCTTGTCACCCTACTGGTCATCAGGTCAGACTTCGAAACTACTATCTTACGAACACCTGGTATGATGTATCAAACACGGGATGATGGCAGTATCACTAATCTATATCAGGTCAAGATCGTTAATAAAACCAACGAGCCACATGATGTGTCATTCAAATTACTTGAACCTGAAGGAAAAATTGAAATGGTTGGATCAGGGATCATACTGAAGGAGCAAGGTATTGGTCAGGGAGCGTTTTTTGTAGTCATAGACCCAAATAATCTGACTCAGATGAGTACACAGATTAAGGTAGGGGTCTATACCGGAGATGAGTTGATTGAAACTGTTAAAACCAAGTTTTTGGGTCCAGCAAAATAATAAGAGATGAAGTGGAATTGGGGAACTAAAATTGTATTGTCATTTGTCCTGTTTGGAGCATTTATCCTGTATATGGTGGCTCAGGCATTTAGGATGGACTTTGACCTGGTGTCAGATAATTATTACCAGGATGAACTGGCTTTTCAGGATCGGATTGATGAAAAGGTCAATTTGCGAAATTCCGGTAATGAGGTAGCTATTAATCAGAACGGGGAGAAGGTTGTGTTCGAATTCCCTGAGACCTTTAAAGGTGCCGAGGGAATGATTTACTTTTATCATCCTTCCCGAAAGCTTTTTGATAGGACTTATTCATTATCCCTTGATGAGAAAAATCAACAAAAGATTGATCAGCAAGAGCTGGTTAAGGGAAGATATAAGGTGAAGGTCAGCTGGAAGGTTGATGGATTATCCTATTTTCAGGAAAAAGAACTTTATCTACAGTGATCAATGCATTCATCATAGGATTAGTAGGTAGCTTCCATTGTATCGGAATGTGCGGTCCCTTGATGATCACGTTCACTGATAAATCCGGTTTTAAAGCCTATTTATCTTTTATTACTTATCACTTCGCGCGGATAAGTGTCTACGCATTGATCGGTGTTCTTTTCGGATTGATTGGCACCTCTTTTCAACTGATTCATTTCCAAAAATTTGGCGCCATCATTGTTGGGATCCTTATCATTCTGATCTACGGATTCCCCAAATGGAGAAACACATTGGAATCGCTGTACTATAGATCTTTTTTTTACCAATGGATTAAAACAAAATTTACCGGACATTATAATACCCGGATTAAGTGGTTAGCAGCTGGAATAGTCAATGGGTTTCTTCCCTGCGGGCTTATTTATCTGGCTGCAGCTGGTGCAATTCTTACTGCCGATATGGGTAGCTCAGCCATGTTCATGGTATTTTTTGGAATAGGCACATTGCCCGGCCTGATAGTTCTGTCAGCCATTAGAAATAGAATACCTCACTTTTTTAAGAATGCCTCACGGACCATCACCATGATCGCTTTATTATCGGGTGGTATTATGATTATCCGGGGACTTGTAGCTGAAGATCCTGAGTGGAATCAGTTGATGACCCAGCAGATCAATCACATAGTGACTGCCTGTGGGTTTTAGTTCTATTTCCTTGTAAACGCCAACCTAACACCCAGTAGTACCATAATCAAACCTGATATTTTATGGATGAGAGTGCCAGTTTTTGGATTTCTAAATAAGATCTTCTGTACACTTCCCGCAGACAAGCCTAAGGAGACCAAAAAGATTAACCCAAATAGAGTAAATAGTAATCCTAAGATGATCATTTGACTGGCTGCACTACTGGTTGAATTTGCACTGACAAATTGGGGCAGAAAAGCGATAAAGAATAAGGCCACTTTTGGATTCAGGACATTTGAAAGAATACCCTGAATAAATAATTGCGATTTTGTGAACTTACTATTTGTATCAGGTTTAATCTCTTCTTTATTTAACCATGTTTTGATTCCCAGGTAAATGAGATATACAGCACCAATACCCTTAATAATCAGAAATGCTGTGGCAGAAGTTTGTAGAATGACAGAAAGTCCCAGGGCAGCAAAAAGTGTGTGGACAAGAATACCAGCATTTATTCCTAGTGCCGAGATAAGTCCGGCCTTTTTTCCGCCACTGATTCCCCTGGTTAAAACATAGAGCTGGTCAGGGCCCGGAGTCAGGATAAGAACCCATGACAGGGTGATGAATAGTTCTATGTTTTGGAATTCCATGAGATATTTAAGGTATTTATTGCTAAGCTAAAGAGACCAAATTACAATTTAATTTGAGATTATTTTACAAAAAGTTTCCATATTGGAAACATTGTAATTATTTTTGTAGGAAAATGGCGTTTTTATGATGCACAATCAAGTTTTATTATTGAGATCAAATGCGATTACTTTCAGTAGGTACGTTAAGAACGTACTATACGGTTCATCCTGAAACTGAAACAGGATTGAAAATATGGATACAAAAAGTAAAGAAAGCGATCTGGGAAAAACCAGATGATATCTTAGAAACTTTTACTCATGCAAGACCCATTGGGAAAGGCAGAATAGTATTCAATATTAATAAGAATGATTATAGATTAGTGGTTCAGGTTAATTATGATAGGCAGTCAGTTTTTGTTTGTTTCATTGGGACTCATGGAGAATATGACAGGATAGATCCTGAATCCGTTTGGAATTACTAGCAACTGTGTTGCTTAATAAGAGAAAAGAGCAAAGTGTTAAGAGATGTAAAACCCATTAGAAGCGAGGCGGAATACCGCCTAGCTCTTAATGAACTTGAGAAGTTATTTGATGCCCCCAAGGGGACAGATGAATTTGATCGCGCAGAAGTTCTCGAAATCCTTATTGAGGATTATGAGAATAAAAATTATCCGATTGAGGAACCTGACCCTATTGAAGCAATTAAATACACCATGAATGAATCAGGTATGAACCAGTCTGAACTTGGAAAAATCATTGGCGACAAGGCCAAGGCTTCTTTGGTTCTAAACCGAAAGAGGAAACTTAGTTTATCAATGATCCGCAGTTTACACAATATTTTAAAAATCCCCCTTGATGTACTTGTCAAGGATTACCCATTGACTATCTGCATTTTAACAAGCTTAGCGACCATTTTGACAGCTTTTTTTGTAAATGCTGGTTGAGTAAATTACAATTTCTTGATCTTCTGATCTTCGTTCAGACCGCTGAGTACTTCAATGTTGATGCCGTCTGATATACCTGTTGTGATCTCTTTCTTCTCAAACTGTTGCTCTCCCATCGCAACCTCTACAAAGGTTTTTTCTTCCTCAAACAGGACATTGCTTTCCTTCACAGCAAGTACCTGGTCTTTTCTATCCAGTACTATATCTGCGTTCGCACTGTATCCTGCACGTAAGAAATAATCTTCTCTTTGCTTTACGGCTGCCCGAATTTCAAATTGAATAGCTCCTTCTTCTTCAACTCCTTTAGGAGAAATGTATTCGAGATCAGCAAAGAATTTTACCGTGTCGAGTGCACCAATGGTCAGTTTCAGTTGCATGCCCTCTTTGAGCTTCCCAACCTCCGCTTCATCCACTTTTCCTTCAAAGATCAATTCGGACATATCTGCCACAGATGCAATGGTGGTTCCATCATTGAAAGTGTTTGTTTCGATCACGAAATTCCCTTCCTCGATGGGTACATCCAATACCATTCCTGCCACTGTTGATTTAACCAGGTTGGAAACTGCTCCTGACTTTTTAGAGGCACCTTCTTTGATCAGATCCAGGTTATTTTCGGCTGCTTCGACCTGTTGTTTGTTTAGGTTGTAGGTCAGCAGGTATTGATTGTAATCCAGTTCAGAGATCACCCGTTGATCAAACAGCTTTCGCTGACGCTCGATTTCCTGTTCGGAATTCTTGTAATTAATAACTGCTTCTTTCAGACGTGCTTCTGCATTATTTAAAGCGACCACATCCGGGATAATCTTGATTTTTGCAATGAGTTGCCCACTTTTAATCTCATCACCCGGTTCAACAAATAATTTTTCGACAACGCCGGATACCTGAGATTTGATTTCGATCTCACGTCTGGGGTTGATGGCTCCAGTTGCGACTGTTTTCTTTTCAATGCTTGTCACAAAAGTTGAATCTGTAGCAAATACCGTCTTAGGTTTTTCAGATTTCTTGTAGACAAAAAATCCCAGGAAGCCCATGCTTCCAACCAGGATGATGACAAGTGAAATTCTAATAATCTTTTTCATGAGTAGTGTAGTTTGAGTTTAGTCCTTTTAACCTTCTGTTCTAATTGCTTCTATTGGGTTGATGGCTGCTGCTTTCCTTGCAGGCAATATGCTGGCAATCATCCCACCAAATACGAGTAGGCCCAATGCTCCTAGTGCGATCGCTGGATTGATTGATGGGGGATCAAATGGAAGTTGGCCACCTTTGGGCATTACCATGGCAATACCTTCGAGTAATAATAATCCTATAATTAAAGCCATATATCCACCTAAAAAAGTTAGGAATACAGCTTCTTGCACAATCAGTGAAATAATTGATAGTGGTGTAGCCCCCAAAGATTTCCTGATCCCAATTTCTTTTGTTCTTTCTTTTACGATGATGAGCATAATATTGCTTACACCAATGATTCCGGCAAACAATGTACTGAGACCGACAAACCAGGTAAAATATTCCAGTCCGTTGAACATCCCATAAATTTCGCCAAACTCTTCCTGCAGATTTTCATGCCCGATAGCATCAGCATCCAATGGATGTATATTATTCTTTTCTTTTAACAGATTAATGATTTTGGCTTCTACGTCTGATACATCAAGCCCATCGTGAACGGCATACCCATACCATCCAACCCGATCACCATAGTGGAAAGCCTTTTGAAAAGTGGTGAAAGGAATATGGATCCTGTTTCTTTCCTGGCTATTTGGATTGGTTCGATAAGGTTTTATGACACCGACAACCATAAAATTTACTTTTCTTATGGTGATAAATTTTCCGATTGGATCTTCATCCTTTTCAAAAAGTACATCTCTAACATTTTCGCCAATCACCGCTACTTTCCTTGTCTCATCGATATCTTTTTGATTAATAAATCTCCCAACTGACATTTCCTGGATTTCAATTTCGTTATAAGCTGGGTAATCACCCATTACCTGATATTGACTTGACTTTTGGCCGTGATTGACCTGACTCCCCCAAAGGTTATTTCTCGGCGCAAGTGCTTTTAATTCTTTCACCCGGCTAAGCAGAAACTCCGTATCGCTGTTGTTGAAGTTTACATATTTACCAGGCTGGAATCCATTATAGGAAATGGTGGTCTTTTGTCCCCAAAAGAATCCACTGTTAGAAAGATAGTTGCCAAAGTTTTTGGTCACACCATTCTTAAAGCTATTACTTCCACCCAATAGGATAATGATCATAAAGATCCCCCAGAAGATCCCGAGAATAGTAAGCCCTGTTCTAAGCTTATTCCGCTTGATCGTTCCGAATATTTCCTGCCATTTGTCGTAATCAAACATTTTCTTATGGGTTTATTCGTCTCTTAAAGCTTCAATTGGAGGAATTTTGGCCGCTTTTCGAGCTGGGAAAAACCCGGCAAGCGTGCCGCTTATGGCCAATACCAGCGTTGCAATAATGGCATTCGAAAAATCTACATGAGGATCCACAAAGAAACTTTCAGGGAAACCAAAAGAAAGCATCATTGAGGTGAGCCAACCAGATTCAATAAATGCCATGGCAATGATCATCCCGACATATCCACTTACCAGGGTGATGAGTAGCGCCTCCATTAAGAATAGTCCAATGATTGAAAACGGGGATGCGCCTATGGCTTTTCTTACCCCGATTTCTCGGGTTCGTTCTTTTACTACTATTAGCATGATATTACCTACCCCGACAATTCCTGCCACCAGGGTAAGGATTCCGACAAATGCGAGAAATATTCTAATGCCATCAAAAACCCCCATCCACTTTTGAAATTCTTCTAAGCGGTTGAAAGCTGAAACGGCTCTTTTATCGTCTTTTGAGAACCGATGTCTTTCGGCAAGAAGCGCATGCACTTCATCCTGAATTTTATTACTTCCTTCAATAGTTCGTTCTTCAGTGGTAAGCCAGATATTGTCAATCCTATTACCACCACCATAGGCTACCTGTGCGGTGCTTCTGGGGATAAAAATGACTTTTGACATGAATTCATTCGCTTCCACACCTTTCTCATTAAACATCCCAACTACCTTGTATTTTATGCCATTAACAGTAATGAATTTACCAATGGGTTCCTGATTTCTAAAGAGCACTTCAACTACCTTTTCGCCAACAACTGCCACCTTGCGCTTCTCTTTCATGTCTTTCAAATTGATAAACCGACCTTTGAGCAAGACACTTTGCTCAATGTATGGATAGTCCACATCAACAGATCTTATTTGAAAAGAAGAATAGTTGTCTTCATATCGAACCACAAACTCCCCTTGAACCCAGTAGATCCCTGTGATATATTCGATTCCATCCACTTGATCTTTTATCGCATCAAAATCCTGATTTGTAAATTCGATTCGTCTTCCGGGTTGCATCCCTTTATGAGCAATACTGGTTCGACCACTCCAGAAATACATGGTATTGGTAGCGTCGTCGGAGAATTCATTTTTAATCCCATTTTGAAAGCCCACTCCAAAACCCATCAGGATAATAAGTATAAAAATTCCCCAGGCTACATTAAAAGCGGTAACGAACGATCTTAATCGATTTTTGTCGATCGTGTAAAAGATTTCCTGCCATTTATCCAGATCAAACATGGCTATAACTTAAACGAGTATAGATTCTTCTTCTTTAATAATCAAGCCGTCCTGAAGACGGATGATCCTTTGAGTCATTTCCGCAACATCATGTTCATGGGTCACCACGATGATGGTTTTACCCATATCATTTACCTCTTTTAGGATATCCATTACCTCATGAGAGGTTTTGGTGTCAAGCGCTCCGGTTGGTTCATCGGCAAGGATCACTTTTGGATCACTGATAAGTGCGCGAGCAATGGCAATTCTTTGTTTCTGACCCCCTGACATCTCACTAGGCATGTGATGAGCCCAGTCTTTTAGACCCAATTTCTCGAGGTATTCAAGGGCAATAAGGTTACGCTTCTTTCTGCTCACTTTCTGATAATACAATGGCAGTGCTACATTCTCCATTGCATTTTTGAAATTCAACAGGTTGAAAGATTGGAATACAAAGCCGAGAAACTTGTTGCGATAGTATGCCGCTTTGGTTTCAGTTAAGTTTTTGATGGAAGTTCCTGCCAGGTCATAGTTTCCAGTATCGTAATTATCCAGGATACCCAGGATGTTTAAAAGTGTGGACTTGCCGGAACCGGAGGAACCCATAATCGAGACGAATTCTCCTTCCTCAATCGTCATATTGATGCCTTTTAACACATGCAACGACTGTTGACCGGTCTGATAAGACTTGTGAATTTCTGTTAGGTGTAGCATTGGCTTTGAGTTTTCGACACTTAGGTAACGCTATATCTAACTGTATAGATGTGCAGAAGTGTCAGAAAGTTGCATGAGTGGTATAAAAGCTCTTTCAACGGAGAATTATTCCTTTTATAAGTTAAATAGCCAGATGTGGGCAATTTGGCTTCATCTTTGGTGTATCTGACTGGAACTGATTGCATAACTTTAATGTGAAACTCCAATGTTAAAAATGAAATTCTGGTTGTCCTTCTTTTTGTCTGTAGGTTTATTGAGTCTTTCGGGTCAGAATATTATTAACATTTCCGGAATCTGGAAGGGCTCTTCATCCTATATGAACGAGACCTCAGCTGTGATCATGGAATTCCGCCAATCTGAAAATCTTGTAGAAGGTTATATCTATGGCAAATCATTGAATGGAAATGATTCAACGAAGAAGGCATTTAATGGCGTAATTACTGGGAATCAGATAGAAATCCTGGAAACGGATTATATCTATCGGGTGGGTATTGATTGTAAAGCCAAGATCAACCTGGAGTTCTCAATAAGGGATGGAAAGGAACAACTCTCCGGAAAATGGAGTGGGGATTTGCGACTGAGTACTTGCCCGCCAGGTACTTTTGGACCCATAAATCTGGTAAGAGCAAAGGGCGTTCAGGGTAAACTTCCGGTTGTACATATTTCGGAGGAAGAAATTTCTGAGGCTCAACAATCTAAAGTCGTAAAACCTACAGATGAAGTCGGGCAGGTTTTGGTTTCCGAGCTAAGCAAGCGAAAATACTATGGCTTATTTATCGGGATCGATGAATATGCTGATCCAAATATTCAAACCCTTGATAATCCGATCCGTGATGCGCAGGAATTGGTAGACGTTTTGTCGAGCGGGTATTCTTTTGATGACGGCGATATCATCTTTCTGCAAAATCCGAATAGAGCGGAAATCATTGATGCCCTTGATGAACTAACCGAAAAGGCAACAGGAAGGGATAATGTATTGATCTTTTATGCTGGCCATGGTGTCTGGAACGAAAAGTTGAATCAGGGGTACTGGCTGCCGGCTGATGCTTCATTGGATTCCAAATCTCAATGGTTGTCAAATAGTACCCTTCGAGACTATCTGGGAGGAATCAAATCCAAACATACGCTGTTGATCTCTGATGCCTGTTTCAGCGGAGGAATCCTAAAAGAGCGGGCTGTGGAGGAGAACAGTAAAGCCATGCTGGAACTATATAAATTGCCGAGCCGGAAAGCCATGACCAGTGGGACGATGACTACTGTGCCCGACGAAAGTGTCTTTATCCGATATCTGGTTAAGAACCTGAAAACAAATGAAGCTAAACTATTATCCGCCGATCAGCTTTTCAGGAACTTTAAAATTGCTGTAATTAATAATAGTCCAAGAGGACTGGTTCCTCAATATGGGGTGATTGCCTTCACTGGTGATGAGGGGGGAGATTTCATCTTTATGAAGAAGGAGTAGCCATGGTAGGTCTTTGAAACCCATTAGGTCAATGGGAGTGAAAGAAACCAATGAGCGAAATCATCCCAAAAGGGGAGAGGAATTTTAAAGATTCTCACTGCATGGATAAAGAGAAAGAGAAGAAATGCAGTTGGGAAAACCCATCGTGCCTTTTTTTCTTTTCTCTCTAGTACCATAAGTATAATCAGGATGATGTAGTCTAGTGAAATCCCCATCGGGTAACCCGCTGAACCAGGGATACCCAATACATTGATAAAAAACCTGACCATAGTAGGTTCAATCAAAGCCATACCAGCAACAATCATCCCCCTGGCATGAATAGCCTGAATTTTTCGATATCTGATGGCAATTCCGTACCCAAAGGAAAAAATAACCAAATCTTTGAAGGGAATCCAAAGTTGTATGGCCATGTCTTCCGCAGTAGGATCTATGCGATGATGAGCCAGTAGCATAACTGAAATATATAATATAGGGACCAACCCATAAGATATCTTACCTACCCGCTTATGGAGCGACAGCTTCTTACGTCTGATGAGTATTGGCTGAATAATCAACAGCAGTACCCATGAGATTGCGGTGATAGCATGAAAATGGAAGTACTGGGAAAAATCTGCAGAGCCATCAAAAAATTTTGAAAAATAGGTCGGCCAATAAGCAATGAAGACCAATAGAATAAACCCCAGTATGAATCTATCTAGATATTTGAACTTCATTTTTTTGATCCAGGCTAAAGTGCATTGTACACTACACTAAAATAAATAATTGATAGTTAGATTTGATATTATATCAGGAATACATCATTCAATCGTTTCAAATTGATGGTTGGTTTCAGGTTGAAACCTTATCAATATTAAATATTTATAAAAATTGAGTATCTTTCATTAAAAAATTTGCTGAATAAAGATTCTAAAAGACAATTAATTGTACAAATCGCAAACAGCGATACAATAGCATTCAAGCAATTTTTTGAGATTTATTATCCTCGTTTTTACAGGTTCGCTTTCCATTTTATCAAGTCTGATGCACTCGCGGAAGAGATCGTTTCCGATGTATTCCTGAAGCTTTGGCAAAACCGAAAGCGCTTATTGTTTATTGAGGAAATTGATGCTTACTTTTTCAGAGCAATCAAAAATCAAAGTCTGACTTACCTGTCCAAACAGTCCAAAGCCAATCAGGACTATTCAGAGAATAGCTTCACAAAGCTCGAATATGTCCAGCCGGAGAACCTCATGATTGCCAAAGAGTTGGCAGAAAAGATCGAGGATGCGATCAGTAGTCTCCCGGAAAGATGTGAAATGATCTTTCGGCTGATCAGGGAAGATGGAATGTCCTATAAAAATGTTGCCGAACTACTTGATATCTCTGTTAAAACCGTAGAAAACCAGATGGGAATAGCCGTCAAAAAACTGAAATTGATATTAGTCGATTTTCATGAAGAAAAGCTTTTAAAGAATACTTTTTTCAGTTTCCTCCTCTAGTAGTCACATCCAATTCTTAAAACTTCCTTTGGGGGTAAAACCTAATTCTCAGGTTTAATGAATAGATCCGTTTAATTCTTCCACAGAGTTAATTGTATTTGAAAATTAATTTGAACCATACTATGAGAATTGTCCTGGTATTTTTAACAGTTCTATCACTCGCCTTACTTGCAAGCTGCCGACCCAAACACAGTTCTTTATCCCAAAAACCCAACTATCTGTTTATCATGGTGGATGACCTGAATGACTGGGTAGGCTGTATGGAAGGCCATCCCCAGGTTAAAACACCAAATATTGATCGGCTTGCTTCCAATGGACTTTTATTTTTAAATGCGCATGCACAGACAGCGATATGTAATCCGTCCAGAACGAGTATAATGACCGGATTATATCCAAGATCAACAGGGATATATTTCAATGCCGGGAATATTGAAGATTCACCGGTAGCTTCTAAAGCGGAACTCATGACCAGGCGATTCGAAAGAGAAGGGTATGAAGTATTGGGGGCCGGAAAACTATATAACAATCAGGATCAAAAGTATATGGAAAATTATGCGGATGGTTTTGGAAGATTTGGTCCATTTCCGGATGAAAAACTTTCTAGTTATGAGGGGCACCCCCTTTGGGACTGGGGTGTTTATCCTGAAGAAGATTCAATTACTCCCGATTATAAGGTAGCAAATTGGGCTATTGAAAAATTAGGCAGTGAAATCAAAGAACCTTTCTTTTTGGGTGTAGGATTTTTCCGACCTCATGTTCCGATGTATGCTCCTAAAGAGTGGTTTGATTTATATCCAGTGGATAGTATTATCCTGCCGGAAATCAGGAACAATGATCTGGAGGATATTTCTGAATATGCTATCAATGTAACCAGCCTTGAGCACATTGAGCCACCTCATGATTGGATTTTGAAGAATAGCCAATGGAAACCGCTTGTGCAATCCTATCTGGCCAGTGTGAGTTTTGTTGATCATCAGATTGGAACAGTCCTGGAGGCTTTGGAGAATAGTTCATATGCTGAGAATACCATCATTGTTTTGTTGAGTGATCATGGTTTTCACCTGGGAGAGAAAAGGATTTGGGCCAAACAAACACTCTGGGAAGAAAGTACCAGGGTTCCCCTGATATTTTCAGGTAAAAATATTCCTAAAGGTGCGGTCTGCAACAGACCGGTTCAACTACTGGATATTTATCCGACTTTGTTGGAGTTATCTGAACTGAAGATAAGTGATCAATTGGCAGGACATTCACTCAAACCTTTAATAGCAGATCCGCATTCTGAATGGCCGCATATCTCGATGACTAGTTTTGGTCCGGGTAATTATGCAATAAGATCCGACAATTACCGATATATCAAATATCTCGATGGTTCAGAAGAGTTCTATGATCATATCAATGATCAAAATGAATGGAACAACCTGATTGATACACCTGAAATGGCCGAACAAATCAAGTGGCACAGAAAATTTCTTCCTAATCAGGCATATCCAATCCTTGGATCAGGATCTACCGGCCATAAAGCCTATCAATCGGCGAAAGAATTACTTTCCAGGTAGGTTCGGTGCCCCCGGAAATGAAAAAATATTTATAAGTCTTTGGGGGTTTAATGAAAAATCGCAGTTAGGCTTAGTACAGGTTTTATCATTTACCTTATATGACCGATTATTTAAAGCTAATAACCAGGGAACTATCCAACGAAATAAGTTTTGCTGAATCCCAAAGACTAAAGGATTGGGTAAATGAGTCAAAAGAGAATGAGTTATTCTACAGAAGGTTTTGTGAACTCTGGAAAGAATCTAAATATCGGCCTGTAGTCCAAAACCAGGAAGAGGTTTTCCAGAGAATTTCCAGAGAATTGGGTTTAGCCTACCCTGCTCCTCAAAAGCATCAGATCAGGAAAATTTCAATATTTAATAACTGGCGCGGAATAGCAGCTGCTATTGCACTGATGATAATATCTGGGTGGTTTTTCCTATCCCAACATGAGGAGGGTGAAATGGTATCAGAGGTCATGCCATTTATTATAAAGAGTAATCCAAGTGGGAAAAAATCATTGATCACGCTTCCAGATGGAAGCATAGTCAAACTCAATTCCGATAGTTACATTGAGTATCCTGAAAAATTCGGAGAGGATCGGATGGTAAAACTGGTAGGAGAAGCCTTTTTTGACGTTTCCAGAGATACACTACATCCATTTATTATAAGCACGGGAGATATTCAGGTTAAGGTTTTAGGTACCTCCTTCAATGTCAAGGCATTTCCCTTCGAGGAATCCATGACGGTGGCTGTTGCATCAGGCAAGGTGTTGGTGGAGAAAAAAAATAAAGTGAATAATAAGCAGGTCAGCACTCTGCTTCCCAGTGAAATGGTTTCAATATATCACAAAACAGGTGCGTTTCACAAGAGCCGTTTTGACCCCGATATTCTGGCCTGGAGAGATGGAGTTTTGGTATTTAAACAGGCTTCGTTCACAGAAATTGTGGAACGACTGGAACGCTGGTATGGAGTGGATATTATTGTGGAAAGAAGTACCCCAATTAAGGATGGATTTACGGGAAGATATGAAAATGCCGCTTTGGATGTAATCCTAAAGGGGATGAGTTTCTCCTCGGATTTCAGCTTTCAAATAAATGGTGATACAGTATTGATAAAATAACCCAACGGATGATGAATAATACAAGCTAAAAATAAAAATGGGTCTGCTTAATCTAAAGACGTTTGGAGGACGACCAGATGTAAGCAGACCCTTTCCTAAGTAATGTTAACCTAGAAAATTTACAATTATGCAAACAAAAATACTAAGACAACTGGTCATTATGTCCAGACATTTACTATTAATTATTCTGTTACATGGTGTGCTTTCCTGTGTTTTGGTCGCTTCTGACCTTCATGCACAGTTTAAGAGCAAGAGCATAGAGGAAATTTATGTATCCATCAGCGTTGATGATATGCGCATTGACAAAGCATTTGAAATCCTGGCTAAAGAGACCGGATTTACATTCGCTTTCAATGAGAAGCTTGTTGACTTAAAACAACGTGTTCATCTGGATATTACTAAAGGCTCGCTTGCGGATGTACTTCGTGAAATATCGAAGGAAACAGACCTGAGGTTTAAGCGGGTAAATGGCTCCATTCACGTGGCTAAGCTTGAAAATAATGAAGAACCACCCGTTGAGGAAGTCGCAATTAATCAGGTTCGACCTGTTTCGGGAAAAGTGGTCTCAGCAGAAGATGGTGAGGGCATCCCAGGTGTAAACGTTATTGAAAAGGGGACGACTAACGGAACAGTGACCGATATTGATGGCAACTTTAAACTGGAGGTTCCTGATGGGTCGGTACTGGTTTTTAGTTCGGTTGGTTATGCAACCACTGAAAGGTCTGTAGATGGACAAACCGAATATAACATTTCAATGAGCACTGAGACTCAAACGCTTCAGGAACTTGTGGTTGTGGGATATGGAAGTGTGAAAAAGAGCGATCTAACCGGATCCGTTGCCAGTGTGAAGGCGAAGGACATAAGCTCATTCCCAACTACCAATATGATCCAGGCACTTTCAGGAAGAGCGCCAGGGGTTCAGGTTTTGCAAACCACTGGGGCCCCCGGGGCAGGTTTGAGTGTTCGTATCCGTGGAACCAACTCTATCCAGGGAGGTAATGAACCTCTATATGTCATTGATGGCTTTCCATATTCAGGAAATCCTACCAATATTAATAATTCAGATATTGAAAGTATTGAGATTCTTAAGGATGCTTCTGCTACAGCGATCTACGGATCCAGGGGAGCAAATGGAGTGGTTCTCATTACGACTAAAAGTGGTAAAGAGGGGGAAACCAGGGTTGATTTTGAATCAAGCTATAGTGTCCAAAGCCTCAGGAAGAGGCTGGAATTGATGAATGGCACAGAGTATGCTGAAATGGCTAATCTTCAGGCTATCAATGATAACATCACGCCTTATTTCACCCAGTCAGAGATTGATGCTTTTGGAGAAGGAACCGATTGGCAGGATATTGTATTCCAGCAGGCCCCAATCTGGTCCTCTTCGTTGAATGTGAGTGGTGGAAATCAAAAAACAAAATTTTCAATTGGCGGTAGCTTTTTCGGACAGGATGGGATTGTTAAGGGTAGTGATTATGATAGGTATACGCTGAGGACTAATCTTTCTCATGAGATCAGTAAAAAGTTCAGTGTACAGCTTACGAATACAGCAACCTATGTGAAGACTGCAAGAAGAGACAGTGATGGAGGTACCAGGGGTGGGTCTATGATCAATGCGGCAATTGCTGCTGCCCCTATTTCAAAACCTTATGATCCCGATGGCTCATACAATGTATTAGCGCAAGAATTTCCTTTTGTACCGGTTGACATTGTAAATCCTCTGAATTTTATCAATGAGCAGACCAATGTAATAAAAGCAAATGTTGTGCTGACAAATTTGGCATTGCTATTTAAGCCCATTGAGGAAATTACAATAAAAATTTCCGGAGGGATTGAAAACAGGGACGAAAGACAAGATATCTATACAACAAGGAATTTTATCAATTCAGAGGGAAGTGCTACTGTTAATTCAAGTCAATTCAGGAGTTTACTGAGTGAAAACACCATCAGTTTCAATAAGACTTACGGTGGTATTCATAGCATTTCCGCTGTCGCTGGCTTTACCTATCAGGATTTTCTGAGTACTTCTCTAGGCGCAAGTGGTCAGGGATTCTTAAGTGATGTATTTGAAACGTATGACCTGAGTGCAGCATCCACCCAGGGGATTGCCAATAGTGGTTATTCCAACTCTACAATCTTGTCTTATCTGGGAAGAGTGAATTATACACTCAGTGATAAATATTTATTTACAATTAGTTTCAGGGCCGATGGATCCTCCAGATACACAGAAGGGAATAAATGGGGATATTTCCCATCCGGTGCTTTTGCCTGGAGATTGTATGACGAGGATTTCTTTACGCTGGATAACGTGTTTTCCGATTTAAAATTGAGAACCAGTTGGGGTTTGACAGGAAGTCAGGCTATTAGTCCATATTCAACGCTTAATTTACTTTCATCAGGTTTAGTTGTGCTGGATGATGCACTATATAACACATTTGCTCCAACCAATAGGCTTCCTGGAGACCTTAAATGGGAGACCACCGAGCAAATGGATTTTGGAGCCGATTTTGGTTTTTTAAATAACAGGATTCTCCTTACAGCTGATTTTTATGTAAAAAATACCCGGGATTTGTTAAATACTGTGACTCTTCCATCTTCTACAGGATATGTATCTACCATCAGAAATGTTGGAGCCGTACAGAACAAAGGGTTGGAATTGGGAGTTGATGCAAAGATTTTGACCGGAGAATTTAAATGGGACATCAATGCCAATATTTCCTTTAACAGGAATAAAGTTGTCAAGCTCCAGGACGGTGAAGATATATTGGGCGGAAGTGTGTCGGTTCTGTCGGTAAATGACAATGTCACTATACTGAGAGAAGGTCGTCCCATCGGCCAGTTTTATGGTTATGTGGAAGATGGTTACGATAGCAATGGTCAGATTGTGTTAAAAGACCTTGATGGTGATGGTTCAATAACAGGTGAGGATAAGACTTATATCGGAGATCCCAATCCGGACTTTATCTATGGAATTAACTCCAATATGTCCTTTAAAAACTTTGAATTGACCTTATTCTTTCAGGGGACTTATGGAAATGATATTTACAATGTTAGTTCTATCCCAACAACAATTGATTATGGACAGGGTATCAATATGCCTCGGGAAGTCTACTTAGATCACTGGACTCCGGAAAATCCGGATGCAAAGTACCCGTTGATCAGTAGAAACACTTCCGCTTATAATTCAGACAGATGGATTGAAAATGGGTCTTTTCTAAGGATGAGAAATATTGAACTGGCTTATAATTTCCCGGTCAATAATATTAGTTGGCTCCAAAACGCGAAATTATACGTGAGTGGACAGAATCTTCTGACAATAACCAAATATTCATGGTGGGATCCTGAAGTGAATTCCAAAGGAGCCGGAACAGCAAGAGGGATAGATCATTTCACCTATCCAATCGCAAAGTCTGTTACTGTTGGCTTTAGAGTTGGTTTTTGATCTAATCAGTTATTCACCTAAATATTATTAGAAATGAAAAATATATATAATATATCGTCAGCAAGCTTTTTGGTAAGCATCATAACAATTTTTTGTTTAGTGTCCTGTGAGAATTCCTTGAATGAAGAACCAAAAATGGTTGCAACAAGCCAGTTTTACAATACTTCCGAAGAAATGGAAGCAGGAGTTTTTGCGATATACAGTGCTTTGGGTGGCAACACCCGGGCTGAACATTACGCAGTGCTCGACTATCATTCAGAGTTTGTTTATGGAAGAGGGAGTAGGGCAAACTACAATGACTTTGCCGGATTTAATAGCGGAAATATCAACGTTGCAGGAGGCCGATGGAACATGCTCTATTCAGGTATCAGGAATGCTAATATCATTATTGCCAATGCATCAAATGCCACTGAAATAGATCCGGCAGATGTAGATGCCTACATCGGAGAGGCTAAGTTTCTCAGGGCATGGGCTTACTTTGACCTGGTTAGGAATTGGGCAGGGGTACCGCTTAGAACCGATCAGAATATGGATGAAAGAGATATTCCGAGGAGTTCAGTAGATGATGTGTATGACCTTATCCTGGATGATTTAGGCGAAGCAGAGAATTCATTACCTGACGTAGCGGAGAATGTTGGTCGCGCAACAAGTTACGCAGCTAAAACATTATTAGCAGATGTTTACCTCACACTTGATATGTATGCTGAAGCCAGGGATAAAGCGAATGAAGTGATTACATCTAATAAATATAGTCTGGTGCCTGTAACAACTTTTGAGGATTTCCAGTGGGATGTCTTTGGTCCCACCATTGTAACGTCTACTGAAGAGATCTTTTCAATCAAATGTACCAGGCTGGATGGATTTGGAAACTGGAGTTTATTCGTTTTCAACCATCCGAGTACCGGCAACTTCAATTTTGGAGGAGCTTATGCATCCTATAGCGATGCAACCAATCTATTCTATGACAATTGGGATGACAATGACATCAGGAAAGCACTGTGGGACAATATTGATTTTGGATTGGGTCCTAATACCCTGGTTAGCAAGAAATTTATTGATCCAGAAGCCGCAAGCAGAACAGGAGCAGGTAATGATATCCCAATTTACCGATATCCAGATGCATTACTTATCTACGCGGAAGCATCCAGTCAGGCAAACGGAGGTCCTACTGCTGCGGGAATGGAGGCCCTCAACAAAGTGCACAGAAGGGCATATGGTCATGACCCTAACACACCTTCGGTGGATGATTATGTCCTTGCTGATTATGATCAGGCAAGCTTCCTGGACTTAGTTCTGACCGAAAGAGCTTATGAATTCCAAATGGAAGGAAAGCGATGGCTGGATTTAAAACGAACCGGAAAGGCCGCTGAAGTCATTCAAAATGTCCGGGGAATAACAATCGCTGAGAAACATTATTTGTGGCCAATTCCAGTTAATGAAATTGAGCTAAACAAAGCATTTACCAGTGAAAATCAGAATCCAGGTTATTAATCAGGTTCTTAAGAAAATCTAATGATGCCCATCACCCTTTATCTAATAGGGTGATGGATTTTTAAAAAATATTCTTTATGGTTAGATCAATTTTTAGGAATATCCTTTCATGGATTTTGAAAGGGCTATTTGTCTTTATTTTTCTCTTTAGTGGGATTCTGGTAGCACAAAAACCTGATTACGACGTTTTGGTGGTGGGTGGTACCCCAGCGGGAATAGCTGCTGCTATTTCTGCCGGGAGAATGGGAAAGAAGATAATAATTATTGAACAATCTCCTGTACTGGGGGGAATGCTTTCCTCTGGCGTCTCAAGGCTTGATGATCTAATAGTGGAAGCAAACAGCGGTGTAATGGAAGAATTTAGAAGGAGGGTGGCTTCATACTATAAATCTTCGCTTTCGTCAGATCCCCTGGTGAAGTTTCATATAGATAATCCTGATATCAAGAGATGGAATTCTGCACTAGGTCAGAGTTGGGAACCACACACAGCCGCCAGGATCTATAGTGAAATAGTTGCTGAAATACCATTAATCACAGTAGAATATAATCAGGTAGCAATTAGTGCTAAAATTAGGGGGAACAGGGTCAATGGTGTAACAACACAGGAGAGAGATAATAGTGGAAGACTAGGAAAAAAGCATGAATACACAGGGAAAGTAATTATCGACGCGACCTATGAAGGGGATTTGGCTGAATTTGCTCAGATACCTTATCGTATTGGCAGAGAAGCCCGAAGTCCGGAAGAGCCACACGCAGGTGTCATTTACACTGACGGGTTTGGGAGCAAACCAGGAGTGCTGAAAGGCACCATTTTTCCCGGGAGTACTGGAGAGGCGGATAATAAATCTCAAGCATTTGCTTTCAGGTTAGCAGGTAAAGATTATGGGACTGCGGATAACCCAAATTTGCTCAAAAACCCTCCTCCTGATTATGATCCTGAAAAGTATAAAGTAGGGACTCTGAAGTCAAATTTGCCTAATAATAAAGTTGATATGCTTGGCATAAATTATGGGAGTGATATGACCGGCTATTCCACAAAATTTATTTTAGCTGACTGGGAGGAACGGAAAAAGATTGAGGAGATATATCGAAATTTTTCTTTGGGTTGGTTGTATTATGCACAGACGGAGGGAGGCCAGCCAAATATTGGACTCGCTGACGATGAATTCACAGATAACAATAATTTACCTTATAGATTATACGTTCGTCAGGGCAGAAGAATTGAAGGGCTGTATACTTTGACCGAAAGCGACCTGCACAAAGATTTGCTTGGCAATGGATTTCGAGGGCCACTACATGCTGAGTCGATAGCAATTGGTATGTATCCAATTGATGTTCATAATGTTCAGAATCCTACGACAAGAAATGCAGGTCCATATGGAGAAGGTGCTGCAGAAGGAGATGTGGTGCTTATGGATGTTACAGGCCCTTATCAAATTCCTTATGGTGTTATGGTTCCGAAAGACAGGGATGGGATACTCTTCCCTGTATGCATTTCGTCTACGCACATTGCGATATCCAGCGTCAGAATGGAGCCGGTTTGGTCGTCACTTGGCCAGGCGGCTGGGATTGCCGCAGCGCTATCGATTGACCAAAATATTCAACTTAGGGAGCTGGATATCAGCGAAATTCAAAATGAGCTTTTACGCCAGTCTTCTATGTTGTTCTTCTATAAAGACATTCCTGGGAATGCACCAGAATTTACAGCAGTCCAAAAACTCAGTTTATTGGGTGCTATTGATGGTGATTGCAACTATAATTTAAATTCTGATCAACCGATTTCTTTTAGTGACTTTTCGCGTTTGGTCATAGAGGGGTTTGATATACCAATCAGTATCACTTCTGCACATTTCGAAGATGTACCTCGAGGCCATCTGGGATTTAAGTATATTGAGACAATTTATGATATCTCGACTCAATCACAAGTTCCATTTTTTGGTTATGAGATCAAGAATTATATGAATTATTGGTGGATGGACCGGTCCGGAAACGGACCACCGGTTTACGCATATCCTGAAAAATCGATGACCTGGGAAGCTGCAAATAGAATCCTATCTGGATTGCTGAAGAAAGATATTTCTGATATGAGGAAAACCAAAGATATCCTCACAAAAAGGGATGCCGCAATACTGGTATATGAGCTATCTAATAGCTTGTAGATGTGTGCTAAATTAATTTATAGATGAAGAAAATCGAACGTAGAAAAGCCCTTAAGTCTATCGGGACACTGTCCCTCGGAGTGGCTGCATCAACTCTTGCAAAGGGAGATGTGGTAAAGGAACCTTATAAAGTCAGTGAAAGGACCATAGAAACTGATGTTCTGGTAGTTGGCGGAGGAACTGCCGGGGTAATTGCAGCCATCCAGGCAGGCAGGGCCGGAGCCAAAACTGTTCTTTTGGAGAGTGGGAGTCAGTTGGGGGGAACGACCACGACAGGTGGTGTGTGCTTTCCAGGAATATTTCATGCCTGGGGCAAACAGATCATCAGTGGTATCGGATGGGAACTTGTCATGGAGGCTGTTGAATTGAATGATGGGATTCTTCCTAATTTTTCAATCATTCCGGATAATAAAACCATCAGCCACTGGAGACACCAGGTGACCGTAAATGGTCCTTTGTATGCCATGCTGGCTGAAGAAAAGTGTCTTGAAGCCGGTGTAGATATTCACTACTACGAAACACCCACCGAAATGGTGTTCAAACAAGGAAAATGGAATATAAAATCTGTGGGGAAAGGTGTATCCAATGAAATTGTTTGCAGTCAGGTGATCGATTGTACTGGAAATGCAGCAGCAGCTTCAATAGCAGGTTTCACACTCCTCAGGGAGGAAGACACTCAACCTGGATCATTTATTTACCGCATCGGGGGATACGATCTTGAATCGCTTGACCTTTCAAAGATTCCCAAAGAATATCACAGTCGACTTAGGCAAAATATGCTCGTCAATGAGGATGTAAAAGTAGATACCTCAGTTAATAAGTTTCCGCCTACGGTTCCTTATGGTTATGTATACGTGCCGGGAGCAGATTCATCAACAGCAGAATTGCATACCAAAGCGAATATTGAAGGGAGAAGTTCACTACTGAATCTGATCAGAACATTGAGAACATTACCCGGACTGGAGGAATTGAAACTGCTCGATGCTCAACCAGAAACAGCTGTCAGAGAGACTTATCGGATAGATGGTTTATACAAAATAACCAAAGATGATTATGTCTCAGGAAAGATTTTTGAGGATTCACTATCATACTCATTCTATCCTGTGGATTTGCATCGCAATGGAAAATCAATTTACCAGGAATTTTTAGAGCCAGGGGTTGTTGCCACCATTCCTTTAAGAGCACTGATTCCAAAGAATAGCAGTAACTTTCTTGTTGCAGGTCGGTGTTTAAGTAGCGATCGTTTGGCTAACTCAGGTCTTAGAGTGCAGGCTTCCTGTATGGGAATGGGGCAGTCTGCTGCTGCCGCTGCAGTATTAGCCTGGAAGAATAACACCACGCCTGCAAGTGTTCCAATTTCAGAATTGAAAAAGCTGCTGGCTGAGCATGGGGCCATCATCCCCAAAGCCTGATAATTTTGGATAGTCTATGATCAAGTTTGTTATTGTCATGGGGTTGGGGGCTGGATTGATTTTTTCATCCATTACTCATCATGATCAGATCAAATATTTTCAAACCCCAACCATTTCAATCAATGATTCAGTTGATATCACTTCATCGATGATCAATGACAGCGTTTACCTTATCAAAGAATCTGATACCCCGCTTTACTATTATACCTTTCTGCATACAGGCGTTTGTTTTGATAATAAATGCCGGCCTTTAAGCATTCTCATTTACTGGAATATCACTGGAAGGTATCTGGGTTTTGAATTGCCGGAAGAAGAATTCCTTTCCAAATATGATCATGAGCCATTCAAAAAAGCTGAATACGCACTTTTGGATAGTCTATTAGCCAATCCATTCCTTCCAATAAATAATTATTCATTTTACGATTTAGTAAAAGCGCCTTCAAAAGATAATGGAAAAATAGACGGTGTATCCGGAGCTACTGTTCAGGATGTTAAAGATTATCTGGTACCAGGTGCAGCTTACACAACCTACAAACTTTGGAATTTGATCTATGGGTCGACCCGGGATGCGGTCATTAAGACGACTGAAAATCAACTGGACGCTTCGCTGTTTAGCAAAATCCTTCATAGTCCGGTATCTGCAGACCGTATATGGGCAGCAGAGAGAATTGATCTGCTGAGCAATTTAAATAACCCAGCCATTGATGAGATTGTGGAATTCGTTAAGGTTGGTGAATATTCCGAGTCATATATCGCGCTGAAAACAATTACCCCGGAACAATTACAATCGGATTATCTCCAGTCAAAGCTGTTTGAGTTGATTGGGGAAGTAGATTATTCCATCGAAAACCAGATTTTTGATAAGCTAAAGGAAGCTGGAAAATTGAGTGATAAGGTCATTAGTCTTGCTATTTCAGAATTAGACGTATTCAACGATATGCAGATTGTTAACCTGTTGAAATTGCTTACGTATCACAACATTTTCGACCAGAAGCTAACTAAAGAAATAGAAAAATTAGCTGATTCAAGAAATTCGTACGTCAAAGGCCAGATTTCAAAATACTTCAAAGAAGCCCCATAATTTCTCTTTGAGATTAGGCTAACACTTCCTTCACCACTTTCCCATGTACATCTGTCAGTCGGAAGTCTCTGCCCTGGAAATGATAGGTAAGTTTTTCATGATTGAAGCCAAGCTGATTTAGGATGGTAGCCTGAATGTCGTGGACATGAACCCTTCCGCTGATACCGGAAAAGCCGATCTCGTCGGTCTCACCATGCACATGTCCCTTCTTGATACCTCCACCGGCCATCCACATGGTGAAAGCATCACCATTGTGGTCTCGTCCTTTAAAATCCGCTCCTGAACGGGCTTCCATCATGGGCGTCCGTCCAAACTCACCACCCCAGACAACCAGTGTTTCGTCCAGCAATCCCCGCTGCTTCAAGTCCTGAAGTAGGGCGGTCATTGGCTGGTCAATCAGCTTACATGCATTTTTTAACGCTCCGTCTACACCATTGCCAGGACCCGCGCCATGGGAATCCCATCTTCGGTCAAATAGTTGTACAAACCGCACACCCTTTTCAACCAGGCGTCTCGCTAATAGACAATTGTTTGCAAATGAATTCTGTCCCGGGTTGGTTTGATACATCTCATGCACCCAATCAGGCTCATCATTGATATTCATCACTTCAGGGACTGCTGTCTGCATCCGGAAGGCGAGTTCGTACTGGGATATTCTGGTTAGGATCTCAGGGTCATTTGATTCTTTATATTCCTGCTCATTAATTTGGTTAATGGCCTCAATAGATCTTTTTCGAAGGGACGAATTGATGTCATCGGGATTGGAGAGATAAAGCACAGGATCTCCTTTGGACCTGCATTGAACACCCTGATGTACAGTAGGAAGGAAGCCGCTTCCATACACACTTTTACCTGCGCTTGGTTCACCACCGGAAACCAATACGACAAACCCCGGTAGATCTTTGTTTTCAGAACCTAATCCATATGTAACCCATGAACCCATGCTAGGTCTGCCAAGTAAGGGTGATCCGGTATGCATAAACAGTTGTGCCGGTGCATGATTGAATTGCTCAGTATAGCAGGCTTTCAAGAAGCTGACCTCATCGACCATGGTGGAAAAATGTGGAAGATAATCAGAGACATAGGCACCTGATTGTCCATGTTTTTGGAATACAGCCTGAGAACCCAGCATTTTAGGAATGCCTTTCAGAAAGGCAAATTGCTTGCCTTCCATCAATGAGGGGGGGCAGTCTCTACCATCAAGCTGGTTTAGGACGGGTTTGTAGTCAAAAAGTTCCAGCTGAGAAGGGGCACCAGCCATGTGCAGAAAAATGACATTCTTGGCTTTTGGGGCAAAATGAGGTAACAATTCCCTGACGGCATCTGAAGGGCCTGTCCCTGATTTTGCCAGGAGGTCAAACCCGGAAAGCCCGGCTAAAGCTGTGGCTCCAAGTCCGGACATGCATTGCCTGAGAAAATGCCTTCGTGTATTGTATTTAGCCTGTTGTATAAGTGCTTCCTCAAGAATATTTGACATACCCATTAATTTTTAGTCAGGAATTCATCCAGGTTCAACAGTGCGTTGGCTACTACTGTTAATGATTTAACCCGAACTTTATCATTTTCGATTGACGAAACCGGATGAACGAGTTGGTCTGAAAGATAATTTTGTCTGGTGTCTTCATACAACGTTTCCAGTGCAGCCAATCGTGATTCATCAATTTCTCTGAACATCACCCGTTTATAACCTGCACTGATACAAGCCCTGATATTCTCCTGGTTGACATTGTTCATGAAGGTTCCTAACCTTTTAGCAGCTTCATAAAATGTTGCATCATTCAGTGATGTCAATGCCTGCAAAGGTGTGTTGGTCCGAATGCGTCTGGAGGTACAGACATTTCTTGGGGTAGCATCGAACAGGGTAAGCATAGGGTAGGGATTGGTTCGTTTTCCAAAAATATAGAGCGAACGTCGATATTGATCGGAATCCAAATCAGTATTCCAGCTGCTCCATCCATCGTTTGCCACATCCGGTCTGGGTGGGTTTACGCTCGGGCCATATAACCCGGGATTTAATAGGTCACTTACAGACAAAACCTGATCACGAAGCTGTTCAATACTTAGCCTTACCCTGGGGCCTCTTGAGATCAATCGATTGTACGGATCAATCTCATTTTTTTCATCAGTAGATATTGATTTTTGTCGATAGGCTTTGGATAGAACGATTTCTTTCAGCAGTCTTTTAGTACTCCATTGATATTCTTCCATAAATTGAACGGCCAGCCAATCCAATAATTCGGGATGGGATGGAGGTGTGCCTAACGAGCCGAATTCTTCCGCTGTTTCTATTATACCATATCCAAATATTTTTTCCCAAAACCTGTTTACAGCAACCCGCGCAGTTAGGGGATTGTCAGTACTGGCGATCCATTCTGCCAATCCCAAACGATTATGTGGGGCATCTTTCGGCAAGCCACCAAAGACCTGTGGAATATCTGCTGTGACTTCTTTGCCCGGTGTCAACCAGTTACCTCTTTCAAAGACATGCGTGACTCTACTTTTCTCAGGTGGCAAATCACGCATGATTGGTGTGGTGATAAATGGCATCGAAGACATTTCGCTTAGTTTCTGATTAAATGCCTGTCCGTATTGGTTCTTTTTTGGGTTCTTTTCGTGGTAATAGATCCAGTCCAGATGAAAGAGGTGTTGATTGAGATCTTTATTTATACGAAATACATAATAGATATCATGTAATCCATTGGTCGGTGTGATTGAAGCTTTAAATGATTTCCATTTCTCCTTCTCAGGTTTTGTGCCTGCCCACCGATCCCACTGGCCTGTTTTGGTTACTTCGGTTTGACCGATGAGCGATCCATTCACATTGTCTAACCTTATATCAATAAATCCTCCTGAAATGGCCGTCGCACAATAAAAGTCAATTGATTCAATATCGGTAAGATCCACATCCTCGAACATGATCCATGAACTATCCTGTATCTGCCAGATCACATCCTGGTCTGGTGAAAGTAGCTCAATAAGTTTGCTGGAATTATGAAATTCTTCTGCCTGGATCTTACGGTAGCCAAGGCTATAAAGTAGTTCTTCTTTTTTTTGATGAAGGAATTTAGCCTCTGAAATCACCTCCGGATTTTTATCAGCAACTTTATCTTCAACCCAGCTAAGAATCTCTGATAGTTTTTCCTTTTCCTCCGGCTCATAGGTGAAAAGTTTTGGCTGTTCATTATAAATGTCCCGGTCTTCCTGGTTGTTGAAAAATGCCATAAACTGATAAAACTCCTCGTGTCTGATGGGATCATAAGGATGACTATGACATTGCACGCATGCCATGGTAGTGCCCTGCCAGACCTCACTGGTTGTTCCAACCCGTTCAATAACCGAAGCCACCCGGAATTCTTCATTGTCTGTGCCGCCTTCGTCATTGGCCATGCTGTTTCGATGGAAAGCCGTGGCAATCAACTGGCTTTGAGATGGGTTGGGAAGAAGGTCGCCTGCCAGCTGTTCAATTGTAAATTGGTCAAATGGCATGTCATCATTAAACGCTTTGATCACCCAATCCCGATACTTCCAGATACTACGATTCAGATCTTTTTCATATCCTTTTGTATCGGCATACCTGGCCAGATCGAGCCACATGCTGGCCCATTTTTCACCAAAATGAGGAGAAGCCAATAATCGATCAACCAATTTCTCATATGCATGATCATCCGGATCGCTCAGGTATTCCTGTGCTTCTTCCGGAGTAGGGGGTAACCCTATCAGATCCAGGTAAACCCTGCGTAATAGTGTATGGTTTTCAGCAGGGTCAGTAAAGGATAAGCCATTCTCCTTAAGTTTTTTTAGTAGAAACCGATCGATGTCTGTATTTACCGGCTTATCGACTTCAGGTGGAATGATGTTACGATCCGGAGGAATAAAGGCCCAATGTTCTTCCCAATTGGCTCCTTCATCGATCCATTGTTCGATCAGATCAATTTCTTTTTCGCTCAAAGGGTCAGCCTCAAAGGGCATCCGTAGCTCCGGATCGTGGCTTTTGATCCTTTTAAGGATCTCACTGTTTATAGGGTCTCCAGGGATAATTGCAGGAATTCCTGAATCTGTAGGACCCAGTGCATCCTCTCTAAAAAGAAAACTCAGACCGCCAGCCTCTTTGACTCCTCCATGGCAGGTGATGCACTTGCTGTTTATGATGGGCCTGATTTCTTCATTGAAACTGATTTTTTCAGGCTGCCCACAACTGAAGACCAGGCTTGCCAAACCAGAAAATATCCAAATGATATGGTATCTGGATTTATTCATGCCGCAAAGGAGATTCGATCCCTCATAATTGATTGGATAATTTCCAAAGATAATGTTTGGGGATGTAGAAATAAATGATCATTTTGTTTAAAAATTTAAACTATTTGGCATTTTGGAGGATTCCTACAAATACCTTTCGGAAATAGATGATTATCTGGGGCTAAAAGTGATTACCTGTGGCTACCAGCATGTGGGGGTAGGGGAGCCATATCCTAAGAAAGAGCATCCCAAAAGCCATTATTTTTATTGGGAAAAAGGAAGAAGACTAGCGGGATGTTATCTTATTTATATTCCAACAGGAAGAGGCTCTATTGATACACAAAATATGCATCGAAATATTCTTCCCGGAGATGTGATTAAATTATATCCAGGTGAGTGGCACCGGTATCGACCGGATGTAAAGTCGGGTTGGGAAGAATATTGGATTGGTTTTGAAGGAAGTGCATTTGATGAGTACTTATCAAAAAGTCTTTTTGCCGAGGAGAAGTCTTCAATCGTTAATATTGGTCATCATGATGACTTCATTTATCTCTTTAATCAGGCCATTACAATTAGTAGAAAGTATTCATCCGCTTTCAATAAGTTACTAACGGGGATTGTTTTTCAATTGGTAGGCTACCTGGACACCCCTGTGTATCATCCGATCCCCGGTAAAAAGGATAATTATGTTTATGAACATACCCTCAGCAAAATACGCCAGGAGCTAAAGGAGGGTATCGATTTTCATGATTTAGCCAAACAATTGGGAATGAGCTACAGTCATTTCAGGAAGCTGTTTAAAGCCAGATCCGGATTCTCTCCCCAGGATTTTCTGATCAATGAAAGGCTTGAGTATGCCAAACGATTGATTAAATCCAGTGATTTAAACATTAAAGAAATTGCTTTAAAATGTGGGTTCAATTCCATTTATTACTTTTCCAGGTTGTTTAAGGAAAGGACTGGGTATTCCCCAAAATATTATCGTAATTATTGAGAAAACGTAATGATGTTATTTTTTTACCGTTAATATTGAAATACGTTATTTTATCATAAAAATCACACAATTACCTAACTTCAAGGCACTTTATACGTCTTATTAAGATCACTCATATATAATCAACTATGAATTCAGTAATACTAACCAAAGAGATAAAGAAAGAATACGTGATGGGCGCTGAGACGATCAGAGCCTTGAAATCAATAAGCATTGCAATCAACAGAGGTGAATATGTTGCTTTCATGGGGCCTTCCGGTTCTGGTAAATCTACTTTGATGAATATCATTGGTTGCCTGGATACACCGACTGCCGGTCAGTATGTGCTTAATGGACATGATGTGAGTGATTTGACAGAAAATGAGTTAGCGGAGATCCGTAACAAAGAAATTGGATTTGTGTTCCAAACGTTCAACCTCTTGCCCAGGGCTTCATCATTAGAAAATGTAGCCTTACCACTTGTTTATGCTGGATATGGCAAGGAAGATCGCGAAGAAAAAGCTTTAGCTACACTGGCAGGAGTTGGACTTGGGGACAGGGCTCATCATAAACCCAATGAATTATCAGGGGGGCAACGTCAGCGTGTTGCGATAGCCAGGGCTTTGGTGAATGACCCCAGTATCATTTTAGCGGATGAGCCAACAGGAAACCTCGACACCAAGACTTCATACAGTATCATGGACCTTTTTGCTGAACTGCATGACAAAGGAAATACCATCATCATGGTAACACATGAGGAAGATATTGCTGAATATGCCCATAGAATCATCCGATTAAGAGATGGGTTGATTGAGTCAGATGAAATCAACAAAAACATTAGGAAAGTAGAGCCTGTTGTATGAGTTTAAAAGTCTATACCCGCACCGGCGACAAGGGCGGGACTTCATTGTTTGGAGGAACAAAGGTTGAAAAGGATCATATTCGTATTGAGGCCTATGGGAATGTTGATGAACTCAATTCATTTATCGGGCTACTAAGGGATCAGGAAAATATCCCATCAGAGATTGCTGATCAGCTTTTTGAAATCCAAAAAAAACTCTTTTCAATAGGGACAATTCTTGCCACAGAAAAAGTACCCAAAGGATTTAATATGCCGGTTGTGGAACCTGAGGATAGCCGATGGCTCGAGGAGTGTATAGATAAATTCTCAGAAAACCTGCCTGAATTAAAAAATTTTATTCTTCCGGGAGGACATCAGGTTGTATCTTTGTGTCATGTTTGCAGGACTGTCTGTCGCAGAACTGAACGTGGAATTGTAAGATTGAATCAGTCCAAAGAGATAGATGAAAATCTATTGTCCTACATTAACCGGTTATCAGATTATTTTTTTGTATTGAGCCGGGCGTTGACAAAACATTATGGAGCTGCGGAGGTGACCTGGCAAACATCATAGATTTAAATTTTGAAGGAGATGGTTGAAACAATGGATATCAGGATCGAACGGAACAAAAAATCCAGGCTACATGAAGTAGATATGGTTAATCCGGTGTTTGGTAAAGTTTATTCGGATCACATGTTTATTGCTGATTATGCAAATGGTGAATGGAAGGACCTGAGAATTGTACCCTATGGTGATTTGCAGATAAGCCCTGCTAATACCACACTGCATTATGCGTCTACAATTTTTGAAGGCTTAAAAGCTTATAAAGATGGTAATGGGGATATCCTGGTATTCAGACCTGATGCCAATGCAAAAAGGATGATCAAAAGTGCCGAAAGAATGTGTATGCCGCCGGTACCCGAATCATTATTTATGCAGAGCATGACCGAACTCCTTAAGTTGGATAGCAACTGGGTTCCAAATGCACCGGGAACTTCACTTTATATCAGACCATTCCAGTTGGCTATGGACCCCTATATCGGGATTAAACCATCACAGACATACAGTTTCTTTATTATCACTGGACCAGTTGGCGCTTACTATAGCGAACCTGTAAAGGTAAAGGTCGAAAAGCATTATACCAGAGCAGCCGCCGGGGGCACAGGGTTTGCCAAAACTGGTGGCAACTATGCCGCAGCATTATACCCAGCCGTGAAGGCACAGGAAGAAGGGTTTGACCAGCTGATCTGGACAGATGCAAAAGAGCATGAGTACGTGGAGGAGTCCGGTACCATGAATCTTATGTTCGTCATTGATGATGTCCTGGTCACTGCACCAGCTGGTGATACTATTTTAAATGGTATTACTCGGGACAGTATCCTGACTTTAGCGCGAGACGAAGGTATGAAAGTCGAAGAAAGACGGATCTCAATCAAAGAAATTGTTAAAGCCATAGAGCAAGGCAAGCTTCAGGAGGCTTTTGGTGCCGGCACTGCTGCTACTGTTGCCCAGATCAAGATGATTCATAACGAAGGGATTGATTATGAGCTTCCCCCTGTGGAGGGAAGGAAATATTCAAATCATTTCCTGGATCTGCTCAATAAGATCAGATACGGTGAAATGGAGGATAAGCATGGCTGGGTCTATAGAATTTAAATGATGACTTTAGAGGAAGCAACGGCCAGGGTCAATAAGATGGCTGAAATGCACAGTGGGAAATTTGGTTCCAAAGCCAATTTTAGCTTTAAAGAAGGAGGATTTATCCACCTGGATGATACAGTTTCCCCAACAAAAGTGACAAATAGTGAAGCAGATGCGCCCTGCAAGGTGGTGATCAGCCTCGAGAACTTTGAGAAGATGTTGAGTGGGGATCTCAATCCCATGATGGCTTTTATGACGGGTAAGATGAAGATTGACGGTGATAAGGGAGTGGCTATGAAGCTTGCTTCACTGTTTTAATTTATCCTTATACACATATTCCTGAAACAGGAGAAATACTCCAATTGCGATTACTACCCCAATCAGAGAGCCAGCCAATACATCTCTTAGAAAGTGTTGCAGTAGGTAGATTCGCGAGAGGCCTACCAGGATGGCTCCAATCAATACAAGAATTGAAATAGCTTTATTGTTCCTGAAAACAATAGCGAAAAAGGTGGCAACAGCAAAAGCTGTTATGGTATGTCCGGACGGAAAAGAGAAACTCCCATGGTGTTGAACACCCTCAATCAAATTCAATTCATGGAGCCCACTGAAATACTTTACGGGTCTGGGTACATCACTAAAAACCAGGCGCTTCAAGCCCTGTGCAAAAATAAATTGAGCCAGACCTAGAACAGCAAACACTACTGCCAGGCGCCACCTCCAGATCACCAGGGCTATCATGCAAATACCCACAAAAATGCCATCACCCATATAGGTCCATATTTTGAAGAAGGCATCAAAAAATGCATTTCTATTCAGGTTGAGGAAAAGCACCTCATCACCATGATCAATGAGTGACCAAACTAGTAAGGTTAGGAGAAAAAGTATGATATATGGGATTAAATAATAATTTCTGTTAGGCATTAGCGAAGAATGTAAATTTTACCATAACCATTCTTAAACGATTTATCTGCATTGGTGAATCGATGGTTAAAGGATTCTCCTTGCTGACGTATAAAAACTCTGTATAAATAAACGCCATTGGCTAAAAGATCTCCATATTCATCACGCCCATCCCAGGCATATTCCGTAATGTTGTTACCAATTTTGATCGGCCCTATTTCATCCTGATTGATCTCTTTTACTACTCTTCCGGTAATGGTCATGATCTGAATTTTGATTTGATCTGGAATGACACTTCCGGTCAAAGTGAATACAAACTTTGTGTTAGTGGAAAATGGATTTGGATAGGGATAAAAGTGCGTGACTGCACTTTCAGTCACTACTTCAAATGAGATCTCATAATCATTATCTCCGGAGCTATTGCCAGACTGATCTTCCGCTGCAACTCTTAGGCTATAAGTACCATCATCAAGTGGTCCTGGATTATAAGTAATTTCAAATTCCTGATCAGCAGTTTCTGGGCTAAAGCTGATGGATGGATCAGTAAAGTTAACTCGTTCAAAAGAGCAGGTTTCACAAGGTTTTTTCAGAAACACTTCAATACCAGTGGTATCTTCATTTAGCAGGTACACGTTGTCATCTTCTAGCGTTATGAGTATGGTTGGATTAGGAGACACAATGTCACCATCCAGAATGTAATTCCCATCAATGGTTACGTTCAACACTGGATTTGTTTCATCTTTGGTGATTTCGGCAGCAGGTGATAAGCTGTAAAAGTTATTGACACTTATTAATTCATTTTCAGCGGGAGTTACTGACACATTTAAGTTGTTTGGACCCAATTTGCCTATTGTCTCATATGTGATAGTAAATTGGGTAGTGTCACCGATGCCTGGGGGACCAATGTTAAAGAGCTGATCAGATGGCTGTGAATTGTTGATGTTAAACAGGGATGATGAAACCTGAAGACTGTCCTGAAAACTTTCCTGAGAGATATTGATAAACTGGTAATCAGAAAGAAATTTCTGACCTTCCTGGAGCTGCTGGGTTTCATAATTTGAAGCTGTCAATATACCTTCTGGTGGCAAGACATATTCGAGTACCAGACCTTTGATTTGTGGGGGGGTTAGATCTATAATATCGGTGAAGGTGATATCAAGCTTTAAGTATGGATATACCTGTGCATCTATTGTACTAACATCAAAAGGTGCTGCTAACCGGTATCCGGTAAACAACTGACCTTCTACTCCATTTATGTCAATTCCTTTTAGATCAATATTAAAATTATCATTTGTATTATCTTCTACGCTGTAGTAGAAGTTTGTCCAGGATTTTGCCGGACCAATTCTTCTGGTTGAAATGGAACCGCTGGTAGCCTGGTAGGTTACCATACCTGAAAGAGTTAATGCCTGCTGGGTAATAGGAGTAATAGAACCATCGGAAATCACTTCGATAGCTTCGCCTGGAGCTGTTCCTTTTTTACCCAGAAAGATTACCGCTTGTCCATCAACTAGGGTTGAAATTGTGCTACTTGAGATTCCAACTGAGTTCAACGATGCGATGAGTTGTGCATCCCAGTTTGAATAGACAACGGAATCAAATGAGAATAATAAAACATAGTCATTGGGTTTCATAAGACTGATTAGGGAATCAAGATATCTGTTTGATCCGAGAACATCATTTACAGATAGGTTGTGAATGACTTGAGGGACTCTGCCACAGATTAGCGGATTGTTTATATCACCAATTTGGAAGTTAATCGGTCGATAGGGTTGTCCGGTAGCCCGGTCAATAAAGACCGCATTGATGGAATTCACTTTACAAAGCGGGTCGTAAGGATTTTCTGTAATCATATAGTTTACATTCCCTACCACTACCTGATAGTCCTCGTATTGATTCGGGTGATCTTTCCCATGAGTAGCCACTTCATAATCATTTTCGTCTTCGGTGAAATCCAAAAGGCCTGTGTTTTCATTGATAGTTACACCGGAGATGACATTGGATGAGAACTGGGCAGCGTCCACTTGTCCCCAACCTGAGACAATTGCATCAATGAGTGAAAAGGAAGAATTGACCCATATGGTATCTTCATTTGCTCCCGGGTCTGCAAAACGGGTTCTCCAATAGATTGTAGTAGAATCTGGTAATGTGGTGAAGTCCGTTGGATGTCGGATCAAATTAGTGCCATTGACTGTTAACGAGGTTTTGAAAGTACTGGAGAAATTGCTAACGGTATCATATTCCAGGCTATAACCCCTGGATGATGACTGGTGAGATGAAGGTTGGAAAACAAAATCAACCGTTTTATCAGACTGAACTCCATAGTTGATCGGGTAAAGGTTGATGGTGTTACCATTGATAATAAACAATTCAAAAGTTGATTGATTATTGCTTTCATTTAACTCATTGATAACATTGTCCGGATCAATGATAAACGTGAAAATATTGTTGCCATCTACACGTTTGGCAGGATCATTTTCAATAAATAATTGTACAGTATCCTGATATTTTACTGATGGGATACGTTCGATTTGTTTTAGGATTTCCCCATCCGGAAGCAATCTTCTAATCTCAATGGTGGTAGAATCAAGCGTTGTTTTTCCATAATTCTTGATTACAAGATTGATTGTAAATCCGTTTTGACTGGCCAGTATCTGATTCCCGGATAAAGCCTCCGCAAAGGTTTGGTTAGGATCAGCTTCAAAATCTGGTTTATTGGCTTCAAAGACTTTGATTGCCGGATCGCCCAATAATGACATGAGATTTACCTGAGCCAGTGAAGCCTGGTCTGTACCATATACATCATGATAGGTTGCAGCAAGTGAGGTGAGAATCGAGCCCAGGCTTCTCCCAAAATCCGCTTCTTTTGCAAAAGCCTCCTGATAGAAAAGATCTGAAAACCGTTTAAGATTTGACGAATAAGAAAAGTCTGCATGAGCAATAAATGCCATAGCGCCTTTCCCCGGAGCATTCACCCAGGGTTCACTGAATGAAGAAGCAGTGCTGAAAATTTCTCCAGCATTGCATCCATTGGCCAGAAACAGGGGATACTTACCTGTATTGTTATGATCTTCAACATTCCCAATTTCAATATCTGAATTTTGTGAAGAACTATGTCCAAATATGGTGACCATACCTACCCCATTGTTGATTTCAGTCCTGATATCAATTGGTTCTGTCGGAGCTGTAGTTATTTTCTTACGAATACGCGCATAACCACCCAAAAAATCACCTTCAGCTATTCTTTTAAAATCTTCCACATAATTTAAGAATCCCGCTTGCTCAATGTTATTTTGCCCACCGCTCATTAAAATTAGATTCTTCCTCCATAGCTGGTTAAAAGGTAGAATTTCCATTTCCTTAACTTTATCCAGGTAGGACTTTACATCTTCAGGTGTGTGGGCATTGAGTCTGCCGGTGCCAACAGCCGGATCTAAACCTGATCCCAATGCTTTTACACTATATAAAACATCAGATCCGGGATATCCGAAGGTGGGAATGAAATTGTCCTGTGTAGTCGTTAAAGGATCTTGTCTGTAAAATCCGTAGTTAGCAGACAGTCCTTTTCCAATAATAAAAAGATGTTGTGGACTGCCCACCGTAAGCGCATGTCCCACAAAATTCCTAATGGCTAGTGGAGTGGGGTCTCCGTAACCAAATTGATTGAAGATCTCGTCAATAGTTGCTAAGATTACCTGATAACTTCCTCCCTGTATGCTTTCTCTATAGGTTTTGTATGCCAATAAAGGATCCATACCGTCACTTGCAGCCTCGTGGAATAGCGGATGACTAATGATCAAATAGTTGCTGTTGGTTGGATCTATCTGATCCATGTTAACTTCCCTAATAGATGAGATACTTTTAGTCCCGGTAAATGCCAATAGCTTTCGTGCAATCGTAGGGTCAGGTACTACAAATTCAAATCGATCAGAAAAATTGGTTTTGACAATAAACCTTGGATGGATTGGATCCGTAATTTCTAATATTCTGGTTCCTGCGGCATTCGATGTTGGTACGATTATATAGGATCGCGCTTCTGTACTCGTTCGCTGGAAGTACGTTTTTTCATTTGCTGAGCCAATATCAAATTCCTCGGGATAGACCACTTTAATGAAAGGAACTGAAATTCGGTCAGCTGTTCCGGTAGTTCCCAGCGCAGTTATTCTAAGTGTAAGTGATCCGTCCAAAGCTACATCTGACCACAAGAGTTGTTTATTGACCATTTCCTGGGTCCATCCCTGGAATGTAACTGTGTCAATTGTTCTTAAGCTCAGATCCGATGCGCCCGCACTAATTCGTACATTATGTGTGAGTGAATTTCCGCCAATAAGTCCAATTTGGATTTTAGGAACTGGTCCCGTATTATCAAAATATCCCAGGTTAAAGTTGTATGTCTGGCTTTGGTTTTTTGTAAAAAAACTCCCGGTCCAACCTTCTCCTTCTGTATATTCCCCTGAACTTAATTCTCCATTGAACCCAAATTTGGTTCCGGGGGAATAGGCATTGGTTTGAAGCTGAATCAGCTCATTCAGGTGATAGGGCTCTGCTGTTAATCCGGAGTTATCCCCTAAAGTTGAGGTACTTATGGATTTCCCGGTTTCTGTCTGATTCCAAGTAAGAAAATAAGAAGCTGTATCAGAAAACAGGTTGTAATATTGATGGGGCTGGTCAGATGGGCTTCGATAAAGTAATGAGTCCGATTTACCATCGTTTTTTTCTCCATAGAATTCGAGATAGTCCAGAAACCCACCTGTGGAGCTTTTGTTTACTGCGATTTCCGTTCCCCTTCGAAAGATCTTGATTCTTGAGGCAGCTATAGTAGAAATGGGTACTCCTGCCAATTCAAGCTCAGTGGCATTGATCCTATACACGCCATTTTCAGCCAGCTTTATCTTGAAGTAGCGTTGATTGAAATTGATCCACTCATTTCCAAAGGGTTGTGCTAAAGCGTTTTGTAAATAACAAAGAAAAAACAAGCCAATAAATACCCTACTCATCATCCTCTTTGGCATTAAAATCAACTTTAATGGAAAAAACGTTTGAATAGAGTCCAGCGGATTGATCACCAATGTCAGTTAAGGCATAATCAATGGCCACTTCTCTAAACTTAATCCCAATCCCGGCATTTGGCTGAAAGGACCACGACTGCGATCCATCAAAATCTTCTATCTGTTGGAATTGATTAACCCCACCTCGTAAAAAAGCAAGGTTTTTGTACCCTATTTCTATTCCTCCCATCGGGTCAAGCGAACCGAAGTTTGTTCTCACAAGGGTGTTACGTTTTCCGTCAAATGTCCAGACAAAATCTGCAGTAGCCAATACGGAAAATGCATTTGACAATTGGACTTTTCTTGATACACCGGCAATCAGACGAGGTAGCGTTATTTCCAGGGTGTTTTCCGGTATGGCATTGCCAGTCAGGGTGTAGACCTGGCTAACTTCATCCGTATTGTGTGACCAGGCGTTGAAAGTCCCAAAAACATCTTTAGCCATCAGGCCGACCATCCATTTCCCAAAAGTTTTTTGCGTAGACAGATCCATCCCAAATCCCCATGATGTGGCAAATTTCCCAACCATTCGATGAAGCACTTTGACAGAACCACCTGTTTTCAACCCCCCCAATATGGGCAATACCCTTGCATAAGAAATGAATAGGGCATAATCTGAAGCTGAGAAGAATTGAATGTTGTTGTAGTTTATTGCACCAGTTGCATCAAATAAAAATCTGGTATCAGCGATATCATCTACAGAAAATCTTAGGGCGCTGATACCCACACTACTTTGATCGTCAAGTTTCCTTGCATATCCAACAAAATCATAATTGGCAATACCAGCAAAGTAGGCAGCATGCATCATCTCCAGCTGATGATCTGCTTTCATATCATTCAAGCCGGCGGGGTTCCAGTAAAGTGATGAGACATCATCCACATGGCTGGACATACTTAAGCCCAGGCCGAATGCTCTGGCATCAATTCCGATGTTTAGAAACTCATTACTGTATTTAGGTGTATTGTCCTGAGCAGTGAGCTGAAGAACAGCTGTTATGAATAAGAATGATGCAATTTGCTTCATGAAAAATGATCTATATGCAAGATATACAGACCGAAAACAACTCATGCTGGTGATATGTCCTAACCTGGTAGAAAATCAGATTTAAGCCAAAAATATATCAATAAACACAGATCCTATATAATTAAATAAAGAATATTCATTGTTTAGTAAAATTTTTCATATAGTACTTGGCCATGCATAGTACCTTTCCGTATATAGTAAAGAACCTAAAGGTCAAAAGATAGGTACGATGGACATTAATTTACAGAATGCACAAGTTCAAATGCGGAAGGGAATTTTAGAATTCTGCATTTTGAATATTATCTCAAGGGGGGAAGTTTACGCTTCGGACATGCTTGAGGAATTAACTTCCGCAAAGATCATGGTAGTAGAAGGGACACTTTACCCTTTGCTTACACGATTAAGGAAGGCTGGGCTGGTTGATTATAAGTGGGTAGAATCCACGAGTGGACCACCCAGAAAGTATTACACGCTCACTGAAACAGGTGAGGAATTTAAAAAAGGACTCAATAATACCTGGGAGGAACTCCAGTCTTCAACCGAGAAGATCATCTCGGTGAAGAAAAAGGCTACAAAAACTTCAAAAAAATAAATAGGATTTCAATCATGCAAAACTCAATTAATTTAAAGGGCAAAAAAATAAATGGTGCTAAATCCGGACAATTTAGTCACCAGAGAATTGGGCAATTTTTCGGAAACACATCTTTGTGGGAACGTACCAAACCAAATCATTTAAGAAGAATTAGTACTGGGTTCTTGTACTGATTTAAGCGATTAAAAATTGAAGTGAATAGAGGATAATTACTCATTCTCTGTGAACAACAAAAACAGATTAAAAAAATGAAATGTCCAGAAAACGAGCTAAGTAGAATGATTAGAATCGGGGTGGAAATCAGGACTTTTGTAGCTCCTGGGTATTTGGACATTCCATGTGACATATGAAAATAATTTTAAACACATGAAAAAGACAGTTAGTATAAATATTGGTGGGATCATTTTCCATATTGAGGAGGATGGCTTCGAGAAGCTGAAGAGCTATCTGGATTCTGTCAATAAATACTTCTCAACTTTTGAAGATAGCAAGGAGATCATCTCTGATATAGAAGGACGAATAGCAGAGATTTTTCTAAGTAAGCTCACAGCGAGTCGTCAGACTATCAATATTGAAGATGTTGATGAGTTGATCACTACAATGGGAACTACCCAGGATTTTGATGCGACACTTGAAGCTGAACCTGAGATCCAGAAAGATCCTCCAAAAGCAGAGAAGGCTTCTTCAAAGAGGGAAAAGGGAAGGACAACCAAACGCCTCTACAGGGATACTAAAAGGAGAATAATTGGTGGTGTTTCGGCTGGAATAGCTCATTATTTTGGCATTGATCCGCTTTGGATCAGATTACTCTTTATTGCATTGTTTGCTGGAGTGGTTTTTACTGGGATTGGATGGTTTACCATTCTTGCTTATGTTATCCTGTGGATTGTTCTGCCTTTTAGCAATGAGCTGGAAGATGATACGCATGTCAAAAAGCTTTTCAGGAATCCGGATGAAAGAGTATTGGGGGGTGTATCCGGTGGTATAGCAGCTTATTTTGGCATTGATGTATCCGTAGTTAGATTAATTTTTGTGCTTTCGATCTTTTTAGGTGGGGCAGGTTTATTAATCTATATTATCCTTTGGATCATTACGCCATTGGCAAAAACCATCACTGAGAAGGTACAGATGGAAGGTGAGCCGGTTACGCTGAAAACAATTGAAGATACCGTAAAGAAAAATTTACGGGTAAAAGAAGGTGAGGAAGGGCCACTGGTAAAAATTCTATTGTTCCCGTTTCGGCTGATTGCTTTAATTATCAATGGGGTAGCAAAAGTCCTTGGTCCCTTAATGCGTTTCCTAGTGGACGCTATCCGAATCATATTCGGAGCCATTATATCTATTAATGGATTCCTATTCATGGTGGCATTTACAGGTGTATTGTTAACAATATACGGAATCGGGGGAATGTCTAACCTGTATAACCTGGGCGAAATTCCGATTGAGTTGATCAGGTATTCTTTAGATCCTGTGGTAATCTTCAGTGTGTGGGGATTTGGGTTGATCACAGCACTTGGCTTTTTTCTCATTGGATTGTCGATTATCCTTAAGAAAAGGGTAGTTAACTCATATGTAGGTTGGTCCCTTTTTGCTCTATGGCTGATCTCAATGGCCTTGATATCTTATAGTGTGCCCGCTTACATTACTGAATTCAGGTCTGATAGTAGCTATAAGAGTGAAAAGATTTTTGAACTGGTAAAGGATGAAATCCCAATGCTAAAACTGAGTGGAGATCCTTCATACGGTCCGAATCTTGTGGACTTAAGGCTAAGAGGAACAACAGATAGTGTTTATAGATTGGTGCTGGATATAGAGAGTAGAGGATCAGACCGTACTTCAGCTCAGGAGAATGCAAAAAAGGTTGAATACAATGTTGAAAAAAGTGGTAATGAATTCTTGTTTGACCCAAAACCCGTTTTCCCAGAGGGAACCAAATTTAGATTTCAACACATAGATGCTACTTTCTATGTTCCTGAAGGACAAGTGTTCAGAATGGAAGAAGATTTAGATAGGATCCTTACCAATACTCTTTATGGAAGTGGATATCGATCTTACCAGATGGATGGTAATGACTGGATGTTTGATGAAGACGGAATTAAGTGTGTGACCTGTCCTGTAGATGAAAGTACCTTGTCAGATGAGGATGATGCTCACTATGGTGATATGATGTCATATCCTTTCGAGGATTTTGATGAGGTTAAGGTTGCTTCACTTATCGATGTGGACATTCGGGCTGGTTCTGAATACAAAGTCACACTGTATGGTGACGACCTTGACGAAGTGTATTTAAACCAGGTTGGAGATGAACTGGAAGTCAAATATAAAGAAGATGCCTGGGAGTTGTGGGATGATAGGGATCGGGAGATCAAGTTGAATATCACAATGCCTGAATTGAATTACCTTGAGCTGGTCGGAAAATGCAAGGGAGATGTGAGGGGTTTCAATTCAGGGGATTTGAGGATTAACCTAATAGGAGCTTCAGAATTATCACTGGATGCAAGATTGAGAAATCTGGAAATAACATTGGCTGGTGCCTCTGAAATGATATTGGATGGATCAGGTGAGGTTCTGGACGTCGAAGTAATTGGAGGATCCAAGTTAAGAGCATTTGATTTTAAAGTTGATCGGGCAATGCTTGAAGTGATTGGTGCTTCTCGGGCGGAAGTATATGTTGTAGAAGATCTGGAGATTGAAGCAGTCGGAATGAGTAAGGTCAGATATCGTGGGGACGCGAAAGTTTCCGTAGAGGAAGCTGGTATGAGCAGTGTGGAAAGAGATTAATTGATAGGTAGCTAACAATTTGACTGATCTATCCGTTATTGGAATAGATTAATTGAAGATACCATGAAAAACTTTCTCACGATCTTATGCCTTATTCCATTAGCCTCCTTTGCTCAGGATAAACTGGAAACCAAATCCGGAGCAGTAACTATACATCCGATCACTCACGGAACTATGGTGCTTCAACATGAAGGGAAAACGATTTATGTGGATCCTTATGGGGGAGCAGAAGGATTCAAGAACTTTTCTGATCCGGATCTGATATTGATTACTGATATTCATGGGGACCACCTGAACAAGGAAACGTTGAAGGCGCTCAACACTAACAGCACTACTTTCATTGTGCCCCAGGCAGTTCATGATCAGATTGAACCTGATTACGGTGTTAGACTTAAAGTGTTGAATAATGGATCTGACCTGGATTGGAATGGAATCAATATTGCCGCTATTCCAATGTATAATCTTCCCGAGACCGAGGATTCAAGGCATCCAAAAGGCCGTGGTAATGGATATGTTCTGACCATTGGGGGAAAGAAAATTTATATTTCCGGGGATACCGAAGACATCCCGGAGATGAGAGATCTCAAAGGCATTGATGTAGCTTTTGTTTGTATGAATCTTCCTTATACCATGGATATTAATCAGGCAGCTTCAGCAGTTTTAGATTTTAAACCAAAAGTGGTTTACCCCTATCACTACCGTGGACAGGGTGGGTTGAGCGATGTTGCCCAATTCAAGGACATCGTTATTGGTAAAAATGCAAAGATTGAAGTGCGTCTGGGTAACTGGTACCCAAATAATTAGGCACTTATTGCTAACCTCCGTTTAAGCGAAGCCACCTTATTGATTGCATCGATATATGCCTTGACGGAAGCAATCACTACATCTTTGTGGACGCCAAATCCCATGTAGAGTTGACCTTCAAATTCAATACGCATATGAACCTTACCTTCATCAGTACGATCTCCGATGGACTGGACTAGGAATTCATCCAGGTTCATCTTTTCACCAACCAATTGATCCACAGCGTTTAATGCGGCTTCCAGTGATCCTGATCCGGTAGCTTTTCCAGTCATATGCTCTCCATTAATTTTTAGCTTAATGGAAGCAGTTGTTCCTTTAGATTGGCTGCTGATTACTTCGATATCTTCCAGCTCGATACCTTCCTCCGGCAATTTACCTTCAACAAGGACGATCAGGTCGTTATCAGTAAAATCTTTCTTCTCATCAGCCAGCTTCAGGAATCCCTGATAGACATCTTCCACCCGTCCTTCTTCAAGCTTATAACCGAGTCTTTCCAGGTGATATTTTAATGCGGCTTTTCCGCTTCGTGCAGTCAGAATGATTGATGATTGTGGGATCCCAATGTCAGTAGGGTCAAGAATTTCATAATTTTCTCTGTTTTTGATCATCCCATCCTGGTGAATTCCGGACGAGTGAGCAAATGCATTTCTTCCGACAATGGCTTTATTAGGTTGCACAGGCATATTCATCATTTTGCTCACCAATAAGCTCAATGCATAGATGTGCTGACTGTTGATGTTCGTATGGAGATTCAGGTCTTTATGTGTCTTAAGGATCATGGTGATTTCTTCCAGAGAAGTGTTGCCCGCTCTTTCACCGATCCCATTGATAGTGACCTCTACCTGTCTGGCTCCATTAATCACACCCGCAGCAGTATTTGCTGTGGCCAGACCAAGATCGTTGTGACAATGACACGACAGGATCGCCTTATCCACTCCCTTTACATTTTCTTTCAGGTACCTGATTTTAGCACCATACTCTTCAGGCAAACAATAACCGGTTGTATCAGGAATGTTCACTACAGTAGCTCCGGCTTTTATAACAGCCTCCACCATTCGGGCCAGATATTCGTTTTCTGTCCTCCCGGCATCTTCACAGTAAAACTCGACATCTTCCACGTATTTCTTGGCATACTTGGTGGCTGCAATCGCTCGCTCAAGGATTTTTTCGCGATCACTTTTGAACTTCAGTTTAATGTGATAGTCTGAGCTACCAATCCCTGTATGAATTCTTTTTCTTTTTGCGTATTTGAGTGCATCAGCTGCAAAATCGATATCTTTTTCGACAGCACGGGTTAGAGCGCAAATAGTCGGCTCGCTAACTGCTTTAGAGATCTCAATCACTGAGTTGAAATCCATTGGGCTGGATATTGGAAATCCTGCCTCGATGATATCTACACCAAGTGTTTCAAGTTCTTTAGCAATTTCAATTTTTTCGGGGGTTGACAATTGACATCCTGGGACTTGTTCTCCATCTCTCAAGGTGGTGTCAAAGACGTATACTCTGTTGTCGCTCATTTATTGAATCGTTAAGTTTCGGGAATTACTTTGAGGGTCATCCCGTTTTATCTTAGTTATCTGATCTGGTTGTCTGTACAGATCTTCAATTCTTTATAAAATTTAAATCTAGGATTTGGTGAAATGATTCAAAAACCAAAATAAAAAATAAATACGATTTCAAAAAATGATAATAATTACATAAAAGGCCTTAATATGATTAAATTAGCATTATAATTATTTATAAAATACGATGCCTAAGGACCATTCTGACCACCTGTTCTTGCTGATCAAGTCCCTAAGTAAAAGTGAGAAAAGGTATTTTAAACTGAAAAATGGGGGAGGAGATCAGGAGGATCATAAGTATCTTTTGTTATTTGATGCGATAGCTAAAAGCGAAGAATTTGACGAGAAAAAGTTGATCAAAAATAACAGCTGGATTATCCCTTCACAATTCAGCAACCTAAAGGCACACCTTTATAAAAAGTTACTTCAGAGCTTAAAAGAATACTCAAGTACTACCAACGACGACATAGCCATTAGAGAGCAAATTGATCACATTCAATTATTATATGATCGAAGTCTTTATCATCAAAGTATGATGTTGGTTCAAAAAGTGAAGCGGTCGATTCGTAAAAGTGATAATCTGGAATTACAGCTGGAGGTGCTTAAATGGGAAAAAAACCTCTTACCTTATTCATTAGGAAAAAACAGTGTGAATAGGTTTCGACAGATCATTGAGGAGACCAACCGGGTAAATGAACATATATCACGGATTAATCTCTTAATGAATATTTCGGTGGAATTGAATACCATCTATCTCAAGCATGGATATATGCGGAGCAAAGAGGATTATGATGAGGTCAATGAGATTTTTGCTCACCGGCTACCTAAATGGGTGGAAAGTTCACTTTCGTTGCGTGAAAAATTACTATGGTATGAGATCCATCAGGGGTATTACAGCTTTATCCAGGATTTTGATCCTATGTATGACTATAGCCGAAAGTGGGTAGAGCTATTTGAAAATACTCCAAATTCCTCCTATTACTTCGAAATGTACATTAGAGGACTCAACCAATTGCTTAATGCACAGGCAAGGCTTTTAAAGTATGATGAGTTTTCAGCGACACATCGATTGTTACGGTCACTTGCTGGTCATCGCATGATTAAAATGAATGAAAATCTTCAGATCAGGCTTTTCAAGTATAATTATGCGCATCAATTCAATGAATACTTTTTGAATGGGGATTTTGCTAAAGGTGTAGCCCTGTTTAGAAGGATTTCTCATCAAATGGATCAGTACATTTCCTTATTGGATGTGCACTCCCAATTGATCATGTTTTACAAGATCGCCTGTTTGTTTTTTGGTAATGGGGATTATAGCGATGCCCTTGTCTGGCTCAACAGAATCATCAATTACGAGGATCAGAATATTCGAGAAGATATTCACTCTTTTACGAGGATTCTAAACCTGATTACCCATTATGAATTGGGCAATCGGGATGTCATTGAATACTACCTGAGGTCGACCTATCGGTTTCTACACAAAAAGGAGGACTTTCACCAGTTTCAGTTTTATATCCTGGATTTTATCAAAAATCTAAGTCGTGATATTACAGAATCTGAATTGATTATTCGCTTTAAAAAGCTGCGAGATAATCTACTACCTCTCACTACAAGCAAATATGAAAAACGGGCATTTGTCTATTTTGACATCATCGCGTGGCTGGAGAGCAAAATTCACAAAAAGACAGTTGAGTATGTGATAAAAGAAAGAGCTAAGGAGCCTGTTCTTGTATAAAATCAGGATTCGCAAAATTCAATAATCCCTTCTTTGATCCGCTTGTAAGTTTCATCCCTGATTTCCTCATTCTCCTCAAGTAAGGTCATTCTGAAACCAAGGAGATCGGAACAAAATGAGGAGATGGGCACCAAACAAACCTGTTTAGCGGCCAGTAGGTAATAGACAAATCGCTTATCCAGTTCGACTTTTCCATTACCCATAAACCACTGTTCTAATAGTGCTTCCACTTCCGGGTTGTCGATCTTAAGTTTTTGATGAGGTTTTAGTACCCCCGGTTTAAAGATCATGGTATTGTAGAAGGCCCCGTTTGTATTGTTAAATGTGATATAAGGTACATCACTGAATACCTCCGAAAGATATTTACTTCGTTGCCCAACATGCTCGTTGGTTTCCTTAATGAAGGTATTGTATCTTGGGTCCTTCATGATTTTGGGTATAGCCACCTGGGGAAGTTTTGTTGAGCTTACCTCAATCATTTTAGCATTATCGATGGTCTGACACATCTTTGCAAACTCCGGATCTTTATCCCTGTTGTAATATTCTGCCCAACCGCAGCGTGCTCCCGGCCATGGAAATTCCTTGGAGATCCCTTTTAAGCTGATCCCTGGTACATCACCAATGATTTCAGCCAGTGTACAGGTTTTTGCATTGTTGTATATCAGGTTCATATAAATCTCGTCACAGATAATGAAGAGATTGAACTCCCTGGCGATGGCAACCATTTTTTCCAAAATATCTTTTGGATAAACCATCCCGGTTGGATTATCTGGATTGATAATGATCATCCCAACAATGCTGGGGTTGTATTTTACTTTCTGATAGATGTCATCTGTATCCGGGTACCAAAAGTTATCCGGGTCCAATTTATAAGTAATCGGATGACTATTGGCATGTGCCGCCTCAGCTGAAGAGTGGGTGGAATAAGCGGGTGAGGGGCCGATTACTCTTGAAGAAGGAATTAGGTACTGATAGATCTTACCAATTGCATCCCCTAAACCATTAAAGAAAGTGATATCATCAGCTGTGATTTGTACACCCCCGAGAGAACTGCATTTATCAGCTAAGTATTGTCGAGTCGCCAAAACACCTTTTGAGTGGCTATAGCTGTAGGTGAGGTCATCCAGCAGTAATCCAGCAATAATGTCTTTTATCCATTGAGGAAGCTTCCTGTTCTTTTGAATAGGATCCCCAATATTTTCCCATAGGATTGTATATCCTAATTTTTCTAATTGTTCTGCTTTTCGGACAATCCCCCGGATCTCGTAAGAGAGCTCATCAGCACCTTCTCTAAGTAATTTTTGTCGCATGCGAAAAAATAAAGCTACGAAAGTACTGGAAATGCAAATTCACACAAAGACCAGATCAATCTTCTTTTTTAAAAATGAAACTCATGGATCTTGAATTGCCACTAATAATTACAGTCAACCGCCCATTTTCGAGTGAGTAAGCAATCTTCTTTGGGAAGTCATGCCCCTCATTTTCACAAATGAATGATTCTTTTCCGATATCAGTTATTTTGAAGTATGTGGGCTTAGCATTGTGCGCAACCTCAGTGATATAATATAACCCACCCCTTGTCCTTGTGATAGATAACCTTTCGACAAAAACAGTATCTTTATTATCCAGCATTACACCAATTCCTTTTAATTCTTTGCCAGAGCCCATTCCCCATAATTCAAAAGCCTGGGCATCTCCTTGAACATCCACCCGGTCCCATCGCCCTTCCAGCCAATTGAGCTGCTCTGTTTGTTTGATTTGCCCAAAAGCCGAGACCATCCACAGAAATAGAAGTGTAAAAAGTGATCCTTTCATTTAAAATCAATTTAATGTAATTAAATGATTTTCAACTCTTAAAGGAGTCTATTGCATCTAAGTTCGATACGTAATGGTCGATTATTAGTTGAAAATGATTTATATCTTTGATACATGTCAAGTAAACAATTCTCTGAGGACCTGGCTGCTATTTCGGTTGGATCCTTCATCCTTATTTTATCCCTAATCATCTTTCTCGTTATACCCTTATCTACAGGAGTTTCTGATTCTGTAGTTGGTTCCTTTTTAGATCAAACGGTACTTAAACTGGTTACATGGGATATTAATCCATTCAATGCGTTCAATGGAAAGGGAAATACTTTTTCAGATTACTTCCTGAGTCTGGTATCCCTATTCATTGTTTTTGCTATCCTTTTTGGGTTAGTCATTCGGTTTATGGGTGAAAAAGCAGCTGCTTTCCTAAAGGGGTTTGCTGTTGTGTTTTTGGTTGCCTTGCTAGCCAATGTCCTTTCAGCCCAGGCTAATTTCAAAGCGATAGGTTTTGGCTATGCATTGTGGGCTATCGTGCTTGGCATGATCATCAGCAACTCTTTTGGTATTCCTGAATGGCTCAGAGGTGCATTGAGGCATGAATTGTTTATTAAAACAGGCCTGGTACTACTAGGAGCTGAAGTGCTTTTTGGAAAAATATTAGCCATTGGATTACCTGGCATATTTGTCGCCTGGGTGGTTACTCCAATAGTACTTGTGGGGACATTCTGGTTCGGTCAAAGAGTTCTAAAAATGACCTCCAAAACCCTGAACATTACCATTAGTGCAGACATGTCTGTATGTGGTGTTTCTGCAGCAATCGCTACTGCAGCAGCTTGTAAAGCCAAGAAAGAAGAATTAACAACAGCGATCGGACTTTCTATGGTTTTCACCTCAATCATGATGGTAGCAATGCCAGCAATTATCAAGGCGGTAGGGATGCCAGAAGTTCTTGGAGGAGCATGGTTGGGAGGCACCATTGACGCAACAGGTGCTGTAGTTGCAGCAGGTGCTTTTTTAGGCGACCAGGCATTGAATGTTGCAGCAACTATCAAAATGATTCAGAATATACTGATTGGAGTAATTGCATTTGCCATTGCTGTTTACTGGACAGCAAAAGTGGACAAAACCCCTGGCGAAAAAGTATCTGCCAATGAGATCTGGATCCGATTTCCAAAATTCATATTGGGATTTATTGGAGCCTCCCTGGTATTTTCATTTTTACAGCAATATATGCAAGCTGACGTCGCTAATGACCTTATTGAAGGTGGTGTTTATGGATATACAAAAGGAGTCAGGGGATGGTTATTTTGTTTGGCTTTCACCAGTATTGGTCTATCGACCAATTTCAAAGAGCTTAGTTCACAGTTTTCAGGTGGAAAGCCGCTCATTCTTTATTTATGCGGCCAGCTTTTCAATTTAGCATTGACACTTTTGATGGCCTGGATCATGTTCTATAAAATATTCCCTGAGATCACCTCATCGATATGATAAGGATGATCAGAAAATTGGGATTTTGGTTGCTCGCCGTGGTGTTGCTTAGGGCCTTAGCTGTATATGTGACTGATTCCTCTGCTTATTTTACTCGGATTATGGATGAAGAGTTAGATCCATCTCTGATGTATTATACAGAAAGCAAGGAGGCTTTGAATGCTGAAAAAATTGTTAGACATAAAACCAGGAATATTCGGTTTATGACCAATACAGAATCTGATTAGGCTCTACAAGGTTAGTTGGCTGAATATGCTCTAGTAAGTCGTATGCTGGTCTCCGAGTCCATTTGGAGGATTGCCCCCATGTTCGTATATGGAAATGCTCAGGAATTTTTTAAAATAAGTTTTTGAGAGATAGAATGATTTTTAGCCTCTCAAATTAAGCAAATCCCTCGTTTTATATCGAAAATCATTAAAACATCAAGTCATATTTTGAGTTTCCATATTTTTACATTCTCAACTAGCAAATATTTTAAATCATGTTCAATGAAATTGTCTCAGCGCTTGAGCGCATGACTGATGGAGATAAAGATTTTATGAAAGAGCTTGCTGCAGCTTTTGAATCAGGCTTTAATGAGTTTTTAGAGGATGTCGTTATCTCAACGGACAATAAGGACCTAGTGGGATTTAAAGCTATATCACACAAGATTAAACCATCCTTCCTTACATTGGGCATGGATGATGAATATCAAAAAATTTATGACTTTGGTGAAGATTTGGTATTGAAAACTTCGGAAGAAATTGAAGATTTTAAGATGTGGGTTAATGGAGTTATTAAAGATGTCAACAATAATTTAACATCCATTTACTCATAAGAATTGGTCCTTAAGTTGCTCCAGCGTTAGGACTTTCCTATGAATTACTGTAGAATCTACTCCAATTTCGATTGCATTGTTTTTCCATCCATCATGATATTGTGAAGGGGCAATATTTTTTATCGGGATACCTTCTTTTATCAGGGAATAGGCTACGATTAGCAGATCTTCTTTTGATACATTGTCTCCAAAGAAAATACTATTAGACTCATAGTTAGTCATAGCTTCATCAATGGGTCTTTCATGTATGTAAAATCCTAAGTTTTTAAGGTTATATACTTTATCACCATCTGGTGGATGCTTATAATATCTGATGATTACATCCGATCTGGGCTTGCCTGGTGCAAGTGAGTTCAGCACATTAGTCTCATATTTTTTTTTAAGCTCTAAGAAAAACTCATCGGTATCGCTTTCAGAACTGAAAGAAGCTGTTTCTTTTTCTACTGGTGTGGTTTCTTCTACAGATGCGGATGATTCGTGTGAATTTGTTTCATTTGTTGTTTCTTCCTCCTCTTCCGGAATGCCATGAACGATAGTAAAATCTTGCTCATATTCCTCAGGCTCATAGTGGGGAACAATGAATTTCATATAATGCAGAATTCCAAAAAGAACACCCAGGACGATGGGGTAGATCAAAAATTTCCAGCGGTTTTCGTTCATTCAGGTAATCGTTGAATAGGGTTAAAATTAGAGAATTATGAATGAAATGCCATGAAAAATGAACTTCATAGGATTTTACTATTTAGCTTATTAATTAATTCAATCAACTAATAAACCTATCACAGATAATTTTAGTTGCATTTAATGCCAAAATGGCAGCTATTGGCTCTTTTTATGGCCATTTCTTCCTGAATTTCTATTAGGGAAGCTGATGGAATATAATTTGTATGTTAGGTAATTATATAAAGTAACTGAGATGAAGGGGAATTTCAAACAATTGATCAGTGGCAATAAACCTGTGCTGGTGGATTTTTATGCTGATTGGTGTGGACCTTGTAAAATGCAAACACCTATACTTAAGGATGTTTCTGATGCTATAAAAGGCAAGGCTAGAATTATAAAGATTGATGTTGACCGGAACCGGGCAATCGCCAGTCAATATAAAGTTCAAAGCATACCTACGCTTATTTTATTTAAAGGTGGACAACCTGTATGGAGACAAGCAGGAGTAGCCAATAAGAAACAGCTTATTGACTTGGTGGGACAACATGCATGAATCAGCATATAAATAAAAAAGATTCTCAGATCATAACTGACCTGAGAATCTTGCTTTCTTAAAAATTGTTGTGTTTAGGCACTAACTGCTTTAGCAGACTTCTTATCCTTGTTGTGATATAAATCAACAACGATTGGAGTTGCTATAAATATCGAAGAATAAGTACCCACCGTGATCCCTACAAGGAGTGCAAATGAAAACCCTTTCAATACTGCACCACCAAAAAGGAATAGGATGATTACCACAATCAAAGTAGTGAGTGAAGTAATCATGGTTCTACTAATGGTTCCGTTTAGGGATTCATTGAATACTTTCACCATTTCGGATCCGGATTTGATCCCCAGATTTTCCCTGATGCGGTCAAATACTACTACAGTATCGTTGATTGAATAACCTATGATGGTCAGGATCGCCGCAACGAATACCTGGTCCACTTCATAGATGACACCAAACCATCCTGCAATGGCAAAGGCAGAGATAACGAAGAGTGTATCATGGAACAAAGCAATGATAGCACCCAGTCCGAATTGCCATTTCCTAAATCTGATAAGAATATAAAGGAATATAGAGATCAGAGCGAATATCGCAGATTCATACGATGAATTTTTAATATCATCTGCAATTGTAGCCCCGACTTTTGAAGATGAACTAATGATGAATTCACCAGGCCCCGGATCCCCATCTGTTGTATTGTATTTAAGATTTGCTGACTCAGTTAAACCTTGAATAAGCGCATCTTTTACTTTGATATCAGCATCGTCAGAAACATCATCGATCATGTAACTGGTGGTGATTTTCACAATGTTATCTGCACCAAATGTTTTCACCTCAGTACTCTGATTTCCAAAGTGCTCAGTCAATCCTATTTTTAGCTCAGTTGGTGGAATAGCTTCGTTAAAAGAAACAACATAGGACCTACCTCCTTTGAAGTCTACCCCTAGCGTCAAACCACTGGTAAACAGTGCAACCATTCCAACCAGAATAAAGGCAAGACTAAATGCATATGCCTTCTTTCTGTTTGCAAGGAAGTTGATATTTAATCCAGTCAATAGATTGGCAGAAAAAGGATTTGAGAATGAGATGTTAGTAGCATCCCCTTTCTTCCTTGACATCCACTCTACAATGACCCTTGTAATGAAAACGGCGCTAAAGAATGAACAGGCGATACCAATCATCAAGGTGATGGCAAAACCTTTTACGGGACCCTGTCCAAGGGTATAAAGGAATAGACCTGTAATAAAAGTCGTGACGTTGGCATCAATGATTGAGCTGTAAGCTTTTCCATAACCACTTGAAATGGCTTGTTTGATTCCAGCACCGTTTCTCAATTCTTCCTTTATACGCTCAAAGATGAGAACGTTCGCATCGATTGACATACCAATTGTCAATACAATCCCTGCAATACCAGGTAAGGTTAGGCTGGCACTTAATTGGGCTAGAATTCCAAGAATGAAGAATACGTTGAAGAATAATGCCACATTGGCTACCAGACCACCTTTGGCATAATATGCAACCATAAATAAGATTACAATAGCCAAACCAGCAATGATCGAAGTCATTCCCTGGTCTCTTGCAACTTTACCAAGTGTTGGTCCAATGACCACATCTTCTACAATGGTAGTTGGTGCAGGTAACGCACCGGCTTTAAGGATATTTGCAAGGTCTTTTGCTTCTTCAAGTGTAAAGTTCCCGGTGATAGAAGAGTTTCCATTAGGAATTTCACCTTGTACGTTTGGTGCAGAATATACATAGTTGTCAAGTACAATGGCAATTCTACGTCCTACGTTTGCGGCAGTCAATCTTCGCCATTCTTTAGCACCTGTAGCATTCATTTGCATATTTACTGCTGGTCGACTTCTCTCATCAAGATCCTGGCGTGCATCCGTAATCACTTCACCAGTAAGGGGGGCTTCACCATTTCTAGACGTCTTAATCGCATGGAGTTCAATGACCTCATCATTATTGATACCCTCCATTTTCAGGGGTTTCACCGCCCATAAGAATTTCACAGTGTTAGGGATCAGTTCCTGGACCCCTTTCATTTTGAATATTCTATTGATCTGAGAAGTGTCTTTCAACTGATAAAAAAGACCTCCGTATTGTTGTTGCCAAAGTGTTAGAAGTGGAGACTGCTGGTTGTTAAACAATGAGTCCGCTACCTGACTTGCGTCTATACTATCGCCTGCAGCAATTGAGGTGCTGTCGGCTGCTGCATCGGAATTATCATCAGACAATAAAGTCGAGAGATCATTCAGTGGGGCATTTTGAGTTGAAGTGGTAGTGGCTGTATCCTGTTGTAATTTGTTTTGATTGACGACATACTGATCGATACTTTGCAGGATTCCACCAACTTCATTTAACTCATATACTTCCCAGAACTCAAGTTTTGCAACACCCTGCAATAGATTTCTTACCCTTTCAGGATTATCAACCCCAGGTAATTCGATTTGAATTCTACCAGTTCCTTGTAATCGCTGAATGTTTGGTTGAGAAGTTCCGAATCTGTCGATCCTGGTCCTTAAGATATTGAATGACCGATCAATTGCACTATCTACTTCAGTTCTGATGATTTCCAGAATCTCTTCATCCGAAGAGTTTAGACTTATTCTACCTCGGTTTGAGGCATTTGAAAAGATATAAGCCAATGATTTATCTGGAGCTTTTTCTTTAAACACACGGTAAAACTCATCTACATAATTTAGTTGAGTGCCCTGGATGTTAGCTTTTGCCTCTACAAGAGCTGCATTGAAATCTTCATCCGAATTGTTGCCACTAAGGCCTTTCAGGATATCTACTGGGGAAACTTCCAGGGTAATGTGCATGCCACCCTGAAGGTCCAGCCCAAGGTTCAATTCTGTTTCTTTTACATCCTTGTAGGTATATTCCAGACCTAAGAGGTTATAAACAGGCTCATTCCAGATAGAATCCAGGTAAGATTGTTTTTGAGAGAAATTTACATTTCCCTGAGCGTCAGTTGCAGCAGTTGTAGCTTCTTTTTGAATGTTTTGAGCTACAAAAGTGAATGACAGATAGTATATACAGAGTAGTGAGATGACAAGTGTCAGAAACACTACGAATCCTTTATTTTTCATTGTATTTGGTTATAAAAATTTTTAATTAATTTGAAATAGATCGAGTCCGGTCTATTTCTAGGGCGCGTTAGGAGATATGATCCGCCGAAAGAGTACTTTTAATACTTTTTGTTGCTTATCAATAATACCTGCAAACAAGGTATTTGGTGTATCCTGGGTTTCCGGTTCAGGTATCGTATTTAATAAGAATAACTCAGGATCAATGTGAAACTCCAGTGAAAGAGGGAGCGCAATGATCGATTGGGTAGAAATAGTGGTGTCCTCACTACTCTTTTGATCATCCGTTTGAGAGGCATGTTGGTCCTCCAGAATCTTGAATGCATTCTGAGGAATAGTCTCCAACGCGATGATCGAAACGATCAATCCAAGGATGATAATTAATATTGATGCGCGATTAAGCTTTTTCACGGGGCCACAAAAGTACAGAATTCACTGTAAAATAAAATTGATCTACAATTTTTCGATCAGATGAAATTTGATATAGTTGACTATCACTTCCAGTGCTTTGGTAAAGTGTGTGTGATTGGGAATGATTAAATCTGACTTTGATTTGAGAGGTCCGATGAACTGGTTATATGCTGGGATCACGTGATTTTTAAACCTGTACATCACATCTTCTATGTCATAACCCCTTTCGTTGCCATCACGAATGATTCTTCTCGACAACATCAGATAATCCGGAGCTTCAATAAAGATCCGGAGATCCAAAAGCTGATTAACCTTTTCAAAATAAAACGCAAAGATGCCTTCTACAACCAGGATTTTGGATGGTTCTAAATGGAGCTGTTCCGGTGTAGCATTTTGATTATTAAAAGTATAGGTGTGAACTTTGATTGATTCACCATTTTTCAGTTTTATCAGATCCTCGTAGAATGCATTTTCATCCAATGACTCCGGCAAATCAAAATTTTCGATACCGTTTTCATCGATAGGCTGCTTGTTGATCGGCTTATAATAGTTATCCAGTGACAAAATGGTCACTTCACTCTCGTTAAATGAATCTTTCAGCTTATTGATGAATAGTGTCTTGCCAGAACCACTTCCACCTGAGATGCCAATGATCAGCGGATCATTCATTTGCTGAAGATAAGAAAGAAAAAAATTTATTGAATGCTCTTGAGCGGTGCGAAATTTTATTCTTTTCTGATAATGGCATCTCAGCAAAGGTCTTCTGAAATCCTATAGGTTGAAAGATTGGGTCGTATCCGAATCCCTCCAAACCTCTTGGCGATTGAAGTATCTCCCCTTCCACAATCCCCTCAAAAGCTTTTTGATTACCATCATGATCAATATAGGTAATAACAGTCTTGAATCGTGCTTTTCGATTTTTAACAGCTTCCAGGTTTTTCAGGACTAGCTTCATATTTTTTGAAGCATCTTTTTCCGGTCCTGCATATCTGGCTGAATAGACTCCGGGAGCACCATCTAAGGCATCTATTTCAAGTCCAGTGTCGTCTGCAAAGCAGGCAGTGCGAAATCTATCATAGACGAATTTTGCTTTTAGAGCTGAATTACCCTCTATTGTATCCGCTGTTTCTGGGATTTCTTCTTTAAGACCCAAAATATCCAATCCATAAAAATTAAATCCAGCGGGGGCGAGTTGCTTAATTTCTATAAGCTTATTCTTATTGTGTGAAACGAAGCATATACCTGGATTACTTGGCATTACGTATAAAGACTTCGTAAATGACTACCGAATAATCAGGAATGAAAAAAGGATTAAAACTTTGGTATGCGTAATTAGAGGGTGATACAATGAGTGCATGACCACCCACATTCATTTTTTTGAGTGCAGCTGTGAGACCGATCTTCCATCCCAATTCGTAGGTTGCACTTGAACCTTGTTGTTGTGCCAGAATAGGAGTAACTGCCCACCCAGTCTCGGTATGGGTAAATACCGCAGGCTTATAATTGATATCTTCGTCATAGATGTCATTTGCTTTAGCAACTGAATCAATAGATGTATGGAAGATTTCACCATCAGTCAGTTTCAGGATATAATCACAAAATATGATGTCCTGGTAATGAATCTCCTTACCGGTACCTTCATCCAGTATTTGATATTGGATTGGGTAGGCTACGGTATCCACTTCAAATGTAATTCCTTCTTCTATTCTGTACTCCTCAATAATTCCCAGATCAATATCAAGCAGTTCTTCCTGAGTTTGTTGCTCAATGATATTGATCTCTCCACAACCTGAAAATGATAAGATTAACAGACCTGCAACACAAAAACCTAAACTTCTCATATATTTTTCCTCGATCTGATCAAAATTAGTACTTAAATGTCATTATCTATTGACTCTCAATGAGCCTTTTAAATTTTTTAACAGTCTCCTCAAGAGATTTATTTGAATGGCCGCCTGCGGCGTTTTTATGTCCTCCGCCGTCAAAATACTTTGCAGCAAAAGTATTAACTGCCCGATCACCCACTGATCGGAAGGAGAGCTTAATTTCTTCATTACGTTCCATGATTATCGCCGCCATTTCTACACCTTTTATAGAAAGTGCGTAGTTAACAAGACCTTCAGTGTCTCCGGACTTTAAATGGAACCGCTCATGCTCTTCAGCGGTAATAACGAAATAACCCACTTTTACCTTATCCAGAACCACCAATTTTTCCATTAAGGCATAGCCGATAAATCGTAATCTGTTCAATGAGTTGGTGTCATAAATGGCACGATTCACCTTGTTTGTGTCAGCCCCGGCATCAATGAGTGAGGCAACAATTCGATGGGTTTTTGAGGTGGTAGAGGAGTGCTTGAATGACCCTGTGTCAGTCATTATTCCGGCGTAGAGGCATTCCGCTATGTCAGCGTCAATATCTTTTAGCCCTTCCAGGGCTTCAATCAAATCATATATAAGCTCGGCAGTTGCTGAAGATTTAGTATCCCACAGGGAGTAATCAGCAAAACCATCCGGATCCAGATGATGATCAATCAAAATCTTCTTAGCTTTTGACTTCCCTACAAGTGGACCTAAATCATTGATTCTTTTTAGCCCGTTAAAATCCAGACAAAAAATTAAGTCAGCGGTTTCAATTTCTTTTGTGATCTCTGTTTGATTAGAATCGCCATTGATAATTACCTCGTCATTTCCTTTCATCCAGTTTAAAAAGTCCGGATAAGCAGTAGGAGTAATTACATTGACCTTATGGTCATGTTTTTTTAGAAATAGGGATAGACCCAATGAAGATCCCAATGCATCACCATCTGGATTTGCATGGGTTGTAATCACAATATTTTTCGGGGAAGACAGTAGTGTCTTAATCGCCTGAACGTCCTTCATTTTTGATTTTTCTGCCTGTTTATTACAACAGGGCCGCAAATGAAGGGCAAAGCTGGGGATAAAACAAATAAATACAAAATTGACTAACTCTGGCAGGTTATGTTATTTTTGCAGCCGTTTTGAACAGATAACAAATAAAAATGGCAGGAACAATCACTTTTACTATGATAAAGCCCGATGCATTTGCAGATGGGAATAGTGGATCTATTATTAAAATGATAGAAGCAGCAGGATTTCAATTAAAAGCGATGAAGTTGACAAGACTTTCTGAACGAAAGGCATCTCAGTTTTATGCGGTGCATAAGGAAAGACCATTTTTTAATGATCTGGTTAAATACATGTCTTCAGGTCCCATTGTAGCCATTGTTCTTGAGAAAAGCAATGCGGTAGAAGATTTCAGGAAGCTAATAGGAGCTACCAATCCGGCAGAAGCCGCAGAAGGGACCATTAGAAAACTGTTTGCCAATTCTATCGAGGCCAATGCAATTCATGGTTCAGATTCTGATGAAAATGCTCAGATTGAATCTTCTTTCTTCTTCTCCAATCTCGAGATTTTTCATAAAGATTAATTATTGGCTGCTGCCTGTTCAAGGCTTTCAACCCAGAAATTATTGAACCCTTCGCCCAGGTGAAGGGTGATTAACCTCAGTTGAAGCAATTCCAAAATTGCCAGGAAGTTAAAAATCACCAGAATTTTTTCCGGCTTTTCTTTGACGAGCTCTACAAAAGATAATCTTCCGGATTTCTGCGATTTCAGCCGATTTAAGAGATAACTTTTTTGAGAGCCGATGGTGTATGGAAACTGAACCACCTGGTGCACAGGCTTGTTTTGATCATCTTCAAAGCGTTTGATTACTTTCTGGTACACCTTCATCATCTTGTAGAGATCAAGGTCCTGCAGCTCTGCTTCTACATCGATTGTGGATGAAAGTTTTCTGATTTCCTTCATCAAATTACCCCGCTTCTCCATATTCAGTCTGTTGAGCTCCATATTTGACAGCTCATTGATTACAGACTTGTATTTCTTGTATTCCAACAGATGTTTTACCAATTCTTCCCTTGGATCTAACTCATTTCCTTCTTCATCGAGTACAGGTCTGGGCAGCAACATTTTGGCCTTAATACGCATGAGTGTTGCCGCTACCAGAATGAATTCACTGGCTACTTCTACATTCAGGACTTCAAGCTGATGAAGATAGTTGAGAAAGTCATCTGTAATCTTTGAAATGGGGATGTCATAAATATCTAACTCATCTCGCTCGATAAAGAAGAGTAGAAGGTCAAATGGTCCTTCAAATAAGGGAAGATGAATCTCGAATTTTTCTGATGTGGTTATATCTGACACAGTGATCAAAGCTAGGAAAAAACATCGGGGAATTTTAAAATGCTTTAACTTTACATTTTATTTTGATAAATTTTTTTCAATATTGAAACCTTTGGTCTTGATACAAGTTGTTAGAGCATCCAAAGTTTAAATGTTATGGAGATTAAGCCCGGCCAATTGCTCTCACAAATTGACTCTCCTGAAGACCTAAAAAAGGTTGATCAAAGTCAACTGGTACAGGTTTGCGAAGATCTCCGTGAATTCATCATTGATCATGTATCGGTTTTTGGCGGACATTTTGGAGCAAGCCTGGGAGTAGTAGAACTTACGGTTGCACTTCACTACGTATTTGATACACCTGATGATCAGATTGTATGGGATGTGGGTCATCAGGCATACGGTCATAAAATTCTGACCGGTCGGAAAAATGATTTCAAATCGAACCGATTATACAAAGGTCTCTCAGGCTTTCCCAAGCGTTCGGAAAGTGAATATGATGCTTTTGGTGTAGGACACTCATCTACTTCAATTTCGGCAGCATTGGGTATGGCCTTTGCTTCAGATCACCTTAAGGATAACAAACATCAAATTGCAGTAATTGGGGATGGTGCGATGACTGGCGGAATGGCTTTTGAAGCCATGAACCACGCTGGAGATTCCAATAAGGACTTACTGATTATCCTCAACGATAACTGCATGGCGATCGACCCTAATGTGGGAGCCTTGAAGGATTATCTCACTGACATAACAACATCGCATACTTATAATAGATTCAGGGATGATGTGTGGAAAATACTTGGAAAGGTTAGCAAGTTCGGTCCAAATGCACAGGAGATTGTTGGTAACATTGAATCCAGCTTGAAATCATTCCTGCTCAAGCAAAGCAACCTGTTTGAGTCATTAAATTTAAGGTATTTTGGACCTGTAGATGGTCATGATGTGAACCATTTGGTTCATGTATTGAATGATTTAAAAGGGATTAAAGGCCCCAAAATTTTGCACTGTGTTACAGTGAAGGGAAAAGGCTACAAAGCAGCCGAGCAAAACCAAACCAAGTGGCATGCCCCTGGAAAATTTGATAAGATTACAGGGGAAATCCATACGAAGGTCGAGGATCATCCGATGCCACCCAAATACCAGGATGTATTTGGGGAGTCAATTGTAGAATTGGCCAAAGCCGATGATAAGATCATGGGGGTTACGCCAGCAATGCCGTCCGGATCGTCACTAAATCTGATGATGAATGAAATGCCAGATAGAGCATTTGATGTGGGTATCGCTGAGCAACATGCTGTCACATTCTCGGCGGGTATGGCCACTCAAGGTTTGACGCCATTCTGTAATATTTATAGCACTTTCATGCAAAGGGCTTATGATCAGGTTGTTCATGATGTATGTATTCAAAAGCTCCCGGTTGTCTTCTGCCTAGATCGTGCAGGTCTTGTAGGTGCTGATGGTCCGACACATCATGGGGCATATGATATTGCCTATATGAGATGCCTTCCGCACATGGTTGTTTCGGCGCCAATGGATGAGGTAGAGTTAAGAAATCTGATGTATACGGCATCAAAATATAAAAATGGACCTTTCAGTATCAGATACCCTCGTGGAAATGGTGTTTTGGTAGATTGGAAAGTTCCATTTCAGGAGTTGTCAGTCGGAAAAGGACGTTTGATAAAAGAAGGTGAAGATCTTGCCATATTAACAATCGGGCATATTGGAAATTATGCCGTTGAAGCAACAGATAGGTTGTTAAGGGAGGGTATTGACGCTGCTCATTACGATATGAGATTTGTGAAGCCTTTGGATGAAGAATTACTCAAAGAAGTTTTCAATAATTTTAACCGGGTTATTACGGTTGAAGATGGATGCCTTAATGGGGGCTTTGGCTCAGCCATTTTGGAATTCATGAGTGATCATCATTATTCAGCCCAGGTTGTCAGATTGGGGATTCCGGATCGTGTGGTTGAACATGGCACACAGGAGGAACTCTACAAAGAGTGTCAATATGATGCTGATTCCATTTACCAGTCAGCTGTTCGATTGATGCAAAACAGCAACACTGTTTTGTCTTAAGGATATCTCTTCCTTAATTTTCTATTAAAAAAGTATAAAAAAATATTAAAATATAACAATTTATTGGTTACCTGATTTATGGTCTCAGGTATATATAGCGGAGAACAAACTGAAAACAATATGAGAACCGCTGGTAAAACCCAAACTGAATTGTTATATCATTCTTATCAGGAGGCAAGAGGTACAACTCTTACCTTCCCTCAGTTTTTAAATGTTTTGAATCTGTATCCATCCCTGCTGGTATGCCTGAGTGATGGGGTACTGGATAAAGAAGAGTGGGAAGGGCTAATGAAGATAGCCCGAAATTTGGCCGCATATGATGATGAAGGCAATGGAGAGTTACAGCAGATATATCAAGATGAGTTCAGGTATTTGATGGACAATATAGATAGTTGGCAGGACAGATTTCTTGCAGCCTTAAAGGACCATGTCTCTAGCTCTGAGGGAGATAAGGAATTTGTACTTGAGTCCATGTATTTGTTTGCCAATGCGGCCAATGGGATTTCAGAAGTTGAACGCGAAAAAATCCAGGTGCTTAGCGAGGAGCTTGCTTTAGCCTTTTGAAGGTGTTAATTAAACCTTCGAGGTCTACAGTTTTTGGATCGTAAGCACTATCAATAGAGCTGATAGCTTCCTTTTGTAATCTTCCCAGTCTTAGTGCTTCGTGATATGGAGTATCTGAAAAAGTCACCATAGAATATAGCGGTAGCCATTCATCAGGGAAAGCAGCAAAAAGTCTGGCTTCTAGTTCTTTTCTTTTCAGATAGGCTTCATCTATAACATGAGCACGCATTTCAAGGAAATTTTGTAGCGCCAGTTCAGCAATAGCGTCTGTATCTTGTTTTCGTTGATCCTGAAATGCATGAACAGATTTATTCCAGTCGTAATTATTAGATTCTAATAGTTCAATTAGTATCCTGCAATCTTCAAAACCCGCATTCATTCCCTGCCCATAGAATGGCACAATAGCATGTGCAGCATCACCGAGAAGTAAACTCTTCTCATAAACCCAGGGGGATGCCCTGATTGTTTGAAGATAGGAGGTTGGGTTGCTTAAGAATTGGTCAACAACATCAGGTATTAGCCCGGGAATATCAGGAAATGAAGCTTCAATAAATTTACGGATTTGATCCGGAGACTTTAAATTTTCAAATGAAGTGTCGCCCTTATTTGCCAGGAAGAGTGTACAGGTAAAGGATTTATCAGGATTTGGGAGCGCAATCAGCATATAATTATTCCTGGGCCAGATATGAAGCGCTTTCGGATCTATAGCAAATTCATTTCCTCTGGGAGCTATAGTTAATTCCTTGTAGCCATGAGCTAGCTTTTCTGCATCTATGTGGAATGATGCATTTCTTTTTTCAAACGTTTTTCTCAGCAAAGAAAGCGCCCCATCAGCACCAACCAAAAAATCAAAGTGATGACTAATCCCAGATGGAATTGTGATAGAACCTTTTTTTGGATCCACTTCTGAAATCAGATGCTCAAAGTGAAATGAAGCGCCGGATCTTTCAGCCTGCTCAATCAGGGCTGCATTCAACTCATGTCTGGAGACTGAGTTGATGAACTGGTCACTCTGACCATAAGGATGAAAGTCAATTCCCTTTTCAGTATGTATTTTTCTACCATACATGGGGAGCAGCACTGGTTTAATTTCATCATAAACTTCCGCCATCTTTAAGGCCCTGATACCCCGATGACTCAAAGCAAGATTTATAGACCTTCCTTCAGAAGTATGGTGTTTTCTTGGGTCTGGTCTTTTTTCAAATACTTCGACTCGAAATCCTCTTTTGACAAGTAAAATGCTGAATAAAGTACCTACCATACCTCCGCCCAAAACCGCTATCCTTTCTCTCATGATTTAAGGATCTTATTAAGGATGTCCACAAAATGCCAGACATCTGTGAATGTATTGTACAATGGCACTGGGGCAACACGAATTACTTTTGGCTCTCTATAGTCAAGTACTACTCCGGCTTCACTGAGCTTACGAATCAGTTCAGGATTCGCTTCATCTATTTTTATTGAAAGTTGAGCTCCTCTTTCTTCTGGATTTGAAGGGGTAATGATCTTTATCTCATTTCTACATTCTGATTGATTGATCAAATATTCCAGGTAGGTGGTCAATACTACACTTTTTGCTCTCAGATTAGCAATCCCAGCTTTATCTATTATCTCTAAAGCAGCGAGATTTGCAGCAGCTGAAAGGATATTGGGATTACTTAATTGCCAGGCATCCACACCCTCTGAAGGTACCCAATCATTGTCCATTTTGAATCTTGTCTGAGGTTCATGTCCCCACCAGCCTTTTAGCTGAAGATCTTTTGACAGATGGTTTTCATGAACGAAGATACCTGATATTCCTCCCGGGCCTGAATTCATGTATTTATAGCTGCACCAGGTTGCAAAATCTACCTGATGTTTATGCAATTGGAGTGGCACGTTGACTACCGCATGCGCAAGGTCAAATCCGATTATGATTCCGGCATTATGCGCGGCCTCTGTAACCTTTTGGATATCCAGTAATTGACCTGTGTAATATTGAATGCCCGGTAATAATATCAAAGCCAGTTTATCCTGATTTTGCTTTATTGTATCAATAAAATGACCAGTAGTTATGCAATACCCATTATCTGGCTCTACTTCAATCAGGTGATTATTGGAGTCATAACCATAAAGCTGCAATTGTGAGGTGACAGCATAATGGTCCGATGGGAAAGCATACTTTTCTATGAGAATTTTTGTTCTTTCGCCAGTGGGCTTATAAAAAGCATTTAGCAATAAGTGGAGGTTTTCGGTCAAACTGCCCATGGTGACAACCTCTGTCCTTAAGGTTCCTAATATTTTACTTAAGGGCTCCTTAGAATAGCTATGGAAATTGGCCCAGGGTCTGGTTCCTTCAAAGTGACCTTCAACGCCGAGCGTTTCCCAGTCTTTCAATTCTTCCTCAATATAAGATCTCGTGTTTTTTGGTTGGAGCCCAAGAGAATTACCACACAAATAGATGACATCCTTGTTGTTTTTTTGGGGGATATAAAACTGTTCGCGAAATCTATGAAGAGGATCTACCAGATCTTGCTGTTGAGCAAAGGAAAGGTGAGGTTCAAAGGTCATTCTTCCACAAACCTGGGATCTGTTGGCATTACCGTTCCGCAATTACTACATGTTCTGAGCTTTTCAGATCCATAAAATTCCTTGAATCGCGGTAGAAAATCTTTTTCAATATTGGTGAGCTGAAAGTAAGTTTCGTGCAACAGGTGATTGCAGTTTTCGCAATACCATAAAAGTCCATCCTGATGCTCAGCTTTTCTTTTGCATTCGATAACTAACCCTACAGACCCTGCTGACCTAATAGGACTGTGAGGAACTTTTGCCGGCAAAAGGAACATTTCACCTGCTGAAATTGGGATATCGACAGCTTTTCCATCTTCCTGTATCTTGACAACAATATCGCCTTCCAATTGGTAGAACAATTCTTCAGTCTCATTGTAATGGTAGTCCTTACGCGCATTAGGGCCCCCTACAATCATCACTATATAATCCCCTGCATCAGCGTACAGGTTTTTATTTCCTACAGGGGGTTTTAAGAGATCTCTGTTTTCTTCTACCCATTTCTGCAGATTGAATGGCCTTTTAATGCCCATATTTGTTCGTAGATTAATCGTTAATTTTCAAGTGGAAAAGTTATAAATAATTTATGAATTTGGATCTGAAATCAAGGAAAGCACTGGTATGCGGTAGTAGTCAGGGAATAGGAGAAGCAATAGCATATGCTCTGGCAGAACAGGGGGCAACAATTGTGCTAGTTGCCAGAAATGGAGATAAACTAAAAAAGGTATTAGATGAGTTACCAGGTGATGGCCATAAGATCAAAACAGCTGACCTGAGTGATTCTAAAGACTTATCTGACCTGTTGTTGTTTATATCAGGCGAAGAAATAGATATTGTAATCAATAATACGGGAGGTCCGGCACCAGGAGAGATCAATCAAGCGGAAATTGATCAGTTTCAGAAAGCGATTGAAATGCATTTATTCGCCAGCCATAAGATCATGCAACAAGTGATTCCTTCGATGAGGAAGAAACAATATGGGCGTTTTATTAATATCATTTCAACTTCAGTGAAAATCCCCATTCCAGGGCTAGGGGTAAGTAACACGGTAAGAGGAGCCATGGCTTCCTGGTCTAAAACACTATCTCTGGAACTTGCTGTAGATGGAATTACTGTAAATAATATCTTACCTGGTTTTATAAATACTGACAGACTTCAGGGACTTATTGCATCTATTGCAGAAAGAACCGGCAAGTCAAAAGACCAGGTAACCGAAGAGATGATAACATCTGTCCCAGCCGGTCGCTTTGGTAAAGCAGAGGAAATCGGGAGTTTGGCGGCGTTTCTGGCATCATCTGCTGCATCCTATATCAATGGAGTAAACATTCCGGTTGATGGAGGAAGAACAGGAAGTATATGAATTAGCATGTATTGAAAAAAGAAAACCCCGATATGATGTATACCGGGGTTTCAAATTCATTAGCTGAAAGCTTAAACAGATGCTTCTTCTGGCTTAAGCTTAGAGATCTTAAATGATTTTCTTTCTTTATGGCCACAATAGCCACAAACATAGTACTTCATTAATTCACCTTCATCAGTAATTGTAGCAGGTTGAATCACTTCTTCCCTATCTACTTTTAATGTCTGATAGTTACATTCAGAACACTGAAGCGCATGAAGTCTACCATTATACTTCTCAATCTTGGTGTATCCGGAATCTTCGTCAATCCAAACATCGTAGTCAACAGAAAATGCATCCTCTTCAGCCTGCATACCCTTGTCCAGATAAACGTCTTCTTCTTCTTCACTCAATAATTTCATTTTCTTACCGTCTGGAGAAGTCCTTGGGGTATATCTTAATTTCTTGAGTCGTTTCTCAATATAAAACGGGTAGTAAAACTTGAGAATGTTTTGCACGATAACCGCTATGATCAGGGCAAGCATTCCACTCATAAACAAAATAACACCAAACCATAACCAGCTTTGATCGCTGCTGAGGGTATTTGCATATAAAGTGATACCAACAAGAATAAGCAGAAAACCATACCATAAAAGGTTAATTTCATGCATATTGATGTAGTCATATTTTGATTTAAAATCACTGGTGGTCAATAGTTTGATATAGTGCCCAAGCAAAATTAAAACTCCAACCCCAGCAATGACGTATGAAATCCACTGCCCGTAGGTATTCCAGGCATTAAGCAAACTAGGAGAAATCGGATCAGTCATAGCAATAATTTAGATTAAGTAGGTAATACTCTTATACAAAAATGTCATAAATTTTTAAAAACATCATCATTCATATTAGGAATTCGATGTGTAATCGTAGTTAAGGTTGACCTTGTAAAGTACAAAATTCTTAGCTGTTTTTCAATTTTTCTCAACCTATCAAATTTGAAGTTACAACCATAATGATTGAAAGAGGGTCATCAACCTGGAAAGATGCTTATTTTTTCAGCATTTTGAATAAAACACAACTGATATTTTATTCAATTAGTACTATTTTTTGTTAGAAATATTTAAATTATTTGCAACTTTGCTTGCAAAACACGTTAAAAACTTAAAAGGAACACGTTCGAATTCGAATTTATAATTATGAAAAATTTATTTAAAAGTTTATTTCTACTAGCTATTGTTGCTTCTCTTGGTTTTTTTACTTCATGTAACGAGGATTCAGAGGAGCTTCCTGATCTTCCCGTAGTATCATTTACAAGTTCTGTTTTAGATGATACCGGGTATGCTTCTTTGCAACCAGGTGATGTTTTATCATTCACTATATCAGTTAATGCACCGGGTGTATTCAATAATTTAAAAATGAATTATTATCAAGATGGTGTTGAAGTGGCTGACTCTGATTCTACCATTTCTAGAGATCCCGGAACATCTCCACTTGAATACACGACTGATCAGTTCAGTTTTGAGATCACAAATGAGGATGTAGGGATTGTGCATACATTGGTTTTCCAGGCAGTTGACGATGCCAGCCAGTTAAGTAATGAATTGACCTTGACAATTGATGTTACTTCTCCTGATGCTCGTGTATATGCAGCTTTCCTACTAGCCGCTCCTCTTGCAAACGATGCAGGAACACCGGATGTTGATGAAAGGACTTCTTTAACTTGGTTTTCAACTAACCTTGGCGTTCGAATTTCTTCTGCTTCAGTGGTTAGCAGTGAATCAAGTTCAGCTGATGTTGATTTTGGATATTATTATTTGCAAGCAGATGGACTATCATTAGCAGCACCTAGTGCGTATCCAAATGGAGTATATGATCTAAGTGCAACAGGTCAACAATGGGGGACGCTAAACTCAACAGCATTAAGATCAACTACTTTAAATGCTACTTCTTTTGCCGAAGTAACTTCTTTCGCAGATATAGATGCAGAATTTGAAGCTGGTACTGAAGAGGCCAATGTTAAAAAAGATCTTGCAGTTGGAGATGTTATTGCATTCCAAACTGACGCCGATAAGACTGGAGGCAGCAAGAAGGGGTTAATTCTTGTTACTGAGCTAGTTGATGCCAATGCAAATGGTGTTTATTGGGATGAAAATGACGGTATCAAGATCGAAGTTATTGTTCAGGAATCAGCACTATAAGAATATTATAAATTGATACAAAACCCCGCACATCAGCGGGGTTTTTTGTTTGCTATAGACATCATTTAATTTCGCGTTATTAATTAACAGATCATGATCAGAAACCTATTCATACTATTCGTAACCCTGGTGATGGCTTGCAACAGTCCTCAACAAAATACCGAGCCCGATATCAGTACAATGACCGATGAGGAATTAAAGGCATATGCCGATGAACTTGCTCATAAATACATCATTGTAGATGGGCATGTAGATCTTCCATGGAGAATGCAAGTAGCTGGCTTTATGCTCAAAAAGACGGTAGAGGATGTTTCGGTTGAGACCAAAGGAAATTTCGATTATCCAAAGGCTAAAAGAGGAGGTTTGGATGCGCCTTTCATGTCTATTTATGTATCCTCTAGCTACAACACCAGTGGAGTTGCTAAAGAGTTTGCTGATTCGTTGATAGATATGACAGCAAATGTGTGGAAAACCTATCCGGATATGTTTGCACCAGCGACTACACCAGCAGAAATTCAGGCAAATTTTGATAAAGGTTTGATCTCGCTCCCACTTGGGATGGAGAATGGGGCTCCGATTGAAGATGATCTGGGGAATGTTAAATACTTTTTTGATCGAGGTATCAGGTATATCACATTGACCCATTCCAAAGATAACCAGATTGCAGATTCTTCCTATGATACTACCTATACCTGGAATGGTATTTCACCCTTTGGTGAAGAAGTAATTGCCGAGATGAATAAATTCGGAATCATGGTCGATGTTTCGCATATCACTGACAGTGCTTTTTATGATGCCATTGCCATATCAAAAGCTCCGGTGATAGCTTCTCATTCATCCTGTAGGTATTATACTCCGGGATTTCACCGTAACATGACAGATCAGATGATCACGGACCTGGCTGCAAATGGTGGTGTGATCCATATCAACTTCGGATCAACTTTCTTATCAAAGGAATCCAGGGAAAAGGATGCAGAACTTGAAGAAAGAGTATTGAATTACAAAGTGGAAAATGGATTGTCAGAAGATGATTCAGCATATATAGCCTATTACAACCAGGTAGCTGAAGAGATCGGGTATTTTGCCAATGTAAAAGAGGTGGCCACCCATGTCGATCATGTGGTTAAACTGGCAGGTATTGACTATGTCGGTTTTGGATCTGACTTTGATGGTGTTGGAAATAGCTTACCGAGTGGGTTGAAAGATGTCTCTATGTTTCCAAATATCATCTATGAATTGCTCAAGATGGGATACACTGCTGAAGACATTGAAAAGATTTGTTATAAGAATACTTTCAGAGTGTGGAACGAGGTGATCGCGAAGGCAAAGGAATTGCAGGGAGCTTAATTTCCCTTAATTGATCTGATAAATTGAGCCCATGCAAATGGGTTCAATAAATTATTCTGAGGCCTCATGTACCGGTTTTGAATAGACTGCGCCTGTTGATCCATAAAATATCTATGATTGGCACCAGGGCTGGCTGGCAAGTTTTTGTAGGCCTCTCGCATATATTGCTGAGCAAGCCATGCCTCCATGTTGCTAATCTCTTGTTGATTCGGCAATTGAACAGCGAGGACTGCTTCTTTAAACATTGTTTCCGAAGGGTAAGGGAATACCTCAACCTCTTCCAGGAAGGCAATATCTTCCTGCATGGTAACGATTGCCCTTAGACTTTTGTCTTCATCATGCTTAGGAACGATATATGATTCTTTTTTGAATCCTACCGCACTGAAAATAATACTGTCTCCTTCAAGTACAGGCATGGAGAAAAATCCATAGGGGTTTGTGGTGGTTCCCCGTCCCGCTTTTGGTACATAAACGTGAACACCAGGAATTATTGAAACGGAATCAGGACCAAAAATAACCCCGGTAAATTGGATAACCTTTGGCTCTTGTTCCTGGGCAAGCAGACTCAGGCTTAGAAACAGGACGGAACAATATAATAGTAATTTTTTCACTATTCTTTCACTCTTTATATACTGCTTTGGAGCGAGAAAAGTTTTAAAATATCAAACCTACATCTTATTCAAACTTTAAACCAGATAAACAACAAAAATTAACATTTTACAAAGCTTTGAGAGTGGCATTGTTTAACTTGGTGATATTCCTTCTGAGTTTTAGTATGCGCATTAAAAATTTTAGCCTGGCTTACGGTTCACAGATCTTCAAAGCATTTTCCGATGAAGCCAGGATCAGGATTATCCATCTGCTATATCGGAATGAAGAGCTTTCTATTTCAGACCTGGAACGCATTCTGGATTTTACTCAAACCAAAACGTCAAGGCATATCAGCTATCTCAGAAATGCTTCTCTGGTAAACGCTTCCAAAAAGGATCAATGGGTGTTCTATAGTATCCGGGACGAAGTATATGATATAATAAGCCAGGTATTTGAATTCCTTAATAAGGACGTGACACTTCAAAAAGACCAGGAAACTTTCCATATAATGAATTCAAACAGGGAATTGGCGGTTAATAGGTTGGAGGAAAAGGGCTACAGGGATTGAAATACACGCATATATTTTTTGATTTGGACCATACCTTATGGGATTATGACTACAATGCAAGAAAGGTATTGATGGAAATTTATGATCACTTTGATCTTGAAAAGACCACAAATACTACTTCAGAGGGTTTTCTTAGGCTGTTTTTTAAGGTCAATGCCGCATTGTGGCATCGATATAACCTCGGAATAATAGGTAGGGATGAGATAAGAAATGACCGTTTTCCTTCAATACTAAGGCAGTGCAAGGGAGACCCAACCAAGGGAGATTTGTTAAGCGATTATTTTTTGCATCATTGTCCACGTCAGCCGAAGATTATTGATGGCGCAGATCAGATTCTGGCATACCTGTCTGAAAAGTACAAGATCTACATTATTACCAATGGTTTTGATGATGTTCAATGGATCAAGCTTAAGGCCTCTGGCCTGGGTATCTATGTTCATGATATGTATACTTCTGAAACTATAGGTCACCGAAAACCGTCGAAAGAAATATTTGAATATGCCTTATCTGAAACAAAAACGACTCCAGAATTGTCAGTAATGGTGGGGGATAATCCTGTCACTGATATTGATGGGGCTAATAATGCGGGGTTATTTTCTGTATTATTTGATCCCACAGGCCAGGTAAAAGCGAAAGCTGGGATAAGCATTAGCCGTTTTGATGAATTGAGGCAATTGCTATAGAGGACCTGTAAGGATTATTTATTTTTAAACTGAAAAAATCTTATTTCTATGCCAAAAGGTCGATATATCATACCAGAACCTACAAATGAACCTGTTTACGCCTATGCGCCTGGATCTTCTGAAAGGGAATTGTTGAAAGAAGCACTGAAAGAAGCAAGGAGTTCTGAGAAGGACGTTCCAATGTATATTGGTGGAGAAGAGATTAGGACAGGCAATAAAATCAAAATGAGTCCGCCCCACGAACATTCGCATGTGTTGGGCTATTTTCATGAAGGTGAAAAATCGCATGTAGAAGCTGCAATTAGAGCGGCACTGGAGGCTAAATCAACCTGGGCAGCTTTATCATGGGAACAAAGGGCCGGTATATTTCTAAAGGCAGCTGACTTAATTGCTGGTCCTTACAGATATAAGATGAATGCAGCCACCATGCTAGCACAATCAAAGAATCCATTCCAGTCGGAGATAGATGCAGTCTGTGAATTCATTGATTTTCTTAGGTTCAATGCAAAATTTATGGAGCAGATTTATGAAGATCAGCCTGGTTCTGCTCCTGGTATTTGGAACAGATCGGAGTACCGACCTCTTGAAGGATTTGTATTTGCCATTACTCCATTCAATTTTACTTCGATCGCGGGAAATTTACCTGCGGCACCCGCTATGATGGGTAATACAGTTGTGTGGAAACCAAATTATACCCAGGTTTATTCCGCTTCTTTGATTATGGAAATTTTTAAGGAAGCAGGACTTCCGGATGGTGTGATCAATTTGATCTATGTGGATGGACCAGTAGCTGGTGATGTGGTATTTAATCATCCTGATTTTGCAGGTTTACACTTCACAGGGAGTACAGGCGTTTTCAGACATCTATGGAAGACAATTGGGGAGAATATTGCTGTCTATAAGACCTATCCACGGATTGTTGGAGAAACAGGCGGAAAAGATTTTGTAATTGCCCATAAATCGGCTCCGGCTAAAGAACTGGCTACAGCACTTACAAGGGGAGCCTTCGAGTTTCAGGGACAAAAATGTAGTGCCGCTTCCAGGGCCTATATTCCATCCAATCTTTGGAACGATGTTAAAAAGTATTTGCTGGCTGATTTGAAGGAAATGAAAATGGGTCCCCCGGAAGAGTTCAGCAATTTTTTCAACGCGGTAATTGAGAAGAAAGCTTTTGATAAGATTTCGGGATATATCAGCCAGGCTAAAAAGGATAATGATGCTGAAATTGTTGCTGGCGGCTCATATGATGACTCTAAAGGCTATTTCATTGAGCCAACCGTTATCGTGGCTAAAGATCCCAAGTATACGACCATGCAGGAGGAGATATTTGGTCCGGTTCTGACGATCTATGTTTATCCGGAAAATGATTTTGAGCAAACCCTGGACCTTGTTGATGAGACATCGCCTTATGCATTGACCGGAGCAATCTTTTCCAAAGATCGATATGCCATAGATCTGGCAACCAAAAGGTTAGTCAACGCAGCGGGTAATTTCTATATCAATGACAAGCCTACTGGTGCGGTAGTTGGTCAACAACCCTTCGGGGGAGCACGTGCCTCCGGAACAAATGACAAAGCCGGATCCATGATGAATTTACTAAGATGGGTGAGTGCCCGGACAATCAAAGAAACATTTGCACCCCCCACTGACTTCAGGTATCCTTTTATGGGTTGAAATTTCATTATCTTTGATATTGCCCTTTACTAAAAATCTAAATAGGATTATTTTGGGGTCTATTTGAATCTTTATAGATTCATTATGCGCTATTTTCCATAAATTGAGGTTTTTAGTAGTCACTACGTAATGAACTAAACACATGAAGCTCAACAGTACCATAAGGTTTCTGGTTTTACTTGTTTTTCTACTAACCGTTGGGATTGAATCCAGAGGTCAATCCTGGGAAGTTCTCTTTGAGAAACCTGAAAAAGAATATACAAAAGGCAAGTATTCAAAAGTTGCCAAAAAGCTCAAAAAGTTTAGGAAAAAGACCGTTCCGAAGGTCTACTCAAATGATTCAGCCATGTATGCACTTGCAAACATCATGGAGGCCAGGGCGCTTGAGGCCATGCATGATTATCCGGCTATGAATGCCCTGGTATCTAAGGCGATGGGTCAACTAAACAGGAGGAAAGAAGCAAATGGATTTGCCTATACAACCGGAATGCTCAAACTGGTTGATTTGTATAATGATTATGGCAGCTACAGAAAGGCAGATAGTCTATTAACTATGCTTAAGGAGAATCCGGTCGCTTATGAGAATAGTGAGGTACTTAAAAAGGAAATTGAGATACGAGAAGTGATCACTGATATCTACAATGGGTTTTATACGGAATCTGAGCCAAAAGTCCAGGCACTGATCCAATCATGGCCTTCCATGTTGAATAAAGGATATGTTGGGGAAGAGGTTGATGATCTTGATGTAACCTATCGAAATGAGCTCTTAGGTGAATTGTACGTGGCAGAGATAAACATTGCCACGTGGAGAGGGGATTATGGTAAGGCGTTTGAGCTACATGATAAGTACAAAAGCTTTTTTAACCGAATGAGTAGTACCAGCCCAGCCTATTTTAAATATCGACTTGCAGAAATAGAAATCACTTTTGAAAATGGTGATATTAATAAAGCCAGAAGGCTGAACTCTAATTATACATATGGCAAGCTAATTGGGAAGTATAAGGAAAAAGGGATTGAAAATGATATCAAAATAGAGGCAAGAGTTGGGAAACTAGACAATGCGAAGGCAGGTGTCGTACAACTCATGAAATATGGCGGCAAATCCAAAATGAATAAAAAGTTTGAAAGCTTTAAAAGAAGCTACTATGAATCATTCATTAAGATCCTGGAGGGTAATGTCAAGGATGGATTACAGCAGTTGGCAAAGATTAATGATCAAACACCTCTAAGTGTTGTGCCTATTGATCATCCTCTTAGAACTGATCTAGCAGAATTTGCTATAACGGTATCTATCGGTACAAGGAAATTTATTTATCAGAGGTCTGCAGAAGACTATTATATAAAACTCGGTCAAAATATTAGTTCCCGTTATTCTGATGAATCGCTTTTTGAGAAGTTGTATGACATCTCCCTGGCGGGTTATTATTTGAACTATTCCGAGACACCCAATAAGGCTTACGATCTTTTAGAAGATGCACCGGAAGAAATTGTTTTTGACCAGTTAAAAGCTACTCACTGGCGATTTTCCAAAGCTATTGCAGACATTTCCGAATATCTGGTTTTGGAAGGGGATTATGCATATGGTGTCGACCTGCTTAAAGAAGTTGTTGACGGCATGAAAGCGAATGAGTACACGGACCAAACCTTATTAGGAGATATGATGGTTTCGCTTGCCAAGATGCAAACTCACGAAGGGAATTATAAGGAAGCAGAAATTAATACGGATGAAGCCTTGAAACTGATCAGACGTGATGGTGCGAAAAAGTCCTATGAATATGTGAATGCACTTAATTCAGCTGCCATTATTTATGGTACAATGGGTATTTATAATAAAGCTGAACGCCTGTTAAACCAGAGTGAATCGATTTCAAAAAAACTGGTTGGAGCTGATAGAGAAGTTAGACTTCAATCTATTGAAGATCTTGCTTTCCTTTATATCAGGATTGGAAATTATTCGGAGACCGAATACCTGTTAAATGAAGTTATTGAGGCAAGAAAGAAGATTTACGGTGGAAACAGTAGGAAACTCATCAAGGCTTATAATGCACTTGGAGTTCTTTACACCATTCGAGGTCAGTACCCTGAAGCCGAAAAGAATATCAGAACATCATTAAATATTTGTGAAACTGTATATGGTGACAACAGCCTTATATACGCCAGTAATCTGATTGCGTTGGTAGATTTCTATCAGGATATTGGAAACTATCAGGCAGGCCTCCAGCAACTGGATAATATTTTTAAAATAAGAACTCAAAAATTACGTCAAGGGCACATTCTATTTAGTGAAATATTTACGAATTATGGGCTGTTACATTATCATCTGGGATCAGATCTCAGTAGGGTTGAGCGATACTTCCAACAGGCCCGACAGATAGTACAGGAAACTTTTGATGAAAATCACCCTTCCTATGCAGAAGCCATTAAGAACCTTGGATTTCTGTATGCTGAAAGAGGTGAATATGACAGGGCCCTGCCTCTTCTGACCCAGGCTGATGATATTTGGACTAAATCTTTAGGAAATAAGAATAAAAGTTCCGGGGAGGTAGCCAGATTGAAAGGAGACATCTACACCGATCAGGGTAATCATGAGTTGGCGGAAGAAGAGTATGAAAAATCTTCAAGGTATTTCAGAAAAATTTTTAGCAAAGAACATCCTGATTATCTGAACGCTTTGAGTAAGCTGGCCCAGGTCTACTATATCAATGGAGACCTGGATAAAGTTGAATCTATTTTAAGTGAAACCACTGCGGCTTACCTGGAATACACGAAGATCTATTTCCCTACTTTGAGTGAAGAAGAAAAAGCCAATTTCTGGGCCAAAATCAAGACTGATTTTGAATTCTATAATACGGTGGCTGTTGATTTTCAGTTTGATAAGCCCAAGTATCTTGAAAACATGTATGATTTCGCCCTGGCTACTAAAAGCTTACTTCTGAACTCATCTATAAAGACCAGGAATGCTATCCTCAATAGTGGAGACTCCACCTTGATTGGGCTTTTTGAAAAATGGTTGGAGCAAAAAGAATTCCTCACAAGTACACTTTCAAGATCGGATGAGGAGTTGGCTGAAGATGAGATTAATATCAATGATATCAAAGATGAAATTTCAGAGCTTGAAAAAGAACTCAGTGAAAAATCGACAGACTTTGCACAAACATTTGAATATGAACTGTACACATGGAATGATGTACGTAAAGTATTGAAGGATAATGAAGCAGCAGTTGAGATTATCAGGTATCAGGAGTTTGATGAGGATTTTAATCAAGAGAAAATCCGATATGCAGCACTGATTGTCACGACAGACACTAAAAAGAATCCAACATTGGTATTGCTGGAAAATGGTAATGATCTTGAAAATAAATTTTTCACCTTACAGCGTAACAGTGTCAAGTTCAAACTACAGGATAAACTGTCCTATTATAATTACTGGAGACCTATTGCTACCGCTATTGGGAATAAGAGCGTTGTCTACTTGTCGCCGGATGGAATCTATAATCAAATAAATATTGAAGCCCTGTTGATGGATGATGGACAATTTGTGATTGATAAACAAAATGTCAGAATTGTAAATAGTACCAAAGCACTTGCAATTGCTAGGAGTAAAGAGGCGAGCAAAGCAGAAAAAGGAACCCGTAAGACAGAGTTGAACGCCATGTTGTTTGGGAATCCAACCTATTATGATGTAGATAGAGCAAGTACAAGAGAAAAAACTGGAGTACAAAAGCAATTGGTTGCTCAATTGCCTGGCACAGAGCGAGAGGTTACAATTATTTCTGATTTGCTGAAGAATCAAGGATGGAAGGCGAGCACCTTTATCGGTGAAGATGCTTCTGAACAGGCTATTAAAAATGCATCTAATTACAAATTACTACATATAGCTACTCATGGATTCTTTGATGAGGAAGAGAAAAAAGTTACGGATAGGTTTTCGCTTTTTGAGGAGGATAACCCACTGGAGCGTTCAGGCCTTCTGGCAAAAGGTGGGGGGGATGTGTTACTTGAAGCATCCGATAATAATTATAACCTTGAGGACGGTATCCTTACCGCTTATGAAGCAATGAACCTGAATTTTGATGAAACCGAATTAATTGTGCTAAGTGCCTGTGAAACAGGAAGAGGAGAAATTAAACAAGGAGAGGGTGTTTTTGGGCTGCAAAGATCTTTTCTTGTTGCTGGAGCAGATGCCATGATCATGAGTTTATTCCAGGTTTCAGATGAGGTCACAGAGAAGCTGATGACAGAATTTTACAAAAATTGGATAGAAGGAAAGAAGGAGAAAAGGGAGGCATTCAACCTGGCACAAAAGGCAGTGAAAGAAGAATTCAAAGATCCAATATTTTGGGGTGCATTTATCATGATTGCCAAGAGTTAGACGTTCCATCTTAATATGACCCGTTTCTTTTTCATTTTCCTTTTAGGAATCTCTTTTATCGTCCAGGGACAAGGCCATAGGATCGATTTTAAGGTTATAGGATTGGCGGATAGTGCTATTACACTAGGGTATCATATGGGATCTCAAAAATACGCACTGGATACGCTGTCGGTTAAAAATCAATCCTTTTATGTGGAGGGATCAGAACCCTTAAAGCCAGGTCTGTATTTTGTTTATTCCCCTGGGTTTTATCTTGAGTTTATTGTCAAAGAACAACAATTTTCCATACAGGCAGTATCAGGCAAGGGGTACGAGGATTTTAAAGTAAAGGGGTCAAAGGAGAACGAATTGTTTCGTGAGTTTCAATTGAAGATGATAGAATTAAGAACCCTGCAACAGTCCTATCAGGCAAAGATCAAGGAGGGACTTGACTCTGCTGAAATGGTAATGAAATTGAAGGAGGTTGAATCGAGCATTTCAAATTACAGGGATCAAATCGCAAAAGAGAACCCGGAATCCTTTCTGGCTGCTTTTTTGAATTTAATGAAGGAACCGGATGTTCCAGATTTCCCAGAAGTAAATGATCCGCAATCCAAAAAGCTAAATCAATACAGGTATTATCGAGCCCACTATTTTGATTTTGTTCAACTTGATAATCCTGCCTTGATAAGGACCCCATTACTTGAACCGAAGGTGATGAAATATTTTGACCAGGTGATCATGCAGCATCCGGATACAATAAATCAGGAACTTGATCGGCTATTTGATGAGGTGGGCGATAACACCGAACTATTCAGGTATTGGTTAATTTCATTCTATAATAAATACCAAGAGAGCAAGATCATGGGGATGGATAAGGTGGTTGTTCACCTGATGGAGGACTACTTTCTTTCCGGAAAAGCTGATTGGGTAAATGAAGATGGCATTGAGAAAATAAAGGAGGAAGTAGCCTTTAAAAAATATAGTTTGATTGGTAACATAGCTCCTGAGCTAGTACTGGTAGATACATTAAACCAGCCGTTTTACTTTGAGCAAATCACAGATCCGTATATTTTGTTGTACTTCTATGATCCGGATTGTGGACATTGTAAAAAGAAAACTCCGATACTGGTTAATGCCTATGATCAATTCAGGGATCTTGGAGTAGAAGTTGTTGCTATTTGTACTGTCACTGATGTAGCGCGGTGGAAAGAATACATTCGAGAAACGAATATGGAGTTTATCAATCTGGCTGACCCCGGATATGAAAGTAATTTTAGGGTTCACTATGATCTGAGAAGCACACCCAAAATGTACCTGTTGGATCAGCAAAGAAGGATTATTGCCAAGCAATTGGAAATTGAAGACCTTTTACAATTTGTAAAACGACATGCCCAATAGGTAGTCCTGCCGACAAACGATCTACTACACATTACGTTTAAATCAGTTATGCAATCACTGAAATGGTATATTGTGATTTTCCTTTTGGCATTCGTTCAAGGTGCTAATTCCCAAAGCTATGTCAATCAGAAGGATGGCGTGGGTATTCAGGGATATGATCCTGTGGCCTATTTCATAGATCAGAAAGCAATTAAAGGGGATGAGAATTTTGCAGAAACATTTCAGGGGGTGTACTACTTTTTCAAAAATGAAGAGGACAAGTCTTTATTTCATCAGAATCCTGAAAAATATCTTCCTCAATATGGTGGATGGTGTGCCTTTGCGATGGCTAAAGGTGAAAAGGTTCGGATTGATCCGGAGACCTTTAAGGTGGTTGATGGTAAGCTTTATTTATTTTATAATTTTTATTTCAATAACACCCTTGCCAGTTGGAATAAAGATGAATCCGGTCTTATGAGAAAAGCAGACTTGAACTGGAAGAAGCTGACGCAATAACATACTACAAGACTCTGTCTTCCTGTGCTAGCCAGATGATCCAGCTTATGATTTGAACAGTTAGGAATCCAATGTGCGCCCATTTATTCCTTATTCTGAATATTAAAAAAACCAGGATAACTGAAGTTAGTAAATAGTGTGGTACCTGTGTTTCCAATCCATATCCTCCAATCAGGACATTCTGTAAAAAGCTGATGGCAGGTACTAACAGAAAAACAATAAAGAACCAGGGCCACTGATCATAGTAATAGGCATCCAGATCAGTTTCAGTTTCTCTAAGACCTGTAGGGAATATCATCCTTGCCAGAGTAAATAGAGAAATAGGATAGATCAAAATGAAAAGCACCATGGGCATCGTCCATTCTTTTACGACATATGCCATTTGATAGCTTTCCCACCATTCCTGAATATGGAGATTGAAAACTACTATGATCAGTAGACTGTGGGTATAACCTACATTAACATTTTTCAAATTGGAAAAGATATCCGCTGCGCTGGTTAGGATTTGAGCGATGCCTAATCCAAGTATCAGGGAAGTAAGTATGACAACGTACTCAAATGGCTCAAGTGACATATCCAAATGGTTTTTCAGGCTAATATGGATTAATTATATTTTAAAAATTGTCTTGAGTTAGTCAAATGGGACATTCAGCAACAATGTTTTTGCCTATAGCAGCATTTGCGCTCCAGTACACTCAATGATATTTCCTGGGTATTTTTGAGGTGAACTAATACAAACTTGTTTGAAGAATTTCTGCTCAACCGTTTTTCTTTTGTTGTTGACATTTTGGATAAATGCCCAGAATAAGGCCGTCCTTATTCTTCTGGATGGGGTTCCCGCAGATGTAGTTGAAAGGGTTTCCACACCAAACCTGGACGAAATTGCCAAAGCCGGAGGCTATACAACGGCCCATGTTGGTGGGCTAAAGGATGGATACTCAGAAACACCGACGGTATCTGCTCCCGGATACATGAACATGATTACCGGAGTATGGGCACATAAGCACAATGTCAGGGATAATGCCGTTAAAAATCCCAACTATAATTACTGGAATTTATTCAGGATTGTGAAAGAAGTCAATCCCGAACTTAAAGCTGCCATATTCTCTACCTGGGAGGACAACCGAACAAAGCTTATTGGAGAGGGTAAGGAATCTGCTGGATACATCCAACTGGATTACTCTTTTGATGGTTTCGAAAAAGACACCAGTAGATTTCCCCATAAATCAGACAGGAAGTACATTTCAGATATTGATGAACTTGTATCAAATGAAGCAGCCAGGTACATTGAAGCTCCGGGACCTGATTTTTCCTGGGTCTATCTGGAATTTACTGATGACATGGGTCACAAGTATGGGGACAGTCCTGAATTGGATGAGGCGATGATGAAGGCCGATGCTCAGGTAGGTCGAATTTGGGAAGCGATCAAAAAGCGCGAGAAAATGGGAGAGGAGTGGATGATTGTTGTCACCACAGATCATGGCAGGAGCCCCGAAAATGGCAAGAACCATGGAGGACAGTCCGATCGGGAAAGGACTACCTGGATGTTCACCAATCAAAATGATCTTAATCAAAGTTTCCAGCGGATGCCAGGTATCGTAGATATTATGCCTTCAGTTTTAACCCATATGGATATTGAGGCTCCAGAAAATATTAAAGCAGAAATTGACGGAATATCATTTGTCGGGGATATTTCTTTCAATCATGTCACAGCATCTTATGACAGCGGAAAATTGCTAGTGAAGTGGAACCCGATAAATAAAAGGGGTATGGCAGAGCTTTGGGTAGCAGATACCAATCAATTTTCAGAAGGCGGAAATGATACTTATCAATTTTTGGCTACCGAGCCAGTTTCCGAAGGGAAAATTATACTTGACCTGGAGTCTACATCAGGTCTATATAAAATCTTATTAAAGGCCCCCTTGAATTGGGGCAATACCTGGTTGATCAAATAATCTTTTCCCAGTATCAGACTTCTGAAATAAGTAGAATTCTGTTGGCAATTTTTTATATTCATTCATGAATTACACAGAACTTGCCATTGATGTGATTGGCTGGCTGGGAGCAGCCTGTTACCTGATCCCTTATTTTTTGTTGATCTCCAAAAAGATCCGGTCAACTTCCGCTATTTATCATGTACTCAATATCCTTGGGAGCTTTTTTTTAATTATTAACACCTTTTACTATGGGGCAACTCCTTCAGCATTTACCAATAGTATCTGGGGTGGTATCGCGATATATGGGATGATAAGTGATAGAAAAAGAGCCATAGATTCAATCCCCAGGTGAGGAATAAACCCCCAAATGCGTATATTAGTGACTTAAACCATCAACGCTCTGATGAGTAAAGGAAAATCTCCGCTGCAGAAGTATTTTGTGATCTTTTTGGGCTTTGCCACCTTCATGTCAATCCTGGTTGGATTTGCTATTATCTACTTTGTTTTTACCGAGATAAAGGGACTTGAAACAACTGATGTTCTGGACCTCAACAAGCTCAGTCTGATTGGCGAGTTTTTTGGTGGAGCTGTTGGACCCATCTGGTCTCTGGCAGGTGTTATCTTATTCTATTTGGCGTTGATCTATCAACGAAGGGAACTTGAATTGCAGAGGGAGGAACTTGTAGAGACACGATACATCATGGATAATCAATCCAAGACGATTGAGATCCAACAATTTGAAAATACCTTCTTTCAGCTTCTGGAATTCCACCTGGATGCTGCCAAGCGAATTGAAAATCATGCAACCGGCAATGGCTTTGATAAAATGTACCAGGATTTTCAAAAGGGGGTCACCGCTACCAAAAGAAAAAGAAAAAAAGACGGGAGTTCTTCGGTTTTGGATGAAGAGGCCTTTGAAACAAGTTTCAGACAGGTATATGACTCTTACAGAAATTCCTTGTCGCATTACATGGAGAGTTATAAGTCCCTGTTGTTTTTTGTCAATAACAAAAGTAAGGATCCGGCTTTCTATATAAATATTATTAAACCTCACCTCACAGAGCAGGAAGTGCTCATACAGTTTTACTGGTTGGTCACATATGATAAGGACCCCAAATTCATCAAGATTGTAGAGAAATATACCCTGTTCGAAAGACTTAATTTCAGATCAGTTCAGGCAGTTGACAGACTGCACCTGGAAGAATTGAATGAGTCTGCCTATAAGCCTGCACATAAGATTAAGAAAAAGGAAAGCGAAGAAGAAAAGGATAAGGAGCAGGACACCGAAGATTAAGTTTAATGAGTAAGCGTGTTTACCTCAAAACACCGCTTTCAAGTACAAACCTCAACCTGTGCCTGACTAGCTGTTTACCATTTTCCATAGGACCGGTTTAAATTAATTTGTATCTTAAGTCCTGTATCAAGACCTACCTGAAATGGATTTCAGAATCACTCCTCTTACCACACTAAAGCTGTGTGGTATCCTCTTGCTTTTATTACTCTGGGGATGTAAGAAGCCGCATGAATTTAGTGAGCAGGTTACTGCCAGTGCAGAAGAAAGGATAAAGTATGGATATAATCCCAGCATCGTTGTTGCCACTATCGATGAATCTGGTGTTAGCTTTTACCCCTTTGGTAAAACCAGTGAGGATGGAAAGCTTGTTGATGAGCATACGATATACGAGATTGGCTCAATCACAAAAACTTTCACAGCCATCTTACTGGCCAAGCAAGTGGTTGAAGGGAAGGTATCTCTTGATGATCCCATTAATAATTATCTTCCTGATTCAGTAAAGGTTCCCTATATCGGTGACCAGGAGATCACACTTGGGCATCTTTCAGATCACACTTCTGGATTACCCCGGATGCCGGATAATTTTGAACCTGCTGATCCCTCTAATCCTTATGTTGATTATAGTGTCGCCCAGTTATACGATTTTATCAGTCACTACAAGCCAACCCGATCGGTGGGATCCAAATTTGAGTATTCTAATCTGGCGCAAGGGCTCCTTGGTCATATTCTTGCCCGAAATGAAGGTATGACCTACGAAGAGTTGCTGATAAGAGATATTACGGGACCATTGGGAATGACTGAGACAAAGATTGTGCTAGATGATCATATGAAAGAAGACATGGCATTGGGACATGATCAGGAGGCTGAAGTATCGAATTGGGATATCACGACACTAGCTGGTGCTGGCGGGATCCGAAGTTCAGCATCGGATATGGCCAAATATATCTCCGCCAATCTTGGTTTGATTGAAGTAGATCCAACTTTGAGAGCGGCCATGGATCTTACCTATGAGGCACGCCATAAAAAAGCTGGTCCGAATGAATTTGGACTTGCCTGGATTATCACTGCAATTGGGAATGTTTATTGGCACAATGGCGGAACCGGTGGGTATCGGGCTTATGCTGGTTTTTCAAAAAAATTTAACAAAGGAGCTGTGGTGTTAACCAATTCCACCGAAGGTGTGGACGATATTGGACAATACCTGCTGACTTCGGAGTCAAAGCTGAGGGAGTTCAAACCAAGCCTGACCTACACTTTGCGCAAGAAAATTGATGATGAGGGATTGGCTGTAGCCAGCACCTTTTTTAATATGATCAACCCTGAAGGTCTGATGGATTACGAATATTCTGAACAGTCATTGAATAACCTGGGGTATCATTATTTGATGAATGATAAAGTGAAAATTGCCTTAGCTGTGTTTGAAATGAATATCGAATTACACCCCAGGGCGTTTAATGTCTACGATAGCTATGCGGAGGCTTTGGCAGCTGTTGGACAAACTGAATTAGCGATAGAAAATTATAAGATCTCTCTGGAGAAAAACCCGAATAATAAAAATGCAATTGAAAAATTGGCGGATTTAGGAGTAGTTTATGAAGTTGAGAACGTAAGTGTTTTTGAGGATGTATTGGAGTCCTATGTAGGACGCTACAAATTGGCACCAAGGTTTTTCATCGAGATCACCAGAGAGGGAGAGCATATATTTGGCCAGGCAACCAACCAGACCAGATTTGAGATGTTCCCGATTGATCAAACCAAATTTTATTTGAAGGTGGTAGATGCTCAGATCGAATTTATGACTGATGAGGATACAGGGAAAAGGTCAATGGTCCTTTATCAAAACGGACGTGAGATGCCGGGTGAAAAGGTTGAGTAGAGGTATTTCTACTCAGTCGTAAGCGGACGCTTGCGCCTGGAAGTGCTTCCTTTTTTGAGGGATAATACGTTTTTGTAACTTTAACGCTATTAGGTAATCAATTTGATTTTGGATGGAAAACAAACGAATATTCTTCACAGGAGGATCAGGAAAAGCTGGCAAGCACGTGGTTCCTTATCTGATTGATCAGGGATATAGCGTACTAAACGTTGATCTGAAAACATTGAATCATCCCAATGTAGATAACCTGATTGCTGACATCACTGATTCCGGGCAGATGTTTAATGCCATGAGTTCGTATGCCAACTTTGATGAGATGGAAACGGGCAGCGGTACTCCAAACTTTGATGCTGTGGTTCATTTTGCCGCTGTGCCCCGGATTCTGATCAATCCAGATAATGAGACTTTTCGGGTAAATACCATGGGTACTTATAATGTAATTGAAGCTGCAGTGAAGCTTGGAATTAAAAAGATCATCATTGCCTCATCGGAAACAACCTATGGCATTTGCTTTTCAGACGGAAAAACAGACCCTCATCAACTACCTCTGGAGGAAGATTATGATGTGGACCCCATGGACAGTTATGGATTGTCCAAGGTTGTAAATGAAAAAACGGCACGTGCTTTTCAACGACGTTCAGGATTTGACATCTATGCTCTTCGTATTGGAAATGTGATCGAGCCACATGAATACAAGGAGTTGTTTCCGTACTATTTTAAGCATCCTGAAGTACGACGAAGGAACGCGTTTTGTTATATTGATGCTCGCGACCTGGGACAGATAGTGGATTTATGCATCCAAAAAAACGGACTCGGCTTTGAGGTATTTAACGCGGGGAATGACACCAATGGAGCTGTGATCCCTAGTAAGGAACTAATTAAACGATTTTTCCCGGGAGTGCCAGTCACCCGCGATTTAGAAGAATATGAGGCATTGTTTTCTAACCGAAAGATCCGAGAAGTCCTTGGATTCAAGGAGCAGCACGACTGGCGGAAATACGTGAGTTGGGAATAACTTAGCACCTGAGTTCAGTAAACTGCCTGAATGCTAGGGCTGAGGTGCAATGGTTTCAATTGGGAACTCTAAAGTGATTGTAGTTCCTACATCCTCATTCCTTGTCGCATAAATTTTGCCATTAAGTTTATGAATTAATTCAGCACTCAGTTTAAGTCCGAATCCTGTTCCCTTTTCTTTATTAGTGCCATCGGTATGGAATTCGGAATCTATAGTAAATAACTTTGAAAGCTTGTCTTCAGGGATTCCAACCCCAGTGTCTTTAACATGGATTTTAACAGATCTTTCCTTGATGTTCTTTTCACTAATAATGGAAATCGTTCCTCCCTTTGGAGTGAACTTAATAGCATTGGATAAGAGATTTCTGATCACAGTACTAAACATGTTTTTATCCAGGAGCAGAAGCTTTTCCTTGTTGACTGCCAACTTCAAAATGATATTTTTTGAATCTGCATCAGCTTGCACAAGCTCCACAGTAGCCTTTACTGCATCGTAAATACTCATGGCTTCGAAATTAGGCTTAATGATACCTTTTTCTGAGAGGGACCACCTGAGCAGGTTATCTGTGAGTTGATAGGTTTGACTGAGCCTGTCAGCGATGATACCCGTCATTTCATTTCTCTTATTAATATCCCCATCTGCGGATATAAATTTTAAAACCTGCATACCTTGAACCAATGAAGAAAGCGGCGATCTGAGGTCATGGGCAATCAGCGAAAAGAACTTACTGCGACTTTCATAGGATTGCATGAGTTCCTGATGTTTGAGATGCATCTTTCCCTGTGCCTCTTCTTTTTGAATCAGGAGCATAAACATGGTTGATTAAAGCGTGGTCAGTAAACCCAATGTAAATCCAATCAGATGGATGAAACTTCCTGAATTAAATAGTTCAATTTCACTGTTAAATAGTGGCTTAAAAAGAAAAAATGCAGCCAACAGAAAATAGAAATAGCTGATCAAAGAATGGACACTTGTTGAACGTTTTTGCTTGTAGAGCTGAAGTGCACAATACAGGAAAATAGAGCCAAAGAAAAGGCTCATGATGACTACTCTGGTGGATTCGGGTTGCCCGCTCAAAAGATTAAATATGAATGACAGGACAAAGGGAAAAAGGTTGTATTTCCAAAATTTATTCCGATTGAATGTTTGGGTGGCATATATCACATAATACGCTTCGTAACAAGTGGCAAATAATAAAAGCGTATTGGCCATATTGAGGGAAAATATATTGTGAATATTTCCTCTAAGGATAAATAGTACCCAGGCCATTGAATTTATTAATTTGGAAAGGATCAATACCCAGAAAAGTTCACTGCTCTCTTTTCTGTGAATGATGTACCCTAAAAAGAAAAAAAAGATGAAAAGGTTGCATAATGCAAGCATCACCATTAATGATCTTACGTCGATCGTTACCACGTCCATAGATAGCGATGATTTGAGGTTAATAGAATAAAAATCTCGGTTAAGAAAATCAATTTGAAGCTAAATAAATAATGGCAACCTACGACCATAATTCGATAAACCTGCACCGATCAGAGATTTATGACATTACGATGCTGGTTAATGTTTAATTGAAACTATACAAGCGCAAGCATCCGCTTGTGCTTGTATAATATCTACTTCAGTCACAAGCGGATGCTTGCGACTGAGGTAGGACATTTTTAAAACAAAAAAGACACTAACCATCAACTAATCAGTGTCTTTCATTCAATGCTTTGTAGTCTCGACAGGAATCGAACCTGTATCAAAAGTTTAGGAAACTTCTATTCTATCCATTGAACTACGAGACCAAAAGAATACGGACCGCAAAACTAAGCAAAAGCCACATTTATGGCAATTATGATTAACTCCACTTTTTCAGCAATTGATAATCCAATTTGTAATAGTCATAAGTACCCTGATTATCTCCTGATACCGGATCAACATTCGGGTAAGAAAATCCGCCCTCTCGTCTTTTTTATGTTGTGGGGACTAAATAGCCGATAGATATTTTTCTAAATCGTCAATCGTTGGGTTTACCTTTAAAATATCACCATCTTTATCCAATAAGAACTGAAAAGGAATTGCAACAATTCCCATTTCACCCGATAATGTTGCTTGAATATCAATGACATTTAGCCAATTGATTTTATCTTTCCCAATGGCTGTGAGCCATGGTTCTTTGTCATTATCAATAGAGATACCAAGGATCTCAAAACCCTTATCCTTGTTCTTCTCATAAAATTCAATCATTTCAGGGTGTTTTTTTCTACATGGTCCGCACCAGGACGCCCAGAAATCAACTAAAATGAATTTACCCTCTAAATCTGAATTTTTGATTATGATATCCTCTTGATTGTTAAGAGAGAAGTCAGGAAAAGGTGACCCATGGATATAATTTTTCTTAGTAATAAGACCCTTACTAATAAAGTTCAAATTATGACTCTCAATATAAGCTGTGTCGACCAACTGAATTAATTCCATCAGTTGGTCGTATGATAATGTAGGCTCCGATGCACTATAAATTCTAAGTAAGTCACCCCAATAAGGTTGTTGAGGATATTTTGTAAATAGTCCCTTGAGCTGAGCGAAAAGTAAATTATTGTAATTTTCCTTTTCACGGTTCCCTTTTACGAAAGCTATACACTCTTCTTGTAATTTAGCTGTCTCAGAGCCCTCTATCTCAATGATTTCTAATATGTTGCTGGTTATATTATTATCGCTCTTTTCTTGCTTATATGTTGCTTCTATTTTAATGTGGCCATTTTCAATATAGACAAATTGAATATTTGCTCTTGGTCTTAGATTTAGCCAGGCTGATCTTGGCATATCAAGTTGCTTTCCGCTAAAATAGAATCGATTATTTTCGACTTTTACACTGTCTCTATAACCATCGTGTAGACCTAGAAATATATAGTCATTGTATGGTTCCCCTTCAATAAAACCTTCTAAAATATATCCTTCTTGTTTTTCCTGTTGGCAACCAATAAAAATTAAACTTAGAAGAAATAGCAGGCGCAAATTTTTCATTAATCAGTTATTTTTAATAAATATAAACAACCATTATGAATTATAATAATGACTTTTTGAGTTTCTAATAACGCTGGCCCTACAAAGCGCAGGCATCCGCTTGTGCCAGAGTCGCTAGTTTGACATTCCCACCAAACATATTTAAGCTAAATGAAATAACTTTAACAAAACCAACCCATTGAAATGAAAGTCATATTAAAAATCTTCACCGTTAGCATTCTAATAGCATCTTGCCAGTCAAACCCTGAGAGTTCTTACTTTGAGCAGTCAGTAATAGATAAGGAAGCGAAAAGCAGGCTGGATTCCGCCTTAATGTCATTTGTTTCCGATAGTCTCGTTGTTGGCGTTTCAGCATTGGTCTATGAAAATGGTGAAGAGGTTTATTTTAATGCTGTTGGTTATGCTGATCTCGAAAACAAAGTTCCGATGGCCCGAAATACCATAGTGACCATCTACTCGATGACCAAACCGATCTCTGGGGTAACTTTAATGACGCTACATGAGAAAGGAAAGTTTGCATTAAATGATCCACTGGCTAAGTATGCTCCTGAGTTTGCCAATATGCAGGTGCTTACCGGATGGACGGATGCCGGGGAAAAGATCCTGGAGCCTGCGGAGCGAGACATTACCATCGCGGATATTACCAGGCATACGGCCGGATTTTCAAGGAGAGGGGATCTAAAGCTGGATTCAATAGTGGGTCAAGCTAACCTATTGGATCTACAAACAACGCTAACAGATATGGCCGGAAAACTTAGCCAAATTCCTTTGGGTTATCAACCTGGCCGACGTTGGGAATATGGCATTTCAGTAGATGTACAGGCCTATCTGGTAGAAAAATTGGCCGGGCGCCCATTTGATGAGTATATGAGAGAGGTAGTGCTCGATCCACTTGGGATGGATGAAACCGGATATTTTGTACCTGAAGAAAAGAGAGATCGGGTAGCGGCTATCTATCGGAAGGAGGGTAACAAGTTGAATCGGGTTTCAGAAGAGGTTCATGCCATCAACTACAACCACGTTCCCATGAAACCTGGTGGTTACGGTTTGAAGTCGACCATAGATGACTACATGAAGTTTGCCCAAATGCTTGTGAATAAGGGAACCTATAACGGAAAAACCATTTTACAACCTGAAACGGTGGAACTCATGGCTACCAACCAACTCCCGGCAGTCGAGGACAGTTTATGGCTACCAGGAAAAGGGAGAGTTGGGTTTGGAATTGACTTTGCCGTAAGAACCGAGCCCGCATTGACAAAAGATGAAAATTTTGGTACAGTGGGCGAATTTTTCTGGGACGGAGCAGCCAGTACCTTGTTTTGGGTAGATCCTGAGAAGGAGCTGACTGCAGTGCTCTTCGTCCAGATCATGCCTTTTCAAGGCATTGTTCATAAAAAGTTTCGGGATGCGGTTTATGGTGGGATTGGGGACTGAGTAGAATGTTCACAATATCTCTATCATAAGCGGATGCTTGCGCTAGAGGGGATACTTTTGCGTCCTTGTGAATTATTAGCACCTTATAACCTATTGAAAACTCCCAAAGCTCTCCTCCCTTAACTCAGCGATCCGATCTCTGATCTTTGAGCTGAATTCAAGATATTCCTGTGTGGAAATATGCGGTTGTAAACGGTCCAGATTGGACTCTGCGTAATCAAATAGTCTTTGCTTCACGCTTTCTTCAATATAGGCTTTGAGCAGCACCGGGCTATCGGGATTGAAACCAATAGCACGGATCAGCAGGTCATAGGCATCCATGTTATGCTCTGAAGATATTCTTTTTACAACTTCCAGGATAAGAGGCTCATTAAATGCATTCTGATTAGCCAGGTCTTTTAATTGATAAAAGGTGGTTGAATCTGTTGAATTGCCCTGGATAAAGTCCAGTGTCGCTAACTGTAAATCCCAGGTTTTCCCTTTCAGATAAGGTTCAAATAATGAAATATATCCATCAGCCATATCGGGGTTATCCAGCAATTGCTCCTTATAGATTTTCATCCAAAGGCCTTCAATATATAGCTTCTCTGCAGATGCAAGGATTTTGGAGACTACTTCCTTACCCAACTGATCATAGTTGTAATAAACATACGACTTCGTCATCTCTTCTGAAAGGTTCTGGCCGGAGACAAGTCGTTCAATATCCGCTTTAAGATTCACATAGAAGCTATCAATTGAGGCAAATTGATCAAGATATCGATAAGCCTCATCTATTTCTTCTAGCTCCAGTAACGTCGCAATCAGGTTGATCCTTGCTTCCTCGTTTCCGTAGCTCAAGGCTTCTTCAAATGATTTTCTGGCAACTGACAGAATCTGTTGCTCCAAAGCCATTTTCCCCTTTTGATTGTGAAAGATTCCTTTCCATAAATTGGATCCCTGAAAGATCATGTCATCAAGGAGTAAGAACGCATGGTTGATATTTCCCACCAGGTAACTTCGGATGGCAATGGCCTGCTTCGCTGACCGGAAGAGTTCTTCATTCATGGGCACATTCATTGCATTCAGCAGGAACTCATTCTCGTCCGGATTGGCATTGGCCCAGGAATAATTCACCAGGTAGGTTCCCTTATGCAGTGGCAGTTGGCTCTTATTGAATAAAACTGAATCAAGGGGGAGCGGAACATCAATATTATTTTTTATGGCACTGGCTAATGCGTTGGATTTCACAGCTAGATTATTGGTCCTGTAGATACTGGCCAATGTCGTACTATCAACGTCATTTCGAACTACCAGGTAGTTTACACTGCCGGCTTCATTCCAGCTTCCTGTTGATGCTTCATCTCCCAGGTATTTCCTGGCTGAATCCAGCGATCCAATCTGATTGAATAGTAACCCAAGGTTATTTTGAAGGTATCCATTACCAGGAAAGTCCAAAAGCCCTGACTGAAGGGCAACCATAGCCTCCGTAGTCTCTTCCATTAATTCGGCAGTCATGCTTTGATTGATGTAAGCCTGTGGGGAGGGGTAGCGATACGTAGCCCTTTGAAACCTAAAATTGGCCACCTGAAATTCTTCCCGGTCATCGTAGTACATTCCAAGCTGATAATTCGAGAAATGGTTGTCATGACCATATACCCTGGCTTCATCAAAGTAGCGAACACCCAGGTTTTCATCACCGTTGGTGATGGCTTCTACGCCCTGATAATTATACTGTCCACTAATCATCAGGAAATAAGCTTCCTTGTCTGCCAAAAAGAAAAATGCTGCAATTGCTGCCAACCCGGCTAGCCTGGCAGAGATGTAGGGGAAATTTTGTGCATGGTATACGATCTTATACACCTGCAACCCACTGCTCAATGGATTGACAAAATTCAGGATGATATAAAAGAAGAAGAAAGCGCCAAAAGCCAGATGGGCATAGATGATGAAATACAAGAACCCCTGGTAAGCTGGATCGTTCCCTCTGAACATATTATGAGCCAGAAATGTCAAGGCGATGAGCCCCAGTGCAAAAAACAGGATCCGGGCACTGGTCAGATCAATAACTTTTCTAAAATATCCTTCCTTGAACCATATACTCCAACTGGCGACGATGGCCGATATCATGAATAGTATGAATGGATCAAAAAAGCGGACATCCCGTGAGATCCATCCGGCCATATCTGCATAGTATAACCCGACGATCAACAAATATGCAAATCCAAAGATCATGAAATGTTTTTCACTGTTTTTACCGCCCTTGACCCTTGTTACTAAAAACAGAATCCCAAAGATATTTTCCTCGGCAATCAATACCAGGAACAATAGAGTGATAATCTGGAATGAGAAATAGCTATTGGAGATAATATGGTCAATCAGGGTCTCTGTCGGGATCCCGATAAACAGGAGCAAAATGACTGATATCAGGTTTAGAATGAGTATTCTATGAATAAGTTCTACCTTCCAGAACGCCTGGAAAATGTAAGCCGGTATAAGATAAGCAAAGAAGAGTGTCGCTGTTGCGTATCGGGATGCACTACTGAATCCAAAGGCACCTATGTCATCCAGTCTGAGGAAGAAGAAAAACATGACGATCAATACTGAGAGTCCGATAAACCATCCTCTGGAGAGTGTGGAGGTCACAGCGATAATCGTAGCAATACCAAAAAATAAGATACCCAGGAATAAGGCATCAGCTGTAAAAAATCTTTCAATAGGACCGGCAGAAAATACTTCAGTCAGTTTATAGATCATGCCTTTGAAATCCAGAAGGAATGGACCTTTTTGAAAGCTATGGATCAGCAGGCTTTCACTGTTGGCTTTAGCAACAATACCCCATGAGATGGAAGAGTCGTATCCGACAATATAGAAGTAGCCCATGGCGACAAATGCCAGAGCAAAGATTCCCAGGAAAATTTTTTGAATCAGATCAAAGTTGCGGAACATGTTCACTCGAGCACTTTCGGCACACGGAAATACTTGTCATCATGTGCGGGCGCATTTTTTAATCCTTTTTCTCTCGGCAGGACTTCCCCAACTTTATCTTCTCTCAAGGCATTCACCTCGAAAGACATATTGGTAAGCGGTTCTACCCCTTCGGTATCCACCTCATTTAGCTCTTCCACCCAATCCAGGATCTCTTCCAGGTCTTTCTTCAGTTCTGCCTCTCTTTCAGGCTTCAACTCCAACCTTGCCAGGTGGGCAATCTTTTGTAAGACTTCGCTGTTGATCTTCATAATTCTTAATGCACCACAATATTAGCGAACGATATCAACTTTTAACCAGTCTATTTGATCTTATTCGCTACATGTAGCTGATTTTGAATGATTTCAAAGACTGTTGTCTTGAGTTCTGCGATAGAGGTATCTGTATTTCCGTTGGCTATTACCGGGCCGTGAACTACAATTTCGCACCTTGACCGGTTGATTATAAATTGGTCGTTATCGGGTAAAAGCTTATAGTTATTTAAAAAAGTTACTGGCAATATTGGGATGTTTTTTTGGGCTGCAAGCATAAAGGCACCCTCTTTGAAGCTGACCATTTCGGGTTGGTTCTTTGAAAAAATACCTCCTTCGGGAAAGATGGCAAGGTTGAAACCCAGGTCCAATGCTTTTCTTGCTTTTTCAAAGCTTTTCTTTTTACTCGTCAGGCTTGATCTGTTGACTGTGATATGTATTTTTCTATACATATATCCAAAAACTGGTATCGTGGACAATGAGCTTTTGCCAAAGAACTTAAAGGTAACAGGTAGCAAACCCAAGGCCGGAATATCCAGAAATGAAAAATGATTAGCACAAATGATATACCATTCACCCTTTTTTGGTTTGTATTGGTAATTGATACTGTACGGTATAAATGCCAACCTGAAAAATAACATAGCCCAATAATGATTAATTTTTAATGCCACAGGATGCCAGCTCATTTTCTGGGCGATAATTAAAAACGGGATCAAAAAAATGAAAAATAAGCTGATGAATACAGCAATGATGTATACAGAATACAATCTTGTCAGTATATTCACTTTCTTTAATGCAACGGGATTACCTGAATAAATATAAAAATTAACCTGTGACAGTTTTAGAAATTCAAGGGATCAGTAAGAAATACAGTGGACATCAGGCCCTGAAAGATATCAGTATCCAAATTCCGAAGGGAAGCATCTTTGGATTACTTGGACCCAATGGCGCGGGTAAAACTACTCTGATTCGGATCATTACCAAGATCATCGAGCAGGATGAGGGGCATATCTATTTGAATGGAGAGCGTATCAATACCAGGATGGTCCGGGAGATTGGTTATTTGCCTGAAGAACGGGGTCTTTATAAAAAGATGAAGGTTGGGGAGCAGTTACTCTATCTCGCTCAGTTACGAGGAATGAATAGAAAAGATGCTACCAAAAAGATTCATGATTGGCTCGACAGACTTTCGTTGAAATCCTGGATTGGGAAAAAGGTTGAAGATCTTTCTAAAGGAATGGCTCAAAAGGTGCAGTTTATTGCGACAGTACTTCATGAACCTCAGTTGCTAATACTGGATGAACCTTTTTCTGGATTTGATCCTGTCAATGCTAATCTGATTAAGGATGAGATTCTTAGGTTAAGGGATCAGGGAGCAACCATCATCTTCTCTACTCATCGGATGGAATCGGTAGAGGAATTATGTGATCATATTGCCTTGATTAATAAATCTGAAAAGATCCTGGAAGGGCCAAAGATTCAGATCAAAAATGATTTTAAAGATGGGACCTATGTGATCACGCATAAGGATTCCCTAAAAGGAGCCAATGGCTTTGAAATCCTTGGCTCCAATCCAGATGAATTTGGTAGAATAGCTACTAAAATCAAAGACAAAGAACATAAGGGACCCAATGTGATCCTTGGCTCAGTGATGCAACAGACGGAGGTATACTCTTTTGTTGAGCAGGTCCCTTCGATCAATGAAATATTTATCAGAAGTGTAAACGGAGTTAATCATGAATAACATATTTCTGGTGATCAAAAGAGAATACCTGAGCAGGGTAAGAAAGAAATCTTTTATGGTCATGACAATAGTAGGACCATTGCTTTTTGCCACTATTATGGTGGTACCTGTGTTGTTGGCAGAAAAGGGAAGCGATGAAAAGGAGATTCTAATCCTCGATGAAAGTGGGAAATTTGAAAATGTATTTGAGGATGAAGAAAAGATCAAATATCTCTACAATGCATTCAGCGATCCGGAAGAAGCAAAAAAGGCAATTCAAAAGGGTAAATATGATGGTTTGCTGATTATTCCTGACAGATCCATTGATGAATTGTCAGAAGCTTCTTACTACTCAATGGCCAATCCCAGCATTTCATCCCTGAATCACCTGGAAAGGAAACTGAGAAATGAAATCGAGCATCAAAAGTTAGTCAGATCCGGACTTGACCAGGCGTTTTTAGATAACCTTAAATCACGGATCAGCCTCAGTGCTTATAACATTTCAGAATCCGGCAACGAAAAGCAGGGAAGTGCTATTGGGGCAACGGCGGTTGGATATATCGCTTCTTTCCTCATCTACATGTTCATCTTTATTTATGGTGCGATGTGTATGAGAGGTGTGATAGAGGAGAAAAATTCCAGAATCATTGAAATTATGGTCGCATCTGTAAAGCCATTTCATCTGATGATGGGAAAAGTATTAGGTATTGCCAGTGTGGGGCTTTCCCAACTTCTACTCTGGATCAGTCTAACTTCAGCCATTGTTTTTGGCAGTAGTGCTATTTTCGGTCAAGCCATGGCACCAACAGCCATTGACAGGATCGAGCAGATGGAAACAGATCAAACGGAAACTGCAGCCGAAAATCCGCTGGAGCCAATATTCGATGTAGTCGGATCACTCAACCTTCCCCAGGTGATTATGGCTTTTATCTTCTTTTTTATCTCTGGATATCTTTTTTATGGTGCCTTGTTTGCTGCTGTAGGATCCAGCGTGGATAGCGATGCAGATGCTCAGCAGTTTATGCTTCCGGTCACCATCCCATTGATTCTGTCGATTGTATCCCTTGGAATGGTATTGAATGATCCCCATGGATCCATGGCTTTCTGGATGTCTATGATCCCATTTACATCGCCTGTGATTATGATGATGCGTGTCGCTTTTGGAGTTCCGCTTTGGGAATTGTTGTTGTCCATGGCGTTTATGATTGGTGGTTTTATCCTGATGATCTGGGTGGCTAGCAGGATCTATCGTGTGGGTATTCTCATGCACGGCACCAAAGTAAATTATAAGGTACTGGCTAAATGGTTTATGTCTAATCAGTAGATTTGACTATCATTACTAGTATATGGTGAAGCGCTTCAAAGAAGTAGCCAGCGTCAATTTATACCCGGAAAGACCAAATTTTAAGTGGATTGTACTCATTCTTTCCTTCATTATAGGAGTGGGTTCGATCGTCTACACCAATGATTTGGTGAAAAAAATCAGGGAACGGGAGAGAAAGCAAGTCGACCTTTATGCCCGTACGCTCGAATACATCGCCAATGATCAGGATGAAACCAATGTGGACTTCATGCTTGAGGAGATCATCAAGGCTAATACTACCATCCCTGTTATTCTGACAGATCAGCATGGTAATCCTGAAGATTACAAAAATCTACCTAAAGCAGATGATTATGATTCTCCCAAAGATCGTAGAGCCTACCTGTTGAAGGAAATAGAGGAGATGAAGGACCTGAGAGAACCAATCGTACTGACTCTGTTGGATGTGGAGGATCAGATCTACGGATACAAGTTCATCTATTATAAGAATTCATCCTTGCTTACCGAATTAAAGTATTATCCCTACGTTCAGCTGACTATCATTGCCATTTTTGTATTTATCTCGTTTATTGTATTCAACTATTCAAGGGCTGCCGAACAAAATAGGGTTTGGGTCGGTCTGGCCAAAGAAACTGCTCATCAGCTTGGCACACCCTTGTCCTCATTGATGGCCTGGGTGGAGTATTTTAAATCCACTTATCCGGATCAGGAGGAGGTCTTTAGCGAGCTCAATAAAGACATCGAAAGACTTTCCCGAATTACTGAGCGCTTTTCGAGCATTGGAAGTGTACCTCAGTTGAAAGAAGAAAATGTATACGACCTGGTGCAGGAAGTGGTGAAATATCTAGAAAAAAGACTTTCAACAAAAGTCAGTATCACTGTATCCGTATTTCCGGATGATGACATTTGCGCCAATATCAACCATGCCCTGTTTGCCTGGGTGATCGAAAATCTTATGAAAAATTCTGTTGATTCGATGGGGGGCAAAGGCAAGATTGCAATCAAAATCCTTAAAGTAAATGAGGGTAGAGTGGCGATTGATGTGACTGATACAGGAAAAGGAATCCCTAAAAACAGGATCAATCAAATCTTTAATCCTGGATTTACCACCAAGAAACGCGGGTGGGGTCTGGGTTTAACACTAACCAAAAGAATCATCGAGCATTACCACAAGGGTAAGATTTTTATCAAAGAGACAGAACTGGGTAAGGGGACTACCTTCAGAATCTTGTTAAGATCCTGAATGGTTTTAAATTTATCTTTCCTGGAAGGAAATTTTGGTTTAATTTCGCACCAAAATTCAGAGTTCATAAAAAAAGATTCATAAATGGCTAATAAAGGCAAAATCACCCAGGTTATCGGTCCGGTTGTGGATGTGAGTTTCAATACAGAAAACGCAAAACTTCCCAGAATTTACGATGCGCTTAAAGTAGTCAAGGGTGACGGAACCGAGGTGGTTCTTGAGGTACAGCAACACCTGGGGGAAGAAACTGTTCGTACAATAGCGATGGATGCTACTGACGGGATGCAAAGGGGAATGGAAGTCGTGGACTTAGGCTCACCTATCACAATGCCTATTGGTGAGGATATTAATGGCCGACTATTCAATGTGGTTGGAACAGCCATTGATGGAATGGAACAGCCTGAAGGAAAGAAAGGCCTTCCTATTCACAGATCAGCTCCGAAGTTTGAAGACTTATCTACTTCTACGGAAGTCTTATATACCGGAATTAAGGTAATTGACCTGATCGAACCTTATGCCAAGGGAGGTAAAATCGGGTTGTTCGGTGGAGCCGGAGTAGGTAAAACCGTATTGATCCAGGAATTGATCAACAACATTGCAAAAGCATACTCTGGACTTTCTGTATTTGCCGGAGTAGGTGAAAGAACTCGTGAAGGAAATGACCTGCTTCGTGAGATGATTGAAGCGGGTATTGTAAACTACGGTGAAGACTTCAAGAAATCCATGGAAGAAGGAGGATGGGATCTTTCTAAAGTGAAAAAATCGGATCTTAAAGAATCTAAAGCCACATTCGTATTCGGACAAATGAATGAGCCTCCGGGAGCTAGGGCACGAGTGGCGTTATCAGGTCTTACCATTGCTGAATACTTCAGGGATGGTGACGGAACTGGCAAAGGAAAAGACATCCTGTTTTTCGTAGACAATATCTTTAGGTTTACACAGGCTGGTTCGGAAGTATCTGCCCTTTTGGGTAGGATGCCATCAGCGGTAGGTTATCAGCCAACCCTGGCAACAGAAATGGGTGTGATGCAGGAGAGGATTACTTCTACAAAAAGTGGTTCAATTACCTCAGTTCAGGCAGTATATGTACCTGCTGATGACTTGACTGACCCTGCACCAGCGACAACTTTTTCTCACCTTGATGCCACAACTGTACTTTCAAGAAAAATTTCAGAGTTAGGAATTTATCCAGCGGTGGATCCATTGGATTCTACTTCAAGGATTTTAAGTGCGGAGATTCTGGGAGATGAACATTATGACTGCGCTCAGCGGGTAAAAGAGCTTCTACAACGATATAAAGAACTCCAAGACATCATTGCAATCCTGGGTATGGACGAGCTTTCTGATGAAGACAAGCAGGTAGTACACCGGGCACGAAGGGTACAAAGATTCCTTTCTCAACCATTCCACGTGGCCGAACAGTTTACTGGTCTGGCAGGTGTTCTTGTTGATATCAAAGATACCATCAAAGGATTCAATGAAATCATGGATGGTAAACATGACAACCTTCCTGAAGCTGCATTCAACCTTGTGGGAACCATTGAAGATGCTGTTGCAAAAGGAGAAAAATTGTTAGCTGAAGCAAACGCATAATCATGTATCTGGAAATAATTACCCCTGACGAAAAAGTTTTTGAAGGAGAAGTTGAAAGCTCAATTTTCCCCGGAAGCGATGGTACTTTCCAGATATTGAATGGACACGCTCCATTGATCTCTTCATTGAAAGCTGGTGATGTAAAGATTATTTCTGTGGTTAATAAAACCCCTAAAGAATTACATTTTACCATTGATGGCGGGATTGTAGAGGTGCTAAATAACAAAGTGGTTGTGTTAGCAGAAAGCGTTCCCGAGGAGGAATAATTAGCGCATTATCTGACTTACCGGGAGGGATATATCTCCCGGATCCAGCATCGCATTGATGAGACTGATCATTGAAAACTGCGAAATATCTTTAACAGATATTTCCTGTTCCCTGATTACATTTTCTTGAAGTAGCTTTCGACGCTTAACGCCATTCAGCAAATAGGATTTGGGTGTTACCCAACCTTTTTCATCTTTGAATAGCACATTAGCGTAGGAACAATCTGTGACTTTTTGATATTTTATAATCAGGATGTCTTCTGCTCCATTCCGCAAGCTCAATAGTTGATCAATAGTGGTTCTGTTAGCATATTTGAAGGCATAGTCAATCTTATCCGCTTCAATGAGTGTGAGTGATTGAATATTTCTGGATTTATAGTTACTGACGCCGATTTCAAACCCATCCATATCGTATTCGATTCGGACCTTTTGCTTATCCATTCCTGATAGATTTGGGAGAATATCTGTGAGTAGAAAAGGCCTTTTTTGAGGGAAAAACCTGCTGAAAGTAAGGTTTACTCTTTCCTGGTGGTAGTTCAGCAAGTGATAGTTTCCGGAACTAAAACAAATACTTTCAAGAAATTTGTACATAAACCTTATCGATCATTTCCTGGTATTCTTTTTTGGGGTCGCTCAAGGCTGTAATCCCTCCACCACTCCTAAAATACAGCTCTTTATCCGATCTTTCAATGAATCGGATCATCACACCACTATCAAATACTTTTCCATCAAAATATCCACAAATCCCGGTGAAGTAATTTCTTTCTTTACTTTCAGCATTTTCAATGATCTCCAGGGTTTGCTTTTTGGGTGCACCGGAGATTGAACCAGCAGGTAATAATTTGAACAGGTTATTTCCAAGATCTTCGGGATCATCAAGTATGCCAGCAATTTCTGAACTGACCTGGAGTAGTTTCTTCTCAGATGTTTGAAGCTCATCTATATACCGAAATTTTGTGACTTTAACTTTGGAAGCTATCTGACTCAGGTCATTTCTTATCAGGTCAACGATGGTGATATGCTCTGACATTTCTTTATGATCAGAAAGGATCGTTTCTTCGGCGTTTGGTAAAGACGCATCGATCGTACCTTTCATCGGATAAGAATAGATCTCATTACCCTCTATTCTAATGAATGTTTCTGGAGAAAAAACCACGAAATCGTCTTTGAATTTGATTCGGTACCGAGCCCGACTTCTTTCAAAGATCTCATCCAATGTCAGGTTTGTGGAGATAGGTGTGCTAAATGTAAGATTAGTCAGATAGGAGTTGCCTAGTCTTATTTCATTGACTACCTGGTTGAATGCTTTTACAAATATTTCGTAGCTGACTGGTTGTTTTTGAAAATGGATTGTTCCTGAATGTGCTGACTTTTCTGTAAGACCAGACATATTTGGAAATTGGAACCTTAGTTCCTTAGGATCAATTTCTGATTCCGGCTTTATCCAGATTTGATTGGCAAAAAAATCAGTGAAGCAGACAAAAGGAATTTTTGTCTGGTAAAGATTATTGAGAATAGTAATGGCCTGAGACTGGCTATAGATCATTTACGAACGAGATTCTTAATCCGCTCGAAAGTTCGTTTTTCAAAATTCCAGAAAAAAGTAAATTGGCCAAAAATAAAAGCGTAGATCAACAGGAAGATATTATAAGCTGGCCAAATGAGGATGAAGTAGATGACATAAAACCAGGTATCGTGCTCATAGGGATACACGAAATTTAGGATAGGTTTTTTTATGAGTAAAATGGTGGTTCCTGTCAGGGCAAACACGATCATGACTACGATTACCTGCCAGGTAGTCTCTAATTTCCACCTTCCTTTTAACTTCTCAATCCAACGCATCAATATGTGGTTTAAAATCTGGCCATTCTGGGATAGATCGTACTGCGATCGGTTCCTTTTTTACCGGATGGATAAACTTTATTTCAAAGGAGTGCAAACTTATACTTTTATCTTTATTTGCCTGCGAAAATCCGTATTTAATGTCACCCTGAATCGGACATCCGATCTTGGCTAGCTGGGCTCTGATCTGATGTGGTCTACCCGTTTTAGGCATTACTTTTAGCAATGAAAGTTTGTTCAAACTTGCCATTAGTTCATATGTCAGTTCGGCTTTCTTGGCTTTTCCTTTTGGCTTATTATATACATGTGTGACATTCTTCTTATCATCCTTTTCCAACCAGTGGATCAGGATCTCGCCCGTTATTTCCAGCCTTTCAGTAACCAATGCCAGGTAAGTCTTTTCTACCTTATCTTCCCTAAAAAGTACATTCATACGTTCGAGTGCCTTGGAAGTCCATGCAAAAACGATTACTCCGCTTACAGGTCGGTCGAGTCGATGCACTGGATGTAAAAAAACATCTCCTGGTTTGTTATGCTTTTTCTTGATATAATCCCTGGCCCAATCTGTGAGCGTCCTGTCTCCGGTTTCATCCCCTTGCACCAGCCATCCGGATGGCTTATCGACTATTAGTAAGTGATTATCCTCGTATAAAACTTTGGGCTGCGTCATATCTACCACAAAAGTAATGATGTGCCAGACATGAAATGGTAAGTTGGGCAGCTTAATAAAGTAAGGTTTAACTGATATATGTTATTTTTAAGGAGCCCCACTCCTTATTTATTTTTCATCAACTACAAATGATATTAATTATGAAAGCGCTTTTTAGAAATATATTCCTGTTTACGGGTTTAATATTTGGCCTGATTTTAACCTCGTGCAACAAAGACGACGATGGAAACGGTCCAACCTATGATTTCAAGGACCAGAATCTTCAGGGTAAAATTGATGGTATAGATTTTAATTTGGGTGATGGGGCTGTTGACTTGTTTAATGAGGAATTATCTTTTAATCTATATAGTGATCAGGAATCTACTGCTGCATGTGATCTGTTTGGCTTTGGGGACTTTGTCCAGGTATTTTTTGCCATTCCGGAGGAGACAGGATTGTTAGAGCTGAATTTAAACCTTTCATCGGGCGATGGTGAGACGGTAACTATGTTTAACCCAGAAAATTCATTAAATGTGATTGCTACTGAAGGGGCTATTGTGATTACCGAAATAACTGAAACCACTGTATCAGGAAAAATGGATATTCAATTCGATGAGGATAATTTCATCAATGGAAATTTTACGGCTGAGTTTTGTCCGTAGAGAATTGTATTATTTGTTCTAACAGTTTGTGATTATTGATCATTCACTTAATAAACAAATATATCTTTCATGAATTGTTAAGTGGTTGTAAGTAATATATTTTACTTTGAAAATAACTCTATCGCAATCATAACCTTCATGCATTCACTTTTAATGGTTTACCTATTTAGGAAAAAGGTACATGTGAGAAAATTTGTACTTCTTATTTATTTTGTTCTATTACTTTCATTTCCTGCCTACTCTCAATTTTCCGGATCAGGATCCGGTACTGAGCTGGACCCATACATTATTTCAAATCCAACTCAACTGGATGAAATCAGAAATAACCTGACAGCCTACTATGAGTTGGCAAATGACATAGATCTTACGACCGCAACATCAGATGTTTCTGGTACTTTTTACAATGCTGGTGCCGGATGGGATCCGATTGATGGTTTCGAGGGTGAACTTGATGGAGGTGGTTTTAGAATTGATGGGTTATTCATTAATAGACCGGAAGGTGCAATTGGGCTATTTGGAGATATTTGGGGTAGCGTTACAATTATCAATCTCCACTTATCAAATGTTAATGTGACCGGTCTGTCATACGTTGGGGCATTGTTAGGGAGGACAACCGCCACAACAAGTAGCTATTTTTCTCAAATTGGAGTAAATGGTACTGTAACCGCTTCAGGCTCAGTAGTAGGAGGAATCATCGGTACATTATCCAATGGTGATATAGAAAAATCATATATGTCTGGAACCGTTTCAGGGACTGGTGGGTCATCAAATGACATTGGAGGAATTGCCGGTCGTTTGATTAGTACAGGTGATTTGGATATCGGGATAAGAGATTGTTATGCAATTGCAGACATTTCAGGAAATGAAAATATTGGTGGATTCGTTGGTTATGCAAGTTCATCCAAAATCAACTTTTCTTATTTCAGCGGTTCGGTAAATAGAGTGTTATATGGAGTTGGGATTCCAACTATTGGTGGCACAAGTGGTAATGTAGGTCAAACAGGTGTTTATTACAGTGGTGAGGCTGTTTGTTTGGACACGGGTTTGGGTATACCTCTTGGCACCAGGAGCTCAGCAATGACTCAAGAAAAATATTTAGTTGGCTGGGATTTTACTAATGTTTGGGCCATTGATGAAGGAATCAGCTATCCCTATCTGCAATGGGAAGGTTCACCTAGTACAAAAAATAACCCACCGGATATGACGCCAGTGGTTGATTTAGTTGATTTACCAGATCTGTCCAATGATTGTGAAATAAATGTCACTACACCTCCAACAGCAACTAGTTATTGTGGTAATCAAATTGATGGAGTTTCCGATATGGAATTCCCAATTACAACATTAGGTGAAACCATTGTAACCTGGACTTATAGAGATCAATTTGCCAGTACTACCACACAAACACAATCAATTACAATCACGGACGCTGAGATCCCTGTTGCTGATCTCGGAAACCTGCCTGATGTCATAGCAGAATGTTCGGTTGATCTTTCTTCATCTTTACCTACTGCTATTGATAATTGCTTAGGAACGATTGATGGAGTTTCCGATACAGAATTTCCTATTACAACAATTGGAATAACTGAGATTACCTGGTCGTATGAAGATGCAAATGGCAATATCTCAACTCAAACTCAGAATGTAATAATCACTGATGGTACGGCCCCTGAACCTGATCTTGACACACTTCAGGTTATTTATGCCGAATGTGACATCACAGATTTATCGGCACCTACGGCAACTGATAATTGTACTGGTGAGGTGACAGGCACTTCAGATGTAGTTTTCCCGATTATACTACAGGACACCACTATCATAACATGGAATTATACAGACTCGGAGGGTAATTCATCTACGCAACAGCAAGCGATCATATTAAATGATGTTACAGCGCCTGTTAGGACTTTTACTAACCTGGAAGACATCGTGTCTGTTTGTGATGGGATTATCCTTGAAGAGCAAATTATTGTCCCTACAGCAACAGATAATTGTGATGGTATAATTGACGGAGTGACTGATGTTATATTTCCACTCACCGAATCCACGACCATTACCTGGACCTTTGCAGATGAGCGTGGGAATATTGAATTGCAGACTCAAAAGGTAATTATTGGAGATGTTACGGCACCAGTACCTGATTTGGAGAGTTTAGCAGATTTAAATAGTGAATGCTCAATTGAGTTATTAACCGTTCCTACAGCAACAGACAATTGCGATGGTTTGATTGAAGGAGTTACGAATGCGATATTTCCATTGACAGAGACTACCACTATTTCCTGGGTCTTTGAGGATAAAAGTGGAAATTCAATCATTCAGACACAGGACATTATTATTGATCTTTTAGATAATTCAGTTACTCAAAATGGAAGTTCACTAATAGCTATTGAGAGTGGTGTACAGTATCAATGGATAGACTGTAATGATGGTACCCGTCTTTTAGGAGCTACCGCACAAACTTTCAGTCCCCAGATAAGCGGAACTTATATGGTAGAAATTAGTAGCGGGGATTGCGTTATAACATCCGAATGTTTTGAAGTGACGATTCTCGGTTTGTCCGATGATAAAAATGAGTTAGGTATTTCGCTGTATCCTAATCCAGTTGGAGAAGCATTAAGAATTGATAAAGGGATCAATCAGCAATTAAAGATAAAAATATTGGATATTGCAGGTAGAGAGATTTATGTTTTTACATCATTGGATCAGGTTACCTTGATTGATTTTACCCAATTTAACCCCGGGACTTATTTAGTGTCCATGACTAATAATAAGACCCAAGTGATTAATAAGGTAGTCAAGAAATAAGGTTACAAGATTCTTAACTTCTTAAAACTCACTGATAAAGTGAAACTCAATTTCAGGGAAGTTGTCCTGAACCATCTGTAACCAGGCTTTTGATTCTGCCATAAACACCAGTTTACCTTCTTTGTCTTTGGCAATGTGGCGGTATTTATCTTTGACGAAAGCATCCAGCTTAGCTGGATCTTTTGCACTTATCCAGCATGCCTTGTAGATATTGACAGCTTCGAATCGAGCGCTTGCTTTGTATTCATTTAGCAGCCTATGTTGAAGTACCTCAAACTGAAGTGCTCCCACTGTACCTACTACCTTTCTGGCACCCATTTCATAGGTAAATAACTGTGCAACACCCTCATCCATGAGTTGATCGAGTCCTTTTTCCAACTGCTTGGATTTCATGGCATCCAGGTTGATCACTTCTCTGAATAATTCGGGTGAGAAGAAAGGAATTCCTTTATAAAGTGCTTTCTCACCTTCAGTCAGGGTATCACCGATCTTGAGGTTACCAGTATCATATAATCCCACGATATCACCCGGGAATGCTTCATCAACAGTTTCTTTTTGCTGTGCCATGAAGGCAGTGGCATTCGAAAACCTGAAAGGTTTATCCTGGCGAACGTGGTAATAATTATTTCCCCGCTCAAACTTCCCTGAACAGATCCTGGCGAATGCAATGCGGTTTCGATGTTTCGGATCCATATTGGCATGGATCTTAAAGATGAAACCAGTGAATTTATCTTCCTGCGGGGTAACCAATCTTAATTCATTCTCACGAGCTTTTGGTGGTGGTGCGATCTGGATAAAACAATCCAATAGTTCGCGAACACCAAAATTATTGACTGCGCTACCAAAGAATACGGGAGCGACTTTACCACTTAGGTAATCTTCCGCATTAAATGGGTCATAAACACCATTGACCAGCTCAATTTCCTCTCTGAGTGACTTTACCATTGATTCTGGCAAGTGCTGATCTAAATTCGGATCATCAACTCCTTTGATTTCTACTACGTCAGTTACTTTCTTGGTTTTGTTCGGCTCATACAGGTTGAGGTTGTTTTCAAACATGTTGAATACACCTCGAAGAGATTTACCCATACCAATCGGCCAACTCATCGGCCTGACCTTTATGTCCAGCTTACTTTCTATCTCATCCAACAAGTCAAATGCATCTCTCCCCTCACGGTCCAGCTTATTGATAAAACAAAGAACGGGAGTGTTTCGCATTCGGCAAACCTCCATAAGCTTTTCAGTCTGTTGCTCCACGCCTTTTACGCAGTCAATTACCATGATGACACTATCCACTGCTGTCAGTGTACGATAGGTATCTTCGGCAAAATCCTGGTGGCCAGGAGTATCAAGGATATTGATTTTTAGATCTTTATATTCAAAGCCCATTACAGAGGTGGCAACAGAGATACCTCTTTGCTTCTCAATGTCCATCCAGTCAGAACGGGTGCTTACATCGATCTTATTGGACTTTACGGCACCAGCAGTCTGGATCGCTCCACCAAAAAGCAGGAGCTTCTCTGTCAAAGTGGTTTTTCCAGCATCAGGGTGAGCAATAATCCCAAAAGTCCTTCTCTTCTTTATTTCCTGTTCTAACGTCATCGATGTAATTATCAGGGCGCAAAGTTATATCTAAACAATTACCTTTGAAACGTGGGAAAAGTTTCCAGGTATATCATCTATTTTTTGATCGGAGTCCTGATCTATTATGCTCTGGAGGCTGACAAGAATCCAGATGCGCTAAATAAGATCCATAGTTATGCGCCAGCTGCTATTTTGGTGATCTTTATTTTATTGATGGCAGTCCAATTTATCCGTAAAAAGCGTGAGGAATAGTAGTTGAACTGTCATACAGTCAATTTCTCTGTTTGTCGACTGATATTTTTAATTCATTATGACATTCTGTCACAATTTCCCTGTCATTTTCCTATTGGCACAACCATTGATAAATAGAAATAGACAGAAATAGATTACTAGCATTTTAAATAAATTATAACAATGGGAAAAATTATCGGCATAGACTTAGGTACAACCAACTCATGTGTGGCGGTAATGGAAGGTAATGAACCTGTTGTCATTCAAAATAGTGAAGGACACAGAACTACACCTTCTATTGTGGCCTTTCTGGACAATGGAAAGGGCGAAAGAAAAGTTGGAGAGCCTGCAAAACGTCAGGCCATAACCAATCCGCACAACACCATCAGTTCGGTGAAGCGATTCATGGGTAAGAAATACAAAGAGGTTTCTGAAGAAAGAAAGAATGTTTCTTACACACTGGAAGCTGGAAGTAATGACACCATCAGGGTAAAGATTGGCGATCGTAACTACACGCCTCAGGAAATTTCAGCGATGATCCTTCAAAAAATGAAATCGACTGCTGAAGACTTTCTTGGACAGGAAGTAAAAGAGGCTGTTGTTACCGTACCAGCATATTTCAATGATGCAGAACGTCAGGCGACTAAAGAGGCCGGGCAGATTGCTGGCCTTGAAGTGAAAAGGATTATCAACGAGCCTACTGCTGCTGCTTTAGCTTATGGATTGGACAAGAAAAATAAAGATCTTAAGATCGCAGTATATGACCTGGGTGGAGGAACTTTCGATATTTCAGTGCTGGAATTGGGTGATGGAGTATTTGAAGTAAAATCAACTAATGGTGATGTGCACCTTGGTGGTGATGACTTTGACTCAGTCATTATCAACTGGTTAGCGGAGGAATTTAAGAAGGATGAAGGGATTGATCTTAGAAAAGACCCAATGGCTCTTCAACGTTTAAAAGAGGCAGCTGAAAAAGCAAAAATTGAACTTTCTAGCTCAAGCAGCACAGAAATCAATTTGCCTTACATCATGCCAGTTGATGGTATTCCAAAACACCTTGTAAGGTCTTTGAGCAGAGCTAAGTTTGAGCAGTTGAGCGAGGATCTGGTAAAAAGATCAATGGAGCCATGTAAAAAGGCATTGAAAGATGCAGGCATGACACCTTCTGATATTGATGAAGTAATCCTGGTAGGTGGATCCACAAGGATTCCTAAAATCCAGGAGGAAGTAGAGAAATTCTTCGGCAAAAAGCCTTCTAAAGGTGTGAATCCTGATGAAGTAGTTGCGATTGGTGCTGCTATTCAAGGGGGTGTATTCACTGGAGAAGTTAAAGATGTGTTGTTGTTGGATGTGACTCCACTTTCATTGGGTATCGAAACCCTAGGGGGTGTATCAACCAAATTGATCGAGTCTAATACAACCATTCCAACTAAGAAATCTGAAACATTTTCTACTGCTGCAGATAATCAGCCTTCAGTTGAGATCCATGTCCTTCAGGGAGAAAGACCAATGGCAAAAGACAACAGATCAATCGGCCGATTCCACCTGGATGGGATTCCACCATCTCCAAGGGGAGTGCCTCAGATTGAAGTGACTTTTGATATTGATGCCAATGGTATCCTGAATGTTTCTGCAAAAGATAAAGGAACAGGTAAAGAACAAAAGATCAGAATTGAAGCTTCTTCAGGACTTTCTGATGAGGAAATCGAAAAAATGAAGAAGGAAGCTGAAGCCAATGCTGAAACTGATAAGCAGGCAAAAGAAAAAGTTGAGAAAGTCAACCAGGCTGACTCACTGATCTTCCAAACTGAAAAACAGTTGAACGATTATGGTGACAAGCTGTCTGAAGGGAATAAAACGGCTATCGAAGGTGCATTGAAGAAACTGAAAGAAGCACATGCTTCTCAGGATCTGGCAGCTATCGACACAGCCATGAATGACCTGAATGGCGCATGGTCGAATGCTTCACAGGAAATATACCAGGCTCAGCAAGCTGCTGGTGGTGCTGACGGTACATCTGCCGAAGGTGCTCCAGGTGCGGATGCTAGTGCTGGAAGTGACTCTGAAGTTTCAGACGTAGAGTTTGAAGAAGTAGATGAAGACAAGAAGAAGTAAGTCGGTTGGAGTTATAATATGACCCAAAGTCATAGTATAACTAACCGAAAGAATAAATGAAAAGCCCTCCAGTTCGGAGGGCTTTTTTTGTGCCCAATTTTAATTGATTAACATCATTCCAAGATTTGGGTTCTATGGCGTAGATTTATTGTCGGTTAGAATAACAAATAAGCCCAAATCATGACCCCATTAATGCTTGTTCTCAGTTCGTTCCTGTCATTTCTTTCTCCTGAAAAAACAGATGATTTTATCATTATCAGGACCAGAGTAGTTGATGAACTATTAAAAACAACAATAGAAAAGGGCAGAGTAGAAGACATCCTTAGCCAGATGAATCCTGATGGCAGTTTTCAGGGTATTGATTATGCGGATTTGAGCAGAACGGCAGGGTTTCCTCATGGTCGTCATACCTATAATCTCGTCTATCTCGCAGAAGCTTATAAGAAGAAATCATCACCTTATTATAAGAGTAAAAAGATCAAAGAGCGTATTACAACCAGTCTGAGGCATTGGGTAAAAAATGATTTTTTTGGGGATAACTGGCATAACAATCAAATCACCACGCCTACAAACCTGGTTAACCTTATGCTTCTGGTTGGGGATGAAATGCCAAAGGATCTTGTGGAGGGCGCCCAGCCTATAATTGGTCGTGCGCACATGAATGCTTCCGGAGCCCGACCAAGTGGTGACAGAATTGTAATAGCAGGCATTCTTGCTAAAAACCTACTGTTTATTGGAGACAGAGAAAAATTTGATGAAATCATCGAGCTGATTGAAGGTGAGGTAAAATTTTCCACTGGTCAGCGAGGGATGCAACACGATTATAGTTTTCATCACAGGGTAGACAGGGTCAATAATACAGATTCGTATGGCTACGGAAAATATGCCAACAATTTTGGGGAATGGGCTTATTACGTTGCTGGAACTAAGTACGCATTTTCTACAGAAAAGATCAATCACCTGATCGATTACTATTTGGATGGCATCTATAAACAACAAGTTTATGGCATCTATTCTGACATCAGTGTAAAAAATAGAAGTATTACCCATAAGGCAACATTTAAGCCACAGGGAACCGAGGAGATTGAGCGACTACTTATCAGTACAGACTACCGTAAAGATGAGTTGGAAGAAATTATGAGACTCCGAAAGGGTGAGGCAAAACCATCAGCCTCGTTCGCTAAGTTCTTTTGGCAAACAGAACATTTTGTGGTCCAAAGGCCCAATTTCTACACTACAGTCAGGATGTTTTCGACCCGGAACAAGAACATGGAAGTACCTTATAATGGTCCCGGAAAGCCAACTCATCATCGCGCGGATGGCACCAACTATTTACAACTAAGAGGAGATGAATATCATAATATATGGCCCGTGTATGACTGGCAGAAGATTTCTGGTACCACTATCATGCAAAAACCCCAACTCCCACCACCAACTGAAATTCAAAAGCCAGGATACAAAGACTTCGTTGGAGCTGTTACAGATGGCTATAATGGAGCGGTTGCCTTTGATTTTTTAAGTCCGCACGATTTGGTCGCAGCCAAAAAGTCCTGGTTCTTTTTTGATGATCATTATGTATGCCTGGGGACAGATATTACCTCCGATCCAAACCTGCCTGTTGCTACGACCATCAATCAGGTGTTTTTGAGAAGTCCAGTTGTGGTAATGAATGGCGGGTCAGAAAAGGAGCTTCCTAAAGGAGAAAGGATGCTTGAGGATACCAAATGGGTACACCAGGACCGGATTGGCTATCTTTTTCCTCAGGAAACCAGCATAAATCTTTCTAATCAGACCGAACAAGGCCGATGGTCTGACATTACAGACCAGAAAAACATCTCGGATGAACTGATCAGTGAAGAAGTATTTACACTTTGGTTCGATCATGGAAAAAGTCCAAACAATGCTTCCTATGAATATATAGTGTTACCAGATGTTTCTGTTGAGGAGTTAAAGGAATTTGATCAGGATAATCCGATTAAGATTGTTAGTAATACTGGAGCTCTGCAGGCGGTTATGAACGAACAATTGGGCATTTATCAGGCGGCTTTCTATCAAGCTGATATCGTAAATTTTTCAGAAGATTTAACTGTTGAATTAGCAAGCCAGGGAATGGTCATGATCAAAATGGAGGGAGACCGGATCTCTGAAATGACAGTTTCTGATCCCTCCAGAAAACTAACTGTACTTATGGTAACTGTGTCGGGACACTATAATGTCGAAGGAAATGAGTCACTCTCCGTATACCCTAACCCGGAAATTAATCGTACTCATTTTATGATTTATCTGCCACAGGGAGTTTATCACGGTAAAAGTGTAACCATAAAGCTGTGACCCTGAAAGAAAAGCTACTCCATCATTGCTTAGGGCTGATAAATGGTAAGATTGAAGTCCTTCAGCATGCAATCCGGGAGTTTCAGGACGCTGCCAATGAGGATTCCAAAAGCTCGATGGGTGATAAGTATGAGACCAACCGGGCGATGATGCACCTGGAGAAGGAAAAAGCGGCCTCCCAATTGAATCAACTTTTGAAAATGAAACAAGTCCTCGATAATATCAAGATTGGGAAAAAAGGCAGTCGAGTAGAAATTGGATCGGTGATTGAGACTGAAAAAGGGAAATATTTTATCTCGATTGGTTTGGGCCCACTTGAATTTGAAGGTGAAAAGTATTTTGTGATATCCGCAGCATCACCCATTGGCCAAGAAATGATGGGTAAGCAAACAGGTAATACTTTTTCCTTTGGTGGAGTAAATCAAAGGATTTTGACAATTCAATAAAGAGGTAGATCAAATCTTTAGTTGATTTTTTTTAATTGAGGTTTCCAAAGTAACTTGAGACTAACTCCTACTGTAGATTCATGTATTTTCCTAAGCGGTGAAATCACTTATTCTGGTATTCTTTCTACTTTTCCTCCTCATTTGTGACGCATTTTCTCAGAAGATCAATGGACAGGTTTTTGATCAGGAGACTGATTCTATCATACCATTTGCTAGTGTTTATTTTGACAATTCTTTTAATGGAGCTGTCACCCATTTGGATGGAAAGTTTAGTCTGGAGATTGGAAATAATGAAGGCCAGGAGATAGTAATTAGTTGCTTGGGTTATGAATCAACATTTCTGACGTCTTATGATCATTCTAAGTTTTATAAAATTTATTTAACGCCTGTTTCATTTGTTCTTGACGAGTTAACAGTCAAAGGAGGAGATATCTATCGTCGACAAAAAGAGAAGCTTTTCAAGCGTGAATTTTTGGGTGATACTCCAAATGGCAAAAACTGTCGAATTTTGAATATTGATGATGTAAATCTTTTATATGATTCCGTGAATTACAAACTAAAAGCTTCAAGTAATACACCATTGCAGATAGTTAACATACGTTTGGGATATCAGATCAAATACTATCTGAATGAGTTTTATGCTTCGAAAAATGAACTTTATATCGAAGGGTTCAGCATCTTCAAAGAGGATGAAACGTTGCAGTTGAAAGAAAAAACAAAACAAAAATTCTTGAGGCGCAGGAAATCAGCCTATTTAGGTTCTCGAATGCACTTTATTCGTGCGTTATGGAATGGGCAGTTAAAAATGGAGGGGTTTAAAGTTCGGAATCTCAATTCCAGTGATTCAGTTTTTTTAGAAAATCTGGTTGAAAACGAAAATGAGGTGAAATTTTTAAACCCAGAATTCCCATTAAAAGTGAATTATAAGTTAAATACTTCCATTTTAAAATTTAAAAATAAAAGCAAGGTATTTATCAAAGAAAACGGATTCTTTGATCCCAAAAATGTTATATGGAATGGTGACATGTCTAGGGCCAGAATAGGTGATTTATTGCCATATGAATATGAGTCTACGCCCTGACATTTATTTTTATTTTAATTGGATTGAATGAAAGCATTATTGCTCCAACACAATACCCTCATATATTACACTTAGATCAGCCACGGATGTCCCACTTTGAGCTGTATATATATTGATTCCAACCTGCAATGTTTCTGGTAGGTTGTCATGCTGATAGGTTGCCGCCTCTATCCAGGTGGTAGCACCAACAGCTCGTTTGTAAAGCTTATATTCAGACCCAATTCGTTGAATTCTTAATTCATTATCAGCAGAACCATTATTGACAGGTTCATAAGTAGAAACACTGTTTTCAGTTCTTTTTGTTTCCACTCCAAGGCCTGCCGGTGTATTCCCGGTTACAATATGGACATAGTTTTGACCTCCGGCACTCAATGGATCTCTAGCCATCAATCCCCCAAGACATACATCACAATCGACTACCTGATCATTATCAGATTTCTTTCTGGCTCTAACGATAGCAGATATGGTAAAATCCCCAGTAACTTCCGTATACATCAAGCCAGCCTGACTGTCATGATACCATAGGGCATTACTTTTTAGATCAAGTTGTATTCGAGTTTCGGTACTATCAATGAGATCAAAAACCTGGGGGTTTAAGAAGTCCCATGCGGTATTAAGATCTTGATCATCAGGCCCGGGTTCCGGATCCTTATCTCCATTACAATTGACGAGTAGTAGCAGGGCTAGTAGACAGGGAATTAATTTCATTCTTATTGAGGTAACTTTTAAGTAGCGGTATTTGCAAATATGAAGCCATAATTTGAGATCATACTCGCTATGAGCATATTCAATGTAGTCTTTGACGCATAGACGACCCAATTCATTACCTTAGTCTTCAATCAAATCCAATCCTAGACTAATGAACCTGAAAGCCCAATACCTTATTTTATTTTCTGCCTGCATCATCTCAGCATGTGTACAGGAAAAAACCAAACAGAGTGATCCCTCACTTACGCTTTGGTACGATAATCCGGCCAAAGAATGGGTAGAAGCTCTCCCGGTAGGAAATGGCAGACTGGGAGCAATGGTTTATGGCAGGACCAGCAATGAGATCATTCAGTTCAATGAATCTACCTTATGGACAGGTCAACCTCATGATTATGCCCATCCAGGAGCTTACAAATACCTGGATACACTAAGAGCCTTGCTATGGGCAGGAAAACAAGCAGAAGCCCACAATCTCGCTAATGATCATTTTATGTCAATACCGCTCGGTCAACTGAGTTATCAGCCTTTTGGGAACATCCTGCTTCAGTTTCCGGGCCATGATACGCTGGAAAATTATCGAAGGGAACTCAACCTGAAGGATGGGATTGCCAGGGTGACCTATGATCAAAAGGGTGTCACCTATACGAGAGAGATTTTCTCTTCTTACCCGGATCAGGCGATTATGATGCGGATAACCTCTTCACAGAAAGGCAAGCTGAATCTTTCCGCATTCATGTCTTCACCCCAAAGTGCATATGATATCGCTTTGAATGATGATATGGTCGTTTTAACCGGGCAGGTAAACAACTATCAGGCCAGTGGGAACCGACAGGATGTTGAATATCCTGAGAGTAAAATGACCTTTCAAGCAAATCTAAAAGTGATCAACGATGATGGAGAGATTCTTTCAGATGTAAATAAAATTTGGGTAAAAAATGCAACCTCAGTCACCTTACAATTGGTTGCAGCAACAAATTTTGTTCGGTATGATGACATATCCGGGGATCCAGGCACGCGGTGTGAAGAATACCTCTCTCAATTGAATGGCAAATCTTATGAGGAAGTCAAAAACACTCATGTGGCAGACTACAAGCAGTTGTTTGACCGGGTATCTATAGATCTGGGGGATTCTACGATTTCAAAGCGTCCAACAAATGTACGATTGGAGACTTTTCAGCAAGATCATGACCCCAGCCTGGTGGCATTACTTTATCAATATGGCAGATATTTACTGATCACATCTTCCAGGCCAAATACTCAGCCTGCAAATCTTCAGGGGATATGGAATGACCGTCTGGCCCCGCCATGGGATAGTAAATACACGATCAATATCAATACGGAGATGAATTACTGGCCGGCTGAGATGACCAATCTCTCTGAGCTAACACAACCCCTTCATTTGCTGGTAAAAGATATTTCGGAGACCGGAAGGAATGTGGCCAAAGAGCATTACAACCTTGGTGGCTGGGTTGCTCACCATAACACAGATCTCTGGAGGGGTACTGCCCCTATCAATCATTCTAACCATGGGATCTGGGTGACAGGAGGCGCCTGGCTCAGTCAACACCTGTGGTGGCACTATGAGTATACCGGTGACAAAACTTTTCTGAAAGACTTCGCCTATCCGATCATGAAGTCAGCAAGTGAATTTTTTGTGGATTACCTGGTACCGGATCCTAATCACCCGGAATGGTTGATCAGCGGACCTAGTAACAGCCCGGAAAATGGAGGCCTGGTCATGGGCCCGACCATGGATCACCAGATCATCCGAAACCTGATGGCCAATACCATAGAAACAGCCGGAATACTGGGAGTGGATGAAGATTTCACCGCAACTCTAAAGGACAAACGTGCCCGTATCGCACCCAACCAGATCGGTCAGTACGGACAGTTGCAGGAGTGGATGCAGGATGTAGATGATCCGAAGAATGAACATCGTCACGTTTCTCATCTCTGGGGATTGCATCCCGGCAATGAAATTCATCCGTTGACAACTCCGGAACTGGCAGAAGCCTGCAGGGTGACCCTTTCACATCGTGGGGATGGCGGTACCGGCTGGTCCAGGGCTTGGAAGATCAATTTCTGGGCCCGGTTGCTGGATGGTGATCATGCCTTTCTGATGCTAAGTAACCTGATGGTACCCTCCATTATTGAAACACCGGAAGGAAAAAGTGATCGTGGGGGACTGTATCCCAATCTTTTTGATTCCCATGCACCCTTCCAAATAGATGGAAACTTTGGAGCGACTGCCGGGATCACCGAGTTTTTGTTGCAATCCCATTTAAGAGATGATGATGGAAATTACTACCAGGATATTCTGCCTGCCTTGCCCTCAGGTCTTGCCAATGGGAGTATTTCAGGAATTAAAGGCCGTGGAGGATTTGAGTTTGCCATTGCCTGGCAGGAAAATACTTTATCCAGTCTGAAAGTGAAATCACTGCTGGGGAATCCACTAATTGTGAGGTATCGGGGAAAAGAAGTGAAGATGGATACTGAGGTGGGGCAGGATTATGTGATTGAATTTAATTAATTCATGCTGCAAGACATTTCCTTGCGTTACTATTAATGATATGAGATTCTCATTGTCATTGATACTGCTAATTCTTTTATTTTCTTCCTGTAAGGATGAGATTGATTTATCATCAAGTGCATGCGGATCATCAGATCCCATAAATGATGTTTCATGGTTGGCAGCAATAGTGTCTGATATGGAAGCCAATAAAAGCAGAAGTATGGTTTCTCTTTATAGCTATAAGAAGGAAAAAGTGTTTTTGGTGTCCATATGTTACCAATGTCCTGATGCAATTACCGCAGCGTATGATTGTGATCAGAATTTAATCTGTGTGTTTGGAGGATTTGCTGGCCAGAATACCTGTCCTGATTTTGAAGATGAGGCGATATTTATTGAAACACTTTATGAGAAGTAAGGCTATTAGGAAACAGACATACACTGAGATGTTTCTGTGATGTACGGTGAACTCAGTGGCTATTTTCACTTCGCCATCCCAACCCACTCAATCTGATCATACCCATACTCCTTGCTATTGAGGATCCTGCTTTGATATTTTAGTTTACCTTTTACGTCCTTCAGGACAGTGAGCTCAGTCATTGAATACTCACCTTTTTCAAAGTCATAGGATTCTCCGTCATCATTATAGACCATAAAGGAACTGGGAGTAGAGCCATAATGTCTTACCTGTAAATGCCCGGAATCTTCATCCGCTAAAGATGCCAGCATGGGAATGATGGCTCCCTCTTTTACATATAGAGGGATTTTAGCCAATTCGGTCTGAATGGTGATTGTTTCACCATTTCCGGCCAGTTCACCGGTATAGAAATCATACCAGTTTCCGTTTGGCAGGTCAATGGTCCGTTCCTTCTGACCAGTAAATACCGGTGCCACCAGGATCGAAGGGCCCATCATGTATTGATCGGTCTTCTCAATGGTCTTCTTTTCAGCATAAGGATTTTTCACATCGTCCAGCTTCCCGTCCTGACTTTTGGTATTTTCATCGAAACCGCTCTCCAGGATCATGGCCCGGAATGGTGGGATTCCCTTCTGATTGTATTCATAGAAAGCAGTGTACAGGTAAGGCATGAGTTTCATCCGCAGTTCGATGTTTTCTCTGACCATGTCTGTCACTTCCGGGTAGCTCCAGGGCTTTTTACCAGACGACCAGGCATTGAGCATCAAAAAAGGAGAAAAGCAGACGGTCTGAAAACGACGGATCCACTCTTCCGCTGATCCTGCACTTCTGATCTCAGGTGTCCAAAGGATTCCAGCAAGTGATGAATTGACCAAAGCAGTCACATATCCCTCATGACCGTAATAATCGCTGTAGATCACAAAATTTTGGCTGCTGGCCCCAATGTAGGATGACCTGACCAGCCCATAGGTTCGTTGATTGATGGATTTGAAGTAATTGGTGAATGTATTTTGCAGGATCAATCCATAAAGCTGTCGGATCTCAACGGCATCATTTCCTGACGGAAACGTGGCATGATCCGGCCATAACCAAAAATCATAGCCGTCTACCTCATCAAATTTATAACCGCTCACTCCAATGTTGATGTGGTTTTGTTTGTGGTGGTCTAGCAGGATTTTCCTTGCTTCAGGGATTGAATAATCGGGCACTTCACCCAGCCAGACGGTATGACTACCCGTAAATGGATGGATATCAGTGTACATGCTTGATACCGGAGCTACGTAGGGATTCTCCCAAAGATTGACTTTGATCCCCTTTGCAGACAGGCTATTCATAAAACCTTTCGGATCCGGAAACCGGGTGCTGTCCCAGTCAAAAGAGCAGGGATAGGCAAAGCTCTGCCAACCGGGTTCCAGGCCAATGACATCTAAAGGGAAATTATTTGTTTCAAAGGCTTCAATTTCTTTTAGAACATCCTCTGCTGTACTTGTTGTATGTACACGATGCCAAAACCCCAGACCCCATTTTGGTGGCAATACACCCCCTCCGAAAAAGAGGTTGTAACGCTGTACGGCTTCGAGCGGCTCTTGTCCGCTAAAGACATACACTTCAAGACCGTCTCCCTGGACACTGGCTTCTACGGCGTCAGATACGGGTCTGGCAGCCCACTCTCGACCTCCAGTAGTCCGGTCTATTCTTGGAGGCAGATCACTGTCTTTTCGGTTCCCGATACCTGCGTAGATCTTTACCCGTTTGGCTGAGTTGATCAATACGCCATAGCCTTTGCTGGAGACGTAGAAGGGGACAGGGGCGTGTGTATAACCTTTCACGCCGCCATAGTGATCTACTTTTAAGGTGTAAACATTGCTTCGCCGGTTGATCGATTCAAACTCTAATCCCAGGCCGTAGATCTTTTCTTCTTTTTCCAGTGGTAGTCGTATGATCGCCCGTTCAGCTGTTAACTGACTGAAAGTTGAATCTTCATTGAATGGAAAGGGTGATTCACCAAGCTCGGACAATGATTCCATTTTGGGAGGGCTTGTATAATCAGTGGGGTTCATTCCCATTTCTCCAAATGTAGCTTTCCAGACTCCCGGAGCCACTTTTTCCCATTTCAGCAGGTCCATATCGGAGATGAGGGTACCCTGGCAAGTACCTGACCAATTGAACCCAGCCAATGTGATTAAAAAAAGACTATACTTTAAAAACGATGTCATTTTTTGGCTATATCATTTAATGAATTATCAAATATGTAAAATTCAAGGATATAATAGATGATGAGGAGTTGGATATTGATCAATACAATTAAGTGCAAATTTTAGGTTATATTGAAGATAGATCAGCACCATAAACTGTCCTCAAACCTCACATAACCCTAACAAAACATGAAAAATCTCTCATTCATCATTGCTTTTTGTTTGATTATTCCACAACTATTTGCTCAGAAGCAGGTCAAAGAATACGATCGGTTAATGTCCAGCCTTTTTACTGATAGTGGACCGGGGGGTGCGGCTCTGGTGGTTATGGATGGAAAAATCCTATACAGAAATGCTTATGGCATGGCCGATATGGAATTGGTAGTGAAAATGACTCCCGACAACATATTCAGAATTGGTTCCATTACGAAACAGTTTACGGCAGCAGCAATCCTTAAGCTTCGCGATGAAGGGAAGCTGGATTTGGATGATCCGATTACCAAATACATCGAAGACTACCCGATGCATGGGCATAAGATCACCATAAAACATTTGCTGACTCATACTTCCGGGATTCAGAGTTACACAGGTATGGAAGAATTCCGAGATATTGTTAAGGATGATTATACCACAGAGGACCTGACTAACTTTTTTAAATATCAGCCTATGCGATTTGCACCTGGTGAGGAATGGAACTATAGCAATTCAGGATATTTTCTTCTTGGGGTGATCATCGAAAAAGCTTCAGGAATGTCCTATGAAGAATATATTAATACAAATTTCTTTCAACCACTTGGGATGACTCATTCATCTTATGGTTCCCCAGCAAAAATCATAAAAAACAGGGCCAAGGGCTACAAAAAGGAGGAGGAAGAATACTTCAATGCGGATTACATCAGTATGTCTCAGCCATTTTCTGCAGGAGCCTTATTGTCCACAGTAGATGATCTCTATAAATGGTATGATGCAATGATGAAGGATCAGGTTATCTCCAGTAGTTCGCGTGAGGAGGCACAAACCTCTTTTGTATTGAATAATGGTGAAAAAACAGGTTATGGGTATGGATGGAATATCGGGAATATTCAGGGTGTTCCAAGTATTCATCATGGAGGGGGCATCGATGGCTATTTGACATATTCGATCTATCTACCATCAAAGAATCTATTTGTTGGTGTATTTTCTAATTGTACCTGTAATTCCACTGAAGATATTGGAAAGAGGATGGCAGCAGTAGCCATTGGGGAACCATTTGATCGGGAGCCGATAAAGTTGAAAGAAGATGTATTGAAATCCTATGCAGCTGTGTATGAGTCACAGAAGGATGGCCAGCGGATTATTACTTATGAGGATGGGCATCTTTATAGTCTCAGAACAGGAGGTGTGAAATATGAGATTTGGCCATGGGAAAAGGATAAGTTGTTTTTTAAGAGTACGACTACCCTTCAGATTAACCGGGATTCTAATGGCGAGATTGTCGCAGTCACTTCCAGGGATGATAGAGGAGAAACGGTGTGGAATCGTACCGATAAACCACTTCCGGAAGCTCTGGTTACCATAAAGGTAGATGATGCGATCACTGATAGTTATGTGGGTAAATATGAGCTGCAACCAGGTTTTAATGTTCTGATTTTTAAGGAGGAGGGGAAATTGTATGCCCAGGCGCCTAATCAGCCTAAATTTGAGATTGCACCCATAGAAGAAAATGTATTCAAGTTTACTACGGCTGATGTTAAGATTGTCTTCAACAAGGATGAGAGTGGTGCAGTGACAAGCTTAACCATTCACCAGCGAGGTGAGCATGAGGCGAAGAAGGTGGAGTAGGAGAAAGGGACAAGGGGGAAGGAGAACTTACTTCTTCATTTCCTCAATCCATTTATCTACTTCTTCTTACAGGATGCTTAATGGGACTGATCCGGTCAATAGCACAATATCATGAAAACCACGAATGTCAAATTTGTGTCCTAATTCATTCATAGCTTTTTCTCTAAGCTCCAGGATTTTCAACTGACCAATTTTGTATGAAAGTGCCTGTCCCGGATTGGCCATATATCTCTCAATTTCTGAGGTGATTGTGGCTTCGGACTCTGCCTCATTGTCCAGTGAAAACTGAATGGCCTTTTCGCGACTCCATCCTTTGGAATGGATGCCGGCATCAGTTACAAGTCGGAGTGCCCTGTGCATGTCCCAGCTGAGCATGCCAAAATATTGATAGGGATCCTGGTATAAGCCCAGGGCCAGTCCCATCTCCCCTGACTCGGCATACAAGCCCCATCCTTCTGCAAAAGCACCGTATCCAAGTATTTTTCTAAATTCAGGGATGTCCTGGTTTTCCTGCTGAATGGAAATTTGAAAGTGATGTCCCGGTATCGCTTCATGGAGAAAGGTATTCTCATCAGCAAAAAAGTTATACCTTTTTACATCAGGTATCGGAACATAGAATATTCCGGGCCGGGTACCATCTAAAGATCCGGGAATATAATGGGCGCTACTTGTGGCTTCTCTAAATGCTTCTATCCTTCTAACTTCAAAAGGCGTTTTCGGTTGAATATTAAACAGGCTGTCTAAATGAGGCTTCATTATATCAAGCATCGTATTGTAGTTGTCAATTACCTGCTGTGGGTCGTCAAATGGCATTAATTCGGGATTTTCCCGGACAAAATCAAAAAAAGACAGGAGATCTCCTTCATAACCTACCCGTTCTTTCACCGCTTCCATCTCGCCCCTGATCCGCTTTACCTCCTGCATACCTATGTCAAATACCTCATCAGCATTTAAGTCTGTCGTTGTATAATATTTGATTAGGAAATTATAGGCCTCTGATCCATTGGGTAATGAGCCAATACCGGAGGTAGATCTGCCTGCGGCCAGGTAATCGGTTTTTACAAAGTCTGTCAGTTCCCGGAACTTGCCGATCAGTCTTAGACCCATGGTTTCATAGGCTGCTGTAAGACGCTGTTTTTCTTTTTGGGCGATGCTGTCTGGCATGGACTTGATTGGACTATACACCACATTTTCTTCAACAGGCAAGGTCGCCAGATCTTCAAGCTGGGGGATGAGTTTTTCAATGAGTGGCTTGGGTAATACATAACCAGTGTTAATTCCTTTTTTCATGTTGGCCATGACGGTATCAATGATCGGCATATAATCTTCCAATCTGCTGAGCCAGTTATCAAAGTCCCTGGCGTTGTTGAAGGGCTGTGCACTTGTGCCTGAAGCCAACATTCCATAGGTGGTGTGGAAACCTCCAAGCTGGCTGAGGGGCATGTATTCGGAAGGAAAGTCAATGGAATCACCTTCCAGGTTGATCCGGCATTCATACATCAGCAGTTTCATGCTCAGGGCATCTTCCTTGCTTAGTTGCTCAGGGTCATAGGCTGAAGCTTTGTCCAGGTATTTTTTATTGAAGATCCTATTTTGTTCTCGAGCAGCCTCAGTGTAGAAGTTTGGAATGGTGTCGTTGTATCGATTGTCACCAACGAAAGTTGCTGTAAGTGGATTCAACCGCAGGTATGCTTCATGGTATTCCTCAAAGAACTCCGCCGGTGTTTGGGTAGGAGGTTTCTTTTCTATTGGGCCGGAACAGGAAAGGCATAAGGCAAATAGCGCAAGTGGGACAAAGCTGGTGTATTTCATGAGCTAAAATTTAAGCAACTAAAGATATTGGAAATAGTAGGTTCTTTTAATAGGAAAGGAGCTGAATTACATGAGTGGTCAAAGCTGTTTTTATAGTTTAAGATTTCAGCCACTGAATACACCGAGAAACACTGAGATTCTTCTGTGATCTGGCCTGCATTTTGAAAGCAAAGCCAAAGCGTTCTTAGCGAATTTCATTATATTTAATTAACCAACCTAACTATCCCTAATGAAAAGAACCACCCTACTCCTGATCACCGGTGTATATTTTATTGCCATTTCCTGTGAAAAACAAAGTACTGACCAACCAATACTTAAATCAGGTATCCTGCTGGAGAATATGGATAATTCCGTAAAGCCAGGTGACGACTTCAATAAATATGTGAATGGCACCTGGATAAAGACTGAAATCCCAGCAGATAGAGCTTTTTATTCATCACGTAATATTATGAGAGATAAAACAGCTGAGGATGTTAAGAACATCATAGAAGTAGCTACTAATGGCAACTTTGAAAAAGGAACGGATGAACAAAAAATTGGAGACCTCTACAAATCTTTCATGAATTTAGATAGAAGAAATGAGTTGGGCGCATCACCCCTGCAGAGTGAATTCGCCAGGATAAATGCAATTCAAGATTATGAAGACCTGGCTAGATATTTTGCCTATTCAATCAGATTTGGATATAACGTACCATTAAGTTTATACGTTGATGTTGATCCAAAAAATCCAATAAGATATTCTGTTCAGATTGAACAGGGGGGGTTGGGGCTGCCAGATCGAGACTACTATTTAAAAAACGATCCACGGTCCATCGAGATAAGAAAAAAATATTCAGATCATATCAATAACATATTTGACTTAGCGGGAATTGGAGAGAAAGGTAAATCGGGAGAATTAATACTAAATCTGGAATCCAGAATTGCGGAAAAGCAAATGGATAAAGTTCAAGCAAGAAATTATGAAGCTAATTACAAAATAGTTCCAGTTGATACATTACGTTTCCTTACACCAGATTTTAATTGGGAGGTATTTTTAAAGGAGTCTGGATTAGATAGTCAGGAGGAGATAGTGTTCTTTATGATTGATTATATCAGGGCTTTCAATGAAATAGTCATGGATACAAAACTGGATACCTGGAAGACTTATCTAAAATGGAGTGTTATAAATGCAAATGGCCCTAGACTAAGTGAAGACTTTTATCAGGAGGGATTCAATTTTTTTGGTAAAGAGCTCTATGGTGTACAGGAAATGATGCCACTTTGGCGGAGAGGGGTTTCACTGGTAGGGGATAACTTAGGAGAACTGGTGGGTAAAGTTTATGTCAGCAAATATTTTAAACCTGAGGCAAAAAAAAGGATGAGTGAATTGGTTTCAAATTTATTGGAAGCATATGAAATAAGTATCAAAGAACTGGATTGGATGACAGAGGATACAAAGAAAGAAGCTTTGGCTAAGCTGAGCAAGTTTACACCCAAGATTGGATATCCTGATAAATGGAAGGAATATGATGTTGATATCGTAGCCGATGATTTATTTGGTAATCTAAAGCGATCAAGTTCAATGGAGTATGAAAGAAGTCTAAAGAAGTTGGGACAACCAGTTAATAAAGAAGAATGGTTTACTACTCCACAAACCGCAACTGCTTTTTATAATCCACTGCAAAATGAAATTGTATTTCCAGCGGCTATTTTACAACCTCCTCTTTTTGATATGGCGGTAGACGATGCTGTAAATTATGGGGCTATTGGAGCTGTTATAGGCCATGAAATTGGTCATGGATTTGATGACCAGGGAAGTGCCTTTGATGGTGATGGTAAATTAAGAAACTGGTGGACTGATAAGGATAAGGAGGAATTTAAGAATAGATGTGCTGCACTTATTGGCCAATATAACAGGTATGAGCCTTTACCTGGTCTTTATGTAAATGGTGAATATACGCTGGGAGAAAACATTGGAGACCTTGGAGGTTTATCTATTGCATTAAAAGCTTATAATAATGCATTAGCAGGACAAGAAGCACCTGTGATCGATGGGTTTTCCGGGGAACAACGTTTCTTTATTGGATATGCTCAGGCACGGATGGGCAAATATCGACCTGAAGCTTTGAGGCAACGGATCATGCGTGATCCACATTCTCCAAATGAATTCCGTGTAAATGGAGTGGTTCGTAATATCCCTGAATTTTATGCCGCTTTTAATGTTATGCAGGGAGATTCTCTCTTTTTGCCTCCTGAAGAAAGGGTGAAAATTTGGTAATAATCTTTATCAAACTTTTATTACTCATGCTAAAATAATGTCAAGGCGGATGCTACCATCCGCCTTCCGTTGTAATAGAATAGTACAGCATGGAAGCATGCGGCTTGACAGTAATAAAGGATCAAAAATCACACAGAATGTGATTAGGTTAAAATTCGTATTTTTATATAAACCACCAACCTCTACCTAATCATGAAAATTTTTATCTTTTGCCTTCTGCTACTTTTTATCTGTCTTGATAATACCCAAGCCCAAAAGAAAGTTCTAAAAACAATTGATCAAGAAGTCTCTCAGGCACAATTAGAGTCCCATATCAATTTCATCGCTTCAGATGAATTGCTTGGAAGAAATACTGGAACACAAGAAAATGCAATTGTTACAAGGTATATAGCTGAGCAATTTAGAAAGTTTGGTTTGATCAAACCGCCAGGATATAATTCCTACTTACAAGCATTTCCATTGAGGAAAATAACTCCCCTATCTAGCGGTTTTATAAAAGTAAAAGATTCGACTTATGCCATTTGGGATCAGCTTGTAATGAAAGGAAATGATCTTAATGCAACTGCAACCATGATGTTTGTTGATTCTGATAACCTGGAGGTTAATCTAGAAAACATGAAGGATAAGATTGTTTTCTTTCATGTTCCGAGAAACGAGCTATCCAAAGCGAGAAATTTAATAGCAAAAGAAAAGCCTCTATCAATGATTGGTCTAATTAGAGATTTTGGAATATGGCCTGGCCTAGTTAACAGTTGGTCTTCACATAGAACTTTAGCGTATAACGTAAATACATTTGGCGTGAGAGACGGTTATTTGTTGGATAGTAGAGAGATAAGTCAAATACCCTTTTTGACTAAAAATTCCGGTTCTAAAGCTAATATTAATCTTGTAGGCGGAAGTATTGGATTAGCAACTGCTTCAAATGTATTAGGAATTGTAGAAGGATCAGACCCACTTCTCAAAAACGAATATGTAATTGTATCTGCACATCTAGATCACATAGGTTATGCTCGTGGGATATCCATTGGTGAAGATTCCATTTATAACGGTGCCAGAGATGATGGCATCGGTACTGGAAACTTATTATTAGCTGCAGAATACTTTGCGAAACATCCTTCTAAAAGATCTATTATATTCCTCGCTGCAAATGCAGAAGAAAAAGGTTTAGTAGGGAGTAAGTGGTATGTTGAGAATCCCGCATTGCCATTAAAATCCATTATTGCCAATATAAACACAGATACTGATGGTTATAATGATACCTCATCTTTTAGAATTACTGGATTGAATAAGACTACAATGGAGGATTTATTTTTAATAACAGGCACAACATATAATCTTAAAGTATATGATGATGAAACAGTAATTCCTAACCAGAATTTGTATCGGAGATCTGATAATTTCAGTTTTGCAAATAAAGGAATTCCGTCAGTAACATTTGCTCCAGGAGCAACCAGTTGGGATGAAGAAATTGAAAAATACTATCATCAAACAGCAGATAATCCTGAGACACTCAATTACACTTACCTAACCAAATTATCCAAGGCTTTTATCTATTCCATTTATCTGGTTGCTAATGCTGAGGAAAGACCGTTCTGGGTTGAAGGAGATGAATTTGAGGAGGCAGGGAAAGCCCTTTATGGAATGGAATAATGGAAGTTATGTGGGGTAATATTTTTCGTTCAGGTGGATGCTACCATCCGCCGTGTTGCAAGTAGTACGGAACGATAGCCGCATGGAAGCATACGGCTTGACAGAAAGCGACATAGTTTAAAAGAGCTCCAATTTCAGATGGATGATATCTGTGGATTCTCAAACATCATGTTCCCTTTACTTCCCTAATCCAGGCATCCACTTCTTCTTCCAGTATACTTAGAGGTACAGATCCCGTTAGAAGGATGGTATCATGGAATCCTTTAATATCGAATCTTTCACCCAGCACCTCTTCAGCTTTTTTCCTTAATTCCAAAATTTTTAACTGACCGACCTTATAAGATAGAGCCTGTCCGGGACGGGCCATATAGCGTTCTATCTCCTTGATGATTTTATCCCTGGAAGCCGCTTCATTATCCAGGGAAAACTGAATGGCCTCATCTCGGGTCCAGCCTTTGACATGAATGCCTGCATCCACAACCAATCTAATTGCTCGATGCATATCTGAACTTAACATTCCAAAATACTGGTATGGATCTTTATATAGCCCTAATTCCTTGCCCAATGACTCAGTATATAGACCCCATCCTTCAACATAAGATCCATAGAAAAGCATCCTTCTAAACTTTGGAAGTTTTTGATTCTCTCGTTGAATAGATATCTGGAAATGATGACCAGGTATTGCTTCATGAAGAAATAAGTTCTCTGCCCTGTAAACATTATAGGCAGTTACATCCGGTATTGGGACATAAAATATTCCCGGACGGGATCCATCCAATGATCCAGGCCAATACTGATTACTGGCAGTCGCCTCTTTAAATTTTTCTGTTCGGCGGACTTCAAATTGTGTTTTAGGTTGGATATTAAAAATGGATTCTACTTCCGGTTTAACGCGTTCATAAATGGCATAAAAGTTATCGATAACCTGTTGAGGGTCATCAAAAGGTTTTAATTCCGGGTTTTCTCGAACAAAATCAAAAAATGAGATCAGACTACCTTTATATCCTACCTGATCTTTCACCCATTCCATTTCCTCTCTTATGCGTTTCACTTCATTCATCCCAATATCAAATACTTCATCCGCAGTTAAATCTGTTGTAGTGTAATTCTCAATGAGATACTTGTACCATTTATCTCCATTTTTTAGGGCACCAATTCCCGAGGATGATCTACCTGCTGTCCGGTAGTCAGTTTTTACGAAATCTGTCAATTCCTGAAACTTATTAATAATGGTAATACCTATTTCTTTATAAGCTGAAGCGAGCCTTTGTCTATCTTCTGGTGATATGCTATCAGGTATAATTTTTATAGGACTGTAAACTACATTTTCCTCTACAGGTAATGTAGCCAGACTTTCAAGTTGAGGGATCAATTTTTCAATAAGAGGAGTAGGCAATACATATCCTTCACTAATACCCTTGCGCATGTTGGATATGCAAGTATCAATGATGGGGATATAATCTTCTAGTCTGCTCAGCCAGTCTTCATAATCTTTGGTATTTCTAAATGGGTGGAAAGCTCTACCAGACGCTAGTGTGCCGTATGTACTGTGAAATCCTCTCATTTGGTTAATAGGGAAGTATTCTTCCGGATATTCAATCAAATCTGATTTTAGCTGCAGCTCACACTCATATGTTAGCAGTCTCATGCTAAGGGCATCTTCCCTGTTTAGTTCTTCAAGATGATATTTTTTTGCTTTTTCTAAATATCTTTTGCTTAATTCAATTCTTTCAGCTCTTACGGCTTCAGAGAGTTCATTTGGAAGGGTGTCATTAAACCGAAAGTCCCCAAGAAAAGTGGCCGTTAATGGATCCATCCTGAGATATGCTTCGTAATATTCCTCAAAAAAATCAGCTGGAGATTGTGAAGGACTTTTGGTTTCCTGTGGATTTGAGCATGAAAGGAAAAATAAAATAAGGGCGGTAAGGTTAAAAGATTTCATGGCATGGAATGGTTGGTGGTTACTAAATATAAATAAAATTCAGGTTTATGTAGTATATTTAGTAACACCTACTTGATTCACCAGCCTGATGCTCAAATTCCTACGAATAGCACGACGCAAATTGATTGATGAGGGGAGCCTTAAAAAATACCTGCTTTATACGCTTGGGGAGATCCTGATTGTGGTCATCGGGATATTTATTGCTGTACAATTGAATAATTGGAATGAGTCGAGAAAGGAAGAGAAGAAAGCAAGATCATATTTAGCAGAATTGAAAGATGAGCTTTTGCGTGATATTAAGTATTTACTTGAGCAGGATTCTCTTTTATCAATTTATGAGTCTAGTACGAATAAGGCAATTCTACAATTGCAACGAGCGAAAAATATTAGCGATATCTTAATAGCTGATTCTCTATTCAATTATCGATGGAGCGATCTAATTGTTAACAGTGGTGTTTATGAGGAAATGCTTTACACTGGGAACTTCTATTCCCTAAAAAACAAAGTTCTTCAGGAAATGATAGCTAATCATTACAAAGACATTGAAGCTAAAAAGTACATTACTAGGTCAGTCAATACTGGTTTGAGAGAGTTACAGGATAGTAATCTTTTACATCCTTATCATTTTTTGAAGCAAATGGAAATAGATCAATTCAATGCGCTAGATACAAGTTGGATCGGGAATCCAAATGCTTCAACCTTTATCGCTTTGAATTTTTATTACGGAAGGACTCAAACTCGTGCTAACATATTAAGGAGAAGTCATTTTAGTCAAATCATCACTAGCAGCAAGAACTTGATTGAACAAATCGACAAAGAACTTGGAGTGGAGTGAGGTTTTATTCCACAGAGTGACTCAGAGATCCAACGATGAGTCTAGAATCCTCAGCGACCCCTAGCCGGGCGCCCCTAACCCCTTAAGGGGAACCCGCCCGCCCACTGAATGAGGTTTATCCAACATTTCACCTAATCCGCCCTCTGAAAACCTCCTGTCTCTGTCTCCTGCTCTCCTGTCTTCTTTATTCTTTAACCCCTTTGTGAAACTCCGAGCTTCTCCGTGTCCCAGCTTTTTGCATATTCTGCAACTCCCCCCACTTTTTTTACGACAAATCATCAATTCCCCCATTGAATCAGTGCCTTCAAGGAGAAAATAATACATAAATCAACCCCTCTGATAAGGTTAATTAAAAACTGAAAAAATTGCTTTATCGCTCGAAAAATCCCGTTTTTGATCCTCCCGATTCCTTCGCAACTTCATCTTGTCAAACAAAAGATTGTGACTTTTATAAACTAAACGATAAGCAAATGAAAACGCTCACTAAACAAAAAATTCAATGGATGATCCTGATCTTTCAGATCCTGTTTTTAGGACTCATCTTCGCTGCTACTGCACAACCCCAAAAGCCTACGATTGCCTTAATCAGTATCGACACCAAAGGGTTGGAAATTGATAATGCCACCATGGCGAGTGTCCTTAGACTGGAACTTGAAAAGACTAACTATTTCGAAGTGCTCGATAAGTATGACGTCCAGGATGTGGTCAATCAAAACGAAATCAATCCCGACACCTACTTCGGAAAAAACAATGTAGTAAAGGTGGGTAAGATCCTGGGTACCGAAAAGATGCTTACCGGCAGCGTGGAACGTTTTGGGGATAAGATCATCATGATCCTGCGACTCATCGATGTAAACGAAGCCCGGATCGAAAAAACTTCTGTGATGGAGTACCTCAACATCCAGGATGAGATCCAGAACATGGCCATGCTCTGCCTTAATCAGCTGCTCGGCATTGAGAATGATCCCTATATGGTAGACTTACTGGTAGATTATGATCAGCCAATCACCTCTACCAAAACTTCAGTGAATCTAAACGGCCCCAGAATCGGGATGGTCTATACCATGGGTGAGACCGGCCAACGATTGCAGGATCCTAAAAATGAAGGGGGATTCGACATGTTTCCGGTCACCACCATGTTTGGGTATCAGCTGGAGAAAAAGTATCTCAGTGCCGGGGATTTCCAGGCCCTGGTAGAAGGGATCTTTGCCGTAAACGGGCTGGAATCCGGCAAGTTCATCCCCTCTATTTCTGTGCTGAATGGTTTTAGGTTCAATAATTCCGGTATCGAGTTTGCCGCAGGCCCAATCTTTAGGCTTGTCAAGACTGCTGAAGGTTTTTACGACCAGGAGAGAAAATGGACCAGAAAATACGATGTACTGGAAGTTCCGGTAGATGCCGAAATTGTAGAACGCCTGGACGATCGCGGGACGTATGGTCTGTCATTGGGGATGGTGATCGCTGTAGGGAAGACCTTTCATTCGGGGTATCTAAATGTGCCGGTAAACCTCTACATGATCCCAAGGAAGAATGGCACTACCGTCGGACTGACATTTGGATTTAATACAACCGCCAAGCCAAAGCTATAAGTAGTTTCATATTTGTTGTTTGGTTATACTGATCCGCTTCGGTGATTCATCGGGGCGGATCTTTTTATTAATGCCATAAAGGCACAGGTTTTTTGAAGTTTATACTCAAGATCGCATTGATCATCAGGGGCCAGGGACCAAAATAAAAACTATTAATGCGGATAGAATTCGAATAATTAGATGGTGTTTTCAGACTTGTCGGAAATCAATTAGTAGTTATTTATTATCTACTCCAACATTATTGTATTCAATTAATCGAATGCTCGCCTTCGGCGAACCTATTTATTAATAATTCATTAGGTGAATTCGTGGTTAAAGTTTCAGAAGTGAAGACGTAATTGTTTTAGGAGCTTAAGCTACAGAATTGCACTATGATCCACTGAGAAAAAACCTTAGCCACTAATGCACCAATAGAATTCGAATGTTGATTGTGGGTTTTCAGACTTGTTGGAATCAATGTATAGTCATTTTTTATCTACATCAGCCATTTTAATGTCAATTAAACGAATGCTCGCCTTCGGTGACCTGCAGATATCTATTCATTAGGAATTCGCGGTTAAAGTTTCAGAAGTGAAGACGTAATTGTTTTAGGAGGTTAAGCTACAGAATTGCACTATGATCCACTGAGAAAAAACCTTAGCCACTAATGCACCAATAGAATTCTAATGTTGATTGTAGGTTTCCGACATGTCGGAAATTAATTAGTGGTTTATTTATTATCTACTCTAACATTATTGTATTCAATGAAACGAATGCTCGCCTTCGGCGAACCTATTTATTAATAATTCATTTGTGAATTCGCGGTTAAAGTTTCAGAAGTGAAGACGTAATTGTTTTAGGAGGTTAAGTTACAGAATTGCACTATGATCCACTGAGAAAAAACCTTAGCCACTAATGCACCAATAGAATTCGAATGTTGATTGGGGGTTTTCAGACTTGTCGGAAATTAATAAGTAGTTATTTTTTATTTGTTTCAGCCATTTTAATGTGCAAAGTCTACAAAGCAAAAAGCAGGCTGGCCATACCCAGAAGATCAAGTAAAAAGATCAGTGCAGAAGCTTTGGCAAGGTAGATGAGGATACTGATAATAGGGTCACTTTCTTTTGAAGCATGAATGACCTCTCCGATGAGGGAATCTAGCTGGTTCATTTTATAAAGGTATAACCAAGTCTCTGAGGAACAAATAAAAATCCAATAAAACCGTCAACAATCATATTGGTCTTGAATGTTGTTTTATGCTAGTAAATACACGTATTTTCTATCATGGTTTCTCTTATCAGATATCTGAAAAGTGCAGTTATTTTCATACAAATGAGGAAAATGGGAAATTTCCCGAATCATTGGGAAATCTCTTCTCAGGTATTTTAGCGACCGTTTTTTATACTACTCAATAAACATTAAATATATAGATTATGTACACATCTGAAATCCAGCATGATGGCAGGAAGATATTATATACCAATTATACGCACTTATCAGAAGACCAAATGATAGCTGCTATCCATGAAGCCTACGACCTGATCAGGGAAAGTCCCTACAAGGTGCTCACTTTAAGTGACTTTACCCATACGGTGGTGAGTAATGACTTTGTAGAAACAGCAAAAATACTCGTAAGCAAGTATGGTCATAGAATAGAAAAGTCAGCTGTGATTGGCATCACTGGTTTGAAGGAAGTTTTGTTGCTTTCCTACAATACTTCTGCCATAGTACCGGCTCAGCCCTTTTGTACGAAAGAACAAGCGATCAGATATCTGACCCAGGGTAAAAATGAATGCATGGCTAAATACCCGAAGTTTTATGCGAGCACCAGGTAAATGGGGTTCGTGTAAGTAGGCATATTGCTAAAAAGCACCTCCGAAAATACACGTATTTTTTATCGCATTTATTCCTTAGAGACCTTGTAAAAAAGTGGGTTTCCTGTGAATAAAGGCATAAAAAGTGATAATTACCCTTGGAGGCCTCTTTTCAGATTGTGAATACTTCTTCATTAATTTTGAAGGAAAATACAGATAAAAGCATTGCCTGTGAGGTAAAGCGAGATCAGAAAAAATTAAAAAAAGATCAGGAATGTACACATCAGAGATTCAGCGTAACGGAAAGAAGATCATCTACACCAGGTTCTCCCACTTATCGGAGGAGCAAATGATTGCAGCCATCAAAGAACAATTTGAGGTGGTCAAAGCCAGTCCGGGCAAAGTGGTCACCTTGGCTGATTTTACAAACACTGCGGTGAGCAACGATTTTATGACTGTTGTGAAGAAGCTTGGAAAAGAGATGGCGCATAAGATTGATAAACAGGCTGTACTGGGTATCACCGGTCTCAAAAAAGTATTGCTGAGCGGCTATAATGCATTTACCAGCAATCCTGCGCATCCTTTTTCCACAGAAGAAGAAGCAATCAATTTCCTGACTAAGGCATAAGCATTCAAAAACAAGCACAGACATGTACACATCGGAGATTCAACACAACGGCAAAAAGATCATATTTACCCGGTTTTCCAATCTCTCTGAGGCAGAGATGATGGAGGCGATTAAGGCCCAGTTTGAGCTGGTAAAGCGCAATCCCGGCAAGGTTTTGCTGCTGGATGATTTCAACAACACCGCAGTAAATAACGAATTTATGAATACGGCCAAGCAGCTGGGCAGGGAATACGGGGATAAGATAGACAAGTACGCGGTCTTGGGCGTAACCGGTCTGAAGAAGATCCTGCTTACAGCCTACAATGCGTTTGCTACCAACCCGGCGCATCCGTTCAGTACCCAGGATGAAGCCGTGAAGTTCCTGGCAGCATAAAGATTTTTCATATAGGGTTAATTGGGTTTAGGTCCTCCGAGTATTCGGAGGGCCTTTTTTTATGGGGTGGAAAAGGTGTAGCGATAGCCAATCTCAACAACCAGTTCTTTATACCGGCTACCAACCTCTTTATTGGGGTTAATCCGATCGATCGCTGTCAGATTCAACGAAAACTGGTGTGAATTCAAGGCATAAGCTCCTCCGGTTCTTAGGTTATATATTTTATTGGAAGTACGGCCATCAATTTTTGATTGATTATAGGCTGCTGTGAAATAGGTGGTTAATTTATTTTCAAGGAATTTTCTTCTGAGCGAACCTGAGGGTCCAAAAATAAATTGATCCGAATATGAACGGGAATAATTTAGATTTCCGGCCACATTCAAAGCCCAGCCAGACTCACCAAAGACAACCAGGTAAGCGGAGTTTAAATTATAAAACTGTGAACCATTATATTGATCTTCCCCTCTGCCATCCGTGGTTTCCTGAAAGCTGAAGTTGAAATTTAAATTCTGTCTTAATTCCTGGCTTTCATTAAGCACTACACTTATGTTAGATGAAGCCTGCCTGGCCAGTTGGTGATAATTTAGTGTATCCAGGTTGTCATAAGGGGAGCTTTGATTCAGCACTTCAACAAGTGGTCTGAAATTTACATAAGTGTTGAAATCAGAAAAATTGATTTGGGAAACAAGGCGTGGAGTAATCTGGTAGTTTAGCGAAACCGCAAGGGAAAGACGCTGCATGGAATTGAGCTCAGTTCTTGCCAGGTTATTCTTTTGTTGCCCAAAACGAACATTCAGATTCAATTTGCTGTTTAACCAGCTTGATTGATGGATAAGGGTAATATTCTCCAGATCGTTATTAAAATAATAAGCCCCTAAAGTTCGGTATCCGGGGTCGACTCGCTCATAATTTATCCCAAATGAGTAAGATTGAAACTGATATTGGACAGTCCCATTCAATGCCTTGTAGAAAGAGGAAGAGGTTTTTTGTGGAATGAGGAATGACACAGCATTTAAAAATGATGCTGAACTCGTTTCTTCTGACCTAATGTCTGTTGTCAATGCACTGCCGGCAACTTCTCCTTTGATGTTCAGGCCTTTGATCAGGTTTATTCCAAAACCCAGGGATAAGACCAGGTTTTCTTCGGGCTTAAACTCCACCGGTAAGAATCTATTGTCCAATGAGGTTGTATCATCTTTTGCTTTGAAAAATACCAGATCGAGGAAATCTTTGGTTGTTCCAAAAGTGATTTTCGCCCCTGTTCCCATTCTGTTAAAAGCTGGTGAATGATAAACCTGGCTGGTGTCTGGCTGAACGGCTTTTTGCAACCTGCCATACATGGCTGCCACCTTCAAATGATCATTTACCTGAACTTCAAGACCGCCGCCAAGGAAAAGATGCCCTGCCAGGCTGTACTTGGAAAAGTTCATGCTGCGGTAGCCAAGATGAGCTGTAAGGTTTTTGTAGGTTGGTCTAAGCCCATATTGATTGAATGGCTGTTGAAATGAAGCATTCTGGTCAGAATAAGCAAATGAAAGGGGTATTTGCCATCCATAGAAGTCTATATTCAGATTTCCTGAAATGAAATAATTATACGGATCTCGTCTGTCCTGAATTCCCCAGGCTTCATAAAGCACCTGATTAACATTAATTCCTCCGGATAGTTGCGGGTATTTATCTTTTCCAATAGCACCAAGGTCCTGGCTATAGCCAAACCTGATCAGCATTTGACATACCCAAAAGAATCCTATTTTCAAACAACCATTCATGGCTTAGACAAGTCGATTTTCCTTCGGATAGGCTCACTTTTGATGACTTTAGTCTCTTCTTCAGGATGCTTAATAACAATATGTACACCCAGTTGAAAGGTATTTTGAAGGCTGGAATTCGGGACTATTGGCAGTAGATAGCTTCCCCCAATCTTGAAATTTGTTTGATGCCAAATAAACCCAAACCCTATATTGTTGCTGAAAGAGTGGTTCATTAAGAATTGTATTGAACCAGGCTGGATAAAATCGTATGGGTTAGCATTATCAAAATAATATCGGATCGATCCAATAATCTGATACTCATTCTTAAAACCATATTTAGCATAGACGATCTCGGGAATCAACTCCCATTTCTCGTTTGCAAAAAGCGTAAAACCAAGATTTAATAAATAAGCCGTTTCGACTTTGACATCATTTTGAAAGAACGATTCAGTAGGTTTATTTAGATGAAAAGCATTAAGGGAGGCAAATGCTTTTTCCTGGCCAGAATCAAGCCACTTCCACTTTATACCTGAGGCAATACTGAGATAACTTATATTTTGTCTAATGAAAATTTCTCCCGGATCTGCTAAAGGATCGAACCTGAACTCCTCCTGAATCCATTGATTGCCGGTCGTAAGGTTTTCCAGCGAAGTTCTTTTGTTGATGTAATTTGCTGCAATTCCAAATCCCAACAGATTTGATTTGCTTATCTGTATTTTGGTAGCCACTGCGATACCGACTCTATTGGTTTTTAGTAGATCAGATGCTCCAAAATCCTGTTGTTGAAAGCTGGCACCTATTCCCAGATATTGATAGTCACTTTTTTTTTGAATTATTGGGAATATCGCATTCAATGCGTTTATGGAAACATTTGTACCCGGACCAATAATATGCTGCTGAGTAAGAAAACTGATACCCACCTCATCGTTCAGGGCAGACGATGCGGGGCTAAAAGATAATGGGCTAAACTGATTGAGTGTATAATTTACTTCCTGAGCTTTTGTAGGCCTTATTATGAAGACGGAAAGAATAAAAACAGCCAATATGGATATCACAACTAATCTCATCTCAGTAGTTTGATTATTCCCTTATTTTTTCCGTTAAAATTCAATGGTGATCCGTCAAAAAACTGGCCGCTCAATGTCCAGATATAGCTCCCGTTATTTAGCAGTTGTCCATTGAAAGTTCCGTCCCATCCATGATTAAGCATTCCTTTTGTGTCCCGGGTATTGTAGAGGAGATTTCCAGACAGGTCAAAAATCGAGAATTGTACCTCTTTGATACCCGATCCATAGATCTTGAATTGGTCATTACTACCATCTCCATTGGGTGAAAATAGATTTGGTATGAATACTACATTTTGGACCATTACCCAGACAGAATCAATCATGCTACACCCATACTCATCTGTTCCTTCAACAGTAAAAACCGTACTGGAGATCGGGTTTGCCAATGGATTTGGGATATTGGGATTATCAAGTAGTCCGGAAGGCTCCCAATGGTAATTAATTCCTCCGCTGGCCTGGAGCATTACTGGCTGTCCAGTGCCAATACTTGTAGTGATGCCAGCTTCCACATTTGGGGATTCTCTGACAATAACATGGACTGAATCCGGTTCGGAAGCGCAATCCCCTGATTCTACCGTTAGTATGTAAGTTTGGTCTGATTCAAGGGTAACAATGGGATTTGAAACATCCGGTGAAGAAAGTCCGGTAGAAGGAAACCAGGAGTATTGATAATCAAGTGAATTACCAATGGCCGTTGGATTACCACCAATCGTCAGTTGATCCCCAATACACAATGTTTGATCAGGACCAGCATCACCGACAAATTCCGGATTTACCCGAACGTATACAGAATCGAGGTCAGTACAACCAAATTCATTTATTACCGAAAGGATAAAATGCTTTGAGCTTAGGGGATAAACCATGGGGTTTGCAATCTCAGGGTTGGAAAGTGATGGATCCGGAGTCCATTGAAAAAATAGATTCTCAGATGATTGGGAGGGATCCCCAATCATTACTTCTTCGCCATAACAAGTAAATTGGTCAACACCTGCTCTCGCAATGGGGCTTGGATCGACCAGGATAAAAATGGAATCCTGATTTATACATCCATTTTGATCATGAACTGATGAATAGATATAATTTGAATTGTCCAAATAAATATTAAGATTGGCAGCTTCCTCACCGATAATTCTATCAAGGCCAATGGACCATATAATTTCGACATCATCCTCTACTTCAATTCGTAGCTCAGTAAGCTCATTGTCGCAGATGTGGTCATTACCCAATATTTCTACGGGAGGGAGATCATTGACAATGATGTCTACGGAATCCAGATAGCTACAACCCTCGGCATTTGTGACTTTTAGATGTATCTGGTCATCTTCAACAGACTGCATATTAAGTGATCGATCACCGGAAATAATATCCATGGATTGATTCCACCACATGTATTCAGTGCCGATGTCATCAACAGAAATATTTATCTGATCTCCCCGGCAGAATTGGAGTGATTCTTCAAAGTTGAAAGTTGGCAATGCCCTGGTTCCAACGGCAATGGTATCATAGGTGATGCATCCAAAAGCATTTATTACTTCAACCCAAAGTACGATTGGCTCCTCAACAATAAATTCGTAGCGATGCTGATTGAGTTGTAAGATCTGATTATCGAAAGTATACCAGTTGACCTCGCTCCAATCACCTTCCATGCTTAACACCAATTTGTCTCCAATACAGACAGCAGTATCCATGAGGTTTATCTCCGGAACAGGATTAACTGTGACAATAAGAGTGTCCCAATTCACGCAACCAAACGTACTCGTTGCCTTTGCGATGATTGTATCTGTTGATGCAGGATGGTAATCCAGAAACCACTGATCTTCTTCAATGGCTGTTGTGCTTGAAATGGAAAACCAGGTAATTGATTCATAGTCCGGATCCTGGGGTTTTATTAGTAGTGATTCCCCCAGACAGATAGTTTTGTCTGGTCCGAGATCAATCTCTGGCAATGGGGCAATATTTATTATTAGCGTATCAAAATTCCTGCAGGCCTCATCATTTGTGACTTCAACAACTAAGGTATCTTCTTCAAAATAAGCGTATTGAAAATCTGTGACCGTGAAGAAATCTCCAAACACCTGTGAATGCCAGCTAACTTCCTCAAAACCTTCCGGGGAAAATTCTATTCTTTCACCGAAGCAAACCAATGTGTCTCCTCCCAGATTTATTTGCGGAAGTTCCAATACATTCACTTGCAACGTGTCATAACTATGGCATCCGGAGTCTGTAATTCCTTCAGCAATGATTTTATCGGTAGATAGAACCAGAAATTTTAAGGATTTGCTATCAGAAGCCAGTAAGCCCTGTGTTTCTGAATGCCAATTTATGACTTCAAATCCATCAATCTGCAATGCCAGGGTGTCACCCTGACATTTGGATATTTCGCTCATCAGTTCAATTTTGGTGTCAGGGTAGAAGTCAATAACTACTGTATCATATTGAATACATCCGTCATGGAAACCTTCCAGGACCAGAGTGTCTTTTGCTTCAATAAATAATTTTAAAAACTTCTCATTCGATATCAGGCCCCTTGAAAAAGTATACCAATTCACACTATCAAATTCTGTGAGCAGGATCTCCAATGAGTCACCCACGCATAGGATTATCTCAGAGCCCAGAGCCAATTCAATTGGTTCAATGACATCAACTATTATGGTGTCATAAAGCACACATCCTAAAACGTTTTTTGTAAGTTCTGCTACAATCGTATCCTTTTGATTGGCAATGTGATGATAGGTGAGAGTGTTTGAAGCTACAAGATTATTATCTTTCAGCGAGTACCAGTTTACTATATCACCTGCTTCACCAATGGCTAATGAAATGCTCTCCTGCTGGCATATAGCCAGGTCTTCCCCCAGGTTAATGGGATCACAAACTACAAATTCAGCTTCATCGGCAAATAGGGACCCTTTAAATCCATTGTCTATGGCTTGCACACTCCAGTAATATCTGCCCTCAGGTAGACGAGGTATGATTAATTGAGTGGAAAATTCTGCGTTATCAAACTCTGTTAAGCTTCTGAAGCCAGTAGATATATTTGATCCAGGAGAAAGTAGAAGATTCGTCCCATTGGGATTCGAGCTTACATAGACATTGTAAGAAAGACTTTTGAAATGTGTGAAATCGTCAGATGTTGGTTCCCATTCCAATGTAATTTCTCCTGCTGAAATGTTTGAAGTCAAACCTGAGGGTGTGGTAGGAATTGCATTTGAGATGGAAAGGTGTTGTTCGGATGCAAATAATTTAGCCTGGAGGGATCCAATGGCATTGCCGGTCTGAAAAATATCCAGGTCTCCATCTCCATTAAAGTCTGCTAGCGAGATTCCTCCGGAATGTAGGGACTCAAAGGGATGAGGAGTCTCCGTAAAATGATAAGCTTCAGCATAGCCGGCATTTACATAATATTTAGCAGTTGTATTTCCATCTTCATCAAAACCCATAAGGACAAGATCAATCAACCCGTCGTTGTTAACGTCTCCAAGGTCTAATGCTGCATTTCCAATGCTATCAAGGGATTGGTCAAATCTGTAAAATCCATTGACCTGATTATTGAAATAAATATTAGTGGCTTTACTGAAGTTTTCGGTGATACCCGACATCACGATATCAACAAATCCATCTTCATTGATATCAGCCAGATCGATGGCGTGCTGTGCATAACCATCCAGGGTCTCGGAGTAAACACTGGTATTTAAATTGGAATCAAAGGAATAGACGGTAGCGGTAGGATTCCCAAGATCATTATATCCGGTAACCAAAACCTCTTTATTTCCATCTTTATTGGCATCAAAAGCCACCAGATTACCATAGGAGACTGGTTCCAATGAATGTGTAATTAGCCGATAATTAGTGCCATCCCATACGTACACCCAAATATTTTCCTCACCAAGGGCATCTAATCCAGAAGCAATAATGTCGAGATCCATGTCATGGTCAAGATCAACCCATAAGACATCACCATTCGTAAGACCAACCAGTTCTAGTGATTGATCTGTGTAAGAAGTTCCAGCATTGTTTTTATAGACTCTTAATATTTTGTCATTCAAATTGGTCTTACCTGATACCAAGAGATCCAAATACCCATCTTTGTTAAAATCCCCAACATCAAATGCAGTTTGAGATAATCTTGCAATTTCCAATTCGCTAAAAGTGCTGTCTCCATTGTTATAATGGGCTATCACTTTTGAAATATCAGTATTGTTCTTTCCAACCACTATCAGGTCTGGGAGCTGATCATTGTTTAAATCGGCCCACTGAGCATGCGAACTTGTCATCGGTTCAACTGTAGTTGGGATAGATTGAAATGACTGTCCTGTCGCATTTTTACCAGAGATAGAGAATAGCAGCAACGTTAAAATCAAAGCACGTATTGACTTTAAATGGAATTGATTTAATGGATTGGCAGGCATTTGGTAATAGCTGGTAATCAATATTCTGTGTTGTCTAATAACATACCGTTATTCACAGACTACTTAAATATAAATATATTGAATATTATTTAACATATGACTGAATAATAAAAATGGTATAAAATGGAATGGAATTATAAAAACTCAGTTGACGCTGTGAACTCCATGCCTTCTCTGAGCACTTCTGTGTACAACCTTCCTTTCATCTCCAACACACTTTGATAAATACCGGTATTTATGGTATCTTCAGTCATGTTTTACCCTAAATGCTAAAGCCATGATAAAGACCATTTGGAGCGCCGCCCTGATCTTTTTTGTATTTGTGCTACAGGCGAATCCGGATCTTGAACCCACCACAGCAAACGGACGACTGGAAGTGAGCTTTGATAGCACCATGCAGCTCAAAGACCTGGTGAAGATCAAGCGATTTATGAAAGAAAAGGGGATCACTCTCAAGTACAGATCCCTGGCTTTTGATGAGCAGGGGGGACTGAAGTCTCTAAACATCAAAGTGGATTGCCATGATGGGATTAAAGGGAGCGCAAGCACCTGTGAGCTCAATGGCCGTTGGGGGTTTTTCAGAGACTATCGGGAAGAGGCCCTTGTCGGATTTGGCATTGGCACCCTGGAGTAATAGCGATCATTTGTTATATCACAGAGGAACATAGAGAAGCGTAGAGATACACAAATACTCTGTGAATCTGTATAGCTACCAATTCTACCTAATTTATTAGCCACGAATCCACGAATAAAATTTTGATCAATAGGCTATCACCGGAGGTGGTACAATTAGTGTTATTGATATCAAGAATTTATTTAGGGGGCTTTTAGAATGACCACGAATTCTCCTGGTCGGAGCCTCTAGAAATTCGCTTAAAACATTAGTGCATTAGTGGTTAATTTTTTGAACATGTCCCTTTGCCTTCTCAGTGATCTCTGTGTATAGATTTCAATTCTACTAATTTATTAGCCACGAATCCACTAATGAAATTTTGATTAATAGGCTATCACCGGAGGTGGTACAATTAGTGTTATTGATATCAAAGATTTATTTAGGAGGCTAAAAGAATGACCACGAATTCTCCGACATGTAGGAGTCTCCTGAAATTCGCTTCAAAAGCATTAGTGCATTAGTGGTTAATTTTTGGATAAGTCCCTTTGTCTCCTCAGTGGTCACTGTCTACAGCTCCCCATTAAAATCTTAAAGCTTGTTAAAAACTGTTTTACCAGGAAAATACCGATTAGCTTTCTGGTAGATTCCAGGTAAGGATGACTTGTAAGATTTGTGTGCTTCTGATCATACTCATCATCACGATTTCCCCCGGTGATGCCCAGGTGCTGCTGTTTCATAAGAAGCAACATCGGGAAGCCTTTTACCGGGTCGGGGAGGTCCTCTCTTTCAGTACCAGGACAGATGCCTCCAGGAAGGACAGTCAGATCCTGGGATTTGAGGGTGATACCCTGATCGTTTTCCAAAACTATACCATCAACCCCCGGGAGGTCACCTGCCTGTATGTGGATGACAAGACCCGGGGCTGGAATCCGCTGAGGGTGCTGGATAAGGTGCTATTGATCGCAGGTGTGGGTTACCCGTTGCTGGAATATGTGAATGAAGGATTGATCCATCGGGGTGAGCCGGATAGTGGAACCCTGGTGGTGGGCGGGATACTGATCGGGGCTAGCTTCCTCCCGCGCTGGCTCATCAGTGATAAGATCCGTATCAAGGGGGGAAGAAAGCTGGTGATCATTGATTCCCGATAGGCTATACACAGAGTTACTCAGAGGAGCTCAGAGATACACAGAGTTACTCAGAGAAGACACGGAGTGACACAGAGGGTTTTTTTGGGAGCTCATTGTTTCTACTGTGGTTGCGGAATAACCAATGTCCCCAGCACTCATCGTTAACCCGTACGAACCATAGGATAGAAATTCCCGGATAGGAGGGGGTCTATTGTGATTGTAAATAAATCATCTAGACGATAAGATCAGCAGAAACAATAATTGAAAAGGATTTGCCAATAACGGGGTAATTTCCGAGTAGCATTTTAAATAAAAGGAATTGGATGGTGTAAATGGCGAGACCATACAGAGTCAATGCAACAATAGCCACCACATCAAATATCCAGTTGAAATTGTAAAACCCTTCATCAATAAAACCAAGGAAGGAGGTGATAATCACTGTATTAAGAATGAGGTACCATTCCAGGGAAATGGTACAATATGTTTTTCTCAGGGCTATCATATTCATACTGTTAAGTTAATGAATTCTCCTCAGTGTCATCTTTATGAAACGGCTTTTTAATCCAGGGATCCCTACTTCTTTGTTTTGATAATGACCACCCCATTAGGGGCATCATACCCCTTTGCGGCAGCACTCTCACCCTTTATTACTTCAATAGTTGCAATATCTTCCCGTGAAACACTTTTCAGGAATTCCGGGGTTGCGACCGTCCCGTCAATAATGATGAGCGGATATAAGCTATTGATCTCATTCTTAATGACAATCTTTTTGTCCTCTGTTTTGATCGTCTCATTTTTCACTACCTCCATTTCGGTACCTGTTTCTTTGGTAGTGATCCAGACAACCCCATTGGGGGCATTGTATTTCTTTAGGGCTACCGAATCTTTCATTACGACCACGGATTTAATCTTGTCAGAATCAATCAGGTCAAAAAATTCATTCGGATATTTCTTACCATCAACGTATATCACGGGCTGTACAGACTCTTTGAAGTAGATACCCAGCTGTTTTTCAATTTTCTCTATGTCCTGGTTCTGAGCCCATACCATTGATGTTGAGAAGAAACAAAGGTTTATGATGAATATGATTTTTTTCATGGGAGTAATATTTATAGATAATTATTCAGTTGTCTTTACATAAATGATGATGATGTCATCCTCATAGAGAATATCTTCTTCGTTTGGTATTTGGTCTTCATCCGGGAACATGGAGAGTGCTTCCTGTAGGAGCACACTCTTTTCTGCCTCTGTCTGGCCTCTTTCGATAGGGATCAGAAAGAAAATCAGTAAAGCGATCGAGGCAGCGATGAATGGGGCTACCAGGACCCTTTGTCGCTGTTGTTTTTTTCTGCGGATGCTGGTCCAGACCTTGTCCTGGAGATTTGACGGGACGGCATGCTTGTTTGCCATCACATAGGCATCCCACAATTCATTTTCGTCCTTATTCATAATCGTAAACAGTCTTTAGTTTTATACTCACACTTCTTCTGGCTCTGAAGAGCAACACCCTGACATACTCTACTTTCAGGTTCAGTATCCCGGCGATTTCACCATACTTGAAACCGTCGATATCATGTAGCTTCAGGATTTCACCCTGCGGCTCCGGCAATTCCTTCAATATGCTCTCGATGAGTTCAAAGAGTTCATTCTGCTCAAGCGATGATGATCCTCCGGTGGTTCCGGCCTCTACCGTCTGATGGTCTAGCGGGTGCATCTTCAGACTTTTCTTTCGGAGCAGATCCAAACAGTAGTTCCGGGCCATCAAAAAGACATACCCGGAGGGATTG